>NZ_LT985747.1:4576417-4832853 GCF_900289175.1 Paenibacillus faecalis | reverse complement strand
ACTTCTGGACGCCCCGTTTTTGTTGAATGTTAAAAATGTGCACAAAAAAACCGTCTTTTCCTGTAAAATGAAAGTCACCACAACCACACCTACAGAAAGGACGGTTTTTATGCGTA
This sequence comes from Paenibacillus faecalis, assembly GCF_900289175.1. Lineage (GTDB taxonomy): Bacteria > Bacillota > Bacilli > Paenibacillales > Paenibacillaceae > Paenibacillus_AQ > Paenibacillus_AQ faecalis. The sequence continues at coordinate 4,832,737 of NZ_LT985747.1, read as the reverse complement.
ATCTGACGACTACTACGGAACAGTATACCATGCAAATGACACTTCCTCTAGGGGATTTGGAAGAAAAANACCATGCAAATGACACTTCCTCTAGGGGATTTGGAAGAAAAGACGGCTTCCAAACGAAATCTTGCCCCTACCTTCAAACCTTACGACAACAAACAGGCTCAGATGATTCTGGATTTGGAGATGTATGTTCCCACTCATCATGTGGCTCGTGTCATTGATGAGATGATTGAAGCTATTCCAGACGAGCAGTTGTTTGCTCACTACACAGGCGGAGGCCGCAGTTCCTACCATCCCAAAATGATGCTCAAAGCAATCCTTTACGGCTACTCGCAAAAGGTTTACTCCTGCCGCGGCATCGAAAAGCTGCTGCAGGAAAACATCCCGGCTATGTGGCTGGCGGCGATGCAACAGCCTGACTTCCGGACCTTGAACGACTTTCGCGGGGTACGCATGAAGGCGTTCATGGACGAGCTGTTTGAAACCATGATTCAAAAGCTCATCGCGGACAACTACATCACGATGGAACAGTACTTTTTAGACGGCACGAAGATCGAAGCTGACGCTAACAAGTACTCGTTTGTGTGGAAAAAAGCGACGCTGCGCTTTGAGGAGAAGCTCAAGGAAAAGGTACAGGCGACCCTTGCACATATTCATACGCTGACGCAGCAAGAAGCTGGCGAATACGCGGGGGCAGATCCCGACGAATTCCCTGCCAAGCTCGAAGAAGCAGCAGCTGAGCTAGGGGAGAAGATCGAAGACTTAAGCGAACAGATCGCTCAGGCAAGCGACAGCCAACAGCAGCAAGCCTTACGCAAAGAGCGCAGCGCCTTGAAGAAGCCGCTGAAACAAATTCGGGAAGACTTTCTTCCTCGCTTAGCCAAGTATGAGCAGCAGAGAGCGTGCTTTGGCGATCGCCACAGCTATTCTAAAACCGATACGGACGCCACGTTTATGCGCATGAAGGAAGACCACATGAAAAACGGGCAGTTGAAGCCGGGTTACAATGTGCAAATGGCCACGGAAAACCAATTCATTTTGTTTTACAGCATCCATCAACGTCCTACGGATACGCGCTGCTTCATTCCGCATATGGAGCGACTTGCAGCGTCTTCTTTGCCGATGCCCAAAACGGTGATCGCCGATGCGGGCTATGGCAGCGAGGAAAATTACTTGTATGCAGTGGGTGAAGAAAAGGAGTCGCGCTTTGATTTTCTCATTCCTTACGGCAACTACATGAAGGAGCAAACTCGGCGCTACAAGAAGGACATCCGGCATGCTTCCAACTGGGCGTATGAAGAGCAAGACGATCGCTTTGTGTGCCCGAATGGCCGGTACGTCCGCTTTAAGAAATACCAAACGAAAAAAACAGCTTCTAGCTTGGAGCAAAGCTTCAAGATTTATGAATGTGAAGATTGCAGCGATTGCCCGCTCAAGTCCTTGTGTACGAAAGCAAAAGGAAACCGCCAAGTGCACTGGAATACCATATGGGAAGAACTAAAGGCAAAGGCCAAAAAAGCCCTTGAGGATGACGAGAAATCCGCGATTTATGCTCGGCGTAAAGTGGAGGTAGAAAGCGTGTTTGGTCACATCAAGGGCAATCGGTCGTTCCGCCGCTTTTCCTTGCGTGGCTTGGAAAAGGTGCATGTGGAATTTGGGATTGTGGCCTTAGTCCACAATCTGCTGAAAGTAGCAGGCATTCGCCTCGCTACCTTCCTGCAAAAACAGACACACCAAAAAGTTGGACGGAAAACATTGCGTTTCTCCGTCCAACTTTTTATTTTGAGGACTTATTGGACAGCCTCCTTTTCATGAGATACTTATCTTATTTTCACCGAAATGGATCCCTGATTCTTAATCTCTCGGGGCAGAACAACTCTGATGCACGTTCCTTCTCCCACCTCTGATTCAATCTCCACTGTACCGCGGTGGGCCTCAATAATCGCCTTTGCTATACTCATCCCAAGTCCTGAGCCATCGATGGTTCCCTCTGTGTTCGTGCCGCGGTAATAGCGCTCAAACAGATTCCGCTGCGTTTTTTCATCCATACCGACACCGTTGTCCTTCACCACAATGACAGCAGATTCCGCTCGCTCCTCTACGCCAACTGTAACAGTCACCCCCGGCGGGTTATGCTTCACCGCATTGGAGATCAGGTTATCCATCAGACGATGCAGCCATTTGCTGCTCCCTGCGGCAAGTACCGGGTCATCTGCTCCCTCAAACAGAAAGGTTACACCCTCAAGCGTTGCATCGTTAACGTATTTCAACACACACCGGCGGACAAGCTCATTCAGATCCAGCGGACACATATCCTGCGGATGGATTTCGGTCTTCAACCTGAATACAAGCGAAAAATCGTCGATCAGCTCCAGCATGTAGTCCCCTTTTTCCCGTATAACGGTTCCCATTTCTCGCAGTTCGTCAGGGCTCCAGTTTTCCGGCATACTTTCCAGCATATAGCCGTAGCCTTGGATCGAAGACAGGGGAGTTCGCAAGTCATGGGATATACCGGACATCCATTCCTCCCGGTTCTGTTCCAGTCGCTTCCGTTCCCGCTCGGTTGCTGCAAGCTTCTCTGCCATATGATAAAAGGAGTGAATCACTTCCTTATACAACTTATAACGTAGGCGCAGCTTTCCATTCTTCCGAAACACTTTCTTACGGTCTTTAGGCGTGAGCACTTCCTCGTAAGAGCCGCTTCCCATTCGCTCGAACCAACCCGTAAACAACAACAGCGGACGGCTGTAACGATATCCGTGCCAAATCGACAGGGTTACCGCGGTAACCAGCGCTATAACGCTCAGCCACACCACAGCGATCAAAATCTGGTTCATGATCGGCTGTTTGCCGACGGAATCATACGGCGTATGATACACCCAGGTCATTCCGCTTTTTTTGTCCCAATATACACTCACATTCGTAACGTAGGCGCCTGGCTCTTCCTGCATCGACATTAATTCGAGAGGATGATAACTTTTTTTGTCGCCCATCTCTTTACCGACTGCCAGCTGGATATTACCTTTTCCATCGATGATGTGCAAGAAGCCGCCTTCTCTTTGGATCTCCTGCTCCAATTGATTGTACTTTGAAGCATCCGGCATACCTCCAGACTGATAATCTGCAAACCAAGCTCTTAGACGATCATTGCTTTCATCCACCCATCCGAGCATAAACAACAATGGGTCTTCATACATCAAGTCCATTTCAAGCCCCATCGTATATTTGCCAAGCCGCCGCTCTTCCTTGATTTCCAGCAACTGGCTGACTGAATAGGATGAAGGAACATCGCCCGGTGTGTTTGTAGCATGGATCACGTTTCCTTTCATATCTACAACTTGAAGCCACATGTTCCGTTCATGCAAAAGGTCTTTCCAGTGGCCTGCAAGATTCACCACACCGTTCTCCGTCAGTGTTTCAGCCGTAAGATTGCTAACCACACCTGCCGGAAAATTGCGCCGGATTTCCTCATTCGCAATATGCTTCGCGATGACAAAAAATAATGTAAGGAGAAGCATAAACAGAAACAACGAGAAGGCGATGAGCTGATATGTAAAGTGAAACGCAAGTCGTCGGCTTACTTTCATTTTCCAGACTCCTTTATGAGCTTGTAGCCTAGCCCTCGAACCGTCAGCAAATACTTAGGATCACTTGGATTCTCTTCGATCCGTTCCCGAATCCTGCGGATATGCACCATAACGGTGTTGTCCTCACCCATTCCGTCAATTCCCCATACCGCCTCATACAGCTGCGACTTGGAGAAAACAACGCCGGGATGTTTGCAAAAAAACAACAACAGCTGAAACACCTGGGCCGGACAAGCTACCGGCTTGCCAAGCACCTTCAGCTCCCCTGCTGTCTCATCCAGCACAAAGCGCCCGTAATCCCATACTCGCTGCTTCGGCTGTTCTTGAACCCAAGCTTCAGAATTCCTCCATTCGCCTCGTCGAAGCCTGGCCTTGATACGCGCGGCAATCTCCAGAGGATTGAACGGTTTGGTTATATAGTCGTCACCGCCCATAGCGAACCCGGTCAGCACATCCAAGTCGGAAGCTCTGGCCGTCAAGAATAAAATATGCGGACTGCCAAATGCCCGAAGCCTTGAGCAGATTTCAAACCCGCTTCCATCGGGCAACATTACGTCCAGCAGCACGACATCAGCCCGATGCTTTTCCATCTCGTTCAGGGCCTCGCCGCAGCTCCCGGCTGTATAGATACGGTTAAAGCCTTCCTTCCGAAGGACCATCTGAAGCATTTTGACAATAGCCGGTTCATCATCAACTATTAAAATTTTCGTATTTTTCATCATCATCTTCACCTGATTTCATGCTAGCACAACAACCTTAACAGCAGTTAAACAATAAAACAGATCGTTAAGGAAAAGTTACGATACCGTTTCCGAGCAATTTATATTGAAGCGATATACTCAGTTCCAAGAGGTGATATACTATGACAAATTTACGAAAAAGGGCTGGCGCTATCGATGCGATTCGAGGCTTCAGCTTGCTCGGTATTTTGATGGCCAATATGCTTATTTTTCAATACGGGATATACGGGAAAGATGAGTTATGGTTGTTTCAGCCTTCATCCTGGGACCTCATTTCGCATGATATGTTAAAAATATTTATTGAAGGCAGCTTCATGCCGATCTTTACGTTCCTGTTCGGGTACAGCATGATCAAGATGAAAGAAAGTATACAAGCCAAGGGACTGAAATTCGGACGCAACATCATCAGACGCTCGATACTTCTCATCGTTTTCGGTATCGCACATTCCATGCTCTGGGATGGCGATATTCTGGTCATCTACGGTATCATTATTTTCTTCCTGCTCATCTTTGTGAACCGAAAGCCGAAAACTTTAATGATCTGGGGAATTATTTTTCTCGTTATTAGTGTCGGAATCAGCTATGGCAGTATGTCCCCAACCTCTCCCGAGGATGCATTGCGCATGGAAAACCACGTAAGGGAAACTATCAATATATATGGCACAGGTACCTACTCGGAAATTATGAACCACCGGATGACTTCAGACCCGCTTGGCATGCCCGGCTGGTTCATGTTCTTCGCTATGCTTCTGACGCCTGTTTTGGTGGGGGCTATGTTTCTATTTGGAATGGCTGCCGCCAAATACGGTAAATTTATGTCACCGAAGCAAGAGCAAGGATCTTATCTGCAACTGGCAATCTTGTTTGTACCGCTTGGTATCGCTGCAAAAACGGCAGCAATTATGTTTGGGGAAACCAATGCATGGAGTGGAGTATTGCAAATGGGCGGTGCCCAGATTTTAGCGCTTGGATACATTTATCTGTTTGCTTATATTTATGCATTTTCTTCAGGCAAGTCTGCTATTTTTCGATCATTTGAAGCGGTCGGCCGCATGTCGTTAACGAACTATCTCATGCAGACCGTCATTTGTACAACGATCTTCTACGGATACGGGCTCGGTATGTTCGGCAGGCTTGGCATCCTGCCAAGCCTTCTGTTAGCACTTGGAATCTATGCAGTGCAAGCTGTATGCAGCTTTCTGATTCTAAATCGTTTCCGCAGCGGACCAGTCGAAAAATTGCTAAGAATCGGCACCTATTGGTCATGGAACGGTCAGGCGAAACCAAAGAAAACAATCGCTTCTCATATCCCGCCGGAAGCTCCTTCTTCCTGAAAAATTTGGTTGCTAAAAGGTGAAATCAGCTGTATTCATAAGATATAATGAACATGCAGAAGGAATCGACTGAATAAACCGGTGAAAAAAGAGCCGGGACCACAGCCTAAGGAGGAACAAATATGCTCGTAGTAACGAATTCGATCAAGGTCAGACCAGGACACGGCAAGGAGCTGTCAGAACGATTCGCACAGGCGAAGGGCGTGCAGGACATGCCAGGTTTCATCCGAATGGAAGTATGGCTTGAAGCCAAAGCAGGCGCTGATGCCGAAGAGCTCAAGATTTGTACCGTTTGGGAGAACGAGGAGGCTTTTGAAGGCTGGACGTCCAGCGAATCCTTCCGTCAGTCGCATCGCGGCGGTGGCAGTGAATACATTATGGGCGCTACCCTTAATAAGTATGAGCTTCTGATCAGCAACCCGCCTATAAAATAACGTCTAGAACCCGTGATTAGCTTCGGCTGATCACGGGTTTGCTATATGTATAGATACAAATCTGTTTTTTAGTATCGCTTGGTACTTTTTAACTATGATTTCATCAATGGAGAGCGCTGTCATCACTCTTTTTTCACGACTTGATAGGAAAGTTTTATGACTGTTCTAAACTTCATATAATAGCCACATATTTATTCACACTATCAATACAATTTTATAAATTGGGATATAGTAATCAGGAAGGACGCTAAAACCGAACAGACCCTATTTCAAGGAGGATTTTACGGATGGAAAGCACACATGATTTCGTTAAAAAAATGAATGATAATGCCGAAAAAGCCCGTCATAACAAGGAAAATCACGGGAAGGGAACGCCTAGCGCCAACTTGCCGACAAAACAGCACGGTACGAAAAAATAAGCCTGAAGAAACACAGCAGCGATTCGTGGAGTCGCTGCTTATTTGCACTAATCGTATAATTTCTGAAAGCATTTTTTAGGTAAAAATGTATAAAACATTATTTCATATGTATAAATTTTAACTTGCAAGGACGCTCGATTTTTGATAAATACAACATAATACATATTTATAAGAGAGGGGACTGTTACATGAATTTAACTGCACAACAATCACAAGAAGCGGCAGCTTATGTCCAATCCGTATTTGAGACTGTACAAAAGCGCAACCCGAATGAGCCTGAATTTCATCAAGCCGTCAAAGAGATTCTCGATTCGCTCGTTCCGGTGCTCAGTAAATGTCCGCAATACCAGGCGGCCGGAATATTAGAACGTCTCGTTGAGCCTGAGCGCGTGATTACGTTCCGGGTTCCATGGGTAGACGATCAGGGCAAAGTACAGGTGAACCGCGGCTATCGCGTTCAGTTCAATAGTGCTATCGGACCTTACAAAGGCGGTCTCCGCTTTCATCCTTCCGTTAATGTCAGCATCATTAAATTCCTCGGCTTTGAGCAAATTTTGAAAAATTCCCTGACAGGTCTCCCGATTGGCGGCGGCAAAGGCGGCTCTGACTTTGATCCAAAAGGAAAATCAAACAATGAAATTATGCGTTTCACGCAAAGTTTTATGACAGAGCTGTATAAATATATCGGACCCGACGTTGACGTTCCTGCTGGTGATATCGGAGTCGGCGCACGTGAAGTCGGTTATATGTTCGGTCAGTACAAAAGAATCCGCGGCGGCAATGAAGCTGGGGTGCTGACAGGAAAATCGATTTCATACGGTGGTAGCTTGGGACGACCTGAAGCAACGGGATATGGATGTGTTTATTTTGTAGAAGAAATGTTGAACTCCAAGGGAATGGGCTTTGAAGGCCAGACTGTTGTTGTATCCGGCTCCGGCAACGTGTCTATTCATGCGATTGAGAAAGCTCAACAATTCGGCGCCAAGGTCGTAGCCTGCAGTGACTCTAACGGCTATATATATGATCCTGAAGGCATCTGCCTTGAAACAGTTCGCCGCCTGAAAGAGGTGGAAAGAAAGCGGATCAAAGAATATGTCAATGAGCACCCTCATGCGGCATACACGGAAGGCTGGCAAGGAATTTGGACGATACCTTGTGACATCGCTCTGCCATGTGCAACGCAAAACGAAATTGATGAAGCATCCGCAGCGATCCTGATCTCTAACGGTGTAAAAGCCATTGGCGAAGGAGCCAACATGCCTTCTACTTTGGAAGCGATGGATCTGTTCCTAAACAATGACGTTCTGTTCGGTCCTGGTAAAGCAGCAAATGCGGGTGGTGTAGCTGTATCTGCTCTTGAGATGTCACAAAACTCTATGCGGCTTTCTTGGACGTTCGAGGAAGTGGACAACAAGCTTCATGAGATCATGAAAAACATTTACAACAACAGTGTGCAAGCAGCTGAAGAATTCGATTGTCCTGGCAATATAGTCGTTGGCGCCAACATCGCCGGCTTCCGCAAAGTGGCCGATGCCATGCTTGCTCAAGGCATTGTGTAAATAAACGTTAAACCTGCTCTATAAACCAGCAGCTCTCCCATTTAAAAGTTTCGTCCCATGCCTGTACTCGGGTTTCAGATTGTAGGCAAAGTCTAACGGAAGCTGATAAGCGCATCAGGTAATCGGTAACCATCATCTTCTTTTTGACTTTGTCATCAGCCTGAGACCTGCCAGTGCAAGGGGTGGAGGATCAACGAAACAAACGAATGTGGGCATCCTTCCGCTTTATCGCATTGCCGATTTCATGTGAAAAAGCCTTCGTTTCATCTTTACGAAACGAAGGCTTTTCTTCCCCTATATAACTACAGCCCAGCCAGTAAAACCGCCGCACCTAACGCAACGATCCGAGCCATGTTCATCATTACAAAATTCTGAACGGCATTTACAAACGTCTTTTCTTTAGACGGATTCGCAACGAACGTCTTGATGTTTTTTTGAACCGGAACAATCGTCAGCAGAACGAGCAGCAGAATAACTGGATTGACCTTCAAAAACAGAAGAACAAGCAAATCTGCATAAGCAAAATAATACATCAATCGAAACAAAACTATGGAATGGGAGCGGCCGATATACACAGGAAGGGTATACCGCTTGTTCTCGATATCATCCTCAACATCACAGATATTATTCGCCAGCATAATGTTGGCAATGCCGAGAATAGCCGGAACAGAAATCAAGAACACCAAAATGACTTCAGGCAGATTAACCTGCAGAAGTACCGTTCCCCCGTCCAGCACCAAGCTGGCAAGCTGACTTTCGTCCACATGAATCCATGTCGAGATAAAAATAATAACAAACCCCATAAATAAACCCGAGAACAGCTCACCAAGCGGCATCCGGGAAATTGGAATCGGACCAAAAGAGTACAGTATGCCGACTGCAAATGATATTCCGCCAAGAAGCAAAATCAAAAGACCGGTATCCATGAACAGAGCAATCCCCGTACTGAATGCAGTAAGCAGCAGAATTACAATGACAGCTACTACGGCCGGTTCCTTCAGCTTATAATGCACAATGGCATTATGGGACTCATAGCCAAAGCCATGCGTTTTGATCGCTTTTTTATAATCATAATAGTTATTAATTGCCGTCGTCGCCATATCGAACGTAAGCAGCGATACCAACATGAGCACAAAGTGATACGCATCGAACTTCTGAAAACGAAACAGTGCGTATACCGTCCCGATAAAAAACGGGATCATGCTCGCCACCTTTGTCTGAATCTCCACCAGTTTAAAAAACGGTTTGATTCCCATCTCCATCCATCCTTCGTGATAAATTACTTTTCTTATATTTTAAAATTAGGATAGATTATTTTTTATATTCTTGCTGTGGTAATTGTTCTTGACAATATCATTTATTTGTGAAAAAAGACACAAAGTATGGTTTCCGGTTTTCTTCTTGTGAATATGAAAGACACCCTTGGACAGGCCGTATAAACAGCCTTAAGTGTGTCCGAAAAGGGTGCCAGAGTCTAGCTTATGCTCCTAATGAAACTTCACTCTTCATCTGTACTTCGCTGACGGCTCCACGGTGTGCCTAGGAGCGGGAGCGCCCAGCGATCCAAACCGTACCAACCTGCTACTTTCCAGGCAAGCACGATCCATGTTGCCAAAATAAAAAACAACGGGTTCATGCTCACTGTACCGGCAAACAAGAAGCTGGCATTCATCAAACCGCCGAAGAAAGCGGCGATGCCGGTCAATAAGCCCAAAATCAAACCTAGGCCAACGAGCAGTTCCCCATACGCCACCATATATGAAAACAGCTTGGCGTTAGGCAGCACAACGCTTTCCAGAAAGGATGCGTACCAGCCCGGCACATCTTTTCCGATTGCTGATTTTTCAAGCGCACCTGTAACGAAACCTTGGACTGCGGCTCCAGCATTGCTTCCTGTCCAGGCGTCAGAGGTTATTTTGTGAACCCCTGATTTCAACCACTCATATCCCAAATATAGACGTAAAATCAGCCAGATCCACGCTGAGCGGGTGCTGCTGAACAGAAACATCGACACCGGATTTTCAGGTACTACCACATACTGATCTTGCTTAAAATCCTGCTTCGCCAAACCTATCATCTCCATTTCAGATCATGGACTTTCGTGAATGTAATCATTTTTAAATATAACCATATCCACAAAATATACACCGATTTACATCATTAAAATCGGTGTCGTCATGATCGATGGAGTTTTTCTGTATGCGATATATAAAGACGAAGCACGGTTTTCACAATATTAAAAAATATCCATACTCAAATATCGCTCACCCGTATCCGGCGCAATGCAGACTACTCGTTTTCCTGCACCCAGTTTCCGGGCTACGCTGATTGCGGCAAAGACCGATGCCCCGGATGATGGACCGACGAGAATCCCCTCCAACCGGGCCAAGTTGCGAACCGTTTCAAGCGCCTCTTCATCCGCGATCTGAATGATCTCATCGTATATATCTCTGTTCAGTATGTCTGGAACAAAACCGGGGCTTGTCCCGACCAGCTTGTGAGGTCCTGGTTGTCCACCTGACAGCACCGGTGATCCCTTCGGCTCGACTACGGCGATATGCAAGTCCGGCAAGTGCTTTCGCAGTTCCTCCCCGGTGCCTGTAATCGTACCGCCCGTTCCGGCCGTAGCGACAAAGGCATCCAGCCTGCCTTCCATCTGCTGCAATATTTCCGGCGCTGTTGTCACACGGTGTATGTCCGGGTTCGCCTGATTCTCGAACTGCTGCGGAATAAAGCTGCCCGGAATTTGTTCTTTAAGCTCCAATGCTTTCGCGATGGAGCCAGGCATCCGCTCGCTGCTTGGTGTTAATACCACTTCTGCGCCGTAAGCCTTTAAAATGTTGATCCGTTCCTTCGACATATTATCCGGCATAATTAAGATAGCCCGATAACCTTTGGCCGCTGCAATCATAGCCAAACCGATGCCGGTGTTGCCGCTTGTCGGTTCAATAATCGTGCCTCCGGGTTTAAGCACGCCCTGTTTCTCAGCCGTATCGATCAAGTTAAAGGCCGCCCTGTCCTTCACACTCCCGGAAGGATTAAACATTTCCAACTTCACATACACATCAGCTGCCCCATCCGGCACCATTCGCTGCAGCCGGACCATCGGCGTTTCACCGACCAGTTCTACAATATTATCGTATATTCCCATCATGGCCCCCTCCTTTGTCATAACACAATCGTAACACGTCTATATACTCTTATAATCAAGAAAAATCAATGATCCCCCAAATTCAAATGCTTCATAATTCGTTCCCGCAGCGCTACAAATTCTGCACCGTTGCGGTTTCGAGGCCGCGGCATATCTGTTGTGATCGACTCAACAATCCGACCTGGACGAGGGCTCATTACATAAATAGTATCGGCCAAATAGATCGCCTCATCGATGTCATGTGTGATGAGAAGCACGGTTTTGCCTGTACCCTCCCACAGATCAAGCAGCTCATTTTGCATCGAAATTTTCGTAATCGCGTCCAGCGCGCCAAATGGCTCATCGAGCAACAGAACCTCCGGGTCCATCACTAAAGCACGGGCGATGGATGCCCGTTGGCGCATTCCCCCGGATAACTGATGCGGATAATATTGTTGAAATCCGCTTAGTCCCACCTTCTCCAGCATCATGTCAACACGGGCACTGCGTTCTTGTCTGGAAACGCCGGCTAGCTCTAAACCGAAACCTACGTTATATTCTACCGTACGCCACGGATACAGAGCATGCTCCTGAAAGATCAGCATCCGACTTGGGTCGGGCCTGACAATGCCCTCTTCATTCGCTGTAACCATTCCGTCAGAAGGGTGCTCCAGTCCAGCGATCATACGCAGCACCGTACTTTTTCCGCAACCTGAAGGACCAACGATAACGGCAAATTCGCCTTGCTGAATGCGGATATCTACCTGCTCCAATACGCTCAATGACCCAAAAGACTTGGACACATGATCCACGTGAATCGTCTGCATAATTATTCATCTCCTCCCGGCTGGATGTAGCGATATCGCAGCAGTTTTCTTTTTAGTCCTTCAAGCAGTACCAGATCGAGCAGCGCCGCTATAGTGCCGATTACAATAATGCTCATCAGCACGCCCTCCATATCCGCAACTTCACCGCGCCAGCGGGAATAAAAGCCCAAACCTGCCATCGCACCGCCGACCATCTCAGCTGCAATCAACGATCTCCAGGCATTCCCAAACGCAACCTGCGCCCCGGTAACAAAGGCTGGAAGCGATTCAGGCGCAAACACTTTGGCCAGCAGTTGACGGCGATTTGCCCCCATAACCCGAGCCAGCTCCAGATGCGTGCGATTCACGCCTTCCGTTGCATTTAAAACCGAAAGCGCCATGGGAAAAAAGCTGGCGATAATAATAACGGTAATAATCGTTTTATTGCCAAAGCCAAGCAATATAACGAAAAACGGTACCCATGTAATCGGCGGAATCGCCTGAAGAATAGATATTAAACTGCGCAAATACACAGCGAAGCCTTTGGATATACCTCCAATCAGACCAAGCAGCGCTCCAAACAGACAAGCAAGCGGATAGCCCCACAACAAACGGATCAGACTATCTCCAATATGGCTCCGAAATTCGGGGTCTTGAACGCTGCCAAACAATCGAACAAATACATCCGGCACATCCGGCAGCAAATAAGACGGCAGAAACAGCGCCGTAATCTGCCAAATAGCAAGAAGGCTCCCTACTGCAAGCAGATAGGGAAGCACTTTTCGCCAGAAGGAGCCGGATTTCGGTTTTGTTCTCGGTAATTTGGTATAAGACGGATTCACCGGAAACCCTCCTTTTTTAAGATATAAGAAATCAAAATCTGAAAATCGCCCCGTCCTTCAAAAAGGGTACGGTTAGCATCTCTTCCTATGTAAGATCTTTGTTACTCTTTATTCTTCTTTTCATCCTGCCAACTTAAGTCGATAATTTCTTCAACCCTTACTTCTTTTTCCAAAACACCTTGCTCTTTCATCATGTCCGCGATCTCCTGCATCCGGGTGACCTGCTCCGGCGTAATATCCCAGTTAAACACCTGGGACTCAATCGCCTGCTCGATCACGTCCACAGATTGCACCGTACCCCCATGATGTGAATCCATCGTTTCCGAATCTACAAAATATTTCATAATCAATTCTGCCGATTCTTTCGGTTTTTGTTTAAGCATCTCAATTGCTTCTTTCTGGGCATCCAGGAGCTGATTCACCGCTTCACGGTTATTCTTCAAATTCTCATCAGTCGTAATGACGACCATACAAGGGAAAGGCCATACTTGACCGATCTCATAAATTTGCTTCACGCCTAATGTATGGGAAGCGATGCTGTCATAAGGCTCAAACACGAAGGCTGCATCCACCGCACCAGAAGCGAGCGATTGAATCGCCTGACCCGGGTCTACATAAACCATCAGCACATCCTTGCTGGTCAATCCTGCTTCTTTCAGCACGACACCGTTCAGAACGATATCTGCCGTACTTCCCTGACCTTGGGAGGCAAGCTTCTTGCCCTTCAAATCGGCCACACTAGTGATACCGCTATCCTCTTTGACGAGCACGCTGTGAAATCCGAGCTGGGCTCCGCCCACAACCTTCACGCCAGCTCCCTTGGACGCCCATGAAACAGCGTTCGTAAAACCGAGCACCCCGGCATCGACCTGCTTCCCAACCATCGCTTTAATCAGATCCGTGCCACTTTTGAACTGCTGCATCTTGACGTTTAATCCATGCTTCTCATACAGCTTCGCTTCATAAGCAAGCATCGCTTGCGCATCGTCCATGACGTTCAAGTAGCCGACCACAAATTCCTTCTTGGCCTCACCGTTCCCGTCAGCTGATTGATTGCCGTTTACCTGCCCGGTGTCATTTCCACAGGCCGTAACCACCAACATCACAGTTAACAACAGCCCCGCTATCAGCGTTTTAACTTGTCGGGCCTTTCTTGTCATGGCAAATCCCCCTTTATATATAAAACCTATAAATTTACTAGGATTATAAGAATTTTATTCCATAATGTCAATCGATTTTTCTGAAAAATGAAGGAAATGAAGCGGTTTTAACGATGCTTTATGGTATTCTGTACATATCTGAAACCGTATTGCAAAGGAGGCCCTTGTCATAGCTATAACACCAAATATGCCTATGGGGACAGTCCCCATATTGCTGCTCGACCGCAGCCAAAATTTATCCGAATCCAACGATGTGCTCTACTCCTTCGCACTAGACGAACTGCTATGCCGCCAGACTGGCCAAGGCGGTCCTGCCATCTGCCACCTTTGGCGCCATCCTCGCGCATTTGTGATGGGTGTACGAGACAGCCGGTTGCCCAAAGCTCTGGAGGCCGAGCGTGATCTTCACGATCTCGGTTACGATACAGCCGTTCGTCATTCAGGGGGCGCTGCCGTACCTCTGGATCTGGGAGTTGTGAACCTGTCACTCATCCTGCCGATTGTAGTGAAAAAGGACAATCAGGATTTTCATCAAGATTTTGAAGTCATGGTTCATCTGATCCGTGAAGCTTTGCAGCATACTGGATGTACGGTCGATACCGGCGAGATTGCCGGAGCGTACTGCCCTGGTGCATTCGACTTAAGCATTGACGGACGAAAGTTTTGCGGTATTGCCCAGCGTAGACAGAACAAATCCTTTATCATTCAGGCGTTCATTAATGCGAATGGCTCCGGATCAGAACGTGCAAGTCTTGTCCGCTCCTTCTATGACAAAGCAGCTGCGGATGCTGATCCTGCCCGCTACCCGTTAGTTCAACCGGAATCAACTGCAAGTCTCCAGGAATTAACGAATTTAGGTTCTCATTCAGCCGCGTTGTTTATCGAATCGATCAAAAAGGTCATCCGTCAATGGCAAAAAGCTGCCGACCCGCTAGTGATGGAAGCTGCTGCCTCCAGATTGGAGATGCCTGCTACAGAGGATGTACGCGAGATGGCCCACTCCCTGAGACAGCGTTATGTGAAATAATGGAATACCAATGAAAAGTTGCCATCTGAAGCTGACTTGGCTAAAATGCTGAGGATTAGCAGAGGAACGGTGTAGCAATCGATCAAACAATAGCTGACGAAGGAATCCTATATATGCGAACAGGCAATCGTTCCTTTTGGGGCGAAAGAGGCTGAAGAAAAAGCTGCCCAAGCTGTTGGAAAAATGAAATAGGGGGGTCCCATCAGATATTAAATCTGGTGGGACGTCCCCTTTTTTCTGTGTGGAGCGCTAACGCCCATAAATGTACTATAATAATATAAGAATAAAGGCTCTATGGTTATAGTGTCATCGCATGATCACCGGACGGATTGGATTTCTGGCGCTCCCAAATATGCAGTCCCAAATAGCAAAGCGCCCCCAACGCCAACAGCACACAGTTCGCTATAAATACCGCCTTTATGTTAACCGTTGAAAACAGAAAAGAACCTAACACTGCGCCCAGCGACGCGGCAATCACACTCATAAACATCGACATGACAGCCTGCCCTGTCGAGCGGTAGCGATCCGGTATCGATTGAATCATATATTGCGCCGTGTATGACAAATTGATCGCAATAGCGATTCCCAGAACGACTTGAGAAAACATCACAACAGCCAGATTCATCGATAAAACAATAAGCATGGAGCGTACAGTGAACAAAAATGCAGCCACCGAGAGCATAAACAACGGCTGCAGCCGGCTTCCTACTCGTCCAATGAGGATAAATACAATAACCTCGACTCCGGCTGGAATCATCCATGCGAGGCCATTGTGCAGGGAAGTCCCTCCCAGCTCTACTAACAGAAAACTGAGGTACTGGTCACTCATCACAATCGCCATGCCGCACAAGCAGCTAACCAGCAGGAACAGCATTACCTGAGGTCTTCGAAATAGCGGCCATGCCTCCTTCATCGACACCCGCTCCACCGGTTCACCGGTTTGAGATGGCTTGCGGGGATCGCTGACCGGAAGGAGACTGACCAGTGCGAAAGCCATGAACAGCATAAACATCCAGCCAATCGGCTGTAAACCGGTAAAAAAAGCGAGTGCAACACCGGCGATCAGAGCAGCAAAGGAAAATCCAGCAGCACCTGCACTGCGAAGGGAAGCATATGAAAGCTTCAAGCCCCTTGACTTCAACATAATAAAGCTTTCTACCAAGACAATCACCGGAGCCGCGAAAAATTGATAGATAAGCATCGCCACCATAACGCCTAAAGGATTTTTTATCATAAACATGACAGCGACCGTCAGAAGGGACATCAGATTTAATCCAATAATCAATGGCTTAATGCGGCTAAGCTTGTCACTGAGGATACTCCAGATATAATTTGAAAAGAGCGCCACAAACGGCAGCATCGCATTTTGAAGCCCATACAATTGACCGGAATATCCGATATCCTTGAAATAGAGCGGGAAAAACGAAGCCACAATTCCCCCCGGAACAAAAAGGAGAAATACAGCGATAAAAGATAGCGGCGCCTGTTGTTTTATGTAAGTTTTCAGATTATTCACTCCAATTCTATGCAAAACCGTTGAACCCATAATTAGGATGTATAGTGCTTAGACATTGTAGCCAATGAATTAGAGGTTGGCAATGAAAAAAAATACCTGTCATGTCAGTTCAGAAGGTTGAATCCGGGGACACCCGCATATACATTTTTAACACCTCTATATGAAAGCGTTTACCATAGAATTTAATTTTTAGCTATTCCTGCAAGGAGGCAGCTTGGGAGGTTACTTCATGAAGTGGAATCATATCAAATCCAAACTATTATTTAAATATACATTATCCTATATTGCTATCTTCCTTATTCCACTTGTCATTCTGACGATATTCATCTATCAAAGCGCCGTTCAAAATCTCCGCTCAGAAATCGAGCAGACGAATGTCAATCAGATGGTACAAGCAAAAACGGTCATCGATGAACGGATGAAGGAGCTACAGGAAATAGCCACACGTATCGCTTATGATGAGCAGCTTACATCGTACTGGGCGCACCATCCGTACTATAGTCGGGAGACGATCGGGGCGCTGACTAAATATAAAGCAACAAGCTCGATTATCAACGAACTTTACTTATATTTTCGAGGCGATGAGCTTATTTTCTCTCCCCAAGGAATGGAGCGAATTGATGTTTTTACGAATAAATACAAGTTTCAAAGCTGGAGCAAAACAGATCTGGTTCAGGACCTGAATACAGTACGCTATCCAACGATGCGGCCCGCGGAAATTGTCGATCAAGGGGATTCTGTGCAAAAATCAATGCTTGCCTATCTTGTACCCATCACGCCAAACAACCCGACTCCGCATGGAACGGTCATGTATCTGATTAACGAATCGAATCTGACCGACTTAATCGAATCGATCTTAACCAACTATAACGGAATGACCTATATTTTTGATAATAATGGGCAGGTGCTTGCCGCCAACCATCAGGGAGAGACGATCACCGAGGAGGACGTGGCTACCCTGTACCAGCTCGAACCGGGAACACATAGCCTTACCCTGGACGGGGAATCGCATTCTGTCGTCTCCGTTAAATCAGACTCCGGCTGGTCTTATGTAACCGCCATGCCAAGCAGCCAATTTTTCAGCCGAATTGTACATATACAGACCTTTATCGTTCTTGTTTTTTCACTTGTTGTCGTGATGGGAACGATCCTGGCCATCATTTTGGCTCGAAGACAGTACCACCCGATTTCCGACTTGATGGAGTTCATACGTATTAAAACCGTATCCGATGCAGCCACATCCAGCAACGAACTGGAATGGATCAAAAACACACTGAATGATTACAGCCAGCGCATTGATCTTCAGGAACCGTACGCCCGCAACCATATTTTGCTGCTTCTGCTGAAACACGGACATACAGCTGAATTGACGACTGAATTCAAAGAAACTCTCGGTCTGCGCTTCAACCGATCTTATTATTTTGTCGTCTGTATGGGGTGGGAAGCTCATGCTTTTCCCATAGACGCCAATCCAGACCGGAGATCTGTTCTGCAACTGATCAACGAATTGGAGCTACCGGAGCATTCCGTTCACGTCTACGGTGTAGAGCTGCCTCAGCCTAATCGCCTGGCTCTCATCGTCGGCTTTAATACAGACACCGGAGACGAGGCTCGTCTGCAATCATTGATGGAATCGATCGTCGAGAAATTGCGCAAGCTGGTCACCGAACAAGCTGGCCTGCCTCCGGCCATCGGATCGGGGACCCGGTATAGTCAAGCTGAGCAGCTGAATCAATCTTATATTGAAGCATCGACAGCCTTTGAATCCTCCATGCTCAATGGGCAGGGCAGCACCACTTTCTTCAATAAACTTTCAGGGCCCCAACATAATTGCTCTTTCTGGGTACCAATGGACGTGCTGCTAAAGCTCGTTCAAAGTCTCAAGCAAGGAAGCTATGATGTAGCTGTCCAGATGGTGTCCACCGCACTCAACAACCTGAAAGCGGAACAACCTTCCGTTGCACTGCTTCGCTGCATCTGCTTTGACATTTTAAATACGATGCTAAAGACCGCTTTAGAATTAGGTATTCATCATGTTGTAAGTGAGATTCCACGATTGACCTCCTTCGACTCGTTGGAACAATTGGAGAAAAAACTAATAGGCCTTGCCGCTGACATCTGCGCCCATGTTGAGGCCAAGAGCGAAACGGAAGAAAGCAGTCTGATTGAACAGATTACCGCTTATATTGATGATCATTTCACGGATTACAACCTAAGTTTGGGCGTGATATCGTCCAGATTTTCCATCTCCTCTTCTCATTTCAGCCGCTCTTTCAAAGAGAAAATGGGGATTAATTTTTCCCAATACATATGGCAAAAACGAATGGACGAGGTTATCCGGCAGCTGCTTTATACCAACGATTCTTTAAAAGATATCATTACACGCGTCGGTTATCTGGACACACCGAATTTCATCCGCAAATTCAAAAAAGAAATGGGATGCACCCCTGGTCAATACCGTAAAATGCATAATCGGAATGAAGCCTCCAATTCCCCGGATGATGAGGATGAGGAATACAGCGGGTAATCAAGAAAAAACGCTCTTTAACATCCTGAATAAGGAAGAAGAGCGTTTTTTCATAAATTAATCAAGTTCCGAAACGAAAAGCGTTTCTCAGCTTGATGTTTTTTAATATTGCAGTCCCTGATACAGTGCATCAAGCAGTCGATGCGTTTTGTCGCAGCTGTACTCCCAGAACATGATTCCCGCCAGGCCGTTAGCCTTTATATAATCACATTTAGAGCGAATCGATTCCTCATCGTCATAAGATATGAAGCTGGAACCATTAAACAGATAAGGTGCGCAAGATTCTGCGTCCCAGTAACGGACATAACCGTTCCTATTCACGTAATTGGCTGAGAGCTCGGTAAAGTCAGGTCCATATCCGCCGTTGCTGCCGGCCATTTGATGCAGGCCGTTATGAAGGTCCGGAACCTCGTGCCAGACACGGGAGTAGAAGGCAGCACCGATGACGATCTTCTCCTTCGGTACACCTGCGCGGACAAACATATTCACGGATGCGTCTACGCTGATTCGAAACAGATCTCCGGTCGGCGTATATAGATTGGTGTGATGTCCTGTTAAAGTCTGAAATCCGCCCCGCATATCATAAGTCATCAGCTGGATAAAATCGAGGTGCTGCTGTACCTGGTCCATCTCCGTTCCGTCTACATAATACTGATCCGCGCCAGCTGCAATCGTAAGCAAATAATGACGTCCATCCTTCGATCCTTTTGCATCCAGCGCTTCCCGGATCGTCTTGAGCAGCAAGGTAAAGTTTTGCTTATCATCAGGACTCGATGCAATGCCAGCCTCACTATAGCATGGATACTCCCAATCCAGATCAATTCCGTCAAAAGGAAGCTCATCGAGCACCCGTAACGCTGAAGCAGCCATGCTGCTTCTTCCTTCCTCGGTGGAAGCCGCCTCGGAAAATCCGCCCGCTCCCCATCCTCCTACCGACAACAGTATTGTCAGTTCAGGATGCTCTTTCTTAATGCTGCGGATAGCGTCCTTATTCTTCAAATGCGCTATGCTGATTTCATCGTTTCGCACCCATCCGAAGGCAATATTCAAATGGGTTAACTTCAATAAATCCTCTCTGGCCATCTCCGGGAGAACGGCATCCACTGCATAACCGGCCGCAATATATTTCTTTGTCATTCCTTCTCACTCCGTTTCTTCAGCTTGCTCCCAATAAACCTGTTAAAACCTGAACAGCTTCCTTCCCGATACCGATCTTATACCCGGACGATGTATATCGAATCTGATCTTCGCGATCGAGCGCGAACAGATGCGGGAAACCGGCTTCAAGCGCAGAGGCTTCCGATATAAAATGAGGTAAAGAGACAGCGGCTGGATCGTTTACAACGATGGTGCGAGATGGCAAACCCGCTACATGCTCAGCGCTAAAAGAAGCTGTCCACTCCGGATCACCGAACACGAGAACGACCGGGATACCTAGCGCATCCACCTCGCCTGACAGCTCCCTCAACTCACGAAGCAGATGCTTGGTCGGCTCCCTTTCAGGCTCCATCCATGCAACAATCGCACCTTTCGAACCGATTAGCTCCCCTAACTTGCATGAGCTCCCATCCGCCCGCATCAAGTTGGTACTGCGATCAATGGTCCCGAGTACCGGAATATCTTCCGCTGTCTCACGGTAAGTCAGAATGACATTGGTTTGCTGATCAGCAAGTACCGTGAAATAAATAAAGCGCAGCCTTACCGTCCCATCCTTAAGTCGTACCCCGGAAACTAAACGATACGACCCGGGTTCCACCTCGAAGGGCACGTTGTAAACGTCCGATTTTCCATAAGGGTAAACCAGTGTCTTGTACACCCCATCCTCAAGGCGGGCAAATGTAAAGTTTTCATAGTAGGAAGCGGTCGGACCGTCCTGTGCCGCCTCCGGATCACGAAGCAGCTGCACCGTTCCCCATGCTGTCCTCTCTTTCTTCTCCGAAGGAAGCATGGTAAATACCGCATCCACCCAGTTGCTGTCCTTCAAGTACTGAGGCTTCTGTTCACTCGGATGTAAGCGAGCCGGAATACCCAGACTGCGGCATACAGCCACAAACAGAATGTGCAGTGATTCGGGATCGCCCATGTTCAGATTGAACGTGCCAAGCGGATTTCCCTTCCCCTTCAGGTTGGGCAGATCCTCCCAAATGCCAAAACCTTGTTCTAACCGTCTGACAAGCTCCGCTGGATTCGATCTGAACACTCTGGTCTCGTCCATGCTGAACGATTCCTGAAACTTGCGTCTGTAAGGCACAAGCATTTCATAGGAAACCCGGGGACAAAGAACATACTTGATAAATGTGTCTTCAGAAAAATCACCGCGCTGCCGCAGGGCGTACATCAGATGGTCATCCAGCGTCTCCCGGAACGTATCGATCAAGTCTTTATCATGCAAGCTTTCCAACAACCTTAGCGGCCACTCACCATATTCTTCGGAACGCTCCTCAAGAAAAGCTGCAATCTCACGGCTGTTTCCACGTGCCTTCTGCAGAACCTCCCATACTCGCTCCGGTGAAAGTCCAGCTGTCTGAGCAAGCTTGAACGCATCCTCCTCTTTCAGAAATGTGTTCTCATAATCGGTCCGAATTTTCGTCCCTTCTTCAAGTCGGCTATGATGGTGCTGTATTTGTTCCTCGGACAGCGCCTCGGCTGCCTCTCCCGAACGCTCTGGCGGAGGTATCAGGTCAAAATCCCAAGTTCCATCCGGCTGCTCTGAGGCATCGAGCACAAGCTCAAGATCATTTTCATGCGCAGCTACTTTCATTTCCTTCCACTTGCCGTCTTTTACAGCACGGATGACCAGCTCACCGAATCCTGTTTTAAAGCTAGCTTTCCCTTGGTCATCCGTTGGCAGTGCAGCGATCGGGTACAGCTCCCCCATATTGTACAATTCAAAATAAACATCCGCCCCGCTGACCGGAGTACCCTGTTCATCCTTTACAAAGACATGGATGATACGTGCAGGTGCATAGTTAGGCAGCAGATTGATTTCAGTAAACCACCCGCTGGCAAGAGTAATGTCCTCCGGTCCCGGATAATCTGCAAAAATACGTGTATTGATCAGCATTGCCCGCCTCGCAGGAGGGCTGAACCACCCCTGGTTCAGACGAGCTTCCGGTTCACAAGCGCCGAAGTAATACCACTGCCCATCTGCCCAGGCTTCCACCCACGCGTGGTTGCTGTCTGTGTGAGCCCAACGCGGCGTGTACACCTGGCGTGCAGGAATGCCAATGCTGCGCAGCGCAGCTACAGCCAGCGTCGATTCCTCGCCGCAGCGCCCCCTGGCATTTCGAATCATCGTCAGCGGTGAGATGGTTCGCTGATCGCTTGCTATATACGTTGCCTTCTCATGGCACCAGTAGTTCGTTTCCAAAATGGCATCAGCCATGGACAGATTTTGGGTCCGCTCGAATAATTCGTTATACAATATACCGCGGAAATCTTCGATATTTTCGGTATTTACTCGATACGGTAGCACGAAATGCAGAAAGAGATGATCCGGCACTCGCGATCCCCAAGGCATCTGCTTTCGAATCTCCAATGACTGGCGAACGTGGCTCAAGAACAGTGCCCCGTCATAGTCAGCCATATCATTGATCGGCATATAGGCGTACAGGTACTTTAAGGCCCATATCTCTTCTAAAGACAGTTCCTCTTGAAAAATATCAAACAACTCATGCCGTCGTGCCGACGCCAAATCCTGCTTTTTGCGAAATTTTCGGTCGATTTGCTCCATCGTTTGAGGACTCAACGAAAATACGGATACCTGTGTCATTCACCTTCACTCCTTCCATAGCTTTCCGTCTTCCCGAATGCTGAAATAGCCACTTCCATCCGAAGATGGAACTGTTATCTGAAACAGACTCCGTGTCGTCTCAATAACAGGATCGATACTCCACACTTCATCACCCATAAGCAGCTTCTTGTCTGTCGCAAACGCTCCATGAACTTCATAATAATTACGCTGACGGTAATAAAGTTTTCGAAGTTCCCATTTCAGAAGTTCATCCTGCGGAAGCTCAAAGTTTTTCGGAACGTCGCCGTCGACGAACACAACATAACCCCACAGCTCAGGATAGTGCATATTGATAATGCCCATGGGCGACCAGACCCAGTTGTCCTCCGGGTATGGCTTGCCTGTCCCAGGGTTTAGCACTTTACGATATTTCCCGTCCTGAACCTCTGTCTGCCACTGCACACGGGAAAAATTAACGCGCCAAAATTGTCCGGGCGCAGGCTTCCGCCCTTCAGCAGCACATTCCTTCAAGCTCGCCCAGGGTATAGCCACTTCAACACTCCACTTCCGGTTATCTGCCTCCGGATTGTTCAGCTCGCCCTCAATATGTACAGCGGTCTTCAATCCAGCAATATCCCAGCTGTTTACCGGAGGACCTCCGTCTCGGTAAGGTTTTACCAAAAACAGATCCCATACCGTATTTAGCGCATTAATCTCAAACTCATAATATTGATGACTATCTCCATCTGGATCGATGAAGATCTCAAAATCATTATCATGAAAAATAACAGAATCCC
The DNA here is from genome assembly GCF_900289175.1 of Paenibacillus faecalis. GTDB lineage: Bacteria > Bacillota > Bacilli > Paenibacillales > Paenibacillaceae > Paenibacillus_AQ > Paenibacillus_AQ faecalis. The sequence continues at coordinate 4,809,120 of NZ_LT985747.1, read as the reverse complement.
GCTCCGTCAGCGTTGCCCATATTTGATCCTCCACCAACTCCGCCGCAAAATAAAAATATTCATCATCCCACAACATTTTCACCCGAGTCTGTTTCGCCGGGACCGGGCGAAGATCGCCTTCGATATCGACAAAATCATCTGTCCAATCCGCCCTAGACCAGAACGATTTATCGAGACGTCCGTCTAATTCCAGCGCCCCCTTAGCCCGCCGGCATATATAATGCTTGGGAGCGTATTCAACTTTCGGTTCCGGCACTCCACTCCTGTACATATCCTTCCCTCCGCTTCATGCTGATGAAATCAGGGAGGCCAATAGGAATACATATTCGCCTCCCCTTACAACGATCAGTTATGAGTCACAACCGCTCCCGAGCCGCCATACATCTCCAGCTCCTCGTCAAATTCCAGCTTAAGCACGGTTACATGCTCATGCGTATCCTCAGGCGTCATATAAATCCAGGTCGTTCCTGGAATATTGAACCACGGCACACCGCCATGAATTTCGTGAGACAGCTCTTTGCCCGAATGAAGAACAGTAATCTTTTTAATTGGGTTGCACAGTCCCTTCAGGCAAATATTCTTTTTCGGTTCATCATAGACGAACAAGTACAAGGTCTTTCTATCCTTGGATACCGTACTGCCTCCGAGATAATAACGTGTCATAATTCCTTCCTCTGTACCGTACACCGCCTCTTCATGGGTCCGAATCCATTCTCCAAGCCCAAGCAAAATATCCACCTGTCTCTGATCGATCGTCCCGTCCTCCCGAGGCCCGATATCCAGCAGCATATTTCCGCCCATAGAAATGCAGTCACAGAACATCCGAATGATCTGGTTCAAAGTTTTATACTTGTTATCCGTTGGCACATAGCCCCAAGACCTATTGATCGTTGTACAAAATTCCCACGGTCCATCCGGCCTTGTGATCGGAATCCCTTGCTCCGGTGTCTTGTAGTCTCCATAGCCCTGCAAACGAGAATTTATAATAATATTCGGATTGAAGGACTGAAGATAATGCTTGAATGCTGGCAAATTCCACTGCTCGGCACTGCGTTCCCAATCGCCGTCGAACCACAGCAGATCCACCTTGCCGTAATTCGTTAATAGCTCTCGCAGCTGATTGTTGTTGAATTCGAGGAACTTCTTCCACTTTTCTTCATCCTGAATGCCGTCTACCGGATTCGAATGCGGATTGACTTGGCTGAGATCCTCAGGAACTTTTCCTCCTTCAAACACGCTAGGATAATCGGGGTGAGACCAGTCAATCAGGGAAAAATACATACCAAGGTGAATGCCGCGTTTCGTCATCGCTTCCGCATATTCTTTAACGATATCGCGTTTTGCCGGAGTCTTCTTAACCACGTTCAAATCGCTGTACTGCGTATCCCATAAAGCAACACCATCATGATGTTTGGTCGTAAGAACCGCATATTTAGCACCAGACTTCTCAATCAGATCTGCCCACTGCTCCGCATCAAATTTGGACGCCGTAAAGCCGTCCAACTGCTTCATATACTGCTCATACGGAATTCTTCCGTTATAAAAGGACCAGGATTCCGAAACGCCATCTACCGCATAAATACCATAGTGGATAAATATCCCGAGCTTTGCGTCTTCAAACCATTGTTGCATATGAGGTCACACCTTTCGTCATAAATACTCGTATGAACATGAACCTGTTGATCTCCATCTAAAAAAAAGTCGCTACCGTTACCGAATGCGGAATACATGTGCAATCGGAGCTGATCCCTGGCGCTCCTGCTCCGGTAATGTGACGGTAATTCCGTTCTCCATTTGGCGGTAATCCAGCGCTTCTGGCCCTCCAACCAAATCCACACGGTTGATATGGGCTGTCACCGGCAAGTGCAATTCCTCCGGCATGGCGTCGTTCTCATCTCTGTACAGGCGGAAGGCATATGTGGTCTCGCCTTTCTTCGTAAATTGAACGTCTTGGGCAGAATACGGCTCACAAATCCGTGTTCCATAAATCGCTTCGCCATAAACCTTCAGCCACTCGCCCATGCCCTTCATTCTTGAAATGGCCGTTCTGGATAATCTTCCGTCCGGCTGCGGCGCCACATTAAGAGCCAGATTGCCCCCTTTGGAAACGATTTCAATAAGAAGGTGAATAAGCTGACGAACCGACTTATAATCGTCCTCATAACGGAAAGAGAACGCAGAGCCCATTGTGATACAGCTCTCCCACGGTACATGGAGCGCACGATCAGGTACGGTCTGCTCCGGTGTAATCAAATTTTCGTAAGGCCCTCCGACCATGCGGTCCGCTGAAAGCAGCCATGGCTGAATTTTTCGGGCCTTCTCCACGACTTCGCCCAGTCTGATATTTTGATCACGGTAGTCATTGACCCAACCGGCATCGAGCCACAGCACATCGATCCGGCCGTAGTTCGTCATCAGCTCCATAATTTGCTTATGGGTAAACCGTACAAACTCCTCCCACAGCCAAGGATATTCTTTCGGGTCGTATGTAGGTCCTCGCGATGTAGAGGTTCCCGGCTTTATGCCCGGCGCCCAGTAATAAGGAGAGTGCCAGTCCGCTTTAGAGAAGTATGCAGAAATACCGAGCCCCCTCTCACGGAAGGCATGGAACAGCTGCTTTGTAATGTCGGCGTATTTATGCGTGTGAAACGGACAGTCTTTCCCTGTGATCCGATACTCTGTTGTATGCGTATCCCACATACAGAACCCATCGTGATGCTTTGTTGTAAAATTCAAATATTTGAAGCCGTTATCGGCTGCCAGGTCGGCCCATAGTTCTGGCTGAAAACGGAGCGGATTAAAGGTTTTGTTTAACGCAAAATATTGCCGTTTCAGTTCCTCGGCATCAATGTCCCAATCGATCTCATTGCGGGACCATTCCTCATCCTCATCGCTCAGCGCCCATGATTCCACAAGGCCAAGCTGTGAATACGGCCCCCAGTGCATCATCAGACCCAGCTTCTGATCCTTGAACCATTCCAAACGCTTCAGCAGTAGCGGGTCCTCCGGTTTCACCCACTTTTCCTCACTGCTGTAATTGTGAACCCCTTGCTCGACAACGGTTTCTTGTTCCTCTTGAGCCATCTTGCTTTCACTCATCGCGTGCACCTCCGATTTGGTTCAATCCATTTCTGCTTGCTTTATGTCCTCCTTTATATAATAGACCAACCCCCGGTCATTTCCAGACCGGGAGTTCGCTGCTGTGAAACCATGGTTATTGACCGGAATTCCAGCGATCGTATGCGCCTTGATAAAGCTCGACGATTCGGTCACTGCCCATTTTTTTGACTTGTGCAACATAGCTGTCCCAATTGGAAAGCGGCTCTTGCCCTGTAACAAATTTCGCTTCCATCTGTTCAACATATGTGTTCAAATCGGACATCAGAGCACTTGCCTCACTTTGCTCTTCATTTGTCAAATATACGTTAGGGAATGGAGCTTTGCCGATCGGCTTAAGCTTCTCTGCATTCTCCTTTTCTAACCATTCGTCAAAGTCTGATCTAAGTCCTTTTCCTAATTCCGGATCACTGATACCTGGTGTAAGAATTCCGAAGTTCGGTGTCAGTGTACCCCGATATTCCTCACGGTCACCGCCGCCTGGTACTGGTAGCCATTCCTTTACACGGTTCTCTTTATCTGTATATTTCCAGAGTACGTTTTCAGGTCCCTGGCCGAACAGCGTTGCACCTTCATACCCGTAAAGATAGTCCACCCAGCGCATCGTTGCTTCCGGATTCGGGTTTTTGTTTGTAATCGCAAAGGTCCCATTGGTCGACATCCCTGGATGCATACCATATACCGGACTTCCGGCAATTTCGCTTGCTACCGGGGTCATCAGCGGATGCTCGTCGCTTGGTTCGCCTCCCATGGTGAAATGCGGATAATAGTCATTAAACAGTCCAATCTGATTGCTTTCCCCTTTAGCCTTTTTCTGTTCAGGCGTTTGTGAGAAGGTCTCATGGTCCAGTAACTCCTCTTCCCATAGACGATTCATGAAGGTCAAATAACCTTTATACCCTTCTTCCTGAGGAGCATAATGTACCTTACCGTCTTTATCAGAATAAATTTGCTCACTGTACATACCCCAGAATCCGAAGAAATACATACGCAAGTCATCCAGCTGCACGGAAGTTAACGGAATTTCATCCTGTTTTCCATTGCCGTTCGGATCTTCCTCTTTAAAGCGCTTCAAGAGTGTATATAACTCTTCTGTAGTCTTAGGCAATTCGGTTACACCGAGCGCCTCCAAAAACTTGCCGTTATACCACATCGGACTGCGGTACCATACAGCCCCGTTATCAATGAAAGGCAGTGCATAAATATGACCGTCAGGTGTAGTAAACGATTTACGGACATCCGGATTCTCATCAAACACTTTCTTAATGTTCGGTGCATATCCTTCATCGATGTACTTCTCCAAAGGGATCAGAACGCCTTGTGATCCATAGGTCACCTGCTCAGCAGGTCGAAGGTCCGCTGCGTAGAACACATCCGGTACATCACCGCTTGCAAACACCAGGTTTTTTTTCGTCTCAAAGCTGTCGATCGGTACAAGCTGATACTCCATCTTGATGCCTGTCAGCTTCTCCATTTCCTGCAGTGCAGGCATCTTGTTCCAATCCGCCACCCCTGCATCCTGAGACATCATCTTAAGCGTAAGCGGCTCCTCAACAATCGGGAATCCCTCTTTCTTTACCCCTTCTGCCGTGCTCGAGCCAGAGGCAGCTTTAGAATCACCTTCCGTGCCGCCAGGTGAGCCACATGCTGCTAACAAGCTTGCAGACAAGATCAGGCTGAGTAAAACCGTTGACGTCTTACGAAGCTTTCTCATGACAACAACTCCCCTTTATAATGATTTTTTTACTATGGCAAGATCAGCCCTTTACAGAACCGATCATGACACCTTGAACAAAATAACGCTGAAGGAACGGATACAACGTAATAACCGGAACGGTAGCCACGATAATGACTGCATATTTGACAAGCGCCGCGATCTCCGCCTTGCTGTTTAACGCAGAAGCCGTTGAAGCATCCATAAGCCCCCCGCCTTGGGCAGACATTTCCTGCAATACGAGGATTTGTCTCAAAACGAGCTGAAGCGGATACTTGGCTGAATCATTCAGATAGATGAGGGCTGAGAAGTAACTGTTCCAGTGGCCAACCCCGTAGAACAAGGCCATGACCGCGATGATCGGCATCGACAGCGGAAGGACAATCTTGATAAACATCCGCAAGTTCGTACAGCCGTCAATTTGGGCAGCATCCTGTAGCTCATTCGGAATGGTGCTCTGGAAGAAAGTTCGAGATACGATAATGTTCCAGATCGATGCAGCTGACGGAAGAACCAGTGCCCACATCGAGTCGATCATGCCGAGCTCTTTAACAAGAAGATATGAAGGTACAAGCCCGCCACCAAAGAACATCGTCACCATGAACATGCCCATAAAGAAGTTTCGCCCGACAAAATCTTTCCGGCTCAGCGCATACGCAGCCGGCAGCGTAACAAACAGGTTGATAGAAGTTCCCACCACAGTGTACAGAATCGTGTTTGCGTATCCTGACCATATGGCGGCATTCTCGAACACTCTCTTGTAGCCTTCAAACGTAATGCCCTTAGGAAACAGCCACATTTCTCCCGAATTGACAAGCTTCGGATCACTGATTGAAGCGCTGACCACATATATAAGGGGATAGAGCACAATGATAAAAGCAAAAAGTACGAAAAAATAGTTGCAAACCATAAAAATTTTATCCCGTTTCGTTTCTCTAACACCCGTTAGCATTGATGTCCTCCCCCTTTCTACCACAAGCTGTTTTCGCTTGTACGACGTACGATCTGGTTTACGGTAATCAATAAAATGGCATTGATCACGGAATTAAACAAACCGACAGCTGTCGAGAAGCTGTACTGGGCATCAACAAGACCAGAACGATATACGAACGTGGATATAACGTCTGATGAGCTCATGTTGAGCGGGTTCTGAAGCAGTAGGATCTTCTCATATCCGACCCCGAGCAAGCTTCCAATATTCAAAATTAATAAAATCGTCATGGTCGGAATGAGTGTAGGTATGTTGATGTAACGAAGACGCTGAAAACGTGAGGCCCCGTCGATAATGGCAGCTTCATGCAGTCCAGGATCAACACCCGCGAGTGCTGCCAAGTAGATGATCGTACCCCAGCCTGCGCTCTGCCACACACCGGAAAATACATACATCGTTTTAAACCACCTAGGATCGGTCAAGAAATCCGGGGCGCTGAAGCCAAGCCATTCAATCATATGGATTACGATCCCTGTTGATGGAGAAAGGAAAGTAATGATCATCCCCGCCATAACGACAACAGAAATAAAGTGAGGCGCGTAGGTCACCGTCTGAGCCATCTTTTTAAAAAAACCGTTTCTTAATTCATTAAAGGCCAGTGCCAAAATAATCGGGATCGGAAATCCAACGGCCAGTTCATATATGCTGATGCTTAGCGTATTCCATAAAAGATCCCAGAAATAGTAAGAGTCAAAGAATCGTTGAAAATGGTCAAATCCGATCCAGGGACTGCCTGTAATCCCCATCGTTGGAATAAAGTTTTTAAATGCGATTTGAATGCCGTACATCGGTCCATACGCGAAAATAAGAAAGTAAAAAAACGCAGGTGCAATGAAAATATAAAGTTCCCAGTTCTTCAAAATTCTCTTCCACAGGTTATTGCTTTTCTTTTTTGGTATTAACTGTGCTCCGTCTTTGACCGCTATCTTTGCATCCTGCACAGAACCACCCCTCCCTGATCATTAAGCTTGCTGCGCATTTTTGCCTTCTCCATTTTCATTTTGATAACGCTTACAAACTCTACGATAGCCAATGATCGTCGTGAACGTAAATATGTCATTTATGCCGGTCATGAAACCCCTTGCCACCAATGCTTACAGCGTGATGACCATCCGTTTTTGACAACGGATAATATGTTATTTTTGCCGTAAATGTAAGCGTTTTTTGTATGTAATCAAATTTGACCAATTATTTACCCGGCGATTTACACGCATGATATGGAAAAAAAGCAAAAACAAACAAGCCGCCAAGAAATAAATCTTGAACGGCTTGCCTGTTCATGCCTTTTCCATTATGTTTAAAAGCCATGCCCATGGTCTCTACTGCAAAACTTAGCGAGCTGGTGTATGCTCATCCTCTGTGACATCACTAAAAAATCGGATAGAGTATAGAGCACATATTCCAACAATCGTGTAAATGACCCGAGCTCCAACAGAGTCCTGTCCTCCGAAAATCGCGGCGACCAGATCGTATTGGAACAATCCGACCAACAGCCAGTTAATTCCTCCGATAATAAGCAAAAGGAGCGCAATCACATTAAAAGTTTTCATGGGTTATTCCTCCTTTACTGGAGATATATGAATGCTTGCCTATAGGTGTTGTAACCTCTTCGGGCATTCTATAAACTATCATCCCCCGTATAAAGGAATTTTAGTCATCTACAGGAAAATCATGTTGCTCGGCTATAACCCTTGAACCTCTTTTTACATTTTTTCTGAATGAAACGGATTGACTCCTGAATCGCCCAAAAGAGCAGAGCCCCCAACATGAACGGATACCGATATGTATACCATTCTCCCATACCCATAAAAAGGGAAAACAGCCACCCTCCCAAAACACCTGCCAGCATGTAAGAGATCGGTTTCATGAAAAATATAGCTGCCTTGGGAGCCTCGCCAAAAAATTGAGCCACGGCTCCATCCATCAGAAGAGATAATGGTATGCCGAGCACCAAATACATAGGAAACAAGATGATCCAACCTATTATAAAAAGCCTGAAATATGAGTAGTAGGACACACCTTCCACCCTCATATCCACAGGTGTATAGTCCAGGTACGACGCAACCAGGCAAATCAGTAATGAAGAAAAAAATGCGGCCAAAAATTTTATCATCACATACACCTCCACTACTTATAACACAATGAAAGGGCAAGATGTTTCATATATAACTTTCCGGAAATGCTTCATTCAACCGCAGCAGGTCCAAAAATATTTCTGCAGCTTTCGTATGGTAGGGTGTCTTTTGGGTAACAAGTGAGAACTGTCTGCGTACCGGGTCACCATCTGGCTTCATCATCAGGAGCGTACCGAGCGATATTTCCTTGCGAACCGCCCAGTGGGACAACAGCGTTACACCAAGGCCCGACTCTACCGATTCTTTAATCAACTGGGTACTGCCGAATTCCAGCTTGGACTCCGGATGAAAGTTTCGAGCAGCAAACATTTGATCAGCAGCCCGGCGTGTACCTGATCCATTTTCACGAACAATCCATGTTTCTTTGTCAAGCTCGGCAAGGCTGACTGCTTCTCTTCCCCTAAACCGCTTCTCATTCGGTACAATGATGAACATTTCATCCTCTGCGAAAGCTTCAATATACAGATGGTCATGATCATATTCTCCTTCAACGATACCGATATCCGCCTCGTGATTTAAAATCGCTTCAGCGACTTCCGTCGTATTTCCAATGTTAATACTCGGCCGAATTAAAGGATATTTCTTATGCATATACGCAACGATATGGGGCAGCACGTATTCCCCAAAAGTATAGCTGGCACGGATGGAAAGTTCACCGCTTGCCCGGTGCAGCAAGTCGTCTACCAGCGTCTGCATCCGTGTGTGCATTCCCAAAATATCCTTAGCATGGTGAAATACAATTTCTCCAGCCTGATTCATTCTCACATATTTGTTCGTTCTCTCCAACAGCTTGGTACCCATTGCTCGCTCCAATGCCTGTATGTACTGGCTTACCGCAGGCTGAGTCATCATTAATTCCTCGGCTGCCCGGGTAAAGTTTCCTTTTTCCACTACGGTAACAAACACTTTTAACGAAATATCCATCGATATCAATACCCCTTTAATTACTCCTAGCAATAATCAAAGTTTATCATAAGTATATACTTATGATTATCATTATAATGATTTATTTTCCTTATTTTAATGACTAAGCTACGATAAGTTCAGACCATTGAAAACACCGGAGGTTTACAACGATGAACAAACCTGCTTTTCAAACATCGATACAACATGAGCCGCAAAGAACACCTCAAACAGAACCGCGTCATAAAGCTATTGCCTGGATCGGCGGCATTGGCTTTACATTTATGATCGCCCTTGTAAGCTATGGCCTCTCTTACCTGCCTGGGCTTAACGTTCTTGGGCAGCTGGCGTGGTCCATCCTCATTGCCGCCCTATTCCGTCAGATATGGGGATATCCCGAGAAACTACGTGCAGGTATTCAATTTACGGCCAAAAAGCTGCTTCGTCTGGCTATTATTCTATATGGACTCAAACTGAATATCGCCATCATTTTCAGCCAAGGGTTGGGGCTTCTGCTGCGTGATGTATTCACCGTCATCTTCGCCATTCTCATCACGATGCTTCTGGCTAAATGGCTTAAAGCCGACGGCAGCCTTTCTCTCCTGCTGGGAATCGGTACCGGTGTATGCGGTGCGGCGGCTATAGCTGCCGTCTCGCCGATCGTGAAAGCTGAAGATGAAGACACCGCACTGGGGGCAGGAATGATCGCCTTTATCGGTACCGTGTTTGCCGTAGGATATACCTTGCTTCTGCCCTTCCTCCCGTTGACAGACATCCAGTACGGCATATGGTCAGGCATCAGCCTGCATGAGCTTGCGCATGTAGCCTTGGCGGCGGCTCCAGCTGGGGAGGAAGCGTTAGCTATCAGTTTGCTGGCTAAGCTGGGCCGTGTCTTTCTGCTCATCCCTTTATGCCTTGTATTGATGTACTGGATGCGGCGTACAGGCCGGGTTAAGCAAAACTCCAAGCTTGAATTCCCATGGTTTCTGCTTGGTTTCATTGCCCTTAGTTTGATTGGCAGTATAGAATGGGGCGGTCAAAGTCTGATCCCCGACGGTTTAAAAAGCGGCATTTCAAGCTCTGCATCTTTTATTTTGGCTATGGCCATGGTCGGCCTGGGGCTAAACATTCATCTTCAGTCACTGCGCAAAGCGTGGAGACCGTTGCTGGCGGTAAGCATCACTTCCGTGCTGCTTGCATTTATTACTTTTTGGATGGCCTAGAACGTGAATGACCTGCTAACGACCTTGCAGTAAATGGCTGAATAGCTCTTATGTATACTCCGTCTTTTTTGTGCCTGATTTGGGTAAAATTGAATAAGCGCGGCCTGAGAATACAAGGGAGAGTTTAACTCCCTCTTCTATCTGGGTAACTACAACTAAGGATGATCATGAGTTCGATCGTGACGTGCACAAACAATAGAGGAGATGAGTTCATTGCCAAGAAATCATACCATTATGCAATTCTTCGAGTGGCATGTACCCGCTGACAGGTCGCATTGGAACCGTCTCAGGGACGCTGCACCGCAATTAAAAGAAAAAGGAATCGACTCCGTCTGGATTCCTCCGGTTACGAAATGCCAATCCCCTGAAGATAATGGATATGGAGCTTATGATCTGTATGATCTCGGGGAATTCGACCAAAAAGGCTCCGTCCCAACGAAATACGGTACGAAACAAGAACTTGTTGATGCCATAAACGCATGCAATGAGCATGGGATTGCCGTTTATGTTGATCTGGTTATGAATCATAAAGCAGGAGCCGACGGGACCGAGCGGTTCAAAGTCATTCAGGTGGATGAGCATGATCGAATGAAGGAAATTTCAAAGCCGTTTGAGATTGAAGGATGGACACAGTTTACTTTTCCTGGACGAGGCGATACATATTCGGCGTTTAAATGGAACTTCAATCACTTTAACGGAACCGATTATGATGCTGGTCAAAAACGCAGCGGCATTTACCGGATCGTCGGTGAGAATAAAACATGGAGTGAAAACGTAGACAATGAATTCGGCAACTATGACTATCTCATGTTTGCAAATATCGACTACAGTCACGCGGATGTCCGCCGGGAGATGATGGAATGGGGAAAATGGCTCGTTCATACATTGCCGTGCAGCGGGTTTCGTCTGGATGCGATCAAACATATTAATCATGATTTCATCAAAGAGTTCGCTACCACCATGAAGCAAGAACGAGGGGATACCTTCTATATCGTCGGTGAGTTCTGGAACCCGGAGCTAAGTGCCTGCCGTCGTTTCCTCGACACCGTTGATTACCAGATCGATTTATTTGACGTATCCCTTCATTACAAGCTTCATACTGCATCCAACGAAGGAAAAGGATACGATCTTCGCAAAATTTTTGATGATACCCTCGTGCAATCCCATCCATTAAATGCGGTAACCTTTGTCGACAATCATGACTCTCAGCCGCATGAATCCTTGGAATCCTGGGTTCAGGACTGGTTTAAGCAAAGTGCTTATGCCTTGATATTACTGCGTAAAGACGGGTATCCAGTTGTATTTTACGGAGATTACTACGGTATTGGTGGAGATCACCCTATTCCAGGGAAACAAAAGGCCATCGATCCGCTGCTCTACGCCAGATATCATAAGGCATATGGCAAGCAGGATGATTATTTTGATCATCCCAATACGATCGGCTGGGTACGCTGGGGCGTTCCAGACATCCCCCGTTCCGGCTGTGCTGTTGTCATTTCCAATGGCGATGCAGGCAGCAAGCGGATGAATGTCGGCAAGGAACGGGCAGGTCAAGTATGGGTTGATCTAACCAACACTCGGAAAGAACGCATTACCATTGGTGAGGATGGATTTGCCGCCTTTCCGGTGAATGGCGGCAGTGTATCCGTCTGGGCCCTCCCTGCAGACGATGTTCCGCCAGAAGGTAAATAAATTTTGTAAGCACGGGAATTCGTCTAGCTTTTAATATGAAACTTGCGACGGAACCCCTCGCCAAGCAAATTAAAGGTTAGAATGGCGAACGCCATTGCAAAAGCCGGATAGAACACAAACGCAAATTTGCCCATATATATCTCTGTCCGGTGATTAGCAATGAGCGTCGCCCAGTTAAACTGAGTGTTTACGAACGACCACACATAATATCCTACTTCCCTCCATTCTTGAGCCAGAAACACATTCAATAACGCAAGCTGACCCAGTAGAAGCGTTACCTTCCCAAGATCAGTGCAAAAATTAACGATCAATTCGGGAACCATTTCAGGAGCATAATATTTGCGGATCATCCGTTTCGAGCTTAAACCAAGGGATGTCCCGGCTTCCACATAAAGTTCTTTCGAAATACGAGCTGCTTTCTCCTGAACGGTAACAGCAACCCGTCCAGCTTCAACCGCTGCGATAATAAACAGAGCCCAGTACAGGCGGCTTTCAGAAAACAACAGTACCGGAAGAGCCAATAGCAAGACGACGAAAAAAATAGGCGGCAAAAATGAAAATAACTTGTTTAGCAATATAACGATGAGATGAAAGATTCCTTTTTTCTTCCGCGCCAAAAGTCCCAGCGGCACCCCGATCAAATACCGAATAGCCGCTATGACCATAATGATGTAAATCGTCTCCTTGGCCGCTACAACAAGCTTGCTTAAATTGTCTACACCTTTCTCATCACTGCCCAGAGGATAGTCCTGCGAAGGGCTATATACGGGGAGCTCCAGCTGTTCTCCTACCCATCGGTGCGGCGCTCTTTGCAAATCCTTGTCAATAAACGGTAAATACGGACCAATATACATAACGAACAGAAGAACGGCAAATAAAGATACACCTATCCATAAAGGTATGTTCCTCTCTTTCTTCATCGGCTTCACCTCTTTTAAATCGGATCAAAATATTTTTTCGCCGTATGACTGATCCACTGGACCAGCAAAATCAGCAGCATAAAGCAAAACACAATTCCGATCACGATCCCTGCTTCAAAATCGCCCCCGGTTCCCTGATACGTGTTGTAGTCCATAGCAGTATAAAGCCGCCATGCAGCACCGGGATAATTTCGGTAGATTTCAACGATAAGCAGATTTGACAAGATGTAGACAAGCAGAATCGGAAGCTGTATTAACAAGGTGCTCATACTATTACTGAGCATATGCTTGAACAGAATCATCCGGTTATTCAGGCCCTTGGCTTTGGCAAAGAGAAGATACAGCTTTCCTTCCTGGGATGCTAATGAGGCGGATGTCAGGCTGGCTATGTAAACGATGGGATATAGAGATACCAGAATAGAAGAAAGAACAAAGGACTGCCAGCCGTCCGTTGCGAAAAAGCGAATAAAAGGAAAATGATCAATAATAAACCACTGGATCGCGATAATAACAAAAAAATCAGGCAGGGACTGAAAAATCCAGGTTGTCCAATGTCCAAAAATATTAAAGCGCGTTTTGGACAGCTTATAATCCACAATCCCTTTCAGTATACCGAATACAAAGCCTATGCAGAGCGCTGCTCCAATAACAGACAGACTTCTGCCCATCGCTCTCATGACAGCCTCCCCTGCCGTTTCACCGCTGAACCTAGAATAACCAAGGCTTTGATTCTGGAAGAGATCCACGAAAAATTGTTTGATATTCGCGATTAATCCCTCCATACTCGCCTCGTAACTAACAACTACCATATTTCCGTCCATGGCAAAATCAAGCTTACGCGGAAAAAGAACGATCAGCATGATAACGACAAACGCCAATAAACTGATCCCTATTGTTCGAAGCATCTGCGTTCTTAAGTTCATACCTCATCAGCCCTCCTTAAATGATCCCTCACATCCTTTAATTAATTACTTAAATAAAGTAGATCATATTCCAATAATTTCGTCCATACCCTTTTTTTATTTTATAATGAAAGAAAAGGAGAGTGGACTCATGTCTATTTACGATTTCGAAGTAATTACCATTAACGGTCAAAGGCAAACGCTTAAGCCCTACAAAGGCCAAGTGATGTTGATCGTCAATACGGCAACGAAATGCGGCTTTGCTCCACAGTTCATCGGTCTGGAGAAACTATATACCACGTTTCGTGATCAGGGCCTGATCGTTCTTGGATTTCCAAGCAGCCAGTTTATGAATCAGGAACTGGAAAACAACACCGATATAGCCAAGGCGTGTAAGCTTGATTACGGGGTCACTTTTCCCATGTTCGCCAAAATTGATGTAAACGGCAGCGATGCACATCCGCTGTTCAAGCACCTGACCGCCGAGTCGCCGGGCCTCTTCAACACGAAACGAATCAAATGGAACTTCACCAAATTTCTTGTAGACCAACATGGTAAAGTCGTCAAACGCTTCGCACCATCAGATACACCGGAAAAGATAGAGAGCCATATCAGGGCATTACTTAAAAAATAGTACAACTATGGTTTTAAACTGTCTTATTAACTGAAACAAAATGATAGAGCACTCGTTTTATAAAGATTTCATCGCTTTATACACCAATTTAGGATTCAGTTTTTGACCATACATCAAAACACCCACTTGATAGATTTTCGCTGATACCCAGCCGGCGACAAGAGTGGATACAAATAATATAGCCGTTGGAATCATAATTTCCATCATCGAAGGGTCTGAAATTCCGACTCTCACAAACATCACAAACGGTGTTAAGAACGGAATATAGGAGCTGACAACCGTAAATGTAGCTTCCGGATCAGACATGGAAAACAATGCAACCATAAATCCTGCCATCATTACAATGGATATCGGCATGGTTACCTGGTTGACTTCCTCACTTCGATTCACCATCGATCCTGCTGCGGCAAACAAAGCGGCATAGAAGAAATAACCAAGGATAAAGAAAAGGGTTAATAAAGCAATGGTCTTGCCATCAAGAATAGAAAAGTCCACCTTCATGCCAAACAGCTCCAGCACATGACCGGAACCGGCCAAAGACATAATCAGATAGCCAGCTCCCATAATAATGGCGAACTGCAGAATACCTGCCATGCCAACACCAAACACCTTGCCGAAAAGGAGTTGTACGGGATTTACCTTCGTTATTAAAATCTCTTTCACTCTGGAGCCTTTTTCTGTAGATACGGAAACGGCCACATTGGCCCCAAACATATAAATTAAAAGATATAGCATAAATGTGACCAAGTAGACTGGCCAATATGTAGTCGATAACGATTTGCTTCCAGCTTCCAATTCATTCAGCTTTACCTGAATCGGTGAATTTAATTTCTCTTGTTGACCCGCATTTAAGTCCAGTTTTTGAATTTCCGATAAGGTGTACTGATATTGCACGTAATTGTTCAGATCCTGAATATACGGCGCATCATCTGCCTTGTTCACCGTTAAGGTAAGCATCGGTTTATTGTCCACATCCTCAATGAGCACAATACCGAGAAGCCCATCCTTGTCCTGTAGCTTTTTTTGTTCTCCGGCAAGGTCCGCCTCTTCAATCAACCTCCAGTCGTATGACTGCGATACTGACTCCTTAAAGCCGCTCTCTGTCGTGATCGCTCCGGTTTTATCGAGAACAGCAATCTCCCCTTGGACTAGCTGCTCAGCGTCTCCAAGCCACTTGGGGAGCAAAATAATGGCAGACAAGATTAAAATCATAATCAGTGTCATATATGTAAAAGCTTTAGAACGAAGCCGCTCTTTAAAAGAATACACAAAGACCAGGCCAAACGATTTCATGAAGCTTCCCCTACCTTTTCAATAAATATTTCGTGAAGCGTCGGCTCTTTCAGTTCAAACTTCAACAGCTGAACCCCTTCTTGAGCCAAACGTAGAAACAGCTCATGTGCCTCGGTCTCATCCTTCACTTTCAGCAGCCATTCATTTCTGCCGCTTGCATCCAGTGGCTGTATGCCGGCTGCCTTTAGGTACTGGCCAAGATCATGCTCGCTTCGAAGCACGACATTACGCCTGCCATAGGAACGTTTAATATCGGTCAAGTTTCCCGAAACCATCATTCTGCCGCGTTTAAGGATACAAATGTTCTCACAAAACTGCTCTACATGACCCATCTGATGACTAGAAAAAATCATCGTTTTTCCCTGCTTTAATTGCTCCTTTACTACAGAAGCAAGCATATCGGAGTTTACAGGGTCCAGACCGCTAAAGGGTTCATCGAGTATAACCAGCTCCGGATCATGAAGAAGAGCGGAAATGATCTGAACCTTTTGCTGATTTCCTTTGGAGAGCTGCTCGACTCGCTTGTTCTCATGCTCAGAAATGTCGAGCCGTTCAAGCCACCTCCTCAAGGATTTGATTGCATCCATCCGGGACATCCCCTCCAGCCTCGCAAAATATACCAGCTGTTCACTGACTTTCTCCTTGGGATACAAGCCCCTTTCCTCCGGCAAATAACCTATACTTGGACGATTGGAAACAATCGGTATCCCTTCCCATTGAATGCTCCCTGCATCATAGTCCAGCAATCCAAGTATGGATCTGATCGTTGTCGTTTTTCCGGCGCCGTTACCTCCTAAAAGTCCAAAAGCCTTGCCTTTCTGGGCGTCGATCGAAACATCGTGTATAACTGTATTTTCACCATACCTTTTCATTAGTTGCTTAACCTCTAATCCCATATCGATCTCCGCCTTCTGTAAAATTTATTCGACAACCACACTCGAATATTCACACAGAACCCCAAGGGGAATTTGTCGAACGGTCGTTGTCAGCAGAAGCATACCATAAATCCCAATATAACTAAATAATGATTTTTCTGATAATGATCATGGTTTCTTTCAACTTTTACACTAAAAACCAAACCTCGAAAATTGTCCTTTTTTGAACACTAATATTACTTTGATGTGATACGTGTTTAGCGATTTTCGAAAACGAAATCAAACAGCGCGTTTCGATGATCGAAAACGCGCTGTTTGATGGATTTTATAACATATACCTACGATTTGCTGGTTTCCACGTCTAAAGAGGCTAGGTTATAGTACCTTCTTCAATATTTCTCCCAATTCTTCATAGCTTCCGGCAATGTAATGCGGTGAGTGCCCGGATTCCGGTTCAATTCTCCGGTGATTAAACCAGATCACATGCCAGCCGGCTGCCAGCGCACCGATAACATCATTGCGCCACGAATCGCCAACATAATAACTGTGCTCCGGCCTAGTCCCTGTAAGTTCATTCACATGAGCAAAGATTCGGCGATCCGGCTTGTCCCAACCAACATCTCCCGATATGAATAACCGATCTGATGGAATTATGTTTTCGAGGTTCATCGCCGCAATTTTCTTCATTTGATGCTCCTGTGTTCCGTTTGTAATTAATCCAACGATATACCCGCTATCAGCCAAATACTTTAGCAGTTCCTGCGCTCCTTCAAACATATCGATCTCATACTGACATCCGATATAAGCGGCTTGCATGGACGCTGCCTGCTCTGGACTCAGCTCGATGTCAAACTCCTGCAATGCCAATTGAAAGCGGCGGCATCTCATCTCCTCCACAGCCTGCCTGTATTCATCCGAACCGGCGCCCCCAAGCTCCAGCGCCAGCTTGTCGCTATAATAACGCAGCCGATGATAAGCCGCTTCGTACGGAAAATCATCTTCCGGTTGAACGATTGTTTGTACAACTTTGTAGAATGGGATCAAGTGATCATATAAGGTATCATCCAAGTCAAAAAAGACAGCCTTCTCATATCTGCCCGGTTTCATGATGAATGTTCCCCTTTCCTGTCTCTATTAAAGCCTGTCCTTCTATTGTACCTTACAAATGATCACCTGAGAGGGCCCCTTTGATTTGCTTTGCCTTCTAAATTCCCCATTCTACCATTTCCGCTTCATATACCTCCTTAACGGCCATGTTTTCTTTAAAGGCGTCTGGAACCAAAATAGTGGCAGCACCAACACCCTTGCTCATTTCGATCCTTACCGATACTCGATAGATATCCTATTTGCTGGACACAAAATGAAAACCGAAAACCGCTTGACCTCTTCCTAAGCCTGATGCTTGAGCTGCTGATTATTTACATTTGACAGCGGTTTCACAAATAGAAGGCAATTACCCAGCTGTAAATCTAAAACTATAGTATGATAGCCCTTACATTTGTTGACGGTGCTTCATTTCTTCTTGTCATCCCCGGCATAACTCATCTCCCGGGCATGATTGCCAGCAAGAACAACAAGCGCACTGAGCAAGGAATAAACGATAACTTTCCTGTACAACAGTTCTTTCTTGTTCATGGCTAATCACCTGAATCCTTTCCATCTAGGGCGTTTACTAATATAACACCAGACAAGAGATACAAGTTTCCTGAATATAGAAAAAAATTCATAATTCCGGTGATGAGTCCATTTTCAAGTATTCTCTCTATAGGCGGTTCATGGATACAACCTTCTTGATGACCTGATTCGTTACCTCCGCGAGTACAAGACCGAGCGCGATCGCTCCGGAAATCATAAATGCCCGGGCTCCAAACTGGACGGCAAGATCGAATTGGTCCTGAGCGACATAGCGCAGCGCATTATAAGCAAGCCCCCCGGGAACAAGAGGGATAATTCCTGAAACACTAAAGACAATGATCGGTTTCTTGTATTTCTTGGCGAAAAAATGACTGATGATCGTTACCCAAAAAGCAGCAACTACCGTCGCCGTGACAGGCTTTACCTCCATATCCTGCAGCCAGACATACAATATCCATCCGACCATCCCAGCGAAACCGCACTGCATCAGCGCTTTTCTTGGGGCGTTAAAGATCATGCCGAAAGCAGCGGAGGCGATAAAGCTAGTTATGATCTGTTGCAGATAATGGATGAACATCTCGCCTCCTCCTTTCAGTAAAATGACAGCATGAACGCAACGCCTGCACCGATAGCAAATGAAGTAATAAACGCTTCCGCTCCCTTGGACAAACCTGAGATCAAGTGACCTGCCATCAGATCGCGTATCGCATTTGTAATCAGCAAACCCGGAACGAGCGGCATCACCGAACTGATAATGATGACATCAATTTGCTGACCAAAGCCGTTTTTCACCATCCATACCGCGGAAAAGCCAATCATGAGCGCCCCGGAAAACTCCGCAAAGAAACGGACCGGAATCACTCGCTGCAAAAAGATCGAGCCAGAAAACCCTAACCCGCCGGCAATGGCCGCCGGGATAAAATCATACCAGGTCCCCTTGAACATAATCAGAAAACAACCGCTCGCAATGGCCGCCATCAAAATTAGAAGCCACGTTGGGTAATCGGTCTTCTCCTGTTCCACCTCCCGAAGTGAACGAAGTGCTTCGGATATCGTTAGTTCACCCAAACTGATGCTCCTTGAAATCGTGTTCACCATATCGATTTTATATAAATTGGTGGTACGCTCTGAAATCCGGATCAGCCTTGTGATATGCTGCGGCTCCTCAACCGAAAAAAGAATGCCGGTCGGTGTCATATAACTGTCGCTATTATCCACACCGTAAGATGCAGCGATCCGCGTCATCGTGTCCTCTACACGATACGTTTCCGCTCCGTTTTGAAGCATAATTTTGCCAGCAAGAAGGCATACCTTCATAATTTCATGTTCTCGTTGCAGCTCGTCCAACCCTGTACCTCCCCAAACAATTGATCGTGTTTATCATGAACTGCCTTTTATTATAGTATGTTTGCCCGGGTTAAGCATTGGGAAACTGCAAAGTGAAAATCAATCTCTTGTTCATGACTTGAATAAAAGAACACCCCTGCGGTATACTTCTATATAAATATTAAAATATCGAATTATGCCGATGAAGAGCATCCAACTCCGAGGCGTTCTCGTCAAGGGGATGTTGATCCCCCTAAGTTAACCGGACCCGCCCGTTATTGCGGAATCAAAGTGGATTGAATCCTGGAACTTCAGCTTTCAATCAATTTGGGTGGCACCGCGAGCGCACAAGCGTCCCTCGTCCCATATGGACTAGGACGCTTTTTTTATTTCATCTAAATAAGGAGCGTGGTGACCATGTTAGATATGAAATGGCTTAGGGAAGGTAAAGAGAATCAGGAAACAATTCAGCAAATTGCGAATCAAAAAGGTATCGATCTATCTGTTCAAGAACTGATGGAGCTGGATCATAGACGCCGTTCCATGCTGCAGGAAGTGGAAGATCTCCGGCATGACCGCAACCGATTTACCCAGGAGATCAACACCCTCATGCGGCAAGGTAAGCGGGATGAGACCGACATCATTAAGGCGCAAGTGAAAGCAATCAATGAACGGCTTGGTGAACAAGAACAGATCCTGCGTGAGACCAAGGTCAAATATAATGAATTATTGTCGCTTGTTCCAAACATCGTATCCTCCGATACCCCTGTTGGTGCATCGGACCGTGATAATGTGGAAATTAGAAAAACAGGCCAGCCTCCGGTGTTCGAGTTTCCACTTCGGGATCATGTAGAACTTGGGGAGATGCACAGCATGATCGATATTCCTAGAGGTGTCAAAACAGCCGGCAGCCGGAATTATTATCTGACTGGCATCGGGGTCTTGCTTCACCGGGCCGTGCAGCAGCTGGCGCTGGACTTGCTTGTTCAAAAGGGTTTCACCCTGTTCGATGTTCCATTGATGGTCCGAACCGAAGCATTGATGAACACCGCTTTCTTCCCGCTGGGCAAAGATCAAACCTTTCATATAACCAATGAAGACAAGTGGCTGGCGGGCACCTCTGAAGTTCCGCTCGTCTCGTATTACAGCGGTGAAGTCGTAGATGTTACCGATCCACTTAAGCTTGCCGCTGCTTCGCTTTGTTTCCGCAGCGAAATCGGTTCAGCCGGCAAGGATGTTCGGGGACTCTATCGGGTTCATCAGTTCGCCAAGGTCGAGCAGGTCATCCTGTGTGAAGCCAATCTTGAGCTCTCGGAGCAGCTGCTTCAGGAGATAACGGCCAACGCCGAAGAGCTTCTTCAACTGCTTGAGCTTCCATATCGGGTCATGGCCGTATGCACCGGAGACATGTCGCAAAAAACGTACAAACAGTATGATATTGAGACGTGGATGCCAAGCCGTAATTGTTACGGCGAGACCCATTCATCGTCAAATCTGCTCGATTTCCAGGCACGGCGCTCGGGCATCCGGTACAGGGATCAAACCGGAGCTCTGCGTTATTGCTACACGCTGAACAATACAGCCGTCGCTTCACCCCGCATCCTGATTCCTTTGCTTGAAAACCATCAGCAGGAGGATGGATCGATTGCTATTCCGGCGGCGCTTCGTCCATATATGAATGGAATAAAGCAAATTATGCTGTAAAATGATCTATATGACTAAACTTTACCTGCAAGGAGGTTATTTTGATGGAAAAGCAAGACATCGGCACTTCACAAACATCCAAGCAGCTTCAACATATACCGATCTCCATTCTGGACCTAGCTCCAATCACCGAGGGCAGCACAGCAGCCGTATCACTGAGAAACTCCCTTGAGCTGGCGCAACATGCCGAGCGATGGGGATATCACCGATACTGGCTCGCTGAGCACCATAACATGCCGGGTATTGCAAGCTCGGCTACGTCCGTTGTCATCGGACATATCGCAGCCGGTACCCACAGCATGCGGATCGGCTCCGGCGGCATCATGCTGACAAACCATTCCCCCCTTGTCATCGCAGAACAATTCGGCACGCTGGAATCCCTGTTTCCGGGCCGTATCGATCTCGGAATTGGCCGGGCTCCAGGATCTGATCAGATGACGGCACGCGCTCTGCGGCGCGGCCCCGGCAGCGATGGACAGGACTTTCCAGAACGGTTGGCAGAGCTGCGCGATTACTTCCATCCAGCTTCCGAATCTTCCAAGAGAGTGAGGGCCGTCCCGGGTGAAGGACTGGATGTTCCCATCTGGCTGCTCGGCTCCAGCGGCTTCAGCGCACAGCTCTCGGCACACCTCGGCCTCCCGTTTGCGTTCGCCAGCCACTTTGCACCGGATTATCTGCTTCCGGCACTTGATCTGTACCGCAGCAACTTTAGACCATCGGAGCAATTGCAGCAGCCTTATGCCATGATCGGTGTTAATGTGATCTGTGCAGATACGGATGAAGAAGCAAAGCGACTCGCAACATCAGCGCAACAGCAGTTTTTGAACATCGTTCGGGGCCGTTCCGGTCAGCTGAAGCCTCCAGTCGACAACATGGATACCATCTGGACTCCGCAGGAAAAAGCAATCGTCGATCGCACCTTAAGCTTCTCCGCGGTCGGCAGCCCGAATACAGTACGGAGACAGCTGGATCGCTTTATCGATATGACGAAAGCAGATGAAGTTATTGTGGCATCTGCCATCTATGACCACAAAGCCCGTCTTCGCTCTTATGAATTACTGGCGGACTTTTAACTCCCCATATTACACACAAACACCGTCCTCGATCTTATAGGACGGTGTTGTATATTAAGCCTTCGGCTCCATAGAACTGTTTACTAGCTCATGAAGCTTCTCTGGCGTTATTCTTTTGACAAACCGGGAATAGGTCTCCTTCTTCTTGCCGTTTTCTTGAAATATGGAGATCAGTTGGAGAACAATCGGGATCAGCTCATCTTCCATTACACCTTTCATAAACAGCTGACCGATGTTTGCCTTGATCCCTTTCGGCTCGCCGCCAATATAGATGTCGAACACATCTTTCATCTTGACTACGGCAATGTCCTTCAAAAGTGGTTCGCTTGTGCCCAGCGCGCACCCGGCATATCCGATTTTGAGAGGGCTTGGTACTTTATGATCCGCCACCACCTCATCAAGCTTTTTGGCTATATCAAGCCCGGCATCCTCTGCCCCAAGGCAAAAATTGCATGTGATCAGGCTTTTCGATACGAATCCGGCTGGATGCACCTCCAAGCCGACCTGCTTCAACTGCTCCTGCACTTCGAAGATCCGGTCTTCATCCATCGCCACATACAGCTGTTTGAAGGTTGTCATTTCAATTTGTGCGTCAGGCCCCACAATAGAACCAAGCGCGGCGAGCTGCTCGGGCCGGAAGAGCGCTCCTCCGACCTCAAAGCCCGGTGTTACGGCAAATTTCTTAATCGCCATTTCCCCAACTCCCTAAACGATATCGTTACACCTTCATCCGCTGCAGTCTGAGCGCATTCAGCACGACCGATACAGAACTGAGTGCCATCGCCGCACCAGCGACCCAAGGGGCCAGAAGACCGAATGCTGCAATCGGTATGCCCAAAGAGTTGTAACCCAGCGCCCAAACGAAGTTTTGACGAATGTTCGCCATCGTTTTACGGCTCATATAAATAGCGTCCGGAATGCTGTTCAGATCACCCTTCATCAGCGTTACGTCCGCTGCTTCCATCGCTACGTCGGTACCTGTGCCAATGGCCATCCCGATGTCCGCCATGGCCAGCGCTGGCGCATCGTTGATACCGTCTCCGACCATTGCCACTTTCTTTCCTTGTTCCTGCAATTTCTTAACTTCTTCCGCTTTACCTTCCGGGAGGACCTCTGCAAGAACATGGTCGATGCCTGCCTGCTTGGCAATGGCTTGGGCGGTACGCTCGTTGTCACCAGTGATCATGATAACCTCAATACCCATATTTTTCAGTCTAGCGACGGCTTCCCTGGACGTTTCTTTAATGGTGTCAGCCACAGCGACAAGTCCCGCAAATTGACCATCTACCGCCGCAAGCATTGCTGTCTTGCCTTCTGTCTCAAGTTGAGACATCCGGGTATCAGCATCACCGATATCAACCTGTTGTTGCTTCATAAGTCTCCGTGTTCCAACAAGAACGCTGTGTCCTTCTACGACAGCACGAATACCATGTCCGGGAATGGCTTCAAACTCTTCGGTTGCTGGAAGTTCAATACCTTCAGCGATAATACCTGCAACAATCGCTTCGGCCAGCGGGTGTTCGGAGTTTTTCTCCGCTGCGCCAACCAAACGTTTAAACTGCAATTCATCGATTCCGCTTGCTTCAACTTCAGTAAGCTCCGGTTTGCCTTTCGTAACCGTACCTGTTTTGTCGAGGATGATCGCATTGATTTTGTGAGTGGACTCAAGATGCTCCCCGCCTTTAAATAAGACACCCAATTCTGCTGCACGGCCGGACCCCGCCATAATGGAGGTTGGTGTCGCAAGACCCAGTGCACAAGGACAGGCAATGACGAGAATGGTAATCGCCACTTCCAATGAACGGGCGAAGTCGCCTGGTGTGACAGCAAAGAACCATACCAGAAACGCCACAACCGCTATAGCAACAACAATCGGAACAAATATACCCGAGATAACATCAGCAACGCGCTGGATCTTCGCTTTCCAGCCCTGTGCCTCTTCCACAACTCTGATGATTTGGGCAAGCGCGGTTTCCTTACCGACCTTGGTCGCCTTAATCTTCAATCTACCGTTTTTGTTTATCGTTGCACCGATGACTGTATCGCCGGCTTTTTTCTCAATCGGAATACTTTCACCCGTCAGCATGGATTCATCTACCGCTGAAGTTCCCTCTATGACTTCTCCATCGACCGGAACCTTCTCACCCGGCTTGATAATTACAATATCGCCTTTGATCACTTGCTCAATCGGAATAGACATTTCTTGACCGTCACGGACAACCACCGCCGTCTTCGCTTGAAGTCCCATCAACGTCTTGATCGCCTCTGAGGTACGGCCTTTAGCTAAAGTCTCAAACAATTTACCCAACACAACGAGTGTAATCAGAACAGCACTCGTTTCATAATACATATCAGGTCCATGGTGGGCACTCGCTCCTGCGAAGTACCAGTCCAGTGTCAAATACAGACTGTAGAAATAAGCGGCGGAAGTTCCGAGAGCAATCAACACATCCATATTCGCACTCTTGTTACGCAGAGCGGTATAAGCCCCTACATAAAACTGTTTACCTATATAGAACTGCACAGGTGTTGCCAATATTAGCTGAAACCATGGGTTCATAAATAAATCCGGCATCCAGATCCATGAAGTAAAGGAAAAATGACTTACCATAGACCAGAGCAAAGGCAGCGATAACAGCGCCGAAATCAACAGCTTGCGCTTTTGTTTCTTAATCTCAAGATCCCGGTGCTCTTCCTTATCCTTCTGGTCTCCCTTTGGCACCGCCTGGTATCCCAGCTTATCAACGCGCTGCTGAATGTCAGCAATGGTCACTTCCGCAGGGTTATACTCGACCCGGAGACTTTCCATCGCAAAATTGACTGCCGCGTTAGACACCCCTGGCACTTTCCCAACAACCTTCTCGATCTTTACAGCACAGGCTGCACAGTACATTCCCACTAACTGCAGGTCCGCAGTCTCTTGCAGCGTACCATAACCGAGTTTCTGAATCTTTTCTTCCATCTGCGATACATCGACGACTTTCGGATCGAAGGTTACTGCCGCTCTTTCCAGCGCAAAATTCACATTCGCTTCTTTCACACCTTCCATCTTGGCCAGGCCCTTCTCAACCCGGGTTGCGCATGCCGCACACGTCATCCCTGTAATCTGTAAGGTTGTTTTTTTCATTTCATTTTGAAGCGATTGGTTGGCTGCTCCCATGTACTCTCCACCTCTTCTTTCAATCTGCTGTTGGTCAACTAAATGACACTGTAGCCCTGATCCTCGATCGTTTGTTTTATCGTTTCAATCGCCAGCTTGCTCTCATCATACTCTACGGTAACCGTGCTATCAGCAAGGTTTACTTTGGCATAACCGCCAAGCTCTTTCACTGCTCCTTCAATGGAATTAACACAATGATTGCACGACATCCCTTGCACATTAAGCGTAATGCTTTGCATCATCATCTCTCCTTTTCATATTGATAAATAAAACTTCAAGTAATCGATCCTCAATCCTTGATACATCCTTATCTGCTAATTGACTTATCGTCACCGTGCGATACGCCGTCCATACTTCGAGCATCGAATTAAGCCAGTTAGATTACTCTTCTTGCTTCTTGCATTTATAGTTTACCCCCCTACCCTATATATGTCAAGACGATTTTTCAATTTTTTTGTAAAAATAATACTGCCACTCCGAAAAACGGGTGGCAGATCATGGCATTTGTTAAAGCAGCTTCGAGTACTGTAGCTATTATACGATTACCCGTTTTTTTAATGATAAAACTTATTTCATCAATTTGTTCATCGTCACCAGAAGCTCTGAAATGACTTCATCGTCGCCTTCTTGAATTCGCTCAATGACACAACTCTTCATATGGTGCTCCAGCAGCAGCTTTCCTACACCGTTGAGTGCCGACTGGATCGATGAGATCTGGTTTAATACATCATCACAGTACGTGTCCTTTTCAATCAACCCTTTAACTCCGCGAATCTGGCCTTCAATCCGGTTCAGCCGACTGATCAGATTGTTTTTGATTTTATCGGAATGATGACTTTTACGCTCACCTGAAGCTGTACATTGATCGTGTGATCTAATTTCTGCAGCCATTAGTGATCCCCCTCTCTCTTTTTCAAAATTGATTCATCAGATTAGCCTAACAGCAACTTTTCAATCTCTTGCCGATTAAATACGAAACCAAAAAACACTTGATTATTGATGTAAATCGTAGGAACCAGTGTTTTGCCGGAGCGCTTCTTCAGCTCTTCCGCATATTTGGGCTCAATAGCAATATCATATTCTTTATAACTTATATCATGCTCATTCAAAAATTTCTTGAAGTTACGGCAGTCATCACAGGTTGGCGTTGTATAAACCTCCACTTTCATCTTTTTCATGGAGAAAACCTCCTTTAAATCTGTTATTAGCTTTATCATATCATATAGCCCCCCTCCCTATCCAGACCCCTTTGTATATTCCTGAAATAATCAGTTGAGGGTGATAATCAAGCTATTGGTTTTCAAACGCCGGTTGACCTGTACTATATTGCCCCTTCTGCTGTAAACATAGCCAAATCATGGGCAGCTTGACGATCATTCTGAAATATGGCATCTTTATAGGAACAAATACTCGAAAGCAATGAAGGGAAAATAGTAGCTTATCGATCATTGTTAAAGCGAGCCGGCGGCTGGTGCAAGGTCCGGTACAATGAGGTATGTGAATGGGTCCCTTCGCTTCAAACCGAACTTCTGCCCAGCAGGACAGTAGGCTTTGACGGCTCTCCCCCGTTATCACGGGAGAAGTGATCGGAAACAGTCGCTTTATTGAAAGCCTTCGTTTTCCCGTCATGTTCAAGTGCGGCAGATGATTGCCGAAGTAGTGGTGGTACCGCGGAGTCAAACACTTCGTCCCTGAACAAGGGGCGAGGTGTTTTTTTGTTGAAAATAAAGCACACTGTTACCGTCCAAATTACAAAAAAAATTTTTCTATAAACCAAAGGAGGTTCATTCAAAATGAATAAAAGAATGCTTTCCGGCATCAAGCCCAGCGGTGATTTGAACATTGGAGGGTACAGCGGCTCGCTGAGTCAGTTTGTTGCACATCAGCACGACTATGAATGCTATTTCTTCATTCCTGATCTGCACGCAATCACCGTGTATCAGGACCCGAAAGAGCTGCACCAGCGCTCCCGGGATATCGCTGCCTTGTACATTGCTGCGGGCATTGACCCGAATAAGGCCGTCATTTTCCTTCAGTCCCAAGTGTCCGCTCATGCCGAACTGTCATGGTTGCTGGAGACACAGGCCCACTTCGGTGAACTGAGCCGAATGACGCAATTTAAAGACAAATCCGAAGGCAAGGATACCGTCAGCTCCGCCCTGTTCACCTATCCGGTGCTGATGGCTGCTGACATCCTGCTATATCAGGCCACCCACGTTCCTGTCGGTGACGACCAGAAACAGCATATCGAGTTGACTCGTGATTTGGCCGCACGGTTTAACAATAAATACGGTAAAACTTTTGTGCTGCCTGAGCCGGTAATCCAGAAGACAGGCGCGCGGATTATGGGGCTGGACGATCCAACTCATAAAATGAGCAAAAGCAATCCGAATCAGAGCAGCTACGTATCCCTGCTCGACGATCCAGCCGTCATCCGCAAAAAATTTTCCAGAGCCGTGACGGATTCCGAAATGAACGTTCGTTATGATTGGGAGACGAAGCCTGAAATTAGCAACTTGATCGAAATTTACTCCGTATTCTCAGGTGATTCTATTGAGACGATCGAGAAACGATACGAAGGTCAGGGCTACGGTTCACTCAAAAAGGACTTAGCCGAAGTGGTAATCACCAAACTGGAGCCGATTCAAAAAACATACCATGAACTCGTAAACTCTGAGGAATTGGACAACATCCTGAAAGAGGGGGCACGCCGCGCCAATGAAGCTGCCCAAGAAACACTGTTGGCCGCGAAGCGTGCGATGGGATTGGTCACGTTCTAAACAAAATAAAGCCTCCTTCACAAGAAGCATAGCGGCTATTCCGGATTACCGGATGGCAGCTTCCTTTTCCTGAGAAGGAGGCTTTTCCTATTATGATTTGAAAAATGCCGGCAGATAGGCTTTATGTGCTTCCAGCAGCTCATCCAGCATCTTTTTGGCCACTTCAACGGAAGGAACAAGCGGATGATGCGCCAGCGCCTGTAAAGCGATGCCGCGATCCCCGGTCAATGCCGCGTCAATCGTTAACTTCTCATACACTTTGACGGTATGCATCAGACCTTTGATATGCTCCGGCACGTTCTTCGGCGCCATGACAATCGGACCTTGACCCGTCACTACACAGTTGACCTCAATACTCGCATCCGGCGGCAGAAAATCAAAGGTGCTGCCATTTGCGACGTTTAATGTCTGAATATCCCGCTGATCGTTATAAATTGAATTCATTAAATTTACCGCTGCTTCGGAATAGAAGGCTCCGCCCCGCTGCTCAAGCTGCTTCGGTTTCACATTGAGATTCACATCTTTATACAGCTCAAACAGCTCTGCTTCCGTACGGCTGACGATATCGGCGCGGGTTCCGTCCTTTTCAAGCGAGTTCTTCATGTCCATAAACATGTGATCCATCATGTAAAAATATTTCAAATAATATGTCGGAATGGCGCCAAGCGATTTCAGAAAATCAGCATCCCAGCCCAAGGTAGGTACATTTTTCGCAGTATAGCTTTTCCCGGCGTTTAGCAGTTCCGGAAGCTTCTCTTCTCCGCGAACGATAGCTGAAGTTACCCAGTGCAAATGATTGATGCCTACAAATTCAGCCAGGACGTCCTTCTCCGGCACCTGATACTCCTCAGCCAGGAACTTCTGAAAGTTGATCGGAGAGTTGCACAAGCCGATCGAACGCACTTTACTATGTTTCAGCACAGCTTCGGTTACGATTCCTGCAGGATTCGTAAAATTAAGCATCCATGCATCAGGCGCCAGCTCCTCGATATCTCGGCAAATATCCAAAATTACCGGTACGGTACGAAGCGCCTTCATCATGCCCCCCGGGCCTGTTGTCTCCTGCCCGATCACGCCATGCTTAATCGGAATATGCTCATCCAGCTTCCGTGCAGCCAGCAATCCCACACGCATTTGTGTCGTTACGAAATCCGCCCCTTCAATCGCGCGTCTGCGATCAAGAGTTAAATGTACTTCAATAGGAAGCCCGGATTTCTCAATCATACGTTTGGCCAAATTCCCAACGATGTCCAGCTTGTGCTTGCCTTCTTCGATATCCACAAACCAAAGTTCACGAATTGGCATTTGGTCATAATTTCGAATAAATCCTTCCACAATCTCAGGTGTATAAGAGGAACCTCCACCGATGACTGCTATTTTAAGCCCGGTTGATTGAGCCAATTGAATCGCCTCCATAAAAGGATATAAATATAGTGAGGACAGGAATGTTTCATATCTCAAAAAACAAGAGATTTCAGTTTTCTTTCTGTTTCGGCATCAATCGCCAATCCGTCAGACTCCATAGCGCTCATTAAAGCTCCAGCGACTGGATCAGATGTCAGATGAACACATTTTGCATGAGGTGCCCTTGCAGCCACTTCCCGCTCGATCGCATGGGTGAGAACCGCACTGTTTCCTTTGTTCAAAACACTTCCGATATAAACGATTTCAAACGATTCGTCCGACATGCCAAGACGCCGGATCAAGGTACATACAGCATTAGCCATCTCTGTACCTTCCGTTTCAAGAATGGAAACCGCTACGGCATCGCCTGCTTCAGCTGCTTCCAATAACGGCTTCACCAGACTGGTCGGAGTGGACACCTTGCCATAGAGCACATCCTCATACAAAGCTTCTACCGAGGTATATCCCATATGATTAAGCACCAAGGAAGTTAGCTTCGTCTCTGGCCCTCGACCATCCCACGCTCTGATGACCGCCCGAAACGTAAGCAATGCCAGTCCCCCGCCGCCGGCATGTCCGTCCCCGTATTTAAACCCGAAACCGCCGTACTGCAATTCCTCGCCTGCCCTGTTCCGGGCCGCACTGTTAAATCCATTGCCGCAGATGATGGCCGCACCGTAAGGACGATCAGTGCCTGCACGCATACCGATCATCGTGTCACAGACGATTTCATGCTTCGGATAGCCCATGGCGCCGATCATCGGGCGCAAAATTTTATAATCCGGCTCGCGGTCGGCTCCAGCTAAGCCAAAATATGCAAAGCTGATATCTTGCTTCGACAGTCCGGCTTCTGAAAGTGCGGCGTCGCAAGCGATGTTGATGTTCTTTTCCGCTTTTTCACGGTCAATCTGGTGGTTTCCGTTACCTGCCATTCCTTTGCCGAGCACATTCCCCCGCTCATCCGCAATCACGACATGCGTTTTGCTTCCCCCAGCATCCACGCCCAAATATATGCCCATGATCTTCCCTCCTGCTGATCATTAAACAGAGTCAAACGGTTGTTATATGTACAAGATAAGCTTTTACAGCAGCCCAAACTACTGCTATACACGTAAAAACTGATACTATCTTACTGTCATACGTTCTTTCCTCGATCATAAGCGTTCTCTTAATTCACTTGGCGATAAGCCAATATGATGTTTAAACAGCCGATTGAAGTTAGACAGGTTCCGGAACCCGCATTCCTCTGCGATGCCGATGATTTTCATATCCGTAGTCTCAAGCAAATGCACAGCGTAGGTCAGCCTCAGCTGAATCAAGTAATTCAGCGGCGAAGTTCCGACAGCCTGATGAAATAGGGCGCTGAACCGTGAAGGGCTTAAATGAGCCAGCTCGGCCAGTTCATTCAGCGTCCAGTTGTAGCCAAGATTCAGCTCCATCGTATGGAGCACTTTTCGCAGTACATGCATGCCGCGATGCTTCATCGTCAATTGAACGGCTTCTTGCGGAGTATGCTGCAAATAACGATTGACAAGTCCCAAAAAGCGAATCAGATCCGCACGAATAAGACTCATAAATACATCGTCTCTCGTATGATATTCTGTCATCATTCGCTGAAATAATCGTGCCAGCTCCCGGCTAACAGACTGATCATGCGTAACGATATGGTTAAAATGCTCTCCCGCTTCGCGAAAAGGGCGCATCAGTTCCGGATCATACTTCAGATCGATAGCCAGAAGCGAAGGATCAAACATAATGATGTCCATCACCAGATTTTCACCTTCAAAAGCACGATGTAAATCATTGCTGTTAATGAAGACCAGATCGCCTTCAACAAACGGAATTTTCATCCCGTTCATCAGGTAGTAACCGCTTCCACTTCTTATATAATTTATTTCCAAAGCTTGATGCCAATGCAAACGTTGAAATCGGGGGCTAACGCCCTCCGTTGTCGAAACCATAAAGGGAAAAGAATGGTCGGGGAAAAAAACATGATCACGCGTGATACGTTGTGGCCGGTCCATCAGGGTAGATTCACCTCAGTTTCATTGTCGAGTTAAAGTGTATTTTTTAAAATACGCAAATAGAGG
Organism: Paenibacillus faecalis; assembly: GCF_900289175.1. Lineage (GTDB taxonomy): Bacteria > Bacillota > Bacilli > Paenibacillales > Paenibacillaceae > Paenibacillus_AQ > Paenibacillus_AQ faecalis. The sequence continues at coordinate 4,777,549 of NZ_LT985747.1, read as the reverse complement.
TTGCATCATATAACCTTGGTTACTATAATGGTAGTAACTTTTTAAAATTTTATGGGATAAGGATGTGTCTGTTTGAATTTTCGCGTATATATATTAGCCATTGCCGCGTTTGTTGTCGGAATGGTTGAACTCATCGTTGGAGGCATTCTGAGTCTCATTGTAGAGGATCTTCAAATATCCATCAGTGCTGCCGGTCAATTGATCACCATCTTCTCTGTTTCCTTCGCCATATCAGGACCGATTCTGATCAATTTAACTGCGAAGCTGGAACGGAAAAAGCTTTACCTGTATACGATGGCCATCTTTATGATCAGTAATCTGATCGTAGTCTTTACATCAAGCTATGCAGCCATTATTGCCGCACGTGCATTTTCAGCGATGAGCGGATCGGTCATCGTTGTTCTGTCCGTCTCAATGGCCGCCTCGCTCGTACCTGAATCACACAAAGGACGCGCGATCGGCATTATTTATATGGGAATCAGCGGATCGCTTGTACTCGGCGTGCCCATCGGTATGGTCATCGGTAATGCTTACGGCTGGCGTGCTCCGTTTCTTGTCATTGCAGTTCTCTCCCTGTTATCGATGGCCGGTATAGCACTGTTTACGAAGCGTACGGCTCCAAATCCTGTCGTACCACTGCGCAAACAGCTCTCTCTTTTGAAAAACGGTAAAATTATTAGCGCGCAGCTGATCGTTCTACTGCTGCTCACCGGTCATCTAACGTTGTACGGATATTTGCAGCCTTATGTGCAGTCGACGTTCCATGTTAGCAACAACATGATGAGTGTTGTTTACTTTCTATTCGGCATCGCGGCTGTATCAGGCGGCTGGATTGGCGGCTGGATCGCCGACCGGTTCGGTACAAAGCGCTCCATCCTTGCGATTGTCGCCTTCTTCGCGGCTTCGATGTTTGCAGTCATGCTGACTGCACAAATTTCATTCTGGGTGTTCTTGATCACCATGATGATCTGGAGTGCACTAAGTTGGGCTATTTCTCCAGCTCAGCAAACCTATCTGCTTCAGCTGGCTCCCGACCATGCGGAAACACAGCTTAGCCTGAATTCCTCCATGCTTCACCTGGGAATCGCTAGCGGCTCAGTCATCGGAAGCGCGGTCATTGATCAGACCAAAACGGTGGCGCACAACCCTTGGGTTGGCGGCCTTATTGCCGTCGCCGCATTCGGTGTTGCTCTCTTCTCGCTTACCCGCCGCTCGGCTCCTACCACGGATGATGCGACCGTCTCGGCAGCTACTGCAGAGCAGTTGTAAGCTTGAGATTCAACCATATCTTAATCGTGAAGGCTTAGATAAGGCATCCCGGAAAGGTCCTTTGACCTGCGGGATGCCTCTTTCTTATTCTCTTTGCTGTTTTGATCAGCTATCCCCCTCTTGCATTCGCCGGAATCAGGGAATGAGCTTTATTACCTGCTTAATATCGAAGCCGGAGCAAGAGCGATTTCATCTCTTCATCTTTGAACATTTCTTCAGGATATTTACGGGTAAATGCCGTCAACGCCATATCGTGATAGAAAAATTCAGCAAACACCTTTACAAACGGCTGTGCCTGCGTTCGGATCGCCTGCCAGCTGTCCTGCTCAACTCCCGCAAACAGAAGTTGCTTCATATCGATCACGAGAAGGATGAATCGCTCCAGCTTATCATGATCCTCCATCGGGTTCATCACATACAGCCTGGATAACGATATTTCTGGACGCTCACTTCCCGTAACCAAAGCTTCAACCCGAACACCTTCCTGCTCCTTCCGATCTAAAAGATCGATCACTTCGCTGAATTCATCACTCCACATCGAAATGAGAATCGATTCCTTCGCCTCCTCGATCATCTGCTTACAGAAAGCCTGGATCGAGCTGTACGATTTCAAACTCCATACCTGATCGTCCACAACCGTTTTACGAACACTGGCTGAACGAAGCCTCTGGATATCTCTCTCAAACTCACGCGTCAGCTTATCAATCACGGATTCTACAGGCAGTGCTGTATAGGTGCGCTTTTTACCGGCTATGGTATCCATAGCAATCCCCTTGTCGACCAACCGGTCCAGCACTTCATAAACCTTCGCTTTCGGAACACCAGACAGCTTAACGATACTTGACGCATCCATCGCTTCGCCGCTCGTCACCAGCGTTTCATATACTTTACTCTCATATTGGGAATAGCCGAATTGTAGAAGCATAGCTCCTCCTTACTCATTCCATTAATACTTACTATGTTACCGGAGCATCCGATGCTTGACCAGCCTGGCAGACATATTTCAAAAAGACAATAATCATACTCCTTGAGCTGAAGAAAGTAAACGTTCATTTCCAGCCAGAAAATTCAAAATTCAGGCAAAAAAAGAAAAAGAAACCGCGTACATTCAAGCTTGACATCGTTTATCCATATAAATGCTCGGTATTTTACCGACTTACACAAAACCGATGAAATACCGAGATAAATAAAGAATGAGGGAGTATTTCAATCATTATCCTTTTTAAATCCCTCCATCTGATTTGTAAATACCTTAAACATGCTTCTCTCTTGATTTACACGGCCAAACGCCAGACGTATGATACAAATCAATAAATCGAACATTGTTATATGAATCGCTAAATCCCCTTGCCGGCAAGGGGAGCGGGGGAACCAAACACAAGAAGATGCAGCAAGTGGTATGAGAGCCGCTTTGAACATCTTCAGGGGTGAATCTCATCGGCAGCATAACGGTCTATGGGTAGGGCGACTCTCACGCCCGAATCCGTCAGCTAACCTCGTAAGCGTATCGAGAGAGGCAACGATTGTCGTGTGCAGGGCACGGTTATTTCACTGTGTCATCAAAAAGCCACGGGAAGAGTAACTCTCCTTCCTGAGGCTTCTTTTTGTTGCCTTCTCTTTCTAACAAACAGGAGGAGAAAAAAATGAGCAATTCGCAGGATCTAATCGTTGTTTCCGCTCCAAACAAACTGGGTGAAGCATTCATTCTTCACCTGATTTCGAATCAAATTCCATTCGCGGCTCTTGTGAACAATCGATCGGAACAAGATCGGCTTAGCAAGATCGGAGCCAAAAACAACATCGTCATCGACACCGCCAATGAACAAACATGGATCATTCCCGAATTCTCTGTTAGCAAAGTGTATCTATTTGAAAGCAGTTTGACTCTATGCTGCCGGTATTTGCAAATATGCCGTACATGGACCTCGGATTCGATTTATGTCATCACAAACTCACATAATCCAAGGTTGATTTATAAAAGCCTTGGCGCAACTATTGTGCTTCACACCAACCATCATCATGTATCCTTCCTCATTCCATCACTCGACATCTAAAACGGAGGTTGACAAACTTATGATCATTATTTTAGCATTAGTGATTTTTATATTTCTGTATCTGATATACGCGCTGCTTTATCCGGAAAAATTCTAGGGGAGTTTCGAAAGGGAGGAAGAAATCAATCATGGGCATCGTACAAATTGTCATCGTTATGATTATGCTGGTACTGCTCGTCAAACCGCTTGGAACCTATCTGTTCAACGTTTTTAGAAATGAGATCAACCGTACAGATCGATGGTTCTTCTGGGCTGAAAAGCCGATCTTTACATTGATCGGTCTGAAAGAACACAGAGGTATGACTTGGAAAATGTATGTGCTTAGCTTCCTGATAACCAACGCCGTTCTTATCGCAATTGGATATCTCATTTTGAGACTGCAAAACATTCTACCGCTCAATCCAAACGGAATTGAAAAAATGGAGCCCACGCTGGCGTTCAATACTATCATCAGCTTCATGACGAACACCAACCTGCAGCATTATAGCGGGGAATCGGCTTTATCCTATTTCTCACAGATGGCTGTGATCACGATGATGATGTTTACCTCGGCTGCAACCGGCATCTGTGTCGCCATCGCTTTTATCCGAAGCATCACCAGCAAAGGAGCAACCATCGGCAACTTCTTTGAAGATTTCGTTAAAGCACATACCCGAGTACTGATCCCTATGGCCATTGTCGTTGCCGTGATACTTGCTTTACTTCAAGTTCCTCAAACCTTGAATCCAACGTTAACGGTCACAACACTTGAAGGCACTCAGCAGCAAATTTCAGTCGGACCGGTAGCTTCATTGGAATCGATCAAACATATAGGCACAAATGGCGGCGGACATTTTGGAGCCAACTCGGCTCATCCGTTTGAAAATCCAAGTCCATTGACCAATGTCATCGAAATTTTATCCATGTGGTCTATTGCTGCGGCCATGCCTTATACATTCGGTTTATTCGCAAAAAACCGCAAGCAAGGCTGGATTATTTTTTCGGTGATGATGGTTCTGTTCATCGGATTTCTGTCCCTGGCCTACATGTCGGAATCAAGCGGCAACCCCGCTATAAACCGGCTTGGAATCGATGCATCCCAGGGCAATATGGAGGGAAAAGAAGTCCGGTTCGGTGTAGCTCAGTCTGCTTTATTTACAACGGTAACGACCGCGGCTACAACCGGATCGGTGAACAATATGCACGATACTATGACATCGCTTGGCAGCATTACACCGCTTTCTCTTATGATGCTGAACTCCGTTTTTGGCGGTAAAGGTGTCGGTCTGATGAACATGCTGATGTACGCCATTTTGGCTGTGTTCCTGGCAGGTCTTATGGTGGGCCGTACACCGGAGTTTCTGGGACGAAAAATCGAAGCCCGGGAAATCAAGCTGATTGCGATCGCCATTTTGATCCATCCTTTTATTATCCTGGCACCGACCGCTCTGGCTCTTGTAATGGATGCTGGTCAGGCAGGCATTACAAACGGAGGCTTTCACGGCGTTTCGCAAGTGCTGTATGAGTTCACGTCCTCAGCTGCAAACAATGGCTCCGGCTTTGAAGGCCTGGCGGACAATACCCCATTCTGGAATATTTCCACAGGACTCGTTATGCTCTTCGGCCGTTATATTTCAATGATCGCCCTGCTCGCGGCGGGCGGCTCTATGCTGCAGAAAAAATGGGTGCCCGAGACGATCGGGACATTCCGTACAGATACCGGGCTGTTCGCCCTTATACTCATTGCAGTCGTGCTTATCATCGGTGCCCTTACATTTCTGCCTGCACTTGTGCTTGGTCCGATTGCCGAGCATTTATCGATGCGATTATAGAAAAGGTGGCGTATTCCAATGAATAATAAGAGAAAAAAGGGATTGAACACGAACATGATTCGGCAATCGCTAAAAGACAGCTTTGTGAAGCTAAACCCCATCATCATGATGAAGAATCCCGTTATGTTTGTGGTCGAGGTCGGCACATTTATCGTCCTCCTTATGACGATTTTTCCGCATTATTTTGGTACAGAAGACAGCATTAGCTTTAATACAATCGTATTTATTGTGTTGCTGTTCACCCTCTTGTTCGCCAACTTTGCCGAGGCACTTGCCGAAGGAAGAGGTAAGGCTCAGGCCGACTCCCTGAAGCAGTCGAAAAAGGAATCCTGGGCTAACAAAGTGATGGAAAGCGGCGATACGAAAAAAGTACCAGCTGCCGATTTACGTAAAGGCGATCTTGTGATCGTCTCGCAAGGAGAGATGATTCCCGGTGACGGTGAAATTATCGCCGGTCTGGCCTCTGTCGATGAATCCGCCATTACCGGGGAATCGGCCCCTGTCCTCAAAGAAGCTGGCGGTGATTTCAGCTCGGTAACCGGCGGGACACGCGTCATCAGCGACATGATCAAGGTACGGATCACCAATGATCCGGGCGAGTCATTCATCGACCGCATGATCTCGCTCGTTGAAGGAGCGACCCGGCAAAAAACGCCAAATGAAATAGCACTGAATACTCTTTTGACCGTGCTCACGTTAGTGTTCCTGATCGTCGTTGTCACACTAGCGCCCATCGCCAAATATTTAGAAATCGAACTTTCGATACCCGTCTTGATCTCTCTTCTCGTCTGTCTGATTCCAACAACTATCGGCGGTCTGCTGTCCGCCATCGGGATCGCCGGCATGGACCGTGTCACCCAGTTCAATGTGCTGGCGATGTCCGGCAAAGCCGTTGAAGCCGCCGGCGATATCAATACGATGATCCTTGACAAGACAGGAACGATCACATTTGGCAACCGGATGGCCAGCCAATTTATCCCGGTCGAATCGGAAACGGTCACATCTGTCGCCAAATGGGCAGCCGTCAGTTCGATGAAGGATGAAACGCCGGAAGGCAGGTCGGTTCTCGAACTGATAGAGAAAGATGATCTCAAATTTGATGAATCACTTGCATCCGGCGCTGAATTCATCGGGTTCAAGGCTGAGACACGGATGAGCGGCATGGACCTAAAAGACGGCCGAAAGGTCCGCAAGGGCGCAGTCGATGCCGTCAAATCCTGGGTACAATCTCAAGGTGGGGCGATCCCCTCGGATCTGGCTGCCAAAAGTGACGCAATCGCCACTGAAGGGGGAACACCGCTAGCCGTAGCGGTCGATGACCGGATTTACGGTCTTATTTACTTGAAGGATACGGTTAAACCTGGAATGAAGGAACGATTTGATCAGCTTCGAAAAATGGGTATCAAAACGCTGATGTGCACCGGAGATAACCCACTGACTGCAGCCACCATCGCCCGCGAAGCAGGAGTAGACGATTACGTAGCCGAAAGCAAGCCAGAAGATAAAATCGCCTTGATTCGCAAAGAGCAGGCTGAGGGCAAACTGGTTGCCATGACCGGAGACGGAACGAACGATGCGCCCGCACTCGCGCAGGCTGATGTCGGTCTTGCTATGAACAGCGGCACCATCTCCGCGAAGGAAGCGGCAAACATGGTTGACTTGGATTCCGACCCATCCAAAATTATCGAAGTAGTCGCCATCGGCAAACAGCTGCTGATGACCCGCGGCGCCTTAACAACCTTCAGCATCTCCAACGATGTGGCTAAATATTTCGCCATTATCCCGGCGATGTTTACGGCAATTCCGGGCATGAGCGCCCTGAATATTATGGGGCTGGGCTCCCCTTTATCCGCGATTTTGTCAGCACTCATCTTTAACGCCATCATCATTCCGATGCTCATTCCGCTTGCGATGAAAGGCGTATCCTACAAGCCAATGAGCTCAGCAAACTTGCTGCAGCGAAATATTCTAATATATGGATTGGGCGGGGTCATTGCACCGTTTATCGGGATCAAACTCATCGATATGATGGTTCATCTATGGATTTAAAAACTTCAGAATCAAATATAAAGATAGATATGGAAAGGTGAGAAGTGATGGATAATCATACACGAACAAAAGATCATACGGCCCGCTCCTCGTTCGGTATTGCATTACGAGCCAGTATTGTTTTTATTATCCTGTGCGGCATTGTGTATCCCCTTGTTATAACGGGCATAGCACAGCTGCTCTTTCCGGCACAGGCAAACGGAAGCCTGATTAGGGACAGTAAAGGAAACATCGTCGGTTCCGAGCTGATCGGCCAAAGTTTTAAAGACCCGAAATATTTTCAAAGCAGAATATCAAGCATTGAGTATAACGGAGCTGGATCAGGAAGCAACAACTATGCCCCATCCAACCCGAAACTGATCGAACGAACAAAGGGTTCGATTGACGCGTGGGAGCAGCACAACCCGGAGGTGCCAACAAGCAGGCTCCCGGTTGACCTGATCACGGGCTCCGGCTCCGGCCTGGACCCTCACATCTCGCCTAAATCAGCGAAGGTCCAGATCCCGCGAATCAGCAGTCTGACTCGCATCCCGGAAGATGAGCTTGAAAAGCTGGTTGATCAATACACTGAAGGACGTGATTTGGGGATATTCGGTGAACCGCGTGTCAATGTGTTGAAGCTGAACCTGGCTCTAAGCGAACTTTTAAAATCATAAATATCATCTTTATTCAAAATGAAACGCTAAGGAGCGCGAGAAATCCATGGACTCGTTCAGAAGAAAATCGCCGGAGGAAATCCTGATGTCCATCTCCAAGCTGCATCAAGGCCGGCTAAAGGTGTATATCGGAGCCGTAAGCGGCTCCGGAAAAACCTATCATATGCTTCGTGAAGGCCAGCTCCTTCAAAATCAAGGCATCGATGTTGTCATCTGCGCCGTTTCCACGATGCAGCGACCGGACACCATCGAGCAGATCGGCGATCTGGAAAGGATACCGAGCATTCATTGGTACAAAGACGGTGAAGAGCAAAAAGATTTAAATTTGGAGATGCTGATACATCGGAATCCAGAAGTCCTGCTCGTGGATGGGCTCGCACACCGGAACAGACAAGGGGCAGAGCATTCTACACGGATTGGGGATATCAGGTTCCTGCTAAGCCGCGGTATCAGTGTCATTACAACGATAAATGTATATGAACTGGAGGAGGTACAGGAACTTGCGAGCAGGCTGACGGGAATTCGGGCTGTTGAGGCCGTGTCAGCCGATACGCTGGAATTGGCGGATGAGATCGTACTGATTGACGTCACACCGGAAACGATGCTCATCCGTGCAGCTGATGGATTATCCGGTGGCGGAAGTGATCAGCTCAAGCGCGGCAACCTGGCAGTCCTGCGGGAGCTGAGCTTGCGGCTCGTAGCCGAAGGCGTAGGCGGCTCCCTCAAACGGCATCGGGAGAGACTGGGGCTGATCGGACCGTCAGGGGCGGATGAGCAGATATTGGTATCGATTCAGTACCACTGGAACGGATCGATTTATATGCGCCGCGGACAGCAGATCGCGAAGAGGCTGAACGGAGACCTCCGGGTCGTTACTTTTGTTAATCCAAATAAGGAACTCAGCAAAGAGCAGATTGCCTTCAAGCGTTCCATCATCAAATTAGCGAAGCGGATCGAAGCCAAATTTGAAGAGCTTCCTCTCAGCTCTCGAAGAAATCTGGCGGATATGCTGGTCAAATATGCGCTGGAGCATCAGGTTACCCGGATTGTGCTCGGCCACTCGAAACAGACTCGTTGGCAAGAGCTGTATCAGGGCTCCATCATTCAGGACCTCATACGCACAACAAAAGGCGTTGATATTTTTATCGTGGCTGATTCTACCGAGACCGAAGGAGAACGCATACTCCCTGCGCGAATCAACCCGCCACCCGACTCATCCGATTCATTCCACCGCCTAAGCTCACAAGAAATTGACCAAAGAATCGAGGAAATCAAAAGAGGAAGGTTCAAAGTATACATCGGAGCTGCCCCAGGCGTAGGCAAAACGTATACGATGCTGCGAGAGGGCAACGACCTGCTCAAGAAAGGGCTGCGTGTGCTGGTTGGACTGCTTGAAACCCATGGGCGGGGCGAAACACTTGAGCAGGTTGGCAACCTTGAAGTGCTCCACCGTAAGATCATTCATTACCGGGGGAAAGCGCTTGAAGAAATGAGCACCGAGACGATCCTGTCCCGAAATCCCGATGTAGTGCTTGTGGATGAACTCGCACATACCAACGTGCCTGGCAGCAAGTATAACAAAAGATACGAAGATGTCCTGGACATCCTAGCCGCAGGCATCTCTGTGATCACCACCGTCAACGTACAGCATTTGGAAAGCTTGAATGACTCGGTCGAACAAATTACGGGTATCCGCGTCCGCGAGACGGTTCCCGACCATATTTTAAGGTTAGCTGACGAGGTTCAGCTGATCGATGTAACCCCCGAATCACTGCAACAGAGGATGAAAGAAGGAAAGATTTATGAGATGACAAAGGTGACCCAGGCATTGAATCATTTTTTTAAGACGGGAAACCTGATCGCTCTGCGTGAACTTGCTCTGAGAGAAATTGCAGATGACGTAGATGAGAGATTGGAATCTTGGGAGCGGAAGAGCTCGCTTCGGGGACCTTGGCGGCGCCAGGAAGTAATATATGTATTCGTCGATGACAAAACCCAGGCGGAACGTTTGATTCGCCGCGGTTTTCGGATCGCCTACCGGCTCAAAGCAGCCTGGTACGTCAGCTTTGTTCAAATTGAGTATATACCGATGAAAACAGAAATCGCCGAACGATTAGAGACACTAAAGACTTTGACAGAACGTCTGGGTGGAACGTTCGGGGTTCTGAAGATCAGCCGCCGTAAGCATATTCCTCATGTGTTAGTTGCACAAGCGAATAAAGCTGGAGCAACCCAGATCATAATCGGTCAACCGAAGAAAGCATCCTTGCTGAAAAGGGGACAAATTAATATCGTAAAAACATTGCTTCGTCATGCAAGGCACATGGATGTGCTGGTGGTTGCAGACTATGAGCCGGTACAATCTATATAAAACGATAAAAAATAATATGAACCGTTTCTCACGGTCGTTTGTTTATATTACATAACACATAACAGGCAGGAAAGGAGTGCCGCTCATTGACAGAACGAGAATTATTCGATGCTTACAACAAAGAGGTATACCGCACATGTTATTACATGCTTCGGAACGAACAAGACGCAGAAGATCTCTGCCACGATGTGTTCGTCACCGTATTTCGCCAGGATTGGAAAAGCATCGAGCATGTACGCGCCTGGATGATGCGTATCACAATGAATCACTGCTTGAATTTGCTTAGAAAGAACCAGACCAAACGGGAAAAGCAGAATCAAGTCCAATGGCTTTATGAGCAAAATACGACATCGGTCAAGAACGTAGACACCATTGTATTGGAGAAAGCGGAATCTGCCGAATGGGATAGGCTGCTGAAAGAACTGCCAGATAAACAGAGATCCGTTATCTTGCTCCGCTACATCGGTGAGCTGACGATTGCAGAAATCTCCGAAATACTGAACATCCCTGAAGGAACAGTGAAATCAAGACTTCATCAGGCATTGAAAGTGCTGAGAAGAAAGATTGAACGGCATAATTATAATTTTGGGTTGAAGGGAGAGAAGCAGTATGGAACAAGTTGAGAAAAATTTGAAAAAGCATTTAAATAACCCGGATGTACCTTATCCTGATTTTGATCAAATGTGGGACAGCATTCGGCAAAATAAAATGCAATCGGCAGATATGGAGCATATGGAGTCGAACCGAGCTCTTCCTCGGAAACGAAAAAAGGTAGCGGCCGTCATCGGATTATCCGTTGCACTCATGGCTACTCCGGTATATGCGGCAATCACTTACGATTGGGATACCCTGCTCTCCCATAAAGAAGGTATTCAGACCGCTTTGGAACAGGGACTTGGCCAAACCATTGAGAAGTCCGTAACGACCAACGGCATAACCATGACCGTACATACCGCTTTTGTGGATGAAAACCGGACTTTCCTGCTTTACAGTCTGGACCCTGGCGAATCATGGGACGGTGCGCAAGTAAGCTTTGACCATATCGGTCTGAAAAATCAGAAAGGAAGCCCGATTGAGGGGAACTACTCACATCAGTGGAACGAAGAGCTTGGTGTATTCCAAGGCTATTTCGAGACAGACTGGGTCGCAGATCGCAGTACAGCAGATGTTGTGTTTACGATAGAAAATTTGGTCTTCACAGGCACGGGCAAGCAAACCATCGACTTCGATCCTGCCAACCCTCATACACAGGTGTTCCAGATTAATAAAGATGGCATAGACAACGTAAAACTACAGTCCTTCGAGCAATCGGACGGCAAAACAATGCTGAAATCGGCCATTACATTTACAGATCCGAAATTGCAGAAAAGGTCCTGGCCTCGAATTCAAGTCATCAATAAAAACAACGAACCTATCGTTGAAGCGGAAGTTCCGATCTCTGGAACACCGGGATCTAATCAAGAATACATGAACCAGCAAACATTCAAGACCGATCAATTGCTTGCCGAAGATACCCAATTCCTTCTGCTCTATGATCGTGCACTAAAAACTTCCGAAGGAAATTGGAACCTAGACCTGGCCCTTTCCAAAAAACAAATGAAAAACGGATCATTCAAGGAAAAACTGAATATTCCTTTGGATCAAGTTGCTGACGGAACAAAAATCAATCAGATGACCGTTACGCCAACACAAGTCCGTTTAGTTCTATCTCATAAAGAAAAACATACGCGGCTTCCATATATGAACTATCAGTTGGATGTTGGCGGCAAACTGCTAAACGGCGGTCTATGGTTTGGTAAGTCTGACAATGAAACCGAGCTGCGCTTTGAAATGACGGGTCTGAGCGCAGAGTCCCTTGCTCATCAGCCTGTGTCTCTGATCGCGAAGCACCGTGTCGATGAGCATGACGGCGACATGAACGCGATTGCTTTAACGAACATATCCAATGAACGTCAAACCATAACCAGCAGTATCCAGGGCTATCCGATCACTTGGACATATTACATGAAGGATCATAACCTTTATGTCGAATCATTAAGCGCAGACCCAGGGTTTGGCGGAGTCAATCAAACCTATTATATTGACGGGAAAGATCGAAGCTATGGAAAACCAGTCACCGTCGGTCTGCTAGGGGATGGAAACAACAAGCATATCGATGTATACGAGAATTTCAATAAATCCGAACTGGAGATTTACATTGCCAAATATTCAACAGAAAAGAAAGATGATGAGATGCGCATTCCAGTAAAGCAGGGAAAATAACGCGTTAAGCAGCGATAACTTGCCTAAAGTATGGTCAATTCCATACAACGTCATACCGTGGGATGGGAGCTGCGCGCAGTGCAAAAAGAAAACAGGCCAGCCATTGAACGACGCCTTCCATCGTTAGGATGATCTAACTTGATGGAATCCCGTTCATGGCGGCCTGCTTTTCTCTATTAATTACATAAATCCGCCGTCCGAATGAATAATCTGTCCGGTAATCCAGCCTGCTTCATCCGAGGCAAGCAGCTTTACCAAACGAGCAGCATCCGAAGGCTGCCCGATACGCTTCATCGGGAATCTTGGAAGCAGATAGCTCTTCAGCTCCTCGCTCATCCACCCTGAATCGGTTGGACCGGGGTCAACGGCATTTACCGTAATCTGACGTGATGCTAATTCAGCAGACAATGAGACGGTAAATGCGGATATGGCTCCCTTCGTAGCCGCATAAGCAAGCTCCCCCGGCATCCGCCCTTTGTCCTGACCTGAAGTCATATTGATTATTCTTCCCCCGGAAGGCAGACGAAAAGCCTTCGCAAACTCAGCGCAGAGCATACACGTACCGCGAACGTTCACGGCATAGTGTGCATCCAAAATATCTGCGCTCAGTTTCTCATACCCGTCCAAAGTTGAATGTGTAGCATTATTCACAAGAATGGAGGGTGATCCAAGCACCGAAAACACTTCCTCGATAATCCGCTTCGGTGTTACCGGATCGGACAGATCTGCCTCCATGCCATGTACGCGAACACCCTCCTGTTCCAGCTGCTGCGCAAGAAGCTGCGGCCAATCGTGGTCTTCTCCCCACTCCATCGTGCGGTCGTATGGCTGCCAGTACGTAAAGAAGATATCCGCTCCCGCCGCAGCGAGCGCCTTACAAATAGCCGTGCCTATGCCAATCCGGCGACTAGCCCCGGTTACGATGGCGATTTTTCCTTGTAATGTTTTCATGTATAACTCCTCCTGATATGCGAGGAAGCAACAGCAAGGGTTAAAGGAGATGGATCTGGGCAACACAAAAGCGAATACCCCAAAGGTATTCGCCAGGTTATTTATAACTCCTTACCTAGCATCCTTCGTAATGGTATGAACAGACACACCTATCCCGTGTTCTCATTCAGGATAAAGGTGTTCTATTGCATGAAAAAACCATTACAAAGTACCTGCCATGAAGTTTCAATTCCCCTTTCACTACATCTCCGGCGCTATTATACCAGTACCTTCCAGACCAGGTCAACGATCTATTACACGAAACGACAGCTTATCCCCCTTGGTTTTAGGATGGAGATTATCTTTTCGAAGGATAAATAGTATCGATGAACACAATCCCATCGTACTGATCACGGGCGATCATAACTTCGTCCAGCACGCCCCAAGCTTTCGCCACACGAGGTGTGTACATCCATGATGTCCCTTGCTCAAGTGGCTGATTTTCCAGATTAATAAACGAAACAGGATGCCCGCCTGCCTTCAAAATATCTTCAAGACTGCCGTGTGGATGCGGGAGCTTGACAGCCTCCGTCTTGTCGTTATTCTTCAAAGAGCTGCCTTGATAAGCATACAAACCGATCACATAATGCTGTCGCTGCAGCTCTGCAGGCAGCATCTCACCCATTGTCGGATACGGGTCATTGGAAAATCCCATACCATTATGCTCCGTAATCATGGTCGAGTTATGCTTGCGAATGTGGTAATTGTGGCCCCACAATATTATTTTTTTGTCAGGGTACATTTCTTCGGCTAACCATGCTACATTGTCCGCCATCATCTTGTCTCGAAGATAGCTTGCTTTCGGAAGATGCTTCGTATCCATGTCAGCCCACATCCGAACCATATGCTCCACATAGTTGTCCAACACATCGATTCGATTTTGCAATACCCTCTTCATAATCGGCACCATGTCCTCATGCTGCGGAATTAGCGACTTCAGCTTCGTTTCATTTTTAGCAACAAATGTTTGCAGTGCTCTATACTCCTGAATCAGATCCTTTTGCACATTGCGGAACTTCTTCATATCGTCAAAGCTATGTACTTCGATGAAGCGTCTTTCGGCCTGTTCGAAGCGACGGCCCACGCTTGGGTCTACCGAGCTAAACCATTCATTTCCGAACGCTTTGAACGGCTCCGTTGTCGCCTGCACATCAAAGCCAGTCAAAATAAGCGGCCGGTCGGTCTTGCTTCGCTCTACGATATACTCAAACAACGCCAGATTCTCCTCCACCTGCCACACACCGTAAATGGCTTTGTTCATCGTCTCCTTCGGCTTATCCTTTCCGATCTGCGCATATGCAACGCTGGCATCTCCCAGCAGGGATTCGAATGCAATAACGTCAAACCCCATCTCCTCATGAAGAAACTGAACGAGTCTTACTTTAACCGAATTATATTCCGACGCCCCATGTGATGCCTCCCCGAGACTGACCATTCGCTTGTCCTTCAGCAGCGGTTTTAAGAACTGTAAATCTTGAAAAACGTCTTTTTCCTTTAAAGATTTCGAATTTTCCGGGTTGATCTTCATAAATACAGCATTCTCTTTCACCCATTGCTTCCATTCAGTTACGGTTGCATCATCGTAATGCTGTTGATTGGCAGCGGTAATCGCGGCGGCTGCATGGCTTGTCGGCAGAATGGTTCCTCCCAGCATACAAATCACACCTGCGATAGCCCATTTTTGCAGTTTTCGTATCATTCTTATCCCCTTCTCTTCGCTGATGTTTTTCGTTCCCTTTCATGGTATCATCAGGAAGTTAAAAGGCGTTTAAACTGCGTTTAACTTTCGTTTAAAAAAAGCAGCAGACCCCCCTTTCAATCAAGAAAGGTTCCTGCTGCCTTTACATTTGTGATCATTTATCCAATACGATATTATAATCCTTTTTCAAGTAAGCATGAATTCGACGGAAGTCAGCCTGATTGAGGTCTATCAGCCTTTTGTCCTTTTCACGCCCCAGAATAATCCCCATCGTTTGAGCAGCCAACGCCGTATTCGGCATGATCCGTGCGGTACCGTAAGCCTTGATTTCGGCACCTACATTTTTACCGGCCACAAGTACATTGTCGTAGGATTTCAGCATAAACGAACGAAGCGGCATCCCATACTTGTCGGTTTTACCGAATCCGATGCCTTTCGGAATGAGCGTTGTCGCTTGAAGATCGATCGGATACCCCCCGATGCTGACATTGTCCCAGAACATCCGTCCATTTCTGACATCTTCATATTTCATTACATAATCCGTCTCAAACCGATTGTAATCCCGAACGTACAAATATTCCGGAAAACCATTCAGCTCCGCCTTGGCGAAGCCCGGGATATTCTTCCGCATATACTCCAGAACGTAAGGCGCTTCTGTCTTCCCTTTGTTGATCGCGTTTTGGACCGATTTCGGGTCCGCCGGATCGACATCATAAATCAACAGCGCGTTCATGATGACTTCCCCATGCCTCTGGTCAAGCGTGTTCATTCCCCTCAGCACCAATTGGGGGTCACGCGGTTTGTACTTCATCATAATGTTGCTGAAGCCTGTCGCAATATTCCAGTCGACATACGTGTTTGGTCCGTATTTCTGCTGTACGTTCGTCAGCGGATAATCATCCAGCACCGCTTGATGAAGCTTGCGCCAGTCTACCTTCTTGAAACGAAGCATTAACGTAGCAGCCATATGATCAGGCTCATGTCCACTGCCTTTATACAAGCTCTCCATGCCAGGAATTCGCTTCACGTCCAGCTTCCCTGTCAGAGCGTTAAAGTCCGTATTCTCTACCCAATAATCTGCCTGAACTTCATAGTCTCGCCCATTCAATCGGTAGGTCAGTGTTTGCAGCGACTTCTCTCCCTTTACCGGAATTGTTTTCACGGATTGAATTTGAATTCCGTTCTTGATCGGAATGCCACGGATCATTTTCTGGTAGTATTTATTAAACTCCGGCACTTTCCGAATAGTCCCCTTCTTAAACCCATCAAACAGTTCTTTAATGTCTCCTTGCACGAGACTTTTCTTGTTCTTGTCATTAGGCTCGTCCAAAAAATGCATCTGTCCTAACACCAATTCTCCACCCGGCTTGCTGCGAGGGTCTAAAATGATCACATTAAGCCCGTGCTTCATCGCTTGCCTTGCAAGCAAAACCCCTTGAATCTCGCTGCCAATGACGACAACATCATAACGAACACACCCCTGACCGCATGAGGCCGGAGCTTGTGCTGTCCTTGCTTGAGAATAAGGGAAAACCAGTTGAACGATCAGGGTAGCGACAAGAAATGCCGTGATCGACCGTAAACTTATTTTTAAAATGTTCATGTGCAGCAGCTACTTCCCTTTCGAATATGTTAGCAAAACATTTCTTGCAGAAATTATAGGAGAAAAAAGCCCCCTTTATTTATAGAGAGTAAATAATATCCACGGTCATGGTTAGCATGCTTGCTTCTTTTATTTCAATTACTAATCTGTCACTTATAATAAAATTTATGCTACTTAATGAAAAAGGGAAAATTCGTGAAATCATACCCTTACAAAAAAAAGAACTGGTGCTAAAAAGCTCATCGCTTTTCGCACCAGCCCTTTTCGAAAGCTAGTTGATCAATTCTCCCTCCTTAAGCAGAAGATACAATACCTTTGCCGCTGCCTCGCGCGTAGTCGGTGCTTGCGGACGGAAATAAGTGGTATCGCCGGAAGTTTCCCCGTTCATTAAACCAAGTGACGTTACCAACTCAATACTTTGTTGTGCATAGCCTGCCAATGATGAGGCATCCCCGTATGGTACACGAGTTGGTCCCTCTAACTTCGGCTCAATCTGGAGCAATTCGATGGCCTTGGCAAGCATGACAGACATATCCTGGCGACTGATGCTTGCATTCGGATTAAAGGTACCATCGGCCTGTCCATTAACAAGCCCTGCCTCATAAGCGGCTGCAACATGACCTGCATACCAGCTTCCCGGTTTAACATCTTTAAACGGAGCTTGCGTGGTTGCTGTCAATCCGAGTGACCGGGACAGCATGGATGCAAACTCTGCACGGGTCACGTTTCTTTTTGGTGAGAATGTCGTTTCCGATGTACCGTTCATCAACAGTTTACCTGCCAGCGCATTGATCTGAGACCGAGCATAGGAAGAGGAAATATCCGTAAAGTTCACTTCACGAGATGCTACGGCATAAGTCGCTACGCCCGGTCTGCTCACCGTGGCCACCGTTGTGTTGTCCTTTTGCTTCGTAAGGACAGATGGTGCCGGATTCACCTTCCCATCTTGGGCATACAATACGCCTGCCGAATAAGCCTCGAGCTGACCCGGTACAGTGAAGGCCGTGAGAATTCGCTCACCTGTCGGTACCGTAAAATCTTTACTTGTTCCGCCATCGATTGTACGCATTTCAAAAGTGACCGGGGAGCCAATCAAAGATACACCCGGAAAACCTTTTGTAAACTGGCTGCTCAAAGAATCACCTTTGGCAATACTGAGTTCCAGGCTTGATTTAGCAGGAACCGATTTCAGCGCCGCGACAGGTACAGACATGGAAGAACTTGCATTGCTTATAATGATGCTGCTGCCCTTGGCCGACTTTTTCAATATCTCCAATTGGGAAGGGGTAAGAACAACTTTAATGCCTTGTCCTTCCGGCTTGCCGATAGATATGACTATAGCTGATGGGCTTGTTCCCGCAGCACTTACAGCCTCCTGGAGATCCTTGTCTTTCACAGTCAGCGTCTGAACTTGTTTGTCAAGCGTTGCAGTAGTTGCTACATTCTTAACGACTTGTCCCTGCTTTATAACGGACTGTAATGCAGGTGCTCCGGAAGGAGCCGGTTGTGGTTCAGGTGTTTCTGGTACAGGCTTTGGTGCAGGCGTTGGAGCTGTCCCGCTTCCTCCTGAACCGCCACCAATACCGCCGCCGCTTTCACCACCATCGTCATTTCCTCCAGGTTCGCCTCCTTCTCCCGGCTTCGTCGCTGGAGTATTATCGACCCTGAACGCTCTGTATGCCTGATATTCTCTGCGAGTAAAACCTTGGTCATCAAGTAAATAGGCATGTACTCCAATGGAATAAATCCCGTCTTTAAGCTGCTGTTTTATCCACTCTCCTTTTTCATCTACCTCAGGGGTTCCGTTTGCCTTAAATTTCGTGTAAGTACCGTCAACAGGAATCTCGTAATATCCCTGTTCCAACAGTTTTAATCCAGTCTTATCGTCAAAATCGATCATTTCATCCACAATACCAACTACGTTCCCTGAAAGGTCTGTCAGCATAATTTGTATGGCGTTTACATCCTCCGTAATCCGGAAGGAAAATTGGGCGGAGTCCTGCTTTCCATCTCCGTTTGGTGTAATCACCGTAGGATTGAATGATAATTCCTGAACACCAAAGCCTGTGGACGGCGGCGCTTCTCCAACATGCAAGGAGAACGGGAGATGAAGTGTTGGTAATCCGTCTGCCTCCAGCACAACGCTTCCCTCATACACACCGTTTGCAGCTGCATCCTTTCTTTCAACCTGCAGGAAGAACGGTTGGGTTTTTCCTGCCTCTGCCGACACAGTCGCATTCTCACCGATCCCGACCAGTTGAGCGGATACTCCATTTACATCCGGTGTCGCTACCGCATTCCAAGGATCGGATGTCACACTTTCATGCAGTTTAACGGTCGCATTATATTGAACCTTGCTGCCAGAAATATTTTTGAGCTGTAGCTCCATCATCTGGGTTCCACTTCCGGCTTTCCCCATACCGAAACTTGCCGATGATCCGTAATTGATAACCTCCTTCTGATTTAACTCTTTGTCCAAAATCGTGATCTTTTCTACCGTTTGCAGCAAAGCCGGTGTTTCCAAAGCCTCATCCAGGTCGGGACGTCCGGCTCCTTGGGAATAAACATCGTATCGTGTATTGTTTTCGTCAAACAAAGTATCCGATGTATTCGTCAAAGCCGAGCGCACATCAAACGGAGACCATTCCGGATTTTGCTGCAAAAGCAATAAAGCTAACCCTGCTACATGCGGCGCAGCCATACTTGTTCCACTGTTCCGGTTGTACGCTTCAGCATAAGATGCATCGGGGTGAAAAAGTCCATAGGCTGGCCATGTTGACCGGATATTGACACCCGGAGCTACCAAGTCCGGTTTGATGCCAAGCAGCCCGTCTGCGTTTGGTCCACGTGAGCTGAATGTAGAAATCGTATCGCCTTTCACGTCAATTTTAGGATAATCCTCTGCAAACGTAACGGTTACAGTCTCATCCGGTTTATTGATGATTTGTCTTGCAATCTCACGTCCTACTGATCCCTTCATATCAAAATGAGGGATAAAATCATAACTTTCACCCAGGGTCGTACCGATGAAATCATCGCGATTTGGTATAGATTCCGATAGATCGGCTTCATTGATATTATCCGGCTTCGTGTTTCCGTTAAAGAAAATAACGGCCTTTGCCCCTCTCGCTTTTGCGTTAGCCAGTTTGTCCACAAACGGCGAATTGCCTCGGGATATAAGAACAACCTTGTCCATTACTTCCAAATTATCGAAATCCTCTGCCTGACCCAGATCCGCATAAACCAGCTCAATCGGTTCTGTTCCCATAATGGACGCAAAATCTTCCTCCGCTACCTTCCAACCCATCACGTTTAGATCCATATTCGAGAAAATAGGCTCGTTAACACTTGGTTCCGGATTCGCTTCATTCTCATCAACGGGCGGATCGGTTTCATCCGGTACC
Organism: Paenibacillus faecalis; assembly: GCF_900289175.1. Taxonomy (GTDB): domain Bacteria; phylum Bacillota; class Bacilli; order Paenibacillales; family Paenibacillaceae; genus Paenibacillus_AQ; species Paenibacillus_AQ faecalis. The sequence goes on along the minus strand of NZ_LT985747.1, from coordinate 4,757,381 downwards.
GGCGCCCCATCTTCACCAGTTGATGGATCTGGCGTTTCCTCGGTTTGCTCTTCCTCCTCGCCTATAGGTGGTTCTTGCGTGTCCGGAGCTGGTGCTTCCTCTTCGCCTGTTGGTGGTTTTGGCGTGTCCGGAGCTGCTGCATCCCCCTCACCTGTTGCCGGTTGTGTCGCTTCCAGAACTGATGCTCCTTCCTCGCCAGTTGACGATTGTGTCGCTTTCGGTGCCGATGCTTCATCCGCGTCAGATGGCGGTGCTACGGTCTGCGACTCCGCCCTTTCATCCCCGCCAGTTGGCGGATCTGTTACTCCTAATTCTGGTGCTTCATTCTCATTAGCCGGAGGCTCTGATACTTGAGGATCTTTCGATTCATCTTCATCAGACGGCGGCTCTGGCGCCTTCGGTTCAGATCCATCATTCTCCTTAGCTTCTGGAGCTTCCGGTGCTTCCGAATTTGGTCCCTGCATAAAGGTAGCTGCCGCCTTGAAATAATAGCTCGGACTCGTTACAGCACCGACAGAGATTGCCAGCTGGGCACCCGCCGGTGATCCCATGGAGTAATAATAAGGTCCTTTGTCCGCTGCGTTACCATTCGCTACAACCGCCACGACTCCTGATAAAACGGCGTTATTTACAGCGATTGTATCCGGCGAATTGGCGTCCTTCTCCATATCTGAGCCCAGGGATAGATTGATCACGTCCATGCCATCCTTTACAGCGCGCTCAATCCCGTCAATGACTTGAGCAGATGAACCGGATGAGCGTCCTGTTTTTGGATTTCGGCCAAGTACTTTATATACATAAAGCTCGGCCTCATAGGCTACCCCTTTTTGCTGAATTTCAGAGCTTTCGTTATCTGCTCTTCCGACAATGGTACCGGATACATGAGTTCCATGCGTTGTTCCAGCGAAGCCTGTTTTAAAGGGATCGTCCTCGGGAGATATCGGCGGCTCTTCATACGGATCATTATCCTGCTCGAATGAATCCCACCCGCCTTTGTAGGCATCAATCAGATCCGGATGCTTGTAATCTACACCGGTATCGATAACTCCAACCTTAAGTCCTTTCCCCGTTAACCCTTTCGCCCACGCTTCCGGGACATTCATCTGATCCAGCGGTGCTTTGTCATAGATTGCTTGATCTTCAGGCAATGCAGGCGCTTCCACAATTGGAACCGAATAATACGTTTTGTTCTCATATATGGATTTCACCCCGGGGATCGCTGCCAATTCCGGAATCCGGTTGGCCGGAACCGTTACCTCCATACCGTTGAGTACGGTATTGTAACGGTAATTTACTTTAAGCGGAATACCGATCTTTCTGACCTCGTCTTCAAAGGAGGTTTGCTCCCTTGAAGCAGCCGATTCCAATGAAGAAGGTGACATGCTCCGGATACCCATTTGGGCAGCGAATTTCCCAACGGCTGCAGGTTCATTGCTTAGCTGTACAATAACGTTTATTTCTCTCGATGATGAAGTGTTGATTTCAGGTGAGATATAAGCCTCTGCCGCTTCTGTGGCATACATACCATCTTGTCCCGCCCTCTTGACGATCTGCGATGTTGTATCCGGATTCAGATTGGCGTAGCCAACCGACGGAACAGCAAGGCTAGCTGACAATAACAGAGCAAGTGAAACAACGGGTAGTTTTCGGAAAAATGATTTCTTCTTCAATGAATTCCCTCGATTCTCTTATAATATCAACTTGGTCTATGTATGCCGGTACTTGGTGCTTTCCCGCGCCACTCCTTTCTATTATGTGATATTTGCTTTGTTAATTTTGGAAATATAGTATCACCTATTCTAATAGATTTCTATATTTCCAATATTTCGGATTCGAGGCGGTCCTTTCAGGCGGCAGGATGCAATGTCATTCTTATGTGCATTTTGTCGACCAATGTTCTTCTTGACGATCATACCTTGTCAAACAATACAGAAAAACATCAGCCAAATGACGGATCGAGCTTCATCCAGGTCTTTTATACTATTTTTCAAATTACATATTATCTCTTATAAATCATTCGGAAGTCCTATCTGTATGAGACAAACAACTGCATGCCGTCGGGGGCGGTCAAGAGGAGTCTTACATTGAACAAAGATAAGAGGAAACATCGAAACATCAAACGCGCCAAGCTTCATAAGTAAAAATATTAGAGCACAAAAAAAGATGTCCCGATAAATAGGAGAACTGCGTGCAGTTCTTCTTCGAGACATCCCTTATTCCATACCATATGGTTAATCCGCTTTGATCTCCAGCAGCTCATATTTAATGACCCCGATCGGAGCATCAACATGAATGATACTGCCTACTTCTTTACCCATCAGTTCTTTACCGAGTGGACTTTCGTAAGAAAGCTTATTGTTTGTAACGTCCGCCTCGGCCGGGCCAACGATCCGATACTCAATTTTTTCGTTAAATTCAATATCCTTTAAAACAACAACCGAGCCTACACTTACCTTGTCTAAGTTCAGATTGTCCACGTCAACGACTCTGGCCTTGGTTAGCATCTTTTCAAGCATGATGATTCGGGTCTCCATAAACGCCTGATCTTCTTTAGCAGAATGATATTCGCTGTTCTCCCGCAGATCGCCATAACTGATAGCGACTTTCAGTCGTTCTGCTAATTCCTTGCGTTTGACCTCTTTTAGATACTTCAGTTCTTCCTCCAATTTCGCATAACCTTCGGCGGTGACAATTAATTCTTCTTCACTAGACATTTTTTACAGCTCCCATTTTTTGTTGGTTTATTCCATTATACCCTAAATAAGAAAAATATTGAGTTCAAGCTTTTTGCTGAAGCGGTTCGTTATCGAAAAACAGATATGGATTTTCCTGCAACATCGGCGAAATGATATCCGTTAATTTTACCGTATCACATACCCGGACGACCGCATCTCCCAGTTTTCCTTTATACATCGCGCCTTGTTCAACAAGAAGGTCATCTACCTTCCAAAAATATTCCGACGACGCCGGACCGATATGTCTGCGTGAAGGAACCGGGATTTCCGTGCCATCTCCCAGCACAGTGACAAGTGCTTCCGGCTTCTCTGAAAAACGATCCGGTACGTTAACCCACTCTTCAATACCATGGATGAATGTGTTTCTGCGTAAATCAACACCTAGCAGCATGATGGTTGCTTTCCGATCGAGAAGCTTGCCCCATGCCGATTCACGGTGACAAGGTGTGTCGAACCGCTCATCCCCTTGGGTAAAAGCTGCAGCATCTTTTCCTAGAGCCGCTACCGAGTGTGTGGGATGATACGAACGAATAACTCCCTCACGTTTACGAAACATCTCTGGAAGAATCCCTACGCAGGAAGGCGAGTTTTCCACCTCAAACCTTGGATTCTTCGCATTGATATACGACCACGTATGTGTTGGCAGAACCAACAAGCCTTCCTTCATATATTCTGAAAGAGCATCCAGGACCGTATCAGCCCCTCCCTCAACTTCACCGATGCTTTTCATAGAAGAATGGACAAGCAATGTTCCCTTCCGGTCGATCCCCAAGTCTTCAAGTTCTTTCAATAGACTGGATTTCGTATGCATATCAAAATCCTCCTCCATCATTATGTATGTATTCGGGGTACTCATTAGAAATAAATCGCACTCGAAAAAAACGTCATTTATCGCCCTATTCAAAGGATACGACAAATCGACGCTTCTTTCGAGTCATCATACGTTTTACTTTACTGCTTTCCTGATACTGCTCAGGAAGGCTCTTGTTTTTATCATTTCATTTGTTTGCTTCTTAACTGTCCACAAGCCGCATCAATATCGGTTCCATGCTCAAGACGAACGCTAACACTTACGCCCTGCTTTTTCAAAGTGTCATAGAAGGCAGTGATCGATTCCTGTGTGCTGCGCTGATACTGACTATGCTCATCCACCGGATTGTATGGAATCAGATTAACGTTCACTTGCTTTTTCCTATCGCCCACAAGTTCTGCTAGTTCCAAAGCATGCTCACTCTGATCATTTACATCCTTTAGCAAAATATATTCCAGCGTTACTCTGCGGTTGGACTTCTCAAGATAATAATCGATAGCGGGCATCAGCTTCTCCAGCGGATAAGCACGGTTGATCTTCATGATTCGTGTTCGAAGCTCATTATTTGACGCATGCAGGGAAATCGCCAGGTTTACTTGCAGGTCGCTATCTGCAAACTCAATGATTTTAGGAGCAATCCCGCTCGTTGATACAGTAATATGCCTTGGTCCGATCGCCAAACCTTTATGGTCTTTAATCACACGGATGAAATTCGACATATGATCAAAGTTATCAAACGGCTCGCCAATCCCCATAACAACGACATGACTGACCAGCTCGTCTTTGCCGGCCTCGTCCAGATAAAGTTGAACCTTCATAATCTGCTCTACGATTTCCCCGCTGGTCAGATCCCGGCTTTTTCTGATCAGCCCGCTCGCACAGAAGCTGCAACCGATGTTACAGCCAACCTGAGTCGTTACACATACAGACAGCCCGAACTTATGACGCATCAGCACCGTCTCGATCAGGTTGCCGTCGGTCAGCTTGAACAGAAATTTCACCGTCCCGTCCGCAGATACCTGCTTCGTATGTTCTTCCAGCGTCAATATTGAAAAATGTTCCTCAAGAAGTTGCAAGCATCCTTCGTTCAGATCTGTCATCTCCGAAAAACGGGTGACCCGCTTCCGATACAGCCAATCCCAAACTCGTGCTGCACGGGACTTTTTGTCCCCTCGTTCTTCCAGCCATAATCCCAGCTGATCTAAAGTTAATCCATAAATGGATGGTTTGTTCATTTATCTGTCCTTTCCCTTCGTGAAACAGTACAATGATCATTTTTTCTACTAAAATGGCTTTAACACCGACATTCTGTTTCTTATTGTCCCAAAATTTCAGGACGAACACAAGGGGAGTTCATGGAGCTGTCCCTTGGCAAAGTTTTGTATCCAACCACTTCCTTTTAGGAATACTCCGCACCTTTTTCGCCCAAACATAATACCATGAAGTAAAAACCGTTAGCAGCAGCCTAGAAAGGTGTGATCGTTATGACTGCAGTCATCCGAAACTACTTCGCAGCCGGTAATACAGCACGAGGCTTTATGAGCCTTCTTCATTCTTCACTGGAGGGAATAGAATCTATTTTTATTGTCGATGGCTCCCCAGGCAGTGGCAATGCAAACCTGATACGCAATATCGGAGATGAGATGTCCCGAATCGGTCATGAGCTGTGGATTCTCCACTCTGCTTCTGATAACGATTCAATTGACGGTTGGATCGCGCCTGATCTGAGTATCGGTATGATTACCGGCGCAGCCTTCCGGGGCATGGTCGCCAACGAGACCGAGTCAGCCATTCAGTTTCTGAACCTGGACGATACCTGTGTTGATTTAAAAGGCCTCAGCCGATTTCAGAGCGAAATCGATCATTTGAATCTTCAAATAAAACAGGCCCATGAAGATGCGTACGCCGGATTTGCACAAGCGCTTCATATACATGATGATTGGGAAGCACTGTATATAAAACATATGAATTTTGATGCGGCTAATGAAATGACAGAGGAGTATATAAAGCGATTATATGGTGAGCAGACACTGAATAAACAATCTCGCATCATTCATCGCTTCCTTGGTGCTGCAACTCCGAAAGGTGCTATTGACTTTGTTCCTGACCTAACCCAAGGTCTAAAAAGATATCTAATAAAAGGGAGAGCCGGCACCGGAAAATCTACCATGCTCAAAAAAATAGCAGCAGCCGGAGAGGAGCGAGGTTTTGATGTAGAGATCTATCACTGCGGTTTTGACCCAAACAGCATTGATATGGTCATTGCCAGAGAAGCCGGATTTGCGATCTTTGACAGCACCGCACCGCATGAGTATTTCCCGGATCGGCCTTCCGATGAGATCATCGATACGTATGCACGCTGCGTTCAGCCGGGAACCGACGAACGCCATGAAGAAACGCTGAACGTCTTCAAACAACAATATTCATCAAAAATGAAAGAGTCCACTGGTCATTTGGCAGCCGCCCAATCTTATTTGGATCAGCTTAAACATATCTTTACCCCTTTTGTGGATAATGATAAAGTGGAAGAGATGCAGGAAGAGCTTAAACGCGAAGTTCTCTGTATAGCGCAAACGCAAAAACATTAACATTTCCTCTAAAATAACCGAAATATAGAGAAGACAGGTGTGTGAAGGAAACCTTTTATTTAGCGCATTCAGCGCATCTTTTTTTTGTATAAAACACCAATAAAGAGGATTCCGGGAGCATATGGTGAAAATATATGAAGTACATTTTTCAAAGGGGACATGACCAAAATGAAAAAATACGGATTACCTCTGATCATCCTCTTGATGAGCATTCTTTACATTTTCTTTATTCCGTCTGACCCGATTGCGGTGAAAGCGGTGTTCAAGCTCATTCCAATGATATTGATTATCGGATATGCCTACATGAATATGCCGTATTCCAAAACACGTATGCACTATATCATATTGATTGGACTGTTCTTCTGTATGCTAGGCGATGCTTTCATCATATGGTGGTTCGTGTACGGATTGGCCGCGTTCTTGGTCGGTCATCTGTTCTATTTGACAGGTTTCTTCAGCCGTTGGAAGTTTTCTGTCCTTCGTTTTGCCTGTATCGTGCCGATTGCGCTGTATGCTTACTTTATGGGCGATAAACTTGTTCATGCACTGGAATTGAGCGGGCAAGAATCTCTGATTGTACCGGTAATCGCTTATATTACGGTCATTGCTCTAATGCTCTGGTCAGCGATCATGACCGGAAATCTGTGGGCCATCGCGGGAAGCATTCTATTTACCATCTCTGACTCGATTTTGTCCTGGAATATGTTCATTTCCAGCATTTCGTATTCCGACGTATACATCATGACAACCTATTACAGCGCACAGTTCCTAATTGCACGAAGTCTAGCAGGATTTCAACGTTCAACACGATATGCGGCAATCAAACATTTTCCGTAACTGTATTTATTTTCTTTTCGACTACAAGAGACACAGGCCCTTTAGCCTGTGTTTTTCATTTCATAATATAATATTAGGAGGAAAATATCGATGAATCCGCTGCGTATTGAAAATAACGGTGTCCACATCTATACAGAAAGCTTCGGAAGCAGGAACGATCCTGCTGTTTTGCTTATCATGGGAGCTCAAGCCTCCCTCGTTTGGTGGGAAAAAGAATTTTGCCAGCGTTTATCCGATACGGGCCGTTTCGTCATCCGCTACGATCATCGGGATGTTGGACGAACGATAGCGTATAAACCAGGGCATCCGGAATACACCTTTGAAGATATGGCCGATGATGCCATACACATTCTGGATGCCTATGGCATCGAAAAAGCACATATCGTTGGGCTATCCATGGGCGGAATGCTGACGCAAATCATTGCACTTCGACATCCGCATCGGGTGTCAGCTATTACGCTTATGATGACTTCAAATTTCGCCCCCCATCTGCCTGGACTTGAGGAAAAAGTCATTCAGTTTTTCGCTGATCATGTTGATGTAGACTGGTCCGATAAACGCGCATTTATTCAATTTACCGTTGACAAATGGCATGTGCTGGCAGGCACGAAATATCCGTTTGATCAGAAAAGAATAACCCGGTTAGCTGAGGAAGAATGGGAGCACTGGGACAATCCCGCCAGCATCAATAACCACGGGCTTGTGTCCGGCGGTGAATCTTACTTGGGCAGGACAGCAGAAATCGCTGTTCCCACGCTCGTTGTTCACGGGACGGACGATCCAATCATTCCTTACGAACATGGTGTTCATCTCGCCAATGTCATTCCGGGTGCAACTCTAATTACACTGGAGGGCGTAGGGCACGAAATTCCGCCGGAGATATGGGACACGCTTATTAATTGTTTGTAGGCATTCCTCCGATCACTTTTGCCAATTCCATAATCGAGCCTCACCGACATGAATATCTTTAACCCATGGCTCCTTATTGAGCTTTAACAGTTCTTTGGTCGGTCCGGTAATCACAACGCCGTAAATTTGAACACCACTTGATTCAATGTATTCGATCGCTTTATCAATCTTCAGGAAAGGAGCAGCCTGTCGGGTAATGGATGAATACTTCTGGAGCAGCTTTAGTGTTTTGATAAAATTATCATTACGCAATTCCCCGCTGCCGTATGTTTCTACAGCAGGGTACACCCCGCTTCGTGAAACTATTTTACCGCTCTTTCCAAATTCCTCAGTAGAGCTTGTAATCGTTAGATCATCGTGATGCCACATTGGGTTATACGGAAAGCCAATGGGATGCTCGTTCAGATCGAAGCCGGCGTCTACGGCAAACCAGACAGGCTCCATATTTTTGCCTTCAAACTTCTGCAGTATTTCATCGGTAGTATAATAGTCATCCAAAGATACATATACTTCAGCTACTGTTCCTTCCGGAAGCTTCTCCAATGTGCGCCAATCCTGCTCTATCACCGCATTGGGATCATCGGGATAATTGAAAAAATACGTCACGTTATCACTAAACCATGTCATCTGCTGAGAATTTGGTCTTCCAAACCAGAAAGACAGTGAGTAATCACCGATATTGTAGCTTTCATCACCTACTTGCTTTTTCATGTCCCCATACAGTTCATAAGTAAAGAATCCGCCCATACTGCTGTTTAAATGAACACTCACATTTGGATAAGTCACTTTAATGGCAGAGGAAGCCACGTCCGAGTATATGTCCATTCGGTTCGGCTCCCCTTCGCCAAAATAAAACGAATTAAATATATTGCTCGCCCACGAAACCAGAATCAATATGACCAAAACACTTAAAACTGTGTTCAGCCGTGCTTTCCATTTGCCGCGCCGTATAATTTTCGCTTCACGCCGCACATCTTCTTTTCTCGAAAATGCCCCGCTACCTTCCTGCCCAAGCAATTCATCCAAATGCGCCTGATACATTTCCAGCTTCTCAAGCTCTTTCTCTATTTCTAGCCGCTCATCTTCAGACAGTTTACCCGCCTCATAATCCTTCAGCTTTTGGCGAAATTCATCACTCATTCTGAATCAACCTCCCTTTTCTGCTGACGAAGATTTTGTCTTGCCCGAAACAGCAGTATTTTAAAATGAGACAGACCCACCTTCATCAATTCAGAAGCTTCCTGATACGAAAACTGATGAAATTCATACAGCACAAGAGCCTGCTTCTGCTTCTCCGGCAATTGTTCGATCGCAAGTACGAGCTCATTCCACCGCTCTTGATCCATCACCTGGTTTTCCAGCGTGCCAGGCTGAGTTAATGAATTGAAAAATCCGATATCCTGAACGGTGGTGCGCTTGTTTTTCCGAATTGCATCGATAAAGGCATGGTAAGCTACCCGAAGCAGCCATGGTTTGACCTGCTCGTCTTTACAATTTTCCAAGTGTAGATATGCACGGTAGAAGGTCTCCTGCAACAAATCCTCCGTTAAATGATGATCACGACAGAGAGAGTACAAATAACGATATACGTCTTTCATATATTTTTGATAGATCCGGTCCAGATCCTCCCGCTTCATTGCCTCCCTCCTCACCCAATACACGTTCAGCACCTGCCAAAAGTTACACTAAAAAACCGTCTATTCGAAAACCTCCATGAATTTATACATCAAAAAAAGACACGGTCAGCCTAAGACCATGTCTTCTTTTCATTAGTGCCTGTTCCTGCTTGCCTAAACGTCTTTTTTGCAAAAATCTAGCGCATCAGCTCTTTGACCAGCTCACGATTGCGCCGATATGATCGGACGCAATTTAGTTGAGCCTGACGGCATCCCAGCTGGAATTATGGTCGCGCTAATCGGCGGGCCTTACTTCATGTACTTGCTGCTGAAAAGAGCGTGAACGGCCTATTGTTTGCTGGTACAAGTATTCGAGCAGGGTAAGAACATAGCCTTACTAAGAGTTTAAATGACAGCCACTTGATATCATCCATTGCTTACACTCTACTTAAGTAAGGTCACATAAAACACCTCACTATCGATTTTTAGCGCATGGTTCCGATTGGTAGTGAGGTTAAAATTCTGAGGGATTCATATTTTAATGGCACATTCGTACTCATCTGCACTTTTTTGAATAGAATCAATTGCATAGATAAGAATTTCTTCCTGACGATGGTCCATAAGCTGATAAAGCCATTTTTTTGAATGCTGTAAGTGCCTCCACTGCGTGTCAATCTGTTTTCCTTCTGCATACTGAATGATCGCTTCCGCCAGATAGCAAAAAGATCTGCCATAGGTATAATTAATATTTTTAATCCGCGTTAGAGTGTCTTCATCAATGTCTGATTTAGACGCCCATCGTAATAAGCCACAATAAAAATAAATCAGATTTTCCATAATCGGACCATCCTCTTTTGTAAGCTTACTACTCAGTTGATCAATTATTTGCAAGGCTCGCTCATAGTTAAGATTTTGTGCGTGGTAATGTATAAGCATCAGGCCCAGGTTATAGCATTTGGAAAGCTGGGGCGTTTCATTAAGTTGCTGCTCGAAATCATCATTGACAGCTTGAGCAGTTAATTTAAAATTCGGATTCAGATACTGGTTGTACATACGATAAAACGACATATTTCGTCCACGAATCAGTTCCCATATTTTTGCTCCATCTGTATATCCACCAAAGGGAATCGCTGTGGCCAAAAATATTGCTATATTCAAAATAATGAAATAACTAGTTATATCCCATAACCAATCGTTTTCAATCGGCATGAATCTGACCAGGAAGGACAGCCCAATGGCAAACAAATTAGCAAGTGGACCACCCAGATAAAGAGGAATCATTTTCTTTTGCAGCACTTCATTAGACAAATTGTTCGAAGGGATGTAGCTGCTTTCCATGCCAAACATCATACTTGGATCGGAGTTTAGAGCAACTCTGAATTTGCCCTGCTTGCCTGGTAAGAGCAAAATCGGGCCAGCTGACATGAAATGAAGCTTTGATCCTACTACATAACCGCCAAAAACATGACCTAGCTCGTGAATTGTTATACAAGCGAAACCTAATACATAACAAGTAACGACAACAAATAAGGCGTCTTCCTTCGTCCACCAAAAAAACAAAAGTAAAATAAGCGGATAAATGATAGTTATCGTAAGAGGATGTAAGAAAAACTGCTTAAGCTTTAACATATTTGTTTACAAGCTCCTCGTAAAATTTGCAATCAAAAAAACCGTGATCCTTTCAAAGTAACGATACTCAAAAAGGTCGCCACTTCATTTTATCACCAATAATTCCATAAAACACAAAACAACTATAAAGAGTAAACAAGTTGATTATCTTGAACTCAGCAGATAAAGCGGTACAAAACTATAACATTCAGGTATAATAGGCCTATATTCTGATTGGATGACTAGATTCGGACTCAATCGTTAAAGCAGCTTGAAAGGGATGATAGCTTGAGTAAGCAAAAAGTTTATTACGGTAAACATATTGAGGTTATGTTTGATTCAGATGTTTGTACGCATTCGGGCATTTGTGTCAAAGGGCTCCCTTCTGTATTTGATTTAAAGAAGCGGCCTTGGATAAATGCTGATGCGGAAAGCGCGGAGGCCATTGCCCGTCATATCGACAAATGTCCAAGCGGTGCACTTACATATAATCGCCTTGACAAGGATAATGAATAGGCAGAAAAGAGGCAGTGAACATGCATATCGTTGAACATGATGCGACCAATAAACGATTTCAAATTATGGATAACGGCAAACTGGCGGCCGAAATGACTTATGTGACTTCCAGTCCTCAGCTTTATATCATTGATCATACCTTTGTAGATGATGCTTATCGCGGACAAGGATTAGGGGACAAGCTATTTTCAGCGATGATCCATCATGCGCGGGAGAACAGCATTAAGCTGATGCCGCTGTGCCCGTTTGCTAAAGGACGTTTTGAACGGCATCCAGAGCACGCAGATTTACTTTTATAATTCATACGAAACAAAAACACTATCCTTTTCCCTTCACAGAAAAAAGAGTAGTGTTTTTTTATATTTAGACACAGCATAATTGTCGTTTCTCCTCTTTTAAAACTAAACATTCTTCCCTCTCCCCCTACTATTTGATATACCATATCATTCAACACCAATGATACATGATATGTACATTCATGTTTTCGCAAGCACCTTACAAATATCCTTGAAATCTTCTGCACATAAATATAGTATGAAACTAATAGATTTTCCGAAAAAAAATGGAGAAATCGACTGTTAGTGAACGCTTAATGGACGAAAAATCATGATAAGGCCCTATAATATTGTTTTTTTGATAACAACACAATTATTATTTTGACATCTTCCACAATAAATGATATATCAAATTTAGGTAAGGGGATCGCATATGGGAAACATTCCACTATATCAACATATCGTGATGGATTTAAAAGCAAAGATTGAATCAGGAGAATTGAAAAGCGGTGACCAGCTTCCAACGGAAGCTGAAATCTCCAAGCAATATAACGTAAGCCGAATTACATCCAAAAGAGCGCTCACCGAGCTGGAGAATGCCAATCTCATCTATCGTATACAAGGCAAAGGCAGCTTCGTCAATTCTTTACCCTTGCTCAAACGCTCTACAGATCAAGCTAACAAAGAGATTCTGCTGATTTTGCCGTTCAGCCATAATCCAGGTCTGGGCGACTATGAAAAGGGGGTTAACGAGTATCTAGAAGATACGGAATATATTCTGAATATTCAATCCAATCGAATAACCGGACAAAGAAAACTGTTGCAGGCTGCGCTGCAAAGCTCGAATTCGGGCATCATTTTCTATCCGATCAACAGCATTACGGACCTTGATATTTTGTACCAATATCATTTATCCCAATACCCGTTTGTAACGATGGATAAATGCATTGAAGGCATTCCGTTTTTGTCCGTTATGTCGGATAACTTTGATGGTGCTTACCAGGCAACCAAACATCTGATCGATAACAATCACAAAAAAATAGCCTTTGTATCATCGCTTAAGATTGAAACTTCTTCTCCCATACGCGAGCGATACTTAGGCCATTTGAAAGCGCTGCATGATTATAATCTGATCGACCAACAAGTAAATGATTTGACCGAGCAATATTTAAAACATGATGATGACGATAACCAAAAAGAGTATTATATCCGTTTCATCCAGGCGATTCAGGAACAAGGAGTTACAGGAATCGTCACCGAGAATGACATTATCGCCATAGAAATCATTCAAATCGCCAAGGAGATGGGACTGAGCGTGCCGGATGACTTCTCCATTATAGGATTTGATAATATTGATCTCGCCAGCTTTATAGAGCCTAAACTGACGACGATTTCACAAGACTTTGTCCAAATGGGGTATCTGGCTGCCAAAAGCCTGGTACAGCTTATTGAGAACCCTCATGAATCATCGGCGAAGAACCTCGTCGTTCCAGTCAAGCTCATTGAACGCCAGACGGTGAAGAAACTATAACACCTATTGCCAACATAAAATAAACACAATTAAAGGAGACTCTAAAAACATGCTGCACTATATCGATACCAGACAAGGCTCCAACAACAAGCATTCATACTCTAACGGCAACACGCTTCCCTACACAGCGGTACCTTTCGGTATGAACCATTTTGCCGTTCAAACCCACCATGAAGGAAGCTGGTTTTTCAATCCAAATGACCGCGTTTTCCAAGGCATACGATTGACACACCAGCCGAGTCCCTGGATGGGGGATTTTGCTCATTTTCTAATGACACCTATTGCCGATCACAGGATCAGAGGCTCCGTATTCACTTGCCAAAGTTCTTATCGTCCGGAAGAAGCCATCTTTAAACCGCATTATGTTCGCATCAAGCAGCAGCGATACAACATAACAACCGAGCTGGTTCCATCCTGCTATGGCGCAGCGCTTCGAATCAAATACAACTCTGCCCAGCAAGCGGGATTTGTGCTGAACGCCAATGGAAAAAGCTCATTGCAGTGGGATGCGGCCAATCGAAAGGTTACCGGCTTTATTAGCAATTTCTCCGGATGCCAGGACGAGAACTTCGGCATTTACATCGTGATGACGTTTAACAAAGATATCGATCTATCGACTTCCGGCTATTATAATGCCGAGGGACAGCTGGTAAACGTGACCGAGCTGGAAGGAACGGATCAACATGCGGTCATCCGCTTTAAAGACTGTGAGAAGGACACACTGGAAGTTAAGCTTTCAACCTCTTTCATTAGCATTGAACAGGCCGAGCTCAACCACGAGCGAGAGATTACAACTTCCTTTGATGAGATGAAGGAAGCAGCGGATGACGCATGGAATCACTATTTGAACAAAATCAAAGTGAGTCATCACAATGAGGAATACTTAAAAACCTTCTACACTTGCTTATACCGTATGTTCTTGTTCCCGCAAAAGTTCTATGAGCTGGATGAGCATATGGAACCGATCCACTACGATACGACAGCCAAAGCCGTCAAAAAAGGCATTCTGTACACGAATAACGGGTTTTGGGATACGTATAAGACGGTTTATCCGCTCTATTCCATTATTGCCCCTGAGGAATACCGAGAAATGCTGGAGGGCTTCCTGAACTCATACCGCGAATCTGGCTTCCTGCCAAAATGGTTGTCTCCAGATGAGCGCGGATTGATGCCGGGCACACTGATCGACGCTGTTATTGCCGACGCTGCTATTAAAGGCATTGCCGATGACATACTGCCAGAGCTTCTTGAAGCGATGCTGAAATCTGCCACAACGCAGAGCGAGATGAGCATTTATGGCCGCCAGGGTACACTGGACTATCTGAAATACGGTTATGTTCCGAACCATCATCACGAAAGCGTCAACCATACGCTGGATTATGCGTACAGTGATTACTGCATCAGCCGGGTGGCCGACGTACTTGGAGATGCTGAACTCGCGGAAAAGTACAGACAAAGCTCGCTGAACTATCGTAATATTTTTGATCAGGAAACCGGGTTTATGCGGGCCAAGGACCAGCACGGACAGTTCCGCCCGGACTTCAAAGATACAAGCTGGGGACTTGATTATGCTGAGGGCAGTGCATGGCAGAACAGCTTTGCGGTCTATCATGATTTTGAAGGATTGATTCAGGCCTATGGTTCCAAGGAGCGCTTCTTTGACAAAATCACCGAGCTGTGCAACAAAGCTCCCGATTTTGATGTAAAGGGCTATGGGTTTGAAATCCATGAAATGAGTGAAATGGCTGCGGTCGATTTCGGACAGCTGGCGATCTCCAACCAGCCAAGCTTCCATATCCCGTACTTGTTCAGCTATGTCGGTCAGCCAGCTTCGTCACAGGTTGTGATTAAACAGCTTCTGACCAACCTGTTCAACAGCGGCTTTGATGGATTCCCGGGAGATGAGGATAACGGCAGTATGGCCGGATGGTATGTATTCAGCTCGATGGGCTTCTATCCGGTATGCCCAGGAAGCGGTGAGTATGTGCTTGGCATCCCGCTTTTCGACAGCGTGACGATCGAGCTGCCTAACGGCAAGCAGATGCAGATCCATACCGACAACAATAACCCTCAGTCTAACTTCGTCACAAGCGTCAAGCTGAACGACGAGGAATACACAAAGCTATTTATCAAGCATGACGATATTATGGCTGGCAAAACGCTGGATTTCCAACTGGGGCTTGCTCCAAGCTATCGTCAATATGAACAGGACGAGATTCCGTTCTCGATTACTAAAAAATAATATAGAGATGAAAAAGGGACTTCCGATACCAATCAGAGCTTTTCTGATCTTGTCGGATGTCCCTTTCTTTTCGAATACAATTGTTTTATCCTGATGCATTAAAGCGCCAAGGTTATTCATCTTCACCATGCAATATGTATCCTTTTCCTCGAATGCTTTCAATCGTAAAAAGCTGGCGAGTCTTCTTCCTTACCCGGTAGATTAAGGCATTCAGCTCCTCTGAACTCACATCCGGTATATCCCCCACGCTGTAACTTCGTTCAGGCCATACCTCCAGCTTCAGCTGTTCTTTCGACACGAACTGCCCTTTATGCTTGATTAACAGTTCAATGCATCTGTACTCTTTTTCCGAAAAAGCGTAAACGTCTTCCCCAAAAACAAATTCCTGCTTGAACGGGTCAAGTCTGACCTTTGCTGGCGCCTCTACGAGCTCCTTATGCTTCATCAATGGTGTAATTTCCATCGTTTCATCCATGCTAAGGATCGAGAACGACAATAGAATCAAATCGCCCGCGAGCGCAATCGAATCGGCATGTTGAAGCGGAGCTTCCCCGCCCGGAACGAGCCGCTCCTGATTCAAAAATGTCCCATGCTTGCTGTTTAAATCTCTGATGAAATAACGCCCGTTTTTATACAATAAAGCTGCATGTTTTCGAGATACAAACACATTATCAAAGGAAATATCGGGGTCCCACTGCTTTCCCTTTCTGCCCAAGATCATCATCTTACTTGTTAGCGGAATCATATCTCCCCTTTTATAGGGATTTCCCCGTTCCACCAACAAAAAGGAGGACTTATCCATCACTTTCCCTCCCCTTTTCTTTATCATTTTACCGCTTTTATCAGATCGTTATCATGTAATTGTTATGGTTCAGCTATTGAGTAAGCTCCATAAATAGATAAGATCAAATAAGAGAGTGTTTACTACTGTTCATTTTAATCAGTTTGCGGAGGATCGGATAGTGAAAAACAAAAAAAGATGGAAGAAACTATTACCATTTTTCTTTATATTGATCATATTTTTATTTTTAAACAATACAACTCTTCTGACAAAAGAGCGTACAGCCGAGCCTTTGCTGCTCGCCCATCGCGGTCTTGGCCAAACATTTCCGATGGAGGGCATCGAGTCGGACACCTGCACAGCCAAGCGGATTTACGATCCAGAGCATAAGTATTTGGAAAACACCATTTCGTCGATGGAAGCCGCGTTTCATGCAGGGGCTGATATTGTCGAGTTCGATATCAAGCCGACAAAGGACGGACAATTTGCCGTATTTCATGACTGGACCCTGGATTGCCGGACGAATGCACAAGGCATGGTCATGGATTATACCATGGAAGAGCTGAAAAACATAGATGTCGGTTATGGATACACAGCCGATCAAGGGGAAACGTATCCTTTTCGGGGAAAGGGAGTAGGTCTCATGCCTTCCTTGGGGGAAGTATTATCCACATTTCCGGAACAATCTTTCCTGATCCATATCAAAAGTAAAGATGCCAAAGAAGGTGAACAGCTGGCGAATTATCTGCAAAGCTTGCCTGAAGAGCAATTAAACAAACTGACCGTTTACGGTGACGACGCTCCAATCGGTGCCCTGAAAGCCCGACTCCCATCTTTACGGGTCATGTCTATGGGTACACTTAAAAGCTGCCTCATTTCTTACATGGGTGCTAGCTGGACAGGGTATATCCCTTCGGTCTGCCGCAACACGCAGCTCCACATCCCCGAGAAATTCGCTCCCCTCCTGTGGGGATGGCCGGATAAATTTCTGAATCGGATGGATAGCGTAAATACGAGGGTCATCCTGGTGGCCGGCAACGGCGGATGGTCGGAAGGATTTGATTCAGCACAGGACTTGGAAAGACTTCCTCACGATTATAGCGGCGGACTCTGGACAAATCGTATTGATAGGGTCGCTCCGATCCTGAAACCAAACGCCCCCAATCCATAGATAACTTTGTAAAAGAGTGCAAAATAAATGGTATAAAACTCAGCGTTGTGGCTGAGTTAATTGGAGCGCTGAATTCACAGTGAAGTGAAGGAGCGCTCTTTTTTCTATCATTATGCGAAATTAGATTACAAACGGACTAGATTTTATCACTACTTCTGGGTAATTATCACCATAAAAAGAGTTGTGCTCTAATCGTGTTCGGTAATTTATGTAATAACTATGAAGTTTTTCTCATGACTTTCTGATACGATATGAAATATAATAAAGAAACTTTAGTACTTTAAAACATTCGACTGGGGGTTATTTTATGAGTTTACAACAAGGGAATCCGTCCG
Organism: Paenibacillus faecalis; assembly: GCF_900289175.1. GTDB lineage: Bacteria > Bacillota > Bacilli > Paenibacillales > Paenibacillaceae > Paenibacillus_AQ > Paenibacillus_AQ faecalis. The sequence continues at coordinate 4,739,426 of NZ_LT985747.1, read as the reverse complement.
CTCCCGGTAATAATGATCGTTTTTCATCAGCGGGCTTTATTCTGGCTGCGATCGGAAGCTCCGTGGGTCTGGGCAATATGTGGAAGTTCCCGTATATTACCGGAGAGCACGGGGGAGCAGCTTTCTTCCTTCTCTTTATCATCTGCCTGATCATCATCGGCCTGCCTGTGCTTCTGGCTGAGCTCGCTATTGGTCGTGCCGGACGAGGGAGCGCCGCTACTGCTTATGTGAAAGCGGGAGGGCCGAAAGCTTTTGCACCGTTCGGATTGCTGCAGGTCATCGCACCTTTTATCATATTGTCTTTTTACGTCATTATTGCAGGCTGGACGCTTCATTATGCCGTTTTATCTTTTAGCGGCAAGTTATTTTCGGATTCCAATTTTTCAGCACAATTCTCTGCCTTTACCGGTGGGTATATGCCGTTGATATGGCAGCTGATTGCTCTTGCATTAACAGGCTTTGTTGTGGCACGCGGGATATCCGGCGGAATCGAGAAATTCAACAAAATAATTATTCCGGGTCTTATCGTACTGTTGATCGTACTCATGATTCGAGCTGTAACACTGCCGGGAGCCGAAGCCGGTATATCTTTCTTTCTGAATCCAGACTTCTCCAAGCTGTCTGCCGAAGCCGCATTGGTTGCTCTCGGACATGCCTTCTTCTCCCTCTCTTTGGGGATGGGCATACTGCTTACATACGGTGCTTATGTAGATAAACGCCAGTCGCTCGGTTCTGCAACGCTTGCCATTGGGGCCGGTGATCTTATTTATGCATTCATTGCAGGTCTTATTATTTTCCCAACTACCGCGTCCTTCGGTATTGCACCGGATACTGGGCCATCACTTGTTTTTATCGCCCTTCCGGCGGCCTTTTCAGCCATGCCGCTTGGTGCATTCTTCGGCGGTCTTTTCTTTGTCCTGTTAGCATTTGCTGCATTAACTTCAACGGTATCACTGCTTGAAGTACCCGTTTCTTACGTCATGGAACGCTTTGGTTGGGGCCGCACAAAATCAGTGGTCGTGGTTACTATATCCCTTCTGCTCGTCGGTCTTCCATCCATTTTATCCTTCGGTATGGTGCCATGGCTTGATAATATCGCAGGTAAATCGTTCTTTGACTGGTTGGATTTCATCACGTCCAACATTCTGCTTCCGATCGGCGGGCTTGTAACTACGATCTTTGCAGGGTATTACTGGAAGGGGGCAGCCGAAGCCGCAGGGCTAAAATCCGGCTGGTTCAAGGTATGGATCTTCACTATGCGGTATATTGCTCCGGTTCTCATGCTCCTTGTGCTGCTGCACACATCAGGGATTATCAAGTTTGAATAGATAAGAAGCTGGTTAAATCAACGCTAAAAAAAGCAATAGATGCAGGTTATACACACTGCGTCTATTGCTTTTTGTTAATTGTCGTCTGACGGGAATGCCCTCTTGGTCAAATTCGGAAAAACCTCGGGTACAGGCGGTTTTGACGGAAATAAGCCAATTGCATAGCGAATCATTTCATGCCCCTGATAGCGAGAAAGGCATTAGTATCCCGGTTGTGAACGCACTTTCTGAAAAGCTTACTGTTGAAATTCGGCGCGAAGGCAAGATATTCCGTCAGGAATACAAACATGGAATCCCACAAACACCTGTAATGACGGTAGGTATAACGAATGAAACAGGTACAAGTGTTACCTTCTTGCCTGATACCGAAATATTTGGCTCCGCTTTCGACCCTGCCAAAATATCCGAATTAACAAATGAGATTTCGATCAATTATCCTCGCTTATCCGTACAATTTAACGGGTAAGACATGAAATGGGAGCGCCCTAAAGGTCATTGACCAAGGCACTCCCATGTTTAGCTTTTGCTACTGTCCATTACACGTCTCTTGCACTCATCGATCGCTCATGCTCAAGCAACCATTCCTTTCTCCACAAACCACCTGCGTAACCTGTCAATTGTCCGTTTGAGCCGATAATCCGATGACAAGGAATTACGATCCACATCTTATTTTTACCATTTGCATTTCCGACCGCCCTGATGGCTTTCTCTTGGCCAATGGAAACCGCAATATCTTTATAGGAAGCCGTATTGGCGTAAGATACTTCTGTTAAAGCACCCCATACTTTTTTCTGAAAATCAGTTCCTGCCAATCGATAGGGAAATGTAAATTTACGGCGTTTCCCTTTGAAATACTCATCTAGTTGACGATAGCAATCGACCAGCACTCTAGGAGTCTGCTGCTGTATCATATGGACAGCTATATCCCGCTCCTTGAACATCATGGAATGGACCGCTTCACCCGTTCCTATGATTTCGATAACTCCAATAGGTGATTCATAATCTAACCGATATCGTTCATTCATACAGAGACCTCCATAAATAAAAGGTCGCATAGGCCTGCCAGCCTTCCCATTGAGTTGCCAGCTCCCTGATTTCTTCGATCGACGGTTTACGCTCAAGTCCTAGTTGTATTTTCAATGCATTATGAAGCCCTACATCCGTTATAGGAAGTGCTGCAGGCTGTTGCAGGCACTTCATCATCACATAATCAGCTGTCCATGCCCCGACCCCTCTAATCTTCATCAAAGACTGCTTGATGTCTTCATAATCCCGTTTCTGAAGAAGCGATGGTTTCATCAAGTCACCATTCGCCATCGCCCTTGCAATACCGATAACATATTCAGCCTTTCTCGTCGTGAATTGAAGATTTCTTAAATCCTGTACATCTAATGCTGCGATCCGTTCATATTTCGGATATAGCCAATACACATCTCCCCCGAAAGAAAGAGATTGTCCAAAATGCTTCGTAAAACGTTTCTTCAACGTGTAAGCAAAAGTCAGATTGATCTGCTGCCCGATAACTGCCCATGTTAAAGCTTCAAACAAATCTGGAATACATATCATCCGTAATCCGTAATATTTCTGGACAAGCGGCCCAAGTATCGCATCCCGACGGGCCAGGTCATAAAAACCACTTAAGTCTTGGTCCAAATCAAACCATTCACGGACATATGAAGCAATCTCTTCGCTGGCCTGCTTGGATGGCGCTCCCATCGGGAAGTGCACCTGAATCGCTTCTGAGGTACCGACAACTTTCAATAAAATCATTCCGTCATTTGTTTCGACCAGTTTATATACGCAGCCATCTCTAATCTGATGAAGAATGCCATGCTCAGACCTATCCAAGAACGCTAAACACTCAGAAAAAGCAAACTCCGTTGGTGGACAAATCTCTATATAGTATGGTGTGCCGCTCCCCTTCATAGTTGCTCCCCCTTTCTGTTCGAACTTCGATATTCACTGGGCGTGCAATGATGCACTTGGCGAAACACTTTATAAAAATGAGATGGACTCTGAAATCCAGCTTCATAACAAATCTGAAGATTCGTCCCGGATGTGTTCGTTAACAGGTAGGCCGCCTTTTCAGCCCTTATTTTATCCAGATAGGTGCGTGGAGTTTCTGCGGTTTCTTGTTTAAATAGTCGTTCAAGATAGTAAGGACTTACCCCCACATGCTCTGATATATCTTTTAATTCCAGCCGTTGTTTATAATGATTTACTAAAAAAGCAACAACCTCTCTAACAAGTCCAACATGTGGAGAGTAATCAGCTTTAGGCTGACATCTTTTGCAGGCACGATAGCCCGCCTTTTCAATTTCTTCAATATCATCAAAGAACTCCACATTGGTCTTTTTCGGTTTTCTCGATCTGCAAGAAGGGCGGCAGTAAATTTTTGTCGTTCTCACCGCTACATAAAATATCCCGTCATAACTGCGGTCACATGCCACGAATTTCTCCCACATTTCATCAAACGAAAGATGGATATAGGCCACTATTTTACTTTCGCCTCCCTTCGTTATATTGAACCTATTGTATCAAGAAATCTTTGCGAAAAGCGTCCTCATTTTTGCTCTTATGGTCCATCAGAAGCTGCACCCTTATATAGTCATTCGCATATATTGCAACTATGGATAAACACCCAGAGATGGAGGATTTAATGATGAGCATTCAATATACCGCCCCCGGTCCAAGAGAGCACATTTTGTATCAAGCTGGAGAGAACTACTCTCACGGTTTAAAATCTACACGAGATCATATACACCATCTATGCAGAAAACATATGAATCAACTTGTTCGCGTCGAAACGATGGACGGAGATGTTTTCGAAGGGATCATCGTCCATTGTGATCGAGGTATTATGCACCTGAGTTTACCCGCAAGCAACAGTTATCGAGGCTTTAACCCCTTCTTTTATTCGGATGTTATTTTACCGCTCGTCCTTTACGAACTGCTCGTAATTACTCTGCTGTACACCTAGATTCGAAAAGCAGCAGGCTCTTTACACACAAAAAAAGCGCATCTCGGTATCGTATAACGATATCGGGTGCCGCTTACTGGATTCATTTATTTCACATGCTGGGTTTACAATACGTCTTTTAAAGGAGTGATTATTGATGGCATTTATGCCACCACAAGGTCCACAGGGACCGCAACAGGGACCGACATCTCCGCCTCCACAAGCCCCACCTCCGAAGCCGATGACGTCAACACTTGCTGTCGATCCTGGTGCCATTTTTCGCTGTTTGTACCGATACACTTACATTTGGCCGAGATTTGGAATGGGCTTTTGGTTTTTCCCCACGTTTATCGGCCGCACCTCTATTGCCGGCTTTAGATGGACCGGAAGAAGGTGGGTTTACTCCGGGTTCGATTTAAGAAGAATTGAAGCTTTTACTTGTTTCTAATATAACTAGAAAAGCGCCATGCTTGAATGTAAGAATTCAAGCATGACGCTTTTTATTTAACGATATACGGTTTACTGTAAAGCTTTATCCAGCTCTGTAAAAATAACGCCCAAGGCGTAAGCTCCCGCGTCCGGATAACCGATACTCCGCTCACCAACGGTACCTGCTCGTCCCATGCGGGCAACGATGCTTTCCGTCTGCTTTGCTCCTTGAACGGCCGCTTGTGCCGCCTTCGCTGATGCCGTTTTCACATCTTCAGATTGGCTCGCACTTTGTTCCCAAGACTCGGCAAAAGGAACTAACGCATCGATCAAGGTTTTGTCGCCAACGACCGCACCCCGGCCGAATGATCTTTCTCCAGTATCCTGAATTCCCTTGACCACAGCGGACATCATGCCGGCAAACTCCTGCACCGACAGTTCCTTCTTATCCCCGGCATATTTGCTGGCTGCCCGGAAAGCAGAGCCCCAGATCGGACCGGACGCTCCTCCGCAATGCTCCATAATAATCAGAGAGCAAGCATCGAGAAACTCTCCTATATTTCCGGTATGATGTGTGACGATATCCTTCCATTCGGTCTTTAACTGCTTGAAGCCTTTGGCCACACTCATGCCGAAATCGCCATCACCTGCGTGCGCATCCAGCTCACAGAACGGAACCTCATTTTCGATAATGACTTCACTCATCTTGTCGATGAGATATACCAGGTTATTTAAAGAGAACTTATTATGATCAATCGCAGCATATTGCTCATGAGTCTCCACCTTGAAGGAAACTGCTTTATTCTCTTCCGGTTTCAATACAACCTCGGTGTAATTGACTGGCTCAAAAGGCTCTTGAACAACCAGGGCAGGTGTATGACACGGCTCCGCCAGCAATTGCTTCAACTGATCATCAAGCTTCATCAATGTAACCGAAGCGCCGGCCATATCGATACTTGTCATGAAATTGCCGACAAAAACTTTATATACCCGTTTGTTCCGGGATGACAACTCACGGATAACCGAGTTATTTAACAAATACAGCTCCTGCATCGGGGACGCTCCAAAGCCATTGATCATAACAGCCAATTCATGCTCCTGATCGTCCTCTATTTTCAAGCTTTCCAGCAGTTCTTTCACCATGCGTCCGGCCAGTTCATCGGCTGAAACGATCTTTTCCCTGCGAATTCCTGGTTCACCATGGATGCCGACCCCATATTCCATTTCATCTTCCTCCAAGGTGAACATCGGGGTTCCCTTGGCAGGAACGGTGCAGGACGTATACGCGAAACCGATACTTTTGGTATGGTCGATCGCATTCTGAGCAGCTTCTTTCACCTGATCCAACGCCATGCCAGCTTCGGCAGCTGCACCTGCAATTTTGTGAACAAGAACGGTTCCAGCCACTCCCCGTCTACCCACCGTATAGAGGCTGTCTTCTACCGCGATATCATCGTCAACTTTGACAAAATCGACCTGAATGCCGTCTTCGCTGGCCAGATGAGCCGCATTTTTAAAGTTCATAATATCGCCGCTGTAGTTCTTGATAATTAACAGCGTCCCTTTATTGGAAGCCGAGGAGCGGATCGCTTGGTACACTTGAATCTGGGAAGGAGATGCAAACACATCACCTGCAACGGCTACATCGAGCATTCCTTTCCCGACAAACCCCGCATGAGCCGGTTCATGTCCGCTGCCACCACCGCTGATCAGCGTTACCTTTTCCGGGTTGATCTCTTTTTTCTTGATGATTTTATACTTGCTGTTAAACTCTAGTTCCGGATGGGCCAGTACGATCCCGTTGCACATCTCCCTCACTAAAGTTTCCGGTTGGTTCATAATTTTTTTCATCTTATACCTCCTTGCTTGCTTTATACTTCCGACCGAGCTGATCGGCTACCATAATGGCTGCTGCCACCGCTTCCTCCGTGATTGGGAATGGCATGGAATGAATCGATTCCTCCGGAATACAAGCTTTCTTCGCTACTTCCAGCAATTCTTCGTGCGTGACGTTATCAACTCCAAGGTCTGGAAGACAGACAGGAAGACCTATCGCTGTGCAGAACGCCAAGACTTCATTTAGCTCTTCTTTCGGTGCATTTTCAAGAACCAGCTGGGCAATCGTTGAAAAGGCTACTTTTTCCCCATGGTAATAATGATGGGTTCCTTCGAGCGAAGTTAAACCATTATGAATCGCATGAGCCGCAGCCAGCCCACCGCTCTCAAAACCGAGCCCGGACAATAGAATGTTCGCCTCAATAATGTTCTCCAGTGCAGGGGTAACCATATTGTGGTCACAGGATACCTTAGCCTGAACACCATCCTTAAGCAGCATTTCGTAACAGAACTTGGCCAGTGCAAGCGCCGTATTGGTTCCTTTTGCCTCACCGCAAATTCCTTCACGAACACCGCATGGCAGACCGGCATTCACATTCGAGTAAGATCTTGCCGTAGCTCTGGCTTCAAAATAGGTAGATAGCGCATCACCCATACCAGCCACCAAAAATCTCGTAGGCGCATTAGCAATTACGGTTGTATCTATCATTACCACACTAGGGCTTTGTTTAAAATAAGCGTAGTCATCAAATTCCCCATCCGGCGTATACAGAACAGCGGAATGGCTCGTTGGCGCATCGGTTGCTACAATCGTTGGAACGATGATCAAGGCATCGCCTTCAGCCACACATTTTGCGGTATCAATCGCTTTTCCTCCACCCAATCCGATCGTGCAGGCACAGGCTTTTTCTTTAGCCAGCTCTTTCAGCCTTTTCACTTCTTCGCGAGAACACTCTCCTTGGAATCCGCTTTCAACCAATGTGATATTGAATTTATCTATAGTAGATTTCAGTTTATCTTTGACCCGTTTTACATCATCTGAATGGGCAATAAGTAAAGCGGAATCCCCGAATTCTTTTACAAAATAACCCAGGTTTAAAAGCTCATCTTCTCCCTGTACATACTTAGTTGGACAAATAAATGCTTTTCTCATCATTAAATTCCTCCCTTACTTTCTTGGTTTCATTATAGGCTTTCTATAAATTTTAATCATTGGACGAAACATTTTAATTAAAGCGCTTTCAGATGGAGTTTTTTTGTCATATAGCTGATAAATTGTATAATCTTGTCCTTTGTACAAGTGGTCATAGTATAATGAAAGAGGTTGTACCATACAACCGTACTCGCACAGCAAGTTTACAGGGAGTGAGTCAAAGTGAAAAGTTCATTGTTTCAATTGGATAAAATCATTGATTTAGAAAAGTGGCATAAGCTGCAGGACTCCCTTGCGCTCGTTACCAAAATGGCTATTATTACAGTCGATTACAAAGGGGTCCCTGTTACGAAGCACAGCTATTGTCAATCCTTCTGTCAGTCCGTCAGAAAAGATCCGTCACTGTCCCCGTACTGTCAGAAATGTGATGCCAGAGGCGGTTTGGAAGCGGTACGTCTCAATAAACCATACATTTACTTATGTCATTTCAACATTATTGATATCGCTATACCGATCATTGTTGATAATCAATACATCGGCGCACTCATGGCAGGGCAAATCAAGCTGCGTGATGCCGGCCAGCCTCCGCAACTTGAACAGATCGTTACCCGTCCCTCAAATTCAGAAACGAATAAAAAAATTAAAACGTTAAAGCAGGACTATCATTCTCTGCCAACCTTATCTTACGAAGAAGTAACAACCATCGCCGACATGTTGTCTCACTTATGCAATTATATTGTGGAAGAAGCGATAACCAAGACCTCGACCATCGATATGTACAAAAAAGCTCTATCCATGGACGTTGCAGAGCATCCGGTAAAAGATTCGGTGATTAACTCCGATCTTCCGCTCCGCAACATACAAGCGATTCAGCATGAACTGTCCAACACGCTTATTGAAAATAAGATCAAACAGACGACCACCAATGAGTTCCGTTCTACCAACACACTGCTGCAGCCGGCATTTGACTATATTTATCATCATAAGAATAAAAATATAACCCTCAGTGAGATGGCTAAGCTCTGTCATATTAGTCCAAGTTATTTCAGCCGGGTTTTTGTCAAAGAAACCGGTGAGAACTTCTCCGTCTTTGTTTCACGTCTGAAAATTGAATGGGCCAAACAGCTTCTGGAGACAACCGATCTGCCGATTCACCAGATCAGTGATGAACTGGGCTTCTGTGATTCGGGTTATTTTATTAAAACTTTCAAAAAGTTTGAAGCTATAACGCCTACCGTTTACCGTACGGTGTATCAGGAAAAGCATACAGGAGTGAAATAATATAAGTTTGAAAAACGAAAAATATCGGTCATGATGACCGATATTTTCATATAAAAGACCTGTATTATATTGGCGTTACAGGACTATAGCTTTTTTACGAACTCAGATTTTAGCTTCATCGGACCGAATCCATCGATTTTGCAATCAATATTATGATCGCCTTCAATCAGCCGGATATTCTTTACCTTTGTACCGATCTTCAAAACAGACGAGCTTCCCTTTACTTTCAGATCTTTAATGATGGTGATAGAATCACCGTCGTTTAATACGTTGCCGTTGGCATCTTTGACAACCAGGGTCTCTTCACTATTGTTCTCGTCTTCCACGCTCCATTCATGAGCACATTCCGGGCATACCAGAACATTTCTGTCTTCATATGTGTATTCTGAATTACATTTCGGGCAGTTTGGTAAATTAGACATTGTTTTAACTTCTCCATTTCTTTGTTGTTCATATTTCATACTATTCTGCCATAGTCCTATGTGAAAGACAATGAACGCACCCACATAGGGCGACCACGATTTTTTAGCAAAACATTTCAAGTCAGCAGATGCCGATAGTTCAGGCTGATTGCAATGGCAAACAAGCTTTCTCCTAACTCTGATCTCCCGGAAATACATTTCTACTAAGGAGTGGAAAAATGAAAAGGAAATGGACTGCTTCTGATAAGACAATTATTGTAGGTGGCCTTCTACTTGCTGGAATTTTCGCTGTAACAGGTATCCTTTTGCTGTTAGGTATGAAGTACAATATTATTCGATTGAATTAGCGAACTGTTCAAATAATTTTAGGAAGGCGCTAGATCATGAACGCGATATCTTATCGGAAATCCGTGGCATGGGGTAAAGCACTTGGCAGTTTACTGTTTGTGCTGGCCTGCCTGTTTCTGCTGTATGCAGCTTTTTTCATGGATACTTCCTTTATTCGTAAGTTTTTTTGTATCACATCAGCTATAATAGGGATTCCGTTTTTCGGAGGATACTTGGTTATCAGCTTGCCAAAGGCGCTAAAATCAGACACGCAGTTGCTGGCCTACGATCAAAATTCCATTTCAGATGGTACGCGGACCGTAGCCTGGGCGGAGATTACAAGTATTAGCTACAGCGGCCCTTCCATTCGGAAGTGGCTGCTTCCGAAATTTCCTATGCTGATTTTTCATTTGAAAAACAGAGAGACCTGGACTGTGAATACGTATTATTTGTTGACCGATACCGAAATTCAGTCTGTCATGAAGCACCTGCGGGGGCTGATCAGCCGTAACGGAAAGGAAATGAAATAGATCTGTATTGAAGGATTTGCTTACATGAGCGAGCATTCCTAGAGAAACATATCTAGTTAATATGTAACATAATGAGCGTCTATTAGGCGCTTTTTAATATGGTATAATATCCCATGTCGATAGAATGGCTATATGGGCGGTCGGCTAATCTCCCGGAAGGGAGGTGATGCCTGTGGAGGTTAAGGATGCTTTGACACTCATGATTCAATTCGGTACGTTGATTATGACGCTTATCGGGTTGATAATCACACTTGTCATAGCATTGAACCAAAACAAAAAGAAATAGACCGCCCTCGACAAGGAAAACGGTCTATTTCTTGACTTGTTTCCGAAGCCACCGCCCTTATAAGCGGCTGTTGTCAAGGAGTGAAAGATGTTAACGCATCTTCGCTCCCTTTTATTATATACATATTGTACCATAATATTATCCTGTTTCAAGCATTGTCAATACGGGAAACTTCAAAAGACAAGATGAAATACCACATCGCCCTTCGGATTAAAACATCATCATACTTTAGACATGCTTTTCTGTAGCAAACAGGGTTTTAGTGGGTGCTGCTTTGTAATGGATAAGCCTGGTTTCCGAGGATACACTAGGATTATTCCATATTATTAGTCGCGCCAATAACACGCCATATATTGCAAGTACTCACATAAACCAAGAGGATGTTATAATCGTTCCCGACACCTGTTGAGATCATATTATTCAAGGAGGAAAAGCGATGGATAATCAAGTAATACCGGAAATTCGCAAAACGATTGTGCTTAACGCGCCAATCGAAAAAGTATGGAAGGCTGTTGCAACATCAGAGGGTATTGCGGCGTGGTGGATGGAGAACACATTCGAGCCTGTTGCTGGATACGAATTCATCCTTCATGCAGGCCAGTTCGGTGATTCCCCATGTAAAGTAACTGAAATTAGCCCACCGCATCGTGTCTCGTTTGATTGGGATCAAGATTGGCATCTCGCCTTTGAATTAAAGTCGGTGGACGCCGGAAAAACAGAGTTCACTTTAATTCATTCCGGTTGGGACCCGGAAAAAGTTACAGCATTTGGACAACCCCACTCGGTCATTCGTGAAGTGATGAACGGCGGATGGGAAAGCATTGTGAAAGAAAACCTTGTGAAATACGTGGAAGCATAAGATTGCTTCGGAGGATCATCTCCACAGCATGATGAGTTGCCCGCCGACATGTGGCGCACCGCGCTTTGGAAGCATCGCGCGGTGCGAAAAGCTGTCTTTTAAACGATATCAGGCTTTGCCTGAAGCCTCCCATTTCGAAACTTCCTCACGAACACGCGGGGCCACTTCTGTCCCGAGCAGCTCAATGGCCCTCATCACATCGTTATGCGGCATCGTACCAAGAGGCACATGCAGCATAAACCGCGTAATCCCGACGTTTTTCCGAAGATGAATGATTTTCTGGGCAACGGTCTCCGGATCGCCAACGTACAGTGCCCCTTCAAAGCTGCGTGCTAAATCATAGGTGGAACGATCATAATGCCCCCAGCCCCGCTCGCGCCCGATGACGTTCATACTCGCTTGAGTGGATGGAAAGAATTTGTCAGCTGCTAGCTCGGTATCTTCTGCAATGAAGCCATGGGAATGAGACGCTACCGGCAGTTTGGAAACATCATGCCCTGCATGAGCGGCTGCTCTTTTATAAAGCTCCACAAGCGGCGCGAACTGTGTCGGTCTTCCCCCGATAATCGCAAGAACAAGCGGCAATCCAAGCAGACCGGCGCGAATGACAGATTCCTGATTCCCTCCACTACCAATCCATACCGGCAGCGGTTCCTGAACGGGACGCGGATACACGCCCAGATTGTTGATCGCAGGCCGATGTTTGCCCTCCCATGTTACTTTCTCGGATGCCCGGATTTTAAGCAGCAGATCCAGCTTCTCTTCGAACAGCTCATCATAATCACCAAGATCATAACCAAACAGCGGAAAAGACTCGATAAATGAACCTCGACCCGCCATAATCTCTGCACGTCCATTCGAAATTCCATCAAGGGTAGCAAAATCCTGAAACACACGTACCGGATCATCAGACGAGAGCACGGTCACCGCACTGGTAAGACGTATCCTCTTCGTCTGCGGCGCAGCTGCCGCCAGCACCATAGCAGGTGAAGAAGCCGCATAATCCTTCCGGTGATGCTCTCCTACACCAAATACATCTAGCCCGACTTGATCGGCAAGAACAATCTCCTCAACGACCTCACGCAACCGCTGCGCGTGACTTATCACCTCACCAGTATGAACATCTGGCGTTGTTTCCACAAACGTACTGATTCCTATTTCCATGGGCTAACCCCTCCTGTTATCAATATAAAGAAGAAATTTAAAAGAGTAATGAATATTCAAATCCATATATCTTTATATTGAACTATTCGAAAGCAATTTTCAAATTTTATTAGCAGCACAAAATGGACACCCTGAAGGTGCCCAAAACGGGTCTAAACGATTAGCCAAACATATTTAAAAGCCAAGTGGCAACCTACGATAATAAGTTGCCCCTTGGCTTTATAAAAATCGTCACATCTCGCTTTATGATTTCCAAATAGGTGACTCGAACATTTCCTTGGTGCTTGGATAAACCACGTCAGCCCCCGATTGCTTCAGCAAATTGGCATCACCGATACCAATCGCATACATGCCTGCAGCTTTAATCGCTTCGATTCCCGCCTGCGCATCCTCAATGCCTACACAAGCTGCCGGATCAGCTCCTACTGCCGCTGCACCACTCAGGAAGATGTCCGGTGAAGGTTTTCCAGGAATGCCTTCCGGATTCACAATCACTTTAAACAGCTCCGTCAAATCCAGAGAATTAAGAATTTTCGGTGCGTTTTTGCTGGCAGAAGCTACGATAGCAGGAATATTGCGCTCCTGCAGGTAAAGTAGCAATTCGCGAATACCCGGATACGTGTGATCCGGCGTCAAATCAGACAGCAAGGACACGTAATGGTCATTCTTCTCCTGAGCAAGGCGTGCCTTGTCCTCATCTGTATACTTATCCTGAACTCCGCCATGGACAAGAATTCTCTCTAGCGATTCCATGCGGCTAATCCCTTTAAGCGACTCGTTAAATTCCCGGTCTATCGTAATGCCAATGCTTTCAGCCATCTGCTTCCAAGCGATAAAATGATGCTCTGCCGTATCTGTGATAACTCCATCAAGGTCAAATAAAACTGCTTGAATATTCATATCTATGTATCCACTTCCTATTCAAATATGTTCATCTAACTGTTTCATTGTACAACAAAAATAGCCTTTATGGACATACACCGTAACCCATCAGCAATTGAATCACTGCTGCTGAACAATATATTGCATTTTCAAGATACCCCAGGTCCATGTCCATTGACTATGAGATAACATACTCTATTTATTCTAAGAATGATCTTTGCGATATAGTTCGCGACTCTTGTACCCTGCCCGAAGAATCATCTTCATCTCTTCTCGGCGCTTGGCTCTGGTTGCCTCTTGCTTGGCGCTATACACATAACGTGCCCAGTCCTTGCGGTATCCTGGAGTAAGCGACTGGAAGAAGGCCAGCAGCTCCGGCGTATCCTCCAAATCCTTTTCTACACTAGGAATCAGAGAAATATAATCATCGACGCACTGACTTGATCTTGAAGAAGATTTATTCTTTCCTGCTGCATCCTCCTTGAATCCTACAACCGTAAAAACATCATCCAATCCGACCATTCGTGCAAATTTGATATCGCTCGTCCCAATATATCCTTCCTGATCACTGCCGACACCTTCCAACAGGTCATCGCGGTGAATAAAAGTGGAATATACCTTGTTTCCTTTTTTAGGGTATGCCGCAAAGAGATACCCGTTTTTACGGAGAAGATTCTGAGCAATCACATGGTTTACAAGTTCTTTTAAAGACTTTAGATCCAGTACAAACGCAAAAATCAGATTATATGCATCCTTCTTGAGTGTTGTATCATACCCTGTCATCCCGGCAAAATAATCAGAGCCTTCCGGCTCGTTCAAAATAGCAACCTGCTCAAATTTATGCAAATTCAGCTTTTCTACGATCGATTTCGACATAACGCTTGATCCCCTAACTGTTGGTTGAATGTTCTTCGCTGATCCATGCTTATTATATCCAAAAAGGAGAAAATGAAATAATTAGAGGACTGTCATATCGATTTTACGTGAAATGGCATACATCGATGAAAATGTCATTTCCTATTTTGATTACGCATTGGTATGATGAGAATAATTTCCCGCTTCAGGCTGTTCATGTATCGGCTCAAATACATACCGATTCCGCCCGGCTCCGACACCTGCCGCCACTGTTATTACTAACACAACAAGCAATAGCACGATCGACAGAGTCCAGGTTCCGGTATAATCAAACAGCCAGCCCATCAAGATCGGGCCAGTTGCCGCAAGCAAATACCCAATCGACTGGGACATACCTGACAATACAGCTGCTTGTTCTGCATTCACAGATCGAAGTCCCATGAACGCGAGGGCAAGACTGATGCAAGCACCTTGACCTATACCGATAAGAATGACAGATATCGACAAGGCAATCATATTTCCGCCGACGAACAAACCGGCAATTCCCATTCCGTACAAAACCCCAACAACCGCTACAAGGCCTTTTTGGTCACGAAATCTCTCCGCTAATACCGGAGCCAAAAATGTAGCTGGCAATCCGCAAAATTGGGTGATCGACAGCATCCAGCCTGCCGTTGCAACACTCATCCCATAGCTCCGCAAAATTTCAGGCATCCACGCGATAACCGAGTAGAACAGAAATGACTGCAGACCCATAAATACGGTAACTTGCCATGCGATAGCTGATTTCCAGAGTGGAGGGGTTGCCTCCGCTGAAGAATGCTTGTTGTGTTCTATTTTTCTCCCGGCATTGCCAAGCTGAGGAATCCAGATCAACATAGCAGTGATCGCAAGTACAGACCATGTGGATAGAGATAGCTTCCACCCAAGTCCCAAGCCTACAGCTAACGGTATGCTTATCCCCGATGCAAGGGCGGCAAACACATTCATCGCCGTCGTATACATGCTTGTCGTTATTCCAATTTTCGTCGGATATTTCTGCTTCACAAGACTGGGCAATAACACATTTAAGATGGCAATGCCTATCCCGATCAGAACAGTGCCTGTAAATAAAAGAACAGTTCCACCCGCCGACCGAACCAGCAATCCAATCAACAAAATAAGCAGACCCGCAAACAACGTTCTTTCATTTCCAAATCTCACTCCAAACTTCGGAGCTAATATGGAAAATAACCCAAATGAAATGAGTGGCAATGTCGTTAAACTGCCGGCCACCCCATTGGATATCAGTAAATCTTCTCGAATCTCTCCAATCAGAGGACCGACAGCCGTAATAGCAGAACGCATGTTAAATGCGATAAAAATGATACCTAGCATCAACAGTCCCCTGCGGAACATTAACGATTCGGATGATGATCCAGGCAGCTTCACAGATCCCTCACCTCCTCTTATGCCCTAACAACCCATTTTTCGGACTCGATGAAGGACTCGAATTGAGTGAATAAACTTGTCTCGACAGGGATGATCGAACAGCTTTTTTCAACTTCATATCCTACAAAACCTCCCATCAATTAGGCCGCCTCAAAAAGGAACACGTTCTGTTTAACAACCATGCATCTATGTTGGCTGGACCAGCGAAACCAGACACCCTATCATCCAAGCAAAGGAAGTTTGATTTTGCTAAATCTTAACATATCTAACCCGTAAAATACCCCCGGTATTTTAAAAATACATAATAAAAATATTGTGAAAAAATAAACTAGGAAAAAGGATTCATTTAATCAACAAAAACAAGCCCCGAAATGATCGGGGCTTGTTGCATACGGATATGTTGACTTACTTACTGTCTTTAGATGCTTGACCTTCGCTGTATGCTTTTTGGAAGCTTTCAATGAGAAGACCGTAATGTGGCATAATTTCTGAAAAAATCTTGGCAAATTCCTCAGCATCTGGGCGGTTCCATGTTCCCTGAATTTCAGAGATGAGTGCCAGGGTATCAGTCGGAATAGCTCCTGCTTGCACAACGCGAGCAAGCGTAATATCTGTAGCCATTTTACTCCAGTTTCCAGATGCATCAACGACCGTATACACTTTATAGCCGGCAGCAAGTGCGGATAATGTCGGGAATGCCATGCACACGCTAGTCAGTGTACCCGCAATGATCAATGTTTTCTTGCCGGTTTCTTCGATGGCTTTAACAAAGTTTGGATTGTCCCAAGCATTGATTTCCCCGTTACGAGGTACATATACGATATCTGGCAAAATCTCCTGGATTTCCGGAATCAACGGGCCATTCGGACCTGTTGGAACAGAATCGGTGGTAATAGCAGGGATGTTAACCAGCTTTGCCATTTTCGCAAGAGCGATCGCATTTCGGCGCAGCGCTGTCACGTCCATATCCTGTACGGTTTGGAACAGCCCGCTTTGGTGGTCAATCAATAATAAAAGTGCATCATTTGGATCAATAAATACGTTTTGCTGTTGGTTTGTCATAACAAAGACCTCCTTATTTTTTAAAAAATATTCACTTATTAATACCCATTTCATGTTGAGCTATAACTTGTTGTTTAATCCTTGAACTAACTTCCTCCTTCAAATGAAAAACAAATTTACGTTGTTATTCATCACTTTCTTTATGGAATATAGTGCGAATAGGCAACATCACCTTTCATTTGAGTGATTATTATCTTAATATTAAGATATACTACATCAAGCTGTATGTCAACACCTATTTTGTTTTAATATACAAATAGCACCAGAAATAACCTACCTCCGAAAAAGCAGATTACTCCTGGCGCATATCATGAACGAGCTATAGTTCGTTTTATTCTGTTGTAGATGAAGTGGGTGCTATATCACATGAGGATGTACATGTTTTGGATAAAGAACAGCCAGCGCATTTCCCTTTTTTCGTCTTTTTCACATAAGAGAACAGTGTCCATCCGGTATAACCGAAGATCAGAGCACCGATCAAAATGCTTGCCAGCATGACGGTCACTTCCTTTCTTGATCAGCTTTTACTTAAAAGCCAAAAGCCCTTCCGATTGTAACAATCGCCAGAGAAATACTGTACGCAATGACCAGAGAATAAAGGACCGAAAACCAGGTCCAGCGCGCGGACATCGTCTCTTTGCGAATAACCCCGACTGTAGCAAGACAAGGTACATACAGCAGAATAAATGCCATAAAGGCATACGCCTGTAGCGCCGTAAACTGTCCGGCGAGCAAGTCCTGCAAAGCCTGCGTATCCGGAGCGGCATAAATAATGCTCATGGTGGATACGACAACTTCCTTAGCGAAGAAACCTGTGATTAAAGATGCACCAGCTTGCCATGTACCAAAACCGAGCGGTGTCAGCAGGTATCCAACCCCTTTTCCGATCATAGCCAAAAAGCTTTCGTTCATCGGAACATCAAATCCCCCAGGACCCATATAACTTAACAGCCAGATCATAACTGATCCACCGAAAATAAACGTTCCCGCTTTCCGAATAAAGCCTTTTCCTTTATCCCAAGTACTGCGAACGAGCGTCTTCCATTGCGGAATTCGATACGGCGGCAGCTCTACAACAAACATGGATTCCTGCTGCTTTAGTATGGTGGAAGAGAACAGTTTCGCGAGCAGCAGCGCTAAAACAATCCCCATTACATATAGAGACAAAACAATCAAAGCTTGATTCGATTTGAAAAAGATACCGACAAACAGGCTGTACACCGACAGCCTTGCCGAGCAAGACATCAGCGGCGACAAAATAATCGTCAATAATCTTTCCTTCGGCTGTTCAATGGTTCGGGCAGCCATAATACCCGGTACGTTGCAGCCAAAACCGATGATCATCGGAATGAACGCTTTACCGTTCAAACTGACCGCTTCCATCAGCCGATCCATCACCGATGCAATCCGGGCCATATAGCCGGAATCCTCAATAAAGGAAATGATTAAAAATAAAATGAGAATCTGAGGTACAAATACTAGCACTCCGCCAACGCCAGCAAAAACTCCGTCAAATATCATTGACTTAATAAAAGATGTAGCCCCAACACTATTCAACAGCTGCTCGGTAATATTCTTTAGCGGACCATTAATAAATCCGTCCACCATGTCGGATAAGGGAACGCCCAGCCATTCAAAAGTCAGCTTAAACGCCACATACATAAACAGCAGAAATATCGGAATACCTAGATACTTGTTCGTAACAACCCGGTCAATCCGCTCCGTCAGCGTGCTGCGCCCTTCCTTTGTCCGCGTCAGACATTGTGCAACAATTTCTTTGATATACTCGCTCCTCTTGTTGCGAATATAATGGGAAAGTTGTGATACACCATAAGTTTCCCTAACAGACTGCTCTGTGGAATGATAAAATTGTGCCAGCCACTCGGCATCGATCACGTCCTCCAGCACAGCACGCACAACTGGATTGCCCTCCAGGAACTGGACAGCCATCCAGCGCGGGGAGCAGATTTGCTCCGGCAGCTTGGCAGTCAGCTCAGCGAACGCCTTCTCCAGGACCTCCCCGTAAGAAATGTAGTGATTTTTTTCACATATGTTTCCGAACGAATTGTCTGTATCCTCTGTAATCGTACGAAGCAATACATCGCAACCTTTTCCGCTACGAGCTACTACAGGAATAACAGATACATCCAGCAGCTCGGACAATCGTTTTACATCGATCTCCATCCCCCGCTGCTTCGCCACATCCATCATATTCAGTGCAATAACAACAGGCTTGCCATATTCCAGCAGCTGCATGGTCAGGTTTAGATTTCTTTCTATCTGGGAAGCATCCACGACGTTTAGAATACAATCCAAAGAATCATTCAATAAAAAACGGGAAGCTACCTCCTCATCATGTGACAAAGGATTAAGCGAGTATAGACCCGGAAGATCGATAAGCTGACCTTTTCCTTCTTTCAGCTGTCCGACCTTCTTTTCAACCGTAACCCCGGCCCAATTGCCCACATATTCATAGGAACCTGTCAAAACGTTAAACAATGAGCTTTTGCCAGTGTTCGGGTTACCTGCTAAAACGATCTCTCTCATACAGCTTCCACTTCAATCTGATGAGCTTCTTTACGGCGTATAGCAACCTTCTGTCCGTTCGCCTCCAATGTAATAGGTCCGCCAAAAGGCAGCCGTTGTTTAATGCAAATCTGGCAGCCCTCCACAATGCCAAGATCACAAAGCCGTCTTGAGACCAACGGATTTCTGCATCCCAGCTGTACAACCGTAACCAGTGTGTTGATATTCGTGTCAGTTAGCTTCACTTTAAACACTCCATTGAGAATAGTTATCAATTACTTTGGATTATAGAACAACTATTCTCGTATGGCAACAACTTTATATTATAATAATTACATATAAATAATGAGTTTTGACCGTTCCGTAGAAGATTCCTAAATATTTCGACCATTGATTGTAACGAAACACCTATTTACAGGTCTTATATACAAGGAGGTGAACTAGTGACTGACCTGCAGCATATATACGATAAATATTTTCATGAGGTATATCTGTTCGTACTGTCATTAAGTAGAGATGAACATATTGCGGAGGAGATCACGCAAGAAACATTTTTTAAGGCGTTGAAAAGCATTCATTCGTTTAATGGCTCTAGTAAATTAAGTGTTTGGCTGTGCCAAATTGCTAAAAATACATACTTTTCTTATCTCGATAAACAGAAGCGTTATACACCCCATCATAGTTATGACCAGGCCAGTGATCAGGACATAGAAAAACAAGTGATCAATAAGACAGAAGCCTTCCGCATTCACAAATTGGTACACGAGCTGCAAGAGCCATATAAAGAGATTTTTATGCTCCGGGTATTTGGCGAACTCTCTTTTTATCAGATTAGTCAAATTTTTGGCAAAACCGAAAGCTGGGCCAGAGTCACTTTTCACCGAGCCAAACAAAAAGTACAAAACCTTTACAGGGAGGATGAGCTATGAATCGAATCTCATGTGATGTCATTAAAGATGTGCTGCCGCTGTATTATGACAATGTATGCAGTGAAGCGACCAGAGCTATAGTAGATGAGCACATTGCGGAGTGTGAGGCATGCCGCGATTTGTTGCAAAAGATGAGCATAGACATAGCCTTGCCGACAGAAGGCGTTGAGCAGTATAAACGGGAAGGTATGGAGCTGCAGCAAATCGCCAAACGCTGGAACCGTTCCAAGCTCATCGCTTTTGCGAAAGGATTGATTATAGCTACTTCGATTTGTGGTATTTTAATCTTGGGGTATGTCGGTTTATTCAAGTGGAACTTTATAAGCGCACCTACCGATGTCTTTGAGATCACGGATGTCAGCCAACGAAAGGATGGAAATATTTATTTTCAAGCAGCACAAACCGACGGATACGATTTAAACCGAGTCAAGTATACGCTTACTGACGACGGAAATTTTTACATGACTCCACTTCGTCCAGTTGTTAAATCTAAACATCAACAAAAATTAGGGATTTTCCTTATTGGAAATTATAACTTCGATGTCAAACAACAGAGTGCCAGTCGTAACAAAGAGATACAGGCCATATATTGGGGCACTCCTGAAGATCGCATTCTGATCTGGGAAAAAGGAATGCAGCTGCCTCCGGCCAGCGAAGAAGTTGAAGCGGAATATAATAATTAAGATAAAGAACAGGCTCCATACTTTGAGCCTGTTCTTGTTTCAAACCGTCGCTTACTTGATTAACTCGTCAATTGATTTGTGTTAAAATAGTGCAAAAACCGCTGAATAAACATTTGTGACAATTGAGAAACTTTATTCGTATCCGCACGCGCCCACCCTAATTCAATCGGTTTTTGCTTCACACCGTCCATCTCAAGGGTGACGAAATCACCGTTCAAAATACTTGGGCTATTTATGAAAGAGAAATCATACCCAATGGTTGCTGCCAGGTTTTCCTTTAATGCTGTAGTCAGTGCAAACGGATTATTACTTATGAAAAACAAGTCCAACGGACCATGCATTTCATTAAAATAGTGAACGAAATCATGAACATACGTCTCGTCATAAAGTGCAAATAAATAATTTCTCATTTCCTCCGGGGTTACCCTCTTTCTGGAAGCTAGTGAAGAGCTCTTTCCTACCGCAACTACCATCTTCCCTTCCCAAATCGGTTCAAATATCATCCCTGGTCCAATAGGCTCGGAATCTTGACTCATACCAATCAGTCCAATATCAACCTGATTATGCCGTATCTCATCAAGCACTTTTTCGGAGCCCCTTTCATTAATTTGAAATGTAATACTCGGGTACTCTCGTTTAAAACTGGATACCGTTTTTATCAAGGTACTCATCACTCCAGGTATTGCAGAGATCCGCAACTCCGCGTGCATCATTTCCGATAGCTTTAAAGCTCCGTCCTTCATATCCTGCAGCATGGCAACGACATCTGCCGCCTTTTTGATGATCTCCAGACCCTCTTTCGTAGGGACAGCTCCTGCCCGTGAACGAACGAATAACTGAAGGCCCAGTTCAAACTCCAGGTTGGCAATCGATTGACTGACAGCTGACTGTGTAATATGCAAGTTGTTAGCTGCCGTAGAGAGAGATTTGGTTTTGGCTACTTCGATAATGTAATAGAGCTGATCGAGATTCATATCAAACTCATCCTCTTTCGCTTTATATTAATTTTTTTAATATTTCAATAATTATTATTAATTATATTAAAATTAAGACTTGTTGTACAATAGAATCATTCCATGGAAATATTCAAACTAAATAAAATAAAAAATGCGTAATTCATTGACTGCCCCGAATTTGATGAGTACGTATCATTTGTGTAGGTAAGCGCTAACAGTTCTGGCGATATCGCGTTAATCAATGCAGATAAAAATAAACTATAAGGAGTTTAATTAGAATGAAGTTATCCGAAAAAATCGCAATTATTACGGGCGGAGCTACAGGAATCGGGAAAGCAACCGCTGAGCTGTTCGTTAAGCACGGTGCCAAGGTCGTCATTGCTGATCTTTCCGATCAATCGGAAGCAACTGTAGAAGAATTAATCAGCTTGGGCGGAGAAGCCATTTTTGTGAAGACGAACGTATCCAATGAAGCGGAGGTACAGCATGTTGTCGAAGAAACGGCTCGTCATTTCGGCAGACTTGACATCATGATCGCCAATGCGGGGATCGGGCATCCAAGTACGCCTATAGCTGAATACAGCCTGGAGAGCTGGCAGCAAATGATCGATATCAACCTGACCGGTGTATTCCTCTGCAATAAATATGCGATCACGCAAATGCAGAAGCAAGGCGGCGGAGGTACAATCGTCAATACTGCCTCCATCATGGGGCATGTTGGAATGCCGTATACAGCGTCATACAATGCGGCAAAAGCCGGCGTTGCCAATCTCACCCGCTCACTCGGCGTGACCTATGCCAAAGAAGGCATTCGTATTAATGCAGTATGTCCTGGTTTTGTCGATACGCCGATTTTAAACAACGCAGATGAGGCCAAGAAAGCTCAACTTGTCGCCCTTCATCCGCTGGGTCGTCTTGGTCGTCCGGAGGAAATTGCCAATGCCATGCTGTTCCTGGCTAGTGATGATTCTTCCTTCGTCGTAGCTTCTAACCTTCTCGTAGACGGTGGTTATACAGCCCAATAATAAACAAACTGGAGGTATAAAAATGAAGTTCGATTTTTCAAATAAAGTGGCAATCGTTACGGGTGGCGGCGGCGGTATCGGCCAATTAGCTTCTATAGAACTCGCCAAACTGGGAGCTAAAGTATCTGTTGTTGATTTAAACCCCGATCTCGGAACACAAACGGTCGAGACGATTAGAAATAACGGCGGAGAAGCTATGTTCATTAAGGCTGATGTATCCAGCGAAGACGATGTAAAGAACTACGTCAAGGAAACGGTAGATGCATACGGTACAGTTGACGTATTCCTGAACAACGCCGGATGGGAAGGTATGATGAAGTCTCTAGTCGATTACCCGGTAGAAAGCTTCGACAAAGTGATGAATATTAACGTGCGCGGCGTCTTTTTAGGCCTAAAACATGTACTGCCGATCATGACGGCACAGAATAGCGGAACGATTGTAAATACCGCCTCGCTTGCAGCATTGCAAGCCACTCCCAATCTTTCCGCTTACGGTGCAAGCAAGCATGCGGTGCTCGGATTAACGAAAACAGCAGCCGTTGAATCCGCTCCACATGGTGTTCGCGTAAACGCTGTATGTCCGGGTTTCGTGAACACCCGGATGTTCAACTCGATCTCGGAAGGACTCGCTCCGGGAGCTGCCGAGAATGTAAAACAGAAGAGTGTAGCATCAGCTCCTAACGGAAGATACGCTGAACCAATAGATATTGTACAGACGATGATCTATTTGGCATCAGACTTATCTAGCCATATCGTGGGTCAGGGTATTGTCATCGATGGCGGCCGGATACTTATTTAATAGACTCCTCTTTGCAGTAGAAAAATTCAAAAATCACCAATATCTTAAGATGTTGGTGATTTTTTTATGATAAATTCAATCTTCAGGTTCAAGGATTCTAATCCCCCATCCCATAAACTCACGCGGCGGTACCCCCGTAAAAGATGACAAAGCTATAGTTTATAGAACACATTATGGATAAACTATTGGTTATCAGCAGTAAAAGCACGGAGTCATAACCGCCTGTGAGCATTCACAGCTAACGTTATATATGGGAAGGGAGCAAGTGGCATGGAGAAGGAGTTTATGTTGGCAAGTCAGCTGCTGACGATGCTGGATTCAGAGGATCGCTGGTTCACTTTGGCTGAAATTGAAGAGCAGATCGGTGTTTCAGATAAAACCATCCGTAAACTGATCGATGAGACTAAAAAAGAATTACCCCCGTCTATAAAGATTGAAATATCACGCGGAAAAGGCGTACTGCTTCAATATGAGAGACGAAATATAGCGATCGGCGAAGTCATCTCCGCTATGTTCAGACAGAAAACGTTCTTTCAATTGTTTGATTTATTGTTCGCTGAAGGCGGCCGCTATTCATTGGAGGAACTGGCAGATAAACTGTTCATGAGCTCATCATCCCTCAAGAAGTTTATTATCCGCCTAAATAACTCTGGATTAAAACATTATAATCTGCGCCTTACATATGCTGCCCCTGATCTTAAAGGGAAAGAAGTCAACATTCGCTATTTTTACTGGAGACTATATTATGATGCTTACGAGTTTTCCGGATGGCCGTTTCCCAATATAGACGATTCCATAATCCATCAATTGATTACGGATGTAGAAGCGGATAAGGATATCGTTTATTTTCTCAATTCCAAGAGAGGACTGTCTTTTTGGGCAGCCATTATCATCACGCGAACGCAGATGAAGAAATACGTTACCGTTCCTTATGGAAAATATGATTGGAAGAACAATATGTTTCACATATCCATGATCAAATTGGCGGAGGCGCTTGAGCAGCATTTTTCCGTTCACTTGCCCCAGGATGAGATACGATTCTTTCAAGCGTTGTTCAGCCACAATCAATACAACTATTATGATGAGGCCAAAAAGGCAGCGATGTTATCCATAGAAAAGGAAAAGCTAACCCGTCTCACAGAGGAAAAATATCAGATGGTGAATCATTTTTTAATGTTTGCACTAGAGGCTTACCCAGCTATTGATGCAACAGATCGACTCATCTGGGAGATCAGCGAATTTTTTGAGAAAATGCTTGTGGAAAATGCCATTCCGGATTTTGTATATATCTCAACAAGCAGCCTAACCGAATATGTCAAAAGAGAATGCCAGCCGATGTATCAAGGCATCTGGGCTTGTATGAACCGATTGGGGCAGATTTATCCCGAAATAATGTATAACGAATACCACTTAACCAAATTGACATTGCTGGTCAGTTCCAGTTTGCGCTATAAGAGCAAGAAGGCATTTCTTTTAATTGGTGAGGAATTTTCCATTCGGCATTATGTTGCCAAACTGATCAAGCAAGACATCGGGGACGAGCTTACGATCAACACTTCCATTCTCGAAGAATTGACCGATGAGCAGATGCAGCAGCATGGTATTGACTTTGTCATCAGCAACTTCCCTGTTGAGTTGAAAACCGTACCGATCGTGATCATTTCTACGATTCCAACGAAGCGGGATTTGGACAATATCCGCAAGGAACTCATGTAGCGAAGGTACGCTCATGGTTGAATTTTTCCGTTACGCTCCGTAACTATTTGGTCTTGGTTGTTCCTCTTATTCTTATTATGATGAAGTCAGATAGAGAATAAAGCGCTTTCTTAAAGTCAGAGAGCTGGAGGAGGAGCATATGAGCATTCACTTAGGAGCGAAAAAGGGAGAAATCGCTGAGCATGTTTTACTTCCGGGGGACCCGCTTCGGGCCAAGTTTGTAGCAGAACACTTTTTGGAGGAGGTGTATTGTTACAACGAAGTGAGAGGAATGTACGGTTTTACAGGAATGTATAAAGGAGTGCCCGTCTCTGTACAAGGCACGGGTATGGGCAACCCGACTATGAGCATTTATGCCACAGAGCTGATACAGGATTACGGGGTCAAAAAGCTAATTCGAATCGGTACCTGCGGTGCAATGCAGCCAGAACTTAAAGTTCGTGACATCGTGTTGGCACAGGCTGTATCTTCCGATAGCAATTTGATGGAAAAAATATTTTACGGCTGCAACTATGCACCTACAGCGGATTATGGAATGTTAAGCAAAGCCCATCAATTGGCTCAAGATAAAAAAGTCAACGTGTTTGTCGGAAATATTTATAACTCGGATGAGTTTTATCGGGAAACGTTAGACCGACTGCACAAGTTCATGGAGTTCGGTGTACTGGGCGTCGAGATGGAGAGCGCCGCGCTGTACACACTCGCTGCTAAATATGGCGTTAAAGCGTTATCGATTCTAACCGTTGGCAGCCATCTTTTAACCAATGAACGCTCTTCCCATCAAGATAGTGAACAATCATTTAACGATATGGTGGAGATCGCATTAAACACAATTTTAGACGGCGCTGTCTCGGACAATGATCATCAGTAACTATACTTTAGGGGGAATAAATCGTGGCTAACAAAAGAGGTCTCAAATATGATTTTTCCTTGCTTGCCATTTTGTTAATACCCATTGGAATCGCTATCAATTTTGTCGGAGCCCAGATTGTTATGCTGTTGAAGCTGCCGATCTTCTTGAACACGATTGGAACGATTCTAACCGCAATGATTGGTGGTCCTTGGGTAGGTATGGTAACAGGAGCAAGCACCAACCTCGTTGTTGGTATTACCAACCCGGTCTCATTCGCCTTTACACCGGTTCAGATGGCTGTCGGTTTGGTCGTTGGTTTCCTGGCCATGAAGGGAATGTACACAAATATTTGGAAAGTTATTATATCATCATTAATCGTCATGTTTACCGTATTGATTGTCGCATCCCCGATTCAGGTCATCATGTTCGGTGGAGCCACAGGTAACTCCTCCGATGCTGTTGTAGCTACATTCCTAGCTTCGGGTCAACAAATTTGGACAGCTGTGTTTTCTACCAAAATATTAGTTGAAAGTTTCGACAAAATTTTAAGTAACATCATAGCGTTCGGCATCGTCATGAAGATGTCCCCAAGATACTTGTCCAAGCTGAATTATGGCGCAAACTTCATCAAAAAGAAAGCTTAAACTATTCCATGCGCTTTAAAGGAGGGAGAGCTTGTGAGTAACGAACGGACCATATTGAACCGACTATATCCTACGACGAAGTTTATGATTACGTTAACTTTATGTTTGGCTGCATTTATTGTACCAGGATATTGGTTCAGCTATTCCATTCTTCCAATATGTATGGTGCTGGCGTTCTTCGCCGGCTCCTTCAAGGAATTTTCAAACCTGGCGATTAAAGCTCTGCTCATGATCGTTGTATTTATCTTTATCCTGCAGAGCTTTTTCTACCCTGGCACAGATATTTTGTGGAGCTGGAGCATTTTCTCCATTAAACGCGAAGGACTTGAATTCGCCCTGTTCTTAACATCCAAAATCGTTGCAGTCGCCTCAGCATTTATTCTGTTCTTCCGGATCACCAAAGTAAAGGACCTGGTCAATGCACTGGAGCAAGTCGGGTTACCATCCAAAGTAACCTATGTCATCCTATCGACACTTCAGCTAATACCGGAGATGAAAAAGCTGACCCACATCATTATGGATGCACAGAAAACCAGAGGGGTTGAAACGGAAGGGAAACTGCTCGTTCGTATGAAAGCTTTCTTGCCAACCCTTAGCCCGCTCATTCTTGGTTCCATTGCAAGTACAGAAGAACGGGTGTTAACTTTGGAATCCAGAGCTTTTTCCGCGAACGTTAAGAAAACAAGCATATACAAGCTGGAAAAAACAAAAAATGACCGGCGTGTACAAGTGCTGCTAATTGTACTACTTGTTATCTTGATCATCTGGAGAGTGACATTATGAGTAGTATAACGATTAGAAACTTGTCGTATCAGTATCCGATCAGCGAGTCCGACGCTCTAAAGAACGTAAATGTAACGATTGAAAAAGGAAAGCTGTATGCGCTCGTCGGAGCCAACGGAGGCGGAAAAACAACGCTGTGCAATGTGATACGCGGCTTTATTCCTCACTTCTACAAAGGGGATTTGCGCGGAGAAGTATTGATCGAAGGCAAAGACATTCGTGAGTGGGAAATGGGTGAACTTTCGCAGAAAATCGGCTATGTGTTCCAAAATCCGTTTACGCAGATCAGCGGCGTGAAGGATAACGTGTTTGAGGAAATCGCCTTTGGCCTTGAAAATCTGGGGATGGATATCGAGCGGATTAAAGAGAAAGTCAACAATGTCATTCAGATGCTGGAAATTGATTATTTACGAGATAAAAATCCGTTTGAGCTTTCGGGCGGACAAAAACAGCGGGTAGCCCTTGCATCCATTATCGTAATGGAACCGGATGTGCTGGTCATTGACGAACCTACCTCACAGCTCGACCCGAAAGGGACCGAAGAAGTATTCAAGATTATTGAAATGATGAAGAACAAAGGAAAGACGATCATTCTGGTCGAACACAAAATAGAGCTGATCGCTGAATATGCCGACCACATCATCTTGATGAAGGACGGAGAAGTAGTGATGCAAGGCGAAACAAAGCAAATTCTGACGGATGAGCGAGCAATCGAACTGGGTTGCTCCCTGCCCCAATATTCCATGTTCGGGCTGGAAATGCGCAAGCGGAACCTTGATCTTGGCGGTATACCCGTAACGGAGCAGGAAGCCCTTGCCTTCGTGAAGACATGGTTGGAAAAGGAGGGTAAAGCATGAGTTTTCTCACTTTAACCGACGTCTCTTTTGCCTATCCTAACGGCTATAAAGCAGTCGAGAAGGTCAACATGTCGTTTAAACAAGGAGAATCGGTAGCCATTGTCGGTCAGAACGGTGCCGGAAAGACGACAACCGTAAAGATGATGAATGGCTTATTGAAGCCATCTGAAGGAAATGTGATCGTAGACGGCTGGAATACGAGAGATTACACAACCGCGCAAATCTCAAAGAAAGTCGGTTATGTGTTCCAAAACCCGGACGACCAAATTTTCCACGATAATGTATATAGCGAGATCGAATTCGGGCCGCGCAAGCTTGGTCTGCCGGAAGATCAAGTCAAAGCCAACGTCATGAAGGCGGCAGAGCTTGCAGGCGTCGTCCCTTTCCTGAAGGATAATCCGTATAACCTGCCCTATTCCATGCGCAAGTTCGTCACGATCGCATCCGTAATCGCCATGGATTCCAGTGTTATCATTCTGGATGAGCCGACAGCCGGTCAGGACCTCCCTGCGATGGAGCGGCTGTCCAACATGATTAACGTGCTGAGCCAGGAAGGCAAAACCATCATTACGATTACGCATGATATGGAATTTGTCGTGAATAACTTCGAACGGGTTATCGTGATGGCGAACCGTCAGGTGAAAGCTGACGATCATAAACGGAACATCTTCTGGAACCTTCCCGTACTGGATGAAGCGATGCTGAAACAGCCGCATATTAGCCGGCTCAGCAACTCCCTTGGCATAGGGCATAAAATTTTATCCGTACCGGAGCTTGTGGACGAGCTTGAAGCGCGAGTGTTCAAAGAGGAGTGAGAAGATGGAGCAAGTGCAGCGTATACTGATGGACGTAGATACCGGTGTGGATGATGCCCTGGCGATCATCTTCGCCGTAAAGTCAAAAAAACTTCACATTGAAGGTATGACAACGGTATTCGGCAATGTGGATGTAAAGCAAGCGACGGAAAACACGCTGAAGGTGCTCGATTTAGCCCAGCCCTATTATAAAATTCCAGTCGCCATGGGGGCAGATTACCCGTTATTCCGTCCGAGAAGAGAAGCGGTGACCGCCATTCATGGCATAAATGGACTGGCTGGATATGAACTGCCTGCAACGAGCCGATTACCAATCGATGAGAGTGCGGCAGACTTCATTGTTCGAGTCGTCAATGAACGGGTAAATGACCTGACCCTGGTCTTCACAGGCAGGCTGACAAACTTGGCGATTGCACTTGCGAAGGACCCGTCGATTGCCCAAAAGACAAAGCTCGTATTGATGGGCGGAGCCATCAAAGTGCCCGGCAATACAACGCCTGTAGCCGAAGCCAATATTCATGGCGATCCCGAAGCGGCGCACCGCGTATTCGAATCAGGTATTCCGATTACGATGGTAGGCCTTGATGTAACCGGCAAGGCAAAGTTCAGCGAGACTCATTTTCACCAGCTCATGACGGGCATCACCGATGAACAGGCGGAGTTAAAAGCATTTATGGATCATATCTTTACGTTCAGCTTTGAAGCAAGCGATCGGTTAAATGAGGGCAAATATCGACTAATGCATGATCCACTGGCATTAGCTGTCGTGGAAGATGCCAGCCTGGTCCAGACAGAAGATTATTACGTGCACATTGAAACCAAGGGGCCTCTATCCTCGGGGGCGACCTTAGTCGATTTCAGAAGGCCGCAGCTGCGAAGCAATGCTTCGGTGTGTATGCAAGTACGCGCGGAAGACTTCCTCCAGCACTATATTCATACGGTCTTGTCATAACGCCCGGGGAAAGGAGAAACCATATGCAGCGCGTATTATTAGATGTAGATACGGGAATTGATGATGCTTTAGCAATCGCTTATGCCGTGCGCTCTTCAGCATTGGAAGTCATCGGGATTACAACCACCTTCGGCAATGTATCTGTAGACAATGCAACACAGAACACACTCCATGTATTGGAACAGCTTGATGCAGCGGATATTCCTGTGGCAAAAGGGGAAGCCGCTCCCTTGTTTCATCCTTTATTCAAATCATATCCATCCGAAATACATGGAGAGGTTGGGCTCGGCTTGTGGTCTGCTTCAGAACCTGCCAGCAAGCCTGTTTCAACACCTGCTGGCGCGTTTATCGTAGAACAAATTAAACGATATCCGAATCAACTGACACTGATTTGCGTCGGGCCGCTGACAAACCTGGCAACAGCCATCATGCAAGCACCCGAAATAACTTCACTGGTGCATCAAATCATTATCATGGGCGGAGCCGTCAAAGTAGCGGGTAACCGTCAAATGCATGCAGAAGCCAATATATATTCCGACCCGGAGGCGGCCCAATTTGTATTTCAATCCGGAGCACCCATTACGCTCGTAGGGCTTGATGTAACGATGCAAACCGAACTTAACTCAGAAGACGTTCGCCGCTGGAGGGAGCAGGATACCCCATTAGCGACATTTCTGGCTGACGTTACTGAATATTACATCAACGGATACAAGAAATTATATCCGGATCGTGAAGGCTGTGCTCTGCATGACCCACTGGCGGTAGCAGTCGCGATCGATCCAAGCCTGGTAGAGATTCAACCCATGGTCCTTCAAGTTGATCTAGAAGGTGTTCATTCTTACGGAAGAACGGTGGCTGATTTGCGGGAAAGATGCACAGCTCCGCCAAACGTTAATGTCTGTGTTGGGGTCGAGGCGAAGCGATTTCAGGAACATTTTCACCGAACGATTATGGAATAATCCGCATATGAAGGGTGAGCGCTAGATTGCGCCTGCCCTTTTTATTTTTTAAGGCACCTGCCCCCTTCATCCGTCTCCCATTTTTTATGCTCATCTCATGCGATTCCATGAATTCGGCCTAATTATCGTATCTATCCTTACGGTATACTAGGGTTATATCCACAACAAAGATAGGATTGAGAGGTCACAAACATAATGGATAAACTATCGATCGGCCGCATGGCTGAATTGAATCACACCTCTGTACAAACGCTGCGCTACTATGACAAGCTCGGTCTATTAAAGCCGGAATGCGTAGATCATAGAACGGGCTACCGTTATTATGGAATCAAGCAATGTGCCAGGCTGGATATGATCAACTATATGAAGTACTTAGGCATGTCCCTCGACAATATCAAAACATGGTTTGATCACGAAAACGTAGAATCCATCCCTGAAATGCTGAGACAGCAAGCGGTTCTCATTGACTGCAAAATGAAAGAACTCGATCAGATGAAAAAAGCCGTCCAAGTCAGCATCAAA
Source organism: Paenibacillus faecalis (assembly GCF_900289175.1). Classification (GTDB taxonomy): domain Bacteria; phylum Bacillota; class Bacilli; order Paenibacillales; family Paenibacillaceae; genus Paenibacillus_AQ; species Paenibacillus_AQ faecalis. The sequence continues at coordinate 4,707,603 of NZ_LT985747.1, read as the reverse complement.
AATTACGAGACTTATATGAGTGCTCCGGATGACGGGCATATTGTACTGCAACATATTCCGTCCCGCAAAATCTACTGCTACGACAGCAAGGTTAATATTTATGAGAACACGCTTGAAACGTATGAATACATACTGCGCGAACTGCGGACCCAGGCGATCGTGAACCATTTACCGATGGCTTATTTTTGCAATGTCGGCTCCATTATCCGGCAGCGTACACTGGAACAAGGCGATTTTGTATCAACAGAAGTGTTTCTATTCGTAGATCCTGATTTTGAAAAACAGTCCGGTGTGGAGATCATTCCTGAGCACGATTATCTATGCATATACTGCAGCAGCTTCTTTCATGAACGGGAGTATGCCGGTAAACTATTCGACTATGTGAAGAAACACGGCTATGAAATAATCGGGGATTACATATGTGAAGTCGTTGTGGAACTTCCTGTATTTCATCATGATGAACGAAATATGTTTATGAAATTACAAGTTCCGGTTAGAAAAGGTTGACTCTATAGCAGCTATAGAGTTTAAGATCAAGACATAGGAGCTCCTGACATGATATTTCCATCATACTTTGTGAAAATAATAACAATGTGGGAGGTTGTTCATTGTGAAAGAAAGAATTAGAGTCATTCAATACGGCTGCGGTAAAATGGGAAAAGTGTTTCTTCGATACCTGTATGAAAAAGGTGCCGAAATCGTAGGTGCGATCGATATGAATCCGGACATCGTCGGCAAAGATATCGGTGAAGTGGCAGGCTTGGACGTGAAGTTTAATATTCCTGTCCGCTCCGACGCTGAGCAAGTATTTAAAGAATGTGACGCGCAAGTGTGCGTAATTTCCACAACCAGCTTAATGACTGATACGTATGACGCATTTGAATTGGCAGCTCGTTACGGCGTAAATGCCATTAGCACATGTGAAGAGGCGTTCTATCCTTGGACAACCTCCCCAGCGCTCACGAACCGGCTGGATCGGCTTGCCAAAGACAACAACTGCACCTTGAGCGGTTCGGGGTATCAAGATGTGTTCTGGGGCAATCTGATTACGGTACTGGCGGGTGCGACCCATGAAATTACACGTATTGAAGGCATGTCCAGCTACAACGTGGAAGAGTACGGCATTGCGCTTGCGGAAGTTCACGGAGCCGGCTTGACCCTGCAAGAGTTCGAAGAGAAAATAGCCAGCAACAACGATCTTCCGTCCTTTATGAGGAACGCTAATGAATGGCTATGCTCCCAGTTCGGGTGGACCATTAAATCCATGGATCAAAAGCTGATTCCCATGACGCATGATAAAGATCTTTATTCCACTACACTTGGAAAAACGATCCCTGCCGGCGATGCCACAGGTATGTCAGCCGTAGTTACCACCGTCACCCATCAAGGCCCGGTCATTGTGACGGAGTGTATCGGTAAAGTTTATGCTGAAGACGAAGTGGACCACAACGATTGGGTCATTAAGGGAGAGCCAAAAACAGAGGTGAACATCGCTTGCCCTGCAACGGTAGAGCTTACATGCGCAACGACCGTTAACCGCATCCCTCAATTGCTTGAGGCTCCAGCGGGTTTCTACACTTCTGAAAAGATGGCCCCGGCACAATACCGGACATACCCTCTTCATTATTACGTAAAATAAAATAAAGAAAAGGCGACAAGAGTACAGCTGTCGCCTTTTGTATTTCCTAAAGAATGATTTGATTGGACCTACTCATTTGTTTGGCAATCGCATTCCACTTGGTTCATAATAGTAATATCAGTATGATCTGTTAACCTGTAGAATGTAGAACACCAAGGAGAAAATATGATGACAGAAATGATCGATTGGAAACATGGGGCCTATGGCCAAACATTTATCGCTTCTTTTAGCGGCGGCAAAGATAGTGTTCTCGCTCTGTATAAGGCGATGAAAGTTGGAAAAGCGATTGGACTTATCGTGATGCTGGAGGAAAAAGGACAACGATCCCGATCCCACGGAATGCCGCCAGAGATTATTCGTGCCCAGGCTGATTCGATCGGTCTGCCCGTATACACAGCAGCTGCAAGCTGGGATGATTATGAGACGGTCTTTATAGGCCTTCTGGAAAAAGCAAAAGCTCAAGGGGCAAAGGTGCTTGTCACCGGAGATCTGGATATGCCAGTGCAAGACTGCTGGCATGATCAAGTAACGAGAAAAGCCGGGCTAAAACTGGCCATGCCTCTCTGGGAAACGAATCATAAAGAGGCCGTTGACGAATTTATCAACCTAGGGTTTAAAACCGTTGTTGTTACGGTCAATCTATCGTTAGGAATGACGGAGGACGATTTAGGCCGTACATTAACTCCTGAATACGTTAAAGAGCTTGAAGACCGCGGGATTGATCCCTGCGGAGAAGGCGGAGAGTTCCATACGACCGTCATCGATGGACCTATTTTCAAACGTCCTGTTCCCGTTCGCAAATGCCGTATTCTGAAGCATGGTGAGTATGCCTTTTTGCCGCTAGAGTTGGATGAGACGGCTAAAAAACGATAGCCTGACCTTTCGGGGGCGAAACTATATTGAATCCGTTCCTTATTTCGCTTTGAAACCGTGGAACAATGTCTCTAGCACAAGGGATGCTGCTGATTTCCTGGCGATAACCCCCTCCTGAACCTGCTGCCAGGTAGCAAAGAAAAGCCAGTACATGACATTCAAAATCCATTCACTGCTCATATCCTGCCGAAGATGGCCTTTTTGCTGCAGCAATTGAATGGCGCGCCGTAACGGCTCCTTCATGTTCTCCTCCGCTTCAGTCATCTCAGAGCTGCAGTTTAGCGAGGCTTCATTCACCAAAAAATAGATTTTGTCCCCTAATGGAATCAGCGCCTCCACCAACTCTGGAATAAAGTTTTCGATGTGGTCCTCGTCCATCGGAATTCGATTGATCGTCTCCCCAACGACCTGCACCGCTCTTAAACCCAGCTGCAGCATCAGCTGTTCCCTGCTCTCAATGTATCGATGCAACGTAGCGATACCGATGCCAGCATAAGCTGCAATCTCATTCAGCGATGCTGTAGGCTTCTCGACCAATATTTCAGTAGCGGCGTCCAATATGGCGTTAAGCCTTGCTTCCTTCATCGCTGATCTGGCATTTTTCATCGTTTACATCCTTCTTTCTGATCATGTTCTGCTATTTCGATTTTCCAATCGACTTGTTCATATAATGCAACGCTTTAAAGCCTGCCTTTGATGTAATCAAGCCGAATTTTTTCGTGTCGGTATGAACGAACCCGATTCGTTCATACAGCTTGCGGGCTTGGGGATTCGTATCTACGACCTCCAGCACAAGGTTGGTCTTGCCCATATCTGACGCAATTTCCTGAACTTTCTGGAGCAGATAGCTTCCAACGCCCAACCCACGGGCCTCGCCTGAAACCGCAAGCCAATCGATCCGCAGTTCATGCGCTTCGGGGCTTCCAACAAAAAATTTGTATGCTTTAAAAGCAACAAATCTCCAACTTGCTCCAAACAGCCCGAACGTTTTCTTAAATAATCTGAATGTTGCGTCAATATAGGCCTCCTTGTCCCTTTGCAACCCAACTATACCGATGACTCGGTCCGCTTTGAGCACATAAAGGCCGTTTCGGATCGTCAAGGCTCTCGTCAGAAAGGAAACGGCTTTCTTTCGACTGCCCGTAAACAGCAACAAGTATTTTACTTTGTACTTGAAAGCGTCGTAATGAATTTCCGCTGCCTGCTCAACCTGTTCCCTTGTCAGTTCATTGGTAATCGTCAACTCCTGATGTTTATCCAATCTGCAAAACCCTCCTTAAAGAGCTGCCACCTACGAATATATGTGTCTATTGCAGGCCCTTATTGATACTTTAATAAATCATATGATAGTATTTACTATCATATGATCGTATCTTAATTTATTTATAAAGTGATTTCAACTTTTCAAAACGCACATTGAACAAAAAAAGACACTCCCCAAGTCCACTAACTTCAGGAGTGCCTCAATAATCCGTGTTTTTTTAAATTCGAATGTCCACAGACTTATGCTCTGTACGCTTCTCGCTCTCTTCCTCGCTGCCTGACTTAACGCCTTGCAACGCACGATTGATGTCTTCACCTTTCTCTTCGTCAGCTCTTGCGCGGCTTGCCTCTGATTCTTTTTCCACCTGCTCTGTCGATTCTGTGATGTTGTCTTGTACGCCTCCAAGCGCTTCCCCAATACTCTTATCCAAATCGTTCATTTGACCTTCAATCTCAAGGGCTCTATCGCTTTTTCTGGATGAAAAATAGCCCCTGTCCGCATCCTGCTTGATCTCCTTGTTGAGAACACGTAATTCCCGTTCAAGACCGCTCTTCGTTTTGCTCATCACTTGGGCCTTCGTATAAGTCAGATCAGCCATCAACACGCTGTTTAGCCCCGCCATCTGCCCCTGGCCTTGCTCTTCCAGTGCTGGATTGGCATTGGTTTCTTCTTGCTTGGAAACCTCTTCACTCTGTTTCTTTTGCATCAATTTCTCTGTCTGCTTCTGCTTGATCTGTGAATCGACCTCTTGCAGCTGACTCTTCAAATCCTTGATTCGAAGCTGCTTCTCTTTCATGTCCATATTGCTCTCAGTTGTCTTATGAATTTGCTCCTGAAGCTGGGATTTCAACTTCATTAACTGCTGAATCTCGCGATCCATTGGATTAGCCAAGGAGCTGCTCGAACCCTTCAATGCATAAGTTCCGCTGTTAGTTGCAGCCGATGAGGAAATATTCATAACATTACCTCCGTAAATATTTGTATATTTACTATACTTATCGGCTTCAATTCTTTTTAATTTACATATAAAAGCTGATATCCTCAGAACTGTAACTATTTCATGTTCACTTTGTTAGTCCTTCATAGATCGTCTTGATGTTCCACTCCATCATCTTGATGTAAGTGTCGCCGTCTTCGCCAGGCTTGCCAAGAGAGTCCGTAAAGACAGTTCCGACAATCGGTATGTCAGTTTCTCTCGAAACCATTTCCATACTGCGAGGGTCGATACTCGATTCAACAAACAAAGCCGATATCTTCTGCTCGTTAATCATATCCACAATCGCACTTACCTGCTCCGGTGTGCCCTGATTCTCCGAGTTAATCTCCCATATATATCCGGCCTCAAAGTCATACGCTTCACTGAAATATTTAAATGCACCTTCACTTGTCACCAAAACCCGCTGCTCTTTTGGAATCAAGCTGTATTGTTTTACAGCATTTTCATGAAGTGTATTCAGCTGCTCGATATACGCCTTGGCGTTTTGCTCATAGGTTTCCTTATGCTCCGGATCAACCTTGATCAAGGCGTCCCGAGCATTCTCTGCGTACTTGATCCCATTGCGAACATCCAGCCATGCGTGCGGGTCCTCTTCGCTCTCTTTTCCTTTTGTCGTCAAATATTTGGGAGTTACCCCTTCACTGAGGCGAAATACCGGAGCATCGTCACCGGACTTGCCTGCGGTCTGCATCAGATTATCGAACCATGAATTTCCGGCCTCAAGATTCAACCCGTTATAAAACACAACATCAGCGTCGGTCGTTTTTTGCACATCTACGGGCAGCGGATCATACTCATGGGGATTGGAGCCAATCGGGGCAAGGCTATGTATCTCCACACGGTCCCCCCCTACATTTTTAACGATGTCATACAAAATAGAGTACGTCGTAATGACCTGAAGCTTACCATTATTGGATTTGGCAGATGGGGTCGCATTTTGCGGAGAACCGCAGGCAGCCAGCATAGCAATAGATAAAAGAAATACGATACCAAGATTCAATTTTTTCATAAACAGACTCCTTTATTTTGAGAGTTGGGCCCGCTTTTGACGCGCCAATATAGATTTCCATACAACCCCGTGCTTGCGGGAGAAGAAAAAAGCAAACAAAAAGAAAACAGTCGCCACAATCACGATGGTAGCACCCGATGCCAGATTATAAGTAAAGCTGAAATACAAGCCGACAATCGAAGATATCATGCCAAAGGTTCCAGCCAGTAAAATCATCACCCACAACCTGTCCGTTAAAAGATACGCTGTCGCGGCAGGGGTAATCAGCATCGCAACGACCAGAACGATTCCTACCGTTTGTAAGGAAGCAACCGTAACCAGTGTCAGCAAAGTCATTAACAAATAATGAATCAGCTTGTTCGGCAAACCGTAAGCAGCTGCCATTGTCGGATCAAACGAAGTGAGCAGCAACTCTTTGAAAAAAGCGTACACCGTCACGATGACAATTCCGCCGATACCAACGGTGATCCACATATCTGACGGCCGTACAGCCAGCACATTCCCGAACAAAATATGATACAGATCGGTACTGCTCTGTAATAACGTGACCAGAACGATCCCCAGTGCAAACGCAGCGGTGAACAAAATACCGATCGCCGTGTCGTTCTTGATCCGGCTGTTCTGACTGACATAGCCAATGCCAACAGCCGTAAGAACCCCGGTGAGGACAGCCCCGACAAAAAAATTAATGCCAAATGCGTATGAGAGGGCCACCCCAGGCAGCACAGCGTGAGAAATGGCATCCCCCATCAGGGACATCCCCCGCAAAATAATAAAACTGCCGACAACTCCACAGATGATTCCTACCACAACAGAAGTAAACAATGCTTTTTGCAAAAATTCATACTGCTGGATCGCTTGCAAAAATTCCATCATAACGCTACCTCAACCTCCTCCAGAAAACGCAGCTGGTGAGCGTAAGCTTTGGACATAACCTCTTGGTTAAGGACGTCCCCGACATCGCCGTACTCAATTAATTCCTTGTTCAACAAGAGAAGCTGGTCGAAATAGGAATTGGCTTTGCTTAAGTCATGATGTACGACAACGATGGTCTTTCCTTCCTGCTGCAACTCCTTCAGAATATGAACGATCGTTTCTTCGCTAGCCACGTCGATCCCGACAAAAGGCTCGTCTAGCAGCAGCAACTCCGGCTGTTGAACTAAAGCACGCGCTAGAAATACACGCTGCTGCTGACCGCCGGATAGTTCTCCGATCTGACGGTTTCGATACTCCGATAGCCCAACCTTTGAAAGTGACTCCAGAGCCAATGCTTTTTCCCGCTTCCTCGGAAACTTGAATAGTCCAAGACTCGGATAAGTACCGATCAGAACGGTATCCATAACCGTGATCGGGAACGTCCAATCGATATTGCTGCGCTGCGGGACATAAGCGATTCTTTTTCTCACTTTATCCAGCTCTTCCCCGAAGAAACGGACGCTTCCCTTATCTTTCTTAAGCAGCCCCAGAATACCCTTGATTAACGTCGACTTTCCCGCACCGTTCGGGCCAATAATGCCAACCATACTGCCTTGTTCAATCGAAAACGTAACATCCCGTATGGCTTCGTTGCCATAGTAAGAAACATGAAGGTCCCTGACCTCTACAGCACTAGTCATTTCATTTTCACCCCTTGAAAAACCTGATAATCCTTGCCGCTAGTGGAACGACATTTTTTATTTACCCAAGTTAAATAATATGTACCAGGCTAATAATGTTTCCCTTGTACAACAAAATAAACGATTTGTTTGTTTCTGTCAATCATGATTTTGAAATTTTCATTGTTGAATACGCCTGCCTCTTCAAAAAACATCCAAACAATAACTTATCTTGATTTATCCTCATATTTCTGAAAAAATGGTAGCTGGATAGGGACGGGACTGACCCTATGAGAGCATATATTTATATATCTGAAAGCGGTATCAAAAAGAGATCCAGTCGGGTGACAAACTGTACAGCCTAAGGAGGTAATAACACTTGAAATCGAACACTTTTTGGTTATCGAACGTTCGCCTGGAAAGCGGATATGTATTCGACAATGGAGTTGTGACAGGCACGAAGAGCGAAACCTGCCATCTTCTCATTGAGGAAGGAAAGATCGCCCGGATCATCTCTGACGCGCAAGCTGTAGAGACGGATCTGCCTGTGCAGGATGCGCAAGGGCTTTTAGCGCTGCCTCCTTTTAAGGAAATGCACAATCATCTGGACAAAACGTATTTGGGCGGTCCTTGGAAATCATGTACTCCTGTAAAAAATTTAGCCCAGCGACTCGAGCTGGAGGCTAAAGAACTGCCGATATTACTTGAGACGATGACTGAACGAGCCAAGCTGCTGCTCAGCCTGTTCGTGAAATCCGGAGTGAATCATGTTCGCACTCACGTGAATATCGACCCCTACATCGGTCTTAAAAACCTGGAGGCTGTGCGAGAAGCATTGGAGGATTTTGAAGACAAACTTACATATGAAATCGTTGCGTTTCCGCAGCATGGATTGCTGCGCGATCAGGTACCTGCTCTGATGAGGCAAGCGATGCGTGAAGGAGCCACGCTGGTTGGCGGGCTCGATCCTGGCGGAATTGATAATCGGGTGGAAGCCTCTTTAAGTCAAATGATGGAGATCGCGGCAGAAGCCGATGCCGATATCGATATGCATTTACATGATCCGGGACACTTGGGATGGTACACTATGAAAAAATTAGCCGATATCACGCGGCAAGCCGGCTGGCAGAACAGAGTTGCTGTCAGCCATGCCTTCGCTCTGGGTGAAGTGCCGCACGAGCGTGCAGACGAACTGGCTGATGAATTGGCCGATCTCGGAATATCGATCATGTCCACAGCTCCCATCAACAGACCGATCCCGCCAGTTCCAATGCTTCGGGAAAAAGGAGTTACGGTTGCCCTTGGATGCGATGGATTTTATGATTCCTGGGCTCCTTTCGGCAACGGTGATGTCTTGGAGAAAGCATACCGTCTTTCCGAGCGCTACCGCTGGGTTGACGAGCTTTCATTATCTCAGGCATTGGGATTCGTCACAGGCGGCATCACACCACTCCGTCCCAATGGAGAGCGTATGTGGCCGAAGATTGGAGATGATGCAAGCATGGTATTCGCTAAAGCCAGCTGTTCTGCAGAGGTCGTAGCCAGAAAAGCGCCTCGTCCGGCTGTCATGTATAAGGGGCAGATGGTTTCGGGAAGCTTCCGTTCGAATTAAGATGTAAATCAAATCCCCAGAGTAATTCCAATGACTTCTTGAAAGGATGAATAAAACGATGGGTTTAACATATTGGTTAATCAATGTTCGGTTAGAGAGTGGTTATCACGTCGAAAGCGGAAGAGTGACAAGTACGAAAACAGAAATCTGCCACATTCGCATCGAAGACGGTAAAATCGCAGAACTTGTATATGGCACACCTCCAACCACCGGTGATTTGCCGGTCCTGGATGCCAAGCAGCTGCTGATGCTGCCATCGTTCAAAGAAATGCATATCCATATCGATAAAACATATTACGGAGGGCCATGGAAGGCCGTTAAACCGTTCACGAGCATTTTCGGACGAATGAAAGAAGAGAAAGAGCTGCTTCCCAAGCAGCTGCCAACAGCACAGGAAAGAGCGGAAAAAATGCTTGCGATGATGCTCGGATTCGGCTCCACGCATATCCGCACACACTGCAACATCGACCCGATGGTCGGACTGGGCAACCTGGAAGCCACGATGCGGGCGCTCGACTCCTTCTCCGGTAAAATCTCTCACGAAGTCGTTGCATTCCCGCAGCATGGTTTGCTGCGCTCCCAGGTTGTTGATCTGGTCAAGCAAGCCATGAAGCAAGGTGCAACCTTCGTGGGCGGTGTCGATCCGGCAACCGTAGACGAAGACATCGAAAAGTCGCTGCAGACGATCATGGATATTGCTGTGGAGGCTAACGCCGGAGTCGATGTCCATATCCACGACCGGGATCATTTGGGCATATTCACGATGAAAAGACTGGCTGAGCTAACCGAAGAAGCAGGCTGGCAAGGACGGGTTACCGTCAGTCACGCTTTTGGTTTTGCAGGTGTTCCGGAAGGCGCCGCTGCCGAGCTGGCGGAGCAGTTTGCCGAGCTTGGGATTTCAATCACATCTACTGTTCCGACCGGTGCGCTAACCATGCCGATTCCGCTTCTGCATGACAAAGGGGTCAAAGTTGAACTCGGCAATGACAGCATCACAGACCACTGGTCCCCATTCGGCATAGGTGATAATTTGGAACTGGCCAGTCGTTTAGCAGAGGTATACCGCTATATTGACGAATTATCCTTATCACAAGCGCTTGGCTTCATTACCGGCGGAAGAACGCCTCTGAATCGCGATGGCAAGAGAATCTGGCCGATGGTCGGCGATGAAGCGAACGTCGTATTCGCCCATGCAAGCTGCTCCGCAGAGGCGGTCGCCAGAAGATCGAAGCTGCAAGCGGTCATGTATCAAGGAAACATTGTGTCAGGTTCGCTTTAATTCAAAAACATAAACCAAGGAGGGTGCAGCAGCCTGATGATCAAATTTGCGCTAAAGTGGCTAGCCTGGATCGTGCTTGCCTTGATTGCCGTGCTTGCCATTTTTCTAATCTATACAACAGTAAAAGATTATAAGCCCCCTGCTCAATCGAAACTCCACGCCAACAATAACGACGGCAGATCAACGCTGAAGCAAGGTGAGCCGTTCACCGTCACGACGTTTAATATTGGCTATGCTGGTCTTGACAAGGGGCAGGACTTTTTCATGGATGGCGGTAAGATGTCCCGCTCCAGAAGCAAGGAACAGACGGAGACTAACCTAAGCGCTATTACCAGCTTTTTGGAAGACACTAGCTCCGATCTATATATCCTGCAGGAGGTGGATGTCAACTCCTCACGCAGCAATCACATTAACGAAGTCAAGGAAATAAGCGACAGCTTGCCTGAGTATAGTAACGTCTTTGCTTTTAATTATAAGGTGCCCTGGGTTCCTGTGCCGATAACCCATCCGATGGGCTCCGTGCAGAGCGGGTTACTCACATTGTCAACGTTCAAAGGTACATCGCATACCCGCTTTGATCTGCCTGGTAAAGAAAACTGGCCTGTTCAGCTGTTTGAACTGGATCGCGGGTTTATCGAAAGCAGGTTTCCCGTCGATAATGGCAAAGAGCTTGTTATGATTAACCTGCATTTATCTGCATACGACAAGGGGGGATTCATCCGGAAGCAGCAGCTTGATTTTCTTGGAGACTATATCGAACAAGAAGTAGAGAAGAACAATTATCTCATTATCGGCGGAGACTGGAATCACTCCTTACCTGGAACGGATGCCACCAAATTCCCTACGAAGCAGCAATATCCAGAATGGCTGCAGCCTTTCCCAGAAAGCTTTGGCCCGAGTGATTTTCAATGGGCGGTAGACCCGAACATTCCTACCTCCCGAGCGTTGGACATCGCATACGAAAAAGGGGTCAATTTTCTTGCGATCATCGACGGATTTGTTGTTTCTCCGAATGTAGAAATCGTGGATGTTACCGGACACGACCTGAGCTTCGAAAACAGTGACCATAATCCGGTAACAGGGACGTTTATTTTAAAGTAAACCTGCTCATCCTTCTCCAACGTTAAAGAAGCCGATACCTCAAAAAAATAGCTGTCGGGATTTCCCCGACAGCTATTTTATATAATACTAGAGCCTAATCCCGATTAGCCAACTTCGCAAGTAAACGGACAATCTCTACGTACAACCATACGAGAGTGACCAGTAACCCAAAGGAGCCGTACCACTCCATATGCTTCGGTGCTCCTTGCTTAGCCCCTTCTTCAATAAAGTTAAAGTCGAGCACGAAGTTCAGAGCCGCAATGATGACGATGACTACCGATATTCCAATACCCAACGGAGTGCTATCATGCAAATACGGTACCGTCACGCCAAACATGCCAAGTACAAAGCTCAGCAAATATACAAGCGCGATGCCGAGCGTAGCTGCGAAGACGCCGCGTTGAAATCCCCGGCTAGCTTTAATCAGGCCGGTTTTGTACGCGATCAGCATGGCCAAGAACACGCACATGGTCAGCAAAGCAGCCTGAAGGGTAATCCCATAGTATAATGATTCATAATTAGCCGATAATGCCCCTAGAAAAAATCCTTCCGCAATCGCATAAATCGGTGCCAAAAACGGTGCAGTCGTTGGAACAAAACTGATGATTAGCGCCAGGATCAAACCGCCAATCGCGCCACCAATCATGTACGGGAATACATTGTAACCATTGAAAAACATGGCCCAAGATATGACAGCTGCCCCGATGAGCAGCGCTAACAGCATGAACGATTTGTTCACCGTTCCGCCGATCGTCATCGTTTCTTTGCCATTGTAATATCCACTCTTCTCAAATGTTTTTTCGCTAAGTGTTGGATTTCCACTGCGACCTATCAAAATGCATGCCTCCAAACTGTTTTATTTTTCATTTTAGCATAATATTAAGTATATTAGGGTAGGCATTATGGTAGTCCCTTTTCCAGAATCTCAACAAATTTTGTTGAGGCTGGCGATAGAGATACACTTCTTAAGGAACATACACCTATGCTTCTTTTAGGTATTGGCGGAGTAAGATGAACTTCATACAATAACCCTTTATCGAGATACTCTTGGGAAAACTCCTTCGTTACGCAAGCTATGCCCAAGTTTATTTTTGCAAATTCCAATAGTAAATGGTGGGAGCCCAGTTCAAAATCCGGAGAAATCTTGATTCCTTTAGACAGCATATAGTCCTCTACATACTTTCTGGAATTGGATTTGGATTCAAGAAAGATGAGCGGCAGCTTTGCCATTTCCTCCAGGCTGACCGGGCCGGATAAGGCGTGCTTGAATTTTTCACCGTAAACAAAAATATCATGAATATCAATACATGGTTTGAGCTCTAGTGCCGGGTCGTCAAGCGGAAAATTACAGACTCCAATATCGACTTCCCCTGATTTTAAAATAGAACAGATTTCAAGTGTCGTACCATTCACAATTTTAAATTTAATATTGGGATATCGAATGTGAAAGGTCTCCAAATAGGGAAGTAAAAAATAACGGGAAATCGTGTCCCCCACACCGATTTTCAACTCGCCTGTCGTCAAGTTTTTAAATTCAAGAATTTTCTCTTCTCCAACGTGAATCAGATTGATCGCGGAATTGGCATATTCGTACAGCAAACTGCCTTCATTCGTTAACGACACCCCTTTAGGGGTTCGTGTAAAAAGACGGGTATCCAGCTCCCTTTCCAGCTGCATGATCGCTTGACTGACCGCAGGCTGTGTCATGTATAAATCTTTTGCGGCTCTGGAGAAGCTTTTACTATTTGCGACTTTGCAAAATACCTTATATAAATCTAATTTACTCACTATATAAGCACCTCTTATGCCTACTATTTGATATATTGATTTCACTTATACCATTAGATTGATGTATATTACAAGTGTATGTGTCACGTCAATCATTAACTTTAAAAGCTGTAAGGAGCGATTACATTGGAAAGAGTCGTTGGAACTGTAGTTAGAGGCCTCCGTTGCCCGATCGTAAACCGAGGGGACAACATTGAACAAATCGTTGTAGATAGTGTGTTAAAAGCTTCTGAGGTTGAGGGCTTTCGCATTCATGATAAGGATATCGTCACTGTAACTGAATCGATCGTCGCCCGTGCTCAGGGCAATTATGCTACAATCGATCATATTGCGGAAGATGTTCGTTCCAAGTTTGGAGAAGAAACGGTAGGCGTCATATTCCCGATCTTAAGCCGAAATCGCTTTGCAGTCTGTCTTCGTGGTATTGCTAAAGGCGCTAAGAAGATTGTCCTGATGCTTAGCTATCCATCGGATGAAGTTGGAAATCACCTGGTTGATCTGGATATGCTCGATGAAAAAGGAATTAATCCTTGGACAGATACTTTAACCGAATCGCAATTCCGCGAGCATTTTGGATATGAGAAGCATCCTTTTACTGGGGTAGACTATATTGATTACTATAAATCGATCATCGAAGAATATGGGACCGAATGCGAGATCATTTTCTCGAATCATCCAAAAACGATCCTGGAATACACCAAGCATGTACTAACTTGTGATATCCATTCGAGATTCAGAACCAAGAGAATATTAAAGGCAAACGGCGGAGACAAGGTCTACAGCCTTGACAACATTTTATCAGAGTCAATCGATGGCAGTGGATATAATGAAGCCTATGGCCTGCTAGGATCTAATAAATCAACAGAAGATAGTGTGAAGCTTTTCCCGCGTCAATGCCAGCCGATCGTGGATAATATACAGCAAATGCTTAAAGAAAAAACGGGTAAGCAAGTTGAAGTCATGGTCTACGGAGACGGGGCTTTTAAAGATCCTGTAGGGAAAATATGGGAACTTGCTGATCCAGTTGTATCCCCAGCCTTTACATCAGGTCTTGAAGGTACGCCTAATGAGATCAAGTTAAAGTATTTGGCGGATAATAACTTTGCTGATCTAAGAGGCGAAGAGCTTAAGCAAGCGATCTCTGAATATATTAGCAATAAAGAACCGGACCTGGTAGGGGCCATGGAAGCGCAAGGGACAACACCTCGGAAGCTGACTGACCTTATCGGCTCCCTGTCTGATTTAACCTCCGGAAGTGGAGATAAAGGCACACCTATTGTCTATATCCAAGGATATTTTGACAACTATACAAATTAATTTTAAGCTTCAATGGAGTAGAAGCTCCGGCATCACATGAAGCGGGAATTTCCCAATGAAAAAGGACTTGAAGGCATGTTGTGTTTACGCCCTCAAGTCCTTATTTTGCTTACTAGACTTCCTTATTTACTAAGCCGCTAATAAAAGATTCAAAGTTGGGAGCAAGCTTGGTGACGGTGTAATCATTCTTTTGATCCACATGAATAACCTCGGGTTCTCCATCATTTCCAGCCGTGCGGTAATCAAGCATAACGACCTCATTCTCGGAAGGACAATCACAAATGACCACGCCAACTTCCGGGTATCCTCCCTGTTCAATCATATACCGGCTCCCTAATTCTCCGCACAATGATCTTTTCTTCTCTCGTCCAATGCCGAGAATGCCGGAAATTTCAATATGGTCCTTCCCTATAGGGAAAAACCTGTTGTGAGGAATTCCTCCGTTATGTACCTTCATCATCTGAATATAAGCTGCAGGAAGCTTAAAGACGAGTTCTTCTTCAACGGACTCAATCAACTCATCTGAAGGCGGATCTGAAACATATTGTTCAAGCGCCTGCTCGCTGTCATCCCAAAAGTTAGTAGGATCAACATTTGTATTCTGTTTGGAAGCCTTTTTTTGTACAGACTTCTTGGCCGTTTTCTCCCGAATCCACTCGAGAAACTCCAGGGTATCTTCATCCCCAGGTTCCAATTGATCCGCAGTCTCAAACGCCTTCTTCGCCTTATCGTACTGCTCCAAATAGTAATAGGCAAGCCCTATGCGGTAATGCCAGAGCGGGTCCTCCTTGCCTTCCTCAGCAACGGACAGAAACTGTTCAATCGCCTCTTCGTAACGTTCAAGGTTATTCATCGCTCTGCCCAAATGGCTGATCAGCTCATAATCCCGTTCATCCTCAGGAATCTCTATAATGGCATCTACGATTTCTTCGTACTCATCTTCCTCATGCCATTCGTCCAGCTGAGCCAATAGATCTTCTCTCATCGTCTGCGCCTCCCTATCTACACCTTTTTAGCATTATACCATTACCTGAGCAGCCCTCTCCAGCATGTCCAGGTTTGCCGAAGCGGCAATGAGCTTCATCACTGAGAATAAACAACTGTATTATTTCAAATCAATCAATAATAATGAATAACAAAAAAGGTGCATTAGTTAGTAAAGCTCATTTTTGGGTCTATTCTGTTTAACTGTTCCTTGATGTAATTATGTAGTTCAGGATTGCGGCAATACAGATAACATCCCTTCATTCCCCTGGAGATTAGTACCTTATAAATATTTTTGATTAATGCCGTCAACTGCTCGTTATCATTCTTCAGCCCACGTTTTCCCATCGTATCTTTGTATTCAGAATAGTCAGCGTAGATCAGCATACTCTGCGGATCATACTTTAAATCGTTACCTATAATAACTCCAACATAATCAAACTCTAACCCTTGTGATGTATGCACACATCCAATTTGATCTATACCGTCCTCATGAATAGCCCAAGTACTTGAAATTGCTCTTCCATTCCAAGGCATTCGGAAATCGTGCTCTTCAATAACGACATCAGCAACCTCACCGTTTCTGTTACCATCTTTATCCCTGGTCCAATTCCAAGCAAACCCGGCAAGCATTCTCGCTTTATATCCGGAACTAACCCTTTCTCTAATTTCCTCATATAGGTCATTAGGGTTATCAATCATCTTAAATTCAAATGACTCTTGATCCCAGCCATTAAAATTTGCCGTTGTTTGAATCTGTAGCACATGATCAATCCAATTGATGAACCCTTCTGCCCCGGAGCAGCGAAACTGAGCGGAAAGAGTATATTCATGAACCTCAGAGCCATATAAGCTCGCGATCCTTCTGATTTCAGATACAGAGCCAATATCATCTGGCCTAATACGCTGAAAATCATCGATAAAAAACACGTTTACTTTTGAAGCTTTTATAATATCCTCAATTTGATTTTCTCCACGATACTGATAAGCTCCCTTTCCTTTAAGACGATGAGCTTCGTCTACAACAAGAACGTCATAGAAATTCTCAGATGCCCCGTAAAATTGTCCAGACCCGGCAAACAGCCCACGAGTTCTTGCTTTGTTTTTAAGTTGCTGTTTTGTCAATGTCTCAACCATAACCGTTCTAAAAGAAGCATTAGGTGCGATAAATTTCACATTCAACTTATGTTTTAACAAACCACCAAGTGCATTCATTGAGATCACTGATTTTCCTGTGCCTGGCCCGCCTTTGACTATGATTGTTTTTTTCTTATCGATATTTTTAGCTATACTTATAATAGTTTCGTAAGCAACCTTCTGCTCATCAAGCAAAATAAATTCAGAGTTTCCTTTAAATAGGCTTTCCACATGATCGATCAGCTTTTTTGAAGGCCGAATCTTTCCGTTCTCAATTAAATAGAGAAGGTTAATACCATTTCCCTTACCAATATGTTTATATAAAAACTCTTGAAGCTTTAACGTGTCCTCAGCCATAAATAACGGTGCTTCTCGAATAAGACCTTGATAACGCTCGTTCCTGAGGGGGTCTGGTTGAGGTACCCGATAATTATGTAAATAAGCACAGGCATGCCCCGTTAAATCATTGCTATGGATGGATTCATTCATATCGTCTAAAAATTGCCGATAGGACCAAGCTTGATAAGAAGGATGCGGGATCTCCCGCTTTCTTCCACCGATATATGCAATCACCAAATCTTCTCGGTCCGTTATTTGAGCAGACTCCCACTGCTTCAGTTCCACAATGACAAAATTACTCTTTCCATCCTGGTTCTGGCCTGCAACAATAAAATCAATACGCTTGCTCGTAGCGGGGATGTTATATTCAATCAAAATGCCACAGTCATCAGCGATCTTGGAGTTTCGAATTACCCGTTCCATAAATTGCATGGAGTTGTTCCAAGCTCTTTTCTCGCCAGGACTTGGTTTCATACCCATTTTATCAATAAAAGCTTTCTCAATCTCAACTGTAATTTTATTATGATCAACTGATTCCCGGAACTTTAATGCATTACTACTGTAAATAATCATGCTGCAGCACTCCTACAACTCGGTGTATTTATTCATTCTTCCGTATGATTTTTCTACAGGATACTTCTCTTCATTCTTCTTCATTTTCTCATAGATAATTTTCTCAATATTAAGATCCATTGTATCAGCCAAATAAATAGAATAAATCAGCACGTCTGCCAATTCTTCTGCAATCTGTACTTTTCTATGGTGAACTGCTTCCTCAGAAGACCTCCATTGAAAATGTTCAAGCAATTCCGATGCTTCGATACTTAAAGAAATCGCTAAATCTTTTGCGTTATGGAATTTCCCCCAATCCCGACTGTCCCGAAAGTCTAAAACTTTCCTTAGCAATTCATCATTCATTTTCATACTGTTATCACCATCCCCAGTCAAAATAACACAAAAAAGAGGCAGTTATCCCTACACGGGTAAATGCCTCTGTATGGTCGCATAGTGGCCATGCTTTGGCCTTTAATCATATTTCGTTTTAAATACGATCTCCGCTTTCTTTACCAATTCGGCCTTTCCCTTGAGCGTAAAAATTTACCTCCTAGTTAATAATTATAACGAAAAAATAGTACATTGGCATCTCCCTCAGTGCTATATTATACTGCTCATATAACTATAATGAATATTATTATATCTTTTAGCTCAAAATTTACGAATGACCCGGCATCGTCAATTGCGCATTCCATTTATGTTTTTTGAGGGGATTCTGATGAAATATAATTTCGAACTTATTGCAACAAATGACTACATCCCATTTCGTCTCCTTTTGCACCGGCCTAATTATGTTCAAATGCATTGGCATGAAGATATGGAGATCCTTTTTGTGCTCAGTGGAAATGCCCAATTGCTGCGCAAACAAGAAAGATTTCTGTTAAAGGAATCCGATATTACAGTCATTAACTCAAAGGAAGTTCACTCCATAAGCGGGGACGAACAATGCTTGTTGCTTGTATTACAAATATCTCAGTCCTATTTGGAGCAGCAGTATGGCTCAATGAAAGATCTCCAATTCATATGTAATTCTTCTCAATATGATCAGAAGCATCAGGAGGAGTTTGATACGATTCGGCAAATGCTTGCTCACATGATGTTCATCTATACAAAGCAAGAAAATGGGTATGAGCTAGAGATGAAGGGGATGCTCTTTCGATTGATCGCTTATCTGGTTAAGTATTTTGCGAAAGAGCGAAGTCCGGCGGATCATTTAACCGACGTAAAATATATGGATCGCCTGATGGCGATTACAGAATATATTCAACAAAATTATTCAGAGCCGATTACTTTAACAGAATTAGCCGAGAAAGAGTATTTGTCGGTTCACTATCTTTCGCGGTTCTTTAAAAAGGTACTGGGCATTACGTTTTCAAACTATTTGAATGGGGTCAGGCTGGAGCACGCCATGTACGATCTGCTGTATACCGATGAGACGATTACACAGATCGCCATAAACAATGGATTTCCAAACCTCAAATCGTTTAACAAAGTGTTTCACGAGGCCTATGGACAGTCAGCCAAGCAGTATCGCTCCAGTCATAAGAAACACGCCTATGTCCATTCCTTTCAGCAATCGACTGTTGCCCCGAATTATCTGGAGTTGAATCAGCAGGAAGCTTTCAAAGCGCTATTTAAATATTTGCCTAAACCAAATGAAGATATTACTTATCGCTCCCAAGAAAAATGGATCAAAAAGAGTGAAACCGTGCAAATGAATGACGGAAGCTCAACAAAGCTTGTACATACCTGGAAGCGCCTAACGTCAATAGGCAAAGCTAAAGAAGGACTTTATGCCAACGTACAAAGGCAATTAACACAGCTGCAAAAAGATATCGGCTTCACGCATATTCGCTTTCACGGCATATTTGACGATGAAATGATGGTCTATCAGGAAGATGAATCTGGAAACCCATACTATCAGTTTGCTTACGTTGACCAATTGTTTGATTTTTTTCTGAGCATTGGATTGAAGCCGTTTATTGAGCTAGGCTTTATGCCAGCAAAGCTTGCATCGAGTGATAGCACTATTTTTATAAAGAAAAGCAATGTTAGCTTTCCCCGCTCTTTGAATCGATGGACGGGTTTGGTGAAAGCATTTGTGGAACACTGCATCGAAAGATACGGCTATGACGAGGTGGCGAAGTGGTATTTTGAAGTGTGGAACGAACCTGATGTGAGCGCCTTCTGGGACGGAACCAAAGAGCAATATTTTGAGCTCCATCACGCTACCTATCAAGTAATCAAACAGTATTCACAATTGAAAATGGGCGGGCCGAGCTTGCTGTCGCCAACGATATTGCGTGACAGGTGGCTGCAGGATTATTTGGAGTATTGCAAGAAAAATAACTGTATACCCGATTTTATTTCGATTCATAGCTATCCCTACGATCAGGTTTTTCACGACTTGCTGCAGCAGCATAACCCGCATGAACATTTTCACTGGAATACCGATGAACTGTCAGACTATTGGGTGATGTCTGAGTCATCTGATTATTTGGCACAAGTGGTTGCAAAAACATACCAGATTGTTGCGGATGTGGATATCAAAATCGAGGAAATTCACGTTACAGAGTGGAATTCCAGCGGCAACCAACGAGATCTTATTCATGATACCTGCTATCAGTCCGCCTATATTGTCAAAAATATTATCGATAATCTGGATCAAGTAGACAGCTTATGTTATTGGACATGTACAGACCTTATTGAGGAGTTTACCGTGTCTGACCATATGTTTCATGGCGGGCTGGGGCTGATGACCATGACAGGTGTTCCTAAAGCTGCTTATTACGCCTATCAATTTCTTGCATTGTTAGGTCATGAGCTCATCAAGAAAGGTAATAACTACTGCGTCACAAGGCGCGGCCAAGAAATTCAGGTGCTGGTGTATCATTATGTCCATACGGATCAGCTTTATCGTCTTAATGAGGTGTCTCATATTAATCGAATGGATCGATATGGCATTTTTGAACATACGGACCCGCTTCAGTTCACATTGGAACTGGTGTCTATGCCGACAGGGACTTATCAGATTCGCAAAATGACGCTCAATCGTCAATGGGGAAGTTCATTTGACAACTGGGTAGAAATGGGACACCCTGAATGTCTTTATCCTGAGGATTTGGCCTATTTGCAAGCCATCTCTCAGCCGAAACGTGAAGTATACAAGATGTTTATTGATTCACAATTTAATGTAAAAGCTGAGCTGTCCCCCCATGAGGTTCAGCTTTATATCCTGAAACCTTTATAGGCAAATATTCACCCTGTTGATCACTGAGAACATCAATCAGTGGTCTTTTTTTGTCTTATGGAAGGTTTATTTTTGATATGTTTCTTACTGGGCGAAAATGTAAGCGCTTTAAAGTGGTTAAATTGTTTAATCTTCGCCGTTAAATAAGGGAAAGCAATAAATGATAGCGCTTTCTATAATGGGTGTATATCCAATAAAGGAGGAATCCTCATGTCAGCTGTGCAAGTACCCTGGAAAGAGAGGATCAGCTATGCATTAACTGATACTGCTTCTAACCTGGTATTTCAAGTCGTTACGACCTATTTGCTGTTCTATTATACGGATTCTGTTGGGATTAGCGCTGGTGTCGTTGGTACGCTTTTTTTAATCGCACGATTCATTGATGCATGTGACAGTCCGATTTTCGGGATACTGATTGACAAAACCAACACCAGATGGGGAAAATCCCGACCGTGGTTTTTGTGGCTGGCCCTTCCGTTTAGTGTTGTAGCCGTTCTAACCTTCTCGGTTCCGGATATCAGTCCGACAGGCCAAATTGTGTACGCCTATGTGACCTATATTCTGCTCGGAATCATCTATGCGGGTATCAATTTGCCGGTAACCTCCATCCTTCCGAGTCTTTCAAGCGATCCGCAAGAACGAACCGTTATTGGTGTGATACGAATGCTGTTTGCTATGATCGGAGCGGTCCTGGTCACCACCTTTACGCTGCCAATGGTAGAGAAGCTAGGCGGCGGCAATGATGCAAAGGGCTTCACACTGACGATGGCAATCTTTGCATCCATTTCGTTCCTGTTGTTCATTAATGCCTTTTTCCAGCTAAGAGAAAGGGTTGGGGCGGGGTCTGCCCAGAAGTCTTTGCCGCTTCGTGAAAGCATCAAGGCGATAAAGGGCAACTGGCCGTGGGCTATTATGCTCTTTCTGAATTTTATCTTCTGGATTGCAAACATTATGAAGACCCAAACAACGACCTATTATTTTACTTATAAGATTAATAATCCCGATCTCATTCCGATCATGATGAGCATGAATATGGTGATGATCATTACTTTGATTACGGTCCCGTTCTTTACAAAAAAGATGGGCAAACGCAATACGATGTTGATGGGCCTGGGAATCTCTATCATCGGCCAATTGATTATGTACATGGGAGACGTCATAGGAAGTGTTGGACTTCTGATCGGTGGAAGCGTCGTCGGAAGCTTAGGTGCAGGATTCGCTGCGGGTTTGCTGTTTATTATGATCGTTGATACCGTCGATTATGGTGAATGGAAGTCGGGTGTTCGGGCACAGGGTTTGTTGACTGCTTCATCGGCATTTGGAGTGAAATTTGGAATGGGTTTGGGAGGCGCATTGTCTGCATGGCTGCTCGCCTTTAGTGGATATGAGGCAGGTGCGGAGCAATCCAGTTCGGCATTGTTTGCCATTGATTTGAACTATATTTGGATACCGACCATCTGCTACGTTCTGGCGTTTATTGCATTGTTGTTCTATAAATTAGACAAAGTTGAGAAAGTAATGGTAGCTGAATTGGAAGCACGCCACGCGTCTAGTTAAAATAACTGACCTTAAAAGGAGACATCATACAATGTTGTATCAAGTAGATTTGTCTAAAAAACCGTTTAACCTGAAAGAGAAGGATATTCAATGGGTAAAAAACACGTTGGAATCCATGACATTGGAGGAAAAAGTAAGCCAGTTGTTCTGCCTTGTTGGCATGGGCGACACCAATATGCTGATTGAGATGGTGAAACAATATCAACCCGGCGGATTGATGTATCGTCCTGGTCCTGCCAAAGAGATTCGGACTGCGCATGAAGCGATGCAGAATCATAGTAAAATTCCGATGCTGCTGGCAGCTAATCTGGAGAACGGCGGGGATGGAATCGCTGCGGAAGGGACCTATTTTGGAAAACAGCTTCAGGTGGCGGCTACTAATGATCCGGAGATGGCCTATAAATTAGGAACCGTTGCATGTCGTGAAGGCAAGGCCGTTGGCCTCAATTGGTCATTCGGTCCAATCGTGGACATTAACATGAATTTCCGTAACCCGATTACCAATGTTCGGACGTTCGGAGATCGCCCTGAAACAGTTCTTGAGATGGGCCGTGCTTATATGCGAGCTGCTCACGAAAATGAAATGGCCGTATCTATCAAGCATTTTCCTGGTGATGGTGTAGACGATCGCGATCAGCATTTGCTTACAAGTATCAACTCTCTATCAACCGAAGAATGGGATGCTACCTTCGGCAAAATTTATCAATCATTGATTGATGAAGGGGCAAACACAGTAATGGTTGGGCATATTATGCAGCCTGCTTATCAGCGCTACTATAATCCTGACTTAAAAGATGAAGATTTGCTGCCAAGCTCACTATCACCTGAAATTTTGCAGGGTCTATTGCGCGAAAAGCTGAACTTCAATGGCGTAATTGTCAGCGATGCAACGCTTATGGCAGGATTTACGATTGCTGAGCGACGTGAAATCGCTGTGCCGAAGGCGATTGCAGCGGGCTGTGACATTTTCTTATTCAACCGGAGTATTGATGAAGACCGTGAGTACATGCTGCAAGGAATCCGGAACGGACTATTAACCAAAGAACGAGTGAATCAAGCGGTAACTCGAATTCTTGGATTGAAGGCTTCCCTTCGCTTGCATGAACATCAGGAAGCAGGAACTCTCGTTCCAGATGAAGCTGCGCTCCATGTTATCGGCTCGGAAGAGCATCAATCCTGGGCAAGAGCATGCGCCGATCAGTCCGTTACTTTAGTCAAGGATACACAGCAGCTGCTTCCAATATCGCCAGAAACGCATAAAAGAATTCTCTTATTTGTACTCGGAGATGAAGAAGGAAGCTTCTCCGGAGGGGGATACCATAAAATATTTTTGGAAAAACTGCGTGAAGCCGGTTTTGAGGTGGAATTACATGACCCAACGAATTTCATGGCAATGTTTTCATCGATAAAAGAATTTGTGAGCAAATATGATTTGGCGATCTATTTTGCAAACTATGCAACAGCTAGCAACAAGACTGACTTGCGAATTAACTACACACCGCCGTTTGGAGCGGATATTCCTTGGTTTATTAAGGAACTGCCAACTCTGTTCATTTCTGTAGGCAATCCGTTCCACTTGCAGGATGTGCCTTTTATGAAGACATTTATCAATGCTTATTCCGGCAATTCCTATTCCATCAACGCTATCGTAGAGAAGCTGCAAGGCAAATCTGCATTTGTTGGCACCAATCCTGTCGATCCATTTTGCGGCTATTGGGAAGCTAAACTATAGCTTATAAGGGGTGAATCAGTTTGTTAGTAACCAAAAAAAGCTACACCCTAATGATGGCTATTGCTGCGTTACTATTACTGATATTCGCATTTACTGATTTGCAAATATCCCAAGCGATCGCAACCACGAAGTCATCGTTCGGAGAATTCTTCTTCATTTATGGAGAATCAGCTATCGTTATCATCATGTTTTTGGCGGGAAATGTGTTCCTGGCATCGGCTGTTAAGGATACGGGATGGGGCAAAAAAACGCTGCTTTACTCATTAGGTTCCATCATGATCATTCTGTCCGTTGTTATGCATATCGGCATGTTTACATTCCGACTTGATCTTGGACATTCAGAGAACCTATTCATAACTTTGAGCGTAATCATCATGCTGCTTATGACACTTGCCATGCAAAGATATGCATATATACGATTTTCGACAGAGGATCGCAGCTACTTGCTAAAGATAGCATATACATCTGTAATCTATATTATGGTTACTATACTTGTGATTGAAGGAATCAAAGCAGGCTGGGGGCGCGTCCGATTCCGGGATTTATTGCCCGATTACTCCAATTTCTCTCCCTGGTATGTAATTCAGGGAGAGGGTGGGTCATCGTTCCCTTCAGGGCATAGCGCAAACTCATTTGCAACCGTCGCCTTATCGCTGTTTGTATTGCCTCAACACAAGCGATTGAAGCAATTGATATTTTACGGTGGTTTTCTGTGGTGGTTCCTTACTGCATTAAGCCGAGTCATCTATTCAGCACACTATGCCTCTGACGTGACAGCCGGATTTATGATTTCGTTAAGTATCCTGTGCCTGTTCTATGCTGTATTTCACCGGAACAGTAGCCCGAAGAATTGGCCGAAACAGAAATCTATAGCAAGATAGAAATGAATGAGTTTGTTTTTGTTTAATTAGAAAGGAGCGTTTACGTAGATGATGAATCAAGATCATTATAACGAACTGCTAAAACTGGTAGAGAATCGGACAGTCACTAAACAGCAGCGTGGTATGGACATGATTGTGAAGCAAATTCCGGATTCAGATGTAGAAGGTACGCTGGACCCTCGTGTACTGAACGTTATGCAACAGCAAGCGGAGGCTATGGCTGGCTTTGAAGCGCCGGATATGTCTAAGATCAACCCGATTGAACTTGCTCATATGCTGCGTAAACAGATGGGATGGCCGAATACAGACGTTACACGCACGGGTATTCAAGTAGATGCGAGAAATATAACAGGACGTAACGGTGAAATTCCCATTCGTATTTACACCCCAACGGTACAGAATGCAAGTGATCGGCTGCCTGTCGTCGTATTTTTTCATGGCGGTGGCTTCTTTGGCGGGACGCTGGATGTTGTGGAGAATCCATGCAAAGCGATAGCTGAGAAAGGACCGGCGGTCGTCGTATCTGTCGATTATCGACTAGCCCCAGAGCATCCATATCCTGCAGGACTGCATGATTGCTTCGATGCGGTGAAATGGACCTACGAGCATGCAGATGAGCTTGGAGCAGACAAAACCAAGCTGGCTGTAGCCGGTGATAGTGCCGGCGGCAACTTGGCGACCGTATGTTCGATGATGGATCGTGACCTTGGAACCGGCATGATTCAATTCCAGGTGCTCATCTATCCAACGGTCAACATGGCTGGAGTCAATACAGATGATTTTGAATGGAAGCTGGAGGAATATACGATTCATGACCATCAGCCGTATATTATGGCTGGCCTTGAAGGTATGCGTCAATCCTCTGACCTGCTGGATGCAATCTATCTGCAAGGACGAGAAAAGCCGATGCACCCTTATGTATCGCCACTGCTGGCTGACTTGAAGGGGATGCCCAAAGCGTTAGTCATTACAGCGGAATATGATTTTCTGCGATTGGAAGGCGAGGCGTATGCCCGAAAGCTGCAATCTTCCGGCGTTCCAGTAACCCTCATACGTTACAATGGATTGGATCATGCGTTCATGGATAAGATCGGTTTGTACCCTCAAGCAGAAGATTGTATGGCCGAGATTGCTAAGCAAGCGGCGAAGCTGTAGAAAAACACCCGAACAATCTCGAAGGTGATCATGCCTTCGAGATTTTTTGGGTATCATTTGCTTAAACACCATCTATTTTTGATTATCTAACCAATAATCTGTGCCGGACGAAAGGACGACGGAAAAGAGCTAGCGCTGGCCTTAAGCCTAAACCGCCCGGACCTATATTGTTTATTCAACAGGAAGTCGCCTGCCGCGCTTAACTGCAAAAGTACATTTGAAAATGTGGGTTTTTCGATTTTGAGAGAATTAAATGCAAAAGTGCACTTAAAATTCAATCTTTTCGCCAAAAAGGTTGTTTCGGGCTGAATCAAATGTATTTTTGCAGGTAAACTGCCTAAAAGAGAAAATATCGCTGAATTAAATGTATTATTGCATCTAAACTCCCCAACAGCGAAAATACGGCTCGTTTAGCGCTTTAAATCCATGGGTCGGGCGGGGATACCGTTAACGCCATTCAACCATGCTTATAATCGGCTCCTTCCTCCAGCCGCATCGCGGCTTGAAAGCTGATATATAGAAAAAACTCACACAAATGTGTGAGTTTTAACAGTTATACCTTTACCGTGATGGCTTCATACGGTTTTAATGTCATTTGTCTGACATCGATTTCTGTACGATTGTAGTTGCTCATCAAAATTTCGGAGACTTCCTCATCTACAGAGAAATCATGCTTCTGTTCCGAAATGTTCGCAGCAACAAGCCATTTTTCTCCTTCATATAGACGGTAGTAAGCAAATACATCGTCAGGAGTATTTTCAATCAGTTCAAACTCGCCCCATACAACAATCGGATTGTCTTTACGCAGTTGGATTAAACGTTGATACGTATAGAAAATGGAATCCGGGTTATCTATATTTTGCTTAACATTAATCGTGGTGTAGTTCGGGTTTACGTGCAGCCAAGGCGTGCCTGTCGTAAATCCTGCATTTTCACGCTCATCCCACTGCATTGGTGTACGAGCATTGTCTCTGCCTTTGGCGTTGATCGATTTCATAATATCTTGAACAGCATAACCTTTCTCAAGACGGTCGTGATACATGTTCACGGATTCAATATCTTCCACTTCATCAATACTCGAAACCGGATAGTTGGTCATTCCAATCTCTTCACCTTGATAGATGTAAGGTGTCCCTTTCATCATATGCAGAAGAATAGCGAACATTTTTGCACTTTGTTCATGATATTCTTTGTCATTTCCCCATCTTGAAACGATTCGCGGCAAATCATGGTTGTTCCAGAACAAGCTGTTCCAACCTTCATCGCCCAGTGACGTTTGCCACTTTGCCATAACCTTTTTGAGCTCCATCACTTCCATAGGCTTCAGATCCCATTTATCCTTGCCTTCTTGCTGGTCTAGACCGACATGCTCGAATTGAAACACCATGGACAACTCATTTCGTTTTGGATCGGAATACAGCTTAGCAATTTCCGGTGTTGCGCCCCAAGTTTCACCTACGGTAAGGACATCATGGGAACCAAATGTTTTTCGGTTCATCTCCTGCAAATATTCATGCAGCTTCGGTCCGTTGCCCGTAATTTTTTCGTCCGGAATTTTGCCGATCAAATCGATCACATCCATACGGAAGCCGCCGATACCTTTATCGAGCCAATAATTCATCATATCATAGATTTCCTGGCGAACCTTCTCGTTCTCCCAGTTCAAGTCAGGCTGGCGTTTACTGAATAAGTGCAAAAAATACTGTCCGCTTGCTTCATCAAATTCCCAAGCAGAACCGCTAAATGTCGAACCCAGATCATTAGGAACGTCTCCATTCACTGGATCACGCCAAATATAGTAATCGCGATATTCATTATCCCGGCCTTTCTTCGCTTCGATAAACCATTTATGCTCGTCAGAAGTATGATTAACGACCAGGTCCATAATGATTTTAATGCCAGCTTCGTTCGCTTTGGCAATCAATTCGTCCATATCGTCCATCGTGCCGAATTCATCCATAATATCCTGGTAATCGCTAATATCATAACCATTATCATCATTAGGAGATTTATAAACCGGTGATAACCAAATCGCCGTAATTCCTAGCAACTTCAAATAGTCAATCCGGTTGATGATTCCTCTCAAATCACCGATGCCGTCTCCATCACTGTCCTGAAAGCTTCGCGGGTAAATTTGATAAACGACAGCCGTCTGCCACCATTTTGCATCCTTTTGTCTCGTTACGGTCTCTCTCTTTTCTTTTATCGCTTCCATGATGAGCTTCACTTCACTTTCCGTTGTCATTATTAAAGGGTAAACAGGAGCAACGTAAACGTTTACGTTGCGCTTAAAAAAATGGCCTCAAACGAAATACGTATTCAAATTTTTAGCTCCAACCTTTTTAAGGTAATTTTTTTACTGATTTGCGTACGACTAACTCATGCGGAATGATTTTGGACGCAATCTTGAGTTTGTTTTGAATAGAGCCGATCAAGTTCAGGCAGCCCTCTCTTCCCATTTCATACAAAGGCTGTGATACCGTTGTAAGCGGCGGGATCGACATGTGTGAGACCTTGGAGTTATCGTAGCCAACGACTGAAATATCACCCGGTACCCCGATGTCATTTTCAAAACAAGTCGAAATGATACCTAATGCAGCCTCATCACTTGCGCAAAACACGGCGGTTATACCTGCATGATGGTCAATGAACTCCTGCATCGCTCTTTTTCCTGACTCAAAGCTGAAATCCCCTGCCTTAATCAGGTTCAAATCTACCTGAATGCCATGGTCCTGAAGCGCTTTAACATAGCCATTAATTCTCGGAGCACCTGCTATCGGATCATCAGGATGGGCTCCTGCCATACCTATCATGCGATGGTTGTTCTCTATTAGATAATGAACAGCCGTATACGCCGCGCTAAAATCATCGACTTTCATATATGGCGCATCTTCTCGATTCGTTTTGGTAGATAGCAAAATAAAAGGAATACCCAGAGATGATAAAGACTCAATCTCTGCCTCGTGAAGTTCAACAGAAACAATAATGAGTCCGTCTGCTCTACGTTCGCCCATCAGATTTATACTTTCATGAATTCGGGAGCCGCTCATACCGGCATGAGTAAGTATTACACTGTATCCGTGCTCGAAAGACACATCCTCGATCCCTTTTATAATGTCACCATAAAACGCTGTAGTGACCTCCGGCATAATGACACCGATGGTTTTGGTTGTCTTCTGCACCAAACTTCTCGCATTTTCATTTTTTCTATATTCCAACGCTTTCGCAACAGCCAGAACTTTTTTCTCGGTCTCCTCATTGTATCCGCCAACCTGATTAATGACCCTGGAAACCGTCGCAATAGAAACTCCCGCAACTCTGGCAATATCCTTAATCGTAGCCGCCATAAAATCACCCCTTAAAAGTAAACGTTTACTTAGAGGCCAAAAAGCTAACATTGTAAAACTATGATTCATAGGAGTTAAACGTTTACGTAAACTATATTATTGTTCTATTCTGCTGCTGTCAATCATTTTGCAAACGTAAATGGCTATTGATCCGCTTATGATCCGTTTATGGTCCGTTTACAAGCTGCTGTCGATATTCAAGCGGCGAGAAACCTGTATGCTGTTTGAATACGCGGCTAAAGTAATACTGACTTCCATAGCCGACCTTGTTGGCTATATCCGCGATCTTGCTTTGACTATAAGGGCTTCGCAGCAATTCCTTGGCCTTCTCCACACGAATAACCGTCAAGTATTCATTAAATGACAACCCAAGCTCCTGCTTCATTCTTGTGGATAGATACGTCTTGTTGAGGTGAAACAACTGTGCCACCTTGGACAAATTCAGTTCCGTATCGGAATAATAGGACTCCACATACGCCTTCACCTGCCCGATAAATAGTGATATATCGTCCTCTTGTTGAGACTGTGCTCTTTTTTCCTCATTGTTTATGGAAACTGGTTTACGTTCGGCCCGTCCGCTTGTAATCAGCTCTTCGTTTAACTGACGAAGTACACGCACCAGATCGCTTTTCGGCACTGGCTTCAGCAAGTAATCGACGACGTGCAGTTGCAACGCCTGTCTGACATATTCAAATCGATCATATCCACTCACGATGACGAGTAGCGCCTCCGTCTTCGATGCGCGCAGTATACGAATCAAGTCCAAACCGTTCATTCCTGGCATATTAATATCAATGATAATCACATCAGGCTCTGCCGAACCATTCAATCGAATGGCTTCTTCCGCTGTCTCCGCCTCCGCAACCACCGTAAAAGGAAGGTGAGAGGACTCTATAAAGCCGCGAAGGCCCCGGCGTATGATATCCTCATCATCCACTAGCAAAACACGCCACTTCCGTTCATTTTGCATCTTCTGCCTCTCCCTTCTTAAGCGGAATAGTAACCTGATTGCAAAACCATCCGTCCCGTTCTTCTACACGCAGACCATATTCCGATCCAAAAGCGACTTCAATCCGGCGATTCACACTATACAAGCCAAAGCCCGTTTCATTCGTTCGTCCAGACGCACTTGCTAAAGCATGGTTTATGCTATTCATACGATCTTGCTTCAGCAGCACTCCATTATTAGCCACTTCAATCACTGCGATCCCGTCTTTGTAATATGCGGATATACGGATATCAGCTGTTTGCTTCGTCGGTTTGATTCCATGGTAAATCGAATTTTCCACCAAAGGTTGGAGTGTAAACCTTGGCAGCATAAGATCAAGCAGCTGCTCATCATACTCAACCGTTACAGCCGCTATACGTTTATAACGAACTCGCTGAATGAGCAAGTAACTTTCAACATGTTCCAGCTCATGCTGCAAAGAGACGAATTCATCTCCTTTTCCCAGGCCTATACGAAAATAAGTAGCCAGCGCTTGCACCAGGTCAACAACTTCATCAGCCCCATATTCGGCCGCCGTCCACTGAATCGTGTCGAGCGTGTTATATACAAAATGCGGTTTGATCTGTTCCTGCAGCATCTGCAGCTCCAGCTTGCGCTTCTCATGTTCCATATGATAGAGCTTTGTGAGCATATCTTGAAAGCCACGCCCCAACTGACCGATCTCATCTTCACGCATCACCACTGTAGACTGGACGTTCCTCTCTCCTTCACCTGTGCGCTTCATATCCGACTTCAATATTCTAAGCGGTTTGACAATAGAAGTGGACAAACTTATCAGTAATAGAACAAGAATGATGCCAATTACGATACCGATCCATATGATGCCCTGAAGCATTTTGTACATGCCGCCGTACAATCTCTGTTTCTCGACTGTAAAATGAAGCTTCCACCCCGGAGTCTCCTGAATCGGGACAGTGAACACAACCTCTTGCGAAGATCCTTTCCATTCCTTCTTTAAGACTTCCTCTTCAACTTCGTTAACCCCGTTTTTGTCCAAAAGCTGACCCGTTTCTCCATATACACGCAGCTCGTTAGCCAGCTCCCGCAATTTTGAGATTGAAACTGCTGCAGACAAATACTCTAGCTGTTTTCCATCGGTTTGAATGGAGGCTGGCAGTCGGTACAATATCGTCACAATATGCTCCTGATTCGAGTTTGAATGCAGGAACTGGCTCATCAGAACCGTTCCCCCGGTTTCTTCGATCTTATTGTAATAAGGACGATGTGTAATCGAAAAGTTGTGACCTGATGTTAATGTTACCTGACCTTCCACATCGACGATGCCAAACGATTCATATATGCCCTCTTTATGTTTTAAATAGTTGGAGAGCATGTCAAGCGACTGCTGTTCCGACATCTTTTCATAGTAAATTTGATGTGCAAGAGCATCCATCTCACCGAATCGCTGCTGCACCCATGATGTGATCTGATCTGCCTGCGATTGTACAAGCTGTCTGGTCAAGTTCTCTTGAAACGGGATGGTCTTGGAAATATTCTCATACATCAAATAGGCTGCGATAGACATAATCAGCGTGATAAAACAGGTACCGATCGTGATGGTTAATCGCTTCTG
Source organism: Paenibacillus faecalis (assembly GCF_900289175.1). Lineage (GTDB taxonomy): Bacteria > Bacillota > Bacilli > Paenibacillales > Paenibacillaceae > Paenibacillus_AQ > Paenibacillus_AQ faecalis. The sequence goes on along the minus strand of NZ_LT985747.1, from coordinate 4,675,610 downwards.
AATCGTGTTAAGCCACTTACTCATATGGACCTCCCGGGGGGCTTGCAGTTTAACGAGAAGAAAGGGTTTCTCCCACTCTTACAGGACGACTGCTTTCTAAAGGTGATTTTCGAGTGCGATGGGTTAAATTCTTGATCACGCACGAAAGAACTGTACATCTGAAAATACAGACATACAGTTCTTGCGTATGAGCTATTCTTTAACTACATTTTGACCTGCAATTCGGCCAAACACAGTTACATCGGTCACCGCATTACCGCCAAGTCGGTTTGTGCCATGAATACCGCCTGTAACTTCTCCAGCTGCAAACAGCCCTGGAATAACTTCCCCATCTCCGGTTAGCACCTGCGATTGAGGATTGATCTTCAAGCCGCCCATCGTATGGTGAATGGATGGAACCACCTTCTGGATATAGAATGGTGCTTTAGCAATCGGACGAAGTGTTCCTCTGCGGTTGAAATCTGTGTCCTTGCCCTTTTCAACTTGCTTGTTATACGTATCGATCGATTTTTTCATCGTTTGCACATCAATTTCGAAAAAATCAGCCAGTTCCTCAATGCTATCTGCTTTATGCAGCAGCTTGTCATTTACGAAGCTTTCATATTCTTGCTGATGCACATCTGTCATATGACCTACTTCTTCAACTTCCTGGCCCCAAACGAGATATGCATATGAACCTGTTTGATCAAGAATCGCGCGGGAAATCACATCGCGCCGCTCCATTTCCTCAACAAAACGTTTACCTTCCTGATTCAATAGTACGGCTCCGTCAAAACGGGAGTTGGCTACATAAGATATAATTCCCGTCATTGGATTACAAGTTGGGTACGTCTGAATATGTTCCATATGCACGAGATCTGCACCTATTTTTTCAGCCATTACGATACCATCGCCTGTTGTTCCAGGGACATCCGTTGTCATATATTTTTCATCAAATTCCGGGTTATACTTTTTGCGCATCTCAACATTCGATCCGAAGCCTCCGGAAGCAATAATTACACCTTTGGTCGCATGGAATGTGAGCTCCTGCTCAGCGGCATTACTTGCTTTCACACCAGTCACTCTGCCGTTGTCGTCCACTATTAGCTCTTCAGCTTTCGTTTCCATCTTGAACACAACGCCCAGTTCATCCGCTTTCGCCTTCAATTTCTCAATTAAATCGGTACCCTGGTTGTCTTTCGCAATCAAAGCGCGTGGAACGGAGTGACCACCGAATTGTTGCAGACGATCTGGCATAAACTCAACATTAATCTCATTGATTAGCCATTTAGCCGTTGGGAGAGCATTCTCTGCCAACACCTGAACAAGTTCCTTGTCGTTGATGTTATCCCCGCCGTTCATCGTATCTTCTACAAATTGATCTACGCTGTCCGATACCTCAAATTTTTTCTGCTGATCACTGCCTGGAACGTTCAAGCCCCCGCCTGAAACTAACGTATTTCCGCCGACACTAGACATCTTTTCAAGCACAACAACTTTAGCACCAGCTTGGCTTGCTTCTACAGCAGCGCTCAATCCGGCACCGCCTCCACCGATAACTACAACCTCATAGGTTTGCTCGGTTTCAGCTTCTTTGTTTACACTCTTCACTTTAGGATCGGCTGCAAATGTCGCTTCCGAACCTCCAGCTTGCACCAAAGCCGACTTGATCGCTTCAATAACGGCTTCACTCGTCATTGTGGCGCCGCTAACCACATCGACGTTAGTGCTTTTTTCGGACTCCACTAAGCTGACAATACGATTGATCGCTTCATCACTGATCATGTCGGACTCTTGATGTTCAACAACTTCAACTTTGGAAATATCTCCGCCAGATACAGTAACTTTGACGACGATATCTCCCCCCTTACCAGCCGCTTTTCCCTCATATACACCATCTTTATATTTCCCTGCTGCGGCTTTCGTGCCTGTCTGTTCCTTCGTCAAGCTTTCATCGGATGGAGAACAGGCTGTCATAAACGTAAAGCTCATCATAAGTGCAAGCATGCTTAGGAGAGCTTCCTTCAATGGTTTACGCATATGTGTTTCGTCCCCTTCATCTTTGTGAATTTTTGCACAAACTCATTATAGAGGAAGCCATGCCTATTGTATTTGCACGAACGCTATATTTTTTGTCTTAATCCCGCATGTTTGATGGCAGTAAGATGATTTTAGCGTGAATTATTAGCGAGATCATTTGACAACGCTTTCACTTAATTGTAAGATATCATAAAACAACTTAAAATTTGAATGATGATGGAGATTTTGGAGACTCATACCTTTTGGCGCTTTCAATACGGAAAGTGTTCTTAAAGTATGGGTTTTTTCGTAGTTGTTTTTGTTGCTCATTATGATTAAGGAGGTAAATAGATGTTTAAACTGTTTAAACCTGCTCAGCCTATCGAGAGATTGCCTGACGAAAAAATCGATGCTGAGTACAAAAAGTTTAGACTGCAAGTTTTTCTGGGAATTTTCATTGGGTATGCAGCGTACTACTTAATTCGGAAAAACTTCTCGATTGCGATGCCGTACTTAATCGAAGAAGGCTTTTCCAAAACCGAACTTGGTTTTGCGTTGTCAGCGATCTCCATCTCCTATGGGATTAGTAAGTTTGTCATGGCAACAGTGTCAGACCGAAGCAATCCGAGGATGTTCTTGCCCGCTGGCTTAATTTTATCTGCAATCATTAGTTTATTAATGGGATTTGTTCCTTTCTTCACCTCATCCGTTGCCATTATGTTTATTATGCTTTTCTTGAATGGCTGGTTCCAAGGCATGGGATGGCCTCCATCCGGTCGTGTCCTCGTACACTGGTACAGTGTTAATGAAAGAGGAAATAAAACCGCCATATGGAACGTCGCCCATAACGTTGGTGGAGGCTTAATGGCGCCACTAGCTGTTATTGGTGCTGCCATGTTCGCAGGTATTGCCGGAAGCACCTCTTCTGGCTATGAAGGCGTGTTTATTTTGCCTGCTCTCATTGCGATTGTAGTTGCCATTATCGCTTACTTCTTAATACGAGATACCCCTCAATCTGTGGGCTTGCCGCCGATTGAAGAATATCGAAATGATTATCCAAGTAAAGAGAAGAAAACGTTTGAAACCGAGTTATCCACGAAAGAGATTCTTTTTAAATATGTCTTAAATAATAAATGGGTATGGGCGATCGCTTTTGCAAACATCTTCGTTTATTTCGTCCGTTACGGTGTATTGGACTGGGCCCCAACCTATTTAAGTGAAGAAAAAGGATTCGATATGAACAAATCCAGTTTTGCCTATTTTCTATATGAATGGGCTGGTATCCCTGGAACGCTCTTATGCGGCTGGATCTCTGACAAACTGTTCAAGGGACGCCGTGGACCAGCTGGCTTTGTATTTATGTTAGGAGTCATGGTCGCCGTGCTTGTGTACTGGTTCAACCCAGCTGGAAACCCAACCATCGATATGCTCTGCCTGATCGCGATCGGTTTCTTGATTTACGGGCCTGTCATGTTAATTGGTCTGCAAGCTCTGGATTTTGTTCCTAAAAAGGCTGCGGGTACAGCAGCTGGACTCACTGGCTTGTTTGGCTACCTCGGCGGTACGGTAACAGCCAATGCTTTAATGGGAGTCATTGTAGATAAGGCTGGCTGGAACGCAGGGTTTACTTTGTTAACCGCTTCTTGTGTAATCGCAGCTCTCGTCTTTGCTACCACCTGGAATGTGCGTGGTCAAGAGGTTGTGAAATAACATATCTAATTAAACCTCACCTAGAGTTAAATTTGACCGTTAAAAAAAGGACCCCGCTCCCACTACAGTGGGATTTGAGGTCCTTTTTGTTTCCTTTTTTGAGATGTCCTCGTTACTTAAGAGGCAATCTGTTCTTTCGATTCTTTGTTCGCATCCTTCTTTTCACCTGATGCAAACCATCCGATCGCTGCAATGAGCAGCAGCCCCACATAGAAGGTAACCTTCCAGGCAGTGGATTCAGCAAATGATTCAGGCAAGATGCCGAGAGCCGGGTGAGCAAGCGTATGTACCGCTAGCTTAACACCTACCCAACCAACAATGACAAAGGCTGCGATTTCGAGGCTTGGTCTCTTTTCAAGCAGTTTGACAAAAGCCGATGCAGCGAATCTCATAATGATCAATCCTACAAATCCACCAAGGAAGATGACGATAAATTGACCAGCATCCATGCTACCTATCGTACCAAGACCTGTATGCGGCAACGATACCGCCAAGGCAACTGCAGCCAGAATCGAATCAATCGCAAAAGCGATATCGGCCACCTCGACCTTCAAGACAGTCATCCAGAAGCCGGAGCCTTTCTTCTCTTTGACTACGCCAGCGTGCTCTTCGCTCTTCTTGACAAACACTTTTCTAACAATGTGATTGATTGCAATAAACAAGAGGTAGAGAGCGCCAATCGCTTGAACCTGCCAAATATCTACCAAATACGAAATGATAAACAACGAGCCCAGCCTGAATACAAAAGCACCAGCTAAACCATAAAACAGGGCACGTTTTCGAGTTTCCTCGGGCAAATGCTTAACCATAATAGCAAGTACTAGTGCATTATCTGCGGCAAGCAATCCTTCCAGAAGGACGAGTACAACAAACACGCCCCCATATTCCATTAACAATCCCAAATCCATTGAAACCCCTCCATATTTATGTTTATTTTTAACAATTTTACAAAAATAAAGAGACCTCACCTACTTTCATAGGCAAAGGTCTCGCTAACAATGTAACATTGCAATATAGCCGGAGAATAAATTCTCGTAATGACGACTTTATTTGAAATAGCTACTCCCCTTTGGAGCAATATATATAATTTATTGAACCAATCGATCTTTTCAAAGTCTACTCTTGTTTGATTTATATGTCAATAGTTTTTTAGTCTTTGCTTGTTCAGCAAATTAAGTATACTTCAGACCCGTCACTTTGCATGGCAAATCCATCCTGCCATTATTCCTGTAGAATAAAATCGGGTTATTCTCGTAAAGCCGGAGTCAGCCAACAACCCTTCAATTTCCTGCTCAGGAAGTAATGAAAGCTTCTTGAAATTGTTGTTTATCATGTCATCAACTTCAGAAGGTTCACGGCCGCCAGCAATCCAGAAGCTTTTCCATACATCTAATCTTGCTTGAAATTCGGAATCGTCCAAATTCCCATATGCGCTTACGAGAACGAATGGAGCCCCCGATTTTAGTTTATCTTTTATAGATCGAAGCAGTTTCAACTTCTCTTGAACATCATCAATAAAATGAAGTACCAAAATGCAGCTTGCCGCATCGAACTTCGAATCTGACTCGGGAAGGTCATCAATCGTTCCCTGAACGAAGCTGACACGGTCTTCCAAGCCGAGCATAGCGCTTTTATGCCTAGCGATCTTAAGCATCTCTTCCGAAGGATCAACGCCTGTAAATGTCCAGCCTGGATTAGACGGACCCCAAGCGGCAAGTTCACTGCCTCCACCCGCACCGATCACAAGCAAGGATGCTGATTTGCTGCCCAATTGCATTCGAAAATAAGATTGCACCATCACAAATAAAGAATCATAGGTGGGAACCGAGATTCGCGTGTTTTTCTCGTAAGCTTCAGCCATTTTAACATTGATTGTAAGGTCTTCCGTCATCATTGTACCCCCTGCTGTTTTTGAATCACTTAAGAAAGCTTGCGTAAAAAAGTTAGACGGTCATCATCCTTTATCATTTCAGGACGAAAACCGTCTCACACATGTTATGTTACTGTCTACATGACAGATTGAAGTTCATGGCTTAACCCAAGCGTGCGTGATGTTGAAGTGTGAATCTCGTGAATAAGCACTGGATTTTTCAACAAGGACACGCCATACGAAGGAATCATTTCTTTTATTTTCGGTTCCCACGCTTTCATATGTTGCGGGAAGCATTGTTCTATTAGCTCAAGCATGACGGAAACGGCGGTGGAAGCACCCGGTGAAGCACCGAGCAAGGCAGCGATCGATCCATCTGCCGCACTAACAACTTCCGTACCGAATTGAAGCGTTCCCTTGCCGCCGGCAACCGTATCTTTAATCACTTGTACGCGTTGACCAGCAACGATTAAATCCCAGTCCTCGCTTTTAGCGTTCGGAATAAATTCACGCAGCTCTTCCATACGCTTTTCCTTTGACAGCATCACTTGCTGGATTAAATATTTGGTCAATGAAAGGTTTTTGGCTCCTGCCGCCAGCATCGTTAAAACATTATTCGGTTTTACAGAACCTAACAAATCAAACATGGAACCGGTTTTCAAAAACTTCGGTGAGAACCCGGCAAACGGTCCGAAGAGTAGCGATTTCTTATTGTCGATAAATCTTGTGTCAAGATGCGGTACAGACATAGGAGGTGCACCGACCTTGGCTTTTCCATATACTTTGGCATGATGCTGCGCTACAACTTCCGGATTATTACACACCATAAATAGGCCGCTTATCGGGAATCCTCCAATATTTCTGCCTTCCGGAATACCGGATTTCTGAAGCAAAGGAAGACTTCCTCCACCACCGCCGATAAAAACAAATTTTGCCGTATGGCGCTCTACCTCACCCCGACCATTCCGCACTTTTAATTCCCACGAACCGCCGCTAGTACGTTTAATATCATGGACTGAATGGTTGTAATGGATATCAACGTCTTTATTCTTTAAATGACCGAACAACATGCGCGTTAAGGCGCCAAAGTTGACGTCTGTACCAGAGTCAATTTTGGTTGCTGCTATAGGCTCATTGGATATACGATCTTTCATAATAAGCGGAATCCATTCCATCAGCTTCTTGGGGTCATTGGAAAACTCCATCCCTTGAAACAGAGGATTGTTTGACATCGCTTCAAAGCGCTTTCTCAAATACGCTACATTTTCTTCCCCTTGCACTAAACTCATATGAGGCAACGGCATTATAAAATCTTGCGGATTACGAATCAGATTGTGGTTCACAAGATAAGACCAAAACTGCATGGAAACTTGAAACTGTTCATTTACTTTTATCGCTTTGCTAATATCTATGGACCCGTCCGGCTTTTCGGCCGTGTAGTTAAGCTCACACAGTGCAGCATGCCCCGTTCCTGCGTTATTCCATTCGTTAGAGCTTTCCTCTCCTGCACTTGGCAGCTTTTCAAACACAGTAATTTTCCAGTCCGGTACTAATTCTTTCAGCAATGTCCCCAAAGTCGCACTCATAATTCCGGCACCAATCAAGATAACGTCTGTTTCGGTTTGTCTGTCGCTCATTTTTACCGTCCTTACACGCTAATATTTGATGAAAAGATGCAGACCTCTGCCTGCTTTTAGGCACTCACTATTATAATGCACAAAAACCAAGGCCTTAACCCAGCTTGTAAAAGGGTTGTGACTTTGGTCTACATTATTCGTGAAGCCGTCCTTCGAGTTCCTTAGCCTACGCTGTACTGATTCATTTTGAAAATGAAAAATACTTTACTTCTGGTTACGGTTACATACCTGCAGAATCAACAACAACCTAATACCATTCGTTTTCGATTGTCGATCATCCCCAATTAATTTTACTTGGCCAACGACTGAGAAATATAATCTTAACAGCAAAAATCAACCTGAGCGTTGAACCATAAATTCTCAGGAGGTGCTATTGTAAAAGAAACTGTTGGACTCAAAAAAGATTTGAGCCACCTCCATTGCTGATAAAATACACAGTATTTTTATCATTGAGGCTTATTCATATATCATATCACAAAAATAACCAATTGTTTGTATTAATTTTGAACACCGCTGCTAAAGACGAAAAACACCACTGTTATTTATGATATGGTTCACTGCACGACTAAAACGATAAGTTCAAGAAGAAGTATAACCTTTAAATATGTCCCGATAAGAAGCCAAACTTTGTTTAATAAAATGTGTTTATATTTTAGATACTTGAAAAAGTCTTAGTTGGAGGAGAAGCCATGCAGGAAAAAAGAAAATCAACAATTTTGATTGGAATCTTAATTTGTCTTATAATAATCGCTTTTAAGCCAGTCCCCTCATTTAATAATAATGATCCTGATCCTAATCCATCATTCGTCACCGAGACGGTTATACAACTAGCTGAGAACAGAATAGCTATAGTTGAAACAGAAACTAATTCTGGACTGAGTGGAGAAGTAATTGTTTTGGAGTTCAATGAGGATCAGAGAACCTTTGTACCGATTGGAAGATATAATTATCGCGACTTTTTTTTGAATCCTTAAAAATACAATTTCTAATGATTTGGGGGACCATTTCTCTCCTACCTAAATTTGATATCGAGGACTTTTCCTCTTTCTACAAAGCCTACGTTTTGGTAAACCTTATTCGAAGCGGGATTCTTTAAATCGGCATACAGCATCGGCTCTAGTCCCTCGGATTCAAGGATGGAACATAGCTCTGCCACTACCGCACTGGCATAACCTTTCTTGCGAAAGACGGACGGAGTATATACTGCATTGATCCTGCCATGTCTCGGAGAACGATGTGCAATATTAGCCATTGATACAGGATGGCTATCCACAATCCAGAGATATAAATTACCTGTCTCAATGAATTGTTCTGCAGCTGAAATTTGACTGGCCGGGTCAACCGTAATCCCGAAAGCTCCTTCTGAGAAGCCAGCCAGAAACTCCGCTACGGTCCCCACATGCTGTCTTGCAGCTTGATGCAAGGTTCCCTTTATATGAAGTGGCTTCTTTACCTCTGGACAAGCATAGGATTCCATGATCATATAAGGGGAATATTGAAGGTCATAAGCCTCGGAATACACCTGTGCAAAGCGTTCTGCGGTCGTTGGATCTCCGGATACACCTGGTATAGTAGTTCCCTTAAGGTATTCTAAAAGCTCTTGCATAAGATTATTGGTTTTATCATCTGCAAGCTCCTTATAAATCCATAGCCAGGCATTGCGACCTTCTGACTGGGCAAAGATCATAGTTTCATCAGATGTTTTTAGACATATTGAATTCTCTGATTCACAAATACGATGAATGAGATTATATTGAACCTCATCAGCAACAAACCTATTTTGACGAAGCACGCGATCATGTACATCAAACTTTTCCAACATCCAGGTTCCTCCTTTGATTGATTTCAAACACAAAAAACTCCGTCCCATTTAGGGACGAAGTGAACTCCGCGTTACCACCCTGATTGGTGCATGAATAAATACACCCTCTCTGCCATCGTCCAACAACGATGCTTCCTTATAACGGTAGAATCCCGGGCCCGTCTACTATGATTTCGGGGGCCTGCTCTGAGGCGACTTTTCGAATCGAATATCCGCTGCCTCGCACCAAACGGCAGTTCTCTGAAACGGCATTTTTCGGATCTACTTGTCCTCTTCTTTGCATTTGAATGTAATTAGATACACTATATTTTATCAGGAATATTCTGTCAATAGAATTAATTAACATCTTACATATTTTCGCTTGAAGCCAAGTTGCCCTTTGTCAACCGCCTTTTGAATATTATCAGAAGCGTTCAAGAACTTGCTTTTTTTATCGCGATTAACTTCTACCGGGCCTACTTCCTTCGCGATCTTAACCGCCAGATCATGGAGCGGCGAATAAGATACTGCCACCGTGTAAATGAAATTGTTCATCGCGTGTTTCGCGCGTTCAGGGGCATCATGAATCGTATTTTTTACAAGTTCCAACATATTAGCGATTTTCTCTTCGGAAAATTCACTGTCCGGACGATTGCCGAGCAGCCAGCAGTAACAGCTCCAGCCTGCCGACATTTTCAGCTCCACATCGCTTGCAATCCATTTGTCAGCAACTTCTTGCGCTATATCCGTTTCTGCTAAAGTTACGGCTACCACATAATCCGATAGCATATAAAAATAAGCTTGATCTATCCATCGTTCAAAATCCGCCTCAGACATGGCTTTCGGATCTGCAATGACTCCGGCAAAGTACATCGCATCATAATTCCCCGTAGCATAAAGTTCCTCGGCCAATGCTTGATTGCGTTTTATTTTCCTAAAGAGAGGCTTCATATGGCCCGTAGCCACGCCAAAAAGCGGTTCGTGTGCGCCATTGGACAGGTATTTCTTCTTGGTACGTTCTTTGCCGAGAGCTTCAAGCTCTTGCATGACCATTTCTAGATTCATTATTGGCACATCCTTTTAATGTTTTGTCATTAGTTGATTAAGCCTCGCCATACTTTTCTATTTATCATGATAACTACAGCGACCATAAATTATCCATAACTCCATATGAAATAAGCACCTGCAGAAATCTCCTGAATATTGGCGACTGCAGGAAAGCTTAATGAAGGACTTTTCTCTCAACTTATTTTGATAATAATTGGTTTGCTAAGTTACGGTCTTCTTTATCTTTTGTCGTAGTTGAGATATTGTTGAGAGCGGTAAGTATTTTAGGTTGCTTCCATATAGAAGGACTCCATTCTTCAAGTACGCTTAGTGCCTGGTATTGCAATACCCCTGTATCCGATTCGAGAGCAGCTTGAAGCAAAGGTAATCCCACGCCTTCATGCTCATGTAAATCTTGAATAATATATTGCAGACAATCTTCTTCCTCATCTGAGGGGCTTGATAACGATAAATGTTTTTCTGCAAATACGCAGAGGTCTATGATATGCTGGCGATGATTTGTATCCATAATGGCAAAATATATTTCACTGTTTGTCGGATATTTCTCTAGCAGCTCAAACAAATTCGGAATGATATCTAATTCGTAAAATCGAGCGATTTCAAGTGCCTTTAAATCGATATCCTGTTGTAGTGCATCCGTGGCAAGCTGTGACCATTTGGGTTCATTTATAAACGGTTGAATTGCTTGCTGAATAGAAATGCGTTCTTGCTGCTTCCATGGATCATCCGATCTTTCTTCCCAAATTTCTTCATCATTTAAAAATTCACTGATTTTCATAATGGTATAAAAATCTTCAAGTGTTTGGCAGTGGATACGAGCATGGTTAACAAAGCGAAAAAGAATCGCGTTTTCAAATAAATAGTCTTCGATATTATGGTCTTCATCTTCAATTTTATGAAGTAACGATTTAATAATTAGACCTGCACCATCGTATAGCTCTTTTGAAATCGTCTCTTGGTATAACGCTACGGCAAGTTCTCCTTTGAGTGCACACGTATAGGCTAAATAATCACTCATGATGATATTTTCACAGCCCTTTGTCAGCAACCAATGCTTTATTTCTGGTGTAGTTGCTTCGAGCTGTTCAACGGCAGCCATTTTGCCCCAACCATGCACAGACTGAGCGAGCTGCCAAATTTGGTTATTTGCTTGCTTTGTTCCATTTTTCAATGCATATATGACATATGGTGTAAATTCTTCATGCTTACCTATCGTGAATAATAGCTCTTTGTATTTTTCACAATTCGTACAACCAAGTACCGTGATGGAAAATTTCACAACCTCTCGATGTGCTGCATGTTCAAGAAGCCATAATGCTTCATGCTGTACGAGAGATTCATCCAATTGAGCTTGTTGCAATCGTTCAATGAATGCTTCACCGTAGCTGGCGATATTGTCAGAAATAATTTCTTCGTATGTTGCTTTTCGTGTTTTGGTTGTAGGATGATTGATTTGTTTTTCAAATAGCTTTAGCAGTTTTTTTACATATAATGGAGTAGGTGTATCGTCTGCAAAATGATCAGATAAACCCGCAGCCAAACGCGGATGATTTTCATCGTATAAATACTCGTCATCTGGTAAGCCATCATCTACTATTTTGTTGTGTGTTTGAATTTGTTGTTGAATAAAGGGAACGATCTTTTCTTTATGGTTCCACGGAAGAAAGTCCAGTTTCAGCGAATCATCCAACACCGTATCATTGTCGATTTTGACAATACATTTAAAGCTTATATAACCACCAAGTTTGACGGAAACCGTGCGCTTTACGCCATCTTCCATCTCCAGAGTTCCTGATAATTTTGAATAAGGAATCATGTGTGAGAGTAAAGATTTTCGTTTATTTTTATCAACCGTAACCCCATCAATGATAAGAATCTCTTCTTTTAACTGGTTTATAATTTCAATACAATGCCCTTTATAATCAATCTTCCACGTTTTGTGAACCTCTTTTTCTACATCTTTCATCACGTTACGCATATCACGTTTAAATTCATCTTTAAAACTCATCAATGTCCTCCTTCATGTGTAACTTTATCGTAAAGAGTATAGATGATACATTGAATTTTGACTATAGAAAGCCCTCTGCTTTATAACCAGTTCTTACATTTTCTTCTTGCCATAAGAATTTGAAGTAGGCTTAAAGAATATACTGCTTTCTGAAAGGTAATAAAACTAAAAAGGAGTATGCCGATGAAAGCTGCTGTAGTCAAAAAATTTAAAGAAAAATTAGAAGTGCAAGATGTACCTAAACCAAAACCCGGACACAAAGAAATCCTTGTCCACATTCAGGCTTGCGGGGTGTGTCATACGGATCTGCACGCCGCTCATGGCGATTGGCCTGTTAAACCGAAACTCCCCCTTATTCCGGGACATGAAGGCGTTGGAATTATTGAAGAAGTGGGTGAAGGCGTTACTCACTTAAAGGTAGGAGACCGAGTAGGGATTCCGTGGTTGTATTCAGCCTGCGGTCATTGCGATTATTGTCTGACAGGAAGAGAGACCCTTTGTCTGGATCAACAGAATTCCGGATATTCCGTCGATGGCGGGTATGCAGAATATTGTGTGGCCAATGCCGATTATGTCGTGAAAGTGCCTGATAATCTAAACTTCATCGAAGCTGCACCTTTATTTTGCGCTGGCGTTACAACCTATAAAGCTTTAAAAGTATCGTGTGTTAAACCGGGGGAATGGGTAGCCATTTTCGGTATCGGAGGATTGGGTCATCTTGGCATCCAATATGCAAAAGCGATGGGAATGAACGTAGTGGCGATCGACATGTCGGATGAAAAGATGGAACTTGCCAAACAACTTGGCGCAGACAAAACCGTAAATGCATCAAAAGAAGATGCAGCAGCATGGATTCAAAATGAAATCGGCGGTGTTCACGGCGTCATTTGTACAGCAGTTGCGAAAAAAGCATTCGACCAAGCCTATCGTGCCATTCGTCGCGGCGGCACCTGTGTCATGGTTGGGCTACCTCCTGAATCGATGGATGTTCCGATCTTTGATACGGTATTGAACGGGACAAAGGTCGTCGGCTCGATTGTCGGCACTCGCAAAGATTTGCAAGAAACATTGCAATTCGCTGCGGAAGGGAAAATAAAAACCATCATCGAGACACGTAAATTAGAAGATATAAACGAGATCTACGATCTTATGTTAGAAGGCAAGATCAATGGCCGAATCGTGCTTGATATGACGGATTGATCAAGAATTGTATCCTAAATTCAAGATGGCTCTTGTTTCTCCCGCTCCAATCAAAAACTTGCCGTTACTTGTGGTACAGCTCATCGTATCATCCATAGAGCTAAATCAAAAAGGCTGTTTATAAAAGTCAATTTCTCATGACCTATAAACAGCCTTTTACATATTTCAGAAAAAAATTATAAAGTTCGAAAACCTAGATCTCAGCTACCTTAATTCAAATCAAAACGATCTGCATTCATTACCTTTACCCAAGCATCGATGAAGTCGCGCACAAACTTTTCTTTGTTATCGTCTTGAGCATACACTTCTGCAATGCCACGCAGAACAGAGTTTGAGCCAAATACAAGGTCAACGATCGTCGCTGTACGCACGACTTCGCCAGTTTGGCGGTCACGTCCTTCGTATATGCCTCCGTCAATTGGTTTCCACTGAACTCCCATATCAAGCAAATGAACAAAGAAGTCGTTCGTGAGTGTACCTACGCGATCGGTGAATACGCCGTGCTTGGTATCGCCGAAATTTGCACCTAGCACACGCAGGCCGCCAACGAGTACCGTCATTTCCGGTGCGGTAAGGTTTAACAGCTGCGCCTTGTCAACTAGGAGCTCCGCTGGGCTTACGCTATACTGCTTTTTCTGATAGTTGCGGAAGCCATCAGCGATCGGCTCTAGCACCGCAAAGTTTTCTACATCGGTTTGCTCTTGTGTTGCATCACCGCGTCCGGCAGCAAATGGAACGGTCACATTAAAACCTGCATCTTTTGCTGCTTTTTCAACGGCAGCACTACCACCAAGTACGATCAAATCAGCCAAGCTTACTTCCTTGCTAAAGTCATCTTGAATAGCTTCCAGTATAGCAAGCACTTTAGTAAGCTGTTCCGGCTCATTTACTTCCCAGTCTTTCTGTGGAGCAAGACGGATTCTTGAACCATTCGCGCCGCCGCGCATATCAGAGCCGCGGAAAGTACTAGCCGAAGCCCATGCCGTTTTTACCAGCTCGCTGACCGTTAGTCCAGATTCAAGGATCATTGATTTGAGCTTTTCGATATCTGCGTCTGTTAATTCATAATCTACAGCTGGAACAGGATCTTGCCAGATCATAACTTCTTCTGGAACTTCTGGACCTAAATACCTTGCACGAGGACCCATGTCCCGGTGTGTAAGCTTGAACCATGCCCGAGCAAATGCATCCACAAGCTCTTCTGGATTCTCATAGAAGCGGCGAGAAATCTTCTCATACTCTGGGTCCATACGCAATGCCATATCCGCCGTGGTCATCATCGTCGGAACACGAATGGACGAATCTTCTGCATCCGGTGCAAGATGCTCTTCAGCAGGGTTTACAGGAGCCCACTGAAATGCGCCTGCTGGGCTCTTCGTAAGCTCCCACTCATATCCAAACAATAATTCAAAGTAACCATTGTCCCACTGTGTCGGATTAGCAGTCCAAGCACCTTCAATACCGCTGGTAATGGTGTCACGGCCTTTTCCTGAGCCGTACGTGCTTAGCCAACCTAAGCCTTGTGCTTCAACAGGAGCAGCTTCCGGCTCTGCACCAACATGTGCAGCATCGCCTGCCCCATGGGCTTTACCGAATGTATGTCCACCGGCAATGAGTGCCACCGTCTCCTCGTCATTCATCCCCATCCGTTTGAAGGTATCTCGGATATCGCGAGCACTTGCCAGCGGGTCTGGCTTGCCATTCGGGCCTTCTGGATTCACATAGATCAGACCCATCTGAACCGCAGCAAGTGGATTCTCAAGCTCACGATCGCCTGTGTATCGCTTATCTCCCAGCCACTCCGTTTCACTCCCCCAGTAAATATCTTCTTCCGGGTGCCATACATCTTCGCGTCCGCCACCGAATCCGAAAGTCTTGCCACCCATGGATTCAATAGCGACATTACCCGTCAGAATGAACAAATCGGCCCAAGAGATCTTATTTCCATACTTTTGCTTAATCGGCCACAGCAATCGACGTGCTTTATCAAGGTTACCATTGTCAGGCCAGCTGTTAAGGGGAGCAAAACGCTGCGTACCCGTTCCTGCCCCACCGCGGCCATCGCTTGTACGGTAAGTGCCTGCGGAGTGCCAAGCCATACGTATAAATAATGGACCATAATGCCCATAGTCGGCTGGCCACCAATCTTGACTGCTTGTCATTAGATCTTGAATATCTTGCTTAAGCGCGTAGTAATCCAATTTTCCGAATTCTTCTGCATAATTAAACTCTTCACCCATTGGATTCGACTTCCGATCGTGCTGGTGAAGAATGTTCAAGTTCAACTGGTTCGGCCACCAATCTTTATTTGTCGTACCACTAGACCCGTGACTCGTCGCACTGCCGTGCATGACCGGACACTTTCCTGCATTCGCACTAACCATTTCCATTCCTTACACTCCCCCATATATAAAATTAATATCAGTTAATAATAATTATAATCAAGATGGGAGAGAAAGCAACTTTTATATTTTTCTTCTAGGGTAATTCTGTACTATTTAATATATGTACTTCTTAACGATTCTGATTATTTTATGATGCTGAAAAAAGCACAGAACCTTTTTTAAACATGAAAAGGTTCTGTGCTTTTCGTTATTTATTGGTATGGTTTACCGTGTTAGCCAAACGTCAAGTTTTAGAACAGTCCAGTTAAGGACGTATCCTTCCAAGTCATCTCGTTTTAAGCTGACGCATTATGGAGAAAGACAGCGATATATTGATAATCAATATAAAAATCATTACCACGATGAATTAACATACCATATTGCTCATTTCGCCGCTCAATTAAACCAACGCCTGTAAACAAGTACTCTTTATGTCTATGCACTAAAATTTTCAAACCCTCAAAATAACCTCTGAAGTTAACTGGAGCATTATCAAAGAAGAACTCCTCGAAATATACTCTAAAGGTATGATTACCATCTCGTAACATAAGGACAACCCTTTTGTCACCTATTTCAACATTTTGAATATAGCCTTCAATACTTCTTACCCAACCCAAATCATCATCAGTCAGATTGATTAAAGACCTATTTCTAACAGAAGGTTCTCTAACATTATTCTCTCCGCTTGCCAAATCAGCATCCGGACCTGTTGTAGGAACAATGTTAAGAACAGTATTCTTACCGGAATTTAGACCTACTGTGGGTCTAGGCTTTTTCTTGTTACTGGATTTCAGTTTGCCATTGTTTGATTCCTTTTCTCTTCTCTTTCTCTTTAAATTATCAAGCACATTTTTAACATGTTTCCCGCTTAGTTCCATAGTGGAAGTGGCAACTGATTTTTGTTTGTTTGCTGTCGCTACCCTCTCAAAATAGTCCACACAGTCCTGAATATGATCTTCTTTGGGCCAGGTTTTGAAGTAAGCCCTTACTTTTCCTTTGGGTACGTAGGATAGCCTAGCAGTACATCCATCGTAGGTACAGTACAAATTATTTTTAATATCAGTGTAATTTTTGTGTTGTTCAATATTAAAAACCGTTACCATTTCTTCGCTTTCATCCGATCTGTAAATTGCTTCATAAATAGACATATATCACAATCATCCTTCCTGTTTTTTTATGGGACAGGAAGAAATCCTCTCTATGTGTCCCCTTACTTTTTGCCGTTCTTACAAAAAACCGTCTCTTGCTTCCGAACGAAAGGCGAACATTAAATGAACATTTCATAATGATACTATTTTGTTCTTGCCTAGTATGACTGAAATCTGTTAGTATAAACTCATCGTGAATGGAAACGGATAGTTATATTAAGTATGTAATCTCAATGTCCCCACATTGAGAAACCTACCGAACGGACATAGGAATACTTCTGTCCCATTTTAATTGTATGTTTTACCATAACCAAAATCAAAAAGGCTAAAATCGCTATTGCGCGATTTTAGCCTTTTTTCGTCCAAATTTGTCCAAATATCTTGGTTAACACACATGAAATCTCTCTGTATCTCATCAGCACTCTCCTTTATAGAGTGCTAACAAAAATTTTTGGAGGATTTTCTTATATCCTCTGTTTCCAGAGGATAGCACATGAATACCATTCAAACACAGAAAAGACATTAGCAGCCTGGTTCAAGACCCCCTCATTCCTGCAGTTTTAGTCGCTTATCTAAATGACGAACGAAAAAGTAAACTTTTCATCCCTTTCGCTTCCAGTAGGAAGTGGGAAGGGCATTATTTGTGATTTCCCTATGCGCCTCGACGGGAATTTGCCATCCCGAGAGTGGCCCAATCGGGCATTCCCAGTGCCCGAAGTCGGGCTGGCGACGCCTACCCTTAGCCAAGGGCAAGGATGTCCATCGTAAGATGGAATCTAAAGGAAGCCGAGGGCAAAAGCATGGGCTGGGACTTTCACCCTAGAGATAACGCCCATACTGGGCGTACTAGTATTTGAGCCTCAATATACTGAAGCTCTCTCTAACAAAAATCGCTTCACCCCTACTTATGATACGGCTCACCGTATCTATTGATATGGTAAACTAACTTGCAGTCAATTAATAAACTAAAACAGGTGCCTTTTACCGGTCACCTGTTTTAATTACTTAAGAAATGTCTTGAGTATTTTTCCTGAGATATGCCTACCTATGGCGATTTGTGTTATTATGGGAAAAGCTGGGCCCCATCTGATGTTTATTAGTTTATTTGCTTCTTAAACAAGCCTGATCGACTATTTTTTGTTTTTAAATATAGACATATTGTCATAGGTATCTCTTTTCTTTCGTAGGTATATTATACTTTCTCGCCCATACGGAAATTTGATACCTCTTCTAGTTAATTGCCTAGCTACTACAATCTTTTCGACTTCAAAGTTTAAATCTCTTGCAATTTCTGCAATTAGTAAATCAGTAGCAACCGGCATCAAGTTCTCTTTATCCTTTGAGCCAAACAGGGAGTTTGCCACTATGCAAGCAACTGTACTATTAGCATCTGTTACTGAGCTGAGTCTTATAAGAGTCTTGTATATATCGTCAATATAATCTCTTATTGTTTTATAGAACACTTCTTGTTTACTCGCACCATCAAGAGAATCAACAATCTCTTTTATAACAGATGTTCTAAAATTAGAATATAGATTGGTCTTCTCAAATTTAACACTAGGATGTGACCTAAGCGTCCTGTAGCGTAAATCTCTAAACTCAGAATAATTAGTAACAAAGTCAAGCATCCATAATTCAACTTTATATACTTCTGTGTAATCAAAGTGATTTAAGTAAGGAGGAGAGAAAATAACCATGTTAGGTTTTTGAATATTCTTAGCATTGAACTCCCTTATATCTTTATTCTCAACTCTAATTTCAAACTGATTCAAGTTTCTTTGGCATGTTACTACATCGTTTATCATCTGAACCAACTTTTCAACATATAATGCCTTAACATCATAATCTTGAAGTTCCTTTACAATTTTAAGAGCTCTACCCGACTTTCTCATACAACTTGCCTTTTCAAGAATAGAAGCATAAGCGAGTAGACAAAACTTATATTCATATTGTGATTCATGAAAAAAATCTCTAATAATAGATTTCAAGTATTCCAACTGAAGATAAGTATTTACAGAGTAAGCTCTTCTTATTGTGCTCAATTCAGGAAATTCTTTAGTTCGATCATTCATTTCGATGTTTTTTCCAGATACATACTTAATGAATCGGCTTATTTTACCCATATCGATTCTATAAAAATTAACCTTTGTTTCTGCTACAAAATGAATGAACGGATTTACTTCAACCCCTAATCCTGAAGAAATTGTTATGTCACCATCATAATCAATTAATGCAGATAATAAGGTAGTACCTGATCCGCAAAATGGATCAAAAATATTTATCGAATCAGTAGCTATCTCGGAAGTATCTATCACATAGTTCAATAAGCCGGGAGCAAAACCTTCTTTGAAATGATACCAATTATGTATTGGTGCGAGTTGTGATGAAGAAGGATGAACTAGATTTGAAACCTTACTATCGTGAATTACATTTATGTTATTTTCTATTTCTTCATAGAACGCATTTAATTGCACTTTTATGTACCCTTTCTCGGAGAAATTCAAAAACATGACATATTGGATTATCATATCATCTTTTCGTCGTGTAAGAAAAGGAGAGTATTTATGGTCAACATTCCTAAACTATTAAGAGTTCGAATTTTTTCACATCCCATTTATAAAACTGATATTGATTGGAACATTCAAACTGGTTTCAACTTTGTAATTGGAGCTAACGGATTAGGTAAAACGACTTTTTTAAACTGTATTCATTATGGCATAACAGGAAACTCAAATATTTATGAGCAGTTTATAAAATTAAATAAACAGCGGAAATTGAAAACTGAAATTAAAATCATAGTTACACTTTTGGTTGATGAGACAGAAATAGAAATAGAAAGAAGAATCCCTCATGCTAAACCATTCCTGAAAATTAATAACAAGTCAAGTGTCTTAGAGTACACTGATCCAGTGTCGGTCAACCAGGAAATTGCCTCACTGATTGGTGTGGATGAAATCAATGATTTGGATTTTTTGCTTGGAAATTTTCTCATACGACAGGAAGAAGCGGAAAACGTTCTCTGGAGTTCAAGCGTTCAGTCAAAAGTCCTACATATTCTTTTCCGTACATCGGAGTTTCGTCAAGAGTATAATTCACTAAGAGCAAGCCATGGTGATTATCATACTCAACATAACCAAAAAAGATATCATGCATCAAAACTAAAAAGTGACATTGAAAAAATTGTACAAGAAGCCGAAGAACTTCAAAAACTTCTTGAAGAAAGGGGAATTAAAGCTGAAGAAGACAACTTGATAAATGATCTTAACAGAGAACAAATTCGATACAATCAAATATCAGAGATTATTGAAGAATTACAACATGAAGTTTTTCAACTAAATGATAAATATGAAGAGATTTTAAATGAGATGGAGATAATTGAAAAAGAACGATCAGAACTTGAGATGAGAATCGAAAGCACAGAAAGTAATATATACACGGATGTATATAGACTATCGCCTATAGATACGATGGCATATGATGAGCTAACCAGACTTAACCACTGTGTTTATTGTGACTCGACTGTAAAACAAGAAATTGTAGATGCAATAATAAATAAGTCGAAGCATAATTGTTTCTTTTGTGAAAGTGATTTACCCTCTCATACTGAAGAGACCGGTAGCATTATAGACGAACATGATCTCAAGAGATACAAGGTTCTTGAAAGCAATCGACGAATCCTTGAGAGTGAAGAAAAAAAGATAAAAAACGAAAAACAAAAACTATTTGAGGAACTTAAAAAATTTTCAAGAGATCTATCTGATTCAGAAATCAAACTTGATAAGTATAAATATCAACTTGAATTCTTACCAAGAGAGATAACGGATATTAACAATAACTTGTCAGCACTAGAACTAAGAAAAGAAGTCTTGGAAAAACAATGGGCTTTAGCAAGAGAAGAGCAGGGAGAACTCGAAAACCAAAGAGATCACGCAGAACAAAAATTAATTGAAATGGAAGAACAAAATAGAATTGCTTTGGAGAAAATAGCTGATGATTTAGGAGAAGAAATCCAAAAAATATCAAAGTTTATGGGCTTAGATGTTTCTCTGATTACAGAAAAAGTACCCCATGAGACTGAAAAACGGGTTGATGTCCATATTTTCGTACCTATTGTAAACGAGATAGTAAGAGCTTCACCTGATCAGTTATCAAAATCACAGTCCATCCTTTTAGATTATGCTTTTCGAATGGCCATAATCAATTACTACCATAAAGACAGCTCTAAAACTAATAATGGCATGTTTTTACTTGAAACATCCGAGGGTTCTTTTGATGCCGCGTATGTAAAGTGGTTAGCTGTAGCATTAGTCGATTTTTCTAAAAATAACACCTCATTTATTGTAGTGGTGAACTTAAGCAACAAGGAATTTTTAAAATCTCTATTTAGTGAAATTGAGCAGTCTGAAAGAGATTTAAGAACTTTAAATGTATTCCAACACGGGGAATTACAAGAAGCACATATAAAAGGATGGCCTGATTATGCAGAGATTTGGAATGAATTATTTGGAACAAAGTCAGTTTTCTGAAAATGATTACTACAATGTTAATGATGCAATCCTTTGCTGGTTGTGGCATACTGAGAGGCTAAACTGGGGATATCAATCAAAAATTCAAATGCAAAAAGGTGTATACTTAATACAGATACTCTCACCTCTATACAATTTAGCTGAAGAGTATGTCAAATACTTTAGTTATAACTACGGTCCCTTTTCTGCACAATTGCAAGGAAAGATTCACCATCTTTGCAGTATTGGATTAATAGATTTATTATATTATGAACCAGGCAATAATGGTAAAGCTAAATATCGAATTTCCGAAAAAGGTAAGCTTGCATTGAAAAAACTCGAATTACTACCAAAATTCGAAAAAATGATGGATTTATCCAGAATAATATCCAATATGATTGATATCTACGGCTTGGATAACCTAGTAGCAATTGTCTACGAAGAACCGACATTTAAAAAACTAAAGACCGAAGGACATTTTAGTCGCATTATAAAATTGCAAGGTGAAATGAATCTTTCAGCGAAGATCGTCGAAGAATTCAATATAATTTCACATCAAATGTTTAAGCGTGAGCAAATTACTGTAGAATCATTAATCGTAGCTTACTTTGATTATCTAAGAGCAAGTCTTGCGAATAGCAAGGAGGAAAGATAAAGAATGCCTTCAACAGCCGTTCATATACTGCCCTTACTTCGAAGTTTTGAACATACTATTTCTGATCTTTGTGGCGACGCAAGTTTTCCTTCTTCAGATTTAAGACGATTATTCTCTAAGCTAAAAGCAGTTGCAAAAGCTTTCAGCACAAATGATTTTCCAGTCTGCATAAATTGGGAATGGGGGAACGAAGAAGAAGCTACTCCTTGCGTTTGGACCACAGATGATCTTTATACTTCAATTAGTGGGTATACTAAATTTGATTTATTTAGCATAGTAATCAATCGACATGGAAATATTTTAGGTAACAGAAAATATGAAATGGATGGGGCCACTTTGCGAGACCCTGTCTTTGCAAGCCATGTTTCACTCGCTAGTGATAATTCCGTTGTATTCTATTTCTATAGTACTCAGTTTTTTGTATATTATAAAGGTTGTATGGTTGAACATTTACCTAATATTTTTAAAGAATCCGATATACGAGGTGCAACCAATAAGTATAGTTATGAAGCTAAAGATTACTCTAATCTTATAAGAGAACATTTTTCCGATTATGTTGAAAATGAACAAGTGACGAAACACTGGCAAAATAGGAAGGATCGTATCCTCCGCCCAGCTCCTGAAGCTATATTTCGAGATTCTTTGTGGAAGTTCCTTGAGGAGAATGTTGTAGATGCAATACTCGTACAGAAAGAACAAGTTATTAAGGGAACAACAAGTAAGGTCGATATTTCTATTCAAACTGTTAATTCTAGCTATTTAATAGAAATAAAATGGCTCGGACGGGCAAGCAAAAAAGATTCTACCGGTACCAGTAATGGACTCAAAAGAGCATTAGCAGGGGCGAGGCAAGTTATACGTTATATTGAAATGAGTAAAGGAGAAATTGTTAAAGGCATCCTTGTTATGTATGACGCTAGGGAAAATAATGAGGATATACCGTGGGGGGATAAGGAAAGTCACCACTTACTCGACAGGAATTTCAGATTATGGCTAAGATCAGATAGTGCTTCACAGGCTTAAACATAAGTAGGAATAATCGGCTCTATCTATCCGGTCGTTCCTACTTTAAATTTATTACCTAAATAAAACGGAGTTAGTATGAGAATAACAATATACACTATTAGTGAACGAATCGAAACGTTTTATATTGAAGCCATTAAAGAATATCAAAAGCGATTAGGTAGATATTGTACAATTAATTTTTTTCCTTTAAAAAGGGCAAACATGCTCGAGAATAAAATAAAAAATAACAGTTATAAAATACTAATAAATAACACCGGTAAGACATCTCCTTCCGAAAAACTAGCATTGAAACTAAACCAGCTAGGTGTAACTGGAACATCCGATCTATCTTTTATTATTGGTTCAGACAGCACAATCTATGATGAAACAATAACACTAAGTCAAATGGAAATGGACATTGGACTTAAAACAACCATATTGATTGAACAGCTTTATCGAGCGTTCCGTATTATCCATAATCATCCTTACCACAAATAGAATATGAGCTACTCGGTCAGCTTTCCATCTATATATTAAGTTCATTGGTCTTTTGTAACGTCTATTGGGAGTCAATTCGTTAAGTTTACCATATTTCCTCGATGTGCCGCGGTACTTCTCACTCAATTCATATTTGACGCATGGATTCGTAAATTAAGTTGAGTACATTACTAAAATATAACTTTTCTTACTTCATATATCGCTGTTTCCTCGAAACTGTAACGTAACAAATAAGCTGAATCTTAGGATTCAGCAATCAATTAACAATCTATTTGATTAGAAAGAATACCACTATAGATATCGATGAAGCGATGCAATCCAGATACCCAACCTCCCTGCCACAGGTTTCTTCCGTATACGCCGCGTATCGCGAATCATCTGCACTTGTTCATACAGAAACTCAATGTGCGATGCTGTTCGTGAATGTACACCTTTGGCTTTATCCAGCTCATCTTGAATTTCATCCATAACCGCAATATTCTGAGCGTGATACACAGCTAAAGTCAGTACAAGCTTGATGGTCGTCTGCTGAGCCTGCATTAAGTCCCTCATGAGCGTAATCAGTTCTCGGTTCGTGGAGCCGGTAATCGATCCAATCACTCGCCCTACAACAGCCGGTCAAGTCGATGCTCAATGGACGAAAGTTGGTTAAGCGATTGTTGCACAATATCCTTTACCTGTGTCTGATCAACCAGCTTTGGATTTCCCTTCACTGACTCAGCCACTTGTCGCTGATCAGGCCATTTCATGATTTGTTGTCCACTTATCGCCATCTGTTTAACGGCCACCTTTCATACGGCTTTGCAGAATATCTAAATGAGATAAAATATCTTCAGCGGACTGGCTATAATCAATCCGCAAACCGTTGTTGTTGTTAACCCGCTCCACTTTGTTGTAGATCGCATCAGCCTGCAATCAGTCAGCACTCATATCATCAACAGTAGAGACAGCTCGTGCTAGTGCTCGTCCATTCATCTCGGTAATTTGAGCTACATAAACGGTGCCGTTCGCCAGCAACTGAACATTAGCATGAACAGCTTTCGTTGTACTCAAAACCTCTCCGAACATGCCATCACCGTATTCTTCATCCAGCAGACGGCGAAGCGATGTGCCGACTACAAAACCGACTCCGAAGCCGATGACGCCACCGGGAATGAATAACGATAGGCCTGCCAGTTGCTCCGCCTGTAATCGCTCTTTTACTCCGTCTTTGGCAATTCTTCTTTTCATTTCCTCGAATGTGATTTTCCCATTTTTGTATTGCAAATAAGATAATAGGCCGGATATCCCTACAGAAATGGCCGCACCCATCACATATCCAAGAACAAGCTATCCAGAAGGGAAAGCCGCCACATAGAGCGAATTATCCTGCACTTTGATTTTACAATCGAATCGCTTCAAAGCGACACGGCAGAGCTTATAAGACGAGTGGCAAGCTACTCTGAATTCATTGCTCCGATTCATCCATCCACCTTGGATTATATGAACAACTTAACAGAAAGAGCTACGGGGACTTGATGGAGGCCCTTTCTATTTCGCCCTACTTATGATACGGCTCCCCCCGATTTATCTTCACCGCCCGATAAATCTGCTCCACCAGCACCAGCCGCATCAGCTGGTGCGGCAGGGTCATGCGCCCGAAGCTGAGCTTCGTCTGGGCGCGCCTCAGCACCTCATCGGACAGGCCGTTCGAGCCGCCGATGACAAAAGCGACGGTGCTTGTCCCATACGTGCCAAGCTTGTCGATATGCGCAGCCAGGTCCTCGCTGGACCACAGCTGGCCGCCAATAGCGAGCGCGATGACATGCGCATCCTGCTTAATATGGCCGAGGATGCCCGCCCCCTCCCGCTCCTGCACCTGCCTTACTTCCGCCTCACTCATATTCTCCGGTGCTTTCTCGTCTGGCACCTCATGCACAGAAAGGCGCACATATGGAGCAAGGCGCTTGCTGTACTCCGCAATGCCCTGCACCAAGTACTTCTCTTTCAATTTACCAACACATACAATCTGTATATTCATAAGCGCTATCGCTCCTTACACTCTGCTGTTTTGACGTTCATTCCAATATTGTAACACCGATCACCCATGGGAACACCTTGCCCATCCCTGCCCTATTTAATGATCCTCAGAACAATCAAGCATATACCGCCATATAGTAGACCACCGTCACGTTAGCGCGATACGACAACGCGCGCAGCTCCCAGCGGGCGTTATGAACGCACCGAATCCATTCTTTCCTATATTCAAAAAAGGGGCTCTCCCATCCAGTCTCTTCAGACCTTCGGGAATGCCCCTTCTCCAAAGCGTGAACCCAGCACGCTCTTCGCTAAATCGCATCTATTTCATCGTCAAATATAGTTATACAATCAAGTATTCCGAATGCTTCTCGCACTCCGCGCACTTCACTGGCGGGTCCCAATCCGAAAACTTCGTCTCCTTCAGATCGACAATGTCTGGAGCTTCCTCGTATTCATCCACGAAATCATCGATCGCCAGTTCTACATGTTCCTTGCATACGACGTACATTCATAAGCATCCTTTCTGTCTTTCGCATCTGCTGCACCATATTCTTTGATAAAATGATGGCCACTATTCTGTTCTACCACACTATGTCGAAAAAATAAATATTTTTATCAGCCACATGTCGACATATGCCATTTTGTAAAAATTATACTCACCACCACATCCAAAACAGCAAAAGGGCGCATCCCGCGCCCTTTTCTTTATTCCTCCGGCTTCTCTTCTAGCTTCGCCTTCAAAGTCTCTTCCTTCCCATCACGGTAAAAGGTAACCTTCAGATCATCACCGATCTTCGTCTCGTTATAGAGATGCTTCCGCAGCTCCAGCGTCGAATGAATCGGCTTGCCGTCAAACTTTGTAATCACATCGTTCAGCTTCAAGCCCGCTTTCTCCGCCGGTCCCAAGGCATCCAGTACAATAACACCTTCGGTTACGTGCTTCGGCAGCTTCAGATCCTTCCTCTCCTGCTGGCTAAGCGGAGCAAACGGGTTGCTTAGATCAATCGTATATACGCCAAGATAAGGGCGAGAGACCTTGCCTTTTAGCATAAGCTCCTTCACAATCTTGGTTGCCTCATTCGTAGGAATAGCAAAGCCAAGCCCCTCTACTCCCATATCCGAAATCTTCATCGTGTTAATGCCGATCACTTTACCGTTCAGATCCACAAGAGCACCGCCGCTGTTGCCTTCATTGATCGCAGCATCCGTCTGAATCACCTCGGCCTCCCAATCGAATATGCCGTCCTGATTGATCGATACCGGAATTACCCGATTGGTATAACTGATAATTCCCGATGTCAGCGTATCGCCAAGTCCTAGCGGATTGCCGATCGCAATAACGGTCTCACCTAAGCGCAGCTTGGAGGAATCCCCAAACTCAGCTACTTCGCCTACACCTTTGTTATCAATGGCCAACACCGCAAGATCACTGATACGATCTGTTCCGACAAGCGTCGCTTCCTTGGTATCCCCGTTCACGGTTACTACTTCAAGCGAATCCGCACCTTCAATGACGTGATTGTTCGTCACTACATAAGCCTTATCTTCAATTTTCTCGAATATTACACCAGATCCCAGCTTCGATTCATCCTGTGCTCCGCCGAAATCATCACCAAAATCAAAGTCAAAATCTTCATCAAAAAAATCAAAATCCTCCGGCTGCTCTTCCAGCGGAATATCGCCTTCCTCAAGCTCACCTTCCGGCATAAGCTCTGGCTCCGATTCCTGATGAGTCACAATGCTGACCACCGCGGGGCGAACCTTCGCTGCCGCATTCACCAACCGTTCATACGGATCGCCCTCGGTCTGTGCCACCGGATGTCCGTTTGTTGTTGCTATTTTCAACGAAGTAGATGGATGACCCGTCAAAAGACTAAATAATAGTACGGCAATGAGTGCACTGCACACCGAACTGATCGCTGAAATCTGAAACGTAGACAAACTTTTACGACGACGGGTGGAACGCCATTTAGTCCGCTCCGGACGACTCTCACGCATCTTTTTACTGCGCCTGGATATTCTCGTTGAATAAAAATCATCATCAAACAATCCCATAAACGATCCCTCCCCTTTGTCGTTATTCGTCAAGACACCGCTCTAAAATCCCTGTCTACTTCCGATTGATCATCTTGCCGATATAACAACCCTCGCCAACAGGACCCGTTTATAACTCTAAGGTTCCGGCGTCAGCTCAAGGCTATAGCCGAGTATTCATTGGTAAACATCCTGGTAATTACTAAACACAAATACGAACAAAAAAGTTGCACTGAAACAGCGAGTTCAACGTATTATTACTCAAGTTCATCGTTAAAAACGATTAACCCCTCCTAAGAAAGTATGTATCCAATTATTCAGAATTTATATTTTCCTAGATTTTTACAAAGCCTTTATCTCTTTATACCACCATAATGAACAATATAAGCACTTCATACGGACCAGGAACCGCCTAGGTTTCAATTCTCCTGATCTATTGAAAAAATTTACGAAAAACAAGAATGTTTTTCCACAATGAAGACTACAATAGAAACAAGCCTCTATGACAGACATAAGGTATTGCCAGATTCATAGATTCAGACCTGCATCTATACAATGATCTGCCTCTTGGTTCATTCATTGTACCATAATGACGGGGGCCGGTTTACCTTTTCCAAACAAAAATAAACGGCAAATTCAGTTAATAAAAGTGCTGAAACATGACCCTTAATACGGGGTTTACGCCCTTAGCGCATCATCATAAAAAAGGAGGAATCCATGATGGAACGTTACAGTTCAGGTACAGCGATGGATATCGTGCATATGGTTGCAAAACTTGGGGATTTAAAAGACGAAAATTATCGAAATACCCTCGCCTTGAGTACGATCATCGAACTGCTAATCGACAAAGGCATCCTCACTCGTGAAGAGGTGGAGCACAAAGCCAAGGAACTAGATCAGTTCATGTCTCATCCTTCATATCCGAATGTATAAATCTATAACGTTTCTAGACCATGTTAAGTTTGAACGGGATTGAAAAAATAATGACCGCCAAGCCGGCCATAGAATATTACGGCCTAATCTTTAAGCCAGTCCCATGGGGTTGAGCGGTCGTAATACGTATCGCACAATTTAAATTCGCTTTCCTTAAAAAAACATCCGTTATCTTCCATCGTGTCGCGCACCGTCATTTTAGCCAAGTCCATCATGTTGTGATCCCGGCTAAGGTGAGCCAGGTATGCTCGCTTGGTATCACCTGTCAGCAGCTCGCTCAACGCATCTCCTGCCGACACGTTGGACAAGTGTCCCTTGTCACCGAGTATCCGGCGCTTGGTGTTCCATGGATATCGCCCCATACGGAGCATCTCAATGTCATGATTGGCCTCAAGGACCAGCACATCCGAGCCCTCAATCGCTTTTTTCACCTTGTCGCTGACATAACCTAAATCTGTCGCTATGCCCAGCTTCTCATCACCGTCATAAAAGCAATAACCTACGGGTTCTGCCGCATCGTGAGAGATTTCAAAGGGCTCTACGCGCAGCGTACCGAAATCCATCACCTCATGGCTGTCCAGTACGATCCGGTTCTCCTCTGCAATCTTCCCAACCGACTTGTTCATCGCTTCCCATGTTTTCTCATTAGCATAAATCGGCAAATCATACTTGCGTGCTACCGCACCAAGACCTTTAATATGATCGGAATGCTCGTGTGTAACCAAAATCCCGTCAATGTCTTCTCCTGACATATCCAGTTCTTTGAGCAACTCATCAATCCGCCGTGCACTCAGCCCGGCATCAATCAATAGTGTCGTATTCTCATTACGAACAACCGTTGCGTTGCCCGTTGAGCCGCTCGACAACACGCTAAAAGATATCCCCATCCGTCTGCTACTCCTTTACTTTGTCCGACTTGGGTGTGAACACATCTCCACTAATCCCCTGGACATAGATCATTTCTCCATTATCCAGCGTAAAACGCCAGGCCGGTGCTGCCATCTCCACATCTGTATTAAACATCTGGCCGTAGTAACCGAGCTGTATATCCTTTACTGCCGTTTTCGGCGGAATAAAATTCCGTTCAATAATCGTTTCAAGCGCCTTCGACGCAGATAATACCTTTTGTTCCTCTGTATCCGTAGTAGGCTGGACTTCAAGCACAGGCTTGCGATAATACTCGATTTTTTGGTTCTCATGAAACAGTTCCAACTCGACATTGAACAACGGCCACTTTTCATAGATAAGCGGGCGGAACACAAAAGCATTTTCTTTATCCGACTCCGGATCATGACGGAACTGGTCCAGGTTCGGAATATATTCGGCCAGTTCCACCTGCAGCTCCTTCAGGTCGGAATAGACCAGCTTGGTATCGACGGGCCGGTCCAATTTGATTGGCTTGCCCTGATCTTCGACACGATACGTATAGGTGATTTTCGGCAGTTCCGGCGTCTCTGACGGAATCGGGCTCAGCACCTGAATCCGGTTCTCCTCCATAACCCTCTGCGTACTTTCAGACAAGGAGGTAAAGTCCAGACTGGAGCCTGCCTGCTCCTGATAGTCGACCCATAGCTGATAGGCCAGCACCAGATTCAGCAGCAAAAACGCGTAAATTAGCACATTTTTGGCCCGTCCCCAATCCATAAACTTTCCTCCCTTATCATTAATTCTATTTTCATTCCAGAACCTTGATACTTCCGTTTGAAAGCTGCACCGACCAAACCGGTTTCAACCGCAGTCCAGTGTCCGTAACAGATGGCAAGTACGCAGGTTGAAGATCGACTATTTTTTCATTATCAGGAAGCTGGTTCAGCTTCGCTCGCAGCTCATCACCTGCAGGAAGATTTTCAAGTTTCTTCTTCTGCTCCTCCGCTTTTACATATACCAACGAACGCTCATATGAGGTCACAATACCGTTTTGCAGTTCCAGCCTCATCATCCCGTAATTTAAGCCCGGTGTATTCAGCAGTGGAAAACCCCGGTGATATTGCTGGAATTCCACCAATGTCCGATCCTCGTTATCTTTGGATTGGTTCAAGCGATAGCTGCCATTCCAGCCTCCGTGCTGGTTTACAAAATCTATCGCTGATTGCACATCTTTACCAGGATTGCCCTCGCCTGATGGCGGAGCTGCCGGATCTGTATATTTCATCCAGTTCTGTCCCCGATCAACCTGAAGACTGCGCTTGCTGTCCGTATACAGTTCAGTTCCGTCACGCTCTCGTATATTGCGGGTGATACCCGGGTCGAAAAATAAACTGCGCTGCATCTGTTCGACCGTATACATTCCGATCGGCAGCACCAGACTTACCATTTCAACCGGTTCCTCCGGTATATAAACGTTTGTTCCATCCTGTACTGTATAAGGAATCCAATCGTTACCGAAATCAACGAGCTGATGAACATCCTGAACCGTCAAGTCAACCTGTGTGGCCTCATAGACAACATTTCCCTCTGTACTGAAAAATAGCGCATGTACCTTTGGCTCACCCTCGATGCTGTACAACCATATTTTGTTGATGCTTTCTCCTTCAAAAAGAGAGTCAGGATTAATTTGCATCACCTTTTGCAGAATGGTAACAGGTATCCCGGAGCCAAAGCTGAGCTCAATGCCTTTGCTGTTGGTACGAAGCTTGGACCAATCCATATTGTTCAGCGTCTGGCGCTGGAAATTTTCAAAGGTCCGACCTTTCACCCGGTTATATACGATGTCGTAAAACATTTGTCCAGGATAAAAAATCGTATGCTTGTCTCCGCCAAGATGTACAATCATCTTTTTCGGGTAAATAAGATCATCCACCTTCGCTTCAGGCCCCATATCCTCCGTCTTGACGTAGGAATTTTCAGCCTGTATCACGGAGTCGCTGCCGGGGAGTCGATAGATGAGAAAATAGCTTTGAACGAGGCTGCTTACGACTAACACCATCAGTAAAGCAGTTTTCAACCGTTCTTTCATGCGCTCTCCCCTCCTTCCCCATACAGAGGCAGCGTGAAGGTTACCTTTGTGCCTTTATTAAGCTCTGATTGTAAAAATATAAAGCCACCATGCATTCTAACAATTTCCCGGGCAATGGACAAACCAAGGCCCGTGCCGCCCATATTGCGCGTTCGGGCCTTATCGACCCGATAAAATCGTTCGAATATTCGCTCCAGATCTTTTTTGGGGATTCCAATTCCAGTATCTTCGACAGACAGGGAAAGCATACCGTCCTCAGTCACATCAGCTTCCATCGTAATGGTTCCGCCGTCTGGCGTATATTTAAGCGCGTTAGAAACCAAATTATCCAACACCTGATCGATCCCATCCCGATCCAGCATGGCGATAGATGCACCCGGCTTCACGTTAATAACCGTATTCACATTTTTTTGTTTCATTTGGAAAGAGAATCGGTCCTCTACATCCTCTAGCATTTCAGCTACATCTACCGGCTGTTTGCGCATAGCCGCTTCCTGGGAATCAAAGCGCGACAAATGAAGCAGATCGGTAACCAAACGAATCATTCGGCCCGTCTCGTTCTGGATCACCCCAACAAAACGGGATGCCAGCTGTTTATCCTCCAGTGCTCCATCCTCGAGCGCCTCGGTATAACTCTTGATCGTTGTGAGCGGCGTCCGAAGCTCATGCGACACGTTGGCTACAAACTCCCGCCGTGAAGCTTCGAGTTTCTCCTGCTCCGTTACGTCCTGCAAGACGGCAATCGTTCCCGTGATACCAATCTCCCGCCGATGAATCGGTGTAAATGTGACCCGCATCATGAAAGGCTGTCCATCTTCGCGCGGCGTAATCTCCAGCAGCTTCGAGTCAGTGCCGCCATGGACTAAGGATTCCGTATCCAGCGCCTCCATTTCCAACAAGGAAACGATATCTTGACCCGCCAGGTCCTCACCCTCTATACCAAGCATTTGCCCGGCCCGGCGGTTCATTAAGATAATCCGACCTGCTTCGTCGGTCGCAATAACGCCATCACTCATGTTCGTCAGAATGGACGCCAGCTTCTCCTTCTCCTCTTCGTTCTGCGACAGAGCCTCATGCAGCCGGCTGGTCATATAATTGAATGTTTCACTCAACTGCCCGATTTCATCACTGCCGAATACCGGCGCTTTCTCTGTAAAGCGTCCTTCCGCTACCGCTCTGGCATGACGGGTCAATTCCTTGATCGGATTTGTGATCGTATGGGACAAAATGACCCCTAGCACCGCCGTCAGACCAAGCGCAAGCAGGATGCCTGAGATAAATATGCTGTTGATTCGCTCCATAGTCGCATACAGTTCACCCATACTGGCTTCGATATAAATAGCTCCGACGATTTTATCGTTATGAATGACTGGCTTGGCTACAACCTTTTTGCGAACCCCGTTATTGTCAATAATATATTCCTCGTTGTCCTCGATGCCTTGCAGTGCCCGGCTGACAACGGTTTGTGTGTTCTTCTTGTTTATATAGTCCGCATGCGACAGCATGGATGTTGTCAGCACCTTGCCCGTCGCATCCAGCACCTGAATCTCGGCACCGTTGATATTGAACAGATTGTTAACCATGATCTGAAGGCTCTCAATGGGGTCCTCATCTGGATCTCCCCCATCAGCCAGCGTCTTGGCCGCAAGCACCGACATCAGCTCCGCCCGCTCCTTCAGATCGGTCGTAAAATTGCTCGTTAAAGAGTTTTTCATGGCGCTGACAAAATAGACGCCAATCAACTGCATGGCGATTAAAATCAGCAACACATAAATGATGATGACCTTCGCCTGAATTGTCCGGAAGAAGGACAGCCACTTCATTACAAACCTCCGTTTTTGGAACTTCGCATTAAATAGCCAAGCCCTCGGCGAGTCAGGATATATTCCGGCTTACTCGGGTTCTCTTCGATCTTTTCACGCAGTCTCCGAATCGTCACATCCACTGTACGCACATCTCCAAAATACTCAAATCCCCATACCGCTTGCAGCAGATGCTCACGGGTCATTACTTTGCCGGCATTTTTGGCTAAGTAATAGACAAGCTCAAATTCGCGATGGGTCAGATCAAGCGCCACCCCGTTTTTATATACCATATACATATCTGTATCAATAAAAAGCTCAAATAAACGAAGACCCTGCTTCGATTCCGCATCTGCCGAATTGCCAGTTCCCGCTGAACTGTCATTTTTGTGCTGACGCCGCATTTGCGCTTTAACCCGCGCCAGTAACTCACGTGTACTGAACGGCTTGGTCACATAATCGTCTGCTCCGAGCTCAAGACCCAGCACTTTATCGATCTCTCCGTCCTTGGCAGTCAGCATGATGATCGGGATATGCAAGTTGGCAGCCCGCACCTCGCGGCATACATCCATTCCGTCCTTACCTGGCAACATCAGATCAAGCAGCATCAAGTCAGGACGTTTTGACAGCGCAAGCTCAACGGCACTGATTCCGTCAAATGCACATATAACCTCATAGCCTTCTTTTTCAAGATTGAACTTTAAAATATCGGCGATGGGCTGTTCGTCATCCACCACCAGAATGGTTCCCTGCATATAACTTTTCACCTCATACCTTCTACTAAAACGGTCTTCCATCTATTTTATCATACCTGACGTTCCGGTACATCTGCCTGGCCTGTTGCGATGCTTTCAAAAGAAAGACATGGCCGCCCCGAATAGGGCGGCCATGTCAAGTTATGATATATGAACCAATAATGGCTTATGTCGTCATTGGTAAACCTAGTATACCACAAGATTATAAATAATTCATCGGATTTTGCTGAACTCCATTGTTACGAATTTCGAAATGGAGATGGACCCCGGTCGAACGACCCGTACTGCCCATAATGCCCAGCGTGCTACCTTGCTCAACCTTTTGGCCGCTGCGGACAGAAATGCTGCTCATATGACCATAGAGCGTTTGGAAACCACCTCCGTGATCGATGATGACAGCGTTACCGTAACTGCCTTGGTATCCAGCGAATACAACGGTTCCTCCAGCTGAAGCCATAATGGTGCGATTGCCGACCATATCCAGACCTTCATGAGTCCGACCCCAGCGCTGACCATACGAGCTCGTAATGCGCGCACCGCTGACCGGCCAAGCAAACATACGGCCTGAGTTATTGGACACCGAACCTGAATCATTGGAAGCCGATGATGACGGAGTCACTTCCTTTTTCTTCTCCGGCTTTTTCGTCCCTTTATACACAACCTCAGGCAAGGCAGGCTCCACAACCTTCTGGCCTGTCCATTGCTTCGAAACGACCTCACCATTCTCCTTCGTCACCACGTAATCGACCATTTTTACACCATCACGTCCCGGACGAACGACTTTACGTTTACCCAGCGGCAGCTCATCGCTTTTACGAACAATGGTCTCCGGCTTACTCGGCATTTTCTCTGTAACGGTCTCCACCGTACGAACGGTCAAAGGAGCAACCGGTCTGCTCAGCTCAAGCTCTGATCCGATCTGGAGATATTTCTCTTCCAATCCCGGATTCAAGGCCATAACCTCAGCTGACTTCATATTATGCTCCTGTGCAATGGAGGAAATCGTGTCCCCCTCTTTCACCGTATAAATAACGGGCTTATCTTCCGTAGTGGTCAGTGCGTCTACAGCACCTTGCACATCTACAATTTTATTTGGATCGGCCTTCGTATAAGAAACTGACACATCTTCTTTAATCTTGACCGATTTCACTTTATTCTTTTCATCCGTGCTTTTCTTTCCAGCGGAAGCCGATACGTTCTTGATCTCAGGCTTTCCTGTCTTGGCAGCTGATTTAGGAATATATTTCTCCTTGGCCGCTTCGACAGCAGCTTTAGCTGTCTTCTCATCCTTAACAACCGCTACCGTTTCACCGTCCACCTTCAGCTCTACCCCGCGTGCGTATGCCTTCAGCATTCCATCCAGCTTCGCCAGCGTTTCCTCACTGTTCACATCCGGCTTGTAGGCCCGGTCCGCTTTCGTTGTAATGCCTTCGGTATACAGAACCATCATGGCATCTGGATACTTTTCCTGATAATATTCCTGCTTCGCTTTGAACAGTTCATCCAGCTGTCCATCATCCTGGATGGTACCTATATTCTGTCCGTTTACATAAACGTGATAGAATGGGAAGGTATTTGCATTTACATATTCACGTCCTGCAAAAAAGACCGATCCTGCAACAAGCAGTGTTCCTGTCGGTATCAAAATCCACTTGTGAGATAAAACCCATCCTTTTTGCGTCGCCTCAGTCTGATGATCGGATTCATGTTTGGAGTTTTCACGATCTTTGGCGGAGCGGATAGCATCGAGGCTTTGTTTGATACTTCCATACCACCTCGTATTTTTAAATCCTTTCATGTTCTTCTCCTTTTTCAGTCCAGTGTCCTCATGTGCGAACCAGTTGTTATGTAGGTAAACGACAAACGGACAAATATTATTCCACATTTTGTATAATTAATGATATTTGAGTCATTAAAAGGTTTCAAAATCTTAACCTTTTCAACACTAGTTTACTTTAACACAGCTTTTACAATCTTATCAAGTCTCTTGCTCACATAAAAAAAGCCGCGAAACACGCGGCTTTTATCGAAATATAATAAGCAGAGGTTTTATTAGGCGTTTTTACCTATATTTCTTATTCTTTAAGCATGGTCATTAATTTTTTAAACTCCTCTTCACTCAAATATTCGGAAATCCCGCTCTCAATTTCCTCCAGCTCGGCAGCGGTTAATCCGTCTTCCATCGCTTCGGAAATCTTCTGCATTTCCGCTTGTGGAAGCTTGTTCATGAAGATTGTGAAGATCTCTTCTTTCTCTTTCGTGGTCAGACTGCTCTTCCTGCTAACCATATCATCCGGAGTCATTACCACCTGTTGATCCCCTTGATCTGTTACCGATTCACTCAGATCTCGTCCCATAACCGGCAGTGAGTCTTCTGGCGGGGCATTCTCCTCTGCTGTTTGATCATCCCTGTTGTCATCGCGATCTCTTGAAGCTCCTCCCGCTTCAGAATCCTGCTTTTTCGAATCACTGTCTTGCGCTCCCACACGATTCTCTGGTGACATGTTATCTTTCTCCGTGTCAGATGATCCGGTTGAGGCGTCATTATTTTCGCTATCATTCTTGATAGTCTCCCCCGCTTCATCCGAAGCTGTATCCTTGTCTTCCTGCTGGCTTGAATGATTAAAACCGAGTAAATTTTTCATGATGCCTCCAAACCCCAACGGCTGAGCCTCCAACTGAATATTAAAGCTGGCGAGCACCGACTGAAGATAAGCATTCACTACAATTCCTGTAGTTAGAATCGTAAGTGTACTTACTAGCACTGCTGTAAGGCTGATTTTAAGCAGCCATTTCATCAGCTTCATATGACTGGCCCTCCTTCTCATGCATGTTACAAAAATGACATGATGAATATTTTCCTGTCTTATTTTCAGTATGGACGACATGCCGAAGGTTCAACCTCTTAAAATGCCCTCTTTCTCACATTTTTATTACACTTTCTACAAGACAAGCTGCAAAAAACAAACAGAACAAGCCAGTCTGAAGTGAAGTGACCCCCAAAAGTTAGACACGGTTATTTCATCAGGCAGCTTTTTCAAAATGAGTTCGGTACTGTACCGGACTCATTTTGAATTTTGCCTTCAACCGTTTAGTATTGTAGTATTCAATATATTTTTTCAGTTCTTTCTTGAAATGCTCCACATTTTCAAACTCTTTACAGTACAGAAACTCCGACTTGAGAATACCGAAGAAATTCTCTATGACGGCATTATCGTAACAATTCCCTTTTCGTGACATGCTTTGGAGAATGCCTCTCGACTTAAGCGCATGGCGATACGGCTTCATTTGGTAATGCCATCCTTGATCTGAATGAAGAAGAAGATGGTGCTCTTCCGGCAGACGCTTCAGTCCTGCATCCAGCATTTCAGATACCAGAGAATATGTTGGTCGTGAACCAATGGTATAGGTGATAATCTCCCCGTTGAATAAGTCCAAAATGGGCGATAGATACAGCTTTTCTCCAAACAACTTAAACTCCGTGATGTCCGTCACCCATTTCTCATTTGGCGCCTCCGCCGTGAACTGGCGGTCCAGATGATTCGGTGCAATCTTGCCCACTGTCCCTTTATACGACTTATACTTTTTCATGCGGACTAGGCATTTAATGCCTAGCTTTTTCATGAGCCGCTGAACCTTCTTATGGTTTACTTTCCATCCACGGGTTACCAGTTCATCACGAATACGGCGATATCCGTAACGCCCCTCATGTTCCGCGTAAATTGACTGAATTTCAGCTTCCAAATCGGTATTCAAATCTGGTTGATTTATACGTGCTATAAGGTTGTAATAGGTGCTGCGCGGGATACCAGCCAGCTGTACGAGTGCCATCACCGGATATTTATGCCTCAGTTCCCAGACGACTTGTGCTTTGTCTTGTTTGGTGATTTTTCCTTGTTTCGAACTAAGGCATTCAACTTTTTTAGATACTCATTTTCCATTTCAAGCTGCTTGATACGTTCTTTAAGTGCTTCGTCAGACCCTTCAACTACGGATCGTTTGATAGACGAATTGGAATCTTTCTTCATGGATGGACGCCCCTTCTTTTTTGGCTCAAGGGCTTCTAGACCGCCTGTCTCCATCTTTTTCTGCCAGGAATACAACATGGAGAAGTCCGGAAGGTTGAACAGAGCAGCGGTATCCATGAGAGAAGCGTCTGATTGAGCCATATGATTGAGTACGTCCAGTTTAAAGCTTGCCGGATAATTTGTATAGCCGTTAATAAAGGCTGACTGACCATGCATCTCATAGAGCTTCAACCAATATTGGAATTGGGACTTAGTAACGCCCATTTGATTTGCGTATTCCGTCTGCGATATAAGATCAGGGTCATACCCTTGAATTATCGCCAATTTACTATCTTTCGTAAATTTAGTCATAAAAAAACTGCACCCCCAACTGTTAGAGTGTGTCTAACAATTGGGGTGCAGTTCAGTTCTTTATTTAGCTGCATAGAGCTTATACACAACGGCAAGCGGCTTTCCGAGCGATCCCCAAATCCCATTGCAACATATTTCTGAACCGCTTGCAGCGTCTGTGACTGGTATATTCTCCATTTTCGTTAGCTCAGATGTACTTGGAAAACAACTTATTAAGCGCTTTCACCTATTCATCTTCAAATACTCGAACGGAGTTTATACATATTATTATATTGACTATATTACGTTTTCCAAGGGATACATTCCCCACATCATGGGATAATTTTCTCCAAGTCAGCCTTGTTACAGGTATCTATAATATAAGAAAAAAGCCTGCCAATATACTCATATGACAGGCTTCACAATCCAAGTCACTTTATTCATAAATCGGAAGGATTTGATTCGTTTGTTCGCGATTACGTCCTACGGAGAAGATCGCAATCGGAATTCCGGTCAGTTCAGATACACGTTCTACGTAACGACGTGTGTTCTCCGGAAGGTCCTCCAATGTCTTCGCATTTGTAATATCCTCATCCCAGCCGGGAAGCTCTTCATACACCGCTTCGCACTCAGCCAGCATCTTCAGGCTGGCCGGGTAATGGGTAATCTCCTCGCCGCGATACTTGTAAGATGTACAGATCTTCACAGTGGCAAGACCGCTTAATACATCAAGAGAATTCAGAGACAAGCCTGTAATACCGCTGACACGACGGGCATGGCGTACTACGACGCTATCAAACCAGCCGATACGGCGGGCGCGTCCGGTTACTGTACCGTACTCATGCCCTTTTTCCCGAATATATTCACCAATTTCGTTGTTCAGCTCCGTTGGGAACGGTCCATCCCCGACACGGGTTGTATATGACTTAGCTACACCGATAACCTG
The DNA here is from genome assembly GCF_900289175.1 of Paenibacillus faecalis. GTDB lineage: Bacteria > Bacillota > Bacilli > Paenibacillales > Paenibacillaceae > Paenibacillus_AQ > Paenibacillus_AQ faecalis. Next base: position 4,636,320 of record NZ_LT985747.1, on the reverse strand, counting down.
CTGAATCTTAGCTGGCCCAACACCAGAACCGATACAAACACCGCCGGCAGAAGGGTTCGAAGAAGTGACAAATGGATACGTACCATGATCGATGTCCAGCATGACGCCTTGAGCCCCCTCGAACAACACCTTTCGACCAGCATCGATCGCATCATTGAGAACAACGGATGTATCACGTACATAAGGGCGAATTTGTTCGGCATACGCAAGATACTGCGTCAGCGTCTCCTCAACATCCAGCTCTTGGCCACCATACACCTGCTTAATAATATCATTCTTTTCTCTCATTATATGGCGCAGCTTTAGCTCAAACTCCTGAGCATCCATCAAATCCGCAATACGAATACCGTTTCGTGCTGCTTTATCCATGTAACATGGTCCAATGCCTTTACGGGTCGTCCCGATCTTGTTAGGACCTTTGCGGTCTTCCTCCAGCGCATCAAGCAGCATGTGATAAGGCATGATCACATGTGCCCGATCGCTAATAACCAGATGATCTGTCGTAAAACCGTGATCGTGAATATAGCTAATCTCTTCCATCAATGCAGACGGATTAACAACCATACCATTGCCGATTACACAAGTCTTGTCTTTATAAAATATACCGGATGGAATCAAGCTCAGCTTGAACTTCTTACCGTCAATCAGAATCGTATGGCCGGCGTTATTACCGCCCTGGTAGCGGGCCACCACGTCGGCTGTCTCAGCCAGATAATCCGTGATTTTCCCTTTTCCCTCATCTCCCCATTGTGTTCCCACGACGACGACTGTTGACATCTTCATTCCTCCGTTTCGGATTAAAACACCCTAAATTATTCACTTTAACTAAAAAATTCTGTTTCCTGTCATTAAATGCTACCTTCAAAAAGCAATATTAGTGTAACAGCCCGCTTTTTCAAAGTCAATAAAAAAACGAACGATCACACAATAAATTGTATGATCGTTCGGAATTAAGGCGAAACTCGGCAGAAATTCATTCAGTTATTAGTTGAAATAGTATAAAAAAGATCGATTCAGGTATTCTAACCGGCTGCAAAAGCATCGGCATGTGTCCTTTCGTAATTGACGAACTTGTTAAAGTTCTTCAAGAACACCAATTCCACCGTGCCCACCGGACCGTTACGCTGCTTGGCAATAATAATCTCGATGATGTTTTTCTTCTCTGTTTCCTGATTGTAATAATCATCGCGGTAAAGAAACGCGACAATATCAGCATCCTGCTCAATCGAGCCGGACTCCCGCAAGTCACTCATCATCGGGCGTTTATCCTGACGCTGTTCTACACCCCGGCTGAGCTGAGACAGTGCAATAACCGGCACTTCCAACTCACGTGCAATTTGCTTTAGGGTACGGGAAATTTCCGAAACTTCCTGCTGCCTATTCTCTCCAGGCTTGCCTCGCCCGTGAATGAGCTGCAGGTAATCGATAACAATCATCCCCAGCCCCTTCTCCTTCTTCAGGCGGCGGCATTTGGCCCGTATATCCGCAACCGTTACACCCGGCGTATCATCAATATAAATTTCAGCCTCCGACAGAGCGGCAATGCCCATCGTCAGTTTGGACCAATCATCGTCACTCTTGAAATCACCGGTACGCATAACCCCGGCGTCAAGATTGGCTTCGGCACAGATCATACGCTGCACCAGCTGAGGCGCAGACATTTCCAGACTGAAGATCGCCACGGTCTCTTTGGCCCGAATAGCTACATTTTGAGCGATGTTCAGCGCAAATGCCGTTTTACCGACAGACGGCCGAGCCGCTACGATAATCAGGTCACTGCGCTGAAATCCGCTCGTCATTTTATCCAGGTCTACAAACCCTGATGGAATGCCTGTCGTATTCCCCTTGTTTTGATGAAGAACCTCTACCTTTTCGAACACTTCCATCAGCACATCACGAATCGCAATAAATCCGCTGCCTGTTCGACGGTTGGATATTTCCAAAATACGACGCTCGGCCTCGCTTAACATGCCTGATACATCATCGCCGGCGGTATATCCTTCACTGACAATCTGCGTGGCTGTGCGGATTAGGCGACGCAGCATCGATTTCTCTTCGATAATCTGAGCGTAATAATCTACGTTAGCAGCTGTCGGTACAGCATTGGCCAGCTTAGCCAAGTAGCTTACACCGCCGATCTCCTCCAGCTGCCCTTTATCTTGAAGTCGGGAAGTAAGTGTCACCAGATCGATCGGCTGGTTCTCTTCTCCAAGCTGCACCATTACTTCGTAGATCATCTGGTGCGTCTTGTCGTAGAAATCCTCGGTCTGCACCCGTTCCATCGCTGTAATCAGCGCCTCGCTTTGAAGCAGTACGGCGCCAAGCACCGCCTGCTCCGCTTCGAGGTTCTGGGGAGGTATCCGATCGAAATAGAGTTCTCCGCCCATTTTACTCCTCCGTAATTTGAACCTTGAGTGTTACTTTGACATCAGGGTGAAGCTTCACAGGCACCTGTGTTACACCCAATGTACGAATCGGCTCGCTCAATTCAATTTTGCGTTTATCAATCTTAATCTTTTGTGCCGCCAAGGTTTCTGCAATCTGCTTGCTTGTGATGGCACCAAACAAACGTCCGCCCTCACCAGACTTGGCTTTCACGGTTATCGTCATTTCCTCAAGCTTCTTCCCAAGCGCTATAGCTTCTTCTTTCTCCTGCTGTTTGCGTTTTTCTTCAGATACCTTCTGCTGCTCCAGCGTTTTCATGTTACCTGAAGTAGCGGGCCGAGCGATACCGCGCGGAAACAAGAAGTTTGTAGCATAACCTTCCGATACCTCTTTTACCTCGCCTTTCTTGCCTTGACCCTTCATATCTTTAATAAAAATAACTTTCATTCCAATAACCCCTCTTTCGCTTCAATGTCAGCCAGTACTTCCAAGAGCGCGTCTTCCGCTTCCTCAATCGTCATATCAAGCTGAACCGCGGCGTTGGTTAGATGTCCACCACCGCCGAGCCGTTCCATAACGACCTGAACGTTCATTCGCCCCATAGACCTTGCACTGATTCCAATCAGACCATCAGGCCGTTCGCCAATAACAAAGGAAGCTTGAACATCTGTCATATTCAGCAGCATATCCGCCACCTGAGCTATAAGCAGCTGAGATACCTTCTCTCCTTTATGTGTCACTGCGAGCGCGATGTGTTCATATACCATTCTAGCATGTTTTACAATCTCGGCCTTAGCTATAAATTCTGTCAGATCTTCTTTTAACACCCGCTGGATCATCATGGTGTCTGCACCATGCCGTCTCAGGAACCCCGCCGCTTCAAACGTACGCGATCCAGTATGCAGTGCATAATGCTTCGTATCCACTGTAATACCTGCGAGAAGAGCCGTAGCTTCCAGCGGAGACAAAGACACCCGGTCATGAATGTATTGAAGTACCTCGGTCACCAGCTCACAGGCTGATGATGCATACGGCTCCAGATATACGAGCACGGCATCATTAATAAATTCTTCACCACGACGGTGATGATCAATGACGACAACCCGGCTGGCCTGCTTCACAAGCCGCGGCTCCATCGTCATCGAGGCTTTATGAGTATCCACTATAACAAGCAGCGTATGCTGGGTTAGATTTTGCATCGCCTGCTCCGGTGAAATAAACTGGCTCATCAAGTTTTCATCCTTGCGAACCTCTTCCATAATCCGCTTGACGGAAGGATTGATTCCTTCAAGAACGATATGGGCCTCCACATCAAACAGCTGAGCTGCTTTCAGTACCCCTATGGAAGCACCGACCACATCCATATCCGGCATTTTATGCCCCATGATGATGACACGATCACTTTCCTGGATCAGATCACGGAGCGCATGGGAAATAACACGGGCACGCACCCGGGTCCGTTTCTCCACAGCATTTGACTTTCCGCCATAAAAAGATAACCTCTGTCCGGCCTTTACAGCGGCCTGATCGCCCCCGCGTCCAAGAGCCATATCCAATGATGACTGAGCCAACTGACCAAGCTCCCTGATGTCCTCCGAACCAAAGGCAAGCCCTGCACTGAGTGTCAGCGGCACCTTCAAATCAGCCGTCATCTCCCGAACCTTATCAAGAATAAGGAAGCGACTGTTCTCCAGAGCATCGAGTGATTTTTTGTTCAGCATCATCAGAAAACGCTCAGAGGAAAGCCTCCGTAAATAAACGTTGAACTCGCGAGCCCAATCTGTAACTTCACTGCTTACCTTCGCCAAAAGCGCTGTACGCTGCTGATCATCCATCCCCTGAGTTGCTTCATCAACATTATCCATCATCAAAATGCCAAGGGCAAGCCGCTCTTCCTCATAACGCTGACGCAGTACGACAAGCTCTGTAATCTCGTCCAGATAAATAAGCCGCTCTTCTGGTATAACGGTAGCTTCATAATATTTACGATCATGGTTCAGCACCAGACGCAGCTCCGCCTTTAAGCCCTCTTTGGACTCCTTTTTTTCCCGTATCGCATCGATAAGCTTGGGAAATAGTTCATTCAAAGGCATACCCACCAGTGTTTGGTGCGGAAACATGTTCACAACGAATTGATTGTGCCACTCAACGGTCTTATCCTCACTGTAGAGAATAATTCCAAATGGCAGCATACTGACCGCTTCGCCCTCCACACGCCGGATACGAAACGATAAATCACCGATATATTCAACCAGATCACTTCGGAACTTCAGCTCTGCCCTGAGCATCAAATAACCGCTTATAATCGCAAGCAGCAGGCCGATAACACCAGCCCAGGTATTATAGAAAGACAGAAAAGCAACAAGTAATAGAACCAGCGCAAACGCCCAGACGGTATGATAGCCGTGCCAGCGTTTCTGCAGAAATTTAGGCATGACTAATCACCCTATCTATTTTTTTTACTTATGGACTGTCGCAGTGGGAACGCCAGGTCTAATAAACCAATAATAAGCATCGGCGGGAAAAACAAAATCGGAACAGCGACAAGATATGGAACAATCGGATGCCATTTCTTCTCATGAGTGAGGAAAAAGAAAAATCCGAGAGCCTGAATCATAAAGCAAAACTGTAGCAGCGGCATGGCATTGACCACAATCATCTTCAGGGTGCCGCTATCTGTTCCCCTGCTGAACATACCTATTATCCAAACGATCAGATAATACCAAATCAAGGAACGGGGAAGCATCCATTCCCGCGCCTTTTTCAATGCAGGTACGGAGTAACCCATACTGCTCAGAATCGGACGAGTCAACGCATGTGTTACAGCCGTCATCAAGATCGAGCTAATAATCATCGCAAACGGAACCATCATCATGGTTCTCTCTTTAAAAGTGTCTATATGCTCCTGAGTCGGTACGAACTGTCCGGTCATACCGCTATCAACACCCATCTGCTCTAACGGTGAGGTTGTCATTTGTACAATTTGGTCCACATATTCCGACAGATCAATCTGGAAAAATGCAGTTCCAACTACAAGCAGTAGAAGCATTTCGATGAGTATGGACGCTATTCCATATTTCAACACACGCATTGCCGGCGCTCTCTTTCGATACCAGTATCCCATCACGATTCCGGGAATTATGAAATAAGCCGCAAGTATCAAATATATCGGAGAAATCAGTGCCACGACCAGCCATACCGGGGCAAGGTGAAGAATAAATGATTTTGTATTTAATGCTGTGAAAAGAATTGCAACCGGCACAATCACTAGAAGCGCGGTTACAATCGAAAATGGTGTAAGTAAAGAGAGCAGCAGAAGCAAATAAATAACGCTCCACACTACTGTTACCCAACGCTGTTTCAAATGTGCTCACCTCTTACGTAAATGTTCTTCCAACGCAGAAATATCCTGATACCAATCTTCCAACTGATGCCCTTCCTGCTTATGTTTCTTCAACTTTTCAATTAAGAGATCATCCATATCCCGATATGACATGCCTAGTCTACGGCCTAGTATGTAAGAACTCATCATCAAGCTAGCCAGACTGTCGCCCACCTTGGCTGTACTTCCTTCCCACAGCGCTTTGAACAGTCGGGATACGTTATCAACCACTTCAGTCTTGAGCCATTCAATTACCTTGGCGCGCTTAGCCACATCCAAATCCTTTGGCATGTTCGACAAGTTCCATCTCTCCCTGAAAAAAAGCTTTATTCTCCATTATATCACAAAAGCTACCCATCCACACAAAAGAGCCCAGCGGCTGGCCGGTCCCAAGCTCATCTGTAGAACAGGCCTGCTTCGCAAAATAAAGCGATGGCAGGCCTGTGAACTTGAGAAGTGGCAAACAATCATGTTTTAGGTTGCCCCATGTGACTCCAAACTTTCCTCTCTGGATACATACTTCTCACAGTATTCAATAATCTGGCTCCGTCTTACGATGCCGATAAACCGATTCATATCGTCTACCACGGGTACAAAGTTCTGTACTTTGGCCAAATTGATCAAATCCTCCATTTTAGCTTCGATCGATACGGGTTTAATATTCATACAAAGCGGAACATCTTTAAGTAAAAATTTCGATGCATTCTCAAATGTAATCTTCCCATTCGAGTTTTTCATGTGCCACAAAAGATCGCCTTCTGTTACCGTACCCGCATATTGTCCATCTTTATCGAGAATAGGCACGGCTGTATAACGATGATACTCCATCCGCTCTAGCGTCTGCCGCAGCGTGGAATCCATCGTTAAACAGATGACTTCCTGTTTCGGCAGCAAAAAAAACGCGATATTCATAATTATGAATCCTCCTTATGAGCGTAAACGTGAGGCCCATCCATAAAGTAATAATGTCTCATTTAAATAGCTATGCTGCAAAACCTGTACTTCATGAGCATTTTTGCAAACGCTTTATATATATACGCAAGCAACACATCAACTGTTTCATGAAGAACATAAAATCAGCAGTCGGACATTCCGGACTGCTGATTAAAAATTCAATGATATGCCCGTTTTGCCCATTCTAAAAGTCGTTATATATTGACTAATGGGATTATTTATTTCTCTGTGGTTTCCGTTTTGTTCGTGTCTTCAGGTTTCATCAGCTGAGATTCTGGAGTTTCTGGGTCCATCCAGTTATCGATCATCTCTTGAGCCCGTTTAACATCCTCATCATTGGCATCATTATAATAGACGCCATTCAATCTCATGCCTTCACCCATAATAGTAAAGCTTGTTATTTCCGGCTTGCCCCCGGTCAACATCTGCTTCGCCAGGTCTGTAATGAATTTAGGCTGCATGTCAGTCTGAAAATTATCGCCCATAATCTCAATAAATTCAGGCACTTTCGCGATTTGACCAGGTTCCATCATCCGTTTTGCTACCGCATCCAGAAACACCTGTTGACGCTTTGCCCGGTTGAAGTCACTATCTTCCCGGTAACGCACATAATTCAGCGCTTCCTCACCTGTATATATCGGTTTATTCGCTTTAACTGTAAATTTCTCGTGATTTTTTCCCTTATTTACAATGTCTTTGCCAATCGGAAGCTCAACACCGCCCATCGCATCAACGACATCCTTTAGTCCTTGGAAATTGATGGATGCATAATAATCGATCTCTTCATCCAGGAAAGCTTCCATCGTATCCTTGGCCATCTGATGCCCGCCGAAAGCGAAAGCGTGTGTAATTTTATCTTTCTTATCTTTACCGATAATATCCACATACGTATCCCGGGGGATAGAGACAAGCAGTATATTTGATTCTTTAGGACGTACCACAGCAAATATCATCGTGTCCGAACGGGCGGGCTCATCCTCGCGCTGATCGCTCCCCAGCAGCATAACACTAAACGGCTCACTTTGAAGAACGACAGGCTCAGGCGTTTGTTCACTCTGAAGCGGCTTATACGACTTTTGCAGCGAGCTCTCCACCTTATCCGACATGAATAAATCAAATGCCATTACTGCAAGCTGACCTCGGAACAAATAACCTAAGCCGCCCAGCAGCACAACTGCAGCAAGAGCAATATATAATGTTTTCCTCTTCATAGGATAGATTCCTTCTTTTTTTGTAAAATAAAAAGCATATTTATATGAGATAAACCAATTTTAGCGGAAAAAGTTTCTGCCTCTTGGCTCGCCTCCTTCCTTAATTAAACGGTAAGCGTAGGATTGACGCATGACCGAAGCCTGTTTCTAAGATAAAGGCTTAAAACTGCACACGGTCTATTGTAAACCAGAGTTGCGCTTTATGTGAAGTCCAGGACGGCAGTTCTATAAAACTACCAATTTAGGTGATTTCTCTGTAGATTAAGAAAGAGCAGCCGATGATTTCCCAATATGGAACCAATCATTCAGCCGCTCTTTCAAGGTTAATGTTTTAGAAAAACCATAATCAAATAACTTTCGAGCCTCTTCAAACTGAGCTTCCTTACTTTCAGTCCCCAGCACAACGGCTATGAGACGGCTTCCTGCTTTTTCAGCTGTTCCGGTAAAGCAATAACCCGCTTTTTCCGTATAGCCTGTTTTTAATCCGTCTGTCCCTTCGTACGAATAAGGACCGCCAAGTGAAGGAAGCATCCAGTTGGTCGTGCTTAAGTACAGGTCTCGGCCTGAAAGCTTCATTTGTGTCTTGCTTGATGTATTTAATATTTCAGGGTAACTTTTGATGAGATGAGATGCAAGCTTGGCTGTATCGATCGCCGTCATACGAGTCTCTCTTGGATTGTCAGCAGAATTTTTACCACTATGTTCAAAACCTGACGCACTGAAGAAGTATGTTTTGCTGGAAAGTTGAAGCTCTTTCGCCTTCAGATTCATTCGTTTAACAAACTCCGATTCTGACCCGGCAAAATGCTCAGCAAGCGCTACTGCCGCATCGTTCGCGGAATAGACAGCCATGCTTTGGAACAGCTCCCCCAAAGTAAGCTGATCCCCTGTATTTAAAGATAACCGCACCCCGCCTACGGTACTTGCGTTCTCGCTAATCGTCACTACTTCATCCCAATCATGATGACCACTCTTCATTTCGTCCAGGATGATGAGTTCAGTCATCATTTTGGACATACTCGCTGGAGGCAGAGGCTCATCCCCATTTTCACTAAACAGAATTTGTCCAGTATTCATATCCATAAGCACAACTGCCTTAGCTTCTACTTCTGGCCTAATACCGATACGTTCTGTATTCGTTGTAAAGATCAAAACGACAGGAATTACTATAACTGCACTGATTACAAACCATAACCACCGTTTTTTCATATGTAAGCCCTCCATAATATTAGACGGATGAAACGGCGGTTTAGTCTGCATTTTTTTCAAATTTTCTTAATATTTTCGAAAAAAAACAGCGAACAGATGACCTGTCGCCGTTTTCATATAACAATGAATCATGTATTTTTATTTAAGCATAATGACAAGCTACATAATGTTCATCGCCCATGTTACGATACTCCGGTATTTGCTGTTTGCACAGGTCGGAGGCAAGCGGACAACGAGTATGGAACTTACATCCAGAAGGTGGATTCGCTGGGCTAGGTATATCGCCTTTCAAGACGATTCGCTCACGCTTTAATGTCGGATCTGGAACCGGAACAGCAGAAAGAAGAGCTTTCGTATATGGGTGAAGTGGATTACGGAACAGTTCTTCCTTGCTGGCCATCTCAACCATAGAACCCAGATACATCACGCCAATTCGGTTGCATAGATGCTCTACAACGCTGAGATCATGGGATATGAACAAGTATGTGAGCTGTTTCTCCCTCTGCAGATCAGTCAGCAAGTTAATGATCTGTGCCTGTATGGATACGTCAAGCGCAGACACCGGCTCATCGGCTACGATGAATTCCGGGTTCAAGATCAAGGCCCGTGCAATACCGATCCGCTGACGCTGTCCTCCGGAAAATTCATGCGGGAAACGGTCATAATGATAGCCAGACAATCCGCAGATCTCAAGCGTTTCAATGACCCGATTCTTTAAATTTTTTCGGTCAACAAGTCCATGATCCAGAAGCGCTTCACCAATAGCTTCCCCTACTTTAATTCTCGGATTAAGTGAGCTGAAAGGGTCCTGGAATACGATCTGCATTTTAGGTCGCATTTCACGCAGCTTATTTTTGGACAACGTATGGATGTCCTGACCATTGAAAACAACTTGTCCCTCTGTTTTTTCAAGGAGGCGGAGAATAGTACGTCCTATGGTACTTTTTCCACAGCCTGATTCTCCAACAAGCCCAAAGGATTCACCGCGATTAATCGTAAAGCTGACACCATCGACAGCTTTAACGTTGCCGACTTTACGCTGGAATACACCGCCAGTAATAGGGAAATATTTCTTCAGATCGGTAACTTCAATCAACGCCTGACTCATTTCTTTTTCCCCTCCTCTTCGTACAGCCAGCATGCAACCTTATGACCATTAGGATCGACAGCAAGCGGAGGTTCCTTCTCAGTACAAATATTCATACAAAATTCGCATCTGTCGTGGAAATGGCAATTGTTCCCGAGCTCAATCGGATTAGGTACTTGCCCCGGTATCGAATATAAACGGTCCTGCTTTTGGTTAATAATTGGCTTGGCTTTTAAAAGTCCTTTCGTATATGGATGCTTCGGATTCTGGAACAACTCGATGACAGGAGCCTCTTCGATTACTTTACCGGCATACATAACAACTACATAATCGGCCATTTCTGCCACGACACCGAGGTCATGCGTAATCAACATAATCGATGTATTAAACTTATCCTTAATATCACGCATTAAGTCCAGAATTTGTGCCTGAATCGTAACATCAAGCGCTGTAGTCGGCTCATCGGCAATGAGCAGCTTTGGATTACAACTGAGCGCAATTGCGATCATAATCCGCTGACGCATACCGCCGCTAAGCTCATGCGGGTACGACTCATAAATTTTTTCTGCACGAGGGATACCGACAAGATTGATAAGTTCTATCGCACGTTCACGTGCTTCCTTGCGGTTAACCAGTTGGTGAAGCATAATCGGCTCAACAATCTGCTCCCCGATCGTCAATACGGGATTCAAGGAAGTCATCGGCTCCTGAAAGATCATGGCGATATCGTTACCACGAATCATGCTCATATCCCGTTTGTTCATTTTGAGCAGGTCCTTGCCCTCAAAAAATATCTCTCCCCCGACTGGAGGGACATCAATCAAACGCATCAGTGACATGGCTGTCACACTTTTTCCGCAGCCTGACTCACCGACTACACACAACGTCTCGCCTTCACGAATCGAAAAGCTGACATCGTCGACGGCTTTCACGATACCTGCGGAGGTATGAAAATGCGTTTTTAAATTGCGGAATTGTACTAAATCTTTTGCCATGATCGCATCTCCTACTTCTTCATTTTAGGGTCAAGTGCGTCGCGAAGTCCGTCGCCGATCAAATTGATCGCTACAACGGTAATAAGAATACACATACCTGGTGGTACCCACAGCCATGGTCTCTTATCGAAATCAATCATATTGTTGGCAGCCGAAATCATATTCCCCCATGATGGTGTTGGCGGAACAACCCCGATCCCAAGGAAGCTAAGTGAAGATTCATAAATAATAGCTCCGGCTACACTTAGCGTAGCGGATACGATAATAATCGGCACTGTATTCGGCAGCAGATGGCGGAAGATTTTACGACGGTCCCGAAGACCGAGCGCTTCTGTCGCCTGCATAAATTCCTGTTCGCGAAGCGTTAATATTTGGCCGCGTACAAGCCTGGAAAGACTGCTCCACCCCAATAAACCGATCATAAGCATCAGGAAAAATATACGGTTTTTGGGCTCGATTTCAAGATCGGATAATATTGCCCCCACAATAATAAGGATCGGCAGAGACGGCATCGCCATAAAAATATCAGCAATACGCATAATCAGCGTGTCTGCATATTTACGATAAAATCCAGCCAATGCCCCGAGCGTTGCCCCAACAACTACGGAGATCCCCGTAGCAACCAAGCCAACGGTAAGAGAAATTCTGCCTGCCAGCATCAGTCGGAGCAAGACATCCCGCCCAATCTTATCCGTTCCAAGCCAGTGAGCAGCACTTGGCGGCAGGTTTTTATCTTTTGCGCTGTATTCATGAAGTGAATACGGTGAGAGCAGCGGACCCGCAAAAGAAAACATAATCATAATTACCAAAATAATAAGTCCCATTACAGCCAAACGGTTTCGTGCAAAACGACGAATCGCCATTCGCCACGGCGAATCCGGCCGCTTCTTCGGAACTTGCAGATTCGTTTTTACTGGTGAAGTCTCAACGGACAAATGAATCTCCTCCTACTTTAAGCGAATTCTTGGATCAGCTAATCCGTACAGCACATCAGAGATCAGATTGCCGATGAGCGTAAGGGTAGCCAAGAACACTGTAAACCCAAGCATGAACGGATAGTCGCGCATGGTGATCGATTCCAGATAAACCTGACCAACCCCGGGCCATATAAAGATTTTCTCCAAAATGATGGCACCGCCAAAAAGAGCAGGCAGTTCAAATCCCATCAGTGTAATGGCCGGAAGCAGTGCGTTACGAAGCGCATGCTTGAATATAACTTTACGTTCTTTCAGCCCTTTGGCTCTTGCCGTCCGAATGTAATCCTGACGGATAACTTCCAGCATGCTTGTACGGAAATAACGGGTTAAACTGCCTGTACTCAGCATCGTTAATACAGTAATCGGCATTAACGAATGCTTGGCAACATCAAAAATATATTCCCAACCCGTTGCATTTAAGCCAGCTGTCTTCATACCGCCCACAGGCAGCCAGCCAAGATCCAAGGCAAAAATCTTAATGAGAAGTAGTCCGATAAAGAAAGATGGAAGCGACATACATAAAAATACAATTAATGTGACCGCCTTATCAAAGAATGAATACTGAAATTTGGCGGAAAATACACCTGCGAAGACAGCAATAATCCAGCTAAACATCAAGCTGAAAAAGGCGATAATAAATGAATTCCCGACATAGTTCCCTATAACTGTCGTAACGGGCTGCTTGTGCTGAAGGGATTCCCCCATGTTTCCCTGAATCATATTCCCGACCCAAGTGAAATAGCGCTCTATAGGGGGCTTGTCCAAACCGTAAATTGCCCGAAGCTGAGCCGCTTTTTCTGCGGTCATGTTCGGGTTGTTTTGAGCTGTAATATAATCACCTGGAACCAAAGCGGATATCGCAAATATAAGAATGGATATTCCGATCAAGGTCGGAATGATCTGCAGCAGCCTGCGAATAATGTAATGCTTCATATTATTCCTCCTGGCATATAAGTGGATATGCCCAGCTCTTGCGAGCTGAGCATATTTCTCTTGCTGTTATTGCTCCAATTCAACTTTATACAAACCATGTGTAAAGTCTTTATAAGGGGAGATTTCCATATTTTTAACTCTGGAGTTTATCGCCCACATATCACGTCTTTGATATACCAGGATCGCAGGAACATCTTTATTTATCTCTTGGTACATCTTCTTGTATGCTTCCTTACGACCTTCAAGCTCCATAGCTGCCAGGCCTTCTTTAGCATACTGGTCGACCATCTTATTCGAATATCCGACATCGTTCTGTGCTCCGTTAGTAATGTATACCGTTGAATCTGGGTCCGGTGTCAAGCCCCATGCTGCGAAGAACATATCGAAGTTGCCCTGGTCCTTCTTATCCATAATCGCATTGAAATCAAGCGTCTCGGCTGTTACTTTAATACCTAGCTCTTGGTAATTCTGTGTCATAACCGGAATAAGAGCATCTACTACTTCGTTATCAGCTGTTGCGGAGAAATTGATTTGAAATTTAATTCCATCCTTCTCGCGGATACCGTCTGCACCTTTAGCCCAACCTGCTTCATCCAGCAACTGGTTTGCTTTATCAATGTTAAAATCGTATAGTTCAATACCTTCATCTGTGTATGACCAAGACAAGCTAGTCTGTGGAATGTTAATCACGTTACCGAATTGACCATAGACGATTTCTACAATTTCAGGACGGTTCAAACCGTATATAAGCGCTTGACGTACTTTTTGATCCTGGAATTTAGGATCATTGTGGTTCATTGCAATGTATCCGTAACCGTTCGTTTTGAAAAGATTTAAATCCAGGAAACCATAAGACTTCAATTCTTCAACATTGTCTTCGTTAACTGTGACTTCATCGACATCGGTTTCACCAGACTTTAACATCGCCATTTTTGTTTCTGCGGTTGTTGACTTGAAAATCAGATTTTTAATTTTCGGTGCGCCCAGGTGATAGTCCGGATTCGCTTCCAATACGACCTCTTGACCTGGAGTGAAGCTCTTTACGGAATATTGACCGCTTCCGATTGGCTTCGAGTGCAAATCCTTCATGTATTCCAGATCACCTTGCTTGTAATCCTTGCCATAGTAATGTTCTGGAAAGAAATAGATCGTTCCCAGTTCATCTTTGGTCATCGCGTTTGGCTCAGTCACTTCGATTTCAATGTTGTGATCATCAATGATCTTAACACCAGAAATTTCGTCTGCCTTGCCTTCGTAATATTCTTTACCGCCTTTAATATTGACCTTGTGAATATCGGATTGGCCATCATAGCTCTTGTCATGAAGTACTTTCAGTGCAAATGCATAGTCTTTCACAGTAACTGGAGTTCCGTCTGTATACTTCACACCCTGCTTCAATGTAAACGTATACTTTTTCTTGTCCTCTGAAACTTCAATCTTCTCTGCCAGACGGTTTTCATATGTACCGTCATCTTTAACAACCAGGAATGCATCAAACACAGTGTCTACAACATGTTTGTCGTATCCTGTTTGCCAGTAGAACGGGTTAAATACACCTTTAGGTGCAGTCATACCAACAACCAGCGTGTCTTTACGATTCAGTGCTGTTGGAACGTTCTTTTCAGGACTTTCTGCTTCGAAATACCCCATGCTTTCGTCTCCACCTTCAGCAGAGGTTCCATTATCTTTCTCCTCTCCATTCGGCGCTTCCTGACTTACTTTTTCCCCCTCTTGCGGTGCTTCACTGTTGCCGCCGGAGCATGCTGCCAGTACAGTGGTGATGGCAAGCAGCATGATGACCAGCCATAGCGACATTCTCTTCCTCATGCTAATCCTCCTTACTAAATTGATGTTGCTTATAAATTATTAGGATAATTTGGTTATTATCCATAAATAATTACGTTTACTAAAATTTAGAATGTCACTACAACTATGAAAAAGAGCCTGTAAGCTTCCATTAAATATACCAATGGTCAATTAGTACCAAAGTCGCTAAATAATATCTCGATCTCTATAAAATTAATGTTATGATACGTGTAAAAATAGATGACGTCAATTACTTTTTTAAATTTTCTCTAAAAAAATTGTTTTATGTGTTGATTTCGGGGTATAAGGCGAATTTTCTTATAAAAATTGTCTATGATAGTTTCAGAAAATAGATTAATTTTAATGTTTTGTTCATAAAATTTTCACATTTTTTCATTTTTTAAAGTTAAAAACGAGTTTCTATGTAAGGATTTTTAACATGGAGTAATGTATTTTTAATTCCTAAGTCCTTTTGCATCCTAAAAATAATCATTACAGGTCATATTCAGGGTACAAAGTTTAACCTGGTTTACTGAACGAGCTCTTTTTGAAGCGATTTCATGTAAGATTTAATAGAATCTAGATAGATAGCCCTATAACAAAAAAGAACCCGGTATCATCCGGATTCCATCTTACACTTTATTCCTTTAAATATTTTTGACCCAAGCCAGCTTGAGGTCCATTTCCTCAATGCACTGTTGATGATCATGATTGTCATCTGCTACCAATGGTGTAACTGGGTATATTCGCATGGCCCCCTCAAAAGTTCTGAGCAGTGGCTGCAAATTGTGAATCCCTCTGATTTCTGGACTTAGCCAGGTTTCCACACCTTCTTTAGACAAAATTGCTGGCATCCGGTCCTCGAATTCCCGAATAAACACATTAGCTCCTGTCATTAACATCGTGCACGTTCTCATTTCTTCGCCATTGGCACTTCGCCAGATCTCATACAGGCCGGCAACTCCGAACAATTCATTATTCGGATGAACAACCCTTACAGCATAACTTTTCTTCCCTACGGTTCTCCA
The DNA here is from genome assembly GCF_900289175.1 of Paenibacillus faecalis. Taxonomy (GTDB): domain Bacteria; phylum Bacillota; class Bacilli; order Paenibacillales; family Paenibacillaceae; genus Paenibacillus_AQ; species Paenibacillus_AQ faecalis. Next base: position 4,620,353 of record NZ_LT985747.1, on the reverse strand, counting down.
GTAATAAAATCCATTACAAGGAATAACGCAGCGCCGCAAATCGACGATTTTGCGATATGAAGGATTTTGATGTACTTGATATAAGTCAGCATTCACGGCAGCCTTACCCCAATACGGGACTAACCCCCACCGAAATTCATCAAGCACTTTTTCGTTCTGATCACGAAGAATGACTGGAATCTTTTGTGTTGGACTGATATTGTAGCGATTTTTATAATAATACATCACTCTGTTGATTTGAAACTGTTTGCCGAGCTCTTCGATACTTGCGGACATTGAAAATCGTCTGCACATGAAAATGCCTCCTTTTTTCCTTATCGTTTGGATAAAAGAGGAATATTATGCACGCTCGATTGATGTTTACTGTGAGAGGACATTTCAAATAGAACAATTAAACCAGTTTGCCCACTGACTCTATTTAACATATTTCGATTCATTTATCGTCAGCTGACAAATGTCTTATGGAAAAGGACAAAACTGATGCATGGTTTCTCCTTCTATTCGTCAACTTATTTAATTAAGAGAAATATTCATAATAGTTGATTTTAAAAGAAAAATGATTAATGATTTAACGTGTTTTTACAAAGGATAGAATAAGATTCAATTAAAGTTATTATTTTCACATAAATACAATTGTCTACTAGTAGGAGACGGATATGTGTTCAAATTAATTTTTTTAATATGAGTGAACACCTTATATTGAAAATACATATGTCTTTCTATAATGGACATATCCTGAAGAAATGGTACCGGTCATTCTCTTCTTTTCTCATGTTCTAGAGAGTATATAACTTCGGTGCATTTCACTATGATGTTAAAACCAAAACGATAAAAGTGATATGAAGTTGGTCGATACTTTTATCGAAGTCATCGAGGACGAGCAATTGCCGTTAAAATTATTTTTATCAGCAAAGAAGATGGAAAGAGCGTTAACGCTGGCCTTACGTTACACCAGTATCATAATATATTCAGCAGGAAGCCCCCTGCCATGCTAGCTGCAAAAGTGCATTTAAAAATGTGGGTTTTTCGATTTTAGGGCAATTAACTATAAAAGTACAGTTAACATTCAAGCTTTTCGCCAAAAAGCTTGTTTCAGGCGAAATCAAATGTATTATTGCAGGTAAACTGCCTAAAGAAGAAAATATCGCTGATTTAAATGTATTATTGCAGCTAAACCGCCCAAAAGAGAAAATGTGGCTCATTTAAATATACTTTTGAAGTTAAAGAGTATATGTCGCGCTTCAGCTCATCGGCCAGTGGGGGTAACGTTATTTAACCATGTTAGATAAGGCTCCTTACCTTAATCCCATGAATTTATACTTGATATGTAAAAAAGAGCAGTTCAGCAACTTAGGCTGAACCGCTCTTCTTATTATGCGGAGATTTACTCCGTTGTATATGGAAGCAATGCGATTTGACGGGAGCGTTTGATCGCAATCGTCAGGGCACGCTGATATTTTGCACTCGTTCCAGTCACACGACGTGGCAAAATTTTACCGCGTTCGCTGATGAACTTCTTGAGCAAATCTGTATCTTTATAGTCAATGTGAGTAATCTTATTCACTGTGAAGAAACAAACTTTACGACGTTTGTTGCGGCCGCCGCGGCGTGCCGGTCTTTTATCGTTGTCTCCGCCTTCTCTTTGCTTAAAAGCCATGCTTTATCAGTCCTTCCTAATTTAAAATGGCAAATCATCATCCGAAATATCGATCGGTTTTCCTTCATCGGAAAAAGGATCTTGATTGTTGCGTGAGTAGTTGCTGTTCCCGCGGTTTCCGCTGCTGCTTCCTCCGCCAAACGACGATTCCTCACGATTTCCGCCACCTTCACTCTGATCACGGTTTGATTCCAGGAAGCGGACATTATCGGCAATGACTTCGGTAACATATACACGTCTACCTTCGTTATTTTCGTAATTCCGCACTTGAATACGCCCTTCTACAGCCGTCAGACGACCTTTACGCAAGTAGTTCGCACACGTTTCAGCAAGCTGCCTCCAGGTCACGATCGGAATAAAATCCGCTTCGCGTTCCCCTCCTTGTCCGACAAACGGACGATCCACAGCAAGTGTAAATTGTGTGACCGCTACTCCTGTTGGCGTATAGCGCAGCTCCGGATCCCGGGTCAGCCGGCCGATCAAAATAACACGGTTCAACAATCCAATCCCCTCCTTAGAACGAATTTATTACAAAACCTCTCGGTCTTAGGCTACGTCCTTCGTAATGAGATAACGAATGACTTCGTCAGAAATCTTCATGATACGCTCAAGTTCAGCGACAACTTCAGGTGTTGCATTGAAGTTCACCAGAACATACACACCATCACGGTATTTCTTGATCTCATACGCAAGACGGCGTTTACCCATTACTTCGTGCTTTGTAATTTCTCCGCCGTTGGAGATGATGCCTTGGAATTTATCGACTGCAGCTTGAACAGCTTCTTGCTCAAGGTCAGGACGAATAATGTACATCACTTCATATTTGCGCATATCTTTCACCTCCTTATGGACTTCGGCCCCCAATCCAGTTGGGAGCAAGGAACGAGCATTAACTCGCACCATAATAATATATCAGAACGAATGATCGGATGCAAGTTCTTTTACCTCTTAAGCAAACGATCAAATGCTTCATAAAATCTGATTGAAAAATAAAAAAGCTCCTATCATGAAGATAAGGAGCTATTTTTCCACAAAAAAATTATCTACTTTTCATTTTCAGCTGTTATTGATTAATACTGATAATATAAAACACCAATATAATTCCCAGTCCATACATTGTTAGCAGGATCTAGTAGGAATTCGCTTCCTGGTTGAAGAGTAACTGTTCCAATATATCCTCTACCATCATCATGAGTTGTTGTTTGTGGTGGTTTTCGACCATAAAAAGTTTTTGTACCACGCCATTCATACGACGATACTTGTAAAGCGCTTTCAAAACTTGTGGAGGAAGTAGAATTTGAAGTTTGGGGTGTCTGCTCAGCAAAGGCTGAAGCACCGCCAGCTACTAAAGAAGCAGTAAGAACAGTACTTGCAATAAGTGAACGAATCTTCATTTCATCATCTCCCTTTTTAAGTATGCACCTATAATATACTATAATATTCCAAAAGTAAATCTTTTAAGCAAATATATTAATAAATTCAATTATTAATATATTCAGGATAATTATTGTCGCGAAACAACTTCTGCTCACTCACAACCTTTACACCTACCCCTTAAATATCTTACCATTCCCCGATCCCGCCCTTCCGCTCTTTACCTGCCATGATTCCTGCTTTATCGGTACAACCTAAGAAAGTATTTCATTATAATGAAGGAGGAATCGTCATGGGTGAGCGCAGTGAGTTTCACAGTGGAGAAAAAGCGCCCAACAATGGTGTGTATATCGAAGTTGGTGTAAGAGACCACATTATGGGTATTGAAGATCCTCAACAAGTGAAGCTTAACAAAGGAGACCCGTTCCCTGACAACACAAATGATGACCGGGTATGGGTAAACAAAAGGCGGGTACAGCCTAAATAATTGCTTTACCCGAACTTTTTTAAATACCTTGCGTATAATAATCCGTTTATTACGCACAATATCATTAGGCGGTGCACTTGAGAGAGGTGTGGTTCCGTTGGACAACGCAGCTGAATTACGCATAGAATCTTACTCTGCACGAAAAAGCATGCGGAGGGAATAAGCAAAAGGCTTGACCTGTATTGGACAAGTAAAGGCTGATTTACCGAGGTATTGCGATAGTGTATGCTATAGATTCCAATTTCACAAGCACCGCCTAACCAGCAGGAGGGCTCACGGAGCCCTCCTTTTTTCACTTAGATTGGATTTGGCACGGGGTACCGCATTTAGAATAGATGCATTTTGTATCATTCTCATCAAAACGAAAAGAACCTTTCGCTGATTTAAACAGCGAAAGGTTCATGTTATGTGTTCAAAAGTTGATGATGAAGGTGGCGGAAAGGGTGGGATTCGAACCCACGCACGCCTTGCGACGCCTAGCTGATTTCGAGTCAGCCCCCTTGGGCCTCTTGGGTACCTTTCCACAGCACGATTGATTATAACATGTCTTGCTATGCCGGGTCAATATGGTTACAATCACGTGCCAGCTGTTATGCGATCAATGTTTAGGCGTTCTCATTTTCGACAGCTGCAGACCGCAAAACCTTTTTCATATTTTTCTCAAATTTGGCTCGAGGGATCAGTACACTATGCTGACAACGGGTACACTTGATTCGGATGTCCATCCCCATACGAATAATCTCCATTTCATTATTCCCGCATGGATGGGGCTTTTTCATCTGAACCACATCCCCCAATTGAAACACTTTTCGTTCCATTGCCACTCCCCCTTTAATTGAACGATAATTCCGTATATTGTTATCTATTCTATGCATGATCTCATTGATAATCAAGTGAACTGATCATATTCTTTACAATCCTTGCGAAGACTGACGCATCTCCTCCGCTTCCAGCTCCTGCTTAATATCTTTATAAATCTCCCGTTCGGCTACTTCCCGTGCATTCGGATGACACTCGGCAGCGATCCGCACGACATATTCGGCGGTTGTAAGCGATTGGATTCCAAGGATTTCAGGATCTTGCAGCAGTTCAGGCCGGCGCTCCTTAATCCCTTCTAACGCCCGTTCAATCAGTGACAATGTTTCATTTAATCGCTTCTCATTCTTCACAGGCAAATCGACGATCGCAAGAGAATTGGACACCGAGTAGTTCGTTACACTCGTAATCAGACCATTCGGAATAACATACGTTTCCCCATTCAATCCGATGATTCGAGTTGTACGCAAACCGATTAACTCCACAGTCCCTCTAAACTCCCCGCTCTTGATCATATCACCAACAGCAAATTGATCTTCTAATATAATGAAAAATCCAGTTATTACATCCTTTACCAAACTTTGCGCCCCAAAACCGATAGCTAACCCAAGCACACCTGCACCAGCAAGCAGCGGCCCCAGTTCGAAATTAAGCTCTGATAAAATAATCAGTACCATGATAAAGTTACAAACTACGGCTGTTACATTTTTCAAAAGCTCTCCTACCGTAACAAACCGCCGCGGGTTCATATGGATTCTACTTTTTTCCTGTCTCTTTAAAAACTGATCTATCATTTTATAAACAACCCGTATAATGATACGGGTAATTAAAAATATAACTAAAATTCGAATAGCAGCAAACAATACGCCCATCCACATATCTGCATCCGTCATCCAATTCCAAAACGCATCACTCAATTTCCAAGCCTCCTTTAGCGCTTTTTCAGTTTGCTCTGATATTAAACCATTTTGGTTAACCATCAAATAATCCTCCCAAATACTCTAGATGCTTATGTAAATCATGTTGTCGTTCTGCGTAAAGATCCCCCGGATTTCTACCCCTTCTTGGGTAATAATCTCTTGTACCTCTTTTAACGCAGCGGGTGGAAATTGAATCGATAATGCACAGCCGGCTGTAATCTCTTTCGGTGTCGGAAACAAGTCAATTTCAATTTCTGCATATTCCAGCAGCATTTCTGCCCGAAGCGCCTGCTGCGTAGAATCAAAAGCAATCAGCATCATAGGGCACACCACACCTTTCAAAAATACCTTCGGCTCATCATATTCTATGAACATACAGATTAATCTTCTTTTATCGATCCAGAAGTATAAAAACATTCTTTCATCCATATACTAATACTACCAATCGCAGATGAAAGGGAGATTCTACTTATGAACCTGAATCGTTTATCTAAATCTTCACCCCGTCAGCAATTTTCAAGTTTAAAAATACCACATACGGATCCTGAAATCCATTCTGCTATAATCCATCGTCTACTTTATTACCTCTCTTCCGGGGTGGAACACCGTCCTTTAGTTATCGTCTGCATCGGTACAGACCGCTCCACCGGGGATTGTCTCGGTCCACTCGTTGGCACAGCTCTTTCGCGTTACAACAGCTCGCTATTTCACCTGTACGGCACATTGGACGAGCCTGTTCACGCAATGAATTTGAAAGAAACACTTGCGGCTATTCATGAGCGTTTCGATAATCCCTATGTCATCGGGATCGATGCCTGTCTCGGTCAATCATCGAGTGTGGGATCTATTCAAGTTTCAGAAGGTCCTCTCCGTCCAGGTGCAGGCGTACATAAAGAATTGCCGCCGGTTGGCGATATCCATGTAACTGGCATCGTCAATGTCGGCGGCTTTATGGAATACTTTGTTTTACAGAACACTCGTTTAAGTCTTGTTATGCGGCTGTCAGACATTATCGCCAACTGCCTTTTTGCGGCTATGAAAGAATGGAATCGCACTACCCTACTTGCAGCGCAAGACGTATAGCCTCTTGTTCCTCAGGAGACAAAGAATGCTGGGACTCACCGTTTTTGAGCGGTTTGGCATATACAAAGGAACTCTCCCGATGGTATAGGCCGGTTAGTACCAATCCATCCCCTTTCTCACTCAAAATGGCGATGGAAAAACTCAGGTCGTTCCCTCGTTCACCAAATGCATTGTATCGAACGATGCCTGTTTTGGATTTAACATTTTTCATATTTTCAGTAATGGATTCTAGATATGAGCGATGATTGCCTTGTTCCTCTTCAATAGCATCCATTTGAACCTTCTGATTGAGGAGCAATGTTTCCAGATCCTCTACTCCGCTGCCGGACATCATCGCCTCATATTTACGACGCATCTTACGAATCTTTACGCCTTGCACCATTACGGTTATCCATAAAATAAAAATGATAGCGACCATTCCGACGACAAACCAATGAAGTTGTTCCATGATCAATTCATTTAATTCAGACATACCTCTTCATTCCTTCTCCCCAATCTTGATCTGTCAATCAGCTCTGAATTTCTGCTATAGCATGAACTATGCTATCAATATCTTTTTTAGTGGTCCATAACCCGACACTGGCTCTAACAGCGCCGGTGTTTTCTGTTCCTGCCGCCATATGCGCTAGTGGAGTGCAATGATATCCTGCACGTACAGCAATGCCATATTTCCGATCCAATATGAACGCCAACTCAGAAGCATCCTTCTCCTCTGCTATAAAGGACACAAGTCCCGTTCTCGGTTTTCCTAAATCAGGACCTAATATTGTTATACCTCGTATAGAGGATAATCCCTCCATCATCTGCTGAGCAAGTTCCCATTCATGATGATATATTTTTTCAGGTGTCCATTCCAGCACTTTATTAACACCCGCTTGAAGACCCGCATATCCAATCGTATTCGGTGTCCCTGCCTCATACCGGTCTGGTCTTATGTTTGGCTGTTCTAGAGCGTTGGATTGGCTGCCCGTCCCGCCATGCATTAATGGCTTCAGCTCGATATCCGGCGCAATATAGAGCCCTCCTGTCCCTTGAGGCCCCAAAAGCCCTTTATGTCCTGGAAAAGCGAGCATACCGATGTTCATTTCCACTACATCAATGGGTATCATTCCTGCACTCTGAGCGGCGTCAACAAGAAGCACAGCTCCATAACGGGCTGCTAATTCACCAATCTCTTTAATAGGAAGAATAGATCCGAGCAGATTAGAGCTATGAGAACACACCACCAGACGGGTATTCTGATTAAAAGCTCTCTCCACCTCTTTCAGGTTCACTTCTCCCTCTGTATCGACAGAAATATAATCCACACGGATTCCCTTGGTCCGTTTCAAATATTCCAGCGGTCTCCTTACTGAATTATGCTCGATCATCGTTGCAATAACATGGTCTCCCTCATTAAGGTAACCTTTGATCGCCAAATTCAGTGCCTCAGTCGTATTTGAAGTTAACACAATATCATTGGGATTATGAACAGCGAATAATTGTGCCAATGCTCTGCGCGTGTTAAAAAGCACTCTTGATGCATTTACCGCCATACGATGACTTCCGCGGCCTGGATTGGCCCCAGCTTCATCCATCGCTAGCTTCATAGCCTCCATCACTTCCGGAGGTTTTGGCCAAGAGGTAGCCGCGTGATCCAGATAAATGATTGAGTCCATCCTTGCATCTCCTTTATTCCTGCATCACGTTTAACAAGTGCCGTCAAAGCAACCTTTCCCTGCAGGAAAATAAGAATATGTTTCATGATAAAACCACTTTTGCCGTTGTATAGACGTCGAATTTAAAGTACGGTGCAATTTCCTACAAGAAGGACTAAACACATGACTGAATAGCTACATTCCAACCACTTTAAGCGTAAACACCCTTGCTCTCTTCGACGAGTACAACTTGCGTTTCAAGAAAGAATTTTAAGTTTAAAGGATCGTGCTAAACTTATACTTTCTCAGATTTTAAGAAAGACATGTCTTGTTCCAATTTAAGGAACACCGACATGTCTTTCCCCATCAAGATGTGATATTCCATATTAGCGAGCTATAATCTTGTGAAGAAAACCCAGATGATCATTAAGATTATCCCTTCACCCTAATCAAATTAGAGAAGGCTTTAACCTCACTAAACTGGACAAACACTTTCTCACGACAGATCATCCTGATATACGCACTATCCATTTTAAAACATCATATATTTAAAGTGAAAGTTACTGCAACAGTTCAAGCAACCGCTCTAAATCTTGCTTGCTATAATAATTCAGCTCAATTTTCCCTTTATCCTTATTATGCTTAATTTTGACGGTAGTTTTAAAACGTTCACGCAAGCTCTCTTCCAAATGATCGATATAAGGGTCCCGTTTCTTGACCTTCACCTTATCTTTTTCCGTTGGCTTACGATCGAGATTTTTCACCGCTTCCTCAAGCTCGCGCACACTCCACTCTTGCTCTACGCATTGTTTTGCCAATTGTTTAACAAGCACTGGATCTTTCAAACCTACAATTGCTCGTGCATGTCCCATAGATAATGTTCCACGTGAAACATTTTCCTTCACTTCTTCAGGCAAAGACAAAAGTCTTAAAAAGTTAGCGATATGAGAACGGGATTTACCAACCTTTAAAGATAATTCTTCTTGAGTCAAGGAGAATTGTTCCATAAGCCCTTGATATGCAACAGCTATTTCCATGGCATTCAAATTTTCACGCTGCAAATTTTCAATCAGTGCAATCTCCATAACCTGCTGATCGCTAAATGGCCGAACTACGGCTGGAATGGTAGCTTTTCCGCAATATTGAGATGCACGAAAACGACGTTCACCAGCGATAATTTCATATCCCTTAAGAACACTTCGCACAATAATCGGCTGAATGACACCATGCTGGCGAATGGATTCAGCCAGCTCCTGGATCGCTTCTTCATTGAACGTTTTCCGAGGCTGATACGGATTCGCCCGCAGCTGACTAAGTGGGATTTCAACAACTTTATCATCCTCGTTAATAGACAAGGAAGGAATAAGCGCATCCAACCCTTTTCCTAAACGTTTACTCATAAGAGATCACTTCCTTTGCCAATTCCAAGTATACCTCTGCTCCTTTAGAACGAGGATCATACGTTATAATCGACTGCCCATGAGAAGGCGCTTCACTTAAACGAATATTTCTTGGAATGATGGTCCTGTACACTTTTTCCTGAAAATATTTCTTAACTTCCTCAATAACTTGGATTCCTAAATTTGTACGAGCATCCAACATCGTAAGAAGTACGCCTTCAATTTTAAGAGAAGTGTTTAAATGCTTCTGTACTAATCGGACTGTATTCAAAAGTTGGCTCAAACCTTCAAGCGCATAATATTCACATTGAATCGGAATAATGACTGAATCTGCAGCCGTCAAGGAATTGATCGTCAGAATACCAAGTGAAGGTGGACAGTCAATCAAAATATAATCGTAACTCGGCTTGATCAATTGAAGAGATTTCTTCAATCGAACTTCACGTGAAATCGTGGGAACGAGCTCAATCTCAGCTCCAGCCAGCTGAATCGTCGCAGGGATGATATCCAGCCCTTCAATATTCGTTGCATTTATTGCTTCTTTCGGATGCACTTCATTAATAATGATATCGTATATGCAGTTTTCTACATCTGCTTTATTAATGCCAACACCACTGGTTGTATTTCCTTGGGGATCGATATCCACCAAAAGTACTCGTTTGCCTAGCGAAGCCAGTCCTGCGCCCAGATTGACAGAAGTCGTCGTTTTACCAACCCCGCCTTTTTGATTTGCTATGGCAATTATTTTAGACACTCATTTCACCTCAATGTAGGAAGACTCTTCTAGTAGGCTGCATAAGATGATATACAGCTTAAATGCTGTATATTGCACATTTGGATGATCGGCTGCTCTTTGGGAGAGACAGCACCGGAACGGTTATGCGCGATCCGCTGGGTTCGGACACGAAACCATTTTTTGAAGATATTCATACGTTAAGCTCCAAAAAATGCGGTCTGTCTTCCTTGGAGGTAATCTCATAAGCAGCTTCTTAGGTCAACAGAAAAAGCGGCACAATGAATACCGCTCTCACGCTTTCATGTCATACTATCGATTATCGTTTTGGAATTTTTATAACAATCTCATAATGGTCTTCATGATCGTTCTCTGTCGTCTTTATCGCCATACCAGAACCTGAGACCATATCGATAGATTGACGTATCGTGTTTAAAGCTAACCGAACGTCTTTCGTATAAGAGATTCGTTTTGATTTTTTCGTCGCCTTCACTTCTTTATAGAAAGCAACCCTTGCTTCCGTCTGTTTCACATTTAATTCTTTGGCTATCACTTCGCCCAATACTTTCAGCTGAGTTTCCTCATTGTCTAAAGAAAGCAGCGCACGAGCATGGCGTTCTGAAATCTTCCGTTCCATAAGCGCATTCTTTACTTCTTCCGGCAGCTGCAGTAACCGTATCTTATTAGCAATGGTGGATTGACTCTTGCCAAGACGTTGAGCAAGACTTTCCTGAGTTAACTGATGGAGATCGATTAATTTTTGATAGGCTACTGCCTCTTCAATCGATGTGAGCCCTTCCCGCTGTAAGTTCTCAATCAAGGCAATCGAAGCCGCTTGGGAATCATTAAACTCACGAACAATTGCAGGAATCGTATCCAGCCCCAGCTTTTTGACCGCTCGCCAACGGCGCTCACCAGCAATAATCTCATACAAGCCATTACGGACACGAACGACAATAGGTTGAATGACACCATGTGTTTTGATGGTCTGAAGCAACTCATCGATTCTCTCTTCATCAAAAATCGAGCGCGGTTGGTAGGGGCTGCTCACAACCTCATTCACCGGAATATGTTTCACTTCATCCCCATTATTGCGTTCCGCCGCCAAGCCAAACAACTTAGAAAATTGTTCCTTCATTCCGTATATTACCACCTAATTTCATGATAGCATGGATGACACCTCTGCTCTCTGCCGTGCATTTATACATTCACAGACAGCATAAGAACATAACCACTCTCACAACCGTAAAAGAGAAAAATATAGATTCATAAATGTGAGAGTTCTATGTTGTGCCAGGCATCTCCCTGCATAAAGCATTGCATTCTTCATGACATCAGCAAAAAAGGGACCGGCTATATCCGGCCTCTACCCCGTTCATACTACGTTTCTATTTTACCACTATTTGTCCTATAATCCTATTCTACAAACTCACCTTTTTTTCCTGCAATTTTAGTGTTTTTATACAAAAACCATCCCCACTACGATCGACATCTTTTTCATCTCTTCAATATAATCAAGTTTTCATCTGTCTTAAACCCTGACATATTTGCTGGGTAACTCATTCATCGTAAATAAAAGTATTTAGCTACGCTGCTAACGATGGATCAGATAAAAAATCATTATTCATCAGCAAAATTGTATTTCACTTCAATATGTTAAAAAACATTATCAAAAACCACATCATTATATCCAAAGAAAGAAACGATCTTATTGGTTCTATCAATATTACATTCATTCCAAAACTATGATGTAATCCAGTTGAAATCGAATTTTTTTCTACTGTTTCCCCACTCGTATGTTCATTAACAGTCCCCCACTATTGAATATAGCAAATAATCGACCCTTAAATAGTTAATATCTATCATAACAATTCTCTCAATTGATGATGGATGGTAATCCCTTTCCAACCTAAACATAATTTATAAAAGGGCAATTTCCCTTGTCCTTTAAAAACATAAAACTAGTCAATGGAGTAACGTATATTTTTGAAAAAATGTTAGTGACAGATCGTAGCTTCTTCAAAAAAGATAAGATTACAAGTATAGTCTGTGTCCCGACTCCACATGAGCAGTCAAAAAAATCTTCCGGATTTACAGTGATGCTACACCCTAGCAACTTTAATTCAACATCTATACAAAAAAAAGGAATGTTTCACGTGAAACATTCCTGAATATTCCTTAAAAATATACTATTATATGAGCGGCAACTTGGATGCTGTTCCAGGTTTGCGAGGATATTTAGCCGGAGTAGCACCCTTTTTATCGATAACGACGATATGCCGATCCGATTCCTCTACAGGCAGTGAGAACGAATGTACTTTGCTAAGTGCACCTTTTAACTCTTTTAAGCTTCGCCCCGCTTCTTTCACTTCATCCGAAGGGTCGCTGCCCTTCATTGCAGCAAACTGCCCCCCAACTTTTACAAAGGGTAGACAAAATTCGTTCAGCACAGCCATTCTGGCTACCGCTCTTGCGGTTACAACATCAAAGCTGTCCCGATACCCCTTTTTACGTGCAACCTCCTCAGCACGGCCGTGGATGAGTTCTACTTCTGTTAATCCAAGCGTATCGGCCACATGCTTCAAAAAGTTGATCCGTTTGTTCAGCGAATCTACAATCGTTAACCGAAGGTGAGGAAAACAAATCTTTAAAGGTATGCCGGGAAAACCGGCCCCTGAACCAATATCAGCCACCGTCGCAACCTTTTTCATATCTACAAAAAAAGCAAGGCTTACCGAATCATAAAAATGCTTCGTATACACTTGATCTCGTTCTGTAATACCCGTGAGATTCATTTTCTCATTCCACTCAACCAGTATTTTATAATAGTTCTCAAACTGGTTTAATTGTTTCTCATCTATCGTTATCCCCTGCTCACCGAGACGCTGAACAAAAGCTTCCTGAATCACATCCATATTCCTGCTTATCCTTTCGCTGCCGTAACCCGATTGTAGTGCTCCAGATAAACCAGGAGGATGGAAATATCAGCTGGTGTCACACCAGCAATACGGGAAGCTTGACCAATCGATATCGGGCGGATCTTGTTAAGCTTTTGTCTAGCTTCCATCGCTAAACCGTGAATATCATCATATACAATATCCTTCGGTATCCGCTTCTTCTCCATCTTCTGTAGACGCTCTACATGACCGAGCTGTTTTTCAATATATCCGGCATATTTAATTTGAATTTCTACCTGCTCCTTCATTTCCTCATCCAATTCAAAAGGAGAAGGAGACAGAGATTCAATCATAGCAAACGTAATTTCAGGCCGGCGCAAAATCGTAAGCAGGTTGGTTCCATCCTGGATGGGAGCGGAGCCCGCAGCTTCAAGCATGGAGTTTACCTGTACCGGCTTTACTTTTGCTGCCTTTAGACGCTCAATCTCCTGTTCTACAAGAGACTTTTTAAGGAGAAACTTCGCATAACGCTCCTCCGTAATCAAACCAATTTCATGTCCGATCTCCGTCAACCGCAGATCAGCATTATCATGGCGAAGCAAAAGACGATATTCCGCACGTGAAGTCAGCAGACGGTAAGGCTCATTCGTACCTTTTGTCACCAGATCATCAATCAAGACACCGATGTATCCTTGGGATCGGCTCAAAATAATAGCTTCCTTCCCTTGTACTTTACGCGCTGCGTTAATGCCCGCCATAATGCCTTGTGCTGCCGCTTCTTCATAACCGGATGTTCCGTTGATTTGCCCTGCCGTAAACAAGCCTGGAAGGCGTTTCGTTTCAAGCGATGGCCACAGCTGGGTAGCTATAATAGCATCATATTCGATCGCATATCCGTTACGCATCATCTCTACATTTTCCATGCCAGGTATGGAACGAAGTGCTGCTATCTGTACATCCTCAGGCATACTAGTAGATAGTCCTTGAACATAATATTCCTTCGTATTCTTTCCTTCTGGCTCAAGGAAAATTTGGTGTTTCTCTTTATCTGCAAAACGGGTTATTTTATCTTCAATCGAAGGACAATAACGTGGTCCTGTTCCTTCAATAATACCTGAGAACATCGGAGCACGATGCAAATTATCATTGATGATTTTATGGGTTTCAGCTGATGTGTAAGTCAGCCAGCATGGCAACTGTTCATTATCAGATGACTTCGTTTCATAGGAGAAAAACTTCGGCTTTTCATCCCCTGGCTGAATTTCCGTCTTCGAAAAATCAATCGTATCTTTATGCACCCGCGGTGGTGTTCCCGTTTTAAAGCGAACCAGATCAAATCCGAGTTCACGCAGATTTTCTGCCAGCTTCACAGACGGCTGTTGATTGTTCGGACCACTCTCATACGTCAGCTCACCCATAATGATTTTTCCACGCAGATAGGTCCCCGTTGTCAGCACTACCGTTTTGGCACGGTATTCTGTGCCCGTCTGTGTCACAATCCCTACACATGCACCATCTTCGACAAGCAGACGATCAACCATCCCTTGTCGTACCGTCAACTTCTCTTGTTTCTCCAACGTTTCTTTCATGGATTGCTGATACAAAAACTTGTCCGCTTGCGCCCGCAGTGCATGTACCGCTGGCCCTTTTCCTGTGTTCAGCATCCGCATTTGTATAAACGTCTTATCAATATTGCGCCCCATCTCGCCGCCCAGGGCATCAACTTCACGCACGACATGTCCTTTGGCTGGTCCGCCAATTGACGGATTACATGGCATAAAAGCAACCATATCCAAGTTGATCGTGACCATCAACGTATCGCAGCCCATACGAGCCGAAGCCAGCGCAGCTTCACAGCCAGCATGGCCCGCACCGACAACAATCACGTCATATATGCCTCCTGCATAACTCATGGCAAACCCTCCTGTATTTTATAATTCAAACTATATATATGAAAAACTTATTTTCCAAGACAGAATTGTGAGAAAATCTGATCAATCAGGGAATCGCCAGCCGTCTCACCTACGATTTCACCAAGCTGTTCCCAAGCAAGTTTTACATCAATCTGGATCATATCAATCGGAATGTATTGCTCAGCCGCTTCATATGCATCCATCAGTGATTTTCTCGCTTTCTTAAGCAGGGCGATATGGCGAACATTGCTGACATAGGTCAGATCTCCACCTTCAATCTTCCCGCTAAAGAAAAGTCCGGAAATTGCTTTTTCCAGTCCATCGATTCCTTCCTCTGTCTTCACAGACATCGGAACGATTAATTCATCCGGATAATAACGACGAACGATATCTATATCCAGCTGTGACGGTAAGTCCATTTTATTCAAAATGACGATACATTGTCTACCACGTAATTGTTCCATCAATTCCAATTCGTCTTCATGCAAAGGCTCATTTGCATTTAACACTAACAAAATTAAATCGGCTTCGTCTACAGCATGCTTGGAACGCTCCACACCGATCTGTTCAACAACGTCCATCGTCTCTCGTATGCCTGCCGTATCGAGCAGCTTAAGCGGTATGTTATTGATCGTGACGAATTCCTCAATAACATCACGCGTCGTACCTGGAATATCGGTAACAATCGCCCGATTATCATGAGTTAGAGCATTGAGCAATGACGATTTCCCCACATTCGGACGCCCTACAATCGCTGTTGTGATCCCTTCACGAAGTATTTTTCCTTCTTCTGCTGTCTTGAGTAGCTTATCGATCTCTTCCATAACGTAACGGCTTTTATCTTTAATAAACTCAGACGTAAGTGATTCCACATCATGCTCGGGATAGTCGATGTTTACTTCAATATGCGCCAAGGTTTCCACAAGCGTATAACGCAGATCATTAATTTTACGAGATAACGTTCCCTGCACCTGCTTCATCGCAACGGAGAACGCCCGGTCCGACTTGGACCTGATCAGATCGATCACGCCTTCCGCCTGTGATAAATCGATTCTTCCATTCAGGAAAGCCCGTTTCGTAAATTCGCCTGGTTCAGCAAGACGGATATCGTGCGTAAGCAGCAAGTCCATAACCCGCTTCACTGCGATAACACCGCCATGCGTGCTGATCTCCACTACATCTTCTGTCGTAAATGAGCGAGGTGCTCTCATCACAGTAACCAATACCTCTTCTACATTCTCCCGACTGAGCGGATCTATAATATGCCCGTAATGAACCGTATGCGAAGGCGCCTCAGATAATTTCGTTTTGCTTTTAAATATTTTTTCGACTTCTGTAATAGATTTAGGGCCGCTGACGCGGATAATCGCGATGCCGCCTTCGCCAACGGCAGTCGAAATTGCAGCAATCGTATCATTTATCATCATGACATTCACCTTCTTCTTGATCATTGATTTTCTAGCAAACATATTTTAAAAAAACAATGACTCCCTATTCGCACCAAGGAGTCATTGAGTCATATAATCTTTTACTGCTACTTCAAAGTAATAACGATACGGCGATTTGGCTCATCGCCTTTACTGAACGTTTTGACTTGAGCATGATTTTGTAACCTAAAATGGATGATCTTGCGCTCGGAAGCAGGCATAGGTTCCAGTACAATTTCTTTACGCGTCTTTACAGCACGCGCAGCCAAGCGATCAGCGAGGTCTTCCAGTGTTTTCTTACGGCGTTCACGGAAGTTCTCCGCATCAAGTATAATTCGGATATAATTATCAGAATAACGATTGGCTACGATATTCACTAAATACTGCAAAGAATCCAGTGTCTGTCCTCTGCGCCCAATGATCAGTCCTAAACCAGAACCGGATATTTGGAGTGTTGTAAATTCCTTACCGTGTTCGACCTCAACCGTAATATCCAATCCCATCGCTTTTGCTGTCTCGATCAAAAAGCCGACAGCCTCTTGATAAGGATCTTTATCTGATTCAAGGTTTGATGTGTCTTTGGTTAAGCTGTCCACTGTATCAGCTTCGTCAGTATCACCCGGTGCCTTCTGGATTTCAAGCGCAGGCGCTGTTTGTTTGTCAAAGGAGAAGTCATTTTTATGTTCTGCGCCGCCCGCACTACTCGAGAGAAGCGTAAGTTCAACTTTCGCTTCCTTCACCCCGAACAGCCCCAGGAATCCTTTTGACGGCTGACTCAAAATTTGAACCGATACGTGGTCCCGACTTACACCCCACTGGGCTAGCCCTTGTTCGACAGCTTCCTCAACGGTTTTTCCTGTTGCGACGAGTTTACTCATTTCGACTTCTTAGCTCCTTTTTTTCCTTTTTTGCCTTTCTTGGCGTTCTTTGGCCCCTTGCTTTGATTGTTTTGACCAGCGCTCGCCGTTTTTACATTGGCAACCACTGCGTTTTTATCATTGTTACGGTATAAGAAGTAGTTCTGTACGATCGTGTACAAGTTACTGTAGAACCAATATAACGGAAGTGCGGATGGGAATTGAAACGCCATCACAAAGATCAAAATCGGATATACAAACATCATGAACGTCATCATCCCCTGTTGAGGTGACGGGTTCATCTTCATCATCATTTTCGTTTGGAAATATGTCGTGAATGCCGCTAATACCGGCAGAATAAACAGCTTGTCCGGCTGTCCAAGTTGCAGCCATAAAAATTCGTGTTCACGAAGCAACGGATTATAAAAAATGGATTGATAGAGCGCAATAAAGATTGGCATCTGTACCAAAAGCGGCAAACAACCCGCCATCGGGTTAACCTTGTGTTCTTGGAACAGCTTCATCGTTTCCATCTGTACTTTTTCAGGAGAATCTTTATATTTCTCACGGATCTTCATCAGCTCAGGCTGAATTGCTTGCATTGCTCTAGAGCTTCTAACCTGCTTGAGTGTCAAAGGCAGGATCAACGTTCGAACGATCAACACCATGACCAGTACAGCCAATCCATACTCGCCATTAAACCAATTAGCAAAAGTATCAAGTGCTAACGTAAAGTAGTATACGACGTTGCTTTGCCAAAAACCTCCGTTTTTCAGGTCTTCAATAGTAAGTGTCTGGTTTGCTTGCGGTGCACACCCAGATAAAACAGTCATTGCTAATATGAGCAACGCTGTGAGAAGGAACCATTTCCCTCGACTTGTCTTCGTTAGCGACACTTCAAAACTCCTCTCTTAGCCATTCCATTCCATCGTAAATCATAACATATTTATATGGACAAATAAACACGGGCTCATCCCTTCTTCGGCTTTAAAAGTGACGATTTTCGGAGTACGTGCAGCACACTTCTTTCCAGCTCTTGATAGGACTTTCCCAATGCTCCTTTTCTAACGATAAAAATAATATCCATATGCTTTGCTATCTCATGTTGATGACTGCGAACAATTTCTTTTACCTGTCGTCTCAAACGGTTGCGGACCACAGCGTTTCCAATTTTTTTACTGACAGATATACCAACCCGAAATTGCTCAATATCTTTCTTGTAAGACCAATACACCACAAATTGATGATTGGCAAAAGACTTTCCATGACGATACACACGACTGAAATCAGCCCTGTTCCGTAAACGCAGTTTTTTTTGCACCTGTCTCTCCCTTGCCTGCCTTAAGGATTATTAATCTTTCACCATCGGCGTCCGACAGCATTTCTTCCTAATATATAGTATAGTCACACCACCCATGCGGTAAACGACATAACAGACGCTTGATTATGAAATGACAATATCAAATTCGCGAGTAAGCGCCCTGAATCGACTGCATAAGTGACGAACAGCGTTAAAATTTAAAAAAAGACCACCTCAGTGGTCTTCGTGGCATCGTGAATCACTATTCAAGCATTAAGCGCTCAATACTTTTCTGCCTTTTTGACGGCGACTCGCCAACACTTTACGTCCGTTTTTAGTGCTCATTCTTTTACGGAATCCGTGGTTTTTCTTACGTTTGCTTACATTTGGTTTGAAAGTCATTTTCATGATCGCTGCACCCCCTTAAAAGGAATCTGAAATTAACATATAACAAGGAAAAACGGTTCGCCATCATTAATAGATAGGACCGTTTCTGCCAAAAATATAAGAAATATGGATTAGCTGCATACTTCCTTATATTTAATAAATTTCATCACAGAAAATGCCTTTATATATTTAATCACAATCACATTCAGAAGTCAATCCATAACTTCCTGCCTCTTTTTCGAATAAGTTTTCCACATTTGATGCATGTATCCTTTTGTCTTCACGAATAATTATCCACATGGGGATAAGTGTTTTTGCTTGTTTTTATAATGCCTTTTGGCAATGATCGCTTTTTCGTTTAATTATGACTTATCAGGTTTACAGTTAACTTTAGAAGAAGTAATATGATGAAGGAAATAAGTTGTATACAAGTATACATATAAAAAAGGGGATGCACTTTATTATGAAAATCGGTCTGATCGGCCTGGGAAAAATGGGATTTAACCTGATGCAAAACATGCTGCGTCATCAACATGAAGTGGCGGCATATGATGTGAACTCTGATCTTGTTAAGCAATCATTAGATCACGGAGCTGAAGGGGTGTCTTCCCTGGAGGATCTGGTTGCAAAGCTGCCGGCCCCCCGGATTGTATGGATGATGGTGCCTGCTGGAGCCATTGTTGAATCTGTCATCGAATCGATTACCCCGCTTCTGCAAGCTGGGGATATATTGATTGATGGCGGGAACTCACACTACAAAGAATCTATTGCCCGTGCAGAGAAACTTAAAGCGCAAGGCATTCATTATTTTGATGCCGGCACTTCAGGCGGTATGGAGGGGGCGCATAACGGAGGCTGTTTCATGATTGGCGGCAATCCGGATGTATTCCCTGTCATCGAACCTGTAATTAAAGATATGGCCGTAGAAAACGGGTATTTGTATGCAGGTCCAAATGGCAGCGGCCACTTTTTGAAAATGGTGCATAACGGGATCGAATACGGCATGATGCAATCCATTGCTGAAGGGTTTGAAGTGCTTGAAAAAAGCAACTTTGACTATAACTTTGAAGATGTCGCACGCGTATGGTCGAACGGCTCGGTTATCCGCAGCTGGTTGATGGATCTGACTCAGAACGCTTTTTCAAAAGATCCGAAACTTGAAAGCATTAAAGGCGTAATGAAATCCTCCGGTGAAGGCAAATGGACTGTAGAGACGGCACTGGAATTACAAGCTAGTGCACCGGTTATTGCCATGTCATTGTTTATGCGCTATCGCTCACTTGAAACAGATACATTCCATGGAAAAGTCGTAGCAGCTTTGCGCAATGAATTCGGCGGCCATGCCGTTGAAAAATCGGAATAACGGTTTAAAACACTCCCTGCGCCAACCTGGACTATTTTGGCTTTCACCGATAGTATAAGTCCCTTTCGATATGATACAATCAATATGACTATCAGATATTCGAAATGGAGATTGTCATTATGAAATATCCTGTATCCTGGCTTCAGGGAGCCTCCCTCGGGGAGGCCATAACAAGTGAATTACGGCTTCAGATCATCAACGGAACCATCAAACCGGGCGAAGTGTTGTCTGAAAACCGAATTGCAAACGATTTCGGCACTAGCCGCTCCCCTGTTAGAGAATCCATGAAGACGCTATCTAATGAAGGATTAATCCGATTAGAGCGAATGGGCGCGGTCGTCATTGGGCTATCGCTAAAAGATATCGAAGAGCTTTATGATGTACGTTATCTCATTGAAAGCTTCGTACAGAGCCGGGTATTTGAAAACCCTCACCTGGATTTGATACAAGCTTTAGAACAGATCATTGACCGGATGAAACTAGCAGCAAAACACCGCAACTTCATAGATTTTGCTTATCAAGATCTAACTTTCCATGAAAAAATTATTTCAGAAGCACAGCATAAACGCATCCTGCATTTATGGAACAGCATTCGTCCGATCGTGATGACCGTTATGCTGATCACAACCGAAAACATATTTAGTAGCGGGGATTCCAAAATTGATTATGTGATACATAAACATATTAAATTACTACAAGAAATGAATTCTTTAGATTCGCAGCGAATTCAAGTAGCCATTCAGCAATATTTTGACGATTCCCGCAAAACTTTATATAGCAGCTTTCCCAAATGAAAACGGCACCATCCTTTTCGAACTTTTTCGAAACTTTTTTGTCGACAAGTACACAATACTTTCCTTAACGTTCATCAGCTCCATAATGTGGGTATATTATAAGTGGAAAGAAGGTATGCCTTTTGAATACGCAAAAATACATGATTGGTGTTGATATCGGAACGACAAGCACAAAAGCCGTACTATTTTCTGAAAGCGGAAAAATCATGGCCAAATCAAGCGGTGAATATCCGCTCCTCACGCCTGTTCCATCGTTTGCTGAACAAAATCCCGATGAAATTTTCGAAGCTGTTATATCCTCTGTTAAAGGGGTAGTAACGGGCAGCGGCATCGATCCGAACCAGGTACTGTTCATCTCCTTCAGCTCAGCAATGCACAGTGTTATTGCCGTTGACAAGAACGGAAAACCACTGACCGCTTGCATGACCTGGGCTGACAACCGAAGCTCGGATTGGTCTCTAAGACTGAAGAATGATTTCGGAGGACATGAACTGTATTTAAGAACGGGCACACCGATTCACCCCATGTCCCCGATCACCAAACTCATGTGGCTTCGCCATGAAAAGAAGTCGGTGTTTCATCAATCAGCGAAATTTATTTCGATTAAAGAATATGTCTTTTTCAAATTATTTCATCAATATGTCGTTGACCATTCGATCGCCTCTGCTACCGGTTTGTTAAACCTGAGCACCTTGAATTGGGACGAGGAAGCTTTAAAGATCGCCGGCATTACTAAAGATCATCTGTCAACTCTAGTTCCGACTACGCACATCATGACCGGACTGGATACCGATTATGCAGCTGCTATGGGTCTTTCTCCCTCAACCCCATTCGTGCTGGGAGCAAGTGACGGCGTGCTTTCCAATCTCGGCGTCAATGCGGTTGGCCCCGGTGTCGTCGCCGCTACCATCGGAACCAGCGGTGCCATTCGAACCGTTGTGGATAAACCGATGACCGACCCCAAAGGACGGATTTTTTGCTATGCACTGACTGAAAATAAATGGGTCATCGGCGGCGCAGTGAACAACGGCGGCATGATCTTCCGCTGGGTCCGAGATCAATTCGCCGCATCCGAAGTCGAAACGGCAAAACGGCTCGGCATCGATCCGTATGAAGTGCTGACCAAAATCGCAGAACGGGTTGCTCCCGGTTCCGACGGTCTTCTCTTCCACCCTTATCTTACTGGAGAACGTGCCCCCTTATGGGACCCGAACGCTCGCGGTTCCTTTTTCGGCCTCACCTTACACCATCAGAAGGAGCACATGATTCGGGCTGTACTCGAAGGTGTTATTTTTAACATGTACACCGTCTTGCTCGCCATGGAAGAGCAGATGGGAACACCGGCCAAAATTCATGCTACTGGCGGCTTCGCCCGCTCTCCAGTCTGGCGTCAGATGATGGCTGATATATTCAATCAGCAGGTGATCGTCCCTGAAAGCTACGAAAGTTCCTGTCTTGGGGCTGCTGTACTTGGTCTTTACGCTGTAGGGAAAACCGACTCCCTGGACATTGTGGCCGATATGGTAGGCGATACACATATTCATAAGCCTATACCAGAAAACGCTGAAATCTATAAGAGCCTGCTGCCGATCTATATCCGAATTTCCCGCAAACTAAAAGAAGACTATGAAGCTATCTCCGCTTTTCAGCACAAATTTATCAAGTTTTAAACGTTCTTTGTTCTCGATCACACAACAAAAAGGGTGTCTTAAGGTCATGGGCCTATGGAGACACCCTTTTTCGTCTGTTTGAAAAATGCTCCAAGTACGAATATTCCCCCTACCTGGCACATATAACGATTGAAGGAAAGGTTACCCACAGCCCTGGCTGCCAGCTTCACTTTTCTCCCTCAAGTTAAAAATCTGAACAATTCTATTTTACGTGCGCACAACCTGTGCATAATTTTTTTCGTATTCTTACCAATGTTGTCGAAACCCAAACAAATTATAAACAATATATAGTGGTGTGAATAAAAATTATGCACAACGTCTTGAATTTGTGGATAAAATGAGCTGATGCATTGAAAACAAGCCCTTCTTTTGCTATGATGATATTACTTTTGGATGTGAATATGTGAATGAACCCTCCATATTATCAACAGGCTGTGGATAAAGTTGTGAACAATTTCAATTTATCCATATTTTTTTGTTTTTAAGGAGTCTAATGTTGGGGATAAATCTACATCATTCATTTTCTTTCGACATTTCCACTCATGGCTCTAGCCGCATTTGGAAGATTTAAAGGAGTGACAGTTTTGGATAGCCATACTTCCGAATTATGGCAGCAAATTTTATCAGTCATACAAACCAAGCTAAGCAAACCGAGCTTTGATACTTGGTTTAAAGCCACCAAAGCATTAACACTGAATGATCACTCCGTTGTCATTTCCGCTCCTACTACTTTTGCCGTGGAATGGCTGGAAAGCAGATATACCAAATTGGTCAGCTCGACGGTGTATGAAGTATTGGGTAAGCAGGTTGACGTTCGGTTTGTCATTGAAGAGACCAAACCCGCTGATCCCGCCCCGCAACAGCCGTCTCAGCCCCAACAGGTATCCAGTGATGAAATTCAGTCTCATATGCTAAATTCCAAATATACGTTCGATACCTTCGTCATTGGCTCGGGCAACCGGTTTGCACATGCTGCCTCGCTAGCCGTGGCCGAAGCTCCGGCGAAGGCATACAACCCGCTGTTTCTTTATGGTGGCGTAGGACTTGGTAAAACACATCTGATGCATGCGATCGGACACTATATTTTGGAGCATAATCCGAGCAGTAAAGTCGTGTACATCTCTTCCGAGAAATTCACCAATGAGTTTATCAACTCGATTCGGGACAATCGGGCTGAAAGCTTCCGCAACAAATACCGAAACGTTGATATTCTGCTCATAGACGATATTCAGTTTCTGGCTGGCAAAGAGTCGACACAGGAGGAATTTTTCCATACCTTCAATGCACTGCATGAAGAACGGAAGCAGATCATTATTTCCAGTGACCGACCACCTAAGGAAATCCCTACGCTCGAAGAACGGCTTCGTTCCCGCTTCGAATGGGGACTCATTACCGATATTCAGCCGCCGGATCTGGAAACACGAATCGCGATTCTTCGTAAAAAGGCCAAGGCCGAGAACCTAGACATCCCGAATGAAGCGATGATGTATATCGCCAATCAGATCGATACGAATATCCGCGAACTGGAGGGTGCACTCATACGCGTTGTCGCCTACTCCTCACTTACGAACCAGGATGTAACGACTCATCTTGCAGCTGAAGCATTAAAGGACATCATTCCTTCCAGCCGTCCTCGAATGATTACGATTCAGGACATTCAGCAAAAGGTCGGAGAATATTACAACCTGCGTATGGAGGATTTTAAAGCTCGAAAACGAACGAAGGCAGTCGCATTTCCAAGACAGATCGCCATGTATTTATCCCGAGAATTGACGGACTTTTCCTTACCTAAGATCGGAGAAGCTTTTGGGGGACGCGACCATACGACGGTCATTCATGCCCACGAAAAAATCAGCAAAGCGCTTAAAACCGATCAGGAACTCTACAAAGTGATTAATAATCTCACGGAGAAAATCAAAAATCCAACCTGAACAAGTTCAAAGCCTATGCACAATCTATACACATGTGGATAGGCTTAATTTTATGTCTTTTCTAGGCTTATCCACATATTCAGTGTCCCTACTACTGATACTATTAATAACTAATAATAATTATCCTTATAGAAGGTTCTGCGATAATCGGTGCTGACCGATGTATTTCAAACTTTCGTATTTATCCGCAAGGAGTGAAATTGATGAAAATCAGCATATTGAAAACTTTTTTGAATGAATCTATCCAGCATGTTTCCAAAGCTATTTCCAGCCGGACTACGATTCCAATCCTGAGCGGAATTAAACTGGACGTAAATTTTCAAGGAGTAACATTAACCGCAAGTGATACGGATATATCCATACAGTCCTTTATACCTGCAGAAGATGAGAAACAAACGATCGTGCAAGTGGAGCAGCCAGGCAGCGTCGTTTTACCTGCCAAATTTTTTGTAGAAATTATAAAAAAACTCCCTTCAGAGGAAATTCAGATGGAGGTTAAGGAAAACTTCCAAACCTTTATTGCTGCAGGATCTACTGAAATTCAAATGATCGGCCTCGATCCTGAAGAGTTTCCGGTTCTTCCAAACATCGATGGAAGTCCGACCTTTTCTTTGCCTGGCGATTTGTTGAAAAATATGATAAAACAAACGGTATTCTCCGTTTCAACCCATGAAACGACACCGATTTTAACAGGCATACTGTGGCATCTGGAAGATAGCGAACTCAAGTTTACGGCAACGGACCGCCATCGTTTGGCAACACGTTCTGTGCAGTTGGAAGGTGCGGAAGATATTAAATTCAGCAATGTTGTTATTGCCGGTAAAACTTTGAACGAGCTAAGTAAAATCATTCCGGATCAGAACACGCTAGTTGATATCGTTGTATCTGACAATCAGGTTTTGTTCAAAATCGATCGCGTCCTGTTCTACTCTCGTATTTTGGACGGAGTTTATCCTGATACTTCTAGAATTATTCCGACAACTCATAAAACAGAACTGATTTTGGATACAAAAAAATTGAGTGATTCCATCGACCGTGCTTATTTGCTGTCAAAAGAGGAAAAAACAAATATTGTGCGTATGCAGACGATGGAACATGGGGGCATCGAAATTTCCTCCAGCTCTTCCGAGCTCGGTAAAGTACGTGAAGAGGTTGAACTGGTTGATTTTAAAGGGGAGTCGCTGAGAATTTCATTTAACTCCAAATACATGCTGGATGTACTGAAAGTTATCGAAAGCGAGCAGCTGCTGATCGCATTTACCGGTGTCATGAGCCCGATCATACTGAAACCTCTTGACGATAGCCAGAGCAAGTATGTGATTTTGCCGTATCGTACGACCAATTAAAGTTATCCACAGAGTGAAAATGAAAGGAAAACATGATGAAGCAAATTGTTATCCACAGTGAATATATTAAACTTGATTCGTTTTTGAAGCTGGCAGACTGTGTACCTACAGGTGGTATGGCGAAAGCTCTGCTGCAGGATGGTGCGGTTTTGGTCAATAGCGAGCTGGAGGAGCGGCGTGGACGCAAATTGTATCCGGGCGACATTGTAGAGGTGAAGGATTGCGGTTCCTTCCAGGTAGCCACGGAGTAAATCAACCTCCCGTAGCGACAAGACGAGGGAGAGGATTAATTTGTTTGTTAATAACATCAGCCTGCTGAATTATCGAAATTATGAATCACTGCGGCTGGACTCCTTCGGAGACGTAAATCTCATCATCGGACAGAATGCACAGGGCAAAACCAATTTGGTGGAAGCCCTGTTCGTTCTTGCGTTGACCAAAAGCCATCGCACGTCCAAAGACCGGGAACTGATCTCCTTCGAAGCGGCCAGTTCGCATATATCGGCTGAGATAAACAAGAAATACGGTGCTTTGAAGCTGGAGCTGTCATTATCTCCACAAGGAAAAAAGGCTAAGATCAATGGGTTGGAGCAGCGGAAGCTGAGTGATTTCATCGGGTCGCTGAATGTGGTCATGTTCGCGCCGGAAGATTTGGAAATTGTGAAAGGAACACCGGGGGTTCGCCGCCGGTTTCTTGACATGGAGATCGGGCAAGTGGCTCCAAGCTATTTGTTTCATCTGCAGCAGTACCAGAAAGTGCTTCTTCAACGAAACAATTTGCTGAAGACGCTTTGGGGCAAGGACGATTCACAGCAGGCGATGCTTGATGTTTGGAATATCCAGTTGGTAGAGCATGGTGTTAAAATCGTCAAGAAGAGGAAACAATTTATAAAAAAGCTGCAAAAGTGGGCTGAATCGATCCATCAAGGGATTACGAATGGAATTGAAGAGCTGCGATTGCAGTATCTTCCATCGTTCTCAGACGGAGAGGAAGAAGATGAAGCTGTCTTATTTGAATCATTTATGATAAAATTATCACAATTGAAAGAGCAGGAACTACGGCGCGGTATGACACTCGCAGGTCCTCATCGGGACGATCTGGCTTTTTTTATAAACGACAAGGAAGTGCAAACGTACGGATCACAGGGTCAGCAGCGGACAACGGCGTTGTCTCTTAAACTGGCGGAAATAGAGCTGATACAGGAAGAAATCGGCGAGTATCCTGTACTGCTCTTGGACGATGTGCTCTCGGAACTTGATCCTTATCGTCAAACTCAGCTGATTGAAACATTCCAGACGAAGGTGCAGACTTTCATCACAGCGACGGGGATTGAAAGTTTGAACACCGACAAATTGAAGGGTGCCAGCATTTATCATGTCCATAACGGACAGGTTGACTCTTAAGGAGTGGATTCGTATATATATTCATTTAGGTGGAGAAAAAATTATACGTTCATCGGAGCTGATTGGCATATTTGATGTTTCCATTGAGAAATCTTCAAAAATATCCAAGCAGTTCGTCACGTATGCGCAGCAGCATAAGGTGGTTGAGTATATTGGCGAAGAGGACCCTAAATCCATCGTCGTCACCAAGAGCATCGTTTATTATTCCCCGATTTCTTCTGCAACCCTGAAGAAACGAGCAAACATATTTGTTGCTTACGCATAAACAGAATCTGTAGAAGTAGGTGAAAGCATGTCTATGAATCAACCAGCTTATGATGAGAATCAGATTCAGGTATTGGAAGGATTGGAAGCGGTCCGAAAGCGTCCGGGCATGTACATCGGATCGACCAGTACGAAGGGTCTGCATCATTTGGTGTGGGAAGTGGTGGACAACAGCATCGATGAAGCGATGGCCGGAATATGCGATCACATTGAGGTTATTGTTCATCAAGATAATAGTATAACGGTTATAGATAACGGGCGGGGGATTCCGGTCGGTGAGAACACCAAGCTGAAGAAATCGACGCTGGAAGTTGTAATGACTGTACTTCACGCCGGTGGTAAATTTGGCGGTGGAGGATACAAAGTATCGGGCGGCTTGCACGGTGTCGGTGTATCGGTTGTGAATGCTCTGTCTGAAAAGCTTGTTGTTCAGGTTAAGCGTGACGGGCATATCTACCAGCAGGAATACCGTCGTGGAATACCACAGTACGATATTAAAGTCATCGGGGATACCGAAGAACATGGAACCATTGTCACTTTCTCGCCAGATCCAGAAATTTTTACAGAAACGACAGAATATGAGTACAATACGCTGCTGACACGGATTCGGGAGCTGGCTTTTTTGAACAAGGGGATCGCCCTCACTTTGACCGATGAGCGTACAGAAACATCCAACCGTTTCAGATTCGATGGCGGTATTATAGAGTATGTCAAATATTTGAATGAGAAGAAGGAAGCCCTTCATGAGGAACCTATCTATGTTGAGGGTTCTCGTGACAACATCCAGGTTGAAGTATCTCTTCAGTATAACGACAGCTATACAGAGAATATTTACTCTTTTGCGAACAACATCAATACCCATGAGGGCGGAACGCATGAATCAGGCTTCAAGAGTGCGCTGACTCGTATTATCAATGACTATGCCCGCAAGACAGGCATGATCAAAGATAACAGTTCCAACCTGACAGGAGATGACGTTCGTGAAGGTTTGACTGCGATCATTTCAGTCAAAATTCCGGAGCCGCAGTTCGAAGGACAAACCAAGACCAAACTCGGGAACAGTGAAGTTCGGGGGATCGTAGAGTCTTTGTTTGCAGAGAAGCTGCAGGAATTCCTTCAAGAAAATCCTTCGGTTTCCCGTCGTATTCTTGAAAAAGCACTTCAGGCTTCACGTGCTCGTGAGGCAGCTCGCAAGGCACGGGAAATGACGCGCCGTAAAAGTGCTCTGGAGGTCAGTGCTCTCCCGGGCAAGCTGGCGGATTGCTCCTCCAAGGATGCATCGATCAGTGAGCTTTACATTGTCGAAGGGGACTCCGCAGGCGGTTCTGCCAAGCAGGGCCGGGATCGTCATTTTCAGGCGATTCTTCCGCTGCGCGGGAAGATTTTGAACGTAGAAAAGGCACGGCTTGACCGCATCTTGTCCAACGCAGAAATCCGGGCGATTATTACAGCGCTTGGTACTGGCATCGGGGATGACTTTGATTTAAGCAAGGCAAGGTATCACAAGGTCATTATTATGACCGATGCTGACGTTGACGGTGCACATATCCGTACACTGCTTCTAACCTTTTTCTACCGGTATATGCGGAAGATTGTAGAAGCGGGATATATATACATTGCTCAGCCGCCGCTTTATAAAATTGAGCGCAACAAGGTAATTCGTTACGCTGGTTCAGAAAAGGAACGGGATGAGATCATTCAAGGCTTTGGTGAGAATGCGAAATACAACATTCAACGGTATAAAGGTCTTGGTGAGATGAATGCTGAACAGTTATGGGAGACGACAATGGACCCGGAAAGCCGGACCATGCTTCAGGTAACGATCCAGGATGCGATTTTGGCTGACAGCATTTTCGATACGCTGATGGGCGATAATGTTGAGCCGCGTCGCGACTTTATCCAAGAACATGCGAAGCTTGTTCGTAACCTTGATATATAAAAGAAACGCCATCGATCCTTATAAAAGGGATGCTGATGGCGTTTCTTCTTCATTCAGCAATGTTTTGAATCGCAGTAACTGGCTGTTAATTTGCCCTTTTCTTTTTGGTTGTGCTTCTTCCGTATGCATTGGCGTATTTTCTCACCTTTTGGTATATACTTTGATCTTTGAAAAACTTCTTGAACGGGAATAAGGCCGGTTTCGTGTTCACTTCCAAAATCCATATGTTCCAATTGGAGTCGATAGCTACATCAAGACCGATTTCCTTTAAATTTGGAAAAGATTTCTGCAGCTGTGAAGCGATATTAGTCCCAAGCGTATGCAGCTCTTTTCGAATATTATTGATCTCTTCTGATGTCATATGCTCACTCATCAGCACTTTGAAATGTTTGACAATGCCTCCGCTGTGATGATTCGTCACAATTTTGTTTTTTGCTGCAACGCGGCCGATAATGCCGGTGCTTTCCCATGTTCCATAAGGATTTTTTTGCACGAGTACCCTGAGGTCAAAGCTATTGCCTTTGTATCGGAGCATTCTAATGCCCTGTTGAATCAAGTATGTCTTACCTTGGCAAATGCGGTTAACTTTATTGTGGAGCTGTTCTATCGTTGTGAAATGTTCTTTTTTCGTCTCGTACTGAAGAACATATGATTTTTCATTATCGGGTAGTTCTGATTCTGACTCACTGGAATCCATCATTTCAACACACATCACGCCATTGCCATAGGTTCCCCGATCTGGCTTGATATAGACAAATGAATGCGTCTCGAGCATTTGTTCAAGGGCATCAAAGGAATATAGGCGGGTATCCGGTACATAAGGGGCGAGTCCTTTGTTTTTCAGGATGCTTTTCGTCTTTGTCCATTTGCTTGAAACGCGCTGTACAGTCAACCAATTTCATCCTTTCCGGTCCGTTTTTAATAAAATTGATAGAAATTATCATTTAAGTCAGAAATCATGAAGATTACACTTCTCTGTCTTGAAAACATAGGACAAGGACAGTAAACAATGATATAATATAAAGATGTGAAGATTTGTATTTGTTTATCATGATTCCTGTAATCCTTTGCCCTGCATTGTATGTGAAAATTAGCGCGGAGGACAGGGCGCTTCCCTAGTTCCGGGCAAAAATACATTTTTTGTGGCGTTTCAACAAGCGATGTTTAATTGTGCTCCTTTTGTGAAAGGAATATAATTGAAATTAAAAGATTTGCATTGTTTTTCATTATTTTGCTTTTTTCACATAGATCTAGGCACGGTTTGATTTAGGAAAAAGAAGGAGGTCCAGCATGGCGGAAGAAAATTTTTCCCAAATTAAAGATCGGGACATTGGTACAGAGATGCGCGAGTCCTTTATGGATTATGCGATGAGTATCATTGTAAGTCGGGCTCTGCCAGATGTGCGGGACGGATTAAAGCCAGTTCACCGTCGTATTTTGTATGCGATGTCTGAACTTGGAATGGCCCCGGATAAACCACACAAGAAATCAGCAAGGATCGTTGGTGAAGTTATCGGTAAGTACCACCCGCATGGTGACTCGGCCGTTTATGAGTCCATGGTACGGATGGCACAGGACTTCTCCATGAGGTATACGCTTGTTGACGGACACGGTAACTTTGGTTCCATCGACGGGGATATGGCGGCGGCCATGCGGTATACGGAAGCCCGTTTATCCAAGGTTGCTATGGAAATGCTGCGTGATATCAATAAAGAAACCATTGATTTTGTCCCTAACTATGACGGTGAGGAACAGGAACCTGTTGTTCTGCCGGCACGTTATCCAAACCTGCTTGTAAATGGTGTATCTGGTATCGCTGTCGGTATGGCAACTAATATTCCGCCTCATAATCTTGGTGAAGTGATCGATGGTGTCCAGGCGCTCATTCAGAATCCGGATATTACTTCTATGGAGCTAATGGATTATATCCAGGGTCCAGACTTCCCAACTGCAGGTTACATTATTGGGCGTGCGGGAATTCGTCAAGCGTATCAGACAGGTCGCGGTTCTGTAACGATGCGTGCCAAAGCGACGATCGAAGAAAATAATAATAAAGCTAGAATTGTAGTCCATGAAATTCCATATCAGGTAAACAAAGCACGTTTGGTTGAGAAAATTGCCGAGCTTGTTCGTGATAAACGAATTGATGGCATTACCGATCTGCGGGATGAATCGGACCGTAATGGTATGCGCATCGTCATTGAGCTGCGGCGCGATGTGAATCCGAACGTTGTGCTGAATAACTTGTATAAGCATACTTCGATGCAGACTAATTTCGGTATTAATATGCTTGCGATCGTTAACAATGAGCCGAAAATTCTAAATCTGCGGGATATGCTTTACTACTATTTGGATCACCAGGTTACGGTGATTCGCCGCCGGACTGAATTTGAACTCAGAAAAGCGGAGGCTCGTGCTCATATTCTCGAAGGTTTGCGAATCGCTCTGGATCATCTGGATGAGGTCATTGCCCTCATTCGTGCTTCACAGACGACAGAAGCAGCCCGAGAAGGCTTGATAGAACGTTTTGGTCTTAGCACCGAGCAAGCTCAAGCGATTCTCGATATGCGTCTACAGCGTCTGACAGGTTTGGAACGTGAGAAGATCGAGAACGAATATCAAGAGCTTATGAAGAAAATTGCCGAGCTTCGTGAAATCCTTGCGAATGAGCAGCTGATTTTGCAAATCATCAGTGAAGAGCTTCAAGAGATCAAAGAGCGCTTCAATGATGAACGTCGTACGGAGATTACGATAGGTGAAGACAGTATTCTGGATGAGGATCTTATTCCTCGCGAGGAAGTTATCATCACCATCTCTCATACCGGTTATATCAAGCGTCTGCCGGCTAATACGTACCGCAGTCAGAAGCGGGGTGGTCGCGGGGTTGTTGGAATGGAGACGAAGAGTGAGGACTTTGTGGAGCATCTCTTCGTAACGAATTCCCACCACTACCTGATGTTCTTTACGGATAAAGGTAAGGCGTATCGCTTAAAGGCCTACGAGATTCCGGAGCTTAGCCGGACAGCACGCGGCACACCGATTATCAACCTGATTCAGATCGAGCAGGGGGAAACGGTTAACGCGGTCATTCCGGTAGAAAACTTTGAAAGTGATCAATATTTGTTCTTCGCAACCTGTCAGGGTGTCGTCAAGAAAACACCGCTTGAAGATTACATCAACATCCGTAAAGGCGGATTGATCGCAATTAATTTGCGTGAGGACGATTCCCTGATCGATGTTAAGCTGACAGACGGC
This sequence comes from Paenibacillus faecalis, assembly GCF_900289175.1. Taxonomy (GTDB): domain Bacteria; phylum Bacillota; class Bacilli; order Paenibacillales; family Paenibacillaceae; genus Paenibacillus_AQ; species Paenibacillus_AQ faecalis. Next base: position 4,587,499 of record NZ_LT985747.1, on the reverse strand, counting down.
CAGCAGGAGATTATTATGGGTACCGCTCACGGCATGTCCATCCGATTCCAGGAAAGCGACGTACGATCCATGGGTCGGAGCGCTACAGGGGTCAAGGGCATTACACTGGATGAGGATGATTCGGTTATCGGAATGGATGTTGTGGACCAAGATCTGGATATATTGATCGTAACAGCCAAAGGTTATGGTAAACGGACTCCGGCAAGCGATTATCGTTCACAGACCCGGGGCGGTAAAGGGATCAAAACGATCAATATAACGGAGAAGAACGGCCCTGTTGTCAGTCTTAAAGTGGTGAAAGCCGAAGAGGATCTGATGATTATTACGGCCAGCGGCACGATTATCCGCACCAGCATAGAAGGTATTTCTACTATGGGACGCTATGCGCAGGGAGTTAAATTGATCAACATTCGTGAAGACGATGCTGTATCCACTGTATGCCGCGCTGATAAGAGCGAGGAGCCTGATGACGAGGAAGATGAATCTGGGGTAGACAATGCCAATGATGAACCATCGGAGCCATCTGCTGATTAGATAAGCGTAAACAGCTCGCCGTCTTTGATAGGTGAAGCTTGTGTTCGCGAAAAAAATCTAAGCATAAAGTATAGTAGTTAGATCTTCATGAAGAGCATGGATGCATGACGCGCATTCATGCTCTTTTTCAAAATATGAATTTGATAACAAAGAACTATTCACGATGAAGAAAGTGTTTACGAGTAACAATGTACATATACAGGTATTTAGTCTTGGACAGGCTAAGGAATTGGTACTATAATGTTGTTTGAATTAAGGTAAATTGGCTGCCGTTAGTAAAAAATCAAGCTGACGAATAAATGGAGAGGTTGATCATGACAATCAGATCCGTTAATGATTTACAAGCTGGTGTCAAACTGACTCAAGATGTGCATACGCCACTTGGCGGCCTTTTATTCCAAAAGGGAAAAGTTTTACTGCCTAGAGATTTGGATGTGCTAAAAGCTTTTTTGGTGAAGCAGGTGAATGTCGAGGGCTCAGATGGGGACACTACGAAAATTCCGACTGTTAAAACAGCAGGGCAAAAACCTGCACTTATCTTTTCGGATGTGGAAAATGCAGTAACTGATGAAGCTGCCAGAAAAGACCAACCTCTTCATGAGGAATATGATAATACGCTTAAATTGGTAAAAGGCTGCTATCAGTCAGCTCTTACAGGAGAGCTGGAAATGTATGAAGTCCGCAACCAGATGGAAGCCTTATTGAAGCATCATAAGGATTACGACATTCTGAAATTTTCGCCGCGTATGACCAGTCGCCATGAGTACAGATATCACCATGCTGTATTATGTGCATTATCGTCGTATAAGCTAGCTCGGTGGATCGATCTTCCGCAAAAGGATTGGCTGCAGATCGCTTTTGCCGGATTATTGCATGATATTGGGAACTGTAAGATTGATCCTCTTCTATTGAATAAACCGACCAAGCTGACAGCTGAAGAGAAAGAAGAAGTGCGCTGCCATACAACTTACGGTTATCAGATATTAAAAAATGTGACGGCTGTAAATGAAGGTGTGCGGCTAGCTGCTCTTCAGCATCATGAAAAAGTAGACGGATCGGGCTATCCTCTCCGTCTTGAAGGTTCAAAAATTCATATTTATGCCAGAGTTATTGCGGTAACGGATATTTTTCATGCTATGACACTAGATAAGCTCTACCAAGGGGCGCAATCTCCCTATATTGTTCTGGAGCAACTTCAGCTTGAGGCATTTGGCAAATTGGACCCAGTGATTGTTCAAACGTTCATCAATAAAGTAACATCTTTGCATAATGGCACAAAGGTTCGTTTAAGCAATAATGCTGTAGGCGAGATTGTATTTACAGACAGTTTGCATCCTACTCGCCCGATGGTTTCTGTTAACGGTCAGATTATCAATCTTATGCAGCAGCGACAGCTATTTATAGAAGAAGTTATTTCTTAAATAAAAATGATTGACTTATTATATTGTGTTGTGATATATTATTTCTTGTCGCTTTAAGCGAGATAATATATCACAACAATTCTTTGAAAAAAGTTTTTTTAAAAAAAGCTTGCTAAAATCAAATGGATATGATATATTATAAGAGTTGCTGATGCGAACGAGTTTCGCCGGTAACATCGAAGAAGTTGATCTTTGAAAACTGAACAACGAGTGAGTTAAACCGATCTTGCATTAGCAAGATCATAGAGAAGTAAAATTCTCGTCAGTTTTTCTATAATGAGCTAATCGCTCTTTCAATTTATTGGAGAGTTTGATCCTGGCTCAGGACGAACGCTGGCGGCGTGCCTAATACATGCAAGTCGAGCGGAGTTTTTAAGGTGCTTGCACTTTAAAAACTTAGCGGCGGACGGGTGAGTAATACGTAGGCAACCTGCCCTGAAGACTGGGATAACTACCGGAAACGGTGGCTAATACCGGATAATTTATTTCGCTGCATGGCGGAATAATAAAAGGCGGAGCAATCTGCCACTTGAGGATGGGCCTACGGCGCATTAGCTAGTTGGTGAGGTAACGGCTCACCAAGGCGACGATGCGTAGCCGACCTGAGAGGGTGAACGGCCACACTGGGACTGAGACACGGCCCAGACTCCTACGGGAGGCAGCAGTAGGGAATCTTCCGCAATGGACGCAAGTCTGACGGAGCAACGCCGCGTGAGTGATGAAGGTTTTCGGATCGTAAAGCTCTGTTGCCAGGGAAGAACGCTTGGGAGAGTAACTGCTCCTGAGGTGACGGTACCTGAGAAGAAAGCCCCGGCTAACTACGTGCCAGCAGCCGCGGTAATACGTAGGGGGCAAGCGTTGTCCGGAATTATTGGGCGTAAAGCGCGCGCAGGCGGCTCTTTAAGTCTGGTGTTTAAACCCGAGGCTCAACTTCGGGTCGCACTGGAAACTGGGGAGCTTGAGTGCAGAAGAGGAGAGTGGAATTCCACGTGTAGCGGTGAAATGCGTAGATATGTGGAGGAACACCAGTGGCGAAGGCGACTCTCTGGGCTGTAACTGACGCTGAGGCGCGAAAGCGTGGGTAGCAAACAGGATTAGATACCCTGGTAGTCCACGCCGTAAACGATGAATGCTAGGTGTTAGGGGTTTCGATACCCTTGGTGCCGAAGTAAACACATTAAGCATTCCGCCTGGGGAGTACGGTCGCAAGACTGAAACTCAAAGGAATTGACGGGGACCCGCACAAGCAGTGGAGTATGTGGTTTAATTCGAAGCAACGCGAAGAACCTTACCAGGTCTTGACATCCCTCTGACCGGTACAGAGATGTACCTTTCCTTCGGGACAGAGGAGACAGGTGGTGCATGGTTGTCGTCAGCTCGTGTCGTGAGATGTTGGGTTAAGTCCCGCAACGAGCGCAACCCTTGATCTTAGTTGCCAGCAGGTAGAGCTGGGCACTCTAAGGTGACTGCCGGTGACAAACCGGAGGAAGGTGGGGATGACGTCAAATCATCATGCCCCTTATGCCCTGGGCTACACACGTACTACAATGGCTGGTACAACGGGAAGCGAAGCCGCGAGGTGGAGCCAATCCTAAAAAGCCAGTCTCAGTTCGGATTGCAGGCTGCAACTCGCCTGCATGAAGTCGGAATTGCTAGTAATCGCGGATCAGCATGCCGCGGTGAATACGTTCCCGGGTCTTGTACACACCGCCCGTCACACCACGAGAGTTTACAACACCCGAAGTCGGTGGGGTAACCCTTAAGGGAGCCAGCCGCCGAAGGTGGGGTAGATGATTGGGGTGAAGTCGTAACAAGGTAGCCGTATCGGAAGGTGCGGCTGGATCACCTCCTTTCTATGGAGAATCGTTCTCTGCAACGAGAACATTCAAATAAAGGCTGACCTCAAGGTCGCCAATCAACTCACTCGTTGGTCAGTTTTGAGAGTTCAACTCTCAAAAAGAATGTGTTTTGATCCTTGAAAACTAGATAACGAAACGAATTTGCGAATTAGAAATATCCTTTTAGCTGAACTTGTGTCAAGTAATTGACCAAGGAAGTAAAAAGTAGCACGCGAAAGATTCGTGACAGGTGATCCTTTGAGAGCTTGTTTCATCCTTGGTCATAATCCGATCAAGAAACAAGCGAACAACAGAGCGCATGGCGCGAAACTTGAGCAAATGGTTAAGCTACTAAGAGCACACGGAGGATGCCTAGGCGCTAGGAGCCGAAGAAGGACGTGGCGAACAACGATACTGCCTCGGGGAGCTGTAAGCAAGCTTCGATCCGGGGATGTCCGAATGGGGAAACCCGGCTGATGTCATAGTCAGTCACTACTGCCTGAATACATAGGGCAGTCAGAGGCATACCCAGGGAACTGAAACATCTAAGTACCTGGAGGAAGAGAAAACAAGAGTGATTCCGTCAGTAGCGGCGAGCGAACGCGGAACAGCCTAAACCAGAGAGCTTGCTCTCTGGGGTTGTGGGACGTTCCACATGGAGTTACAAAGGAACGNCTGCAACTCGCCTGCATGAAGTCGGAATTGCTAGTAATCGCGGATCAGCATGCCGCGGTGAATACGTTCCCGGGTCTTGTACACACCGCCCGTCACACCACGAGAGTTTACAACACCCGAAGTCGGTGGGGTAACCCTTAAGGGAGCCAGCCGCCGAAGGTGGGGTAGATGATTGGGGTGAAGTCGTAACAAGGTAGCCGTATCGGAAGGTGCGGCTGGATCACCTCCTTTCTATGGAGAATCGTTCTCTGCAACGAGAACATTCAAATAAAGGCTGACCACAAGGTCGCCGATCTCTTTGCGAAAGCAAAGACACCAAATCAGGTTTAGGCCTGTTACTCACTCGTTGGTCAGTTTTGAGAGTTCAACTCTCAAAAAGAATGTGTTTTGATCTTTGAAAACTAGATAACGAAACGAATTTGCGAATTAGAAATATCCTTTTAGCTGAAACTTGTGTCAACAAGTTTTAACAAGAAAAGTAGCAGCGAAGGTTTTGAGGCTGGGGATCCTTTGGAAGCTCATTTCAACCATTGTTTATTCAATAAAGGAAATGAGCGGACAACAGAGCACCAGACGCAAAACCGGAGCAAGAATGGTTAAGCTACTAAGAGCACACGGAGGATGCCTAGGCGCTAGGAGCCGAAGAAGGACGTGGCGAACAACGATACTGCCTCGGGGAGCTGTAAGCAAGCTTCGATCCGGGGATGTCCGAATGGGGAAACCCGGCTGATGTCATAGTCAGTCACTACTGCCTGAATACATAGGGCAGTCAGAGGCATACCCAGGGAACTGAAACATCTAAGTACCTGGAGGAAGAGAAAACAAGAGTGATTCCGTCAGTAGCGGCGAGCGAACGCGGAACAGCCTAAACCAGAGAGCTTGCTCTCTGGGGTTGTGGGACGTTCCACATGGAGTTACAAAGGAACTCATTAGATGAAGAGGTCTGGAAAGGCCCGCCAGAGAAGGTAACAGCCCTGTAGTTGAAAATGTGTTCCCTCCGGAACGGATCCCGAGTAGTGCGGGGCACGTGAAACCCCGTATGAATCTGCCAGGACCATCTGGTAAGGCTAAATACTCCCTAGCGACCGATAGTGAAGCAGTACCGTGAGGGAAAGGTGAAAAGCACCCCGGGAGGGGAGTGAAATAGAACCTGAAACCGTGTGCTTACAAGAAGTCAGAGCCCAATTGATGGGTGATGGCGTGCCTTTTGTAGAATGAACCGGCGAGTTACGTTTACGTGCAAGGTTAAGGCGAGAAGCTGTAGCCGCAGCGAAAGCGAGTCTGAATAGGGCGAGTATAGTACGTAGACGTAGACCCGAAACCGTGTGATCTACCCCTGTCCAGGGTGAAGGTGCGGTAACACGCACTGGAGGCCCGAACCCACGTATGTTGAAAAATGCGGGGATGAGGTGGGGGTAGCGGAGAAATTCCAATCGAACTCGGAGATAGCTGGTTCTCCCCGAAATAGCTTTAGGGCTAGCCTCGGAGTAAAGAGTCGTGGAGGTAGAGCACTGATTGGGTGCGGGGCCCGCAAGGGTTACCAAGCTCAGTCAAACTCCGAATGCCATAGACTTATATCCGGGAGTCAGACAGTGAGTGCTAAGATCCATTGTCAAGAGGGAAACAGCCCAGACCATCAGCTAAGGTCCCCAAGTGTGTGTTAAGTGGGAAAGGATGTGGAGTTGCACAGACAACCAGGATGTTGGCTTAGAAGCAGCCACCATTTAAAGAGTGCGTAATAGCTCACTGGTCGAGTGACTCTGCGCCGAAAATGTAACGGGGCTAAACACACCACCGAAGCTATGGCTTGATGCTTGCATCAGGGGTAGGGGAGCGTTGTATAGGCGTTGAAGGTGTACCGTAAGGAGTGCTGGAGCGTATACAAGTGAGAATGCCGGTATGAGTAACGAAAAGATCAGTGAGAATCTGATCCGCCGAAAGCCCAAGGTTTCCTGAGGAAGGTTCGTCCGCTCAGGGTAAGTCGGGACCTAAGGTGAGGCCGAAAGGCGTAATCGAAGGACAACAGGTTGAAATTCCTGTACCACCGTAAACCGTTATGAACGATGGGGTGACGCAGGAGGGTAGTGACGCGGACTGATGGATGTCCGTCCAAGCAGTGAGGCTGATGTGTAGGCAAATCCGCACATCGCAAAGGCCAGGCTGTGATGGGGAGTGAAAATTGTAGTAGCGAAGGTCATGATCTCACACTGCCAAGAAAAGCCTCTAGTCAGGTGAAGGTGCCCGTACCGCAAACCGACACAGGTAGGCGAGAAGAGAATTCTAAGGCGCGCGGAAGAACTCTCGTTAAGGAACTCGGCAAAATGACCCCGTAACTTCGGGAGAAGGGGTGCCCCGGTAGTGTGAATAGCACGAGGGGGCCGCAGTGAATAGGCCCAAGCGACTGTTTAACAAAAACACAGGTCTGTGCGAAGCCGTAAGGCGAAGTATACGGGCTGACGCCTGCCCGGTGCTGGAAGGTTAAGGGGAGTGGTTAGGAGGCAACTCCGAAGCTATGAACCGAAGCCCCAGTAAACGGCGGCCGTAACTATAACGGTCCTAAGGTAGCGAAATTCCTTGTCAGGTAAATTCTGACCCGCACGAATGGCGTAACGATTTGGGCGCTGTCTCAACGAGAGATCCGGTGAAATTTTAATACCTGTGAAGATGCAGGTTACCCGCGACAAGACGGAAAGACCCCATGGAGCTTTACTGCAGCTTGATATTGGATTTGGGTACGATCTGTACAGGATAGGTGGGAGCCTAGGAAACAGGAGCGCAAGCTTCTGTGGAGGCGCCGTTGGGATACCACCCTGATCGTATCTAGGTTCTAACCTAGTGCCGTGATCCGGTACGGGGACAGTGTCTGGTAGGCAGTTTGACTGGGGCGGTCGCCTCCTAAAGAGTAACGGAGGCGCCCCAAGGTTCCCTCAGAATGGTTGGAAATCATTCGAAGAGTGCAAAGGCAGAAGGGAGCTTGACTGCGAGACCTACAAGTCGAGCAGGGACGAAAGTCGGGCTTAGTGATCCGGTGGTACCGCATGGAAGGGCCATCGCTCAACGGATAAAAGCTACCCTGGGGATAACAGGCTTATCTCCCCCAAGAGTCCACATCGACGGGGAGGTTTGGCACCTCGATGTCGGCTCATCGCATCCTGGGGCTGAAGTAGGTCCCAAGGGTTGGGCTGTTCGCCCATTAAAGCGGTACGCGAGCTGGGTTCAGAACGTCGTGAGACAGTTCGGTCCCTATCTGTCGTGGGCGTAGGAAATTTGAGAGGAGCTGTCCTTAGTACGAGAGGACCGGGATGGACGTACCGCTGGTGTACCAGTTGTTCCGCCAGGAGCACAGCTGGGTAGCTACGTACGGACGGGATAAGCGCTGAAAGCATCTAAGCGTGAAGCCCCCCTCAAGATGAGATTTCCCAATTTAGTAAGACCCCTTGAAGACGACGAGGTAGATAGGTTGGAGGTGGAAGTGCAGCAATGCATGGAGCTGACCAATACTAATCGGTCGAGGGCTTATCCAAAAGAAACCCCAAAAAGTGAAGCGAAGCTTTGGAGCAACGCCGATTACTTTTCGGGGACCCCGAACTGGAACCCACCAAAGTGAAGAAAAGCTTTGAAGCTGATTCCGAATACTTTGGCGGGGCCCGGAAAGATCTTACGATCTGAAGGGAAATGCTACGGATTCTAATAACGCAAATGTTTCGTATCTAGTTTTCAAGTGATCAAACACTTGAATCGTTTGGTGACGATGGCGGAAGGGTTCCACGCGTTCCCATCCCGAACACGACCGTTAAGCCTTCCAGCGCCGATGGTACTTGGACCGAAGGGTCCCGGAAGAGTAGGACGTTGCCAAGCGATAACCACTGTCGATATTTCGATGGTGGTTTTTATTTTTTGGTCGGAAAATAATAGATCTATAAATAACAGAAATAGAAGAAAATGTGACACTATTGATGAAGATTTTGTTACCGTTGTAAATAAAAAAATCAGTATAATAGAATTATTCATAAGCCAAGGCATAAGTCTGTTACAAGGCACTTTTTCCTATATTTTCTCGTTTGTATAGGGTATAAGTTTTTAAGTCTGAAGGCAAGTTTCTCCATAGACCAAGTCAGTGGAATGATGTTCTGATGCTCGGTTAATGTGGGGAAAGGAGGACGAATGGATGTTGTATAATAGTCGACTGCGGCTTGCCGGAATCATATGTGCATGTACTATATTGATTATGGGAACCGGATGCGGGTCATCAGCCCAGCCATCTTGGGAATCTTTTGTCGGAGCGGCTAATGTGAAATCCTTTCCAATACCAAAGGAAGCGAATAAGACCGAGCAAACGAAGGGAAATAGCGACTTGGATTATGTTCGCTATGCGCTGCCGGGATTAAAGGAATCCGAGGACCTTCCAGAGCCTTATCTCGAGGTGATCGAGTCATGGGGCTGGAGCGAAAAGAAGGAAGAACAGGATGGTTCATCGTTAGTTTTTGAAAAAGGGGAAAGCATCGTTAACCTTACGGTGTATGATGGCTTTTTAATTATATCGGTACCTGCACCGCTTAAGAAAGAAGCAATTCAAGGATTGGAAAGTAAGAAATAACCTCTCCATCAGGAAGAGGTTATTTTTTTTATTTGGTTTAGTTTTTTCGCATCTTTAATTTAGAATGCCACACGCTTATTTAAATTACTGTTTGTAGTATGATATATCCAGATTGCTGAACTTGATCATACCTTCTTTTTGCTGTCCTGAGAATCGCAGCAGGGCATAATAACGTGGCACGAGCAACCAAATATGCCAAAACAGAAGCGACACGACAAATGACAACGGTGACCAGAAAGCCATAATACCGAACAAGCACAAGCTAATCCAGGTCGTATGGATTTGTACTTTAGTAAAAACCCGAGAATTTACATGCTGGTCAGGCATATAACCGAGCCACGGCGCTTTTACGGAAAACCGCCATTTTTTTTGATAAGTAGAGCCAAGAAAAAACAATACAGACCGGCCGATGACAAAATGAATCCATAAGACAAGCGCAAAGGCTATCAAGAAGAAGAGAAAGCTGTACCAAGACATGACGATCATTTCTGCAGCAACTGCTACACAGGGGAGGATAAGATACAGCCATATGAGGTACTTGGAAATCGATACTTTTTTGAGCAGCCGGTATTGATAAAAGGTAGCTTGGCCATGAGGTTGTTCTGCCACGAGCTTGCTGGCCTCCTTTAATGGACATTTAGACAAAGATAAAAGTCTTTTATGTTTTTATCGGTTAAAAACTTATTTTTGTAAAGCGCTTAAGTACAGACACCATGTTGAAATACAGACATATACATATTAAAGCAAGAGGAGACACTATGAAAAGGTTTAAAATGGTAGAAACTGTGTCATACTAATAGTAAAAGAAGCAAGGTGGGGTGGCTCATGGATGAGATGAAAGAACACGTCTGTATTATATGCAGCCAGGTTAAACAAGAAGGAATTACAATTATATCACAATTTGTTTGTGAGGAATGTGAATCTGAGATTGTAAATACGGATGCGGAAGATGCTAAATATCATTTTTTTATTCATCAATTAAAGCAGATCATCGTGCCTAATAAAGTTTAGCAGAACATCATGTTCGAGGCCTGATAGAAGGAGGGCCTTTTTTTGTTGCAGGTGGATAAAAGGGGAAAGGCATAGGCGTAGGTTTCATTTTACGATAAAATAGGGTAGAGGATATAACCGAAAAGGAAATTAGGAAGTGGATATGGATAGAGAGAGAGCACCATTAATAGAAGCATTGCTGACCTATAAAAATAAGGCTAATATATCGTTTCATGTCCCAGGACATAAAAACGGGAAAGTATATGACGGAATCCAGGACGCTGAACTGTTCAGCGAGGTTATGAAAATAGATGTAACGGAGATTAGCGGCACGGATGATCTCCATCACCCGGAGGGTGTGATCCGTGAAGCACAGCTGCTGGCAGCCGATTGTTTTGGGGCGGAGGAGAGCTTCTTTCTGGTTGGTGGCAGCACAGCCGGAAATCTGGCGATGGTGTTGACGGTTTGCAGTCAGCCGGGTGATTTAATCCTCCTTCAGCGCAATGTCCATAAATCGGTTTTGAATGGACTGATGCTTGCGGGTGCCAGGGCTGTATTTTTGGAACCGCAGATCGATGAATATAGCGGGCTTGCTGTTATGCCATCGCAAGAAACGGTAAGAGCTGCGTTAGCTGCTTATCCGGAGGCAAAGGCTGTCTTTGTGACGTCACCCAATTATTATGGAATGGGCAGTGATTTGAAGGAATTGGCGGACTTATGTCACGCAAACGAGGTGCCTTTGTTGGTAGACGAGGCGCATGGCGCACACTATGGTATGCATCCGGATCTGCCGGAAAGCGCTTTGTCTTGTGGAGCTGACGGTGTCGTTCAGTCCACTCATAAAATGCTGTCTGCGATGACCATGGGCTCCATGCTGCATGTGCAAGGACGTCTTCTGGACCGCAGCTTGCTTCGCCAGCGGCTCGCTATGGTCCAGAGCTCGAGCCCATCATACCCTGTGATGGCCTCGCTCGACCTGGCCCGGCGCCTGCTGCACGCGCAGGGCCCTGGCGCCTTCACGGCGGGC
>NZ_LT985747.1:4446275-4576226 GCF_900289175.1 Paenibacillus faecalis | reverse complement strand
CCGCAGCCCGCACCCCGTGCCGCCGGCTCCGCAGCCGGCGGACAAGCCCTGCCGCCGCAGACGCAGGCGGCGGCTTACACGCGCCAGGACCCGTTCAAGGCGGTCATATATGACCGCACCGGGGCCCTGAGCGGCTATGCACTCCAGCACGCGCTTGAAGCGCGCGGCTGTGTTCCAGAGATGAGCGACGAGCGGTACGTCGTCTTGCTCCTGACGCTGGGGTCTTCTCTGGAAGATGTCAATCACCTTTTATGGGCACTCCGGCATATTGTAGAGGAAGAAGAGGCTGCAAAGCCGCTTGATGATGTTCTCAATCGACCTTTTGCCGGGCAGCCGAATGTTTCCACGTGGAACATTTTCGAAACGACAGCGCTATTTTCAGAACCGATTACATTCAGTTTGACACCTGAAAACCCGGATCATTTGGAATCTGTACCCGTTGAGTTAAGTAGGGACAGGTCGGCAGCGGAGATGATCATACCTTATCCGCCGGGAATTCCGATTCTGTACCCGGGCGAGATGATCACCAAGGAAATGGCAGATCGACTGGTTGCACTGCGAAATGCCGGGGCAAAGTGTCAGGGAGCAAGGGATCATTCACTTAATACCATTCTCGTACACAAGAATTCTAGAAAGCAGGGAACGATATGAACCGCAAACCATTATTTATTACGATCGAGGGAGGGGATGGCTCTGGCAAGACGACGATGATCGGCAGACTGTCCGCTTATATGCAAAACCGTTCCATTCCCTACCTTATTACCCGTGAACCTGGCGGAATTGAAATTGCGGAGAAGATTCGTTCTGTCATTCTGGACCCAGAACATACGAGCATGGATGCCAGAACCGAAGCTTTGCTATATGCAGCCGCCAGAAGACAGCATCTGGCTGAGAAGGTAGAACCCGCTTTAGCTGAAGGCTTGACTGTCATTTGCGATCGATTTGTCGACAGCAGCCTTGTATACCAGGGGATGGCGCGAGGAATCGGAGTCGATGAAGTATGGGCGATCAACCAGTTTGCGATTGAATCCCGTATGCCTGATCTAACCTTGTTATTCGACATCGAGCCGGAGATCGGCCTTTCCCGTATTGCAGCCAATAGCGATCGGGAATTTAATCGATTAGATATGGAGAGCCTGGCATTTCACCAGACCGTAAGAGACGGATATTTGCTCATAGCGGATAAATACCCGGAAAGAATCAAGGTGATCGATGCTTCAAAGACTCCATTGCAGGTCGAGCGTGAAATGATACGGGTGCTGGAGAACACGGTTTTAAAGGATTATTGAGGATCTATGTCAAATAATAAGGAAAAGGCATGAAGGTGCCAAACTATGAAATCGGAGGGATTGAATATGAAATTAATCGTTGCGATTGTACAGGATAAGGATAGTAACCGCCTTTCGGCCGGACTCGTCAAGGCCAATTTTCGGGCTACCAAACTGGCAAGTACCGGAGGATTTCTGAAGGCTGGAAATACTACGTTCATGATCGGGGTAGATGACAGCCAAGTGGAAAATGTCATGAATGTGATCCGTAACAGCTGTAAAGTTCGTGAGCAACTTGTTACACCAGTTACACCGATGAGCGGTACGACCGATTCTTATTTGCCTCTACCGGTAGAAGTTCAGGTAGGTGGAGCGACGGTATTTGTTCTTCCTGTTGAACGATTCGAACATTTTTAAGATTGATTTACGTATATAAAAAAACAATGGATATATGTAATGAACTGCGGATGTTTTTCTTGCGGTATTGAAGCTTGTATCCTAAAAGTTCAAGTTCTGATATCATAATAAAGACATCTACCATAATCATGAGGGTAAGCAAACATTGCTTATCCTTGGTTTCTATATACGATATTTTTTTATACACATTATGATTGGATCTTACGATATCGATGCTGTACAACGGAATGTCCCTGGCAAGAAAAAAAGCTTGATTGACAAAGAAATATCAGCTTAAAGTATGGTAAGATGCCTTATAAATATTAAATTTCAAAGAAAATCAATTTTGCTTATATTTTTCGCGAAAAACGCCTCTGCCTTTATCAGAATAAGGAAGGGCAGGGCTGTTCTTCATTGTAAACCATACAAAGGCGGTAGATTTCGGTGAAGATTAATCCGGGCTTCAGGCCCATGAAAAGTGAATTAACGGTCCCGGATGGCAGTGCTAAACCCATTCAGCAAAAAACGTTTTCTGACATGATGTTTATGCAGGGTGAAAAAGCATCTAAAGAAGAGCTGAATCGGCAAATGCGAGAAATCGCCCTGCAAGGTGAGAGGCTAGCCAAGGCGATGACGATTAAGGAACTGAAGACGTATCGTTTATTGGTCAAGCGATTCCTTGAAGAAACGGCACGTCGCGGAGTATCTATGAAGGAAACGCGGGGTTGGGACCGCAGGGGGCGTAGCAAACGTTATAATGTGATCGATGAGATCGATGCTGTACTGCTGTCTATGGCCGATGAATTGTTGGAAAGCGAACAAGGAAAAATTGAGCTTTTGGCTAAAATCGGTGAGATTCGCGGCATGTTGATTAATTTGGTTTTTTAATAGATTTGTTTTTTTAATACAGGAAGAGTGAGGACTTATGTCTTTTAACAATATATTGGGCCAGGAAGCTGCCAAACAGCTGCTTCAAAATGCCCTTCGGCGTGAAGCTGTCAGTCATGCCTATCTGTTTAGCGGGCCTGCTGGTGCTGGACAGCTTGAGACGGCAGTGACATTTGCCAAGGCGTTGTTCTGTACAGAAAGTCAGGATGATGCATGTGGCGAATGTCTGGAATGCCGGAAGGTCAAGAATGGGAATCATCCTGATCTGATCATGATTGCTCCGGATGGCGCCAGTATTAAGATCGACCAGATCCGTGAATTACAGCGTATTTTTTCATATCGTTCCGAAAACAACAATCCTAAAGTTTATATTATAGATCATGCAGATAAAATGACGGTTCAAGCGGCGAACAGCCTGCTGAAGTTTTTGGAGGAGCCGCAAATTCCGGCGGTAGCGATTTTGATTGCCGAGAATGGCCAAGCTTTACTACCAACGATTCAATCCCGGTCACAGACCGTTCCATTTAAAGCACTCGATCCGGAGATGATGGAGCAGGCACTCGTAAGTGAAGGTTACCCCTTAGCGCTTGTACGAAGTGCGGTTCGATTAGCTTCAGGGCTGAATGGTTGCCGGAAAATATTGAATGAGAATTGGTTTGCAGAAATTAGAAACGTAATGTTACAATTAGGGAAGGAGTCTATGAACCGTACTGGTACAGCAATGATTACTGCTGCTCAGAAAGTGTTCAAATCTGGACTCTCAGAACATCTGGATATCTTGTTCAGTTTGTTCCATTTATGGTTCAAGGATATGATACATGTCCAATACGGAAGGCAAGACCGTCTCGTTTTCATAGATCAAGCGGAGTTTATCTCCGGTCACGCGTCAGCCCGCAGCACAGCACAGTGGGTCTCCTGCATGGATTTGGCCGCAGAGTGTCAGAAAAAGTTACGTTATAATGTTAACGGACAGCTCTGTCTCGAGCAATTATTAATGGGGCTGGGCGGAACTCAGACGTGAGGACAGCCCCCATTATCCAACAAAGGCCAATATGTACAGGCTAACAAGGGGGTTAATTTTTGTACAGTGTAGTGGGTGTCCGTTTTAAGAAAGCGGGCAAAATATATTACTTCGATCCGTTGGATCTTCCTGTCGAGAAGGACCAATCCGTCATCGTAGAAACGGCTCGTGGTATCGAATACGGTCAAGTCGTTATTGGCAAGAAAGAGGTACAGGAATCGGATGTGGTTCTTCCGCTGAAGAAAGTGATCCGTATTGCCGGTGATTCTGATGCCCGTGTGGTTGAGGAGAACAAGCTTGCGGCAAAGGATGCATTTACAACCTGTTTAGATAAAATCCGGGATCATGAACTAAAAATGAAGCTGGTCGATGTTGAATTTACTTTTGACCGCAATAAAATCATATTTTATTTCACCGCGGAAGGCCGCGTTGACTTCCGGGAACTGGTTAAGGATCTGGCCGGTATATTCCGGACAAGAATAGAATTACGCCAGATCGGCGTGCGGGATGAAGCCAAAATGCTTGGCGGCTTAGGACCTTGTGGACGTGTACTGTGCTGCTCTTCATGGCTTGGTGATTTTGAACCGGTATCGATCAAAATGGCAAAGGATCAGAGCTTATCGCTCAATCCGACGAAAATCTCCGGCCTTTGCGGCAGGCTGATGTGCTGTTTAAAGTTTGAACATGACAACTATGAAAGCGTGAAGGAAGAATTGCCATCCGTTGGGAAGCTAGTGATCACTTCACTTGGAGAAGGGAAAGTGGTCGGCCTAAATGCGGACAAACGGACTGTACATGTACAGTTGTTTGAACTAGGTAAAGTGAAAGAGCTTCCTTTAGATGACGTAGTCGTCAAGTAGACCCATATCACGGTTACTTTCGGGGTGTAGTCTTGGATAAGAAAAACATTTTTGTGCGCATTCAAGAGATGGAAACACAGATGGTACAAATGCACAGTGAACTAGGTGAGCTTAAGCTGGTCATCAAGGAGTTGCTGGAAGACAACCATCGTCTTAGCCTTGAAAATGAACAGCTCCGGAAAGTTTTTAAAAGGGAAGTTCAGTCGGCCGAATCCGAAGCATCATCTCCGCTCGAACAGTCTCAGCATGTTCAGGATAAAGAAAGCGAAGAGGATGTCGTTGGAGAAGGGTATGATAATCTCGCCCGACTGTATCATGAAGGCTTCCATATTTGCAATGTCTATTTCGGGCATTTGCGTACAGAAGGGGATTGTCTCTTCTGCCTATCTTTTTTGAACAAATAAGAACCGTAGGAGAAACCGGCCTACGGTTTTTTTCTGAAGAAATAAATTGTTATGCAGTTTATACATTAACGGATAAAGGATTGGGATTATGAATCAGGATATAGTTCTGCACAGCTCCGAGCGGATTGACGATCTGTTGACACATGAGCTTGGCATCATTCAGAGTGATGAGGTATTCAGCTTTTCCATGGATGCCGTACTGCTTGCCAGGTTTGCAAATATTCCGCGCAAAGGTCGAATTCTCGACATGTGTACTGGGAACGGTGTCATTCCGTTGTTGCTGAGTACGCGGACGAATGCACTTATTGAGGGCATTGAGATACAACCAAGATTGGCTGATATGGCAAGGCGAAGTGTAGCGTTGAACCATCTGCAGGAGCGGATACAGATCCAAGAAGGCGATCTGAGGGAATTGCACCTGAAGACAGGACACGGGATATATGATGCCATAACCGTCAATCCTCCTTACATTCCGCTAAACGGCAGCGATATTAAGCTGAATCGTCATCAGGCGATCGCAAGGCATGAAATCCACTGTACGCTGGAAGAGGTTATCCAATCGGGCGCACGGCTTGTTCGTCCTGGAGGGAAATTGTTTATGGTCCATAAGCCGCAGCGCTTGGCCGAGATCATCAGTTTGATGCAAAAGTATCGGCTGGAGCCGAAGATCATCCGTTTTGTCCATCCTCGTCTGCATATGGAGGCCAATATGGTGTTGATTGAATGCATGAAAGACGGTAAGCCGGAGGTGCGTTTGCATCCACCAATCATTGTCTATGATGATCAGGGGCAGTACTGTCAGGAAATGATGGATATCTATTATGGAACAAATGAGGGAAAATGATGAAACAGATCTGTCAAAACAGCTTTGAGGCGCGCGCTGAAGGAGCGCCGGGATCATTGTATTTAGTAGCAACGCCGATTGGTAATCTGGAGGATATGACCTATCGCGCAGTACGCATACTTCGTGAATGTGACATCATTGCCGCGGAAGATACCCGGCAAACTCGCAAATTACTTACTCATTTTGAAATTCAGCCCAAGAAGGTGTTCAGCTATCATGAGCACAATAAAGGGGCGAGCGGCCCGGAAATCATACGCTATATAATAGAAGGAAAAAATGTAGCGATCGTCACCGATGCCGGTTTGCCGGCGATTTCTGATCCAGGTTCCGACCTGGTCAGACTAGCGCTTGACCAAGGTATTCCGGTCATTCCCGTCCCAGGAGCAAATGCGGCCCTTTCAGCGTTGATTGCTTCGGGCTTGCCGACCGAACGTTTTACCTTTATCGGGTTTTTGCCACGTGAACGAAAAGATATGATCGCTCAGTTATCCTCCTTTAAAGCTGCACAGGGAACATTACTATTTTATGAATCGCCGCATCGGGTAAAGAAGACGCTGGAAATATTGCTGGAGACATTAGGGGATCGAAATGCAGTTCTTGCTCGTGAGCTGACAAAGAAGTATGAACAATTTATACGTGGGCCAATATCCGATTGTTTGGGATGGCTTGCCGAAAATCCCCCGCTTGGGGAGTACTGTATCATTGTCGAAGGAGCCAGTGCAGAGGAAGAGCAGCGTGCAAAAGACGCTTGGTGGCAAGAGCTTACGATTGAAGCGCATGTAGAGCATTATGAAAGAGAAGGAATGAACCGTAAAGACGCCATGAAGAGAGCGGCCTCTGATCGGGGTGTATCCAAACGTGATATTTACAATGCTCTTTTATAGTAGATTTGGCGTATGCTGATGGTTATGTTTATTTAAAGGGTTGCCTGGAACTGGGGGAGTAAAAAAAATACCCCCCTGCGGCTGGGTTCAGAGCCGAGGGAGGCGTCAAGGAGATATGAAAAAGGTTAGAATTAACAAATTCGATTTAAAACTATTATATACTAAGTTTCTTAATTTGTCACAGGTGTTGGAATTTCCGAGATACATTCCTTACAAACAATTTTACCTTTGAAGTAAGTGACGTTCTCAGCGTTACCGCAGAAGATGCAGGCAGGCTCATATTTCTTAAGCATAATACGCTCTCCGTCAACGTAAATTTCCAGAGCGTCTTTTTCACCGATTCCCAGTGTGCGGCGGAGTTCTATTGGAATAACGACCCGTCCTAGTTCATCTACTTTTCTAACAATACCTGTTGATTTCATCATAACTGATTGATGCCCCTCTCGCCATAATTTAAATAAGTCATATTTCGACATTCTTCTCTTTTTTATGTTATTTATAGTACCAACGATTCCCAAAACAGTCAACCTATAAATTTGAAAATAAGAAACTTATTTACGAATATATAGTGAACAAAGCCTTTGTTTTACAAGAAAAGTGTAATAATTATATGAAAATAATGCTTGTTTTTAATCATGTCGATTTGGTAAGCGTGATTTTACGTTATTCGACATGATTCGACATTAAGTGTCAAAAGTAGTGTTGGAGTGATATTTAAAAAGTTCAGCATAAAGGAGATGAACAATATGCATTTGCCAATTACGGAGGAAAAAGTATTTAAAGATCCGGTTCATAATTACATCCATGTTCAAGATGACATCATATGGCGGCTCATTAATACACCGGAATTTCAACGGCTTCGCCGGGTAAGGCAGCTTGGAACATCCTATCTGACTTTTCATGGAGCGGAGCACAGTCGCTTTTCTCACTCACTCGGCGTATATGAAATTACAAGAAGGATTATTTCTCAATTCGAGCGACGTGGTTATCCGGATTGGCCGAAAGAAGAGCGATTGCTCGCTTTATGTGCTGCACTGCTTCATGATCTTGGGCACGGACCATTTTCACATTCTATAGAAGAAGCTTTTCAAATGAATCATGAGGATTGGACTTGTAAAATTTTGCTTGGGGATACGTTTGTAAACAAGGTCCTCCTTGAGGTCGCAGCCGATTTTCCACAGCGGGTGGCATCGGTTATAGACAAAACGTACGAAAAGCCCATCGTCATCAATCTGGTTACAAGTCCGCTGGATGCTGACCGGATGGATTACTTGCTGCGAGATGCATACTACACAGGCGTAAATTACGGCAAGATAGATATGGACCGGATTTTGCGGATGCTTCGTCCATTTCGTGACCGGGTGGTTGTAAAAGAGTCCGGTATGCATGCCGTTGAAGATTATTTAATGTCCAGGTATCAAATGTATTGGCAGATTTACTTTCATCCGGTAACTCGAAGTTCAGAAATTATACTGAGGCAGATCTTTAGAAGAGCGAAGGAGCTGTATCACGCAGGTTATACTTTTCATTTTATGGTGGAGCCGCTCCCGGCTTTATTTGAAGGAAAATTAACAGTAGGTCAATATTTACGTTTGGACGAAGCATTGATTCAAACAGCTTTTTTACAGTGGACAAGCGAGGAAGATGAACTGCTGCGTGATCTATGCGGACGATTTATACATCGTCGGCTTTATAAATATGTAGAAATCGACAATATCGACAAGGAGACCGTCGACGCCATCCGTCAAGCGTTTCGAGCTTCGGGATTGAATCCGGCGTATGATTTGGAGATTGATAATCCGACCGATCTTCCGTATGATGAATTTCATTCCGGGTCGTCTCAAAATAATAAGCAGATCCTGCTTCTCGACCGACATGATCATGTACGTGAATTATCCGAGGTTTCCGATATCGTTCGCTCAATAAGCGGAATTCAACATGGGAGATACCGTCTGTATTTTCCTGAAGAAAAGGTTAGGAAGGTTTTTGATACATTACCGGAAGATATAAAAGCAATACTTGGACAAGGCTGATGAACAGGGATGAACGAAGGCTATAACAGCGTAGATTAGCGGCAGTATCTTGCCGTTTTTGCGACAAGAAAGGAGATTGTTTTTACATGTTATTCGACACACACACACATTTGGATGCTATACAGTTCGACGAAGATCGTGAAGAGGTCATCAACCGCGCTTTGGAAGCGGGGGTTACCCGAATGGTCAATATCGGTTTTAACCGGGAAACGATTCCAACGACGATGAAACTGGCAGAAACTTATGATTTTATTTACGCCGCTGTTGGCTGGCATCCTGTTGATGCGATCGCCATGAAAGATGGTGACTTGGACTGGATCGCTTCTCTTTGCAGTCATGAAAAAGTGGTAGCTATCGGCGAAATCGGTTTGGATTATCACTGGGATACCTCACCGAAGGAAATTCAGCACAAGGTGTTGCGACAGCAGATTGGGTTGGCGCGGGAATTGAATATGCCGATTGTCATTCATAACCGGGATGCACATCAGGATATTGTGAAAATCTTGAAAGAAGAGAAGGCTTCCGAAGTCGGGGGAATTATGCATTCGTTTTCTGGAAGCTGGGAAACAGCGAAAGAATGCCTTCACATGGGCTTTCATCTTTCGTTTGGCGGACCGATTACGTTCAAAAATGCCAAGCAGCCTAAAGAAGTACTGGCACAGGTTCCAATGGATCGGCTGCTCATTGAAACAGACTCCCCGTATTTGACACCTCACCCATTTCGAGGGAAGCGAAATGAGTCTGCTTATGTGAGAATAGTGGCTGAGGCAGCTGCGGAAATTAAAGGCTTGTCTTTGGAAGAATTAGGTCAAATTACAACCCGAAATGCACTGGAACGATTTTCCATTCTGTGAAAAAGAGAGTAAATGTGATGAAAAACAGAGGAAAATCGAACAATTAAAGATTTTTAATCAAAAAAGGTATCAATATTACAATATTTTAACCTTTTATCTGAAAAAATGTGGTTGATTGTTGCTTTACAACCTGCATGGAAACAGGATATCATCTTTTCAGTGATAAGAAGCTGATCGAAAGTTGAACAGCTGAACATTTATGAACCGTCTCGCTTAATCTCCGAAATTTGGGGAACGGGGGAACCGTACAGCTACCGCAGTGAAAATGCATTAAGCGGCACTGTATTTGATTTCTATTCGAGTCTTTGGGGTGAATTTGAGGGGGTCCGCCATGAGCGGATGACCTGAGATAGGGCGTCTCTCTTACGTCCGAACCCGACAGCTAACTCCGTAAGCGTAAGTAAGAGAGGCAAACTCGGGCTTGTCATTTCCAGATATTCAGTCATCAGGAAGCCACGAAAGAGTCTCTATAACTCTTTCTTTGGCTTTCTTTTATTTTAGAATATTGGAGATGACGTCGTCATACTTTTGGTTAAACAGGAGGTGACGACCAATGAACGGGAGGACGGGGATTAACGCAGGGTGTAGATAGATAGCAGGGCACTCTGTGAGACAATTTGCTATAGTCGCGTCAAATGTAATCATGCGTTACCAAGACGGCGGGACTATGAAGGAGGATGACATAGTGGGCATTATTCAACAAGAAGAGACCCATGAATCACAATCATCCAGCATGTCTTACGCATTGCGATGGAAGCATGAGAATTTGCGTCATTTAATGCTGGCCGCCATTGGCGCCATGACCATCACTGTACTTGTACTGCTGTTTGCTCACAATTGGGCAAGCAAAGAGATTCAGCTTGTGGTTGACGGGCGTGTCACCACAGTGGAAACCAAAAGGTCTATGCTGCATGAAGTGCTGGATGAGCAGGCCATATCCCTGTTGCCACAGGATAAGGTTTCCATGCCACTAAACAGTGAGCTGGAGGATGGGGACCGGATCATTATTAATCGCGCGGTACCCGTTAAAGTGACAGCAGACGGAAAAGTAAACACGGTATTCACTACCCAAGATACGGTTGAAGATGTGCTCAAGGAATCAGGCATATCAATCAAGGGAGAAGATATAGTAAAACCTTCCTTGGAAACAGAAATTACCGACAATACCGACATTCGTGTCGTCCGCGTCACGAAACAAAAGGTTAAACAAACCGAAAACCGACCATTCCGTGTGATCAAAACAGCAGATCCTTCTCTGGAGAAGGGGGATAACCGGGTGATTCAAAGCGGTAAGCCGGGTGTCGTTGTTAACCATGTCGAAAAAGTCTACAATGACGGAAAGCTTGTTTCTAAGGAAGTAGTAGGCAAAGAGGTACAGCGGAAGACACAGGATAAGATCATTGCAGTAGGTACGAAAAAAGCGCCTGAACCAGAAAAACCTGCAATTGAACTTGTGTCAGCCAACAAGGCAAGTACAGCTAATGCGAATGCGAAGGGAGCAGCAACTAAAGCTTCGGCTCCTAAGAAGTCAGCTACCAAGACAGCTTCTACAAAAACGAATGCTAACAATGTTATTTCCAGAGCTGGAGTTGACTTTCAGTATAAAAAAGTGTTAAAAAATGTTTCCATGACAGCTTATTCCGCCGAACAGAAAGGCATCGGCACTCGTACCGCTTCCGGTACGCGTGTAACGGAAGGACGTACGATTGCGGTCGATCCGAATGTCATTCCAATCGGCTGGTGGGTATATATCGAAGGTGTGGGCTTCCGACGTGCTGAAGACACAGGTGGAGCCATTAAAGGCAATAAAATTGATGTTTATTTTGACACGGTAAAATCAGCACTCAATTTTGGCCGTAAGAGCGGTCATACCGTTTACGTTATCGGCCCTGTGAAGCCGGAGATCAACTAACGTATGATTTTCGTTTTACATTGCCATGCTAATGCTATACTATTTAATTAATATCTATGTAATGCTTGGAAGAGGATGAATTATCCTCTTCTTTTGTTTTGGGAAGGACGAAACATAAAAATGATCAAAGAAGTGATTGTCGTCGAGGGACGAGACGATACGGTGGCTGTGAAACGGGCTGTTGAAGCGGATACGATCGAAACCGGCGGATCAGCGATAAACAGTCGTATTTTGAAGCAGATCGCGCTGGCTCAGGAGCGGCGGGGAGTTATTATCCTGACTGATCCGGATCATGCCGGAGAGCGGATTCGCAAGATTATCGACGCTAAGGTGGCTGGGTGTAAACATGCCTTCATTCCGGAAGCGGATGCCACACGAAAAGGAGACATCGGAGTGGAGAATGCTTCTCCTGAAGCGATTCGCCATGCACTGGAGCGGTTGCATACATCTTTTGAAGGGGCTGAAAGTTTGATCGGATTGGATGATCTGATTGAAGCAGGGCTCCTTGTGCATCCACAGGCGGCAGCCAGACGGATGGTGATGGGCAATTTACTTGGCATTGGATACTGTAACGGAAAGCAATTCCACAAACGTCTAGCTATGTTTCAAATATCACGAGAAGAATTTACAGCAGCGCTTGCACAGCTGGAAGAGGGGGAAGCAAATCTATGATGCATGAGGATATTTCAACCCCGAGAAGAACGAAGGAGATTATACAACGTCACGGGTTTTCGTTTAAGAAGAGTCTCGGTCAAAATTTTCTCATCGATCAAAATATACTGTACAAAATTATAGACGCAGCCGATCTGGATCACGATAAAGGTGCTCTTGAAATAGGACCCGGTATAGGTGCTTTAACGGAGAAGCTGGCGCAGACTGCAGGCCGGGTTACCGCCGTTGAAATTGATCAGCGGCTCATTCCTATTCTTGAGGAAGTGCTTGAGCCGTATCCTAATGTCAGCGTGCATCATGGTGACGTGCTGAAGGTCAATTTGCATGAGCTGTTTCGCGAACATTTTGACGGACTGTCCGGGGTAAGTGTTGTGGCCAATCTTCCCTACTATGTCACGACGCCGATTTTGATGAAGCTGCTGGAAGAGAAACTGCCGCTTGAAAATATTGTGGTCATGATTCAGAAAGAGGTGGCCGCACGTATGGCAGCTTCACCCGGCAACAAGGATTACGGCAGCCTGAGTATCGCTGTTCAATATTACAGCGAGCCGCAGCTGGTCTGTACGGTTCCTCATACCGTCTTCATCCCTCAGCCGAATGTCGAATCGGCCGTTATTCGGCTGAAGGTGCGAGACAAGCCTGCTGTTGCGGTTGAGGATGAGAAACATTTCTTTGAGGTCGTGCACGCTTCATTCGCTCAGCGCAGAAAGACGATAGCCAATAATTTAAAAAGCCGCTATTTTGCCAAAGAGGGCCGTGAACGGTTGGAGAAACTGCTCCAGGAGGCTGAAATTGAGCCTACAAGGCGTGGGGAAACCCTTAGTATCGAAGAGTACGCTCGGCTAAGCAGCGTGCTTCTGAGAGCTGGTGTGCGATAGATACGAAAGCGTACAGTTTGCCTCAGTGTTTTGCCTTTGATTGTTAAACAATGAAAGAGATCTATTTACAGCCCTTACAGGGCTTTTTTTTATGTCATTTTCAAATAAGGGATGAACCATTACCGGCTTTTGCCCATAGGATAGAGGCAGGGGGGGATGTTGTGATGAATTATGGAGACTTGGTCGTTCGTAGATCGTACGGCGGCGATGTAACGTTCCGCGTGGAGGATGTGAACCAGAACACAGCCATTATTAAGGGAACGGACTTTCGGCTGCTGGCTGATTCGCCCCTTGGAGATCTGGTTCGTGTGCCCCATCCCGCGATGAGCGAACGAACGAAGCAGGCAAGAATCAAAGCGAAAGAGTCGATATCCCGCTTACAAAAGGATCGGCAGGAGCAAAGCGAGCGGCGATTAGCCGACATTAGAGATAAATCGGGAAATAGCGAAAAAGGATATTTTGACGTCCCCGGCAGGGTACTGCATTTAGATGGAGACCCCCAGTATTTGAAAAAAAGTATGACTTTATACAATCAGCTTCGAGTTCCAGCTGAAGGTCACTATGTAAACGAGGCATCTATGGCGCAGACTTTGTATCGTTTATTGCCGCGTGTTCGACCCGATATTGTTGTGATTACCGGCCATGACGGCGTACTGAAAAAACGTCAAACCCATGATTTGTATAGCTTGGCTAGTTATAAAAATTCTCAAAATTTTGTGCAGGCGATTCAGATCGCAAGGCAGTACGAACGTAATCTGGACTCCCTTGTCGTGGTAGCAGGGGCTTGCCAGTCGCACTTTGAAGCGCTGTTGCAAGCAGGAGCCAACTTTGCGAGCTCTCCCGGGCGGGTGCTCATTCATGCTCTAGACCCTGTCTATGTGGCTGCGAAAACAGCGTACACGTCCGTTAGGGAGACGGTGAACATGAATGATATACTACACAACACCATCAGCGGCAGTCAGGGTGTCGGCGGAATAGAAACACGAGGAAGCTACAGAATTGGACTTCCACGTCTCAACGACTTGTCCCAATTAAAAGTAACTCCATCGGTAAGCTAAAGCCTTTCAAAATCATATACCCGGTTTATAATCCCCTGGAAACGCTAATGCCCTTTACAAGGACGATGAAGCGTTTCTTTCTTTGTTCCTAAAGAAAGCAATCACTACTTATCTTTACATCATGTTGCCACGGCTCAACTTTCTAAAATATTGAAACGGACAAGCATTTTATTTCGAGCAAAATGTGCATATTTTGTGTCGATTTTTCGCATAATAACGATTCTTCACTCGATAAAAGAAAGATCGAAAAAAATTCGTTGACAACATATTTTTGTTGCTGATATAATTAATAATTTTGGTTTGACAATTTAATTATATTCAGGTATAATGGACAAGGAAAGAGGTGGTCGTCTACAATGGCTAAAAATGCGCTGTTGGAAATCAAACGCAGTTTGGATGCTCATCTAGGGCAAAAAATTACGCTTCGGGCAAACGGTGGTCGCCGAAAGACCGTTGAGCGTACTGGTGTTTTGGAAGAAACGTACCCTTCTGTTTTCATTGTAAAGCTGGATCAAGACCAGCAAACCTTTAAACGTGTGTCTTATAGTTATGCGGACGTTTTAACAGAAACAGTGGAGATCATGGTTTTGGACGATGATAGCCAACTGCGTGTAACTTACGTCAAACCATAACTTTGTAATGCAGAACAGCTTCCGTTTTACGGAGGCTGTTTTTTGTTGCGCTATTTTCAAATTTAAGACACTATAAGCTTGGCACGATCTTTGAATCATAGATTGTTACGCAAAACGTAAGCTGTGCCCGTTTAAAGGGCGGCAAAGAAGCTTTACACCTTTCACCCTGATCAAGGATATCCAAGACGTTTTTTTCCTCCCGCAATAATGCCGAATGAGGAACCGGCTCTAAAGAGCATAATAAGAAAGGCACTACTCATCACCCCTACATTCACAAGGAGGCGGATATAAAATGGGCCGGAGAAGACGAAGCATGATGTCAGAAGAATTGAAAAATGAACTGGCCAAAGAGCTGGGCTTCTACGATACGGTTCAGAAGGAAGGCTGGGGCGGTATTAAAGCCAGTGATGCCGGTAATATGGTGAAGAAGGCAATTGAGCTTGCGGAAAGGGCTGCCCAAAAGTCAAACCGTTAACGTGGAGAAACAAGGGGCTTCCCAGGTGAGGAGGTCCCTTGTTTTATTTGCCCATAATATGCTATTTATTCTTTGTATTGAAAATGACTTCACTCTGTCTGTTTGTTAAAATAAAGACAATTAGAAGTTTTTCCTAGAATGTGTTAAGTTGTGCTTATGGGAAAATCTAAGGATAGGTGAACGTTTTTGAAAATATACGAAAAAGCGCCTGCGAAGATCAATTTAATGCTGGACGTACTCTATAAAAGACCTGACGGGTTCCACGAGGTGGAGATGGTCATGACCATGATCGATCTGGCAGATCGGCTGGAGCTGTCTGAGCAGCCACGGGATACGATCATCATCACCAGTCAGGCGGGTTATATACCGCTTGACGAGAAGAATCTGGCCTTTCAGGCGGCCAAAGTTATCAAAGAGCGCTATGACGTCCGTAAAGGCGTACATATTCATCTGGATAAGAAAATACCTGTTGCTGCCGGTTTGGCAGGTGGAAGCAGTGATGCTGCAGCTGCGCTTCGCGGCTTGAATCGCCTCTGGAACCTAAACATACCGCAGAAAGAGCTATTGGCTCTTGGTGCAGAGCTCGGCTCTGATGTGCCTTTCTGTGTTATGGGAGGATCAGCACTTGCAACAGGTCGAGGGGAAGTTTTGACCCCTGTCCCGAATCCTCCCCAATGCTGGGTTATCTTGGCGAAGCCGCCGATCAATGTATCGACAGCGGAAGTATACGGCCGTTTGCGTAGCGAAAGTATCCGTCAGCATCCTTCAGCGAAGGATATGCTTTCTGCCCTGGAGTCAGGCCGTTTTCTGGAAGTGTGTCAGTCTCTCGGTAATGTGCTGGAAGAGGTGACACTGAAGATGCATCCGGAAGTGCTGCAACTGAAAGAAACGATGTTAAAGCTTGGTGCAGATGGCGCGCTTATGTCGGGAAGCGGACCAACCGTGTTCGGCCTTGTATCCAAAGAATCTAAGGTTCCAAGAATTTATAATGGGCTGAGAGGCTTTTGTAAGGAAGTATATGCCGTTCGATTGTTAACCTGACAACATCGTGTATGCATGATGCTCATCGAGTACTTCTGACCTTGTGTGAAGGCGTACAAAAATGGTATATTTTCAATATAATATTCGGATTTAGCGAGGAAAGCATGTGAAAAAATTAAAACGAAGCGAACGATTGGTCGATATGACTCAATATTTATTATCTGAACCGCATACTTTGATTCCGCTGACAACGTTTGCTGAACGTTATGGGGCGGCTAAGTCGTCTATAAGTGAGGACTTGGCGATCATCAAAGAAGTGTTTGAGGATGAAGGAATGGGCGAGCTGCAGACACTGGCTGGAGCAGCCGGAGGCGTGAAATATATCCCGAAGCTGCGAAAGGACCGGGCGCTTTCTTTTGCCCAGGAATTGTGTGAGAAACTGCAGCAGACTGACCGGATTTTACCGGGCGGGTACCTTTACATGTCTGATTTATTGGGGGAACCTTCCCTGATGAATGAAGCAGGCAAAATTTTTGCGACCGTCTTTTCAGATCGAGAGATTGATGTCGTTATGACGGTTGAGACCAAAGGAATTCCGCTTGCATATGCAACAGCTGCTCAGCTCAATTTGCCTGTTGTTCTTGTGCGTCGGGATCATCAGGTAACGGAAGGTTCGGCTGTAAGCATTAATTATGTCTCAGGGTCTCATAAGAGCATTCATACCATGTCACTGTCCCGCAGGGCGCTCAAGGAGCGTTCACGCGTGCTGATTGTGGATGATTTCATGAAAGCTGGTGGCACCATTCAAGGAATGGTTGATCTGCTGGCTGAATTCAATGCGGAAGTAGCTGGAGTAGGCGTTCTTTTGGAGTCCGGTGCGGTTGGGTCGGAGGAACGATTACTGCAGGACTACATTTCTTTGGCTCGCCTTACGGATGTCGATTCCAAGAGTAAGATGATCACCGTTAACCCTGGAAATTATTTCGAAAAATAGGCCAAACGGTATTTGTCGATATAATAGCGTTTTCAAGCGAATAGGCACGAAGTCTGTCGAAATTATCACATTCTAAAAAAAATTCCTGAATTTAGGACATTTTATATGATAAAAAAGAAGGAATTCGGTTTGCTATGTGGAATTATACACCAAGTCTCTGATGGAAAAAGGTGGTGAACACATATGCAAATTACGGATGTCAGACTCCGCCGTGTCAACTCTGAGGGGAGAATGAAAGCAATCGCATCCATTACCATCGATAATGAGTTTGTCGTTCACGACATTCGCGTCATCGACGGAAACAATGGAATGTTTGTTGCAATGCCTAGCAAACGTACTCCAGATGGAGAGTTCCGTGACATTGCTCATCCGATTTCTTCCGGTACTCGCGAGAAGATTCAGTCTGCAGTCTTGGCTGAGTATGAGCGTGCTGCTACTGAAGAAGAAGTCATTGAAGAAGGCGCTTAAGTTTACTATTGGGGTTCAAGGAAAAGAGAGCCATTATCTATGGCTCTCTTTTCTTTTTTTCTAGAATGAGATATATTCAGTAGTGAGTTCAAGAGGAGGAGGCAGGGCCCTTGAAAAGAATGGCTATTGTGCTCGCCGCAGGGCAGGGCAAACGAATGAAATCGAAACTATACAAAGTTCTGCACCCCGTTTGCGGGAAACCGATGGTGGGTCACGTATTGCAGACGGTTGAAAAGGTACGCTGCGAACGCAGTGTGGTCGTTGTTGGCCATGGGGCGGAGGCCGTCCGTTCTTATCTGGGAGATGCAGCGGAATATGTACTGCAGGAACAGCAGCTTGGGACAGGACATGCGGTGAAACAGGCGAAGGATCTTCTGGGCCATGAACAAGGCTCAACGCTTGTCATATGCGGAGATACCCCGCTGGTTACAGCGGAGACACTGGAGAGCATGCTTGAGCTGCATGAGACCAGCAAAGCCTCTGCAACCGTGTTGACCGCTCATATGGACAACCCTAAAGGTTATGGACGGGTGATCCGTGGCGAGGCAGGTGACGTGCTGCGAATCGTCGAGCAGAAGGACTGCAGCCCTGAGGAAGACGCTGTACGTGAGATTAACACGGGAACCTATTGTTTTGACAATGCAAAGCTGTTCAGCGCGCTGGAAAAAGTAACGAACCAAAACGCTCAGCAGGAATATTATTTAACTGATGTGATCGGTATCATGAAAGAAGCCGGGGAAAAGGTGTTGGCTTATCAGACGGACGATCATACAGAATCGATTGGAGTTAACGATCGTTTGGCTTTGTCGCAAGCTGAGAGCTTTATGCGGGAACGCATAGCGCGCTATCATATGTTGAACGGGGTAACGATCATTGATCCTGCTTCCACATATGTCGGAGCTGATGTGACGATAGGCGCAGACACGATTCTAAATCCAGGTACAATATTAAAAGGGAACACCGTTATCGGCGAACAGTGCGAGATCGGACCGCAAAGTGAAATTGAAGATTCGGTTATAGGTGATAGGGTTACTGTTAAGCACTCCGTTCTTAACCGAGCAGAAGTTGGCGAAAGCTCGACCGTAGGGCCGTTCGCTTATTTGCGTCCCGGTTCTAAATTGGGTGAGCATGTAAAGGTCGGCGATTTCGTTGAAGTGAAGAACTCGACAATTGATGATGGCTCAAAGGTGTCTCACTTAAGCTATATAGGAGATGCCAAGGTCGGGAAGAACGTCAATGTCGGTTGTGGAGCGATAACGGTGAACTATGATGGTTATAATAAATTCGTTACTGAAATTGAGGACGATGCTTTTGTCGGCAGCAATGTGAACTTGATTGCGCCGGTTAAGGTGGGGAAAGGAGCGTTTGTCGTTGCCGGCTCTACGATCACGCACTCCGTACCTGAGAACGATTTAGCTATAGCTAGGATACGCCAGGAGAACAAGCCCGGCTATGCTGAAAAAATACGGGCACGTGCAAGAGCAAAGAAGAACAGTCAGTCACAATCATAATTGCTGTCCTCCCTTAAGCGAAGAAGCGGTGATCGGGCAGCCTAATTTCAATGAACCAGCACGGAGGGTTTCTATTCTATGACTTATCTTGATTCTAAATTAAAAATTTTCACTTGTAACTCCAACCCGAAGCTAGCCCATCAAATTGCCGATTATATCGGTATCCCAATGGGTGAGTCTCACACAACAAGCTTTAGCGACGGTGAGATCCAAGTAAGGCTTTCCGAGAGCGTTCGGGGCTGCCATGTTTACGTTGTGCAGTCTACCTGCGCACCGGTCAATGATAACCTGATGGAGCTTTTGGTTATGGTTGATGCGTTGAAGCGTGCATCTGCAAAGAGTATTAACGTAGTTATTCCGTACTATGGATATGCTCGACAGGACCGTAAAGCGCGTTCCCGGGATCCGATCACCGCGAAGCTGGTTGCAAATCTGATAGAGAAGGCAGGAGCCCATCGGGTCATTACGATGGATCTGCACGCGATGCAGATACAGGGCTTTTTCGACATTCCGGTAGACCATCTTCTCGGTGTTCCGATCATCGCGCAATATTTTCGTTCGAAGCAAATCGAGAACCCTGTCGTTGTATCGCCGGACCACGGGGGTGTCGTTCGCGCCAGAAAACTGGCTGATTTCCTGAACGCTCCGCTTGCGATCATTGATAAACGACGTCCGGAACCGAACGTTAGTGAGGTCATGAATATCATCGGAAATATCGAAGGCAAAACAGCGATCTTGATCGATGATATTATCGACACGGCCGGAACGATTTGCCTGGGTGCTAACGCATTGATGGAAGGCGGTGCAAATGCCGTATATGCCTGCTGTACACACCCGGTACTTTCCGGGCCAGCGATGGAGAGACTGGAAAACTCCCCGCTTAAGGAAGTTATTGTGACGGACACTATTCCACTTAGACATGATCATCCGAGCAGCAAGCTGACGGTATTGTCAGTTGCTCCGCTTATGGGTGAAGCGATTATTCGAGTTCATGAGGAATTGTCCATCAGCAAGCTGTTCGAGATTGAGTAATAATTCATAGCTCTATGTCCAGCAGGGTTACGTTTCCTCTTAACGGAGATGTAACCCTTGCCTTCTATAGTGTCATTTTGTTTATTGAGCGTAAAATAGTTTAGGGAAAACGTTTACAATTCAGGTAATAGGTCATTAGTAGCCAGGACGTGAGATGAAGGTGAAGCAATTGCGATTATACAAAGTGCCTTCAATTTCTACAAAGTGAGCGTCAACAGCTGTAATCAGGCCAACTTCCATATGAGATTCCCGCTTATACACTTGCACCGGGATTGCGTGCTTCATGTGGTATTGAAAGTGGCTTTGATGCGTTAATTTCTGTTCATTATTTTTCAATGCCAATCCACCTTCTTATGATGAGGGTATCAATACAGTTCTTTAGCTGTTCTTGAATCAATTGTATTCATATTGTACTCAGAAAGCGGTAAAGAAGAAAGTAAAAATACGGAAAGGAAATTATATCTGATGAAATGGATTGTCGGATTGGGTAACCCTGGTCCAGCTTATGAAAAGACGCGCCATAATGTCGGATTTATGACACTGGATGCTTTAGCGGAGCGTCATGGAATGAAATTTAATAACAACAAATGCAAATCGGTCATTGCAGAAGGGTTCATTGGCGGCAAAAAGGTGGTTTTAATCAAGCCTATGACGTTTATGAATCTGTCAGGAGAAGCGGTGCGGGCATTTATGGATTACTATAAAGTCGATTTGGAAGATATGGTTGTCGTATACGATGATCTGGATACAGAAGTGGGCAGAATCCGTTTAAGATATCAAGGAAGTGCTGGGGGACATAACGGAATCAAGTCGATTATACAGCATACAGGAACGCAAACATTCAATCGGATAAGAATGGGAATCTCCCGGCCTGAGCCCGGATTTGCCGTCGTTGATTACGTACTGGGTAAATTTCCGAGAAAAGAACGTGATCTGTTACAAAATATGATAGAGAACACCTGTGACGCTCTCGAATATTGCCTGGATCATACATTTGATCAAACGATGCAAAAATTTAACGGTTAACTTGCAAACGTCAAATCTGCACCCGCCCGCCGACTTCGCCTCAAAACGGCTAATAAGCATCTGCTGAGAAAGGCCGTCTGAAAGGGTCTGAAGCCGGGCATACTGAAGGAATAAAAGACCTTCAGGAGGCATATGATGGCTATAAATTACATTTGCAGACATTGCCGGGCTTTTCAGGGGCGAATTGAATCAAACGAGATTTCGGAGTCTCAGCTTGGCTTCGATTCCTTGACCCCCGAGGAGCGCAAGGATATAATAGCGTATGATTTTAACGGAGACATTATGGTGCGTGTGACCTGTGAACACTGCAGGGATGCACTGGAAAGTCATCCGGAACTTAGCTTGTTGTCTAATCCTCTTCAGTAGGATAGCCTTTGACAATTGATAGCACGGGTGTAACGTGAGAAGGATGTAAGCGTGGTGAACTAACAGCCGCGTCCCCAGCCTTGGCAGTTTGCTGAGGCTTCTTTTCGATTACACGTTTTCCTTAAATTTATATGTTGTATAAGAGAGGTGCCCCCTTTGTTACAAGCATTAATAGACGTCTTTTCGGAAGATTCAGACTTTAAATCTATTGCTGCCGGTACATCAGCCGGTATGAGAGAACAGCTTATTTCAGGACTATCCGGTTCATCCCGGCAGATCTTGATGGCCGCCTTGTACCAGGATCAGCAGCGTCCGCTGCTTGTTATCACGCATAATATGTTCTCGGCGCAAAAGATTGCAGATGATCTGCAGGAGATTTTGTCTGCAGATCAGGTTTTGCTGTATCCGGCCAATGAGCTCGTGGCAGCGGAGTCAGCGGTTTCTAGCCCGGAGACCCTCGCTCAGCGGATTGAAGTACTTCACCACTGTGCACGCGGATTCCGGGGTATTGTTGTTGCGCCGTTTTCCGGTGTACGTCGTCTGCTGCCGGCCCCGGAAGTTATGGCCAACGCTCGGCTTGTGTTAAAAGATGGAGGTACGCTTGAACTGGAATCTTTTTTAAGCCGAATGATCGAGCTTGGATATGAGCGTGTAGAGCGGGTAGAGAGCCGCGGTGAAATGAGCGTCCGGGGCGGAATCATCGACTTTTATCCGATGACTTCAGATTTGGCTTACAGAGTGGAGCTGTTTGATGAGGACATTGACTCTATCCGTACCTTTGACCCGTCAGATCAGCGCTCCATTGATAAAGTCAAAGAAGTCGTGATTACCCCATGTAAAGAAATTATTGCAGATACGGAGCGACTGAGCCATGCAGCAGGTATTATTTCAAGAATGCTGGAGACTCAGCTGGAAAGAATGACCGACAGGCAGGCAAAGCTTCGTTTGCGTGAGGAGATCAACCGCGAACTGGAGATGCTTCGGGAACGTGTGTATTTTCCTGAAATCTATAAATATATCTCTCTTTTGTATCCCGAGAAGGCCCATTTATTTGATTACATGCCTGAAGATACGCTGCTTGTGATGGATGAGCCTACACGTCTACTTGAAACCGCCAGACAGCTGGAGCGGGACGAGGCCGAGTGGAATTTGCATTTGATGCAAAATGGCAAGACATTGCCGGATCTTGATATTTCGCTAGACAGTGATGAGATCATGTACCAGCATCGGTTTCAGACATTGCTTATTTCGATATTTTTACGGCAGATTCCCAAAACTCAGCCGCAAAATATCGTCAATTTTATTACGCGAGGGATGCAGGATTTCCACGGACAGATGAATGTACTTAAAGCCGAGATGGAACGCTGGCATAAATCTGGTGTGAAGGTCATGATGCTGGCCAGCGGTACAGAGCGAATGAATCGAATGAGACGGGTTCTCGATGATTATGGGATCGAAGAACCTGTAATGCTCGAGGGTAGTTTGCAAAACGGTTTTGAAATGCCGTCGGTGCATGTCGCGGTGATTACGGAAGCGGAAATGTTCTCTTCAAAGCAGAGAAAAACGCGGAAGAGCAGCAAAAAAATGGACAACGCCGAGCGCATTAAAAGCTATACCGAGCTGAAGGTCGGCGACTATGTTGTGCACCAAAATCACGGTATCGGGAAATATGTAGGGATCGGAACGCTTGAGATTAACGGCATTCATAAGGATTACATGCATATTCTCTATGCCGGAAGTGACAAATTGTCCGTACCGATCGAGCAGATTGACCTCATTCAGAAATATGTCGGTTCAGAGGATAAAGAGCCGAAGATTTACAAGCTTGGCGGTAATGAATGGAACCGTGTCAAGAACAAGGTTCGTTCTTCCGTTCAGGACATCGCGGATGATCTGATCAAGCTGTATGCTGCCCGTCAATCTGCGCCGGGTTATGCCTTTGAGAAGGATACGCCAGAGCAGAAGGAATTTGAAGATTTATTCCCTTATGAAGAAACCGAGGATCAGCTCCGAGCGATTGAGGAAATCAAGAGGGATATGGAGAAAAACCGTCCGATGGACAGACTGCTCTGTGGTGATGTAGGCTACGGGAAGACTGAGGTTGCAGTCCGCGCTGCTTTTAAAGCGGCTATTGAAGGCAAACAGGTGGCAGTGTTGGTGCCGACAACGATTTTGGCTCAGCAGCACTATGAGACGTTCCGGGAGAGGTTTGCCAATTATCCGATCAATATTCAAGTGTTGAGCCGTTTCCGCAGTCGCAAGGAACAGAATGAGACCATTAAAAAGGTGAAGCAAGGAACGGTTGATATTTTGATCGGTACGCATCGCTTGCTGTCACAGGATCTGGTCTTTAAAGATCTAGGACTGCTTATCGTTGATGAAGAGCAGCGATTTGGCGTATCTCACAAGGAGAAGCTGAAACGCCTGAAGACGAATGTGGACGTGCTGACACTGACAGCAACGCCGATTCCACGTACACTTCATATGTCGATGCTCGGCGTACGGGATTTGTCCGTTATTGAAACCCCGCCGGAAAACCGTTTCCCGGTTCAGACCTATGTTGTTGAGCATAGTCAGACGCTTGTGAGAGAGGCGATTGAGCGGGAGCTGGCCCGTGGAGGACAAGTATATTATCTTTTCAATCGGGTACAAGGCATTCAGGAAATGGCTGCTCAAATCTCCATGCTTGTTCCGGAGGCCAGGGTAGGGGTTGGCCACGGTCAAATGTCGGAAACAGAGCTGGAGAAGACGATTCTGGACTTTCTCGATGGTGAATTCGATGTGCTTGTGAGTACAAGCATTATTGAAACCGGTGTAGATATTCCGAATGTAAACACACTGATTGTACATGATGCGGACAAAATGGGGCTTTCTCAGCTGTATCAGCTGCGCGGCCGGGTTGGTCGATCCAATCGGATTGCGTACGCTTATTTCACATATCAGCGCGACAAAGTACTGGCCGAAGTTGCTGAGAAACGCCTTCAGTCTATTAAGGAATTTACAGAGCTTGGCTCTGGATTCAAAATTGCGATGCGCGATTTGTCTATTCGTGGAGCCGGAAATTTGCTTGGTGCTGAACAGCACGGATTTATTGCCTCCGTCGGTTTTGATCTGTACTCACAAATGCTCGCTGAAGAAATTCAAAAACGCAAAGTATCCATGCTGGGTGAGCAGGAAGTGCTGTCACAGGATTGGAACACATCGATAGATCTTGGAATTGATGCTTATCTGCCATCAGACTATATTTACGACAGTATTCAGAAAATTGAGATCTATAAGAAAGTGGCTGTTGTGTCTTC
This sequence comes from Paenibacillus faecalis, assembly GCF_900289175.1. GTDB lineage: Bacteria > Bacillota > Bacilli > Paenibacillales > Paenibacillaceae > Paenibacillus_AQ > Paenibacillus_AQ faecalis. Next base: position 4,551,470 of record NZ_LT985747.1, on the reverse strand, counting down.
ATTCGATGAGGCAGCCGAACTTGAAGATGAATTGCTCGACCGGTTCGGCGAGTTGCCGCAGGCGGTACAAAACCTGCTTGCTGTTTCACGGTTGAAAGTATTTGGACGGATGTACGGAATCGATTCGATTACTCAACGTGGAGACGACATACTTTTGCAGTTTTATGAAGGACAGGATAAAATAGTTAATACAACAAAGCTCGCGCAAATTGGAAATCTGTTTGAAAGACGTGTACAATTTGAACAAGGCCAAAACATGCTGATTCGTCTTAAAGGCAAGGGCCTTTCAGATCAACAGTTGCTGGAACTGCTGGAGCAGTTTCTTGAGGCCGCTAAAGAGCCATTCAACCGGAAGGGAGATTTACAAAATGCCATCAAGAAATAAAAAGGCATGGAAAACGATTGTCGTATCGCTGGCTGTGGTAATGTCCATGTCGGTTCTCGCAGCATGCGGGGACGACACGAATAGCAAAGAAGCACAGAAGGACGACAGTAAAGTCGTAGTTAAATACAAGGGCGGGGAAATTACCGAAAAGGAATTTGAGCTGGAACAACGGATGATAAAATTCATGTCTCCGCAGATGGCACAGCTTATGGAAATAGACCAATTCAAGGAATATTTGGCTAAGCAGGGTGTTGTCTACGAGTATCTGTATTCCAAAGCAGGCGAAGAGGCGAAGAAAGAGGCCGAGAAGCAAACGAATGATATGCTGAAGCTTTATAATGATAAGTTTGGTGAAGATCAGTTCAAGGAAGCTCTGAAAGCTCAACAGCTGACGGAGCAGGACTTTAAGGACTATATGCTTCGTGTTATTACCGTAATGGAGGACCAGAAGAACAAAGTTACGGAAGAGGATATTAAGAAAGATTTTGAAAGCAATAAGATGGACTACACATTGGCCAGTGTCCGTCATGTCTTGATCGGCTTTACCGATCCTGAAGGTAAGGAGCGCTCGAAAGAAGATGCTTTAAAACTGGCTAATGAGGTTAAATCTAAATTGGACAAGGGTGAGGACTTCACCAAAATTGCCAAGGAATATTCGGAGGACCCTGGCTCCAAGGAGAAGGGCGGCTTGTATGAGAACACAGAAGTCCGTACATGGGTACCTGAGTTTAAAGAACAAGCCTTGACGCTCCCGTTGAACAAGATTAGCGAGCCTGTCGAAACAAGCTACGGTTACCATGTCATGAAGGTTGAAGACCGTAAGGAAGTCACCTTCGATACGTTAAACGAAACCTCGAAAGAAGAAATTCATAATAAATTGGCTGCGGAAAAAATTGACGCTTTCATGAAGGATGAGTTGAACGGTCTGATTGAAAGCATGGACCTTCCAAAGAGTGAAACTCCTGACGAACCGGCTGCTGAAGGTGAGAACAAGGGAGAAGGAAACCAGGACAAAGACGCTGCAGAGACAGATGCTACAAAAGATAAAGAAGCTAAGGACAACAAGCAAACAGAGGATAACAAGCAGACAGAAGACAGCAAGAAAACGGAAGATACCGGAAAATAAAGCGGACCGAATCAATCATTGAAAAGAGGAATTTCCTCATTGGTGTAATAAGGAAGCGAATCTTTCGCAACCAATATAGGGCTGAGCATGTATAAGGATATGGGAAAGGAAGAATACTATGGTCAGACATTACACTTATATACCTGGGGACATCCTCTTCCCGTATCGATCAGTAGTTGAAAAATCTTCTTAAGAAAGTGGGGCAACATGTAAATGAAAGCTACTGGAATCGTCCGCCGTATAGATGACCTCGGGCGCGTGGTCATCCCAAAAGAAATTAGACGCACACTGCGAATCCGTGAAGGAGATCCGCTTGAGATTTTCGTTGACCGGGATGGGGAAGTAATACTAAAAAAATATTCTCCAATCGGTGAATTAGGTGACTTCGCCAAGGAGTACGCCGAATCTTTATACGAAAGCACAAGCCATATTACGATTATTTCCGATCGTGATACCTTTATCGCTGTAGCCGGGGGTTCCAAGAAAGAATATTTGGACAAGCCAATCGGCAATCTGCTTGAAAATTGTATGGAAAACCGTAAGACTGTGTTGGAAGAGAATAAAGGTACGTATGAGATCAGTAAAGATTCGCCTGAGGAATTTTCCAGCTTTGTAGCGGCTCCGATCGTTACAGGGGGAGATCCAATCGGCTGCGTATTGCTTCTTAGCAAAGATGAATCGGTTACGATGGGCCAAATGGAAGTGAAGATGGCAGAGACAGCCGCTGCATTTCTTGGCAAGCAAATGGAGCAATAAAGCTTTGCTCCTTTCCGTATAAAGCTATTTCTTACTCCCGCTGATCTTCGGGCCCTGTGCGTCCGAACATCAACGGGAGTTTTTTTCCGCAAATCCAAGGTTCGCGAAGTCGGAAGAAAAGTGTATTTTTGAGTCCGTGCTCTCATTCCGGTTATAATGGGGTATCAATGTTACCTGTTAAACGGGATAAGGCAAGGAATGGTTACACAATGAAACCTACGGAATCAGGGTCAAGGCTTCTTCAAGGGGCGTTTATTCTTAGTACAGCAACGATCATCTCCAAGCTGGTTGGAACACTGCAAAAAATACCGCTGCAAAATATGGGCGGCGATGCCGTCTTCGGCATTTATAATACGATATATCCGATATACATGATGATCATTACGATCGCCGTAGCCGGTTTTCCGGCTGCTTTATCCAAGTACGTGGCTGAATATGAGGCAGCGGGGCGGCTGGATGAGAGTCGGAGAATGCTTCGAATTTCGACGGCTGCGCTTGTTTTGTTCGGGTTGGTCTTGGGGATCGCCATGTATTTTGGCGCTCCACAGATTGGACGGTGGATCGGAGATGATCATGTTGTACCTGCGCTTCGCAGTGCATCCTTGGCTTTGATGTTTGTGCCGTGGATGGCCCTTCTGCGCGGATATTTTCAGGGTCTCCACAATATGGTGCCGACAGCGGTATCACAAATTGTAGAGCAGAGCGTTCGTGTGGCTGTCATGATCGGTTTATTGCTGTATATGACTGGTGTCGGGGCTGGCATTGAGCAAATAGCAGCTGGTGCGCTGTTTGGATCGGCAGCTGGTGGAGCCGCTGGATTAATTGTAATGGTGCTCTACTTTCGTAAACATGCTTCCTCGGTCAGGATGACAAGAGCGCGTAAAGATTCGGGACATGCCCATGTGAACGGCGGGAGTCTTTCAGAACTGCCTGAAGTCCGGGAAGGATACGGTAAGATGCTCCGGCGTATGGTTTTCTATGCCGTACCAATATGCTTAAGCGCGCTTGCTGTACACTTAATCGGTCTTGTAGATACGTTTACGGTGCCGAGGCTGCTGAAAGACGCCGGTCAGCCATTTGAAACCGTGATGGCTGAATTCGGCATATACAATCGGGGCCTTCCGCTGGTACAGCTTGTGACGATGATGGCTACGTCTTTATCGGTACTGTTCATCCCTGCCTTGGCGGAAGCTAAATTTAAAGGTGAAAGACAGCAAGTGGTGAACCAGTGCCGTTTGGCACTGCGCTGGTTCTGGCTGCTAGGTCTGGCAGCATCTGTAGGGCTTGCTGTGCTGGCTGAACCGATCAATGTTATGCTGTATCAGGACGCTAGAGGCAGCAGCGTGATGCGCTGGATTGCTTTTACGGCAGCCGGGGGCACGGTTAGTATTATCTCGGCAGCGCTTTTGCAAGGCATTGGCATCGTGAGGGCTCCAGCGGTTCACTTGCTGGCGGGAGCTTTGCTCAAGCTGGTGCTTAACCTGCTGCTGGTGCCCCATTGGGGCATTGCCGGCGCAGCTGTTGCCGGCGTGGCCGCGCACTTTACCGCCGCCGCGCTAAACGTGGCCATGCTGCTGCGCACAACCGGCGTCCGGCTTGACGCCGCGAATCTGCTCGCCAAACCCGCGCTCATGCTCGCGGGGATGGCGCTTGCCGCCTGGGGCGCAGCAGGCGCGACCAGCGGCATTCTGACAGCGGCCGGGCTGTCCTCCGGCCGTCTGATCGCCACGGCCGCAAGCCTGGCAGGTGTTGCGGCCGGAGCCGGCGCCTTTCTGGCGGGCGCCGCGCTGACGAAGCTCCTTACAGAGGAGGAGCTTCGCATGCTGCCGAAGGTCGGCGGACCGCTGGCAGCGATGCTCAAGGCGATGCGCGTGATGCGTTGAGCTTATGCTCACGCACCGCGAAGCGTAAGCTGTGCCCGTCTAAGACGGCAAAGCCGTTTACGCTTGCCTGATCAAAAACATAAAAAAGCAGGCTCATACTTGTCTGTGGTATAGTAATATACGACAAAACGCCCTTTGACGGGGCGAAGCGAAGAGTGGAGGAAGCTTTTATGAGCGCAGCCATTACGGTGGTAGGTCTGGGTTCGGGCAACCCGGACAGACTAACTTTAGGCATTATGAATACATTGCAGCGTGCGGCCAAGGTGTATGTACGCACCTTATCGCATCCGGTTGTAGCGACATTACAAGAACTTGGCGTAACGATGGAGTCATTCGACCCGGTCTATGAGCGCTATGACACCTTTCCGGAGGTTTATGATCACATCGCTTCTGCTTTAATTCAGGCCGCTTTGGCGGAACGAGGCGACATTGAAATCGTCTATGCGGTTCCTGGTCATCCTATGGTTGCGGAGGCGACGGTGAAGCTGCTTCGGGAGCGATGCCCGGAGCAGGACATAAAGCTGAATGTACTTGGTGGCGAAAGCTTCCTTGATGAAGCCTTCGTTCGCCTCGGTTTTGATCCGATTGAAGGCTTTCAGTTGCTGGATGCAGCCGATCTTCGCAGCAGCCTTATTCAGCCGCAGCTTCATACCTTGATCGGTCAGGTCTATGATATGTTTACTGCCTCAGAGGTTAAGCTTGCCCTGATGGAAGTATATCCTGATGAGTACGAAGTTATTGTTGGACATGCCCTTGGCGTGGAAGGTGAAGAGTCTATCGTTCGCATCCCTCTTTATGAGTTGGATCGCATTGAAGGTTACGGAAATCTGTCGCTGGTCTATGTACCCCGAAGCGATGATGATCAGCTTCGTCACCGCAGCTTTGCCCGTCTGCATGAGATCGTTGGCATTCTTCGGAGCCCTGAGGGCTGCCCTTGGGACCGGGAGCAGACTCACGAGTCTATTCGCAAGAATCTGATTGAGGAGACATATGAGGTTCTTGAAACGATCGATGAGGATGATCCGGAGCATATGCAAGAAGAGCTTGGCGATTTACTTCTCCAAATTATGCTGCATTCGCAGATGGAAGAGGAGCTTGGTACATTTACCGTCTATGATGTCATTCAGGGATTGAATGATAAGCTCATTTTTCGACATCCCCATGTTTTCGGCAAAAACTCGGCTGAAGATGCGGAGACAGCTTTACAACATTGGGAGCAGATGAAAGCTGAAGAAAAGCGGCGTAAGGGCCTTGATCCTGAAGAAGCATCCGCGCTGGATGGCGTCCCTCGTGATCTGCCTGCTTTGATGAAAGCTTACAAGCTGCAAAAGAAAGCTGCTAAAGTCGGCTTTGATTGGGATGATATCAACGGCGTGTTTGAAAAAATTGAGGAAGAGCTTCGGGAGCTGCGTGAAGCGGTAGCTGAAGGGAAGGCGCTGGATGAACAGGCTCTTGAGCTTGGCGATTTACTGTTTGCCGTAAGCAATGCCGCCCGATTTATCAAGGCCGATCCCGAAGAGGCTTTGTCGAGAACGAACCGGAAGTTTGTGACAAGGTTTCGGTATATCGAAGAGCAGCTGAGAGCACAGGGCAAGACCGTGCATGACAGCTCGCTCGAAGAGATGGAAGCCTTGTGGCAATCCGCCAAACTCTCTTCAAAATCTAGGGAAGAATAAGTTTGGTAGAAGACATGGGAAAAGTTGCAAAAACAACACTTTTTTCACGTGAAAATAAAAAAATCAATGATGGCGGCAGGAATCCAGAATTTAATCCAGAATATCCAAGTTAGGTAAATCACGGCTTATGCTGTAGATCTACTGTTAGTAATATTCGAATATTTATTTTTCTGAACATTGGGAGGATTTAATTTATGAACAAAACAGATTTGATTAACAACATTTCTAGCAAAAGCGGATTGACTAAAAAAGACGTAGAAAACGTTCTGAACGGCTTCCTTGGAGAAATTACAGAAGCTCTTGCTAATGGCGAGAAAGTGCAACTGATTGGCTTTGGTACATTTGAAACCCGTAAACGCGCAGGCCGTACAGGTCGCAACCCGCAAACAGGCAACGTTATCGAGATTCCTGAATCCAACGTTCCTGCATTCAAAGCAGGCAACAAACTTAAAGAAGCTGTAAAATAAATGCGTCTCGATAAATTCCTTAAAGTATCAAGGTTAATTAAGCGGCGTACTGTAGCGAAGGATGTATCGGAGCAAGGACGGGTGTTGATCAACGGCAGAGAGGCCAAGCCAAGCAGCGCCGTAAAGGTAGGCGATGAGCTAACGGTACAATTTGGCCAGAAGCTCGTCACCGTCCGCGTCGAGCGTCTTGCTGAAACGACCCGTAAAGATGAGGCGTCAAGCCTTTATACCTTGGTCAGGGAAGAACCGATCGCTAAAGATAACGGGTTGAATTGGTAGGATCAATCTGCTTGAAATAAAGCATTCTCTCACATTGGTGAGAGGGTGCTTTTTAAGTTTGAATTCAACTTTTTCTAGAAAAGACGGGTCTTTAGTATTTTTATTATGTTTATTGTGTTTATAAAGATATGGATGCGGTTCTAAAGACAGGCTCCCTCCCATAAGCTATTTTTAAAGGGAGGGGTACATGCCATGATCGACCAAGGGAAGGGTAAACATCACGACCTGCGGATGCAGAACCGTAAGCAGCTCGACATTACCGGTGTTCAAAATGTAGAGAGTTTTGACAGTGAAGAATTTTTGCTGCAGACTGAACTCGGGCATCTAACCATCCGGGGGCAAAATTTACATATTAAAAATCTCAGCCTGGAAGAGGGACTGCTGTCTATTGAAGGTTTGGTGCATTCCCTCATTTACCTGAATCCCGGTTCCCAGGCAAAAAATAAAAGCCTCCTCGGCAAGCTTTTTAAATGAGTCCGCATGTTCAATGGATAACGCTGCTCTGGATGCTCTTTTCCGGAGCAGCTATGGGACTGGCCTATGACAGCTACCGGGTGCTGGCGGGCCAGCTTCGTTTTCCCAGATGGTCGCAGCATGTGCTCGACCTTATATACTGGATAGCAGCTGCGCTGTTTATATTTCGGATGCTCTATGTTAACAACTACGGTCAGCTGCGTTTTTATGTGTTTGTGGGCATTATTTTAGGGGTTTGGATCTATTTTTTATTATGGAGTGTTATAACTAGACGTTTTGTGGTAATGTTAATTCAGGTGGCAAAACGCTTGCTGTCGACTTTAATGACAATGTTTCGCATGCTGCTTTGGAATCCGATCAAAGGTATCCTGAACCTGTTGAAAGGTTTGTTTAAGGTTTTATGGAAATTGATCATGTTCCTTTTGCGCATAGTATTGCGATGCTTGTTGCCTTTTTGGAGTCTTCTGAAATGGATGCTAGGACCTGTTACATCTCGTCTTCGGATGCCGGTATGGGTCAAGAGATTCACGGACAAGGTTATTAAGGCGTGGAAACGCTGGTTTTAGGAGGAATGAGTCATGGGAAGATTTGCTGAACAATCGAAGCAGGCTCCCCAAAAGACAGTAAAGAACAAAGGCGCAATTCGGCGTAGAAGAATATATATGACGATGATGACGCTGTTTTTGATCTGGGCAGGTTCATCGCTTTGGACTCAAAATGTTCAAATCCAAAACCAGAGTGCAACGCTGGCAGAGAAACGCTCAGAGCAGAAGGCTGTAGAAGAGGTATGGAACGAGCTAAGTATTGAGGTCGAACGATTGCAGGACCCTGAATATATCGGTCAGATCGCGAGGAAGAAGTTCGGACTTTATCCGCCAAATGAAGTTCCGATTATTCCGCCGCAGCAATCAGGCGAATAATGCTAGCGAAGCCATGACATACGTCTGTTGACCTCTTTTGGGTCATTATCGTATAATCAAATCACCACAGCAAGATTTAAGAAAATCAGCTGTATATTTTTAAGGGAGGATCATTTTATTCTATGGCAATTGAAGTGGGCACCAAGTTAGAGGGCAAGGTGACAGGCATAACGCATTTTGGAGCATTTGTGGATCTGTCAGGAGGTGTCACGGGTCTCGTTCACATCTCGGAGATCGCCGACAACTACGTTAAGGATGTCAACGATCACTTGAAGATCAACGATGTCGTCACCGTGAAGGTGATTAATGTCGACAAGGACGGCAAGATCGGCCTATCGATCAAGCAAGCTGTTGACAAGCCGGCTTCCGAAAGTCGTTCAAGACCGGAGCGTAGTGGAGAACGATTCGGAGGTGGCGGTGGAGGATATAACCGTGATCGCGGCGGACGCCCGTTTAAGCCTGCGGCCAATAAGCCTTCATTTGAGGATAAAATGTTACGCTTCTTGAAAGATAGTGAAGAACGAATTTCTTCGCTTAAGAAGAATACAGAGGGCAAACGCGGCGGACGCGGAGCCAAACGGATGTAATTCGATAAATATAGAAAGTTACCGCAGAGGGAAATTACCTTCTGCGGTTTTTTTGTCGTGCAGGTGCAAGGGACGACAGGTTCCTACGCGATTTACGCTATGAAAACACCAATGAATTCATGTTAGGCGCCCCAATTCGGGAATCACATCGCCTATTTATGCGAATGGCGGCTCCGCATAAAAGGGAATACACCAAGGGCTCAGCCTGCCTCTCCCTAGTTTTCGCGGGGGGCGGGCTTTTTTGTCGGAAATTTCTTTTTGGCATGTCCGGTGTTCTGACAAACTTTCCCGGTTCATGGCTTTATAATAAGGCCAATAAATTCGTGAGAATGGGGTGCCAGGGTGATGGAAAAAAGAAACGTAGTTATGTTTCCGGGGACAGAGTCGGCAAAAGGAGGAGCGGGAGCTATTCGTGCTCGCTTGGCAGAACGGATTGGGCAAATTTCCTTCGTGAAGCGACCCATCGAACTGCTGGCCACGAAAAAATGGTTGATTTTGCTGACGTTTATGGGATTTTTATTAGGAAAAGCTACGATACTGAATGAGTTATCGCCATTCGCAGCTGCTTATTTTGCAGTGATTGCATTTATGCGCAGAGATTATCTGCTTCCAGTGGGTATTGCAGTCGTGGCAGGAAGCTTGTTTTCAACAGGACCTTCTATGTTTATGGTTCCAGCGGAGCTGATCTTGTTTTATTTTATGCTTAGAGGGCTTGAGACGTATGAACGGGCGGAACTGTCTTACGCACCGATGATGGTGTTTGTGTCTACCTTCGTCGTTAACTTGTTTGCTCTGCTGGTTGGTCCGTCAATGACCTGGTACGGGATGATGATGATGACACTGGATTCACTGCTTGGGTTTGTGCTTACTTTGGTATTTATCCAAGCCATACCGGTGCTAACTTTTCGTAAAAAAAATTATGTACTAAAGAACGAGGAGATTCTCTGCCTGATCATATTGCTCGCCTCCGTGATGACAGGAGCTGTAGGCTGGGTCATTCAGGGGTTATCCGTTGAACATATTTTGTCACGTTATTTAATTCTGTTGTTTGCCTTAGTGGGTGGGGCTCCGTTAGGCGCTTCTGTCGGTGTAGTTACCGGATTAATTCTCAGTTTGGCAGACATCTCGGCATTTGCTCAGATGAGTCTGCTGGCATTTGCAGGTATGCTAGCTGGTATGCTTCGGGAAGGCAAGAAAGGCGGTGTATCGCTTGGAATGCTGCTCGGTGCAACGATTCTATCCATCTATTTTAATAAGCCGAATGAGGTGATGATGTCTACTTGGGAAACCTGCGCAGCGATCGCGCTGTTCTTCATTACACCTAAAGGTGTGATGCAGGCTATTGGCAAATATATTCCTGGAACTCAGGACCATACGAAGTCACAGCATGAATATGCGAAACGTGTTCGGGATTTAACAGCAGAACGGGTTACTCAATTTTCTAAAGTTTTCCGTCAGCTTTCACAAAGCTTTGGACAAACGTCCGGAACGATGCAGCCTCCTGGCAAACAAACGGAGGAAATCAATCATTTTATGGATGAGGTTGCCGAAGGAGCATGCTCTTCCTGCTTTAAACGGAATCATTGCTGGGATGCAAAGTTTTATCAGACCTACAAGTATATGACGGATATGATGACATCGATTGAGGAAAATCCGGAAATTGAAGCCAAGGATTTGCCGCCGGCATGGGATAAGATATGTGGAAAGAAAGAAGAGGTACTGAATGTACTGAAGCAGCAATATCACTTATACCAACATGATATGCAGTGGAAGCGACAAATATTCGATAGCCGTTTATTGGTTGCAGAACAGCTGTCGGGTGTTTCGCAGGTTATGGAGGATTTGGCGCGGGAGATCAAACGGGAAAGTCAGACGATGTACATTCAGGAAGAACAAATTCGTGAGGCGCTGCAACATCTTGGACTATCGATTCAAGGTATTGATATTATCAGCCTGGATTCAGGTCATGTAGAAATTGAGATCATCCATGCTTATACCCGGGGATACGATGAATGCCGAAAAATTATAGCCCCGCTACTTTCGGATATTCTCGGCGAACATATAGCCGTTATGGATGAGATGATGACTCATCCGCGTAATGGGCTTATGACTGTGCGATTTGGTTCAGCCAAGTCTTATGAAATTATAACGGGTGTGGCCGCAGCGGCTAAAGGAGGAGATATGCTGTCAGGAGACAGCTTCAGTACGGTTGAGCTCGGAAACGGCACTTTTGCTGTCGCATTAAGTGATGGAATGGGTAATGGAGAGAGAGCGAGAATGGAGAGCAGCTCGGCACTTAATATTTTGGAGCAATTGCTGCAGTCTGGAATGGATGAGAAGCTGGCGATTAAATCGGTCAACTCGATTTTGATGCTGCGTTCGCCAGATGAAATTTATGCAACAGTCGATATGGCATTGATTGATCAATATTCAGCACAAACTACTTTTATGAAAATAGGTTCAACTCCGAGTTTTATTAAGCGGGGGAATGAAGTTATTCCGATAACGGCAAGCAATTTGCCGATCGGTATTATTCAAGATATCGAGATCGACCTAGTATCTTTGCAGCTTCAGGCAGGAGATGTACTTATTATGATGACGGACGGGATTTACGATGCGCCGGGTTATGCTGTAAACAAGGAGCTGTGGATGAAGCGAATGATACAGGAGGTGGAGAGTACGGACCCTCAGGAAATAGCAGATTGTTTACTAGAGAAGGTAATACGTTATCAGCAAAATCAAATTCATGATGATATGACCGTTGTGGTCGGTCGTGTGGATCATTTCCATCCAGAATGGGCCAATGTTCATGTGCCAGGCTTTGATCGAATGGAACGTCCCCTTACAGTTAGCTGATCAGGTGAACTAAAGAGCTGTTTGATCCGTTTATGTATAGCAAGAAAACTTCAAGGCAGCATTGCCCGGGAAATGGAGGGGGAGTTAGAACAAATCGCTTTAAGAGTATGTCTTCTTTCTTTCGTCTATTCTTTTAAAATTATCGTTTGAACTCTATAAAAAAGGGAATGATAGAGAACAAGTACGATAGTTTATAGAAGTGATGCGGGAGGCGAGTAGAAAATGAAACAAATTTTACTTATTACGGACGGTTGTTCGAATGTGGGTCCAAGCCCGATCATGGCAGCAGCACATGCATTGCAGGACGGGATTATCGTGAATGTTGTCGGTGTGCTTGATTACGGAACGATAGGCGAGCTTGGCAACTTGGAAATTCAAGAGATTGCAAAGGCCGGGGGAGGTATTCATCGGATAGTCGGAACCCGGCAGCTTGCCCAGACGATGCAAATGATGACTCGCAAAACGGTAGTTCAAACGATTCAGCAGGCTGTGAACAAAGAGATCCAGCTGATATTAGGAGAAGGCACCATTGAGGATCTGGCGCCGGAGAAGCGATCACAGGTGGTTGAAGTTGTGGATGAGCTCGCCGAGACCTCACCTTTACAGGTAGCGCTTCTGATTGATACAAGCGCAAGCATGAAGCCAAAGCTTGGCGCCGTTGAAGAGGCTATTCGAGATCTGATGCTCAGCTTAAAAGCACGTGCAGGCACAAGCCGGTTGGCGGTATTTCACTTTCCCGGACGCGGGAGCGGGGAGGATGTCGTCAAGGATGTAGATTGGACGACTGATTTGGACGGTGTAAAAGGATTGTTTCACCGCTTGCAGATGAAGGGTGCTACCCCGACAGGTCCAGCATTATTAAAGGTGATTGATTATTACCGATATGGTACACTAGAAGATAATCAATCATGGCAGGATGATGCCGGCCAAGGGGAAGGGATGCTCGGTGACTACGTTGTCTAAACCCGGATATCCGCCGGGAACCGTAATTACTGGGAAATGGCGGAAGAAAAGGTACATCGTGGAGCGGATGTTAGGCAAAGGGGCTAACGGCCGAGTTTATTTAGTACAGCGACCCGGACACAGGGAGCGCTATGCTTTAAAAGTAGGTTACGATACACTTGATCTTCAGTCGGAGATCAATGTGCTTAAAATGTTAAAAAAGCAGATGTCCGATCATTATCTGGTGGAAGCGGATGATCATCAGGATGACAGCGGAGACGTTCCTTTTTATGTTATGCGTTATATCGAGGGAAGCCAGCTTCAGCGTTTCATACGTGCTCGGGGAATAGAATGGTTGGGTCTTGTAGGGCTTAGGCTGTTACAGAAGCTTTCTGTACTGCATCGATCCGGATTTGTTTTTGGTGATCTTAAACCTGAGAATGTTATGGTTTCCAATTATGGCCATGTGGAGCTAATCGATTACGGTGGTGTTAGTGCAGTCGGCCGGAGCGTGAAGCAGTTTACGGAATGGTACGACAGGGGTTACTGGAATGCCGGAAGTCGTACTGGCGATGAAGCTTATGATTTGTTCTCGTTTGCCGTGATGTGTATCCAGCTATTGGATGAAGGGGTCCTAAGAACGGCCTCGGCACAGTTGCCGCAGCTTCGCAGCGTTTCGGATCTTCAGGCAGCACTGCGAAAGAGCCCGCAGCTTAAACCATACGCCGATTGGCTAAAGAGAGCCCTTGCGGGTGAATTCGCGGGTTCACGGGAAGCGGTGAACCATTGGAAAAGTACGATATATGCTCCATCCCGACCGGATCATAAACAGGGGACAACACCGCTATGGCTTAAAAACTCTTTTATCATGTCACTTATTATTTTAGGTTGCGCTGTTTATTTGTTCCTTCGGACTTGAATGGAAGTTTTGCAGAAGTTTGAAAGAGCACAATGCATACAGCTAGTTTACCGGGTATAAAAAAGGGGACAATGAAATTGGAACAGGATTATTTGAAATCAATCATTGAGAATGTAATGGATGTGGCAGCTGAAAAGGATCTCTGGAATGAAGGCGACACTGTTATTGTGGCTGTTTCAGGGGGCCCGGATTCGGTAGCTCTATTACATGTTCTTCATGAGATTTCAAGTCGGCATATACCGCTCAAGCTAATCTGTGCTCATGTGCATCACGGTTTTCGTCAGGAATCCGACGATGAGGCCATTATGGTCCAAGAGCTTGCTGAGAGTCTAGGTATCCTTGTGGAAACCGCTTATATTGATGTTCCTGCCTATATGAAATCCAGCGGAAAAGGAGGTCAGGAGGCAGCGCGTGACAAAAGATACGAATTCTTATTTGAAACAGCAAGAAAGTATGGGGCAAACTCTATTGCTTTGGCCCATCATGCAGATGATCAAGCAGAGACGGTGCTCATGCGTCTGCTTCGCGGAACTGGTCCGTCTGGCCTTGCCGGTATAAAAATTAAGAGGACTCAAGAAAATGTGGAATTGATTCGACCGTTTCTCCGCATTAACAAGGCGGATTTAATAAAATTATGCGATCAACGCGGTTATTCTTATGCGATCGATTACAGCAACATGCTGACGAAGTATCGGCGTAATGCTGTTCGACTGGAGGTATTTCCTTTCCTGGAGCAATATAATGCTCAGTTTTCTTCCTCACTCACCCAGTTGGCTGAGGTGATCGGTGATGAGGATGATTTTATGGAGCGTTCCACTCAGGATGCTTACCGTTCTTTTGTGAGAAAGATCGATGGAAGGCTGTCTTTTGACGCGCCTTCCTTTTTGGGCTTACATGTCGCTTTACAACGACGTTTGATTAAACTAATATTAAATTATCTGTCGGCAGACCAGGAAAATACGGATTTCATCAAGATCGAGACGGTCCGCCGAAAAATTTTGCAAGATCAAAGGAAAAATTGGCGTTTGGATTTAGGAGCAGGTTTGACCTGTTTCCGTGAATACGAAGAAGTAAGCTTTCGTTCCAAGCCGCCAGCAACTGAGGGGAAATACATATATCAACTGCATTCCCCCGATAGTCCAGAACTGGAATTACCGGAAATTGGAAAGGTCTTGAAGCTTTCGATTGTGGAAGGAAAGGAAATGAGGGACGGTTTCAAGCTGGCCTCAGAAGCAGCTTCATTTGATGCACAGCAACTTCGTTTTCCTCTAACCATTCGCTCCAGGCAGCCCGGAGACAAGATGAAGGTCATGGGATTAAACGGCAGCAAAAAGGTGAAAGATATTCTCATTGATGAGAAAGTCCCTCCTTCTGTTCGTTCTCTCATCCCCATGGTGTGCGACAGCTCAGGCAGCATCGTCTGGATTCCGGGGGTAAGACGCTCTGTTCACGCCGCTGTAGGCCGGCATACAACATGTATTCTCCGCATGGAACTGGTGGATGCGGAAGAATAGTGAAAACGGGAATGGCCCGTTCTAAACATTCATAGTATAAACACGTAGGAGGTTCACTCAAGTTGCAAAATGACATTCAAGAAGTGCTCATCAGCGAAGAAGAACTGCAGGCTAAAATTAAAGAATTAGGGGAAAAACTTAGCGCAGAATATGAGGGACGCAATCCTTTAGTGATTTGTGTTCTCAAAGGTGCGTTTATTTTTATGGCAGATTTGGTTAAAAACATTACGGTACCGATTGAATTGGACTTCATGGCTGTATCGAGCTACGGTGCTTCAACGAAATCATCTGGTGTTGTTAAAATTATTAAAGATTTGGATGAATCTGTTGAAGGCAGAGACGTACTCATTGTCGAAGATATTATTGACAGTGGACTGACGCTCAGCTATTTGATTGACTTGCTTGAGAACCGTAAGGCCAAGTCTATTGCCGTAGTAACTCTGTTTGATAAACCGGCACGCCGGACAGTAGACCTGCAGGCAGACTATACCGGCTTTGTTCTTCCGGATGCGTTTGTTGTAGGTTATGGACTTGATTATGCCGAGCATTACCGGAACCTCCCCTACATCGGGATTTTAAAGCCGGAGATCTACAGCAACTAATTGCTGCGCCGATTGCGCTGTCCATCCCGTATTGTTGAGATGGTCAGACAGGCTGTGGTAAAATATCTAATGTGTCTTTGAGAGGAGGTAGGGGATGAATCGGTTCATCCGGAATTCTGGTTTTTATTTGATTCTATTTTTAGTCGTGGTGGGCATCGTACAATTCGTTACAGATGGAAACGAAGCAGCCGAGACCCCTAGGTATGATGAACTGCGGCAGGAAATCAAGGCCAACAACATAGAAGAAATAACGGCTCAATTTGACGGTTATGCATATCTTGTGACCGGTAAATATAAAACTGCCAAGGAGAATAAGTCTGAGAACTTCTCGACATATATCCCTGCTACAGATGCTGCGATGGAAGAACTCGTTACGGCGAGTGAACAGAACGGCATCAGGTTTACCGTTAAGAAAATGGAAGGTCAGAGTGTCTGGTTGACCCTGTTGTCTTCCTTCATACCGCTCATTATCATGTTCGTTCTGTTCTTCTTCCTGTTTAATCAGGCTCAGGGCGGCGGCGGTAAAGTCATGAACTTTGGCAAGAGCAAAGCCCGTCTGTATAATGAAGAGAAGAAAAAGGTTACGTTTGAGGATGTAGCCGGGGCAGATGAGGAGAAGCAAGAGCTTGTCGAAGTCGTTGACTTCCTGAAAGATCCGCGGAAGTTTAACACTGTAGGTGCTCGTATTCCTAAAGGTGTCTTGCTTGTAGGACCTCCGGGTACCGGTAAAACCCTCCTTGCTCGTGCAGTCGCAGGCGAAGCAGGAGTACCGTTCTTCAGTATTTCAGGTTCAGACTTCGTTGAAATGTTTGTTGGTGTCGGTGCATCCCGTGTTCGTGATTTGTTTGAGAATGCGAAGAAAAATGCGCCTTGTATTATCTTTATTGACGAGATTGACGCAGTTGGTCGTCAGCGTGGCGCCGGACTTGGCGGCGGACATGACGAGCGTGAGCAGACGCTCAACCAATTGCTCGTTGAGATGGACGGATTCGGAGCTAATGAAGGTATCATTATCGTAGCTGCGACAAACCGCCCGGATATTCTCGACCCAGCGCTGCTTCGTCCAGGTCGTTTTGACCGTCAGATTACGGTTGACCGTCCGGATGTGAGGGGCCGCGAAGCGGTGTTGAAAGTACACGCGCGTAACAAGCCGTTGACGAAGGATGTTAAATTGGACATCATTGCAAAACGGACGACTGGATTTACCGGTGCGGACTTGGAGAACCTCTTGAACGAAGCGGCATTGCTTGCTGCACGCCGCAACCGTAAAGATATCTCCATGCGCGAGGTGGATGAAGCGATTGACCGCGTTATCGTAGGTACTGAGAAGCGCAGCCGCGTGATCAGTGACCGTGAGAAGCGCATTGTGGCTTACCACGAAGCAGGTCATACGATCGTTGGTTACTTCCTTGAGCATGCTGATATGGTTCATAAAGTAACGATTATTCCGCGTGGCCGTGCGGGTGGATATGTTATTATGATGCCGAAAGAAGACCGTATGCTGGTTACGAAGCAAGAGCTTCTGGACCGTGTTACCGGTTTGCTTGGCGGCCGTGTAGCGGAGGAACTGTTCATTGGGGAAATTGGAACCGGTGCTTACAGTGACTTCCAGCAAGCTACAGGCATTATCCGCAGCATGATTGTGGAATATGGTATGAGTGAGAAGCTCGGACCGATGCAGTTCGGAACGTCGCAAGGTCAAGTGTTCCTGGGCCGCGATATCGGACACGAGCAGAATTATAGTGACCAGATCGCTTATGAAATCGATCAGGAAATGCAGCGTTTCATTAACGAATGTTATGAGAAGTGTAAAGAGTTGCTGACCAAACATTCCAAAGAGGTTCACTTGATTGCGAACACTCTTCTTGAGAAAGAGACGTTGGAACTGGAGCAGATCAAGCAATTGATTGAAACTGGTGAACTGAGCGAAGATTCAGGTGAAAGCGGTCAGGAGCCATCCGAAAACGGCGAACCGGTTATCGATAACATCGGGGATGTTCGTGTACGGATTCAAGGCAAGGAAGATGACGAGCGTCCAACTTCTGAAGGAGATATTCCGAACAATCCATTGGATCGTCAAGACCAAGACACTAATGATCCGGATGGGAAAACACCTCCAGATGGCTCGGACAACAACAACGGCAGATGATTTTGAAAAAATGCTAAAAACATCGCATAGCGAATAAAAATAAAGAACCGGAGAACGATCATTCGTTTTCCGGTTCTTTTTGTGTTTGTTGTCACATTGACAGTCTTTCGAACCTTGTGTACATTAAGTGATAAACAAAAGGTACTTCTTTTCACAAGGGAAACAAGAGCAAAAGCGTCTGGGAAGATCTGTTTTACCAGCGGCCATGGCCGTAATTCATAAGGGGAGAGGATCGTTTGTGGAAGCTTTGGCGCTAGAGCGTAAAGCGGAGCAAAACCGCGAATTGCGCGAGCGATTAATGGAGTTGAAGAAGGAACGCAATGCTATTATTTTGGCTCATTATTATCAGCGGGATGAAATTCAGGAGGTTGCTGATTTTCGGGGAGATTCTTTCTTACTAGCCCAAAAGGCGGCCCAGACCGATGCGGATGTCATCGTGTTTTGCGGGGTCCACTTCATGGGAGAGAGTGCAAAAATTTTAGCACCGAATAAAACAGTGATTATACCTGATGAACGTGCGGGATGCCCTATGGCTGACATGGTTAATGTCGATGGTCTGCGCAAGCTGAAGGCACAGCACCCGAACGCCAAAGTTGTTACATATATTAACTCTTCTGCTGAAGTTAAGGCAGAGACTGATATTTGCTGCACATCTTCCAATGCGGTAAAGGTGATTCAGTCGCTCGATTCTGATGAAATCATTTGGGTTCCTGATAAAAATCTAGGCCATTATGTTCAGCAGCATACGGACAAGAAGCTTATTATTTGGGAAGGTTATTGCAACACGCATGATATGTTGACCGTCAAAGATGTGATGGAGATGAAAGCCAAGTACCCGAATGCCGAATTTGTGGTTCATCCGGAGTGTCGTCCGGAAGTTGTGGCTATGGGTGATTTTGTAGGCAGCACGACCGCTATTCTGGAGTACTGCAAACAGTCATCATGCCAGGAGTTTATTGTAGGCACGGAAGATGGAACCGGATACCAACTTCGTCTGGATAGCCCAGAGAAAACGTTCCATTTTGCTACCAAATTTCTCGTATGTCCTAATATGAAAGTCAATAATTTAAAAAAGCTGGTCAAATGTCTGGAGACGATGAAACCGCAAATTTATGTGCCGCCGGTCGTCGCGGAAAAAGCCAGAATTTCATTAGAGCGCATGTTACAAGTGAAGTAGCATGCGCTACTCTTCGCTAAAAGACAGGTGAGTCACATGATACCGCAATATTTGATCGATTTTGATCTACAGGATTTAAAAGTCGTTGAAACGGATGTCATCGTCGTGGGTTCCGGTATTGCCGGGTTGTATACAGCGATTGAAGGAAGTGCGGACCGCAAAGTTTTGCTGATCACCAAGAAAACCATTTTGGAGAGTAATACACGGTATGCTCAAGGGGGGATTGCCGCAGTAACAGCGGAAAACGATTCCCCTGTTTACCATCGGCAAGATACCTTGCTTGCCGGAGCAGGACTTTGTTCTTCGTCTGCTGTTGATGTGCTCGTTCATGAAGGACCAGCGGGTGTTCAGGAACTGATTCGGCTTGGTACAACGTTTGATGAGGAAAATGGAGCACTCGCTTTAACGAAGGAGGGAGCGCATAGCCATCGGCGTATTTTGCATGCGAATGGGGACGCGACCGGTTATGAGATTGTTCGGGCACTTTCCAAGCAGGTAGAAATTATTCCGAATGTGACGGTCTGGGACGATCATTTTGTCATTGACCTGATTACCCAGGACAACGAGTGTCTGGGTGTTTTGGTACAAATGCCGGACGGCAGTCTTGTATTTGTGCGAGGACAGGCAACAGTGTTATGCTCTGGAGGGGCAGGACAGCTGTATCGTTATACAACCAACCCGGAGGTTGCTACAGCAGACGGAGTGGCTATGGCTTACCGCGCCGGGGCCCAGATCAGAGATATGGAGTTTATACAGTTTCATCCGACGGCGCTCAGCTATCCGGGAGCACCGAGATTTTTGATTTCGGAGGCCGTTCGCGGTGAAGGAGCCTATCTGAGAAATATAAAAGGCGAACGTTTTATGGAGCGATATCACGAGCTACTTGAGCTTGCACCGCGTGACATCGTTGCCCGGGCCATTGTGAGTGAAATGGAAGATACGGGATCGACATTTGTCTATCTCGATATTACACATGAATCGCCGGAGATGGTGAAGCATCGCTTTCCGACTATATATGAAACATGTATGCGTTATGGTCTTGATTTGACTACGGATTGGATTCCCGTGTCGCCTGCTGCACACTATATGATGGGAGGCGTCAAGACGGACCTGAATGGTGAAACGAGTATTTCTCGGTTGTTTGCTTGCGGGGAAGTATCATCAACCGGTGTGCACGGCGCTAATCGGCTGGCGAGCAATTCACTGTCCGAGGCGTTGGTTTATGGAAGAAGAATCGTGAACCAGATCAGACGGCTGCCAAAGGCGTCCGTAGAGCCGTTATCTTTATCGTTTAGCTGGCAGCGTAAGGAAGCGCCTTGTCAGGCGATCGTTGCCCGGCGCCTTAAACTGCAAAAGGTTATGGTTCGGTATGCCGGTCTGCGCCGCAGCAAAGATACTCTGCTTCGGGCCATGGACGACCTCAACCGCCAGTTGCCGCTGTTTCATTCTGTGCTGTCAAAGCGGGAGGAGTATGAGTTTGCGAATATGCTAACGAGCTCGATGCTGGTTATCCAGGGGGCGCTGTGCCGCGAGGAGAGCCGGGGAGCCCATTACCGTGAGGATTTCCCTCAGCAGGATAATGAAGGCTGGCGCAAACATATTGTCCATGTTCGGGGCCAAGGAATGATGGAGGAATTCAGTGATGATGTTTAATGGATATAACGAGGGCTTGGCAGCTAATATTCGGGCTTGGCTTCAAGAGGATGTCGGATCAGGCGACATCACAACGATGACAACGATCCCGGAAGGGCATGAATCGAGAGCGATTATCCATGCTAAAGAGGCAGGGGTTGTGGCCGGTCTGCCGGTTGCGGAGCTTGTTTTTCGCATTGTAGATCAGAACTTGTCCTTTAAAGCTCTTGTACGCGATGGACAATGGGTGAAGAAGGGAGACGTGTTGGCGGAGGTCGAGGGCAGCACGCACCGAATTTTGACAGGTGAGCGGCTTGCGCTTAATTTACTGCAGCGGCTATCGGGGATTGCTACGAAGACAAGGGCTTTTGTAGATGCCCTTGAGGGGCTGCCCACAAGATTGGTGGATACTCGCAAAACAACGCCTGGTCATCGAATGTTGGAGAAATATGCAGTTCGTATAGGCGGTGGCGCTAATCATCGGTTCGGGTTGCATGATGCGGTCATGATCAAGGATAATCATATTAAAGGGGCTGGGGGTATCACTCCGGCAGTTAGCCGTGCGCGAGCCAATATTCCGCACACGATGAAGATTGAAGTAGAAACAGAAAACTTGGAGCAGGTTGAGGAAGCTGTGACAGCCGGAGCTGATATAGTTATGCTGGATAATATGGACCCGGTGATGATGGCTGAAGCAGTTCGGCGGATTAAAGCCCGCGCACCTCATGTAACGACTGAAGCTTCCGGGAATGTAACACTTGACACCGTACGTACGATAGCGGCATCGGGTGTGGATGTTATTTCTGTAGGACGGCTGACGTATTCCTTTAACAGCTTGGATATCAGCTTAGATTTAAACGCCAAGAAGGGAGGCGGAGCATCATGATTTTAGTTGTGGACGTTGGAAATACAAATATTGTACTTGGTATTTATCAAGGAAAAGAGCTCCTTCATCATTTCCGGATTAGTACCTCACGTCAATCAACGGTAGACGAATATGGTGTATTAATTCATAATCTGTTTCAAATGTCTAAAATTTCGGCAAGTGAAATAGAAGGGGTCATCGTTTCTTCAGTTGTTCCCCCGCTGGTGGGTGTCGTTGAAGAAATGTGTTTTAAGTATATTAAAAAAGCTCCTCTCATTGTGGGCCCGGGAATTAAAACGGGGCTTAACCTCCGTTACGAAAACCCGAGGGAGGTCGGAGCGGATCGCATTGTCAACGCGGTGGCCGCTGTAGAGCAGTATGGGGGCCCGCTCATTGTTGTAGACTTCGGGACAGCTACGACGTTTGACTGTATCGACAGCCAGGGTAATTATTTGGGAGGCGCGATTGTACCTGGAATCGGCATAGCGACAGAAGCGCTCGTCCAGCGGGCTTCCAAGCTTCCTCGAGTTGAGCTGGAGAAGCCTAAAAAGGTGATCGGCCGAAATACGGTTCATGCGATGCAGGCAGGCATTATTTTTGGTTATGCCGGCCAGGTGGACGGGCTTGTAAAACGGATCAAAGCGGAGATGGGTTCAGACAAGGTGAAGGTGATTGCAACCGGAGGATTGGCAGAGCTCATCGCCAGTGAATCAAACTCTATTGACCAGGTTGATGCTATGCTCACATTGGAAGGACTCCGAATCATTTACGAACGTAATTGATTTTGCTGTTCATAAATTTTGGGCATATTCAAACAAATAGACAAGGATAAGAGTTATATATAATAAGGGTCTTTACTAAATTTTCTACAACAAGAGAACAAGGAGGCTGTAAGATGGACAAGCATAAAGACCGTATACTCCGGGGAACGGCGATGGGGGGCAGAGTAAGAGCCTTTGCGGTACGCACGACGAACCTGGTAGAGGATTTACGGCGCAGACATGATACATTTCCCGTCGTAACAGCTGCTTTGGGTCGTACGGTTTCGGCTGCTGCCATGATGGGGTATATGCTGAAAGGGGATGAACGACTCAGTATTCAAGTTCGCGGTGATGGTCCGATCGGGTTGATCGCGGCTGAATCGAATGCACGAGGAGAAGTTCGAGGCTATGTAAACAATCCTCATGTAGAAATGACGAACATTAGACCAGGCAAAATGGACGTGGCTGCAGCCGTTGGAACAACCGGGTATATCCATGTCACCAAAGACCTGGGGCTTAAGGAGCCTTATCGCGGAAGTATACCGATCATATCGGGTGAGCTGGCTGAAGACTTTACGTATTATTTTGCTGTATCAGAGCAGACCAATTCCGCTGTCAGCCTTGGAGTTCTCGTGTCTCCTGATTATACTGTAGCTAACGCAGGCGGATTTATCATTCAGCTGCTACCTGGGGTGACTGATGATGAAATTACGGAGCTGGAGAAAGCATTAAGCGAGATTCCACCAGTGACAACACTGCTTGAGGAAGGACTGGAGCTTGAAGATATTTTACGCCGTATTTTACCTGATGTAAGTATTTTGGAGGAAAGCGAAGTGCATTTTCACTGCGACTGCTCTTATGATCGGGTCGAGCGTGCCTTGATCAGCATGGGCCAGGAAGAACTGGAACAGATGATCCAAGAGGACGGGCAGGCAGAGGTGACCTGCCATTTCTGCAATGAAGTGTATAAATTTAATGAAGACGAGCTAAAATCCGTATTAGAGCGGGCCAAATCTTAAGGTATTGGGATGAGCAGCCGAAATGACGAGACAAGAGAAGGGATTATGGGTAACCGTCATTGTCTTGACTGCAGGTTTGATATTTATGGGAAGCTGGTTATTTTTCTCGGGCGTTCTTTTTCAGGAGGGGAATAAAAAAACTGAACAACATTCGCCTGCAGTTGCATTTGTACAAGACAAGGCGATTACTGAGGCAGAGTGGATTGAAGAGCTGAAGGAAAGCTATGGCAGTGAAATGTTGATTACGATGATGAACCGTCAGGTGGTTGCTCTGGAGGCTGAGGCTTCTGGCATTACAGTGACTTCTGAGGAGATCGATCGGGAGCTTGAACGGATCGGTCAGGGATATGGTTCGAAAGAGAGATTCCTGAAGGAAATGAAGCAGCAGCTTGGTCTGTCAGAAGAAATGCTGATGGCAGATACGAAATATCGGCTTACCTTGGAAAAAATAGCGACAGCAGACGTTAAAGTTGATGAAGCGGAAATAGATCAATACCTTGAACAGCATCCGGATCAATTCCGTCCGAAAAGGCAGTTCAATCTATCCATCATTAAAGTAGAGACGGAGAAGGAAGCAAATGACGTACTGGATCGGTTAGAGAACGGTGAATCTTTCGCTGATCTTGCAGCTGAAGTATCGATTGATGAATTTACCCGCGATCATGGCGGCCGACTGGGGTATGTTGAAGAAGACGATCCCTTTCAGCCGGAGGCGTTGATGGAAACCGTGCTAACCTTGGACAAAGGAGATATCGCCGGTCCGATCGATCTGGAAGACAGTTATGGGGTCGTATATGTTGAGGATATTTTGATTCCTGAAACGCCGGATGAGAATTTAATCCGGGAGACGGTACGTAAACAGCTCGCGTTGGAGCAGGCCGTTTCGCTAACCGAGCTTGAGCGCCAGCTGCGGGATAAGTATGGAGCACGTATTGTGGCAGGTGTTCCTGAAGTACAGCATAATAATTGACAAACAGGCCTTTGCAACGAAAGAGATTCCCTTGCTGCAAAGGTCTGTTTTAATATATGTTATCGACTCCGATGCAGGCTTTCCCAAAAGCTGGCTCTCCTTATGATTGACAAGGATTAATAAGGTTTGTTAATATGAATATATAAAAACCTAGCGAATTACTCGGATATTAAGGAAAGATACAACCAGATCACCCGATATATTGAATTAACGCTAATCAAGGGGAGGCTTCTTTATGGCTAAAGTTGTGAACAGTGTAACAGAGTTGATCGGTGAAACACCGCTTGTCCGCCTGAATCGGATCGTTCCGGAGGACAGTGCAGAGATCTATGTGAAGCTCGAGTATCAAAACCCGGGTGCGAGTGTGAAAGATCGGATTTCGATCAGTATTGTAGAAGAAGCTGAGAAAGAAGGACGGTTAAAGCCGGGGGATACAATTATCGAAGCGACCAGCGGCAATACAGGTATTGGTCTGGCTATGGTTGCTGCGGCCAAAGGATATAAGGCTGTGATCGTGATGCCTGAAACGATGAGTATGGAGCGCCGAAATCTACTTCGTGCTTTTGGGGCGGAGTTGGTGCTTACACCGGGAGCCGAAGGTATGAACGGTGCGGTGAAGAAGGCGGAAGAAATTTTGCGGGAAAATTCAGGGTTTTTCATGGCTGAACAGTTCAAAAACCAGGCTAACGTGAAAATCCACCGGGAAACGACAGGACCTGAAATTGTAGAAGCGATCCAATCCATCGGCGGTACATTGGATGCATTTGTATCAGGTATTGGTACAGGCGGGACCATCACAGGTGCTGGTGAAGTGCTGAGGGAAGCTTTTTCAGACATTAAAATTTATGCGGTGGAGCCTGCAGCCTCCCCGATTCTGGCTGGCGGTAAACCAGGCCCTCATAAAATTCAGGGGATCGGCGCCAACTTTGTACCTGAAATTTTGAACCAGGAAATCTATGATGAAATCATTCATATCGAGAACGATGATGCCTTTGAAACAGCGCGCCGAGTAGCGAAAGAAGAAGGTATTCTTGGAGGAATTTCTTCCGGGGCTGCTGTTCACGCTGCACTTAAGGTTGCTAAAGAACTGGGCAAGGGAAAGCGAGTAGTAGCGATCGTCCCTAGCAATGGGGAGCGTTACTTGAGTACCCCGCTATATAACTTTGAGTCTTAATCCGCTCTGCTAAGGAGCAGGTATTGTTGTAACGGCCTTCAATGTAATAAACATTGGAGGCTTTTTTTGAAATATAGGAATAGTTGCTGATAAAGAAACGCTTGTCATCCTTGTTGTAGGATGTTTAA
Organism: Paenibacillus faecalis; assembly: GCF_900289175.1. Lineage (GTDB taxonomy): Bacteria > Bacillota > Bacilli > Paenibacillales > Paenibacillaceae > Paenibacillus_AQ > Paenibacillus_AQ faecalis. The sequence goes on along the minus strand of NZ_LT985747.1, from coordinate 4,526,209 downwards.
GGCGTTTCTTCTTTTGTTCGTTTTTGCCAAGGTGAACCGTTCTATTAAATTTTTGGGAAAGGGATGGTTTTGGGGTTTTCAAGTGTGACAGGATACAGTATACTGACAGGCAATAGACAGGCTTACGGTTAAAAAGGGGGATATGCGTGGATAAAAATATAGATCTGGCCAAGTGGCTTGAATGGGTGGATGAAGGCTGGACCATGCTGCCTTATATGATTCGATTTCAGGGCTGCAAGGAAGGGCTTCCTTCAAGCTGGCAACAAGCTTGGAAAAAAGCTTCTCCTTATGCCTTTGTGCTGGAAAGTGGAAAAAGCGGCAGATATACTTATTTAGGATTAGACCCGGTATCGGTGTTAACGGGCAAAGGACTTGCCGGTGAGGTCAGAGATTTACGTACAGGCAAAACCCAGCGATGTGAAGGTAAACCACTTCAGCTGTTGCAGAGCTGGATGGGGCATTTTCGTTCACCCCGTGCAGAAGGCTGGCCTGATTTTCGCGGCGGCTGTGCAGGATTTATCGGATATGATGTTGCTCGTTCTCTTGAGAGCTTGCCTTCATTAGCAAAGGATGATGCAGGTTTTCCAGACTATATGTGGATGCGAATGGAAGAAGTCTGGGTTTATGATCATGTCGAGCAGTCCGTCTATTGTGCCGTACATGTACCATGGGGGCAGGCTGAAGGCAGTGCTGCTTCTAAGGAAAAGCTTACGAGATTGTATAAGGAAGCTGAGACCCGAGCCATGCGTATGATCGAGCAGTGGAATGCTTTGCTTGGCAGCACAGCGAGCTATCAGGAGAATTCGATGGAATATGCTCGAATGTCTGATAGAAAGAGTAAGGCTGCAGACCTTGCAAGTCCAGACGTGGAAGGCTGGGACCGATTGGAGAACGATTTTTCACAGGAAGCATTTCAGCAGGCGGTGCTGTCTATTCAGGAGTATATCCGCCAAGGGGATGTGTTTCAGGTAAACCTATCACTGCGGCAGCATTTTAAACTCCACTCTGAGCCCGCCGATGTATATGAATGGCTGCGCCTGTTAAATCCATCTCCATATATGGGGTATATTACATCGCCCCAATTCTCGCTGGTCAGTGCGTCTCCGGAGCTGCTGATCAAGCTGGATGGAAATCGGGTATCCGCAAGACCGATCGCGGGTACACGTCGCCGCGGAGCGGGACCTGAAGAGGATGCCGCAATGGAAGCGGAGTTGACCGGAAGTGAAAAAGAACGGGCTGAGCATATTATGCTCGTTGATCTGGAGCGCAATGATATCGGGCGTATTGCTGCCTTCGGGACAGTGCATGTACCTGAACTGATGACCGTTGAGCGTTATTCGCATGTGATGCATCTCGTTTCACAGGTGGAAGGACAGCTTGCGGAACATAAAAATGCATATGATGTTATGGCAGCAACTTTTCCAGGTGGAACTATTACAGGAGCCCCAAAGATACGAACGATGGAAATTATTGAAGAGTTAGAGCCGGTTACCCGAGGTCCTTACACGGGTTCAATGGGTTGGATTGATTACAATGGCGATATGGAACTGAACATTATTATAAGGACTTTGGTAGTTCAGGACGGCATCGGATATATTCAGGCCGGAGCAGGTATAGTAATCGATTCAGATCCTTACAGGGAATATCGGGAATGCCATAATAAAGCCAAGGCACTGATTGCGGCAGTGATGTGCAGTGAAGAAGAGGCCGGTGCGGCGGTACTATAGGAGGAGTATATTATGATACTCGTGATCGACAATTACGATTCGTTTACGTATAATCTCGTGCAGTATTTAGGGGAACTTGGCGAAGAGGTACAGGTGTTCCGAAATGATGAAATCGATACTGCGGGAATTGAGGCGCTTGCACCGGATCATATTTTGATTTCACCGGGACCCTGTACTCCGAATGAAGCTGGAATCAGTCTGGAGGTTATCGAGCGCTTTAAAGGGAATATCCCGATCCTTGGTGTCTGTCTTGGCCATCAAGCGATCGGACAAGCGTTTGGCGGCAAAGTTGTACATGCCGAGCGTTTGATGCACGGCAAGACATCGCCGATATACCATCGGGGAACCTCTATCTTCAAAGGCCTTCCTGTTCCGTTTACAGCGACCCGATACCACTCTTTGCTCGTTGAAAAAGAAACCTTACCGGACTGCCTTGAAATAACGGCATGGACGGAGGAGGGCGAGATTATGGGACTGCGGCATAAGGAATATCCGGTAGAGGGCGTTCAGTTTCATCCAGAGTCGATTATTACCGATCATGGGCATCTGATGCTGGGTAATTTTCTAAAACGTGCGGAAGGAACCGGAAACAGGGCATGAGATTTATAGGAATAGATGGCCGTGTGGTGAATACGGCCGAGGCCGTAGTATCCGTTATGGATCACGGCCTTTTATATGGCATGGGTTTATTTGAGACATTTCGAACCTATCATGGACAGCCTTTTTTGCTGGAGCGCCACTTGGAGCGTCTTGCTGACAGCTGCAACATGATTGGCATTTCTTATCGTCCGGATTCAAAACGTATAAGGGATTGGATAACTGAGGTTATGGCAGCTAATGGGCTTGAGGATGCTTATATTCGTTACACGGTGACGGCGGGTGAGGGAACTCTTGGCCTTCCAGCAGATGACTATATAAATCCGACGGAACTGCTTTACATGAAGCCATTGCCGGATTTTCCACCCTCCCTTTATAAGAAAGGCAAGGCTCTGCAGTTATTGGATACGCGGCGTAACACCCCGGAGACAAATGTACGGTTAAAGTCTCTGCATTATATGAATAACATGATGGCCAAGCGGGAGCTTCAGAGTTATCTTGAAGCGGTACGACTTCAGGCGGAAGGACTGATGGTAACTGAAAATGGCCATCTAGCTGAAGGGATTGTAAGCAACATATTTTTCATCAAGGATGGAAAATTATATACACCTGAGATTAAGACGGGGATACTTCCCGGTATTACTCGGGCCTTTGTACTCGAATTGGCTCATGATCTTGGCATTTCTTCTGAAGAGGGTCTGTATTCATGGCATGATCTAACGTGTGCTGATGAAATTTTTACAACCGGATCCGTTCAGGAGGTTATGCCGGTGACAAGATTGCTGAAAGCGGGCGAGAAGGCGATTGTGATCAGCAACGGGATGGTAGGGCCGATCACGGAATATTTCATAAAAACATATCGACAGAAAGCAGGGCTATAGATGAAGACGACGATCTATGAACGAACATTTTCATGCGGAGAGACGCAGCTAAAGCTCGGGAATTCCACACTTATTATGGGTATTTTAAATGTGACTCCTGATTCCTTCTCGGATGGCGGTCGATATAATGAGGTAGGACAAGCTGTAAAACATGCTCTTCAGATGTTTGAAGACGGGGCTGATATTATTGATATCGGCGCTGAATCCACAAGACCGGGCCATGAGAAAGTGAGTGCGGATGAAGAGTTGAGTCGTCTGATTCCTGTAGTAGAAGCGATTCATCGGGAGGCACCGCATATTCCTCTTTCGATCGATACGTACAAAGCGGAGGTTGCACGCCAGAGCATTGAAGCGGGTGCTCATATCATTAACGATATTTGGGGATTTAAAGAGGACCCTAATATGGCAAGTGTGGCAGCGGCTTTAGATTGCCCTGTCATCCTCATGCATAATCGAAAAAATCGGGACTACAACCATCTCATAGAGGATGTGAAGTCCGATCTGATGGAAAGTGTGAACATTGCTTTGGAAGCTGGAGTAAAAGGCAGCCGTATTATTTTGGACCCGGGGATCGGTTTTGCGAAGGATTACGATGAGAATATGAAGGTCATGATGGCATTAGATGAATTGGTAGGTCTCGGTTATCCCGTTCTCTTGGCAACTTCACGCAAAAGATTCATTCGCACCGCACTGGATCTGCCGGTGGATGATGTCGTAGAAGGGACAGCGGCCACGGTTGCTTATGGAATTGCACAAGGTTGTCAGATCGTGCGAGTTCATGATGTGAAGAGAATCAAGCGTACGACCCGCATGTGTGATGCTATGCTGTATGCTTCGAATGATCTGAATCGGGTATAAAAGGAAAAAATAACGTCAATCTATGGAAGGGCGGAATAAAAATGGATAAAATGATTTTGCGCGGGATGGAGTACTATGGATACCACGGTGTATTTGAGGAAGAACGCAAGCTGGGTCAGCGATTTTATATAGATCTTGAATTGGAGCTTGATTTGAGCAAGGCTGGAGCTGCAGATGACCTGACACAAACGGTAAATTATGCCGAGGTGCATGAGCTACTTCAAGGAATTATGCGGGATCAGTCTTTTAAGCTTATTGAAGCTTTAGCGGAGCATATTGCATCCAAGGTACTGGACACTTATACTAGTATCGATGCTTTAACGGTTAAGGTAACCAAGCCACATCCGCCGTTTGATATTCATTTTGAAGGTGTCACCGTAGAGCTGCACCGGAGTAGAAAGTGAGACATAGTATGAGTTCACGTGCTACCTCTGAGATTTCAGAGGCTTATATTGCTTTGGGGGCCAATTTGGGAGACCGAGAAGCGACGCTAATGGAAGCTCTCGAAATGCTGGATTTACATCCTAATATAACCGTGGTTCGCTGTTCTAGTATATATGAGACAGAGCCTTTCGGTTATTTGGAGCAGCCCATGTTTCTGAACATGACGGCTGTTGTGGAGACACCCCTTGATCCGCATTCGCTGCTGAGAGTCATGCAACAGATTGAACAGCGTCTAGGACGGGTGCGCCATATTCATTGGGGACCTCGTACAGTAGATCTAGATCTTTTGTGGATGGAAGGGATACAGCTTGATACACCGGACTTGATCCTTCCGCACCCTCGCATGCAAGAGAGGTTATTTGTACTAGTGCCGCTTGCTGATATCATTCCCAAAGACGAGCCTTCCGGTTTATATACTACGGTTAAGACAGCGATTGAGAAACTGGATGGAAAGGAAGGCATACAGCTTTGGAGAACATGCAATTGGCGCAGCGTATCCGCGCTTTCCGAAAATTGAAGGGACTTACTCAACAGGAGCTGGCAGTACGAACTGGCATCTCATTAGCTGTACTGGGGGCGATCGAGCGTGGAAACCGCCGTGCAGAGGAACAAATTTTAATTAAAATTTCAGAGGCTCTAAACATTACCTTACAAGAACTGAAGAAAAATAATTGAGTTGAATATATAAATGTGAAACAAAGGAGTGACAAGGAAGCTTGTTGAAAATTGGAGATATTGAGATGAAAAATCAGGTTGTGCTTGCCCCGATGGCAGGCGTATGCAACCCGGCTTTTCGTCTGATCGCTAAAGAGTTCGGCACAGGGCTAGTCTGTGCTGAAATGGTCAGCGGCAAAGCGATCGTTCATGGGAACAAGCGGACGCAGGAAATGCTGTTCGTAGATGAACGGGAGAAGCCGCTGAGTCTGCAGATTTTTGGCGGGGATCGTGAATCGCTGGTGGAAGCTGCTAAAGTGGTCGATCGGCAGACAAATGCCGACATTATTGATATCAATATGGGCTGTCCGGCCCCCAAGGTAACAAAGGTTGATGCAGGAGCACGTTGGCTGCTTGATCCGAACAAAATTTATGAGATGGTAGCGGCTGTGGTGGATGTTGTCGATAAACCAGTGACGGTAAAAATGCGTACGGGCTGGGACAGCGATCATATTTATGCGGTTGAAAACGCCAAAGCGGTTGAGCGTGCTGGCGGCAAAGCGGTAAGTGTTCATGGACGTACACGGGAACAATTGTATACCGGACATGCAGACTGGGATATTATAAGACAGGTCAAGGAAGCTGTATCCATTCCTGTCATCGGTAACGGAGATGTCGTGACACCGGAAGATGCCAAGCGTATGCTGAGCGAAACAGGTTGCGACGGCGTGATGATTGGACGTGGAGCCCTCGGCAACCCATGGATGCTTTATCGTACAGTGGAATATTTGAAAACAGGTGAGCTTTTGCCTGATCCATCACCGCAGGAAAAAATCCGAATTGCTATTTTGCATATGGACCGTCTGATTGCTCTTCGAGGAGAGGGTGTCGCAGTTCGGGAGATGAGAAAGCACATGTCCTGGTATTTAAAGGGGCTTAAAGGCTCTGCTAGCCTGAAGAACGTAATTATGGAAGAAACGAAGCGGGATGAGATGGTGACCTTGCTGACTGATTTTGTCGATCAGTTGGAGTCTGCTAATAGTGGAGAAAACAGTGCTTATCCGCAAGTTGCAACAGCCATGTAATCAACTGAACGCCTTACCGCATCTTGGGCTAACGATAGCGTTTACATTCGTGCGAGGGCGTTCATTGACTTTTTGAAATGGTTACCATATAATTTTTCAGTATAAATTCGCCTTATAAGACAGCAAGCAACAGGGGAGTTCTGTTCCCCGAAGATTCGCATATAGTATGGTGGTATGGTGATTTAAATTATTTACATGACAGGAGAATCGGTTAAGATGAGCGATAAAGAAGTCATTCTTACACAGGATGGTCTGAAGAAGCTGGAGGATGAACTCGAGAATCTGAAGTCCGTTAAAAGGCGTGAAGTCGCCGAACGTATTAAAGTCGCTATTGGTTATGGCGATATTAGTGAGAACTCTGAATATGAAGATGCCAAGAATGAGCAAGCCTTTATTGAAGGTCGTATCATTACGCTGGAGAAAATGCTCCGCAATGCGCGTATCATTAATAATGACGATATCAACACTGACGTTGTGAACGTGGGCAACACGGTTATTGTTAAGGATTTGGAGTTTGGTGATACAATGGAATATACGATTGTTGGTACGGCCGAATCCGATCCGTTTAACAACAAAATTTCCAACGAGAGCCCTGTAGGTAAAGCGATCATCGGCAAGCAAAAAGGGTCAGTGGTCGATGTGAACGTACCTGCTGGCGTTATTCAATATAAAATCTTAGAGATTAAGAAGTAAGTTGAATGAGCGTAGAAGCTTCCTGCGGGGGGCTTTTTTCGCTATTTCTATATGATACTGTTCAACGGATCACGGGTGTGGGCTTTTAGTTGTTAGGTATTTGCGGGTACGAAAACCCGAGCAAGAATGAAGGAGATGAATCAACCATGACGGAAGAGATGAACCATCAGGAACAAGAACAGGAGTTAAGCGAGTTGCTTCAGATTCGCCGCAACAAATTGGACGAGCTGCGCAAGCTTGGAATTGATCCATTCGGTGGCAAATATGAAAGAACAGATTATGCCGGTGATCTTTTGAAGCAGTATGATGCTTTTACTAAAGAGGAGCTGGAAGAGAAGCAGGTAGAGGTTAACCTAGCTGGTCGAATTATGGCTAAACGCGGTATGGGTAAGGCTTCCTTTGCTCACATTCAGGATTTGAGCGGACGGATTCAGATCTATGTCCGGCAGGATTCTGTAGATCAAGAAAAGTACCAGGCTTTCAGCATTCTGGATTTGGGAGATATCATTGGTGTTAGCGGAACGCTATTCAAGACCAAAACAGGAGAAACGACCGTCAAGGTTAAAAACCTGGAGGTTCTTTCGAAGTCGCTGTACCCTCTTCCTGAGAAATTTCACGGTTTAAAGGATGTAGAGCTTCGTTACCGTCAGCGTTATGTCGATCTCATTATTAATCCGGAAGTTCAAAGTACGTTTATTACCCGTTCTAAAATCATTCAATCGATGCGTCGTTATCTGGATTCGCTTGGATATTTGGAAGTAGAAACACCTACTCTTCATGCTATTCCAGGTGGCGCTGCCGCACGTCCGTTCATTACGCATCATAATGCGCTGGATATGGAACTTTATATGCGTATAGCCATCGAGCTTCATCTGAAGCGCCTGATTGTAGGCGGACTGGAGAAGGTTTATGAAATCGGGCGCGTATATCGGAATGAAGGGATATCAACACGCCATAACCCCGAATTTACGATGATCGAACTGTATGAAGCTTATGCAGACTATCAAGATATTATGGCATTGACTGAAAACATGATTTCACATATTGCTCAAGAAGTATTAGGGACGCAAGTGATCACTTACCAGGGACAGGAGATTGACCTGACACCGAAGTGGCGCCGCGTTTCGATGGTTGATGCTGTTAAAGAGGTAACAGGTGTTGATTTTGGTGTGCAGATGACTGATGAAGAAGCTCATCGTTTGGCAAAAGAGCATAAAGTTTCGGTTGAACCGCATATGACATTCGGACATATTCTGAATGAATTCTTTGAGCAGTTTGTGGAAGAGACCCTGATTCAACCGACATTTGTAACAGGCCATCCGGTAGAAATATCTCCATTGGCGAAAAAGAATGAGGAGGACCCTCGTTTTACGGATCGTTTCGAGCTGTTTATCGTAGCGCGTGAACATGCGAATGCATTCTCTGAGTTGAATGACCCGATCGATCAGCGCAAGCGGTTTGAAGCGCAGCTTCAAGAGCGCGAGCAAGGTAACGATGAGGCTCATGAAATGGATGAAGATTTCCTTCAAGCGTTGGAATATGGTATGCCGCCTACAGGAGGGCTCGGAATCGGCATGGACCGTCTAATCATGCTGCTCACCGATTCCCCGTCCATTCGCGATGTACTGCTGTTCCCTCATATGCGGAACCGTACACAAGACTAAAGAGAATATTGTATATAAAGAAGAAACAACCCGTTAGCCAAAATGGTTAACGGGTTGTTTTTTTTAAAATTCTAAGAAAGTATAAGCTTGGCACCGCTAATGACGACATATGGATCGTAGATGATGGTCCAGGACGGATATTATTTTTTCCTTAGTAAGTACTTCAGGTCTAAGTATCGCGTGGACGGCCAAGCCATCAACCAAGGCATAGAACCGCTCAACTTCAGTATTGCAGTCCAGATCAGCCAAGGCTAGTTCGTGATCGATCAACGCTTGAACGATCGTAACGAACATTCGGCGCATTTCATCATCGACTTGTTTATACAGTTCTGCCAATGAGGGATCAGACATTGATTCGGCAACAAAAGCGAACCACACCTCCATTTCAGAAATCCTTTCCTCATCTATAGGCAGTATCTGCTGAACAATGATCGGAATGTCTTTCAGAGGCTCTCCTGTAAAAGCGATGTTTTGAATGCGTATGGTTACTCTTTCCGATACGAGTTTCATGGAATACGCATAAAGCTCTGATTGAGATGAAAAATAGTGGCGCATGGCTCCAACGGAAAGACCAGCTTCTTCAGCAATATTGCGAACGGAGGCTTGCTTCATGCCGTTCTTCCGAATGACTCTCCAAGCAGCTTCGGCCACCTTTTCTCTTTGAAGTTCATGGTCAACTATTTTAGGCATGTTTTTATTATAACATGCTTGATTTTTTTAATACAGTTGTGCTACATTGTTTTCAGCACAGTTGTTCTAAATAAAAACCTTTAAGTATAGGGAGGGGTTGGACGATGATTGGAGCTTTGATTGTTGTGTGCGAAATTGCTTTTTGGATTTTTGTTCTTGCGGGACTGAGTGCAAGGTATATTTTAGGCTGGAAGAAAGCTGGCGGTATATTGCTTTTATGTACTCCTATCATTGATCTGATTCTTATTGCCGTGACAGTCATTGATTTGAAAAATGGCGCGAGTGCTGGGTTGATGCATGGGCTAGCAGCCATTTATATCGGAGTAACGATTGCATTTGGTCATCGAATGATTAAGTGGGCCGATCAGAGGTTTGCATACCGATATGCGGGTGGTCCTAAGCCTGAGTCTAAACCGAAGTATGGTAAGTCCCGTGCACGGTTTGAGAGACAGGGCTGGTATCGACATTTTATGGCGTGGGTATTAGGAGCTCTTTTATTATTAGGAATGGTATTGATCGTAGGAGATGTTTCGCGTACAAAAGCACTTGAACGTGTCGCTCTAGGTTGGGCTGTTGTTGTCGCTATCGATTTTATTATTAGCTTCAGTTATACGTTATGGCCTAAAAAGCCAACTGTATAATATTACCTAGTATATTTTTTTAGATTTAGGGTTGATTCTCAATTAGAGTTCATGTTATATTAGATTTCCGGCCGAGAGATACGGCTGGTACACGATTTGGAAACAAGCAAGTTGAAATGAATTAAAAAAATAAATTCAAAAAAAGGCTTGAATGTTTCGAAAAAGTGTGGTACATTATAAGAGTTGCTGTTGCGAATGATTTTCGCCGGTAACATTAAAGAAGTTGATCTTTGAAAACTGAACAACGAGTGAGTTAAACCGATCTTGCTTTAAGCAAGATCATAGAGAAGTAAAATTCTCGTCAGTTTTTCTATAATGAGCTAATCGCTCTTTCAATTTATTGGAGAGTTTGATCCTGGCTCAGGACGAACGCTGGCGGCGTGCCTAATACATGCAAGTCGAGCGGAGTTTTTAAGGTGCTTGCACTTTAAAAATTTAGCGGCGGACGGGTGAGTAATACGTAGGCAACCTGCCCTGAAGACTGGGATAACTACCGGAAACGGTGGCTAATACCGGATAATTTATTTCGCTGCATGGCGGAATAATAAAAGGCGGAGCAATCTGCCACTTGAGGATGGGCCTACGGCGNCATGAAGTCGGAATTGCTAGTAATCGCGGATCAGCATGCCGCGGTGAATACGTTCCCGGGTCTTGTACACACCGCCCGTCACACCACGAGAGTTTACAACACCCGAAGTCGGTGGGGTAACCCTTTAGGGAGCCAGCCGCCGAAGGTGGGGTAGATGATTGGGGTGAAGTCGTAACAAGGTAGCCGTATCGGAAGGTGCGGCTGGATCACCTCCTTTCTATGGAGAATCGTTCTCTGCAACGAGAACATTCAAATACAGGCTGACCGCAAGGTCGCCGATCAACTCACTCGTTGGTCAGTTTTGAGAGGTCAATCCTTTCATATAATGCGTTTGGTGGTGATGGCGGAAGGGTTCCACTCGTTCCCATCCCGAACACGACCGTTAAGCCTTCCAGCGCCGATGGTACTTGGACCGAAGGGTCCCGGGAGAGTAGGACGCCGCCAAGCGCAGCATATGGGCCCTTAGCTCAGCTGGTTAGAGCGCACCCCTGATAAGGGTGAGGTCGGTGGTTCGAGTCCACTAGGGCCCACCATATAAATACTAACTTCATAAGGTAAGTAACGTGGTCTCCGGAAAGTAATCGGAATAAACCTCGAAGCCATACTTCACTTTTTGGGGTGAAATTATGGGGCTATAGCTCAGCTGGGAGAGCGCCTGCCTTGCACGCAGGAGGTCAGGGGTTCGATCCCCCTTGGCTCCACCATTGTTGTTTCCAGATTATACAGGTTGACCTGTAGTTGAGGATCTGGTATGATAACAATCCGATCGAAAGATCGGAATATTGATCTTTGAAAACTAGATAACGAAACGAATTTGCGAATTAGAAATATCCTTTTAGCTGACTTGTGTCATATATATGACCAAGTAAGAAAAAAGTAGCAGCGAAGGTTTTGAGGCTGGGGATCCTTTGGAAGCTCATTTCAACCATTGTTTATTCAATAAAGGAAATGAGCGGACAACAGAGCACCAGACGCAAAACCGGAGCGAGAATGGTTAAGCTACTAAGAGCACACGGAGGATGCCTAGGCGCTAGGAGCCGAAGAAGGACGTGGCGAACAACGATACTGCCTCGGGGAGCTGTAAGCAAGCTTCGATCCGGGGATGTCCGAATGGGGAAACCCGGCTGATATCATAGTCAGTCACTACTGCCTGAATACATAGGGCAGTCAGAGGCATACCCAGGGAACTGAAACATCTAAGTACCTGGAGGAAGAGAAAACAAGAGTGATTCCGTNGGGAGCCAGCCGCCGAAGGTGGGGTAGATGATTGGGGTGAAGTCGTAACAAGGTAGCCGTATCGGAAGGTGCGGCTGGATCACCTCCTTTCTATGGAGAATCGTTCTCTGCAACGAGAACATTCAAATAAAGGCTGACCTCAAGGTCGCCAATCAACTCACTCGTTGGTCAGTTTTGAGAGTTCAACTCTCAAAAAGAATGTGTTTTGATCTNCCTGTCCAGGGTGAAGGTGCGGTAACACGCACTGGAGGCCCGAACCCACGTATGTTGAAAAATGCGGGGATGAGGTGGGGGTAGCGGAGAAATTCCAATCGAACTCGGAGATAGCTGGTTCTCCCCGAAATAGCTTTAGGGCTAGCCTCGGAGTAAAGAGTCGTGGAGGTAGAGCACTGATTGGGTGCGGGGCCCGCAAGGGTTACCAAGCTCAGTCAAACTCCGAATGCCATAGACTTATATCCGGGAGTCAGACAGTGAGTGCTAAGATCCATTGTCAAGAGGGAAACAGCCCAGACCATCAGCTAAGGTCCCCAAGTGTGTGTTAAGTGGGAAAGGATGTGGAGTTGCACAGACAACCAGGATGTTGGCTTAGAAGCAGCCACCATTTAAAGAGTGCGTAATAGCTCACTGGTCGAGTGACTCTGCGCCGAAAATGTAACGGGGCTAAACACACCACCGAAGCTATGGCTTGATGCATTGCATCAGGGGTAGGGGAGCGTTGTATACAGCGTTGAAGGTGTACCGTAAGGAGCGCTGGAGCGTATACAAGTGAGAATGCCGGTATGAGTAACGAAAAGATCAGTGAGAATCTGATCCGCCGAAAGCCCAAGGTTTCCTGAGGAAGGTTCGTCCGCTCAGGGTAAGTCGGGACCTAAGGTGAGGCCGAAAGGCGTAATCGAAGGACAACAGGTTGAAATTCCTGTACCACCGTAAACCGTTATGAACGATGGGGTGACGCAGGAGGGTAGTGACGCGGACTGATGGATGTCCGTCCAAGCAGTGAGGCTGATGTGTAGGCAAATCCGCACATCGATAAGGCCAGGCTGTGATGGGGAGTGAAAATTGTAGTAGCGAAGGTCATGATCTCACACTGCCAAGAAAAGCCTCTAGTCAGGTGAAGGTGCCCGTACCGCAAACCGACACAGGTAGGCGAGAAGAGAATTCTAAGGCGCGCGGAAGAACTCTCGTTAAGGAACTCGGCAAAATGACCCCGTAACTTCGGGAGAAGGGGTGCCCCGGTAGTGTGAATAGCACGAGGGGGCCGCAGTGAATAGGCCCAAGCGACTGTTTAACAAAAACACAGGTCTGTGCGAAGCCGTAAGGCGAAGTATACGGGCTGACGCCTGCCCGGTGCTGGAAGGTTAAGGGGAGTGGTTAGGAGGCAACTCCGAAGCTATGAACCGAAGCCCCAGTAAACGGCGGCCGTAACTATAACGGTCCTAAGGTAGCGAAATTCCTTGTCAGGTAAATTCTGACCCGCACGAATGGCGTAACGATTTGGGCGCTGTCTCAACGAGAGATCCGGTGAAATTTTAATACCTGTGAAGATGCAGGTTACCCGCGACAAGACGGAAAGACCCCATGGAGCTTTACTGCAGCTTGATATTGGATTTGGGTACGATCTGTACAGGATAGGTGGGAGCCTAGGAAACAGGAGCGCAAGCTTCTGTGGAGGCGCCGTTGGGATACCACCCTGATCGTATCTAGGTTCTAACCTAGTGCCGTGATCCGGTACGGGGACAGTGTCTGGTAGGCAGTTTGACTGGGGCGGTCGCCTCCTAAAGAGTAACGGAGGCGCCCCAAGGTTCCCTCAGAATGGTTGGAAATCATTCGAAGAGTGCAAAGGCAGAAGGGAGCTTGACTGCGAGACCTACAAGTCGAGCAGGGACGAAAGTCGGGCTTAGTGATCCGGTGGTACCGCATGGAAGGGCCATCGCTCAACGGATAAAAGCTACCCTGGGGATAACAGGCTTATCTCCCCCAAGAGTCCACATCGACGGGGAGGTTTGGCACCTCGATGTCGGCTCATCGCATCCTGGGGCTGAAGTAGGTCCCAAGGGTTGGGCTGTTCGCCCATTAAAGCGGTACGCGAGCTGGGTTCAGAACGTCGTGAGACAGTTCGGTCCCTATCTGTCGTGGGCGTAGGAAATTTGAGAGGAGCTGTCCTTAGTACGAGAGGACCGGGATGGACGTACCGCTGGTGTACCAGTTGTTCCGCCAGGAGCACAGCTGGGTAGCTACGTACGGACGGGATAAGCGCTGAAAGCATCTAAGCGTGAAGCCCCCCTCAAGATGAGATTTCCCAATTTAGTAAGACCCCTTGAAGACGACGAGGTAGATAGGTTGGAGGTGGAAGTGCAGCAATGCATGGAGCTGACCAATACTAATCGGTCGAGGGCTTATCCAATAAACACCCACCAAAGTGAAGAGAAGCTTTGAAGCTGATTCCGAATACTTTGACGGGGCCCGGAAAGATCTTACGATCTGAAGGGAAAGCTACGGATTCTAACAACGCAAATAGTTTCGTATCTAGTTTTCAAGTGATCAAACACTTGAATCGTTTGGTGACGATGGCGGAAGGGTTCCACGCGTTCCCATCCCGAACACGACCGTTAAGCCTTCCAGCGCCGATGGTACTTGGACCGAAGGGTCCCGGAAGAGTAGGACGTTGCCAAGCGAACAACCGAAGAAATCACTATCGATAATTCGATAGTGATTTCTTTTGTTATTGTCGAAAGCGCTTTAGTGTAGATATGCTCTTTTTAATGGCGACTAAAGTGTTTCTTCTTGGGAAAAATAAAAGCAAAATGTCCGTTCACAGTAGACATATTCTCTTGGATGAGGGCCATTTAGAGAAACCATTTTAAGTACTTAAACTTTCCTTGACAGCCTATAGGCCCTTTGTTAATATGGCAATAATATATTTTTGAAAATAATTATGAAAATGCCGTTCGGTCCAGCTCTGACAGTATTCTGAAGTCCGCCGGAAGACGACAAAAGGAGGAGTTACCCAGGTGTGGGAAGATAAGTTTAGTAAAGAAGGCTTTACTTTTGACGATGTATTGTTGGTTCCAAGAAAATCGATGGTACTTCCTAAGGAAGTGGATGTATCAACGAAATTGAGTGAGCGGGTGAAACTGAATATTCCATTGATGAGTGCGGGAATGGATACAGTTACCGAAGCTCCATTGGCAATAGCTATTGCTCGAGAAGGTGGAATCGGCATTATCCATAAAAATATGAGCGTAGAACAACAAGCGGAAGAAGTGGATCGGGTTAAGCGCTCTGAAAGTGGCGTAATTACGAATCCGTTCTCCCTGAGAGCGGATCATCTGGTATCCGATGCAGAGAACTTAATGGCTAAGTACCGTATTTCAGGGGTTCCTATTGTTGACGAGAATAATAAACTGATCGGTATTTTGACAAATCGTGATTTGCGTTTTGTACATGATTACAGTATCGAAATCCGAGAAGTAATGACCAGTGAGAATTTGGTAACAGCGCCTGTGGGAACGACACTTGCAGATGCCGAGACAATTTTGCAGAAGCATAAAATTGAGAAGCTTCCGCTTGTGGACGAGAACAACGTTCTTAAAGGACTTATTACCATTAAAGATATTGAAAAAGCAATTCAATTCCCGAATGCAGCGAAAGACGATCAAGGGCGTCTGCTTGTTGGGGCAGCTGTGGGGATCTCCAAAGACACATTTGAACGTGCGGAGGCGTTGGTTAACGCTGGTGTAGACGTGATTACCGTTGACTCAGCGCATGGACACCACATCAATATTATTGAAGCTGTACGTAAACTGCGTGAGCTGTATCCGCAGCTAACCATTGTAGCTGGCAATGTAGCAACAGGTGAAGCTACAAAAGAGTTGATTGAAGCAGGCGCATCTGTTGTAAAAGTAGGGATCGGCCCGGGATCGATCTGTACAACCCGTGTTATTGCCGGTATTGGTGTTCCGCAAATTACAGCGATTTACGATTGTGCATCGGTTGCAAGACAGTATAATATTCCGATCATCGCAGATGGCGGTATTAAATATTCCGGGGAGATCACCAAGGCTCTTGCAGCTGGTGCTAACGCCGTTATGCTAGGCAGTATGTTTGCAGGAACAGAAGAGAGCCCTGGAGAATCTGAAGTGTATCAAGGACGTCGCTTCAAGGCGTACAGAGGTATGGGTTCCCTTGCTGCGATGAAACAAGGCAGTAAAGACCGTTACTTCCAGGATGATGACAAGAAGCTTGTTCCTGAGGGAATTGAAGGCCGTGTTCCTTACAAAGGACCATTGGCTGACACCATTCATCAGTTGATAGGTGGATTGCGCTCTGGCATGGGCTATTGCGGAACATCGACTTTGGAGGAACTGGCAAATGACACCCAATTCATCCGAATTACAGGCGCTGGCCTTCGCGAAAGTCACCCGCATGATATTCAAATTACGAAAGAAGCACCAAACTATTCATTATAATGGTTTTCAGTGAAATGATAGGGTTCAAGCCTGTAAGTAACTGATCCTAATAAAGACAAGCCTGGTATAAATGTAACCGGCTTGTCTTTTTTTGATAATCTCCCTGTGATAGAATAGAACAAGCAGACGATTTATCAAGTAAGAGGGGAGTAATATTATTTTGAAATTCAAGACTGTGGGGAAAAAGAAACGTCCTAATGTAAAAAGAGTTATTGCATCCGTGATGCTTATGAATATACTATGTCTTTCTGCCATACCTGCGTTGGCTTTTGCGGAGCCGGTTATAGTTGCCTCTGCCGAGAAGAAGGAGACGACAACCACAACAGCTAAAGTTGAACCGAAAAAAGACAAAGTTCCTTCACCGGATACACTTGGGCTGGAAGTAAAATCTGCCGTGCTGATGGAGCCAACAACGGGGCAAGTATTATTATCGTTAAATGCGGATGAGGCGTTGCCTCCTGCAAGCATGACTAAAATGATGACGGAATATATTGTTCTAAGCGAAATAAAAGAAGGTAATTTGACCTGGGATACCCTAGTAACCACACGAGAAAATGCATCTCTAGTCGGCGGTTCCCGTATTTTCTTGGCTGAGGGTGATCAGCATACCGTAGAAGAGTTATACATAGCCATGGCTGTAGGCTCTGCAAATGATGCAACCATTGCGCTGGCTGAATACATTGCCGGATCTGAGCAGGAATTCGTTAAAATCATGAATGAAAATGCCCAGCGTATGGGGATGAAAACAGCTCATTTTATTAATTCAACGGGTTTAAGCCGTGCTGACATGCCTGAGAAGTACCGTCCTGAAGAGGAAGGGGAAACGGTAATGTCCGCCATGGATACCGCTATATTAGTCAGAAATATTGTTGAGGAACATCCTGAATTTTCAAAATATACAACGATCCAATCGTATAAGTTCCGTGAACGTGATAAAGATCCCATTATCAACTTAAACTGGATGCTTGAAGCGAATAAAGATGTACCGAACTTCCGTTCTTTTGCCTATGAGGGGCTCGATGGTATGAAAACAGGCTTCACTGAAGAAGCAAAGAATACTTTTGCAGGAACCGCTGTTCGGGACGACATGCGTTTGATCAGTGTGGTAATGGGGGCGGAGACGAAAGCTTCCCGTTTTACCGAGACGCGCAAAATACTTGACTATGGGTTTAATAACTTTGAAATCAAGCAGATTGTAGATGAGAATACTATTGTTGAAGGTTTCGAAACAGCTCATGTAGACAAAGGGAAGGAAACTGAGGTCAAGCTGGTTACTAGCAAGCCACTCAGTTTTATGGTACCAAAAGGCTCTGACGGAAGCAGTGTTACGATTGAAGGTAAGATCGATGATAATTTGACGGCCCCGATCAAAAAGGGGACTAAAGTCGGAACGGTGACATATACTTACGAAATTGAAGGCATGAAAAATCCTCAGACGGGAACCGTAGATTTGATAACGTATGATGAAACTGAAAAAGCAGGATGGTTTAAGCTCTTTATGCGGGCCATTCAGGAATTCTTTGTGGATCTGTTTGAATCGATAAAAAATCTTTTCTAAGGTTGATTTAAATTCCGAGTAAACGGGTTGCCTATTAAGTATCCGTGGGGTAGAATTACAAATTAGATTTGGGTTTAAACAACGGTAAGTTATTAATTTTTTCGGGGGGCTAGGGCATGAAAACGGGAACAGCTACTGTTAAAAGAGGTATGGCAGAAATGCAAAAAGGTGGCGTCATTATGGACGTCATGAATGCCGAACAGGCAAAAATTGCTGAAGCGGCTGGAGCTACAGCAGTTATGGCATTGGAACGTGTGCCTTCTGATATTCGCGCGGCCGGGGGAGTCGCTCGTATGGCCGATCCGACAATCGTTGAAGAAGTCATGAAGGTTGTATCTATACCGGTTATGGCCAAAGCCCGTATCGGTCATTATGTAGAAGCTAAAGTTTTGGAATCACTGGGTGTAGACTACCTTGATGAGAGTGAAGTTTTAACACCAGCGGATGAAGTGTTTCATATTGATAAGTGGGATTTCACGGTACCTTTCGTCTGCGGTGCTAAAGATCTGGGAGAAGCGCTCCGCCGTATAGGTGAAGGAGCATCCATGCTCCGTACGAAAGGTGAGCCAGGCACAGGCAACATCGTTGAAGCTGTTCGTCATATGCGTTTGATCAACAGCCAAATTCGCAAGGTGCAGAATATGTCCAAGGACGAATTGTATGCAGAGGCTAAAAATCTGGGTGTATCTTACGAGCTGCTGAAAGATGTTCAGGAGAATGGGAAACTTCCAGTTGTTAACTTTGCTGCAGGTGGTGTAGCTACTCCAGCTGACGCTGCGCTGATGATGCACTTGGGAGCAGACGGTGTATTTGTAGGTTCTGGTATATTCAAATCCGATAATCCTGAAAAATTCGCTCGCGCGATCGTAGAAGCTACAACACATTATGATGACTATAAATTGATTGCGGAGGTTTCCAAGAACCTGGGAACACCAATGAAAGGAATTGAAATTTCGAAGCTGTCTCCATCCGAACGTATGTCGGACCGCGGCTGGTAAGAAAGAGGATCGGCATGAGAATTGGAGTTCTTGCATTACAAGGTGCGGTTGCTGAGCATATTCGCAGCTTGACTAAAGCCGGTGCGGAAGGCGTTCCGATCAAACGAGTGGAGCAGCTGGAGACGATTGATGGTCTGATCATACCAGGTGGCGAAAGCACGACGATCGGCAAGCTTATGCGTAAATACGGATTCATTGACGCGATACGTCAGTTCTCAGCCAACGGCAAGCCTTTATTCGGGACATGTGCCGGGCTCATTGTGCTAGCTAAAGAGATTGACGGTGACGAGGAGCCGCATTTGGGTGTTATGGATATCAAAGTTACCCGAAACGCATTTGGACGCCAACGTGAGAGCTTCGAGACCGACCTGACGGTAGAGGGAATCGAAGAACCGATTCGTGCCGTGTTTATCCGTGCCCCACTTATTACAGATGTAGGGGAAGGCGTAGATGTGCTTTCCACCTATAATGATGAGATTGTAACGGCACGTCAGGGTTCCTTGCTTGTGGCTTCCTATCATCCGGAGTTGACGGATGATTATCGACTTCATCAGTTTTTTGTGGATATGGTTAAGGAAACTGATACAGCGGTTAAATCGTGAATTCCGGTTGGGAAAAAGCATCTTGACTCTTTTTAAGGGTCAAGTTTGTTTTTTTCCTGACGATTCAATACAATATATAGAATGAAGTAATATGAATTACATTACACTGATTCATACACCGATTGATGTTTTACTTAGGAGGGTTACCTGTGTTAGACGTGAAAATATTGCGCAGTGAGTACAGTCGTGTGGAAGAAGCGCTGAAAAACCGCGGTAAATCACTTGATTTGATTGCGGACTTCCCCAAGCTTGACGCACGCCGTCGCGAACTGCTGCAGGAGAGCGAAAGTCTGAAGAACCGACGCAACACTGTGTCGGCGGAAGTAGCTAAGCTGAAAAAAAATCGTGAGAATGCCGATGACCTCATCCTGGAGATGCGTGAAGTTTCAGATCGGATCAAGGCTATGGATGAAGAAGTGCGTGAGCTGGAAGCCCAAATTTCCGAGCTCAGTTTAGCGATTCCGAATATTCCACATGAGAGCGTACCTGTAGGTGCATCAGAGGAAGAGAATGTGGAGCTGCGTCGCTGGTCAGAGCCTAGGAAATTTGATTTTGAGCCAAAGGCACATTGGGATATTGCACAATCATGCGACATTCTTGATTTTGAGGCTGCTGCTAAAGTTACGGGATCACGCTTTACGTTCTATAAAGGCTTGGGAGCTCGTTTAGAGCGTGCGCTGATCAACTTTATGATGGATCTTCACAGTGATCACGGTTATGAAGAGATGCTGCCTCCTTATATCGTCAACCGGGACAGCCTGTATGGTACAGGCCAGCTTCCTAAGTTCGAAGAGGATCTGTTCAAGATAGATGACTTCGGATACTATCTGATTCCAACCGCAGAGGTCCCTGTGACAAACTATCATCGCGAAGAGATTTTAAATGCAGAAGATCTTCCGAAGAATTATGTGGCTTACAGCTCTTGCTTCCGCTCAGAGGCTGGAGCAGCGGGACGCGATACACGCGGCCTTATCCGTCAACATCAGTTCAACAAAGTGGAGATGGTGAAGCTTGTTCATCCGGATTCTTCCTTTGAGGAATTGGAGAAAATGACGGCCGATGCGGAGCGTGTTCTGCAGCTGTTGAACCTCCCGTATCGTGTAGTTGTGTTATGCACCGGAGATTTAGGCTTTGGCTCCATGAAAACGTATGACCTGGAAGTATGGCTTCCGGAGAGCGGTGTATACCGTGAAATTTCCTCTTGCTCCAATATAGGTGACTTCCAGGCTCGCCGGGCTAATATTCGTTTTCGCCGTGAACCTAAATCGAAGCCAGAGTTTGTTCACACGCTGAATGGTTCCGGACTGGCTGTAGGCAGAACGGTAGCTGCAATTTTGGAGAATTATCAACAAGCTGATGGGAGTGTAGTTATCCCAGAAGTGCTTCGCCCATACATGAGAAATGTAAGTGTCATTGAACCAAAGAAATAAGAAATAGCTTGCAATAAGCATAGCTTTTGTGGTAAAATAATTAATGCACGTGATTAATAAATTTACCACATGGAGAGGTACCGAAGCGGTCATAACGGGGCGGTCTTGAAAACCGTTAGGGTGCAAGCCCACATGGGTTCGAATCCCATCCTCTCCGCCATACATATAACCAATAACCGTTTCCTTTATAGGAGGCGGTTTTTTATTTGCAAAGTATAAAAAGAAACACATCTCCGCAATTTAAAGACAAGGGGAGGTGTAATACATGAATTCAGAACTGAATATCGATCAGAATTCGCTCGTAGCTGCGTGGCAAGAAAGTCTGCCTACCGTGCTTAAGCCTGGCGATCATGCAGAGGTTAATGCTGATTTGGCGAATCCTCATGCGCTTCGGATTCACATTAATTCGGCTGGAAGACAGGAATATTCCTTCGACTTCGAATGCCGCTATGTGGATTCTAGGGAAGTTGAAGTGAATCTGATTGACGTGGAACGGGACGGAGTTGTCATTGATGAGCGAAATGAGAACATTCAAGGCATGACGGGAGATTATATTCGTCACATTCACGAATGTGCCCAGGCACTTCAACAATTAACGAACCCTTAGGCCATTGATGGCTGTCGCTTTAAGTAACTTCTTCAGCAAAGGATTAAGAGCTGTAGATTAGTGAGTTCCGAAAGGGGAATAGAAGGAGGAGAAGTGATGAGTAAACCAAAGTCCATACCGGTGCCAGAGGCTCAACAACCGCAAAGAAGACGTAAAGACAATGGTGAAGGTGGAGTGCAAGAGCCGATGACCGGATCGCACCGCGCCAAGATTCATAAGCAATCAGGTAAATTTAACCCGGAAGGGTAAAGTATTTTACAATGTAAGAAAGTACGTATGAACCTTAAATTATCCCTCAAAATGTTATGTTAGCGTTAACCTTGCGAGCTCTAATGAAAGAAGTCTTGTACCCTGAATGAAACGCTTTTCATCCTGTTTACAGGATTTAAAGGCGTTTCTTTTGTTGTGCAAATTTTCGTAAGATCCTGAAACCAATTCCTGAAATTGCCGTATATAGAACATATAAGTTTCATTTTTTGGGCCCCAGTTGTAATCAATAACTTGATGGTAAACAACAGTGAAAAAGTTTTATTTTTATGATGAATTACCTTCAATTAGGAAAGGAAATGGAAAAATATTTAGAAAAAATTCCATTATGTGTTTCTCATTTGTTTAAAATAGTATATGATAAAGAGGTCTTGTTATTTTTATGGCTATGAGGGGAGAGTTAGTAATATGAAAAGAAAGTTTGGAGCCTTGATGCTGTCTATGCTGTTAATGCTGACAGTTGTGTTGTCGGGCTGCGCACAGAAACAAGAATCTAAAGAGGCCATGGCGTCTGCTGTAACGAATGCGATGCAAATGACGTCATATGAGATGAAGAGCAGCTTCGTTATCGAAGATCTTCAAATCAAAATGGCAGCTACTGAAAACAGTCCAGAAGTTGAACAAGTGCTTACGATGTTGAAGAACGCTGAGTTGACTTTAACTGGGGTGCATCAAGCTGAGCCCCAACAGACTGAAATGCAAATGGGGATTAATCTGAAGGGCGATATGGCCATGAGTTTCAACATTGATATGGTCATGACCCAAGACAAGATCTATATAAAGATTCCAAGTATCCCATTTCTTCCATTCCCTGAGGATATTGTAGGTAAATACCTTGAAATGGACTTGAAAGAACTTGCTGAAGAATCTGGGCAAACATTTAGTCCCGATGCTATGGATGTAGAGAAGTCCCAGAAATTCGCTGCTGAGGTGTTGAACGCTTTGATTGCTGAGTATGATCAAGCGAAATACTTCAAGGAAATCGAAGCGAAAGATGCAAACCTTCCCGAAGGTTTGGATGTGAAGCAAGTTGTACAATTCTATATCACTAATGATAACGTTAAAGAAGCATTGGATATCTTCGTGAATAAGTCTATGCCAAAGATTATGGATATTGCAGGCAAAGATGAGTACCGTGAATTGCTCGGTATGACGAAAGAAGAGATTGAGCAGGCGAAGAAAGAAATCAGCTCGTTGGATCAAGGTCAATTTAAGGAAGGTCTGGAAGAGCTCCAGAAATACCTGAAGATCAACACATTTAACATTACAACTGCAATTGACAAGAAAGATTTCCCTGTATATCAGGAGCTTGTTATGAATGTTGACTTCACAGATCCTGAAACGAATGACGTCGTGAAGCTGGCTATTAAAGGTGATACACAATACAGCAAGATCAACGAAAAGCAAACATTCAAGATTGGTATTCCTAAGGATGCAGACATTGTTACAATAGAGCAGCTTGAGGAAGCCTTCTACCAAATGGAATCTTACTAATTACTAAATTTCATGATTGAACATACCCGGCCGAAGCTATAATGGCCGGGTTATTTAAATTTTCGAAAGATGCTGCACAATAGCACAAGCGATTCTTATTTGCCTCTTAAACGGCGAAAAAATTGGGTTAAGAGGGCTGCGCACTCCTCTTGCAGCACACCGTGGATCACTTCGGTGCGATGGTTGAACCGGGAATCCTGGAGGAGGTTCATAAGCGTTCCAGCGCAGCCTGCTTTAGGGTCTGACGTGCCGTAAACAAGTTGAGGCACTCTGGACTGGACAATGGCCCCTGCACACATTGGACAAGGCTCCAGAGTAACGTACAGACGGCAATCCAGGAGGCGCCAGGCACCGAGACGCGAGCTAGCATCGCGGATGGCAACCATTTCTGCATGCGCTGTCGCATCAAAAGTCGTTTCACGCAGGTTATAGCCACGACCGATAATCTTGTCACCTTGAACAATAACAGCGCCAATCGGGACCTCGCCTAGCTGTTCTGCTTTGCGCGCTTCGCGAATGGCCTCCCGCATCCAATATTCATGATCGTAATTATCCACAGCGTGCGGATCGTTAAATGGTGAAGTCAATCCAATATCTCCTTTCAAACCGGGACTAAAGTATTGGTTATACAACGAACGTCCATTCGTTTGTTAACATGATGTGGACACTTTTGTGGATAAATAAAAAGTTATACACAGAGTTATACACATAATCCACATAAATCATGTGTATTTGTTAGCAAGCTGTGGACATTTTTGTGGAAGAGCACAAAGATTTGTTTCTTTATTGTAGATAAAGAACTCATCAAGATCAACGATATGAATGTTCTTTTCGTAAGTAAGGATGATGTATATTCAAAAAATCTTTTCAAACCATCTGACTCACGTTATCATAAATGTGACAGCTATACCCGTTTATTGCAAATGAAGTGCTGAAAGGTGTAGGTGCTTTTGTCTATTAAAACAAAATTATCGTTGATGATGTCCTTATCAGTGCTCTTTATATTGCTGCTTAACATTTCGCTTAATTATTATACAACGCAAGAAAATTTAAGGCAGGACAGTGAGAGCAAGATGGTTATGACCGCCACCCAGATCGCGATTACTCTGGAGCAGACCGATTTTAGTTCAAGATATGTGGATGGTGTATTTGGGGATCTGCTTCACGTCGCTGCGAAGAATGCTGCCAAAATGCTCGATCCTGACATTGCCAACATAACGAATGAAGAACTTGTTAAGCTTAGTGAAGAGCTTGGGGTGACCCATATTTCACTTTTGGTTGAAACGGACGACGATATTGTTGTTGCCCGTTCTACAGATGCTGAAGAAATTGGCTTGTCAACCCGGTCATGGGGATATTGGTATACGGCTCTCCAAGAGCTGCTTATGTATAACGAAGTGCGCTCGGTTAAACAAGGGCAGACGGAGAAGCATTTCTGGTCCGGGCCATTTGAATACTCAACGGCTAGACCGGAGTTTATTAGTAAATGGGGATATTATTATGATGGCAAGCGTAATTACATTATCGACCCTTATATCCGGAGCACAGACATTCAGGATTTTATTAAAATATCCAGTCCGGATATTGTCATAGAGCAGACGATTAAAACCAATCCTAACATATTGGAAGTAACAGGCATTAATCCGGATACTTTCGGCAATATGTTTATGGAGAAGGATGGAACGGATAGAGTCCATTTTAAACTGCGCAATCGTCCGATCAAATTCGGGACCTATAGCTATGGCCTTCTGGAGGAAGATCAGGCTGCCGTTAAAGAAACCGTGACAACGAATAAGAATGTCGTTTTTGTCAGCACGGTAAACGGAAAGAAAGTGATGAAAAGCTTTATTCCGATTAAAATTGAAAATAAGGCCCCTTATGTGATCAGCATCGTTTTGGATTATGATGCGATCTCTTCGGTGGTTCGGGAGCAGATGATCAGCCTGGCTGCGATTTCCCTTGTTTTGCTGGAAATCGTCATTTTCGGAAGCTACATTGTTGCTGCGTATTTTACTAAGCCTATTCAAGCTATACTGGGAACGGTAAATGAGGTTGCCGATGGAAACTTTGACAGGCGTCTTGAAGTGACTAGCCGGGATGAGCTGGGGCAGTTATCTGGACGAATTAATGCGATGACGAGCAATCTGGGGCATTATACAAGCCAGTTGAAACAGATGGTGGATGAAAACCAGTCGGTTAAGGAGTATCTCGAATCTGTTATCAATCAGACGGCCGATGCGATTCATACGACAGATATCCACGGTACGATTATCAGTGTTAACAAGGCGTTTGAACAGTTATACGGCTGGAAAAGTCATGAGGCCATCGGAAGAAGGCTGGAGCTGGTACCGGCCGAGTTAAAGGATGAGGAGAGGGAACGGTGGAGACGACTGAGGGCTGGAGAAAGGCTTGGATCGGTCGAGACCGTTCGGCTGCGTAAAGATGGGAGTATAATTGAAGTGAGCATCAGTACATCTCCAATCCAGGACAAAATGGGAAATATAACATCGATGGTCAGTGTATCAAGGGATGTGACAGAGCGTAACCGAATGGAAGAACTGTTGCGTCAATCTGAAAAGCTGACAACCGTTGGCCAGCTGGCTGCCGGTGTAGCTCATGAAATCCGCAATCCGCTGACAACGCTCCGCGGCTTCTTGCAACTTCAACAGCAGACTCATAAGGTTAATTCGGAACATATCAGCCTGATGCTGTCTGAATTGGATCGAATCAACCTGATCGTCAGTGAATTTCTCATATTGGCTAAACCGCAAGCGGTTTGTTTTCAGCAGAAAGACCTGCGTGATATTATGAATGACGTCATCTCCTTGCTGAGCAGTCAGGCACGCTTATATGATATTGAATTTAGCTTCCATTACATGAATGAACCGGCGCTAGTACACTGTGAGGAGAATCAACTGAAGCAGGTGTTTATCAATGTCATTAAAAATGCGGTAGAAGCTATGCCGGATGGCGGTTATGTTACGATCGAAATCGCTCCGCATTCGCCGCAGCAGGTGGCGGTCCGAATTATCGATCAGGGAGAGGGAATTCCGGAAGACTTGCTACCTCATGTAGGAGAACCGTTCATTACGAGTAAAGAGACCGGTACGGGCCTTGGGCTCATGGTGAGCCAGCGAATTATACAGGGTCATCAGGGCATATTGGAGATTGAGAGCGAGGAAGGGCTTGGTACGACGGTAACGATTTTGCTTCCGACTGCTGTTAAAAGTATAACGACATAGATCTTTTATATTACGTCTAGATGAAAAGGGTGACATCTTGAGAATTAATAAATTTATCAGTGAGACGGGGTTTTGTTCCCGTCGGGAAGCGGACAAGCTTGTAAAGAACGGCCAGGTCACGATTAATGGAGTGAAGGCTGAGCTGGGCAGTCAGGTGGAGGAGGGGGATGATGTTCGGGTAAATGGTCGCAAACTCAACGAAAAGAAGTCTCAGCACGTCTATATTGCCCTCAACAAGCCTGTAGGCATTACGAGTACTACAGAGTCCCACATCAAGGGGAATATCGTTGATTTTGTTGGTCATACTGAGCGCATCTTTCCGATAGGCCGTCTGGATAAAGATTCTGAAGGCTTAATTCTGCTAACAAGTGACGGAGATATTGTCAATAAAATATTACGTTCCGAAGGCAGACATGAGAAGGAGTATATCGTTACGGTCGACCGCCCGATCACAAATGCTTTTATTAAAGGCATGTCCAGCGGGGTAAAAATTTTAGGGGAGATGACGCTTCCTTGTACCATTACCCGAATGTCTGAGCGCGTGTTTCGTATCATTTTAACGGAAGGGAAGAACCGTCAAATTCGGCGGATGTGCAGCGCTTTCGGCTATAGTGTGAGAAGGTTGCAGCGTATTCGAATTATGAATATACGTTTAGGCGGTCAGAAGACAGGAACTTGGCGTGATCTTACAGAGCAGGAAAAAGAGGAGCTCGGAAAGCTCCTCGATTATAAACTCATTTAATGATCTTAGCAAGAAAACAACCGGTTTCTTAGGGATACGCCCTGAGAACCGGTTGTTTGTTAGTCAGATGAGTTAGACGAGTTAGACGACTTATCTTGTGATTTGCTTACATTTGTATACGTATTATGGCTCGAATATTTTCGGATAATGGATACTTCTACCCGCCGGTTTTTCGCCTTGCCTTCAGGTGTCTTGTTGCTTGCGATCGGATGGTACTCTCCATAACCGACCGACATAAACCGTTTCGGATCCAGCGCCTCATTTTGTAGGAGGATCTTCATAAATTGCATCGCCCGATCAGCGCTAAGCTCCCAGTTGGACGGGTATTTGCTGCTGTTCTCCGGAAAGTCGTCCGTATGACCGGATACAATGACATCGTAGTCCGGGAATTCCTGAAGCAGGTTCGATATTTCTTTGGCCAATGCACGAGCTTCGGGCTTGACCGTCGCTTCACCTGGTGCAAACAGCGCATTATCCCGAATTGTAATCATCAGCTGTGAGTGATTCAGCTGGGTGCTTAATTCGGTACTTAAACCATTGTTCTTAATATAAGAGTCCAGCTGTTTCTTCAGTTTTTCCATATCTTCCTGTTCTTGCTTCATCAGCTCAGCACGCTTCTTTTCTTCGGTTTTCGAAGCCGGGATATTCAGTGCCTCATTACTACCTGAACGGTTGCTATTGCTTGGTTCTATTTTGTTATATTCAAGAACGCCCGTACCTCCGGTCAGGACAACATTGAACGCATCGCTCATTTCCTGAAACTTCTTGGCGTCAGTTGAACTCATCGCGTATAAGACTAGAAACAAGGCCAGCAGTAGAGTCAGCAGGTCTGCATACGGAAGGAGCCAGGATTCGTCAGCATGTTCTTCGTGGGGCTCGTGTCTAGTCTTTCTGCTCACTAGAACCAGCCTCCCTTTCGATTATCTTACCACGCTCAGAAGGAGTCAGGAATACAGACAATTTTTGGCTGATTGCAATTGTTGATACACCCGATTGAATGGAAAGCAAACCTTCCACCATCATGAGCCGGATTTCCATTTCACGTTTGGACAAGCGTTTTAATTTGTTGGCCAAAGGGTGACAGATGACATAACCGGTAAAAATACCAAGCATGGTGGCGATAAAAGCAGAACCAATCGCATGAGCAAGGGCGGTCATGTCTTCCATTTCGGCTAGGGCAGCAATCAAGCCAATAACGGCACCGAGTACCCCCAGAGACGGAGCATACATCCCGGCCTGGGAAAAAATAAGGGCACCCGCACGGTGGCGTTCTTCTGTAGCGTGAATGTCCTCCATCAACACATCACTAACAAACTCCTGATCGTTACCGTCTATAATCATGCGCATTCCGTTACGGAGAAAAGGATCGTTGATTTCATCAACTTTTGACTCCAGCGCCAGCAAACCTTCGCGGCGGGTTATGGAGGCAAATTCCATAAAGAGGGCGATCAAGTCAGCTTTATCCATCAGTTTTTGTTTTGAGAAAGCTATTTTGATAAGCTTGGGAAATTTTTTGAGCTCCGACATCGGGAAGCCTATGAACAATGTAGCTGCGGTTCCGCCAATGATAATGACATATGCAGCAGAGTTAGCTAAGGCAGTCAGCGAAGCTCCCTTTAAAAACATTCCCAAAAGTACAGATATAACTCCAAAGACCAAACCAATAATTGTAGAAATTTCCATAATACACCTCATCCATGAGAAATAATTAACGAATCCTTTCGTTTTGCCCCCCTTTGGGTAGACATCATTGTGTAAACGAGCGCATTAAACTATTTATCGTCAGGTTAGCCTTTTTTTTTTAGCCGTAATTTCCGGTATAATAGAAGGAGAAGAACTTGCAGGTATAAGGGACAGAAGGGAGTGAAAGTGGTTGGGAGTTCGACATGGGCGTGATTACGGTGAAATTTTGACAGAATTAACCGCAGCGGTTGGGCGAATTGCGGACAGCTATATATTTTTTGAAATGGACCCGAAGGAATGGAACAACCTTGATGATTCAGAGAAAAATGAGGTTCATGAAGCGCTGGCGGAGGATTTATTTTATGCTCTAGGGACAGAGCCTGTCATATCTGTTGGGAGCGGGGTTGTTATTCATGATCAGACA
Source organism: Paenibacillus faecalis (assembly GCF_900289175.1). Classification (GTDB taxonomy): domain Bacteria; phylum Bacillota; class Bacilli; order Paenibacillales; family Paenibacillaceae; genus Paenibacillus_AQ; species Paenibacillus_AQ faecalis. The sequence goes on along the minus strand of NZ_LT985747.1, from coordinate 4,496,934 downwards.
AACTATCGGATCAATATTTTAATCGGGGAAGAAGAATTGGCGTTTGTAGCTCTCGTCTAGCTTAAGTAATGAAACTGAGATCCATGGAATACAATTAGATGAATCATTGGTCCCGCACTGGTGGGAGAGGTTTTTTTGGGGAGGAAGATAAGATGCTGTATACACAGCAGGAAGTTGAAACACATCTGGAAAGACTGGAAGGCTGGGAATTGGAGCAGGGGCGGTGGATTATCCGCAAATACACGTTTCCTGCGTTTATGAAAGGAATTGCTTTTGTGGATGAAGTCGCTGCGATTTCGGAGGCATTCGGTCACCATCCCTACATTACGATCGACTACAAAACCGTGACACTGCGACTGACTTCATGGGACGAGGGCGGTATTACGGCTATAGATATCAAAGAGGCACAGCAGTTTAATGAGGCATACGAAAAAAGCCGTTCCAAAGACAGTAAGGAGCTGCAGTAAGCCGTTTGTTTTTTTACAAAAGATAAGAATTATAAAAACACGCTTGAAGCAGGACATCCCTGTTCAGGCGTGTTTTGTGTTTTCTTTGGAGAAACGTCGCCGCCCTTAAAAAAGGACGACGAGGGTATTTCTCCGTAAAATTTAAGAAAGTAGCTACTGTATTATTTCTTCTCGGATAGATAAAGTGCAAGATTGGCTATTTCCTCTGGACTCAATTGATCTTTAAAGGGAGGCATGCCATTACGGCCTTTCGAAATTACGTTGAACAATGCTTGAGTATCCATCTGTCCGCCTACTTGCTGGAGAGCTGGCGCTGCTCCGCCTTGAAGCTGGTCACCGTGACAAGTAATACAGCTGGCTTTCAAAGTAGCTTCAGCTGCAGCAGGGTCCAAGGTTACTTCAGGCATCGAAGGTTTTGCTTCTTCAGCTACTTGTTGTTTCCCTGGAAGCGTAAACATTAGTACGAGGGCTAACCCGCATGCGACGAAGAACAAACCGCTCATCACCCATTTTTGCATCGTCATATCGTCCTTTCTTATGTATACTGCAATTGCTTCTATTATAAACGAACATATAAAGACATCATAGCAGTTATGACAAAAAAAGCCAATAAAAATAACGTTTTTTAAAAATAAAATATATAGTTGATATCGTACACTGTTTTCTAAACATTGGGGAGCGGCTTATAGACCATGCAATAAAATAGATCTTTACCCGTTGGGGTCATCTTTTCGTAAGTATCCGTAATCTCAAATCCGGCTTTAACGTATGTACGGATCGCACGTTTATTCCACGTTAGAACTTCCAAGTCAATTTCGTCATCTGGGCGGCGCCGTCTGGCTTCAGTCACAATAGACTCTACAAATTGTTTGCCCATGCCAAGTCCGCACCATTCGGGCCGCATACCAAGGCCGAGACGTGTAACGCCCTCTAAAGGGAATAACTGCGCAAATCCCCACAGCCGTTGCTTTTCATCGAGAATGGACAAATACTGCTGCTTCCGAATTTCGGGATCGCCAAATTCAATGGCCAGCTCTTTCATTTGCTCCCAGGGCAGCCAGCCGTAGATATTGTATGGAGGTGGGTAAGTCCAGCTGCAAATTTCAGCTGCATGGTTCGAATTCATAGGAACGGCATATAGCCGGTGGGCCTTAGGAAGCATTATAAGTTCTCCTTACATCATATGATTTACTTCTGAATTACTGCTCATTATTTGCAAAATTGATGTTTTTCACATCTTTAGATGGGGTAATTGATATTAAGGTGCTGCAAGAGAGGCAAGTAATGAACTGAAATTATTTTTTTAATTTCTTTTTCGTAAAAGTAAAAACTTTTTTATCGGTCTATGCGTTATAACAGTATAAAGAAAAAGCCGCGAAAGAGATAGAAAGAAATCTCACTCGGGCTTAGGTCAATTACATTTATGAAATTCGTTTAATTGTAGTTCACTGTGACATCTTTATATTTGCTCGGGCTCATAACCCGCTTGGCCCCAATATAACGCTTGCCGAAATAGCTTGAGTTTACCGGGGTAATCGTGACACCTTTAGAGGTTGAGGAATGTGCGAATTTTCCGCCGCCTACGTAAATCCCTACATGGGAGACACCTCTGCCTGACGTATTAAAGAATACAAGATCGCCTGGTTTCAGCTGGCTTTTTGGCACGGGAGTCCCAACTTTATATTGGGCTGCCGATGAGCGCGGCAAAGTCATTCCAAGTTGCTTGAACACATAGCTTGTAAATCCGGAGCAATCAAATCCTTTGGTTGTCGTTCCACCCGCTTTATAAGAGACGCCGATGACTGGTTTGATTGTCTGATGTAGCTTGGAGTCTGCGAAAGCGCTTCCGGTACCTAATGTAAGAGCGATGGCCAGGCCAAGAGAGACGGCAGTTAACTTCTTTTTCAAGGGATAATCTCCTTCCATACCTGCGAGGTTAGCTTAAGGGTTCGGTTGAAGGTTAGCCTATGATCCCTCTGTTGCGAGATCAATTCACCCAAAGACGGTTCCCCCGCTTCCCGATTACAACGGGAATTCGGCTTTTAAAATTGAGTTTATAAGTCATACGATTATGAATTCTTATGAATTAGTTACAGTAAAGATGACAAAGTTGTTACTAACACACTGGTTATTTTAACAGAGGATTAACTATTTGGCAAACGAGGAAAGAATATTTGAACCAAAAAATCCCGTTCTTCCTTGGAATGAACGGGATTTTTTTATTTTTTGACTGGATATATTCATTGTTTATAGCTTGACAGTATGAAATGCTATATGATTTCGAGGGTATAATTGTCTTTTTTTGATGGAAACAAGGGATACAATTTGATAGTGAGAAGGTTTTTTTATGGATATGTGAACACTTTTTAACTTTGATGTTGATGAGTATGCCATACATGATATTGGGCGGTAACGCCCCACAGCTGAAATAAACTGCTGATAAAGTAAGAAGCTTGTTGGATGATCAGTCCGATCAGACCAGCCCAAAGTAAAGAAAGACCACTAAGCAGAAGGAGAACGAGCATCGCGGTTCCGCCGATCATAACCGACATGTGTACCGCCTTTTTCATATGACGGATGCAGATGGTTAGAGCGGACAACATACTTATACCGGCCGTTTTTCCGAACTGCATGTAAAGAAGAAACAGGTGAATAAGATATGCATACAACAGCCAGCAGAACAGATAAGGAGCGAGCTTTAATAAAGCTGACGGGTCACGGATGGCATCTATAAGTAAAGGCAGCATTTTCGGGATCAGCCAGTATGCAGGAGCAAAAGTTAAAATGGTTTCAGCGAAATAAAATAAAGTTACAGGTTTCCACAGTTTGCGAATCCCTTTGAAAAAGAACAGACCTCGCTCGCCTCTTGCTTCTTGATGAAGATTGTAAAATATACCGGCATGAATCAGAGGAGTTAAAATCATACGGACCATCAGCATGCCGAGCAGTAACCAGGCATAGGTATGAACGTCGTTGCTTTGGGCCAGGGCCATTTCGCCCTCGTAAAAATACAGCAGCTTGCTAAGCTCATTTGGAGCAGGGTCCGGAAATCGCAGCAGAAGGGGGATAACGGCTGATTTTACGAGCCGATATAGAAAGTATCCCCACAGCAGACGATACAAAAACAGAAGTATAATAACGTAAAATTGATCTTTTACACTGGTCCAGCCTTGGCCTGCGTAGCTTTTCATGTGCTCCCTCCTTACCATGATAGGCTGCCGAACAGTGTTTCCACCAGCTTGGTGACGCTCAGGTTCCAGCGTGTGGCAACTTTCGGGTCCATTCCCGCCTTCATATAGTTATTGATATGTTTGTTCTCAAGCACGATGGAGTACTTCGGATCAACCATTACCCAGAGCAACGGAGATTTATGCTGGATTTCATACTTGGTTTTTCCGTTTTTGCCATCCCACACCTTCTCGATCTTCTTCCCGTTTTCAAATGCAAACCTGATCGGGATATCGGAGACATCGCCCCCTTTGCTGACGATGTTCACTACTGTTTTATAGGCGGGTGCTTCCGAGGTTCCGGTATTTTGGGTATGGATGCTCTCTACAGCAACATCAGCCATTTGGTTACCGTATATATACTGATCAAAATAAGCTTGCCATGGCTGCTTGGTTACTTGCTCTACAACCTGTTGAAAGTTTTTGGTTGTCGGGTGTTTAAATCGGTATTTCTTGGCATAAGTCATCATGATTTTGTCCATGGTCTGCTTGCCGACGATTCGTTCAATGTCTAGCAGCACCAGTTTACCGCGTGTGTAGACGTTTAAAGCATATTTTTCATGAGAGCCGAATTTCCACGATTCCTGTGTCAACGGCTGAGGCGAGGTGATGGCTGCAGCTTGTGCAGCTGTATTTGGAATCAATCCATATTCTTGCTCCATAACCCGATCCTCTGCATAGGAGGTGAAGCCCTCGTCAAGCCAAGCTTCCTCAAACTCATTGCTTGCAATCATTCCGTAGAAATATTGATGACCAATTTCATGAATGATCGTACGTTCCAGCTCGTACCCCGGTGAATCGTCCTTGGCTCCAAACGCAGTCACCAAAGTCGGGTATTCCATACCGCCTGCTCCGTTACCAGCATCTGGAGGTACTACAATCGATAAAGTGGAGTATGGATAAGAGCCATACCATTTTCCGAAAGAGGCTAGAGCCGTTCGAGCAGCGTCAAAATATCGGTCTTTTAAATCTTTATGCACTGGATCGAGGTAAAGCTTAATGCGGACGCCGGGTACACCGGGTGCTGAGAAGGCTTCTTCCGCTACGACAAAATCAGGCGAGGCCGCCCAGGCGAAATCATGAACATCGTCTGCATAGAAGTGGTAGACCTTCTCTCCGTTTTCTTTTACAGCTGGCTTGGTCGGAAAGCCGGTAGCCGCGACAATATAGTTTTCCGGTACCCGGATACGTACACTATAGATACCGAAATTGGCATAAAACTCGGAATTCCCATGGTATTGGTGAAGGTTCCAGCCTTCCTCAGTACGTTCACGTACGCCAACAGGCTCGTATACACTGATCTTCGGAAACCATTGTCCTGCCATCACAAAATCCCCTGCTGTACCCATACGCGCAAAAATTTTGGGCATATCCACTTCAAATTCCATATTCAGCGAAATGCTTTCGCCGCCTTTAACAGGGCGCGGCAATCGCAGCTTTACCAAGCTTTGATCTTTCACATTCCCGTCGTCAGGCTGAACAAATTGAAGGCGGTGGAGCAGAGACACCCCTTGGGTCGTTTTGATTCCTGTAATTTTCATTGAACCGTAGCCGTTCTCCGGCATCCGATCCGATCGAAGCCGTCCGTCTGATTCCTTCATAAATGTAGTGTCTTTAGAGGAAAAAGCGTTAGGGTACAGATGAAAATAAAGCTCGTTTACAGCTTTTTTACCAGGATGAGTCCAGGTTAACGTCTGTTTTCCCTTCAATTTGTTTTCGCTCGGCTCAAACCTGACATCCATGTGATATTCAACCAGTCTGTTGCTCAGTGCGGGAGCGGGTACATCGTACTGAGCTTTAGGTGGAGATAAAGGAGCTTTCTCCACAACAGGCTTGCCCATATTTGGAGCGAGAACAGATTCTGAAGCACGGCTCCCCTGCAAAAGAAACAGCATTGACCCTCCAAGAAGAGCAAGGGCGAGCAGGGATGAAAGAAAGACTTTGGCGCGTGGTGGGACCATATCGAACAACCTCCCGTTGACAAGCATCTACAGCATGTATATGTTTGCTTTTAGATGATTATTAGTTAAAATGAAATTATTGAGGTCAGTTGTAAGAAGAATGAACTAGGCGGGGCTTTTTTCCGTCCTTATATAGGAGGTTTACCGTAATGGAGAATCAGGAGAAGAAGAGCAAGAAGCCGATTGCCCTTAACATTATAAACAGCAAGAGCAAGCATAAAGGGTTCGGCGCAGGTTCCATTGATCTGAACAGTATTTCTCCGGTCATCATTGATGGCGGGGAGGCGAGAATCGAGATCGGTGCGATGCACGCGAAGAGCAAGGTAGAGCGCGGCATCCGATTTTCTACGAACCGGGAAGATGTACCAAACGGTCGCCAAGTGTGGATTGTATGGGTGTGTGTGGATCGCACGGCCGAGGGACAGCGTTATGTTGGTATGACGGCGTGCGAGATGCTGATCGATAAGGAAGCACGGCGGGGGTGGAAAATTCTCGCGGACCATGTAAATAAGATGGACTTGGCAATGAAAGGGAAAGTTATTCTTGATGGATTAGGTAATGTGGAGAAGCAAGCGCTGAAGGATTTGTTAATCTCCAAAAATGAAGAATGGTGGAATGCCTCTTCCGATGAAATCAAGAAGGCGCTCGATATAGAATCGTAATCATAAATATTTAAAGGCCCGATGCGGAGTTTTTCGCATCGGGCTCTTTTTTGGGGAATGATAGAATCGTTTTTTTGTTAAAAAGGAAGCTTGTACGTAAACGTCTTCCCTTTGTCCACGAATGGGTGACTCCATTTGAAGGTTAACATCTGATTTTTATATCCGGTATATGTGAGTCCATCGCCAACATAGCCGGCTTCAGTATAAGGATACTCTTCAATTAACTTTTTTGCTTCATCATCTAACGGAAGTTTTTTGTAGATCTGAATGGATTTTTTCGCTGTAGGATGAACAATAAAGAGCGTTGCGTCTTTATAAGGACGAACTAGCAGAAATTCCGGTTCGATCGCCTCCACCGAGAAATCATCTTCTACACCGGTAATTTTGGCCAGATCATATGTTTTGACAACTTTCCCGGTAGGATGAACAAGCTGCAGGACACTGCCATTCATGATCGCTACGTTTCCTTTGTAGCCGTTGATGTCCGGATTTACACTGCGACCGCTAAAATTAGAGTAATTGGTGGTACCCTGTTTCACGATTTTACCCTGATGGATGAGGACGCGCGTACGGGACTCATGAATATGCGGTTCCCCGTGAACATTGTTAATATCCACTACATAGCTGGAAGGATTAATTTTACGAGGTGTAATATGAAGCCGGTCAACATTTTGGATCGAAACCTTCCCAGCCTTTCTTGGGACACTACCGGCATGGCCCGTCAGCAGCGTTCCGTCCTTAGTGTTTAACCAGAAAATCTTGCCTCCGGCAGCTCCAGAAGCATATTCCTTGCTTCCTTGAAGCGAAACCGTGGATTTCCCCTTCCATTTGATCGGGATACCAAAACCCTTGTTCAGCAGTGAAACAGGCACATAAGTGACGCCGCGTTTTACAACTGGGGCAGCTCCAAGCGATAGGACGGTTCCTTTAGAGTTGATTGCAGTTGACTGTCCAGGCTTGATGCGGATTGACTCTCGCGGACTGCTAACATATAGATATTTCTTGTTCGGCGTGAATGTAACGATAAGATCCAAATATTCCGTCATTTCCTTGATTGGAACAAACACAACGCCGTTCTTTTTAAACGGGGCATTTTGTAATTCCAGTTCCCAGAATGTAGAGGGTTCTTGTTGGGAAGCTTTGGCGGACGCCGTCTGCTGCCATCCTGGAACAAAACCGGATAAGGGTGTGAAACCAATGGTCAGGGCCAGCGTCACTGCGCCAGCTATTTTGTATGGTTTTATTTTTTTCATAAAATACCACCTCCTCAGATTTAGACGCTCAACGATTGGAAAAAGTTTCAAGTTTATTCATTCCGAATGTTCACATGAACGGTATCTGGGGTGGTAGGTAACACGCTGCCGCCTTTAGGTTCGATACTTACAGCAATATGCTCGATTTCCTGGGGGATCTCCCCATTGACATAGAGATACGCTTTATCACGGTTATACTTGAGCAGGCCGATATTTGAGCGTTTGTCATTCGTTATGGCCCATACTTGATAATCATGATTCAGTGATGGTCTAATTCCATTGAGCAGGAATAGTAATTCATCGGAATTACCTTTAATCCATACAAAACCATCTACGTTTAATTGCGTATGCTGATCGATACGGTAAGCGACGGTTTGCGGATCGGATATAAGTGAACTGCCTTCGATATGGGTTACATCCTCCACCCAATCCGGCTGTGAAGCGGTCATAACCGAGCCTTTGGAATCCAACATATTGATAAGTAGGAATAATGCCAAACAAGCGGCAATCGAAACAGAAAAGATTGGACGCCGTCCGAGGATCTTCAATTTATGAAAAAGTGCATGAGCTAAAAGCTTTATTCTTATACGACTTGAGGGCATCAGAGATGTGTCATTTGGCTGAAGTTCGGAATCGAGCTGATGACCGGCATCATTCGGAGCCAGTGTTTGTCGCCATATCTGTATTTCATTGCTGCACGAATGACAACTTTGGAGATGAAGGGCTAATTGCTCGGATTTGGAATCGTCAAGTTTGTCCAATACGAAATCGATAAGCTCTTCTTCGTTCCAGCCACAATTTGTGTTAGTCATGTCGTATCACCTTCTTTTTCTTATCTATCCACCCTAAACTGGTCAACTGTTTGTGCAAATTATTCAGGCCGTAACGAACGAGCGATTTAACGGTACCTAATGGTATTTGCCGTTCGGCGGATACTTCCCGATGAGTTCTGGAGCCAAAGTAGACTTCAGTCACGACTTCGCTCTGTTTTTTAGGAATGAGCTGCAACGCTTCACGAATCGCTTCGTTTTGCAGATTCGCTAATACGGATTCTTCAACCAGCGCACCGCTTGACCTGTAGCTGATTGCGGATTCAACGGATTCTGAAAGCTCATCTGCAGTTGTTCTTTGTTTCTTTCGCAGTCGATCCATACAGCGGCTACGTGTCATTACAGCCAGCCATGCTTCCAGACTTCCTCGGGATGGATTGTACTGATCCGCTTTTCTCAATATTTCTAAAAAAACATCGTGACAAACATCCTCTGCTTCCATCTGGTCTTTCATCGTTCGAAGGGCGATTTGCAGTACAAAAGGTGCATACCTGATATAGAATCGATCGAAAGCTGTAATGGAGCCATTCTTCATCTCTTCTAACAGGCATAATATTTCGTTATCTGATTTGGACACAAATTCTTCCCTCCCATCGAAGATCTATATTTAAATACCAAAATGATAAGGTCAGCATACTTGGCCTCTATTTCTCGCAGAAACCCTGTTACCCTTCAAGAGGAATAACGAAATGTCTCTACTTAAATATGTACCAAATATTTTTGGTGATGTGAATATAAATCCATCGGGTCTCAATCGATTTAATGTTATTTTAAGGTTGTTTTAAGCAAATTTTTATCTAATACGATAAATCCAAAGTGGCCCTCTCGTTCGTAACTTTATTGTATAACATTTTAAGGAGGGTCATTATTATATGTTACGAGCAAGTAAGAAAAGAGTTGCATTACTGCTCAGCTTTATGCTGGCGATCGGGATTTTGGGGGCGATCCCAGGAATGAGCAATCAGGTGAGCGCTGCAAGTGGGGTGTCTTTATATACGCCTTATACAAGCCTCATTGCGCCGCCTGGAGAATCTATTAATTATTCCATCGATGTTATTAATAACACCGGTCAGATTCAGGATGTAGCGTTAAGCGTGGATACGGGAAAAAGTAAATGGAATTATGAGTTAACCTCCAACGGGCATAAAATTCAAAGAATCGCTGTCAAACCTAATGAGTCGCAAAATATAAATCTCCAATTGGATGTTCCTCTTGAAGTAGATAAGGGAGAATATGCTATCAAAGTGAACACCAATCTGGGCAGCGTGCTTAATCTGAAAGTTCAGGTTTCCGAACAGGGAACGTATAAAACAGAGCTTAGATCAGAGCAGCCTAGCATTCAGGGTCATGCTGAGACAACCTTTGACTTCAGTGCTACCCTTCGGAATCGCACCGCTGAGAAACAGCTTTATGCATTAAGAGCCAAGGCTCCTGCAGGTTGGGATGTTAAGTTTTCGGTTGGAGGCACGGATGTAGCTTCCGTGAATGTAGAGCCGAATGCTTCTGAGGAAATCACCATTTCAGCTGTTCCACCTAAACAGATCAAAGCAGGTTCATATAAAATTCCGATTGAAGCAACAACCAATTCCACTTCGGCTGAAACTGAGTTTGAAGTGGTGATTACAGGGACGTATGCGATGGAGCTGACTACGCCAAATGAGCTGTTAAGTACGTCCGTAACTTCCGGTTCATCCAAAAAGCTGGATCTGGTTGTCAAAAACACCGGTACTAGCCCATTAAATGATATTAACTTGAGCTCAACCGCACCAACTGACTGGGAAGTGACGTTTGAGCCCCAAACGATAGACAGTTTGGAGCCTGGTAAAACGGCAAATGTACAGGCTACCATCAAAGCTGATGAGAAAGCAATCGCAGGGGACTATGTAGTAAATATGTCAGCGCAGACGGCAGAGAAAACCGCAGATGCTCAATTCCGGGTTGCCGTAAAGACTTCCATGCTGTGGGGGTGGCTCGGAGTATTGATCATTTTGGCCGTTGCGGGTGGAGTCTACTATCTTTTCCGTACCTACGGGAGGAGGTAAACGGTGGGACAATCGATTATTGAACTAACAGGTCTGACCAAAAAATATGGTGAGTTGACAGCTGTCAATCAACTGAATTTATCGATTCAGGCGGGCGAAATATACGGACTTCTGGGGCCGAACGGAGCAGGGAAATCGACAACCATTTTGATGATGCTCGGCCTGGCTGAACCTACTTCAGGGTCTGTTCGTGTCTGCGGATACAATTCAACAAGACAACCGCTGGAGGTAAAGCGGCGAGTCGGCTATATGCCTGACGATGTTGGCTTTTATGAGGATCGTACACCTCTGGAGAATTTGATTTATACCGCAAGGTTGAATCGTATACCGCTGAAGGATGCCAAGGAGCGTGCCGAGAAACTCATTGACCGCGTCGGATTAACCGATGCGATTTCGAAAAAGGTAGGTACGTTCTCACGCGGGATGCGGCAGCGTCTGGGCCTTGCTGATGTGCTTATTAAAGAGCCTGAAGTTATCATTCTGGATGAGCCTACACTGGGGATTGATCCTGTAGGGGTACGCGATTTACTTCAACTTATACAAAGGTTAAGGGATGATGAAGGGATTACCATTGTACTGTGCTCACATCATCTGCATCAGGTACAGCAAATTTGTGACCGTGTCGGTCTATTTGTTAAGGGACAATTGCTGGCAGAAGGTGATGTGCCAAGCTTATCGGCAAAATTATTTGCCGGTGAACCGGTACGCATTCATGTTAAAGCCGACCCGATCTCTCCATCTTTATTCGAGTCGTTATGGGATCTGGATGGAGTATTGAACGTCAAGCAAACGAAAGAAGACCAGCTTGAGATCGATTGCCAGGGCAATCTGGCTGGTGTTATCGCCGGCATGATCATACAATCCGGTGCCGTGCTGACACATATTAGCACTAAAGAGTACGGGCTGGATGAAATCTATCACCGTTATTTTGAAGGAGGCGAATCCGGTGAATCAAATGCTGCACAAGCTAAAGCTGAAGCGACGAACCGAACGTGATTCCGTTCCTCATCCATTCTGGATAATGGTGCAAAAGGAAATGACCGATCACATCCGAAGCTGGCGATATATTATATTACTGGCTTTGATTGCGTTGACTTGTATCGGCTCGATCTATACGGCCGTTACGGCACTGAGCGGCACTGCTGGATCAGAGGAAGCGGAGACATCCTTTTTATTTCTTAAAATTTTTACCGCATCGGACGGGACACTTCCTTCGTTCGTTACTTTTGTCAGCTTCCTGGGTCCGCTGATCGGTATTGCGCTTGGTTTTGATGCCGTGAACTCGGAACGTAACAAAGGAACTTTAAGCCGGGTGATGTCTCAACCGATTCATCGCGACTATTTTATCAATTCCAAGTTTGTTGCCGCCCTGATCATGATTGCCATTATATTTTTTGCACTTGGGTTTCTTGTGATGGGCTTTGGCATGTTTACGATTGGTTATCCACCAACAGCTGAAGAATTTTTGAGGGTTATTCTGTACTTGTTTATGACGGTAGTTTACGTCGGATTTTGGCTAAATCTCTCCATTCTTTTCTCGATCTGGTTTCGTCAGGCCGCAACATCAGCGCTATTGTCTATCGCAACGTGGCTGTTCTTTTCGGTGTTTTTCGGGCTGATTCTTAATTTGATCGCCGGAATGATCGCACCGCCTCAAACAGCAGGGGTTGATCAAATTCTAAGCTATCAAAGTTCACTTCAGTTCATATCCCGATTATCGCCGGCACAGCTGTTTAGCGAAGCGACGATGACCTTGCTTATGCCGAATATCCGTGCGCTCGGACCGCTAACGATGCAGCAGCTTGTTGGAGCGATTCCGGACAGTCCGCTGCCGCTCGGTCAGAGTATACTGCTTGTTTGGCCGCAGCTGACGGCGCTGATTGCACAAACGGTTATTTGCTTCGGGCTTTCATATGCTTTATTTATGAAGCAGGAAATTCGCTCGCGCGCATAAGTCTAGAAGGGGAAGAAGATTGTTAGTAATCGGAGGATTTGATTCGTAACTTGAGCGTCTTTCATCAGACAAAAAGGGATGTCTTTTTGAGGCATCCCTTTTTATTTCTATATTTAAACGTATAAACAGACTCAGGCTATCTAGGTATGGTGAAAGGAGCAGCCTGCTTGTTAACCACCGAAACATACGGATTGCCTTGGATGTAAAAGCGCCACGGTACAAATGCATACTCTTCAGCATAAGGGATGTTAATACGAGATGCCTGAACGATAGAAAGATCGGTGATATCTGCGCCAGCCTCAAGATATAAAGGGCCATCCATTTGATTTAACAGGCAGCCGTTTAAGCTTTTGTCGATGGACAGAGCACGGCATAGCTTACCGGGCCCATTGCTAAGATTGGCAGGTTTCCCGGCAGGAAGCTTCCCGCGATATATCCGCATGAGTTCCGCGTCCCGAGGCGTTAAAGGTTCCACAGCCCGAATAAGGACGGCTTGCGGATCATCTTTGTCTCCCGTGACCACATTAAGACAGTGATACATGCCGTAAATCAAATAGATGTAACATGCACCGCCTTCTTGAAACATCGTCTCCGTTCGGGCTGTACGTCTGGCCCCATATGCGTGTGACCCTTTATCTTCTATACCTCCGTAGCTTTCTGTTTCAACGATTTTACACCGGATGTCGCCGTCTTCCGTGCGTCGTACCAGCGTCTGACCGAGAAGTTTTGGTGCGGCTTCAAGCGCGGTGACCTTGTAAATCGAGGGCGGCAGAGGTCGGACGTCATGATATATGTTATCTTTTTTATTTGAATTCATCAGAAAAATACCTTTCCTTGTAAATGATTAATCTTATATAAGATTCTTATATATAGTACACAGCAAATCAAGTATACTTCTTTGAACGCGCCTAGTTGTCGACAAGAAATTACTTCCATTCGCATAACACTCCATCTATACTAGTACCTGATATAGTGCTAGACCTCATATACGAAGATGTAAGGGCAATGTAGACTTAGGGCGGATATAGCATGTTCATATATTGGATTTTCTAAACAACTGATTGCTTAACCGAAATGTGCTGTACTCGCTTCATGCTTTCTACGAATGAACTATGGTGTAATTGAATAGGGAGGTAAGATCATGAACTGTAAAATCTGTGGTCACAAGAACACGGACGCTTCATTTTGTGAAAAATGTGGGACAAGGCTTGCATCCGAGGTGGTGGAGAGGAAGCCGGATCAGCCGGAGGTTTATCCAGAGTCAAATCAGTCAGAGGACAAGATGCCAACATCGAACATAACAAAAGGGCCTTTAGAGGAAACAGAGACGGTTCGGTACCAGGTTCCCATGAACAATATGTACACGGCTCCCAAGGCTTCCATGCCGCAAGACCGTTCCACGCCACACGAGCATTCCACACCTGGAACAGCGGGAAATGAACCTTCGCAGATTAAACCGTATTTGGAAAGTGCCAAGAAAAATTCAAAGATTTATTTTAAATATTTTGTGAACAGTTTAAAGAGTCCGCTTGCTGTCGCACAGAAAACAGGCAGTGAACAGTTATTAAACGGAATTATATCGTTGGCTATATTCTCGATTTTGCTTCCGCTCATGATTTACTTCTCTTTTCCTGGAAAAAGCTTGATGAGCAGTCCATTTGTGGACATTGTACTCAAGCCGGTGTTCTGGATAGCCCTGTTTATGTTTTTAATCGCTGTTTACACATTCGGGGCGGTAAAGTTGTCCACGAATCCAAAGGTAAGTTTAAAGGAAATTATAGCTCGTTTCGGTACACTGCTTGTACCGTTTATCGTTATTTTTTTAGCTGCTTTCTTCTTGTTGGTTATCGGAATCGGAATGGGGGGTCTGCTTCTGACTATCGCGATGATCGGCTCGATGTTTTCAATTCCGGTGTTGATTACGCTCAGCTACAAGCGGGAAGTTAACGGTGCGATGGATACGATGTATGCTATTTTGCTCGTTTATTTGGCTATATTTATTACGTTTTTTATTTTAGGGGATACGATAAGTTCATTGATGAGGCCTGGTAATTATTTTGGTTTCTAAAATAATGAGAGGAAATCTATGATATGAGTTTTTGTAAGGAATGCGGTTCTTCATTAACGGATCAAGCGCTATTCTGTAGGGAGTGCGGGACCACGGTGAGCCTGACTCATGTAGAAAATCAGTCTGGCAACTTCCCGGAGGGCAGAAGTTCGAAAAAGAATGCTGCCAAAACCGAAATCGCATCGAATTCGTTCGGCGGCACAGACAATGGCTCTGGATTAAAACATGAAGTAGATGTCCTTACACATGGAAGATTTTCTTTGGCTGCGGCTGAGAAAGAAAGTGCGGTTTCTGCCCCCGCTAAAGCATCTTCTGGATTAATCCGGGAAGAGGGAATGGCCGTTATGCCAGTACGGATGGGTCAGAGACAGAGAGTTTTGATTTTATCGATTGTATTTTTGCTGGCAGCTCTAGTTGTTGGGTATATAGCTGGAGCGTATTTTACATCCCCGGAACGGTTGATCAGCCGGTTTGAAAAAGCACTGGAGTCGAGCGATCATAAAGCCGTTGCCCAGCTATTGTCTTTTAGCAACAAAAATTTAGTTATTAATGAGCAGTCGATCATCGGGTTTATGAATTATATGGAGCAGAATCCCGGTCAAAAGGAACAGGTTATCTCTGTGCTGAAGGAACAGGCAGCGGCAGCAGAATCAAACTCCTCGGTTGCTGCTTCAACAACAGATGGTTTCAGAGGTGATGACCTAAGTGGCATCGTTAACATGGAGAAGGATGGGAAGTATCTTTTTTATAATCATTACATACTTACGGTCGATCCCGTATACCTCAATGTAAAGACAAATTATGCAGGTACAGTGTTGTATGTGAACGGACAGCAGGCGGCGGTGGCTAACATACCAAACTATGAAACCAAACTTGGTCCTTACATCCCTGGTTTATACGAGTTGGAGGCCAGATTCAAGAATGAGTTAATCGATCTGAAAGAAAGCACAGGGGTAGAACTGCTTGATCCGAATGATTCATACAGCATGTATTTGAAGCTGAACGGTCAGGTGGTTCGGTGGGATACTCGTTTTTCAGAGCGGCCGGATTTAAACGGTCAATTGTATATTAACGGTAAGAAAGTTGAAGTAAATCCTTTTCAGAATTCGGAGTTTGGACCGGTTACGATGGATGGGACCATGACCATTGCCGCCGAGGCTGACTTTCCGTGGGGGACCCTGAAAAGCGCTGAAGTTCCTATTGACAATGATTATATTCATTTCGACTTTACGGTGCAGGAGAGCTTTCAGCGAATGATAAAGGATACGGTCATAAAGCATGCAAAGGAGAACCTGGATGCATTTGGTTCGGGGGATATCGGCAAACTTACAGTTTCAACCGATAAATATAAGAATATGCTTCAGGATTTCATTTATCAATTCAAAGGAAGCGGTTACGCCTATAAGTCCAACTATGTTGGTATGGTCATAGATATGGGCTCTTTTGATCTGGATCATCGGAATGGAAAATGGTATTTGACACTGGTCACCAAGCCGTTGATTGAGGCAGCAACTTATGTTGAAGGCGAATCACCCTCTCTTTTCATGCAGGAAGCTTATAGTGAAACTGGTTTGTTATATGATGAGGATGAGGGTTTATGGAAAGTGGATTTCATCCATGACACCTGGGGGTTCCAAACAGATAACCTCAAGGAATATAAGGAAGACAAACCCGTTTCCTTTTAGTACGGAAGCTTGCTCATATTCGACGAAATGATGATAGGATTCCGTGTAGGCTATCATGGAGCATAGGGGCTGTACGGAATTGAGCCGGATCTCACATGCCTTGGCAAAGTGATTGGCGGCGGACTTCCAGTTGCCGTATACGGCGGTAAACAGGGTCGGCTCGCTGCTTTCTCCTTTTTTTACGGAACATGAGGTAGTGGATTATGATACAGCCAAATTATCCGCAGACCGATAACAGACAACGTGACATTTGGATAGGTACGGTGAAATTCGATAACTGTTGGTGGGAGCAAGTAATTGACAACAGTCAAAAGAACGCCAATTTTTAAGTTGCCTCTTTTTAAACCTTGTATCTCATTAATCGCGGCGTGTGCCTTGAGAGAGCTCATAAAACACATTGAAGCCGTAATCTTCTTGGGAGATATGGATACCCAGGATGGGGACTACAAAAGAATCATATACAGACCTCATGAGAAGCGAGAAGATTAAGATTTCATGGGAGGCAGGAAAAATCATGGAAAACTTATTAAGTAACATAACTTGGATGGAATCCAATGAGATCGTTGAATTGCTTAAAGCAAGTGACCTTCACATTACTGCATTGCCTTCTGGGCTTGAAGCTGACGTGTACAAAATAAGTGTTCATGATCGTAGTTTCGTTTTAAAAATATGGAACAAAGATTCAAAACCAGATATTCGGTATCAGTATAAATTGTTAGAAATCTTTTATAATCGAGGAATTGAAGTTTCAAAGCCTGCAGGCTGGGGAGTGGATAAACACAATCATCAGGTTTTGTTGATGAGCTTTGATGGTTCCCCTATTACGAAGATTAATAAAGATAAACTCAATGAACTTGCTAGGATATTAACAAGCATTCATAAAATTCCATTACATGCTATTGATGAAATAACCGTTCAAAAGCGTGATTTTATTGCCTATTTCTATCCAAGAATTGAGGAGCACGAAGACATTAAAAGCCTCTT
Source organism: Paenibacillus faecalis (assembly GCF_900289175.1). Classification (GTDB taxonomy): domain Bacteria; phylum Bacillota; class Bacilli; order Paenibacillales; family Paenibacillaceae; genus Paenibacillus_AQ; species Paenibacillus_AQ faecalis. The sequence continues at coordinate 4,479,801 of NZ_LT985747.1, read as the reverse complement.
ATATCAACTCGTTGGGAGCGCTGAATATAGACCAGATTGTATCATTCATGGTGACTATAATTTAGGCAATATTCTGGAATCGGATCGCAATAAATTGACGATTATTGATTGGACCAATGCTCAGCTTGGAGACCCGAGATATGATATTGCTTGGTCCACCGTATTAATTCAAATTTATGTCGGGCAAAGATACGGTTCTTTATATAGAGCTGCCTTTTTATCGAAGGGGAAGTATTCAGATAATGAAATAGAATTATTTGAAGGCATCGCTTGCTTGCGTTGGGTGTTACTTAATCGGTTCGCAAATCTACCAAAGAACAAGAATACGATTGGTAATGTTCAACGCATATTGCATGCAAATAAATACTTACATGAAAATCTATTCATTTAATTTGGACAAAATTGAATTGAGAAATTGCGCGCGAGAACGAAAGACTCTTATTCAAAAAAAGCATTCGATCAAGTACAGCAGCTCATCAGCTTGGAATAAAGACATGCCCTGCGGCGGATTTTTCAGTTCCGGCAGGGCTTTTATGTTTTTACAGATGTCTTTTTTTATTCCAGCCACCAGCGCTTGAAGTCCGACCACCATGAACGTTCCTCTTGTTTCACAGCTTCCTCAGGCTTCACCTTTTTTGGCTTACCGCCATGATCGTCACAATATTGTTCAGGCTCTGTGCCCTTAATGAAGACTTCAAGTGATTTTTCGGGACAGTCCGCATCAGCCCGTCTTCCCGTCTCCGGGTCAATATAAACGCTAATGACGTTGTCCGGGATGGGGAAAATTTTAGGAGGGACATTTTCCAGCGCCTTTTCCGTGAATTGTGCGAAAATAGGGGCCGCCCGTCTTGATTCACTTGAACTGATCTTCCTTCCTTTGTCATATCCTACCCATACTGCGGTGGATAGTTCTGGCGTGTAGCCAACAAGCCATGCATCGGTGTCGGTTGTTCCGGTTTTGCCGGCAACCGGACGCTTCATGAGTGAAGATACTCTTCTGCCAGTACCTCCCGTCTCGAAAACGTCTTCCATCATGCGGGTCAGAACGTAAGCTGCGGCAGGATCTACGACTTGCTCGCCTTTAGTCTCTGGCGCGTTATAAACCGTTCTTCCGATCGCATCTGTAATACGAAGCACGGCGATGGGAGGAATACGCTGCCCGTTGTTTGCAAGGACCGCAAAGGCGGATGCCATCTCCAGCGGACTGATGGGTGAAGTCCCAAGCGCGAGTGACGGTACCGGCTCGAGAGGACTTGTGATGCCCATTTTTTCGGCCATCTTCACCACTTCTTCAGCTCCGATCTGCAAGATCGTATTGACCGCATAGATATTATCGGAAGCAGCAATCGCCTGGCGCATGTTGATTTCACCGAAATATTTGTCTCCAAAATTGCTGGGCTTGTACGTTTTTCGGTTGTTATCGTAATGAAAGAGAGTCGGCTGACTGTTAAACGTGGATATCCCCGTCAATTGGCCGGAGTCGAGCGCTGTTAAATACATGATCGGTTTAAACGCAGAGCCTGGCTGCCGTGTCTTGGCAAGGGCATGATTGTACTGGTTTTTGCGATAGTCCTTTCCTCCAACCATGGCTTTGATGTGCCCGTTGCGCGGATCTATGGATACGAGCGCTGTTTCCAGCTCGCTTTTGCTGTCCATTTCTTTTTCCACGATTTCTTCTGCTGCTTTTTGGGCTTGAGGATCAACAGTCGTATAGATATCCAGCCCGCCTTGTTCAAGCTGTTGCTCTGTAATATTGAACTCATTGATAAGAATTCCGCGCACATAATCACGGAAAAAAGATGCGATTCCCTTATTCTGCTGCCGATCTTTCGGCTGCAGGGCGATCTTTTCGGAGGCGGCCTTGTCGGCTTCTGAGCGTGTAATAAACCCGGTTTCCACCATGGCATGAAGCACGATTTTTTGTCGCTGAACCGCATTGTTCATATGGTTATACGGTGAATAGTAGGTTGGACCCTTAGGAATTCCAGCCAGCATGGCACTTTCAGCGAGGGTCAGGTCTTTTGCCGACTTATCAAAATACAGCTGTGCGGCAGACTCTATTCCGTAGGCTCCATGTCCATAATAAATTTCGTTTAGGTACATCTCAAGAATTTCATCTTTATCATATTTCATCTCAAGCTGGATCGCGAATTTGGCTTCTTTCAGTTTTCTAACCAGTGTTTTTTCATGGGACAGATACAGATTGCGGGCGAGCTGTTGGGTAAGTGTGCTTGCTCCTTGCTTGCTATCCATATGTTTCAGATTAACGAGCAGTGCCCGGGCCATGCCTCTAAGGTCAAACCCTGGATGGTCGTAAAATTTTCGATCCTCTATAGCCAGCGTGGCGTTGATAAGGAGCGGCGAGATATCTTCCAGCTGAATCTGTTCCGAAGTGTGACCATTAGAGGAGAAGGTAGCTATCACATTGCCACGGTTGTCCATCAGCCGGGAATAGCGCTGAGTTTCCGCCATCGGCAGCGGGGTAATATATAAATACGCCAACAAAATACCGCCAATGATAAGAAAGACTCCTAGAAGTCCGAATAGAGACATGGCGAGCCGATAGAGCATTTTTTTGCGTTTGTATGGTTTATGATGCTGTCCCGCCATAGAAGCACTCCTCTCGTCCTTTTGCTATACATTATGGGGTTCTGTAAGAAAGGATATTCATAGCGTGAGAATGCTTTTTTGCAGTTGGAACAAGAGTGCCGGATAATTTGATTGCAATTTGAGCTTGATTTAATATAATACATTTGTTTGGTACAATAGAAAAAGATGTGAAACTCACGGTTTTTCCCGGTTTGTTTTACGGCTTGGATCTGGATGGCTAAACATATATTCTAGCGGAAAGAAGGTAGAGACGATGGAATTATGGTTTACAGAGAAACAAACGCCGGCTTTCGGCATTACAGCGAAAATTCGGGAAACGTTTGTGCATGAGAAGACGGATTTTCAACAGCTGGATATGATCGATACCGAAGAATTTGGGCGTATGCTCGTCCTGGACGGCATGGTTATGACTACGATTAAGGACGAATTCGTCTATCATGAGATGGTCGCTCACCCCGCACTGAACACGCATCCGAATCCGAAGAAAGTGCTCGTAGTGGGCGGTGGAGACGGAGGTGTCATTCGTGAAGTGATTAAACATCCGGAAGTGGAAAAGGCTGTACTTGTTGAAATCGACGGGAAAGTGATTGAATACTCCAAGAAATATCTACCGGAGATTGCCGGCAAGCTTGACGATCCGAAGGTAGAAGTGATTGTTAACGATGGATATATGCACATTTTGAATAGCAAGAATGAATACGATGTGATCATGGTTGACTCTACAGAGCCTGTGGGCCCGGCTGCTCCTTTGTTTGAGCACGGTTTTTATCAAGGCATCTATGAGGCACTGAAGGAAGATGGTATCTTTGTTGCACAGACCGACAACCCTTGGTTCAAAGCAGACCTGATTCAGAAGGTGAACAAAGATGTGAAGCAGATCTTTCCGATAGTACGTGTATATGCGGCTAATGTTCCAACATACCCAAGCGGATTGTGGACTTTTACGATAGGCAGCAAAAAGCATGATCCGCTCGAAGTGGATGAGTCGGCTATTCAGGAGATGGATACGAAGTACTACTCACCTCGCCTGCATAAAGCAGCTTTCGTGCTTCCTAAGTTTGTAGAAGATTTGGTGAAGTAAGGGGAGTGTTTGCACATATGAAACTGGATCAGGCTTATTCCGGTAATGTATTTATTTGCAGCTCTGACGATTATGAGAAGTCGAAAGCTGTTATTTACGGTATGCCGATGGATTTTACGGTCAGCTTCCGACCTGGATCGCGTTTTGGTCCTTCCCGGATTCGTCAGGCATCCGTTGGATTAGAGGAATACAGTCCATATCTGGACAAAAGTATTGAGGATATCACCTACTTTGACGCTGGTGATTTATTGCTGCCGTTCGGTAACGCAGGGCGCAGCCTGGATATTATCGGGGATTATGTAGGCCAGCTGCTGGACGATGGCAAATTTCCGCTTGGTCTCGGCGGTGAGCATTTGGTCACTTGGCCGATTATCCAGAAGATGCATGAGAAGTATCCTGACCTGCTGCTTATTCATATTGATGCGCATGCTGACTTGCGTGAGCAATATGAGGGTGAGCCATTGTCTCACTCCACACCGGTCCGCAAAGCGGCTGAAATTATGGGCGGGAAGAACATTTATCAGTTCGGTATTCGTTCTGGCTCCCGTGAAGAATTTCAATATGGACATAAGAATATTCATTTCTACCCGTTTGAGGTGGCAGCGCCATTGAAAGAGGCTTTGCCGGGAATGGGGCGTCGTCCGGTATACGTCACGATTGATATTGATGTCCTGGACCCTTCGGCGGCACCAGGTACGGGTACGGCTGAAGCTGGTGGCATTACATCCAAGGAACTGCTTGAAGCTGTACATCTGATTGCAAATTCCGATGTGAATGTTGTCGGCTGTGATCTGGTGGAAGTGGCGCCGATCTATGATCCGACCGAGCAGACCCAGATCGTTGCAGCAAAGCTCATCCGTGAGATGCTGCTTGGGTTTGTAAAATAGCTTAGCCTAATCATTCCTTCCTTGCGTCCTTGCGTTTTTTTCGTTGAGAGTTCTCAACTTTACCAGGTATGGGTACGGCTGAAGCTGGCGAAGGACTTTTTGAAGGACCTCAATGGATTCGGCCTTTTGAACAGCCTTAGTTTATGCTTGCTGGAATCGCGGCCTAATGGGGGCTGGTCATGAGCTCTCAAGCGTGTGGTGTGAGTCGCATGGCACGGTACTCAATCGCATGGTGGATATGAGCTAAGGTAGCGTTCTTGTTCGGCTACTTCTCAAGGGCGATCCTTCGGGTATCGGGTTCGCCCTTGAGTAGCCTTTCGTGCGAGAGCTGGCCTTTTCGTTGCATTGGTTATGCGAAACTGTGTACGAGGAAAATGGTTGCTGTACAAATAATCCTTACACTTCGTACGCGCTTATGTGTGGATGTCTTGGCAAACTTGGTTTGTATAAACATCCCTTCCGCGTTAATTAGCCAGGTCTGTCAAAACTGTCCGCCTTAAAGTAAAAGTATTTCTTAAGTGCAAAAGTACATATTCCCGTCTTCTCCTCTCTTTAGTGCAAAAATACATTTAGTATCATCATATTTCCGCATTCTCACCTCGTTAAATGCAAAAGTACATTTAGTTTATCTAAAAATCGAGTTTACCGCCAAAAAGGTTGTTTTTACCTGCACTTTCTCCACGGCCCCCTAATTGAATTGGAGTCCACCCCAACAATATATTATTGTATTTCTAGGGGGGATGAACAGGATGAGACGGTCAAGCAAGTTGTACGAGGAAGTGCGTCTCGAGGTGGTGCGCGAAGCCATGTCCGGGATCAAAGTGGGGGTACTCGCCCGAAAGTACAACCTCCACCCGGAAACGATTCGTACCTGGATTCGAACGTATCGGGATCAAGTAGATATTCACGAACTGCCGCCAGCGGATCATCAGTTGCAAGAACTGAAGCGGCTTCAGGTCGTGGAAGAGAAGTACGAAAAAGCGGTGAAGATGCTTGGCGAAAAGGAACTTGAAATTGAAATTCTGCGTGAATTGCTAAAAAAGAAGAACCCTGCTTATCCGAAAAATTCGAAATAGCCGACCACTTTATTAAGCAGGGAAATGCAGCAGTCCTTGTGCTGGGTATCTTAGGCCTGGCAGAATCCACTTACTATGAACGCCTCAAACGCTCGAAGCAGCCCGCAGAGGCTGCTGGTACCATCAGAAGAGGACGTCCTTGTCCCGGGTACTCCCTTACGCTGCAAGGTCACAAGGTAAGTGACGAGCAGATCAAGGAGTGGCTGCTGGAGCTTGTGGAAGGCGAAGAGCACATCTACGGCTACAAGTTGCTGGCTCAGTGTTTGCGCAATGAGCATGACTTGATACTCGGTAAGTCGAAAGCATATCGTCTCTGCAAGGAGTTAGGCATCCTTCAGCAGCAGCGAAAGCCAACGTCCAAGCACCCGAGGAGACTGGCTCGAAACCGACTCGTCACCGGTCCGAATCAGCTGTGGCAAGCGGACATTAAGTATGGATATGTTGCCGGCCGCGACCGCTTCTTTTTCGTTTTCAGCGTGATCGATGTGTTCGACCGCGTCATTGTCGCCTACTACAGAGGCGCCGTTTGCGAGGCCAAGCATGTGTGTCAGGCTTTAGGACGGGCGATAGAGAGTCGATGGCGACCGGGGAAGGAGATGCCCGCGATCCGCACCGACAACGGTCCTCAGTTTGTGAGTGTGCTGTTCGGCGATACTTGTGAAAGCTGGGGAATGCTCCATGAGCGTATCCCGCCGAAGACACCAAACATGAATGCCTACATCGAGTCGTTCCATAGTTTGATGGAGCGCGACCTATTGACCAAGGAAACATTTGAGACCATGGATGATGCGTATGCCGCCGTTGATCGTTACATGGATTTTTACAACAACCGTAGAATGCATGGCAGTTTGAAACGCAAGGCGCCCATAGTATTCAGCAGTTGGGTGATGCAACAGAAGGAAGAAGATCGGGCCAAGTTCCATCGAACGTTGTAAGAATTTGAAAAAATGAGTGTTCATACGACAAACATTATTTTTACGGTGTAGACTCCGGAATTAGGGGGCCTAGCCGCTCTTGCAGTTAAACACTAAATTTCAGACTGAATTTGTAACTTTAAATGCACTTTCGCTGTTCACCCAGATCGTGAAATGCTTTATGCAAATCCGCCAGCCTAACATTTATATTGTACAAAGTTTATATCAAAACCTATGGCAGCGACGCTAGCAATCGGGCTGCCTCGGTGTACCAATCCTGCATATCTCTGGACCCATGACCGATAATATCCCCATGGTCGTAGGAATCCATAAGGCCGAGATCATTCCATTCCCCACGATTCGGTGTCCCGTCGTAGGGTACGATCAAATCGGTCGATCCCCGTTCGGGGCCGTCCATTGAGATCGTGTTGACGACGCCGTCATTTTGCCACCATTGACTGTCTATGAACTCGTCGTTCGTATAGGAACCAAGAAACAGACTGGTCATACTAAAGAGCGGATTCATCCACAACTCAGGGACCTCATAATCGGTTAAGGCAGAGCGATACGTCTGCTCTGTGCTTACCGAGAAATAATATACCTCCGGCTGCGCCCGCACCCATCCGTTCAGCTCCTGCGCTCCGGCGGGACTTAAATCCCACTGCGCAGTATCTTTGCTTGTTTGCCATATTGGGCTATTATACACCCTTTCCTTGTAGCTGCTGAATGATTCCCCAGGCTGTCTTTTTAATCCCCAATGGTCTAACTTAAAGTCATAGACATCAATCTCCGAAATCCCGGTCGCGGCAGCAGCCAACCCGAGAATTTGCTGCGAATAGGGAATGATTCCCTCTACAAGCTCAGTGAGTGAAGTGCCGTCATGAGGTGTAGATATTGTCAGCACACTGTGCACCATCCCTTTGCCGTTTCCTTGAAACAGCGGCGACAATTCACTTGCCGGTGTCTGATCCCGTTCAGCAGCGCTTCCCTGCGACAGCAGCTCGATCAATACACGTGCCGTCTGACCTCCCTGGCTATGGGCGATGAGGTGAATGCGGTTTTGCTGTCCGTTGTTCTCGTTCACCTCACCCCATTGCGGATAAAGCCCGGGATACGACTTGCCGTAGCGCTCATGACCATGCTGTTGAGAGTGGACAGCTCCATAATCGACGACTCCGCCTTTAATTTGCGCATACAACTCACAAGCCCGATCCCAGTTGCTGGATATAGGACCAACTGAGGCAGTATATGTTTGATATCCCTCCTGACGCAAAGAGCTTTCAATGTCGTCAAAACCGCCCCAATACTTATACCCGAACATTTCCTCCCTTCCCCAGCCGCTGAATCCGTGAACCAGCACGAACGGGTGGTCGTTCTGCCGCTCTCCTTGCATAAGGACCGGAAATGATTGTACCTCCTCCGAGCCACTGTTCTCCGCTACATCCGCGTAAGCTGTCTGCCCCGCTCCAATCGGCCCTAGACTGGCCACCAGCCATAATAAACAAATAAGCAATGAAAATTTTCTTTTCACAACAGACGCCTCCTATTTTCAATTGATAGCGCTTACAATAACACTTGAAAATACAGAACCACGCTGCTACTGCTTACTGCAATTTAAAGCTACATCTGAAAAAATGTGTTAATTTATTAAGCTCAATCCTACCATAGACTCACCCCCGTCCTTTATGCTCATCTATTACTTCGACACGAGCTTGCTAAATTACTTCAAAAAAACAAAAAATCTCCCGAAAGTTCAGGGAGACTGAAGTAGAACGGATCAACATCTATTTTTTCAAATCTTTTACCAAATAAATGACCAAATCATCATCCACTTGCACCGTTGCACCGGGATCGACGCGAACGTTGTTATAATAGATGCCGTTACCGTCAAGCATATATCCTCGCTTGCAGTACATCATCTGGGCTTTACCATAATCCTGGTATAGTCCGACACCAACACCGATACGCCCGGTGCGAGAAGAGGCAATCGCTTCAAACTCATCAAACAGCCTGCTTGCAATACCCATTCGCTGAAATTCCGGGAACACGTGCAAGTCATTGATTTCAGGAATGCCCTGCTCTTGAAACGGCGGGTAATCAGACTTCATCTTTAAATGTGAGCATCCGGCCACTTGTCCGTTTACATAACCTATGAAGGTAAAACGGGACTCATATTCATTTTCGTGAAAACACTTCTCGAAATAGCCTTTCGGCCGTTGGATACCTCTGCTCCCATATGCATCATAAAGCTGCTGAATCTGCACTTCCTCGCGAAATGGTAGGATCGTAATCGTGGCGTTCATATCGTCTCTACTCCGTTCTTCTTTTTTACATTAAACCGAGATGCTTCAAATAAAAGAGAATGCAGCGGAAATAGTATCCGACCGAGTCTATTGGACCACGGATCGTCTGATAAGCGGCAAACGGTTGGATACATTCCACTTCGAATTCTGAGTCAATTATGAATCTAGTCCGTACTGCTTCATCTTATAATATAATGCCCCTCTGGAAATACCCAGCTGTCGTGCCGCCTTCGCTTTGTTGCCCTTCGTTCGCTGCAGCGTCTCAAAAATGAGCGAACGCTCCATTTCCTCAGAATGAGCGCTGAGCGGCAGTTCGGGCTGCGTCAATTCAGTGAGTGTCGTCAGCCTCGCATATTCGGGAAGCTCCCGCGCCGTAATCTTGCCCGTACCTTGCGCTGCAATGACCGCGTATTCCATCGCGTTGCGCAGCTGAGGCAAATTGCCGGGCCATTCGAACGCGGTCAGCGCAGCCAGCGCGTCGGAAGCAAGCGTGGGAGCCGGAATTCCTGCTTTCTGCGATGCAGCCGCCAGGAATTGGCGACAAAGCTCAGGCACATCCTGCTTTCTCTCCCGAAGCGGCTGCAGACGCTGAATCTGGAATGTATAATACAATTCCTCGATCAGCCCTGCATGCGGCTCCTGCATAGCCGCTTCCGGAATGGAGGCAAAAATGCGGCACTGGAGCGGAATGAAAGCAGTTCCGCCCTGACGGCAGTAACGGCGTTCGTGGGCAGCATTCGCCAGCTTCTCCTGCAACCGCTTCGGAAGCGCATGAATATCTTTCAAATAGATGCTTCCATCCTGCGCCAGGTCCAGCTTGCCCGGGCGCTCCTCATCTCCGTGATAGCCGAACAATTCCGCCTCAAGCAATCCATCCGGCACAGCGCTGCAGTTAATGTATACGAAATGACCTTCGCAGCGTTCACATCGGTGCAGCCACTCAGCCAACGACTTCTTCCCGACGCCCGGTTCTCCGAGCAACAGAATCGGGCTCGCCATACGGCTTACAGTCGCCAAATGCTTCCATTGCTCCGGTTTCAGTGAGAACACAGCCAAAGACAGCTCCCGTTCCCCGACCCTGCTGTACATCTCAGCGCTCAGCTTCACATATTGTGTCACATCACGCTCAATGGAGATCGCGCCGATGAGGGTGTTATCCCTATTCCGCACCGGCTGCGCCGTAATCATCACATGCATACCTGGACGCGGCTCATGATAGACTTCGCGAACGGCACGCCCGCTTTCCATAACGTGAAACAGCATAATGGACTCCCGCTGAAAAAAATCTCCTATTTTCCTGCCGATAATATCATTCCCGCTAATTCCGTAAGTCATCTCTGCTGCCTCATTCCAATAAAGAACGGTCCCCTCCGTATCAATGATCGTGACCGCGTCGTTCGTCGTTTGCAGCAAACATTCGAGAAATGCCTGTATCTCCTGTAGTAAAATCATTCGAACCACCGATTTTCGTAGAGTTGAATTGAAACATATCCTTCTTTCATGATCGTTTATTTTCTTAAATTATGGCAAACCGATTCTGTAAAAGCAATGAAAAAGCGAATGCAAGATCTCAAACAAGATAATTACCATATCATCAAAAGAAAGTGTTTACAATTCCAATTATATATGATTATAATTAATCAAAAAACGAATATGTGTATATTTTTTGAACACTTTTGAGACGCCGGAAGGGAGCATCACGGACATGGAAAGCCTGATGAGAAATGTATTCCTATTTCTGTCGAAAAATCGGATAGCCAACCGGACCGCAAAAAAATATGGACTGCGGTTCGGAGCTAAGCGATTCGTTGCCGGGGAGCAAATTGCGGAAGCGATTACAGTCGTTCGAGAGTTGAACGAGCGCGGCATCGTAGCGACACTCGACCATTTGGGGGAGTTTATCTACACCAAGGAAGAGGCGACGGAAGCAGCCGAATATTGCATCGCCACCTTAAATGCGATCGCTGAGAGTCAGGTTAAGGCCAATCTGTCACTCAAGCTGACGCAGCTCGGCTTGGACATTTCGCGTGACCTATGCTTGAACAACATGCGTTCCATTCTAGAAGTGGCTTCGCGCCATAATATCTTTGTGCGCATCGATATGGAAGATTACGCGCACAACGAAGCCTCCATCGCGCTGTTCTGCCAGCTTCGCGAAGAGTTCGGCAGCACGATCGGAATCGTCATTCAAGCATACCTGTATAAGAGCGAAGAGGATATCACCAATCTTCATCGGTATCGGCCGAATTTGCGCTTAGTAAAGGGAGCATATAAGGAGCCACCCGAAGTCGCTTTTCCGAAAAAGGAAGACGTGGACAACAATTTCATCCGCATCATCGAACAGCATCTCAGAAACGGCGATTACGCAGCCGTTGCCACCCACGACGATCTCATCATCAACCACGTCAAGGCATTCGCCAAAGAACATAACATCCCTACATCCCAGTTCGAATTCCAAATGCTATACGGCATCCGTACCCAAGCGCAGCAGCAGCTTGCGGACGAAGGCTATACCATGCGCGTCTATGTTCCATACGGTAACGACTGGTACGGTTATTTCATGCGCAGGCTGGCTGAACGCCCGGCGAATGTCGGATTTGTCGTCAAGTCTATGTTTAAATCCTAAGTTATTATCCATTTTTAAATTCGAATGAAGGAGGCTTTTTCATGACTTTAGTACAATTCCGCAATGAACCGTTTACTGACTTTACGCAAGAGGACAATCGTCAAGCCATGCTGCAATCGCTCGAGCGCGTTGGACAGCAGCTTGGCCGCACTTACCCGCTCGTTATTAATGGCGAGCGCATCACGACAGAGAAGCTAGGCACATCGATTAATCCCGGCAACGTCGATCAAGTGATCGGGCTGATGTCTCAGGCAGATGAGGCTCTGGCTGAACAGGCCATTGCTTCGGCAGATGCCGCATTCAAAACATGGGCTTATGTGAGCCCTGACACCCGCGCCGGCTATCTGTTCAAAGCCGCAGCCGTTATGCGCCGCCGCAAATTCGATTACTGCGCATGGCTTGTGTATGAAGTCGGCAAGAACTGGGCCGAAGCGGATGCCGATGTGGCCGAGGCGATTGATTTCCTCGAGTTCTACGGTCGAGAAATGCTGCGGCTGAGCGGTCCACAGCCGTTGACGCCTCTTCCAGGGGAGGATAACCGGCTGACCTATATTCCGCTTGGCGTCGGCGTGGTCATACCGCCGTGGAACTTCCCGCTCGCCATTATGGCTGGCATGACGTGCGCCGCCCTCGTCGCAGGTAATACCGTCGTGCTGAAGCCAGCCTCCGCATCCCCGGTCATCGCAGCCAAGTTCGTCGAGTTGATGGAAGAAGTCGGCCTGCCGGCAGGCGTGATCAACTTCATTCCAGGCTCCGGCAGCGAAATCGGTGATTACATCGTCGATCATCCACGCACCCGGTTCGTGTCCTTCACAGGCTCGCGCGATGTCGGACTGCGCATTAACGAGCGTATTGCGAAGACACAGCCTGGGCAAATATGGATGAAGCGCTTTATCGCAGAAATGGGCGGCAAGGACGGCATCGTCGTCGATAAAAGCGCGAATCTGGAAGAAGCCGCGGCCGCGATCGTGCAGTCGGCCTTCGGATTCCAAGGCCAGAAGTGCAGCGCCGGCTCGCGCGCGATTATCCATCAGGACGTCTATGACGACGTACTGGAGCTTATTATCGCGAAAACCAAGCTGCTGCAAGTTGGTGCGGCTGACAAGAACGCTGCCATCGGGCCGGTCATCGATACGAATGCGTACGGAAAGATTCGCGAATATATCGAAATCGGTAAATCGGAAGGCCGACTCGTTGCCGGCGGCGATATCGCGGAAGGCAATGGATACTTTATTCAGCCGACCGTCTTTGCCGATGTCAGCCCGACCGCTCGCATCATGCTCGAAGAAATTTTCGGGCCGGTGCTTGCGGTATGCAAGGCAGACAGCTTCGAGCACGCTCTCGATATCTTCAACAATACAGAGTACGGCCTGACAGGTGCAGTATTCAGCCATGACCGCGAGCATCTGGAAAACGCCAGACAGCGCATGCATTGCGGCAACCTGTACTTTAACCGTAAATGTACAGGGGCACTCGTCGGCGTCCATCCATTCGGCGGCTTCAACATGTCCGGTACGGATTCCAAGGCAGGCGGACGCGACTATTTGCTTCTGTTCACGCAAGCGAAGCTCGTTTCCGAGAAGTGGTAAAGGATTCTAGCCCTGCAAACGCGTAGAATGGTCTGCGCACCCAGTATGGAAAGCCCGTTAGCAATCGGCTATAATTCAATTATCTTATGACGAAGAACGTCCCTTTCTATCAGCAGATGGAGTGGGGCGTTTTTTTTGTTTTTCAATTGAAAGAGAGGTGCTAGAAAGATGGAATTTGAAGCTACTCATGCGAGGTGGATCGACGCTCATCTCGCTCAAAGGACTGGAGAACGAAAAGGTCGGCTTGAGCGGGGGCATCAACATGGAGAAACGCTGTTTTTACGCAACGTATGGTGGCCGCTTGTCGGGAATTTCGACCAACTTCATCCCGAATATGAAGTGTTGGACTGGAGAGGGCGATCCTATTTTGCCGATTTCGCCTGGCTGCCGGGGCATGTGAAGATGATCTGGGAGATTAAAGGATATGGCCCGCATGTGAGGGATATGGATCGCAAAAAATACTGCAACGAATTGAATCGGGAAATATTTTTGCAAAGTCTAGGATTTCGCGTTGTATCTTTCGCCTATGACGATGTAAATCAGCGCCCTGAGCTTTGCATCACCTTACTCCGGATGCTGTTGAGCCGTTACCAGCCTCGCCATGCTCCAGTGCAAATGGAGTCTGTAATACAAAAGGAAATCATTCTATTGGCATTCAGCTTAGCCCGACCGCTTCGGCCAATAGATGTTCAGACGCATTTAAGCATTAACCATCGAACAGCCGTGCGCCATTTGCAATCGCTGTGTGCAGTAGGTTGGTTTAAACCGCTGAATCGCCAAGGGACCAGAGTGCGTCAATATGTTCTTACGCGGTCTGCAATCGATCATTTCGAATGGTAAATAAAGAACTTGTCCAAGTTAACAGCGGTGTGAGATGTCTAACTGCAAAAGTGCACCTAACATTCGAGAAATCGCGGTAATGAGTCTGCTTAGCTGCAAAAGCGGCTAGGCCCCCTAATTCCGGAGTCTACACCGTAAAAATAATGTTTGTCGTATGAACACTCATTTTTTCAAATTCTTACAACGTTCGATGGAACTTGGCCCGATCTTCTTCCTTCTGTTGCATCACCCAACTGCTGAATACAATGGGCGCCTTGCGTTTCAAACTGCCATGCATTCTACGGTTGTTGTAAAAATCCATGTAACGATCAACGGCGGCATACGCATCATCCATGGTCTCAAATGTTTCCTTGGTCAATAGGTCGCGCTCCATCAAACTATGGAACGACTCGATGTAGGCATTCATGTTTGGTGTCTTCGGCGGGATACGCTCATGGAGCATTCCCCAGCTTTCACAAGTATCGCCGAACAGCACACTCACAAACTGAGGACCGTTGTCGGTGCGGATCGCGGGCATCTCCTTCCCCGGTCGCCATCGACTCTCTATCGCCCGTCCTAAAGCCTGACACACATGCTTGGCCTCGCAAACGGCGCCTCTGTAGTAGGCGACAATGACGCGGTCGAACACATCGATCACGCTGAAAACGAAGAAGAAGCGGTCGCGGCCGGCAACATATCCATACTTAATGTCCGCTTGCCACAGCTGATTCGGACCGGTGACGAGTCGGTTTCGAGCCAGTCTCCTCGGGTGCTTGGACGTTGGCTTTCGCTGCTGCTGAAGGATGCCTAACTCCTTGCAGAGACGATATGCTTTTGACTTACCGAGTATCAAGTCATGCTCATTGCGCAAACACTGAGCCAGCAACTTGTAGCCGTAGATGTGCTCTTCGCCTTCCACAAGCTCCAGCAGCCACTCCTTGATCTGCTCGTCACTTACCTTGTGACCTTGCAGCGTAAGGGAGTACCCGGGACAAGGACGTCCTCTTCTGATGGTACCAGCAGTCTCTGCGGGCTGCTTCGAGCGTTTGAGGCGTTCATAGTAAGTGGATTCTGCCAGGCCTAAGATGCCCAGCACAAGGACTGCTGCATTTCCCTGCTTAATAAAGTGGTCGGCTATTTCGAATTTTTCGGATAAGCAGGGTTCTTCTTTTTTAGCAATTCACGCAGAATTTCAATTTCAAGTTCCTTTTCGCCAAGCATCTTCATCGCTTTTTCGTACTTCTCTTCCACGACCTGAAGCCGCTTCAGTTCTTGCAACTGATGATCCGCCGGTGGCAGTTCGTGAATATCTACTTGATCCCGATACGTTCGAATCCAGGTACGAATTGTTTCCGGGTGGAGGTTGTACTTTCGGGCGAGTACCCCCACTTTGATCCCGGACATGGCTTCGCGCACCACCTCGAGACGCACTTCCTCGTACAACTTGCTTGACCGTCTCATCCTGTTCATCCCCCCTAGAAATACAATAATATATTGTTGGGGTGGACTCCAATTTAATTAGGGGGCCGTGGAGCTTTTGCTTTTATTTACTTTAATTTTTGCTTACTTGCTTGATTAAGCCCGAGTTTTTAGAAATAATACCCTCAAACTTTCCTTCATTAAATTTACATAATCTAAGTAAGGGTGTTATGGATAACTATCCGTAAGTTTATGGCTTGAGTAAGGCTGGATCAAGCAACGATAGTGCAGCAAGAAACGGTAGTTTCCCTGCCATAATAAAACAGATAAAAGCTTGATCCTTTGGATTAAGCTTTTTCTAATTTCCCCCATTTGATAATTATCTACAAAACTACAAGATCTAATGCTATATATAGATTTACCAGCTGTTTTAGTTCAATATATGGTTAGTCTATTGTATTTCTATGAAAATTTGCAGAAATCCTCAATTGAATTGCCGTGTCATACTGGATATAGTTATACAATAGGTAAGAAAAAAGGAGCGTATTATGTCACACCGCAAACAGGCAACGATCTGTATTCAGAGCCTTCATGAAGGTGAGAATACGGTACAGCAGCTTCCGGCAGAGGTATTTGCCAAAGGGAGTGCTCTATATGTGCGTTATGAAGAACCAAAGACGGGGCCGCACCAAGGAGAAACTCGCACGACTGTGAAACTAACTGCGGACGAGCTAAAGATTATACGTCATGGTGAAGTACAATCGGAGCAGGCTTTCGGACTTGGACGGAAATTACCGGGCTTTTACCGTTCCCCCTTTACTTCTTTTCATTTATCTACGCACACGCAGTATCTGAACATCGATCTCAACGGTATGTCCGGCAGTGCTTCGTGGGCGTATGATCTGTATGTGTTCGATGAGTTTTCAGGACACTTTTCAATTAGTTTGACTATTCAGGAGGCTCATGAGTCATGACATTAAATCCACTTGATAACATTAACCAGCTTGTTGTAGAAGCAGTCGCTGACGCGATCGTAGCGGCAGGGATTGTATCCCGTGAAGAACTGCCTGCCATCACGCTGGAAGTACCAAAAGATAAATCGCACGGTGATCTGGCTACCAATGCTGCGATGCAGTTGACCCGGATTGCCAAGAAGAACCCGCGTCAGATTGCAGAAGCTATTCTGGAGCACTTGGATACGGGTAAAGCATCGATTGAAAAGGCCGAAATAGCTGGTCCAGGCTTTATTAACTTCACGTTGAACAAAAGCTATCTCTATCCCGTTATCGGACTCGTGCAGCAGGAGGGCGAGAATTACGGACGGGTAAGTATCGGCCAAGGACAAAAAGTCCAGATGGAGTTTGTCAGTGCTAACCCGACGGGTAGCCTTCATTTGGGGCATGCTCGTGGAGCCGCTGTCGGCGATGCACTTTGCAATGTATTGGATTTTGCAGGTTACAAAGTGACTCGGGAATATTATATTAACGATGCCGGTAATCAGGTCGTGAACCTGTGCAAGTCGATCGAAGCTCGTTATCTGCAAGAGTTGGGACAAGATGTTGAGATGCCGGAGGACGGCTATCACGGAGAAGACATCAAAGGATTTGCTAAAGAACTGGTTGCTGAAAAAGGCGACTCCCTGCTATCCCTTGATTCTGAAGAGCGGACGGTCTTTTTCCGTCAATACGGTCTGGAGAAGGAGCTTGACAAGATCAAGCGCGATCTCAATCGTTTCCGCGTTCATTTTGACGAATGGTTCAGTGAAACCTCTCTTTATGAAAAAGGATTGGTAGAGAAGGTGCTTGAAGAGCTGAAGGCTAAAGGCGAGGCGTATGAGAAGGATGGGGCCACCTGGCTGCGTACAACGGACTACGGTGATGACAAGGATCGCGTACTTGTTAAAAATGATGGCACATACACTTACTTGACGCCGGACATTGCATATCACCGCAATAAGTACGAGCGTGGATATGACCGTATGATTAATATTTGGGGAGCAGACCATCATGGATATATCCCGCGGATGAAGGCCGCCATGGAAGCTCTGGGCAATGACCCGGATAAGCTGACTGTTTTAATCGCCCAAATGGTAAGCCTGTTCCAGGATGGCGAAAAAGTGAAAATGTCCAAGCGCACTGGCAAAGCTGTCACGATGGAAGACTTAATGGATGAGGTGGGCGTTGACGCAATCCGTTATTTCTTTACGATGCGCAGTATGGATTCGCATCTTGACTTCGATATGGATCTTGCTGTATCGACGTCTAATGAAAACCCGGTGTATTATGTGCAGTATGCTCATGCACGTATTTGCAGTGTGTTCCGCCAAGCGGAGGAACAGGGAATTGAGCTCCTTCCTTTGAAGGATATCAACCTGGGTCTTCTTACAACGGAGCATGAATATGATATTTTGCGGAAAATCGGCGAGTTCCCGCATGAAGTGACACTTGCTGCTGAAAACTTTGCACCCCATCGTCTAATTCGCTATGTATATGAACTGGCTTCACTGTTCCACAGTTATTACAGAGAGGAGCGCGTGATTACAGAGGATGCAGAGCGGACTCAGGCCAGATTTGCTCTGCTTGGCGCTGTTCGTACCGTTATATCGAATGTGCTGCGCCTTATGGGAGTATCAGCCCCGGAACGTATGTAACAGAACGGGTCGTTACGAACAGTTTTCTTAGCGAATTCGTACCGGGCGCAGGTTGCCAAACGCTTGGCGTCGTGCCGCATGGCGGTGATCAATCAGCGAATCGAAAAAACATGTTCCAAAACAACCTGAAAAGCCGCTTGCCTAATACAGGCAGGCGGCTATTTGCCATCTTAAAATGGATATCATCTATGAATATGGATTTATCAATCATACAGGATTAAGCTTTAATCCTTCACGCAGAAACTTTAATGTATGGACTTCACCGCCAGAGGATGAGGTTCGACCTTTACGAGTTCGCAGCGGCATTGAGGTTCGTCGTAGTAGCGACTTAATCACCGCGGGTTTTAACCCGGGGCTCTGAGCTAAAAGCAGGGCGATGGTTCCGCTGATATGGGAGGTTGCCATCGAAGTCCCGCTCATCTCATGGTATTTACCATGCAGCCAGGCGGAAATGATTTTGTCGCCAGGAGCATAAATATCGACATACGGACCCCGGTTGCTGAATGGCGGAATTCTGCGGTTTCGGTCGGTTGCGCCGACCGAAATGGTCTGGGTATAGCGAGCTGGATAATCTACAGAACGACGCTTACCGTCGTTGCCAGAGGAAGCTACAATAATGACACCGGCTTGATAAGCTTTAGTGACGATATCAAGCAGGGCGCGGCTGCGGTTTTGCATGCCGAAGCTCATATTGATAATATTAATGCCGGTGTTCACACACCAATCAATACCCATGACAATATCCGACACAAATGCTGATCCGTTGTGGTCGAATGCTTTTATAGGGTAAACGGTCGATCGTGGAGCAACTCCGATCATTCCACGGACACTGTTAGCAGCTGCGATCGTACCTGAGATATGTGTACCGTGGCCGTTATCATCATAGGGCGGTAAGCCTCGGTGGACCAGATTGATTCCTCTGGCCGTTGAATGCTGAAGGTCAGGATGACTATAGTCCAAGCCAGTATCGATAACTGCGATCTTGACGCGATGCCCGGTTGAGATCGACCAGGCCTGTGGGGCTTTGATCTGTTTGATTCCCCAAGGGATTCCCGGACCGGAGCTAATCCCTCCTGGAACAGCACGAATGTGTACCCGGTGGTCTTCTTCCACGGTTATATCATGTTTGAACTCCGATTCGAGTTGGGCAGTAAGGGAAGAAGAGGCGATAATCGAGTGAGCAAGTGAGGAATAGTTTATATTTTGCATGTGTAAGGCGGATTTGGACAACTCTTGCCATCCTTGAATGCAGTCGAAGTAGACCTTGGGATCATGAAACGTCAGGATTCGACGATTCTCTTCCCGGACGTGTTGCAGAGGGTCCGTCTTCAAAAGCAATGATTGCATAATCCGGGTGTAGTTCATGCCTGACAATCCCCCTTCGATGAACCGTTGCTGCAGTATTGTATGAATAGAAGAGATTGCCCGAATGGGACACTGCCCTTTTTTCAGGGAAATAGGCCCTGTTCGACGTGTCAATCGCTTATGGCGAACATAATATAGACAGAGGGAACTTTGAAGTTCTTTCACCCATCCCGTAAGGATGTAATCCTTGGGGCGGATACAGTCAGAAGGCGAAAGGAGTTTCTCTTTCGCCTTTTTCCAAAAAGGTAAGCCAAGTGGGACTTA
The DNA here is from genome assembly GCF_900289175.1 of Paenibacillus faecalis. Classification (GTDB taxonomy): domain Bacteria; phylum Bacillota; class Bacilli; order Paenibacillales; family Paenibacillaceae; genus Paenibacillus_AQ; species Paenibacillus_AQ faecalis. Next base: position 4,460,198 of record NZ_LT985747.1, on the reverse strand, counting down.
ATTTCTTGCTTGGCTTTTTTTGAATACTTGGGAAGCATAAGTTCGATTGCTAAAGCCGATTATGCGGGTACGAATAAAGAGTTTGATAAAAACTTGATTTTTAAGTCTAAATAGGTTTTACTTATTTTTGATAATGGAAATGTTGAGATTATGATGGTCATGTAAGGCGAAGATTGCGTGAGAGGAAGTGTACGTTAGTGAGTAATCCGCTCAATTTAAAAATCGACCCAGAAAAGATTCAGGAAATCCCAATGGTGGACCTGGCTTTTTTGGTACTCAAAACGGCAAATACGCCGTATTACTACCGTGACTTGATGAACGAAGTGGCCAAGCTTCGCGGTTTTACAGAAGCAGAAATTAACGAAACGATTGCTCAGTTATATACCGAGATTAATATCGATGGGCGTTTTGCCTGCGTTGGCACTAATTTGTGGGGCCTGAAGCGCTGGTATCCTCTAGAGCGTTCCGATGATCCTGTAGCAAATTCGAAGCGTCCGCGGATCATTAATGACGAGGATGATGAGGAAGATGAGTTCGTAGACGAGGAAGAAACATACGCTGTGGATGAACCGGAAGAAGATTATGACAGCGTGGATGAGGATTCTGAGGATATTTATTCCGATGATGACGATGCCGATGAAGAAGTCGATGAAGAAGTTGTTCTTGACGATGATGACTTGGAAGATGAGGACAACCTGGATGAGGATGAAGACGGTTTAGACGAGGATGAAGACAGCGATCTTGACCGTTAATCAGGCTGCTTTTCATTCTGTCATTTTTTGCCCTTGCTTTAAGCCGGTTTAGGGCTGGTTCTTCTCTTGACAAGGAGACAAGGCACAGAGTAAACTATTGCTTGGGCTTATGATTTAAGTGCTTAAATATAGTGAATTATAAAAGTGCCCCGTTACTTTTCGGGGTCACTTTTTTTGTTTGTATTAGGGAATTGATGCAATTGTTGTTTCTAAAGTTGCAGGTCTGAAGCTTCTAGCTTATAGGCTTATGATTCACCAAAATACAAGTCATATGTTAATCGGTCGGCTCGCTTTTTTATCATGGAAGCGGGCACCGTTCATTTTTATCGCTGTTTGATGATGAATCAGAAGTAAAAAAGGTAACTATAAACATCATATGTCGCCTGATTTTCGAATTTATTTAGGAGGGTTTTTACTGTGACAAAGTATATTTTCGTAACAGGTGGAGTTGTGTCTTCCTTGGGCAAAGGGATTACCGCAGCTTCGCTCGGCAGACTGTTGAAGAATAGAGGACTTAAGGTAACGATCCAGAAATTTGATCCTTACATTAATATAGACCCGGGTACGATGAGTCCTTATCAGCATGGCGAAGTGTTTGTAACTGATGATGGTGCCGAAACGGATCTTGATCTTGGACACTATGAGCGGTTTATTGATATTAATCTGTCGAAGAACAGCAATGTCACGACCGGTAAAGTATATTCCTCCGTTATTAGCAAGGAGCGTCGTGGTGAGTACTTGGGCGGTACTGTTCAAGTTATCCCCCATATTACGAATGAAATCAAGGAGCGCGTATTCCGCGCTGGACGCGAAGCAGATGTTGTTATTACAGAAATCGGCGGTACTGTCGGGGATATTGAGAGCCTTCCGTTTCTTGAAGCGATCCGTCAATTCAAGAGCGAAGTCGGTCGTGATAACGTAATGTATATTCACGTAACGCTTATTCCGTATATTAAAGCAGCTGGCGAAGTGAAGACGAAGCCGACCCAGCACAGTGTAAAAGAACTTCGCAGCATCGGCATTCAGCCGAACGTGATCGTATGCCGGACCGAGCATGAACTTTCTACGGAGATGAAAGCAAAAATCGCTCTTTTCTGTGATATTGATGCTGATGCGGTTGTAGAATGTCGAGATGCATCTACGCTTTATGAAATCCCTCTGAACCTGCGTGAAGAAGGTCTTGACGAAATTGTAGTAAGCCATTTGAAGCTGGATACACCACAGCCGGATATGACAGAGTGGGAAGCCCTTGTGGACCGTGTATCCAAGCTGGAGAAAACCGTTGAAATTGCCATTGTAGGAAAGTATGTTGCCTTGCACGATGCTTACCTCAGCGTGGTTGAATCGTTATCCCATGCTGGATTCGATGCAAATGCAGAAGTGAAGATCCGCTGGGTGAATGCAGAAGAGATTACCGAGAGCAATGTGGAGCAAATGTTGGGTGGAATCGGCGGTATCCTTGTACCAGGCGGCTTTGGTGATCGCGGTATTGAAGGTAAAATCACAGCCATTCGTTACGCTCGCGAGCAGAATATTCCATTCTTCGGAATTTGCCTTGGCATGCAGGTATCTGTTATTGAATATGCACGTGCGGTGATTGGTATGGAGGGCGCTAATAGCTCTGAAATCAATCCTGCAACAGAATATCCTGTCATTGATCTTCTGCCAGAGCAGAAGGACGTGGAAGACCTGGGCGGTACTATGCGTCTTGGTTTGTATCCATGTAAGCTGGTACCAGGCTCTTTGGCTATGTCTTGCTATAATGATGAGCTTGTATATGAGAGACATCGTCATCGGTATGAGTTCAATAACCAGTACCGCGAACAGATTGAAGAAGCTGGTCTGCGCGTTTCCGGTACTTCTCCAGACGGCAGATTGGTGGAAATCGTGGAGCTTCCAGGACACCCTTGGTTCCTTGCGGTTCAATTCCATCCGGAATTCAAATCGCGTCCGAATCGTCCACAGCCGCTGTTCCGTGAGTTTGTCAAAGCTTCGATAAAGCACCGGTCTTAGTCAAGAAGAAACGCTAGCGCCCTCCTTTTTCACAAGGCGCTGCATTTTTCATTAAAGCCTCCCTTTTTCGGGGGGCTTTATTTTTTTGAAAAGACGAAAGGGGCATCCATTTAAATTTTCATTTCCTTGCGGAAGAAAACATATTTTTCGTTATTTTTCCGATATAAGGAAGGAATTTGCTATTGTCAGGCGAATACAAGTAATGGTTAGTTCATGGAATGTTAGGAACTTTTCTTCCGTTTGATATATATAACACTGATCTTTATATAGGGAGGTTGTTGCATGAGTAAACATAAAGTGTTGATTGTAGATGATCAGAACGGAATACGTATTTTGCTGATGGAGGTTTTTAGCAGTGAGGGGTATGAGACATACCAGGCTGCAAACGGCAAGATAGCGCTTGATATTGTGAGAAAGCAAGAGCCGGATTTAGTATTGCTGGACATGAAGATTCCCGGAATGGATGGACTTGAAATATTAAAGCATATCAAACAGATGAATCCTGATATTAAGGTTATTATGATGACAGCGTATGGTGAGCTCGACATGATCAAGGAAGCGACAGATCTTGGTGCTCTTATGCATTTTACCAAACCGTTTGATATTGACGAAATGCGCCTAGCCGTGAATATGCAGCTCAAAAATAAAACAAATACGTGCAGCTAAGGTATGAATTCTGTGTAATGAGACAGAATTCTTTTTTGGGAGGATTATGTTTTTTACGTTCTACATAAATCATCTTATATAATTCTTGAAGAAATGGCGCTATCTTTTCTTTTAGTTAGTGTGAGAGGGAGCATAGCTTTTTGTCATTTGCTTGTTTAGTATTTATTACGCGATGTGGTATAATACTAAGGTATAAGATCGCGGCTACATATACTAGACATATCGACTATAGGAGGATGGGACCATGCCATTAGTATCAATGAAAGACATGCTTAACAAAGCCCTCGAAGGGAAATACGCAGTAGGACAGTTCAATATCAATAACCTCGAGTGGACACATGCAATTCTTGAAGCGGCAGAAGAAGAAAAGTCGCCGGTAATTCTTGGTGTATCTGAAGGTGCAGCACGTTACATGGGCGGTTTTAATACAGTTGTAAAAATGGTGCAGGGTCTTATGGAAGACTTGAAAACGACTGTACCAGTAGCTATTCACTTGGACCATGGTTCAAGCATAGAGAAATGTAAGGAAGCGATTGACGCAGGATTTACTTCTGTTATGATCGATGATTCTCACAGCCCAATTGATACTAACATTGAAACTACGAAACAAGTGGTTGAGTACGCACATGCTAGAGGCGTTTCTGTTGAAGCGGAAGTTGGTACCGTTGGCGGTCAGGAAGATGACGTGATCGGTGACGTTATGTATGCGAAGTTGGATGAATGTATCCGTATCGTAAATGAGACTGGTATCGATACTTTGGCGCCTGCACTGGGTTCGGTACACGGACCATACAAAGGTGAGCCTAACCTTGGTTTTAAAGAAATGGAAGAAATCCGTGATGCGGTTAAAATTCCTCTCGTTCTTCATGGCGGAACAGGTATCCCGAATCATGACATCCAAAAAGCAATTTCCCTTGGAACTTCCAAGATCAACGTGAACACGGAGAACCAGATTTCATTTACGAAAGCTGTTCGTGAAGTGCTTGCAGAGAAGCCAGAAGCTTACGATCCGCGTACATTCCTCAAGCCAGGCCGTGAAGCAATCAAACAAACGGTTATCGGCAAAATCCGCGAATTTGGCTCCAACAACAAAGCTTAATTCATTTTTAATGAGCCTTTTCTAGTAAAGTCACTTGTTTTTGATTAAACATATAATCAGGGCAGCCCTATCCCGGGCTGTCCAATTCCATAAATTTGGGATGGAAAGTACACCGCCGCAAAGCCGGTGTTTTTCCATTTTTAATTTCTGTGTCGTAAAGGCCATAGTTCTCTTTTTTCTTCTTCTCTTATTGACAAAGCCCGTCAACAGACGAAAAATATCTTTTGTCACTTGTTATAAAACCCAAAATACTGCCAATTATGAAACATTATCGGCTGCAAAGTGATGTAGGGGGACCCTTGAGCTTATGGAAAAATTGATGATCAGCGGTGGACGTCCATTACAGGGTACGGTCACAATCAGTGGTGCCAAGAACAGTGCGATTGCATTAATACCTGCGGCGATCTTGGCGGACACGGAAGTCGTACTCGACAACTTGCCGCTTTTAAGTGATGTAGCTGTATATGCTGAAATATTGGAAGAACTGGGCGCACAAGTTGTATGGGAAGATAATCAGATGAAAATCGATCCTTCCAAAATTAAATCGATTCCGATGCCGAATGGGGCTGTTAAGAAGCTACGGGCTTCATATTACATGATGGGTGCATTGCTCGGAAGATTTAACGAAGCCGTTATCGGTCTGCCGGGCGGCTGTAATTTTGAACCTCGTCCCATCGACCAGCATATTAAAGGGTTTGAAGCGCTTGGCGCGACCGTGACCAATGAACATGGCGCTATTCATTTGCATGCAAAAGAACTAAGGGGTGCAAAGATTTACCTGGATGTAAGCAGTGTCGGGGCGACGATTAATATTATGCTGGCGGCTGCCAAAGCCAAAGGCTCTACAATTATTGAAAATGCGGCTAAAGAGCCTGAAATTATAGATGTTGCTACTTTGTTAAACTCCATGGGAGCTGTTATTAAGGGCGCTGGTACGGAAACCATTCGAATTGAAGGTGTTTCTTCATTGCATGGCTGCCGTCACTCCATTATTCCTGACCGGATTCAAGCTGGGACCTATATGATCGCCGCTGCAGCGACTCGTGGTAATGTCGTTATTGACAATGTTATTCCCAAGCATCTGGAAGCTCTTACTGCTAAGCTGCTGGAGATGGGCGTTGGCATTGAAGAACTGGATGAAAGCATTCGGGTAATCGGGAAAGAGCGGTATGAGCATGTGGATGTGAAGGCGCTCGTCTATCCTGGATTTGCAACGGATCTTCAATCTCCTATGACCAGCTTGCTCACACAGGCGGAAGGTGTCAGTGTGCTTACTGATTTTGTATACAGTAATCGTTTTAAACATGTGCCGGAATTGGCACGTATGGGTGCGAAGATTCGTGTTGAAGGGCGTTCTGCCATTATTAACGGTGGAAGGCTCAATGCAGCCAAAGTCAAGGCTACTGATCTTCGTGCAGGTGCAGCACTTGTCATCGCCGGGCTGACGGTTCCGGAAGGCGTTACTGAAGTAAGCGGCGTGGAGTTTATTGATCGCGGTTACGATCATCTGGTTACTAATCTTCGGCAGCTTGGCGCCGATGTGTGGCGGGAGACAGAGGAAGGTTAGGCCCAGGCAAAATTCATGGGGGTACTGCATATCCCCCTCTGAATTGGGTAATCCTAAACTAGTGATGCAATCATAGATTTATAGACTTATATTTAAACGGCTGAAAAGCCTGATCCAGAATTAAAATTGAATAGGTGGTTTTTGAATGGACTTACAAATTGCCGATTTGGAAGGTATGAAGCTAACGGATTTGTATAAGTTGGCTAAAAAATACCAAATACCGTATTATGGTCACTTGAAGAAAAAAGAATTGATATTTGCTATCCTTCGAGCACAGGCAGAGCAGAGCGGCCTGATGTTCATGGAAGGTGTGCTTGAGGTATTGCCGGAGGGATATGGCTTTTTGAGACCGATTAATTATCTCCCTAGCACCGAAGACATCTATATTTCTGCATCTCAAATACGTAAGTTTGATTTGAGAACAGGAGATCTGGTCTCTGGTAAGTGCAGAGCTCCTAAAGAGAATGAGCGGTATTTCGGTTTGTTGCAGGTGAATGCCGTAAACGGTGAGAATCCTGCGAATGCAGCGGAACGCTTGCATTTCCCGGCCCTGACTCCTCTTTATCCGCAAGATAAATTAGTGTTAGAAACATCCCCTAATCAGTTGTCTACCCGAATTATGGACTTGCTTGCTCCTGTAGGTATGGGGCAGCGCGGCTTGATTGTAGCTCCGCCAAAAGCGGGAAAAACGCTCCTCCTGAAAGAAATTGCCAACAGTATCTCAACCAATTATCCCGAAATTGACCTGTTTGTACTGCTCATTGATGAACGCCCTGAAGAAGTAACCGATATGCAGCGCTCTGTAAAAGGTGAAGTGGTTGCATCGACATTCGATGAGTTGCCAGAGAACCATATCAAGGTTGCGGAACTGGTTTTGGAGCGCGCATTAAGGTTGGTTGAGCATAAAAAGGATGTTGTCATCTTGCTGGACAGTATTACACGGTTGGCACGGGCATATAACTTGGTCATCCCGCCTTCTGGAAGAACGCTTAGCGGTGGTATAGACCCTGCAGCATTTCATCGACCAAAGCGCTTTTTTGGTTCAGCACGGAATGTGGAGGAAGGCGGTAGCCTGACGATCTTGGCAACAGCGTTGGTTGACACAGGTTCGAGAATGGACGATATCATCTATGAGGAGTTCAAAGGAACCGGTAACATGGAGTTGCATCTGGATCGCAGATTTGCAGAACGACGTATTTTCCCGGCGATCGACATTCGGCGGTCTGGCACGCGGCGTGAAGAAGTGCTTTTAAATAAGGAAGAATTGGACACTATATGGGCGATCCGTAAAAGTATGAATGACTCTGCTGATTTTGTAGAAGGATTCCTTAAAAAAATGCGTGATTGCAAGACCAACGCCGAGTTCCTTGCTTCGTTCGATGTGAACGGTGGGAATAGCACCAACGGTTCGTCAGCATCAAGTCAGCCAGCCAGACGCTCCGCGCGAACTTCGACAGCTTCAGCTACACAAAGCTGAAATGTTTAAGAACTAACCGTAGAATAGGAGAACGACATGTATTTGGTTTATGCAGATGAGCAAGGTAATGTCTATGATCATTCCGAGCTGTTTGGGCTTGCCCGAAGCGGGGATATGATCGTTGAAATATTGGAGGATGAATTGATTCCGATGCCGGAAGGCGCTACTTTGGTGGCATTGCCAAACACTCGTGCAATCGGCATGAATCCGGAAACGGGTGAGATGTCGGCACTGCCGGGTAACGGAACAGCTGTAGGTGCTCTTTTGCCTCAAGGCTATACACGTCTGTGTCTTCCTGGGTATGTAAAGACGGATAAAGAGTATAAGCTTCCGTTGTTCGGATATAGTGCTGTTGTATGGAAGGATGGAGGTTTCTATACAGCAGCCCGTTTAACGGATGATCCAGAAAAGTGGAATCCTGTTAATTGTGATCTAAAAGAGCTGGAGCTTGGCGTTAAGAAATTAACCGAAAAATATCCCGAGAATCGGCTTTATGAACATCTTTCCCACTGCGCGCTTAGCTATGAATGTCTGACGGCATCCAATACGTTTTTGAACCGCTGGGAAGGCGCTGTTCCGGTGTCTTATTCTTGTAATGCCGGGTGTTTCGGATGTATTTCAGAACAACCGGATGACAGCGGCTTTGTATCTCCCCAGACCCGAATGAACTTTCGTCCGCGAACGGATGAATTGGTGCAAATTATGCTGGAGCATTTAAAGACACCCGAGTCGATCATCAGCTTCGGGCAAGGCTGTGAAGGCGAGCCTTCTACCCAAGCGAAGATCATCATTGAAGCCATACGTGAAGTTCGTTCGATTACCGATATGGGGTACATCAATATTAATACTAATGCAGGATTAACCGATCATATCCGCGGTATTGTGGACGCCGGGCTTGATCTAATGCGTGTCAGCACGATCAGCGCGCTTGATGATCATTACAATGCATATTACAAACCGCGGGGCTATAACCTAGGCAACGTCGAGAAATCGCTGCGTTACGCAACAGATCAGGGTGTGTACACTTCCATTAACTACTTAATCTTCCCGGGTGTTACGGATCGCGAGGAAGAGGTTGAGGCGATGATCGAGTTCGCTCGCCGTACAGGTCTTCGACTGATTCAGCTTCGAAATTTGAATATTGATCCGGAGAGCTATCTTGAGCTGATTCCACCTGCGCAAGGCGAAATTGTCGGTATGAAGCAGATGATCGAGATTTTTCAGGCAGAATTGCCGGATGTCGTTATTGGATCTTATACACATGTACCGCCACTTGAGATGAGACGGCCTAAGAAGAAACCGTCTATTTCCAGATGATTTCGCGAGTATGATCAAATGGATATAAGTTTCTGATGCTGTTTTTCGGTGGACTATTGCACATTTAATGTCCCCGTGATATATTTTTTTATGTGTCCATTTTACTCTGGGTCCGCATGAGGCTCAGGGCGGAAAGAGGTGAAAGTCTAATGAAACAAGATATTCAACCGAAATATCATGTTACCACGGTAACTTGCGCGTGCGGTAACACGTTTGAAACAGGTTCCGTAAAGCCGGACCTTCGCGTAGAGATCTGCTCCAACTGCCATCCGTTCTTCACTGGGAAGCAGAAGTTTGTGGATGCCGGTGGCCGTGTCGATAGATTTAAAAAGAAATATGGTATGTAATCATCAGACCCTTCGTTATAGCGCGAGGGGTTTTTTGTTTTTAACCCATAAAAATTATTTTAAAAGTTTTTATCGTTATTGGCCGCTGACCGATGCTTCTGGAACGCTCGCCAAGTTCTTCCCTTGGTTGCATTTTGGACATATATACGATATACTTAATTTCGCCGTGCTAGACGGGGAGGTAGCGGTGCCCTGTAACTCGCAATCCGCTGTAGCGAGGTTGAATTCCTGTTAGAGGTATTGTTGATGTGAGGCTGGTCCCTGCGCTCGATGTTGACGGCTGGGTCCTCCGCAATGAGCACCTGTGAACCTGGTCAGGTCCGGAAGGAAGCAGCCATAAGCAGGCCCGCTTTTGTGCCGGAGGGGTGCCTAGCCCGAGTTGTTGCTCAGGGTTGCCGCTCGGATCACAATTATCAATAACGGGTGCACGGTATACATAAGAGTAAACAAGCATCTCTTCCACTTTGGACAGGGGTGCTTTTTTTCATGAATAAAGGTCCCTGATTTTTTCAGCGTAAACGTTTTGCTGGGCTGGGGAAATTAGTATAGAATGTAGTATAATAAGAAAAGCTTTTTTTGATGTATGGTTCCTAATCCATTAGGTGATGGGGAAGCTTGTTTTGAAATCGAAGCAAGTAAATGACGAATGACGATACTTGAATCTTAGCTTTTTGCGTGACAGCGAAAGCATGGTCAGTCATAAGCGATGAGGCTGCTTTCACCTTAGATATAAGGGAATGGCGAACTGTTGAGTGTTATGTTAACTTATATCTGGAAAAGCGGTTCTTAGTTGCAAAAGTGGAAGTTGTTGAAAGAGGGTAAGCAGAGTGGAACATATTGCGTTATATCGTGCTTGGCGGCCTCAGTCTTTTCAGGATATGGTAGGTCAACGGCATATCATCCAGACCTTGCAGAACGCGATCCGCGAGCAGCGAGTCTCTCATGCATACCTGTTCAGCGGTCCGCGTGGTACAGGCAAGACCAGTGCTGCTAAAATTTTGGCTAAAGCCGTGAACTGTGAGAATGGGCCGGCTGAGGAGCCATGCAATGAATGTGAAGCATGCCGGAGAATTACGACCGGTGCTGTTATGGACGTTCAGGAGATTGACGCGGCATCTAACCGCGGCGTTGAGGAAATCCGCGATTTACGGGAAAAAGTGAAGTACGTACCTACTGAGGTGCGGCGTAAAGTTTACATCATTGATGAAGTACACATGCTGACTACGGAGGCGTTTAATGCATTGCTGAAGACGCTGGAAGAACCACCGGCACATGTGATGTTTATACTAGCTACTACCGAGCCGCATAAATTGCCGGCTACGATCATATCACGTTGTCAGCGTTTTGATTTTCGAAGGGTTTCCCTGGAAGAGCAGAGTGAGCGTTTGGAGCGAATATGCTCAGAGGAAGGAATTGCCGCCGAGCCAGCTGCTTTACAGTATATTTCACGGTTGTCTGATGGTGGAATGCGTGATGCGTTAAGCATTTTAGACCAAATTGCTTCCTTTACGGGAGGCAAAGTGTCCTATCAACAGGTCTTGGACATGACAGGGGGCATCCCTTCCGAGCAGTTTGGCCGCTTGGCTACCGCGATTAAGCAGGCAGATGCGGGGCTGGTGCTTCAGATTGTGGAGCAATTTATGCAAGAAGGCAAAAGTGCGGATAAATGCATGGAAAACCTGCTGTATTACTTCCGTGATTTACTTATGATCAAAATGGTTCCGGAAGCCGACAAATTAACCGATCGCGTACTGAATCCTGCTGACTTCAAGGAGATGGCGGAGGCTTTTTCCAAAGAAGAGTTGTTCCGGATGATCGATACACTTAATCGTTACCAGAGCGATATGAAGTATGCTTCGCAGCCACAAACATTGTTTGAAGTGGCTTTGCTTAAGCTGTGCGGAATACCGCAAAAAGCCGGCGATATGTCTGGACAGGAAGTTTCAGCGGGAAAGGCCGCCGATGCAGGTGAGCTTAACCGTTTGCGACAGCAGGTAGCTTCGCTTGAGAAAAAACTAGAGCGTATTTTGCAAAAAGGTGTGCCTGCAGCAGGTCGTGATACGAAACCAGCTCCCCGGACCCCTGCCCCTCAAATTGCATCAACCGCTAGGAAGCCACAGCATATGGACCGGTATGTGGCGTCGAGAAACGATGAGGCATTTTTAAATGTACAGCGGCAGTGGGGCCAAATCCTTCAAAGCGTGAAAGAGGAAAAGATCACCGTTCATGCCTGGTTTATGGATGGAGAACCTGTATCCGTATGGGAAGATAATGTTTTAGTTGCTTTCAAAAATAATATCCACCGCGAAACAACCGAGAAGCCTGCCAATAAGCAAGTGATCGAGGGAGTGCTGGAATCTCAGCTCGGTAGTCCTTACCGACTGGTGACCATGATGCTTCGGGACTGGAATGAAGCGATTGAAGGGGCTGGCAAGCCTCAGGCGGAGGAATTGAAGCTTGAGCACGAAGAAGCTGAAGCAGCTGGCGGGGAGAAGCCATGGATTGATGAGGCGATCCAATTATTTGGTGAAGACCTCGTTGTCATAAAAGACTAGCACGTTTTTCGTGCATTCCACAAAGGAGAGATAAACTTATGAATAATATGAACCAAATGATGAAGCAAGTTAAAAAAATGCAAGAGCAAATGCTAAAGGCTCAAGAAGAGCTTGGCACTAAAACAGTTGAAGGGACTTCGGGCGGAGGGGTAGTTACCGTTCAAGTCAACGGTCACAAACAAGTGCAGGCTATTAACATCAAGCCTGAGGCTGTAGATCCGGACGATGTTGAAATGCTGCAGGACCTCGTTATGACGGCAGTCAATGATGCACTTGCAAAAGCTGAGGAACTTGCCAACGCCGATATGGGCAAATTTACGGGCGGTATGAAAATTCCTGGCTTGTTCTAATTTAGAGGCAGAAGGAGTAGTTTAGACTTGTACTATCCCGAACCGATCGCGAAGCTGATCGATGCATTTACAAGATTGCCGGGTGTGGGGCCGAAAACGGCTGCCCGCCTGGCTTTTCATGTCCTTAATATGGAGGAAGATGACGTCATTGATTTTGCCAAAGCGCTGGTCAGTGTAAAACGCAATCTTCATTACTGCTCGGTTTGCTGTAATATTACCGATACCGATCCTTGCCGTATTTGTCAGGATAAAACCCGGGATTCATCGGTCATTTGTGTGGTTCAAGATGCCAAGGATCTTGTGGCGATGGAACGCACCAAGGAGTTTGATGGGTACTATCACGTACTCCATGGAGCCATCTCTCCAATGGAGGGGATTGGCCCTGAAGAAATCCGGCTGAAAGAGCTGCTTACCCGGCTTAGCGACGAACGGGTAAAGGAACTTATTTTAGCAACTAATCCGAATATTGAAGGCGAAGCCACCGCAATGTACATTTCACGGCTGGTTCGCCCCTTCGAAATCAGAGTTACTCGTATAGCTCATGGTTTGCCGGTAGGCGGGGATCTGGAGTATGCGGATGAAGTGACGCTGTCCAAGGCCTTAGAAGGCCGAAGAGAGCTTTAATTGAAGGTTTTTGCACATATTAAATGAATTGATTAGAAGTAAAAGGAGTCCTTGGGGCTCCTTTTTTTGTTCTAAGTTTGTCCTTCTCTTGATATGTATGTTACAGGCAGTGTTTTCGTAAATGCTCCGGTAATACATATATGGGAGGAAGATTCATATGATTTGGTGGAATAAGTCTGCGAAGGCCGACCAGGAACCAGCGATCACCGCTGAAGATCAAGAAAAAATGTGGAATGTATTTTTGGATGTACAGAAATCTCAGATGGAATGGGAACGAGCGCATCTAATGTTTCAGGAAGCTATCGGACAAGACCAGATTGATTATGCGATTTACGTGTTAGAGGCTGCTGAGCGGAAATATCAGATGAATCTGAAACAAGCCAAAGAGTTGAAGTTGAACAGTAATCATATGCGTGAAGAAATAAGAAAACGGCAAAACGGGGAATAACAGTAGCATGAATCACGACGCAGATCACCTAAATCGGAGGGATGGCCATGAAATTCATAGTAGCTGGAGTCCTGTTCATATCACTTCTGCTGCTTGTGATTATTGTTTTTAAAAAGAAGTTGGGCCTGAGTTGGCTTACTGCTTTTGGTGCTCACTTGGTACTTTCAGCAATAGTGATTTACATAGTCAATTTTTCGGGTTTTTCGGCTGACACCTATATTCCGCTTAACCCTATGACGATAGGCACGGTGATGGTTCTTGGTGCTCCAGGTGTTGGACTGCTGCTCGGTCTGAAATTAATTTTAATATAGTGGTTGACGCCATATGGTTATCCATGATATATTATTCTTCGCCCGTTTGAATAGGGTGATTGAAAAAAAGAGATGGTTGAGAGAAATTGATTGAAAAAGATTTAAAAAAACTCTTGACCGGAAATAAGATACTATGATATATTATAAAGGTCGCCGCTGAGATATGGCGAAGACGAAAAAAGTAGTATTGATCTTTGAAAACTGAACAACGAGTGAGTTAAACCGATCTTGCATTAGCAAGATCATAGAGAAGTAAAATTCTCGTCAGTTTTTCTATAATGAGCTAATCGCTCTTTCAATTTATTGGAGAGTTTGATCCTGGCTCAGGACGAACGCTGGCGGCGTGCCTAATACATGCAAGTCGAGCGGAGTTTTTAAGGTGCTTGCACTTTAAAAA
>NZ_LT985747.1:4409131-4444131 GCF_900289175.1 Paenibacillus faecalis | reverse complement strand
GCGTAGCTCAGCTGGCTAGAGCGTACGGTTCATACCCGTGAGGTCGGGGGTTCGATCCCCTCCGCCGCTACCATACATACTTAAGGAGACTTAGCTCAGCTGGGAGAGCATCTGCCTTACAAGCAGAGGGTCGGGGGTTCGATCCCCTCAGTCTCCACCATTGATTTGTTCGTAAAATGCGCCGGTGTAGCTCAATTGGTAGAGCAACTGACTTGTAATCAGTAGGTTGGGGGTTCAAGTCCTCTCGCCGGCACCAGTTATATGAAGCGCGGAACTGTGGTGTAGAGGCCTAACATGCCTGCCTGTCACGCAGGAGATCGCGGGTTCGAATCCCGTCAGTTCCGCCATTATAGTATTGCTTCAGGGATGAGAATCCGTTAAGGGTTCGTCGGAGATTTATCTTCGATAGGATGACTTCGCAGTCTCGAACGAAGAGAGAGTATCCCGTCAGTTCCGCCATTATAGTATTGCTTCAAAGGTTTCACCAGTGCGAAGTTAACTCGCTTCACACTGTTTTTTTTGAAAATTTTATATGGCTCGGTAGCTCAGTCGGTAGAGCAGAGGACTGAAAATCCTCGTGTCGGCGGTTCGATTCCGTCCCGAGCCACCTTTTCTTATGGAGGATTAGCGAAGTGGCCAAACGCAGCAGACTGTAAATCTGTTCTCATTCGAGTTCGGTGGTTCGAATCCATCATCCTCCACCAGGTTTAAGAGCCATTAGCTCAGTTGGTAGAGCACCTGACTTTTAATCAGGGTGTCGAAGGTTCGAGTCCTTCATGGCTCATCACGAAAGTCGTCAACATTTGTTGGCGGCTTTTTTTGATGGAATTATAAATTTCGACATTTTAGTTATCTGTCGGAGATATGCTAAAATATAAGAAAAAGATAAAGTGGTGGAGTCATTAATGACGGAGATGGAACAAATACTGCTGAATTTGAAAAGCACATTAGGAATTCCTATGACGCTTAAATCGTTGGATGAGCATGAGACGGGGATGATGCTGCAATTCTCAAAACGATCCAGCCATCCGCAGCAGGTGTCAAACGGAAAGACCCACAGTATATCGCAAGCGAAAAATCGTAATAAGATTGATGCAGGAGATTTTTATTATACAGAACAGGGAGAGGTATGGTTCGCCATTCCCGTACAGAGTGATCGGCCTGTAGTCATTTCAGCACCGGCTGTAATGGTGACAGAGAACGAAGCGAAACTCATTGGACTATTGCTGTCCAGCATGGCAGATACGCCCTCTTTGTCCAAAGCTAAACGGGGCGATGCTAAAGGTGAGGAGCTGCGGTTTGCCCAATTAATGGGGGTATGGTTGAACGCTTGTGTCGATGCAGGAGAATATCAGGCAAAACCGCCTGAGGAATTTTCCGGGAAATTTATTTTATATGAGAAGATGGTTCCTTTTCTGCTGGCTAATGAGAGCGAGCATCCGACTAGCATTGCTTTTAAATCACTGCAAAGGCTCCTTCGCAGTTATTTTGGCGGGGAGATTGTACTAGTGCCGCTGCTGGACGAAAAGGAATGGCTTGTGCTTGCTAATCCTAAGCTGCTGGATGGACTGATGGATGAAAAGGATGATGCAGGCGAAGGGGATCAGGATTTGTTATCCCTTTTTTGTATGGGTTTATATGAGCTGGTTTCAAACGAATGGGTAGGAGATTTTCATATTGCCGCCGTTCCGACTATAAATGCTAAAGAAAATCTACCGGATGGTTTACGTCAGCTTCGGGAGACGATGTTGATTGGGCTAACTTTTCAGGTCAAAGAGCATATACATCTGTCAACAGGGCTTCATTTGGAACGCCTGCTTTTCAGTATTCCAGAGCATGAGCGAACCCGGTTCTTGGAGGAGTATGCTAGCTATCATACAGATGTGTTTGAGGATGCGGAAACGCTGGCCACGTTGGAAACCTTTTTTGAATTGGATTGTAATGTAAGTGAGACAGCCAAGCGGCTTTATATTCATCGAAATACGCTACTGTACCGATTAGATAAGATTAAGCAAGAGACAGGTCTTGATGTCCGAAGCTTTAGTGATGCAGTTTTGGTAAAGATTTCTTTGTTATTGTATAAAGTAACGAAAAGGAAATAAGTTTTTTGTGCAGTTTGTGTATAGCCAGTCAGATGCCTATGGGGTAATATAAAGACAGTAATTGTATTCGATTTCAAACACTTATTATGAGGGGGCAATAAGCATGGCGGGCGTACGTTTAGAGCATATTTACAAGAAGTATCCAGGTGCCGACAAGCCAACAGTAGTCGATGTAAACCTTGATATTAAAGATAAAGAGTTTTTGGTATTGGTTGGACCTTCCGGTTGTGGTAAATCCACAACATTGCGGATGATCGCTGGTCTCGAAGAAATCACTGAAGGTAAACTCTACATTGGTGACCGTGTAGTTAACGATGTAGCTCCTAAAGATCGTGACATTGCGATGGTTTTCCAATCCTACGCTTTGTATCCGCATATGAACGTATATCAGAACATGGCTTTTGGTTTGAAGCTTCGTAAAGTTAAGAAGGACGAAATCGATAAGCGTGTACGTGAAGCAGCAAGAATTTTGGATATTGAGCATTTGCTGGATCGTAAGCCGAAAGCTCTCTCTGGTGGTCAGCGTCAGCGTGTTGCCTTGGGCCGTGCGATTGTCCGTGATCCGCAAGTCTTCTTGATGGATGAGCCTCTTTCCAACTTGGATGCTAAATTGCGTGGTCAGATGCGTGCTGAAATTACTAAACTGGTTAAGCGTCTTGAAACCACTTGTATCTACGTAACACACGACCAAACGGAAGCTATGACGATGGGTGATCGTATCGTCGTTATGCAGGATGGTATCATCCAGCAAGCAGCTTCTCCGGAAGAGTTGTACAATAATCCAAGCAACTTGTTTGTTGCAGGCTTTATCGGTTCCCCGACAATGAACTTCATTAACGGTAAATTGTCTGAACAAAACGGTGATGTATACTTTGCATCTGAAGGCTTGAACGTACAAGTTCCTGGAGGTAAAGCACAGATTCTGAAGAACAAATCCATGATCGGTAAAGAAGTAATTATGGGTGTTCGTCCAGAAGATATTCATGAAGAGCCAGTATTCCTGGAAGCTTCTCCGAATACAATCTTTACTGCAAAAGTTGACGTTACGGAGAACCTGGGTCACGAAATGCTCCTGTACCTTAGCGGTCTGGGCAAAGATACGGTTATCGGCCGCGTAGACGGACGTTCCACTACTCGTGAAGGCGATAACGTTAAACTGGCAATCGACATGAACAAAGTTCATATTTTTGATATTGAGTCCGAACTGAACGTTTTGGTTGGAGAATAATTCTCCGACAGTCGGCTTTCTATACAAAACCGCCCTGTGGGGCGGTTTTTTTAGTCTATGGGAATGTATCTTTCGATTCGCATCTTGCTTGAAGCATATGAATTGTAGTCTACTTATTATTGGAGATGGATGGACATATATTTGGTAATTTGTGTGGCCGTGGGAGTAATTGGAAACATTGCAATTAAAGCTGATTTCCTATAAGATATCAGGAAGTAAGGTATACATAGTTGTTATTCTAAACAGGCAATTGAATATTTCATTTCATTAGTCATATACTCGTTTTACTGGATTTCAATTTTATCTGGATTGAGATAGGATGAAGGGTAAATTTGATGATTACATTTGTGAGCGGTCCAGCTGTCTGGGGCGCGTTATATTTTTCAACAACGGATGAAGAGAGGTTAAACCATGGCCAAAAAAGTAAAAGTGTCTGAACTGGTTCAACAGTTTCAGTTAGAGGTCATCTCCGGCGAAGCTGGCTTAAAGCGTCAAATTACAACGGATGATCTTAACCGTCCAGGTTTGGAGATGGCGGGATATTTTGAATATCACCCACGTGAACGGGTTCAGCTGCTGGGTAGGACGGAATTGGCATTTTTTGCAATGCTCAATCCGGAAGAACGCAGGGACCGAATGCGTAGACTTTGTACGGACGACACCCCTTGTATTGTCGTTACGCGTTCGCTGGAGGTTCCTGAAGAGCTGGTGGAAGTCAGCAATGAAAAAGATCTCCCTGTATTGAGAAGCAGTATGGCAACAACGATTTTGACAAGCCGTTTCACCAGCTTTTTGGAGCGTAAGCTGGCCCCGACGACAACGATCCACGGTGTGCTTTGCGATGTTTATGGTGTAGGGATGCTTATTACGGGTTCAAGCGGTATCGGTAAAAGTGAAACTGCTCTAGAGCTTGTGAAAAGGGGACACCGACTGGTTGCAGATGATGCGGTAGAAATTCGTCAAACATCCGATTTTCAGCTGCATGGTTCGGCACCGGAATTAATCCGCCATTTGCTGGAAATTCGCGGAGTTGGCATTATTAACGTGATGACGCTGTTTGGAGCAGGTGCAGTTCGGAATAACAAGCGGATCACGCTCGTGGTTCGTCTTGAAGCTTGGCAGCAGGACAAACAGTACGACCGACTGGGACTGGATGAGGATACAACACGTATTATTGACACGGATGTGCCGCTTGTTACGATTCCTGTTCGTCCAGGGCGAAACCTAGCTGTGATCATCGAGGTAGCTGCAATGAACTACCGATTGAAAAAGATGGGGCTGAATGCAGCGCTTCAGTTTACGAATAAACTGACGGCAACGATTGCCGAAGATATAGATGATTTAGACTAGGGGGAAATTCGATGTCAACATTGCTGATCGATCCGATTGCTTTTAGCATCGGATGGCTGAATGTCCATTGGTACGGAATTATTTTGGGCCTGGGCGCTTTGGCAGGGCTGCTGTTAGTGATACGTGAAGGAAAACGCTTTGGCATACCTCAGGAATTTTTCATGGATTTGCTGTTACTTGGGTTGCCTTCAGCGATTATTGGTGCGAGACTTTACTACGTGGCCTTTAAATGGGATGATTTTAAAGATAATTTGCTTGATATATTTAAAATATGGAACGGCGGCATCGCCATTTATGGCGCTCTGATAGGTGCTATTATATGTGCTGTTATATATGTTCGTTATAAAGGATACAAATTTTGGAGAATTGCTGATTTATGCGCACCCTCGCTTTTGGTAGGTCAAATGATTGGACGCTGGGGTAACTTTGTGAACCAGGAAGCTTACGGCGGCCCGGTTGAGGAGTCATTTCTTCGGAATACGCTTCACTTACCAGATTTTATCGTCAATCAAATGAATATCGAAGGGGTATTTCATCACCCGACCTTCCTGTATGAATCCATGTGGAATTTGTTGGGGGTCATTCTCCTGCTTGTACTTCGCAGACAAAAGTTCCTGCGTGTTGGCGAGCTGTTTATCGGATATTTCATCTGGTATTCCATCGGACGGTTTTTTATCGAAGCGCTTCGTACAGACAGTTTGGCATATCAAGGATCCACGGTTATTGAATCCTTCATCAACGCCCTGTGGAGTCCAATGACTTGGATGGGCTTTGAGCAGGGTTATTTGGACCCGGCATATGGAAATATTCGAATATCGCAGCTGTTGTCAGTTATTATTGTTGTTGCGGGTATTATTCTGATTATCGTTCGGCGGGTTACTGGAAGAGCAAATGAGCGATATCTCGACCCGATCGTCTGCACGAAACCGGGAGCAGCTCCAACTCCAGAAGCTGCCCTGAACCGTAAGGAGCAGCAGGCTAGCCAATCGAAATCAACCCAAACATCAGTGCCTAATCCGTTGTCCAAACAAGACAAGAATGTATCGGATTCGGCGAATAACGAAGGATCGGATGATTCCTCCCAGGAAGTGAGCCAGCGTTCCAAAGAGGAGAAAGATATAAAGGGGTAAGGACAACATGATAGAAACAGTACTGTTTGATTTGGATGGTACTATTATAGATACGAATGAATTGATTATATCCTCGTTTATGCATGTTATAGAAAAGGGCCCGAGAGGCCCTTTGACGAGGGAAAGCATTATACCGCATATGGGCACAACGTTGGAGTACCAGCTTCAGACTTTTTCCGGACTTGATGATGTGAGCCGGCTGGTTACTCTTTATCGTTCATACAATGAGCAGCATCATGACGAGATGGTCACTCCGTTTCCACATGTACAGGAAGTAGTTAAATGGTTGCATGAACAAGGAGTTTCCATGGGGATTGTTACGACAAAAATTCGTCCATCTACATTGATGACACTTAAAAAATTCAATTTGGAACAATATATGTCGGTTGTGGTTACAGTGAATGATGTTGAGAATCCTAAACCGCATCCGGAACCGGTATTGAAGGCCGTTAAAGATCTTGGCTGTAATCCAGAGACGACCCTGATGGTAGGTGACAGTGCAGTGGATCTTCAGTCCGCCAAGGCTGCTGGTGTACAAGCTGCCGGTGTGGCTTGGTCGCTGAAAGGGGAGCAGGTGCTGAGGGAGCATGGTGCAGACTATATTCTGAAAGATATGCGGGACTTATATACAATCGTAGGAGATAAACAAGAACAGGAGCCAAGGTGAGATGGCTAGAAAAGTAACTCGCTACCCAGTGGAAGGACATAATTCGCTTTGGCATATTTACCGAACCGTAAGTCCGTTCAAGGGAATCAAAAACTTTATTTTCATTCAATTGGCCCGCTATTGTCCTGTTCTCCCGATGAAGAACTGGATCTACCGGAACATGCTTGGGATGAAAGTCGGCAGGCACACTGCTTTTGGGCTAATGGTTATGGTCGATGTGTTTTTTCCGGAAAAAATAACCGTTGGTGAAAATTCCGTCATTGGGTATAATACCACCATCCTCGCTCATGAGTACCTCATTAAAGAATACCGTCTGGGGGAAGTGGTTATCGGCGAAAATGTCCTTATCGGCGCGAATACAACCATTTTGCCTGGTGTTACAATCGGTGATGGCGCAGTCGTTGCAGCTGGTGCTGTCGTACATAGGGACGTGGCCCCGGGATCTTTTGTAGGGGGTAATCCGCTGCGTGAACTTAGTCGGGTGACGCCGGAAGAGGAGTCAACTTGATATTCTGTCTGAGGTTTTTAACATATCTAGGCAGAACATGATGGCAAGAGACATAAGAAGTTCGTTGAATTGTAATTTTAATAAATCTGGCTACATGCCAGCTTGAAGCCGCCTTGGTCATAAGGCGGTTTTTTGGTTTATTTTCTTTTCAATGCAAGAGGATAAAGCGGCACAAGAGAGTAATATATGTAAGAAGTGGTTACATATCAATTGACGATAAAGCATGATCTATGGTAATATAGCCAATATTCTTTAATTTGGTAGCATATTATCGCTTTAATATAATAAAGAAAACAGATTGAGGTGCAACGTCATGTCTAAACCAAAAGGTTTTGAAAAACCAGCTGGCGTTCGGGACTATCTGCCGCATGCAGTAACGAGGCTGCGTCAGATTGAACAGCAAGTGCTTGCATGTATGGACCGCTGGGGATATCGGCAGATCATGACGCCAACGATCGAATATTACGATACAGTAGGTGTCGCCAGCTCGACATCTGATCAGAAGCTGTTCAAGCTGTTAAACAATCGGGGTACGACGATGGTGCTTCGCTCGGATATAACCGCCCCAATTGCCCGTGTAGTGGCCTCGCTCCTGAAGGAAGAGCCGCTGCCGATCCGCCTTTCTTATCATGCGAATGTATTTCGCGCGATTGAAGAAGAGGCTGGCCGGGAGGCTGAATTTTTTCAGACTGGTGTGGAGCTGGTCGGTGATGATTCACCTGAGGCCGATGCCGAAGTTGTAGCGCTGGCGATTGAATCATTGCAGGCGGCAGGTGTGGAAAGATTTAAAATCGCATTAGGTCATGTCGGATTTTTGAATGGTCTGTTGGAGGAAGTGCTGCCTGATCGCTTAGAGGATCAGGAGAATTTGAAGCATGATCTGCTGAACAGGGACTATGTTGGCTATCGGAACATGATTTCCGGCTTACAGCTGTCTGGTGTTCAAACAAATAAGCTGGAAGGAATTCTTCGATTACGCGGAGGAAGGGAAATATGCAAGCAGGCTCTAGGCTGGAGCGGCAATCCAAAAGCGTGTGCCTCCATTGAACATCTTTGCAAGGTATGGGAAGTGCTTGAGGCATATGGTGTATCGGAGCATGTATTGATCGATCTGACGATGATTGGGGATTTTTCTTATTATACCGGTATGACCTTGGAAGGATATGCTGCGGAAATCGGATCACCTGTAGCTAGCGGCGGACGCTACGATAAGTTGCTGAAGCAATTTGGACGTGATGTGCCTGCAACAGGCTTTGCACTCAAAACGAACCGCATTTTAGATGGTGTTCAAGTTAAGGAATCAGAAAACCCGCTGCCTATTCTGGTTCAGTATACTTCTGATCGTCGCAAAGAAGGTCTTGCAAAGGCAGCTATTCTTCGCCGTGAAGGGAAAATCGTTATAACCACATTATTAACAGGCACAGGTGAAGTTCGAACAGCTGAGCAAGGATTGCTTCATCAAGGGTATGAGGAAATAATCACATTTTCATAAATTAGATTTAGGCTGTAAGGAGGTGCGTGAAATGGCGGAAATATTAAAAGTAGCTATGCCAAAAGGACGGATCTATAAAAAGGCATCTGCGTTGTTCCGTTCAGCGGGGTGGCCGATTCCTATGGATGTGGATGATACACGTAAGCTGGTCATTCCTTTGCCGGAAGCAGGAATGGAATTTATTTTGGCAAAGCCGGTTGATGTGCCAACCTATGTGGAATATGGTGTAGCCGATATTGGCATTGTAGGTAAGGATGTGCTGATGGAAGAAAACAAGGATGTATACGAACTGCTTGATCTTCAAATTGCTAGATGCCGGATGTCCGTTATTGGTCTTCCTGATTGGACACCAGGCATTCGGCAGCGTGTGGCAACCAAGTATCCTAATATAGCGTCGCAGTATTTCCGGGAGCAGGGACAGCAGGTAGAGGTTGTAAAGCTGAATGGCTCTATTGAGCTTGCGCCCCTTATTGGTCTTGCTGATCGAATTGTGGACATGGTGGAAACCGGGCAGACCATTAAGGAGAATGGTCTTGTTGAGATGACGACTCTATTTGAAATTACAAGCCGTTTAATTGTGAATCGGGTTAGCTATCGGATGAAGAATGTTGAGATTCAGCAGCTGTGCGATCGCCTGCAACAAGTGATACTGGCTGAAAAGACGAACTAAATCAAAGAAGTGATATGAACGGAATTTAGAAACGCACGAAGAGGAGAGGTTAGGGGGAATCAACAATGAAAATAGTATCGGCACAGGATTTTAAGCTGGAACGAAAGAGCGATTATGGAACGCCGGAGCAGAATGAAACGGTGAAAGCTGTAGTTCAAGCGGTACGCACGGAGGGAGATGCTGCGCTGCTTCGTTATACGAAGGAGTTCGACAAAGTTAATCTTGAGAGCCATCAGCTACGTGTACTTGAGAGTGAGCTGAAAGCAGCATATAACCAGGTCGAGCCTTCCTTTGTGACCGCTATTCGAGCCGCAGCGGATAATATCCGGGCGTTTCATGTGAAGCAGAAGCGTAGCTCCTGGATGGATTTTCAGCCCGATGGAAGTATTCTCGGACAGATCATCCGACCGTTGAAGCGGGTGGGCGTATACGTTCCCGGTGGAAAAGCGGCCTACCCCTCTTCTGTGCTTATGAACGTCATTCCGGCCCAGATCGCGGGAGTGCCTGAAATCGTTATGGTTACGCCACCGGCGACCCGTGGTCAAGAGGGAATTGATCCTTATATTCTCGTGGCGGCGGCTGAAGCAGGTGTGACTGAGATTTACCGTATAGGCGGGGCTCAAGCCATAGCCGCGCTTGCCTACGGAACGGACAGTATTGCGCCGGTGGATAAAATCTGCGGTCCTGGCAATATTTTTGTCGCTTTGGCTAAACGTGAAGTGTACGGGGCAGTGAATATCGACAGCCTGGCAGGGCCTAGTGAAATTGTGGTGCTGGCTGATGATAAGGCACAGCCGTCGTTTATAGCGGCTGATCTGCTATCACAGGCAGAGCATGATGAGATGGCGTCGGCGGTGCTTGTAACACCGTCGCAGCCTTTGGCAGAAGCCGTCTCGGCGGAAGTGAAGCGCCAGCTGGAACTGCTGCCAAGACGTGATATTGCCCGCGCATCGGTGGACAGTTATGGTGCAATCATTGTGACGGATACCCTTAAGGAGGGTATCGAAGTGGTTAACCGTCTTGCGCCGGAGCATCTTGAGATTATGACGGAAGAGCCGATGACTGTTGTAGGTCAGATCGAGAATGCCGGCGCTATTTTCCTCGGTCCGTACAGCTCGGAGCCGGTGGGGGATTATTTTGCGGGCCCCAATCATATCATTCCGACGAACGGGACGGCGAGGTTTGCTTCACCGGTCGATCTGGATGATTTTCTTAAAAAATCGAGCCTGATTTATTACAGCAAGGAAGCGTTGCTTCGTGACGGGGAGACCATTATGGAGCTGGCTCGCCGGGAAGGACTAGAGGGTCACGCGCAGGCGATCAGCATCCGTCTGATGCAAGAACAAAAATCAGAATAAATACAGGGAGGCAAACAATGTGAGCAGCTTTGAAGCAAAAGGACGGACATCAAGCATCAGCCGCAAGACGAGTGAGACGGACATTTCATTGCAGTTTAACGTAGATGGAACGGGTATATCTGATCTGCAGACAGACGTTCCTTTCTTAAACCACATGCTGGATTTGTTTACAAAGCATGGACAATTTGATCTTCATGTGAGAGCCGATGGGGATATCGAAATTGACGATCATCATACGGTTGAGGATATCGGTATTTGCCTTGGACAGGTGCTTCGTGAAGCTCTTGGCGATAAAAAAGGGATCAAACGTTATGCAAGTGTATTTGTGCCGATGGATGAGGCGCTGGCACAGGTTGTTATCGATCTTAGCAACCGCCCGCATTTTGAATACCGGGCTGAGTACCCTTCTCAGCAAGTTGGAACATTCCAAACGGAGCTGGTGCATGAATTTTTGTGGAAGCTGGCACTCGAGGCACGGATGACGCTCCATGTTATCGTGCATTATGGACAGAACACGCATCACATGATTGAGGCGGTGTTCAAGGCGCTTGGACGTGCGCTGGATGAAGCGACAAGCATTGATCCGCGTGTGACGGGAGTTCCGTCCACGAAGGGAGTGCTGTAAGCTATGGCCATCGCGATTGTGGATTACGGCATGGGCAATCTGCACAGCGTTGGCAAGGCGGTGGAGCGGCTCGGGTATGAACCGTTTGTTACCGGGGATGCGGACGCCATGTTGGCCGCAGACGGTATTATTTTGCCGGGGGTAGGCGCCTTTGGCGATGCAATGGAGCAGCTGCACGAAAGCGGCCTTGATGGCGTGATGAAGGAGGCAGCGGCCCGCCATAGGCCGCTGCTTGGCATTTGCCTTGGTATGCAGTTGCTGTTCAGCCATAGCGAGGAGCATGGACGTCACGAAGGACTGAACATTTTGCCTGGATCGGTCATCCGGTTTGCCGGCGGCGACTATAAAGTGCCGCATATGGGATGGAACAGACTGAAGTTTAGTAAGCCCGAGCATCCACTATTTGCTGGGCTTGAGGAAGGGCATGTGTATTTTGTCCATTCATATCATGTTCTTCCTGAGAAAGAGTCACACTTACTAGCGGTGACGGATTATGGTCAGCCAGTGACTGCGATCGTTGGACACGGCTCTGTATACGGCATGCAGTTTCACCCAGAGAAAAGCGGAGAGCTTGGGATGAGGTTGCTGCACAACTTTTTGGCGTTGACGGATTCATAGGCAGGCAGGTTTAAATCACTTGGGAGGCGAGGAAGTACATGTCATCTTTCATCATATATCCAGCCATTGATATTTTGGGAGGCAAGTGTGTCAGACTTGTTCAGGGCGATTATAGCCAGGAGACGGTATATAACGATAGTCCGCTGAACGTGGCGCGTGCATGGGAAGAACAAGGAGGAAAGTTTATTCATTTGGTCGACCTTGATGGAGCCAAGGCGGGCCGTCCTGTAAATGATGTCATGATCGGTGAGATCGCGGCACAAGTGAATGTGCCCGTTCAGGTAGGCGGCGGACTTCGCACGATATCCGATGTTGAGCGTCTGTTGTCGCTTGGCGTAAGCCGGGTAATTATCGGTACGGCTGCGATTGAAGATCGCGCATTCACCGAGGAAGTACTGGGCAAGTATGGGGATAAGGTAGCCATTGGCATTGATGCGAGGGACGGATATGTTGCGACCCGAGGCTGGCTGGAGACGTCCGAGGTACAGGCGGAGATGCTGGCAAAAGAGCTGGCTTCAAAGGGGGCCGAGACCTTTATTTTTACAGATATATCACGTGACGGCATGATGCAAGGGCCGAATATAGACGCTATTGTGTCACTTGCTAAAGCGAGCGGTCGGACGGTCATTGCTTCCGGTGGCGTAACGAAGCTGGATGATTTGAAAGCGCTCAGTGAGCACCGTTTGGATGGTGTTGGCGGCGCTATTGTAGGCAAGGCACTATATACAGGCAGCATCCGTCTGACGGAAGCGGTGAACGCCATCAGGTAGAGATAAGGTAAGGCAGGCAGATTAACGAAGTGATGAAAAACGTTTTGTATTCTAGTGAATCTGTCCGAGTCGTATGCATGAGTATGATGTGAAAAGGAAAAGGATAAGGCTTCACTTTACTGCTTATGTAACATGAAGGAGACTAAAGATAGAGGAAAGAGGCGAAGATATGCTAGCCAAGCGGATTATTCCATGTCTTGATGTGAAGGACGGACGGGTTGTAAAAGGAGTGAATTTCGTAAATCTCCGCGATGCAGGCGATCCGGTAGAGCTGGCTTCGCTGTATGACCGGGAAGGCGCGGACGAGCTGGTTTTTCTGGACATCTCCGCTTCCGTTGAGGGCCGTGCCACGATGGAAGAGGTTGTCCGACGAACGGCAGGGGCCATTGCCATTCCATTCACTGTAGGAGGCGGCATATCGTCTGTAGATGATATGAAGCGGATTTTGCGGGCCGGCGCGGATAAGATCGGAATGAATACCGCGGCTGTAAGGCAGCCTGAACTTATTTCAGCCGGTGCACGTCGATTTGGCTCTCAGTGTATCGTTGTTGCGGTAGATGCCAAATACAATGAGATGTGGGGCGATTGGGAAGTGTATACTCACGGGGGAAGAACCCCTTCTGGCATCAAGGTACTGGAGTGGGTAAAGCAGGTGGAGTCACTTGGAGCGGGAGAGATTTTGCTGACAAGCATGGATGCGGACGGAACGAAGGACGGTTTTGATCTGGCACTGACGGCTGCTGTATCGGATGCCGTGGGCATTCCGGTCATTGCTTCAGGCGGTGCGGGAACAGAGGATCATTTTTACGATGTATTCACAGCTGGAAAAGCCGATGCTGGGCTTGCTGCGACTATATTTCACTATAAAGAAGTGGCCATACCGGCTCTTAAACAGCATTTAAGACAAAAGGGAGTGAGCATCAGGTGAGCGAGGATATTAAGCAGGACTTGTCGCTGGAGCAGGTTATTGAACATATTCGTTGGGATGAAGCGGGACTTGTGCCTGCGATCATTCAAGATGCGTCAACCAAGCAGGTGCTTATGATGGCTTATATGAACAGAGAATCTCTCCGGCGCACATTGGAAAGCGGAGAAACGTGGTTCTGGAGCCGTTCTCGCCAGCAATTATGGCATAAGGGAGCAACTTCAGGTAATATTCAATCGGTTGTATCCGCTTCTTATGATTGTGATGGAGATACGCTGTTGGTACAGGTCAATCCTAAAGGACCGGCCTGTCATACGGGAGAAACAGCCTGTTTCTTTAACGAAATCGTTGTGGAAGGGCAGGTCAGCGTATCGGGTGAACAGCCTGCTGCTGCGATAAGCGATCGTTTTGCAGTTCTTGGAGAACTTGAAGAGATTATCGCCAAGCGTGAGATGGAGCGCCCTGAAGGAGCCTATACGACATATCTGTTTGAGAAGGGTTTGGATAAAATCCTTAAAAAGATCGGTGAGGAAGCGTCAGAAACCATCATCGCTGCCAAAAATGCCGACAATGATGAGCTGCGGATGGAAGTTAGCGATTTGATCTACCATCTGCTTGTTTTGTTACAGGAGCGAAAGCTGCCGTTTGATGATATTTTGGATGAACTAAGCCGCCGACATGAACGTCCTCGCCGCGATTAAGGAGGTGGGAAACAAGATGTATATCGACTATCATACCCACCATTCCCGCTGCGGTCATGCTGTTGGAGAGCTGGAGGAGTACGTAAAGAGGGGCATTGAACTGGGTTTGCATCACATCGGTCTGTCTGATCATATGCCACTCATTCATGTCGAGCCTGAAGCCTATTATCCGGAAATGGCGATGCCGATGAATGAGCTTCCCCGTTATGTAGAGGAATGCTTCTCTCTGAAAGAGCGCTACAAAGGTCAGATTGAAGTACGCGTCGGGCTGGAGGGGGATTATATCGAGGGCTATGAAGAGCAAATTGAGAAGATCATCCTGGATTATCCATGGGATTATGTGATCGGCTCGGTTCATTTTCTCGGAGAATGGGACATCACCGATTTTCGTCAAACTCATGGCTGGGAAGGGAAAGATCCGCTTGAGGTGTACCGTCAGTACTATGATGCGGTGGGAAAAGCAGCGGCAACCGGATTGTATGATATGATGGGGCATCTGGATGTGATCAAAAGATTTGGCTTTAGTCCGGGCAGTGAGCATATAGATGAAGTGGTCGCTATGGAGAAGTCGGCTTTAGCCGCAGTTAAGCGCAGTGGAAAAGCGATGGAGTTAAACGCATCCGGTCTTTCAAAAGCTTGCAAGGAGATGTTTCCGAGCCGCAGAATCCTGGAGGAAGCGGTCAAACTCGGTATTCCGCTAACAATGGGTTCAGATGCGCATCAGCCGCAGAAATTGGGTGAGCACTTGGATCAAGCGCGAGATATGCTGATAGAGCTTGGGGTAAAAGAAGTTGCAACCTTTCAGAGACGAAACCGGGAAATGGTCACTTTGAAAGAATAGAATGAAACGATGTATAATAGAGATAGAATAAAGTGCATACAGCGTCGAGTGAACCCGGCTGTTTTCGTTACTGTGTATCCTTATTGATGAGTCGCAGATACGAGGGCGGCCTGATTTGGCAGGCGGCGCTTTCATAAAATGATGAAAGTATACGTTTACCAGGGAAAAGGTGCACTGCATTCATTAATTTTTAGGTACCCCGGGAGGACCAAATGTATCGTAAACTTCGTCTATTTGCCGGCTCATCCAATCCGAAGTTAGCTGCAAGTATTGCTGAAAAATTGGGAGTTGAGCTGGGAAAAATGAAAATTTCCCGATTTAAGTGCGGAGAAATTTATGTTCATTATGAGGAAAGCATTCGCAATTGCGACGTGTTTCTCGTCCAGTCATTTTCACACCCGATCAATGAGATGTTTGTGGAGCTGCTCGTTATGATTGATGCGGCCAAACGGGCCTCAGCTCGGACTGTAAACATCATCGTTCCATATTACGGATATGCACGGCAGGAACGAAAATCGGCACCCCGAGAGCCTATCTCGGCTAAAATGGTCGCTGATGTTCTGACGACAGCCGGAGCCAACCGTGTCATCACGATCGATTTGCACGCGCCGGCTATTCAGGGGTTTTTTAATATACCGGTTGATCATCTGACGGCGCTGGACCTGATTACGAATTATTTAAAGAGTAAAAAAATCGAACGTCCGGTTATCGTTTCTCCGGATGCTGGCCGTGCCTCAACGGCAGAAAAGCTGGCAAGCCGCCTGGACTCACCGTTTGCTATTATGATTAAGCAGCGTCCGGCACATAATGAGTCGGTGATCACACACGTTATCGGGGATGTAAAGGACCGAACGCCTATTATTATTGAAGACTTGATCGATACAGGTTCTACGATTGTTCATGTTGTTGAAGGATTGAAGCAACGTGGTTCAAGGGATGCAGTGGTTTGCGCTACGCACGGCGTATTTTCAGGACAGGCGCTTGAACGGCTGGATCATGCCCATATTGAGGAATTGGTCGTCACCGATTCGATTGCTTTACCTGATCATTCGAAGGATTATGTAAAAGTGTTGTCTGTCGCTCCGATGCTGGCAAGAGCTACACATATCATTACAGAGGGCGGATCGATAGCTACTTTATTTAAAGATGCCGGGGTATGATTCCAGGCGTCTTTTTTCTGCAAATGGCAGTGTAACATGTTATACTGTTGGGGGTAGAGGAGCAAGTTAAAGGAGGTGCCTTGCTTCCGTGAAAGGATATCAATCCGGGTTAGATAATTTGCATAATATCATACCTGTGGAAATGAATGCTAACTTTTTCTTTGATCGGGCGGTAAAATCGCTGGATCGTTTTCAATATGACAAGGCACTGAAGTATTTTCGCAAAGCTGTTGAATATGAACCGGATAATCCGGTGAATCACTGTAACGTTGCGGGTATATTATCAGAGATGGGTGATTATAAAGGTTCGAACGAGGTGCTTCAGCATATTTTGCATAAAGTGGATTCTTCCATGACCGAATGTCATTTCTATATGGCGAACAATTATGCGAATATGGGGCTTTTTGAAGAGGCTGAGCATGCGCTCGTTACGTATCTGGAGGAGGACTCCGCCGGGCAGTTTTTGGATGAGGCACAAGAATTAATGGAGCTTCTCCATTATGAATTGAATCGTCCTACGAAAGTGAACCGGATCAAGAGCAGGGAAGGCATGGTTGAGCATGAGCGGGCCAGAGAGCTTCTGGAGGAAGGAAAGTTCGCCCAAGCTGTGAAGCTGTTGGAGGAGATTGTTAAAGATCGTCCTGATTTTCTTGCAGCACGAAATAATTTGGCACTTGCCTATTATTACACGGGGCGATTCAACAAGGCCAAGCAAACCATTGAAGAAGTACTGGAGCAGGAACCGGGAAATCTCCATGGATTATGTAACTTGGCTATTTTCTTTCAGCATGAGGGGAACCATGAGCAGAGTCACCGTCTTGTCGACATGCTGTCCGTCACCGTACCTTTTCATCAGGAGCATCTGTTTAAACTTGCTACAACAATGGGTATTTTGGGTAAACACGATTCAGCATACAGCCATTTTCGACGGCTTTTGAAGGATGAGGAGTACAACAGTGATCCGAGTCTTTATCATTATACGGCGGTTGCCGCATGCAACAGTGGTTATTATGAGGCAGCTGCGAGTTATTGGCGTCAGTCCAAAAAGCTGGACCCGGGGTCTGTCATTCCAGACTTTTATCTTGCTCAATTGCAGCAAAGAAAAAAGACTGGCATGAAGGTGATGAAGGTAAGCTATCATTATCATCTTCCTTTTGAAGAACAATTTAAACGTTGGGAGCAGGAGGGAGAAATGATGACAGAGGAAGCGAAACGCAATCCTCTGATCCGATCATCTTTCTTCTGGGCGCTACGACACGGAGATCCTCATATCAAGCTGCAGGTTATTCGTACACTTGAGCTGATTGCCGATGATGAAGTTCGGCATGCGCTTCAATCTTTTTTGCAGGAGCCGGACGAGGATGCAACTTTAAAGGATGCAGCGCGGCTTGTACTGCAGCAACTGGAGAGCAAGAAAAACCGTATACAGGATAGCCAAGCTGACATAAAGACAAAGGAAGTATTGCCTGACTGGCATCCGGACTGGCAGAAGGTCGTAGACACGGCTTTTGAAAATATGGACAAGCGTTCTGATCTGTTCTGGAAACGGGAACTTGAAACGTTATGGTCTGGCTTTTTGAGCAGGTTGTACCCAGACATTCCGAATATCCGCAATACTTCGGGATGGGCTGCGGCTCTTGAATATATAACGGCAAAAATGCGTGGACGTGCATATACTTATGAGGAAGTAGCATCACGGTATGGAATATCATCATCGACGGTACGCCGCTATGCCCGGAAAATTGACCAGGTGTTTGAAAATAAAGATCAAAGTGATGATAATTTCTGTCCTTTTACAGAAAATATATAACATTATTTAAATCATTCTTTCTGAAAATGTTTAAACAAGGAGGCTTTCAAATGTATAAGTCAATCGTCATAGGAACAGGACCTGCTGGTCTGACGGCAGCGATCTATCTGGCACGGGCTAATATGAATCCTCTCGTTATCGAGGGGATGCAACCAGGCGGCCAATTGACCACAACGACGGATGTGGAGAACTTCCCTGGATTCCCGCAAGGAATTATGGGCCCGGAGCTTATGGACAATATGCGTAAGCAGGCAGAACGTTTCGGCGCGGAGTTCAAAAGCGCATGGGTTGAATCGGTAGATTTCTCGAAGCGTCCTTTCAAAGTGAATGTTGAGGGAATGGGAGAGCTGCTGGCGGAATCCGTTATTATTTCCACTGGGGCATCTGCCAAATATCTCGGCATTCCTGGGGAACAGGAAAGTGTTGGACGGGGTGTAAGTACATGTGCAACCTGTGATGGATTCTTTTTCCGCAATAAAAAGATTATTGTTGTCGGCGGCGGAGATTCTGCAATGGAAGAAGCAAGCTTCCTGACCCGTTTTGCTTCCAGCGTAACGGTTGTACACCGTCGTGATGAGCTTCGTGCCTCCAAGATCATGCAGGATCGGGCACGGGGAAATGACAAGATCGAATGGGCCTTGAATCGGACACCGATAGAAGTGGTAGCGGATGATACCGGAGTTAAAGGGTTGAAGGTTCGGAACAATGAAACTGGTGCTGAAGAGATCATTGAAGCGGAAGGCGTATTTGTAGCGATCGGTCATACACCAAATACCGGTTTCCTCGGTGGTCAGATTACAACGGATTCGCATGGCTATATTCTCGTGAAGCCGGGTACAACGGAAACGAACATACCGGGTGTATTTGCTTGTGGTGACGTACAGGATACCCGCTATCGCCAAGCTGTTACAGCGGCTGGCACGGGCTGTATGGCTGCTATGGACTGTGAAAAATTTATCGAAGGTCATATGATTCATGACTGGAGCGAAACGCTGAATAAGTAACATTGCAGTATATAACGATAAAAAGGAGCCGGCTCACCGGCTCTTTTTTTGTGCAGAAGGGAATTAGGCCGTCGGATTTGTCCGCCAGATCTATTTTTTTCATAGCTATTGATTTTGTATTTTATGGAATCCTTCACATTTGGTACAATCTAGCCAGGGAAAAATAATCCGAATTCGTATAAACGGATATAAAGGAGGTACGGTAAAGTGGTGAAAGCGATCCGGTTTAGGGCAGCGATTACGGCGCTGTTCGGATTCATAGGATTGGTTCTGGCCTTTGTAACCGTATACATGTTCAGGTTGGATGAGAATCATGGCAGCATCAGCGCTCTTTTGTTTCTGACGTTAATATCACTTGTGTTTACAGTTGGACATATGATCGCTTTAGGGATGATGATTAAGAAAAAGCGGAGGGAAAATTTGTGAATCTCTATACGCACGGCAACTTGACGGTTCGCTTGTTGGCTGAAACGGACGCTTCCCTGCTAGCTGATTGGCTGAGTGACCCTTTAGTCCTGACATATTACGAGGGTCGCGATCGGCCGCATGATGCGGAAATGGTTAAGCAGAGTTTTTTTGACGGGGATGAATCAAACACTCGCTGCATTGTCCAATATGATGGGCAGGATATCGGATATATTCAATTCTACGCCATTACAGATGAAGAGCGGATTGAATATGGATACGGTGATTTCACGGGTTCAATCTTCGGCATGGATCAATTCATTGGAGAGACGTCTTTTTGGAATCAGGGGATTGGAACAGAACTAGTCATAACTATGGTTCGTTATTTACGATCTCATAAAGGGGCAGACAAGATTGTTATGGACCCTCAAGCGTGGAATGAGCGAGCGCTTAGAGTTTATGAAAAAGCAGGCTTTGTCAAAAAGAAATACCTTCCGGAGCACGAATGGCATGAAGGGGAATATCGTGACTGCTGGATTATTGAATACGAGGTATAAGGGACGACTACATGAAAAGGAAGCGATGCAAAGAAGAGCCTATGTTGTTTTTTAGCAGCATAGGCTCTTGTCTATGGATAGTGCTGCGCCAAATTCGTAGCATATATGCACATCGATGGGAGTAAGTAGGGTGTGGTTGACCGCCGCTAGTACGACGCCACATCCGCACGCTGGAAGCTTCGATCGGTGTGAAAAGTCTACGAAGCCCGGCCCAGCTTACAAGGAAAGAGCTGTATTTGCATTTTTCACATCGTTAGCTAGCAGCTGATTCAGATCGTATGCCGGGTATAGTCCCCGTTCATACATGAAGTTAAAGACTTTGGCGTGTAGCATGATCGCATGGTTCAATTGTCTTGTTAGTGTTTCTCGAAGCCTTGGCGTTGCTGTTTCCGTTATGGCAATGGCATAGGAACGCACGGAAGTTTTGGCGAATCCAAGCAGCTGCCCAGCGTAGAATGCAGTCATGTCCACGCCTACTGCTCTATTGTGATAGCACTGAGGCGCTTCCGGATAATATTGCAGCAGCTCTTTCAGATTCTTTTCTATGCTTTTGATGGCCTCAACATATAATGCATGAAGTTTTGTGTCTTTAATATCATTCACAGACATCTTAAAGTTAATCAAGTTGTTAGACTGGTATGCAGTTAATTCATGAATTTCTAACGTTTCATGCCAGGCTAAATGCTCAGGTGTATGTTTACTTGTCACTTCAATCCCTCCAACTTCAATATGCTTTAGCCTATTCATGGGCTTCGGGATGTGTACCTGAAATAAATTTAGTTGGAGACCACGTTATAAATCCTGGGATAGACGAACCATATCATATAACCTCATGCCGTTTTCATAAATTTCCTCATCATAATGACGAATAAAGAAATCACGATCGATGCTGATCATACGGAAGCCGCATTTTTGATACAAGATCAGCTGATGAGCCCCGGTACTTCCTGTTCCAACTTCGATTGTGGCAAACCCGAGCTGTCGTGCGGTCTGCACGGCGTGGTTGACCATCTGTTTGCCGATACCTTGTCCATGAAGAGATTGTTCCACAGCAACATTAACCAGTTCCACCGTTTCGGGACGGGTTGGCAGCAGTACGTACACACCAACGACTCTTCCCTCTCGTTCAGCTACGAAGCATTGACCGCGCTGTATGTACTGTCGAACAAGTCTCTCCGAGGGGTCCGCTAACAACAGCAGATTCATTGGGGGCGATTCATTTGATTCCAGCTTGCGTATCGTAATCAATTTTTTTTCATCTCCTAATTATACGGATCAATATGAGGTTTACAGGGTTATTTTAGCACAAGAGACCAGAGGAATTTAGAGGAATCAAGGCCGCAGTATGTTTATCGTATGTCACCGGAATCACATTAAATGGGCTTCTCGAATATATTGTTTGCAAGAATGCTCCGTCCAAGGAGCAGGGGTCTTATGACCAATGCTCCTGACAGAGGCAGTCTTAGGATTAGGAATAATATTATTTTAATTTGCTCTTTTTGGAGATGGTGCGTTTTTTATAAACGCCCCACTGAATTTTACTCTTCTTAAATCTATATTTTTTGGATTTGTTACCTAAAGATTTGTCGCCGTGCGACTTGTGTCCGTGTGATTTATCGCCGTGCGACTTGTGTCCAAAAGATTTATCGCTGTGGGACTTATTGCCGTGGGACTTGTGCCCGTAGGGTGTGTATCCAAAAAAATTATCGCTGTACGATTTATGCCCGTGTGATTTGTGTCCATGTGATTTGTCACCGTGCGACTTATGCCCATGTGATTTGTGACCGTGGGACTTATCACCATGCGACTTATGCCCATGTGATTTGTGACCGTGGGATTTATCACCATGCGACTTATGCCCATGTGATTTGTGACCATGGGATTTATCACCGTGCGACTTATGCCCATGTGATTTGTGACCGTGGGACTTATCACCATGCGACTTATGCCCATGTGATTTGTGACCGTGGGACTTATCACCATGCGACTTATGCCCATGTGATTTGTGACCATGGGATTTATCACCATGCGACTTATGCCCATGTGATTTGTGACCGTGGGATTTATCACCATGCGACTTATGCCCATGTGATTTGTGTCCGTGGGATTTATCACCGCTGGAATTCATTCCATCCATCATTTTGTAGATTTGCTCATTGATACTGTACATGTTGAAAGCCATTCGTTCTTCTCCTTTCTGTAATTTTATTAGATAAAGCATGATGGCAGAAGCGAAGAGATTGTTAAGCTTCTATCTTCCAACACGTCTATCTGTAATATATTTATATGTTCACTTGCTAGAATGTGATTGGTTCAATGTAAGAGAGAAAATAAAATCAACGTAAGCCTATCAGTGTTTAGGAGGTGGCTTTGTGGGATTGCCGATTTATCAGATTTTTATTGATAAAAAGGAGTATGAGGTTTTAAAAAGCGATATTTGGTCGGACAACTTCGTTCGGGCGCAAATGCTGCTCAAGGGCAAGAAAATCCCAATTCGAATACGCTATCGCGGTGGACACACCCGTGAGTATCCTAAAAAGTCGTATGAAATTCGCACGCCGAACAGGACATATCATTTTAATGCTGAATATGACGACCCTTCCATGATACGAAATGCTCTTTCTTTCCGCTTTTTTCACTCCATTCATGTGCCAAGCCCTGACACCAGGCATTGCGTGCTTTACATTAATCATAAAAATGCAGGGGTTTATCTTCAGATCGAAGGGGTGAAAACACCTTTTTTTCGAAGGCGTGGCATCCCGGTACAAAGCATCATTTATGCGGTGAACGATAATGCGGATTTTACCGATAAGGGGCAATCTAAAAAAACGTATTTCTCCGGTTACAGATTAATTAAAGGCAAGAAGGCCGATCGCATCAAGCTGTCTCGGTTTATCCATAACATCCATGTTTATGAAGGTGAACCGTTACAGCGTTATCTGGAACGTCATCTCGATATCGACAATTTTCTTCGATGGTTAAGCGGAGCTGTACTTACAGGCAATTATGATGGATTTAGCCAAAATTACACATTGTATGAGCATCGTACAAGGAAGGTATATCAGATGCTTCCGTGGGATTATGAAGGGACATGGGGCAGGAATTGCTACGGCAAGTTGGTGGACTCAAATCTCGTAAAAATTCATGGTCACAATAAGCTGACGGAGAAGCTGTTGTCTTTCCGGGATTATCGTCAGCACTATAAAGGTCTTTTATCCCATTTTCTAGATACGGTATTTACGGTGCAGCACCAACTCCCCATCGTGTATAAGATGTATAAGAACATAGCAGATGATGTATATAAAGACCCCCATCAGAAGTGGAGCCAAACAATATTTGACGGCGAGCCGGATACGATTCGTCGTTATATCGAAAACAGGCGACGGGATATTGCGGACCAGCTGCGTAAGCTGGATGGATGAAGATGAACCGTGATCGGCTCATCTTTTTTCGTTATGCGTTAAAAAAGTAAAATTCGTTCCAAAATGAACATTTCTATTACTTAAAAGCACCTGGCAACTTTTCTAAAATATAAGAAAGCAGAAGTGCTAACCTCGCTTTTACTTGGCGTAAATGTTTGAAGTGAATTCGGCCAAGCAAAGTGCCCAGGAGGGAGAAGTATGAAACGAACGAACAGATCATTCCATCTTAGTATGGGAGCGAAGGAGCAAATTGCCGGTTATTTATTCGTGGCACCTTTAATGCTCGGGCTTCTCATTTTGACCTTGATTCCTGTCATCGGTTCCTTATTGCTAAGCTTTACCGATTGGAATTTTGTCGCAGGTATTGAGGCCATTAAATTCGCAGGCTTTAGTAATTTTGTGAAACTGTTTAATGACAGCGCATTCATCCAAAGCTTGATCAACAACCTGATCTTCATTATTACCGTTCCGGTCACGATGATGATTGCACTGGTGCTCGCTGTTTTGATTGATCGACATGTGTACTTAAAGGGCGCCTTTAAGGTAGTTTATTTTCTTCCTTATATTTCGAGTATCGTAGCGGTGGCTATGGTATGGCAGGTTCTGTTCCACCCGTCTTTAGGACCTGTAAACAATACTCTCATTTCCCTTGGGATTGATAATCCACCGAAATGGCTTGCGGACATTGATTTTGCACTGCCGTCTCTCATGATGATTCAGGTGTGGATTATGCTGGGATACAACATCATTATTTACATTGCGGGTTTACAGTCTATTCCGAAGGATCTGTATGAAGCCGCTGAGATTGACGGTGCAAGTACATGGAAGAAATTCCGCCGAATCACGCTGCCTTGCATATCGCCGACAACTTTTTTCTTGTTGGTCACGGGGATTATCGGCACCTTTAAAATATTCGACCTGATTCAGGTGCTTACACAAGGCGGGCCGGCTAACTCCACAACCGTTATCGTATATGAATTGTATGATACTGCCTTCAACCAGCTGAAAACAGGCTATGCTTCCAGTATGGCGCTGATCTTGTTCTTGATCTGTCTGGTGATCACAGGAGCACAAATGTTGGCTCAGAAAAAATGGGTGAACTATTAAGCGAACTCAGAAAGGAGATGCGTCATGAGGTTAAATGTTCCAAAACTAATCTGGACCATCATCATGGCTTTGATCGGTATTCTGTTCATTCTTCCGTTTGTTTGGATGCTGTCCACTTCCTTTAAACCTGAAATGGATGTGTTCAAATTTCCGATCGAATGGATACCGAGAAATTGGAATGTGATAGAGAACTATCAGGCTGTATGGAGCGGGCAGTTCGTTCGCTATTATTGGAACTCTATTTACATCACGATAACAACGGCCGTCATTAACGTTTTTGTATGTGCACTCGCCGCCTACGGCTTCTCCAAATTGAGATTTTGGGGCAGAGACGCCATGTTCGTCCTTGTTCTTGCCCTATACATGGTCCCGCCGCAAGCTTCACTTGTACCGCAGTTTTTATTGTTTAACTGGATGGATCTGATTGATACCCATGCCGGTTTGATCCTTTTGAACAGCTTTAGTATTATTGGAGCCTTTATGTTAAAACAATTTTTCATGGGTGTGAACAATGAATACATTGAATCGGGAAAAATCGACGGAGCAGGGTATTTCCGAACTTTTTGGCAGATTGCGCTTCCACTCATTCGCCCTGGTGTTGCAACGTATGCCATTTTAAGATTTATCTGGACATGGAATGACTATCAGTACCCGTTGATCTTCTTGAAGTCTAAAGACTTATTTACGATTCAGCTTGGCATTCGGCTGTTTGGGGATCAATACGGTGATGTGTATTCTCTAATGATGGCCGGTGCAGTTTCAGCGATATTACCTTTGCTTATTATTTTTGCAATTGGTCAGAAACAGGTCATAGAAGGGATATCACTTGGAGGTGTTAAAGGCTGAAAAAGTAAAAATCGTTTGTCATCCGTAAAAAATGGGAACTACGAAAAAAGTTGCGGCATGATAGGATGTTTTATGTAAGCACTTACAAAAGGATTCGATGTATAACGAATTTGAATTAATTAGAGGAGGGTCTGTATGAAAATCAAAAGATTATCAGCAATGTTGTTAAGCTTGTCTCTTGTGCTCGTGATTGCGGCATGTGGTGGCAACGGAAATAGTACGTTCTCAGAGCAGTCTGCTGCTCAGGACAACAATGATTCTTCAAGCAAGGAAGCAGCATCTGAACAGATCGTTCTGAAATTAAGTACATGGCAGACGGATGCAAAAGCACAGTGGAGCAAGATTATACCAGAATTTGAGAAAAAGCATCCCAATATTAAGGTGGAGCTTGATTTATTGAATGAAAAAGGCGACTCCATTGCTTCGATGCAGAAGCTTGATCTAATGGCCGCGTCAAATGATCAGCTGGATATCGTTGAACTTCCGTATACAAACTATTCGCAGCGGGCGGATATTGGACTGTTCGAGCCGCTTGACAGCTACATTGAAAAAGACGGTTATAAATACGAGGATGAATATTTAGTAGATACCCGAGTGAACGGCAAAATTTATGCTCTTCCGTCTTCGATGCAGCGCTGGTTTGTCATCATGAATAAATCCATGCTGGAAGAAGCCGGGCTGCCGATTCCGACAGATTGGACCTGGAAAGAGTTTGAGGAATACGCCAAAAAGCTGACGAAAGGTGAAGGTGCTGAAAAGCGATATGGGGCTTATTTGCACAATTGGCCGGATTATTTCCAACTGCAACTGATGAGCAAGCCATCCGATAATACGTTTTTAAAAGCTGATGGTACTTCCAATGCGAAGGACCCTCTGTTGAAAGCGAATCTGGAAATGATGAAGAGAATGATGCATGAGGATAAGAGTGCCAACCCGTACGAGGACATCATTTCGCAGAAGCTGGCTTACCGTAACCAGTATTTCAACGGTCTTGCAGCCATGCTACCTATGGGGGATTGGATGGTAGCGGAATCCGGAGGAACGGAGGCATTCCCGGCTAATTTTGTAACAGCATTTGCTCCGCTTCCTAAACTGGAAGGGGAAAGTAAACATTATTCTCCGGTTCAACCGACATATATGGCAGTGGCGGCAAAATCCCAAAACAAAGAGGCAGCCTACCAGTTTGTCAGATGGTATACATCCGAAGGATTGGAGATCGGGGGCCGGGTATTCTCAGGCTGGGCTAAATCCGATACGGAGAAGCTTGTGGATACGATCGTTAATTCCACGATGGACCCATCAAAGATCGATGTGGAATCTTTGAAATACACGATTAAAAACACAGTGCCAGGAACAGCTCCAGTACCTGTAAAATATGCGGAAGAAGCCAAAAACGTTGTGATTCCAGAAGCGGAGCAGTATATTTTGAATAATGAGGATCTGGACAAAACAATTGAGAACATTGATCAGAAAATTACCGAGGTTGTGAATAACAACAAGTAACCTGGTTTATACCCAGAGGTCAGCCGTTTAACTAGAGTTAAATAAAATGTGGATGTTTAAGGGAAAACTCAGGTTTTCCCTATTCCAATTCAATCCGATTTGAGGACTGCATTCTGTGATGATACCCAAATTTTCATTGCGAAAAAAATTGATTTGGTCCGCTTTGATATGTTTTCTTCTTCCGTTGGGTGGCATATATCTAATGACTCATTATTTAACGAAGGATCTTCTGCTTGATCGTGCTGTTGTCAGCTCTGAAGATGCACTGAGAGCTGTTCAGTCTGATGTGAATGGTGTTTTGGATCAGACGCTGGAACTGTCGAATATTGTACTTACCAATACGGAAATAAGGCAGCAGATTATTTCCGGGCATGAGAAGAGGGGAACCGAGGAGCAGAAGGATAGTTATCTGCTGAACTACAGCCGATTAATCCGATTTCTGGATGAGTTGTTTGGACAGCATGATGATTTTTATGTCACCATCCTTGGGAAAGACGATTTTACATATACCAATTATTCGCATAGTGATTTTGATCCTGAGCAGCTTTACAGGCAGCCTTGGTTTGATCAATTAAACCAAATCCCTTCGTTTTCTACATTTTGGGTTGGATTGCAGGAAAATTATTTTAACACGGTTCAACAGGAGGAATCTTATCTGGTTACGATCGGACGCCCGATTCGTACATCGTCCAACAGCGTTATCGGCTACGTGATCATCAGTGTCAATGAACGACAAATTCGTGATCATCTTATAAGAGGTGCAAGCTCGGATCAGGAGATGATGCTGCTGAATGAAGAGGGAAAGGTGATTTCTCATTCCGATCCGTCCCTGGTCGGAAGCGAAATGACCTGGTGGAACCAGGATAGGCACGCACGGACCATTGAAATGGATGGACAGGAATACGTGTATGCCGAGCAGTCGATTCGCGCTAATCCTTGGAAGCTGGTCAGCTTAATTCCGTTATCGTCAGCTATAGCCAAGAACAAACAAATTTTGTTGATCAGTTTTGGGTTACAGGTGCTTTTCTTTACGTTATTTTGTATTTTACTGACGATGCTGATTTCGGCATTTACGAAACCGCTTCGTCAGCTAAGTAGCT
The DNA here is from genome assembly GCF_900289175.1 of Paenibacillus faecalis. Taxonomy (GTDB): domain Bacteria; phylum Bacillota; class Bacilli; order Paenibacillales; family Paenibacillaceae; genus Paenibacillus_AQ; species Paenibacillus_AQ faecalis. Next base: position 4,416,232 of record NZ_LT985747.1, on the reverse strand, counting down.
TTATTACCCGGATTGGCAGGGGACAGATGAATATACGCTCGGGTATTCGAGGGAACAATGAGGTCACTCTGCTTGCACGGACGATCGATCATATGCTGGACCGGATTGAATCGATGTTCGAACAGATTACGGTTGAACAGTCGAAGAAGCGAAAAGCGGAGCTGGAAATGCTTCAGGCCCAGATCAACCCGCATTTTATGTTTAATCTTTTGAATTCGATCCGATTTAATATTTTGACGAAGGGAGATGAGGAGAACGCGCAATTAATCGCCTCATTGTCCTCTTTACTCCGGATGACCATTAACCGTGACAATGAGTTTATCCCGCTTCAAGAAGAGGTGGAAACTATCCATCATTATATCCGGCTCATGAACTTTCGCCATGCTAATCAGGTCAGACTTGAAGTAAGTTATGAGGATGGATGCGAGCATGCATTGGTTCCGCGTTTTATGATTCAGCCTTTTATTGAAAACGCTATTATTCATGGATTTGAGCAGTTCTCAGGTGATATTTTTATTGAAGCGATACGTATTCGAGAAAAAGGGGAAGATCATCTTCGTATAACGATTCGGGACAACGGGATTGGTATGAGCCAGACCACACTTCAAGAACTTTATGCGGATATGAACCATACTCCAGATGCTGCAGTCGCTGCGAAAACAGGGTTTTCCGGTATTGGTGTGCGTAATGTGTTTCAGCGCCTTCGGTTGATTTACGGGTTTAACGCTCAGCTGGAAATTGACAGTGAGCAGGACGTAGGAACGAGTATCACTTTAAAATTTCCATTTGAAATGGAGAGAGGTGAGCATGGTGTTAACTGCGATTCTGGTGGATGATGATTATCCTGTTGCCCGTTATTTATCGCAAAGTATTTCCTGGAAAGAGCTCGGCATCGAACTGATCGGCTGTTATTCGAACGGTTTGGAAGCTTGGGAGAATACACAGCAGAATTTACCTGACATTGTAATTACCGATATCGGGATGCCCAAAATGAATGGTTTGGAGATGCTGGAGAAGTTTAACCAGGCAAATCCGCTGTTTCGAGCGATTATTTTGTCCTGCCACAATGAATTTGACTATGCCCAGCAAGCGATGAAATTAAAGGTGAGCGACTATATTTTAAAAGAAAGTTTAGATGTGGATCAGCTCCAACAACTGCTGCATACGATCTCGGTCGATTTGAGCAAGGAGAAGCATAGAGCTGCCGAGATGTTGATGTACATGCAGAAGGAGTCTTTGAACCGATCCGCATTAAAAGAACAATTGCTCAAGGATACACTGTATCAATTATCGTGGACAAAAGAAGCGTGGCTAAACCACGCTCAACTTAATGGAGTCGAGCTTGATGCTAGGTATTATCTGCCACTTGTGATTTATATTGATCGAATGTCTGAAGTTTCTGAAACCCGAAAAATGAACGATTACACGATTTCTTTTGCGGTTGAAAATGTTTTGCAGGAAGTGCTCGATTCCATGCATCGCAGCGTTATTTTCCGTCATAGCAACGGTGAATTGGTCGCATTGATCTGCTGCGATGATCCGGTCAAGGAACAGCAGATTTTGCATTATACGGCCCAGAAGGCCATCGCTGCCATAAAGCAGTATTTAAAAATATCAGTCACCTGCCTCCTGGGGCGGGAAGCTTCAGTTCCCGAGGATCTGCGGCTCATATTAATGCCTATGCTGAAGGAATGGAGTCACCGTTTTTATCTGGGAGAATCTCAAATTCATCGATTTGAAAGAGCCACTTTTTCGAGTGAGGATATGTATGCGGAATATGCTCTGTTCTTCTCGAAAATAAATGATAGTCTGGCTCTGAATCGACCTGAGCATGTAAACGAGATCGTCAAGGAATGGGCGACATGGGTCAGGACGAACCGATTTCATCCGGCTGATGTGAAGGAATGGGTGCTTCAGCTTCTCATGGACTTACAAATGAAAACCAAAGTTACATTGCAGGTTGAACACAGCATCTCCGAACAGAAGCCATATGACGCCATTAACGATATTCATTCGATGGAGCACTTACAGAGCTGGATTATGCGTTGCCTGACAGAGCTTTCCCGTCGATTAAGCGTATTGTCGATCCGCTCCAAGCGTCCCGAGATCATCCGGGCACAAAAATATGTCATTCAGCATGTGACCGAGAAATTAACCCTTGAGGAAATGGCAGGGTATTTGAATCTGAACTCAAGCTATTTCAGTCGCTTGTTCAAGCGTGAAACGAATCAAAATTTTATCGAATATGTCAATATGGTCAAGCTTCAGAAGGCGAAGCAATTACTACAGCAATCTAATATAACGGTCGAGGAAGTGTCGGATTATCTCGGATATGCCAACAAGAGCTATTTTATTAAATTGTTCAAAAGGGAAGTCGGCATGACGCCCAGTGAATTTACATCTTGGAATTCGCCCGTGAGAAGGGAAGGGAGTAAGGACTGTGGAGCAAATAGGTAAAAGGAAGCAGCACTTATCGTTTCGGACGAAGGCAGATTTGCAGAAAGCAGTTACAGATACGCTGGAGCCTTTAAAGCGGCATTTTACTCCAGGTTGCGCAGGGCTTGAACTTGGATTTACAGCCGCAATACATAATGAAGCCATTGCGCTTATGGAGGCCTTTGCCAGACCGTTATGGGGGCTTATACCTCATGCCAGCGGCGGCGGGGAATCGGATTTATGGCCCCTGTTTCTAAAGGGAATCATCAATGGCACGAATCCAGAGCATGAGGAATATTGGGGAGATTTCGTAACTCAAGACCAGCGGATGGTTGAACAGGCTGTGTTTGGATTGGGTCTGGCACTGGCTCCAGATAAGCTGTGGGACCCGTTAAATGAACGTGAAAAGCAGCAGCTGTACAAATGGCTGAATCAGATCAACCTTGTGGATCATTCCAACCCGAACAATTGGCTGATGTTCACGGTGCTTGTGAATGTCGGCTTCAAAAAGGTAGGTATGCCTTATAACCAGGCCATCATGGATGAGTATCTTGATACGATAGACACCTATTATTTGGATGACGGATGGTATTCTGACGGTAAGACCGATCAGCGGGATTATTACATCCCGTTTGCCATGCATTTTTACACACTGATCTATGCCAAGCTGATGGAGAATGATGATCCAGAACGTGCAAAGATTTACCTAGAGAGAGCCAAAACTTTCGCCAAGCAGTTCATTTATTGGTTTGCTGAAGATGGAAGCAGCCTCCCTTTCGGGCGCAGTCAAACGTACCGCTTCGCTCAGGTCGCCTTCTGGTGCGCGCTCGTATATGCCGGTGTTGAGCCGTTTTCGCTCGGTGTGATCAAGGGGATGATTATGCGCCATCTGCGGTGGTGGTTTGATCAGCCGATTTTTACGACAGACGGCTTGTTAAGTATAGGATATGCCTACCCTAACCTGATCATGGGGGAGAGCTACAACGCTCCCGGATCGCCTTATTGGGCGTTCAAATCGTTTCTTATTCTGGATTTACCCGATGATCATCCGTTCTGGTCAGTAGAAGAGGAGCCGCTGCCGAAGTTGAATCCGGTATCCATGCAGCCCCATGCCAGAATGTTAATTTGCCGGCCGGAGGATGATCGGCATGTGATGGCGCTTTGTTCCGGCCAAATGGCTAATTTTGATATGGCACATAGTGCGGCCAAGTATGCGAAATTTGCTTATTCCACGCTGTTTGGATTTAGTGTTCCGAAAGGGTACTATGGTTTGACACAAGGGGCCTATGATTCCATGCTGGCTCTCAGCGAATGCGATGAGCATTACCGTGTGCGGCGCTTTTGTGAGGAATACCGGGTTGAAGAACAGTTTGTGTATTCAAAGTGGCTCCCGTGGCAGGATGTTGAAATACAGACATGGCTGATTCCGGTAGGATTGTGGCATGTACGGATTCACCGCATTGACTCCAAACGACGTTTGGCTGCGGCCGAGGGCGGTTTTGCTGTAGGAAGGATGATGGACTTTGCTCTAAGTGAGACGGATGGGGTAAAGATAGCAGCAGATCGGGCTGTTGCCCTGATGCCTGGCGGAATTAGCGGTATCGTGAATATACAGGGTTATACTGGTGCGATCATGGTTTACCCGGAAGCCAATACGAATCTTCTCAAGCCGCGAACGATGATTCCTACGCTGACCGTTCAGCTGGAGTCAGGTGAACATGTGCTTATATCCGCGGTATATGGAGCAACAAACCGAGAGGAGAATGTGGTGCGATTTGATCTTGTGCCTATAGTGGACCACACCTCTGAGGGAAGAATCATCGTTACGGATGCTGAAACGAAGAGCGTTGTGTTTGATATGGAGATTTAGTTTTTAAAAGTGAGAGATCCAACGAAAGAAGGCGGAATTATTCTGGAGAAAAAAATCCGGGGGCAACAGCGATCGGAAGAATAACCCGTATTCGTAGTGATGCATAGACCAAGTTAATCGTTTTTAAGGAAGAGGAGGATGAACATGTGGAAAGCTGCAATTGAGGACGCGCTGCTGAAAATGAAACAAAATATAATGAAACATCCCGGAAAGCTACCCCATATAATTGAAGGTCAAAAATATGAATGGGGTGAAAATAACGACTGGATTGAAGGGTTCTATGTCGGCATGATGTGGCTCGCTTACGAGTTTGGGCATGATCCTTTTTACAAAGAGGCGGCAGAATCTTATCTGGCCAACTTTAAAGATAGACTAGATCGTCACGTTGCTCTTGATCACCATGACATCGGTTTTTTATATTCTCTGTCTGCGGTTGCTCAGTGGAAAATCACGGGGGATAACGCTGCACGCGAAGCTGCACTTCAGGCTGCAGACGTCTTATTAGCCCGATGGCGTCCTCGTATGGGAATCATACAGGCATGGGGAAAAGAGGGTGATCCTGAAAACGGGGGAAGGATGATTATCGATTGTCTGCTGAATCTCCCGCTACTGTTCTGGGCACATGCGCAGACAGGTGACGCCAAATATTACGATATTGCTTTAAAACATGCGCTGCAAAGCCAAAAATTTCTGGTGCGCGGAGACGGCTCCTCCTACCACACATTCTATTTCGATCCAGACAGTGGAAATGCGATTCGGGGCGGAACCCATCAAGGCTATCAGGATGGATCAACCTGGACGCGCGGTCAGGCATGGGGCATTTACGGCTTTGCCCTCGCCCACAGATATACTAAGCGTGATGATTTTCTGGACACAGCAAAGCGACTGGCGCGATATTTTATAAAGCGGATGCCTGAAGATGCTGTTGGATATTGGGATTTTGATGTGCCGGTTGAAGAGGGAACACCGCGTGACAGTTCGGCCTCGGCTATTACGGCTTGTGGTCTGCTCGAGCTTCTGGAGCTTATACCGGATGACGATCCGGATCGGTCTTCGTTCGAAGATGCACTGAACCGCAGCATGAAATCTTTGGTGGAACATTATTCGACCATGGATTTGCCGGATGCGGAAGGACTGCTGAAGCATGGCTCCTATCATGTGAGGGGGAACCGGGCCCCGGATGATTATATGATCTGGGGAGATTACTTCTATCTGGAGGCATTGGTTCGTATGGAGCGAGGAATCAAAGGGTACTGGTATGAATCCACGTGATGACGGTTAAAGTGAGCTGCAAAATTGAAAATGTATTCGTGAAGACTAAAAAAGCAGCTCGTTTCTCATTCGAGAGCGGGCTGCTTTGACTCTACAAGCATAGCCATTCGTTTCACATGGACTATAAACACGCCTTCGTTCTTGTGTTCAATAACGGGTCTAGGTACTGGTTCTCTTCCAGTGGGTAAATTCTAATAATCTATGTCCCATCCGATCACTCAATGTCTATTTCCAAATCTTTATAATAATATTTCATATCCTTTTCATTAATTTCCCGAATTACTCTGCAAGGATTGCCGACTGCCACTACATTGGCAGGTATATCCTTCGTGACTACACTTCCAGCACCGATAACTGTATTTTCTCCAATATGTACACCTGGAAGGATGACTGAGTTCGCTCCAATCCAGACATTATTTCCGATATGAATCGGAACATTGTACTGTGCTTGTTTGCTCCTTAACTTTGGATGAATAGGATGCGTTCCCGCAGAAACCGTAACATTTGGCCCAAACAAAACATGGTCGCCAACAAAAATATCGCAATCATCGACCAACGTCAAATTGAAATTGGCATATACATCATGCCCAAAGTGCACATTTTTCCCACCCCAATTTGCATGAAGGGGAGGCTCAATATAACAATTTTCCCCGATTTGGGCGAACATTTTCTTTAGCAATTGATCTCTTTTAGTCTGTTCGGTTGGACGTGTATGATTGAAATCATACAATAAGTCAAGGTGTTTCCTCTGCTCTGAAATTAAGGACTCATCGTTGCAATAATAAAGCTTTTGACTAGACATTCTTTCTTTAATTTCATTAAGCTTCATGTTCTTCTCCTCTTGTGCAATAATGATTGAAACCGTTTCATTGGTATTATACTAAACTTCCTTATTAATTTCTTGACACCGATCAATAGAGTATTCAGTTATATGTTTCAAAATGTAAAAAGTTCATATTTTCGGGTTGCAGTTGGCAACCTGAAAATATGAACTGACTTCGTACGTATCATTTTAAGATATATGTTCACCGTGTATCTGTCCATTTTGGCCGGGCGGAAACAAATGGTATACAGCATGACTGGATCATCCTGTAGTGATTTAATTCTCCTTTAGTTGAAGGTCCAGCTGATGCTGTGCAAATACCTCTTTCATGGCAGCTTTCGCTTCTTCTTGGTCAGGACCGTAAACATAGAGAAGATAGGTTTGATTGCGATAGAGTGTCATACTGAGACCCAGTAAGCTTTTGGCGTCAATGTAATGATCTGGTCCAACAACGAGCACGATGCTGGACGAGAATTCATTTGCTTTCATATTGATATCCACGATCGCTCGTATGCTGCTTTTCATAAAAGAATCCCCCGTTTCATGGAATGCAAATCGATAGATCTGCTATCGTTATCGGTATTCCCTTGGAATTCTGCGTGCCACCCCGGTTCGTATGGCTGCTTGAATGACAAGATCTCGTATGCCGTTTTCTGCTTGAAGAATAAAATGGCTAGCAATAATATAATCCTTGTATCTT
>NZ_LT985747.1:4330161-4409027 GCF_900289175.1 Paenibacillus faecalis | reverse complement strand
ATCTCGTATGCCGCTTACGACTTGCTGGTTGAAGGCGCTCGGAATAATGTAATGCCGGCTTCGTTCGGATTCGGTTACTACAGAAGCAATTGCTTCTGCAGCTGCCAGCTTCATTTCCTCGTTGATTTCAGATGCTCTGCAGTCCAAGGCTCCACGGAAGATGCCGGGAAAGCATAACACATTGTTAATCTGGTTCGGATAATCTGAACGGCCGGTTGCAATGACACCTACGATATCCTCGACTTCTTCTGGTAGAATCTCCGGTTCTGGATTGGCCATCGCAAAGACAATGGGACGCTCGGACATCGACTGAACATCTTCTCTTTTCAAAATACCGCCAGCAGACAGCCCGATGAATACGTCCGCACCTTGAACAGCTTTTTGCAGCGTTCCAGACTCCCGGTTCGGATTGGTATGCTGAGCGTACCATTGCCACATCGGGTTGTCGTAGGTTTCATCTGCCGTTAGTACGCCGGCACGGTCAACCCCGATGATGTTTTTCACTCCTGCTGACAAAAGAATTTTGGTGCAGGCGGTACCGGCAGCACCTATTCCGCAGACAACGACCTTTAAATCTTCGACAGATTTACCTACCACTTTAAGTGCATTGATCAAGGCTGCATACAAAACGACAGCCGTTCCATGTTGGTCGTCATGGAATACCGGGATATCCAGTTCCTCGCGTAGTCGCTGTTCGATCTCGAAGCAGCGCGGGGAAGAAATATCTTCAAGATTAATGCCGCCGAACGCCGGGGCGATTGCCTTGATAATAGAAATAATGCCTTCCGTGTCTTGGGTATCCAGACAGATCGGGAAGGAGTCGACATCTGCAAATTGCTTGAAGAGCATCGATTTACCTTCCATAACAGGCATAGCGGCATGAGGACCGATATTGCCGAGCCCCAGGACGGCGCTGCCGTCGGAAATGACGGCGACGGTGTTGCGCTTCATGGTAAGCGAAAAGACTTTGCGAGGTTCATCCCGAATAGCCATGCATACTCGTGCGACATCCGGCGTGTAAACACGTGAGAGATCGTCACGGTTTTGGATCGGCGTCTTAAGCTTGGTTTCGATCTTGCCTCCCAGGTGAAGCAAAAAGGTGCGATCCGATAGATGAAGGAGCCGAACACCGGGCATGCTTCGGATTCGCTCGGTAATGATCTCGATATCGACGGTGTCGATTACGGTGATGGTGACATCACGAATTGTTTTGTGCTTGCTTGTCTGTATGACATCTATGGCAACGATGTCGCCGCCTGCTTCGAAGATGGCAGCCGTTACCTGACCAAAATTGACTTCATCAATATTCATTTCGATGCGCGCAATAATACTTTTTCCACCTAATTTGCTGGTATTCATAGCTGCCTCCTTGGCATATCGATATACGTGTAGTTAGCCTTCTTCATTTATAACAACTTCTTTTCCTCTTTTCTTAAGCAGAATCGGCACGACGATCCACAGAACAGCAATGATCAGGAAGGTGAGTGAAATAGGTTCCCGCAGGAAGATCATGAAATCGCCGTTTGATGTCGTCAGTGCCCGGCGCATGTTGTTCTCGATCATTGGACCGAGGACGAGTCCGAGTACAAGCGGCGCCAGCGGAAAGTCGTTGCGAGCGAGCAAGAAGCCGGCAATACCGCATCCGAGCAGCAAGATCAGGTCGAACACCTGCGCTTGAACGGCGTAAACGCCGAAAATGGAGATTGCAATAATGATCGGCATCAGGTACTTTGCCGGTGTCTGAATAATTTTTGCAAATACTTTTACTAACGGCATGTTCAATACGAGAAGGAAAAAGTTCCCGATCAGCATACTTGCAATCAGACCCCATGCAACATCAGGATGTTCCTCAAACAGCAGTGGGCCTGGTTGAATGTTGTACATAATGAGCGCCCCCATCAGGATGGCGGTTGTGCCGGAACCTGGAATACCAAGGGTCAACAGGGGGATCATTGCCCCGCCGGATGCAGCATTGTTCGCTGATTCCGGAGCAGCTACACCAGCGATGTTACCTTTGCCGAAGGTTTCCGGTTTCTTGCTTACTTTTTTCTCAACGATATAACTGAAGAAAGAAGCAAGTGTCGCACCGGCGCCTGGCAGAATACCGATGAAGAAGCCAAGAATCGAGCCTCGGGCGATAGGACCTGCGCTATCCTTCATATCTTTGCGTGTTGGGAGGATACGACCGATCTTCGAGGTGGTACCCGATCCATAGTCCTTCTCCAATATCGTTTTGAACACTTCACCAAGGGCGAATAAACCGACGGCAATCGTCAGAAATTCTAGCCCGGAGTATAAAATCGGAATATCAAAGGTGAAGCGGGCAACACCGGAAACGGTATCCATGCCGATGGTAGCCAGCAGCAAACCGAGCACAGTCATAATCAGCGCCTTTGTGATAGACTTGCCCGCAAGTCCGCTAACGGCGCACAGGCCAAGCAGCATAAGCGAGAAATAATCGGCCGGACCGAAATTGATCGCTACATCGGATAGCGGCTGTGCCAGCAGAATCAGTGCGACAAGTGCGAACAGTCCGGCTGCAAAGGAGCCGATGGCTGCGATCGATAACGCAGGGCCAGCTCTGCCTTGTTTGGCCATCTGATAACCATCAAGCGTTGTAACAACGGATGAGGATTCTCCGGGTGTGTTCAGCAGGATCGATGTTGTGGAGCCGCCGTACATCGCACCGTAATAGACGCCTGCCAGGAGAATGATCGAGCTGGTAGCGGCTGCTTCCGGCGGAAGGCCGCTGGTCATAGAGGCCGTAACGGGAATCAGAAGTGCGACACCGCTCATCGGACCGATGCCCGGAAGCACGCCGACTGAAGTTCCGATTAAGACGCCGATAAAGGCGAAGAGAAGATTATACCATTGCAAGGCGGTCATAAAGCCATCCGCCAAATATTCTAAAACATTCATCGTTCATTCCTCCCCATGCTCATGATAGCCAAGACGGGAAGCCCGGCATGGAACCTTCCAGCAAGACGACAAAGATGACATATACCCCGCCGGAGAACAGGGCGGATATAAGAATGGATTTCAGCCATTTGCCTCTTTCCAACGTTTGAAATGAAAATAAGAGAAACAAGAACGTGCCGATGATATACCCGATATCTTCAAGAAAAAAGGCATAGAGGAACGCAGCGCCAAAAATCATCATGAATCGTTTGTAGTCCAGCTTTTTACTCTGTTGCGAAGTTGGTTTTGCTTTTAAAGCCTCATAAAATAAACGAATGCTCAGCAGCACAAGGATAAGCCCCAGTCCAAAGGGGAAAATGTTGGGGCCGACAGTGCTCCCGTATGCGGACGAGCTGAATTTGGTGCTCTGCCACATGAAGCCGATGCCAAGGAGCAGGAAGATGATGCTGGCATAACGGTCGAACGTTTTGTTCAAGGATGACACCTCCTAAAGATGAAAAGAAAGAGGGAACGATCGTCCCCTTCCTTCTGGTGCTTTATTTTTGCATACCTAGGGCTGTGAGCAGTTCTTGAACGTCTTTCTCTTGCTCTTCTAGGAATGTTTTGAAGTCAGCTGCATTTCTGTATTCGCTTACCCAATCGTTGGCCTTGAGTTCTTCCTGCCAAGCTTCGCTCTTGGAAAGCTCACTCAGCGTTTTATCCCAGAACGCGAGCTGATCTTCTGTTAAATCTTTCGGACCGAATACGCCGCGCCAAATGGTGAATTCGGTATCCAGACCGAACTCCTTCAGTGTTGGGATGTCTTTGAAGTCGCCGCCGAGACGTTCGCTTGAAGTGACGGCTAAAATTTTGATTTTTCCAGCTTTAAGATAGCTGCCAAGAGAAGAGACGTCGGTACCGATGGCATCTGCATTTTTGCCAAGAAGCGCAGCGATGGCTTCGCCTCCTCCATCATAAGAAAGGTACTTCACCGTCTTCGGGTCCACGCCGGATTTGAAAGCCGGTAATACACTGATCAGATGGTCCATTGAGCCTGGAGCTGATCCACCGGCGAGCGTTACCGAAGAAGGGTCGTCTTTAATCGCTTGAACTAACGACTCCAGGGTGTCATACTTGGAATCGGCAGGTACGGCAATCGCTCCAAAGTCTTTCGTTAACTGGGCTAACGGAGTAACATCCTTGTATCCATACGGGCTGTTACCTTCTTTTTTCAGATTGTTGATCAGAATCGGCGGGGAGCTGACAAACAGTTTATAAGGGTCATCATTGTCCTTCGCTACGTATTCTCCAAGGAATACGGTCCCGCCACCGCCCGGCTTGTTCTCGACGGTCATGGTCTGTTCGATCAGCTTCGTTTCTGTTAATACTTTGGTGAGGGAGCGTGCTGTTTTGTCCCATCCACCACCGGCACCTGAAGGTGCTGTAACGATAATTGGCTTGGATGGATAATCGCTGGAGCCGGCGTTTTTTCCGCTAGAGCTGCAGGCTGTCAAGCTCATTGTGAGCACGAGCCCGGCAGCTATCATTTTCAGGCTGGTTCGTTTCATCAGATTAAATCCTCCTTTATATATATCGAAAACGGATAAGTGTAAGCGCTTACTGAGATGAGTTACTTTATACTATCATTACAATTACAGATTGAATAGAATTGGCAAATAAGTTGAAAAAGGTTTATTTTGATAATTTTGTTCATAAAATTTATGATATTTTTGCTTGGGGGCTTTGTTGTCGGTGTGATGTAGATTACAATAAATAAAATCAGTGTCATACATTCTAGTTCTCGCCCAAGACGCTTGTTGCCCTTTTAAAAGGATATTGAAGCCGTTTCTGCTCTAATTCGACCATCAGCCTGGAGGCGATTGAATGCGGTTACAGACGAGGCTTATTTTGCTTATCGCTACGCTGTTGTTTTTCGTTATCGTTGCTCTAAGTTTTAGCTTTGAGCGGATTCTGGTTAATACACTTGAGAAAAATATAGGCTCTTCCGCATTGAAGCTGGCGAAGGCCGTTGCGGAGATCGATGTGATTCAGAAGGCGTTTGAAGAAGAAGACCCTTCCTCTATTATTCAGCCTGTAGTAGAGGAAATTCGGCTGGAGATCGATGCGGAGTATATTGTTATCGGCAATCGCGAAGGAATCCGTTATGCGCACCCTTTGCCGGATCGGCTAGGAAAGAAGATGGTTGGTGGTGATAATGGACCCGTGCTTAAGGGCGAGAGTATCATATCGAAGGCAATCGGGTCCATGGGACCTGCAATTCGGGGGAAGACACCAATTTATAATGATAAGGATGAGATCGTCGGGATTGTATCGGTCGGTTTCTTGATGGAGGATATCGAAGCTACCTCACGATCATACCGCCACCGCGTTATTTTACTAGCCGGTGTTGCTTTGATCATCGGGTGTGGAGGCGCCATATTGATATCTTCCAGTGTCAAGAAGTCGATTCACGGGCTGGAGCCGAAGGAGATCGGTCTTTTGTACCAAGAAAAACAGGCGATATTGGAAACGATTCATGAAGGCATAATCGCCATTAACAGAAAGGGCATTATCACATTGGCGAACCATACAGCGATGAAGCTGCTAGATCCGGCGGAGAGGGAGACAATTACCGGACGCCACATTCAGGATGTCGTTCTGGACAGCAAGTTGATGGAGGTCATACAGACAGGAGAAGCGCAGAAAGATCAGGAGATGGTTATACATAAAAGCAAGGTCGTAGTTAACCGATTGCCCATCTATGATACCGATCATAAGATTGTTGGAGCCGTATCCAGCTTCCGCAACAAGTCCGAGCTGCTTCGTCTGACGGAAGAACTGACCCAGGTAAAGAGGTATGCCGAAGCGCTGCGTGCCCAGTCACATGAATACTCCAACAAGCTGTATACGATTTATGGGCTTATTCAGCTGGAATCTTATCAGGAAGCGATGGATCTGATCACGCATGAAACCGATGTACATCAAAATTTAATTCAATTCCTGTTGCAGGAAATTCCGGACCCGATTATTGCAGGCATCCTGATTGGAAAGTTTAATCGGGGAAGTGAGCTGAGGGTACAGCTCGAAATTGATCGAGACAGCTCGTTTAAGGATATTCCTCATCATATCAGCCCGAATCAGCTTGTGACCATTATTGGGAATTTGATCGATAACGGGATGGAAGCGGCACTGGACTCAAGCTCTGACATGAAGTGGGTAAAGATATGGCTTTGGGACAAGGGGGACGAACTGAAGATCGAAGTCTCTGACAGCGGGAACGGTATTTTAGAGGCTAGCTTAGACCGCCTGCTTGAAGTTGGGTATTCCACAAAGGGTAAAAGCCATCACCGGGGATTCGGATTATCTAACGTTGATGTAGTTGTGCAGCAGTTAAATGGTACTATTGACTACCATAATGCGCCTGGGCGTGGCGCGGTATTCACGGTTACGATTCCAAAAAAGTTTCCGTAAAAATAAGGGGGGGTATCCATGATACGGGTCGTGATCATTGAAGATGATATTCGCATCGCCAGCATCAATCAACGGTTTGTTGAGAAGGTTGACGGGTTCGAGGTCGTAGGTATTGCAACGACTCGGCTTCAGGCACATGAGCAATTAGAAATTTTGTCGCCTGACCTGGTGCTGCTTGATCTGTATTTTCCTGATATGTCGGGACTCGATCTGCTACAGCATATCCAGTGGGGGTATCCTTCTACAGACGTCATCATTATTACGGCGGCGAAGGAGTTTGACACGGTGAGGGAAGCGATTCGCGGCGGGGTGTATGATTTTATGATCAAGCCCGTTGTATTCGATCGCTTTCAGGAAAAGTTGAAGGCCTATCGTAAATATTATGAGCAATTGAAACAGCTTGGCGGTTCAAACAAGCAGATTGATCAACAGGGTGTTGATCAGCTGTTATGGCGCAACTGGGAACGGCTGGACAGAGATGTGTATTTACCGAAAGGTATTGATAAGCTGACAAGTGAAAAGATTTGGACATATATCGAAGAGGCGGATGCGGTTTGGACCGCCGAAGAGCTGGGCAAGCGCGGAGGATTCAGTCGTACGACAGCGAGAAGGTATCTGGAATACTTCGTAGAGAAGGGAATGCTGGAAGCGGACATTTCATACGGTACGGTCGGAAGGCCGGAGAGGGTGTATCGAAAGGCAGAATTCCAATAGTTATGGCCGGCGTGTGTCGATTATGTGATGCACGCTGTTTATGTTCGATGCGAAAGTAGAGGGGGAATGTTCATATATTACAAGTTCGCTTATACTAGAAGGGGCTGAAGAAGATGGAATCAAAACCGGATATTATAAAATCGGGGGGAAGATATATTCATGAAAGTTGAAATAGACTTGAATCAAGAAGATTTTTGGAAATTCAATAAGTATGTGATGTTTAATTTGCCCAAGTACAAAATATCTATGATCCTTAGTTTGCTGAGCATCCCGGTCTCTTGTATCATTGTGTCGAAGCTGCTTGGCTCCGGCTGGGCTTTCGCGATCGTTGTCGGTGTCATTATCGGCGGGTTGGCGGATGTATTGTTTTTGTACAGAATCAAGAGAAGAACGATGAGCCTGGTCAAGAAAAATGACGGAATACTTGGCAAGCATATTATAGAGATCAATGAACAAGGGGTGTTCGATTCAACGGATCGAAGCCAGTCAACCTGCGGATGGAGCGGAATTCATGAGTTAAGGCAGGATAAGGAGAATATTTATATTTTTTTAAACCAACTTCAGGCCACCATCGTTCCTAAAAGATCTTTTACAGATCAACAAGAGGAAGCGAAGTTTATACAGACGGTGCAGCAATATGCGAACAAGTCATTTATTGGGGGCTAGAAAAAGCTCGGCATTGCATGCCGGGCTTTTTTAACTTTTACAAATATATTGTCAAAAGACAAGGGTGTTGTAAAATAACTCTATTGGGAAATGATGACTATTCTTGAAGGGGTGTATGTGGTTGATGATAAAAAACAGGCTGGCGGCAATTGCATTAACAGCGTCGGTTTTAGGCAGTTCGGTATTGGCAGGCAGCAGTGCATATGCTGCTGAAACGATACAAGGACAGGTAACTGAAGTCCGTACATCGACTGAAGTGATCGCTGAATGGGAGTCTTGGACCAGGGATCATGCTAATAAGCTAGACACGATTCAACCAGCTGACATCAACGCAGGGGGAGAACAGTTTAAAGACTTGGAGATGCTGAAGCCTTTGCTAAAAGATAAGAGAATTGTTTTTCTGGGGGAAAGTTCCCATGGTGTGAGCGAATTCAATTTGGCGAAGACTCGTTTGATCCAATTCCTGCATCAGGAGATGGGCTATAATGTGCTTGCTTTTGAAAGCGGTTTAGGTAATGCTTCGCTGGCCTATGGTCAATCGGGCTCACAGAGTGCGGAGCAGACGATGAAAAATTCTGTTTTTGGCGTATGGTGGACACAAGAGACGCTGCCATTATTCGAATATATAAAATCGACCCAAACCACAGAAGACCCGCTAATACTTACCGGCTTTGATATGCAATTTCAATACCCACACCTAAATGGCAGTTGGCTGGAAGACGAGAAGCTCGCTCAGCGCTTGCAAGAGGTTGAAAAGAAGATGATTGAATATTCTCTAGGGATAGATCTTAAAGCTTACCAGCAAGAGAAAGCCCCATTGATTCAAGTGTACGAGGATGTCCTAAAAGCAGTTCAAACGGAAGCAAGCCACGCTCACCTAATGGAGCTGTACCCTGACAATCCCAAGCTGCCTGTTCTTCTAGAGAGAACACTGCTTAACCGGATAGACGTTGCCAAGGAGTATGTGGAATTATGTATTAACATGAATATTGGCATGGCTGAAGGAGAATATACCTGGTTTCTCAAAACAATGGAATGGCGAGATCAGGTGATGCTGGACAATCTGATGTGGCTTGCAAATGATGTTTACCCGAAAGAGAAATTTATCGTTTGGGGCCATAACGATCATGTTCGTAAAGCACACAGTGAAGTGATAGGAACACCATATCCTGTGAAGTTCATGGGAGAAATGTTGCCCGAGGAAATGAAAGAACAAAGCTATGTCCTCGGTTTATATCCTGCAAGCGGTACAATGGCAGACAATTCGGGACAAATATATGATATTCTCCCGTTGCAGCCTGGATCAATCGAGTCGATATTGTCCGCTAGCGGCTCACCGTATACTTTTATAGATTTGCGTTATCAGATCAAGGATCAGGGGAATTCATGGATGTTCGAACCGCGTTACACTTACAGCTGGGGCACGCTCCCGGAAAATCTCATTGCCCGAGATCAATATGATGGTATTTTGCTCATCGATAACGTGACGCCTCCGGAGTATATCCGATTGTCTTCATCAAAAGCTATGGAATAGGTATTAATAATAGGTCAAACCGTGTTTACGGGTTGGCCTTTTTTATTACGACTTTAGTCAGTTGAGCACGCGATAGCGTGCGAAACATAAAACCACCCGCTATGCGGGTGGAGGGATCGAGGGTTTGACCAATAAGACCATCCCGATAAAATTGAGATGTTCAGGCTCAATTGAAAGGAATGGTCTTAGATGGCAAACAAGAGCTATAGTTTAGCTCATACTAAGTGGATGTGCAAATACCACATAGTGTTCACCCCGAAGTATAGACGGAAAGAGATCTATAATCAAGTGAGGAAAGACTTGATCGAAATCATCAAACGTTTATGTAAATACAAGGGGGTGGAGATCATAGAAGGTCACATGATGCCCGATCATGTACATATGTTAGTAGCGATTCCTCCAAAAATCTCGGTATCATCATTTATGGGATATCTGAAGGGAAAAAGCGCCCTAATGATATTCGAGAAGCATGCCAATTTGAAGTATAAATACGGAAATCGAAAATTTTGGGCGGAGGGATACTACGTTAGCACAGTGGGCTTAAATGAAGCAACCGTCGCTAAATATATTCGTGAACAAGAAGCACATGACCAAGCAGTCGATAAACTGAGTGTGAAAGAGTACGAAGATCCATTCAGCGGAAACCGTAGCAAGAGGGAGTAAACCAGTTTAACTGGTAAGTGAAAGTGACAATTACACTGAGCCTGAACAATTTTATGGTCAGGCTAGCGTCTTTAGGCGCAGTTTGGCAACAGGGGGTTATACCCCAAGAGCAAACCACCCGTTGGACGGGTGGTTATGATTCTTCATAAACATCCTAGAACAGCTTCTTTAAACGATCACAATGACAAAGAAGATACAGCAAAATCCGGCCATTTCGTTGATTATTCGTGATTGAACTTAAAACAAGTTTCTGCAATTTTTAAACGTTTTTTAAACAGGGACGCCTCTTGTTTTAACCTTGGCACGCTACAATAAATGTATATTACATGAAAGAGGACGGGGATTAACGTGTTGGATTCATACTTGGTGCCGATATTGACTGCGTTTTTGACCTTTCCTGTAGCGGCCATGCTGTGTGCCATTCCAATCCTTGTGATGCAATACCGAAAGCACGGTTATTTTAATAAAATTCGCGGAATTTTGCTGTATTTGTTTTTACTTTATTTAATGAACGCTCTGTACCTTGTTATTCTGCCAATGCCTGCATCAAGACATAATGAGCCTATGTCGACTTATATGCAGTTGATTCCGATGAATTTTATACAGGATATTGTGAAGGAGACACGGGTTGTATGGACTGATCCATCGACCTATGTACGGATTTTTAAGGAAAGAGCTTTTTTACAGGTCGTTTTTAATATTGCGCTGGTTGTGCCCTTCGGCATGTTTGTGCGTTATTACTGGCGCAAGGGCTGGAAGACCTGTCTTATCGCTTCATTCGGTTTGTCGTTATTTTTCGAAGTGACCCAGGTGACTGGAATTTACGGATACTATGATTATCCATATCGTCTGTTTGATGTGGACGATCTGATCTTGAACACGCTTGGGGGAATGATCGGATATGTGATTGCTGAGTGGGCTTATAAACATTTGCCGCGTCTGGATGAACAGGTGGATCTTTCACAAAAACGGGTCAGTTATACTCGCCGGGCAATAGCATTTATAGTGGACTGGAGTGTGCTGACCCCGGTTATCCTTCTGCTTGGTTTACTGCATGTTCCGGGCGCGTACTTTCTCGCAACATTTGTGTATTTTATTCTGGTACCTTATTTGAAAGAGGGGCGAACCATTGGTAAAGCGTTTGTGCGTATTCGTATAACCGGTCAAGGAGAGCATCTTAGCTTGCGTAAAATTTTAATCCGGAACGGGTTGCTGTATCTATTATTTGGTGGCCTACATGCGCTATCTTTGAGTTTGAATTTTCCCGGTATTTTGGAACCGATGTACTTTATCGGGTTATTTCTCTTGGATGCGGTTGTCTTTATACATGTCTTGATATGTCTCCTTGGACGCAAACAGCGGCTGTTTCATGAAGAGAAGAGCGGTACAGACCATGCCATTACTTAATATAGGAAATATTCAGTCATTTATTTCTTGAGAGTTACAACATTTTGGACATTTCAATCGCCTGATTTGTTACAATATGGAAGAATGGTTTGGAGATTGAAGCAGGCGGGGTAAAGAAAAGGGTTAAGTAAGGAAGCGTAATTTCACGCGAGGTGATATATATGAGATATCCGGCTATGGAAGCAGCAATAAAGTTTGTGAATGATCAATTCCCCGATTGCAGTGTGGCAATTTTAGCAGGCAGCGCTTCCAGAGGAGAAGAGACGCCAACCTCTGATCTGGATATTGTAATCATCCAAGATGGTATCCATCATTACCGAGAAAGCTTTGAGGAATATGGCTGGCGCATTGAGTGTTTTACTCATAATTTTGAATCGTGTCTGGCTCAGTTTCAGTCCGAACGGGAACAGGGCAGACCGATTCTTGCTTCAATGCTGGTAAACGGGAAAATGTTAAAGGATGACGGACGTTTAGAAATGATCCGGGACGCTGGTGCAGCTAATATGGCCCTGGGACCGGAACCTCTCAGCAAAGAGTTTATTGAAGCCTCACGTTATTTTATCGTTTTCCGACAGAAGACTCCCACTTCAAGGAATATGTAGAGCGTATCCCAATGAGTAAGAGAGAGATGAATGTCAGTTAAGCGTAAGCCTAAAAGTTGTCCCTTTTTTACGCTATGATATAATCAGTCTTATACAAAAAAAGGCTGATTATATCCATGAAATTACATAGTAATAACCATTCAGTGTTCTTGATGTACTACCACCTTGTATTCGTTGTTAAATACCGTAGAAAAGTCTTTGACGACGAAATGTCTGACTATGCAAAAGATATGTTTATAAAATTAGGCAAGAAATACAACATATCATTAGTTCAATGGAATCATGATTTTGACCATATTCACATTCTATTCAAAGCACATCCAAACACTGAATTATCAAAATTCATTAATGCTTACAAGAGTGCAAGTTCACGAATGATTAAAAAAGACTTTCCACAAGCAAGAAAAAAATTATGGAAAGAAATGTTTTGGTCAAGAAGTTTTTGTCTACTAACTACGGGTGGTTCTCCCATCAACATAGTTAAAAAGTATATCGAAAATCAAGGACTAAAGTGAGGTGAAAAGCAATGTTGGTCAACAAAGCATACAAATTCCGTATCTACCCAAACAAAGAACAAGAAATCTTAATCGCAAAGACTATTGGCTGTTCTCGTTTCGTATTTAATCACTTTTTAGCACGTTGGAACGATACATATAAGGAAACAGGCAAAGGATTAACTTACAATTCATGTTCTGCCGAATTAACGCAGTTAAAAAAAGAATTAGCATGGTTGAAAGAAGTCGATAGCATTGCTATCCAATCCTCACTTAAAAACCTTGCCGATTCGTATTCACGATTTTTCAAGAAACAGAATAAAGCACCACGATTCAAGTCTAAAAAGAATAAAGTACAAACCTACACAACAAAGCATACGAACGGCAATATGACGATTGTAGGAAACAAAATCAAGTTACCCAAACTTGGATTAGTCAAGTTTGCAAAAAGTCGTGAGGTTGAAGGTCGTATTCTTAACGCTACAATCAGACGAAATCCAAGTGGTAAATACTTTGTATCCATTCTTGCTGAAACAGAAGTGCAACCATTCGAAAAAACAGGTTCTTCTGTCGGTATTGACGTTGGTCTTAAAGATATTGCGATTCTTTCGACAGGGCAAATATTTGGCAACCCTAAATGGTTTCGCACATTAGAAGAAAAACGAGTAAAAGAACAACGTATTCTGTCTAGACGACAGGAATTAGCATTAAAACGAAAAAGTAAACTAGATGAAGCAAAGAACTATCAAAAGCAAAAACGTAAAGTAGCGCGTATTCACGAAAAAATAGCTAATGCAAGAACAGACTATTTGCAAAAAATCACTACAGAAATCATCAAAAACCACGATGTAATCGGTATCGAAGATTTGCAAGTGTCAAAAATGCTAAAAAACCACAAGTTAGCTAAAGCAATCAGTGAAGCATCATGGTCGCAATTTAGAACCATACTTGAGTACAAAGCAAAATGGTATGGCAAACAAGTAGTTGCTGTATCCAAAACATTTGCTTCCAGTCAACTTTGCTCGTGCTGTGGCTACCAAAATAAAGACGTTAAGAATCTCAACCTTCGTGAGTGGGATTGCCCTTCTTGTGGCATGCATCACGATAGAGATATTAACGCAGGACAAAATCTTAAAAACGAAGCTATAAGGCTTCTAACCGTAGGAACTACGGGGATAGCCTAATCAATAACTGGCGGTTACGCTGGTGTTCTTAGGAATCTCCCACTTCAAACAGCTCGTAAGAGCGTTAAGTGGGGGTAGTTCAAGGATAGTCATAATCGTAGAGAAGCTTTGATAACATTGAACACTCTCTCCATTCAGTTGATCGAATTCATTCTTAGAATGAATGGTCAGTGGACAGGAAGGGGCAAGACATTGACTAGAATATTCGAATCTTGGAATCCCGAGATGAGCGAGCGTTTTTTCGATGCATTGGATAGTTACTCTCAACACAATGAGAAGCAGCCTATATTTCAAATGGTGCATGACATCTATAAACCGCTCGGGGGCCCTTTGTTCGCCGGCTTCTCCATCGGAAAAAAGTAAATTTTGAGCTTTTAAGCTTGAGCAACTCACTGGGAATATACATACATAGAGGAGTACATCATTATGAAACCAATTCGCAATTCGGCCAAGGCGGTCATTATACAGAATGAACGGGTTCTTTTGACAAAAAATGTGGATCGGGATGGTGTTTTCTATCTGTTTCCTGGCGGTGGTCAGGAGAAATATGAGGAGTTGAAAGACGCGGTTGTCAGAGAATGTCTTGAAGAAATTGGCTCCCGTGTTGAGGTGAAGGATATCATGTTTATCCGGGAATACATAGGCAAGAATCATCAATTTACGCAGTGGGATAGCGATATTCATCAGGTGGAGTTTTATTTTGAATGTGAATTAGCTACTGAAGACGAGGTGTTTAACGGTCATAATCCGGATGAATACCAGATCGGTGTTGAATGGATTGAGCTTTCTCGTCTGAATGAAATCCGGATCTATCCGGACGCGTTGGTGAAGCCGTTAATGGAGGGTGTTTCAACATCGCGATATATTGGAGATACCAATTAAATTATTTCCTTTGATCGCTGTTAAATCAGCAGGAAAGGGGTCATATGAAGCATAAAAAATGGTTGCAATGGGGTGTTTGGCTCTTAACCGGACTGTTTGTTACCAATATTGTGACGATATATTTGCTTTTTTCTCAAAACAACAAGGCAGCTAGCACAAGTTCTAGCCGTGAGCGAACGGAATTGTTTGTTCTGGAAGGGGAAGATTCCGGGGACGCACGGTGGAAGATAGAAGACTATAAGGTTATCAAGACGTCCGATGCGTCAATTTGGAGGGGCTCCGGAAAAATAACTTATTTGGGTAATGAGGCAGATCTGAATAACATTTCTTATTTTTCTTATAGATTTTACGAGCAACAAGAGGGACGGCCAAGCGATACTGTCCTTGGAGGATCTATATCCTCTAATAGCAGCGTTGCTATTCCAAAGGTCAGAGACGTTGGTACAATTTCAGGAGCGGCTACTCCCTTGGAGCAGCTGTTGACACGTGAAGATATGGATCGATCCTATCTGGAAATTGAGTGGAAGGACCACTTGGGGAAGGTCTATAAAGACAGGATTGAGTTGACCGTAAAAGAATATGAGACCTTTTAGCAAATGCTTCCGTACATAGGGGCCTAAATTTAGGGGGATGTTGGATGGTTCAATGGGAATATAAGACGGTTAAGTATCAAACTGGCGGTTTTTTAGGTGGTAAAGTAAACCAAGCAGACATGGATGAACTGTTAAATCAATATGGATATGAAGGCTGGGAGCTGGTTTCGTGTTTTGATACAAGTCAGGGTCAAGGGCAGTCAAGGGACATCATTATGGTGTTCAAAAGGCAAGCCTATACAGTTGGATAGTTAAAGCTGAAAGCTAAGGAGGGATTCCATGATTAATCGGGAATCTGAATCTGCTTTTGTAATGACCAGGCAGAATGACCATGCACAATTTTCTGAGGAAGTGGCTAAAGGGCTTCGGGAGGAATGGTTTTTAGATAGCAAGTACAGGGATGATTGTCTCTTGGCCATCCGGGAGCATGATCGGAGCTGGATTCGTATGGATGATGTGCCGATCTGGAATGACCGGAGCAAAGCTCCATTTTCATTCATAGATTATCCGGTGCTGCCGAAGCTGGCTATGTACCGGATGGGTTTGGATGAAACCGAAGAGATGAGCTATTATGCGGCCCTGCTGTGCAGTATGTATTATGCGTCATTTTTTCAATCGGATCAGCAATCTTTGCAGGAATCTGAGCTTGCATTCTATCAAAGTGAATTGGCACGGCAGAAACGCTTGAGAGAGAAGTTGAATGCTCCAGATGAACAGGTCATCGCAAGGCATTTCCAGCTGCTCCAGCTGTGCGATAATATATCATTATATGTCTGTATGAATCGGGAAGGGATCGCTAAAGAAGAAGAGCATCCCTGGTTCAAAGATGGTTTTAACAGTTTGATAGACGGTCAAAAGTTTGTTGCCGAGTGGGTCAGCGATCATGAGATTCGGATCACTCCACAGCTTTTTACACAAGAATGGAGTGCTGTTTTACGGAACAAGCATGTTCCGAAGCAGCGGATCAGAGAAGTCGGCATTCATGAAGCTTATCTGGAGAGCGATTGGACAGAGCTTAAGGTTACTTTTGTATAAAAAAGGAGGACTCCTAATGAAACTTGCTGAAGCTTTAGTATTGCGTGCGGATTGTCAACGTAGAATCGCTCAATTGAAGGTGCGATTGGAGAGAGTAGCGAAAGTACAGGAAGGGGAGCAGCCTGCCGAGAATCCCGAAGATCTTCTGGTTGAACTGGATCGAACGATGGAAGAGTTGACTGGGTGGATCAAGAAGATCAATAAGACCAATTCGCAGACCATTTTAGCTGACGGGAAAAGCCTTGCTGATGTTCTTGTGGAGCGGGATAACATCATGCAAAAGCGTAAAATTTTGAACGAGCTGCTGGAATCTGCATCGATTCGCCAGGACCGTTATATGCGTTCCGAGGTGAAGTTTGTTACGATCATTGAAGTTAAGGCCCTTCAGAAGCAAGTGGATGAGCTGGCCAAGAACTACCGTGAGCTTGATTTCCGTATTCAAGAGAAGAACTGGACGACTGATCTTATTGAAGATTAAACGCATCGTTATGATGTTGTCGATATAATCAGAATGTTCATAAGCATGTAGAGCAGGTAACCCTTGTACCTTAAAGGTGAGCACAAACCCATTCAACGGGTCAAGTTGAAAGTCCTCAGATGCAGGGCCAAATCTGAACGGTTATAAATTAGCCCATCATTGTTACAGATGCAGGTCATCATGTACAGTGTATCTTTTTTTAATGTTACTACCACGTGTTGATTTAAGGTTCAGGGTGAGGGTGGGCAAGGGGAGTTACATGCAATAGATTCATGTAAAGTAATAAAAGGGAGCCAGCGGCTCCCTCTATTTATGAGATAGGAAAATAACGATTAATCTCTAGTCTTTGAAGCAAAGTAAACGACCATTGAAATATGATGAGTAGTATTGAAAAAAGCAAGCATACCATTAAGAAAATGAGATACATGGAACCCTCCTATGAGACCATCATTTGATTTTCACGAAAGAACCTTGACATTCATCAGCGACAAAAACCGTTCTGGAAAAACGGTGGATGGAATTACTCCTATCTTCTGTGCTCCCATCTTTGTATAAAATGCTTCTGCATAAGGATCGCTATCGATCGTAAACTCTTTAAAATGTAACTGTTTGGCTCTCCTCATTAGATCAGACCAAAGCATCCGGCCTAATCCTCTACCGATATACTCCGGATCTATAAAGAGAGCTTCCAATTTCTTTTCATCTAATGAAAAGCTGTAGAAAGCGATGATCTTAGCATTGTCTTCCATTACATAAACAGGATTTTCCTCGATATACTCTTCTTTAACCGTCAAATCCTCCCTGCATTGTTCAAGAAATTCCTCGGTATATCCCCAATAAGCCTTCGATTTATAAGCTAATTTACTTATCGTTTTGCTATCTTCTCGAAGAGCTCTTCGTATCTTCATGATCTGTCACCTCAATGTCAAGATAACAAAATTACATTTATATGTAAATTGTGGACGAGATAAGAAGGGGCTTTTCATCAAGAAAAGGCAGGCTGAATAAAGACCTCCTTTAAAACTCATATTATGGGTAAACCCAAAAAAGGAGAGTTTGGTATACCATGAGAATTATTGAAGTGATGACCAGACAAGTGCAGACCTGCCAAACCAATGATCCGGTAGAGAAGGCAGCTAAAATTATGGCACAAAGCAATGTCGGCTCCGTCCCGATTGTGAATGAGGCTGGCCGATTGACCGGAATTATGACTGACCGCGAT
This sequence comes from Paenibacillus faecalis, assembly GCF_900289175.1. GTDB lineage: Bacteria > Bacillota > Bacilli > Paenibacillales > Paenibacillaceae > Paenibacillus_AQ > Paenibacillus_AQ faecalis. Next base: position 4,391,184 of record NZ_LT985747.1, on the reverse strand, counting down.
ATCGTGCTTCGTGGTGTAGCCCAGAATAAGGACTTAAAAATGACAACTTGCGAAGAGCTTATGACAGGTGAGGTTAAATGCTGCGAGCCGCATACTGAAATCCATGAGGCTGCCAAGATGCTGGCACAGCATCAGATCAGACGTCTGCCTGTCGTGGACGAGCAAGGGCGTTTAGTTGGAATTTGTGCAATCGGTGATCTTGCCGTACGGGATCATTATATCAATGAGTCAGGAGAAGCCTTAAGCCGAATTTCCAAGGGAGCAGGAATGTTTCAATAGGTTAGAAAAACGAAAAAGCAGGCCGCTCAAGCTTCATCCTTGAGCGGCCTTTATGTAATGTTTAGACATACCACGGGGGCTGCTTTTGTCGAAAAGCGTTTCTTAACGCTTTATATCCAGCCTTTTTCTTCTGCCTTGGCAATAGCCTCAATCCGGTTTTTGGCTTCCAGTTTGTTCAAAATTTCGGAGATATAGTTCCGAATAGTTCCATAGGACAGGTGCAAAATGGAGGCGATTTCGCCGGAACTGTTGCCTGCTGCGATCAGGCGCAAAATGTCTTGTTCCCGCTCTGTCAGCGGATTGGCCTCACGGATTGTACCAAACACAAGCTCCGGCGATACTTCGCGCCGACCTTCCATCACGCGTCGGATGGCTTCTGCAAGACGTTCGCTCGGTTCGTCCTTTAACAGGTAGCCTTGAACACCAGCTTGCACGGCTCGCTCGAAGTAACCTGGACGGGCAAAGGTGGTTAGAATGATGACCTTGCAAGGAGAGTCTTTCTGTTTCAACTCTTCGGCAACTTCAAGTCCGCTCATTACCGGCATTTCGATGTCCAGCAGGCACACGTCCGGCTTCAGTTGGGTAATTAAAGCCAAAGCTTCGCTGCCATTTCCGGCTTGGCCCACAACCTGAATATCCTCTTCAAAATTGAGCAGCAGAGCCAGTGCGCCGCGCAGCATTCGCTGGTCTTCTGCAATCAGTACGCGGATGCTCAACCGGCTTCACACTCCTTCTGGTTCGTAATTATAATCGGGACCCGTATAGTAAGAAGGGCGCCCTCCTCAGCAGTGATGTCCATCGTCCCACCGATGAGCGCAAGACGTTCAGTCATACCTTTCAGTCCATTTGTATCTCTTGTAGATCGTGTTGTAGTCATCGTTGAAACGCCAATTCCGTCATCTTTTACTGACAGAACCCATTCACTTTCAGACTGTTCAAAGCGAACATGACATTTGGAGGCCTGGCTGTGCTTCACTATATTGGTGATCGCTTCACGCAAACAGAGGCTCATAATATGATGAGCTGTATCGGTTATGTTTTTAAACTTCGGATGACCTTCGTACGAAAGTTCAATATTTGCGCTTTGCAAAATAACCCGGGCTTCGTTCAGCTCGTCAGTCAGTGTTGCGGTGCGCATATCAGACACAAGCTCACGTACCTGGCGAAGGGCAGCACGAGAGGTATTTTGAATTTCCCGGGCCTCTAGTCTGGCCTGCTCTGCATCTACATCCACGAGCTTTTCTACCAGCTGGCTCTTCAATGTGATCAGTGACAGGGTATGACCGAGCGTATCGTGTAAATCTCTTGCGATTCTCGTTCGCTCTTCACTTTTAACCAGACTTCGAATCTGTTCATTCGCGTCCTCCAGCTGTTCCTCCAGCTTTTGTCTGCTTATCATGGACCGGATTGCGAAGGGAGACAGCAACATTATGATGATAAAGGGGAGCAAGTATATCAGATCTTGCATAGAAATTTGGTCGATATGATAGATAATGGGGACGGACTCCACCAGCACGAATAAAATATAAACGGTTATAAAATTCCGCTTTTCCGAATACCAACCGATAAAATTGGCCGTGAAAAAGCCCATAAACAAGTAAGTGCCACCATACCCCATGCAAAAAATAAAAATAATAAGCATTTGAAGCAATAGCCAATAAAAGAAAGACCGTTTTCCCTCAGCGAAAAAAAGCTGCCGATAGGTAATAACAAACAGGCTGATCATGGCATACCCGAGATAAAGCTTCCAGCCTGTTTCATGGGTTATCAATTGATAGAGCGGCAAGCTCAAGTAAAGCAGCCAGAAATAGGGGGAAAGTCCTAATTGGCGCGGAAATATTTGAAACTTTGCGGATTTCATTCACCATCATCCTAACGCTGCTTGTTGTTTTTTGCGGATATAGGTGGATATTACCATAAATAACGCTAAATAGCCTATTAAAAGTACGACAGATTTCAACTCAGGCACGTTTCCACGAATGATTTCCCATCCTCCGCTTGCAAAATGATATGCCGGAAGCCATTTCCCCACAGCCTGAAGGAAGCCTGGAAGTATCTCCATCGGCATCCACATGCCTCCCGTAAGAGCGAGAGCCAAATAAATGCCATTGCTTACACCACTGGCTGTATCGACACGTTTCATCGTTCCGATCAACGTGCCGACTGCGAGAAACGGAGCGCAGGCAATCATGATCCATAAACCGCTAGTGATCCATTGCCATGCGGTCATTTGAACGCCGTTGATCAGGTAACCTGCCATAAATATAACGATGATCGAGAGTAGATGCATAACGGACTGGCCGAACATTTTTCCGAAGAAATAGATACTTCCCGGCAAAGGTGTAATCCGCATGTAGGCAGACCATCCTAGCGTGCGCTCCTGTACAATCCGGATGCCCATCGTCATGATCGCTGAGCCCATCACGCTAAAGGTCGTCATCGAGATCAGGTAATGTGCCTGCCACAAGGCTGCGTTCGGCATTCCCGTATTGACTACTCGGGTAAAGATGAAATAGAACAGGATCGGCATGGCCAGCGACCAAAATATGAAATAAGGGTTGCGCGCAATGCGCAGCAGTTCCATTTTACATTGAAGATATATAAGACGTCCCATCGTTAAACAGCCTCCTCTTCTCGCTTCGTCAGTTGATCAAATGCTTCATCAAGACTGCCCTGGTCAACGCTTATATCACGGACGGTTAATCCTTCTCTTATAATAGCTGCCAACACTTGATCGGTATTTTCTGCAATGACATGTATTCGGCCATGCTCTTCAAATACTTTTGCTGCTCCCGGAATGTTGTTAAGTTGGTCTTTGATATGTTGAAGTCCGGCTTCAGCGATAAAGGAGACCGAACGCTTCGTCAACTTTGTTTTGATTTCCTCCGGTTTGCCGTCAGCGGCGATACTTCCGTTATGGATCAAAATAATTCGGTCGGCCATATCATCGGCCTCCTGCAGATAATGGGTAGTGAACAGGATGGTTTTGCCTTGATTCGCAAGCTCACGAACCGTTCGCCAAAATAAACGCCGCGCGGCCGTGTCCAGCCCGACGGTTGGTTCATCAAAGAAAAGAAGCTCTGGATTTCCAGCCAGTGCCAATGCGAAGCTTAGCTTCCGCTTTTGTCCTCCGGACATTTTGGTCGCATGCTTGTTCAGCTCTTCATCGGTCAGACCCGACAACTTCTGCAGTTTGGGTATGTCCATCGGCTCCGGATAGTAGCCCCGAATGAGATTCAGAATCTCCCTTGCTTTGAGTCCGTCCATGACACTGACATCTTGCAGCATTGCGCCAATTTTTTCTTTAACTTTTCGGTCTTTCGGGCTTCTGCCGAACAATGAAACGTTTCCTTCACTCGGTTCAAGCAGCCCCAGCATAATCGAGATAGTTGTCGATTTTCCAGCTCCATTAGGGCCTAAAATCGCTGTAATCGAACCTTTTTCAATCGTAAATGAAATGTTGTTGACCGCTTTCTTGGATTTGAATGATTTGGTGATGTATGCAAGCTCTGCAATAGGCTCGTTCAGCTGTTTAACCATACTTTTAAAGCACCTCCAAAATTTCCTTGAGTTAAGCATATCCGTGAACGTGAAGGTTGGTTAGTAAAGGTTGTCATGATTTTGAGATGACAATTGTCATCTTTAGCATGAAACAGCTTTATGTTGTGCAACATAAGGATGCTAAAACGTGCTAAAACGCCAACAATCAAAGCTTTGACCGTTTATATACTGTCAAATCGTGTAATTATTTCATATACATTTATAAAATGTCCGGTATATATCTCGATATATCACCGGGCATTTTTATAGACATAAGGAAGGAGCAGACAAGTGAAAAAAACATGGTGGAAAGAAAGCGTAGTGTACCAAATCTATCCGATGAGCTTTAAAGATTCGGACGGCGATGGGATCGGAGATCTTCGCGGCATCATTTCCAAGCTGGATTATTTACAGTATCTTGGCGTCAACGTGATATGGATCTGTCCGATTTACAAATCACCGGGTCATGACAACGGTTATGATATTAGCGATTATTGTGCGATCGACAGCCGCTACGGGACGATGGAGGATTTTGATGAGCTTTTGGAGGAAGCACATAAGCACGGGATGAAAATTATGATGGATCTTGTGTTGAATCATACATCTGACGAGCATCCGTGGTTTCTTGAATCGCGTTCTTCCAAACATAATCCGCGGCGGGATTTTTATATATGGCGCAAGGGCAAGAACGGTTCGTATCCAAACAACTGGGAATCGTATTTCAGCGGCTCGGTATGGGAGTACGATGAGAAGACGGATGAGTTTTATTTACACTTGTATGCCAAACAGCAGCCCGATCTGAATTGGGAAAACGATGCGATGATTGAGGAGCTGTACAAAATGATTCGTTGGTGGCTTACCAAAGGTGTTGACGGTTTTCGGTTTGATGCGATTTCACACATCGTCAAGGCAACAGGTTTGCCGGATGCGGATAATCCATATAACCTGCCTGTCGTCCAGGCATATCACCACTTCTCTAACCTAGAGAACGTGCATACACTGCTGAAGAAGCTGAACGAGGAAGTGTTGTTTGAATTCGATATTATGACCGTTGGCGAGACATCAGGGCTTGGACCGGAGCAGGCGCTTGATTATGTTGGCGAGGACCGCAACGAGCTTGATATGGTGTTTCAATTCGAGCATATGTATCTCGATGCTGAATCAGGGGGTACAGGGAAGTGGGACATCCGATCATGGACACTGCTTGAGCTTAAGAAGATCATGAGCAACTGGCAGACCGTTTTGCATGAAAAAGGGTGGAATGCGAATTATTTGAGCAACCATGATCAGCCAAGGCCGGTATCAAGATTCGGAAATGACGGACCTTACCGGGTGCAGTCGGCAAAAATGCTGGCCACGTTCATTCATATGCTGCAAGGAACGCCATATATTTACCAAGGCGAGGAGATCGGGATGACCAACGTGGAGTTTGACTCCATTGAAGATTACCGGGATGTAGAGACGCTGAATTACTACGAACAGGCCAGGCTCCGGGGCCAGCCGGAAGAAACAACGATGAATAGGATTCACAAAAAAAGCCGTGATAACGCTCGTACACCGATGCAGTGGGATGACACTCTTCATGCAGGTTTTACGGAAGGAAAGCCTTGGATGAAGCTTAACAGCAATTACAAGGACATTCATGTGAAGCAGGCTTTGGCGGATCCGGATTCTGTACTTCATTACTATCGCAAGCTGATCGCGATTCGAAAGAAGTGTGAGGCGATTATTTACGGTGATTATAAGCTGCTGCTGCCTCTGGACCCAGAAATTTATGCATTTGTCCGATCAGTCGAGAAGGAGAAGCTGCTGGTGATCCTTAATTTTTTTGATAAGACACCTGTATTTCATTGGCCGGATGAGCTTCAAACAGACGACAAAAAACTGATGATATCCAATTACAAACCACAGTCAGGGGAAGATGTGTACCATTTAACATTACGACCTTACGAGGCGCGTGTGTATTTGCTTGAGAGCAAGACCTGCGGCAAACTCTAGTTTTGTCAGCAGGTGTTTCCTTGAAAGTGCATAAATATAGAAGGTTTTCATGGAATTGCCACATATCGCTGGGTGGTTATTTTTTCCTGACGATATGAGTAAAGATCAACCTGCTTGCTGAAGGCGTAGGCGCTACAAATCAGCAGTATATAAAAGCCTGAGTACACAGTGTTTATATGGGTTTCCAGTCATTCCACACACCTGCCTTATCCCCTTGCTTTCTCTTGACCGAAAGGTTGCCTTCAATTATAGTTGGTACAGTAGGATCATTCTAATTATAGAAGGAAAAAGGTGGCTTGTAACATGTCTGAGAACATCTACGTAGGTGTCGATTTAGGCGGGACCGCAATTAAAGTCGGAATATGCAATGAAGAAGGTCAATTGCTGCAGACTTATGAGGGACCTACGGAAACGTCCAAGGGCGTTGACACGGTGATCGGAAACATCGAGAAATATGTACGTCATATTGTGGAGCAATCCCCATACAGCTGGGAACAGCTTGTAGGCATTGGAGCAGGCGTTGCTGGCTTTACGAACATCCGTGAAGGAATCATTATTTTGGCACCTAACGTAGGATTTAAAGATGTGCCGATTCGTGCGCTGTTAGAAGAGCGCCTTGGCAAGCCAGTTAGAATAGACAATGATGCAAATGTAGCAGCTTTAGGTGAAGCTTGGAGCGGCGCAGGACGCGGGGTTGACAACTGTGTTTGCTATACGCTTGGCACAGGTGTAGGCGGCGGAATTATCATTAATGGAAAAATTTATCAGGGATTCGGCGGTATGGCTGGGGAGCTCGGTCACATTACCGTGGTGCCTGATCTGGAAGCCATCCAATGTGGATGCGGCAAAATGGGCTGCCTGGAGACCGTTTCTTCCGCAACAGGTATTATTCGTATGGCCAAAGATGCAGTAGAGCGCGGAGACCGCACTTCACTGGCGCTTGTTAACAACATTGCGGCTAAGGAAGTGTTCGATGCTGCGAAAGCCGGTGACGAAGTAGCTCTTCGGATCGTAAATCGCGCGGCTTACTACCTTGGAAAGTCGATGGCATCGGTTGCGGCTGTACTTAACCCGGAAGTGTTTATCATTGGCGGAGGAGTCTCCAAAGCCGGCGACATTCTGTTTAATGAAGTTCGTTCTGTATTTAGCAAGCTGACACCGGAGCCGTTGCAGCGTGGAGTACGTATTGTACCCGCAGAGCTGGGTAATGATGCTGGCGTTGTTGGTGCAGCGGGTCTTCATTTGCGCTCTTAACAGTAAGCAACGACATCGTTGTCCTTTTAAAATCAATTTAATGGCGAATTGAAGACATATACTTACATGGGAGGGGAAGCGATGCTGGAAGCAAACGATCGCAGTACGACAACATCAATGGCCACCCTAATCATTATTACTGGTATGTCGGGAGCCGGAAAGACACTCGCGGTACAAAGTCTGGAGGATCTCGGGTTCTTCTGTGTCGATAACCTGCCGCCAGTGCTCATCCCTAAATTTGCAGAGCTTATTGATCAATCGAAAGGTAAGATCGGCAAAATTGCACTTGTCATCGATTTAAGGGGGCGGGAGTTTTTTACCGCCTTGTCAGAATCGCTGAACTTTATTAAGGATCACTTCACGATTAATTGTGAGATTCTGTTTTTGGATGCAACGGATTCCGTACTCGTGCAGCGTTACAAAGAAAGTCGTCGTCGCCATCCGCTAGCTCCAGAAGGTATGCCGCTTGACGGAATTCGTCTGGAACGAAAAATGCTCGAGGAACTGAAAAATTCAGCAACACAGGTTATCGATACAAGCAATATGAAGCCGGCGAAATTGAAGGAAAAAATCATCTCCCGCTATACCCATATGGAAACCAATATTTTGTCAGTGAATATTACATCTTTTGGTTTTAAATATGGAATACCTATTGATGCTGACCTGGTGTTTGACGTTCGTTTTTTGCCGAATCCTCATTATGTGGAAAACCTTCGTCCTCATACAGGTCAAAACAGTGATGTATATGAATATGTGATGAAATGGCCAGAAACACAGGCTTTTCTAACGAAGCTTCTAGATATGCTTCATTTCCTTATTCCGCATTACCGGAAAGAAGGAAAGAGCCAGGTAATTATCGGTATCGGCTGTACAGGCGGCAAGCATCGATCCGTTGCAATTGCAGAGTATCTTGGAAAAATGCTTGGCGTAAGTGAGACAGAAGCGGTATCGGTCAGCCACCGTGATTCTGACAGGGATCGGCATTAGGCTTAATAGAGGGAAGTGATATAACGTGGCTGAACAAGCTAGTAAGCGCCCTCGCATTGTCGTGATGGGTGGAGGAACTGGGCTATCCGTCATGCTGCGCGGCTTGAAGGAAAAACCTCTGGACATTACGGCGATTGTAACTGTCGCGGACGATGGAGGAAGTTCCGGAATTCTACGTAATGAACTGCAAATGCCTCCTCCGGGAGATATCCGAAATGTAGTAACAGCGCTCGCTGACGTAGAACCGCTGTTATCCGATATATTGAAATACCGCTTTAGTACCGGCTCAGGACTGGCGGGGCATAGCCTCGGCAATTTAATCCTGGCTGCCATGACGGATATTCACGGTGATTTTGTCACGGCGGTTAAGGAGATGAGCCGGGTTTTTGTTGTTCGCGGACAGGTTCTGCCTGCATCGGGCGAGGCCGTTATTTTAAATGCAGAAATGGAAGACGGCACGATCGTCTCTGGCGAATCGAAAATTCCGGAATCCGGACGACGTATCAAACGGGTTTTTCTTGAACCCGAAGATGTAGAGGCGCTGCCTGAAGCGCTGGAAGCTATTCAGCAGGCCGATGCAATATTGATCGGGCCAGGCAGCTTGTATACCAGTATTTTGCCTAATCTTCTCGTCCCTAAGCTGGCGGAAGCTATTGTAGCTTCCGATGCGATCAAAATATTTGTATGTAATGTAATGACACAACCGGGGGAGACTGATAACTATAAAGTTAGTGATCATTTGCAAGCCATATATGACCATATTGGACTTCACTTGTTTGATTATGTGATTGTGAATGATGGCGAGATTCCCCCGCAAGTGCAGCAAAAATACGCCGAAAAGGGTGCAAAGCCTGTTCAGCTCGACCGGGATGAAGTGATGAGCCGGGGATACAAGTTGATTGCAGATAAGCTGGTGCTTTTTCGCACATACTTACGGCATGATGCTCACAAGCTGAGTAATCATATTTTCCAATTGGTGCAAGATTGGATGTTACGAAAGAGGTGAGACCCTTGTCATTTGCGGCACAAACGAAGAAAGAGCTAACGATGGTCGAAAGCCAAAACTGTTGTGAAAAAGCCGAATTGTCCGCACTGATCCGGATGAACGGAACGGTTCAGGTTTCGAGCAAAAAAATTGTGCTGGATATTTCGACGGAAAATGCCGCGATCGCAAGGCGCATTTATTCCTTAATTAAAAAGCATTTCCAGGCGCATACGGAACTTTTAGTGCGTAAAAAAATGCGTTTGAAGAAGAATAACGTATATATCGTTCGCATTCCCGCCCGGGTTCAGGAAATACTTAAGGAACTTAGGATTGTATCCGAAGGTTTTCTGTTTTTGCCCCGGATCGATGAGGAAATTGTGCGAAAAAACTGCTGCAAAAGGGCTTATCTACGCGGCTCTTTTATGGCCGGAGGGTCTGTTAACAATCCTGAGGGCTCATCGTATCACTTGGAGATCGCCTCCATGTATGAGGAGCATTGTAAGGCGCTGGTTGACCTTGCGAATGAATTCCATCTGAATGCGCGCTGTATCGAGCGCAAGAAGGGGTTTATCCTTTATATCAAGGAAGGCGAGAAAATTATCGAGTTCCTCAACCTGATCGGTGCACACCAGGCTTTGTTTAAGTTTGAGGATGTCCGCATTATGCGTGACATGCGCAACTCCGTCAACCGGATTGTCAACTGCGAAACCGCTAACCTAAACAAAACGATCGGTGCAGCTGTACGGCAGATTGAGAACATCAAGCTGCTGGAAAAGGAAATCGGTCTTGAGAGCTTGCCGGACAAGCTTCGTGAAGTGGCTGAAGTTCGTCTTGCTCATCCCGATATGAATTTGAAGGAAGTCGGGGAAATGCTTAAAGAAAAGGTTAGTAAATCCGGGGTAAATCACCGTCTTCGTAAAATCGATGAAATGGCTGAAAAGCTCCGAAACAGTTAAGATTTTTTTATTCTAGTGTCCTGTATGGTAAAATGGTATAATATTATAAAATAGTATCGTTTTCCAATGTTATAAGATTTCATAATAGGGGGTAAACTTTCCATGACAAAGCACCCGGTAGTCGTTCGGTTGAAAACGGGTCTTCATGCTAGACCGGCCGCTCTGTTCGTTCAAGAAGCGAATAAATACTCATCAGAAATTTTCGTGGAAAAGGATGACAAAAAAGTAAACGCAAAAAGTATCATGGGAATTATGAGCCTCGCCATAAGCTCAGGTACTGAGGTTTACATTAGCGCTGAAGGCGCAGACGCTGAACAAGCGGTTACCTCTTTAGTGAGTTTGGTTAGCAAAGAAGAATTAGAAAACCAATAAAATTCTATACGTATGTATAGAGGAAGCCTTGGCAACAAGGCTTTTTTAATATGTAAAAATAAAAATGGAATGAGCCTGTACAAACGGGGTAAGGGTCCACCCAACTTTTTTTGTTTTCCCTTCAGATGGTTGCAACATTTTCCAGCTAAAGACCGTTTGAAAATTAAAGGCAAGCTAATTGCACTGTCAAATTTAAGGAGGGCAACAAAAATGAACGTATGGGCTAAGCGTTTGGGAGCGATGATGATTGCGAGTGCGATGCTAACGGGTACTTCATTGTGGACAGGGGGGCTCGGAGCAGGGGAAGTTCACGCTGCGGAATCGGTACAGCAGAACCGAATCGCGGTACTTGGCAAAGGTGAACTTTCAGTGAAGCCGGATATCGTATATCTTTCGATCGGTGTGGAATCATTTGCAGAAACCGCAAAATCTGCTCAGAAAAGCACAGCACAAAAAATAGCCAAGGTTAATCAATTGCTGACAAAGACCTGGAAAATCGATGAGAAAGATATCAAGACGGTCGAGTTTTACGTTCAGCCGAATTATTCTTACAGTGAAAAAGAAGGGCGAAAAGTACAAAATTACAGTGCTAACCACACGCTTGAAGTCACAATGCGTGACTTGAGTAAAGTCGGTGAACTGCTCGATGCTGCAGCAGAAGCCGGGGCCAATAATATCGGCAATGCGCGGTTTTCCGTTGAAAATCGAGATGCTTACGAAGCTCAAGTCATTGAGAAAGCCATGGCAAATGCAGAACTCAAAGCACAGGCCATTGCAAAAGCTTCCAAGCGTCAGCTGGGGGCTGTTGTCAATGTAGCACAGGATCAGGCTCTAAACGTTGATTTGTTCAGTATGGGTAATATGGCAACGGCTGAAGCGAAAATGGATCAGGCTTCAACATCGGTCAAACCAGGAGAAATCAAACTTACTACACAGCTGTATGTTCAGTATGAGATGAAGTAAAATATACCTGTCAATTGATGCTTATCAATTCATACAGAATAACATCCGAAACCGTTCAATCCGCGTGCGATGCGGATAGGAACGGTTTTGTTTTTTCTTACACATTTCGCCCTGTATGGTCGCAATTTACAAAATATAGATTGTGCAAAACCTTCCGCTGTCGAATTACACAGAAAAGTGTTGTGTATAGGGACAAAACAAGGTATAGTGAATATGCAAAAAACTGAAGTTTGTTCTGACGGATAAGCCATACCAATGGATATGGCTTTTTTTTCTTAAATTATAGGAAAGACTAATACCATTAACCGTAAGGGGATGATGATGCATATGATTGAACTTGTCCAGGTGGAAAAACAGTTTCAAGGACAATCGGTCGTGCATCCGCTGTCGCTCTCCATTAAGGAAGGGGAATTCCTGACTTTGCTGGGCCCCAGCGGCTGCGGCAAGACGACAATCCTCCGAATGATTGCAGGATTCGAACAGCCAACGGAAGGGGAAGTGTGGCTCGCTGGAGAGAACGTAACGGATACGCCGGCGAACAAACGGGATTTGAATCTCGTATTTCAACATTACGCCCTGTTTCCGCACATGACCGTAAAAGAAAATATAGCCTTTGGATTGAAAATGAAAAAAATGCCTCGTGCACAAATAAAGGAACGGATAGCGGAAGCGGTAGCGATGACACAGCTTACTCCATTGATTGACCGTTATCCGCATCAGCTCTCCGGTGGCCAGCAACAGCGTGTTGCTATAGCCAGGGCGATCGCAAACAAGCCAAAGGTGCTGCTGCTTGATGAGCCGCTTGGTGCACTGGATTTGCAGCTTCGCAAAAATTTGCAGTCTGAGCTGAAACATCTGCAACGTACACTCGGGATTACATTCGTATATGTAACGCATGATCAGGAAGAAGCCATGATGCTCTCTGACCGGATTGTCATCATGAACAATGGACAGGTTGAGCAGATTGGTACGCCGCGAGAAATTTATGCCAGACCGCAGACTTTGTTCGCTGCAACCTTTGTTGGGGAGAACAACATCTTCTCTTCGACCGAAGGGCTTTTTGCTGTGCGCCCTGAAAAGGTCATTCCCGTCCGCGGGCCGGGTGCCAAGGAAACCGGTGTTATTGAAGATATACAGTATCTAGGTAACGTCCATAAGCTGATCGTACAGCTCGATAACGAACCGATGAAGGTGACCGTTGCGCTGGATTTTACGGATGATGAATTTTGGGAAGTCGGTGAAAAAATTGGACTGACCTGGGACGCAAGGGATGAGGTAGGTATCGGCTTATGAGAAAGTCTAAACTCCTTCTGATTCCCGTTCTGTTCTGGTTATCCTTATTTCTGATCATCCCGATGATTATCGTGATAGGGATCTCGTTTCTACAGCGTGATGTGCAGGGAAACCTCGTCTTTACATTCAGTCTGGAAGCGTATAAGACGTTTTTCGACCCGCTCTATCTCGGGATTTATTGGGAAACGATCGTTCTGTCAGTGCTCACTACACTGATTTGTCTGATTGTCAGTTATCCTCTGGCTTACTATATAGCCAACGCATCCCCGCGTATCCAGGCGTGGGGGTTGATTCTGGTTACTGTACCGTTTTGGATCAATTTTCTGATTCGTACGTATGCCTGGGTGCTGCTGCTGCGGACGCAGGGAGTTGTGAATACTTTTCTGATCAATCTGGGCTGGATTGACCAGCCTTTACAATTGCTGTACACCAAAGGTGCGGTACTTCTGGGGATGGTATATAACTTCATACCATTTATGGTGCTGCCGATTTATGTGGCGTTGGAGCAGATGGACAAGCGTCTCTTGGATGCAGCAAGCGATCTGGGCGCCTCCCGTTGGAAAGCGTTCCGTCATATTACGCTGCCTCAGAGCAAATCCGGCATTATGACCGGATCGGTCCTGGTCTATGTTTCTGTGACAGGGATGTTTGTCGTGACAGATATTTTGGGTGGTGCTAAATCGCCTATCATTAGTAACATTATACAGCAACAGTTTCTGGGAGCGCGGAATTGGCCCTTCGGTGCTGCGTTATCGGTTATTTTCGTCATTACTTCGCTAGTGCTGATTGTTTTGTTTAATCGGGCCATGCAAGCCCGCCATCAACGTGTGAAGGAGGGGAGAGCATGAAAAAACGAAGTCACCCTCTGCTTGGAATTCACTCATTCCTGATGATGGCGTTTATCTATGTGCCGATCATGATCATCATCATTTTTTCCGTTAATGATACAAAGCTTAGCGGTAATTGGGAAGGCTTTACGTTGGACTGGTATGTATCACTGTTCAACAACAGATATGTTATGGAAGCTTTGATGAACAGTTTGACGGTTGCTGTCGTATCGACGTTTTTTTCGACAGTTCTCGGTACAATGGCAGCTTTGTCTCTTCGTAATATAGGCAAAAAGGGCCGCAACAGCATGAACGGTCTTTTGTACCTGCCGGTTATCATACCGGATATAATTATGGGGATATCACTGCTTGTGATGTTCAGTTCTATCGGTATAGAGTCGGGCAAGACGACCATTATTATCGCTCATATCACATTCAGTCTATCCTATGTATATGTCGTCGTGACGGCTCGTTTATCCAATATGGGCAAGCAGCTGGAGGAAGCGGCACATGATCTTGGGGCTACCCGGTGGCAGACGTTTCGTCATGTGACCCTACCGCAGATTTCGCCTGGGATTATCGCCGGGGCTTTAATTGCGTTCACGTTGTCGCTCGATGATTTTATGATCAGCTTTTTTGTAGCCGGTCCGAGCTCTACTACGCTTCCGATTTACATTTATGCCCAGGTGAAGCGAGGGATTTCACCGGAGATCAACGCGCTGTGTACGCTGCTCATTTTTGTAAGTGTGACTCTGATCTTACTCGCTCAATACTTCCTTAACCGAGGCAAGGGTCAGAAGAAGCACAAAACATTGCCGATTTAAGCGGAATTACCGCTTTTCGGATATATATTAATGATTAGAAGAAAGAGAGGAGATAGTGAATTGAAAAGAACGAGATGGACCCGTCTGCTGCTGGCAGGCATGCTTGCTGTGGTGTCGGTAATGGCCTTGACGGCTTGTGGATCTGACAAGGAGACCCTGCATATTTACACTTGGGCTGACAACTTCAACCCAGAGGTAATTCAGGATTTTGAGAAGGAATTCAACGTCAAGGTAACGATTGACAATTACGCGAACAATGAAGACTTGCTGGCGAAGATTAAAGCGGGCGGCAGCGGATATGACTTGATCCAGCCTTCCGATTACATGGTGAAGACCATGATTGATTTGGACTTGCTGGAGCCGCTTGATAAGAATAATATCCCTAACATCGAGAACATAACAGACACATTTATGAACCCGGAGTTTGACCCGGGTAATAAATATTCCATCGTTTATATGACCGGTGTAACGGGAATTGCATATAACAAGAAATACGTCAAAGACGAAATTGACAGCTGGAATGATCTGTGGAACCCGGCTTACAAAGGAAAAGTGCTGCTGCTTGACGACAACCGGGAAATGATTGGCATGGCTCTGAAGAAGCAGGGTAAATCCAATAGCTCTACGGATGAAGCCGAGATTAAAGCAGCGGTGGATGATCTGAAGACATTGCTGCCAAGTGTACTTGCTTTTGATACAGACAATATTAAGCAAAAAATGATTCAGGAGGAAGGCTGGATTGCGACCGTATGGTCTGGTGATGCTTCAATTATCGCAAAAGATAATCCTGATGTAGAATATGTCGTGCCTAAAGAAGGCGGAACGATTTTCTCTGATAATTACGCAATTCCAAAAGGCGCTGAAAATAAGGAACTGGCCGAAAAGTTTATCAACTACACGCTTGATCCGAAAGTGAGCGCTAAAAACTATGAATACATTGGCTACAGCAATCCGAACGCAAAAGCGATGGAGTTTCATAGTGAGGAATACCGCAGTGACAAGATGATCAATTTAACCGAAGAAGAGCTTAGCCGTACGGAATGGCTTAGTGATGTCGGTGCATCCCTGCAATTTTATGACCGCTATTGGACAGAACTTAAGAGCGGGGGATAGGTTTTTATTGCTACGAAAACGGATAGAAGCCTTTCAGTAACTGTATCCATAAACAATTGGAAAAAACGACGCAGCCAGCGCGTGCCGATATGTAATCGGTACGCGCTGTTGGTGTTTTTGGCATTATATTTGGCAGGCGCTTATCCTTATTTTAGTTTCTCAACCTATTGGCTGGCATCAAAATTGTCACCGTAATTGTTACCTCTCTTGCTCTCGTATTTTTTATAATGAAAAAGGAAAATGTAGGGATATCCAGGTCTGGAAGGTGGAGAATAACATGGGCAGCAAACTGAAATGTGGTGCAGCAATTATAGCGGCAGGCGTATTATTGGGCAGCTTTGGCTTCAACGGACAATTGGTAAATGCAGACGCATCGAAAATGAAAGTGAATGAAGTAGCTCAAAAGTCTGCTGTGGCGGAAGTAACTTTGAAGTGGAATGGCAGGGTATTGCCCCACAAGGCAATGCTCGATCATGGCGCTGCCTTTGTACCAGCAACAGCGATTAGGGATGTGATGGGGATTCCCTTAAAATATGATGCGAAAAGCAGAACCTACACTTTTGGCAAAGGCTATAATAAACTTCAGGCAACGGTTTATGCGGATAATGAAGTCGGTTTAACCGTCAACGGATATTATGTGGGGGAGTCGGGAGGTCAGGTTGTAAATGGCCGTTTGTATATCCCTTATCAAATATTGAATGAGTATATGGGAGTTCAGGGTCAGTGGAATCCTTCCCAGAAAACATTGAGCATGACTTCGAAGAAGCAAAATCCGATTACGATCGAATCGGACACGTTAAAAAAACAAGTTCTAAATGTTGAAGCTGTTGTTAACTATCCGGTGATCAGTGGATTTGAGAATAAAGAGGCTCAAACCGCAATCAACAATGTACTGAGGAAGAATGCTGAAGATATGATTGCCGAAGCTCAAGAAATTCTTAGCGAGCAGCCTGCTTTCGGTTATCATTCTCCGTATGTGTATGTAGGTGATTTTGTCATTCATTATAATGCAAAAGATATACTGAGTCTCACGACGTACAGATATACCTATACCGGAGGAGCTCACGGCATGACTTATCGCAAAAGCTTTACATTTTCATTAAAGGATGGAAAGCAGCTTAAGCTTGATGATTTTATTAATACTCAGGGGAAAAGCAAGCAGAAGTTAAATGATTATGTATTGAACCAGCTGCAAAAAAATGAAGGCTATCTCGGTGGATTTGAAAGCGTACCTGCCGATGCAGATTTCTTCCTGAAAGATAATGCAGCCGTTCTTTACTTTCAGTTGTATGAGTATACAGCATATGCCTTTGGTTTTCCTCAAATTGAGTTAAGCTTGAAACAATGGAAATAACAGCTGGATAAAAGCCATTCTGGGCAGCAAATATGGAACTGAACCGCTTCATGTTGATCAGCTTGGTCCATTCAATATTAAAGGGCTACTATCCAAAATTAAAGATAGTAGCCCTTCATTTTTTAAATCATTAAATACCTTGCGGTGGTGTGATTTCCAGTACCTTATCAATGATACCGTACTCTTTAGCTTCGTTGGCTGTCATGAAGTAATCACGATCAGTATCTTTCTCAATACGCTCCAGCGGTTGGCCGGTACGCTCTGCAAGGATATGGTTCAACTTATCGCGCATTTTTAGAATACGACGAGCACGGATTTCAATATCTGTTGCTTGACCTTGTGCTCCGCCCAGCGGCTGATGAATCATAATTTCACTATTCGGCAGCGCGAATCGCTTGCCTTTAGCCCCAGCGTTCAGCAGGAAAGCTCCCATGGATGCAGCCATGCCTACGCAGATCGTAGATACGTCAGGTTTGATAAACTGCATTGTATCAAAAATTGCCATACCAGCAGTGATGGAACCACCAGGGCTGTTAATGTACAGATGGATGTCCTTATCGGGGTCCTCTGCTGTCAAAAACAGCATTTGGGCGATGATGGAATTGGCAATGGTGTCGTTTACGTCGGAGCCGAGGAAGATAATGCGGTCTTTCAGCAGTCTGGAATAAATGTCATATGCGCGCTCCCCGCGATTGCTTTGTTCAACGACCATAGGTATAAAGCTCATTAAATAACCTCCTCTTAAGTGCATTTCCTCATGAATTATAATGTTACCGTATTAACCACATAATAAACAATTTCAAATCAAAAGTCAAAGATAGTCAAACTATTGATGAAAAAAAAGAGCCGTGATAGGCGCTTATGGGTAAAACAGTATATAGAGTTCTGAAAGCAAATGGCGCGCCCGCGAGGAATCGAACCTCGATCTCAGGCTCCGGAGGCCTACGTCATATCCATTGGACCACGGGCGCAAAAATAGCAACGAAGATGATTATACCGCATCTTTTTCTAAAAGACAAGGGAGGCTGTGCAAATTTTCGTATAGATGGGTTCGAAAGTTATAAGCTTTTTTTGTCAAAGATAATAAAAGGGCTCACTTTAAATGAGAAGGTCTTTTCTTTCATCCCGTATATGAAGATGCTCACATTATTCTGATGATGAGAGCCTGATAAATGACAGCTTTTTAACGCCTGAATGAACGGGCAGATATCCATGTATAATAATCCTTTATGCTGAGAAATATACATTCGGAACACTTGCAACCATCATAATTATTGAGTAGAATAATGGTGGGACTCAAAAAGTTTGGATGGGACATTTTGCGACCAAGAAGGAGAGCCAAGACGAAGTTGCAGGAGTGGAAAGCATGCGCAATTTATTAGAATTACAAGAGCTGCTTCTGCCCGATCTCATGGATACTCTCAAACGAAGGTATATGATCCTTCATCAGATCATGCTATCCGGTATTGTAGGGCGCAGGACGCTTGCAGCAGCGATGGACATGACTGAACGTGTGCTTAGGGCCGAAACAGACCTTTTGAAAGCACAGGGGTTGATTGAGATTGAGACAGTTGGGATGAGGGTCAGCAGTGCCGGAAGGCGCCTGCTTGAGCAGCTTGAGCCGGTGATGAAGGACTTGTTCGGACTGGCCGACTTGGAAGAGAAAATCCGTCAGGCTTATGGGCTGCGCAAAGTGGTTATTATCCCGGGGGATAGTGAGTCTTCAACCGATGTGAAACGTGAGCTTGGCAGGGCTGGGGCGAGAACATTACTTAGCTTTGTAAACTGCGGGGATATCATAGCGGTAACGGGTGGGTCGACACTCGCCGAAGTGGCGGAGCAGATGTCACCGCCGCCAACCGGTTTGTTGAAAGGCTCGTGGTTCGTACCTGCAAGGGGCGGTCTGGGTGAGAGCGTGGAAATTCAAGCGAATACGATTGCATCTAAGATGGCCAAGAAGGTAGGAGCGGAATATCGTTTGCTGCATGTGCCTGATTTGCTAAGCGACGATGCCTATCAATCATTAGTTCAGGATCATCATATCCAGGAAATCGTAGATGTCATACGCAGCGCATGTGTGATTGTTCACGGCATCGGAGATGCTATGGAAATGGCTCACCGCCGGAAGCTTGACGAGAAGTCGATTCAAAATCTGAAAGAAGAGGGAGCGATTGCTGAATCGTTCGGCTATTATTTCAGTGAAGAAGGTACAGTCGTTCACAAAATGCTAACCCTTGGGTTAAGGCTTGAGGATATTATGCGGACGGATACGATTATTGGAATTGCAGGTGGACGAAGCAAGGCGAAGGCGATTCACGCCGTATTGAAATTCGGACACGAGGATATTCTTGTTATGGATGAAGCAGCAGCTCTGGAAATTGAGAAAAGGCTTGATCAAACAGCCGATTTGTAAGAACTCTGACATCAAGCATCTGCACTAACTTAGTTGTCTTGACGGGCTTTACGGTCTGTCTTGAATAAATAATAACTTTCACAATATGGAGGGAAATATTCATGGTTAAAGTAGGTATTAACGGTTTTGGACGTATTGGTCGTAACGTGTTCCGCGCAGCGCTGGACAACAAGGATCTTGAAATCGTAGCAATTAACGATTTGACAGACGTACGCACGCTGGCACACCTTTTGAAATATGACACAACTCATGGCAAGCTCGCTGCAACTGTAGAAGCTAAAGAAGGTGCAATTGTAGTTGACGGCCGCGAGATTAAAGTATTTGCAGAGCGCAACCCTGAAGCACTGCCTTGGGGCGATCTTGGCGTGGAAATCGTTGTTGAATCCACTGGTATTTTCACAGCTAAAGAAAAAGCGGAAGCTCACTTGAAAGGCGGCGCGAAGAAAGTTATTATCTCCGCACCTGCTTCTAACGAAGACATCACCATCGTTATGGGTGTTAACGAAGATAAATACGATCCAGCTAACCACAACGTTATTTCTAACGCTTCTTGTACAACAAACTGCTTGGCTCCATTTGCAAAAGTTCTGGACGAGAACTTTGGTATCGTAAAAGGTATGATGACTACTGTTCACTCTTACACGAATGACCAGCAAGTTCTTGACCTGCCGCACAAAGATCTTCGTCGTGCTCGTGCAGCAGCTGAGAACATCATTCCTTCCACAACGGGTGCAGCTAAAGCCGTTAGCTTGGTTCTGCCACAGTTGAAAGGTAAACTGAATGGTATGGCAATGCGTGTACCTACGAAGAACGTTTCTGTAACTGACCTTGTCATTGAAACAGCTAAACCAGTTACCAAAGAAGACGTTAACAATGCACTGAAAGCAGCAGCTAACGGTCCTCTGAAAGGTATTATGAACTACTCCGAAGAGCCGCTCGTATCCAGCGACTACAACACAGATCCGGCTTCTTCCACTATCGATTCTCTGTCCACTATGGTAGTAGGCGACAACATGGTAAAAGTTGTTTCCTGGTATGACAACGAGTGGGGTTACTCCAACCGCGTTGTTGACCTCGTTGTATACATTGCAAACAAAGGTTTGTAATTTCTGATTTACACCATTCATCCGAAGAGGGGTTCCCTGCGGCGCTCCTCTTTGGTTTTGTGAAAATATAAGAAAGTATAGAATTGAATTTTCTACTTGTTATATGTTTTCATGCCAGAGTACTGGGAAGAATAGATAAAAAAACCGGGCTCTAAACATAGAGAGAGCGAGAGCAGCTGTGCTGTCGGCGAGGAGAATAGTTTCTTAGGAGGAACGTGGAGATGAACAAGAAAAGTGTACGTGATGTGGAAGTAAGCGGCAAACGGGTGTTTGTCCGCGTCGATTTCAATGTCCCCCTCGAGGATGGGAAAATTACCGATGATACTCGGATCCGTGAAACCCTGCCGACCATTAAATATTTGGTGGAAAAAGGCGCTAAAGTAATTTTGGCCAGCCATATGGGACGTCCGAAAGGCCAAGTGGTTGAATCCATGCGATTGACGCCTGCAAGCGAACGTTTGTCCGAGCTTCTTGGCAAACCGGTAGCAAAAGCAGACGAAGCTGTAGGGGATGCAGTAAAAGCACAAATTGCCAACATGAAGGACGGAGACGTTCTTGTGCTTGAAAATGTTCGTTTTTATCCTGGTGAAGAGAAAAATGATCCGGAGCTTGCGAAGCAGTTCGCGGAGCTTGCAGATCTGTTTGTGAATGACGCTTTTGGTGCAGCACACCGTGCTCATGCATCAACTGAAGGTATTGCACATTTTCTTCCGGCTGTATCCGGCTTGCTGATGGAGAAAGAACTGTCCGTACTCGGTAAAGCTCTTTCCAATCCGGAGCGTCCGTTTACCGCGATTATTGGCGGTTCGAAGGTAAAAGACAAAATCGATGTGATCAACAATTTGCTTACGCTCGCTGATAACATTCTTATCGGTGGTGGTCTTGCTTACACGTTCTTCAAAGCTCAAGGACATGAAATCGGTCAATCCCTCTGTGATGACTCCAAGCTGGAAGCTTCCCTGGGTTTCATCGAAAAAGCAAAACAATTGGGCAAGAATTTCTATCTTCCGGTAGACGTTGTGGTTTCCGATGATTTCAGTGCTGATGCCAACACGAACATTGTTGATATCGATGCTATTCCTGCTGATTGGGAAGGTGTGGACATCGGTCCGAAAACACGTGAAATCTATGCAGAGGTTATTAAAAACTCGAAGCTTGTCGTATGGAATGGGCCTATGGGCGTATTCGAAATGGATCCGTTCTCTCATGGTACTCGTGAAGTAGCGCAGGCTTGTGCAGACACAGAAGCTTACACGATTATCGGCGGTGGTGATTCCGCAGCAGCTGCAGAGAAATTCAACTTGGCTGACAAGATGAATCACATCTCTACTGGCGGCGGTGCATCTCTTGAGTTTATGGAAGGTAAAGAGCTTCCTGGTGTTGTGGCACTGAACGATAAGTAGTATCTTTATATAGATATAAGAAAGTATAAATTTGAATTTTATACTTGGCTTAAATTGTTCGCAGAAGTAAAGGAGTGAACTTTGTGAGAACACCTATCATAGCTGGTAACTGGAAAATGTTCAAAACTGTTCCGGAAGCTAAAGCATTTTTGGAAGAGGTAAAAGGCAAAGCGGAAATTGAGGGCGTAGAAAGTGTGATTTGTGCACCGTTTACGAACCTCCCAGCGCTTGTTGAAGCTGCTAAAGGCACAAACATCAAGATCGGCGCACAAAACTTGCATTTTGAAGATAATGGCGCGTTTACTGGTGAAATCAGCGGTGTGATGCTTAAAGATCTAGGCGTCGACTATGTCATTATCGGACACTCGGAGCGTCGTCAATATTTTGCTGAAACCGATGAGATTGTGAACAAAAAAGTTCATGCGGCTTTCCGTCATGATCTTACTCCGATTGTATGCGTTGGCGAAAAGCTCGAAGAGCGTGAAGCTGGTCAGACGAAAGACGTTTGCAAAGTGCAGACAGAAGCGGCTTTTGCAGGGATTTCTGCGGATCAGGCTGCTCGCGTTGTTATTGCATACGAACCGATCTGGGCGATTGGAACAGGCAAATCCTCTACAGCACAGGATGCTAACGAAGTTATTTCTTACATCCGTGATCTTGTAAAAGGAATGTACGGTGAAAATGTATCCAATCAAGTACGTATTCAATACGGCGGCAGTGTAAAACCTGAGAATGTAGCTGAGTACATGGGTCAAAGCGACATTGACGGCGCGCTCGTTGGAGGAGCCAGCTTACAGCCGGTCTCTTACATACAGCTCGTTGAGGGGGCGAAGTAAGATGTCAGCTCCAAAACCTGTAGCTTTGATCATCATGGACGGATTCGGGCTTCGCAACACGACTGAAGGCAATGCGGTCTCACAGGCAAACAAGCCGAACTATGACCGTTACTTGAAGCAGTATCCGAATACAACGCTGACCGCTTGCGGTGAAGCGGTGGGCCTTCCGGCTGGACAGATGGGTAACTCTGAAGTGGGCCATTTGAACATTGGAGCCGGTCGTATTGTATATCAAGATTTGACTCGGATTACGAAATCGATTCGCGAAGGTGAATTTTTTGAAAATGAGACCCTCGTTGAAGCTATTCGTTCCGCGAAGAAAAACAACAAGAAATTGCATCTGTACGGACTGGTTTCCGATGGTGGGGTTCATAGCCATATTGAGCATTTGTTCGCTATGCTGGACCTTGCCAAGAAGGAAGATATGCATGAAGTGTACATCCATGGATTTATGGATGGTCGTGATGTGGCGCCGGACAGCGGTAAGCAGTTTATTAAAGACTTGATCGCCAAAATCGAGGAAATCGGTGTTGGTAAAATCGCTACTGTCTCGGGACGCTACTATGCGATGGACCGTGATAAACGCTGGGATCGTGTGGAGAAGGCATACCGTGCGATGGTGTACGGTGAAGGTCCGAAGTATACCGATCCGCTGAAAGCGATCAGTGAGTCTTACGAGAAATCGATCTATGATGAGTTCGTAGAACCAACCGTAATCGTAGATGACGAGGGCAATCCGGTGAGTTTGGTGGAAAGCGGAGATTCTGTAATCTTCCTGAACTTCCGTCCTGACCGTGCAATCCAGTTGTCTCAAGTGTTTACGAACAAGGATTTCCGCGGGTTTGATCGTGGTCCTAAGTTCCCGCAGGCG
This sequence comes from Paenibacillus faecalis, assembly GCF_900289175.1. GTDB lineage: Bacteria > Bacillota > Bacilli > Paenibacillales > Paenibacillaceae > Paenibacillus_AQ > Paenibacillus_AQ faecalis. The sequence continues at coordinate 4,367,810 of NZ_LT985747.1, read as the reverse complement.
CTGCATTTTGTCTGCCTGACTTTGTTTAGCGAAACCGTAGAGGGCTTTGTGGCTTACAAGCCGAAGGGCCTTGACAATACGCTGGGCGAGGTACTGGTACAGAACAATAAGAAGCAGCTGCGTATTGCAGAGACGGAAAAATATCCGCATGTCACTTTCTTTTTCAGTGGAGGTCGCGATGTTGAGCTGCCTGGCGAAACGCGTGTGCTTATCAATTCACCAAAGGTTGCCACATACGACCTGAAGCCGGAGATGAGTGCTTATGAAGTGGCTGAAGCGTGTGTGAAAGAGATTGAGTCGGATAAGCATGATACGATTATTCTGAACTTCGCAAACCCGGATATGGTAGGTCATTCCGGCTTGCTGGAACCAACGATTAAAGCTGTTGAAACGACAGATGAATGTGTTGGCAAAGTGGTGGATGCGGTCCTTGCAAAAGGCGGCGTGGCTATCATTACTGCTGACCACGGTAATGCAGATATGGTATTTGATAAGGCAGGAAAGCCATACACGGCTCATACCACAAACCCGGTGCCGTTTATCGTAACTGACGAGAACGTGACTCTGCGTGAAGGCGGTATTCTTGCAGATATTGCACCGACCATTTTGGATCTGATGCAGCTCGATAAGCCGGAAGAAATGACCGGAACATCGATCATAGCAACTCGTAAATAGATTTTTGATCAATTGAACCCAATCATACTAAAAGGAGATACTAACTATGACTATTATTTCTGACGTTTACGCACGCGAAGTCCTTGACTCCCGTGGTAACCCGACTGTTGAAGTTGAAGTATATCTTGAATCCGGTGCAATCGGCCGTGCTATCGTTCCATCCGGTGCTTCCACTGGTGTTCACGAAGCGGTTGAGCTTCGCGACGACGACAAATCCCGTTATTTGGGTAAAGGCGTTCTGAAAGCTGTTGAGAACGTAAATGAAATCATCGCTCCAGAAGTGATCGGCATGGATGCTTTGGATCAACTCGGCATCGACAAGCTGATGATCGCTTTGGACGGAACTCCGAACAAAGGCAAGCTGGGCGCTAACGCAATCTTGGCTGTATCCATGGCTGTTGCTCGTGCAGCGGCTGACGCTTTGGATCTTCCGCTGTATGTTTACCTTGGCGGATTCAATGCGAAACAACTTCCAGTACCAATGATGAACATCGTTAACGGTGGCGCACATGCTGACAACAACGTTGACGTTCAAGAGTTCATGGTATTGCCAGTAGGCGCACCAAACTTTAAAGAAGCGCTTCGTATGGGTGCTGAAATCTTCCACAACCTGAAATCCGTATTGAAAGGCAAAGGCCTGAATACAGCTGTTGGTGACGAAGGCGGTTTTGCTCCGAACTTCACATCCAACGAAGATGCATTGTCTTCCATCATCGAAGCGATCGAAAAAGCTGGTTACAAACCAGGCGAAGATGTTTTCCTTGGTATGGACGTTGCTTCTACTGAGTTCTTCAAAGATGGCAAGTATGTTCTCGAAGGCGAAGGCAAATCCTATACGCCAGCTGAGTTCGTTGACTTGCTCGCTTCTTGGGTTGACAAATACCCAATCATCACCATCGAAGATGGATGCTCCGAGGACGACTGGGAAGGTTGGAAACTGCTCACTGAAAAATTGGGCAACAAAATTCAACTCGTTGGTGACGACCTGTTCGTTACAAACACTGAGCGTCTGGAAAGAGGTATCAATGAAGGTATTGGTAACTCCATCCTGATCAAAGTTAACCAAATCGGTACGCTGACTGAAACATTCGACGCGATCGAAATGGCTAAACGTGCGGGTTATACCGCTGTTATTTCCCACCGTTCCGGTGAGTCCGAAGATAGCACAATCGCTGACATTGCTGTTGCTACCAACGCTGGTCAGATCAAAACAGGTGCTCCTTCCCGTACGGACCGTGTGGCTAAATACAATCAATTGCTTCGCATCGAAGATCAATTGGGTGAATTGGCTCAATACGACGGCTTGAAGTCGTTCTATAACTTGAAGAAGTAAATGATTGGTGGAAAGCCCAGCCCCTGCTTTAGGGGGCTGGGCTTTTTTGCGTTGACATGGAGAGGGCCTCTTTAAGGCTGCACACATTGGGATTGTTACGGTGCGTGTATCGCCTCCGGTCGCTGTTAAAATCGGGAAACTGCGAATGATCCGTAAAAGGAGGTTTCCCGATTTTAAAGGCGAACGCGTTGCTCCTCCGACGATACACGCCCCTGCTTACGAGTCAGAAGTGCAGCTCCTTGGGAGCGTCTCATAGAAGCGCAAGAAAAGCCCAGCTGAATGTGAAAAGCATGAGCTGGGCTTTTGGGTGTGGGCGTAGTGTGGGAGTGGCTGCTTTCCGTACGAAGCAGCGAAAGAGGACGAGGCGATGCCGATGAAGCGGGTAGCTGTCGAGAATTTTTTCGGCAGCCTGACCACCGGACATTTACCGGTGGTTTTGTCGGTCTTATAATGAGCGTGGCGCAGGTGCCGGGCGCTTGCGCCAGAACAGCTGCAGGGCAAGCCTTGCGCACCATAGAGCAAACAGAAGGAACAGTAGTGCCCATAGAGCCGCAGGTACAATTGTAGCATTTGCCAGATTGGCAGCGTCCCCGGCCCGGCTTGGCTGACGGATGGCATATAGGAAAAGCGAGAATGGGCCCATAACAGATTCCTCCAACGTGAGGAAGGCGAGCAGAAGATAGTATGCATTTCGAATACGTCTGCCAAGGAAATAAAATACCAGGGTTATGACGATAAAGATGCTGAGCCACATTACACCGTAGCTGTTACGTACAAATAAAAGGATCATAAGTAAGGCAATTCCCGAAATGATCAGAAGTCCTTCTCCTTGCTTCCGCTTGGCATAGCCATAGAACATCAGCACTGCGAACAAAGAAGCGGAGATGTAGCCGGAAAGCGATACTATAATCGTACTGAAACCTGAAGCAAGAATGGAAAAGGTCGTACCGCTATGATCCGGATTGAGCTCAATACTGAGCACACGTCCCGAAACCAGCAGTGTGGTAACCGCATGTCCTAACTCATGAATCATCGTGTCCATAATGCGAAACCAGGAGGAAAATGGGATAAATCGGGTCAGCACAGCTGCACCGACAAGATACAGAATTGTTTTCAGCCATTTATTCATAGATCAAATTCCTTTCGGGATGTAACATCTGAATACAGAAACCTTAATTTGCATTTTCGAAGAAAAAACGAGTCCAAGTTAAAAAGAACGACAACCCATTTCTTCTTATGATAAAATTGGAACGTATGTTCCTTAAACAGAAACGTACTTTTTCTATTAGTAGTATAATTGTCGAGTAAGGGCTTGTAAAAGAGCGAATTTATGGATGGGCGTAAATGGTAAAATGCTACGGTGATGGAGGCGAAAAATCCATGGAATATTTCAGAAAAAAACATGAAAAGAACATAGATGATAACGTCCGGCATACCATCGTTCGAGATAACGACATCCGTTTTGCTGAATTTGAAATAGGCGGCGAAGAGAAAAACATTGCCGTTCCTGCAAGAATGTTCGATATAACAGAAGAAGACCGGCAGAGCAAAAGTGTCGGTAATGTGCAAAAAAACCATCAAGCAGCCGAGCTTTCGATGGATGACTTGAATTTTCAGGACGGTTCCTCAGAGAACATTCGCTACTATTCAAGCGAACAGCAATTTGTAATAAGAGCCCGTGAACTGGCATGGCATACAGAGCCTGAGCATTCTTTCGTCCCCTTTAAAAACTATTGGCCTACTTACGATCATATGTCAACCGCTCAATTTCAATGGTATTTTTATTGGCGGGACGAAGTGAGGTCAGGCAGATATCCCGAGACCGACTTATCCTACATATTCGTTTACATGTACGAGCTGATCAACGGGGTCGGCTGGACGCATCCGGCTCAGGGCTGGCAGCTGCTTGAGAGCGTATGGCAGGCTTATCGGCAGCGATTTCCGAAGCTGGATGCATATGCGAGGGAATGGCTGTTTGATTTTTCCTTAGTTCACGAGCTGAATACGTCGGTTACGGAAACGTACAACAGCATTCCGCGCAGCTTGTCCAGTGAGCTGAAAGAGCTTGAATGGATGCGGAGATTTACAGCCGAGCCGCTTGAGCTGAACTGGAACATGCTCATTGATATGATGGATTACGAGCCGAAGAAGAGCCGATTTTTCCAAGAAGGCGGACGTAAAGATATGAGAAAGTACGGTCCCAAGGTGGTGGCTCTCGTAGACGCCTATCTTGGGAAAACAACAGGCAAGCGCCTTATCGATATGTTTAAACCGAAAGAACGGAAACAGGAAAGATATATATTTCGCAGTGCCGTTTACGATTATGATATTTATGGCCGAACCGTTACAGTTATGACTTTGCCAATAAGCGAACATGCTCCGCTCAGGCATTATATTACGAATTTGATGCGGATGATGGAGAATAAACTGCGGGAGCTGCGCGGTTTTAAAGGAAGACTACGCGGAATTGAGGCTGACCCAGAAATTGAAAAGCTGGTGGTACGTTTTTTGAAGAAGGAGTTGCAGCTGGCTGAGAGAGAGCAGAAAGGGAAAACAGAGCAGCCAAAGATTAAGATCAACCGGGTCAAATTACGGCGACTTCAGCAAGAGTCGGATGATGTTCGTGAGATGTTGTTGGTCGATGATGCCGAATCGGTGCAAAGTGTGCCCCTGAATGTTAAGGAAACGGAACCCGGATGTAGGAAACAGAATGCGAAGCCAGCTATCCAGTCAAATAAAAATGACGTCCCGATTCAGTTAGACATTTTTGAATTAAATCGGTTCGAAAGTGATGGGGTGATGGAGCGGCTAGCAGGTAAACAAGAAGCGGCGGGAACCGAGTTGTCTATAGAGACAGCAACAGTTCAAGAAACAGATAAGCTTCCTGTAACGGATATCGATCAAGGCTTTCGTAATGAATCTGTAGAAGAAGCAGATCTCTTGCACACCGAAGAAGTTGTAACATGGCATACGGAAAATCTGGATGAAGCGTGGAGCCAGCTAGTGCGGTTGTTAACTCCTGTGCATCTGGAAGCACTATATGCCCTGAAGACAGGACCTGACATGAATATGCTTCAAGCGGCAGCGGAACGGGCTGGTTCCATGCCACAGCTGCTCATTGATGAAATTAACGATGCCGCGATGGAGACGATCGGTGATCTGCTCATTGACGGAGAGACGATCGCAGATGAATATATAACAATGCTTGATCAATTAACGAGGTGATCAAACGATGAATCCACTAAAAATACCGAAACGGCTGACCACCGCACTGGTCAATTCGCTCACGGCAGGGGTTGTCCCCAGAGTTGGACTAGAGCACATTGCGGTCGGCCGCAAACCCGAGGTGGAAGCCATCCTGCGCGATATGGACAACATCGCTGAGGGCGGTGCTGCTTTCAAGCTTATTACCGGACGATATGGAAGCGGTAAAAGCTTTCTTTTGCAAATGATTCGTAATTACGCGATGGATCGAGATTTTGTGGTGGCTGATGCCGACTTGTCGCCAGAGCGGCGTCTTGTCGGAACGAAGGGTCAGGGTTTGGCTACGTATCGCGAGCTGATGACCCATTTATCGACACGTACACGTCCGGACGGCGGGGCATTGGAGATGATTTTGCAGAAATGGATTGCCGCCATCCAGCAGGAGATTATGCAAGAGTCGGGGCTGCGTCCCGGCGATGCTGCGTTGAACGAGCAAGTCGAGCTGCGGATTTACGCCGTGACGAGCAATATGCATAACCTGGTGCACGGGTTCGACTTTGCAAAGGTGCTTGCTGTTTACTGGAACAGCTACAAGCTGGGTGACGATGACCGCAAGCATGCTGCTCTTCGCTGGCTGCGCGGGGAATACCCGACAAAGACCGAAGCGCGTAAAGATCTTGGTGTCGGCGTCATCATTGATGATGACAGCTGGTACGACTATATGAAGCTGTGGTCAGAGTTTACAGCAGCCATAGGCTATAAAGGGCTGCTTCTGTTTATCGACGAGGGTGTGAATTTGTATAAGATCACGCATTCGATTTCCCGCCAAAGCAATTATGAGAAGCTGCTAACGATGTTTAATGATACGATGCAGGGTAAGGCAGAGCATCTGGGGTTTTTTATGGGCGGAACCCCTCAGTTTTTAGAAGATGAGCGGCGTGGGCTGTTCAGCTACGATGCGCTCCGCTCCCGTCTGATCGATGGACGTTATGGGAGCAGTGGTCTGAAGACGTATACCTCGCCGATTTTAAAGCTGGATATGCTGTCGTATGAGGAAATACTTATTCTTTTGCAAAAACTTAGGGACATCCATGCCCTTCATTTCCAATATACTCCCATCCTGACGGACGACCAGCTCATCGCGTTCATGCAAAAGGCCGTAGGCCGGTTAGGGGCAGAAGAACTCCTGACGCCTCGTGAAGTAGTGAGGGACTTTATGGATCTGCTGCATACACTGCATCAGCACCCGGAAGCGTCATTTGAGGATTTGTTGGGTGAGATGATGATGCCGCCTCAGACCAAACTGGAGGATAAAAAGCAAGATGATATGGATGACTTCCTGGCGGAGTTCGAACTATGAGCCGTCATCCGTTCGCAAGGCTAGCACCGTTTATACAGGAATATATATACCGGAAGCAATGGGACACACTGCGCGAAGCGCAGGTTGATGCTTGCCGTGTATTGTTGGATACGCAGAACCATTTGCTTATTGCATCTGGTACGGCGTCAGGCAAGACGGAGGCGGCGTTTTTTCCGGCTCTTACCGAGCTGTATGAGCGGCCTTCCTCATCTGTTGGCATTTTATATATTGGTCCATTAAAAGCGCTGATCAACGACCAGTTTGAGCGAATCCGTGAGCTGCTGCGGGAAGGGGAGGTTCCAGTCTGGCATTGGCATGGGGATGTGTCCCAGGCCGAGAAAACCAAGCTGATGAAGAAGCCTTCAGGCGTCCTTCAGATTACTCCCGAATCGCTCGAAGGGCTGCTGATGAATCGGCCGAATGCCATCCCTGCATTGTTTCAGGATCTGCGGTATGTAATTATTGATGAGGTTCACGCTTTTATGGGAGCAGACCGGGGCATTCAGGTATTGAGCCAGCTGACGCGGATTGAACGGATGGCGTCCTGCTCGCCGCGCCGGATCGGATTGTCAGCTACGCTCAGTGACTACGAGACAGCAGCGAGCTGGTTGGCGGCTGGAACCCGGAATCCGGTTGAGGTTGTGTCACCGCAAGGTGGCCGAAAGCTGCGTCTAAGTGTAGAACACTTCTCTTTCCCGGATGCGCGGGACGAGAAGCAGGCAGAACAGTTGGAACATGCGCGCAAGGCATATTATGATTTTGTTTATGATCATACCCATTTGAAAAAAGCGCTCGTCTTCACCAATTCCCGCTCCGATGCGGAGCTGATCACGCTGGAGCTTCGCCGTATTGCCGCGAAGCGCGAGCAGCCGGACGTGTTTCACGTCCATCATGGCAGCATCTCAGCGATGCTTCGCGAAGAGACGGAAGCCGCGCTGCGCAGCGGTTCCGGCCCAGCAGTTGCCGCGGCCACATTGACGCTGGAGCTCGGTATTGACCTTGGGGAGCTGGAGCGCGTCTTGCAGCTCGGAGCTCCTTATAGCTGCTCCAGCTTTGTACAGCGTCTTGGCCGCTCTGGGAGGCGGGGTCAGGCTTCGGAGATGCTGTTCCTATGCCCGGAAGAAGAGGATGAAGGAGCGCAGCTCCCGGCAAGAATGCCGTGGACTTTGCTGCGGGCGATTGCCGTGATCGAGCTATACGTACGGGACAAATGGGTAGAGCCGCTGACCCTTCGGCAAAAGCCGATCGGTCTCTTATATCACCAGACGATGAGCATTCTGAAAAGCATGGGAGAAGCGGAGCCTGCTGACTTGGCGCGTGCGGTGTTGACGTTGCCGGCTTTTCGCGGGATCGAACCGGATGAATACCGGATTTTCCTGAATTACCTGCTGAAGACGGATCATATCCAGCGTACAGATGAAGGACCGCTTATCATCGGACTTACAGGTGAGCGCATCGTGAATAACTTTCGGTTCTATGCGGTTTTTAAGGATGATGAAGAGCATGTCGTTTACAACGGCTCTGAAGAGATCGGCTCCATCACCACCGTACCTCCGCCGGGCTATTGCTTCTCTCTGGCCGGCAAGCTGTGGAAGGTAGAGGAAGTGGATGCGAAGCATAAAGCTCTTTATGTGAAGGCTGCCAGAGGCAAAGTGGACACCCTGTGGCTTGGCGCTGGCGGCGATATTCACACTCGTGTCGTCCGCAAAATGCGTGAGATACTGGCAGAGAACACGCTTTATCCTTATTTGGCACCGGGAGCTGTGAACCGTCTGGAACGAGCGCGGCGTCTGGCAAGGGAAAGCGGGCTGCTGAAGAGTGCCGTCATTCCGGCCGGGGGAGACTCTATGTTTATTTTGCCGTGGGCGGGCAGCAAGCAGTTTCGTACACTGGAGCGTCTCTTAAAGCATAATCTGTCGGGCCGATTTGCCCTTTCCTCTATTGTACCGATGGAGCCGTATTATATGGTTGTCGCCGGAAAAACAGATGCCAGGCAGCTGATGGATGCAATTTTGTCCGAGCTCGGTGAATGTGAAATGGCAGGTCCCGAGTCATTGCTTGGTCCAGATGAAGCTCCTTATCTTGGCAAATACGATGAGTTTGTAGCTCCTGAACTGGTACGTATGGCATTTGCAGTCGATGGGCTGGATGTGGAGGGTTTAGCAGAAATTTTGAGGGAACAGCCTTTAAGTTCGGATAGTAGAAAATGAACAAGTATTGGGGATGTATGTAATTTTTCGAAAAGCACACAATAACGTTTAATAGCTTATCAGGCCACCCGGACTTACATTTAACAGCGATTAGTTTATTCAATTTAAGGTTAAGAATGTTAAGGATTGATAAATAAATTGTTTGAGGTGGGAGCTTAGTGATTCGAAAAATATCAAAGAATACGGTGTTTACGGTATCAGCAGTGATTATTGCTGTCCTTGTTATTGTGGGGGCTGCTATGCCAAAAGTATTCGGCGCTGCAGCCTCTTATTTGTTTAATTTTACAACTAATAATTTTGGCTGGTTCTATCTGCTTTCCGTATTTGTGATCATTATTTTTCTCATTTGGGTGGCGGCAAGCAAATACGGAAACATTCGCTTGGGGGGAGATAAACAAAAGCCGGATTACCCCTTCTTTACATGGATCGGAATGCTGTTTTCTGCAGGTTTCGGTGTCGGTCTGGTGTTTTGGGGCGTAGCGGAGCCGATGAGCCATTTTTTCACAACACCCTTTTCGGGGGTTGAACCTCTGACAGAAGAGGCGGCGCGCCTTGCTATGGGGTACTCTTTCTTTCACTGGGGAATCAGTCAATGGTCTGTGTTTGCGCTTGTTGGGCTGGTGATCGCGTTTCTTCAGTTTCGAAAGAAGAAAGATGGGCTCGTATCCACGGCTCTGGAACCCGTGATGGGCAGTAAGCCTGCTGTCAAGAATACGATTGATATTTTGGCTGTGATTGCCACTGTGATGGGGATTGCGACCTCGATTGGCCTTGGTGTTCTCCAGATGAACGGCGGTCTGAATACAGTTGCTGGTACCGGGAACAGCCCACTGATACAAATCAGTATATTGCTGGTTGTGTCCATTGCATATATGACTTCATCAGTATCAGGTCTTGACAAGGGAATTAAATATTTAAGCAATTTCAACTTGGCGCTGGCGCTTTGCTTTTTGCTATTTGTATTTGTTTTAGGGCCGACCGTATTTATATTGGAGACCTTTACTTTGGCAATCGGAGATTATATTACGAACTTTATCGAATACAGCCTGCGTCTTCAGCCCTATGCCGGAGGAACATGGGTACGGGACTGGACGATTTTTTACTGGGCATGGGCTATTGCCTGGTCTCCGTATGTAGGTTCATTTGTAGCCAGGGTCTCAAGAGGGAGAACGATCCGGGAATTTATTATAGGTGTCATGGTGGTTCCGCCTTTGATCGCTTGTTTATGGATTGCCGCTTTTGGAGGTACGGCACTTTGGTTTGATCTGAACGAAAACACAGGAATCGCTGCGGCCGTCAATGCAGACGTTACCTCAGCGTTGTTTCAATTGTTTGAACAATTACCAATGTCGATGATCATGTCCGTGCTTTCGATTGTGTTAATACTTACGTTTTTGGTTACATCGGCGGACTCAGCTACGTATATTTTGTCCAGCATGACGACTTATGGAAATCTGAATCCACCCAGAGTTGCCAAGATTGTATGGGGTACACTCATGGCTGCGATTGCTGGCGTATTGCTATACACAGGCGGGCTAGAAGCGCTGCAGACCGCTTCATTAATTGCAGCTTTGCCGTTTACGGTACTGCTGCTGCTCTTGATCGTAGCGCTGGTAAAGCTTTTGATTCGCGAGCCTTTACCGGTTTTGAAAGCTCAACTAAGGCATTTTCGGCGTCTTGAAGAGGCGGCTAACAAGGATAAAAAGTAGGTGCAGATGATTGCCAAAGGGCGGTCCTTAAGGTCTGAAATGATCTCAAGGGACCGCCCTTGGTTTTTGTTGGAGCCTGAAAGGCATCGTTTTCTTTTGGTAAAATAGGGTTAGCATCTGTTTATATCTATTGTTACTTTTGCAGAAATCCGGTGTTAAATGTTCAGAAGTTCTTCATGGTTTAAAGGATAAAATCAATTGAAACGTTTACAAAAACAATGTTACACTGGGTCCCGAAGCGATCATCATAGTACAGGGTGTGATTCACATTTTCAGATTACGCCAGTTTTATTTAAACCATTTAAAGCGAAAAATGTTCAACAAGATCATTGTACTCTATTTAATTGTAATGGTCGTGCTGTTTGCGATTGCAGCCGCATTGGTTTTTCAATACCAGACCCAGCGCATTTTACGTGAGCAGACCGATGCCAATTTGGAGTCTGCCAATGTGCTGCACATTTATTTAAGCCGGCAGTACGAGGGCATTCAAAATGTAGTCCAGCAAATATACGGCGATGCTACATTAAGTGATGAACTGATGTATTTTTTGAATCATGAATATGAGAGTTACCTGAAATATCGTCTGGATTTGTTTACTAAAGCGGGAGAGCAGCGCTTGCGGTCTTTTAATACACTGCTGAAAAATTATATTGAGCAGGAGCCGAGCGTTAAGAGCGTGTCCATTTACAGTTATCCGAATAATTCTTACATGCATATTAGCAAAAATAATCAGCAGCTCAATAATGAGCCTGATTCCAACAATGAATGGGAGTCGTGGTTAGCCCGCAGGGACCAGCACAGCTGGGATATCATGCCCCAGGATCGCTCCCTTGACCAGTCTCCCGGCTCCGGATCATATTCCTATTCTAGAGAGCTGAAGGACCCGTTGACTTTAAACAGGGTAGGGATGCTTAACGTAGAATTTGATGCACAACAACTATCATACTGGCTGGACAGCCGTGCTCCGGTCAAAGGCCGAATTTTGGTGCTGAACGCGCAAGGAAAGGCCATTTATGATTCGGAAGGGACGTATTACGGCAAGGTGTATCCGTATTATGGGAAGCTGGATCAGGATGAGGAATGGATTCAACTGGAGGAGCCCTCTCGGATAAACATGTTGAATATTGGGAATGCTGGCTTGTCCGTTGTTGGCATTGTTTCACAATCCTTAATTCAAGAGAGTACAGAAAGTTTGAGAAATGGGCTGATCATTATAACGCTTCTGTTCATAACGATCAGCTTTGCGATATCGGTCACGATCATAAGGAAGTATTCTAAAAAAATACAACGGATTATCCGTTCGATGAACCGGATCGGTGAAGGGGATCTGTCAACGCGTATCCAGATGCCCGGCGAAGACGAGCTGCAACAAATCTCTCGCCGATTTAACGATATGTGTGATCGTCTGCAGCAATATATCGATAAAGTGTATGCGTCCGAGATCAGGCAGAAAAACGCCGAGCTGGTTGCCTTGCAGTCTCAGATCAATCCCCATTTTTTATACAATACATTGGAATCGATACGCATGAAGGCTCATTTCATGGGGGCGAAGGAAGTGTCCCAGATGATATACAGCCTGTCGGTCATGTTTAAGAACATGGTGAAGAAAAGCACCATTGTTACCGTTGAGGAAGAGCTCGATCTGTGTTCCGTTTATCTGGATTTGTTCCGTATTCGCTATGACGGAAGGCTGCAGGCCGAAATTGAGGTAGACCCTGAAATTAAAAACTGTGCCATCATTAAGCTGCTCGTTCAGCCTGTCGTTGAGAACTGCATCGTACACGGCTTCCGCCCACTCGAAGATAACAATAAAATAACGGTGAAAGCCAAACGGGAAGGGAAGCGGATTATCATTACCGTTTCGGATAATGGAGCAGGGATACCGGAGGAAAAGCTGGAGGAGATTCGCAGAACACAGGACAAGACCTTGCAGCCTCCCGATAAGGACTATCGCTCCATCGGATTGATGAACGTTCATGAGCGAATTGTGATGAATTACGGGGATGATTATGGAATAACAATTAACAGTGCTCCGGGGCAGGGAACCGAGGTCCGGATGGAGATACCGATGCTTCGTAAGGGGGAGACGGCATGAGAACAGTTTTTTTTGTAGATGATGAGCCTCTGATAGCAAAAGGTTTGGAGACGATTGTGGAGTGGCAACGTTACGATTTGCAGGTGGCAGGTTCAGCTAATGACGGTCTTCAGGCATACGAACAATTGAAGGATGAGCCGGTGGATCTGTTGATTACAGATATTATGATGCCACGAATGAACGGACTTGAGCTTATCAAAAAGATGAAAGAAATACATCCCCGGATGAAATTCATCGTGCTTAGCGGGTATGACGAATTTGAATATGTAAAAGCGGGGATTACGCTAGGCATACAAAATTATATTTTGAAGCCGATTAACATCGAGGAGCTGGAGTCCACGATCAAGCATATCCAGGGAGATTGGGAGCGGGAGGAATTGCACCGCTTTCGCTCTGAAGAGGACTGGAAGATTTTGCAGAGCAATATTTTGCAAAGATGGGTTAACGGAGATATCGGAAGTCTAGAGTTAAAAGAACGGGCTGAATTGTTGGGAATTCCGCTGCATTATACGTTATACCAGGTTCATGTATTACGGCTTATATCCGATGATCGGCCGGTATCCCACCTGTATCGTTTGACGAGCCTTGCCGATCAATTGAGCCAGGCCTTTTCGGAAGAACTTGGCGAAGGTTATGAAGTGATCTGCTTCCCGGATTCGGACGATGACCTCGTAATTTTGTCCGCTACGATGAACGAACAGAGGGATGCTGCGCAGCACTGTATGAAAAATGCAATGCAGAAATTACGGAAGTTGACTGGCCTCAGACTGTGGTGCTCGGAAGGGAGTGCCGGAATAAACGACTTTAAAGATATTCAGGAGGGGTATAGGAGGGCCAAAAATGATTTAAACGGCAATCTGATTGCCTCGGACGAATATATTTTTTACAGCTCTTCTTCAGAAATCAGTTTTTCTAAAGCTCCTTCGCCGTCTGTGCGTCCCGATTACTTTGCGAAGTTGCTGATCGAAGGTGATGTTTCATCCTTGAAGGCTTATATCGAGTCTGCTCTTTGTTTGGACAGCGGTGAACAGACCGTCCCGCGTGGCCCATATTTGAATGCGGCAGCCCAATTGATGGTGGCGATTAAGGATATGGAAAAATACCCAGATTACAGTGAGGTTTTTGTCCCAATGCACCGGATCAATACCCTTCAAGGACTTCGTGAACATGTGTGGTTTATCGTAGAACGCGGTTTGAAGCACCAGCGTGAAGCTGAGCAAGGCTACAGCGCGCATGTCTCTTTTCTTGTGGAGCAAATTCACCGCGGCTATCCTGACGAGCTATCCTTGAAGACGTTAAGCCAAAGGCTAAAGCTGCATCCGAATTATCTTGGGCAGCTGTTTCAACAGGAGGTCGGTTTAAGCTTCTCGGATTATTTGAATCGCTACCGCGTGGAGAAAGCAACACAGCTGCTTCTACATACCGACCAGAAGACGGCCGATATTGCCCTGAGTGTAGGATATATGGACAGCTCATATTTTTACAGGCAGTTCAAGAAATATACGGGTGTTTCACCGACCGAAATGAGGTCAATGTACTCAGAAGTACACGTAAAGCAGTAATCCATATGGGACAGGCTTGAGGCTCATCAACCTCTGGCCTGTTTTTTTATTAATTTAAGACAGTGTAAGTTTGAAACAATTTAGATTTAGAATGGAAATTTTTCTTTTTAAATACAGAGGAAATTCGTTAGTCTTTGTCTATTCTTTAATTTATCCATCCCGTTCTAGCATTTTTCAACTTGAGGATGAAGCGCTTACTTGGGACAATAAAAATAGGTTAAGGGCGAGTGATTGAAAGTACGCTTTCGATAAGAGTCGGGTAGAGAAGAGCTTGAGGGGGGATTTTGCAGCAGGGATTCATCACTTGTAACTAACTGGAAAGTGGAGGAGTGCTCATGTCAGCGTTCATTAAAAAGGTTGTTCGCAACCGATTTTTGCTATTTATGGTGTTGCCCGGAACGATCTGGTTTCTTATTTTTGCTTACTTGCCCATGTTCGGTACCGTTCTCGCTTTTAAAGACTTTCGAATAAGCCCGGACGGTTTTTTCGCCAGCGTCTTTAACAGTGAGTGGGTGGGCTTTGAAAACTTCGAATATTTATTCTCAACGAACGATGCTTACATCATCACGCGTAATACGATTTTATACAACTTGGCATTTATTTTTCTAGGACTTATTGTCGCTGTCGGCTTCGCAATCATGCTAAGCGAGCTTGTTAACAAACGGACGGCCAAGGTTTATCAGACCGGTATGTTTTTACCGCATTTTCTGTCCTGGGTTATTATCAGTTATTTTGCATTCACTTTCCTGAGTGTAGATAAAGGGACGTTGAATCAGATAATTGCTTTTTTCGGTGGTGACCCGATCAGCTGGTACTCCGAGCCAAAGTACTGGCCGTACATCATCGTTTTTGTTGGGATTTGGAAAGGTGTCGGCTATAACAGTGTTATTTATTTGGCGGCTATAACAGGGATTGACAAGACTTATTATGAAGCAGCCATCATCGATGGGGCGAGCAAATGGAAGCAGATCCGGTATATTACGATTCCGCTGCTTAAGCCGATTATGATCATACTGACCATATTGGCGATCGGGGGTATTTTCCGTTCCGACTTTGGACTCTTCTATCAGCTTCCGAAAGATGCGGGCGCTTTGTATTCGGTTACGAACGTTATTGACACTTTCGTCTATCGTGGACTGATGAATATGGGTGACATTGGAATGAGTACCGCAGCTGGTCTTTATCAATCGGTGGTCGGACTGATTCTGATTTTGGTCGCTAACTATATCGTTCGAAAAATAGAGAAAGATCATGCGATTTTTTAATCCACGGGGGTGTATTCAATGACACAGCAATCAATGCAAACCGCCGGACGGCCGGTAAAGCGTTCGAAAAAAAGAAACTACAACGATATATCTCCTTTGTGGAATACCATTTTTAATATTATCATAGCTATATTCGCCTTTTCTTGTATATTCCCGTTTCTGTTTGTTATCATCATTTCCTTAACGGATGAACAAACATTGACGATGGAAGGGTTCAGACTGATCCCGAGCAAGTTCAGCACGGCGGCATATGAATATATATTCCAGAACGGAACCGAGCTATTTTACTCATTCGGTCTCACGCTTACCATTACCGTTGTGGGTACACTGCTTACGCTAATTTTAGTTACGACATATGCGTATGCCCTGTCTCGCCGGAACTTTGAATTTAGAGGTTTCTTCAGCTTCCTGGCTTTCTTTACGATGCTGTTCTCAGGCGGTATGGTACCTGGTTATATCGTTATGACCCAGTTTTTACATCTGCAAAATACGATTTGGTCGCTTATTTTTCCTTTATCCTTGAGCGCGTTCTCGATTATCGTCATGAGGACTTTCTTCCAAACGACGATTCCGGATGAAATTATTGAATCCGCCAAAATTGATGGTGCGAGCGAATTTGTCACCTTTATCAGAATCGTGCTTCCGGTTTCGTTGCCGGGAATTGCAACGATCGGTTTGTTCAGTTCCTTGGGATACTGGAATGACTGGTTTAATGCTCTGCTTTACTATACAGATCCGAAATTGACGCCTCCGCTGCAGTTCTTGTTGATGCAGATTGAGAAGAATATGGACTTCCTGACGAAAAATGCACAGAATATAGGTCTAATGGATGCAGCGGCCAGCTTGCCGACGGAGACGGTGAGAATGGCGATGGTTGTCCTGGCTACACTTCCGATTGTTATGGCGTATCCGTTCTTTCAACGATATTTCGTTCAAGGTCTTACAATAGGGTCAGTCAAAGGTTAATGACTATGGTTGAACCCGCAACACACTGCCGGTGAGAGCCGGCTTTGGTGCACCGGGTGTGAAAGCGGTGTCAATATAGAAAATTATAGAGTAGGGGGAAAAACACATGTTTAAGAAGAAAGCTTCTGTCTTGTCGCTTGCCTTGGTATTTCTGTTGACATTTGTTCTGTCAGCTTGCGGCGGCAAAGGAGAAGAAACAACAGCTCAGCAAGAACCGCCGAAGGAAGAGGCGGCCGTTCAAAGTGACGGAACGATCGATCCTTCCAAGCTGGAACCGGTAAAGCTGAAAATGTATACGATTGGGCCTTACCAGGATGATGTTCCTTTGGTGGAGGAGGAAATTAACAAATATTTGACGGAAAAAATCAATGCAACGATTGAAATCAACATGATTGACTGGGGTGATTACAGTCAGCGGATGCAAGTGATCACAAGCTCCGGTGAGGATTATGATATCGCCTTTACCAGCTCATGGGCATTCGATTATCTTCCAAACGCAGCGAAAGGGGCATTCATGCCGCTGAACGATCTGCTGGATCAATACGGTCAAGGCATCAAAGAAGTGCTTGATCCTCGTTTTCTAGAAGGTACTAAAGTCAATGGTGTGAACTATGGTGTTCCGGCTAACAAAGAGTTGGCCCAGCAGCACGTTTGGAGATTCAACAAGAAATACTTGGATAAACATAATCTGGATATTTCCAATGTAACAACGCTTGAGGACCTGGAACCACTTTTAAAAACAATTAAAGAAAATGAACCAGCGGATATTACACCGCTTGCTGTTCCAAAAAGCTTTAAACCGTTCTTGCCGTACGATTTCCTGATCGGTGATGAAATTCCAATCGGTATGCATCTTGACACGGAAGATTTTAAATACGTGAACCTTCTGGAAACGCCTGAAATGAAAGCAGCCTTGGAGACGATGCGTAAATACTACCAAGCAGGCTACTTGCGTGAGGACGTTGCAACATTGGATGGTATCGATAACATGAAGACCGGAAAATGGCTTGTTGACCGCGAAATTACGCAGCCTTACGCTGAACTTGGCTGGTCCAGAAGCGCCGGCTATGACATCGTGACCAGACCGATGCATGAACCTGTAATTTTCACAAGTTCTGCGGCTGGGTCGATGATGGCTATCTCGTCTTACTCCAAAAATCCAGAGCGGGCGATGATGTTCCTGAACCTGCTGAATACGGATGAAAAATTGCGGAACATGATTCAATACGGATTGGAAGGTACGCACTACAAGAAACTTGACGGTCCATACATTGAAGACTTGCCAGCTATGCAGGAGAAATATGCAATGCCTGGATTTGCTCTCGGAAATATGTATTTGACTTATCTCCATGAGGGAGAGCCTGAAGATAAGTGGGAAGCTTTCGAAGAGTTTAACAGCTCCGCTAAGGTTGCGCCTACGTTCGGCTTTAACTTCGATACTTCTCCGGTCAAAACGGAAGTAGCTTCGATTACGAACGTTGCCAAGGAATTTATGCCTGCTCTTTATACCGGTTCCGTTGATCCTGAAGAATATACGCAAAAAGCAATGCAGAAATTTAAAGATGCCGGAATCGACAAAGTCATCGCTGAAGCACAAAAACAGTTTGATGAATGGAAAGCTCAAAACAAGTAATTTGCAAGTGGAATCAAAAGTAGAAACGGCCGATGTTTGCGGCCGTTTCTCTTCTGATATTTTGGATTTTAATCTTTTGGAGCACAGGGGGTATTATGATGAAACGAATGAAATCGAATTATTTTTCAAGATCGACAAGAAAACGTAAAATGATGATGTTGATGAGTACGGCTTTATTAGCGATGTCTCTGACAGCTTTTGGAGGGGAAGCTGAAGCGGCACAGCCATACTCGTCGTATTGGTATCCGGACACACTTCTGAAATGGTCCCCGTCTACGGATAAGGACGCGCCATTTAACCGGGGTACGGTTAAGCTTGAGAAAGAGCGCATCCAGGGAAACAAGGTTAACGACAACGCCAAAGAAGAAGTAAAAGTCATGGCGATTGCCTCCATGTATCCAAGTACGAGCGGCGCCCCTTCTCAAGGATCTGACAAATTCCATACGTATGCATTTAGCTATTGGCAGTATATCGACAAGCTGATTATGTGGGGCGGATCTGCAGGTGAAGGCTTAATTGTTCCGCCGAGCGCGGATGTGATCGATGCGGCTCACAAAAACGGCGTTCCTGTATTTGGAACCGTTTTCTTACCGCAGAAAGAGCATGGCGGGAAAATTGAATGGATGCATGATCTGTTGCAGCAGCGGGAGGACGGATCGTTCCCGGTCGCGGATAAATTGATTGAGGTCGCTACATATTACGGATTTGATGGCTGGTTCATCAATCAGGAAACGCAAGGCGGAACGGCCGAGGATGCCGCGAAGATGGCTGAATTTTTAACTTATTTGCAAAAGAAAAAAGCACCCGGTATGGAAGTCGTTTGGTATGATTCCATGATTGAGAAAGGACCGGTGAGATGGCAGGGTGCTTTGACAGATCAGAATGATACGTTTTTTCAGTCCGGAAATCAGCGCGTCTCCGACAATATGTTTATCGACTTCCGCTGGCAGTTCCAAGATGACAAGAACGGCAGGTACGATTATGTAACTCCGTTTTTGAATTCCCCGGCTAAAGCGGCGGAGCTGGGACGCAGTCCATATGATTTGTATGCTGGCATCGATGTGGAGGCGAACGGATACGAAGGAAAGTTCAATTGGCCGGTTCTGTTTCCTGAAGGGGAGAAAGCAACCACTTCACTTGGAATTTATCGTCCTGACTGGGCGTTCAACAGCTCCGAAACGAATGAGGAGTATATGAAGAAGGAGCAGATATTCTGGGTAGGTCATGATATGGACCCGGCCGTTACTTCGCTTCCGGAAGGGTCTGATCCGTATGCATGGAGAGGGATTGCGAACGATGTCGTTGCGAAGAGCGTATTGACGGGTCCTGAATTTATAACGAATTTCAACACAGGTAACGGACGTATGTTTGCGGTGGACGGAAAGGTGATGCGAAGCAGCGAATGGAGCAACCGTAGCCTGCAGGATATTTTGCCAACATGGCGCTGGATCACGGAAACAAGTGGCAAGGGAGAAGCTCTCAAGCCAAGCTTCGATTTCAGCAAGTCCTATTACGGAGGCAGCTCGCTTCAGGTGGCTGGCCCTGTCAGCAAAGGTTCATCTACTCATGTGAAACTGTACAAAGCGGATATTCCGGTAGAGACAACGACGGAAGTGTCTGTCGTGTATACGGATAATTCGAAAGATGCCAAGGTGAAGATTGGCATTGCTTTCTCAGATGCGCCGGACAAGTACGAGTTTTTTGAGCCGAATAAGTGGACCAAAGCTGGCACAAATGGCGATTGGAAGCAAGGAAGCGTTAAACTGAACAAACATAAAGGCCGGACCATATCCGGAATATCGCTGAAATTTGAATCCGGGGCGGATCTGGCGAATTACCAGGCCAACATTGGCCGATTAGCGGTGACGCAGGTGAATGACAATGCGAAAAAGCCGCATCCTGTAACCGATCTGCAGGTGATTGAGAATGATTTCAGAGAAGGGATATACGGGGA
Source organism: Paenibacillus faecalis (assembly GCF_900289175.1). Classification (GTDB taxonomy): domain Bacteria; phylum Bacillota; class Bacilli; order Paenibacillales; family Paenibacillaceae; genus Paenibacillus_AQ; species Paenibacillus_AQ faecalis. The sequence goes on along the minus strand of NZ_LT985747.1, from coordinate 4,347,844 downwards.
TGCGCGCTTGTCATGGGAAGCACCTAAACATGCGGAAGATATTTTGTACTATCAGGTTTACCGTGTGCATCCAGATGGCAAGTATGAGCTGATGGGCATGACCGGGAATACCGTTTATTATGTTCCTGAAATGAAGCGGGAGCTTAAAGAGGACACAACCAAGATGGTTGTTATTCCGGTAAACCGCCATTATGAAAAAGGAAGGGCAGCGGCAGTAACTTTTGATTGGCCGGAATATCCGAAGCCGATCGCTCAGTTCAAGGCAGATAAAACATTGATCGCTCCGGGAGAAACGGTGCAATTTACAGATATGTCTTCCGAAGTAACGGAAGGCTGGAGCTGGAGTTTCCCAGGCGGTGAGCCGTCTTCCAGTACGGAACAGCATCCAAAAGTGAAATATCCGAAGGAAGGAACCTACGAGGTGACGCTTACGGCTAAAAATAGCGTGGGTGAGGATACGATTCAAAAGCAGCTTATCACGGTGACCAAGGAAGCCGAGAGCGGCATCAGCAATCTGGCGCTTGGCAAAGAAGCGACTGCATCAAGCTTTGTGAATGAAAAGGAAGCTCCTAAGTTTGCGGTGGATGGCAATGCCGCATCCAAATGGTGCGCAGTCGGCGATGGACCGCATACGCTGACGGTTGATCTGGGAGCCGAGCATAAAATCAGCGAGTTTGTGGTTAAACACGCAGAAGCCGGAGGAGAGCCGGCAGCGTTCAATACGCGTGCATTCACCATTCAGGTCAGCTCTGACGGCAAGGAGTGGACCGATGCGGTAGCGATGAAGGACAATACAGAGGCCGTCAGCAGCCATGCGATTGAGCTGACCTCTGCACGATATGTTCGTCTTCAGGTGGAAAAAGCGACGCAGGGTGGCGATACCGCAGCGCGCATTTATGATTTTGAAGTGATTGGCCTGAAATAGATAGCGGGTGTGCCTTTGATCTTCATTGTATAAATTTATCGTGAAACAGAGTATCAAACCGACGAAAAAAGAGGCTTGGAAACAAGCCTCTTTTTTAATTAGGAGATTAAGATTTACCGTTATACAAATAATCAATGATTATATTCTGTAATCTATTGCTCTCTGTTAATTCATAATAGAGATGATTCTGACGTTACACATCGCCTGGGTACGATTTTTGGTGCAAGTTGCTTAGAGCAGATATTCTATACCAATACCTTGCGGAACTCCTCTGTCAGCAGCGGTATGATGTCGAACAGATCACCAACGATGCCGTAATCAGCGATCTTGAAGATCGGTGCTTCCGGATCTTTGTTGATCGCGATAATAACCCGCGATTGGCTCATCCCTGCAAGATGCTGGATCGCACCGCTGATGCCGCAGGCGATATAAATCTCAGGCGTTACAACCTTGCCGGTTTGTCCGATCTGCAGTGAGTAATCGCAGTAGCCTGCATCACACGCGCCGCGGGAGGCTCCGACCGCACCGCCGAGCAGATCGGCAAGTTCTTCGAGCGGCTTGAAGCCGTCGGCGCTCTTCACGCCGCGACCGCCTGCGATGACGACCTTGGCTTCGGCAAGATCGATTTTACCTGTCGTTTTGCGAACGACCTCTTTCACAACCGAACGAAGAGAAGGGGCCGGATAGGCGATGTCCTCGATATTCGAGCTTCCACCACCTGAAGGCGGTTCCGCTGCCGGTATATTATTCGGACGGATGGTGACAATCCATGGTCCGGACTCGAATACACGCTTTTCAAACGCCTTCCCGGCGTAGAGAGGACGGATAAAAGATGCTTTCCCGTCTTCGACTTCAATGGCGGTAACATCGGAAATCTGTCCGGCGTTCATCGCGGCTGCAGTTAGCGGGGCGAGATCACGGCCGATGGCGGTGTGACCGAACAGCACGACTTCCGGTTTTGCATCTTGAATAGCTGCCTGAACCGCCGCCATATAAGCATCAGGAGTATAGTTCTCCAAATCATCATGCTCGATCGCATAGATTGTATCTGCACCATAAGGGGTCAAAGCTGTTGTCGCTTCTGTAATATTCGATCCTGCCAACACAATACGGATGCTGTCTCCATCTTCTGCAAGAATACGGGCAGCGCCCAGTGTTTCCAGTGCAACCTGGCGCAGTTTCCCGTCACGGCTTTCAGCGTAAACCAGAATGGTTTTACTCATAAACATTACCTCCTGGATCAATGTAGGAATAAGTTCATTACAATCAAACCGATATGCAAGGTCCGTCTTTCTTATCCATGAAGGATATGGTATGACGGACGGCCCTTAAGCCATACATTCAGAATAAATGGGCCTTTCTTGAAATAAGGATAAAGTTACTAGGGGACATGTAACCGAATACAAAACAAATGTTACCCTTGGCTCTAGATCACCTTAGATTGGGAACGAAGCAGTGTCACTAATTCGTGAGCTACTTCTGCCGGCTCTCCTTTCAGCATACGTCCGGCGCTTCTTTCAGGTGGAAGGCTCAGCTCCGCTTGCTTCGTTGCCGGCTGTACATCGTCTGCTGAAAGACTGAGGTCATCCAGAGTCAATGTTTTAAAAGGCTTCTTCTTCGCCTTCATAATACCTGGAAGCGAAGGATAGCGCGGTTCATTCAAGCCTTGTTGGGCTGTAAAAAGCGCCGGCAGAGGAAGCTCAAGCACTTCAAGATCGCCTTCGGCGTCACGATGTACTTCGGCTTTTCCGCTGCTGATCGTAAGCTTGGTGATCGAGCTGGTATGCGAAATGCCGAGCATTCCAGCCAAGCGAACAGCCACCTGGCTGGAGCCGCGGTCGACTGAGAAGTTGCCGCCGAGAATGATATCGGCGTTTTCATTGGATAAATAGGCGTGCAGTACTTTGGCCACGGCATATTCATCATCAGGTATCCGTTCATCGGAGATAAGCACTGCGTCGTCTGCTCCCATCGCAAGGGCTGTCCGAAGAGCTTCCGCTGTCCGGTCCGGGCCGACCGAGAGGAGGGTGACACTTCCGCCGTGTTCATCACGGAGCTTGACCGCTTCCTCCACGGCATACTCATCGTAAGGATTAATAACAAACTTAGCGCCTTCCTCGGAAATCGCGCCGTTTTCAATCGTAATTTTTTCCTCGGTATCGAACGTCTGCTTTAACAAAACTACAATCTTCATTGATCAGCTCTCCCTTCAATTTATGCAAAATGGTTTCCTCCAGCTATTCTTGACTGGAAATTCCATGGAGAAAAAAGCTCAGCGTATCATCGACCTGATCGACCAGCCGATATCTGTGTCCAGAGATCAGCCAGGAGGTAACAGCCTCATCCATCGATCCAAAGATCAGATTTCGAACCAGTTTGACATTTAGGTCTTGACGGAAACGCTTCTCTTCAATGCCTTGCTTCAAAATATTCTCGATCAGCACAATATATGGCTTCAATGCGCCGCCGATTTCTTTGCGCAGCTCCAGATCGCTTTGCCGCAGCTCAATCTGGGTAACATAGGCCAGCTCCGGGTTGCTCTCCAGCTCGGTATAATGAATGCGGCACACGGTGCGGAGCGCCTCAACCGGATCGGTGATTCCTTCCACGCTGTCATGAAATTTGCCGACAAGTTCGCCGAGCTTTTCCTGGAACAGGCGGATCAGAATATCCTCCTTTCTTTTAAAGTATAAATAGATCGTGCCGTCGGCTACGCCGGCTGCTTTGGCGATCTTTGACACCTGGGAGCGGTGGTAGCCATGTTCGGCAAACACTTTCAGGGCGCCCTGGAGTATTTGTTGGTACTTCTCATTTTTTTTACTTGTCATATGCTCACCCCGATGTTAAAATACAGTTAAAATTTTATGAATGAATACTCATTCAGTTCTTGTTTTCCATCATAAAGTACGTTATAAGCATTGTCAACGCTGTGTTTACAGATTTTTTTTGAAATTATGAATGTCTGTCCACAGCGCTATAAACGAGAGAGAGGAGGGAGATAAATCAGGTCAACGAATGACCTGTAGTGGTATGTAATTCAAGAATAATATACGCGTAACCTCAGTTTTCCTCCAAAGAAAAGCCTTGTCTGTCCTTGACGGTGAAGGCAGGATACACTTGTGCCATCGATGTAAGCGCTTCATATATCGTGCTTGTTTTGTCATGATAAATGTGATTTTTGTAATTGAAAATTTCATTAATGGGGGTGGTGCGAAAAGCGGAGGAATAAACTGAGGATTTCTTACACAAGGGGCTGATGGAAATGATTTGGCAAATCGTCAATGCGCTGCTCTTTGTCGGTATAACAGGCTGGGCGGTCTATATGTTCGCTTCTGTTGTGTATCGCCGGTATTTGTACATCCGACTGGGACAGCCAGCCAATTTAAAGAAAGATTTGAAGGAACGTCTAAACCAATTTTTTATTCAGGTATTTGGTCAGAGCAAGTTGTTTAAAGACCGCAAGAGCGGAATCATGCATTTTATTGTTTTCTACGGGTTTATTATTTTGCAGTTTGGTGCCCTGGATATTATCTGGAAGGGGTTAAGCGGACGCAACTTGCCGATTCCCGGACATGACGCGTTCATTTTGATGCAGGAGATTACGGTAACTCTTGTTCTTCTGGCGATCGGTTATGCCGCCTACCGGAGGTACGGCGAGAAGCTGAAGCGTTTGAAACGGGGTTTTAAGCCGAGTATCGTCGTGTATTTCATCACTTCGCTCCTTGCTTCCGTGCTGCTCACGATGGCGTTTGAAAGAGTGATGGAAGGACTTCCTCCTTCCGGATTTGCACCGATTTCATCGGCAATCGCTTCTCTCTTTACCTGGATGTCGCCTGCTGGAGCTACCGTTTCATATTTTGTGTTCTGGTGGATACATCTCCTTATTTTGCTGGCATTTCTGGTTTACGTACCGCAGTCCAAGCATTTTCATCTGATTACGGCGCCGGTCAACATTTTAGTGCGCAGAACAGAGCCGGTAGGGCGTTTGAGCACATTGGATCTGGAAGATGAAGAAGCTGAGGAATTCGGTGTTGGCAAAATTGAGGATTTCACGCAGAAGCAAATGCTTGACTTTTACGCTTGTGTGGAGTGCGGGCGCTGTACGAATGTATGTCCTGCCTCGAACACCGGCAAGCTGCTATCCCCGATGCATATGATTGTAAAGCTTAGGGACCATCTGACGGAAAAAGGGGCTGCTCTTACTTCCAAGTCACCTTGGATGCCGGCTGCGGTATTCGGATCAGCGGGTGTTCATAGGATGGATACAGATGCAGGATTCCTTGCAGATTGGAAAGGGGATGGAATCACCGATATTAATCCGACGATGGAAGCTCAGATACGGGCATGGCATCAGGTAGAGGGTGTGTCTCCCCAGGATGTAGAGCTGCTGGGCGGAGTGATGACGGAAGAGGAAATCTGGGCTTGCACGACATGCCGCAATTGTGAGGATCAATGTCCTGTAGCGAATGAGCATGTGGACAAAATCATTGATTTGCGCCGTCATCTGGTACTGATGCAGGGCAGTGTCCCACAGGAGGGCCAGAGAGCGATGATGAACATCGAGCGCCAAGGCAATCCATGGGGCATCAGCCGGAGCGACCGCAGCAAGTGGGTGACGGAAGTGGATCCGGACGGCAGTCTCGGTCTGGAAATTCCGACGGTGAAGGAAAACCCAGGATTCGAATATTTGTTCTTTGTAGGCTCCATGGGTTCCTATGACAACCGCAGTCGCAAAATCACCCGTGCCTTCGTGCGCCTTATGAATGAGGCTGGCGTGAACTTTGCCATTCTCGGTAACGAAGAAAAGAATTCGGGAGATACACCAAGACGTATGGGCAATGAATTTCTGTTCCAACAGCTTTGCAATGAGAATATCGAAATCTTCCAGAAGTACAACGTGACCAAAATCGTTACGGCCTGTCCGCATACTTTTAACACATTCAAAAATGAGTATCCGGAATTCGGGCTAGAAGCAGAAGTTCTGCACCATACCGAGCTGCTGGATCTTCTTGTGAAAGAAGGACGACTCAAGCTTACGCATGAAGTGAACGAGACGATTACGTATCATGATTCTTGCTATCTTGGACGTTATAACGATGTTTACGATCAGCCGCGAGATGTTCTTCGGGCCATACCGGGTGTTGAGCTGAAGGAGATGGAGCGCACTCGTGAGAACGGGATGTGCTGCGGTGCCGGAGGCGGCCGGATGTGGATGGAGGAAGATGAAGGCAAGCGGGTCAACCTCGCTCGTACCGAGCAGGCTCTCGCTGTATCACCAACGATGATCAGTTCCGCCTGTCCGTTCTGTCTCACGATGCTGGAAGACGGAACGAAGGAGAAGGAAGTTGAAGAAAGCGTGAAAACACGCGATATCGCTGAAATATTGGAGTTATCCGTATTTGGTCCATCTAAAATCCATGAACGGGAGGTTGTTATGCAATGAGCAATATCGTTACTAAAGAAGTTTCAAGCGGTTCTGGCACGATGAGCAGAACGATAACCAAAGCTGCCGTTATCGGCTCCGGGGTGATGGGGTCGGGCATCGCGGCTCATCTCGCAAACGCAGGGATTCCATGTGTGCTGCTTGATATCGTTCCGAAAACCTTAACCGCCGAAGAGGAAAAAGCCGGGCTGACGCTGGATCATCCTAAAGTTCGAATCCGGCTGGCGGCAAAAGCGCTGGCTGGATTGCCGAAATCAAGTGCCATGCCGCTGTATTCGCCCGATTTTGTCAAGCGAATTACGCCAGGTAATATAGAGGACCACTTGCACCTTCTGCGAGAAGCAGATTGGATCATTGAGGTGGTGACGGAGCGGCTGGAAATCAAAAAGAGCATTTTGTCGCTTATTGAAAGTGTGCGAAAGGAAGGGGCTATCGTCAGCACGAATACCTCCGGCATTTCCGTAAACGAAATGGCTGAGGATTGCAGTGAGGAATTCCGGCGTCATTTTCTGGGCACCCATTTCTTCAACCCGCCTCGTCATATGAAGCTGCTTGAGATTATTCCAGGTTTTGATACAGATCCCGAGATTACGGCGTTTATGGCCGAGTTCTGTGAGAAACGTCTGGGCAAGGGTGTCGTCATTGCGAAAGATACACCAAACTTCATTTCAAACCGGATCGGCACATACGGCCTGCTGGTGACTTTGAAGGAGATGATCGAAAACGGATATACGGTGGAAGAAGTGGATGCCGCGACCGGTCCGGTGCTTGGTCGTCCGAAAAGTGCTACCTTCCGCACGCTGGATCTGGTCGGTATCGATACCTTTGTACATGTTGCGCGGAACGTGTATGACAACGTGCCAGATGGGGCGGAGAAGGATGTATTCACCGTGCCTGACGTTATGAAAGAGCTTGTCACCCGCGGCTGGACAGGAGAGAAGGGCGGTCAGGGCTTTTATAAAAAGGTGAAGGGTGAGCAGGGCAGCAAGATCCTTTCACTGGACCTTTCAACGATGGAATACAATCCGAGCGCAAAGGTCAGCTCTCCATCGCTTGAAGCAGCCAAGGCTGTGAAAGGCTCCAGAAAGAAAATCAAGGAGTTTCTTGGTACGCCGGACCGTTATTCGGAGCTGGCTTGGAATGTTATGAAGCAGGTACTCGTCTATTCGGCTGAAAAGCTGGGCGAGATTGCAGATTCCATTGCAGATATCGACAACGCCATGAAATGGGGCTTCAATTGGGAGCTTGGGCCATTTGAAACCTGGGATTTGATCGGCTTGCCGAAGTCAGTACAGCGCATGGAAGCTGAAGGATTAACGGTGCCTGCTTGGGTTAAGGAATGGATCGCAGCTGGTCATGAAACGTTCTATCAGCAAAAAGATGAGGGCCTCTTCCATTACTTCAAAGGTGAGTACAAGGGAGTGGAGGAGAAGCCTGAAATGATCTCCCTACGGGCTCTAAAATCTCAAAATCGTATTATTCGCTCCAACACCGGTGCTAATCTGATCGATATCGGAGACGGCGTAGCTTGTCTGGAATTTACCTCTCCGAACAATGCGATCGGGGCTGATATTCTCGTCATGATTCAGCAGAGTGTGGAGGAGGTTCGAGCCAATTACCGAGGACTTGTTATCGCTAACGAAGGACGGCATTTCTGCGTTGGTGCGAACCTGATGCTTATGCTGATGGAAGCCCAGAGCGGGGACTGGGATGAGGTGGATGACATCATCCGTCTGTTCCAGGGCAGCATGATGAAACTGAAAAGTCTGGAGAAGCCGGTCGTAGCTGCTCCGCATCAGATGACGTTAGGCGGCGGAGTGGAAGCGTGTCTGCCGGCAGACCAGATCGTGTTCTCATCCGAAACGTATTTTGGATTGGTTGAAACTGGGGTCGGTTTGATTCCTGCCGGCGGCGGATGCAAGGAGGTGGCGCTTCGTATCAGCGATAGTCAGCCTGATCCTGAGTCTGATTTACAGCCAGCGATCAACAAGATGTTCGAGACGATTGCGATGGCGAAGGCATCCAAAAGCGGTCATGATGCGATCCGTATGGGCTATGGACGCCCAATCGATACGGTGGTTATGAATCCGGATTACCGCATTTATGAAGCGAAACAGGCTGTTCTTGCCATGGACCGCGCTGGATATATGCCGCAGCAGCCGGGTCATGCCCGTGTCGTCGGTCGTGAGGGCCGTGCTGTTCTCCAGATGGGGGTTCTTGGTATGAAGCAAAGCGGTTATATCAGCGATCATGATCTGTTGATTGCGAAGAAGCTCGCGCATATTTTGAGCGGCGGCGATGTGCCGGCCGGAACCATAGTCACTGAACAGCATTTGCTTGATCTGGAGCGGGAAGCATTCCTGAGTCTGCTTGGAGAGGCGAAGACCCAGCAGCGCATGCAGCATATGCTTGCGAAAGGCAAGCCGCTTCGCAACTAATAAACCACTATAAGGTGAATGAGGTGAATGGTATGAGAGAAGCAGTCATAGTATCCCTTGCACGTACGGCAGTTGGTAAGTCAAAGAAGGGAAGTCTTGCACAGACACGGGTTGAGGATTTGGGGAAAACGGTATTGGAAGCGGTTATTGAGCGTGCTCCGGGGCTGAAAAAAGAGGACGTTGAGGATGTCATTCTCGGTTGTGCCATGCCGGAGGGAGAACAGGGGCTGAACGTCGCCCGGATTATTTCACTGTATGCGGGTTACCCGGTAACGGTCCCGGCACTGACAGTTAATCGATTCTGTTCTTCCGGGCTACAGGCGATTGCCTTTGCTGCGGAACGGATTATGCTTGGCCATGCGGATGTCATTGTAGCGGGGGGCGTTGAAAGCATGAGCCATGTGCCGATGACTGGCTTTAAGCCGGCCCCGCATCCAGGGCTGGTGGAGGATATGCCTGAGGTTTATATGGGCATGGGCCACACGGCAGAAGAGGTAGCGCGCCGGTTCGGCATCAGCCGGGAGGATCAGGATGCGTTTGCCGTCAGCAGTCATCGCAAGGCGGAAGCGGCTATTCGGGAAGGCAGGTTCCGGGATGAAATCGTACCAGTGAACGTGAAGCTGACGACGGCGGACGAACAGGGGAAAATACGGAACAAGGAGTTCGTATTTGATACGGATGAGGGTGTTCGCCCGGATACGTCGCCGGAAGGTCTGGCCCGTCTGAAGCCAGCCTTCGCGCTTGGCGGAACCGTTACGGCTGGTAACGCGTCACAGACGAGTGACGGAGCTGCGGCGGTAGCGGTCATGAGCCGTGAAAAAGCGGAGGAGCTTGGATTAAAGCCGCTGGCAACGTTCCGTTCCTTTGCCCTGGCTGGCGTAGAGCCGGAAATTATGGGGGTTGGCCCGGTGGAGGCTATTCCGAAGGCCCTTAAAATGGCAGGTATTACGATGGATCAGGTGAATTTGTTTGAAATTAATGAAGCTTTTTCTTCCCAATGCTTGCACATTATTCGTACCCTTGGGATCGATGAGAATAAGGTTAACGTTAACGGCGGCGCCATTGCTCTTGGTCATCCACTTGGCTGCACCGGCGCGAAGCTGACAGCAAGTCTTGTGTCTGAACTGACGAGACGCGGCGGCGGTTACGGAGTTGTAAGTATGTGTATCGGCGGCGGCATGGGAGCAGCAGGTGTGTTTGAGATTCACAGCGCGTAGCGAATGAAATCCTAAATGATGAAAGGGGAAATAATACATGAGCGAGAACCAAACTAAACAAGCAAAAATCGTAGGTGGCGGATTTGTCATAGATAACCCGGAGCTGGACCGGGTTCTTACACCGGAGGATTTCACCGAAGAGCATCGGATGATCGGTGAAACGGTGCTTGACTTTATCGATGGCGAAGTGATGCCGAAAGATGAAGAAATCGAGAAGTTGGATTATGAGCTGACCGTTGATCTTCTCCGCAAAGCCGGAGAGCTTGGCTTGCTTGGTGCAGATGTTCCTGAAGAGTTCGGCGGGGTCGGACTCGACAAGGTAAGCTCCACCATCATTAACGAGTCACTGGCTAAAGGCTCTTCTTTTGCACTGTCCTTTGGAGCCCATGTTGGCATCGGAACGCTGCCGATCGTGCTTTTCGGGACGACAGAGCAGAAAAAGAAGTATCTTCCGGATCTAGCGACGGGTACTAAAATCGCGGCCTACTGCTTGACAGAGCCGACCTCTGGCTCGGATGCGATGAGCGCCAAAACGACAGCCCGCTTGAGCGACGACGGTGAGCATTATATTTTGAATGGATCAAAATTGTATATTACAAACGCCGGATTTGCGGATATATTTATCGTATACGCCAAAATCGATGGTGAACATTTTACAGCATTCATCGTAGAGAAGGAAATGGAGGGCTTTACGCTTGGGCCGGAAGAGAAGAAGATGGGGATCAAGGGCTCGTCGACTCGTCCGCTTTTCTTCGAGGATGTGAAGGTACCGAAGGAGAACGTGCTGGGTGAGATCGGAAAAGGTCATCGGATCGCGTTCAACATTTTGAACCTCGGACGTTACAAGCTGGCGGCTGGAACAGTGGGTGCAGCCAAAGAGTCTATTGAATTGAGTGCAGCATATGCCAATACACGCAAACAGTTTGAGATGCCGATTTCCAATTTCCCGCTTATGCGCAAAAAGCTCGCCGAAATGAACATCACTTCCTTTGTCATGGAAAGTATGGTGTACCGCACGGCAGGGCTTTTGGATGAAGCGATGCAGGACATCGATTACAGCATTAATGATGCAGGAGCTCAGGCGGCAGCGGCCGTATCCGAATATGCCATTGAATGCTCAATCAACAAGGTATATGCCTCGGAAGGACTTGACTTCATCGCTGATGAAGGGGTTCAGATCCACGGTGGATACGGATATATCCAGGAGTACAAAATTGAGCGTATTTACCGCGACTCGCGCATCAACCGCATCTTTGAAGGAACGAATGAAATCAATCGTTTGTTGATTCCAGGCACACTTGTCAAGAAAGCGATGAAGGGGCAAATCGCTCTGCTGCAAAAAGCTCAAAACCTTCAGAATGAGCTGTTGCAGATCGTACCAGGACAGACGTTTGAAGGAACGCTTGAGCAGGAAATGCATTATTTGGATATGAGCAAGAAGATTTTCCTTCTCGTTGGCGGCCTGGCTGTCCAGAAGTTTGGAACGAAGCTGGAAAAGGAACAGGAGGCGCTTGCGAATCTGGCTGACATCATGATCGACATTTATGCACTAGAAAGCGCACTGCTGCGTACGCGCAAACAGATTGCGCGCACATCGGAAGAGAAGGCAGCCAACATGATTGAAATGACTCAGGTATTCGCGTATGAGGCGTTCCAGCGCATTGAAGCGTTGGCGAAGGAGACGCTCGCTTCGATAGAGTCCGGAGATATGCTGCGTATGCAAATGTCTGTACTGAAGAAGCTGACGCGCACCAATCCGGTGGACACAGTGGCTCTTAAGCGGAACATTGCTGCCCGTGTAGTGAAGAACGAGCGATATACGGTGTAGCTGGTTTCAAGACATTCGAAACATTAGGCTTCGAAAACCTCGAAACTAAACAATTAACAGAATCAGTAAATTATACTTGGGACTTGGCATATATTTTTACTATATAAGAATAAGACGATTGTTTAGATAAGGACGGGTGGAGTCGTTTCTATTTGGAGTAGGAGTGAAGGAAGCTTTACAGCATTCCGTAAGGAAAGGGTTGGTTTTTATATGCATGTAAAGCCTTGGCTGCCGTTTTATCCGGCTGAAGTAGCCCCCACTTATGATTATCCGAAACAAAATTTGGCGTTATTTCTTGTAACGTCAGCACAGAAATTTCCGGATCGGCCGGCGCTGTATTTTATGGGGAAAAGTATGAGTTATCAATCACTGCTGAAGTCTGCGTACCGCATGGCGCATGCGCTTCAGAGCAAGGGAGTGTCCAGGGGGGATCGGGTGGCAATTATGCTGCCCAACTGCCCCCAAGTTGTTATTTCTTATTATGGTGTGCTGCTTGCCGGTGGGGTTGCGGTAATGACAAATCCTCTATATATGGAGCGCGAGATTTCACACCAAATGAAGGATTCCGGCGCAAAAGTGATGATAACGATGGATATGTTCGTGTCCAGAGTCCAGAAGGTCATAGCTGATACCGATTTGAAACACCTGATCGTTACTTCTTTACCGGACTATCTCCCTTTTCCAAAGAATATGCTGTACCCGATCGTGGCTAAGAAAGCTGGTCCCCTTCCAGTAGTCACGTACGGCGAAACGGTGCATTCTTTTAAAAAGCTTCTTGCTGGTTCTTCGGACGTTCCGATATGTGAAAAGGTTGACGCTGAGAAAGATCTTGCGATATTGCAGTACACGGGTGGAACAACGGGTGTACCTAAAGGGGTCATGCTCACACATTACAATTTGATTTCCAACACAGTACAAAGTGCTCATTGGTGTTACAAAGTGGAAGAGGGCAAAGAACGCTATTTGGCGGCACTGCCCTGTTTCCATGTATTCGGGCTGACCGTGCTGCTTCATCAGGCGATCTATCGGGGAAGCGAGCTAATATTGGTTCCGAAGTTTGAGTTGAAGATGATTTTGGAATTGATTCGAAAAAAGAGACCGACGCTTTTCCCAGGTGCACCAACCATGTATATTGCACTTATTAATCATCCGAGGATCAGAGAATATGATCTTTCTTCCATCAATGCTTGTATCAGCGGCTCAGCTGCTTTGCCTGTTGAGGTCCAGGATACTTTCGAGGAGTTAACCAAGGGAAGGCTGATTGAGGGTTACGGTTTGACAGAGGCTTCCCCGATCACTCATGCGAATCCGATATGGGGCAGGCGGAAAATCGGCACGATCGGTGTGCCTTTACCAGATACGTATGCCAAGGTTGTGAACCCGGAGACGGGTGAGGAGGTTCCTATCGGAGAAGCGGGCGAATTGATCGTAAAAGGCCCTCAGGTTATGATCGGGTACTGGAACCGTCCGGATGAGACATTTGATACGCTCAGAAACGGCTGGCTGTTTACAGGGGACATGGCCACGATGGATGAGGAAGGATATTTTACGATCATCGATCGAAAGAAGGATATGATCATTGCCAGTGGGTACAATATTTACCCGCGGGAAATTGAAGAGGTTTTGTATGAGCATCCATCGGTGAAAGAAGCTGTTGTGGTTGGTGTCCGAGACGATTATCGGGGCGAGACCGTCAAGGCATTTATTGTACTGAAAGATGGGGCAAAGCCGGACCCTGCGGATTTGGAGAAATATTGCCGTAGTCAGCTTGCTGCCTATAAGGTTCCTAGGCAGTATGTGTTCCGTGATTCGCTGCCCAAGACCATGATCGGTAAGGTGCTGCGCCGGAAGCTGATGGAGGAGGAAGAGGAAGGCAGACCGACAGGCTAACATTTGAATGATATTCTCTTTTGATTGAGCTCTTCTGCAGTAGCGGCCATGTATATGCTTTTCCCGTGCGTTACTTTCGACATGTGGCATTCCTGAAGTGCATCGTTCGATAGTGGGCTGTTTCAGCAGTTGAGAAGTGCGGAAAATGACAGCGTTTTCCCCGGCTAGCATAGGAGATTGCTAAATATTCAATCCTGGGCCATACTTGATTAAAAAGGGCATATCTAACGAATGCTGTGATTGATATCTGGCAGTGGTTGACCGCCGCCTGACGTCACATCCAGCGCTGGGATGGGAACTACGCGGTGTGAAAACGTCGCTTAAGGTTTAAATCAGTCACGCAATTGATTTGCTTTGCCAGTGATTTTGTTGTCATGACCGTAAAAGGTTGGCTGCCGGGCATAAGACAGCAGCTGCTATCTGACGCAATGAGCGCGGATGGTGAAGAAAGGAGGTGCGTTCTTTATGCAACATGTGAATGCTGAATCGAACCTCAAACCTCGACTGAACGCAGAGGAACTCGAGGCATATATTCAGGCGATGACCAAGGCTGCAGAAGAGACTTTTTGGGGATATCTAGGTTGTAAGATGGAATCTGTCACGGAGGAAGAAGTTATTGTTACATTGGATGCTCAATCGCATCATTTGAATCCAATGAAGATTGTGCATGGCGGTGTACTTTCCTCATTAATGGATAATGCAATGGGCATTGCGGTTTTGCTGAGTCGTCCAGGTGAATCCACGGTAACTAGCAATTTGAATGTTCATTTTTTGACACCGGCGAAGGAAGGACGCCTGACTGTGAAGGCAAACGTCGTTCACAGTACGAAGCGGTCTGTAACGACGGAGTCCCAGATTACAGATGAGAACGGGGAACTGATCGCTATTAGCACAGGATCGTTTCGCGTAAAGTGATAAGAAGCATGGTTAAGAAAGTGTTATAGAAATAGAAGATTTATACGATACACATTGGCGATTTGGGCGGTTTCGCCAGATCAAAGAGGTCTGCCATCTTTATAATGAAGAGAGGCAGGCCTTTACTTCTTTAAAATCTAAGAAAGTATAGGTTTCACACGATCCAATCACCATAGATTTATACGCGAAACGTAAGCTGTGTCCCGTCAAAGACAGCAAGGCCGTTTACGTTTGATTGAAACGTTATCTTTTCCTAAAGAGATGTTCCATAAACTTCCTGTATGTTACCATGTCTATCTTGTCAATCGCATACAGCTGTGCTACAATAATAATGCTGTTTTTCTATTTGAAATCTTTTATATGTCATATTTATTGTCATAAATTTCGGGTGTTTACACGTCTAGGAGGTGGAAGTTTTGGTAGTGTTTTTTGAAGTACTGCTTGTTATTGCCTCGATTGCGATGATTACAATTGTTCTTCTGCAGAAAGGGAAAAGTGCAGGTCTTTCCGGTGCCATCTCCGGCGGTGCTGAACATCTTTTCGGTAAAAGTAAAGCCCGCGGTATGGACCTTGTACTGCAGCGCATCACTGTAGGTGTAGCGATCGCATTTATGGTTCTGGCAATCGTTGTGGCCGTCTTGAAATAGTACACGAACATAACCTTCGCTTATTCAGTATAGAAAAGCGGAGGTTTTTTTGTTGTTTGGGAACATTTTGGGCCATCGGGGGCGGTAGCGAAAAGACTCTGAGGAGACCAAAGTTTTATGAATAAACGCAGGCTATATTGCTGGTGTCAAGGATACCGGGGATTAAATTCGTGTATACTAGGGTATGAGTATTATGACGGTAAACTATGGATGAAATTTGCATAAAAAGACGAACAGGAGCGGGACGTTCCCTCGAGGTGATGAAATGATAACAGAAGAAATCATATTGGATTTTATGCGGAAAACGGACTATAAACCGATGACGTATCGGGAATTGGAAACGCATTTTGGAATAAGTAACGCCCAAGATTTTCGGGAGTTTCTAAAGCTGTTGAACGAATTGGAGCAGTCCGGAAAAATAATACTGACCAACCATCAGCGATACGGTGTACCTGAACGGATGGATCTGGTGCGCGGACGGGTTCAGGCTCATTCGAAAGGCTTTGCCTTTTTGATTCCAGATGATCGTGATCAGCCTGATGTCTATATTCATGCCAATGATCTGAAAAGCGCAATGAATGGCGACATCGTACTTGTACGTATTCATACCAAGGGCCCTGCCGGCGGTAAGCTGGAGGGGGAAGTTGTGCGTATTGTGAACCGCGCGATAACCCAGGTGGTTGGCGTGTTCCAAAACCATGAGGTATATGGCTTTGTGCTGCCGGATGATAAACGGATTAATCGGGATATTTTTATACCTAAACATGCGATGAACGGGGCAGTGGATGGCGAGAAGGTAGTTGTCAAGCTTGTCAGCTATCCGGAAGGGCAAGCTGCTGCCGAGGGGGAAGTCGTAGAGATTTTAGGCCACAAAGATGATCCGGGTGTAGATATTCTTTCGATTATTCGAAAACACCAGCTGCCGGAAGCCTTTCCGGATGAAGTGCTGGCTGAGGCTGATCAGGTGCCTGATGCGATTACAGAGGAAGAAATTGCTCAGCAGGGGCGCCGGGATTTGCGCGGGCTTAATATCGTAACGATCGATGGCGAAGATGCCAAGGATCTTGATGATGCGGTCAATGTGCAGCGATTGCCTAACGGAAACTATAAGCTCGGGGTACATATCGCGGATGTCGGTTATTACGTTCGTGAGGGCTCTGCGCTGGATCGGGAAGCTTATAGCCGGGGCTGTAGTGTCTATCTTGTAGACCGGGTTATCCCAATGCTTCCGCACCGTCTTTCTAACGGGATTTGCAGTTTGAATCCACAGGTGGATCGTTTGACGCTGTCGTGTGAAATGGAATTCAACGAACAGATGAAAGTTGTAAAGCACCACATTTTCAAGAGTGTAATTAAGACAAAAGAACGGATGACGTACAATAATGTGCGTAAAATTTTGATCGATGAGGACCCGGAGTTAATTGAGCGTTATAGTGACCTGGTGGAGGACTTTCGCCTGATGCGTGAGCTGGCGCTCAAGCTGCGGAAGCGGCGAATCCAGCGTGGGGCGGTTGATTTCGACTTTGTGGAATCCAAAGTTATTGTAGATGAGAATGGAAAAGCGATCGATATTGTCAAAAGAGAGCGTTCCATCGCTGAGCAGATCATTGAGGAGTTTATGTTGGCAGCCAATGAAACGGTGGCGGAGCACTTTCACTGGTTGAAGGTTCCGTTTATTTTTCGGATTCACGAGGACCCAGATCCGGAAAAACTGCAAAACTTTATGGCGTTTGCTGCGAATTTTGGCCATCATATCAAGGGTCGGGGGAATTCGATTCATCCTCGCGCCCTGCAAAATCTGCTGGAAGAGATTCAGGGGTCGAAAGAGCAAACTGTACTTAGCACAATGCTGCTTCGTTCGATGAAACAGGCGAAGTATGATGCGGAAAGCACAGGGCATTTTGGACTCGCGGCTGAATTTTATTCCCACTTCACGTCACCGATTCGCCGTTATCCCGACCTTGTCATTCACCGGGTGATTCGGGAGGTTATCGAGCATGGCAATATTCTGCCTGAGGCGCGTCAGGAATATTTGGCCGAAAAAATGCCTGACATTGCACAGCAATCGTCTGAACGAGAGCGCGTGGCGGTGGATGCGGAGCGTGACACGGATGCGCTGAAGAAAGCTGAGTATATGCTGGATAAGGTCGGCGAGGAATTCGAAGGCATCATCAGCAGTATCACCAGCTTCGGTATGTTTATTGAGCTGGAGAATACGGTGGAAGGCTTGATCCGTCTCGGTGGGTTAACAGACGATTACTACCATTTCGATGAACAGCATATGGTGCTGATCGGTGAGCGGACCTCGAAAGTATTCCGCATTGGCGATGAGGTGAAGGTTCGCGTGGCGAACGTGAACATGGATGAATACACTATCGAT
>NZ_LT985747.1:3967919-4329920 GCF_900289175.1 Paenibacillus faecalis | reverse complement strand
CGCGGGCACGACGGAGGTGCTGCGGGCAGCGAGAGCGGCGGTAATGGCGGCCGACGTGGGAAGCGTGGTCGGGACGAGTTTACAGGCGGCAACAGCTCTGGTGAAGGCCGCAGCAAGCGTGATCGTAATGCGGTCACGCTGGTTGACGAGAGCGGTGGCGGACGCGGTAAGTCCAGCGGTGGAGCTGAGCAGGCGGGAGGCATCCGCCTTGGCGAAGCCGGCGGTACTTCAGATCAGCAGCAGAGCTTCGGCTTTGGCAGCGGCAAAGGCGGGTACAGCTCGGAAGGTGCGAGTCCCATCGGTTTTGATCGTAACAGCAGAGGTGGATATGGCGGTAAGAGCGGTGAAGGTGGTAAGGATGGCAACGGCGGCAACGGCGGTAAAAGCCGGCGTAAAAAAACATCCAGCAGCGGCATTTTTATCGGTGAAGGGCCAACGCCTGGAACAATTGCCGGCGGCGGACGTAAGCGAAAAAACAAAGGCAAGGGCGGAAACGGAACGGCTGCTTTTGTAAGGAAAAAGAAAAAATAATCAGACTCTGGTAGGTCGAATAGATAAATGTAACCTTTTTATAGCACCGTATGATAGGATGCCACACCGCGCGCTCAGAGCTGTACACGGTGCGCATCTTATATGCGGTGCATTGTTATATACTTCGGGTCGAACCTATGGATCAAATGATGTATTGATTGCTTGAAGTTCATTTTGCGGATAAAGATTTTTTATCTAAGCCATACTTGGTTCACACTTGTAAAACGCTTGTCACGCCTTGCTTTTAGCAGCTTCAGTTGATACAATGAACTTCTGGAACAGTTACTTTTATTAAGGCATTTGTAGACATTTTTAATAGCAGTTTATCGTTAATTTTTAGAGATAAGGAGTGATCTTATGGGTAAGAAAAGTGATGGGAAAGTTCTGGCCCAGAACAAGAGAGCTTCCCATGATTACTTCATTGAAGATACGTATGAAGCGGGAATGGTGCTGACCGGAACAGAGATCAAGTCGCTGCGCAACGGCCGCGCAAACATCGGGGATGCTTTTGCAACGATTCGTAACGGTGAGATCCATATTCACAATATGCACATCAGCCCGTTTGAACAAGGAAACCGGCATAATCCGACAGATCCGACTCGAACACGCAAGCTTCTTTTGCATAAAGAGCAGATTCGCAAGCTGCTTGGTCTGTCCAAACAGGAAGGTTATGCTATTGTACCGTTGAAGGTGTATATCCGTAATGGCTATGCGAAGCTGCTAATTGGCCTGGGTAAAGGTAAGAAGCAGTATGACAAGCGTGAGACGGCCGCAAAGCGTGACGCTCAGCGTGATATCCAGCGGGCTCTGCGTGAGAAGCAGAAGATCGCGAGATAAGCTCATGGTATGATAGCCGTATCGTTTTAAAGACAACTTAGTGGTATCAAGTTTCATTTTCGAGCATCATGTGTAATAAAATATACAGTAGATGGCAGCATTTTGCTCCTCTCCCTGTGATATATATATCATTTTGCTGCAAAATGTGATATACTAGGTGATGTAATAGATCATCAAGATCATTGAAAATAAGCTTAAAGCTTCGTCATCCTTTCTTGGAGGGGAAGGATGCGGAATAGATCAATCTGCTTGGCTTGATCATCTTCAGATCTAATCCGGAAGCCCTTTTTGGTATAAGTTCCGCTGAGATGTATTGGTGGTACTTTTCCTTATTAAGGGGGCGTTTTTGGATTCGACGGGGATAGTTCGGGCATGAGTAGCGGGTAGTGGGGACGCGTCCACTTCATCAACGCTAACGCCAATTTAAACGGCAAACAAAACAACAACTTCGCATTAGCAGCTTAATAACCTGCTGGCGAGCTTCTACCCTGCATCGCCCATGTGCCGGGATAGGGGCCCAACTTTAGTGGGATACGCTGTCTAGTCTCCGCCTGGGGCTAGCTGAAGAAGACAATCAGGCTGACCTGAGGGAAATCCGGTGACAGGGAGTTTTCTCAGGTGACATCAAAACTGTCACTACACCCGTAGAAGCTTGTGTTGTCGTTATCTTCGGACAGGGGTTCGACTCCCCTCGCCTCCATTGTTATCAAACAAAAAGCGACCGTGATCGGTCGCTTTTTGTGGTTCAGCTAATTTAGTAAGTTAACGTCCTTGATTTTATAAACTGGAATCGACCAATTCTCATTATTCTCAGTACATATATCTTTATTTTTCTTCAATTCATTCTTTTTTTACTTAACTGTTCAGGATACGGAAACTAAACAAGCTTTTCAAATTCGAGGGGCTCTAGTAAATCATGAAAGTCATAGTTGGTCGTCATATACTCCATTCTTTTGAAGACTATGCTACAGTCTAACTCTACATATAACATAGTTTAGCGATCTACTAAAAAGAAAATAAAAAGTGGGATCAATATTTGTTACTGTCTAACTATTTTAAATACTTAACGTTATAGCTACTCATTAAAGATGTGAACACCTTCACTCTCATCCACCAACTCAATAATCTCCCGAATATCACTTATATTCAAAGCCTCTGCAATTCTTTCAATATGGCTAAAGCTAATACTTTCACGTTTTCCGTTGGCAAGTTCACTTAATGCGGCATGTCGTACATCAGATAATCTGGATAATTCCCGCAAAGAAATTTTGTGTGCCTTGGTCAATTCGGAGATTTTAACAACAACTTTTTTGCCCATCCTCATCACCTCTCAGGATTTTGACTTGACTATACGCATAAGCGTACCGTATAATAATCTCAATACTGGTACTCATATGCGTAACAACAAAACATTTGTCAGGTAAGTGTTCATGGAGCCGCTTAATCATTTGTTAGAGAAGGAGAATCTCATGCCAAGCTTACTGGAATCTCTATATTACGGAAATTTGAATCCTGTAGAGAGGGTTGTTTCCAACGACCCTCAGTATCGCCAATTGAACCGGTAAATATCTGAGTCTATGGATGCCTGGAAGAAGAGGCTTTCCGATGATGATTTTCATGAGCTTGAGGTGTTATTAGATTTATATCAACAAGTCCAAGGGCTGGAAATGGCGGCTTCATTTACTGACGGTTTTAGGCTGGGAGCGACGATGATCATCGAGGTGTATTCTGAGTAATGTGATCAGTAAGAACACTCATATAACTGCCGTAAAGACACGAACCATGTGTCTTTTTTAATTACTCTATCAGCTCTATTTCGGTTACCACTTAAAAACGAATTTCATACACATACAGCCCCCCATAAGGTATCTTCGCTCTCTATTTCCTTCACGCAGAAGGTATGATCACCCAATTTATGGAAATATCTGTATATAACTATGGACCAATTAGAGATTTATGAAGTTATACTTATCAGCTATTTCCCCGATCTCAGAAGATGGATGAAACGTATGAAGCATACTCATTCGCGCTTGATTATACTAGGAGCTGGCACCGTATTACCCCTGAACCGATAATTTTAGGGGGCAACCCATGATGATTATGTCCAAATGCCGTAGAGGGATGAATATTCCCAGTTGACACCTTATGAGGACGCATTTAGGGGTCTGATCAAGATAGGTTCGCATTGGAGAATTGGGCTATGAGGATTATTCACGTCTTGTTACATGGAATCCTGTCATGGCCTGTTTGTTCTGCGCACATTTTGACTGAGAGTCTGTATGCCTGCCCTTTTTGACGAAACAGCCAGGTTATCGTTCATAAAACCCGGTAAAGTAACGGTTTTTGGAATAATTTTATGTTTAACGGGCAGTAATATGTTATCGCTGAATAGAAAAAGCAAATTCCTATCTATGAGGATGCCCACGAAATCGGCGCATTACCACACGTCTTAGTTACCGTAAGCAATAGACTACTGAGAGAGGGGTACAGTAAAATGACGCTCGAACTAGGCGACCATGTTTGGTACTGGAATGGCAACATCTCACTTGACCAGAACATCCCGAGGGCCCTTTGGTTCCCGGGTTCGAATCCCCACGATCCAAACGATTACCAGGGCCACGGGAAGGAAATATACAACTACGTGATCCACGCCGATGAAATCGCGCGTGGGCGCCCGCACATGCGGAACTATGAAGGCAGCTTCGCGTGGCTCAACAACAACCCCGGGAACATCACAGGGCGACCCGGCGGGAGCGACTTCGGGCAGTATCCCGGCAAGTTCAACTGGCACAACTTCTTGATCTTTCCGACGTGGAGCGATGGATTCAACGCGATCGCCTTGCTGCTGCGTAGCATGGCTTACGTGAACCTGTCAATCCTGGACGGATTCAAGAAATATGCCCCCGAGTCAGATGGAAACAACCCAGTCGCATACGCCAACGCGGTGGCTGCAGCTTTGTCGCATGAGGGCGTTACGGTGAATACTCGGATTGGCGACCTGACCGACGACCAGATGTTGGTCATGCAATACAAGATCCAAGAAGTCGAGGGCGCCATTCCCGGCGATAGTCTCGCGTGGGACTCGGAGGACATACCAACAGAGATCGCGAGCCAATTGCCGCCTTCTGTCCGGGTCCCGAGCCGTCCTCGGGCGCTTCATCGCCGCACCGCCTCCTTCGACATCGATGTATCCGCACCCGTCGAGAATTCGGGATTTACTGGAGGGCTCGGCGGACCCCACCAGGGAGGGCACCAAGGGCCGAATTGGTATATCCAGTACGGCATGGATATCGGAGCCGACGAGGGAACCGAGGTATACGCGGCATTCGACGCCCACATCACGAAGTTCCAACCGCACAACCCGGCACAGGACAACGGCAGTGTGTACGGCGCGCAAATTTTCATGCGTGCCCCGAACGACATGATGGGAGGCTTCTACACACACCTCACGGACGTGCCGGCTGGAATAGCCGCCGGAACTACGGTCTCCCGCGGCGACCTGCTTGGCCGAGTGCATCGATTTGGTGGAATTCCGCCGCACCTGCATCTGGCGCTGGTTGAGATCATTGGCGGGGCGCCGGGCGGGCAGTACGTCGGCGTGGATCTCTACCAGCTCTTCCTCGACTTGGAATTGGCAGAGCCTGGGACGGTTGTTCCCGTCACGTTCTGGCAGGACGGTTCTGATCCCACGTCGAGCTGACACACCGCACATGTCGGCGCGACTTGTTCGAAAGACGGCATGACATTGCCGGCGAAAAGGCGCGTCCGACACCGCCTATGCAGTGCAGACGCCATGGTGCCATCCGTACGCGGCGGAAGAGGACGAAACGGCCATCGAGATGCCGTATCGTCTCATGCTTGCACCGCTGGATGGCCACTGGCGTCACCGCGCGCATGCATCGATGACCTCCGGCAACGTCCAGCTCTGGCACACCTCATACGCCGCCGATCCGACAGGCCACTTTGGATCGCAGTTTTAGATGACCCTTGAGCACGTAAAATAATCTTAGAAGTTCGATGACTATAAACTCTAAACAGTCACGCTTACCACGGTGGGGGTACAAAACATACGTGGGTTATTCTTTATCGATACCCTTATAACATGGCCATATCACTGGAACAACCTGCATTCACATTAGCAATTTACCAAAAATCATCTTTCTCGGTTCGCCCTCAGCACCTCGGCCAGAAATTATTTGTATCGTAGACTGGTTGCAGTCATCGCATTTCACCCGAGCAAAACCCAGATGAAGATCACCCACAGTCCGGATATTTGTATATGACGTCCAACACAAAGTTCATAAAGTCCGGTAAAGTAACGGTTTTTGGAATAATTTTATGTTTAACGAGGCATCAATATACTGTGCTATTGCTAGATAGAAAAAGCAAATTCCAATCTATTTTGTGTCGAATGGGGGACTGCTTATCATGACTTTGGTTGCGTGTAACGGAAACGGTCGTCCGGCTCGAGCCGAGAAGGGTCGCCGCCATGGCGAAGTCGGCCGCCTTTCGTGGTTGTTCGCCACGGGGCGCGTCGCAGGGGAGGAAATATGTCGAACCAGGACGTGAAGATCCGCGAAATACTCGTATCGGCCTTCCCGCCCGAGAACGAGTACGTCAAAATCCATAACAGCGGGGCCGAGAACGTCGACCTCACCGGCTGGGTGCTGCAGGACTCGCGCACGCACCCCGAGCATCCGTATATCTTCCGCTTTCCGCACACAGTGCTGAACCCAAACGACGATGTGATCGTTTATTCCAGGAGCGGGACGAACGACGGCAATAGGCTCTTCTGGGGTCTCGACAAGCCGGTGTGGAACAACAGGGGGGACGCGGCCGTCCTGAAAGACGCCACCGGCCAGGTCATCGACCGCATGGAGTGGACCGAAAAGCCCCCGGCCGGCATGGTCTTCGACACCACAGAGATTGCCGGAGACATCGCCCGGCATGCGCAGTCGATCGGATTCGGCGCTCCGACCGGCCCGGTGAAGTGGGAATCCGGCGGTCCGGGCGGCCCGCTCTTCTGGCAGGAGTTCGGGCAGCGGGGGGCGATCTTCCACTCCGGCTACCCGAGTTCGGCGATGCCCGAGAAGCTCGTGCACGAGGTCCCGAACGTCATCCTGATCAAGTACCGGGACCTTGGCGGTCCTAAAGTGCTCGGCATGCCCATGACGGGTGTCAGACAGGTGCCGGGCCGTGCCGCCTCCTTCGTCGACTTCGCGAAGGGTTCCATCTACTTCAGCGAGGAGACGGGGGTGCATGCCGTCAGTGGCGCCATCCTCGACAAGTGGCGAAGCCCGGAGGTTGGCGGGCATTCGGGACGGTTCGGGCTGCCGGTGGACGACGAACGCATCGACACCAGCGGCGGCGCGCATCTGCGGTACCTCGACTTCGAGGACGGCACCATCTGGGTGGCCGGGGAAAGCGTGCGCGCGATCCAGGGGATCCGCATCGACTTTGTGGGATTCCACTGCTTCGGCGAAGACTCCGACCCCTTCGAGGGCGCCTCGGATGAGGTGTACTTCATCGTCGAGGCGGAGCCGCTCCAGCGTCCCGCACGGCCCAATCAGGTGAACGATTCAAAGTGGGTCACGATGCTGCCCGTTACCGGTGTCGCCTACGAGAACGTGGACGCGGGAGAGACCTTCCCCGATTCGGTGACCGTGTTCTGGGGCCGTCCGGCCCCCCTGCGGCTGAGGGTCACCGGATTCGAGCACGACTTCGGGGATCCAAATGCCCTTCGCGATCAGATCCAGGTGGCTATCGCGGCCATCGGCGCGGCGGCGTCGTTTGCATTCCCGGTGGCGTCGGCGATCATCCTGAATCCACAGATTCAGCAAGCGGTGGCGAACACCATCAATCACGTCATCGACTCGGGCGACAACATCATCCAGAGCGGCGTCTGGGACATTCCGAACCGGCGCAGGCTGCTGGAGATCATCGATGGGGAGACGCAGACGGAGTTCGGCCTGCAATGGCATTACAGGATCATGATGGACAATGATGGCAGCCCTCAGGACCAGGCGTATTTCAGGATCACGGTCACCGAGTAGAAGGAGGGCCGGGCAATGCAGATCACGGTGCGCAGACCAACCCGCTCTCCCTGGCGCGGCCGGACGCCGTCACCAAAGCAACTCCATATAATGGAATCCGTGCGTAAGAGGCTCCGGCACTTGCCGAACAATTACACATGTACAATGCCGCGAATGGCACTTGGGTTGCAAATGGGTGCGACGTTGCTCTGCACGGCCTTGGTACGAAAGCGCCATGCGGAGCTTGATCTGTTCAATGACAATAAATACATGTGGAACAATCTGATAAACAGACACCGCGATGTTGGCCCATTCCTAATACTACCAGCAGATCTAACCCTATATAATGATGCTATCGTGGATGACAAAGAACGAAGACAACTGACACGTTTCGTTGCAGAAGAGGCGCGACGTCAGCGGAAAGAGCGTGAGCGGGATCTGACAAAACCAAAGAGGGAGACACAACGACAGATGGCTATGAACAATGAGGGATGCAAAGCAAGCGCCGCTATCTTTTTCGACCTAATAGGAACCTTGGTTGATCAAACGCCACGGGGGTTCACACTCCGCAGCGGTGCCACCGAATGGATGAGGTTGGCGTCAGACTACCGCTTCGGCATCCTCTGCGACATGGGCCCGGGCCGGCACCGTAACATCCAGCGCGTGCTTGAGGAGGTCGGCGTCTACGAAAACTTCACACCCGAACTGATCATTAACGCTTCTGACCTCCCATGCCGACTGCCAAATCGACGAGCATTCGCTGTCGCCGCAGCCTTGGCCGAGGTGGAAGTCGACAGGTGCCTCTTCGTAACTAATGATAAAAGACTTAGGCCGGCCGCGCTGGCTGCAGGTATGAGAGTCGAAAATTTATCATCATCAGTATCATCACGCGCGCCAATGGGGGATTCCATTGTAAACGATAATGGCGGGCTGTCGGCAACCACGCCGCTGGCCGCCGCCAAGGCGGCCGTCGCTGAGCCTATGGCACCCCTTCTGGCCGGTGAAGTGGATGTGGACAATGGACCCACATTTATCCTTCGGGGGAGAATTGTCACTATGAATGGCTTGAACGAAGTGATCGAGAATGGACGCGTGGTCGTGAGTCACGGCAAGATCGCCTGCCTCTTGAACGCGGATCAACCGCTACCGCCTCAATTCAATTCGGTGCCTGAGGTTTTAACTGGCGGGACGATTTACCCGGGCTTGATCGATCTACACAACCACTTCGTTTATAATGTGCTTCCGCTATGGGTGGTGCCTGAACGGTATCAGAATCGCACACAGTGGCCGAGAGAAAGAGAGTACGTTTCCAACGTTTCGCTTCCGATACGGGCGCTCGCGGGCTACTCTCGCACTGCCCGGTCGATAGTCCGCTACGTTGAGGCGAAAGCCCTTATCGGTGGCACGACGACCGGCCAAGGGATAAGGACTAGGGTTCAGGGCGGCATTCGCCTTTTTCATGGAGCGATTCGTAATGTCGAAGAAACGAACGACGACCGCTTGCCTGAGGCCGGCACTCTCGTCCCGAACCTACAGAACAATCCCGAAGCTATAGAAAGTTTCCGTCGGGCCCTCGAAACCCGTACGGCTTACTTCTACCATCTTTGCGAGGGAGTAGATACAGGCACCCGGCGTTACTTCACACAACTGATTGAGAATGACCTCTTAAGAAAATCGCTAGTCGGTATTCATGCCCTAGCGCTGAAGCCTGAAGACTTCCACGCGCTTGCAGATCAAGGCGCGAAGGTAGTTTGGTCGCCTTTCAGTAATTTGCTTCTTTACGGTCAGACATTAGATTTAGCTATATTGAAAGAATCGGGCCTGCTCTTTAGCATCGGCAGCGACTGGTCGCCCACCGGCAGCAAGAACCTCTTACAAGAATTGAAAGTCGCACGACACGTCGTAAAGAGTCAGGGCGCGGGATTCAACTCACGAGACCTAGTGCGGGCGGTGACAGCCGACGCCGCAGCCGTTACCGGCTGGCAGCGACACCTTGGAGTACTGAAGGCCGGGGCTATGGCCGACTTCTTGGTAATAGACGGGGCAGGCGGCGATCCATACGATCACCTGATCGACGCGACCGAGGCTGACGTGAAGCTTGTAGTAGTGCATGGCGTTGCCCGCTACGGGGATCGCGACTTCATGCAAACCCTCAATGTGGTACCAGAACGGCCGCCGGAGCCGCTGCTGGTGGGTGGCAAGCAGAAAGCTTTTCAGCTCTTCAACCCTGACTCGGAACTCTCCGATCTGACCGTGCGAGACGCCAGCGAGATCCTTCGAGACGCGATGGCAGATCTGCCCGCTTTCCTTGCAGCCGTGGAAAGTGATAATGCACGCATGATCTCCCTCGGCGTTGAGCGCCCGCAACCTTTCGTCCTTGAACTGGATAACGAGTACGCGCCGAATCCAAACGACCTGCTTGAGATACCTGCGGAACCGGACCTGTTAGCCGACAGGGATAACATCGCAAATAGCATCGACCTCGATTCCTTCGTAGTTAATTCGGACAACTACTGGCCGCTCATCGAAGCTCAGAACAATATCAGCGACGAACTGAAGAGGGCGCTTAAGGAGGCCTACCAATGAAGAACTTAAATGAAGTCGCCGTCTATTACGGCAATGAGAGCAATCAGACCCATGGCAACGATTCATACGGAAATGGGCCAGAAAAGCGACGGGTGAGGGGCTAAAAGAAGTCCCTCACCCTTAAAAATTAACCCGGAATAAATTACCTTTGACAGTTACCGAGCATTTTTTTATAATTTGTGTAACCGGTTACTCAATTTAAATTTTAATGTATTAGCTTTAAATCATCAATCAAATTGTCTTGCTGCGATGATTATTTATGATGTGCTGAATGCGACGATTCTATGGAAGCTTTTCGATGCACGAATAATCAGGGCGATGTGGAGGCGGAAGGATGTGTAGCTAGGGGCTGTTTAAAAAAACAGATTATTTTTGTGAAAATCATGAATTAATAACGTCATTGTAAGGCAACAATGATTACCCTTGAGTTGACTACAACTGAACAACCCATTACGCATTAGCTTTGATGATCAGCCCATTGTGAGAGATTCAACATATAAGGAGAGAAAAGTATTGATTACAGTGATAGGGAGTTTGAACATGGATTTGATATCTATAGTGGATCGCTATCCGAAACTTGGCGAAACCATTATAGGTAAGGAATTTCATCAAAACTTTGGCGGTAAAGGGGCAAATCAAGCAGTAGCGGCTGCAAGGTTGGGCAGTTCGGTTAATATGATCGGTCGTGTCGGTGAAGATAGTTTTGGCACACAATATTTATCTCATCTTAAAAATGAGTGTATTAATATCGATAATGTGGAACCGGTTACACAAACATCTACAGGTATTTCATCCATCACGATTACAGAAGGGGACAATTTGATTGTTGTTGTTCCAGGAGCGAATTACGAGCTGACTCCTGTAGATATAGATGCATGTAAAGAGCAAATTGAGAGCAGCAATGTCATTTTGCTTCAACTGGAAATTCCGATGGAAACGGTTGCTAGAGTTTTAGAGATTGCTTCCAACAAGGGGATAACTACGATCCTTAACCCTGCTCCATATCAGGAGTTTCCATCCGAATGGTGGGATATGATCACGTATTTGACGCCGAATGAACATGAAGCAGAAATGCTTATGAATTCACCTAGTTTTTGCGAAAAATATAAAGAAAAATTAATCATTACAAAAGGAAAGCAAGGCATTGCTTATCACAAGAATGGGAAAGACATTTTTATCAAAGCACCAGAAGTTCAAGTAGAGGATACTACAGGCGCAGGAGACACATTCAATGGTGCTTTAAGCTGTTTTCTCGATAAAGGGTACGAATTCCACGATGCCTGTTATCATGCGGCTTTTGCAGCGAGTCTGTCTGTAACGAAATTCGGCGCACAAGGCGGTATGCCATCGTTACAAGAGTTGAAAGATTTTACAGGCTGAATGTTATAAAGGTAGGCGATGTTGTTAGATGCTAAGGGAAAAGACAAATGGATTAACTCCCGAAATTTATACTGAGCTTCGACGAATAGTGGGTTTTCAAGCATATCCTATGGAAGATGTCACGATGGCATTAGAAAAAACACTATTTTCTGTTGTTATCTATGATGATGACAAACCGGTAGGCATTGGTCGGATTGTGGGAGATGACAGAATTGTGTTCTTCATTAAGGATGTTGTAGTTGATCCTGATTACCAGAAAAAATCAATTGGTCATACCATCATGCACTCTTTAATGAGGTACATTGAGGGGAAAGCCTGCAAGAACGCCTATGTAGGTTTAATGTCTACACCGCATAATGAAGATTTCTATAAGAAACTTGGTTTTATACAACGTCCTACGACTAACTTTGGTCATGGGATGGTTAAATTCGTCAATACAGCATGTGAAATGGATAACTTATGAGGAGATGGAATATATGTCTGGCAGACCAATTATTATTGATACCGATCCCGGGATTGATGATGCAGTAGCATTAGCAGTTGCTTTATACAGTGAGGAATTAGATGTGAAATTGATCACAACAGTCGCTGGTAATGTTGGGATTGATAAAGTGACCTATAACACTTTAAGACTGCTGAAATATTTCAAGAAGGAAGTTCCGGTCGCAATGGGGGCAGGTGTTCCATTGATTAGACCGCTGGAAGATGCGAGCGATGTGCATGGTGTTAGTGGAATGGAAGGTTTCGATTTTGAAGAGCCGACGGAAGACTTGCTCCTGGAAGAGAATGCGGTCAATGCAATGTATAGAGTAATCCAAGAAAGCGAGACGAAGATCACACTCGTTCCGATCGGGCCGCTAACGAATATTGCATTACTGTTCAAAGTTTATCCGGAAGTGAAAAACAACATCAAGGAAATCGTTCTGATGGGAGGCTCCGTTACCAGAGGGAATAAAGGTGTCATGTCTGAGTTTAATATTCATATTGACCCTGAAGCTGCAAAAATTGTTTTTGACAGCGGAGTTCCAATTGTGATGGCCGGTCTGGATGTTGGATGGAAAGCTCTTGTATTACCAGAAGATAGCGCTCAGCTAGAAACAATGAATGATGTTGGTAAAATGCTTCACAGTCTCTTTAAGCGATACCGTGGTGGCAGTATGAAGACGGGATTGAAAATGTATGATAGCTGTGCTATTGCCTATTTGTTAAAGCCGGAAATGTTTGAAACGGTGGATACTTACGTGGGTGTAGAGCTAAACGGTAGTATGACAACCGGAGCAACTATTGTTGATTTAAAAGGATATTTGAATAAACCAAACAATGCCAAAGTATGTGTTGATGTTGACCAGCAGCTATTCCGAGAATGGTTGCTCGATAGTTTGAGAAAGTGCAACTAAGCTAACGACAACTAGAGGAGGCTCACGATGGATATAATTATGTATGGTTCGGCGATTTTGGCAATTTGTATCATTGTATATATGCTAATCAAGCAAATGGATATTAAAATAACACTGTTCTTTATCGGGATCGTTTTGATGTTCATTGCTATTCTGATGGGTAACGGGATTAGTGCCAGTGACTTTGAATCAACAGGTGCCGTATGGCTAGACCCATTATTGGCGATAACCGATCAGTTTAAGTCCTCACTGACTTCAGCAGGATTTATCATCCTTGTTCTTGGTGGATATACAGCATATATGTCCTATATTAATGCGAATGATGTAACCGTCAATGTATTAACGAAGCCACTGGGCAAAATAAAATCGGTATATATTCTTGTGCCTGTTGTTTTCTTGCTTGGAAACTTATTATCCTTGGTTATACCTAGTGCTTCGAATCTGGCTATTATTTTGCTTGCCACACTATTCCCTGTATTGAAAAAAGCAGGAATGTCAACTTTATCTGCAGCAGCGATCATTGCAACATCAGCAACGATCATACCAACTCCAATGGGAGGGGATAACGTTGCTGTGGCGACTGAATTATCGCAGTACGCTGCATTTTCTAATTTGACGGTAACCGATTATGTATTCCGCTATCATGCGTTAGTTTCCATTCCTACGCTATTAGTAATAGCGGCTGTTCATTACTTCTGGCAAAAGCACATGGATAAAAAATTGGGTGTCGACACTGAGGATGCGGAAGTAGAGTTGAAAGATGTAAAGCTAGTAGAGGGCGGAAAATTGTTTACAACTGTTTACGCTTTGTTACCTGTGCTTCCGATCCTGTTTCTGATCGTCGTATTTATTCTTCAGTCTGTATCCGATATCTCTGTAAATGTAAGTGTTGAGGTAGTAACCTTATTATCTTTCGCGATTGCGATTATTTGTGAATTAATCCGTAAAAAGAATGCGAAGAGCGTACTCGATGGTACAGAGCATTTCTTTAAAGGAATGGGTAACGCAGTGCCAATTGTTGTTCTGCTCGTTGCAGCATCTGTGTTCGTTACAGGTCTGAAATCCATCGGAATTATTGAATCGTTGGAATCGGCAATGGTAGGTATTCAAGGCTCTAACCTTGGGTTTGTTCTTCCGCTCCTTCTCGTAGGATTGACAGCTCTTATCGTTATTTTAAGCGGAAGCGGCACCGCGCTCTTCTATTCCATGGTTCCTCTGATGGTTCCTCTTGCAGAAGCGGCTGCCATTAATCCGATTGCTGTAACGGTCCCAATGGGGCTTGCTGGTAACTTGTTCAGAGCCGTTTCTCCAGTAGCGGCTGTTGTTCTTATCGTAGCTGGATCGGTTAAAAAGAGTCCTATCGAAATTGTGAAACGAACATCTGTGCCAATGATTGTTGGTGTGGTCTTTATGTTCATCCTTTCTATGATCGTATTCTTGTAATATAGGAAAAACGGGGGCGGATTGTGGCTTTTAGAGCTACGGTTCGCCTTCGTAACTATCAAAATAGCTATCGAGAAAGTCTCGGCAGCTATTTTTAAATTCACTTATTTTAAAGATACGAATATTTTTCAGGATATTTTGATAAAATTGTGCTGCAGGCGATGCAACATCGCCTCGGAGAAAGAAATTAAAAGCGAGCAAAACCGATCCAGACAGCGGTTATATGATTCGTGATAGCTAACCGAAGATTTCGTCCGATCCAGAGGGGGATTGAGGATGTTTGCAAATCCAGAACAACTCCAAGAAGTTTTGAAAAAAGCAAATCAACATGCACGGAAGCAAGCCAGAGAGTCAGGTGCATTCATCTATTATATAAAGAATAATAAACGCGTTCGTGAAGACGCAGAAGGAAATAAGTCCGAGATCGTTTTGATGCAACCGGAAAACGGCAGGAATTTGAATATCATGAGTGACACTTAACTAATCATGACGGTTTTGTTGGTACCAATGGAGCTGGTAAAAGCACGATTAGCTTGCAAATGAGAGAATGGTTAGGTGAACTGGCTGACCCATTGCACGGGAGCCCGGTGATCCGAGGGGCCGACCTGTCAGTAGGACGGGAAGCTTTAAAAAGAATACGTTTTCTCATCAAAAGAGGTCAACACTTTGCCATTGAAATCATTTGCTTTAGAGTGTTTTTTTAAAAAAAACCATGTGGGACTTTTTTTGCACTCCCAGTATGGGTGTCATCTTTCTCAAGGGTGAATTCTTTCCCTTAATTTCACAACTTCTTTTCCTATTTATTAGCGTCTGAAAAGCTGTTCAATACCGTCCCTTCAAGAAGATGCGGGGTTTAAATAGGTTACTCTTCCTTTCTATATTTGAGAATAAGTATAGGTAGTAAAGCTGCAACTCCACAAATTATCCATGAGATTTCTAATGGGTAATTGACTAGCTGAGAGATCCGTGAAATTTTTACTTATTAGTCCTGTGATGAAAAGACCTAAACACATTCCGATTTGTGCTATAGCAGAATCTAAAGAAAGTATAGTAGCTCTATATTCACTCGGAATTCTTTTATTTAAATAAATTTGTTTTGCAGTAGGATACATTCCCCGTCCCATTTCATAGATTAGAAATGTAACAAGTACAAGATAAAATTGATCAAATAGTCCTGATAAAATCAACCAAACTCCTAACATGTATAGTGAAAGTATCATAACCGTTTTATCATTATAATGTTTACTTAATTTTTTGATTAATAAACTGCCCATACTCATAAATAATGAATAAATGGTTTTAATAACTCCAAAAATCCATACGCCATGTTCTGATAAACCAACAAAACGGGGTTGTTGAAAGGTATTGGCAGCAGAGTTGGAAAAACTGATGAAAATGCCTACTATAAAAATGATCCACAATGATTTATTTGATAGAACGATAGTTATGCTATTATTAATGATTGTTTTAATAGATTTTTTTTCACTATTTCCATTTGATATTATCTCTTGTGTACCTTTATTGTTTTCCTTCATATAGATAGAAGATAAAATAATGAGGGTAACACAACAAATAATACTGATAATCCAAGGTAAATTAAAATGTATACTAGCAAGAAAAGCCCCCAATAATCCACAAAAGAATCCAGCGATATACATTATACTGTTTGATTTTGAGAAAATATCCTCAAGAGGTTGATCTGAATGATCTACGACCCAGGATTCCAACGCTCCTGATTTTAAGCATGTTGCAAGAGCACCAAATATTTGGGCAATTATCAATAAAGATAGGTCTTTAGTCAGTACGAATAATAATAAATAGATAAAATAGCATATATACCCTAATATAACAGAGAGTTTTCTTCCAAAACGATCAGCAATAACTCCAGTTGGAATTTCTAATAATAAAATACTTATAAACAAAACAATCAAGAGGTTGTTTGCTGATTGAAGTGAATATCCTTTACTCAAAATATAAAGAATTAATGTTGTTCCTGTTATTTCTAACATAAAAAATTGAATAAAGGTTATCAAATAAAATAGTTTATGAGCTTTCATGTTCATTTGATAAACCCCCATTGTTAAATTTAAACTGTCTATCACAGCTACATTGGGTTAAAGCGCATGAAAGCCCGGATGTTGGTAGACCTAACTCCGATCATCTTCTAACTTAGTAGATTCAGCATCATTTCTTCTCGTAGATTGGTGAATAATTGGTGTATGTATTGTCCCATAATAGTGAGGATGCAATATATTGACGGTCATTCATATGCACATAGTGTAGTTTTAATGGCAAAATAGTTGGTAGCAAGGCACTCTGTTGATCAGAAAGTTACTTGCTGTCAGCAGGTAGGCCCCTGATATATCAGTTGAAACGTACTGGTGGACATTTTTTGAATCTGTACGCTATGTGCTGAAAAACCAACGGTATTTTAAAGCTCTTGAAACGAAAAAGTCGGCTGTATCTTTACATAGGAGAAACAAAATTCTAAAATAAATAGTCGTAATTGTCAAAACTAAAACAGTTACGACTAAATACGATAGGTTAAGAATGTGCATTTTTCATACCATCATTCATTGTTTAGCGAGGTTAATTCTGCAAAATTCTCTCGTGTTTCTCTTGAAAAAAGTGGTGAAATATGTTTTTCGAATAAAGGTAAAACTTCGCAATTTAATGGATCCTTTCTATAAATGTCACCAAACGATTCAAATGCGTTAGCTCTACAACCAGTCCCACATATTTTTAGGTATTTACAATTCGCACACAGAATGTTTTTTTGATCCAAGTCATTCAGAAAGATAAAAGAAAGTTGAAGGGGACAAGTTGGCCTAGCGGTAGGTATTTTTATTTTGTAAGCTATTAGGTAAATGTTAGGTAAGTGGGCTTTATTACGCACTTAGTGCTATAATTATAATTCTATAATGCGAATTAGGGTGAACTATCATCATGAAGAAATTTCAAACGAGCACCCACCACAAGCTGTTTATTATTGGTGCAGGCGCTGCGGGTTTAATGGCTGCTATTACTGCGAGTGATTTTGGTATTGATGCAGCCATTTTAGAGGGCAACGACCGGATTGGAAAGAAAATATTGACGACAGGCAACGGTCGATGCAACATAACGAACAAATCTACTACGACGGGGTTAGACAAGTCGGCTGATTTATTGTGCAAGTATCACAGTAATCAGCCTGACTTTCCATTGCCTGCTTTGAAGCAATTTGGTATCCAACAAACGATTGACTTTTTCAGCATGCTCGGGCTTCCGCTGACAAGCTTGGAGGATGGACGGATGTATCCGATGTCGCTGCAAGCTGGCTCCGTGCTGGATATTTTCCGGCTTGCCTTGGAGGAACGGAATGTTCCGGTGTATTTTAATCATAAGGTGCTGGATGTTACCGTTTCTGATGATCATCCGCGTTTTAGAATTCTTTGCAAGACGGAAACGGAGGAAGAGGTCACCGTAACCAGCGATTACCTTCTTTTATGTACGGGTGGACTTACCGCACCGAAAACGGGAACGGACGGTTCTGGCTATACCCTTGCTCAGCATTTAGGGCACACCCTTATTGAACCCTTGCCGGCCATTGTACAGTTGAAGCTGGAATATCCTTATCTAAAAGCCTTGTCGGGTGTCAAGTTCGAAGGAATGGCTCATATCATTGCAGATGGTGAAACGATCCGTAGCGAATATGGCGAAATTCTTTTCACCGATTATGGCATCTCCGGCCCACCCATTCTCCAGCTTAGTCGGGCAGCCTCTTATAATTTAGCTCAAGGAAAGTCTGTTGTCATATCGGTTGATTTAATGCCGGATCGGAGTAGGGAAGAGGTCGTTGATTTTCTGGAAATGCACTGGGGTACATTTGGACACCGCACCGTTACGGAATCTTTCATCGGTGTTATCAACAAGAAGTTGATACCCGTACTGATGAAAGAAGCAGGCATCAATCAACAGCCTAATCTGCTCTGTCAGGACTTAACGTGGAAAACGAAAAAGATCTTTCATCGAATCATGAAACGTTGGGAATTTAAAGTGACAGGCACTAACAGTTTTACGTATGCACAAACGACAGCCGGAGGTATCGACACGACGAAAATCAACAAAGGAACATTGGAATCCAACCTTGTTCCGGGACTATATTTTGCCGGTGAGGTTATCGATGTAGATGGAGATTGCGGTGGATATAACCTGCAGTGGGCCTGGAGTTCCGGCTTTGCCGCAGCGAAGGCGCTAGCTGACCATATTGCCCGCAACAATTAAAGATTATTTCGGTTTTTAAAGAACTTGCTTCTTTTCGAAAAGGAGCGAGTTCTTTTTTTATTTGTTCCGACGGATGGGGATTTACGAAGGTTTGATTACGTTTGTGATCTAAGGCTTGTCTAATGTCGTTAATATTTAACGGGATGAATTAGGGATGCTGTTAATAATAGCGATGTAACTCACTACAAAAGGTAAGAAAGGTATTGTTTATCGCAAGAATGGGAATGTTATTTTCATCAAAGCGCCCAACACGCAAGTGGAGATACTTTTAGATGACGCATTCAATATGGTGCTTGTTATCTTGCGACTTTTGCGGCGAGTCGGTTTGTAACAAAACTAGGTGCGCAAGACGGCATGTCTTTACGACAATAAATTGAAGAGTTTTATAATCTGATGTTATCAAGGTGGGCGATTGTTAAATGCTGAGTGAAAAGACGAATGCATTAACCCCCGAGATTTATACTGAGCTTCGTCGAAAAGTGGGTTTTCAAGAATATCCTATGGAAGATGTCGCGATGGCATTAGAAAAAACGCTATTCTCTGTTGTTATACATGATGATGACAAACCGGTAGGTATCGGTCGGATTGTGGGAGATGACAGGATTGTGTTCTTCATTAAAGATGTAGTGGTTGACCCTGATTATCAGAAAAAAACGATAGGTTATACGATCATGCAAACTTTATTGAAGTACATTGAGGGAAAAGCCTGCAAAAACGCCTATGTAGGTTTAATGTCTACACCGCATAATGAAGATTTCTATAAGAAACTTGGATTTATACAACGTCCTACGACTCATTTTGGACATGGGATGGTTAAATTCGTAAATACAACATGTGAAATGGATAACTTAAAAAGGGGCTGAAATGCATGTTGAAAAGACCAATTATAATCGATACAGATCCTGGAATTGATGATGCTGTAGCATTAGCGATTGCTTTGTACAGTGAAGAACTAGATGTGAAATTAATCACCACGATAGCTGGTAACGTTGGGATTGATAAAGTGACCTTCAATGCTTTAAAACTGCTGAATTATTTCAAAAAGGAAGTTCCGGTCGCAATGGGAGCAGCTGCTCCATTAATTAGACCGTTGGAAGATGCAAGCAATGTGCATGGTGTTAGTGGAATGGAAGGTTTTGATTTTGAAGAACCGACGGAAGATTTACTTCTGGAAGAGAATGCGGTCAATGCAATGTATAGAGTAATCCAAGAAAGCGAGGCGAAAATCACACTCGTGCCGATTGGGCCGCTAACGAATATTGCATTACTGTTCAAAGTTTATCCGGAAGTGAAAAACAACATTCAGGAAATCGTTCTAATGGGAGGTTCCGTTACCAGAGGGAATAAAGGTGTTATGTCTGAGTTTAATATTCATATTGACCCTGAAGCTGCAAAAATTGTTTTTGACAGTGGACTTCCAATTGTAATGGCGAGTTTGGATGTTGGATGGAAAGCTCTTGTATTACCAGAAGATAGCGCTCAGCTAGAAACAATGAATGATGTAGGTAAAATGCTTTATAGCCTTTTTAAGCGATACCGTGGTGGCAGTATGAAGACGGGATTAAAAATGTATGATAGCTGTGCTATTGGATATTTGTTAAAGCCAGAAATGTTTGAAACGGTGGATACTTACGTAGATATAGAGCTGAACGGCAGTATGACAACAGGAGCAACCATTGTTGATTTGAAAGGATATTTGAATAAACCGAACAATGCCAAAGTATGTGTTGATGTTGACCAGCAATTATTTCGAGACTGGTTGCTAGATAGCTTAAGAAAGTGCAACTAACTAACTAACGATAACGAAAGGAATGCTCGCGATGGATATCATTATGTATGGTTCAGCGATTTTGGCGATTCTGATTATTGTATATATGCTAATCAAACAGATGGATATTAAAATCACATTGTTCTTTATCGGGATCGTTCTGATGCTCATTGCGATATTGATGGGTTATGGGATTAGTGTTGAAGAATTTGAGTCAACGGGTGCCGTATGGTTGGACCCACTGTTAGCGATTGCCGATCAGTTTAAATCCACACTGACTTCAGCAGGCTTCATCATTCTTATTCTTGGTGGATATACAGCATATATGTCCTATATTAATGCGAATGATGTGACCGTTAATGTATTAACAAAGCCACTGGGCAAAATTAAATCGGTATATTTTCTTGTACCTGTTGTTTTCTTGTTAGGAAACTTATTGTCTCTGGTTATACCCAGCGCTTCGAATCTGGCTATAATTTTGCTTGCCACGCTATTTCCTGTATTGAAAAGAGCGGGAATGACATCTTTGACCGCAGCAGCGATCATTGCAACATCAGCAACGATCATGCCAACTCCAATAGGAGGGGATAATGTTGCAGTGGCAGCGGAGCTAGCGAAGTATCCTGCTTTCTCGAATTTGACGGTAACCGATTATGTATTCCGCTATCATGCGGTAGTTTCTATTCCTACGCTGCTGGTTATAGCGATTGTCCATTATTTCTGGCAAAAATACATGGATAAGAAATTGGGGATTGATACCGAGGATGCAGAAGTAGAGCTGAAAGATGTAAAGTTGGTAAAGGGCGGAAGGTTGTTTACAGCTGTTTATGCCTTGTTGCCTGTACTTCCGATTTTGTTTCTGATCGTCGTATTTTTCCTTCAGTCTGTATCCAATATGACAATCAATGTAAGTGTTGAGGTAGTAACCTTGTTATCTTTCACGATTGCGATTATTTGTGAATTGGTTCGTAAAAAGAAAGCGAAAAGCGTACTTGATGGTACAGAGCACTTTTTTAAAGGCATGGGTAACGCAATGCCTATTGTTGTTCTGCTCGTTGCAGCTTCTGTGTTCGTTACGGGTTTAAAATCCATTGGGATTATCGATTCGTTGGAATCGGCAATGGCAGGCGTTCAAGGCTCTAACCTAGGGTTTATCCTTCCGCTCATTCTTGTTGGTCTGACAGCGTTGATCGTTATTTTAAGCGGAAGCGGTACGGCGCTCTTCTACTCCATGATTCCTCTGATGGTTCCCCTTGCAGAAGCGGCTGCCATTAATCCGATTGTGGTTACGGTTCCAATGGGCCTTGCTGGCAACTTGTTCAGAGCCGTTTCTCCAGTAGCGGCTGTTGTCCTTATTGTAGCCGGATCGGTCAAAAAGAGTCCGATCGAAATTGTAAAACGAACATCTGTACCAATGATTGTTGGTGTGGTATTTATGTTCATCCTTTCCATGATCGTATTTTTGTAATTAGGAAAAACGGCAGCGGATCGTGGTATTGTACAGCCACGGTTCGCTTCCATCATCATGAAAAACACCATCCGAATGAGGATGGTGTTTTTGTTTTGCAGACATTGGGTAAACATCAACTTTGTATCCTTTTAGGTTTATTGAAGTTTAATAGGCTCAATCTTAAATGTTGATTCATAAGAAATTTGGGGACAACAGCGATCGTAAGAGTGATCCATACACGTAGCGGCTTCATTGCTTATTGCAAGCACTGATTTTGGTTTTGAGCCGTTTAATAGACAAAAATTCATCTATATCGTATACAATAGATAACGTATTAAAGATGGTGGGGGTACTGGATGAATACTAGATATCGAATTACGAGAAATGCTGATGGTAATCACCCTGATAAAGTCATGTCTCTTGATGAATGTAAAAGCTATTTTGCAACTCAAACGGATTTTGTATATGCAGAGGAGTATTCCTTTCGGTCAGCTGATACGACAATGACGATTCCGGGAGATTTTTTTCTTTGGCAA
Source organism: Paenibacillus faecalis (assembly GCF_900289175.1). Taxonomy (GTDB): domain Bacteria; phylum Bacillota; class Bacilli; order Paenibacillales; family Paenibacillaceae; genus Paenibacillus_AQ; species Paenibacillus_AQ faecalis. Next base: position 4,307,697 of record NZ_LT985747.1, on the reverse strand, counting down.
ATAGGAGAGGTGACCATTCCATTCCGATATTATGAGGGAGACCTGTATGTAGCAGTATCGCATGAGATTATTTTTCGGAAAATGCTAGAAGTGGTTGAGCATTTAAATGCGCAATATATAGAAGGTTAATGAGAGAGCACCTAATAGGGTGCTCTTTTTAATGCAGTATCGTATCACTTTTTTGTCCGCATTGACCTTGAACTCCATTTTGGCTGACTGCTTAACATAACAAACAAGCCTTTGATCATATAAATGGTAAATGTATTAATAATATGGCCGAAATAGCTGATCAAATATTATGTATCGAAACTTTGGGAACGGGGTAACGAGATGACCGATTCCTCCGAATCGCCAGCCGTCCGTTTCGAGAACGTTTCATTTCGATATCCAGAGCAAAGTGAATGGATCATAAAGGATATTAATTTCAGCATTACTTCGGATGAATGGGTAACCATCGTGGGAGGAAACGGTTCGGGGAAATCGACTTTAATTAAATTAATGAACGGCTTGTTGAAACCAAGTTCGGGAAATGTGCATGTCTTCGGTGAACATATCGAGACGGCGAATCTACTTCAGATTCGCAAGTGGGTTGGGGTTATTTTTTAAAACCCTGATGAACAGATTGTGGGAATTACCGTCGAAGAGGATATTGCATTCGGTTTGCAAAACCTGATGTTCCAGCGGGATGGGTGCACGACAAGTATGCCTGCAATCGCAACCAACTGCTTCAGCATATTTGGTATCTATCATATGAATATTATCAGGTAAAAAAGGTCCCTTTTTTTGAAGTTTAATAGAGTAGTTTTATCCATTTTATGGTACATTATTTTGTGATGGTATGTCATATATATGGGGGCTGCTCAAGGATGATAAGTAATGACAGGAAGAAGGAACGAACGATATTTGATCATGTCGGAAATACGATCAGGACAGAGGATCGAGAGATTCGAATTCTCGTCAAGGTTGAGGAGCCGTTGATTGTCGTACTAGGAAATGTGCTTAGTGATGAGGAATGCGATGAGTTGATTGACATTTCCAAGGGACAATTGCAACGCTCAAAAATAGGCGAAGATCGTAAAGTGAATCAAATTAGAACGAGCAGCGGGGTATTCATTGAGGTGAACGAGACGATTACAAAAATCGAGAGGAGAATTTCACAAATTATGAATATTCCTATCGAGCATGGTGATGGTTTACAAGTTCTGCTATACACCCCTGGTCAAGAGTACCAACCTCATTATGACTTTTTTGCAGAAACGAGCCGTTCAAGTACCAATAATCGAATTAGTACGCTCGTAATGTATTTGAATGATGTGGAGGAAGGCGGAGAAACGTCGTTCCCCAGGCTGAATGTATCTGTTTTTCCTAACAAAGGTATGGCGGTTTACTTCGAGTATTTTTACAGTAATCATGAATTAAACGAGCTCACCCTTCATGCAGGTACACCTGTGATCAACGGGGAAAAGTGGATTGCAACGATGTGGATGAGAAGACAAGCTTTTCGGTAAGCCTGGTCAAAACGACCCCAAGAGGTAGGGGTGTTCAATAACCAATGTATTCCATTAGAAAAGCGACCGGATTAGGTCGCTTTTTGCTTTTTCATTTAAAATTGTAGAGAAAATTGATAAAATGTACATACGTTATAATTGTTATTACGTTATAAGGTATAACTTGTTGAGTGAAGATCATACTATAGGAGGAAAAGATCAAATGAATGGGGATGCCAAATTGAAGAGTGATAAACCGACTGTGATTCGTTATTCTCGTAAAGTCGGACGAATGGGCAATAGTCTGGGAGTAAGCTTGCCTAAAAGTCTAGCTGCAAAGCTGAATCTTTCGCAAGGGGATGAAATTGAATTCACTGAAAATGATCGTGGTGAAGTGGTATTGAAAAAAGCTCGGCAAGGCAAACTTCCCGATAACGTGAGATCAGAAGTGCTTGAGGCGTTCTTTGATGTATTTGAAGAAGATACAGGTATTTTTGAGGACTTAAGGGATTGATAATATGATTCAATTTCTAACCAAAGAAGAGGTAATTTCCGCACACTATTTCATGATGAAAAGAATGAACGACGCAGAGCAAGCGGGTGTTAAGGATCACGGCCTGCTGGAATCTGCGGTACATAGGCCACAGCAAAGTGGTGTTTTTGAAGAGGATGCTTATTCAACTTTATTTGACAAGGCCGCTGCTTTACTGAAATCTCTGGTAAAAAACCATTGCTTTCACAATGGCAATAAGCGTACAGCCTATTTGGTTACAAAATCATTTTTAATGTTGAATGGATACCATCTGCGAATGAAACGTGAATATGCAGTTGAGTTTATAGTAGATATAGCGATGGGTTTTCATTCATTGGAGAAGATTGCTCATATTTTGAAAAAATATTCTGAGGAAAGAGAAAAGCGACCGGATTAGGTCGCTTTTTACTTTTTCATATTCGGATATTACATAGAAAACGCATGTAGCATTTAAACGTTATTAGGCGATGCATCAAAGCTACATATGTTTTAGTGATAGTTGCCAGATTCACTTTCATTGTATTTGCCATTGCTGTCATGCAGCGCTTCTTTCCGGCGATCATTGCGCTTCTGCTGCTGTTGTTGAGCCTCATGGCTAGTTGTGGGGACCGAATCCAGATCTTTCACCGTGTTGGTCAGGTTTTTGTCCGGTTGGTTTGTGTTCAATGGAAAAGCTCCTCCTCGTATACGGGTTATGAAGTCTATTATGCACTGGCTTCCATGTGACTATTCATGATGAAGAGTCAGTATGGTCATATTTACAAAGAGTGTTTTGGCAACAGTTGTTGAATGAATTGGTGATGTGTAGTTGCAATTTCTTTTCTTACAACCCAGTTTGTAACTATTTCAGAAAAAAATGCGTTTATTATAATGAAGGGGGTGAAGATTATTTTCATCAAAAGATACAATGATGAACCGATTTTAAGACGGTTACATTAAATTAAACTAGTCGCAAATACAATGAAAAAGGGTCTCTTGCGCCACATGCAGCAGAGGGAAAGGATGAATTGAGTGGAGTTACACTTTAAGATCAGTTTTGAAGATATAGTGGAACTACATAAAAATATAATAGCAAATTCTAATCATCATAAGAAATTGAGATGGATGATTTTTGTAGTTTTTACTTTATATTTAATGTATATATTGGAAAGCATTTCTGTTTTCAGTGTAATTGTGACCTTGGTATGGCTAATTTTTTATTCTTCTATATTTAATTATCTTGCCCTTATTGCAACAAAAAGAATATTAAAAAAACAATATAATGCCTTATTGATTGGTGAACACAAATTAAATATTAATGAGGATGGAATCACACGAAAAACAGAAACTACAAATACTGTTTTTAAGTGGAGTCAATTTGTAAACGTAAGGCAAGATAGTTCTAATTATTATTTATATGTTTCTGACTTACAAGCTCTTTTGGTCCCCAAAGAGGCTTTCTTAGATAAAGAAGCAGAGCAAGATTTTAATCGTTATCTTAAAAATATGACAGGGAATTAAAATGGAAACGTTCAGCTCGTTCAAGAAGAAGGATAGACAGTAGCATTAGGTAGCTCGTGAAATGGGTTTGTATGAGAATACAATTTACAGAGGTTTGCCGAATTTAAACAAGATGGCAGCCAAGCTTTCCCCGGTCATTTATATTATAATACGAACGATATTGCAGGTGATGTTATTGAGAAGGGACGAGGTTAGACAGTTAAAAGATCCAATTAAATTCATCAAAAAATTAAATCAACAGTTCATTTTATACTGCGTTGTCCTCATTACACTAACCAGTTGTTCCACAAATGGTAATTCAGCCGCTACCCCTTCAGAGACTTCAGCCGAAATGGATGAAAAAATCGCAATACCTTCAGAATATCCGGAAGAAGCGGATGAACAATCAGCAATAGAAAGTTCGTTCGTGCAATTGGAGGAGGAATATGGAGCCAAGCTCGGAGTTTTTGCAATAGACACTGGAACAGGGCGTTCAATTGCTTATCGTCCCGACGAACGTTTCGCGTATGCTTCCACATATAAAGCTTTAGCTGCAGGTCTCATTCTTATGAATAGCTCGGCGGATGAACTTGATCAAGTGATTACCTATACAAAAGACGATTTGGTCTCATATTCGCCTGTAACAGAAAAGCACGTAAAAACCGGTATGACGATTAGGGACATATGCGAGGCGGCAGTAAGGTATAGTGACAATACAGCAGGTAATGTTTTATTAAAAAAATTGGGAGGTCCGGAAGGTTACGAAAAGGCACTGAAGCAAATTGGTGACCAAGTGACCCAAGCCGATCGCTACGAACCTGAACTGAATGAGGCGGTTCCTGGTGATACAAGAGATACAAGTACGCCTAGATCTTTAGCCACCACACTCTCCTCTTTCATCGTCGGAAATGTACTTACGGACGATAAGCGTTCAATTCTGATAGATTGGATGTCTGGAAACGCCACAGGCGATGAATTGATCCGTGCTGGCGCACCTAAGGACTGGAAGGTCGCCGACAAGTCCGGTGCCGGCAATTTCGGAACGCGCAACGACATAGCCATTGTTTGGCCGCCGAACGGCTCTCCCATTATCGTTGCAATTATGTCTAACCGTGATGTGCAAGACGCTGATTATGACAACGCTCTTATCGCTCAGGCTGCAAAGGTAGCACTGGACTCACTAACTGTCGAGTGACCAAAACATAGTAATATTCAAAGTCGCTTAAATTGCGGCTTTTTTGTTTTATGTTATCAAGTATTACATTTAGTAATATTCGGTTGTTGATTGGCTGGACGGGTCTAATGTTATGTCTGAAGATAGTACATGGCGGCGTTGTTAAGGAACCGTTATATCGGAAAACTATGTGTGAACCTATATATCGATTATCTACTAAAATAATATGGTGAGGGAACCCTGCAAAGTTTCTTGCCCAAGTCGATTATTTAGGCAGTAGGCTTTTCAACCTTCTTTTTATCCAGTTTAATATATTGATTGATTAGGTCATCTAGTACCATAGATTGCTGGATCACTTTTGGATGGCCCAATGCACCATATTCTTGTGTTAGAAAATGTAATTTATGCCGTTCCCGTTCTATACTGTCTTGAATTACTCTGGAATTACTCATAGATTTCAACCTCCCTTTTTGCAATATTTTAGGTCTTTATGTCAAATAATTGCATTATAAGTAGAAGGTAAATAAACTATATATTGGGGATGGATGATGGTTCTGGATAGAATATATGTTAAACTAACTTATTGGAAGGCCCGTTACTCAACCTTCAGAAGAGGTTAAAACATGATCTTAATTTAGGGGCTATAACCGCTAAGCTCGGTTATAGCCCATTTTACGTACTTGTTCATATTAGCCTAAGTAACAAACGGTAACATCAGCCCGTATTTCATGGATTTGTTATTAAAAATAAAAAGACTTTCCCGAAAGAAAGTCTTTTCAAGAAAAGATTAAACCATAGGAACCCCAACCAGCACCATGCCCAGTGCCGAAACCACCGCTACCAAGGTGGTTGCAACAGAACTAAATGTAACTAAAAATAAAGTTGTTTTTTTATCGCATCGATCTTTACCTCACTTGTTAAATTTTTAAACGTAGCCTTTTGTTCCGGAGTGACCCACTCCCGATACTGCTCAAACAAAGTCATGTGTGCTAGAATATTCTGTATACTATTTATTTTAATAGAAATTCCAAAACCGTCTAATAAAATATTTATTTCAGTTTTTAAATTTTGTTTGGCCCTGTAAATCGCCAGATCATATAAAAACTGAGCGTACTTTTCCTTTAAAATCGTAGAATCATAACTTCCATGTGCATTCTTTTTCTCTTGGAATCGAAACGGAAGAAATGCCGCAAAACGGTCCAATATATCATCAATATCAAAATCAAATTGATTGGCCGCTTGAACAATATTGGTTAAGCCAATAAAAACTTCGTCCGGATGATCATCCAAAAACCGGGCATACTCATGTAGCGCATCGATCGTACCAGACCATAAACGATAAAGATACGTATTGGCCGTAGCCCACTCTTTAAATTGATTTACATACCATTTCGCATCCTCATCCTCTTCCCTAATCCATGTCTCTCCACTAGCATAAAGCGCAACATACTCCAAGGCACTATCATAATCCCTGTTTTCTTCACAAACTGTTCCCTTGATGAGCCAGGCGTATAAAATATAAAAGTATAACGGACGCTCTGGTTTATGTTGAAAGGAAGGCTCTAGATCATACTGAATGGTAGCGATCCGCAGCATTTCATCGGCCAGCTCGTCTACCCTAGACCAATTATGTACCGTCATCATGACATTTATGAGCTGCTTTAAAGCATCCAATTGATTGGCTACATCTAAACGGTCTACATAATCCTCAAATACTATGGCTGCCTTTAGATTAGCTTCTATATCCGTTCCTAAAGAGCACAAAAATAGTCGGTAACGACAAAGAGCCAGCCGCTCCGAATGCTGATACCTTTCTGCCACACTTACTCTGGCATAAATAATTGCTGCAGCTTTGAAATGCTTTTCTGCAAACAATTCCTCCGCAAGATTAAATAAGTGTTCAACCAACATATTATTTTCCAACAAACCAAAAACAACCCGATCAATGCATTCAAGCCGCCCCATCTTTGCACAACTCCAAATAAATGGCCGTGTTCTACGTATAGACAATTTTTTTAAACATTCTTCAACAAATGCATCAAAAAAATAGTCTTCCGGTAAGTTCATACTTTCCGTAATCTTCTGCAACTGACTAAAAGAAATAAGCACACGCCCTTTGAGAATACGGCTAAGAGTACCTGTATTTAGTCCAGCATGATTTCCGTATATATGTAGACTCATGTTGTTGTCGCGTAGATATCTTCTTAAAGAATCTCGAATTAAATCTGCCGACTCCAAAACAAACACCGTCCTTAAAAACCATATTTTAGTTATTGTTAATATATAATTGTAAAACTAGAATTAAACAGCGGTCAACTAGAAACTGTACTTTTGCAAGGAAAGATAAGCCCCACCAGAAATGAAGGGAACTTAGCCTATGTTTTTCCTAGAAAAGTTGTTTTAAGATAGTCGCCCCATCTTTTCCCATTATACATCAACGAATAAAAATTCGCTAATAATCATGCGTGAATAATTTTTCCGGAAGTAACAAACGTTATAACTTCATGATAAATCCTATACAATTTTACCTATACCAATAGATAGGGGAGTTACACTGGGTGAAATTAAGAGATGCACGCGAAGCAGCAGGATACACGCAAGAATCTCTCGTTCTGAAAATTAATGCATATACGAAGTGTACATTACGACATTATCAAAATATAGAATATGGTCTTACAATACCAAATATCGTGCTTGGCCTACTCATTGCCAAATTGTGTGGAATTGATGCAAACGATATTGACGAATGGAAAATTAGAGATACTTAGTATACTTAAAGTAATTAAAACGTACTAAAACCACCGGATCAGGACTTCTAATCCACCGCCGGTGGTTTTAGTTTGTTAGAATCATTTACAGCAAACGTTTATCGAACGCTATGGTTCAGGCAAAGACTCCTGGATCGTGGCATACCACTCTTGGGTTTTCACCTGTGGAGCTGAACTAATAACAAGGAGGCATGAGAACGTTGACAGTCATTCGTGAAATTGTGGAGCAAGATTATATGATTGAAAAGGTACAGCAGTTATTTCACTGCACAGTATTATGGTGTGAAGGGCGTGCATGCTTGGAGTACGACAGCAAAGAAGAACTGGACAAAATTTCAGACTACATACGGTCCAACTTTGATAAAGATCTGTTGGATGTGTTTTTTACAGCCGTTGAAAGTGTTCCAGAGGATGCATAAAGCCAATATCATTAGCTTCTAATAAAAAAATCTAAAAGAGGTTATGTATTTTTATTATGAATTTTTGTTACTATGATACTAGGTAAACGTCTTGCTAACCTTTGCGCTTTAACTTGATAAACTGAACCAGAGGAAGGGGCAAGATGTGAGTGATCACTTGTTGAGAACAGGCGTTTACTTTTTTCATATGACAAATAGGGAGTAGGAGGGAGTAAATTGAGCAAACAGAAACTTGGAGCTCCATTAGAAGGCTTTGCTGAGTTTAGCAGGAAAGTAGCCGCAGAGGGAGCCGTTCTGTTAAAAAATGAAGGACAGGTTCTTCCCATTCGACAAAAAGAAAGCGTTTCAGTGTTTGGCAGAACCCAGATTAACTACTATCGCAGCGGTACAGGATCAGGGGGAAGTGTTCATGTTTCCCATACCACCAATCTGCTGGATGGCCTACGAAATAAAAAGAACATCGCGGTCAATGAAGAACTGGCGGACATCTATGAAAAATGGATTGAGAAAAATCCATTTGATAATGGCGGCGGCGGTTGGGCGGCTGAGCCGTGGCATCAGAAGGAAATGCCTTTAACCGATGAGATCGTGTCAGCGGCAAGAAAGAAAACCGATAAAGCGATCATTGTCATCGGACGCACAGCCGGGGAAGACAAGGATAATGCCAATGAGCCGGGCAGCTATCAATTAACGACGGAAGAGAAAGAGATGCTGAAGCAGGTGACGGCATATTTTGAACAAACGGTCGTCGTGTTGAATGTATCCAATATTATCGATATGAGCTGGATGCACGAAGAAAGCTATGTACACCCGATTCCATGTGTTATTTATGCTTGGCAAGGAGGTATGGAAGGGGGCAATGCGATTGCTGACGTGCTGGTCGGCGATGTGACACCTAGCGGTAAGTTGACCGATACGATAGCATTTTCGATTGACGATTATCCATCAACCCGCAATTATGGCAATGAACATAAAAATGTGTATCAGGAAGATATTTATGTAGGCTACCGTTTTTTCGAAACGTTTCGATTGGACCGAGTTCAGTTTGAATTTGGTTATGGATTGTCTTATACTTCATTCCAATTGAAGCCTGAAGAAGCTAAGTTGACTCTTAAGGACGGGAAACAATACGTTGAAATCGGTGTAACTGTAAAAAATATCGGAACCACCTATGCAGGTAAAGAGGTTGTACAAGTTTATTATGAAGCGCCGCAAGGAAAACTGGGTAAACCTGCTAAAGCTTTGGCGGCGTTTGCGAAAACAAAGGAGCTTCAAACAGGTGAATCGCAGCATATTACCGTGAGTTTTCCTGTGCATGTCATGGCTTCTTATGATGATGCGGGTGTAACAGGATATCCTTCTGCTTATGTTTTAGAAGCAGGGACGTATCGTTTGTATGTGGGAACCAGTGTGAGAAATGTGGAGGAAATCAGCTTTGAAGGCCAAAACGGTTATGTTGTAGAAAGTCTTCAAGTCGTAGAGCAGCTGCAGGAGGCCATGGCGCCTACAGAAAGCTTTACGAGAATGATGCCAGGCGCCCGCAAAGAGGATGGCTCATATGAACTGACCTTTGTAGAGGTGCCGAAGCGCAAGATTTCCATGGCAGAACGGATTGAACAAAATCTGCCGCAAACGCTGGAGCAAACCGGGAATCAAGGCTATAAATTAAGAGACGTGTATGATGGAAAAGTTACCATGGAAACTTTTATTGCTCAGCTTAGCGATCAGGATCTAGCGGTAATCATCAGAGGAGAAGGTATGAGCAGTCCGCTTGTTACACCGGGCACGGCTTCCGCTTTCGGAGGATTAAGCGACAGCTTGCTCGACTACGGAATACCGATTGCTTGTACCGCAGATGGCCCGTCCGGGATTCGGATGGATAGCGGTCAACAAGCAACGCAGGTTGCGATCGGCACTTTGCTTGCAGCGACCTGGAACACAGAATTGGTTGAGCAGCTTTATGTTATGGAAGGGAAAGAACTGTTAAGCTACAACATAGATACCTTACTTGGACCAGGACTGAATATCCGGCGCAGCCCGTTGAATGGCCGGAATTTTGAATATTTCTCGGAAGATCCGCTGATCTCCGGAATGTTTGCTGCTGCATGCACGCGCGGGATTATGAAAGGCGGCTCCAACGCTACGCTGAAACATTTTGCTTGCAATAACCAAGAAAAACATCGCAGCAAAGTGGATGCCGTTGTGTCAGAGCGTGCTCTTCGGGAAATATATCTGAAAGGCTTCGAAATCGCGGTGAAGCAGGGTGGAGGAAATTCGGTTATGACCTCCTACAATCCAATCAATGGACATTGGGCAGCTTCCAACTATGATCTAAACACTACCATTCTTCGCGGGGAGTGGGGATTTGAAGGCATCGTGATGACGGACTGGTGGGCCATTATGAATGATGTGGTTCATGGGGGACCGGCAGATCGAAAATATACGAACTGGATGGTTCGCGCCCAAAACGATCTCTATATGGTGGTTATGAACTACGGCGCGGAGATCAACGCGTGGGACGACAACACGTTAGCCTCTTTGGAAAATGGTACTCTGACCCGTGGGGAACTACAGCGTTGTGCCATGAATATTTGCAGGTTCTTGATGCATGCTCCGGTGTTCTCCAGAAAGCAGGCCGTTGAAGAAGCGGTGGGGACTTTCCAGGCTAATCCGTCTCTTTCATCAGAACAAGCTCAGGCCCTATCTGAGATCTCACAGGTGAAACCTGCTGAAGCGGGATCGACTTTCGTGAAGGTGGATCAACCCGGCGAATACCGGATGATTGTCCGCATCATGTCTCCTGAATCGGAATTGTCACAAAGTGCTTGCAACGTGACGCTGAACAATCAATCAGTGACGACCATTCAAACGAATGGAACAGACGGAAGATGGATTAGACAAAAGCTTGTAAAAGTGAAACTGGAGGCAGGGCTTTATGAAATGAAACTGGATTTCGTCAAGCCAGGCTTGCAGATCGATTGGATTGAGTTTAAACGACTGTAGTGACCAGAAGACGGAGGTGAACTGTGGACTTGTTTCTCCATAGTTCGCCTTCATACATAAATAGTAAAAACGATGGAAATAGCAAACAAAATGAACGCAATAACATAGTATAGAAATAAATCAAAAGCGTGCATCAGGACCTCCTAAATATTTTAGAGATGTCTTAGATCATCACTCATTAAATTGTTGTTCCTGATTGTTCCTATTGTGGTATATGGGCATGAGTTCGGTACTGTACCGGACTCATGCCTTTTAGTTTCGACTTAATTCGCTTTTGATTATAATAATCGATGAATCTTGATAGCTCTTGTTTAAAATGCGCGATATTTTCAAATTCATTTACATAGAGAAATTCAGATTTCATAATGCCAAAGAAGCTTTCAATGACGGCGTTGTCGTAGCAGTTACCTTTGCGGGACATACTTTGTTTGATGCCACGTTTTTCAAGGGCATGACGATACTGTTTCATCTGATAGTGCAGGCCTTGGTCAGAATGAATCAAGAGCTTATCTTTATCCGTTAGATGCTTGAATGCTTGATCTAACATCTTGGAAACAAGGGAATAGACAGGTCTTGAACCAATTGTATACGTAATAATTTCGCCATTATATTCTCGAATACGACGATAGCCGTAGCGCCCTTGGTGCTCCTTGTAAATCGCTTGAATAACGTCTTTTAACTCAGCATCTTTGTCAGGCATACTGAACGTTTTTACCATGTAATAATACGTGCTTCGAGGGATATCCGCTAACTGTAGGAGTGCTTTCACCGAGAATTCGTTCCTTAGTTCATAGACGACTTGGGCTTTGTCTTTTTTGGTGATTTTTCCTTGTTTTGAACTAAGGCATTCAACTTTTTTAAATACGCATTCTCCATACGCAAACGCTCTACCTCTGCTTGTAAAGTCTCAACGGACCCTTCTGCTAAGGTTTGATTCTTCTGTTCTTTTGAATCCTTTTTCATGGAGGGACGCCCCTTTTCCTTTGGTTGTAGGGATGGACAAGGAGTGTTGTGAAGGTGTTGAAAAAATTTATTGCTGTATTACTAGTGTCCGCAACAGCGCTGCTCCCTGCGACAGGTGCATTTGCATCGGAAGGAATAAACGATCGAGTCGCGCCTTCTAGCCCGGATGTCCAAATTACTGAACAACCCGGATCTGATGTTGTTACAATTATGTCGACAACATGGCAGGTTAATGCATCTTCCAATTTTAGAAAAACACCTTCCCCTATTGGTGAGTATATCGGCTCTCTCTACGCTGGTGACTTAATGAAACACGTGTTGTGAACGGTGCTACTTGGGTCAATGTGTACAGCTACAAATTTCAACAATGGGGTTGGATCCAAGCTTCCTACCTGGTGGAATGCGGTTGATTGATTTTAGGTTCTAATTTTTTCTAGTTGGATTAACATTAACAACATTAATGAAACAGGAAAACTCAAACAACGTGTTTTAACACAAAATTCACCCTCCTAAAACTCCGTAATCAATCTTCCTTCCTTTATCCCCTATCTTTTTACAACATTCTCATCTACTAGCGTTTTATAAAGATGTCTTTCGCTAAACGACCCGTAATATGTATAATTTTGTATCAAACCCATTTTATACGCAACTTTTATATTAGTTATAGCGTTCTTATTAGTGAACAGGATGTTATTGTAAATTTTGTTTTTTCAGAATACGTCTTTAGTCATCTATAAACTACCCTTACAAATTGGGATAATTACATATTTTTCGAAAATTTTGCACGGATTCACAGGATGAATATGTATAATTGTAGAATGATGTCATAATTTAGTAGTTAGTATTTTCAGATCTTGAACTAACTTGCGGGTCATAGGAGGTTATTGGTTATCCCCAAATTTATAGTTTGAAGACACGCTCTAGTTTAAGTAAATAGGTTATTTGCTTGTGATTCCTTTTCATAAAAAATAGATGAAAGTCGATTGTAACCCTGTTATTCAGCTAGGAGTTTAGTAATACGTTAAATTAAAACCGAGGTGTAAAATGAAGAAATCTATAATCATGTTACTGTTTAGTGCGCTGCTACTCTTTCTGATTCCCATGTATACTCATGCAGCGACAAATCAAACCAAAATTATTTTAGATGGCCAGGAGCTAATTTTACCTAATGATGTTGAAGTCGTTAATGTACGAAGCAATATCATGATTCCAATCCGCGTAGTCGCTGAGAATCTTAAATTCAATGTGAACTGGGACCAAAAAACACAAAATGTGCATATCCAACAAGGTTCTAATGCAATTTCATTGACTGTTGGAAAAGATGAGGCTTTAGTCGAAAACAACACCGTGAAGCTTAACATTGCTCCGCAAATGATCAAGAATACGGTTTTTGTTCCCATACGTTTTGTTAGTGAAGAAATGGGTCTGAGAGTTAGCTGGAATAACAAAGACAAGATTGTTACTCTAACTAGCAATACCCTCCCATCCCCACCTTCTAATGGTAATGGAAATGAAGCTGCCACCAACCTGGTTCATGAAATAAACTATGCCAATAATCAACTTGTTGTCCAATTAGACCATGAAGTTACTCCAATCATAACAACACTTAAAAATCCTGAACGGATCGTCGTGGATTTCCCATCTACAGACTTCGGTAATATGGTACAAGTACCCTCTACAGGATCCATGGGAAGGCTGGATACTAGCGAATTCCCAAATGTTACTGAGATACGCTATTCTCTTTTCAAAAACGATCCTGCTCAAGTTCGAATCGTGATTGAATTAAACAACGTAAGTTCGGTTAATTATAATCAACAAACCAACGCCGGCAAATTCATCCTTGATCTGAGTATGGAAAACGATCCTGCACCTACAACCCCTGTCAACAGTGGCAAAAAGATAGTCGTTATTGATCCGGGTCACGGAGGAAGTGATCCAGGTACAACAAGTTTTACAAAAAAACATGAGAAGCATTTTGCCCTTGCTTTAAGCCTTAAGGTTCAGGCTCTCTTGCAACAAGAATCTGATATAGAAGTGATTATGACTCGTGAAACGGATATCTACCCTACACGATCGGAACGAGTTAAACTTGCCAATGATCTTAAGGCAGATGTGTTTGTATCTATACATGGGAACAGCGTACCCTCTGCCCCCCAAGTAACGGGAACCGAGACGTTTTATTACCAACGTGCAAGTAGTAAAGAGCTAGCAAAGCTCATTCATAAAAATTTGATCAAGGCCATAGGGCTTTATGATCGTGGCGTTAAAAATGGCAATTTTCAGGTCATACGAGAAACCAAAATGCCTGCCGTTCTCTTGGAAGTCGGATTCTTAAGTAACAAGTCTGATGAGGAGGCTATGATGTCAGAAACCTTTCAAAATAAAGCGGCGCAAGCCATTGTAGATGGGATAAAAGAGTATCTGAAGCTATAAAACATCGAATAATTCAAGAGGATGTGCTTCTATGAAAAAAGGAATCTATCTTGCTATCGCAATTTGCGCCATAAGCTTACTAGCAGTAGGTTGTGGTAGCAAGTCTACTTCTTCTGGTCCAGTGCAGGGTTCTAATCCTGCAAGTACTGCACCAGCTAATCAGGACAAGAAGAATGAGGAATCTCAAGAAATTGAGGTTTTTTACTCGGACGATCAACTATTACAACTAGAACAAAGTATGAAGGAAATTATATTCGAAGATGGCTCCGACAAATACATTAAGACGTACGCAGCCCTTCAAAGCAGCGATCAAACCGAACTGATTCCTTTATGGAATAATATTGATTTACTTTCAGCTACTTTTGATGAAGGAAAATTGACACTAGATGTGCATATTCCTGATGAAGCTAGATTAGGAGCTGGAGGAGAGGTTTTGGCTCTCGATGCCCTGAGAGAAACATTTTTTCAGTTTGATGAAGTAACCAGTATTGATCTGCTTGTTGACGGAAATGCAACTGAAAGTTTAATGGGCCATACGGAATTAGAACATCCACTAACCCGTGAATAGATCCATAAAAAACAGCCAAATCTCTATTAGATGGCTGTTTTTTCACTCAAGAATTAGAAAATTGCAGCTTGTTTTCGATACTCGTTAGGAGACAAGCCATTTAAACGCTCTGTATAGCGGTCATTGTTGTAGTATCGGATATAATTTCTCACGTCTTTGAGGTGAAATGCACCCCAATTGTTAGACACCATCTAACATTGGAGGTGCAGTTCAGGCGTCTCAACCTAATCCCGGTGGTTTTTCTTGTTTTGCCGTCATTTTTAGGATATTTATTGTTCTCATTTTACTCTAGTGTTACAGTAACGTATCGCATCTAGAACTCAATTTTCAAGCTGTTTTCTTCAACATAAATGCCTTCTGAGCGGGTAATGGGCAATCTTTGTTCTGCTGAAAAGCCGATCGTTTCTCCATCTCGTAAAGTAATGTTTTGCTCTACGATATAACCGGAAATATCAATGAGGAAGTCACGCAGCTCGGCAGGGTTGACCTGACTGTTCAGCACTTCGATTTCATCTTTGCCAAAAGACTTCAGCCCGCAAGTGAAATCCGCTTATCCCTGTTTCACTTCTGACCAAACCAAAATGAATCAGGTTTAGCAAGGGCAAAGTGTTGTCAGCTTTCATAATATCAGCCATCTCTATAAAAAGCTGAGGTTGAAATACGGTACCGGACGTATAAAGCCCTATGGCATTAGGAAGCTTCAAACAGCTTGCCGCCAGTTTCGTATAAAGCCTGCCGCTGTCCAGCGGCTCGGATAAATCCTATTATTTGAATTGTATCTGAAGGAAAGAGCAGATATTCAATCACTTCGCATCTAGCGAAGTGATTGGACATCCAACTTGTTGTATTATCTGTTCAGCCGGATCAGGCTGCGTGATAAAAGGGAGAGAAACCGACTATTGCGTTAGATTAGGTGTATATGTTGGGATGGTTCTGGCTTTGGTAGCCTGCTCGAAAGAGTAGGCGAGGTCAAGCAGTTTTTGCTCGGTGTATGGGGTACCCAGGAATGAGATGCCAACCGGTACTCCTGCTTCTGCAGTTCCCGCAGGGACGGTTACTTCAGGGAAGCCTGTAGCAGATGCTACATAGCTTGCTGCATAAGTATCATATGCTGTGCAGACGTAGGTAGGGTCCTCTTTGTCATAGCGGTTTGAAGCCGGACAGGACATCGTCGGGAAAACGATGGCATCCAGATCGTTGTTCTTCATGATGGTCGCAACTTCATTACGGGTAGCAGGAACTTCTTTGTTGATGATGTCCTTATACTCTTTCGAATACAAAGTATCCGCTTGTGCCAATGCTGTTTTCAAGCCATCCAGACGTGCAGGGTTAACAGGTGTTTCTGAATTTAGAACCTCAGGAGACTCGCTGATTTCGATCACTTTTTGCAATGTTTTCGGTACGCCGAAAGGCAGCGTGCTTAAATATTGCTCAAACTGTTTTTTGAATTCTGCATCTCCGATTGGACCAAGAATCGGGGTCCAAAGGTACTGGGTTTGCTCAGAGAAGGTTACGGGCACAACAGCCGTCCCCATGCTTTGCATTTTGGCAATCGCTTGTTTTGTAATGGCATCGACTTCGGCATTGTCACCGAAAAAGTCAACTGCTACGCCGATACGTGCTTGCTTCAGTGCGGAAGCGTCCAGCGCCTCAGCATAGTTTTGAACATGGTTGTTTGCATATTTCGTAGCTTTATCTTCTTTGTCTGTTCCAGCCATCGCACTAAGCACGATGCTTGCGTCCTTGACACTGCGTGCCATCGGGCCTGTCACGTCTAGAGACAGCGAGGAAGGAACCACACCGCTGCGGCTAGTTAGTCCCATAGTGGGCCGGATGCCCACCAGGCCGGTCACATTAGCCGGACCTCTAACGGAACCGGAAGTATCTGTGCCAAGCCCGAACACGGCAAAGTTGGCAGCTACAGCAGCTGCACTGCCACTGCTGGAACCGGAAGCATCACGGTTCAGGTTGTAAGGATTGATCGTTAATCCGCCCATGGAGCTGTATCCCAGTCTGCCGTAAGAAGCGGCGAGCTCGGACATGTTTGTTTTGGCGATGACGATCGCTCCGGCATCAATAAGCTTCTGAACGGTGAATGAATTCTTGGTTGGATAAGCATCCTTCAGAGCGACAGATCCAGCTGTAGTCGGCATACCGACCACATCAAAGTTATCTTTGACAACAAAAGGGATGCCATGCAGCTGGCTTCTTGGTCCTTTAGCTTTGCGCTCGGCGTCGAGCGCTTTTGCTGTTTCAAGAGCATTGCTGTTGATCGTAATAATAGAGTTTATCGTAGGGCCTTGTTGATCAAAGGCTTCGATACGTTTCAGATAGTAGTTTACCAACTCTTCCGATGTAATTTCGTTTGTGTTCAAAGCATTGGCGATTTCATCAACGCTTTTCTCGAACGGATCAAATGTAGTATTCGTTGGATTGACTGCTTCGGCATTTGCATCATTCCACGGAAAGATCGTGATAACGAGCAAAACAGCTAATAATGTTTTGAAGCTTAAAATTTTTCTGATCATAGACCTTATGTCTACCTCCTGATGTCTTTTGTAGTTCCTAAATCCTAATGTATTTCTCTCCCCTTAATATATATCGTTATTTTCCCGGAAAAAATAAATAGAATCCGACAAAGTTACTGTTTTTTCTACAAATTATTCGACAATATTTAACAAAAAATGATTTTCTGCCGATAGTATCTAGAGAGAATATTTCAACGTTAAGAAAAATGGAGGAGAGAAAACTTGAGAAAGAAACTGCAATGGAATCTGAAACTTCAACTACTGGTGACGATGGTCATCTTGGTACTGCTTTCGACAGTACCGCTGGCCCTCACGATCAACCAGAGGGTGAAGGAGGATTTGGAGGAGAACTTCTATGAAGCAACCATAAAAGAAATCAAACAGGTTAATAGCGCGATTAACATGTACTTTAATAATGTGAATGAAACGGTTCAGTATTTTGCCAATAATCCCTTGGTCAAGCAGATCGACAGTTCTATTACTTCCTACGTAGATGCTGAAGGACCGGATGGAATCATTCAGATGAGTCCGTCAAAGAAAAAAGGTATGGAATCAGAGATATATAACTTCTTTCTGAATTATGCCAAAACGCATCCGAGCATTGCCTATATTTATTTGGGAACTGAGGATGGTGGGTATATCCAATGGCCGGAAGGTGATTCCACTGACAAATTTGACCCGAGAATCAGACCTTGGTACACTCAGGCGACCGAAAATCCTGACCAAGTTATGCGCACAGGGGCGTATGCTTCTTTTACCAAAAAGGCTGATAAAGATGTGCCTATAGTCAGCTCTTCCGTAACGATTAAGGACAGTGCAGGAAACGTCGTTGGTGTTCAGGGGGTCGACGTAAGTCTGGAGGCGCTAACTCAAACAATCGAAGACATTAAAATCGGTGAGAGCGGCTATGTTATACTTGTCGACCAAAACGGCACGATTCTGGCCAATCCGAAGAATCCAGAAACGAATTTTATGACGATGGAGGAACTGGGTGTAAAGGACCTCGATCAAAAGGTGAAACAAAACATCGATGTTCCGGTAGATAATAAAATGTATACTGCGAGAATCTTTGTTTCACCGGAAACCCAATGGAAATATATCGCCATGATGGACAAAAGTGAAATAGCGAAGTCTGTTAACGCGATTGAAAATATTATCTTTCTCGTTATGGCTATTATTGCAGTCGTGGCTATCGGAGCTTCCTTGATTTTGTCTAGTGCTATTACGAAGCCGATAAACTCTGCTGTGAAGTATTTGCAGCAAATCGGCAACGGTAATCTAACGATCGATATTCCGCAGTCCTTGTTGAAAAAACGAGGTGAGGTAGGGATGATGGTCCGGGCTATTAACGACATGAAACAGGATATTCACAAAATCATCGGCGGGATCTCCAGCTCAGCGCAGGTTGTCTCTCAATCTGCGGCCAGCCTGAAAGACAGCATGGACCAGACACAGATGGCTTCTTCGCAAATTACCGAATCCATTATCCAGCTTTCAAGTGCTACAAGCGATGAAGCCAACACCGTGATGGAGGGCTCTGGAAAAGTTGAAGAACTCGGCGTAGCGATCGATCAGGTGACGGACTCTACTCGAGAAATACTAGAACTGGCTCGCCGTACAGGTGAACTTAATCAGCGGGGCATTGTGATTGTACAAGAGCTGGTAGGGAAATTTAACAGCACGCTGCAATCTTCCGAGGAAACGGCACAAGCTGTAAATCAAGTGAGTGAAAGTGCCGGTGAAATCAGCAGCATACTTGCCACCATTCTTGAAATTTCCAATCAGACGAATCTGCTGGCCTTGAATGCATCGATTGAAGCTTCAAGGGCAGGGGAGCATGGGCGAGGTTTCGCTGTAGTAGCTGCCGAAATTCGCAAGCTTGCCGAGCAATCTGCTTATGCAGCGAATAATATCAGCCATATTATTTCAAACGTAAACAGCCAGGTAGGAGCTGCTGTTCAGGCTATTGGCACATCCCGCGAGTTGTTTACGGAGCAGGAAACGGCGGTTCGAGAAACCGAATCGATCTTTAACGACATTATGGTATCGGTTGATAGTCAAGTGGATATGACCAGCCATGTGGACGGTAATATTCGCGTAATGGTCGATAAGCGATACGAAATTACAGACGTCTTCACCAATATCTCCGCCATAACGGAAGAGAATGCAGCCATTACCCAAGACGTGTCCGCAGCAGCTGAAGAACAGCTGGCGACGGTTGAAGATGTCGCAGGCTATCTGTCCCAGCTGGAGGAACTATCCAAGGATCTGGAAGAAAATATTCAGAAATTCACGATACACGAGAAGTAAATGATTTCTTACGTTCATGAGGCTAATGCTCAGAACCATCTAATCAGCCCGGAAAAAGGTACAGCCTTCTTCCGGGCTGGTTTTTCTGATACATATTTACCCGAACCGATGAGGTGAGAGAAAAATATAAACGCTTTCTTTTTCATGTTATAATAGCAATTAGCAGTTCAATTCTTAGAGAGTTTCAGGTTTTACAGTGAGAAACGGGGTCGGGAGTGTTGCATGGATGAGGAGATATAACGTATGGCGGCCGGTGATGATTTTGGGGTCTGCGTTGGTTACGTACAGCTTGGTTACGAATCTTTCCATTATGTTTGGCATGGCGCTTGAGTCGGCGAAAAATGTCGGATTTATTGCCATGATGGTTGTCGCACTGATCGTGTATAACCGGGTGACCAAGAACAAGCGCAAACGCAGATAAAATATGTCATGTTATCAAATTATGAACGATCATCTGAAAAGCACCTGTTTCAGGTGTTTTCTTTTTTTAGAGATGTAATTTTATG
Organism: Paenibacillus faecalis; assembly: GCF_900289175.1. Classification (GTDB taxonomy): domain Bacteria; phylum Bacillota; class Bacilli; order Paenibacillales; family Paenibacillaceae; genus Paenibacillus_AQ; species Paenibacillus_AQ faecalis. The sequence goes on along the minus strand of NZ_LT985747.1, from coordinate 4,287,527 downwards.
CAAGGATCTCAGGAATTGAAACCTTTTTCTGAATCTCATGTATTACTTAAGCATAGGATGGAATCTTGGTGAGGAGGTTTGGCATGGGAATCTTGTCGAGATTTAAGGATATCATGGAGAGCAATGTTAACGTCTTGTTGGATAAGATGGAAGAGCCGGAGAAGGTGATTGATGAATATATACAAAGACTCCATCAAGATCTGGGGAAAGTGAAAGCAGAAACCGCTTCAGTGTTTGCAGATGAGAGACGGGCAAAGCGGGCTCTGGACGAATGCAAAACCGAGATCAAGAAGCTCCACCGTTATGTTGAAAAAGCGGTCAAGGCGGGACATGAAGAGAACGCGTTAAAGTTTCTGGAGAGGAAGGCGATGCAGTCAGAGAAGCTTGGTGAATTACAAGGCGTTTATGACCTGGCTTCTTCAAAGGCAGAAAGCATGAAACAAATGCAGGATAAGCTCATATCAGATATAGGCCAGCTGGAAGCACGGCATACCGAGCTGAAAGGAAAGATGGCGGCTACAAAGATCCAGGAGAATGTGAATTCCGAACGTTCTTCTTTAAGCAAGGTTCATTTTGCAGTTAAGGAAATGGAGGAGAAGGCAAATTTCGCCTTGGATGAAGCGATGGCTTTAGCCGAGCTTAGAGCTGAAGCGAAGAAGGATGATCTGGATGACCTGATCGCACAATTGGAGCAGGATGCTGTTGTGAATGCTCATGCCGAGGATGAGCTGAATGCAATGAAAGCAAAAATGAAAACAAAAGAATAATTTTTTTCTTTTGGCTAATGAGGTGAAAAGATGCCGGTTATTGAATACAAGTGTCCAAACTGCGGCAGCGGCATGGTCTTTGATAGTGAGACGGGAGCCTTATCCTGCCTCAGCTGCGGCAGAAAAGACAATATTGAGCAACTTTCTGACCCACTGACACAGCATGTTTTTTTGGAAGGGGATCAGGCCAGGGAGTACCATTGTAACAGCTGCGGCGCTGTCATTATGACGGAAGCGGAGACCAGTGCAACGACATGCACTTTCTGCGGCTCTGCTGTTGTTCTCGGAGATCGGCTGACCGGTGAGCTGGCCCCTGTAAAGATCATACCCTTTTCAATAAGCAAGGAAGAAGCGATGAAAGCTTTCCGAAAATGGTGCAGAAACGGACTTCTAACGCCAAACGGGTTTATGACCGCAGATCGTATTAAGGGAATAACCGGGATGTATGTTCCCTTCTGGCTGTATGATCTTAACAATAAAATTGAGGTCCAAGGTCTTGGTACAAAAGTGAAAAAATACACAAGTGGTGAATATGAGTATACGGAAACCCAGCATTTCGACATATACCGACAACTTCGGTTGAATTTCATAAGATTGCCGATTGATGCTTCAGAAAAAATGAAGGATGAGCTGATGGATAAACTGGAGCCTTTTCCATACGATCAGCTGAAAGACTTTAAAACTCCGTATCTCGCCGGATACATAGCAGAGAAATACAGCTACAACGACGAGGAGCTTTTTCCCCGGGCGAAGGAAAAAATAAGGGAATACATAGATTCTTATATTTCATCCACGGTGTCAGGATATACTAGCGTGAATTATACGAACAAACACATCGACACCACTTTAAAAAAGGCAGATTATACGCTGTTTCCGGTATGGATCGTACATTATGACTACGACAAATCAGAATATATGTTTGCGATGAACGGGCAGACGGGCAAGGTGGTTGGCAAGCCGCCGATCAGCAAAGCGAAAGCGGCGATGTGGTTTGCGGGGATTTTTGGCGTTTCCTTCGTGTCATTAAAGTTGATCTCCTGGATGATGGGAGGAGGGTTTCTATGAAAAGATGGGGTGCAGTGCTCGTTGTTCTAATCTTCTTCGCTGTATATATTGCCACTCCCGCTCAGATGACGTCAGCGATGCAGGCAACAAAGCAATTGATCTATGACGAAGCGAACCTGCTCAGCCAGGAAGAGTATGACGAGTTGAACACGCTGGCTAATGAATACAGTGCCGAAAGAGAAACCGATATGATAATTTTTACTTCAAATAACACCGAAAATGTAGATGTGGAAGTGATGACGCAGCGTTTTTATGATGAACGTGCGCCGGGATACGATAAACCTCATGGCAATGCCGTTATTTTGACACTGGATATGTACGAATCAGAGGATAAGGACAGAGCACTGTATCTGGCCGGATTTAAGAAAGCGGAGGAATATCTTGATAACGACAGGCTTGATAAAATACGTAATAAGATTACATCAGATTTATCCGACGGAGACTATAAACAGGCATTTGAAAAATACATTGTAACGGCGCATAAATATATGGGCTTTGAGCCTGAGATGAACCCTGATAACATGTTGTTTAATATCTGGTTTCAGCTCGGAACAGCTGCAGCCATCGGGGTTATAGCCGTCAGCCTCATGGCCTACCGCTCCGGCGGACGGGTGACGGTCAGTCGGCGGACTTACGAGGATACAAGCACTTCGGGAATACTGGAGCGTGAGGACCGGTACATTCGAACGACAACGACAAAACGGAAGATTGAGCAGAGCACGAGCAGCGGTTCGGGCGGCGGAGGCGGAGGCGGCGTCACCGGCGGCGGTCATTCGCATAGTGGAAGTAGAGGTTCATTTTAGTTAACAAACGATGTCCTGAGTGAAGCTAAAACTGCTTTATCGTTCAAAGGGAAAGGAAGGGGAATAACAATGGGCTTTTTCAGAAATCAATTTTCAAACGTTGTGGAATGGGAAGAGTTTAGAGATGATATGATTTTTTGGAAATGGAGCAATCAGGAAATTAAAAAAGGAAGCAAGCTGATTATTCGAGCCGGTCAGGACGCTATTTTCATCAATAATGGTAAGATCGAGGGGATTTTTCAGGATGAAGGGGCATATAACATTGATTCAGAGATCATTCCTTTTTTATCTACTTTAAAAGGATTCAAGTTCGGCTTTAACAGCGGGATGCGGGTGGAAGTTCTGTTCGTCAACACGAAGGAATTTACCGTTAGATGGGGAACACAAAATCCCGTTCTGATCCGGGTGCCTCAGCTCCCGGGCGGCATGCCTGTTCGCGCGAACGGCACGTTTCATTTTAAAGTGAATGATTACGTTATGCTGATCGATAAGATTGCCGGGGTGAAAGACAGTTATTTGGTCGAGGATGTCAAAATCCGGATCACTTCGGTACTCGATCAGTTGTTAATGAAATGGATCAGCAGAGAAGGGAAAGACATGTTTAATCTGCAAGCGAATGCTTATGATATTGCTAATGGTATTCGCGAAGATCTTGATATGGAAATGATGGACAGCGGTATCACGATTACAGGTTTTCAAGTGATGAGTTTCAATTACCCTAAAGAGATTCAGGATATGATTACGAAGACGGCTTCCCATGAAATGATCGGTAATCTGCAAAGATATCAGCAGGTTACGATGACAGACGGTATTGCATCTGGTCATGTGAAAGGCGGCGGTGCTGCATCCGATATGACGGGCATGATGATGGGAATGAACATCGCCAATGAGATGATGAAAAATCTAAACCAAAATCAGCAGCCTCCGGCTGAAAATCGGCCTACTGCTGCAACCCCTTCAAAGGAAGGGAATAAAAAACCTAATTTTTGCCCAAACTGCGGTACGAAAAACGAAGGAGCCAACTTCTGTCCAAATTGTGGCCAAAAGCTGGGCTGATTTTTAAACTATAATCCTTCATAAAGCGCGAAATATAATTGATATGAGAACCGGTAGGGGTTGTCCTAAAAGCGGCTTGTTCTGCTTTAGGATAGGCCCTTTTTTGGCTTGGGATATCCTGACTTTTATTGATCATTTTCGGAGCAAATGAGCTGAAAACCAAACTGCAAAAGGCTTGATCCTTTCACCGCGTTACAGTTGCAATTGACCCATATATTCCAAAAAATATGTTGAAAACGCTCTATTTTCTTAATATATTGTAAGTAGCACGAATATTTGTGCATATAAATCTGGGAGGGTTATCCTAAATGAAAAAAGGGGTCATATCATTCATTAGTTTGTTGTTATCTGTCACCATGCTGGTGGGTTGCGGCGAGAAATCGGCTTCAGAGTCAAGCTCCGGTACTGGCGATAGCGCGGCTAAACCGAACTTTAAAGTGGGCATGGTCACGGATACGGGATCTATTGATGACAAGTCCTTCAACCAAGGTTCTTATGAAGGGATCTTAAAGGCTAACAAAGAATTCAACATGGACTATAAATACTTGAAGCCGGCTGGAGAAACAGAAGCTGATTATTTGAAGGAAATCGGGAACCTGTACGACGCCGGATTTAAATTTATCGTAGCACCAGGGTTTAAATTTGAGACAGCTATTTTTAAGGCACAGGATAAATACACGGATGCGAAATTTGTCATCATCGATGGCGCACCACGCTCTACACCTGATGCCGAAGCGGAATTAAAGGATAATAGCGTTGCGATTTATTTCGCCGAGCATGAAGCGGGCTTTCTTGCTGGTGTTGCCTCTGCCCTTCACATGAAGGAAGGTCAAGCGGGCTTCATCGGGGGCATGAAAATTCCTCCTGTACAGAAGTTTAATTGGGGCTTCCAGCAAGGTGTGGACTATGCCAACAAGAACCTGGGTACGAATGTGACCATTAATAAAGAAAATGTGGTGTATCAGGGAACTTTTAAAGACGTAGCGGCAGGCGGACAGCTGGCAGCGCAGATGTTTGATCGCGGGGTCAATGTTATTTTTGCAGCTGCGGGCGGGGTTGGTGTCGGTGCGATTAACGAAGCCAAGAACCGTGTGAAGAACGGGGACGATGTATGGATTGTCGGTGTTGACGTAGACCAGCACAAGGACGGTATTTATGAGGGGGATAAATCGGTTGTCCTGACTTCGGCTGTGAAGAAGATTGATCAGGCTGCTTATGACATGATCAAGGCTGAAACAGAAGGCAAGTTTCCAGGCGGGGAGACGGTCATACTGGATGCCAAGAATAACGGTGTCGGCTTGCCGGAAAGTAATCCAAACTTGAGTGAAGATGTGCTGAAGCAAGTGGACGATGTATTTAACAAAATCAAAGCCGGGGAAATTGAAGTAGCCGAAGAACAAGGGGAATGGATTGAATAAATCAAGCTGTGAACATCGATTGATATATTGATCAGGCAGCAATACCGCTTTAAAAAGACGGATTCTTCCGTCTTTTTTTAAAAATATGAAAAGTAGGAAGTACTTAATTAAAGATTCGCAGACACAGATGGTTTCTACAAAATAGAAAGTGAGGACCCTAAACCATGGACTATGTTGTCGAGATGGTGGGCATCCGCAAGGAATTTCCAGGAGTCGTGGCTAATGACGACATTACGCTCAGACTGAAAAAGGGCGAAATCCATGCCCTTCTTGGCGAAAACGGGGCAGGTAAGTCAACCCTGATGAGTATCCTGTTCGGTATGTATCAGCCCGATCGCGGGACGATCCGGGTAAACGGCAAGGAAGTTCGGATCACCAATCCGAACGTAGCGAACAAGCTTGGAATCGGAATGGTACACCAGCATTTTAAATTGGTTGAGCCGTTTACGGTCACTGAGAATATCATTCTTGGTAGCGAGACGCGCAAATGGCTCTTCGGACTAGATGTGAAAACCGCTGCTAAACAAGTGGAATCCTTGTCCAAAAGATATGGGTTAAATGTCGATCCTTATTCCAAAGTAGAGGATATTTCAGTTGGCATGCAGCAGCGGGTAGAGATTCTGAAGATGCTCTACCGCAACGCAGAGGTTCTCATATTTGACGAGCCGACCGCTGTATTAACACCACAGGAAATTGAAGATTTGCAGGCCATTATGAGGAATCTTGTCAAAGAAGGAAAGTCGATTATTTTGATTACGCATAAATTGAAAGAAATTAAAGCGGTAGCGGACCGATGCACCGTCATTCGCCGGGGAAAAACGATCGGAACAGTCAATGTGGAGGAAACGAGCCGTGAGACTATGGCTGAGATGATGGTGGGGCGGAGCGTTTCTTTTAAGGTGGATAAACAGGAAAGTCAGCCAGGCAGAACGGTTCTTGAAATTCAATCGCTTACCGTTAAGAACAATAAAAAAGTCGACGCGCTTAAAAACTTCACCCTTGATCTGCATGCTGGCGAAATTTTAGGTATTGCGGGTGTGGACGGAAATGGTCAATCCGAATTGGTGGAAGCGATTACAGGTCTTCGCCAGGCGGAAAGCGGCACCGTGAACTTGAATGGAAAAGCATTGAATGGATTATCCGTTCGTGAGCGGAATGAGAGCGGGATCGGTCATATTCCAGAAGATCGGCAAAAAAGAGGGCTTGTGCTGGATTACACGGTTGAGGAAAACTTGATTCTTGAAGTATATAACCGTCCTCCCTTTTCCAAAAAAGGGCTGCTTCAGCCGGAGGCGATTCGCAAACATGCCGATCATATTATCGAGAGCTTTGATGTTCGGGCAGGATCAGGGCCTCGTTCTATTGTGCGCTCGATGTCCGGAGGTAACCAACAGAAGGCGATTATCGGCCGGGAGGTGGAGCGTGACCCGGATTTGCTCATTGCCGTTCAGCCGACACGGGGGTTGGATGTTGGCTCCATCGAATACATCCATAAGCGTCTGATTGAACAGCGGGACAAGGGAAAAGCCGTCCTTCTGGTGTCTTTGGAGCTGGAAGAAGTGTTGAACCTGTCGGACCGTATTGCCGTTATCAATAACGGGGAGCTGGTCGGTGTTGTTAATACCTCCGAAACGAATGAGAGAGAGCTCGGATTGATGATGGCCGGGTATCAAAAAGAGGAGGGCACAACATGAATAACAGTGTGAAATCGCTGCTTGCCGTCCTGTTCGGACTCATCGCTGGAGCACTGCTTATGATGCTGACCGGTCATAACCCGGTAGAGGGCTATATGTACCTTTTTCAAGGGGCTCTGAAAAATCCGGAGCGGATCGGGAATACATTAGCAACAGCAACCCCGCTGGTTTTGACTGGCTTGTCGGTTGCATTCGCATTCCGAACGGGATTGTTTAACATCGGGGCAGCTGGACAGATGCTGTTTGGCGGCTTTTGTGCGACGGCCGTCGGGCTGACGTTTGATCTTCCGCGTGGAATACTGCTCCCTACTATCGTACTGGCCGGGTTTATCGGCGGTGCGTTATGGGCGGTTATTCCGGGACTTTTGAAAGCACGTTACAATGTGCATGAAGTCGTTTCCACCATCATGATGAACTGGATCGCCTTTTGGACGGTTTATTATGTAGTTCCTGCTTATTTCAAAGGAGAGAACCTGGAGACGGAATCACGGCAGCTCGCGCCAGAAGCGACGCTGCATGAGAGCTGGCTCAGTAACTTGTTCCAAGGTTCTTATATTAATTTAGGCTTCTTTATCGCTATTGCAACCGCTTTGATCGTAGCTTTCCTGATTAACAAAACGACACTTGGTTACGAGCTGAAGGCGGTCGGTTTTAACCGCCACTCTGCAGAATATGCAGGCATTGCGGTGAAACGCAGCATTGTTCTGTCAATGTTTATTTCCGGCGGGATCGCGGGTCTGGCAGGTGCGGCCCAGTACACAGGTAACGCGTCCAGTCTTCAGATCGGTATTTTGCCGACACAAGGTTTTGACGGCATTGCTGTTGCGCTTCTCGGTGCTAACGCGCCTTTAGGTGTATTTCTGTCGGCACTGTTTTTTGGAATTTTATATTCCGGCAGAGGATTTATGAACGCCATGACGGAAATTCCGCCGGAGATTGCTGATACGATCATTGCGATTATTATTTATTTTGCAGCAACAAGCATCCTGATTGAACGTCTTATTCGGAAATTGAAGGTGCGCCGTGCGGCAAATAAAAAGCAGGAGGAACGAGAACATGTGGACAACGCTTGAGCAAATATTTCCGTATGCCATCGTCTTCACGATCCCGCTTTTAATTACCGCCTTGGGTGCTCTGTTCAGTGAACGAAGCGGGGTCGTGAATATAGGTTTGGAAGGGATGATGATTGTCGGTTCTTTTATTGGAGCCTTTGTCGTCTCCAAGTTACAAGAACATTATATGGGCTCTCAATGGGTGCTGTGGGTCGGGCTTCTAGCTGCGGCTGCTGCAAGTGCACTGTTCTCCCTTCTGCATGCTTTTGCAAGCATTAATCTTAGTGCCAATCAGATTATTAGCGGAACGGCGATTAACATGATTGCAGGCGCTTTGACAGTTTTCCTGGCTCGCAATATGACAGGCAGCGGCAATATACGGGTTACTTCGGGATTTTCATCGTTTGATGTACCTTGGTTATCATCGATACCGATTATCGGCGAACTGTTTTTTACCAAGACGTATATTACAACGTGGTTTATTCTGCTCGTGTTATTGGTCAGTACGCTGTTGCTATACAAAACGCCGTTTGGTTTGCGTCTTCGGTCCTGCGGGGAGCATCCACATGCCGCAGAGGCTGCCGGTATCCGGGTGAGGTTGATGCGCTATGTTGGGGTTATGGTCTCAGGTGCATTTGCCGGGCTTGGAGGAGCAATCATTCTTCTTACCTATTCTGGAGAGTTTACCGGTAATGTTGCTGGTTTGGGCTTTCTTGCTCTTGCCTCTCTGATATTTGGTCAGTGGAAACCGATGGGAATTCTGGCTGCTACATTTTTCTTCGGATTTGCCAGCACTGTAGCGAATGTGTCTCAGGTGATTCCTTCGCTTGCCGTGTTTCCACCGGTTATTCTTAAGGTATTCCCTTATGTGGTCACTCTGATTGCATTAGTTATTTTCTCCAAGTCCTCGAAAGCGCCTAAAGCGGTAGGGGAGCCGTTTGACTCAGGCCAACGGTGATGAAATGAGCTGGATGAACTATAAATGATCTGATAACAGCATGAAATCAAGAACCTCCGATTGACTTTTCAGATTTACACTGGGTCTATCGGAGGTTTTTTACAATTATCTCATATAATAATAGAATTCCCAAAACATTTCAGGTATATATTTATATAAGACTTACTAAAAAAATAGAATAAAGGAGTGAAAGCTTAAAATGCGTATTCGACGACATAAGCGCAGAAAGCAGCTGAGCATATTACTGACTATCGTTATGCTCATGAGTATCATCGTTCCTTTTAGCTCTGTCACAGCTGCATCGCCGCAAGATTTGACCACTGGTCAAATGGTGGAATCAGAAAATAGGGCTGTTGATGCTGCGAATCCTGTGTCTGATCCTTCTGATATGATCGGAAGTGATGGTTCAGGGGAAAAAACAGGGGACGGTTCGGATCAGGAAACAGCAAGTCCGGACCCTGACGGGCTGCAGGATGAAACGCAAGATATGTTGAACCCTTCTGGTGAAAGCGCTTCCCAAACCTTGCCCGAAGAAGAATCTACTGTAACTGATACTCCGGAAGCGGTAGAGCTGCTGCAAATTGCCGATATTCAAGGTGAGGCACATCGTTCACCATTTCAAGGGCAGACGGTTAGGGATGTCGAAGGTGTTGTAACGCAGTACGGATATACGTTTTCAAGCGGAAATATCAAAGGATTTTATATCCAGGACCCGAGTCCTGACTCCAATCCGAATACTTCGGACGCTATCTTTGTTTTTTCTCAAAAATCCAATGTATCTCTGCCGAACGTGGGCGATCTTGTAACGGTATCCGGGAAAGTTGCTGAATATAACGAAGGAAACCGCAGAAATTTGACTTCTACCCAAATTGAACTTCATGCTTACGAAAATAAGGGAAGTGCCGGGCAAATGCCAGAACCGGTGACGCTAGGCAAGGGCGGGCTTCCTATTCCTGCAACGATCATCGATAATGACGGATTAACCGAATTTGATCCGAATGAAGATGCCATTGATTTCTACGAGTCTTTGGAAGGAATGCTGGTTAGACTTCCACAGCCAACGATTATTAGTCCGTACTGGAAGAGCGGCGGCACGTTTAACATTCCTACTCGTGTTGAGAATGACACTGACGCCGATGTGATTACTCCTGCAGGCGGCCTCGTATTGAAGGAGCAAGGGAATTTTAATCCCCAGCGACTTCTGATCGCCTATGGAGATCCCGGTAAAGAAGTGAGCACAGGGGATGCTTTTGCAGATGATGTAATAGGTGTGATCGGCTATAACAGCGGAAACTTCAAGGTGATTCCTGCTTGGGATGATCTTCCTGAAATTGAGAGTGGCTCGTTTGAACAAGAGGTGTCGACCATTGAAGTGAATGCTGATCAGCTGAGCATCGCGACTTACAATATTGAGAACTTTTATCCTGGTGTGCAGTCTAACAAAATCAACAAGCTGGCTGAATCGATTGTTCATCATATTCAGTCTCCGGATATCATTGCTCTGGTGGAAGTACAGGATAATAACGGCCGGCAGGATAACGGCATCACGGCGGCAGACCAAAGTTACCAGGTGCTTATTGATGCCATCCAAGAGGCAGGCGGGCCCATCTACCGTTTTACCGATATTGATCCGGTGAATAACGAAGACGGAGGAGCGCCAGGTGCCAATATCCGGGTGGGGTTCCTCTATAACGAGAAGCGAGTACAATTATCTGAAAGCGTAAACGGTGAGAAGGGCTCTTCTACTGAAGCGGTTGCCTATGATGCTGATAAGGATCAGCTTACATACAATCCTGGGCGAATTGATCCGACCAACTCGGTATTTGATGCATCCCGTAAGCCTCTTGCAGCGCAGTTTGACTTTCAGGGTGAGAAGGTCATTGTCGTTGCCAACCATTTTAACTCGAAATCCGGGGACCAGGGTCCCTTTGGAAACGCACAGCCGCCTGTTTTTGAAAGCGAGGCTCAGCGTCATCAGATCGCAGCTGTAGTTAACAGGTTTGTTAAAGATATTGTGACCCAAAACCCTGAGGCTAACGTTGTCGTTCTGGGTGACCTGAATGATTTTCAATTTTCAGAAACAGCACAGATATTAAAAGGAAATGAATTAGACAACCTGATTGAGACTTTGCCGCAGCATGAGCAATATACGTACACGTACGACGGAAATTCGCAGGTACTAGATCATATTTTGGTCAGCAAAAATCTGACAGCATCTGCAGAAGCGGATATCGTACATCTCAACGCCGATTTCTCTCCGTCCAAAGGACGTGTTTCAGATCATGACCCGGTCGTTGCACAGATTAGTCTACAGCCAGAAGCTGTAGACGGGTTCCCGCTTACCATACTGCATACCAATGATACGCATGCTAACCTGGATACCGTGAGCGGACCGGATAACATTGCGCGTCGTGTGACTGCCATTAAAGAGGAGAGAGCGAAAAGTGTAAATCCTTTGCTTCTGGATGCAGGAGATGTCTTCTCAGGTTCGCTTTATTTTAACGAATACTTGGGCCAGGCCGATCTTGAATTTATGAATCTGGTTCAATATGATGCAATGACCTTCGGAAATCATGAATTCGACAAAGGTTCTGAGGTTCTGAATGCGTTTATTGAAAATGCTGAATTTCCGTTTGTCTCTTCAAATGTGAATTTCTCTGAGGATGCTTTACTTCGTGACAAATTTAAAGAGGGTGTGACCCGTAATCCTGAAGATGCAACCATATATCCGGCAATCATTATGGAGGTGGACGGTGAGCAGGTGGGCTTGATCGGCCTGACAACAGAGGACACCGCGAATATTGCTTCTCCGGGAGCTGTTACTTTTGATAATGCAGTGCAAAAGACTAAAGATACTGTATCCATGTTGGAGCAAGAGGGAATCAACAAGATCATTGTCGTGTCCCACCTTGGTTATGATGTAGAATTGAATCTTGCCAAGGAAGTGGAAGGGATTGACATCATTGTCGGCGGCCACAGCCATACCAAACTGGATCAGGCGGTTGTGGATCGATCAGACAGCGAACCGAAGCTTATCGTTCAGGCAGGGGAAAAAGGCCAGTTTCTGGGCAAACTTGAAGTGGTCTTTGACGAGGCAGGAACCTTGCAAGATTGGGACAGCTCCTTAATATCTGTTGATGAGAAAGATAGCAATGGTGAATACGTGATCCAACCGGATCAAGAAGCATTGGAGATTCTCAATACAAAATATAAGCCGGGCGTTCAGAAGCTCCAGGAAACGAAAGTCGGCACGACGGAAGTCAAGCTGAATGGAGTTCGCGATGATGTACGCACGAAAGAGACAAATCTCGGTAACCTGATTGCGGACGGTATGCTGGAGGCGGCACAAGCTGCCGGAACGAATGCAGTCATTGCCTTGCAGAACGGAGGCGGAATTCGGGCTTCGATCGAGGCTGGTACAGTTACGATGGGGGATATCATGACCGTACTGCCGTTTAATAACGATCTGGTTACGATTACGCTGACGGGCGCTGAAATTAAAGATGCGATGGAAAACGGAGTATCCAAAATTCCGGCTGCGGACGGACGATTCCCGCATATCGCAGGCATGAGATTTTTCTATGATTCTACCAAACCGGCAGGAGAGCGCGTACTGCGAATGGATGTAAAAGGGAAGAACGGATATGAGCCTATCGATCTGAATCAATCTTATGAGGTAGCTACAAATGCTTTCACGGCCAAGGGTGGTGACTTCTATGCTTCGCTGGAGAAAGCCTATCTCGAAGGTCGGGTGAACTTGTTGTATTTGCCGGACTATGAAGTTTTCTCTGATTATGTCAAGAAGATAGGGACGATCACGTCGAAAACTTCTGCGGTTGAAGGGCGGATTACCGATCTGAAAGGAGCGCCGCTTCCGGAAGGCCCGAATCCTGAAATACCTGGAGAGCCTGAAGAACCAGGAACACCAGAAACGCCAAACACACCGGGATCTCCGAGTTCGGTAACGCCTCCGGAAAAACCTTCGAATCCGGGAACAACAAAGCCTGTAGAGCCGGGAAAAATAAAGGTTCAGGTTAAGACAGCTAATGGTACAGCTGCCGGCAAGGTAACCGGTCAAGCGATGAAGGAGGCCTTGAAGCAGCCATCAGATGGAAAAATAACGATAGAGATTTCGAGTACAGAGCCGTTTCAGTCCTCATCCATTACGATCGAAAGTGAGGCATTAACAGCATGGCTGAATCAGACGAATGCTCCTACGTTGGTCGTTAATACACCGTACGGAATTTATGAACTTTCACAGGATCAGATCGATCTGAAAGCTTTGGCTGATGAACTTGGGTCCGATCTTGCCAAAATTGAGCTGGTCATCAATCTGGCTGTCAATACGAATGCTCTTGAAGTAGCGGCATCCAAAGGATATACTGCGCTTCAAGCGGTAGAGTATACCGTTACAGCACAATCCGGCGGTAAGACGACTAGGCCGGATCGATATGATTCATATGTGAAGCATTCTATAAACATTGGCAAAGATACTCGTTTAACCGATATCGCCGTTATACGTCTTATGGGAACAGAATATATCCCTGTACCGTTTAAAGTTAGTGGCAATCGGATCGATATGTATAGTCAAACGAGTGGGACCTATCTGGTTATCCAACATCCGGTTACATTCCAGGACACTGCATTTCACTGGTCAAAAGCAGACGTTGAATCGCTAGCAGCTAAAATGATCGTAACGGGACGAACAGAGCAGTCTTATGCGCCGGATGCTCCGGTAACACGGGCTGAGTTTGCTTCGTTGTTAATCCGGGCATTAGGTCTTTCGGGCTTTGCTAACGATCAAGCCAGCTCCTTCAAGGATATCAAGCCTTCAGACTGGTATATGAATCCGGTTTATGCAGCAGTAAATGCAGGGATCGTCAAAGGGTATGCAGACGGCACTTTTAGACCCAATCAGTTGATTACCCGTGAAGAGATGGCAGTCATGGCTTACAAGGCATTAGAATATGCCGGGTATAAACAAAGCAGTAGATCACAAGAGAGCTTTGCCGATGCATCTAAGATTGGTAGATGGGCGGAAGAAGCGGTCGATGTTTTAAATGGTCTGGGCATTTTACACGGAGATCGCAAGCAGCGCTTTAGCCCTAAATCGAATGCAACTCGTGGTGAGAGCGCGGCTGTGATCCATCGAATGATGGAGAACCTGACCTTTGTAAAGTGAGCAGTTGAGTTTAAAAAAAGACAGAGGTGGACTCCATCTCTGTCTTTTTCTTTGAAGAAAGATACCTTTTCAAAAAGGGTTCAACACATGATAGAACGCATTGGGGGAAGCCATTCGGAAATAATAGCTGCACCAGCCGACACCCTTGTGGTTGAAGCGATTGGTAGAGCTGTATACTAATCGTTCCTGCTCCAGCTCTTCAATCCTTGAAATCCGTCCTTCTACATAGTCTAAAATTCGGAATGATGCAGTATCCAGGCGGTTGATGACACCACCATAGCGAATGTCGATGACCTCCCAGCCGAAAGGTTTGAACATCCGGTGCCACTGTGTTCGATGTGCAGCACGGAGTTCATGGACTGCTTTGGCTATGGCTGGCAGCACGTTCGCAGCGATATGTTTTAGTGTATCGTGATCCTTGGCGTCATAGGATCGCTTCAGTACGATACCGATTTCACTTTTTCGTTTTAGCACAGCGCTCAGCTTCTCCGGCATTTCAAACAGATAATCCAGCTCCGCATCTTTATTCCGTTGGTTATGGATTCGGTGCTCCAGCTCTGCATAGTGGTTCGCCAGATCCAAACCTTCGATCTGCTTGTCGAACAATCCAAGAAGCACATCCTGATACAGCAAAAACTTGGAAGGGTTGCTCTGCTTGGCATTGTTTCGCTCCTGTCCGGGAATCTCATCGAGATCCTTCAGGAGAAGGAAAGTGTCCATCTCAATTCCCGTGCAGAATTTGACTCGCTCTTTCAGCTGGTCTTGCGTCGGTTTTTGTTCCGAATAAGCGTGCTCGGCATAAAGCTGTAAACCAAGCAGGGCTGCAAAAGGATTCCCTTCATTGCCGTCATCTCCCCACATCGTCGCATATACCTCACGAATGCCTTCCTGTTTACACACTTGCAGTGCGACATCTGAAGCGTTCAGAGATAGCCCGTAGTTCACACCAAATGTGTTGAAAATCCACACGGCTCCTGCGAATACCAAATTGCAGCCGAGCGGCCGATGATTGGCAATCACTTTTTCATAATCTTCCGGCTCCATATGGACGTAGTCCCAGTACACCATATCCACGTCTTTCGGTATTTGACGAGCCATTTCCTCTGGAATGGATGTTTCTTTATCGTAATATGCTGCATCGCCGCCACCGCCGGAGGCAAGCTTGAGGAACATATCGCTCCACATCATCGGTTTCAGGCCGCGCTGACGAACGGCTGCCAGGACCTTGTTCAGATGGGAGACCATAATGTTGAAACGGTTCTCGTATCCGTTCAGGTCAAGATACTTGCCCCGTCCCAGTTCTTCCGCCTCGTCCATCCCGATATGGATCTTCTTGCTGCGGAACGGTGCGCTTGCGGCTTCGATCATTCGCTCAATCAGTGAATCGGTCTGTTCGCTGCCGACCAGAAGGGCGCCTTTCGTATCGCGATAGTGATTAACTGGCTCCCACTTCAGAAACTCCTCCAGATGGGCGAGGGTTTGGATGCTTGGAAAAGCTTCAATACCGAATTGGTGGGCATAATCGTCTATTTCTTTCAGTTCGTCTTGGCTGTAGCGGCCCCTCATGTATCCGAAGTAGGGCTCTCCTTCGATCTTGTATGTATCCTCCATGTATAACATAACGGTGTTCATGCCCATTAAAGCCAATTTATTGAGCATGACTTTAAAGCTGTCCACCGTGAGAACCGCGTTGCGGGACAGATCAAACATCGGCCCGACCTGGTCAAATTGCTGTTTTTCGTGAATATGAAAGGTCTCGCCTTTACGGCTATGCTGAATGAGAAGTCCGAATCCTCGGAAAAACTGATGCTTTTGTCCATACCGAATATAGGCGTGAGAAGGCTCGCGGCCGACTTCAAGATCGCCTTCCGACAACTCTACCCGAAGCGGGACTCCATCCTCTCCTAATTCCACCCCTAGTTCAGGCAGCAGCAGCCGGACACCGGGCATCAAATCCGATACATCACCTTCGAAACGAAATTTCATAAGAAGCCCCTCCTGCATGGTTGATATTTTATAAGCTAGAACATCATAACATTATAATGTTTAATCTTATGCCATCACTACTGGGAAAGCAATGATTACTTTCTCTTGACTTAGAGGAGATAGAGGATCATATCAGGGGGAGAAATATGTTTTTTTAGCGGGGGTTAATTCCTACGCGCGTCCGGGTGTTTGTATCCGCCGAATTCGAGCCGGTATATCCGGTCCGAATTGCTTCACTTGCTGCGGCCAGACATCCTGAAGGCGTCAGCCTGTTCGGATGCGGATTTGGCAACTATGATTAGGACATTAAAGTCATTGAGCTTATTCCCTCCAGCTCCCGGGTGTGCAATGTTTCAGAAGAAATTTTGATCATGTTTTTTTATGATGAACTTTTTGTGAAGAAAAATTATATATAGGTATTTTCATTAGTAACAAGAGCTGAGTCCCCTTCATATGTTGTCATGTGTATTGAATTGAGGATCTCACAGGGGCAGCCCGTACCAACGAATGCTGCCAAGCAACGCGAATTGATAATAAGCGGAGGTAAAGCGTATGAACGAGTTCAAAAATGATTTGCAAAATTTGAATGTTTCTCATTTTAAGTCAAGTGAGGTGACTCCTTGGAACGCTCAAAATGAGCAGTCGGCTCGACTGTGTGTTTTTACTTGCTTCAATTGCTTTAATTGTTTCAATTGCCACAACTGTCATAACTGTTTCAATTGTCACAACTGCTTTAACTGCCATCATTGCCATCATTGCCATAACTGCCATCATTGTCATCGTTGAGGAAGATAATCTGGCTTTTATCGGCAAGGAAGATTTACGAAATTTATATATTTCTATAATGAAGTGTAATTATAGAAAACATGAACAGGCTGACGACGCCGGCTTTAGCACCGTTCGTCAGCTTGTTTTTCTAAAAGTATAAGACATGAGGGACAAATAGCTGTACATAAGATTACTTGTGAAGCGTAAGGCAGGGTGGCGAAGCAGCTTACAAAAAGAAGGAGGAGTAGAATGACAGTTTTGAGCCCTTCAATGCGCCTAAAGGTAAAACGTGATACATTTTTTTTACCTGATTCTAACGGCGTATATTTTCGAAACCATGTAAGTTCGTTCCGCATGGAAGGTGAGGGGATTGATCAGTGGATTGAAACATTGATACCGATATTTAATGGGGAGCATAGATTGGATGATCTGACAGAAGGATTGCCGGATCAACACCGGGACCAGGTATATAAAATTGCAGGAGTGCTGTATCGTAATGGCTTTGCTCGGGATGTGAGCCAGGATACTCCACATGAACTGTCCAGTGAGGTTCTTCAAAGGTATGCTTCCCAAATTGAGTTTTTGGATCATTTCGGTGATTCAGGTGCCTATCGGTTTCAGATGTATCGTCAGTCCAGAGTGTTGGTGGTCGGTTCCGGCTCCTTTTTGGTCTCGGCGGTTTCTGCACTGCTTGATTCCGGATTGCCCAAGCTGTATGTACAGGTTTTCGGTTCGGAGCCGACGAATTGGAGGCGGATTGAGGAACTGGTCGTACATGCCCGGAAGTTGGACTCTGAGGTGTCCGTCGAGAAGGTTGTTCTGCAAAAGGATGAAGGGAGTTGTTGGCGGGAGGCTGTGAGGCCGTTTGATTTCATTTTATATGTATCGCGGGAGGATGATATCGAGGAGCTTCGGGCTCTTCATGCGGCTTGCAAGGGTGAGAAGAAGGTGTTTTTACCTGCTGTTTGCATGCAGCAAGCGGGTATGGCGGGACCTCTGTTTCATCCAGATCAGGAAGGATGCTGGGAGTCGGCTTGGCGCCGTGTACACCAATCCGCGATTTCTAAAGATCCGGAATTACACACTTTTTCTTCAACAGCGGGAGCAATGCTTGCCAATGTGACTGTGTTTGAATTATTTAAAAAGATTACGGGAGCGATTGATGCGGAACAGAGCAATCGATTCTTTCTGCTTAATCTGGAGACTTTGGAAGGAAAGTGGCATTCATTTCTGCCACATCCGCTTGTAACCGGACTTAGGAAACCTGAATGGATTCAAAACTTTCAAGACTATACTTTTCATCACGATCAGAGGTTAGACACAAGTGACGATGGATTGATTCCTTACTTCAGCCGACTGACATCGTCGGAATCGGGAATTTTTCATGTTTGGGAGGAAGGGGAGTTACAGCATCTGCCGCTTTCACAGTGCCGAGTTCAGGTCGTCGATCCGTTATCGGAAGGCCCGTCCGGACTGCTGCCGGACACGATCTGTAACGATCTCACACATGAGGAGGCGCGGCGGGAAGCAGGGCTTATCGGGATTGAAGCATATGTGTCGCGATTGGGCAGTCTGTTTGTTCCGATGCTGCTCTCCCCTCAAGGAGTAGAGGAAAGCAGGATACAATCATACGAATTTATTGGCATCGGAGCAGGAGAGATGGCGGCAGAAGGCATTTGTCGAGGACTACAAAGATGTCTGGAGGAAGAGTTCGATAAGCAGCAGGCGTATCAGATTCCTATGGTTTCTCGGGTACAGCTGCGAGCTGTAGAAGATAAGCACTGTCTTTTTTATTTGCAGGCATTAACGGCGATGAAGGGAGCGCCGAGGATTGCCTTGGGAGAAGAAGTGTCCGGATTTCCTGTGGTATGGGTTGGTGTGGATGATCACTGGTATGGCAACGTGGGCTTAAATATGACGCTAGCTTTGCGTAAAGCATTACGTAAGGCTCTGTTGGTGGCCCAAAATGAACCTGATGGCCTTAATCTGCAAGTGTCGTCTTTTTCGTCTGTACGCTTGAAAGAACAGCAGCCATTAAATCTAGAGATCGTTTCATATCAAGCAGCGACGCATCCGGAGGTTTTGCAATCCGCCGTACAAGTTCTAAATCAGAACAATAAGAGGCTCCTGGTCCTTGATCTGGCGGTAGAACCGTTTATGAAGGAGGAATTGGCAGGAGTATTTGGCGTGGTGCTGCGAGAGGAGCGAGTCCAGTGAACGCTAATATTGTGATTGTTGGAGAAGGTATTCTGGCGGACTGTGTTTATAGAGAACTGTCAGCCGAGTTTAAGGTGGCTCGTCTGATCGATTTTGAGGCAGAAGTGCCGGAAATGGCGGATTTCGTTCTTGTGCTGCACGATGCTTGGTGTCCATACGTTCATATCAAGGCAGAAGAAGTGCTACGACCAGCTGGTATCCCATGGCTTCGAGGCTTCGTTTCATTTGGTGAGGGCGTAATTGGACCGCTGGTTCGTCCGGGTACGGAAGGATGTTCTCAATGCGGAGACACGCGGCGGGTCATGGCCGGACGTGAACGTAAGGAGATGCGGAGGTTGCAGCAAAAGCTCATGACTCATAAAGGAATGCCTAGTGATCCATGGGCGTCACGTACAGGACTTTTGCAGATGGCTCAATTGCTGATCGTGGAGACACGAAGGGCATTACAAGGCGAAACGGTTCAAACGGCAGAAGGGTTGTTTTTGATCAATCTGAGAACGCTAGAAAGCACACTGCACCGTATTTTGCCTGATCCGTTGTGTCCTGTTTGCAGCCAAGTGTTTGACGATTCATCAGACGCAGCTCATATTTCGCTTCAGCCGAGTCCGAAGATCAGTGCAGACAGCTACCGCTGCCGCCGGGTGGATGAGATGAAAACAGTGCTAACCAAAGATTATTTGGATCACCGGACCGGATTTTTGAATGGGAAAATGCTTAACCTGAAGTCGATATTCGCCGATGTGAGTGTAAATCTGCCGTTGATTGCTGAGGATGTGGGAACAGCAGGGCGTACCCATTCCTATGCGTTGAGTGAGCTGACTGCCATATTGGAAGGGCTGGAACGATATTGCGGTCTGGCCCCCCGAAGCAAGCGGACGGTAGTCCATGAAAGCTTTAATAATGTGAAGGATCATGCGCTTGACCCCGTTAAAGTAGGGGGGCACACAAAGGAACAGTATAATCAGCCGGATGCTCCTTACACAGCATTTAATCCGGATCAACCCATGAATTGGGTGTGGGGGTATTCGTTTTTGCAAGAGCGTCCGATTCTGGTTCCTGAGCAGCTCGCCTATTACAGCATGGGATGCGGGCATCACTTTGTGTTCGAAACCTCCAATGGATGTGCGTTAGGCGGAAGTTTGGAGGAGGCTATTTTTTACGGGATATTGGAAGTGGTGGAGCGGGATTCGTTTCTGATGACTTGGTATGCGCAGCTCCCTCTCCCACGCCTTGACCTTAATTCTGTAGACGACCAGGAGCTGCAATTGATGATTCATCGTTTGCAGACGCTGACGGGATTCGATGTACATTTCTTTAACTCGACGATGGAAAATGGAATTCCAAGCGTTTGGGGGGTGGCGAAGAACAGGAAACAAACAGGGATGAATCTCGTTTGTACGGCCGGAACTCATCCGGACCCGATACGGGCCGTGAAAGGTGCGGTTCACGAGTTAGCCGGCATGATACAGATGCTGGAGGAGAAATTTGAAGGAAACCGGGAGACATATATGCGAATGTTGCATGATTCATCTCTGGTGCAGGAGATGGAGGATCATTCCCTGCTGTACGGATTGCCTGAAGCAGAGGAACGACTGCAATTTCTGCTGGATGAGAGCCGTCCGCGGCGAACGTTTGATGAGGAATTCAAGCAAGGGGCAAGGCATACCGATTTAACGGATGATCTGAAGGACATTCTTGCCCAGTTTCAACGCCTGAATCTCGATGTGATCGTGGTGGATGTAACAGCACCAGAGATTCGTCGGAATGGACTGTACT
The DNA here is from genome assembly GCF_900289175.1 of Paenibacillus faecalis. Classification (GTDB taxonomy): domain Bacteria; phylum Bacillota; class Bacilli; order Paenibacillales; family Paenibacillaceae; genus Paenibacillus_AQ; species Paenibacillus_AQ faecalis. Next base: position 4,266,785 of record NZ_LT985747.1, on the reverse strand, counting down.
GCGTAAAGGTGCTGATCCCGGGGATGCTGCCGATGACATTCGGGCATCAATTTACCCGCTTGGCTGGATTGGATCGGGTGCTCCGGGTACCAGTAGAGCTTGGATACGCGAAAAAGCCGCTGAAAATGGAGGATCTCAATCCATACCCGCATCCGTTTCCGTAAGGCCCGTTTATATAAGGAGGGACAGGGATGAGTTTGGAAACATTTTTGCACAATCTGCATTATGACATAGACAAGACCAAACCGCCGAACTTGGTTGTGGATTGGGAGGACGGACCGCTTGCATATAAGCTCTATCGCCGTTTGCCTGCGGTTCCGTTATGTCCGGAAGCACCGCTGACGCTCGAAGGCTGTGAAGCAAAGATGCAGCCGAATCTTCGTCAGATCGGTCACTTTCTCTGGCACGCATTCGGGCTCACTCAATTGTCTCAATCCATCCTTGCCTCCAACTTTATGGTTCCAACAACGAATTTACTACAGATGTACCGGCGGTTTGCTCCCTCCGGGGGAGCGCTATATCCGAATGAATTATATGTATATTTGAAGATCGAGGATCTACCTGCGGGAGTATACCATTATGATGTGGCACATCACCGTTTGGTGCTGCTGCGTGAAGGTCACTTTGATTCTTATTTAGCCAGAGCTCTCGGTGATCGTTATGATACGCCGGCTTGTTTTGGTACGGTTTTTGTGACGACGATGTTTTGGAAAAACTTTTTTAAATACAATAACTTTTCCTATCGCCTGCAAGGACTTGATGCCGGTACGCTGATCGGGCAGCTGTTGGAAGTGGCTAAACGGTTTGGTTTTACGTCGGGGGTATTTTTTCAATATCTTGATCGAGCTGTCAATCATCTTCTCGGGATAACTGAGCAAGAGGAAAGCGTATATGCGGTGATTCCGCTGTCGGTGGAGCCTGCGCTTTCTTGGTTTGCCCATAGAAATTGGAGGGAGGAAGGTGTCACTCCTATCACTGCGACTAACTTATGCCGGGAGCTGCCAAGGCTCCAGCATGATCATTACGTGAAATCCCGAAGAGTCAAGGATTTTCCGATGCTCACCCAAATGAATGAGGCATCCCTTTTGGAATCATTTTTGCCGGTAGCGCGAATTAGGGAACAGCCAGCACTTCACAGCGAGGATCCGGTGGTGTATTTGCCTAATGTGGATCGGTTGTCGTATGATCTGGCACCAGTAAGTCGAAAGCGGTATTCACCGAATAGTGATTTTATGTTGGGTAAGGTGAGTCAAGAGCAGTTGGCTCTACTGCTGGTGGAGGCAACGGCTTCTTATAGATATTTGAATGATTTGGACGAAGCCCATGAGACCTTTGATCCTCGTGTTTCACTGTACGTCTGTTTGTATAACGTGGAGGGGATTCCGGAAGGCGCATACCAATATGATAGCAAAGCTCATGTGCTCCGAGCATTACGCCATGGGGATCATCGGCTCAAGCTCCAGCTGGGGATGCCTTCGGATAATGTGAATCTGTTACAAGTACCGCTATGCTTTCATATCGTTGGGGATAAGGAACATCTCACAACTGAGATGGGGTACAGAGGATACCGGATTCAACAGATGGAAGCGGGGATGCTTGTACAGCGCTTGCTGTTAGCGGCATCGGCTATCGGGTTCGGGGGTCATCCGCTTCTCGGTTTTGATGTCGGATTGAGCGATGAGATTTACAAGATAACTACGAAAGAGTTAACCAGTCTGATTCAAGTCCCGGTAGGACCCTATCGTCATGGTCCTCGATTGACGGGAGGGCTGCATGGTTAGAAGAGCAGGGGGAAGCTTCACTGAAACATGAACAACGCCCTTCCCACTTCCTACTGGGAAGTGAAAGGGCTGGAAAGTTTGTTTTCTCGTTATCTATAGGTCGGGGTGACAAACAAAGGGGAGATTCATATGCTTTGACGATGACAGGACAGGATACTTTTTTTGTATTGTATGGGCGGGATTCCGGCCACTTTGCGAAATACGCGGCTAAAATAGTATTCGTTCTCATATCCAACGGCTCTGCCGATTTCAAACATTTTTTTATCTGTATCTTTTAGCAGCTGCTTGGCATGATCAATTCTTACTTTGGTCAAGTACTCCACGAATGTATTCCCTGTTTCCCGCTTAAACAAATTACTCAAATAATTGGGCGACAAATGAAAGTGTTCCGAAATGATCTCTAGCGTAATATTGTGCTGATAGTTACGGTCAATATACTGCTTCATGCGCAATACCAGATTGGACGCTTCGGGCATAGCGGATAGGGAGGAATGGATCGCCTGCTCGACATTTTTCAGCCAATGATGAAAATCGAGCGAAGTGATACAGTTCTCAATATCGCGGAACAGCGTTTCGCTATCGGCCGTCTCCAGTATCGATTTCACTTGAAACAGTAATAGAAAGCAAAACCCTTTAGCCATTTCTCTTGTCGGCCAACGGAACTCTTCGAAGAGTTGATATAGCTGTTCAAACCCTTGCTTGATCATATCAATATTGCCGGATTGGATCGCTTGAATGGTCTTTTGAATCGTTTGATCATCTTCCAAAGCTTCTTTTTTGAGCAATTTGTCATGATGCTGGCTAAACATAATCGTACAGCCCCGAGGATGAAAAAAGCATGCCTGCACCGCTTGCACTGCTTCTAAATAGGCGGTTTCGATACTCAAGTACCCTTGATGGATATTGCTGATCCCTGCCGATACCGAGAGATTCAGGTATGTTTTAAGAGCTGTTTTCATTTGATTGCTTATTTTATCGATAAAATCATTCTGACCGGATTCGGATTCACAGGAAAATATAATGATATACTGAGTGGGGTTGAGGGACAGGGCGCTCCCGGTTTTGAAATGCTCAAGAATTTCCTCAATAATGTTCAATGCAGCATAATCCAGAATTTTTCGGTCTTTCTCGGCATATCCGTTATACACATCCAAATTATCGATCTGCAGTACCATACAAACAATACCCTCTGCATTTAAATGAATATGAACATCTTTCAACCGCTCTTCAGCTTCAGTATCTTCAAAAATCCAGCCGAACAGCAAGCTTTTCAGAAGCTGATCCTTCATGAGTTTGTTGTTGGTTTCATACATTTTTTGCTGCTTTAAATATCGTTTGTTTTCCTCGCGTTCTGCCTCAATCTTGTCAGCAGCCTGACGTAATATTTCAATGAGAGCATGAGGCTGCATCTCTAATTTAATAATATAATCTTCTGCGCCCATCTTCATGGAATCCTTTACGATGTCGAAATCGTCATATGAGCTTAATACGATAAACTTGGCTTCTCCACCAAGGGCTTTATACTGTTTCATAAAAGAGATTCCATCCATAATCGGCATTTTAATATCGGTCAGAATGATATCTGGAGATAGCTTTTGAGCCATCTCCAGGCCTTTACGTCCGTTTTCCGCCTCACCGATGACATGAAACCCATGTTCTTCCCAAGGGATCATCGACTTGATCCCAACGCGGGCCAACATTTCGTCATCCACAATCATGACTGTATACATATCAATCACCTCGAATGATTGGAATCTTGATGGTTACACAAGTAAACCCAGGCTCTTGACTGCTTACAATTTGCACACCGTATGTTTTGCCATAGGATAATTGAATCCGTTCATTTACGTTGTATAAGCCAATCCCTCGCTCTTTCTTCGAATGTTCGCCATGCAAGAGAGCATCTAGCTGCTGTTCTGACATCCCGATCCCGTCGTCCATCACCTCAAAAATCAAATGCTGCTCTATTTGCCTAAGTCGGATGGTGATGGTTCCCTGTCCCTCTTTCGGCTCAATGCCGTGAAATATCGCATTTTCCACGATGGGCTGAAGCATGAATTTCAAACAGTAATAGGAAAGACATTGCTCTTCAAGATCAAAAATGAGTTCAAATTTATCATTGTATCTTAATTTTTGGATATAAATATAGTCCTGAATGAGCTGGATTTCATCCTGGATCACAATTTGCGACTCCGGTGATTTGAATGTGTTCTTCAGCAATCGGCCCATGACTTCAACCACTTCTTTGATGCTGTCATTTTTCTGAATAATCGCCATCCAACGGATCGTATTTAAAGTGTTATATAAAAAATGTGGATTGATCTGTGCTTGCAGCGCCTTGTATTCCGCATCTTTTTTTCGAGTTTGCTCCTCCAGCAGATTGTGGATCAGTTCGTTGATTTTATCGATCATATAATTGTATTTTTCACTTAACTGACCTACTTCATCTACGCTGGTGACATCTACTTTCTTTAAAGAATGGATATCATCCACTTCATTCATTACTTGGGTTAAAGCTTTGATCGGCCGGACGAGGTTGGACAGAATCACATACCAGATAACACCCGTAATAAGAAGCGAGAGCATAAATATACCTGCCGTGGTCATTAAAATCAAAGTTTTATCCTGGAACAATGTGTTTAAAGGTAGAGATTCGACGATCCACCAGTTATATTTCTCCACGAAGCTATAGGTATAAAGTTTCTTTATTCCGTTATCGGATTTAACAAAATAATTTTTGGTAGACGATTCCCCGATTTCTTCAACTATCGAATATTCCGTATTGATTAAGGACGGATCGGTATGAAATACGAGTTTTTTATGTTGATCGGCAATTAAAAAAGTGGTCTGCTTTCCCGTATTTGCGAAATAGTCCGAGAAGAAGTCGACATCAATATAGATGAGCATCGTTCCGATGTTCTTCGCATATTTTAAATCCTTGATCACTCTGCTCATGGAAATGACATATTTTTGCGAAGTAGGCAGTATAACATCTTTCTTCTGAATCCCGTGCCATATAATTTGACCGTTTGATTGTTTAAGTGCATCATCAAAGCGAAATGGCATAATGGATGCTTCGTTAATACGGCCTGCATCCGGTCCATATATAAAGGGACTGCTCCACTCTCCATTGACGATAATTAAAGAGACATACGGGGACAAGTCGGTGTTAATCAGATAGTTTTCCAGAATTTCATCGATTTTTAGCGAGTCCATGTAAAACTCTGAATCATTTTCATAACTTTTCGTTAGAATTCTGCGAATATCATAATTCGTGTATACATAATCCGCTAACGCCTCGATTTTACCCAATTTCCCCTGAATATCGTTTGCAATGTATTTTAAATTGTTCGATACGGATTCACTGACTTTTTCATTTAAAATATGTCTGAATACATAGTAGTTTCCTAAACTGACGGCTAATGTTGTGAAAACCATAACAACAATAAATGAGACAAATATTTTGGCGCGAATGCTTTTTCGGAAAATATCTTTTATATTTTTCATTCCATCCTCCAGTTGAGACAACGGTCATAAAAAAGAGCGGTAATGAAAAATTCCGGTGTGTATGTAAAATAGGAGAGAGCGCCTTCCCTATAGCATAACATGCTTAGAAGGCGCTTTCATTTATGATGTGTGTCTATTGCAGGTTTTTCTCTTTATTAATCGCTTCGTCTGCACGTTTCTTGATCGCTTGCACAGCTTCGTCCAGAGAGTGTTGCCCGATTAAATATTTTTCGCTTTCTTCAAGGATAATGTTGCCGTACTCGGTTGCTGCGGGTCCGATAATTTTTTCCTGTACAAAGCCCAGGTTGTTGTCGATCAATGCTGTTTTCAAATCTTCAACGGTCACATCACCGTCTGTACTGTCTGAGATCGTTTTAAACATTTTGTCGTATTCTTCTTGACTTAAGTCTACTCGGGCCGGGAACTGATTCTTATATTTGTATCTGTTTTCTGCAACGAATTTAATGTATTCATAGGCTTCTTTCGGGTGCTCCGAGTTTTTGGAAATTCCGTACCCTGAGCTGATCCCCAAGTTGTTATTGCCTTTTCCGTCGGTCGGAATTTGCGTGATGCCCCATTTCCATTCGAGAGGATAGTTCGCTTTATCGGTGAAAACGCCGAGATACCAATCCCCGATAAAGTGCATTCCGTAATTTCCGGTTGTAAAACCGTCCCAAGCTAATTTCCTTGTTTTAAACTCAAGCCAGCTCGGTTGAATTTTATGCGTGTTGCCCAGATCGCCAAAAAACTTCAAGCTTTCTTTGTATGCCGGATCGTCATAATTTGAAGTTCCGTCCTCTTTATAGCCTGGCACATCGTTTTGTCTGGCAAGCATGTACATATACACATCGTAGTCGAGCATGTAGGAACCATAAATTCCTTTATCTTTATCGGTTAATTTTTTGGCAGTTTCGATATATTCGTCCCAGGTCCATTCTCCTTTCGGATATGGTACACCGGCCTCATCGAAAATTTGCTTGTTGTAGAAAACGGTCCACTGTGATGCCAGAACAGGCAGGCTGTAAACTTTGTCGTTATAACGTGAGAGATATTTACCGTAAATTTTGTCCACGTCATAATTTTCACTTGCGATCATTTCATCCATCGGAAGAAGCCAGCCGCTTTCGGCATATTTTTGCTCAATCAATTTGTTGCTCAGATTGATAATATCGGTTTTGTCTCCGCTTGTGACGGAAATATCAATTTTTTTGAAAATTTCGGGACCTTCGCCAGGGACGATCACCGGTTCAATTTTAATTCCGGTCTTTGCTGTGAAATCATCGTTCAATCTTTTGGTGTCTGGATTATCGGCTTCTTTGGCCTCCATAAACATTGTAAGTGTAACCGGTTCAGACTTCTCTTCTTGTGCGGAATTTTCTGAAACGGCAGATGGTTCCGTACTCTCTTTCGAACCGCAGCCTGCCAACAACGAGATCAGCATAACGGCTGCCAGCGCTGTCATGAGCAGCTGGTGTTGTTTCCATGTTCTCAATTTCATTTCCCCCTCCGTAATTGGTGAATTACAACTCCATTATAGTGAGTTTCTCAAGGGGAAATTAATTGCTATATTACGTTTTCGTTTATACTTCTTAATGTTTATTCTTCTGTCAAATAACGACTTTAACATAGGATTGCATCAGATCATTCACGGGATTTATCTTTTTTACAGAATTATTGCATTTATCGATGATTGAACATCAAGAACCGTCACGAAACGGTTACTAATATTCTAATACAACCATTTGATGGCACTCTACTTTCGGAAGTGTATAGACAATGGTTCCGCCTGTTTGCTGAAACGGGATTTCCTGCTGCTGTGGCGCCAAATATACTCGTTTGATTGGTTCCGGCAGTCGCAAGGTGACCTGAATATCATACACGGGAATGATATCTTCAATAATTTCTACTTGTTCTCCTCGCTTTACCGGGGAAGCATACAGCACATGGTTCACATACCGATGTTCCGCTTGCTGCTGTTGGAGGGTCACAACGCCCTGGGCAGGCAGGTCGGTCTCTAGCGTTTTTCGATCCGTCAGCAGATGATTCAGTGCATAAAGAATACTTTCTTTCAGCGATAAGCTGCCCTTTGTGGCATATTCATCAAACACGCTCCAGGCCATATAAATACCGCCAGTTCCTTCGACCATACCCGGGCCGCCGTAGGTTCCTCTGTTAGGGGAGTGTTGGTGTGAACAGAAGGTGAAGATATCCCGGTTGAAATACGGATCTTCACGCTGTCCCAGCTCAGTTCCGCCGGCAAGCTCGACCTTTTGACCTTGTGAATATTGAATGAAGCTGGCGTTGCCAAGGCTTTTTAATGGGAAATGCGGCTTGAAATAATCCGGCCGATATGGATTTTCCTCCACCCATCGTACGCCCAGATCGATTGCAAACTCTGTGTGGTTTTCTTGCAGGCCGGATTGCCCGGTCGCCAAAATTTTACCGCCATTTTGAATATAGGCATTTAATTTGTGCTTAAGCGGTTGATCGATGAACACTTTGTCAGGCAGAATAATGACCTTGTAACGGTCAAAGTCGCTTTCCAGATCAATGACATCAAACAGGATATGTCCCTCAAGCAGTATGCGAGCGGCGCCCGCATCGGATTTAGACGTTCTGGCAGCCTGTTCTTCACCGCTGTGATGTTTACCTACCGCTTCCAGAGTGAGTAACGCAACATCCGCGATGTTATTTGTATTTGTGCACCATGGTTCTTTTTCAGCTACTTCACGATAGGCAGCTCCGATCAGCTCATAAGTCGCAGGGTCCATCCAGCCTTCTGGATGAAGCTGATCGCCTACTGAGCAGCGAGCGCCATTGGCAATGCTTAGTGCTGTTTCGTACCGAAGTGCATTCGGGTGTTTGTATCCGCCGAACTCGCCCCAGGTGGTGTGGAATTTTCCGGTCATGCCGAGAAAATCCATTCCCAGCTGCTGCGCGTAGCGTGCCGAGAGTGGAAAGTGATCGTATCCCCATCCGCCAGTAGGCAATGACTCCAATTCCAGATGGGTATTCATAAAAGCCAGATCGCGTCTTCCGCGAGTAATATGTCCTCCGTTATGAAAGATAGGGAGTCCTGGTTTCAGCGCATGTGCTGCGCCATTTATACGCTTGGTATAATTGGAATACGTCCTTTCCCAGAGCGCTTCCATAGCTTCTATATCTCGGGGATCATGGCCTTCCTGAAGGATCGCATTTACACAGTTGTGGCAATAGCATGATTTCTTACCGGCAATATCGAGGAAAAGTCCGTCTACCGGATAACGGGTTACAACCTCCTCGACTTGTTTGACAAGTATATCAAGGTACGGGGAATTCATGCATAACTCATGGTATCCGGGAACCATAAAGCCTTTGGCCCAGGTGGTCTGATCGTTCTTGTCACGGAATAGCCAATCCGGATGGTGCCGAGCGAGCTTCTCATCCAGACCGGCAGATAGATACACCGGCGTTTTGACACCGATTTCATGAGCTGCCTCGATCATGGCTCCCAGCAGGTCAAAGTGGAGATGAGGATGGATTTCATTGGCTTCCGACGGGTGATAGGCCCAGCCATGGTGGCATTTCGAAAAGACGGTAATCGAATCGACATGGCCGAGCTGAAGCATTTCCTGAAATTGGGCTTTGTCAAACTTGGTTCCAATGTCCATGATGTGTTCCGAAGTGTGAAAATCAAGATGAACTTGTCGAAAACGCATACGAATTCTCCTTTATAATAAAAGTATTCGGTTTTAATATAGTCATAGGCGCTTGATTATGAAAGATGCTAAAACGACTACTTATAGCACAATATCGACTTTCAAGGAGAGCTGCTGTATGGAATGTTTAGAAATTCAGATCCCGCCGCTGCCCCAATTCATAACGGTAGGACACGCTTACTGGTCGAAAGGAATGAAGCATTTTAAACGTAGGTTTGGCATTTACGATGTCGTGTTCGTTAAAGAGGGCGGACTCTATATTCAGGAGGAAGAAAAAGAATATCAATTAACCGCAGGGCATGTTCTCGTGCTGGAACCCAATAAAACACACTGGGGCTATCGTGCAACGGATGAGCAAAGCGAGGTGTATTGGGTGCATTTCATGCTTCAAGAAGCAGAGAGACTATTGCCACGCACCGATATTCCATGGTCGTATAAACTTCGGAGAGGGACAGATGTTGATCTGGAGCCGGCCAAGCAGTTTATGTACATACCTAAGTTCGGTCCATTGAATTTAAACCCGATTTTCCCGGTTCTTGATCGTATGCTTGAGCTGCATCAAATGTTTTCAACAGAGAATGCTCTGGCTTTACAGGTTACATTGGCCGATTTACTGATGAAAATGCAGGATGCGCTGCGGGTGAGCGATATGCCAAGCTCGGCACATTTGGCGGAGGCTGTTATTGAATATTTGAATCTTCATATCGGTGCTTCGTTTCAATCGAAGCATATGGAACAAGCGCTGCATTTTCATTATGATTATTTGTCCCGCTGTTTAAAGAAACATACCGGAATGACCCCGGTTGCTTATTTGAATCACATTCGTCTTTTAAATGCTAAATCACAGCTTGAGCATTCGGATTTGTCCGTACAGGAGATCGCTGAAAGGAACGGCTTTAGCAGTTCCAACTACTTTATTCGGTTATTTCGAAAAAACTTTGACATGACCCCTAAGCAATATCGGGACGCTAATGCAAGCATGGCAAATATGGAAAATCGCCCGCCAGAATGATGTTGATCATCGTTCTGGCGTTTTTTCGTTCGATGACATCGAAACGGCAGACGACGAAACCGTGAACGCTTGTGAAATAGTGCAAAGAAAATGTAAAAAAGATATGGACTGGACCTTGTGAAGGTTTTACATGACATCAGATGTCATCGGCATTTCTTAAAAGATGCAGAAAAGACAAATGAATCTGAAGAATATGAATTCATCGCCTTTCTACGGTTTCTTATACTTTGTATGTAATGTTCAAGCCGCAAAATACAATCAAAGATAAGGGAGTGGTTATCATTGACGACCCGAGCGAAGAGGTTGTTATCTCTCAACAAGTCCCGAACAACATTTAATTTGAAGAAACAGGAAGAACGTGCGGCAGTTATGATGATTATGCCGTTTATGATCGGCTTCATTATTTTTGCTCTTATTCCTGTCGTATACGCTATCGTTCTTAGCTTTTTAAACTATAACTCTCTTATGGATTTGAAGGATGTTAAATGGATCGGTCTAAGCAACTACATCCAGGTATTTCAAGATGAGGTGGCGTTAAAAGCGTTTCTGAAAAGCTTTTATTACATTTTGATCTATGTGCCGAGTGTGTTGATTTTTGGATTCGTGATGGCACTTTTGCTTAATAAGGCTTTCTATGGAAGAACCGTTATTCGCACGCTGATCTTGATGCCTTACGTCTCTAACCTCGTTGCGGTAGCGATGGTGTTTGCTATCCTACTGGACCCTTTTAACGGGCCGGTCAATATGTTGCTCGGCTATCTTGGTATAGACAATCCACCGATGTGGCTGGCTGGTACGAAAGAGGTCATTCCTACCGTTGCCTTGATTAGCGTCTGGCAGGGTTCGGCTTTCCATACCATTGTGTATTTGGCGGCGCTGCAAGGTGTCCCAAGGGAATTGTACGAAGCTGCTGAAATCGATGGGGCGAGCCGTTGGAAGAAAATAACCAATGTTACGCTGCCGATGATATCGCCAACGACCTTTTTCCTGATTATTGTTAGCATCATTAATGCGCTGCAAAACTATAGCGCTATTAAAGTGTACAGTGATGGAGGCCCTGGAGATGCTTCCCGCGTTATCTCTTATAACATTTATGAAGAGGCGTTTTCCTACAACCATTTCAGCTATGCTGGAGCGCAGTCCGTACTCTTGTTCCTGATCGTGCTTGTGATCACTATCATTCAATGGAAAGGACAGAAAAAATGGGTGCACTATTAAAAAGAGTGGATGGAAAAAAGACGCTGTATTCCTTGTTTATGTGTGCCGTCGGACTGATGATGGTCGTCCCGTTCATCTTTATGATATCGGCTTCTTTCAAGTATACGGGAGATGTGTTCGATAAACCTTTGGAGATTATACCTAGCAGAATCAACTGGGATAACTACCCATACCTGTTCAACCATAAATTCTTTTTTACTTGGTACTGGAACTCCATTCGGGTTGTGCTGTTAACGATTGTATTCCGTACATTCATTGTAACGATGGCGGCCTATACGTTTGCGAGGCTTGATTTCCGCGGAAAGAACTGGATTTTCATGGTGCTGCTGGCCACGATTATGATTCCTGGTGACTTAACCATCGTTGCAAGATATTTAATTTACAACTATATGAACCTGATCGATACGCAATGGGTCATTATTATTCCCGCGGCATTCGATGTGTTTTTCTTATTCTTGCTTCGGCAATTTTTTATCGTGATTCCAAGGGAATTGTCCGAGGCTTCCATGATTGATGGCTGCTCTCATTTCAAGATTTACTATCGAATTATGCTTCCGTTAGCCGTTCCCGCGATCGTCACGATGATCATATTCACGTTTATTTGGGTATGGAACGACTATGTCACTCCCTTTATCTTCATTACCGATATCAATAAACAGCTGATAACGGTTGGATTGCAATATTTTCAAGGTGAGGCCGGACCGCAATATGCGCTCCAAATGGCCGGAGCCAGTCTCGCTATCATTCCAACACTGTTGTTCTTTGCTTTTACGCAGCGCTATTTCGTAGAGGGAATTGTGGGCAGTGCCGTCAAAGGCTGACCTATGAAAACACATAACATGAACCAGGACTGATCCTAATTTAATGGGGTCAGTCCTTTTAGGTTTTAATAGAGACTACTCTCATTTAATACGATATATTACCTATAAATAATACGTCATAAATAATTTTTCATAAATAAATATGCTGCTATATATTGTATATTATTCGATATTATTGTACATTAATTGCGTAGGGTAGATGGAAAATCATGCATATATGGAGGAGATAAGATGAATCCAGGAATCGGCATTAGCGGTATGGGGCGGATTGGGCGGTTGTTGATCCGAAAGCTGATGCTCGGCAAGACCAGCGATCTGAAAGCGATCAACAGCATGCATCCGATTGAGACGATTGCTCATTTGTTGAAATATGATTCGATTCATGGAACGTGGGAAGCAGACATTCGGGTAGAGGGGGATGTTCTATTAATCAACGATCATGCCATTCAGGTTGTTTATGAACGTGACCCTTCCCGAATCCCGTGGAAGAAGCTCGGCGTTGACATCGTTATGGATGCAACCGGTAAGTTCAACAACCGTGAGGGTGCGAAGCTGCATCAAATCGGCGGTGCTGAAACGGTCATTATTACGGCGCCGGGAGAGAATATGGATTTGACGATCGTTATGGGAGTCAATGATGAGAAGTATGACCCGAAAGAACACAAGCTCTTGTCGGCAGCTTCTTGTACAACCAATTGCTTGGCTCCTGTATTGCATATTTTGGATCAAGCTTATGGTGTTCAGAGGGGGTGGATGACCACCATCCATTCTTTTACGTCGGATCAGCGGCATCTGGATAATCCGCATAAGGATTTGCGGAGGGCAAGAGGCTGCACACAATCGATTGTTCCGACTACAACGGGGGTGGGCAAAGCTTTGAAAGATGTCCTTCCGCATCTAGCAGGCTGTATGGAAGGAAGCTCTATCCGTGTGCCGACACAGGACGTATCGCTCATTGATCTGACTTTGCAGGTTTCACATGATACCAACACGGCGGATGTTCGAGCAAAGCTGCGTGAAGCGGCAAAGGGGAGGTCCTCCGCTTATGTGGACTACACGGAGGAGCCGCTTGTTTCCATTGATTTCATAGGCAACGATAAATCGGCGGTGATCGACGGTTTAACTGTTAGCGCATCCGATCGGTTTATTAAATTGATGGCATGGTACGACAATGAATGGGGATATGCAAGCAGAGTCATTGACTTGGCTAATCTGGTACAAGAGAGGATGAGTGAGGCATGTATGATTCCGCTCAACAAGTAAAAATGGGTGTTATTATTTGCACGCATTGCAACTCTCAGGTAGATACGCTGGATACCGATAGAATTGCTGTTTTCTATGGTGTATGCGACAAGACGGAATGCCGCCAGATGCACAGCAGCATTCATGAGCCGCAAAGAGGAATTGATTTCGAATAACTAGCAGGATCAGGAAGGACAGGAGGATGAACCGTGACGACGAATAGTAAAGTAAACACACAAACTACTGATTTACACGTAAAGACAGCTTCCCACAATCTGACGGTTGTGAAGCTGGTCGAGTCTGCTCTTCGTCGCGGCGAAGGACAGCTGACCTCCACAGGTGCACTGCAGATCACAACAGGAAAGTTTACCGGACGTTCACCCAAGGATAAATTTATCATCAAAGAGACCGATACCCAGGATAGAATCGCTTGGGGAGGCTTTAATCAGGCGCTGACCCCCGCACAGTTTGACTCGCTCTATGAGAAGACGATGAAATATATGGAGGACCGCGAACTATTCGTATTCGACGGTTATGCAGGGGCAGATCGGGACTATCGCTTGCCGATCCGAATTGTAAATGAGCACGCTTGGCAAAATCTGTTTGTCCATCAGTTGTTTATTCGTCCAACCGAAGCTGAGCTGATGACCCATGAGCCTGAATTTACGGTCATTGCAATGCCTGGCGTGAAGGCGGACCCCATGATAGACGGTACGAATTCCGAAACGTTTATCGCACTTTCCTTTGAACGGAAGGTGCTGTTAATTGGCGGAACGCACTATGCGGGTGAGATGAAAAAGTCGATTTTCAGTGTGATGAACTTTTTGCTCCCATTCCGCGGTGTCCTGCCGATGCACTGCTCCGCCAATGTTGGCGAGGCGGGGGATACGGCATTATTTTTCGGCTTGTCGGGAACAGGAAAAACAACGTTATCGGCAGATCCGAAGCGCCGCTTAATTGGCGATGACGAGCATGGCTGGTCGGATAAAGGCATTTTTAACTTTGAGGGCGGATGTTACGCCAAATGCATCGGGCTGACGGAGATGAAGGAGCCGCAAATCTGGAATGCGATCCGGTTCGGTACGGTGCTGGAGAACGTGTTCATTCATGCAGATTCGGGCGAAGCCGATTACCATAATGCGGAATTGACGGAAAATACCCGTGCTGCATATCCGATTGAGTTCATCCAGGATTCAGTCATTCCTGGAATCGGAGGCCATCCCAAGGTTATTATTTTCTTGACCGCCGATGCTTGCGGCGTTCTGCCGCCAGTATCCAAGCTGACGAAGGAGCAGGCGATGTATCATTTCCTGTCCGGTTATACCTCCAAGGTGGCGGGGACCGAGCGCGGGGTGACGGAGCCTGAAGCGACGTTCTCCGCATGTTTTGGGGAACCGTTCCTTCCGCTGCGGCCGGATGTATATGCGGAAATGCTCGGAGACCGAATCACCAAGCATGAGACGCGCGTCTATCTGGTAAACACAGGCTGGAGCGGCGGGCCGTATGGTATAGGCAAGCGAATAAATCTGGAGCACACCAGATCTATGGTGTCGGCTATTATTAGCGGAAGCATAGAAGAGGCATCGTTCCGTCCCCATCCGGTGTTTGGCACGCTAATGCCGGATGAGGTACAGTCGGTTCCTTCAGAGCTTCTTGATCCGAGAAATGTCTGGGCAGACCAAGATGCCTATGACCGCAAGGCAAGGGAGCTGGCGCAGCGGTTCCATCGGAATTTTGAGAAGTTTGAAGGGGTGTCGGACAGCATCAGGATGGCTGGCCCCAAGGTGTAGCTACATTTAGATTTCATAGCGCTCATTACCGAGCGAGAAGAGATTCAAGCTGTTTATCATTCATATATTGTTTTGAGATTAGCTCTAACAGGGCGCACCTGATATTGGTGCAGCCCTGTTTTTGTATGGTCGACACTGTTTAGTCCCTAGATTTGATAGGGGATGACATATGGATAGTTGCAGTCAGCTGCAGGACCTACTTGCAGGAATGCTGACTAACTATACTTGTGAAAAGCTGCTTGCTCTGACGCTTGCAATAATTAACGGCAGTGTCCGTTCTACCAGCGACTCGGGACTCTCTTTACTAGGCTGCTTGCTCCATTGCTCGACGATGCCATAGATGGACCAGCTGACAAGGGTAGCCTTGATTTCCGCATCCCGCCGAGGATCTGCGGCCTTTCCGTGATGAGAGCTGGCCATGCAGCTATAAACGATGTTGTACAGCCGCTTTTTGGCGTTTTCCTCCACGGCAGCCGATAAAGTAAGCCTGCGGTTAATGCCCTGGCTTGTTTCCTCATGCCATTTGCATATAGCCAGCATCAGGTCACGGACTACATCTTCTTCTTTCGGCTCCTGACCCAACGTGACCCATGCATTAATGGTATCCTCCAGCATGGAGCCCAGCGTTTCATCCAGCAGCTCGTATTTATCCTGAAAATGTCCATAAAATGTGGCCCGGTTCAGTTCCGCACGATCCGTAATATCTTTGATGGTAATATCTTGAAAATCCTTTTCGGAGAGCAGCTCTATAAAAGCCTGCTGCAAGTATCTTCTCGTTTTTTTGGCCCGCGGATCATTTTTGTTTACGTATTCTCTCATGTAATCTTCGCTCCTTGAACTTTGAATGCAATGAAGATAAACAACAAATTTTTTGAAATGTTGTTTAGGCAACAGATGAGACAAACTGATAATTGTACTGGGGCGCTAACCCTATTATGATACTAATTAACATGTGTTGAGTAGTCAACTTATGTTGATTAATGATGGGGGGATAGAGATGAGAGTCACGGTGTTTGGTGCAACGGGGAGAACCGGAAGGTTGTTTATAAAGAAGGCTTTGCTTAAGGGACATGAAGTGGTAGCATTTGCACGAAGTCCTGAGAAAATCACCTTTCAGCATGAAAGATTAACCATTATAAAAGGAACCTTATCGGATATAGATGCAATTGAAAAGGCGGTGAAAGACACCGATGCCGTTATAGAACTGATTGGAGCGGTAAGTGAAGGAACGGCCAATATCGTTGCGGCGATGCAAAAGCATAATGTGCGGCGGCTGATTGCACTTTCGGCTATCAGTCATCAGGATGCGCTGGACAAGCGGGATTTCCAGCGTGCGCTCATCAATGGCATCGTCAAATTGACGATGCCTAAACTTGTGAAGGAAGTTTCGAAAGCCGCTGCGATCATCCGTGAATCCGAACTGGATTGGACATTGGTCCGAGTTCCTTCTTTGAAGGATAATGGGAGCAGCTCTTATGTAAAGGTAGGCAGCTATGGCCGTGGTGAGGTAGGATTTCAGCTTTCGCGGGCGGACTTGTCCCAATTTATGTACGAGCAGCTGACAGATCAAAAATATATTAGACAGGCACCTGCGATTAGCAGCTGACCCATGAGCGAACTAGCAAGGCGAACGAATAAATCAATGAAGCTCAGGGAACAGTCTTCCGTTAAAAAGGTTAAAAAGCAGACCGCTCAAGCTTCATTCTTGAGCAGTCTGCTTGGTTTTGTTACAGTGTTTTTTTCTTTTACGATGAATTTTACAGATCTTGTCCTGTTACGATCTGGTGAATAACCTTGAGCGGAAGTTTTGGCTCCCGATCATAGGTGAGCAAGCCATTGATTTCTTGCTCAACATCGGTTAGCTGGGTATAGCAGAAGCCCTGAACGACAGAGGATCGATAGATCGGACGAATGACGGCCTGTAGACGAGCTTTGAAATCTTCATCATTTTCCGCACCTGAGTAACCCCAGCCATCCCAATCACTCTTCTTGAATTTAATTCCGCCAAATTCGGTCACCAATATCGGCTGTCCTTCATATTCGGCACCGCCCACAAAAACAGGCTTCATAGCAGGTGTGGATTCAATCGTACTCTCTATTGTCGCATAACGTTCAGTCAACACTTGTTCTTTCCACTCATAGTCGTGAATGCCGACAATATCGGTGTTCATCATTTCCCAGCCATCGTTGTAAATGACAGGCCTTGAGGGATCAAACGATTTGGTCATGTGATACATGGCAAGACCATGATGCTGCTGACATTTGTCAGTCTGCACGAGTGGAATGCCCCAGCTTTCGTTCAGGGGAACCCAGACGGTAATACAAGGGTGGTTGTAGTCGCGTTCAACGATCTCCTGCCATTCACGCATGAAACGGTTGACGTATGTCGTCGTATACTGATAGGCATTGGCCGCTTCTCCCCAGACAAGAAGGCCCATTCGGTCTGCCCAATACAGGTAGCGAGGATCTTCCGTTTTCTGATGCTTGCGTACACCGTTAAAGCCCATCGCTTTTGTCAGCTCAATATCTTTTATAAAATCCGCATCATCAGGAGCGGTTAATAGTCCGTCTGGAAAATATCCTTGGTCCAATACAAGCCGCATCGTATAAGGATGATTGTTCAGACAAAGCTTGCCATGTTGGATAGATATCTTGCGCATACCGAAATAGCTGGCGACTTCATCAATCACCTGCCCATCGACAAGAAGCTGAAGAGACACATCTAACAGATTCGGATTTTCCGGAGACCAGTGATAATCAGTTCCCCGATTGTTGTATTCATTGTTCAAGCCGATGGAGCCCCACTCTTCACGATGGTTTACACGGATTTTATGTTCGGTAACGACTTTGCTTTTAAAGGATATGGTGAAGCAGGCTTCAACTTTATGCGTCGCTGCCAATGAATCGAGTCCATTTACATACAACCGATATTGAACCTCGTTGCGATCGATGTCAGGAGTAAACTTGGTTTTCTCCATATGGACGTTGCTCACGGCTTCTAACCACACGGTTTGCCATATGCCTGTCGTGCCAGTGTAGAAGATGGACTCGGACTTTTCTTTCCAATATTGCTTCCCCCGCGGCAGGGCATTATCTTTGCTGAAATCCTCAGCCCTTACGGTAATGATATTTTCCCCGTCTTGCAGTGAATGTGTGATATTCGCGAAAAATGGAGTATGTCCTCCTTCGTGAGAAATCACATGCTGTCCATTTACCCATACATCTGCTTTATAATCAACGGCACCGAAATGCAGCAAAACTTGTTTTGAAGACCACTCTGCCGGCAAGGTAAAGGATTTGCGGTACCAGACCAGATCATGAAAGCTTGTGTCATCAATTCCGCTCAGCTTGCTCTGGTAACAATACGGCACTTGAATCCGACCGCTCAGCGGTTGCTTTCGTGCATACAAGCGATGGAGGTCTCCTGTACGTTGATCGTCCATCTCAAATTCCCATTCCCCATTCAAGTTTATCCATTGTTTACGTTCCCATTGCGGCTGAGGATGTTCAGGTCTTGGCTGAAGTGATGGTGAAGCTGCTGAATTCATTTGGGAAGCTCCTTTCATTAACTGAAAAGTTAATAATAAAGTTGTAAGTTGTTGATTAACTTGAATTATAGTCGTTTCGCTATTGTTGTCAACCTTTAAGTTGTTTAATTAACCTGAAAGTTACTGTATAATGAGATCAGACTAAATGTTCTCGGCAGTTCAAGGTTAAACTCATACTATATTTAAGGAGTTCGATTATGAAATTACCGGTAAGTATTGAGCAGCTGTCTTTCTTTGAAAGTCTCGGCTCTGAAACACGGCTTCGCATCATTGATTATTTACGAGAAGAACCGCATAACATAAAGGATTTGGCGGAGAAATTGCAGCTTTCCTCTGCGATTATTACAAAGCACATACAGAAGTTGGAGGAAGCAGGTATTGTGGAAACAGAGAGCGTCCCGGGCATACGAGGTGTGCAGAAGCGATGCTCTTTGAAGCTTACGCAAGTGGAACTGCTGTTCCAGAATTCGCTTGCTGATCAAACAACAGACTCGGTAGCAGAACAACCAACGGGTGATATCTTTTCGATTCCGGTAGGTCAGTACGTCGATTATGAAATTAAACCAACCTGCGGTTTGGCTTCACGGGACAAGCTGATCGGGATTGTGGACGACCCGAGATATTTTGCAGACCCTGAGCATGTGAAAGCAGATCATCTCTGGTTTGCAAGCGGATATGTGGAGTACAGATTACCGAATTATTCTGTGTCGACCGAGCGGATTTCCAGTTTGCGAATTTCGCTTGAAGTGTGTTCGGAGGCCCCGGGCTTTCAAAAGGATTGGCCATCGGATATAACTTTTTCATTAAACGGGAAGGAACTACTTACTTGGACTTGTCCCGGTGATTTTGGAGATAAGAGAGGCAGGTATACCCCCGCATGGTGGACGGACAAAATGACACAGTATGGCTTATTGAAGACGCTGCTAATCACGCATGAAGGGACATTTCTCGATGGCATCCGGATGTCTGATTTTTCAGTACATGAAATTTCGATGGAAAAGAACCGCGATATCCGTTTCCGAATTGCTTCGCTCGCTTCAGCCAGACATCCCGGGGGCGTTAGTCTCTTCGGACGAGGCTTCGGAAACTATGATCAGGACATTGAAGTGACGTGGGAATATCAATAGGAAAAGAAGGAGGGCATATAGCCATCCAGTTTTTCATTATTTTCTGAATTTATTACACACTTTTCACCGGATTCTCATAACATTGTCATCTTGCTTTAACTGTTTTGATACAACTCCTTCCAATCTGGCTGGTACATTGAATATATAAATTATGTTTGTTTGTGAACAACAGGGAGGATACATATCAATGAACAACGTTAAAAGAAGCAAATGGGGTATTGCAATACTAACTGTACTGGCAGTGGGCCTTCTGGCAGGCTGCTCGGATAATAAGTCGGCAGACGCTTCAAAGGTATCGGACCAGCAGGCAGAAGCGCAAGACAGCAAGCAAACGAGCAATGAGGAAAAGAAAGTTGAAGCGAAGGAAGAACAGCCTGTGAGCGACGGACATGAGAACGAGGCGGATGTAGAAACTTTCATTAGTAAAGAAGGCGGGTTTTCTCTGGAGCTTCCGGAGATGTGGACAAACACCGAGACCGAGGTTGTTGGCATCGTTGAAGGCAAGGATGAAATTATGAAAAACATTGATTGGCAGACATCCTTTTATCTAATCGTAAATGGTAAAGCTGATGAGAGTTCCGGGCCTTTGATGACGATCAGCAAGATGACCAAAGAAAATTACGAGATTATGGCAAAAGAAGAAGGACCTGCTTTGGGCGAGAAATTAGACGAAAACGATAAATATGTCTGGATCTTATCTCTCCCGCAATCCAACCCTTACGATGAGAAATCGGAAGAATTCAAAAAATTCAATGACATGGTGCTGGACTTTGATTTTGTGAAAGAACGTTTCCATGTGAGCAACTAATTCCCGTGTTAATGGGATTGCAAGAACTCCTTCTAACGCATCCAAGTGAAGGAGTTTTTTGCATTTTGAAAGATGAAATCATTCGAGATGATATACAAATCCGCTAAATTCGAATAAAATAAGAACATAGGCTGGGTGAAAATGACAGATTCATTTCGGTCGAATGAAATTCTGAAAAGGACCATGTACATATTTGGTTCAACCTAAAGGAGCTGATTTGCCAGGAACAAGGGATCGGCACTATTCACTATTATTCAATAAAGGCGGAGGTAAATGATGAAAAAACTAATCATTGGAGTCTCAGGGGTTGCTGTTGTTGCACTTGGGATTTATTTATTTTTAATAAATGGGGACAAAGATGGGACGAGCCAAGTCGCATCAAGTGACCAAATTGCATCAAGTGACCAAGTCGCATCAGGCGACATCAAGAAAATCGTACAAGACTTCAGTTTGGGCAATAGTAAAGCGGTGTCTGCTTCCATTACATCAAACGAACTGATGGTCATTAATGAAGATTCGACAGAAACGGTCTATCGTTTGCCTGACGATGAATTTTTCGTTTCTATTGCCCCGTTCGTCAATGAAACGCACCCTTGTGCGATTCACAACTTGGCCTCATGCCGTGGAGAAATGGCGAACGAGGAATTCGATGTGTATATTGAAGATCATGACGGGAACGTGGTCATGGATGAAACGATCAAATCTCAGCCAAATGGATTTATTGATTTATGGATTCCACGTGATAAAGAACTCAAAGTAAAGATTTCGCATGATGGAAAAACGGCCGAATCAGACATTTCATCATTTGAAAAGGACAATACTTGCATTACGACGATGCAGCTGACTTAATAATACCTGGCAAAATACAGCCAAAATGAACATTTGAAGCCCATTCCTCTAAAAAGTGAGGAATGGGCTGTTTTTATAGCGTAATAGACCAAGCCTCGACCTTGTTAAGCTTTATGTAAGGTTCGTATAAAAATGATGTAAGGTTCGACACCTATAATGAAGATGTGATTCACAAACAGAGATTTTAAGGAGAACACATCAACATGACAACCATACTAGAAGCAACGCATGTAGAAAAAACATATGGCATAAAAGGCAATACGTACACCGCACTGCAGGATATTAATCTGGAAATCCGGGAAGGTGAATTTGTCGGTATTATGGGACCTTCTGGAGCGGGGAAATCGACGCTTCTGAATATTTTCTCGACGATCGATACGCCAACTGCTGGGGAGGTTGTTATTGCCGGTCAGAACATCGTCACCATGAATGAAGAACAACTTTCTGACTTTCGTCGAAACAAGCTGGGGTTTATTTTTCAGGATTACAATCTGCTTGATACGCTGACGGTGAAGGAAAACATCTTGCTGCCGCTTGCCTTGTCCAAAGTACCAGCCGCTGAGATTGAGCGCCGTGTTAATGAAATTGCCGATACGTTCAGCATTCGCGACATATTGGACAAGTACCCCTATCAAATTTCAGGGGGGCAGAAGCAGCGAACCGCCGCTTCGCGAGCGATTGTTGCTGACCCTAGCCTGATTTTGGCGGACGAGCCGACCGGGGCGCTGGATTCCAAGTCGGCGACCAGCCTGCTGCAAAGCCTGAAGAAGCTGAATGAGGAGAACGGTTCAACGATTATGATGGTCACCCATGATGCTTATGCGGCAAGCTACTGCAAACGGGTCGTTTTTATTAAGGATGGACAGCTGGTTCAAGAGCTGCATAAGAAGAACCAAACACGCAACATGTTTTTTGATCAGATTATGGAGGTTCTTGCAGCACTTGGGGGTGAGCATGATGACATTGTTTAGCATCGCGAGAAAAAATATTGTTAAAAACTTCACCCATTACTTTTTATATTTTGCATCGATGATCTTTAGTATCGTGATTTACTTTACATTTGTTTCATTAAAATATGACACTACGATTCAGGCCGCATCGGAAAGCTCAACGAAGATCAGCTCTGTCTTTAGCGCCGCAGCTGTTGTGCTGATCGTATTTGTAGCAATCTTTATTTGGTATTCAAATTCGTTCTTTACACGCAAGCGAAAGAAAGAGGTTGGCCTGTATTGCTTGCTGGGTGTGAGGAAAAAACAAATCGGGCGCATGCTGTTTTATGAAAATTTCCTGATGGGCGTGATGGCGCTGTTGATCGGGCTAATTTTTGGCTCTGTTCTCTCAAGACTTTTTGCAGCCCTATTAATGAAGGTAATGGGTTATGATGTCATCGCAAATTTTTCAATCGCACCACAAGCGGTCATCGATACCGTCATCGTATTCATGCTAATTACGCTTGTAACCTCTTTTCAAGGATATAGGCTGATTTATCGCTTTAAATTAATCGAACTGTTCCATGCAGATCAGATGGGAGAACAAGAACCAAAAGCCTCATGGGTAACCGCCGTGCTGTCGATCTTCTTGATCGGTACCGGATACTGGCTGGCGATGCAGGATCTGCTGCATTCCAATGTGTGGAAGACGCTGGGGTACATGGTAACTCCTCTACTGATTCTATTGACAGTCATTGTCGGCACATACCTACTGTTCAGTACCCTGACGGTTGTTTTGCTGAAAATGTCCAAAAGAAACAAGAAGAGATACTACAGTGGCGTTCGAATCATCGGTACGTCGCAGCTGTTGTACCGAATGAGGGGCAATGCCAGAACTCTTACGATTATCGCTGTACTGAGTGCAACGACATTGACCGCTGTGGGAACAGCTTACAGCTTCTACTACAGTAATCGCAGTAACGCACTGGAGGCGACTCCAAATAGCATGATGTTTATTTCGGACAGCAGCAGCACGACCAGAAAAGTAGATGAAACTATAGCGAAATCTAAGGAACATAAGCTGCTGTATCATGTTTCCGTTCCGGTTGTAGAAGCCGATGCAGAATTAACAGGGCTGGGAGAGATGTATGCGGGCGAGCTCCAGACCTTTACAATCCTGTCCAATCAGGATTTCAATAAGCTGACCAAGGCTCAGAACCGAAAGGAGACGCTTGAATTAAAAGCGGATGAAGCCGCTGTTTTAGACCCTTACTATATGGAAGGTTTGTCGCCTGAATATGTGGGGTCAACACTGACACTTGAACAGGACAAGCTGCAGGAGAGCATTACCTTCAAAGCGATGAAAACATACAGTGTCCTGAATCAGCATACGGCCTATTTTACGATCGTGGTTAGTGATGAACTGTACGCCAAGCTGGCATCGGAGCCGCGGACCTTCGAGATTTACGGTATTACGAATCAGGATGAAGCGAAGCTGCTGACCGGGGAGGTCTATAAGCTGCTTCCCGAAACCTCGCGCTTCACAAGCTTCTATGATGCTTTTGCAGGAGGAATGGAAACTACGGGCCTGATGATCTTTATGGGTGGTTTCCTCGGACTCGTCTTTCTTGCTGCCACTGGAAGTATTATTTATTTTAAACAACTAACCGAGGCCAATTCAGACAAAGGTAGATATGAGATTTTAAACAAAATCGGTTTGAACAAAAAAGAAATTCGAAAAACGATATCGAAGCAGGTCCTGTTTATATTTGCTCTTCCACTCATTGCGGGGATTGTCCACTGTTCTGTTGCACTGTATGCCTTATCTAATCTTTTAAATATGAATCTGGTAGTCCCGGTTCTCATCTGCATGGGCGTTTATACCTTTATTTATTTGCTCTACTATGTAATAACCGTGAATGCCTATTATAAAATCGTCACCCAAAATTAAAAAAAACATCATGAAAAAGGAGAAGCATCATGAAAAGAGTACTATTAATTGGCAGTATTTCACTTATCGTTTTAGTTATCGGATTTTTAGTTTTTATTCAAAATGTGAACATCAACCGCTTGGGTACAGATCACTACTACGTTCAGATCCAAGACGGAAAACGAATCGATGAGACAGCAGATGACGGAAAAAAGTATTTCTATTACGAGTATACCCTTGAGGCATTTGATCAAGATGGAAATTCAAAAACTTTGACTTTCAATGCGAATAAAGAACTGCGTAAGGATGCTTATCTGCGTCTTTACGTCAAACCGTCGGGCGTCAGTTCCTATCAGGAGGTGCAAGAAAGTGAGCTGCCAAAACAAGCCAAACAGCGGCTTGATTCGTTAAAGAAATGAAAGACTATCATCTAAGGGAGAGAACGAAATGCAAAACTCGAGAAAATCATTAACGAACGCAGCTCAAAAAATAATTGTCGCCGTCCTTGCATTAACTGTAGTTTTCGGTCCACTTTTCAGTACAGATGCGGCAGCCCAGCCAGCTCTACCACCGGATCCGGCTCAAAAGCAGACGGCAGTGAAAACAGAACATGAAACACCGATTCAGTATAAGATTCAGGCCAAACTTCATGAAAACAATATGACGATGAAAGGGATCGTCGATGTTACCTATCGAAATACAAGCAAGGATGTTCTGTCGGAATTGGTGTTTCATACATTTGCCGATGCGAATCGTTCCAAATCTACACAACACCAAATGTTTATAAGACAAAACGAAGAGATCAGCAAGGAACATCCTGAGAAAAAACCGGAGGATTTTTTAGGTGGAATCGATATTAAAGGAGTGATGTCTCAAGGTAATCCCCTTCAGTATATCCATAAGAATCAATCCTTGACGGTACCGCTGAAACGTTCTCTGAAGCCTGGTGAAACCGTGTCGGTTCAGGTGGAATTTGATCTGAAAATACCATACGGGATGCAGCGAATTTCGTATTACAAAGATATCATCAATGGAGCGCATTGGTTTCCGGTGTTAGCGGTCTATGACGAGAATAAAAAGCAGTGGAACAAAACGCCGTACAGTACGACATTTGAGACCGATTATTATACGTCTTCGGACTATGAGGTCGAGTTTAACGTGCCGGATAGCTACCAATTAGCTATGCCTGGCACCATGACAACAAGAGAAAGTACAGAGAAGGGCAGAAAAATAGTATCCACTACAGCCCCCAATATTAGAAAATTCACTTTCTTTGCCAGTCCTAACTTTAAAGTAGAGAGTGTTACGCGTGACGGCCTTACGATAGAATATTTTTACCTCGATAGTTTCCCGGAAGAGGAGAAGCTGGTAGAGGAATATATTGACCAGGCTTTTAAAGCAATACAATTTTTCGGAGAGAAGTATGGAAAATACCCATACCCGGATTTCCGTATCGTTGAAACGTATGTCGAGGGGGTAGCATTGGAGCATGCTGGACTAATCCAGATGGGACAGATTCACCCGAATTCAGCTCCCGCAAGGGATTCAGTATTTATCCATGAAATCGCTCATCAGTGGTTCCATTCCTTGATCGGGAACAATTCCGAGACCGAGTCTTTCCTCGATGAGGGGTTTGCTGATTTTTCAAAAGTATATTTTGCAGAGAAGCAGGGGGATACCCTAAGCGGATTTAAAGCGATCCAATTTGATGATTTCCCGGCAGAACGGCCTATAGCATCCACCAATAAAGAAGTGGAGGGATGGGAGAGCACGGTTTACTATGATAAAGGGCGGCAAGCGATTTACCAGTTGTACCGTCTTGTGGGTGAAGAGAAATTTGATGCTTTTATGAAAGAATATTTTAAGCGTTATGTGCACAAAAATGCTACAATAGACGGGCTTTTGCAAACGATTGGCGATACTTTAGGTAAAAAGGCAAAGAAAGAAATGAAAACGGCTTTGTATCAGCCGGATTACGTATTAAAGCCAGAGTACCAGCTGACAGAACAAGAAAGAACTGAATTTATTCGAGAACAATTCAAGGAAATTTATGAATTAACGTTATCACATCATTCGGATCTGCCCTTTGAAACGATGAGCCGGGTCATGGAGAGGGGGCTTCAAGGTGAGCCGATTACCCTTGTGCTCAGTGATCAAGTCAGCAAGGCGGTCAATGCACAGCAAGAAACTTTGGTCCTTCAACTGATCAGTTTGTTTGATCTGACCGGGATCGAGTATGAGATCATTGAGGATCGGCAGGAATTGAAAAAGAAGCTGAACAAGGAGCTTGGAACGAGCCATCTTATCGTCATTGGTAATGCAAAATCGAACGGTCTGATTCAAGCGATGAAGCCCGGTATCATTCAGCAGGCGAGCAAGATTGGACTGAACTGGAAAGATGCGATGAATAAACCTAAGGCGTCAGGGGCGTATGTGATTCGTCATCCTCATAACCAGAATCGACTGCTGCTACATTATTTTTGGAATGGAGAACAATTAACGGACGAAAGCTTTGAACCGTTTATAACGAAGATGCAGGATACCCTGGTCTTGATCGATTCTTTTTACCAGTATTATGTTATGGACAAGTCTGGAAAAATCGTGGCAGACAAGAAAATGGAAAATCTTCTATCGGAGTATTTTATAGTAGAATAGTTGAACAGATATCTGTTTTACACCGCACGCCCAAGTAAAGGCGTGCGGTGTATTGTGATTGACCGGTGTGTTCACTTATGAACTTTCTCATGAATAGCGGTTAATAAGCTGGGAGAATTTTAATAGTTAGGAGGGATTAGAATGGCAATTCAACAAAAGGTGCTTATTGTGGATGATGAGGACGATATTGTGAAGCTTCTTCAAACTGTATTGATCAAGGAAGGCATTGAACAGGTGTATACCGCAGGAACGGCAGCTGATGCCTGGCTTGAATTCCAGAGAAGAGACCCTGATCTAGTCATACTGGATATCATGCTGCCGGATGGAGAAGGCTATGAAGTATGTAAAAAAATACGAAGCGTATCGAATGTCCCGATCTTTTTCTTGTCGGCAAAGACGGAGGAAATTGATAAAATATTGGGATTTGCCATCGGCGGAGATGATTACATTACCAAGCCTTTTAGTCCTAAAGAAGTCGCTTACCGAATCAAAGCCCGCTTTAGAAGGGCGGAGTTTTCAGAGCCGGATGTACCGGTGAAACAGGTCATTAAAGCAGGCCCATTTGAGTTGGACGAGGAAAAAGTAGAGTTTCGGAAAAACGGAAAGGTCATCCCGTTAAAGCCGAAGGAGCTTGGTTTGTTAACCCTTCTTCTTAAACATCCTGGGCAAATCATGAGCAAGGAGAGCTTGTATGATCAGGTATGGGGTGAGGAATTTTTCGGTTTTGATAATACCGTTATGGTCCATGTGCGGCGATTACGGGAGAAGATTGAGGATAACCCGTCCAATCCCCAGTTTCTGATTACGGTAAAAGGGCTCGGATATAAGCTGGTCGTAGAGGATGAATAGGACATGAAGTGGAGATTAACGGGCAGATATCTGTTTTCTGTTGTTCTGATTGTAATTATAGTCATCATTATGAACATCGTGGTGGTTTTCGGGTTATTTGCCTACCAAATGTTGAATGATGACTTTCTAAAGCAGCAAGAGGAGGTCTCTGCTCAATCGATAGCCCGTTCCTTTAGTGAACATATTTTTATGACTGAAGAAGGTGTATCGATTGATGACAGCGGGAAACAACTGCTTCAGAAGAATAAGGCGTGGGTGCAAATTCTTGATGAGAATGGACAGGAAGTTTACCGATATCTTGCTCCCGAAAAGGCAAAGACAAAGTATAGCCCTGTAGATGTTGTTCATATTTACAAATATATGGATGAAGATTTGCTTTCTACGGTTTTTATAGGCGAAGCAACCGGATCAAACACCCGATATAGTTATGTGCTCGGTTTTAAAGCTCCCGGTCTGGAGCGGATGGTGTTCACCTTCGATGTTCAAAGCTTCGGCCAGATGCTAAAGATGTTTAGCCTGACATTGATTGCCGTTGACGGATTGATAGCGCTCTGTATTGCCTATATTTTCAGCAAGAGATTAACCAAGCCGCTCCTTCTCATCATTGATAGTATTAAGAAATTGGCGGGCAAAAATTACAACGTCCACCATAAGCCCAAGGGAGTTTATAAAGATGTATTTCATAATGTGAACCATTTATCCCATGAACTAAAAGCGAGTGAAATGGAGCGCAAGAAGCTGGATCAAATGAAAGAAGAGTGGATCAGTAATATTTCACATGATATCAAAACTCCGCTGGCTTCGATCCAGGGGTATGCTGAGATGATGAAGGACAGAGAGTACCAGTTTTCTATGGATGAAATGAGGGATTATGCCGAGATTATTGAAGGCAAGTCAATCTATCTTAAAGAGGTTATCGAAGATTTGAATTTGTCTACAAGATTGAAAAGTAAAGAATTGACCCTTCATAAAGAAACAGTA
Source organism: Paenibacillus faecalis (assembly GCF_900289175.1). Lineage (GTDB taxonomy): Bacteria > Bacillota > Bacilli > Paenibacillales > Paenibacillaceae > Paenibacillus_AQ > Paenibacillus_AQ faecalis. The sequence goes on along the minus strand of NZ_LT985747.1, from coordinate 4,238,040 downwards.
AACATCGTGAGTGTAATTCGGGGCATTGTTATCGATACGCTTAATGATGCACGCTACTCTAACCGTAATATTGAATTTCAGTTCAGCGATGAGGTTATTCCATTAGAGGTTGATCAAATTCTGATTCGCAGAGCGATCAGCAACCTGATCTACAATGCGATTGTCCACAATGATGAGCATATTGTGATTAAGGTACAGGTAGAAAAGAAGGAATCCGGGACGTGGATTCGTGTTCAGGACAACGGCAAGGGGATTCCAGAGGAGGAACTTGACCGAATCTTCGATCGTTATTACCGGGGAACCAGCACCGGCGAGCTGCATAAGGGCTCCGGACTTGGCATGGCCATTGCGCGCGACATCGTGATCGCTCACGGCGGTAATATCCAGGTGACCAGCGAAATCGGTATAGGAACGACCATTGAAATCAAGCTGTAAATACCACTTGAAACAGTGAACTGGATGAATGCAAGTGAAACCAACAAGATAAACAAGAATCAAAATCAGACAGCGAGGTAAACATGAGCAAACGTAAGAAATGGATTTTAATATCTATACCGGCAGCAATCGTTATCATCTTGTCGATATCTATCATATTCAACAAAACGTACCGTACAACGTTCGAGTCACTGCCTGATCTGGATCAGCAGATGTTAACCGAACTTTCCAATATCTATAAGCAATTTGAGCAGTCTCCTGATATACTCTGGAACGAGGATTATGCTTTTGATACCAAACCGCTTCTGCTGGTTCGGACGAACAAGGACCGGGGCATTTTCCGCAAAGAAGCTTTTGCAGTGAATGTTCCGCTCCAGAACAGCCTGTTTGCCCAGGAGATCAAGATGCCGGAGTCGATGGGGCTCCCGAAGGTGTACCGGGTCAGTCGATTTGCGCCAAGCACTTTGTATACCTGGATGCCTATTAATTTTGGAACGGTCCAGATCCAGGATACCGAAACGATGTTCTATCGTTACTATCCCCGAATGTTCAGCGATCCGGAGCTATATTTTGACTTTTCCTCATTTTTGCTGCATGAGGGGTTTCATATTTTTAAACAGAAAGAGTGGAGCTATGATGCGGATGAGACATGGTGGATTGATGAGGATTACCCTGTAAACGAAGAACAGTATGCGCTTATGGGCATGGAGTATAAGCTGCTGGATTTAGCGATGGCGGAGAGCCGTCCTGAGAAGGTAAAACCATATTTGCACGATTGGACCGTCGTTCGTAACTACCGCTATGCAAAATGGCCTTTATTGCAAGGAGAGACAGGAACGGAAGCGATTGAAGGAACTGCACGTTATGTTGAGTATCGATACAATGAGCTTATGGGCAGGAAGTTGACGGTATTAGCCGCTGAACAGCCGCCTTATCACGCGACATTTATGCAGGTGTTTGATTTTGTGGCTGACGGTCAGATGCAGCAGGAATTCCTGAAGCGAAGTATGCGATATGAAACGGGAGCTGCGCTCGGCATGCTGATGGACAAAGCGAATATTCCATGGAAGAACGAAATGGAGGACACACCGGATCAACCGGGTATGACGCAGTACGACATTTTGAATGACTATTTTGATCTGAAGAAAGCTGCGGATGAAGCTAAGATCAAAGAACTAAAGCAGGAGCACGATTATAAAAAACTGCTGGAGCAAGGTCGGAAAATTGCAAATGGAACGGTTTAAACCGCGTGTATCGCGGTTTTTTTGTGTGCGGAAATTTAAGGAAAATTTAATAATTAACCATACATTTTCTTAAATACTTTTTCCTATTCTTAGGCATGGGTGAAGAAACAGGAGATCAAGAAAAGGGGCTTTCAGCTTGGAAATATTGAACTAAATCGTTGAAAGGATGGATGAAAACAACTATGAAAAACTGGCTCCGTAAGGATGCTTCAGCGGCGATGTTCTTCCTCGCGCCAAGCGGTGTCGGCTTTGCACTCTTTTACCTGATACCCTTTGTCATGGGGGTGTACTATTCCTTTTTGAGCCATACGATAGACGGTGAATTTGTCGGTCTCGACAATTATCGGGAGCTGCTGGCGAGCGGTTCTTTTCACAAGGCTGCATCTAACACTTTCTTTTTCAGCGCGGTCAGTGTTCCGCTTATGCTGATCCTGTCACTCGGCTTAGCCATACTGCTCAACAAAAATACATATATTCAAAAATGGCTGCGGACGGCCTATGTTATGCCCTTGGTCGTTCCCGTTGCCTCCATCATTATGATCTGGCAGTTGCTATTTGATTGGAACGGCTCCGTGAATGCCTGGCTAAGCATGTTGGGATATGAGCGTGTGGATTGGATGAAGACCGAATCGGCCCGTCTTGTCATCATTATGGTATATATCTGGAAAAATATAGGGTATAACGTCATTTTATTTTTGGCAGGACTTCAGCAAATTCCGAAGGATTACTATGAAACGGCTCAGATTGAAGGGGCAGGCCGATTTCGGCAATTTCGCAGCATCACACTGGTTTACCTGACATCTACAACATTTTTTGTGGTGATTATGTCGATCATCAACTCATTCAAGGTATTCCGGGAAACGTATTTGATCGCTGGCGACTATCCGCATGACAGCATCTATATGATGCAGCATTATATGAACAACATGTTCATGTCGCTTGACATTCAGAAGCTGACTGCAGCGGCGACCTTGATGTTCGGTTGTATATTGCTGATCGTTCTCGCGTTGTTTGCATTTGAACGCCGACACCGGCAGTACATGGAATAGGAGGTAAGTGAAATCTGTGCGAGCAGTCCAAGTATTGAAGAAAAGTATATTAACTGCCTTTATGGGTGTCATTGCATTGATTTTGATCTCACCTATTGTGGTCACGTTCACAAATTCGCTCATGACCGAGCTGGAGATCGAGATTAATTACGGACTCATTGGGCAAATGAATGAAACGACGGATGGAAGCCCTGCTCCATTTGCGAATTTAAAATTGATCCCGGATAAAGTGTCGTTATCCCAGTACGGTAAGGTCTTCCTGGACAATCCCAAATATTTGACGATGTTTTGGAATTCCGTGTTTATAGTCGTGCCCATTATCGCAGGACAGACTCTCGTTGCGGCGCTGGCGGCCTATGCATTTTCCAAGCTGAAATTCCGGGGTCGGGACTCTTTGTTTCTCATCTATGTCCTAACGATGCTGATGCCGTTTCAAGTCACGCTGGTACCCAATTACATTATGGTGGATAAGCTTGGTCTGTTGAATAGTTCGGCCGCCATTATATTGCCTGGCATTTTCGCAGCTTTCGGTGTGTTTATGCTTAGACAATTTATGCTGGATATTCCGTATGCCTACATCGAAGCGGCCAAGATGGACGGTGCAGGTCACCTGCGTATCTTTTTCACCATGATGGTTCCGATGATCAAGCCTGGGCTGGCGGCACTTGTGATCCTGCTGTTTGTTGATTATTGGAACATGGTGGAACAGCCGCTTGTTTTTTTGGACGACCCGTTCAAACAGCCGCTATCCGTTTTCTTGTCCAGGATCAATGATGGCGAGCGGGGAATTGCTTTTGCAGCGTCCATCCTTTATATGACCCCGATGGTGCTGTTGTTTCTGTATGCAGAATCATATTTCATCGAAGGCATTCAGTTATCAGGAATTAAGGGTTAGTGTGGGCTACAGTTTTATAGGAGGAGAAGGAAAGATATGGAGCTAGGAAAAGGGGCGGCTGACCGAAAACGGAAGCGAATAATACAAGTGGTGTTTATCTTATTTATGGCTTTGCTGCTGTTCTTTACACTGTTTAGCAACACATTGCAGTCTCTGACCATGCCGAAGGTAAGTACGGAAAAACCGAAGTTTGGGAGTCTCGCATTGACCATTGAAGGGAGCGGCATCCTTGCCCCTGTTGCTGAAGCCAAGCTTTTCAGTACTACCGATTGGAAGGTCCAACAGATTTTTGTAAAGGAAGGGGACCGGGTCAAGAAGGGGCAGAAGCTGGTTACTTATGATAGTCAACCGGCGAGACAGGAACTGGAGCTGGAAATAACAAATTTGGAAAGGCAAAAAATCGAGCAGCAAAATCTTCAGGATCAGTACATTCTTTCTTCGATTGAAGAAGACGAGATCAAGATGCGGAATGCGAAGCGTGAGATCGAGAAAGGCAAGCTCGATATTGCTGCCCAGGAACGAAAAATTCACGACATGCAGGAGCGTTTGAACCGTGATCAGGTGCTGATGGCTCCGTTTGATGGGATTGTAACGAAGCTGAATGCCGTTGAAGGATTGGCATCCGCTGGTGAGGCGGATGTGATTGTTGCCAACAGCAGCCAGGGCTACCGGTTTGAAGTTCAGGCCGATGCAAGGAAGTTGTCTGCTCTAGGAATATCCGCTGGAGAGCAGATTGATGTTGAAGTCGATCTGGATCAAGAGCAGCAAGCGAGCACATTGGAGGGTGTCATTGAAGAAATCACCCGCGCTGAGCCGCTCATGGAGAGCATGTCCGGTGAAGAAGAAGGGAAGAGCGTGGCTCTTCCGCAAAAGCTGCTTCGCATTAAGCTTGTGGATGCCAAGCTGAAAGGCGGAGAACAAGCCCGGATCAACATCCGGAAAAATTCGCTTCAGGAGGGGCTGCTTGTTTCAAGTGAGGCGGTTCATCAGGATCGGGAGGGCATGTACGTATTTATCGTTGAAGAGCAAAGAGGTCCGCTCGGCAATGACTTTATTGCCCGTAAAGTCAATGTTCAATCCAGCGAGACAAGCGGCAATATGACGATGATTCAATCCGACAGCATCTTTGAGGAGGATAGAATCATTTTGAAGAGCGGTGAACCACTGCAGGACGGAAACCATGTGCGCTTGGAATGATGCAAGCATGAACGACAAGAAAATCTAAGGAGGATATGAACAATGAAAAAATGGCTATTATTTTTATCTATAGGTGCTATACTTGCAAGCTTGACCGCATGTGCTTCAGGAGGAGGCGGTGAAACAGCAGAAAAACAGACCAAGGATGGCAAGACATTGCTCACGATGTCCGTACAGGAATCAAGTCCTTATTATGAAACGCTGGAGAAGACGTTTGAAGCGAAAAACCCGGATATCGACTTGGAAATCCATTCGTACAAAAATGTAGGGGAAAAATGGGGACCGGGTGATTTCGAGAAATACCAAAAGACGACGAATACGGCCATGTTGTCCGGAAAGGGTATGGATATTATTGAAATGGGGGGCTTGCCGCTTGAGGACTATGTAAGCAAAAAGCTCCTGCTGAACATGAATGATCGGATGGAGCAGGATCAGACGCTCGATAAGAACGATATGATGAACAGTGTTCTGGACGTGCTGAAGCTGGATGGAGGATTATACACCGTTCCGTCAGGGTACTTTGTAAGAACGTTTGTTGGTGATGGTGATATTTTGAAGAGTTCTCAGGTGAAGCTGGACGATAAAACCTGGGACTGGAAGGAATTTGAGCGAGTGTCTAAGGAAATGATTCAGCAGGCCGAAAAGAGCGGCAAGAAAAATCTCTATGCCTTGGCGTTTTATCCGCCAGATATTTTACTGCAGGAGATGCTGGTCGATAATTATGCGCAGTTTGTGGACAATATGGCTAAAAAGGCGAAGTTTGACTCCCCTGAATTTGTCACAATGCTCGAGCAGATCAAGAGTATGTATGATAACAAAATCGTAACGGAGGAATCAGCGGAGGAAGGCCAGCAGTTGTTCTATTCCTCTGCGATTTTGTCACCAACCGATTTCATTGAAGGGCCGTATATGCTGTTCGAAAACCCTACATTTATACATACGCCGCGTTCTGGGAAAGGCGATGGAGAAAGAGGTTCACGGGTGATCCCTGCATCGCAGTTTGCGATCCATGCCAAATCCCCGGTACAGGATGAAGCATGGAAGCTGATTACCTTTATGCTGTCGGAGGAAGGGCAAACATTGCAGGAGAGAGAAGGATTTTCGCTGCTGAAATCGGTGAATGAGAAAAATATGAATGATCTTCAAAAAAGAGTGACAAGTGGAGAGTACAAGCTTCCAACTGGTGAAGCGCCCAAGGTGACGGGCGAACAATTTGACGTGATGAAGCAGCTCATTCTGAATGCCAATGAATATACCGGATTGAATGGTGAAGTGTTGATGATTGCCGGGGAAGAGTCGCAAGCTTATTTTAGCGGACAAAAGTCTGCGGAGGAAGTGGCCAAGCTGATCCAGAACCGGACTACTACCTATTTAAACGAATAACGAATAGGACGATGCAGCAATGAAGCAGCCCACATTCGTGTGCTGCTTCATTGTTAAAACCAAAGGATCATGATCGCCATCATTTCCATGTCAATGATGTTTTTGTATAGGGGGTATCCTGATGTATAAGTCAAAAAAGACATATGCTGTACTACTTCTTAGTGCGGCGCTGTTATGTCAATCCGCTTCATTTGAGGTTTACGGAGCACCTGCTGTTGCGTCCGCTTCCAAATCGGCCCCGGCCATGTTTACCTTGGATAAACTGGGATCTGTTACATTGAAGCGTAATGTCAGCGTAAAATTAACGAACATGGATGTCTTGTCCCAGCCAGGCGGCAGCATTCTCGTATACACGCTTCAGTATAGTAACAGGAGCGGAAGCAGAGTCGATCTTATGGATTATTTCTCCAAGGTTACGCTGCCGAGCGGTTCGTCTGTCAAAGGCAAGGTGATAACAAGTGATGCAAAGAAAAGAACGGTGCCAGCAAACAGCAATCTTACGGTGACGTACTATGCCAATATCGGCAAGGCATCATCGTTAAGCGGGGTCAAACTGTCCGTCTTTGGATGGGATTTCAGCGGTGCGGATTATCAGAAGAAGCTGGGGACCTTCAAGATCCCTGCGAAATATTCCTCCATCGTGCCGAAAGGAAAAAGCAAGAAGGTGGTCATAAACAACCTCCCTGTTATGGCTAAGGCAACAAGCTTGCAACGAATGAAACGCGGCGGAAAAATGTACATGAGAGTTGGGGTTAACTTTTCCAATAGAGGTAAAAAGGCTTTAAACGATCCTGGGTTTAAGGCATATTTAAAGTCAGCAGGCGGCTCTGTGTATGAACTTGTCCCGGAAGATGACGCGAAAAGCCGTTTTAACATACAACCGGGGCAGCAACGGACACTGTATTATGTGGCCGAGGTTCCTTTAAAAGTGAAAACGAATAATATGATGCTGCAATTCACACAGGATGACGAGGCTCTGAATATTACATTACCTGTTATAACCTTTAAGCTTCCGGCAGTGACTTCTATTCAGCCTGTCGCAGATCATGCTGTTAAAAAAATATACGAAGGCCATCATGCGATTGAAACCCAGTTGAAACATACTTCCGTCTATGCAGAGAACGACATAGGAAAATGGAGCCTTCAGTTCCGTATCAAAAATCTTGGCGATAAATCCGTCAAGCTTCCGGCTTATGAAGCTTCCATTCAAACCTCTGAGGGATACAGCATCCCGGTGGATGCTAAGGCGCTTTCCAATGTTACACTGAAACCGATGGAAGAAAGGCTTATTGAACTAGGCGCGGAAATACCATTAACGATGCAGCAAAACGAGCTGCAGCTGCAATTAATGAAGCCTGCGGAAGAAGGAAAAGTCAGGTTCCCGACCGCTCTTTATAAAATTCCTTACACGGAGGAAGGTAGAAATTATGTGGGGATCGAGAACCAAATCGAGAACCGTCACGGAACATTCGGGGTTAAGTTGGGCTCTTATCAACGCTTGCCATGGGGGGATAAGGATCAGATTGCAGCTCGAATCAGCCTTAGAAACACGAAAGGATCGACCGTTCAGCTACCTGAGCTAAAAGCAATCGTAAAAGCAGGCATGCGTGATCTTAGCGGCACAGCTCAAATTGTGAACCCGAACGATCAGACCACATTGGCGCCGAATGAAACAGCTGAGCTGTATGTGTTAGCCCAGATACCTTACTCTTATGATTTCAGGCAATTGCGAATTGAACTGCAGGAAGTTTCGGGAGAAGAAACTGAAAAATTTTTGGCACTGAGTACGACTGCACTCAACAATGTGATGAAGCAGGTTGATGCCGCCGACTCTTATTCCATCCAGACTCCGGGCAAGAAAGCGGAGGTCCGTGAACGTCTGTCGACCGTTTATAAGGATAGCAGCTCCCATTTGATTTATACGGAGTTGGAGATGACTAGTCAGGAAAAGCGTCAATCCAGTCAAGCCCAGTTGGTTGCTTACTATAAAACACCAGATGACCAATATTTTGAAGCTAAGGTTAACCAATCATCCGATCGAACAAGTCCAAACGGGAAAAACCTGGTTACTGTCTGGAGTAAGATACCGATGAACGTGAATCCTTCGCAGCTTGTATTATATGTTGGTGAAGGTGTTGCGGAAGGAAGACTGACTGCACCAGGAGAGGCTTCTACGGGATCTATCAATACCGTTGGATTAGCCCTGAGCCCGAAAGTGATACAACCGGCTAAAAATCTGCAGCATGTTGAAATGTTCCCATACCGTCTTTCGATTACAAGAGGCGAATCCTTCCTTAGTGAAGGGAAAGATATGATTGATATCGTTCTTCACTACAATCTCTCCCGAAACAGCGATTACGAAATGGGGCCTTATGAGCATAAGCTGATTTTGGAGATCGTCGACCCGACGGGACAATCTACTGTGAAGATGTTGACGCCAGGAACGGATTTGACGATTGGCGGCAACAATACCTACGCTGTGACGATGAACGGTAACTTCCGAAAGCTCAATAGCGGAGGGGGAATTCGGATCAATCTGTATGACGAGTTCCAGGGACGGAGAATGCTGCTTGGCAGCCAGTCCTATCCGCTTGTATATGAGCAGCCAAGAGAAGAATAATTTGCGGGGGGCGAATTCGTTTAGAGCCGGGCTTTTTGTTAAACAGGAGCCCGGCCTTTTTTATCGAGGGCAACCGGAAGCTTAAAACATGCTCCACTCCATTTCTTTAGAGATCATCTCGAGCAATTGAACACCGGCCTGGCTGTTTCCCTTATCATTAAGTGCAGGCCCGACTACACCGATGCCGTATCGTCCGGGCACCAGTGTCATGATGCCGCCGGATACCCCGCTTTTTGCCGGCAGCCCTACATCAATGGCGAATTCCCCAGATGCATTGTACATGCCGCATGTGGTCATGAAAGTTCGGGCAATTCGCACATATCGGCGAGGAATAAGCTGTTTGCCGGTCTGCGGATCGATACCGCCCAAAGCCAAGACCAAGGCCATGCGCGCCAGATCAGCGCAATTCACCAAGATGGAGCAATGATGAATATAAACATCCAGAATTTCCTCGACTGGCGTTTCCAGCACACCGTTTTCTTTTAGAAAATACGCAATCGAACGGTTGAGATTTGCGTTTTCCAATTCGGATTGGTACACATCCATATCGTAACGAAGCCGGTCATTTCCAGCGATTTTTCTAAAAAAATGCAGGATTCGCTCGATTTTCTCCTGGGGAGAGCTTCCATGGATTAACGAAGTCACGGTAATGGCACCTGCATTGATCATAGGGTTGAATGGGATGCCGGGTCTGACAAGCTCCAGCTTGAGCATGGAGTTAAAGTTGTCGCCTGTCGGTTCCATACCGACTTTACGGAAAACAGCGTCCTCACCATTGTCCATCAAGCTTAAAATCAGTGTAAAGACCTTCGAGATGCTTTGCATTGTAAAGTGCATGTGGCAGTCGCCTGCAGTTGCGACATCGCCATTAGCGTCAAGCAGAGTGATGCCCAAAGCGTCAGGAGGGGCTTTAGACAGTTCGGGTATGTAGGAAGCTACTTCGCCGCTGGCTGCGTAAGGCAGACTTGCTTTAATCCAGCCGGGCAATTGATTTCGGATCATTTCGATCTCGACAGATGACATTTGCAAAACTCCTTTCTAAAGAAACGGTGAAGCAAGATGTTTCATTCTATAAATAATTTAACATTTTAACCTTAAACATCCCATGATAATATTAGATCATTCGAAAAAGCATTTTTTTCGCAATGAATTATACGGCGGGGGAGAATGTAATTGTCGATACGTGTACGTCTGTTGCTTTCATTTACGATCGTGCTTATGGTTACGATTGTCTTATTTGCATCCAGTGCATATTTAATAACGATTGCTGTGACGGGAGATGTGCGCAGTTTTAGTGACTTTTATAAAAACCATTATAAGCTGAACCCGCTGTCAAAATCCGAGGAACGCATCTTTCTGGAACTCAAAGAGCTTGCCAAGACAGACCCAGAGAAGCTAATGGATGAGGAGCTGCTAAGCGATTATGATTTTCAGCTGCGAATGATCCAAGCGGGCTTATATGTTCGAAAAGAATTGAAGCAGGTGTTTGTATCTCCGTCACTGCGTGAACCGAATCTCGGCGCAGCACTGCCTGATTACGAAATGGCCAATAATCAGATTCGCAATACGATGAACTATGGAAGCCGTTTTTTTGCCTATGCGAAGTTTGACTTTACATTTCCAGACAAGGACCGGGGAAGTATTTACGTACTGCGGGAACGAAGTCCGTTCGCCGAGATGATCCGCAAGCTGTTTCCGATCTTGATCGGTCTGCTGCTCGCTATTCTTTTACTTATGAACTGGCTATTATTCCGTTTAATTACACGTTCCATCATCAAGCCGCTTAATGGACTTCGGCAGTCTGCAGAGCAGATTAAGGATGGGGATCTTCATTTTGAAGTGAAAGCGCAAAGCAATGATGAAATCGGGCAGCTTTGTGTTTCATTTGAAGAGATGAGGCGACAATTGAAACACTCCGTTCAGCTGCAACTACAATATGAAGATAACCGAAAAGAGTTGCTGTCGAGTATTTCACATGATCTGCGAACACCGATTACGACGATTAAAGGTTATGTGGAAGGCATCCGTGATGGTGTCGCCGATACACAGGTTAAAATGGATAAATATCTGGATACGATTCATTCGAAGGTAATCAGTCTGGATCGCCTTGTGGATGAACTGTTTTTATATTCGAAATTGGATTTGAAAAGGGTTCCTTATTCATTTGAGCATACCGATCTTGGCCGATTTTTGGAGGACATCACTGAGGAGCTGCGGTTTGATTTGGATCTGCAAGGCATTTATATTGAAGGAACATATCCTGACAGCCCAATTACGGTTGTTGCCGATCGCGACAAGCTGAAGCGGGTTGTCTTGAATCTAATCGATAACGGTGTGAAGTATATGGATAAGGACGAGAAGATCATCACCGTTTGCGTTTCGAAAGAGGAGACCTTTGCGAAGGTCGAGATCCGTGACAATGGCCGGGGTATTCCGGAGGAGCAGCTCCCTTATATTTTTGAACAGTTTTATCGAGGAGATGAATCTCGCAGCGGAGATGTTGGAGGCAGCGGACTGGGACTTGCCATTGCACAGCAGATTATCGAGGGTCATGGCGGGAGTATATGGGTGGAAAGCCAGTGGAGACAAGGCAGCTCGATTTATTTTACGTTGAAAATGGTGACGAATCCGGCCAGTGGGAGTGGTGAGTGATGGCGAATATTTTGATCGTGGAAGATGAGCTCGCAATTGCAGAGCTGCAGCGCGATTATTTTGCATTGCATGGATTTGAGGTTGATATTTGTTTGACGGGTACGGAAGGATTGCAGCGTGCACGGGATGGCGGGTATGATCTGATGATCCTTGACCTGCAGCTGCCGGGAATCGATGGATTCGAGTTGTGCAAGCAAATCCGGGAAATCTGTGATGTGCCGATCCTCATCGTATCCGCCAAAAAAGAGGAAGTGGATAAAATTCGCGGCTTCGGTCATGGTGCCGATGATTTTGTAACGAAGCCATTCAGTCCGAGTGAATTGGTCGCAAGGGCCAAAGCTCATTTGTCCCGATATCAGCGGCTTGTCGGCAGCAGTAAGAAGGAATCCACGGAAGAAATCCACATTCGGGAATTAACGATTGATAAGGCATCACGCCGTGTTTATGTTCATGGTAAGGAGGTTGCTTTTACGGTCCGAGAATTTGATCTTCTCGTCTTCCTTGCGATGCATCCAAACAGGGTTTTTAGCAAAGAAGAGCTCTTTGAGCGGATATGGGGGCTCGAGTCCATGGGAGATATCGCAACGGTAACAGTGCATGTGCGGAGATTGCGTGAGAAGATCGAGACAGATCCATCGAATCCGCAATTTATTGAGACAATTTGGGGAGCGGGATATCGTTTTTCCGTGTGAGTTTGGCTTGACCGGCGTCATTTCGAAGTTCTTTCGAAGCTGTTTAGAAATTATTAATCTTTCGTTTCGAAATGGTTTAGATTCTGCATATATCATTGGATTAAGGATATGGAATCTAAGCAGAGAGGAAGATAGATGATGAAGAAGCCGCACCAAAAAATAGCATTGCTTGCAGCAGCAGCCGTTGTCGGAACAAACATATTTATGAGTGGAAGTGTAACTGCAGATAAGTCTGCCAATGTCGGCAAGAAATCTAGTGAAATCGCAGTAACAGCGAAATCTGATTACGGTTCATATGAGGAAGCGATCGCTCAGCTTATGCAACAGGGCGTTATTTCAGGTTATTCCGATGGAAAGATGAAGCCTCATCAAAACATCAAGCGTGCGGAATTCGCAAAGATGCTCGTGCTTGGACTTAAGTTGGAGAGCAACAAAGATGATATACAACTGGAAGATGTAAAACAGGCAGATTGGTATTATAAATATGTAGATACAGTAGCTGAGCTCGGTGTGATGAAAAGTGAGGATGGCAAGTTCAAGCCGAACAGCAATATTACACATGCGGAAATGGCAGAGGCGATTGCCAAGGGATTACAGCGTGACGTGATGTCTATACGTTCTTGGATGGATGGTTATTCTGCTGATCAATTTGCGACACGCGGCGATGCGCTCCAACTGTTGGCAACATCGCAAAAGTCCATTCGTTCGGAATCTGCAAAAATGACAAATATCCGCTCGCTCAACAAAGTAACGATGGAAGTAACCTTTAACCAACCGTTAACGCAGGAAAATGAAAGTTTGGAAGCAGGCATGAGTCATTTTGTATTTGACAACGGACTGAAACTGGTTAATCAGCCGCGCCTGAAAACAGGTTCATTCTCGACTTATATTTTGCCGACAACGACACAGACGCCGGGTACGACCTACACACTTAATTATAGAGACAGTCAGAGCTTGAAGGTTGAGGCGAGTGACGAGTTAATCCGCACGAATGAAGCACGACAGGTAGACAAGGATTCCTTCGAAATTGAAGTTCTGAAATCGGACGGTGTAGTGGACTACGGCTATATGATCTCTGTATATTCCGGAGGACGAGGCAGCAATGCTATGATATTGGATGAGAACAATACCAATAACGGTCAACAATATCAAATTGTCCCCTCTTTGCGCAGCCGAAACGTAATGATTACACCAGAGGGCGGTGAGCCTATGACAGCTCACTATCTTCCATTCACACAATCCACAGACGGCAATCAGGAGCCGAAGTTCCGTCTGGCGAATGGGGCAAAATTGAAGCCGGGTGTAAAATATACTGTAACCTCGGATTGGCTGACTTTGAAGAACCCGGCATTCGTTGCAAAGGAAGCGGCGTCCGTGCAGATAAATTCTGTTGCACAAGTTGATGCATCTCATCTGAATGTAACTCTTTCACAAGATCCAGGTGATGAAATCTTTGTTCAACGTGAAGTGAAGCTGACGGGTTCAGATGGTTCGGAAGCGAAGGCACAATACACAGTACAGAGCCGTAAGGGTGCAACGGGTACGTTTGTAATGCAAAACGAAGCCAAATTGACAACAGGTGTGACTTATACGGTACAGCCAATAGGCGATTGGGCTGTTTCTCCTGAGGCATTGACTTTACAGCGAAGTAGCAGTTTGAATCCAATCCTATTCTTGTCGCTCCCGAAGTCTGTTAATTCGCATAGGGAGTAGCTGTATGTGGTATTATTTCTTAAAGGATGTGGGGCTTCTGATGAAGTGGCATACACTTATGTTAAGCTTCGTGTTTTTCATTCAAGGCTGTTTTTCAGGTGGTGCAAGTGATGCTGTAGAGACTGTAGAGACGAGTAAACCTGTTAAGGAGGAGAGCGCTTTGACAGAACAACTATTTCAGGCCGTAACGGAAAAAGATACAGATGCTGTCGTGAATATCATTCAAAAGGGAGTGGACATTGATGCACAGGATGCCAAGGGGCAGACGCCGCTTTTGATCGCTACCCGTAATAATGATGTCGCAACAGCAGAGGTTCTTATCGATGCGGGCGCAGACGTGAACATTCAGGATAACATCAAGGATAGCCCTTTTCTGTATGCGGGAGCTGAAGGGTATTTGGAAATATTGAAGCTTACGATCGATGCAGGAGCAGACCCTAAAATAACGAATCGGTATGGTGGAACGGCTTTAATTCCTGCCTCGGAGCATGGTTATGTAGAGGTCGTGAAAGAGCTGCTTACACGTACAGAGATCGATGTGAACCATGTCAACAATCTGGGTTGGACAGCATTAATGGAAGCGGTTATTTTGAACGATGGCGGTGAAAAGCAGCAGCAGACGATACAAATACTGATTGATCATGGAGCTGATGTGAATATTGCCGACCGGGACGGCGTTACACCACTCCAGCATGCACGAAATAAGGGCTTTAAAGAAATAGAGCAAATCCTGTTGAAGGCAGGCGGGAAGTAAACCGGATACTGATTTTCCAAAGGACATCTTGTGATGTCCTTTTTAAGTTGAATTAAATTTTAAAATCCATAATTGTTTTTAATTGACAAAATGATAGGAAATAAATTACAATGACCTTGGTCGAAAAATGACCAAGGTCATTTTTAATGGAGGTGGATTATGTTACGGGAAGCTCGAAAAAAGGAAACGAAAGAGCTGATCTTTTTACAGGCTATCAAGCTGTTTAAGGAAAAAGGATATGATCATGTGACTGTTCAAGAAATCGCTTCGAGTTGCGGGATTGCGAAAGGAACATTTTTTAATTATTTTTCGAAAAAAGAAGAAATTCTGTTGTATTTGGGTGAGTCTCAGCTTGAGCTTATGCATCAAAGTATGAAGGAGCATCAAGAGCTTGAGCAGCATCCCAGAGAGTACATCGGTCGGGTGCTGCATGATTTGCTGCTGCGGTTTACAGAGAATGGTGAACTGATCAAGCTTGCCATCTTTGAACTGATTAGATCGGCTTATCTTGTCGAGAAGGAGTCAAAGAGCGTTCTTCAGTTGAAACAAAGTCTGGCCTCTATGATTGATCGTGCGAAAAAGAGCGGGAAGCTGCACACGACCCGGGATGCAAATGTCATCGCTTCGACGATTGTAGGTGTTTATTTTCATACGATGTTGTCTTGGTCGCTGCTGCATTCCGGCGATAAGAGGATCGATGAGATCCTTGAAGAGCAATTGGATGTGGTTTGGGAAGGCATTAATCACGTTTAGGAGGACAGAGAATGAACAATAACATTGTTATCGTTGGCGGAGGAATCGCAGGTCTGTGTGCGGCTATCGCATTTCAACACTTGGGGATACAAGTAAAGGTATACGAGAGAAGTCCTGAACCAACCGTAGCAGGCGCCGGCATCATTATAGCTCCCAATGCACTTCAGGCTCTTGAACCCTATGGCATTGCCGCTCAGATCATCCGTGCCGGAAAGGCAAGCGAGAGTTTTCATCTGTTGTCTGAAAAAGGGGAAATGCTGACCAAGTTAACGGTCCCTTCCGGCTCTCAGAAGATGTATTCGATCCACCGGAAGGATCTGCATCATTTATTGCTTTCGGCGCTTCACCCCGGGACAGTGGAGTGGGGGAAAGAATGCCGAGTGATCCAGCAAGATGACCATGGTGTACGGGTCCATTTTGCGGATGGCAGTATAGCTGAGGGAAGCATATTGGTCGCCGCTGATGGTATTCACTCCGGTGTACGAAAGCAACTCTTGACGAAAGATATTTATCGTTATGCCGGATATACCTGCTGGCGAGGTGTCGTCTCTTCCGATGGTCTTCCGGGGTTGTCGGAACATTTTATCGAGACGTGGGGAACGAAAGGCCGTTTTGGCATTGTGCCGCTGCCACATCATCAAGTGTATTGGTATGCATTGGTGAACGCTCCGCCGAATGAAGCCCGCTATGCTAATTTTACAGCGCAGGATTTACTTCCTATTTTCGAGGATTATCATATGCCGATCCCTGGTCTGTTGAAAAAGACAGAGCCGCATCAAATCATTCACCGTGATATAGCGGATATCGTACCTTTGAAACGTTTTTATGAGAAACGTATCGTATTTATCGGAGATGCAGCTCATGCCATCACACCTAATGTAGGTCAAGGAGCCTGCCAAGCGATTGAAGATGCTCGGGTCCTTGCTGATTGTATCGAGCAGTACAGCGATATTCATGAAGCTTTTGTACAATACGATATCCGTCGAAGAAAGAGGGCAGTCAAAATATCGAATCTATCCTGGATGCTCGGAAAAATAGCCCAGTCTGAAAGTAGCATCCTGACCGCAGGCAGAAACTGGATCATGAGGCATACTCCAAAATCCATATCCCAAAATCGAGTTCAGGATTTATATAAATTTCATTATTAATGGATACCTTCGGGATACATGCCTTTGCTCATTGACAGATTTCGGGTACAGTGATATCCTCCAATCAACACTGGGTAAATATGCTTATGTAGAAATATTAAAATTAACCGGAACTGTTCCGGTTTTTCATTTTATGTAGTCTTATGAAAAGCTCTTCAGATGAAGAGTTTTTTCAAATATATACGTCGTATCATAAGGTCAGCCAAGCGTTTTTACCTGATATAAACGAAAAGAATGTGATGACGTTGAATCCACTTCGTAGACGAATGCAAATGCAGATGAATGGCATTTTGAATCAATATTTTTCCGGAGAATCGATGGATTACCGGCAGATTTTTGCTTTGTTTTTTCCGATTCTGATCGACCAGGCCTTTATTATCGGACTTAATTTGGTAAATACGGCTATGATCAGCTCGTCGGGGGTGGCGGCGGTCAGTGCGGTTAACATGGTCGATTCGCTCAACATTTTTTTGATCAATGTGTTTGTAGCTGTAGCGACCGGGGGTACGGTTGTAGTGGCTCAGTATAAAGGCAGCGGCAATGACCTGATGGTTTCCCGGGCTTCTGCCAGTACGGTCACTTCGGTAGCTTTGATCGCTTTTGGGATTGGCCTTCTGATTATGGGGCTTCATAATCCAGTGCTTAGTGTGCTGTTTGGATCAGCCTCGCCGGAAGTGCTGGACAGTGCGAGGGTTTATTTGATCGGAAGCAGTGCTTCATACGTAGGTATAGCGATTGTTCAAGCGGTATGCGGTGCACTTCGCGGGATCGGAAAAACACGGGCATCGCTCATTCTATCGATGATCATGAACTTACTATACGTTTTAATGAACGTCGTATTTATAAATATTTTAGAGATGGGTGTGACGGGGATGGCGATCTCCGTGAACATCGCTCGTTATGGGGGGGCTGTTTGCGCCCTGTACTATTTATTTAAAGTGGATGCTACATTGCATCTGCGGGTACGCGATTTATTTCAAATTCCGTTATCCATGCTGCGCAAGATCATGTTCATCGGACTTCCGTTTGCGGCGGAGCAGATGTTTTTTAACGGCGGAAAAATATTAACTCAGGTGTTCATTGTCAGTTTGGGCACCTATGCTATCGCGACCAACGCCATCGGCCAATCTCTTGCCGGAGTGCTTCAAATCCCGGCCAGCGCCCTGTCTCTCACCGTGGTAACGGTTGTCGGACAATGCATTGGACGAGGGAATATTGCAGATGCTCGCAAGTTTATCAAGTCTTTTCTTGTGCTGGGCTCTTGCACTTTGGTAGTAAGTGGCTTGATTCTATTACCGTTTTTCCGGCCGCTGGTCGGTTTGTTCGATCCACCTGCTGAAATTGTGGATGATATCTTCTTGCTCCTTCTGATCAATTGTATCGTACAGATTCCATTATGGCCCATCAGCTTCATTCTTCCATCCGCGCTTCGGGCGGCGGGCGACTCTCGGTTCACTTCGATCACGTCGATGTTGACGATGTGGCTGTTCCGGGTAGTGCTTGGATATATTCTGGGCATTGTCCTTGGCATTGGCATTCTTGGAGTTTGGCTGGCGATGAACTGTGAATGGGGCGTGCGCGGTGCAATCTTTCTGTGGCGTTTTCGCGGGAAGAAGTGGTTTGCGCATAAGCTTATATAACGTGATCAAACAAAAGAGTTACAATGAAATCCGCAGCCCCGGCACTGCGGGTTTTTTTGCTGCAATAATGTACTATTCTGCCATTAGCCAAAAGCTCTATAATGCAAGGGTAATTCCTTTGTAAGGAGAGCTTGCTATCATGAATTTTTCTTCCTTTTTTATTTATTGTTTTGTGGTCGCGTTCACACCCGGTCCGTCCAACATCGTCATTCTGGCGGCGGTTCAGAACGAGGGCATGAAAAAAGCATTACGATATATTGCCGGGGCATCACTTGCTTTTTTCCTGTTAATTGCCGCTTCGGTTTTTCTGAATAGCGTACTAGGTTCCAGTATGCCGGCTATTTTAGCATTCATGCAGATCGCGGGCAGCTTGTTTATGCTGTATCTGGCGTATCAAATTTACAGGATGGACGTATCTGAAAATGCCTCTAATCAAGCAACATCGTTCACGTCCGGTTTTCTAACGCAGTTTTTAAATCCAAAGGTTGTTGTATTTACATTAACCGTCATTCCAAGTTTTGTAATGCCATATTATAAATCGGGACCTGTATTGTCCGTATTTGTTGTTATTGTGACGTTAATTGGGGTGGCCGCTTATTTGACCTGGGCGGTGTGCGGTACCCTTTTTCAAGGAATTATGCAAAAATATCAAAAGGCAAGCCAAACGATACTCGCGTTGCTGCTCGTTTATTCGGCAATTAGCGTTTCCGGTATTACGGATCTCATAAAGGGGTGAAAATGAAGGATGGAGCGCTTTATATATAAAAAATCGGCAGGGATTACTGCGCTGTCTGCAAGGATGACCGATTTTAAATATAAAATGCACTGTCATGAGGAATATGCCCTGGGTGTAACCTTGCGCGGAATTCAAAAGTATGAGCTGGACGGCAGTCAGCAGGTCTCTCACGAAAGCGGTGTGATGTTGTTCCATCCGGAGCAGAATCATGATGGCTGGTCTCAGGAAAAAACAGGAATAGATTATGTGATGATCTATGTTCATCCTGATCATTTTTTGGAATTGATTCAGAAAAAAGATATGGTTCGTTTCAATACGCCCATTGTATATGATCCCAAATTAGAGAAGAGGATTCTGAATCTAACCAAGGCGATATTTAACGATATGCCGGAGGCTTTATGCAGCGAGCTGCTGCTCGACGTTGCCGGCAATTTTTCAGAGGATCTATTCAGTCGAACTGGAAAAATAGACACGGTGTTCACAAGAAAAGCCAAGGAAATGATACATGGTCATCTTGATCAAGTATTGCGTTTGGATGAATTAAGCAGCCGCTTCGGTATGTCCAAGTATCAATTCATTCGTTCTTTTAAAGCGAACGTGGGGATTTCGCCTTATCAATACTATTTGAACTGTAAGGTGGAGCATGCGAAGCAGTTAATCGAACGGAGCCGGGATGTGTACGCGGCCGTTACCCAGTGCGGCTTTACCGATCTGGCTCATTTGAATCGTCACTTCAAAAATGTGTACGGAACGACAGCTTATGATTATATGTCTCACTTAAGGAAGTAAGAGAGGGCCTAGGCCCTCTTTTTGCTATGTCAATTTGTTGCGTTGAACTATTTTACAGAATGAAAATAGACAATCTTTTGGACAATGGAGGGAAGTGGGTATAGAGCGGTGTAAACAAGATCAAGAGCGAGCCCGGCAGGATTGCTCGTTCCCCAGTCGCCTTCAAACATAGGAGAGGAAGAAGAGTCGGGTATTTCCAGGTCATATGTCTCTCGTAGTCTGTCGGAGGTTTCGCGGTCCAGGACACGTTCTTCACTTCCGGATACTTGTAGGGGAAATACACTAGCCAGGAACATCAACAGCAGGGCGAAAACCGCTATTTTCCGAAAATACATATTGTTCTCCTTTGTTGATATGATTCTCTTATTTTAGAGTGTAAGTTAAAAAAATACAATTTAGTTAGGTTAATCTTAAAGATTGAAAGTTGGAAAAGAAAGTATTATTATATACCTAGATTAACGATACATAGATTTACGATGTATATTGGCAGGGGAGTGAAACGACATTGACGATTAATAAAGAGCTGCTTAAAGGGAGCACCGTTATTTTATTGCTTACCGTCCTGAGCAGGAAAGAAATGTACGGTTACGAGTTGATTAAGGAGATCGAACAATGCTCGGACGGTGTGTTCTTGATGAAGGAAGGGACATTGTATCCTATTTTACATACACTTGAGGCAGAGGGCTGGCTGGAATCATACTGGAGTCAGTATGATGGACGCAAACGGAAATATTACCGGATTACAGATCGTGGACGGGAGCAATTAATAGAAAAGACCCGGGAATGGGTGCGGTTTCGAACGGCGGTAGATACGGTTATCGGGGAGGTGAAGTAGCGTGATGTTAGAAAACAATAAGGCAGTGAAGGAATTTCTGGACAGCATTTGCAGGCATGTTCGGGCGAAGGAACTTCATCCCGAAATCCGGGAGGAGATCAGCGGGCATATCGTGGAACGAGCGGAGAGCCTTCAGATGGAAGGTTATACGGAAGAATCAGCGATTCAGGAAGCCGTCAAGCAGATGGGATCTGCGTCGGTGATCGGGCGGAGCCTTCATCAGGCGCATCGGCCTTTGCTGAATTGGAGGATGAGTATCATGATTGTGCTGATGTCTCTGATTGGCTTATTCGGGGTGCTCAATGTGGAATATTCTGAACCGCTGACATACACCTCTGGTTTATCTATTAAAAAAGCGATTTACATTGTCATGGGACTTTTGGTTCTTATAGGATTTTATTTTTTAGATTACCGGAAAATTCGGAAGTATTCTGAAGTGATCTTTTCTGTGACCCTGGCTCTTATGGCTTATACTCTGTGGGCGGGGGATACATTGAATGGAGCAAAATTATATATTTCCTTGGGGTTCATGTACATTAACATGATGGAACTTTCCGTCTTTCTTTTGCTCATCGCATTGGCAGGATTGAATTTCTCTCAGCAAGACGAGCGGGACGGAATGTTAGATCATGTTTACCGGATGCTATTTCGGGGCGTAGTTCCGATTCTTTTATTTATTTTTGGCCGCTCGATGAATTACGGTCTGATTTATATTATCGGTTATCTGGTGTTAACCTGGCAATCAACGAAAAAGATGAAGCATATGCTTCTCTTTGGTATGCCAACCCTGGCTGTGTTTACTTTTATGATGTTCCAGATGGAACAAGTAAGGCACCGAATAGCTGCGTTTTTTAATCCTACGAGTGAGAGCAATTTTCAATTGATCCAGACGATGGAGGCGATCCGATCGGCAGGCTGGACTGGTCATGGATTTGCTGCAACCCACAAAACCTTGCCATACATCTTAAGTGATTCGCTTTTTCCATACCTTATCTACTGCTTCGGCTGGGGTGCAGCGATTGTGATCGTTTTGCTGGTTCTGCTGTTTCTGATTGAATTGTGGCGCATGTCTACTTCACGGCATGATCTTTATGCCAAAAGACTGACGCTTGCGTTCATGGTCATTTTCGGTTTCTTTATGCTGTGGCCGATTCTAATGGCGTTCGGTATCGTTCCTATTACAAGCGTATCTTTACCATTTATGGCTTATGGTGGCTGGTCGCAATTTTTTTATTTTGCTGCTGTGGGAATGCTGTTGTCGATGTATCGGCGTAAAAATATGGTTCCGCGCAGGAATGCAGTCGTTCATTAACGTGGAAGCAGGGATATCTTAAAGGGGCCATTGAATGAAAGCCCCCTTTCTAGTTGCAGAGGACGCTCCACATGCCTATTTCTCCAATCGCTTTTGCCCCCGAATTTTGTGTAATTCTTACGGAGGAAATTCGGGGACAAAGGCAACCACAACCTTTCTTAAATCGCTTCGTTCTCTTTCATTAATTCGTGGGAATTCATCTCAAAAGAAAAGAAACCGACGCAAAATCTGTTTGTGAATGTATGATGTAGCTGGCAGGTCACCAGCGTTCCAGGTGAAATTGTATCCCTTGACTCTTGACGATCATTAGAAGGGCGAATACAATAAAATATGCAAACGTTTACATCGAAATTGCTATTATTATTTGCTGTTTTAACGGATTAGATGACATAACTCATAAAAAATGTCATATATATCATTATTTCCGTTAAAACTTACTCCATTTTATGCAAGCGTTTGCATGGAAGGGGCGTCACAAAGAAACTACTAATCATTGAAGGAGGCTCCGCTGTAATGAGAATGAGCGCAGCTAGCAAGAGAACCTGGTCTATCATTGTAATAATCTCACTCGTATTATCCATGCTCGGTATTCCTCCTGTACAGGCAGATGCCAATGCTCCACCAACCAAGGTTGTGTTAGTTGGTGACCTGCAGACGAAATTTGGAGGAGAAGAGTGGGACCCAGCATCAGAAGCTACAACCATGACAGATATGGGTAATGGCGAGTACCGATTAACCAGGACTTTGCCACCTGGAACATATCAGTACAAGGTAGCGATAAACGGTTCCTGGGATGAAAGTTACGGATTCGCCAATTACACGAATCAGGATGGGGCTCAGCAGGACGGAAATATTAAAATTACGCTCGATCAGGAAACTGTGGTGACGTTCTACTATCATCATCTTACGCACAAGATTGCGGATTCTACATATTACACGTCGATGCCAGCAGATAAACTGCCAAGAGTGATCGGTAGTTTCCAATCCGTCATCGGTGAAGCTGCTGACTGGTCGGCTGCAGATGCGAAGTTGATCATGCAGGATCATGATTATGACAATGTGTATTCAGTAACGGCCGATATTTATGATGGAAAACATGAGTACCAGATCGCTTTGGGTGACGGAAGTGATAGTGAAGTATATCCGCCGTCCAGAGAAACGCTTGAACTTCCGCAAAAATCGCAGGTGACTTTTAGGTACTATGCGAAGGATAACAGCGTAGAGGCGGATTATACAATGCTTGCTGATCCCGTAGACCCCGCTGATCCGGTGCCTGCGAATCATCTGCGAGTTCACTACCAACGGACCGACAACAACTATACCAATATGGGATTATGGACTTTTAATGATGTGGAAGATCCGTCCACAAACTGGCCGAACGGCGCAACCCCTTTCCCGAATGGGCAGGTTGACAGCTATGGCGCATTTGTAGATATACCGCTGAAGGCGGGAGCACAGAAGGTCGGTTTGGTCGTCGTGGACCGCGTTAGCGGCAATAAAGACGGCGGCGACAAAAACTTCGCTATCGTTTCACCCGAAATGAACGAAGTATGGCTAAAGGAAGGCTCTGACACGGTTTACAATTTCGAGCCGGCTGAGCTTCCAGCAGATACCGTGCGCATTCACTATCAAAGACAGGATCAGAACTATGATGCATATGGCTTATGGCTATGGGGTGATGACGTTGCAACTCCATCCGGTGAATGGCCAGAAGATGCTACGATGTTCCCGGCAGGGCAGGAAGACCGCTATGGAGCCTATGTAGACATTCCGATGAAACCTGACGCCCAGAAGCTGAACTTCTTAGTGCTCGATCCGTCCAAGGGTGATGCTGGTAAGGATGGCGGTGACAAAGGCTTTGCCCTTGTTGATCGGTTTAAGCATCTGTTTATTAAAGAGGGAGATGACACCGTCTACGTATCCCCGTTCGGAGAAGTGTCGACAGGACTTGTCTCAGCCGAAATATTATCTCCTGGGAAAATCCAGCTCGGGTTTACGATGACAGATGGGTTGGAAGCGGATTCACTCAAGAAAGGACTTAAGATTAAGGATAAAGACGGCAATGAAGTCGTCATCAACCATGCTGAAATAACCGGGAAAACAACCGTTGAGTTAGCTGCACCGTTCAATTTGGAAGCGTTGCCTTTAAAGGTAACGTACGCCGGAAAAACAGTAGCTGCCTCCACCGGTTGGAGAATGATCGATGAGATGTATTACTATGACGGTGATGATCTCGGTGCGACTTATCAAGCTGGCGGAGCGCAATTAAAGCTGTGGGCGCCGACGGCAACCGCCGTATCCGTGAACGTATACAGCAAAGATGATGCAGTTCAGCTGATCGGAAGTGTTGACCTGGTTCAAGGAGAGAAAGGGGTCTGGTCGGTTCAATTGAAGCCGGGAGACCTCGGGGTTCCGGATTTTAGAGGCTATTTTTATCAATATGAAGTGACCCATAACGGGGTGACCAAAACAGTGCTGGACCCGTATGCCAAATCTATGGCCGAATTCAGGGTCAATACGAAGGGCGAGCCTGAACCGGACGGGGATACCGTTGGCAAGGCTGCCATCGTGGATCTGAGTCAGACGAATCCAGCCAGCTATGATTTTGCGGACATTCCAGGTTATGAGAAGAGGGAAGACGCAATCATTTGGGAGATTCATGTGAGGGATTTTACGTCTGATCCTTCAATTGAAGATGATCTCAATCATGCGACCTGGGGGTCCTACGATGCTTTCAAGGAGAAGCTCGATTATATTAAATCCCTCGGCGTCACGCATATTCAGCTTCTTCCTGTCATGGCATGGTATTACGGTGATGAAGCGGTGATGAAGGAAAGAGAGCTGGAGTATTCGGCACAAAACAATGAATACAATTGGGGTTACGACCCGCACAGCTACTTCTCGCCAGATGGTGCTTATTCCGAAAATCCTAAAGATCCGGAGCTTCGAATTAAAGAGCTGAAGGCAATGATTGATGCGATACACGAAGCGGGAATGGGCGTTATTTTGGACGTTGTGTACACGCATATGGCAAAGGCTGATTTCCTGAATGATATCGTGCCTAATTATTATGCTTTTCAGGATGCCAACGGCAATTTCATTGGAGGCTTTGGCAACAATTTGGCAACCAACCGTAAAATGGCCGAGAAGCTGATGATCGATTCCGTTAAATACTGGTTTGAAGAATATAAAATCGATGGTATGCGCTGGGACATGATGGGGGATGCCACCTATGAATCGGTACAGAACGCTTACGATGCAGCCGCCGCCATCAATCCGAATGCCCTGTTCATTGGTGAAGGGTGGGTAACATTCGGCGGGCATCTGTCGGACCCTTCCTTAGCGGGCAAAGGCGCGGACCAAAACTGGATGGATCAAACGGATGACGTGGGCGTGTTTTCCGATGAATTCCGTAACGAATTAAAATCCGGATTCGGAAACGAAGGCGAGCCGCGATTCATTACCGGCGGCAAGCGCGACATCCAGACGATTTTTAACAATATCAAGGCACAGCCTGGAAACACGAAAGAAGATGACCCGGGTGACATGGTTCAATATATTGAAGCCCATGACAACCTGCCGCTGTACGATATCATTGCCCAGTCGATCAAGAAGGACCCTTCGATTGCGGCCAATGATCGGGAGATTCATCAACGTATCCGTCTTGGCAACCTGCTCACACTGACCTCGCAAGGTACGGCATTCCTTCATGCAGGACAGGAATATGGCCGGACGAAACAGTGGTTCGGTCAAGGCACACCAGAGCAGAAGTACCATGAATTAAAGGATGAGACAGGAAAGAGCTTCGGTTACTTTATTCATGACTCCTATGACTCATCGGATGCGATCAATAAGTTTGATTGGGAAAAAGCAACCAATGAAACGAAATATCCGGAGAACAACAAGACGCGAGAATATACAACCGGGTTAATTGAATTAAGAAAATCGACCGATGCGTTCCGATTGGGTGATCAATCGCTTGTAGATAGCAATGTGACGCTTTTGCCAATCCCTGAAGTGCAGGCTCAGGACCTGGTGATCGCGTACAAAAACAAAGCTACGGATGGAACAGGCCATTATTATGTATTTGTAAATGCGGATACGAAAGAAAGAACCTTGACGCTAAACGAAAATCTGACCTCCGGTTTAGTTCTGGTTGATCATGACGAAGCGGGCGCCACGGAGGTGAAGAACGAATCCGGGTTCACCTTAACTTCTCAGTCGATTACACTTGAGCCTTTGACGGCGGTTGTTATTAAAATGGACGCGGCGGCTGCCGTACAGAATTCCTTGTCCGTAGATAAAGACAGCTATGCACTGCAGACGGGGACAACACATCAGACAACCGTTCAGGCCGGTTATAATGACGGCAGCAAACGAAATGTAACGAAGAATGCAACTTACGTTTCGAGCAATACAGAGGTTGTAAGCGTAACTGCAGCAGGTTTGGTGAAGGGAGTTGCGGAAGGAAAGGCCGTTATTACCGTTTCTTATGGTGGCTTCGAGCAGAAGATTACGGTTACCGTCACGGTTGATCCGGTAGATGACAAACGATATGTCCAGTTTAACTATCTCCGTCCGGATCAGGATTATAAGGATTGGAACTTGTGGGTTTGGAACACGGGAGTGAAGAACGATAGGATCGATTTTACCCAGTTTGAAAATGGTGTGGCTACCGCTTTGATTGAAGTGGCTCCTGAAACGACCAGTGTCGGTTTTGTCCTTCGCAAAGGGGAGGATTGGAGTACAGCCAAGCAGGATATCCCGGCTGATCGGGTAATTCTGCTTACGCCTGGAGAAGCTGTCACAAAAGTAAACGTAACGAGCATGGTTCATGCGATAGACATTTTGCCAAGCATTTCGGGCCCTGTTCTTGAGGACGGCAACATCACATTTTTATATCGGGACGATCGACTGTTCCGCGACGGGCAGATGGATACGCTCACCGATGTTAAGCTTAACATCGACGGAAAATTGGAGAAGATGAGCTACGTTCCTGATAAGGAATGGTTCAGCTATACGCTGAAAGGGGTTGCCCCAGGCACTTACGAGTATTCCTTTGTTGTGACCTATAATGGGACGACTAAAGAAGTGACCGATCCGAAAAATACAGTGGACGGCAAATCACAGGTTACCTACCTTAAGCCCACAGTTAAGTTAGGGGCAGCGGTGAGCCCAAGCTCTATTAGTTATAACGAAAATGCAGTATTGAAGCTTAACGTTACTTCCTCTGAGCCTGTTGCCTATAAGGAAGCTTATATGGACCTGACGGAAGTGGGAGGTCCGGCTAAAGTGAAGCTCGATCCGGAGCTGTTTGAGCAAACGATTGCAGTGAAGGACACGGTAACGGCAGGCCGGAAACAGATTCCGGTCACCCTCGTAGACGAGTATGGCAACAGACATACCGGGGAAGTGACATTAACCGTGAAGCCGAGAACCTCTGCGGGCAAGCTCGATTTTGACTGGGATGAGGCGCGGATTTATTTTGTGCTTACCGACCGTTTTATGGATGGTGATCCATCCAACAATGCGGATGCAGACAAAAGCCATTTGGAAGCTTATCACGGAGGGGATTTCAGAGGTCTCATTGACAAGCTTGATTACATTGAGGATTTAGGCGTGAATACGCTTTGGATTACACCGATTGTTGATAATATTGACTTCAACCAGGGTGCTTCGTTCAACGGTAAGCAGTATGGTTATCACGGATATTGGGCCAAGGACTTTACGAAGATCGATGAACATTTGGGTGATTTGGATACCTTTAAAGAGCTGATCGACAAGGCGCATGACAGAGGCATCAAAATCATGGTTGATGTCGTTCTGAATCACACGGGATATGGTCTAAAGCCGGGGGACAACGCGCCTGGCATCACGCAGCAGGATAAGGACCGTTTTTCCAATATGCTACGGACAGACGGACTCTCTTCGGATGTAGATCCTGTAAAAGGTGATCTGGCCGGGCTTCCTGATTTCATGACCGAAAATCCGGACGTTCGAAAGCAGATTATCGACTGGCAGGCCGGATGGCTGGAGCGTGCCAGAACAGATCGGGGAGATACGATTGATTACTTCCGCGTTGATACAGTTAAGCACGTAGATGAAACGACCTGGAAGGCGTTTAAAAATGAACTGACGAAGATCAATCCGGACTTCAAAATGATCGGGGAATACTTTGGCGCTACCGTGGATCAAGATGGAGGAACCCTACAAAGCGGCCAAATGGACAGCTTGCTCGATTTTGGTTTTAAAGAGAAGGCCAAGGAATTTGTAAACGGCAATGTGGAATCGGTTGAAGCTTATCTTGCTGATCGTGAAGCGAAACTCGACAACACTAAAATGATGGGACAATTTCTGAGTAGTCATGATGAGGATGGTTTCTTGTCCCATTATGTAGGTGGAGATAAAGCGAAGCTGATGGCTGCGGCAGCTCTGCAGATTACGTCTAAAGGCCAGCCGGTTATTTATTACGGTGAGGAGCTTGGGCGTTCCGGCAAAAATGCGGGAGATATGAGCAAGGGCGAATTAAGCGAGAACCGGGGAGATATGCCTTGGGATCAGTTGGAGGCAGAGAAGAAGCTGCTGACGCATTATCAAAAACTGCTGAATATTCGTGCCGATCACTCGAAAGTGTTCTCTAAAGGTAAACGCACCTCGATTGCAGCATCTGATGCTGATGGTTACATCGCATTTGACAAGGAATATAAAGGTGAGCATATCGTTACTGCTATCCATGTGAAGAAGGAAGAGAAACAGGTTACTTTGTCCGTTCCATTTGCGGCGGGTAGCAGCGTTAAAGATTTGTACAGTGGAACGGTATATGACGTATCCAGTGACCAGAAGGTGACAATAACTCTGCCAAGCATGTCTGATGGAGGAACGGTTATTCTGGCTGCGGTTCCATCGGAAACCGACGGAAATGATGACGGTAGTGAAGAGAATGGAAACGACAAAGAAGAAATTCCGGATAAAGGTACTGAAAATGATGGAGCCGATAGCGGCTCATCGACCGCTCCGGTCGTTCCTGGCGATTCAACCGTTCCGGGAACGAAGCCGAATACCGGTCAAATCATCATTAGTGAACAATCGCTTCGCAGCGGCCAAGTGACGATTGAGCTTGGAGCCAAAGATCAGGAAGTTCTGATTCCGGTGAAAGCCGGAGATATACTCGGTTCTAAACCGCTTGAACTGAAACGAGACGGCTTGACCGTACAGCTGCCTTCGTCATGGCTTAAGGAATTGGGGAAACGGGTGCCAGCAGATCAAGCGAAGGCTGCAGTATTTTCATTCAAGCTGAAAGAAATTCCGAGGGAGACAGCGTCATCTCTCGTCAGTAAAGCAGGGGCTTCCGAGAACGCGAAGCTGAAGCTTGGAAGCCAAATGTACGATTTCGATCTTTCCGTACAAATGAAGGACGGCACGGTGCATAAGCTGGATCATGTTACAGCACCTGTAATACTTCGTTTTGCGGTTGATACCGGAGTCAATCGGAAATTGGCAGGAATCTACGCCTTATCCGATCAAGGCAAGCTCGATTACGCCGGTGGCAAGCTTGAGGATGGAGAGCTGATTGCAGAGATTAGCCATTTTGGTAAGTATGCTGTATTGGAATACAATAAATCGTTTGCTGATCTTTCAGGTCACTGGTCTGAAAATGCAGTAAAAGAGCTTGCAGCCAAACAGATTGTGATGGGCACAAGCGATGCGTTGTTTAGCCCTGATCAACAGCTGACACGGGCACAGTTTGCAGCGATGCTAGTTCGGGCCTTGAATCTGGATGATGAAGGTCAAGGAAATGCGGCATTTAAAGATGTGGACAGCAAAGCCTGGTACGCATCGGCAGTGGCAGCAGCTCATCATCATGGGCTGGTGAGCGGTAAAGGCAAGAATGTTTTTGCACCGAATGCCGTGATCACGCGTGAAGAAATGGCCGTAATGCTCCTGCGCGCTTACGAGTTGAAGGGGGATAGTTCCACTTCAGCGGGCGTACCTATATTTAAGGACAAAGATCAAATTTCAGCTTGGGCAGCCCCAAAGGTGAACAAAGTTTTAACCTTGGGCTTGATGAAAGGGCATGCGAACGGTACATTTGCACCTAAGGCAGCGGCAACCCGGGCAGAAAGTGCACAGGCCATGCTGAATTTGCTGAATCAGCTTCAATGAGAACTGAAATGAGGAATTACCAATAAAAAATAGAAGCAGGCCACCCGAAGATTTATTTTAATCTTGGGTGGCCTGCTTGCGTCTATAAGGTCCATTTTGTAAAAGATAAAGTTTAGTATAAAATCAAAAATCATGCTTTATCCTGTTAAAGAAAATCAACTCTTAAATTTACTATATAGAAATTTATTATATAGAGAATTCCTCTTAACTTACGAACGCATGTTTGGTATAATGGGATAACATGGTACTTAGTATAAATGCAATAAAGGAGGTATGGTATCTTATGACGATCCATGAAGGTCACGCTTGTCCCATTGATCTTTCTATAATCCCGTCTGAAATGCAGCATCATATCGCTGAGTTACTAGAGGCAAGTATGACCTCCAAGTTTTATGTTAAATTAGATGATAAATCTCCTACGCTGTATGTTTATCTTATTGAGCTTAATCAAGATGAATCTTATAATTTATGTCATCTTTTTGTATACGAAAAAATCGGCAATGAATACCATTACCAAAGTTTATTTTTGGAGCAAATACAAGCTTTTGCGCAGCTCGCTTCCTCAACGATCTGATTTTTGTTTTTTCTCATTAATAACGCGTTCGTATTCTTCTTCAATGGTTCTTGTTAGAAGTTCTGTCGCTGTCATGTTCAATTTCTTTGCAGCTTCAGCAAGTTGCTTTTTAATGTAGGCTGGTACATCATAGTGAAATTTTACTTTATTACCGTATGCCAACGAATGTCCCTCCTATCCCATGACTTCTTGATATTTTTTTTCAATGATGCGAATGAGTAATTGAGTTGCAGACATGTTTTGAAGTGC
The DNA here is from genome assembly GCF_900289175.1 of Paenibacillus faecalis. GTDB lineage: Bacteria > Bacillota > Bacilli > Paenibacillales > Paenibacillaceae > Paenibacillus_AQ > Paenibacillus_AQ faecalis. The sequence goes on along the minus strand of NZ_LT985747.1, from coordinate 4,207,207 downwards.
AGCTGCTTCAATGAGCTTTTCTTTCACTTCCGGCTGAAATTCATAAGGTAACTTTAGTTTTGGCTCTACCAGGCGGCCTTCTATTGTCTTCTCAGCATCTATTGCGAGTTCAATTAATGTTTCCAGCGAAGAATCATTAGAGGCCTCTCTCCCATACTTAGGCAACACACGGATGAGGTATTGTTTTAACGCTTGTTGGTTTTCCTCTGACATTTTGATGCTCAAGCCTTCCGTTCCTACCTCAAATGTACAATCGACATTGTAACCAAACAGATTAATGGTGTAGTTCATATTCAACCTCCTCATTCTTATATCAATTATATAGTGACCCGTTACGTTCCGCAATGAGCGTTCTTTCTATGATGTTCGTTTCTACACTTTAATATGAAATAAAAAAACGAGACCGTTCAGCAACGGTGCTCGTTTGTGAGCTTATTCCTCAATCAGCGCGGCAGTACCGCACCGCTATCTATTTCCTCGATATGATGGCAGGCTGCAAGATGGCTTTCGTGCCCCTCCTGTACTTGACGCAGCTCGGGTTTTTCAATTCTGCACCGCTGACTTGCGTACATACACCGAGTATGAAACCGACAGCCGCTTGGCGGATCGATCGGTGAGGGAACATCACCTTTTAGCAAAATGCGTTCGGTTTTTCGTTCAGGATCAAGGGTTGGAATTGCAGAGAGAAGAGCGCGGGTGTAAGGATGGCGCGGTTGATGAAATAATGATTTTTTGTCAGCGATCTCTACAATCGTTCCTAGGTACATGACAATGATTCGGTCGGATATGTGACGGACGACACCAAGATCATGGGAAATGAACAGGTATGTCAATTTGAACTTTCGTTGCAGTGATTTCATCAGGTTAAGCACCTGGGCTTGTATGGAAACATCGAGGGCCGATACCGCTTCATCGCTAATGATCAGTTTCGGATTGACAGACAGCGCCCGGGCGATACCGATTCGCTGCCGCTGACCACCGCTGAATTCATGGGGATAGCGGTCGGCCTGGTGAGATGACAAGCCGACAGTTTCGAGCAGCTCAATGGCTTTTTGCCGCCGTTTATCTTTGGGTACGATCTTTTGAATCTCCATCGCCTCTTCCAGGATTTGCACTGCCGTTTTCCTTGGATTAAGTGATGCATAAGGGTCTTGGAAGATCATTTGAAGGTCTTTTCGTTTTTGATTCATTTGTTTTTTATTTAGAGAAAGCAGGTTTGTCCCTTCAAAAATCACTTCACCGGAGGTCGGTTCATCCAATCGCAAAATGGCACGTCCTGTCGTAGATTTACCGCAGCCCGATTCGCCTACGAGACTGACAGTTTCTCCTTCATAGACGGTGAAAGAGATGTTGTCTACCGCCTTAACATAGTTGGTTGTTCGTCCAAAGACACCGCCCTTGATCGGGAAATACTGCTTCAAATGATTTACGGTCAGAAGTTCTTTACTCATGTGTTTACCTCCGGCTCTGTTTGGTTTGGATTCCATAGATCACTGTACATCCAGCAGCGTACTTTATGGTTGTCGCCAATCTCCGTAAGCTCAGGCAAAGCTTCACGACACAGATCCTGCGCGTGAGGGCAGCGCGGTGCAAACCAGCAGCCGGTGAGTCCGGCATAGGGGCTCGGCACAGAACCTTTGATCGCTTCAAGCTCTTCCTGATCGATGTCATGGCGAGGCAGCGAATTCATCAGCCCAACCGTATATGGATGCTTAGGTTCCTTGAACAGCGTATGGACATCACTGAATTCCACGACTTTGCCGCAGTACATTACAGCAACATCATCACAGGTTTCCGCGACCACACCAAGATCATGGGTGATGAAAATAACCGACATATGCAGCCTCTGCTGCAGTTCCCGAATCAGATCCAGAATTTGCGCCTGTATCGTTACGTCAAGTGCGGTTGTCGGTTCATCCGCAATAAGCAGATCGGGATTGCAGGCCAAAGCCATGGCGATCATAACCCGCTGGCGCATTCCCCCAGAAAGCTGAAACGGATATTGCTTCACTCTTTTTTCTGGGGAAGGAATACCTACGAGACGCAGCATTTCTACGGCTTTATCCATTGCCTGTCGCTTACTCATATTTTCATGAACTTGATAGGCTTCTGCAATCTGGTCCCCGATCGTAAAGACAGGGTTTAATGAGGTCATCGGTTCCTGAAAAATCATCGATATTTGATTTCCACGGATGTTGCGCATCTGCTTCACCGTTTTGTTCAGTAAATTTTCCCCGTTATATATCATTTCACCACCGATGATGCGGCCCGGCTCTGAGATGAGGCGCAAGATCGATAGAGATAAGATGCTTTTTCCGGAGCCTGACTCGCCTACGATGCCAAGTGTTTTGCCTTTGCGGACACTTAGGCTTACGCCATCTACCGCCCTGACTTCGCCGCTGTCTGTAAAAAATGAAGTCTGTAGGTTTTTGATTTCCAGTACTGATTGTTTCGCGTTCATCGTTCTCACTCCTTTTCCCTTGCGATTCTATGATCAATCGAAATCGATTCGTTTATTGAAATATTTGTAGGAGATATCTACCAGTAAATTCACAAGCACAAACGTTAAGGAGATGATCAGAATCGCAGCCTGAACGACCGGAAAGTCTCTCGCCCGGATTGAGTCAATCACATAACGTCCCATGCCGTTTACCGCAAATACCGATTCTGTCAGTACAGCCCCGCCCAAGAGGCCGCCGAATTCCAGGCCGATAACGGTAATGACCGGGATCATCGCATTCTTCAGAGCATGTCTGTATATGACGACGCGCTCCCGAACGCCCTTGGCCTTCGCGGTACGGATATAATCCTGGCTGATGACCTCCAGCATACTGGAACGTGTCATTCTTGCAATCATGGCGGCGCCGCCTGTGCCGAGCGTAATGACCGGGAGAACGTTCTGCGACCAGCTTCCCCAGCCGGAGGGCCGAAACCATCCTAAATCAACGGCAAAATATTGAATCAACATGAGGCCGAGCCAGAAGTTCGGCATAGACAGACCAAACAAGGCGATCAGCATAACACCGACATCGGCAGGGGAGTTTCTTTTTACCGCGGAAATAATGCCAGCGGTCAGGCCGAGAAACACGGCCAGTATCGTACTGTAAAGCGCCAGCTCCACAGTCACCCAGAAACGACTTGTGAAAATTTCATCCACGATCGGGCGGCTGCTGCGAATCGAGTCTCCCAAATCACCTTGGATCAGTTGGCTGACATAGTTCCAATACTGTACGGGAAGTGGATCGTTCAAGCCGAGGCTTTCTCTGATTTGCTCGACTTTTTCTTTCGGAGCGCCTTCTCCAACAATGACCTGCGCTGCATCGCCCGGAATGAGATGCATAAGCAGAAAGACAATAATCGTCACTCCGATGATGACCGGGATCGTTTGAATTAGCCTTCGAACGGTATACATGAGCATGCTGTACCGACTCCTTTTCTTTAGACTTTAACCTGAATCAAGACCGCTATTTTTTCGATTTCGGATCGAGTACGTCCCGCAAACCGTCACCCAGCAGGTTAAAGGCAACCACAACCAGAACGATGGAAAGGCCGGGAAAAAGGGCGATATGCGGGTGCTCTGTTATATAGTTCCGGCCGTCATTGAGCATCGCTCCCCATTCCGGTGCCGGCGGCTGCGCTCCAAGTCCAAGGAAGGAAAGACCGCTGGCTGTCAGAATGGCAACCGCAATACGGAGGGTGGACTGAACGATAATCGGGGACATAATGTTCGGTAAAACATGCTTGAATATGATCCGGTTGTCGCTTGCCCCAAGTGAGCGCATGGCGTCGATGTATTCTAGTTTGCGCACGGCAAGCGTTGATCCTCGAACAATCCGGGCAAACGTCGGAATGGAAAAAATACTGACAGCGATAATGACGTTGAACAAGCTCTTTCCGAGAACGCTTACAATAGCCAGTGCCAGTAATAGCCCTGGAAAAGCAAGCATGATATCCGTGATCCGCATGATGACAGAATCGATTTTGCCGCCATAATAACCGGAGACAACACCGAGGATGATGCCGAACAGCGCTCCGATCAGAACCGAGGCGAAGCCGACGGACAATGTAAGCGGCATGCCGTGAATGATGCGTGTGAATATATCCCTTCCATTATGATCTGTGCCGAACCAGTGCTCGGCTGAAGGCTTTAGCAGTTTGGCAGAATAATCGACGATAGCCGGATCGTGGCGTGTAAGGAAGGGACCGATGATCGAGACGATGATGATAAAGATAAGGAAGTAGCCTCCAAACAGAGCCGCCTTATTTTTTTGCAGCTGGGTGTAAAAAGATTTCCATCTTCGTTGCCGAGCCCTGCTTTGTCCTGTTTCCGCTGTTACTGCTGCCGTCTGATTACGCAATGGCGATCACCCTTTCTCCAAATAATTGACCGAAGTTTAAATAGAGATTTCTAGTATAAATATGAATTACTCAAATATATGTTAAGTACGGATAAAATATTTTAAATTTTTCGTTACGAAGGGGAGTGCTCTATTGATGGATGCTAGCAAAAGATTAAGGTGGCTTTTTCCGCTTTTAGTCATCTTGGTGATGTTGTTCGTGTCGGCTTGCAGCGGAGGCAGTAACGGGGGGAACAAGCCGCCAAAAGAAAACAACGGTAATGTTCAAGCGCCGGGAGGTGAAGAAAAGCCGCCAGCTGAAGGAGGGGAGCAAGATCTTGTTGTCGCCTGGCTGTCTGATCCTCCTTCGATGGACCCGCATATGTCGACAGATCAGCAGACCAGTGTCATGACGACCCACATCTATGACACACTCGTTCAGCATGATAAGGATCTTAACATTCAACCAGGGCTGGCCGAGAGCTGGAAAGCGGTGGATGATGTTACTTGGGAATTCAAGCTGCGCCAGGGCTTAAAATTCACTGATGGTTCGGCTTTCAATGCGGAGGTGGTCAAAGCGAATATTGACCGGATGCTGGACCCAGAGGTAGCTTCTCCGCGTGCGGCATTGGTAGATATGATTAAAGAGGTTAAGGTGATTGACGAGCATACCGTGCAGATTATTACAGCCTATCCGTTCTCGCCGCTCCTCGCTCATCTGGCTCATTCCGGAGTGGGCATGGTTAGTGCCGAAGCTATTAAGCAGGACTACGAAAAAGTAAAAGCTGGGGAAAAGGCAGGAGCATACCTAAGCCAAAATCCGGCAGGTACTGGCGTGTTCAAGCTGGATAACTGGAATCCAGGGCAGGAAGTGAAGCTTGTTCGCAACGATGATTACTGGGGAGAAAAGGCGAAATTAGACAGTGTAACCTTTAAGGTTGTCAGTGAGGATGGCACACGGATTGCTGAGCTGGAAACGGGATATGCGCATATTATTGAACCTGTCTCGCCAAGCAGCCTCAGCCGTGTAGAGAGTCTGGATGGTGCGTATCTGAATCGTCAGGCCTCGCTAAGTCTGTCTTATATCGGGTTCAATATGGAGAAGAAGCCTTTTGACGACGTCCGTGTACGTCAAGCTTTGTCTATGGCAATCAACAAAGATGAAATCATTTCTGGAATTTATGAGGGAACGGGCATCCCTGCCGTCGGTCCGCTAGCTCCAAACGTCAATGGCTATGATGCTTCGGTTAAGCCGATTGAGCATAATATGGAGAAAGCGAAAGAACTGCTGAAAGAGGCAGGATATGAGAATGGTTTCTCCACGACGATTTGGACGAATGATAATGCGGAGCGGATCAAGGCTGCGGAATATGTGCAGTCGAAGCTGAAAGAGCTGAATGTAGACGTCAAAATCGAAGTGATGGAGTGGGGCGCTTATTTGGCCGAGACAGCCGCGGGCAAGCATGATATGTTTGTGCTTGGCTGGTCTACGGTAACCGCTGACGCTGATTATGGACTATATCTGTTGTATCATTCTAAAAATGCTGGGGAGCCGGGCAACCGAACCTTTACGAAAGACCCGGAGCTGGATAAACTGTTGGACGACGGACGTAAAGAGAACGATCCGGAGAAACGATTGGCCATATATAAGCAGGTACAGGAAAAGCTTGTCGAGCTCGCTCCGATGCTGTACATTCATCACCAGGAATACTTGGATGGTGTCAGCGACAAAGTGAAGGGGTACTGGAGACATCCGAACGGCATTATGCAGCTGCATGGTGTATCGATTGAACCTTAGAAAATAGCCAGAGCTTGCAAATCATTTTATAAATGAAATCAACCAGCCGCGCATCCGATGAAGTTCGGAGAGCACGCTGGTTGATTTTTTTCGCCAATGCTAGCCTATATAAAGACGAGAACATCCGTCTACTATGCTAAGCAAATTATTGTTTAAAACGGATATCTATTTGGCTCGCTTTGTACCGATATCCATTTGGTTGTTGTCATCTCTTCAAAACCGTAGTCTCCACCATAGTGGCCGATACCGGATGCCTTTTCACCACCAAATGGCGCATTCACATCGAAGGCTACCGTTGAATCATTGATATGTGTCATTCCGCTCTCGATCAGACGAGAAAGGGTAACTCCATTTTCTAGATTTTGGGTAAATATGGCACCGGATAGACCATATTCGGTATTGTTTGCCCATTCAAGTACTTCTTCTTCCGTATCAAACGGAATGATGGTAGCGATAGGACCGAAAATTTCGGTTTGCGCAAGCTTCGATTGTTGGTTTACGTCTGCGAATACGAATGGAGTGACTACATTGCCATCTCGCTGTCCTTCCAGCACAAGACGTGCGCCTTCCTGTTTTGCCGTTTCCACAATATCCAGTACTTTTTGAACCTGTTTTTCATTAATAAGCGGGCCGATGACGACTTTTGGATCAGATGGATTTCCATATGGGAGCTCTTTGGCACGCTCTACAAAACGTTCTATAAACTCGTCATAATGTTTGCGATGGACAAAGAATCGATTTGTACATACACATATTTGTCCCGAATTGAAGAATTTACTGAAAATAGCCGCATCGACCGCTTGCTCCAGATTGGCATCCTCCAACACGATGAAGGGGTTATTTCCACCGAGCTCAAGCGATGCTCGTTTCAAATGTCTGCCGCATAGCTCACCGATATGTCGCCCAACCGTGGTAGAGCCTGTGAAAGAGATAATTCGCGGAACCGGATGCTCCACTAGATAATCTCCAACTTCTGCGGGATCAAATGCAACAACATTCAGCACTCCATTGGGCAGACCGGCCTCCTCGAAAATATCAGCGATCATCGGTCCTCCCGAAATATACGTTTGAGAGTCCGGTTTGAGTACAACGGCATCACCCACCGCGATGGCAACTGCCAGGCATCGAATTGCAGATACCAAAGGAAAGTTAAAAGGTGCGATCAGTCCAACCACGCCGGCAGGATGGCGATATACCCGGTTTTCCTTTCCTGGAACCTGAGAAGGAAATACTTGAGGGCTGTCCATTCGATCGATAAATTTCACAGCATCATCGATAATTCTTATGGAGACCATCACTTCCGTAGAAGCTTTAATGACGGAGCAGCCCGCTTCCTTCACCATTGCTTTGACAAGCTCATCTTTTCTTTCCTGCATCAATTCAACAGCGCGGTGAAACACTTTCTTCTTCTCTTCCGCCGGAGTTTTGGCCCAATTTTTCTGGGCCTGCTTGGCCGATTCATACGCTTCGTCAATGTCGTTCTGATTTGCAAGTTTTATGCTCGCGATAACCTCATTGTTGTAAGGGTTTACATTATCGTATATTGTTTCACTCGAACCATCACGCCAAATCCCGTTGATATACAGCTTCGAGTATTTGTCACTCATAAGATTCCCCCTAAAACTTTGTAATGACAGAAACGCCAAATCCAGAATATTTCGTCATATCTTCAAACGCTTCGTTAATATCATCCAGTGCAATCTGCTTTGTAACCAGTTTTCCAGGGTCTATTTTCCCTCTTTCCACCATTTGAAGCATTTGGCGGAATTCAGGGACAGGCATTCCTACAGAGCCTACAAGCGTCAGCTCGTTAAGCAATATGAGATTGATTGGAAGCGGTGTCATTCCACCGTTCGGATTAGAGCTCATGCCCAGTTGCAGATGACGGCCGTGTTTATTCAGACTAAGGATTGAGTTCAAGAAGGTGTCATTAATCCCTAGTGCGTCAATGGAAAAATTGGCGCCGCCCTTTGTAATTTCTTTAATCGCTTCCGGTGCGTTTGTTTCCTTGCTGTTAACCGTAGCGACAGCTCCCATTTGCTTCGCAAATTCAAGCTTGTCGTCGGCAATGTCGACAGCGATGACGTTAGCCCCTGCAGCCGATGCGATTTGTATGGCAGACAAGCCTACGCCTCCTGAGCCATAAACGGAAACCCATTCTCCAGGACGGATGTTACCTCGGGAAACAACCCCATGAAAAGCGGTCATAAAGCGGCATCCCATCGCGCTTGCAGTTACAAAATCGATATTTTCTGGCAGATGAAGAAGGTTGAAATCTGCATCTGGAATGTGAATATATTCAGCGAATCCGCCGTCAAAATGAAACCCGACCAATCGCATATCTTCGCAAATATTGTTATGGCCTGATTGGCAATATGGGCAAGTACCGTCACCTTGGCTAAAAGGAACAATGACGCGATCGCCTTTTTTAAAATTGCGGATATCTTTACCGACCTCTTCAACGACACCGCTCATCTCATGGCCGAGAATATGCGGCAAGCCCTTGACTGGAAGATGTCCACTCCAACCATGCAAGTCACTGCGACAAACACCGGTAGCTTCCAATTTCAAGATAACGCCATCTGGCTGCAACTTCGGATACTCGACTTGTTTAATAACCAGTGGTTCATTAAATGCTTCCAGAACAGCTGCCTTCAATTTTATCAGCTCCTATTTTTTTGTAAGTTGATGATTCGATGTTATTATACCCCGGACCCATTCATAAAGTATAATGTATATTAATTTATGATATTATAAATTTAAATCTATTAATTGCGAGGTGAGAGTTTCCATGGAATTGTTGCAGCTTAAATATTTTCAGGCGGTTGCAGAAATGGAGCATATTACCAAAGCAGCACAGATGTTAAATGTGACCCAGCCTTCACTTAGTAAAACGATTGCACGCTTGGAAGAAGACGTAGGTGTGCCTTTGTTTGACCGCCAAGGGCGCAATATCCGGCTGAACTCGTTTGGCAAAGTTTTTTTGGAGCATGTAACACGCGCATTTCGCGAATTGGAGGATGGAGAGAAGAAAATACACGATATGGCTGGAATGAGCGAAGGCAGTGTGAAGATAGCGACATCGATCACCAGCATTTTACCTGATTTGCTAGGGGCCTTTTTAAGGAAGTATCCGAACATACATTTCCGGCAGGTATTACAGCCGCCGACGGTTGTCAAGAAAATGCTCGAAGAAGGCGAAATTGATCTAAGCATTACAGGGCCGATCGAAGGTTCTGATTTGGAATGGCGCTTACTACGAACTGAGGAAATCTATGTTGTAGTTCCGGAAAATCATCGGTTAGCTGGTCAAAGCGAAGTACGAATGAGCGACCTTAAGGATGAGCCCTTTTTAGGATTGGGTTCGGAATACTGGTTCCGTAGCCTGATGGAAGGTTACTGTCATGAAGCGGGATTTACACCAAAATACATCATGGAGGTGGACGAGCCGGATGCCATTGTGCTACTGATTAAACAAGGGCTGGGCATATGCTTTGTCCCCGAGCTTGCCTGGAAGAAAAGAGCTCAATTTTTGCCCCATCGATTAAAGATAAAGGATATGGAATGTCAGTATAGAATGGGCATTACCTGGTCACGAAAACATTATTTATCGAAAGCGGCACAGCAATTTTTCAGCTTCGTCATCGACTATTTTGAGCATTTACAGCAAAATAACGAGCGATCGCTTTGAAGAGAACCTTTTCCCTCATGGCCGGGCAGCGAATACAGAGTTCAGATGATTGAATTCAAGCGCTGTGGGTCAGAGGGCTTTTTTTTATAGTAAGAAAATTTTATGTGAACCCTCCAATATTACACCACCCTATGCCTCATTTGATATAGTGTGAAGCGATTGAACGAAAAGCGAGGTGATAGAGATGACTTTAAGTGTCAAAAATTTATCGGTACGATACGGGGAAAAAGTTGCAGTTAGGGATTTAAGCTTTCATGTTGGAAAAGGTGAGGTGTTCGGACTGCTTGGCGCGAACGGTGCCGGCAAATCCTCCAGCATAGCAGCGATTTTAGGCATGGAGAAAAGTGAGTTTAAAGAGCTGTCCATACTTGGGAAATCACCTATTGCTGAACGAAAGAAAGTGTTTGAAAAAGTCGGTGTTCAATTTCAGGAAACGAATTTTCAGGATCGCATTACAGTCGAGGAAGCGTGCATTCAGTGGCGTGCTCTATATAAAGAAACCCAAGAACTTGAACCGCTGCTGATTTCCTTTGGTTTACAGGAAAAGAAAAAACAGCTCGTCAAGTCGCTATCTGGCGGTGAAAAGCAGCGTCTTGCCGTACTGTTGGCACTGCTGCCGAATCCGGAGCTAGTTTTTTTGGACGAGTTAACAACAGGACTCGATACGAAGGCGCGCAGAATGTTGTGGAAGCAGCTGCTCAAGATGAAGGAGAGCGGTCTGTCCATTGTGCTCACTTCTCACTATATGGATGAAGTGGAGGCACTTTGTGACCGGTTGTTGATTTTACGAGAAGGTCAGACGGTCGCAGGCGGTACAATTCAAGAAATAGTGGGGCTTAGCGGAAAAGCGACGCTAGAGGAAGCTTATTTACATTTTGCAGGGGAAGAGGAATGGGGATGACGATGTTTTGGACCATGTTGAGAATAGAAGGGAAGCTTGTCTGGAAGGGGATGGATATCCTTATATTCGGCATCCTGTTTCCCATGATATTGGCAGCTCTGTTTGGTTATATGCTGAGTAAAGATGCATCTGTGGGCGGTGCGTCTATGTTTGAAGTATCCTATCCTGCGCTCATTACGATCGGGGTGCTTGCTACAGGGGTAATGGGGGTGCCGCTGACGATTGCTGATTATCGCCACCGGGGGATTTTAAGGAGATTTCAGGTGACGCCTGTGTCCCCTCTGCATATTTTGCTCGTGCAGGTAGTTATTCAGCTTTCTTCCGCGTTGGTGTCTTTTATTGGTGTAACGGCTGTATATGAATTATTATTTGATTATGAGATGAAAGGTTCATGGGGAATCTTCTTACTTACGTATGCCTTTGTTATTTGTGCCATGTACAGCATCGGGATCTTCATCGGCAGTGTGGTGCCTGATCAGAGATCAGCGAATTTGTGGAGCTCGCTGGCCTACTTTACGATGCTGCTGTTCTCGGGCGCGACCATTCCATACGAAATCATGCCGCGTTTTTTCCAATGGTTTATGAATATCTTTCCGCTATCTCATGGCATTCATCTTCTCAAGCAAGTTTCGATTGGGGGGACGGCTCAGTCTCTGTTTGCGAGTTTTGCAGTGCTTGTCCTGTGTATTGTTCTTGGTCTAGGCGGTGCGATCAAGTTTTTTAAATGGAAGTAACAAAGGAGGGATTCGGGTGTACAGAACAACAGAGATTGCCAAAGAAGCGAATGTGCATCCGAATACCGTCCGAGTTTATGAAAAATGGGGTTACATTTCGCCAGTTCCACGAGCGGACAACGGATACCGCATGTTTTCAGATGTTCATTTGTTTCAGCTGCGAGTGGCGAGATGCGCTTTTCGCTGCGAGATCGTTCAAGGTCATATCCGGGAAAAAGCAAGAGATATCGTGAAGGCCTGCGGTGAAGAACATTTTAGCCTTGCTCTACAGCTCGCCGAGCATTATCTGACTCATTTGAAACAGGAACATGCACAAGCGCTGGAAGCGATCGAACTTGTTGAGAAATGGCTGGGCGGAACCGAGTCTGAGTTCGTTGATGAATCGTATACCCGTGTAGAGGCTGCCAATCTGTTGAAGGTTTCAGCGGAGACGATCAGAAATTGGGAGCGAAATGGTCTTATAACGGTTCCGAGACGAGATGATGGGCATAGAATTTATTCGGAAAAAGAAATCAATCGATTAAAAATCATCCGCACATTGAGAGCCGCTCATTATTCCATCAGTGCAATTCTCCGCTTATTGAAGCAGGCAGAGAAGTCGAAGGAGTTAAACGTAAAGCGTGTGTTAAACACGCCGGAAACAGATGATGACATTATTACAGTAACAGATTGCTTAATTCATTCACTTGATGAGGCGATACAGAGTGCGAAAGAGGTTATACAGCTTTTAATAACACGTGAAGAATAGGCAGAGTGACAGGTATTAGCCCAAGGAATGAACATAAACAAGCTGTCTCGGCAGATTACCGGGACAGCTTGTTGTCTATGAGATATTCGGCTTCAAACCATGCGCTGAATCAAGATTTCTTGGTTGCATCCCAAGTTCGATCACCCGTCAGGTATTTTTCAGTCAAGATGGACAGCATTTTGATGCCGACCTCGTTTTCCCCGCCTTCTGGAATGATAATATCGGCATATTTTTTGGATGGCTCGATAAAAGCTTCGTGCATCGGTTTGACTGTGTTTAAGTATTGCTCGTGGACTGATCGGATCGTTCTGCCGCGCTCCTCGATATCCCGCACGACTCGTCGAAGGATACGTACATCAGGGTCAGTATCCACAAACACTTTAATATCGAGCAGCTTTCGAAGATTCTCGTCCGAGAGGACATGAAGCCCTTCGATGATCGCAATATGGTTTGGTGTCAGTTCCACCGTTTCTTCTTTGGAGCGGGCATGAGTCGTAAAGTCATATACCGGAGCATGCGCAGATTGTCCTGACTTTAAAAGCTCCAGATGTTCAATAAGCAGCTCATTGTCAATGGCAAAAGGATGATCATAATTGATCTTCTCGCGCTCAGCGAAAGTGAGCTGTGGGTTGTCCCTATAATAATTATCCTGAGATATAAAAGTAACCTTGCCGGGTCCGAGTCGGTCAATGACAGACCGGGCCACCGTCGTTTTGCCGGAGCCAGTTCCGCCGGCGATCCCTATAATGAGCATGGTGTTCCCCAAACCTCCCTAAGGCTTTCGTACACTGCAATTCAATATTCTATCATAGTATGTGTATTTTTTCACCTTGGCTGAGGCTCCGAACCTTTAACAAGGACAGAAGAGTAAAAAGTGTCCAAAGATTGATGAAATTATTAGCTGAACGGCGTCCTTGATGTTATCAAGGGCGTTTTTTTATGCTTGGGAAGCAAGGAAATGATTGGATTCATCTGTGGTCTCGGTTTATATCCTATCGAGTTTCATGGTTTTCCTAATTTAGTGCATGATAATTTTATGTTTTTACTTATTGTTTTGGTTTTTGTTCGCACACGATTGAAAATAATGGCATATTTTTATGTTTTTTATTCAATAAACAAAATGATTAATTATATAAACAACATAAAGAAATATAAAACAATATATTTTCGTTGCGATACAGGTATAAAGGTGGTACTATTTACTCAATAACAGGTTTTTGTAAACGATCACAGGGGCCTGGAGTGTTACTTATTTTTTTAAAAGGGGTGCAGGAGATGAAGTTCAAGAGGATTGCCAAATTTGTCATCATGATGTTGGCCGTTTTACTTGTATTGGCTGGATGTTCAAATGGAGGGGACTCTGCGCAAAGCAAACCAAATGTGGACAAAAGCAAAATTGAAAATCTTCCTCAGCCTATTGCGGAAAAAGATGTGAAGGTTATGGTTATCCGAAAAATTGGAGGTGACGATCATACAGCGCAATACTTGGCGGGGGCGAAACAAGAAGGAGAGGCGATGGGGTTCACCGTCGATACGTATTCGGCTAACGGGGATACGGCCAAGTTTCACGATGCGATCGCACAGGCAATGGAGAAAAACTATGACGGCGTTATTATCTCGCACGGGGATGATGCAGCGACGGTAGATAACGTGAAGAAATTGAGAGAGAAAGGGATTCAAGTCGTTACCTTTGACTCCAATCCTGATCTTGCTTCGATTGACGGGGTGACGCTGACGTCACAGGATGATGAGCAGCTTGCCAAACTTGCCTTGGAAAGTATGAATAAACAGCTAAATGGAAGCGGTAACATCGTGTACTTGTGGGTGGATGGATTTCCGCCGATGGTAAGCCGCAACAATGTGTACCAGCAATTTTTGAAAGACAATCCGGGAATGAAGGAAATCGAGCGCTTTGGCGTTGCATCATCGGATACGTCGGTTCAGACGCAAAATGCAGTGTCCGCCATGTTAACCAAGCATGGCAAGGGAGAGATCGATGCTATTTTTGCAACTTGGGATGCGTTTGCGATCGGTGCGGCCCGCGCCGTGAAGGAGGCTGGACGCGATGAAATCAAAATTTACGGCATTGACGTATCGAACGCCGATTTACAGCTCATGCAGGAAAAGAACAGCCCTTGGGTAACGACGGCTGCTGTAGACCCGAAAGTGATCGGCGCTGTAAACATGCGACTCGCTGCAAAGAAAATCGCCGGTGAAGAAACGCCGCAAACCTTTAATTTGAAGCCGACATTGATAGCGCAGGAACAGTTGAGCGGGGAGAAGGTCAATATGGAAAGCCTTGGAGAGATTATCGCTGGCTGGGGGGTTAGCGACGATTTTGAAGAGGACTGGATGAAAGCGCTTAAGAATGCATATTCAGGGCAATAAGAAGGTGACGGAGGGGAGCGTTAAGGGATGGAGCCGTCAAAACACAGGAATTGCTGGCGCTTGCCTCCCATTTTTGTACAGGAGGTGGAAAGATGACTGCACAGCAAGCGATTCGCCTGGAGATGAAGCAGATTTCGATTGAATTTCCCGGGGTAAAGGCGCTGGATAATGTAGATTTTGCAACCGAAACCGGAAGCTCTCATGCGTTGATCGGTGCGAACGGGGCGGGGAAGTCGACGCTGATGAAGGTGCTGTCTGGAGCATACAGCCATTACACGGGTGAGATTTATATCGATGGTCAGCTGGTGCATATCCGTTCTCCGAAAGATGCCAAAGATTTGGGCATTCAAATCGTGTACCAGGAAGTAGATACCGCGTTAATCCCTTATTTAACGGTAGGTGAGAATATTATGCTCGATGACACCGTTAACGATATGGGGAAGAAGCAGTTGATGAATTGGAAGCGGATTCACATCAATGCCAAGGCGACGCTCGAGCGGATGAATGTGAAAGTGCCGACGAAGAAGCTGGTCAGTGAGCTGACGCTGGCTGAGAAACAGATGGTATTGATCGCGAGAGCGATTACGAAGAAGTGTCGCTTTCTTATTTTAGACGAGCCGACAGCGCCGCTTAGCCATTCGGAGACCGAGGAGCTGTTCCGGATTGTACGTGATTTGAAGCAGGACAATGTCGGCGTGATCTTCATTTCGCATCGCCTTCCCGAGCTGTTTGAAATTTGTGATGAGATTACCGTGATGCGGGATGGAAGATTTGTCATCAAGCAGCGGATTGCAGACACAAGTCAGAATGAAGTGGTCGAGCATATGCTGGGCAAAAAAATGGGGGATCAATTTCCGAAAATTCCGATCGAAATCGGCGGCGCCAACTTTGAAGTGAAAGGACTGTCCGATCGGGGGAAATTGAGAAATATTAATTTCAACGTGCGCAAAGGGGAAATCATCGGTCTCGCTGGCTTGGTAGGCGCTGGCAAAACGGAGCTCTGCAAAGCGCTGTTCGGCGCATCCCGCCTTGAAACAGGCGAGCTTGTGCTGCAGCAGCGGAAGCTTTCCATTCGGAATTGCAACGAGGCCGTAAAGCTGGGGATTGCCCTTGTCCCGGAGGAGCGGCGCAAAGAAGGTATTCTTGTGCAGGAGTCGGTAGCGAGCAATCTATCGGTCGCCAGTTTGTCGAAGTTCTGTGTATCGAGGACATTTCTGCAATTCGGGAAGGAGAAGAAAGAGGCGCGCAGGCTCATTCAGGAACTGGGCATTAAAACGCCAAATGAATTGGCGAAAGTCAAAAATTTGTCGGGCGGAAATCAACAGAAAGTGGCGATTGGCAAATGGCTGACGACCGATGCGGAAGTATACATTTTCGATGAACCGACCAAAGGCGTTGACGTCGGAGCGAAAAAGGACATTTTCAAGTTGATCTCACAGCTTGCTCAGCAGGGGAAAAGCGTTATTTATGCCTCCTGCGAATTGTCGGAGATTATCGGTATTACCGATCGTGTATACGTGCTGTATGACGGCCAGATCGTAAAGGAGCTCTCAACGAGCGCGACCAATGAAGAAGAATTACTGTTCTACTCGACAGGAGGAAAGTAGCATGAGCGCAAGGATTGAGCAGCAGCGTCCAGTAAAAGCGTCCAAGTCTTTCGATTTCTTTAATTTTTTATATAAATATGGAACGATTGTGACCATTGTACTTCTTATCGGTGTTTTTGGACTGATGGCCGATGGTTTCCTCATGCCGTCCAACATCATCAATATTTTACGTTCAATTTCGATTGTTACCGTGATTTCGATCGGAATTACGATTTCGCTGTCGGTCGGCGGCTTTGATTTATCGGTCGGTTCCGTTGCCTCGCTGGCCAACGCTGTCGTGATTTCCATGTTCGTTTGGCATTCGCAAAATGCGTTTGTCGGCATTGTGGTTGCGATTGCGGTATGTTTAGTCGCCGGCGTGCTAAACGCATTCATGATCGTAAAGATGAGAATTCAAGACATGCTGATGACACTGGCGATGATGTTCATTATCCAAGGGGTGGCATTAACGTACACGCGCGGGGCGACGGTTTCGCAAAATATGGTGATGCCCGATGGATCGTTCGCCATGGGGGAAATCAGCACGTTTTTCGCAAAAATAGGCCAAGTACCGTGGATTATTATCATTATGCTCGTTGTTGTAGTTCTCGTTCATATTTTCCTGAATTACACGAAGCATGGCCGCTACATGTATGTCATTGGCGGCAACCGGGAGGCGGCCAAACTGTCCGGAATCCCGGTCAATAAATACCGGGTACTCGCCTATATGCTGTCGGCAGGTTTTGCGGCGATCGGCGGCATTATGCTTGCATCGCGTGTCATGACGGCGGAGGTCAATGCAGGCGCTCCGTATTTGATGGATGCTGTGGCCGCTGCTTATATCGGTTTCTCTGTCGGCGGTGCCGGCAGGCCAAATGCGTTTGGCACATTCATCGGCGCGGTTCTGATCGGGATTTTGCAGAACGGACTGGTCATGTTGTCAGTTCCTTATTACGCGATGGACATTGTTAAAGGAACTGTACTCGCATTTGCGCTCGCTTTAACGTATTACAAACAGAATTAACGATCGCAGGAGGAGATAGGAATGAACAAGTTCAATTCGTACTTCACAATGACGGAAAGCGATGTTGTTCAATATGCCTTGAGCGAGTTGGATTTTTTTGCTCCAGATGCGGAGCTGACATGTAAGGAAATCGGAGACGGTAATTTGAACTATGTGTTCCGTGTAGAAGATGCTAAGGCGGGGCGCTCGCTTATTATTAAGCAAGCCGGTCCGGTCGCCCGCATCTCCGATGAGTTTAAAGTATCGCCGGATCGCAACCGGATCGAAGCGGAAATTCTCCGTTTGCAGCACGACCTTGCACCCGGGCTGGTGCCGGAAGTGTATAAATACGATGCGGTCATGAACTGTTGCGTGATGGAGGACTTGTCCGATCATGAAATATTGCGCACGGCGTTAATGCAACACAAGCAATTCCCGCTGTTCGCTGAACATATCTCGACGTTTATGGTCAATACACTGCTATTCACGTCGGACGTCGTCATGAATCATAAAGAGAAGAAGCAATGTGTCAAGCAGTTTATTAATCCGGACCTGTGCGAAATTACGGAAGATCTCGTTTATACCGAACCGTTCTACGATTGTCCGCGCAATGATGTGTATCCGCCGCTGCGCTCGTTTGTCAAAGAGTATCTTTGGGACGATGAGGCGCTGCTGCTGGAGACGGCAAAGCTCAAGTTTGAGTTTATGACGAATGCTCAGTCGCTGATTCACGGTGATCTGCATACGGGTTCGATTTTTGTGAAAGCGGATTCGACCAAAGTGATTGACCCGGAATTCGCCTTCTATGGACCGGCCGGATACGATGTGGGCAATGTTGTCGCCAATCTGATTTTTGCCTTTTTACATGCGGAAAGTGTGATGGAGGAGGGAGCGGAAAAAGAGATCCATCTGGACTGGCTGCTAACGACGATTCGGGACATCGTCGATTTGTTCAAGACGAAACTGATGGAAGCCTGGCAGGAGAAGGGAACGGAGCGAACGGCTCGCTTCAAAGGGTTCCCCGAGTATTATCTGGATATGATTTTGCAGGATACGGCAGGCGTAGCCGGATTGGAACTGTGCCGTAGGACGCTTGGCATCGCAGGAGTGAAAGATATTACATCTATTTCAGATGCTTCTGCGCGTGAGCGTGCAGAAAAGATGTGCATCGTCATGGGCAAACGCTTCATTATGGAGCGTAAGCAGATGAAAAACGGCGCCGATTTCACGAATGTCGTGGCGGCTGCAGGCGAAGTGTACAGCAGATCGTGATCGTGTACAAAAAGACAAGGAGGGTATAAACGATGGACGATAAGGAAATGGCGGCAGCGGCCATGATTCAATCCGTTACGCTGGATGATGCGAATGATACTCTTGTTATTTTGGATCAGACCGTGCTGCCGAACGAGAAGAGATTTTTGCCGTTGAAAGAAATGAAGGAGATTTGGGATGCGATTTATTATTTGAAGGTACGCGGTGCGCCAGCGATCGGGATTGCAGCCGGATACGGTTTGTATTTAGGAGTAAAAGCGTCGAAGGCGACAACAATGGAGCAACTGGCAGAAGATTTCAAGCAGGTTAAAGATTACTTGGCTTCGTCCCGCCCGACAGCAGTTAACCTGTTCTGGGCGCTTGACCGGATGGAGGCTCGCTTCAAGCAGGAGCAGGGCCGCTCGATAGCCGAGATTAAAGCAGCGCTGCGTGAGGAAGCAGAAGCAATTCGGGTGGAAGACGAGCAAGTATGTGAGCGGATCGGGCGCTATGCTTTGTCGCTGCTGGAGCCGGGATGGGGCATTTTGACTCATTGCAATGCCGGTGCGATTGCGACCGCTAAGTACGGCACGGCGCTGGCGCCGATCTATTTGGGGCATGAACAGGGCTATGGCTTCAAGGTGTATGCCGATGAGACGAGGCCGCTTTTGCAAGGGGCGCGGTTAACGGCCTGGGAATTGCATGAGGCGGGCATTGATGTCACCCTTATCTGTGACAATATGGCTTCCATCGTCATGAAGGAAGGTAAAATTCAGGCTATCCTAGTCGGATGTGACCGGGTAGCGGCCAATGGCGATACAGCCAATAAAATCGGTACTTCAGCCGTGGCAATTTTGGCGAAACATTACGGCATTCCGTTCTATGTATGCGCGCCGTTATCGACCGTTGATCTGCATTGTACGACAGGGGATGATATTCATATTGAATTGCGCCCGGAAGAGGAGATTACAAGTCAGTGGTATGAGAAACCGATGGCGCCGGCTGGGGTGAGCGTGTACAATCCGGCGTTTGATGTTACGGATCATGAGCTGATTACGGCAATTGTCACTCAGCATGGCATTGCCTATCCGCCGTTCACGGAGAGTCTTTCGGCCATGTTCGCCAAGGATCGGGATAAATAATGCCAACATGAGGAATGGAATATCTCTGCTCACTATCTAACAACGGTAGGGGGCAGGGAACCGTCTTTGTTTAGATTATCGTATGAAGACTGAAGACTGCTGTATCAATAGATGAATCATTGAAAAAGAGCGAGATACAAAAGGAAGAAACCTTTTTGTATTCTCGCTCTTTTCTCAGTTTTCGAACTTGTTGATTCACATGAGTTGAACTCAAGTGCACTCATATAGGGCTATATCGTGCTGGTCCAAAAATTCATGCCATTCCTCGTTCAATTGCTTATCTGTAACAAGCGTCTGGGCTCGCTCCAGCGGGCAAATGCTGGCGAAAGAGGTGCGGTCAAACTTCGTAAAGTCGGCAACAAGATACACTTTGTTGGCTCGCTCAACGGCAAGTCGGCGCACTTCTGCCTGCTGTTCGCTGGAATCGGTAATACCGTGCTGCATGCTTACGGAACGGCAGGAGATGAAGGCTAAATCGAAAAAATAGCTGTTCATGTTCAACTCCGCGTTGCGCCCTAGCGCTGACATGGAGCTGGAAGAAATGCCGCCGCCGATCAAGACGAGATGCACATTGCTGTTCTCAATCAGAACATTGGCGATTTTAAGGGAGTTGGTGACGACGGTAATCCGTTTATTGTCCAGCTGCTGCGCAATATAGAGTGACGTAGTGGACGCATCCAGAAAGATGGAATCGCCATTGCTGATAAACTCGGCACATTGCTTGGCTATGCGCTTCTTGCCGTCAACATGGATATGCTCACGCAGGTTCACGTTAACGTCGTTCTGCACGCCGTCAGGGATGTAAGCCCCTCCATAAGTGCGCGTCAGCACCCCTTCGTCCTCCAACTGTTTCAAATCGCGGCGGATCGTTTCCTCCGTGACGTTGAACAGCGAGGTGAGCGCGGCAACCGTTACACTCTTTTGTTCCATAATGATTTCTTTTATTTTTGCTTTTCTGGCCACTGGTAACATCGTTATTCGCTCCTACAAAACATATATTTTATTGTTTTTATTAAGTATAACATACTTTTTTGTGGATAACAGGGTTTGGTTTTATGGTTTAAATATGATTTGTTAGCGAGAAATGAGAAAATTTGATCTTTATATAACAAAACAATAATGAATTCAGTATTATTTCTTTCAAAAACAAATATAAAACAATAAAATACAAAATAAATCATTGACAAACATCGTAGTAGGTAGGAAAATAAATGACATAAAGACACATGTTCAAGGTATTATACAGGAGGTGAGCGCATGCTGACGCAGGACGGGGCATACTATTCTGATTTTGAAGCAAAGAAGATGATTTGTGAAATGGGCAGGAGAATGTACATGAAGAACTTTGTCGCTGCCAACGATGGAAACATTACGATAAAGACTGGTCCCAACACGATTTGGGCGACACCGACGGGGGTGAGCAAAGGCTTTATGACCCCTGATATGCTTGTCAAACTGGATATGAAGGGGAACGTGCTTGCAGGCAATCGGAAACCATCTTCCGAAATTAAGATGCATCTGCGGGTGTATGAGGAGAATCCAGGGGTGAAGGCTGTCACACATGCACATCCACCGGTAGCGACTTCGTTCGCAATTGCCGGCATAGATCTCGATCAAGCGGTATCCCCGGAGGCGGTCGTTATATTAGGAACGGTTCCCGTTGCACCCTATGCTACGCCAGGAACACAGGAAGTACCGGATTCGATTGCTCCTTATTGCAAAGATTATAACGCTGTTCTTTTGGCTAACCATGGCGCACTGACATGGGGCAAAGATATTATTGAAGCTTATTACCGCCTGGAGTCATTGGAACATTACGCATTAATGCTGATGTATTCTAACCGAATCATTGAGCAGGCTAATGAATTGAATTGCAATCAAGTATCAGACTTGATCGCCATTCGCAAGAAAATGGGCATTCATAGTGGAGGCACACCGGGCTGCAAGTCCGAACGAAAGGAGATGACAAGTAAGAAACAGCAGCCGTTGTTCGCAAGTGAAGCGGACAAGGAGCAGCTGATTCAGCAAATTGTAGCGAAAGTGACGGAACAAGTGCTCCAGAAACTGCAATTGAAGGGGTGATGAGTGTGGGCATTCAATTAACGAAAAGCCGATATTCAGAACATTACTCAAGGTGTGCTGCAAAATATTGATCAGCGTTTGCCGAACAGATCAGCGCATACAAGCGACGATTCGCTGTTTTTATCGTGTTCGGGCGAAGACTTGCCAATAAAAAAGTTTCTATAGAACTGAATCATAGCGGTGTTTAAATTAAGCGGCCTTGGTCCTGAACTCCTTCGGACTAAAGGCCGTTTAGTTTTACTTGAATCGTTCCCGTAATTGTAAAAGTTACGTTCGGTCAATATCCAGAAAATACATTGTTTTAGCGGATAAATTGCTGTATATTTATTTCTCTTGATAATGGCTTTGTTAAACTACATTGTTGATATTTAACGTTTACGAATTTTTGTTCCGAAATTATGGGCACTTCGACGTATGGTAGATAGACTGAAGGAGTGGATGTTTATGATTTTATGGTTCAGACACTTACCGCAATTAAGTATGGATTTGTCAGAATGGACTCCTTTTATACAGAATCATTGGTTTCGAAAGCACTATATGAAGTTTGTTTATCTGCTCCAGATCATCATATTTCTGATTCCATATTTCTTTGAGGGATGGCTCCCTCATTTCAATTTATTCGCTCTTATCTTAATAGGCATCTTTGTCTTCATCATTCATGAAGCCCTTCATATAATTGTAATTAACAAAAAAGGTGACATTAGTTTAACGTTTAGCGGTATATTTTTCTGGCTACGTACAAATGCAATTCTATCCAAACCGAGATTTTGGGTCTTTATGAGTTTGCCCTTCATTGCATTATCGGTCATGCCTGTCATTGTATCGTTTTTTGTATCTGGAGATATGAAGTCAATCTTATTATTTGTGAGTTGGATAAACACTTTGATTTCTGCCTCAGATATGATTAATTCATTTTTAATTGCCATTAAACCGAAAAACTCAGTATTTTGCAAAGGCTATTACCGCTTGCAATAAAATAGTGGCAGGAAGCAAATCAATTTCTGTGAGGTTTCATAATGAAAAAAATACGTGTGATTCTTTTACCTATCTGCATCGTTTTACTAGCTTTGTTTATTGTTTTATTTGGATTAGAAAAAAATAAAATCAATTATATTGAAGAACAAATTGCATTTTTGGTTGAGCAGCGGACTGACTTATTAAATTTGATTGAAGGACGTCTACGAGAGGGTTCCGATCCTATATACCAAATGTATGGTGATATAAGTTATGTTTTTGGTATGGATCGTGTGATTAGCCTTGATCCAAATAATAATTACGATTACATCTCGTACAACAATGATTTAATCCAATATATTCACCGGAATCTCAATATGTTTGCTAGTAATAACTACGGTACTAGAGAGGATAGGATTTTTTTAGCTGATCAAGTGAAAACTATTTTAGAAACGATCAAGAAAGAGGGCATAGTTAATAAACCTCGGCTTTTAATGAATGAACTGACAAAAGAAACGAATAAATATCTTGAAAGCAGATAAGTATTTTTGAACTTTCGCCCCGCAGATGAGCAGAGATGAAGTCAGTATTGCTGGCATCATTATCTTTCTCGGATTCGCTGTTTTTATCGTGTTCGGGCGAAGACTTGCCAATAAAGAAGTTTCTATGAAACTGAATGATAGCTAGCCGTGTTTAAATTAAGCGGCCTTGGTCCTGAACTTCCTTGGGCTAGGGCTGTTTATTTTTGCTTTAATCGTACTTAATTGTGATTATTTGGTAGTTTAGTTCACGAATTCGTGTGTTTCCTCTATATATAATTCTATTTCTGTATCTTTCCCCTCGATTGAGAGACGTCTTTGCCGCAACCGTGCCGTTACTATTAAATAATACCCATGTACATATATCGTATCTCATTTGAATCTCCGATTATTGTCCCGCATTTCATTTTCAACCAGTCCCTGCCGTTTATAAGATAGATTACCTTCCTACTATTTCACACATATCGCAGCTTTTTCTATAACTCGATAATAGAACTTACGTACTGATTCGCGATTTGAACCTGTTTCTTTCTATCGATCATCCAAATAGTAGTAATAAATATTCAATCTTATACCTATTTAGTCTTAATTATGGAAAAACGCCTTGAATTTTCATCTCATTTTGTAGATCAAATTAATATAGGATGTTTGCCATAAAAGCTAGAAGCTAAGGTGGAAGACAAAACATTGGCTTGTATTCTAAATCTATCTATTCCAAACTTTCTGAAACAAAAGGAGGGACAAGCGCATACGAACGGCTTCCTGAAATTGTGGCAATGACATCCAAAACATCAATGAAGGGAAGATTGTCATCATGAAAAAGTTACTAAGCATTATTCTGGGGTTTATCTTGTTTTTAGGAATTGGAGTTCCAGCCGAATGGGTGGATCAAGCTTATGCGGAAGAAGTTAAATTTACAGGAACGACAGCTCAAATCGGAGTGAATGTCCGCTCCGGTCCAAGCACCTCTTCACCGGTCATGTTCGTGATACGCGGTAATACCGTTGTCGAGTTTGACGGCTGGGAAACAGGAGAAACACTGAAGGATTATTGGACGGGACAAAATGACAACCGCTGGTTCTATTACAACGATAACGGCCGCAAATATTATTTGGCTTCAGCGTTCGTCAACGGCAATCCTCCGGCGAACGGGTCTGAAACCCCTAGCCAGCAGCCTGCGAAAGGGGCAAGCGTACCGGATGTAAAGCAGAAAATGAGCAACTGGTGCTGGGCAGGAACCTCGGTTGCTATATTGGAACACTATGGAAAAAGGGTATCTCAAGAAGAATTTGTTCGTGTCGTCAAAGGTGGGTTGTATAACAATCCAGCCACTGCTTACGAGTTCCAACGTGGATTGCGCAACTACGGCGTCAATTCACAGGTATATAATCAGAGACTTTCTCTCCAAACCGTCAAGAGTGAACTGGATAAGGGGCGACCGATGGTAGCCTTCATCCGTTGGAATAACGGAGCGGCAATCGGACACTTCCTCGTTATGGATGGTTACTATTATGGTGCAAACGGAACGACCTATGTGAACTATATGGACCCGTGGTATGGAGATCATTTTACGCATTCATTCAACTCTTTTCAACAAAACAGCAGTTTCACCTGGACCGGAACAACTACCACATGGAGATAGCACGAGGAGGCCTTCGATATGTTTCGAAAAAAGCTAGTCGTGCTTATTGCGCTCGTAGCCGCAATCGGTATTCTAATCTGGGGGGTGATCACATTGAAGAAACCAGAACAAGTCGCGTTTGAAGACTATGTTCAGAATGTTAAGGATGCGCCAAAAGAAAACTTGGCCGTACCGGACAGCAGCAATCCATTGCAGTTGTCTGAGTTCTCTATTCCGGTATACTCACCGCTGCCGGACAAAAAGATCATAACCTACAAGGGTGAAGGTATTGCAGATATGCTATTGCCTACGAACGAAAGATTGTGGTTCATGATGAATGGCACGGAAGCGGAAGGAATAGTAGTGGCTACGGATAAGGAGCCGATTAAAATGGGTGGGGAAAACCGCAGCAAAGAACTGCTGCAAATATACAAGAAGGCACGAGACGAGGTAACCCGT
This sequence comes from Paenibacillus faecalis, assembly GCF_900289175.1. Classification (GTDB taxonomy): domain Bacteria; phylum Bacillota; class Bacilli; order Paenibacillales; family Paenibacillaceae; genus Paenibacillus_AQ; species Paenibacillus_AQ faecalis. Next base: position 4,181,973 of record NZ_LT985747.1, on the reverse strand, counting down.
GATGACGATATCCTCTACTTTGAATATGTCGGGCACAGCATCATGGTAACCGTAAGCGACAACAGGGAAAAAGTCTATTTGACCCGAAGCGCTGCGGATGTTCTCGATCTGGCAACAGATACGGCTTATCAACCGGAGAAGGTCATCTCCAAGATGAGGCAATTGAGCAAACAGACTCCCAACTGACAAAGTTGGAGTATTGGGCGGAACTGCCCAAACGTTTATCCACCCGCTATATGGTTCTGTCTGTAACTCCCGCAGCGTTTAAATCGCTGCGGTTTTTTTATACAGCAAGGGATACGCCTGCGTAGTCTGTTGTTCATTTACATTCTAACGAAATGTATATAAAAAACATGTCCCCGTTTCGGGGCTGGAGCCACGTAACAGGGACATGCTTTGTTTGGTTAGATGGTAGTGATTACTGGAACAGATTACTGATTAATTCAATCGCTTGTGGAACAATCTGGGCGATAAACTCAATGATTGTGTTGGCAATTTCCATTATAAACCCTCCTTTTCTACTGAAATGTTATTGCTTCCACTCTTATAATTGCACATTTTGCATTTTTTTTGAATATAAAATACAAAAAATGGACTTAAATACCCAATAAAATACATTAATTCACTCAAAAAGTACCCAAAGAAGACAAAACCAAAGCCATCCAAGGAAGGCCTCAAGTTCCAGGGAAATCTCCTTCTGTTCTCCTAAATACAATTCCCACAGGGACTCTTGCCCAGGATTATATATACTAGAAATGAACTATGTATTTTTTTTCACAATCAAGCCGTAAGCCTCATCAAATATGCGCAAAATTACTGTATATTAATGGTTGTATCAGTGGTTTGCAAGATACGAGAGCTGCGTGAAGTTAGGTATTACTAGGCAAAGCTAGGGAAATCTAGTGGCGCAAAGCTATAGGGGCTAAAGAAGAAATTCTATGCCAGCCAGTTGCCGACTAATAGAAATACGAACTCTATATCTATTAGTCGTATGCGTTATTCATAAAATGATAAATGAACCAACTCCCTAGCTGCCTATTATTACAATAAATTAATAGGAAGTGACCTGGATGAATGCAACAAGAAGTGGGTATGCCCGAAAGTTATTTGCAATGATGGTGGTGTTTGTCATGATGTCCGTCATTTTATTGACGCCAGCCTATGCGGAAACAACTGTTTCTACAGCAAAAAAACCTGCTGTAAAACAGAGTGCAATCGAACATGCCTCCCTACAGTATGATTTTGGCGTAGGTCAAGGAATCCAATGGCCAAAACAAGTCAACGCCCCTTTCATTGATATGTCGGCATGGGTTACAAAACCTGGATATTCCAACAACGGAGCACCAAACCTTTTAAAGATTTCTGAGGATACAGGCGTTACATTTTTCAATCTTGGTTTTATACAGCCCATTTCGAATCAAATCGTTAACGGCAAAGTTCCATGGGGTTTTGGGGGGTTCTCGGTACTGAATGAAGAGAATGCAAACAACGCTCAATATCAAGGGATAAAACAGTCGATCCGGGAGCTGCGCGAGATGGGCGGTGATGTCACCATTTCGCTTGGCGGTTTAAATGGCATTACGTTCTGGGAAGTGACTCAAGATACCGATACGTTATTCAATACGTATATGGAGCTTGTTCAGGGCTTCGGGTTGACAAGATTAGACCTTGACATTGAGGGAGGCGGAGCTTCCAACAAAGCCTTTAATATCGCAAATGCGAAGGCGATTAAAAAGCTGCAGGATGCAACCGGGATCGATATCGTATTAACACTTCCTGTATTGCCAAGCGGTCTGACACATGTTCAATTGGACGTATTGGAAGCTTACTTGGCCAATGGTGTGGATGTCGAAGTCGTAAACATTATGACGATGTGTTATGGAAGTGGCACACTTCAACCAGGTGAAAATTACGGATCAGCTTCTTTGAGAGCCGTCGATTCGACGAAGGACCAATTGAAGCAATACTTCAAGCATTTTGCAAACATGGATCTAACCGATCAGGAGGCTTATGGAAAGATAGGAACAACGCCTTCTATCGGATTCGAAAGTGCGGCACATCCGATTTTTACGACAGAGTGGGCTCAGTGGGTAGTCGACCATGCAATCGAAAAAGGGTTGGCGATGACCTCTTTCTGGTCCATGAACCGAGATGCAGTATTGTTAAGTAATGCTGGTGTAACGACACCTTATCAATTTACCGACATCTTCAAACAATTTGGAGATGGAAGCGCCCCAGCGGTTCATGCCAAGCCTGTCATTTATGGTACAGCAGATAAAACGATTATGGCAGGTGATTCCTTCAACCCGAGAGAAGGCGTTACTGCCATGGATCGAGAAGATGGTGATCTGACATATTACATCGAGATCGAAGGTAGCGTAGATTCATCTATACCCGGAACGTACAAACTGATATATGCAGTACAAGACAGTCAAGGACAGACAGCATATGCAGAGCGTTATATTACGGTTATCGGTAGTGATGATACTGGTAATGATACAGGCCATGATGGACTTGTAGATACTTATGATCCAAACCAAATCTATTGGGGCGGAGATACCGTTATATATAAAGGTGAACAATACAGAGCGAAATGGTGGGTACAAGGAGAAGCGCCGGATTCTTCTCACGCATGGGAAAAAATAGTGAATCCAAATGAAGATGGCAGTGTCGATTACGTGCCTGGTTCTGTCTATCTCAATGGCGACTTGGTCCGCTATGAAGGCAAGCTCTATCAAGCCAAGTGGTGGACTATAAGTATTCCCGGAAGCGATAATTCCTGGATGCTTATCCAATAATCCATGACGAATGATTAAGCAGATGATGGTTTCATGCCATGAAATTTCCATGCTATTAACTAAATTTAACTAAATGGTTAATCTGTTGTATAGATTATAAAAACAAAAAGAAATAGGCCACCCGTGCTAGGGTGACGACCTATTTCAAATCCCTGTACAGCCTACCGCCCTTATAAGCGGCTGTTGTCAAGGAGTGAGGATGTTAGCGCATCTTCGCTCCTTCATTATTATATCCAAAGTCACTCATGTTGAGTGGCTTTTATTTTTCAGAGGGGTGATTTAATAGTTCGAATTGCAAGCTGCTCATTACATCGCCAACCGGGATCATAACGGTACCGTCCTTTGTCTTGAACGTGGATTTTGAATCAATTACGGTTTTTATCGGACTTGCGCTGGCGGCATCTTTAAGATCAAAAATGAATTCAGGCGTTCCGGTTGACCCCGGTGCAATGCTGTACTCATCGAAGACAATAACTGCTTTTCCATCGTTGGTTACGTAGAATGACTCATGAGCATCTACTCCCTGGAAACCGTCTTGTCCGCTAAAGTAGTCTTCGGAATTTGCGGCAATCTCTGCTTTAATCTTGGAATCGATCATTTGCTTGTAGTTGCTGCCGAACAGATCCTCAATCGTAATGCGTTTGGCTTCCTTCTTATTTAAGAAGTTGTACGTATCCACACGCTGGGCGGGAGCGTTACCGGTTGTAATTTCGGTGATCACTTTCAGGGAGACGACATCAGGAATGGTCCCTTGTCCGTCTGCTGTAAGCTCATAATTGATGTTGAGCACGTAAGGAAATATAGTCTTGTTTTTCTTTTTGGCGCTATCCGCCAGTTCTTTGGCTTCTTTCTCCCACTTGTCCAGATCTTTGGAAGCATGGGATTCGATAATATCGTTCAACTGCTCCTGGTATATGGTATCTTTCAGTCCTTGGAACACGGGAATGCGAATATTTGCCTCGAGTGCAGACTCGCTTGATTGCAGCGTTTTGAATGTTAGAAGCGGTGCTTCGGTTTGAACAGCTGTGGATTCAGGCTTAGCAGCGGAGCGCCCGTTGACCTCTGTCATCATTGCGATCGAGCCACTGACAAGAATGGCTCCAGCTATGCTGGCGTAAGCCAGTTTCTTCTTGAGGGATGTAGAAGATGTGTGCATGTTCATAATAAAAACCTCCTATTTCTCAAATGGATTATTAAAATTATTTAATATATTCGTGGCTTGTTAGAATATCGGATATCGTTTCCGTTGGAATGATGAACTCCACCAGACCCATAGACCCGGGTGCAACTTCGTATTCATTAAATGAAATGACCAGTTTGCCGTTTGCGTTAATATAGAAACTCTGGTCTTTCGAGATGCTTTCAAACGGAGTCATCGAATCTTCCTCGTTCAACCAATAAACCTTCCCGGGGTCCTCTTGCATTTGCTTTTTCATCTGTTGTTTAATTTCATTACTGATGACCTGGACATATGAATCGTCTTTAAACAGGCTGGGCAGGGTGATTACGATTTTCTCCTGTTTGTCGATCGTGTCAAAGGTTATTGTCTCTCCCGAGGAGCCAGCAGATGTCGTAACATAACGAGATAATGTCAACAATCGGTCGGTATTGGTTACGATCTCATAGCTGCTGTCAAGGCTCATATTGGCCTTTCCTTTCTTCTCCAGCTCCTTGACCTCGTCTTCAAAGGCCTCGTACAGTTTCTTGTTCTCCTCTGCATATTTGCTGTTCAGCGTCTGTTCAAGCTCTGGATGATCCAGATTGGTTATAGCTGGTGTTTGGATATTTGCTTCGGATGATTCATCTTTTCGGGTGTACTCATTGATCGTGATAACCTTGACAATACTGCCGAGTACGGGCACTTCCGAGATTGCAGCGGCAAACGCTGGGCTCGTATTCACTATGGTAAACAATAGAATGGAGGCAGCTGCACCCCCAGCTAATGACTGAAGTCTCATACGCCGATTTTTCCTTTTCTTGATCGCCCTTTTGACGACCAGATCCAGTTCTTCCGGGACAGGAATGGATTCGTATTTTTTTCTCATGTTGTCTAATCTTTCATTCAACGGTGATGCACCTCCTTTAGCTGTTCTTCGTCGAGACTGATTCGCAGTTGTTTCAGCGCTTGATACAGCCTTGTTTTGACGGTATTGACGTTCTCCTGAGTCACTTTGGCAATATCCTCTATTTTCATATCTTCAAAAAATCGCAAAATGATAACCGTTCGGTATTTTTCAGGCAGATCATCTATGGATTCGGCCAAATCCAGATTGGTATAGGCATCATGTTGACCGGGGATGAATGACTCTAATATTTCATCCTCCATGACATGCATATGTTTATGTTTTCTCAAAAAATCAAGGGAGGTGGTTACAACGATTCTGTAGAACCAGCTCTTGATTGAACCCTTATTTTGCAACTTATTAATGGATAGAAATGCTTTATGAATTGCGTCTTGTACAATATCAAGGGCATCGTCTTTATTTTTTACATAGCTGTACGCCAGCCTGTAGATGCTTTCCTTATTTTCTGTAACACAATCCATAAGAAGCTTTTCCTGTTTCCGGCCACCTCTCATGGGTATATGACACTCCTTTGCTGCTCGCGCGCGTCAGCGATCAATTGCAATTGAACCTTTCATAGGCAAGACGGGCAGGTGCGGAAAAAAGTTTGATCTTGTTAGAAAAAAATAAAAAAGCGAACCCCGGGTAACCGGGGTCGCCTGTCATGCCGAAATCTATCGATTTCTGAAGAGACATTAGCTGCAGCTATGACCAGTCTCGTCGCAACGTGAACAGATCCTTCAGTTCATCGGTCGACAGCTCGGTAATCCAGCCTTCGCTGCTGGTGATGATGTTATCGCTGAGTTGCTGTTTGCTTTCCAGCATTTCATCAATGCGTTCCTCCAGCGTGCCGAGGGCGATGAACTTGTGTACCTGCACATCTTTGGTCTGGCCCATACGATAGGCACGGTCTGTGGCCTGGTTCTCCACTGCCGGGTTCCACCAACGGTCGAAGTGAAAGACGTGATTTGCTGCAGTCAGATTCAGACCTACGCCTCCCGCCTTGATCGAAAGGATAAATACATTTGGCTGTTTTTGGGCAGGTAGTGTCCGTGATTGAAACTGTTCAATCATCCGATCACGCGCCGTTTTTGAGGTGCTGCCGTTCAGATAAAGCACGGGTTCATCCAGCTCTTGCTGAAGCACCTGCTGCAGCATCTCGCCCATGCCAACGTATTGCGTGAAAATGAGGCATCGCTCGTCTTCTTCACGAAGCTCTTTGACCATCGATAGAAGGCGCTCAAGCTTGGATGAGCGGTTAATGAGCGCTTCCGTGTCAAGCTTGCGGCCGAAGGCGTCTGTTACTTCCGGCATGGCTTCTTTAGTTAACAGAAGCGGATGATCGCATATTTGCTTCAGATGGGTGAGCGTCGAAAGTATGGCGCCTTTTCGCTCAATTCCCTCCAGCTTCTGCATGCGTTCCATAAGCTCATTTACACTTTGATCGTAGAGCGCACTTTGCTCGGCGGTAAGATGGATATATGCTTTCATCTCGTTCTTATCCGGCAAATCCAGCTGAATGGCTGGATCTTTTTTCTTGCGGCGAAGCATAAACGGCTTCACGAGCTTTTGCAGATCGGCGGTTTTCTTCTCATCTTGATCCTTCTCAATCGCTTGAATGAATCGGTTGGTAAAAGCTCGTAGGCTCCCCAAATATCCCGGGTTTATAAAATCATAGATAGACCACAGCTCGGATAGACGATTTTCAATCGGTGTACCGGTCAGCGCGATACGATGCTTCGCCGGAAAGCTGCGAACGGCTGCTGACTGTTTGGTCTGGGCATTTTTTATATTCTGCGCTTCATCAAGACAGATCGTTTCCCATCTGTATTCCTTAAGCAGTTCCTGATCCAGGGCAGCTGTAGCATATGAAGTCAGAACGATGTCGGCATCGCTTGCCTTCCGCTGGAATTCATCGCAGCTGTAACGATTGCTTCCGTAATGAAGCATAACGCGGATGGATGGGGCGAAGCGGCTCAATTCCTTCTGCCAGTTACCAAGAACGGAGGTAGGGCAGATCAGGAGGGATGCTCGCCTGTCCTCCTTCGAAGGCATCTCTTTAATATGAAGCAGGTACGTAATAAACTGAACGGTTTTGCCAAGACCCATATCATCGGCGAGACAGGCGCCGAGCCCGAAACGTCGTAAAAAGGCAAGCCAGGCAAACCCTTCACGCTGATAGGTTCGAAGCTCGGCCTTTAGACCATTCGGTATCGGCGGCTCCGGCCACTCGTGCTGCCGCTTTAGCTGACGGATCAGCCCCAGCAGATGCTCATTCAGCTCGACTTCAAGCTGGATGCGTTCGGGGGTTGTTTCTTCCGATGTGTGCCCGTTATCCTCCGGTGCATCTTCGCTGCTCAACAGATGAAGGTGAAGGATATCCTGCAAGGATAAACCTTGTGAGGAATCCACTCCAGCCATGGCCTGGCGAATTTGCGCCACCAACGCCGGATCAAGCGCGATCCACTGCCCCCGGAATTGGATCAGCCGTTCGTTGCGTGCGACAAGTTCAGCGAACTCCGCTTCTGTAAGGCTGGTATCGCCAATGGCAATGCGCCAATCGAAGCTTATCAGCGAATCCAGGCCGAACAAGGAGCTTCCGGCGCTTCGCTCGCTGCCTTCGCCGGAGCGAATCTTGGCGCGCAGTTTCGGCCGCTTGCGGGTGGCAGCTTCCCACCAGCCTGGCAGGAGAACCTGCCAGCCGGTTTGAAGCAGACGGTGGCTGTCTGCCGTCAGAAATTGCCACGCTTCCCTGTCGGACAGCTCGTTCCCGAAGATGTCCGGTCCGCTGCTCGCCAGCATCGTTGCCGGCAGCGCGGCGCGCAGACGTTCCAGCCATGTGCTGGAACGTTCATGAACATGCGGCGTCCAGTGCTCCGGCCATGAGCCGACAGCATCGCCGTCTTCCGTCAGGCGGACCGGGTACATCAGCGCCGGGTCCTGCTTGTCCTGCAGGACAAGCTTAAGCCGCCAGGACGGGGCCTCTTCGTCCGGCTCAAGCAGCTGAAGAAGCGGACGGAAGGGGGCCATATCCGCCTTCCAACCCATGGCAATGAGCCAGGACTGAGCGTCCATCCCTGCGGCGGCGGAGCGGTCACTTGCGAAGAGAAGCGGATATTCCCGCCGTAAATCGGCGGCTTCGGCTTCAGTTCCGTAGCACTTTCGAAAGACAGCCGCCGAGAAAGCAGCTTCCAATCCTTCACTAAGCAGAGGATCGTGATCCAGATGATCCAAGATCGGATTGGCTTTTGGATCGATAAACTCCGGGTCCCAAGTCCATTGAAGCTTTCCTTTTTGATAAGCGCTAAAGCTGGGAATAAATGCTCTTTTTTCAATGCATTCATCTAGCCATGGGGCAAGCTGGATAAACGGGGTGCTCTCATCACCCCATATCCATTCAATATGCTTCAGCAGCTTCATTTCTGCAAAGAAAGGAATGACCTGCTCTGCGGGCAGGAGAACAAGCTCTACATCTTGTATTTTTTGCGTTTCCAGCTCTGTTCCGTAAAAAGATTCCTTGTGCCACGCGAATAGCCGCTGTTTCAAATACTGTCCAGACAGGTATCCCTGCATCAGCGTGGAACCGTAAATTAGTGCATCTCCGTAAGCAGTCAACGTAATCTGGACGGTGATCGACTCGGTAAAATGGTTCATGTTATCAGTTTTCCTCTCCGAAGCTCTTCTTGAAGGGCGCGAAGACGGCTGTGCCGTTCGGCAAGGGCGGTAATGTACGCTTCCCAACGGTCTTCTTGTTTTGTTTTCTTATATAGTTTGGATAAACGTTTCAACAGCTTGACGGCTGATTTATAGCTGGCTCTATTTTTTTGGACAATATATCGTTCCACGGCTTGATGAAAAAATGGAAGCAACAGCTCGGGTGCATTTTTCTCGATCGGTGCAAGGACGCTGACGCGAAACTCCAACGGCTCTTTGCCGATGCTCAGCTGGAAATCTATCCATTGCTGCCATTTGCCATGGGTAAGCAGGGACTCTTGATAGATTTCTTTAGAATAAGGAAGCATCTGGGTAAGTGTATTCCATAGAGACGTTTCTGCTTCAGGCCGATGCTGTATAACCTGTTCCCAGTAGGCCATATAGCTGTTTAAATTATGATTGCGGTAGTTGGCGAGCAGCGGGCCAATTTCGCTCAGCCATGCCGTCAATCGCGGCCAACTCTGGTCTTCAGCGAGCATCTCAAGGAAATGAATCAACTGCTCCGGCTGAATGTACAGTCCTTTGTCAGCGGCCCGCAGCAGCTCCCAAGCCTTTTCATCCTCGGATAAAAAGAAATACATCAGGCTTTGTGCCAGCATCCCGGCAAACCGTGAATATGCATTTCCCAGCTTCGTTTCAGCCGATTTCAGCTGTTTCAGCTCTTCAGAATACCAGTCTGTCTTTCGTTCATTTGAACTGGGAGCTATGCCATGTATCCATAGGTAATGGTATATATGGGAGAAGAAAAAATGATTTCGCGCTTCGCTCAGCATGTTTTCACGCAAATAAGCTAGCGTTTCGCTTACTCGCAGGGAATACTCGGTTGTAACCGGAATAGAAAAGCGACCGGAAGCAAGGAGACCCTCGATATGATTTTGGATATTCTCCGCAGCTATTTGGGTGTGATAGCCCATGAAGAGCCCCGAGCCTGGATTGTGGCTTTGCGGCTGTTTCACGAGCTTTTCCAGTACAAACAGATGGGCATGAAGCTCGAACAGCGCATCCATCACATCGCTCATAACAGGCTTGATGCTAAAGATGGCTTGAAGCGCATGTTTAGAGTATAGGGAGTTCGAAATGCTGATCCCTAGTGCAGTTATGCATTGGCTAAATAGTTGATGCCAAGCTGAAACAGGTAATTCTGGCAGTTTTTCAGCCTGTTCTATAAATCTTGCTATACCGGTCGTCTGCTTACTGTCGGTATGAGAAAAGCCCGCAAAAGCTCCTTCATTTGAAAAAGACGCTTCACCGGATTGAATAAGTTGGGTGGAATGAGCGTTCACAAGTGCATGAACAGATCGTCCCTGCAAAACAACGGTCTTCAATAGAACAGCTATAATGTGCTTGCAGTTTTTTTCGAGCGGACAAGTGCAGCGGCTTTTGCCCGGGAAATCGATGACAAGGTTTACTTGATAAACCTGACGTCCTTTCACCGCAGCTGTAATATGGTTTTCATCCAGCTGTAATTTGGAAACCCTGTTTTGTTTGTAATATTGGAATCCGCGTTTAATTGTCAGATCATTAAAAAAATCGGCTGTATGTTGTATGAGTTTCTGCCATTGTACATCATCCAGCGGCTGGATAAGGTTCATGATGAATCCATCTCCTGAAAGCTAATAGTATTATGGACTATAATCTATCATATATAAGATGAACATCAAAGTTGGCCATAGGCCGAACATGGACATGGACATTCCGTGGCCCATAAGCTCACCTCCTTTTCAAGCCGTTTGGCTTATAATTCTCGAAAGGAATGATCATCCTTAATGAAGAACTTTATCACATTTATGAAGGCTTGGCTTTAAAAAACGTCATACCAGGGGTGGTATGCCAATGTAGCGGTTTGATGACGATGAAGCAAAGGAGAGATACGATTGAAGTCTTCCATCTACGAGCTGGTAGAGACGAACGATGCATTGCCATTCGACGTTTCCCTGCATCGAGTCAATTATGTGCCAAGCCATTGGCATAATAGCGTGGAGATTATTTTTGTATTGAACGGCAATTTGGAGGTTACAGTAGGGAGCCAGCGGAGTACGCTGGTCGAAGGGGACGTACTTTTGATCAATCAATGTCATGTTCATGAAGTGATTGGATTGGATAACAACATCATCGCTACGTTCCTGATTCCCATATCCTATTTAAAAGAAAACATTAAGGGGATTGAGAATATTTTATTCCAATGCGAATCCCAATCGGTAAGGGAAGAGCAGCGCGAAGCGCTCGATCAAATTCGCCAGCTTCTTGCGGAGATGGTCCAGCTGAACAATAAAAAAGGGGAGGCTTATGAACTGGACATGGGGGTTCGGATGCTGGCCGTGTTCTCCACTCTTTTGAAGCAATTTCGGACAACCGGCTCCAGCGGGGCAATCAATAAGAAGTATATGGAACGCATGCTGCGAATCATTACCTATATTGATGAGCATTACAGAGAGCCGATTTCGCTGCAATCTTTAGCGGAACAGGAGTTCTTGTCAGTTCCGTATTTATCCAAATTTATCAGTGAAAATATCGGACTGAATTTTCAATCCTATGTGACCAGTATCCGTTTGAAAAATGCAGTTGAAGAGCTGCTTCATGACGATGAGATTCCGATTGCTGAACTAGCTTTGAATCATGGGTTCCCTAATGCCAAGTCGTTTTACACTGCCTTTAAGAATCGATATCATATTACACCGCATGAATATCGCAAGCAGTATCGTCCTAACATGGTCCGGCAGAAGAATAAAGACATCTCATCCCACTATGTGAACTTTAACCATTCCAGTGCACTTGGCATCATCCGCCAGTTTCTTGAGCGGAGTCCTTCGAGAGTGGTAGAAAAAATCCAGGCTTTAGATACAAGATCTTACGAAATAGATGCCTCCACATCAGGAACTATCGTTCAGCATACATGGAGGAATCTGATTACGATCGGAAAAGCGAAGGAAGGGTTGCATGCGGATGTACAGCAACAGTTGAAGTATGTGCAAAAGAAAAGTCCGTTTCGTTTTTTGCGGTTTCACGGTATTTTTGATGATGGGATGATGGTTTACCATGAGGACGAAGCCGGGGAACCCCGATATAATTTTCGCTATGTGGATCAGTTGTTCGATTTTTTATTGTCTATCGGGCTAACGCCTTTTGTGGAGCTTGGGTTCATGCCTTCCGCATTGGCATCCGATCGGGATCAGTCGATATTCTATCGAGCCAGTTTCACAAGTCCGCCAAAATCCATGGACAAATGGTGTGCTCTCGTTGACCGGTTTATTCGTCACTGCATACATCGTTACGGGGCAGCGGAAGTAAAGAGCTGGAAGTTTGAGTTTTGGAACGAGCCGGAGTTTTATATATTTTGGCCTGCGTCTCAGGATGAGTATAGAGAGATGTATTTCAGAACCTATCAGACGGTCAAAAACATTTCGCCATCTTTGCAGATTGGCGCTCCTGGAAGAATCATTACGGTGGACTCGCTGGCCATGGCCAAGGACTTTTTCGAATTTTGCAAAAATCGAGGATGTTTGCCAGACTTTATACCGCTTCACTTCTATCCGCATGAGAGTATAGAGAATATTGTAAACAGGGGGCAAGTGGATGACATGCCCGATACATCTTCCTATCTTGAGCAATTTGGCGGAATTTCACCTAATCCGGATTTTTTGAAAGAGAAGCTGGTTGAAGAACTTCAATTCATCAGGGAGCAGGGCTTGTCCGACTGCGAGGTTTATCTGACGGAATGGAACTCAACGGCATATCATCGTGAGCTTACGAATGACACGTTGTATAAGGCAGCGTATATTGCCAAAAATTTACTCGAAAATCTGGACATAATCCACGGTTTTGGTTATTGGGTGCTCAGCGACAATATTGAGGAGACATTTCCATCCCATCAATTGTATCACGGTGGGCTTGGTTTGCTGGCACAGTACGGGATTCCTAAAGCTGGAATGTGTGCATACGAGCTGTTAACGAAGCTTGGAAACACCGTCATGGCTCAAGGAGACGGATATATTGTGACCGCAGGGGCTGGAGGCTATCAGATTTTGACGTATAATTACTGTCACTTTGATGATTTGTATGCTATGGGCGATATTTCATTTATTGATGCAACCCATCGATATAATGGATTCAAGGATGAGCGGACCTTGAAAATGGAGATGATTTTTCGCCATCTTCCGTACAGGGAGTATAAAATGGTCACACATACCTTAACTCGTGATCAGGGCAGCAGTTATGATGCGTGGGTAGCAATGGGAGCACCGGAGTCTTTGACACAAGAGGATGTCCAATTTCTTAAGGCAAAGTCGCATCCACTTAGGTCTGTTCGGCTTGTAAAGGTGGAGGGCAAGACAGCATTAACCGTGGAATCCATTTTAGAACCGCATGAGGTTGAGCTCATCGAGTTGATTCCGGTTTATGATTGAATTGTGTTGATTTTTATCCTATCCCCGTTTAGATAAAGATAGCGTTTACAAAACGACATTAAAAATGTGCATAGAAGTCAGTAAGAAGCCACCTGTCTTGTTGAAGGGGCTTCTTTTATAATTATTAATGTAATCGTTTTCATTTATTACTGGGGGGTTATATAAAATGTCTGAAGCGACAGTGAAAGGGCAGGCTCGAACACCTTTAGGCAAATTGACTTTCGGCATTATGCTGGGCTACGGCTGTATGATGCTGGCATTGATGACACCAGCATCTTTACTGCTGACATTTAAGATGATTGAGATTGATCCGAACGGATACACCTCTTCATACGGTCTGGTTGCGGGTATCGGCGCATTTTTTGCTTTAATCGGAAATCCTTTGGGCGGTGCGATTAGCGACCGTACGAACATTTCGTTTGGGCGCAGGCGGACATGGATTTTGCTCGGGCCTTTGATTGGCTGCGCAGCGCTTCTTCTTATTGGCATGACATCTTCGATAGGGCTCATTATTGTTGGCTGGGCCATTGCACAACTGTTCTTCAATTTCGGGATGGCGGCCTATACGGCACTGATACCGGATCAGGTCAAGCAAGAGAAGCAAGGTACTGTATCAGGCCTGCTTGGTTTGGTTCTTCCGATTGCGATTGCAGTCGGTATGGTTTTGATGACAGTGATGACGGACGCTTCTTCAATCACGAAGTGGACTTTGCTGGCTGTAATCGGGATCGTAGGCCCTGTCCTCAGCTTGTTCTTAATTCAAGATGGTAAAGTGGAGATCGTTCAGAAGAAAAAAGACACGACCTCGCTTGGCGAAAAGCTCAGCAAGGTTTACCCAAGCCCTCGCCGTTTTCCGGCATTTTCCTGGGCGGTCGTATCCAAATTTTTGATTATGATGGGCTACTGCAGCACTCTTTATTTCACGATGATGCTGGTCGATCGGATGGGCTATACAGAAGCCGAAGCAACGGCTAGTGTAGCAACCGTGAACATTATCGCCATGCTTGCAACGGCCGCCACAAGTATATTTGGCGGGGTGCTGTCGGATAAACTCCGTAAACAAAAGCCATTTCTGTATTTATCGGCTTTCATTATGATTGTGGCAACATTGATTCTTGCTTTTGTACCTCATTTTGTTGCATTCGTGATCGCTTCAGCGATTCTTGGTCTTGGTTTCGGCTGTTTCACTGCTGTTGATATGGCGCTCGTTGCACGAATTTTGCCTCGTAAAGAAGATTCTGCCAAAGATTTCGGGATCATGAACGTGGCGAATGCGCTGCCACAGTCTATCGTACCTGCCATTGCACCGTTCTTGCTTGGTATGGGAACAATAACTGGTATTGGGGATTGGTCCTTCTTCTATATCGCTCTCGCTGTGTTTATTTTGTTCGGTATGATATCGATCAAGCCGCTGCCAGAGGTCGGTGAACCATTTGCAACTGAAAGCGGTTCAGAGCCATCTGATTTGACAGCACCAACGGTTTAAAATGTATAAGGAGGGGTTTTGTATGAACCGGAATATACAAGAGATCGTATCGCAGATGACTCTGGAAGAGAAGGCAAGTCTTTGTTCAGGTCTGAATATGTGGCAGACCAAACCGATTGAACGTCTGGGTATACCTTCCATTTCGATGACCGATGGTCCGCATGGTTTGCGGAAACAGGGGGATCTCGCTGACATGTCCAGCAAAACCGTTCGATCGACTTGCTTCCCTAGCGGGGCCGGGCTTGCCTCATCATGGGATCGTCAGTTGATCCGGGAAGTCGGCAAGGCTCTCGGAGAAGAGTGCCAGGCGGAGGATGTCCAGATCATCCTCGGGCCGGCGGTCAATATTAAGCGCTCACCGCTGTGCGGCCGGAATTTTGAATATTTCTCCGAGGACCCCTACCTGTCCTCGGAGCTGGGAACATATCACGTATATGGTGTGCAGGGGGAAGGCGTTGGAACTTCAGTAAAGCATTTTGCCGTCAACAATCAAGAGACGCTCCGAAACTCCATTAACGCCGTTGTGGATGAGAGAACGCTGCATGAAATTTACCTTCGCAGCTTTGAAGGACCGGTTACGGCCGGAGAA
The DNA here is from genome assembly GCF_900289175.1 of Paenibacillus faecalis. Lineage (GTDB taxonomy): Bacteria > Bacillota > Bacilli > Paenibacillales > Paenibacillaceae > Paenibacillus_AQ > Paenibacillus_AQ faecalis. The sequence goes on along the minus strand of NZ_LT985747.1, from coordinate 4,166,920 downwards.
GCCTGGACCGTGATGTGTGCGTATAATTTGGTGAATGGAGAGTTTTGTTCGGAGAATGAATATTTGCTGACCGATGTGCTCAAACAGAAATGTGGACATAAGGGAATCGTCATGACCGACTGGGGAGCTATTAATGAGCGTGTCAAAGGATTAAGAGCTGGACTAGAGCTGGAGATGCCTTATGTTGGGAAAGAGCATGATCAACTGATTGTGGATGTTGTATCATCCGGTGAATTGGAACAATCGGTACTGGATGGTGCAGTCGAGCGGTTGCTTACCGTTATTTTCAAAGCGTTTGATAACCGAAAGCCAGGCTTTACTTATGATCAAAAGGAGCATCATAAACTGGCTCGCCGTACAGCTGCGGAATGCATGGTTTTGCTGAAAAATGAAAACAATTTGCTGCCCCTGAAACCTGAGCAATCTGTAGCTGTTATTGGGGCCTTTGCCAAAAATCCGCGCTATCAGGGTGGAGGCAGTTCACATATTGCTCCAACGCGCCTGGATGCGGCTTATGATTCGATCATGGAGGTAGCCCAAGGGAAAGTAGTATACGCAGAAGGTTACAGCTTGAAGGGCGATGCTGTCCATGACGATCTGATTGCTGAAGCCGTAAAAGCCGCGGCTGGGACAGAGGTCGCTGTTATTTTTGCAGGCCTCCCGGATTCCTATGAATCGGAGGGTGTCGATCGCACACATCTCAATATCCCGGACTCACACGTCGAGTTGATCAAACGGGTTTCGGCAGTGCAGCCGAATACGGTCGTTGTACTCTCTAATGGATCACCTGTTTCCATGCCTTGGGCCTCTGATGTGAGAGCCGTTCTGGAAGGATATTTGGCAGGGCAGGCATCCGGTTCGGCGACGGCTGATGTTCTGTACGGTGTTGTCAATCCGAGCGGTAAGCTGGCCGAGACCTTCCCTGCTTCATTGGAACAAACTCCCGCCTATCTCAATTTTCCGGGCGGAAAAAGCGAAGTGTATTATGGAGAAGGGCTGTTTGTAGGATATCGATATTACGAAGCCAAGAAGGAACAGCCATTGTTTCCGTTCGGATATGGACTTAGCTACACGCAATTCGCTTATGAGAACATTTCATCTGATAAGAATCAGATGAAGGATACAGAAGTAATAACGATTAACGTAACGGTTCGTAATACTGGAGACCTCGCGGGGAAAGAAGTGGTTCAGCTTTACGTCAAGCCGCTGGACAGCACGGTGGTACGCCCGGTCAAGGAATTGAAAGGATTTGAGAAGGTTCATCTGGAGCCGGGTGAAGCCAAAATAGTGAAATTCACTTTGGATAAGCGTGCTTTCGCGTATTATAATACTGAAATTGAAGATTGGTTCGCAGAGACCGGTGTGTACGATATTTTGGTGGGCGGGTCATCTGTAGATACGCCGCTCTCTTTATCTGTCAATGTCATATCAACGGCAATTCCATTCAAAAAAGTGACACGCAATACGAAGTTTTACGAGCTTCTGGCTGTACCGGAAACAGCACCGCTGGCTGCGGAGCTTATGGAGCTTAGTATGGAACGAATCAAGCAAATGGGGGCCATGTTTACAGACAGTATGGATGCCGGCTTAAACGAACTGTTTGATGCGGTTGTGAAATGGAAGAAATATGACGGTCTTCGTTCTATTGGCGGTATGATTGGCGGTATGTCGGAAGAGAAGCTGACAGCAACGATCGATGAGATGAACCGGAAGCTGGGACTGTAAGAGTTAAAGAAAAGCTGCATATGAAGCTCTTTATTAATATGGAAAGATGGAAAGCTTGCGCATACGCGATAATAGGAAATTTGGAGTGGAGGGACTGTAATGAATAAAGAAAAAATTCAGACCTTGAATGAAAATGGGGACAACATCCGATATGTACACAATCCGGGAGGGCCCAAGCTGGGTTATTCTCCTGAATCAGGTGTCACGATTATTGAGCAGGACGGACTGCTGTTCAAGGATTTGAGCCGTGACGGAAAATTGGATCGGTATGAGGATTGGCGGTTGCCGGCAAAGGAGCGGGCCAAGGATCTGGCATCAAAAATGACCATCGAACAGATCGCAGGTCTAATGCTGTACAGCCGACATCAATCTATTCCGGCGGCCAGCACCTCCTGGTTCTCTGGAACCTATGGTGGAAAATCGTATGAAGAGAGCGGTGTAAAGCCGTGGGAGATGACCGATGAGCAGCTGAGTTTTCTTGCCAACGATCATTTGAGACATGTGCTGGTCACTACGGTAGAGAGTCCAGAAGTGGCAGCACGATGGAACAATAAAGTACAAGCTTATGCCGAGAGCACGGGACTTGGGATTCCGGCAAATAATAGCTCAGACCCGCGGCATGGCTCAGATGCCAGTTCGGAGTTTAATGCGGGATCGGGCGGGCATATTTCCATGTGGCCGGAAACGCTGGGCCTGGCAGCTACATTTGATCCGGATATCACCCGGAAATTTGGCGATGTGGCTTCTAAAGAATACCGTGCGCTTGGTCTGGCAACGGCGCTCTCTCCGCAGATTGATATTGCAACCGAGCCGCGCTGGTTCCGGTTCAATGGTACCTTTGGCGAGGATTCCCGTCTGGCAGCCGATATGGCTCGTGCTTATGTGGATGGATTCCAGACTTCGGAAGGAGAACAGGAGATTGCCGAAGGCTGGGGATATGACAGTGTGAACGCGATGGTGAAGCATTGGCCCGGCGGAGGCTCGGGCGAGGCTGGAAGGGACGCGCATTACGGCAGCGGGAAGTACGCCGTGTATCCGGGGGATAACTTTGATGAGCATCTGATACCATTTATTGATGGAGCCTTCAAGCTGAATGGCAAAACGGGTATGTCTTCTGCGGTCATGCCGTATTATACGATCTCGGTAGATCAAGATAGCGCAAACGGAGAGAATGTCGGTAATGCCTACAGTTCTTATCTGATCCAGGATCTGCTTCGCGGAAAATACGGATATGACGGCGTTGTCTGCACCGACTGGCTGATCACAGCTGATGAATCCGGACCGAAGGACTCCTTCCTAAGCGGCAAGCCTTGGGGTGTGGAGGGGATGACTGTAGCGGAGCGTCATTACAAGCTGCTCATGGCCGGGGTTGACCAATTTGGCGGCAATAATGAGGTCGAGCCTGTACTGGAGGCTTATGAGATGGGGGTTAAGGAGCATGGGGAAGCGTATATGCGCGAGCGCTTCGAGCAATCCGCGGTACGCTTGCTGAGCAACATCTTCCGTCTAGGACTATTTGAAAATCCGTATGTTGATCCGCTGAAAAGTGCGGAAGTCGTAGGAAACCCGGCATTTATGCGTGCTGGTTATGAAGCACAGCTTAAATCGATCGTGATGCTGAAAAACAAAGAAAACGTGCTTCCTTTACCGAAGAAGAGCAAGGTCTATATACCGAAACGTTATATGGGACCTGGCAGGGATTGGTTCGGCCATCCGATACCGGAAAGCTTGGAATATCCGGTTAACCTGGACATCGTAAATAAATACTTCCAATTTACCGAGGAGCCAGACGAAGCCGATTTTGCATTAGTGTTTATTAGCACTCCAAAATCGGGAACCGGGTACAGTCAGGAGGATGCGGAGCAGGGAGGAAACGGTTATGTGCCGATCAGTCTGCAATATAAGACTTATACGGCAGAGCATGCTCGTGAAGTCAGTCTGGCCGGAGACGCTCGCCCGGATGACGTGCTGAACCGCTCCTACAAAGGCAAGTCCGTGACACCACAGAATGCAGCCGATCTAGACATGGTGCTGGAGACCAAAGCGAAAATGAAAGGCAAGCCGGTCATCGTCTCCATGCTGTTATCGAATCCGACGGTGGTCAGTGAGTTTGAAACCGAGGTTGATGCCATTCTTGCCAATTTCGGAGTACAGGATCAAGCGATTATGGAGATTTTGTCAGGTATGGCTGAGCCAACCGGCCTGCTGCCAATGCAAATGCCAGCGAATATGAAGACGGTCGAAGAGCAGCTTGAGGATGTAGCGCATGATATGGAATGTCATGTGGATTCCGAGAACCATACGTATGACTTTGCCTTTGGCCTTGACTGGAATGGAGTCATAGAGGATGAGCGGACGAAGAAATACCGCAAATCTCGCTGAGCTTCACCACAAACGTGATTGAAATATAGCAGAAAAAGTTTTTGAACGTTGGAATAGCCCACTTTTTAGACTCGTGTTAAATAAACCTGTGCTAAAAGTGGGCTGTTTTCTATTCATTCTCACTTTATAAACGGTTCATAAGATGTTACCTGTCCTTGACAGGGGGCATGGTTTTAGTCTCTCTGAACTTTGCGGGGGATATACCATATTTAGCCCGAAACACGCGGTGAAAATAGGAGTAGCTGGCAAATCCACACGTTTCAGCTATATCCTCTAAAGTTAAAGAGCTGTATTTGATTCGTTCCACGGCAGCGTTGAGCCGGATCTCCAGCGCATATTGGATCATGGTTTTGCCATAACAAGCTTTAAACAGTTGCGTTGCCCGGGACAAGCTGAGCCCGACATGATCCGCTGCCTCTTCAAGCTTAAACGTTACGGTCGCATGTTCTTCAATAAACCTTTTTAAGCGTAGTGCAGTGAAGGCTGAGCGATCTGCAGGTTTCATCTCTGTGATGGCCCGATCCAGGCAAAGGCAAAGGCCGCGCAGCAAATAATCGGTGAGTTCAGTATCCTCTTCTCCCGGTCCGCGTCGTTTCTCCAGCAGAAGCTGTCTCCATAAGTTGAGCATATAATCGTTTACACTAATGTGGCTGACGGTTTGGCGCTTCATACGATTCCACCAGGAATCGATCCAAGTCCCATCGCAAAAAATATAGTAATCCCCACTCGACACACGTCCGTCGCTCCCGTGATCCTTCACACGCATCTCGTATTGATCTCCAGGTTTAAGGAGCAGCAGATCACCAGCCTCTAAATCATATGATTGGCCGTTACAAAAAGCTTCACAGGAACCTTCGGTTTGCAAACGAAACAAATAAGTCGTTAATCCGTTTTTATGGCTGGTATGAAAAGGCTCAGCATGATAAGAGTAATCGCAAATCAGCAGTCTGGATTGCATGTTAGCCTAACCTCCATTCAAAAAAATAAGCAGATAGTTCATGTTATGACAATATAGTTTATGTTCATTTCAGCTTGCTTTCATGTATGATTGTACCAGATAGAGCATTAATATAATCAGCTGAATTGAGGTGTCCTTCCATGAGAAAAATGGGTATTGGATTACAATTGTTTACGCTTCGTGATGAAACCGCTCAGGATTTTCGCGGTACACTTCGTAAAGTGGCGGAAATGGGATATGAAGGTGTCGAATTCGCAGGTTATGGAGGTATTCCAGCCGAAGAGATGAAAGCGCTGCTCGATGAGCTTGGACTTCAGGCAATCGGCAGCCATGTGGGCCTGGAACTTTTACGTAATGATCTTCAAAAAGAGATCGATTATTTGAAAACGATCGGCGCCAAATATATGATGTGTCCGTATGTTGCACCGGAAGATCGTGAAAATGCAGAAGGCTGGAAAAGTCTATTCGCTTTTTTGGAAGAGGTAGGTATCGAGGCACGCAAGCAGGAACTCATTTTTGGATATCATAATCATGCATTTGAATTCGAAACTGAAGTGGATGGCCAATTTGTATTTGATGCGATGTATTCAGCAACTTCACCGGAAGCGGTTCAAGTTGAAATGGATGTATGCTGGGTACAGTTTGCCGGACAAGATCCGCTACAGTATATCCCGAAATATGCAGGACGTTTACCGCTTCTTCATCTGAAGGATTTCAGCAAGGATGCCGAAGGCAATATGCAAACGCTTGAATTGAGTCAAGGCTTAGTTGATTTGAAGGGTGTTATTCAGGCCGCTTCGGATGCAGGTACGCAGTGGCTGATCGTAGAGCAGGACGTATGTCAAAATCCGCCTCTGGAGAGCGTTTCGAATAGCTTTAACTGGCTGAAGGAAAACTATCTGAATCAATTCTAATTAGGATCGTAGTGATGCGAGACTTGAAATATTGTTAAACATAAAAGGAGAGAATCATATGAACAAAATTAAAGTTGCTGTTTTTGGCTGTGGAGCGATTGCCCAGCGTAGACATATTCCTGAATATGCTGCTAATCCGAACGTAGAACTGGTTGCCTTTGCCGATCCCGTTAAAGAGCGTGTTGAAGAGGTCGCCAAGACCTATGGTGGAAAAGCATATACAAGCTATGAAGAATTGCTGAAAAATGAAAAATTGGATGCCGTAAGTGTGTGTACACCGAACTATCTCCACGCACCGATGACCATTGCAGCTGCAAATGCCGGTCTGCATGTACTGGTTGAGAAGCCGATGGCTACAACCGATGAAGAAGGACAGCAAATGATTGAAGCTGCGCGGAAAAACGGCGTTTATCTGATGGTCGGCCACAACCAACGTCTGATGCCGCCGCATGTCAAGGCGAAAGAAATTCTTGATTCCGGTAAACTTGGTAAAGTACTGACGTTCCGTACGTCTTTCGGTCATGCTGGCCCGGAAAGCTGGAGCCTGGACGGACGTGACAGCTGGTTCTTCCGGAAAGAAGAAGCTGCTATGGGTGCTATGGGTGATCTCGGCGTACATAAGTCCGACTTTATCCGCTATTTGCTGAATGATGAAATTGTCGAAGTGGCCGGGTTTATCGGTACGGTTCATAAGGAAGGAACAGATGTGGATGACAATGCCACCTGCATCGTTCGTATGAAGAGCGGTGCTGTCGGCACGCTGATGGCGAGCTGGACACATTACAGAGCTGGCGACAACAGCACGGTGGTATGGTGTGAGAACGGCGTGATGAAGATCGGCGCTGATCATGGGGATGAGGTAGTCGTTGAGCTTACGAATGGTACGGTTGAAACCTACAAGGTAGGCGCGATGGCTACTAACGAGAACCAGGTTCATAGCGGAGTCATCGATGCGTTCGTGGAGTCCATTCTGACCCAAACGCCGCCGTCCATTTCCGGTGAAGAAGGCTTGCGTTCATTGAACGTGATCCTGGGAGCGTTCGAATCCCAGAAGACCGGGAAGATCGTGAAGCTGTAATTTAACAACGGAATAGAGATTTCTGATAAAAAGAACCCCCGTTTGGGCAATCGCAAATGATATAATTTGCTGCGATAGCTTATAGCGGGGGTTTTGTGTACTCCAATCAAAACTGAGGTGAAGAGATGAAGAAATGGCTCGGCAAATCGCTAAAACACAAGCTTTCATTGCTCATTATCATTGCAACGATGGTTCCGCTTCTGTTTCTCGGTTTGTTTTCGTACAATATGGCGGCCGGTATTACCGAGGAGAAGGCCAAAATTTCAGGGATGAATACACTTCGGCAACTTGAGGCTTATCTGGTAACGATGGTGAAGGACGTGGAGAACATGTCTCTTTTTTTAATCGGGCACAGTGGAGTTCAAAATTATTTGAAATCACCAGAGAGAGACAGCAACTATACGGAGCAGACATCCATTATTAATTTTTTGACAAATCTTGCGTTCTCGAAGGATTACATTGCGAACATTATTATTGAACCGCTTGGAGCGAAGCAGCCCATTTCGCATAAATCGTTAATCCGGTCGGAATTTACCGACATCACGGAGAACATCCCGGACTATTATAATAAATATTCCAAATGGTGGTCAGATGTACATAGGCAATGGACATCGGATGGAGTGCGTCAGGTCATCACGCTGTCCCGGCCGATTCGAAGCACAGATAAGTATAAACCTATTGGCAAGGTTCAGATCAATGTCGATCAAGCGGTGATAGCTTACCATGTCTCCCAGGCCGCTTTGGAGAAGACCGGGTTTGTATTACTGTTGGATGAGCAAGATCGGATCATCGCTGGTCCTCCTGACATGGAAACGAACCGATTGTTAACCGATTACTACCCGGAAATGAAACCGCTTCAAGGAACAAGTGGCACATTGAATTATGGAGAAGGGGCGGATAAGAAGACGGTGCTGTACAAATCGGTTTCGGATGTGAACTGGAAGCTGGTTGGGATGATTCCGGCAGCTGAATACCGTTCGCAGAACCAATATGTGCTTGGGTTAATGGCTGTTGCAGTGACCGTCGCCGTTTTGCTTGTCATCGTTCTCGTTGTTTTTTTGATTCGAAAAATTACGAAGCCGTTATCGGCCCTGACTCAATTTCTTATAAACTCAAGTCCGGAGGAGCCGCTTCCCGCGATTCCGGTAACAACGATTGACGAGGTAGGGCAGCTGGTGATCAGTTACAACCGTTTAAGCTCCCGAATTATAAAGCTGACGGAGGAAGTGAAGCTTAATGAATCGCTGAAAAAAGAAGCTGATATGCAGGCACTGCAGGTACAAATCAACCCCCATTTTTTATACAATACGCTGTCTTCCATTCAGTGGCTTGCCTTAATGAACAAAGATCGCAAAATCGCTGATATGGTCGGATCGCTGAGCGATTTTCTCCGGTTTAGCCTGAACAACGGTCAGGAGTACTGTACGGTACGACAGGAAATCGAACATGTACAGAATTATGTGAATGTTCAGTCTATTCGTTATCCCGACAAGTTGAGCTTCGATGTGTATATGGATGATAGGGTACGTGACAAGTTGATGCTTAAGCTGCTTCTGCAGCCGCTTGTTGAGAATGCGATGCTGCACGGTATTCTGAAACGGGAAGGACCCGGAAGCATTAAGATCTATGCAAGCTGTGATGATAGAAGCATTCATTTGTCGGTAGAGGATGATGGGCTTGGCATGAGCGAGGAACGATTGATATGGCTGCGAACTCAATTGGAAGGGCATCCGATTCATGAAAAAAGTCGCTCTTCTCAAGGAAGCTACGGACTTCGCAATGTGAACAATCGGCTGTATCTTCATTACGGCAAGAATGCGGTCCTCCGGATTGAAAGTACGGAAGGGCAAGGAACCATCGTCAGATTTACGATTCCGTTTGGAGAGGATCGATCAGGTACGAAGCAGGTCTAAAATCATAGGAAGGAGAGGGTCTTGAATGAAGGTGCTTATTGTAGATGACGAGGTGATCATTCGGACGGGATTGAGCACGGTCATTGACTGGGAGAGCTGCGGTTTTTGCGTATTGGAGCCAGCCGCTTCCGGCGAAGAGGCGCTGCAGCGATTTCCGAATGAAGAACCGGACATTATTTTTACCGATATTCGGATGACCGGTATGAGCGGAATAGATCTCGCCCGTGAGGTGCTGAGGATGCGACCGGGTACAGAGGTCATTATTATATCGGGGTTTGATGAATTTATATATGCTCAGCAGGCGATGCGTGAAGGGGTCAGTGAATATTTGCTAAAAACCAGCCGGCCTGATGAAATCATACAAGCTGCGGTTCGGGCAAAGGCTCGGATTGAGCAGCGGCGCAAGGAGGAGGAGATTGCCCAAACGAAAGAAAGAGCGGTTAGTCACAGCTTTTTGTCAAAAATGTTTGCCTTGGCGTCTCCTCCCGATGACCAGATGATCATAGAGATGTGGAACAGGTATCCCGAGCTGAGAATGATACAAGGAAAGCATTCGCTTCAGGCTTGGATCATCACGCCCCGTTATAAGGGGGATATTTCGGAAGAAGGCCATGCACAGGAGGACCTTTGCCGTGCTTTAGGAGAGAGATTGACTGAGCTCCTTCCTTACGGTTGTGAGTGGCTGCAGAGAGGCCGCTCCATCCTGCTGTTCATTCGAGTCGAATTGGAAAGGCAGGATACAAGTAATCTGGCAAATATGATCCGCAAAGCGGGAGAAGAGTTAAATTGCACGATCTTTGCTGCTTGCGGCGAGCCGATCCATGATGTCAAGCACCTCAGGCAGGCTTTGGACACAGCAGTCGAAGCCAATTCCTATGAATGGTTGTTAAACGACAAAGAGGTTGTGCGTTATGAAGATATAAGCGGGCGTAAAGGTGTAAAGATGCTCTGTACATTGGAGGAAGAGAAGGATCTGGCTGCATGGATTCGGACAGAGGACAGAGGGCGGTTAAGAAGTGAAATTGCGAAGCTGCTGGCTCGTTTGCGGCAGGATCCGCATGCAACGCCAGGCTCGGTGCAAGGTTATCTCCAGTCCCTGATCGTTGCCGGACATCGGTGGCTGGAGCGTGCAGCCATGTCTGTCGGTCGTTCCTATGAACCGCCGATTGGAGAAAAACTGGATATGGCGGAGTTGTCGGAGCAGCCGGAGAAGGCGCTGTTTTGGCATTTTGAAGCGATGATGAAACAGTATACTCAGCTGGTATCGGGTATAAGTCCGGTTCAGCACGCGATTATTTATATACATGAGAATTTGGGGCAGGGACTGTCCTTACAGCAGGTTGCCAATCATGTGCATATGAATCCGAATTATTTCAGCGAGTTGTTTAAACGGGAAATCGGACAGAACTATATTGAGTTTGTTACAGAGGCCAAAATAAAAAAAGCGATGACGTTGCTGCGTGAAACCCCAGCCAAAATCAGTGAAATAGCGTATGAAGCCGGTTATGAAGATATGAAATATTTTAATCGTTTGTTCAAAAAATTTACGGGAATGACTCCTTCAGAGTATCGGTCAAGTGCTGAAGTTTATCCCTCTATCGACTGAATTATATCCCCTACGGGTCTGAGAGCTTCTCTTCTATACTTGGGTTATATTGACGCTATTAAGGAGGACTGACAATGAGACCAATGCGAAAAATAGGGGCAGTGTTGCTGATGCTGACACTTATTTTGGCAGGTTGCGGAGGAACCGGCAGCAAACCGGAAAGTGAAACCGCTAACAATGGGGGGAAGGTCAAACTGACGATTTGGCATAACTTTGCCGGAGATGATCTTCGTGCCAAAACCGTGCGGAGCTTTATTGACCAATTTGCCGAGGATCATCCGAATGTAGAGCTTGATGCGCAAGCGATCCCGCCGGATGGTTACCGCCAGCGACTCAGCACGGTAGCCGCAGCGAATGAATTGCCGGATTTAATGTTTGTATATGCAGGCAGCCATTCTCAAGAGCTGTATAATGCGGGTCTGCTGCAGCCGATTACGGATGTGCTGGATCAATATCCAGAGTGGAGAGACAAGTTCCTTCCGGGTGCTTTCGATCCATTTACTTTTGAAGAAAATGAAGTTTACACCGTTCCGTTAGGCATGTCGGCCACTTCGATTTTGTACTACAACACGACGCTGTTTGAGAAACATAATGTTAAAGTTCCAACGACCTGGGAAGAAATGATGACAGCGCTCAAGGTATTTAACGATAACGGCGTAACACCGATTGCCCTTGGCAATAAAGCACCATGGGTTGCACAGTCGACTATTCTCGGTTCATTGGCGGATCGCGTGACGGGGACGGAATGGTTCATGAACGCTGTTGAACAAAAAGAGGCTAAATTTACAGATCCTGAATTCGTGGAAGCGCTCGGATATTTTAAGCAGCTGGTTGACAACAAGGCTTTTCAGGAAGGCGCGAACACGATAGATAACACTCAGGCCGAGCAGTATTTCATTCAAGGCAATGCTGCGATGTTGATTAGCGGGGCATGGACACTGACGAACCTTGCGGCCTCGGCGAGCGAAGAACAGATGCAGGATATCGATGTAACCGTACTGCCGTCCATTCCAGGAGGCAAAGGTGATCCGAACACGATTTCCGGTGGAGCAGGCGGCGGCTTCGCTATGAGCAAACGGACGGAAGGTGCTGCCAGGGAAGCTGCGCTTCAGCTCATTTATACCGTCAGCGGACCGGAGGCACAGAAGGCGATTGCAGAGAGCAATTCAATGGTTATGTATGATACAGAGATCGAGGAATCCAAAGTAACTTCGCTGTATTATAAAGCCTATAATCTCGTGAAAGAGACGGGTATTACGCCGGTTTATGATGCTTACCTGTCTGCGGAAGGAGCCGATGCGATCAATAACGGCCTTCAGGAAATCATGATGGGTGGATCACCTGAAAGTGTAGCGAAGAAGCTCCAGGACGCGCAGGCCAGATCCACAGCAGAGTAATGACTTCGATAAGGGTGTCAGAGGAAGGGAGGCGTTTTTTTAAATGCCAACAGCTATTCGAAGTAAAGGATTTATAGCTTTAGCTCTGCTTCCGGCGCTTCTGCTGTTTCTGGTGTTTGTTATCGTTCCGGTATTTTGGTCGATGTATTACGGCTTCTTTAACTGGAAAGGGCTGGGCGAGGCCAAGTTTATCGGTTTAGACAACTATGTGGAAATACTGAATGACCCTGTTTTCTGGAGAGCATTGCGGAACAACCTGATCATTGTGGCATCGTCCATTATAGGGCAGATTCCGATCGCTCTGATTCTTGCGCTGTTGCTTCTTCGAAACTCGTTCTTCTCCAGACTTATCCGCTCTGCGGTATTTATGCCAATGGTACTCTCCACGGTGGTGGTCGGTCTCATCTGGGGGTATATATACCATCCGCAATTCGGTCTTGCGAATAAAGTGCTGGAGATCATCGGGCTTGAATCCTGGACACGGGCCTGGCTATCTGATCCGAAAGTGAACATGCTCGCTATCTCCATTCCGATCAACTGGAGCAATATCGGTCCGTATATGGTCATTTTTATTGCCGCTCTGCAAAATATTTCATCTGAAATCAATGATGCGGCAAAAATCGATGGTGCGACTGGCTGGAAAAAGCTGACTCGGGTGACACTGCCCATGATTTGGGGAACGGTTATTGTAACGCTGATCCTTTGTATTTCTGGAAGTTTGAAAGCGTTTGATCACGTTATCGTGATGACAGGCGGGGGACCAGCCCAATCGACAGAGCTGCTGGCTACTTATATGTATAACAACACGTTTGATGTCTACCGATACGGGTACGGCTCAGCCGTGTCTACTATGATCATTATCATCAGCGCTTTACTGATCACCATAAATTATGTGCTGACACGAAGGAAAGAAAGCTGATGGAAAGGAGGAGCATGTGAAGCTACAACAGACCACTCCGACCAAAGCAGCTGCTGATTCTGCATACCCGAACCGAAATCCAATTAAAAAAGGGATGTCGGGCTTGCTCAAGCTGCTGCTGCTGGCATACTCCTTGATCACGTTGTATCCGCTGTATTGGCTGTTTATTAGTGCGTTCAAGACGAACCAGGACTTTTTTAACAATCCTTACGGTCTGCCTGAAGTCTGGATGAAAGAAAACATAATCCGGGCGTGGGATTTAGGGAATATGGGCAGAGCGATGATTAACTCTACGATTGTTACCGTTACCGCGGTCGTATTTACGATTGTGCTCAGCATTTTGGCAGCATATGTGCTTGCCCGGTTTCAATTCCGTTTCAAAAAGGTTGTTATTTCGTTATTTCTGGCCGGGATGCTGATCCCGATTCACAGTACGCTCGTTCCGCTGTTTCTTATGATGAAAGAAATGGGGCTTCTCAATACTTACGGCGCGTTAATTTTGCCGTATACGGCGTTTGAGCTGTCGATTGCGATCTTTTTAGGTATGGCTTATATGAGCTCCATTCCACGGGAGATCGAGGAGGCGGCTATGATCGATGGCAATGGTTGGTGGGGTATATTCGGAAGGATTATCCTGCCGCTGTGTTCACCGATTATAGCGACGATATCCATCCTTGCATTTTTGCGCTTCTGGAATGACTTTTCCTTTGCACTTGTATTTATCAATTCTCAGGAGCTGAAGACATTGCCCCTCAGTTTGTCCTTGTTCTCGGACGGTTTCGGGACGGACTATAGTTTGACGATGGGAGCCATGGCCATTGCAGTCATTCCAACGATCGTCATCTATCTTATTTTGCAGGAACAGATCATGAAGGGTATGGTGGCCGGATCGATTAAGGGGTAGAAGCAGTAAAGTATAGGGGTTAACGGTAAGGGGGGCTCAAGGTCCATGGACCTTTGAGACCCCTTTTGTCTGGTTGATTGAGCTCTTAATTTATGATTGGTTTGATATGCTTCGCCGCTTTATTAAAATCTTGAGCAAAATCTTTTGTATTCTTGAATTCCTTTGGTAATGCCTCATTAAATAAATGGATTTGTTTCTTAAACTCATTATGGGCTTGAAGGTTTGATTCATCTTTATTTGAAATTTGCTTTCTTACAAGAGGTTCATAGTAATTTTTTAGTAAGGAAAGATCATTTTTTAGGGTATCTAGCTCAAGAGAGTTATCCGTATTATCTATTAAAAGATCTAATCGATCATTTACAAAATTAATATAAGTATAGACATCAAACATACGTACAGCAATTTCATCAGGTTCTTGATCTTCATCAATTTGAGCCAAAGCCAGATCTAGCGATTGGACACTTGAAATAAAACTAGCATAGTACGAGCTAACTTTGTTTTTGGACTTATTATTAAATCCTCCGTTGTTAAAAAGAAGAAAAATCGATAAAAGAACAAAAAATACAACGACAAAGGCAACGGTTTTAGAATATTTTTTACTCATGTATTCCTGCAACAAATGAAATAAACATCCGAATGAATCCTCCTCAAAATCGGCTAGCCCCCAAAATAATGTTATAAATTTCTTCTGTTTCGAAACGATCATCATCAAAAGATAAAAACAGCAAAAGCTACATTATCATAAAATAATAGGTAAACAAAGAGACATTTTCTTACTAATAAACAATCAACCTTGTTATGCGACGAATATATGGAGGTACGTTGAAGGAATAATGCGGGGTGATCCTGAATACTGTACACCATTATTACTCCTTGATCTTGCCGATAGGGGGAATGCCGATGAGGCGAAGCTGGATCAATTCACCGTATACATTTTCATTAGGGATGTTTGCGATGATGGTTCCCAGTCAGGCATTTAGTTCATTTTACAGTTATTTTTATGTGGATAAATTAGGGCTTGGCATTGGGCTGGCTACACTGGCAAGGACGATCTTTCTCATCTGGGACGCAGTCAACAACCCCTTGTTCGGGTACTGGTCAGATCGCACCAGGACGCGGTATGGACGTCGAAGACCGTGGGTGTTCGGAGCTATTCCGCTGTTTATGCTGATGTTTGCACTCATATTCTCTCCACCGGAAGGGTTATCCGAGAACGGTCTGTTTGCATGGTTTCTGGTAGCGCTTATTCTGTATGAGGCTGTGTCCACTGTGTTGTGGGTCAATTACGGAGCGCTGTTCCCCGAGCTGTTCCGGGGAGACCGGATTCGTGCTAAAGCTTCTGCGATTCAACAGGGGTATCAAGTGGTGGCCTTGCTTATCGGAACGGCGTTAACCCCGATCATATTTGGAGCGATGGGCTTCTCCCGCATGGCTGTACTATATGCATGTATTTTTGGTGTATTTATGTTCATCTGTATGCTGAGTGTAAAGGAAAAACATGAGCCCTTGGCAAGTGAACCATTAAAGCTGGTCGATGCCTTTCGCAAGACGTTGCGGAACAAAAAATTTTGGGTGTTCAACATCTCCAATTCGTTCGCGCAAACGGTAAATGGCCTTCTTAGCTCAATCATTCCTTTTTACGCCAAGTATGTTTTGAAAATTCCGGAGACTCAGGTGTCGATTTTGCTCGCATCCGTATTTGTATCGGTGATTCCACTCGTCTTTGTCTGGTACTGGATCATTCGCAGAATGGACGGAGTCAAGGCATGGCGGCTGTCTCTTGCGGTGTATGGATTGTCTGTGATTCCGCTGTGGTTCGGATATGATCTTGCCAGCGGCGTAGCTGCGGGAATTGCGGTTGGATTTGGACTTGCAGGCTTCCTGGTAACCCCCGCTATGGTCAGCGGCAGAATCATAGATGAGGACGCGGAAATAACAGGACAACGCAGGGAGGGAATCTATACAGCCGTCAGCGGATTTATTACCCGTTCGAGCGGGCTGATCTCGGCGTTGGCATTTTTCATTGTCGGACTAATCTTCAGTTATGAAAGCGGTGACAATCCAGGTTCCAATCCGGAATTAACATTCAGGTATTTGATCAGCGTAGTTCCACTGTGTCTGCTTGTCATATCATTTCTGATCTCTTTTACGACAAAAATCGAATTCAAACACCAGGCGGGAGGCGTCTTGGATCATGGAGAAAAGACTGATTATAAACTGTGATGATTTCGGTCAGAGTGCGGCTGCAAATCAAGCGATTATGCACATACTGGAAGAGGGGAAAGCTTCATCGGCAACGATCATGGCCCCGGCTCCGGGATTTGAAGAAGCGGCAGAATGGAGCGTCCGGAGGAAGCAGAGAAATATAGGCCTTCATCTGACACTGACAAGCGAATTTGAAAACATGCGGTGGAGCAGTTTAACAGGACATCCCTCGCTTCACGATGAGAGCGGATACCAATATCGCACGGTTAAGGAATTTGAGCAGGGGGCGGAGACGAAAGCAGTAATGAAGGAGATCGAGGCCCAATTTAACCTTGTGAAAAAGGTGGGGATCAACATCAGTCATGTCGATAACCATATGGGCAGTCTATACGGCTTAGAGACCGGGCGAAGCTTGCTTCCCCAAACGTTGTGGAAGACGTCCCGCTGGGGGCTGCCATCGCGATTGTTCCGCAAAATATATAAAGAAGACCCGCTTTTAAGCTCACTTTCGAACATTGAACGTCCTGTTGCGCTAGCATCAGCGCTTGCCGATTCGTTTGGTGTCCCGATTCCGGATTATTTGCTCTCACACCCGTTCGCTCTGCTGGAGGGGGAGTCGTATGAAAGCTTTAAACAGAGCATTCTGGATAAGCTTTACAAGCTTCCATCCGGTGTTAGTGAAACTTATTTTCACCCTGGTGCTGAAGACTCGTGGATGCTGGAGAATATTCCGAGCTGGCAAAAAAGAGTGTGGGAGTACCGTCTGCTCTGCGATGACGACTTCACCTATACGCTACGCGATGCCAAAGTTATTTTGACAGATTATCGATATGTGGAAAAGCATTTAAAGCGATCTCGTTTGCGGTCGGTTGTGAGATTAGTTAAGGAATGGTTAAAACCACGCTGAAAATGGCTTCTATAATTGAGAAACGCCTTTGGTTTCCGTCTATTTAAAAGGGGACTGAGGGCGTTTTTGTTAGTATGTGATTTTGATATTTTAAAGTTAAAATAAATTTTTGTTGACCTGCGGACAATTGTCCGTTACAATAAATAAGCACTTACGGACAATTGTCCGCACATATAGACAAGGGAGGAAAAGGTCTTGGAAACGGGAGTGGGGCCAGATAAGGCCAAGCTTGATTTAAGTAATATAAAGAGAGGGCCGATTGTTGCTGCATTGATCATTGGCGCATTCGTCTCCATTTTGAATGAAACGCTGCTCAACATCGCTTTCCCAAGCTTGATGGAGCAGTTTGGTATTGGGGAGTCCACAGTTCAATGGCTTTCCACATCCTACATGCTGGTTGTCGGTATTCTGGTGCCGATCACCGCACTGCTTCAAATGTGGTTTACCACCAGACAGATGTTTATAGGCGCTATGTCGTTATTTTTGATAGGAACGCTGATCAGCGGGTTTGCCCCTTCATTCGGGGTACTGCTGTCCGGACGGATTTTGCAAGCTCTCGGAACAGGGCTGCTGATTCCGATTCTGATGAATACAATCCTTAGCATCTTTCCGCCTGAGAAACGTGGCGGGGCTATGGGGATGATCGGTTTGGTTATGATGACAGCCCCTGCAATCGGACCTTCGCTGTCCGGCTTGATTGTTGATGTGCTTAGCTGGCGCTGGTTGTTTTTCCTCATCGTTCCGCTTGCAGCATTTTCGATTATTTTTGCTTTCATTTACTTGAAGAACGTTACAGAGCTGACCAAACCGAAGGTGGACCTTATCTCTATTGTTTTGTCCTCTGTCGGTTTTGGCGGAATTGTATATGGTTTTAGCAGCGCTGGAGAAGGCGGCTGGTCAGACCCTAAAGTGGTATGGTTTATTACCGCTGGTGCAGTAAGCTTGCTGCTCTTTGTATGGCGTCAGCTAAAGATGGAGCAGCCGATGCTGGATTTGCGTACATTTAAATATCCGATGTTCTCGCTTGTGACGGTACTTATGCTTGTACTTATGATGAGTATGTTCTCGACAATGATCATGCTGCCGCTCTTTTTGCAAAATGCGCTCGGTTTAACCGCACTGGCAGCCGGACTTGTCATGATGCCGGGCGGCATTGTCAACGGTCTGATGGCTCCGATCTCAGGCAAGCTGTTTGATAAATTTGGACCAAGAGTACTGGTTATACCTGGATTAGTTCTGTTGTGTATTTCGATCTTTCTGTTCTCGAACATTGATGCTTCGTGGACAGGTGGTTATGTGATCTTCCTTCATGTTATGATGATGATAGGAATTTCGATGGTTATGATGCCTGCTCAGACGACAGCTTTGAATCAGCTGCCACGTTTGCTGTATCCACATGGAACAGCCATTATGAGCACTTTGCAGCAGGTGGCAGGGGCCATTGGTATGGCACTCTTTATCAGCATCATGACAGCGGGAGCTAATAATTACGTAAAAACAACCGGCGATATGAATCCGGTAGAGAGTATGGTTGCCGGCCTTCAAAGTGCCTTTATAACCGGACTCGCGCTTGCATTGATTGCTTTGGTGCTTGGCTTCTTTGTCAAACGTACCCATTCACCGACGGTTCAGGAGAAGTCTGCAGCATAAAGCTCCCGTGTTCAATCAATTAGAGAGGGATGCATGGTGAGTAAAAAAGAGAATGATGAGTTAAGTCAAAAAATACTGGATACGGCTCAATCGTTATTTGACAAATATGGGGTCGAGGATGTTTCTATGCATCAGGTGGCGAAAACAGCAGGTATAGGGCAAGGAACCTTATATCGCCGTTATCCCAGTAAAAGCAGAATTTGCTTTTCTCTGATGGAAGCGAAGATCGATCGGTTCATCCAGGAGGTGGATGCTTACCTTCGGAGCAGCGGTGACGAACCTGTTGTCGTCCGGATACGGACGGTGATGACGAAGTTGATTCTTCACTTTAATGAAGATTTGGAATGGCTGCGAATCATATTGACCTCCGGCAAACTGGAGGATAACAAGAAAGAAATAGATGAAAATGAGCCGTTCAACTACTTGCGATTACAGGTAAAAAGTCTTCTGGAACATGCGGCAGAGCAAGGGATTTTGAAGCCGATGGACCCGGGATTTACCGCCCTGTTACTGATTTCACTTCCCCGGGCTGATATTATTTTATATTTGCGCGACAAGGGAATGGGTGCGGAAGAAATCGCTCAGGAGTATTGCAGAAGCTTTGTGGATACGTTGTTTGTAAATACATCATTGAAATAAAATAGCTGGCTAGCAGTAGCCGTTCCGATTGGACTTTTAAGTTTGATCGGAACGGTTTTTTATTGCTTTTAGAAGTTGAAGAAAAAACGTCTTTTTAAGCTAGAGGAGTGATATGCTTTAAGTAGATGGAAATGACTATCTTAACAAAATCGGGATTATTCAACAAAATATTTATGAAAATTAAAGGATTATAATAGGCAAAACCGAATGTTTAAGTACCAGGCATAAAATGCTGGAATTCGAAAGGTAATGGTGATGAAAATCATGGACGTGAACTATCGGGTTGAAAAAGACTTCCTCGGTGAGAGACAGCTTCCTGCGCAGGCTTACTACGGAATTAACACGGTCAGAGCAGTAGAAAACTTTCCGATCAGCGGGGTTCCTGTTCATGGAGAATTGATCTCCGCATTGGCAGAAGTAAAAAAAGCTGCTGCGCTTGCTAACATGCAGCTAGGCTTGCTTCCGAAAAACATCGGTAATGCCCTCGTTGAAGCAGCTCAAGAAGTTATCGAAGGAAAGCTTCGATCTGAGTTTATCGTTGACTCTATTCAGGGTGGCGCAGGAACCTCTATTAATATGAACATGAATGAGGTGCTGGCCAATCGAGCGCTGGAGTTAATGGGAAAAGGCAGAGCGGACTATTTCCACTGTAGTCCCAACAACCATGTAAATATGTCGCAATCGACCAATGATGCCATTCCGACCGCTATTCGTATCGCAGCTTTTCGCTTGACACAGGAACTTCTTACAGTGTTCCGGACGCTTGTAAACGGCATTAGCGAGAAGGCTAAAGAGTTTGATCATGTTATCAAAATGGGCCGAACTCACCTTCAGGATGCTGTACCGATTCGTTTAGGTCAGGAATTCAGTGCCTACGCAAAGGTGTTGGGCAGAGACATCCGGCGCATTGAGCGGGCTGCGCAAGGCTTGTTAATTATAAACATGGGGGCGACGGCTGTGGGAACCGGCCTGAATGCACCTGTTGAATATATGGATAACGTAGTGAAATTGCTTAAAGAGCAAACCAAGATCGATTTGGAACAGGCTGAGGATTTGGTTGATGCTACGCAGAACACGGATGCTTATTTGGAGTTGTCTGCGGCGCTGAAGGTTTGTGCTGTCAACATGTCTAAAATGTGCAATGACATTCGGATGATGGCATCGGGGCCGAAGGCTGGATTCAATGAGTTGTTGGTGCCGGCAAGACAGCCGGGGTCGTCTATTATGCCGGGTAAGGTTAACCCGGTTATGGCGGAAATGATGAACCAGATTTCATTCCAGGTGATGGGCAATGATCATACCATCGGTTTGGCATGTGAAGCAGGCCAGTTCGAGTTGAACGTGATGGTTCCGGTTGCGGCGAACAATCTGATGCATTCCATCAAGATTTTGAAGAACGGCATGGACGTATTCTATAAAAATCTCATCGCCGATCTGCAAGCTAACATCGAAAGATGCAAACATTATGTAGATACAAGCTATGGCATTATTACCGCTTTAAATCCGCATCTGGGATATGATATCGCTTCCCGTCTTGTGAAGGAAGCACAGCAGACAGGCCAGACGGTGAAAGAGATTATTCTGGAGAAAGGTCTTCTGACGGAAGAACAGATTAACGTCATTCTGGACCCGTTTCAAATGACTTCCCCGGGTATTGCCGGGGAAGAGTTTTTGCTCAATCAATAGAAGGTCAAAGTAAAGAGCTGCCTGGGGCGAGTTTGAATAAGACTTGTCCCAAGCAGCTTTTTTGTAGAATGAATACTGGAGCGCTCAATGGATTATTATAATGCACGATTCATTTGCAGTGTAGATTTTATATGAAAAAATGTAATTACGAATAACTAATTTGGCCTACCCAGATGTACAAGAACATGAGTCCAAATAGAAAAATGCCAAAATTAACGGATACAAACAAGCTTCGTAACATTAGAGAACGATGAAATTGAAACAGCGTTTTATAATTGTCACTCCCTTCTATAAGAAATATAAGAAGCAATGCATGAACAATGGTATGTCCTACAATTTCCTTAAAGCCGAATACTGCAGTGGTCATTAGAAACACAGTTGTCAGTAGAATGGCGGTGAATCTGCTCATCAGCCCTATAATAAATGCCCAGGCCAGTCCCAACTCGATGAAGGCACTGATTAGAACGAATTCCTCCATACTGAATCCGAACGTAGGAATATTGTAATCATGTATTAGGGAGTATGACAGTGTGGCGATGGTCATCTTTTCCATAGCAAGCCAGGCTAGCGACAAGCCGGTAAATAGATACAGTACTGGAGGGGCTGTTGCTTTCCAACGCGTTGTACATACAAACAGGTAATACACGATACCAGGATAAAATACATAATCGAGGGTATGAAAGATACCATAATTCCAAGTGGCGTGAATATATAATATGAGTAGGGCTGTGCCGGTAATAAATAAGGTTTTACGGTGAAACAATCCTGCTATGGCCAGAATGAGAACCCCATTGATCCAGTTCGATTCCGGATGAAAATCAGGCGATAAGTATGTTCCTGTGCTGAGCTGCAACAGCAGCCCTATTCCGATACCAATTCGGAGAATGAGCTGTCTATATTGTTTTAATGGGCATAACCAGTCATGAATCTGTTTAATGAACCGTATACGTTTTATTTTGTTATGGAAGAATGCCAACAGGAATAGTACGATGATTGTAAATCCCAGCCAAAAAAGAAAAGTGATATCGATGATGTGAAGCAGCGGCTGAGGAAACCACGTATCTTCCTTTGAAAACCATTTAACATGCAAGTGCATTTCGCTCCACTGAGGAAGCCAAAAGTCCATTGAGTTGAATCCCTCCTTAACAAATGCTGGCATTCTTGGCTTTAAATCGATGAGCGCCCTTTTCAACAATAATTGATTTTAAAGCAAAATATTACATTTTATAAAAATATATCCCCAAATGGAATGAAATTACCCCTCCACTCTCTCTACAAAAAACCGGTTGATTATATTGGAAAATTGGCTGGTTAATGCTAACTTGTGTTTTTGACATGCTAAGCTAACAGGCTGGAGCATATATTGGATCTTAAGAAACAATAGTCAATCAGAATATGATATGGAAGCATATGTAAGAGGGAGGCAATTCTATTAAAAAGCTATCGTTATGTCTTGCCGCCGGGCTTTCGGATCACCAGTGGGATCGTTGTCTGAGAAGTGTGCAATGGATAGTAGATGAAGTCATTGTTGTAAACATCGGATTAACGGCGTCGTCCCGGGAACTTTTCAAAACTCACGGTGCAAAAATTATAGATTATCCAAGGGGGCATATTTCGGAAGCACTCAATTACGGAGTTGAGCAGGCTACAGGGGACTGGGTTCTATGGTTGCATGAAAACGAGTACTTGGTTCAATCCGCACATTCCCGATTGCGTGAACTTATTTATAATGAATCGCATGATGTCGTTTTTTTGCATGTACAGGAAACGGTGAAGACAACGGGAGATCAAACCCATGTTCGGGTACTGGATGTTGCACGTCCACGTTTGTTCAGGAATCGAATAGGTTTTCGGTTTGTTGGTCATCTTCAGGCGGTAACATTAAATTTCGAAGAAATCTTTCAAACAAAAGACGATAATGAGCGGATACAACTATACAGTGCTTGCCAGATCGTCGGTACACAATCTTTTACACAAGAGCAAATGATGAAACAGCCGACCTTATTATATAGGGAAAATGAACTGAGGCATTCGATGAAAAGTCCCTGGAGTTATTATGAGCTCGCATGCGAATACTTCCGTTATCAGAAATTTGAGAGTATGCTCAAGCAGTTGAACGAATCCATCAGATTGTTTTTGAAAAATAAATCGATTCCCCCGTCCATTTACTATGTCATGAAATATGCAGAAGTTATGGAACAGCCTCTTTCTGATAATATGTGCCGCGGTCTTGATCTCGCTCTTCAAATGTATCCTAATCATACAGATCTTCATTTCTATAGAGGCTTAATTTACTACCGAAGGCAGCAATATAAAGAAGCGCTGGCTGTTTTTGTTGCTTGTACTGACCCGGAAAATCTAAAGGGCAATTATACGATCAGCCAAGGTGCGGGATGCTACCGAACATTCTATTTTAAAGGAAAATGTTTGGAGAAACTGAAGCGTTTAGACGAAGCCACCCAAGCGTATATGGACTCGATATCTGGTATGAACACATTTGCACCTGCCACCCAATCCCTTGAGAAGTTGAAAAAGGAGAGGTAACGACATGAAAAATGGACCTGTTCCTGAAGAATTGCTTGAAGAGCTGGCCATGCAGGAGCTGAAATATTCAACTCGGGAAAAGGAAAAATTTAATTTAGGAAGCTCTCCATCTATGGCAGATCAGTTTGACTGGGAAACTCAGAAGTTGACCGAGGCTGACCCTATCAGGGAATTGATCCGTTCAATGGCCAAGGAGGAGGCTGCTATCGCACATCTTATTCACGCAGAAGCAAATCAGATTAAAGCTTTTACAGGGCAGAGCAGTCATTTTCCAACATCACCAACGAATGAACAGATCAGCGATTTTCAAAATGCTCTGGCCCGTGTCCTTGAGGCGTTGGCAGAAAAGCAAAAGCTGCTTATTAAAACGCTTGAACTGAGCAAGCGGCTTTTGAAGCAGGAGGGAAATAAGCATGGATAAAGCATCTGATGTGCATGGACCCATGACGGAAGGTATGGAAAATCAGAGCATGGGGAGAGCGGTAGAAGAAGCAATTCGAGGGACGCAGCAGTTAATCCGTTCGTGCCAGAAACTGTCCGTAGGGATTCAGCAGCAAGCTGTTGATTTATTAAAAGTGACCATGAAGCTTGCTGAAGCAGAAAGGTTGCTTGATGTTCCAAAAGAGAATGAAGGAAATGTTGGTGTTCAGGCATTTGATGATATCAATATGCGCAATAAAAATGCACTTTCAAAAATTTTTGTCCCCTCGCTCAGACTTTGAATGTAGGGTGCAAAATATGGGGTTTTTCAACCTGGATAGTAGTGTGTTGAATTTTGAAGCGTTCTTCAATCCGGGTGATGGCTTCCTGAAGGACCTGCTGACTATCAGCATGGTCTTCGATGGCAAGGTGACAACTCAGGGAATCCAGTCCGGAAGTAATGGTCCAGATATGAAGATCATGGACGTTTATGACGCCTTCAATTGCTTCAAGAGTCTGAACAACTTGCTCTTGGTCAATTGTAGTAGGCGTACCTTCCATCAGTACGTGAATGGTTGTTTTGATCACATTCCATGCGCTTTTAAGAATGAGCAGGGCGACAAATACACTTACGATCGGATCGGCAATATACCAACCGAACAGCCAGATCAGCAGACCAGCGACAATGGCGCCCACAGAGCCCAAGGCATCCCCGATAACATGAAGGTACGCACTGCGGACGTTAATATTTCCTTTAATATCACTCTTCCGTGTTAAGGACCATGCACTAAGCAGATTGGCCAACAATCCAATCGAAGCGATCATCATCATGGAACTGCTGGCAACCGTTGGCGGCTCCAGAAAACGACCATAAGCTTCCCAGCATATGATTGCAGCGATAACAAAGAGGGAGATGCCATTAAAGAGGGCGGCCAATATCTCAAACCGGTAAAAGCCGTAAGTTTTGCTGGGTGAGGCCGGTCGTTTGGCAAACCACATCGCGGCCAGACTAAGTGCAAGAGATGCGGCATCACTGAGCATGTGACCGGAATCCGAAAGGAGAGCCAGGCTGTTAGTAATAAGTCCGCCGAAAAATTCCAAAATCATAATGCTGGTTGTCATGGTTAACGCAATTGCAAGTCCTTTGGCGTTGTTCTTACCCCCATGCCCATGCATATGATCATGTCCATGATGGCTATGTGAATGACTCATATGAGGTTCCTCCATGATCATTTGTGTATGATCGAATGTTTATATAAATTACTCTTCAGATAATGAATGATATTGGTGATGAACTGTTATATGTATAACCCAAAGTGAAGGAAAGTATTAAAAAAAGATAGAGATGGCAGCATCTATATCTTTTCTACAGGTACAAAGTATTTTTTTGGACATTTCTCTACTGTTCTTTGTTTCTCATATGAAGGGGCGATAATCCAGTGACTTTTTTGAACATTTTAGAGAAGAGAAACGGATCGATGTATCCGACGGATCTTGATATATCGCTGATCGACAGCTCCTTGTTCTGCAGCAGCTCTTTCGCACGGTTCATTCGGTATTCCAGCAGAAATGCTTGAAGCGATAAACCAAGTTGAGATTTAAACAGGCCTGACAAATAGGTTCGATCCAGTCCGACGAAGCGTGCGATATCCATTACGCTAATTCGCTGGCTGTAATTGTTCTCTATAAATTGAATGGCTTGACGTATATAAGCTTCTTTGGATACTTCCGGTTTTGAATCGGGCTCTTCCGGAGAGTTTTCAATAAGCTCCGCCATCAATCGATATAAAATGCTTAAGCTGAGCACATCCCGGCTTCTTTTCTCACGGGCAGCCATCAGCTCCTCATAAAAAGTTTCGAAGCCAGTTACAGGCTCTCTTTCCGTACCCGATTTGTCCTTGCAGACGATTTGAAAGATCGGGTGGCGGGCGGTTAAACGGGATTGCTGCAGAAGAGACTTCGCATGAAGTCCGCGAAATCCGAACCAGGAATATGTCCATGGCTCCTGCTCATTAGCACAATAATACACAAGCACTTCGGGGGGGATCAGAAATCCTTGGCCTGCATGAAGCTGGTAAGTGTGATTATGTATTGTGAAAGTGCCCCGTCCACTGTGGATATAGTGAATAATGTAGGAATCGCGCAGCCCTGGACCCCATGAATGCCTGGCAGAACATTCTTCTCTTCCAAAAAACAATAAACTCAGTTCCATTTGTCCTTGAGTTGATGAATGAACAAAATCCACGTGAGTGTGTTCCATTTCAGATGAACACCTCCTAAGTCATCATAGGCTGTTGTTTGTTTCACTCTACTTCTATGTTTAGAATTCAAGGAAACGCAGTTATATCCTCTTTGCTATCGTAATAAAAGTTGTCAAGATCCATTTGCAGGCAGTATTTAGATTTTTTTCTAAAAGCTTGATAAATCCTAATGAAAAGGTATGATTTAGGTAGATGGATTTTGATGAAATACAAAAATTCCAGAATCGTTGTATTCTCCTCCAGAAACGTGTATCCGCTTTCAAAAGTAGGTGGCAGCAGTGTAATGCGATACATTTTCAAGAGGGAAAGGGGAAATTCTAAATGATGGCAGGAAGCAAATTGTCACCGTTTAATCGTTATCAGACGAATGATGTGATACGTGCGGTTTGTTATTCGAGCCGGAGGGATGAAATTTCTCTTTAAACGGGTAATGATGATAATATCATTAATGATCTGCTCATCCTCATCTGAACGATGATGATTTTGTTAAAGAGCACTTGGAGAAATGGTTGGCTGTACCATAAGCAGCCTGGCATAATCATGTTATGAATGGGGGAAGCGCTATGCGTTTTAAAGATGTGTTTTCAATTATTGGACCAAGTATGGTAGGTCCGTCCAGTTCCCATACAGCTGGCGCTGTAAGAATAGGGAGAGCTGCCAGACGTATTTTTGGGGCGTTTCCCGAACGTGTGGAGATTGTATTTTACGGTTCATTTGCTGAAACATACCTTGGCCACGGAACCGATCTGGCGGTTGTCGGTGGTTTGATGGATTTCGCTACAGATGATATTCGTATTCGTGATTCAATTGAGCTTGCAGAGAAAGCTGGCATGGCGTTGACCTTTAAAACTGGTCAAAATGTGGCTTACCATCCGAATACGGTCATGCTCAAGCTGAAAGATCAAGAAGGCCGGGAGGATGTTATTGTAGGGGCTTCCATCGGAGGCGGCAATGTTGAAATATTAGGTGTTAACGGCTTTGATGTAAAATTTACGATGAATTATCCTGCACTGATTGTATTTCATAAGGATACCAGGGGAATGGTAGCCCATATTACCCGAATATTAGACAGCGGGGGCGTTAATATCGGATACATGGACTTGGACCGTAAAGGCAGAGGTGGAGAGGCGGTTACGGTTTTGGAAACAGATGAAGCCGTACCTCAAAATCTTATAGAGCATATTCGCGGTTTGGACAATGTCCACCGCGTTGTATTTGCGGATATCACTTCAGAGGAGGTTTCAGAATGAAGTTTTCTACTTTACAACAGCTGATTGAATGCTGCCGCGAGGACGGGGTCACGATCGGACAGTTGATGCTTTCTGAACAGGCAAAGGAGACCGGAAAGAGCGAAGAAGAAACGTTCAAGACGATGGCTGATTATTACAACATTATGAAAGAAGCGGTACATCGGGGAATTCATGAGCCTGTTCCGTCACGCAGCGGTTTGACTGGCGGTGACGCCGTACGCGTTAGCGATTATATGCTTGGAGGTGTTTCTTCTCTAGGCACAGAAGCTTGTACAGCGATGGCTTATGCCCTGTCCGTCTCTGAAGTAAATGCTTCTATGGGGCGTATCGTCGCTACACCTACAGCCGGTTCCTGCGGAATCATACCTGGTGTATTCGTCAGTTCACAGGAGAGGTTCGCATGGGAGGATGAACATCTTGTTATGGGGCTGTTCAGTGCAGGAGCAATAGGATATGTAATCGCGAACAATTCATTTATATCCGGTGCCGAAGGCGGGTGTCAGGCTGAGGTAGGGTCAGCGATCGGGATGGCTGCAGGGGCGCTTACGGAGCTTAGAGGCGGAACTCCGGAACAGGCGGTGCACGCAGTCGGTTTGGCGCTCAAAAATTCCCTTGGGCTGATATGCGATCCGGTCGGTGGACTTGTGGAAATTCCATGTATTGTACGAAACGGCTTTGGCGCTGTTACAGCGCTCGCTGCCGCAGATATGGCGCTAGCAGGCGTGCGCAGTGCGATACCGTCTGATGAAGTAGTTGGGGTTATGCTAGAGGTGGGATCAGCCATGCCTGCTAAACACCGGGAGACTGCCAAGGGCGGACTGGCGCAGACACCGACTGGAAAAAAGATATTAAAGGATCTTTACGGCAAAGAGGGTAAGAAAATAAAGGAGAAGGGGGCCAAGAGCACCAAGAAAAAAGAGGATGAGGCAGAGTGAGCTCACGGGCAGAGGGGCTTAAGCTTTCAAGAGAGATTTCATGTTGAGATCTCTCTTGTTTTTTGTATGGTGCGCGAGTGAATAAACCGCCCCCCGATGGCCTGATCGTGTCTGGCATTGGAGGGCGGTTTCACATCATGTTTAGTGGTATATAAGCGGTTTTGTGTTTAGTTTATTGGAATAGGAGGTCCTACTTCCTCGCGATCACTATTTATAGGGACAAGTGAATATTTACCATTCTCTAAATCAATTGGGTCAAATCGGCCGTAAGACGTTTCTCCGTGATCGCGAGCATATGATACGCTGGCTCCCAATTCCTCACCGCTAGCAGTAACAAGTTTTACATGGGTGTTTTCCGCGCCCTCCGCCAGATCATAATAAAGCACGGTTGAAACAGGGGAGGAGACGATTTTGTTAAGCTTCACTTTCTCTCCGTTATGAAGTGTGATCGTTTTATCGATTTGAACGGTTTTCGTATCTTTCATGATCTGATCCGTCGATGTCTTGATATCAAATACCCATGGATCTTCCATCGCCACATCTCCTTGACCAGTCTTGCTGAGGGTGTCATAACTAATTTTCATATGAAGCGGCCCTTCGGTTGGCAGCTCGCTAAATTTAATATCTCCGTAAATGGTATACGTATCATCATCCACTTTAATAGACTGTGTGCCTCTGGTTACCGTAAGATCTTGACCGTTGATCAGAACCTTTGGAAAGAGATGTGTACGATAATTAAAAGAAACACCTTTGGCTGGCTCAAATGTTGAACTGATGAGGAGGCGATCTGCATCGACCAGCACTTCATTTAAGGTTATTTTGCCATATTTATTCTCAGCCGTTTCTCCAATAGCTGTTTTATAGGTTGAATAATCCAGAGGTTTGTTCTGATCAATGAACTGCTCGATGAGTCCTCCCACAAAAGGCACCTTAGCAAGCGAAACTCCTCCAAAAGGAACAGTTAAACCGATAGCCAAAACGGAGGCGGCGACTGTACCCGTAATCCACTTTTTTGATTTTCTTTTTTTAAGTTTACGAAGCTTTGTTTTTACTCGATTTTCCCATCGCTTTTGTTCCAGTTCCGTTAATTGCGCCTCCTCATATTGAGATACGTCAATCTGCATATCGTTTAACTTTTTATATATGGACATAAATTTACACCTCGTTCTTTGAAATCATTATTTGTCTTAACTTTTTACGACCTCGTGAGAGTTTGTTATGAATCCAGGATTCTTTCACGTTCATTTGCTGCGCCATTTCTCTTGCTGAGAAACCCTCTAAATAGTATTTTTTAAAAATAGTTCGATCGGTAGAAGAAAGATGGGCTAACACTTCTTTTACGTCTGGTTGTTGAGAATGAGGCTGCTCTCTGTACATATCATCGGTTATTTCAGTGTTTATAAATTGCTGCCCGTTTTTGATCATTCTTCGCTGATAGTCGATTGCGCGATACTTTGCAATGGCGGCGATCCACTGTTTGAATGAATTCTTCTCTTCATCAAATGCATCGATATGCTGCCATATAGCTAGCAACACATCATCCAGGCACTCCTCGTATTCTTGCTGATTATAATGCACATGGCGTTTTATAATTGCTGAAAGCAAGCCTCCGTACGTTTGAATGATGAATGCAATGGCTTTTTCATTGCGTTTTTTGATTTGTTGTACAACGTTGTCTTCTGTGATCCTCACAAATGCTGCCCTCCTTTGTGCTATTGATTCGAATCTACTAAGTAATACGAATGAAAAGCTGAAAACCTATCAGTGTTCAATCTTTTTGAAGATGATTTATGACTTGTTCAATGAATCAAGAGGATGTATGCGCCGGTCGTGATCGTGGGCTTGTCAGCCTTCAAATTGAAACAATAAACATATGTAACTTTAACTAATAATTTCCCGTCAATATAAATATAAGAAAGGAGTAGTGAAATGATAAGGATGTTCTTATTGAGTCTAATGTCAGTTGCGATATCCGTAACGATAAAAGACCAAGAAACAAAAAGCATTTTAATTCTTAGAGATGAAAAACAAAAATTATCAGAGCTTAAGAAGGGACAAAATATTGTTGTTGTAACAACAAAGTTATGGAAGGAATCTGCACCGCCACAAAACACTCCTCTTAAGATAGAGATTTTATGATTGTACTTATAACTTATGCGAAATTAGATACAAATTAATGATTTGTGATACTAAAAAATGAAGTTTACAGAATCATATAGACGCCATGAATTTTACTCAAATATAATGAGTATACATTTTTTCGCTATTTTAAATAAAAATGAAGGCGAGGAGATGAAGTGAGCGTTCAGCAGGAAACTTGGCGAGTATTCGAAGGCCCATTGGATTCTGCACCTGAAGAGGTGCATATGGATTCGACACAGTTGAATAAGCTGGATCAGCGGGGGAACTTTCGAAGGGCAGCGTATCCTCGGAAGAAAATCAGTTGAGCTTCTGACAAGGCGCCATCTGTTCAATGTTCCTGCCTATCACTGGGGAGGTATGATTAAAGACAAGGGTCATGCCCTCGGTCTTGATCTGGCGATTGATCATCTTTCTTTTGAGTCGCCGGGGACGTTTCAACTGGAGGGTTCGGGAAGATCAGGGTTGTTCGTGGATCCGGTTGAGAAGCTTGTTGTTGTCATGTTTGTACCATCTATTTATTCATGGGTTCCGGAGTCGATTTTGGGTACAAAGCAGATTATTTGGTCTAGTTTAATGTAAGGTACAAGGTGCTGAACAGGTTGTTGTATGAGGTGTATTTGGAAATTGGGGATATGAACGGATATAACATGTAGGCGTGCAGATAAAAGCTGTGCGCCTTTTTTATGTTGGATAAATATGGGAAAATATAGGTGGATTTTTGCTCCTGGCGGCTCTTCACAGCTGATGTGATTTGCTCCTTGATGTATTGCTCGGGAATTTAATGGGTATACCTGAGGATAAATTCGGCCAAAAGTTAAACAGCAGCTCAATGAGATGTTGGGGCCCGTGGTTTTTCTTGGCTAACCTGATGTTAGACAAGTGAATAATAAAATAATTTTATTAAAACGGGAGGAATTACGATGAAAAAACTGGATGGGAAAATTGCTATTGTTACCGGTTCAGCAATGGGCATCGGAGAAGGAATCGCAAGAGTATTGGCCAAGCATGGAGCACATGTGATGCTGTTCGATCGTGATGACAAGGTGTTTGAAACGGCTAAGGCGATAGAGACGGAAGGTTTGCAAGCTGCTGGTTTTAAAGTGGATGTGACGAATTTTGATGAAGTCAAAAATACGGTAGCCGAAGTCCATTCGAAATTCGGCAAAGTTGATGTCCTCGTCAACAATGCGGGAGTGATCCGACTGGGGAACTTTCCGGAAATGTCGGGCGATACCCGGGATTTTCACATCCAAGTGAATATCAACGGTGTGTGGAACGTATCCCAAGCTGTGATTCCGTATATGATCGAGAAAAAATACGGAAAAATTGTGAATATGTCTTCCGTTACTGGATACATGGTTGCCGATCCGGGTGAAGTTGCATATGCGACAACCAAATCGGCAATTATCGGGTTTACCCGTTCGCTCGCGGCAGAGATGGCCGAGCATCAAATTAACGTGAATGCCATTTGCCCGGGTTACATATATACGCCGATGGCACAGCAGATTGGAAAAGAATCGAATCCGGACAATCCGGAATCGGTAATCGAAGGAATTGCAAATGCTGTTCCGCTGAAACGATTAGGAAAGCCGGAGGAAGTCGGCGAGCTGGCAGCATTCCTTGCTTCGGACGAGTCCAGCTATATTACCGGCACACAAGTCGTCATCGATGGCGGCAGCACCTTGCCGGAAACGACATCTGTAGGCGTATAATAATGATGAATCGCTCTAATGAGTGGTTTTAAAATGGAAACACCCGCTGAAATCAGCGGGTGTTTTTTTGGATACGTATTAATTAATGCTTCATCTTTCATTTCGTTACATACAAAACAGACATATCAGGCTTGACAGATGAATAGAAATAAAGTATCTTAATATTCGGGTTATTTACTATATAAAAGTTAGTAAATTGAAAGGGGTAAGTTTTAAGGTGAACAGCAAGTTGTAGCAAAATTGGCAGGAAGGCAGCTGGATAGATGATTCATGATGACAGTAAATCGTAATTAACTAATTTATATATGGAGGAATTTATAATGAATATGGAATTGGGATTGCTTATTCTTCGGTTAGTACTTGGTCTGTCGTTTATCGGGCACGGCGCACAAAAATTGTTCGGTTGGTTCGGAGGCTATGGTATTAAAGGAACCGGAGGCTGGCTGGAATCCATCGGTATTAAGCCCGGTGTTCCTATGGCTGTAGTCGTTGGTCTTCTAGAGTTCGTTGGCGGATTGTTGTTCGCATCCGGTTTTCTGACGATTCTTGGTGCTGCAATGATTATTCTAGCCATGCTGGGAGCGATCGTTAAAGTGCATGCCAAGAACGGATACTGGGCAACAGCCAATGGCTATGAGCTGAACCTTCTTATTATAGCTGTAGCTTTGGCCGTCGCTTTGATGGGAGCAGGAGCCTACTCGCTGGATGCTGTTATTTTTAATTAATCCAACTGAAAAAATTGATAAATGGAGCAGTGCAAAGTATGGATTATGCTTTGCACTGCTCTTTTTTTCGTATCTATAACTCAACTGTGTTTCCAAATGGGAAACGGCTCAAACGATGCCCGACACTTCTATTTTGCCGGCATTATCTCAAGTGCTGGAGGTAAGCATGGATAAGCTTTTGGGTTATGCTTTAAGCGACAAGCCCATTACGATTTATGAAGAAGAATACAAGACACCTGAATACTATTGGGGACTTGAGCCATCACAAGCGTGTTACGAAGTGCTTAAACTGATGCCGCCAACAAAACACCTGAAACTGCTGGACATTGGCTGTGGAGAGGGAAAAGATGCTGTCTTTTTTGCCCGTAATGGCTATGATGTTACTGGATTTGACGTCTCGGATGCCGGAATAGAGAAGACTAAACGGCTTGCAGACAAAGTCGGAGTACCTATTCGTGTGTTTAAAGCAGATATTTTAGATCATCGTCTGGATTCCAGCTTCGACATTATTTACTCAAGCGGTGTTCTTCACTACATCAAGCCAGAATATAGGGAAGAAATTTTCAGCAATTACAAGCAATTTACGAACCCGAACGGCATCCATGTCTTTAATGTTTTTGTGAATAAACCGTTTATAGCCCCGCCGCCTGAGTATGAACCTAATGCTTATCAATGGATCTCCGGGGAACTCCTCACGTACTATCACGATTGGTTGATCCAAGACAGCTCAGAAGTTATATTCGACTGCAATTCTTCGGGAATTCCTCACCAGCACGCAATGACAAAGTTGATCGCGCAGAAGGCTTCTTATTCATAGGCTGAATGTTTAACGACCTTAAGCGTCGTAATCGGGATTGCCGTGTCTTGCACAACCGAACCAATAGCATTCTGATAATACAGAGGTTTCGATATGTAAGGGTCGAACAGCTCCGGCGGAAATTTTGCCGATGACATTTTGAAAATAGCTATTTTCAGCAAGCAGCTCTTGAATGTGTTCTTTTCGGCCTGTCTCGGCCCAGTTTTCCTCACATCTCCAATGTAATCTTCTTTTAATGGAATTCTAATCCTTTATCATGAAGTTCTAACCTCTCTCTAAAGCCCTATTCGGTTTGGGTCTCTACAATGAGCTCTAGAAGACAAAGCTCGAGCATTTTGGGAAAACAAGAGAGGAGAACAACATATGCGTATACTAATTGTGCCATCAGGGTTTAAGGAATGTTTGCACGCGGAGAAAGCGGCAAGCTGTATTCAGGAGGGAGTACTGCGTGTTATGCCTGATGCAGAAGTGACAACGCTTCCGATGGTTGACGGAGGGGAAGGTTTTGCCGAGACGCTGGTTCGTCTTACGCGGGGACAGTCCAGAAAAGTAGAGGTAACTGGCCCGGTGGGGGCAATGGTTGAAGCGAGCTATGGATTTCTCGGTGGAAGCGGACCGCGAACCGCTGTTATGGAAATGGCGGCTGCGGCTGGACTGAGGCTTGTACCGCATTCGCTTCGGAATCCAATGAAGACGACAACTTATGGGGTCGGTGAAATGATAAAAGCCGCTCTCGACGAAGGGGCGGAACGAATTCTTCTTGGCTGCGGTGATTCCGGCACTTCAGATGGCGGATATGGCATGGCCCGTGCCCTTGGAGTGCGTTTTTACGATGAGAATGGCGAAGAAATTACAAAACAGGGCGCTCTTGGCCTGCATAAGCTGGCGCGTATTGACGTATCAGGCTTGGACCCTCGGCTTGCGAACGTACCTATTGATGTAGCGTGCAATTGGCATAATCAGCTTTGTGGTCCGAGTGGCGTAGCACGTGTATTTGGCCCTCAAAAAGGAGCCACAGCTGACCAGGTAAATGAGCTGGA
Organism: Paenibacillus faecalis; assembly: GCF_900289175.1. Lineage (GTDB taxonomy): Bacteria > Bacillota > Bacilli > Paenibacillales > Paenibacillaceae > Paenibacillus_AQ > Paenibacillus_AQ faecalis. The sequence continues at coordinate 4,132,191 of NZ_LT985747.1, read as the reverse complement.
GGGTGCATTGGAGCAATATGCGGCTATTATTCTGAAGGATTTGGGCATTGATGTATATCAATCTCCAGGGTGCGGAGCTTCGGGAGGCCTCGGTGCTGGCGTGAAAGCGCTTCTTGGCGGGAGACTTCATTCACGATATGACATTATTACGGAGTATGTCCAGCTGGATGCGTTACTGGATCAATGTGATCTTGTCTTTACTGCGGAAGGGAGTATTGATTACCAGACTCCTAACGGAAAAATTCCTGCTGAAGTAGCAAGAAGGGCGAAAAGGCGGGGCGTTCCCGTCGTTGCTTTTGCGGGTACGGTCGGTCGTGATGCCCATCTTAATTATGATTGTGGCATCGATGCTTTCACCAGCATTTTGCAAGCACCATCTACGCTGGAAGAAGCATTCTTCCATGCTGAGGAGTGGTTGACGGACAGTTCGGAAAATATGATGAGAACGATACTGGTAGGATACGAGCTTGGTCATTTACTGAAGGATAACCGTAAAGAAAAGGGTCATCGGTCATGATGCCGCGTGTCATGCGAACGGAGCAGCAGATAGTCGGTTCAAAAAGAAAAAGATGGATTAAAGAACATACGCTGACCATTGTTTTAACGGGAGCGGCAGCCGTTTTCATTATGCTGCTGCCCTCCCTATCTTATGAGGGGAGAGTATCCCTGTTTGCTTTAGCATTTGCAACGGTGCTCTGGACAACAACGAATATTAATGCGGCATTTTCCGCACTACTGTCTGTTGTTGTTCTCATCTTGCTCAGAGGCGCATCACAGGAACTATTATTCGATTCCCTTGCCTCGGATATCGTATGGCTTATGATCGGAACTTTTATTCTAGGTGGTGCGATGCAGATCACCGGCTTGGCTCAGCGGATGAGCGCTTCCGTGCTGAAGCGGGCCAAAACCGTTGAAGGCCTGCTCTGGCTGTTAACGGCTGTATTGCAGCCGCTTGCTTTGTTCATTCCGTCGACATCGGGCCGGGCTGCTGTAACCATTCCATTGTTTCATGGCCTGTCTGATACGCTTAAAGACAAGCGGATTGTAAAAGCCCTTGCACTGCTGATCCCGACGGTCATTCTCGTATCCACGATCTCAACGTTGATCGGAGCGGGTTCCCATCTGATCGCAGTGGATTTGTTAGGACAGATCGCAGGGGAACATATATCATTTTTGCAATGGATGGTCTGGGGTCTTCCTTTCGGTATTGCAGCCAGCTTTGGATCGGGCTTTATGGTGATGCGTCTTTTTCTAAATCGAGAATTGCTGCGCCAAAGACTAAACGAGAAATCACTCGCTTCCGTTGAAAGCCGCCGCCTTTCGATAAGCAGGGACGAGTTGTTCACACTGGTAATTATCGGTTTTATGGTTGTGGGCTGGCTGACGGAATCACTGCATGGGCTGGATATAGCTATGGTAACGATGGTTGGCGCACTGCTGTTAACGATGCCCAAGGTAGGAGCGATTTCATGGAAGGACGGCTTGAAGCATGTCTCTTGGAATCTGATCCTGTTTGTCGGTGCGGCACTGGCGCTTGGCAAAGCTTTAACCGAGTCTGGTGCATCTGAATGGATCAAGGATTCGCTGTTCAAGGTAACTGGTTCACTCGGGGATGCATCGATGTTTATCGTCTTGCTGGTAATCATCCTGCTCTCTTTAACATCCCATTTGTATATGACATCCCATACGACCCGTGCAGTTGTGCTTGTTCCGCCTTTTCTTTATTTGGCATCGGTGCTGGAGTTGAACCCTACTGCCGTTTTGTTTCTGGCAACGGTGGGGATGGACTATTGCTTGACCTTCCCGGTCAGCTCAAAGGCGCTTTTGATGTTTCAGGAGATGGATGTCGAAACGTTCCAGCCAAAGGATCTGCTTCGGCTCAGCGGGTTGCTAGGGTTATTCCATGTGCTGCTAATACTCGTCTTTTACTATACGTACTGGCAGTGGACAGGTCTTTCGCTGTAAAAAACATAGTCCACTATCCATGAAAAATGGAAGTGGACTACATTAGATTTTGATTCAAATTACCGTCTTCTAAAATAAGTTTCCTTCCGCTCTTCGGTTAACAGCTCCATATGTCCCCCCTGAATGATATACAGAGTGTCACAGAGCGACTCCAGATCCTCATAATTATGGCTTGTGAGCAGCATCGTATTTCCTTTGTTTTTCAGGCTGACAATAATTTCTTTCATATCGTTATATGTCTGATAATCCAGTGCATTAAACGGCTCATCCAATACAAGGATATCCTGACCTTCCATGATCGCTTGTGCAATGCCAAGCTTTTGCTTCATGCCAAGAGAGTAATTGGCGACTTTGGTTTTGAGTTCCGGGTCAAGTCCAACGAGTTTCATCGCATTTTTGATCTCGGCCGTACCGATTTTTCGGTTAATATCTGCAAGGAACTTCAGATTGTTGAACCCGCTGTAAATTCCGATATAGCCGGGGGAATTGATAAATACGCCTACATTTTCAGGGAAGTCTATATCTTTGCCAAGCTGCTTGCCCCTTACAAACACCTTGCCTTGGTCTGGCTCCGTGAACCCGCAGATGATTTTGAACAGGACGGATTTTCCGCTGCCGTTAGCACCGACAATACCGATGGTAGAACCTTTTTCAATCTCTATATTGATGTTGGACAAGACGTTTATATCATGAAAAGCTTTGGATACACCTTCTACTTTAATTTCCGCCACTTTGCATCACCTCTTTATCTTTTTTGTTATATTTAACGAAAACGCCTTTTGTACCCGGCAAACAGGACATACAGACTTAAGACGATAGCCAAGCCTCCAAGTATAAGCAGGATAAAACCGCTATGAAAACCCGGAATCGATGGGTCGATAGCTGTTCCGAAATTTTCATTTTGTACCAGGCTGGACATGCCGACAGGAACATATTGAGTCCATGAATAAGGGAATAGATATAAACCGTACAGAAGCAGAATACCGGCAAAGGCAGCCGTCGTTTGACAGGTCCACAGGAAAATAGTGAATAACAGCAGGAACTGAAACAGAAGTTCAAGCAGTTTGACTCCCGAAAGGTAGATAACCAGCTCATTCATGCCAATCGACAGGCCAGAAAAGTAGTTTACTTCACCTGCAGGCACTCCGCCAATACTGGCAATGAGCAAACTTCCCGCCGTTAACATTAACGTGTATACGAGCAGGAACAAACAGCCGACGCCGAAGACAGAAGCTCCCCAATGCCATTTCGACCGTAGGCGGATGGTCAGCATCATGCTGTGGTCTTTTTTCTCATCTTCCAGAAAGAGTGCGAGCAGATAAATCGGAATCGAGTTCATCAGGATCATCATTATAAAATCAATAGCGTTAAAATATCCGTGACCGTGCCCCCAAAAGGTATAGATCATATAGTCCGTCAACGTACTTTCCGGATTGCTTCTTATTTGAAACAGATTCCATAGAGCCAAAATGGCAATGAAACCGGCAAGGATCATGTTGTTTTTGGTCGTGAACAGACGGGATAAATAATAGGATGCAATTCCTTTAGGTTTAAAACGGCTTAACTTCCAGCTCGGTGTTTTACTCCAATATTTGCTTATGAAGAATACGATGCTGCCTGCAATGATGGCTAAAGAAATGTAGGTGACCCACAGGGCATACGGGTACGTGAGATTGTACATGAAAATAATATAGTTGTTGATAAAAAAGAACGGAATCCGGGTCAGTCCTGGGATTTTCGATTTCATACCAAGTACCATCAGAAAATAGAGTCCCATCGTGATGAAGGCAACATTCTTCTTTATGAAAAAGTGATGGAGCATCATAAAAAAGATACTGAGTACACTGAGCCCTAGAATCATATGCAGTACAGACACAGCCGCTGCCTGCCACGGGTACTGGAAAACTCCACTGAATAGAAGAAGCACTTCTATTCGAAGGTCCTGTGAATCCGGCGGCGGAAAAGTTGACCCTGGCGGCAAGCCAATACCAACAAGCATATACACAGCGAGCTGCAGAAGGACGAACATGGACATATTTACTGCCATAGCCGAAGCTTTAACCGCAAAATAGCGGGGATATTTTCTTATACGAATCAGTACATAATCCATATCATCTTCCAAATGAGTGTACAGAATGTACAGAAACATAGGAACCATGAAAAAGGTCAGATAAAAATGTTCAGACAGCATAAGCAATATAAAGTTGTCATAAGAACTTATAAACTCCCGGCGCTCTGACAAGGTGAACAGGGTGCATCCCAAGATTAAAAACAGCAGTCTTACAGAGAGAAAACGACGTATGTCCCGAATGAAAACAGCTTTCATATCGTCTCTCTCCTAAGTCGGATAAACCGGAACTTTTTTGATTTTTCTAAAATAGATAGCGATAACCGCCGTGAAAATCAAGGCTAACGCAGGTCCGATCAGCAGAGGCCAGTAACCGAATTTGTCTGTGTTGAAAAATTCGGGTGCAAAGCTGACAGATAGCCGATAAATTTCTAATTTCAGATTCGCGAGAATGAAAGTCTCTAACATATAATAAATAAAAGGTCCGGTTAGAATAACAAAAATGTTAGAGACGAATAAGGATAACACGAAGCCGAATGTTGCCATGATGGCTGATAAAATGCCTTGCCAGATACTTATGAGCAGACCATAAGCTAAAGGATGATGAACAAACAGCGAACCCAGAAAATGCTGAAGCTCCAGTCTCGGCATTACTTCGCCGGTTACTGGGTCCATAAGCGAATAAGATGGAGTAATATCAGGTTTAATGTAAAGAGCCGTGATGACGCCCATGAACATGGCAATGAACATGATGAAAAATGAACTTCCCGCAACAACGATCCATTTGGACCATAAATACCGACTTTTGTTAACCCTCGGCAAGGTATACATGAGAAAATGGTCTTTTCTCTCAAAGTACATAAGCCAACATACAGGCAGGACAGAGATGAGGGGAAAGAGAAAGACAATAAACGGTATCGCTACCTCCCAAGCCTCAAGATCATGCTCTAGAGCGTAGCTTTTATATATCGTCCCGGTCAAAATGGAAACCGTCACAGTTAGAAGGATTAACGTGATCAGGACGGACCACCTAAGCTTTCTCCATTCCAGCAGCAATAAGTTTTTCATGTCTTAACCTCCTTACGTGTTTACACTATAGCCTGACCATCAGCCAGGTACAATAGATCGGGAACGAACAAGGGTTTTACAGGAATGAACGTTTTTTCGTTCCCGTAAAACCCTTGTTTATACTGCGTTATTTATGGAATTTGTACGCCGATGCAGATGTAAGGAATACCTTGATATTCTGTATTGCGGGTAATGATTTTTCCTTTTTGCTGAAATACAATCTGCTGCACATTATATAAGCCGTAGCCGCGTGAGCTGCGGCCCCCTTGCAACCGTTGCTTTGTCGAATACCCTTTGTGGAACATTTGCTTAAATTCGGTGCTGGATTTTGGCGGATGGGGATTCATGACCGTCATCTCCGTTAATGGGTTGTTATCGGCCCTCTGTACTGTAACAATGATCTCATCACCGGGATAAGAGGCCTCCAGTGCATTATCAATGAGCACGCCGAAGATTTCCACAAGCTGATGCTCTTCTGTTTCCATTGGCCCGAATAAGGCATGAATGCGGGGGGTTAACGTTATTTTTTTGAGTTCAGCGATCTTCATTTTCGTATACAAAAATCCGCCGATGACTTTGTTGTCCAGCTGCAGGATTTCTCGTATTTCACTTTGCATCATTACATCCTTGGTGTAGGCAGATATTTGAGTTTGGGCCTCCGGCAGCGTCGAAGCGGTCTCCACGATACTGTGAATGGCCAGGAGCTTGTTATGAAATTCATGCTGTCTTGCGCGCACCTCGGATACGAGCTCATCGATGACCGGAAGGTATTGCTCAATAGCTGAAACTCTTTTTTCCTGACGGGATCGTTTATTGTGTTCATAGATCATCCAGATATTCATACTGATGACCAACGAGAAAACAATCAGGATCAGCAGCAAATTTTGAGTAACAAACGAAGTCTCGAAATTCGCATAAACAACCATCGAAATGACGACAATGGACGACTGGATAAGCATAATTCTGGTGAACGACCCGCTGTAATCCCCCAGAAATCCGTTACCTCGTTTCACGATAAGCACATAGTAGAGAAGCACAGCAAGAAGCAGCGTAACACTGCGATGGACGTAAGGAAACAGTGCTGCCTCGCTATCCAGCAGAAAGCTTACTGCTGCAATGCTGAACGTGCGCAGCAAGATCCAGACCAGAAAGCTGAGGAATGTGACCACAATCGTCTTCATGTTGGAGACCGGACGAATCAAGGAGCTGTTCAAGATGAGGACGCAAAGCATCAGAATAAACAGCAGTATGGGATTATTCACAGGTAACAGATCATAATTGTTGATAGCGAAAATTTCCCATAATAAAGAACTGTCTGTCGGCTGGTACCGGAATAACAAGCATAGCACATGGAAAGACAAAAACCAGATTACAACGTTTTTTTCCAAGCGGATGGGCTGTCCTGCCAAGGTATAACAGAGAACGAGCATGATGACGGAGTCGAGCAGGATTTGAAAATAAATCATTGGCCACCTCTGTTCATCAGTGCTTCTCTATATTTATTGCCGATCGGGATCAATTCCTTCACACCAGCCAGCTCGACAAACCCTTCGGATTTATCAATTTTTGAAATATACGAAGTGTTGATAATATAGCTTTTGTGGCATTGAACAAAGGAGCCGTTCGTAAGCAGCTCCGACATCTTTTTTAGGGAGAATCCCGAAATGCGGTCGGTTCTGATCTCCGTATTTACCGTTTTTATGTGCAAGTCCAAATGTTTGCCGAATGATTCTATATAGACAATATGGTCTGGATCATATTCGAAAATATGGCTTTTTTGCTCGATGCGCAGCATCCTCGGCTGGCGTTGTTCCAGAGTGAGATGCTGGCTGTACCGCAAGGTATCACGCAGGACGTTGATAACTTCTTCCTTCGTAAAAGGCTTAATGAGGAAGCTATAGCACTTGATCTCCCGGTAGGCTGTAAGCTCTTCGTTCGCAAGAGCCGTAGCAAAAATGATCGGCGTATAAGTATAATGTTCAATAGAACGTAATTGCTGGGCAAGCTGCGTGCCTTTATAATCGGTTAACTGAATGTCCAGTATAAACAGGTCAATCACTTGATTCCGAGCAAGGTCTAACGCTTCGCTGGATTTTCCTGTTGTATAGATTTGAGCGGAGGGAGCCACCTCCCGCACACAGGAGACAAGCAGCTTTTCAACATGTACTTCATCTTCAACAATGAGTATGTTCATCAAAAGCGTCCCCCTTTACAAATATTCATGATGCCAATATCCATTGTAAACAAGAGGAGCGCGGAAGCAAAGCCTCGCATCAAAGTAACTATCATGCTAATTGGCAAGAGGATGAGTCTATGGGAAAGATTAGAGTCCGCTTTCGAGATTCCTTTGTTAGAATGGGAAAAGAGTTTTATGAACTACCGTAATTTCAGGAATACCAATACCCTCAATAAGGGACAATCTGACACTTATCATTCAATCGTTAAAAGATTAACAGATATATAAAATATAAATAAACTATATTAATCTAAAGGAAATCATCAATAACAGGAGATTTTTATGGACATTAAAGATATTCTTAAATCAAAAGCAATACTTATTGAAAATATATGTATTGTTGATTCATGCGCACAACTTAGTTTTGATGTAATTAATGATGTTTTAAAAATCAATATTAATTCTCCCTCTGATGACTCACTAATTATTGAGTTTGAGAATTTTAATAATGATTACAGTAGTTGTTCCGATGGTTTTTTAGTGAGTGAATCCTTTTTTATTGTTCTTCGAAAAATCAAAACAAATAATGGTGGAGATAAATTTATAAAACCTTTATTGGATTTTCTGAATCACATACTCGCTATTATAATTCTTATCCCAGAAAAAAGTTATAATGATATTGATCAAATTATAGTTGATATCATTTGTAGTGAATATTACCCCAATGAGCCGATTGAGTATGATGAAATGAAGTATGAAGCATTTCAATCTGCACAATATATGACCTGATAAGACTATTAGTTGGATAGTAAAAGGAGCTTAATATTAGAGAGCCCTGCAAAACGAATACAGTATCTGAAAAATAGAACCCAGTACCTTGTCGGTGCTGGGTTTGTTGTAAAATGGAAGAAAAGTAATTATATAATCTTGTTCCTGAAGATCACTTGCTGCGAAAGATCCATGGATCTTAAACCGGTTGTAGCGAGAATAAGAAGAAGACTTTTGATCTTAGGGTTATTATCAAATTGTAAAATAGCTTGACGTAGCTTTCTTCATCGATCTCCCACTCCGGAATCAAGTTTCTATCGATTTGAACCGGTAGAAGTCCTCTGGCTAGATTCTTTTTACAATACTCCTCTTCGTAACACCATTTTGAAAAGCCGCGCAGTACGGTTATTTTTTTGGCCAAAGTTGTTTGATTAGGATAATGCTGCTGCAGAAGCTCCTGGTATTGTTTAATATTGAAGCGGGATAAAGCACGGAAGTCTTCAACTCCGATCGATCGAGTAATAGAAAATGTAGAAGGATTCGAATATAATCCCGCTTGGTTGTTTCTGAGCGGTTTTTTCCTCGTTGGTTTCACGTACATAAGTGAGGCGACGGCAGACGCTCTTGTGGAAGTTAATAAGTTAGAAATGCCGAGGTTTGAGCATTTGTCTATAACTGTTTGTATTGTTATGGAATATTTTCAATTCAAATACAATGTGGTAAAATAAGGGTGGAAAAACTTTGAAAATGGAAGAAGGTGCGTATAGGGTGGCAGAAGTATTGTCCATTGGGGAATTAATACAACGCTACAGACACAATAGGGACATGACTTTATCTCAACTAGCTCAATTGACAGGCATACATAAAGGTACTATTTCAAAAATCGAAAACGGTGATGTAAAAAGGCCGGAATATATGACCATCCGTCCGCTTACAGACACATTGCAGATACCCTTAGAGACTTTGGTCGAACTGCACATCAACGTTGACAAAAGGGCAGACACGCTCCTCTTCATATTGCAGGATGTGATTCAGCATTCGGGTAGTGCTGATCTGGTGAAAAAAATTGGGAGAAAATTTTTGGAGTCGCCTAGTGACGATAGTCATACCTTGGTTGAACGGCTCTATGACTTCGCGGATAGCATGGAAAATAAGGAGATTAAATTAGCCCTGTATCAAGTCATCGTTGACTATTCTCGCGATCACGGCATTATGCCTTTTCTCGCCAGGGGATTATTTCAGGTATACCTTATTGAACGGGACGACTTTTCCCGGCTCCGGGACGTTTACGAAAGTGGCAAACATATCGTTCAGTACGCCCAATTTTTAACCAAGGAAGACAGAATCACTTTGTATTACAAACTAGGCATCCATGCGTTCAATTTATTTCTATATAGACAAAGCATTAATCTCTGTTTAAATGTTCTTCAAGAAGCAGGTAGAGAGGATTTGTATTACGTAAACGCCCTCGGCATATTGTGTAATTCTTATTTCTATCTCGAAGACTACGAAAGGTCCAAATATTTTTTATCGCTTTATATGCAACATGATGACCCAGACGTAAAAGTAAATACAGTGCTTATGTCAGCATTAATAGGCGCTAAAAAAGGAAACTCAAATTTAGCTATCACAGAGCTTAGAATATTTCTGGAAACGTGCAGTCAGGATGCAGCACTTCATGCTATTAACCAGCTAATGCCCTTATATTTGCAAAAAGACCGATTAGATGAGGCCAGACAGTTGATTGACTACCCGATATTCCCTGAATCCATCAGTACGACTAATCCTAACACCATTTCACAGTTTGCAGAATATTATTATCATCGAGCTGCATACTTTGTTGCCGTGGGTGAACTCAATAAGGGAGTATCCGAATACCTGGAAGGTGCGTATCATTTCTCACGAGTAAATGATACGGTTCAGGAAAAAGAATGCATCAACCAAATCGTGTGCATCCACCTGCAACAGAACGTTACCATGTCAATGTCCACACTGGAAAAACTGAAGACGTATTATGAACGCAGCGCAGCTAAAGAAAATAAATTGGAGGGATTCATGTGAAGCATTTCATAGCAAAACTATCCAGCGGTATCATTTTCTCGGCAGTCCTTGTGGTAACTGTGAGCACGGCATTGGGAAATAGCGGCGGCATTTTTCCATGGTAAGAGAGTACCAAATGATACGATTCAGAAAAAAAGAATGCATCAACCAAATCGTGTGCATCCACCTGCAACAAAACGTTACCATGTCAATGTCCTCATTGGAAAAACTGAAGACATATTATGAACGCAGTGCAGTTAAAGAAAATAAATTGGAGGGATTGGTGTGAAGCGTTTCATAGCAAAACTATCCAGCGGTATCGTTTTCTCGGCAGTCGTTGTGGTAACTGTGAGCACGGCATTGGGAAATAGCGGCGGCATTTTTCCATGGTAAGAGAGTACCAAATGATACGGTTCAGAAAAAAAGAATGCATCAACAAATCGTGTGCACCCACCTGCAACAGAACGTTACCATGTCAATATCCACACTGGAAAAACTGAAGATCTATTATGAACGCAGTGCAGCTAAAGAAAATAAATTGGAGGGATTGGTATGAAGCGTTTCATAGCAAAACTATCCAGCGGGATCGTTTTCTCGGTAATCGTTGTGGTAACTGCGAGCGCAGCGGCAATGGGGAATAATGACGGCATTTTTCCATGGTAAGAGAGTACCAAATGATACGGTTCAGAAAAAAAGAATGCATCAACCAAATCGTGCGCAGCTACCTGTAACAAAACGTTACCATGTCAATGTCCACATTGGAAAAACTGAAGACGTATTATGAACGCAGCGCAGCTAAAAAAAATAAATTGGAGGGATTCATGTGAAGCATTTCATAGCAAAACTATCCAGCGGTATCGTTTTCTCGGCAGTCGTTGTGGTAACTGCGAGCGCGGCATTGGGAAATAATGAAGGGATTCATCCATGGTAAGAGAGTACCAAATGATACGGTTCAGAAAAAATGAATGCATCAACCAAATCGTGTGCACCCACCTGCAACAGAACGTTACCATGTCTATGTCCACATTGGAAAAACTGAAGACGTATTATGAACGCAGTGCAGCTAAAAAAATAAATTGGAGGGATTAAAGTGAAGCGTTTCGTGGCAAAATTATATATCGGTCTTCTGAGCGCTGTCATTATCGGGGAAGCTGTAACTTCTTTAATAGCATTCAGTGGGGGCGGAATTCATCCTTGGTAACATATGAGTGTTGCTAAACTGCTAAACTCGATAAAGACGTATCCAAATACCTAGAAGGAGCGTTTCATAGCAAAACTATCCAGCGGTATCGTTTTCTCGGCAGTCGTTGTGGTAACTGCAAGCGCGGCATTGGGGAATATTGGCGGGACACACCCATGGTAATCGAGCAGAATAATTCATTACAGCTGGCGACCAAGAAACAGGAATATCCGAATACCTGGAAGGAGCGTTTCATTTTTCAAGGGTGAATGATACAGAACAAGAAAAAGAATGCATCAACCAGATCGTGCGCTGCTACCTAAAGGAAAAAACCCTCATGGCCATATCCACTTTGGAAAAACTAAAATCAGTATTATGAACGCAGTGTAGCAAAAGAAAATAAATTGGAGGGATTGATATGAAGCGTTTCATAGCAAAGCTACTATGCAACGGACTTGTTTGCTCTGTATTCATCGGAGTAACTACAGTCATATCGGTACTGGGGAATAATAACGGGCATCACTCATGGTAAGAGTACCGGAATTGGCACTCTTTTTTTATTCCTTGAGTTTCCTATAATTGAATTTAATGGAATTCATTCGATTCAATGTATACTAATAGTTAAGAAAGAGCCCCATTATCCCAGTTGATGTGAGGTGACTACTATTGTATACAGAGATGAGATTCTCCAAAAAATTAACGAACTTCGACAAAAATTAATCCATACTGTAAATCAAAAAGGGAAACTTACCGATGAGGAAGTCATTCAAATTAGTCAGCAGCTAGATGTTTACATATTAGAGTTTCAAAAGCACTATAAAAACAACAAGAAAAAGACATAGCGAAAAGCAGCTAGACGTCAAACAGCCCCATCTAACTATGGGAGCTGTCTTAAGCTATGCATATAAATATGGAAATTAAGCCTCAATAGAAAGCTTCTTCTCTCACCTGAAAGTGGAAGCTCCCTATCCCTATTAAAAAATAAAAGGACTCCTTTTAGAAGTCCTTTTATCGTTTTCCCACAGAAGACTCCCACTTCAAGGAATGTGTAGGGCGTATCCCAATGAGTAAGAGGAGATGAATGTCAGTTAAGCGTAAGCCTAAAAGTTGTCCCTTTTTTACGCTATGATATAATCAGTCTTATACAAAAAAAAGGCTGATTATATCCATGAAATTAGATAGTAATAACCATTCAGTGTTCTTGATGTACTACCACCTTATATTCGTTGTTAAATACCGTAGAAAAGTCTTTGACGACGAAATATCTGACTATGCAAAAGATATGTTTATAAAATTAGGCAAGAAATACAACATATCATTAGTTCAATGGAATCATGATTTTGACCATATTCACATTCTATTCAAAGCACATCCAAACACTGAATTATCAAAATTCATTAATGCTTACAAGAGTGCAAGTTCACGAATGATTAAAAAAGACTTTCCACAAGCAAGAAAAAAATTATGGAAAGAAATGTTTTGGTCAAGAAGTTTTTGTCTACTAACTACGGGTGGTTCTCCCATCAACATAGTTAAAAAGTATATCGAAAATCAAGGACTAAAGTGAGGTGAAAAGCAATGTTGGTCAACAAAGCATACAAATTCCGTATCTACCCAAACAAAGAACAAGAAATCTTAATCGCAAAGACTATTGGCTGTTCTCGTTTCGTATTTAATCGCTTTTTAGCACGTTGGAACGATACATATAAGGAAACAGGCAAAGGATTAACTTACAATTCATGTTCTGCCGAATTAAAACAGTTAAAAAAAGAATTAGTATGGTTGAAAGAAGTCGACAGCATTGCTATCCAATCCTCACTTAAAAACCTTGCCGATTCGTATTCACGATTTTTCAAGAAACAGAATAAAGCACCACGATTCAAGTCTAAAAAGAATAAAGTACAAACCTACACAACAAAGCATACGAACGGCAATATGACGATTGTAGGAAACAAAATCAAGTTACCCAAACTTGGATTAGTCAAATTTGCAAAAAGTCGTGAGGTTGAAGGTCGTATTCTTAACGCTACAATCAGACGAAACCCAAGTGGTAAATACTTTGTATCGATTCTTGCTGAAACAGAAGTGCAACCAATAGAAAAAACAGGTTCTTCTGTCGGTATTGACGTTGGTCTAAAAGATTTTGCGATTCTTTCGACAGGGCAAATATTTGGCAACCCTAAATGGTTTCGCACATTAGAAGAAAAACGAGTAAAAGAACAACGTATTCTGTCTAGACGACAGGAATTAGCATTAAAACGAAAATGTAAACTAGATGAAGCAAAGAACTATCAAAAGCAAAAACGTAAAGTAGCGCGTATTCACGAAAAAATAGCTAATGCAAGAACAGACTATTTGCAAAAAATCACTACTGAAATCATCAAAAACCACGATGTAATCGGTATCGAAGATTTGCAAGTGTCAAATATGCTAAAAAACCACAAGTTAGCTAAAGCAATCAGTGAAGCATCATGGACGCAATTTAGAACCATACTTGAGTACAAAGCAAAATGGTATGGCAAACAAGTAGTTGCTGTATCCAAAACATTTGCTTCCAGTCAACTTTGCTCGTGCTGTGGCTACCAAAATAAAGACGTTAAGAATCTCAACCTTCGTGAGTGGGATTGCCCTTCTTGTGGCACGCATCACGATAGAGATNAAAGCAATCAGTGAAGCATCATGGTCGCAATTTAGAACCATACTTGAGTACAAAGCAAAATGGTATGGCAAACAAGTAGTTGCTGTATCCAAAACATTTGCTTCCAGTCAACTTTGCTCGTGCTGTGGCTACCAAAATAAAGACGTTAAGAATCTCAACCTTCGTGAGTGGGATTGCCCTTCTTGTGGCACGCATCACGATAGAGATATTAACGCAGGACAAAATCTTAAAAACGAAGCTATAAGGCTTCTAACCGTAGGAACTACGGGGATAGCCTAATCAATAACTGGCGGTTACGCTGGTGTTCTTAGGAATCACCCACTTCAAACAGCTCGTAAGAGCGTTAAGTGGGGGTAGTTCAATAGTATAATTAAGCTATGAAATTACAGTGCAGGCAAATGTTGTGATTCGTTGCAACTGGTTCTGATGGAGTTATTATGAGGGGGAGGAGTGGGCTTGAACAAGCGGCATATAAAAACCATCATTATTGTATTCAGTCTCATTGTTGCTTCAGCAGGAGCCATTGTAATCATTAATAATTTGGCTAACAGTAAAATAACCGAACAAAATGAACTCATCACCCAAACGGATGATGACAAGTTACCAGAGTGGAAGAAAGAAGCTCTTCGTAAAGCTAATACTAGACCTGCGGCAAGAGTTGCTACAGAATATGGGGATTTTTATTATGTACCGACTCCCAATCCATATCCAAGGGAGCAAGTTGTAAATTTGGACAATGATTACGAGAGTGTAACGTCTGAGACCAAGCAGGTTATTTTAAACGGTTTCTATTACGAGAAGAACTAATGGATCGGGGAAGAAGAGGGCTCAGCACTATTCTTATTTGCTTGTTGTGAAGCCCTCTGACCTTCAAATTACCTTTCTAAATTGAAATGCTTCAAGCGTTTAAGGCTTAAGGTGCTAAGTTATTTAACTGTTCCAACTTCTCCCGCATTTGATCCAGCGTTTGGGATATTTCGGTGTTTCTAAAATCGGTCACGCCGTTCTGGATTTGTTCTTTATAGCTGTCAATCTCCTGGCTGAGCGTTTGGCTATAGCCTACAAGCTGGTCATGAATGTCCCTAGCGAATGCCGGAGCTTCCAGCCCAGTGAATTCAGAGATGCTGGCTTTCATGTTGTCCAGTTCTTCATTCAGTTGTTGAAAGGCATTACTATTGTTAGCTGCTTGCTCGGCCAAATCAGGAATCGTTCCTGCAAACTGAGTCGCTTCGTTTATAAACGAGGCGGTTTGTTCTGTGTAATCCAAAGAATTGTTCACATCCTCCACCAAGGAACAACCGGATAACAGTATAAGCACAAGCATGATGCCGAGCCATCTTCCTAACTTCATGCGAAAACCTCCTGATTATTTAAAAATGTGATTTCTTCAACTATTACTACGCAAGAAAGAAGGATTGGTTTGACCCAATCCTTAATGTTTACCCGATTTCATTGTTTGTTGAAATTGACATAAGCTTAGGACTAGATGCATTTTTAGAGCAATCTGCCGTGGAACAGGTTAAGTAAGCTTAGAATGGTGCTGATGATCGTTCCTAAGGGAGTAGCTCCCAAAGCTGTGTTTTTTAGATCAGGGGTAGGCAAAACAGGCGTTCCCGGACCCAAGTCTGTCATATCCACCATAGAGGAAGGACCTGTATTGCCACACAAATTAGGGGTTAGTTTCCCGTTTTGTTTGCCTGCAAATACGATGTACTCTTTTCCTGGCTCAAATACGACCCATATGTTGGCCTTTAGCGTCACCGTTGTTTGTGACGGGTCTCCTTTCCACCAGGTAGACACTTGGAAAGTTAAACTATCGGACGATTCGGATATGAGCGTGCCTTTAAACGTTATTGTAGAGCGCTCTATCTCCTCTGTTACAGGCTTCGGTCCAGCGCAAGACAGAGCAGAAGCTGCTGGTACACGAAAGCCAAACAACAAACTTAAAGCACATGCACAAGCAGCGATTAATATTATTCCTTTGTTCATGATAACCCCCCTCAATCTATTATCTCTTTTGACGGGAATTGCATTTAAATGGTTGCACCAGAGGGATCAACGTTAAAAAATCCGCAAGCATGTCCTCTGAAGTCGAGGGTCACCTTGCGGATTACACAGCTGTATCTTGCAATTCTGTGATGGTCTGGTTTTTGCCGCTGCGTTTGGCTGCGTAGAGCAAAGAATCGGCTTCCGAGAAAATCGCGGCTTTGCCTGAACCATAACGGTAAGAGGCAAGACCAATGCTGACCGTCACAGTCTTGTCGTTCATTTCCGGGTGTCGCTTTGCTCCGATCTGTGTACGGATCTGTTCGATCGTACCGTACGCTTGCTCCAAGGTCTTGTCCGTAAAAATGACGGCGAATTCTTCCCCGCCATATCTTGCTGTAATATCGTCTGGTGACAATATCGATTCTTTTATCACCCCGGATACGCGTCTCAGGATCACATCCCCTACAGCATGTCCATATGTATCGTTTACATGTTTGAAATTATCGATGTCGATGATCGCCAGTTGCAGTGAAAGTTCATACTTATCACTTTGAATCAGCAGATGATCCAGATACTCATGAAACGTTTTATGATTGTACAAATCGGTCAGTGCATCAAACTTCGTCTGCCGGTCCATGATTACGGAACGAATCAGCATATCTTGCTCCGATTTTATGGATTTGCTCAAGTGATTGGTAATTTCTTTTCCCCGTTTCAGGAGATTGTACAGAATAAAAAAAGCCCCCAGCATAACCAATGTATAAGACAGCAATCCGTAAGTGTTGTCTAATTTAAGCAATTCCGGGTTGAATGTATAGAATGCTGCAATAACGATAGCATTGGTAGCGAGTGCAAAAACGAGTTTTCGCTGTTTATCGAAGAACAGGGATATAATCATGGGGAGCAGGAGCAAATACTTAATTCCGTCCACCGTTTCGTTGAAAATGATCAAGATGGTTGAGAGGGCAGTGCCGGTCAAGATTATGAGGTAAGGACTTTCTCTTTTCAACTGTCGGATAACAAACTCACAGCTTCCCACAATGATAAGCTGAAGCGTGAAGGGGATCATCGTTTCAACGAGGATTTTGTCCTCACCGAATGTTTGATAGCGTGACGCGATGAACAAGGTTGCAAGCTCCACAAACAGGGAAATAAGGACGACTGCCCAATAAAAATTCAAAATTTTGCGATTCCATACGGTACGACGGTCATCCTTCCACTGAACCTCGCTCATTGTTGATCTCACCACCCTTGCTGCTCGGTTAATGAAAACAAATGGTTATTTATTGAAAAATGATCCTGTTGCTTATATTTATTGTAATATAGCGTCTGAGAATAATCTATACATTTTGCAGGGGTGTCCCTAGTCACAAGGACTCACTTAAAGACACCCCTGCGAATCGTTTGTCATCCTTATGCGTACAGTGATGAGGATGCTGCATTTTTGGGGATAATGAATTCTACCGTTGTGCCCATATTAGGTGTGCTCTTGATTTTCAAGCCTGTACCGTATAATCGCTTAAGTCGTCTATTCGTATTTACTAGGCCAATACCTTGTCCAACCGTGTTGCTATCATCATATATTTTGCTTATTTGTTCCTGTTCCATGCCTACACCATCATCTATAATTTGTATTTTGGTGTATTCCTTGTTATCTGCGATTCTTATACAGATGGTTCCACTGGAGCCTTTATTAAGAATCCCATGACGAACCGCATTCTCTACGAGCGTCTGAATTGAAAGCGGCGGGATTTCTATATCTATATGCTCATCGACTTCCCATTTAATCTGGATGCGGTCCCCAAATCTTTCGCTTTCTATATACAAATACGATTTTACGAGATTAAGCTCATTTTCAATGGGGATCACTTGTTTTAAATTTTCTTCTTTAAAGCTGCCGTACAAATACTCCCCGAACTTTTCCAACAAAATGTCCATCCTGTCGGAATCTATTGTACTTAAAGAGGAAATCGCATTTAATGTGTTAAATAAAAAATGGGGCCGAATTTGTGCCTGAAGCCACGCTGACTCCATATAGTGTTTTTCAATAATCGACTGTTTTAAATGAATCAGTGCTATACTGCGGGACTTCAGCTCAAGCGCATTGATCGGTTTTGCAACGTAATCATTTGCCCCTAGCGTAAAACCGACATTGATGTCCTCCGTATAGTTTCTCGATGTCAGCAACAAAATAGGAAGCTCAATGATGGAATAACGCTCCCTGATCAGCTCTGTTAATTCATAGCCTGACATAAATGGCATCGTTACATCTATGATGAATAAATCCCATTCCTCGGCATTTAATAACTTCAACGCCTCTGTACCGCTGGTTACGGTTGCGACCCTGTATTGATCTGATGGGAAAATTCGGCTGATCATGACTAAATTGCTGGGGTCATCGTCTACCACTAGAATATGACGTGTTTTAGAAGAAACCGAATTTTCTTTTTTACTCTCTTTTGCCTTATCAGTGCTCTCTGCCGGGCTAAATTCAAGTTCGTTATCCGGCTGCTCTTGTTTGCTGGCCAGGGGAAGGGTAATAATAAATTGGGTTTCCAAGCCTGCTTCAGACTTAAGCTTTAGGCTGCCTCCATGCAGTTCAATCAGTCTTTCAGAAACCTTTAACCCTAATTCCAAAGCCTCATCATCTTGAAAACCTTCGCTACAAGCAGCTTTTAACTTTTCACGGGCTTCCTTATCCATCAAGGCTCCCGTTTCCTGCACATAAATAACGGCCATGTGATCATTCACCTTGGCGTGTACGATGATTTTACCGGAATAAGTACATTTCATGGCACTTCCCAAGATATTGAAAAAAATTTGAACAAGCCGGCTTTCATCTGCCCAAACATTCGGTAAATGGGCTGGAATCGCAGATGTTAATTCAGTTTGGTTGCCCTCAGCTGAATATTTCAGCATATCAAACACACTGGCGATCACCGCATGTAAATTGATGCTTTTCGGGTGGATTTGTATCATTTGCTCTTTTAAGCGTGTAAAATCAAGCAAATCATTCAGTGCGAAGGACATGCTTCTTCCTATATTAATAATGTACTTTAGGTCACTTTTATATTTATTCGTCATGGAGCTGTTGTCTCGGTCGTATAACGTTTGTGCAATGGTAGTCATCTTGTTTAACGGGTTCCAAATTTTCCGTGTACTGCTAGTTAAAAAATCATCCTTTAATTGATCCGCTCGCTTCAGCTCATCAACGAGTTCTGCAACCTGCCGGCTCTGCCGGTAAAAGCGCTTGAACCAGAAAACGGCCAATCCCAAAATAGCGCATAAATAATCAAAGGGATAGAAAGGGATCTCCAGGTCAAATAGCTCCTTGATCAGCCCCCAAAGAATGCCTGAAGTTGTGCCTATTATGACGACAGCGATGAAAAAAGACTCATTATTGTATTGAAAATATTCTTTCAACGCTAGAGAAGCAACGGAAAGAAAAGATATCGTATAAAGAATGAAAAAGATAATGTCGATCTGCAACAAATAGCGCAGTGGCAAAATTACAATGAGCAATGCACTGATTCCGTAGCAGATAACGAACCAGCGTAAACGTCTATATGACCTGAAATTGGTCAACAAAACACTCATGATCTGTACCAGAAACAATGCAGCTCCGAGGTAAATCAGCTCTTTAAATTTAAATGACCATTCGTAGTTAAAATGCAGCCATTCCATTGTAGAACTGTTATACGTAATCAGCTCGTCCGTAGCCGGAAGCAAAAAGCCTACTGCGAAGATAAGAAAAATTTTGTTTCGGTGAATAAACACATATATCAGGACACAGTAGAGACTATGAAGAAAAAGAATGACTACCATGCCGATCAATAAGATATGCTCAAAATTTTGCTTCTTTGCCATCGCTTCAGATGAACCGAATTTAATTGGGTTCTTCACCGCAATTCCATAAGAGGTGTCAAAGTTCGAAATATGCAAAACGATATCGATTTCATTGTTTTCGACAGAGAATGAAACAACATAAGGGTTCCCTTTGCCTACATGATCTTCCTTGTTATCAGATACAGTACCTGATCCGCCTTTAAACTGATCGTTTATGTATAGCGCAGACGCCGTGTTCGTTGATGGTATACGTATAGAAAATACTTCATCTGAATGTTCATTCATAACAATTTTCAAGTGATAGGTTCCGAATTGACGGGTTGAAGTTTCATCTGCAGCTTTGGGTATTTTTCGAGTGCCCTCGGCATCTGAATTCAAGGTTTGAGGACTCACGAGCTGTTCTGGATAAAAATCCCACTCTCCATCAAGGTTAATGACGGGGTTATCTTCCAAATTGTATCCCCGGAGATCTAAAAGTCCGTTTTGAGCGGCAGGATGAGGCGGTGGATCATGGTATGCAAGCCACAACAAACGAAAAATGGTTAATAAGATCATGAGTAGGATAAGGATCAAAATGTATTTCCATCGATTTCTTTTTGAGTCCGTCATATCTAAATCCCTTTCAAGAGTTTTAATGCCATGTTATACGCAGTATATTGATAAGAGATAAGTAACGCATAATTTAATCCTAATAAGAGCGCTGCCTACCCAGCAGCGCTCTATATAAAACATTGTATGGAAGTTTAAAAATGAAGAGGGCACGGCTTCAATTACTCTTTTAGTATACTGAACTCTATGCCGCCGTACCAATGCTTATTTGCTTTTATTCCATTCCATTAGGGTTAAAGAAAGGGAGATTGGACATGTTTAAACAAACGGAGATATCTTTTTCATTGTACGAGCTGTTAAATGGACAGGACTTGGATGAGAAGCAGCATGTAGCTATGATGCTCTTGACGGTAACGGAGGATCACTGGCCGCATACCGCTATGGTTAGTGTAGGAGAGGTTGTCGCTTTAGATCAGGCAAAAATGCGACTGTCGCTCTGGCCAGGAACAGTGACAACCACTAACATTCTTCGCATGGGTCAGGCCCAACTTGTTGCTTTTCATAACGGTGCAGCTCATTATGTAAGACTTAGTCTGACCCGATTGCCAGAGCTTCCTCAAGCTTTGCATCCGCGTGTACGTTTTGCAGCCGAGGTCACTGCGGTGAAAGAAGATGTTGCCAAATACGCGGATATTAACTCCGGCGTGACCATAACGCTCAAGAATCCGTCAGATGTGATTCAGAGATGGAAAGAGACGCTTGCTGAATTGCTGGAGTAATCAGGAAGCTCCTCAAATAGGGGAGCTGCGGGCTATGGGATAATTTTTGCAGGATGTTATATTTTAGCTGTTTTTTGCATAGTATAATATTAGAGCTTGATCCAGAATTTTTTCAAAACATTTGTTTCGAAAATATAAACCACAGCAATTGCCAAAGAACTTGAATTATGATAATATAGGAGTATCGAAAGCGACCTGAATTCACATATTGTAGAGGGTTGTAATTTCCGGTAACCTTGTACAATATGTGAATTTTTTTATTCGTCTACGAAGTAAAAAAAGGTCATGTAAATAATCTCCAAGGAGGTCATCCCCATGCAAACAGGAACTGTTAAATGGTTTAATGCAGAGAAGGGCTTCGGATTTATCGAAGTTGAAGGCGGAAACGATGTATTCGTTCACTTCAGCGCGATTCAAGGCGAAGGCTTCAAAACGTTGGACGAAGGACAACGCGTTGAATTCAACATCGTTGAAGGAAACCGTGGACCACAAGCTGAAAACGTTGTAAAACTGTAAGTTCTAAAGGCTAGCTGCCCTTAATGTGAGACATTAAGGGCAGCTTTGTTTATATTCTGAAGGCGAGGACAAGGAGGAGGAGTGTTCATGTATTCACGTAAAAATGCTGCGGAAAGCATACCTGAGGAAATGACCGAGGTATGGTCATGTACGAACAAAGATTGCAAGGGCTGGATACGCGATGACTTCGCATTTGAGATCGAACCGGATTGTATGTTGTGTCAATCTCCAATGGTCAAGGAAACGAGAATGCTGCCTTTGCTCGTCAATTCGAATAACAAGAAGAAACGCTAGTTCATATGAGGTGTGTTTCTTCGGATGCCTGATTCGACGGAAATAGCGGCTTAGAACCATAAGGGGTTACGGTCGTTTCTTTTCGAAGATGTACGAACTTTCGCAATCTTCATATCATGTCTGATGTTTAAATATGATGGGGCTGGTTAGTAATAAATGTCCCATCATTAAGACGACTGGGCATGTGAAATTGCGAGAAGCGCATAAATTCCAAAAGGAGTGAACCGTATTGAATACGCATAACGAGGTGCTTAAGCGCAACATTGACAACATGATTATGCAGCAAAATCAGGAAGGTTTGAACAACCAGGAAAAGTTTATCATGCAGAAGCTGATGAGGGAGAAATTCCAACTCGAGCATGAGAGCAAGCATGAGAACATCGAAGTCTATAAGAAGTAAGGGTTTGGAGTTATCTTGGTAACCGATGGTTGTTTGATTATACAAGAGGCGTGAACATGCGGGGGCATCCGCAGTTCACGCCTCTTTGTTATGCGGCTCTTCACATTAGTGTATAAAACATGTAATCTATGAAAATGCAGCTAATGTGATTTATATCATGATCTACTGGACAAAGGAAGTGTGTTCATGGAAGTTCAATCCCTGCTGATCTGCAATGAATCATCGTATTAGCGAAAAAACAACCCGCTCACAAGGACAGCCCTGAACACGGACCGGGCATACATTGAGAGCGGGTTGTCTTCATTAATGAATGAAAACATGTCTAGTTAATACCTTAAATGATACATAATAAATCCAAATATAACAGCGATAACGATAAAAACACCTGTAGCGGCCAGCGTCGTCAGCATGTCACTAAACAATCCTCGTTGTAACAGCCCTTTTTGCTTTTCGTCACATTTCCTTTCAGATACGTCTTGTTCAATGAGATCCAAATGTTCAGGGCCCATAACCATCGAACAACACCCCCTGTTGTTGTTTTTATATCTAAATTTTACCATACAAATGTTTGTTATACAAAAAAACTTGAGATGCCTGCTGTTACTTGATATACCATTATATACTTCACCGTCAGTATAATTTGCGAAAAAGACACCGTATAAATTCATATCGCCAAAACGTCTTTAGCGGGATGAATAATACGGTGTCTTATTTATAGGATGAAAATGTGAATATTCCAAGTAAAGGGATTTCAATCATGTCGCTTTATTGAGCTGTTTCCAGTAAAGACAGCATCAATTCCATCTTGCGTCTAATTTCCTTCTGCCATTTCACATCGCCAAGCTGGATGGCAAGATTCAACAGGTCCAAATAATCGTCGATCTGGAGGTTGGTACGTCGGAGGTTAGATTTCATAGGTTCGGCTTCTCCTTTATATGTGGTGTTTCGATTCAAATTCTCATTGCATTCTCACTCTGCCGGTAATGATAATCATTATCATATATATCTTTATTATAATGGCTCCCGGCTGGATTGCAAGTTGAATTATAAAAAACGTTGACGATATTTACGCGGAGAGATTCCTTCCTGTTTGGCGAAGCAGGAGGTGAAATAAGCGGCGTGGTTAAAACCGACATCCTCAGCAACCTGGCTCACTGTCAGGTTGGTTTGAAGCAGCAGCAGCTTGGCTTGTTCAATCCGGTAGCGCTGCAAATACTCTACTGGAGAGCAGCCAAATTCTTTTTGCATGCAGCGTGCGATATACACGGGGTGGAAGTTAATGCTTTCACCAAGCTTTTGAGCTTTAAATTCTTCCCGGTAATGCTTTCGCAAATAAGCGGCTGCCTGCTCTGCGCAGGAAGAAGAGGGAGAAGACACTGGAGTGTCGAGTGCGGCGATAAGCTGCTCGAATACTCCTTGAAATAGAAGCTGTTGTCTCCACAGTGACTGGTTACGATGTCCGTGTTGGACAAGCGCAGTAAGAGAATCCAGCAGATCATAAGCTTTTTGTGGCTGCGGCAACATACCAAACTGAGGAACCCGGACTGTAAAGTAGTTAGGTGAAAATGGCTGAAGCTCAAGCGACTCCTCCTTCTTGGGAGCCAAGCCCTGCTCATCCGAAAGCCATCCGCCGGACGTCTGAAAATGCAGCCAATAATGGATTGTGTCCTCCGTACAGCCTTGCGTCGGAAAATGGTGTGTATCCGGCCGCAAAATTAGGAATGATCCAGCGACGATATCGAACGGACGTCCGTTCTCTGTGATAAATAAGCAGCCTTTTCGGACGATAATCAAATCAAATATACCGATATTTCGCCGGTTGGGATGTCGATCCCCTACGGAAGCTTCATACACCCCGCTAATAATGTATTCAGGAAGCGGAGGGATGGTAAAGTGAAGAACAGTCATCTGAGGGCTCCTTTCCAAGTTTGAATTTTATAAGTTCACGTTCATAAAGTGATATCTAAAAATCAGCATATCATCTATAATTAAATGCTGTTGCAAGTGATTGTACTGAATATTCGTTTAGCTCGTCAATAATGTTGGAGGTTTGAATGTTGGATAAAGAAAAAAGTAAATTTGCCTTATGGGTTTTGGTCTGGCCCATTTTTATCGAATTGTTTCTTCAATTTTTGCTCGGTGCGGTAGATACGCTGATGGTTAGCCGGATATCGGATGATGCGGTCGCCGTGGTTGGGTTTTCCAATCAGTTGTTTCAAGCGATGACAACGCTGTTCACCATGGTCGCAAGCGGGGCTGGTATTCTGATCGCTCAAAAGCTGGGGTCCCGTAAACCTCTCGAGGCTCGGAAAATTGGAATTATGGCACTGAGCGTCAGCACGTTGATCGGCGTGTTGCTTAGTGTTGTTCTATATATGTTTCCTACTCAGATCTCTTCAGTCCTCCAGCTTCCGGATCGGTTATTGCCGCTGGCAGGCACGTATGTTTCTATCGTTGGCGGAGGGATGATTCTGATTGCGATGATGTCCACGATGAGCACGGTCATACGGAATACAGGCAATACCAAAGGGCCGATGTACGTTGCCATCGGGATGAACGTTATTCACGTGTTTCTCAACTACGGTTTTATATTTGGAGCCTTCGGTTTGCCGCAGTGGGGATTGACCGGCGTGGCGATTTCAACGGTGACTAGTCGGATGTTGGCTGTAGTGATGCTGATGTTAATGTTTCTTCGTTCCTTCGACTATCCGATACGCTTCCGTGAATTTCGTATATTCGATAAATCGTTGTTTAAAGAGATATTGGACATTGGCTGGCCTCTCGGTATTAATACGTCCTGCTGGGTTTTTTCACAGCTTATCATATACACGTTCATCGCTACGATCGGACCAACGGAGCTGGCAGCACGCACATATATGAATACGCTTGAGTCTATGTGTTTCCTGCTGGGCATGTCCATTGCGATGGGCGCCCAGATCCAGATTGCGCATCTGTATGGAGCGGGGAAAACGAGAGAAGCGTATAAAGCAGCATACCGCGCCCTTGGGATCGGAGGGATTTTTGTTGGAGTGAACGCGCTGTTAATTTACGTATTCGGTGCACAGATTCTCGGATTATTTACGAAAGATTCCGAAATTATTATGATCGGTGTTTCACTGCTCGGCTTAAATCTGATTTTACAGCCTGGCAAGCTGTTGAACATGACTCTTGGAAATGCGCTAAATGCGCTGGGAGATACTCGGTTTACGATGTATATTTCACTTGGATCGATGTGGCTGATCGCTACAGGCCTGTCTTATGTGCTCGGTATCCATTACGGCTGGGGCCTGGTCGGAATTTACTTATGTATGATTGCAGATGAATATGTGCGCGGGCTGCTCTCATTTTTGCGCTGGCGTGGTCAGAAGGTACTTCGAAAGGCGGAAATGGCACAGCGCTCAGGTATGCTTAAAGATTCGGAAGAATCTGCTGTTCCCGCGAACGCATAAATTGTTAATAGCTCATCATTCCTCCTGATATTCAACTTTGCCGTAAGCTTTTCTGCTAAAATGGGTCATAAAGGATACAAAGTTTTATGATTTCAGGAGGGGAAACGTGATGAATGTTACTGAAGCGATACGTACGCGCCGCAGCATGGGGAAAGTCAAGCAAGACCCGGTACCGCAGGAAAGCATTGAACAGATTTTAGAAGCGGGGACGTGGGCCCCGAACCATAAGCATACAGAGCCGTGGCGCTTTTTTGTGATGAGAGAAGGAGGCCGTGAGCTTTTAGGGAATGTACTGGCTGATGTTGCCGAAAGCAAGGCAAGCGAGAAGTCGAAAGAGGAAGTGACTGCTTTACGTGAAGCGGCACAGAGAAAAGCGCTGCGTTCACCAGTGATCATCGGTGTGGCTGTTGTTCCTTCCGACGATCCTAAGGTGATTGAACTTGAGGAATATGGTGCTGTTTTTGCAGCGATTCAAAATATGCTGTTGCAGGCTCACGCTCTGGATTTGGGTGCGATTTGGAGAACCGGTGATCCTTGTTTCCATCCGCTGATGAATAAAGCATTCGGTCTTCGGGAGAAGGATAAAATGCTTGGATTTATTTATCTCGGCGTTCCCGATATGGAGCCCAAGCAGGGCAAGCGTGAGGATGCCATCACTAAGACAGTATGGGTGAACGAGCCGATCAAAAGTCTGAATGATTTACTGGAACATTAATTTCATTTTTGCAGTATAATAGACCTGTGTTTGTCGAAGAATGACGAATTGAACGATCAGGACATACATAGGGGGATTAGATTTCATTGAATTTCAAGAAATGGGATATGGGTAGCAAGATGATTGTGATCGCTACATGTGCAGCAATCATTTCATTTTTCTTCAAATGGGTGGATGCCGGGTACGTTTCTCAGAATGGATTTAGTCAAGGAGCCGTATTTTTCATACTGTTGTTTCTTTATCCATTATGGATCGTCCTTCGTGAAAAGCAGATGAACAAGGTGGTCGGGAATTTGATGGCTATAGTCGCTATCATACTTACCATGATTTATGTGATGTCCAAAACGGTGAATGTTCTCGGTTCCACCTTCAATGCTGCTTCCAGCGGTCCTTATTTGTTTATGGCAGCCTGTGGTCTACTCATATTAGGTATTCACAAGCGCCGAAATTGAACGATAGAGAGTTATATTTGAATAGTACGCCTTAGGAAAGAACTGACCAGAAACGGGACAATGATATGCCGTTTTTGTCAGTTCTTTTTTTGATATAAAGTCTAAGAAAATAAATATTTGAACCAAATCAACTGGTAAATCGTACTATACGTAGACTCATGAAACCAAGGAGGAGATTAAATGAAGAAAAGGTTATCGTGGATACTGACCGTTGCATTGGTACTGGTGCTGCTTGTTCCGACAACGGTTATGGCGTCCGCGGGCGGCAAAGAAGCTGGCACCAGTCAGGACCTGAGTAAGATCGCTGCGGAGAAAGCGGCACTTCTCACGGAAAAGTATGGGACGACAAGTGTTCAATATGCATTGATCGATAACGGAACTATAACCGTATCAGGTCAGGCGGGCCTCAATGATATGGAAGGGAAGAAGCCGCTGACGAAGGATACAATGTATGGCATCGGATCAACGAGTAAAGTGTTTACAGCTGCTGCCGTTATGAAATTGGTTCAGGAAGGGAAAATCAATCTGGATTCCCCTCTGGTTCAATACATACCCGATTTTACAATGAAGGATGAGCGCTACAAACAGATTACCCCGCGTATGCTGTTGAATCATTCCTCAGGCCTGCACGGGTCCAGCTTTAGAAATGCATTTTTGTTCGAAGACAATGACACTTTTGCGCATGACACGCTGTTAAAGCAACTGTCTGTGCAAACTTTGAAAGCTGATCCGGGAGCGTTTTCTGTTTATAGCAACGATGGATTTACGCTAGCTGAAATTTTGGTGGAGAGAGTAAGCGGGAGGGATTTCACGGCATTCCTTCATCAGCATTTTATGAAGCCATTAGGAATGAAGCACACCAAGACCTCACAGGATGAACTGGAATCCGATCAAATGGCGGCGCTTTACTATCCTGTGTATCAAGGACAGCTTCCGATTGAGACGACCAATGTGATTGGTACCGGTGGAGTTTATTCTACGGCTGAGGATCTGGTCCGATTCTCGCAAATATTTACAGGACAAGTGGACGATATCCTCTCGGCTCAGTCAGTGCGGGCGATGGAACAGGCAGAATATAAAAAGGGACTGTGGCCCGAAGAAGCAGATAATTCGTTCGATTATGGACTGGGTTGGGACAGTGTAAGGCTGTTTCCTTTTAACGACTATGGAATAAAAGCTTTGACCAAAGGCGGAGACACGACGATGTACCATGCTTCTCTCATTGTCCTTCCGGAGCAGAACATGGCTGCAGCCGTATTATCGTCAGGAGGTTCCAGCTCATTGAATCAGATGCTTGCAACTGAGATGCTGCTTCAAGCGTTGAAAGAGAAGGAGATCATTCAGGAGATTAAGCCAGCGAAATCATTTGGTCAACCAGTCAAGGCTGATATGCCGAAAGACGTCATGAAACACGCAGGTTACTACGGCTCTTTAAACTCACAGTTTGAGATTGCCATCCGGGAAAACGGCGAACTGACCTTGTCAACGCCGCTCGCACCAGACACTCCAGGGCAGGAATATGTTTATACTTCTGATGGATCGTTTGTTAATCAGGAGGGCAGTTCGAAACTCCGCTTTGTGACGGAGAAGAATGGACGCACCTATTTATGGTCCAATGATTATTTGACCATTCCGGATCTTGGGCAACAGGCTTTATCTCACTACATGGCTGAGAAGTTAGAGGAACATACCATATCAGAAGAATCGGCAAAAGCATGGGAAAAACGAGAAGGCAAAACGTATTATCCTTTAAACGAAAAGTACACTTCTGTAATGTATTTTATCATGAAACCGACATTGCAAATCAGCCGTACAGAGGCGCTGCCTGGCTATCTGTTAGACAAAAAAATAACCGGGCCGGACACGACAGCGAGCCACATTCAAATCCCGGGGATGATGGGTAGAGATACATTTGAGCATCGCTTTTACACAAAGGGAGGGGTAGAGTATTTTGAGGCTGCAGGAGCCTTGTATGTAAGCGAAGAACAGATTAAATCGCTTTATAAAGGAAAACAGTCTACAGTTACCCTGAACAAAGAGGGGCATGCCAAGTGGTATACGGTTCCGAACAAGGCTGTCGGCAAAACGATGACAGTAGATATGCCGGAAAACGGTGCTTTTGCAGTATATGATGGGCAAGGATTGTGTACGAACTTCACTGTAGTCAGCGGTAATAATAAAGTAAAGCTGCCTGAAGATGGCGTGATTGTATTCGCTGGTGACCCAGGCTCCTCTTTCGAAATTACTTTGAAATAACTTGAAGACAGCACTTATTTGAACATTATTCTTATACTTTGTAGGAAAAGCTTGTTCCACCCTGTATGTCGGGAGGAATGAGCTTTTTTCTGATTTCATCTATAATATATTATTGGAGCGGCATTTCGTAATTAGCTTGCAAACAATCATATATTGATACTATTATTTAATTGGCTCATTTCAGTAGATTCAATATATTTCTATTCGTTTTGGCAGGCGTTTATCGTATACTATAGAGATGGATGGAAACAGGAGAGGGGAAAAGCAATAATGAGTAAAGGAGCCGTCAGAGGCAACTTATCCGAAATTTCACTGGTTAGAGCTATGGCGATTATCGGTGTATTGTCTGTACACGCTACATCGTTCGCAACGGTGAATATGAAGGAATCGAATTTTTACTTTTTGTATAGTTTTTTTAATATTTTTATGAAGATCGGTACGCCTGTATTTTTATTTTTGAGCAGCTTCGTGTTGTTCTACAGTTATTTTTCGCGTCCGCTGGACAAAAAGTTAGTCAGTAATTTTTACAAGAAAAGATTACAGTATATCATCGTTCCTTATGTATTATTTTCGGTGTTTTACTTTTTAATATTACATTTCATGTACTATCAGGATCGTTCTTTACAAGAGGCTATGGAGAAGTTCATAGTTCAGCTGTTTACGGGGAAAGCCTATACGCATCTGTACTTTATATTTATTAGTATTCAATTTTACTTGATGTTTCCGCTGCTTCTTTGGCTGTTTAAACGTTTTCCAAGTCTTGTAAAATGGGCTGTGCCTGCCGGATTCATCATTCAATATGCATTTATTATTCTGAATAAAAATTTCACGTTTACGGATAGACCTGCCAGCTGGGCATTTCACTATATGTCTTACTTGATGCTTGGAGCAGCTCTGGGAATTTATTATCCGAAGCTGAAGGCGTGGTTCCAGATCCAAAAGGAAAATGTAACAGCATCCCGTCTCACAGGCTGGGTTGTGCTGTGGGTGGTCTGGCTGATAGCCTCTTTCGCCCATGTGTACGTGTATCATACCGCCCGCTTGTATGGTGCGAAATATGATTCTCTGCTGTATCACTTCCTATGGAATGCGCAGACGATTACGGCAGGGTTGGTAGGCATACAGGTTGCGAATCTGATACTCCGACATGGATGGCCATGGTTAAAGAAATTTATGACAAGGCTTGGAGAGCTTTCATTTGGTATTTATCTTATTCATCCGTTCTTTTTACTGGTATACCGGGAGTACCCGCCGAAAACAGGCTTCTCGCCTCTTGTTCACTTGTGGTACCTGGGAGGGTTCGCGCTGGCTCTTGCAGCGTCCTGGGTAGTCGTATCTTTAACCGTACGCTGGATGCCGAAGTCCTGGATCATCTTTGGTAAAGTGCCGCCTGCGAAGCGCAAACCACGTGTTACCACGGAAAAAGGAGTTTCTGTATAGTCGAAAAGCTGTATATAAAAAAATGAACTTCGGATTTGCCGATCAGGCAGATCCGAAGTTTTTTTAAATCCAATCATTCTTTTACAAACTGTTTTGTACTGCGAACCGTATCAATTGGCCGGACCATGCTTTCAATTTCCTTGCGTTTCCCTTCCAGGAATGGAGGCAGGGATAATTTCTCGCCAAGCGTTTCATATGGCTCATCTCCCATAAAGCCTGGTCCATCGGTAGCGAATTCAAACAGGATTTGCGGCGCGACTCTTGCATATAAGGATTCGAAGAAGTAGCGGTTCACATATCCAGAATTGCGAAGCTGGAAGCTGTCCAGTCGATCAATCCATTCCTCCAAAACAGAGCGATCTTCTACGCGGAAGGCGGCATGGTGTACCGTACCGAAGCCTTGCTGTGCTCTAGGAAGAACAGCATTATATTCAACGATAACCTGTGCTCCGTTGCCGCCTTCGCCAACTTCAAACAGATGGAGGGAACCCTCTTTGTCGATTTCTTTAAACATCAGTACCTTTTCCATCATTTGTTTGAAGTTTTCAAAGTTGGACACACGTACGAAAATCGGCCCTAGTCCCGTGATTGCATGCTCTAAAGGTATCGGTCCATTTTGCCAAGGCACTCCGGAAGCGACCCCCTCGTTATCCTCATCCGAGATCAGTTGATACTGCTGGTCGTCGAAATCAACGAAAGACAGTGTCTTTTTCCCGAATAATTCTTTAATTCCATGATGCTTTACATTCAGACGATCAAATCTCTTTACCCAGTAATCCAGTGCGGCATCATTTGGCACGCGGAATGAAGTTTTGTATATCTCGTCTGTCCCATGCGTTCCTTTAGGGATGCCAGGGAAGTCAAAGAACGTCATATCTGTTCCTGCACTGCCCTTATCATCAGCGAAGAATAAGTGATACGTCTGGATATCGTCCTGATTTACGGTTTTCTTGACCAGTCTCATACCGAGAACATAGGTGAAAAACTCATAGTTTTTCTCCGCACTGCTGGTAATGGCTGTTACGTGGTGTATTCCTTTTAATCCATTCATGATGAACCCTCCACATCTATTATGATTAAGTTTTTACATTTTATCGGCAAAATATTATTTACACATTAAATATCTTTAAGTTAAGATAATGTTATCATGGATTGGTATTGTCGTCAATCTTCAATAAACCCAAAATTTGATTTTAAAACGATAAAGTGCTTTAACTCACATTAGATGGGATTCGTTTGAGGGTCTTTCAGGGAATTGCTATACTGTAACTATGGTCTAATGACCTTAAGTAATTTACATAAGTTCAGTTCAGGAGGGATTCGTATGACACATCCGGCAAATCAAGCTTTTACCGACGGACCTACGCTGCATGACGGCGTCAACATGCCTTGGCTGGGTCTAGGTGTATACAAAACTCAGGAAGGCGAAGAAGTCATTCAATCCGTAAAATCGGCTGTTGCAGCCGGCTATCGCAGCATTGATACCGCGGCTATTTATCGCAATGAGGAAGGCGTGGGTAAAGCTATTCGCGAGTGCGGCGTATCGCGTGAAGAGCTGTTTATTACAACGAAGGTATGGAATGAAGACCAAGGGTATGAGTCAACGCTAAAGGCATTTGAAACGAGCCGGAAGAAGCTTGGTCTTGAGATCATCGATTTATACCTCATTCACTGGCCTGGTAAAGATAAGTATAAAGAAACATGGAAAGCGCTGATTCATCTGAAAAAGGAAGGGTTCGTACGCTCGATCGGTGTCAGCAACTTCCAAATTCATCATCTGCGCGATATCATTGAGGATTCTGGTGTGGTCCCGACCGTGAATCAGGTGGAACTGCACCCATTGAACACTCAGAAGGAACTGCTTCAATACGCTCGTGAAAACAATATTGTTCTGGAAGCGTGGAGTCCGCTGATGCAGGGACATCTGGATCAGCCCGTGATTGCCAGAATCGCTGAGAAATATGGAAAAACAGCAGCCCAAGTCATACTTCGCTGGGATCTTCAGAATGGCATTATCGTGATTCCAAAATCCGTGAAGGAGCACCGTATTCGTGAAAATGCCGGAATTTTCGATTTTGAGCTATCGGCTGAAGATATGGCGGCTATAGATGCTTTGAATGAAAACAAGCGTTTTGGTCCGAACCCGGATGAGTTCTTGTTTTAAGTGAGGTAAATTTAAAATATCAAAAAGGCAAGATCCCGGTATTCGCGAAAAGGATCTTGCCTTTTTCTTGTCAAGAGCTAATTACTGCCCACGGGCTTGCTTGGTAGTCTTTGGCTTCACTTCAACCCTTTCATTGCCCATGAAGAGAATGAACAGTAACGCTAGTACCGCTGGCACGAGCGCCCACATAAATGCCTGGGCTATCGATTCAGCCAGCGATGAAATGGCATGCTCACGTACAGCTGGGGGCATTTGGTCCATCATGTCCGGTGAGAAAGTGGAATCCGCATCAAACGATACACCTTCCGGTGCACTGCTACCAGCCATTCCGGCTGCGAGTCTATCTGTGAACACATTGCGCTGAATGATGCCAAAGATCGTAATGCCGACGGTCATTCCTAGTGAACGAAGGAAGGAATTCGTTGACGTTGCTGCGCCTCTTTGGCGAATATCGAAGTTATGAATGGAAGCCATGCTGAGCACAGAGAAGGAGAAACCGACTCCAACACCCGTCAGGATCATGTATAGGGTAAGCATCGTTCTTGGCGTCTCCGGTGATATCGTGCTTAAGCTGAAAATTCCGCCAATAAAGCAGATGACAGAGAAAATCATAATATTGCGGAATGACGTTTTGGTTGTCAAAAGTCCGCCGATTTGGCTCCCGAATACACTGCCGATCATCATCGGCATGAGGATCATGCCGGAATTTGTTGCGGTTCCTCCATAAACTCCAGACACAAAGATCGGGATATACACGGTAGCAACGATGAACGCTGCGCCATAACATAACGCTACTGCGTTGCTGGATGCGAACAATCTTTTGCGGAACATTTTAAATGAGATAATCGGCTCTGCCGCTTTAAACTCGGCGATAAGAAAGATAATGAACAGAACCAGAAATCCGGCGAAAAGACTAATGATCTGAGGTGAATCCCATGCGTAGGTTTTCCCGCCCAGCTCCAGCCCGAACATTAAACAGATAACGGCACCGACGAGAGTGGCAGCACCGATCCAGTCTATTTTTTGCTTCACATGGGAGAGTGTCTCCTTATAGGCGATCAAGATGAAGATAAGGGACACGATGCCGATCGGCAGATTAACATAGAATATCCATTCCCAGCCGATATTATCGGTAATAAACGCACCGAGCAGCGGGCCCATAATGCTGGAAGTCCCGAATACCGCTCCGAGCAAGCCGGTCATTTTGCCTCGTTTCTCCGGTGGGAACAAATCGAATACGATGGTAAACGCGATGGGCATGAGCGCGCCGCCGCCGATCCCCTGAATGGCCCGAAAAATGATAAGCTGCAGCATGGTATCGGCCATACCGCACAGTATGGAACCAGCCAGAAAAACGACCAGCCCGAAAATATAAAACCGCTTGCGGCCGTACATGTCGGAAAGCTTGCCAAAGATGGGCGTACCCGCCATAACGGCAACCATATATGCCGAGGTTACCCACACGATCTGATCGAAACCGCCAAGGTCTTTAACAATCGTGTACATGGCTGTAGCGACGATGGTATTATCCATCGATGACATGAGAATGCCGAGCAGCAGTCCGGCTACCACGAGCTTGATGTTGCTTTTTTGAGCATTCATGAAATGGTGGCTCCTTTACTATGTATATATT
Source organism: Paenibacillus faecalis (assembly GCF_900289175.1). Lineage (GTDB taxonomy): Bacteria > Bacillota > Bacilli > Paenibacillales > Paenibacillaceae > Paenibacillus_AQ > Paenibacillus_AQ faecalis. The sequence continues at coordinate 4,097,785 of NZ_LT985747.1, read as the reverse complement.
TGTTTATGAACAGTGGTTCTATTTTAGCCGCAATGGACGGTGAATAGCAAGAATAAATGAAATGTGATTGAATACACATTATGTTGAATGGCGTGGTGAAATATTCGTCACGAGCGAAAGCTTTATGAGCGTACTCTCCATGACACCAACTATATACAAAAACACAAAAAGCCAGCTATTTATATGCGAAAGGCACATAAATAACTGGCTTGGTGTTGAACTTAGCAGATTTACCGTTTCATCGTTTGCTCTATCGAAACGGTGGCCTCCTTCATTCCTATTTTCATGAGAGAGCCGCATAGTGGGCATTTCTTGCTGTTTTTCGCTTCGGAAGAACTGTATTTTATGCGCTGCCAGCCTTTGCAGCCTGTCCCGGTGCATAGCCATGCGCGTACGGACTCGGTACGGACGGGGGCTGGTCGTTGTTCCTTTTTGGTGGAAGGGCTGGATTGAACCGTTGCATGAAGCTTTTCCGTCTCGGCACGGCTCTTCGGCCGATGGCTACCGGATCGGCGGGACGAACGGTCTTGAGTAGCTCCCTTGTAAGAACTTCCAGAACGAGCGCTGTACGCGGGAACTTCTGTGGTTCTTTGCCTCCAATGACTTTGGGGGCGAGAGTTTCCATCGGAAGGCTGTTTAGCATCCGTATCTGGGCTAGAGGTTTGGAACACGCTTTGCAGGAAGCGCGACACTTCTACCTTACGGCCGCGGTAATAAGCCGGAGAGCTGATAATCAGCTCATCTTTGGCACGGGTAACGGCAACATATGCGAGTCTACGTTCCTCTTCCAGCGCATGAATCCCTTTTTCCTGCTTGGAGGCAAGCGGATGGGTATCATCCATATGCTCGGCTTCCAAAGCGGACGTATGCGGCAATATGCCCTCGGAGGCTCCGATCAGGCAGACGGACGGGAATTCGAGTCCTTTTGCTTTATGAATCGTCATCAGTTTCACGGCGTCCGCTGCGTCATCTTTTTTCATCGCAGCCATTTCACGATGAACCTCAATCAGGCGATCTACAAAATCGATGAAAGAGGGTACATCTTTAAACCGTTTGGCTGAGGCTTCTAACTCGTCGAGTCCTTCTTGAATGAATTCTTTGTGCATCGTCAGATCGTGCGCATTGTCGGCTTCCAGAAACTTGTCATAGAAACGAAGCCGGATTTCGCGGATTGCATCTGCCGGCTCCAGCGCTTTCAGTGATTTAATCAGTTTGGACCGCTCCCGGATTTGTTCGATTTGAAAATCTTTCAGTCCAGGATAGGAGAGCAGATGGGCGATCGGTCCTTTCTTGGGCCGGGGGGCATCCTTCTCCCGGATAAAGGCCATGCCCTTGTCCCGATTAATATACAATGTATTCAAAATGCCCTCGATAGCTTTGAAATTCCGTCGGTCAAGTGAAAGGCGAAGGTGGTCCATAACCGGTTTGACCATCCACTGCTCATAGAACAGATCTCCCTGCTCATAATGAATAAAGGGTACTTGCTTCATAACAAGCTGCTCAAACATCGCCCGGCTGTTGTTGAACGTACGGTAAAGAATCGCATAATCGCTGAAGCATTTTCGGCCTTCGTTTACCTCTGCCAACATGTGCTTCAACAGCAGTTCGGCTTCCTCATCAGGATCACCCGGCCGCAAATACAGCGGGACGTTTCCGCTCTTGCGGGTAGCTTGAAGTTTTTTGATCCGTCTGCGTTTGTTCTCGCGTATGATCTCGTTGCCCAAGCCAACGATGCTGGAGAGGGAGCGATAATTGATGTCCAGCGTTACGATCTTGGCGCCGGGAAAGGTTTTATCGAATTCCAGAATAAATTCATTCCGGGCTCCGTTGAAACTGTAGATCGTCTGGTCATCGTCTCCGACAACCATCAGGTTGGCGTGAGGCTTAACGATCATTTTCAGCAGTTCATACGGGAGAAGGCCGGTATCCTGGAACTCGTCCACCATCACATAACGGTAGCGACGCTGCAGGGACGTAAGCAGCCTGTTGTCTTGTGTCAACAAACGGCAGGATAATACAAGAATATCGTCAAAATCCATCTGGCCGTTCTCTTCCTTCCACGCTTCATAACGGGCAAAAATCTGTCTCTGCTCAATTTCTGCCGGCGTACGAACCGGAAGCTCATCAAGACCGATCATGTTCATACGGTATGCGGACCATAGTGAAAGAAGTGTCTCTGCTTCATAGCTGTCTTGAAGTCCCATTTCCCGCAAAATTCGTTTGACTATAAACTGCTGATGTCTGGAATTGCTCAGAATCTCCTGACGGAACCCGCGTGTCCGAAGTAAATACAGGAAAAAAGAGTGAAACGTTCTGGCTGTAACTTTTGCACTTTCTTTAGGAGAAATGCCCGGAAGGTTTATAATCCGTTCTTTCATCTCTGCTGCTGCCTTGGAAGAAAAGGTGACGAGCAGGATGGAAGAGGGATCGACATTACCGACAGCCATTAAATATCCTGCACGACTGACAAGGACAGAGGTTTTGCCAGAACCCGCCCCCGCCAAAGTCAGAAGAGGACCGTTCATATGGCGAACCGCTTCGATTTGAGCGCGATTCAGGTATAATCCTTGCGATTCCAAACCGCGGAAAAAAGCCGCATCTGCGGCTTGGTCGCTTACCAGATCCCCGCTGCTTTTGGAAGAAGCGAGGTTAGCGAACGGAAGATCTTTACGATCACTTCCGAAAGGACGTTTATAAAAAGGTATGGATGTCATTTTACTCACCAATCGTTCATTAAAATCGTCATGTCTATCCAGTGTACCGCAATTGCTGATCTCGTGGCAAAGAAAATGCCGCAAACCTAACCATGGAACTTGTGTTTATAGTATAAAAGAGTAAATAGGAATATGGGAACGGGAAAATAAGGAGGTAGGCTATGATCGGAGTTGTCATTGTTTTGCAGCTTATCATTATATTTTTACTCTTGCATATCAATAGTAAAATCCCTACGCGAACCCCTAGGGATTGGGCTGAAGAGGCGCTTGAAAGGGACCGAAAGGCGAAGGAGGCACGAGAGGCAAAAGAGGGCAAGGGAAAGTTCGACGTGTCAGATATCTCTTAAGCATGTGTTGTACTGCTGGAATTGAGCGATATAAAGATAGTCATAAACTCAGGGAGCTTTCAGCGTTGTGGAAGCTCCCTAAGCTTAAGCATCGCTATTTTTCCTCCCAATCCACCCGATGTCAGTCAATGATCAAACACATTGATTCCAAACGCTATGCGGTATCTACGGCTTCATGTGCTTGCTTTACATATTATGAATGACGCGATGACCCTCTGTGTAGCCTTGATCTATGGGCATAGATAACCGCTTTATTTGCCAGAAAGGCCGTATACAGAAGCAGGAACACACCGTACGGAAACCCTGTTCCGTCCAGGCTCGGAACGAGCCAGTCAGCAGCTATGAAATATAGCAGCGTCAACAGAGCAGGGAGTTGCCTTTTTAGCCGATATTTCCAGACGGACCAGGCCAGTCCAACAACGCCGGCATACAGTAGCATGAGCCGCACGAAATCCAGTGCAGATTGAACAACTTTCCGGGCCTCTTCATTTCCGAACCGCCCCGCATATTTAGTGGACAATCCTCCGAATACACTGCGGTACAGGTGAATTAGCGGATTGCCTTCGATGAAGCGTGCATCCACCCACAGCGGCGCGATATTCCATGGTCCCGGAAGGTACATCAACTTCTCAAAGACCGGTAGGCTGAGCCACCAGGGCGACATGACCAGAAAATATCCAAACGTTATCAGCAAGGTTCCGCTGATGACCGTTCGCCATGGACTGCGGTACTTCCACCAGAGGATGACAAAGAGAACCGGATACAGCAGCGCTTGCAGGTTGAAGCAGGCGACCAGGGCTGTAAGCACGCCTGCGGCGATATACCAGCCTGCCTGCCTGTATTCGAGCGCTCCGATTACGGCGCATACGAGCAGCAGCATGAGCATCTGCATCGTCGTATCCGGCAGTATAAGGCGAACAACGCCGTAGGCTGGCCAATAAAGAGCATAGATAAGACTGGCTAATAATGCAGTTGGCGTATTAAACATATATCGGGATAGAACGAAGACCAGATATACCGACAAAGCATGGAAAAGGGCCTGGATAAAGCGGTAGGCGGCAAACGCATACCCTTCATCGCCTAATAGCTTGGTTAGTCCGGCGATCATAAGCGGCACACCCGGCATAACGACAGAGGAGTCTTCCCCGCGATCAGCATGGCTGATCATGGCCGCGCTTTGGATGTACTTTTGCTCCATTTGAGTAATGGCGCCCTGCGGTCCGTTCTTCCCGCCTGCAATAATCAAGAGACACGACATCAGAAACACGCCGGCAATAATGAAAAGCAGCAGTTTTCGATTTAAACGACTCAAGGACCAGATTGAAAACAATTTGTCCACTCCACTCTAAGTGCATAATGTTATCTCCTCTAATATTAAATAAAACCAAAACAAATAAAAAGACTCCGTCAGAAAACGGAGTCATCGGCAGCGGCAGCAAATCTGCTAAAAATCGTTACTGTACTTGTTTTCAGTTGAAGAGCGATGCTTTGATGTACCGTCCCGCAGCTTCTCCTCCTGTTTCTCCAGGTTCAAATCTTCCATAGGGATTGGATCGACGTTTTGTTCACTTTCGAATCGGTCGAACAAGCTTTCCTGTTCGGTAGGGATCTGTTCGGGATGATCCGTATGACCCGGCCCGTTATCGAGCGGGAGGTCTTTTTTCTTATCAGCCAATGATCTCACCTCATTTTCGCTTGATATTCTCTTTATACCTAATTTGGCCAAATATCAAACATAGGGAAACAAGAGGGGGTATCATGTAAACTCAGCAGCAGGCTGATGCTGCTCCAGCATACGCTTGTTTAAATAGCCGATAAACAGCTCTACCAGCTCGGGATCGAACTGGCTTCCAGAACATCTCTTCAATTCGGCAATGCCTTCTTCAAAAGTTTTGGTTTTCTGATAAGGCCGTTCTGTCGTCATAGCGTCAAAAGAATCGATAATCGTGAGCATACGGCATAATTTTGGAATTTGAGTGCCTTTAAATCCGTAAGGATAGCCGTCGCCATCATATCGTTCATGATGCAGCTCGACATACGGTACAAGATCTTTAAATTTGTCATTGGTTTCGGCGATTCGCTTTCCCCAGATGACGTGACGTTTTACCATTTCCCATTCATAAGAGGTGAGCTGTTCCTTTTTATTTAATAACTCCCAAGGAATTTCCAGTTTTCCGATATCGTGAATGAGTGCGCCAAGCGTAAATTGACGTTTTTCAATACAGTCCAGACCAAGAACTTCGCTCATATCCATGGCATAACGGAAAACACGTTTGGCATGTTTGAAGGTGTTTACATCTTTATAAAGAAACAACCTCAGCTGCTGTTCAATATCGCGTACATCTTCTGCGAAATCAATTTCGTGAACCTGGGCAGAACCGCTACCGTATACATGGACGCTGTTTTTACCTTGCTTTTTGGCGTAATAAAGAGCCTGGTCTGCCAAGTCTATCAACTGTGCTTTATCATGAATATCGTCCCGATGGCTGGCGATTCCCGCAGAGAAAGAAAGACAGCCGGATGGAAAAATTTCAGCCCCATCAAAATAAGTGTCGTTCAGTTTTTTACGAAGCCGATTTATAAAAATCAAGGCTTTGTTCTCATCATAACCAGGCATTAGAATCGTAAATTCTTCACCGCCAAAACGGGAGACGATCATCTCCGTCGGCTTACATTCATTTTTCAGAAAATGGCCCAAAAATGCGAGCAGCATATCTCCTTTCAGGTGACCGAACTGATCATTGTATTTCTTGAAATCATCTATATCCATCATCGCAAGGGACAGTGAAGTTCCTGCTGATTTCGATTTGTTGAATTCCGTATCCAGCAAGCTCTCGAAATAACTGTGATTAAACAATCCGGTGCGCTCATCCATAATCACTTTTTCCTGAATTTCGTTGTACATCGTAAACAGCTGCTTAAATGAGTAAGAGAGCATCGCACTGAGCGCAATAAACAGTGCAAGGCCAAATATGCCATTGCTAAATATGAGAATGGACAAGGCAAGAGATAGAATCAGTGTACTGAGATAGACAACGATAATATCTTTGAAAAATATTTTCAACGCTTCCCAAAGGGTGCTTTTCATCAGAATGACGTAATAGAAACCGATCAATAATACGTTGATAGAAAAATAAACAGACAGAGCTGCTACATAGGAGAGGATGTTTTCATTTTGGATAGGTCCAGTTTCACCACCTGTTACAGAGAAGACGATGGATGAGCCAGTAATCATCAAGACGTACATTGAAAAGTTAACTAACTTCTTCAAAAAAGGAGTTTTGCGGTTATATAATGAAAGGATGAAGAAGTTTAAAAGACAGACAGACAAGGCGTAAGGAGCGCTGTAGATGAAGACACAAGCCAAATAGACCGATGAATCCATAGATTGTCCATTTCCTTGTGGAGGAAGCCGGAAGGTGAAGTAATCTAAAATGAGTGTCGCACCGACCAGAGCGTATAACCAAGTCCAATCATTCAGGGAATAGTGAAAGAAGTCCGCCTGATTGACGGAAATAAAAACGGCGATTCCAATGACAGATATGATGAAAAAGTACCACTGGCCTGCATTCAACTGTTTGGTACGAGCCCGTTTCAATATGGACATACTTATTATCTCCTTGGCTAAACAATGATGGTGTCCGGTGTACATAAAAGAACCGGCTATCAATAGCCAGTTCTTTTAAATAACCTTTAAACGAATTTGAAGCCGGATGTCAGTGCTACGAGAACGGATACTACGATAACAGTGTTGAAAACAATACGGGAATATTTAACTTGATCTGTTTTTTTCATATCGTTCCCTCCTTTCAAATTGTTCTGATGTATTTAGACATTTTGCGGTTCTATATGGTCAGAAGGTTTTGTCTGCTCACCATCCGAATCAGAGGTATTCTTGTGGCCGCTCATCAAATGTACGATATATATGAAAATACCTATATTCATCACAATGTCACCGATGCTGATCGCTTGTGTTCTCGGATAAGGGGCAGATAACGGAATGATATCGCCAAGAAAAGGCAGAAGAGTTGAATCATCAAGCAAGAAATGCTTGGTTATGACGGTTCCGTTTGTAAGCATATCCACATAGTAGGGATCAAGTACGGAAGCTGCCTCAAGTGATACCGGCATTCTGCCGCCGTTGACGGCCATGACCAGAAAATTGAGAAACACACCTGCCAGAATGCTTCCAAAGCCTTTCTGATCGCGGTTCATCCACAGAAACAACAGGCCGACGATATAAATGATCATAAAAATGTAACCGCTTGCGAACGCCACGAATTCGGAACTTTCCTGAAACCTAAAAATAATCAATTGGATGATCAGCAGGATTGGGAAGATCCAGCCGCCCTTTAACCGAATTTTGCTAAACTGAAGCAAGCCGTGACGCAGGCCTCCCCGAAACAGTCCGACAATCAGACCAAGGATTATACCGTCAAAAACCATAATCGGTTCCTTCTTTCCTGGTTCATGAGATTACTTTTATTTGTATATTCGACATATAAATGGGAATTCCTCTTTTTGTTGTTTAAAATAGACAAAAAGGATATCTCTTTTTGTTGAACTACCCCCACTTAACGCTCTTACGAGCTGTTTGAAGTGGGTGATTCCTAAGAACACCAGCGTAACCGCCAGTTATTGATTAGGCTATCCCCGTAGTTCCTACGGTTAGAAGCCTTATAGCTTCGTTTTTTAGATTTTGTCCTGCGTTCATATCTCTATCGTGATGCGTGCCACAAGAAGGGCAATCCCACTCACGAAGGTTGAGATTCTTAACGTCTTTATTTTGGTAGCCACAGCACGAGCAAAGTTGACTGGAAGCAAATGTTTTGGATACAGCAACTACTTGTTTGCCATACCATTTTGCTTTGTACTCAAGTATGGTTCTAAATTGCGACCATGATGCTTCACTGATTGCTTTTGCTAACTTGTGGTTTTTTAGCATTTTTGACACTTGCAAATCTTCGATACCGATTACATCGTGGTTTTTGATGATTTCTGTAGTGATTTTTTGCAAATAGTCTGTTCTTGCATTAGCTATTTTTTCGTGAATACGCGCTACTTTACGTTTTTGCTTTTGATAGTTCTTTGCTTCATCTAGTTTACATTTTCGTTTTAATGCTAATTCCTGTCGTCTAGACAGAATACGTTGTTCTTTTACTCGTTTTTCTTCTAATGTGCGAAACCATTTAGGGTTGCCAAATATTTGCCCTGTCGAAAGAATCGCAATATCTTTAAGACCAACGTCAATACCGACAGAAGAACCTGTTTTTTCGAATGGTTGCACTTCTGTTTCAGCAAGAATGGATACAAAGTATTTACCACTTGGATTTCGTCTGATTGTAGCGTTAAGAATACGACCTTCAACCTCACGACTTTTTGCAAATTTGACTAATCCAAGTTTGGGTAACTTGATTTTGTTTCCTACAATCGTCATATTGCCGTTCGTGTGCTTTGTTGTGTAGGTTTGTACTTTATTCTTTTTAGACTTGAATCGTGGTGCTTTATTCTGTTTCTTGAAAAACCGTGAATACGAATCGGCAAGGTTTTTAAGTGAGGATTGGATAGCAATGCTGTCGACTTCTTTCAACCATACTAATTCTTTTTTTAACTGCGTTAATTCGGCAGAACATGAATTGTAAGTTAATCCTTTGCCTGTTTCCTTATATGTATCGTTCCAACGTGCTAAAAAGTGATTAAATACGAAACGAGAACAGCCAATAGTCTTTGCGATTAAGATTTCTTGTTCTTTGTTTGGGTAGATACGGAATTTGTATGCTTTGTTGACCAACATTGCTTTTCACCTCACTTTAGTCCTTGATTTTCGATATACTTTTTAACTATGTTGATGGGAGAACCACCCGTAGTTAGTAGACAAAAACTTCTTGACCAAAACATTTCTTTCCATAATTTTTTTCTTGCTTGTGGAAAGTCTTTTTTAATCATTCGTGAACTTGCACTCTTGTAAGCATTAATGAATTTTGATAATTCAGTGTTTGGATGTGCTTTGAATAGAATGTGAATATGGTCAAAATCATGATTCCATTGAACTAATGATATGTTGTATTTCTTGCCTAATTTTATAAACATATCTTTTGCATAGTCAGACATTTCGTCGTCAAAGACTTTTCTACGGTATTTAACAACGAATACAAGGTGGTAGTACATCAAGAACACTGAATGGTTATTACTATGTAATTTCATGGATATAATCAGCCTTTTTTTGTATAAGACTGATTATATCATAGCGTAAAAAAGGGACAACTTTTAGCCTTACGCCTAACTGACATTCATCTCTCTCTTACTCATTGGGATACGCCCTACATATTCCTTGAAGTGGGAGTCTTCTGTCGGAAAACGATAAAATATAGATTATTATACCAGCACAATAGGGGCTGTACAGCATCATCTGACTTACAATAAATTTTTTGTGCAAATTTTCCTGGGGACTATAGTAAATGAATGTAGAACATTTAAAAAAGTTATGTGCAGACAAGGGCAATCCACTCGCTTTACATACTTTCGGGGGGTATAGTATAATGAGGCCATAATTGAGCAGGGAGGAATGACAAATGAAACAAGTTACTATAAATGTAGAAGGTATGTCTTGCAACCATTGTGTGAGTTCGATTGAAGGTGCCTTGAAGAACGCAGGGATGTCCGGTAAAGTGGATCTTGATTCCAAAACAGTGACTGTAGAATATGACGAAGCGAAAACAACGGTAGAACAAATCAAAGAAACGATTGAAGAACAAGGATACGATATCGTTTAGCTTTGGTTAACCCGTAACCGTCAGGCTGTATGGCAGCTTGGCGGTTTTTTTATGAGATTTAAGAGGCTTATTCTTGCAATGCGAGAACGTATGGTAACTTTTGTTTAACCATCTGTGGCGATCCGTTTACTTCGTTGATATACTGAAGCTGTGTTTGCATCGCATTTTTTCGTTGTTTGGTATAAACGATTCGGGAAGTGTTATTTATAGGGAGGTGATCGTATTCTTCCATCTATCCCGAATATCATCATCGCTTTCATCATGGGATTGTTGATCGACATCATTAGTCAAGCCGCTTCAAAGTGGTTCAGGCGATGGGCTGATTCAATCTTCATCGTTCTTTGTTTAGGTTCGGTGATCGGCTTTTTTTATCTATTTTCGTTATCGGAGATGTTCATCCTGTTGATTTTTGCTGTTCAGGGCTATTCCTTTCTGCCTTTCGATTCTATCAAGCGACAGGAGAGGCGTGAGCTTGAAGCGAATGTGAAGGCGTTGCAGGCCAAACCAATTCATCTTACGCGAAGATGGGGAAGAATAGCGTCTGACTTAGCGATTGCTGGTGTCGCTTCGATTGGAATGATACTGATCGTTTTATTGCCTGTGACTTCGTTCCTGCAATTTTTCGCTCTAGTCGGGCTCATTCAAGTGGCTAATAATATGATGAATCGAATGATACATTTCACCACTTTGCATGTTTACTATACCAAGGAGAGCGGCCATCTGTTCGTCATGACAGACACTTTATCACGCAAGATCCCGCTGAAAGATGTACAAGGGGTCATCAGGGAGAATAGGCCGGATCTGTTGAAACTGCATCCGCTTTTTTTGTTTTTTGGCAAAAATACGGATTATACGACGAACAATGGTGAGGTGCTCGCTCTTGCTCTTCCTGGCGAGACCCTCTACTTTACATTCGATGACAGCAGCACTCTGGCTAGCGAACTTATTGCGCATATGCCAGATAGTGCTAAGGTTGAGTCAAGAGAGGTACATCCACTGTTTCATCAGAGCAACTGGAAGCGGCTTTTGGCTAAGGGTTATTTTGCTGTTACCGTCAAAGGAATCTCCGCCTACAGCGCACTTTTCCTGCTCCTTCATTTCCTGAACGTTCCGGAATGGATGTCTGTCACCGCGATACTGCTCTGGTGGATCGTTAACGTTTACCTGACTGATCGGCTGATCGGCGTCATGCTGGACGTAAGGGAGATCAGCAAGGAAGACCTCGATCCTTCCATACGGAGCGTGTTGGAGCAAGCCGGGCTGCCTCGTACGAAGCTGTTCGTCACGGAAACACAAGTGAATAATGCATTCGCTACAGGCATGAACGTTGGGAGGGGAATGATTGTGCTCACATCGTCGGTCATGCGTTTTCCAATGCCGGTCGTTGCCGCCATCGTTGCGCATGAAGCAGTTCATGTCAAGAAACGCGATGTGCCGGTCGGGCAAATTTGGCGGCTTCTTCTGTTTGTTCTGCTCGTAACTGCGATTTTACTAACGGCCGATTGGTTCAAAACGATGGATATTCAGTCAACATGGATAACTTTTGGGGTGATCGTGCTTCTGCTGCTAGCTTTTGGTGTGCTGCAATCGATCGTTTATCAGATGATGGAAGTGCGTGCCGACGATATCGGTTCACGTTATGTTCCGCAAACGCGGCGGCAGATGGCCAAAGCGCTAAGACAGCTTGCACAAGCGGATTTGGACGATCATCGCAAAATGCTTTCCTACCGATTGTCAAACGGGGACAATATCGATGAAACAAGCGACATCAATGTAAAAGAACGGGAAGATAACTCTGTGACAAAGAGGGATTCGTGGTTTTGGCGATGGGTTGAGTTTCAGCTTTCCTCACATCCTCCGCTCTATTGGCGCGTATGGACTTTAGAGAACCGTGATCCAGGAAGTCTGACGGGTGCCTGGCGGTACTGGTGGAAAGATCGTTTCAGGGAATCGTTGCCGGATCGGAAAGAGCGGTAATCGCTATGGCAGAATCGTATAATATCATTATAATCAAGGAACTGGAGTGACGTTGCAAAGTGAACGAAACATTATCGTTATTAATGAATCATCGATCCATCCGTAAATTTTCGGACAAGGAGGTTACCAGGGAGCAGTTGGAACGGATCATCGCGGCGGGGCAGATGGCTTCCACCTCCAGCAACGTTCAGGCCTACAGTGTAATTGCGGTAACCGATTTCGAGCAGAAGCGGGCGTTGTCAGCTCTGTCGGGTAATCAATCTTATATTGAAAAATGTCCAGTTTTTCTCGTCTGGTGTGCAGATTTATATCGTTTGCAAAAAGTGAGTGAGGCGCATCTAGGTGATCAACCGGGCTATGCGGATTCGGTAGAAAATTTCATCGTGGCAACTGTAGATGCCGCGCTGGCTGCGCAAAATGCTGCAATCGCTGCGGAGTCCATGGGGCTCGGGATCGTATATATCGGCGGCGTGCGAAACCATATCGCGCAATTTTCCGAACGGCTGAATTTGCCCGAACAGGTATATCCGGTATTTGGCATGTGTATCGGTTATCCGGATCAGAATCCTGGGATTCGCCCTCGTCTGCCTTTGGAAGGGGTGCTTCACCATGGAGTCTATGACGCTTCGAAAACGGTGGAAGCTGTACAAGCTTACGATGACACATATACGGAATATATGCGAGCGCGAAGCGGTGGAAAGTCGGCCTCAGCCTGGTCGCAAGTTATGGCGAAGCGTCTATCGGAGCCGGTGAGGCTGCATATGATGGATTTTCTGCAAAGTAAAGGCTTGATGAAGCGTTAGATCAGAACACCGGACAGCATGTAGTTATACAAAAAAATGAGCAGCACGACAGCACATCAGTACGATGTGCTGTTTTTATTAAAATAATAAGATCACAGGAAGATACAATCGTTCTCTACTGTTTACATGGCATAAAAAAGGGGTGATCGATGTGAGTTTATTAGCTTTGCGATATTTCCTTGAAATCGCAAACACACTGAACATCAGTAAAGCTGCACGAAACCTGAATATTTCCCAGCCCGGACTTAGTCAGCAAATCGCAGCGCTGGAGAACCGTCTTGGTTTTCAGTTGCTGAGGAGGACAACGCGAAAAATTACCCTTACGGAAGAAGGCGAATATTTATTCCGCAAACTGCAGCCGTCATTTCAACATATTGAGTATGTATTGCGCTCGATACAAGAGAGCGGCACGATCCCTGAAGCAACGATCAAGATTACCGCTGTGCCGTCAGCAGCCAGCATATGGGTCCCCAAACTGCTGAAGCGGCTTAAAGCAACAACTCCCGATTTTCGATTCATTATCCAGGAGACGACCTCCATGCAAGCCATTCATCTCGTTGAGCGGATGGAAAGCGATATCGCCTTCATCAGAACACCTATTGATGCGAAACAAGCGATTCGCCCTCCGCTTGAGATGATCGAATTTACGAAGCATCCCTTAATGCTGGTCGTTGCAAGCGACCATCCCGCTGCCGGGCAAGCAGCAGTCGATCTGTATGAAATGCGGCACGAAATGTTTCTGCATTATGATGCGAACCATTCGCCGTCGCTGCATTCCTTGCTGAAACAAGCTTGTTTGGCAGCGGGGTTTGTTCCGAATACAACGGGAGTCGGCCCGGAGCTGCTGACGTTAGCCAATCTGATTGCAAGTGGTTTGGGCGTCACGCTCATGCCTAACGATATGGCCAGTTTACTCGTCACCTATCCGATTCGGGTGATTCCGCTGGCAAAACAGCGGCTCGACAGTTCGATTTCGGCAGTATGGAATACGGAAGGTTATCATCCGCTTCATGTGCGTCAGGCGCTGGCCGCGCTTCCATTGTTTGCGGCGGAATAATTTATAACTTGAGCTTATAAATTCATGAGTTTTTTATATTTCTCGTGTTGAAAAGGAGATGATAAAATGGCCAAAAAAAAGGAAGAGAAGGAGATGTAGAACATGAATGGAACAGGTGAAGAAACGAATGTGATTGTGTTTGGTTTGGGTCCGATTGGTTTACAAATATTGAAAAGTGCTTTGCTTATGGATGGCATGAATGTTATCGGAGCGATAGATATTGATCCTGCAAAAGTTAGCCGGGATATCGGCGAACTGACAGGCTTAGAGCGGAAAGGGGTTGCGGTCGTTCGTTCTGCACGGGACATCGTCCCTGTTCGCGGTCATACGATCGCCATTCATGCAACTGGCTCCCATTTGCCGGCTGTATGGCCGCAAATCAAGGAATTGATTGAGTGCGGCTGTTCCGTCGTCTCTACTTGCGAGCAGTTGGCTTATCCATGGCACCGCTACCCTGAACTGGCGAAGCAGATAGACGAATACGCACGCAAGCACAGCGCCGTCATTGTCGGTACAGGTGTAAATCCTGGTTACATCATGGATATGATGGCGCTGTTTTTGACTGCAACGACTACAACGATTTCACAAATTACTGTAACGCGCGCGGTCGATGTGCGCAAACGGCGTTTACCGCTGCAAAAGAAGGTGGGCATCGGCATGAGTCCGCAGCAATTTCACGAGCTAGCACAAGCGGATCGGATCGGCCATGTCGGACTCGAAGAATCGCTGCGGCTTATTGCCCATGGTTTGTGTCTGCAACTTGGCGATGTGGAGAACAGCATTGAGCCGGTCCTTGCGGAAGAATCGTTACAGCTGGATTGGTGCGACCTGCAGCCGGGGGATGTTATCGGTTTGTGGCAAACTTCAGCGGGAATGGCTGCAGAGGGCGTGCGAATCCGTCTCGATTTAACGATGGCACTTGATGCGAAGCAAGCGGATCGTATTGTTATCGTCACGGCGGATGATCAAGAACAGGTGGAGATGGTCGTGCCGAACGGAATATTCGGTGATACCGCAACGGCAGCTATGGCCATTAACACTGCAAAACTGCTTTCATCATCTGTGTCGTCGGGGCTGCTCACGATGGTGGACGTCGGATTATTACGAAATGTCTCTAAAAAAAGAATTTACAAATTACATATATAAAATTGATTTCCAAAATTAAAATATGCTATCATTTTGATATATTATTTTCCAATAATATTAGATTAATGGAGGTAAATGAATGGCAAAACGAAGATCTCTTTTATTCACGTTTGTATTGATTTTGGGGGCAGCCGTCATTGCTTCCGGCTGCAGTGGGGCCGGCAACGGTAAATCTCTAAGCGTTGTAACAGGGGGGACCGGAGGAACATATTATCCGCTTGGTGGCGGCATGGCTAAGCTCATCAGTGATAAGACAGAATACACGGCGACGGCGCAAATTTCCAATGCATCTGCGGAAAATATGAATCTCATCAACACGAAGAAAGCTGATATCGCTTTCACACAGACGGATATTGCAAGCTATGCGGTGGAAGGCCAGCAAATGTTCAAAGAACCTCTCACAAGCATTAAAGGCATTGCAACATTGTATCCGGAAACGGTGCAGATTGTAACTTTAAAAGAAAAAGGTATCAACACGGTTGAAGATCTAAAAGGCAAGGTTGTATCGATTGGTGCACCTGGAAGTGGAACGGAAGCGAGCGCATCTCAGATTTTAGAAATTCACGGCATGACTACAGAAGATATTAAAGCGCAGCATCTGTCATTTGACGAATCGACAGAGGGTATCCAGGATGGCACGATTGATGCCGCATTCGTAACGGCGGGGACACCGACCGGAGCTGTTGACAGCTTGCAGGCGGTTAAAGACGTCAGTATCGTCGGCATGAGCGAAGATAAAATCAAGGAAATGACCGAAAAATACCCGTTCTATGTCGAAGATACGATCAAGGCCGGAACGTATGGTTTGCAGGAGGATGTCAAGACGGTTGCCGTATTGGCGATGCTCGTTGCCCGGGCTGACCTGGATGAGGAGACCGTTTACGAAGCGACAAAAGCGATATTTGACAACGTGGGTGAAATCGGTCATGCCAAAGCTGAATTTATCAATGTTGAAAGCGCTTTAGACGGCATGGACATCGATATTCACCCGGGTGCGGATAAATATTTCAAGGAGAAAGGTTTGAAATAAAGCAATGACTGAAGCGTTGATCGCTTCAGTCTCGCTTATTTATCATGGCTAGAGCTTGCATACAAAGCCGGAAACGTCCAGGCGTTAGGCGAGCTGTCTACGTGGCTGCCGTTATCATATTGCTGTCGGTATGGTTTGTTCCGCTGGTCGATGTACTGGCGATCGAGCGGGAGGATTCGGGAAAGATTATCGCCTATGGCCGCTTGGAAGACGGGGAAACGTTTGAAATTCGCTTTATTCATTCCATTCACAAAACGCCCGTCATTGAGTCTTATCATCTACAAGATGGACAAATCGTACAGGACCGGATTGAATATTCCGAATTTGCCATCGGTATGCCGTCGAATGCAGAGCATGGGGAGACATTTTCGGTAGAAGACGGGTATTATTCGGTATCCGGCATGAACCGTGCTTTAGACCAATTAGACATCCGTATAGCCCAGCTATTTCCTGAGCATGGCTTGACCATTCGAAACCAGTATATTGCATTTTCCTCGGTAGCCAAGCCAAGCTCATGGATACGTCTTAATGCGAGAAAGATCAGTTTATGGCAGATGATGAAAGGGGCGAATCTCCTTGGCAGAAACTAATGTCGCAGATGAACAACTATCTGAAGAACAGACGGAGAAGCTGTTGGAACAGTACGATCCGGAAGCCGGTTATAGAAAATATAAGGGCAGGATGGCGTGGATTGTATCGATCGGTCTGCTGAGCTTTTCGATCTTTCAATTATATTCGTCATTTGTCATATTGCCCGCGCAAATTCAGCGATCGGTGCATTTGGCATTCGCGCTAGGTCTTATCTTTTTGTTGTTTCCAATTTCCAGAAAGAGAAAACTTAAGCGCCGGAGGTTTCAAATACCTTGGTATGACGCTTTGCTCGCGGCGGCAGGCATCTCGGTAGGGCTTTATTGGCCGATTAACTTTGAGGAGCTTGCTTCAAAAGCGGGGATATTGTCAACGCTTGATATTACGGTGGCAGCAGCAGCCGTCCTTCTCGTCTTGGAGGCGGCACGGAGAGTGGTCGGATTCCCGATTTCGCTCGTTGCATTGCTGTTTCTGGTGTATGCCTATTTCGGCCCATATATGCCGAGCTTCCTGAACCATCCAGGCATTGACTTGGAGCGGCTCCTTGGAACGATGTATTTCGGAACGGACGGTATTTTGGGAACACCGCTTAAAGTATCGTCAACGTTTATTTTTCTATTCTTGCTGTTCGGTGCATTTTTGGTAAAGACCGGTGTAGGCCAATATTTCAATGACTTTGCATTGACGATTGCCGGACGACGCATCGGAGGACCAGCGAAGGTCGCCATATTCTCAAGTGCCCTACAAGGCACGATAAGCGGCAGTGCCGTCTCCAATGTTGTGACATCCGGATCGTTTACGATTCCGATGATGAAACGGCTTGGATACAGTAAGGAATTCGCCGGAGCCGTCGAAGCTTCGTCATCGACGGGCGGCCAGTTGATGCCGCCGATCATGGGGGCGGCAGCGTTCCTGATGGTGGAATTCATCGGTGGCGGCACGACTTACTGGGATATTGTGAAGGCGGCTATCATCCCGGCGCTGCTTTATTTTTCGGGAATTTGGATCATGACCCACTTTGAAGCGAAGCGCATCGGTTTGCGGGGACTAACGAAAGAAGAAATGCCGGACCGCAAACGTATTTTAAAAAATCTGTATTTGTTGTTGCCGATTGTTGCGGTCGTTGCTTTGCTGACAACCGGTATGAGCGTAACGAGAGCAGCTCTGTGGTCCATTGCCGTTACGATTGTTGTCGGGATTATCCATAAGCTGTCCCAGAAAGAGAAGCTGCGTTTCATGGACCTGATTGACGCCCTGATTGATGGAGCACGGACAGCGCTTGGCGTGGCGGCGGCCACGGCAGCGGCGGGTATCATTGTCGGAGTAGTCACATTGACGGGCCTTGGCTTAAAGCTGGCGAATGGCCTGGTTGATATGGCTGGCGGCGTCCTGCTGTTGACACTGTTCTTTACAATGGTGGCCTCTCTTGTATTAGGTATGGGGTCGCCTACGACGGCTAACTACATTATTACATCAACGATAGCTGCTCCGGCCGTTATTATGCTCGGCGTACCGGATATCGCTGCGCATCTGTTTGTGTTTTATTTCGGCATTGTAGCAGATATAACACCTCCGGTGGCATTGGCGGCGTTTGCCGCCTCAGGGGTATCGGGCGGAGAGCCGATTAAGACCGGAATCCTCTCCGCAAAGCTGGCGATCGCGGCGTTCATCATTCCTTACATGTTTGTATTATCGCCGGCACTTATTCTGGTCGATACGACGTGGTATGAGGCTTCCTGGTACGTCATGACAGCTCTTGTCGGCATGATAGCAATCAGTACCGGTATTATCGGTCATTGGGTGCGCAAGAGCCATTGGGTTGAGCGGCTGCTAGCGATTGCCGCCGGTTTGATGCTTATTATTCCGGAAGGCTTTACAGACGTTATCGGTCTAGCACTGTTTGTCGTACTGCTGATCGCTCAGTATATGGGCGGCAAAGGTAAACGTCCGAACATTCAACAAAGCGTGTAATAGCCTAGCGTGATTCATTTGGAGGCAGTTGGTAAAAGTACTTGAATTCGAAAAAGGTCGAGTTAGGAGAAGTGAACTGCACCCCAATAGTAGTTAGTTGTGTCTAACTTTATGGGGTCACTTCATTCTCCCGTACTCGACCTTTTGGTTGTTTTATCATTGATATATCATGTCTAACACTATCTTAGCTGCGCAGTATAATGGCAAAAACGAAGGAAATAGCTAGCGAAATCAATGAAACGAAGTGACTGTTGGTTTCTCTGATAAATTTCCCTTCCATGAAAGCGCGGAATCCGAAAGCCAAGCAAGCTAATATAGCGATGTAGCTCAGCAGGTAGCTCATAGCAGTACCTGAATACAGCACAACAGTAAAGAGAACGACAATGATTAATGCAAAAAAGCCCATCACCAAAAGAAAAGTCGTAGTATATATTTTTTCTCGATCGCCTTTTATGATGAATCTCTTTAAAATGAACTCCACCAAAATGATAGCCAGAACATAGAGCAAAAATAATTCAATCCCTTGCATTCGAACCTCCTGATGTGTCTAAACTTCTGTCTTAACTGTACAACAGAATAAAAAAGAGTGTAAATGGATGAAAGAACAAAAGCAAGGGCTTTTCGAAGTTAAAGCCTTCAAAAAGCCCTTTTTTTCAGAGTGAATAAAGCTATTCATCCTCGCGGCAATGCTCTTCGGCAGCAGAGGTGAACTCCTCTTCGTTATCGGAACCAATCTTATCCCCGTATTGATCCAGGCGGTCCGGACTGCTGGAAGGTCCGTCATTTTTTGGCTTGTTATTTCTTCCTGTCATCATCAAGTCCTCCTTCGATGTTTTGTTAGCTTATAGGAAAGCTTCATATTTACGGTGAAATGCCGCATAGCTTATAGTTTATTACTGGCAGAGGCTGACTATACGTTTATCGATGTTTTTATGAAGATGCGAACAAGATTGTCACCGTAAGGCACCCATGTTAAGATAATAGAATTTGAAAGACTTAGAGAAACATTGATTGGAGGATAGGATCGTGAAGTTGGTATCCTGGAATGTCAACGGCCTTAGAGCCTGTGTGAAAAAAGGGTTTCTTGACTATTTTAAACAGGCGGATGCCGATATATTTTGTATTCAAGAAACGAAGCTGCAGGAAGGGCAGATCGAGCTTGATCTGGGTCCTGAATACGAACAATACTGGAATTATGCTATAAAGAAAGGTTATTCCGGCACCGCGGTGTTTACGAAAATACCGCCCTTATCCGTTCGATATGGCATCGAAGAAGATAGCGAGCCGGAAGGAAGAATTATCACTCTGGAATTTGATAGCTTTTATCTCGTGAACGTATATACACCGAATGCTAAGCGTGACCTTAGTCGGTTAGACTACAGGCTTGAATGGGAGGAGAGGTTCCGCCGTTATTTGCTGGAGCTGGATAAGATTAAGCCAGTTATCGTATGCGGCGACTTAAATGTAGCGCATCAGGAGATCGACCTGAAAAATGCGAAATCCAATATGGGCAACTCCGGCTTTACACTGGAGGAGCGAGGAAAGATGACGGAGCTTTTGGCGTCTGGATTTATCGACACTTTTCGCTTTTTGTACCCGGATCGCACCGATGTCTACAGCTGGTGGTCCTATATGCCAAAGGTGAGAGAGCGCAATATCGGCTGGCGTATCGATTATTTCCTCGTATCCGCCCGGGTGGCGGAGAAGGTAATGGAGGCGGAAATCGACTGTCATGTGATGGGCAGTGATCATTGTCCGGTTGCGCTGCATTTAAGTTAAACACATTAAACTCGTCATCCCAGCCGATAAAACCGCCGGGCATTGTCGTACAAGATACGGCGTGCTGCGGGCTGGTCAAGGCCTTGAATCTCGGCCCAGGCTGCTGCGACGTCGGCAGTCATGTGCGGGTGTGTCATCTGACCTTGAAACGGTCCCTCGAACGGCCACGGCCCGTCCGTTTCGGTCATCACCTGTTTGGCCGGATACACTCGTGCCAGCTCCCGGATTTCCTCTTCGTAGATGAGGTCGGGGGTGAATGAGATGTAGTAGCCTGATTCAGCCATTCGCTGAATCGTTTCCGGCGCTCCCTTGAACCAATGGAAGTGAGCGGATGTTACGCCATGCTTCTCTAACAGGTCACAGGCAATATTAGCGTCTTCATAAACTGCATGAAGGATGATGGGCTTGTCATGTTTTTTGGCGATTATGATGAATTGCTCCAGCAGGTCCTCGTAAGGTCGATTGTCCCATTTCTTGCCGCCGGACAGCGCTTCAAGCCGGGAGTAATATGGCAGCCCAACCTCTCCTACGGCAACCATCTCATCAACATGGCTTTCCATGAAGTCGAATAAAGCGTTGATTGCGGCAGGAGACGGTATTTCTTGCTCGGGGTGAAAGCCAAAGGCAGCTTGCACGCGTCCAATGTATTGGCGAGCCAGCTCCAAATTACGCTGACAGGATCCCAAATGCATGGATACGGAAATGATCGTGTCTACTTCGCATCCCGGCAAGCTTTCAAGAATGGAAAGCTGCTGGTCTACAGGATACGAGTCTATATGGATGTGGGTATCGATCAAGGGATTGTTCAAGGAGTCTGTATCTAGTTGGGTATGAACGTAAGCCATTTGGTCATCTCCTTTCATAGATAGAGTGGGCCTGATCGTATAACGCTAGACCTAGCGCGCAAAAAGATGTATACGGTGAAAGCTCACTGCCAAAGCTCCAAAGCTCCAAAGCTCCAAAGCTCCAAAGTTCAACGCTTCTTCAGCTCTTCGCGCAGCATTTCCGAGATGTCATGCTTTAAGGTCAGAAAAGACGGATCTGCCGTAATATGCTCCAGGCGCGGGCGAGGGAAGGGCACTTCGATCTTTTGCAGGATAGAAGCGGGACGGCTCGACATGACGTACACAACATCGGATAGAAGTAGAGCTTCTTCAATATGATGTGTAATCATCAGTACAGAGCGTCGATGCTCTTCCCATATATCGAGCAGCCACCGCTGCATGTCACTGCGTGTCAGTGCGTCAAGCGCACTGAACGGCTCGTCCAGGCACATTACTTCATGCGGACTCATCATCGCACGCAGAAATGCGGCCCGCTGCTGCATGCCGCCGGATAACGTATGGGGATAAGCCTTCTCAAACCCGGTTAGTCCCGCCCGATCAATCCATAGCTGCGTTTCCTCCCGGGCCTGTTCGCCAGACATGCCAGCTAGTTCGCGCGGAAGAAGTACGTTATCTTCAACCGTGCGCCACGGGAAGAGGGCCGGCTGTTGCGGCATATAGGCGATCAAGCCCTTTTGACCGGTTACTTCCCGGCCATCCATCCATATGCTCCCGGCATCGGGCGCAGTCAGTCCGCCGATGATGTGAAACAGCGTGCTTTTTCCGCTTCCGGAAGGGCCGATAATGGAAACAAATTGTCCAGGCTGTACCTTTATAGAAAGATCGTCCAGTACATGAACCTCCTGCTTGCGTTCACGAAATGATTTGCGAATGCCGCGTGCTTCCAGCACAGGCGAAGTGGAGTTGTGTGTTTGGCTATCAGGTTGATTGATTTTGTACTGCTCGTGAGTCAGATCCAATTGATTTTCCATATGAAAGCACCTCCTTGATTGTTAATGAAGCAAGCAATTTACTTATCTTGCTGCGGGTTCCATCGGACCAGCCGTCTCTCCAGCAAGGTAATGAGTGCGACCATTAACAAACTTAATAGGACAACGACAAAAATAGCAACAAACATGCGGTCGGTACGGTATGCCGATTTTTGCAGCATCATGAAATACCCGATCCCTTTGTCCGACCCGATCCACTCCCCGATGACCGCGCCCATGACCGAATAGGTGGCTGCAATCCTGACGCCGGAGAAGATAGAGGGAAGGGCATAGGGCAGCTCCAGTTTGCGGAACGTTTGCCATTTGCTTGCGCCAGCCATTTTCATATAATTCATCATCGTGCGATCCGTACGAGACAAGCCATCCATGGCGGATACCGCTACCGGGAAAAAACATACGAGCGTAATGACAATGATTTTAGGCAAAATTCCAAAACCGAACCAGATCATAAGCAGTGGGGCCAGCGCAATAGTCGGGACATTTTGGCTCATGACAAGAAGCGGATACAGTGCTGTTTTCAGCCAAGGTACCAGATGGAGCAGCAGCGCGATGATCAGCCCGACCGTTGTTCCGATGGCGAAACCAAACAGTGTCAGTTGAAGAGTAGCCAGCGTATGACCAAGCAGATCTTCCGCCCCTGCAGCGGCTTCACGAACGATGTTCGAAGGTGGAGGCAAAATCCAGTCTTCGACATGGAACACGGATACGCCCAGCTGCCACACGAACAAAAACAAGAGGACCGCCACAGCGGGCGGCCACAAACGGTTCCACCAAATCCTCATGGACGATATTTCTCGGTCAGCTGCTCCATGCTGATTCCTTCAGGATATTGGGCGATTTTCACTTGGGATATGATGCTTGGACACCCTGCCTCCAAAAGCGCCTCGTGCATATCATTCACAACCTTCAGCAGCTCCGGCAATTCTCCCTCCAGTGTCGTTTCCAGTGCATTCACTTGATATTTGACGCCGGATTCTTGAATAACCTTGATCGCAGCGTCTACATAAGGGATGCTGTCCCGGCCATCGGGTGTTTTAGGAATAACTTGAATGCTAAGCAGTGTACTTGCCATGATCTTATCTCATCCTTTCCGTTTAATTGTATGTGTGATTTGCAGCTAAAAACTTACGGACTTTCCGGTAAAAAATCATTCGTAAACGCGCTCTTTGCCTCAAGCGGCTCGTCCAGCAGTTTACTTTCATACATCCAATCGGCATAGCCCTTCCATACGCTTTCCTTCTGCTCTCCCCAACGCGGTGCATCATCCTGATAGCGTGGGCTGATCCATTTTTGACTGGCCAGCACCAGCTCTTTATCCAGTTCAGGTACGGCTTTGGAGAGAAGGGCAGCAGCTTCCTCCGGGTTTTCGATCGCATAGTCATAGCCTTTCGCTGTAGCGCGCATGAAGGCTTTGACCAATTCTGGATCATCATCGATCAATTTCTCACTGGTGACAAGGACAGGTGTGTAGTAATCCAGTTCTTCCGCGTAGTCTTTTACATAGATCATATCCAGTTCCTGACCGCGAAGCTCCGCTTCAATACCGGTCCAGGCGTAAAAGATCCAGGCAAAATCAATATCACGCTTCACGGCAGTGAAAAAATCCGCATCGCCCATATTTACTATATTAACCTTGCTTACATCCGCGTTATCCTTCTCCATGATGGATTTCATCACTGCTTCTTCTACAGGTGAGCCCCAGCCGCCGTAGGCTTTACCTTCGAAATCGGCTGCTGTTTTAATATTTCGGTCAACCGGAGCGGCAAATCCGGACGTGTTATGCTGAATGACGGCTGCGATTGAAACGAGCGGAACGCCTTGAGTTCTGGCCAGCGTGACGCTTTCCTGATAGCTGACACCAAAGTCAGCCTTGCCTGATGCGACCAGAGCATCACTGCCGCCAGCGCCCGGTTGTACGATCTTGACGTTCAGGCCTTCCTCTTCGTAATATCCAAGATCTTTTGCCGCATAAAGTCCGGTATGATTCGTGTTGGCTGACCAGTCCAGCATCACCTGAACGTCCCTTAGTTCAGCAGGTTTGTTTGGTTCACCGGCTTCCTCGCTACCCGGTTTTCCATTGTTTCCGCAGCCAGCAGCAACAAGCATCAATACACAAATGATTAACAGTGAGGTCCATTTTTTAACCCTTACCAATGGTTTCTCTCCTTTCGAACATATACTTCATACAATAGAAAGGCTGGGAGAATGGTTTGTCGATTTTAGAAGCAAAGGGCCTTTTTTACCGTATTTCGCAACTACGAAGTCATCCTGTTAACAAGATAACGAGGCCTTTACTGCTCCTAATCACAAAAAAACGCCCCGATAATCGGGGCGCACTAGCGCAAAGTTTGGCGGCGATCAAGAGACCGCTCTCATACACTTTCCTACGCTGGCATTACCCAGATCAGGTTTAAAGGGTCAGTATGTTTAGGCATACACTCTCAGCCGGCCAATCCCAGCACCCCGGTTACTATGAAGTTTGTTCATATACTTTATCATTAATTACATGTATTATAGTCCGGCGTTTCATATCTGTCCAGTAAAGAGATATCGGATGACGACGACTGGCAGATCTATACTTCAGCTTAAAACACGGTTTTATCATAAAAAAATGTGGATAACGACAAAAGTTTTTCCACCTTTTAACCGATAAGAAGTATAGTGAGTCAGCTTGCTGAGGAGGACGAACATGTTTTGCAATAACTGCAGCACCATCGAACCGATTGAGGACCAGGGAATGATCCATTTAAGCCCGGTATTGCCCGAGCTGGTTTTGCTGTTCCGCGAAAAAGGCTGTACAGTAGAGGAGACATCGGAAGGCTGTGCTGTTTATTACAGTAACTGTGACAACTTACTCTCCTTAATGCAGCTTATGCAAGAACTTCCTTTGAGCATCAGGCAACAATTGAAATTCAATGTAATGGGAACAAGCGCAGGAGATTGTCAGCATCCATGGATATCTCTGCAACAATTTGATAAACATATGCAGCAGTATGATGTTGTCAGCATTATTTTGGAGAAGCAGTTTACGAGTTTTATGCAGCCGATTGTAGATTGTTCCAAGCGTGTTGTCGCTTATGAGTTTTTGCTGCGTCCAAGCGAAAAGGGGATACCCTTTCAGCCCTCTGAGCTGTTTGAAGCGGCTCGCAAGACAGGGCTTCATTCTTTCCTGGATCGAGCGGCCAGAATATCTGCTATAGAGACGAGCGCTCATTGGCTGCCAAAGGGCGTGAAGCGTTTTGTAAACTTTTTGCCTTCTTCCATATATAATCCTGAATTTTGTTTAAGTCATACCTTTGAAACGATTGAACGGCTATCGCTTGAACCGACCGATTTTGTGTTTGAGGTAGTGGAGACAGAGCCTATAGATGATGTAAAGCATCTTCAGTCTATTTTTGAAGTGTATCGGCGAAACGGAATCTCCGTAGCGATGGATGATGTCGGAGCCGGATATTCCACGCTTGAACAGATGGTTCGGTTGCAGCCGGATTATGTAAAAATCGACCGCAGTCTTATTGACCACTGTGATGTGAATACAGCATCGCAGAAACAATTGCTGAAAATTGTGAACACCGCTCGTGAATTTGGAGCTAAAGTGCTGGCTGAAGGCATTGAGCGGCTAGAAGAATTCGAGCATTGCTGTGAAATCGGCATTGAATTGGCCCAGGGATATTTATTCGGAAAGCCTGCCAGCCGTCCGGCGAGCGATTGTAAGGAGAGCTTATTACGCTGCTCGTTAGGATCTGCTTAAGTAATCTATTTAATCTATTTTGCAAAAGAATATCAATGAGGAAAGACTCTTTATTTGTCATGCTGTCGAGCTGCTTCATAAGTTCGACAGCTATTTTTATTGGGAAATGAACTGAGTTACGTATAACAACGGGGTATGGGGATTTAGGGTGAAGGACTTTGGAACCTTTTTCATTAATTTGTAAAGTATTAGAATCGGTATAGTACATTATGGAGAGGTTAGTAGTTTATGTCCAGGATTCTTGTTCTTCCCCAGCTGTTGTTCAAAGTGGCAGATCAATTTGAACAAGCATCCATCCAATTAGAGTGGATGGTTGGCTCGTTGAATTCGCAAATTAACACCATGCTGGTATGGGAGGGAACGACCCGGCAGCGGTTCTTTGAGGATTTTCAGAGAGCGAATAAAGAGATGACGTTGACGATTGAACTGATGAATTCCATTAGCGGGGAATTAAAGAACATTGCCGGCAGGTTTTTACTGTTTGACGGAGAGATGCATCCCATCATCCCTGTTAGTTCTAGTGATGAGGAGCCGAAAACATGGCAAGATCACCTTGAAGATTTTGGGGAAGGGATAAAAGCTGGAGCGATAAACTTAGGGGAGTCCATCGTGGATACTGGAAAAGCGCTGTATGAGGATCCGTTAGGAACGTTGGGACAAATGGCCTACAATGCTACAATCGGAACGGTGGAGGAAGTCATCGACACAGGCGTTTGGGGAGCCAAAATGATGGTTGATGACAAAACCCGAGAAGAATTTAATGAGAAAATCAATGAATCCGGCGGTACGGCAAACTATTTGGGAGAGCAGGGGGCCATGCTCGCAGGAGGGTACATTCTCGGTAGGGTTGGAGTCAAGAAGAACGGTGACGGAGATGGGCCTCCTAAGAAGGATGAGGGGGAGGGTGATGGTGTACCAGTAATTAAGAATAATTTCGAGTATGTTGATAACTTTGCCGATCATATGATAAATGCACAAGGGATAGTTAGAAAAGGGAATAAAGGTGTTGTCGGAGGCCATAGTTTAGAAAACTTTGAAAAAATTCTGACGGATCAAGGCTGGAAGCTGGATGATGTCATTGTCTTAAGAACTCCACATCCTACAGTTACTGGGGTTTATGAAATAGAGTATAGACTTCCCGCGCTAGACAGGGAATTGAAGGTAGTGCCTGACCAATATAAAAATATCCCTCAACCAAAAACAGTCTATGATCCTAATGTAATTTCAAATGAACAAATGATCGTATGGGGGAAAGAAGCTATGGAGAATGGTGTGATTAATGGGAGATTAGTGATTGGATATTCATCTAATGGACTTAGATTTACGGGATATCTTGATGATAGTGGGAACATCACAAATTTTCATCCTTCATTTGAGGGAAAGTAGGGAGGCAACCGTATGTCAAATAAAAATATTTCTGAAAATAAGCTAATGGATCTTTATTATTTTGCTATTGGAGATGGGAACTTTATTAAAGCGTTGGAAAAGTATTGTAACGGGCAGGGGTTTGGTAATGAGCATATCTGGTGTTTGTTTGCAGGTGAACTAGAAGAGTGGGAAGAAGGGTACTTCGGAGAAGATGGAGTTTGCTATTTTTTTGACCGTCCAGCAGTTGATGAAGATGTGACCATCGTATTGGACTACCCTGCTTTTTATGTTTATCTCAAAAAAGCAAGTGAAGCATATTTGTTACGGCATTCTGATGATAAGGATATAGTTGAATCTCGATTAGATGAAATTAAACGAAAGTTTAAAATTGTATAAGTAGTAGGGCTGTCCAGTGCCGAATAAACCTTTACTTTATCATTACCAACATAACTTTTGTTCTACTTGTAGGAAGTATTCACTAATTTTGATGTGCGTATAGAACGTCTGGAAAATTAATTTATCGCAAGTAGCATTACGTCGAGCAGGGCGATTATGGTCAGATACCTCCATGATTGACCTGTTTTTTGTTATCTTCGTTTTCTTACGTCTTTTTTAAAATTGAACCGCTACAAAAGGGATGATATTACAATGTTTATATTGTCAGGAGATAGCAGAATACTCTTCATCATTACGGGAAGGTCATGTGTTAAAGGCTAGCCACCGACTCCCTCATCTTTATAATACAACAAGCGGCATCTCTCAACAGAAAAAGGGATGTCTTCACAGGTCAATCGACCTTTGGAGACATCCCTTGGATTATATGCCAGAGTCGTGCAGGAATCAGACTATCTGGCGACTTTTACTTCACCCATACCGTTAATCGTATGATCTTTACCGTTCAGGTTGATCGCAGCCGGGGTATCGGTCTCGTTCAAGACGATAATTTCCTTATCGGTTACGTTAACTTTCAAGCGGGAACCGCGGAACATAACCTTGAAGGAGAAGGCTGTCCAGTGGCCCGGTACGAACGGTTTCAGGTGCAATACGCCATCTTTGACACGCAGACCGCCGAAGCCAAGGACTACAGACATCCAAGTGCCGGCCATGCTTGTTGTATGGCAGCCGTCCTCGGTATCATTGTTGTAGTTATCCAGGTCAAGGCGCGCGGTCCGAAGGTACATTTCATACGCTTTTTCCTGGTATCCCAGTTCGCAAGCGAGGATGGAATGTACACAAGGAGAAAGAGAGGACTCATGCACTGTGAACGGCTCATAGAAATCAAAGTTGCGTTTTTTGGTTTCTAGATCAAAGTGGTCGCTTAGGAAGAACAATCCTTGCAGTACGTCAGCTTGTTTAATATAAACAGAGCGCAAGATCCGATCCCATGACCAGTTTTGGTTGAGTGGAAGGTGCTTTGGATCTAAATCCTTAACCGGGACAAGCTCTTTATCAAGGAAGCCGTCCTGTTGCAGGAAAATGCCGCGTTCTTCATCCATCGGATAGTACATTTTGTTAATAATGTCTTGCCATTTGGCTGGTTCTTCTTCTTGCAGATTCAGCTTGCTCACAAGCTCGGTATACCGTTTAGGCTCGTTCTGCTCCAGATAATTCAGCACATCCATCGTGTATTCCATTGTCCAGCAAGCGATGCGGTTCGTGTACCAGTTGTTGTTTACGTTGTTCTCATATTCATTTGGTCCGGTTACGCCAAGCATCACGTACTGATCTTTAGCAGGGACATAGTTGACGCGCTCTTCCCAGAAACGGGAAATTTCAACGAGCACTTCAAGACCGTATTGGCCAAGATAAGTATAGTCACCGGTGTAATTCACATAGTTGTAGATCGCATATGCAATAGCTCCGTTCCGGTGGATTTCTTCAAACGTAATTTCCCACTCGTTATGGCATTCCTCGCCGTTCATCGTTACCATTGGATACAATGCGCCTTTGGTAAAGCCGAGCTTTTTCGCATTTTCCTTTGCCTTCTCCAAATGCTTGTAACGGTAAATCAGCAGGTTGCGGGCGATGCTGGAGTCGGCCGTGCTCAAGTAGAACGGCAAGCAGTAGGCTTCGGTATCCCAGTAAGTGCTGCCGCCGTATTTTTCGCCTGTGAATCCTTTAGGTCCGATGTTCAGTCGATCATCTTCCCCGCTGTAAGTTTGATTCAGTTGGAAAATATTAAAACGGATCGCTTGCTGTGCCGAGATGTCACCTTCGATAACGATGTCACTCTCTTTCCATTTTTCGCCCCAAGCAGCTGCCTGCTCGCTAAGCAGCTTATCGAATCCCAACTGTACGGCTGTATTCAAAATATCACGGGCCGTTTCAACGAGTCGTTCAGGAGCGTGGTCGCGAGAAGTGACATTTGCAACGTATTTATACAGTGTAACTTCCTCTCCGGTATTGGCTTGAACGGTTACGCGATTTCCTGCGAATTTTTCCCGTTCAATGACTTCAACGTCCAGCTTCACTTTCTCGCCATTTTTTTCGATCTCGTAGAACATGGCAGAGGTAACATGAAAGTCCAGTTTTTTGGTTTTGATCGTCAGTGCTGCTGTCCCTTGGCCCGCTTCCTTGAACACTTCGAGCCAAAACTTCTCATCGTAGTTAGAGTCTTTATTCTTCACATCGCCGTCAAGGTACGGTGTAAAGGTGAGCTGCCCTGAGAAATTAAGCGGGGTTACAGCGTATCGAATGCTTCCAATTTCATGGCGTGCAATGCTGACAAAACGAACGGCTTCGATTTTCAGCTCTTTTCCATCTTCCATAACCGCTGTAAAGCTGCGCGACAGATAGCCTTCTTTCATATTGAGGACACGCTTGAAATTGTTCACTGTACACTTCGCCAAATCCAGTGCAGTACCGTCAACATCAACATCAATACCGATCCAATTGGTGCTGTTCAGTACTTTTGCAAAATAGTCAGGGTATCCGTTCTTCCACCAGCCGACACGTGTTTTGTCAGGATAGTAAACACCGGCCATGTAACTTCCTTGCAGAGAAGGGCCGCTGTACTGTTCCTCAAAGTTAGCGCGCTGCCCCATAAAACCATTGCCTATACTAAAAATACTTTCTGAAATCTCATGGTTGTCCGGATCGAATCCTTCTTCAATAATCGACCATTCATCAAGTTTTAAATATTCTTTCACATCTACCGGCTCCTTTATAAACATAATTCTGGAAAAAATATATAAATTATTCCCTCCGGAACATGAATATATGCATTGACATGCTACAGCTATATTCACATTCTTTCAGGCGGGAAAACAAAAGGGAACAGACGGACATACTGTGCAAACGTTTGAATAGCAATCAAAAAATAAAGGAAGCACATGATATGCTTCTTTTATTTTCAATTTTAGAAAGTACAAGCTTTAGCTACTTTACTTATACTTAGCCTCCCACTTCTGCTCCGTACATCACTTGGATCTGGAATACATAGAAGACTCACGAATCATTAACCGGTGCGGAATGATATAACGATTCGGCAGCACGGTTTCGCCATCATGACGGATGCTCTGAATGAGTGCCTGTGAGGCGGTATACCCCAGATTGTAAATGCCGATATCTACACTGCTAAGCGGCGGTGTTGATAATTCAGTAATTGAAATATTGTTAAAGCTGATGATCGATACATCTTCAGGTACTTTGTAACCTAATTCGTGCAAGCCGCGAAGCACTCCAAACGATACAATATCATCAACAATAACAAGGGCAGTGGGACGTTCCGGCAAATTCATAAAGAAGGACATGGCACGATAACCGCTGTCCTGCAAAAACTCACCTTCCACAATCCATTCCTTGCGCATTTCAAGTCCGGAATCTTTCAGTGCTTTGGCGTATCCTTTCATACGATCTTGCGATACGATCAGATTCGGCGGACCGCTGACAAAACCGATTCGTTCATGCCCTAAGGAAATGAGATGCTTGGTCGCATCGTATGCCGCCTGAACGTTGTCGGTATCTACGGACAACAGGTCGGGATACTTATCGCTTCTACCGACAAGGACGAAAGGGTAATTGTTCGTTTTTAGAAACTCCACCACAGGATCTTCCTGCCGCGAATACAACAAAATTGCTCCGTCAACGCGGCGTCCGTGGAGCAGGCGCGATACCGCTTCTACTTCTTCTTGCTCGTTACCGCCTGAACTGATAAGCACGTCATACCCTGAACGGTTTGCCTGGGTAACAATCCCCCGGATTAACTCCATAAAGAACAGGTTAAGGAATAACTCTTCAGCTGGCTTTGGAAGAATGACACAGATGCTTTCGGTTGTTTTAGAAACAAGACTCTTAGCCATGATATTAGGGTGATATCCTAGTTCTTCCATGATCCGCTTGACTTTGCGTGAAGTTTCACTGCTGATCCTGGGATGATTGGAGATCACCCTGGATACGGTGGAGGGGGATACGCCGGCTTTTTTTGCTACATCTTTTATCGTTACAGACATAAAAACCTCCAGTGGAACCGTTTGCTTTAATTTAGTGATTATAACGAATGTTGTCGAATCAACTATAAGTATCACTGATTAGAAACGTGTTCGTCTTTGTGAAGATGGCCAAGCCGTTTCTTCTTTTTAAAAAATATTAAATCATTGATATTTTCTTAGTAAAAATGTTAAAAACCAGCACCTTTTAAACGGTTTCACACTGATATCTTATCTCTAAAATCAGACCTTGTAAACATATATCGATCACAGCAGAAGCATATATTGCTAAAGCTTTCAAAAAATGCAGACAGCATTAGAAAAACAGAGAAATTCACGGAATATCATTGTATAAAAGCAAAAAATCGCGTTAAATGAACTTGTGCAAACGATTTAACAAAGCGTCGATTCAGATGATAGAAAAACGGATAAGAAAGCGGATACATAAAATTACATTTTCTTGTTTATTACTGGAAATCCAAATTATATTCTTTTTATGTCTTCGTATACAGTTGAAAAGATCAAACGTTTGCATTATGTTGCCTCAATATGTTGAGGATTGCAGTCGAATGATGAGAAATGCAGTTGGCTCGGATAACTAGGATAGAGAAAGAAGCTTGTCTGCCCCAGCTGATGCAGCGAATAGCCGATCATTTGGAGCAGATAAGCTTCTTCATGTGAAGCATTGAACCCCCTGCTGTTTTATGGAGTTGTCGGATTCAAAATGACGGAAAGGGCATAGTGGTCTGAAGGATAGCCGCCGTCGATCTGATTGCGATGTATGCGGACTTCAGTTAGGCTGACATCTTGTGAAGTAAAGATGTAATCGATAGGGTCGCCTTCATTGCCTCCCTTGAAATCATGGAATGTGCTGCCGACCGGCTCGCTTAGAGTCGTGTAAACATCCTGCAGCTGTTGGCGAAGCATATTGATTTCGGGCTGGTCAGGAGAAGCATTGAAATCCCCCATTAAAATGATGGGTATCCGTTTTCCTTGGCGAAATTGATCGATCTGCTTCAGGATCAGCTGAGCACTTTTTTGTCTGGCGATTACTCCGATATGGTCAAAGTGTGTGTTCAACACATAAAATTCAATCTCTGCATGGTTCTTTTTCTGAAACCGGGCCCACGTACAGATGCGGGGAAGGCTGCTGTCCCAGCTTTTGCTTCCAGGCACACTACTCGTTTCGGATAACCAGAATTGCCCCTCTTCTAACAGTGCTAGTTCAGCATGTTTGTAATAGATGGCACAGTGTTCATCACCTGGATGGTTCCCCTCACCTAGACGACCGCTTCCGATGCGCTTATACTCAGGCATCGCTTCATCAAGGTCTTGCAGCATTGCGGAGGTGCCTTCTTGTGTACCCACAATGTCGGGAGAAGAGGCTGTTATAACAGCAGCGGCACGGTGTTTACGATAAGGCCAAGCGTTAACGCCGTCTGCAGGAACATCGACACGCAAGTTGAATGTCATAGCTGTAATACTCATGGTTCATCCCATCCCATCACAAAATTTTATTGGAAATAATAAACATAAAAAATCACATGCTTTCTAAAAGCATATCTCACTTCTTAAGTATACAATTTTTTTCTTGAAGAAGGCTTTTTTCATTCCATGTTACAGATGCTGCGCTGGAGGGGACCTTTACTCTTTCGTGCTATAATGCAAGACATAGAATGAGATGTCATAGAAGGGAAGAGCGGCTATGAGTGCAACTCTGTTATATATCGAGGATGACCGGGAAATTGGGAAATGGGTGAACGACTTTTTGAAGGAAAAAGGGTATGAAGTCATCTGGCTTACGGGGGGAGAAAAGGCAGTGGAGTCGGCGTCAGCCTGTAACTTGGCGATTCTGGACGTGATGCTGCCCGGCCTGGACGGATTTACGGTGGGGCAACGTTTGAAACGGGCATACCCTGGGATGCTTGTCTTGATGCTGTCGGCCCGTACGTCTATTGACGATAAGCTTGAAGGCCTGCAGTTCGCTGATGATTATTTGACAAAACCGTTTCACCCCGACGAATTGGCAGCAAGAGTGGAGGTTCTACTCAGGCGTTCAGCGGTGTATTCCGCGGAGCCGGTCAATCTCAAGCATTTGATCGTATACGAGGATGAGAACCGGATTGTAAACCGGGATACCGAAGAGGAAATTATATTAACAGGCAAGCAGTTTCAAATCTTTATGTATTTGTTCCGGCATCAGGGAAGAGTGATGACGAAGGAACAAATATTTGAAGCTGTTTGGGGAGAGCCTTACATTGAAGGGGATAAGACGCTGATGGTTCATATCCGTTATCTGCGTGAGAAACTGGAGAAAAATCCTGCCTCACCGGAAATCATTGAAACCGTTCGGGGTCTGGGCTACCGGGTGAAAGCATGATGGGGAGAAAAAGGAAAAAGAGCAAACGGGAGAAGGGAAGGTTCCGTAATTCGTTAACTTCAAGGTATTTGCTCATTATCTTAATTGCGATGATTTTTATGCCGATTATTTTTCCACTGGGCACGATATTTTACTGGATTGTGCAGGGGGCCATGTTTAATATGGAAAAGGTTACCCCTGGTAAATATACGAACGGGACGCTATTGGAAACGATGTGGCATGAGCAAGCGGCCAAGCTGGATGGGCAATCCCCTCAGCAGATCAATGAACAACTTCGAGGTATCTGGAATGAGTATCCGGAAACTTCGATCTTTTGGGTGGATGCCAGCAGTCAGACCAGGCTCAAAATTCCTGACGATCAAAAAATACCGGAACATTGGAGTGCAGATTATACAGCACAATTTATGAAGAATTCTCTTAATGCGGACCCTTTCACCACGGTAGCGTTGATCGGTGACACAAAAAACGGCGGTCAAGGATTTATGGTTATGCAGCTGCCACGAAAGTACTTTAGTTACCATGATCAAAAGGCACAAAATGGATATATCTACCTTTTGTTTTTTATTATCACGTCAATCATGTTTATTGTGATATCCTGGTTGTTCTTTGTACGTATTCGCAAACGTCTGCTTCATTTGCGTGATGCTATGACATCACCGGGGGAAACAGGTATTCCTGCGCCGATTCCGATTCGAAAGCCGGATGAAATTGGACAGCTGGAAGAAGCTTATAACCACATGGTGGATCAGCTAAAGAAGGGACGCCAGCGGGAGATGGAAGAAGAACAGCTGCGAAAATCGCTTATCGCCAATCTTTCACATGATTTGCGAACGCCGCTGACGGTAATACGGAGCCATATTTTTTCGATGGGAAATGAGCCGCTCAGTGTTTCTGGCAAAGAGTCATTGGAACTGATCGAGTCCAAGATCGGAGATTTGGGTGCGCTGATTGATAATCTGCTGTCATATAACCTGCTCACAAGCGGACGTGTTCAGTTGAATCCAAAGCCGCATGATATCCTTCGTTTGGTGCGCGAAAGTGCGGCAGGATGGTACCCGATGTGGGAAAAAGAAGGGATTGAAGCAGATATCGACCTTCAGGAGGAGCCTTTGGTTTGGTTGATCGATGCGCTATGGTTCAAGCGGATTTTGGACAATCTGTTTCAAAATGTGGTCCGTCATGCAAAGTCGGGGCAATATATCGGCATTTATACGAAGGAGCTGCCAGGCAAAGGCACAGCTCTCATCGTGTCCGACAAAGGACCTGGCATGGACGGAGCATCGGCTGATAAAGGGGCAGGGATCGGACTGGCTGTAGTGGATTACTTGACTCAACAGATGGAGATTGATGTTCAGATTCACTCCTCAGACAAGGGAACGTCGTTTATACTGTCCCGGAAAATTTAAACTTTTTTTAAACTAAAGGTCGACCTGGATTTAACCTTCGGGGTGTAAAGTGAATCCCGAGGTGATGATACGTGAGTGAATTGGTCATTCAGACAAAGGGATTATACAAAACGTACCGCAATCGTGCGGCTGTTGACAACTTGAATCTTGAAATTGTAAAGGGAGATATTTACGGATTTCTGGGACCCAATGGAGCCGGAAAAACAACAACAATCCGTATGTTGCTCGGGCTTATTAAGCCAACCCGCGGCTCTATTCAGCTGTTCGGCAAAGATTTGAAGAAGGAAAAATTAAATATTTTGCGCCGGACAGGCTCATTGGTGGAATCTCCATCGTATTACGGCCATCTGACGGCTATCGAAAATTTGGAAGCTTTACGGCGTATTATCGGTGGACCGAAATCCCGGATTGCTGAAGTTCTGGATATCGTAGGTTTAACGAAGGAAGCGAAGCGTCCGGTGAAAGGATATTCCCTCGGTATGAAGCAGCGGCTTGGCATAGCGGCTGCCCTCTTGGGAGATCCGGAGCTTTTAATTCTGGATGAACCGACTAATGGACTAGACCCTTCTGGTATTCACGAAATTCGTGAACTGATCAAAGATATGCCCAAGCAATACGGGATTACCGTGCTGGTCTCAAGCCACCTGCTTAGTGAAGTGGAACAAATGGCGTCCAGAGTCGGAATTATAAGGCAGGGACAGCTGGTGTTTCAAGATACGATTCAAAGCCTTGTGTCCCAGTCTTCGAGCGGATTTCGTTTATCGGTGTCCGAGCCGGAGCTTGCTATGGGACTGGCGCTTGAAATGGGATGTGACGGAAAGCTGACAGGCTCCAGGCTGGAACTGGAACCGATGCAGGATGCAAAGATTGCTTTACTTGTGAAAAGGCTTGTCGAGAATCAGCATGCGATTTACCGTGTAGAAGAGAAACGAAAGTCACTGGAGGATATCTTCATGGAAATCGTCGGAAAGGGGGGCCTGTAAATGATAGGCCGCGCACTGTCTGCTGATTTTTTGAAGAATCGCGGTAAAGGGATCTGGCTTCTTGCGATCATTGCTCCCATTGGAATCATTGCTATGCAGGCTATAAATTTCGGCCTCCGTTATGACTATATGATGAAAATATATGTGGCTGACCCCTGGGGCGGACTCATCGAAAATATTTCGTTTTTTGTACCGATTGCTCTTTTTCTAGGAAGCACGCTCGTATGCTCGCTTATGGCGAATGTCGAGAATCAGCTCAGCTCCTGGAAGCAGCTTCTCGCATTGCCAATTAGCAGAACGGCTGTATTCAGCGCGAAGTTTGTAATGGTGCTGCTTGTCTTGTCTTTTTCTTGTGTGTTGCTGAGTGCCGGGACGCCTGTGCTGGGGTATGCTCTAAGAATGGATATGAGCAACATACCGTATGGAGATATGATCCGACTCGGATTCGCCCCGTTGATGGGAGTCATTCCGGTGTTGGCTCTTCAACTGTGGCTGTCGTTAACTTTGAAAAATCAGGGAATCGCTATTAGCTTCGGTGTAACGGTATCTGTTGTTTCGATGTTTAGCCCTTTCTTTCCGGACTGGGTACCGATAACATGGCCTTTCTTGGCATATCACGGTCCTGGTCAGTCTCTAGTGATCGCTCAGGGTCTTGTACTCGGAGCCATCATTACACTGATGGGTCTGATTCATTTCAATCGAAGGGATGTGAATTAACATGGCATCCTACTTTCGAGCGTTATCGTCTGAATGGTTGAAATTGAACGGTCCAATACTTTGGATACAGATTATGCTTAGCCCGGCGTTATCACTTTTGCAGGGACTTTTTCTTTCTAGTGAAAATACGGTAGAACAGATGCCGTGGCATGGCCTGGTCGGCGTGATGAGCACCTCGCATGCTGTGTTGTTTCTTCCGATATTGACCGGGATACTAAGCGCGATGGTATGCCGGTATGAACATGCTGGAGGCGGCTGGAAGCAGCTGCTCGTCATGCCGGTCTCGCGAGGAGCGGTTTATATCGCCAAGTTTACGATGGTTGGAATTGCGCTGGCATGTATACAGTTGTTGTTTCTGGGGGCTGTTTTGATTGCAGGTTGGTATCATGGTATTGAGACCCCACTTCCTTGGGATATGATGACAACAAGTTTGCTTGGCGGATGGGCAGCCTGTTTGCCTCTGGCAGCCCTTCAGCTGGCGGTTTCAACGGCTTGGAGTAGTTTTGCAGCACCGCTTGCCTTAAATGTCATATTTACGATTCCGAATTTGCTGGTAGCCAACTCGGAGACTTATGGTCCTTATTATCCATGGGCTCAGCCAATACTAGCTATGCTTCCGTCGG
Source organism: Paenibacillus faecalis (assembly GCF_900289175.1). Taxonomy (GTDB): domain Bacteria; phylum Bacillota; class Bacilli; order Paenibacillales; family Paenibacillaceae; genus Paenibacillus_AQ; species Paenibacillus_AQ faecalis. Next base: position 4,060,111 of record NZ_LT985747.1, on the reverse strand, counting down.
GGCAGGCTGGATACGGAGCTTTCCTCGTTCCGTTTGAAACGTTGCTATTTGTTGTATTGAGCGGATTCCTGCTCTTCTTTATCTCAGGTCTCTTTTATTTCCAACGCAAGGAAATTTAAAAGTAAAACAATAAGGGAAGTACATATTTGATAACATAATATGTGCTTCCCTTCATGGTTTAAAGTGACTCTACCGGAAGATCATTTAGAAAAAATTGATTTAACTTTTAAATTTGTTGTTGATATTTGAAATCGAGCGTGATAGAGTATAGAAAAATAAATTCTGTTAGTTTTTGGATTTCCCCTTAGGCAATCTGTTCATGCTATACCCACACAACCTTTAAACCTACGCTGCGCTTACAAGCTTGCAATCTGTTACTCTACGATCACCCTTTCGAGTTGAGTAAATAAGGTTTCATCCACCTCTATGATACCTTCAATTAAGTCAAAATATTGGCTTTACAGTAGCAAGCAACTTATGTCCCCAGCAAAAGCGTAACCCAAAATCTCTATGATCCAGGCTTAATTACACAGGAAATCTCCACTTACACCTTTCTCTGAAAGAGCTTATCCATCTTATGTGAACTCATTAATCATATATGTTGTCTTCTCATATTAATTCGCAGTTTTACTATATGAATTATTGTATTTATGAACCGCTAAATAAAATAGAAAAGGTGAGGAAATGGTTACTAGGGGAAAAACGAACGATTCCTGGAGAAGTTTTTTTAAGCTAATCCATCGATCAAAACCTAGTGTAGGCCTCTTTATAACGGCTTGCGTTATAAGCGCTGCAAGTGCAGTAGTTTCCACATTCATACCTAATTTCATGAAAAATATCATTGATTCATATTCCCTCTCAGGCAGCTTAAATGGCGGAATTTTAATTAGATTAGCTGTGTTGTTTATTTTCGTAACCATCACAGGTGTACTATCAAGCTATTTATTAAACAAAGTTGGCTTGAAGATTGTTGCTAATCTGAGAGGAATGACGTGGACCAAAATTGTAAAGCTGCCCATAGAATTTTTTGATAAAAATCAATCAGGTGATATCGCGAGTCGATTAGTCAGTGATACGACAGTAATATTCAATCTGGTTAGTCAGTCATTTTCACAATTTATCAATGCCGTGTTGACCTTATTATTTTGTGGCTTTTGGCTTTTCTACTATAGCTGGGAGTTATCATTAATCATTGTGATCTCTATTCCGGTCTTTCTTCTGTTTTTCATTCCCTTAGGCAGAGTGTTATCCGGTCTTTCCAAGAAGCTCCAGAGATCAACTGCCATGCTGAATGTCAACGCCATTGAAATGATATCTGAAAATAGGTTAATCAAGTCTTTCACAGCTGAAAACTATCAAATTGAAAAAGGTTTAAAAAATATAGATGAACTTCTCCATATCGGCATGAAGCAGGCTAGATGGATGGCCATGGTGAATCCTGTTCTTAATTTAATCATGTTGGTCATTATGATTAGCGTAATCGGATATGGTGGTGTACTGCTAGCCAACGGTCATTTATCGCCAGGGACATTTATCGCGTTTTTAACCCTTATCTTTTATATTATGGCCCCGATGTCAAACTTCGGAATGTTTTTCACTCAACTTCAAAAAACAAAGGGAGCTACAGAACGAATTACACAATTGCTATCTGAAGATGAAGAAAATATTGATCAAGGGAAGATTTTAAATGAAAGCCATGAAAATATAGAAATTAAAGACATAAACTTCAAATATAACACACAGGAGAAGCTGCCATTTTCTTTGGAAAATATCAGCTTAAGCATCAAAAGAGGAAATACGTATGCATTGGTTGGCCCCAGTGGCGGTGGGAAAACAACGCTTATATCTTTATTGGAAAGATTTTATAAGCCAAGCAGCGGCAGTATTTACATCGATGGTGAAAACATCGAAGATTACTCCTTAAACTCTTGGCGTTCACAAATCGGTTATGTATCCCAAGAGCATAGCTTGATCAGTGGAACTATACGAGAGAATTTGGTTTTTGGCATAGAAGAGCCAAGCGAAGAGAAGATCATCGAAGTATGTAAAATGGCCTACGCCTGGGAATTTATAAAGAACTTACCTAAAGGATTAGATACAGACATCGGAGAGCGAGGACTAAATTTATCGGGCGGACAAAGACAGAGAATTGCGATCGCAAGAATGTTTCTTAAAGATCCTAAAATAATCTTGCTGGATGAAGCAACGGCTAGTCTTGATAGTCAATCGGAAGAAAAAGTTCAATCGGCCATGAAGAAAATTACGGAGGGCAGAACAGCCATTGTGATCGCTCATCGATTATCTACAATTATGAACTCCGAAAATATTATTTTTGTGGAAGATGGGAAAGTAACAGGTCAAGGAAAACATGATGAATTACAAAGAACCCACCCATTGTACAGGCAATTTTGTGAGTTGCAATTCAACACACAATTATCTAAAGGAGCATCATAATTATGGATAAAAATCAACTTTATTTAAAGTATTTGACAAAAGACTCCGATTATTATGAAAAGTTGGCAGACAGAAAAAACAGCGTACCCTATATCGTAAATGATGTTCCCGATCATTGTTTCATTCGTACAGAGGAAAACTCACCTTGGAAATTTTATAATTTTAAAAACAAAAGAATAAAAGATCAAGGTTGGAAGATTCATGTGAGTGCAACGATAGATAATTCCCAAGCGATCCTAGAAGCTGTCAGCAGAATACTAATAGAACGTGAAATTGCTTTTAAACATATTATGAATGAAACGCTCCTACATAGCATCAATTCCAAAAACGGCAATCGAGTCAGCTCCGGCAAATTCATTACCATCTATCCTTCCACTGACGAACAATTTCTTGAATTACTCCATCTTTTGTATGAAAAAATTCAGGATCATGAAAATGGTCCGTACATTTTAAGTGATAAATGTTGGAAAAACAGTAATCTTTACTACAGATATGGCGGGTTTAGAAACATCCACAATGAAAATGGTGAGCTTTGTATAAAAGACCCATCTGGAAATTTAATTCCGGATAACCGCACACCATACTATCAGGTGCCTGAGTTTGTGAAAGATTTTGATGAATTTTTAGATGCTAATAACGATTCTCCGGAAGAGAGTGAAGATACATTTAAGTTAAAAGAGTATGAATTCCAAAGTTCTCTTCGGTTTACCAATGGGGGCGGAATTTATTTAGCTGAACGAAAAAAAGATAAGAAAAAGGTAGTGATTAAAGAAGCAAGGCCCAAAGTAGGATTGGATGGTCAAAATAAAGATGCAATAGATCGACTGAACAAGGAATACGAAGCGTTATCGAAACTTGTTGATGTTAAAGGTGTCGTGCAGGTGCTTGATTACTTTAAATCGTGGAAGCACTTATTCCTGGTGGAGGAGTATGTGGAGGGGGTTGATTTGAAAACATGGATCGCTTCTAAATATCCCTTTCATCGCAATAAAGATAAAGAAACGTATATGACTGATGTAAAAAAAATCATCTTGAGTTTATTGGACATCGTGACAGACATGCATCGTCAAGATATTGGAATGGGGGATTTACAACCCTCCAATATTATGATCACTAAAGATGTGAACGTCATTCTCATTGATTTTGAGTCTGCAAACCATAAAGACCACGAAGAAAAAGCAGCCATTCACACCATTGGATTTTCTGATCAAGACAATAAAAATCATAAAGAACGGGACTGGTATGCGGTAAAGAAAACGTTGCGATACTGTGTGCTGCCGATCGGTCCGATCAGCGGTATTGAAGGAAATATATCCTCTTATCAAAATCAGTGGATAGAAGAGGAATTCGGCAAAGATTTCTATTCTTTTGTCAGATACATCGAGGACAGATGTGATGAACATTTATCAAGCACAAAAGAAGAAAAGTATAACACGATAAATCAACCTTATCGTTCTTATGAAAACTTATCAGAGGAACTGAACACGGTAATAGAAGATTTGAGAAAAGGCATCATGGCAAATGTCGTGCCAGAAAAATTGATTCATGGTGACATTAGACAGTACGAAAATTCAGGCGGAAAAATAAACGTACTTACCGGCGGAACGGGTGCTGCGCTGGCCCTTCATAGAACAGGAATTGTTGATGAACAAGTAATCCATTGGATTGAAAATGATCTCATCAACCATATCGATTCCGTTGAACCGCATGGATTGTTTACTGGAAAAGCGGGTATTGCCACAACACTGTACGAGTTAGGTTATAAGGAGGAGTCGGTTACATTATTTAGCGAATTAACGCGTGATTGTAATGATATTTCATTGAGGTCAGGTTTGGCCGGTACAGGTCTTGCTTTAATCAGCTTATATCTTGAGGAAAACAATGATCTGTATTTAAAGAAAGCTGAAAAGATCGCTAGTCATATGAAAGATTTTGTTAGCAACGATAAAAGTTTATCTGTACAAGATTGGGCGGCTGTTCCCGTTGGGCTCATCGATGGCTGGTCTGGTGCTTCGTTATTTTTCGCCGCGATGTACTCCGTTACTAAGGATCAATCCTTTTATCTGATGGCTAAAGATCTTATTGAACTTGAATTAAAAAATACTCAGATCGATCAGGAGTTGAATGTTTTACAAACAGTTGATGACAGGAAGCGCTTGCTGGCTTATCTTTCAGGCGGGTCTATCGGGATTGGAATCGCGATATGGTATTTGAATCATGTAAGTGGTGACAATCTCTATCAAGAGGAATTGGCGTCTATCGTTCATTTAAATCATATAAGATGCACTTTTAGCGGGGGGCTATTTGATGGGGCAGGCGGTTTCTTATTGATCCCTCCGATCGTGGAAAACACGAATAGAATTAAGGAAGAACATATCAAGCTATCTATGGAAAGACTAAATTTGTTTTTTATTCGCAGAGAAAACCAGCTCTTATTTCCAGGAAACTTTTGTTATCGTTTATCCCATGATCTTTATTCGGGAAGCTCAGGGATCATGCTGGGGTTAAAGGGAGTTTTGGAATCGAATCCGTTATACTGGCTGCCGATTATTCATGTTAATCGTTTTATAACAAAAACAGATTACAGAAATAAAACGATTGCTACATTGTAATTGATGTATATTCCATGAAAGGAGGTGATAAATATGAACGAAGTATTGGCGCTGCAACAAATGCCAGGTCAGGAACAAGAGGCATTTCCAATCACAATTACATGGACTGTAACGACGGTAACAGTTGGCTGGTCAACGGCAAGCAATCATTGTTAAGGCAAACATAAGTCATAATTGAATTTACTTACTTCGAATCCGAAAAAAGAGTAAGCTATATTGCAAACAAACGGAAGGGGCGTCCCTTAGGTTAATAAACCTTTGAGACAGCCCCTTCCTTGCCTGTCACTATCTATTCATTTTAGATTTCTTTCGTGAAACGTAAGCTGCTGTACCCGTCATGACGGCAAAGCCGTTTACGCTTATTCGACAGCCTTGAGTATGGCGAAGCCATAAGCCGGCAGCTTAACCGTAAGCTGTCCTTTGACAGTCTGAACAGCTTCATCATTCCAAAGATTAACCCATTTCTGCTCAAGAACTGGCACTGTAATGGACTGAGCGACTTTATCATTGTTCATGAACACAACGATCGTTTCGTTGTCGTCTTCACGTCGATAAGCCACTTTTCCGCCTAAATGCTCTGTGGTTAGGAAATCGAACGTTCCGGTGCGAAGAGCTGGATGGGCTTTGCGCAGTTTGATGATCTTTTGATAGAAGGTGAACAGCTCTTTGTCCTGCTTATCTTCATCCCATACCATACATTTACGGCAGCCTGGGTCATCTCCACCGTCCATGCCGATTTCGTCGCCATAGTAAATGCATGGGGTTCCGGAATAAGTAAACTGGAACAAAGCTGCAAGCTTCATCAGACGCTTGTCGCCGTTGGCCAAAGTGAGCAATCTGGCGGTATCATGGCTATCGAGCAGGTTGAATGCAACCTCACTGGCCTGGCGAGGATATCCTGCCAGCTGCCGTCCGAGCATAAAGGAAAATTTCTCGGCATCCACTTTACGACGAATGAAGAAATCAAGCACTGCGTTCGTGAACGGATAGTTCATGACCGCATCAAATTGATCGCCTTCCAGCCAGATGGATGATTCATGCCATACTTCGCCAAGGATATAAGCATCCGGGTTGGCATTTTTCACGACCTGACGGAATTCCCGCCAGAATTGGTGACCAACTTCGTTCGCTACATCCAGACGCCAACCATCAATACCGATTTCTTTAATCCAGTATTCAGCCGCCTTTAACAAGTATTGTTTCACTTCCGGGTTTTCCGTATTCAGCTTAGGCATCAGAGGTTCAAATGCAAAAGTATCATAGGTTGGTATGCCGTCAACCACTTCAAGCGGGAAAGAACGAACGTAGAACCAATCTTTGTACTTCGATTTTTCGCCATTCTTCTGAACATCTACAAACGGTGCAAAGGTTTTGCCGGAATGATTAAATACCGCATCCATAACGACGCGGATTCCGCGTTCATGGCATAGGTCGACCAGTTTTTTGAGGGTATCTTTATCACCAAACTGCGGATCAATTTCCATGTAATCTTCGGTGTCGTATTTATGGTTCGTCGTTGCAGTAAACAGCGGCGTGAAATAAATCGCATTGATTCCCAGCTCGCTTAGATAGTCAAGATGATCGATGACACCTTGCAAATCTCCGCCGAAAAAGTTCGTTGGTGTCGGCTCTGTGCTGCTCCATGGCAGAGTACCCTTGGGATCGTTGCTTGGATCGCCATTGGCAAATCGTTCAGGGAAGATTTGATAAAACACGGCATCCTTCACCCAATCCGGAGTTGTAAACACATCTTCTGGATTGATAAACGGATATTCAAACAGACGGTCTGGGTTTGCAGGCGGTTCTTCGATGAAACCGTACTCTGTCATCCAGCGTTTTTCCCGGCCATTTTGAAGCAAAAATCCGTATTTCAGGCGACGGTATGGCGGCTTGGCTTCACATTCCCAATAGTCAAACAGCTCGTCAGAAGCGAGCTTTAACATCGGTATGTACTCCATCGTCTGATCCCACAAATATTTATCTCCAGCTAAAGCATAAACTTCTGTGACATCATCTCTTTTTGTACGGATACGCAAATGGATGGTGCGTCCGTCATAAGCATAAGACCAGTTTTGGCGAGGGCGATGATAAACAGCTTCTAAGAACATGTACAAGTCCTCCTTTTAAATTAAAAAAAGGTACACCCAGACTAAGTATAGCCGAGGTTGTACCTTTTCAAAGATAACATTGCCTTTAAGTTTTTATTCTTACTAAAAAATATACCATGGGCTTTGGCAGTAGACAAGGACTTGGTGCACTGACGGTATTAAATCAAGATGATATCAAGCAGGTCTTATTGCTGGAACACAGAAGCATAGGTTTTCCATCCGCCATCCAAATTTTTCACCTTGAAGCCGTTGCCAGTCAGAATACGGGATGCAAGATATCCGCGGAGACCGACCTGACAAGAGACGTACAAGGTTTCATTCTTCGGAAGTTCATCCATACGATGGCGAAGCTCATTCAATGGAATATGGACGGAGCCTTCAATATAACCGACATGTAGTTCGTCGGAATCGCGGACATCGATCAAGGTTGCTCCGCTTTTGATTAGCTCATCGATTTCATGCCACTGAACGGTATCCACACTTCCCTCCATCATATTGGATGCAACATAACCCGCATAGTTCACTGGATCTTTGGCAGATGAGAAAGGAGGGGCGTAGGACAATTCCAGCTCAGTCAGATCAAATACGTCCAAATTCCCTTTAATGGCGGTGGCGATCACATCAATCCGCTTGTCGACACCGTCTTTTCCAACCGCTTGCGCTCCGTAAATCTGGCCATTCTCCGGATTGAAGAGCAGCTTTAAAGAAATAGGGTACGCTCCTGGGTAGTAGCCGGCATGGGAGTTCGGATGAATATGAACAGCCCGATAAGGCAGATCCAGCTGCTTGAGCCGTTTTTCATTGCTGCCTGTCGCCGCTACTGTCAGATCGAACACTTTGGCGATGGAAGTGCCGAGCGTTCCTTTATAAGATACGTTCTTTCCGTAAATATGATCTGCAACCATGCGGCCTTGGCGGTTAGCAGGGCCAGCGAGCGGAATCATTGCCGGATTTTGATGAATATAGTCGACAACCTCAATAGCGTCACCGATGGCATAGATGCTCTCATCACTGGTCTGCATATATTCATTAACTTTAATGCCGCCGCGTTCACCGACTTCCAGCCCGGCATCAATCGCCAGTTGATTTTCCGGACGAACTCCGATGGACAATATGATCATATCGGTGGACACTTTATTGCCGCTGGATAATTCAATCGTTTTGCCTTGGTCAGATATCGCTTTAACACCGTCTTCAAGAATCAGGTTAACCCCTTTTTCTTTCAGATGTGTGTGAACGATGGATGCCATTTCGTAATCTAAAGGCGCCATGACTTGATTAGCCATCTCAATGATGGTGACTTGAATCCCGCGCTCGGCTAAATTTTCTGCCATCTCCAAGCCGATAAATCCGCCGCCGACGACAACGGCTCTTGCCGGCTTCTCTTCATCTACAAACTGTTTGATCCGGTCGGTGTCAGGAATATTGCGAAGCGTAAAGATATCCTTGGCTTCATTAAGTCCTTGAAGGTTCGGAACGATCGGTTTGGCTCCAGGGGACAGGATGAGATGGTCATAGCTTTCACTGCTAACTTCGCCAGTGGTCAGATTTTTAATAGATACGGTTTTCTCATTCCGCTGGATCGATACGACTTCGCTGAGGTTGCGAATGTCAAGATTGAATCTTTTGCTCATCCCTTCAACGGTTTGCACCATCAGTTTACTGCGCTCTTTAATACTTTCTCCGATATAATAAGGAAGGCCGCAATTGGCAAAAGAAATATGCTCTCCGCGCTCAACCATAACAATCGTTGATTCCTCGTCCAATCTGCGCAGTCGGGCTGCGGCAGATGCTCCTCCTGCAACACCGCCGACAATTACGATCTTTTTACTCATCATAAACTCCTCCAATTATGTTTTATGATTTATACCCATGGGGGTATAATAACATATATGACTAAAAAAGAAAGTGACAAATCTTCTAACGCTTAAAAATATTTTTTGAAACATTGGGAAATAGTAGATTATATGCTCTGTTAGATGAACTGAAACTTGACTTAATACCCTCTGGGGTATATATTATAGACAAATGTTATATAATAGAGATAGGAAGGTGGCACTATTAATCGAGTAGATAGGGGGAAAAGGCATTGGATTACAATGATCAAATAAAAAACCGGGTAAAACGTATTGAAGGACAGCTTCGCGGCATTTTGAAGATGATGGAAGAGGATAAGGATTGCAAAGACGTGATCACTCAGCTTTCTGCAGCGCGGACAGCGATTGACCGGACGATCGGTGTCGTTGTCAGCTCTAACCTGGTGGAGTGCGTGCGTACTGCGGAAGAGAACGGATATAAAACCGAGGATCTCGTTCTTGAAGCTGTTAATTTGTTGGTGAAGAGTCGCTAATTGATAAAAGAGAAGGGTTGACACCCTTTTCTGTATCCATTATTATACCCGTAGGGGTAATTAGGAATTATGTTTTTTTATTTTCTAAAGGAGGAATTAATGATGAAAGCAAATAAAGTACTGGATGCTACGGGCTTGTCATGTCCGATGCCGATCGTCAAGACAAAGAAAGCGATGAACGAACTGGAGCCTGGACAGGTGCTTGAAGTTCACAGCACAGATCAAGGGGCGAAAAGCGATTTGACTGCATGGGCTAAATCAAGCGGAAACGAGCTACTGGATCATAAGGAAGATAACGGTCTTCTGAAGTTCTGGATTAAGAAGAACTAATTTTTTTTGATTGATTATATACCCCGTAGGGTAATATAGAAATTGAGGGGAGAGAATAGCGTGACTGAACAGAAGAAAACGACCATCGTGCTGTTTAGCGGGGACTATGATAAGGTCATGGCTGCCTATATTATCGCTAACGGGGCAGCGGCTTTTGATCATGAAGTGACGATTTTCCATACCTTTTGGGGACTGAATGCGCTTCGCAAAGATGAAAACGTACCGGTGAAGAAAGGGTTTATGGAAAAAATGTTTGGGAAAATGATGCCGCGGGGGGCGAACAAGATGGGACTTTCCAAAATGAATTTCGCTGGCATGGGCCCGAAGATGATTAAAGATATTATTAAAAAACACAATGCTGTTCCCCTCCCACAGCTGATCGAGATGGCGCAGGAGCAGGAAGTGAAGCTAGTTGCCTGTACGATGACGATGGATTTGCTTGGACTGCAGAAGGAAGAGCTGCTCGAAGATATCGAGTACGCAGGAGTTGCGGCTTATCTGTCGGATGCCCAGGAGGGTAATGTAAACTTGTTTATTTAATTTTTGGGAGATGGGTTCTCCTTTAAATGGAGAGAGGGATTTCAAAGTTGGAATATCTCAATATCGTTATTATCGCTCTTTTTATTCTGTTTTTAATTTGGCGTATCTTGCCCGGGAAAGGAATAAAGCAGATTACGACATCGGAATTGAAACATGAACTAAAGGATAAAAATAAGCAGTTTATCGATGTCCGGACACCGGGAGAGTTTGGCAGCAACCACATTAAGGGGTTTAAAAATATTCCTTTGCAGCAGCTTGCAGAGAGAAGCGGCAGTCTCTCCAAGGACCGGGAGGTTGTCGTCATTTGTCAAAGCGGAATGCGGAGCAACAAAGCCAGCAAGCAGTTAAAAAGGTTGGGGTTTGCGAAAGTCACCAATGTTAAAGGCGGCATGAGCGCCTGGTCATAGATTAATTAAATGGAGTGGAGGACTTGTTGTTATGAAGGAGATTACACCTGCAGAGGTAGAGAAATTAATGAATGAAGGAAAAAAATTAAACCTCATTGATGTACGTGAAACCGATGAAGTGAAAGAAGGTAAAATTCCAGGTGCTGTTAACATCCCGCTTGGATTGATAGAGTTTCGCAAGCAGGAGCTGGATAAGTCTGAAGAATATATTATGGTATGTCGTTCTGGCGGAAGAAGCGGCCGTGCTGCCGAGTATCTTCAAAGCCAAGGGTATCATGTAATGAACATGACCGGCGGGATGCTGGAATGGGAAGGGAAGACGGAGTAACCTTATCAGAAATAGATATGAGTTTATCGTTTTCAGGGAAAAGATGTACTCATTAACGGTGTGTTCCTGCACCCTTTTTTTTGAACGGAAATATACCCCTGGTGGTATGTCAGTGTGTTAGGAGGTAATCATGATGAAAGCTATTGATTCCGACGTCATGTTGGATGCAAAAGGACTGGCCTGTCCGATGCCGATCGTGCGTACGAAAAAAGCGATGAAGGACCTTGAAGGCGGTCAGGTATTGGAAGTGGAGGCAACGGATAAAGGCTCAAAGGCTGATATCAAAGCATGGGCGGAAAGCGCCGGCCATCAATATCTGGGGACGGTTGAGGAAGGCGATGTGTTAAAGCACTATTTGCGTAAGTCCTCAGAAGAAGAGAAGGCCGAACTGTCTTACCCTCATGTGGCGGATCATCCCCAATTGGAAGAGAAGCTTCAGGCAGGAGAGTCTGTTGTCGTGCTGGATGTGAGAGAATCGGCAGAATATGCGTTCCGTCACATTCCCAATGCGCTTTCCATCCCGTTGGGAGATTTGGATGAGCGTCTTGGAGAGCTGAACCAGCAGGATGAGATTTATGTTATATGCCGTACGGGAAGCCGAAGTGATTTGGCTTGTCAGAAGCTTGCCGCTAGTGGTTTTGAACGGGTATTTAACGTAGTGCCTGGCATGACCGAGTGGAATGGAGCGACGGCGAGTATTCACGACTAATCATTTAAGAGCAAAGGGGGACGACACTGATGTCAGTTATTGAAGTGCAAGCTAGCGAAATAGCCGGGAAGGCGATCCGCAAAGAGAACTTTTTCATATTGGACGTTCGAAATAAGGATGATTTTGATGATTGGAAAATTGAAGGCGAGAATATTGAGTATTTAAACGTTCCGTATTTTGAATTGCTTGATGGCGTAGAGGAGATTCTGGATCAGATTCCGACCGATAAAGAGGTTATTGTCGTATGCGCGAAGGAAGGCTCCTCTGTCATGGTGGCAGAGATGCTGGCTGAGCACGGACGGACGGTTGGATATTTGAAGGGAGGCATGAAGGCTTGGAGTGAGCATCTTGTGCCTGTGAAGGTTGGCGACTTGAACAATGGCGGCGAGTTGTATCAATTCGTTCGGATCGGAAAAGGCTGCTTGTCTTATATGGCGGTCTCAAACGGTGAAGCGGCACTGTTCGATGCGACCCGCATGACGGACGTATTTATTGAATTTGCCGAAAGTAAAGGGGCAACGATCAAGCATGTGTTTGATACACATCTGCACGCAGACCATATTTCAGGCGGACGGCTTATTGCTGAGAAAACGAGCGCCACATACTGGCTCCCTCCGAAAGATGCCGGGGAAGTTGTATTCCAGTATGAACCGCTAGAAGACGGCGACGAAATCGTCATCGGAAGTACCAAAATCAGCATCGAGGCGCTTTATTCCCCTGGACATACGATTGGCTCCACATCGTTTGTGCTTGACGATCAGTACCTGCTTACAGGTGACATCCTGTTTATCGATTCGATTGGACGCCCCGATCTTGCCGGATTAGCGGAGGACTGGGTTGGTGACTTACGGGAAACTTTGTATGCCCGGTATAAGGAGTTGTCTGATGAACTTATCGTATTGCCGGCTCATTTTATGATTATGGAAGAGTTGAATGATGACGGCACTGTGGCCAAAAAGCTGGGCGAGCTGTACGCAAGCAATCATGGCCTCAATATTGCGGATGAAGAAGAATTTAGACAGATGGTCACCAAGAACCTTCCTCCACAGCCGAACGCTTATCAGGAAATTCGATTAACGAATATGGGTAAGCTGAAGCCGGATGAAGATCAGCAACGTGAGATGGAAATTGGTCCGAACCGTTGTGCGGTTCGTTAATATAGATTGATCCACAAAGCTGAAATACAAAGGGAACCGCTTAATGGGTTCCCTTTGCAGCTATATAGGGAGGGGGATCATTGATAATGGATATGAGTTTTGCATTTATAGCAACTATTTTCTTAATCGGGTTTATTGGCTCTTATATTTCAGGCATGGTCGGCATCGGCGGCTCTATTATCAAATATCCGATGCTGCTGTACATTCCGCCGCTGCTTGGATTTACGGCATTTACGGCTCATGAGGTGTCGGGGATCAGTGCTGTGCAGGTGCTCTTTGCAACACTTGGCGGTGTATGGGCTTATCGCAAAGGCGGGTACTTAAACCGAACGCTGATCATCTATATGGGTACGGCTATTCTGATCGGCAGCTTTATCGGCGGATTTGGCTCCCGGTTAATGAGTGAAGGTGGAATCAATATCATTTACGGGATTTTGGCCCTCATTGCCGCTGTGATGATGTTTGTCCCTAAAAAAAACGTTGATGATATTCCACTCGATCAGGTGAAATTCAATAAATGGCTTGCTGCTGTGCTGGCTTTGACCGTCGGTATCGGTGCGGGCATTGTCGGAGCAGCAGGTGCGTTTCTGCTGGTACCGATCATGCTTGTCGTATTAAAAATTCCTACTCGAATGACCATTGCGACTTCACTTGCCATTACATTTATTTCTTCAATCGGCTCCACCGTTGGCAAAGTGACGACCGGGCAAGTTGAGTATTTTCCTGCACTTGTCATGGTCATCGCCAGCTTGATCGCTTCCCCTCTTGGAGCTTCCACCGGTAAAAAGGTCAATACCAAAGTACTTCAAATCATTTTGGCTGTTCTAATCTTGGCGACGGCTATTAAGATTTGGATCGATATTTTATAAAGCAGGTATATAACAGGGCGACCCGGATTTTTTCGGATCGCCCTTTCGATATTTTGCAAAGAAAAACAGTCTTGGTTCAAGGCTATAACATGAGTTCGGGACGGGTAATCTGCTGGTATTGACGGTACATGGCAAAGCGCCAATGGGTAATCATGCCGTAGGCAAGCAGGAAGAACAGCGAAGCTGTCTGGGGAATGGAAATATAGCTTTCAATATATCCATGAAGAAGCAAACGTACCGTTAGCAGGCCAAGCAGAATATATATAAAGCTGCGGGAGCGTTGAATAAAGATCTGGCCGTTCACTTTCTCAAATTTCGTTCCGCGAATTAGCGGATAGGAGAAAATAAACCATCCGACCAGAAACGCTATAACTCCCCATAGAATCGGGATATGAACTTGTGGCTCGATAAACATAATAAATCCTGTCGTCATACCGAGCGGCGGGATAATGATCTTTTTTACTGTGACAGGACGATGGCTTGTTTTCATCCGAATGAAAATAACGGCGAGTGCCATGACCAGCATGCCGACCGTGGAGACGATTTTAAATATCGGGGAATTCAGATCAAACACAACTGATGACCTCTTTCCATAAAAAATATCACATATTCAATGCCTATTTATTATAGCACAGAACGATAAAGGGAGGAATTTGGCATTTTTTCAAAGGAAGCTTGCAGTGAATGCTACTATTTTTACGCTAGCAACTCATAATTTGATTATTCATAAAAAATTTAATATTTTTTCCATAATTTGAATGCAATTTTCATTCATTTGGGTTACCATTATGTTATACATAAGAGAATTTTTAGGATGATGACAGTTAGTTAATAACACAGAAGAAGGTGACCTGGTGGATATGCTTAAACGTACAACTTTATTTTTAATCGTATATGTAATCTCAGTATTTTTATTGTATATAGCGAGTGAATTTACTCCATATTTGCTTCCTGTTATATGGCTTGCAGCTTTTATTTTATTGATATGTGGTTTGGGTTATGTTTTTTACCATCAGCTCTTTCAAATGAAGAGAAAGCGAAGTCGTTAAATGTGATAACTTCATAATAATGTGGCTGACTACTTTTCGAAAACCTTGTGTAACTCCACTTTCTGCAGGCTGTTGAGAAATCCTCGACAGCTTTTTTGTTAGCATGGAAAATAAACAAAAGCTGTTCTCGCTGGAATATGTAGGAATATTGAACTGCGTAGAAAATAACAGCGGAAGATAAGTAGGCAAAGTGAAGGACCTTAGAACCTTTTCCATTTACTGATAAAGCTTTAAAATTCAGCTTAGAAAATAATGGAGAGGTTGACTGATGTCTAGAATTCTTGTTCTTCCTCAGCAGTTGTTCCGTGTGGCGGATGAATTTAAGAACGCTTCTATCCAATTGGAATGGACGATTAATATGTTGAATCGGCAAATTTTCAGCATGATGGCTTGGGAAGGAACGACCCGACAGAGGTTCTTTGAAGACTTTCAGAGAGCCCACAGAGAGATGACGTTGACGATTGAACTAATGAAGTCCATTAGTGAGGAGTTAAGGAACATTGCCGGCAGGTTTATATTGTTTGATGGAGAGTTGGAGCCGATTATTCCCATTAGCCCTAGTCAAGAAGAAAATGGGTCCAAAACATGGCAAGATCATGTCCAAGAGTTTGGTGAAGGTATAAAGTCTGGAGTGATAGGTTTAGGGGAATTCGTCGCTGATACTGGAAAGGCGTTGTTTGAAGACCCCTTAGGAACCGCAGGGCAGATGGCTTATAATGCAACAATCGGAACTGTGAAGGAAGTTATCGACACGGGCGCATGGGGAACCAAAATGCTTTTTGATGTAGATGACACCCGAGAGAAATTTAATGAGAAAATTAATGAATCTGGCGGTGTAGCAAACTATTTGGGAGAACAGGGAGTTATGATTGCTGGAGGGGCCATTCTCGGCAGGGTTGGTGTCAAGAAGGGGCCGGGCCTGAAATATGACTCGGGAGGTGACGGAGGCGGGGCGTCTAAGAAAGATGAGGGGACGAGTGAAGGTAAAAATTTTATTGATACTAAAGGATATAGGAATGACGCACCGCTTACCCAAGAACAGATAGATGAATTGGTCAGTTACGCCGATAAGTTAGGTTTTCCAGAAGATAACATTCACATTGCGGATAGCGTAAACACTACCCCTACAAGCATAATGTATGATACGATTTTGATAATTAATAATGATGTTTTACCATCTACAATATCAACAAAAAACCCAAATTCCTTGATTAGTGGTAAGGGAACTATAGCACATGAAGTAGTTGGACACTATGAGACAGTTACAAAAGGAACTGCTTTTAATCAATATGATTTAATAAACAATGAGATGATTTTAAATCCAAGAAATTATGCTTTGGATGAAGCACAAGCTAGTATTAGGGCGGCACGATTTGCACCAGACTTAAGCCAAGCTGAGAGAATTATGCTTATAAGAGATGGTATTCAAAGACTAAGAAATGCAAATTTGAAGATTAAAGATGTCAGGCATTTACTTGACATTATTGAAAGATAAGGAGAAGTATAAATGGTTTATGAACACATCATGCGGGTGGGGATGACGATTAATGATGAAAAACGAGGATGTATCATTGTAGGAGGAGTTGATCCAACGTTCTCCTCAAACAATACAAAAGTTCCATATCTTGTTGATAAATATATTATGGTTAAAACTACAACAGAAGAGTTGAAATTTAAAGTTAAGAAAATGGATCTTTCAACTTCTATCACAGGAAATCTAAATATTGGATTTACTATTTATGATTCGGATGATTTTATTAAAATAAAATCAGGTGATGAAGTTTTGGCGGTATTGGATTGAGCATAGCATATCTATGATGCACAGCAAGGTGCCGCTCTATGTAGAGATCCAAATTGTATAGAAATTGGACACGGCGATTTTTCTTGCACAATATAGCATGCTTTAATATTTACATGCAGTGACAAATAAATTAATAACCTTCAGATGCCTATTCCAACCTAAATGTTAGGAAGGAATGGGCTTTTTTGTGTCCAAAAATTCAATTATTTCCGGGGAAATTCGTCATTTTGCGATGCTCTAATAAATAGACCCTTTTGCCTAGTCTTATTTTACTATATGATAGGGAGGAAAATATTTCATACAACAAAAATTTTGTTTAGCATGTTTTACTGGGGGAGAGCTAGTTGTATTGTCATGCATGCGGTACAAAAAATTCATCAAGTCAGCTTAAATGTTCATCATGTGGGGAGAAGTTGATTCATACGCGGACGGGCTCCACTGCCTGCCAAGGAGTTGATTCGTCCAAGGCAGCGGCAGGAAGCCGTGAGAAAGCAGGCGGGTCACAGCCTTCTGGTGACAAAAGAAAGCCTGCACGGAAAGGAAGCCCTTTTACATGGCTTATACCGTTAATGCTATTGCTGACAACGGTAATGGTGCTGGTTGTATATTATGTTTACGAAGATAATGTCAATCAAGAGGTTCATCAGCTCCAGATGCAAGCTCAAAAACTGGCGCTGGAGGGGAAATATCAGGAATCCATCCGGCTGCTCGATATGGCTATTGCCAAGAGACCGAATCACAAGGGTCTTTTGCTTGACAGAGAAATTGCGGCTGAGGCTGCTGACTTCGAGAAACAGCTCAATCAGGCTCTTAGCAATATTAAAACTAAAAAAATCTCAGAAGCTGAGAAAATACTTGAGAAATTGAACAAAAAACTGAAATCACGAACAGAACCGCTCTTCAAGCCGCTCAAGCAGGATTTATCCAATTCACAGGTTACGTTGTCTGTTATGAAGGTGAAGGATGAGCTGGATCAGCTGTCGACAGTTCCCGCCCTGACAGAAAAGCTGGAATCCATCAGTAAGCTGGAGGGAAAAGAAGCAGCGGAGCTAAAGAAACAGATCATTTCCAAAATTGTTGAGATCAGTTTGAGTGATTCCACAGAAAAATTGAAATCGAATGATTTCTCAGGGGCAATGCTGGCCGTGGAAGGCGGTCTGGCCTATGCTGGGGAGGATAAACGGCTGCTTGAGCAAAAGGAGCGAGTTGCCCGGGAACAAAAGGCCTTTGAACAGGCAGAGGCGAAGCGGATTCAGATTGCCCGTCAGAAGGCCGCGGAGGAGGATTTGCGTAACCGGACGGCTGCTGTTGAGGTGGTCAATATGAGTGTAGTGCTGGATGATTACGGCGATCTGCGAATAAAAGGACAGGTTAAAAATGTAGCGACAAAGCCGATTTCTTCCGTTCAGCTTGACCTTTCGACTTATACGCTGGATGGCGCTCTACTTGGAAGCGGAACGATCAATGTTTCTCCTTACACGCTGGAACAAGGGCAGTACGGGGAGTTCAGAGCTGTTCTGTATGGGGCTTATACGGAAGGAAAAGCCGTCATCGACAACATCACGTGGTATCTGGAATAGGGGGAACATCTTTATGAACAAAAGGATACTGGCAAGCTACCTGGCCTGCCTTCTTATACTCGGAGCCGGTGCTGTCGGAGCGGTTTGGATTTATGCCAATGTTGCACAGGAAGGGCAGCAAGGACCTATGCTGGCCGTTTCTGAAGATACACAGACTTCTCCTAATAATAAGGACGGAACATCCAAAGAAAGTAACGCCAAGCGTACTTCGGCTCAGCCTGACGACAGTACCGAAAATAAGACCAAGACCGAGGATGCATCTGGCAAGAAGGAACTGACGATAAAGGAGATCATTAAAGAGAGCCAGAAGAAAGTGTTTACCATCAAAACGATGGATGGACTCGGTTCAGGATTTTTGTTTAACCGTCATGGTGACCTGCTCACCAATGCCCATGTTGTTGAGGGATACAGCGATGTGATTGTGACGGGGCTTGATAAAAAGGAATATGCCGGAACCGTAATCGGAATCGGGGCGAGTACAGATGTAGCGGTTATTCGAGTACCGGGATTGGCTGGGAAAGACCCGCTGCCGCTGGAGACCCGGAACAAGGCGGAGATCGGAGATCCTGTGTTGGCATTAGGAAGTCCACATGGTCTTGAGAATACGGTGACGACTGGAATTATCAGTGGGTTAGACCGGGAATTTGTGCTGGATCAATATGTGTATAAAAATTTGTATCAAACCTCTGCACCCATTGCAAAAGGAAACAGCGGCGGTCCCTTGATTAACTCGGACACGGGGAAGGTCATTGGCATTAACTCAGCCATTATGCAGCAGGGAACGATAGGCTTCAGCATTCCAATCACCCAGATTGCATCTATGGTGGAGCAATGGACAGCAAATCCAATCCCCGGGGATCCTAAAAATAACAAATCGACTTTTTCCCGAAATCTGGTTGACATAGAAGAGGCAGAAGAGTTTGTTCAGCAGTTTTATATCAACGTGAGTAAGGGGGATTACGTATCGGCATATGCATCTCTTGGCAGTCGCTGGCAAAGGGAAGTGACCTACGAACAGTTTCGTGAAGGATATTTAAACACGGGGCAGGTGACTGTTGAATTTTTCACCTTTCTTACTAGAGTGGACTTTGTAGAGTTAGAAGTGCTTATTACAGCAGAAGAACGTAAAAACGGCGTTATTTCTTATCAGCAATATGAGGCTATCTATAAAGTTGGTTATGAAAATGGAGTTTTGAAAATGCTGGCGGGATCGATGAAGCCGCGCCTTGGCCCTTCAAATTTTTAGAGCTTAAAAAGGAGCTGGTATCGCTTGGTGAGCGAAGCCAGCTCCTTTGATTTGTGCATTACTTTCTATACGCCGTCGGTGAACTACCATCGGGACTTTTGGCATCAAATAGCTCAATGAGCGTCTTCGGGACGCCGTTGAGGAGTAGCCACTGGCGCAATGTTTCAATGGCCCGGATGTGACCATTGCCTTCATCTCGCCAGGTAAGCAGTTCAATGACTTTGATGATCAGAATCATCAGCTCCATGTTGTCCTGCTCCGTTTTTTCGGCGCGTACCTTCTGATAGACGGCTTCTTTTTTCCAATCAAACAATATTTCTTCTTCGATGGTTGGTTTCATCATAGTATATCCGTGATTACAATGCGGACAATGAATGTTGATCATTCGCTCAGTATCAAATGCTGCCTGAATATTTTGCTGGCATTGTCGGCATCGAAAATGTACATGAATGACTGTTTGAATGTCCATCATAGGCATAGCCTCCTTGAATGTGCAGGTTATGTAAGTAAGGTTACATACTCTTACCCATAACTTCTTCAAGGGACTCATAAATATTTACTCGGTTATGACATAGACACACCGGCAGCCTCCGTTTGCGAAACATTCGGTTCGCTCCACCTTCGCTTGAAGTAAAGAAGAGAACAGTTCCAGCTCGCAGCTACAGGCCTGATTATACCGCTTCGCGATTTGCGAAATCGGACAGTTATGCTCTTTGATGATATATTTTCCATCCTCGATTTGTTCATATTCTGCCATATATCCATTTTCATTTTGGATGTTAGTCAGCATACGTACCCGTTCAACCAGTTCCTTGCTGGAAACACCCGTTTCATATCGTTGCTGCAGTTTGTCGCGGCGGCGTTCAAATAGCCGTGTCACCATGTCTTCACCCGTTTCCTCCGCCAGTTCATCGAGCAGATCCAAGGTAAGCGCGGAGTATTTGTTTGGAAAATGCGACTCTGCACGCGGTGAAAGACGGTATAGAGTAAGTGGGCGACCCATAGCCTGACGAACAAGTTCGGTCTCAATGACGCCTTCCTTTTCGAGGCAGGCAAGATGTCGGCGCACCGCCATATCGGTAACGAGCAGCGTGGAAGCGATCGACTTGGCACTGAGCGGCCCTTGTGTTTTTAACATATGGAGAATGGTATCTCGGGTGGACAGCTGCTGTGTCTGTTCCATCTTGATCACCACCTGATAGATTAATAGGAAAATCGACTCATGTGAAATATTATCCCTTATCCGTGAACAGCTGTCTACCCGAGCCATGGCTTCGGAAATACTTTTCGATTTATGTAAATACTGGATGTATAATAGATTTGCATAAAGTCACGCTGTTTTTTTGTAAATTTGGAACGGGGAGGGGTAAAGGTTACGTTCTGTTTGGGTAATACATTATAACGGAAGCGATCAAGGCGCTTCTTCAGAAATTAAAGGAGTGTGGGACGACGTGATGATGGAGCAGAATGTTTATTTTTACATAGGAACTTACGGTTCTGACAATGACAAAGGCATATATTTGGCTTCCTTGAACCGGGAAAGCGGCGAAATGCAGCTGTTGAGCGGAACATCAGGCATTGAAAATGCAACTTATTTGGATTTTGATGAGCATCATCGTGTATTATATGCGGTCAGTGAAAAAGAAACCAGTGAAGTCGTGGCGTACAGTGCTGATCCCAAGGAAAAGAAACTGACGATACTCAATCGTAAGCCGACTGAATCTTCGGGAGCTTGTCATGTTTCCCGCTCGCGAGACGGAAAGTTTTTGTTCACAACGGGCTACAGCGATGGCCGGATTACAGTGTTTGCGTTGGAGGAAGGAGGAACTGTCGGGGAAATCACCTCCATGATCCGTCACAGTGGACGTGGAATGAGAGTTGACCGTCAGTCCGAGGCGCATCCACACTCCATACTCGAGGACCCTCACCATAAATATGTGGTGGTCAGCGATTTGGGGATGGATGATGTTAACCTTTACCGGCTCGAGGATGGCAAGCTTGTAACTCACCGGGAAATCAGTCTGCCGCCGGGAGCGGGTCCTCGCTTTATCGCTTTTCATCCATCAGGAAAATGGTTATACGGCATCAATGAATTGAACAGCACAGTTACGGTGTATGCTTATGATGCTACTTTTGGAGATTTGAAAATGCTGCAGCATATTTCCACCTTGCCGGAGGATGTCATATTGGATAATACGGGTGCTCATATTATCGTTTCTCCATGCGGCCGTTTTCTATATGCTTCTAACCGGGGGCATGACAGTATTGTTCAGTATGAAATCGATACGGAGACCGGAATGCTGCGCGCGGTAAACTGGACCTCTTCGGGTGGGAAGACGCCGCGCCACTTTAACATTTTGCCAGGAGGATTCCTCCTTTCTGCCAATCAAGACAACGGCTTGATCGCAAGTTATAAAATCGATAAGGACACAGGCAGGCTGGAATCAACCGGATATACGATTGAAGTTCCACGTCCTGTATGTATTTGTCCGGTGGAGAAGGTGTAACTTAAGGAATACACGTAAAGCTTGCGAAAGGATGTCTCAGGGAAATAATCCGGGGCATCCTTTTCTTATCTGCTTAAGAAGTTCCAATTGAGAGATTTAGAAATAGGGAGGCTATCGTTCTGATGGATACCAACAGTAGAATGATTTTTTTAGAAGACCAGATTATAGATAAAATAGCTACGATCAGCACAAGACTGAGATTTAATAAAAAGGTAAGCCTAGAGGAAGAGGATAAGTTATCGGAGTTCTTATTACTCTATAAGAATGAATCATTAGAAACGATGATTTCTAAAAAACTCATGTCAAATTTAGGGGATTATCATTCTAATATTCTCTCTGCAATGGATTATAGCGATACGAAACGAAAAGAAGAGCTATTACAATTGCTATATAGATCTCATTCAGTAATTTTGAATTTTTTTAATAATACTATTGATGAGTCACCTTCTGAAATACCTTGGTTAAAGAATTTAAACTTTTACTGCAATCAAACTTTTGAAGATGTCCGTAATTCAAAGGAATTAAAACAAAGCTTATTAGCTTTGCTACAAGAAATTAGAAAGGGAACTAAACTTCTTGAAAAAATAAACAAAAATTTAGCCTGCAAGCTATTTGAACTTTTGATTAAATATACACGTGAAGCCAAGTTTATTAACTATTCTTTAGAGGGGCTAACACAAAAACATTTTGAAGAAAGAGAACTTTATATCGATATAGTTTGTGGGATTGAAGAGATCTTTATAGCAGAGAGTTTTGGTGTATACGCATAGATACATCCTTTAGAAATGTCGACAACACCGATATCATTTAACAGGATTCTTCCTTGCCATGTAGAAAATGTAATATATAGGTATATGGCATAAAAGGAGGAATGACATGTACAAGGTGCTCATTTTTGACTTCAACGGAACGATCGTCCAGAGCAAATACTTGGTTATTAAGCTGATGAACGATCTCGCGGATAAATACGGCTATGAAAAGATTAGAGATGAAGATGTCGAGCACCTGGCTTCCCTTTCGATCCGGGATAGGTTAAAGGTGATGAAATGTCCGTTTTATAAGCTGCCGATGCTTGTGGCTGATGTAAAGAAGAAATATAAAGATGAAGTGATTGATCTTGACATTGTACCTGGCATCCGTGATGTTCTTTCCGAAGTTAAATCACAAGGGATGACGATGGGAATTTTGTCGTCCAACAGTGAGGAAAACATTCAAAAATTTCTTGGTGCGCATAACAGTCAGATGTTTGATTTTGTATATACGGCAAGCAGCATCTTCGGCAAGGAGAAGGCGCTTCGCAAGCTGTTGAAAGAGCGGGGGATCTCGAAAGATGAGGTGCTTTATATTGGAGATGAGCTTCGGGATGCCGAAGCCTGCCGGAATCTGGGAATTGCCTGTGTCATGGTCACATGGGGGTATGATGCTGAGGAACTGCTTACTGAAGGAAAGCCAACATACATTATCCACGAACCGGAGGAGCTGTTTGGAATCGTAACACCGATGTAAGGAAGGGGAAGCATGTTCTCCGATAACAATTGATTTATACATGAAAAGGCAAGATCCCGGCACTGTGCTTAGAGGATCTTGCCTTTTGTTATACCTGATGATGTCACAGGTTGAGGTTGCCGATTATTTAACAGAGCGATGTTTACTGCCCGTATTGCCGAAGCGGGGCGGCAGAGGGGTGGGAGATTCTTTTGGACGTTTGCTGTTATTGGATTCAGTTTCGGAATGTTCTGTATACATCTTTAGCAATTCAGGATCGCCGGCATAAGGTCTTTCTTTCCTGGAACGAGTAGATGTAAAAGAGAATCCTGCAAGATACAGTAACAGTTGTGTCGCCAGTACATAAGGTGATACTTCAGTCCAGATCAGGTTGAGCGATGCAGCTGCAACAATGAGGAAATGAAGCCCATAGAAGATGACGTTGAGGGGACGGCGCCTTGTGTCCATGAACAGCTGATAGAAGGAAACGGTAGCCATCATCCAGGAGAGCCACAGGGTCCAGACCTCAAGGGTAGTCCATGCCTCCGGGAATTGCAGATTGGAAATAAGATCAAACGTCCAGAATACAGCAGATGCAAGAGCGATCCCGGGTACAGCCGGCTTCAACAGCTGCCAAAGGCCAATTCCCCAGCTGGGGGCTTCAATACGGCGAAGCATATCGGCTCGTTCACAAACGAGCTCGTTCATCTCTCGCTCCAAGGTTCTACTCAGCTGCGGCAGCCTGGATGCATCTTTGTCGCGCAAATATGCGTCGATCTGCCTCAGCAAATCCATCGTCAGCCGATCAGCAGCTTTACACTCTTGTAGGAGGCTGACGAGCTGCTCCTCAGATATGTCTGTTTCGTCAGCATGTTCAATTACAGCAGTCAGCGGTCCAGCCAGCTGTGTGTACAGAGTTAACGACTGCCGTATCCGTTCCAGCGTTTCAGTACGGGCTGCCGAAAGTCGGGTAGCGCTATATATGTACATGCCCAGGAATACGGTCGCTGCCAACAGGACTGTCAGCAGACCTTCCATCGAGCCGAAAAAATCATTCATCCATTCCGCAAGGGACAAGCTGAATCCCTCCTTCAATTTTCTTCTTTCACTATTGCACAAGAAGGATGGGATTTCAAGACAAGCTGTACTCTTTTTGCGGAAGAAACCAAGATGTTTCACGAAACAAACCTACTGTAGAGAAATGGGTAAGTAAAAGACAGAGGAAGGACTTTAACAGGAGGGATGTTTGATGGACTTTGGTATGATCGCGGTTAAAATGGTGATCGGTTTTCTTGGACTATGGCTGCTGACGCGTCTGTTAGGAAGAAAAGAAATATCGAATCTCACCCCCTTTGATTTCATTTCTTCTCTTCTGCTGAGCGATATTGTAGGTGAAACGTTGTATGCAGAGGATATAAGGTATCGTGAGCTTATATTCGCACTGTTGGTATGGTTTACTTTATCTTATGTTTTTGAAAAGCTGATGTTGTATGTAAAAAAGCTCCGTGGTCCCATGGAAGGAACTCCTTCGGTCATCATACGAAATGGTGAAGTGGATTTGAAGGAAATGAAACGAAATAAAATTGATTTCCAGCAGCTGCTTATGATGCTTAGACAGAAGGACGTATTCTCGATGAGAGAAGTTGCTTACGCTATTTTTGAGACGAATGGGGCGTTAAGTGTGGTGAAAAATCCGCAGTATGAAGCTGTAGAGCGTGGTGATTTAAAGCTTTCACAAGAAGGAGCCCAGCTGTCATATTGCCTTGTTGAAGATGGCGAAGTGGATGAAGATACCCTTAAACGGATCGGCAAGGATAAAGCATGGTTGCATGCGCAGCTGCGTGAGCAGGGATGCCATGATCCGAAGGAGCTGGCTTATGCTGAGTGGATGGAGGGAAAAGGTTTGTTCCTAATGCGGGCGGGGGAACAGGCGAAGGACAAGGGAAGGAATAATCGAAGATCGTAAGCAAAATCGATGAAGCGAACAACAGAAAAAATGTAAAGGAGCCAAAAATGTTATTTCTTGCTGTAAGGAAACAATTTTAGTTGTGGTCAAAAATAAGGTCTGAGAATATACTGAGTTATATAAACCTGGAGGACGTAAAACTTTACTAGCTAGTTAAGGAGGATGACGGAATGCACACCGATGTACAGATGGATAAAGGTCCTGTAACTCGTGCCAAATTCACGCTAGGGTACGTGATTCTGCTTCTGTTGACAGTATGATGGAGGTGAGCCAGGGTATAAGGCTGCCGAAAACGGCAGCCTTTCAATTTTATTTGTCCTGGCTCTCTAGAACCTTCCAAGATCTGTATTCGTGAATGGCGAGACCGTTATAAGCATCGTGCTCGGATGCCATGTTATGAACAAGGCGCAGCTGCTCATTCATGAAAGTGGGGCCTTCTTCGTAAAACGTAATAAAATTACCCTCAGCGCTTGCTTTTGTTTCGACAGCAATGATCGCCTTTTTCCCAAGCTCGGCAGCTTCGTTCATTTCTGGAAGAGCCAGGTCATAAATGTTTGCTGCTTGATCGCGGTAAGCCATGATGACGACAGCATCTACTTTGGACATAAGCCAGCGGCTCATGGACATGGAGTCATCCGGCAGCTTGTACGTATACAACCAAAACGGGATATCGGCCGTAATCGGCAGGTTCAAAGCATGAGCTCCATCAGCGAGAAAACGGATATTGCTTTGCCATTGCTTGATCAGAGAGGAACGGTTCGTCATCCATTCATCAAGTACATGTGGCTCGAGATCGATATGCACTCCGGTGAATCGCTCCTCAGGCGCAGCGGATGCTTGATAAGAAGCCGTCCAATCCAAAAAGGTTTCGAGGCGGTGACGTTCCGATTCTAGCGCCCAGCTTGGCGACCCGCCAAGAATGTGAACTTCAATACCCTTTTCCGTAGCTTGACGAATAAAGCTTTTATAGTATGTTGAACGGACGTCTTGGTTCATCTGCAAATAAATCGTATTGACGCCGTTAGCGGATGCGAAAGATAAAATTTCCTCGGTTGAATCCTTGATCTTGGGCGTGTCCCAAAACCAGGTTGCTTTTTGCTTCGACTGAGCATGGGCAGGGCTGGGGGGCGGGAAAACAAGAATGCCAAGGATGAACAGGCAGCAGGCAAGCAGAGAGTAAGCGAGGTGGTTCATTGGAATTTTCATAAGAGCTGGTCTCCTTGCAGAAAGTTATAATCCATAAATAAGGGGCTAAGGGGCATGACCGCGAGTGAGGGGATGGTTGCCCGGTTCACCATTATTCGACAAAACATAAAGAAATATATAGTCATCTTCAAAGATGAAAGATGGTATTTTCGTAATTATGCATGTCTAACCTATACTATCAGTGAAAACTAACTGGAATAATATAGGCCAAAAGTATTGTTTTTGTATAAGATAAATTGGTCTATACATACTGAGGAATTCAATTGTTTCGGTTCTGTGAAATTGTCCTCGTACAGAGGACTTTTCCGCGAGAAAACGTTCAAATCACATTCTCAAACCTGGCGTGATATGCTAAAATGAAAGCGTGAACAAAAATGATTCAAATCATTAAATACCCGCGGCTGAGATCTTGCCGGCCCCTGAAAGCAAGGGAGCACTTTCCTCTCGGCAGGATAAAGGCTGCCGGTCATTATCCAGGGAGGTCGAGCAAACATGTTCGAAGGTTTCTCAGAAATGCAAAATGTGGTTCATCGGATTCATACTCGTCCAGACATAAACCACGAGGACGAGTATTACCGTCTGGAGTTCGGCTGCAATCGGTTTAAGCACATTTCTGATCTAGCTGAAGACGAGCGGCTCACCGTGAAAGAGGAGCCATCCTTACTTCGAAAATGGTGGAGACATTAATAAGAAATAACAGGTTGCCCAGCCCGGAGAAATCCGGGCTTTTCTTATGTTTGCCAAGCTATAACACACGCTTTTACAGGTTGTGAGTTCAGCCTCCTGTCTTTGTCTCTGTACAGTGGACAAAATTCTGTTTTTGGGCGCTGAAGCAGGCTGATTTATGTCAATGCAGATGTCCAAAGGGAAGTGTAGCAAAGGATCATTTTAGTGTGTGAATAGGTTATGCCATGAAAAATAAACATGCTTAATAAAAAGTGGAATACAGCCGTGACAAGTAGGAGCTAGAGAAGAGATGATGCATGGCATAAGGCTTCACAAGATTGACAAATACAGTAACAGATTGATAACATGTTACTAAATCTGATGAATTACCTATGAATTAGTCTCAAATATAGGTTGCAGCCGAACCATCGGAGGACTTTACATGAACCTTGTGAAGTCTTTTTTTCTGGATGGATTTAAGAATGCGATCACAAGATACAACAGGGGGGATAAGTCATGGCTAAAGCCGTCATAATTAATGGTAGTCCTACGGCAGGCTCTCGTTTGACTGCGATTATGGATTATGCAGAGCGGAGCTTGACTGCTGCTCATTTTGAAGTGAACCGGATTGATGTAGCACAGCTGCCGCCGGAGGATTTGATACGTACCAGGTTTG
This sequence comes from Paenibacillus faecalis, assembly GCF_900289175.1. Taxonomy (GTDB): domain Bacteria; phylum Bacillota; class Bacilli; order Paenibacillales; family Paenibacillaceae; genus Paenibacillus_AQ; species Paenibacillus_AQ faecalis. Next base: position 4,032,065 of record NZ_LT985747.1, on the reverse strand, counting down.
AAAGTGAGCATATTGTAAAGGCTAACGGACTTGTAGCTGAAGCCGATGCGGTGATTATCGCCAGTCCGGTTTATAAAGCTTCTTATACCGGTGTGCTGAAAACCTTTTTGGATCTCATTCCGGAAAAGGGCTTGGCGGGCAAAATTATTTTACCGCTATTTATCGGTGGAAGCCTTGCTCATCTGTTATCCATGGACTATGCTTTAAAGCCGGTATTATCGTCCATTGGCGCTCGTTATATATTGGGGGGCGTGTACACCGTGGATGCTCAAGTGGCTCGCAGGGAGGATGGCGGATTTGATATCACAGAGGTGCTTCAGGAGCGCCTAGATTCCTCCATTGAAGAGCTGGTGGAGGAAACACAGCTGAGAATGCAGCGTATCTAAGGATCATCCATCCTCTTGGTCAGACTATATTTCCTATAAGGGAGAGAACTAAAGCATGCAGAAGCTAGTGTTTTTTGTTGGTGTTGCCGGAACAGGAAAAACAACGGTAGCGAAGAAGCTTGCAGCTCGCATTCCGGCAGCATTTCTGGACCGTGATACGGTTGGCGGACGTTTTGTTGAAAAGTTTTTGGAAGCTAACGGGCTGGACCCGAACGATCGGGATTCCGATTTTTATAAGGAAAACCTGCGTGATTTAGAGTATGATACGACGAAGGATATCTGTATCGAAAACTTGAGTGCGGGGCAGAACGTATTTATGATCTCTCCGTTTACGGCAGAGCTGAAAAATCGGGAATGGATCGAAGAGGTGATTTCAGCGGCAGGCCGGACGAAAAATGAGGTTAATGTTAAGGTTATCGTAGTTACGCTTCAGGATATGGAACTGCAGAAAAAGCGCATCATTGGCAGACAGACCGAGCGTGATGAGTGGAAGCTGGAGCATTGGGATACATTTAAAGAACGCGTTGACTTTGTTCCGGAGATCAACTGGGATATCCCACCATCATCGATCAAAGTGTTCGATAACAGCGGGGCATTAACTGATGAGAAGATCGAAGATTTATACAAATTTCTGATCAACGACTAAAGATGATTAATCATAGCAGCGGATATGTGGCATAGGGCGGCAATCCGTTGTTTTTTTGGTTTAAGGCCGTTATAAGCTATAATGGATATAATCTCAATCGGGCTTGTATTCACCTATACTCATGGCTTATCCGGCTGCAAGGATATACAGACTGATCGAGAGCGGTATTGAGCAGTACAGTCTTGAAGAGACGGACCATTTTATTATCATGAAAGAGTTTGTTAACAACCGGGAAATTATGCTGCGGGGGCTGTTTACCACGGAATAATGAAAGGCAATATGATGATAAAACATATTTAACTGCAATCAATTCATAGTCCAAGCTTTCTCTGATGGTCAGCAGAGGGGCTTTTTTATTGTAGCCTGGATGTCTTATGGAGCTCGATATAAGATTTAGACGGCATGTTTGATAGGGTCTAGTTACTCAATGATTAAATTGGCATTTGGAGGCAGCTTTGTGAACACACAAAAATCATCTTCTTTTTGGCTTATTATGAGTGCGATTTTCTTTGGCAACTTTTTGGCCGGACTTAGTATTACAACCATTAATGTAGCCCTGCCAGTAGTTATGAACATATTTGATACGAGCTTTAATACCGTGCAGTGGCTAATGGCTGGTTACTTGCTGGCGACGGGAATTATCGCTCCTATTGTAGGGTATTTGGGCGATCAGCTTAGCTATAAATGGCTGTATGTTATTTCACTGATCGGTTTTATTTTGTTCTCATTTCTATGTGTTATCGCATGGGACATCTATGTGTTGATTGTATTTAGAATCATTCAAGGTATATTCGGTGGTATGATCATCCCGATTACGATGACGATTATTTACCAGGTGTTTGATCGTGATCAGCAGGCTTATGCCATGGGCTGGTGGAGTCTGGCATCCATGCTGGCTCCCGTCATTGGTCCAACGCTCGGAGGAAGCCTAATTCAATATTTCGGTTGGAAGTCGATCTTTCTGATCAATGTACCGATTGGAATGTTGGCCTTGTTCATCATCATTAAATTTATTCCATTTTATAAATTGAGCAAAAAGAAGTCTTTTGATAGTCTAGGATTTTTATCTGTTGTGATCAGCAGCACCCTCCTTCTATTGACCTTTAGTAATGGAAGCGTTTGGGGATGGGGGTCAGTCAAGACATTGTCCTTATTGGGAGCAGGGCTTGTGTTGCTTGCATTTTTCATTGTGTGGGAATTGAAAAGAGAGGCTCCGCTTCTTCAGCTGAAAGTGTTTCGCTTTCCCCAGTTCCGGTACAGTCTGATTCTGAACTGTATCAATACGATTTCCATGTATGCCGGCGCGCTTTTGGTTCCGCTCTTTTTACAAACGGTTCTGCAGCTTACGCCTATGGAAACCGGAATCATTATGCTGCCGGGTGCTCTAATTATGGCGGTGACGGCTCCGGTTATCGGCAAGTACTATGACCGAATCGGTCCGTTTAAACTGGTGATGGCTGGGATGCTGATCATCGTAGCAGCTACAGCCGTGTTCAGTAAATTTTCGACAAGCACGTCTGTTTATATGTTTGCCGGGGTGCTGGTCATCCGCAATTTCGGTATATCTCTGTGCAATATGCCGCTGACCAATTCAACGATGAGTGCGGTGTCCAGTGAATATTCCGGTCATGCATCCTCTATTACGAACTGGGCTCGTCAAGGATTGGCATCCCTGTCGATCGGCATTTTCAGTGCACTGGTTGTATCAAGAGCGACCGTTTATCACAACGCAGGGATTACTGAACAACCGGTAGCCACCTCCATGGGCATTAACGATGTGTTTCTCGTCAGTACGATTATTGCGCTTATAGGGGTTCCTCTAACCTTTACATTACGGAAAAAAAAGGGGAAAGAAGGCGAACAATTGCCTGCTTAAGACAGATATAAGTTTTCAGAATTGTCATGTATTGCGTGGACAAATTCTCGAAGAATGCTCTTCACAGGATGTGAAGGGCATTTTTCTTTTGCATTTTACAAGTACTAATGATTGCCAAAATAGTTACTGAATTGTGCTTTCTTTCGCTGCCCGGCTTGTGTTACTTTGAGCTATGATGAGCGATGTACCTTCTGGTTCATGCTTGAAGCAAGATCATCTTATGAAATTGTTATTCTTATTAAACAGGAGGACGTATGGCATTTATTCGTAAACTTTGGGCGTTCGGCATTCAGCAGGCGCTGTCTTGTATTTTTCCGGTTATAATATTCGCTACGCTGGCGGTAACTAAAGTCGTGGAAGTACCGGGCATTCATCGGTATGATCTCATTCTAATCATATGTTTGCTGGCTCAGATCGGGATGGTTGTCTTCAAACTGGAGACATGGGATGAGCTAAAAGTCATTTGTGTATTCCACCTGATCGGACTCATGCTGGAACTGTACAAGGTGCATATGGGTTCCTGGTCATATCCTGAAGAAGGTTGGAGCAAAATTGGCGGAGTTCCTCTCTATAGCGGCTTTATGTATGCGAGTGTGGCAAGTTATATCTGTCAGGCATGGCGGCGGATGAACCTGCGCATTACAGGCTGGCCAATGCCAATGCTGACGGTTTTGATCAGCGCTGCAATCTATGCCAATTTCTTCACCCATCATTATGTGTGGGATGCCCGCTGGCTGTTAACTGGACTGCTTTTTCTGGTATTTTTCAGAACGATCGTTCATTTTGATGTGCAGGGGACAACCTACCGGATGCCGCTCACGCTATCTTTTCTGCTCATTGGCTTCTTTATATGGATCGCAGAGAACATATCCACATTCCTTGGTGCTTGGACGTATCCAGGGCAGGAAAAGGAGTGGACACTGGTGCACATCGGCAAAATCAGCTCTTGGTTCCTCCTCGTTGTCATTAGTGTCATTATCGTGGCGCAGCTGAAGCATCTGAAGCAGGGTTTGGGCGAGACAAAGGACGTACCCAAAGGTACGGTGATGTAAGTGGCAGATATATGGATATATCCGTCAGAACGCTGTATTCCGTAATTCACAAAATTCATTGAAATGAATAAAGATTACTTTAGGGTGAAGACGCTAGCCCGGCGACTTTCATTCTGGCTAACATGGACACCACAGGATTTACTGTGGTGTTTTTTTTGATTATACAAGAAGAGGATTCTAGATTTTATAAAAAAGGGTATTGCCAAAAAGAATGTAAAAGCGAACAGCCCCATGATTTTTCCTTGATTACCCAAATGAAAATAGGTAAAAGTTACCTGATTTACAGGTGGGGATTACTGTATTTTTAATCCTAACATTTGCATCCGTTTCATTTTTTAGATAGGTGTAGTTCATATGTAATAATCCGGTTCTTTATTATGTTTTTTTACTTTTATATATTTTTATCTAGGAATAATTATTCAATTTTCTGCTTATTAAGTCTTATTTATCGAAAAAGGTCTTAATTTTTATCTCGTTTTGTCAGATAAATATAGTAACGGGGCTTGCCAAAAGCTTACAAGCAATTCCGTAAAATCTATCATGTCGAAAATGTTCGAAAATAGGAGGGAGAGACAACACTGTACTGACCGACTGTGGATTTTACGGCAACTGCGTCTCAACAATTATCCACATAAAAAGGATGATCTCATCATGAAAAAACTGATAAGCACTTTATTGGGACTATTGTTGTTTTTTGGAAGTATAGCACCGGCCGGGTGGATGGATCAGGTTCATGCGGCTGAAGCTCAGTTTACGGGGATCACCGCCCCAATAGGAGTTAACGTCCGTACCGGTCCGAGTACCTCGTCACCGGCCTTGTTTGTGGTGCGCGGGAATACCACCGTTCAATTTGACGGTTGGGAGACGGGGGAAACGCTGAAGGGTTATTGGACAGGAATAGAAGACAATCGCTGGTTTTATTATGTATACAACGGCCGCAAGTATTATATGGCTTCGGCTTTTGTATATGGAGATCCGCCGGCTAGTCAACCTAATGAACCGAGCGAACCTAACCAACCTGACGATCCTGGCGAAACCAGCCACTCTGATCTAATCTCGAAAGTTGTCAAGCTGCCCAGCGGTTATTATGATGTGGCAGAAGCTAATAAAATAATGGCCAATATTCAGAAGTTTGGCGATCATATTTTGCAGCGGATGTACAACAACGGGGTGGAGGTCCACCTGGTAAACGGCCCGATTACAGATCATCCTTCGATGAGACATCTTCGAGGTGTCACGCCTCGCGGATGGGAAGGAACAGGAAATACATGGGACGATGTTCCGGGCTCGGGCGGCAATCCAGTTATCGTAAGAATCGGATACAGCGATACCGGCATGGGTCACGGCTCGGTCAATCTGGAACTTCATGAGACGGCACATGCCATTGATATGTATGTGCTTAACCGATACAGCAGCACGTATCAATTCAGAAATGTGTTTTACTCCGAAGCTCATCGGTTGTTCGGTAATGACGGATACAATAGCTTGTATCCGGAGGAATATTTTGCGGAAAGCTCCGCCCTGTATTTCCTTAACTCCACGACAAGGGCACGTTTAAAGCAGTATGCACCTCAAACGTATTATTACATTCAAAGTATTTATGGCGCATAAGGACCGCGTATCCGTTTAAATCGGCGTTCATTGTCGATCTAAGTGGTACGGCTTTGCTTAGATAGCAAGGAAAGGTGCGCCTAAGCAAGTTGAAATCTATTAATCCATCAAATGGAGAAATGCATTTACAGGAGGAAAAAGGATGACACAAACAACTTTTTTGAACAAGCTGCGAATTAAAGCATCGCCTCTGTTCATCGTTTTTGGTTTTATGATGCTCGGTTTGGCCGGGTCCATGATTTTTGCGGATAGCGCTTCAGCACACGGATATATCGAGTCCCCAGCCAGCCGTGCCGTATTGTGTAAGCAAGGGCTGAACCAAAATTGCGGGCAAGTACAGTATGAGCCTCAAAGTGTAGAAGGAAAAGGATCGTTCCCGCAATCTGGACCGGCTGATGGCCAAATCGCTGGCGGCGGTGTTTTTGCGGAACTGAACGAGCAGTCGTCTGATCGTTGGCATAAAGTGACGCTGAAAGGCGGAAAGAACACGTTCAAGTGGAATTTGACTGCGCCTCATGCGACTTCTGAATGGAAATATTACATTACTAAAAAAGGATGGGACCCGAACCAACCGTTGAGCCGGGATGTTCTTGAACCGATCCACACCGTAAATGATGGAGGCAAAAGACCGCCGAATAGCGTAACGCATGAGTTCAACTTGCCGACCGACCGTAGCGGTTATCATCTTATTCTCGGCGTATGGGAAATCGCCGACACAGGTAATGCATTTTATCAAGTCATTGACGTGAACCTTGTGAACGACGGAACAGAGACTGGCGGCGAGGAGCAGCCGACTGCGCCGACTGCGCCGGGCAACCTGGCTTCTGCGGCTCAGACACAAAATTCGATCAAGCTGAACTGGTCTGCTGCAACGGCACCAGCCGGAATTAAAGCCTATGAATTATACCGTAACAATGATCTCATCGCTACGATTTCTCAGACTGCATATGAAGATAGCGGATTGACATCTGACACCGCTTATACTTACAAGGTTCGCGGTATTGATGGAGCAGGTAATTCAACACCATTCTCCGCTCCTCTGACAGTTCGTACATTGAAAGACGATAACAACAATGGTGAAATCCCTACATTACCGAACGTTCCTGCATGGGAAGCGAGCAAAGTGTATTTAAAAGGGGATCGTGTAGAATATAACGGTCTGGAATTTGAAGCGTTGTATTGGACACAGAACAACCAGCCTGATGTTTCTGATGCATGGAAGCTGATCACGAGCAACGTTGCTTTGGATTGGAATCCAACCAAGGCTTACGTGGGCGGTGACCAAGTCAAGCATAACGGCGTTGTTTACGAAGCTAGCTGGTGGACAAGAGGCGAAGAGCCAGGTCAAGCCGGCGTGTGGAAAGTCGTACAATAATACGTAACGAACAGAGCCTGTCCTAAGTGGTTTCTTGGGACAGGCTCTTATTCATGCTGTTTTTTTAAAGATAGTAAAGACGTTTTTCTTAAAGAACAAATATTTTTACAGATCGTCAAAACCGTTGTCGTCGCCCACTTTACCGTAGTTACGGGACTTGGCTTCGAAGAAATCCGTTTTTGTTGCATTCAATGCTTCGTCCGAGAAAGGCTTGATCCAAGGCATGCAGTTCACATCCACGCCTTGATAGGCTTTTTCAAGTCCCATCATTTTCAGGCGGCGGTTCGCGATGTATTTGATATAGTCAGACAACTCGTTTAGATCAATTCCCCGAACGTTCGTTAATGTGTAATGGGCCCAGTTCGTTTCAAGCTCAACGGCACCATCAATGGTTCGATATACATAATCCATGTTCTCCTTGGTGTTAAGCTCTGGAAAGTCCTTTAACAGCTGTTTGAACACTTCACCGAAAAAGTAACAATGCTGGTTCTCGTCACGTTGAATGTAGGAGATCATCTGGCTTGTCGCCATCATCTTCTGATCCCGCGCCAGATTGTAGAAAAAGGCAAAGGTGCTGTAGAAGAAAATCCCTTCCAAGATCAGGTCAGCGACCATCGATTTAAAGAACGTCTGTGGTGATGGGTTTTCACGGAAAGATTGATAGATATCTGCGATGAAGCGGTTGCGGTCCAACAGTACCGGATCATGCTTCCAGTATTCGAATATCTCTTTCTGTTCCTGTTCCGTTACGATAGAAGACAGGACGTAAGAGTAGGATTGGTTGTGGACAACTTCTTGCTGAGCGATAATCGCCGAGATCGCTTCAAGAGAGGAGTCTGTGAAGTAGCGTTTTACATCCCCTACAAACATCGTCTGCATGGAATCCAGTACAGCGAGCAGAGAGATATTGATCTTGAATGTGCGCTGTTCTTCCGGATCAAGCAGCGGGAATTGCTGTGCATCTTTGGACATCGGTATCTCATCCGCAATCCAGTGATTCAGCAGGAGCACCTTGTACAGTTTATACATATGGGGCATCCGAATATCATTCCAGTTCAGAACACCTGAACATTGACCTTCAATGATGCGTGTCGATTGGTTAGGAGCTTCCGTATTAAATATTTTTTGAACTTGCATGTTTAATTCCTCCTTGGTGGGACGTGTATTTTTTGTAGCTATGTTTATCTCATGTGAGCGAATTCCGAAGGGAGAGCGCTCCTACAGGAAGTAGCGCAAAAGAACAGCAAAAGTAACTCCATATCATTGCTCTAAAAAGAGAAGCAAATCCCGAAGGGAGAGCGCTCCTAGCAGGAAGTAACGCAAAAGAACATCAAAAGTAACTCCATATCATTGCTCCAAAAGAGAAGCGAATCCCGAAGGGAGAGTGCTCCTAGCAGGAAGTAATGCAAAAGAACATCAAAAGCAACTCCATATCATTGCACCAAAGAAAAGCGAACCCCAAAGGGAGAGCGCTCCTAGCAGGAAGTAACGCAAAAGAACAGCAAAGTAACTCCTATCATTGCTCCAAAAGAGAAGCGAACCCCAAAGGGAGAGCGCTCCTAGCAGGAAGTAACGCAAAAGAACACCAAAAGCAACTCCATATCATTGCTCTAAAAGAGAAGCGAATCCCGAAGTGGAGAGCGTTCCTAGCAGGAAGTGACGCAAAAGAACACCAAAAGTAACTCCATATCATTGCTCTAAAAGAGAAGCGAATCCCGAAGTGGAGAGCGTTCCTAGCAGGAAGTAACGCAAAAGAACACCAAAGCAACTCCTTATCCCTGCTCCCAAGCCAAGCGTTCCCGAAGGGAGAAAGCGATCTTAGCACCCAAGTAACTGTTCAAGCGCCTCACAAATGTGTCTCGAAGTCTTGCGGGTGTCCAGAGGGCAGAGCCCTTGGGGCCCTCCCTTGGAAGGGAGGGTTTGGGAGGGTTCGAAAAATCAACTTGCACACGATTCACATTCCTCAATCGTAAGCGCACGGCTTCGCACATAATAGGTAGACTTCAAGCCTGCCTTCCAGGCATGAAGGTGCAGATCCAGAAACTCCGAGGCCCGGATGTCCGGACGCACATACAGGTTGAAGCTTTGTGCCTGATCCACATGGCGCTGACGGGCAGCTGCCATTTTAATAGACCAGTGCTGATCGATCAGGAAAGCCGTTTTGTAGTACCAGATTGTTTTCTCGGATAAGTCTGGAGCCGGGTTAGCGACTTTATACGTAGTTTTTTCCTCATACGAGAGAAGCTCATACAGCGGATCGATGCTGGCAGTTGAGCCGGCAATAATCGAAGTGGAGCCATTTGGGGCGATGGCAAAGAGCCAGGCGTTACGGACACCGTTTTGCTTTACCTCTTGCTGCAATTCACGCCACTGTTCAGTCGTTACATATTTGCCCTCATGGCCGCCGTCGATGTAGCCGCGATATGCAAAGTATTCGCCGCTCTCCCAATCGGAGCCTTTGAATTTCGGGTAATGCCCTTTCTCTTTAGCCAACTCCATGCTGGATTTGATCAGCAGGTAATTGATTTTTTCATACAGATTGTTGTTATACTCAACGGCCTCATCCGATTCCCAGCGGATTTCTTCCAGGGCAAGCAGATGATGCAGGCCGAAAGTTCCGAGGCCAACGGCACGGTATTGGCTGTTGGTGTATTGCGCTTGCAGCACTTCGATGTTGTTAATGTCAATGACGTTATCCAGCATACGCACTTGGATCGGGATGAGACGCTCCAGAACATTGGCCGGAACCGCACGTGCGAGGTGAATGGAATTCAGATTGCAGACAACAAAATCGCCAGGCACTTTGGAAATGACAATGCGAGTCTGTCCATCTTTCGTTACAAGCTCTTCTTGCTCAATAACTGTGGATGATTGGTTTTGCATAATTTCAGTACACAGGTTGGAAGAGTAGACCATACCATGTGCAGAGTTCGGATTCGCACGGTTAACCGTATCACGGTAGAACATATAAGGTGTGCCGGTTTCGAGCTGTGATTTCATAATCCGCTTCATGATGTCAATCGCCTGAACCGTAATGCGGGAGAGCAGCGGATGTGCGACGGCTTCAGCATATTTTTCACGGAACGTACCTTGGCCCAGCTTCTCATCGTAGAAGTCTTCCAGACCGAGCGGACGGCCGTTCTCGTCTTTCCAACCCATCACTTTTTTCACTTCATGCGGGCAAAAGAGGCTCCATTCATCACGGGCTTCCACAGCTTCCATGAACAGATCGGGCAAGCATACGCCGTGAAACACGTCATGCGCTCTCATACGCTCGTCACCATTGTTCAGCTTGAGGTCCAGGAAGGCGAGAATATCTTTATGAAAAACATCCAGGTAAACGGCGATGGCTCCTTTACGTGTACCGAGCTGATCGACGCTGACGGCGGTGTTATTCAATTGACGAATCCAAGGAATAACGCCGGAGCTGGTGTTTTTATGTCCACGGATGTCGGAGCCGCGGGCACGAACCTTGCCGAGGTAAACCCCGATGCCGCCGCCCATTTTACTGAGACGTGCCACGTCGGTATTGGAGTCAAAAATTCCTTCAAGCGAGTCATCCACCGTGTCAATAAAGCAGCTGGACAGCTGACCGGCTACCTTTTTCCCCGCATTGGACAATGTCGGTGTAGCAGGCGTCATGTAGATGTTGCTCATCGCCCAATAGGCTTCTTTTACAAGTTCGATACGTTTTTCAGCGGGCTCTTTATGCATGAGATACATCGCAATGATCATGTAGCGTTCCTGCGGAAGCTCCATCACACGGCCATCAAAATCAGTTGCCAGATAACGCTCGGAAAGTGTCAGCAGTCCTATGTAATCGAACAGCAGGTCGCGGGTATGATCAATCGTTTCTCCCAGCTCCTCAATCTGTGCCTTGGTGTAGCATTCCATCAGTTCTTCACGGTAAATTCCTTTCTGAACAAGCTCTGAGACGAGTTGGAAAAAAGATCCGTACGGCTCTTCCGGATACGCTTTGTAACGGCGGTGATTGGCCGCTTTTTTGTAAAGAGAGGTCAAAAGTGAGCGTGCCGCTGCAAACTTCCAGTTCGGCTCCTCTTTGCTTACCAGTTCAAGTGCCGACATGGTGAATGCGCTGCTGATTTCTTCACCAGTTATTTTCTCGTTGCGAAGTTTGGAGCGAACGCCGCGAAGCAGCTGTTCCTTGTTCAGCGTGTCCAATCCGTTCAAGATGCGATCGGCATACACAGAGAGGCGGTTTTCGTCAAAAGCAAGCTGGCGATTGTTCGGTTTAACTACAAGTTGGGGCATGGGGAATTCCTCGCTTTCTACTAAAAAATAAAGAAAAAGAGCATAAAAAAAACATTTTCCAAACCCGTAAGGCAAGAAAATGTTCGTATGCGCTGTGAATGATATGCTCATAGCAGATGAAGCCGCTTTATAGGGCATCAGGCTTGAACAGACGCAAAAAAGTGAACACTTTCCTAAGTTCCCGTAGGATCGGTGTTGTATTTGCATACAGGCAGGTCTCCTGACTTGGGGCGAATCTGGCGCCTTCCCAAAGGTCGAAATTAAACCTTCAGTGGCATAAAAACCAGGATTCGTCTTCGAATCGCATAAGATGCGATCCGGGTAAGCCCTTTACAGTGGCGGGACCGTGATGGATTTGCACCATACTTCCCTATTAAGTCTGACGAATAATTCAGTCGTCAAACACCTGTGTGCACTATATTTTGTTGCTGATAACTAATTTAACCCAATATATTGTGTTTGTAAACTATAATCTTAAAATTTGACGCAATTCGAATTATAGCAAATGACCTCATAATCCGCTAATCTGCAAAGTGCCAATAGGGATGTGATATTTCGCATAAACAGACGAATGATAGGGGTTTATTCGGCGATTTAGACCCTTATAAATTATTATTTTTGCGGAAAAAATAGGTGATTGGTAGTGGGGTAATTTTGAAATATGGCTGCTGGCTGATACAATATAAATATTCATTTGGTTGAGGAGGGTGAAGCAAGATGGCCATTGCAGAAGTTACCGTTATCCCGATTGGAACGGCGACGACCAGTTTGAGTAAGTATGTTGCCGAGATGCAGCGGGTACTGGAAAGGCAGGAAGGAATCTCTTACGAGCTAACCTCGATGAGCACGATTATAGAAGGGGAACTTTCCTCTGTATGGCGGGCTATTGCTGCTTTGCATGAAGCGCCTTTTCTGTCTGGCGCTCAGCGGGTATCGACATCCGTCAAAATCGATGACCGCCGTGATCAAGTCTCTTCGAGCAAGCAAAAACTTCAATCCGTACGGAAAAAACTAGGAAATTAACAGATAACCTCCGTCTTTTCCATATAAAAAGGGTTGAAATTTTATTTGAGCGAGTTATAATATTTTTTGTCGTTTTATTACGACATTTTATTTGCTGGTGTAGCTCAGGGGTAGAGCAACGCACTCGTAATGCGTAGGTCGGGGGTTCAATTCCCTTCACCAGCATCCTTAGAAAGTCAATGACGGCGCGGTTTTCCGAGTTTTCGGAATCGCGCCGTAATTGTTAAATAACCTATACTTCTACCATTTTTCCACCCTTTATTCGAGTAAAGTGGGTTTTCGTCCTCGATTTGGTTCCTAAGATCGAGTCACCAATTGTATTTAGGAACAGCTTGCATTTATACAGTGTTAGCAAACAAAGCAATTGATCGAATGCTGCTATCATTTTTTGTATCATGTTGATCTTGGGCTGCTATATCTAAGAAGATTTTCAGTTGCTGTTCATTCCACACTTCAAACTTTGCCTTTTTTCCTTACAATAAATTAATCCTACTTGAATGGACTGGAGAAATTGAAAAATCCTTTAAAGATTGTTCTAATTATTTCTATCTTCTTGAATGTATTATTGTCTGTTGTTTATTATAATCAATATGTAAATGACAAAGACAATTATGGAACCGGAGATAGTAGCTCTTATAGAGTATTTATTCATGGTCTTGATTATTTCAGTAAATTTATAAATGAAATAGAAGAAGGAAATGAAAAAAAAGAGAATATGCATCTATTAGTTAATGCAGACGAAAGACTTAACATGGCAATTAATTCATTTATTCGATTTAAGAACTCTATGACATCGACAAACATGAATCCTCATATCATAGAACAGGTATTGGAAAATGTAGACGAGGCAATGTTTGCAGGGATGTCTGACTTTGCTTTAGAAAAAGAAAATAGTATAAGTGAATTTAAGGATTTGAAAAATGAAATAGACAAACTACTTAGCCTTTTGCCCGATTCTTACACCCCTCAAAATAAAGAGGAATTTATTGAAACATTAAATAATATACTTATGTAGATTTTAAAAACGGTAGAATCAGTTTTTTTGATTTTACCGTTTTATTATATTAATTGAAGTAATATCATATTTGATCCGTAAACAAGCTAGGATCTAAGAAAGCCATGAGGGTACATGATTTATAACCTGTTATGGCTGTTTTAATATGTGGGAGTTGTATTTTTTTCTGATATTTGTATTGTGGAAATAAGGCGAGAATGACACGCACGAGTCGCATGAATGCGGCAATTGTAACCGGGGCGTACCTCTTCTCGCTTTTTTTGCATAAATGCTGCGTGGTTTTTGAATTATTTTAAATATTTTAAGAAAAAAGAGTAACTACTTCCTTAAATTGAGTGTTGTATCCATAGGTGCCTAAATTTGGAGTGGGGGAGGCGTTGTAAGATTGAAGCAGGCCCTTAATACACCTAGTCAATGGAGGGAAAAAGTTGAAAAAATCTAAATGGCTCTTATCGGTATTACTTGCATTTGTCTTAACGATTCAATTATTGCCAGGTTTCTCTAATGCTTCATCAGCTTCGGTTGAAGAAAGTTCAATTAGTGTTCAGTATTTAGGGGTTAACGAGAGTGAAATTGGGACTGAAATTCCGTTAGAATTTGTTAAACAATTTGGGGAATACGATAACCCAAATGAAATAACAGAAAGATACTACTTTATGTCATTTAACGAAGACGGTACAACTACTACAAATGAAATTGATGAAAGTCAACTTAATACTCTTTCTGTTTCACCTACTGCTGTGAATGGTGTAACTGTTTCCACTAGGATTGATCCAGTGCCTGGTAAATCTCAGATGACTATGAAATCTACGATTCGAAGTATTACAGGGAAAAAGCCAAATAAATTAGATTTTAAGCTTCAGTTAGGAAAAGCAGCAACTAGATCCAATTCAACGTCGGTAATATCTTCTGTTACTTATACTCTGCAGGGGGTTCTTGGTATAAAGGTCGGCGCTGAAGTCAAGCATACTTTTAACATAAGTGGAACTGGTTTTTATACAGGTGTGTTAGATTTGACAGCGAAAAATTTGCTTGGCGGAGTTGTAGGGACGGATAGAGCAAACACTGATACTCTTTTGGTAAATAAAATAGGTGACCTATATCCGGTTTATACTGACCCTGCGTCAAAAAAAGTTATGAAGGAACCTGCAAGGGCTGATTGGGCTCGTGTCCCTTCGGTTAAATGGACAACACATGACCGTAATAAGTATATACAATGGTATAATAAAAAATATCCAAATGTATATGATTGGAATAAAAATCACGTTCATCATATGCGGCCTAGAAACCTAGGGGGAACTAATGATTATAGTAATCTTATTCCGCTGCCAAAGACTTTTCATACTGGTACCGTAAGTCCGTGGTTTACTAGATATTAGTTATAAAAGGTGAGGACGAATATTGTGAATAACTTAGAAGCATTAAACAAAGGATTTAAACATTTGGTTAGTAAAAATAAAGACCCAGTAGTTATTCAGAATATTAATGGATATGAAGAAGAAGTGATTTTACATTTGAATGCTCCGGCCAGGGATGAAGATCTGTCAATTCTTTTAGAAAAAATAAGTTATAAGTTACCAAAAGATTATGAAGATTTTCTAAGAATCACAAATGGTTGTATGCTCTTTGGGGAAGAAAATGAATTATATAACGTTGATACCGTTATAGAGCAGAAGGACATCATTGATTTGACCTATGAAAAATCCGAGTTGTTAAATGTGGCTTATATTTTGCAAGATTACATTATTATTAATTTAGAAGAAGCTGCACAAGGAAAATCGGAGTATGTGTACGTGATTGATTCATACTCTCCAATTGAATACCTTAGAAGTTTGAAATGTGATTTTCAAACCTGGTTAGATCGCTTTATTGTGAGTCAAGGAAATAAATACTGGGATTGGATATAAAAATGTAAACGAATTATTCCAATTTGGTCGCTGATACTTCAGCGGCCTTTTTTACACATAATGAAAAAATCAAAAATCATTATAGAATTCATCACATAGATTCGAATTAGTGAGGAAATGCTTGGGTTTGTTATGAGTTTTCGTGTAAATACTGAATATTTTGAAAAATGTGATTTTGACACAGATTTTCGTTTCTCAGTAAAATGGTTTTGTTCTTCCTCTCTAGTTACTAAGTACAGATGCTTTTAATAGCAAGGAGCGTAGCGTTTTTGCTGCGGCCGGTACGGTCGCCGTTCTTTCAGAAGCGGTGCCAGATACACTATACGATATTGCTTTAATATCGCTTGCTACAGGCTTCACTATCTATTTTCTTATATGCTAATCAGGCAATTTAAACAGGACAGAAAAATACAGGAGGTGAAACATGGCTAGGATAGCTAAACTCATCCAGAAAATGAAGAACCGCCAAGTGGTATCCAATATGATGAAGTCGCAAAGGTTCTCCGGCATTACGGATACATATTAGTGCCAACGAGAGGTTCACACCACCATTTCCGAAATGAATCCGGCGACCTAATCACCATCAAGAAGGAAACACCACTAAAGGCGGTCTACATCAAAGACGTATTGGATAGGATAGGGGAGTGACGGCTCCCCTATCCTAATACAAATAATATCCTAGTCAAAAAACAATGGCAAATAAGGATTTAGCGTATTACATGGCGCTCCCGTATACAATTCAGATACGACATATTAAAGATGAAAGCGGAAGTTACTTTTACGCCTCTGTCGCTGAATTGGACGGTTGCCAAAGCAACGGTAACACGTTGGAAGAGGCTTACGAAAGCATCCGGGAGGCCATGGAAGGTTATCTTGAAGTTAAGCTTGAATATGGCGATCCGATTTCAGAACCAAATACGGAAGATGCCTACAGTGGTAAATTTAACTTGCGAGTGCCTAAGAGTTTGCACAAACACCTTGCGGAACGAGCTGCAGCCGAGAATGTTTCATTAAATCAATATTGCTTGTATAAATTGAGCCGCTAAATAGTTCGGCTCAATTTAATGTTACAGTATTCAAAAATCTGTTGCTAAAGGGTTCCTATTTTTATAATCTGTGTTATTATTTTAGGGAGAATTACCCAAAATGATAAACAGGTGGTCTATATGACGGATATATTTGAAGAAGAAAGTGTTAATGATTCCGTATCCTCTTACAAAAAGTTATTAACATCGACGATATCTGAAGGGTACCCAAAGTATATGCAAGACAGCTTACTGAAAAAAATGGAGAAGGGGGAGGTTTTGCTTTTAAAAAGGGGGAAGAAGACACCTCGAAGCAAAGACATCCTTGATCTATCAGAGGTAGAAAGTACGATTGAGCAACTTTCACTGGCAATTGACCGTGAACAGAAAGCAGTAATGCATATTGAACGGAACGAATTTTATAAATCGTATAAATACGCTGCAGTATTTCATGTAGACCAAATAAATGAAGATCTAATTAAGGACTTACAAGATAAAGGGGAAATTAACAACTTTTTAAGTCCTAGTTACAATCATGATTTCTCTACGAATATATTACAAGGTGTTTCCAAACCAACCAGTTTGATGATTGGTAATGTCTTTATGTTTAAGTTTAGTAAAGTTCTGAGTGGTCATATTCCCGGATCGGGAGAGAAAAAACAAATTAAATACCCTATTCTGGGTATTTATTTTAAGCACATGAATATCCTTGAAGTCCGATTAGATAGCACAAGTGCGATTTTTAGACCATCTGATTTATTCTATGAATCGCAAATTGACTCTATTCTAGATTGGTTTGAAAAAAAACTTCAGTGTTCTTTTAGACCAGTTAATTTCCCTCCGGTTATTGAATACATTAAAAAAAGTAAACAGGCAGAAGTTGTAGTAGATGCTCAATCAATGAGTTTCCAAAAAGGCGGAAAAGCTATACTTGAAAATGGAATCAATGAAAATTACGTTCTTCCTTTACTCGGTGAATTGAAGGAATTAATAAGAGCTAATCAAGAACTTTTTGATAAAAGTCCAGAAATAAAAAAGTTGCTTGAAACCTTCGTCACCGAAACCGAAACTCTCGCGGACTTACCATGGATTACTTTGGTTTGGAAAAGCGACAAGACCAAAGTAAAGTTCAAGTTCGGTGTCACAGATGAAGATTATACAATATTACAGTATTACGGTCGTCATTCTGAGATGGAGAAGATGAATTATGTCACCGAGTATATTATTAAAAATCAAAGAGAGCTTAGAACATTCGGAAAAGATAACGCCGAGCAAACTAGAGACCTTACTCTCGATAATCAGTTCGTATAAAAAAGGAAATTATATCTACCCAGGTTCATTAATTAGACATCTTGATATCCCGATGAGTGAAGCATATGGCATTCTAGAAACTATAAAGGATCTGGGGATAATAAGACCGCATTACGAGTTATACTGTAGAAATTGTAGGAGATTTACAGGGATCGGATACGAAACGATTAATCAACTGCCACAATATGTTGAGTGTGAAGAATGTATGACTGAATTAGATCCAATTAATGACAGCATAGTTATTTACAAGGTGGTTTCTGATGAGTGACGTAGGGCTTACAGCTAAAGAATATATCTTAAGTCAATTTGCTGATGAGAAGAAGAGGTTTAGAGAAATTACCAGACTTGATGAAAAAGACGAACATGAATATAAAGTTCTTCTTGAAAAGCTAATCACCCTACATGAAGGGTCAGGTAAAGCATCTACAGCGGATAAGGGAAGAGCCCTAGAGAACTTGGTGACATTTCTTCTTGAAAAATCCAGTATTTTTGACGTGTATGATAATATAAGGAACACCACCAATGAAATTGACCAACTTCTCGAGTTAAATCATATTGGAAAGAGACTAAAGGATTTTATTACACTTCCTGGGGAAATGTTTCTCTCGGAATGTAAGAACTATAATAAAAAAATCAGTGTAACATGGGTAGGAAAGTTTTATACACTTCTTGCTTCAAATCAATCCAAGATTGGTCTTCTTTTTTCTTACTATGGTCTTTCGGGGAGTAACTGGAGTTCAGCAACGGGGTTAACAAGGAAGATTTTCTTACTTAAGGAGAAACTAGAGGATCGTACATATATTATCGATATCAATATCAATGATTTCAAAGCAATAGAGCAAGGTGAGAGCTTACTGGAGATTATTGATTTAAAAATGAAAGCACTAAGAATCCAGACAAATTTTGATAAATTCCTTAAGGAAAAACACCCTGCTTTATTAGAAAATTGGGATGATGACGCTGACTAGTCGCCTTTTAAAGGCGACTTTTTTTAGCGTGCGAAACATTAAACCACCCGCTATGAACTGCACTCCAATAGTTAGACACCATCTAACACTGGAGGTGCAGTTTTTTATGGCTAAGTTTAGTTCAGACGAAAAATTACAAGTAGTAATACGTTATCAAAATGGATCGGAAAGCTTGAAATCAATTGCTAAGTCCATGGACTCCATCACTCCGTCCTAGACTATTTGAGCATCATGGTGAAGGAGTTTTTAAAAAGCGCTATACACCATATTCCGTACAGGATAAACTAGACATACTTAATCATATGAATGAATATGGGTTGTCTGTTAGAGAAACGGCTGCGGTATTTAATATTGCGAGTCATAGTACCATTTTAAGCTGGCAAAGAAGCTTAGAATTACGAGGAATAGACGCCCTACAACCAAAGGAAAAGGGGCGTCCCTCCATGAAAAAGGATTCAAAAGAACAGAAGAATCAAACGTTAGCAGAAGGGTCCGTTGAGGCTTTACAAGCAGAGGTAGAGCGTTTGCGTATGGAGAATGCGTATTTAAAAAAGTTGAATGCCTTAGTTCAAAACAAGGAAAAATCACCAAAAAAGACAAAGCCCAAGTCGTCTATGAACTAAGGAACGAATTCTCGGTGAAAGCACTCCTACAGTTAGCGGATATCCCTCGAAGCACGTATTATTACATGGTAAAAACGTTCAGTATGCCTGACAAAGATGCTAAGTTAAAAGACGTTATTCAAGCGATTTACAAGGAGCACCAAGGGCGCTACGGTTATCGTCGTATTCGAGATGAGCTAGTGAATCGTGGACACCATGTTAATCATAAGAAAGTGCAGCGCTTGATGAAGGTATTGGGGTTAAAGTGCCTGATACGTATGAAGAAATATCGTTCGTATAAAGGCGAGGTTGGCAAGATTGCACCAAACATTTTAGAACGCGATTTTAACGCTGAAAAGCCAAATGAGAAATGGGTTACAGATATAACAGAGTTTAAATTGTTTGGAGAAAAACTATATTTATCTCCCATGCTAGATCTATATAATGGCGAAATTATTACGTATACAATTGGTTCAAGACCTGTCTATTCCCTTGTTTCCAAGATGTTAGATCAAGCATTCAAGCATCTAACGGATAAAGATGAGCTATTGATTCATTCTGACCAAGGCTGGCATTATCAGATGAAACAGTATCGTCATGCCCTTGAAAAACGTGGCATCAAACAAAATATGTCCCGCAAAGGTATTGCTACGATAATGCCGTCATTGAAAGCTTCTTTGGCATTATGAAATCTGAATTTCTCTATGTAAATGAATTTGAAAATATCGCGCATTTTAAACAAGAGCTATCAAAATACATCAATTATTATAATCACAAGCGAATTAAGGCGAAACTAAAAGGCATGAGTCCGGTACAGTACCGAACTCATGCACAACAAGTCGCCTAAAGAATTAACCTGTCTAACTTTATGGGGTCACTTCATTAGCGGGTGGAGGGATCGAGGGTTTGACCAATAAGACCACCCCGATAAAATTGAGATGTTCAGGCTCAATTGAAAGGAATGGTCTTAGATGGCAAACAAGAGCTATAGTCTAGCTCACACCAAGTGGATGTGCAAATACCACATAGTGTTCACCCCGAAGTATAGACGGAAAGAGATCTATAATCAAGTGAGGAAAGACTTGATCGAAATCATCAAACGTTTATGTAAATATAAGGGGGGAGATGATAGAAGGTCACATGATGCCCGATCATGTACATATGTTAGTAGCGATTCCCCCAAAATCTCGGTATCATCATTTATGGGATATCTGAAGGGAAAAAGCGCCCTAATGATATTCGAGAAGTATGCCAATTTGAAGTATAAATACGGAAATCGGAAATTTTGGGCGGAGGGATACTACGTTAGCACAGTGGGCTTAAGTGAAGCAACCGTCGCTAAATATATTCGTGAACGAGAAGCACATGACCAAGCAGTCGATAAACTGAGTGTGAAAGAGTACGAAGATCCATTCAGCGGAAACCGTAGCAAGAGAAAGTAAACCAGTTTAACTGGTAAGTGAAAGTGACAAATTACACTGAGCCTGAACAATTTTAAGGTCAAGCTAGCGTCTTTAGGCGCAGTTTGGCAACAGGGGGTTGGGGGTGGCGATGGTGTAGTATGGCTAGAGCACGCGATCCTAACCGTGATCGGCCTATAAAATTTGGCGTGAGCACGAAAGGAATATAACGAATCGTCAATTTGCCGAGCAGTTGGACGTGATGAAAAGAATCTTGTTGTTTGGAAACAACGCAGGCATAAATGGAATGTTGTACAACAATCTTCAGGTAGTGTTGTACAACAAAAAAAGAGGGGAGCGGCAAGAGGGAATAAGAATGACGCTGGGAATCGTGGTGGTGCTCCGCTGGGTAATCAAAATGCAAGGGTAATAAGGGTGATCCGGGAGGACCTTATCGAAACAAGAAGGCGTTAAAGCATGGCATGTACGAGACGATCTTCATGGATGCCTTGGAGCCGGATCAGCAGGAAATACTTGATCAGATCGACACGTCTTCTGAAGCTGCGCCATTGTTGTTAGAAAACCTGAACTGCTAACAATTTGCAACCTTTAGTCTGGTAAAGTGAGTTTTACGGCTTCAGTTTCTATGACACCCCTGTAAGGAGCACGGTGTGGGATAGAGCCGTTTATTTACAGTGTCGATGGCTTGACCTTAGATGTGTTCTTCTGCTAGCAGTACAAGCTGTTGCGAAGCAGTGGCTGCTAGATCGTCGTACGAAAGCCCACAAGCTCCAAGGATTGAAATTTGTTAACTTAGAAAAGATTATGTAAGTGATGGAGATTTGAGGACTATCGGAATTGATTGAATATAAGAAAGCATCTGATGGAATATGAGCAGCAGTCCTACCAGCTAATCGGTAGGCTTTTTTTTCTTTAAATATAATAAGCGGTTCACTTTTTTTATATTACGTCCAAACATGGAACATCCAAAAAAGAAGGGCTAGAAATTGTCTGAGTACAGAAAAGAAAAAAAATACAGTTTGATTGACATTCAGTGGAAAATATAATAATCTATATATGAATACATGATCATATATTAGCAAAATGTGTTTTAACGGGGTGAAAAATATGAGTGAAGAGAGCAGAAACATGAAGATATGTTTAATGAAGGTTGAGCATACTGCACATTATTAATTTAGAGGAGGGAGCTTAAAATGGGACACGATCATGGGCACGACCATACACATGGTGCAAATAAAAAGACATTATTGATCAGTTTTATTATTATTACAGGTTATATGATTGTTGAAGCAGTTGGAGGATTCCTTACCAACAGCCTTGCGTTATTATCGGATGCAGGACATATGTTGAGTGACTCCATATCACTCGGAATTGCGTTATTGGCCTTTACACTTGGGGAAAAAGCCGCTAACTACAGTAAAACATATGGATATAAACGATTTGAAATATTAGCAGCAGTTCTTAATGGGGCGACACTCGTATTTATTGCCATATATATTTTTTATGAAGCATTTCAGCGTTTTCAAAATCCACCCGAAGTTGCTTCAACTGGAATGTTAATCATCGCTTCAATTGGCTTGCTAGTCAATATTTTTGTTGCATGGATTATGATGCGCGGCGGGGATGTGAAAGAGAACTTGAATTTGCGCGGAGCATACTTGCATGTCATTAGCGATATGCTTGGTTCCATTGGCGCTATTATTGCTGCCCTGCTTATGATGTTCTTCGGTTGGGGTTGGGCAGATCCACTCGCAAGTGTCATTGTTGCCGCACTCGTATTACGCAGCGGTTATTATGTTATGAAATCGGGGCTCCATGTCCTGATGGAAGGGGCACCACAAAATGTAGATATGGACGCTGTGATTCAAACAATTCAAAATGCAAAAGGTATTCAAAGCGTTCACGACTTGCATGTCTGGTCGATTACAAGCGGGTTAAATGCACTTTCCTGCCATGCAGTTGTAGATAATCAAATGTCCATTTCTGATAGTGAACGATTGCTCCATCAAATCGAACATGATCTTGAACACCTAAATATTCACCATATGACGATTCAATTAGAAACGTCTGCCCATCAGCATGACAATACGATTTTGTGTAAAATGAAAGCCGAATCATCTGGACACCACCATCATCACCATCACTGATTAGGTTCGATCAACTTTAAAACCCAATTACATTCCGATAAACCCAGAAAAACCCTCCCGGCTAAATGCCGGCAGGGGATCTCTTCAGTTTATTAAATGAATGCGCAAGAACTTAAGATAATAACCAGCAAGATGAACAATACCAGAATAAATCCTATTCCGCCACCAAATCTACAGCATCCTACGCCGAATCCACCTACTACACCACTCATTGATGATACCTCCTTGGTTTATAAACTACACATTATATTATGTTGATTAAGTTAGGTGGTCAGGGCTTTTAGGTAATAAACGAGCCTAATTAAAGGCAGTAGCATAGATGTTGGGCATTATTATTAATCCCTAAGTGTTTGTAAATATCAAAGACCCTGCCAGTGAAGGGGTCTTTTTTAACAAGTCCTTTTCTGCTCCGTGGTATAATTTCGGGAAAAGGAGAGTGGCTGTTTTCGCTCGAAAGTGTAGAGAAAATGAAAGACCTGTAGGAGATAATGATTGGGTTATAGCCCCGGCGTTACACAACACAGAATGTTAGTTAATGTCCAGCATTTGGTCTCAAAATGGCACACAAGAATTAACTAGATTAAACTTGATCTCCTTCTATGAAGCCAGTACATCGCTCAAACAAAAGTATTAAAATCAATATAGGGCAGGATACTAGCTTTAACTTGATGAATAATATATATGATGATTTTATGCTTATGAGGGGGCAACTATGGATCATAACAAAACGATATGTCCGAAATGTGGCAGTAGAGAAACATCAAAAGGCGTTCAGTATAATCAAGGAAATGTATACCCAGTGAAAAAAACAGTATTTATGGGTTTTGGATCAGAAGTGCTGCATATATTTTGCTCTAAATGTGGTTTTATTAAAGAAAGTTTTGTTAAAAACCCTGAAAAATTTAAGGACAAAGATGATTGAATTGACGGGGAACTATAGATTAGAATCAACAGCCTAACCGCCTGATATGGCGGTTTTTCTTATATATTGATATCTCTATCCTGGATCTACTCCCTGTTTTCTTTAGTTAATTCTATTAAGTAATCAATTGTTACATCAATTGATATGGTTTTTTTGAAGAGAATCAGGGAATAGAAAATGGCAGACTATGATGGGTAGCCACGTAGTCTGCCATTTTTTTTATTACATTAACGTTTTCCGTTACTTTATTAGTTAAAGCGTTATTTGCGAGCGGAGAAAATGAACTTTTCCAGTGCTGCTGTATTCGTAATACTCTGATTACATACTTGATTATCTAAACATACGTAATGACCGATAGCAGCATAATTGTCCGCTGAAGGGACCGATGGCTTGGTCTTGACTGAAAAAAATGCAAGTTCATGGTGCCGATTGCAGAACAAGCAATACCCTTTCTTGTTCGTCGGCGTAATTCTCCCCTCGATGCCGATAAATTTTCCTTCAAACGGATATACAATGAACAGTTTATTCGTGGCAATATCCATCCAGCTGAGATACGTCACAAATCGGAAATTGATGGATTGCAGATTAGGCACTTTCAGTTTCTTGGTTTTTGGGAAAAGCTTCTCAATCTGCTTGGGTGTAATCGGTGGGTATGGCTCCAGGTATTGTTCTAATTCGCTGAGATATCTTTGGAAATCATATGCCGTTTCGAAAGTTGATACTTGTTCCAGCATCTTCCGCTGATCTTCGCTCAAGTTAGGAAACACTTCAAAAATGTTCAATACAGAGCGATATCTTACTGTTTCCAAGACACTCCGATCCGCTACACTCCGCAATGTTTTCAGGATAAACTCCGCTTGTTTTTTAATGACGTTATATTGATGGTTTTTAATAAATGGTGTACTCATAGCTCTTCAGCCCCTTATTTTTATTAAAAGTTCATAAGGTGCAAAGCCCGCTATAAGAAACGATAAAATTAAGTTTGGGCGATAAAATCAAGCAACATCCTATCGCACCTCACGCAAAGTATCGCCCTGAAATCAGGCTTTGCATGAGGACTTCCTAGCTAATGAGCAATTCAGCATCGCCACCAGTAAAACCCCCAATCACATTTTGTAAGAAAAGTATAGCAAATAACTGCTTTCGGGAGCAATGATGTCTGGTATATTCATATGCCTTTATGTGAGCCGGTTCTTTCGTTTTGGGGATGTGTCTCTTTATGCAGCTTCAAGTTGGGTACTTGGTTCAGGCTAAAGCTTTCACCAAAAATGCTAGTTTGGAGTATTTTGATATTATACTTGTCCTTGCTGTTCACGCAGTAGTTGAGCAGGTAAGAAAGGGGCGATCTGTGATGAGAATCGTTAGATTAGGTGTTGATGCTGGGCATGGTGGAAAAGATTCTGGAGCCGCGCAGAATTCTTTAATGGAAAAGACGATTGCTCTTAACATCTGTTTGGGGATAAAAACGCAGGTAGAAAGAGAGTATGAGGGTATCGAGGTTTTTCTTACTCGAAGTACGGACGTATTTTTAGAACTCGAAGAACGTACCGATATGATGAATAAGCTTGGTGTTGATGCGCTTGTTTCTGTCCATTGTAACGCAGGCGGGGGAATGGGAGGTTTCGAAAGCTACCGTTATACAAAGGCGAGCGCAAACGCCGTTAAACTTCAAGATTCTATTCATAAGGAATTGATGGTTCAGCTAAGTCCATTTGGTGTCAGAGATCGAGGACAAAAGACGAAAAATCTTCATATGGTGCGAGAAAGTAAAATGCCCGCTGCTTTAACGGAAAATCTATTTATTGATGTATTGGCAGATTCAGAACGCTTAAAGCGCCCCGATATCATTCAGGCTATCGTGGATGGACATGTGATGGGAATAGGGAAGTATTTTGAACTCAAGAAAAAGGAGGGAAAGGAAAATATGGACACGGTAAATGTAATCGCTTACGGGAAGAAGATAAAAGAAGGATTCCTGATGGATGGTACGGTATATGTTCCCCTGCGAGCGCTGGCTGAAGCATCTGGCGATATCGTGACTTGGGATAATACAACAAAGACAGCTACAGTTACGAAAAAGGATTGATGTATGAGTAGAACAGATCTCTAAAATTCATGCTCTCGCAATGAGTAGAGCGTGGTAAACACAGAGCCTCCTAAGATAAAAAGTGGGAGGCTTTTGGACATTCATTTCGTTATTTTATCCATAATGATCGCGGATAGGATCAGAGACAAGAGACCTGCAATAGTAAAGTAAATGATCTCGAATACATTCTGATAAAAAGTATTGTCCAGATATAAAATCTCAAAGATTACAAATCTCCCCGCCATGTAAAAAAGAACAATTAGTGCAAATAAGATAAGCGTCCTTGCAGCAAATTGCATAGTTGCATCACACCTTGTTAATGGAGTACTTACTTAACGGTTTTACTGTGATATTCGTGTCTTTAATTAATAATTAACCACTTGAATTGAATTTTCAAACGGATTATTTAATTAACTTGTATAGATTAGATACTTCCATTCCCACCAGCACCACTGGATAGTCCAGAATTTAGTACAGTCTCTATAGACTATCTATCATACAATAGTTGGCTTTGATCGACAGTACATGTAGAAAATTGTGTCAATTTGTCAACTCACTATTACCCTAATCACGGCGAAAAGTGGACATATAGGAGGATTATACAACAAAAATCGAAACGCTGATTATATCATAAAACCTAAATTTTCTCATAGGTTCACCTTTTTGATTTTAAAGTGTTTATATATTAAAAATGGTTTATATTGACTAATATATAGGTCTAATATACTATTAATTGAATACATATTTTAGGAGGTAAAAATGATACCGCATAACAAGATTGTTAACCAAATTAACCAGAACAAAAGCCAAGTGGCAAGTACTATAAGTAACAGTTCAAAAAATCTTGCCAATACAAGTAAAAATCTCGGGAAGGCAATGGCTAATACAGCAAATACAGTAGTTAAGACTACTGTAAATACTGTTAAAGATTCCGCCAAAGGCTGGTCAAGTTCGTATGTAAAGGCTGTTAATGATACAAATTCAGGTATAAGTGCACATTCGGGTATAGCGGGTGGGGCTGTAGCAATAGCACAAAAAGCCAAGCCAGGACCAACTGTAGTAGCAACAACTGCTCAATATCTAGCTGAAATTGGTAGTAGAACAGCAACAAATGCATATAACTATTTTATAAAAGGTCAAAAGTAAAGGTTCATAATAGTAGAACTTTCTAGGTTCTACTATTTTTATTGTTGTGTGATAGGAGAGATAAAGATTATTAATTTTTCATATACCTCACCTTTTTTTATTAGAAGCGTTTTTATTGTTTATGTAGTAGACAACCAAGAGTATGTAGATGTTATGTCTACTACTGATGGAATGAATTGGACTTTAGTATTAGATATTCATACTTCAGATCTAATATATGGATTTTTAATTAATGATTTATATTGGATGCCAGATGACGATACTGAATTAGTCACCTATCGGGATATTTTATTTTCGGTGTACAATTCAAAAGTAAAACCAACATATAACATTGAACTTATAACTGGGGAGTTATGTAAAGATTTTTCAGCAGATTTTAAGGCCCCTCTAGATATAAGCTATATTTTCACAAGTATTGATCGATATATTTGTTTATGGATTAAATATGATAATCTGTTAGAAGAGAGTCTTATTAAGATAGAATTAGCGAATCCACAAAGACAGGTTCATATTACTGATTATCAGATTCTGGATAATTCCAAGAAAGAAGGAATTTTCTATTGTGCTATTCCAATAAATCACACCATGTCTTCTGGAAAATGGTTGATTTATGTTTCATTTAGTGGAGCAGTCATTTTTGAAAGAGAGTTTGAATACAGAGTTTTAAATAATTCATACATAAAAGGAAATAGTTCTATGTACCATACAAATCTGCGATTTGATTTGAAAGGGTAGGGGGAAGCAAGTGTCTAATAAACTAATGAAATCATTAGCTGGTTTATCTTTATTGTTTGTGGTATGGTCACCGTTCTTGTTTTTTATTCCCATATTATTAATACTAAAAAATGAAAAATTAATAAAAGATATTGTTATTAAATCGATAATTGTGTTGTTGTTTAGTGTTCTATCATATATGTTTCCTATTAATATTCCGCAAAAGATATATGCAACAGTGTTTGGAGCACTTTTGATTATATGTTGGAATCCACTAAATAGTTGGCTGAATCAAGTCAATGATCGTAAAAATAGGTTATAAAAGCTTAAGAAAACGTGGCACCTAAACTCTTTTAGGGTCACGTTTCTTTTTGTTCTCTATAACACGGTAATATCTGAATCATAAATTTTACTATCGGAACATTTTTTGAGATTCAGAATAGTATAATAGTAAACAAGATATCCAATTTAATACATTTTTTCATCTGGGCAGCAGGCATATTTATCTCTTACGTTGTGATTATAATAGGGAGGACGTGAACCATATGGAATGGAATATTATTTTTGAATTGATCGATCCGAGGTTGTTTCTTGTAGTGGCTGTTTGCTGGGTCATTGGTTACATTTTAAAAAGAACGCCAAGAGTGCCGGACTGGAGCATTGTATACATTGTCGTTTTATTTGCTGTTATTTTTGCTGTCGGCTTGATCGGATGGAGTACGGAAGCGATTATTCAAGGAATATTGACGGGAGCTTTTGCTGTATTCGGACATCAGGCAGTGAAACAAGCTAGGGAAGGGATGCGTGAATAAGTAGGAGCCTTCCAGCAATCAACTTTTCCGTTCATTTCAAAAAAATGATTATGCTCCCCGATCGTCCTCCAGGAATGTCACTCAAGCATTTTGAGACCATAATGTACAAAAAGATCATTATGTTCAAATCCTTCTTCAGAAATGATAGCGCTTTATAATGTGAATTGTACAAATATGAAGGGGGGAATAAAGGGAGATGAACGGTCAAGTTTTTACGACATTTTGGAAGAGCTTATGGCTACAACATTCCAAAGTAAAGCATATCTTAACCTTTTCATTCACCAATGAAAGTCAAATACGGGAGCAAGCACAACGACAGATAGAAAACAAAAGTGTAAAACCACCTGCATTTAAAAAGCCCCAACTCATCGGTTTGTTTTTAGGACCTGCACTGTTTACTCTTATCATGCTTTTTCTTTCTCCAGAAGGAATGAGCCCTGAGGCGAAAAGCGTATTAGCTAGTACGGTTTGGATTGCAACCTGGTGGATTACAGAAGCGATTCCCATCCCGGCAACGTCATTATTGCCAATCATCCTTTTTCCATTGACAGGTGCTTTAGGAACAGCAGAGGTAACCGCGTCGTATGGAGGTACAACGATCTATTTATTTTTGGGCGGATTCTTAATTGCGCTCGCAATGGAACGATGGAATTTGCATAAGCGAATTGCCTTAACGATTATTTCAGTCATTGGAACGAGTACACAACGAATTATTTTAGGATTTATGGTTGCAACTGGTTTTTTATCCATGTGGATCTCCAATACTGCAACAGCCTTGATGATGGTACCAATTGGTTCTGCGATTATTTATCAAATGTCACAATCGATGGATAATCAGAAACAAGCAATGATTCAAGAAGATGAAAATTTTAGTAAGGCGATGATGCTTGGGATTGCTTATTCGGCATCAATCGGTGGCCTTGCTACGATTATTGGTACACCTCCCAATGCAATTTTAGTAGGGGTGATTAAAGAAATTTATGGAGTAAACATTTCTTTTGTATCGTGGATGATGTTTGGTGTGCCACTCACAGTCCTTTTATTAGGATTAACTTGGTTCTATCTAATGAAAGCGCTTCCCTTTAAAGTGAAGGAGATTGCTGGTGGGAAAGAGATTATACAGGAGCAAAAAAATTCATTAGGGAAGGCCAGCTTTGAAGAAAAGGCAGTTTTAGCTGTTTTTCTTTTAACCGCTTCACTATGGGTGTTTTATCCGTTTGTGCCTAGCAGTTGGGGATGGATTGAGCTTGATGATACGATGATTGCCATTTTTGCCGGTGTGCTACTTTTTATCATTCCATCGTCAAACAAACGCGGGACAGGTCTTTTAGATTGGGAAACAGCCAAAAACGTACCTTGGGGAATTTTGCTGCTCTTTGGTGCAGGTTTGGCCATTGCAGCAGGATTTAATAAAACGGGGCTTGCAGAATGGATCGGCAACCAACTAACGATTGTACAAGGTGTTCAGTTTATTTTCGTCATTGTCATTGTGACGACGATTGTCATTTTTTTAACAGAAATTACGTCAAACACTGCGACAGCTACCATGATTCTGCCCATTATGGCATCTTTGGCTTTAGCGATTAACGTTCACCCTTATGCATTAATGATTCCTGCTGCAGTAGCTGCATCCTGTGCATTTATGCTGCCTGTTGCGACACCGCCTAATGCCGTTGTATTTGCCTCTGGGAAAATTAGAATCGTAGATATGGCTAGAGTAGGGTTTGGGATTAATATCATTGCAATCTTCATGATTGTCGCTTTAGTCTACTTGTTGCTTCCTATCATATGGGGCATTGATCTGCGAGTATTCCCGGAAGCGTTTAAAAAGTAAATATCAACCGATAAAATAACGAATACACTCATGATGCTGGTTTGAAGATCATGAGTGTATTCGTTCATTTTTTCCAGGTGGATGTTTCCTATCTATCTGCTTGTAATTTTCTGACCTCTCCCATAATCTCTTCACCAATAATCGGCTCATATTTATCATATATTGGTTTCATCGCTTCTTTCCAAAGATCTCGTTCATTCTCCGTAAGGTAATGAATCTCTAAACTTCCGCTGTCCTCGGCTTCTTCCAGCATATCTTTATTGTGTTCTTTCGCATACTTTCTTAGCCATGTGGCCACTTCGTCCAAGGCTTCCATCAAGCTGTTCTGATGTTGAACAGGAAGGGAATCCCATACTTCTCTATCCATCAAAACGGCATAGCCGAGGTAATTATGATTACTTACCGTCATATATTTTTGTTGTTGATATAACCCCTTCGAATAAATATTGGACAGTGTGTTTTCAATTCCGTCTATGTGCTCATTTCTTAATGCTTCATAGATTTCATTAAATGAAAAGCTTTGTGGCTGGGCTCCCAAGATCTGATACATATCCAACAACAAGGGGCTTGGCATGGTGCGAACAGATAAGCCTTGCATATCGACAGGCTCTTGTACAGGACGAATATTATTCGTAAATTGTTTAAAACTGTTCTCCCAAAATGCAAGGCCTTTATAATCGTATTTTTCAATACTTTTAAACAACAATTCTCCCAAGCGGCCATCAAATGCTTGTTCTACCATTTCTTCATTTTCAAACACAAAAGGCAAATCCATCACAGTCCATTTCGGATCATGAACTGTAATTTCTGAAATTGCAGGAGCAATCATTTGCACTTTATTTTTTTTTAATGCTTCGAATTCACCTTGCGCATCGGTCAGTACTCCATTCGGAAACACTTGCACTTCTACCCAGCCATTTGTTTTTTCCTTCACCAATTGTGCAAACATAGAAGCAGCGATTCCTTTTGGTGTATTCTCGGCAACGACGTGACTAAACTTTATCGTGTATTTTTCATTTAAACCTTGCAATTCATGATCGATAGCGGTCGGTTCGGGTGAAAATGAATTTCCAAAACCAATGAAGATAGCTGTTGCGACTCCAACGAGTAGAAATGAAACGATTGTAATGATTCCTTTCAATGTCTTCACCTGCTATCTTTTTAATCTGTACAGTTGAATCGGACGTCCGATCGTCCCGTATGTTAATTCCATTTCAACCTTGCCAATCGTTTCTAAATAACTTAAGTACCTTCGGACAGTAACGCGGGCAAGCCCAACTTCCGTTCCAATCGTCTCTGCTGATTTTGCCTCGTCCATGTTCTGTAAATAGTTAAAAATCTGATTTAATGTATGTTCATGGACCCCTTTTGGAAGACTCTCCTTTTTTTGATGCTTGTTTTTCGACATCACTTCATCCAGCTTTTCCTGAGAAACTTCCTTTACTTGATGGAACTGATGGTAGACATTTTTATACTGGGTTAATGCTTTTTGCAGTCGTTCAAACGTAAACGGCTTAATGACGTAATCCGTCACTCCGTTACGTAATAATGTTTTGATCGTATGAATATCGTTTGCAGCTGTGACAGCAATAATATCAACATCAATCTGATCCTGTCGCAATTGGCGTATTAAATCTAATCCATTTTTTTTCGGTATATAGATATCCAATAAGACTAAATCCGGCTCAAGCTCTTTCAACTTCTCAAGTCCTTCTTCATCGGTTGAAGCGATACCTGTTACCGTAAATCCATCTACTTTATCAACGAACGCGCGATTCACTTCTTGTACCATTGGATCATCTTCGATTAATACTACTTCAATTTTCTTCATCTCTTGGACTCATCCCCCTTTGCATCGGCAAGAAAATTGAGATAGTTGTTCCTTCATTTTCTTCGCTATCGATATTGATGCTGCCCTCAACGCGGTCAACAATAGATTGAACAAGGAACAATCCAATACCCCTTCCTTCTTTTTCCTTCGTTGAAAATCCCCTCGTAAACATTCGTTTTTGAACAGCAGGTGGAATTCCAGGCCCCGTATCACTTACCTGGAGGAACAACGCTTCTTCTTCCTCTTTAACCACCAAATAAACATTCTTTTCATCGCCATTTATCGTAGATAGTGCGTCAAAGCTGTTATCGATTAAATTTCCTAAAATGACAACGATGTCATGGATCGTAATTCCTTCAGGGTAATGCATAAAGGCACTTGTTTTGTTCACTTTCAATGAAATGCCGAGCTCTTTTCCTCTACTGATCTTTCCCAGTATTAATCCAATAAGACTTTCATCTCTAAATTGTTGCATCAACTCCTGGGAAAGTCCACTTTGTTCCTCCGTCCATTCAAAAATATAATGGAGTGCTTTCTCGTTTTGATTAAGTTGGATAAGTCCAGCAATCGTATGTAACGTATTGGAATATTCGTGATTGCGCACTCGCAATGCATCGACAAATGCCTGAACGCCAGTGAGTTCTTGGGCTAGCCTGTTTACGTCCGATTTATCTTGAAAAATAGCGACAGCTCCTATCGTTTTTCCGCCATCGATAATCGGAATTCTATTGCTTAATATAGGGCGGTTTTGAATATAAAATTCCCGTTGCATGAGTGGTTCTCTCAACTGAAGAATTTCTGGCAGTCTCGTATCGGGAATCACATTCCGGATTTTTTTTCCTACTGCCGGTTCTTTTACGTTTAGCATTTCTTTCGCGGCTTTATTAATAACTGTAATTCTTTCTTGATCGTCGATGGCAATAACACCTTCATGAATCGCATTAAAGGCTGCTGTTCGTTCAACAAGCAAACGGGCAAGCTCGTCGGGTTCCATTTCAAAGGTTTGGCGCTTGATATGGTTGGCTAATAACCAGGCTCCCCAGAAGCCAAATAAAGTAGTAATCAAAGTCATGACCAGAGCCGAATGCCGGAATTCGTAGATGAGATCAGATAAATGGGGGAGTACATTACCTACAACTACGACTCCAATTTGTTCGCGATTTTCATTAAGAATGGGTACAAAGGCGCGGACAGTCTGGGCATTTCCTGCACTTGCTTTAGATATGTAAATATGTTGAGAAAAAGCAGCATCTTCATCTCCACCTTCAAACTTTGTATGCAGCCGTTCTGGAATGGGGTGGGTAAGCCGTTCTCGATTCATATTGAGGATGACGATATAATCATTGCTATTAACCATCCGTACGCGTTCAACCAAAGGCTGTAATATTTCCGATGCATTTTCCAATTCAATGCTCATTTGCACCGTTTTATTTTGAGCAATGAGTTGGCCAGTAAGCATCGCTTTTTGTGAAAATTCTCTTTCTTTTACCTCTTTCATATAACCTAACAGGATGATTCCGATAATTACCAATGAAAAAGCGACAATACCAAAAGCTAAACCTGTTATTTTCCATCGAATCGGTAAATGTATGATTGTTTTCACTATGAATCTCCATTTCTGTTTACTCTACTATAAAAAATGAAAGCGATTATTTCTAATTATATAACTGTACTTGCCGATATTTGCTGTAATTGAATTATTGAGACGATGCTCCTCTCTGATGATACTGTCTATCCATTTGCTATTATAAAAAAAAGAAAAAATAAGTATACTAAATTTTGAGAAATACACCATGTAATAATTTGTAATATAATATATAATAATAGCAATCAGTACTAGCTATGTAGCCGGGGCCTGGTGGACAATTACGATCTTCTACAATATGTTAGAGGAAGAGGGCGGGGAGACGTTGTTCACCTATAATGTATCTAGATTTTACTATGGTGCTTTCAGAGCAGTGATATTTTATGTCATCTACCTTATTTTAGTGTTTGTGGGCTTTCATTTCACAGTTCGTTATAGCAGTTACGAGCAATTCATTGCGTTTTTTGTTCAGATTGCTGTTCAGACCTTCTTTTTTTGCGGATTAGGCTTTATCTCCATGGTGCTGATTCGTCAAATGGGATGGGCTTTATTTGTTGTTATCGGGTATGCTTTTTTACAGATATTAACCGGAGGCAAGCTTTTTCCTTATCTCAATGTGTATTATTTCAGAGGAGAATTGCCAGCAGAATTCATGGTGGACTCTAAAATGCTGCTAACTTTCCTGGCAGGTGTGATGCTGTGGACTTTGGCTCAGTCGATATTAAATAAGACACAGCGATATGTATAAAAGGGGGCTTATAGCCCCCTTTGTTGATCAATGAGATGGACCGATAGCAATCCATGATAAAAATCCGTAGCTTGAATTACAATTAGGCTGACGGGAAACTTCCAGAACCGTAACATCGCTTCTTTGAAGTTTGAGTGAAACCTGAAATCCCGGATGGTTGCTCATGGCAACAATGACGTAATTGACAGATGCAAACGACTCTTCGAATTTGACG
The DNA here is from genome assembly GCF_900289175.1 of Paenibacillus faecalis. Classification (GTDB taxonomy): domain Bacteria; phylum Bacillota; class Bacilli; order Paenibacillales; family Paenibacillaceae; genus Paenibacillus_AQ; species Paenibacillus_AQ faecalis. The sequence continues at coordinate 3,997,536 of NZ_LT985747.1, read as the reverse complement.
ATTACCTCGACTGTCTGCTCATCTGCTTGAAGTGCGAACGGGGTTAAACCATACTGCTGAACGGCAGGTTGCTTATCGGTGCTTCGGATCGGTGTAAAGGACAGATGTTGTGGAAACACGGATGCCGGCGCCAGATGATCTTCTGTGATGGCTTGATCAGCCAGATGCTGACTAGTAATACTGCCCTCTTTAATCTTTTCACCAGTAATGCTGTCATCTTGCACAGCGAGCATATCGATGGTTTCTTCGGACAGATGGCGATAATCGATCGAAGCGTCCTTAATTTTGTTACCTGTAATGCTGTCATCCTGCACAGCGAGCGTATCGATGGCATTCTCCGTCAGATGGCGGAAGTCGATTGAAGCGTCTTTAATCTTTTCACCAGTAATGCTGTCGTCTTGCACAGCGAGCATATCGATGGTTTCTTCGGACAGATGGCGGAAGTTGATTGAAGCGTCCTTAATTTTGTTACCTGTAATACTGTCATCTTGCACAGCGAGCGTATCGATGGCATTCTCCGTCAGATGGCGGAAGTCGATTGAAGCGTCTTTAATCTTTTCACCAGTAATGCTGTCGTCTTGCACAGCGAGCATATCGATGGTTTCTTCGGACAGATGACGGAAGTCGATTGAAGCGTCCTTAATTTTGTTACCTGTAATACTGTCGTCTTGCACAGCGAGCGTATCGATGGCATTCTCCGTCAGATGGCGGAAGTCGATTGAAGCGTCTTTAATCTTTTCACCAGTAATGCTGTCGTCTTGCACAGCGAGCATATCGATGGTTTCTTCGGACAGATGGCGATAATCGATCGAAGCGTCCTTAATTTTGTTACCTGTAATGCTGTCATCTTGCACAGCGAGCGTATCGATGGCATTCTCCGTCAGATGGCGGAAGTCGATTGAAGCGTCTTTAATCTTTTCACCAGTAATGCTGTCGTCTTGCACAGCGAGCATATCGATGGTTTCTTCGGACAGATGACGGAAGTCGATTGAAGCATCCTTAATTTTGTTACCTGTAATACTGTCGTCTTGCACAGCGAGCGTATCGATGGCATTCTCCGTCAGATGGCGGAAGTCGATTGAAGCGTCTTTAATCTTTTCACCAGTAATGCTGTCGTCTTGCACAGCGAGCATATCGATGGTTTCTTCGGACAGATGGCGATAATCGATCGAAGCGTCCTTAATTTTGTTACCAGTAATACTGTCATCTTGCACAGCGAGCGTATCGATGGCATTCTCCGTCAGATGACGGAAGTCGATCGAAGCGTCTTTGATCTTGTCACCCGTGATACTGTCGTCTTGCACAGCGAGCGTATCAATGGCATTCTCCGTTAGATGACGGAAGTCGATCGAAGCGTCTTTAATCTTTTCACCAGTAATGCTGTCATCCTGCACAGCGAGCGTATCGATGGCATTCTCCGTCAGATGTCTAAAGTCAATCGAAGCATCTTTAATTTTGTTCCCCGTAATACTGTCATCTTGCACGGCAAGCGTATTGATGGCGTCCTCGGACAGATGACGATAGTCGATCGAAGCGTCTTTGATCTTGTCACCCGTGATACTGTCATCTTGCACAGCGAGCATATCGATGGTTTCTTCGGACAGATGACGATAGTCGATCGAAGCGTCTTTGATTTTGTCACCCGTAATACTGTCATCTTGCACGGCAAGCGTATCGATGGCATTCTCCGTCAGATGACGGAAGTCGATCGAAGCATCTTTGATTTTGTCACCCGAAATGCTGTCGTCTTGTACAGCAAGCGTATTGATGGCGTCCTCGGACAGATGACGATAATCGATCGAAGCGTCTTTGATCTTGTCACCCGTGATACTGTCATCTTGCACGGCAAGCGTATTGATAGCATCTTCGGACAGATGACGATAATCGATCGAAGCGTCTTTAATCTTTTCACCTGTAATGCTGTCGTCTTGTACAGCAAGCGTATTGATGGCGTTCTCGGACAGATGACGATAGTCGATCGAAGCGTCCTTAATTTTGTCGCCTGTAATACTGTCATCCTGCACGGCAAGCGTATGGATGGCATCCTCAGACAGATGGCGATAATCGATGGAACCTTCCACAAGATGTTTGCCTGATAGGGAGCCTGAGGCGATTTTATTGCCATGTATACTGTGAGCCGCAAATTTCTCACCCGTCAGGCTGCCTTTCTGCAGCAGGTCAGACGTGATAGAACCTTTTTCGATATGCATTGCACCAATACTCCGCTCCTGCAAATGGTGAGGGAGAACGGTGCCTTCAGCCAAGTGCCGCGATTGTACGCTTCCGGGCTGTAGATGCTCGGAGCCTACACTCTCATCCTGCAGATGATGGTGGGTTACTGACTGCATTTGTAAATGAGCAGAAGTGATTGAATCGTCTGCAATATGATGATGTTGGATGGCAGAATCATCGATATGCCTCGAATATATACTGCCTTCAGCGATGTGCGAACGATGCACAGCCTCCAACTGAATATGAGATGGACGGACAGCTCCTTCACTGATATGACTGGATGTAACGACCCCATCATGCAAATGATCCTGAGTTATCGATTTTGGAGCGATATGGTTTTCACTAATCACACCGTCTTCGAGATGTTGGGACTGGATAACCTTGTCGCTGAGATGTCCAGGCTGGATAATGTTGGACTGCAAATGATCTGCGGAGATCGAAGCGTTCCGGATTTTATCGCCGCTGATTGCGTTATTTTGGATTGCAGATTCAGATACAGCAAACGGACTGAGATGATCTTTATTAATAAGCCCTGGTTGAAGCTTGCTGCCAGGTATGCTTTCATCCGCAAATAATTCAGCAGAACGTACTTCATCAGACAGATGATTCAGCGTAATAATGTTTCTTTTGAGATGATATCCATAGATCGATTCCTGGGTCAGATGCTTGCCTGAAATGGATTCTAGTCCAAGATGTTGACTGGTAATGGAGCTCGGAGCGATTTTTTCACCTGTCACTGCGTTTTTTTGCAGGGCATCTGCTGATACCGATTCATTGCATAAATGAACGTCCTGGATCGTATTTTCTTTAATTTTGGAAGAGTTTATACATCCTTCCGCCAGTTTGGCCGTGGTGACCGCCAGGTCCGTAAGTTTGTCGGTTGATACACTCTCCGGCGAGAGCTTGAGCGACGTAACTGCATGATCTGACAGATGTTGCGGCAGTATAGCTCCTGGAGCAATTAGGGAATCGGTTATAGCTCCCTGTGCAAGTTTATCAGCCGTTATTGAGCCGCTTGCGATGGCGTCCGATTCAACAGAAAAGGGGGACAGATGCTTGCTTGTAATCGTTCCGAAAGCGATATGATCCTGGGCGACAGCGCCGCTTTGAAGAGCGGCGGAACCAACACTTCCAGCTCCAAGATGTATCGGACGTATCGCTCCTTTGGCGATATTTGAGGAGTTTACGCCTTCTTTTGCTATGATAGAACTGTTGACAGAACCCGCTGCCAGCTTGCTGCTGGTTACACTTTCAGACGCAAGCTTATCTTCAGTTACCGCTTCAGTTTGAAGGTGAAATGAAGCAACGGATTCACCGGACAAATGCCGCTCTGTAATGGATTGAGATGCGATGGCAGCTGTATTAATGGCGTTATTGTCGAAGTGGTGGGATTTTAGGCTGCCTTCATGGATATGCTCACTTTGTATTGCGCTATTAGCGATATGCTGGGATTTAACCGCTTTGGTAGCGACCTGCTCTGAATCAACAGACCCTTTGCTTAAATGACGGGTATGGATGGCTTCATCGGAAATTTTGCTGGACAAAATACTTTGGTCTGCAATCTTCGAAGCAGTGACAGATTGTTCAATCAGCTTGGCCGTGCTGACTGACTGGTCAGACAGCTTCGTATTCGTAACACTGAAGTCACTCAGGTGACGCGACTGAATTTCTTTGCTTCCGATCTGCTCCTTGCCGATGGATGAAGCCCGGATTTGTTCCGGTCCAATTGCACCTTCCGCCAGGTGATTGGTCGTAATCGAGCCGTTTTGAATATGCTGGCTGTTAACTACATTGTTCGCCAACTGCTCTGATCCGATGACCTCAGGCTCCAAATGTTTTCGGGCAATGATGCCATCCGCCAGATGAACGGCGTTAATCGTATAATTTTGGATATGGGACCCGTCAATCGCTCCAGGCTCAATCTTTCGGGCTGTAACAGCGCCTTCTCGTAGCTTGGAGGAAGTAACCGATTGATCTGCCAGCTTGGAGGTGTGTACCGATTCGTTGGCGAGATGACGTGTTTCTACAGCACTTGAAGCAATCTTGTTACTGGTTACAGCAGCATCATCAAGCAAGTCACCCGGAAGGCTTAAACCGCTGAGATGGCGGGAGAGCACCGCTCCGTTTGCCAGTTTGTCGGAAGTGATGCTGCGATCCGCCAGCTTTTGTGAGGTTAGGCTGGCATCCTTGATTTTATCCCCGCTGATTGTACCAACGACAATCTTTCGGTCTGTAATGGAACCGTCAGCCAGATGCTCGCTGGTCACTACCGAATTTCCAAGCTTGGAAGCGGTAATACTACCGTCTGCAATTTGCAGACCGGTGATAGCGTAATCCTGCAGCGCTTCACTTCCGACTGCTCCAGTAGCCAGTTTGGAGGCGGTAATGGCACGGGAGGCGATCCGGCTTTCGGTGACAGCACCTTCGCTAATATCTTCAGTATAGATAAAAGGCCCCTTAAGGCCGGGCATTTGTTTATCAGCTAGCAGGTGCTCCCGACTGTCTGAGATGTTGAACGATTCCTTTGTGTCGTCCGCCAGAGGAGGGTCTGGCTCTTGTAAGTTTCCGGCTGTGTTTTCTTCCAGGTAATCCGCGTCTGGCATTGTCTGAGAAGTGGTGGATTCTTTTGTCTCACGGATAATTTCATCTTCTAGAGTAGATGAAAGAATCCGGGCCTCCCTATCTGCTGCTCGGTTTTTTCCTTCGTTACGTCTTGCCCAATCAAGCTCTCTTGTATTAGGGTCCACTACATAGCGCTGAGTTGAATTTCTACCCGCTGTATGTTTCCCTCGTTTTTTCAAGACTGCACGCTCCTTCCGAAAAATGGTTCGTCTTCGGCATCATATGCAGTACAATGGGCTGTCGTCACTGTTTTAGTTGACTTTATGGAAGAGAAAGTTGATTGCATTAAATGTGAGGAGAACGGAGCCAGAGGGAAAAGGGCTGTCGATGGACAGCCCTAAGATTACTTTGATGGTAAGAGGTATTGCATATCTATGATTAAGTTACTCTTACGGTTACTGTAATGTTACGCGTAACTTGTTTGCCAACGAAAATGAGGATAAGCAAGTTCTTCATGATTAGCTATATTTGATATCTACAATAGTTACTTTGGTAATTTGCCCGGGAGTTACGATCGTAATCTGGCTGTCTTTGACAGCCATGAGAAGTTGGGAGCCGAGCGGTGAAATCATGGAAATGCAGCTGGTATCCGGATCAGACTCCTCCGGCAGACATAGGGTATAAGATTCAAGGTGATTGGTGTCTTCATACTGTACGGTTACGGTACTCCCCAGAAACACAAAATCCGGGCATGGGATATCCTCATCAAGGGTGTGATGTTTCAAATGCTGTTCCAGCTTGAACATATAACGCTCGATAAACGCTTTCATATTTTTGCGTTCCCGTACGATCCGGACATCATCAGAGGCGGGGAGGTAACGATCAAGAAACATAGTAAGCTCTTCATCAAAAAAAGTTAACTGTGAAACAAGCGTCTCCCTTAGTTTGGTTTTATATATATTCATCGTTATTATATCTCCTCTCATACTATGGCTCATAATAGATGGAGCTGTAAACCCAATGCATTCTGTTGCAATTTCGGATTCTTTTCATATATAAACCTCCTTTTATCATTGCTTATTTCAACGTTCTGAACATGACACCCAAAATAATTTCAACGATGATGAACAGGAGAATGGCGGTTAAGATGCAGGAGATCGCAAACATGAGAATACCTTTTTGTTTTTTCGGGCTCTTCCTTTGCTTGGTTTTTGGAATATTCATATAAACATCCTCCGCTTCCCGATTCTTGTATGAAAGAACGTTTACTGAAGATGTGAACCGATAGCCTCAACCTCCTTGGTAAGCAGCCAATGAAAAGAAGGTTAACATATAATGTAAAAAATACACTGATTAAACAGGAAGGCATCCCGTTTATAACAAACGAAATGCCTTCCATTGGCCACTGATCTATGCATCCATTATGCCATAAAGGCAGGTAATAGACAACATAAATGGTATGATATGTATTTTAAAGGTTGGTATAACATTTAATTACTTTTATGGATAGACGCACCCTGCAGATTTTTCTGCAGGGTGCTTTTGTGAGCGCTGAAGCGCTATATGATTTAACCCCTGACAGCCAAATAAGCTGTACAGCCGGTTCCTGGTGTTTGAAGTTCAATATCTTGGATGATTACTTCTAAAACAACAAAAGCCCTGCCTCTCTTTCGTCCTTGCGGCTCCGATGACCGCTCCAGTGTGAATCAGAAAAACAATATCCGTAAACTCTTACTTTTGGGTTAGAAAATAGGAATTTGAATTTATAACTTCATCTTAGATGAAAAATATAAATGATGAGGAACTTACGGGGTTAAATTTCCTTTAACAATTAATTATCATATCATAAACGATGGATTTATACAAATGAAAGATGAGATCCTTCTGAAAAAAACATCGCCGCCCTTTAAAAAAGGGCGACGGATGTAAATTTGGTGAGTACTATTCGTTCATTAACGTGTAGTCGTCATTGGTCATTTCTAACACTTCAGACATACCTGAAGTAATGTACACTTTTTTGTCTTTGGTGATGAATAAGGCTTCGGTTTGATCTAGCTGCTCAGCGAACTCAAGACCTTTTTCTAATCCCATGGAAAAGATTGAGGTGGACAGCGCATCTGCATCCACAGAGCTGTTTGTCAGAATGGTAACACTGCTCAGGTTGTTGTCGACAGGATATCCGGTATCGGAGTCGAGAATATGATGATACACTTTTCCATCCTGTTCAAAGAAGCGCTCATAAACACCAGATGTAACAACGGTCTGGTTTTCCACCTTCAGGTTGCCGATCGGATTGCCCCGCGAAAGGTCAGGGTCCTGAATGCCGATGGTCCATTTATGACCGCCAGGCTTCTGGCCCAAGGCGAGCACGTTGCCGCCCAAGTCGATAATGGCGCTGTTGAATCCATTGTCTGTTAAATATTTGGCAATGACGTCTGCCGCATAACCTTTGGCGATTCCCCCAAGGTCGAGAACCATGCCTTTCTCTTTCAAATAGACTTCACGGGTGTCGGGATTTAGTTCAATCTGATCATACTGGCTCAGCGGAATCAGCTTATCGATTTCCGATTGATCAGGGACATGTGCGTTTTCATCTCCAATATTCCACAATGAGACAAGAGGCCCGACCGCCAGGTTGAAACGTCCTTTTGTTTTCTCGGAGTATTCATATGCTTTTTGGATAACGTAAAAGGTTTGCTCGGACACTTTGACAGGTTTGATCCCGGCATTGTCATTGATCTTGTGTAGTTCACTGGATTCATTCGTGCGGCTCATTTCAGCGTCGATGGTTTGAAGCAGCTGATCTATTTCATCAAAATGGCGGTTCGTGATTCGGCTGTCATATACCTTTACCTGTACGATGGTATCAAATATATAATAAGATTTCTTGATTGGATCGGTAATTGCTGTATTTGAAGCGGAGTCCGCTGTCTGTTTATCCGGTTCGGCCAAAGTTTCGCTGGAGTTCGTACAGCCCCCGATGATCATTAAGACGGACAGAAGCAGCAGAAGCGGTGAAAGCTTGTTTAATTTCATGTTTGTTTCCTCATTTCCACCAGGTTTCGACTGGATTATAACAGAGCCTGTTCAAGTGTCGATGTGAGACTTCTCATAATTTATTTTAATTTTTGAATAAAATTTTGGATTTAGTGATGATTTTGTGAAAATATTCTCAAATGGGCCGAATTGAGTGTTTGCTTATTGAAGGATAGGTTAAGAGCCGTTATAATGAGGACGTCTAAGATTTATATAATCAAAAAATAAGGAAGATGCTCATGAAACGCGGAGACCTCGTGCTGATCTCAGTTGTGCTGGTAGCAGCACTAATATTTCTTGTTCCACGATGGGTGGAAGGGAATAATGGAAACGATAGTGAAAAAAATCACAAAAGCCCCTTGGTTGCAACCATCACAGTGGATGGTCAAGTATATAAGACCGTGGAGTTAACGAAAGAAGAACAAATCATAGAGATTAAGACCGATCATGGAGTGAATGTGCTTAAGGTGCATGATTACGGGATCGAAATGATGGAGGCGGATTGTCCCGATCAAGTGTGCCTCAGCTTCGGATTTATTGATAAGCATAATCAGAGCATCGTTTGCCTGCCTAACAAAGTGTTGGTAGAGCTAGAGGGCTCTACGGGAGGAGAGAATCAGGATGAAGTCGACGCCATTGTCAACTAGCGAATCTGCGCTGCTGCTGAAAAGAACGGTCATTATTTCTATTTTTGCAGCGGTTGCCGTTGTACTTAGCATTGTTGAATCCCTTATTCCCGTAAATATGTCGGTACCCGGGGCCAAACTGGGGCTGGCCAATATTATGGTACTGACTTGTCTATATTTTTTGCGTGGAAGAGACGCTTTGACATTAATCGTTTTAAAAACGGTTCTGACTGCGATGATCTTCGGAACCTTTTCGAGCTTTTTGTTCAGCCTGTTTGGGGCTGTGTTCAGTTTTGTTGTTATGTACGGTTTGCTGAAGATCAGTGGAAAAAGACTCAGCCTGATCGGGATCAGCATCGCCGGTGGGGTAGCTCACAATATTGGCCAGCTGACTGCGGCTTCGATTATATTTAAAACCTCTTCCATCTTTTATTATTTGCCGGCACTTCTTTTGACCGGTATTGTGACCGGTATTCTTGTCGGTATAGCTGTAAAATATTTGGTATCGTCGCTTTCCAAGCTATCGTTGTTTGCTGGCTTTACAGATTAAGAGGCAGTTTTGGCTTCGGTCTTCCAGCGGCAGATTTCGAAACCAGTTGGAAAGATGAAAAGAAGGGAGTCATCTGTATGGACAGAGCGGAGATGCACAACAAGTTTGGATTTCTTGAGTCAGACCGACACCTGTCTCAAGAAGAGCAACAGATCCCGGCGCTAACCTTTAAGGAGGTTAGCTTTTCATATCATGGGCAGTTAAGCAATATCCAGTCTGTCAGCTTTACGGTTCCCCAAGGACAATGGGTAACGATTGTCGGAAGCAACGGAAGCGGGAAATCAACACTTGCGAGATTGTTTAACGGGCTGCTCATGCCGGATGAAGGACTGATTGTAACGGCAGGCATGGAACTAAAGCCGGATTATCTGCCTGCGATTCGCCGCAAGGTAGGAATGGTGTTTCAGAATCCGGACAATCAATTTGTCGGCAGTACAGTAGAAGAGGACATTGCTTTTGGACTGGAGGGGATGTGTTTACCTGCCCAAGAAATCCGAAAGAAAGTTGATCTTTATGCTGAACAGTTTGGTGTCAGCCATCTGCTGAAAAGACATCCTTCTGAACTGTCCGGCGGACAGAAGCAGAGGGTAGCATTAGCCTCGGTGCTTGCCATGGAGCCAGAAATTTTGGTGCTTGATGAAGCTTCTTCAATGCTGGATGAACAGGCCCGGCGCGATTTGACCGAAACCCTTCAAGAAATGCACTGTGAAGGGCGATACACGATTCTATCCATAACGCATGATGCGGATGAAATTATGGCTTCTGAGAGGGTGCTCGCCTTGCGGGAAGGGGCTATCATCGGAGATGTGTCGCCTGATGAGCTATTTAGGGATGAGGAGCTGCTGTCGCGGTGCAGCTTGGAAGCGCCTTTTGCTCGAAAGCTTGTACAAGAACTAGAAGCCCGTGGTCTTACAAAAGGTCAAGTTCGGGATGAACAGGAGCTGATGGATTTCTTATGGTCATTCAACTAGACAAAGTAAGCTTCGATTATGATGCCCGAACTCCGTGGGCGAATGCCGCACTTCGCCATATCGATCTTGGAATCAGTGCAGGGGAATTCATCGGTGTTGCTGGCACAACTGGTTCGGGGAAATCCACGCTGCTGCAGCTGTTCAACGGTATTATAAAACCGACGGCTGGTACGGTAGCTGTGCTGGATGTCGTGATCAATGCGGGGCAGAAAACACCTAAAATGCGTGAGATTCGGCGTCGAGTCGGGCTCGTTTTTCAGTTCCCCGAACAGCAGATGTTCGAGGAAACGGTAGAGAAGGATATTTGCTTCGGACCGATGAATTTTGGTGCAAGCCAGGAGGAAGCCAAGCAGAAGGCTTTGCAGGCTGTCCTCAAAATGGGGCTGGACCCGGCTCTGCTCGAACGCAGTCCGTTTCAACTAAGCGGAGGGCAGATGCGAAAGGCGGCTATCGCCTCGGTGCTTGCCATGGAGCCGGACATTCTTGTTCTGGATGAACCAACGGCTACATTGGACCCTGTTAGCAGACAGGAGTTAATCCGGCTGCTGCACACCCTCTGCCGTGAGGAAGGCAGAACGATCATTATGGTTACACACCGCATGGATGAGCTGCTGGAAGCGGCAGATCGCTGGGTGCTACTCCATAAAGGAGAATGTGCTTTTCAAGGTACAGCGCGTGAGCTGGCAGGCCGCCTGGACATTATGGAGCAGTGCGGTATGGCAGTGCCGCTTCCGCTTGCCTGCTGGAGCATATTATCACAGCGCTTTAATCTGGGTCTGGAAGAGCCTTGTTTAACACCAGAATCATTGGCAGAGCGTATAGCAGCCCTAGGGTTCACAAAGACCGAGGGGAAGGCGGAAGATACACCGGAGAGGAATGAGGAAGGACTATGCGCGACAAGCTAATTATCGGAAGGAGTATCGATACCGGATCATGGATTCATGACCTGGACCCACGGGCGAAGCTGTCGGCCATGCTTCTTTACGTTGTGGTCATTATTATGGTTTCCTCATGGACCGGTATGGCGCTGACAGCGCTTTTTTCCATTTTAGTCATGTACAGTACGCGAATTTCGTTTCGGTATTATCTCAAAGCGATGAAGCCGCTGCGATTTCTGATGCTGTTTATATTTATTGTTCAGGCGCTTACGATTAAAGGGGGAAAGGCTTTGCTTACCCTGGGTTCGTTTACTCTATACAGCGATGGCGTAGAGACGGGAATGTTCAGTGTCGCAAGGATGGCTCTCCTCGTTTCGTTTACGGCGATCCTGACGTTTACAACGACACCAGGCAAGCTGAATCTGGGCCTTGAAGGGGTGCTGAAGCCGTTTAAAAAGGTCGGAATGCATCCGGAGCGCCTGACCCTGATGATCAGCATTGCACTGCGGTTTATCCCGACGATTCTTGATGAAACCTATAAAATAATGAAAGCCCAGTCCTCCCGTGGAGCAGATCTAAAGGAGCTGCCATGGAAAGAAAAAGGCAGAATGCTTGTTTCTCTGCTTGTACCCGTGACGGTCAATGCTTTTCGCCGTGCACAGGATCTCATTCATTCTATGGAATCAAGGGGGTTCGTGATCAACGAGCCGAGAACAAGCTTGCACAGTCTGACGTGGGCGCGGAGAGATACAGGTTTTCTGTTGCTCTTTGTAATGCTCGGTGCAGCTGTTATTGTCGTTTAGGAATTGGATAGCTTCTGTAGAGCCTGTTACGCATCAATGTTTCATACGTGAAAGTATTCTAATAAATAGAGCAAAAAAAGGTGTCTCGCTGGTCAAGTTGACCTTGGAGACACCTTTTTTGTTGAATGATACAACAGCATGAGTCAGGCTGCTGAGAAGTATTGAAGAAGAACGTTCAAATCTTTATGAGCCGGGAAATTTGACAGCTGCTTGATAAGCGCTTCGGCACGCTCCAGGTACGAGCGGCTGAACTTTGCTGCCTTCTCAAGTGCTTCGCTCTGGCGGATTGCCTTCAGCACTTGCTCGATTTCCGCATCAGATGAATTCGGGCCTATGGAGCGTATCATGTCGGAGAGCGCCGGGTCTTGCAAAGCGAACAATACGGGAAGAGTGACCTGACCGTTACGAAGATCACTTCCCGCTGGCTTGCCAAGTGCTGCAGCATCCTGCGTAAAATCCATCAGGTCATCCTGGATTTGAAAATGCATACCCAGGCATTCGCCAAATTCATAGAGCAGCTCGGCTGTCTGTGGTTCACAACCTGAAGAAAGAGCACCTGTTCTCAAACAGGTAGCCATCAGTATGGCTGTTTTGTTGAATGTCTTTTCCAAATATTGCTCAACGGTTTGATCATAATCGAAAGCATGAGCCATCTGCTGATATTCCCCAATACATAGCTGCGTACTTGCGATCGTTGATAAATCATGCACATATCGTTCCTGATCGGATGCGTACTGCGACAGCAGCTCGATAATTCGCAGTGACATATAACTGCCGATATGAACGGCCTGGCTGACACCTGTCTTCAAATGCATGGCAGGCTGTCCCCGGCGCAGGTCTGAACGGTCGATCACATCGTCATGAACGAGAGAAGCGGCGTGAATAAATTCCGCTGCCGCTGCAAGTTGCCACTGCTTACGTCCGAGCGGCTTTGGTCCAAATCGAGAGCCTACCAGCACCATTATAGGACGCAGTCGCTTTCCCCCGGAGCGGATCAACTCAAGCACACTTTTGGCTACGATTGATGAACGGGAGAGATCAGGATCATGCTTAACGATTTGTTCAATCTCCCGGTTTACACGGTTGATGTCTACATTTAGTGCTTCATGAAGCTTCATCCATGAATCCCCCCCGATTACATCGCTTTTCCAGCCTGTTTATGCTTATATTCATTACATAGAAACGTATCGAAATGTACCGTAAGATCTTCATCGATCATACGCCCTTCAGCTAGAGCGATTTTTTGCCGTTTCAGCACCGGAGCAAGATAGCTTACCAGATCTGTTTCTTCATACTTCACGGCCACCTGCAAATAAAGGCTGTAAAGATAGTCGCCGTCCAAAATGTTTCGAGTCAGATCGGGATCATGGAACGAGCAGTCCCGGTGACGCTCCTGCGCCATGTAGAGCAGGCTATAGAGCGCCAGCAAAACCGTCTGGCGTTTAGGCTCCAACTGATGAGGACCCAGCACGCGAATCAACCGGTTCAAATCGTGGCAGGGAACATCCATTACGATTCCGGCAATCGGGGACCATTCTTCATGCAGTAAACGGAAGGTATCGTTCATCAGTCGAGTATTCATTAAGCCCACTCCTTCAGGACGTTTTGCGGACAATCTTCCTCAAAACGAGTTCATATTAAGAGGAGTCATACGCGTACGTAAGTACGCATATGCCTCCTTAGTTAGTAGTCGTCATTCAAATGATTAATCGGTATAAATATACCAACGTTTAACGAGAGGAACCTTCTTCCAATGCTTTTTCAGCCAAGGCAGTACATAGTAGTCGAGGCCGAATGTGCTTCCGGAGCCGCCGATTGTAGCGATAGCAGCTGTAATGAACCACAGCATTTCATATGGAGCCATACCCGATGTCCAGATCATAACGCCCATCGCAATTGTACCGATGGAAGCAACCGCTGTGAACAGACCCGCAATAAGCATGAGACCAAATACGATTTCTGCTGCCACCATACCGATTTGGAAGACGGAAGCTAGAGCAGTATAGCCGCCATCCGCGGTGTAGAAGAACATATCCATAAAGCCGCTGACCATGCTGCTGATGAAATCAGGTACCGGAAGAGCTTGGACAGCATCCTTCGCGGTGGATACGGCAGAAGCAGCGGTTTGCGCATCAACCGTTTGGGAAACTTCGTTAACCGCCTGGGTAGCCGCTGTCACTCCATCAGGAGTCGGGGCAGGAGGGATCAGGAAGATCCGATTCGGATCATCTATAATTTTGAGCATCTTATCCCATCCTTCGGACAACCACATAAAGCCCAAATATATGCGAAGCGGAACGAGCCAGAAATTCGGGGAGCGTTTTGAGAAATGTCCTCCGACGAAGCTTCTGCGATTATTCACATGGAAAAATTCATTCATCATATAAGACCATACTTTGTTGAATCCAGCAACGGTGAACAGGTAGAACATGTTCATGAAATGTTTAGCCAGCATGGCGAAAAATCCAGTCAGCATAAACATCTTATTTGGCAGCCCCACATTAGCTACGCCGTATCTACTTCCAATACAGACCATCGTACCGTGGAACGTTGGTTTATACGACTTCTTCGTTCCGCCTGTAATGTCTGCATGAAGGTTATGCGCAGCTACCTGTGCCGCCTGTTCAGCGTTTTCTACCATTTGAGGTACTGGACGCGTTTCGCCTTCTGGAATATAGAAGATGTTGTCTCCGATAACATATACATTTTCATGATCGACGCTTTGCAGTTTATCGTTTGTTACGATCCGCTTGCGTCCTTCTTGTTTAACATCAAGGTTTCCAACCAGATCAGAGCCTTCGACTCCAGCAGTCCATACGATTGTGTTAGCGATGATTTCTTTGCCTTCTCCAAGGATGACACGGTCTTCGCCGACTCCGGTAATTTTGGCGCTGGTGATAATTTCAACTCCGACTTTACGAAGGTATTTTTCCGATTTAGCGATCAATTTATCCGGCAGGATTGGCAGGATTTTTGGTGCCATATCCGCTACAACGAGGCGTACCTCGGATTTATCAATGTAAAACTCTTTACATAGCTCATCGCGGAATTCAGCCATTTCACCGATCAATTCAACACCGGTGAATCCAGCACCGACGACAACGAAGGAGAGTTTTGCCTTGCGCACAGCCGGGTCGTTCTCTTTAGCTGCTTCGCGGAAGCTGTGGCGGATTTGCTCTTTCAAACGAACTGCATCTTCAAACGACCAGAGAGTGAACGCATTTTCCTCCGCGCCCGGAATACCGAAGAAGGTTGGTTTACAGCCGGTACCGATGACCAGATAGTCATACTCATAGACAGCAGTGTCCGAATTCAGCTTTTTGCCGTCAAAGTCGATACTCTTAATATCATCAAGCACAACGTCAACATTTTTTCCGGCAAATATTTTTTGCAGATCAATTTTGACAGCATCCTCTGCCGTCCGATTAGCCGCTACTTCGTGCAGCTCAGTCAACAGGGTATGGTACGGATTGCGGTCAATCAGAGTGATTTGTACATCTTGGCTCTTTTTGAACTTCTTGGCTAGCTTTTTGGCTGCATGAACACCGCCGTAACCACCGCCCAGTAAAACAATCTTTTTCATAAAGCTCACCTCATAGGTCTCTATTAGTGTTGTCAAAAGCAGAAACGGGAGTAAACTCCCGGTTTTCTGCTTACTGTGTTAATTTCATCTGTATCTGCTTACTTGGCTCCCTCAAGTGCTTTTTCAGCAAGTTGGAAATATTCTTGTACGCTGACGGACACACCGGTAAGTGCATCTGTTTTACCTTCTTCGTTAAAGGTCAAGCTGCCAGCACCTTGGTTTTCCAAGTAGAATTCTTGAGCTTTGATCATTTGCTCGTGCCATTCAGCTTGAGCGCCGCCTTTTTCTTTCATGCCGTACTTACCTTCTTTGGCGAAATCTTGCTTGTCTTCACCATTCTCGTTTACGCCGCTGAAGTAAACTGCGACAACGTTACCGTTAGCAACGGTCAGATCAACAGTGGACTTCCATCCGCTCTTAGCATCCATTTCACCTTCAGCATGGTATCCGCCGTCTTTATATGGACCCGCTTCAACAGGACCCGCTTGCAGTGCTTTTTGAGCGATATCTACAAAGTCGTTTACATGGATCGATACACCGCTCACGGCATCAGTAACACCATTATCGTCATAAGTGATCGCTGCAAGATCTTGTTTCTCAACGAGGAACTCTTCAACTTTCTCAGCTTGTTCATGCCACTCGGCTTGAGCGCCGCCTTTTTCTACCATGCCGTACTCACCGGACTCGGAGAGAGTTTTCTTGTCAGGGCCGGCTTTAATGTTAGAACCGTTCCAGTTTGCGTCCGTGATCTTTCCGCCTTCAACCTTAAGAGTTACATTGTACTGCCAGCCGGAGTCAGCATTCATTTCGCCTTGAGCGAAGTAAACTCCGTCAGTGTATTCCCCAGCTTTTACTTCTGTAGCAGGTGTTTCAGCAGACGTCTCAGCTGCTGGTGTTTCTGTTTTCGCAGGTTCTTCTGCTTTTTCTCCTCCGCAGCCTGCAAGTAGTCCTCCAAGAATCAGAGTACTGGACAAAATGATGGACAATTTCTTTTTCATGCCAATGACCTCCACTTTTGTTCAAAATTTGATAAAAAATATGGTATTAAAATGTTGAAACATTTTAACAACAGAAGATATTGTCGGAATGTAGCGATGATTCTTGCTACATTTCATACAAATGGCCTAATTATGCGGCTTTTTACCTTGCTAAAAGCTTGGGAAAGGTAAGTCACAATGACTACCATTCGATGGAATCTTAGCATATGTAGAATCAGTTTTATGTGAAAATAATCACTAATTATTTAAAACTTGATTTTTTATATAAAATTTTATTATTGCGTGTTGGTTTATGTAGAAATATGTAATTTTTGTAAAGGTAAAAGGGTTCAGATTTTGCTTCCATGGGTAATCGTAAAGTACAGAGCCGTTCTAAGTTAATCGTTTGATTTTTACTAATTATGTGAGGAGTGATTGAAGAATGGATAACAACGTATTTAAAGGGAAGTGGAATCAGCTTAAGGGTGAGGCCAAAGTTCAATGGGGTAAATTAACGGACGATGATTTGGACGTCATTAACGGCGAAAAGGATAAGCTCGTGGGCAAGCTACAGGAGCGTTACGGACATACAAAGGATGCAGCGGAGCGCGAATACAGGGAATGGAGCGCACGGTTTAAAGATTAGAGCGCAGTTGTCTAAAAGTTGTGGAATGATAAAAGAGCATCATTTAAATATGACGGGTATCGCTTATGTGAGCGGTATCCGTCTTTTAAATATGGTTGATATTTCTTTGACAAATACAAGAGGAAATCATATATATTCTAACGAAGTAAGTAATTCATGTTCTGGGAGAAGAGCCCGTTTCAATGACTACATAAGACATAAAATTGTCTAAAGAGAGGAGAGTACCTATGACCAAACATATGATATCTACTACAAAAGCTCCGGGAGCCATCGGCCCCTACAGTCAGGGGGTAGAAGTCGGAGGATTCGTATATACTTCCGGCCAGCTTGGGATCAATCCGGAGACCGGGCAATTTGGACAAGATGTTGCTGAACAGACACATTACTCCCTGAGCAATGTAAAGGCGATTCTGGAAGCAGCAGGCACAACGCTTGATAAGGTTGTGAAGACGACGGTTTTTCTGAAGGATATGAATGATTTTGCTGTGATGAATGAAGTGTATGGAAGCTTCTTTTCGGAACCGTACCCGGCGCGCAGTGCGGTTGAAGTCGCCCGGCTACCGAAGGATGGACTTGTAGAAATCGAGGTTATTGCGATTAAGGAATAAGAAGTGGTTGCAAGAAAAAAAGCTGTCCTGTTGCAGGCCGATAAGGGGCTGAAACAACAGGATAGCTTTTCTCATTTACGGCGGATAAAGAAGAGCCAGATCGCATATATGAACAAAATGGCAGCGAGAACAAAGGATGAGAGCAGTATTTGATCCACATCTTTATGTTCGGTAGAAATCGCTATATAAGCCCAGACGAACACTAACGGAAGCATATAATCGCGGTAAGGATAGCTGATCAGAATAGCAAGGACAGCTCCGGTGCACAAAAGAGCTGTGCTCCAACCAATCTCGGTTAACCCGAAGATGGACCATCCGTTTTTGTGAATGACGATTCCAATGTTGACCAGAAAAGCGGAGCATACCCAGCCCAGGTAAATACTAAACGGCAGCTTTACGAACAGCTTTTCTCCGGTAGTTGGATAATGGATGCTGCGCGTTTTATAGTATATAACTCCAACGGATAACACCAAAAGAAGCATCATGCCAACTGACCATTCAATGTATAGGTAATGCCAAAGAATGAGCCAAGAGATATTAAAAATACAACTGAGGATGAACCATATGCCAATGGATCGAACCGAATCCCGAATTCCGGTATCTCTGCGCCATTGATAGATGAGAAAACCGGCCAGAAGTACATAGATCAAGGACCAGATCATAAAAGCATAACTGGCAGGCGTTATGTAAATATAGTATTGGTCTGAAATTTGCTTTATTGTTCGGCCACCGAGCGGCAGCGTACTCGACAAAATATTGACAGCGATAACAGCAGCGAAAGCGACTATATTCCACCAACGAAAAGAATTGGTTCGATACATGGATGACTCCTCCTAATACAGATTCGAATTGAATGAGGTGATTGATAAATCCGTAACATATGAGAATAGAACACTCATCATTATATGAATATACCCCAATTTAGTTGAAATCAAGCCTGCATCCCTTTTCTTTTCTGTAATCATTGGGCGTCAGCCCTTCAAGCTTTTTGAATACTTTACTGAAGTATTTTTCATCCTGATACCCGACCATTTCAGCGATTTGGGCAATTCGAAGCTGGGGATTTAACAGCAGTATCTTTGCTTTGTCAATCCGGAGTCGCCCTAGAAAATCAGATAATGTCACACCGAATTCCTGTTTGAATTTACGGGATATATATTCCCGGCTTAAAAAGAAGCGGGATGCAATGTCCTGCAATGATATTTCCTCATGATACGAATGCTCCAAGTACCGGGCTATATCATGAATAATATGGTTCTCTCTGGAATGGAGCTGCGACATGACTCTTGAAGCGGACTGTAATCGACCGATCATCTCGATCTTCCACGTGTCCCAAGAGATCTGTCCCTCATCGTCCAGTGGAAGCGGAGAAGGCAGGCCCTGCAAAATCTCCGCATCCTCTTCGGGTAAGGCTCCGCCTTCGATCGCCTCCGGCTCGGTCCAATGCCGCTGAAGCCAATCCCATTCCAGATTCCAGCGGCGCAGATGCTCCGGGGTTATCACCCCTCGCTCTCGCACTTCTTTCAGCCATTGATCGATTATATATTCCATCTGTTTTATGTTTGCGCTCAGTGCAGCCAGCCGAAATTTTTCTTCGTAGGAGACAAGCATAAATGGCCTGGAACCGCTGCTGTCAACCCAAAGGCTGGAATGAATGTAGCCGTGATCTCCTAACAGATGACGATTCCATAGTGCTTGTTCAGCATCTTGAAATCCTCTTGACAGTTCTTCAGGAAACCTGGATCGATTGCTCACACCGAAATGGGCACGGCGGTGAATTGCAGCATGTATACCATCGTTAATCTGATGAAGGATGGAGGAGAAGGGGACGACTTCTTCCCAGTACAGAATGATGATCACGCCCGGCATGTCCATATGCCGGAAAGCTAGGCCTTTCAGGTTCAGCACCTCGTTGCAAATATTGATCAATGTAAAGGCAAGGAGATCGCGCCTGTTGCGATATTTGGCTAAAAGTCCCTTGTCAAAATGCATATCACTAGTTGCTGCGATGAAGCATGAATCAACATGATCGGGAAGCGATCCCCAGTTTTTAATCTGTTCGATCAGTTGGTCTTTGTTTCCACTGCCGATCATTAGATCCGTCCAAAGCCGGTCCATATAAATCGATTTCATTTGGTTGACTTCAATTCCCCGAATCGCTTTTAGGCGTCGTTTTTCTTCATCCTGATGCCAGGCTTTCGCCGCTTGGTCCAGCGCTTCATTTAAAGCCGCGGGATCAACGGGTTTGAGAATATAATCGATACCGCCATAACGGAGCGTATGGCGAACATATTCGAAGTTATCGTATCCGCTGATAACGAGTACTTTAATGTCAGGCATATCCTTATACAGCCAGGTTAGCAGCTCCGTGCCGTTCTTGCGCGGCATACGCATATCTGTCAACACGATCTGCGGTTGATGCTCGCGGATTAACGCGACAGCCTCCTCGCCATCCTCGGCTTGAAGGATTTCTGTGATACCGTGCTTCTCCCAATCTGCCAACAGTTCAATGGCTTCTCTAACATGCTTTTCATCGTCTACAATGATTGCTTTCATTTCTCATTACACTCCCCATGCGTTCATTTCCAAAGTGACTGCAACGCCGTGCGGCTCCACATTCTCGATGTGAAGACGTGCGGAATTGTCGGAATACAGGTTTAGTCTCATCAGTACGTTGCTGAGTCCGATAGAATAGCCGTTATTTAACGCTTCATTTTCGGCGGCATGCTGGAGCATGTTCTGAAGGTTTAATAGTTCGCCCTTATCTATTGAAGTTCCCGTATTTTCGATTCGAATGTTTATACGATGCTCTTCTGTCAATCTGGAGGATATGGACATTCGTCCGGTGTTCGCCCGGTTATCCATGCCATGCTTGAAATAGTTTTCAACGATTGGTTGCAGGATCATCTTGGGAACAGGCACGCTGAGTGTGTCCGGATCAATATCCCATATCACTTCCAGCTTGTCTTCGAATCTTTGTTTTTGAAGATCAAGGTATAACTCAAGGTAGTTCAGCTCATCTTTCAGTTTAACAAGTGCCTCACCGTTGCGCATGTTATATCTCATAATATTAGCAAGTGAAGAGAGCAGGGAGTAGATTCGCGGAACGTTATTTTGCAGGGCCAGTGTACCGATCGATTGCAAGGAATTGTACAGGAAATGAGGATCGATCTGAGCTTGAAGCACCTTGAGCTGATTCGTTTTATTGGCAAGCTCAAGCTTATATTCCCTAAGAATCAAGTTGTTGATCGTATCCATCATCTGACGGAATTGACGAGCTAGCAGACCGATTTCGTCGGGGCTGTTTATATTGATTTCAACGTCCAATCTGCCGATCTGTACCTGATTCATATAAGCGGCAAGTTGTTTAATTGGTTTTGTAATACGAATGGAAATCCACAGTGTCCCGAAAATAACGACCAGAAGTGCCAGTACAGCAATGATCAGATTAATGCTTGTCAGCTCTATCGAATTTTTGTACAAGGATTGGTGCGGAATTTGTTTCACGAGCGTCCATGGGGCAAAGGTTAAATCCAGTTTTTCATAGATGCTCATTGCGTTGCTGCCGTCAAAATATCCTCGATCCTTGCCCGAAATTTCATTCAGCAGAGCCATATCTTTAAATGTTGATCCCACTTCATCCGAATTTCGGCTGTACAAAACAACACCTTTGTCATCCAGCAAATAGAGGTGTTCTTCATCAGGATTATAGAGCTGTTCGCAAATGGTTGTTATACCGTCGAGCTTCACATCGATAGCCATCAATGCCAGCTGCTTTGTAGATGGAATATCTGTAATCGAACGATAGAACGTAATGACCGGTCGGCTGGCAAGATCAGCCGGTCGATATGAGAAACCATAATTATGGCTCATGTGAACAGGCTCGATGGCAATATCACCGTCACCGAACTGCTCCAGTCTTCGAAAAGGCTCTGAACGAAACTCTCTTCTGGGAACGCCGCTTGTAATTTGAGTGGATTGGCCGTTCAGATTGTTATGCAGGTAAATCTGATGAATATCCGGGTTTGTGTTCAAGATGGATTGCAGTGTTGCATAAATGTCTGCCACTACCCGATAGTTGTCTGGATCAAGAGCCAGATTAAGAAGAAAGTTAGGATCGTGGTAGATGGATAGAGAATCCTGGTTAATATTGCTTAAATAGTTGGTCAGATTTGTTGTTCCCTGATAAATCAATCGTACGTTTTCATTCACGGTCTGTTCTTTTACGGATTCCCGGGTATGAGCCCATGTAATTATTAAGGACAGAAGCAGCGGAATGGTAGTTACGACGAGCATGAATTGAATAAGTCGGGAACGGATACTCCGGACTTTCATAATTGTCACCTCAAACTTTGCTGCGAGACAAATCAGGTCAATATATTACTCCTATCGGTTCATGATCCTCTGTTTTCATTGTTTCTTTGCTATCGCATAATGGCACTACATACAAAAAGAAAAGGAGGATATCAGGATGAAACGGAAAAAAACATCAGACTGGATTCAACAGTTCATTTTCGTGGGACCTTCTACATTTTTTTTCATCCTTATCATCATCATTCCTTTCCTGCTCGGTTTATACTACTCTTTCACGAACTGGAACGGGGCATCCGATCAGGTTGAATGGGTCGGAATCGATAATTTCATCACCATTTTTACGAATGATCCGAAATTTCTTGACGCTTTCTGGTTTACCATCCGTTTTACTGTGCTGGGTGTTATATTTACGAACCTGCTTGGGTTCTTCCTAGCTTACTTACTTACAAAGCCTTTAAAGACGCGTAACGTGCTGCGGACGATCTTTTTTATGCCGAACGTTATCGGCGGTTTGCTGCTCGGTTTTATCTGGCAATTTATATTTGTGAAAGGGTTTGCAGCAATCGGCAACTTAACCGACATTTCCTTTTTCACACTCCCGTGGCTCGGAACGAAAGGAACGGCTTTCTGGGCGATTGTCATCGTGTTCGTATGGCAGACAGCCGGCTACCTGATGGTGATTTATATTTCATCACTCAACAATGTACCGAAGGATGTTTTGGAAGCTGCTGAAATCGACGGTGCGAGCCGTGGACAGATGCTGCGGACGATCATTTTTCCGCTAGTGATGCCAGCTGTTACAGTCTGCTTGTTTCTGGCCATTTCATGGTCCTTTAAAATGTTCGACCTGAACCTGTCCTTGACGAAGGGCGGTCCATTCGGTTCGACAGAATCAGTCGCTTTGAATATTTACAACGAAGCCTTTGCGAACAATCGTCTTGGACTTGGTACGGCTAAAGCCGTTATCTTCTTCCTGGCCGTTGCCATTATAACCAGTCTGCAGGTTCGATTTACGAAAAGCAAGGAGGTCGAAGCCTGATGGAAAATATTAATAAGTACCGCACGGGTACCTTTGTTATAGAAGTCATCATGATTTTAATCGGCTTGCTCTTTCTGGTTCCGTTCTATTTCCTTTTCGTAAACTCGGTTAAAACGTTCGGCGAACTGCTGACGGATTCTGCGGGGCTGCCGACGACGATTGAATGGAGTAACTACTCCAGAGCGTGGTCTATTACTAACTTTCCGTCTGCATTCTGGAACTCGCTCGTCGTTACCGTTGTCAGCAACTTACTGTTGGCTCTGCTCAGCGCGATGACGGCTTATCAGATGGTACGCCGAAATACCCGGTTTAATCGATCGCTTTTTGCAATGTTTGTGGCGGCGATGGTCATTCCGTTTCAATCGATTATGATTCCGCTTGTAAAAGTAACATCTACGATTGGGCTGGGGAACAGCTTGTACGGGCTTATCATTTGCTACCTTGGATTCGGAGTGCCCCTAAGTGTATTTTTGTTCCATGGCTTTGTAAAATCAATACCGTTTGAGATTGAAGAAGCGGCGAGAGTTGATGGTTCAAGTCCGTATGGTGTGTTCTTCCGGATCGTGCTTCCGCTGATCAAACCGATGTTTGTGACGGTGATCATTCTAAACACGCTCTGGATCTGGAATGATTATTTACTGCCGTCTCTTATTCTGACTTCTCCAGAACTAAGGACGATTCCGATTGCAACCTATGCTTTCTTCGGGCAGTACACGAAGCAATGGGATTTGGCTCTGCCAGCTCTCGTGCTCGGAATTACGCCGATCATCATCTTTTTCCTGGCTATGCAGAAATATATCATAGAAGGAATAACTGCGGGCGCCGTTAAGGGGTAACTTTTTGAACTGGTCAATTCCATCCCCCTGAAATATCAATATCGTACCTAACGTCTAGGGAAATAGGCTGATTATACTAAAAGAAGGAAGAGAGAGATAGTGGGTTATCCATTGTATCCATCATAAAAGGGAGGACGAAGCGATGAAGAAATATAGCAAACTGGCACTCGTCATGGTATTGGCATTTTCTGTTCTTCTGGCTGGTTGCGGCTCCAAGGATAATACTCAGGGAGCAGAGGGAGAACAGGGTGAAACGAAAACGCTTAAAATATTTCAATTTAAAGTGGAAATCGCTGAAGCCATGAACCGCTTGAAGGCTGAGTATGAGAAAGAGCATCCAGGGATCAAGCTGGATATTCAAACCGTTGGCGGTGGCTCAGACTATGGCGCTGCATTAAAAGCAAGGTTTGCATCGAATGACCATCCGGACATTTTTAATGTTGCTGGTTACCGGGATTTTGACACCTGGTTTGAGAAGTTGGAGGATTTGTCAGATCAGCCATGGGTAAGTGATGTTGTGGATGTTGCGAAGGAGCCTATGACGAAGGACGGCAAGCTTTACGGTCAGCCGATGGGAATTGAAGGCTACGGATTTATTTATAACAAAGACCTGTTTGCCCAAGCAGGAATAACGGAGCTTCCTAAAACTTTAAGCGAGCTGGAAGCTGCGGCTCAGAAATTGCAGGCTGCTGGAATTACACCGTTTGTTAACGGATATCAGGAAACATGGATTTTGGCCAACCATCTGCTTAATATCGGTTTTGCCCATCAGGAAGATCCGGATGCCTTTGTTAAAGGCATGAATGAGGGCACAGAAAAAATAGCAGGCAACCCTGTATTTGACGAGTGGATTAAACTGTTTGATCTAACATTGAAATATGGTCAGAAGAATCCGCTGACAACCGACTACAATACGGAAATTACGATGTTCGCCAGCGGTGAAGCCGCTATGACCCAGAACGGGAACTGGACGCAAGTTCAGATTGATGGAATTAATCCGGAACTGAATATTGGTTTCTTGCCGATGCCGATCAATGATGATCCGGAGCAGAATGATAAGCTTCCTATTGGTGTACCTAACTACTGGGTCATTAACAAAGAGTCCAAGATGAAAGAGGAAGCCAAGCAATTCCTGAACTGGCTTGCCACTTCAGAGACAGGTAAAAAATATATGACGGAAGATTTTAAATTTATTCCGGCTTTCAAATCGATGGAGGGAAGCCCCGAATTGGTGGGTGATCTGGGAACAGATGTGATGAACTACAGCAAGGAAGGCAAAACGCTCACTTGGGAATTCAATAAATTCCCTGACGGCGGTATGAATGAATTCGGCAGCCAGATGCAGGGCTATGTCGCGGGTAATGTAGATAAAACTCAATTATTCGAGGCATTGGAGCAGTCCTGGGCAAGTCTGAAAGCGAAGTAAATCATGAAAATCAAATAACAAGACGGTTTATAAGCTGTCAACTATGGAAAGAGGTGTCGGACTCCCTATTGGGGGGCAACGGACACCTCTTTTTTATATTTAAGAAGTCCACGTTACGGGAAGGTCTTGTTATCGCTCGCGTTTTAGGAAATATACAATTAATCGAAATATGTTAACATTAATTTAACTTTACTATCGAAGAATGAATTGATTGTAGATCCAATTAAAGTTGAACCATACTCTAAATAGAGGAAGGTGGGGGAATGAAATATTATCTCTTTACTTTTATTGTATTAGGTGTGTTTCAAATTATTTTGGATATGAAAATACGCAAAAAATTAGATTATGGTTACGGTGGATATATGTCAGAGACAAATGGATTTAGATCATATGTTTTGACTTTATGTATGTTTGTAGCTGTGTTAATTATTAGTCTCTTCTCGTTATCTCAATTCCACCCTTTGATTGGTATATTACTTATGGTCTTATTCGGTATTCGAGCTGCATTTGAATGGAAATACATTCGAGATACAAACAGACATGTTGTTTCACTTTGGTTGGTGGCAATATCATTCGTTGTGACAGTCTTATACTTTATTCTCTGGAAAGTATATTTTCAATAAATCAAAAAGAACCGAACTTCGTGCGGTTCTTTTTGATTTGAGAAAAGGCTTTTAATTTTTGAACTGTATCCGCCAAGTAGAAGTACCAAAAGGATCATGAATTTCTTTAAAGCATTGTACTTTTTTAAGGAGTCCACGTTTGTTATCAATCACGTATCAGGAAATATACAATGATGCCAACGATGGGGAAGAATAAGAGTAATACAAGAACGATCAGAGCATATTCTGAGCTTTTTCCTCTTCGTTTGGCATCACGGTAACCCCAGACGCAGATGCCTATATGGAGAATAAGGAACAAGAGGGGGAGAACGAGTGCAGCCATCGCAAACATACCGAAAGTAGCCAAGGAGATCAGCCTCTCTAAAATAGTTTATAATAAATTATTACGTAATACATAGTAAAAGGTGTCACATAAATGGAAAATCCATGAATTTGCGATACTGCTTTTGTACAGGATAAACGTTTGAAATTACTTCTCGATCGTATAAGATAGAAATAATATCTGTAAAGCAGTAAAAAGACAGGAGACAACGATGAATCAACCGCTGTATGGCGTATGGTTAGGAGATGCGTTTTTTTGTTTTTCCGGTGAAATGTCGGAGCCCAGAGTGGACGCATGGAGCAGGGTCATCAGAAAGCTGAAGCTTGAGGACGGGACACATCCATTTTCGAATGCTTCGCTCCGGTTGGCAGAATTGAGATATCCGGTTCAATCGGCAGGTACACGGCGTACAGAACGAAAGACACTCGGAGGGAGAACGATGGAGGGGCTTGCCCTCACTCCTGGAGATACGTTCTCAATGCTCCTATCTCTGGATGCCACGCTGTATGAAAAACAGGGGCTTGTATTGGGAGAAGAAATGGAGTACTGGTCCATTGCTGCCAGGTTTGCGCTGGAATTGCTGCTTCGCGGCAGGGTCGCGCCAGGAACTGCGGAGGCTCCTTCGACCGGGCGACGGCGGAGTATAACCACACATATGGTCAAAGCGGTATGGAAGCCTCAGCTTACAGGAGAAGATGCGGAACGATTTTTGAAGCTGGCGGCTAATATACCGCCGTTATGTATAGGTGTACCTAAAGTATTGGAAGGAAAGGACCCGGCGACCCGGGAAGAAGCGGGCGCTGTTGTACTTTATTCATTTCTTTGCTCCATGATCGATACTGAGATGAGGGAAGCTGTGCGGGGGATGGAAGGGAAGCTTTCTTCTTATTTGCATAATTATCGGCGTGGACGCTCGCCGCTTACCGAGCTATGGTGGAACAGTCTGCTTACTGTAAGTCGTGAAATCCCAGTTCAGGGAGCGGCCGAGGAAGTTCAAGATCTAACCCGTGATGTGGAGCTTGCTGGTCATACAGCACTCCCTTATATAGAAGGGGAAGAGTTGCCCCCGGAAAATGGAAATATCCGGCTTGTTCTCAGACTCGAACCTCCTCTGGAAGAGGGGCAGACGGATTGGTTTGTATCCTTTTGGGCGGAAGGTCGGGAGGATGAGGGGCTATGGCTGCCCGCCAGCAGCATTTGGAGAAGCAAAGATAAGGATCTTTTGATTCGCGGACGCATGTACTTAGCCATTCAGAAGCAGCTGCTTCTGGCGATCGGGGAAGCGGCTGAGCAGTCCGAGGAACTAACGCATGGCTTGAATGGACCGGCTCCGGAAGGGGTTGTTCTGCCGTTGGAGAAGCTCTCGTCCTTTATGAAGCAATCTGTTCCTCAGCTTAAACAGATCGGTGTGACCGTCCAGATGCCGTCCAGGTGGAGCCGGGAAGGGCGCCGCAAAGTTGGACTGACATTAAGAATGAAGCAGGATGCAGCATCAAACGGCACGGCAGAACATCGCCTGCCCTCCCTGGGCATGGACCATCTTGTATCATTTGAAGTTTCGGCTGCCGTTGGGGGGCAGCATCTGACCCGTGAAGAGCTGAAGGCACTGGCGGAAACCAATATGCCGTATGTACAGTTTCGAGGCGAGTGGATTGAGATAAATCTGAAAGAAATCAATCAGGTGCTCAGGTTCATGATGCGTCACGAGCAGAGTGAAATGAAGCTGTCCGAATGGATTCATCTGACGGCTGAGATGGATGAAGATCGGATGTGGAAAGGGTTCTTCATTGAAGAGGTGGAGACGGCAGGAATGTTGTCTACGCTGCTAAATGAAGAAGAGCGGTACAGAATTCAAGAGCGTCAGGTTCCATCTTCGCTTCACGGTCAGCTGAGACCTTATCAGGTTCGCGGTTACCAATGGCTGAGCGTTATGCGCGATTTGGGGTTTGGCGTCTGTCTTGCTGATGATATGGGGCTGGGCAAGACGGTTCAGGTCATTACCTGTCTGCTCGATCGGAGAAAAGAAGAGCAAAATGGCCCTGTTCTGATCGTGTGCCCAACTTCTCTGCTAGGAAACTGGCAGAGGGAGCTTCAGCGTTTTGCGCCAGGGCTGACGCTTTATATCCATCATGGCGTTCAGCGTTTGCGGGGTGAGGCGTTTCAAAAAGAAGCGCTCAAGCATGATATCGTGCTAACGACATATCATTTGGCTGGACGCGATGGCACTGATTTATCGTCTATTCGCTGGTCCAGTGTTGTGCTGGATGAAGCTCAATATATTAAAAATTATAGAACCAAGGCGGCCCAAAGCGTCATGAAACTGTCTGCACCGCACCGGATTGCTATGACAGGAACCCCGGTCGAGAATCGGCTGGGAGAGCTGTGGTCGATCTTTCATTTTTTGAATCCGGGGTACTTGGGTTCGTTTCATGCTTTCCGTCAGCGTTATGTCCTGGGGGAAGACCAGAGGGAAAGGCTTCAGGAACTGCACCGGCTGGTATCACCGTTTATGCTTCGCCGGCTTAAGAGTGACCCGGATATTCGCAAGGATCTGCCTGAGAAGCTGGAGATGAAATCATATTGTACGTTGACTGAAATTCAAGGTGCGATGTATCAGGCTGTTGTTGATGAAATGCTGGAACAGATCGGAGATCGTAAGGGCATGGAGCGAAAGGGTCTGGTGCTCTCATCCCTAACCAAGCTGAAGCAGATTTGCAACCATCCGCAGCTGCTGCGGGGGGACGATGGACGTACATTGAAGGCAGAGGCATCGGGTAAAATGCAGCGTCTGCTTGAAATTTTGGACAGCATAGCCGAAATGGAGGAGTCAGCGCTTATTTTTACTCAATATGTGAGCATGGGCGAAATGCTGGTGAAGTTGTTGACCAAGCGCTATGGCAAAAAGCCTCCGTTTCTGCATGGCGGCGTGACCAAGCAGGAGAGGGATGATATGGTTCGTGTCTTTCAAGAGGGAAAAGGTACAGGTTTTTTTGTGCTTTCCTTGAAGGCAGGGGGAGTCGGGCTAAACCTGACACGTGCGAACCATGTGCTCCATTATGATCGCTGGTGGAATCCGGCTGTTGAGAATCAGGCGACAGACCGGGTGTTTCGGATCGGCCAGGCGAAGAACGTTCAGGTTCACAAGCTGATCAGTCAGGGAACGCTGGAAGAGCGAATCGACGAACTGATTGAGCAGAAAAAGGCTCTGTCCGAGCAGGTGATTGGGTCCGGGGAGACTTGGCTGACAGAAATGTCGGATCGGGAACTTCGTCAATTGATCGAACTGCAGGGGCAGGATTGGATGTAACGTGAATTTTTATAGGCAGACAAGTAAAATTCATTGGCCGGAAGGGAAGGTACGATGTGTGATGTCAACACCGGAAAAGCAGAACAAAATCATGCTGGAGTTCGCGCCGGGACAGCTGCGCGGAACGGTCGCTGGCGAGCCGTCGGTAACGGTCGATGTTACGGTTCACGTGCTTGAACCTGCCGCTAAAGACGGCTTGCTCCGCCGTTTAAACGGCGATCCACAGGCGCTGTATGGCCTGCTTAAGGGCCGTCCAGCTCCATGGCTGGACGAGTGGA
>NZ_LT985747.1:3837035-3967722 GCF_900289175.1 Paenibacillus faecalis | reverse complement strand
GCGGCCGAGGGCAGGCTTCACCGCCCCGGGCCGCTGCTGAAGGAGGTGGAGGTGCGGCTTGAACCGCCTCCTCCACCGGAGCAGCTTGGGCCGGCCGGAGACTGGGCCGGCCTGCTGCCACAGGTGCGCGGCGCATCCAAGGCGCTGGGGCTTGTTGTCCGCGAGGCGGCCGACAAAGCCGAGCTTCGGCGCCGCCGCCTGGACAAGAAGATGTGAGCGCCGCAGATGTTGGACGAAATAAATCAGGAAATGTCAACATTTTGCGAAATATCTGAACTCACTTTTGGAAAATGTCATTTTCTGTCTCCGATGGATTTGTCCCTCTAAAATGGATGAGGTAGAATAGAAGTCTAGGAGACAGAGAATGAAAGGAAGAGGCGAACGATGAGTGCAGACAGAAAGAAAAGAACAAGGCGGGTAAGCCTGATGTTATCGTCTCTAACGCTTGCTTTGGCAATGCTTGCTGGTTGTCAGTCGGAAGGGTCCGGTGAGAAACAGGAACAGGATCTGAAGGCACAGGCCGGTGGAGAGGTGCAGGAGGGCACACTGCCGAATAACGATGGACAAGCTGATCCGGTGATGATGAAACGAAGCGAAAGTTCTCTTCAAGCGACGGCGCGTGAGGAAAACGGGAAGCAGGTCGTGATGAATGAAGATTCCATGACGGTGATTGTCAATAAGGATCGCAGCTTGCCGGAAGGGTACGAGCCGGATGATCTGGTCGAACCGGATGTACCTTTTTCCTTCGATGAACCGCATGAAAAACGGAAGATGAGAAAGGAAGCGGCAGAAGCGCTGGAAAAGCTGTTTGCAGCCGCTGAGGCCGAAGGGATCGAGCTGAGAGCTGTGTCTGGATACCGTTCTTATGACAGGCAGAAGTCGGTTTACGAGAGCCATGTTGCAACCAAGGGGGAAGAGGAAGCATCCCGCATCAGTGCCGTTCCAGGCACGAGCGAGCACCAGACAGGACTCACGATCGATGTGTCCAGTCCGAGTGTAGGAAATATGCTGGAACAAGCCTTTGGTGAGACCGAGGAAGGCAAATGGCTGGCAGAGAATGCACCGAAGTATGGCTTTATTATCCGTTATCTGCAGGGCCGTGAAGATATTACCGGTTACGTCTATGAACCATGGCATATTCGTTACGTTGGAGAAGACCTTGCTCCGGACATCGCGGAGAGTGGACTGACACTCGAAGAATACTTTGACGAAGCCAACATCAAGCTGTAATCATAAATGCGAAGACAGAACAAAACCCGAAGCCAACAGAGGTTTTGGGTTTTGTTCAAATATTTTTTTGGTATATAAATGGTCTCACTTGTTAGATCTTTGGGCAAAACTGTGCGTCGCTATTTGTTAAAAGGAGATTCTCGGTAGCCGGGATCGTCGTAGCCGCTGTCTTTTATATTTGAAAGGATATTCATGTCTTCTATTAATTGCTTCGTACGGCTGTCTCCATATTGATGCAGAAATGCGTACAGCTCAATCATGTTTTCGTCAAATTCCTCGACCGCATCATCATGGTCAGCGGATTTGTAGGGAACAAAAGTACGTTTGAATGCGTATTTATCACTTTGGCTAATTGAATCCATAAGATCTCGAAGTTTAGTGAGCTGTTCATCATTCAGCATAACGACAAATTCATTGGAATCACTCGGCACGTTTTGAATCAGGTTGTGCTTGACAGAAACATAATAGATTTTTTGATCCATCGTCATATATAATCCCTCCGTGTTCCGGATTACCCGGGAATCCGGGATTGATTCAAATATCAGAATTTATGAGGAAGTATGGAGACTCATAAATTTTGATATTTCGCGAAGAAACGCTCTTCATCCATACAATTGGGATGGCCAAGGCGTTTCTTCTTGTCATTTACTTTATGTATACACGGTCCAACGGCCGTTGAATCAGAGGCTTTTTCATTGGCAATCGCTGCCTTTTTCCATCCGCTATCAAATTTGGTATGATAGAATCACCCTGCAGGTTAGCAAGAGAGGGAAGGGGCTTGCATGGAAGCTCATATCCTTACATAGGATGTTGAGTGAAGAAATGAAGCAGGCAGGAGAAGTATTGTTTAATCACTTTTAAAGAAGGAATGATTCCCGAACATAAACCGGATAACCGAAAATAATTTACGAAGGAAGAAACAAGGAGGATACACGGATGAACTTTTTACAAAAGCTGAGAGATGGGGCGAATAAAGCAACGGAAAAAGCACAGCATGTTGTAGAAGTTAATAAACTGAACAGCCAAATAGCAGACATTGAGCACAAAAAATCTTCTTACTATACCGAAATGGGAAGAGTGTTTTATGAGGGCTATCGTTCTCAGGACATGTCCATTGCCGAGAAGGAAATGGTAGATTTGGCGAAGTCATGTGATATGTTACAGGAGCAGATTGATGAGCTGCGTTATCGGATAGCGATTCTAAAAAATGAGCGGCTCTGTCAATGCGGTCGAACCGTAACCCTTGATGCGAACTTTTGTCCGTATTGCGGCAGCAAGCTGATGGAGCTGAAGCCGAATGCGGAGAACCAGATCAATGAAATGGAGCAGGAGGAGCAGCCTGAGCAAAAGGTGCTGTACCCTGAAGAGATCACCGTAACAGAGGAAAGCGAGATAGAGACTCCCTTTATGTATCATCCGGAGCCTGAGGCCGTGGTGGTGGAAGAAGATGAGCCGTTCAGATATGAAGAGGATGAAGAGCTTCGCCGGATTGAAGAGGAAGTGCGAGAGAAAGAACGCCGTCATCTGGAGGAATTGGAGCGTGAACGTGAACGACAGCTGGAGCTGGATCGACGTATCCGTTTCTGGCAGGAGAACAATCAAAACCAGGATAGCTTGCTTCAAGCCGGTGAGTTGCGGGATATGGTAAAATGCCAGATCTGCAGTACAGATCTACCGAAGGGCTCCAAATGGTGTCCACGGTGTGGGGCCGAGCAAATATAGCAGTACCCGGGAGCAACATATACCGATTGCACAAGTTGCGCAGAGGGGATTGCGGAACAAGTGAACGATAGTTCGTTCAGGCAGCTTTGGGAGGACAGGATAATGGAACAGTTACTAAATCATTTGCGCAGCTTGGGGTTTACGGAGATTGAATCCAAGATCATCGTTGACCTTGCTCAACATGGCCCCGCCGGAGGATATGAGGTTGCCAAGCGTCTTGGAGCTTCACGCTCCAATGTGTATGCTGCTATGCAGCGCCTCGAACGTCAGGGTGCGCTGCAGCGTGAAGACGGGGAACCGGTTCGCTACAAGACGCTGAAGCCGGAAGAGCTGACACGAATGATATCCGGCAGAGTCGAAGCTTCGCTTGCTTATGTGGAAAAGAGCTTGCCAAGACAAAGTGGGAATGCGGAGCCTTTTGTAAGTATTCAGGGGGATAAGGATGTATTTGAGCATGTGATTCGTCAACTGTCGCAAGCTGAATATGAAATTGTAGTTGACGTGTGGCGGGAAGAAGCAGCACTGCTTCGTGAGGAGCTGGAGGCTGCAGAGAACCGCGGCGTTCGGGTGCTTTGGGCCTGTGACGGCCCCGATCATAGTCTGGCTCGCACATTAGCCTGGACTGGATGGAACGGAATAGAGGAACGGAAGCAGGGCGGACGCAAGTTCTCTTTTGTTATTGACAGGCATTGGTGTATGCTTGGCATGCGCGGAGGTGAGATGGACACGGAGGCTGTAGTTTCCTCGCATCCGGTGATGGCAGAGCTGCTGTTGCATCATTTTTCCCAGGAAATGGTTTTGTACGAGCTTGAGCAGGACATGGGCGAACAGCTGGAGGATACTTATGGTCTGTATTTTAGCCGTATCCAAAGCAAATACATTACCTTGGAGGAAGAAGTCAAAGAAGCTGATGATAAGGAAAAGGTAGTGTGAGCAGAAGCCTTTTTCGTTCTTTTTTCGTTCATCATAAAGTTAAATTTTATTCTGACTGCAAGCTGGAAAATCAGATATACTGGACATACTAGCTTGTGGGATGACGCCGGGAGTCGATCCCGGTTTTTGTTTTTTTATAAGGTAGAAAGAATCATAGAGATACGGAAGTGGGAAGGAGTCGTTTAAGGAATGGAGTGCATAGTTCATTTTACAGTCATGAACGAGGAGGGGCCTAAAAAACTGCGGGGGTTGATCTTCGTAGACGAAGGGAAGCTGCCTGACAGCAACCAGATTTTGGAGATGTTTCAAGACATGGAATATAACGTAGCTCAGGACCCTAATGATGAGCTCGTGTTCAGGCCGGTCAACTCGGGTGAGAAATATAAATATATCCGGGTTAATGAGCTTGATGTAGGACAAGACAAATATACGGAGGACCGCAATCTTAAATCGATTGTGAGCAATCTGTTGCCTAAAGGACCAACCGGCTTGTAACACACCAGTTCATCATTTTACGTTTGTTTGTTCTTAGATTTAGATTTCCGAAAATTTTCACTTTGTTTTTCATAGAGAATGAGGTATACTTCATTCATTCACGAAAAATATAAATTTCATATTTTTTTCTCGTATATGTGCAGGAATCGGCCTGCATGTCTCTACCTGATCACCGGAATGATCGGACTACGGGATGACAGTATCTCGTTATTTACCCAAATGCTGTATGACAGCGTGGGTATATTTTACGTGCTGTTGTTTAAGCCCGCCTGTTTCGTCTACCGGTTGTTTTTGGTAACGGGACAAGCGGGTTTTTTGAAATGTAATCAGTATTTTACCAAACAATGAGGAGGGGCATCATGCAATTGCTGCAAAACAAAGTCCGGGAGGAAGGGATTGTCCTGGATGGACAAGTCTTGAAGGTAGACTCATTCCTGAACCACCAGATGGACCCGGTGCTGATGAAAGAGGTTGGACGGGAGTTTACCCGCCTGTTTCAAGGGGAGAACATTACAAGGGTGCTGACGATCGAGTCGTCTGGTATTGCCCCCGGGATTATGACCGCTTTGGAACTGGAGGTACCGCTGATCTTTGCCCGGAAGCAGAAGTCGCTGACCCTTCGTGAGGATATTTTCGTGGAGAAGGTGTATTCCTTTACGAAGCGGGAAACGAATGAAATTACCGTTTCCAAAAAATTTATTCATCCTGGAGATCGAGTGCTCATCATTGATGATTTTCTTGCCAACGGCGAGGCCGCCTTTGGTCTGGCTCGTATTGTGGAGCAGGCCGGCGCTGAAGTGGC
Source organism: Paenibacillus faecalis (assembly GCF_900289175.1). Lineage (GTDB taxonomy): Bacteria > Bacillota > Bacilli > Paenibacillales > Paenibacillaceae > Paenibacillus_AQ > Paenibacillus_AQ faecalis. The sequence goes on along the minus strand of NZ_LT985747.1, from coordinate 3,962,540 downwards.
AGGTATCGGCATCTGCATTGAAAAAGCATTTCAGCCTGGCGGGCGGTTGCTGGCAGAAGCGGGTTACCGTGTAGAGTCGTTGGTTCGAATAGCGGCATTGGACAATGGTGTCGTTACATTTGCATAAAACAAAAAAATCGTATCGATCAGGAGGCATTTATTTTCATGGAAGAACAGAAGTTGTCCGCAGAAGAGCCCGTTTTTGACAAGCGCCGTCACCCGGCAAAAACTTTATCGCTAGGCATTCAGCATGTGCTTGCCATGTATGCAGGGGCTGTTATCGTTCCGTTGATCGTAGGCAATGCGCTCCATCTGACAACTGAGCAGTTGACTTATCTGATCGCTATCGATCTGCTGGCTTGCGGCGTCGCCACATTGCTGCAGGTGTTTGGCAATAAATATTTTGGGATCGGTCTTCCTGTTATGCTTGGTTGTGCATTTCAGGCTGTCAGTCCGATGATTATTATCGGCACGCAGCATGGGGTGTCAGCTATTTATGGTGCGATTATCGCTTCCGGTCTATTTGTCGTCCTGTTCTCTGGTTTATTTGGGAAGTTGATTAAGGTTTTTCCACCGGTTGTTACAGGCTCGGTTGTTACCATTATCGGTTTAACACTTATTCCAGTGGCGCTGACAGACCTTGCTGGAGGATCGAACAGCAATGATTTCGGAAGTCCGCTTAATCTGACGCTTGGTTTCGGCGTTTTGATCTTTATCATTTTAATGAATCGTTTTTCAAAAGGTTTTTTGCGTTCTATCTCCGTTTTGCTCGGTCTGGTGCTTGGAACATTGGCGGCGGCAGTCCTTGGTGACGTGAATTTGGTTCCACTTCAGGAAGCAGGCTGGTTCCGTGCGCCGCAGCCTTTTTACTTCGGGACACCGGAGTTTAAGCTGGCTCCCATCCTGACGATGATTCTCGTGGCTATCGTCAGTATTGCGGAATCTACGGGGGTTTTTATGGCCCTGGGCAAAATCGTCGATAAAAAGATTGGTTCTAAAGACCTAAGTCGCGGTTACCGTGCGGAAGGAATTGCGATTGTAATTGGCGGTATTTTCAACTCATTTCCTTATACAACCTATTCTCAGAATGTCGGGCTGATCCAAATGAGCCGCGTCAAAACCCGCGACGTTATCGTGGTGGCAGGCAGTCTGCTTATTCTGATCGGATTCGTGCCGAAAGTTGCTGCATTGACGCAGCTTGTTCCTACATCTGTATTGGGAGGAGCGATGGTTGCTCTGTTCGGTATGGTCGTTTCCTCAGGAATCCGTATGCTTGGAGATCAGGTGGATCTGAGCCGCCATGAGAACCTGTTTATCATAGCTTGTTCTGTAGGTATGGGGCTTGGCGTGACGACAGTGCCAAATCTGTTCGCTCAGCTGCCGGACTGGATTCGGATTTTGGCTGATAACGGCATTGTTGCTGGAAGCTTGACTGCCATTGTTCTTAACTTGTTGTTTAATGGATTGAAACAGAATAAAGCCGTATCCCTTAAGAATGGGGAAATGGCAGAAGGGCATGCCGCTTAAAGCGGATGCCCTTTTTTAGTATCCGAATCGGCCGGACGCTTGTTATGCCTACATTCGCTGGATTTGTTTCTCGGAAAAGTGTCCGATCCAGGGCAGCTTGAACCATCTTCCTTGGATGGCATGGAACATCATAATCAGCCACAGCAGCACGCTCAGCAGCGCGAGCAGAGCGGAGGCCAAGAGACCGATAATCGGTACAGCGCCGGAGAGGACATGGGCCAGCGCCAAACAGCCAAACATCAGCAACGATTGCAGGGCGTGGAACATGACGTACCGGGATCTTTTTTCCAGGGCGAGAAAAAAGATCCCGCCAACCATCGGGAAAAAGTAGCATAGGGTGGAAGCCAGATTTTCAGGAATTCCTGTGGATGATTTGAATGGAGACATACAACCAACTCCTTGTCTTAAAACAAGCTACTATACCATATGAGCCTTTGGGACAAAGTATGTGCCTTGCAACCATAAATATGGACACAAAAAAGAAGCAGATCCATTTCCCACCACAGGTTAGGGATTTGAATCTGCTTCTTGTTCTGAAAGCTTTTTAATCCGGGTCACTAGTATATTTAGGTTGAACCTTTTCCTGTTTGCCATGTCCTTTTTCTTTCACGATCAATCGCTCATCGGTACGGCCGTTATGGTGATTTTCGAACTCATATTCCGTCAGTTTCCATTCGGTTGCTCCCATAATGGGATCTGTAGGGAAATCATCACCGCGTTCAAGATGTTCCTCACGTCCCCATTCGTTTGTGTACACACCGCTGACTTCTACCTCTTCACGTGAAATAGGAAGCATGCTCTTATCTTTGCTGGACATATTGGTACACCTCTCAAGTTAGTTTAATAAAAATTCCTATGCATAACGTATCCAGAATGAAGCGGGAATATCCAAAGACTAAACACCAAGCAGCTCCGTATTGACATCAAGTATATTTTCTAATAAATCGTCTACAATGGTTTTAGCGGCTTGAGGCTTGTGAAGGGATGTTATCCGCTCACGCAACCCGTTAACCGCTCCTTGGTCCCGGATCAGATCACACACCTGACGGCTTAACTCTTCAGGTTGATAAGAGACAACAGCCGCTCCCTTAGCTTTTAAATACTGAGCGTTGCCTTGCTCCTGCCCGGGAGCTGGGGAGTAGAGGAAGAGAGGAAGTTTACAGGCGATGCATTCAGAGAGGGTTATTCCTCCCGGTTTGGTAATCATGCAGGAGCTGTGCTTCATCAACCCGCATATTTGATTGACGTATCCCAATACATGAACGTAAGGATGATCTTTAAACAAAAAGCTCAGTTTGCGGTATAAAGCATCATTTCGTCCACAAACGACGATGAGCTCAAGGTCTGACTCCAGGCTTAACTGTCTGCATATATCGCCATAGTTTTTCATGGCGCCGTAGACTCCGCCCATCAACAATACAGACTTGCGGTTTGGATTCAAAACAAGCCCTTTAGGCAGTCCGCTTTGCTCCTTGTCGGCTAGACTCTCAAATAAAGGCAGAAGGGGGATACCGCTTGCGATAACCTGCTCAGGACATATCCCTCGCTTGACAGCTTCATTTTTAAGATCATCTGTAGCGACATAGTATCGGTCAACTCCGGCGTGCAGCCATCTTCCATGCAGATCAAAGTCAGTAATGATCGTGACCATACGTGGTGAGTCGGTTGCTCGTCGTACGAGAAGAGAAGCGGCAGCTTGAGGAAAGGTATGAATGATCAGATCCGGTTGTTCATGGAACAAATATTTTTTTAATTTTGCACTACCCAGACCGTGAAGCAGCGTTGCCAGGGAAGAATCCGGCTGCATATGTTTCGTTTTATCGTAAATCCATCCATATATTTGAGGAGCGAGCTTAAAACATTGCTTATAAACAAATTTATTGATTTCATACAGCAAAGGATAAGCTTCGGCCATCAGATCGAGAAGAACGATATCGTTCATACCTCTTTGGCGAAGCTCTGCTTCGATGGCGTGAGCAGCTTGCAGGTGACCGCTTCCATAGCTGGCATAAAGAATCATAATCCGTGGAGATGCTTTACTCATGCCACTTCCACCTTTCTTTAATACTTGGTTAAAATTTTATTGAGGATAATGACATCATTTATATGGCTGTTTCATTTTAGGCTGCTCATTTAAGGGATTTTAATATAAACTGCTCAATCAACATGCGCGGGTTTCTCCAGCGGCTGACTTTACTCTCTTGAGTGAAGATGATTACCGCATCTGAGTCCGGAAACAGGTAAATTTGTTGTCCGCCATGTCCGTGAGCCAAGGAGAAGACTTGACCGTCTATTTTTCCTGTCCACCACTGAAAGCCATAATCTCCAAAAGCGGGATATCCGTCTGCCTGAGGGGTCAGCGCTTCTTGAAGCCATTCTTTCGGTATAATCTGCTGCTTCTGCCACTTACCAGCATTTAGGCAGCACAGCCCGAATTTGGCCATATCCCGAGAGGTTAAATACAGACCCACATGACCCATACTGTGGCCTTCTGGGCTTGGAGTCCAGGCATGATGGGTTACGCCGAGGCGGGAGAATAAATGTTTATCCGCATAAGCATAAGCATTCATTCCGGTTGCTTCACTCAGGGCGACAGATAGTAAATGTGAATCTGTACTCCGGTATTGGAACGTCGTCCCTAAATCCTTTTCTTTTATCGGCAGAGACAAGGCGAAGGATGCCCATTTTCGGTTTCGGTGAAACTGATGAATGAGCGGCTCTCCGAGCTTTTTGCCTGTCTGCCAGGCAAACCCTGCCGTCATCGTTAAGAGGTGCCGGAATGTAATCTGATGAAGGAGAGGATGGGAACGCTTCGTTACATAATGCTTAAGCAGGGAAAGCATTGGTGAATCGATCGAGGGCATTTGTCCACAGCAATGCCAAAAAGGATCGATGTAAAGCTTTTCGTAGCGGAACGAAGATCATTCAATGCGCCTGCATGATGCTCCCCGTAGTATCGTTCATATATAAGCTTTCCTCCGCGTACCAAAAGAAAACTGCGCATCTTTGGAAAGCGGTGAATGATCACCTCATGTACTTTTTCCAAAATCGCGGGTTCACAGCCCAATTCCTCTGGATCTCCCATAGGAAAGACTGGAGCGGCATCGGCAGGGGATGACAGGATCGATTGCTTCATATGCCGATTTTCCTTTCTTGCTAGTATTCTTAAGTGCACGTGAAACTAACGTTATCTTAACCAAATCTGTGCATATCAATGGCTTGATCAAAAAAAGTTTTAAAAAACATTTTTTGGAAGGATGAAACTTCTAGAGGAATATGATACAATAAATTAATGATTCAATTACATGCCTTTGTGGTATGTATAGTGTCAGATGCATAGGTAAGTTGCTGAATATATCAACCTATCACCGCCAGAACTGCAGTCAGCTACAATTTAACAAGGTAGATCTTTTCGGCATTCTCTTAAACGGAGTAAGTAATTCCACGTTTTGGGAGGGGATTATCATGGCAACGAAAGGTCACAATGAAGTTAAAGAAAGTCTGCGGGAAATGACACGTATTTTCCGGCCAAAGGATCCGAAAAAATTTGTAAAGGAGTATGTCCGGAAGTATCATATAATGGGAGGATATGAAGAAGAGCTTACGCTTGTTGTAGAAAACGAGCTTGGAAAGATGAATTCTTCCGTATCGTAAAAACCCGATTAAGAGAAGCCATGCGCATGTGTTACAAACACAAATTTCATATCGGATGAACGACTTTAACCGTTTTTGGGGACTTTACCCCAAAAACGGTTTTTTTGTGCAGATTCTTACATACATTGTTATGGATCAGCTCTTGCTTACGGAAGCTTGGATAGAAGAAAAGGAGAGGAACTCATATCCAAAAATATACATAAGATCTATTATGTTGAAGGGTGTTGATGTCAAGGACAGAGCACTAGGGGACGGGCATAGATAGCAACTGAAAACGATTGCAAAACCAAACGAGAAGCGACTTTGACGAAATTTCGAACAATGTGTGAACTTCCTGTGAATGATTGACAAAAGGTGGGCTTAATTTTATATTTAATTAGTGATTGAATTAATTGACAGAAATGTTCCAATTGGTGGTACTGCAAGTAGATTATCGCTGTTTGCGCCGGAAGGTAGTCTACGAAAATCGGAGTGAAAAGTGGGGTAGATCAATGATGAAACGGTGGCAGGCTGTAAAGCGGCTACTTCCTTTGCTGGCCGTGTTTTCTTTGCTCTTGTCCGGTTGCGGTCGAGAGGACTTGTCAGTATTGAGACCACAAGGACCGGTAGCTGAAGGACAACTGGATTTAATTAAGCTATCGATCTCGATCATGCTTGTCGTGATCATTGTCGTATTTGCGATAGCGACGTATGTACTCATTAAATTCCGTAGAAAACCGGGACAGAATGAGGTTCCGGAGCAAGTGGAAGGCAACTTCAAACTGGAAATCATTTGGACGGCAATACCGCTGCTTCTCGTATTGGTCCTTGCGGTTCCAACCATCCAGAAGGTTTTCGCTTACGGAGAGAACAACTGGAATGATGAGGGTGTCGTTCAGGTGAGGGTTATTGGACATCAGTTCTGGTGGGAGTTTGAGTATCCTCAGTATGAGGTGAAAACGGCTCAAGAGATGCTTATTCCTGTGGACAAGGAAATCGCATTGGAATTGAAAACAGCTGATGTGCTTCACTCATTCTGGGTTCCTTCACTTGCAGGCAAGATGGATACCAATACGGACGGAAGCGTCAACAACATGTCGATCAGTACACCTAATGAAGGGACATACATCGGAAAGTGCGCTGAACTATGCGGGGCGTCTCATGGATTTATGGAGTTTAGGGTGAAAGCGGTTGACCAGGAATCATTCGATCAATGGGTTGAAGCCATGAAAGCACCAGCTGTACTTCCGGAAGACACGCAGCTTGCTGAGAAGTTCAAGAACAACTGCCTCACTTGCCACGCTGTGGGGGATCAAGGCGGATTTTCAGGTCCTAACCTGACAGGTATGGGGTCTCGAGAAACCGTAGCGGGCATCTTGCTGAATGATACGACCGGTGAAGAAGGTTCTAAACCGGCGAAAGACAATCTTGTGGAATGGCTTTCTGATCCAGAGGGTGTCAAACCGGGCAATCTGATGCCTCATCCTAAGGAACTCGGGTTCAGTGATGAGGAGATAGAACAGATTGCTGAATATTTAGCGAATTATAAATTGGAGTATTAATACAGCAAGAACTTTTTAAAGGGGGTACCAATCTTGGCTCACGCTCACGCTCATGGCCATACCGTCAAGCGCTATTCGGGGTTAATGGACTGGCTGACGACCGTTGATCACAAGAAAATCGCAGTACTGTACTTGGTGGCAGGGGCTTTGTTCTTCGGCATCGGCGGTATTGAGGCGATTCTCATCCGCTTGCAGCTGATCAAGCCGATGAATACTTTCATTCCAGCGGAAACATTTAATCAGTTGATTACGATGCATGGGACGACGATGATCTTCCTAGGTGTCATGCCGATTATATTCGCACTCATGAATGCAATTATTCCACTGCAAATCGGCGCGCGCGATGTTGCCTTTCCGTTTCTGAACTCGCTTGGGTTCTGGACATTCTTGTTCGGTGGACTTCTGCTGAACTTAAGCTGGATTATGGGGGGAGCTCCGGATGCCGGCTGGACAGCATATACACCATTATCCTCACTGGAATACAGTAAAACGCGAGGGGTTGACTTTTATACGCTAGGCCTTCAGATATCGGGGCTTGGAACATTGATCGGAGGTATTAATTTCCTCGTAACGATCATAACGATGCGTGCTCCGGGAATGTCTTACATGAGAATGCCGATGTTTACATGGACTTCATTTATTACCTCTGCATTGATCCTGTTTGCTTTCCCTGCTGTAACAGTAGGTCTGGTTTTATTAACCTTTGACCGAATTATAGGAGCTAACTTCTTTGATGTCGCAGCAGGTGGTAGTCCGATACTCTGGCAGCATATATTTTGGATCTTCGGTCATCCTGAAGTATATATTCTCATTCTGCCTGCGTTCGGTATTATTTCCGAAGTGGTTCCTACATTTTCGCGTAAGCGTTTGTTCGGATACAGCTCCATGGTATTTGCAACAATCCTTATCGCTTTCCTAGGCTTCATGGTTTGGGCTCACCATATGTTCACTACGGGACTTGGTCCGGTGGCTAACGCACTTTTCTCGATTGCGACGATGCTTATCGCGGTCCCAACCGGTATTAAAATCTTTAACTGGCTCTTTACGATGTGGGGTGGGCAGATACGTTTCACTGCTTCGAATTTGTTTGCGATCGGGTTTATTCCGACATTTGTTATGGGTGGCGTAACCGGGATCATGCTGGCCTCCGCGCCTGCTGATTTCCAGTATCACGATACGTATTTTGTTGTCGCTCACTTTCACTACACTATTGTTGGCGGTCTGGTCTTCGGACTGTTTGCCGGACTTCACTACTGGTGGCCGAAGATGTTCGGCTCCGTTCTGAATGAAACGCTCGGTAAATGGACGTTTTGGTTCTTCGCGATCGGATTCCATATGACATTCTTTGTACAGCATTTCCTTGGTTTGCTTGGGATGCAGCGGCGGATCGTAACCTATCTTCCGAACCAGCATTTTGACTTGATGAACTTTATCAGTACGATCGGAGCTATCCTGATGACCGTTGGGGTGCTGCTCTTCCTGGCGAATATTTTCATCACATCGCGTAAGCCTAAAGACGCTCCAAACGACCCTTGGGAAGATGGACGCACACTGGAGTGGACTATTTCATCTCCTCCTCCAGAGTATAACTTTAAACAAATTCCGCTTGTTCGGGGCATTGATGCTTTCTGGAAGGAGAAAATGGCAGGTAACAAGCAGATGACACCAGCTGAACCTGTTGGTCCGATCCATATGCCTTCACCTACGATTTTACCTTTCGTGATGTCGCTTGGTCTTTTCATTGCAGGTCTTGGCTTTATGTTCAGCAACGAGAATTTTTCGAACTCATTTATGAACTTTATGTTCAATAATTATATTGTTCTCATTCTTGGTTTGGTCATCACGTTTGGTGCAATGCTGGTTCGTTCGCTGTATGACGATCCAGGGTATCACATTGAGCCAGAAGAACTTGAAGAGGAGGTTAAACAATGACATCCACACACGCAGGATCGGTAAATGGAGAACTTCCTCATGAGCCGGAAAAAGCGACCTTGGAAGGCCGTAACAAGATAGTCGGTAACTGGCTTTTCCTGGGTGGAGAGGCTGTCCTCTTCGGTACGTTGTTTGCGACGTTCTTGGCTTTACGGAATCAGACCAATGACGGTCCGACAGCCAATGAATTGTTCTCACTACCGCTAACAGCGGTGGCAACAGCTCTGCTTCTGTTCAGTAGTTTGACCAGTGTGTTCGCTGTTCAGGCGATGCACCGACATGATGTGAAAGCTTTAAGAACGTGGCTTATGGTTACCGTTGGTTTAGGCCTGGCGTTTCTGTGTATTGAGATATACGAATTCTATGAGTACGTTGTTCATAAAGAATTTGGCATGACGACCAGTGCATTTTCATCCGCATTCTTTACACTGGTCGGCTTCCACGGTGCTCATGTGGCGTTTGGGGTAAGCTGGATCAGTGTACTGATCGGACAATTGTACAAAAAAGGTCTTACCGTAGTTACAGCACCGAAGGTTTATGTGTCTTGCATCTACTGGCATTTTATTGATGTGGTTTGGGTGTTTATTTTCTCGGTCGTATACCTGCTTGGAAAGGTGGGCTAAGAGATGACTGCAGATCAACAGCAATCAGAGCAACAGGTTGTTAAGCATCGTCACAGGGCAGAAGGTCCACAGAAACATATCATTGTATTTATATTCTCTATCGTGCTTACTGCAATCGCCTTTGCGGTGGTTGCAGCCGGTGACGTGAATCCGGTGTTCGCTGTCATCCTGCTGCTGGTTATGGCAGTGCTTCAAGTGTTTCTGCAGATGGGATATTGGATGCACTTGAAGGATAAAGGGCATTTGATGATCATCCTGTTTATGATCGGCGGATTTTTCGTTGCTGGGCTGGCTATTATTATGGCTTTGTTCTGGGTATGGTGGTGAACTGAAACAGAGGTGGACTTTGCTCCACCTCTGTTTTCAAAATGTATGAAGATATAAGTTTTTACGCGAAAATATCTAAGTTCATATGGGTTTTCAGCTGATATAAGGCTGTATACCTCTTCAGAAACGGTTACTGTCCGATGCTTTTGGGATAGAAAAACCGTTTCTGCTCGTTAGAAGGGCTTTGTCACAAATTAGACAGAATTTCGCCCGGTAAAGGGAGGTTTTGGTATGCTCGGTTTAGAATATTTTACTTTTGAGGCCAAATGGAGTCCTATGTTTCTTGCATTTATGCTGCTTGTGACCGCCGTCTACTTTCTGTTGACAGGTCCGTTAAGCAGTAGATTTCAAGACAATGAGCCCGTATCAGCAGGCAGGAAGACACTTTTTGTCTCTGGTATGATAATATTGTATATGGCACTGGGAGGACCTATTGATCTGCTGGGCCATACGATGTTCTCATTCCACATGGTTAGTATGGCTATGGCTTATCTTATGTCCATGCCGCTCTTGATTCTCGGTATTCCGGTATGGATGTGGAGGGCCATCGATCGAAAAAATCCGTTTAAAAAGCTTGGTTTTCTGACACGCCCGATCGTTGCATCCGTGGTGTTTAACGGACTGTTCTCATTCTATCATATCCCTATTATTCACGATTACGTTATGCTAAACTTCACAGTACATCGCATCTATTATCTTCTGTTATTCATCGCTTCATTTGCGATGTGGTGGGCGATCATTCAGCCGATTCCTGAGAAGGACAAGTCGTCAGGTCTGATGAAGATGGGATATATTTTTTTGAACATGGTGCTGTTAACTCCGGCATGCGGTCTCATTATATTTGCACCTGAGTCGTTGTATGCTACATATAGCGATCCTGAGACATGGGCGAAAGCAATGGGGTACTGTATACCTGGAGATACTTCTTTTCTAATAGAGGAGTTTGGTGGTCCATCATACTTCGGGTATCTTGAACCTGCATTAGATCAACGCTTTGGCGGAATTGTTATGAAATTCTTTCAAGAGATCATCTTCGCATCCATGTTGGCTTATGTGTTCTTCCACTGGTATAAAGGGGAGAATACAGAGGATGATCCTATACCGTCTGAACTACCTGAGAGTAAACTGAATCAAGCGTAATTTGAGGAGGGTATCCATGGATTTGTACACATTGTTTCCTACCATCAGCACTACATTTATTATTATCAGCGCGGTGCTGGTAGCTATTGGTTGGAGACTGATCATCAAAGGAAAGAGAGAGCAGCATAAGAAAGTCATGATATGGGCTGCGATCGCTGCAATTATATTTTTTGTTATCTATTCTTCACGAACTATCTTCATCGGCAATACGTCATGGGGAGGACCCGATAGCCTGCAACCGTATTATCAGATATTTCTGATCTTCCACATTACGCTAGCTACCGTTGCCGCTGTTTTCGGGATTACGACGCTTACGCTTGGGTTCAAGGAGAAGTATTCGAAGCACCGGAAATGGGGACGTGTAACTGCCATCATTTGGTTTTTTACCGCGATTACAGGCGTTGCGGTTTATACACTCTTGTACGTTTTGTATCCGGGCGGTCATACACAGCCGATGTGGAGAGTTATTTTGGGAATGTAACTATTTTATCAATGATGATTAATAGATGTATACTACGTGTAATCCGGCAGTTTGAACTGCTGGATTTTTTTTATGCTCAATTTGGAATTTTCAGGGTTGACACCTTAAAATCAGCACTATATACTGTGTATAACGATATATACAGTATTCACAGTGTGAGCACATCACAGTACAATCCAGAACGACGAATGGAAGGTGAACGAAAATTGCATATCGTCAGTGATGCAATGAAGATTGTGTTTAAAGATTTCAGGTGCGATAAGCTGCAGATCGTATGGACTATTGTTTTCATGCTCTATATGTCAAGCAGTTTGAGTTTTTTTATAAACAGCATGTTTCAGGAACAAGAGATTTTTAGTCCCTTTGCTGATTTTCTCATGCTGCTGTTCACTCCTTTTTTAGGTTTCTCTTTCTCAAGAAGAGCTTTTAAATATTTAAATGAAGATTCATATACCCAGATGCTGTTCTATTACCGGAGTATTCCTGTACCACCAGAAGCGGTTATTGTAAGCAGAGCTTTCATGGGATTATGTGCTTTTATAATGAATGGAATTGTTTTTTTCGGTGTTACTTATGCCATTGCATGGGACTTAAGAGCTTCTATGGATCTGATATCTTACATCTCTTTCGGGATTAGTTGGATGGGAATCGGTGTGTTGATTAACGGAATACTTATTTATTACGAGTTTATGAAAAATGGGAAGACCTATTTCTGGTTTAGTATATTCACGATACCGTTCTTTGGCGTTATTATTCTGATCCTGTATTTAACCGGACTTCAATTTAGTCTGTTTGATTACTTTGTCTATGCTTCGAGCAAATGGAAGTTGTTATCACCTGTGATGTGGGGCTCGTTAGTGATAGGACTTACAGGATTTATCTTGATGTGCTGTCTGACTTATAAACGTATGCAGTTAAGAGATTTATCATGATTTATATGATGTTTCGCTGCCCCCAGATCACATATCGATAAGGTGAGGTGAAAGAGGTGCGAATCCCAATTCAAATTAATGAGCACAGTCCCGAGCCCTTGTATCACCAGATTGAGACGCAGCTCAGATCACTTATTATTAGCGGTCAGATTCAGGAGGGGACACTTTTGCCGTCAATAAGGGAATTAGCTAATAGTTTGAATTGCAGTGTCATTACGATACGTCGGGTGTATCAGGATTTGGAAAATGAGGGATTGCTGCGGACGCGGCAAGGAACGGGGACATTTGTTGCTGGGGTCGGCGAACAGATGCGGGAGAAATTTAAGCGTGATACAGTTGTTGAAGCCTTGACGACTGCCGTGGAGACAGGACTTTCTTTGCATCTTTCGGAGGATGAATTAAAAACGATTTTCATGGAAATCGTTCAGCAGAAATACAATCAACCAAAGGAAAGGAAGTAAATGAATGGAACCTAAGTTGATTGAAATGCGTAATATCATGAAACGACGTCGCACAAAAAGTATAGGGCCCTTAAATCTATCGATTCCGGAAGGATACATCATTGCTCTGGTTGGTCCGAACGGTTCGGGAAAAACCACGATACTGAACATGATCATGCAGACTGTCATTCCGGATGAAGGAGAAATCAGCTGGCGCGGTAATGTTTACTCTAAAGGTTTGCCTTTAAAGCTCCGCCAGCAGATTGGCTATGTCCCAGAGCAGCTTAATAACGAGGAGAAGCATATGACCGTTGATGGTGCGGCTGCGTTTCGTTCCTTATGGTATGACAACTGGGATGGCTACTATTTCGATGAGCTGCTCTCCAAATTTGGTGTTCCTCGCGGGACTAAACTCTACAAGATGTCCAAGGGAGAACGGCGGAAATTTGAGATCGCAGCTGCCTTAGCTCCGCGGCCTAAACTGCTGTTGTTGGATGAACCATCCTCAGGACTTGATCCTTTTGCGTGGAAGCTGATGATCGATCAGCTCAGAGACTGCCTCAAAGACGGAAATACCACAATTGTGCTTTCCACTCACATTGTAGAAGAAATCCGCAGGCTTGCCGACTATCTTATCCTTGTGCACCACGGTAAATTTCTCGGGATGGTAGAAAAAGACGGATTGCTCGACAACTGGAAGGAATGCTGGGTTACAGGAGATGGTTCAATGATTGGTGAACTGCCGGGTATCGTAAGTTGGAGGCAGGAAACCGCGGCCACCACTTCCTTTATTACAACGGAATGTCTGGAGGTCGAAACGATATTACAATCAGCCGGGGTATTAATTCATCAAACCCGCAGTTTAGAGCTGGATGAAGTACTGAATTTATGGATACAGGGGAATAAACCTGCTGGTGTGCAGGAATAGGAGAGAGGAGTTTGAACGATGCAACGATTGCAACTGGATAATGTAGTTAAGATCTACGCCGATAAAACGGCCGTGAACCGGATTTCGCTTGAAGTGAAAGAGGGAGAAATCTATGGTCTTCTCGGAGCGAACGGTGCTGGAAAAACAACAACGATGCGTATGGTGCTTGGATTGATTTATCCTGACGAGGGAACGATTTTGTACAATGGCAAGCCTTATAATAAAGAACTGCGCCGTATTATGGGTTATCTTCCTGAAGAGCGTGGCTTATATCCGAAGGTTAAAGTCAGTGAACAGATTTCCTATCTGGCGCAGCTCCGTGGAATGTCAGCGAGGGACGCCGATAAGAGCATTCGTTATTGGCTGGATCGTTTTGAAGTTCCAGAATACTACAATAAGAAAATTGAAGAGCTGTCCAAAGGTAATCAGCAAAAAATGGGCTTTATCGCCGCTGTAGTTCACGATCCGCAAATTTTGATTCTGGATGAAGCGTTCAGCGGTCTGGACCCGGTGAATGTGGAACTTTTGAAGACTACAGTCAAGGAACTTCGCGATAAAGGCACGAGCATTTTGTTCTCGACACACCGAATGGAGCATGTTGAGGAGCTGTGCCAGAACATCACGATTTTACATCGCTCCAACACGGTCGTAAAAGGAAATCTGAAAGAAATCAAATCTCACTATCCTCGTGAAGAGGTGCTGCTCGGTACTTCAACGGAAGTGACAGGGCTAGAGCAGCTGCCGGGTGTAACGAAAGTAAGCCGGACAGAAGACGGATACTCCATACGAATTAGCAGCGTAGATGCGGCACAGTCGATCTTGAACACAGCGATGTCACAAAGCGATATTCACCGGTTTGAAATTAAAGAACCGACGTTAAATCAAATATTCATTAAGGCGGTAGGTGAATCCAATGAATAGTATGTGGACAGTTATTCGGTTTACTTTCGTAAATAAGGTGCGAACCAAGTCTTTTATTGTAACCACTTTGATTTTTGCATTGTTAATTACAATCGGTGTCAATCTTCCTTATATCATTCAACTGTTTAGCGGCGATAAAGCAGAGGGGCCTGAAAAGATCGGACTGGTTTATGAGCAGCATCAACAGCTTGCAGAAGGCTTGTCGGAAAGCATGGGTCGTCTTACAACAAACTATGAACTGGTCCAATACGACGCGTTGGATGAAGCTGCTCTGGATAAAGATGTAGCAGACGGTGTGATTGAAGGCTACATTACGTTCGAGCAGCAAGAAGGAAGCCATTTCCCGGCAGTGCTTTATATCTCGGAGGACGAGAGCATTGATCCAGAACTTCAGTCTACCTTGCAGGCTGCTCTACAAGGACCGAAAACGCGCAGTGTTGTTCAAGGGTTGACGTTGACGGATGAACAAATTCAACAAATTAATACGCCTGTTCAAATCCTGACCCAAAATGTCAGTGATGTAAACGGTGGAGAAGCAGAGGGAGCGGCTGGAGAAGCAGGAGACCCTGCTAAGGATGCTGTCAATTACGCATTCGTATATATACTCGTTATTTTGTTCTTCGTTACATTGATGGGAACAGGTAACATGATCGCTTCGGAAGTAACGACCGAGAAAAGTTCCCGTATTATGGAGATTTTGATTACGAGTGTATCGCCGCTCAGTCAAATGTTCGGTAAGGTTATCGGTATGTTCTTGCTTGGCCTTGCCCAGATTGTCACTTTCGGTGTCGTTCTCTTTATTAACTTGATGCTGCCGCATAACGTTGAGGCATTCGAATCACTGAATCTGGACCTGAGCGCAATTGATCCTATGCTGCTGGTGTTCGGCATTATCTTCTACATTCTGGGTTACTTCTTATATGCTGTCATCTATGCAGCGATTGGTTCAATTGTTAGCCGTACAGAAGATTTGGGTCAGGCGATTATGCCTATTACGATGTTATCGCTCGCTGCATTTTATGTCGCTATTTTCAGTTTGAATGCTCCGAATTCAACACTGATGAAAGTCTCTTCGTACATTCCGTTCATTTCGCCAACTTCGATGATTGTACGTATCGGCTTAGGTGATCCGCCTATATGGGAGATTCTCTTGTCACTCGCTATACTTATTGTGGGAATTCTCGTTTTGGGATGGCTGTCAGCGAAAATTTACCGTACTGGCGTTCTGATGTACGGCAAACGACCGTCCTACAAAGAGTTGGTTAAAGCGATGAAGGCTTATAAGATGTAGGAAAAATGTATGTTGTCATGTGTGGCGTCATAATTAATGAGAATTGGTTTTCAGAAATAATGAGAAATGAATATTTATTCATTCATATGTAAAAAAGGAGAACCTGAATTTTTAGGTTCTCCTTTTTTGATCAATTCTTACTCACTCAGTGTCAGCTTTAAGTGATCCATTAATTACCTTCCATTTAAATCACTTAATACTATGACAATGTTCTTTAAGCACATCTGGAGGGAGTTGAGATTAGAGTATAAGAGGTCTGCCAAAAAACTGGATAGAAGTGATGGTTTCGAAGCATGGAAACAAAATCTCTATTTGTCGTCTTGTATAAGGATGGGACTTATGTTTATTTGGCAAGTGGGAGTGCTAATGAACGAGACGATAATCTATTAATCCTTATCGCTATGCGGGGTATAGATTTGATTCCGACTTAAGCTTACACTATCTTAAGTCTAGATATTATGATTCAACCAATGGAATCTTCATTTCACAAGACCCTAATCCTGGTATATCAGAAATTCCAATTAGTCAAAACGGGTACAATTATGGATTGAATAATCCTATAGAGTATGTAGATCATAATGGAGAACACCCTATAGTCTATGTCATTCTTATTGGATATAGAATCTATAAAGGGGTAAAGACTGCAAAAACAGTTACTAAAGTCACGAAAGTTGCAAAAAAAGCATCCAGCTCTGCTAAGAAAAATAATAAAGTTCATGGAAATAGTCATAAGACTACTAAAACAACTTATGGTTATGCTATTCTGCAAAACGGTACTAATAAAATTTTGAAGTATGGTGAAACGACTAGAGGGGTTAAAAGATATTCAAACAAATGGTATAGGCAGAATAATGCCAGAATGGTAATTATGGCAACAGGAACAAAAAAACAAATGCATCAATGGCAGCATAGAAGAATACTGACATATAAAAAGCTTAACAATGGTGAACGACCACCTTTGAATAAAAGTGATTATTGAATAGGAGGAAATCTTATTGTGAAATTTTTTATGACTAGTGAAGTTAATTTCGACGTCGATAAAGATTTTCAAATTATTAAAAGTGAAGTTGATGAAAAAATGAAGCTACTTGAAGATCGAAGTTATGGAGATAAGGTAGAGCTATTAAGTCTTATTCCAATTATTGTCGACAAGGATTTATTAGCAGAAGGTTTTTTTAAAGAAAGGGTCATGTATAAAAAGAAGGATAAAGAAACGGATATAAGATTACAGATTGATCATCAAATGTTCAAAAATGCTGATAAAGAATTGCAAAGGCTGCTTGTCATCAATAATATTGTCAATTCCGTCAGAGCATTAGGCTTAAAATTAAAGAGTGGGTTTGATGCTACTTCACTGGAAAGAGATATTTTAGATTTGTTTAACGTTACAAAAGATGACCTTGATCAATTGTAATGTTTCAAACTTAGAAGGGCGGGGCTGTCCAGAAAGTCAGTGAAAGCTGACTTTCTGGACAGCCCCTTTGCGATTAAGCCACCTAAAATGCCAGTTCGATTAGGAAAAGCAGACATGCAAAATGCTATCGATGTAGCTAAAAAACAATATGACGTATATGTTAATGTCAAAAAATTTAATAGGAAAGGAAGATACATTAAAAATGTATGAACATTTTGGAAAAATATTAAGTATATACGCAAGTAGTGAGAAACTATATATTTGTTCTACTCAAAAACTTAATAAGACTTTTGAAAGTATTGGAAAGGGGTTAGTCATTGAACTAAGCAGTTCGTCCAGTGAAGAAGAATTACAAGCCGCACTTTTAGAATCACTTAAAAATTGCAATTTAGAATTGTTAGATGAAGATCCAGAATTAAGTTCATTAGAAGAACACCTAGGAGTAACAGGATACGACAAAGCAATAAAAGGTAAAAAAGGTGTTACCTTATCCTTAGTTCAAAAAGAAGGTTATTCTGTATATCCTTTGAAAAAACATCGATGGGGATACATGGGTTTTGGAGATGAAATCCATCTTAGTGTCGAAGATGCACTCGTAAATAATAACCTGGCTAAAGCAGTTCTTCAAGCGATTAGTCTTTCCAAGCTTTAATAGCTTCTGTTATTATAATGCCTTGCTGTAGTAAACCTACGGTGAGGTTTTTTAACATTTTAAACTGAACTACCAAAAGAGTCTTGAACGTTGCTCTAAGATATGACCACCAATATGTCGTATACGCATTAATATCAAAGTAGTTAAATAGGAAAGGAGTAACATTAAAAGTGACCGACCACTTTGCGAAAATATTAAATATTTATGTAGATAGTGAGAAACTATATATTTGTTCTACTCAAACAGTTAATAAAACGTATGAGACTGTTGAGAAGGGTTTTATAACCGAACTAAACAGTTTATCTAGCGAAGGAGAATTGCAAGCTGCACTTTTTGAATCACTCAAAAATTGCAATTTAGAATTGCTAGATGAAAATCCTGAAGTAAGTTCGTTAGAAAAACACTTAGGAGTAAAGGGATATGACAAAGCAATAAAAGATAAAAAGGGTGTTACCTTGTTCTTAGTTCCGAAAGAAGGTTATTCAATAACTCCTACAGAAAAATATCGGTGGGGATACATGGGGATTGGGGATGAAATCCATCTTAGTGTTGAAGATGCACTCGTAAATAATAACCTGGCTAAAGCAGTTCTTCAGGCTATTAGTCTTTCCAGGCTTTAATAGTTCTGTTATTAAAAATGCCTTGCCGTAGCGACCTACGGTAAGGTTTTTATATTTTAAAACTCTAAAAGAGTTTTGAACATTTCTCTAAGATAATACAACTAATATGACGTATACATATTAATATTAAAGTAGTTAAATAGGAAAGGGCGCTGTAGAGTATGCTAGAACACTATGCAAAAAGGTTGTCAATCTACGCAAACAGTCAGAAAATATATATTTGTTCAAATCAAATTTTTAAAAAAAATTATGCTAGTATTCAGAAAGGCCCAGTAACTGAATTAAGTAGCTCAGTCACTGAAGAAGAATTACAAGCTGCAATTTTTGAATCCCTCAAAAATTGCAATTTAGAATTGCTTGAAGAGATGCCTGAATTAAGCTCACTAGAAGAACATTTGGGAGTAAAAGGATATGACAAGGCAATTTTACATTTTAAATCTGAACCTCTAAAAGAGCCTTGAACATTACTCTAAGATTACGACAACAAATATGGCGTATAAATTAATATTAAAGTAGTTAAATAGGAAAGGAAGATACATTAAAATGCATGAACATTTTGGTAAAGTATTGAGCATATACGCAAGTAGTGAAAAATTATATATTTGTTCTACTCAAACAGTTAATAAAACATATGCAAGTGTTGGGAAGGGGTTAGTCATTGAATTAAGCAGTTCGTCCAGTGAAGAAGAATTACAAGCCGCACTTTTAGAATCACTCAAAAATTGCAATTTAGAATTGCTAGACGAAAATCCTGAAGTAAGTTCATTAGAAGAACACCTAGGAGTAACAGGATACGACAAAGCAATAAAAGATAAAAAGGGTGTTACCTTGTTCTTAGTTCCGAAAGAAGGTTATTCAATAACTCCTACAGAAAAATATCGGTGGGGATACATGGGGATTGGGGATGAAATCCATCTTAGTGTTGAAGATGCACTCGAAAATAATAACCTGGCTAAAGCAGTTCTTCAAGCGATTAGTCTTTCCAAGTTTTAATAGCTTCTGTTATTATAATGCCTTGCCGTAGTAGACCAAGAAGCACAGTGTCAGATCAAAAATATATGTTTCATAGGGTTAACACTTTTTCCTATAGCCAGGTTACGGTTTTTGTTGAGTTTTGGGAGGAATCGCAGGCAGAGCATCTCACAAAACAAAAAAAGAGGCGCCCCGTAAGATCTAGTGATCTTTTGGGATAACCTCGAGTTTTGGGATGTGGACATGGCTGTTCAATTGTTTATTCAGAGCGATTCATCGGTATTATTAACGTTACCTGAGTGCCGACCTCGACAGTGCTGCTAATCGTCAACCCGTACTCCGGACCATACATTAGTTTTGCACGGTCGTGGACATTTTTGAGTCCATAGCCTTTGGATTTTGTAACTAATAAATGAGGAAGTCGCTCGGATGGAATTCCAATGCCGTTGTCACTGACCACGAATACGATGCATTGATCCTCCTGTTTTGCGGAAACACTGATTTTTCCGCCGCCTTCTTCTTTGTTTTCGATCCCGTGAATGATGGCATTTTCAATCAGCGGCTGAAGCATCAGATTGGGCATAAGGCAGTAAAGAATCTCGTCATCGATCTCGTATTCCACCTCAAAATTGTTGCTGTGCATAATGAGCTGAATGCTCATATAAGACTGTATATTCAAAATCTCGTCGGAGACCAGGATCATATTATCTCCTTTATTCAAGGTTGTTCGATAAAATGTGGACAACAGCTGTGCCATCTCACTGATATCATTCGCACGGATGCGAATGGCCCGCCAATTGATAAGTGAAAGGGAGTTGTACAGGAAATGAGGGTTGATCTGGGCTTGCAACGCCCTCATCTCATATTCTTTTCGCGCGATTTCCTCCACATATACTTTATTAATCAGCGTCTTGGTTTCCTCAACCATATTTCCGAACCCGCGGATCAAATCCCCGATTTCATCTTTGGAATCGCTCGATACCGTAACCTCCAACACTCCAGTTCCCACAAGCTTCATATTTTTATGCAGCTTAAGAATGCGGGACAATATTTTTCTGGAAAAAAAAGTGCCCGTCATCGCGACAGCGATAATACAGCCAATCATAATGAGCACAATCGTCACAATGATCAGCTTAGCAGAGTCGGTAATGAGACTTATAGGTTTATATAAGTAGACATTCCACCCGGAGATTGGAATATCGGACTGCAAAACGGTGTACTCTTTTCCATTCCAGCGAAGTTCATCTGCGGATTTGTCAATGGCTGTAAGATCAGCCAATCCCTTAAGTCCTTCTGAGGAATACACCGACTTTCCGCTTGCATCGGTTACAAGGATTTGTGCACCGCTTGATTGCAAGGGTTGAAAAGGTTGAAACAGGGAATCGTAGTCTATTTGTGTAAATAAAATATTCGTTTTCGGATCTTTTTGCTTCGTGTTAAAAATTTGGCCAACGCTGAAAATCGTATTTTCTTCTACAAACCAAAGGATTTCCGTAGTTTCCATCACTTCCGAATACCAATAGGTGTTTGTGATTTCCTCGATAGGGATCACGGTATTTCCGTGTTTAGGAAGATTGGTTCCCGTATACAGCGTGATTCGTTCAATATCCGTATTCAAAAAACGGGCTGTGAAAAAATTCTGGTCGATTACATTTTTCAACTGATCGTACATATCATAAGCGCTCTCATACGTATGATTAGCGGCATTAATGACAGCCTGGTTAAAGCTCAAGAAGGTGCTTATTTGATTGTATGTATTCAGCTGACTGTTCACCGCTTGAGCACTTTGCTTCAGATTGGCATTCATATCGGCTTCGGACTGCGCGAGCAAGAGGGATCTTGTTTCAATAAAACAAAATCCCCCCAGGACAATAACCGGTATCAAGCTGATGAGAAGAAAAGCAAGTTTGATTTTATTTTGAAACCTCATGTCCCGAATGCTTTGCTTCAGCGATTGCCAAACTTTCATGCCCGTTCTCCTGTTGAAATAAACTGCCGGAACTTCTCAGGAGTTCGTCCATAGAAATCTCTAAAGTTCTGGCAGAAATACGATACATCCCGATACCCGACTGAGCCGGAAATATCTGAAACCTTGAGATGAGTGTTGGTTAGCAGCTCCTTCGCTTTTTGCATTCGTACATTCTTAATGTACTTATTTAATCCGCAGCCCATATGCTTCTTAAAAATCGAACTGAGATAATGGGGGGACAAATAAACTTTGGCGGCCAGAGAATCCAGACTCAGCTCTTCTGCATAATGCTCATCGATATATTTTTTGATATAGGCTATATCCCGATGAAAAGACGATTCCGAATCCGTAAATTTCTCCTCAAGACGCAAGATATACTCATGGATAATTTTTTTAATATCCCGGATATCTTCAGCTTTGTATATTTTCTCGATGCCGTGATTTAACTCCACTTCCGACATATCCAGATGATTCGTTGTAATTTCTTGATATAGATGAGAGAACATATATTTTACGTACAGCTGAGAAAACTGTCCTTGTTTAGCATATTTTTGGCACAAAATTTCTATATTGGCTTTCACCCCGAATATATCGCGGTTTTTCAAATTTTCCCGAATGCTATCCAAAATCACATTATCTGATAATTCAGAGTCATTGGAATAAAATAAGCTGTCGTCATTTTCTACAAATACATAATGATCAGGCGAGAAGAATCGGTACTCCATCAACTGCTCTAATTGATTCAGCCCTGTAGCCAGATCACCGATCGCTGTGGGTTTCTCGTTAACGGCCACGTAGCAGATCAAATTAAATGTCTCCAGCACCCCTTCATGAACAAGCTCCGCAATTTCACGATAGGAGAAGCGGGAAGGAGTGTTGGGTTCCGGAAACAGCAGCAGACTTTGATGCCCGTTCAAATTGATATAATCCGCTGGTGTTTCCAATAAGGACAAGATAAAGCTTTCGAACTCTGGCCCGGCGTGCTCAAAGAAATTTTTCTCAAATTCCAGCAGCAGCATTCGGTCGTAATGATCGGGCAGATCTATTGAAACCCCTTTCCAAGAAGGACGATCACCAACACCGTTGACCAGGGTAAACAGCATATGTTTTTTAACATAGGCTTGCGTCATCGTGGAAGCTTCGTTGATTTGCTGACGCTTTGTTATTTCTTGAATGACTTTTTCCATCGTATCTTGAAATGCATCCACATGGATGGGCTTGAGAAGATAATCAGACACGCCTAGAGAAATGGCTGTTTTGGCATACTCAAATTCCGCGAAACCACTAAACAGGATGACTTTCAGATGCGGTTGAATCTTTAAAGCCTCTTTTGTAAGCTGCAACCCGTCCATTAACGGCATGCGTACATCGGTAAGCAAAATATCGACAGACTGACGCTGCAAAAATTGAAGCGCTTTTTTTCCGTTTTCAGAAAATTCAACCTTAAGAGGAAATCCAAGTTCTTGAATAAGAAAAGCGATACCTTCTCTTTCTTCTTTTTGATCATCTGTAATTAAAATGGTTAGCATGTGTATCCTCTTTTCAAACATTATTGATCATAGTTTATTATAAGCCTTTTCAAAATGAATGAAATAGTAGTTGCTGGTATTGTAAAAGTGAGTAAAAAATTCGTGTAAAGCACAAATAATTCGTATATACGATTGTAGGTCAAAAATACTAGAATGAAATACAGGTAAAACGACCTTCATGGTATCTGTTTAAAGACAAGCCGGCGCTTAGAAATGGTTACCACAAGAGAGTTAAAACATCTAAAGGGGATTATGTTATGTTTTCTAAACTAAGAAAGTCCAGTTTTATTGCAATAGCATTTCTCTTGGTTCTTGCTACAGTTGGTTGTTCCAAGTCAGATCCTGCACCAGCTGAAGAATCTGCAGTCGATATGAATGATCCTGCGTGGAAAGAAGCAAAGACAACGCCTTTTGCTCCTTATCCTGAAACCGTTACCTATACTGTAGGTCAAACCGCAGGCAACTACTCCGCTCTGGACGGAACGCCATATGAGGACGATAATGCTACAAATAATGTGTGGACGAGATATCTGAAGGACAAGCTTAACGTCCAGAATGAGATCGCGTTTGAAGCTAATGACGGTACAGACTATGAGCAAAAAGTTTCGATGGCTATCGTAAGCGGTGAATTGCCTGACATTATGGTTGTTCCGGATTACGAAACATTGGAGCAGCTTTATGAGAACGATCTGATTGAAGATCTTACAACAGCTTATGAAAACACAGCCAGTGATCGACTCAAGGAAATCTATGATTCCTATGATGGTCGTGTGTTGGAGCGGGCCAAGTTTGACGGTAAATTGATGGCACTGCCAACAACAGAAATTTCCCACGGCCCTGGTGTTTTGTGGCTGCGTAAAGACTGGATGGATAAGTTGGGCTTGGAAGAGCCGAAAACGATCGAAGATATTGAATATATCATCTCGCAGTTTATTGAAAAAGACCCAGGCGGGAATGGAGCAGGAAATACGGTTGGTCTAGTCGTCGATAATGAAAATCCTGTCGGCATTTCCGGGGGTCAATATGAATTGAACAATATTTTTGCATTGTACGGAGCATATCCGAAACAATGGATTGATGATGGAACTGGTAAGGCAGTATACGGTTCTATTCAACCTGAAATGAAGCCAGCTCTTGAAAAAGTTGCAGATATGTATAAAAAAGGATTGATTGACCGTCAATTTGCCGTTCGTACCGGCGATGACCGCAAAGCACTCCTTACGAGTGGAAAAAGCGGTTCGTTCCTCGATAACTGGTGGGGAAGCTGGACTGTGGCAGACTCTCTCAAATTGAATCCGGACGCGGAGTGGGTTCCTTATGTCGCTCCACAAGCTGAAGACGGTTCGGTTACGATGTTTACCGGAAACCCAAGCAGCAGCTTCCTTGTCGTTCGCAAAGGATTTGAACATCCGGAAGCGGCGATCAAAATCGCTAGCACACAGTTCGATTATCAGCGTTATCAGGAAAAAGACGAAGCGGTTCTGAAGCAATTTGAGGATTACAGCACATATAACGTTGGCGGATCTCCGCTTGCGATCAACATCGACTATTACGATGCATTCTACCGCAATGTTGACATTATGGAAGAAGCACTGGAAACAGGCGATCCAAGCAAGTTAGAGAGCAACACGGATAAAGCTGCTTATAATTCATACAAAAAATATTTGGATGATGCCAAAAATGGAGGCACTATAGACTCCAACGCATGGGCAGGATATACATCCAGTATTACGACCGCTCAACTGGTTCAAAACTCAAATATTAAAGAAGTGAATCCGATCTTCTTCGGAACTACGCCATCCATGTCTTTGAAATGGCCAACGCTGATGAAGATGGAGCTTGAAATGTATCTGAAGATTATTACTGGAGAACAGACTCCTGATGATTTCGATAAATTTGTTGAGTCCTGGAAGAAAACAGGTGGCGATTTAATTACGGAGGAAGTTAACGAAGCGATTGCCTCCAAATGATGTTGAAAGAGATGATTCTTGATGAAGAGTAAAAAAGATCAGATAGCGTTTCACTCCATGCTGTCGGTCGGTATGGTATGCCTGATTATTTTCTCATTCATTCCGATGTTCGGGATTGTGATGGCATTTCAGGATTACGTACCGGCTAAAGGGATCAGTGGCTCTGAATGGGTGGG
Organism: Paenibacillus faecalis; assembly: GCF_900289175.1. GTDB lineage: Bacteria > Bacillota > Bacilli > Paenibacillales > Paenibacillaceae > Paenibacillus_AQ > Paenibacillus_AQ faecalis. Next base: position 3,937,501 of record NZ_LT985747.1, on the reverse strand, counting down.
ACTCGATAATTTTAAGTTTATGCTGCAAATTCCGGACAGTAAGCAAATCTTCATTAATACGATCGTCATTGCTGTATGGAAAATTGTTGTGGGCACCTTCGTTTCGATCACTTTTGCTTTGCTTTTGAACGAAATTCGTTTGAAATTTGCCAAGCGGTTCATGCAAACAGTTGTTTATTTGCCAAACTTTTTGTCATGGGCCGTTCTGGCCACTGTCGTGATGAACATCTTCTCTTATGAAGGTCCAATCAACGCGATGTTAGGCTGGTTTGGTATCGATCCGATTTTGTTCATGGCAAGCAATGAATGGTTCAGACCGATGCTCATCATATCCGACGTGTGGAAGGGCTTCGGATATGGATCGATCATCTATCTGGCGTCGTTAACTTCAATTGATCCGGGGCAGTATGAAGCAGCATCCATTGACGGAGCCAACCGGTTCCAAAAACTATGGTATATTACGCTGCCTGGCTTGCTCCCTACGATACTGCTTGTGACTACGTTGAACCTGCCAAACGTACTGAATGCCGGTTTTGACCAAATCTTCAACCTGTACAATCCTTTGGTCTATGAAACGGCTGACATTATTGATACCTATGTGTACCGGGTAGGTCTGGTTGAAAGACAGTACAGTCTGGGAACAGCTGTTGGTCTGCTGCGTTCTGTTGTCGGAATTATCTTGATTTTATCGGCGAACAAGTTGGCTCAGAAGCTGACTGATTATCGTATTTTCTAAATGGGTGGTGTCTCTTATTACAATTCATACTGTTAAAAGCCGCTTTGCAGACGTCATCATCTGGATCGTATTAATTGCACTTACTTTATCTTGTCTATTTCCGTTGCTTAATATGGTTGCTATTTCTTTTAGTGATAACGCAGCCGCATCAGCCAACATGGTGGGTATTTTCCCGGTGAACTTTACACTTAGCTCCTATGAAAAGCTGTTGTCGGACTCCCAGTTCTGGAGATCATTTATGATCTCCGTTGAACGGGTGGTATTGGGTCTAGGCGTCAATATGACATTGATGATCCTGATGGCTTACCCGCTGTCCAAAAGTCCGAGAATTTTCCGTGGGCAAAAAGTGTACATGAATATCGTTATCTTCGCCATGCTGTTTTCCGGCGGTTTGATTCCAACGTTCATGGTCGTTAAAGAGTTGGGCTTGCTCGACTCCATCTGGGCTTTGATCCTGCCGGGTGCTGTACCGATCGGTAATATGATCCTTCTTATGAACGCATATCGGGGTGTGCCTAAATCTTTGGAGGAAGCTGCGAAGATTGATGGGGCCTCACAGTGGAAGATTTTACTTTCCGTATATTTACCCGTAGTGCTGCCTACGCTTGCTACGGTCATGTTGTTTACGATTGTAGGTCACTGGAATGATTACTTCAGCGCATTGGTTTATATCAACAAAACGGAAAATTATCCGCTGCAGACTTACATTCAACAATTAAGCGTTGAGGTTCAGAACATAACGGACCCGGCGAAATTGGCTGAATATGCAAAAATATCGGATAGAACCTTGAATTCCGCTAAAATCGTCGTTTCGACGCTGCCTCTGCTTTTGATTTATCCGTTTATGCAGAAGTACTTTGTTTCAGGGATTATCGTAGGTTCACTTAAAGAATAGATCATACTGTGATTTATGATGATTTTAGGGTTGCACTTTGTGTGTCACGGGTGCAGCCCTTTATTTTTAGTAAGATAAATCAAGAAAAATGAACAATGTAGATTGAATTAAAGATATAAAAGTGCTTCAACGAAGAAGGCGGAATTATTTTGGAGAAACGACAGTGGGCGCCTTTGTCACCGGATTTCAACATTATATAGAAAAATAAAAGAAATCTGGGGGCAAGAGCGATCGGAAGAATAATCCGAATTCGTAGTGATGTTAAGGCTGAAGTCTCTAATTCAACTTACATAAAGTATCTTGGAAAGGTGTTTTTAAAGAGTGCAACAGAAATGGTGGAAAGAAGCCATAGCGTATCAAGTGTATCCAAGAAGCTTTATGGATTCCAACGGAGACGGTATCGGCGATTTGCAAGGAATGATTTCGAAGCTTGACTATATTAAGGAGCTTGGAATCGATGTGATCTGGATTTGTCCAATGTACAAATCTCCAAACGATGATAATGGATATGATATTAGCGATTATCAAGATATTATGGATGAATTCGGTACGATGGAGGATTTTGATCAACTGCTGGATGAAGTCCACAGCAGAGGCATGAAGCTGATTATCGATCTTGTCATTAATCATACAAGTGATGAGCACCCTTGGTTTGTGGAATCCCGTTCCTCCAGGGATAATCCGAAGCGGGATTGGTATATTTGGAGAGATGGCAAGAACGGTGCAGAACCGAATAACTGGGAAAGTATTTTCAGTGGCTCTGCCTGGAAATATGATAAAGAAACGGATCAGTACTATCTTCATATCTTTTCGGAGAAGCAGCCCGATCTGAATTGGGCAAATCCAGAAGTTCGGGAGTCCGTTTACAACATGATCAACTGGTGGCTCGATAAAGGGATCGATGGCTTCCGTGTTGATGCAATCAGCCATATCCACAAGGAAGAAGGGCTGATGGATATGGAAAACCCGCATGGCCTGAAATATGTATCTTCTTTTCAGAAGCATATGAATGTGAAGGGAATTCAGACATATCTTCAGGAATTAAAAGAAGAGACATTTGCCAAGTATGACATTATGACGGTCGGAGAGGCCAATGGAGTTAATGTGGAAGATCAGGAAGATCTTCTGGACTGGATCTGCGAAACCCGAGGGAAGTTTAATATGGTGTTCCAGTTTGAACATCTGGGATTGTGGAAGCAGACGGATGAAGGAAATCAGCTGGACATTCCGGGACTGAAAAAAATATTAACGAAATGGCAAAAGTCTCTCGAAGGCATCGGATGGAACGCCTTGTTTATCGAGAACCACGATAAGCCAAGAAGCGTGTCCACTTGGGGAAATGACAGCGTGTACTGGTATGAGAGTGCAACAGCTTTCGCAGCTATGTACTTTTTGATGCAGGGAACTCCTTTTATATACCAAGGGCAAGAGATCGGGATGACCAACGTTAAGTTTAACACGATCGAAGAGTACGATGATGTGGCAGACCGCAATATGTATCGGAAAAAACGAGAGGAAGGCATTCCTCACGAAGAAATTATGAAGATCATTTGGGCATCCAGCCGTGATAATTCCAGAACGCCAATGCAGTGGTCATCGGAAGAGAATGCAGGGTTTACAAAAGGCAAGCCTTGGCTTGGTATCAACGATAACTATAAGAAAATCAACGTTCAGGATCAGCTGCAAAAAGAATACTCAGTTCTTGGCTTCTACAAGAAAATGATTCGGATGAAGAAGGAAAATCGCATCTTTACGTATGGAACTTATGATCTGATCATGCCGGATCATCCAGCGATCTTTGCCTATACTCGAACTTTGGATGACAAGAAGGCTGTAATCATCACCAACTTGACCGATTCGGCTGCAGAGCTGGGCAAGGAAGCGGATCTGCTTCAATTGGCGAATGCGACATTGCTGCTGTCCAACTATGCAGATCATCCTGACAGAGATATGCTTCATCCTTATGAAGCAAGAGTATATATGCTGTAGTCGTTGTAAACAGACTGTTTTTTGATTAGGAAAGGCGGACATGCTAATGAGCCGTCTCTTCCATTTTTGGGGAGGTTAGCAATGATGAATATGAAAGAGAAATCGATTTTAGATGAAATGAAGACGTTCGTAGCTAGCGAAGATAATCGAAGCATCTCCTTTACCAACAAGGAAGCGGCCTTTTATTTTACTCAATCCCATTTGAACAATCATCCGGAGCATGCTTATTTTGCCGGATTGAATATTGCGAAATGCAGAATTTTTCAAGGTTATCATTTGTATCATGGCAGCAGTAAACTGGATAATCAACAATCCAAAGTGTGCGTTTACCCTTATAAAATGGTACGTGAGCATGAGGCTCTGACAGAAGAGTTGTGGATGCTGGATTATAAAAATGTGCTGGAAGTCAGCCTCACTGGAGCAGAGCAGCAGATCGGTTTAGAGCTGTTGGGAGACAATGTGAAGGCGATTGGTCAAGAGGGGGATATTCTTGTCTTCTCGGCTTTGACGGAAGGTTGGGTTATTGCGGTCGGCTCCAAGCGGCTTCAGCCTGTTGCTATGGAGGGGCAGATCATCTATGCGGATGCGAAGGATGAAGGTTTCTATATCGCGGTTGGTAAAACGGCGGCAGAAGCTGCAGCCCTTTTACGGGATACAAGAGATCAGGTCGATCGTCTTAAGATGGAACGTATAGAGCGTATGGAAAATCTGCTCCTTCACAATACAAATATGAGCAGCAGCGATGAAACGCTGGAGCTGGCACATCGCTGGATGAACATTACGATGGATCAGCTTGTTACAAGACAGCAAGGCGACGGGATCTATGCTGGGCTCCCTTGGTTTAACGAATATTGGGGACGGGATCAATTCATTTCGATGCCGGGGGCTGTTTTGGTTAGCGGGCAATTTGAAACGGCAAGAAATATTTTGCTGTCTTTTGCCAAATTCCAGAACACGGATAAGGATTCCAAATTTTTTGGCAGAGTGCCTAATATTCTTGCTCCTGAAAACATCGATTACCATACGACAGACGGGACGCCTCGTTTTATTATCCAGTTGCAGGACTATGTTAAATACTCAGGTGACACCGAGATTATTAGAGAGCTGTATCCTGCTGTAATCAATAGCATCCAGGGTTCGATCGATCATTGGATGGATGAGAAGGGTTATCTGATGCATGCCGACAATGAAACATGGATGGATGCCCGCGACAGCGAGCTTCGTTCCTACTCTCCTCGGGATACACGTGCTAATGATATTCAGGCGTTATGGTACCATCAACTGCTTGCCGGTGTTTACTTTGCCGAGTATATGAATGATGAGGACCATGCGAAGCAGTGGAGGAATATTGCGAAGCAGCTGAAGGACAATTTTGAGAAGGATTATCGGGATGATGCGCACCCTTATCTGGCGGACAGATTGGATAAGGAAGGGAAGCCGGAATTTTCACTGCGTCCGAATCAGCTTTTTGCTTTTGACATGTTTGATGATGAGGCATTTGCTTGTCAGGCTATCCGTACAGCTTGGGAAGAGCTTGTATACCCTTGGGGAGTTGCTTCACTGGACCGGAATCATCCGTTGTTCCACCCGTTCCATTTAACTCATCATTATCATAAAGATGCGGCTTATCATAACGGTGCCGTGTGGATTTGGCTGAACGGAATTGCGATGCAGCGTATGATTGAGGCGGGAGAAGAAGAAGTAGCTTATCAATTATTTAAGAATATGAACTGGATGGCCTTGAATAAAGGGGTTGTTGGCGGTCTTTGCGAGAACATGGATGCTTACCCTCTGGAAGGAGAGGATTGGGCGAAGCTGACAGGAGCGTATCTTCAAGCATGGTCCAATGCGGAGCATCTGCGGGTATGGTATCAATATTTCTTGGGCGTTCGTCCGGATCTGATCAACAATACTTTGACTCTTGCTCCGCGAATTCCAGGGGAAATCAAGGATCTTGACTATCGGATTAAAGTAGGAAACGGCCTTATTACAGCAAGCTATCATGCTGATTCTGTCAAGGAGTATCGCTATCAATTCAAGGATATTTCGCTTACAGCGACCGTGGATGTTTCTCCGTTTGAGATCGTTGAGATGGAGGTTGTTTCTGGCTCCGAGTTAGTGATAACCCAGACAGACCGCAGTTTAACAGTAAGCTTGCGTGATGGTCAGAACGAGGCGATCAAGGAGATCGAAGCTGCATGGTTACAAGCACGTGCCGATCAGCGAGAAAGAAACCATCAGATTTTGAAAGGTGTTTCCTTTGCCGAACCATTGGATTTGAAACATCATCCGGTTGTAAATTAGGCGTGGGGAAGCGTTAGAGGGATGTCCCGGAAGTAGTGTTTAATTACTATGGGATAATCGTTACCCTTGCAAAAAGGTCGAGTTAGGGATGAATACATTTGCCCCTGTACTCGATCTTTTTGATTTATCTCTGCCACCCTGTGCGAATTATGGGTCAAGGAAACCCATCCCACCTTTGAGGCTTGACTTCGACAAGTAGTTCTTCACTTTCTCGAAAGGTGGTATAATACTTGCGAACGTTTTCAAACAGTTGAGCGGATCTTCTAGAAATGGTGGGAGGGCAGTCCATTGAATATGCGATCTTCCTGTTGTGCAGGTGCTAGAGAACAAATTTCGTTGAACAACATTCAGAAACAAATACATATAACGCCCGAGATTGTAAAGCCTTCACAAGACAATATGATTACGATCCCTGGGGGGACTTTCTCGATGGGGGCCGATTCCCAGGAAGGTTTTCCAGCCGATGGAGAAGGGCCCGTCCGCCAAGTGGAGATCGATTCCTTTCAGGTTTCTCGTTATGCGGTGACAAACGCTGAATTTAAAGTTTTTGTGGATGCTACAGGTTACGTAACGGAAGCTGAACGCTTCGGATGGTCTTATGTTTTTCATCTGCTGGCTTCAGAAGAGACCAGACAGCATACGAGCAGTAGACCTCAGGATGTGCCGTGGTGGCTTGTCGTCGAAGGAGCCTGCTGGTCCGCTCCTGAAGGACCGGACTCGCACATTCAAGATCGGATGGATCATCCGGTCGTTCATGTTTCCTGGAATGATGCGGAGGCGTACTGTCAATGGGCAGAGGCTCGGCTGCTAACTGAAGCGGAATGGGAATATGCTGCCCGCGGTGGATTGGAGCGTAAAACCTATCCTTGGGGAGATCTGTTAAAACCGGACAATAAGCATCGCTGCAACATATGGCAGGGAAAATTTCCGGTTCGAAACAGTGCGCTTGATGGTTACATTGGGACGGCGCCGGTGGATGCTTATGAACCGAACGGATACGGGCTTCATAATATGTCTGGAAACGTATGGGAATGGTGCAAAGACTGGTTCAGCCCAGCCTATCACAGACAAACGTCTGCCCGCAATCCGGTATATACACGGGTTACAGGCAAACGGTCAATGCGCGGTGGGTCATACTTATGTCATCGGTCCTACTGCAACCGTTACCGAGTGGCGGCTCGAAGCTCCAACACGCCCGACAGCTCCTCAGGCAATTGTGGTTTTCGCATAGCCCGTTCGTTAAAGTAATCCGTTATACGCATGAAAAATCGCTTGCAGGGCTAAATATAATATGTTATGTTATAGATGTAACCGGTTACAGATGAATGAGGTGGGATTAATTTGGCAACCATTAAACAAGTAGCGATGGCAGCTGGGGTTTCTGTTGCAACTGTATCGAGAGTCATCAATCAGAATGGCTATGTTCATGAAGATACGCGAAGAAAAGTTGAGGATGCAATTCGTGAGTTGAATTATGCGCCGAATGAAGTAGCCCGTTCTTTATTTAAAAGAAAATCGAAATTAATTGGATTGTTGCTTCCCGATATCACCAACCCTTATTTTCCACAGCTGGCTCGCGGTGTTGAAGATGAGATGCAGGAGAATGATTACCGCCTGATCTTCGGTAACAGTGATGAAAGCAGGGAGAAGGAAATGGATTATATCCAGACTTTTATCCAGAATAATGTTGTCGGTGTGATTTCTTCAACCAATGATTTTGATGCAGATATGTACGCAAACTTGAAAATTCCAGTTGTTTTTTTGGACAGAACTTCCAATGATCGTCCATCCGTATTTGCAGACGGCCGAGAAGGCGGAAGAATCGCAGCTCGGGAGATCGTGCGGCGCGGCAGCAAGAAGATTACCGTATTGCAAGGTCCTACTCATGTACGGCCTGCCAGGGAGCGCTCTGAAGGAGCCATTGAGGTTCTTCAAGAGCTGGGCATCTCCTATGATGTATTTTTGACGACATCGTTTTCTTTAACCGAAGCAGAAGATTGGGCTAAGGAATTGTTTGATCAATATCCGGACACCGATGGCGTTTTAGCCAGTAATGATATGGTTGCATCCGCTGTGCTTCAGGAAGCGCATCGGTTGGGGAAAAGGGTGCCGGAAGATGTGCAAATTATCGGTTTTGATGATATTCCATTAAGCAAACTGCTTGTTCCGTCTCTTTCTACGATTCATCAGCCCGCTTATGAAATGGGCAGGAAAGCAGCAAAATTGCTTATTCAGTTCATTGAAGGTCAGCATGTCGAACATCACAGTATTCAATATCCTGTAAAATTTATAGAGCGTCAAACGACGAGAAAGGTGGTTTTATAATGGCAAAAATCACAGTTGTGGGAAGTGCCTCTATGGATTTGGTAGTAACATCATCCAAACGCCCCGGAGCCGGAGAAACCGTACTTGGCGAGAGCTTTATGACGGTTCCCGGAGGTAAAGGGGCCAACCAGGCTATAGCTGCTGCCAGACTTGGCGCAGAGGTTACGATGATCGGTTGTGTCGGTGATGATCTATATGGCGAAGCCGTTTTGAACAATTTTCAATCCAATGGTGTGATTACAGACTATGTGGAACCGGTTACAGATGTGATGACGGGAACGGCTCACATTGTATTGGCCGAGGGAGATAACAGTATTGTTGTTGTCAAGGCTGCTAATGATTTGGTTACACCAGCTTATGTAGACAAAGCGGTTGAAGTAATCAGAGCTTCGGATATGGTTTTGATTCAGCAAGAAATTCCGGAGGAAACGGTTGTTCATGTTAGCAACTTGTGTGCGGAATATAACGTGCCGCTGATGTTAAATCCTGCACCTGCCCGTCCGGTATCGCAGACATTGATCGAACAGGCTGCTTATATTACGCCGAATGAGCATGAGGCGGCTATTTTATTCAGAGATGAGCCGCTTGGAGAGGTACTTCGCAAATACCCGAACAAATTATTCGTCACAGAAGGTAAAAAAGGGGTTCGTTATTTCGATGGAACACAGGAAGTTGTGGTCCCGGGTTATAAAGTTGAAGTGGTGGACACGACAGGAGCAGGCGATACATTTAACGGAGCATTAGCTGTAGCACTTGCCGAAGGAATGGATCTTCAGAACAGCTTGAAATTTGCCAATAGAGCGGCCTCCTTGTCTGTCATGAAATTTGGAGCTCAAGGAGGAATGCCGACACGCAGTGAAGTCGAAAGGAGTCTTTAATATGAAGAGAAATGGAATGCTAAACAGCCATATCGCGAAAGTGCTGGCAGATCTCGGACATACCGATATGATTGTTATTGCAGATGTGGGCCTTCCGGTTCCTGATGGGGTCCCCAAAATTGACCTTGCATTAACATTTGGTCAGCCTAGCTTTCGTGATGTCGTTGATGCCGTATCTGAAGATATGGTTATCGAAAAAGTAATTATCGCCGATGAAATGAAGGCGGATAACCAGGAAGCACTGCAATTTATTCAACATCAATTCAAGGACTGTACGATTGAAGCCTGTCCACATGAGCAGTTCAAGGAACTGACTCGCCATGCAAAAGCTGTTATCCGTACAGGAGAAGCGAAGCCATACGCGAATTGCATTTTGCAGGCAGGCGTTTACTTTGGCCTATAAGGAGGAATGTGTGATGAACATCGAGATGAGAAACATTCATAAGTCCTTTGGCGCTAACCGTGTTTTGTCAGGCGTAGACTTTGATCTTCGTGAAGGAGAAGTTCATGCGTTAATGGGGGAGAATGGGGCCGGAAAATCAACGTTGATGAACATTTTGACCGGCCTTCATCATCGTGATGAGGGAATGATTACGATCGATGGACAGGAAACGTATTTCGCAAGCCCGAAAGAGGCCGAAGAAAGAGGCATTGCGTTTATCCATCAGGAGCTGAACATTTGGCCGGATATGACCGTTTTAGACAATTTGTTTATTGGAAAGGAACGGACAACGAGATTCGGGTTTTTAAATATGAATCAAATGAAGGCGCTTGCAAATGAACAGTTCCGCAAATTGTCCGTCACGATTCCCTTGACGCAAGAGGCGGGGGAATGCTCTGTTGGTCAGCAGCAGATGATCGAGATCGCAAAGGCACTGATGACGAATGCGAAGGTGATCATTATGGATGAGCCGACAGCTGCGCTGACCGAGCGCGAAATTCAGAAGCTGTTTGAAGTGATCCATTCATTGAAGAAAGAAGGCGTGTCTATCGTATATATCTCCCACCGGATGGAAGAGATCTTTGCCATCTGTGACCGGATTACGGTTATGCGGGACGGTAAAACGGTAGATACGAAACCGATTTCGGAGACGGGCTTTGATGAAGTGGTTAAAAAAATGGTCGGAAGAGAGCTTACCGAACGCTACCCGGCTCGTCATCCGAAAGTAGGAGAAGTGGTGCTTGAGGTAAAGAACATCTCTGGTAAGGATCGGTTCAAAGATGTGAGTTTTTCTGTTCGTGCCGGAGAAATTGTTGGTGTTTCCGGACTGATGGGGGCAGGACGAACGGAGATGATGAGAGCTATTTTCGGTCTGGACCCGCTGGATGGTGGTGAGATATGGATTCGCGGCCGAAAAGTCAGTATTAAAAAACCGGATGACGCGCTCAAGCATGGCATTGGATTTATTACGGAGGACCGTAAAAGTGAAGGCTTGGTCCTTGATTTCTCGGTCCGAGAAAACATGGCGTTAACGAATTTATTCAGTTTATCATCCAAAGGTTTTATTTCTAGAAAGAAGGAGCAGGAATTTGTCGATATGCTGGCAAGTCGTCTGCAAATCAAGATGCACACATCAGAGACAGCTGCACGCAATCTGTCAGGTGGTAACCAACAGAAGGTCGTTATCGCGAAATGGATCGGGATTGGTCCAAAAGTTCTTATTTTGGATGAACCCACTCGCGGTGTCGATGTCGGGGCGAAGAGAGAAATCTATCAGCTCATGAATGAGCTGACGGAAAGAGGCGTGGCGATCATTATGATCTCCTCGGAATTGCCTGAGGTGCTTGGCATGAGCGACCGGATTCTGGTTGTTCATGAGGGTAAAATTTCTGGTGAACTGGATCGTGAACACGCGACTCAGGAACATATCATGACTTTGGCTACAGGGGGGCAGTAAAATGACAACGATAAATGAGGCTAAGGCAGGAAAAGGTTTTGCAGTTTCTAATATAATGCAAAAGTTGGGTCCGCTGCTCGGACTGATCATTCTCATTGTTATCGTTTCTGTTCTTAATCCGAGCTTTTTGGAACCGCTTAACATTATGAACCTGCTTCGTCAGGTGTCTATTAATGCTTTGATTGCTTTTGGTATGACATTTGTTATTTTGACAGGCGGCATTGACTTGTCGGTCGGCTCCATGTTGGCGCTGTCCAGTGCGTTCGTTGCTAATATGATGGTAGCCGGATTTGATCCTATCCTGGCCATTATTCTTGGCTGTTTGCTTGGCGGTGTGATGGGAATGATGAACGGTCTTATGATCACCAAGGGCAAGATGGCTCCTTTTATTGCTACGCTGGCATCGATGACGATCTTCAGAGGACTTACACTCGTATATACGAACGGTAACCCGATTACTGGCCTTGGCGACAGTCTTACATTCCAGTTATTCGGTCGCGGATATTTCTTTGGTATTCCAGTACCGGCTATTACGATGCTCATTACATTTTCCATACTGTGGGTGATTTTGCATAAAACCTCGTTTGGTCGTAAAACTTACGCTATTGGCGGCAACGAGAAGGCTTCGCTAGTTTCCGGTATTAAAGTAGATCGTGTTAAAATCATGATTTACTCCATGGCTGGTATGTTATCGGCTCTTGCAGGCGCGATCTTAACTTCCCGTCTGAATTCTGCACAGCCAACAGCTGGCACATCGTATGAATTGGATGCGATTGCAGCGGTTGTATTGGGCGGAACGAGCCTGTCGGGTGGACGCGGACGGATTGTAGGTACATTAATCGGTGTTCTCATTATCGGGACGCTGAATAACGGATTAAACCTGCTTGGTGTCAATTCCTTCTATCAGATGGTCGTCAAGGGGATCGTCATTGCGATTGCCGTCTTGCTCGACCGGAAGAAATCGGCTTAAGGGGGAGAACTTCAATGAGAAAAACTGTTTTGTTCCTTGTGTCCTTGATGTTGATCTTCGTAACCGGATGTTCGTTAGAGCCGCCGGAGTGGGCCAAACCAAAAACGGGCGGAGATATAACAGACGTTAAGATCGGTCTTTCGGTCTCTACGCTAAACAATCCGTTCTTTGTATCGCTGAAAGACGGTGTTGTTGAAGAAGCTTCCAAGCTGGGCATGGAAGTTGTTATCGTAGATGCACAGAACGACTCGGCCAAGCAGAGCAATGACGTGGATGATCTGATTCAGCAAGGGGTTCATGTATTGCTGATTAATCCGACGGATTCTTCGGCCATCTCCACAGTTGTACAGACAGCCAACAGTTTGGGCATACCGGTTATTACGCTCGACCGCTCTGCTGAGAGTGGAGATGTGGAGGCTCTCGTCGCTTCAGACAACGTTAAAGGCGGTCAAATGGCAGCTGAATTTATAGTGGAGCAGCTTGGTGAAGGCGTCCAAGTGATTGAGCTGGAAGGTGTTCCGGGAGCTTCAGCCACCCGGGAACGGGGCAAGGGCTTCCATGACGTAGCAGATACGAAGTTAGACGTGGTAGCTAAGCAATCTGCTGATTTTGACCGGACCAAAGGGCTGAATGTTATGGAAAACTTGTTGCAGGGCCATCCGGATGTAGAGGCTGTCTTTGCCCATAACGATGAGATGGCTTTAGGAGCGATCGAAGCGATTCAAAGCTCAGGCAAGGATATTATGGTCATCGGATTTGACGGTAACGAGGATGCGCTTAACTCTATTAATGATGGGAAGCTGACAGCCACAGTAGCGCAACAGCCTGAGCTGATCGGACAACTGGCTGTTCAGGCAGCTAAAGATGTGCTGGAGGGGAAAGAGGTCGAGGATACGATCCCTGCTCCACTGAAAATGGTAACGAAAGAAAATCAATAATTGTCATTGTGAAAACGAAAAAAAAAGCAGGCCGCTCAAGGTTTATCCTTGAGCGGCTGCTTCATTCGAGGACGGATCGATTTACGAAAGAACAATTTTAAACTTTCTTGCGAAGCTCCGAAGGGGTATGTCCTTTCAATGACTTATATACCCGATTAAATGTCCGGATGCTTGCAAATCCGCATTCCAATGCAATATCGGTAATACTTGCATCCGTCGTTTCCAACTTAATCTCCGCTAACGAAACTCTGACGGTATTTAAATAAGTTTTGAAGCTGATGCCAAGGGTTGATTTAAATGTCCGGCTAAAATGATGTGGGTCCATGTTAAAATGCCGGGATATCGATTCCAATGTTATTTCACTACAGCAGTTTTCTTCTATGTAGGATAGAATTTTTTGCATTCGGGCTCTTTGTTCATGAGGTTCTTTGTCCTTAGGAAGTGAAGTAATTGAACGCTGCAGCAAACCGCACAGCTGAAGGATTAATCCTCTGATGATGAAAGAAGAACCTGGTTTGGATTTCATGCTTTCCGTAAGAATGGAGTGCATGAGTTCTCCCAAAGGCTGAGCTTTCAGTTTGTCGGTCAGGTAAGGAGACGAGAACTGGAACTCATCAGGCCAAATTCGCAATGCTCCTAGCAGATCGGGTTTAAAAATCAGGATGAGAACGTTCGAATCCATTCCGACATTTTCGTAGTAGTGAATGTCATTGCTCCCGCAAGCGACAAACTCACCTTCGGAAACAAGCCGTTTTTCTTCGTTGACGCCGATGGACAACGATCCTGACACGACATAAATGAGCTCAACTTCCGGATGGCAGTGTGCATGATATCTGATATTGTTACTGGAGAAAATCGTCATCGGCCGTTCACGGTCGAATTGCCAATTCTGATAAAAAAACTTCATGCTTAACTGGCACCACCAAACATCGTATGATCTGAAGGGACAAACGCCTTTCAGCAATTCCATCATAAGAAGGATATCTGTATTTGTCCAGCCGGGTGGAAGAGGTAGCGAACGCGCGTAAGCTCCCAGCGTGCGATGTAGCATACATGGAGGCGGTTAATCCAGTATTATCGTGAAGACAGGAGTAATTCGAAAATCCGGACATCATAACGCAAATAGAGGTCCGGGGCATCACAGCCCCGAACCTGTTTTACTGTACTTATCCTATTGTTTTAAGAGTGAGTCGAAAGCTCTGACATCGGTTCGGCAGGCTCACATGTGCTCTTCATATGATAGTAACTGTCTGAATCGGACGAGAGATGGAACGCCCACATCGCTTCCAGCACATGATAGGCCAGCTCTCCGCTGGCACGGTGTTTGCGCTGATGAAGCAGAGCTTCAGCCATGTCGGCAGGGCCGACCCCGCGGCTGTTGCTTTCATATCCTTTGATCAGAGGTATTTCGATCCATTCTTCCTGACCAAGCTTCCGGTACATCACCTTTCCACCGAATCCGTTCGGATCAGGCACAATGAGACTGCCTTCCGTACCGTAAATTTCAATTTTCGGGAGCGTGCTTCCTCCAAAAATATCAAAGCTCGTAATTAAAGTAGCGACAGCTCCACTTTCAAACTGCATCGTACCGGCCACATGGGTCGGCACATCTACCGGGATGATTTTGCCATACTTTTTCTCGCTCGTAATTGTACGTTCTGTCAGTGCCTTGCTTGTAATGCCGGCAACTCTCTGGATCGGGCCGAGCAGCTGTATGAGCGCCGTTAAGTAATATGGCCCCATATCGAACATCGGGCCGCCGCCTTCCGCGTAATAAAACTCCGGATCAGGATGCCAGTGCTCGTGGCCGCGGCTCATCATAAACGCTGTAGCCGATACAGGGCGGCCGATCGCTCCATCAGCAATCCATTTTACAGCGGTCTGAATGCCAGCGCCGAGGAATGTGTCCGGTGCACTGCCGACAAGCAGCCCTTTTTGGGCAGCTGTATCCAGCACCTTGCGGCCTTGTTCAAGGGTTAGAGCCAGCGGTTTTTCAACATAAACATGCTTTCCAGCCTCTAAAATCTGAAGACTTACATCAGCGTGAACCGCCGGAATGGTTAAATTGATGACAAGATCGATCTCTGGTTTGGCAAGAAGTTCCTCTGTGGTACAAACCTCAGGAATGCTGTGTTTATCCGCCTGAGCTTGGGCTTTGTCCAAACTCAGATCTGCGCAGGCGATGAGATCAAGGACTGCGAATTTTTTGCAGTTCTCCATATAAATATCGCTAATATTTCCGCATCCGATAATTCCTACTTTTATAGTTTGCATGTAAGTGATCTCCTTTTATCAATCGACTTGACTGTCGGCCATGCCGGTATAAAGGTTAGCAGCAGAGTCTGCGTTTCCATCTGCAACTGCTTTCCCTTCAGCAGCCCATAGCAGTCCGCGGGTCATCAGCTCTTTGACAATCGGCAGCTCAACAATGTCGGCATGGTGGCCTAGCGAGTTGTAATACACTCTTCCTTGGCCCCAGCGCTTTGTCCATACAACAGGCATATCTACGGCTTTGTTAAAGCGGTGAGGACCGTCAGCTACAGGAAAGCGGGTCGTGGCAAGCACTTCTACCGCCGGGTCTACATGCAAGTAATATTGCTCTGATTCTACGACGAAATCTTCGATTCCCTGAACAAGAGGGCTGGTGCTTTGTTTTATTTCCACCGCATACTTCACACCGTCATTACCGGGGTGAGCTACCCATTGTCCACCAGTCATGAACTGCCAGTCTACATTGTTGCGGAAAGCGTCACACATCCCGCCGTGGCATCCGGCCAGTCCGGTTCCGCCCTGTACCGCTTCAGAGACGTTGTTCACGTACTCCTGTGAAATCTGACCCATCGTCCATACCGGAACGATGAGGTCCAGGTTTTTCAGCTTGGCTCCATCGGCAAAAGCATCGAGTGTGTCTGAGACTTCTACATTGAACTGATGATTTTTTAAAATATTGGCGAAAATTTCAGCGACTTGCTGCGGTTCATGACCGTCCCAACCGCCCCATACGATCAGTGCTTTTTTCATTTGTGATACACTCCCTAGTTGTTATAGTTCAGAGATTTTGCCCCAGCGACGTTCCGCTATAGATCGATCCACCGCTTCGAGAACGGCCTGGCATTTCACGCCGTCATGGAAATTCGGCGAAGGCTGTCTGTCTTTCTTAATAGCGCTGTAAAACTCCAGCATTTCATGAATGAATGTATGCTCGAATCCGATCGTATGACCGGGAGGCCACCAAGCTTCGGAATAGGCGTGAGCCGGATCGGTCGCAAGTACACGGCGAAAGCCCTGAATGTCCTCGTCATCTGAAGTGAAATATACTTCAAGCTCATTCATGCGTTCGAAATCAAATTTTACGCTGCCCAGGCTGCCGTTAATTTGAAAGGAATTGGTGGAGCGGTGACCAGCGGGCGATTAGCGCTTTCCAGTCGTTTTTTCGTTTCGGCCCATCCGAATTGAGATGCAGCCAGCTCGACAGCGTCTTTGTTTCGACCACAAATCACAGCCATTTCCGGTTTTACGGCATGGGGAAAAACATGGGCAGAGCCCGGTATGCGTTGCTGTGAGCTTTCCCATAAACTTGTATCCGATCATACCAATACGCAGTTTTTTCATATAAACCTCCCTATGAAAGATCTAATATAAGCCGTGGTATAAGTAACGCTTTCATTATAAGAAATGCTGGAGCAATACTCTCGCCAGATTATGTTTAGGTATGGACAAAATTTGTAGTGCCGGTCATATTTTTTCGTTCCAGAGTCGTTTTAATCAAATATTTACCTCAGATTCATCAGCGAATAATGTCACATTAAGTTCCGTTTAAGGTTAAGTCGATATACTTTGAACTGTAAGATAGAAACAACAGCATGAAGGAGCGATCACGAATGATTTATATCGGTAAAACATTAATTACCGGGAGTGTCCTGGCCAGCTTGGTATTAGGAGGAACAAGTTCGCAAAACGATTCATTAGGTGTCAGTACAGACAACAACTTCAGTAACACGAACAAGACTACGAATCAAACGATGTCGGACAAGTCTAAAAAAGCAGAGGATCGTAAAGACCAGAAGGTTGAAGGCTTCGTAGAGCCAGATGAGAAGGCTGTAAATACCACTATGATGGAAGAAAATGATAACGAAGGAATTGAAGAAGAAGCGGCTGCTAAAAAAGCAGCAGGTAAGGATATCAGCGAGGTAGATTTGATGCAGCAGCTCATAGACAATATGATCTCGACGCAGAAAACGTGATCTTAACCAGCTTGAATAATTTTTATTTGATAAAGTTAAAGTTTAAGAGAATGGAATATTTCACCGATAATCCCCTGCAGCTGATGAACACCTGAATCGGTATTTGTCATAATCACTGCACCCGTCTCTAAATAGGGATACATGATCAGCATACATTGAAAACCTACGCCCCAACCGAGAGAAGAAGCTTTCATACCAAGATTGGAATCATCCAGAAAAAGCCCTAGACCAGTCCATGATTGGCAGCCTTGGGAGGTTATCATCTCTTTCGCACTATACTGAGAAACACCGATATTGCTTGTGCTGTTTAGGGAATTCATAAACTCAATCGCCAAAAGAGCTAAATCGGAAGGTGTTGTCCAAAGCCCTGAAGCTGCCGCATAAGGATACACAGGATGCTTGCCATCAACCAGATCTCCATTTCTGTTATGTCCGCAAGAGTATAGATGGCTCATGGCTGCCGATATGGAAGGATGCAATACACTACTGTTCATATGTATTGGTTCAAATACAAGCTCTTTCATTACAGCTTCAAATGGCTTGCCGCACACATCTTCAATCAGCAGCTGTATGATGCAAAAGCCTGCGTCTGAATATTGAAAGTCGCTTCCTGGCTCATACATAACGGTAATAGGATCTTTACAATAAGAGGTTCTTCCCGTTAATAGCTCAACCATTGAAGGTATGCCTTGAGTGGAATTAAGCCTAATATGGACGATACAAATTTACTTATAGAACAAGCACTGAAAATAGAATGACGATTTACCTTGTTATCAGCACCTGCTTCAAGGACCCCAAAGCCTTCTGTCATGCTAATCTGCCCATGATGAATAAGAGCCATGCTTAAACCGGATACGTTATAATGCTTCATCCGTTCATGAATATCTATAGCCAGTTCCATATCAAAAATTCCCCCCTTAAATGCTCAATCTAAGCTTTTATATAGATGCATATTTTGACTTATTGATACCTTCCAATCCGTTCCAATATATTTTCTATTATAGAACATAAGTTCCCTATTTGGGAATACTTAAAATAAAAAAATGTTCGTTTAACGTTAGTTTCATTGCTGCGAAGTATGTCATGAACGTTTTTTGTTAATCGGGGAAAAATAGATATTGACCTTCACGTTACGTAAAGGTGTACAGTGAAGTTGTCAGGAGGTGAACTCATGGAATACACCATTCAGAAGCTGGGTCAGCTGGCCGGAGTCAGCACAAGAACGTTGCGATATTACGACGAGATTGGCATTCTTAAGCCGGCAAGAATCAATTCGTCAGGCTATCGTATTTATGGTCAGTCCGAGGTGGAGCAGTTGCAGCAAATACTGTTTTACAGAGAGCTGGGACTTCAGCTTGAACAGATTAAACATATCATCACCTCGCCCTCTTTTGACAGTGGATACGCACTTAAACAGCACCGTGAGCGGCTTCTGGACAAGAGAAGACAGTTGGATCTGCTGATTGTTAATGTGGAAAAGACGATTGCAGCGAAGGAAGGGAGAATCATAATGAGTGATCCGGAAAAATTTGAAGGCTTTAAGCAGAACATGATAGATGATAATGAAAAGAAATACGGTAAAGAAATTCGTGAGAAATACGGGAATAAGACCGTTGATCAGTCCAATGCCAAACTGAAAAATATGACGCAGGAAGAGTACGAGAGGGTGAGCAGGCTCGCAGAAGAAGTAAAGGAGACGCTTGCTGCGGCTTTCAAGCAAGGCGATCCGGCAGGGGAGCTGGCACAAAAGGCGGCAGACTTGCATAAACAATGGCTAACCTTCTATTGGACCGAATACAGCAAAGAGGCGCATGCTGGCCTGGCTCAGATGTACGTCGATGATGAGCGCTTTAAAGCTTATTATGATGCAGAGCAGCCGGGAAGTGCCGAATTTTTAAGAGATGCGATTCTTTTTTATACAGGGATGAAACAACAGAAATAAAATGATTTTTTCACGAAGACCGTTCGTTGATTTTGTCAGCGTACGGTCTTTTTTTTGAGTAAAAAGCTGAATAACGGGAAAATTGCATCAAATTCTACGTTTTCCCACTTGTTTCAACCCCAATAGTATAGGTTATAATATTACGTTGAGAAAGAATATGTATAATTAGAAAATAATAGAGAGGAACATCATATGGAGCAAACACTTCAATCAATTATTAATATCATTAATGATTTCCTTTGGTCGAGGCTGTTAATCGTTTTACTTATTGGTGGCGGACTTTATTTTACTTTCAGAAGCAGATTTTTGCAGATTCGATTATTTAAAGAAATGCTGCGTGTCATCCGGGAATCGAAAAACAAAACACCAGGCAGTATTTCATCGTTTCAGGCTTTTGCGATCAGTATGGCCGCGCGTGTCGGTACAGGGAACATAACCGGGGTGGCGCTGGCAATATCGCTTGGCGGTCCGGGTGCGGTGTTCTGGATGTGGATTATTGCGATTATCGGATCTGCTTCCAGCTTTATTGAAAGTACATTAGCGCAAATATACAAGGTGAGAGATGGAAAAACCGGCGGTTTCCGCGGAGGTCCGGCCTACTACATGCAACTTGGCCTCAATCAGCGCTGGATGGGTGCTTTATTTGCGGTGCTGATTACGCTGTCTTTTGGTCTTGTGTTTAATGCAGTTCAATCCAATACCATTTCAGTAGCGTTTGAAAACTCATTTGGTATGGATCGTTTGACGTTAGGGATTATTATGGCCATCATATTCGGTGTCATTATATTTGGCGGGGTCAAACGGATTGCCGTATGGTCAGAGTGGATTGTCGTTGTTCTGGCTATGCTTTATGTGGGAGCAGCACTCTTTATTATGCTGGCTAACATAAGCCGTCTTCCTGAAGTCATCTCTGTCATTGTGAAAAGCGCCTTTGGCTTGGAGCAGGCAGTAGGAGGTGCGTTCGGTGCAGCGCTCATGAACGGAATTAAGCGCGGATTGTTCTCGAACGAAGCAGGTATGGGTAGTGCGCCAAATGCTGCTGCTACAGCAACAACGAGCCATCCGGCAAAGCAGGGGCTCATTCAGTCGCTTGGCGTGCTCATTGATACATTGGTGATCTGCACAAGCACCGCATTTATCATTTTATTTACAGGAGCCTATAAACAGACAGGGCTTGATGGAATCGAGCTTACTCAGGCCGCGCTTGGGATGCAAATGGGGGCTTGGGCTGCTGATTTCCTCGCGATTATGATATTACTATTTGCCTTCAGTACACTGCTTGGCAATTATTATTACGGAGAGACCAATATCGAGTTTCTAAACTCCAGGCGGATTTGGATCTGGATTTACCGGATAGCGGTTCTCGGCATGGTTCTATTTGGCTCTGTTACAAGTGTGAAGCTTGTATGGGATATGGCCGATGTATTTATGGGTCTCATGGCTACGGTCAACTTTATAGCGATCATTTTGTTATCGAAAACTGCTCTTGCTGCGCTCAAGGATTATACCTCTCAGAGGAAAGCCGGGAAAGACCCGGTATTTACGAAAAACAGCATTCCTGGACTTGCAAATGTGGAGTGTTGGGATGACAGCCCGACAGAAACGAAATGACATTTTGATTATAGAGACGCTGTATTTGCGCTGGGCTTTTTGGTGCAGATACAGCGTTTTTTGTGCTGTGTTTTAACATTTTAAGGGGAAGGGGTGTTATGTTATATAGAGGAGAGGGTAGGTGGGATACGTTTATGAGTGATGAAATGATGGGGAATTCCGGAACCAACAATTTCCCTCCGGATTTATTGGAACATAAGAAGCAGCGGTTAACATGGGACGGAAAAATCAGATGGGGCATAGCTGCTGTTTTTCTGTTGTTTTTATTGTATTCGATTTATATGTGGGGAGCACAATTGTATTTCGAGAAATCAGGAAAAAACGCTCAGTTCATACGTGCAGCTGCTACCTTGGCAGAGATGCAGGGGAGCGGGATGAAAATAGACAAAAACGTTAGAGTGGTTTCCTTAAGCCCATTCTTGAAACAAACCATGACAACCAAGGTTTATCGGCAGGTCGGTGGATGGAGTGTTATAACAGGTGAATTACATGCGAAAAAAAGCTTGTTCGGAGAGATCAGCTATTCGATTAAAGAAGATGAAAAATATTTAAGAGAGAACACACGCCCTTTCATCGGATTTCCTATGACCACGATTTATGGGGGGAGTGAAACAATTCGCATTGGCGAAAAAGATTCCGAGATGGAACGATTAGGCCATATAGAGGACGGATTTGTAGCTGAGATGTGGTTCTCACTTGTTAAAGGAATGGAACCGAAGGAGCTAATGGAAATTTTGTCTGAATATGATCTTTGGGTCACGGGAATGGCGGTATACTCCGGAGAAATGAAGGAAGTGAAAGTGTCCAATTATGGATCAACCGTCGGTATGCTTCACTTTCCTCATTTAACGCTCCGGCCCTTGGTTACTTTTCGTGAAGACGGAACGGCAGGGGGAGAATCTCTTAGTTTGAATAAACAGGATCTAGCACTTGCTGAAGAACAAATGATGAAGGACTTGGAGTGGCTGACAAGCGAAGTGAATTATTTTGGTGTCCATGAGGATAAACAGCGGCTTTCCTATCTGAAGCATAACGGTATTCAAGTTCACGGCGCTACTGTTACCGGGCCCGTAAGAGAGCTGGAGAAGCTGAAAGAGGTACCGGAGTTTCGCAGATTCGGGCTTGGACGGGTTGAGGTATGGAACTGGAATAAACAATTGCCGTAGTGTTTTATAAATTTGAAACATTCAGCAGGTGAATAATTGTTACCTCGATCGGAAAGATTATCCTTGGCTACAACTTATACCAAAGGAGTGATTTCCATGAAGTTTGGGGCTCATGAAGTTATGGATACCCATGAAGTATTGGCAGAAAAAATGAACATGATGAATCATTTGGGTTTTTATGCGTCTCAAGTTAAAAATCCGCAGTTGAAAAGCATGATTCAGCGTCATCAACAGGAAGGCATCCGTTCCTATAATGAAGTTGTTGCACTTACACGTGGAACCGGTATGTCAGCAAACCCCCGTATGAATCCCACTATGTCTTCAACGGGCATGCAAGGACAAAGTGTACAATATGGGATCAATAACCCTCAAACGGTTACGCCTCATCCCGATGCGGTTCTGTCTGATAATGAAATTGCCTCGGCGATGCTTATTGCGCACAAAAACAGTGCAAAAAACTGCACCACAGCTGCGCTGGAATGCACGGATATCAATCTGCGGCGGGCGTTAACGAACAGTGCCGTCAGCTGTGTGAACCAGGCTTATGAAGTATTTTTGTTCATGAACGAGCAGGGGCAGTATCCGGTTCCTACCTTTGAACATGGTACAGCTCAGACGTATTTGAATACTTATCAGCCTGCACCCGAGTCGGCGATGACCGGACATTACTCGCACGGCAATACTATGGGAAATCAGGGGTCTTTCATGGCTGGACAGACAGATTCGAACCGTTTTGAAAGTTATACTCACTCAGTCGATGCAAGTGAAACACAATCTTCTTCCAAAATGTAATGTAACGACAAAGAAGGGTCACTCCCCTTTATTACGGAGTGACCCTTTTTGTATTTGCTCTTTTCGCAACTATTCCCGCGGGATTCTACGCGCAACCCCGGAGTTGATAGCTGCTTTCACAACAAGTTCACGGATTGCTTTGACGACATTTTGATTAAAGACACTTGGAATAATATACGAAGGATTGCGCTCCTCGTCAGATACGGCAGAGGCGATCGCTTCGGCAGCAGCGAGCTTCATTTCTTCGTTAATGGTCGTTGCACGGCAGTCCAGCGCAGCACGGAAAATACCAGGGAAGCACAGTACGTTATTGATCTGGTTCGGGTAGTCTGAACGTCCGGTCGCAATGACGCCTGCAATATCCTCAACTTCCTCCGGTTTTATTTCTGGATTCGGATTGGCCATGGCGAAGATAATCGGCTTATCGTTCATCGTCATCACATCTTCGCGGGTAAGCAGTCCGCCTGCTGAAAGACCGATGAAGACATCCGCTCCCTGAATGACTTCTTTTAATGAACCTTGTATGCGCTCTGGATTGGTGTGTTCCGCGTACCATTTCCACATGCTGTTGCCATAGGTATTTCCTGAAGCAAGGGCACCATCGCGATCTACGCCGATGATTTCCTTAACACCTGCGGATAATAAAATTTTACTGCAGGCTACACCCGCAGCCCCGATTCCGCAGACGACCACCTTGATCTGATCGATGGACTTCCCTACGATTTTTAGCGCATTAATTAAAGCAGCATACAGTACGACGGCTGTACCATGCTGGTCATCATGGAAGACCGGAATGTCCAGCTCGTTACGAAGGCGCTCTTCGATCTCGAAACAGCGGGGGGAGGCGATATCCTCCAGGTTGATGCCGCCAAAAGCAGGAGCGATGGCTTTAATGCAGGCGATAATCTCTTCCGTATCTTGCGTATCCAGACAGATCGGGAAAGAATCGACTCCGGCAAACTGTTTAAGCAGCATCGATTTTCCTTCCATGACGGGCATAGCTGCATATGGTCCGACATTACCCAGGCCTAAGACAGCGCTTCCATCAGAGATGACGGCAACGGTGTTTCTTTTGATTGTAAGATTATATGCTTTTTTAGGATCTTCCAGAATAGCTGTACATACCCGGGCCACATCAGGTGTATATACACGTGATAGATCTTCACGATTTTGAATCGGTACTTTAGGCTGTGTTTCGATTTTGCCTCCCAGATGCATCAGGAAGGTACGGTCGGATACGTTAACGAGGCGGACGCCGTGCAAGCTTTTGATGGAATTGGTGATTTTGTTGATGTACACACTGTCCGTTACGGTGATCGTAATATCCCGGACGGTGTGATGGCCGCTGGCCTGGATGACGTCAATCGCTACCATATCGCCGCCAGCTTCAAAAATTGCGGAGGCGACCTGCCCAAATTTAATTTCCTGCGTATTCATTTCGATTCTAAGAATAATGCTTTTTCCTCCGAGTCCAGTGTTATCCATAATTACCTCCCATCATGATCATTACATCATTTACGGTTAAGGAATTCGCGAAGAAAATAGAAAATCCTTTTTTTCTACACAGTATATTAGGTAAAAAGGAATATAATCATTTAATTATATATTCATATTTTTGTCTTAAATAGGGGGTTGCTGGAGCCGATAAAAAGCTTATAGGCAATATATGGTTCTAAAGCGCATTGATCCGAGCATCATTGATTTAAACATTTCTAGACGTAGTGGCAAATGATCAGGTACAAGTACTATTTATGGGGGGCTTTTACAATGCTTAAAAGTATTAAGCACAAAATAATTATTATGATTTGCCTGCTTCTGTGGTTTAGCCTGGTGTCCGTTTCAATTGTTAGCTACAAGAGTGCTTCTAACCTGCTTCAGAAAAGTATTGATGAAGAGGCAACGCTGAAAGCAGAAAATTTGGCGCTTGAGATCAATGCGTTTATTGATACTAAAATTGAAAAAGTGGAGTCCATCGGCAAACTGTTTACAGGAAATAAAGAACAGGATTTGGAGATCATCAGGAAGGCGCAGGAGACCAATAAGGAATTTGAAACGTTCCTGTTTTCACATGATCTTACAACGAAAAACGTTGTCAACTTTCTCGGAGAAACGAAAGACTATACAGACAGCTCTCATCATCAGGAGATGAGTAAGGGAGAAGGAAAAGTGGTCGTCTCCGAGCCTTCAGAATCGAGCCGTACCGGAAACGTTGTCTTTAGGCTGCTTGTTCCGCTAATGGAAGATGGAAAGCAGTACGGGTATATAGGAGCGACGTTGCCGATCAATGAAGTCCAGAAGAGCGTATCCAATCAGAAGTTTGGTGAGACTGGTTACGCGTTTTTGGTCAATTCAACGGGTCGTTTTTTTTGGCATCCCGATGAGGAATTAGTTCTGAACAAAACCATTCAGGACCAAAATATTGATCAGATCAACGCAGCTTTTGAACAAGTTATCCAGGGAAAATCAGGTGTTTTTGAATATACAGAGCATGATAGCAACCAGGCCTACTCCGGGGCCTATGCACCAACAACCCATAACTGGGGGGTTTTTGTTGTGGCTCCAACCAATGAATTGTATGCCCCGATCAGCAAGCTGACCAATACGCTTGTTGTGATATCGATTGTTTCATTGATTGTAACGGCTGCGGCAGCTTATCTATTTACCGCACGTTTGGTTCGTCCCGTTCAGAAGCTGAACTCGATTGTTAAAGATGTGGCTCAAGGAGATTTGTCCAAGAGTATTCAGGTTCAAGGGGAAGATGAGATTGCGGTATTGTCCAATGACTTTAATCAGACGGTGTCCCATCTGAAGCAGCTGATTGAGGGTGTGACTCATTCATCCAGCCGCGTTACCCATGTAACTCATACCGTTTCCAGCGGCATAGATACTGCAAAACAGAGTGTTCATATTATCGGTTCCTCGATTCAACAAATTGCAAATGGAGCGAGATCCCACGCCTCAAGTTCTGAAGAAATCGCATTGTCGATGAATGATATGTCCAGCGGTATTATGAAAATCGCTGAAACCTCTTCCAAAGTTTCCGAGTCTGCACAGGAAGCAGCTGGTCATGCAGAGACGGGGGCGGCTGTGGTTGAGCAGACCGTTATTCAGATCGGAAGCATTGGTGAAGGCACGACGAAGGTAGGAGCTGCTATTGAACAGCTTAGTGAACGATCTCAGGAGATCGAGGAGATTTTGAGCTTTATTACAGAGATTACTTCCCGGATTCATCTGTTGTCTTTGAATGCTTCGATCGAGGCAGCCAGAGCAGGTGAGCATGGGCGCGGTTTTGCTGTTGTTGCTGAGGAGGTAAAGAAACTGGCTGGACAATCTGAAGAGTCCACAGATAAAATCGCACGAATTATTACGGAAATCCGTGAAGATACGATCAATGCGGTTCAAGTTATGGAGGCTAGCCGTAAAGAAGTGAAAGAAGGGGTCGCATTGATTGAAGAGGTGCGTGAGAAGTTTGCTAACATTCTTCATGCTTCCCGTAATGTTGCCGAGCATATTGTAGAGGTGTCTGCTGCTTCAGAGGAAATGTCGGCTGGATCGGAGCAGGTGAGCGCTTCGGTTGAAGAATTGAAGTCGATTGCAAGAATGACTTCCGATGACGCAAGCAATGCGGCTGCAGCTGCTGAAGAACAGATCGGCTCCATTGAAGAAATCGCGTCTTCCATGCATCAGCTGGAAGCTGTTGTGGAAGAGCTTCGCAAAGAGCTCTCCAAATTTAAAGTATAGAGGGATGTTTGCCAATTCTCTGGCAAGGACGACGTAGCATGTCTTTCCGATCATAAAATGCCGCTCTAGAGGAAGGTTTTTATAAGATGGAATCGAATAGTTTAGGACAGGAGTATATGAGGAAATTAGCGGTTTAAATGGATGCTTTCGAGAAAATAGAATGGAGGAATTTCCATGAACATTGCCATTATCGGCTGTGGAACGATGGGAATGATCTATGCCCGGAATTTAGGCAAGATGCCTGGTGTTACCGTGTCCGCGGTTGCGGATTTAATTGCTGAGCGTGCGAATAGAGCAGCCGAAGCTTGCGGCGCGGCAGCGTATACGGATTGGGAGCAGATGCTTGAAGAGGTGAAGCCCGAAACGGTAGCGGTGTGCGTGCCGACCTATCTGCACAAATCGTTTACCTTAGAGCTTGCTAAACGGGGAATTCATATCATTTGTGAAAAGCCGGCGGCTCTGACGCTTGAAGACGCGAAAGCTATGGAAGCCGAGTGCCACAAGCATGGAGTCCGTCTGTTTATCGGTCATGTTGTTCGTTTTTTTCCGAATTATCGAAATGCGTTTGATCAGGTGCAGTCTGGTAAAATCGGCGTGCCCAAGATGGCGCATTTTAAACGATTCGCTTCCTATCCGCAAGGAGTAGATCTTTGGTATCATGATCGCTCCAAGAGCGGTGGAGTCATTATGGATTTGATGATTCATGATATCGACTATGCCTGCTGGCTGTTTGGAGATGTGGAATCCGTCTATGCTTCGGTTACAGAGCCGTCATTGTCCGGGATGGAGTATGCCCAGGTAACACTGAAGTTTTTTAGTGGAGCCATCGCGAATTTGACCGGATTTTGGGGATATGCAGGACCATTTACTACTCAATTTGAAATATCCGGCACAGGAGGGATCATTCAGTTTGACAGCAACCAAGTGCAGTCGCTTGATCTGAAGATTGCTTCTGAAGGCGTTCAGCGAGCAGCGGTTCAAGTGCCGTCGAGTCCGACCGTTCATGATCCTTATTACAATGAAGTGAAGTATTTTATTGAGTGTATTCGTAATGGGAGCGAGCCACTCGTCACCGCAGCTGATGCTACCAGAGCTGTTGAGATTGCTTTAGCATGTGAACGCTCGGCTCAGACAGGACAACCTGTTCAAGTGGGAGGGAATGCGTTATGAATAAGATGAAAGTAGGCTTTATCAGCTTTGCTCATATGCATGCTGCCAGCTATTTGAACGCAATGCTCTTGAGAACAGATGTTGAGGTCATCGGTATCGCTGATGAGAACGAGGAACGTGTAGCCCCGTTTACTACCGAACACGGAATCCCTTATTATGCAGATTACAACGAGCTGCTCGCACAGGACGTTGATGCTGTTGTGATCTGTTCGGAGAATGCCCGGCATGCGGAGCTTACCATCAAATCAGCTGAAGCAGGCAAGCATGTGCTCTGTGAGAAACCGCTTGGATTGTCAGAAGACGAAATGCTGCGGATGATCCGCGTGTGCCATGAGCAGGGAGTCCAGCTGATGACGGCATTCCCGTGCCGCTTTCTGACAGCGGTTCGTCAAGCGAAGCAGGCGATTGATGATGGCAAAATCGGGGATATCGTCGCGATGAAAGGAACCAATCGCGGCACGATGCCGGGCGGCTGGTTCATTGAGAAAGAACTATCTGGAGGCGGTGCAGTTCTGGATCATACCGTCCATGTTATGGACTTGATGCATTGGTTCACAGGGAGCGTGGCGGAGGAAGTGTATGCCCATGCTGAAACGTTATTTCATGACGAGAACATCGATGACGCAGGGATGGTGCATGTGAAGTTTGCGAATGGGGTGTTTGCTGTGCTGGACCCGAGCTGGTCCAGATCCCGCAGTTTCCCGACCTGGGGCGATGTGACGCTGGAAGTCATCGGTACAAAGGGATCGCTTTTCATCGATTCGTTTGCCCAGAAGAATGATTTATACAGCGACGCAGATCAGAAAGCCAGCTGGTGCTTCTGGGGAGATGATATGGACACCGAGCTGATTAACAGTTTTGTGGACAGCATTGTTCAAGCCAAACCCGTTAGCGTTACGGGTGAGGATGGCTACATGTCCGCTCGTGTCGGCCTTGCCGCTTACGAATCTGCCCGTACAGGCCGACCTGTACAACTAAAGCCGCAGGGATAGAAGGTAAATAAGAAGTAAGGTGTCTGCCTGAAGCAGGGATTTCTGTTGTCTCTCTTTTCTACGGAACATCTGCTGATTTTGCGGTGCGAATGTGAAGCGAACATGATTTTCCCGGGGGATTCGCACCTGAAAAACACCTTTAAAAAGATTATTTGGAATATAAAGTAATTTGAGCTCGACCTTTTTTGACAAATATCGAGTTTTCGTTAGTTAAAAAAACGATTTTTAAAGATGTTTTGCTCAAAAATCGGAGTCGCACCCTATGTGGGTGCGTGGATTGAAATTTATAAGGGATACAGCCAGTATCAGGTTATTTCCCTGTCGCACCCCATGTGGGTGCGTGGATTGAAATCCGATCACATTCGTCTAAGTACCAGGCATATAAGAGTCGCACCCTATGCGGGTGCGTGGATTGAAATCTCATACTCCTCTGTACCGTACTCTGGGAATTCTGTCGTACCCTATGCGGGTGCGTGGATTGAAATCTATGAGGTTTGGCAATTCATTCTTTTCAGCTTGTGTCGCACCCTATGTGGGTGCGTGTATTAAAATTTGTTTTAGCGCTTGACTGTAAAAAATCACTCTCTTGTCACACTCTTCGTAGGTGCGTTAATTAGTCGCGTTTCTTTCCATGCTGGGAATATCTGCAATTCATCCAATATCGGATACACCTTTGGTAGGAAGTGAAATAGTAGGGCAGTTGACAGAACTGCTCCGTTTTTTTAATATAGTCCAGGTAGCTATTCCCGCACTGAGGATTTCCACATGACTAGTCATTCCTATCTAGTGATAAATATGATAAGTTTGCCGATGGCCCCATTAAGCAGGACCTAGCAAGAGGGGGTTGGGGTTTTTGAATTTTCCTGGGATTTCAAACTGTTTTTTCACCTGGCATCGAACTTCAAGGAGGTCCTTTTATGGGAAATATGCAAGACAACGTAAAAATCGATTTAACAAATATAAATAGCGAAAGAGGAAGCAGTGGATTTCCCGGAAGATGGATCGGCGGTATATCATTGATACTAGGCCCGATCCTTTTACTTATTGGAGTGTTATTGAGGATTCGGTTTCATTTTTTCTTTCCAGAGCAACTAATAGCTTATCAAGAGCATCCGCAGCTGATGTTCTGGTCGTTCAGTGCTTATAATGCTGGAATCCTTCTGTTATGGCCGGCAGTATTAACAGTAATCAGGTCCATTCATAAGACAAGACCTGGCTGGGCCACATGGGGTGGCTGCTTTGTTATATTCGGGCTTTTTGCTCGAACGTTTCATGCCGGTGTTGACCATTTGTCGTTTCAACTTGTACGTATTCAAGGCTTGGATTCGGCCATAAATGCCGTTGCCGAGTCTTATGGCGCTTACCATATTTTCAGCATGCTGAATCTCGCAATACTTTTGGGGTGGGTTGTACTTGCCATAGGTGCGTATCTGTCAAATACATTGAATCTTGTAAGTGCCATTGCACTAGCGTTGATGTCTTCACTTCCACTGGGTGTATTAAAGGGAACTACTGTGTTTTCTGTAGTGGCCGTTGCTGGTCTGTGTCTGGCATTTATACCGCATGGAGTAAAGGTATTGCGAGACGGTCCAAAGCCTGCTTTGAGAAATGTTTTATTTACGGTGATTTTGTCCATCCTGCTGGTTTATGTATTCTATTTTTTTGGTCAAGCAGGCTGAATTATTTATGAAATTGGCGAAAGGTGTTACTATCCTATGTAAGGGAGAAAGTTGTGAATTTAAGAACGGATTACCTCAAAATAAATGAATTAAACAAAATAAAAAAGACGCTCCCTTCAGGTCAAAATAACCTTGGGAACGTCTTTTTTTGAAATTTGTGGATTAGAAAAACCATACAAAATAAATGACTGTAGCCAGCACAATACGATAAATGGCGAATGGTACGAGTTTGATTTTATTAATCAGCTTCAGGAAGAAGCGGATCGAAATGAGCGCGAACACGAATGCACTGATGAAGCCTGCGATAAAGAACGGCAGAGCATCTATTGAGAAGTACTCCATATTTTTCAGTAAGGATAAGAAGCTTGCACCAAACATGATGGGTACAGCCATAATGAAGGTGAAGTCCGCTGCAGTGCGGTGGTTCATCCCCAGCATAACACCGCCGGAAATGGTGGAACCTGAACGCGAGAATCCTGGCCAAAGAGATAAACACTGAATCAAACCGACGCTGAATGCCTGTTTGTATGTGATTTGATCGACTGTAACGGTAACAGGTTCTTTTTTGCTGCTGAATTTGTCTGCAATGATCATGAAAATAGCGCCGATGACCAGACCGATCAATACCGTTTCTGTTGAGAACAGGTGTTCATCGATATAGTTCTCGAACAATACTCCGAGCACTCCGGCCGGAATCAATCCGACAATAACCTGGGTCAGCTTCAAACGTCCGGACTCGGTAGGAGCACCTTGCTCGGGTTTTTTGCGTTTAATGTTCAACAGGTCCAGAAACCGATCCTTGAATACGACAAGTACAGCGAGAATTGAGCCCAGCTGAATGACGACTTTAAACGTATTGGCAACATATTTACCGAGAAACAATTCAGATTGCAGCCACATATCGTCAACAATGATCATATGGCCTGTAGAGGATACAGGGGCAAATTCAGTCAAGCCCTCTACCATGCCGAGTATAACGGCTTTCATAAACATAATAAAATCCATAAAGGCGAATCTCTCCCTTGCTTTGAATAATAGTACAAGTCCTCGTTAACTGGATTTCTTCCACTTGCGAATAAAGAGTACGATGAATACGATCGCTGCCACTGCGATAACGGCATAAGCTATGTTAGAGTATACATCCATAAAGGCCACGATGTCTTCCCAGGACTCTCCGAGCATAGCGCCAAGAGATACGAGAATGATGTTCCAGATCAATGTTCCGCTTGTAGTAAACACCAGGAACAATCCAAATTTCATGTTAGACATACCTGCCGGAATGGAGATCAGGCTGCGGATCAGAGGAACCATGCGGCAGAAAAATACAGTCCAATGCCCATATTTGTCAAACCAGGAGTCCGCTTTGTGAATGTCTTCTTTTTTGACCCGAAGGATGTGACCCCAGCGGTCTATAATTTTCTCCAGTCTTTCCACATCAAGCAGCAAGCCGATACCATACAATATAATGGCTCCGATAACTGAGCCGATCGTAGCTGCTATAATGACACCGGGAACGGTAAGACTCGTGTAGGTTGTCATAAATCCGCCAAAGGTTAGGATGACTTCCGACGGTATTGGCGGGAATAAGTTTTCCAGTGCGATCATGAGGAAAATCCCCATGTAACCGAACTGCTCCATAAACTGTGTAATCCAGTTCTCCAATGCGTACACCTCTTTCATTACATAAACAAGATTGTATTTATAGCGGCGTTATACAAGCACTTTCTTGAGCTTTCGCAGGTATTGGCTTCGAATGAACAGGAAGTATAAAATCTGTGCAATCAAAAAGCCGACAAGCACGATGCCCATCTCTGCCGCAATCGAAAGGAAGAAATAGCTCTGCAGCGCAATAAATGCAAAAATACTATGAACAATTGCCGTACCAATCGGCACGAAAAACAGAAGAGCAAGCTGTCCTGTAACGATCCGGCTGAATTCACGATCTGTCAGCCCGATTTTTGATATCGTAGCGTAGTATCGAAAATCATAATCGAGATCTGCATACAACCGGAAATATAGAAAACTGCCGGCTGCGATGAAGAATACAGTGCCTACGAGCAGGGCTGCGAACAGCATCATACTGTATTGACTGCTTCTAACGGCAAATAGCGTTCCGCTGACAGTGAGTGCATACGATTTATCCATCTCGTACCGGACAGCCCCGTTGTTTGTCATATGGGATGCAATGTCTTCGGTCTGACGGAAATCTTCAACATAAAAGCCTGTATATCGATCGGTTTTTTCCGGTGATGTGAACTGTTGGAATTGGGAGTCGCTGATAACAAGACCGCCAAGCAATGAGTTCTCATCGAGCTCAGGCAGCAGATATTCCGGAATGGCCACATGCCGGGTATAACCGATTTCTGTAAACGTATCTTCAACACCGCGGAGCGTATAAGATGCCTGAGCACGTTCCTTGATATGAGTTCGGTTGTTCTGCGAACTGACAAGCACCAGAGCTTCGTTTTCGCTCAAGGGCTCCTCATCAAAAGAAAATCCGGCCATCTCAGCTGCCCTCCTGTAATCGGAAAATGACAACAGCGGGAGAGTAACCGGGGGATTTTTAATCGTTGAAGATACAACCTCAACGTATTTAATCGGCAAGGTGATGGATTCAAACGGAACGGAACTTTCGTTTAGTTCCTGCCGAATGTCCTGAAGATGTTCATACTCCAAAGGATCGCCTTCCTTAGCCATGTAGCCTATTGCTGCAGGATAATCCTCGTTAAATTGCTTCGTTAGCACAGGTATGGAAGCGAACACACCGACAGAACAGAAAGAAACAGCAAGCACGATCGTTACCATAAACAACATTTGTGCATTATCTTTTAAGCGATAATCCAGGCTTGAGAGTGAGATCATCCGAGTCCGACTCCAAGTGAACCGTCTGTTGTGCTTCAATACTCGTATAAGATAAATGCTGAGCTGTGTATAAAGCAAATATGTACCCATGATGGTCATCAAGGTCACGGGAAACATTCGGTAAATAAGAGAAGCAGCTGTTGTCGTTGCCGCAAGGTAATAACTGACCAGTAAAAGTGCTGCAGCCAGCAGCGACAGAAGCGATGACACTTTGGCCTCGGCTTTTGGCTTTTGCCCGGAGCGGAACAATTCAATCAGAGCAACCGGACGAAGCAGCAAGGATGTAAAGAGCGAGATCAGGGCAAACAGCAGTATATAACCGCCCACGGTTAGTCCGACCGCTCGCAGCGACAAATGAAATGGCAGGGCAGGAACGCCGAGAAAGGCCGATCCGGCCATCAAAAACAGCTTGCCTGTCATCACGCCAGCCGTCATCCCGGTCAAAATAGAGCCGATGCCGATAATCATATTTTCGAGAAAAACCATTTTGTTAAATTGGCTTTGAGTCATCCCGTGCATAAACAGGACGCCGAACTCTCGCTTTCGCGTTTTAAGAAACGAACTTACCGAGTATAGCACGAAGAAGAACGAGAAGATATACATAATGAGCTCGGCCCCCGTCATCGCTTGTACAACGGCAGGGTAGAACGTTTCGTCCGTAATCATCGGGTTATATATGAACAGCGCGCAAACAAAAAAGATCATGACCGAAAAAGAGCTGCTTAGAAAGTAAGCGGCATAAGTACGCTTGTTCCGAACTACATTTCTAAAAACGAATTGCCGAAAGGTCATGGCTCCCTCCTCCGAGCAGGGCAAGCATGTCGATGATCTTCTGGAAAAAGGCCTGTCGGTTGTTGCCGCAGTATATCTCATTATAAAGCTGACCGTCTTTAATGAACAAGACTCGGTCACAGTAACTGGCTGCTACCGGGTCGTGGGTAACCATCAGCACGGTGGCAGATGCCTCTTTGCTCATGCCTGAGAGGGTCTGCATCACATCCTTGGATGCTTTGGAATCCAAATTTCCGGTCGGCTCATCGGCCAGGATCAGAGAAGGCTGCTGAATAAGCGCTCGCGCAATCGCTGTTCGCTGCATTTGTCCTCCGGAAATCTCATACGTGCGTTTGTTCAAAATGGACCCGATTCCGAGCTTGTCTGCAATTTCACTCAGCTTGTTGTTCATTTCGGAAAAGGATTCCCCTTCCAGCGTAAGAGGGAGAACGATGTTCTCCTCCACGGTCAGCGTGTCCAGTAGATTGAAGTGCTGAAACACAAACCCCAGCTCCCGGCGCCGAAACAGTGCGGCTTCCTTCCGGCTTAATAGATGCGGGTTGCGCCCGTTGATGTTCACTTCACCGGCTGTTGGCTGGTCTATCGTTGCAATCAGGTTGAGGAGCGTTGTTTTTCCGCTGCCGGAAGGGCCCATGATACCAACGAATTGGCCCCGTTCAACCGAAAAGTGGATGTTATTCAGAGCTTGAAGTGCTACCGGCCCTTCGTATATTTTTGTAAGATGCTTTACGTCTAGAATAGGCACTCATGCTCACACTCCTTGCCTCGCAATATTCATTGTAGAACAGTATACCGGTCTAACGCTATGACGATAGCTTACAGTTATCTTACAACTCTGTAAGGTTCAAGCATTATGAAATGTAATACGGACGGTCGTTCCTTCACCAACAACAGATTCAATGTGGAGACCATGACCGAGCTTGCTGCAAATTTGTTGAACCAGATACAGCCCCATTCCGGTTGATTCTTGGAAACGCCTTCCGTTTTCTCCAGTAAAATAAGGATCAAAAACACGCGGCAAATCGCTCTCGGGAATGCCGATCCCCTCATCTCTGAGCTCCAGAATAACCTCTTCGCTCTGACGATAGCCTGTGAAAAATAATGTTCCTCGTTCGTTCGGCGTATAACGGATGGCGTTGGTAATGAGCTGTGAGAGAACAAAGGACAACCACTTTTCATCGGAAGTGATCGTTAATGCTGGGTCTACATCAATAGATGGAAAGATTCTCCGCCGTATAAAAAGGCGCTTTTGCTCCGA
Source organism: Paenibacillus faecalis (assembly GCF_900289175.1). Classification (GTDB taxonomy): domain Bacteria; phylum Bacillota; class Bacilli; order Paenibacillales; family Paenibacillaceae; genus Paenibacillus_AQ; species Paenibacillus_AQ faecalis. Next base: position 3,902,319 of record NZ_LT985747.1, on the reverse strand, counting down.
TGCCGCCGAGCGCACAATTTGCTCCAGTTGCAGAGTTTCGACACAGAAGTCCCGCTCAAACGTATCCAGTCGTGCAGTATATAGCACCAGGTCAAGCCCTTTCTTTAGACGGTCAAGCTCGTCGCCGATCGCTGTAGAGTCGGGATCGTCCTTTTTCTGCAGGATTAGATGAATGACGGATATGGGGGTCTTCATTTGATGAGCCCACTGATTGATAAACTGGATATGAGATTCAATTCGATGTTTATAGTTGTGCAGATCGGTTGTGTAATGCCGGAATTGAGTCTGCAGCACCTGCTGCAGCGCCTCAGCGAGCGGGGTTTGAGAAGGTTCGCCAGAGAATTCTCTCTGAAGCGGTTCAGGAGAAGCATACGGTTGTTCTAATCTTTTGTAAAATGAACGATTGGCAATAAAGCGAAAAATGAGGTAGCCAAGCAGCAAGCTGCCGCTGATCAGGCATGCATAGATGCTGACGGACATATTTCTGTAACCGTCCAGCCAATAGATCAACGTAACGATGAGAAGCTGGGCCAGGTAAATAAAGATAAGTGGCCGCTGCTCGCGCAGGAACAATTTCATATCTCTTCACTCCAATTCGGACTCAGGCGATAACCCCGTCCTCTGATCGTCTGAACCCCTTCTTCAATACCGAGTTGGGCAAGCTTTTTACGTACTCTGGTCACATAAACGTTAAGGGTATTATCATTTACAAAGATCTGATCATCCCATATTTTTTCGAGCAGCCGATCCCGGCTGACGACTTGTCCGGAGCGCTGCATGAGCTCGTCCAATATTTGAGCCTCGGTATGGCTGAGATCAGTCTGGGTATCGCCAAGCGCCAGGGTGAGCCGATCAACGTTCAGAGTCAGACCGGCAACCGTGAGCGAACGCTCATTATTTGCCGATGCATAAGAGCCGTAGGCTCTTCGCAGCTGGCTTTTGATTTTGGCCATAACAATCTCGTAATCAAAAGGCTTTGTAATATAATCATCTGCACCGTTTTCCAGTGCCATCACCTGATCCATCTTGCCATCACGGGCAGAAATGAACACGATCGGACAGTTGGAGATGCTGCGGAATTGGCGGCACCAATAATAACCGTCATATTTAGGCAAATTGACGTCCAGAAGAACGAGCTGCGGATCGTACTGTTCAAATTGGCTGCGCACCGTCTCAAAGTCATCGACGGATTGGGTCATGTAACCGAACTTGTGAAGATGCTCCTTGAGCAGGCTAACCAGCGTATAGTCGTCCTCGACGATGAATATTTTAAACATATCGATAAATCTCCTCTTTAAGCGTACATACGTATCGATGTAATTGTACCAAATTGTCGCTTGAGAAGGAAAAATACGAACAGGCGTCACGATAAAGGAAGGGGCTTTTTGCAAAATAATAACTGTAACCAAAGAATGAATCATGGTATACTACATGTTATTGAATCCAATTTTATGTAAAGTAGGTGTTATATGTATTAGGTTGAGGGGTGAAGTTTAATGAAGATCATAAACAATAAAAAGGCGTTATGGATATCGATCGCGGCTTTGTTTATGGGAACTGTTTTCATATGGGGGTTCTCATGGAGCAACCAAAAATATGAACCCAAAACCTATACGTTTAATTCTTACTCAGATTATGCCATGAGCGGTAACATACAGGGCTTAGTTGAAAACAAATCAGAATGGAGATTGCTGACAAGAAAGTTCAAGGAGAGACATGATTACCACCCGGTGATCAATGACCGACAATACCGACAATTAAGAAATGGAACTTCATAATTAAATATAACATCAAGGGACTGTCCAGAACTTGAACTGCATCCATCAAGTAGACAGTCCCTATTGTTGTGCGGAGCAGGCTTTAACCAACCTTGCTGTCCTCATTCCTTCCGCCGTGAATAGAATGCGTTATTAATTCCATAATATCTTAATATAAGATATCATGAGTTTGAATTACAATAACTCAAAATAAGGAGGAGTCAGGACATGAAAGGGACGGTGTATCCGCCTGAAAAGCAAGGCAGAGGAACACTCGACAGGGGCAGAATGACGGAATCGAAGCCGATCGGTCTTTCGGGAGAGGGCTCTGCTGTAATCCGAGTAGGCCCGCTGTTTTATTGGTCCTGGTTTCACTCACCTCTTGAGGCATATATAGGATTGCATCCGCACCAAGGCTTTGAGATCATCACCTATATGATTCAAGGCAAAGTGAGTCACGCTGATTCGCTTGGCATTAAAAGTGAGGTGGAGGCCGGTGGCTTGCAGTTAATGCGTACAGGGTCCGGAATTCAACATGAGGAGCGATTTATTGGTCCGAATGTGGAAGGATTTCAGATCTGGTTTGAACCGCTGTTGCGGGATTCTTTGAAACAAAATCCGTCTTACAGGCGGTATCACCATCATGACTTCCATATGGAACGGGAGGAAGGTATCGTACGCAAGACGGTCATCGGGGATCGGTCTCCGGCAGATTTATCAGTCGATGTCCATATGTATGATGTTCACCTGAAGGAAGGCAAAAGCATTTCATACAAGTTGAAGAAAGGACGCGCACTGGCGGCGCTTGCTGTTCGGGGCCAAGGAACATGGGGCGGGCAATCTGAGGGAGACGAGCTGTCGTTTCACCATAAGGATTTTGTTCTGCTCTGCTCGGATCATGATGAACTTCTTCGACTTGAGGCAAGTGATACATTGAGAATGATTTTGATCGATGTGCCTGACGATCCAGGCTACCCTCTATATCCGAAAAAACCATAAACGATTACATATATGATTTCAAAAGAACTGCGATCACCGTCAGGTGTTTGCAGTTTTTTTATACATACCAGAGAGTATAAGTTCCTGGAGGAAGTAAGAGCTTTATCTAAGTAACTCTTTAACTGCAAAAGTACATTTAAAACACCCATATTTTCACTTTTTGGCAGTTTACCTGCAAAAATACATTTGATTCCGCACGATATGACCTTTTTGGCGAAAAGCTTAAATTTTAACTGCACTCTTGCAGTTAATTTCCCCAAAAATCGAATCCTCACCCTTTATAATGTACATTTGCAGTTAAGCGTAATGGACGACGTAAGGTCAGCAATGGCGACCGCGATTACTCATCTTTGAAAGACTTCGATAGAAGTTCTTCTAATGGAAAGATGACTCGAACAGAATTGGAACAATTTAAAAGTTACATTTTTTTAATCTGTAGATTACATTCCTTTAATAATCCTACACACCCAATATTACGTCGAAAAAGGGACTAAAGACCTATTGAATGGAATTAATTGGTTCCTTATTTGTGAAAAAAGGACCATTCATCTATCGTTTTAGCATGTCTATAATGGGGGACGTAAAGACGAAACACGTTTGCAGGTTACAAATTCATTACAACTCAGGAGGTTTACATCATATGCAAATGAATTGGAAAAAAGTGATGGCTGGAGCTCTTTTGACAGCAACGTTTATGGGGTCTTTCGCATATGGATCAGCAACTACATACGCTGATGCAGCATCTAATGTGCAGGTCAGCGTACAGCAAGGAAAAGCTAATGCGAATGTCAATTTGCGAAGCAAGCCATCGACTTCAGGGGAAGTCGTGTCCAGAATTTATAAAGGCGAAAATGTTGAAATTATTAATAAGACCAATAGCAAATGGTATCAAGTGAAGACAAAGTCTGGGAAAACAGGCTACGCTTCTTCAAAATACATTGTGCCAACAGGCAGCTCAAGCTCTGGAGAAAGCTCCTCCAATAACGATAAAAACACGAATGCTGATGAAATGTCTTCCAGAGATGTGCTTGTAGAGAAAACAATCAGTGCCGGCATGAAATATTTGGGCACTCCTTATGAATACGGGTCAGACCGGAGTACGACTACCACTTTTGACTGCTCTGATTTTGTTCGTCAAGCATATTTGGAAGGTACAGGCATCAAGCTTCCATCCGACTCCCGTAAGCAAGGAGCATGGATTAAGGAAAAAGGAACCGATGTATACAGTATTAACGAATTGAAACGTGGTGACCTCGTATTCTTCATGAGCTACAAAGGCTCATCGGCTTCAAGCTATGCAGGATTGGACAAGTCCAAACAACGCATTACCCATGTGGCTATTTACCTTGGAGACAATAAACTCTTGCATACGTACTCCAAAGAGTCCGGCGGAGTATTGGTTGGCGAATTCAGCCAGTCCTGGAAAAACCGTTTCCTCTTTGGCGGAAGCGTAGTTTAATAACTGAACTGTAATCATTTATAAATACTATCATGGATTAAACGCGGATGGAAAGCTTCAAACAGCTTTTCATCCGCGTTTTTTGATGTAAAAATGAGCCATCCGTCACAAGATTGACGCTTGCATCGATCCGTGAATGTGTTTAATTGAGCTGAAAAACGGTTGAACCTAATTATCGGAATGAACCCGTTATTTGACGATATGTAAATAAGGATGGAGGTGAACCTTTGAAGGCTTATAGCATAAAAGATTTATCCAGCATATCCGGCGTAAGTGTACAAACCTTAAATTATTATGAGAAGATGGGCCTGTTAAGTCCATCTAACGTCTCTTCTAGCGGTTATCGGTATTATGAAACAGAGCAGCTTTTCCGTCTCCAGCAGGTGATGTTCTATCGTGAGCTCGATTTTTCTTTGGCCGAAATTGGGACACTTATGACACAGGACCAGGACCGTATCCGTTTACTTCAGACTCATAAGCAGCGCCTGATCGATAAAGCGATCTGCATTCAAACTTTAATCCATACAATTGATTACACGCTGCAAGAACTTCGAAATGGAAATGAAGTGAACATGGACCACAGGCGTCTTTATGACGGTTTTGATCCGATAAAGCAGGAGCAGGATGACAAGGCAGTCAATATAGAGCGAAGTGAACAGACAGAGTCTTTTAAAGACAAGCGGCGTGATGACTTGCGAACATGGTCCAAAAAAGACTATATCAACACTCAGAAGGAATCGGATGCCATTTATATAGATCTGTGCAAAGCGATGGAAGATGGCAAGGAGCCAGGCAGTCAGGCTGTTCAGAGCATCATCCAACGGCATTATGATTGGGTATGTCATTTCTATACGCCAACAAAAGACATTTACAGCGGGTTGGGGGACCTTTATGTAGACCATGGAGACTTCAAAAAACTTTATGCCGGCTATCACCCGCGTTTAGCTGAATATTTACGGGACGGTATAAAAATTTTTGCAGAGCAGAAGCTGTAGCATAAAGGAGTGAAAAACAAAAGACGCCCATATCGGACGGCTTTTGGTGACAAGTCATCTGCAATTGATGAGCGAATGTCAAATTATTGAAATCTTTGCGGTGTGTTTGAATACCCTTGACCATAAGAAGGCTGGTAATTGTTCATATTATGGGACTGGTTGTGGGTTTGAACGGACTGCTCAACCTGCTTCACCAGATTGGAAATTTGCTGATATTGCTGCATAGCTTGATGATGTCCTTGGAGCGCGGACTGGATCATTTGAGCAGCCTGGCGCTCACGCTGCGCAATTTCATCCAGACGCGTTGCGTTTTGCTGCTCCTGCTGAAGCAATTGCTGGTACATCGCTGAAGCCTGTTGGGTTTGTTGGCTCAGCTGTTGAAGCATTTGCTCACACTGGCGAATTTGCTGGGAAACTTGAAGATTATTGGATTGATACATGTTTGTGTAGTCCTCCTTTAGTTAGTGGGTTTCAGCCCTCATTTAGTGTGCGAAGGAATACACAAATTATTCAAATGAAATCGATAAAAAATTATAGTTGTCCTTCCAAAATTTGAACAAAGCGCTCCAGAAACTCCCGATCTTCTTGATCGAAGCGGTTTTTGATAGGACTGTCGATATCCAGCACCCCGTACAGCTGCCCATCCTTTAGAAGCGGAATAACAATTTCACTATTGGATGCGGCGTCACAGGCGATGTGGCCAGGAAAGGCATGTACATCTTCAACTACGAGCGTGCTTAGCTCGGCTGCAGCCGTTCCGCACACGCCCCGGCCCATCGGGATACGAATACAGGCAGGAAGGCCTTGAAAAGGTCCGAGCACCAGCTCTTTACCGTCATAGAGGTAGAAGCCGACCCAGTTGATCTCTTGCAGAAAATGATTGAGAAGAGCGGAGGCGTTGGCCAGATTAGCCATCGCATTCGGCTCATCATGAATAAGTGCCTTTAACTGATCGAGCACTTGAGCGAATTGTTCACTGCGAGTGCCTTCATAGGGTATATTTTGAAACATGGGCGATCCACCTCTTATGCTTTAGATTGTTATTAATTTACTTAAGATAGTATACGGGCGGGGAATTTGTCAATCAGTCGCCACGTTCCAAATAACCGAATTTGAGGATTTGGCGGTTGGACTCTTTCATGAAAGTTCTTTAAACTCGACTTCATAGATAGTAGGTCCGTAAAATATTAGTCAGAACTGTAACGTAGCGATTACCTGATTCTGGGCGAACTATGGGCCTACGGCCCGCAACCGTGGTGTCTTACTATTACTTCATTTGCTGCCATTATTGAATTTCTTAATCTTAATCGATTAAGATTTTTTGTAGGAAAATAGTCCTATTTTTTGTTATTTTAAAGTAATAATAGAGGTGATGTTATTTTTTTGTAGAAATAACATTAATGTAAGTAAAATATTTAGGAGGGATTTAAAAATGAAGAGGACATTACTGGCAAGTGCATTGTCACTAAGTATGCTTGGGTCGGCTATGGCACCAACATCTATTTTTGCCGACTCAGCACCACAAGTTTCAGTTTCTCAGGAATCATCGACCTTGACATCAAAAGTTTTTGAGAATATTGATGTGATGGGAGAATATATTATTGTTGGCGATGATAATTTGTATTATATCAATCCAGAAAGCAAATCTGTTATTTCAGATGAAGTGTATGAAGTTTACCAAAGAGGCGTAGATGTCATAAATGATAATTTGAAAACAGGAGCCTTCAAGATTGAAAATGGTAGTGTGGTGCCTGTAAACTATACTCCTCCCCAATCTCCGGAATTTTCTACGATGGCTTTTGGGAATTTTTACCCTTGGGGATATGCTCTTACTTTAACAGATCAAGAATCCAAAGATTTAGCTTATGCTTTTACAAATGGCGGATCAGCTGGTGCTGCATTAACTGCAGTATTGGGTTTGATTCCAGCTCCTCCAGCCAAACTTGCTCAAGCTATTAGTTATATACTAAATTTGTGGTACGTATCTATTGGTAATAGCATAAGCTACAATAACGTTGGGTATGGAGTTACCATTAATTTCCATTATGCCCTTTACTACAACATCACTTCAAATAAAGGTTGACTTGGTTAGGAGGAATAATGTATTTATTCTTAGCGTTTAGTTTAATAACTCTGTTGATTTTGATTTACACTGTTCTAGGTATGTTTGGGATCAAAATATTATCAAAGAAAATGTTTAAAGGTACTTTTGACGACACAAAATTGTTACTAGTCGTAACATTATTAGTTTCTTTGTCTCTAGTCCTTATTTATGCTTATTATGGTTCTACGACTATACTTTTTCCATTAGTCATCAATTTGGGAGTCGCGCTGCGAACTTATATTGAAATGAAAAAGTCAACTTCAAAATAAATTCAATAAAAATTATTAGTTGAAAGGGCCGGCTTTTTGTCGGCTTTTTTTCGTGGATCAGCAGAAATCACCGCTGCTTCAGAAACGATTTCAAATGAAATTTATGAGACATTACAGACAGAAGTGCCTAAGTATTGCTTGTCCTAATCGGCTGATTCCTGAGCTACCTGGCGGGGTAATAAGTGGTGAATCCAAATTCGTTAGCCTGAAGAGTGGAGGGAGAGAACGAATGCGAGCAGATGTACAGAATTTGTTTATCGGCATCCATATGCTTTATCAAGCCCATCAGCGTGACCTCATAGTCAGTGATATGCAGCCTGAATTGGAGCGGCTCGGGTACAAGGTCGGCGATCGGGAGGTAAAACAGGAGCTGGAGCGGCTGACAGAAGAAAATTTTTTAACCTCTCATGGGGATGGATACAGTATTACAGGCGCTGGAATCGAAGAATTTAAGGAAATTCAAAGAAAGCTGAAAGAGTTAACCAGCGAAGTGCTTAAGCCGGTAAAGCGAAAGAAAACAGGGTAAAATAGCCGACGGACTAAGTCCGCAGTAAAAAATAGCCTCCGAAAGAGAGCTTTAACATGCCTCTTCGGGGGCTATTTTTATACAGATTCCAGTGTTTTCTCTTTAAAAAAGTCAGAAGGAGATGGCTCAGCGGCTGTATCTTCTTGAGGCTTTCCCATATGTTCATGGAGAAAAGCACGTACTTCCTTGCGATATTGATGAGGATTGATATGATAAGCGTTCGCATGAATAGCGCCTTCAATGAGCACCAGCTTTTTGGGACCGGGCTTGACCTCATACATCTCCTGGCTCATTCGAGTCGGTACATACGTATCATTGTCTCCATGGATGAACATGACCGGAAGATCACTTTCACGAACGGAGCGGATCGGGCTAACCTGTTCAAAACTGAATCCGGCTTTTTTGCGAATCCGGTTATTTACCCAGCGAAAAAAAGGTATGGTGGGAAGTTTGTTAAGTGTTGTAATCTGATGCTTCATCAGGTCCGACAGATCTGAATAAGGGCAATCTGCAATAACAAGTTTAACCTGAGGCGCGGCAATTGACAGATACTCGAGAACCGTTCCACCACCCAAGGATTGACCGTGAAGGCCGATTTCGGTACCGGGGCCATGCTGTTCGATCAGCCAGTTTACCCAGGTCTGAATATCATATTTTTCATAATAACCATAAGTGGTATAGCGCCCCTCGCTGCGTCCATGACGGCGCTGATCGATAAGAAGTACATTGAACCCTTCATCGGTAAACATATCGATAAATTGGGTAGATACGGCGCGGGAGCCAGTGTAGCCATGTACAATAATGATCCAACGTTTGGAGTTCGGGTAAAGCTCAATGGCAGCGCCGCTCAGTTTCAGTCCGTCGATACTTGAAAGTATTACTTCCTTTTTGACCAAAGCTTCGTAGCGATCGCGACTGTACAGACCGAGACTTTCCAATATGGCGAACAGGCTGAGGTCATTCTTGACTTTCATTTGAGTGATCTGCAGAAATCCAAAATGCGTAATGCCGACCGCGAGAATCGCCAAAAACAACAATATTAGGATCGTGATGTACATCAAGAACAATCCTCCTTTTTTCCGTTGAATTGAACCGGGGTGGAGGAATCTGATATTGACGAGAATATGCCGTTTGACTCAATATAGAAGCATCTGCCCCGGTGACTGAACCAAAGAATCATGCAAATTCCAAAAGCATGGTATTTCCTTTAATATGATCAAAATGTGATCGAAAAATGTGAGAAGATTTCATTCCTATATAGACCATAGTATCACCGAAAACACGGAGGACAAGTCAACTTTTTTTAAACATTTCAGGATCTGATCGAACCAGCAAGCAGGCAAGCGGTGTGATTGCAAAGAAAGGAAAGGAGATAGGAAATGCTGATTCAATATGTGCAGGGAAACTCGATTTTACATCGCTGGGACCCTTTAAGTAAACTGGCTGTTCTAATGTGTGTCGCTGTAGTAGCGATGCTGTGGGAGGGAGCCTTATTACAAGCGATTTTATTGATAGGGTGTGTTTTGACAGCGAGATGGGCTGGAGGAATATCTTTTCGTCATCTGATGAGGGGAGTCAAGCTCATTGCCGTCGTGGCTATCCCCTATTTTATATTAACAGCTTTCACTGTGCCTGGAGAGATAGTGTGGTTTCAATGGGGACCTTTAAAATTGACGGCTCAATCCGTAAACCAGGCAGGGGAAATGAGTTTGAGGATGATCACATTATTTGTGTCCTCAATGGCTTATATCGTAAGCACTGATCCGCAGGAGTTGGTTGCTGAATTGGTTCGAAGACTTCATATCCCTTATCGTTTTGCCTTTGGGATTTCAGCTGCGCTGACGTTTCTTCCCATTCTTGAGGAGGAGGGAACGAGCATTCGTGCGGCTCAACAGGTTCGAGGACATCGTGTGCCGAAAGGGATCGTGCCGAAGCTATCATGGTGGGGGAAATTTGTCGCTGCCGTGCTGTTAAACAGTTTGCGGCGTGTTCAGCAGACGGCCGGAGCGATGGAATCGAAAGGCTTTGGAGCTTATTCGAAACGTACGTTTCGCAAAACGATTCGTATCCCTGTCTGGGGACCTTTAATAGCTGTTATTGCCGCTCTATTCACGGTATGGACGTGGTGGTCTGCCTGAATTGTTAACCTTATATTCTGAAAAACAGGTTGACGAATGGCGGGTAAAAAGGCAAAATAATGACCAGAGCTTGTTCAGCATTATAGATGGGTATTGAAAATTATTTATCGGTTTATGAAAGAGAGGGTTCTCATGAAAACTTCATCCCGCAATCGATTTACAACTCTGGACATTGTGCTGATGGCTATGCTTGCTGCCGTTAATGCCGTGCTCACTGTTTATCTTGGTCCTGTGAACAAACTTCTTACGAGCTTGGGTGGTCCAATAGCAACCTCAATGACAACGGGCTTGTACATCGTTTACGGCTTGCTTGCTTACTACATTATTCGTAAACCTGGTACCGCAGCGATTACCTACGGCATTGGTGGAACGATTCAGGCGCTGACCGGTCCGGTATACGGGATTGCGTCCGCTTTTGTTGCAGCTGCCTGTTATATGGTCGTGGCCGAGGCTTTGTTTGCATTCCTTCGCTATAAGCGCTGGGGAACAGGGGTGATGATGTTTGCTGGCGGCGCTCTGGTGCCGCTCTGGTTTTTATTTGCCGCCAACATGTTTGGATATACCGCTTGGCCAACCAGTGTGCTTATGATAGCGCTGTTTGTCCGTATCTTAAGCGGTGTGTTCCTGTGCGGTCTTCTCGTTAAAATTTTGGGAGATGCATTAAAACGTACAGGGCTTCTGCGCCGGTTCGCTCTGGGCACGGAGGATTAAGCGAATGTCCGGAGCGGGTGTAACTTGCGAAAATCTTACATACAGCTATGAAGGGGAAAATCAGCCTGCGATAGAAAACATCTCTCTTACTATTCCAGCGGGTCAGCGAATTGCTGTAATCGGAGCGAGCGGCAGCGGGAAGTCTACGCTGTGCCAGCTTTTGAGCGGTTTTCTTCCACGCAGCGGGGGCGGCGTAAGGGAAGGGATATTGCTGCTGGACGGGATGGACCCGGCAGAAGCCGCCCTTGCTGAAGTGGCCCGGGCCGTAGGCATCCTGTTTCAAGACCCGAATGCCCAGCTTGTGCAAGGGATCGTCGAGGATGAAGTGGCTTTCGGCCCGGAGAACATGTGCGAGCATCCGGAAGAAATCGAGCGCCGGATCGTTTATTCCCTGTCTGCGGTCGGTTTGATAGACCGCAGACAGGATCATGTGCGCTCGCTGTCCGGGGGGCAGCGACAGCGCACCGCCATAGCCGCCGTGCTGGCTCTCCAGCCGCGGCTTTTCGTCTTCGACGATGCCTGCGCCAGCTTGGATGCGGCGGCGCAGGCGTCTTTTCTGCAGCTGGCCAAGGCGCTGCAGGAGGACGGCCGGACGGTGGTCACCGCGTCCGGCCGCTTTGACGATGTCGCGCGCGCAGCGCAGCGCGTCATCGTCCTGGACGGCGGCACCGTCGTGCTCGACGGGCCGCCAGAGGCGCTGCTCCGCCGCTGCAGTGTACAGCTGGCGGAGCTGGGGCTGCTGCCTCCTCGCTTCACGGAGGCAGGGCCCCCCCGGGCGGCGGCAGCAGAGCGTGCCGCCGCCGAGTGCCAGCTTGCAGCGCCGTATAGCGCCGCCCCGGGGCAGGCAAGCGCACTGCTGGAGGTGAAGTCGCTTGACTTCACCTATCCCGGCGGCAGGCAGGCGCTGCAGGACGTGCAATTCACCTTGCACCCTGGTGAATGGGCGCTGCTCACCGGAGCGAACGGATCGGGCAAAACGACATTAAGCCGAATTTTGATGGGGCTTTTGCCCACTCCCCAAGGGCGTATACGGTGGCAAGGGAAGGACACAGCCGGCGTTCCCGTTTACCGCATGGCTGAAAAAATCGGGTATGTGTTTCAACAACCGGAACATACCTTTACCGCTCCAACCGTATGGGAAGAGCTCACGTACAGCTTGCATGGCGGGCTTCCTCCTTCCCGGCGTCCGGAGCTGACCGCAGAAGAAAAGCAGCGTGCCGATCATCTGCTTCGAACAGCTGGGCTTCATAATAAGACCGATGTGTCACCTTATCTGCTCAGTGGAGGAGAGAAAAGGCTGCTAAGTGTGATCAGTCAATTGATCGTGCCTAAGGAACTGTATATTATGGACGAACCGACGTCAGGTATGGATTATAACGGGATTTCCAAATTGATTGCATTATGCCGTTCGGCCTGTGACCAAGGCGCAGCCATGTTCATGATCACACATGATCCCGAAATGTTTTACCTAGAGGCAGATACGCTGCTGACATTGAAAGATGGAAAAATGTTATCTGTCCTTCTTTCCCCCGAACTACTATAATAGAAATGTTGTACAAGAACTTTCTTCTTGGTAAAGGGGAATTGCAATTCGTGAATACTTTAAATCAGTCAAAACGCAGCTTTATTCTGGCAGGCATATTGCTGTCAACGTTTCTTGCTGCTATTGAAGGGACGGTTGTAGGACCGGCAGGGCCTGCCATTGTGAGCAGTTTCGGAAGTGTCAGCTTGATGAGCTGGATTTTCACCTCCTATCTGCTGACAATGGCTGTGACCACTCCAATCTTCGGGAAAATCAGCGATTTATACGGCCGGAAGCCTGTGTTTTTGTACGGTTCTGTCGTGTTTTTGCTCGGCTCCTTGTTGTGCGGCTTTTCGCAAAGCATGACTCAATTGATTGTTTTTCGTGCGATTCAAGGAATCGGCGCAGGTGCAGTCATTCCCGTCACCTTCACCATTATCGGAGACATATACAAGCTGGAGGAACGCGGAAAGATTCAAGGTCTTCTCAGTTCCGTTTGGGGGATATCTTCTTTGGTCGGTCCGCTGCTTGGAGGATATTTTGTAGACTATTTATCCTGGCGCTGGATATTCGGTTTTAATGTGCCGTTCGGGCTCATTTCGATCTGGCTTATCTATCGTTATTTGGAAGAAAAAAAAGTAAAACGATCCGTTTCGATCGACTTTGCGGGAGCCGGATTGTTTACTGTCGGCATGACATTGCTGCTCTTTGCTCTCGCAGCCGGGGGACAGGCTTATCCATGGTCCTCGCCAATGATGATAAGCATCATCATCGCATCGATTGTACTGCTAATCGCCTTTTTGTTTGTGGAAGCGCGGGCGAAAGAACCGATGGTGCCCCTGAAATTGTTCCGAATCCGCGATATTTCGGTATCCACGCTCGCCAATTTGCTTGTCAGCGCGTTGCTGATCGGTTTGAGCACCTATTTGCCGCTTTGGATTCAAGGTGTTAAAGGCGGTAATGCAACGATGTCGGGATTAACGCTTGCCCCGATGTCTTTCGGCTGGTTGTTTGGATCTGTAGCGAGCGGAAGGCTTATCATCAAGACCGGCTCTCGTAAAACAGCGCTTATCGGCGTGATCGGTCTGGTCATCGGTGCAATCGGATTCGTCTTTATTCATGAAGGAACGCCGTGGGCATTTATGTTAATATGTACATTTATCTATGGCATCGGCTTTGGATATATTTCTACGCTATTTGCAATTATTGCTCAATCCTCCGTTAGCTATGAACTAAGAGGAGCCTCTACGGCGCTTAACACTTTTATTCGGACTTTGGGACAGACGGTGGGGGTAGCTGTGTTTGGAACATGGCTGAACAGCAGCATCGCAAGGCGGATTGCCGAAGAGCCATCCGGTGGAGCAATCAGCAGCGAAGATATTAACAAGCTCCTTTCACCACATGGCGAAATGAGTTTGCCGGCAGAAACGGGAGGGCTGCTGAAGGAAGTATTGGAGGGCAGCTTGAACTCGCTGTTTATTCTAATGGCGGTTATCGCCTTGGCTTGTTTTATGATCGTTGCCCGCTTCAATAACAGACCTCCTAAGCCTGAGGATAAAGACAACAGCGATGAATGGAGCACTTCAACCGCTTCTTGATCTAGACCACGTTTATATAAACGAAAAGCCGATCCATGATTCCATAAGGAGTCACGGATCGGCTTTATTCACATCATTTGCATTACCAGCAAGTAATAACCGTTTTTTGAACAGCACAAACCGGCAGAGGATATCCCTCGCCGGATTAGTATGTGCTTTATTTCACTTACGTGCTAATGGAGCCAATTTCTCCGCCTGTTTCCCAAGTCTTTTCAGAAGATAAATCATCTGATCCTTTTCTTCTTCAGACAATCCGCTAAGCGCAAAATGAATTCTTTCTGCATACTGAGGGTATTGTTCATTCATCAGAGCTTCCCCTTTAGGAGTCAGTTCTGCATATATCACTCTGCGGTCCTTCGGACAAGGCTTGCGAATCAGGAATCCTTTGCTTTCCAGTTTGTCGATAACATAAGTGACATTTCCGCTTTGCAGCAGCAGCTTGGCACCGATTTGTTGAATGGGTTGGGGCCCTTTGTAATAAAGCACTTCCATAACCGCAAAAGCCGTAGGATTAAAACCTTCGATTTTACTGCCTGCTACGGCGTGCTCGTTTACACTTTTAAACGATTTGGCAAAAACCCGATATAGATGCAGTGACAGCTGTGTATCGCGTTCATGTGATAAGATCATGCTTCTTCCCGCCTTTTTGGTCATGCCATAGATTTCTTTGAATATAGATTACTCCAATCTATGAATTAGAAACATGTTATTTATCACAATTAGACTCTATTTTAGTATTTAAAAATAAAAAGGACTCCTGTTCATATTTATCCCTTTACCTCAGCCATGAGCCGACTTGATAAATAGAAAGGGTTCTTGTAACCGATTAGTTTTTCCTTCGTAATAATAGGTATTGACCCTAATTATGGGAAGTAGAGGAATCAACAATTTATGAATAAATTGAATGATAGCAGGAGAGAAGAAAATGGTGGAATGTTACAATCAGCAGAGTCTGCCGGTGCTGGAAGTGGATATTGAGGAAGCCGGATATGAGCCGGGCCGCCCCCAAATCCATGATGTGCATTTTCAAGTATATAGAGGAGAACTGCTCGGCTTGATTGGCCCTAATGGAGCAGGAAAGAGCACGACGATCAAGACAGTGATGGGTCTGCTCAAAGATGCAAAAGCTGAAGTAGAGATTGCAGGAGACCCGCCTAAATACGCATATGTACCGGAACAACCGGTTTTTTATGAAGACCTGACGCTTTGGGAGCATCTTGATCTTGCTGCGGCAGCGTTTGGTTTGGAGGATAAGCATTTTGTGAACCAAGCTAATCATTTATTGAAGCAGTTTGATATGGAACATGTTCGTCATGGGCTGCCTGGAGGATTTTCCAAAGGGATGAAGCAAAAAATGATGCTTATGATCGGATTTATGGCACAGCCGGATATTTATATTGTAGATGAGCCGTTTATCGGTCTTGACCCGCGTGCGACCAAAGACTTTCTGGAACTGCTTGATACGGAGAGAGGGCGGGGGGCAGGGATTTTAATGTCAACACATGTTTTGGATACTGCAGAAAAAATTTGCGACTCCTTCGTACTCATTTCAGGCGG
This sequence comes from Paenibacillus faecalis, assembly GCF_900289175.1. Classification (GTDB taxonomy): domain Bacteria; phylum Bacillota; class Bacilli; order Paenibacillales; family Paenibacillaceae; genus Paenibacillus_AQ; species Paenibacillus_AQ faecalis. The sequence goes on along the minus strand of NZ_LT985747.1, from coordinate 3,886,684 downwards.
CCGCGTTGCTTCTCAAGGAAGTTTGGACGATATTCGAAGCTCTGCCGGATTGCCTGAGGGATCTTTGTTTGATTGCTTCGACGTCCTTACATGAAGGGAGGAGCCGAAGTGGAGAAAAAGAGAAATGAAATCCGTAGGAAATCGCGCATTGTTCATCCGGCCCAGCTTTTTAGACGGAGAATGCTTACCTATTGGAAGTATCAGCTTTCCGTTATACAATCGGTGGCTGACTGGACCGTTATGCTGTATATATTGATTCCGGGTCTGCTTCTTGGCGCTGGACTTTATATGGAGCAGTGGACTACGCCGCCTCCGGCCTGGCTGGAGCTTATGCCTTGGCAGGTCGCTGCGGCTGCATTGCTGTTTATGTTTTCAGGACATGTTCTGCTCTTTGTCGAGGAAGGCGACATGCTGTTTCTAAGGCAGCAGTCTCGTTGGATGAGAGGACTGATGGCAAGGGGCATGATTTACAGCATCACAGTAAACACGCTTAAAGGCTTGATGTTTGTAATGATCACCCTGCCTTTTCTGTATCGGGGATTCGGGCTTGATGCTTGGACTTTATTTTCGTGGGGAGTGCTGGCGGCAGGAAGCTCATGGTGTACCAACTTGCTGATTCATAACATCCGGGTCCGGTTTCGAGGTTTTCTAAAAGGACTGTTTTCACTGCTGCTGAGAGCATTGTCCTATGTCATTTTCTTGGCGATCCTTATGTTTCTGCCGGGGATGCCAATATCCGCTATGGTAACCGGACTGCTCTTAATGCTCACGGCTGTCTTCCTCATGCGGACTCGTCTGTCTATGGTGGGGACCTTTACTGCTGATGTACAGGAGGATGCACGCATACGCATGCGGCTAACGGACAAAGTGCTTGCTCAGGCTGTAGGCAAACCTCCCAGAACACGAAGCAAATCATGGTTGTTCCGCAAATCCCGCAGAATTTATCGATCAAGTGCCCCGGATAAACGTTTTGCTGGAGCGGGCGTAAAAGCCTTTCTTCGAAATCGGGAAAACCTTTTGCTTTATGTCCAGCTTACTGCGGCAGCTATTCCGGCTGTTTTGTTCCCGCCTGGTGTTGTCAAAGTGATTGTGTATGGGGCTTTGATGCTTCTTGTAAGTTATTTGCTGCATATGAAATGGACCGCTTTTGCTGAAGCGGAGTTCTCGCTGGTTCTTCCGTTTAGCAGCGCACAGCAGATGTCGGCGGGCCTTCTCGCTGTTCGCACTTTAATGCTGCTTCCGGCTTTGCTCATTTCGCTCGCTTTTGCTTTAACGCTATGGCCTGTTGGAATTGGGCTGCTGGCGGCGGCGCCGTTGGCTCTTATATGTTCTTATTCGGTCCCGGTGCTGTTTTCGCGTCCACCCCAAAAGCGGAAAGATTAGGTTATTGGAAAATACAAAGAAATCGCTCCTTGATGAATGGTGGTATAATACCTCCATTTGATCGAAAAGGGCGATTTCTTTTTGCGGTTAGTTCCGAAAAGTCGCTGCCAGCTCTGCGGCATGTTTTCCTGCTGTATAACCGGTGGAGAATGCAGCTGTAATATTGTATCCGCCTGTATATCCATGGATGTCCATCACTTCGCCGCAGAAGAAAAGCCCCGGCATCAACTTGGATTCCATCGTTTTGGGTTGAATCTCCTTCAGACTCACCCCTCCCCCCGTGACGAACGCCTCTTTCAGCGAACGTGTACCGCAGGCTCGGAAAACAAATTTTTTCAGGATAGAAGCGAAGGCAGAGATGGATGCTTTCGGTATTCCGCTGCAGATCGTATCCCCGTCAATTCCGGCTTTGGATAGCAGAAGGGGAATCATCCGCTCGGGAATCCAGCCTTTTATAGCATTTTTAACTGCTTTTCTCGGTTCTTGTTCCAATCGATGCCTCAACTCGGACTCAACAGCGCCAATTGAAAGGTCCGGGAAAAGATCAATCGCAAGATCGACGTTGACAGTGTCGAACTTTCGTTGGACCTGGCGAATAAACTGGCTGCAGCGCAGTGCAATCGGTCCTGAAACACCGAAATGTGTAAACAGCATGTCCCCTCTGTGTGCGATAACTCTTTTGCCCTTCGGATTCCAGACAGACAGTTCGACATCCCGAAGCGAAAGCCCCTGAAGCTCTTTAGAAGCGATCCAGGTTTCGGTGGAAACAATCGGCACTTCTGTTGGATACCGTTCTGTAATCGTATGTCCCGCTGCAGCAGCCCAGGGATAACCGTCTCCAGTGGACCCGGTTTGCGGAACAGATTGTCCTCCGGTCGCGATGATGACGCAGGGGGATGTATGCGTAGCTCCTGATTTTAGTTCAATCCCGGCGGTTTTTCCATCTTTATAAATAATTCGTTCCACAGGACTATTAGTTATGATTTTCGTGCCCAGCTCTTTTACCCTGCCAACCAGTGCATTCACTACGCTTGATGCCTTGTCCGAAACCGGGAACATTCGGCCGTTGTCCTCCTCTTTCAAGGCGATGCCAAGTCCTTCGAAGAAGGCCATAATATCCCGATTGTTCCAGTGCTGGAACGAACTATACAAGAAGCGTCCGTTTCCCGGAATGTGGGCAATGAGCTCATCGATGTCTTTGGCGTTGGTAACATTGCAGCGTCCGCCCCCGGAAATGCCCAGCTTGCGTCCCAATTTATCTCCTTTATCAACCAGCAGGACGGATGCTCCCCTCTCCGCAGCAGCTATACAAGCCATAAGCCCGGAGGGACCTCCCCCTACAACAATAACATCATAATGTGACATGTTTGTTCATAGCTCCTTTGGGGGTAATTCATGAATACATAACGTTTATTATAAACGTATTTACCTTATAGCCCAACCCTTAAGTCTCGCCGTAATCTGCTAGGGTTCATTTCTTTTCCACAGGATTTTACAAGTATTGTAATTTAATGTCGCTTGTGATTTAATCAACAATAACAGAGGCACACATCAATTGAGGTGATGACGCATTGTGTTAACTGCAATGAAGGACATTTTGCTGCAAATTATGCTGTCCGGTTTGTTTACTTTTCAGATTCCGCTCTTCTTCAGTAATCATCTCAAGTCACATGGAACGGACGATCGACAGCAATACCGGAATCTGGTCGTAATAACCTGTGCGATAAGCATGTTGTTCTGTTTTGGGCTGTCCTCCGTTTATAATGGTATGATCCCGATTAATCTCGGTATTTTGCCGCTGTTTGTAGGTATTTTATATGGCGGCAGAACGGCTGGCTGCCTACTTTCACTTCTTTATATGGTTAGTCACGGGCTTATTAACGGATTTTCCTTATCCGGAATGATACTGTATACAGGGCTTCCTGTGTATCCTCTTCTATTCTTCCTTTCTTCTCGGTTTAAACGAAGCTCTGTGATGGAGAAAATCGGATGTCTCTGGATTGGACTTATACCTGCCTTGATGATCATCTTAGTTTCCCCTATTTTAGAAAATAAAGTTTTTAACGCGTCGTATGATTCAGAAACAATTTTAATTACGCTTTTATATGTTCTTTTTAGTATTTTTAATGGGGCACTTCTTGTCTATTTTATTGAATTCGTGTATAAACGGTTGTTTATTCATACGCCAGCAAAGTCCGAAACAGAAAAAACATGGCTTCAACAATTTATTGACATGATACCTTTGGGAATGGCTGTGGTTGATAAAAAAGGGAATATCGCTATGCTGAACAAACAGTTGGAAATGAACTACAAGAGAAGCTGTCCTCAAGCTCATACGGAAGAATTGATCGGCCGTGCCTTTGACGAGATTATTAAAGGATCGATGGAGCAAGACTTCCTAAAACACAGGGTTCTTGAAGCACTTCAAGGCATTCAATCCAATGAAGAAGTGATACGCAATGATACGAATATATATTCCACAGGGACATTTCCGCTCTTTAATGAGGAAACACAGCAGATCGAAGGTGCAGTTGCGATTATTCATGACATTACTGAAATCGAGAAGCTGAAGAGTGAATTGATCAATATCGAGCGGCTCAGCATGGTCGGTCAAATGGCTGCAAGCATTACGCATGAAATCCGGAATCCTATGGCTGTAGTAAGAGGATTTCTTCAACTAATGAAAGAGAAAAGCCCGGATTCGCTCGATCATTACTACCGGATTGTGATGGAGGAGCTGGATCGTGCCAACGGAATTATTAGTGATTTCCTATCTCTGGCTCAGACTCGAATTGTTGAAAAAGAGGAATGTCATCTCCATGATATCATTCACGAGCTAAGTCCTTTGTTATGGGCAGATGCTAATCTTCGGGGACAGAGCATTGATCTGAGGCTTGGCAGCAATGTTCCGAACCTGCACCTCAACTCTAAAGAGATGAAACAGCTGATCTTGAATCTTTCCCGTAATGCGATGGAAGCTATGGAGGATAAGGGAGTGCTGACTATCGAGACAAGTTTGGCTGGAGAACATATTGAGCTGCATGTTAAAGATACAGGGCCTGGCATTCCTGAAGATAAGCTGACTCGACTGTTCGAACCTTTTTTTACGACGAAGAGCAAAGGAACAGGGTTGGGCCTAGCTCTTTGCTTGAGTATCGTACAGCGTCATCACAGCAACATTTCTGTACATTCGGAGATGGGGAAGGGGACGGTCTTTACCGTTTCCTTTCCGGTTGCCGAGGCGGATAAAGAAGGATTGCCCAAGCCATAATAAGGTGAGAATATCGGACAAAGGAGGGCGTAGTATGAACAATGGTATGAACAAGAATGATTCCAGACAGCAGGAACAACAAAAGCATGAGAATAAGCAGCGTAAAGATGAACCGATTAAAGATAAAAAGCTGGATGGTATTAACCATCCTTCCACCTAGAATGACAACTGATAAATAAGAAGAACAGGGCGTCAATTCCATTACAGGAGGTCGTCCTGTTTTTATGCTTATCTTGCTTTCACCCATCGGAATTGTATAATATATAATAGCGAAAAGCTGTTATATTTTTTAATAATTTGTTTATATAAGGAGTGAAAGCAACATGGGTATGTCTTTTGACCGATATATGCGTGATATGGTTCAACCGATGCGGGATGAACTGACAGAACTGGGGATTCGGGAATTGAAGACCCCAGAAGAAGTGGAAGAGCAGTTGCCAACGGCGAAGGGCACGACCCTTGTTGTTGTCAATTCGGTTTGCGGCTGTGCGGCAGGTCAAGCTCGTCCGGGTGTAGCCCTTGCGCTTCAGCATGAAGCGAAGCCGGATCATCTGTTCACGGTTTTTGCCGGTCAGGATAAGGAAGCAACTGCGAAAGCACGTGAATATTTCGCGCCTTATCCGCCTTCTTCACCTTCCATTGCTTTAATGAAGGATGGAGAACTGGTTCATTTTATCGAGCGTCATCAAGTCGAGGATCGTTCTGCTGAAGAGATTGCAGCCGATCTCACGGATGCGTTTGATCGTTACTGTCGATAAACGCCAGTAATTATTAGGCCCCGGAGCATTCGGCGATATCCGAAGCCGCGGGGTCTTTTATGTTTCACCCGGGGATGTTCATATTGAAAGGAGTTCTGGACATGAGTCTACAGGAACAAATCATTGCCGAATTAGGTGTGAAACCTTCTATTAATGTAGAGCAGGAAGTAAGAAAACGGGTTGATTTTTTAAAATCATATGTTAAGGATTCGGGAGCAGCCGGTCTTTTGATTGCGATTAGCGGTGGACTGGACAGTGCTGTGGCTGCTGGGCTCTGCAAGCTGGCTACAGATGAGCTTACAGAGGAACTTGGCAAGGAGTATAAAACTTTGGGCGTATTTCAACCGTATGGTACACAATCCGATATTGAGCACAGCTATGAAACGGCGAGAGCGTTTAATCTGAAGTATACGGTGGAAACCAACATCGAGGATGCCGTGGATGAGGTTGCGCTTGAAGTGGAACATGGATTGAAGAACATCGGTGTCAACAAGCACATCAGCATTCCTGGGAAGGGAAATGTAAAGGCCAGAATCCGGATGGTTATACAATACGCATTGTCATTTGAACAAAATCTGCTTGTTGTAGGGACGGACCATGCCTCGGAAGCGATCACAGGCTTTTATACGAAGTGGGGAGACGGCGCTGTTGATATTACGCCGCTTAGCACGCTTAATAAACGTCAGATTCGTCAGATCGGTTCTTACTTGGGCGTGCCGCAGGCAGTGCTCGATAAAGTGCCTACAGCAGGCCTATGGGAAGGCCAAAGTGACGAGAAAGAGCTCGGGATCAGCTATGAGGATAACAGCGATTATCTCGAAGGGAAAGAGGTCGCTTCTGACGTCCGCGAGAAGCTGGAGAACTTTTACCGTAAAACAGCACATAAACGAAACGCTATTCCAGGAATTTAATATCGTTCCCAAACATCAGACCCCAGAGATTGTCTCATGGGGTTTCTTTATTAATATATTGAAAGTATGATTTTCTTAAATGAAAACTATAGTGTTGTAATATTAAGGGGGTTGTAAATGCAGAAATACAGTTACATAGTACCCTTCATGAAAGGGGCTAGAAAGCCATTTGAAGTCCATGATGAGCAAGGTATTGTTAGGGCTAAAGTGCAAAGATACTTCCCCAATTTACTGCATACTTTAACAGAAATGTTTATTACAGGATGGGAGGTTCATGTAAAAGCATTACAAGATGGACAAGAATATTTGATTAAGGAGCATTTTCATTGGACAAAAAATAAATGGTCTATATTTGAAGATGGTTTAATCATAGGTACATTGATGAATATCAAGAAAATCGAAATGGGAGATTCGAAAGAAATCACGATCAAGGGCAAAAAATTTTACTATCTTGATAAGGCGTTACAAACACAAACTTTAATTCAAGACGAAGAAAAAAACGTTATTGCGGTTATAGATCACAAACTTATGGATTTATCACGAAAAAAAGAAATAACCATTTACAGTAGTGAATTACCAGTTTCTTTATTAATAGGCATTGACTATGTTTCATCGCTAAAGAAGAAATAATTCCAATAAAAAGGTTGAGTCTAGGGCGTATTCGCTCCTGTACTCGACCTTTTGCTTTATTAAAAAGAAAAAAATGATTTTCGGTATTGATAATTGTGTAGTTTTGAGCGATAATAACCTCAAAGCTTCACAAAGCCACATTTAAATCGGTCAAAATACAACATGTCATGGAGGGAAGGCGCATGAAGAGGAAAATTGCCGTCATCCACACGACGCCGGTGACTGTTTCGGCGCTGACGCCGTTAATAACGAGCCGAATTCCGGATTGTGAGATCATTAATTATGTAGATGATTCCATTTTGCCGTCACTTCGCGACAATGCGGCAAATGAGAAACGAGTAGAGAAGCATTGGACCACATATGCCGTTTTTGCGGAAGAAGAAGGCGCAGAGTGTGTTCTGAGCGCATGTTCTTCAGTAGGAGATATTGCGGAAAGAGCTGCTAAAGCCGTTGCCATTCCAGTGCTTCGTATTGATGAAGCGATGGCAGAACAAGCGGTTGCTTCGGGAAGCAGAATCGGAGTTGCGGCTACATTGGCAACGACAATGGGCCCGACGATGAGACTACTTGAACGGAAGGCAAGTCAAACGGGCAAGATCATTCAATGGAAACAAGCAGTAGTATCCGAAGCATATGAAAAGTTAATGGCAGGTGACCAGGAAGGTCATGACCGTCTGTTGGCTGCTGCGTTAGCCGAGCTGGGGAATGAATGTGATGTCGTGGTGCTGGCACAAGCATCGATGGCTCGCGTGCTTGATACACTTCCGTCAGAAGTGCGATCCAAATTTTTGACTAGTCCTAAATCAGGTGTTGAGCGGCTTCGGGAAGTACTTGGGTCGTCTAAGATGAGAGGGGAAAATAAATGAGCAGATCGACAACTTTTAATAATTTAATTACGCTGAAACAAGCATTGGAGGTCGCAGAGCGGAATCAATTTGCCATTGGCTCCTTTTCGCCGCGCTATACCCCGATGATTTCTGCAGTATTGCGAGGTGCGCAGCGATCCCAGTCTCCGGCGATTGTCCAGATCTCTCATAAAGAGCTGGTTCGTTATGGAATTACGCCGAAGCAATTCGCAGATGAGTTGTTCGACAAAATGCATGAAGAGAAAATTACAGTTCCCATTGTGCTCCACCTGGATCATACGAAAGAATTGGGGACGATCGCAGAAGCGATAGATGCCGGCTTTACCTCTGTCATGATCGATGCTTCTGAACAGCCATTGCAAGATAATATTCGAATCAGTAAAGAAGTCGTTGAATATGCACACGCGCGCGGCGTATCGGTGGAAGCGGAGCTCGGGATGATCGGGACGACAGATTTTGTAGAAACAGATAGAGATGAAGAGCTGTATACAGACCCGGATGAAGCGAGTATCTTTGTACAGCAAACGGGTGTAGATGCATTAGCCGTATCTTGCGGGACCGCTCATGGTGTATATATGGTAAAACAGCCTAAGGTTGATTATAGCCGTCTGCAGGCGATCCGTAAGCTAACCCCTGTTCATCTTGTACTTCATGGTGGTTCAGGTGTACCGGCGGATATGATTATGAAGGCGATCACATTGCCTGGTGGCGGTGTGTCCAAGGTAAATATCGCGACTGACCTTGAGTTGTCTCTGCTTCAGGCACTAGAGCGTGAAGAGCGTATGAGTAATGCGGAATGCATGGCCCTTGGTTCTGAGAAGATGGAAAAGGGCAGAGAGGCCGTCACAAGAACGGTGCAGGACAAAATCCGCCATTTCTTGGGCAGTGAAGGGAAAGCGTCATCATTTACATAAAAAAGCACACTAACCTTTAAGGAGGATAACAACATGACAAAGCAAAAGCTTCATATGATCGGTAATGCGCATCTCGACCTGGTGTGGTTATGGCAATGGCAAGAGGGATTTCAGGAGACAAAAGCGACGTTTCGCTCCGTTCTTGACCGGATGAACGAGTATGATGATTTTGTGTTTACATCCAGTTCTGCGCTCATGTACGAATGGGTGGAGAATAACGACCCGGACATGTTTGAAGAAATCAGACAGCGTATTAAGGAAGGGCGTTGGCATATTGTTGGAGGCTGGTGGATTCAACCGGACTGCAACATTCCGAGCGGTGAATCGTTTGTTCGTCAAGGATTATACGGGCAGAGATATTTCAAGGAGAAATTCGGGGTAACCGCTAAGGTTGGTTATAACGTGGACAGCTTTGGGCATCATGCGATGCTGCCGCAAATATTGAAAAAAAGCGGATTGGATTATTATGTGTTCATGCGTCCGATGCCGCATGAAAAGGGTCTGCCCGGCCGTGTGTTTGATTGGGAATCCGATGACGGCAGCCGTGTATTGTCTTATCGCATTCCGTTTGAGTATCTGTCCTGGGGCAAGGACCTCGAACGGCATGTCGTTCGATGCATGACCGAGCTTCGCAATCCGTTTAACCAGATCATGGTGTTTTACGGCGTCGGGAATCACGGCGGTGGACCGACCAAGGAAAATATCGAAAGCATTATGCGCTTGAACAATGATGAAAATTTCCCGGAGCTGGTATTTTCTTCACCAGAGCAATTCTTCAAGGAGATCGAGCAAGAAAAGCTGCCGATTCCAGTCGTACACGATGAACTTCAGCATCATGCGAGCGGTTGTTATGCGGCGCATTCAGGCATTAAACAGTGGAATCGTCAGGCGGAGAATAAGCTGATCGCGGCTGAGAAGTGGTCTGCGCTTGCAGAGCGCTTGCTTGGACAGCCGTACCCGCAAGATTTTCACATTGCGTGGAAGAATGTGCTGTTTAACCAATTCCACGATATCCTGGCCGGGACGAGTCTGGAGGCGGCTTATGAGGATGCCCGTAACATGCATGGAGAGGCGATGTCAATCGGGGAACGCGGACTGAATTATGCGTTGCAGAAGTTTTCCTGGAATATCGATATTGAACAGGAAGAAGGAATGAAGCCGATCGTTGTGTTTAATCCGCATGCATGGCCATCTCAAGTGAACGTAGAGCTGGAAGTTGGCGGACTGAAAGAAGGATCTGTGCTCAAGGATGAAACCGGTAAGCAAGTTGCTTATCAGACCGTGCAGTCACAGGCGACAGCTCTTGGCAGATCTCGCTTGAGCTTTATGGCAGACCTCCCGCCGATAGGATACCGGGTGTATAAGCTGTACACGCTGCCGGCTGAAGAGCGTGCTGTCATTGCCGGTATTAAAGCGAATGATTATGTATTGGAAAATGACCACCTCCGAATGGAGTTCGATCCAAAGACCGGATTTATCAGTCAGCTGCATGACAAGAAAGCCGGGATCGATGTATTCCAAGGGCCTGCGGCTGTACCTGCAGTGATGGAAGACAGATCTGATACATGGAGCCATGATGTGACAATTTTCCAGAATCGGATCGGAGAGTTCACCGCAACTAGTGTGAAGCGGGTTGAGCACGGGCCGATCAAGTCTGTTATTCGTGTTATCAGCAAATATGGTTCATCAACATTGGTTCAGGATTTCACGATGTACAAGGATCTGGACCATGTAGATGTAAAGTTAACTGTTGATTGGCGAGAACAGTTCAAGGTGCTGAAGCTGTTGTTCCCGATCAACCTCATTTTCACAAAGCAAACATATGAAATTCCTTATGGCTTCATCGAGCGTTCTCATAATGGAGAAGAAGAGGCGGGACAGAGCTGGGTTGATATGAGCGGTATCGTTCGTCAGGATGACAGCGTGTACGGGTTCTCGTTAATGAATGATGCGAAGTACAGCTATAGTGTACGCAATAAGGAGTTGGGACTAACCGTATTGCGCAGTCCTATATATGCACATCATGATCCGGTTGTGCCGAGTGAGGATGGTTATTACAGCTTTATCGACCAAGGAATCCAGCAGTTCAATTATCGGATGTACCCTCATATGGGCAGCTGGGAAACGGCAGGCACCGTTAAAAAAGCAATGGAGCTGAATCAGCGTCCAACGGCAATTATCGAGACGTATCATGCGGGACAGCTGCCACAGAAGGATTCGTTCGTAACGGTCGATCAAGACAACATTATCGTCAGTGCGATAAAGAAAGCGGAAGATAACGATGATTTGGTTATCCGCTGCTATGAGACGAATCGGGTTGAAACCAAGGCGAAGATTCATCTGCCGAAATGGAACCGGACGATTGAGGCTACATTTGGCCCATGTGAGATCAAGACGTTCTGTGTTCCAAAGCGCGATGATTTGCCGATCAGAGAAACCAATCTGATAGAATGGACGGAATAGAGACTAGGCGAGAGATCGTATAAGGAAAGGAAGTGAGCGTGGGCCAGGGCTAAAGCTGGTCCACGCTCGCTCTTGTGTTGAAAGGAGAGAGACGCGAAAAATGCTGGGTGTTAAAGAGACGATACAGCAGCTTCAAGCCGCCGGGCAATATATGATGCAATACGGGCTGGCATGGGGAAATGCCGGTAATATTAGCGCAAGAACAGATGATGATCGCTTCGTTATAACTGCAAGCGGCACATTCCTGGGGGAATTGTCCGAGCACGATTTTGCCGAAGTCGATTTTAGCGGAGCGATTTATGGCGATCGCAAGCCTTCTAAGGAAATACCGATGCACCAGGCTGTTTATGAAAAAAGACCTGACATTCACGCAGTGCTTCATGCTTCTCCATTTTATACGACAATGGCGGCGTGCTCGAAGCTGTCGGTTCCGAATGATCTGTTCGTAGAAACCATGTATTATTTGGAAAGAGTGGAGCGTATTCCGTATTATCATCCAGGCTCTGAAGCTTTGGGAGCAGCGATTTTCGAGAAAGCGGAGAAGGCGAATATCTTCATATTGGAAAATCACGGCGTACTCGTCTGCGATCGATCCGTACAGGAAGCGCGAATGGCACTTCAGACATTGGAGATGGCCTGCCGGATGGCAGTCACAGCCCAATCTTCCGCTGTCTCTTTGAATAGGCTTGATGCCGACACAGTGCAGTCTTTCCTGCATGATTCGGGTTACCGTCCGAGAAGGGAGTGGAGAGTATGATCGGTGTTGTAGCGGATGACATTACCGGGGCAAATGATATTGGCATTATGTATGCAAAAGCAGGTCTGCGAACCCATGTGTACAGCTATTCCCCTGAACTGGTAGATCAGCTGCCGGCAGAGAAAGAAGCGGATGTCATCGTGCTGGATACGGATTCCCGCTTCGACGATGCCGCCGTGGCATATGATAAAGTATTCGCTGCTACCCGCGCTCTGGAGCAGCTTGGCTGCACGCAATTTGTCAACAAGACTTGCTCGGTTTTTCGCGGCAATATCGGTGCGGAATTCGATGCGATGCTTGATGCACTCCATGAATCGTTCGCGCTTGTGACGCTCGGATTTCCAAAGAACGGTCGTACAACAGTGGACGGTATACACTATGTTCGGGGAATTCCGCTGTCTGAGTCGGAGTTCAGTCATGACCCGGTTCATCCGATGAAGCACTCAGATGTAGTCGGCATACTGCAAGGGCAAACCTCACGCAAGGTTTCCCGCATTGGATGGGAGATGGTTGATGAAGGAGTGGACAAGCTTCGCGCGTTCATTGATCAGCTTTGTGAGGAAAACATAGTACAATTTGTCATTGTCGATGTGCGTGATCAAGCAGATTTGGCCGTTATTGCCGCAGCAGCATCACACTTGAAGGTATGGTGCGGCAGCTCGGCGCTCGCTGAAGAGTCGGCTCGACTGCAGCCGAAGCGCGATGAGGAGTATAAATCCGGACTGTCTGAGCATGATCAGCACCTGGGAATACTTGTGACGGCCGGCAGTTTGATGCCACAAACTTCAGAGCAGCTTGATTATTTGCGCGGTGAAGGTGTAGTTGTTAAGGAAATGGAAAGCTCTCGGCTGCTCTTGGGTTCAGAACGTTTAGCCTACTTGCAGTCGTTTACCACTGAAGTGTCTACAGCGATCATGAACGGGATCGATGTTGCCGTTCATTCCTCGAATATGCCGAGTCAGGTACAGGAAATGAAGAAAAGCTCCGCAGCACTAGGGATGAGCAACACCGAAGTATCCCGGCTTGTGTCTGATTCACTTGCAGAAATCGCTGCAGGGGTGCTGGAGCGAACGGGGTTACAACGTGTGCTGGTAGCTGGGGGAGACACCTCCGCTGCTTTTTGTCGCCGGATGAATGTAATCGGCATGCGTGTATGGAAGGAGATTCAGCCGGGCTTGCCGTCCTGTATTACGTTAACCGACCCGCCTTTCCTGCTTGTGTTGAAATCGGGCAGTTTTGGTGATGAGTCGTTTATGGCAGAGGCAATACGACATTTACGTAAAGAATAGTAAAATGAATATAAAAGGGGTGAGGAACATGATTGTTGATGTACGGCGTACTAAAATAAAGCAATTGTTGCTGCAGCAAGGCAGTGTGAAAGTATCCGAACTAGTCAAGGAGTTTAATGTTTCGGAGGAAACGATCAGGCGCGACTTGGCCCAATTGGAACGGGAAGGGCTGATTCGGAAAAATTATGGCGGAGCCGTTCTTGCAGATCCGTATATGAATGATGCTCTGCTTCCATCTTATGATCAGCGCAAGGAGCAGTTCTCTGAAGAGAAGGAAGCGATTGGACGGGCTGCTGCAGATCTTGTAAAAGAAGATCAGATCGTCATTCTCGATTCAGGATCGACGATGCGCGCGGTAGCGAAACATTTAAGGGAAAAAGAAAATTTGACCATTGTAACGAATAACCTGTCGCTTATCGATGAGATGATGCAGCACGAGAGTCATGCAGTTGTTCTGCTTGGAGGCAAGTTGTTCCGGCGTTCCCGTTGTACGGTAGGCCCTCAATCTGTGCAGGAGTTGAAGAAATACAGTGGCAACTATGTCTTCCTTGGGGCTGCGGGCGTCTCTGTGCCGAAGGGACTGTGGAGCGCCGATCTGTACGATGCTGAAGTAAAACAGGCGATGATGGAGTCTGCGGAAAAGAAAGTGCTCGTAGCGGATCATAGCAAGTTCAGCAAAACAGCGCTTATTGCGTACAGTGAGTTGAATGAGATCGATATATTGATTACAAGTGATCTGGTGCCCGAGGAAACGTTGGAGGAAATCCGCAGCTATGGTGTAGAAGTGATCGCCTGCAAGTTAGGTGAGCATTAATGTGGATGATTGGCATCGATATGGGCACTACCCATACAAAAGCAGCGTTGTTTGATGAGTGTGGCAGAATGATTGCCCAGCGATCGAGAGCAACACAAGTAAAGGCAAAATCAGGACCGAGCGCATATTCAACGTTTGATCCCGAAGAGATGTGGTCATCCGTGGCTGATATGATCAGTGATCTGACTGCTCATTTGGATGAAAAATCGGTAGTATCCATCGGTATTGCCAGTATGGCTGAGAGCGGATTGTTCGTTGACCGCAAGAGCGGGAGGCCGCAATCGCCACTTTTGCCATGGTATGATCCATGCACTGTACCGCAAGCGGAACACATCAAGTCGGAGACGGACGAGCTGGAGCAGTTCAGAAAGACCGGACTGGGAAATTCGTTTAAGGTAGGATTGGCGAAAATGCTCTGGCTGAAAGATTGGAGCAAAGAGACGTACGCAGACTGCGTGTGGCTGTCTGTCGCCGGATATATCGCCTATCAGCTGACCGGAAAGCTGGCTGCGGATTATACACTAGCTGCTCGCACGTACGCTTTCGATCTTTCTCGGCGCGCTTGGGATACGGCTCTTTTGCGTCAATTTGGTTTGCCCGAAGGGGTTTGCCCTATGGCTGTACCGTCTGGAACAGCCATAGGCACCGTTTTACCGGGTGTCGCTGAAAGATTGGGATTGTCCACAGACACTTCCGTATCTATTGCTGGACATGATCATGTCGCAGCAGCGATTGCCGTGGGAGCCCTTGATGAGGGCGATGTGTACAATTCAATGGGAACAGCCGAGACGCTTGTAGGCATAATGCAGGAACGCCCACTTGGACGGGAGGAACTGCTCTCGGGGTTAAGCTATGGACTTCATCCGGTTTCAGGACGCATGTTCTGGATGGGAGGGAATCCTTCGTCGGGCGGCTCCATCGAATGGCTTCGGGGAATCATCGGATCGGAAACGCTGGATTACAGCCGGATACAAGAGGAGACAGAGCAGCTGCCGTCCGGACCTTCTGGTATTGTATATTTTCCGTATTTGTCCGGCTCCGGTGCGCCAACACCGTCATCTGATGTACGCGGCGCGTTTATAGGATTGGACAAAAGGCACGGACGCGGGGATTTGCTGAAATCCTTGTTTGAAGGCAATGCGTACCAATTGGAAAGCATGCGCCGCAGTGCAGAAGAAGTAGCCAAGATTCCGATAAGCCGACTGCTGGTTATTGGGGGAGGAGTCCGAATGCGTCCATGGCTGCATGTAAAAGCGGCAGTCAGCGGTACAGAGCTGGTGCTTCCGCCAATCCAGGAAGCCACCTTACTTGGTGCAGCTATGCTTGGTGCAGTAGGTGCAGGCGTATTTGGCTCTGCTAAAGAGGCGTATGATGCGCTGGAAGCTGAACAAGGTGAAGTTATCGGCTTTGATCTGCAGGAACATGTTGCTTACCGTCAGGTGTATGAAGAACGCTTTTTGCCGATTCAACGGGAGCTGATGCGCTGGTAAAGGCGCTGATAGGTTGTAATAACGACTGTTTTTACAGCGGTATTGCTGGACTATATAAACATTGGGATAGGATAGAAATTGGACACATGAGAGGTGGAGGAAATAAACATGGTGTTGGAACGTTTAATAGAAAAATATCCGGAGTTAAAACCGTGCCTGAACGATATTGAAGAGGCATATAAGTTGATGTTGAAATGCTATCGCCAGGGCGGAAAGTTGTTGATTTGCGGCAATGGAGGCAGCGCATCGGATGCTGAACATATTGTAGGCGAGCTCATGAAAGGGTTTAAGCTACAACGCCCTGTTCCGGAGGAAGTGCGTGCAAAACTGACAAGCTTTTTCCCGGAGGAGGGCGAGCAGCTGGCGTCTCAATTGCAAGGTGCACTACCGGCCATTTCTTTGATGAGTCATGGTGCATTGATCAGCGCCTTTTCGAATGACGTTGCTCCAGATATGATCTTTGCCCAGCAGGTGTATGGTTACGGCAAGCCAGGGGACGTCGTGCTTGGACTTAGCACATCAGGCAATTCGAACAATGTTGTGAAAGCACTGAAAGTTGCAAAGGCCATGGGGCTGCACACGGTTGCGATGACAGGCTCTTCAGGTGGCAAGATGAAAGCATTGGCCGAGGTTACGATCGCAGTGCCATGGAGCGATACACCGGATATACAGGAACGGCATCTGCCGATTTATCATGCGCTATGTCTTATGCTGGAGGAGGCATTCTTCCAATGATGCATATTGCCGGATTAGATATTGGAGGAACGAAGTGCGCCGTTTCTATTGGCCGTTTGGACGAGCTGGGTACGGTCAGCATCATAGACAAGGAGCAGTTTCCGACACCATCGAGTCCGTCTGCCGCGCTTACAGCTATGATGGACTTGCTAGAACAGCTACAGCGCAAGCAGGGCGTACTTGTTAGGGCGGCGGGAATCAGCTGTGGAGGTCCGCTGGACAGCCAAAGCGGCAAGGTCCACAGACCGCCAAATTTGCCGAATTGGGATGCATTTGATGTGGTTACCCCTGTTCGCGAAAGATTTGGTATCCCGGTCGCGCTCCAGAATGATGCCAATGCTTGCGCACTGGCAGAATGGACGTGGGGAGCAGGACGCGGTACAAGGAATATGATCTTTTTGACCTTCGGCACGGGCATGGGAGCAGGGCTTATTCTGGATGGTAAGCTATACAGCGGCACGAACGACATGGCCGGAGAAGTTGGTCATGTAAGGATGGAGCATGACGGTCCGATCGGTTATGGGAAAGCCGGATCGTTTGAAGGCTTTTGCAGCGGTGGCGGGATTGCAAGACTGGCTGCTGCTCGGGCGAAGAAAGCATTGATGAACGGGGTTACTCCGCTATATTGCAGCAGTATGGACAAGATGGATGAGATCACGACGAAAAAGGTTGGAGAGGCGGCTCAAGCGGGAGACGTTACGGCGCTGGCCGTGTTCCATACAGTTGGAGTTCAGTTAGGGCGTGGTTTAGCTATGCTGGTGGATATTTTAAACCCGCAGCGCATTGTCATTGGCAGTATTTATGGGCGGCAGCAAGCCATACTCGAGCCGATCGTTCAGAAAACGTTTCATGAGGAAGTGCTGTCATATAGTGCCGCTGTTTGTGATATTGTGCCGGCGGGATTGGGGGAAAATATAGGCGACTATGCCAGCTTGTCGGTCGCTTTGCATGCACTGAAGGCGAAAGACCGAAGAAAACAGATGATGCCAAGCATGAGCGAAGCCTAGACTCTGAATAGCAACAGTTCTATAGTTCAAATAAGCTTCAGAACTTGACTTTTACTTACAAGGTAACAATCGCCAATTAAACCCGTCGCAATCAGTCACTTTATCAAATAACATACTAAACCATATGAATAAATCGTTTTCCTAACGGTTTGCATTCATATAAACGTCATAATCGGTCAATTAATTTGGTTTTATAACGGATTTGCAGTTGACAGTGTTTTGGAATTTAGGTATGATGATATTGCGTTCCTGAAAGCGTTTTTTCATAATGGGAACGTACCCAATAATAGGTAAGTTTTATAAGCTCTTTCGAATCTCTATAAGATGAATGAAACACGATAATAGTTAATATTATCAAATGAAAACAGAGGAATGTAATTTTTAAAAAAACAAAATGAAACCGTTCCCAAAAAAGGGGGTCTTTTAGAAAGGAGGAGCTAGAATTTGAATCCGACTATCAAAGATGTCGCTAAACAAGCGAATACATCCAAAAGTACAGTGTCCCGTTTCTTGAATGGTCAACGAGTAAAGAAGAAGACCGAAGAAGCGATCGTTCAAGCCATTAAGGAATTGAATTATCACCCGAACATGAATGCCAGGCGACTTGCTTCGAGTCGTACGCTCAACATCGGAATCGTCGTAGATGATATTTCGAACTATTTTTATTCGACAATAATCAGTGAGATTGAAGTGATTACGAATCAGCATGGCTATCAATGCGTTTTCTTCAGTCGTAAGAGCAACAAGAAGCAGGAGAAAGAGTATTTGAACATGCTGTATGAGGGTGAAGTTGATGGTTTAATTATGGTCAGCTTTTATAAGCGGGACGAAGACCTTATAGCGGCCATTCAGGAAATTCCTTATCCTATCATTCTCATCGGTGATGATGCAGGGTGCAAGGAAGTACACAGTGTGGATGTCGACAACTATTCCGGAACTTACGAATTAGTGGAATATTTACATCAAATTGGGCACCGCAACATCGCTTATATTGCTGGTCCGGATACAGCAGCCGCCACACACCAAAGGATGGCAGGGTATAGAGCAGCTTTGCAAACGCTGTCGATCGAGTTCCGACCTGAATGGATCGTGTCGTCCAATTGGTCCAAGGAGGGAGGGTATGAGGCGATGATGCAGCTATTGGAACGCGAGCGTCGCGGATTTACAGCAGTCATTGCCTCTAATGACGAGATGGCCATCGGTGCTCTCCGTGCCGCGAATGACCGAGGTTTTCATGTTCCACAAGACTTTTCCCTTATCGGGTTTGATGACATCCCGATGTCCGCGTGGGTGAATCCTGGTCTGACAACCGCTAACCAGCCGCTTCATCAAATAGGGCGCAGAGCGGCCGAAATGATGATGGAGTTGCTGAAAACATCTGAAATGAAGTACCAGCGGCATCTGTTCAAAACAAATATGGTCATCAGGCAATCTTGCCGCAGCTTGGTTTGATACTCTCTCGTAGGAGGAGCGAATATGAATTCATCTAAGTTAAACAAATCCAAATACGGATACTTATTCATTTCACCGTTCTTCATCATCTTTTTGATTTTTAGTTTAGTACCGATTTTGTACTCGTTTTATTTAAGTTTCATGAAGTGGGACGGTTTTAATGATCCGGTATTCATCGGGGCGGACAACTACATAAGACTGCTGAATGATCCGTTCTTTTTCAAATCCATTGCAAACACGTTCATCATATGGATTGTGTCCATCATCCCGCAATTGTCGTTGGCGCTCTTGCTTGCGATCATCTTGAATGAGAAGTTTATCCGCGGTAAGCATTTCTTTCGTGCCGTTTATTATTTTCCGAACATTATAACGCCAGTTACGCTTGGCGTGATGTTTGCGCTCATGTTTGATTGGCAGACCGGTTCTGTTAACAAAATGTTGATGGGACTCGGGCTTATCGAAGAGAACATCAACTGGTTCGGCGATCCGATGCTATCCCGGTTAATCATTTCAGCATTGATGTGCTGGCAGTATTTTGGATTTAACATGCTTCTGTATATTGCAGGGCTGCAGTCCATACCCGACTCATTATATGAAGCAGCTCAAATCGACGGTGCTTCCAAATGGAAGATTGCGATGAAGATTACGTTGCCGATGCTGAAGCCTGTTCTCGTATTTACCATTATTACCTCGGTTATCGGAGGCTTACAAATCTTTGATGCGCCGTTGATGCTCGGACGAGGACCGGAAGATTCGACGCTGACGATGATCATGTACCTGTATGAAATGTCCTTCCAGAAGTTTGACTATGGTTATGGTGCAGCCATCGCTTATGCAGCATTTGTCATTATTCTTATTTTCTCGATCATATCAGCTAAAGTATCGAAGATGAACAAGTAGAGGAGGAACGAAGATGTCTACATCAATATGGAAACTTAGATTGGGAAAAGGTTTGCTATATGCCTTTTTAATCTTGGTGGCAGTCATATGTATCGTTCCATTCTACAGCATGATTGTTACTTCGACGCACTCGAACTCGGATATTGCGCGGACATTGCCGCTTTGGATCGGGGAAGAGTTTTCTAACAACTATGGCCGTCTCATGGAAGCCGTTAATATTTGGCGCGGCTTTTTGAACAGCGTAATTATAGCCGTCTCTTCGACAGCGCTGGGTGTTTACTTTTCGGCACTGGCTGGTTACGGGTTCGCCAAATTCAGATTTAAAGGCTCCAAGTGGCTGTTTATGTTTGTACTGGGTACGATGATGATTCCGGGCCAGCTCGGGATTATCGGATTTTTCAGACTGATCAGCGGGATGGATCTTTTGAATACATATTGGCCGCTGATCCTGCCGTCCATTGCGAATGCTTTCGGTATATTCTTCCTAAAGCAGTACGTGGATGGTGCGGTCCCTAATGAGATTATTGAATCCGGCCGGGTAGACGGGTGTAGAGAATTGAAAATGTTCCATCGCCTTATTTTCCCGATTATGATGCCTGGTATAGCCACATTAGCGATATTCATTTTTATCGGAAAATGGAACAGCTTCCTTGAACCGATGATCATTCTATTTGAGAACCACTTGCAGCCGCTGCCTGTTATGATTGCCGGGGTCAAGACCCAATTTAATACCGATTATGGTGCACAGTATGTCGGCATTCTCATTTCGGTTTTACCTATACTAGTCTTCTTCTCGTTAGCTTCGAAAAAGGTGATTAGCGGGGTAGCAGCCGGGGCTGTAAAAGAATAAAAGAGGATTTACTTCAAGCAGGAGGTGATCACGTCACGCTCTACAAATGTTTGGCAGATTAAGAAAAAGTCACATCAACTTCGAGGAGTGAATGCACATGAAACGCATGAAATCTTGGTCCATTCTAGTTATTCTTACTTTGATGGTTGGCTTGCTGTCGGCATGCGGCGGAGGGAAAGAAGAAGCATCCCCTCAGTCGTCTGAAGGTACAGAAAGCGTACAAAATAACGGGGAGCTGCAAGGTAAACTGGTTATCTGGTCATTTTTTGATCAAGTGAAAGAGATGGCTAACAAGTTCATGGAGAAACACCCTGGGGTCGAGGTGGACGTAAAGCTGTTCCCTGGTGACCAATATCAGACGAAGCTGCAAACCGCTTTGCAGACAGGCTCGGATGCTCCGGACATCTTTGATTTGGAGCGGAGCTATGTCGGAAAATTCGTCAACTCACCATTTGTTGAAGATTTGTCCAAGATGGGCGCTGACGAATTGCTGAAGGATTATGTTCCTTATGTGGCGGCTCTCGGTAAAGATGAGAACGGTGCGATAAAAGCGATCTCCGATCACTCATCTCCAGGCGGTTTTTGGTACAACCGCGAGCAAGCAAAGAAATATTTGGGTACAGACGATCCGCTTGAAGTGTCCGAAATGCTTAGCAGCTGGGATAAAATCATTGAACTAGGCAAAAAGGTTGTAGAAGAAAGCGATGGCAAGGTTCACCTGTTGACCAATACGGAAGATGTTATCTTTTTCAATCAATATCATAACGAGCCTTGGGTTAAGGATGGAAAATTCAACTATGACCCGAAATGGAACGATGTTCTGAATATCCAGCGTGAAATCCGTGAAAGCGGTGTGGACGCCAAGCTTGGCTACTTTACTCCAGGCTGGGGCAATGCGCTTAATGATGGCAGTGTTATTGCGATAGCGATGCCGGCATGGGCAGGTTTCATGGTTGACAACAAGGATGATCAGGCTATTGGCAAGTACGGCATTGCGATGGGACCGGAAGGATATTATATGGGCGGTACATATCGTTCGATCTACTCCAAATCCCAAAACAAAGAACTTGCTTATGAATTCATCAAGTTTGTTGCGAGTGAGGAATGGCAGGATTATAACTTGCAAAAAACCGGTAATATGCCTGCATTAAAGACCGTTTATGAGAAAAACATGGATAGTTTCAAAATGGAGTATACGGGTGATCAGAACATTTTGAGAATGTACTATGATATCTCGATGAGCATTCCGGCAACGATTCCGGACAAATACAGTGAAGACATTCAGAAGATTTTTGTGAAACAATCACTGGAAGCGATAGACAACAACGGCACGAATGAAGAAGTATATGAGAAAGTAACAAAGCAAGTGAAAAGCGATTATCCGGAATTAGGTGTCGAATAGATCTGTGAAGGAACAACATGAGAAGCAATGGAAAGTGGTGACGCTATATGTCCAGCATACAAGATTATATTCGTACCATTCGCATTATTGATGGTCACGAGCATTTAAGCCCGCCTTCCATTCGTCAAAAAGAAAAAGCCGATTTTTTTAGCTTATTCCATTATTTGGATTCTGACTTTGTAACAGCCGGGATGAAAAGGGGAACTTTTCATCCCGGAACTTCTCTGACGAATGAAGAAAAGGCGCGTCTGTTTTTAACGTATTGGAATCGAACCAAAAATACAGCTTATGCAAAATCGTTTCAACTTGCCATAAATGAATTGTATGGAGAAAGCACCTGGACCGAACAGGGTATTCTTGAATTAAACGAGAAGGTTCTTGCGGCAACAGCCGATGACGGATGGTACGATCACGTGTTGGATCAAGCCGGAATCGATGTGGCGATAACGCTTGTTCAGTCGACAAAGCTGAATTTTGCGCGGTTCAAGCCAGTGATGTTCCTTGACTTCTATTTTAAATTACGCACTTTAAAAGATGTCGAGGCGGTGGAGCAAAGCTCCGGTGTACGAATTCATTCCTTAAGAGATTACATTGACGCGCTGAATGTGCTTATGGACCGTTACAAGGCAGATGGAATGGTGGCGACCAAGCTGGGACATGCGTACTGGCGCACGCTTCGCGTAGAAAAACCGACGTATGCAGATGCAGAACGGATATTCAACCGTCTTAGCCGTCTTTATCTGGAGGAAAGCATTACTCAGCAGGAATCGGCTATTTTGCAGGATTTTCTTATTCATGAAGTGATTCGCGCATCGATTGCGCGCAAGCTGCCGATACAGATCCATACCGGACATCATGAAACCAGTGTATCGAATAACGGCAATATCATTACGAACTCGCAAGTGACAGATTTGATTCCACTATTTTTGGACTACCCGGATGCACAATTTGTACTGCTTCATGGCGGGTTTCCATATATGTTTCCATACTTATCAGTTGTCAAGAATTTTGCCAACGTCTATGCCGACATGACCTGGATGTATATCATTTCACCGACAGCGTCGAAGCAATTTTTGCACCAATTGATTGAGATGGTTCCGCAGACGAAGATATTCGGCTTCGGTGGAGATTACAACCAGATTGAAGGAACTTTCGCCCATGCGAAAATGGCGCGTCAAGCGATTGGTGAAGTGCTTGAAGAGAAAGTGCTGGCAGGATATATGACGGAGGATGAAGCACAGGAATTTGCCCGCCGGATTTTGCGGGATAATCTGCTTGAGTTCTACCAACTGTGATTATTGAGGCCGGAGTCCGGAGCATCCGGGGTTCGGCCTTTATTTATAAAGGATTTACGTGACGTTAGGCTTATATTTCGAAGAAACGCTGCCGTCTTTTTAATAACAAGGAGGCCCAGTTGTTTCTTTTTGCAAACGGAGGTATAGACATGGGTGTACTTCAATATCGAGAGCTGGATAAAAAAGAGTACGAGCTTAGCTTGATCGCTCCTGAAGGACATCAGGACAGTCGATTTGTTTTGGAAGGATTGTTAAGGGTGCAAGGCAGTGAAGACTTGTCGGCAGTTATTCCGGTACAACAGATTGAGCAGATGGAAAAGGGGCTTCGCTGCTCTGGCAGCTCGGACATCTTTACAGTGTCATCAGAATGGATAGAAGATGAAGCGTCTTCTTCGGTTGCGGTAACGATGAACATTACTTATACAGGCAGCACATCCAAGGAATTCGGTTTAACGGTAAAGGGGCGGCTGGCTGGGGAAGGGAAACCAACATGGATGATCCCGGGTGCTTTTTATCAGGAAAATCGCTTTAAACATAATCAGCGCCCCTACCCTCGATACGATTACGAAGGCGGCAAAGCTGAAGAGATGGTTTCCGACTATTGGTCATTCCGTTCTGATCGCAGTGCTATGCCTGTTGTATTCGCATGGAATGACGGAATGTGCGTGGGCATGTACACAGATGAAATGTCCGCTATGGGCATCAGCGGCCTTGGATTCCGCGGCAATGCGGAGTCTACCGAGGTATGGCTGAACTTTCCTTACCGTGAAGAGCCGGTCGTCTTTGACGGGTCGTCCAAGCCGAAGGAGGCAGATTGTCCGTTATACCGTGTTGAACCGGGAGAAACGATTGAACTTTCATTCCGGCTGTATGCGGCAGGACCGGATCTCCATGCTTATGATCCGTTCGTGCGCTTCATCTATGCTGAACATGAACAGCGGTACGAACTGAATCCTTGGATGGGACTTGATGAAGCAGCTGAGCTGACTGCACATGGGTTATATCATTGGCACTACAATGAGGAGCACAGCATCCTATATGAAACGGCTGCGTTTGATCGCGAGTTTAACAACAACGTGAAAGGAATGGGCGATCGCCCGCACATGCATGTGGGTTGGGTTAGCGGCGTTCCTTATGCATATGCATTGTTAACGTATGGACGGCGGCATGGCAATGAAGAGTATGCGAAAGCGGGCATGCGTGTCATCGACAAAATCGCAACAGGCCTGGCTCCTTGCGGTACGTTTTGGGCAGAGTGGAGGCTCGATAAAGGCTGGAGCTCGGGCTGGAATCCGAAGTCGACATGGGTTCAGGCCCGGACTGTATCGGAAGCGACGTTGTTCATGATCCGCGCACTTTCTTTTGAACGAGAGCAGGGGCATGATCATCCGGATTGGGAGCATGCAATCCGCTCAAACCTTGAATTTGCGGTCACACACCAACGCGAGGACGGCAACTTCGGATCATACTATCACGTGGAGAACAGCACGGTTGAAGAATGGGACGGCGCAGGCGGTTTGTTATGGATGGCGGCGCTGCTGGAAGGCGCGGCGCTGTTTGGCAATGAGGCTTATAGGGAAGCGGCACGCGGCGGAGGACATTATTACAAAAAGTTTATCCACAACGAGCTTATCTATGGCGCGCCGGAGGATGTGCATCTGACGCCGACATCCGAGGATGCCTACAATGCTGTGGTCGCTTATGTGCTGCTGTATGAAACATTTCAGGACCGCGAATGGCTGAACCTTGCGGCCAAAGCTGCCGATTGGATGATGACGTTCCGCTGGTCGTACAATCTTGAGTTTCCGCGTCGTACACTGCTGAAGCAATATGATTACCGTTCGCGCGGCGCAGATCAGGCATCGCCATCCAATCAGCACCTGCACAACTACGGTTTGTTCTGTGTGCCGGAGTCGCTGCGTCTATGGCGTTATACACAGGACGACTACTACTTGCAGCGCACCCGTGATCATCTTGCGTGCTTCCTGCAGTTTATCGCTCGTGAGGATGGCGATTTCAATGCGTACAAAGGGATGGTCACTGAGCGTTTCTACAATACGAACTGCTTCCAGCCGAAGGGGATGATGCTGACGCTTTCGCACGCATGGTGCGTCGGACTGATTTTGTATGCCTGCCAGGAAGCGAAGGTGTTTGAGCAGGAACTCAAGCTGTTTACGAAGTAAGGATAAACGGCGGTGAAGGGAACGAGTGCGATGAAATGGGTCGGATTGGATATCGGGACGACGTCGATATGCGGCGTCGTGCTTGATACGGAAGGAGGCGGGCTGCTTGCGAGCATCACAAGGCGCAATGATGCTGATATTCCAGGATCTAATCCTTGGGAGCGAATGCAGAATCCTGAGCGGATCGTTGTTGTCGTAAACGCAGTTCTTGAAGAACTGCTGCTTAGACACCCGGATGTACAGGGGATCGGTATCACCGGACAAATGCACGGCATTGTGTACACAGATGCTACAGGAAAGCATGTCAGCCCATTATACACGTGGCAGGATCAGCGGGGGGCGCTCCCCTATTCTGGGTCAGGTGTCGGTGACAGCTTAGGTGTTAGCGATAACGGCAAACGTAACAGCAGAGACGGCGTGTATGACGTTAACAGCGGTAGTAACGATGATGGTGATCATAGGGAAAATGGCGTGAACCAACACATCAGCACTTATGCTGAACAGTTCAGTGAAAGAATCGGCTATCGGGTGCAGCCAGGTTATGGCCTTGCTACGCATACGGCAAACCAGGCGCTTCATCTCGTGCCATCGACCGCTCGTTATATGTGTACGATCGCGGATTATGCCGCTATGCGGATCGGAGGTGGGACGATACCGCGTATGGATTCGTCCCAAGCGGCGAGTATGGGCGCGTTTAGCTTAGATGACGGTGACTTTGATCGGGAGGTGCTGGCGAGTGCCGGGTTAGAGACGGCAATGCTCCCTGAGATTGTGTCCGGGGGGACGGTCGTTGGACAATATCGCAGCAGCATTCCTGTATATGTGGCTATTGGCGATAATCAGGCGAGCTTCCTTGGAGCGGTGGCGAACATTTCGGATTCCGTGCTCGTAAACATCGGCACCGGAGGTCAAGTATCCATTTATACGGATAGTTTGATGGAAATTCCCGGTATGGAGACGCGCCCGTTTCCCGGTGGCGGATATTTGCTGGTCGGCGCGTCGTTGTGTGGTGGAAAGTCGTATGCTATGCTTGAGCGCTTCTTCCGCGATGTAATATATACGTTTACGGGCGAGAATGGACTGCCGCTGTACGAACGGATGAATGAGATCGCGGAGTCGTATGGTTCTACAGCCGCCGATCCCGGATTAACGGTCGATCCACGATTTCTCGGAACGCGTAACGAAGCAGGACCGGGGGCAGGCGGAGTGATTAGCGGCATTACCCTTGATAACTGGCGGACCGATGCGCTTGCTTTTGCCTTCCTTGACGGTATGGCAGAAGAGCTGAGGTCGTATTATGCGGCTGTGCCCAAAACCATGACGACACGAATTCGCCGTTTGATCGGCTCCGGCAACGGCGTGCGCCTTAATCGGGTGCTGTCGCAACGGCTTAGTGCTCGCTTTGGCCTGCCCTTGGAGCTGCCTCCATTTGAAGAGGAAGGGGCTGTCGGCGCTGCTTTATGCGCTGCCGTTGGAGCCGGCTGCCTGCCATCGTTCGCTTCCGCCGGGCAATGCCTCGAATGAATTTCGGATGAACAGTAAATCAATCTAATCCAGTAAGGGGAAATAAGACATGCAAATGATGACAGCAAATGCGAAGGATAGCTTGGCAATCAACGCAATTCGTACGCTCGGAATAGATGCGATTGAACGGGCCAATTCCGGACATCCAGGGATTGTAATGGGCGCTGCGCCGATGGCTTATGCGCTGTGGCAGCGCCAAATGATCGTGAATCCGAAGGCGCCGGATTGGGTCAATCGGGACAGATTCGTCCTGTCGGCTGGCCACGGATCGATGCTGCTGTACAGCCTGCTACACCTGAGCGGTTATGATGTGAGCATAGAAGATATTAAACAATTTCGGCGCTATGGTAGCAAGACGCCGGGCCACCCGGAATACGGTCATACGCCAGGGGTCGATGCTACAACCGGTCCGCTTGGGCAAGGTATAGCGATGTCGGTAGGCATGGCTATGGCTGAGGCTCACTTGGCGGCTACGTACAATCGGGAAGAATATCCGGTAATCGATCATTATACTTATGCGCTATGCGGTGACGGCGATCTGATGGAAGGCGTTTCTGCCGAGGCTGCATCGCTCGCCGGGCATTTAAAGCTCGGAAAATTAATAGTATTGTACGATTCCAATGACATCTGTCTGGATGGGGAACTGAACCGGACCTTTACAGAAAGCGTACAAAAGCGCTTTAAAGCCTATGGATGGCATTATATTCGTGTTGAGGATCAGCACGATGTAGAAGCGATTAACAGCGCTATCGAAGCGGCGAAGCGAGAGAGTGATCGTCCAACGCTGATCGAAGTTAAGACCACGATCGGATACGGCAGCCCTAATAAAGCGGGCAAAGGTGGAAGTGTCGGGCCGCATGGTTCACCGCTAGGCAAGGAGGAAAGCGTGCTGACGAAGGCGCATTATGGCTGGACACACGAGCCATTCGAGTTGCCGGATGAAGCTTATGAGCAGTTCCGTGCCATCGGACAGCGCGGCGAAGCGCGATATGAAGAATGGCAGGCGATGATGGATCGCTATCATGAAGAATATCCAGAGCTTCACCTCCAACTGCAAATGGCCGTGAAGGGAGAACTTCCGCAAGGTTGGGACGAGGAGCTGCCAACCTATGATCCGGCTGTCTCCGGTATTGCTACTCGCGCCGCTTCAGGCAGAGCGCTGAATGCTATCGCTTCACGCGTACCTTATCTCGTTGGCGGCTCTGCAGACTTGGCCAGCTCTAACAATACGATGCTTCAGGGGATGGCTGATTTCACCCCTGCTGATTATAGCGGCCGCAACATATGGTTTGGTGTGCGCGAGTTCGCGATGGCATGTGCCATGAACGGGATGTCGCTGCACGGGGGCGTTAAGGTTTACGGCGGAACATTCTTTGTGTTCTCGGATTATTTGAAGCCAGCTATCCGGATGGCGGCAATGATGAAATTGCCGGTGATCTACGTACTGACGCATGACAGTATCGCCGTTGGCGAGGATGGCCCGACACATGAGCCGATTGAACAGCTTGTTGGGCTGCGCGCCATTCCAG
Organism: Paenibacillus faecalis; assembly: GCF_900289175.1. Lineage (GTDB taxonomy): Bacteria > Bacillota > Bacilli > Paenibacillales > Paenibacillaceae > Paenibacillus_AQ > Paenibacillus_AQ faecalis. The sequence goes on along the minus strand of NZ_LT985747.1, from coordinate 3,858,261 downwards.
GCATTACCGTGCTTCGGCCTGCCGACGCAGAGGAGACAAACGAGGCGTGGCGCTTTGCGATGGAACAGCAGGAAGGACCTATCGTGCTCGTGCTGACTCGCCAGAATTTGCCGAACCTGAAAGGAACGCAGGAAGGTGCTCGCAAAGGTCTTCGCAAGGGTGCGTATATCGTGTCGGAGGCAGCGGGCGAACGTCCACATGTACAGCTGCTGGCGACTGGATCTGAAGTGTCGCTTGCGGTTGAAGCGCAGGAACGCCTTGAAGCCGAAGGCATTCCAACACGTGTTGTCAGTATGCCGAGCTGGGAACTGTTCGACCGGCAGTCCACTGAATACCGTGACAAGGTTATTGCACCGGACGTAAGGAAACGCTTGGCTATTGAAATGGCGCATCCGCTTGGATGGCACCAATACGTTGGTGACAAGGGCGATGTAGTCGGTATTCGTACTTTCGGCGCCTCTGGAGACGGCAAGACGATTATGCAATCATTCGGATTTACTGCTGATCAGATCGTGGAACGGGTTAAACAGATGATGAAGGTATAGTGTTGTTGGATTGTTGGATCGCAAAGATCAAGATATATGAGTGAATTATGCAAAGACGCTCTTTCGTCCTGGAAAAGGATACCAAGAGCGTTTTTGCGTATAATTGAAGAGTTGCTATATGATCAATCTGCAGACTTCTTTAAGCAGAGTCCGTTTGCACTTTTTGCAAGTTCATAATTGACCCCTCGCACAGATGCCGGGTGACTGTTACAATAGGAAAAGTGTGCATAACAGTGTGTATCATTTTGAAGATTGAATTTCAAAAGAAAGGAGCGATAACTGTGATTTACGGGATCGGACACGATGTACTCGAAATGAGGCGTGTTGCTCTGTTGCTGGGAGGACCCTACGGACAAAAGTTTATAGAACGGGTACTGACCAAGACAGAACAGGCTTTAGCTGAGAACAAGGGTGGAAGCCGTACGGAATTTGTTGCGGGGCGATTTGCAGCAAAGGAAGCTGTAAGCAAGGCCTTTGGTTGTGGAATTGGTAGTGTGATCGGCTTTCGTGATATTGAAATATTACCGGACAAGCACGGGAAACCGGTTGTCACGTTATCAGCTTCCGCTTGGTCCCGATTAGGCATAGGTAAACCAGGTCAATATATACTTCATTTGACGATTTCACACCAAACGGAGCTGGCTTCCGCTTTTTCGATTGTCGAGAAGTTGGAAAAGTAATGGCTGTATAAAGGAGAATAAAGCATATGAATAACATAGAGCATCAGCGACTTTTCAGCCGGGAGCTGCTGGAATGGTACGGACGCAGCAAACGGGATTTGCCGTGGAGGCGGCATCGCAATCCTTACTATATATGGGTCTCAGAAATTATGTTGCAGCAAACACGGGTGGACACGGTTATCCCCTATTTCAACCGTTTTATCGAAAAGTTCCCGACCGTAGAGGCGCTAGCTGACGCACCGGAAGAAGAAGTCCTTAAATGCTGGGAAGGTCTCGGTTATTATTCGAGGGCTCGTAATTTACAGCATGCGGCTCGACAGGTGAAAGAGCAGTATGGCGGAGTTATGCCCAGCGGCAAGGAAGAAGTGTTCGGGTTAAAAGGAGTGGGCCCTTACACGGCTGGAGCGATCCGCAGCATTGCATTTAACATTCCAGCACCGGCTGTAGACGGCAACGTGATGAGAGTACTCTCCCGATATTTTTTAATTGAAGAAGATATTATGAAGGGGAGCACCCGCTCACACATGGAGGATCTGGTGGTCTCTTTGATCCCGGAGGGCAGGGCGTCTGATTTCAATCAGGGGCTGATGGAGCTTGGAGCGCTCGTATGTACGCCGAAATCTCCAAAATGTCTTACCTGTCCGGTCATGGAACACTGCGCTGCTCGTCTTGAAGGTAAGGAGGAGTCCCTTCCGATCAAGACCAAGGCCAAACCACCACGTCCGGAATATCGGTTGACAGCGCTTGTGGAAGGAAAGGATGAGCATGCAGGGAAAGTGTTGATCCGTAAACGTCCTGCGACCGGTCTGTTAGCCGGGATGTGGGAGCTTCCTCACATTCTCTTATCTTCAGATAAAGGAGCAGGTCTTGCTTCGATACCGGATGAAGCAGCTATGGACAGGCTTGCAGGGGAATTGAAGGATGAAGGGATTCCGATCGTACCGGTGTCGCATTTCATGAATGCCGAGCATACGTTCAGCCATATTCATTGGAACATGCGCGTGTTCCGTTGTCAGTGGCGTGATATCGGAACAGATCATTTATACGCTGCTGAAAGTGCAGCTTCTTATGAACCGGTCTTTACGCTGGTGCAAGAGGGTGAAGAAAAGCTCGACAAAGACGTTTCGTTCCGCTGGATTTCAGCGGATGATATGCAGTTTTATGCATTTCCAAACGTGTTCCTTCGGATATTGAATGCGTACTTTTTTTCGCAATCATGATAGTTTTTATTTTCGTAAAAAACGCCATCGTTATCTCAAAAAAACGATGGCGTTTTTGATGTTTGCCAGCATATGACCACCCCTGATCCGAGAGAGCTACAATCAAAAAGAAAGCCTGTTCGATGAAACCATCTCATTGTCACTTTAGACCGGAGGTGGTTTTGTTTCATCATCAATGAAACAAAATTAAATTGTTTCACGGGAAACAAGTTGTTTATCGGGATAAATCTCATGAAATAAATTAAATATAACCGAAATAGACATTTTCTCTTTTCAATTTGAGCGGGATGTGGTTTAATGTACATGAAACATGTTTCATGTATTTCTATTTTGTTTCATTGATGTCAGGGGGGATCGTGGTCAATATCAAGGATGTCGCAAAATTGGCTGGCGTATCTCCAGCAACCGTATCAAGGGTGTTATCGAATAAAGGCAATACCTCAGAAGACGTACGGACAAAAGTCCAGATGGCGATTCGGAAGACGAACTATGTTAATTCCAGAGGTGTCAAGTCTCTCATCGCTAGCAACGGAACCATTTGTTTGACCATCGCCCGGAATTCGACAGATATCTTCGGGAACCCATTCTTCGACAGCGTGTTGTACGGGGTATCGAGCACCGTCGAGCAGCATGGAATGGATTTGCAGTTGGCGGTGTTCCACAGCGTCGATCGGCAGATCGAGAAATGTTTGCAGTTGTACAAGCAGAACAGGATTGATGGGCTCATCCTGACCGGGATTTTGTCGGATGACAAGGATCGGCTACTGCGAGCCTTTCATAAGGAGCATATTCCTTTTGTGATGATCGGCTGCACGTTCCGTCATGACGTATTCTCTGTCCATAACGACAATATGCGGGACGGATATATGGCTGCTCGGCATCTGATTGACGCCGGATACCAGCATCCCGTTGTATTGACACAGGACACGAAACTGGATGTATTTGCGGCGAGAATATCCGGTTACAGCCAAGCGGTGCAGCAAGCTGGATTGGATGCGTGTGCCGAGCGCATCGTGCAGGTCGGTTCGGAAGAAGAGGATGTTATGGATGCACTGCAGTGTCTGCTTGATGAAGGTATCGCCGTTGACAGCGTCATTGCGATGGATAGTGTTATGTCGCTTAGTGTATTGAAGTTTTGCCAATTGAACGATCTGCGCGTTCCGGAGGACGTGGGGATTATTGGATTCAATGATGCCCCTTATCTGGTCAAGGTATCCCCGACATTAAGCTGTGTGGAGATGAATGGGGCCAACTTGGGTGCGGAAGCATTTCATTTGTTGAATGAGATCATCATTGAACCGCGGGCAATGAGTCTCAAAAAAAATGTGACGCTTCCGTCTAGGCTGATCATTCGTCAATCGACCGCAAGATCTTCCTTGCAGGTCAGGTAGAGGCATTTAAGTAAATCTGTGGGGGAGGAAATCCCGCAGAACGGATTGCATCTATTTTTCCACAGATTACAGAGCAAGTAAGGAGCGATTATGGATTTATATCTTGTACGGCATGGACAATCGGTTGGCAATACACTGCCGGATCGGGATATGCCGGATTCACCGCTGACTGAGCTGGGTCGTTCGCAAGCCGAACGCGTGGCGATACATTTGCGGGATCGGGGTATCGGCGCCATCTATTCCAGTCCGTTAATTCGGGCGATGCAGTCGGCACAGCCGTTGGCAAGACTGCTTGGTTTACCGATTCATGTCATGAAAACGTTGTATGAAGTTAGGGAAGGCAGCCGGTTTATCGGCCTTTCTCAGCAATTGTTATTGGAGACCGTCCCGGAAGCCGTATTCGAAAATACCATGGAGACGGATGGATGGGAATGTCCGGGTGGAGAGCGGCCCGATAAGGTTATGCGGCGCGCGGAAGAAGCACTGAGGCAGCTTCGGTCGTGCAGCGAGCAGCGGATTGCGGTATTTTGTCACGGGAATTTTAATGAATACATCATTCGTGAAGCGATCGGCATCGCATCAGCGGTACATATCCGGTTTCCCCAGGAAAATACGGGGGTGAACCATATTATCTTCGGCGAGCAATCGACCGAGTTGATGAAGCTGAACGATACGGGGCATCTCCCGAAAGGGAAGTTAGAGCTGGCTGGTCGGGCCGTTGTTAGCCCTTCGGGTGGATAAATGATTATAACAACACAGAGGAGAACATTATTTATGCATTTATATGTCATTCGCCATGCACAATCGACGATGAATATTGGACAGGGAGGTGGACCGAACTGTAGTTTGTCGGAAGTGGGACGATGGCAGGCGGGGCAGATCCCTTCATTTTTCATGGATATCCAGCTGGATATGATCTTCTGTAGTCCCTTACGCAGAGTTATTCAGACCGCAACGCCTCTTGCCAAGGCGCAGGGGCTGAATATAGTGCTGATTCCTGAGATGTCCGAAATATTCAATGAGGAATGGAAAGACTACCGAGATTATGATTGGGAAGCATGTGAGCAGATTGTAGGGGAATTTCCGCATGCACAATTTGTAGAATATCAAGATATGCAGCACAAATGGTGGCCAACTTGGCCAGAGAATCATGCCATCGTTCGTAAGCGCGTTCAGAAATTTGTCAATGCCAAGTTGACCGATTATTACGGAACCGACATGAATATTGCGGTGTTCGGGCATGGTCAGACGATCGCAGATATGAAGCAAATCGTCAATCCTGGAGACATTCATCCCGTATACAATGCGGCGATTGTGCATTATGTTCTCGATTCGGAAGGTCAATGTGTAAATGTATCGTTGCATAAAGACCATCTTGGTCGGCACGTATACGAATAAATATTTAAATTTTAACGATGAACTCAAGGGGGAATTCATGTATGGCAAAGAAAATGGTATTGCTACTGCTCTCATTTACCGTCGTTTTGTCGCTTGCGGCCTGCGGGCCGAAGCGTGAAGTGGAACAGGCCAAGTCCAATACGGATACGGCCCAGCAACAAGAAGGAGAGATGCCGCCGAAGCCGGATCGTCTGAAAATATGGGCTTCTGAAAATGAAGCGGAATTGAAATCGATGCGGGCTATTACGAAAAAATTTACCGAGAAGACAGGCATAGATGTAGAAGTCATTCCATTTAACCCACGTGAACAAGCGAAAGCGTTCTCACTTGATGGACCGTCCGGTCGCGGGCCCGATCTGTGGAGCGCCACCCATAATTCCATGGGCCGTAACGTATTGCAAGGGCTAGCCGAGCCGTTTGAGTTGAGCGAAAAACAAATTAGCGAGTATTCGCCTGAGGCAATTCAGGCTGTAACGATTGATGGCAAAATATATAACTTACCCATGGTCATCGAGACGACAGCCTTGTTCTATAACAAGGAGCTTTTGCCGAATCCGCCAGAAACATGGGAAGAACTGGAGAAATTCGCATTGGAGTTCACCGATGTATCAAAGGATAAATATGGATTATTGTTCGATGCGACGAATTTCTATTACGCCAACATGTTCCTGCAGGGCAATGGTGGTTATATTTTCGGATATGACAAAGATACAGGCTATAACGTGGATGATATTGGCTTGAATAATGAAGGCGCTGTCGAAGGTGCGAATCTGATCAAATCTTGGTTCGAAAAAGGGATTATTCCGGAAACGATTAATAGTGACGTGATCGACGGATTGTTTAAATCAGGAAAGGTTGGTGCTGTTGTCTCGGTGCCATCATCGATCAAAAACTATGAATCGTCGCTTGGAGACAAGCTGGGGGCAGTACCGCTTCCGAAGCTTGCCAACGGCCAGCGCCCGCCTTCTTTTTTGGGTGTCAAAGGACTGGTGTTATCCCCATTCTCCGAAAATAAGGAATGGGCGACTGAGTTAGCTTTGTTCATTACGAATGATGAGAACGGTGCAAGTCATTTCGAAATAGCTGGAGAAATTCCAGCCCGTCCTGGCATTTTGGAAAGTGATCTTATTACGAAGCACCCTTACTTCTCAGCAGTGGCTGAGCAGTCAAAGTTTGCTACACCAACACCAAATAATCCGGAAATATCCCAGACATGGGAGCCGATGAAAAATGCGCTTGTGTTCCTGGCTAAAGGCCAGGACACTAAAGAAGTGCTTGATGAAGCAGTCGTTCAAATCAAAGAACAAATCGCGATCAACAACGCCAATAAATAAGCAATGATGATCGGATTGGGGTGCGGGTTTCGCACCCCAATCCACTTGATGTTGTATTGCAGAGTCAAGGAGGAGGCTTAATTAGATTGGGAGAACCACAGATACGAAACGACAAACCGAAAGCCAGTTCGCATAATGCCAAGTTGGCGATGCTGCTGTCCGGTATCCCGGGGCTGGGGCAACTATATAACCGTAGATATATAAAAAGTTTATTATTTTTGATTTTATTTTTATCTTTCTTTTTCGTGTTTGCTGATTTTTTGAACATCGGGTATTGGGGGCTTTGGACGCTAGGAACAATGGAAGGGGTGGATGATTCACGTTCCTTGCTCATTCAAGGTATTATTTCGGTCATATTGACCATTTTCTTTATTATCTTCTACTGGATTAACTTGACCGATGCGCGTAAGGATGCCCTAAAAATCCGCGAAGGCTGGAAGATAACGACGATTCGCGAAGGCTATAAGCAGGCATGGGATAAAGGTGTTCCTTATCTATTTGTCGGGCCCGGTATCTTTATGATTACGTTTGTGCTTATTTTGCCGCTGTTATTTATGGTTTCCTTGGCATTTACGAATTACAACATTTATAATTCACCCCCCCGTCATTTGTTGGATTGGGTAGGGTTTGAAAATTTCAAAAATATTTTTTCTGTTCCGATTTGGCGTAATACGTTTTTCTCCGTATTGTCATGGACGCTCGTTTGGACGTTTGTTGCGTCGACACTGCAGATTGCGTTGGCATTATTCTTAGCGGTTATCGTGAATGACAAGCGCGTCAAATTTAAAAAATTCATTCGAACGATGCTCATTCTTCCTTGGGCCGTTCCTTCTTTCGTATCCATTCTTGTGTTTTCCGCGATGTTCAATGATCAATTTGGAGCGGTGAACCGACAAATTTTGGATCCGATGGGCTTGTCTATTCCATGGATGTCTGATCCGCTATGGACGAAGGTAGCCATTATCCTTATTCAAGTATGGCTAGGCTTCAGCTTCGTGTTCGCTTTGTTCACGGGGGTACTCCAGAGCATATCAGGCGACTGGTATGAGGCGGCAGAGGTCGATGGAGCGAGCAAGTGGCAAAAATTCCGCTACATAACTCTCCCTCACGTCCTGTTCGCGACAGCTCCGCTGCTCATTATGCAATATACAGGTAATTTTAACAACTTCAACTTGATTTACTTGTTCAACCAAGGCGGACCGCCGGTTCGCGGTCAGACGGCAGGATCGACGGATATCGTCATTTCATGGGTGTACAAGCTTACCTTTGAATCATTGAACTACAATATGGCGGCCGTCATTTCCATTATTCTAGGCTTGATTGTGGCAACCGTCGCCTTTTTCCAATTCAGGAGAACTCGATCGTTCAAGGAGGAGAACAACGTCTAATGAGTACGAAATGGAAATCAAGACTGGAGCTCACTGGCATTTACGCGTTCATTTTGTTCATGTTCATCGTCATTACGTATCCGTTATTATGGGCTATGGGCGTTTCGCTGAATCCGGGAACCAGTTTATACAGTGCAAAAATAATTCCAGAGAACTGGTCGACAGAGCATTACTCCTGGCTCTTCTCCAATCCGGACAGCGAATATAAGCTGTGGTATAAAAACACGTTGATTGTCGCCAGCTGGAAGACCGTGCTTTCGCTTATAGTCACGACGTTCCTAGCGTATGCATTCTCACGATATAATTTCAGAGGGCGCAAGAACGGTCTGTACACGCTTCTGCTGATCAAGATGTTTCCGGTATTGATGGGAATGGTCGCTATTTATATTTTGCTAAACATCTTGGGGCTGCTGGATACGCTGGCTGGTTTGATTTTGGTCTACGTTGGATCGTCCATTCCGATGCATGCCTTTCTGATCAAAGGCTATTTCGACACGATTCCGCGGGATTTGGACGAATCGGCTAAGATTGACGGAGCGGGCCATTTCCGGATTTTTTTCCAGATTATTTTACCGCTGGCAAAGCCGATTTTGGCCGTGGTTGCCTTGTTCAACTTTATGACGCCATTTATGGACTTTCTGCTGCCGCGGATCGTCATTCGCAGCTCGGAGAACTATACACTCGCCGTCGGTTTGTTCAACCTGGTCAATCAGGAATTCAGCAACAACTTTACCCGGTTTGCAGCGGGATCGGTGCTTATCGCCATTCCGATTGCTGCGGTGTTCCTGTTCCTGCAGCGTTTCCTTATTTCTGGGCTGACTGCGGGGGCAACGAAAACATAGGAAATCGGGCAAGATTTGAAAAAGAGATAGTTTGATGTACAAATTAGACTAGAACAAGAGTGACGAGAGGGGGAGATACGGTGACAAGTCCTTGGACGTTGGATCCGGTAAGCATAAGTTTACGATTGTTTCTCTCGCTTGTGCTCGGAGGCATTATCGGCTTCGAGAGGGAAATGAATCAGCATGCTGCCGGATTTCGCACCAATATTTTGGTATGCATCGGCTCTTCGCTCATTATGCTGCTGTCCATTTATGGATTCAACGCTTTCGTTGATGAACCGAATGTCCGGATTGATCCGGCCCGCCTGGCGGCGCAGGTCATTAGCGGCATCGGTTTTCTCGGAGCAGGAACGATTATTCGAACCGGCATGTCTGTCAAAGGGCTAACCACGGCTGCCACGCTCTGGGTGATGGCCGCGATCGGGCTCGCGGTAGGTGCAGGGTTCTACTTCCCGGCGATTTTGACATGCGGGCTTGTCTTTGTCTCTTTGCAGTTGCTGAACAAAATTGAGCTTCGCTATCTGGTAGCAAATAAGGCGTTGTCGATGGAAGTGACCTATTCCGGAGGACCGGGTACACTAGGTATGATTTCGAAGCAGCTGATTGCGGAACAGGTGGAGATTCGGAATATGAACGTGACAGATGCACAGTCGTTGGGGCTAACTGAAGGGACAGCGTCGCCGCTGCAGATGATAATAATGATTATGATGCCCGAAAAAAAGTCGATGAGTGATTTGGTTGAGCACGTGAAAGCGATACCAGGTGTGATATCAGTAAAAATAGAGTAACGTTTCTGATATAAAGAAATCGAATAGAAGCGGGGAGAGAGGGCGATTTTTCGCCCTCTCTCCTTGTTTCATGTATGGGATGAAGAACGTCTTGTCCGTTGTGTCGATTGACGTACGATAAGCTCGGAAGGGAGGGTTACCGTCTTGTTCTTATTAATGCGTTCAGGGTCGTCCATTAGCTCAATGAGCATTTCCAGTGCTTCTAAACCGAGATGCTCCCCTCGAATGGTCGTGCAGCTGATCGATGGCGAGATTTTGTTGAGAAAGGCGGCATCGTTGAAACCGATAATGCCGACATCTTCTGGAACGCGCAGTTCGCGTTCCCGACAGTACTTCAGTACACCAAGCGCCAATACACTGTCTACAGCAATAATTGCGTCGAATGCTCTGCCTCCGGAGCTATATTCGTCCAAAGCGGCAATCATATCCGCTTCTTTCGGGCCGCACAAGATAATGCTGTCGTCTCTCGCCTCCAGGCCGTTGCTCTGTAGCGCCTGCTTGTACCCCGCGATTCGGTCGCGCACAACATCGATGTCCACACTCTCAGTCAGGAACACGATACGCCGATACCCCTCGTCCAGCAAATGCTGAGTCGTGACATACCCGTCCCGGTAATTATCGCTATGAATGCAAAATACATTGTGTTGAAGACTGCGTCCGATCATGACAAACGGAATGGAATGCTGTTGCAGGCTTTGAATTAGTGAGCTTTTGTCCGCTGACATGACACCGGATAAAATAAAGCCATTCACTTTTTTGTTCTGGTATAGCGTCAGGCATTTCTTGATTTGTTGATCGACGGAGCGAAAGGCGGAAATCTGCAAGTCATATCCGTATTTTTGAGTAGCGTTGGATAAACCAAGGAGAACATTGGAGTAGTATGGATTCCCAAAAATTTCGCTAGGTTCACGTGCGATTGTATAGCAGATGGTGCGGGATTCGGCGTCCTGAGCGATCGGTTTCGCCTTGGTGCTCGGAACGTACCCTAGTTTCTGTATAGCTTTTTCCACTTTTTCATTCGCTTCGGATGATGTGTTTCCTTTCCCCGTAAGAACCCGCGATACGGTCGCCGGCGATACACCTGCTTCACGTGCTATATCTCTTACCGTTGCCAAATCCTCGCCTCCTCTTTTACGGCATCATAATGATCGCATTTCCTCTTTTTTGGCCTATCATTATATAATACGATGAAATCGAGCGGTATTTCAACATGTGGAGCAATAAAAAGCTGCCGTATGAGCAGGTCGATACGAGCAGCTTGTTGATCCAATGAGTTTATAATATGTTGACGAAAATCACTTTATCGAGAAGTCATATTCTAGCGCCACTCGCCCTATGAAACATGATATGCATGCGCCCGTGAATGATAGGAACCGTATCTTTATCATATCTGATTTCTAGTCAAAAGTCAAAGATAGTCAAACTTCTGAATTCCCGATGGGGAGCGTGGGAAATGTCCCGGAACATAAATAAAGCCCTCTTGACTTCCTACTTAGGAAGCCAGAGGGCTGAAAAGTTTGCTCTCTCGTTATATGGGCTTTGTCAACCTTTTGGAAACGCCTAGTGCTAGTGCGAAACCCGCAAGCTAGATGTTGTGAAAGGACGGGAATTAGCCGCTCCCTTCCTATTCGATTGCAAGCCGTTATTAGTGGTAATTATTTCGCGTTGTCGTAACGCTTGCCAACTTCTTCCCAGTTTACAACGTTCCAGAAAGCAGCGATGTAATCAGGGCGCTTGTTTTGATATTTCAGGTAGTAAGCGTGCTCCCAAACGTCCAGTCCGAGCAGAGGAGTTTGTCCTTCCATGATCGGGCTGTCCTGGTTAGGTGTGCTCGTTACAGCCAGCTTGCCGTCTTTCACTACAAGCCAAGCCCAACCGCTACCGAAGCGGGTTGTAGCTGCTTTTGCAAATTCTTCTTTGAACTTCTCGAATCCGCCAAGTTCGTTATTGATGGCTTCAGCCAAAGCACCTGTAGGCTGGCCGCCGCCATTAGGTCCAATTACTTCCCAGAAAAGGGTATGGTTCGCATGTCCGCCGCCGTTGTTTCGAACTGCAGTACGGATGCTCTCAGGAACCGCATCGAGGTTGCCGATGAGCTCTTCCAGCGTTTTGTTTGCAAGTTCAGGAGCTTTCTCAAGCGCTGCATTCAAATTGGTTACATAGGTATTATGGTGGCGATCATGGTGAATCTCCATCGTTTGTGCGTCGATATGAGGCTCGAGCGCGTTGTTTGCGTAAGGAAGTGGTGGTAATTGAAATGCCATAATGAAAATACCTCCTGATAATGTAGTTTTTTTATTATGATAAAAGGACAACCATGGTGTGAGGATGCCTTTATCACCCGAAAGAACATATGTAACTTTCGTATCTATTCATATATTAAACCTTTCCGGGGGATTAAATCAACTTTTATGTTTGAAAAGTCCAAAACCCCTGTTAACAGAAGGTAAAATCGAGTCAAAACAGTGTAAATATCGCATCCCTAGCAGAAGAACGATAACTTTGCCATAACAAATTTATCGCGAACGGATTACAATTTGGTGGCGTTTTATTTGGCGAAAGTAAATGTAACCGCTTAATATAAAGCGTTTTCACAAGAAAACTCGTGAAATTAGGAGAAATATGTGGTTTAATGGACAAGAAAGCAGGATTTTCGCAGTTTTTGTAGTAATTTATTTTAGGTTAGGTTTGCAGCAACGGAATACAAAATTGTAAGCCGCGTAAACCGCATCATGCTAACGAAAAGGGAGATTTTGAGATGCATGTTCGTTCCTTTCAGTTGAGTGACTGTAATCAAGTAACCGAGCTTTTACAGATTGCTTTATCAGAAGAATGCTACGAAAATACGATAGTGCCTTTCTCCAGACAGCTTGCCTGGGACTCCGACCTCATTGTGGTGGCAGAAGAGAATGATGAAATTGTTGGTGCACTAATCGGGACCATTGAGCGTAATAATGGATACTATTACCGCGTTGCCATTCACCCGGATTATCGGCGGCAAGGAATTGGAAAAGCCCTTATTGAATGTATGGAACAGCGGTTCCAATCCCGTAAAGTCAGTCGGATTCTCGTTGCCGGTGATGAACATAATGTAGCTGCTGCCATGCCGCTTTATGAAGCGATGGGGTATGGTGCAAATAAAATCCTGAAAGCCTTCCAGAAACTGAGCATCGTGAGCCATTCGTAATGGTCTGATCGGATAAGACCGGTTTCATGCATGCATAGAGGCGAAAAGCCAAGAAACAAACATTTTAAGTTGAGAAAATATAAGTGAATTATTTATTTTTAACTTGGCTTATAATTATTTAGCGAAGCGCAAATTTTGCTGTTAAATACGGCGAAATGGTTTACGCTTGTACTCAGCATATCTATCAACCGTTGCAAATGGGAGAGAGATATGCTTTTCTATTATTGTATTAAATTATTTATATAGGCCTTTTTGGGTAAAGGCTACCATAATAGCAAAGAAGGTGTAACATGGGACAAATCATTCCACCGGGTTCGAACGAAAGCGAAGATACATCGAATGCCAAAGGGAAATCAGCTGGCAAGAACGGTTGGGCTGCTGAGCTATGGGATTGGGTCAAAACGATTGCCATAGCATTTGGTATTATGGTTCTGCTGAATATGTTTGTTTTTAATCTGTCTATGGTTAAAGGGGAATCGATGGAACCGACACTTGAAGCATCTGAGCGGCTGTTCATCAATAAATTGGTATATCGGTTCAGCGAACCGGATCGCGGTGATGTCATTGTGTTGAAAGACCCGAGTACCGGCCCTGACCAAAAAGAATTTCTTGTAAAAAGAATCATAGGCATTCCGGGTGATACCGTGGAGGTTAAAGGCCATATTCTTTATGTGAACGGTGTGGCACAAGATGAACCGTATACGGATAGTCCGATCGAAGATCCTGATTTCGGTCCGGTTAAACTGGAGGAAGACCGATATTTCGTGATGGGTGATAACCGTCATCTCAGAAAGAGCAAGGACAGTCGTGAATTTGGCAGTATAAAGAGATCGGATATTGTTGGACGGGCCGAATTTATTCTGTGGCCGTTGTCTGAAATAAAAGGGTTGTAAAGCTCAATCTGGAAAGGAGGCGTTGGAGATGACTTTACGGCTTGGTGCCTACGCTCCTTCGGCTTCCGTCTGGGAAGAGCTCAAAGAGGAGCTGCGAAAAGCTGCGCCTGAAATGGGCATTGATGATATAGGATTTGCTTCGGCAGATCCGTTTGTATCGCTAAAAGCTATTTTGCAAAATCATCGGGATAAGGGGTTCGAGTCAGGTTTCGAGGAACCTGATCTTGATAAAAGGGTGACGCCTGCATTACCGGGAGTCACTCCAGCTTCAATTATTGCAATAGCTGTTGCCTACCCGTCCAAAATGAGCAAGCCGCCGAAATCCGAGCCCGGTAAATATCGCGGGATTATGGCACGTTCGGCATGGGGCAGAGATTATCACCATGTTCTGCGGGAAGCGATGGCAAAGCTCGAAGCATTCATCCGTGAACGTGTTCCGGATGCCGTTCTTGAAAGCATGGTGGATACGGGAGCTTTGGTGGATAGAGCAGTCGCACAGCGGGCGGGAATCGGTTTTAGTGCCAAAAATTGTGCTATTATTTCTCCCAAATATGGCTCGTGGATTTACCTTGGTGAAATGGTCACCAACATACCTTTTCCGCCGGATACACCAGTGACGGAAGATTGTGGAGAATGCACGAAATGCATTGATTTTTGCCCTACCGGTGCCCTTGTGGGACCGGGACAGCTTAACGCGCAGCGATGCATATCCTTCCTCACTCAAACCAAAGGATTTCTGGATGAGGAAGCGATGCGTAAAATCGGCAATCGGCTGTACGGCTGTGACACTTGTCAAATGGTTTGTCCTAAGAACAAAGGTTTAAACTGGACACATCATGCGGAATTACAGCCTGATCCCGAAAAGGCAAAGCCGCTCTTACTCCCGATTCTTGATATGAGCAACCGGGAATTCAAGGAAGCATTTGGCGATACTGCAGCGGCATGGCGTGGAAAGAAACCGATCCAGCGCAATGCCGTCATCGCCCTTGGTAACTTTAAAGACGCTTCGGCAGTACCGAAGCTGAGCGAGGTGCTGCTGAAAGATCCGCGTCCGGAGCTGCGGGGTACTGCCGCATGGGCTCTGGGCCGCATTGGAGGCGAAGAAGCTTTGGACAACTTAGAAAAAAGCATGAAATCGGAACAGGAACCTAAAGTACGTAACATGCTGCAACAAGCCTTAAATAAATTGCAACCAGAGACGAAGGTCGGAGCGGAGACTGACAAGCAAGAAGGAAGCAAGCATTTTAAAACAGTTGAAGAAGTACAGAATGAACGGGGACAAGACAAGCCTGCGGTAAGCAATGCATCTAAAGGAGCAGAGCCTGTGACTGCTCGGGCTGTGAAAAATGACCTCCTGTATTATGATGAACTGCACACACCGATTGGGCCGCTTACGATAGTGGCGTCTGATCTTGGAGTATGTTTGATTGAGTTTGGGGCTTTTACTGTCAAGGAGGCTGTGCTGCAGCAGTGGTCACGAACCTGGGCTGAAGGCGCCGGATATGAGCGAAACGAAGAGCGATTAGCTCATGTTACTTCTCAGCTTAAACAGTATTTTGAGGGGACTTTGCGGGAATTTACAGTGCCTCTTGATATGCGTGGGACGCAGTTCCAGCTACAGGTGTGGGAAGCTCTCAAGCAAATTCCTGTTGGGGAGATCCGTTCCTATAAGGATATTGCAGACGCCATAGGACGTCCGAAAGCGGTTCGTGCCGTTGGTGGCGCGAACAATAAAAATCCGGTTTCCATTATCATACCTTGCCATCGGGTAGTCGGTATGGATGGTAGGCTTGTAGGCTATGGCGGAGGGCTGGAGATTAAGAGGTATCTGCTTACACTAGAAGGGGCACTTCCGGATCATAAGGGTTTGTAGATTTCTTTCCCTGTAAGGGTGGTAAAGACGTTTCTTTTTGTTTGCTGTCCGGAATGGGACGTGCTATGATAGGAGCGTATGTGCACCATATAATGGTAAATTTTAGTATAAGCAAAAGGTGGTCAAGTTATGGACATTGCGATTCCAATTATTACATTGATCGTGGGGCTGATTGGTGGTTTTTTTATTGGAGTATTCTATCTCCGCAAGCAGCTGGAGAAAATGCAAAGTGATCCACAAATGCTGCAAAAGATGGCTAAGCAGATGGGGTATAATCTGAACAGCAAACAGATGCAGCGTGCACAGCATATGATGAAAAACCAGCCTGCACCAGGTAAAGGCCAATCACGCAAACGAAAATAATGAAATAATAGATGACCGTTTATGAACGGAAAGGGGGATATACCGTGGCGGGCGTGAAAGATTATGTTAACAGCAAAGTAGGAGAGCATCGCAAGCAGATCGAATATCATGTTGAGCAAATTCTTAAACTGATCGGTGAGGATACCGAGCGAGAAGGTTTATTGGAGACACCTGCCCGCGTGACACGGATGTACGAGGAGATTTTTGCCGGTTATGAGATTGATCCCCGTGATGTGCTCGGTGTCACGTTTGACGAGCAGCATGAGGAATTGGTCATTGTAAAGGACATCGTGTACTACAGCCAATGTGAACACCATATGGCGCCGTTTTTTGGAAAAGTGCATATCGGTTATGTTCCTAGCGGTAAAATCGTAGGCTTAAGCAAGCTTGCTCGTCTGGTAGAAGCGGTAACTCGTCGGCTTCAGGTACAGGAACGCATTACGTCCGAGATCGCGGATATCATGGTTGAGGTGCTTCAGCCACAAGGTGTTATGGTTGTGGTTGAAGGTGAGCATCTGTGTATGTGCGCTCGCGGCATTAAGAAGCCTGGCAGCAAGACGATTACTTCGGCGGTTCGGGGTACATTCCAGAGTGATCCCGCTCAACGCGCTGAATTTATGGCGCTGATTAAGGACTGATTGTCATTTTAAGATGAATGTTAAAAAGGATGTTCCCAGCAGATTTTTTCTGTTTCCGGGACGTCCTTTTTTAATGAGGTTAAGGACAGGAGCATGCGCACGCTCCTGTCTTTTTGCTTCTCTCTTCAGGAACTTAGAAAGGTTGCCATTTTAATTTTTTAGCCTGTTCATAACGTGCTTGCACCTCTGGCCAATAAACGACGTTCCACCAATCTTTAATATAGTTGGTGCGATTGTTTTGGTGCTTGAGATAATAGGCATGTTCCCAAACATCGAGAGCAAGAAGCGGTACGACATCCCACTGGGAAAGGTTCTGATGTTTCTCAGCCTGCAATATTTCCAGTCGATGGCTGCGCGGGCTCCAGACGAGAATGGCCCAACCTCCTCCCTCAACTTTGTCTGCTGCTTCCGTAAACTGCTTCTTGAATCGTTCGTAGCTGCCGAAATCCCTTTTGATCTGTTGGGCAAGTTCTCCTTGTGGAACTCCACCGCCTTTCGGATTCATAATGCTCCAGAACAAGGTATGGAGATAGTGGCCTGCACCATGGAACGCCAGTTCACGTTCCCAATGCTTGATGAGCTCAAAATTTCCGCTTCTGCGGGCCTCCTCCAGCTTGGTCTCTGCCTTGTTGAGACCGTCAACATAGCTTTGATGGTGTTTATCATGGTGGATGCGCATAGTTTTTTCATCAATGTACGGCTCAAGCGCATTGTACGGATAAGGGAGCGGAGGAAGGCGGTGTCCACCGATGGGAACAGGTTGCTGTTTGGTATGTGGTGATGAGACGCTTTGAATGACAGCTTCAGTTTTCTCGTTGGGAGGGGATGTTTCGGCTGATTCTTGCGAATCATTTCGGGCTAAATCGGGATGTTCAATCAACCGTTTCATTGCTCCGGGCTGGCTGAGCTCTTTCAAAACTTCAATGAAATATTCCGACTCCCGGATAATGTGCAGCAGTACCGTGTCAGCTAGTGGAATTTGCTGTACAGCGTTGCTGCTGTTTTTCATCATATAGAGCTGGCGTATGAATTCCTTCGATTGCTCCAGGGAAACTCGAAGCAGCTGTTCGATCTGCGTGATCAGCTGTGGAGACAGCGGTCCGGAAGAAGAAAGGACTTGGTTAAGCAGCTGATCCGCTGCTTTTTCGGTTTCACCGAATACAACGGCCCAATCGTTCAGCAGTTTGACATAGGGAGCCTCAAGACCGGGAACAATGGCTTTAATAACTTCCGTATGCTCCATCTCCTGCTGCTTCCAGAAGCGGATTTCTTCCAAAATCCTCGCAGGGAGCATCGATCCGTAAATATACAACATGAACTATTCCTCCTGTCATATTCACTCACTATGAAACTATATTCGTACTAAGGTTTGTACTATGAAGTTAAACAGCAGAAAAAAGCCCACATCTGTTAATAAATGCGAGCTTGGGAATGAGTATATTAAAGGTAAATGATTCAGATATATTATTCGGGAACTGAGCTGTTTGGTGAAGGCAGTTTTCCAAGAAAGGTTGACACACGGCGTAAATATTCACGCGGATGTTCCCGGAAGATGAGTTCATGGTGCGAGCCTTCGACAATCCATGAATCTGAATCGGGATGGGTCTGGTTCGCTGCTATTTTTTCTGCAATAGGATAAGGCGCTTTATCATCTTGGGTTCCGTGTATAAACAGGGTTGGGAACGGGTAGTTGTTTTTCTTCACTTCCGTGTATGGTATTTGATCAAGACTGGTCCCGTTTAGTATAGGAAACAGCAGTTCCAGTATTTCTAATGACGGGTGACGTGGCAGATCAATCTGGTTTTTTATGTTGTGATACAGGGTGTCCGGCTCAAGCAAAAACGTGCTGTCAAGGATCATGGCATCTACATCGTTGGTTTCCAAGCCCGCTTGTAACGCCGTTCCGGCTCCCATCGAAAATCCCCAGACGACAATCTGCTTCGCACCTTTCTGTTTGGCTAGCTGAATAGCCCCGAGAAGCTGCTCTTTCTCCTCTTTGCCTCCTGTCGCAACCTCCTTGCTGGTCTGGGAAGCAAAGCCATAATCGAACATCAGCACGTTAAAATCCAGATTGTGTGCGTAATGGGCAAGGTCATACATCGGAATCCAGGATTCCTCGCGATTGGCACCGTAACCATGACTAAATACGATCGTCCGCACGGAGTTTTCAGCAGGAATATACCAGCCGTTTAAATTTTGTTCACCACTGATTGAGGGAAACACAACATTTTCATAATCCATCTCCTTCGCAAGCTTTGGATTGGAATACAGCGGCGCTACGGTAGGATATGACAGCACCCAGGCGATATAGGCATGCAGAGCTATAAAGCAAAATACGAGAAAGAAGATTACTGACAGAAGGAGCGAAAGTAAAATATGCTTGAACCGGATCATTCGGGTGGAAAGTCCGATTTTTGTATCGTTCATTTGGGGGAGTGGGGCGTTATTACCAGTGACCATGCTCATGAGTGGCCCCTCCTAACCATAAATTATTTTCATTTTAATGAAAATTAAAAATTATTATTATCGTATGCTGGGACAGGGTTAAAGTCAATGAAATCTAGAAGATTGTAAGACAAATGTAAAGTGAGTTTTTTTGTTTACTTCCCGTTTGTTTTTTCATATAATTCTTGTAACCAGGTTTCATGTAATGAAACGCGAGAGGAGTAATCGGGTATGGAAGACCGAAAAATAACGGTACGTGCCGTTGAACGAGCACTTGATATATTAATGTGTTTTACGAAAAGTCATGAGCTGGCTTTGACTGAGATTTCCTCTCTCATTGGACTGCATAAAAGCACTGTGCACCGGCTGATCGCTACGCTTGAGGAAAAGGGATTTGTTGTACGGGACAGTCGAACGGATAAATATCGGTTAGGGATGAAAATATGGGAGCTGTCAACTCATCTTTCTCACAGCGATGATCCGGCGGTAAAATTGCTTCCTGCTATGGAGTCTCTACGCGACAAGCTGGGCGAAACGGTAAGCTTATATTTGCGCGATGGTGCTGAGCGTATTCGTATACAGGCTGTACAGAGCAATCAGGCGGTCCGTAGGGTAGCTCAGGTAGGTACACGTCTGCCGTTGTCGGTGGGAGCCTCCAGCAAGGTACTGGTGGCCTATGCGTCTGCGTCCGATCAGGAAGAGCTGCTAAACAAGCCGGATTGGCCCGATGCGGTGGATAAGGAACAGTATCGGCGTCAATTGGCCGACATTGTGGAAAAGGGTTATGCGATAAGCATTGAGGAGCGTGAACCTGGGGCAGCGGCCGTAGCTGTTCCCATTATGGACCGCAGCGGTAAAATTGCAGCAGCGCTATCGATGTCCGGACCGGTGAGTCGATTGTCCGCAAAAAAGCTGCGTGAATATGCCCCGGTGCTCAAAGAAGCAGCAAGAGAAATGGGGATGATGATCTGACAAATAGTTGGATACGAAGCAGCAAACCGGTTCTCCCGTTATGGGGACCCGGTTTGTTTGCTGAAGGCTTTAATGATGAATACCGCACTTGTTCATAATGAACGAGATTTGATTTTCCAGTCGATTCATGCGTTCCTGAGTTTCTGAATCTTCCTTGCCAAGACCCTGCAGGGATGCCAGTTCCTGTTTAAGTTGATGCAGGTCGTCTCCAGCTTGGGAGCAGTCATAAGAGCTTTCGAGATTTTCCAGCATAGCCAATCCTCCCTCATTTCATAGATGTCATTCTTCCTTATTATGGAGGTTTGGCTTCGGTTTAATTCATTTCTGTTTCGTTATTTTCTCATTCATTTTCTCTTTTAGAACTTCATGAAATGTAACTGTCTTTTTCTCGGCCGGTTCTTTTCTCATCGTATTTAAAGGTTGTGGTCGAGGGTACTGGTAATGGTAGGGAGTTACCGTATGTACAGTCAGCATATGACGTTCCTCCTAAATATACATATCCCGAATTTAAATAAATGATTTTTAATATTTTAACCGCCTGTCATCATTTTAGAAACATTTTTTAGCTAAAAGAGGATAAAAGTCTTTTATCCGCACAAAAATCCCCATCTTCCTTGAAAGAAGATGGGGATTTTATACTAAGTCTTAAGTTATGGTAAAAATATTATTTCACGTTACTTGTGATCATCTGGCGAAGAACGGTTTGCAGGATACCACCGTTGTGGTAGTAGTCTACATCAACCATGCTGTCCAGACGAGCAATGACAGGGATTTCGAATTTGGTGTTATCTTCACGAGTAACGACAACGGTCAGCTCTTGACCTGGTTTTACATTGTTGTCCAGACCGAGAATATCAAACGTCTCGCGACCGTTAATTCCAAGGTTTTGCCAGCCGTGGCCTTCCTGGAACTGAAGTGGCAGAACTCCCATGCCTACAAGGTTGGAGCGGTGAATCCGCTCGAAGCTTTCGGCAAGTACAGCTTTGACGCCAAGCAGGTAGGTACCTTTTGCTGCCCAGTCACGAGAGCTGCCTGTACCGTATTCTTTACCTGCTATAACGATCAAATTCTGATCGCCTGCCTGATACTTCATCGAAGCATCATAAATGGACATCACTTCGTCCGTTGGCAGATAAGTTGTCACGCCGCCTTCTGTACCTGGAGCTACCTGGTTGCGGATTCGGATGTTTGCGAAAGTACCGCGCATCATGACCTCATGATTACCACGGCGGGAGCCGTAAGAGTTGAAGTCTTTCCGTGCAACACCCC
>NZ_LT985747.1:3255623-3836929 GCF_900289175.1 Paenibacillus faecalis | reverse complement strand
TTGCGGTTTCGGATGTTTGCGAAAGTCCCGCGCATCATGCCCTCATGATTCCCACGGCGGGAGCCGTAAGAGTTGAAGTCTTTCCGTGCAACACCCCGCTCGCTCAGGTAAACACCCGCCGGGCTGTTCGTTGCAATGTTACCCGCCGGAGAAATGTGATCTGTTGTGACAGAATCACCCAGCAAGGCAAGAACACGCGCATTGCGGACTTCCTGAATATTGTTCAGCTCGCTGCCAAGATTCTCAAAGAACGGAGGATTCTGAATGTAGGTTGACTTGGCATCCCACTCATACAGCTCGCCCTCTGGTACAGAAATCTCATTCCAGCGCTTGTTGGCGGTAAAGATATTTTCATATTTTTTACGGAAAGCATCCGCCGTAAGGGAATGACCGATTGCCTCACGGATTTCCGCGCTAGTAGGCCAAATATCTTTCAAGTAAACCGGTTCGTTATTCGGATCATAGCCGATCGGATCGTTCTGCAGATCGATATTTACCGTGCCGGCCAGTGCATAAGCTACGACAAGCGGTGGCGAAGCGAGATAGTTAGCTTTAACCTGAGCGTGAACGCGGCCTTCAAAGTTACGGTTACCGGAAAGAACAGCCGCGACCGTCATATCATTGTCCGTGATCGCCTGGCTTACTTCGTCAGGAAGAGGACCGGAGTTACCGATACAAGTTGCGCAGCCGTAGCCGGCAACATAGAAACCGAGCGCCTCCAGATAATGCAGAAGCCCTGCTTTTTCCAAGTAATCTGTAACAACAAGAGAGCCTGGGGTCAAGCTGCTTTTCACGTAGCCCGGTTTTTTCAAGCCGCGTTCAACTGCTTTTTTAGCGAGAAGGCCAGCACCAAGCATAACACTCGGGTTGGATGTGTTCGTACAGCTCGTAATCGCTGCAATAACAACGGCACCAGTTCCCATTTCACTCGTTGTTCCATCTTTATGGTTAATTGTTACTTTCTGTTCGATCTTCTCATCGCTCAGGCCGTATCCGCCTTTATCGATTGGAGTACGAATAATATCATTGAAGTTTTCTTTCATGTTCGTGAGCTCGATGCGGTCTTGTGGACGTTTAGGTCCTGCCAAGCTCGGTACAACCGAAGCCAGATCCAGCTCGATCACATCTGTAAATTCCGGATCAACAGTATCTGCTGTGCGGAACATGTTCTGTGCTTTATAGTATGCTTCTACGAGTTCAACTTGTTCGTCTGTACGGCCTGTACTCCGGAGATATGCGAGCGTTTCAGCATCAACCGGGAAGAAGCCGATGGTAGCGCCGTATTCTGGAGCCATGTTTGCTACGGTCGCACGGTCAGCCAGACTGATATTGGCCAGACCCGGGCCATAGAATTCAACGAACTTGCCGACAACGCCTTTTTGGCGGAGCATTTGAGTTACGGTCAAGGCCAGGTCTGTCGCCGTAGCGCCTTCCGCCAGACTGCCGGTCAGCTTGAAGCCGATAACATCCGGCGTTACGAAATAAAGAGGCTGTCCCAGCATGCCGGCTTCCGCCTCAATGCCGCCGACACCCCATCCCACAACACCGAGGCCGTTGATCATCGTCGTATGGGAGTCAGTACCTACGAGGGAATCCGGGAAGACGAGAGTTTCGCCATCAACGGTCTTCGTAGCTGCTACCGAGGCCAGGTACTCCAGGTTAACCTGGTGAACGATACCTGTTCCCGGAGGCACAGCGCGGAAATTATCAAATGCGGTTTGGGCCCAGCGAAGGAAGCGGTAGCGCTCTTCGTTGCGCTCGAATTCTACCTTCATGTTATATTCGAGAGCCTGTTCGGTACCGAAAGCATCTACCATTACGGAGTGGTCGATAACGAGATCGACGGGTACGAGCGGGTTGATTCTCTTCGGATCGCCGCCTGCTTTCTTAACCGTATCACGCATAGCTGCAAGGTCTACTACAACCGGAACTCCAGTAAAGTCCTGGAGGACGATACGGGCAGGAATGAATGGAATTTCTTTATTGTTGCCAAGCCCTTCATTCCATTTAGCAAGTTGCTTTACATGATCTTCTGTAATTGCACGTCCATCAAATTGGCGGACAGCCGCTTCAAGCAATACCCGGATGGAGAAAGGAAGCTTTGATATATTGCCATGTCCTTGCTCTTCCAAAGCCTGTAGGCTGAAGTAACGGTAATTTTTGCCGCCAACCTCAAGCGAACGGGAGATAGAGAATTGGTCCTTAACTGACATACATATACCTCCTTGTGTTATATAGGTCTTTTCATGGTAGTTTCATCAGGTGAAACACAATTTCAAAATTTCACTTACTTTAAGTATAACGTTTGCAAGTCCTGACGTAAAGCATTTTTTCCGGAAAAAAGAGTTTGAATTTAGCCCAAAATCCAGTCTTTATCCCGCTGTTTACCGTGAAGCCAGGTACTCGACGGGACGAAAGAAGGAGATTCGTAGAAATTAAGCTGTATAGCGCCATTCATAGCTGGTCTGCCTTCCTCATATAGTGGTTAGAAATAATTCCTTATATTTTCAAAACATAACTTATCGAACAATATCGAGAGGAGTGTGCGGGGTGAAGACGAAAAAAGCACAGCAGCCTTGGAAACAAGTTTTGTATATGTATGTGGATCAATATAATCAGAGCCGGGTGGATTACGGATCAGGCGTGAGAGAGCAAATTGTAACAGATCTGGATTATCTGATGGAGCGTGGAGAAAGACAATTTCGTATTCAGGCCTGGTACACCGAGCGTAAAGTGACTCCGCAGAAGAGCGAGACAAGAGCGAAGCTGCAGCGTATCCTTCGGGAGACAGAAGATGAAGCTGTGGTTGATGTTCGATTGCATACGGTGTTTTTTTATGAAAAAGGAGGTTTGACCCACCGGGAAGATTCCATCAGCAAGGAAAGACTGACGGTGGCTCGTGACGGGGATGCCTGGCTTATTGTTGATGTCGAACGTCTGGAAGATGAGTGTCATCCGTGGAATGAACCTGAAGGGGAATTTAACGAACAGGATGAATCGCATGGTTCTGCCCCTTCCGTCCCGCTGATCAATCATGGCGTGTATGCAGCAGGAACCCACTCACGTGCAGGCCGATATGAAAGGGAGGCCGCAGTCCAATATGCGGATAAATGGTGGGATTCGGGCAACCCGGAGTTTGCGACATTTGAAGTGAACTGCACGAATTATATCTCCCAGTGTCTCTTTGCAGGCAAAGCCCCAATCCACTATACTGGTAAAAGAGAAACGGGATGGTGGTACAAAGGATATGTGAACAACCGGGAATGGTGGAGCTACAGTTGGGCGGTTTCCAACAGTTTCACCCGGTACTTGCACACGAGTACCTCAGGTTTAAGAGCCGAGTTGGTAGAGCGGCCGGAGCAGCTCATGCTCGGTGATGTTATCGTTTATGATTGGGATGGTGACGGATCGTTCCAGCACAGCACAATTGTAACAGCATTTGATGCTGGTGGCATGCCGCTGGTAAACGCCCATACCGTCAGCAGTAAACATCGTTATTGGGATTATCGGGATTCCTACGCTTGGAACGAAAATACGAAATATCGATTTTACCACATTCCCGATTACTTTTAGCATGACAGCATGGTGTGCTGCAATTCGTATAAAAAGAGAGGTTTCACATGGGACAGGATAAATTAACGGTAGGGTTAGTATATGGCGGCAAATCAGGAGAGCATGAGGTGTCGTTATCAACAGCTTTTGCCGTCATGAACGCTTTTGATTTTGATAAATATGAAATAATCCCTTTTTACATCACGAAGCAGGGAATGTGGAGGATCGGAGGCAAGCTTGCTGTACCGTTTACTGACCTTTCCGAGCTGAAGCTAGAGAATGGAGAGGGGACACAAACGGCGCTTAATGCAGTCTTTAGCAGACTGTATGGCAGTGAGGAAGCAGTGGTAGATATTATGTTCCCGCTTCTGCATGGCACCTTTGGCGAGGACGGTACGATTCAGGGACTGTTCGAGATGGCTGATATTCCTTATGTCGGAGCTGGCGTACTTGCTTCAGCAGCGGGAATGGATAAAGGCATTATGAAAAAGCTGTTTTCTCAAGCAGGGCTGCCGCAGTGCAAATATTGTTACTTCAGCCGTTCTGAGTGGGAGCGAAACAGTTATGAGCTAATGCAGCATATGGAGGATGACCTGGGCTATCCTTGCTTTGTAAAACCGGCTAATTTGGGTTCGAGCGTAGGTATTTCAAAGGCCAGGGATGCTAAGGAGCTTAGAGACGCGATTGATAAAGCATTGCGTTTTGATCATAAAATTATTGTGGAAGAATTCGTGGATGCTCGAGAGGTAGAGGTTAGTGTGCTTGGTAATGATGAGCCGATGGCGTCGGTACCGGGTGAAATTATCTCTTCTGGTGAATACTATGACTATTCCGCAAAATATACAGACGGGAAATCCGAGATGCTCATTCCTGCTCCGGTGGAGCCGGATACAGCTTACCAGCTTCGAGAGCTTGCCATTACGGCATTCAAAGCGATTGGAGGCAGCGGTATCACGCGTGCCGATTTCTTTATTAGACGCTCTGATCATGCTATTCTTATTAATGAAGTGAATACGATGCCTGGCTTTACTCCGTACAGCATGTATCCCCTGCTTTGGAGGGAGACTGGCGTATCATACCGAGAGCTGCTTGATCGGATGATTGAGCTTGGAATCGAGCGGCATAACCATAAGCAGGCATTGGTTTATGAGAATCAAGATTAAAAAATGTATAATTAGGAAAGAGAATACCAAGGGGAGTCCGATATCACGGCTCCCCTTGACTCTAATCTTTTATATTTAAAGGGAGGCAGGCGCATGGGGTTTCAAACCGAGTTCAATTCCGTTTGCAAGTTCAAGAATGAGCAGGAGCTTTACGAGCTTCTGGAATATGGGCGGGGAAAGATGCTGAAGGATGGTTTTCGTGTTTATCCTACAGGACAAAAAGTTATTGCCTATACGCCGGATAACAAAGCGGTTGCGATCGTATTGATTACAGCCAGCGTTGCAGAGATCAACTTTCAAGGACGTGAGGTAACATCCGTTGAACTTCAGCTTGTACGCAAGCTGACTGAGGAAGAATCCAAAGTTCAGAGCGATCTGGCTTATGAAATGTTTTTTGGGAATCAGACATGATTGTGAGGTTTGGATATGTGGCTATGTCCACAGTGCTCTCGAATTGCTCGCCATCGAAGACGATGACCATGAAAAGCTTCGTGAAGCTGGTTGATCGTGAAGCGGCAATCCGGAAACTAGAGCGCCTGGCTGTCGAGAATCTGCACAATACGCTCCGTTTGCTTAAGCATAACCTTGCTCATGATATTCAAGTCTACCGTATGACATCCAAGCTCATTCCTCTTGCTACGCATAAAGATCTCGGAGATTGGAACCCCTATCCTGCACTGCAAGAAAGCTTTGCTGAAGTGGGCCGGTTTGTGAAGGAGCACGGAATGAGGGTGTCTTTTCACCCCGATCATTTTACCGTTCTTAGTACACCCCGCTCCGAGGTGCTGCATCATTCCATACAAGATTTAAGACATCATACGAACATGCTGCTGGCGATGGGGCTGAGCGCATCGATGAAGAACAACATTCATATCGGGGGCGCATACGGGGACAAGCCTTCGGCGGCCGCCAGGTTTGAAGAGCATTTTCAACTGCTTGATCAAGATATAAAAGAACGTCTTACACTCGAAAATGACGACAAAACGTTTACAGCTATAGAAACGTTGAACGTATGTAAGAACCTGGGCCTGCCGATGGTGCTCGATATCCATCATCAATGGGTAAACAATGAAGGAGAGTCTCCATGGGAGCTATGGCCGGAAATTGTACGCACATGGGACACTCCATTGGCACAGGCCGGCTCTGACGCCTCTTGTCCGCTGCCCCCCAAAATCCATGTGTCCAGCCCCAAAAGCACTTCCGATCTACGCAGTCATGCCGATGGTGTGGATGTTGTACCTCTTTTGTCTTTTTTGAGAAAAATTGCCCGGAATACACCTCAGCTGGATGTGATGATCGAAGCAAAGCTAAAAGACGGGGCTTTGTTCGGTTTAATGAAGGATTTGTCAGCGTATGAGAATGAAGGTGTTCATATTATTGACGGTGCTTCTGTGGAAATCACTCCTTAATTCAAAAATGACATCTTCTGTTCACTTGCATCGAAGCAGGAAATAAGATAACGTTAAAATATAGAAGAATATTGAATTTGACCCAATTTTTATAGTGATTGGTTTATTCATAAAAGTATATTTTGAAAGAAAGGGATTTATTAGGGAAACGTGCCCTTGCTTCTCTCGTATAATATGAATAGGATAATATAAATCTTTTATTTTTAGTTTCAATATAGAAAGTAGAGTGAATGCATTGAATGAAAAAGATAAGGTACCTTATGTAGTAACCAGCAAAAGCTACACAGCGGTAGCCATCAACTGCGCAGCCAAAGCAGGGGAATGGATCAAGAGCAGACTTGGATCAGTTAAACAGCTAAGCACCAAAGTTTCCTCGCAGGATTTGGTAACCGAGGTGGACAAGGGTGCGGAGCAAATGATCCGCAAGCTTATTCTGACTCATTTTCCGGACCATGCCATTTTAGGTGAAGAAAGTGTTGGTCCGGGAGCTGAAGCTTGTATGAAAGCATTGGAAACAGCGAAGAATGAGCCTTATTTGTGGATTATTGATCCGGTTGACGGAACAACGAATTATGTTCATGGCTTTCCTTTTTATTCTGTATCGATTGCGCTTGCTCATCATGGAGAAGTTATTGTCGGGGTTGTCTATGACCCGTCGCGTGACGAGCTGTTCATAGCAGAGAAAGGGAAGGGGGCATACGTCCACGGAAATCCTACTTTGGTAGCCAAGGAAACCACTTTGTCGGACAGTCTTCTGGCTACTGGTTTTCCGCTGGAAACATCTTTTAATTTGCCGCAAAATATGGCCGGACTTCAGGCGCTTCTTCCTAAGGTTCGCAATGTACGCGCAGGCGGTTCGGCTGCGCTTCATATGGCGTATGTTGCTGCAGGTCGACTGAACGGTTATTGGGAACTCGGATTGAATGCCTGGGATGTGGCTGCCGGTGCGCTTCTTATTCAGGAATCTGGCGGTCAAGTAACCGATACGGCAGGTCGCCCATATGATCTGTCTGTCCGTAATATTGTAGCGACCAATGGCGAAATTCATGATGATCTGTTGGAAACGTTATCCAAGGCTGAAGCGACAGGTTTCAGGAAAGACTAGGGTCGAGTATTTTCTGAAATATGCGACTAAAACCGTCTACTACAACAGATAAAGGAGTGTCACACATGAATGATAAGCCGAATCAAAATATGGAGCGACAGCTCAGTGAACTGTTGACGGATGGTGAAATGGAATCGAAGGACAAGGAGGAAGAAGCGCGCCGCCTTATTCCGCCCAAGTACGAGATTCGCATTCAAACAACGTTGGACCCGATTGTAGAGGAGACGCGCAAGTATCGCAAGATCGCTAAGGAATTGGATGACCGGTATGATAAATACATGGAGCGAGCAGGCGATAAAGCTTCTTCATCGGATGCTGGCAGCAACACTTAAACGATTTTTGACTGGAATTCAAAATGATTTTAAAATGCAGTCCCATATGAACGAGTATCTCCAACTGTTAACAGGCTTAACGATTGAAGAGCAGTTCAAATGAGGGCTGCTTTCTTCTGCCTTTGAATAATGAATATGGTAAAATACATTTGCTTGGATATTTTACCAAAGGGGTGTTATAATGCTGAAATTTTGGAGCAAGAATCTAGCTTCAGTCACTAGCATGATGCTGATATCTGTGCTGCTGCTGGGGATATGGGATGTCAAACCTGTGAATGCTGAGGTACAACCGCTGGACAAAGACGATAATACATATCGCATTGTTTCCTTGGGAGACTCGCTTACGGTTGGTTACGAACCGGGGGTGAACAAGAATATGAAGCCTTACGGGTTCGTTGATCGGCTGCTGGAGCAAGGACTGATTCATGGCCGGACGGAAGTTGTTAATCTTGGGATAAACGGACTTACGACGGAAGGTCTTCATCGATATGTTCAAGCCGTGGTTGATGAAAAGGCGATTTCCCCCCGTGATATGCAGTCCGGGTTGAAAGATCCCCGTGCTGGCAAGATCGGTGCAAAAGCAGCTCAGGCCAAAACACTGCTTGCAAATGCCGATGTCATTACAGTGACCATAGGTGGAAATGACATGCTGGGGCTGCTAAATACATCTTACACAGCAAGTACTCAAGGGTTTTCCGCTTTAGTTCAGCAGGTTATTAAGACATATACTGATAATGTGACATCCGTTGTACATAATCTGCACCGTATCAATCCGGATGCCTTGATTGTGCTGGCCGACCAATATCAACCACTTCCGAAAATAGCGGATAAAAAGATTTATTCGAAAATGTTAGAAGCGGCAGAGCGGTTTACCGGGCTGGTGGATGAAATGGCAGAGTCTTTTAACAAGGATGGCATCGATGTAAAAGTAGCGCATGTTGCCAAGGAGTTTGTCGGTTCTGAAATGGTGATGACTCATATTTTGAAAAAGGATATCCACCCGAATCAACATGGTTATGAAGCGATGGCGCGTGTCTTCTCGGAAGTAATCTGGGGGGAGTATACGAAGCTGGAAGCAAGCGATCCGTCTGAGCCGATGACGATATTCGTTAACGGCAAGGAACTTAAGACACCATATAAACCGATAATGGTGAACAATAAAAATTTTGCAGCTGTTCAGGACATCGTAAATGCTGTCGGGGCAAAGAGCAAGTGGAGCAATGAAACATCAAGCTTGACGATCACCTTCGAAGATCGAACAGTTGTCATAACGATTGGCGCCGAAACGATAAAAATAAACGGTGAAATTGTCCCGATAGATACACCGGCTTTCCTTCATAAAGTGGGAAAAGAACATAAAACTTACGCACCGCTAGAGGCTGTCGCTTTCGGTTTGGGCCTTGACGTCCAGTACAGCGCTAAGCTGCGGACAGTCTTCATTCATCCGTGAATGGACCGATGATCATTACGTTATCGGTTTTGGCTATAGCGTCGGTATTATTCATGTCCGGCAAGGTGCGTTCGGATCTCGTGGCGATCGGCGTGCTGATGGTATTAATGCTGATGGATATATTGACGCCGGCAGAAGCGTTATCCGGGTTCTCCAACTCAGTTGTCATCATGATGATCGGCTTGTTCGTGGTAGGCGGAGGAATTTTTCAAACCGGGCTTGCCAAAATGGCGAGTGGAACACTTTTGAAATTTGGCGGCGGCAGCGAGACCCGGCTGCTGATCATGGTTATGCTGGTGACATCGCTGATCGGCGGCTTTGTCAGCAATACCGGTACGGTTGCGGTCATGATGCCCATTGTCGTGAGCTTGGCTCTCAGCACGGAGATTCATCCCGGCCGGCTTCTGATGCCGCTTGCTTTTGCCAGCAGTCTCGGAGGAATGTTTACTCTGATTGGAACACCGCCCAATCTGGTCATTCAGGAGACCTTGATCGGTGCTGGGTATGAGTCACTGTCATTCTTCTCGTTTTTCCCGATAGGTATAGTATGCTTATCCACCGGCATTCTGGCTATTTTATTTCTGCGCCGCTATTTGCCAAGGAATGAAGAAGGAGATGGGAATAGGCAGGGAGGACGATCGCTGAAAGAATTGGCGAAGCAATATCGGTTGACACAAAATCTGTTTCGCATACAGGTAGGCGAGAGCTCTGCGATCCGATCAAAAACGCTTCGAGAGTTAAATATTCCAGATGAGTTCGGTATTCACGTCATTGAGATCCGCCGCAAAATGTCGGCTAAAAATCAATTTTTCAAAACGATCAATCAGGAAATCGCGGGTCCGGAAACGGTGATTGAACAGGATGATATCCTGTATGTGAACGGTCCCTTTGAAAAGGCAGTCCAGTTTGCGGAAAAGTATGGGCTCGACATGCTGGACCAGCGTGTTCCAGAGCATCCTAAGCCTGCTTTGGAGCCGCAGTACGCGACAAGTGACGTGGGCATTGCCGAGGTCATGCTGACACCGTCCTCACGCTTGATTGGCCGGCTGGTCAAGCACTCTGGCTTCCGCGAGAAATATCGGGTGAACATTCTCGGTATTCACCGGAAGGAGCAGTATCTTTTCCATAATCTGAAGGAGGAGCGTATGCGTTTTGGCGATGCCTTTCTTGTGCAAGGTACTTGGGAGGATATCGCCTTGCTGGCATCGGATCAGACGGATGTTGTAGTTGTTGGCCAGCCGGTCGAAGAATCCCGGAAAATGACGATGGATCAAAAGGCGCCTATTGCTGCCGGGATTTTGCTGCTGATGGTCATTTTGCTCGTTACTGAATGGATTCCGGCGGTAGCTTCTGTCATGCTGGCCGCCCTGCTGATGGTAGTATTCGGGTGTGTACGGAATATGGAGGAAGCTTACAAAACGGTCAATTGGGAGAGTGTTGTATTGATCGGCGGCATGATTCCGATGTCGATTGCGATTGAGAAGACCGGAGCGGCGACACTGTTGTCGGATATGCTGGTGCAGTCGCTCGGAGCTTACGGCTCCCTTGCGTTATTAGCGGGCGTATATTTTGCGACATCGCTGTTGACCCTTTTTATTAGCAACACAGCCTGTGCGGTTCTTTTCGCCCCGATCGCGATGTCGGCGGCCGTTCAGATGGGATCGAATCCATATCCGTTCTTGTTCGCGGTTTCTGTAGCGGCGAGCATGTGCTTTGCCTCGCCGTTCTCGACACCGCCTAATGCACTCGTGATGTCGGCAGGACGCTATAAGTTCAGCCACTATATAAAAGTTGGGCTGCCGCTTCAAATCATTATTGGTGCAGCTGTGGTGATGGCGTTGCCACTGTTGTTCCCATTTTAAGCCCAAAAATTGAAGAGATGTCTTAGAGGTCGATTGACCTAAGACATCCCTTCTGTCTGTTGAAAGAAGCTCATTTTGAAATAAATTAATGTTTCATAGCTTTAAACGACTCATCTGCTGCTTGAAGTGTAGCATCGATGTCCGCTTCAGTATGCGCAGTTGTCAGGAACCACGCCTCATACTTCGAAGGTGCCAGATTAATGCCGCGGTCCAGCATGTTGCGGAAGAAGGCAGCAAATGCTTCGCCGTCTGTATCCTGCGCTTCGTCATAATTGGTTACAGGATGATCGCAGAAGTGGGTGGAGAAGGAGCCGCGAATTTGGTTGATCGTGAGCGGGATGCCATGACGATCAGCAGATGCCTTCAAGCCTTCGGTAAGCTTGACTGTCAGGCGCTCCATCTCTTCATATACACCTTCACCTTTCAGCACTTCCAGGCAGGCGATACCAGCAGAGATAGAGGCTGGATTGCCTGCCATCGTGCCGGCCTGATAAGCCGGGCCAAGCGGCGCCACTTGCTCCATGATATGTTTGCGGCCACCGTAAGCCCCCATCGGAAGACCGCCCCCGATAATTTTGCCAAGTGCGGTCAAGTCCGGTTGGATCGCCTCATGATTTTTTAATCCTGCATATGTTTGAGCAGAGCCGTAATGGAAACGGAAGGCGGTGATGACCTCATCGTAAATGACAAGTGATCCGTTATCATGGGCCATCTGACAGAGACCTTCAAGAAATCCAGGCTCAGGCATGACCATTCCGAAATTGCCTACGATCGGCTCAACCATGACCGCGGCAACGTCATCGCCCCACTTCTCAAGCGCTTCACGCAGTCCGTTCAGATCGTTAAACGGAACGGTGATGACCTCCTGGGCAATGCTGGTCGGGATTCCGGCGCTGTCGGGGATACCAAGCGTAGAAGGGCCGGAACCTGCGGCGACAAGCACAAGATCGGAATGACCGTGATAGCAGCCGGCAAACTTCACAATTTTGTTTCGCTTTGTATATGCACGGGCTACACGGATCGTTGTCATGACAGCTTCCGTACCGGAGTTGACGAAGCGTACTTTGTCAAGGGAAGGGATGGCTTCTTTTAACATTTTGGCAAGCTTGATTTCCAGCTCGGTTGGTGTACCATAAAGCACGCCGTTCTCTGCGGCTGCGGTAATCGCTTTAGTGACATGGGGATGGGCGTGTCCGGTTATAATCGGCCCATAAGCGCCTAAATAGTCTATGTATTGATTGCCGTCTTCGTCCCAGAAGTGAGCGCCTTTGGCACGTTTCATAAATACAGGGGCACCGCCACCGACAGCTCTGAAAGAACGGGAGGGGCTGTTGACGCCTCCTACGATATGCTGAAGGGCTTCTTCATACAACATTTCTGAACGTTTTCTGGATTTGGACATTTTCTTTCGTTCCTTTCTTTATGAAATCAGGACAGGCTGCCATCGCAGCCTGTCCTGATATCGTGATTGGATGTTAGTTAAGGTAAAATCATTGGTTGTTGGATGAAGCGGTATCTTTCAAGGTATCTTCTTCATCCCGATTGTTAACCTTGCTGCCTGTTTCACCATCGCTGCTGCTTGTTTCGGATTCAGACTCCGGTTCCGGGCCATTCATTACATCCTGGACATACTGTTTTAGCATATCTGGATCTTTCACGGT
Source organism: Paenibacillus faecalis (assembly GCF_900289175.1). Lineage (GTDB taxonomy): Bacteria > Bacillota > Bacilli > Paenibacillales > Paenibacillaceae > Paenibacillus_AQ > Paenibacillus_AQ faecalis. Next base: position 3,824,395 of record NZ_LT985747.1, on the reverse strand, counting down.
TAGAACGGATGCCCCGCCGATGTTAGCTTCAACCAACAGCTTCATTGGAGGCACCTGCTCACTACTGCTCATTGTACTCTGAAATGCCACATTTGCAAGCTTCCACATGTCATTGACGCTCATATTCGTGTCAATATAGGGACTGATCGATTCGATAATTTCCGGCATCTTCATAATGTTGGTCGTGGTTTGCATCTTTTTGACTACGGCTGCGATCAGATCGCGCTGACGCTCGGTACGGGAGAAATCGCCCATTTTATCATGACGGAACCGTACATATTGAAGGGCCTCATTGCCGTCAAGATGCTGCTGGCCTTTTTTCAAATCGATGTCATATTCGTTCTGGTCAGCCTTGCTCGAATACTTCATATCTTTCTCTACGTAGAAGTCTACGCCGCCGACAGCATCTACCAGCTTGATAAAGCCTTGGAAATCTGTGTATACATAATATTGAATAGGAATGCCAAGCAGGTCTCCGACCGCCTTCATAGCTGTTTTGGGCCCATGGGTAACGGCGGTATTAATCCGGTTCTGGCCGTGGCCGGGAATATCCGTATAAGTATCTCTGAGAATAGAGAACAAATGCATTTTCTTTTTGACCGGATCAATGGAAGCCACGAGCATAGTGTCTGAACGTGGAATTTCACCCTCTTCAAAACCGCGGGCATCTACACCCATAAGCAGAATGTTGACAGGTTCGGTTCCTTCCCATTTTGGGGGTTCAGGCGCTTTGGCATCGACATTTTCAATTTCACGGAAAGGAGAGGACTCGCCTTTCTTTTGCAGACTTTCAAGACCACTGTAAATGGAAGCAGCATAATAAGCTCCATACCCTAAAATACCGACAATGATAAGGCTTACGGTCCATATAATTGTCTTTTTTGTTCGTTTGCTCATTGAGTTCTTCCTTTCGGATTACGCTTGTGAATAGTTAAGTATCATATTTGAATAAACTGCATTCATTCTATTATAATTTTTTTCGAAATGACAATCAATTATTAACAGGCAAAGCCTGTTATAAAAAAAGGAGATGAGCTTACAAAATGAACCAAACTCAAGTGCAGATCGGAAATGTAGTTCCGGATTTCACTCTTCCGGCTTCCAACGGCGAGCAAGTATCTTTGAGCGATTTTCGTGGGAAAAAGGTGATCGTTTATTTTTATCCGAAAAATATGACGCCTGGTTGTACGAACGAGGCATGCAGCTTCAGGGATCTATACGGTGAGATTCAGCAGGCAGGAGCTGTTGTTCTTGGCATAAGCCCGGACCCTCTGAAGTCGCATCATAAATTTATTCAAAAGCACGATCTTCCTTTCCTGCTATTATCCGACGAAGATCACAAAGTCAGTCTGATGTTTGGGGTATGGCAGCTGAAAAAAATGTACGGACGTGAATTCGAAGGAATTGTCCGCTCTACCTTTCTGATCGATGAAGAAGGAAAGCTTGTAAAGGAATGGCGGAAAGTAAAGGTTGCCGGTCATGCTGAAGAGGTGCTTCAAGCTGTACAGTCATAATCTGATCGAATAAGCGCGGTCCTCATGCTTGTAAAAACAAGATGGGGGCCGCTTTTCTTTTTAGGAAGTCTTTTTTTGAAGAATGCTCCATATAATCTATCAGAAGCCAAACCAGGCTCGTAGAAATGGTGGAGGTAGATTAAATGTATAAAAATATAGCAGCGTTTATTCGTATCGCAATTTTATGTGCTTTTGCCGTTATTTTTATAATGACCGGAATCGGGATTTCTTTGCAGCCAGGACATTCCCCGATCCAAGTATCGCACGCTGAAGAGGCGCAAGAAGCACTATCATCCTCTGAAGAAGTTCGTACGAAGCCTGGAAAAGAAATATACAGCGCTGCTGCCTCTGTCATGGCGAAGCCAGCTTTTGCCTCTGCACCTGCCCCTGTTAAGGAGAAGAAAAAATCGGGTAAAAAAGTATACCTCACCTTTGATGATGGTCCTTCCGATCTGACGGGAGAGGTGCTTGATATATTAAAGAAAGCGAATGTTAAGGCAACATTTTTCGTGCTTGGTGAGCAGGCTAAAGCCCGTCCGGAATTCATTGCAAGAATACATGAGGAGGGGCATGCCATTGGCAATCATACATATGATCATGAATACAGCAAACTCTATGAGAGTTTTTATGAGTTTTGGAGACAGATTAAGCAAACGGAAGAGACCGTAAGACTGATTACTGGTGTCAGACCACAGCTTGTAAGAGCTCCTGGGGGAACGGCTGGCAACTTTGATGAAACTTATTTTCGATTGCTGAAGCAGGGAGGATACCAGGTGTTTGACTGGAATGTGGACAGTCGTGATTCCAAAAGGCGAGGAGTTCCGGCAGCGGAGATTTTGAAAGGTGCAACAGCCCCCGCGAACAGTAATGAGGCGATCGTTCTGCTGCATGACGGGGCAGGGCATAAAGAAACAGTGAAAGCGCTCCCCGGCATTATTGCTTTTTATAAAAGTAAAGGATATCAATTCGATGTGTTGACACCTGATATGAAGCCTGTACAGTTCAAGCTCCAAAACAAGATTAAGCCGAAAAAAAAGCAGCCGGGATCGCGTTGGATTGCAGAGAACGTCGTACCGAACGCGGCCTTGTTTAAACAGGGAAAAACACTGGCTGTAGATATGGGCGGGTTTTCAACAGAGTTTGCTCCGGGTGAGTATCGGTTGGAGGATGGAAAACATATGGTTCCTTTGCGAATGGCGGTTGAGCGGCTGGGGGGAGATGTGTTATGGGAGTCAAAGGGTAAGTTGGTTCAAGTTTCCTTGACAGGTACTCGATGGGAGGCAGACCCTAACAAGGGAACCATGACGCTAAGCGGAGCTTCGAAATCCAATGAATCTAGGGTTCAATTTATCGGTCATACGGTATGGGTTCCGATTCGTGATATGTTGAAAATATCGGGACATCCTGTTCAGGATGTCGTTTCAGGAGAGGACATATACAAAATTGTAACTTTATAGACATATTTATTGCATTTTATGTTTGTAATTATGTTACACAAGTTATAGACTAATAGATGTTAGAGATATTTATCACAATCCCAATGAACGTGTTAATAAAGGAGGGGGAGACTCACCCCTGCTTTGTTTTGGCGCGGCAGAGATTTATAAAAATTCTCGCTTTTAAACAGTGATGCATAATAGATGCCGGTTATCCTAAAATTACAAGTAATCGGTTCATTTTGCCGCCAGGTTCTTCTTGGGAACTTATTTAAAGTAAAGGAGGCAATTCTAATGACAGAAACATCCCGCCAGCAGCAATCTGAAGCTTCAGAGACCGTTGCTGAAAATCTTGGAGCTCCGGTTTCGGACCGCCTTGATGTATTCGACCAATTGATGAAGCCGGAAGTTCAGGAATCGCTGACTATTCTTGTGGATAATCTTCCTAAGCTTACTGAAATGCTAACGTTCTTTATGAAAGCCTATGATTTTGGTAAATCGGTAGCTACTGACCCGGTGCTTGCGGAAGATACCATGGCCTCGTTAACCGGGTTTACGAAGCCTGTAACGGATTCGCTGAAAAGTGCAGCTTCCGCAGCGATCGAAGCGGGTGATCGTGTACATGCTCAGAATGATCAGGCGCCGATCAGCGTATTTGGTCTTATGAAGATGCTGAAGGACCCTCAGGTTCAAAAAGGTCTGCGCTACGCACAGGCTTTTATGGACGTTTTGAATGAACGCGACCAGCAGAACAAGCGCTAATTACATGAAAGATTCGAAGAATGGAGGATGGTCATGTCTAAACATATATTAATCTTAGGCGGAGGCTATGGCGGACTGCTGAGCGCTCTTTCCGCCCGGGAGCACTTTGGCGTGAATGACGCTAAAATTACGTTGGTTAACCGTTTCCCGACTCACCAGATCATTACAGAACTGCATCGTCTGGCTGCAGGCAACATAGCGGAGAAGGCGGTTGCCCTTCCGCTTGAGAAGCTGCTTCGTCATGCTAACGTTGATCTGCGCATCGGTACGGTAAAGGAAATCAAGCCCGATGAGCGCTCTGTGTCTTTGGAAGACGGAGGTCAATTTACTTACGATATGCTGGTTGTTGCATTGGGCAGCGAAACCGCATTTTTTGGCATTCCCGGACTTCAGGAAAACAGTTTTATCCTCAAATCAGTTAATGACGCTAACCGCTTGCGCGCGCATGTGGAAAAACGAATTGCAGAATACAGCAAAACGAAAAACAAAGCGGATGCGACCATCGTTGTTGGCGGCGGCGGCTTGACGGGGGTTGAGCTTATTGGTGAGTATGCTGATATGAAGAGCGAGCTGGCTCGGAAGTATGGCATTTCTCCTGATGAGATCAATCTATACTGCGTTGAGGCTGCGCCTTCGATCCTGCCAGGCTTTCCACCAGAGCTGGTTGATCGTGCAACGACAAGCCTTCAAAACCGCGGTGTAACCTTCCTGACCGGCCTGCCGATCACGAAAGTGGATGGAACTACGGTTGAACTCAAGGATGGAAGCACCCTTGAAACAAGTACACTGGTATGGACAGGCGGTGTACAGGGCAATGCTGTCGTTGCGAATTGTGGCATTGAAGTGAACCGTGGCCGTGGCGTAGTGAATGAGTTCCTTCAGTCATCCTCTCATCCGGAGGTGTTTATGGCTGGGGACAGCGCGGTAGTTATGGGTCCTGAAGGACGTCCATATCCTCCGACAGCGCAGCTGGCCTGGCAGATGGGCGAGCTTGTCGGATACAACATGTACGCTTATTCCAAAGGCGGGGTTATGGCTTCATTCGTTCCTGTGTTCTCGGGAACACTGGGAAGCTTGGGCCGTAAAGACGCGATCGGAACGATCGGTGCGAACAAAACCCAGCTTAAAGGTTTACCTGCTACGATGATGAAAGAAGCAAGTAATCTGCGTTACTTATCCCATATTAAAGGTCTGTTTACGCTGGCATACTAAGCTGGTTAACCCAGTAAAAGGTAAAAACCTATAAAGCAAAGGGTTATCTCAAAAGTGGACAAAACACGGAAGATATAGCTCGTTCTGAACAAAAGTGGCGATACAGGAACCCTCTGTATCGCCACTTTTTTGATTTCAGCTGCTAGTTTTTCAGCAGATTATAGTCTGGAAACCCCCTTTGGCCTTTTCGCTTGCTTTTATGATGCACATCTTAAAAATTAACTATTTTGGTAGTCTATCTTTCCGCTTTCTTGGAAAACCTATTCATAGAATCGTTTTTTATAAAGCTTTTCCTGCAAAAATGAGCAGGAGAGGAAGCGGAGGTTGAAGCCATTGTTAAATTCATCTATTTATCAGGAGGAGATTTCATATCCGGAGTGGGCTCCTGAACTGCTGGAAAGAGTTGTGAAAAAGGTTGGCAGTGTCATTGTCGGTCATCAAGAACAAATTCGATTAACCATCATCGCCATGCTTGCGGGAGGGCATGTGCTGCTTGAAGATGTGCCCGGGGTAGGAAAGACCATGCTGGTACGTTCTGTTGCTGCATGTCTTGGCTGTGATTTTGGGCGGATTCAATTTACATATGATTTGATGCCAGGGGATATTACCGGAGCTTCGGTATATTACCCTCATACTGGTGAATTTGAGTTTAGGCCCGGCCCCGTGCTTTCAAACATTGTGTTGGCCGATGAGATCAACCGCGCGTCACCGCGTGCTCAATCGGCTTTGCTCGAAGCGATGGAGGAGGGCATGGTTACGGTGGATGGGCGAAGCTATCCGCTGCCCTCGCCATTTTTTCTATTGGCAACGCAAAATCCGTATGAGTTTGAGGGAACGAGCCGTTTGCCAGAAGCGCAGATGGATCGGTTTTTAATGCGCTTATCTCTTGGCTATCCGGGAACGGAGAACGAGATGGTAATGCTTGAACGTGGATACAACCGAAAGCCGCTTGAAACGGTAAAACCGTTGATGGCCGATTCTGAAATGGTATCTATGCAGCGGATGGCGGCCCAGGTTTATGTTGATGAGAGTATAAAAAAATATTTGGTTGCAGTAGCCGATGCTTCCCGTAAATACAAGGGGGTACGGCTGGGGATCAGCCCGCGAGGAACATTAGCTTGGATGCGGGCTTCCCAGGCAGCTGCCTTCATGGATGGGCGTATGTATGTTATTCCGGATGATTGTCTGCGGGTAGCGGGGCCCGTATTAGCCCACCGGATTCATTTGGGACATGATGCGCGTGCAGCGGGATTGGGGCAGATGGATACGGTTGAGAAGCTGATCAAATCGTTTGAACTTCCGCGTCAGCGCAGCCGAAAGGGGGGACAGTTGTGAGCCGCCGCCAGTTGGAGTGGGGGAGAGCTTTATGTATATGGCTGGTCAGCTGGGGACTGTATATTTGGCTAGGTGGTCCATCTTTGCAGTTTATTTGGTGGCTTTGCAGCGCCATGTTAGTCAATGGATTGCTTATACAAGCTCTGGGACCTTCTCATCTGACTGTTCAGCGAGACATTTCTCCTTCATATCTGTATGCCGGGGAGGATACAGAGATTATGGTCACCATTCGTTTTAAAAGTTTTATGCCGCTGCCGTGGATCATGATGACGGAGGAAATTGGTGGGGTTCAAATCCGCAAGTTATGGTTTCCGGGGTTTCGCCGTTCGGTCAGCTACTCCTATTCCATTGAAAATTTAACGCGAGGAAGCTGGACATCTGCAGATACGACGCTTGAATGGGGGGATCTGTTTGGGTGGTTTCGGGCAAGCAGAAAAGTAGTGAGTCCCGCAGAACTGACCGTCTTGCCTCGACCGCTTAGCATTCGAGGTATGCAGGATATCCCCTTCGGATCGGATGAAGAAATTCTAAGCGTCTATCGTCCTTTTCTCTCTGGACTGCCGGGATCTGAGATAAGGGAATATGTGCCCGGCGATCCTTTAAACCGGATACATTGGAAAAACTCGGCCCGTCTTGGCAGGTTGCAAACTTTTCTCCCTCAGCCGGGGCGCAGTGCGAACAGAAGCATTATTTTGGTTACATCCCAGGATGGGTATCCGGATTTCGGCGCTTCAAAATCGGATACCTCTTTCGAAGATGCGATTAAAGCTTCAGCAGGGCTAATATATGCCTCATCGTTGACATTTGGAACATCGTCCCTTTGGATTGGTGGAGCGGGACGAGCGCCCGTTCGAATGGACAGAACGCAAGAGATGGACTTCGACATGCTGCTTCCACTAGCCTCCGTTCCGTCTATGCCTTGCAGCGGTTCGGCTGCGGAAATATTGGAGAGTGCCGCAGCGGATGAGGATCTTGAAACCGAACTGCTCGTTGTAACAGGCAGTGTGAATGTCGATCTGATGAAATCGGCCCTTCAAATATTGTCAATGGGCAGGAAAATAATTATTTATTGTACCGATCCGTTACCGGAACCATATACGGGAAGTCATTCACTTTCACCCGAAGAAGGTGAACAGACCGCTGAAACTTATGCAGAACAACTTATGCAAACGGGCAATTTCTGTGAGGTATTGGAATTGAAGGATCAGTATTTGCGTGCCGGGGGGCGATTGGTCCACATTAGCGGGGGAGACGTATACGAAATTAGAACCTTGCAGGGAGAGGGTGATGAGGATCGAGAATATCAACAGCTTATCCAATAAGTCAAATCTTTCGTCAAACCGTCCATCGAACCAAGCGTTAATACGATTCCAAACGATTTTCCGCCCATCACCCAGCCCGTTAAGCATGAGGCTGCTCATCAGCTTGCCTATCTTCGGGTTGATGATGGAGTGGCTTCTTCCGCTGCAGGGCCTTGGAGACGAGAAAAGTACCGTTATACTCGAGACATTGTTTATCCTTGCCGTTTATTTGATGCTACAGGGCATTTTTTCGATTCGGGAATGGGTGTGGCTTCCGTTAAATGCTTATGTCATCCTGCTGTTATGGAGCCAGTTGTTTGGCTCGAATCATCCCTTTACATGGCTTGTTGAATATATGCAGGATACGTTGCCTCGGGATATCCATATGTTTTTAAATACTTGGCATTTTCGTGAATTCAGTGAAGAGACGAGAGTTCTTTTATTGCTCATTGGATGGGTAATTATGGTATACACGGTATGGATGCTGGTTCTATATCGGAGGACGGTATGGTTGTTTGGGGGCGCAACAATTATTTATTTGGCTGTTCTGGAATCGGGGCTTGAACAGCCCGTATATGAAGATATGTTCAGGGCGTCTATCTTCATATTCACGGCCCAAGGGATGATGTTGCTTCTTAAATTGAAGAATGAAGAGGTCATGGAGACAAGGGAGAAAACTCAGGGAGTCGGCTCGAAGCTTCGATTTATAAGAATAGCTGGCTGGTTTTTTTGTGTTATTTTTCTCGCTGTTTCATTTCCTGGCCTGATGCGTGCGGGTGGGGAATTGCTTCCGGCCCGAGAGGGATCGGGTCTTACAATTGCTGAAATATTTGATAAATTTGAGGATTGGTCTTTGTCGTTGTCCGGTGAAGGTGTATCTATGAATAGCGCAAGTGTAACCGGGTACGGTTCATTATCGCAAGATTTGGGAGGACCGCTTACGCCGAGCCGGGAGCTCTTTTTTACGGCTAAAACCCCTGTTCCTTCCTATTGGCGAGGAGAAGCACTTCAGTATTATGACGGAAGACGCTGGATTGCTGGAGAAATGGCTGGAACAAGTGTTGAAATCGATGAAGATTTAAGTTTTTTATTGGAGCAGCGGACAGATTCAATGAATCCGGTTGTTCAGAAAATAACACTGGCAGCACCGCCCTTTTCGAGTCTTCCCGTTTTTTCAGGCGGCTCGGTTACGAAAATTATCGAAGTGCAAGGAAGTGATGGTCACGTTCTGGAGCCCAAGATTACAGCCGACTCTGTATCGGGCAGTCTCCGTTTTCAAGGAGAAGGGGGCCGTATTTTCAGTTATACGATTGAGGCTGAACTGCAGTCCTCTCCTAAAAGGCTTAAGCTGAGCCCGGATGTTCCTGATTCAGAACCGATCACTGATGTTTATTTGCAGCTCCCGAATACTTTGCCGCAGCGGGTGCGAGAGTTGGGTGAACATATTACAGCCGGAATGAACGGCAGGTATGAAAAAGCCATGGCAGTCGAATCCTATTTGGAACAGAAGTATGCCTATACCTTAAATACAACTATCCCTCCGGCCGGACTTGATTTTACCGATCACTTTTTATTTGAAACGAAGGAAGGCTACTGTACGCATTTTGCAACGGCGATGGTTGTTCTTTTGCGGACCCAAGGCATTCCTGCCCGTTATGTTATGGGATTTGCACCAGGGGAAAAAATTGAGGGCACAACCGATACGTATCGGGTTACATCAGAAGAGGCACATGCCTGGGTGGAAGTGTATTTTCCGGGAGAGGGATGGGCTGCTTTCGACCCTACACCGGGTTTTAATGCGGGAATGAATCCCGTTTCCGAACAGGTAGCATCGTCGGGAATGGATCAGAATCCCTTTGTCCGTTTCATAGAAATACTGCGATCCATACCGGATTTTGCTTACGCATGGATTACAGGTATGAAGCCTCTGACAGCGTTTGTTATTGTGTTGCTGTTATTGCCGATTGTACTTGTTCCCCTATTCGTTGGCGTGCGGAGGAAGAGGGCTGCTTCTGCAGAGCGATCTGCACCTTCCCTTACAGAGAGGGATCAATTGATCGCAAGATCGGCCAAGCTGTGGAAAAAGCTGGAGAAGAAGTACGGCTTGATGAAGCCGGGGATAACAGCCAGAGCCTATATACAATCTTTACATATAGAAGATGAGGCTCTTCGCTTGGAAATTCAGCTGTTTGCAAACCGGTGGGAACGAGCCGCATATATGGAGTCTTCGTTAAGCCGTACCGAAAAAAGGCAGTTTTTACGCCAGTGCCGATCCATTCCGAAAAAACTGGTATAAAATCTGAACCTTCCCTTTCTTGACGGTATGAATTTGTGTTGCGTATAATTAATTTCAATAATCAAGGGAGGATCGGTAATGAACAAACCTAATGAAATCATCGTTGTCTTGGACTTCGGTGGACAGTATAACCAATTAATAGCTCGACGCATTCGCGATCTTGGTGTTTACAGTGAGCTTGTGTCTTATAACACCCCAATCGACAAAATTAAAGCTCTATCTCCGCGGGGGATCGTCTTCTCCGGTGGTCCATCCAGTGTGTATGCAGAAGATGCTCCGCGTGTAGACCCGGCTATTTATGATTTGGGGATTCCGATCTTCGGCATTTGCTATGGCATGCAGCTTATGGCTCATCAGTTGGACGGCAAGGTAGAGCGTGCTGCCAAGCGTGAATACGGCAAAGCTGAGCTGGAATTCAATGCAGGCACAACATTGATGCAAGGTCTGGATCTGAAGCAGACGGTATGGATGAGCCATGGCGATCATGTCGTTTCCCTGCCTTCCGGATTTAAGCTGGACGCAGGAACAGAGTCGGCTCCGATTGCAGCGATGAGCAATGAAGAGAAGAAGCTGTACGCGGTGCAGTTCCATCCTGAAGTTCGGCACTCGGTACATGGCAATGAAATGCTCCGCAATTTCCTTTATGAAGTATGTCATTGTGAAGGTGACTGGTCGATGGAGACATTCATTGAGGATCAGATAAAAGAAATCCGTGAAGTTGTCGGTGACAAAAAAGTGCTGTGTGCATTAAGCGGCGGTGTGGATTCATCGGTTGTTGCCATGCTGATTCATAAAGCGATCGGTGATCAGTTAACTTGTATGTTCATCGATCACGGTCTTCTCCGTAAAGGTGAAGCAGAAAGCGTAATGGATACGTTTGTTGGCAAGTTCGACATGAAGGTTGTGAAAATCGATGCACGCGAACGGTTTTTGTCCAAGTTAAAAGGAATCGACGATCCGGAACAAAAACGTAAAATTATCGGCAACGAGTTTATTTATGTGTTTGATGAGGAGTCGAGCAAGTTCGACGATTTTGCATTTTTGGCTCAAGGTACGCTGTATACTGATATTGTCGAGAGTGGAACAGATACGGCGCAGACGATCAAGTCCCACCACAATGTCGGCGGTTTACCAGAGGATATGAAATTCGAGCTGATTGAACCGCTGAAGGCACTCTTTAAAGATGAGGTTCGGAAAGTGGGCGAAGAGCTGGGTCTGCCAAAAGAGATCGTATGGCGTCAGCCGTTCCCAGGACCGGGTCTTGCCATTCGTGTTCTAGGTGAAGTTACAGAGGACAAGCTTACGATTGTTCGCGATTCCGATTATATTTTACGGGAAGAGATCGCAAAAGCCGGACTTGACCGTGAAATTTGGCAGTACTTTACGGCGCTGCCGAACATGAAAAGTGTTGGAGTTATGGGCGATGCACGCACCTATTCCTATACCGTTGGTATTCGCGCGGTAACGTCTATCGATGGGATGACAGCGGATTGGGCTCGCATTCCGTGGGATGTGCTTGAGAAAATCTCCGTTCGCATCGTGAACGAAGTAGACAACGTCAACCGCGTCGTGTATGACATCACGTCTAAACCACCAGCAACGATTGAGTGGGAATAGTTTTTCCCCAGTTTACATTCCTAAATAAATGATATGCACCTCTAGGCAAGACGAGGCTTTGCGCTAATGGCGTGAACCTTCGGATGTCTGGAGGTTTTTTGTGTCAAAATAGGGTTGGATTTACTGTTTAGAGTGTGATGTTTATTCTATATCCGAACGATAACAATATTAAAAACAATTAATATTCGTTTTTGTTGTTGACAAGTTTCGAACTTCATCCTAGAATGAGTTATGTAAATGACAACAACGATATAGCTTTTTCGTATATTCCTGGGGATTGGCCCGGGAGTCTCTACAAGGTCACCGTAATGATCTGGCTACGAAAAGATGAGCAGCAAAGGTGCAGTTGCGGGTATATGCTGCATCCGGAGTTTGAATGAATGATTTTGTTCAGTTTCCGGATGAAGTTTGTATGCAGATGCATGATTGTTTGAGCGACTCTTTTTTAAGCGGGTGCCCTGGGAGAATATTCTCAGGGCTTTTTTTCGTTGGTCACTAATTATAAGGGGGATATCTCAACAATGGAGCGTTTCTTTAAATTAAAGGAACACGGAACAAATGTCAGAACCGAGATTGTAGCAGGATTGACGACTTTTATGACGATGGCTTACATTCTTTTTGTCAACAACCTGTTTCTTGGTCCAAACGGTGCGGGCATTCCGCAAGAAGGTGTGTTTTTCGCCACAGCAGTAGGTGCGGGGCTCGTAACGATTGTGATGGGATTGTTCGTTAACATTCCGATCGGGCTTGCTCCGGGCATGGGGCTGAACGCTTATTTTATGACGGTTGTATTGAGCTCGAACGGAGCTATTACATGGCAGGCTGCTTTGGGAGCCGTCTTCCTTTCCGGTATTGTGTTTCTCATTTTAACAGTAACGAAAGTTCGCCAAATGCTCTTGACCGCTGTACCTAACAACTTGAAGATTGCGATTACGGTCGGTATTGGCTTATTTATAACGATTGTTGGTTTGAAACTGTCTAACTTGGTTATGGTGAGTGTTAACCCAGGAACAGATATTAGTCAACCGGTTGCCGGCGGAGCCTTTAACTTGACTTTAGGTAACTTTATTACTCAGCAAGATACACTGCTTGCGTTAATTGGATTGTTCCTGATTGCTATTTTAATGGTTTTGAAGGTAAAAGGGGCTCTATTGATCGGTATCGTTGCTACAACATTGATTGGTATTCCGATGGGCGTCACTGATCTTTCGGGCCTTAGCGGAGCAAACTGGATTCCTTCATTTGATAACCTGGCAGTCGGCCAGCTCGACATTAAAGGAGCTCTAGGTATTGGTCTTCTGGAAGTCATCTTTATTTTTACATTCGTAGAATTGTTCGATACCTTTGGTACATTGGTAGGTACTGCTGGTCGCGCTGGTCTCTTGAAAAATAAAGAGGAAGGCGAGAAGAAACTCGGTAAAGCGATGTTGGTAGACGCAGGTGGTGTTAGTATGGGGGCCTTCCTGGGCACAAGTACAATCACTGCATTTGTAGAAAGTGCTGCCGGCGTGGCGGCAGGTGGACGTACAGGTTTGACTGCTGTAACAACAGGTATCATGTTTATTCTTTCTCTTTTCCTTGCACCGCTTGCTTTGGTTGTACCTTCTGCTGCAACTGCACCAGCTCTAATCATTGTTGGCGTACTGATGATGAGCCAAGTACGGGATATTGACTGGGATGATTTCTATTTGGCTTTCCCGGCATTCCTGACCATTATTATGATGCCTTTCACTGGAGGTATTGCTAACGGTATTTCAGCGGGGATCATTGCTTATGTGGTGTTGTCCGTGTTTGCCAAATTCACAGGTCGTGAAACAAAGGTTCATTGGTTAATGTGGATTATTTTCGTCATTATTATTATTCGATATGCATTTCTAGGGATATAACCGACTATAAAGGATATGATAGCCGCCTCTTAGCAGAGGCGGTTTTTTTAATTTCAAGAAAGTATAGTAAGCCGGGGAGTCCGCGATCCGAATGATTTCCTCTTCAGTCATCGACAAATCTATCATGTAGAGAACACCTATTATATATGTAGTAATTGCTCAAGACTCTCAATTACGAAATGAAGTGGGAGAAGTTTGACGCTGCCATTTCGGCGTTCATTACGAATCGTGGTGATGCCATTCACGTTCGGCATGGTGACGGGTATTGCGCCTTAGCTTCATTTTGTATGCGAGCCATGAGCTGATCAAGCAGCGTTCATCCGATTATGTATATACTTATGAAGCTATGCATCGGCTATATCGGGTATATCGTTAAACCGGCACGGACTGTTATAGGTGCAGACAAACGGCCGCCCCTGACGATACGGGTTGGCCGTTTGCATATTTAATGCGAGGATTCAGAGTTGCTTACGTAAACTGCTCCGCTTCCGTGGAGTGCGCATAAGCGGTTGTGGAAGAGGTGCCGCCGGCGATGGCTTGTGCTACTTCGTCGAAGTAACCCGTTCCAACTTCGCGCTGATGCTTCACCGCTTCGTAGCCCAACGGCTCCAAGGCGAATTCGGCTTGTTGCAGCTCGGAATACGCGGACATGCCTTTATCCTTGTAGCCGCGCGCCAGCTCGAACATACTGTAGTTGAGCGCATGGAAGCCGGCCAGCGTAACGAATTGGAACTTGTAGCCCATCTGTCCAAGCTCGCGCTGGAAGTTCGCGATTGCCTGATCGTCCAGCTTCTTCTTCCAGTTGAACGACGGCGAGCAGTTGTACGCCAACATTTTGCCCGGATATTTCGCGTGAATCGCTTCAGCGAAGCGGCGCGCTTCTTCCATGTCCGGCTCGGACGTCTCGCACCAGACGAGGTCGGCGTAAGGCGCATAGGCGAGGCCGCGCGCAATTGCCTGATCGAGACCCGCGTGTGTATAATAGAAGCCTTCCGGCGAGCGCTGGCCCGTCAGAAACGGGTGATCGTAAGGATCGGCATCGCTTGTTATCAACTGTGCAGCGTTGGCGTCGGTGCGGGCGATGATGAGTGTGTCGGTGCCCATCACGTCGGCGGCCAAGCGGGCGGCAATCAAGTGGCGGACGGCCTGCTGCGTCGGCAGGAGTACTTTGCCGCCAAGGTGTCCACACTTTTTCTCCGAAGACAATTGGTCTTCGAAGTGGACGCCGGCCGCACCGGCTTCAATCATCGCCTTCATTAGCTCGAACACGTTGAGCGGTCCACCGAAGCCGGCCTCCGCATCGGCTACGATCGGGGCGAAAAAGTACGTGTCGCCCTTACCTTCCGCGTGTTGAATTTGGTCGGCGCGCTGCAGCGCCTGATTAATCCGTTTTACGACTTGAGGTACGCTGTTCGCCGGGTACAGACTCTGGTCGGGATACATGTGCCCCGACAAGTTCGCGTCTGCCGCCACCTGCCAACCGCTCAAGTAGATCGCCTGCAAGCCGGCCTTGACCTGCTGCACAGCTTGATTGCCCGTAAGAGCGCCGAGTGCGTGTACGTAATCTTCGGTATGCAGCAGCTGCCACAGCCGTTCCGCGCCCATCTGCGCGAGCGTGTGCGTCACCTGCACGGAGCCGCGCAAGCGGATAACTTCTTCCGCCGGGTATGGCCGCGTAACCCCTTTCCAACGATCTTGTTTCCATTTCAATTCTAATTGTTCCGTTGTCTGTCTTTCTGTCACAGCCGCCATCTCCTCACATTCGATAATTTTTATCCTAACAGTTCATAACCCTTCATCGTCAAAAATTCGCTGCATGTCTCTTCGCTTATCAAATCCGTAAACAACCGCTTCGCGTCCGTGAATTTGCGACTTGCGAACACTTCCTTGCCAAGCTGGGCTTCAATCGACGCCAACTCTTCTTCCGTCAGCTTCAGAACGAGCTCCAGCGTAATGTCGGTGCCATCCGTAAGCCGCCCTTCCGGGTGGCGAATCCATTGCCATACCTGAGTGCGGGAAATTTCCGCTGTGGCCGCATCCTCCATCAGGTTGAAGAGTGGTACTGCACCGTACCCACGAAGCCATGCTTCGATATATTGTAGACCGACGATAATGTTCGTCCGCAGTCCTTGTTCGGTAATCGTTCCTTCCGGAATCGCCAGCAGTTCCTTGGCCGTCACGTTAACATCCTCGCGCTTGTTGTGTAGTTGGTTCGGGCCGGTTATCCGTTCGTCGAATACCTTCATCGCCACAGGTACGAGTCCCGGATGGGCGACCCATGTGCCGTCGTGGCCGTCATTTACTTCGCGCAGTTTGTCGGCCCGCACTTTCTCCATCGCCATCGAGTTGGCGTCGGCGTCGTTCCTGATTGGAATCTGGGCCGCCATGCCGCCCATGGCGTGGGCGCCGCGCTTGTGGCAGGTACGGATGACATGCTGCGTGTAGGCTCGCATGAATGGAACTGTCATCGTCACTTGCGAGCGGTCGGGGAGCAGCGCATGGGGGTGGCCGTTCAGCCGCTTGATAAAGCTGAAGATGTAATCCCATCGTCCGCAGTTCAAGCCGGCGCTATGTTCCCGTAATTCGTACAGAATTTCATCGGCTTCAAAAGTAGCCAAAATCGTCTCGATAAGCACAGTTGCTTTAATCGTTCCTTGAGGGATGCCCAATTCCTGTTGGGCAAACACGAAGACGTCGTTCCACAACCGCGCTTCAACGTGGTTTTCCAACTTTGGCAAGTAAAAATAAGGGCCTGAACCGTTTTTGATGAGTGCGTGGGCATTGTGGTAGAAGTAAAGGCCGAAGTCGACAAGGCTACCGGAGGCGTTCTCATCGCCGATGCGGATATGTTTTTCCTCCAGATGCCAGCCCCGGGGGCGGACAAGTAGTACTGCCGTTCGTTCATTCAAGCTGTAAGCTTTGCCTTCCGGGCTTGTGAAGGATATGGTGCGCCGGATGGCGTCGCGCATGTTGATCTGGCCTTGGATTGTGTTTTCCCAGGTCGGGGAGTTCGCATCCTCGAAATCGGCCATAAAGCATTTGGCGCCCGAATTGAGCGCATTGATGACCATCTTTGCATCACCGGACGGGCCGGTAATCTCCACCCGGCGATCCTGCAGATCGGCTGGCACTGGAGCGATCGTCCAGTCGCCATTACGGATTGCCTCCGTCTCCGGCGGGAAGTCCGGCAGTTCGCCCGCATCCAGGCGGCGTTGCCGTTGCTCACGGGCGGTGAGCAACTGACGTCTGCGAGGATCGAAGCGTTCGTGCAGCTTGCCGAGAAAGGCGAGCGCTTCGGGCGTCAAAATATCCGCGAACGGCTCTGACACCGGACCAAGTACGACGATATCGTTGTAATCGCGTGTGGATGTGATTGTCATCATTCGTTACCTCCCTCGACTGAAGCTTGGGTTTAAATAGACCGATTGCAAAATATTCGCAATCGAGTCCTTCTCGTCGAACGCATAGTCCAAGCTTCCGCTGCCGTTGCAGCGCAAGCATAGCGTATTGCCGTGACCTTGGCACTTGCGGCATTTGCCACTGCTTTCATGGCTACCTTTTCCGTTGCACTCCATGCATTCCATTTCCCCGTTGCCATGGCAATAGTAGCAGTCCATTCTAAATCGCCTCCAAAAATAATTGATGATTTACTGTTATGCAACAGTTTGAACTGTATTATAACAGAACTTTAAAAATTGAAAAGCCCTTTTTTTAAAATTCTTCCATTAATTTTTTGTGTAAGCGGAGTGGGCGACAATTTCTGACGATTAACGATAAAAACTTGTCGATTGCGCATAATGAAGACAACCTTCAATGTGCGCGGCGTTTTTGCGGGGATTGGTTTCAAGCGGAAGTAGCTCCCAAAATCCGATTTGTGTTATATCGAACGCTTAGGAAATTTAGGCTAATACAACTGTATATAACGGTTCTCGCGTACGAGATCCGTCGAAAGGAACTAATGGTGGCCCGATTACCGCGTTGCCATCCTCGCGGCTTGGCGGAAGCGATCAGATGATGGAACGGCGCAAGGCCGACTCACTTCTAACCGCGGATCGTGCCCAGTTGCTGCAAGGCACATTGTGTTGATTTATAACGTACTGATTCAATACGATAGTGAAGAAGGTAAGGTGGTCAAGATGTTATGAAGCCTAGCGGTTATCTCGTGCGCACGGGCACGCCGCTGCCGGAAGCGGCAAAGCTTATAATCGAGTACCGCTCGCCGTTGGAAAAGCACGGCAAATTCGTCGGCCTTTTTATTGGGGCAGTATCGTCAAGTACTTATCGAAGGTGCATTCTTCGATCGCGCCCTGATATCCAATGTCCGGATAGAGGCGTAATCGAAAAGATTAAAGAGATTTATCCAGAAGCGGGGCGCAGACATGATTACTTTGCTGCAAGCAAATTTGGCGATATCCGCAGCGTCCTTGCTGTTTGGCTGTCTGGTGGTAATTTCGTCCGTGACTGCGGTCTTATACAATCGTTTGGTTGAGCAGCAACGTGTTTTTCCTGGTGAATCTGCTGCAAACTGTACTTGAGCCTGGAACTCTTGGTCATTTTCATCACACTAATGGGGATTGATAATAGAGGACGATAATGGGTCGATAAAAAAATAGTTGCAATTTAGTTGGGCTTCATGTTATATTATATTTCCGGCCGAGAGATACGGCTGATACACGATTAGAAACAAGCAAGTTGAAATGAATTTCAAAAAAATAAATTCAAAAAAAGGCTTGAATGTTTCGAGAGAGTGTGGTATATTATAAAAGTTGCTGTTGCGAACGAGTTTCGCCGGTAACATTTAAGAAGTTGATCTTTGAAAACTGAACAACGAGTGAGTTAAACCGATCTTGTATTAGCAAGATCATAGAGAAGTAAAATTCTCGTCAGTTTTTCTATAATGAGCTTAATCGCTCTTCTTTATTGGAGAGTTTGATCCTGGCTCAGGACGAACGCTGGCGGCGTGCCTAATACATGCAAGTCGAGCGGAGTTTTTAAGGTGCTTGCACTTTAAAAACTTAGCGGCGGACGGGTGAGTAATACGTAGGCAACCTGCCCTGAAGACTGGGATAACTACCGGAAACGGTGGCTAATACCGGATAATTTATTTCGCTGCATGGCGGAATAATAAAAGGCGGAGCAATCTGCCACTTGAGGATGGGCCTACGGCGCATTAGCTAGTTGGTGAGGTAACGGCTCACCAAGGCGACGATGCGTAGCCGACCTGAGAGGGTGAACGGCCACACTGGGACTGAGACACGGCCCAGACTCCTACGGGAGGCAGCAGTAGGGAATCTTCCGCAATGGACGCAAGTCTGACGGAGCAACGCCGCGTGAGTGATGAAGGTTTTCGGATCGTAAAGCTCTGTTGCCAGGGAAGAACGCTTAGGAGAGTAACTGCTCCTGAGGTGACGGTACCTGAGAAGAAAGCCCCGGCTAACTACGTGCCAGCAGCCGCGGTAATACGTAGGGGGCAAGCGTTGTCCGGAATTATTGGGCGTAAAGCGCGCGCAGGCGGCTCTTTAAGTCTGGTGTTTAAACCCGAGGCTCAACTTCGGGTCGCACTGGAAACTGGGGAGCTTGAGTGCAGAAGAGGAGAGTGGAATTCCACGTGTAGCGGTGAAATGCGTAGATATGTGGAGGAACACCAGTGGCGAAGGCGACTCTCTGGGCTGTAACTGACGCTGAGGCGCGAAAGCGTGGGTAGCAAACAGGATTAGATACCCTGGTAGTCCACGCCGTAAACGATGAATGCTAGGTGTTAGGGGTTTCGATACCCTTGGTGCCGAAGTAAACACATTAAGCATTCCGCCTGGGGAGTACGGTCGCAAGACTGAAACTCAAAGGAATTGACGGGGACCCGCACAAGCAGTGGAGTATGTGGTTTAATTCGAAGCAACGCGAAGAACCTTACCAGGTCTTGACATCCCTCTGACCGGTACAGAGATGTACCTTTCCTTCGGGACAGAGGAGACAGGTGGTGCATGGTTGTCGTCAGCTCGTGTCGTGAGATGTTGGGTTAAGTCCCGCAACGAGCGCAACCCTTGATCTTAGTTGCCAGCAGGTAAGGCTGGGCACTCTAAGGTGACTGCCGGTGACAAACCGGAGGAAGGTGGGGATGACGTCAAATCATCATGCCCCTTATGCCCTGGGCTACACACGTACTACAATGGCTGGTACAACGGGAAGCGAAGCCGCGAGGTGGAGCCAATCCTAAAAAGCCAGTCTCAGTTCGGATTGCAGGCTGCAACTCGCCTANATGTAACGGGGCTAAACACACCACCGAAGCTATGGCTTGAATCGACTTCACTGCTTCTTTGAGGTAGTGAGGGCCCAAGTGTTCATTTTTGTCAGACTTGAGATGAAATCAAGGATGACCAAATGCACTCCNAGGTGCGGCTGGATCACCTCCTTTCTATGGAGAATCGTTCTCTGCAACGAGAACATTCAAATATAGGCTGACCGCAAGGTCGCCGATCAACTCACTCGTTGGTCAGTTTTGAGAGTTCAACTCTCAAAAAGAATGTGTTTGAATTTCATACGCCCATAGGGATGGACCGAAATTCGCACAGTCGCAGTTTCGATGGAACTGCTTTTGATCCTTGAAAACTAGATAACGAAACGAATTTGCGAATTAGAAATATCCTTTTAGCTGACTTGTGTCATNCGACAAGACGGAAAGACCCCATGGAGCTTTACTGCAGCTTGATATTGGATTTGGGTACGATCTGTACAGGATAGGTGGGAGCCTAGGAAACAGGAGCGCAAGCTTCTGTGGAGGCGCCGTTGGGATACCACCCTGATCGTATCTAGGTTCTAACCTAGTGCCGTGATCCGGTACGGGGACAGTGTCTGGTAGGCAGTTTGACTGGGGCGGTCGCCTCCTAAAGAGTAACGGAGGCGCCCCAAGGTTCCCTCAGAATGGTTGGAAATCATTCGAAGAGTGCAAAGGCAGAAGGGAGCTTGACTGCGAGACCTACAAGTCGAGCAGGGACGAAAGTCGGGCTTAGTGATCCGGTGGTACCGCATGGAAGGGCCATCGCTCAACGGATAAAAGCTACCCTGGGGATAACAGGCTTATCTCCCCCAAGAGTCCACATCGACGGGGAGGTTTGGCACCTCGATGTCGGCTCATCGCATCCTGGGGCTGAAGTAGGTCCCAAGGGTTGGGCTGTTCGCCCATTAAAGCGGTACGCGAGCTGGGTTCAGAACGTCGTGAGACAGTTCGGTCCCTATCTGTCGTGGGCGTAGGAAATTTGAGAGGAGCTGTCCTTAGTACGAGAGGACCGGGATGGACGTACCGCTGGTGTACCAGTTGTTCCGCCAGGAGCACAGCTGGGTAGCTACGTACGGACGGGATAAGCGCTGAAAGCATCTAAGCGTGAAGCCCCCCTCAAGATGAGATTTCCCAATACGTAAGACCCCTTGAAGACGACGAGGTAGATAGGTTGGAGGTGGAAGTGCAGCAATGCATGGAGCTGACCAATACTAATCGGTCGAGGGCTTATCCAAAAGAAACCCACCAAAGTGAAGAGAAGCTTTGAAGCTGATTCCGAATACTTTGGCGGGGCCCGGAAAGATCTTATGATCTGAAGGGAAATGCTACGGATTCTAATAACGCAAATAGTTTCGTATCTAGTTTTCAGGGAGCAAAATTCCTGAAATGATTTGAAGCTGCAGGTCTTTATTGAGGCTGGATATTTTGCTGGTGAGAGATCACGAAAGCAAAAGCAGCGCAAAAATCCTGTTTGGTGACGATGGCGGAAGGGTTCCACGCGTTCCCATCCCGAACACGACCGTTAAGCCTTCCAGCGCCGATGGTACTTGGACCGAAGGGTCCCGGAAGAGTAGGACGTTGCCAAGCGAACAACCAATGAAACCACTATCGATCATCGATAGTGGTTTTTTTGAGGCGAGGAACAGTTCAGAGAAATACAGAATTTATGATATTGCTGTATTACACCTAATCTATTTTGATTTTTAATGATTATTAGTATCAAGTACTAAGACTTGGTGATATAATAAAGACAGAAAAATGGAGGTGTGCACGAATGACTACTCAATCAAAATCCAGAATTACTGCCATAGGGACCTATGTCCCTGAAAAGGTACTCTCCAATGCGGATTTGGAGAAGCTTGTAGATACCAGCGATGAATGGATTGTACAACGTACAGGCATGAGAGAACGCCGCATTGCAGAACCGGAACAATATGTATCGGATTTAGCGATTGGTGCGGTAAAAGATATGATACACCGTTATGGTGTGGATGTTATTGATGTTGAAATGATTCTGGTAGCCACAAGCACACCGGAGTACACTTTTCCAAGCACAGCTTCCAGAGTTCAATCTAAATTAGGCATTAAAAGTACTGGAGCTTTGGATCTTAATGCTGCCTGTGCAGGGTTCGTATATGCTCTGCAAATGGCTGATGGTTTAGTTTCAAGTGGAATATACCGTAAAGTGTTAGTTATCGGAGCAGAGACGCTGTCGAAAATTACAGACTACACCGATCGGACAACATGTGTGCTATTTGGTGATGGAGCAGGAGCCGTATTGGTTGAGCGGGACGAAAACCACTCAGGCTTTATAGCTTCTTTATCGGGAACTTTCGGTGAAGGAGGAATCCATCTATATAAAACAGCACTCTCGGAAAAAATGGATGGACAAGACCTAAAAAGCGGCTGTCTTGTTCAGAATGGACGAGAAATTTACAAATGGGCTGTAAGAAATATTCCAGATGGTATGCGGGCGCTTTTGAACAAGGCAAGTATGCTTGCAGATGAGATAAACTGGTTTGTTCCGCATAGCGCAAATTTGCGAATGATCGAAGCGATTTGTGAGCGAGGGCCAATCCCTTTGGAGAGAACTCTAACCAGTGTCGAATATCGAGGGAATACATCAGCAGCTTCCATTCCTTTAGCTCTTCAGCTGGCCATTGATGAGGGTCGTCTCAAATCAGGGGATTGCGTCATGCTTTATGGTTTTGGCGGAGGAATGACTTATGCTAGTTCGATCATTGATTGGTCTATTTAAATATATACCTGTCTCCAAAAAAAATCGCCGCTATTGATAAAGTTCGACGAAGTTATTTCTTTGAAGTATCGACGCTGCCTTCCGTGTGAATTATCGCGCGAAAGGATCTTATTTAGCTTCTTCTTTGTTTCCTGCTGACCTTTGCGGATTTGCTCGTTGGTTTGCCCTTGGCTCTCACGGATCTCATCACGAAGACTATCCGATACATCTTGGATTCTCTCAGAAAGCTTTCGGTCGTGACAGCAATCTCCCGCTCGTGTTCCGCCATTCTCCGTCAATATTTAGAGTTGTTCTGCCAGCATACCGACAGCTTGTTTGAGTTGATCAATGTCTTCAGCAAGCTGTTACGGTCGGCAAAACTCGAAATTGATGCGACCAATCAGCATGCATTGTTCGCGGCTTTCCTAACCGCTCAGCTATATCTATAAGAGAATACGTGCGTTAAGTATCCATAACCCGCCTTTCCTTTCCTCCGTTGTCATCCCGTCATTATTCATCGTCAGCTAACATCATGACCGTTTGTACCTCGTCGCATGTTCGTCATCTAACGAAAAACTACGCCGTCGTTATTCTGATGGCACATTCAATTGATCGATACCAGAAACCTGCTTTTGTCCGGAAATTTTGTCTTTTAGTTCACCGTTTTCTATATTATCTCCTCAAACCTCTCATCACAATCCGAATCACTTGGTTTCAAATCCGGCTTTTTTTGAATAAGTTTCAGTTTCACGTACGATTTTTCGCGTTTTGTTTGCGGGATCTCCTATGGATCGGTAAGGAATTAAGAGATAACAGAAGCAAATTGAAGTTGTGCTTTTTGTACTAAACAACATAAAATGGACCTGCATTTCATTTGTTTCACGAGAAACGAAATCAGTCACCTGCCTCCCAAATAACCAAATTTGAGGATTCGGCGGCGCGAGTATTTCATCAAAGGTAGGTATTTGATACATATGTTTCTTGATGCATGAAAAATTTTCTAGTGTATAGTATAGTTGAGCAGAAATGGAAAATGAAGTGGGTGATGTTTATGTATTCGGACCCTGTTTCGGTCCTTGCTATTGTACTTTTTATTCTAGCTGTGATCCAATTTGTTTTGGATAAAATCATCAGGAAAAACGATGAAAAGATATCGCATACAGATGGTTGTATCCCATACAGGTGGTTCATCGTGATTTGGGTTATTGTGGTAACTTTGTTCTTTCTTTTTGTTCAAGAACCTCATCATCGTCATGTTGGGAGTGGCGTATTACTTGTTTTATTATTCGGTGTCCGATCTATCTTTGAATGGAAATATATTCGAAGCTCACAACAACATGTTATTTCCTTATTGATGATGGTTATATCTCTAGTTAGTGCAATCGTTTTTTTAATGTAATAAAAAACTGCACCTCCAATGTTAGATGGTGTCTAACCATTGGGGTGCAGTTCAATTTGTGCGGTTTTTGTTGCACTTTATTGATTAAGAAGCGTCAATCCAAGTTCCGTCGTGGGGGGATTTTACATGAATGATCGTTTCAAGCTTTTCACGTTATCTGAATCAGGAACGATTTTTATTCATGGAGCCCATAATAAGGCTAACGATGAACACGAGCACGACGGCTCCAATTAAAGCCGGAACAATGTAGAAGTTTCCAATTTCTGGACCCCAAGCTCCAAGCAGCAATCCACCAAGCCATGCACCGATAAAACCGGCAATAATGTTACCGATGATTCCACCCGGAATATCGCGCCCCATAATCAGTCCGGCGATCCAACCAATAATACCGCCAACAATTAACGACCAAAGAAATTCCATTTCATCTTCACCTCGTAAATGATTTATTTGTTTGTGCTTTACTATTAACCAAAGGAGTGATTTTTAAACCGAAATGGCTTGAAAATCAGTCCAGTCAATTTCACCCACCTTTTATAATATGCATTGTTTTTAAATTTGTTTTTCAGGAAGGTAAAAGGGATTAAATAAATTTGACGGAAATAACTTTCATAATATATATTAATAGTGGAGTTGTTTTCCTAAAATGAAGTTTATATATGTTTGTTAAGAAGCTTTTACTATGGAGAGTATATGGGAGTGTCTCAAATATGAATGATATGCGTTTAGAAGCGCTTGGTTTAAGAAATGGTCTTGTAGTTTCCTGTCAGGCACTGGAGGATGAACCACTTCACAGCTCTTTTATTATGGGGAGAATGGCTGTAGCGGCTCGTATGGGTGGTGCAGTAGGAATACGGGCCAATACGGCTGAAGATATTAAGGAGATTAAAGCACAAGTGGACCTCCCGGTCATTGGAATTGTAAAACGGAATTATCCGGATTCAAAAGTGTATATCACACCGACGATGAAAGAAATTGAAGAGCTGGTTGAGGCAGATTCAGATATTATCGCTATGGATGCCACCTTGGCAACCCGTCCTGATGGCCTTGAGCTTTCAAATTTGATTCAAAGAATAAAGGTTAAATACCCGGAACAGCTTTTGATGGCTGATATTTCAACAGTAGAAGAAGCTGTAAAGGCAGAGTCGCTTGGATTTGACCTGATTGGAACGACATTAATCGGTTATACAGAGTCCACTTTGGGTCAGAAAATCTTTGATAATGATTTTGAACTGCTTAAACAAATGGTCCGTGCGGTTAAGACACCAGTGGTAGCAGAGGGAAATGTGCTTACACCTGAAATGGCAAAGCGTTGTCTGGATATTGGCGTATACTGTGTAGTTGTGGGAGGTGCTATTACGAGGCCGCAGCAAATAACTGAAAGATTCGTGAAACATATTCAGTCTTAAATTAAGATAGAAGCTGATCGTTAGAAATGGTTTTAAAGTCTTGCGAAGGATGCAGAAGCCATTTTTTACATCAGCTTTTTATATTGTTTTTATTGTATTATTCGTCTTTGATAACAGTCTGGTTATTGTTTATGATGGATAGAGAGTGTGCTTTTTATTTACTATAAATTCAACTGCCTGTTACACAGGAAAAGGAGAGTTCTTGCATAATGACAGCAAAATGGACAGAGACCATTACCATTCAATCAGACGACGTTGACTTTCAATCCGTTATTCGCTTCTCATCACTTCTTAGTTTTATGCAGCGTGCGGCAGATAGTCATATTGAAGCATTAGGCGTCAGCAGAGAGCAGTTGGTGGAGCATGGCATGGGGTGGATGCTTATCACATTGGAAGTTGAAATGAATGATCTCCCGTACTACTCCGATACGATTGAGATAAGCACGTGGAGCAGAGGTACAAAAGGGGCGCTTTGGTACCGTGATTATCGCTTTAAAAATCATGTTGGTGAGGATATCGGCACAGCTCGTTCCGTATGGGCTCTCGTAGATATACAAAAACGAAAAATCATGAGACCGTCTGCTTTTCCTTATGATGTGCCTGTCCACACGGAATCGGTAGGCGAATTGCTGGATAAAACGGTTATCCCCGATGGGATATTATTAGAAGACGCTTATTCTTATACAGTCAGATATAGCGGAATCGACAGCAACGGTCACTTAAACAATGCGCGGTATGCTGATTTATGTTGGGATGCGTTAACGACAGAAGAGCTTGCAAAGAACGCAGTCGATTTTAAAATTACATATCTTCATGAAGCAAGAATGAATGAAGAGATGCTGGTAAAGCGTTCTTACGGTGAAAATAACACCATTTATCTGCAGGGGCTATCTGCTGAAGGAACGAAATTTTTTGAAGCGGCGATCGTATTAAAATAGATTAAATCCTTTTTCATTCCTCCTTTGAAATTTCAGCATTCGGGTATATTAATACGAGGGTAATTCATGCTGGAATGGAGGTAGAGATCATGAACGAACATAACATGCTTAAAACAGGTGCAGTAAAGACGGAGGATGTCACATCTGATATTCTTTCTCTTCGCACGGCCATTGTAAATGTCCAGATGGTCGGGTCACCTTCAGGTGGGGATTGGGTTCTTGTAGATACCGGTCTTGGGATGTTTGCTGATTCCATTGTGAAGACGGCACATGACAGATTTGGCCGTCCCCCGAAATGTATTGTGTTGACTCATGGACATTTTGACCATGTTGGCAATGCGAAGGAACTGATGGAGCGCTGGAATGTTCCGATTTATGCACATTCATTGGAGCTTCCGTATCTGAATGGTAAAGCGGATTATCCGGTGGGCGATCCTTCTGTCGGAGGTGGTCTGATGGCTCGTGTTGCTCCGATGTATCCTCATAAGGGAATCGACCTGGGCGATCGAATCCATGTGCTTCCGGAGGATGGTACGATTCCAGGTCTTCCTGAATGGCGCTGGATTCCGACACCGGGCCACAGTCCGGGGCATGTATCTTTGTATCGCAAGCAGGATGGTGTGTTGATTGCAGGTGATGCGATCATTACCGTAAAGCAGGAGTCAGCCTTGGCTGTGATTGCACAAGAAAAGGAGCTTCACGGTCCCCCGGCTTATTTTACCCCGGATTGGGATGCTGCTCGTGAATCCGTACGCCGGCTTGCTACGCTTCGTCCCCGGATTGCGATAACAGGGCATGGCGTTTCCATGTCGGGTGATGAGCTGTCTGATTCGCTGCAGAGACTCGCACGGGATTTTGACCGTCTGGCCATTCCTGATCAAGGACGCTATGTAGAGAAGGAACGAGATCATTAGAGTAATATATAACGGGAGGTCAGCCAGAAAGTTCTGGATGGCCTTTTTTAGTAGCTTTTTGTCGTTAAAAGCGCGTGAGGGTATAATAGTATAGTAGAGAAAGGGGAGGGCTATGAAAGCATTAGTTTTGGCGGAGAAGCCGTCTGTAGCTAGAGAAATTGCACGAGTCATGGGGAGCCGCGAGAAGCACAAGAGTTATTTTGAAGGCCCCAAATATGTGGTAACCTGGGCGCTAGGACATCTGGTGGGACTGGCTGAGCCTGAGGATTATGATCATAAATACCAAACGTGGGCGCTGGAGGATTTGCCGATTCTTCCAGACAAAATGAAGCTGAAGGTGCTCCGGGAAACGAACCATCAATACAGGGCAGTTCAGTCTCTTCTCAAGCGAAAAGACATCGGGGAAGTGATCGTGGCGACAGATGCCGCCCGTGAAGGAGAACTGCTTGCTCGTTGGATTTTAAATATGGCGAAATGGAACAAGCCGTTTAAGCGTCTCTGGATTTCATCCCAGACAGACAAGGCAATCAAGGAAGGATTTGCTGCACTTAAGCCGGGAAGTCAGTTCGATCGACTGTATGAATCTGCACGTTGCCGGGCCGAAGCGGACTGGATGGTGGGCCTTAACGTCACCCGTGCTTTAACATGCAAATTTAACGCTCAGCTGTCAGCAGGACGTGTACAGACACCGACACTCGGGATGATTATGGAGCGGGAGAAGGAGATTACAGGTTTCCGCTCTCAAGAGTACGATACTATCAGTGTAGATTTGGGCAACTTTGAGGCTTCCTGGCGTCCTGCAAACGGAGATGGGCGCCTCTTTGACAAGAGCCAAGCCGAGAAGCTTAAACAGAAGGTGGAAGGCCGCCCCGGTCGTATTATCCGTGTGAAAAAGAGCGAAAAATCCGAGCCTCATCCGCTTGCGTACGATTTGACCGAGCTGCAGCGGGATGCGAACCGGCGTTTTGGATTTTCAGCAAAACAAACATCAAACGTGCTGCAAAAGCTCTATGAACAGCATAAGCTGGTGACTTACCCGCGTACCGACAGTAGGTACCTGACTTCTGATATGGTCTCCACGCTGAGAGAACGGCTCGAAAGCGTTGCAGTGGGTCCGTATGCATCGCTTGCGCGTCCGCTTATTCGCAAAAATCTGTCGCCAGGCAAGAGGGTGGTCGATGACAGCAAGGTTACTGACCACCACGCCATCATTCCGACGGAGGAAACGGTGCTGCTCAATAAATTGAGCACGGAGGAACGAAAGCTCTATGATCTGATTGTCCGGCGGTTTATCAGTCTGTTCTATCCTCCAGCCAAGTATGATGCTGTTTCGGTAACCGTTCAGATTGAGGGAGAAAACTTTTACGCAAAGGGAACGACTGTGAAAGACAGCGGCTGGCGTGAAGTGTATGGCGGTAATTATGAGGATGATGATGAGGACGACAGCTATGATGTTGAAGGCAGTAAAGAACAATCCGGACGTCTGCTGCCGGAGCTTTCTGAAGGGGAGCAGGTAACGGTTCGCCGCTGCATCATGAAATCGGGCCGAACTCAACCGCCGAAACGGTATACGGAAGCAGCGCTGTTATCTCAGATGGAAAAGCACGGACTGGGAACGCCAGCGACACGTGCAGATATCATTGAGAAGCTTGTCAGCTCCGACACCATTGAACGACAGGGACCATTGCTGCATCCAACCGGAAAAGGGAAGCAACTGATCGAATTGGTTGCACCTGCATTGAGAACTCCGCAGCTTACAGCAAAGTGGGAAGCCGATTTGGAGCGAATTGCGAAAGGCCAAGGCAAAGCGGAGCCGTTCTTGCGCGGAATTCGGGATATGACCAAGGAGCTGGTTTCCGGTGTGAAAGGTAGTAAAGCAGAATATAAGCCTCATAATGTATCGGTCAGCAGCTGTCCGGATTGCGGGACAAGACTGCTGGAGAAGAAAAGCAAGCGCGGCAAGTTTTTGGTATGCCCAACGGAAGATTGCGGATACAGACGATCAGCAGAGAAGCGTTTGTCCAACCGCCGCTGCCCGCAGTGTCATAAGAAAATGGAACTGAAGGAAGGCAAAGCCGGAGCGTACGTTCAATGTCTGGCGTGCGGCATTACCGAAACGTTGAAAAAGGACAGCAAGCATGTAAACAAGCGTGAGGAACGAAAGCTTTTACAGAAATACGGAAAGCAGGAGTCCATCGGCTCTAATCTGGGAGATTTACTGAAGGCAGCTATGGAGAAAAGCAAATCGGATTAAACAACGATGAGTAAGGCATAACCTGTTGAAGAATGGTTCATTCTACGAACAGGAGGTGATATGCCGTGCCACATCACAAACCGAGAAAAAGCGAAAATCAGCAGAACAAATCGAGCATTATGGAAGAAAGTAAGACGCTTAAGCCCAAAAAAGCTGAGGACTATGTTCCCAGTTTGAACGAAATTTCTAAACAGGAATCTTAAACTGTCCAGCGAATGTAGTTCGTTTTTGGCTGCCCGCAAAAGAGATATGGTTTTTATTTTTGCGGGCTTTTGGCGTTTTATAGTAGATAAATAACATCATTGTGTTCGCTTACATGTCGATCTATAATGAAAGTAAGGAATAATGATGCCTGTCAAATAAAAGTTTGACAGGGATTGGAGGTGCGAAAGCAGCTTGAGAACTGCGCTGGGCGCCTGGTTTGTATTTATAAATGTTGTAGCTTATCTGGTTATGTCGGATGATAAACGACGAGCCCAACTTGGAAAGGACCGTATTCCTGAAAGAACGTTATTTTTGCTTGCAGTTGTTGGAGGTGCCTTCGGCGTGTGGACGGCCATGTACCGAAAGCGGCATAAAACGAGACATTTATCTTTTAAAATAGGTATACCGCTGCTGTTATTTTTAAATGCAATTCTTTACGGATTTTTATGGAAGTAAGTTCGTGTCGTGTCCTACATACCCACGTGTTTTTTTGAACAAGTCGCTTTTGTGAAGGGAGGATTCATCTGTCCCTGTAATGGTTTAATGATGTTGCAGTTCGTCTTAACATGTTAACGAAAGAGGTGGCCTGTATGTTATTCACCAAAATTTTACTGGCTTATGACGGATCTAAAGCTTCGATCAAAGCGCTTGGCCGAGCGGTTGAGCTTGCTAAAGTGACACCGGGGGCTACACTCGATATTATACATGCATATGATTACCCGCGTTTTTTTGTCGGTGAAGGGCTTGCACCTATTCCGGCATCGCTTAACAAAGATATATATGACCTTGCGGTTCAGACAACGGATGAACTTAAAGAGCGTATGAAGCATGCCGATGTAGACAGCAGGGTTGAAATGATTCAAGGATCTCCGGCAGAGGTCATTTTGGAATATGCCAAAACAAATGAAGTTGACTTGATTGTGATCGGCAGCCGCGGCTTAGGCGGGATTCGAGAGTTTGTCCTCGGCAGCGTTAGCCACAATGTGGTCCAGCACGCAAAAATCCCCGTTCTTGTCGTGAAATAATATCTTTTTTAAAGGAACGCTTTTCATCTTTGTGCAGGATGTTAAAGGCGTTTCTTTTTTTTATTTCTTCAGGTGAAAAAACGAACATTGTTTTTATGTAATAAAAGAATGTTCGGGTTTAGGTTGACATAAGGCGTTGTAGATTGATAAACTGGACTTGTTCAAATACAAATCATCTTAATCAATGTAAATTTCAGTAATTTAATATATCTCGTATAAAGCCGGGAATACGGCCCGGAAGTTTCTACCCGAAAACCGTAAATTTTCGGACTACGAGGGAATACAGCGGTGCTGATGAGCTTTGAAGAATTGTTGTTTTGGGTTCTACGGCGAAATAACGTCAAGTTTCTTTCTTCTGCCTTTGTGCTGCAACGACACAGGAAGAAGGAAACAGTATTCCCGACAAGTCCGATGTCCCGCACATGATCATACGGGGAGCCGGACTTTTTTTATTAGAATTAAGAAAAAAGGTAAGGGAGCAGATGAATTCATGACGGTGCAAGTTGCAGTTATTATGGGGAGTCAGTCGGATTGGGAAACGATGTCCCATGCGTGCCAGGTACTGGATGAGCTGGGGATTTCGTATGAGAAAAAGGTTGTATCCGCACACCGAACACCGGATTTGATGTTCCGGTATGCAGAGGAAGCGGAAGCACGTGGTATTCGGGTCATCATTGCCGGTGCCGGAGGTGCTGCACATCTTCCGGGAATGGTCGCTGCCAAGACCGTACTGCCTGTCATCGGTGTTCCGGTTCAGTCGAAAGCTTTAAACGGTCTGGATTCTTTGCTCTCTATCGTGCAGATGCCAGGAGGCGTTCCGGTTGCAACGGTTGCGATCGGCCGGGCCGGAGCGGTCAATGCGGGGCTATTAGCTGCTCAAGTTTTAGGCTCCAGCGATCTGGATATTCGTGCCAAGGTT
Source organism: Paenibacillus faecalis (assembly GCF_900289175.1). Lineage (GTDB taxonomy): Bacteria > Bacillota > Bacilli > Paenibacillales > Paenibacillaceae > Paenibacillus_AQ > Paenibacillus_AQ faecalis. The sequence goes on along the minus strand of NZ_LT985747.1, from coordinate 3,792,966 downwards.
CAGGAGCGACGGGACCGGATTCGTGACGAAGTGCTGAAGGGCAGTGATGATCTATGACAGAGCATACGACTTTGCATCGTGATAATGGCAAGGGCATGAATCAGGGAAATGGGAGTCAGCGTAAAACATTGTTGCCGGGATCGGTGATCGGTGTTCTCGGGGGAGGACAGCTGGGCCGGATGATGGCGCTGGATGGAACGAAAATGGGCTACAGGTTCATTACATTGGAGCCGACGCCGAATTCTCCGCTCGGACAGATCGCTGAGCAGATTATCGCTTCATATGACGATGTGACAGCGGCGGAAGAACTCGCTTCTCAAGCCGATGTCATTACTTATGAATTCGAGAATGTGGATGCAGGCGTAGCGAAGTTGCTGGAGGAGCGTTCATACGTTCCGCAGGGGAGCAAGCTTCTTTATACGACTCAGCACCGGCTTCGCGAGAAAGCGGCTATCGAGGCCGCCGGAGTGCCAGTTGCGCCGTACCGAAAGATCACAAGCCTGGAAAGCTTGAAAGAAGCATCGGCTGAGCTCGGTCTCCCATGTGTGCTGAAGACAGCTACCGGTGGTTATGACGGGAAAGGTCAGATTGTCTTGCGTCAGGAAGAACAGCTGGAAGCTGCTTATGCGGAGCTGTCATCTACAGGCGCGGAACTCGTACTAGAGAAATTCATTTCGTTCACAAGTGAAATATCGGTAATAGCGGCACGTACGCCAGAAGGTGAAGTGAAAAGCTTTCCAACGGCTGAAAATATTCATGTGAACAATATTTTGCATCTGTCGATTGTGCCGGCACGAATACCGAGTGAGGTGCAGCGCAGAGCGTGCCAGCTTGCTGAACAGGTGGCCAAAGGCTTGAACGCTGTGGGACTGCTTGCCGTCGAGATGTTTTTGACAGAAGACGGTTCCCTCTATGTGAATGAAGTTGCACCAAGACCGCATAATTCGGGACATTACACGATGGAGGCATGCACGACTTCCCAGTTCGAACAGCATGTCAGAGCGATATGCAACCTTCCGCTTGGGGACACAACGCTGCTGAGCCCGGTCGTGATGGTGAACGTGCTGGGACAGCATCTGGATGAAGTGATTCGCCGCACTACTATGTATGATCCGGCAGCCGAGTCGCTGGGTGTTGTGTCGAAGCTTCATTTATACGGAAAAAGCGACAGTAAGCATAACCGCAAGATGGGCCATGTTAACCTGTTATGCGGAAGTGTGGAAGATGCGTTGGCATGGGTCGAGCAAACTAATATTTGGAGGCATTAATTATGATCGAACGTTATAGCAGACCGGAAATGCGGGCTATTTGGACCGAGGAAAACAAGTTCAGAGCCTGGCTTGAAGTGGAGCTGTGCGCTTGCGAAGCTTGGGCTGAGCTGGGGGTCATTCCGAAGGAAGATACAGTGAAGCTGCGAAAGAACGCTTCTTTTGACATTGAACGGATTTATGAAATTGAGCAGGAGACTCGTCACGATGTCATTGCCTTTACGCGTGCGGTTTCAGAAAGTCTTGGTGAGGAACGCAAATGGGTTCATTACGGTTTGACCTCCACGGATGTAGTGGATACGGCGAACGGTTATCTGCTGAAGCAGGCCAATGATATTTTGGAGCAGGATATTCTTCGTTTTATCGGGATTTTGCGGGAGAAGGCAATAGCGTATAAACATACGCCGATGATGGGGCGTACGCACGGCGTACATGCAGAGCCCACAACCTTCGGATTGAAAATGGCACTGTGGCATGAAGAGATGATCCGCAATCTGGAGCGATTCCGCCATGCAGCGGACGGCGTGCAATACGGCAAAATTTCCGGTGCTGTGGGTACGTATGCAAACATCGATCCTTTTGTAGAGCAGTTTGTCTGCCAGAAGCTTGGTACCAAAGCCGCTCTGATCTCAACCCAGACGCTGCAGCGTGATCGCCATGCTGAATATATGGCAACTCTGGCCTTGATCGCTACGTCGCTTGATAAATTCGCCACCGAAATACGTGCGCTCCAGAAGAGTGAAGTGCGTGAAGTGGAGGAGGCTTTTGCTAAAGGTCAAAAGGGTTCCTCCGCGATGCCGCATAAACGGAATCCGATCGGCTCCGAAAATATTTCCGGTCTAGCCCGCGTCATTCGCGGCCATATGGTATCTGCTTATGAAAATGTGCCGCTATGGCATGAGCGTGACATTTCCCACTCTTCGGTGGAACGTGTCATTTTGCCGGATGCGACGATGCTGCTGAACTATATGCTGAACCGTTTCGGCAACATCGTGAAGAACCTGACTGTATTCCCGGACAACATGAAGCGTAACATGGCACGAACTTATGGGGTTCCTTTCTCGGGCCGTGTGATGACGAAGTTGATCGACAAAGGCTTCAGCCGCGAGCAGGCTTATGATACGGTGCAGCCGCGGGCGATGCAAGCATGGGAAGAACAGCGCCAGTTCAGAGAGATTGTTGAGTCGACACCGCAAATTACGGAAGTGCTTAGCGCGGAGGAAATAGAGGATGCATTTAACCCGAGCTGGCATCTGAAGCATGTGGATACGATTTTTGAGAGGCTGGGTCTGAACTAAAGTACCGATTTGTGCCGAGTGCATCAGCAGTAATCAGAAAGTAAAGAGGGAGTGGGATAAAACATGGCATTACCTGCGCTTGCTACAGCTGTTGACTTGGTCGATGCGCCTCTTTTGTACAAAGGCAAGGTTCGAGAGTTGTACGATCTGGGAGAACATATGCTGATCGTGGTCACGGACCGTATCTCGGCCTTTGACTATGTGCTTGATCCCCCTGTTCCTGCCAAGGGAGTGGTGCTGAATAAGCTGAGCTCGTTCTGGTTTGATCAGACCAAGCATTTGATTCACAATCATGTGGTCCATACGGATGTCAATCAGCTTGGGGATATTGTCAAAAACAAAGAACTGCTGGACGGTCGCATCATGGTGGCCCGGAAGGCAGAGCGTATCGATATTGAATGTGTTGTACGAGGTTATATTACCGGCGGCGGTTGGCGTCAGTACCAGGCAGCCGGCGAGGTTAACGGAATCCGTCTTCCAGAAGGGATGCGCAAAAATGAGCCGTTCCCTGAGCCGATCTTCACGCCTGCCTTCAAGAATGATGTCGGTCATGATGAAGATATCTCGATGGAGCGGATGAAGGAACTCGTGAGCGAAAAGCTTGCATTGGAGCTTCAGGAACAGAGCTTGAAGTTATACCGGTTCGGGCGTGATTACTGCGCGGAGCGGGGAATTATTTTGGCGGATTGTAAATTTGAATTTGGTCTGATTGACGGCAAGGTGATTGTCATCGATGAGATGTTCACACCGGATTCATCCCGTTTCTGGGATAAGGGCAATTATGCGCTTGATATTGAAATCGACAGTATGGACAAAGAGCCGGTACGCACGTATCTAGCGTCATCGGATTGGGACAAGAACAGCAAGCCGCAACCGCTGCCAGTATCTGTTGTTGAGGAAACGTCGAATCGTTATACCGAGATTTACCGCCGGATCACGGCATCAAGTGTTACCAGCCAGTCTTAAGTAGGCAATGATCATATACGATACCGAGGAGGAACAGGGAAGATGTTAAAAGCTAAGGTTTATGTCACCATTAAACAAAGCGTATTAGATCCGCAAGGGGTAGCGGTACAGGGAGCTCTCCATTCCGTAGGGTTTCAAGAAGTGGAAAGTCTTCGAATCGGAAAGTATATGGAGCTGGAACTGAATACAGATAACCGCCAGGAGGCGGAGGAACGTCTGAAGCAAATGTGCGAAAAGCTTTTGGCCAATACGGTAGTTGAAGATTATCGTTTTGAATTGGAGGGCTAAACATGAGATTTGCAGTACTTGTCTTCCCTGGCTCCAACTGTGATATTGATTGTTATAAAGCCGTGGAGCAGGCATTGGGAGAGCCGGTCGATTATGTATGGCATACCGAAACGGATCTGTCGTCCTATGATTGCATCCTGATTCCCGGTGGTTTCTCTTATGGAGATTACTTGCGGTGCGGTGCGATTTCCCGGTTCGCCCCGGTTATGAACGAAGTGGCCAAAGCGGCGGAAGAAGGAAAATTGATTTTGGGGATATGTAATGGATTTCAGATTTTGACGGAAGCGGGCCTACTGCCAGGTGTGCTGCGCCGGAATGAATCCATGAAATTCCGTTGTCATGACAGTGTGCTTAAAGTAGTAAATCATGAAACACCGTTTACACGCAATTATACGGAAGGGCAAGAAATCGTTATACCGATTGCCCACGGTGAAGGCAACTATTATTGTGATGAAGCTACACTGCAAAAGCTCCGGGACAACCGGCAAATCGTATTTACGTATAAGGATAATCCAAATGGCTCCGTCTCGGATATTGCAGGGATTTGTAACGAGCTCGGCAATGTGCTCGGCATGATGCCTCACCCGGAACGGGCTGTCAGCAGCCTACTCGGTTCAGAAGACGGAAAGGCAATGTTTACATCCATTATTCAAACATGGAGGGATCGTCATGGTGCAGCAGCAAGTGTCCGCTAAAGAACCAACCGCAGAGGAAATTGCAGAGTTGCGGATTTATGAGCAAATGGGCGTATCAGATAGCGAGTATGAGCTGATCTGTTCTTTTATGGGACGAAAGCCTAACTATACAGAAATTGGTGTCTTTAGTGTCATGTGGTCGGAGCACTGTGCTTATAAAAATTCGAAGCCGCTGTTGCGCCGTTTTCCAACCATTGGTTCCCGTGTTCTGATGGGGCCTGGAGAAGGCGCAGGTATTGTTGATATCGGCGATAACCAGGCCGTCGTGTTTAAAATCGAAAGCCATAACCATCCGTCTGCTGTAGAACCCTATCAAGGAGCAGCTACGGGTGTGGGCGGTATTATTCGTGATATTTTTTCGATGGGTGCAAGACCAGTTGCCCTGCTGAATTCTTTGCGTTTTGGCAAGCTAGAAAGTGACCGCGTTAAATATCTGTTCGAGCATGTCGTCTCCGGTATTGCCGGCTATGGGAACTGCATCGGGATTCCAACGGTTGGCGGAGAGGTTGTCTTTGATGATAACTATGACGGGAATCCGCTTGTGAACGCGATGTGTGTAGGCATTATTGATCATGACAAAATACAGCGCGGTGTCGCTAAAGGCGTGGGGAATCCAGTCTTTTACGTTGGCCCTCCAACCGGGCGAGACGGTATTCACGGTGCAACCTTCGCATCTGTTGAGCTGACTGAGGAATCGGAAGCGAACCGAACAGCCGTTCAAGTCGGTGATCCGTTTATGGAGAAGCTTGTTATGGAGGCTTGCCTGGAGCTTATTAATAGCGGCATTGTCCTGGGGATTCAGGATATGGGTGCAGCTGGACTGACTTGTTCAAGCGCTGAGATGGCAAGCAAGGCGGGTAACGGGTTAGAACTGTATTTGGATGAGGTGCCGCAGCGGGAAGAGGGCATGACGCCTTATGAAATGATGCTGTCCGAATCCCAGGAGCGGATGCTGTTCGTCGTGGAGCCGCAAAATGAAGAGAAGGCCATGGAAATCTTTGAACGCTGGGGCGTGATATGCGCTAAAGTCGGAAAGGTGACGGATGACGGACGTTTGCGGCTGCTTCACCAAGGTGAAGTGGTAGGGGATATGCCTGTAGAGGCGCTGGTCGATCAATGTCCGGTGTATCACAAACCTTCCGCCGTTCCTGCTTATTATGAAGCTCAGGCTTCAATTGATACGCTTCGTTATGAGGAAGTGAAGGATCTTGGCGGCGCTCTTAAAAAGGTGCTTGATTCCCCAAGCGTTGCCAGCAAAGCATGGGTTTACAATCAATATGACTATATGGTTCGCACGAGTACGGCTGTTCGACCAGGGTCTGATGCCGCTGTCGTGACGGTTGACGGTACACGCAAGGCGCTTGCAATGACAACAGACTGCAACGGACGCTACGTATACCTCGATCCGGAGGTGGGCGGGAAGATCGCAGTCAGCGAGGCGGCCCGCAACATTGTATGCTCCGGTGCCGAGCCGCTCGCGATTACGGACAATCTGAACTTTGGAAGTCCAGAAAAACCGGAAATTTTCTGGCAGATGGAGTGTGCGGTTGACGGGATGGCTGAAGCTTGCCGCATGCTGAACACGCCGGTGATCGGCGGTAACGTCAGTCTCTACAATGAGAACGAGAAGGGTGCGATTTACCCGACACCTGTTGTAGGAATGGTAGGTCTGATTCATGATACCGATCATATTACAACCCAGGATTTCAAAGCGGAGGGTGATGTGATCTATCTGCTGGGAGAAACACGGGCAGAGCTTGGCGGCAGTGAGTTCCAGGCGATTGTACATGGTGTTTCGGAGGGCAGACCTCCAGTTCTTGATTTGCATACGGAGAAAAAATTGCTGGACAGCGTTCTGACCTCTATTCAGTCCGGGTTCGTCCGCTCCGCTCACGATGTATCTGAAGGCGGACTTGCGGCAGCTTTGGCTGAAAGCTGTATCAGTGGAAATATCGGAGCACAGATCAGCTTGAACACGGAGCTGAGACATGATATTGCGCTCTTTAGTGAAAGCCAGTCTCGTATTATTCTTTCTATATCCCCTGACAAGCAGTCTGATCTGGAACAATTGCTTAAAGAAGCGGGTGTCCCATTCGCAGCCATTGGCCGGGTTGGCGGAGAGAATTTAAGTATCCATATTAACGGTACTTCCGCTTTGCAGGAATCGGTGGAGGTTTTGAAATCCGTCTGGGAGGATGCCATCCCATGTCGAATGAAGTAACACCGGAAAGATTATGGACTGGTGATTATTATAACCAAGGGACGGGAAAGAGCGATATTTTCGATAAGCTCAAGGAGGAGTGCGGCGTGTTCGCGGTGTTCGGACACCCGGATGCCGCCTCACTTTCCTATTACGGGTTGCATGCGCTTCAGCACCGCGGTGAGGAAAGTGCAGGAATTTGTACAGCCGGCGGACATGAGTTTAACTACCATCGGGGTATGGGTTTGGTTAAAGAAGTGTTTGACAAGGATCGGCTGGGTTCGTTAACAGGCAATATGTCGATCGGACATGTTCGTTACTCGACCAGCGGGGACAGCCGCTTAAGCAATGCACAGCCGCTTGTTTTCAAATACCGTGAGGGCGATCTGGCGATTGCTACCAACGGCAATATTGTCAATGAGCCGATGCTTCGGCAAGAGTTAGAAAGTTCAGGATCGATCTTCCAAACGACAAGTGATACGGAAGTGATCGCTCATTTGATCGCACGATCACCCAAGGATTTTGTCGAAGCGGCCAAGGATGCGCTCAAGCGTCTTGTTGGCGGATTCGCTTTCTTACTGATGACCAATGACAAGCTGTTGGTTGCTTCTGATCCGAACGGCCTTCGACCTTTAACGATGGGGCGTCTCGGCAGTGCTTATATATTTGCATCTGAAACGTGTGCGATGGAAGTTATCGGTGCGGAGCCGATCCGTGACATTGAACCGGGCGAGCTGCTCGTACTGGACGCAAACGGACTGCATGAGGACCGATATACGGAGCCTGCACGAAAAGCGCTGTGCGCGATGGAGTATATATACTTCTCCCGTCCGGACAGTGATCTGAACGGATCGAATCTCCATTCCGCCCGTAAACGGATGGGCAGCAAGATGGCCTTGGAGTCATTCGTTGATGCGGATGTCGTAACCGGCGTTCCGGATTCCAGCATTTCAGCTGCGATTGGATATGCCGAGCAGACGGGCATACCATATGAGCTTGGGCTGATCAAAAACAAATATACCGGCCGAACCTTTATCCAGCCGAGCCAGGAGCTGCGTGAGCAGGGTGTGAAGATGAAGCTGAGTGCGGTGCGGCGTGTGGTGGAAGGTAAGCGAGTCGTCATGATTGACGACTCCATCGTGCGCGGGACAACGTCCCGGCGGATCGTCAATCTGCTACGCGATGCAGGAGCGTCTGAAGTGCATGTGCGCATTACTTCGCCGCCGTTCAAGAACCCTTGCTTCTACGGTATAGACACACCAGATCGGCGGGAGCTTATCGCTTCCGCGAAAAGTATTGAGGAAATACGCCAGGAGATCAATGCCGATTCCTTGTCGTTCCTGAGCGCGGAAGGGCTGATTGCAGCGATCGGTGGATATGATGTAGAGAATTATAAGGGCGGGCTGTGTCTGGCATGTTTTGATAATGATTATCCGACCCGTCTTGATTTTAAAGGCGAGGAAAAGATGGGCTGCAATCGCTGATTTTCAGTTCCGGAGCAGCCAAGGGGCAGGTGCACGGCTGTCTCCGGATATCTTTGATTTTTTGTATAACGTATGTTTTGTCGTTGGAGAATGGCGGAAGTCGTTTAAGTTTGTCTGCTGAGTCATTAAGGTTATTGAATATTATTCAACTTAATTCTCTTTTTAACAAAGGAGTGTAAAGCACGTGTCTGATACTTATAAAAACGCCGGTGTAGATATTGCGGCAGGCAATGAAGCGGTTGAACGGATGAAAAAGCACGTCAAAACGACGTTTAGACCGGAAGTGATGACGGATCTGGGCGGATTTGGAGCGCTGTTTCAACTGAATAAGGATCAATATGAAGAGCCGGTTCTCGTCTCGGGCACCGACGGCGTCGGCACAAAGCTGAAGCTCGCATTTGCGATGGACCGTCATGATACCATCGGAATGGACGCAGTGGCTATGTGCGTAAACGATGTTGTGGTGCAAGGTGCGGAACCGCTCTTTTTTCTCGATTATTTAGCTTGTGACAAAGTGATCCCTGCAAAAATCGAGTCGATTGTCAAAGGGATCGCGGACGGCTGCAATCAGGCCGGATGTGCTTTAATCGGCGGGGAAACGGCAGAAATGCCGGGAATGTACGCTGAGGGAGAATATGATATCGCCGGATTTACGGTCGGGATTGTCGACAAAAGCAAGATGATTAACGGATCATCGATTTCAGCTGGTGACGTTGTCCTCGGACTGGCTTCAAGCGGCGTGCACAGCAACGGTTTTTCACTCGTTCGAAAGCTGCTGTTAGAAGAAAAGGGATATGCATTGGATAAGGTCATGCCTGAGCTGGGCAAACCCCTTGGTGATGTTTTGCTTGCTCCAACCAAGATTTATGTGAAACCGCTGCTGGCTTTGATGAAGGAAATTGATGTGAAAGGGATGGCACATATTACGGGCGGTGGATTTATTGAAAATATTCCGCGTATGCTGCCGGATCACGTCAATGTTGACATCGAATACGGTTCATGGCCGATCTTGCCGATCTTTAAGCTGATGCAGGAGCAGGGCAATATTTCAAACAAAGACATGTTTACGACTTTTAATATGGGAATCGGCATGGTTGTTGTCGTATCAAAGCAGGATGTTGATAAAACAATGCAGCTTCTGCGTTCTTCCGGGGAAGAGCCTTTTGTTATCGGCCATGTCACAGAAGGAGAGCGAGCTGTTACCTTTACAGGAGCGGATGTGTGATGGGCTCATACCGAATTGCAGTGTTCGCTTCTGGCACAGGAAGCAACTTTCAGAGTTTAGTTGACGCGCAAGCCAGTGGTGTACTCGGTGGAGAAATTAATCTGTTGGTATGCGATAAGCCGCAGGCACCTGTCATTCAGCGGGCCCGCGAAGCGGGGGTTGACATGTTTGTATTTCAGCCGAAGGATTATGCATCAAGAGAGGATTATGAACGCGAGATCGCGTTGGAACTGCAGCGACGAAAGATTGATCTGATTGTCCTGGCAGGTTATATGCGGCTGCTTACTTCCGTATTGGTTGAACCTTATACCGGTCGAATGATTAACATTCATCCGTCTCTGTTGCCTTCGTTTACGGGTAAAAATGCGATAGGACAGGCATTGGAATACGGGGTGAAGATAACCGGAGTCACCGTTCATTTTGTAGATCAAGGAATGGATACTGGTCCGGTCATTGCTCAGCGTGCTGTAGAAGTAGTTGAGGGGGATGATGAAGCATCCCTGACCCGGCGAATTCAAGCTGTTGAAAAGCAGTTGTATCCTGAAGTCGTATCCTGGTTTGCGGCGGGGAAAATTAGGTTGATCGATCGTGATGTGACCATGGAAATCTGAAAAAGATAAGGCTGGACAAAGCATTTAGTGATCGACATATTCGATATTTCTCGGGAAATACTTTGGCAATTATCTGTTATCGACAGCGTTTATGTTACAAAGACAAATATATGGGAGAACTTTCGAAAATGTTAGGGAGGAATGAACGTGAGTATCAAAAGAGCGCTCGTTAGCGTTTCAGACAAGACGGGGATCGTGGAGTTTTGCCGCGAATTGGCTTCTCTTGGGATGGAGATTATTTCAACAGGAGGGACAAAAAATCTGTTGGCCCAAGAGGGAGTACCGGTTATCGGCATTTCAGACGTTACGGGGTTTCCAGAAATCTTGGACGGACGCGTCAAGACGCTTCATCCGGCAGTGCATAGCGGTTTGCTGGCTGTTCGTGACAGCAGCGAACATCGTCGCCAAATGCAGGATTTGGGGCTTGATTATATTGATCTGGTAGTTGTAAATCTGTATCCATTTCAGGAAACCATTGCCAAGCCTGATGTTAAATACGAGGATGCAATTGAGAATATTGACATCGGCGGTCCGACGATGCTTCGCTCTGCCGCGAAAAACCATGCATTTGTCAGTGTGGTCGTAGATGCGAACGATTATCATACCGTGCTGGAGGAAATCCGCCGTGATGGAGATACGACACTTGAAACCCGTAAACGCCTTGCAGCGAAGGTGTTTCGTCATACCGGAGCGTACGACACGCTTATTTCCGAGTATTTGTCGAATGTAACAGGTGATCCGATGCCGGAACGCTTTAGTGTAACTTATGAGAAAATCCAGGATTTGCGCTATGGAGAGAACCCGCATCAGAAAGCGGCATTTTATAAGAAACCGCTGGCTCCGAGCGGGACTCTGACGACTGCGGAGCAGCTTCACGGGAAGGAACTGTCATACAACAACATTAATGATGCCAATGCTGCGCTGCAAATGGTAAAGGAATTTGATGAACCGGCTGTCGTTGCGGTAAAGCATATGAATCCTTGCGGTGTGGGTGTTGGCACGAATGTACTTGAAGCGTTCAGAAAAGCCCATGATGCCGATCCGGTATCGATCTTTGGCGGGATTGTCGCTGCCAACCGCACGATTGATGCGCCGACAGCCGAGCTGCTGAAAGATATTTTCTTAGAGATTATTTTAGCTCCGGATTTCACAGCAGAAGCTTTGGAGTTGCTTACGAAGAAGAAGAATATTCGTCTGCTAAAAATGGGCGAATTCGGTTCCGCGAAAGATCGCAAAAGCGTGCTTACGGTAACGTCGATCGAAGGCGGTATGATCGTACAAGAGAGCGATGTTCATTCACTGGATGCGTCGGATCTGAAGGTCGTTACCGATCGCCAGCCAACGGATGCTGAGCTAAAGCAGCTGTTGTTCGGATGGAAAGTCGTGAAGCACGTGAAATCGAATGCGATTGTGCTTGCTGCTGACGATATGACGGTAGGCGTTGGTGCAGGTCAGATGAATCGTGTCGGTTCCGCTCGGATCGCTGTAGAGCAGGCCGGTGAGAAGGCTAAGGGAGCCGTGCTGGCGTCGGATGCTTTCTTCCCGATGGGAGATACAGTTGAGCTTGCGGCGAAAGCTGGAATTACGGCGATCATTCAGCCGGGAGGATCGATCAAGGATGAAGAGTCGATCAAAGCGGCCAATGAGCACGGAATTGCCATGGTGTTTACAGGGGTAAGACATTTCAAGCATTGATATGTGAAAGCAGGAGGAATCCGAGGAGGTCGGCAGCGCTACCGTTTTTTCGGATTCAGCCATTATCGAAAGGGTAGGTATATCGATCCTAATATGAAACGGGAGGTACAGCATGGACATTTTGGTTATCGGAGGCGGAGGACGCGAGCATGCCATCGTCTGGGCATTGTCCAAGAGCCCGAAGGCGGGAACGATCTATTGCGCGCCGGGCAATGCTGGCATTGCCCAGTTAGCACAGTGCGTGCCGATTGCCGTTTCGGATTTTGACAAACTTACGGCTTTGGCAGAGGAGAAGCAGGTGGGACTTGTGGTCGTCGGACCAGATGATCCGCTCGCTGACGGCATCGTAGATGCATTTGACAAGACCGGCATCCCTGTTTTTGGCCCTCGTAAAAATGCGGCTGAGATTGAAGGCAGCAAAACCTTTATGAAGGACCTACTGCAGAAATACGGCATTCCGACTGCCGCCTACCAAAAGTTCGAAAACTACGATGAGGCGCTTGCTTACCTGCGGGAGCAAAAGGCGCCGATCGTCATTAAGGCTGACGGTCTGGCTGCAGGAAAAGGGGTTACCGTTGCGCGGACGATGGAGGAGGCTGAAGAGGCACTCTACAGTATGATGCAGTCCAAAGTATTCGGTGAAGCCGGCAGCCGGGTTGTGATCGAGGAGTTCCTGGAAGGGCAGGAAATGTCGATTCTATCTTTTGTTGACGGAGAGGTCGTCAAGCCGATGTCCGCTGCCCAGGATCATAAGCCTGTATATGATGGGGATAAGGGGCCGAATACGGGCGGTATGGGAACGTACTCTCCACTGCCTCATATTGATTCGTCCATCATTGAAGAGGCTGTTGAAACGATTATTAAACCGACGGCGAAGGCGATGGTTGCAGAGGGACGTCCGTTTCGCGGCGTTTTGTTTGCGGGACTGATGATCACGCCGGAGGGCAAGCTGAAGACAATAGAGTTTAATGCGAGATTCGGGGACCCGGAGACGCAGGTAGTGCTGCCGCGGCTGAAGACCGATCTGCTTGAGGTATTTCTGGCAGCGGTTCAAGGCAGGCTGGCTGACCTGGAGCTGGAGTGGAGCGATGAGGCTGCGGTGTGCGTTATTCTGGCATCCGGCGGTTATCCGGCTTCGTATCCAAAAGGTCTGCCCATTTCCGGTCTGGAGCTGGAAGTGGGCAGCTGCCTAGTCTTCCATGCAGGGACATCCCGGGATAAAGATGGAACGTGGCGAACGAACGGGGGACGTGTGCTTGGCGTTGTCGGCCTTGGGCCGGACATTGAAGCTGCGCGGAGAGCCGCTTATGAACGCGCGGAACAGATCCATTTTGAAGGGAAGCACTGCCGTTCGGATATTGCACTAAAAGCGCTGATATAAGATGGATAGCTATAGAAGAAAGAAGAAGGAGCTCTCATATTGAGGCCTCCTTCTTCTTTGTCGTTATATTATATATGTTGAACGAAAGAAACGGCTTGCCTAAGGCGAAAGAGAGCAGAATCATTTTGGAGAAACGGCAGTGTTCGCCTTTGTAGTCAAATGATCACCCTGAACAGTTTAGATCAAAATAATTTGGCTACAACAGCGATCGGAAAAATGATCTGCTTTCAAACGATAAGGCTGGTAAAAATGTTTAGTTCAACTTATATAGCTTATTTTCTATTTATTTGTTGTTTATCTGGAATTTATTTTTCATAGATGGAATTTAAAAATAATTTGAAGGAGAGCTTTGTGGATAGGACAACGTTTTTTTGAGCGAAGAGATTGGTTATAGGTCTGCTTCAATATATTTAGCCCATTTCTTGATCTCAATAGGTCAATGTACCAAACACTTCCCTTGGTTAAATCATATGTTGTTGCAAAACCAAGAGGAGGTATTACATGTCACAGGTTAAAGTGAGTCGTCGATTCCAAAGATTATGTGATCAATTTGCGAGAATATTAGGTGGAGAGCATGAAATCGATCCGGGACCGGTCTGTTTTGTCAGCCGTGCTCGAAATTTTAATGCAACAATCTTAGGAAGACGTACGACATCTCCGCTCGTTCGTTATCAACTTTTCTCATTTGAATCCCTTGATTCGTCAGGGCGTGCGCTTTGCTTAGGGGAAACGGCAGTTTTCCAAAACCAAGCGAATCGTTTAATTAGAAATCTTCAACGGAACGGTATTACCGTGACTGCTTTGCATAACCACTGGCTGAAAGAAAGCCCAAGATTAATGTATATTCACTGGGAATCCATTGATAATCCTATTGCATTTGCCAGAAAAACGAAAGCTTCTATCGCTTTCCTCGGATAAATTAAATGACAACCTTGGTCCGGTTATTCCAACTGGACCAAGGTTGTTTTCATGATCACTTTTGAAGAACTTCAAAAGTAGAATCTATTCATTGACGCATTATCCTGCTCTTTGAGCAAACGTTTGCCCAAAATTATTTTACGAATATAGACTAATCCTTTGAATATTGTGTAAATCTACAATTTTTCAGCAATAAAATCGAGAAATGTTGCGAAATAATGTGAAAACAAGAGTTAGATTTAGGATAATGTACAAAAATCACTTGAAATACAGTGTGCAAACGTTTTTACAACATGACATTGTTGATGTATGATTACATTAGTGGTTGAAGCGCTTTCAGCATGCAGAATGTAGAAAAATCCCGCTGTAACTACATATGGGAAGCTGAATTAAAGCATCCCTGAAAACGTTTGCGCTGATATCCAACTTTTTCTGCACTTATATTGAGAGGGGTAATCTTGTGATGAAGATGAAGAAGTTACTTACGCTGGCTGCAACCTTTACGTTGTCCATAGCTATTACAGCGTGCGGAGGAGGAAAAACAGCAGCTCCAGAAACAGAGGCGCCTGCTGAGACGCCGTCAGCTACGGAAACACCTGCTGAAAATACAGAACTTAAGCCAGAAGAAGGTGCGAAGCTGGTTGTATGGGAAAGTAGAGACGAGAGAGCCTATACGGATGAAATCGCCAAAGAATTCACTGAGAAGTACGGTGTAGAAGTAACGGTTGAGGAAGTGAACCCAACAGACCAGGCAACCAAGCTTGCTCAAGATGGACCATCCGGCTTGGGGGCTGACGTTGTGCTGTTCCCGCACGACCACCTGGGGAAAGTAGTAACGACAAACCTGGTGCTGCCAAACGATTTTTATGAAGAGAAAACCAAAAGCAGCAACAGTGAAACTGCCATCCAAGGTGTAAGCTATGACGGTGTTCTATATGGATATCCGCGTGCAGCAGAAACTTATTTGTTGTACTACAACAAGGATTTGGTGAAGGAAGCTCCAAAAACGATGGAAGAAGTCATTGAATTCAGCAAAACTTTCACGGACAAAAACAAAAATAAATACGGTTTCATGTTCGAAACAGGTAACCTGTATTTCGCATATCCATTCCTTGCTACTAACGGGGGATATATCTTCGGTGAGAACGGAACTGATGTGAACGATATCGGGCTGAACAACGAAGGTGCTGTCAAGAGTATGGAAGTATTCGCTCAGTTAAAAGAAATTCTACCGGTTAAATCAGGGGACATTACTCCTGACATCAAGCGCGGTCTGTTCACTTCCGGTGACCTTGCCATGGACATTAACGGACCATGGGAATTGGAAGGATATAAAGAAGCGCTCGGCGACAAACTTGGCGTTGCTCCAATTCCAACCATTAACGGCCAGCCGGCAAAATCGCTTTCCGGTATTAAAGCTTGGTATGTAAGCACGTACAGTAAATATCCGCAAGCCGCTCGCCTGTTTGCAGATTTTGCAACGACCAAGGAAGCGCAGCTGAAGCTGAGCGAATTGGTAGGATCGGTTCCAACCAACCTTGAAGCTCAAGAAGATGAGCAAATCAAGAACGATGAGTATATCTCCGTATTTACAGAGCAGTTCAATAACTCCGAGCCAATGCCTTCTGTTCCGGAAATGGCGAATGTGTGGTCTCCTGTAGGGGCGGCGCTGGTTGAAATTTGGGATAACAATAAAGAAGTTAAAGAGACGCTTGATAAAGCTGTTGCCCAAGTTAAAGAGCTGAATGCTTCCGGGGCTGCACAATAAAGACTTTTCTAGTATGAAAATGATATAGAAGTTCCCCCGCCGATCATCGGCGGGTGATTCCTCAGTTTTAGAAAGAGGGGAATGGAGGGAGCATGGGCCAACATCGTAAGATAGCCGCTTTATTGTCAGCCGTTTGCATGGGGTTAGGACAGCTTTATAATCGTCAATGGATTAAAGGCGTTCTTTTGCTTATCGTAGGTGTATTCAGTTTATATTTCTTTATCAATAACCTGGGTGACGCCCTATGGGGAATGATCACACTGGGTGATCAAGGAAGTCGCTTGGAGAAAGTAAACGGGTTAACCCAAATGGTACCGGGTGATCATTCCATCAATCTACTGATTGAAGGTCTTATCACCGTGATCATGCTTATTATTTTTCTTATTGCATACTATGCCAATATCAGAAATGCCTATAATACTGGAAAACAAAGGGAAATGGGTGAAAAGCCCAACAATTTCAGACAAACCCTTAACTATATTTTTGAGATCAAATTTGCTCAATCTTTTTTGACCTTACCTGCCATCGGTATTTTGTTCTTCACCGTCATGCCGATTATTTTCATGGTCATGCTGGCATTTACGAACTATTCTGCGCCCGATCATATTCCGGATGCCAATCTGGTGGATTGGGTAGGGTTTCAAACATTTGAAAATCTGATCTCCTTGAAAAGCTGGAGCCATACGTTCTTTGGCGTATTAACCTGGACGATCATCTGGGCGGTTCTAGCAACGGTTACGACGTATTTTGGCGGAGTGCTGGTTGCGCTGCTAATTCAGCAAAAAGGCATTCGCTTTAAAGGTGTTTGGCGCGTTATTTTGATCATTCCATATGCGATTCCGCAGCTGATTTCGCTCCTGGTTATGCGCAACATGTTTAACGGCCAGTTCGGTCCGATCAACCAATATTTAAGATTTTTCGGACTGGATGGGCTGCCATGGTTGACTGATCCGATGTGGGCAAAAGTCACGGTTATTATCGTTAACATGTGGATAGGTATCCCTGTATCCATGCTTTTGGTAATGAGTGTGCTGACTACGATTCCGAAGGATCTTTATGAAGCCGCCGAAGTGGACGGCGCTACCGCTTTCCAGAAGTTTAGAATCATTACTTTGCCGATGATTTTGTTCTCTACCGCGCCGGTACTGATTGCGCAATTCGCGGGTAATATTAACAACTTCAACTTGATCTTCCTCCTGACCAACGGTAACCCGGTTGTGGGTGATTATCAATACGCGGGAGCGACGGACCTGCTGGTAACCTGGCTCTACAAACTGACACTGGATCAGCAGCGTTATAACATGGCATCGGCGATCGGTATTATTATCTTTATGATCATTGCCAGCTTCTCGATTTACAACTATCGTCGAACCAAATCTTTTAAAGAGGAGGATATGATCCAATAATGGGACTTAAAATGAAAAATGCGATTCGCCTGACGGCAAGTTATATTACGCTTGTCATCATCGCGATCGGTTGTATATACCCGGCGCTCTGGATTATTCTGTCCTCTTTCCGTCCCGGAAAGTCGCTTTACAGTAAAACGTTTATCCCAGAATCATTTACACTTGATCACTACAAGGAGTTGTTTACATCCGATACCTTCCTGTTTGGTACATGGTACATGAACACACTGAAAATTGCAGTGTTCACCATGATTATCGGAACGATTCTGGTCTTACTGACAAGTTATGCGGTATCTCGATTCCGGTTTAAGGGACGTCAAAATGCACTGTCGGTTATTCTCGTTCTGGGGATGTTCCCTGGTTTTATGAGTATGATCGCTATCTACATTTTGCTGAATTCCCTGGATCTTTTGAACACACACTTGGCGATGATTATCGTATATGCAGCAGGGGCTCCGCTTGGTGGTACCTTGATTATGAAGGGCTTCCTGGATACGATTCCGCGCAGTCTGGATGAAGCAGCGAAGATCGATGGAGCGACCAACTTCCAGATCTTCCGCAAAATTATTTTGCCACTGTCCAAACCGATGATTACGTATATGGCGCTGACCTTGTTTGTCGGTCCATGGGTAGACTTTATTTTTGCCAGACTTGTACTTCGGACAAAAGAGAACTGGACACTGGCTGTCGGCTTGTGGGATTTGGTCAACTCAACACAGGACAGTAACTTTACATTGTTTGCTGCCGCATCGGTATTGATCGCAGTACCGATCACGATTCTGTTTGTCTTCTTGCAGCGTTTGCTGGTAGAGGGTATGACGGCTGGCGCAAGTAAAGGTTAAAAAATTAAATATTACTATAAAAAGGATAAGGGTTTTGTACATCTAGAGGTACGGCACTGAATCAATGGCTGCTGTGCCTCTTCATGTTTTTATAAGGGGGCAGGAATATGAAGGTAGCGAGACGATTTCAATTTGGATCGGTCGGTATGAAACTGTTTATTATTTTTTTCTCGGCGATATTGCTGCTTTCGGCCATGCTTGGGCTTATTTCTTATCAGGTATCCAAAGACACGGTTATGGATCAGGTAACCGAGGCAACCTCAGGTCAGATTGCACAGGCGGTGGACAAGCTTGACTTTTTATTTTCCCAATATGAGGGGGTGTCCAAACAGCTCGCGGTGGATACGGGGCTTCGAAGTGATTTGGTGAGCGTTACTACACCGGGGATCGGGGTCGTTGAAAAAACAAAATCCGAAGAACGTATTAGGGAGAGGCTTAACGGTATTGTCCAAGCGGATAGCCGGCTGCAAGGGGTGAGGCTTGTCTCTATGGATCTGGTACCGTCAGCTTCTTACAGCTCCATGGGGTCATCGGCCGTTTCTTCAGCGGATATGGTTAAAGAAAAGATCGATCAAATTATAAAAGCAGACGGACAAACGGTATGGTTCCCCACGGATACGAAGGGGTTCATGGGAAATGAATCGACAGCTGTCATCACGCTGGGCAGGCTGCTTAAAAACTTGCAAAACCCGAAAGCTCAGTATGTTTTGTTGATCGATGTAAAGGAGAAGGCAGTAGGTGAGATTTTATCCAATTTGAAAATCGGACGCCACGGACAAATGCGGTTAATGACGGCTGACAATCAGGTGATCCATGATCCGGATGGGAATCTATTGATGAAGACCTCCCCTATAACTATTCCACTCGAAGCTAAAGAGGATGGGACATATTATACCAATGATGAACAAATGGTTGTGTACAAGCAGATGAAGACAACCGATTGGTATTTGGCAGGTTTTGCACCGACAAGCGATTTCCTGTTGGCCATGAACAAACTGCTGTATGCTACTCTGGGTGTGATCGTGGTTGCGATTATAATCGCTGTGCTGATTGGCTACTACATGATGCGCACTGTGGGAAAGCCGTTAAATGATATGTGCAAGCTGATGGAAGAAGGGGAGAAAGGAAATCTGCAGGTGAGAACAACGTTCAATCGGAGAGATGAGATCGGTCGTCTTGGTGAAAGCTTTAACCAGATGATGATACAAATTTCAAATCTTGCAAAAGAGACTCATACCTCAGCCGAGCAGGTGCTGATGACCGCAGAAGAGCTGACGGAAGTATCGAAGACGACTTCGATTACAGCTGGTGAAATCGCTGCTGCCATGGAGCAAGTAGCGGAGGGAAGCGGCAGGCTCGCGGCTGAAGCTGACCGTGAGAACGACCTGGCTAATCGTATCGGTATGCAGATGAGGAAAGTTGTTGAATGCAACAGGGGGATGGAATCAGCAGCAGATCGGGTGCTTCAGGTAACGGGAAATGGGAATGGGCATATGAATCATCTGGTCGAAAAAACAATGAGGATCAATGAAGTGAATCATGCGATCGTACAAAATGCCGAGATGCTTAAGGACAAGACGTCGTCTATACATAAAATTCTGGAGTTAATGAATGAAGTGGTGAAGCAAACCAACATTTTGTCAGTGAATGCGACTATTGAGGCAGCCAGAGCAGGGACAGCGGGAAAAGGATTTATGGTGGTGGCGGATGAAATCCGAAAATTGGCGGATCGTTCAAAAGAGTCAATTCATACGGTGTCTTCAATTACTCTGGAAATTCATGACGAGGTACAAAAAGCGGTTGAATCGTTGAAGATGGCATCACCTTTATTTGATGAACAGCTTCATTCCGTGCGGGAAGCTCAAGATGTGTTCGGAAACGTTCGTCAACAGATGGATGCTTTTCTTGCAGAGATTGAAGGCTCTACTTCCATGGTAGGTGAGCTGATGAAGGATCAGCTGAAGCTTTCTGATTCGATTCTTTCTACAAGTTCCATCGTTCAGGAAACCAGTGCGGCAACGGAAGAGGTTGCTTCGATGTCCTCCGAGCAGTATCGGGTAAGTGAGAGGCTTGTGGAATTGTCGGCTGCGCTTCAGGAACTGTCCGAGAATCTTCGCGAGTCGCTAAGATTATTCCAAAACGAGTAAAAATAATCAAGGTAATGGTTAAAAAATTACATGGGTTATTATTAACTGCTGTTGTAATATGAGGGAGCTGTAGTACAGAGCATCATATTTCAACAGAAGGGAAGATGTTGTGTGAAAAAATCGCAGCACAAGAAACGCCTCAGTACGATGATTGTTTTCGCAATGGTACTGCAACTGGCACTGCCCAATTTTGGGGTGTATGCACAGGAATCCAATCCACCTCAAATTGAAAGCGTTTTAATCGAGGGGGGGAATTCCTCAGCTTCGGGAGAACTGCCGCCAGAGTCAAAAGTTCTAGAGGAACATGTGGGTGTGGAAGCCGATTCTGAACCAGTCCGGCAAGAGTCGACGACGCCTGATCCGGTAGAATTACCGGAAGAACCAGACGTTCAAGAAGAGAGCGGGAATGCCGATTCTGGCTCAGATCAAACGGAGCAAACGAAGCCTGATCCGACTGAAACGCGAGCAGAACCGGTAACTCAAGAAGAGGGCAGTCATCCGGAATCCGATTCGGATCAAACAGAACAAAAACAGCCTGATCAAGGAGAGCAGCCAACAGAGCCGGTTGATGCGGTTGAGCCGGAAGAAACGGTGGCGGAATTGTATCAAAGAAATTATGATGACGGGAATATTGAAGGCTGGACGGTTGCTACAGGAGCAGCTGAATTTACAGCCGATCAGGGAGCGGTAAAAGCCGTAACGAACGGTGCGGCTATTCTCGCTGATGTAAATTCGCCAGCATTCGAAAATGGTGAATACCAGGTTAAGCTGAAATTTGCCGAGAAGCCTGCGCGGTTCGGTCTTGTTGTTCGTTTTGCCGATGCCCAGAACTATTCCGTGATTCAATATGACACCAACGGCTGGGGATTCGATTACTTGGTTGACGGTGAAGAGAAATACGGGAATATCACCTCGTCTAATAGCGTAGCTTTTGAAGCGGGTAAAGAGTACATTTTTAAGCTACAGTTTATTGATGACCAGTTTAAAATGTGGATCGACGGGGAGCGGATCTTTAGTACAAGCCTGCCTGAAATGCCAAAAGTAGCAGGGAATATCGGTTTAAGAAGCTGGTATGATAGTAAGCAAATCTGGATCGATGACGTTCAATTCAAGAAAATGTCACCTCAAGTCATCGCGCCTGAGCCGGTTCTTCAAACCGATACGATTCAAACCGAGGATCTATTGGTCATCGTGGATCAATCGTTCCCGCGTGTAAAGGAATATGTGTGGAAGCCGGGTACGCCGGAAGAGGCCAAGATGAGCGGTCAGGCGCTCGGCGTGAAGCAAATCTCGATTAACGGCGATGCTTATGTTCCAACGTTGACATCATATACATTTGAGAACAATAAAGCGGTATATAAACTTCATGTCGAGGATGAGAACGAAGGCATTGACGTGAATGTGGAAGTTGAACTTTTTGCAGAAAACAACGTACTCCATCTGAAAATAAATCAAATCGAGCAGCTGGGGGCAACGAGAGTTGCTACAATTGGCTTCCCGAACCATGACCTCGTGACTGTGAAGTCCTCCGAATCGAAAGCCGAACAAGCGGCCGCATGGGTCACTGGCGAGTGGAATCAGGTATATGAAGAGTTCAATAACCTTAAAGAAGGGGCGAAGGATGGCGGCGGTGGACGTACGTATGCATTCGTCAATAATAATAAGCTGGTCGCGACCATCGTCAACAACGTTGTTAATGGCAATGACAAAGTCCGGGTATCGATTGCAACAGGCTCGGATGGTGAAAAGCAGGCGTCGATCTGGAACGGCGAATGGACATATCAAGAAAGTTCCATCGTGAATGCAGAACCGCTGCCATGGGCTAAAATTATCATTACAGGCGATATGAACGGCGATAACACATTGGATTGGCAAGACGGAGCGATTGCATATCGGAATCATGCCGAAGCTCCACAAGGGCATGAAATGATTCGTGACCATATTTCGTACATCAGCATGAATATCGGTTCAACGACGACCATGCCTTTCTTGCGTGCATTTGATAATGCCAAGAAGATGTCGAATTTAACAGACGGATTTGGCCAATTGATTTTATTTAAAGGCTATCAAGGGGAAGGTCACGATGATTCGCATCCGGATTACGGCGGTCATATTGGAATTCGTCAAGGCGGAGTGAAGGACTTTAACTATGTTTTGAGCGAAGGAAAGAAATACAACATTAAAGGCGGCGTACATATTAACGCTACCGAGTATATGAAAGATGCATTTGAGTACAAACATGAGAATATGCTTCAACCTGATCGAAAAGGCTGGGGATGGCTTGACCAATCGTTTTATGTCGATCAGCGTAAAGATATCGAAAGCGGTGAGTTAAAGCGTCGTTTGGATATGTTGAAGCAAGACACAGGAGATAATTTGTCGTTCGTATATGTAGACGTTTATACAGGTGTGGATTGGGAAGCTAAAAAGCTGGCCGAATATATTAACGACAACGGCTGGATGCTCGGGACAGAATTCGCCGGACCATTACATGAGCAAGCTGCGTGGATACACTGGGGTACAGATCCGGGATATCCGAATGAGGGGAATGGAAGCGAGATCATTCGTTTTATTCGTAACGATGCCATGGACGGCTTCCTGGCCCATCCACTGTTAAAAGGAAACCAGCAGGTTGGCGTAGGTTATTGGCAGAATAAACCTGAGCTTTACAGCTACCATCGTTTGACGGAATCGTTCTTCAATCACAATCTGCCGACCAAGTATATGCAATATTTCCCGATAATGAAATGGACGGAAGATCGTATTGATTTTGAAGGCAATGTGTATGTGGAGCGGCGTTCAGACGGTAAAATTTATCTCGTAAAAGACAACTATGAGATCGCTGTCATGACGGATAGCGCTGCGATTACGGACAGCAAAGTGTTCATTCCATGGGACCCTGTAAAAGAGGATAAAGTGTATCACTGGAATCCGGCAGGCGGGGAGTCTACATGGCACGTACCTGAGTCGTGGAGCAATGTTACAACAGCAAAGCTGTATCAACTGACAGATCTGGGGCGTACATTTGTAACTGATGTTCCAATTGAGAACGGACAAGTTACGATTCAAGCCGAGAAAGGTGCAGGATATGTTCTATATAAACAGGATGTTCCAGAACAGCAGGAAATGGAATGGGGCGCTGGAAGTGCGGTAAAAGATCCTGGTTTTGATAGTCAACATTTTAATATTTGGAACAAATCTTCCGCTGCAGGAAGCACCGATCATATTCAGATTGTGAAGAACAACAATGCGGATGATTTGCTGCAAGTGAGCGGTCCGCATGATGCTGTAATCGAGCAAGAGATTACCGGCCTAACCCCTGGTAAAACGTATTCGGCATCGATCTGGGTGAGTATTAATGGTGAGCGCAAGGTGTCGATGAAGGTGGAGCAGGATGGAGCTAACGAAGCTGTAAACTGGATGGAGGATACGAAGCATCCGTTTTATGCGCAGCAGCATAAATATTTGAATACTCCATTTCAACGCTTAGAAGTTACCTTCGATGCGAAGAGTGATACCGCAACGCTATCTTTGCATGTTGAAGAAGGCGATGCTAAGGTTACATTTGACGATGCACGTGTGTGGGAAAACCCTGGAAAGACGGATCAAGGGAATTCCGTATTTTTCGAGGATTTTGAAAATGTGGACGAAGGCTGGGGACCGTTCGTATATTCCAAGCAAGGACCTGTTCGGACACATTTGGTTGAGTCAAACGGAGCTCAATATTTCAGCTATGTAATGGATGGTAAATTCTCATTAAAAACGAACGAAGAATCTCCCGGAGATTGGCTGCGCACCTTGCCGCAAACGCTGCGCCTGGAACCGAACAAACGCTATCGCTTAACGATGGATTACAATGCAGAAGTGGGGGACATGTATACCGTTTCGATGCGCGTCGCTGAAAATGGTCAAGTTAGGGATCTGGCAGCGAAGACCCTTCCTCAAGGAAAAGGAAAGCTTGACCTTGTATTCCAAACCGATCATGCCAAAAATCCTTATCTGGAAATAACGAAGAACTTTACTGATCCAAAAGCGGAATTAACAGGCACTCTGGTCATGGACAATATTCGTATTGATATTGTAGAAGATGACAGTGGCAATGAAGGTAACACTGGCAGCGAGGGTACTACAGGAAATGAAGGCAATAGCGGCAATGGTAACAACAGTAATACAGACAATACCGGCAATACGGGCAGTACAGGCAGCAGTTCCAACTCGGGATCATCAACTTCAGCAACTGCAAAACCTGAAACTAACCCTGTATCGGAGCCAAAAACAGAACCTGAATCTGAATCAAAATCTGAATCGGAAATTAAGCCAGAAGCCAAGCCTGATTCAAAGCCGCAACCCGAGTTTAAAGACGTGAAATCACATTGGGCGAGTGAAGCGATTCAAAAAGCTCAACAGTTAGGCATTGTGAGTGGTTATAAAGACGGCACATTCCGTCCGCAAAAGGAAGTAACACGAGCTGAATTTGCAACGATGCTGGTAAAAGCGCTTGGTTTTGATGCAGGGGAATATTCAGCGTTACAATTCAAGGATACTGACAAAATTCCTGAGTGGGCTAAAGCCAACATCGCTATTCTTATTGAAAAAGGGATTATTAGCGGATATGGGGACAATACATTCCGTGCGGATCAACCGATCAGCCGTACGGAAATGGTGATGATGATCGTCCGTGCTATGGGACTTGATACCGAAGATAAGGAAACAACTTCCTTTAAAGACGATAAACAGATCCCGGCATGGGCGAAAGGGGCAATCGCCGCGGCAGCAGAGAAAGGAATTGTGCAAGGACAAGCAGGGCACAAGTTCGCTCCAGATTCGTCGACCACTAGAGCTGAAGCAGTGAAAGTGATTTTAAATATGCTTGAGGTACTGGAACAATAGATTAAAAGTCGCAGCTCGTTTGCTATATGTGCAAGCGGGAGAAGAAGCAAAAGGCTGTCCATAGTGGCAGGAAATACATTCTAGATGGGGGTGCCCCAAAGTCATTGAAAATGATTTGGGACACCCCCTTTTCTCAAAATGTATACCAAAAAGAAACCGTTCCTTAGTTAATGGAAGCTCCTATCCCCATTTACGAAAGGAACGATTCTTCTTGTTCATTGATACAATTATGGGGATGAAAAAAGACCACGTGAAAAATGGACAGCTCAACCCTAGCTATAACTGAAAATTATATCTATGGACACAGATTGCATCAATGGCCTCTGGACACAAGCTGAAAAAGGAACAATGTACTAGGTATCCGATAACAACGATTGATGAACATGGGATATGAAGGACTTTGGAACCTTTACCATTTACTGATAAATCCATAAAATTAGCTTAGCAAATAATGGAGAGGTTGGTTTATGTCTAGAATTCTTGTTCTTCCCCAGCTGTTGTTCCGTGTGGCGGATGAATTTGAGAAAGCATCCATCCAATTGGGATGGATGGTTAGCTCGTTGGATTCGCAAATCACCACCATGTTGGTATGGGAGGGAACAACCCGGCAGCGGTTTTTTGAGGATTTTCAGAGAGCGAATAAAGAGATGACGTCGACGATTGAACTGATGAATTCCATTAGCGGGGAATTAAAGAACATTGCCGGCAGGTTTTTACTGTTTGACGGAGAGATGCATCCCATCATTCCTGTTAGTTCTAGCGATGAGGAGCCGAAAACATGGCAAGATCATATTGAAGATTTTGGGGAAGGGATAAAAGCTGGAGCGATAAACTTAGGGGAGTCCATCGTTGATACTGGAAAAGCGCTGTTTGAAGATCCGTTAGGAACGTTGGGACAAATGGCTTACAATGCTACAATTGGAACTGTCGAGGAAGTCATCGACACAGGCGTATGGGGAGCGAAAATGATCGTTGATGACAAAACCCGAGAAGAATTTAATGAGAAAATCAATGAATCCGGCGGTACGGCAAACTATTTAGGAGAGCAGGGGGCCATGCTGGCAGGAGGGTACATTCTCGGTAGGGTTGGAGTCAAGAAGAAGGGTGACGGAGATGGGCCTCCTAAGAAGGACGAGGGGGAGGGTGAAAATAGATTACCTAATAGGACAATAGATAGCTTATATAAAAAAAATCAAAATGTTAGAGGTGATATTAACAGAGAAATAGAAAAAGTAAGAAATTCCGAGGAATACAAAAATCTCTCAAAAACACAAAGAGATAAACTTGATAGAAAACTAAGAAAGTTAAGTAGTGGAAATGTCGCGGTGGCAGATGTAAGCATTCCTAGTATTAATAAAGAATTTCAAGCACACAGTCAAATTCATTCCTCTGATAGCGTTGGTAGTAATGTTGGAGATTTTAGTTATTCCAAAGTTGATAAGTCATTGGAAACCTATGTTGATGATGAATTTCCAAGATTCAATGACACGGAGGCAAAGATTCTTGAAGATATTGCTTCTCAAATAAAAGACCCTAATGTTAAAGGGCGAATAGATTTGTTTACAGAACTAGATGCATGTCAAAGTTGTTCAAATCTAATTATGGAATTTAGACGTAAGTTCCCAAATATCCAGTTAAATGTATATTCTAAAAATATGAGATAAGGGCTGATGATATGAACATGGCAAGTTATGAATCAATAAAATCATCTATAGTGTTAGACTTTGAGGAATATATTGAAGAAGAAGGTTTAAATGTAGCGCAGGTTTCAGCAAAAACTTTGGAAGAAGATTGGAGAATAGTAAACGATAGTTTGTTTACTAAAACATTATATTTTGTTTCTATTGCAATAGAGAGTTTGAAATATAAAGAAATTGCTGATTTTATTTATTCAAAACTGGATAGTTATCTGGAAAACACTAAATTTGAAGAGCGTATAGATAAAAATGACATTGAAAAGCTGTTGAAAGACATTCAAATCTGTAAAAAATTAATTAATAATAAAGATGAATACAAAATCAGGGAAACAAGCGATTCTACTAAATCAAGAGTAGAATACATCTTAGGTTTGAAAGTTGATTAATTTTAGTGTTGCATAGGTGGTTGCTACGAACCTAATTATGTAGGGGCTACCCAGTGCCGAATGAACCCATCTTTCAACCAATAACCCATATAACCCGTGTAATACCTGTATTGAGATCTCTCCATTTTGTTTGTACGCGCATCAATGTTTGAATTTTATAACTTAAATAACGCTTTTTTCGTTACACTGAACAGGTCGATTGTGGTTAGATACCACCATAATTGTCCTGTTCTATTTCAACTATTGACAAAACCCGAGAAGAATTTAATGAGAAAATCAATGAATCCGGCGGTATGGCAAATAACATTTCTTCTAATAGCAAATTTCACTTGTTAAAACCTGAGGCTGTTTATAAAATAGGCGTAGGTGGCGGTCATACTGTAAAGGAAATTTTCAACTATTTAATGCTAAAGGAATTCCATATAAAGTGGAGAAGAAGGTTCTTTTTTCATGCCCAAAATCAAAGGAGGGAAAAACGAGTAGCAAGACGTAAATAGGTAGTGGTAAAAGTGTTGGATAAACAGCAATCCAGTATAGGAAGAGGAAACTTCTGTCAGCCGTGAGTTCGTGAGGGAACAAAAGGGCTTTGTTGTCATAAAATCCAAAAAGGATAGAGATGAATAGGTAAGTTCTATTCACCTCTATCCTTTTAATCTAAAACAATAAAACGATAAAATAATTACATTATTTAAATCCACAGATTGATATCTGACTATTAAATAATACAATAGATTTTGTGATATTTCAATGTTATTATTTTATAACCGTTGAATATTAACTTTAAATAAAGTACACTAGCTTTAGTTGTATTGTAATTTATTTGAATGAAAGGGTTTTGCATGGAATAATTTTTTGCTTATGGATAAAGGCTTGGGGCAACGATGATACTCAAGTTTTTTTCAAACTGAATAATAGGTTAACAAATCTGATGACGATTTAAGGAGGAGTATTGTGCGCGTTCAGATCACCTAATTAATTTACAATTTTTTTCAAAGGGCAGGAATACTTTCTGATTTCCTAATAGTACCTTTTTGATTATAAATATATATAAAGAGAGGCAGCTATGAATGAAGAAAAATTTATGATCATCATTAAAGGGCAAGACAGAACCAAAGATGTACTCTCGTATGAGTTTGATCCTCCAGTAGTTAAGATTGTTTATAAAAATTCTCAAACGGAGTATAAGTACCAGCTTAGTGATGTACAAATTCCGAACCCAACCATCTTGGATATAACGGAAGATATGATGGTTTTCCATGGCGACTATCCTTTCAATCATGTTAGGCGGGTGCTGGATTTTGGTCGTAAGATCCGGGTGTGCTTTGAAAATGGGAGTAACCGTACCTATGACAGGGAGCGTGTTCGAATAAAAAGCAGTGGAACCCGTAACGCAGGAGCGCGTCAGGTTCTGGACTACTGGCGTACCCTTTCAAAGCATGTACAAAGCGATGATGAACTAGAGGAGCCGAGTTCTTTTCTAGCAAAGGAGTACGCCAAATTAAAGTTTGTTGATCCTGATAGCGTTTTAAGCCAGTACCTTCTTAAACGTCCTATACAGAACGATATTCCGATTACAAGTGTACCGATTTTTCCATTCAGATATAACCTGAGTCAAAAGACAGCACTGGAGCAGGCTTTACAAAGTAGCATAAGTATCATTGAGGGGCCACCTGGCACAGGAAAAACCCAGACTATCTTAAACCTACTTGCTAACTTGACGGTGATGCAGCAGAAAAAGGTGGCCGTTGTCTCTGGGAATAATGCCGCGGTGCTCAATGTACAGGAGAAGCTGGAACGTGAAGGATATCATTTTTTTGTTGCTAGTTTGGGGAGACAAGAGAACAAGAAACGATTTTTTGACAATCTACCGGAATGGGATGTATCGGAATGGTCAAGCGATGTGGAGGAGGAAAAACTAAACGCCATAATTCAGGAGTTGGATCGTCGCATTCACCGCCTAATGGAGTTAGATCGGGAGAAGGCACTGTTGAAACAGAAATTGTCGGCTTACCTACTCGAACAGGAGCATTTTGAACATTACTATGCAAGACAAGATGTCCAATCTATCGAGAAACTGTCATTTTACAGGCAGACACCGGAGCGGATGTTAGAGTTTATGAAGGACAGCTTTCTGGCTGTAGAGCTGAAAAAGGAGAATAAGCTTCTTTATAAATTTAAGTTATTTTTTAAGCATGGCTTCACGGATTTCAAGCTTTTGAAAGAACAGGAACTTGATGTGATTCTGAATGTACAGCGTAAATTTTATGTTTTGAGGATTGATGAGCTGTCACGTCGTATAGTCGAATTAGAGACAGAATTGGAGTCCCAGAACTATCAGGCCTTGATGGATCAGCACCAGCAGTACTCGACTATACTTTTTCGTCACAAGTTATACGAGAAGTACCATAACCGAAAGGTTGTGGTCTGTGATGAGAAGACATACACTCGAACCACCAACTTTAAAGCTTTTATTGATCACTATCCGATCATACTAAGCACGACTTATTCTTTGCGGAACTGTGTTCCGGCTAACTACAGGTTCGATTATTGCATTATTGATGAGTCCTCTCAAGTGGATTTGCTGACAGGAGCACTTGCTTTGTCCTGCTGTAAGCAGGCCATCATCGTTGGCGATACTAAGCAGCTTCCGCAAATAGTTGGTATGGACATTAAACAGAAGATTCAACATGAAATTCCACTCGACATAGATGGAGCTTACAGTTACTTTGAACATAATCTGCTATCTTCGATGCTGGCTTTGTATGGGGATACCATTCCGAAAGTGATGTTACGAGAGCATTATCGCTGCCACCCGCAAATTATTGAGTTCTGCAACAGGAAATATTACAACGGGGAATTGATTGCTTTTACTAATTCGGAGACACCCGAACCCCCTTTATTGATCTACAGAACCTCACCAGGGAATCATATGCGGAAGGTCACCCATGGCAGCAAAGGAAAGTTCAATGCTAGGGAACTGGATGTCATTGAACAGGAGATCTTGCTTGGGCATACCGAAGCTGCTGCTAGTCATGCGGATATCGGATTTGTGACGCCTTACCGTAAACAGGTGGAGAAGGCCAGCCAAAAGTTCGCTCCTGATGTGGAGAGTGATACCATTCATAAATATCAAGGGCGGGAAAAGCCCGTCATGATTATGTCCACAGTATTGGACCAGACAAAGTCGGGGGGCATGGGTATGAAATTTGTGAATGATTCGCGCAAAATTAATGTGGCGGTCTCACGCGCGCAGAAGCAGTTTATTCTGGTAACCGATCAGTCAGCGTTTCGTAAGTATGGAAATGAGGTCGGTGATCTCATGCGGTATATGGAATATAGCACACTTGACAACCATGTGGTGGAGAATGAGATTATTTCTATATTTGATCTGCTGTATAAGGATTATTCGGATAAACTCAAGGATTTTCGCCAGCGTGTACGTTTTTTTAATAAATCTAGACATTATAGTGAGAACATTATGCATGCCTTGCTGGATCAAGTATTGCAAGAGCCGATGTTCGGGGATTTTGAGCTTGGGAATCAGGTTTTGCTGATGAATTTGTTTCCCGACCTTGGTCGGTTAAATGAGGAGGAGCGCCGATTCGTGAAACATCGTTCCTCTGTTGATTTTGTGATTTATCATAAGTTGGACAAGTTGCCTGCGCTGGCGATCGAGGTGGATGGCTTCGCTTTCCATGAGAACAATCCTAAACAACTGGAGCGAGATCGGAAGAAAGAACAAATTTTTAAAAAGTTCGGTCTGACATTAGAAAGATTTCCCACGACTGGAAGCGGGGAAGAGCAGCGGATCAGAGAACTGCTTAGCTCGGTTTTAAATAAGTAAATCTGAACTCTGAAAAGAATACGGATTGTACAACCGTAAAGATAAATGTTGTGTTTAAGAAGATAAGGTTGTAATCAATACAGATTTGATAGGTACTTCGACAATATCCAGATACCCGACCATATGAGGCTGGGTGTCTGGATATTATTATAGAAGGAATGTTCTTTAATAACTTTGGCAAGTTCTTCAAATGAATATTTGTGATTAACCATATCAACGGTAAAATCTTCTGCAGCTTTTTGGTTCATTTCAAAAACATATCCGTTCAATGATAAGAATATGACTAAAGAAGCAAGAGCTGTTCGTTTATTTGCATTCTGGAATGGATGATTCTTGCCTAATAATTCAAAAAGAGCAGTGGCTTTTCTGAATAGAGGGATATGCTTCTCTTCCAAATGCTGATGAACGAGGACGCAGAATAGCCGACTCCAATAAGCCTTTATCTTTGACACCTATATGCTCATTAGGACTATATTGTTGGATAACAGCAACATTAATAGTAATAACCTCTTCAGCGCTTAAATAACGGACACTCATATTAACGGTCCTTCAACCCTTTAAGCGTCTCATCGTATTGTTCAACCTGTAAGAAGGTCATTAAGAAATCGGAGTCAATTTCTTTAGGTAGCTCAACCTTATTTGCTTTACGAATTATGATCGTCTATCCGATTCGTTTACATTGATATGAACAGTATCACCAAGTTCAAGACCGATTTGTTTCAATGCTTCGGTCGTTATAATTCCTAGACTGTTACCGAACTTAGTACTTTCCGCTCCTAGACATGATAGTGATGTGATTTATAAGTTCTCCAATGGAAAAAACTTATTAAGCCTGTTGATAGACTGTGAATTTAGTTGTTAAGAGCATAGTTAAGACATGATCACATAGAAGAAATCCAACCCCACAGCTTAAAAGTCAAAAAAGGTCAAACTCAAAAATTGATCCCCATAACCTTGATAAAATGGCTGAAAACGCGCGAATTTGGACATTTTTGCTTCAAAAACGCTTTTGGCATTTTGACGATGCAGGCATATAATAAGGTTGTAAGGTCAAACAAGGTCAAAGAAAGGGGAAATGGATGATGTTTGATTTGATTCCTTTTGGAAGACGCAGAGAAGATGCTTTCGGTCAACTGGTCAAGTCATTTAACGATGTGTTTAGCGATGATTGGTTTGCACCTTTTAAGGGCAACGTGATGTCCTTCCATACGGACATTCGTGAGACAGATAAGGCCTATCTGGTCGAGGCAGAACTGCCGGGCTTTCAAAAAGATGACATCGAAATCAGCTATGCTGACCCTTACTTGATGATCAAAGCGACTCGTAAGGAAGATAGTAGCATAGAGGATTCCGACCGTCACATGGTGCGGCAAGAACGCCGATATGGGGAATATATGCGGAAGTTTTATGTTCCGGATATTCAGGATGAACAGATTTCCGCATCACTGAAAGATGGTATTCTGAAGCTTGAAATCCCGAAGAAGCCTAATTCCCGTGTGAAGCGTATCCAAATACGGGATGATATGTAACCTAATGTTCAAAAAGCGCATGTTCTTAATTAAATAGACAATTCCTGCATACAAAATATACTGTATCTTACAAGGCGGGCATCCAGCGGGTGTCCGCTTTTTTATATCAAGGGCTGTCCGTCTGACAGATTAAGTTTGCTCTTTTTTTATATATGTTTTAACCGTTGGTGCTTGGTATGTATAAAATTTTTCAATTAACTTTGCGGGTTCCGTATCAGTAAGGGTCATTGCACGGTACTTTTCCTGTAAAAAACCTTCTTCCGTCATATGATTAAAGTGTGAAATAAGATGGTCATAGTAATGATTAATGTTCAAAAGACCGCAAGGTTTTTGGTGTAGTCCAAGCTGCGCCCAAGTGAAAATTTCAAAAAACTCTTCGAGTGTTCCTGGTCCTCCCGGTAAAGCAATAAATCCATCTGCTAATTGTTCCATCTTTGCTTTTCTTTCGTGCATGGAATTAACAATTATTAACTCAGTTAAGTGAGGATGAGAAATTTCTCGACTTTCTAGCATTTTTGGAATCACTCCAATAACTTCTCCGCCTTCTTCTAAAACGGTGTTTGCTAGAATGCCCATAATTCCAACACTCGCACCACCATAGACAAGTGTAATGCCCCTTCTTGCTAATTCTTGTCCAAGCTGAATGGCAGATTCTCTGTATATTTCTGATGCTCCAATGCTTGAGCCACAAAAAACTGCGATTTTTTCCATAAAATCCCCTCCGTTTTTCCATTTTACACGATTATTAAAACACAAACAAATCAGAAAATAATAGAATAAAGAGGAGACAGATATCATATCGGAGGGATTGGGATGCCGCTTAACAATTTTGAAGACGGTGCTGAAAGACTCGAACTTGAACCGAAATTTGTGAAGGCAGCCTGTCAAGCCATTGATCGGGAAATTGAAGCAGGTACTGCCCCGGGAGCGGTGCTAGCTGTTGTTCATCGCGGTCAGGAATGGATGTATGTAGCGGGTTACGCGCAGCCTGAACATCGGGTGGTGGTGCAAAAGGATACGTTGTATGATTGTGCATCGCTAACCAAAGTAGTTGCTACATTGCCGCTTGTTCTCAGCCTGATTGACGAAGGGATTCTGGAACTTGGAACTGCAATATCAACATGGCTGCCTGAATTTGGAGCAGCGGGGAAGGAAAAGGTGACGGTTGGACAGCTGCTCACGCATACGTCTGGTTTGCAGGCGGATATGAAACTTCATACGCATGGCTGGAGTAAAGAGCAGATGTGGAAGGCTATAAATCAGGCGGTACTTCAAAGGGAGCCGCAAACAGCTGTTATATACAGTGATCTGGGCTATTTGGTGCTTGGTCGGCTTGTTGAAGAAGTGTCAGGGCTGCCGTTGGATGAAGTAGCCAAACGCCGGATTTTTGAGCCGCTGGGAATGAAAAATGCCGCCTTCTCGCCGATTTCTGATGCTAGAGGACGTTGTGCGGCCACGGAGTATGACGAAGAATTTGGCGGACATTTATGTGGAGTCGTACATGACGAGAAGGCGCGAGCATTTGGCGGGGTTTGCGGGCACGCCGGATTATTTGCAACCGCTGGCGATCTTACACGTTATGCCCGGATGTGGCTGAAGGGCGGGATCGTTCCGGACGATGGCTCAATTCATTCAGGAAGCAGGAAACATCGGCGGGTTTTGTCACGGGCGGCCGTAGAAATGTCTACACAAAGCTATACCTCGGGTATTCCGGAAGCGAACCGGGGCCTCGGATGGGTTCTAAAGGGAGATCGAATGGATGCATCGGGAGATTGGATGAGCGCACGAAGTTATGGACATACGGGATTTACAGGGACCAGTCTATGGATCGACCCTGATCATGATCTTGCTGCTATATTGCTAACGAATCGAGTTTATGGCGGGCGCAGCGGGAGTGTCGCTTCCCTTCGGGTCCGTGTTCACAACGCCTTAACGGCTGCAGTAAAAGCTTAATCTTGACCGGAACGCACTCGCTTCGTATGGAATATCGTCCAAAAACAACGATCTTTTTTGTGAAAATATCTAAAACAGAAGCTGACATAAGATGTATCTTTTGATATAATGATGACGTTACGGGGGAACACGTACGGATTTTATAGATAGATAAAGAGAGAAGACCTTTCATGGATTTGAAGGGTCTTTTCTATATTTTCGATAAAGGTGATCCAAGCTCTAAAAGCATGAGTGTGTGTACACATCCCCAACTCAATGAAGGTTGTGTTTTTTCGAAAGTATGATAATATATAATCAATAATCTTAATATTAAGATATTGTGATTCGGGCTGTTATGCTTATCCTAGTATTGGGTAGTTATCAATAGGTAAGGAGGGCCTCGACATATTGAAAACGGCTGGGATTCATCATATTACATCATTTGTCGGCAATCCTCAGGAAAATGTTGATTTTTATGCAGGTATATTAGGTCTTCGTCTTGTAAAAAAGACGGTGAACTATGATGCACCAGAGGTTTATCATTTTTACTTTGGCAATGAGACGGGCAGCCCGGGAACGCTTATGACTTTTTTCCCTGAAGATGATATGCGGCGGGGGAAGATCGGTGGCGGGCAGGTTGGAATCACAGTATTTGTCATTCCGACAGGGAGCCTGGATTTTTGGAAAGAGCGTTTAACGAAGTTTGGGATTGCTCATGATGAGTTTAAACGATTCGGGGAAACATATATTCGTTTTCGTGATCACTCTGGACTGCTTCTGGAGCTGACTGAACGAGAGGAAGGGACTCCAAGCACATGGTCTTTCGGCGGTGTGCCTGCGGATAAGGCGATTAAAGGCTTTGGCGGAGCTGTCTTATTCAGCGTTTACCCGGATCAAACGTCGGCTATTCTGGAGGAACTGCTCGGTTTGGAGCGGATTGGCAAGGATAATGGCATGATTCGTTTTCGCGCTCAAGGTAACATCGGACAGATCATCGATCTGAAGGTACAGCGGGTAGATCGGGGAGTAGCCGGTGCAGGAACCGTTCATCACATTGCATGGCGTGCGAAAGATGAGAATGAGCATGAACAGTTTCATAAGGTTCTAGAGCTTAACCAGCTTCGTCCAACAGCTATAATAGATCGTCATTATTTTAATGCGATATATTTTCAGGAGCCTGGAGGTATATTGTTTGAAATTGCAACCGATCTGCCCGGCTTTACGAATGATGAGTCAATGGAGCATTTAGGGAAGAAGATCATGCTGCCAAAATGGTATGAGTCGGAACGGCAAGCTATTGAGAGTCATTTAACACCCGTTGAGGTACGGGTTCTGAAAGGAGACATTGAATAATGGAGCATCGTCATATTTATCGCCAGGGTACATCTACTGATCAGCCAACGTTGTTGCTGCTTCATGGTACAGGCGGGAATGAGCAGGATCTGCTTCCGCTGGGGGAGATTATCTCACCGACATCAAATTTGCTTGGCGTTCGGGGGAATGTGCTAGAGAATGGGATGCCGCGCTTTTTCAGAAGATTATCTGAAGGGGTGTTTGATGTAGAGGATCTGATTCAGCGCACGAAGGATTTGAAGGCTTTTATCGATGATGCCGCAGCGCAGTATGGCTTTGATCGGAATCGTGTAGTTGCAGTAGGATATTCCAACGGTGCAAACATCGCGGCGAATTTGCTTTTCCATTATAAAGATGCGGTTCAGGGGGCTGTATTGCATCACCCGATGGTGCCGCTACGGGACAAGGAGCTGCCGGACTTGACAGGTGTGCCAGTGTTTATTGCAGCCGGGCAGCGCGATACGTTGTGTCCTCCGCAGGAAACAGAGGATCTGTCTGCACTGCTCAGTGAAGCAGGTGCGGATGTTAAGGTACACTGGGAGCATGGTGGGCATCAACTGAGCCGCACTGAGGTCACGGCCGCTGCCGCCTGGTTTAAAGAGAAGTTTATATAATCTTTGGCTTAATATAGAGCGTTTTAAAGAAGAGGGAAGCATATTCCTTCTTCTTTTTGCTGCTTAGAAAAATGTTTGATGTCTAATATAACATATTTTTGTATATTATATTGCATGTTTGATCTGTTTTGCATACAATGAAGTTGTTATTTAATGTCATCGTTAGAGATTAAAAACGACAGGGAGGGAATTTTATGGCAAGCCATTCGTTAAGCGCTTTCTTACAGAAAAATCTTGAAGAACTCAAGAGTCAGGGGCTTTATAATACGATCCAGCCTATTGAAAGTCCCAACGGTCCAATGATCACCATTGAGGGTCGTGAATACGTGAATCTATCCTCCAATAACTATCTTGGACTTGCGAATGATGAGCGATTGAAGGAAGCAGCTGTCCGGGCAACCCACGATTTTGGGACGGGGAGCGGAGCGGTTCGCTCGATTAATGGAACACTGGCTCTTCATGTTGAACTTGAGGAGAAGCTTGCACAGTTTAAAGGAACGGAAGCAGTGCTTACGTATCAATCCGGTTTTAACTGTAATATAGCGGTCATTTCGGCTGTCATGGGAGACGGTGATGCGATATTATCTGATGAATTAAATCACGCGTCTATCATTGATGGCTGCCGCTTAACCAAAGCAAAAATTATTCGCTTTAAACATTCGGATATGGAAGATTTGAGAACGAAAGCGAAAGAGGCGAGAGAGTCCGGGCAATACGGGAAGATCATGGTTATTACCGATGGCGTATTCTCGATGGATGGCGATATTGCCAACCTTCCCGAAATTGTGAAGATTGCAGAGGACTATGATTTAATTACTTATGTTGATGATGCTCACGGTTCTGGCGTTCTGGGGGACGGAGCGGGCACCGTAAAGCATTTCGGGTTGTCCGAAAGAGTGGACATTCAGATCGGAACCTTATCCAAAGCTGTAGGTGTGGTTGGAGGCTATGTTACCGGCTCTCGTGATTTGGTAGATTGGCTTAAGGTTCGCAGCCGTCCGTTTCTGTTCTCAACGGCACTGCCTCCAGGTAGTGTTGCTGCGGCGATGACTGCTATTGATATTCTTCAGAATAGTAAGGAACTGCAAACGAAGCTTTGGGAGAATACTAGATATTTGCAGGATGGTCTCAAAAAACTTGGCTATTCTATAGGGCCAACGGAAACTCCGATAACTCCTTGTATGATCGGGGATGAGGTGACCACTCAACAGTTCAGCACCAGATTGTATGAAGAAGGTATATATGCCAAGGCGATTGTGTTTCCAACAGTGCCTAAGGGAACTGGAAGAGTCCGCAACATGCCTACGGCCATGCATACGAGGGAGATGCTGGATCGAACACTCTCGGCGTATGAATCTATCGGACGCGAACTGGGTCCGATCGGATAAGGGGGCACCTAACGATGAAACGGATTATGGTAACAGGTGCGCTCGGTCAGATCGGCTGTGATTTAGTGGCGAAATTACGGAAAATTTACGGCGAGGAAGCTGTACTTGCAACCGATATTCGCCAGATCGATCATGAAATAGTACAGTCAGGATATTTTAGAATATTGGATGTAACGGATAGCACTGCATTTTATGAGGTGGCAAGGGAGCACCGGGCGGATACGATTATCCACCTTGCAGCCCTTTTATCCGCAAAAGCAGAATCAGATCCAGCACTTGCTTGGCACTTGAATATAAGCGGTTTGTTAAGCGGGCTGGAGACGGCGAGGGCTTTGTCCTGCCAGTACTTTACACCGAGCTCCATAGCAGCTTTTGGAGCAAATACCCCTAAAAATTCCACACCGCAAGATACGCTGCAGCGTCCTTTAACGATGTACGGTGTCAGCAAGGTTGCCGGTGAGCTGCTATGTGATTACTATTACCATAAATATGGAGTGGATACCCGTGGGTTACGTTTTCCAGGGTTGATTTCCCACTCGGCACCTCCGGGAGGAGGAACGACCGATTACGCGGTCGAAATGTATGAAGCTGCCATCAGAAACGGCAATTATACTTCCTATATTAATAAAGAAACGTATCTTGATATGATGTATATGCCGGATGCGATTGATGCCGTTATTGCACTTATGGAAGCGGATTCATCAAAGCTGAAGCATCGAAATGCTTTTAATGTAACGGCGATGAGCATTGATCCTGAAAAGATTGCTGAGAGCATCCGTCGCCATATTCCGGAATTTACTCTTCACTATGATATAGATCCGGTTCGACAAGCGATCGCAGAGGAATGGCCCGACTCTATTGATGCGACTGCCGCACGCGAAGAATGGGGATTTGATGTACAATATGATTTAAACCGGATGACCGATGACATGCTGTCAAAGCTTAAAGGGAAGCTGCAGGCTGAACATAGCAGAATCGGTTAGCGTTTTAGGATCAGAAGGAGGATATTGTTCGATTGGAACCCATTCATAAGAAGGTAGGAAGGAATTTACAGGCGATTCGCAAATCTCGGGGATTAAGCCTTGATAACGTATCCGAGCTGACCGGTGTCAGCAAAGCCATGCTCGGACAAATTGAACGCGGCGATTCAAACCCGACAATTTCCGTACTTTGGCGGATCGTTAGTGGTCTGGGTATTTCATTTACTACGCTCATTGAGGAATTGGAAACAGAAGTGACTGTCGTATCGCCTGATGATGTAGAGCCGTTTCATGAGGCAGAGGGTGCATACCGGGTACATCCGTTGTTTTCCTATAATC
Source organism: Paenibacillus faecalis (assembly GCF_900289175.1). Classification (GTDB taxonomy): domain Bacteria; phylum Bacillota; class Bacilli; order Paenibacillales; family Paenibacillaceae; genus Paenibacillus_AQ; species Paenibacillus_AQ faecalis. The sequence goes on along the minus strand of NZ_LT985747.1, from coordinate 3,753,822 downwards.
TGCGAACGAAGTTTGAGTCCTATATGGTTATGATGGACCCGGGATGCGATTACGGATCGGAAGCGCATAATGATGGTGTTGAAGAATATATCTTTGTACATGAGGGGGAGCTTGAGCTGTGGCGTGAAGATGAGAGTTATACCGTACCTGCTGGAAGCTCCGTTCACTTCTCTGCCAACCGGCCGCATCGATATCGTAACCCGGGCACACAGATGACGAAATTTTATACGATCATCTTCTATGCAGATGCCGCTGCTCGCCGTTAACGATTTCAGAAGCTTAAGGATGGACATGCGGCAGTATCAATTATTCGAGTTGTATACCCAAACAGGAAAATGGCAGTGACAGAAATAGCTTCTGTCCTGCCATTATTTTTTAGCTTATATACTACTCAGAATGTTTAACATGAAGCGGCGGAGGGATCAGCCAGCCTTTTTCTTTGGTCATTTTTAAAATTTTTACCCCTAATCCCGCCATAGTAAGGTGATATTTGGCAAATAATGCTCCAATATCTTCGCGGATGGACTGTCCCATAGCCTGGCTGCATGCGACCAGACTTGCCGCTGTTTCCATTGCAATTTTCGCAGCGATTTCCGGATCTGTAAATCGTGCACCTGCTGGAATATCCTCTGGTTTAACTTCAGGTCGTTCTGGTAACACAGGTGCAGGAGTAATTCCGTTATCCACGAGCACTTCGTCGAGCTCTTTAACTTCCAGCATCGCTTGATCAAGCAGGGCATGGAGTATTTTTTTTAGATCTTCATCTCCGGCGTGGTTTAAATACGCTTGGTAACAAGAGACGCTGCCTTTAGCGACTGTAGAAGCAGTCCACACAGCAAAGATTTCACCGTAATGCATCGGCTCATCTTTGGGATTGCCATTTAAAATTCCCATATCATCAGATGCTCCTTGTTCATTAATTTTGACGCTTGTAGTATGACCATTGAATTAGAAATTAATACAGTCATGTGTTTCTTTACCCATGACATACAATTTTTGATTCACCCTATGTATATAAATGCCAATAGCAGGCCAAGGATGAGACCCTGGCCTGCTTATTGGCATTTGTTGATATTAACTGCAATGACGGCGGCGGCGTTTACAGATTACGAGTGCTTTTTGACCAGGCTTAAGAACTACAACACGAATTCTTTTATGATGTTTTCTTCTACCCATGAGGACCACCTCCTGCTGATTGATACTCTATTGTATTTCTGATATCTGCTTCCCGTGTGGGTATAAAAGACGATAGTTGCAAAGGGACTTCATATCTGATGAAATAGACCCGAGAAAAATATATGAAAAGTGATACAATGGGATAAATAAAACAATACAAGGGTTGGACGGAGCATGACCGTTCCCCGGGCGGTGAAGTGGAGTGGGGATAATGAAGGATACGCAAACGAAGGAAAAAGCAGTGACTATGGAGGATATCGTACGTGCTCACCACGTGCTGCGTGAGGTGATCATACGGACACCACTGCAGCGGGACGCGGTGTTATCTGCCAAGTACGATTGTAATGTATACTTGAAGCGTGAAGATTTACAGGTGGTTCGCTCCTTTAAGATCAGGGGAGCTTACAATATGATTCGCAGCTTAAGTGAGTCTGAGCTGGCAGCGGGTATTGTTTGTGCGAGTGCCGGAAACCATGCACAGGGTGTAGCTTTTTCCTGCAAGGTACTTAATATTAACGGGAAAATTTACATGCCAAGCACTACGCCAAAACAGAAGGTAAAGCAGGTTGAACGGTTTGGCGGAAGCAGTGTTGAGGTCATTTTGACCGGAGACACGTTTGATGATGCATATGATGAAGCGATCAAGGCGTGCAAGGAACAAGGGATGACGTTCATACATCCTTTTGACGAGCCTCGTATTGTGGCAGGCAGCGGTACGATCGCGATGGAAGTGATGGAAGATCTGGATGTGCCGGCGGATTATATGTTTGTTACGATCGGTGGTGGCGGCCTTGCAGCCGGAATAGCCACCTATGTCAAAACGGTAAGCCCGCTGACGCAGATGATTGGAGTTGAACCGCTTGGAGCGGCTTCGATGTTGGAATCCAAAGAACGCGGTGAGGTCGTAACGCTTAATGAGATCGATAAGTTCGTTGATGGCGCTGCGGTCAAAAGAGTTGGACAAATTCCCTATGAAATTTGCGTGGAGCAATTAGACGATATCGTGATGGTGCCAGAGGGTAAAGCTTGCACAACCATTTTGGAGCTGTATAACGAGAATGCGATCGTCGTTGAGCCGGCTGGGGCATTGTCAGTAGCTGCACTGGATCTGTACAGTGACAAAATCCGGGGCAAAAATGTAGTATGCGTGATAAGCGGCGGAAATAACGATATCGATCGGATGCAGGAGATCAAGGAGCGCTCCCTCATTTATGAAGGCTTGAAGCATTATTTTACGGTCAATTTCCCACAGCGCGCCGGAGCACTAAGAGAGTTTCTTGAGGATGTGCTTGGACCGAATGATGATATCTCACGGTTTGAATATACAAAGAAGCATAATAAGGAGGACGGCCCCGCGCTTGTTGGAATCGAACTGCTGCACCCAGAGGATTACGGTCCGTTAGTCGAACGGATGAAACGCAAAGGGATCGAATACACGGAACTTAACAAAAACATGAACCTGTTTAACTTGTTGATTTAATGTTTATAGCGAGAAGCTCGTATTTCTGTTTAAAAGGAATGCGGGCTTTTTTGAATTGGTTGATTGCCAAGATGAGTTAAGGGTATGCATATTAGAAGTACATGTTTTCAAGTGGTATACTGTATAAATAGATACTTAAAGGAGGTGCGGAAGTGGAAATAAAACCGGAGCTATGCCGTGTGGAGAGTGCTTTGGAAATATTAGTGGGAAAATGGAAGCCGATTATTTTATTACATTTATTACAGTCAGGTACGAAAAGATTTAACGAGTTGAAGCGGGACCTGCCAGGCATTACCCAGAAGATGTTAACACAGCAGCTTAGGGAATTGGAAGCTGAAGATATTATCAGGCGCCAGGTATACCCGCAAGTCCCACCAAAGGTTGAGTATTCTATGACTGAATATGGAAGAAGTCTGGAGCCGATTTTGGAGGCTATGCATGAATGGGGTACGAAGCATATGCTGCATAAGATGAAAAAACAACAAAAAACGAGCGTATAACTGAAACATAGAAACACGATAAACGTAAAGCAAAAGAGGGGCATAGCTGCCCCTTTTGTCGTTGTTGTTCGATTAATTGGATTTATGAAATACTCCATTTCTATAATCGCTGTAGGCTTGTGTGATTTCTGCCTCTGTGTTCATGACGAAGGGACCACGAGCGACAACTGGCTCGTTCAAGGGTTCGCCAGCGAATAATACAAGCCGGAGATTTTCGTTTGCGGTCACCTGGATGCCGCTCAATTCTTCTGCTGCTACAGAGTCTAGCCAAAGTGCCTGTCCTTTTTTCGCTTCGACTTTATTTTCCCCGAATTGTCCGCTTCCCTCTAATATATAAATGAAGCCATTATAGCTGCCAGGGAGATCCTGGGTTACGGAAGCTCCGCTATCGATTGTCATCTCTACGAAAGTGACGGGTACATAATTGAGCGTATTGGAAACAATATCGCCGGATGAACCTGAATAGACTCGAATGAGAGCGCCATTCTCATGACGAACAGGTACGTCTTCTGCACGCATGTTTTGATAACGAGGCTCTGTCATTTTGTGCTCTCGAGGCAGGTTGACCCACAGCTGAAGCATATGAACACTTTCGCCATCAGCGGGCGTTTCATTGTGTAAAACACCTCTGCCGGCAGTCATAAATTGCAAATCACCTTTGCGTAAAGTCCCGCCATCACCTGTCGCACTGTCATAGTGATTTATCGACCCATCAATAATGAAGGATACCGTCTCAATTCCGCGATGGGGGTGTACATCAAAAGCCCCTTTTTCAAATTGATCCTCCATCATGACCAAAAATGGATCGAAGTCTTCCCAATGACCGGGCTCTAGAATCGGTGCAGCAACATGGATATCACTTACTTTTCGGCCGTTTACTGTCCATACTTTTTTAATGTTACGTGGATGGATAGGGTGAGTTTTCATTTTAACTTTCCTCCTTGTTATGAAAGATAGTTTAAAAGTCATACTTGGCTTCGTGTTGTTCACGAAGCTTGGCATAGGTTTCGGTTAAGAGGACGGTATCCTCCACTAAGCGCTCAATTCGAAACAACACATCGTCATTTACAATTTCTTTGCGCTGAAAATCTTGATCTTCGATAAAGACATAGGTCTGAACGATCTGTGCCTTCATGTAAGCCAGAATTGGCTTTAGCTGCTGTTCCGGGATCAGAAAATGCTTTGGAGAACCGGCTGTGACCAGCATACTGACGATTTTATCCCGAAAAGCATTGACCGGGAGCAAGTCGAAAATATTTTTCAAAGTTGCTGGAATCGATGCTTGGAAGATCGGCGTTCCCAAGATGAGCGCATCTGCTTCCATTATCGTTTTCGTTACATATTCGGTATCTCCCTTATATTCTCTATAGTCACGTCCATCACTAAATTGGATCGAGTACTCAGCCAGATCAATGAGCGTAACTTCAACGTCAGGGTATTTTTCCTTCAATTGATCCATCGTGTAATTCATTGCAGTTCTAGTTTTAGATCCTACAATGGAACCGGATAAGCCGACAATTTTCATAAAAGGGACCTCCTGTTACTTCGCTGTATACTTTTTAATAGCTGGCAAAATTTCTGTACCAATCAGTTCGATATTTTTCATTACTTTATCAAATGGAACACCGCCGAAATCAAGCTGTGCCAAATAACGCTGATGTCCGAACAACTCATGCTGATAAAGGATCTTTTCGATGACTTCCTGCGGGCTGCCAACAACCAGGACATCGCGCTTGTCTGCTCCTTGAGCAAAATGTTGCTTAGGGAATCCGCGTCCGTTAGCTAACGTAATACCGGAATTTACATAAGGGTAATATTCTCTCATGGCTTGCTGTGTAGTTTCGGCTACATAGAACAATCCGGTTGTACCGATTGGAAGTGTCTCAGGATCAAATCCGCTTTCTTTCGCAGCATTTCGGTATGCATCGACGGATAATTTGAAACTTGTTGCAGGACCTCCCAAGGCAGCCAGTATCATCGGTACGCCGGCACGCCCTGCCTTAATAGCACTTCCGGGAGGTCCACCTACTGCCCGCCAAATAGGCAGCGATCCTTGGAGTGGACGAGGCAGAACCTTGGCATCATGAAGGGGAGCACGGAATTGACCGCTCCAGTTCACGATCTCTTGCTCGTTGATCAAATTGAGCAGCTCAAACTTTTCTTCAAACAGCTCTTCATAGTTCCGCAGATCATACCCTAATAGTTCAAACAATCCCACCCGTGATGCACGTCCTGCAACGATTTCTGCACGTCCTTTGGAAATTAAATCAATGGTTGCAAAGTTTTCATATACACGTACGGGATCAGAAGTACTAATGATTGTAGAGGAGCTTATTATTTTCATTTTTTCTGTCGCTTGAGCGATGGCGCTTAAAATGACAGCGTGTGCCTGTGAAATAAAATACTCCTGGTGGCTTTCACCTACACCGAACACATCGACACCGGCTTGCTCCGCCAGCTTCGCGGCTTCAATGATTTCATGAATACGCTGTTCAGCCGGGATCCGATTGCCTGTATGCGGATCGGGAGTATGCTCACCGAGGGAATAAAGACCAAATTCCAAACCTTTGCTTTGATCAATACGATATTTTTCCATGTTCATTCAACCTTTCGTTATAAAACTGAAATATATAAAGTTACTTACTTTAATTAATTATCTATATATGTATTATGCCCTAAGTTGACCTTTTGTAAAAGTAGGCACTTGAAAGTGCTATAGTATACAAAATGATACTAAGGGACAGAATCGACAAAAGCCCGAATCCATTCGATGGGATGCGGGCTTATCATTCTTATTTATTTCTTGAGAATAACACTTTGCTGCCAATGAATCCGATAACAAAAATAATGAGGCTCATCCATGGCTCGATCACAAGCACAGGAAGGAAGCGACTAAGCCATACGCCTGCAACGACGATAACGATCGCAATGAATATATAAATTCCCATGTTTCTCAAGTTGATTTTACGCTTGTTCTCTTCGGGCTGAAAGGCATCTTTGTTCATCATGTCCATAATCAGTTTGATCAAAATATAGGAGCCGGCTGCAACGAGTATAAGGGTGGAAATGCGTACTTGAGACATTTGTTCTACATTACCGTTAGCGATCATGGTTACAAAACCGACCAGTGCATGAGCGAAAAAGAACCAGGTCAACGCGATCCAAGGAATCATCAGGCTAAGTTGAAGCTGGCTGAGACCTTTTAATTTTGGCAGATTCTCCACCAGTTCCGCGCAATACGCTTCAGGATCATTGCCGAACACTTCTTCTGCACTTTTGCCTTTACTTTGAGCATCCAGCAGATGTTGGGCCATCTCAAGCAAAAGTTCCTCTCCCCGCGCTTCATTCACAGGACTGGTTCGGATATAGACGACCATGTCTTCGTAATATTTTAAATTGGATGGTGTCATTTGCTCCTGCATCCGATTGTTTTCCCGGATCATCTGTTTAATCTTCATCGTTTGCTCCTTTCGTTGTCTAAAATATGGTCCACACTATGTTTGAGCGTGCCCCAATGCTGTTTGAATTGAGTCAGAGTATCCTTGCCTTTCTTCGTCAGGTTATAATATTTACGCGGGGGGCCGCCGGAACCGGTATTCGAACGAAGCGTGCCTTCAATTAACGCCTCTTTCTGCATTCGGAGAAGAAGGGGATAGATGCTTCCTTCACTCACGAATGTCAAACCGCTTTCTTCAAGCAGAGTGCTGAGTTCGTAGCCGTACACTTCCCGATTCTCCATTAGCGACAAGATGCATCCTTCCAATATTCCCTTGAGCATCTGGCTTTGCGTTGTCATGATGACCTCCCTCTACCATATACCTTGTATTACAACATAGTTTACATACATCTACCTTGTTATGCAAGCTAATGTGCAAAAAAAGTGAAGATTGATCAAAGAGAGAATAATTACCCGTCCGTTCTTTAAAAATATCATTATATTTGAATCTCTAGAACACGAAAGGGTGAAGAGTGTATGGAACAAAAGGACAATGCACGCAGCAGAGCCGCAGAAAGATCGGCTTTAAATGGTGTGAAAACAGATGCTAATACGGATAAGGAGCTGGCAAGTCATCATGGTCACCCTTTCGCGGTAAATAAGTTGGAAACGGATTTTATGAAGGAAATGACCGAGGCGAGAGGGAAAGCGGATGGGAGTGCATCAAGCCTTTGGGATAACGATTTGGAAGATGCACAGTGGCTGAATAACTGGAGCGGTCGGGTAGAGACGCACACGATGTTTCGCCGCAGCTACGAGTATTAATATAGGAAGGAAAAAGATCCATTCCCTTGTCGTTGACAACTTATATAGGCCATGATAAGATAATTCCAATCAATTCATATTAAATAGATCGGAATTATTGTATTAAAGAAGTCATGCGGGGGAATGAACATGGAGCGACAGATTATGATCGGTTACAATGATGAGAAGCTGGCGGCAAGTTTGCATTATCCGTCAAAAGATGAAGCATCGAAAGGGCGCTGCGACCGGGTTCCGCTTATTATAATTTGCCATGGTTTTATCGGAAGCCGGATAGGCGTGGATCGCCTGTTTGTGCAGACGGCGCGCGAGCTTGCAGAAGACGGATACATGGTGCTTCGCTTTGATTATGTAGGCTGTGGAGAAAGCACCGGATGCTATGGCGCTGAAGGGCTGAAATCGATGATTGCCCAGACTCGTTCTGTGCTGGACTACGGACTTGAGCTTACCGATGTTGATCCAACCAGAGTGACGCTTATTGGTCACAGCCTCGGTGGTGCAGTTGCACTCCAGACCGCCGTTCGTGATCGGCGGGTGAGCAATCTTGTTTTGTGGTCCGCTGTAGGCTATCCATTTAATGATATCGTGAACATTACAGGCCAGGATGTTTACGATACCTCTGTGAAATCGGGAAAAGCGGATTATCTCGGTTATGAATTTACCCCGGCGTTCTTCGAATCGTTGGCGACAGGGCAGCCGTTCCAGGAGGCAACTCGGTTTGGCGGAAATGTGCTGGTTATTCACGGTACATCGGATGAGATTATTCCGGTAGATTATGCATTTTTATATCAAAAGGTATTCTGGATGCGTCCACAGGGATGCTGTGATAAAGAAATTATCTTCCAGGCGGATCATACGTATTCTTCAGGACCGCAGCGATCACAGCTGCTGACAAAGACCCGAACATGGTTAAATGAACTGGAGACTGCCAAAGAGGATTGGCAGCATTGGATGATATGAAAACAAAGACCTCCCTTTCCCGTTTTCGGGTCAATGGAGGTCTTTGTATGTTTCTAAAGGCTGCTCGCTTCTCTGTTTTGTTAAATCAGTATGGTTTCTCTATATATGAAATAATGGATTTGTACTTGAGATTAGAATTACACGGTTCTTTTCTTAAACGCTGGTTTATGATCGCTTTGATCGGTTTGTCCATCTTTGTTAAACCATTTACGAAGGTAAGGAAGTACATAGCGGTCAAGACCGATTTTACCAGCGTTAGCAGCGGCAACGATGATCAGGACTTCAAGCAGCAGCATTTGTACGTTGGTGCTCACCGTACCCGAAAGGAGGAATGCCGCATTCATTACAAGCCCCATCAGTGCAGCGAAGGTCGTAAACGTACCGAGGATGAGTCCGAGACCTACCAGGAACTCGCCGAGCGGTACCAGAACGTTGAAGAATTCAACTCCCGGCATGGCAACATGTTCTAGAAATGCAGCCCACCAGCCTTGAACAGCCGGATGTTCACCTGTGGAATTTGCAATAGCTCCTTGCAAGAAGCCAGCAGCGTCAAATCCTCCTGTCAGCTTGTGCCAACCGGCTACCAACCACTCATATCCAATATAGATACGGATAACAGTCAGAAGCCACATCGCAACTTTATTCTCTCTCAGCCATTGGATAAACATATGGAACCACTCCTTAGTCATGTATGAATTACTCATTTTTGATGCTGTTTGGAGGATGATCATCTCTTTATGGCTTCATTATAAGTGAAAAAAATCACATACTATGTGATTTAAATCACAAAATACAATAAAATTTAAAATTAATTTTTTGTATCTTTAAATCAACGTGAAATGTATTGAAGCTGACAAGGTAACGACAATCGACGACCATGATGATCGTGATCATGTTCCTTGTCCTCTCATCTAAACTCTTTCTATACTATACATTTACAGACAAAAAACATGTTTTGTGATTAAATGTAAAATATAGTTTCTTGCAGTCGAGTAAATAATGCATTTGGGTATGCTATGGATTAGGGGGAAAAATGAAGATGTGGCTAAACAAAAGTAAAGCCGTGTGGAGGACAGGTATTCTTTCCATCACGATGGTGCTCATGTTATCTGCCTGTGGTGCTGGTGAAAAGGCAGAGACCGACCCTGCAGGTGGACAGGCTCCGGCAAAAACACAGGTGGAAGCGCCGACTGCCAAGGAGTCTCCTGCGTTTACAGCACCTCTTACAGGAATGCCGCTTGAAGTGGAATCCAATCGGAGGCCGCTGGCCGTCATGATTAACAATGCGCCTCCCGCACGGCCGCAGTCGGGACTAAGCCAGGCAGACATTGTGTATGAGGTTTTGGCTGAAGGGGGGATTACTCGTCTTATCGGTATTTTTCAGAGCCAAACCGATATTGAGAAGATCGGCCCGGTCCGCAGCATACGGCCTTATTTGATTCAGGTCGGCGAAAGCTATAACGGCATCCTGGTACATGCGGGAGGAAGCCCGGAGGCTTATTCCATCATCAAAAACCAGGGCAAGCAAGATCTTGATGAGATCGGCAATGCAGGGGCCTATTTCTGGAGGGAGAAGGACCGAAAGGCTCCCCATAACTTGTATACCAGTGACGAGAAGCTTCGTGAGGGAGCGGATCGGTATCAATTCTCGGATGAAGTGAAGATACCTAGGTATCCTTTCATCAAGGAAGGCGAAGCTTCCGGTAATGCACCTTCGGGGGAAGATGCGGCGAAGGTAGACATTACTTTTTTGCTGGAAAATTATGTGGTGGGGTACACCTATGATGAAGAGTCCAAGCAGTATCAAAGGTCCATTAACAGTGAGCCGCATATCGATTTGAATAATGATGCTGTATTGACTGCATCGAATGTCATTGTGCTTGGAGCAGATCATAAAGTGCTTGATGATGTTGGCAGACTGGCTATAGATCTTGATTCGGGCGGAGAAGCGATGCTCTTCCAGCATGGGAAAGTGATTAAAGGCCAATGGGTCCGTTCAGACGGGGATGTAATTCGATTTATGAAAGACGGTAAAGAGGTACCTTTGGTCCCGGGAACGACTTATTTTAATATTGTGCCAAACAGTCCAGCTTTCGACACACATATTACAATTTCCAATCCTTAAATTCCGATTTAGGTAATCTTTTATAGTACACACGTCCCATCGTATGTGATAAGATATTCAATGTTGTCTTTTCTATATGAGTTCGACGTTCACGGCAATAAGACGCAAAGGGGTAAGAGTATGAAATTTAAGAAAAAGGATATATTCTTTCAAACATTGGAGAATATGGCCGACACCATCGTGCAGGCAGCAGATTATTTTGCACAGCACGTCTCGAATCTACAAGATGTAACAACATTTGCTAACGAAATGAAACAATTTGAGTCCAAGTGTGACAGCTTCACACATACGATCATTACGGAACTCAACAAAACATTTATTACGCCGATCGAACGTGACGACATTATGGCTTTGACAACAAGTATGGATGATGTAATCGATGGCCTTGAAGCGACGACATCCCGGTTTTATATGTACCAGCTTGGGCAGCCGGACGAGTATATTGTTCAGTTTGCTGAAATCTTGCGCCAATCTTCTTACGAAATACAAAAGGCGATTCATCTGCTCTCGCAGAAGAAGCTGCTGGCGATTCGTGAGTATACGATCCGTCTAAATGATCTGGAAAACCAAGGTGATGAATTGCTGCGAATTTGTATCAAAGATTTGTTCGCCAAGGTATCCGATCCAATCGAACTGATTAAACGCAAAGAGATTTACGAACGTCTTGAGACCACAACGGACACTTGCGAAGACGTGGCAAATACGCTCGAATCTATCATTATGCGTAATTCGTAAGGGGTTCTAAAAATATGGATACAACTTTAGTTATACTAGGTATTGTCGTATTTTTGGCGCTCTTATTTGATTTTATCAACGGGTTCCATGATACGGCTAATGCTATAGCCACCTCTGTATCAACACGGGCTTTGAAGCCTCGAACAGCGATTATCTTGGCAGCCTCGATGAACTTTATCGGTGCGATGATGTTTACCGGTGTCGCCAAAACGATCGGGGGCGGTGTAGCGGACCCGACTACGCTTGATAACGGACTTGAGGTCATTATTGCTACCTTGATTGCTGCGATTATCTGGAACCTTGTCACCTGGTGGTTCGGCATTCCTTCTTCTTCATCACATGCGCTGATCGGTGCTATGGCCGGGGCTGTGTATGTTGGGGCAGGAAGCGATAAACTGAATTATGCCGGCTTTATCGATATCGTGCTTGCGCTTGTATTATCGCCAATCATTGCGTTCGTAGTCGGTTATTTGGTGATGCAGCTGCTCAAAGTGATTTTTGCCAGAAAAAGTCCGCATACGGTAAACAAAGGTTTCCGTACTACGCAGATTTTTACGGCAGCACTCCAATCCTTTACACACGGTACGAACGACGCGCAGAAAGCGATGGGTGTAATCACATTTGCGCTTGTGACCTCCGGCTACCTGACAGAAATGGAAGTTCCATTTTGGGTTAAGGTGTCTGCGGCTACGGCCATGGCGCTCGGTACTTCAGTCGGTGGATGGAAGATCATCAAAACGATGGGTACCAAAATATTTAAAATCGAACCGATTAACGGGTTTGCAGCGGACTTTACGGGTGCGACCGTTATTTTCTCAGCTACCTTGCTGCATCTGCCAATCAGTACAACGCATGCCATCACTTCAGCCATTCTCGGTGTTGGCTCAGCTAAACGCTTTTCGGCGGTTAAATGGGGTGTGGCGGGACGTATCGTCATCACCTGGTTTATTACCGTGCCGATTACGGCAGTGCTTGCGGGTATTATTTTCAAAATTATATTTTAATTATCGAATCGTATATACACATAGATTCAGGATAGTTGTGGAGCCAATCTCGTACAGATTGGCTTTTTAAATTCACCAAGAAACGCTTTTTCATTCTTACAAAGGATGCCAAAAGACGTTTCTTTTTTTATGCTGATGAGTACAAGTGAGTATAATAAAAGAAAAAGGGGCGAGGATCATGATTCGAACGTTAGCAGTGACCCATAGCCAGGAGGTCGTGATCGGTCTTCCTCTGGAACAGCTGAAGTTGGAGGAATACGATTGGGTATGGGTGGATTTTAATGCTCCAACCTCGGAAGAGGCCAGATTGCTGGAGACGTATTTTCGTTTTCACCCGCTTGCGATTGAGGACTGTCTTCATATTTTGCAGAGACCGAAGCTGGACTATTATGATGATATGCAGTTTCTGGTTCTTCATGCTTTGGACCCGGATCATTTGGAAGCTGTGGAGGTGGATTTTTTCCTGTCCCCATCCCTGTTCGTGTCGTTTCATATGCAGCCTTTGACTGAGGTTGATGAGGCATGGGAGAGAGTAACGGATCTTGCAAAACAAAAAGAAATCAAGGCTAATGGGTCCACTCTTTCTGCTTATACGGTGATGGACAAGCTGGTCGATCAGTATTTCCCGATTTTGTTTTCCATCGAAGATGAACTGGCCGATATTGAAAGCAAGGGTGAAGAAGAATCGCTTGAGGAGCTGATGCATCAGGTATTTACACTGCGCTCCAAGCTTTTGAAAATAAGACGAACGATCGTGCCCATGAGAGATTTGCTGTACCGGGTTGTAAACTCGCAGCATGTTCAAAAGCATGGGCATCACGCATATTTCTCTGATATATATGATCATCTGCTGAAGCTGACGGATATGATCGAAGCGGATCGGGAGATGACGGCAGATCTCCGCGATAGTTACATCTCTTTGAACTCTAACCGCATGAATAACATTATGAAGACACTGACGGTGATTACAACGATCTTCATGCCTTTAACATTGATTACGGGGATTTATGGAATGAACTTTGAGCATATGCCGGAACTGAAGTGGCGTTTTGGATATGGAGCGGTGCTTCTGCTCATGTTCCTGTTAGGAGGGGGCATGGTATCGTGGTTTAGCCGCCGAGGTTGGTTCAAATAGGTCGATAGATGTCGGAAATTGTCTTATACCGTTCTCTTCTCCTTCGTTTCAGCTCCGCTTGGGCGGGTAATGCAAACAGAGGAGAGGATTGTAGCATGATGTCCAGATTCAAACGACCTTTTTATAGAAAAAAGTATAATCGGCGATTCGGCCAATCCCTGCGATATCGCCTTCTTCGTCCGCTGAGCAAAGAGGCGAAGCGCAGAAGAAGGCTGACCGTCACAAACCGCTATGAGGCTGGGATGGTCCTTAGTGAGATTGTGACGGGTTTGTTTTTTATATCAGGCAGCATTTGTATGTTCTATTCTGAAAAAAGAATCGTACCGACCGTGTTGTATTTAATCGGCAGCATAACGATGCTGCTAAGGTCCGGGCTTCGCGCCTCCTATTGGTTTCGACTGAAATCAATGGAGCGGGAAGATTCTTCGATTGATTCGAGCGGGGCAGGAGAAGGAAATTGGAGTCGATGAGCATATCTCTAGCTGATGCTTATTCCAGGAGAAAAAAGGGGAAAGCACCAGCTTAGGAGCGCCGGCGCTTTCGTCGAGCAGAAGAGGACTTGCGTGAGCGGGATCTTCGTTTGGTTGGGCGGCGGCGTCTTTTCGGAGTATAGCCATAACTGCTGTTTTTGTAACCAGCACTTGTATCGGAGGAACCACTTTTGTTTTTTTTGCTGAACATTCCGGCAAAGAGTGACATGATCGGCGCTAGCTGCTGAAAACCCTGTACCATTTTCTGTACTTTACCTACATTCGCAATGATTCCGTCAATTCCACCCATCTTGTCTATAATGCCTTTTAAATCCACATTTCCCAGATTGAGTCCGCTAAGTAGGCCCCCTAAACCACCTGTACTTGATCCGTTGTTCGTAGGGGCTGGGGCGATCGAAGAAACGGGGATTGGATAATTCCCTCCTGTTTCGGTTGCTCCGTCATAGGGTGTGAAGGAAGACTGCGATGTATCAGAATAAGGGACAGATGACCCGACCTCTTCGGAAAAGTTAGCATATGAATTAACACCGGGATATGGTGATTCAGACGGCACTTCGCTGACTGATCGTTGGTTTGATGAGCGATTGCGGTGGTGATAATGGTAATGACTCGGCATGTGTATCACTTTCCTTTTTGAATGGTTTACTATACTGTATGAAGTAGGCGGGCTAATGTCCTAGGCACATGCCCTTGTTTTCGGGATAGGAGCGGAATCGGGCGAGTGCCTAAGGAAGATTTATGAACGCTTTACAGGTTTTTTTGAGCGGAATGTTACCTTCGGTTTTATCATCCTGTAGTGCGTGAAATCGTTAATGCTTGAAAAGACTGTCACCACTCAGGTACAATGTAGATGCGTATAAGTAACCGTAGGGGATGATCCAGTGCAATTAAAAAAATTAAACGATAAAAGCATCGATCAATTGTTTGAAGCAATCCTGACATTGAAAAACGTGGAGGAATGTTACGTATTTTTCGATGATCTTTGTACAGTGAATGAAATTCAATCCTTGTCTCAACGGCTGGAAGTGGCAAGGATGTTAGGAAAAGGTTGCACATACAACCAGATCGAAGCTGAAACCGGTGCCAGCACCGCTACAATCTCGCGTGTGAAGCGTTGCTTGAACTATGGGAATGATGGGTATAAAATGACGCTGGAACGTTTGGGACGCTAGTAATGAAGCCTGGAGTGCTCGTTATTAGTCACGGCTCCAGAGAAAAGCGTTGGGTATCGCTCGTGGATGAGGCTGTCCAGGAACTGGCCAAAGATGTGGATGTACCGGTAGTAGCTTCCTATCTGGAGTTAGTCGAAGGTCGCCTCATTCAAGACGGTATATGTACATTGGAAGACCAGGGTGTCACAGACATGCTGGTTATTCCTTTGTTTGTATCCTCGGGCAGCACTCATGTGGATGAAATAGCATATGCTTTAGGTGTAAAGGCTGTGCCGGGTAAGGAAACGGAGCTTGGACCGTTTAAGGTAAAGGCACGGGTCCATTTTGGCACTCCGGTTGATGATGGTCCGGATATAGCCATCATGGTATGGGATAAAGTTCGTGAGCTGTCCAAAGAACCTTCGAAAGAAGTTGTTCTTCTGGTCGGTCACGGCAGCCGTCATGAGCTGTTTCGCACCCGCTGGGAGTCGGGAATTTCTTCCCTGGCTCGGCGGGTTGCAGAAATAAGCGGGAC
This sequence comes from Paenibacillus faecalis, assembly GCF_900289175.1. Taxonomy (GTDB): domain Bacteria; phylum Bacillota; class Bacilli; order Paenibacillales; family Paenibacillaceae; genus Paenibacillus_AQ; species Paenibacillus_AQ faecalis. Next base: position 3,738,272 of record NZ_LT985747.1, on the reverse strand, counting down.
GTTTGCGGATGCTGCGCTGCTAAGTCCCGGAAATATTCGGGGAAAAGTGGTAGAATGGAAGGAGCGCGGCTGCGAGGTAATCGTAGTTCCGCTTTTTTTAAGTGAAGGGTATTTTACCGAGAAGGTGATCCCGGAACGCCTTGCAGGGCTTTCATGCCGTTATTCAGGTCGAACATTGTTGCCTCATCCGCTGCTTCCGCAGTGGATGCTGCACCAGGTCCGGACTCTTCTCGAACCCTTGAAATCATGAATACAGGTGGCGTATCGTAAATGAGAAAAGCAAGGTTAATTTATAACCCCACCTCTGGGCGGGAGGAAATGAAGCGGCGTCTGGCTGATATATTGCAGCGACTGGACAGCGCTGGTATTGAAACCTCTTGCCATGCGACAACCGGCGAGGGGGATGCGACTCTCGCTGCCGCGGAGGCAGTTAAGCGGGGATATGATCTCATCATTGCTGCCGGCGGCGACGGAACCTTGAACGAAGTCATCAATGGCATGGCGGAGAAGGAAAATATTCCACCACTGGGTGTGTTTCCTGTGGGGACGACGAATGATTTTGCACGAGCACTCGGTATTTCAAAGCATTGGGAAGAATATTGTGATCTGGTAATTCGGAATGAAACCCGGCCGATTGATCTTGGTAAGGCGAATGACCGTTATTTTATTAATATTGCAGGCGGCGGTACATTGACGGAGCTGACATATGAGGTTCCGAGCAAGCTGAAGACGATGATTGGGCAGCTGGCGTATTATTTGAAGGGCTTGGAGAAAATGGTCAGCCTGACGCCGCAGGAGCTCATCATTCAGGCGAACGGCCAGCCGACGATTCACGATGAATTTATGGTGTTTCTCATCGCGAACAGTAACTCGGTTGGCGGCTTTGAGAAGCTTGCACCCGGCGCCAGCATCGATGACGGGCTGTTTGACGTCATTGCACTGCGTAAATGCAATCTCGCGGAATTCGTGCGTGTCGTTACGCTCGCCTTGCGTGGGGAGCATTTGAACGACAAAAAGGTCATCCACTTCCGGACTGATTATATGGAGGTGGTCTCCCCTGGACAGGTGCTCCTGAACCTGGACGGTGAGTTCGGCGGCACGTTGCCAGGAACGTTCAGTAATTTGCCGCACCATTTGCGTATTTTTACGTGAGATGATTTCATTGAATGTCATAAGAAGCTCCCGTATAATGATGGACGGAGCTGTACACCAAGCTCCCCTGTGGGGGCTTTTTGCTGTTGTGCAGCATTTTTTGATTATGGATGTGTGCGATAGAGGGAATATAGAGTGGTGTGGTGTTGTGTTGCAAAACGATTAAAAGTAAGAAGTGAAGGGCACAAGGGAGTTCGTTACAAAGCTTTCTCCCTTACGCCCATTTCAATATAACGAAAGATGAGCTTTACAAGTTGAATGGAAAGAAGTGAATAGCACATCGTGAAAAAGAAACGCAGCGGCCGAGGAACGAGCCGTGACAATAAGGCTTCGGCAGCTATTGCAGGGTTACCGGTGGCCAAAAACGACGAAGTTATTATCGACATCATGGGTATGAACCATGACGGAGAAGGAGTAGGCCGCGCGGACGGCTACACGCTGTTCGTGCAGGGAGCATTGCCGGGTGAGAAAGCCCGCGTGAAGGTGCTCAAAACCAAGAAGCAGTATGGTTACGCCAAGCTGTTGGAGCTTGTGGAGACAAGCCCGAATCGGATCACGGCCCCGTGCCCGATTTACAACCAATGCGGAGGCTGCCAGCTGCAGCATATGGACTATGCCGCCCAGCTGGAGTGGAAACGCCAGCTTGTGGTGGACAATCTGGAGCGGATCGGGAAGCTGCAGGTGCAGGGTGGAACGGCTGAAGTGGGGATGAAAGATGAGTTCAGGGAGCAAAGCACATCTGAATATAGCAATGAAGGGGTTATTGTGCATCCAACGCTCGGTATGAGTGAGCCTTGGCGTTACCGCAACAAGTCACAGGTGCCGATCGGTGTAACCGAAGGCGGACTGGTTGGCGGATTTTATGCCCGCGGCAGTCACCGTATTATTGATATGGAGACATGTCTGATTCAGCACGAACAGAACGACGCTGTCGTCAGCCGTGTCAAGGCCATCGGACGGAAGCTTGGCATTACCGCATATAATGAAGAAACCGGCCAAGGCCTGCTTCGCCATGTTGTCGTAAAGATCGGTTTTGCGACCGGTGAAATGATGATTGTTCTTGTGACCAATGGGGATCGCATTCCGCAAGTGGATGAATGGATTGCGGAGATCCGAAAAGAACTTCCGGCAGTGGTGAGCATCTGCCAGAATATCAATACACGTCAGACGAATGTGATCTTTGGGGATGTGACCCGTGTCCTGTGGGGACGTGAGGTTATCCATGACTATATCGGTGACGTGAAGTTTGCCATCTCTGCGCGTTCGTTCTATCAGGTGAACCCGGCACAGACTGAGATTTTGTATGGAAAAACGGTTGAATATGCCGGGCTGACCGGCAATGAGACGGTGATCGATGCCTACTGCGGCATCGGTACGATCTCTTTGTTCCTGGCGCAGCACGCCAAGAAGGTGTATGGCGTCGAGATTGTCAAAGAAGCCATCGAGGATGCACGCTCGAATGCTGAACTAAACGGCATGAAGCATGTAGAGTTCGAAGTTGGCGCATCCGAGGATGTGATTCCGCGCTGGAAAGCACAGGGCGTTGAAGTGGATGTGATCGTAGTAGACCCGCCACGCAAGGGCTGCGATCCCCGCTTGTTGGAGACGATCCTTGAGATGCAGCCGGAGCGGGTAGTGTATGTGAGCTGTAATCCATCGACGCTGGCGAGGGATTTAAGAGTGCTTGAGGATGGTGGATACCGGGCTGTGGAGGTGCAGCCAGTGGATATGTTTCCACATACGACACATATCGAAAACGTCGCTTTGCTTGTTAGAAATTAATACAGTCTTATAAACCCTTTTGTAATAAGGCTTTTAACGATGAAACAGGTTTCCGAAATTGATTATAACAGTGGAGAAAACAGTCATTTGATGTGAAGTTGATGTGAAAATGCTAATCAAAGACCGGTAAATAGTGATAATTCGACTGAAAAAAAGACACTTTCAGCATTCAGCCGAGTGTCTTTTTTTCTTGCTTTTCTTTACGAGAACTAAACAGAAAATCAAATTTTTCGGCAGCTGCTTGATCGGCTGATCGGAGGGAGTGACCATAAATGTTCATTGTGGTTGTGATGTTACCGTGACCCAATCGCTCTGAAATGATCTTAGCATGAACACCCTGGTTAATAAGTAGCGTTGCTGAGGTGTGGCGCAGATCATGAAAGCGAATATAGCGCATTCCGTTCTTCTTAATGAACTGTCTGAACCACAGATAAGGGCGTTTATGGTGGAATGGTGTTCCATCTACATGAGAGAAGATAAAGTTCCATTCCCGGCCTTCCCGATCCTTGCCGTTCCATGCATCCTTCAGCTTATCGCGTTCCTTTACCCTGGAGGCATAGTATTCACGTAATTCTTCCAAAACAGAGCCAGGTATAGACACTTTACGCTGAGTATTTTTGGTCTTAGGCTCTTTTACTATGATTTCGCCTTTTAGGGCTTGTACCAGCGTTTGGGACACATCAATAACGTCAGTTTTCCAGTCTATATGCTTCCACTCTAAATCGAGAAGCTCTCCGCGTCTCATTCCCGTTGTTAGAGCCCAGGTAACCATCATTCTCCAATGGTAGGGTTCATTTTCAAGCGCCTGGAGCAGCTGAGAAACCTCTTGTTCGTCATAGGGAATTATTCTCTATGCCGATGACCTTGAGCTTCTTCACTGACGCTACCGGATTAGATTTAATGATCTTCCACTCCACAGCTCGGGAGAAAATGTTCTTCAATACTCGGTGGTTTATTTGTATTGTACCTGAGGATAATCCGCCACTCTTGTTATCCCCCTCTGCCGCCATCTTGCCCTAGGCTTTCCAGAAGGTCCACAATATGCAGCGGCTTGATGTCTTCCAGTTTCATGTGTTCCAAAAGTTGGAAGGGTGCGTTTCTTTAAATGAGATTCATAAGCGATCCGTGTCTTATGCTCCAGTTGCTTCACAGAATATTTAGAACGCCATTCTTTAACAAAAGCATCGAAGGTCCTTGAAAAGAAACTATCGATTGATGAGCTTCAAAAAGAAATAGTCAATATTGGACCCAACAACAGGGGATATTGAGACAAGTAGAAACACTGGAGACTCAATATAACTACCTGGAAAGTGCAGCAGGTGAAGTGCAACGGATATTGGATGTGCTGTAGAGTCGCCTCTTGTTCCCTAAATGTAGTGTAATCCGATGGCATGGGTAAAGAATAACCTTGCTGGCTTAAGCTGGTGGAGTTGTTTTTTGTTTATAGAAAAAAATGATCTTATTAGTAGGAAAAAAGTTGTTTTTTATCACTTGAAGTACTATAATTCAATATATAGGAACTTATGTTCGGTTTTTATTCGTTAGTTCTTTTTGCTTAGGTAGTAAGTTTCATTTTTAAAAGGTTATTGCCTCCTTTTGTAGAATATTGTAGATAGTAAATATTAAGGAGGTTATACATATGGCGAGAAAACACGTGCGCTTTAATTATTTTGAAGTCAAGCTAGTTCCAGCAAAAGAAGCATTTAAAAAGCAGATTACGGACCCGGACGGTGATGATCATACATTCTCATCAGCGGACCTTTGGAATATGACAAGTTTTTTAGAATATATTGATTCTAAAAAAGATAACTTCGATACATCTGTATTATTAGGTGATGAAGTGGGTGAAGTTGAACCAGGTTCAATAATTTACACAGATAAATATAAAACTTATGGCTTTCAGCTTTCAAAACTGGTTGAAACGAACATACCTTCTAAAAAGAAAATAGGTAGAATAAAAGAGGAGATAATGCTTGAAGATGATGAATTTATAGGTCACTTTGTTACGATTATTTATGACAAAACACTTAATGTGGTGATGGTTCAATCGAATTTATATGGATTGAGCACAGTTCAAATTGAACAGTATCTTACTGAGCTAAGATTAAAGTATTTGGAAGAAATTGGTTGCGGGAATGAAGAGGTGCTGGCCGTTAGATTAACCCCTATTCTGGACCATAGTAAATTAAAGACTGCCTTGCAAGCAGACTATTATAGAAAACTAAAAATAAAGGGATCAGACATATCTCTAGATTCCGCTCTAGATGGAAGTAGCATGATTAGTGATGCCCGGCGAACGCTTTTCAAAATGAAAGGTGTGAATATAGAAATAACGGTTTCGCTTGGAGTAACAGAAAAAACAGCATCTTTAGATGAAGAAGAGGTACGAGAGGTGCTCAAAGAATTTCAAAAAATCAATCCCGATCAAAGACCTAAGATTGAATTAACAATGAAAGAATACGAAGAGGCACCCATTGAAGTTATAAATTTAATAGAACCACGAATGACTGACCGCCTTTCTTTGGAAGTAGAGCCAAGAAAAACAATTGGTCATGGGTTTCTACATGACAAAATGCTCGAAAAATATATTCAACGAAAGTCGGATATTAGGAGAGTACTAGGAATAATAGAATAGAAGGTGATATAGTTGTCCGATAATCAGCAACCCATAACAGAGAAGATATTTGAAAAAATTGAAGATCTTTGGATTAAGTATTCCATTTTTATCTGTATTGGACTGGGGATATTATCGGGTGTTTTACATTACTTCGGATTCCTTACTAACGTCAGAACTCTTGCTGGTAATGTTGTTAACTTTGCATCCATTGTGGTTGGTGTAACAGGAGTATTCTTAACGCTCGTAATAACACTTCAAGAAAGTCCTGCGTTTTCTCGGCTTAAAGAGTTTTTTCCGGCATTTCAAAAGAGTTTATATCTAGGACTTAAAAGTCAAATTTCTTACGGTCTGTTAGTAGTGATTCTATCTATAGTTATTACTGCGTTACCTCCAGCTCCATTCAAAATACTAGCATCTATAGGGGTTTGCATTTGGTTTTTCTTTTTTTGGAAAATGTCGCTAGGGGCGTTTTATATAGTGAAACTTATTACAGATATAATTGTGAAAAATTTCGAGATACCAAAAAGAAAGTCGAGAAGATAAATATTGAATTCAATAAAAGACCTTATCGGCTACATGCTGGTAGGGTCTGTTTGGGTCTGTTTATTTTTGTTGATAAACGAAATATGATCGCATGTGATTCAAACTTATGTTTGTACTAAGAGGTGCAACATGCTAGCCAATCCAGCAAGAAAACTCCATCGAATCCTTCTCAACTACCCATTGCACCGCCAAGCCGTATGCTGATCTTTAAGATGCTAGAAGCCAAAACAGGCTACACACGAAATGAAATCATGCGCAGCCTACACATCTCCACGATCATGGGTTTATAAATTGGCTGGATAAAACTGCAACAACCGGCATTATCGTACTCAAAAAAGGTAACGATCGACATCCAGCCCGAGCGGCAATCACTGGATAGGCTACTAAGTCCACGGGTACGTTAAAGCCGCCCTCAGTAGTAAAGCAAGAAAAGGCGAGTTCAAGGGTTCGGTTCCGCCTTATGGGTATAGGTTGAATAGCGAAAAACTGTTCTTGCGGGAGACGACACTCCCAAAAATGTCAAGCGGATATTCCGAATGTACTTAGAAGGGAAAGGATTCGATGCAATCGCACGTACTTTGACCCGTGAAGGATGTCCAACACCTGCCCAATTCATCGGTAAGAAAAAAGCAGGGCTATACTGGCAAGGTACTTCTATTAAGAAAATCTTGACTAACCATCATTATGTTGTGATTTGGTTCAAGGAAGGCAGACAACAGTTAGCGTCACGTCAAAGGTACGTGAAGAAATTCCAAGAGATAAGCAAATCATTACTGAAAACGCCCACCAAGCCATAATTTCAAGAGAAGATTTTGTCAGTAATTGATGCTAATTTAAAGGCTTCTGCTCACTTGCGGCGGAAGCCTATTTGTATCCAAAGAAAGTATATCTAGAAATAACATCTGAATAAAGCTAAAGCTCGGCCGATGCCACAGATTTTCAAAGGTAATTTATCGAGCTCGCTCGATAAAATCTGGGCGCAAATACGCCAAGGGGATTTAATAGAATTAAAGCTATAAAAGAATAGTTGACACTATTTTTTTAATTGGTATATACTTGGATAGGATATTGAAAATGATAATCATTATCGTTTGTGTTTTTTATGTGGTCGCTGTACACGATGTGAAATAGAGATAATTTCTATTTTAATCACGCATGAAAATATAACATAGATATGAATTTATCAATTCAATAATCTGTTTGTATAAAAAGCTTACATAAGGAAAGAGGTATGAGAGATGGGGAAATTTAAATTAACTGCTATCATAGCAATTTTTGCTATGATGCTCGTAGCTTGCTCAAATCCAAATAATGAAGCTGGTAAAACAGAAAGTAATGGGCAAGCCAATGGTTCTACTGAAGCTTCGACGGTTGAAATCACTGATATTCATGGAACGGTTACGGTTCCTGTAAATCCAAAGAAAGTAGTTTCTTTGGATAGTAGATCGTTTGAAACTTTAGCTAATTGGGATATTGAATTAGTGGCTGCTCCAAAGGATGTAATGCCTGCGGACTCACCGTATGTAAAAGATGATTCAGTTCAAAATATTGGAAATCACCGTGAACCCAATCTTGAAATTTTAGCAGCAGCAGACCCTGAACTTGTAATTATCGGTCAAAGATTTGCTGGCTATTATGAAGAGATAAAAAAATTAGTACCAAATGCAGCTGTTATTGATCTTAATTTTGATGTCTCCGAGGAAGCTGATAAACCTGGAGAAAACTTAGTAAATGGACTAAAGGATACGACAATTACTTTGGGAAAAATCTTTGATAAAAATAAAGAGGCTGAACAATTGACAGCTGATTTTGATAAAGCGATCGAAGGCGCTAAATCTGCATATAATGGAACGGATACAGTGATGAGTGTTATTGTTTCTGGTGGAAATATTGGTTTTTCAGCTCCTAATTCTGGACGTGTTTGGGGACCCATGTATGAGATCTTCGGATGGGCTCCAGCATTAGAAGTTGACAAATCTTCTTCAGATCATCAAGGTGATGAAGTTTCTGTTGAAGCTATTGCACAAAGTAATCCTGATTGGCTTTTCGTACTAGATCGCGATGCTGCTGTATCTTCTGAAAAGGATGCCGTTCCTGCTCAGGATGTTATTGATAATTCACCTGCTCTTCAAAATACAACGGCTGTTTCTGAAGGACAGATCGTGTATGCACCAAATGACACTTACACCAACGAATCCATCCAAACTTATATAGAGTTATTTGAAAACCTTGCAAATACTTTAGCTAAGTAGGTAAAGGAGCATAATATAGTGTCGAAGAATGTAATTGCCGGGGTTGAGAACGATTCTCAACCCCGTCTTTATAAGCACAATAGGATATGGACAAAATCTTTTGTATTAGCGGTTATCGTTGTTATTATTTTAAGCATTATATCACTGTTTACTGGAGTTTATGATATACGCGGACAACAGGATGGAATGGATATGTTTTTCATCACTCGTGTTCCAAGAACAGCTGCACTAATGCTTACTGGAGCTGCCATGTCCATGGCAGGACTCGTAATGCAACTGATTACACAGAATCGTTTAGTTGAACCTACCACAACAGGAACGATTGAATGGGCAGGTTTGGGACTTCTTTTTGTCTACTTATTATTTCCTGCACCAACTTTAGCTCTAAGAATGACGGGTGCAATCATTTTTTCTTTTATAGGAACAATGATTTTCTTTTTGTTTTTAAGAAGAGTTAAACTTCGTTCGTCTTTAATTGTCCCGATTATTGGGTTGATGCTTGGAGCAGTCATTTCTGCGGTCTCTACTTTTATGGGACTCCTTTTTCAAATGACGCAAAATATTGAAACTTGGTTTGTAGGTTCCTTTACGCCAGTCCAAGTTGGAAGATATGAATATTTGTGGATAATCGTTATAGTCACTATTCTTATTTTTATGTATGCTAATAAATTGACTTTGGCTGGGCTAGGGGAAGATGTTGCAACAAGTCTTGGAGTGAATTACAATAGGATCGTTCTTTTGGGTACTGGCCTTATTTCTCTTGCTGTTGGAATTGTTGCAGCTGTTATTGGAAACTTGCCTTTTTTAGGGTTAATTGTCCCCAATATTGTTTCCATGTTCAGGGGAGATGATCTTAGAAGTAATCTGCCCTGGGTATGTGTGATAGGAATGGGGACGATAACGGTTTGTGATATCATTTCTCGAACCATTATCATGCCTTTTGAAGTACCTGTTTCTTTAATACTCGGAACACTGGGTTCCGTCGTTTTTATTGCTATTCTATTGAGACAAAGAAAGCCAAGGAGGCTAAGATGAACGCATTGAAATATAGAAATAGAGAAAATGCCGGAATCGATTTTAGCCTTCATAGTGAAAATAGATCAGCTAGAGCTTTTCGATCTAAGAAAGAAGAAAAACGTTATTGGATTTTGCTGATAACATTGATTGCTTTAGGCGCTTTTGCTTCTTATGGACTTTTAGTTTATAACAATCCAGTTCCAGTAGATTCTCCTTCGTTCATCCCAGTTGTTAGAAGAAGGATAGAAGCTCTTATTGCAATGGTTATTGCTGCAGTTTGTCAAAGTCTGTCGACAGTTGCTTTCCAATCGATTACGAATAATCGGATTATAACCCCTTCACTTTTAGGCTTTGAATCACTTTACTCAACAATTCATACGGGGACTATATTTTTCTTTGGTGCGGGTGCATTGATAAGTTTTAGTGGTACTGGACCATTTATTTTACAGGTTGTTGTAATGGTCTTGATGAGTTTGATCCTTTATGGGTGGCTGCTTTCAGGAAAGTATGGGAATTTGCAGCTTATGCTTTTGATTGGAATTATTATCGGAGTAGGGCTGAATTCGGTGTCAACTTTTATGAGGAGACTTCTTGCGCCGTCTGAATTCGATATTTTACAGGCAAGATTGTTTGGTTCAGTCAATAATGCGGATTCTGCTTATTATCCTATTGTCATTCCAATGGTAATCATCGTAGCCATATTACTTCTCGCTAATTCTAAGAAATTAAATGTATTGTCACTTGGAAGGGATGTCTCTACTTCTTTTGGAGTTAAACATCAAGCTAGTATCATTTATACGCTTATATTAGTTTCTGTTTTAATGTCTATTTCAACGGCTTTGATTGGACCCCTTACTTTCTATGGATTTTTAGTTGCCATTTTGAGTTATCAAGCGGCACCAACTTATGATCACAGATATATTTTCCCAATGGCTCTTGCTATAGGATTTTTGATAATAACGGGTGCATACTTTTTTATGTATCATGTATTCAATGCTCAAGGTGTAGTTTCCGTTATTATTGAACTGTTTGGTGGAATAACATTCTTAATTGTGATTTTAAGGAAGAGGGCTTTATGATAAAGATTGATAATGTTAAAAAGTTGTATACGGATGAGGTAAAAATAGGCCCTTTGAATATTGAAATACCCAAGGCTGGTTTTACTTCTTTAATTGGACCCAATGGTGCTGGAAAGTCTACGACGCTTTTGATGATTGGAAGGCTTTTGGATCTAGATGAGGGCCAAATTAGTGTCGCAAATATGGATATTTCTGAAACTAAATCAAAAGACTTAGCGAAAATTGTAACTATTTTGCGACAAGAAAATCATTTTGTAACGAGGCTTACGGTTAGACAACTAGCGGGCTTTGGACGTTTTCCTTATTCAAAGGGAAGATTGACTAAAGAGGATGAGGCTATTATTTCTAAATATATCGATTTTTTAGACTTGACTGATCTAGAAAACAGATATTTAGATGAGCTTTCAGGTGGTCAAAGGCAAAGGGCATATGTAGCCATGGTTTTGTGCCAAGAAACGGAATATGTGCTTTTGGACGAGCCTTTGAACAATCTTGATGTTGCTCGTTCTGTTCAAATGATGGAGCATTTGAGGCTTGCTGCTAATGAATTTGAAAGAACAATTCTGACGGTTATGCATGATATCAATTTTGCAGCCAAATATTCGGATAGAATTTGTGCGATGAAAGATGGACAAATATGCGCTTTTGGAACAGTCGAAGAGATTATGGATGGAGAACTTTTGACCGATATTTTTGAAACGAAAATAGAAATTCTCGATGGTCCTTATGGGCCAATAGCGATTTATTAGTTATAGAAAATTGAGACTATAAAAGGGTTAAAATATTGGCCGTTTCCGGGGATTCATAAGGGAACGGTCGTTTAGTTTTTTTCGAAAGTGGTCGTGGTAGGGTTGACGCCCTAATAGCTAGAATGGCAAGAATAAAAAGACCGTGGTCAGCGAGTACGGGGGGCAGGAGATCATAGTCCCTCGAAGATCGGCTGGCCTCTTCAAGGTATCTACGCAGTCTTATATATGGATGCGATCCACTTTCTCCTGACTAAAACCCTGTTTAAGGAAAAAAACCTTTTACAACCACTGTCAGTACGTTATAATACAATCACCAGAAAGCTTGAGTCGCTGATCAAAGAATAGATATGGGAGGTATGGTCATGGTCAATCGCAAAAGAAATATGATTTCCATAGCCCTAAGCACGGCTCTAGTCGTGTCTGTGTTGGTTACAGGCAGCACAGTCTATGCCCAAAGTAAAACAACAGTTTCAGCACCGGCTCAGTCTGATACAAATCAGACTTCGTTAGAGTTGGCGAAGACAGCAGGAGATAAAAAGGTTGAAGTTGTTAAAGCATGATTGTTGTGAATTTTGAATGATTCGATCAGTTGTTCATTTGAATGAGGAGTAAGAAAAAAGAGAAACGGCTGAAGCCCTTGATAAAAAGGGTTTCAGCCGTTTATGTTCACAACTAATTTAATGTAATACTACCTGTTGGGTTTAATGTCGTTCCTCCAATTTCAACTTTAATTTCACTAGATAATGGAACATTGTACTCATCGATAACGGTTCTCCACCACTCCCAAGCAAGCCCGGTACATTCTCTTGCAACAATCCTTATATTTTTTGCATTAGGTGGCAGAGGAATGACTGTCGTGAAAGGAGCTGTTCTGTCTTGGTTGCTTCCTTCCCACGTTTTATGTGTTAGTACTTCTTCACCGTTTTCATCAAATGAAACTTCATCCCAGGATACATCAAATTGAGCGACATACCAGCCATAATGACCAAGCGATATTTTACCTTTAGAATATTCTGTAGCTGTAGTCTCAATATAATCTGTATTGTTATGAACGGCTGCAATTGCATTATCTTTTAAGAAAACACTTGTATATGAAATTGGATATGCTGGGTTCTTTAGGCTAAATTCCGCATTATCTTTAATAATATTAAGGATTTCATTAAAGTCTTTTGTAACGACCTTGTTATGCTTTTGTGAATCTCCGCCTAATACTACTGCTGTAAAGGAACTGTCTTCGAAAATATCCTTGTACTCAGAATTCGCTTCTGCACTGGCAGTATTCTGAAGTAAGGCTTTAAATGCTGCTTGTACGTCTTTGCTCTTAGAGGTTGTTTCTAATTTTACATAAATGGTTCTGCCATAAGCTACATTTGATACCATAACAGGTGGGGATTGATCACTTACCCCTTTACGTTTTAAATCATTAAAAGTTACACTATCAGCAAAAAGATCTGATGGATCGTTAGGTAGTTCAGCGCTTACCGTATAAAATATTTGTTTATATGCCGCCACCATCACTTTTTTCTCTCCATTAGCAATCGCATCAAAGTCAATTCCTAATGTAGAATCAAGGTAGTTAGCGTTAACGCTCAGAGCACTTCCAATTTGAGATTTGCTATAAACCATTGATTCTGCATACTGCAATCGCGCAGGTAAAGTATGTGTTGCCGAATACTTATCGCTCCATTTAGATACAAGCTCATCTATTGCTCCTGACACATTACCGTATGTTGGATTATCCACAGTAATTGAATTTTCATTTTTCAAACCTGGTAAATCAATACTAATAGTCAAAGGTTTTCTTGGCGCCATTAATATACTAGGTTTATTTTCTGCAAAAGATTGATTTGCCAGTTGTAATGCTCCTGGGTAAGACCGACTAGCCATAGAGTCAATAATTGAAATATCTACTGGGGAAGTCGAAAGTGACTTTTTGTTACGTTCTACGACTACAAACTTACCATTTGAATGCATTCCTTCTTTTGGAATGAAACTATCTATCTCATCACCACTTACAGCTAAAATATCGTTATTATTATAGTCTAAGTTGGCTATACCAGTATTAATGTCATTGGCATTGCTTGTTTCACTGGCTTTACTAGAATCAACTGTATCGGCAAAGGAGGTAACTGGTAAGTTTACAGTGGCGAGAATAACAGATAAGCAAGCGATTAATTTTAAAATTTTAGTATGATTTCGGATCTTCATAAAGATGTCCCCCTTTGAGATGTGAGTATAACGTCAATCAGATATGCTCACGTTACATATTTTTTGAAATTCTAACTATACTAACTATATCGGTAGTTTCCATAATAAACTTTAGAATGAACTAGAAGTGTATGCTCTGAGCACACCTTAAAGGTTGTTCGTACTGTCCTTTTGGACTGCTTCTCTCGGGGTTATGATATATTTATAAATAAGTTAGTTTTACCACTACGGGATAAGGATTTATCCTGATATTCATAGAGAGGTTTTTGATATGACAAAACATTTTTGGCGTGATTTACCACGACCTTTTTTTATACTGGCGCCCATGGAAGATGTGACGGATGTTGTTTTTCGCCATGTCGTAAGTGAGGCAGCCAGACCGGATGTGTTTTTTACGGAGTTTGCGAATACAGAGAGTTATTGTCACCCGGAGGGGAACCATAGTGTGCGCGGGCGGTTGACTTTTACAGAGGATGAACAGCCCATTGTAGCTCATATTTGGGGAGATAAGCCGGAATACTTTCGTCAAATGAGCATCGGTATGGCGAAAGAAGGCTTCAAAGGCATCGATATTAATATGGGTTGTCCTGTAGCGAATGTAGCGGAGAATGGGAAGGGGAGCGGATTGATCTGCCGTCCGGAGGTTGCAGCGGATATCATCCAGGCCGCGAAAGCCGGGGGCCTGCCCGTCAGTGTAAAAACAAGGTTAGGTTTTAATGCCTTAGACGAATGGCGCGACTGGTTAACTCATATTTTGAAGCAAGACATTGTGAATCTGTCCATTCATCTGCGGACAAGAGAGGAAATGAGTAAAGTAGCTGCTCATTGGGAACTGATTCCGGAGATTAAGAAGCTTCGTGATGAGGTGGCACCAGATACACTGCTGACCATTAACGGGGATATCCCTGACCGTCAGACCGGCCTCAAGCTCGCTGAACAATACGGTGTGGATGGGATTATGATTGGGCGCGGTATTTTTCAAAATCCGTTTGCTTTTGAGAAGGAACCGAAGGATCACAGTAGTAGGGAATTGCTTGATTTACTGCGGCTGCATCTGGATCTTCATGATAAATATTCGGCATTGGTTCCACGTTCGTTCAGCCCTCTTACTCGATTCTTTAAAATATATGTCCGTGGATTTCGAGGGGCAAGTGAATTAAGAAATCGCTTAATGAATGCAAAGTCAACCAGTGAAGTGCGTGCGTTGCTCGATGAATTTGGAAAAAGGGAGCATGATGAGTCGGAGGAGCATGGAAACTAATTTGCCAAGTTTGTAGAAAAAATCGACAATTGCGGTTATTAGTTAATCCATCAGTGGGCATGATCCCCTATAACGAGGTGATTATTTTGAATCATTTTTATAGCGATATCATTCAGTTTAAAGGTAATCATTATGATTTCGGCTTTATGCAAGGGGAGATCTTAAAGGAATCCCCGATACTGACTAACCGTAAAAAGCAGTATGCTAAATCGAGGAAACGTCATTTTAATATTAATAAAGAAGAAGCAATCCAGCTATTCTCGAAATTTATTCCTAGTATGTTGGATGAACTTCATGGGTTAGCGGACGCACTGAACTGGTCAATCGAGGACTCTCTAACAGAATTTGGAGGGTATTATGTTGATTATGAGCAAAGTGGCTGTTCTATTTTAACCGGTTCAAAATATTTGATTCGGAATTATGATAGTCATCCTGGCTATTATGAAGGAAGATATACCATATATAATCCAACAGATGCGGGTTATGCTGTTATAGGCCCTTCGATGCAAATAACGGGACGTACCGATGGCATGAATGAAAAAGGACTTGTCATGGGCTATAACTTCATTAACAGGATTGACTCTGGAAATGGATTTGTCTGTAATATGATTGGCCGTATTATTTTAGAAACTTGTGCTAATGTAGGTGAAGCGATTTCTTTATTGAAGGAGATTCCACATCGAACGTCATTTAGTTATGTGCTTTTAGATCCGAGCGGTGAAACGTTTGTTGTCGAAGCTTCACCAAGAAAGGTAGTAGCAAGAAAGTCGAATATTAGTACGAATCATTTTGAACTATTGACAGAAGAAAATCGCTATCATATGGATGATTCTGTGAGAAGATTTAATGAATTGAAAAAACAAAAAAGCTTGGACCCAGATATATATGAGGCATATCGAATATTAAATGATAAAGAAAAGGATGTATTTTCCAACAAATATGCTGTTTCGGCTGGAACGATACATACATCTGCTTATATTCCAAGTGAAAGGAAAGCTTTATTCGCAATTGGTGGAAATCGAATGCCCGTTATCTTTGACTTTGATCGATATTTGGAAGGTCAGAAAATTAATATTAAGCAAATAAGGGGAGTTCTTGATTTTGATACACCATTTGTTAATATGGATGGATCAATGTCATAGTCACAAGACAGCGAGAATTCGGTCTATCATCACTTTTCAAGTGACCCCAATTAACCAATTATCGACAAGTTACCTTTTTTCTGATCGCAGCAATAATAAATGAAGCAACGAGAATAAAACCGCAGCATCCCTTTAAGGGACTGCGGTTTTATTGGTTTTTGGCGAGAATACATTCTGCGAATATCAAGCCTTACCTCACAGGATGCCGATTTTCGAAAAAGCAGTCCGATATGTACGGGCGGAAAAGATTTTTCTTTATCGGAATCGTGCTGTTTACCGCTGCAAGTGATGGACAAGATCAGCTCAGCCTGGATCGCTTCCGATGGATCATGTTTTTTTGCAGGCGCAGATCCCGGTTTTGCTTCTCGCTTGTGTCGGTGTCCATGATGGGGGCAGGACCGCATGTAGTTCGCTCAGGTTCCGTCCTCTACTGGCACGAACGGACAACTCAAAAAAACAGATTTTTGTAAAAACTAAAATGCGATGATGGATCAGCCGATATAAATTAGGAGCCAGGAGTACATTCTGATCGAAGAGCAGGCCTGGCGACTCAAGCAGCTGATCCCATGTCAGCGCGTATGGCTCTATTGGCGTGGATGATTCACATCTCCTGTATCGAAAGAGGTCGATCGGTCGTACCGTCTTTCGATTCTTCCATGGGCTGATTCATATAAGCTTGCGTTTGCTCCGTCAACCGATACAAAAACGACTTTTCAAATTCCTACGATGAATGAGATTTTACTCCGTTTTATGGAATTAACAGTAAGTTAGTGCTGAAAGTACACGCAATGTTCATCGTTCTTTTTCCCGTTTGTGGATCTCAAGTTCAGGGATATAGACACTTTCATTGCTGTTTAATCATATAAATTACCTATGCGAAAGACTAATTATGGTATATATTAATTTCATTTTTGGTAAACCTCATCGAAAGAGAGGGACACAAAGCTAGAGGGGCTTCAAGCGCAATCTTGCGCCATGCCAGCCAGCTGCCGAATAACGTTTTCGTTATTTGAGCTCGCTCTGCTTTCAATCAGTAGGGTTTTTTGTCGTTCAGGTCTCATTTACAACTAAGATAACGCAAAGGAAAGATGTCAATGTCGCTTATAACAACCGGTAAATCCGATTTACGGGACTGGAAACCGTATTTGGAATCTCTGGAAGAACGAACCATACTCCGTTTTCATTCCGCAATTCCGTCTGACCCGCTTCAAACGTTCGTTTATCGCTGGCCGCAGCAATTCTCACTCATGATGCAGGACGCACTTCAGGCGCATCGGGTTGAGCCGGACGTATTGCTTGGCGCTGCCTGGGGCCTATTGCTAATGAAATATTTACGAAGAGAGGAAGTAGCTTTTGCCGTTATTGATTCCGGGCAGCAGGCGTACCCTCTATTGATGTCTGGTAAGGCGGATACACAGCTTCAACAATGGTTGCTGCAGGTTGCTTCCGCTATGGATGAAAATCGTGTGCGGGCTGTTGGCTTGGATAGGCTGTCCGCGGTATGTGAGCTTGAAGCCGAACTGCCCGTTTTGAATACGGCCATCGCAATTGGCGATGCCAATTTGCAGGGGAAATTCGAGCTTGTGGTTTCTTATCGGGAACAAGCTTGGGAAGGACTGCAAATTCGATATACGGAGGGCCTGTTTACGGAAGCCTCCATTCAGCGCTTATGCGCGCACCTTCAAAATATAATGACCGCATATTTGACCCTTCCCGGCTCGATGCTGGATGGGATTGGTTTGCTAACGAAGGAAGAGGAGGCACAGCTGGCCAAGTGGAACGCGACGGAACGCCCTGTCGAGCAAAACCGCACGATTCATGGACTATTCGAGGAACAAGCGCGAAAGACGCCGGAGCATGCAGCCGTCGTGTATCAAGGGCAAACTTTGACTTATCGTGAGCTGAATGAACGGGCGGAGAAGCTCGCTCGGATTTTGGCTGGAAAGGGAGCCGGGCGTGGAAGCATCGTAGGCATTATGGCCACACCTTCTCTGGAGATGATAACCGGCGTTTTGGCCATTTTGAAGACGGGTTCCGCATATCTTCCGATCGATCCCGCTTATCCGGCTGACCGGGTCCGGTACATGCTTGAGGATAGCGGCACCCGGCTGCTCGTGACCGAGCCGAAGGTCAAGCTTGCAGACATTCCGTTCCAGGGTGAAACGGTGTGCGCTGTCAGCGCGCTGGCAGACGAGGAAGCTGCGCCGGAACAAGGCAGCGGGGACAGCTGGAGGGATGGGCCATTGGCAGAAACGGCCAAAGCTGACGATCTGGCTTACATTATCTATACCTCTGGCTCGACCGGACGGCCAAAGGGCGTCATGATCGAGCATCGCACACTCGTGAATTTATGCGCATGGCATAACCGCGAATTTGAGGTTACGGATGAAGATCGCGCCACCAAGTATGCGGGCTTCGGCTTCGATGCCTCCGTCTGGGAGATCTTCCCGTATCTCGTATCCGGTGCTGCCATTTATGTCATTCCTGAAGATATCCGGCTCGATGCTGCGGAGCTGCATGCCTTTTTTACGCAGAATGCCATCACGATCAGCTTCCTGCCGACGCAGTTCTGTGAGCATTTCATGACGCTGGACCATCCTTCGCTGCGGGTGCTTCTTGCCGGCGGGGACAAGCTGAAATCTTACAGCCATCCGAAATATGCGCTGTATAACTGCTACGGCCCGACGGAGAATACCGTCGTTACGACCGCATACCGGGTAACGGAGCTTACCGAGAACATTCCAATCGGTTATCCGATCGACAACTGCCAGGTTCATATTGTGGATTCCCATGGACATCCGCAGCCGATCGGCGTTCCAGGGGAGCTATGCATCGCGGGCAGCGGCCTTGCGCGCGGCTACTTGAACCAGCCGGAGCTGACGGAAGAAAAGTTCGTGGAGAGCGAGCTGGCCGGCGGTGGACGTCTCTACCGAACGGGCGACTTGGCTAGGTGGACCGAGGACGGGGTGATCGAGTTTCTCGGGCGCATCGACCAACAAGTCAAAATCAGAGGCTTCCGGATCGAGATCGGCGAGATAGAGCATTGCCTGCTGCAGCATCCAGAGGTTGCCGAAGCGATCGTCATCGATTTAGACGATGCGGCCGGAGCGAAGTATCTGTGCGCCTATGTGGTGTCCGAAGGTGATTTCTCCTATGAAGACATGGCCAATTTCTTGTCCGAGAACCTGCCCGACTATATGGTTCCCGGCAAGCTGGTTCGTCTTGTTGAGCTTCCCCTTACTGCGAACGGCAAAGTGGACCGGCGGGCATTGCCCGTTCCGGCGGCTTCTTACGACGAATCGCAATTCGTGGCTTTGGACGGCGAATGGGAAGAGGGCGTTGCCCAGCTCTGGAGCGAAGTGCTCGGAGTCGCGAGAGTCGGAGCCTGCGAATCGTTTTTCACCGCGGGCGGCGACTCGCTGAAGGTCGTTCTGCTGCAAACCAAGCTGGAGCGCCGATACGGCTTGTCGGTTCCGGTGGCTGTGCTGTTCGAGCATCCGACGGTACGTGAGCAGGCCGAGTGGCTGGAACGCGCGGCTGCCTGCTGTGCCCCTTCCGCGGGAGAAGCGGACATGGCCAAGTCTTCTCCGGGAACGAATCGGATTACGAAGGTTTCTGTCCGGGAGGCTTACCCGGTGTCGTCGGCCCAGCGGAGGCTGTATCTCATCGAGCAGATGGATCAGGTGGGTACGGCTTACAACGCGCCGTTTGCTTTCCGCATCGATGGCCCAGTCGACCATGAACGGCTTGAGCAGGCGCTGTGCGCGATGATCGACAGACATGATGCGCTGCGGACGTCCCTGCATTGGGAAGGTGAGGAAATCATTCAGAGCGTCCACAGCGAAGTGCCGTTTAAGCTGAACGTAAAGGAATCAACGGAGGAAGGGCTGCAGGAGCTGATCTACTCGCTGATCCAGCCTTTTGACCTGGCTGAGGCACCACTGGTTCGCGCATGGCTGATCGCCTGCGGCACCGGAAGCTCCGTGCTGCTCGTGGATTTTCACCATATCGCCGTGGACGGCGTTTCAGCGAACGTGTTCTTCAGCGAGCTGTCAAAATTATACCGCGGCGAAAGCCTGCCGGAGCTTGAGATCGGCTTTGCCGATTTTGCTGTTTGGCAGGCAGGGACCGCTTCAAGCCGCAGCAGCGAGGACTTGCGCACATACTGGGAGAAGACCTTGGCGGGCGAGCTGCCGATTCTACAGCTTCCAGCTGACTTCGACCGGCCGGCGAAGCAGAGCTTCCGCGGTGAGACGATATCCCTTCGTCTGGGCGTGGAAGAGACCGGACGCTTGAAATCCTTTGCGGCAGCTACGGGCACGACGCCGTTTATGGTGCTGTTCGCGGGATACCATGCGCTGCTGTCCCGCTACACCAATCAGGAGGACATCATTACAGGTGTGCCGCTGGCGGGAAGACTCCAGGAGGAAGTGCAGCCGCTGATCGGCATGTTCGTCAATACGTTACCGGTTCGCTGCTATCCGGAGAAGCGTAAGCCGTTTGCCCAGCTCCTGAGCGAAGTCAAGGCGACGCTGCTGAACACCTTCGAGCATCAGGATTATGATCTGGAGGAACTGGTTCGCTCCTTGAACATTCCGCGGGATCCGAGCCGGAACCTGCTGTTCGATACCCTGTTCGTCATGCAAAACACGGGTACGCTTGCGCTTCAGCTTGAGGGTGCGGACGTTTCTCCTCACCCGTATTTCCATCCGATTTCGAAATACGATCTCATGGTGGACATCAACGAAGAGCAGGATGAGATTCGTCTTGATTTGCAGTATTGCACCGATTTGTTCGAACGAAGCACGATGGAAGCGTTCGGCAGCCGTTTCGTGCGGATGCTCGCGGATGCCATGGCACATCCGGATAAGGAGCTGCGCGAGCTGAGCATGTTGAGCATGGAAGAAGAAGCTTTCGTCGTCAAGGCATTAAACGACACCGTTTCGCCTTATCGCAGCGATATGACCGTCCATGGCCTATTCGAGGAGCAGGTACTTCGGACGCCGGACAAGGCTGCCCTGGTCTTCGGCGAGCGTTCGATGTCTTACCGCGAGTTGAACGAGCGGGCAAACCAATTGGCGCATACGATTCGCGCCAAAGGCGTTGCGGCGGATCAGGTCGTCGGGCTGATGGTGGACCGCTCGTTCGAAATGATCGTCGGGCTGCTGGCGATCTTGAAGGCTGGCGGCGCATACGTTCCGATCGACCCTGAATATCCGCAGGAGCGGATCGTTTATATGCTGGAAAACAGCCATACGACGCTGCTGCTGACGCAGAAGCATTTGGCGGGGTATGTGACGTATGCAGGCGAGACGCTTTTGATCGACAGCGAAGAGGCCTACAGTGCACATACAGAAAATCCGGCACATGTAAACAAGCCTGCTGATCTCTTGTACGTCATTTACACGTCGGGTACGACGGGCAAGCCGAAAGGCGTCATGATCGAGCACCAGAATATCGTCAATCTGCTGTGCTACGAGTACACCGCAACCAACGTGGATTACAGCAGCAACGTGCTTCAATTCACGACAATCAGCTTCGACGTCTGCTCGCAGGAAATCTGGTCGACGCTAAACGCGGGCGGCACGTTGCACCTGATTACGAACGACCTGCGGATGAACGTGGGTGAGCTGCTGACGCATATCGAAAAAAGCAGCATCGAAACGCTGTTCATGCCGGTGTCGTTCCTGAAGTTCATTTTGAACGAAAAAGAATACGCGGACCGCTTCCCATCCTCCGTTAAGCATGTCATTACGGCCGGGGAGCAGCTGATCGTGCCGGAGAAATTCCGGGAGCATCTGACGCGTTACGGCGTGTACCTGCATAATCACTACGGACCGTCCGAAACGCATGTCGTCACCACGCACACGATCGATCCGTCCGGGGAAATTCCGGAGCTGCCTCCAATCGGCATGCCGATATCTAATACGCAAATCTATATCGTAAACGATGATTTGCAGCCGCAGCCTGTAGGCATTGCCGGTGAACTGTATATTGCCGGGGATAACGTGGGCCGGGGTTATTACAATAATCCCGAGATGACAAGGGAGCGTTACGTTCCTAATCCGTTTGCGCCGGGCGAGCGCATGTACAAGACGGGCGACCTGGCCCGCTGGACGAAGGAAGGCACGATCGAATTCCTGGGCCGGCTGGACCATCAGGTCAAAATCCGCGGATTCCGTATCGAGCTGGGCGAGGTAGAGAATTCGCTGCTGAATCATGTGGCCGTGTCCGAGGCGATCGTTGTGGCTAAAACGGACGGTAAAGGCGGTCACTACCTCTGCGCGTATTTTACCGCTGGAGCGAAGCTGACAAACAACGAGCTGCGCGAGCATATCGGTAAGCAGCTGCCAGACTACATGATTCCGTCCTATTTCATGCAGTTGCCGGAAATGCCGCTGACGCCTAACGGCAAAATCGATCGCAAAGCGCTGCCGGAGCCCGATGTCTCCCAAGGACGAAGCAAGGAATACGTAGGTCCGAGAACGGAGCTGGAGCAAACGGTGGCTGATATTTGGCAGACCGTGCTGCAGGTCGACCGGGTCGGCATCCATGACAATTTCTTCGAGCTTGGAGGCCATTCGCTGAAAGCGACGGTTGTCGTGGCAAGGCTTCAAAAGCAGTTCGAAATTGGCATGAACGATATTTTCGAATATCAGACGATCGCTAGCCTGGCCGGCAAAATCAAGCCGAAGACGGGACATCTGCACACGCGGCTGGAGCAGGTTAAGCAGCTTTATGCCGGTCTGAAGGAAACGGACTTCTCTGCGGAGGAGGTGAGCTACAAAGAGCGCAATCGGTCCTATGATGATGTGGATATCACGGCATTGAACGGATATGGGGACGTACTGCTCACCGGAGCCACCGGCTATCTGGGTGCGCATCTGCTCCATGAGGCCGTCACGGCCAAAGCGTGGAACGTGCATGCCATCGTCCGCGCCGGATCGGATGCTGAAGCGAAGGAGCGCCTGAAGCGCAAATGCGAGTATTACTTCGGCGAGGGCTGGTTTGAACGGCATGAGGGGCAAATCCATGTCCATGCCGGCGATATCACGAAGGAGCGGCTCGGCCTGCCGGAGGAACGCTACCATGAGCTTCTTCAGCAAGTGGATGCAGTATTCCACTCGGCAGCTAACGTGAAGCATTACGGCAGCTACGCGGATTTCGAGCTGCAGAACGTGACGGCGACCCAGAATCTGCTTGACTTTGCGGCCGAAGGCAAACCGAAGCATATGCATCATATCTCCACGCTGGGCGTGGCAACGGGCATCATCGAAGGAAGAAGGTATGTCGACTTCACCGAATACGATCTGGATTTGGGTCAGCGATTCGAGAACTACTACGCCAAAACGAAGTTCGAAGCGGAGCGGCTGGTCATGGCTGCGCGTGAACGCGGCACGGTCGCGAATATCTACCGCCTCGGCAACATCGTGTTCCATTCCGGTACGGGATGCTTCCAGGAAAATATCGCGGACAACGCATTTTATACGACGCTCAAGTCGTTCCTGGAGCTGGGAACCGTGCCGGAGGAAAACAACGACTTCGACTTCACATACGTTGACCAGTCCAGCAAAGCGATCCTGCTGCTTGCAGATATCGCCGCGCTACAGAGCGAAGTGTTCCATATCGCGAACCCGCACGAGGTTTCGGTGGGCGAGGTGCTTCGAAGCAATCCGATGGGACGCAAGGTTGATCTGCTGGCGTTCGATGATTTCATCGATTACTTGCTTGCGCATTATGATGATGAGCGCCTCAAACATAACATTGAGCAGATCATGCTGCATTACGGCTGGATGGAGGAAGCGGTGTTCACTACGATCTTCCAGATCCGTTCCGAAAAAACGACGCAGATTTTGTCGAAATATGGATTTAAGTGGTCCAAGCTGACTGAGCCGATGATCCGAAATATGTTTGAACATTGCAAAAATGTAGGATTTATATAATTCGACACAATTCTACAAAATTCGGTAAATTCTTCTTTACAAATCTAGCACTTTTGCTTATTCTTTCAATAAGCCATATTTTCTACTAACAGATGGGGGTAACAACTATGTACGAAATTAATTACGATCCAGCGCAAAACCGTATCAATATTAAAATGTTCGAAATTACAAAAGACAACGTAGACAGCTATATCGCCGACTTCATCAAAACGCTTGAAAGCGTAAAGCCGGGCTTTACCGGCTTGACCGATCTGAGCGAAGGCAAATTGCTCACGATGGACGTTGCTGAAAAGTTGGGCCATCTTGGTCAACTTTCCGTTGATCGCGGACTGGCGAAATGGGCTTACTATACCGGCTCCGCCGTATCCAAACTGCAAATGAAGCGCATGTTCGGCGATGTGGTCGATTCCTTCGAAAAGCTGGAAGATGCAGAAGCGTTTTTGAAAAACTAATCAGGTTAAAAAAATACACCCGGTACCTTGAGGCACCGGGTGTAATCAAATAGATGGAGAGTGGAAAAGCACCATGAAAGATCAACAAACAAGCTTACATCGCGCCTATAAGAAGATTGGCATGCAGGGTGCAGGATGCTTTGCCGGGGCGGTCTTAGTCATCAACGCCGCGTGTTTTTTGCTTGGGCTTCCCGTTTATGTAGGATTCATCCTTAGCCTAGTGCTGACCGCGGGGGCGGGTTACGGCGTGGCCGTATGGATGCTGAGAGTAGCGGGGGCTAAGCGGATCGAGAATGGCGGCGGATCCGGTACGGATCGACTCCAGGCTTACGGCGGCGAGGAAGCGGGCAAGAGCTTTGAGCTAGCCATACAGCAGTTTGAAGCATTGTCCGACCAGATGAGCCAGCAATTTGTAAAAACCGCGGATACAATCGGGCAGGTAAAAGGCAGCACGGAGATGGGCTTTTACGTTTCCGATATGATCAAGGAAGCGACGCTCAGCGTTTCAGCCGATTCCAACGAGCAGAAAGAAATGATCCGGGTCAGCTCAAGCACGGTGAACGACGTGGTCATAGCCATTCGCCATATTTCCGGAAGCGCTGACGAGGCCGCCGAAGCGGCGAGTGAATCGTCCAGCAAGGCGACCAAAGGGCAGGAATCGATTCTGGAAGCGATCGGGCGGATGGAAGAAACGAATTCCACCGTTCATTCTCTGGTGGACATTATGAGTCGGCTGGAGGAGAGTTCCCGCAAGGTCGCATCCTTCGTATCGATCATCCGGGAGATTTCCGAACAGACCCATCTATTGGCCTTGAACGCCGCCATCGAAGCGGCTCGCCTAGGGGATGATGGCAGAGGCTTCTCGGTGATTGCCAGCGAGGTGCGGAACCTCGCAGAACAGTCCTCGCAGTCGGCCAAGCAGGTGACGCAGGTAGTGACGGAGATTTTGAAAGAAACGGCACAGGCCGTCGATTCGACAAAAGTCGTTGCGGAGCAGGTGGATGACGGGCTGAGAGTGGTGAATGAGGCCGGAAGTTCCTTTGAGTTCATCAAGCTGTCGATCAGCGAAGTGGCGGGGCAGATGCAGGAGGTATCTTCTTCAGTAGAGGAGATTGCGGCAGGAACCGAGCAGCTGGCTGTGACGATGCAGAAGACGGAACAGATCGCGCTGAAAACGTCGTCAGAAATGAACAATGTGACCCAGGCCGTCGAAGAGCATCATGAAATCATGCAGCAAATCTCCAGCGCGACGGAAACGCTGAACGGCTTTTTCGATGAACTGGAGGCAACTATGAACGAATACAAGAAAAACTTTCAAGGATCGGAACCGACGCTAGAAATGGCCAGCTAATGGACGATTCGGGAATAAGGCAGGGAAAAGGCGCCCATGCCCCGCTGGATGCGGGAACAGGGGTGCCTTTTTTTATGTGGAACGCTCTTGGTACGTGCGGCAGAGGGAATCATGGAGTGTTGAGCCAACATTGTTCTACTTGGTTCAGTCCATTACATCCTCCTTCTCCTCGTCGATTTCTTTCTACAAAACAACCTGCGGACCTTGAGTCAGTTGGCGGATTCAAGCAAGAACGTTTTCAGGCTTTTAGCTATAAATATGGAATCAGGTTCATGCTGTCCAATACCCGCGCAATGCCCCCACTTCGATTCAATCGGGAGGAAGTGTGCATTCGGCATAAGCTCAGCCTCATATTGGTTGTCTTGGGGAGGAAAGAAAAGGTCCGTGCTTCCCGGCATAACCAGCGCCTGTGCTGTAATCCTGCTTAGTGCAAGTTCAAAATCGCCGTTATATACCGGATTCGCGCTAATGTCACCGGTGATGCCAGTACGCAGCATCGTGATCAGGTCATTGGCGTCAAAGGTCTGAAATACTTGATCCCAGTAGTCCACGAGATATTCCTCCAGCGTATGGTAGCCCTCTTGCTGATAGAGCTGCTCCAGATAATAAGCCTGGGAGAAGCCCCAAGGAGCATAAACTCGGCCCATCGCTGCCAGTCCCGCTTTGGGCTGCTGCGTGTAAAAGCCGTTCTTCCAAGCCGCATCAGCCTGAAGGGAAGCGATCATTCCTTCGAATACAACCTTTGCATGTGGTCGTGTCTTTGCCGTCCCTCCAAATGGAGCGATTCGCTCAACCATTTCGGGATAACTTGCTCCCCACTGAAAGGTCTGCACAGCTCCGAGTGACCACCCTACGACGAGGGCGATTTTCGTAATACCAAACTTCCGGGTAACCAGTTGATGCTGCAGCCGCACATTATCGTGTACCGAGACCAGCGGGAAATTAGCTTGATGATAAGGCGGAGGTGTATTACTAGGCGAGGAGGATAATCCATTGCCTAACATGTTAGGGATAATGATAAAATACTTTTCCGGGTCCAGCGCCTTGCCAGGTCCAATTAACCATTCGTTATCGGTATGCAAACCTGCAAACCAGGTTGGGTATACAATTACATTGTTTTTTGCCGCATTCAACGTTCCATAGGTTTTGTAGGCCATGATGGCGTCTGGCAGGGTTTCGCCCGATTGGAGCAGAACATCTCCCAATTCATAAATTTCATAATAATCTCTCATGTGAAAAACTCCTTTTCATAACTAAAGATGAATGGCGCCATTCTTGTCATCACTCTACGACGATGTTATGTTTAAGTCAAAGAAACGTTTGTGAATAGAACGTTCATTTTTTTTGAACTAAGGGTGGGAATATATCATGGAATTACGCCAATTAAAAACCTTTCATACGCTTGCTTCCACACTTAGCTTTACCCGTGCTGCAGAAATGCAGAGCTATGTCCCCTCGACGGTTACGATGCAGATGAAGTCATTGGAGGAAGAACTGGGCGTCAAGCTGGTGGACAGATTAGGTAAAAGTGTGATCCTGACCGATGCGGGGAGAAGTTTTCTACGCTATGTCGACAACATACTGAGTGAACTTGAAGAAGCGCAGCATGCTGTCAAGCAGACTGGCGAGTTGACGGGTACGGTGGTTATAAGCGCGGATGAGACGCTGTGCACGTATCGGCTGCCGGTAGTACTGCGCCAGTTCCGCTTGCGCTATCCCGGGGTTAGGCTGATGTTTCGACCGCTAGCTTATCCGAACCTCAAACAGAGCTTGAAGGAAGGGGGAGCGGACGTTATTTTTATACTGGATGAGGACAAGGGGGAGGCAGGATTCTGCGGAGAAACAATGGTGAATGAACCCTTTTACATATTGACGGCGCCCGATCATCCCTTGGCTGCACGTACAGCATTGTCCATTGAAGATTTTGATGGGGAAACCTTTTTGCTGACGGAGAAGGGCTGCTCTTATCGCACGTTTTTTGAGCGAAGTCTTTCACAGAAGGGCATGGGGGGAATTACTGAAATGGAGTTTAACAGCGCGGAGGCGATTAAGCAATGTGCCATGATAGGGATGGGCATCGCCATATTGCCTGAGATGGCTGTAACGGCCGAAGTGAACCGGGGAGAACTGGTTCGGTTACCGTGGGACTTGACCGCAACATCGTTTGCAACCCAAATGTTTTGGCATGAAGAGAAGTGGATCTCGCCTGCGATCGAAGCCTTTTTAAATCTGACCCGAGAGACATTTTTGAATAACAGCAGCCTATAAAATCTTGGGCACGAATTCATCGGAAATGGAGATTTTTTTAAGAACAAGTATATCATTATGCTCCAGACAATGGTAAAATATGATGGGAACATTTGTTTGTTATTTTGTGCTTTCCCAACGTATGGGTGAAATAGGCGTGGTTGAAATCATTGCAAAAATAGCATTTTTCGTTAAGGAGCCGATGTGCACATGATCCAATTGACGAACCGCCAGGCACGGCAATTTCTGTTATTGAAGCACGGGCTATTGGGCGAATATCGATTTACCGGAAAACAGGGAGTATTGGATTTTGTGCGGCAGGTCGGCTGCATTCAATACGATCCGATCGATGTTTGCGGAAAAAACGCCGAACTGGTGCTGCAGTCGCGAATCCAAGGGTTTACCAAGAGCATTCTCGACGAGCTGCTGTATCAGGATCGACTACTGGTCGATTATCCCGACAAGATTATGGCGATTATCTCTGCCCGGGACTGGCCGTATTTTGAGCGGTACAGGGAGGCCGCCAGGCAGCATGCCAATCGCTACCCCGAAATGGAAGCGTTGACGGAGCAAGTACGAACCCACATCCAACATCACGGTGCGATAAGTTCGGATGGTCTAAAATTGGATGGGAATTTCTCTTGGCAATCAGCTATCCACTGGAGCAGCGGAAACAATGCAACCCGGTCGGTTCTGGAACAGATGTACTCGACAGGGGAGCTAATTATTCATCACAAAATAGGAACGCGTAAATACTATGATTTTGCCGAGAAGTACATACACCCAGATCTGCTGAATGCACCGGAGCCGCTGAAGGACGAGCTTGAGCATCAGAAGTGGCGGATACTGCGCCGGATCGGCGCTGTTGGCCTGTTATGGAACCGAGCATCCGATGCCTGGCTGAATATATGGGGATTAAAAGCGAAACAGCGCAGCGAGGTTTTTCGCCAGTTATTGGACGAAGCTCGCATTGTTGCTGTAGCCGTAGAGCAATTGAAGGATATGCTGTACTGCCGCGCTGAGGATCTGCCCCTTATTGAAGCTGTCTTGCAAAACCCGGCGCCTAAACGGCGCTGCGAGCTGATTGCTCCACTGGACAATTTGATATGGGACAGAAAGCTGATCAGCGAATTGTTTGGCTTCGATTACATCTGGGAGATTTACACGCCCCCAAGCAAACGGAAATTCGGCTATTATGTGCTGCCTCTATTATACGGAGAGAGCTTCATCGGACGAGCAGAGATCATCGCGGAGCGAAAAACCGGGAGACTCGTTGTTAAAAACATCTGGTACGAGAACGGCATAAAACCAACTAAGCCATTGCAAAGAGCCGTGGACCATTGTTTTCAAAACTTTGCCTTATTCAACGGCTGCGAGACGATTTCGATAGAGTAAACGTTACCGGCATAGTTTCGAATGCGTTGATCCCGCTATATGCTATAAGACCGTTTCGGCAAGTCGATCCATACCTTCGACGATAAGTTTTTCATCTACCTTCGCAAAACCTAATACCCACCCTTTGCGTTTGCTCTCCAAGCAATAAGAATGAAGCTGGTGTACCCGAACTCCGCTCTGAAATGCTCGAAAGGTCATGGTATCTTCGTCAAACGATTCATCCGCTTCCAGCAGTACATGCAAGCCGGTTTCAATCCCTCGCACAGTGAACTTATTCCCCAGGCCGCTGGCTGCAATCGCCTTCTGTATCATTTCATGGCGGCGTCTATAGATGTTTCTTGCCCGCCGCATATGGCGCATGAAATATCCATGCTCCATGAAATGTGCCAGTGTCGCTTGCTCCATAATAGGGAGGTGACGATAGGTGAATGCTTGAACACGAGCCAGTTGTGCAATAGCTTCGGCAGGCCCGATAATAGCGGATATGCGAATGCCTGGCATGGTCAACTTCGAGAAGCTCATTAAATAGAGGCAGTTTTGTGGAAGCTGACTAAATAAAGTGAGCACCGGATCTCCGCGGTACCGAAATTCACTGTCGTAATCATCCTCGACAATCCATGCACGTTGTTGGGCCGCTTTATGCAAAAGCTGCTGCCTGCGCGGTTCCGATAACATGACACCTACGGCACACTGATGGGCAGGGGTTACAAGTATAAGCTTCGCTTCAGAAGGCACCTTTTCTACGACAAGGCCTTGCTCATCAACAGGAATGGGAGCAATTTTCATTTGCCGGTATTTCATCGTCATCCAGGCAACGGGATAGCCTGGGTCCTCAACGGTTACGATATCGCCTTTGGTTAAAAGTGTTTGTGTGATAAGGTCGATACTGTGCTGAGCCCCGGATGTTAACAAGATTTGATTCGTGTGAACATGAATCCCGCGCTCTAGCGATAAGTGTCGTTGGATTTGTCGGCGTAACGGCTCAAAACCATACGCGTCTCCGTAAAACCATGATGAAACATCTAATTGGGCAGAGGCTTTCAAATACGATTTTCGCCACGTTTGCAACAATTGCGTATCTATGTAAGGTTGATAGGGGCTAAAATCGATCATCGATTCTTGATGATCTTTACTTCTAAACCATTGTTGTGACTGTTCGAGCAGCGAAGGCGGTTCGGGTATTTGTGGCGGATGAACTAAGGGGGCAGATTTATCGGGACTCTGAATCCAATCATGGACACGAGTTCCATTGCGGCCTGATGTTACCGTATAACCGCGAGTAAGTAGTTCATTATATACAATTTGAATGGTGGAACGGGACACGCCTAACTGCTGGGCAAGCTCTCGGGTAGGTGTCAGGAGTTCGCCTGGCTTCCAAACGCCGTTATGAATATGATCGATAGCCTGGTCGAGCAATTGCTGCCATAAAGGTCTTGGATCGTCCCGATGTACTTTCAGCAATTCGATTCCTCCTTATATAGGTCGGAGTAGAATTAACGATTTTTTGGATTTCTTAATCTGACATTTTCCTGTTATATATAGCAATCCATTTTATCGGTATACTAGCATAGTGTCCTTCCTTCATGCAATGTTATGAAATTTTATACATAGGGGGAAGCATTGCTTAAAGCAATGGTATAACTGCAACCACAACCACAACTTTGTGCGCACTGCTCCCTGTGCGCATGATGCATGGTTCGGGGCATGCTTGGATGGCTGTCGGCCATAGCTGTGAATAAGCGTTTTGTTTCTCCAGGAGACAAACGCTTATTTTTTATGTCTTTGGATTGCTCGAAAACACCATCTTTGGATATATATAAACAAACCATACTTTGGTAAGCTGACGTTGTGTTCTTTAAGGTTTGTATAAATAACGTGGTGCGGAAAAGAGGGTGGGAGACATGAGCAATTTGGTTGAAGAGAATCTTAGAACGGTGAAACAGCAGATGGAATTGGCGTGCCAAGCTTCCGGGCGTAAAACCGAGGACGTAAAGTTGCTGCTCGCGACGAAAACCGTACCGCTTGAGAAATTGCAAATGGCTATGCAAGCGGGCGAGGTACTGTTTGGGGAAAACAAAGCGCAGGAACTGCGGGACAAATTCCCGCTGATGCAGCGATATAACCGGGTGGAGTGGCATTTTATCGGGCATTTGCAGACAAATAAAGTGAAGGATGTTGTCAAATATGTGACGCTTATTCATTCGGTGGACCGTTTGAAATTGGGGCAGGCATTGCACAGGCAGCTCGTCAATGAGAACAAAACGATGGATATTCTGGTGCAAGTCAATACGTCTTACGAGGAAAGCAAATTCGGGGTTCCTCCCGAAGTGGCTTTAGAGTTAGTAGAACAACTGTCACAGTTCGAAACCTTAAACATCAAAGGTTTGATGACGATCGGCAAACTGAACGCTACGAACGATGAGACGCGGCATTGCTTCCGGCTTTTGAAATCTATACAAGCTGAAGTTCAAGAGAGAGGATTCCCGCGGGTAGACATGGACGTACTTTCGATGGGCATGTCCGGTGATTTCAGAGTAGCTATTGAGGAAGGGGCTACCATCATTCGCGTAGGGACAAGTGTATTCGGTCAACGCTACTTGCCGGACAGCTATTACTGGAACGAAAACGTGCGTCAGGACGAATAGCAAGGGAAGGAGAATAGATATGAACACACCATCATCATCGCTGCGCGGACGCGACTTTATATCGCCAACGATTGCCGCTTTAATCTCTGTCATTGTCAACTACGGCGGTACCTTTATTCTCGTGTTTCAAGCGGCAAAAGTCGCGGGGTTAAGTCCCGAAATGACCGCTTCATGGATTTGGTCGATCTCTATTGGCGTAGGTATAACCGGAATATGGCTAAGTTACCGTTACCGGGAACCGATCATTACAGCTTGGTCGACGCCGGGTGTCGCTTTTCTCGTATCGGCTCTAGCCGTAACCCTTATCCGGAAGCCATTGGCGCCTATATGATCTCTGCGGCAGGGTTTATTATTCTAGGTTTATCGGGCATGTTTGAACGTTTTGTCCGGCTTATTCCTCCAGGCATCGCTTCCGGGTTGCTCGCAGGCATTTTGCTGCAGTTTGGCATTTCAGCTTTTGGAGGGGCACAGGTAGATCCGCTGCTTGTCGTAGTGCTGTTTGTCGCTTATGTCTTGCTAAGGCGATTTACTTCCCGTTATGCGATTGTCGGCATTTTAGTCGTTGGACTTCTTTATTTGATCGGCATGGGACAAGTGGATTTCGGAAATATTCAATTGGCTGTTGCCTCGCCGGTTTTTGTTGCTCCGGAGTTTTCGCTGAATGCTTTGCTCGGCGTTGCTTTGCCGCTGTTCATGATTACTTTAACGGGACAATATATGCCTGGCATGCTTGTGCTGCGTAATGATGGGTTCAAAACAAGCGCCAATCCCATTTTGACGGTAACGGGTATTGGTTCGCTTCTTACAGCGCCATTTGGTTCGCACGCATTTAATGTGGCAGCCATTACAGCGGCGATTTGTACAAGAAAAGACGCGCATGAAGATGCGTCAAAACGTTATATTGCAGGCATTGCCTGCGGTATTTTCTATACGGTGATCGGCATTTTCGGGGTGACGTTGGCGGCGCTGTTTTTAATTCTTCCGGCGACTTTCATCGCCACGTTAGCGGGCTTGGCATTGCTTGGCACGATTGGGGGCAGTCTTGCGGGTGCGTTAACGGAGCCGAAGGGACGCGAAACCGCATTGATTACGTTTTTGGCAACAGCGGCCAATGTGACTTTGCTTGGCGTCGGTGGCGCGTTTTGGGGACTGGTTGCGGGTTTGACGGCACATCTATTGATTCATGGGAAATTTCATAAGAAGCAGCTTAGGCTGAGCGGCGTAAAACAAGCTGAAAATAAACAGGAGGCATGAATATGAATACAGGTACAGAACGGGTGAAAAGAGGAATGGCGGAAATGCAAAAAGGCGGGGTCATCATGGATGTGATGAATGCCGAGCAGGCCAAGGTTGCGGAAGCGGCAGGAGCAACAGCCGTTATGGCGCTGGAACGTGTGCCGTCCGATATTCGTGCAGCCGGTGGAGTAGCTCGCATGGCCGATCCGACCATTGTGGAAGAGGTCATGAAGGTTGTATCGATACCGGTGATGGCAAAAGCTCGCATCGGACATTATGTGGAAGCCAAAGTACTCGAATCGTTAGGTGTAGATTATATCGACGAAAGTGAAGTGCTGACACCTGCGGACGAGATTTTCCATATTAGCAAAAACGAATTTACCGTTCCTTTTGTCTGCGGTGCAAAAGACCTTGGCGAAGCGCTGCGCCGCATTCAGGAAGGAGCCGCCATGCTTCGCACAAAGGGCGAGCCGGGAACAGGCAACATTGTGGAAGCTGTACGTCATCTTCGATTAATCAACGGCCAGATTCGCAAAGTGCAAGGTTTGTCCAAGGACGAATTGTTTCACGAAGCAAAATCGCAAGGCGTACCGTATGATCTTCTGCTACAGGTTCACGAATCCGGCAAGCTGCCGGTGGTCAATTTTGCCGCAGGCGGAGTGGCTACGCCGGCCGATGCAGCGCTAATGATGATTCTAGGCGCAGACGGCGTCTTTGTAGGATCCGGCATTTTTAAGTCAGACAGCCCTGAAAAGTTTGCGCGCGCGATTGTTGAGGTTACAACACACTACGAAGATTATGCCTTAATCGCAAGTGTATCGAAAAACTTGGGAACTCCGATGAAAGGAATTGAAATATCGAGTTTGCAGCAGCATGAACGGATGCAGGAACGCGGTCAGTAACGGGAGCGAATTTGAATAGAACAGGAATTCAGCATATTGAAAAGAGGTGGTCAGCAAATTCCCCTTCACCCTGGTGCGAGGACAGTAAACAATCTTGTGGGATCGAGCGATCGATCGGCATTTTGGGCAAAGGTGCTAAAGCAGTTGGACGGCAGTGCAGGCGGGGCAGCCATATAATCCCCCCCTGGCAGGGCTACTTGTTTAAAAGTATCTCTGCCAGACGGCTAATCCCTTCTTCAATGGTCGCTTCATCCACCTTAGCAAAACCGAGTACCCATCCTTTTCGCTTGCTTTCCAAACAATAGTGGCTTAGCGGGTATATACGAATTCCTTTTTCAAGCGCCAGGTTCGTTACGGCCACTTCGTCAAACGACGGTTCAGCTTCAAGCAGCATATGCAGCCCTGTTTCCGCGCCGCTTATGGTGAAATGCTCACTCAAACCTGTCGCGCTGAGCGCTTTCGTCATAGCAGCGTGTCTGCGCCGATATACATTTCGCACTCGTCTCATATGGCGCATGAAGTGGCCTTGTTTGATAAAGTGCGTTAATGTGAGCTGCTCCATAAAGGGAAGATGGCGGTACGTTAATTCATGGACTTGGGCAAGCTGGCGAACGGCCTGCTTGGGTCCAACGATCGCGGATAACCGAATACCGGGAGCAATCATTTTGGAAAAGCTCATTAAATACAACGTTCCTTGCTGCTGCTGGCTGAATAAGGTAGGAAGCGGGTCGCCGCGATAACGAAATTCGCTGTCGTAATCATCTTCAACAATCCAAAACCGCTTCTCCGCAGCTAAATGCAGCAATTGTTGTCTGCGAGGTTCTGACATAATAACGCCTGTCGCACACTGATGCGATGGCGTAACAAATACCAGCTTGGATTCGGGGTGAATATGGTCTATACAAAGCCCGTGCTCGTCGACTGGAACGGGGGCTACCTCCATCCGGCGAAACTTCATCGCCATCCAGGCGGCGGGAAAACCAGGGTCTTCAACCGAAACGGTTGCCCCTTCATGTAATAGTGCTTGAGCGATCAAATCGAGACTATGCTGTGCGCCGGAGGTCAAAAGAATTTGATCGACTTCCACATGAATGCCGCG
Organism: Paenibacillus faecalis; assembly: GCF_900289175.1. GTDB lineage: Bacteria > Bacillota > Bacilli > Paenibacillales > Paenibacillaceae > Paenibacillus_AQ > Paenibacillus_AQ faecalis. The sequence continues at coordinate 3,703,200 of NZ_LT985747.1, read as the reverse complement.
TTCAAGCGACAAATAACGTTGAATCTGTTCGCGCAGGGGCAGAAACCCATAGGCGTCGCCGTAAGCCCAATTGTCCAGATTTGTATCTGTGGAAGCCTGTAAAAAGGATTGCCGCCAATTTTTTAGAAAATGTTCGTCTAAATAAGGTTCATGGGGACTGAAATCGATCTCATCTCTATCCTGTTCTTTATTTCCGAACCAGCTATGTAAATGGCCGATTGCGCTGTTTAATATCGGAAGTTCCGGCGGAACAGGCCCTTGGGCCGGAACTTCGTCCGCAGAGCCGGGCTTATACATCCATTCGCTAACTCTTGTTCCGCCGCGGCGGGAAGTTACGGTGTATCCGCGGCTGAACAGTTCCTCGTATACACTTTGTATGGTTGAACGGGAAACCCCAATCAATTGCGCGAGCTCACGGGAGGGGAGCAGCAATTCGCCGGGAGGCCATTTTCCGGTCGTAATATTATGGATCGCCTGGTCAAGCAATTGCTGCCAAATGGGACGTTCGTCGTCTCGGTTAACTTTGAGCATCTGATTCGCCTCCAATGTTTATTTCGGTGTTATGGATTGCTCGAATTTATAATATATGAATATTTTACATAGTCCATTGATTGTCATACTATCATGAACATTGCGGCTATGGCAATGCGTGTCAGCATTCCATGTAATGAGTTTTGACTACTAATCAGACGGGTGGAAGGATGATGGTAATGAAGTTTTTGGAGAAACAGGATCAAGCAATTGCAAATGCCGTCCGGCAAGAAGCGGCGCGGCAGCGGAATAAAATAGAATTGATTGCTTCGGAGAACTTTGTAAGTCGAGCTGTTATGGAAGCAACGGGTACGGTGCTGACCAATAAATATGCGGAAGGATACCCGGGAAGAAGATATTATGGTGGCTGCGAATATGTTGATCAAGTTGAGGAAATAGCGATTCAACGCGTAAAGACCCTTTTTGGTGCAGAACATGTCAATGTGCAGCCCCACTCCGGCGCTCAGGCGAATATGGCAGTTTATTTTGCTTCAGTTGAACCGGGGGATACGATTTTAGGGATGAACCTATCTCATGGCGGCCATCTTACACACGGAAGTCCAGTTAATTTCTCTGGAAAATTGTATAATTTCGTGCCTTATGGCGTGGATGAACAATCGGCGCGCATTGACTTTGATCTTGTGCGAAAGCTTGCTCTTAAGCATCGTCCGCGTATGATCGTTGCCGGGGCCAGCGCCTATCCGCGAACGATAGATTTTGAGCCGTTTGCTCAAATAGCGGCTGAAGCAGGGGCGCTTTTCTTTGCAGATATGGCGCATATTGCAGGAATTGTAGCGGCAGGGTATCATCCTAACCCGACACCGCATGCCCACTTTGTGACGACGACAACTCATAAAACGCTGCGCGGTCCTCGGGGCGGTATGATTATGTGCCGCGAGCCATGGGCGCAAGCTATTGATAAAGCGATCTTTCCCGGAATCCAAGGCGGCCCCCTGATGCATGTTGTTGCAGCCAAAGGGGTTGCGTTAGGCGAAGCGTTGCAGCCGGATTTCAAATCCTATATAGAAAAAGTTTTGAAGAACGCTAAAGTATTGGCCGAAGCATTATTAAATGAAGGGCTGACTCTCGTATCGGGAGGGACGGATAATCATATCCTTTTGCTAGACTTGCGCCCGATTGGGCTAACCGGGAAAGAAGCTGAGGCGATGCTCGATGAAGTGGGGATTACAGCCAATAAAAACGCTATTCCTCATGATACGGCAAGTCCGCTCGTCACGAGCGGTATCCGCTTTGGAACTCCAGCTATGACAACGAGGGGACTAGGACCTGAAGAAATGAAAAAAATTGCCGGACTTATTGGACTTGTTCTTAAAAATCCAGGGAACGCGGCCATCAAGGAGCAAGTACAGAGAAGCGTGCATGAAATAACGTCGCAATTCCCGTTATATGAAGGACTACAGGAGTGATTGGCAGTGGCCTATACCTATAACTTTAATGTTGTTCTTCATATCATTTTCAAAGATTGTTTGCATATATGGCAGATGTACCGCTTTCAGAATATTCCTTTATATAGAGAAATACAGTATTGAAATGTTTGTATGCATAATAAGTTGGAGTCTATACCTTAAATAACGCTAATCCGTTACCAGGACAGGTCAATTATGGTCAGATACCACCATGAGTGACCTGTTTCTTGTTGTCTTCGCTTTTTGTCGATTTTTTCCAAATCCATCACACCTGTAGCAGATTCCCAACATTTTATCTAGCCTGCCGCGGCTCCTTACATTAAAATGAAAGACATAAGAAGGTGGCAGGAGTGTGTCGAATGATGGACGGACCATTTAAACGTGTGACGGAAGCGACGTATCTGGCAACGGAGAAGAGTGATAAATACCGGGCGATTCTACGCCATTTTTATATTCAACACGAGCGTTTGCGGGAGTTTTTATTCCCAGAGGAGGTTTATAACCATCTGAGAGAATCGCCATACTTCAAAAACTATGAGATGGACGAGCTGCACAGTGACCTGGCCTCGCTGGTGAGGTGGGGGAACCTGAGTGCTCAGCAGGAGAGCGGTAAGGTCAAGACGATTGAAGAGTTCAAGAAGAAGAGGTTTCGGTATCAAATAACGCCTTATACGGTAGAGTTTGAACGAATGCTCATTCAATTTGAGCATCAGTCTGACCAATTTGGAGGCTCGCTGGAGAAATCTCATTTTGAAAGGCTATATCAAACACTATTAAGAATAAAACAGGCTTCCAGTGAGTCTTCAGAAGACTGCGCACAGCTTTGGGATGATGTACTGACGTATTTCAAAAAAATCACACAAAACACGTCTGACTATTTTGCTTATTTACGAAGTGAGGATGCTTCAGAGCAAATGAAATCGGAGGCGTTCTTTTTATATAAAGATCAATTTACCCGCTATTTACGTGATTTTATTATTAATCTGCAGCGGACAGCTGCTTCCATTCAGGATGTTATGATCTCGCTGCCGCGTGAAAGTATGAGGGCATTTTTCCAGAAGGTATCCCAGCATGAGGAGAATGTATTTCGTTTTGAACGGTTAGGTGATGCTGGAGATCGAGCGGCTGAGCTGGAAGCGACCTGGTTGAATGTGAAGGCCTGGTTTATCGGTGATGATGCCGGTGAAAGTCAATATGAAAATGTCCTCGAGCAAACCAATGAAGCGATTCGCCGGATGACGAGAATCATTCAGCGATTGGGAGAACGAAGCCTGCTGCATCGAAGCCGGAAGGAGGACTATCTTCATTTGGCGGAGTGGTTTTCTAATCTGTCTTCCATGGAGGAAGCACACAAGCTGTCTTCCATTGTGTTTGGTTTGTCGCACACAAAGCACCTGTATTCGGATCATATTCCAACAGATGATATCTATACCGATGTGTGGGAAGAAACGCCGATGGCTCATGAACGCGTTCCCAGAGTCAGGAACTATAGGGAGAAGACCAGAGCTAATGCAGCAGAGAGTCATCTGGAGAAGAAGGCGCAGACGAAGGAAACCTATTTGAAGCGGCGGGCTTATGAACAGCGAGTGATCGAGAAGTATTTGTCCGGCAACAAGATTGAACTGGAGAAGCTGCCCATCATCGAGCCGTTTGTACGGAAGCTGTTTCTATCCTGGATCGGGAAGGCCATGGCTAAAGCGGATCGCACTATCAAGACGGAATACGGTTATAAAGTGAAGGTGGAGTTGGACCGGAGCCGGACCATCAGGCTGCAGGCTGAGGACGGGTACATGGTCATGCCGGCCGTAACGCTGCTATTCACGGGAAAGGAGAAGGCTAAATATGAGCTTGCGTGAGGATGTATTTGATGAACAGACGCTGGACGCGCTGGCCTTGCTGTTTGAAAAGTTCTGGGTTTTACGCGATGAAGAGCCGGAAGCCTACCGATTGGTCCGTGATCGTGAGCTCAAGCTTAAACGATATCTTCAGGACAAGTTTGGGCTGGATCTGATCGTGCATCAGCATTTTGCCAAGCTGGAGAAAATCCCCGTCGAACCGCAGAGCTGGATGGGAATTCAGGCTTTTCAGGAACCGATGGATTATGCGATCTTTTGCTGTGCGCTAGCTTACACGGAGCAAAAAGGTGTGGACGAGCAGTTTTTACTGTCTGATTTAGCCGAGCGAATTCAGGAGCTGTATACTAGTGAGATTCCGCTGGACTGGACTCTGTATCAGCATCGGCGCTCGCTTGTCCGAGCTTTAAAGCAGGTGGTCCAGCTGCGTCTGATTAAGACGATTGACGGAAGCCTGGAGCTTTTTCAAAACAGTGAGGAAGAGGAAGTTCTCTATGAGGTAACGGTGTATTCCCGATATTTCATGAGATCCTATCCTGATGATCTGTTTAAGTTCAAGACGATAGAGGCGTTAATGGAGCAGGAATGGGTACGGCATCAGGAGGACCAGCGGCGTAAGCGGGTGTACCGCAGGCTGATGATGACGCCGTTTGTGTACCGGAAGAGTGAGGACGACCCTGACTTTACCTATATTCGTAACTTTAGAAACCGTCTGCGTGAGGACTTTGAACAGCATACCCCGTTTCGACTGGAGGTATTTAAAAATGCTGCGATGCTTACCTTGCCGGATCACAAAAAGCGCTATACCTTATTCCCGGATTTGAGCGGAATTTCGGATGCTGCACTTCACGTGACAGCTGTGATTCGAGAGCAGCTGAACAGCTTGTCCATCAGCGAATTTGGTGAGCTTCGTCTGCCGATCGCACGGTTTCAAACGATTGTGAAGGAAGCTAAAGACCTCTATGGCCATGGATGGGCGAAAAAGTACCGCGATCTGACTCTTGAGGCATTGTCGAATGAAATCATCGCTGTGTGGAAGGCGTGGGATATGGCTTCGATGGAAGAAGACGAGCCGAACATGTTAATCATCCTGCCGGGGGCAGCGCGTATGATTGCTTTTTATCCCAAGGATTATGAACAGGAAGGGGAAGAGGTGTAGTGACTTCGAAATGGAAGCTGAACCGGGCAGGTTTGTTTAACTTCTGGTACTACGATAATGAGATATTTGAATTTGAGGACGGTAAATTACTGCTTCGAGGCACGAATGGCTCCGGGAAATCGGTCACGATGCAGAGCCTGCTGCCTGTGCTGCTGGATGGAAAGAAATCACCCGATCGTCTGGACCCGTTTGGCTCGAAATCACGGCGGATGGCCGATTATTTGCTGGGTGAGAAGGAAGTGTCCAGCCGGGACGAGCGAACTGGATACTTATTCATTGAATACAAAATGGAAGGCACAGACCAATATCTGACGACCGGTATGGGGATGCAGGCCAAGCGGAATCAGCAATTGAAGTCGTGGGGATTCGTCATTACTGACAACCGGCGGATCGGATATGATATGGAGCTGTACAAGCTGGTCAATCAAAATGGGGAGCGAAAGCAGTTCCCTTATTCTCAGACAGAATTGACTACAGTTATTGGTACAGGCGGAGAAGTGGTAAGCTCTAACCAGGATTATATGAAGCTGGTGAACCGGTATGTATTCGGATTTGAAACGATCGAGGCCTATGATGATTTGATCAAGCTGCTGATTCAGCTCCGTAGTCCTAAACTTTCCAAGGATTTTAAGCCGACCGTAATATATGAGATTCTGGAAGAAGCGCTGCCTCCGCTCACAGATGACGATCTGCGTTATTTATCGGATTCCATTGAACAGATGGACCAGACCAAGCAGCAGATGGAGCAGTTGGAGCGAGAGGTGAAGGCGTTAACCAAGCTGAAGGATGCCTATGAAGCCTATTCCGAGCGGATATTTTCGGATCAGGTGAAGGAATGGAAGCAGGCGAAGGAACGGGCGCATAAAGAGGGTCAAGAAGCGAAAAGCTTGGGAGATCGACTGTCAGAGCTTGAAGTAGAAATTGAGACGAGCAAGAAGAGACAGCATGATCTGAAAATCAGAAGAGTTACGTTAAGTGAGCAGGAAAAACGTCTAAGAGCCCATGTGGTATTTCGGCTGGAGGATGAGCTGCAGCAGAAGCTGAAGGATCAGGAGTCACTAAAGCGTGACATCTCGAATCAAGAGAGCCGGGTAGAATCCAAAGCCGGCAAAGAGCGGGAAACCCGGAGAAGAATAGATGGGCTTGAAGTGAGCGTGAATGACAAGGAACATCAGCTGCGAGATGCCGTTGAAGACTTGGACTATGAGGCAGAGGAATGCGCTTTTGCACAGCATGAGCTCAACGTGCAGGATTATGAACGAAATGAAGGAGGGCCCTTCGGTTTTGATAACTGGAAAAGGGAGCTGGAGCAGCATACGGCAAGGCTCCAAGCTGCTTTAATGGAGCTTAGGGACCGTGATTCGGTGATTCATCAATTTCAGGATAAAAATCGGGAGCTGAGCGAAGTCAAGCAGACGCATGATGCGCTGCTTGAGAGTGAGGGGAAATGGCAGCGGCTGCTGTCTGATGAGAAGCAAGCCTTGATTCATCAGATTCATCTGTGGCTGGATCAGCATGATGTTTATGAGGTTGATGTTAGGGCAAGGCAGCAAATGATGCGGGTGATTGACCAATTATTCACGGAATACGAGTATGAGGAAGTAAAAGAAGTGTTTGCGCCTTTCGTTCGTGTATATGAGGATCAGCTTCGGACCGAGAGAGCCAATTGTATCTATCAGAAAGACCAGGGTGTGGTTGAGCGTGAAAAACTGCAAGTCAGATTTAAGGAGATGAACGCTCAGCGGGATCCTGAGCCTCAGCGGCATGAAGCAACAGTGGAAGCGCGCAGACAATTAGATGAACAGTCAATTATTTACAAGCCATTGTATGAAATCGTAGAGTTTCACCCGGATGTTCCGGTCGAGGTCCAAAGACGTCTCGAAAGCGCGCTGGCTGAAACAGGTCTGCTGGATGCACTGGTTACGACCAAGGATATCGCAACTCAGCATGACCGCGTGCTCTTGATAGAGCCCAAGCTGTTTACAGCAACTTTGGCGGATTACTTACAGCCGGATGAGAAGCAGCGGACGATTCCAGTTGAACGCATCGAGGCTGTACTGCAAAGTATTGAAATGAACGGAGAGGCTCCGGTTTACTTTACGGAAGACGGTCGTTACCGTATGGGCAGCCTGGAGGGCCATGCCCTGCCGCTGGATGAGGTGCGGTTTATCGGCAGGGAAGCCAGAAGACGCTATCGCGATCAGCTGCTCGCTGACTTGGAGGCCCAGATCACAAAGCTGGATGAGCAGATATCCCTGCTAGAAGATCAGTGGCTTCTGCTAGATGACCGGCTCCAGAAGTCTAAAGAAGCCTGGAGCAGCTTTCCCACGAGTAGAGATGTGATGACTTGCCATAACGAGCTGAAAGAGATTAAGGGTGAACTGAAACGGTTAGAAAAGTCCATCAAGGATATATCGGACCAGCTGGCGAAGTTGGATCAGAAGCTGCAGGAGAGCAAACGGAAGCTCTATGAACTGACACATGGGCTTGCGCTGGAACTCAAAACAGATTTGTATCAGCATGCCTTGGAGAAGAGTCGGCAGTACGAGAAACGATTGAATGAGATTCACAGAGAGCACGACCATTGGATTCGCCTGCTGGAGGATCAGCGGCGGGAACGGGAGCATTTAAAGGAACTGGAATTCGAAACCGATGAGCTGCGGGGAGAGCTGGCGGTACTGAAGGACAAGGCCGTGACGCTCGAGCAGCAGATCCAGGATATTATCCAGCAGCAGCAGCTGAAGGGTGCTGAAGACGTGAGACGCGAGATCAAGAACGTTGCCCGGGATTTGGATGAGCTGGATTCGGAGCTAGAGCAATTATCAGGGAATATTCCTGTGCTGGAAGCGAACCAATCGGCTGCCCGTGACAAGCTTGTGGAGAAGGAACAACTGCACACTTTTTGGAATCAAATGAACGTGGCCTGGAGGGAAGCAATAGTGAAGGAATGGAAGCGTGGAACGATCCCTGCAGATGGCGAAGATATGAATGAAGCAATGCTCAGTCAATATGCAGATCATAAAGCTGCTAAGGACAGGTCTGTTCTGGAGGGGGATTTGACGAAGCTGTATTATAATTTGCAGCCGGATCTGGCCGAGCATAAAATCACGCAGTATACAGACTCACCGGGACTTGTCGACTGGATGAAAGAGATCGACAGAGAGGAATGGAAGCCGGTCGTAGACCAGTGGAAAACGAAAAACACCCGAAACATCATAGAATTTGATCAACGAGGTGTGAAGATTTCACCTTCCGCACTATATGATAGTGTCTCCCGGGAATTATCCATTCAGGAGACACGGCTGGATGAATTGGACAAGCAGCTGTATGAAGAAATTCTGCTGAATTCCGTAGGGCACAAGCTGCGAGCGCGCATTCGCCGCGCCGAGCAATGGACCGAGCAAATGCGTGAATTAATGGAAAGTCGGGATACTTCCTCTGGACTCAAGTTTTCCATACGCTGGAGGCCGAGGACAGCCGATTCAGAGCAGGAGCTGGATACTCATGAGCTGGTCACGCTGCTGAAGCAGGATGCCCATGTACTGAATGAGGATGATCTTGGTCGGATTACGCGTCATTTTCGCTCCAAGATTCAGTCAGCTAAAGTGTGGCTTGAGGAAAAGGGCGAGGGACAGACCCTGCTGCAGGTACTGAAAATGGTGCTGGACTACCGAAAATGGTTCTCCTTTGTCTTGTATTATGAACGGCCTCATGAACCTAGACGTGAGCTGACCAATCATCACTTCTTCAAGTTCAGCGGAGGTGAAAAAGCGATGGCGATGTATATTCCGCTCTTTACCGCATGCTATTCACGTTATAAGGAAGCGGCACCGAGCGCCCCGTATATTATCTCATTAGATGAAGCCTTCGCTGGTGTGGATGAGAATAACATCAATGAAATGTTCGAGATTGTGGAGAAGCTTGGCTTTAATTATATAATGAACTCCCAGGTACTGTGGGGGGATTATGAGACTGTTCAGTCCTTATCGGTGTGCGAACTGGTCAGACCGAAGAATGCGGATTATGTAACCGTCATCCGTTATAAGTGGAATGGACAGGAATTGTCGCTCAAGGTCAGTGAAGAAGGTGAGTATGATGAGTAGGAAGTTGGATGACGCTCTCGTATATTTTAAGGGAAAAAAGGGATTTGATGTCCTTTTTCTTCTTTTTCGTAAAAAATATGAATCACTTGGAAGGTTCGGAGGGGCGGTAGATCTGGCGTGTTTCACGGATAAGGAGATCGAGGAGGTCGCTGGATTTATGGGTGAATATCCTCATCATTTAGTGCGAAGAGGAAAGCTCATGCTGTCTCACTTTGAACAGCGCCTGCAGCAGACCCGATTTGCCGGAATTACCTTGCATGAGCTGCTTGAGGCATATTGGGGCAAGCAGCTCCAATCCAGGAAGGCTGCAAAAGCTGAGCGGGAAACCGCTCAAAGGGAGAAGCTCGATGATTACAAGAAGCGGTACCCCGATCTTATACGATGGTTTACCTATCTGGAAGGCAGAACAAGCGATACCCAATGGATCTGGCGTCTGCTTATTGAACCTGATTTTGCGGACGCTGTTGAAATTATGGCTCATGCTTATACCCGCTTGCCTGAGCGTATGGAGCGGTATCCGTTATTCAGTCAGCGCATAACCGGCAATCCTCATGCACTTGATATTACCGAATTGAGAGGCAAACTTTGGGTCCACCTGCTGCATGTGATGGTTGGGGGGCAGGGAGCTCCCCCCTCAAATACAGAGGCCTTGAATGAGCTACTGCTGCAGTATAACCTGCTGAGAGATGATATCCAGAATTTTGTAACTCAAGCGAATCTGCTTGCCTACGAAGGTGATCGCGAGCACCCGGTATGGAGAGCCGCTGCAGATGAAAAAAGTGTAATGAATGTGCCTATGCGGGAGTTGATGAAGGTAAATCGAGTGACTGCTGCTAAGCCTGCCTGCGCTGGATTAATGTCAGGCGTATACATTGTTGAAAATTCAGGGGTATTCTCAGCACTGCTGGATGCTGTTCCGGACGCACCTTTGATCTGCACCCATGGGCAATTCAAGCTTGCAGGCTTGCATTTGATGGACCTGCTTGCCAAAGCTGATCATACACTATTCTACAGCGGTGACTTCGATCCGGAAGGTTTAGCGATGGCTGTACGCTTTAAGGAAAGATATGGTGATCAAGCTCGATTATGGCGGATGACAACAGCGGATTATAAGGCATCAACTCCAGTGGTGGAGTTAGGGGAACGAGAATCAAGGCTGCATTCAATCCTTGATTCTGAGTTGGGCGAGGTGGCTCATGCATTGAAGGAAACAGGAAGAGCAGGTTATCAGGAGGGGATATTAACACTGCTTATTCATGACTTGCTGATAAACGGTATTCGTTGAAAATCGGTACCGTTAAGAATTTTGTGTAAGTAGGTTAATATTCCCAAAGTTAAGCCGGTAACACTAGGAGTAATATATTCTGACGATGGTTTGGTGGAGAGATTCCCCTATCGATACACTCGTTCAATCGGATTCGACGTATAAATCGCTTTTTTAATTTTGCCAGGGTACTTGTAAAACGTAAGTAGTGTTGGCAATTGGTCTTCCCAGGCTTTGATTTCTTTCGGGTAGAGCTTATTCCACTTGGTTATCACGGTATCGAAAGCAGCCAGTGCCAGTTCGTGGTCCGGCGCGGTGTAGATCGTTTTCAAGTCGTCGATGAAATCTGTCTTATGTTGTACGCGAATTTTAGGGAAGGTTGCACGCACCTTGTGGACAATACAGTGCTGAACGTCGGCTTTCGGATAGATCTCCCGAAAGGCATCGTCGAGTCCCAGTAAACCATCGAATACGCCGAGAAGCACCACTTTGACGCCACGGCTGTAAAGGTCTTTAAGAACGTCCCGCCAGCCGTTGGATTTCTCCTGTCCACCAACGTAGAAGCCGAGATTTGGCGATGGCCGTTCTCATCGATGCCAATGGCAAAGTAGATGACTTCACCGCGACTGTGCTGCGCTTCAACTTCACGTATAGTCCATCCAAATCCCCTTTTTCTAATCCAAAAATAGAAAAGAGACACCTCTAAAAGAGACATCTCTCGAATAAAATGGAATGTTGATTTTAAAGAACACCTCGGATTTTATGTGGCAGATATTCAAAGTGTTGTTTAATCATCAGGTTTCAAAAAAACTTTATAGGTTATATTATGAGCTACCGAGCTTTGAAGGTCAGGGTTAACATCACAATTATAATCGTACGGGTTTGTATCAAAACCATACATAACATTTAGCACATGATACAGTTTATGATTCCATAAAATCATTTCTCCTTTTCTTGGGACAAAAGGTAAGGCAACCAGATCAAATTGCTCAGCGCGGTTTCCCTCGTGATCATCTAATACAATTGCCAGTTCGATCACTTTCAATTTCCTCATCTCTCAAATGTAAAAAAACTTTGCAAGTGACTTTTTTCTTAAATCCACTCTTTTCCGTGTTCGCGAATGAATCGAAGATCCTCTTGATAATGATAATAATGTCCTTCGTCGATCATTTTTTGAAACGCGATATCGCCTTCTTTGGCTTTCCTTTGCATCGTTTTACATAATCCTTCTACTCGCAGCAACACCATTTCTAAAAACCCTTTTTCTTTTCCCTTCATACCATAGGAATCAAAGAACAATTGTACCCTTTGCTTGATTCGCTCAGCATCCTTTAACGAATCATAATAAATGGCTTCGCCTGCTTCCGTATGATAAAGCCTGCTTAAAGGAACGCAAGTGTAAAGCGTATAAGCGATATCCCAAAGTCTTGGGCTAGGAGCAACCAAATCAAAATCAATTACACCGACTGGTTTTTCGCGATGAAAAATAATGTTATAGATAGCAAAATCATTATGGCACATCGCCTCAAATGGCTGCGGGGTGTTATCAATGGGCTGCCAACGTTCGTCCATTGGAAAATCACTCACCACCATTTAAACCTTTGTGTTCAAGGTGCTTTAGCAATGTATGAATTTTAACACTATCCGGTTTTATTTCTCGTCGAACCGTATCTCCCAAACGATATACACTGGAGACATTCCCTCCGGTTAGCGCTTCTTCTTTTTCGTACTCCACACCATGTATCCCTTGAATGATTTAAGATTGACATTTAAACGCATCCTTAAGAACCAAGTACCGCCACTGTTTCTATCCAGTTAAAGGGAGAGGTAACAGCTTATCAGGGCCAGTTATATAACCCGATCACACGCGGTCGGGTTTTTGTTTTGCTCAAAATTGTAGACAGATTATAGATGAGGGGAGATAAGCTCCTTCAAAGACTCATAATAATGATAAGAAAAGCTGAATTTGGAATATTGGAAGCGTTCGTCCAGACTAGCCCAAGACTTTTGAAGCTCATCAAGACCGACATTATAATAGGTGTTAATATCCTCAAGTTTATGAACTCCTGGCTTTTGCAGCTCGGTGATATTGATGACCTGTTTTCCATACTTTTGGGGTTTTATCCTGAACGAGTGAGAACTCCGCCATCTTTAATGATGCGATATGCTTCCTTGAAACAAGCATCTAAGTCGTTCAGATGGTGGATTAATGCTCTTTCTAATACAATGTCAATATCGTTTGCAGGTAGGCTTGATTGGTAAGCGTCTCCCTTTAGAAATGTAGCGTTTTGAATGTTCTTACAGTTATTAGCCGCCCCTTTTAACATCTCATCCGAGGAATCTACACCAACTACATGAGATGCCCCCATCTTAATAAGAGCCTTCGTATAAATGCCACCTCCACAACCAAATCCGCTTATTCGATACATCTACTGTATCTTTTATTAAAGATATCCAAGATTCATCAGCGTTTCTTGTTGCATACGTCTGCCTGTTTTGTTCATCGTGAAAGTTAATTGGCACTTGTAAAGTCCCCTCCCACTAAAAACAGTTTTTTAAAAAAAAGTTTCGTTGTATGAAACTTAGTTTCATTTACATAACTGTACCATATAATTCTATTAAGCTCTATACGTATAGCGCTATTATTTCAAGTTCCCTGTCATCGAATAGGTGTGATATTGTTGTTCATTGTTATTTACACCCAAAACATTTTTGAAAAAAATTGCGACGCGTCAGAAGCCCATAAACTATTTATGACCGCGCCTTTCTCCATGGCTAGCACTGTAGGTCATAGCAACGAAAGTCTTTTAACGACGCATACAGACAGCTTGATGGCTATACCGCTTGAAGTGGTTCAAACTTAGGAGACGGGCTGGAGGCGAACTTATATTGAATGTTCGCCGTACCATCCGCCTTGACTACAATCTCATTCACGTAAACGATGAAGCACTTTTCTAAGAAAGTCTTACAATTGTCATTGCCCTGAATTCCCTTGTTAGGTGAGGTTTTCCAGGAAATACATTTGTATAATTAAAGCTATTTATTGTATTTTTTTTATTAGGCTATTTTTAAGGAGAATGAGAAAAACAATTATCAAAAAAATCCTTGTACCTATTCTTATATCCACCTTACTAGTGGGTACATATGGTGCATGGCTGCCAAACGAATCTTTTGTGTTATATATGACTCCTACAAATTCCGATCAGTTTATCATTGTGGAAGATTCAGCATCTAAACTTACAACAGCACAAAATCTAGAGCAAATATACAGCTCTTCTTTAGAAGAACCAAGTAATGATTTACTCCTTTGTGTAGGAAAAGCATTCAAAGCGGATGAAGTAACACAAGAAGAGACTAAAAATAAACCGAACCTATTGATGGCACAACCTCTAAAAACAACTGTTTGGGATTTTAGAAATGTTATGGGTGCTGGAGTAGCTAACGCAAGAAAAGTTAAAAATGTCTATATGGATCGAGGTGGGCAACATTTTGATGCATACTGGGATCTAGAATATGATCCTAAGCACGGAGCGATGAAGAGCGCTGATGCAACTATAACCGTTAAATTCACTGCGTATAACACTCTTGACAAAGAAGTTAAAGGCCCGATTATTGCTTATTCTACTTCTTCAAACCCAATTGTAACGAAACCATAATAAACTTTGTTTGTGAGGGTTAATAATGAAAAAAATACGTGTATTTCTTTTATCTATCTGTATCTTTTTACTAGTTTTGTTTATTGTTTTATTTGGATTAGAAAAAAATAAAATGAATTATACTGAAGAACAAATTGCAAACCTGGTTGAGCAACGGACTGACTTATTAAATTCAATTGAAGGACGTCTACGTAAAGGTACCGATCCCATATACCAAATGTATGCTGAAATAAGCTATGTTTTTGGAATGGATCGTGTTATTAGCCTTGATCAAAATAATAACTACAAATTTATCTCATACTCTAAAAGTTTAATTCAATATCTTCACAATAATCTTAATATGTTTGCTGGAAATAACTATGGCACTAGAGAAGACAGAATTTTTTTAGCTGATCAAGTGAAAACCGTTTTAGAGGCGATCCAGAAAGATAACTTCAACAAAGGTTATAAATCTCAAATTCTAATTAATGAATTGACAAAAGAAACTAATAAGTATCTTGAAAGCAGATAATATTTATTAATAACTCAACTTTCGCAGCTGGAAAATCGCCTTAAGCCCTTGAAGGTATAAGAAGAATTCAGAATACGCCATTTCGGATCGCTTATTTCTTCCAATCGCGTGCGTGTGTTTATCGTTGACGATTCTGTACTCAGTCGAAACCGGAGTAAAAAGGCTACACGATGTTAACCCTGGGTTGGTCGGATGGTTTTAGCTTCGCTCCGCTTGACTTTGTCATGCTGTCTTCAGCCAAACTGGCCAATCGGATATGCGAAATGGCTTCGAATTTTTCCAACGCAGCCATGGATACAAACGTCGAATGGCGGCCTTTTCCCGGAAGCCAGAGCCTTGCTGGATTGGGCGTTGAATGCAGGATTCACCGCCGACTATGTGCTTATGGATAGCTGGTTCACGCAAGCTCCACCTCTCCGTCAGCTTAGCGAAAAAGGTCTTCCTGTGATTGGCATGGTGAAGGAGGTGAAGCAGCGCTACCTGGTTCAAGGAAAGCGAATGACATTAAGCGAGGTCTTTCACAGCCTACCTCAATCAAATACTAAAGAGATCAAGGGCTCCGTCGTTGTACAAACTGCCTGTGGTCTGCGAGGTCTATTCTTTCTATTTGCTGATGAAGTTCGTGATCTGAATTTCCAGACTGCGCTCCAGCAACTTATGAACTTATTTCTCCAAATGTCAAAGGCCAAATCCAAGAAGAATAAAACAGCTATTTTTTGTCAACTACAGGATTGGATCTCTAGTTTACCCAGCTATATCAAGGGTTTGTTTGGAGATTTGAGCTTGTCCAGTAATCTATAACTATAATTATGGAGGAGATCATCCATTGAATACTGTTTACTTCTTAATTGGTGTTGTATTTATGTGGTGCTTTATAAATAGTTTTAAAAAATCAAAATATCAAAATATATACATGATTGTAGCATCTTTAGTATTCGGGTATATGTATTATCACGTTACATATTTATTGGGTTTTATCTAAATAAAGTTAACATTAAAGCACCCTGAAGTGCATCCCTTAGAGTAGACATTGGAAAAACCCCTTGGTTTAACCGACGAACTCTAAGGGATGTATTTGTAATGGCGATGAAAGATCAAAAGTTTTAGACTTATTCAGAGGAACTAAAGATGGAGGCTATCCGTCTACACGTGGAAGAAAAATGGACATATCGGCAGATTAACGATCACTTGGGTATACAAGATAAAGATCGGATGAAGCGTTGGATGCGCAAATACTTTGCTTCATTGTGAATAGATAAGCTCCTTCAAAGACTCGTAATAATGATAAGAAAAGCTTAATTTGGGATATTGGAAACGTTCGTCCAGACTAGCCCAAGACTTTTGAAGCTCATCAAGGCCGACATTATAATAGGTGTTGATATCTTCAAGTTTATGAACTCCTGGCTTTTGCAGCTCGGCGATATTGATGACCTGTTTTCCATACTTTTGGGCAAAATTAACTTCGTTCTTGATTTGAGTATATTCGTCAGTACGATCATAATTCATTACTGCAATCCCATCACCTGCCAAAGAAATCAAGCGATCCAGTTCATAGAGAGAATATCTGTCATAGAAATGAGGAATAGTAACAATCATAATCAATTCCTTATCCTGTGCCACCTGATATGCTGCTTCCAAACCATCAATAAATGTTTCTATTATTTTTACTTTGCCCTTCTTATCAGCTTCATCCCATTCATCCAAAAGATAAGGCTCTACATCAAAAACAATACCTTTCATTCTAGTCTGTTTGTCTACCTTTTGATTGAACAGATCTACTTTCATGATTTCTTCTTTCAGAGATGCTCCGTCTGCTTCCAAACCCCATTGGGCTTCTCCAGTTAGGTAAAATACATCAATATTATGTTCAACCATTTGAGAAAGAAAAGATTCTACTTCTTGTGATGCCAGTAATTCTTCGGAGAATGATTGGTAGATCGCTCCAATATTCATCTGATCTAGAATTGACAATAATACAGCACGCTCTTCAGCTGAAACAACTTCATCATTCCAAGAATAAATACTATACTTGCTTTGTGCATCCGTTGTCTTTTGTGGAGCGCTGTAAACAATGAGGGTAATTCCTATAATTAAAATGAGGGGAATTCCCAAATAATTATTTAGATTTTTCATATTTATATTCCTCATATAAGCTTATCTAACTCAGAATACGGCATTGGCTGATAGAAGAGGTACCCTTGTGCATAATCACAATCCACGTGTTTAAGTAATTGCAATTGTTCTTCAGTCTCTACTCCTTGACAAGCAACTTCTACGCCAATATCATGGCACATTTCTACTATACTTCCCATAATGGAATGTATTTTCGGATTTTGTATATCTTTGATCATTTCCTTATCCAGCTTTAAGGTATCTATGGAACAGTTTTTCAGATCCATAATGGAAGAATAACCGCCTCCAAAATTATCGAGGGCCACTGTGAAACCATAGGATTTTAATTCATTAACCTTGCTGATAATCTCAGGTATATTCTCTGCTGAAATATGATCGGATATTTCAATTTCCAAATAACTTGTTGGGACCTGTTGTTCTTGCGCAATCTCTTTCAAGGTTGTACAGAAATCAGGACGGTAGAAACTATACCGTGAGAAATTACAGGATATGTGAAGCAGCTCCTTTTTGTCATTAACTCTTTGTCCCATCAGTTGACACACATTTCGGAACAAAGCGATATCTACCTCACCGAGCAATCCATTCTTCTCAAGAACGGGAATAAAATCACCTGGGAACAAAAGTCCTCTCTTCTTATTTTGCCAGCGTGATAAGGCTTCAAATCCTACAATCTCCAAACTTTCCACATTGAGCTTTGGTTGAAAATAAGGAATAAACTCATTGTTTTCAAGGCCTGTAATAACTTCTTGATCCAGTTCTTTAACCAAATTGATCGATTTGAAAATCGCCTCATCATAAATGGCATAACTAAGGTTATTGTTCTGTGCATATTTTCGAGCTTGCACCGCATGATTGATAGCCAGGTTCAGGTCTTTATCATGAATCGCCAAAAAATAAATACCCGACTTAAGCGATGCCACATAATCCTTAGATTCTTGCTTGATCGTGTTCTCAATGTCCAAGTAGAGTTGATCCAGTCTCTGCGTTAGTTGCTGCTGGGAGAGGTACTGTATCACCAGAATAAAACTACCTTCCGATATTCTGGCAAACATCTCGTATTCACTAAGTTGTGACTGAATAATATGTGAGATATGCGTGAGGGTATTGTCTCGTTCTACATATCCATGTACTTCACTGATATAAGAGATATTTTCTATTTTTAAATTGACAACACAATAGCTGTAGCGATTATGATCCGTGATGAGTGCAGCATAATCTTCAAACAGTTGAACGTGATTCCCGTAGCCAGTCATTTGGTCAGTATGAATCTGCTTCATCAGACCCTTCTTATACTTGCGAACGAAGGATATCATAACGATTAAAAGAGCGGTAGAAACGAACAATAGGGCTATGATGATGATATCCGTTCTTTTATGTGTAATCTCGGGCTCCTTAGGTATTTTTGACCACAGGAGCTGTTCTTTTTGTTCGCTTGTAATGGATTGTAAGGCATCAGTTATACGGGATATCATGACTGGATCCGCTATTGATGTGAAAGCAAAATAAAGTTCTTCAGTACCTTGCTCTGTGGGGATGGAGAAATATTTCTCACTGAGTGTTAAGTTATAGGCTTCGATTTGTTCCTGATTAAACGGATAGGCAGATATCATATCTACTTGAAGATTCTTGATCAGATTATCACGTTCAACATTTTCATCCATATAGATGAACTCAATCCCCGTTTTTTTCGATATGATTTGGAGTAGATCAGGCACAATGCCTTTGAATGTCTGATCTTTTTCATCAAAGTACTCCATTGGGTAGTGATCCGGATTACCTGCCACATAAACTACAGCTTCCGATTTCGAAGTTGTTTGAGTCCCTTGTACAAGAGCGCTGTTTGTGTGAGCGTCTACGGCTGCTGGACTACCAGTGAATATGAGCAAGAATGCTAATAATATCCATGAAAATTTCCATAACCTTTTTGTCATCATCAGTTCCTCGATTCACTTAAATCCAAATTCTATAGATCGGTATTCAACTTCTGGCGTGTGATTTTTCCCCAATGCTTCTTCTTTTTCTTATATTTGATAAAAGCAGTCATTCTAACAAATGCAATAACTAGTCTTAGTCCTGCATTCTCTAGCAAACATAAGCTGATGACCTTTATGACATCACCTAGCTCAAGCTTTAAATTCTGTGTATGGATGCGAGCGAAAAATGCGGTCAGGGAAAGAATTGCGCCAAAGCCTGCATATATCAAATAAAACAGAATCATAAAAGGAACATTAATCAGATTAAACGAAAAGGCAAGCATTATCGTTAACAACCCAAATAACTCAATAAAAGGTGAAAATAATTCATAGAACAGATAGTAGGTATAAGATGTTATACTGACAACTCCGTATTTTGGTTTTGCAAACAGTTTCCTATGCTTCACAAGGCTTTGGAATAGCCCGAGATGCCATCGTCTTCTCTGCTTAATAAGGTCGGACATCGTTTCTGGTGCTTGACTCCAGCAAATAGCATCTGGTTCATATTTAATAGAGTAGGGGATATTATGTGAACGGCAGAATAAATGCAGTTTAACGACAAGTTCCATATCCTCGCCTAGAGTGGAGTGATCATAACCTCCAACGTTAACCACCATGTCTTTTCTAAAAAGGCCAAACGCTCCAGAAATAATCAAATTTCCATTAAATTGATCCAAAAGAATTCGGGACGCCAAGAAGGAGCGGTTATATTCCAGTGCCTGCATGATGATCAAAATATTATTGGGCAACTTGTATTTAGTCACTTTACCATTTTTAAGTGTAACTCCGTTTGCGATGTTTACAAGCCCGCCGCATGCAATAACGTCACGGTTCTCAAGTACAGGCTGAATGATTTTTTCAAGGGCATCATCCTGCAGCATAGAGTCTGCATCCATACAGATAAAGTAGGGGAACTGGGAAGCGTTAATTCCCATATTCAAGCTGTCAGCTTTGCCGCCATTCTTCTTACGAATCAGGGTGATTGGAATATTGCCTCTAAACCCAAGATAGCAAGCCTCCTCAGGTTTGCACGAAATCAATTTGCGGATTGGGCGCTGAATCTCATGTAAATCGAAATAATCAATCAAGACTCGTGATGTGTTATCTTGAGATCCATCATCCACCACAATAATCTCAAATAACTTATATTTAGAATTGAGCAAAGAAATAACGGTATCTACAACGGTAATCTCTTCATTATAGGCAGGTACAATGATCGAAATCGGAATATAGTAGTCATGTTTGAGCTCATTCTTCATCTGGCGCATTTGCAGCTGTTTGTATAGCACTGAGGTGCCGACCGCAACGGACAAGAATAAAAATGTAGAATATATCAGCAGATATAGAATGAAGAACAAGCTGACATAATCAAAAAATAACTTGATAGAATCCATCATGGGCTTAAGCCCTCCTGCTTCGCTTTTACTTTGATACGGTTTCGCTCGTCTTGGTATAACAACATATCCCTAGCGAATCGGTCAGTACCATTGTATATAGATGCAAGCTCATTGTAATTCTTACGCAAAGCGTTCAAACTTTCCGCTGCATTATACCGAATATACCAATTGGAATGATTCATTGCTTTCTTTAATGCCTCTACAGATTCGTTGGACTTATATGTTCGAATTACGGATGCCGAGATCGCTATGAGTTCCCAGTCATTTGAATCTTCTGTCAAAGCATTGTACAAAAAGCTCTGCATCGGTTCATATTCATATTTCCCAAAATAGCGAATGATTGAAACTTTAACTTCCTTATTCGTGTCCTTCTTTATTAACAGAGAATAGAACTCCTCTTTATATTGATCCGAAACAGCATGCATGTATTTCACGATCGCAACTTGAATGTCACTGTTAAATTCGTTAAAGTGCTTCCACAGCAAGGCACCGAGTCGTGATTTATCACCTTCAAAAGACAATAGACCATCGGCTAACAATTTTTCATGGTGGAAGATCTGTTTTTCATTGATCAAGATTAACGCAGATAACACATTCTTTTCATTGCCAAAGCTGTAAAGCGCCTTGAGTGCATTCTCCCTGCAATAGGCTGATTTCGTAACGATAAGCTGCAGCATGGTGTTGATGATCACATCTTGTTCAAGATTTTGACAAACCTTGTATCTCGACATCAAATAGGCAAAATAGGCTTTTCTCATATCATCTTTCTGCATATATTTTACCGCTAGCGTACTAAATACTTGTCTGCTGTTAAACAGATATTCCTGCACTACCGAGGCATCTTTCTTAAAGGCATCTTCAATGGCTTCATGAAAAGCCATCAGCTTATTTGGCATCGATAACATTTGGCCTAACCTGATTTGAATATTTGGCTCAATCGGTTCTTGGTTGGCAATATGCTCGAGCTGCTGATTAATTAGGTTGGAAATGTCCTCGGTACGGATCTTAAACTTTTTGTATTGAGCTTTGCGATAAAAAATGATGCAAACATTAAAAATGAGCATGCTGATACATACACCTATATAAATATAAATAAGCTCTTCAACATTAATAATCATGTGTATGTATCATTCCTTACTAATCGTTATTTGCCCAGACTTTCTGGACCTCATAATAGGATTTCTTCAATCGTTCGTGGTAGGTTACTTTTCGTCCCCAACCTTCTAATGCAAAAGGCTTCATCTCAATCCGCTGGTTGTTTTCCTCATTATTGCCGATTCCTGCATATAGCTTGTCAATCTTGATATTCTCCACACCATAATGTTCATAGTAATCATCATGAATCATCATTTCAGAAGGATTAGAGAAATTGAATAACTGCCATGGAATTTTGATCTCGACATATTCACCGTTGAAGATAAAATCTGCAAGCGAGTTAAAGTCCGGCGCTTCAGGATTAGCATTTCCGTATGTTAGAAGTCCAGTTTCATAGATATCTCTATTCTTTTCTTTATTTTTAGCCTTGTTCCCAGGCTGTGCCATTTCATTTGGATCTAACACTGCTGTTTGAAGAATCAGATTGATCTTCTTAAACATGGGTGTGTTTTTATCAGGAGGGTTAAGATAAGCATCCTTGCCCTCAATTTCCTGCCGATACATAGCGCGTAACACTTCGTATCGTTCTTGTACCAGCACACGGCTATTTTGTTTTCCATCAATAACCATCAAAAAGTCTGCATTTCGCTCAAATTTCACATCATCATTCTGGCTGTAGTTGCTTCCTGTCTTGGGAGTCGTATCAATAGGAATGTATATCGTATCTTCTTCAGTAAACCCCTTATTCCATGCTAAAAAATAGATGAATTTCTCATCATACTTCATAGAAAGTGAAGAGGAGGGGGTGTCAATCACTTTATCTTCTTCTTCCCATTCTGATAGATCACCGTCCACATAGCTGATGCTCTTCTCTTGGCCGGGATCAAATGATAGAAGTCCAAAATACTGTTCATTCGTCTGGTAATCGCTCCAATAGGGCGTTTTTGTCAAATCCACGGCATGCATCGTGTTCCAGGTACGCTTAAACCATTCATCCTGCCATGTAAAAATTACAGCACCTGCTGAACCAGCAGCCATAATATCGTTGTAGCTGTCAATAATGGCCTGTCCTTGCTGCTGTTCCGACATTCTTCCTTGAGAACGTCCTGTATTTACATCTCTTTGCGCCATTCCTCTTGATGTAGGAAAACCGAATTCTGAGATGACTACTGGCATTGTATGATGATCATTAATCATTTTTAAGTAAGCGTAATACGTATTTATTTGGCCTGTACTGTCCACATACTTTTCTTTGTCTGGCATGTAATTCAGATAGTCAGGATAATAAGGATAAATATGATAGGAAGCAAAAGTGCCGGATAAAAAGTTTCTTGTCGGCTGGATATTTTCGACATCTACCTTGGCTATCTTATAGAAATAATTCGATATCTGATCTGGATAATCAAATGGATCCGTAGTAGCCCAATTCGAAAATGCAACGAGACGCTGCTGCTTATATCGTGTGCTCTCATACTCAATAATCTTGTCTCCAACCTGTGCTAACATCGCTTCGAAGGGAGTGGCATCCACAGTGGTACTTAAGTAATTGCCTATATAGATGTTCTTGTCTTTCTGCATGTGGTCCGTATAGGCAACGGTAACATCTTCCCATTCAACTCCTAAAATATATCCAATTACCCAAGGAGAGATATCCTCCGTATAGCTGCCAGATCCATATCCTCGGCCTAGTTCCAGTTTTCGATTTCCATGGATAACATCCACAAGAAGTTTGGAGTCTTCCAGCATCTGATCTAAAAAACTTTCATCATAGGCATCTACACGAGAATTCTGAACATAATCATTGACCCATAGCCCGTGGATAATATACAGAGGATTTTCATTCCCTGTATTATACTCACTCACAGCATCATAGAAGGTATCGTCCAATATTGTATAAACCCGAATGGTATTGGCACCCATCTCCTGAATTAATTTAAACCAACGAAGATAGGTAGCCTTATCAATCGCATAATCTGTGGCAAAATAGCCTGGTATCCCAACACCCATATCTACGCCTTTAATTTGGAATTCCTCATAGCCCTTTCCCTTACCGTGATCGACATAAATCTTCTCGCCCTCAGTCTTTGTAAAAGTTGCTATAGGCGCATCGGTGGAGAAAGAAACATAAATTCCCTTATTGTAATACAGATAATCGCCAATAAAGTAAAGTAGGAGGACGGATACGCAAATAATAATAAACTTTTTCAATCAGCGTTCCTCCTTTCTATGTAAGCTTCTAATGATTAAACTTTTTGTTTTTAGATTCATGGCTGTACTGGTACAGGGTTTCGATATTCTCGTCCATCCAGTTGCCTCTCTTCTGAATAAAGTCCTTCAATTGTGCTATAGCTTCATCATAACTGGTAATATTCCGCTCGTAGGGCTCAAGTAAACTCCAATGGGTGAGCTTTGATGGATCAAAGCTATAGCCCCACACTTCAAAGTTGCGATCACGTGCATCTCCCAAATAAGCGACCGTTTCATCAATGTAGTTCATAAAATACTCTTCGCTTAATGTCGTTTCTCTAAGAGATCGATATCGATTAATGATGGCGTCAATAAAGGCTTCTTCCTTGGTAAGCATGAAATACCAGGTTCGTTCATGAAGCTCAAACCCAGTACCATCATGGGCTACTTCCATATAATTTCCAAATGCATTGTTAAAGTCCCAGACAGGTCCAATATGAATTTTTCCACGGATATCTTTGTAGAAATAAGTAGAGTACACAATGGCATCATAGTTTTGAAAGAACTCATTAATAATGAAATAATCTACAAAGGACTGGGTATCGATTAAACTCTCATAGCCATAATCATCATCATCATAGTCGTAGGAAAAAAGTGCTTTTTCGAACTTGCTAAAGTCATGTTCAATATAATCTTTTAGTTCTGGCGTAAGCTTTCGTGTTGGAGGGTACTCCACATTAATCATAAATCGATGAGTTTCTGTATTTGGAGGCATTCGCTTGGCATATTTAGTAAAGTTGTTTAATTCATTCTCGGGAGTGTCGCCTCGATCTACTCTTAGGATATAACTGGTGAATGGATCTCCATCTTTGTAATTGGCTATATTCACTCTCTCATTCCCTTGAGAAATCGTCTCCATCATGACGTAAACACCCTGGTATTGTTCATTAACAAATAGCTCAACAAAACGAACTCTGGGGGCGTAACCCATAATCTCAGCCGAAATATTCATGCCCAAATAATTGCGCATTAAGGTTTTGTCTAGAAACGGACCATTCATTACCCAGTTGTTATGGGAAGGCATGCCTAATACCTTTTTATTATTTTCGGTTCCATCCGCATTTACCAGTTTTACCAAGTACGATTTCTTATCAAAATGGAGTGATGAATTTCCTCGATATCGAATATCTGCTAAGGTAGTAAGTGCAGGTTCATCCGTAAGATGGTTATTCTTTCCTTGCGCATCATATATGTTTAAATCGGTTCTCACCATCTCCTTTTGACCTCTCATACCAGGTATGCTTGCTCCATTGGTATTAATAGAAACAATCGGCAGATGGGTGCAGAAAGCCTGATCTTTCTGGACGCAGGGTTGTGACGGAGCAGCTGTCAAGTGTTGATGTTCCCACGTATTGGTGTCTGACAGGGCAACCGAACTAAAGAAAGTAAATAAAAGGGTTAGGCATATTACGGCAAAATAAATCAATTTTTTATTCATAACTTTCACCGTTAACCATCAATTTCATCGTTTTGAGTGACCACATTGACATATTCAACATCATCTATTTCATAGAGTGCCTCAGTAATGCTTTTATTTCCCTTTGCCGCATCGGCCAGTGTTTTACCGGATAATTCATAGATTAGCTCTACGGAATCCCTTGTCGAATTTAATACTCTTAGATTCGCTTTTGATTTGAAATAGGAGAACACAACGGATTCGATGTTTCTTTCCTGATTTTTGGCTCCGCGGATGATAAGAAGCCTTCTGTTGTCATTTTTGATTCTTCCTAAGAAGAGCAGCATGATAAACAGAGCAACCGTACTCAGTGAAGCAATCATAAACTCACCGGCACCGCAGCTGATGCCTGCCACAATCGCCCAGAAAATATACACGGTATCTCTGGAATCCTTAATCGCTGTTCGAAAACGAACAATAGACAAAGCACCGACCATACCTAAGGATAGAGCAACGTTATTTCCAATGACCGCCATAACACTTGTCGTTAAAATAGTGAGCATCACTAAAGAAACATTAAATTTTTTACTATAAATCGTACCGGAATGAGTAATCCAGTAAGACAAGAATATAACGAGTCCAATGACAATGGAGACTCCTAAATTTGTTAATATTCCTTCTAAATTCAATGTTTGACTTTGTTCTAGCATTTTCGATAGAAATTCTCTCATGTTACACCTTAACCGCCTTTACGATAAATGGTTTAATAAATTTCTTCTTCCCAGAACATATTTGCAGACTGCTAATTCACTTTTACTGCACTGGTTAATCATGTTTCGGATATAACTGAGTAAGAAATGATTGTATTTAACCTCGAGGACAACGTTGAAGCGATCGAGTACCGGGTGCATGTTCAGATGGTTAGAGAATATGTCAAAACAACTTTCTGTTGCTTCAATGTGATTGTCAAAGGTGATTCTGATCTTATTCTCCTTTGCAATGAATGCTTTGCGATTGTACTGAATAACTGCGGTCGGTCGATAACAATACATATTCATATATCCATAACACTCCGCTGCGAACGGTTCAGGATATTTCAGCAGAGACGAATAGTTGCCTTTGCATAATTGAATAGCGTCTGCTCTTTCGATCCGCAAGGAACGTTTCTTTTGGTAGGGACCTTGTTTCTGTTTCATTTCAAGATGCGCATATTCACTTGCTGGGTCATAAATTCGAAGCCGTATTTTCCTCCTGATGTATACACCATTTAGTTTCTCAAAATAATCACGATCGTCCAGCGTATCAAAATAAAGTGATCTGATCGTGTACCCGTCTGCTCCATTATGAGGATCCTGCTGCAACAACTGACTTAAATAGTGACTATGCTTCACATAATCATCAATAGATATCAGGTATTTCTTTTCTTGTCTAAATACTTCATTCATTCAGACATCCCCCACTATTCTAAAAAGACAGAAAATAACGTTTTATGTTGAATATTCAAATATAATATCAAACTTAACTGAATATTTTCTGAATAAGTCAAATATAACACGAAAAAGAGAAACAAGCCTGCCGAAAACGTGTTGATCGGGTGCGAATCATGGTTCCTTTATCCAGCAACGTGTTTAGCAAAGCATACAGCATTATTGAAGACCCGTTCGGCATCCAATTTCAATTCATGTATGATGATAGACTAAAAGAAAAGAATAGAGTGTAGTGTTGGCAATCAATCGTTGACGCTCTATTTTTTGCGTTTGTGGGGAAAGGGTTTAGGAAGCAGCGCAGAAAAACGAAGAGGAGCCCGGCAACCAATGTGACCATTACGAATATTTGTAGAAACACTTGTCAAAACAAATACCAATTAAGATTTAGTTTGCAAAATGACCCTGTACTAAAATCGCCTCAAGATCGTTAACTTTTTGGGGTGAAATTTCTTATAATATTATTTAGGGAGGCTACACCCAGATTTAGATTTATTGATGAAATATGCCATCTTTTATAACTATTTTTTTATAAAGGCTATTAAGCGAAAATAGACATGGAGGCTTATATGAAACCAATTACAGAAGTTGCAGCAAAATTGGGCCTGGAGCCGGATCAGCTTGAGCTATACGGAAAATGGAAAGCGAAGTTAACGGAGGATGTATGGGCATCCATCTCGGAGCGGCAGGACGGAAAGCTGATCCTTGTTACCGCCATGAATCCGACGCCGGCAGGAGAAGGCAAGACGTTGACAACGATCGGGCTCACCCAAGGATTGAATCGGATTGGACGGAAGGCGGCCGCCGCACTGCGCGAGCCATCGCTCGGACCGTGCATGGGCATGAAGGGCGGCGCTACAGGCAGTGGCAAAGCTCAAATTGTGCCAGCCGAGGATATTAATCTACACTTTACGGGCGATATCCATGCGATTACATCGGCGCATAATCTGCTTGCGGCACTCATCGACAACCATATTCACCAAGGCAACGTTTTGCGTCTTAACCCGGCGCGCATTGTATGGAAACGAGCGCTCGATATGAATGATCGGCCGCTGCGCCAGATCGTTATTGGCATCGGTGACAACAATGGTACCGTGCGCGAAGACGGCTTCCTTATTTCGACCGCTTCGGAAGTGATGGCTGTGTTGTGTTTAGCGGAAGATATGGCCGATTTACGGGTAAGATTGAGCCGGATCGTCGTGGCGTATGATATGGACGGGCGGCCGGTGACGGCAGGTGAGCTCCAGGCGGTGGACGCGATGTGTGCCCTGCTGAAGGATGCGATCCATCCGAATCTGGTGCAGACGCTCGAAGGCGATCCGGTGTTCGTTCACGGCGGGCCGTTCGCCAACATCGCCCACGGGTGCAGCAGCATACGTGCGACCCGTCATGCTCTCAAGCTGGCTGATTACGTCGTGACGGAAGCGGGATTCGGCGCCGACCTGGGCGCGGAAAAATTCATAAACATCAAGTGCCGCCTGGGAGGCCTGCATCCGTCAGCTGCGGTCATCGTTGCGACCGTGCGTGCGCTCAAATACAACGGCGGCGTACCGAAACAGGAACTCTTAACGGAGAATGTCGAGGCGATCCGGTCTGGATTCGGCAACTTGCGGCGCCATGTCGAGAACATGCGTGGCTTTGGCGTGCCGGTCATCGTCGCTATTAACCGCTTTGCGTCGGATACGGAGGCAGAGCTGGCGCAAGTTGCTGATCTCTGCGCAGAGCTTGGCGTGAAGGCGATCGTTTCGGACGCTTGGGAGCGTGGCGGTGAAGGCTGTCGTGAGTTGGCGCAGGAAGTGGTTGGGTTGGCCGACGGAATGGCGGAGGATACGTTCCAACTGCTCTATCCTGATGAGATGCCGCTTGAGGAGAAGATTGAGACGGTCGTTACGCGCATCTATCGCGGAGCCGGGGTCAAATACCGCCCGGCTGCGAAGCGGACATTGCAGGAATTGGAGCGGCTTGGCGTGCGTGATCTTCCCGTCTGCATGGCGAAGACGCCATATTCGTTCACCGACCGTCCTGCCGTGCTCGGGGCGCCGGAGCAGTTTACGATTGAGGTGCAGGATGTCCGCTGGTCGGCCGGCGCAGGATTTGTCGTTGTGCTGACGGGGCAGGTGGTCACGATGCCAGGTCTGCCTGCGGAACCGGCGGCGTGGCGCATAAGGCTGGATGAGGCGGGACATATCGAAGGTCTGCTCTGATATTGGGGGCAGGAGAGTTGTCCTTCGCAAGTGACAGTTTTGAATAAGATTGTGCTAACTGAAGCCAATAAAATACGATAGACTTCAAGCTAAAGTAATGGAGCCACTTCTTTATAGATGGCTCCTTCTTTGATATTAGAGTTAACTTCAGAGGTTGCGACAACAAATTAATTCCAATTCTGTTGTTGCTTTGATAAAAAAGGTTTTTTTGTGGAGAATATTAAAATCAAATACTAATTAAAATTGAAAGTGTGATTATATGAAATCATACATGGGTTGGCGCTACTCAATAAAAAATCTTCAATTATAAAATAGGAGGAGCGTGATAAAACAGAATAGGAGAATGATTCATCAGAAAAGCAACAAATCCGTAACAGCTACTCACGATTTTTTAAATTTCGATGATAAGCAAGAAATTCAAAATGAAATTCCCTCATATTTATCACAGCTTGATGTTCGACTTTGGTATGTTGAGAGCTCATTAATTGGATTTTCAGCCATTCATCAAAATCACTTAGAAATGTTTTTTTACATCCTAATGAAATTGGCAAAGGATATGGAAAACAAATCATTCAATTATTAATAAATAATTTTGGGGTAAATACTGTTCATGTCAATAAAGACAATGAGAATGCAAAAATGTTCTACCTGAAAAATGGCTTTTCTATTGTCAACGACACCAACAGACAATTCTGATCGCCCATACTCCAATATTACATTTAAAACTACAGGAAAAACAAAAATGAACCTTCTGCTTTTAATTTTTCAATGATTTAAATAGCTCTATGTGTTACAACAAAAATATGTATGGAATAGGATTCCTAAGAAATTTCGACTTATTTTTGGGATATTATTTCTTAAGTTGAGCTAGAAATAACGAATAGCAATCTGAAGGCTATTGATAGACTTCATAAAATCAGCAAAAGTATAAATTTGTAGATAACTTCGTTCACAGTTAGGAGGGAGCGTCTTGTCATTAATGTGCAGTTTGTTTGGCCATAAGTTGAAGAATGGTATTTGTGTTCGTTGTAATAAAAAACAGGCTGGGCACGATGAAGATATTCACAATGCAAAAGGTATAAACGAGATTTTACCGACCAGAAAGAAATTGGAAGAGCAGATAAAGCATGATCTTCAAAAAACTATTGAGAGTGAAAAACATACAACAAATCCAAAGTTTCATAGAACGGAAAGAGAAGAAGAATTGTCTTTTAATTTTTCTCAAAAGTGGGTCTCTATCATCCAAAAGTATGAAGATGCCATATATAAAGAAACAGAAAAAGTCGGGACGATGAATAGTATTGATGAAAATATTGAGCAATGTTACGAGGCGATTGCTGCTTATGAAGCATTTAAGAACTATTGCTATAGAAAGAGCAGAGGTGGACAGATCTACTTTGATGATATGTGGGAGCACTGTCACAATTCCAAAAACCCTTGCTTTAGCTATATCCAAAGTACAAAGGATTATCTTAAGGAACTAAAAGAAAACTATGACGCCTATAAAGTCAGGTTTGAAAAAGAGAGTCAGCTCGATATGATGCTTTTAGACATCATCAATAATGAAAATGGTATTTTACAGCGTAAACTTTATAAACTAATTCCAGAGGTGCCTCAAGCTAGTATACGAAAAGTTGTAGATGAGCTTGTAAAAATCGGAAAGGTTAAAAAGGAAAAGAAAGGAAGTGGTTATTTGTTGTGTATTGCTAAAGGTGATACGAATTGACCAATAAAATTAGCAATTTTTTCATAAAAAAGTTTAGAGGGCAATTCAAGAAATATTTGAATGATAATTATGGGCAACTAAAAGGTAAGGGAGAAAACCCTGTTTGTTGACACGATAACTATTAAATAAATTTGGGATTGATATATTATGTTATTGAGTAACAAGATTATTTAAAAGGCAGAGGTTTCAAAAAAAATCGAAGTCCTTTTATTTTTGGGGTAACTTTCCAATTCCTGCAATCCGATAAAGCCAACGAAGAAATATAAAGTTTTTAGAATATTTAAGGGAAATTATTTACAGGGAGTTATTAACTATGAGACTGGAAGAACATGAAATATAACAACTTTCTACGTATGCAAGAGGCCCTCCAAGAATTTCAAACGTTATAACTGAAAAATTTTAACGGAGGGATTGTTATGAATGACAAAGCGTTTTTATCATTATTAAAGCAGGTGGATGAACCTTTTTCTGGATGGGATTTCTCGTTTATTACTGTTGACGTGAAACAACATCGATTTATAATTTTAGCTAGAGCAATCTAGATGGAAACGGAGCCTTCGATTTTTGAAGGCTCCGTTCTTTTTTAAGGCATATAGTATCGAATACAATATCTCTTTTCAGCATCCCACTTGTACATTATTTGTTTGGATTCGAGCATAACTCATGGATTAAATCCGTATTTTCTGCAAAAAGTAAGCGTGCCTGCTTATTTAATACAAGTATTTTGGTAATATAATTATTCAGAATACTCTAAATCCATAAAAACCTGAAATAGAGTAGCAAAACAGGTAACGGCGGTAGCGTGTTACATTTTACAGTGTAGAGGTCAGGGTTATTTGAAGGGAGAAGTTAACATGGTAGAGAGTAAAAGCAACGATAAAAGGGAGTTATCGCCGGAACAACGTGCGGAACTACTCCAAACATTGAAAGCCCGTTTCGACAACAACATGAACCGCCATCAAGGTCTTGAATGGGCTAACGTACAAGCAAAGCTCGAAGCTCATACCGAAAAACTGTGGTCGCTCCATGAAATGGAGAGAACTGGCGGCGAACCGGATGTTGTTGATCATGACCATGAGACGGGCGAATACATTTTTTACGATTGTTCAGCGGAAAGTCCTAAAGGTCGCAGAAGTGTTTGTTATGATCGTGAAGCGCTGGAATCTAGGAAGAAACATAAACCAGAAAATAGTGCGCTTGATATGGCGGCTGCTATGGGCATTGAGCTTTTAACAGAAGATGAGTACCGGGAGCTGCAGAAGCTTGGAAACTTTGATTTGAAAACGTCGAGCTGGGTGAAGACACCTGCTAATATTAGAAAGCTTGGCGGGGCTATCTTTTGCGATCGTCGCTATAACACTGTCTTTGTGTACCACAATGGTGCGGATTCGTATTATGGTGCAAGAGGGTTTCGCGGCTCCCTAAGGGTCTAAATAAAAGGACGAAATACGATCAAAATACCTGTAAAACAGGGTTTCCGGACATTGAGTTTTTTCTGCTATGGGCCGGCGGTACCAATGTTAGGAACCCTTATTTTTTTATACAGTTGATACGAGAGGAAATTATATTATGAAAGAAAACAAATATGATGGATATACCAGGAATGAAGGATGAAATGCGTCGTCCCATGATGCTGATTGTATCGGCAGGCAAAAAAGGAAATAGACAGAATTAAAACAGATGAGAGGAGTTTGCAGTTGATCAGTGATTGGAATAATGAAAAAATACCGAAGGAAGCGATTCAAGCATTAAAAATAATTAATGAATTGCTTGGCAGTACGGTAGTCGGAGTATATCTATTTGGTTCTGCAGTCATTGGTGGTTTGTATATTAATAGTGATGTGGATGTCCTAGTGGTCGTGAATCATAGTTTATCTGAAGAAACTCGAAGAAAACTAACAGATAGACTCATGCTTATATCTGGCAAGATAGGAAATGCAAATTCTGTGCGTCCACTGGAAGTCACGGTTATAAACCATGAAGATGTTGTACCTTGGCGATATCCACCTAAGAATGAATTGATCTATGGTGAGTGGCTCAGGGATGAGTTTGAGAAAGGACAGATCCAAGAACCTACTTATGATCCTGATTTGGCTATTATTTTAGCACAGGTAAGAAAGAATAGCGTTTCTCTTTTTGGGCCAGATGCTTCAGATCTACTTGAAAACGGCCGATGGCAGACATTCGACGAGCGATTAAGGAGTCTTTACCAGGATTGATTGAGGGAATCAAAGGTGATGAACGCAACGTCATTTTAACTTTAGCCAGAATGTGGTTAACAGCGGCTATTGGTGAAATATCGCCAAAAGATGTGGCTGCAGAATGGGCCATCCCTCGGTTGCCTCAAGAGCATGCGACTTTACTCGACTTAGCCAGAAAAGCCTATCGAGGAGAGGTTGTAGATAACTGGGAAGGACTGGACTCCGAGGTGACAGCACTTGTTAATCATATGAAAAAATCGATCGAGTCTTGTTTTGGTATCTGAATATGAACTATAGAAATCATGGCTGCTCTTCTTTATCACAAACCTGACAGTCTAATTTATATATTTGGAGGGCTGATATGACACTCGAAACTAACGAAATTTTAGAATTGATACAGGAAGCAACGAAGCAATTCATTTCTGAAACGGCAATTGTACTTGAAATAGAAAGCACTCCGCTAAATATGGGATATCAAGCTGTCAACTTGTCTCGACATAAAGTTCTTATTGATGACCAAGGCACACAAGAATATGTTTCATTGATCACGAAGATGGCGAATAAAACGGAACGTCGAATACTCCATAGGTTATTTTTGCAGTCAGCTAAAGTACCTTTTACTAGAACGCATGACATCGACTCAAAAGATCGAGCCCTTATATGTATTCAGGATGTGGATTATAAGACCAATTATCAAAACCTTGAGCTTGAGATGCTTCAAAAAAAGGAAGTACGTGCCTTGGCTTATATTCATAAAACGAATCACGGGTTAAGAGAGGATTTGTCGTGGCTTCCTTTAGCTGATCGTGACCATATCGAAAAAATGATTAACGAGCGGTGGAAACCTGTATGGGAAAAAGCCAAAACTAATGAACAGTTTATTGAGACGTTCGGTAAATATATTCCTGAAGTCGAAGCTGTCTCCCACAGGATAGCTGATGATATTGAAGTGGTATTGAACGATGAAAGTTCACACACGTTAATACATAATGACCTTAATCCCGCAAATGTATTGGTGCACAATAATGATGATGTTCTCTTCATTGATTGGGAGGAAGCGAGGTACGGGTCATTTTTCTTAGACATCCCATTAAGATTTGATTTAAGTGAAGTGATGGCTTCGCTTGGAGTGGAAACTCCCGTTGAACGATTTGAGAAATGGTATGTGATTGCCTCGCGATTCCTCGGCATACGTTTTATGACTTGGAATTTAAGTGTATGGACAACTAACCCATATGCAAAGGATGGTCTACAAAAATATTTGAACATGGCTACTTCATAATTTTCAAACATGGATGGAAAAATAAAGGCTGGCGATTGTTGCTGGTCTTTATTTTTTTGCGTTCGACGAGAACATATTTATGGCTATTAGGAATAACCAGCTCAAGGCTAATTTGTTTAAAGTCAAAAAAATGCTTTTTATTTACCATTAACATATGTTATCATTAACACATGTTAATGAAGGGGGTGTGTTGTATGTCTATTAACCATGCAATCTTAGGAATGCTAAGCTACAAGCCTATGACTGGCTATGACCTCAAAAAGATAATACAAGCATCATCTTTTATGTATTGGTCTGGTAATAACAATCAGATTTATAAAGCATTACTTGAATTACACAATGAGGGGCTTGTTACAAACGAAATTTACCACCAAGACAGTTCGCCATCTAAAAAAATATACACAATAACGAATGATGGTCTACAAGAATTAAAAAGATGGACCCTGTCTGAATCTGAAATACCTGAAATTAAGAAACCATTTCTAATACAGCTTGCATGGACAGATCAGTTAAGCAACCGTGAAATAGACGAGCTTTTAATTCGATATGAGCAAACGATTAAGGAATTGGTTGCTACAGAGCAGGAAAGAAATCGAAAAGGAGCCTTTATGCCGAACAGAACTCCGCGGGAATCTGCGATCTGGAATTTAATATATGAGAATATTTTAAGTTCATATACAAATGAATTAGAGTGGATAAACCGAGTTCGCCAAGCATTACATCAGTTCGATGATTCAGACTACGGAAAAAAGAAAGAAAACGTACAATCTATGTTGACCAACACGAAAGAAGAGGATGAGATGACTTATAAAGTAATTGAAAAGAATAATCAAAAATACATTTTGCTGGAGGCCGGAGGAAAGCCACTACAAACAGAGCAAGATGGCTTAGAATTAATATCGCTTTGCGCTGTAAATGGAACGAATCTTTTGCTCATTCAAGGTGAAAGACTGTCTGCAGATTTCATGAAGCTTAGCACAGGAGTAGCGGGAGCAATATTGCATAAGTTTACAACATATAACATCAAGGCTGTGGTTGTAATGGATAGTAAAAATGTCAAAGGCAGATTCAAAGAATTTTTATCTGAGAGCAATAAAGGAAATATGTTCAGAGCCTATTCGGATTATGCCAAAGCGGAGAATTGGCTTTTAGATCATAAATAAAAATTTTAAACTTGACAAACACGTTTGTAAGTTTTCAAAGGCTTATTTTGGCTTAGATAGGAGGAGGTTCTGCGTCATATTTTATTTTCAAATGTATTAGTGGAAATAGTAAAGAGGGGCGGTGTACCCCTCTTTTTCTTTTTTATCGTCTAGTTCAGCTTTATATAGAACCTGATCTCTTCTTTATCGGGATGGAATCCAACCGATTCGTATAGAGACAGGGCGGATTTATTTGTAGTTAATACCATGAGACTAGCATGTTGCAGCTGATTTTCTTTGAGATACCTTAAAGCTTGTGTAAGCAAATACTTGGCAAGACCACGCTTTCTCCATGGTTCGCGGACAAAAACATCCTCTATGACACCATAGTCCTCTTCTTGCCAGGCCACTCAGTCCGCCAACAATAGCGTCTGATTGACGTAATACCATGGATGTCCACAGCTTTTTATTCTTGTATTCAGATAATCTATTAAGTCCTAATGGCGTGTCAGGCCAAATTTCAGCTTCGATATCCAGGTAATCTTTTTCCTCGCGAGGTGTCTCCATCTTCCAAACGATGTTTACTTGTCCCTTCGCGACCACTTTTCCATCCTCGAATGCACAATAAACGTTACTTCAATGATCCTCGTCCCTACTTCATTTTGGAAATTACGTATCAAAATTTTTGTTGATGATGAACGCAAAATAGAATAACTCCGATGGCCAATGATTTACTCGGGCGGATTTGTTATCCCAAATCACATAAAAAATGTTGTATAATCATTCCATTTTGTATATATTGTATATGGAGTATATATACATTATTAGTGAATGAGGTTTTTTGCATGCAAATTATGATCTCGAATCATTCGAAGGAACCGATCTATGAGCAAATTTATGCCCAAATCAAGAAACATATTTTAACCAATGAATTAAAAGCAGGGCAATCTCTGCCTTCTATGCGTCAGTTAGCGAAGGATTTGGACATCAGTGTGATAACCACCAAGCGTGCTTATGAAGAGCTTGAGAAGAACGGCTTCATATATTCGGTTGTGGGGAAAGGCTCTTTTGTATCGGAGCAGGATAATGAAATGATTAAAGAAAGAAAAATGAGAGTTATTGAAGAGCAATTGTCGATGGCCATCCAAAACAGTAAAGAAATTGGCATTACGCTTATAGATTTGAAGGAGCTGCTTACAGTGTTATATAGGGAGGAAGAATAGTGGAAAACATAATTGAGTTCAATCATGTTCAGAAATCTTTGGGTCAATTTCAACTCAAGGACTTTTCATTGACGGTTAAAAAAGGATTCGTAACCGGCTTTATCGGCGGAAATGGGGCTGGAAAATCCACTACGATAAAACTGATTATGAATTTGCTCCAGCCTGATCGCGGATCGATTTCGATCTTCGGGTTAAATTATGCGGAACATGAAAAGGAGATCAAGCAGCGCATAGGGTTTGTATTTGATGAAAATATTTTTTATGAACATTTAACACTAGCAGAAATGAAAAAGATCATAAAACCAGCTTATACGAATTGGGACGAAGGTATTTTTAAACATTATGTTGAAAAATTTGAACTTCCGCTAAAGCAAAAGATAAGCTCCTTTTCTAAAGGGATGATGACTAAGGCTTCATTAGCCGTAGCTCTTTCACATCACGCGGAGCTGATTATTATGGATGAGCCTACCTCTGGCTTAGACCCGACTTTTCGCAGAGAGTTGCTGGATGTATTGCATCATATTATGGAGGATGAAGAGAAAACGATTTTCTTTTCGACTCATATTACAACAGACTTAGATCGTATCGCTGATTACATTACGTTTATCCATAAAGGTGAGCATATTTTTACGAAGAAATCTTATCAAATTGAAGAAGAGTACGCCATTGTTAAAGGCGGGTTGGATTTACTGGATCAAGAAACGGAGCGGGAATTTATCGCCGTTCGAAAATCTAAACTTGGTTTTGAAGCATTGACATCTGATAAAACGAGAATCAAAACAATTTTTGGAGACATGGCTTTAGTGGAAAAGCCGACGCTTGAAGATATTATGTTCTATACCAAAAAAGGGGCGGAGTGGCGTGTATAATTTGATACGTAAGGATCTAATCCTATTGAAAAAACCGTCAATGATGTTAATTCCAGCTTTACTTTTGTACTTATATTTCGATTTTTCATATATTTGGTCGGGTTTTTTATTCAGCATAGTGATCATCATGAGTTTATTTTCCTATGATGAAAAGTCTTCAATCAACACCTTGCTCAATTCGCTGCCCTATACACGAAAAGAAATCGTAAGTTCTAAATATATTGGCGCACTTTTATTTACGCTAATCATTGTTTTTACTATTTTTATCGGAAATTTTCTTTTTCATAGAGAGCTAACAGCCTGGAGAGACATACTGTTTATTGTTGGTCTAGTTATGGGTGTTACTTCATTGCTGCTGCCATTCTCCTATCAATTCAAAAGCAAGTATTTGATGACGGGCATATTGGTTTTATTTGGGGTTTACATGCTGGTGATTAACACGTTTATTAAAAATTTGAACGATATCATTAGAGAATTTGTACAAACGATGTTAGTCACACAAAATGTTCAGTTTTATTTGATTGTTACATTTTCGATTATGATTCTATATGCTTGTTCATGGCTGTTGTCGATTCATATTTATAGGAAAAAAGCGTTTTAATAATTGCGAAATCGGGGATACAGGAGCAATCACTACGATATGGTTGGGGGAAGATCATTTGACTGTTAATCGACGTCTCTTTTTCAAACGATCATGGGTTCTGTCTATTGGATCATTCTTGTTGCTGCAGTTTATTTTTATAATGTTTGAATCAACGGGCTGGATGCCAAATTTGAGAGAGATGGACGGGACACTATTCGGAAGAATCGCGGAGTCTACCTTCTTCAGAGAGTGGTTCTCGTTTTATGAAACACCCTATTTTAACTTATGTACTGTCTTTTTTGGTACTGTACTTCTCGCTCATGGAATCGTTGGGGCATCTAAAAAGCTGATGACTGATCAGATGGAGAAAAGATGGAGAGCTGGAGCTCCAGAATGATGGAGTTGAAACTTTAAAATAATGACACTTAGGCTGTGGATGTTATTGCGTCTACAGCCTATATGTATTGCGAAGAGGAGATTAGCTAGCTGACATAGAATAACTTGAAGCTGCAAGGGGTTATCCATTAACTTTATTTTGAATGTAGGGAGAGACGGTTTGATGAAGCATTTTTTAACGATCATAACGTTTTGTATGGCTGCTCTATTAACAGGCTGCGAGAAGGAGGAAGGTTGGGAGACGATGCAGCTTCTTGATGCACAGGTCGCTGAAATTCGTATTTCGGCATTCGAGACATGGGAAGGGATGAATGCGGACACGCTGTTGTCCTTCAAGGATAAGAAGGAAGTAAGCGTATTTGAGAAAGCGATCCTTACTGCTCGCAAGCAGCCAGATGATGTGAAAAGAACAGATCCGGATTACGACGTAAAGGTTATCTACACAAATCAATTCCCCATACACGCGATCAGGCTGTGGTTGGGGGAAGAGGGCCAAGAGAGTGTGCTCAGCTACGGTTTCAGAGATTGGGGAGAAGATATTTATGTGGTGTCGGCCAAACATACTGATCGGATGAGAGAACTTATTTTGCAAGAGGGGCGTTAGGGTGATATAGATCGTCTACATATAGTTGGACAGAAAAAATAAGGGCTAGTAGAATACGCAGATAAGATAAAGGAACCCCCATAAAACGGCATGTAACAAAGTAACAACGGGGAATATCCTGGATCGGGAGTTTGAGCAATCGGAGCCTAAACGCTTCATTGTCAGCGACCTAACGTACTCTTCTTGTCGATCAGCAAAACGATAATCTGCTGGCGGACCGGATCGCCCATCCCGTTGAAATAGGGCTGTAATCGCTCAAGCAGCTGTATGGTCCTGCTGTTCGGTGTATTCATGGCTTCACTCCGTCGAAAATATTTGATTGTTTAAACGGATTGTACACGATGTCAGAAAGATTGCAACCGCATGTTTAACGGCGGCACGGCAAAACGTTGCATCGTCCCCGTCCAAAAAGGTCGTTTCCCCCGCAGATGTTGCTGCGATCTGGGAAACGGCCTGTATTTTTTAATCTGTAATTACAAGCTTGGCTCCCGCTTTTTTGAAGGCCGGAATGAAACCTGTGTGGAGGCCCGAATCGGTCACGATCGTATCAATTTTGTCCAACGGAGCGATGGCAATTGTGACATCCTTACCGAATTTGCTGCTGTCGGCCACCACGAACACCTCTTTGGACAGCTCGATGATCTTTTTGCGGGTAATGGCTTCCTCCAGGTTGTAATCGGAGATGCCCCGCTCGACGGTAATACCACTGCAGCAGATAAAGGCTTTCTGCACGTTCAGTTCATGGAAATTAAAAATATAATCGTAGGCTACGACCGACTGTTCCTCACGACGTATTTTTCCGCCGATCATAATCAGCTCGGCCTCGCTATCCATCAGCTCAATGGCAACCGGAAGCGAATTCGTAATCACCGTCAGCTTCTTTTTATGCTTCACATATTTGGCGATCTGATAAGCGGTGGAGCCGCTGTCGATGTAAATGCAATCGCCATCCCCGATAAACTCGCTGCATCTGCGGGCGATTTGTGCCTTCTCCTCCAGTTGGGTCACCATGCGTTCATCCATGGACGATTCACCAAACCGGGACTCGGCAAGCTTCACGCCGCCATAAATTTTCTCGATGCGTCCTTGCTCGGTTAGCGTGTTCAGGTCCCGGCGCAACGTATCCACCGAAACCTTCAGCTCATCGGACAGCTCGGCGATCTTCATGACCTTCCTAATCGTCAGCAGCTCTAAGATCTTGTTCTGCCTTTCCAATGGAAACATATCCTCACCATCCCATTTCAACATTAGCCGAGGCTGTATATTCAGGTTCAGTTTAACGATTACTTGCAGATTCTTCAAGAGAGGTGCCTATATTATCCACAAATTGAATATGAAAAAGCATTAAATATAGTCAAGAGTTAGGGTCAATATATTAATGATATATGCATAATTTACGAGAATTTAACAGTCCCCACGATTTTTATTTACATATGGTTTCTATACTGGGGATGTGTTTAAGGGAGGTGAGCCGTTTGCTGAAGCTCCAGCATATTAGCAAACATTATGACAATAAAGCGGTTCTGGATGACATTAGCGTGGAGATCGGCACAGGGGAGATTGTATCCCTGCTGGGTCCGAGCGGAAGCGGGAAAACCACGCTGCTGAACATCATTCTGGGTTTAACGGACATGGACAAAGGAAAGCTCCTGTTCCAGGATCGGGATTTGAGCACCGTGCCGATGAAGAAGCGGGGATTCAATATCGTATTCCAGGACTACGCCCTGTTCCCGAACCTGAATGCTTACGACAATATCGTCTACGGTTTGCGCAATAAGAAGGGGGCTGCCAGTGAGAAGGAAGTCCGGGAGTACATTGACTTTCTGGAGCTGCAGCCCCACCTGGGCAAGCGCATCGGCGAGCTGTCCGGCGGACAGAAGCAGAGAGTGGCGCTTGCACGAACATTGGTCACAAAACCGAGCATCCTGCTGCTGGACGAGCCGCTTAGCGCCCTGGACGGGGTCATCAAGGAATCGATCAAACAGCGCATACAATCCATAGCCAGGGAATTCAAGCTCACTACCATCATTGTGACCCATGACCCGGAGGAGGCGCTGACGTTATCCGATAAAATCCTCATTATCAATCAGGGGAAAATCGCGCAGTTTGGCACCCCCCGGGATATCGTTCATCAGCCGGAGAATGAATTCGTGAAGCAGTTTATCATTAAGCAGCTTCATATTAAACGGGACAACATCTACAACCTGTTCGGTGAGCGGTATGCATAACGCCAAGCCGGAAATGCGGGTGATCTTTACCGTCATCCTGCTGCTGTTTGTCCTGTTTTTGTTCGCACCGCTGCTGATTCTGCTGGTTCGCTCCTTTGAATCGGATCAAGGAGCCACGCTGAGCAACTATGCATCCGTCCTGACTGATTCGGAGCTACTGGCCTCCATCGGCAACAGTGTGAAGGTCTCTGCGGTTACGGCTGTCATCACCACGATTTTGGGATTTATTTTAGCCTATTCGATCCATTGCACGAACATCATCCGCCCTGTCAAAGGGGTGTTGAAAACGGCGATCATCGTTCCGATGCTGCTCCCGACGATTACGTACGGTTTTGCCATTATGTACTCGTTCGGAAATCAGGGGCTGATTACGAGGCTCGTCGGCCGTGAGCTGTTCGAAATCTATGGCTTTAACGGCTTGCTGATCGGTTATGTCATTTACACGCTGCCGCCGGTATTTCTGCTGATCGATAATGCCTTCAAGTATACGGACAAAAAATTCATGATCGTATCCAAGCTGATGGGCGACGGTCTGCTGAGAAGCTTCATGAATACGATTCTGCGCCCTTTGGCGGGCGCGCTTGGCGGAGCGTTTGTGCTTTCTTTTATCTTAAGCTTTACGGATTTCGGCATTCCCGCCTCTGTCGGCGGCACTTACCCCGTGGTGGCAACGCAGCTGTATCAAGTGATGCTGGGCTCCATACCGGATTTTAATGAAGGCGCCGTGATCGCTGTGCTGATGCTCGTTCCGGCCGTGTTTGGCATCTGGCTGCTGAAGGCGCTGGAGAGGCTGAATTTCCATTATGACCGCTTATCGGATACCGGGCTTCCGCAGCACCGGGTGCGCGATATCAGCTTTGGCGTGATTTCATCAGTCATTGTGCTGGGGGTGCTGTCCGTGTTTGCCGTGATGTTCATTGCCCCATGGTTAAACAGCTATCCCTATGATATGACCTTCACGCTGAAGCATGTGATGAATGTGGTGCAGTCCAGCGATTTGACGGGGGTATACCGCAACTCTTTATGGGTGGCGCTGTTGACCGCACTCGCGGGCACGCTGATCGCATATGCATCCGCATTGCTGAATGTGCGCACGCCGCTGAAAGCCAGATCTGTCGTGGATGGCGTATCCATGATCACCAATACGGTGCCGGGAATGGTACTCGGAATCTCTTATCTGCTGCTGTTTAACGGCAGCACCTTGAAAGGGACCTTTGCCATCATCGTTCTGTGCAATATCGTCCATTTTTTTACGACGCCGTATTTGATGGCCAAAAACGCTTTGTCCAAAATGAACCCTTCTTGGGAAACGACAGGCGAGCTGCTGGGAGACAGCTGGTTCAAGACCGTGTTCAGGGTTGTTCTGCCTAACTCCATTTCAACGGTTGTTGAAATGTTCAGCTACTATTTCATCAATGCGATGGTGACGGTCAGCGGCATTATTTTTCTCGTCTCAGCCCAGACGTCGCTGGTTGCGAGCAAAATCAAAGAGCTGCAGCATTTTGCCAAATTCAATGAAATCTTTGTGCTGTCGATGCTGATCTTTATGACGAATCTGCTCATCAAGCTGGTGTGCGACTGGCTGCAGCGCAGAGCGGCTATCAAGGGCTGAGGTGAATAACGGAATTACGACAATTCGATTAATGGGAGTGAGCTATTCATGGGAAAGACAACTAAAGGCATGCTGCTGACGCTGATTGCTGTCAGTATGGTTTTGGCGCTGGCCGCCTGCGGCGGTTCGGGCGCAGCGAAGAAGGTTGTCATCTACACGAACGGGGATGAGGAGGCGGTGGCGGCGATGGAAACCTCGCTGAACCAGGCCGGGTATGACGGCCAGTATCTCGTGCAGTCTCTGGGAACCTCCGAGCTTGGCGGCAAACTGATGGCCGAAGGGAAGGACATTGAAGCGGATCTCGTCACGATGAGCTCTTATTTTATCGAAAGCGCGCAAAGACAGCATGGCATGTTCAAGGATCTGACCTTCGAAACCTCGGCGCTGGATGAATACCCGGCTTTTTATAAACCGATTCTTGCCAACACTGGCTCGATCTTTGTGAACACCCAGGTGCTGAAGGATAAAGGGCTGCCGACACCAGCCTCTATTGTAGACCTGACCAAGCCAGAATTTAGGGGTCTCGTATCGATTCCGAATATTATGGATTCTTCGACCGGCTGGCTGCTGGTGCAGGCGATTGTCAACCAGTACGGGAAGGATGCCGGACGCCAGGTGCTTCATGACCTGATTGCTAACGTTGGCCCTCATCTGGAGAGCTCCGGTTCCGGACCGATCAAAAAGGTGCAGGCCGGGGAAGTGGCGGCAGGTTTCGGTCTGCGGCATCAGGCGGTAGCGGCCAAGGCTGTGGGGGCTCCGATCGATTACGTTGATCCGGTTGAAGGCAACTTCTCGCTGACCGAGTCGATAGCCGTAGTGAATAAGGAGGGGGATCAGGCGGAGCTGGCAATGAAGATGGCGGAGACCATCATCCAGGATGCGCGCAAGGATTTGATAGTGAACTATCCAGTGGCCTTGTATGAAGGAGAAACCGTGGATGAAGTGAACAAGCCGGCCTATTCAATGACATTCAATAAAGCTTTGACCGTTGAGTTGCTGGAGGAGCATCAACAGTTCTTCAACGGTTCCAAACCATAAGGCAGCTTAGGAGTGAAATGGGATGAACAATTACAAGCTTTTGACGCCAGGACCTTTAACGACAACGAGCACCGTGAAAGCGGAAATGCTCATGGACCGCTGTACATGGGATGACGATTATAAGGCGATTACCCAGAAAATCAGATCGCAGCTGCTGGAACTGGCCGGGGCAGAGGCAGACCGGTATACGGCAGTCTTGATGCAGGGCAGCGGCACTTTTACCGTGGAATCTGTCCTCACCTCGACGGTGGCAAGCCAGGACAAGGTGCTTATTGTGAACAATGGCGCCTATGGCGAGCGGATCGTCAAAATGGCCCAGTACATCGGGCTGCGATATGTTGAGTATAAACTGGAATATGACGAGCAGCCGGAGGAAGAGGAGCTGCGGGCCAAATTCCAGGAGGATATCTACATTACGCATATCGCGATGGTTCATTGCGAGACGACGACAGGGATGCTGAATCCGCTGGAGATGGTCTCCAGGCTGTCCCGAGAATACGGCAAAACGCTTATTATTGATGCCATGAGCAGCTTTGGCGGAATGGAGATAAATGTGCAGGCCCTGGGCATCGATTATCTGATCAGCAGTGCAAATAAGTGCATTCAGGGCGTGCCGGGATTCGGGTTTGTCATTGCGCGGGCGGATAAGCTTGCCTCCTGCGAAGGCGTTTCGCGGAGCTTGTCGCTTGATTTGGTCGATCAATGGAAGGGCATGGACCAGGACGGAAAATGGCGGTACACATCGCCGACCCATGTGGTGGCGGCCTTCTCCAAAGCGCTGGACGAGCTATATGAGGAAGGCGGTGTGCCTGCCAGGCACAGGCGTTACCGGAACAACAACCGGCTTCTGAGAGAGCGGCTGGCACGGATCGGCATTCACGCATATATTCCGGAGGAGCTGCAATCCCCGATCATCACAACCTTTTTGTTCCCGGATCAAGGGTTCAGCTTCCAACATTTCTATGCTTACATTAAGGACAGAGGGTATGTCATTTATCCGGGCAAGCTGACGGACGTCGATACGTTTCGGATTGGAAACATCGGCGAGATTTATGAGCAGGATATCGAACAGCTATGCCAAATCATTGAAGAATACATGGGAGTGATGGCGCAATGAACAGAATCGAAGGCGTAATCCTGGATTGGGCAGGGACGACAGTGGATTTCGGATGTTTTGCACCTGTGAATGTGTTTGTCGATATTTTCAGGGACGCGGGCATTGAGGTGACGATGGACGAAGCGAGAGCCCCGATGGGGATGCTGAAGATCGACCATATCCGTGCGATGCTGTCGATGCCGAGGGTATCCGACCTATGGGAGCAAACCTATGGAAGAACCTTTCAGGAGGAGGATGTCCAGCGGTTGTATGCGGCGTTTGAGCCGGCGCTAATGGCTTCCCTGTCG
The DNA here is from genome assembly GCF_900289175.1 of Paenibacillus faecalis. GTDB lineage: Bacteria > Bacillota > Bacilli > Paenibacillales > Paenibacillaceae > Paenibacillus_AQ > Paenibacillus_AQ faecalis. The sequence goes on along the minus strand of NZ_LT985747.1, from coordinate 3,658,459 downwards.
GCGTACACGGACCCGATTCCGGGAGTGATTGAGACTGTGGCTTCATTGAAGGCTCAGGGGTTGAAGATTGGCTCCACCACAGGTTATACGGACAGCATGATGGAGGTTGTGGTCATGAACGCTCAGCACAAGGGCTACAGCCCGGACACTTATGTGACGCCGGATGACACGCAATCCTATGGAAGGCCTTATCCTTATATGATTTATCGAAACATGGAGCTGCTGAAGCTGTCGGCTTCATGGAAGGTAGTAAAGGTGGGCGATACGGTGTCGGATATCAAGGAGGGTGTTCATGCAGGGGTATGGTCGGTCGGCGTGGCGGTTGGGAGTTCAGAAATGGGCCTGACCCTGGATGAATATGAGGCTTTGCCGGAGCCGGACAAAGCCAGGGTGATCGGAAAGGTCGAGCAGACATTTTTGCAGAACGGTGCCGATTTTGTCATTCATACGATGACCGAGCTGCCGTTTCTGATCGAGCGCATTAACGGCCTGTTGTCCGAAGGAAAAAGACCCGGTTGTCCGGTGAAGTAGAAATGCCTGTGGCGGCCTCGTGCGTATGCGTCTCCCTGTGTCGCACGGTCCGTAATCCTGGGCATGGCCGCTGGGGGCTGTGATTTTGCAGCCTTCGGGGCGCTGCCCGGAACGGATTGGCAATCGAAAAATGGCAAGCGAAAGCGGAAAGCTTCTGCCCTTCAGTGCCATCGAAAAATTCAACCTACATCGATATTGGCGGCGGCTCCCGGAAAACGGTACGCACAATAAGCTCAGCCAGCAGAAACAACGATGGCGCTGTATACGCCGATGGTGTAGCTGGCGGTATAGTCGAAGCCCAGCCCATGACGGAAAAAATGCGGCAAATAGATGAATAAACATATTTGTGAACTGACTTCTCCTCGAATAGACTCGACCCACTTCACTACATTTTTGGCGGCACTTCCTAGGCATTTTCTTGTACTTTTTTAGCAGATCTAGTTGTTGCTTCAAAAACCGATTTTCCGCCTCTAGCATTTTCAATGGCTTTATTCTTCACTTCTACCGGATAGCTGACTCTGATTGCCAAAGCACTAACTAGATACTTTGCAACCCGAATTTGATGAGTTGATAGGAGAGCAAGAGCATAAAACACCCAATGCCAAAATCCAGTATTCTCCATGATATCGGTTTTTTGAAAAGAGGAATAAGCCACCTTGAACCATATCCAAGCCCAAAGAACCACAGAAATGAAGCGATAAGAGCCCCGATTAAAAACTGTATTTTTTCATTCCATGTTAATGTTCCAGCAACACCACCTATAACAACAACAGTATCTAAATATACATGTGGATTAAGCAAAGTAATAGCCAGTGTGGATAAAATAGTAGTGTGAATTTTAGGAATTGTTTTTCCATCATTGTTAATATTCATTCCACTGGAAAGAAACCAAGCACTCCGTAGAGAATTCAATCCATAAAAGGCTAAAAAAAGACCGCCAGCTATTGCAAGAGAAACAGTTGCAAAAGTGCTGCTGCTGATAATGGTACCAACTCCTATTACACCGATGACCATTAGAAGTAGATCACATAAAAAGCAAGTTAATGACACCCAAAAAATATTGTTTTTCATCAATCCCTGTTTAAGTACAAAGGCATTTTGAGCGCCGATAGCCACAATAAGGCTGCCCGCAATTAATGCTCCTCTTAGTATTTCATTCATAATCTACATACCTGCTTTTTTGTCAAATAATTTGATATCCCGCAAATCTAAGTGTACTCAGTGCTTTCTCAGAGTCCTTCTCTTTGAAAAAAATATAATCAGTATCAAAAGTAGAAACGACTAAAATACTAATTTTAGCCTTCGATAAGGGAGAAATAATGGAATATAATATGCCGGATTGTGAAAAATCAAGTTTGGCTTCGATCCGTAATGCATTCCAACCATGTGAAATCTCCAAAAAATGATTAACCGTATTTTGGTTTTGTTTATAAATTAACGTTGTAACACCAGACTCTTTAATCGTGCAAAAGATTTGATCGGAAACGCTACTAATATCGAATTCTTCAGAAACTTTACACAAGGAATAAGAATCTGATAGTAATCTTAGGCAGGTCAATGAATTTTCATTCATAGCTCTAATCCAATACTAAGATATCAAATCCAATGGTTGACCGATATCCAGGCTCATCTGTATTAATCAGTGAAATGGAGGTTACCTCATGCCATAACTCTGTTCCTTTATCTGGTTGAAAAATGCCTTGACCCGATTGTAAAGTAATATTGAGCAGAGGTGTTTTCGCATCAGCACCGTAAATAATGCTTTTTCCACCATAAACATTGTTTCTTTCTATTACTAACGCAGATACAATGTAATCCACCCCATCTTGATGAATTCCTTCAGGAGAATTTGAGCTTATTTGATCTGGAATGCAAAGTATTAAGGTGTGATGAATTGAAATACTAAGTTTTTTCGCGGAATTATTAAATTCTTTAACTTTATTACCAACTTGGATTAGAATTTTTTTGAGATCTTCATCAAATAAGTATTCAGGTAGCTCTTTGAATTTTCTTGGTATCAAGCGATAATCCAAATCATTCGTAGCGATCAATGCTTCCGTTTGTTGAAATGGAGCACAAGGAATTCGTTGAATTTCCCAACTGTTTTCTTTCCAAGTCAATTCACATTCAGAAATTAGACGCATTCTTGTCGGTTGTAAAGATGAGATTGTTTTTAAAACATCACTGGCTATATGCGGAAATATAATAGGGAAATCCTTGTCTGGTATTTCACCTTTGTAAATTTTCATCCAAACGTCATATCCTACACGATCAATCTCCTCTTGCGATAAATGTGACTGCAAAATTTCTATTTTATTTCTTTGAGTCAAGTAAACATCCGGCTCATACTCCTTATATCCCGCTCTCAGCTTATCTTTCATTTTTTCTAAATCGATGCCAAGATCAATTACATTAATAATACTAATGGGTGTATCTAATTCTTTTAGCAACATCATTACCCCTCCTACTTTACTTAAATAGTTACATGTAATTATTGTAATTTAATATAACAGATACTGTATATTATGTAAACGGAAGCAACTTTCTGTCAGTTAAAGGATTCTGTTTCATGCAAAAGGTCTATATCGACTGAAGGCTTACCTCGTGCAGATGCTCTTTTTCGAATCCTCATATTTGGTCAGTTAGCAGCCCAACTTAAGGTAGTTAATCTTAGGGGATAGGCGGCCGCTTTCTTTTTGTTCTTTTACAAGATATCATTTATTAATATAGATAGAGTCGGTAGTGTGTGATTAAAAAATGTGAGAGGTAGAGATCGTGGAAGAATCCGAATTAAAAGAAAAGATATCTAATCTAACGATATGGAAAAAGAATGGGCAACGGGCTCCACATAAGCCGTTACTAATCCTGCTAGGGCTTGCCCAGCTGCAACAAAACAATACAATCTTACCGTATGAATTAGTTCGGGAAAAATTGAAAAAGCTGCTTATAGAGTTTGGTCCTATCAGAAAATCGTATCATCCCGAAGAGCCTTTTGTTCGACTAACCACCGATGGAATTTGGGAATTAAGCGGTTCTATTGATAAAAGGAATTTTTCTGATAAGAAGCTCTTAACAGAGCAAATAGCAGGAGGGTTTAATGAGGAGGTACTTAAGCTTCTTCAAAACAACGAACTTCTCATTCAAGAGTTAGCTGAATTGCTGTTGAATGAGCATTTTCCCGAGACCATTCATCAGGATATTCTTGATGAAGTAGGACTTGATTTTTCTGTAAGAAGAAAGCGGAAGCGTGATCCCAATTTTAGAAATAAGATTTTAAAAGCATATGAATACAGTTGCGCCGTTTGTGGGTTTAATGTCAGGCTGGGACATAATTTAGTGGCCATTGACGCCGCCCACATTCAATGGCATCAAGCTGGCGGACCCGATACAGAGGAAAATGGGATTGCACTTTGTTCTTTGCACCATAAGTTATTCGATCGTGGTGTATTTACTATAACAGGTGAGCGGGAACTGCTTGTAGCTGAAGAGGCTCACGGCACGCATGGTTTTGAAGAGTGGCTTATGCGTTTTCACGGTAAAAAGGTACGTTCCCCTATACATCCGGTATATACACCGAAAGAGAATTTCATAAATTGGCATATAAGGGAAGTGTTTAGGGGGCCCGCAAGGTATACGATTTTATGATTGCGTAATAATAGACCGCGCTGGAATATCCAGTACGGTCTGGTTGTTTTTCTTTTTTTAGAAGGTTGTCTTTTCTCCTGTTTATTACATTAGAGTCTTATCCCTCTTTAAGATGTGTCCCTTCGATTGAATTAAAAATATCTTTAGTTATACGATGAATAATTTTTACATCCTTGGTTTTCTTTTCCTTTAAAAACTGATAATGCACCTCAAGAACGGAAGTTATTTCAAAATGGCTTGAATTAACATCAATCTCACGGAAATCAAATAAATCCCCAGCCTTAATGTCAAGAGCGTTCATAATCTTCTCCAAAGAATCAAGAGATGTATTTCTCTTGCCTCTTTCAACATCTCCAAGATAAGAAGTTTGCAAACCCTGTTGCTTCGCTAAGCTGCTGTAGGGTCATTTGTCTGGAATTACGTATGTAACGTATTTTATCACCAATAATTTTCTTTAACTCACCCATACGATCACTCCCTTATTCAAGGGTAGAGGATAAAATGTAAAATTTTAATAACATTATAAGTTGAAAATATTAAACTATTAACTTAAAAGTTTTGCAGAGTTTCAAAGGAAACCTTGGATGAGGTTAAATAGATTACATAAGTAGTGAATCTTCAAATATGCGGATTATTTTATGGCATTCTGACTTTGTAGGTAGTAGAAAGACACCACTGTTCTCCTGATAATTGCCTGGCTCTTTCTAGTTTCCTGTGATTTAACGCCTTAACTGGAAATAAAAAAATAGGTAATATTACCTAAAGAGTAGATAAAGATGTGTCGATAACAAAATAGTATCCAGGTACAGCTACAATAGAAAGGTGATCAAATGCGAATAGCTCACAACATCTCAGCAATAAATTCGTATAATAAACTTTATCGAAATAATAAAGTAACAGGTGATGTATTAGAAAAACTTTCATCAGGTTTAAGTATAAATAAAGTTGCGGATGATGCGGCAGGACTGGCAATTTCCGAAAAAATGCGAGCCCAGATTCGAGGATTGGGACAAGCGGAAAGAAATATTCAAGATGGAATTTCATTAATTCAAACTGCAGAGAGTGGTTTAGGAGCTATCCAAGACCATCTTCAAAGGATAAGAGAACTTGCTATACAGGCGTCTAATGATACACTAACGAATGAAGATAGAAGACAAACTCAAAAAGAAGTTTCACAGATTAAACAGGGAATTAATGAAATAGCAAATAACACTCATTTTAATGGAATCGATTTATTAAATGGTACGGAAGGTAATCGTAATTTTACGCCAATACAAGGGAGTATCAGTGTTAATTGGACAAATAACATATCTAGTGGTGAATTGTCCAGAACTTCCGATGGTGGTTACATCGGAGTAAGTACTTACCCGGGAAGTACCACATTTAAAATAGACAATACGGGGAAATTAGTATGGTCACAATCTATTTCAAATATGGAAGTATTTAGCGTCAAGGAAACAAGTGATGGCGGGTATATTACATTAGGCAATGATTTCTATGCAGATCCAAATTCAGTGGATAAAATAAACATCATTAAATGGGACAGAAATCGAAATGAGCAGTGGAGAACAGGTGTAACGGGTGTATATTCAATTCAGGGTAATGAAGTAATAGAAACTAGTAACGGTTCTTTTGTTATAGTAGGTGTGGGCTCGGGAATTCAAAACTGGGATGGACTAATAGCTAAGTTTAATAGCAGCGGTACACAGCTGTCCAGTTCAGTTACTGGATCTTCGCAATCCACTCCGCTTGGTTATGGACATGATGAATTTAAAAAAATAATTGAAACAGCAGATGGCGGATTCTTAGCTATTGGCACTTCAAGCCTCAAAGTAAACGGAACTTATTCGGATAATTCAAATTGGGTCGTTAAATATGATAGTAATTTAAATTTGTTATGGGAAAAACGGGTCGGTTCACTTGGTGATGATGAAGGTTATGATGCAATCGCAACAAGTGATGGAGGAGCTATCATTGTTGGTTCTTACAATGATTCAACAAAGACAAGTGGACTGATTTATAAAGTGGATAGCAGTGGTAATATGGTGTGGGAAAAAAACATCTCAGCTACAACTTCTATCTTAAGTAGAATATATGGTATTTCAACAGGAAACAATGGTAATTATTTAGCCGGGGGGGAATTAGACGGAAAATCCTATCTTTGGTTATTTGACCCGGAAGGCAACGAACTCGCAAGATTTTCATTGAGTGATAATTCTGCTATGAACTTAATAAACAGCATTATTCATAATCATGATGGAAGCTACACAGTATCAACTACCGGCGGTATAATGAATATCAATTTAGCATATAGACCAAATAACGATACATCTCCTAATTATAAAAAACTTTTGTTTCAAGTGGGTGCAAACTCCGGAAATCAATATTCTATCGAGTTAACAGATGCTAGAACTACAGCACTTGGCATTGATGGGATAGACCTTTCAATTAGGCAAAGTGCAGAGTCCGCGATCATTAAAATAGACAAAGCAATCGAAAAAGTTTCTTCAGCGCGTTCTATGTATGGCGCCCATCAAAACGCCTTAGAACATATACAAAATAACGTATCGAATTATTATGTTCAGTTAACAGCAGCGGAATCACGCATTAGAGATGTAGATATGGCTAAAGAAATGATGGAATATACTAAAACATACATTTTCGTACAAGTGTCTCAAGCGATGTTGGCACATGCCAATCAGCAACCACAAGAGATATTACAGTTATTGAAATAGATCCCATAAAAATAGAGATGCCCTCAAAGCTACATTCGCTGTAACCTTGGGGTATCTCTTTTTGTCTATATTTTGATCTGGTCTTACATCTTACTTCCTACTCGGCACCAGCTTATTCAATAAAATCGCTGCAAGCGAAGCAGCTAGAATAGGTGAACCGAATAAATATTGCACGAACGTAGGCAGCGTACTGAGGAAGTCTTTAGGAATAAGCACTAGAGCCAGCGTTAAAATCATCGGTATGGCGATAATGTACATTTCTTTTTCGCCAATCGTTTCGTTTTTCATGACCTGGATACCGTTAATCGCGATAATGCCGCAGACGATAGCGAACACGCCGCCGATGACAGCTGTTGGAATCGAAGAGATTAAAGCTGCTAATTTTCCTGAACAGCCGAAGAGGACGAACCATCCTCCTACCGCAAGAAAGACTCGGCGACTGGCCACGCCCGTGATGGAAATAATACCTGCGTTTGTGGAATAGCCTGTAACCGGGGTTGAACCGAGTCCAGCAGCGATTAGACAGCTGATTCCTTCCCCAACAACACCTTGGTTAATATTTTTATCCGTTAACGGTTTATCGATCACGTTGCTGATGGCAAACCACGTACCCGTTGTTTCAGCCAGCAGTACGAGATAAATAATGATCATGGTGATAATTGCAGAAAGGTCAAAAGAAAAGCCAAAATCTTTAAAAGGAATCATCGGCATGCTAAACCATGAAGCACTTTGAATAGCTGAGAAATCCAAGACGCCCATAAATTGTGCAGAAATACATCCGATAATCAACGCGACCATTACAGAAGTAATTCGGAAAATCGATCCTTTTTTTTGGAACAAAGAGCCCAGGATCACGAAAACAATGAGCACGGCAGCCGAAATAAGAGCTAATAACACGTTTTGGTTAATTGTAGCGTCAGTGGCGCCATAAACATTGTCTCTGATTGCAACAGGCAACAAAGAAAGACCTACAATGAAGATGATCGTTCCCCCTACAATGGGAGGGATAAAGGATTTCACGATTTTATTGAATACTCCAGTATAGCCCAAAATAATTACGAGGATCGCACCAACTAAACTGGCACCTAACACAGAACTCCAACCTAGTTCCCCGCCGCCACTAGCGGCATAAATCGTGACGATCGCTCCGAGCGGAACATATGAAGGACCTTGCGCCATCGGCAGCTTCATACAGAAATAAGTTTGGACAATCGTTGCAAGCCCCGCAGCAATAAACGTGGATTGAATTAATGCGCTGGATTGACTGGGCTGTAAGCCAATTAACATAGCAATGAGGAAGGGAACGACATAGACGTCCATCGCTAATACATGCTGTAAGCCAAGAATTGCCGATTTTCCAAAAGATAGTTTGTCTTCGGGTAGAACCGTTAAATGTTGTGATTGTGTTTGCGCGTTATCTTGCTTGTCTGCTTGTGTATTCACTAAGTTGCACACCTCAAATTTTAATTAGTTTCTATATCTTAACGCGAATGAACTTTTTCCCCTTGTACCCAAACTTCACGGATATGCTCAGGTCTGACAAGATACAATATTTTCTGGAAAATATCATGTAAATCTTCGTTATCATCAAAGATCGGCAGTTTGGCAGATGGACATTTCGTATCGATAACCTGTACATCCCACGCGTAATTTTGCTGAATACGACCGATTGGCAGGCTCAAACTTTCCCCACCGCCAGCAGTAGCAAGATAGAATGCTTCATGTATCGTAATTCGTGATCCTGGTGCACCACGCTCTTCGGCAGGAAGAGAGGGGTTAACGCCATCCTCGAGCATTCTGGAAGAGATAACAGCCTGTTTAATATTATCGAACAGACTCGGTGAAAAGCCTCCGGAAATATCAGATCCTAAGCCAATATCAACGCCTTTGGCATGGATATGAGCGACTGGAATGACGCTATTGGCAAAATACGCATTTGATACGGGACAATGTGCGATAGCCGTTCCGGTTTGAGCAAATAAATCGACATCAGGATCATCCAGGAAGTTACAATGTGCCATAACCGATTTATCACGCAATAGGCCAAAATCATACAAAGCAAAAGCATCGTTCTTATGGAACCGATCTTGCACATAACCGTGAGCCCAATCGCTTTCGCTGCAATGGGATTGAACATACGTATCGTATTTAGCCGCCAGCTCTCCCAAGCCCTTCAGCCCTTCATCCGTGCAGCTCGGAATGAATCTTGGCGTCACGACAGGATACACACCTTGTTTCGTGGATTTAGCTAATTCTTGTACCGCAATAATAAACTCTTCCGTATCGGCTAGTGCCGCTTTGGTGTCAACATCGCGATAGTATTCTGGATTTTGCTCGGGGTCATCCATGACGACTTTTCCGACAAGTCCACGCTGGCCTTTACTCGCACATATTTGGGCTAACAACAAGCTGGCTTCTTTGTGCACCGTTGCAAAATAAAGTGCCGTCGTTGTTCCGTTGGCCAGTAAGGTGCTTACCACATCATCGTAGACCTTTTGTGCAAAATGAAGATCGGAGAACTTTGATTCCAGCGGGAAGGTATAGGTGTTCAACCAATCATAGAGCGGAATGTCTAATGCGGTTCCAGATTGGGCCCACTGCGGGGCATGAACGTGCAAGTCGATAAAACCAGGCAAGAAATACTGTCCTTCCTTTAAACGATGAAAGTTGTCGCTGCCTTGATACGTATCCAGCAAGGATTGATATTCGGCGTCTTCCGGTGCCACGGCTCGCTCAATCATGCCGTCCGTATTAATACAGAAAAGATAGTCTTTTAATATCTCAATTTCTTTGGACGATTTGCTTGAAAAAGCAGTTCCTTGAAATAAATACATATATTTACCCATTATTATCCCCTTAATGTTCGTTTTTGGAGTGTATTTGTTATTATAATCTGTTGAAAATGATAAGTCTATAACAAAAAGGCGAATATGATATGCTTAACTCCATGTGGCTACTACCGACATTTTTCCGGACAGTTGATATCCGTTTTAACTACCACATCGAAGTGAATTTTCGTGTTATAATTTTGCTGGAGCATTCGAGCTAAATAAAGGAAAGATTACTTATGAGGAGAATTTATATGTCCTGGAGCAAATTGAAGCAACAATTGGAGAGTTTTCTCTGTCCTGCGTTATATGGAAGGGTCGAATACCGTGCAACTGGATACCGTTATTTACCGGATAAAGCAGGAATATGTTATATTGCGGTAGATAAAAAGAACATACTCAATATGAGTGATATAACTACTTCAATCAGATGGTATCAGACAGAGCTGGAAATTAAGAATGATTCAGATATCCAAATACCGATCAGCAATGAGGAAATTGAAGCGGTCAGAAAAAATACCAAGGGGGCCGTTCCGGAGGATCGTTTAAAAGTCATTGCAAGAAATAGAAAAATATCAGAACATGCAAAGGTGCTTTTGTCAGCACAGTCATCATTAAGTAAATCAAATTTTATCGTTGTAGCTAATAAATTTTTATCCATTTCTATAGAGGAAAGTATAGATAGTAATGATATCTTATTGAATATTCTAGCTTTGGTGGACAGACGAGTTGGAAAAAAGCGAATTTTAAACATGACCGAGAAGATGAAGTTAAAGCATCCAATTGTGCAGTACTTTTATGAACTACGGCTTAGTACGTTATGAAAATAAATTACTCATTTACCTCCAATCGGGAGTTTTTTGATGAGACATATCCTTTCCTATATTCTGTATCCTATCTCATTTCGTAATTAGCTTTGAATGCAGCTTGTGAAATTAATTGTTTAATAAAGGAAATGGAGGATTCTTATTGAAAAGTAAATTCTTCGCATACGCAGTAATTGCTTATTTTTTCATCCAATTGATTAACATCCCATACACACTAATTACTTCAAATGAAATTCCGTTTTTTTCAATGATAATTGTTTTAGTTTTTTCTATATCGTTTTTTATTCATAGTAGGAGAAACTAGTTAATAGAATGTTAAACCTATTCCATAATAGAGGATACATTGAGAGGCTTTCCATGAATACATCGAGCATATGGAAGGCCTCTTTCCTTTGTCGATGCACTGAAATCGATGTTCCGAAGCACAACATATATTCTTTACCTGCAAAAGTACATTTAAATTAGCCGTACTTTCTATTTCGGGTAGTTTACCTGCAAAAATACATTTGATTCTGCCCGAAATTACCTTTTTGGCGAAAAGTTTGGATTTTAACTGTATTTTTGCAGTTAATGCTCTAAAAATCGAAAAACCCACTTTTTTAAATGTACATTTGCAGTTAAGGGTGACAGGCGTTTTTTTGTGTAGTTAACGTGAACAGCCTTTCCCGTACATTTAAGCGTGACGATGACTCCCTGTTGAAAAAACAATACAGTTTCGCCCAGGGAACAACTCATGGACGGTGAGTAACCGGTTTAAAATGTACAATCCCTTTATGCAAAATTACGGCCATATTCAGTCGATAAAAAGTCTGCTCCCTGACTACCAAATGATCCGTTACATTTCATTGGTTTCCTTTACGATGCGTTGTAGATTTAGCGTTGATGCGGAACTGAGAAAAATCCAGTCAGATGAACTGATTGTATACGATGTTGAACTTTCTGAATATATCCAGCGCAAAATGAATCGGATTCAAGCTGAGAAGAAGGAGTGCGATCTAGCGGAATCCGATATTCAGAGAATCTATCAATCATGGATAGAGGCTAATATCAGCGATCCGAGGATTCGGGCTGAGCATGTGGATAAGGCGAGAAGTTTAGGGAAATCAAAAAAATGATAATCGGAATCTACTATTTACCCTTCGCTTAATACTGAACTTCCTCCAATTCCCTCTCATACCCCTCTATCAAACCCGAAGGCTTAACATGAAGCGCCCTTGCTAATGCCGTAATCGTTAGCAACGTAGGCGCTTTTTCTCCGTTTTCTAGTTCGCTAATATAGGACCGATCGACACGGGAGTAAAGGCTCAGCTCATCTTGTGTGAACCTTTTTTCTTTGCGGATTTTTCGAAGAGCTCTGCCGAAGGCAAGTAACTCTATGGATTTATCACTAGGATTAGTCACGTTATAACCCCTTAATGGATAGTTAGATTCATCTTATGCGTTTCTATAGGGGAATTTCTGTAGGCTATTACCTACAGAGTGGTTGAGATGATATAATACAGATACTGGAAAATGATAATTCCGGTTTAATAGATTGGGTTCTTATTGAGAGTAGGGGGGAATCTAATCATGAAATCGATGGTAACAATGAAGAGGCGATTGAAATCGCTAACCATACAGAGTATGGTTTGAGCTTTGCCATCTTTACATCGGATTTAACAAAAGGTGAGCAGCTAGCAGCTGAATTAGAATTTGGTATGACCCACGTCAATGACCAAACCGTTAATGCGTTTGAAAATACACCATTCGGTGGTGTGAAAAGCTCGGGTATGGGCCGTTTTGGTAACCCTTGGGTCATCGAAGAATTCACAGAAACCAAATGGGTTTCGATTCAATCGAAGAACGCCAATTCCCATTTTAAAGGAATCATAATTCATTATAAAAGCGTAGGGCTTCTTGCGCTTTTTTGGTTGGCCACCCTGTTAGATATATTGAAAGTACAACCAATACATTTACACTTCTTTCTTTACTTGATATAGTTGATATATATCATGTCAACCTGAAAAGGGGTAAAATGTTTATGACGAAACCGTTGTACCAGCAAATATACAACTATATTATTGAAAATATTAAAAGCGGCCAATTGAAAGCCGGTGATAAGGTTCCTTCGGAAAAGGAGCTTTCAGAAAAATTTAGTGTGAGCAGAATTACATCCAAAAAAGCGTTGGATCTATTGGCTCAACATCAAATCATTCATCGTATTCGTGGTAAAGGCTCCTATATTTCCGACAAGCCTCATAACGTTGACCCTGAAAAGGAGATCGTTCAAGATACAGATGTTCTCGATGACAATATCCTGATCGGAGCCATTTTCCCTGATTTTGATTCAGCTTTTGGCTCAAAGCTGCTAAAGAGCATCGAACAAAAAGCTTCTGAATATAAAGTAAGTCTAGTTATTAAACGGACTCACGGCCTGATCGCAGGGGAAGAGAAGGCGATATTATCCCTTGTTGAGCTTGGTGTAAAAGGACTTATCATATTCCCAGTAGACAGCGAACAGTATAACCGTGAGATGTTGAAGCTGATTCTGGAGGGATTCCCCGTCGTTGTTGTTGATCGTGATTTGAAGGGCATATACACAAGTACGGTTATGACAGACAATAAACAAGCGGCACTTCAGTTAACAGAGTATCTATTTGAGTTAGGACATGAACATATCTCCTTTATATCGCCGCCTCCTAAGAGAACCTCAACTGTTGATGAGCGACTTCAAGGGTTTCAAAAAGCTTTTTTGAAGCACGGCTTACGATACAATACCGATTACCTGCTAACCGAAATTACAAGCTCACTACCTCCGGTCATTCAAAGCGAAAATTATCTTGCTGTCCTGGAAAATGATATCGAAACCATCAAGAAGTTGATTATGGATCATCCGCAGATTACGGCTTTTGTGGCCTCTGAATACGGAATCGCTGTCACACTCAAAAAAGCATTGTTAATGCTAGAAAAACAAATACCCCATGACTACTCTATCGTATGTTTTGATTGTCCTGACGATCCTTTTGATTCCCCAATGTTTACACATATCCGCCAGATGGAAACGGAGATGGGGATGACAGCGGTGAACCTGCTTATGTCTCAATTGAAAGGCGATCATGTTCCGATGCACACCGTTATGAATTACACGTTGGTTAAAGGTCGATCTACCCGTTCGATCAACGTGTAACTTGATGATAGATCAATTCCGAAAAGCTCCCAACGGAGCTTTTTTGTTTTTCTTTCTAAACATATTGACATGACATATGTTTGTTGATAACATAACAACCATAGATGATATGCCGTATTGATGTAAATGTTATATCAAGAAGGCGGTTATTTTTATAATAAATCTGAAAGCGCTTTCCATTACATAACGTCAAGGCAGCTCATCTATAACCATTATTTGAAGAAAGCGGAGTGAGAACAATGAAAAAATTAAAAAAAGGGGCATTGTTTGTAGCTATTCTAACGCTTGTGATTTCAACAGTTCTATCAGGTTGCAGCTCTAATGACGAGGCGACTGGTAAAGACGGAAATGGTTCGATAGACGGAAAAACAACTGTAACTTTCTGGCATCCAATGACAGACCTGACAGGAGAAGCAGTTGATGCAGTAATCAAAGCATTCGAAGAGAAAAACCCAGATATCAAAATCGATTCTATCTTTATCGCTCAGCAAGGAGAGGGCAAGAATGAGAAACTGCTCGCTGCAATTGCAGGCAACAACGCACCGGATGTAGCCTATTTTGATCGTTTCGAGGTTGCTTCTTGGGCAGCACAAGGTTCTCTGACCGATTTAACGGAATTTGCTAACAAGGATAACGTTACTTCCGACGGTTTTTATCCTTTTGCTTGGAACGAAGCGAATTACGAAGGCAAGTTATATGCGATGCCTACCACTACGGACGCTAGACTGGTTTTCTTCAACAAAGATCATTTTACTGAAGTAGGTCTAGATACGGAAAACCCACCGAAAACAATTCAGGAACTGGAAGATGCAGCTGCAAAGCTTACCAAGAAAAATGGAAAGCGTTTTGAACGCATCGGATTTATTCCTTGGTACGATCAGGGCTGGTTTTACGGATGGGGCTGGTCTTTTGGTGGAGAATTCACAGATGCAGACGGCAACGTCACTGCGAACCATCCGAAGAACGTGGAAGCTTTAACATGGCTTGCAGATTTTGCGCAGAAGTACAATATTGAAGACATTGCCTCATTCACTGACTCTCAAGGCTCAACTACAATGGACCCGTTCATATCCGGCCAATTGAGTATGATCGTTTCCGGACCATTTAAAGCCGCACAAATTAATAAGTTTAATCCGGATTTAAATTATGGGGTATTCCCAATGCCAACCCCGGATGGACAGAACCATACAACTTGGTCTGGCGGTTGGGCAACTGTTATGCCGAAAGGTGCTAAAAACCAGGAAGCTGCTTGGGAGTTCATGAAATTCTTCTCAGGTGAGGAAGGTCAAGAGATCTTCAGTAAAATTTCCGGTGACTTCTCCATTAACGATAAAGTAAACGAGCAGTTAGGTTATAAAGATGATCCCATTTTTAAAGAATTCATAAATTTATTACCAGTTTCGCATGAACGTCCGGTTATGACTCAAGGATCTCTATATTGGAACGAGCTAGCTACCGCTGTTGACATGGCAACCCGGGGCAAATCGACGCCACAAGAGCTGCTGGATAACGTAACGAAAAAAGTTTCCGATGCATTAAAAAATAAATAATCGTACATGATGTGACGAGGGAGGGGATACTCGTCCCTTCCCTTTCTTGTTCTCTTGATTAGGAGGAGGTTTAATCCATGCCGCGTGCTAAGGTAAAGACATCAAAAAGAAGTAAGATCGGAAATGAAGGCTTATACGGTTGGCTGTTTGCGTCGCCTTGGATCATCGGATTGTTAACATTTTTTATGTTCCCGCTGTTGTCTTCGTTCTATTACAGTTTAACGACCTATAGCATTCTCCAGCCAGGAGAATTTATCGGTTTGCAAAATTATAAAGATTTATTTGTAGATCCTGTCTTCTGGAAATCTATTTATAATACGGTTTACTTTGTCGTATTTTTTGTACCTTTAAGCATTATTTTAGGTGTAGCCCTTGCTATGTTGTTGAATATAAGAGTAAAAGGAATGTCCGTGTATCGGACCATCTTCTTTTTGCCAACTTTAGTTCCAAGCGTTGCTTTAGCTGTTTTGTGGATGTGGCTGCTTAATCCAGGCTTCGGGTTAGTCAATGGTATTCTTGGCTATTTCGGTATCACAGGACCTGCTTGGTTGGGTAGCGAAACATGGTCGAAGCCGTCATTAATTCTTATGTCCTTATGGGGGATTGGTCAAGCCGTAATCATTTATTTAGCTGGACTTAATGATATATCTGTTGATTATTATGAAGCTGCGGATATTGACGGCGCAAACTGGTTCCAGAAGGCACGAAGCGTTACGCTTCCGCTACTTACTCCCGTTATTTTCTATAATTTAGTTATGGGCATAATCGGAGCATTTCAGCAGTTCACCCTCCCGTATACATTGACTGCAGGAAAAGGAACCCCTGCCGATTCAATGAAATTCTATGTCATGTATTTATATGATAACGGTTTCAAGTTTTTTAAGATGGGTTACGGTTCCGCTATGGCCTGGATCTTGTTTATTATCGTCATATGCTTGACAGCAGTTATCTTTATAACGTCGAAAAAATGGGTTCATTATCAGGGGGAGTAGAGGAGGGCAACTATGACTGCGAAGAGCACGAAAACATTAAAAAAAGTGATTGCGCACATTTGTTTAATCATCGCTTCCGTTTTCTTTTTAGCACCCTTTATATGGATGGTTTCCACGTCGCTAAAGCCTCTCACACAAATTTTCACATTTCCACCTGAATGGATTCCACGTCCGTTCGTTTGGAAAAACTATATTGACGCGATGAACTACATCCCATTTTTTACTTATCTGAAAAATACTGCAATCATTACGGGTGTAAGCACATTAGGTGTCGTAATCACCTGTCCGATCGTTGCTTACAGCTTCGCCAAGCTGAGATGGAAAGGAAGAAACACTTTATTTTTCATCACGATTTCTGTCATGATGATTCCAGGGCAAGTTACGATGATTCCTCTGTTTCTGCTTTTTAACAAATTGAATTGGATCGGTACTCCGCTTCCGCTTATTATACCTGCGTTTTTCGGAATACCATTTTATATATTCTTGCTTCGCCAGTTTTTCATGGGCCTACCTAACGAATTGAAGGATGCTGCAAGAATTGATGGGGCAAGCGAGTTCAGAACGTATTGGCAGATCATGCTTCCACTAGCTAAATCAGCAGTCCTTGCCGTAGGCCTGTTCCAGTTCATGGCCAGCTGGACGGATTTCATGGGTCCGTTGTTGTATTTAACGAATCCTGACTCCTATACGCTATCTCTTGGACTTCAGCAGTTCCAAAGCCAGAAAGGAACTCAGTGGGGTCTGATGATGGCGGTATCGACTATGATGACCGCACCCATTATCGTCTTGTTCTTCTTCCTGCAAAAAACATTTATTCAGGGGATTACCTTCAGTGGAATTAAGGGGTGATTCAATTAGGATAACTGGTTTTATAACATGTAATAAGCCCTGTGATGAATCACGGGGCTTGTTTTCTTATCAGTCTTGCTGTTACAAACAATTTTTCACAATGTTTCTCTCGATGCTGGAAACATAATTATCCCATACGACATTTTCCAGAAACTCTTTTCCTTTTTGCTCAAGGTTCGAATCCCTCTTTCTGCTCATTGTGATAATGTCGTTTCGCTTCTGTCCAATGATATCTGTAGAATCGTCATAAGATTGGATGACAGGGGGTTCTTTCCCCTGTAAAAGCTCGGCGGTTACATATAGCTGTATCAAATCTGGCTTAAGTGGAAAATGGCTTGGAAGAAGTGCAGCCTGCGTTAATAATTGTGATGTCTTTTGATACTGTTTGGTATCGATATAGTAGTAAGCGATATATCTTCGGATCTTTATTTCCAAATGCAGTGCGGTTCCTTTTAACATTTGGAGATCTTGGTGCAAGTGTTTAAGAGCTACAGGTAGAAAAGAAGTTTGAAACGTTGCTTTCGCAGAGTTTATTGCGTCTGCCAGCATAACATAATCCAGTTTTTTTGTAAGTATATACTTTTGAAATAATGATTGGTGATAGATACGCAAGTAAATAATATATCCATCACTTTCACTTCTCAGAAAGTTGATTGGTATTATCGAAAATACATATAACATAAGAGACGCCAGAACCATATTAGCAAATATCGTCTGTATGTTTTCTTGTGGAGTAACCTGAATCAGTGCAATCACTATAATCGAAAAAAACAGATTTGCTAACGGTCCGCCTAATGAAAGACGTATAAATTTTTTATCCAGATCGCTGATGATCTGCCGACTCATGGAGATGTCTGATTTTCCAAGGAGCTCTTCCACCGTTTTAGGGAAGGAAAAGGATTTTTGTATAAAGTCATACTGAAAAAATCCGAAAGATACCTTATTCAACGTCCAACCATCGATTTTTGCGACAATGATATGGCCAAGTTCATGTATAATCATAGCTAAATAATAACTGAGCGGGAAGAAAACAATATGTAAGAATAAATCATTGGTATGTTGAACGACAATAGCTCCTATACTTACCATACAAAATAGATGAAAGACGGGATAGAGCACTTTGCTTATCAATCGGCACTCACTTCCTTTACTTTATGAATGGAGTGGCTTGCCGCTCTGTCCATAATTTCAACTTATTCGTCATCCACTATTCCAGCAATAGCAAGCCTTTGGATTAGATCGTTCGCATGAGCGATCGTTTCTTGTACGATTGCAGCAGCAGAGTGGTCGTTGACTAATCGAAGACCCTGACCCGCCCAGAGTGACATATATTCAGGATTATTTGCTTTAGCAGCTGCCTGGCGAATGTCTCGCGTCATTGCGTTTTGAATGGGGTAGGCAGGAATTTTTCCGGTATAACATTGCATGTCTGTCATAAATGTGGTTAGAACCCCGCGGGCCGCTTTGCCCGAATATGCTTGTGTAATGTCGGTGGAATCCTCATGGGCTGTAAGGAGCTTTTGCTTATATGCCTCATGGGCGCCGCTTTCAGGACTTGCCAGAAACGCAGTTCCCATCTGTACGGCAGAGGCTCCTAATGCGACACTTGCTATAAGACCCCGTCCATCCATGATCCCCCCCGCTGCGATGACCGGAATCGACACATGATCAACAATTTGCGGAACAAGAGCCATCGTGCCTACCAAGGATTGGGGAATGTCCTTTAAGAATGTTCCTCTATGTCCTCCTGCTTCACTTCCCTGAGCGACAATAGCTTCTACGCCAGCAGCTTCCAATCGTATGGCTTCATCAACCGTTGTTGCAGTCCCGATGACGAATGTTCCCCGTTTCTTCATGGCTTGGATCACGTCTTGCGAAGGTATGCCCATAGTGAAACTAAACACAGGCACACGTTCTTCCAGCAGTACTTGCACCTGCTCCTCAAATGACTCTGAAGACTTTTGAATCATTGGGCTTTGTGGAATACCAAGCTTTTGACGATAAAAATTGAGGTGATTTGTCATTTGGGCGATCGTTTCGTCCGACTCTGTTGGCTGCTCAGGTACAAATAAATTGACTCCGTAAGGCTGGTCCGTTTGTTGTCTGATTTCCTGGATTGCTGTACGGATTTGTTGTGCCGTCAAGTATCCGGCCCCGAGATTGCCCAGGCCTCCGGCGTTTGAGACAGCTGCAATTAAGTCGGGAGTGGTAGGCCCACCTGCCATCGGAGCTTGAAATATCGGGTATCGGATGTTGAGAACACGTGTTAATTCAGATTCAAACATGTTTAAAACCTCCTTTTTATTTAATATGATATGGAATTGATGATCTTTGTGGAATTAATCATTATCGTAGTAGAGGACGATCCCCCTCAATTCTACTATATTAAAATCTAGAAAGTGTACCATTGTTTGCTAAAGAATTAGATTCTACCCGAGAATTATATCGAGTCACGGCTTGAATTAGATAATCTATGCTTTAAAATATGAAAGAGGCGCTTAGAATTTCCAGGTATTTTTTTCTAAATGAAAAAAATGAAATATAAACTAATATTGGAGAATGCCATGGGGAAATTAAAGGAAATTATTAAAGATAAAGATTTTTGGATTAGTTCTTGGGTTATTCCTGGTGCATTATTCGGAATTGCTACAACGTTACTTACTTTTATTGAGTTTGATCATAGTTTCGATAAAATCAATATTTTAATTGGATTAGTAGTATTAAGTTTTATCTTTATTCTGTGTAAATTAATTAAAAATCTTTGTTTAAAGAACATAATATTAAATATCGATGGTTCCGAAATTGAAATAAAAAAGGGAGATATTTTCACATTTCCTAGTGATGTTTATAAAGTAATCGCCTTTAATGAATATTTCGATACGGCAGTAGATGATCAAATAATATCTAGGGCGTCTTTAAACGGACAGTATTTAAACAAATTTTATTCAGATACAACAGATTTAGATAAAAGAATTATTCAAGATTCACGTTTGCAGCTTAGAATTGTTGAAAAAAACGTAAAACGTCCTTTGGGTGGAAAAAAAACTCGTTATCGTTTAGGAGCTGTGTTTAAAGATTCGGATTTTTTTCTAGTAGCATTTTCGAAATTTGATGATGAGAATAAAGCTAATTTAAAGCTACATGAATATGCAAATTGTTTAATAAATTTTTGGAATGAGGTAAATGGTCTCTATGCTCAACAAGAAGTCGTTGTTCCATTGCTAGGTTCTGGTATAACAAGACATAAAGATTTTAATGCAACTCCTCATCAATTACTAGAAGTAATGCTTTGGACTTTTAAAATTAGTAAGGTTAAGTTTAGAGAGCCTTCAAAAGTTACTATTCTTCTTCATGAAAAACATCATAAAGAAATAAATTTTTATAAATTAAAGGAGTTTGAAAAAAATAACATATAGAAATGGTAATTATACAGCATTTTATTTTAACATAATTACCGGGGAAATAAGATGTTTGGGTAACAAACGGTGATCGTATCCCGCAATTGGATCAATGGAAATTAAATGGAGGTAAAGATATTGAGGACAGAGTTATACACAGAACGATTACATTTGAGAAAAATGAAGGTATCGGATTCGTCTAGTTTGTTTAAAATTTGGTCTGATCCAGATGTTACGAGATTTATGGATGTGGAATGTTTTACTGATGAAGATCAGGCAATTGAAATGATTCAGCTCCTTGATGGACTGGCTCAAGATAACAAAGCGATTCGTTTTTCTATCATTGAAATTGAATCAAATGAAATCATAGGTTCCTGTGGTTACAATTCCTTGGATTTTGAAAATGCAAAAGCAGAGATCGGGTATGACATTGCTAAAGCAAGTTGGGGAAGAGGGTATGCTTCAGAAGCGATCTCTTCTTTGTTAGATTATGCATTTTCATCTTTAAACCTGAATCGAATCGAAGCCAAGGTAGAACCCGAAAACATAAATTCAATAAAGGTTTTACAAAAGTTAAACTTTACTTTTGAGGGAACACTAAGACAGTATGAAAGAATAAACGGAAAGTTTACCGACTTCAATATGTATTCCAAATTAAAAACAGATTGATTTGTAGTCGGCTCTTCTATTGCAGTAGGAGAGTTTTTTCTTTAGGTCATTTTTTGCAGAATTAAAGAAGGATGTAGAGCGTGTAAAGGCTGTTTAGACCTAAAAATCATTAGAATTATTTTCTAAATGTTTAATACGTTCTTCTAGCAGATTAATCCGTTTGTTCATTCTGTAGAAAGTTGGGGCTACTCCAATAATAACTAAGATGATAACTAAGGCATACATCAAAATACCTCCCTGTAGAGTCTATCTTTATCTTCTAGAATACAATAAAGAAGAGTTTATACAACTGTTTACAAAAAAAATATAAAAAAATGATAATTAACATATAAAATATCAAAATTCAATAATTGTAGTCGCTTTCATTATGTATTATGATAAATATAACCAAATTAGGGAATAGGAGGTTAGGTGTGAGCTTGATTCCTCAAAAGCTATGACTTCACTTCCAAGCAATCTGAATATAACAAAAATAAAGGGAGATAAATGATGAAAAAAATTGTTGGGTTATTGCTTATTATGTTGTTAATCATGCCAATCAATGCTTTTGCTGCTGAAGTTAATGGTAGTGAGAAAACACCAAATGTGGAAGTCTCAAAAGACTTCGCATCACTTAAAAATAATAACTTGGTTGAAGGTAAATATGTTTGTGTGGATGATACTGATGATAACTTAACGGTCCAATCGGTTGATGGTCAGTACGAGCCACTTTCAACTTGTTCAGGAAGTGGAGGGTATGCACGTCTAAATGAAAAATTTGGTCCAGGTGGTGCAGTTAGTTGGGAGATTAATCCTCGATTTTCCACAGTACACACTTTCACAGGTTCTATAATGGTACATAAATATGTTGGCAGAATCCCCGTACTACAAAAATCTATACCTGTAAGTTGCGTGGGTGCAGTTGGTAGGGCGTGTGGAGATGATTATGTACCATTAGATTTAGGAAAAGGCTCTTACAGTATTAGCTTAGTTGGAACGGCGAGAGACGCTTCTCAAATCTTAAGCTGGATAGTACCGCCATGCGAGATAGGATTACAAATCTAATATGACACTTTCACGAGATCATAAGCAGTTGCGCATTAGTAACGTCTTTCCGATGGATTTAAATTTTCTGTTATTTATTGAAAATATATACAAATCCTATTATGGAGAAAAGCAGGTCTTTCCGGGTAGACACTTAATCTCAAATGGTGAAGAATTACTTGAAGCTGAGCGCTTTAATGAGATCCTTGTTACATGTTGGGAGGAAAATGTAAGAGAATTGGAACAGCAACAATACATGGTCAAGCCTTTTAATCCGATTCTTTTTAGAGATCATTATACGAACTTGTTTAGAAAAGATTCAGAACTGCATACATCTGAGAGAGTATGGAATACTTTTTCTTTGTGGTGGTGGTCTGAATACGGTATTAAAACCTATATGGAGAGATATACTGATCTTTTTATGCCTGAAATTGTTGAGCAGATATGGAAGGGACTTTACGATAAGAATATTGAAATTGATGACGGTAGTTCTCTTTATATCATCTTATTGTTTAAGCAGCCTGATATAGTATTGCAAAAGAATACGAACAAACTCTTTTTCTCAAGTATCAATAACTTTGTGTGTAAAAAGGAGAAGATTGTAAACGAAATTGTGGATTTATTTGTTTAGTTTTCCACAAACTAGTGTGGCAGGAGCAAGATGCGAGGGATCCAGCGTGTTCGTGTTGCATTTTGAGCATAGAATTTTATTCTGTGCTCTTTTTTTGTATTCTTTCAGGGGATCTGTATAGTTTATCTTTTAGAGTAACAATAATAAATAAAATACACAACGATATACATGAATGAGTAAAAATAAACTAATATAAAGGTGATTGGAAAATATATACGGTAACTTCCCCTTTGCGCCTCATATGGTATAATTCATTTCTAAAAGTCAAAATAGTAAAAGGAGAATTCTATGTTTGATCTCAACGATTGCATCTGTTTCATTACGAATGCAGCTTCTAAAAAAATAAGTGATGAGTTTAACAATAGATTAGAGGACAGTGGGACGACCCGAGTGCAGTGGATGGCCCTTTATTTCATCGGCGAAAAAGATGGAATTATCCAAAAGGAATTATCGCAAAAAATGAATGTGCAGGAGTCTTCAATCGCAAGGCTCATGGACCGTATGGAGAAAGAAAATTTATGTCTAAGAATCAGGGACGATAAAGACAGAAGGATTACCAGAATTCAATTAACACCGTTAGGTAAAGCGGTAAGAGAAGAATGGCTCCCTCTTGGTCAAGCTTTTCATGATGAAGCAACTCAAGATATAACACAGGAGGAATTGTCTGTTTTTAAAAAGGTACTTGATAAAATGGTTCACAATCTATCGAAAGGAAACTAAAGGATTTGACATTTTTCAAGTGGAATGATACTTTATACACATATACTTTACATAGCAACCATTGCAGTGTAAAGTATATTTTTAACGTGGGATGTGAATTATTTCACAATTAATTCATGAGGAGAGACGAAAATGAAAAAAGATGTTAGACAAATGTTGAACGATTTTACAAACGGATTGGCTACTCTGTCTGAAACCAATAGTGAACATGTTAACGCGTTTATGAATTTGCTGGGAACCAACTATGCAGAAGGCGCTCTTGATACTAAAACAAAAGAACTGATCAGTGTTGCTGTGGCTGCTTACAACCGCTGCGAATACTGCATCGTGTTCCACGTTTACAAAGCGCTTGAAGCTGGTGCGACACGCGAGCAAATTATGGAAGCTGCAATGGTAGCGGTAGCGTTTGGCGGAGGCCCTAGCATGGCTTACTCGGTTACTCTGCTTAAAGATTCTATTGACGAATTCGAGAAAGACTTCAAATAAAAATTGTAAGAGTAGTTTGAATAAACACGGGAGGTCTGCTCTAATAAGCAGGCCTCTTGCATAGCAACATGTATAGATTGAACTAACTTCAACGGAGAAGGCGGAATTATTCTGGAGAAACGCCAGTGTTCGCATTTGTCCGCGGATTTCAACGGTTGTTTAAATACTTCAGAGAAATCTGAGGACAAGAGCAGCGATCGGAAGAATAATCCGAATTCGTAGTGGTGCACAGGCTAGTATCTTTAGTTCAACATAGATGATTAAGGGAGGCATCTCTTTTGGAGATTAAACTCGAACAGCTCACCGGGCATGAAAAAACATCAAAAATCGGAAAAGTTAATGTATCTGTTGGCGATCCAGTTGAGATCGGTCAACAACTATTGCAATTAGAAAGCAAAAAGGGAAACACCCCTTTTAAATCCAAATATGCTGGTAAAATCGATGAAATTTTAGTTTCCGAAGGTCAGGAAATTGCGCTGGGTCATGTGCTGTTTAAAATGACTACCGATCAGAAAGAAACTGCCACTGTCAAACCTAAATTGGATTATTTTGCAGGGCTTGTTCATGGGAAAAAGGAACAGGTAGAGGCCGATGTTGTGGTCATCGGTGCAGGGCCTGGAGGATATGTGGCTGCTATTTACGCTGCAAAACATGGTCTCAAGACGGTTATCGTGGAAAAAGAACAGCTTGGCGGAACTTGCCTCAATGTGGGCTGTATCCCGACGAAAGCTTTAATCCGATCTTCCGAAGTATTCCATAACTTTAAAAATGCAGAGGAATTCGGAATTTCCGCGGATTCTATTCAATTGGAAATGGCCAAGGTTATCGATCAAAAAGATAAAATCAAAGATACCCTTGTGTCGGGAATCGACTACCTGTTGGAGAAGAATGGGATTAGAGTGATCCGGGGGAGCGCCTCTTTTATAGACAGCAAGCAAGTGCTGGTCAAAAACAGAAAAGACGAATATACGATTCAAGCGACCCATACGATCGTTGCTACAGGTTCAAAAATTTCCAAAATCAATCTGCCGGGGATCGATCATGATTTTGTCTTGAACAGTACTTCGGCGCTGCAACAGAAGAAGAATTTCAAATCGATCACCATTATCGGCGGCGGTGTTATCGGGATGGAATTTGCCTTTATCTATTCCAACTTCGGGATTGAGGTCAACGTCATCGAATATTGTGACCGGCTTCTGACGATGGTTGATGAGGACGTTTCTGAAGAGATCAAGACCATAGCCGCCGAGCGTGGAATTCGCGTTCATACCGGAGCTAAAGTAACAAGAATCGAGAAAGATCAGAACGGCGATGCAGTGATCATTTTTGAAAAAGAGGGTACGGAAATGTTTATGACCAGCGAAAAAGTTCTGGTCGCCATTGGTAGAGAACCGAACCTCGAAGGTTTAGATATCGATAAAGCTGGTATTAAGCTCAATGAGAACGGAAAAGGAATTGCCGTTAATGAACATCTGCAAACTTCTGCAGATCACATCTATGCGATCGGCGATGTTACTAATCGAATCCAGCTGGCTCACGTTGCTTCCCATGAAGGTACAGCAGCGATCGATCATATTTTAGGAAAACCTTTAGCTATCAATTATGATATGGTGCCAAACGTTATCTTCACATCCCCTGAGATTGCCTCCGTTGGTCTGACTGAGCAACAAGCGCGGGGTCAGGAGATGTCCATGACGATCAGCAAATTCCCTTTCCAGGCCAACGGGAAAGCGTTGACGATGAGAGAAGAAAAAGGATTCGTCAAGTTAATCAAAAACAACGATACCGGTAAAATCGTCGGTGCTTCCATCATCGGTCCTGAAGCTTCCGCTCTGATCAGTACCTTGACGGTTATTATCAAAAACGGAATCACAGAGGAAGAAATTTTCCATACGATTTTTGCACATCCAACAACCGGTGAAACTAT
The DNA here is from genome assembly GCF_900289175.1 of Paenibacillus faecalis. Lineage (GTDB taxonomy): Bacteria > Bacillota > Bacilli > Paenibacillales > Paenibacillaceae > Paenibacillus_AQ > Paenibacillus_AQ faecalis. The sequence goes on along the minus strand of NZ_LT985747.1, from coordinate 3,632,482 downwards.
TCACGAAGCCGCATTCGGCCTAGGTATTGGAGCGCTTCATTTCCATGAATAAAATCGTCATTTCCCAAGAGAACGATCCGTACTTCAATCTGGCTCTGGAAGAAGAACTGTTACGAAACGCCCAGCCGGATGAAGTGACCCTATATTTGTGGCAAAATGAAAAAACGGTTGTGATCGGCAGAAATCAGAATCCGTATATCGAGTGTGATATTGAGCAGATCAAGCAAAATGGCGGCCACATTGCCAGACGAATTTCGGGCGGAGGAGCCGTCTATCACGATTTAGGCAATCTGAATTTCACTTTTGTATGTAAAAAGTCTCAAGAAGATTTGACCAAACAAATCGCGGTACTCCAAAAAGCTGTCGAACGTTTCGGACTGCAAGTGGAGCGGTCCGGCAGAAATGATCTGACCTGTGAAGGCAAAAAGTTTTCCGGCCATGCCTTTTACGAGGAAGACGGGAATGCATTTCATCATGGAACCATGATGGTCGATGTGGACTTGTCAATGCTTGCTAAAGTGCTGAAGCCATCCAAGCTCAAGCTGGAATCCAAAGGGATCACCTCGGTCAAAAGCCGGGTCGTTAATTTGAAGGAACTGAACGATGAAATCTCTATTTCCAGCCTTTCCGAAGCGTTGATCGACAGCTTTAAGGAAATCTACGGTGAAAACTCATCCTTGGTAAAATACAACCGGCAGGAGAAATCACCGGACCTTATGAAGAAATATATGGATGACAGGTGGATTTATGGGGAAAGTCCTGTATATAACGCCTCTATTGAGAAGAAGACTTCATCAGGCAACATCCAGGCTTTTTTCCAGGTTGAACATGGGCTTGTAAAAGAGTTGAAGATTTATTCCGATAGCATTTCTATTTTGGATTTTCGTGAAGTAGAGAACCGTTTTATCGGAATGAATTTTAATGAAGTTATTGAACAAGATTTACTCGTTCATGCTCTATAAGAGCTGTGACCGATCGTAGACGAAGAAATAGATCGCGACCATCTGGTGGCGGTCTATTTTTTTGGTAGTCGTTGCTTATACTTCCTCTATCACCCATGATAGAATAGACGTATATTGAAGCAGTGACTGGAGGTATCCTCATTGAATATTCAACTGGGCAAGTTTGAAGTAGAATCTGGACGGTTGGTTGTCGCTGACCCTTGTTATGAACTGAATACAAGCATCATCATGGGGGTGCTGGAAACGGTATTGAATGGAACATGGCTTGGGGAAGTGGAGAAGGTCGAGGTTCGGGACTGGGGCGAAGCCAACGCCAAGCTAACGGCCTGCCATCACTCTGTGGCTGAACGGGAGACATATCTGGAGTGGATCAAATGTCCTTTTATCGTTGGGGTGGACAGCGGTCAGGCCGGAATTTTTGACATTCAAAAATATAGAATACCGGATACGGATGCATCTCAGGAAAGTCCAAATTCCGATCCGCAGTGGTACGACACCTGCTGCGATATTACCGAGAGCGGGGAAGAAGCGGGTGTTCTGGACGGCGGCGTCGTATCCCGCAGCGGCATGGGCGACGGCACTTATGGGGTGTATAAGGCTGTCAATGCACAGGATCAGGTAATTGGCGTGAAGATTGTATTCATTAAAAGTGATGATTCTTAAAACAGGAGTGAAATAGTCATATGGCTTATCAAAATATAGATGGTGTGCGTGTCTGGGGTACTCCCGATGAGGGAGCGCTGGTTCAGGCGAGAATGTGCGCACAAACCGGCAATGTAGTCCAAACCTTGCTGATGGCGGATCACCATAAAGGGTACAGCCAGCCGATCGGCGGGGTTGTTGCTTATGATGGACAAATCTCTCCATCTGGCGTCGGCTATGATATTGCGTGCGGGAATAAGGCTGCACGAACCCGTTTGCTTGCGGAGGACATCAAGCCGAAATTGGCGAACATCATGGATGAAATTGCTCGAAAAATTTCGTTCGGGATGGGACGTGTCAATAATGAGAAGGTCGACCATGAACTTTTTGATGATCCCGACTGGGCTGTTTACAAGGAACTAGGCAAGCAGGAACATGATAAGCTCAAGACTTTGGCACAGAACCAGCTCGGAACGGTTGGCAGCGGCAACCATTTTGTAGACTTGTTTGAGGAAGTTGGAACAGGGCGTTTATGGATTGCGAATCATTTTGGCAGCAGAGGGTTTGGACATAAGACGGCGAGCGGCTTTATCAATCTGGTATCCGGAAGAGAATTTCTTGCCAGTGCCCCTGGTGAGAAGATGGATCAGCCGCCTTTACTGCTTGATTTGAATAGTGAGCTGGGGGATATGTACTATCGGGCGATGAAGCTCGCTGGACGCTACGCCTATGCCGGAAGGGATTATGTGATCAGGCAGGTGTTAGCGATACTGGGAGCGCAAGCCGATTTTGAAGTGCATAATCATCATAACTATGCCTGGAAAGAGATGCACAACGGCAAAGAAGTGGTTGTCGTCCGTAAAGGAGCTACTCCGTCTGCACCCGGTCAGATCGGTTTTATCGGCGGCAGCATGGGGGACATCTCCGTGATCGTCAAAGGGAAGGACAGTAAGGAGAACGAGGAAGCTTACTACAGTACGGTTCATGGAGCCGGGAGAATTATGAGCCGGACCCAAGCGGCAGGAAGAATGAACTGGAAAACCCGAACCCGAAGCGGCGGCAAAATCTCCACAGCGCAGATGATGGAGGCCGTTCGTGCTTTCGGTGTAGAACTGCGCGGCGCGGGAACGGATGAGAGTCCTTTTGTTTACCGGAAGCTTCAGGAAGTGCTTGATGCACATGCCGAAACGATCGAGGTCATGCATGTGCTGAAACCAATCGGCGTCTGCATGGCGGGTGCAAATGAGTTTGATCCGTATAAGGATTGAATTGGGTTTGCCTAAGTCCGACTTTGTAAGGCTGGAACGTATGGAAATATAGTAGGTTGTTTGGATTACAATCTGGTCATAAAAAGCTCCCTTTTTAGGGGCAGGCTATTTACGTTTCCTGTAGATGTCTGCCCTTATTCAAATTTATATCCTCTTCGAAGTTTTCAACTTAAGTCCCCTTTCTTTAACTCTCTCCCTGTCTCTATTTTCGTGCCTGTGAGCAAATAGGTTGCTAGTATGTGAAAAAGAGATCAATATATTATATGTCATCTGGAAATACGTGGTTGAAGTCAGTCGTTATTTTACGATGAATATGAAAAAAAAGGGGCGAGTTAAAGATAAGAATAAAAAGGCATCTCTTTGTACCCAGATTTATACATCAATGATGATGAGGAGCGAAAACAAAAAAGATGGCGTCACCAACAGGAATATTTCATAAGGTACGGAAATTTTCGAACTTGTCCTTACGTCTCAAATTACCTTTTTTAATAACCTGCTTTGTTGTACTTATATTAGTCGGTACGACAGGTGTAATGTATTATGTTGGCTCCGGTTTACTTCTTGATAAGAGCAAGGATGAAATCCAAGCCAATGCAGCTCGTATCAGTGAGCACTTACTCTCAACGCTTCAAATGGAAGTACAATTAAACCATTTACTGGCGACGAATAATACATATAGAGATCTGCTTCAGGAAAGAAAAGAAAGCAAGCTAACGGATAAACAGTTTTTATCTTCCGATAACGAAATCTATACTCGTGCCAACAAAGAGCTTATAGAGAGCTTTAATGGCTCACCAAGCAAGCAGTCTTTATCCGTACTTGATACGAAAGGGATTGTCGTGGCCAGCAGTGATTCGAAGCTGATTGGAACAGATCGGTCCGATCGTGAATATTTTTCGGAAGCCATTCAAGGGAAGTTATACATAAGTGATGCGACGTATACAAAGTCCGCCAAAGCTCTTACGATTATGATATCTGAGCCGATCAAAGATGATCATGGTCAAATATTAGGTGTGATGCGCAGCACCATCTCCATAAAGTCTTTTTTTACAAATATAGAGCATATCGAAATCAATGATAAAGGCGTTATTTATATCTTTAGTCATAATGGGATGATCGTGTTCCATTCCCGTGATCAAGCGAAACTCGGACAACAGGCAGAAGCACCTGAACTAGAACAGATTAAAGCTGAACAAGCAGCAGACACATTGCTGCATGATGAAATCGATCATGATGAGAAGTATATACGCTATTCCAAGATCCCGTTAGCCAATTGGACCGTCATTGTCGAAGACAGTTATGAAGATATCAAGCAACCGCTCAATCAGTTGTTTAAAAGTATTACGATCATTTCTATCATTGCCATTATCCTTGCTATCGGATGTGGTTTACTCGTTTCGAGAACGATTACGATACCGATTGTAAGGCTGACCCGTTCGTTCAATAAACTGTCTGAGGGGGATCTGACCGTAACTGCTGACGGAAAATATAAAAGCGAATTTAAGCAGTTGGCAGACGCCTTTAATATGATGGTGCAGCGCAATAAAGAGCTGATTGGAAATATGAATACATCCATAGATGTATTACATCAAAGTACGAACAATTTGGACGAATCTTCGAAACATGCGGCCAGGTCGATCCAGGAGACCTCTACGATGACGGTGGAAGTAGCCAAAGCGATTGAATCCCAGAGCGTGGATACGGAATTGATTGTTCAGAAATTCAATGCTTTAGGTGGAAATATTAAGTCGATCAACTATCAATCGCAGCTTGCTAAAGAAAAATCAGAAACGGTTGTTGATACGTTAGAAAATAATAATCAGATTATTCATGATTTGCTAAAGAATAATGATTTGAACGATCAAATGGTTGGAAAGATATCTTCCATTACGAAGGAGCTGGAGCAAAGCTCTAATCAAATTCACTTGATCACCGTTGCAATCGCCGATATTGCCGATCAGACGAATTTGCTTGCACTTAATGCCTCCATTGAGGCGGCTAGAGCAGGTGAGCATGGACGAGGCTTTGCTGTCGTCGCTGGTGAGATTCGCAAGCTTGCAGAGCAAAGTGCCGTTCAATCGGGTGAAATCGATGCGATTATTAGTCAAACCCTTGCTCATGTGGAGGAAAACAACAGCAGTGTCCAGGAAATACAAATGATCTCGAAGCGGCAAAATCAATACGTCAAACGAACACAAGAAGCATTCGAGACGATTTTGCAGCATGTGCTGGATGTGTCGGATCAGATTAAACAAATTGCTGCAGAAGTTGCAAATGTAGAGAATAATAAGGAAGAAGTGCTGGAAGCAGCACAAAACCTGTCTGCATCAGGAGAAGAAGTATCTGCCTCTTTTGAAGAGATTACGGCGACTGTACAGGATCAATCCGCTATGGTGCAGCAATTGGCCAGCATGGTGGAGACGATCGATGAACTATCGAAGCAGCTCGCCCAATCAGCAGAACAGTTCACAATGGATGAAGATGAATTGAAGCAGGAAATGATCGTATAGACCCGATGGCCTGCTGAGGTGTATAATTGAATAAATGTGATGAATAAACGGCGGTGCAAGATTCAGTTCTTGCACCGCTGTCTTACGTTCATTCTACATATTTGCAATTTTAAGTTTTTGCTTCAGGGTGCCGGGTGAAAGTACACGATGGACATGCTATGTGTCTTGGTTATGTAATAAATTTACCGTGGATATACTGGTATGAGCAAGTTTAATAAGCATATTATTTTTGCTATACTCACATGTATTCAAACATAAATAGTCTGTAACGATCCCTACTCTTGTGGCAGCGAATAACCCATCAGGAGCTGAATTCAGAAGGAAAGTGGAGGATACAAGAGGATGAAATTTTTAGGAATAGGCTATTTTTTTCTTTACAGCACCTTCATAGGAGGCGTTACAGGGTTTCTGACCTGGGCGTTTTTGGCTCTTCTTTCAATAACTACACACTTATTATGGATTGGTCTGCCGAGTGTGATTGACGTTAGAAACTGGACCATCATCCTGTGCTTAACTGGTGGAGTTCTGGTAGGTTTATGTCAAAAGTACTTTGGTAACTACCCGCGCAGAATGGATGAGGTATTAGGTGAGCTTAAGAAAACCAAAAGAATTGATTACAGTTCAGGATTCAAGAACGCAATTTCTGCTATTATTGTTCTTTCTTTTGGAGCCAGTCTTGGACCCGAGGCGGCTTTGGTCGGTATTATCGGCGGGCTTTCTACGTGGGCAGGAGATGCTATTAAATCGATAGTGAAGAAGAAACCTGTGTTAAGTGAACATGGAGATATCATTATTGAGTATAGTGTGGAGGCTTCAGTAGGTATGATCTTCAGGGCACCGTTATACGGGGCTTTTACGCTTTTTGAAGATCGAGGGGACCCAAGGCGCAGAAAACTAATCAAGACGCTCGTGTATACAATAACTACCGCAGCAGGTTTTTCGGTGTTCTTTCTGTTATCCCAAATAGATAACAGAAGCTTTTCGCTGGCGGATTTTGGTCCGGCAATGATAGGGTTGAATGAAATGATTGCTATCATCCCGCTTATTCTTGTAGGCATATTGTTTGCTAAGCTCTATGGGTATTTCGGATATCTCCTTCCTAAAATGCTCAAACCGCTTGAGAATTATAAAGTGATTAAGGCAATGATCGGTGGAGTAGTATTAGGGCTCATCGGTACGGTTCTTCCGATCATTTTATTTTCGGGAGAGCATGAGCTAACCGAATTAGCTTCAACATGGATGGACATGTCCTTTTATTTGTTGCTCGGAATGGGTATTGTAAAACTTTTCTTGACTGAATTTTGTTTAGCATCAGGCTGGCGTGGCGGACATATATTTCCACTTATTTTCGCAGGGGTAAGTATAGGGTATGCTGTGGCGTTATTGTTCCCGGTCGATCCGGTAACATCGGTTGCAGTGGTTACTACGGCACTCACAAGCGCAGTCCTTCAAAAGCCAATTGCGGTGATATTGCTGTTTGTCTTAATCTTCCCGCTGAAGTTAATTATACTTATAATTGTCGCAGCCTATCTGCCTGTGTATATAAAAAAACTGAACCGAAAATCGACTCAAAAGAGAGCGCATTGAAATCATTGCTTGCTTGTGCCACCGCACCTACTTGGTGCGAAAAGAGGGGGGGAATCCCCCTCTTTTTTATACGTGGCTTATATTTCTCAAGAAGTACCGTCATCGCATAAAAAGAACGCCGAAGGTGTTTCCTCCTTGCTTGGCGTCTATATGTTTTCGTGGAATAATAGTGTAGAATACATAATTTGATTGTAAAGAAAAAGGAGTAAACAATGAATAATTATAAACTGACGATTCAGTATGACGGGGGACGCTATAAAGGCTGGCAGCGCCTGGGCAATCAGGAAAATACCGTTCAGGGGAAAATTGAAAAGGCCATATCTGCACTGGTCGGTCAATCCGTTGAAATAATCGGTTCCAGCAGAACGGATGCAGGAGTTCATGCTTTTGCCCAAATAGCCAATTTTAAAATCAATGAACAATTATCTGAAGCGAAAATTAAAAAGTTTTTGAATCATTATTTGCCTGAAGACATTAGTATTACAAATGTTACGATGGTGGACGAGCGCTTCCACGCCCGCTATCATGCGAAATCCAAAACCTATTTATATAAGATTTGGAATGAAGAGTACAGCCATCCTTTTATGAGAAAGTACAGTATGCATGTTGTGAAAAAGCTGGATATCGACCGAATGAAAAGAGCATGCGAATATTTTATCGGTGAACACGATTTCACAGCCTTCTCCAATGCCAAGTCCAAGAAAAAAGATACAATGCGTACGATCTATTCTTTGGACATAGAAGAGAGTGAAGGCTTTATTGAAATACGAGTATCCGGCAGCGGTTTTTTGTACAATATGGTTCGAAAAATGATCGGAACGTTAATCGAGATCGGATTGGGTGAGAAAGAACCGGAAGATGTACCGGCCATTCTTCTTTCCAAAGAACGGGGACAAACGGGTGGAATGGCGGAGGCATGCGGGCTTTACCTGGAGAAGATATATTTTTAAGAAAAAAGAATGGAGATATCATCTTGAAAACATTTAAAAAGGTCTATATAGAAGTTACAAGCATCTGCAATCTCGCCTGCAGCTTCTGCCCACCGACGGAGCGTAAGGCTAATTTCATCAAGGTGGATGATTTTGCGAGAAGATTGGATGAAATCAAACCGCATACGAAATATATTTATTTGCATGTTAAAGGCGAGCCGCTTCTTCATCCAAAGCTTGATCAGCTGCTGGATATTAGCCATGAGAAAGGTTTTAGGGTCAATATTACAACCAACGGAACGCTGATCGCTAAAAATCGGCATAAATTGCTCGGTAAGCCAGCGCTTAGACAGATGAACTTTTCACTTCACAGCTTTGACGGGCATTTAGGTTCAACAGACCGTGAAGGATATTTACAGGATATTCTCTCATTTGTCCGGGAAGCACAGGAGCATAAGGTTATTATTTCATTCCGTCTGTGGAATCTGACACAGGATAACGAAGAAAACTTTCGGAACCGTAGAAATCGGCAGACACTCGAAATTATAGAGAAGGAATTTGGCCTGGATTATAAAATTGAAGAGAGGGTGGAGTCAGGCGGTGGAGTGAAAGTCGCTGACCGCGTCTATATCAATCAGGATTATGAATTCCAGTGGCCGAGCCTGACTGCGCCTGAAGATGATGGCAAGGGATTTTGCCACGCTCTTCGTAATCAGGCGGCGATTCTTGTGGACGGAACCGTCGTACCGTGCTGTCTGGATGGTGAAGGCGTCATCGATCTGGGCAACATCCATCAGCAATCATTTTCTGAAATTATAGAGAGCGACCGGGCCAATAACCTGGTTGAGGGATTTTCCCGCAGGGAAGCTATCGAGGAGCTATGCAGAAGATGCGGGTATCGTCAGAGGTTCGGTGCGTAGAATATTTGAAAATGGGCGCCAGAATGGGGCGTTGTAATCATTCATATCGCTTCAGTCTTATGTCTATTCCAATAAAGAGCACACCAAATTTCTAGACAGTTGTCGATCTGGCAAAATAAAACAACCAACGCTTGGACTATGATAAGCCCAAGCGTTGGTTGATTATGGAGTGAAAAGAGCAAGCTGATATGTTATTGTGCTTTAACGAATTCAGCTGATTTCATCCCGGCTTGGCGACCGAAAATAATGATCTCTGCAACCGAGTTACCGCCGATCCGGTTTTGACCGTGCAAGCCGCCTGTCACTTCGCCTGCTGCAAACAAGCCCGGAATAGGTTCTCCGTCTTTATTCAACACTTCGGTGTTGGTGTTGATTTTCACACCGCCCATGGTGTAGTGGATCCCAGGGGCGATTTTGATTGCACAGTATGGTGCGCTGGACAAGTCGTTGTCCATCCCTGTGGTTCTGCCGAATTCGGCATCCTTTTTATTCTTAACCGCGCTGTTCCATGTATCCAGTGTAGTTTTGAGCTGATCTGCCGGAACATCCATTTCTTTGGCTAAAGCCTCAATAGAATCCGCTTGGATGACAAAGCCCATTTTTTCATATTGTTGAATCGCTTTAACGCGGGATTTTACGCCGGAATCAAATACAAGATAAGCCGATTTTTCAGGAAGCTTATTGATTGCAGCGGTGACATTGTCCCGAGTATCCAGCTCGTTTGTGAAACGTTTGCCGTCACTGGAAACGAGGATGGCCCCTTCTCCGCGAACAGCTTCCCCAATGAGATAGGATTTGTCTTGCTGCACTGTCGGGTGAACTTGAATTTGATCCATATCGACCGTTGTACCACCGAGTTTTTCAATCATCTTAATGCCGTCACCGGTGCTGCCTTCCTGGTTGGTTGTTACTAAGCCTTCTAGATCGGATCTAACTTCGGAAATCATGTCCATATTGGCGCCATAACCACCAGTTGTTACGACAACAGCATCCGCGGCAATCGTTTTCTCATCCGTCTGGTCAAAGACGACTTTGGCTCCGTTTACTTTACCGTCTTTTTCCGTAATCTCCGTCACATTTGCATTTACAAAAAGCGGAATATCTTGTTCTTGTATATTCTTCAGCAAACCGTTCACAAGGTATGGTCCTACCGCTGAGCCGTCTTCAGGACGGTGTGTGCGCTTTTCATTCATACCGCCTGTAATTGTAATATTGTTTAACCGAATTCCAATGGAATCCAGCCATTCGATGGCATCTGCAGAATTGTCAACGAAGAAACGAAGCATGTCTTTGTCGTTTGTACCATGACCGCCTTTTAATGTCTCTTCATAAAATGAATCATTGCTGTCTTTGATGCCTTGCTCCTTTTGGAACTTGGTTTCAGAAGCATTCATGCCCGAAGATGCTTTATTTGTGTTCCCGCCAGCAACCGGCATTTTTTCAAAAATAACCGGGTTCAACCCTTTAGCTTTTGCTTCAAGTGCAGCTGACATCCCGGCACCACCTGCACCGACAATGATAATATCATATTTTTCTTGTAGTTGATCGATTGATGTATAACCGGCTTGAGACGCTCCCGAAACGGCTTCTGTTTCTTTGGTCTCTTCTTTTTTGTCATTGCTTTGAGTCTGATTCTGATCCCCGTTCCCGTTACCGCATCCTGCGATCACGAGCATGAGAGAGAGAAGGAGAATAAGCGTTGATGTTGCTTTCTTGTTCATGTTAACCCTCCACATTTCTATGCTCTTTATTTTGATTAAACCTAAAGAACGAACAAAAAAAGAAGGCAGTAACGAAAGAAAATAAGAAGTAGAGCAGCGTCCCTGCAATATTGTGCTCCATACTTCAAAACTTTCATGTACCCTTTCTCCTGCCTGCTTCGCTTGCCTCTTTAGGCTATCCCATTGTAATACACCATCAAAATATTTGTTGTGAAAATTTTCACAATTATCTTGAATTTTGTCTTATAAATTTTTGGATGATATAGGATGAATTCCAGTATAGGATCTTCGTATTAGCCAGTAGAGGAGATGATTTTTTGAGTTTTTGGCAGCATTTTAAAAAAATTGCAGCTGTTTTGGCCTTGGTTTTGTTACTGAACACAGTATTTACGGCATTAACAGTTTCTGCACTACCTGCACAAAGTGATCTTCAGAAAGTACAAGAAGAATTAAACCTAAATGAAAGTGAGATTCAAGAGCTTTTATTATTTATACAAGAAAACTCTTCAAGTATAGAAGAAGCAATTCAGGCTGATCCCGATTTAAAATCAAAAGTTGAACAATACAATGAGTATAGTAAAGAGGTTTCTCTTATTCTTGCATTTGCGGAGATAGCAAGAAGCAATACATCTGTGATAAGTCATTCTACAGATTTTAGTCTTCAAAGTGAAATATCACCTGCAGTATGGCCTATTGTTTGGCCTGTTGTTGCTGCTATAATTAAAGCAGCAATAAAGAAGAAGATGGGAAAAAAAATAGTTAAGCAAATTGGAGATCAATTCGATAAAGTAGTATGGCCGAAATTAGAGCCTGGAATTAAGAAGCAATATGAAAAATATGGTTATAGTAGAAATAAAGGACCAGGGCAGTCTGGGGCAGCAAATGGTGGAGAATATTTAAGGCTTCATGTTTTTACTTCTCAATCTAGAAATCAAACTCGGTGGCATTGGCACCAATTAGATGATAATTGGAGTAATCATCATGGAAATGTCGATTTATTTCATAATTCGTTACCAAAGTGGGGTACAGAATAACAAGTGGAGAAAAGATGTCTTTTGTTAACTTTTGGTTGTAATTTGGATCATAGTAATATTGATTATCTGGTTAAGCAGCGCCTCTCACAATTAAAGGGAAGGCTTCAAGAGGATTATTTCAATCCTAAACTCAATAAAGGTGCCGAATGTATCTTAAATTACCAAGTAATCGACACTAATTTTGATAAGATTTCTTCGAAATACTATTTAGATGATTATCATGTTACTGAAGCTCAGAAAAGCGGTTTCAAGTATTCTTTGGATAAATTGAAAGGGACTCACGTTTGGTGTAATCCACGAATTCAGGGCCACGCTTACTGTGTAGTGGATAATAATGAATTTAGTTTCAATGTCTATCAGTCATTAGAAGGGATGGAGTATCGTTTTCCTCAATATGATAATGTTGACTACAACGCAGACATTATTTTACGGAATAATCTACATAAAATGTTAGAGGAGGATCAATACTTACAGCTTCCAAATAATTTAAGCGATGACGAAAAGGATGAAATAACCATCCAATGGATACAGAATTTAATTGCAGTAAGTCACAAGGTGTAAAAATCATATATGCACTTTCTTGTGCGACATTAAATAGTCCCCTGATTCGTGAGAACAGCGGGACTATTTGTTATGTTCTGGTTACTCAATTGAATGGCTTTCTGAAGCCAGGGCATTCGCCTTCACCTCCGCTCATATTTTTTACAATATGTGGGGGCGGGTGCGCTCCAACCGATGCGAACTTTCATCAAGATGCTGGAAGTGATGAATCCAGTGTCCTTTTATAAATATACTTAATCAATTTGACATTGTGAACCGGACAGAAGACAATGTGGGGGAAGGCTTGCGCTTGACAGTAGCTTTAAGTACTTGCCTTACAGATTTATCAAGGAGGATACCATGATAGAAGCAATCGTCTTTGATTTTGACGGGTTGATTATCGATACGGAAACGCTCTGGTACAATGCATTCAAAGAAGTGTTGCAAGGCTATGAGGTGGAATTTCCGTTAGAAGTGTTCGCGAAATGTGTGGGTACGAGTGACAAAGCAATCCATACATATATTGAAGAGAAGCTGGGTCTGGAAAGTATCGAAACCATTTTGAAACTGGCAAGAGAGAACCACCGCAGCAAGGTGGAACTTCTGGAAATTAGAGATGGTGTAAAGGAATATTTGTCGGATGCAAAAAAAATGGGGCTTAAAATTGGTCTAGCTTCAAGCTCTAAAAGGGATTGGGTCGAAGGGTTTTTGAACAAGCTCCAGCTGATTGATTATTTCGAAACGATCCATACCGGTGATCAGGTCGAGAAGGTAAAACCGGACCCTGCGCTGTATATCAATGCGCTTCATGCTTTGGGGGTCGAGCCTAATAAAGCGATAGCGTTTGAAGATTCAGCCAATGGAGCAAGAGCAGCGATTGCAGCGGGCATGAATTGTGTTATCGTGCCTAATGAGGTGACGAAGGATTTAAGCTTTGATCACTATCATTTGAGAATCCGTTCCATGAGTGAAATGAGCTTGGCGAAGGTAATTGAACATATAGAGAAGGCAGCAACCGTAGAAGAAAATTAACTTTGGCGGCAGCTCATATAAAGATAGAGCCAATCTCCCGTAAATGGAGTGATCTGCCAATGAATGATGAATATGTTAAAAGAATAAACGCCGTCATCCAGTATATTAAAGACAATAGCTCGGAACGAATAACGCTAGATGAACTGGCGGAACGTTCTCATTTTTCGAAATATCATTTTAGTCGAATATTTACGTCGATGGTGGGCGTGACCCCGATCGCTTATGTGAATCAGGTTCGGGTGCATAAATCGATCCAATATTTAACGGAAACGAATCGGACGATTTTAGATATATCGCAGCTGTGCGGGTTTGAGTCTGTATCTGCTTTTAACGCGACTTTTAAGAAAGTTTATCGTCAGACACCCAGTGAAATTAGAACAGGCATTAGAAAAAACAGCAATATTCCACCGATCGTAAGCAATAATGAAAAAGAGTTATCTCGTCCTCACAATTACGATATAAATGAAAGCTCTAAAAGTCGTTTTTTAAGGAGGATTTGGGATATGAACGTTTCAGTCAGGGAGCTTCCTGTGTATGAAGTTGCTTATGTCAGACACATCGGAAGTTATTTGGACACACATCACGCATGGAGTGCGCTAGGGAAGTGGGCCGAAGAGCATGATCTTACCCCCATGAGCCAGTATTTTATCGGTATTTCGCTAGATGATCCCGCTGTGGTGGATGAATCTGAGTGCCGATATGATGCTTGTGTGACATTGCCGGACGGTTTTGTTCACAAGCGTGAAGAGACCGAAGAGGTCGTTCAATTTAAAAAACTGAGCGGTGGAAGCTATGCCTTATATCACTTCTACGATACGGTTGATAAGTTGGCTATCGCGTACCAAAGCTTGTTCGGACAGTGGCTGCCGAATAGTGAATATGAGCCTGATGATCGGCACTGCCTTGAGTTTTGCATGAATGATCCTGCACATGACAAGGAAGGCAAATGCAAGGTAGACCTGTATATTCCCATTAAAAAGAGAACTCTGATCGAGCGAGGATAAGCGATGAATATGAGACGCTGTTCGGGTGCTTTCCTATGATACATTCTAAACAGGAATATCAGCTATAGACGACAAAAAGATGACTTCTGCGGAGCAATCTGGAAGTCATCTTTTTGCTATGTGAAGATTAACTTAACCGATATGATGCGAACGGCTTTCCGTACATAAACGGCTCACTGATCTCATCCAGCTTCTTGGCAAGCTTTTCATCTATCTCAATGTCTAGACATTGCATATTGCTCTGAAGCTGCTCGGTATGGGTAGCGCCCACGATTACAAGAAAAAGAAGAAGAACCTGAATTATTAGATTTTTCTTTTGGATTTTTACAATACTCACTCAGTTCTAATTCCAAATGACCCATTAATTACCGTCTATCTAAGTGCTTACCACTATGATAATATTCTTAAGGCACATATCTGGAAGGAGTTGAGATTAGAGAGTATGTGTACCAAAAAAATTGGATAGGGGTGGTAATGTTGAAGCGTGGAAACAAAATCTCTGTTTGTCGTCTAATGCTTTCTTTGTTGTTTGTGTTTCTCATTTTCTTGGGTAGTACTGAAAATCCAAAGTCTACTAATTCAACTGCTTTTGCTACGGGGAGTGTTCAACCTGCAAAGCAAACTTATGAATACGATTCATTAAATCGTTTACAAACAATAAGCTTTTATAAAGACGGTGTTAAGTATTCACGGAACTACACCTACGATGATAATGGTAATGTCAAATCTATTACTACCATTCCAGCTCCGTAAACACCTAACGCATCAGGAGGACACAAATGAGAATTAAGAAAATAACAAGCATATTCTTACTGATTTCATTATTTTTTGGCTTGAATTTTATTTACGTCGGAGCAACCTCACAAGAACAGAAAACCTCGGTACAAGAAGAGATAGAACCAACGCAAGATTCGGAAGCGTCGGTAAAAGAAGTTAAAACACCAGTACAAAAACCAAAAGCATCATCACAAGAAAAAGAATATATTGTCTCGTTTAAAAAGGGGAAAGATTCGCGCTCTGTACTTAAGCAGAATAAGATTTCAAAGAAAGAGAAAAAGAAACTTAAAAAGCACAACACTTCTGTCATTGCATTGAACACTGACGAAGTCGAGAATTTGAAAAAGGACAGCAGCGTAGAGTTTGTTGAACCAAACGCTAAAGTCTCTATTAATGGAATCACTGCCGTTACCGGAGGTACAACGACAGATGCCGTAACTAGCAAAGAAGAAGTCCCTTGGGGCAATGTAGCCATTGGATCTCACATGCTAGATAAACAACATACTAAAGGTAAAGACATTAAAGTAGCAGTGCTGGATACTGGCGTATCGAACCATCCTGATTTACGTGTAGCCGGCGGGGTCAATATCGTTAATGGAACCTCGGACTATATTGACGACAACGGTCATGGTACGCATGTGGCCGGGACAATTGCAGCACTGGAAAACAATCAAGGCATTGTCGGTATAGCACCGAATGTAGACTTGTATTCTGTAAAAGTACTTGGGTCTGATGGTACAGGTACCTACACTCAAGTCATTGAGGGAATTCAATGGGCAATTGATAATAAGATGAACATTATCTCTATGAGTTTTACTGGTGCGGAAGATAGTGAATCACTTCACAGAGCGATAAAAGAGGCAGAAGCTGCAGGAATCATGATGGTCGCAGCTGCGGGAAACAAAGGTCTCGGTAATGACACCGTAATGTACCCTGCATCATATCCTGAGGTGATTTCAGTTGGTGCAACAACAAAGTCAAATGACCGAGCGAACTTATCAAGTACAGGAGAGGAATTGGATATCGTCGCTCCGGGTGTGGATATTAGAAGTACTACCAAAAACGGAAGCTATGGAAATATGTCCGGAACATCAATGGCAGTTCCTCATGTGGTAGGTGCTGCAGCTGTAATATGGTCGGAAAACAAGACAGCGGATGACAGTGAAATTAGAGAAATTATTATGAAAAATGCCACCACGATAGAACCAAAACAAGAATATGGTGATGGACTTCTAAACTTGGCTAAATCACTTGGGATCATCGATTCAGAGCTTCCTCCATTTCAGCAGGTTTATAAAGATGAAACTCAGCCTGAGCAAGGTGGAGACGGTGAAATTAGTATTTCTGCCGTTGAACGTGGTTCTATCGCCTATTTTGACAGAGGTGTACCTACTCCCCCTAGCGGATATAGTAGCTGGACTAAATTAAATATGGGGGTAGACAGTACGACAGGTAGGGTTTGTTCAGGAACATTTTTAGGTCCATTTAAAGCGGGCCAAACAGCACCCAACCCGCCATTAGCATGTGATACTTCAAATTGGAGTCTGGGTACTTACCAAGTCAAGTACACGTATTACTATCCAGAGGGCACTTATAGTATGACACCAGAAATCTTCACAGTAACCCCTGAACCTCCAACTGGTTTAACTGCATCAAAAATTACACAAAACAGTTTGTTGTTGTCCTGGAATCCCGTGAAAGACGTCACTACATATAAAATATTGGTCAACGGTAAATTGCATAGCAATACGACTTCGACGAGCAAAAAACTAACGAATCTCATGCCTAATACAGCTTATTCTATCAGGGTTAAGGCAGTAGACCCTACAGATCCTATAGCCGGTGCAACTTCACTTGTAGTTAATATAACCACAGATGGTCCAGGTGCTTTGCCCCGTTCTATACCTCTTGTTATTGAAGGTCAAACGTACAATGCATATCCGTATCAGCAGTATTAAACTTAAGTTTTCAACTAGAACAGTCAACTGGGGGAACATATGAAAGCCAAGTGGGTAAGATTTATATCACTTTTCATGACCGTAGTTTTGCTTATGACATCCGTTCCTTTTTCTATAGCGGATGCAAAGGAAAATAAGGCAAATAAAAAACCAAAAGATCAACGCTCAGAAATTGCACAATCTTTTAATAAGAAGGAAAGTGAAGTTCAGTCACTTTTAGATGAAGGATACACTGCAGAAGAAATTTCCTTGGCTTATATGAATCAAGAAACAGATTCAATACCTTTGGATAAAGCTTTAGGGAACGCTACGAAGGTTCCAATTAATCGTTCAAAAGATAAGAGTCGCATTGAAAACCCTGCATCGAAATCAGATGTTAAGAAAGAAGTATCAACATCTGGGAAAAAGGATTCATCGGTTGATTCATCAGCTACTATTGACAATCCAGTTAACAAGGAAACTTTAAACAACCTGGATATTAAAACAGATAGTGCTCCTTATTCCATTGGATCCTCAGGAGAATATGTTTCCACATTAGATGGTAGTTTATCTCTTTCAACAACCGATATGATGCTGCCTGGTCGGAATGGACTTTCTTTTGCTCTGACTCGATCATACAATTCCTCAGATGCTCAGTATTATGATATCAAGGGCACGATCTATGATGATGAAGATTTAATATACTCTGTATATTTCAAAGGTCGTGAAAAAATATTTCGCTTGAAGTTTGCGCCTAAATTTCAATTGGTACACAAAAGGGAGTATGCAAAAGCAGACGGCACAGATAGCGAAATACAAACCATTGGTACAGATGAATGGACTCTAGATAGCAGTATAAAGAAGACTGATGCTGACAAATTGGCAGTTAAGCTGCAAAATTCTAAGCCTTCTTATACTGGTCCGTGGTCAGCTGTTGAAAATGGTTATAAAAAAAGAGACATTTTTACTTACGTTGATAATTCCGTTCAGACTGTGGCTGTGGACATGGTGTATACCGAGGAATCTCGTACAGGTGAATTTCTACGTCATGAGTATATTAATGAAGACGAAGCAAAAGCAGAGTTGAATTTATTAAACAGTCTTGCAGGTTCAACTGAATACCTGTTCGACGATGCTGAGATTACAGGTACGGATGACACTGAATACCTCATTAAATTATACGATATTGACACTGGTACGCCTGAAAGTAAGCCTGCAAGAATAAAGGTTGAACCGAATACAGACGGAAAATGGGTTTCAAGTCAAACTACAGTTAGTACGTATAATGATACATGGTTCCCACTTGGAAAAGGATGGAGCTGGAATATTCCTTATATTAAGGATGGTACTTATGTTCATTTGGCAGGTAGAGGTACTTATGAACGAGATGGTAGCTCTTTAAAGGGTTACCCGTGGAACGATCTCTCAATTACAGATGAAACAGGTACCATTTTGGTTAACGGTAAGGAACAAGCCTATAAATATATTCTTAGTTCAATAGATGGTACCAAACAGTACTTTAATACAGCGGGTCATCTCATCAAGATTACGGATTCTCATGGGAACTATATTGATTTTCAGTATGCTCACTCCACCGACTATGGTAGAGAACTGTTGTCAAAAATTTCAGATCCACTAGGTAATGAGATTAATATCGCTTATTCGAAAACGGAAGTCGTAGTGACTAGTGGTGATAAAACAGTTACTTACACGAAAGTTCCTATTCAAAACAACGGTAATATTATTGAAATTTTGGACAGAGTAACTGACCCAGGAAATCGGGTAACTCGATATGAATACTCGCAAAAGACTAATACAAGATACAACATGCTTAATGATGATATTTCAAGTGGTATTTCTAATGGATATGCACTTATTGATACGGTGTATCATCCAACCGGTGCAGAAACTAAATATGAGTATAAACCATTGCCAACTACCCGATATGTTGGTCCTGATGCAGTAAACCAAGTGTATCAGATACAATCTCGGGAAGATCGTATAATAACACTGAATCCGGACACACAAAAGCCTACGTATACGGCAAGTAACCGAGTTAATTTTGATTACCAAGGAGACATTGGCAGCTCGTACGGTTCCGACATTTCGTTTTCAACGATTTCAGATGACGGCTTAGCCAAAACGACTTATCAATATGATAAAGACTATATCGATGCTACGAATCCAACAACTTACTATCAAACAAACATAAAGCAAGTACAAAGTGGACTGGAGACGTCCATAAATTATACTTATGATCGAGAGAAGCGTCTGACTTCACCGATTGATACAAGTACAACCTATAAAGATAGTCAAAGTGGAAAAGTAAGAACTGAGACTACCAGAACACAATATGATTCATATGGAAATGTAAAATCGCAAACCGATGAACAAGGAATTACCATTCAATATACGTATCATCCAGGGACTCATTTGATTCACACGATTAATCAGCCCATCGATGAAAATCGTAGCGTATACACTGAAGTAACGAAGACTAGCGCTGGTGACCCAGATGTGGTAACCCAGAAGGAAAATAATCAAAACGGAAAATTACTGAGCATGAGTGATTTTGACTATGATCAATACGGTAATGTTTCCAAGGTTACGACTAAACTGGATGCGAACGATTTAAGTAAAGAATCTGTCCAAACATTTGCTTACGATCCGAAATATAATAGTGCGTTTATGACATCACAACAGACAAGTGGTGTAGATAGCGCAGGACAGCCCTTTACCTTAAAAATGCAGGCTGAATATAACCCTTTGACAGGTCAGATGAATAAGTTTATCGATGGAAATAATGCCGAGACTTCTTATCAATATGACAAATTGGGTCGGATTACAAAAGTGACAAATCCAGACCAAACTACAGTAAGAATTGATTATGATGATGAAAACAATAGAATCATTCAAACTAATGAAACGGGTGCAATTACTGAAACTCGATATGACCCTTTAGGACGTGAAGAACAACAAGGTATTCATAAGAATGGTAATTATACTGCTAAGTTGAAGTATGAATATGATTCTTATAGTCGAATCGACTATAAGGAAGATGCGGTAGGAAACATTACTGAATAT
Organism: Paenibacillus faecalis; assembly: GCF_900289175.1. Lineage (GTDB taxonomy): Bacteria > Bacillota > Bacilli > Paenibacillales > Paenibacillaceae > Paenibacillus_AQ > Paenibacillus_AQ faecalis. Next base: position 3,612,535 of record NZ_LT985747.1, on the reverse strand, counting down.
GATTATCAGCCATTTTCGAGCGGACTAAAAACGATAACAACCTATCCGGATAAAAGTAAATTCACCACGGTAGAAGATGTAGTCAACTTAAAAAAGAGCAGTATTGATGGCATTGGTAACAAAATAGAAACTACGATGGATATAATGGGTCAACCTATTTCGACTATTGAAACAGCAATTGACTCCAATGATACCTCTAAACAAAAAGTGACACAGCTCGAAAAGTTAAGCTATGACTATATCGGAAATGTTAAATCTCAAGAGGATGCCAAACATTATATTACCAATTTTGAGTATGATTATTTAGGCCAATTAAAAAGTGTGACAGACTCCAAATTAAATCGGACTACATATGAGTATGATTTAACAGGAAATCTAACAAAACAAATCAATCCAGATGGCACGTTTACTGAAAAACAGTATGATGAAGCCGGTCGTCTAAAAAGTAACCAGCAGCAGGGTGGAAAACCGGAAACTTACTTGTATGATGGGAACAACAATATGGTAGAGCATCATACACGAACAGGAAAGATACTAAAATATGAATATGACTTGCTAAATCGATTGAAACTCCGTCAGGATGGAACTGAAACCATACAATATGACTATACCAGTGATGGCCTTCGTAAAAGTATGACGGATACATCCGGGAGCACTAATTACGCATATGATCCGGATACGCGTGAACTGTTATCGATTACCTACCCGGATAAGAAAACACTGACGTATCAATATGATGAACGGGGTAATGTAACAAGCCAGACTGGTCCGTTTAACGACACCGTTACATTTGACTATGATTCAATGAGTCGGATTGAGAAAGTGAATGGTGGTCTGGATGGAGCCTATTCGTATTCCAGTAACGGCACGATGAAGACCGAATCGCGGGGAAATGGGATCACAGCTGCATATAGTTATGAAGGTCTCAAGCTCACATCACTTAATTATGAGCATCCGAGCCTATCAGCTGCGAACTATAGTTATCAATATGATGATAATAATAACATCAAATCTTTTACCAAAAATGATATTACTCATTCATTTACGTATGATGAGTTGAATCGGATTAAGACATCAACGTTGTTCCAAGAAACGTATGATTATGATGCACGTGGCAACCGCAGCACATTGCAAAGTGAACAGGTCCCTACTGATTCAAACACTCTTTATGAATATGATAACTGGGATCGTTTGAAACAAGTAACAAATGCAGATCAACCGAAAGTATCATATAAGTATAATGGCGATGATCTAATGATCGAGCGTACAGAAAATGGCTCTATTAAACGTTACTATTATGATCAATTTAAGAATATCATTGCTGAAGGCAGTGTGCAGTCTGATGGGTCCGTAAAGAAAGTAGCAAGTTATGTTCGAAATGGTGATTTTTTAAATTTCCGTGTAGATGAGCAAGGTAATAAACAGTATTATGTACTTAATGGTCATGGTGATGTAGAGTACCTGGTTAACTCTAATGGAGACATATTAAACTCATACACATATGATTTGTGGGGAAAACCGATCTCAAAGTCAGAGAAAGTTACAAATCCATTCCTTTATTCCGGTGAGTATTGGGATGCGACAACCGATTTACAATACCTTAGATCCAGATGGTATGATCCAAGTGTAGGGCGGTTTATTAATGAGGATACGTATGAAGGGGAATTAAATAATCCGCTTAGTTTGAACCTGTATACGTATGTGGCTAATAATCCTTTGCGTTACATTGATCCATCTGGTCATAAGCCGGCAGGGATTAATTATTCTGAAGCAGATAGGGAAGCAATTCGGAGATACCAATCAGTATTTGCTATCGGACAAAAAGAGAAGAATCTGCTTATGATGCAATCTGCTCATGATGCGGCGAACCTTATTAGATTCAATTATAAGTCTAGGCTAGATCGGACAAGTTATTTTAATGATGGCATAGTATACACTAATCTTTCAAAGGATATGTACAACGAATTTTTATTTGGGAATGTTAGGGAAATACCTCTTTTAGAAGATCCTTTGTTTTATGTCTTCGATGGAACCTTTGCAGTTGCTTATAAATCATTAAGTAAGCTAGCTATAAAACAAATGGGTAAAAAAAGTGTTGACCAAACCACTGAATATTTAATCAAATTAGATTTACAATTATTTGGAAAAAGCATTCAGAAGCTTGATGATAAATTTATAAAAAAGATGGGAATAGATGCACACGATCTAAAATATGAGTTTTTGGGAAAGAACGCTAAAATTTCTCAATATGATTTGTATGTAGATAAAGCTTCAAAAGAAATTATGATATTTAGAAAAGGAGGTAAAGGGGAAGGGATTAATACTGGATATTATACAGATTGAGGTGCGTAGAGAATGGAGAAGACGAACATACGGGCTGAGTTCATCATTGCTGGAGATAATTTTGATCCAGATTTAATAACACGTGAGCTTGCCATATTACCGACAGGACAATATCTTAAAGGAGAAAAAGTAGAAGGTAGGAACATAATCCGTCAAGAATGCAGTTGGTTTCTGATTTTGGATTATGAGGAGTCATACGATATTAATGATCAACTGCATAAGCTAGTAAAAATATTAGAAAGTCGAGGGGAACAGTTAATTGAATTAAGAAACACATTTAATTTATATTATAAATTTAGTTTTTCAATTCGAATTGAGAACAATGAAACTCCAGCTATCACTCTTGAACATGATATGATTTCATTTGCAGATAAAATAAAAGCGGAATTTGATTTTGATCTTTATATTTTTTAATGATGTAGAGTTAATAGTTAAATGCTGATTTTTCGCCACATGTGAGCGTTTGCTCCATGTGGTTTCTTTTTTGAGTTGAAACATGCACCACCCAGTGCTGAACTCAAATGAACAAAGGGAAGGACACGTGTGAAAGGCTAGCCACCGACTCCCTCGTATAATAAAAGCGGCAAATCCGTTAAAAGTTTTGCTTGTGGGGGAAAGCATGAATAACGTACAACTTTCCATTGATAAGGTTTCTGTTGAGTATCACGGAGTGACGATGAACTTCTACAATCAGCTCGTCCTATCGTTTCGAGATTGGTTTGATGTTAAGCCTGCTATACTTCATAGAGGGTACGTATATCATTGGCATTTGACTATGGGAGACGCATATCTTTATTTGAGATACCAACCGTGGCGGCAAAAGAAATCATTGAAGTACACTTTGCAAATTGAAACTCATCCCAACTACTTGGTTACATTTCATCGTTTGCTGGAAGCTTTGTATAACCACAGTCAGGAGGTTTATTTCTGCCGATGCGAGTTAGCATTTGATTTCCATATTCGATGAATCATGTATTCATAGCGGAAGTTTATGAAATCAAACCAATATCATACCACACAAATGCTGCTTATAACGCTTCAGGAAAACGACAATTAAATTCGTACATTAATGGCATAAATGTTAATGGATTCCGAGGTAAGGATGGACGAGCACGCAAAGGTACGCGTTTTAATCCTAATGGGCTTGTTATTCCAAGTCCATTCAATTCCAAAAAGGAAATTGTTTTTTATACTTTTCCAGAAGATCCAGGTATGATTACTATGGAGAAAGAAACCGTAGGTCTACAAATAATACGACGTCAAAACCAAGTAAAGGGCATTCTACTATTAGGAATTTTATAAACGATCTATTTGAGAGTCGATATTATCCTAATGGAGTTCTTTTGCCAAATGGTTTACCTCCTATAGGGGGAGGAAAAGATAGAATTATAATACCTGTACCATTTCCTCGATTACCTATACGAATTTAATTAAAATAAAGGAGTTAAGTATGAGAATAAGCAAGCTTATAGATAACATTATGGCTGATTATTTGCATGAAAATGGTTTTGATTATGAAGAAAGATTTTCACATCGATGGCTTTTTACACGAAATACTCAAAAAGGAAAAGAATATATAGAAATTGACAAAAGTAATTTGTATCAGAATGCTATTAGAGCAAGCTTTTATAATGGATACTCGGAAACAACCGCAATGTACTTATTGGAAGGTAATTTGATAAAGGAATGGTTCTTCTATCATGATGAGCCTTCTCTTTGTGAAACTTTGAAATTGATACTTAGTATCATAATGAACCAGGGATTGGCTTGGTTTGAACATAATTCATCACCCGAAGAATCTTTACCAGAAAATTATTTAAGTGATGATTTAAAGGCCTCAGCACTTCATTTTATTAAAAATCATTCTCTAAGTTATACTGATTATAAATCGCTCGTACTTTAGAAAAAATTTTAAGTCAAAATTTAAGTCATGAGCAAATCTTATATTGTAGTTATTTTTTAGGCGAATATTTGGTTAAAAATTTCTCAGCAGAGTGGGAATTAGATGATCGTGGTGTACCTTATGTTAAAAATATTGGGAAAATAGCCATTTTCTCGAAAAAACCATATAAGGAAATTTTAAGATATATTGAAGATCCTGATAGTACTTTAACAGAGCTTGTTGACTTGATTGGAGAAGTGATTCAAGAAGTAAACATTACACTCTTGAAATTAAAGTAACAAACAATTTACCGGTTATCGGATATATGGATACAAAGATAAAAGTGGTAATTTTGTATTCGATCTATTTGATGACAACTTATAAAGATGCATTATATTTGGGAGAGTGCAATTTTTGTGGAAACCGTAAAGTTAAAAGAATTTGAAGTTAAACATGATTGTTTCCAACAAGCTATTAAGGCTTTTTGGATTTTTGCGGAATATTGGAAACTTGATGAACCAGATGATTTTTATGAGGGATTCGGAACAGTGGATCTTTCAGAAATTGAATTGAAGAAATGGAAAATTTCACTTATTATTAATTATTCGTTTGATGAACCATTAGAGTACGTTCAAACTACATTGAAGGTTTTGTTTCAAGAAAAAAGTTTAGCAGAATATCGTATTCTTCAGAATTTCAAAGGTGAGATAATTGACGATGGTTTAATTTTCAAGTAAAAATATATCCATAAAAAACAACTCTGAAAATATTCAGAGTTGTTTTTTGTTGTGATAGAAATTGATGCTTTGATCTGCCCGTTTACCGAATGCGTTCGTTCCGAGGCCCAATGGAGATTCGTAGAGTCCGTTCTGTCCAAGTCTGCGATAGTTGGTCCAAGATCTTCTGGCATCATCTCGGTTATGAGCAGGACAATGTTACATCAGGATTTACGGTAATCTCGAACGCCCGATGCCAGAGGAAGGATGGATTGTCATAAGGGATACATGCACTGATGTATGACGAATAAGACCATACTTCCCCGCAGATCTGGCGGATACTGTGAGAGGCGTGGGGATGTCCGATTCGGAAAGCATTTCTGGCGGCAAGGGTATCTGTATGCGCCTGCATCCGCTCTCGTAACATGCCGATCACATGATGATAATCGTTCTCCGAATTGAAGAGCAGAAAATTTGCGTCAGCGTATGGAATGTTCGAATATAGTGTATTGGCTCTCGAATACTGCCGAATCTCTCCGATGGTCAACGTTTTATAGTAATAGTCCTTCAAAAATCGCTTAAACAAAAGCGTACCGTGTGCGTCTGTCGCTGCATCGATGGACGCGCAGTGGGTCTCTGTCGTCAGATACGCATACCGGGCTTGGGCCATACCAAGCGCAATTCCGATTTTATTGCCGGCTGTATTCCAGCCGCTGTATCCAAGAAGCAGTCCTGTGGCCGGGCTGTCCAGCAGCGCCTCGGTCACGTCTTTATTCGCCGCACCTCTTGCAACAAAGTCAATGACAACAGTCGGAATGCGATGCTCGCTATTGGATTCGATCTTGTCTATCGCACTGGAGACTTGGCTTACGTCTGTTACAGCAATGATCTCCACGTCAGGGCAATCGCTAACAAGCCTGCCGCCTACAATATCTACATGATGACTGATATTTTCATGCACACTCATATACTCGTAAGGATTAATGATGGTAGAGCCATGAGGACCGAAATATCGAACCGTATAACGGGTTTTATTTTCTATACATAATAGGTGATTGGCCATACGGGCCATAAGTGAATGTCCCAGACCGTCTGCATCGGGAAGGATAATGGCACGCTCGGGATTTTGACCGTCTGTTCCCCCAAGACAAGCTGTAATATAGCCCTCTATGAAGGTGATTTCGTTAGCTTGAACGCCTTGTGTCGAGGAATCATCCACACCGATCGCAAGAAAATCAATATACCCTAACCGTAGAAGTTGATCCAGAATATAGTAATTGGTTTTGAATTTATGACGGCGAGCCTCGTAATAATGTTCTTTGTTGAAGGTGGTTGTGTCTTCGTATAGGGAGCCGTCCGGTTTCGTATCATAGCCGTTCAAAATTTCATGGAAACTAAACACTTCTTTACGCGGCTGCATCATGAAAGCGCGGGATTCATCATAAGCGTTCTGGAACACACCCTCGACATACGTCGTTGTAGCCAGCCGCATAATCGTATCCAGAACATATACCGGTTTGCTTGGATAGGCTTGTTTAACGATACGAATGACGTCAAGCAGATCCGTTGTGGAAGCATCATAGTCGGGGTAGTTCCCGCTCTCGCTGCTTCGCAGCCGCCTGCTTCCGATTAATCCGCCATAAGCAAGCATGTCTGCTGAAATAATGAAGCCGTCAACATGGTTGGCGTGATCGAGAATAAATTGACGAATGTTCGGCATGTTTCCGAAGGTAGGTGCAAAAGTACTCTCCAAAATAGAGCCTGATGCCGTTTTTTGAGAATCCAGGCGGTTTGTAATATCGCGAGTGCAAGGGGTGATTACCTCAATTCCAGCCGATTTTCCCTGAACAATAACATCATCGAGATTCACAGGACGATCATCCAATGGCACATACAGCACTTTTTTCATAAATAACCAACTCCTTTTATTTCTTTGTTTGGGGCAACCTCTTGTATTGATCTAATCCAGCAGACTCATCACAACTAAAACAGAACACTTGTTCTCGTTATTGAATACTATACCACTATTTACTATTAAAATTCCATAGGGTTCACCGACTTTTTAAAAAATTATTTCTACCGGTTGTAATTTGTATATAGAAATTACCTATATAGATGAACGTCCTTTTTTTGTGGATCGTGACAAGATGCTCCGTATAGAGAAGGCTGTTGATTATTAAAGATCGTTTTGGTGAAATAGCTATTTTGCCGGCTAGCTCGTTTTTAGATGCTGGTCAGGCTATGGAAAACTATAAAACACTTGATGGCCAAATTAGCTTCAATCCAGGTCAGGGTATTTTTCTGTAGAGAAATATGGCGCTGTTAAAGGAAGAAGGGCTGTTTACAACGTTGATTCAGTTGTTCCAGATGACATATACGTAAACTAATAGTGATAGTGTCTGTCTTAAAATTGTTATAATATAGAAAACTGTCCAATTAAGCTTGGACAGTTTTCTATATTTATTCAGGAGGGAAATTCATGAACACTTGGTTTTACAAAATTGAGGATTTAGATGAACCTATTAAAAGAATAAATGATGCTAATATCGCTGATGTGTCTTTTAATACCATCAAAAGCAATTTTACACCTTGCATCACGAGCTTTAAAGATAATACAGTAGTTCAGTGGATTACTACACCATTTTTAAAACCAAGTGAAGGAATGTTTTTTCAAATATCTATTGAGTCTCAAGATGTTTTTAAGTTTATCATTGAAAATGTAGCTGGGTTTTTTGAAACAGTAAAGACTATCCATGAAAATAACATACTGAAAAACATAAGACTAAGTGATTTTAAAGAAGAACTTAGAGAAATTTTAATGTTGAATTATACTATGGACAAAAACTCAATCAATCCAATTATTCGTGATTTTTACCTTGATAAAAATTTTTCTGTTACTCCTTTTAGTCAAATAGAGGCGGTTCACTATGAAGTTTCAATAGAATCGTTCCAAAGACTAACTCCCTCAAAAACCTTAGCAGATGAAACTCTGTGGAACTTTTTCCTCAATACAAGTATTGAAAGATATGGGAATATCATTTTGTCACCTGAAGGTTGGTCAATTAATGATGACCTTATCAATTCTTCATTTCTGGCATACATTTGTCGTTACGCCAAAAGAGTTATTCTTACAGTAAATCAATTAAATCATCATATTAGAGCCATCGAGATTCGATAACAGACAAAAAAGACGGCTTCCTCGACATTATGAATGTCTAAAGCAAAATTAAAAATAAATAATGGGAAATACTGATCAGTCCCAAATAAGAGAAACCCAGACGTCTTGGCACAAGACACTGGGTTTTTCGACAATCTGAGGACCTAACGGTCCTTTTTGAATATATTACTGTTCCTTCATTACTAGGTGTACTTCATTTATCCGCTGATTAAGGACACTGGAATAGTCCTGCAGCCATTCAATTCCTTGTTCGTAGTTATCAATATCAGGTTTAAAAATATAGTTGCTGCACACCCTACAGTCTTCGACACACGAGGAGGGGAAGATTTCTTTCTTTTCCTTACAATAACCGTAGTCTACTTTTAACATCTTCAATGTGTCCTGGTTATTGTAAATCTTTCCTCTATCATATGCATACCGTCTCCAAGATTAAAATGTTTGACAAACATTAGCTGGTTTTTGCGTTATATGTACTTCGTTAACTCGGCACCTGAGTTTCCTAAGTAATCTCCCTCCCTGACTTTTCTCCAGGAAAATGTGCCTGAAATAAACTATTAGTCCCATTTCATTGATTAAAATCTTCTCAGCGCTAAAAAACATGAACATATATTCTGTTTTTTTGAGAATGGTTGTTAAATTTGAACTATATATCTCTTTATTAGGTAGGAGTAATTTCTTTAATCGAGTAAGGGGGGACTTATATTGAAAAAAGATAATAGGTTAAATCGTCGTTTTATCACGTATACGGCCAATCTAATTTACTACAACTCTATTAATTACGACAAAAAAAGACGAATAAAGGACAACATATTCCCACTGACTCTAGACAACGATGAAAATCTAGAATCAATATTTTATGCATGTTATGATTCAGAATCTATACCACCAAATTTAAAGGATCATAATTACAGACTATTCAACTTTATAACGCTTATGAATCCCCCCCAGCGCAGCAACAACAGATACTATTATTTACTTATATATAAAAATTAACCAATAAAGAAATAGCCCAGAAATTAGGTGCTTCCCAACAGAACATTTCGAAACCTCGCCTAAAAGCACTATCACAATTGCGCCGGACATTGAGAGGGTGAAGATAAATGAATGAGGTCGGTTTTCCTGCTTTAATTGCTAATTTAGGCTTTCCTATTGCAATTACCTCGTATTTACTTATTCGCTTCGAAAAAAGAATATCTGATTTAAGCGAAGCGATTAATGCACTGAAGAATGAAATACACAATAACAATAAGAAGAGGTGATTCTATAATGGCTGAATTGTTAGTACGCGCGCAGCAGCACCACGATCAGGAGGCGACATTAAATATTTTGGAATGTTTCACGCCAAAAATAAAAGCTTCCTTGTTACAAGTACCTCCTGATTATCGAGAAGACTTAAAACAAGAGCTATATGTAAAAATGATTGAAGTTATACAAAATTTTGATATCGGTGAATTCAAATAAAATTCCAAAAGTGGCTGTAAAAATTGAGATTCATTTCTATATGTGAAGATGATATAGGTTATACAACGCTTTGATATTAATGAACTTCTAAATTAATTTTAGGTTTGGTTGTAAAATCAAAGGCTCGTTCCTCTTTATATAGTGAGACGCCACAAAGGCGATTAACAATTTTAGGAGGTAATAACTATGGCAATTGGTGCTCCATTAACATCCAAATCTCAGCTTTACGGACGTGACAGCGTCGATCTATTGGCAAGAACTCTTTACGGTGAAACTCGGAATGATTCCGTATCTCGTGTAGCTGTGGCCTATGTCATAATGAACCGAAAAAACAACAAAACATATTATGAGTTTAAATCTCTCAACACGATTGAAGCAGTAGTTCTTGAGCCACAAGCATTCAGTTGTTTTAACAATAATGATCCAAACTTGGATGACGTTCTTAGACCTGATAGAAACAGTGCTGCTTGGAAAAACTGTGTAAATGTAGCTTCAAACCTAAGCAGCTTTAAAAACCCTATCGGCTCTAAATGTTTTTATAATACTATCACACGATTTAACCAGCGGAGCTACACTCAAAACGGTAAACTCTACTATGATTTCCCTACCGGAAGAACAGTCGTAGTCAGCTCTAAAATCGCTATCGGAGCTCACATGTTTTTTGACTATGTCATGTAATTAATTTCATCCAAAAAAGGCTAGCCACAATATTGGCTAGCCTTTTGCTTATTACGACTTTAGTCAGTTGAGCACGCGATAGCGTGCGAAACATAAAACCACCCGCTATGCGGGTGGAGGGATCGAGGGTTTGACCAATAAGACCATCCCGATAAAANGTGAATCGTGGACACCATGTTAATCATAAGAAAGTGCAGCGCTTGATGAAGGTATTGGGGTTAAAGTGCCTGATACGTATGAAGAAATATCGTTCGTATAAAGGCGAGGTTGGCAAGATTGCACCAAACATTTTAGAACGCGATTTTAACGCTGAAAAGCCAAATGAGAAATGGGTTACAGATATAACAGAGTTTAAATTGTTTGGAGAAAAACTATATTTATCTCCCATGCTAGATCTATATAATGGCGAAATTATTACGTATACAATTGGTTCAAGACCTGTCTATTCCCTTGTTTCCAAGATGTTAGATCAAGCATTCAAGCATCTAACGGATAAAGATGAGCTATTGATTCATTCTGACCAAGGCTGGCATTATCAGATGAAACAGTATCGTCATGCCCTTGAAAAACGTGGCATTAAGCAAAGTATGTCCCGCAAAGGTAACTGCTACGACAACGCCGTCATTGAAAGCTTCTTTGGCATTATGAAATCTGAATTTCTCTATGTAAATGAATTTGAAAGTATCGTGCATTTTAAACAAGAGCTATCAAAATACATCGATTATTATAATCACAAGCGAATTAAGGCGAAACTAAAAGGCATGAGTCCGGTACAGTACCGAACTCATGCACAACAAGTCGCCTAAAGAATTAACCTGTCTAACTTTATGGGGTCACTTCACTAGACGGGTGGTTATGATTTATTAGACTTAAACGGCTCAACTTTAATTTGGTCTACAATAAATGCATTCTTCACACTATCGAATTTATATGTGATATGGAAGTTAGATACGTAAATAGGAGACGTCCCAATACTTCCACCGATATCCGAAGCGATTTTTCCATTTTCAAATATATAAGTAACTGTGCCACCGAAAAGAAGTTTATCTTGTACCTCCAAACCTGGATCTACATCGTAACTAAATTCATAGTCTTCCCCTTGCGCTTTAACTTTAATCGCTAATTTTCCATCCTTGTTTTTGGTAACATGCGATTCAATATGCTCAGCAACAACTTCTTCATAATTCGGAACTTTTATTTCTGATAGATCCTCACTGTTCAGCACATGTAATTCATCAATACTTGTGTCAGTGCCTCTCCCTATATTATTAATTATTACCACTTCTGGTTTATCATCACTAGTTACATCTGCATAAAAAACCCGGGGCTCTTCTGCAACCTGCCAATTAAACTCTTTCTTAACACCATTGACTTCCACTGACACAACCTCTGTCGTTCCATACTTATCTTTCTTAACAGGCGTAACTTTCACTTCGTTATTTTCAGATGACCAAGAATCACTATCTTTCGTCTTTTGTTCTGACTCCGTTGCCTTCCCCTCTTGTTGAGGTTGCGTTATTACCGGATTACTCGAAGTACTACTTTCCTCTTGCTTATCACCTCCATTATTATCTGTGCCGCAGGCTGAAAGCAAAACAGTACTGACCAACAACAATATACCAATTTCTTTTTTCAACTCTCTTGCTCCTTTCATCTTGTCTATCAGCAATTGTAACAGAGCAAATAAAAAGTTTATTTACACAGAAATAACAATATTTAATAATAAAGTTAAATTAATGTTAACAGACCTCAAGCATCACTTCAAGCTATACAATTTTACGCTCATTTTATAACTAGGCAGCAGTAGAAGCTGTAGAGCCAGAAGAGGGGCTAGCATCAGAACCACACAGATATTTAGAGGTTACAGGGGGATCTATTGTCGGACGCCTTGTAAAAGTGGGCGGACGAGAATGTTCCAATAGATCTCAAGTCACGTTTTGAGAAACAATTGGATTACGCAGTGCAGAATGTCCAAAGTGGATATGATGGTCTATCTTTTGACAACATTTCTATTTTTGATGTGGTATTAAAAGTAGACCTGCTCAAATCCCTTTGGAACAGGTGGAGTACCATCGTTGGTTGTTTGGAATGACCAATATGCCTTCAGCATCAAGTCCGATTGAAATTTCTGAATTAAAACTGGAGCTGGTGACTGAAAGTAAAACGGTTAAAGCCAAAAAAGTTTACAATATTGGGGAAGGGCAGCTTGCCTTCCACTTTTAGTTCTATATTAAAAAGAAGGGCTACTATTAAGGTAGCCCTTTCTTTGTGGTGTCCGTGAGTTACCTCACAAGGTAGTTCATTGCCTAGTGAATACTAGGAACCTTAGAGTGCCTAAATAACCCTCCCTCCTGATTTTTTAGGAAAATATACCTGAAATAAACTATTAATCTGCGTCTAAAAACCTAATTATTATTTCATAAAAAAAGAAAAAATGGTTCTTATTTCATTGATTAAAATGTTCTCGGTGCTAAAATATAGGAACGTAAGTTCTGTTTTTTTAGAATGGTTGTTAAATTTGAACTATATATCTCTTTATTAGGTAGGAGTAATTTCTTCAATCGAGTAAGGGGGGACTTATATTGAAAAAAGATGATAGTTTAAATCGTCGTTTTATCACGTATATGGCCAATCTAATCTACTACAACTCTGTTAATTATGACAAAAAAAGACGAATAAAGGACAATAGATTCCCACTGACCCTAGACAACGATGAAAATTTAGAATCAGTATTGTATGCATGTTACGATTCAGAACCTATACCACCAAATTTAAAGGATCATATTACAGACTATTCACTTTATAAAGCTTATGAATCCCTACCAGCGCAGCAACAACAGATTTTATCCTTTACTTATATACAAAAATTAACCGACAAAGAAATAGCCCAGAAATTAGGTGTTTCCCAACAGAACATTTCGAAACATCGCCTGAAAGCTCTATCAAAATTGCGTCGGACATTGGGAGGGTGAAGATATGAATGAGGTCGAATTTCCAGCTCTAATCGCTAACTTAGGCTTTCCTATTGCAATTACCTCGTATTTACTTATTCGTTTCGAAAAAAGAATATCTGATTTAAGCGAAGCGATTAATGCTCTGAAGAATGAAATACACAATAACAACAAGAAGAGGTGATTTTATGATGGCCGAATTATTATTAAGAGCGCAAAAAAAACACGATCAGGAAGCAATAATACAAATATTGGAATGCTTTACCCCAAAGTTAAAATCATCATTACAACAAGTTCCGGCCGATCATCGAGATGATTTAAAACAAGATCTCTATGTAAAAATGTTAGAGGTCATACAAAGTTTTGATATTAGTGATCTAAATTAAATTTTCCGAGAATGGTTGTAAAATCAGACACTCATTTCTCTTTATATAGTGAGACGCCACAAGAGCGTTAAAAAATTTAGGAGGTAATTAATATGGCAGGTTATCAAACAAGAGAGTTTAAGAAAACATTAACATTGACCTATGATCAAGCTAAAAAGATTAAACAAGCACAAAAGGATATGTATGACTCTGGAATTGTTAATCCGAACACAAACCGACTAACGACACTGCTCTCCGCTGCAGGTTCAATTTTGGGACTAGTCTTTGTATCTAGTACGCCTGCTAGTGTCGCGGCTGGTGTAGTATCTCTTTCTGCGGGTCTTGTCGGCAACGAAAGAGCAATCCTAGACAAAATGGTTAAGAATGGTAATTGGTACTTGGACGATGTTATTGCTCTTTTTGAACGCAATCCTCATTATAAAATGGTCGAAATAGAATTTCCTTTTATTGAATATAAAAGACATGGTAAATTGTTAGCTCAATTTATTACTGGTCAAGGTAGATTAATTCGTATTAATACAGGAAGTGGCTGGCTTATTATGTAACAATGTAAAAATAACGATCTGTCGCTGGGGAACCAGTGACAGATCGTTATTTGTTTCAGTGGTAGTAATAAGTGCAATTTTAATGTATAATTTCTGGTAAACCTGTTCAGTCATAATAATTAAGTTAGGAAGTGACATTAATGAAGACTAAACCCAAAATTATATTGATCAGTATTACTTTTATAATTGTTTTATCCATAGCAGGCTTAATGTATTTTTCACAAGGAAAAGCATCATTTAATGAAATTGTCACTGAAAAAATTTCTTTAACTGATGTAAGCCAAATTAAAATCAGTAGATTATCCTATGAAACACTTGAGACAGAAGAAATAGTAGTGAAGGAGCCTGACGAAATAAATTCGATAATGACCATTCTAAACGCTATGGAATTAAAAAAAACAAAGACACTTGATATTCAGAGAGATGAGTATACATATGAATTAATCATTAAGGAAAATCTCGAAAATAAATTCGGTATTTCCTTTTTTGATAAAAATACCTTAGAGATATTTGATGATACAAAGACAAAAAATAAAATTAGCCGATATGAAATAGAAAATGATTACAACATTTATGAGGAGTTACAAACTTTTTTTGTAGAATGACTTTTTTATCAGGTCTCATATATGGAATATATAAAAACCTCGAAATCTAAAGATTCCGAGGTTTTTTATAGGTGAATGTGGTTTTTAAATAAGCTCCACCTTATTCTTTATTTTTTCCTTTTCCCTACCAATTTAACAACTAACATAATTTAGTAAAATTATAAATATTAAAATGAACAATATGCCAACGATTGCCCCTAACCCTATCATGCTTCCCAAACTCCCCATTTTCCATAAACCTCCTAATTCTTTACCAAGTATAACAGCGTATTGGATAATGACACCAACGATAATGTATGAATTTACCAAAATATAAAAAATATCAAAAAAATATTGGCGCTGCCTTATCTTTCACGTTTATTTTCTCGTTAGTAGGAACTGATCCCAACAGAATCATATAATGGTCCAGAACTGTTACATACTACTGAAGAAACTACTACAACTGAAAATGGGGTTGAAGTAACAGTTCTTTACAAAGAATTGAAAGGGTCAAAAGAAAATCTTGAAAAATTAGTAAGTGATCCAAAAGATCAAGGACACAATATTTATTCTGAAGCTAAATTGACTTCGCCCGTATTTTCACCTTTAACTGTAGGTATAGGTAATGGAATTGGACAGGGTCAACCTGTAATAAATCTTATACATTATATACAACTTTGCACTAATGCAAGTTTAGATGTAGCCATACGATTGGGTGAAGGTGGTGCTAGATTCATTGGTAACTTAACCGCTATAGCCGCTATACAGGCCCAAATCTTCCCGATCAGAAAGGTAGTCCAGCTCAAATAGTTTGTCGTTGTTTTTATATAGCTCCGTGTACATCCTATAATATTGCGAAACGATACAACATGTTATATTTCATGGAGTGAGTAACTAATAGAATTATTACGTTTATATTGACACTCAAAGTTACGAATTGAACTATACCCGGAGAAGGCTACTTATTTAAGTGTTTATCTCTCGGGGTATAGTTCAAGATGTTCGTCGTGGGTCCTTACTTTATAAAGTCCTCCGGTCCGCGCTGTACAGTAAGATGATCCGAAAGCGATGGCGCAGTTGATCGATTTGTTTAAAGATGACATTGTTCGGGCAGAACAGAGAGTTTTATCCCTTGAAGCGGGAGAAGCTCTTTTTTTGATTTTATGGCACTACAAGTAATAAAGACTCCATTTTAGATGAGAAAATTACGATAAAAGATATAGAAGGAAAAATCGTTACATACTGAACCAATAGAATAATAATGCGAGGAGACCACGAGTATGAGTGAAATTCAGGAAGTTGAGTTACTTAGAGGAAGACCGCGTAAATATAAGAAGCGGAAACGAAAAAAATTGAACTGGAAATTAGTCATCTATATTATTTTTGCGCTAATGATAGTTTTTCTAGTTGTTTGGGCCATCACCTCTACATCTCTATTAGACAGCCTTAAAAAGCTGTTTATTATAGGGTGAGCGGAAGGAATCATTAATAATATACAGAAAGATACAGATCATACAACTAGGGACTGGTATATATTTACATCAAAACACCCACAGTTTTCATGGGAAAAAAATCACATTATCATCCGTGCGGATCTCCATAACATGAAAAAAGAGACGTTTTTTGGCTTTGCAGCATAGGTTTTTATTGTCTAAATCCGTAACGAAATGAAGGGTTTTGACGATATTATGTCATATTTATCCTAAGAAGTAATTGACAGGTGTAATAATCCACTATACTATTACTTTAATTGAACCTTTATCCTAAATTATGGATTATTCTGGTATGAATTATTTATTGGAGGTTGTTTGACTTGATCCATACAACCACGATAGGCTCAGAACTGGAAAGTTATCTGATCAGGAACGGGACAACAATCAATCAGTTTGCAGAGAAGTCTAAGGTGAATTCCGGAACGATCAGTACGATTATTAAGGGCACACGGCCGATATCCATGCAGCAGCTGGATCGGATCATTTCAGCTATGGGGCTTCCCGAGGGCAGTTTCTATGAGCTGTATCTCGATGAATGCTTTGTTCAATCTCCGAACTGGCGGCGTTTGCGGCCATTTCTGTACCGATGCGCGGAATTGGACAAGCTGGAATGTATCCAGCGGGCTGTTCATTTCATGATGGATAGGCTTTCTTACATACCTGCGTTGTTTGATACAGCTGAGGATTTCTTCAATCAGGGCAAATTGGATGCAGCGGCTATTATTTATGAGAACATTACTGAAAGTGAGAAGTATCAGCATTCCGAGCGGCTAGCTCTTTGTCATTATCGATTATTCACCATTTCATTAGGACATGACCAGGAGAAGAATTTAAGAGCAGCTACCAAATTTGAAGGTTATGTCGAGCGATTGGATATCATAGACCAGCTTGATGCACTGAAGGATTTGCTGAATATGTACTTTTCTCTCGGGAAATGGGATAAGGCGGATGAAATGGCCGCTATGATGGGGAAAAAAGCACTGATCCAATACAAGACTAAATATGGGCAGTCGAGAAGAGGCGGTCTGCATCGAGAGCCTAAACGTCCGCTGTTTAGTTATATCGTATACTCTCACTTAATGCGAGCGGCTGTCTGTGATGAGTACGGTGATTATGAGCAGGCATTTCAGTACATTACTTTGTATTCCGATATGAGCTGGGTGAAAGAGGACACGGAAGAGGTTCGATACTTGAAAGAGCTGTTCAAAATGTGGGCTACGGCAAATACCTACTTATATCATCTGATGATGGGAAAAATTGAGGTGCTTCCGAAATATGTAGCGTTTATTGAAACGCAAGAAAACGAAATTCTTTATGCTCTGATTAGAATTCTTCAAGCTGCTAATCGTTTTGATTTTAATATAGATGATATTATTCAGAAATTTGAACCGCAGATTTCTCGGTATATCGATAACAAGGGAACTACAGGGATGTATAACGAACAAGTATCAGTGAATCGGTTTACTCGTTTCATGAATGAGCTATCTACTTACTGTTGGCACCGTAAGAAATATGAAACTGGTATAAAGTATGTATTGATTGGATTGGAAACTGCTATAGAAATTCATAATGATGATGCGATTCTCAAGTTTGTAAGACTGTTTGAACTATATAGACATGTGGCATCCGAAGAAGAACAACATAGATATCATAAATTAATTTGTGAGGTGTAGGGATATGAAACGGAAAATTGTTGTACTGTTGGCTACTGCTCTTGTAATTATGTCGATTGCGATTCCTGTAAGTGCTGCTTCTGCACAGCCTCCAATCCAAGCATTTATTCACGGTAGTGGATACGAATTTTAATAAAAAGAAAATATAAGCTATACCACCTTACCAGCCGAATCCGGCTGGTCTTTTTTTGTGAAAGGAATTCTGTAACCTTATTATTATAATCTCAACTTTCGTTGCCTGAAATCGGCAGAGAAGCATTAATGTAATTAGGTTGTATCGTTCTCTTTGATCAATGCAGTGAACACGATCATCGATTTCTGCTGCAATTTCTTAAAATTGCTTCTTTAACTTTGATTTTAAAAATCTATAAAAGATCACGCCAGAGATCATGCCTACCAAAGTCCAAATAAATAAGCTCCACCAACGTACATTGATTTCACCAGTAGATAAATAAGGAAATATAAATTCCATTAAAATGATCATGGATAGTCCCCACTGGATGCCAGCAAAAACAGCTGATTTTTTTAATAGATTTTTCTTCTCTATGTATTCGTCCATAGAAACACAATCTGTTGCGTCTAATTGTTTTTTTCTTAATCTTGCAGTGACCATAGTAGCATAAATCATGTTGATAATGAAAAGTGCAGGTGTTGAAAAAGATAATTCGTTATTAATCGTATCTATGATTAGACTAACAAACATTACTAACACAGATAAACCCCATAACAGAATTCCGGAATAAGCTAGTTCTTTATAGATTTCTTGCAGCTGATATTCATCTCGCTCATCAATTACTCCAATAAAACGATTAAGTATCTGATTCTTCATCGCTTTTTTCCTCCCAAAATAAAGTATTAAGGTCTGTTCCGAGTTCCTTTGCTAAAGAAATACATAAAGACAATGAAGGGTTATACTTATCATTTTCGATTAAATTAATCGTCTGTCTGGCTATCCCAACCTTTTTGGCAAGCTCGATCTGAGTTAACTTTCTATTTTTCCTATATTCTCTGACTTTGTTCAAGTCGTGCATCCTTTCATGCGCATTTAATGTACATTATATGTGACTTTTTATTTTTGTCAAATATATATGACACCCTTTACTACTTAAGTTTTTCTATTAGAACGTTCAGGAAGGGTAACAGTCCGTACAAGTATGATCTAGCATATCTATTTTTGAGTTATGACGAATACGTTGCGAGATGCTTCAATGCAAAACAAATTCGAGTTTCGACCTTTTCAGACGGCGTATTGTAGTGCACCATGGAGTTATATAGCTTTCGTTTGGGGATGGTTGTTCGACACTTATTTGAGAGGTGTTTTTCTTTTATCAATGTGTATAATTTATTGCGCGCAGCCCTTATATAGCAAGGATTTATTCGTTTTAAGTGGCTGCGTTAGTTGAGTTATAATGCAATACAAAATATAAACTATATTTTTACATTATATCCTAAAATATTACACAAGGAGGTGGCGATCAATGATACATGCCGAGGTCATGCGGCAGCAAATAGAGAAGTCTCGACAATTGCTGAATCAAATGGGGAGGCGGTATGGTTTACGGCACCCCAAAGTGTTGAAACAATCGATGCATCTCGATGAACTCATTAATCAGTATAATAGAGTCAAGTACAGAGAGAAAGTATGAAAGCAAAATGAAAGTGACAATGACAATACAGAGGAAACTGCAGACGGGGAAAAGGAGTGACCCCTTTTCTTTTCGCTCGTTTTTTTGATTTCAAACTTGTTCAATATGTTAGATATCTTAATATTAAAGGTGGTTTATATGAGTGATATAAATAATCATCAAGTGAGTGATGAGCTAGTTCGATGTGTAAAAGAAATGAATGAAGCAGAGTATTGGATCAACACGACATTGCTGCAAGAGTACCGATCATTATTGGATGATGAGATTACAACTAAGCAGGCATTGCTGCTGGAGCTGATTCATAAATATGAGAGAATGACGATCCGGGAAATGGCCGATCACATGGGAGTTACCTCCAGTGCCGTAAGCCAGATCGTTGGCAAACTGGAGAGCATGGAGTATGTGAAGCGGGAAATTAATGTCCACAATCGCCGGGAAATTATTGTGCAGCTGGGCCGAATGGGGGCGAATTATTTTGCCAAACAAGAAGAGGTAGAGCGTGACATCATTAAGCGGTTTTATTCAAAAATGAAACTCGAAGAGGTGCAGCAGCTTTGCACGTTAACGTTGAAACTAAAGAGAATTGTAGAGCAGGATTTAGGTGGGCGATAGGTCATTCATCGGTAAAAGCGTAATGAAAGTGGAATCTTAACCTGAAAAGTGAGGTAATTCGATATGGCATACAAAGTATATAAGTTCCGCTTGTTGTTGGCAAAGCGGAAGGGATTGAGCTTGAACCTGATCTGAAACACAAGAGTCGTACTGGTACAGTAATAAAAATGAAGTAGATTTGAGGTATAAGAAATGACTATATCAAAAACAGACGCAATAAAACTCTTCGAATTAGGATTCCATAGGCCTTCATATGCAGATAGGGTATATCCACAGGATATTTTTGAATATCAAGATGCCATTTGGGTTGTTGGAGGAAGGGTTATACCATCAACGAAATATCTTTGCGAGGAAGAAGTTTATAAGAAGGGAGTATGGATACCGAGTATACTCGATTTAATTTCCTGGCTAGAGGAAAATGATTGCGAATTCAATCTATCTTATACTGGAACAGGTTATAAAAGTTATAAAGTAAACGTTAGAGATAACGATGAAATAGAGTACTCCGCTAAAGGGGCAACTCCGGAATTTGCCTTTTATAAAGTCATCAGTAAGATTCTCAAGAAGTATGGAGGCAATCCCGTTAATAAAGAATATGAAGTAATTGAAGCTGAAATAATTGAAACAAAGTATAAATAGTCTGACTGATGAACCTTGAAGGTTATATATCTTCAATTTTTTTCTTTAATAAAATTTTGCCCGACGAAGGGGGAAGAGAAATGAAACAGAAGAAGCAAAAACTAGAGATGCTATTTCGTACATTGCATGAAAAAGAACAGATCAACGGTGCGGTGTGTGTGGCGGAACAAGGAGAAATTGTATATCAATCCGTGTTTGGATATGGGGATTTATCGACTCAAAGGAAGCTGACCCTTGATTCTGTATTCGAGCTGGCATCGCTATCCAAGCCGTTTACGGCTGCAGCGATCATGCTATTGAAGGAGCAGGGGCGGCTATCCTATGACGACTTCATTGAACAGTGGTTTCCCGGCTTCCCGTATCCTGGCATTACAGTCCGGCATCTGCTCAATCATACCTCAGGCTTGCCTGATTACATGGAACTGTTCCAGAACCATTGGGACCACACACAGATAGCGGTAAATGAAGATGTATTAAACTTGCTGTTGGAACATCGACCGGAGCGTCGTTTTACACCAAATGAACAATGGGAGTATAGCAACACCGGGTATGTTCTGCTTGCATTGTTAGTAGAGCGAATTTCAGGGCTTGGCTTTGCCGAGTTTATGGATACGCATATGTTCCGTCCGCTGGGGATGCTGCATACGCGAGTATACAATCGAAGATATATGAACGAGACCATCGATAACTATGCTTATGGTTACGTGTACGATCCTTTGTCAGGTCAATATGTATTACCGGATCAGTTCCCAGATACGCAGTATGTCATCTACCTGGATGGGATTCAGGGAGATGGAACCGTCAATTCTACGTTAGGGGATTTGATTAAATTTGATCAAGCGCTATATTCGGAGACATTTTTAAGCAAGGAGTCACTGAAGCAAGCATTTACGCCTGTTCAGTTAAAGAGTGGTGAAACGTTTGATTATGGTTTCGGTTGGATTTTGCAGGACCATGCGGAAAAAGGGTTGACCGTCAGCCATAGTGGAGGGTGGCCGGGGTATGCAACCCTTATGATCCGTTATACCGAGGCGAAGCGAACGATCATTTATCTGGGCAATATGGAGCAGGACCATCAATATGAGCAGGGTATTGTTGAGGCTGTTCAGAGTATATTGTTCGATCAGCCTTTTGAAATCCCGGAATATCCAGCAAAAATAAGGGCAGTGCCGGTTGATCCTGCCGTATATGAGCGTTATATCGGTGTCTATCGCTTAGATGAGGGCATGGATGTAAAGGTTACATCAGAACAGGGGCGCTTATATCTTCAAGTCGAGGGGCAGATGCGGGTAGAGCTTTATCCGTTGTCCGAAACCAGGTTTTTTATCCGGGTAGTACCAGATGAGGTGGAATTCGTTACAGATGGCTCTGGCAAAGCCTCCAAATTTATAATTCATGAGGACAACACCGAATCGGAAGCGATTCGGATGGAATAAAAGACACCTTCAAGCCTGTATCCGGGGATTTTTTCTGAAGCTTTAGGGGAGATTGATGTTAAAGTTACCTGAGTTAATTATGCAAAAAATATTTCCATTATATTTATAATACCCTCACTTTACCAAGACATATCGAAACGAAGACTCCTTTAGATAAAAGGGACCAGTCAAAAGGTTTAACCGATCCCCTATTAATAAAAAAATTGAATTCATTCTATGAGTTACGTATTAAAAGAAAGACGATATTCCGTATTTTACGTTATCTTATCTCAACTGCCCTTACATGTTGATTTAATTTATTCACTGTAAGTATTACTCTATTGGCGTATCGAGAAATGTACTCTAAAAAACGAGAATTGATTAGGTTATTATTAAATCTCCAGCTTTGCGGAGACAAAATGATATAACCTTCTCTTTCAATATGGGTTCTCTTAAGAAATTCCCATAAAGTTTCATCAATCGATTTATTTGATTGTATTGTTGCTATCTTACGGAATTCTTCTATAATGATTTCATAATCAACTGCTTCAATTTTACCAAAAGGATTAACTTTGAAATCATTATTAAGATAAAAATCACGGATAACAGGATTTATAAAATTTTTATTCATCGAATAATTTGTCCTCAAAATATTTCCATATTCTACTTTGAGGTCACTTAATCTCATCATTGTCAGAATATTATCTTCGTAAATGCCCTTAACTGTTTCGAAATAACCAGCAATATTATCATTAATATATATTAATAATTCTTTTGAAGGAACAGGAATTTGAAAAGATTGTCCTTCTTCTGGGTTTAAAAAAGGTGTAATTACCCATTGAGTTATAATGTTGCTCTGAAAGTCTGATATGTTAGGCTTGAATTTATTGTAAAAAGATTTAATAGAAACATCCGTATTTGAAGTATTCATTAATGTACTGTTAGGTTCATCCAAATCTTTGATTTCATAAAACCACCTTGTTTCCATAATTTCCACCATCCTCCTAGCTATATAATATAGAAAAACTGTCCTAATAAGTTGGACAGTTTTCTATATTATATCAATTATTAGTGTACATATATATCATCTGGCATTACTGAAACAATATTATAAACTGCTCTTCTACCTTCAACAGCGCCATATTTCTCTACAATTGCACTAGAGGATATTACATTTTCATTATCTAATTTGGACAATTCGGTTAAGCTAGCTCGATCATTTCCATTCAATAAGTCAGTTTGTCCACTTTCGACTAAAATGAACTCGCTTTCAAATTCAGCGGGTTCGACGGGTATATCTTTGTTGGTTTCTGCAAAGACTGACAACGGCATAGTAACAAGAAGAAGCATGAGAATGAATGATGATATAATTTTTTTCAAATTAATACATCTCCTTCTAAATATTGTTTTAAGATGATTTATACCATAAATTTACCAATTTATAAACCGATAATACTATTATTTTTATTAAGAAACATTAAATCTATATTAATCTACCTAGTGGATATACAACGCTGTAATCGTTTATCTGTCTCTTTCTATTTTTCACTACTTGTTGCGATGGCATTATTAAGCGAGACAGTTACATATTTATCCAAATCCTTTAAAGTAAGTTTCGGATGTAGATAGATGTGTTATGGTGATTTTATGGAACCTGTCTCCAATTCATGAGAGGTCCTGGTTCATAATTCATGAGGACAACACCGAATCAGAAGCGATTCGGATGGAATAAAAAGTACCTTTTCAAGCCTGTATCCGGGGATTTCCCTTGGATACAGGCTTGTTTGGTTAGATGCGCGGGTAATTTAGTTCATATCGCGGATTGGCGTAATAAGGAGGCCGCGGGGCTATTAAAGGCATAGACCATGTGAAGGGATTGGAATTATAGCGCATTTGAACCGTTTCGTTGGAATGATGAAGCAGCAACAGCTGAACTTTCGGATTAAAATCGAATCGTAATGTTTTGAAGTTAGTCATCCTCCCCAATAAAGTATTTTTGGACATCTAAATTTGTAAGTCCAGTTGTCAATTAAAGAGCACCAGCTCTATTGACCTCATTTACCTTAACGTATTCGAGTTTATAGGGGATGGAGCAGGTCCTTCCCAAGCTACTTTTTGCACCTGTATCTTAAAATTCTTTCGAAGGCGGGGCATGCACGGCAAATGCCCATATGACATATGGATATACATACAGGTTGAATGTGAGGAGTGTTATGATGAGTCATTATGAAGATCACGATCAATGGACAACGGAGCAGCTGCAAATACTCATGGAAATCCAGCAATATCAGAAAACGTTTAAAAACAACATGATTACCGAGCCATATCCGCTGTATCCAAACTACGGAAAAATTACGCAATTTAAGGAAGTGCCGATGAATTTCCCGGAGCAGCGCCAGCTCAGACAGCCTGGATTAGAAGGGCTTATGGTGCCAAGGCCGATCATTGAAAATCCGAATTATGTAGGCAGCGGGAAATTGGACGGAAAGGTCGCGCTGATTACGGGCGGGGACAGCGGCATTGGTGCGGCTGTTGCTATTGCATTTGCCAAGGAAGGGGCAGATGTGGCGATTTCTTATCTGGATGAGCATCAAGATGCCAATCGTACCAAGGCCAGAGTGGAAGAGCTGGGCAAGCGCTGCTTGCTTATGCCCGGTGACTTGAGAGTGAAGGATCAGTGTGTGGCGATCGTTGAACAGACGCTTGACACGTTCGGCAGACTTGATGTTTTGTGTAACCATGTCGGCATCCAGTTCCAGCAAAATAATCTGGAAGACATCACCGATGAGCAGTTTGATGATACGTTTAAGGTCAATATTTACTCGCATTTTTATACGACGAGAGCCGCATTGCCTCATATGAAGCCCGGCAGTTCCATTATTAACACATCTTCAGTGGTTACATATGTGGGCGAAAAGCTGCTGATTGATTACACAGCGACAAAGGCCGCGAATGTCGGATTCACACGAGCCCTGGCCAACAGTGTGGTGAAAAAAGGAATACGGGTCAACGCGGTTGCTCCCGGAAGAGTCTGGACCCCGCTCATCCCTGCAAGCTTCTCTTCGGATCTGAACGCCGTATTCGGATCATTCAACCCGATGGAAAGAGCGGCGCAGCCGTTTGAGCTTGCTCCCACGTTTGTATACCTTGCGTCGGATGACTCTCGTTTTGTAACAGGGCAAGTGCTGCACGTCGACGGCGGGGAATCTATGTGTTCATAAGGTTGATTCTGTCCCGGCTCCATTCTAAGATAAGAGATAACAAGGAAATCGACAAAAAGTGATGGAGGAATGTTTACTTGGGGACTTTAATCCAGAAAATTTCGGAAAACTTGAACCGTCTTTCGGCGGTGGAGCGTAAAATCGGGGAATATATTGTCGAGCATCCGGAGCTAGTGCCTAACATGACAACCAAGGAGCTGTCCCAAAAAGCCGGGGTTAGTGAAGCCAGCATTATCCGATTCTGCAAGTCCATTGGGATCGGCAGCTTTAAATCTTTTAAATTAGAACTTGTGAAAGACATCACTCTGTCGGAGATGAACATAACGGATTTTTCTATTTTGCAAAAAAAAGATTCTCCATATGACTTATTGCATAAAGTAACCTATGTTAACAAATCGGCGATTGAATCGACGCTGGCAACGCTGGATAAGAAAGAATATAATAAAGCATTCGAAGTGCTGAAGGAAGCGAAACGGATTGTTTTTTTTGGAGTGGGAGGCTCTGCGACTGCGGCGTTTGATGCCCATTATAAATTTACAAGGCTCGGCTATCTTACCAATACGGCATTTGATTTTCATTATATGCTCTCCCATATCGCTTACTTAACCGAGAAAGATGTGTTCATTGCGATCAGTATGTCCGGAAAAACGAAGGATGTGCTCGATCTCGCTCGGTTTGCGAAAAAGAAGGGGGCGACGGTCATTGCGATCACCAATATGGACAGATCTCCCCTTTATAAGGAGGCGGATATCCGGCTCTGCACGCCAAATGTGGAGAGTGATTTCAGAATCGGAAGCTTGTCATCGAGAATGACACAGCTGACGATCATTGATGCATTATATATTAGCATTTTTAATAACATCGGCGAAAATATCGTTAAGCATTATCACGAAGCAAGAGATGAAGTCGTTCGTCTTCGCAGATAACGCCAGCAGCTCCCACGAAAAGCCTGTTCATCAGGAGGGAGCGATTTTTTTTGAAATCTATGAAATTTAATTTCTATTAAAAAATAATATTTGTTGACACTTAATTTCAAACGCATACAATATAAGGTAGAAACACATTTCATTTAAAGGGTGATTCCATGCTTGAGAATTTAACTACCGAACAGAGAAACCACTCCACCATGCATTTGGATGAAATGAGTGTAATGGATATTTTGAAAGTGATGAATAAGGAAGACCAGAGTGTGGCGCAAGCTGTGAGCAAGGAGCTTAAGTATATAGAACAAGCCGTACAAATTGTTATAAATGCTTTTCAGCAGGGGGGGCGATTGATTTACTCCGGTGCAGGTACGAGTGGCAGACTTGGGATTTTGGATGCAGTGGAATGTGTCCCGACCTTTGGCACTCCTGCTGAAATGGTTCAGGGATTGATCGCAGGCGGATTCAGCGCGTTTACCGAAGCGGTCGAAGGAGCGGAAGACAACGAACAGTTGGGGGAGGAGGATTTGAGGCAGATTGCCTTTACGGAAAAAGATGTTTTGGTGGGTATAGCAGCAAGCGGACGAACCCCTTATGTCATCGGAGCACTAAAGTACGCACGATTCACAGGTGCCAAGACGATCAGCATCGCTTGCAATAAACAAGCGCCCATAAGCCGATATGCCAATGTGCCCATAGAGGTGTATACCGGACCTGAAATTTTAACAGGCTCGACACGTCTGAAAGCAGGAACGGCTCAGAAGCTGGTGCTGAATATGATTTCAACGGCCAGCATGATCGGTATCGGCAAGGTGTATAAAAACCTAATGGTCGATGTGCAGCCTACCAACTATAAATTGGTGGAGCGCTCGAAACGAATTATTATGCAGGCGGTTGACGTTGATTATAAAACAGCCGAAGCGTATTACGAGCAAGCCAATCACGATGTAAAAGCGGCGATCGTCATGATTTTACTACAGTGTTCGTATGATACTGCGAAAGAAAAGCTTCAAACGGCTAACGGTTTTGTTCAAAAAGCGATCACTACGAATCACAGTCAAGTACAGCAAGATCCTTTGAACTCGGTTTGAAAATTTTCCTATCCAAAAGGAGGAGAAACAAGATGAGTAAGGAAAGGCAATTAACCGAAGGTATTTTGCAGCATATCGGCGGCAAGGACAACATCAGACGTTTAACCCATTGTATGACAAGGGTGAGACTGGAGCTGAAAAATGATGAACGCGTCGATCTGACCGCTCTCAAAAAAGTCAACGGCGTGATGGGTGTGATTGACGATGACACACTTCAAATCGTTGTCGGGCCGGGTACGGTGAATAAGGTAGCGGCGCTTCTTAGTGCCGAAACTGGATTGTCTTTAGGGGAAGAGGCCGCTCTTTCCCCTGATGAAATTACGTTTCGTGAGAAAGCGGAACTGGACCGGATGAAACGGAAGGAAAAGAACAATACGCCGTTTAAAAACTTTTTACGGCGCATTGCCAATATTTTTATTCCTTTGATTCCCGGTCTGGTTGCTTCCGGTATTATCAATGGTGCGGCTAACTTTGCAGTAAATGCCGGCGCTGATAAAGAAAGCACCCTCATGCAGATCCTGCTGTTGTTAGGCGGGGGCGTGTTTACTTATCTGGGGATTTTGGTAGGATGGAATACAGCGAAGGAATTTGGAGGGACCCCGGTTCTGGGCGCTATTGCAGGGATGTTCCTGTTTAATCCGTTGCTGGCTAACATCACGATTTATGGTGAAGCGCTTACACCGGGGCGGGGCGGATTGTTTGGGGTTATTTTTTCCGCATGGCTGATGACGGTCGTTGAGAAGCAAGTTCGCAAGGTGATGCCGAATGCAGTCGATATTATATTCACTCCGCTGATTACGGTGTTAGTTGTTGGCTTTGTATCGTTATATGCGATTCAACCGGTAGCTGGTGTGCTGTCTGACGGTATTACGATTGGACTGAACAGCATTTTGGATTTTGGCGGCGCGATAGCGGGGGCGCTTCTTGCAGGGTTTTTCTTGCCGCTCGTTATGGTTGGTCTGCACCATGGTCTAACACCTATTCATTTGGAGCTTATTAACACGTATAATGAAACCGCTTTACTTCCGATTCTGGCGATGGCTGGCGCTGGTCAGGTCGGGGCTGCGATTGCGATCTATGTGAAGACAAAAAATAAACAGCTACGCAACATCATTAAAGGGGCGCTTCCGGTAGGATTTCTTGGCATTGGAGAGCCGCTGCTATACGGGGTAACCTTGCCGCTTGGCCGTCCGTTTATTACCGCTTCTTTGGGCGCTGCCATCGGCGGTGCGTTTCAGGCGGTTATGCATACGGCATCCTCAGGTACTGGTGTCTCGGGTCTGTCCCTTATACCGTTGATTACGAACAATAACTACCTGTTCTACTTCCTGGGGCTTGTTATTTCTTATGCGTTTGGATTTATTTTCACCTATATGTTTGGTTTTAAAGAGGAGATGGGGGAAAACATCACTTAAGGCGTGCCAGTCTGATGGAGAGGAGATGAGCTATATTGCTTGGCATTTCAGTATACTTGACAGCAGAATCCATACAAGATCAGGAAGGTTATTTCCAAAAAGTAAGCGAGAAAGGTTTCAAGTCGATTTTCACATCCCTTCATATCCCTGAAGCAGATCCGTCAGTGTATAAAGAACGGCTGCAGGAGCTTGGCAAGCTTTCACAGAAATATGGGATGGAGCTGATGGCAGATATTTCACCAAAGTCTCTTCAGTACCTAGGTTTGACATGGGATCATGTTGAGGACATTGTGCATTGGGGAGTGACCGGGTTACGCATCGATTACGGCATAGAGGATGAGAGAATCGCTTCGCTATCTACAAAGATGAGGTTGGCTTTAAACGCCAGCAGCTTAACAGAGGAGCAGCTGGAGAAGCTTGTTGCAGATGGTCTTAACCTGTCACAGACAGAGGCTTGGCATAATTTCTATCCGCGCCCGGAAACCGGGTTAAGCCTGGAGAATCTTCAACAGCGGAATCTTTGGCTGAAGAATAAAGGGTTAACGACGATGGCTTTTATTCCTGGAGATCATAAGCTGCGAGGTCCATTATTTAAGGGACTGCCGACTTTGGAAGATCACCGGGAGGCTTCTCCTTTTGCAGCTTATATGGACTTACGGGAGAAGGGCTTGGTTGACAAAATTGTAGTAGGGGATATCGCGCTTAGCGACACGGCCTTAGAGCAATTCTCTTCGATGCAAGATGGTGTAATTCTGTTGAGGGCTCAGGCGTTCGTCCGAGAAGATCCGCTCACGGATATTTTGACGATAGAGCATACGAACCGATATGATGAGGCAAGGGATTGTATTCGTTCGATGGAATCGCGGCAGTATGGACTTATTGGAAACCGTGCGGTTAAGCCTTTCCATACGACCAGACGGGAAATCGGGAGCATTACGGTAGATAATGAGCTGTACGGCAGGTATCAGGGAGAAATTCAAATTACCAAAACCTCCTTAAAACCTGATGAAAAAGTGAACGTCATTGGAAAAGTGATCGAAGCAGATATTCCGCTATTGCCTTATATAAAGGCAGGAAGAAAGTTTAAAATACAATGGGTCTAAGGATTTGAGGATTTGACATCATCTGTAAACCCGTGTACAGTATTGGGCAATAGAATAGGAAGTCCACTAGGGGAGTCGTATGGCGGCTGAGACGAGAGAATATCTCGGACCCTTTGAACCTGATCTAGTTCATACTAGCGTAGGAAAGTGGAGTCGGTTATATGATCTGTCTTGTTTTTCGGTAAGGTATATGACTATTTGATGAGACATACGGATTTAAGCCGCTCCAGCTTTTCGGGGGCGGCTTTTTTGCGTTGCCTTTGAAAAAGCTTCTTACTTGTGGTTTCTAGGACTTCCTGCTCTTCAATCATGGTTGGAGGTGGAGGAAGTGAGCTTTACGCAACAGCTCCGTCAGCAGGCGGACGATATTTTTCAAGCTATTTTTGATCATCCTTTTGTAAGAGGTATTGCAAAGGGGCAGTTGTCCAAGGGACAGCTGATTCATTACATCAAACAGGACTACGAGTATTTGAATGCTTTTATGCGGATTTATGGGATTGCGATCTCCAAATGTGCCACACGGGAGGAGATAGCTGTTTTTAATGAACAGATATCTTTTATTCTTCACAGTGAAGTGCATCCGCATCAAAATTTCTGTGCTGTGGCAGGGGGCAGCTATGACAAAATGCAAGGGTACCCGCTCGCTCCGACAGCGCATCATTATATCCGTCATATGCTGACGGTTGCACATGAAGGGAGCTTGGGCGAGATTATGGCTGTGCTTTTGCCCTGTCCATGGACGTACATGGAGATCGGCCGCAAGCTGGTGGATGAGGTTCAGCCGGATCGGAATCATCCGTTTTATGAATGGATCGATTTTTATGGGAACCAGGCGGAGGATGCGACTGCTTATTTCCGCAACCGTCTGGATGCATGGGCGCAAGAAGCAACGGCTACCGAGCGGAATCGTATGGCCGAGCATTTCATGCTCAGCTGCCAGCTGGAATATATGTTTTGGGAGATGGCTTACCGGGAGGAACAGTGGCCGGTGCACGTACAGACTGCGGTTCTATGAAAATATAAAACTGCTTACGTTTCATGTTGGATATAGGAAATGTTGTTGACTGCAACAATGAACGGTGGCCCTTTGGCGGTCATTCGCTTGTGTGAAGCTCCCAGTGCGGGGCAATTATCTATAGATTGAACTAAACAATAGTATTACTTCAACGAAAGAAGTCGGAATTATTTCGAGAAACGTTAGTGTTCGCCTAAAAGCTTTCCGCAGGAAAGCTCGCTTCGAAAGCGTAAGCTGTTCCCGGATTTCAACGGTTGTTTACATCCTTCAGAGAAATCTGGGGGCAAGAGCGATCGGAAGAATAATCTGAATTCGTAGTGATGCTCAGGCTAGGATCTTTAGTTCACATATATAGCAACAGCCGAACTACTCCTTTGTGGTTATCCGCACCGAGCGAAGCTCTCAGTGCGTGGCAGCTATCTAGCAACAGCTTGAACTACTCTTTTGCGGTCATTCGCAGCGAGCGAAGCTCGCAACGCGCGGTTCGAACAGTTCACAGGGGATGGTGCGCCGTTCTTGTATTTGTCTGTAACTTTA
This sequence comes from Paenibacillus faecalis, assembly GCF_900289175.1. GTDB lineage: Bacteria > Bacillota > Bacilli > Paenibacillales > Paenibacillaceae > Paenibacillus_AQ > Paenibacillus_AQ faecalis. Next base: position 3,581,028 of record NZ_LT985747.1, on the reverse strand, counting down.
TAGTGAAAAGAGAGGTTGATGGTGATGAGGTTGCTGGATCAAGAGCTTTCTGCTCTTCTCGATAAGGTACGAAGAAATAATCCGCTTATCCATAATATAACGAATGAAGTGGTGACCAATTTTACGGCAAACGGCTTATATGCGCTCGGCGCATCACCGGTCATGGCTTCTTCACCGGATGAAGTAACCGAAATGGCGAAGGCTGCAGGTGCGCTGGTCATTAATATCGGAACGCTGTCGCGTGAATTGGTGGATACGATGATCATCGCTGGTCAGTCGGCGAATGCCCACGGCGTGCCCGTGCTGCTCGACCCGGTCGGAGCCGGGGCAACCACACTTCGAACGGAGTCGGCTCTGCGAATTCTTCGTGAAGTCCAGGTTTCGATCGTACGGGGCAACGCGGCAGAAATTGCACATCTTGTAGGAGAGAAGCGTGAAATCAAAGGTGTGGATGCCCCTGACAGCGGAGATGGCAATCATGCAGATCTGGCGGTACGAGCTGCTCGTGAGCTGAAGACGACCGCAGTGATCACCGGGAAGGAGGATGTGATTACCGATGGATCGCTATTGCGGGTGGTCAGCGGCGGGGATGTGCTGCTCACAAAGGTTACTGGTACAGGCTGCTTGCTTACCTCTGTGCTTGGCGCCTTTGCTGCAGTCGAAGCGGATTTGATGCTGGCAGGCACCGCTGGGCTAGCCTTTTATGGCGCGGCAGCTTCGCAGGCGGCGAAGCGTACATCGGGTCTCGGTCCCGGCAGCTTTCAGATCGCGTTTCTGGATGAACTGGCCCAGCTTCATCCGGGTTCGCTGGAAGGACGCGTCACGATTCGGGAAATGCGGACCGCTGCTGCAGGTGACAGACGATGACGAGCATGGGTGTTCCAAGGGCGCTAACGATTGCCGGCTCGGATAACGGCGGCGGTGCTGGCATCCAGGCGGATATCAAGACGTTTCAGGAGCTTGATGTATACGGCATGACGGCCATCACGGCTATAGCGGTAGAAAATACACTGGGTGTGTACGGCGTATATCCGCTGCCCCCGGAAGCGGCGGCGGAGCAGATCGAAGCTGTAGGCTCAGACATTGGGGTGGATGCCTTGAAGACTGGCATGCTCTTTAGTGCGGATATTATCTGCGCCGTAGTCGAACAAATCTCGAAGTTTGGCTGGACCAACGTTGTTGTCGATCCGGTCATGATCGCCAAAGGAGGTGGCGAGCTGCTGCGCACAGAAGCAGTAGAGGCATTGAAGGAGAAACTGCTTCCCTTGGCGCTCATCGTGACTCCGAATATCCCGGAGGCTGAAGTGTTGTCCGGGATAAGCATTCGCTCTATGTGTGACCGCCGGGAAGCGGCAAGACGTATCCGGGCGCTTGGCCCGAAGATCGTTGTGATCAAGGGTGGCCATGATACAGGTGAGGATAGACAGATTGTCTGGAGTAGAGAAACCTACGGAAAATCTGAAGAGTATGATAACCGCCGGGGCAGGACGAATGACGATCATAAAGATTGTGGATATAGTGGTGAGAGCAGTGAAGATTTTGCAGGCCATAAAACAACTGAGAATGCTCAAAACAACGGATATATCGGTGGGAATGGGAATGGAAATGATAGCTATAGCATAGAGAGCATGATTGGTGGACACAGGTCAGTTGGGAACTATAGAGTGGAAGGCATAATTAGTGGACATCGGTCAGGCGGCAGTGAGTGTGATTTCAGTCGTAATGGCGATTATCACCAAGGGAGCGAGCAAGTCGTTGATCTGATCTATGACGGAGAAGTATTTACAGAGCTGACAGGTAAACGCGTGCATACCGTCAATACACACGGCACGGGCTGTACGTTCTCCGCTGCCATTACTGCAGAATTAGCCAAAGGTAGTCTCCCATTGGTAGCGATAGCGAATGCTAGAGCCTTCATTCAGGCGGCTATTGAGGACGGGCTGTATCTGGGCGGAGGTAACGGACCGACAAACCATTGGGCATACAGGCGTCGACGGCAGGAGGTACTCAGATGACGGAGAGAATCTCTTCTGTTAAGATGTGTGACTATCTCCGGATGTATTTGGTTATGGGCAGTGTGAACTGCGAAGCAGAGCCGGACAAGGTGTTGGCAGAAGCTTTGGTTGGCGGGATTACCTTGTTTCAGTTCCGCGAGAAGGGAGCGAGCGCGCTGTGCGGAAAGCCGAGGATTGAACTTGCCCAAAAGCTGCAAGAGATGTGCCGCCATGCCGGCGTGCCATTTATCGTTAACGACGATGTCGATCTGGCACTGGAGCTTAGCGCTGACGGTGTACACATCGGCCAAGCCGATGAATCCGCCCGGTCCGTTCGCAAGCGGATCGGCAACCGGATTCTCGGCGTGTCCGCCCACACCGTGAAAGAAGCCCGCCGGGCGGTCCTGCACGGCGCCGATTATCTCGGCGTCGGGCCTATCTACCCGACGACTTCCAAAGCCGATGCCATAGCAGCGCAAGGCACAGCCATTTTACGTCAAATGCGCGAAGCCGGCATAGATCTTCCCATCGTGGGAATCGGCGGCATCAACGCAGACCGCGCCGAGAAAGTGATGCGTGGAGGTGCAGATGGGGTCGCGGTAATTTCCGCGATAACACAGGCGGCAGAAGTCCATAATGCAGTGATAGAAATGAAGGAGAAGGTGGAGCGTTGGCGTAATGGAAACAGATTTAGTTCGTAGTTCGGACTAAAGTGATAGAGTATTGGATATGGCAAGGAATTGATTATTAGCATATGAGGAATTGATTATTAGCATATATAGTATTTTATATTGAGCTGCGGATAGTAGCAGAGAGCTTGCAATTAGTAATTTTGAAAAGAAATAGACAGTAACAGCAATGAAAAGGAATTTGTAAACTGTCGTAGAATAACCTATATTGGCAAGGATGCAAATCGAAATGAGCAAAAAAAACGAGCTGATGCTAGAAAAAGAAACTGTTTTTTAACATATCAAAAAGTATAAATTCATGAGGAAGGAGCCCTATCTAAGCTTGGGTGGATGGCGTTAATGTTATCTTTACCCGATTGATGCACTGAAAGCGCGAAAGATACCTTTTAACTGCAAAAGCGCATTTAAATCAGCCATATTTTCTCATTTGGGCTAAGTGCAAAAATACATTTAAATCTGCGGAATTTTCTCTTTTTGGCGAAAAGCTTGAATTTTAACTATACTTTTGCAGTTAACTGCTCTCAAAATCGAAACACCGACATTTTTTAATGCACTTTTGCATTAAGCGTAACAGAAGACTTCCTGTGGAGCATCCAATACTGGTCATTGTAGACAATATTGGATGTGGAGATAGATGAGAATGGAGCCATAGCATATGTTGCAAGCTACTTCGGAGTTTTGCTTCCGTCTCGTGGGCTGCACTTGTAGAGTGAATGGGGAAAAGATAAGTACTGATTTTGAAATTGTGTGCTTAGATGTAATTAATAAATATAGCTTGTTATGCTGGTGCGAACCTCAAGCGAACATAAAAACCCCGAGGGTTTCGCACCAGAAAAATAACAAGTATTTAATTCTTTTGAAAATTATGGTTGTCTTATTTTGGTTTTAATATTTACAGTTGGATAATTTTTGAAGTATAAATCGATTTTTCGTTGTTTTTTGACTGGAAATCGGAGTCGCACCCTATGTGGGTGCGTGGATTGAAATCGGTTCAGGAATCGTATCATCCGTTTGGGTCTTGCCTGTCGCACCCTATGTGGGTGCGTGGATTGAAATAAGTGGCTCCTGCGTCTCTAACACAAGCTGGTATCGTGTCGCACCCTATGTGGGTGCGTGGATTGAAATTAAAAAGCGAACGTTGTCTGCAACGACCTCAGTAACGTCGCACCCTATGTGGGTGCGTGGATTGAAATATATAATCGCCTGCGCTTCAGGGGGAATCCCCAAGTCGCACCCTATGTGGGTGCGTGGATTGAAATCTTTGAAGGTTATTTTCTCGACGACTCCGTCTGCTGTCGCACCCTATGTGGGTGCGTGGATTGAAATCTCCTATGCTATTGGATTTAAATCATCCTTATAATGTCGCACCCTATGTGGGTGCGTGGATTGAAATGTTACTTGCAATGATATAGCAGTGATTTGTCAGGGTCGCACCCTATGTGGGTGCGTGGATTGAAATTTGCGATGATCTATAAGGTCGCTTATTAGCTTTTGGTCGCACCCTATGTGGGTGCGTGGATTGAAATTATTACGCTTTGGGCATTGCCAGTTTTAATGTTCGTCGCACCCTATGTGGGTGCGTGGATTGAAATGTTGCACTCGATCCGTATTGGAGAGATGAGAACCGGAGTCGCACCCTATGTGGGTGCGTGGATTGAAATCTCCAGCGCTTCGCCAGGCTATTGATGTTTTAAAGTCGCACCCTATGTGGGTGCGTGGATTGAAATCTAAAGAACGATATGACACTGCTATCGAAATCAGGGTCGCACCCTATGTGGGTGCGTGGATTGAAATCAGTAACAATCATTGAATAATTTATGGAAATGATATCGTCGCACCCTATGTGGGGGCGTGGATTGAAATATCCCATCCTCCTAGCGCGTCCCCGAAGTATCCGGTGTCGCACCCTATGTGGGTGCGTGGATTGAAATCTTGAATGGAAGAAGAAAGAATATAAAAAAACAGCAAGTCGCACCCTATGTGGGTGCGTGGATTGAAATCTAAAGAACGATATGACACTGCTATCGAAATCAGGGTCGCACCCTATGTGGGTGCGTGGATTGAAATCAGTAACAATCATTGAATAATTTATGGAAATGATATCGTCGCACCCTATGTGGGGGCGTGGATTGAAATATCCCATCCTCCTAGCGCGTCCCCGAAGTATCCGGTGTCGCACCCTATGTGGGTGCGTGGATTGAAATCTTGAATGGAAGAAGAAAGAATATAAAAAAACAGCAAGTCGCACCCTATGTGGGTGCGTGGATTGAAATGCATAAATGTTCGTATAAAATAATAGAGGTGATTAGGGTCGCACCCTATGTGGGTGGATTGAAATATAAAACCATTGAAGTTTAGGTGCTAATGCCACCCGTAGCACCCTATGCGGGTGCGTTGATTCAAACCCAATCGTTCCTTGATATGCCTTATCTTCGCCTTACTCATGGAACGAGATGAAAAATGGTTTCAGAGAAGAAATATCTAGACATGGACGAGCACTTGAAATGGTGTAAGAATCAGCTGCAGACCACCTTTTGGAATTATGCAGTTATGTCTAGCAAAGGGAATTTACATAAAATTACAATTTGTCGGGTGAAAAATTCTTATACAATTATGAATTTTGAATTTCTCAGGATAATTGTATAGGATTAAAAATAGCATGTTTTTTATTGCTAACTCTATTTCCAACAAAACTTAGAGCAAGAGAGTTATTAATTCTGAATCGACAGTGTTTTGATAGAACTGTGGACGATCTTTTCTCGCTGCCTATCAAAGTAAAGAAAATCTGATCATAAATTGATGGGTTTTTAAGAAAATCAGGTATTGTTCCTACGCACGCTAAAAGATAATATTCGAAATATCAGATCGTTTTGAAAAAAAGGGGGGTTAGAAATGAAAACGATAGGAAGAAATGAGCTCTGCCCATGCGGCAGCGGAAAGAAGTACAAATCTTGTTGTCTGAATCAGGAGAAGCGAACGAATCTTGGCAGCCAAGAAGATAACCGTGTGATTCCTTTTCCCGGAGCTGCGAAAGGATCAGGGCAAGAGGATCTAAACCTTAAGGAGCTGCGAAGTCTTATTAATCAAGAGCTGGAGTGGAGAGCGGATGCTCACCGCGAGCTGGTGGATAAGCTTCTCCCGCAACTTGTCCGGGAATACCGTTTAAAGGATGCTGAATCCATATCTTTGTTGCGCAGTTTTCTCATGATCTGGAACGACTATTCTAACGAGATGAACCCGAAATTCCGCAAACCGGGTGGATATGCAGGTGCAATGGAGTATTTGATGGCCAATCTTCTCGGAGTTCCATCGACCCAGTCGGAAATGGCAGCTAAGCACCAGGTGTCTGTAACGACGCTAGGGAATGCTTTTGCGAAATTATATGATTATATGGCTGAAGCGGCAATAGACCAAAACAACCCGTTATCATTTATGTTTAGTGAATCGGGTGGCAATGAAGCGAGTTTCTACCCTGGTGATCAGGCATTTGACGTGCGTCGTGAAATGGAAGAGCAGATGTTTGTGCTCAACGAGCTTGTTAATCAGCAAAATTTTCAGTCACAGGAAGAACTGGAAAATTTCATACATGCTTTTATGCAAAATGATCATACCCAACAAGACCTGCCGAAAAATGATGCTGCACAGGCACGTGAACTTCTGTTGCATGCGGAGCGGGAGCGAAACCCGGTCAAGCGACTTCAGCTAGCACGTCAAGCCAACAAGCTTGATCCTGGCAATGCAGATGCATATGAGATCTTTGCCCAGGAAGCCAATACGCTGAATGAAGCGTTGACAATCGTCCGAAACGGTCTAGAGACCGTAGAAAACAGTTTTGGGGCTTCTTATTTTGCAGAAAATAAGGGGCATTTTTGGGGACTTGTTGAAACGCGTCCTTATATGAGGTTAAAACACTATTACATGTTCTTACTGAGGGAAAACGGTGACGATACTGCAGCGATTCGCGAGGCTGAGGAAATGCTCGAGTTATGTCCGAATGACAACATAGGGGTTCGTTACGAGCTTTTGATGCTGTACTTGCTACATGGGGATTTTAACGCGGCCAGACGGTTAATGGAAACTTACCCGGAAAACTCAGCCTCCTTAATGTATGATCGTATGGTATTGGAATATTTGCAGCATGGAATAACGCCAAAGCTATACAGTTATAAAGAAGCTGCTCTGCAGGCCAATGCTTTTGTCCCGGCTTATTTATATGGAAAGAAAAAGCTTCCTCGCCACAGTCCAGAGTATATTGGATTTGGAGATGAGAATGAAGCCATCGAATATGTGGCAAGCCATTCGGAACTTTGGTTCCGACCCGAAATGGTTTCTCTTGTAAAGTGGATGATGAAAGGCAAGCACTGATTTTGAATTTGAGCTATGATGTAATCAATAAAAATGTAGCTTGTTATACTGGTGCGAACCCCAAGCGAACATAAAAACCCCGGGGGTTTCGCACCATGAAAAAAACATATATTTAATGTTATAACAAAATATGTTTTTTTATAATTTCTCTTTTGTGGTTATAAATAGATGTTTTTTGAATAAAAAACCGATTTTTCGTTATTTTTTGACTGGAAATCGGAGTCGCACCTTATACGGGTGCGTGGATTGAAATCTTTTTTGATTTAATGGGCATATCAAAGATTTATGTCGCACCTTATACGGGTGCGTGGATTGAAATGGCTTACTAATGGTATGCACAAAATGTAATTGGGTGTCGCACCTTATACGGGTGCGTGGATTGAAATTGAAACGGTCATTAATGGTACTGATGCGAATTTGGGTCGCACCTTATACGGGTGCGTGGATTGAAATCTCTACATCTGATGTTGATACCGAAGCTGCAAAGTCGCACCTTATACGGGTGCGTGGATTGAAATAATTCAGATTGAACCTTTGAACGTGCTTCGGCTAGTCGCACCTTATACGGGTGCGTGGATTGAAATTTCACCCTTCCCGAATCTTGCGCACGCATACCCGTCGCACCCTATGCGGGTGCGTGGATTGAAATCATAGCTAAGGAAGATGGCATTAACTTTTGTATTTCGTCGCACCCTATGCGGGTGCGTGGATTGAAATTACAGCATTCGGATTTCTGAAGATTTTTGATACTTGTCGCACCCTATGCGGGTGCGTGGATTGAAATCGTACTGACGTTTAAAAGCTCTTTTGATGGCATGGTCGCACCCTATGCGGGTGCGTGGATTGAAATGTTCTCGACTGTGTAGAACGTTTTGGCTGTCGCGTCGCACCCTATGCGGGTGCGTGGATTGAAATATCCAATAATTCTTTTTTGGCATCCTCCAAAGTCTTGTCGCACCCTATGCGGGTGCGTGGATTGAAATTGCTGCGTGTATCGGTTGGCACTCTGGGCAAAACCGTCGCACCCTATGCGGGTGCGTGGATTGAAATACGATCTAGGAGCTATCACCTATGTAACCAAAGCAGTCGCACCCTATGCGGGTGCGTGGATTGAAATTGGTTCGGCGATAATTGGTGCATAGTTTGGATTTTGTCGCACCCTATGCGGGTGCGTGGATTGAAATCGTCTTGGATTAAATCGTCAAGAACTGATAAAGGCAGGTCGCACCCTATGCGGGTGCGTGGATTGAAATTTTCGATCCGAGGAACTGCTTGCCCAAATATAGCAGCCTGTCGCACCCTATGCGGGTGCGTGGATTGAAATACATTCGAGGTTCATTACAACGTAGAGTTTGATTTTGTCGCACCTTATGTGGGTGCGTGGATTGAAATCAGTTCTTTTTTATCAATTACAACTTGAAACATTTGTCGCACCTTATGTGAGTGCGTGGATTGAAATAGTTAACATTTTAAATATATGCCCCCTTAGTTATGGTCGCACCCTATGTGGTTGCGTATCATCCTCTGTTTAAAAGCCGAAAAGAATATAATGCGTAACGTCATATGTTCGTATGGATTGGGCGTTTATTTTTTTCAGAGTTAATAGACTTCAATGCATTCGAAAAATGTGCTTCCTAGCGTTCTGTAGAGACTATGGCTATATACAAATCTTTCGAATACGTAACTCCAGTTTCTGCGGCATTTCTTGCGATAGCTCTTTTTTTTCTAGTGGTTGAAAAAAGACTCATTTCTTCTAGCCGTTCGGGCGGGAATAACAAATAGTAATATAAATATGATTCAATGTTAAATTCTTGAAATTTTGATGAAAAGCAAGGTAGGGTTATTCCAAATGTGATATCCTTTTTTAAGGCTCAATTTTTTAGAGTTAATTAAGAACTGGAGGGAAAAGCAAATGACTGACAAATTATCTGGTTCTAAACCTACACAACCAGAGGCTGATATCAAGATGATCGATGATATTATCCATAACTATGTGCAGACAGAACGTTCCAGTGTAAGCCAGTTATATTTCAAGTATAAAAACCATGGAAGTTCAATTGGGGGATTCCGTGAGGATATTTGGAAGGAATTATTCATGCAGATTGTTCCCAAAAAATTCGTAGTCGAGCAATCTGTGTTTATTATTGATTCTCACGGTCAAGTATCCAATGAAGTCGATCTCGCCGTTTTTGATGAAATCTACACCCCGTATATATTTCGCAAGGGAAGATTGAAATTTATTCCCATTGAAGCTGTAGCCGTGGCTGTCGAATGTAAAAGTTCATCAGCCTCCTATGAAGCACTGAAAACATGGAAAGATAGTATTACTAAGCTGCAGACTTCTCGTAACGCGATTGCAAGAATGCATAGTTATTTAGTAAACGAAAATTTAAATATAACTCAACGATCAACACAAACTGCCACTAGACCTATACTTGTTTATTGTTATATGGATAAAGAGCAGCCCAAGAGTGCCAAATTGTTCGATTTTGCTTTAAGGGCCGATAAGGAGCAGAGCCGCATCTCCATATACCGCAATGAAGACAGAAAGACATTAAAGGATTGGTTTAAATCTTTAAATCACGACGAACCTTCTATCGCCGAAAATCTTATTAATGATGGAGATGGATTAGAGGATCACGAGGATCAAGCCACGAATAAGCGGAAAACAAACTATGATTTGGAAGAATACCGTGTGTTCACAGACGATAAGCAGGAGGTTTCGCTATTATCATTTAACTTGCAACTGAATCAGCTTCTGATGCTGATTAACAATCCGATGCTGTTTCCTCACAAAGCTTATGTTGACATGTTTAACAAGAACAGATGGAAGGACACGGGAACAGTACATCCGGAGGATAGTCATGAATAAAGAGATCCTTAACTGCGCCATCATTAGCCCGATGTTCAGTTTTGGCAGCGACCGTAGAAGTCCAGAATTACGTACTAGTGAATTGAAGGCTCTTATGCGTTACATATTCAGAATAGCTAACACAGAATTAATGACGAGTAGGCTATTTGAAGCGGAGGCCCGTCGGTTTGGCGATGCAGAGAAGCATGCATCCCCTGTTCGATTACAGATGAAGCCACAACCTGATAAAATAATGAAGCAATCCTATGAAAGCCTTTTACTACATGAAAAAAAAACGAAAAACACGAAAAACACGAAGAATAAAGTCCCATGCTTCCCAACAGGCGAGTCCTTTCAGATTGTAATCCGAACAAAGCTTGATACCGACCTTGCTTGGTATCGGGAATGGATCACTTTGTCACTGATTTTGGGAGGCATAGGCAAGCGAACCCGTCGAGGCAGAGGCTGTGTAGCTGTAGATAACCCCAATATTACAAAACAGAATATACTTTACTGGATAGCCGACAGGCTAAACGAATTGAATCAGGGGGCCTCCGGACAGGATACTTCTTCTTATAAAGTTTTAAATAATGAAATTGCAGCAAACACCCAGTTAAGTCGGTTTAAACGACCTATTATTGAGAAAATCAAACTTGGAAGAGAAATCAACGACATAAATGATTTTCTTACAATGGTGGATATTGCTTCCCATGAAATAAAAAAGAATTCTTCGCAATTTGGGAGTCGATTTGCAACCGGCTTTGCGGGGAAGAGTCAATGGCGCTTTGCCTCATCTCTTATTGTTAGCTTGACCCGAACTCATGACCATGCTGTATTTCCCGTTTATACATATGTTAAGGCTGTTCACAATAGAAAGGAATTGGACAGGAACTATCAAGAACGGGATCGATTCATATCATATATTGAGGGGGAAAGACATTGAGTTCAGCTTTGTTTCTGTTTACCATTGGGCCGGTAAAATCATTTATCGATCACTCAAGAAAAACAAGAGATCTGTATGCGGGAAGCTATTTGTTATCCTTCTTAATAACTGAAGCGATAGAGAAGATCAGCAGGGATGTCAAGGATATAGAAATAATTTTTCCCGCTCGAAATCGCCATACCAACATTCCTAACCGTCTTGTGGCTATTGTCAAGGGATATGAGAAACGAGATCAGGAGCAGCTTGGACAGGCTCTTGCCCAGCATGTTCGCCAGCAATTCATGAATATTTGTATGCGGGTTTTTCGTAAAACCGGGGTTAGCCCAAATCAATGGGCTGTTCATCAAATAGAACGTTTTTTGGAAATATATTGGGTGTTTCAAGAATTTGATCAGTATGAGCAAAGTTACACACAAATCTTGAAGGGTATGAGCAGTATTAAAAGATTGCGTATTTTTACCCAAACCAATGAACCTTATGGGCGGAAATGCGACATTTACCCGGAATACAATGCCGTTGTTATCAAAAAAAAGCTGGATGGTAAGCTTCCTTCTTATATTGTACCAGAACATGTGGTTGATATTTCGCAGAACCCGGTGTGTAAATATGCGATTAAACCAGGAGAGGGATTATCGGCCATCTCTTTTGTGAAACGAATGTTGTATGTATTGAACGAGGACCTCGAGGGGTTAGCTGATTATCAACTTCATGTTACATCGGTTGCTTATATGTTATTGAAAAACCGGCTAGGTACAGAATATGAAACGAAGTTGGCACGATTGAAGGATGAGGCTTCGGAAGCGATTTTTGATCTCCAGAATGGGCAAGCGCTTTCAATCGATGAATACAGTCAGGAAAGCATTGACGTTGCAAGAGAGTTACATAACGAAATTAAGAACAGGCACCGAATCAGTCCCTACTATGCCCTTGTAAAATTTGACGGAGACGGTATTGGAAGCTTATATAAAAAATATCCAGATATAGACAAGCATAAGCAGTTAAGTATGGATATCAGTCGCTTTGCCTCTAATGTAAGGACTATCATTACAGAGTATGGAGGCATAAGCATATATGCTGGCGGGGAAGATTTTTTAGGATTTCTCCCTTTGGACACGTTGTTTCCCGCGCTTATAAAGCTGCATCGGGAATTTCCCCGCCAGGTACGGGCTCCCTTGGGTCATTCCAAAACGTTAACCTTTTCGGCGGGTGTTGTTATTGCTCATCTTATGGAACCCCTACGTACAATTTTGGCTCGAACAGGGGAATTGGAGTCCTTTGCAAAAGAACTGGAGGATAAGGACGCTTTTGCGATAGAACTGAGGAAACGTAGTGGGGATAAAATAACGATAAGAAGCAAGTTTGGTCTAGAGGGCGAGCGCTTGCAGGTTTTGCACCATGCGATAATTGCTTTGAAAAACAAACAATATGCCAAAGCCTTTATCCAAAATTTAGTCAGGACGCTCACTCGGCTAGACGAGATGCAAGATGAGAGACTGCCACTGATTGTACGTGTTCTAATCCAACAAGCTTTTCAGCGATCGAACCCGACAATGACTCACGACGAACGAGACAAACATATCGAAAATTTTTTCAAACTCTATCAATTATTTGGTGCTGACATTCCGCAATTTATCGCTGTCTTGCAATTAGCAGTATTTCTTTCTCGGGAGGTTGACACATGTTCTATGCCATTGATGCAGTAGATACGCTATTCTTCAGAAATGCATCTCCCTTTGATGCAGGTCTAAACTATAATTCGAGCAGTATGTTCCCTCCCTTGCCATCTGTGTACGCGGGAGCTTTACGAAATATAGCGTATAAAAGAGAAGATGAAAACCAATCTATTTCAAGTCGACAACTCAAAATCGGCTTTAATGGGTTGATGGTGAATCATCGTTTTCTCTTTCCAAGGCCACTTGACAGTGTTGTAGTTGATGATCATAACAGTATGGAGCTGCTGCACTTAACTCCTGCTCCTGTTGGCAGTGGTCCGTTGGAATCATGTCTATCAACGCCATCGTCAGGAGAGACCAGTTTACAAAAAGAAGTCGAACCTCGAGGTGGGGGCTATATAGAGGAAAGTGAATTGCAGGTTTACTTGGATGGAGGAAGCTTTACTTCACCATGTAAGCCTCTGGCCGATTTTGTTCACATCGAAGATCATATTGGTATTCAAATCGATCGAAAATCTGGAGCTTCACTTTCCCGTAAATGGTATTCGGTTCAACGTGTACGGCCTATAAACACAGAGAAACGAAAATGTATGTTGGTAGTTGAGGCTAAAGGTGTCACGCTGGACAAACAGGCACTCCTTAAAATCGGTGGAGAATCAAAAGTGGGCAGCTTGAAACCGCTGAAACAAGAGTGTTTCTTTACCCCCGCCACCTCTACAGATAAGTTTTTTAAACTCTATCTGGCTACGCCAGCTATTTTCAAACAGGGATGGCTTCCTTGGTGGATTGATCCAGTGACGAAAGAAGGGTCGTTTGCTTATAAAAAGCACCGGATTCGAGTACGTTTAATCAGTGCAGCGGTAGGAAAATATGTGCCGACCGGGGGATTTGGAACGGTTTCCGGCAAGGCAAAGCCGAGAGAATTACGTTTGGCAGTACCAGCAGGAAGCGTTTACTTTTTCAAAATTTTAGAGGGCACGTTTGAAGATGCGAACAAGTTGTTTCATCAAAAATGTATAAGCGATTATCGTGAAAACCTCGGCTTTGTATACAATAACTGGGATCGATTGCGTTATTGTGACAGGGGTTTTGGATATAGTTTTGTTGGCAGAATTGGAAAAGAACAGGGAGGTATGGTTACGTGTACAAATTAACGAGAGTACTGTTTCTAAATGTGTTGACTTCATTACATGCAGGTGGAGGCAGTGAGTTGGGCATTGTTGATTTGCCTATTCAAAGAGAGGGACATACCGGTTTCCCTAAAATCGAATCATCCAGCTTAAAGGGAAGTTTAAGGAATGCAATTGAAAGTAGTTCAGATATTTCTGAATATACTGTAGCTCAAATATTTGGCTCAGAAGATCCTGAAGATATTTTTGCATCAGCCGTTGCCTTTTCAGATGTTCGTCTATTGTTTTTTCCAGTTCGTTCCGCCAAGGGTGTGTTTGCTTTTGTAACTTGTCCTATGGTATTGCGTCGTTTTTTTAATGATATGGAGCTGGGAGAAATGCCCGAACTATCGAAGCCATTTGATTTATCGAATTATCCCGTTGTTACTGCTACTGCAAAATCTGATCTAGTGATTTCGACTGATGGTGAGTGCAAGGTTATGCTGGAAGAGTATGTTTATTCTGTAACGGTTGAGAAAAATACTGATGATGCTTTTAGTGAATTCCTCGATCAATTACTGAAGTTTCTACCTTCGAATGAATTGCTTAAAAGTCAGTTAAAAAGTCATGCCATTCTAGTATCCGATGATGACTTTGCTGATTTTGTTCAGTTATCTACAGAGGTTGTCACACGGATCAAAATAGATAACTCTTCGGGAACAGTTTCGGGTCAGGCATTGTTTAATGAAGAATATTTACCGCCTGAAAGTATTATGTACAGTGTCGTTTTCATATCGGACGCCTACCGCTCACAAAAAGAAACGGGCCGTACGGCTCATCATTCCAAAAATGCAGAAGAAATTGCATCTGAACTGGAAAAATGTATTCCTCCGGTTTTTCAGATTGGAGCTAACCAGACATTGGGTAAAGGTTTTGTCGCTTCTAAGCTTGTTTCTGGAGGTGTGGAAAATGGCCAGAGATATCGAAAATAACCGAGCGCTTTTCGCTTACGATAAAGTGAGCGAAGTTTCAAAGAAAAGTTATGCGAAAGGTTATCGGACTCTTATTCGTTCTGTTCCTGTTATGATACAAACGAACGGACTGGGGGCTACGGTTTCCTTTCTCTTTTCCAAAAAAGGAGATAAGGCTCAGCATGCTGCTATTTATGAAGATCTCTCAGAATGGCTGTATCAGCAGAGAATGAAAAAGAAAGAAGATGATCTGGTAAAAGCCATTATGAATCAAACAAGGGATGAGTATAAGCGGATGACGCGAGAAACGATGAGTTTGGTTGTCTGGATGAAGCGGTTTGCGGAAGGGATGATTGAAATTGAAATCGAATCAGGGGAAAAATGATACTAACAAAACTTATATTTTGCCTAAAGATGCAGCCCAATTTATTCAGCAAGCAAAGTTGATCGACAATGATTTCTTGGCTTTTAACCGAATGGTTTATAAATTAGAGAATAAAAAGATTGAACTGGGACCTCACCAAGTCCCGAGGTCTTTGAGACAGTCGGAAAAGGGCAGGATTCATAATGAGATCCTTAGTCATCTTTATTATCGGATGAGAAAATTAGCTCAATCATTTCCGCATACGATTCAATTGCAGTACACGCCTGTAGATAAGTTGCTTATAGGTATCGGTGGGCATTCTCCACACAGCAAATTTTCTTCTATAACACTTCACGCTCTTTATGGAATTCCTTATATTCCTAGTAGCGCCTTAAAGGGAGTTGTTCGAAATTGTTGGATACAGGAAAAATTCGAAGGACAAGAAAGTAAGGCGTTAAAGGATGCTACATTTCGAACCTGCTTCGGTGCAGGGGCTGATGAGATTGAGTCTGCTTCAAGGGGGAGCCTCATTTTTTTCGACTCTTTTCCTATAAAATCTTATACTATAACCAAAGATGTACAGACACCGCATTATAAGAAATATTATGAACAAAAAGGTGCAGTTGAGCCAACAGATGACCAAGAACCCGTACCATTATTGTTTCCTGCGGTAAAAGGGACCACGTTTAATATATTAATTGGTGTTGAAAAGGATTTTTCGAAAGAGCAGATCAATTTAGTCCAACGTATGATCAAAATAGCCTTATGTGAGTATGGGCTGGGTGCAAAAACGGCGATTGGTTATGGACTTGGGGAAGTGGTTGCGAATAACTATTGATACCCGAAGACCTTGCTTTTCAGTTTCCAGTATCTCTGGACAGATTAGTATAGAATGTGCGCTTTTCGTTTTCCGGTTCAATGGAAATGGGTAATTTAGGTGTTTTTCCTTGACAACAATATAGCTTGCCATTCTGGTGCGAACCCCAAGCGAACATGAAAACCCCGGGGGTTTCGCACCAGAAAAATAACATATATTCAATGTTGTGACAAAATATGTTTCGTTTAATTTGGTTCTTGTAGTTATAAATGGATATTAATTGAATGATAAACTGATTTTTCGTTATTTTTTTGACTGGAAATCGGAGTCGCACCCTATGTGGGTGCGTGGATTGAAATTAAACTATCTTGAATATTATTAAGACTAATGCTGTCGTCGCACCCTATGTGGGTGCGTGGATTGAAATTTCGAGTATATGATGGACCGGAAACCCTTTTCTAGTCGCACCCTATGTGGGTGCGTGGATTGAAATTGCTTATTGATGGGGTTCCAGTGATCATTACTTTAAGTCGCACCCTATGTGGGTGCGTGGATTGAAATAGATTACCAAATAAAGACAATAATAACCAATATTTGTCGCACCCTATGTGGGTGCGTGGATTGAAATAATCTCTCCTTTGTTATTTCTTTATGTCGTCCCTTGGTCGCACCCTATGTGGGTGCGTGGATTGAAATAACATCCAACTTTGATCATTATCAGAAGATCGTGTCGCACCCTATGTGGGTGCGTGGATTGAAATCTGTAATGGTATTGAGAAATAAAACGAATGCGGAGTCGCACCCTATGTGGGTGCGTGGATTGAAATACGCCACCTGTACCCACTTCCTCACCTCCTTTCAAGTCGCACCCTATGTGGGTGCGTGGATTGAAATCGCCGGGCTATAACTGGATCGACCCAGGTAAGGAAGCCAGTCGCACCCTATGTGGGTGCGTGGATTGAAATCTGTTCTGGAGTCCCTTGGTTTTCCTCGTTTGTGTAGTCGCACCCTATGTGGGTGCGTGGATTGAAATCACCGCCTGCCTACCGAACTCCCACGCCTCGTCCTCGTCACACCCTATGTGGGTGCGTGGATTGAAATGCTTTGGTGAGCTCCAAGGCAACGGGATTGGAAAGTCGCACCCTATGTGGGTGCGTGGATTGAAATCATTAAAAAAATTTATTGATATGTATGAAGATGGTCGCACCCTATGTGGGTGCGTGGATTGAAATATACTTTTCAAGATGATATCCTAATTTATTTAGATCAGTCGCACCCTATGTGGGTGCGTGGATTGAAATAACTAATATGACTCCTCCCTCTTGGGCCACTTCAGTCGCACCCTATGTGGGTGCGTGGATTGAAATCGCCTAATCCCGTTTTAAGACCTGATGTTGTACAAAGTCGCACCCTATGTGGGTGCGTGGATTGAAATTATTCAGACGACAGGTTAGAAAGAACCACCGTATACGTCGCACCCTATGTGGGTGCGTGGATTGAAATCTTTCGCTGTGCCGCCGCTTTGACTGCGGTACGAGCCGCGTCGCACCCTATGTGGGTGCGTGGATTGAAATTGCTGTATAGGTTTGCAATGGCTTGCCTGTGATGGTCGCACCCTATGTGGGTGCGTGGATTGAAATATTTCCTTGGCGTTTTTAAATAACATTTTAGCAGTTGCAGTCGCACCCTATGTGGGTGCGTGGATTGAAATCAAGTATAATATCGCCCTTCTGGTAACTCCAATGTCGCACCCTATGTGGGTGCGTGGATTGAAATCCCTGATGGTGCATCCGTGTACGAAAAACTGTATAAGGTCGCACCCTATGTGGGTGCGTGGATTGAAATCATGCCAATCTCGCCCCCTTTAGCGTCTGATTGCGCGTCGCACCCTATGTGGGTGCGTGGATTGAAATCAAAAATATAAGTTTATGGTGTCATTCGAATGACTCGTCGCACCCTATGTGGGTGCGTGGATTGAAATGATGATTGCAGTCATCGTCGGGTCCGAGTGAACTGGTCGCACCCTATGTGGGTGCGTGGATTGAAATGCATCATCAACAACAGAATCAATTACCCGAGGATTCGTCGCACCCTATGCGGCTGCGTGGATTGAAATGGCATCCCTCGAATGGTAACGCGAACCGGAACATGGTCGCACCCTATACAGGCCCGTGTCTCGCAAGCCACTTACTTTAAATTGTAAATAAACAACATTTAAAGCGGTCCTTTCCCATTTGGAATTGTCGAAGCTAGTAAAAAATGCTGGAAAATTGTTCATTTAGGTAGGACTTTAGGGTGTGACTATCGAATGACATACACTAAGATTGTTGTTACTTGGGTAGGGGAAAAGAATTTACTTTTGCGAAACTGAAAGGATAGTTACATAGGATCGTAAGGAGGACAATGGATGGCTTATATTGCTCACATTCGGGAAAGTGATGGGCAGCGGCAATCGGTTGAGGAGCATTTACTTGAGGTTCGAGCTTTAGCCGAGTCCTATGGAGAGCCGATAGGGGTGAAGCATATTACCGGACTTGCTGGCATGCTTCATGACATGGGCAAATTTACGGAGGAATTTAAGAATTACATCCTTCAGGCTGTAGAGAATCCGGACGATCCGCCGAAGCGCGGAAGTGTGGACCACTCAACGGCTGGCGGCCGGCTGCTGTATAACCTGTTTCACACCGGAAAGATCGACCGCTTTCATGGGATTTTAGCCGAAATTGTTGGAAACGCAATCATTTCCCATCATTCCTATTTGAAGGATTTTTTGAATCCGGAGCTGGAGTCCGATTATTTGAAACGTGTTTGTAAAAATGATCTGAAAGAGTACGAGGAGAGTGTACAACGCTTCTTTAAGTTTACGATCAGTGAAGAGGAATTCCGGCAATATGTCGATCAGGCGGCATCTGAATTAACTGAATTTTTAGCTAAAAAATCTACACTCTCCCCAGAAAAGAAGTGCATGTTCTTAACTAAATTTGTGTTCAGTGCGCTAATTGATGCGGATCGAACGAATACAAGGGAATTTGAAGAAAACCTTGAGGGATACCGTGTAGATAACCGTGTGGATGTCCAGCAACAGCAAGACCGGAAGCTACTGTTCAACACGTACTATCAAAGGCTGATGGAAGAGATTCATTCCTATGCCGAAGATTCCCCTTCACCTATAAATCGTCTCCGAAACCAGATGTCTGAGCAATGTGAACGTTTTGCGATCAGACCCTCTGGTATTTTTACATTATCTATTCCGACAGGCGGGGGCAAAACGCTGGCTAGCCTGCGATATGCGCTGAAACATGCCGAGGCCTATAACAAAAAACGTATTATCTATGTTCTGCCGTACACGACGATTATTGAGCAGAACGCTGCCGAGGTCCGCCGAATTCTTCAGGATGATGAGCATATTCTGGAGCACCATTCCAATGTGGTGGAGGAAGAAAGCGTAGATGACGAGCAGATGGACGGGTTCATGACCGTGCAGCAAAAGCTGAAGCTGGCTAAGGATAACTGGGACTCTCCTATTATTTTTACGACGATGGTGCAGTTTTTGAATGTGTTTTTTGCCAAGGGAAGCCGAAATATTCGCAGACTTCATCATTTGAGTGAGGCGGTTATTATCTTTGACGAAGTGCAGAAGGTCCCTGTTTCTTGTGTATCTTTATTTAATGAAGCACTGAACTTTCTGAATACCTATGGGCAGTCCAGCATCGTATTGTGTACGGCGACGCAGCCTGCGCTGGATTTTGTCGAGCATAAGCTGAATGTGAGTTCGGATGCGGAAATGATCGAGGATCTGGATGCTGTCATTGCCGCATTCAAACGAGTGGAGATTAGGGATCACGCCACAGATGAGCGCTTTAATAATGATAAGCTGGCAGCGTTCATCACAGATCAGATTAGTGAAACCCAAAGTGTCCTTGCGATTTTAAATACAAAATCCGTTGTCAAAAACCTGTATCAACAGCTGCTTACAAGCATCAGCGGAGTTCCAATCTATCATTTAAGTACATCGATGTGTGCGGCTCATCGGAAAAAGAAGCTGGATGAAGTGCGGAACCTTCTTAAAAATGGGCAAAAGGTGATTTGTGTAAGCACACCCTTAATTGAAGCCGGTGTTGATGTGAGCTTTGAATGTGTTATTCGTTCATTAGCCGGGCTGGATTCGATAGCTCAGGCGGCAGGAAGATGCAATCGCCATGGGGAGTATGGATTGCGGCAGGTGTATGTCATTGATCATGAAGAGGAAAATCTGAGTCGTCTGAAAGAGATTCAAAAGGGAAAAGAAATCTCCCAAAGGATTTTGATAGATTTGCAGCGGGATGCTTCTGCTCATGGCGGTCACCTGTTGTCTGTCCAAGCGATGGAGCGGTATTTTCAAGAGTTTTATTCAACTTTTAAGCTGAATCTGGATTTTCCGATACCGAAGCTGGGGCAAAGTATGACGAATCTATTATTCGGAGGCTTAAAGGATAATCAGTATTTCGAAGATTACAAGACCAACAACAAGACGAGACTTCCGTTATTTCTAGCGAACAGCTATCAGACGGCGGCAGAGTATTTTTACGTAATTCATGATCTGGCTACGCCGGTAATCGTCCCTTATGGTGAAGAAGGGGAAGCAATTATCGCCGAGCTGAACGGAGCCGAACGCATTGAGGATTTCTCCAGGCTGATGCGCAAAGCACAGCAGTATACGATTAATGTGTTTGATCAGGAATTGCGTCAGCTGGACAAGAACGGCGGTATCGAGCGCATTTTGGATGGACAGATATTAGTGCTTAGAGACGGGGCGTATCATCAAGAATTTGGACTTGATATTGAAAATGATATATAGATTGAACAAAAGAAAAGTATTACTTCAACGAAAGAAGTCGGAATTATTCTGGAGAAACGTCAGTGTTCGCCTTTGTCCCCGGATTTCAACGATTGTTTAAATCCTTCAGAGAAATCTGGGGGCAAGAGCGATCGGAAGAATAATCCGAATTCGTAGTGATGCTCAGGCTAGGATCTTTAGTTCAATATATATAGCTGGACTGGGATCAGTCTATTCTAGTGCAACGAAAGCGATTGAAAGGGGGTGAGTCCATGGGAAACGCTGTGAGAAACTCTGTAGAGTTTAAAGTTTATGGTGACTATGCGCTTTTTACAGATCCTTTAACCAAATTGGGAGGAGAGAAGCTTTCCTACCATGTGCCTACCTATCAGGCTATAAAGGGGATTGTTGAATCAATATACTGGAAACCCACGCTCATCATGATCGTAGATGAGATTCGTGTGATGAAGGCGATCCGGATGGAATCCAAAGGCATTCGTCCAATCGACTACAGCGGCGGAAACACACTCGCCAACTATACGTATTTGAAGGATGTTGAGTATCAAGTGCGGTGTCATTTTGAATTCAATATGAATCGGCCCGATTTGGAGTTTGATCGCAACGAGCATAAGCACCACAACATATTAAAGCGCTCCGTTCAGGCTGGGGGTCGCAGAGACATCTTCCTGGGCACACGTGAATGTCAAGGCTATGTGGAGCCGTGCGTGTTCGGTGAGGGAGAAGGCTTTTACGATGGCTACGGAGAGATTCATCTGGGCCATATGGTGCATGGTCTGAACTACCCGGATGAAACGGGCAGAGATCAGCTTGAGGTCAGGCTGTGGAACCCTGTGATGAAGGATGGCGTGATTACCTTCCCTCGACCGGAAGCGTGTACGCAGGTGCGCATGATCTCGGAGATGAAGCCGAAGCATTTTGACCATACCAATATAGAATCTGCCGATCAGCTGTTAGCCAGTTGGGGAGAGGAGGGAAGTCGATGAGCTGGCTTTTGAAATTATATGAAACTTATGAGTCCAATCTGGATCGAGTGGGCGAGATTGAAGTTAGGTTTGAGCGTGAGTATACACTGCTTCCCATCTCCCATACGACCCAGAATGCTCAAATAGAAGTGTCTGTTACCGAAGCTGGGGAGTTTCATTCTGCCAAGGTGATTGTGGATAAAAAAGAAATGAGTACCCTGATCCCGAGTACGGAAAAATCTGCAAGCCGGGCAGGATCGGTTATCGCCCCCTATCCGCTGCATGACAAGCTGAGTTATGTAGCTGGAGACTACGCTCAATACGGTGGAAAGATCAAGGGGGAGGAGCCTTTTGCAACCTACATAAAAGAACTGCAGAGCTGGGCGGAATCCAGACATGCACATCCCAAGGTGAAAAGCATTTATCGTTACTTAAGCAAAAGAACGCTCATTCACGACTTAGTAGCTTATAAAAATACTTTGGCAGTGGATCAAGAGAACCGACTGATTGAAAAATGGAACGACAAATATGCAGAGCTATACCCTGTAAAGCCGGCTATTTTTAGTGCGGTGACGGGTGATCAGACGAGTGCATTTATTCGATTTACGGTGTATTCACCGGACCGAATCCTGACCGAAGTATGGAAGGATCGGGAGATGTATGATTCGTTTATTCGCTATTACCAGGAACGACTCGGAGATGAGGATATCTGTTATGTTACTGGACAAACACTGCCGAGTACGGAGCGGCATGCGAACAAGATTCGCCATGCGGCAGATAAAGCCAAGCTGATCTCGGCCAACGATACGTCCGGATTTACGTTTCGCGGACGGTTTGCTCACAGCAGGGACGCTGCCAGCATCAGCTATGATGTGTCGCAAAAAGCACACAATGCCTTGAAATGGCTTATCCATCGTCAAGGAAAGAGCATCGATCAACGGGTGTTTCTGATATGGGGAAATAAGGTGCTTGATCTGCCCGATCCTGCGGAGGATACCTTTGCTCTTGATCCCGAGGCGAGTCTGGTTGTTGAGCTCAAATCCAATACAAATACAACGCTGGCGAATGAATTGGCCAAAGCTTTGGATGGATACCGAAATAAAATTGCTTCTGAATCGGAGCATTTTTTGCAGTCTGAGGCCAATTTGATGATTCTGGATTCAGCTACGACTGGGCGCATGGCTGTGCTGTATTACCGCAATTTAAACATGGAAATCTTTTTGGACAGGTTGAAGAATTGGCATCTCTCATGCGCTTGGCTTCATCGTTACCGAAAAAATGAGCAAGGGGATTTTGTGCAATTTTACGGAGCGCCCTCAACAAAGGATATCGCCTTTACAGCTTATGGGCCGCGGGCCAGCGACAAACTGGTCAAAGGATTCATGGAGCGTATGCTCCCATGTATTGTAGATGGCATGAAAGTGCCGAAGGATGTTATCAACAGCGTATATAACCGCGCCAGTAATCCGGTATCTATGGAGTCCTGGGAGTGGGAGAAAACGCTAAGCATTGCGTGTGCATTGATTAACAAAGATCTGAAGGATCGGCAGGAGGGACTTGAATTGGCACTGGATGTGAATAACGATGACCGCAGTTATCTGTTTGGACGGATGCTGGCGGTTGCGGATGTACTTGAACGGCGAGCTTTAGGTGATGAGAAGCGGGCGACCAATGCGATTCGTTATATGAATGCTTTTGCCAAGCATCCTGAACGAACCTGGCAAGTGATTCAGGCAGCACTTCAGCCGTATCAGGCTCGTTTGGGCAGAGATGCTGTCTATTGGACCAAGATTATAGATGAAATTGGTAGTACCTTCAAACCTGGAGATTTTAATAACAAACCTTTATCCGGAAAATATTTGCTCGGTCTTTACAGTCAGCGTCATGAACTTTATCAGAAGAAACAAAAATCTGAAGATGCCTCGGCATCGGAAACCTCAAACGAATAAGGAGTGATGAAAATGAGCAGCTTGGATCATAAAATTGATTTTGCTGTTATTTTATCTGTGCGTAGCGCGAACCCGAATGGAGACCCGTTGAACGGAAACCGTCCCAGACAGAATTACGACGGGTACGGAGAAATTTCGGATGTCGCCATTAAGCGCAAGATTAGAAACCGCTTGCAGGATATGGGCGAAGCTATTTTTGTACAATCCAATGATCGAAAAAACGATGAATATAACAGCTTGCGAGAGCGTGCAGAGGGACATGCCGAGCTAGGTAAGATGATGAAGGCGAAATCTGTATCTGGTGATGAATTTGCCAGAATGGCTTGTCAGGAGTGGATGGATGTCCGCAGCTTTGGTCAGGTGTTTGCTTTTAAAGGCTCAGGCTCCGGTGGTGTTTCGGTGGGTGTTCGGGGACCGGTATCCATTCATACGGCCAGAAGTGTCGATCCGATTGATATAAGCAGCATGCAGATCACGAAGAGTGTCAATTCCGAACCGGGCAAGGATCGGGGATCGGATACGATGGGGATGAAGCATCGGGTGGATTTTGGCTTGTATGTATTCTACGGCAGCATCAATACACAATTAGCTGAGAAAACTGGATTTACAAATGAGGATGCGGAGAAAATCAAACAGGCACTTTGTACTCTTTTTGAAAATGATCTGTCTTCAGCGAGACCGGATGGCAGCATGGAAGTGCATAAAGTGTACTGGTGGGAGCATAACTCCAAATTAGGCCAATACTCTTCGGCCAAGGTGCACCGATCTTTAAGTGTTACGTCCAAGACCGATGAACCAAGATCGTATGAAGACTATGCGATTGAAGTGCAGGAATTAGATGGGTTGAAGGTTGAAGCTCTGGATGGACAGTAATCGGGAAGACGATTTTTTGATGCTCTCGGGCATACAGCATTTTGAGTTTTGTAAAAGGCAATGGGCACTCATTCATATCGAACAGCAAATACATTGTTTATTACCCAGCCGGATGTGTACCTATCGCTGGATGGAGACAATATTGTCCTGTTAAAAGATCAGGAAAAGCTTGGCCGTCTTCCGCTGCATAATCTGGAATCGATCGTTGCTTTTGGTTATACAGGGGCAAGCCCCGCATTAATGGGGTATTATGCGGATCGCAACATCTCGATTGTTTTCATGACGATGAACGGCCGATTTTTGGCCAGAGTCATTGGCGTCAGTAAGGGCAATGTCGTTTTACGGAAGAAGCAGTCTCTCGTTTCGGAGGATGAGGTGCTGTCTGCTAGGTATGCAAATTCAGTTTATGATAGCAAGTGGTGCGTAGAATTCTCACCTGATTATGAAAAAGTCGGAATTTAAAAAATGAGTTTAAGGAGAGAATAAATGCATGAGACTTGTTGAAATAACAAAAGAAAATTGGGAAAAAGTCATACTCTTGACTACAAATAAGGATAATCAACTTACGCTCGATGAGGAATTTGTTGCTTCTAATGCATATTCATTTGCACAGTCATTTTTTGAAGGAAGTTGGACAATAAAAGCGATTGAGCATACAGGTGAGTTAATTGGATTTGCTATGTATGGATTCTCGGAAGAAAGCAACTCCTATGAACTGTGCAGATTTATGATTGATATAAAATTCCAGGGAAATGGCTATGGTAAGCAGGCTTTATCGTTGATTATCGAAGAAATGAAAAATCAATTTGGCTGCAAGGAGATTTATTTATCTATCGTAGCTGAGAATACAAAAGGTAAACATGTGTATGAATCTTTCGGGTTTATAAATACCGGGGAAATACGGGATGACGAAGAATTGTATGTGTTGAAATTATAAATTGATTCGGTCGCATTTAATGGGCCTGGAACAAGGTTTTATAGTTATTTGTTCCCCAAGCGAACATGAAAGCCCGGGGGATTCGCACCAGAAAAATAACATATATTTGGTTTTACAACAAAATATACTTGGTTTATTTTGGGTTTTGTTTTAATAGACGGGAAACATTTGAATGTAAAATCGATTTTTCGTGATTTTTTGACTGAAAATCGGAGTCGCACCCTATGTGGGTGCGTGGATTGAAATCGCCGGGTGCTTTGTCTAAGCCGGGAGAGTTAACCTTGTCGCACCCTATGTGGGTGCGTGGATTGAAATCGCCTAAATCGTCAGCATCTGACCATTGATACTTCGTCGCACCCTATGCGGGTGCGTGGATTGAAATACATCAGGATCATCTCGGAGATTAACTCCGTAATCGTCGTACCCTATATGTGTGCTTGGAAAAAAATAAATATAACTGATACCCGTGTACTCATTTGATTTTAAAAGCAGACAACTGAAACTTTTGAGGATTGGCATTTATATAGAAGTGGTTATTTGCTAGATAAAACTTAGCTGATATGATCTTAGTACATAATATAAGTTGATTATTTTTCCACTACTGTTTCATACAAAATAAAGTTATTACACAAGGGGGGATTATATTTGATAGAGGTTGCGGCGGCGATTATCGAAAATGATCAGGGACAGATTTTGATTGCGAGAAAACGGCCCGGGAAGTCGCAGGCTGGGTTGTGGGAGTTTCCGGGCGGTAAGCTGGAAGCGGGGGAATCTCCTGAAGCGTGTTTAAAGCGTGAGCTTCAAGAGGAAATGAAGATTGAAATCGAGCCCTACGCCTGTTTTGAAAGCCATGATCATCATTACGGTGAAGTTCATATCCGGCTGATTGCATACAAAGCTTATTATATTAAAGGAACCATCCAGCTTGTTGATCATGATGAGTTTCGGTGGGTAGAGCGCTCTGAACTCGGAGCGTTTGTGTTCGCACCTGCGGATATGAAATTTGTGGAGATGCTGGTGAAGGAGCAGAAGATCGTGGGAGAAGGAAATCTGGCAGCTCAGAATATATTGGACAAAGGGGCTCTCTCGGATCGGAAAGTGACTGCTGCGGTAGACATCAAAAATGATCTCAAGCAAGCTTACAATCACCAAGCCGAATTCAGAGATACAATGGAATTGGAAGATTGGAAGGTAGAAGAGCGGAAGAAAGTATTGCAGGCATTTCGAGCCAGCCGTATTCATAACGTGCTTGAAATTGGTGCCGGTCCAGGAAGGGACAGCCTATACTTTCAGCAGCATGGCTTGGATGTAACCGCGATTGATATGTCGGAAGAAATGGTTCGTTTATGTCAACAAAAAGGCCTTCACGCGATAGTTATGGATCTTTACCAATTGAAGTTTGCTGATGAAGTTTTTGATGCAGTGTACGCAATGAATTGTCTCCTTCATGTTCCAAAGTCACAGATTGCTGATGTACTCGCCGAGATTAGGCGTGTAATGAAACCTGACGGCCTGCTTTATTTAGGGTTGTATGGAGGCATATCGGTAGATGGAGTATGGGAACAAGATACTTACGAGCCTAAGCGATATTTTGCTATGTATCCAGATGAAGAGATTTTGCGGATTGTCCTAGATTATTTTCAAGTGGAAGACTTTCACACACGTTTTATGGGTGAGGGGAAGCCGCATTTTCAAGCGATAAGATTAAGAAAGTAAATAGCTTCTTTTTAAATCAATTCACATCGTGTAAAAAGGAAAAATTGCTTTTTCGCGGTGTGTTTTTTTCTGAGTAATATATCATATTTGACTGTCTCATTTGAAATAATTGACATAAAATAACTCAAATACTATTATAAAGAAGAAAAAGATTGCGAGTTTGCTTTAACTGCTGCGTCGTCATTTTTTTGTATTATGATTTCTTTGCCGTATATTTATCTTAAATTGTGGGAGGAATCGAGAGTGGAAAATACGAAAGATCAGGATTATATTGAAAGCAGTCAACAGCAATGGGACGAAGAGTACAGATCTAACATGTGGGACTATTTATCGGATATTTCGGAATATGCCAGGTATGCGATTGTTTACGGGTACATAAGAAAGTTTGTTGCAAAGCAAGGGATTTTGGATATGGGATGCGGTACTGGCATTTTGTACGATATGCTTACAGACAGCGAGAAGAAGCACTATACAGGTGTGGACATCTCGAAAGAAGCGATCATGCTGGCGTCTAGTAAAACAACAGAGGCTGTTTTTCATTGTGGTGATATTAATCAGTATGTTCCCTCCCGAAAATATGATGTTATCATTTTTAATGAATCATTGCAGTATGTACCGAACGCACCCAGCAAGCTGAATGAATATTCCCTTCATCTCACTCCTGATGGTGTAATCATAACCTCCCTATATTCTCACAAAAATACCCTCGATCCCGATTATGCAATGGTCGAAAATAAGACTAAAGAGATTGAGCAGTGCGGATTGTTTGATGTGGTGGACAAGGTAAGCTTGTTAAATCATAATTCCGGTTTGAAATGGTATATTCATCTTCTGAAGAAAAAGAGTTAGCAGTTCTTTGGATTATATATCCCTTAAAAAGCTTATTCTAGCTTGCAGAGCAGGTGAGAATGGGCTTTTTGGGTTGATGTGTTTGATGAAGGGGTTATTCTTTATGCTGGAATTTTAAACTGAAAAAATGAATGTGTGGTATGATTTATTTAGTTGCTAATCTCTCATTATAAATTAGTGCGAATGTGAAGCGAACATGAATTTCCCGGGAGATTCGCACCACGAAAACAAATAACATTTGCAAATCACACCATTTATAGGAAGTTTATTCGTGCTGATAACTAGTGTTTCTCAGGAAAATACGATTTTTGACCTGTTTTGATTTGAAAAATCGGAGTCGCACCCTATGCGGGTGCGTGGATTGAAAGATCATGGTGCTTTTTAACGCGAAGTAGGTCTATGTCGCACCCTATGCGGGTGCGTGGATTGAAAGCATCGAAGACCAACGTGTAAACGCCGCCTACCTTAAGTCGCACCCTATGCGGGTGCGTGGATTGAAAGTCCTACCAGTCCTAAGTGGGGACGGGTGATGAAACGTCGCACCCTATGCGGGTGCGTGGATTGAAAGAAGTCGATTAATATGTCGCTGGCCGCCGTATCGCCCGTCGCACCCTATGCGGGTGCGTGGATTGAAAGAAGTCGATTAATATGTCGCTGGCCGCCGTATCGCCCGTCGCACCCTATGCGGGTGCGTGGATTGAAAGCAAATACTTAATAGCCAGCTGCAAAAACTCCAACGGTCGCACCCTATGCGGGTGCGTGGATTGAAAGTCCGTGCAATGGAATGCTTTCAGCAGCTCAATATGTCGCACCCTATGCGGGTGCGTGGATTGAAAGATTGTGGACGATTATCGATATTGTTTAGGACATTGGTCGCACCCTATGCGGGTGCATGGATTGAAAGAAGAATGGACACAGCGACACCCCCCTTCAGGGTAGCGTCGCACCCTATGCGGGTGCGTAGATTGAAAGTTTGAATCAGAATGATAATAAAGGTCTACTGGAAGTGGCACCAGATGTGCTCTGTATTGAAATTTCAAAAAAAAGCTGATCGACAGCGTTAATGGTAGTTACACTCTAACTGGAGCATGTGTTTAAACATTTTGACTTTCATAAATCAGATGGGGGAGTGGGTTGGTCTCTGAGCAGGAAGAGGATTAGTAGTGGTCCTAACGAAAGAATCTTTATAAAGCACTTTTATATAGTTAATCATCTTGTAGGGCCTTGTTGAGGCCTTTTTTTATTATCGGATTGCCTAGAAAAGTGCGAATTATCTATATGGTGATAGTTGAAGAAGGATTCACAACCGTTATAGCTCGGCATGGATACCAGTTTTTTTAAAAACTCTAGAAAGCGTATTGGTGAAAGTACTCGCCAGAGGCAATCGAGTAACATACCAGTTCGTAATGTTTATACAATTTTCTACAATAGTTTTGAATAAAAAGAGGAAATTTTCGTATTTATATCGAATTATTACTGAAGTCATGGGAAATATGACCTAGTTTGTGGCGAGCCTTGGGTATAAAAGTCACTTGTTTGGTATCTAACTATCAAAAGGGGGGCCGACGAATATAGGGATATCAATCTTGATAAAGTCCTGGCAAAATCCTGATAAAATCAAGTCCTTACCGAAACTAATAACAGAAGAGTACTAATCAAGATGCTATGAGAGAGGTGGTCATTTTGTCTAGTAAGCCCAGAAAGCCTGATGTTGATATTAGGGAGTTACAATCTGTTATAAAGCAGGCACAAAGCAAGTATAACAGCTTACTGAGTGAAGAGAACTCTCCTGAATCCAATCGAGAGGTTTACAAAATTTCTGTGGTAACACCAATGTTCGGTGGCGGGAGCGTACCTGGGAATGTAGATAAACATTTTCCGGTTAGAAGTACAGCTATTCGAGGTCACTTGAGATTTTGGTGGCGGGCGACAAGAGGAGCTCAAGCAAAAGATGCTAAAGAACTGCATAAGCGGGAAACTGCTATATTCGGAGATACAAAACAACCTAGTGCAGTGAAGATATGGGTTGAAGCGAAACCTGCAATCGTTAGACCAGTTTCAAGAAATATCGCAAAGAATAATGAAAGACCAAAGTGGAGACTTGATCGTGAAGTAAACGACTATCCGTATATTTTATTTCCATACAATTCAGAAGGCAATTTCTATATCCCTAAATATGATTTCAAGTTATTGATTGACTATATTGAACAGCCTATAAAGTTAGGTGACGATAAGGAAGCATTCATAACTGTAGATCAACTGAAAGTTGAACTTCATGCCGCTTTATGGGCATGGATTAATTTTGGAGGTGTAGGTGCAAGAACCCGTCGAGGTTGCGGAAGTTTATATTGTAATAAATTTTCCCCCAGTATCTCATTCTCTAGCGCTAAAGACGTAAAAGATTGGTTTCATGGTGAATTGAGCGAAAAGCAAATAACGCTGTTGTTAGATGAGGAATGTCCTGAGTGGGCGACTTTGAGCAAGAATATTATAGTGCGGCCAACTTTGAACCCGATAGGAAAATCGTGGAAAGAAGTTATAGATGCATATCAACATTTTCGCAGGCGGGCTAATGGTCAAGATACTAATAACCCAAAAAGAAGTCATTGGCCTGAAGCAGATTCCATTCGTCGCCTAACGGGGATGGCAGAGATAGATCATCAAGATCCAATAACCATATCTAAAAATAGTGACGAAATTGCATTTCCAAAAGCGCAGTTTGGCTTGCCTATCATAACGAGTTTTAAAGATAACAAGGAAAAACAGGGAGATGATAAAAATGAGAGGGAGCCATATACGACACAACTTGTACCCAGAAATAAAGATAGGCTTTCTTCACCGTTGATTATGAAGGCAATTGCGATTAATGATAGTCAAGGATATGGAGCTTTTGTGATTCTTAAACAACCCAAGCTAAATGAGCTTGAATTAATAATTCAAGTCAATGATACCAAAAGAAAAATGAACAAGAAGCATGCTATAACCCTTAATAACCATTTGAAATCTAAACCTATTAAGACACATCATATTTATCCGTTACTTAATTACAAAAACAATCCCATGAAAGTACAAAATAAACCATGTCGCTCTGCTATTGAGGCTTTTTTAGCTAGTGAGGAGGTGGAAAAATGGAAATGTCAAGGCACGCAAAACAACCGCTGCAAAACATATCATCAGAAGAGGAACAATCGCTACAACCAACAACCAAAATTCTAATGCTATTCTCCATTGGACCGGTACAAGAATTCATTGCTCAAGCGCGCAGAACCCGTGACTTGTGGTTTGGTTCTTATTTACTCTCTGAATTAAGCAAAGCTGCCGCTATGAAATTTGCTGATTGTAAAGGAGAGCTAATATATCCTTATATCAGCAATGAGCTTATCCAATTAAAATGTGATGATCAACGATTAAAAAGTCTTAAAGTTCCAAATAAAGTGCTGGGTATAGTGAAAACGAATGACCCGAATCGTGTTGCGTGGGAAGTGCGTCAAGCTATTACTGGAAGCTGGAAGGAATATGCGGATAAAGCAGCAGGGCACATGCAAAGATACATTAACTCCAACGCTTGGGAACGGCAAGTGAAGGATTTGGTGGAATTCTATGCGGTATGGTCGCAGATCGAAGATGGAGATTCTTATCAGGAAAAGCTTGAGCGTCTGGAAAATTTGCTGAATGCACGCAAAACACTCAAAGACTTCAAACAGAATGATCCCGGTAAGCTGTATGGAGAAAAGAAATCAAGTCTGGATAGCGGACGAGAATCCGTATTGTATCTTGACCAATATGAGAACTATCAGCGTTTTGGGATAAAAAAGAACGAAGCATTGGACGCAATCTCAATCGTCAAGAGAATGTCTCATCATATTACAGAGCTAGAAACTAATTTTCCATCCGTATGTGAGACAGCGTTCAAGCCATTCATAAATGTGTTAGAGAAAAATACAGAAGCAAAAAAGTATGTCGACAGTTATTATGATGAACTTAAACAAAACCATGGAGAGAAAGTAAACTTTCCTGGATATCATCTTCACACCTATGATTCGCGCCTATTCTATGAGAGCCGGATAGAGGAGTATATAGAAGAGAATGCCATAGGAATATCCGATGAAAAAAAATTATCGATAAATGATTCGATTTCCTTAAAGCTGACTCAACTATATTCGAATCTGAAAAAACTAAATATTGAGTTTTCTCCTTACTATGCTTTCCTGCTTTGTGATGGAGATCGCATGGGGGAACTTCAGCGTAAAATGGCTACTGTGGAACAACATAAGAAGTTTAGCGAGCAACTCTCACGATTCGCTGACCAGGCGGAGGAAATTGTAAAAAGACGTCAGGGGAGCCTTATCTATAGCGGTGGGGACGATGTAATGGCTTATGTCCCTTTGCATCAGTGTCTGGAAGTCAGTGAAGATTTGCGAACCAGATTTTCAGATATAGTCAAAGAAGCCGTACCTGATGGGCAAGCTTCTCCGACACTGTCCGTCGGTATTGCTATTGTACATATGCGCGAGCCATTGGAAGAAGTGCGAACATTGGCCCGGAAAGCTGAACAAATGGCTAAAATTCGTAAAAATGAGTTAGCGATAATCTATCAGAAGCGAGGCGGAGGCGATCTTATGAACATTAGCCTTCCGTTCACCCTTAACCCTGTACAAGCTATATTGGAATTACAAAAGTTATACTGCAAAAAAATGTACTCTGCCCAGTTCGCTTATGCGCTTCGATCCTTATATGAACAGTACCGAAATATGGTAAAAGGCTCGCATTGGCAGGTGCAGGGAACTGCCCTTGACCAGCTTTTGTGGCAAGAAGTAGAGAGACTTGCATGGAAGAAAAAGCCTGATCACATAAATAAGGAGCAAGTAGAAACGATCCTTCTTCAACGTTTAAAGGAGATGTTTAAAGTTGAAGAAGAACCCTTGGAAAAGTTAAGGTTGCTGGCAGAGCAAGTTATTATTGCAATTACGTTAGCAAAGGCAGGTAATTATACCGATGAACTTATTGCAAATACAACCTCTTGATCCGATTATGATTCGGGATGGCAGACCATTTGACACTACTCCTGGTGTGAGAGCACATACGCTAATGGATGTATCACCGAGTGTCCTTTCAGGTACAATTCGTACTCTAATAAGTAAGATCAGTTCAGATTCAAACTATAATTCTAAAGCTGTTAAACTGTCTCAAAATGAACAAATAAGTAAAATCATTGTCCGTGGTCCGTTGTATGAGCGGAATGGAATAGTATATTATCCCATCCCTCAAGATGTAAGTTTCTATGAAGAGAACAACTCTTTGCTTGTCAGTGTGCGAAGACCGATGAAGTTGAAGGAAGGCGAAGGATATTATGGTACAGGGCGTAACGGACTGCACAATAATTTATGGCCTGCTGTCAACTCGCAGGATCGCAAAGCAGCGAAGGCAGCTCCCGCTTATATGTCGGCAGAGTTAATGACGAAGTGGTTGACCTGCTCCCTATCTGAGCAAGAATGGAAGCTGGAGTTGGAAAGATGGAGTGAATCCCAAAATGAGCCTGAATATTCCGTTTCCCGGGGTGTACACTTTCAAGAGAAGGTCCAGGATGATGTCAAGACTGTGCATTTCATGGCTCCGTTTGAACGACAGGAGCGAGTACATACCGCTATTGATACGGAATCGTATGTAGCGAAAGACCAAGCGCTGTACTCTACCGAGTCGCTCGTATTGCCAGATGATTTAAAGCTATTAGCCGATGTTGATATGAAACATTCAAATATCGAATGGCCGACAGGTCTGTCAGAAGTTCATTCGTTTGGAGGCAAGCGCAGATTGGCGCATTTTAGTGAGTCGACAAATGAACAACATTGGACTTGTCCAGTTGAGATCAAGCAGGCCTTGGATAACGACACACGATATATCCGGATGGTGCTAGCGACTCCCGCCTATTTTTCAAAAGGATGGATTCCCGGCTGGTTGAATGAGAATTTAGTATGCGAAGACTTTAATGGGACCGGAGTAGGTTTACAACTGCGCTGGGCTTGTGTGCCGCGGTGGCAGCCGATATCAGGATGGAATCATACTAATAAAGAGAAAGCTGTGCGCAGAATGGTACCGGCTGGTAGTGTTTATTTTTTTGAAGTAACAGATGGTAATCCTCGTAACTTGGTAGAGAAATTATGGTTGCAGTCGGTATCTGATCGAAATCGCAGAAAAGAAGCTTTTGACAGTGAAGATGGATTTGGGTTGGCGTTATGGGGCAAATGGGAACCAAGCAATGAAGAGAGAGGGGAGCGAGTATGAGCAATAGCAAACTATATTATTTACATTGCCTATCTCCTGTTCATATCGGAACGGGACAAGGTGTGGGTGTCGTCGATATGCCAATTATGAGAGAACGTATTACACAATGGCCATTAATTCCCGGCAGTAGTATGAAAGGCGTTCAACGCGAGCATTTTAGACGTTTAAAGCAGCCTGATGCATGGTTGGATGCTGCGTTCGGTAAGTCTGGAGATGACGGAAATGCAGGGGCTTTCGTGCTGACAGATAGTCGATTGCTAGCTTTTCCTGTAGCAAGTCGGTATGGGACATTCGCTTATGTAACTTGCCCACTAGCATTGAAGCGATTATATCGTGATGCGAAGTCCACTGGTGTTTATTTGCCGGATTTGGATCTGAATGCATTGGAGAGCAAGCTGGGCATACAGTCGAGAAAGCAACAAGGCGAGAGTGCTTTGGTAACAGAAGATAGCAAGATTGATCATGAACAAATGATCCACATAGATGAATTTAGATGTGCGGCAATAGAAGATCAGGCTTTTCATGAATGGGCAACGTGGATGTCGGAAGAGCTGTTCTCTGATCCATTATCTAGAGACATGTTTATGGAGCGGATCATGCTTGTGTCTGATGATGCATTTCAACATTTTGTAACGATGTGCTGTGAAATCGTGCCGCGTATACGTATTGATAAAGAGAACAAAACAGTTGAATCAGGTGCACTATGGACGGAAGAATATTTGCCAGTGGAATCGATCCTGTACGGTATTGTATGGTGCGATAAAATCCATGGTTCATCACAATCCATTACTGTACAACAATTGCTTGGTGTCTTAAGTGAGGAAATGATCCTTCAAGTTGGCGGCAATACAACTGTAGGTAAAGGACGAATTCGTTGCCGCTTTTCCAAGGAGGCAAGCGTATGAAGTCGATAGATCATCATTACTCGAGTATAGCCTATAACTGCATTACAGGATTGAAAACAGATTCCCGGCAAAGTTACGGGAGTGTATGTCACAAATTTCCTTCGATGGTCATGTTGAATGGGTTGCGTCTTACAGTTGCTTATTTTAATAGTCGATCTAATGATGAGCAAGCTGCCTATAAGCAGTACATCCAGCATATGGGGCAAGCTCTTGGTGTTTCAGATCTGGAGAGGAATATGCCGGAATCCAGTACAGAGTACCGCTATTTATCCCAGAATGCGCTTCGGGCTTCTGTCTGGTTCAAACGTTATGCCGAAGCTATTTTGAAAGTAAAGGAGTCTCAGGACTAGAGATGAAGACATCATATAATCTGGTGGGGACAAACGCATATTTGGAGTTGACAAAGCTGGATGGATCATACCCACAATCTGATTTGCTAGAAGTAGTTACGGCTGAAGGTGATTCAAAAAGAAAGTACTATGATGAATTAACTGAAGCTTATCATAAGCATTGGGAAACAGAAGCTATAAAATGGTACTGTAAGCGGATGGAGCAATACTATTCATCTGTTAGTGAGGTACAACAGGAACAGTTTGCGATTCAATGTGAATCACCGCTCGTCATTGGCCAAGGTCAGCCTTCAGTGTTGGAAACGTTTTTAACGATTCATCGTATTTACGGTGTTCCCTATATCCCGGGTACTGCGTTAAAAGGTGTGGCTTCTCATTATTGCCATAAGTATGTAGGAAAAGAAGATGCCAGATTCCGAGAAGGCGGCGACTACTATAACGTGTTATTTGGTGCGAAGGATCAAGCGGCACTTATTCATTATCACGATGCCTTCCCTACTTCAGATACAGTAGGAACCGCTCTTCGAGTGGATGTCATGACACCTCATCATCATGGGTATAACGAGAATACTTCAACTCTTCAAGCGCCGCGAGACGATGACTCTCCCGTCCCGATACACTTATTGACGGTTAAGGCTGACTTTCAGGTGTTCCTTACCTGTGATTCTGAACATGAAAAGGATACACAGTGGCTGTTGCTGGCCAGGGACATGATCATAGCGGCCGTTGAACAAGAGGGGCTGGGCGGAAAAACGAATTCCGGCTATGGCCGCTTTCAACAGAAGGAGTCAGGTCATGCCTAGACGATTGAGTGAAATGCAGTTATCTAATAAGCTACTGGGATATTTGCTATTAATAGTAATAGGCTTTAACTTTTTATTTGTCATTTATGCATTTGTAACTGTAAAAATCGAATATGACCAAATAGATAGTCAAATGGATGCAATAAGCAAACAAATAGAATCAGTCAAGATAGACAAGGCGGTAAATTCCGATCCCAGCTCTGATGTGAAGGCGATTGAATTTCTGGAAGACCAGTTTGCTAATTACAAAGACTTTGCTAATAATGATCGAGAAAGCTTTATTAGTCTCATTAACATCTTTTTTATAGCATTAGGTGTACTAGTTACGGGTGGAACAATTGTGCTCTTCTGGATGTTTGGTCAAACTAGAAGCGACATAGAAGCGAACGCTCGGAAAATTGAAGAAGAAGCGCAGAAGACCATAGAAGAAGCGAAGAAGACCGTAGGGGAGATGGAGAAGGCTGTAGATTCAAAAGTTGGGGAATTTAAAGAAAAAGCGAATAGAACCATAGGAAATGCAGAGAAAACTGTAGAAAAAATAATCGATCCTAAAGTGAAAGAATTAGAAGAAAAATATAAAGTATTAGAGGATTATATGGAAACTCAAGTTGCTATTCGCAACAGCAGAGTTTTGGTGGTCTGCCCTAAAGACACAATAAAGGAAATGAATCAACTTGAAGTTAAGAGAATGAAGGAAATAGTTAGTGAAGTTGAGGTGATTAATACAGATCAAACTGAGAAATTCAAGGAGAAAATAGAGAACGATGAAGTAGACTTCATTGTATATAGATATTATAAAAAGAAAAAAGACGAGCAGGAGAAAAATGGGCGAGTAGAAAAAGATGAGCAAGTAAAAAAAGAAGGACAAGAGAAAGAAGAAGAAGACCAAGAGAAATTGATTAGAGAGTATATGCAAGTATTAATAGATAAGCAGCTAAAAATCCCAGTTGTTATATATGTAAAGTCAGGGAGACTGAACGGAAAAGACGAAGAAAAGGTTAATGAATACCCTTTTACTGTTATAGCAAATATGCCCACAACACTAACGGGCAATATGATATCGCTCGCGACTGTATTAGCCTATGAGAAGAAAGCTGGGAAGTAGCGAATATATCAGTGATAGATGTGAGGGCAGTCGTGCTCAATCAGACCTCGTGGAAAGAGATTAGGCAAGGCGACTGCCCTCTCGCTAATAGCTGGAGGATAAGTGCGAATGTGAAGCGAACATGATTTCCCCGGGAGGTTCGCACCTCTAAAAAGCCTAAATAAGTCTATTTTTACAAAAAAAGCAATTGTTTTTCGGTTTTTTTACATATACCGAGTAAATATAAACTAAAAAGTGAATTTTTGAGATGGTTTTGCTCAAAAATCGGAGTCGCACCCTATATGGGTGCGTGGATTGAAATACCAGGCTTATTGTTAGTCACCGATACATCCACGTCGCACCCTATATGGGTGCGTGGATTGAAATGCAATCATGTGATCGGCTTTTTTGAGATTTTCAAGTCGCACCCTATATGGGTGCGTGGATTGAAATAAATATTCCCATAATTAAGTGAAGGATGCTTTGTAGTCGCACCCTATATGGGTGCGTGGATTGAAATCTTGCTTAGTTTTCTCTCAACACTCATGCAAGCTCTCGTTGCACCCTATGCGGGTGCGTGGATTGAAATAGGTGAAACAGTAAAAATAGTATAATTGACTAGTAGCACAGTACATGAATAAATCATCCTCATCAAAACTCTGTTTGCTGCAGCAAAGTATGTCTAAAGTATGGCGATGATTTAATCCGATGGGGCGATGTGGCCTTTCACGCTGTCTTATATACTATAGTTATATCTGAAACGACTTACAGTTTATGGATTAGATATAGCGATATAGGATAGGGCGAGGGAGGCAAAGAACAGCTTGGAAATTCGCGTAACAACGGAAGAACTTGAAGGTTTGCATCGTCGATTCCGAAATACCGAAAATGTATTGCATTAAGTTGCTTACTCCCTGGAGCAAGCTTGGCGTAGTGTGGATTATGAAGGTTCACAGAGGTCCGAACTGGATGCAACTTGGGCCGAAATTGCTTCAATATTCAAGCAACTGATACAAGAGTATGAGCAAATGGCCGTATTTCTCGGCAAGAAAGCTAATGCCTTTGAAGAAGCAGATTATGCGTGGATGCCGTATAATATGGGAAGCCTGATGAAGTGGAAGCCGGTCGTGCTGGCGTCCCTTCCTTTTTTGCCGGTAGTAGGACATTTAAAAGACGTGGCCAGCGCAGCGCTTCGGCCGGAAATATATGTTGGTCAAAAGACCGGGCAAGAGCGGATATTGGCACTGCTTCAGGCTATAAGCGAGGAAGTTC
The DNA here is from genome assembly GCF_900289175.1 of Paenibacillus faecalis. Classification (GTDB taxonomy): domain Bacteria; phylum Bacillota; class Bacilli; order Paenibacillales; family Paenibacillaceae; genus Paenibacillus_AQ; species Paenibacillus_AQ faecalis. The sequence continues at coordinate 3,542,433 of NZ_LT985747.1, read as the reverse complement.
AAGCCAGTGCCAGAGTCATGCAGTTTGTGGCTGAACAGGAAGCAGGAAAGACGCTTTTATTTACAGATCAAGACGGGAACGTCATTGCACAATTCAGAAGCGACTCCAAGCTTGAAGATATATTGGGAGAGTATGCGGAAGATGGGGAAGGCCGTGTGTTCTTCAATTTCGAGAACGGGTCATCGATTCCAGTAAATACGGGAAATCTGGATCGATTACTGAAGGAGTACAAGATATCAAGGAGTTTTTCACTCGCCCTGAAATTTTGTATCAAGGGAGGCAGGGGCGAGATGAATTTTTGGCATATGCACTGTCTCAAGGATATGATCCGATAACCTTTGAGAAGGAACAAGATTTTTCAAACCCGAACGCGCAAGCATACATCGAATTGAATCGTTTTAAGGACGAGGTTAACCACAAGATACATAATGCATCGTTTCAAGATGGTCTGAAACAAGGTGCGAACACCGCGCTGGACATGCTTCCGTTCATTGGTACCGGTAAATCCATAGCGGAGCTATATACGGGAAAGAACCTGATCACAGGCGATAAATTAACAGATACAGACAAGGCACTCACAGTGGTGTCCATGATCCCATTGGTAGGCTTCCTCAAGCCGGGCGCCAAGCTTCTAGGGAAGAGAGATAGCGGGGCTGACGCGATTGGTGGAGTCACTAAGGCAGAAAAAGCGATTGATGATGGTGGAGGAGCTGGGAAGTCTGGGAGTGATTTAGTAGAGGGGACACCAAAAGCTTCGAGTGTTGGTAGTGTAGTTAGGGACGGAAATAAAACGAAATATACGAATCCCTCAGGTAATGAACTGACTTGGGTTGATCAACATCCGAAAAATATTAGTCGTGATATTGATCATAGTTTAACCAGTAAAGACCCGGGAAAAGCTACTGAGGCGAAAGTAGCTTCCGCTGTTAGAGAAAATAAAGAAGTGACAGGATTCGGACAGAAAATTCAATGGGCAGATAATAGTCCAGCGGGTGATTTAGATATAGTGCATGAAATTATTGAAGTTAAGAAATCATTAAAAGCCGTTTACAGATGTTGAACAGTTTGATAAATACGTTAATGTAAATCATAAAAGTTATTTTAACATGATCAGAAGAATGTTATTTTATATATTGATAAGTTATTGACAAATTTACATCCGAACGATCTGAAAAAATTAGAAGCTATTAGATCTAAAGGTGTTACAATCGTAAACTCTATAAATGAACTTAAGGGGGTATTAAAATAAAAATGGGGACACCAGCTGTAATTTTAACGAAGCAAGAGAGATACTCTCCTGAGAAGTTACTAGCAGATACTATAGTTGCGGTCTTTCATTCGGATGCGTCACTCTATTTTCACAACAAAAAAAATTACTCAGATAAAGGTAGCTTTTCGTATACTACACTAAATATTAATAGTAAATCGTTTGCGGAAACAAATGAAGGTTCATTCATATTTTATGTTCATAGTGTTATTAGTCCAAGCATTGATTTTTACTACCACGGAGACTTAGGTTTAGATACAAATTTATTGCTATATCAAGTGGGGCATATTGAAGACATTTATGGTGTTCAAGAGTTAATATTCAATTTTATTTACGAATACCTCAAGTTAAACCCCGATGATTACTTTTGGGTCGCAGATTATAATTGGTTCTATAGTTGGGAAGATATACAGAAATTAAAATCGCTACCGTATGACCCAGATTGGTGCTACAAGAATCCTAAAATGATTTAGAATTTATTGAAGCGGTGCTTCCAGAAACAAACCAAAACTTACTAACATAGTAGACTAACTCTTAAAGGCGATCCCATTGGTAAACAGAGAGTTAATCCTTTCGGCTTTTTTGGTGTCTAAAAAAATTGGAAACGATGAAAATACATATTCCCGCGATAAATAGGACGATGCCTAATGTATAATTGAGTTCTTCTAATATTAAAAAGGTTATGCCAACGGATGAAAGAAAAGTAGCTATATATGTAAGCCATTTTCTTATTTGGGCTGGGTTGCTCATCAACATCATCCTTTCAAGATTATTTTTCATTAGGTCCCAAAGAAAGGTAATTTCAGAAGTTGTTTTCAAGAGCCATGGGGTAAGTGCTAACTTTTTTTATCGTTATAGTAGTTGCGGAAGATTTTCCGAGATTATGTTCCATTTATATGCTTTTGTTGGATCTCTCGGTCATGGAGTGAACTGCGTATTTTACTTATCAATCTATCTTGGTTACAACATTATTATTGAAAGGTCCAAAATTTCGTTTTAGTGGTTTCGTTTTGAAAGTTTGTGGATGATACAATTTTTAATTGTAAGAATCAATATTTGAGGTATAAGCACACATGTTATAAAAAGCAAAATAATAAATGGAAGAGATGCAGAAAAAATGGCGGCACCTTGGCCTTCTCTACTTTCAATAAAAAAATACCATAATGGGATGGCTACAATCCACATTAAAAGTGTAGAGATGAATAAATAACGCAAGTTTCTCCAAAGTAAAGCAAATGAGAGCATAATCAATATAGGGATAAGCCAAGAACCTTCACCGATACTTAATATAGTAAAGACAGCAATAGGATATAACATAGTAATTATAACTTGAATTTGGATAGTTTTATTTGTTTGAATCTTCAATCACACTCCCATAAAGTGTTCATAAGATCGCATCGTACCAAGTATATCGAAAAATTTTTTTATATGCACTGTAGTTTAGTATCAACACACCAGTATCTGAATGTAATTTTCTGTATATATTATATATCAATTTTTTTATTGTCTCAAAATATTTTGGATAGAGATGTATGGTATGATTTATTCAGTTAGTGCCTTTTATTAAAAATTAGTGCTAATGTGAAGCGAACATGAATTTCCCGGGGATTCGCACCATAATTTCCATTAATAATTGGGTTTTATGTTAATTATTACAAAGTTGTTTATCTCCTAATGAGCTATTAATCTAACGTTTTTAAGGGAAAATACAATTTTTGACCTGTTTAGGTTTGAAAAATCGGAGTCGCACTCTATATGAGTGCGTGGATTGAAATTTTCCGGAATTATACTGCTAGCTGTTTTACAGCGTCGCACTCTATATGAGTGCGTGGATTGAAATCCAATCTGGCTCATTAGGTTTTGGGTCTGGTTTAGTCGCACTCTATATGAGTGCGTGGATGGAAGTAACAGTGGGTACTGGATCATAAATGTTGAACCCTGGCACTTGAATTTATGATAATTGCAGGGTGCGGTTTTTTACTAGTCCTTGAGCCCTTAATGAGGGCTATACACCTCAAAAAAACCGAAAAACTTTTTTTGAAAAACCCCCTCACCATTCATCTGAATTTGTTTTTTTGAACAAAAAATCCTCATCCTTGCTGAGGAATGAGGATTGCATTTTATCGTTTTCCGACAGAAGACTCCCACTTTAAGGAATGTGTAGGGCGTAGCCCAATGAGTAAGTGAGAGATGAATGTCAGTTAGGCGTAAGGCTAAAAGTTGTCTCTTTTTTACGCTATGATATAATCAGTCTTATACAAAAGAAAGGCTGATTATATCCATGAAATTAGATAGTAATAACCATTCAGTGTTCTTGATGTACTACCACCTTGTATTCGTTGTTAAATACCGTAGAAAAGTCTTTGACGACGAAATGTCTGACTATGCAAAAGATATGTTTATAAAATTAGGCAAGAAATACAACATATCATTAGTTGAATGGAATCATGATTTTGACCATATTCACATTCTATTCAAAGCACATCCAAACACTGAATTATCAAAATTCATTAATGCTTACAAGAGTGCAAGTTCTCGAATGATTAAAAAGGACTTTCCACAAGTAAGAAAAAAATTATGGAAAGAAATGTTTTGGTCAAGAAGTTTTTGTCTACTAACTACGGGTGGTTCTCCCATCAACATAGTTAAAAAGTATATCGAAAATCAAGGACTAAAGTGAGGTGAAAAGCAATGTTGGTCAACAAAGCATACAAATTCCGTATCTACCCAAACAAAGAACAAGAAATCTTAATCGCAAAGACTATTGGCTGTTCTCGTTTCGTATTTAATCGCTTTTTAGCACGTTGGAACGATACATATAAGGAAACAGGCAAAGGATTAACTTACAATTCATGTTCTGCCGAATTAACGCAGTTGTATCGATTCTTGCTGAAACAGAAGTGCAACCATTAGAAGAAACAGGTTCTTCTGTCGGTATTGACGTTGGTCTTAAAGATTTTGCGATTCTTTCGACAGGGCAAATATTTGGCAACCCTAAATGGTTTCGCACATTAGAAGAAAAACGAGTAAAAGAACAACGTATTCTGTCTAGACGACAGGAATTAGCAATAAAACGAAAATGTAAACTAGATGAAGCAAAGAACTATCAAAAGCAAAAACGTAAAGTAGCGCGTATTCACGAAAAAATAGCTAATGCAAGAACAGACTATTTGCAAAAAATCACTACAGAAATCATCAAAAACCACGATGTAATCGGTATCGAAGATTTGCAAGTGTCAAAAATGCTAAAAAACCACAAGTTAGCAAAAGCAATCAGTGAAGCATCATGGTCGCAATTTAGAACCATACTTGAGTACAAAGCAAAATGGTATGGCAAACAAGTAGTTGCTGTATCCAAAACATTTGCTTCCAGTCAACTTTGCTCGTGCTGTGGCTACCAAAATAAAGACGTTAAGAATCTCAACCTTCGTGAGTGGGATTGCCCTTCTTGTGGCACGCATCACGATAGAGATATTAACGCAGGACAAAATCTTAAAAACGAAGCTATAAGGCTTCTAACCGTAGGAACTACGGGGATAGCCTAATCAATAACTGGCGGTTACGCTGGTGTTCTTAGGAATCACCCACTTCAAACAGCTCGTAAGAGCGTTAAGTGGGGGTAGTTCAAAGATTAATGATCTTTACTAAGCCTGTTTCTTTTACATAAACGGTTTTGAATTGCTCTTGGTCGTTTGCATCTTTAAAAAGGATAATGCGTTTATTTCTATTGTCTTCAACAATATGAGCGCTATAGCCGGATAGATCTGTTTTAGCTGCTAATGTTTTATATTCAGGCAGTTGCGTAATTGTATTTGAAATTGATGCTTTTGTCTCCGGAGCTTCTTGTGTGTTTTTCGCAGTATTTTTTTGGATGTGGTCATTGAAGATTAATCCGCCGCGAAAATCAATGATTTTTAATCGGTCTTCTTTTTTAACGAACACGCTTTTGTAGCGCTCCTTACCGTTTACATCCGTTAGTATAATAACGCGATTATTCGGGTTGTTCTCAGTAATTCTTGAAGTGTAGTTTGATAAGTCAATTTCTGCAGCCAAAGTTTTATATTCAGGCAGTTTTTTTATATCCGATGTTAATTCATTTCCTTGTTCGATATTTTTATTGGAAGGGGAAGTTAAGGTCTTTTGTACGGATGTTTGTGCTTGATCTCCGCCGTTTGCTGCATACATTCCACCTGCAATTAACATGATGGCTCCCAATGCTGCTGCTAATAATGTTTTCATCTGCAATCTCTCCTCGTGGTCGGATATTTTTCTTACCCGATTTATTTTACAGGAGGTTTATGAGAATTCTCTGAGAAAACAAAAAAAGTTTTATTTAAGCGACAAATGCTTACTTTTGGAAAAATGGGGTACCATTATGCAATAACTGTTGTTGAATTCCTTCAAGCTATAGATCATACTTGGGGTATATAGCCCAATTCTCTATTGATACGGGATTTGTGCAAGAGACGTTTCAGCAGGGAGTCAAACAAAACTTATTCGGAAATTTTTTAAAATGTACCTTTTTGGTAGATAAAACGTGTATAAGAGCTGATGATTTTGAAGTGCGAATGTGAAGCGAACATGATTTTCCTGGGGGGTTCGCACCACTAAAATACCTTAATAAGTATATTTTTACAGATGAAGTAATTGTTTTTCGGGCTTTTTAGTCTGTTTTTGGGTGGGAATGATCTAAAATTCTGGTTTTTTGGGATGTTTTCCTCAAAAAACGGAGTCGCACCCTATGCGGGTGCGTGGATTGAAAACTGAACCCCGACTGATAAAGTAGTTGGCCATATCGTGTCGCCCCCTATGCGGGTGCGTGGATTGAAAACTGAACCCCGACTGATAAAGTAGTTGGCCATATCGTGTCGCCCCCTATGCGGGTGCGTGGAGTTGAAAAGTTCAAAGGCTAGTAAAATCGCAGCAGCAATATCGTCGCACCCTATGCGGGTGCGTGGATTGAAATCTGATTCTCCGATGACTCGGATGTTTCCGACACCGGAGTCGCACCCTATGCGGGTGCGTGGATTGAAATTCACATGAATACGACAATATCCAGTCCCAGCAATAGTCGCACCCTATGCGGGTGCGTGGATTGAAATGCATTTCTACCATACACATCCGCGAGTCCGTAAAATGGGTCGCACCCTATGCGGGTGCGTGGATTGAAATCGACAATATTAAAGGCGGTACGACTATTTTCGGAGTCGCACCCTATGCGGGTGCGTGGATTGAAATTATGCTAGAATAAGGTACGAGAACAGTTTTTAAAAGCTGCACCCTATACGGGTGCTCCGTTTGAAATCGCTACTTGAATCCCTAAAGGGATGATTTCTCTATTAGCCAATGCAGAAGGTTGATACTTTCACAGAATATTGGAGAAATGGTTACCAGATTTAGGGCTGTGTCATAAGTCGATTTATAATTTTCTAGCTCCTTTTAGAGTTGAATAAAAAAGGACCTTAATCTCTATGGTGGGATTGGAGGTCCTTTTTGCTTCATTTTTGGGACGCTCCCGTTTTATGCGAACACTTGGGAGACAGCGCAAATTGGTTTGGTTACAGTGAGAAAGGTTGTCACCTAGGCCAGACGATGATTTAGCCTGACATTTGTGCAAATAGAAGTAGAGACACGGAATCCCGCGCCTTCAAGACTTCGTTGCAAAAAATTCTATAAAATCCCATAAAATTCAACAGTTTTCATTTATTCTAAGCCAGTAATCACAAGTTGATATAGAAGAATGGTGATACAGTACTGCCCTGTATCGCCATTTTTATTGAAAAGCCAGTGTATTCCCGGCAAGATTATTTTTAAAACATTCTATATCCGTTTTAATTCATCTTAGGTTGAAGACCTACGATTCCTGCAGATGTCCTTCTTTTCGGATCGAGAAGTTTTAGGGGGTTACGAACTTACAGAAGTTGCTGGTTTAATGGATGGGACTTGCTTGGTTCGCACGCTTGCAAACAAGCTGAACAAAACTAAAGCAAGATTTAATGCAGCATAGCGTGATCCAAAAATACTTTTCGAAGAAGACAACCTGTTCACCTTCCATCATGTATTCTAAGTATTTGTCGTCGTATCCGGATAGACTTTTCATTTTGACTTTGTCAATATTTTTCTTTATAATCCTGGTGTAATAACTATTCTGTATCGTTTAATCCAATCTGTAGGTGAATGAAATGAAAAAGATGAAATCGCCCGCTAAAGAAGGTTCTGAAAGAACTAGAAGATCCATCGTCAAGCTACTCAAACATAACGGATCGATGGATGCGCTCTCATTGGCGAACGAGCTTGGGCTTACCGGGATGGCGGTTCGGCAGCATTTATACAGTCTTCAAGAACAAGAGTTGGTTACCTATAAAGAAGAACCGAGGACGATGGGACGGCCTGCGAAAATGTGGTCTTTGACATCGGAAGCAAATCGGCTATTTCCGGACGGATATGCCGATCTTACGATCAACTTGATCGATTCCATGAAAGAAGCTTTCGGAGAGGAAGGCCTGAACAAATTGCTGGACATTCGCAACCAGAAACAGATTGTGGATTACCAGGGAAAGGTGCCGGCAAATCTACCGCTGAAGGAAAGATTGTTGATTTTCGCGGAAGCTCGAACGTCTGAAGGGTACATGTCTGAGGTTGTAGAGAACTCTGACGGTTCCTTTGATTTTGTGGAGAAGCATTGCCCGATTTGCGAGGCAGCGAAAGCTTGTTCACGTCTTTGCAAGAAGGAAATGGAGATGTTTCAGCATGTCATTGGTGATGATGTTGAGATCACAAGAGGCGACCATATTTTAAAGGGCGATATCCGTTGTGTGTATTTGATTAGTCCGAAGAAGGCTCCGGTGTAATATTGCATAGTCAAGGTAAACGGCTTTACCGTCTTTGACGGGCACAGCTTACGTTTCACGAAAGAAATCTAAGATTAAAGGGCCGTGCCAAACTTATACTTTCTGACGAATTGAAGAAAACGCCCGATTTCGGGCGTTTTTGAATCATTTTTTTGATTTCGTGTCAGTGGCAAGATCCAGGAAAGCAATTATTAAAGACAGAATGACCTCCGTATGCACCATTAGTTTAATCGATCGAAAAAGCTCATCAAGTATAGAGATCATAGCCCAGTTGACAAAGAAGGATATCAGTAAGAAATGGATAGCGACTTGGGCGTGACTCCATTTTTTTGACGTGTTCATGAATGTAACGCATATTTTAACAAACAAATCACCTATTATGGCGAACAAAAAATACGCTAAGACAAACCAAAGAAGAGACCACAGTGAAGTATACTCGACACCGAGTAAACGAAATAAACCTAATATGCCAAAATAAAAGGCTGCGATGACAATAGCAATAGCTCCTGCAATGAGCAAGGTGATTGTCGCAATAACCAAAAACTTGGTACCCCACGATTCTTCCTTGAAAGATTTTTTGTTATCCACTTCTATTCTCCTCAAAAATTAAGAGTCTTTCTTTTATACGCTTCTGTTCAAGGATTGTTTCATATTTTCATTTAAGGAAAAAGAAGGAGACGATAGCCGAACTGTATACCTCCATTCTCAATCCTAATTTCACGCTTTTCGCATATACATGGTATGGAGAGGAGTGTGATTTGGTATGGAGACAGCATTAAAGCGATACTATCAATTAAAGCAAAAGCAGAAAGAAATTGAACAGGAATTAACAGAGTTGAGGAGAGTGGTCATTGATTATTGTCAAGAGCATGATATATCCGATCTGGAGGCAGGTGGCTATAGAGCTAAAATTGTTCTCCAGGAACGACGAGAATATGACGATAACAAGCTGTATGAAGCGTTTTCTGATCTTGAATTGTGGCGGCTGCTTTCGAAGCCGGACCCTTCTAAAATCGCTGGCCTGGTCACATTGAATGTCATTTCAGAAGAAAAGATTAAAGATACATATTCGAGCAAAAGCGTATCCTTGCTGCATGTAAAGAAAAAGTGAATGCTAAAGGCTTTTTCTCATCATAGCTTAGTGGTATAAGTGTGTGCGATAATAGTGGAAGCACGTAAAAATAACGACTTGGAATTGGAACAACATATTCGAAAAAGTCGCATGACGATGAGGAGGATGCTGGATGGAATATCGTAGACTTGGCGCAAGCGGATTGAAGGTCAGTGAGATCAGTCTGGGAAGCTGGCTTACTTACGGTGGATATGTAGAACGGGAAAATGCTGTTCAAGCTATTAAAACCGCTTATGACCTTGGCATTAATTTTTTTGACACGGCGAATGTATATGAGAACGGGGCAGCTGAAGTTTTAGTTGGTGAAGCGTTAAAGGCTTATCCGCGTGAATCATATGTGCTCGCTACAAAAGCTTTTTGGCCGATGGGAGACGGTCCGAATGACCGTGGTCTGTCACGCAAGCATATTATGGAGCAGGCTCATGCCAGCTTGAAGCGGCTCGGCCATGATTATGTCGATATTTTTTACTGCCATCGTCATGATCCGGAAACACCGCTTGAAGAAACGCTGCGAGCGCTGGATGATCTTGTCCGTCAAGGGAAAGTGCTTTATGTAGGCGTTAGCGAGTGGAAGGCTTCCCAGATCGCTGAAGCGATGAGGGTGGCAGATCGCTACTTGCTGGATCGGATTGTCGTGAATCAGCCTATTTACAATATGTTTGAACGCTATATTGAAGAAGAAGTGATGCCGCTTAGCGAGAGCCTTGGTGTTGGGCAAGTTGTGTTCTCCCCGCTGGCACAGGGTTTGCTGACAGGAAAGTACCTTTCGGCATCGGATATTCCGGAGGGCAGCCGCGCCGCGAAGCTGGAATGGATGCGTAAAGGCATTACCGAAGAGAAGATTGCCAAGGTTAAAGAGCTGGCGGTCATCGCGGAGGAACTGGATATGACCGTAGGTAATCTGGCGCTAGCCTGGATTTTGAGTCATTCGAATGTGGCCAGCGCCCTTGTAGGTGCAAGCCGCCCGGAGCAGGTCATTGAGAATGCGAAGGCAGCCGGTGTAAAGCTGAGCGAAGATATTTTAAACCGAGTTGAAGAGGTTCTCAAGGCGTGAGTTGGTGTTAATGAAATGCTCGGATAGAAGCTTGGCTATTGAAATAGGTGCCTTCTGATGTAATCAGGGGGCATTAATTTTATATCCTCTTTCAAGATGAACTACGACACCGTACTCGTAACTACGATTCATAAAATTTATAGCAAAAGGATGAAGGCAACAGGATGATACGTTCGTTTAGATTAGATGATATAGATTACATCATTCATTCGCATTATGATCTTTTTAACAAGGAGTTCAATTACGATTTGTCGTTCCGGGAATTTGTTGCAGAGCGAGTAAAAGGCATTGTGGACAGGTCTGATCGCAAAGAAAACATTTGGATTTTGGATATCGAAGGAAAACAAAGCGGTTCAATATGTATTACAAAGGTGAATGAGGAAACCGCTCAATTAGGTTTATTTCTTGTTGATCCTGATATACGAGGTGCTGGCTATGGGCAGCAGTTGATCCAAACGGCCTTGGATTTCTGTAAGGAACTTGGTTTTAAAAGCATCATTCTCTGGACGAATACCGAACACGTATCCGCAAGACGGATGTATGAGCAAAATGGTTTTGAGTTAAAGGAGACACGAACCGAAACACTTTCTAACAAACAATTAATCGAGGAGAAGTGGGAGTTAATCATAGCGTGACCCACTCATTATTTCCCGAGAAGGAGGGCGTCAATGACCATGGATAAAAACCAATTATCGAAGCGGTTCATTCGATTCGCGGAGGAATGTCAATCATCCAGTACGTTGTACGAGCACTTATCTCATCACATCGCCCACGATGAAGATTTACTCGAATTAAGCTCCTATGCACAAAAAGGTCAGCCGGTTCCGAATTTGTTCTTTGCGGCAGTCCATTACCTATTGTTGAACGGAAAGGAGCATAAACTGAAACAATATTACCCCAGTCTCGTAAAACAACCGGAAACGGAAGGTGTATTTGCTTATTTTAAAGATTTTTGCCTTACTTACAGCGCTGAAATCATCCCCCTTCTGAAGCATAAACTCGTACAGACTAATGAGGTCAGGCGCTGTGCGTATTTGTATCCGTCTTTTTGCTATATTTACGATCAGGTGAAAAAGCCGCTGGCCTTAATTGAGATAGGAACGAGCTCAGGCCTGCAGCTGCTGTGGGATCAATATAGTTATTCTTACGGAACAGGAATCACTTATGGAAATCTGAAGTCGGGAGTTCACATCACTTCCGAGATCAGAGGGAGCTTCTCTCCGTTGCTGTTAAATACGTCTCCACCGGTATCAGACAGAATTGGCGTCGACCTGCATGTGAATGACGTATTAAATCCAGAAGACATGAAGTGGCTTCAGGCGTTGATATGGCCGGAGCATCGAGAAAGACGCGAATTGCTCATACAAGCATCGCAATGTGCAGAGCAAACGCCTGTCCGACTGATTGAAGGAGATGGAGTTGCGATGCTCCCGCAGTTATGTGATCAGATATCTCCAGACTCTCTAATCTGTGTCTTCCATACTCATGTGGCTAACCAAATTCCGGCAGAGGGCAAGAAAAGATTGATGGATACGATTCAAGAGATAGGCAACACCAGAGATATTGCCCACCTGTACAATAATATAAATGATGGCGATCTCCATCTCGATTACATACTAAATAAAAAAGTGCATAACCATACGATTGGAGCGACAGAAGGCCATGGCAAATGGTTTGAGTGGAACATAGAATAAGCGATCTTTAAACGCTTTACATGATCTATAGACTCTTATATACCTCATTCAGTGGTTGATACCACTTTGTTGTTTTTCGAAACGAGCAGTAAATAGCACAGTATCGCCCCTAGATCAGCACCGATGATGACCAGCCCCATGGGAATCGCTGTTCCGCTGCCCATAATGCCTACAAGCGGCATGATCAAAGCACCCAAAATATAAGAAAGCAGCCCTAGCAGCGCAGAAGCACTTCCTGCAGCATGTCCGTAATTTTGCAATGCCAATGAAGCCCCTGCTGTGTTGACGATACCGACACTGGCAACGACGATAAAGAGCGATGGGAGTATAAAGGCAAGTCCTGCTTCGCTTACAATCGCCAAGAGAAGATTAAGGCCGCCAATGGAAGCCAGTGTAATACCGGAGCGAAACAATACTCGTTCATGCACTCGGCCAGCAAGCCTTCCTGTCATTTGGCTGGCAATGATAATGCCGATACCGTTTACCGCAAAGATAATTCCAAAGGATTGAGGCGACACGCCAAAAATGTCCTGCAGCACAAAAGGAGAACCTGAAATATAAGCAAACATCGCTGCACTCACAAAACCTTGGCATAAAGCGAGACTTATAAACCTTCGATCACGAATCAAAGCTCCAAATGTGGATAATGTGCTGGAAATACCGCCTTTGGAGCGTTTTTCCCGGCTTAACGTTTCAGGAAGCCCAAACAATACGGCAAGAAGCATAGCAGCTCCTATAAAAGTCAATACGATGAAGACCCCGCGCCAAGAGGTGAACTTCAGCAACTGTCCTCCAATAATCGGAGAGAGGATAGGCGCTGCTCCATTCACGAGCATGAGCATTGAGAAAAATTTGGTTAGCTCCGTGCCGGAGTACATATCTCTAACAATGGCTCTTGAAATCACAATGCCTGCCGATCCGGCAAGGCCTTGAATAAAGCGAAAGGCGATCAACATTTCAATCGATGTGCTAAAAGCACATAGTAAAGAGGCAGCTCCATAGACGACCATTCCGATCAGCAGTGGAAAGCGTCTTCCCCGTATATCACTCAAGGGACCTGACAGCAGCTGCCCGGCAGCAAGTCCAATGAGGCAGGCGGTCAGACTGAGCTGCGCAAGTGACGTTGTTGTATTCATGGACCCGGCCAATTCCGGCAGGGAAGGTAAATACATGTCTAATGAAAGAGGCCCAAAAGCCGACAACGAGCCCAGGATCAGAATCATCCGCAGTCGGCTTTTGCTTGGTTTATGATGGATCACGGTTTTCATGAATGGTCCGAACCTTTCCTTTCTGTATAAATGTACACATCTATAGACATTAGCACAAAAAGGAACGATATGGCGACAAAAATATATTTGGCAAAACAGGCTGTACAGCATAAAAAAGAGCGGGTATAAAGGAGCACATGCTCCTTAAATACCGCTCTTTCAAACGTTGGAAACTTGCTCTTATTGCTTGTTTACTTTGTTCGTCCATACTGTTTGCTAAAGGAAAGAAGCCGATGATATAAGCTTTTGTCTTTCAAATATTTAGTCGGATAAAACTGAGGCCTTGTATTGACCTCCAAAATCCAAGGCTTGCCGTTTTGATCTAAAGCAACGTCCAGGCCGAGTTCTTTGAAGCCTTTGTAATGCCGATCGAAGTTTTTTCCTACGGAAACACCGAGCTGTTTCAGTTTTTCCTCCATGAACTGAACGGAGGGTTGGTTATACCCTGAACCGGCCATTGTTTTTTGGAAATAATCAACCGAACCGCCTTGATTGTAATTTGTCGCGACTTTGTTCGGTTTACCAACCTTTGTAAACATCCCGGTGCTTACCCAGTTTCCTTGGTTATTCTTTTGAACCATGACCCGAATATCAAAGGGTCTTCCGTTACTTTTGGCCAGGCGAATCCCTTTTTGCAGCAGAAAATCTCTTTTACCCGCAAACCGTTTTAGCTCCTTATACAGTTTGTCTTCTGTCTTATAAGTGGTTTTAGAGCTATTATACTGGGTTTGATACCCGTTTTTCTTTTTTTTGATACGGATGATTTTATTGCCGCCGGAGCCGCTTGTCGGTTTGAAGAAAACAATGGAATGCGAGGAGAGCATGGATGTCAGGTTGCCTTTATTGAAGGGAAGTGTTGCCGGTACATATTGCCGTAAATGTTCTTCCTTCAGAAGCCACTTGGTTTTTTTCCATTTGCTCTTAATGGTGCTGCTTTTATAAGTCATGGCCAAACTGGCCTCCTCTTTTTTTCCAATATACGTATGGCTCCGGGAGCTTGTCACCGCATCTGCCTAGCTTAATGAACCCTACTTTTAAAAATGAGACTGTGTTTTCATTTTATATCTCGATCTAGAAGCTCTTTTATCTATTTATGGAACAGGGATTGTCATTTCCAGTTCCTTTGGAAAAACAGGTTTTTGGTATTCATGCGTGATAAAGACAGGCTGTTGATCTGGACTCATAGCAGGAAATTCGGTGACGTACATATTATTTTGGGCGTCAACCAACTTCGTATTGGTTTCTGTGTCTGGAATGATGTGTATATCCCATGGTTTAAAGTCGTATTCTTTCTCCAAATCTTCCATGATCAGCTCGGCTTGATGAAGGGGGTCATGCCCCTCTTTTGTATAGTGTACGACTGTTTTGTCCTTTAAGTGCTCTACTTTTGTAACCAGCAGGCGGCCTAATTCTCCTTGAGGAATCACTAGAGGCTGAGCATCTGATGGCTCATGTTCCATCGGAACTTTGATCCCATACTTTGTAACATCCCCGTGTAAGTATGGACGGAACGTGATGGACTTCGGTGTAACACTCGGCAATTCAAAAAGAAAAGTCCCTGTCTGGATATGCGTTTCGTCTTCCACATAGCCATTTCCGCGCATACTAATGCTTTTTAATTCAATACCCGTGTTGGTAAAGGCCTGAATGTTATACATCGGGTCTTGTGCTTTGGATGCCGGGCGCCGATATTCGAACTCAACATCCATCGAACCTGGTTTAAAGCTTATTTTTTTAATGAGCAAGCTGGTTTCTCCATCGGTTGCACTCATCATAGGCAGCCATGTTTTGATGTTGGAGACGGTCTTTTTAACGGGGATTGAAAAGTCCCATTGTCCCTGAACTCCTGCCACAGCGTTTACTTCGATTCCTAGCTCGAATTCATCTGGCAGCTTTTGATAGAAAGAATCCAAAGTAATTTCTCCTGCTGAAGTTTTGCTATCGATTGGAAAAGGGCCGCTTCCGCCTATGAAACCGTTATAATTTTTGCTTTCGCTTGCAGAAGGGCCGCTTGCGAACTTGGGACTGGTATAAGGTTTGCCGTCAATCTTGAATTGGATTTCTTCCAAAGGGCCGCCCTGATTGGAAAATTGGCCCTCTGTCTGCTGTATATAACCGATGGAGAGGCGGTCGCCATCATACATCACTTCCTGAATTTGCAGTGTGATTCCGTTGTCGTGCACACTTTGTCCGACATGAGCGGTCATTCCTTTTTCAGACGCTGTCTTTAAATTGTAAGAATCGTGAACATATTGGAATACGGAGCCTACGAGCGGAATTTCTTGCAGTACCGAAGCCATAACCGGAGAGGCAAAACCGCTGCCGATTACAATTGCAAAAGCTGCGACACTTCCTGCTATCGTAAATGCCAATCGGCGTGAAAGCGGGTGTGAACGTTTGTTATGAACCATGCCGCGCTTGGTTGTTCGATCACGATTTGCAATATGGTTTTGGACTTGCTGCATTACTTGATCTACATCTGTCTCGATAGATTCATAGGAACGTTTTGCATTCTGGATCTGTTTGTCGATCATGAGTTTCTGCCTCCTTTAATGATAGTTTCAATCGGGCTCTTCCTCGTGCCAATCTTGATTTTACGGTTCCTGTTGGAACATCGGTAATATTTGCGATTTGCTGGACGCTCAGATCTTCAAAATAGTGAAGGACGATAGGAATACGCATCATCTCCGGCAACTTTAAAATTGCTTCATACATTTCGTCACGAGTGGATAAACGCAAAATGGTCTCTTCCGTACTTGAAGAAAATCGTTCCGGAAGAAGGTTTGTGACGATCTCACGAAAACTCCGACGCCTCGCCATTTTACATTCGTTAATGACGATTTTCGCCAGCCATGGAAAAGGATCTCGCAGTTCATCGAACGTTTCCATCGCGTAATACGCCTTGATAAATCCGTCCTGGACCCGATCATCCGCTTCAGCTTTGCTATGAGTCAAGGTATACGCAAGTCTGTGCAGACGGTTTGTATATTTTACCATCCAGTCTCTTAATCTTTCTTCCTGATCCACCAATCTCACGCTCCTTTCACATGTAATATGCAGGTCAGCTGCTTTCGGTTCCCGGGTAGGGTACTGATTATTTGATAGAGTTCGTATATATTGGATAAGAATGCACATTAAAAATGATAAAGAAGGTATTTCAGATCATGAGTTTATTGATACGCGAGAAGACGTTTTACAAAAGTTTCTTTTGGCTGACGCTGATTATCGGACTGCAGAACATTATAGCTCTTGGAGTCAATCTATCAGATAATCTGATGCTTGGCGGATACAGCGAGTCAGCATTGTCCGGCGTGGCGCTTGCGAACCAGATTCAATTTCTGCTCCAGATGCTTGTGATGGGAGCGGGTGAGGGCGTTGTTATCATGGCATCAAGATTTTGGGGCGCGAAAGATATCGGAACGATCAAAAAGGTTTCCAGCATCGGTATGAGCTTGGCCATCGTGTTGAGCATATTGTTATGGGCCGTGGTATTTTTCTTTCCGCACGCTACTCTTTCAATATTTACGAATGGGGAAAGCGTTATTGATGAAGGGGCCAAATATTTGCAGATCATATGCTTTTCCTATGTATTCTTTGCAATAACAAGCCTTCTGCTCGCTACTTTGCGCAGTGTAGAGACGGTCAAAGTCGGATTTATCGTATCGTTGTCTACCCTTGTGATCAATGTCGTGTTGAACTATGTGCTCATTTACGGACATTTTGGATTTCCGGAGCTCGGAGTCAAAGGTTCTGCGATCGCAACGTTAATAGCGAGAATGATTGAAACAGCTATTGTTTGTGTGTACATCAAGAAATATGACCGAAAAATTTTGCTGAAACTGAAGGATTTCTTCCATATCGATCTTAACTTGTTTAAACAGTACATTAAAGTCGGCTCACCAATACTGTTGTCCAATATGATCTGGGGACTTGCCATGGGAGCGCAAACCGCCATTCTCGGGAATATGGGTGAGGCCGTGATCGCGGCTAACAGTATTGCAACGACGATATTCCAGCTGGTGACGGTTGTCATCTATGCTTCAGCCAGCGCAACCGCCGTTCTGATCGGCAAAACGATCGGGGAAGGTCATGTTGAAAAGATCAAAGCCTATGCCAAGACACTTCAGATTCTTTATATATTTCTCGGCTTGTGCACAGGCGCGGTTTTATTTATTCTCAAGGACTATGTATTAGGGTTTTACACTATCTCTATTGAAGCGAAGGAGCTCGCTCTGCAATTTATGACTGTATTATCGATTACCGTTGTCGGAAGCGCATATCAAATGCCAGCGCTGACAGGTATTGTACGCGGAGGCGGAGATACGAAATTTGTTCTGTACAATGATTTGATTTTTATGTGGCTGATCGTTCTTCCGTTCTCATTCCTTAGCGCATTTGTATGGCATCTATCGCCGCTGGCTACATTTATTTTTCTCAAATCAGACCAGATCTTGAAATGCTTTGTAGCTATCGTTAAAGTGAACCGCTTTAAATGGATTCGATCGTTTGGATCATAATTACATAGAAGAAAAAGATAACGTATGTTAACCCTAACATGGGTTGGCGTACGTTTTTTTATGGTATCCCTTCCATATTACTGACTTTTTGTAAAAAAGTTTTTTGAATCCATCAGTTTGCCTTCGTCAAACGTTATATCAACGAGAGAAGATAAAACGTAAAGTTGAGAGGTTGGCTAATGGAAATATGTGATCTTTACGAAAATCTGAAAGCTGATGTATACCGTTATGCCAGATCCCTTGTTAAGAATGAGTTTGAAGCTGAAGATCTGGTTCAGGATGCTTTTATGAAAGCCATGAATGAGCCAAAGCTGGCAGGTTTGCCTGTGCACAAGCAAAAATCCTGGTTTTTCAGAGTCATTAAAAATCGCATGATTGATATTAGCCGACGGGAGAAGCGGTTTGTATCTTGGGAGGAGGATAGGGACCTAGACGCAGCTACGTTTTTTCCTGTTTCAAGCAGCAATATCGAAATGACAGAATGGCTCGCGCGCCTTCCGCCTTCACAGAGTGATATTGTGTTCAAACGATACTGGCTTGGCATGTCCAGTCAGGAAATCGGGAAACAGCTTGGCATTCCTGCGGCAACCGTTCGTTACAAACTGCAGACGGCCATCAAAAAGCTCAAAAAATTATGGGAGGATGATATGAGATGAGTAAGGTGATTGGGAATGTTGGACTGTTGGATCTTACACAAGCAACAGAGGAAAGTGTGAGAAGCATTGATCGAATTGGTAACATAGGGGCTGTTATATACCGGGCAGAAACGGCTCACTTACTAACTCTTCTGAAAAATGCCGGAAATATCGGCAAAACACTAGAAATACCGAAGGACCATCGTTATTACAGTGGGATGCTTTATTTAAATGAAGAATACTTTAAGCTTATGGAGCCAGACAGTGTATTTGTTAAAGGGGTCGTTTTCATCGATCAGCAAGTAACACTTGAGACGTTCCAGCAAGGAAAATTGCAGCTGGCTGTATATGGTGAAGTTTACACACCTCAGCACTTGGCCGGGGCGGTTACATCGTCACTCCTTAAAGCAGGAGCAGCCCATGCTGAAATTGTTTCGTATACATCGATGCCTCGGTTTGAATCCGGGACATTCCAGCTGACAAATACCTTTTTTGCTTCAGCCTTAGAACCGGTCAATCTGGTTGTTAATGGGGTGTTGGAGCTAGATAGAAATTTGGATATGGAACGGTTTGCAGCAAGGACGGAATATATCCGGATTAACGGAAAGGCGATAATTTATGAAGAGCAATCTTCTTGTTTTTATGAAAATCTGAAAAGTATAAATGGAATGGTTGAAGTCATTCCTGCCGGTTTTCAACATTTGACCAAGCCTCTTCGGCTGAATGCCCGCACGATCCGACGATTTAAAAATGAAAAGTTATACACGCACGATCCGATCATGATCGAAGCCGATGTATCCCGGGAAGCTTTAAGCAGCGCGATAGCACAGATCAAATCCACTTCATTGATTATTTGCAGTGAGGATGTAGAGGACCTGATGTGGGAGAGATGCTGTGACTTGAATACGGAAATCGTAAGTTATGAGCAGGCCTATGTGTTTATTGCCGGGGAGGAGACGTGGTCGAAGGATCAGCTATTGGCTATGGATCATCCTGTCAATTTTATTGTGGACGGTACACTGAATCTGGACGATGACGTGACAGAGGAAGTGTTAAAGGATAGTGTTCATTCCATTGACTTATTTGGTGAAATAGTCGTTGCAGAGCAACGAATGAAGGGCGTATTATACCGGTATTTAAGAGCTGATACAGGTGTGATTAGATTGAAGGGGATGGATGAAAAAATGGAGGGCATTGGTAATATCGGTATGTTGACGCTGTAAGGAAATGAGGGGTGAGCCTTGCATAACATTAATGAGGATATAGTTAAACAGCATTTGAACGAGATTCATCAGGAAATGGAACGCTACATTTTATTACAGCAAGCTCGGAATTCTCGCAATCAATTAACTGCACTATCGGTTAGTGACACAAAACCAGCAGGAAAATGGAGATCACTGCTTGAAAGCATTATGATGATGGGACGAAGAATGTTTTGAGGGAACGAAACTTAACGGTTTCAAGGGGATGTCTTTTTCTTAATGAAGGGTCAACCAGAGCACACCTGGTTGGCCTTTTAATGATTCTATGGTGGTGAAAAAAATTAGGAAATTCAGGGGCAAGAGCGATTGTAAGGACGATTCGTACTCGAAGCGTCATTGAATCCCCCTCTACATATTGACATAGAAAAATATAACGTGTTAAATAAAAGTAGTGTTGGCACTCTCGATAGAGGAGTGCTAAAAAATCATTATGCATTGAAGGGAGATTCATTCATGGCTAAAAAGGAATTTAAAGCGGAATCCAAACGATTGCTCGAAATGATGATTAACTCCATCTATACGCAGCGTGAAATCTTTCTCAGAGAGCTGATTTCGAACGCAAGTGACGCAATCGACAAGATTTACTATAAGGCGCTCACTGACGATAATCTAGTATTTAATAAAGATGACTATTATATCAAAGTAAAAGTAGATAAAGACAATCGCACGCTGACGATTACCGATACGGGGATTGGAATGACCCAGGAAGAGCTGGAAAACAATTTGGGTATCATCGCGAAGAGTGGTTCCCTTGCATTTAAAAACGAGAATGAGGCGAAGGACGGGCATAATATTATCGGTCAATTCGGTGTCGGATTTTATTCGGCCTTTATGGTAGCTGATGTGGTGACTGTAACAAGTAAAGCACTCGGCAGCGATCAAGCATTCCGATGGGAATCCTCCGGCGCTGATGGATATACGATCGAGCCTTGTGAGAAGGATACGGTAGGGACGGAGATCGTTCTGAAGATTAAAGAAAATACAGAAGATGACCAGTACGACGAATATCTTGAGGAATATCGACTGAAGGCCATTATTAAAAAATATTCGGACTTTATCCGCTATCCGATCAAGATGGATATGAAAGGCCAGCGTCCTAAGGAAGGCACGGAGAATGAATTTGAGGAATATGTTGAAGAACAAATCGTCAACAGCATGGTTCCGATCTGGCGTAAAAATAAAAGCGAGCTAACAGATGAGGATTACGAGAACTTCTATGCCGAGAAGCGCTATGGCTTTGATAAGCCGCTCAAGCATATCCATATTAAAGCGGACGGGGCCGTTGTATACAATGCGATCATGTTCATTCCGGAAAATACTCCGTTCGATTACTATACGAAGGAATACGAGAAGGGACTTGAGCTGTACTCTAACGGTGTTCTAATTATGGACAAGTGTGCAGACCTGCTTCCGGATTATTTCAGTTTTGTCAAAGGTATGGTTGATTCTGAGGATCTGTCATTGAACATTTCAAGAGAGATGCTGCAACATGACCGTCAGCTGACGATGATTGCAAGAAACATTAAAAGCAAAATCAAAAGCGCACTGCAAAGCATGTTGAAAGACGAAAGAGAAAAATATGAGAAATTTTATCAGTCCTTTGGCAGACAGCTCAAATTCGGTGTGTACAATGATTTTGGTCAACATAAGGATGTGCTGCAAGATCTGCTGATGTTCTATTCTTCCAAAGAGAAAAAGCTGGTTACGCTAGATGAATATGTATCGAGAATGCCTGAGGATCAGAAGTATATCTATTACGCTTCCGGTGAATCGATCGAACGGATTGAGAAGCTGCCGCAGACAGAGCTAGTAGCCGATAAAGGGTATGAGATTCTGTATTTCACCGATGATGTGGATGAGTTCGCGATCAAGATGCTGATGACTTATAAGGAAAAAGAGTTCAAGTCGGTATCAAGCGGCGACCTTGGCATTGAGCCGGATGCGGATGATAAAGCAAGCGAAGCGGAAGAAAGCGAGAACAAAGAGTTGTTCGAGTCGATGAGCAGCATTCTGGGGGATAAGGTAAAGGGTGTTAAAGCATCCAAGCGTCTGAAGTCCCATCCGGTATGTCTGAGCGCCGAAGGCGAATTAACAATTGAGATGGAGAAAATCCTGAGTGCGATGCCGAACAACCAGGATGTTAAAGCGGACAAAGTGCTCGAAATTAACATCCATCATGAAGTGTTCAAGTCTTTGAAGGACGCTCATCAGAACGATAAGGAAAAATTGGCGCTGTACACAAACTTGTTATATAATCAGGCGCTGTTGATTGAAGGCCTGCCGGTTTCAGATCCGGTTGAGTTCACCAATGATATTTGCAAAATCATGGTATAAATAAACGGTACGTGCAATAAACCAGACCTTTGCTTAAGGGGTCTGGTTTATTGTTTATTCAATATCGACAGCCAAAATCATAAGCGGGCCGGTTTCGGCTGCAACACGTTGAAGAGAATGAAATCACAACAGATGAAGGGATGCCCAGATCTGAAAGATCTTAGAGACACCCCTTCCATCAAACGTTATGTTATGTAATCGCAAAGGCTTAGGCGCGAGAGCCATCCCACCATTTATAATAAACCTTGATCTGTCCGGTTGGACTTGAGATGAGCGGGTCAATAACGAGCGTTTTTCCGCTTACTTTCAGCTGAATTTCTTTTTTGTTTTTTACTGCGGAATCGACTTTGGTTAAAAGATATTTCTTATCGATTTTGAAACCGTATAAATCCAGTACGTCCCACAGCATATTGCGCTGCGTGCTATCGCTGCTGTTGGATAGCGTTACACTGCTGAAAGACATGATCTGAGGCTCAAACTGTACGGTGACTGCGTGATCGACCTGACCTTGCTGCTTCGTGCGGGTCATGACGACACCATTATTACCGTCGTCGTAAATGCGATATCCGCTGTATTTTGAAAATACGTTCTGACGGATGACCATATACATATTGTCCCGGTATAAATCCCATTCGGTCGGGAGCTTAGGAAGACTGGCTGCCGGGCTGCTTTCAATCGGACGATCATACAGTATGGACATGCCGCGATCTGTTAAATTTTTAATGAGCTGAAGCACTTCTGCCCGGGTGATCGTTTCGTGGCCCATATATCCGCGGATCGTGTATTCACCTTTAATCCGTCCTTTTGCATATTTTTTACCAAGCACATATTGGATCGCCTGATCTCCTGAATAATTGACTCCATCTGCGCTGGATACGAGTTCTGCAACCTGGGTACGTGTAATATACTGACTTCGGATTTTTTTGTCTGCAAAACCGCGAACCGGATAGTTTTTGAAATAAAGATAGTTATAGTATTTATCAGACCAATATTCAGTCAAATATGATTCTTCCAGATCCTTACCACTGATGCCAACTACAAGCATACGGATGAACTCCGCTTCGGTTACATTTTGATTAGGCATAAATGTGCCGTTAGCATACCCGTTTACGATGCCTTTCTCGACGCCCCACTCGATGGTCGCTTTCGCCCAGTGGTTGTCAATATCGTGAAAAGTTACACCCGCAAATGCCTGATTCGGGTTCAATCCCAGAAATAGGGAAAGGGCTAAAAGCAGGGGTGCAAATCGTCTCAGTCTCAACATGTACAATCCTCCATCTAATATTTGCTAAATTGCTACAAAATACATTGTATAAGTCGATATTTCGAGTGGTCAAGCATATACAGAAGCAGATGTATAAAGTTGGTTATTTGTAACTAGGAACATTTTGGAACTAACATCTAAAGGACTAACCCTTGTTTTGGCAATGGGGAAGAAAAGGACTAATTTGGAATGGGACGCTGGAAGGTGATGAAGAACTACCTAGTAGGCCACCATTGCTTCATATTGCTACAATATTCGTGCCCTACTTTCTAACTTCAGTCATAAAAGGATACAGGAATTGGCCGTTTGAAGGAGAATTGTTGTAAGCAGGATGAAGAAGCAACTACTAATACATAAGATGAAAAGAGGGGTTTCACTTGATGCAACAAGAAAAACTTAATGTGCTTCTGATTACGGTAGATCAAATGCGAGGGGATTGCTTAAGCGCAGCTGGACACTCTGTTGTGGAAACGCCGAATTTGGACAAGCTGGCGAATCGAGGCGTTTTTTTCAAAAATGCCTATTCTGCGACTCCGAGTTGTATCCCTGCCCGTGCTGCTATTTTCACAGGAATGAGCCAGCGATCGCACGGACGTGTAGGTTATATGGATCAGGTTCCATGGACATACCCTCATATGCTGCCGGGGGAGCTGGCTGCTGCCGGATACCACACTCAATGCGTTGGCAAGATGCACGTATATCCGACCCGGAACTTATGCGGTTTTCATAACGTAGTGCTTCATGATGGCTATATGCATTACAATCGGGATAAAAGCCGTGTCCATGTTCTTGAGCACTATGATCAATGCGATGATTATTTACACTGGCTTCGAGGTCAAGCTGGCGTAGATCAGGACCTGATCGATCATGGTTTGGACTGTAATGCGTCAACGGTCACCAGACCGTGGCATTTGGAGGAGAAATATCATCCGACGAATTGGGTTGTTAGCGAGTCTATTGATTTCTTGCGTCGCCGGGACCCTTCGAAGCCGTTCTTTTTATGGACATCCTTTGTTCGGCCACATCCGCCTTTTGATCCGCCACAGGTATATTTCGATATGTATAAGGATCTCGATATTCCACTGCCGCCTGTCGGAAGCTGGGTTGACTCGGAAGCAGCTGCCAAGGGAGATACTTCTCCGGAAACAGCTTTCGGTAAGCTGAAGGAAGCGCGATTGAAGCGTGCACTGGCAGGATATTATGCATTAATTACTCATTTGGATGATCAAATCGGACGTTTGATGAATGCGCTTTCCGAGCATGGGGTTTTAAATGATACGGTGATACTTTTCACCTCAGATCATGGTGAGCTGATGGGGGACCATCATTACTTCAGAAAATCTCTGCCTTATGAAGGCAGCGCCAAAGTGCCATTTTTGTTGTATGACCCGGGCAACCGGCTGTCTCTCAAAGGCGGTTCTACAATAGATCATGTTGTGGAAATGCGGGATATTATGCCGACTCTGCTTGAAGCCGCCGGAGTGCCGATTCCCGACTCGGTTGACGGAAAAAGCGTATTAGACCTATGCCGCGGCGAGGTATCCGAATGGAGAGAGTACATTCATGGTGAGCATTCCCTTGATCATCTCTCCAATCACTACATTACGGATGGGAAAATGAAATACATCTGGTTTTCTCAGTCCGGCCGCGAACAGCTGTTTAACCTGATCGACGATCCGCATGAAGTGACGGATTTGGCGAATTCCCCGTCTATGGCATCAGAACTAGTCAAATATAGAAATATATTGATTCAAGAGCTGGCAGGTCGGGAAGAGGGGTATTCGGACGGAACTTCGTTAATCGTAGGACGAAAACCGCTGGCGTGTCTCAGCCATTTGCTTCATCAGTCGTAATGTGGACAGGCAGTGTGTTATGATAACCGGGTAGCGGATGTTCCGTATATAGATCAGGAATAGGAGTGTTCAACATGACCAGAAGCGGGAAGTTATTAGCAAGTGCCCGGCTTATGGAGCAGAATAAAGCGTTGTTTCGATGTCCGATATGTCGAGATGCGCTGGGCGTAGATGAGGTAAAAAGCTTGCTTTGCGTAAACGGTCACCGGTTTGATCTCGCTAAGCAGGGCTATGTCAATATGCTCACCAATCCGTCCAGGACAAAGTATGACAAACGGATGTTTGAAGCGCGAAAAATGATCAATCAAGCGTCTTTTTTTGAGCCGCTGCTGGTCCGGTTGAGTGAAATTATAAGTGAGCGGCAGGAGTCGATGGGAAACGATAAAGTCGTTCTTCTTGACGCGGGATGCGGGGAAGGCTCTCACTTGAGCGCCCTTCGGGAGAAAGTAAGCTCTCTTCTAGAATCGGACGTATTGGGAATCGGGATCGATATATCCAAAGAGGGAGTGCAGATGGCCGCGCGGGATGACGGCTCTAACCTATGGTGTGTTGCTGACCTGGCAAAATGCCCGTTTGCCGATCAGTCGTTTCACGTCATTCTGAATATTTTATCGCCTTCCAATTATGCGGAATTTGAGAGACTGCTAACAGATGACGGGCTTCTGATCAAGGTTGTACCAGACAGCGAATACCTGAAAGAGCTGAGAAGCTTGTTATATACGGAAAGTGAGCGCCAGGCGTATTCCAATGAGCAGACTGTGGAACTGTTCAAGCAAAGCTTTGAGCTGCTTCATCAGGAACGGCTTCAATATAAGGTTCATCTCGATCCGGTGCAGCTGGAGCATCTGGTGTACATGACCCCGTTATCCTGGGGGGCGGATGAGCAGCAGACCCGGCAGGTACTGAGTAAGCACCTGAATGAAATCAGCTGTGACTTTTTGATTTTGATCGGAAGGAAAAAATAATAGTAATAGTTCATGTGCAAAGCGCCTGATTCATAAGAGAACCGGGCGCTTTTTGATAGTATGCTTAGAAAGGTAAGTATGTTTGATCTCTACTAAAATCCTTGTAGGATGAAACGATCGAACATGCGAATCAGGAGAATCGGCTGAGTCCGGTTCTTTTTGTGTCGGTTTAGACGAATAAATTATTCTTTTTTAAAAATAAAAAAGGAAAAATACTCCCGAGCGGTGCTTTTCTATGGTAAACTGAATCCAACTGGTACTGCTGAAAACATATTTATGAAAACGTTATATAAGGGAGTGCTAATACGTGGAAAAAAAGATCGTATACTTGCCGCTGGATGAAAGGCCGTGCAACTATGAGTACCCGTCGCTATTGATCAAGGGGACTGGATTTCGTATGATTCGTCCGGCACTGGAGATGATGGGACGCAAGAAGCAGCCGGGTAATACCGAACGTCTTGGATCATGGCTTGCGGAAGAATGCAAGAGTGCAGACGGCGCAATCGTTTCATTGGATACGTTGTTGTACGGCGGCATCGTTCCCTCACGCCTTCATCATCTGGATGAAGAGGAAATCATGAGACGGATGTCTCTTCTACGTGAACTGAAGAAACAGAAGCCGGATTTAAAGCTGTATGCGATGCATCTTATTATGCGTTGCCCACAATATTCCAGTTCGGATGAAGAGCCGGATTACTACGAGATGTATGGGCGTGAGCTGTTCCGTAAAGGTTACATCACTCACCGTCTGGAGCTGGGGCTGGCAACCGAAGCGGAGATTGAAGAACTGCGCCAGATCGAGAAGGTGCTGCCGGAAGAGGTGGAAAGTGACTATCTTGGGCGCAGGGCACTTAATCGTGCTGCCAATCAGGAGGTACTTCGATACGTCGAGGAAGGGGTCATCGATTTCCTTATCATTCCGCAGGATGATTCGGCGCCATATGGCTGGACGGCCAAAGATCAGCAGCTGCTGAGAGAGGAAATGATGCTCAGGAATGTGGAGCTGTCCGCCTTGATGTATCCGGGTGCGGATGAAGCCGGCTGTACGCTCACCGTTCGAATGATCAATGAGATGAATGGCGACATGCCTTTTGTGTATCCGCGTTTTTCAGGTACAGGGGCCCCCTTTGTAATACCTCTATATGAGGATAGGCCGCTGTTTGAAAGCGTGAAATATCAAATTTTGGCTGCCGGCGGTCAGGTTGCTGCAAGCGCCCAAGAGGCTGACATGATTCTGCTTATCAATGCCCCTGGTGAAGAGATGACCGAATCAAACAATCAGCCTGCACCAGAGGCATCCTATCAAGTACAGCGCAATACCGCGGAGCTTGTGGAATACGCTAACTTCATTATGAAAAGATATCGAAAGCCTGTCGCGGTTGCCGATGTAGCCTATGCCAATGGAGGAGATTTGCAGCTGTTAAAGCTGCTTCGACAGAAGGGCATATTGTTTGAACTCGCCGGATATGCGGGTTGGAACACAAGCTCTAACACACTTGGGACGGTAATTGCCCAGATGATGCTTTTTGCTAGGTATGGAACAACAAGAGAACATTTGGATTTTCTGGCCCTCCGTTATGTAGAGGATTGTGGTTACTGTGCTTCTGTCCGTCAACAGCTGTCACAAAATCAGGTGAAAGAAATGGGATACTCCTATTTTGAAATTGACGGAACCCGCGGCCATATCGCGTCACTCGTTAGAGAAAATCTGGAGCAGTTTGCTCGTGATCATGTGGATACAGACAGAATCAAGGTGAAAATTACTGATTTGTATATGCCGTGGAATCGAATGTTCGAGGTTGGGGTAGCGGTGGAAACGTCTGAAACGGTTGAAAAATAGAACTGTGTTCGTTAAAAAAGGTTGGTTCTCTGTTACAGGAGATCAACCTTTTTGCAATATGTACAAAAATCACATAATCGTCCTTGACGTTCGCGTTTATTCGTAAACATATACACTCGCCTGAAGCCAGGGAGTTATTTTGTTAGTACCAAAGTATGAATTCAACTTTTTCATATTGGAGGACAAGTTTTTATTAGGTAAAATATCCCTTGGATTCCTTAAATGAGATAAAGCGAGGGGATTGTTTCATGAAAACAAAGTTTCTGTACAAATTCATGCTTATGACGTGTGCGCTTTTGATGGCTATGGCTGTCATATTGCCTGCTTCTTCCGTTGAAGCTGCGGACCAGAAATGGATCAAGCAGGTTTGGAGCGACTACAAAGCTTACAACAAGAAAACCGTCAATGCCTATAAAGCTTATCAGAAGAAGATCGACAAGGAGTTTCAGCAATTCAAAGACTCCAGAAACGATGCATTAGACGCATTGGAGAGCAAGGTTCACGCAGACCAGAAATTATGGATAGATAAGCTGGAAGCTGATCTGGAACAGCTTGAGCAGATGTACCGAAATGATCGTGCAAAAGCGAATGATTTAAGAAAGTACAGAAGCTATATCAATCCTTCGAATTTGACTAGTCCGATGTGGAAGTACAGCAAGGCAGCAACTCGCAGTCATCTGAACAGCACGCTATGGAAGCTTGATAAAGCGTTAACGGACTCCTATTTGAACAGTTACATGTGGTCATACAAGCAGACGATCAATCCGGCAAGTTTGAACAGCGCCGCTTGGAAAATGAAAAATAACGTATCGGATGCTTCTTTAAACAGTAACATGTGGAAGCTGCGCATCAGTTCCAATGCTGGCTCTTTAAACAGTCCGATGTGGAAATATCGTGTAGGGAAAATAAGCAAGACCGAAGCGAAGAAAAGATACAATAAGTCGCATAAAGAACTGACCAAGGCAATCGCCCAGTATAATGCCAATCGAAAAAAGGAAATTGCAAATAAGGCTGCAAGCACGAAGAATAAAGTAGATCAATTGTTCCAGGAAACGATTCAGGCGCTTGAGAAGCAGCGTGAAGAGACGTTGCGAGATATATCCGACCTTCGGAAACAGATCACTGGAGAGGGATTGACGTGGGAGCCGCTGCTTGTTACATCTTAAATAAGCATATTGCATGAAGTAGGAGGCTGTCACAAAAGTAGTTTTACTCACTAGACGAGAGTTGATGAGTAAATTATGCAAAAACTAATGAAATGGCGGTGCCAAGGAGGTTATCCCTGCGCGGCCATTGCTGCTTTTTGGTCTATTGCTGCCTTTTTGAGCAAATTATGGGCAAGCGAAAGAGAACGAAGCAATTCTGGAAAAGCGGTAGCGGTCGCCTTTGTCCTCGATATATCTTCCCTTGTAAAATGAATTCAGGATATTCGGGGGCGAGAGCGATTGGAGGAATGCTTCGTTCCGATAGCGTCCTTAGAACAGACAAAGGAGTCGCCCCGGGTCAATGGATCTCTTGGGACAGCATGCATAGATTATGGTATAGATAAGGATACTAAACTATAAAACAAAATAAAATTATCCCTACCAGATAAGTGTGATATAATGGTGTTAAAATTTTCCGAAAGAGGGATTAACATGCCTTT
The DNA here is from genome assembly GCF_900289175.1 of Paenibacillus faecalis. Classification (GTDB taxonomy): domain Bacteria; phylum Bacillota; class Bacilli; order Paenibacillales; family Paenibacillaceae; genus Paenibacillus_AQ; species Paenibacillus_AQ faecalis. The sequence goes on along the minus strand of NZ_LT985747.1, from coordinate 3,512,852 downwards.
AGAAACGTTTAAAGCAACAGCACATCTGCAAAAAGGAACGCTAGTGAAAGCGAAATCAAGAAACTTTGAATTAACGATTGATGAGCCGAAGTCTTTAGGCGGTACCGATGAAGGAATGAATCCGGTTGAGATGGTATTGTGCGCGTTGGGAGCTTGCCAAGCGATTGTAGCCAGTGTGTATGCTGGGAAATTCAAAATTGATCTGAAGGATTTCTGGGTGGAGGTAGAAGGAGATCTGGATACAGATGGATTTATGAATAAATCCGATGTTCGGCGCGGCTATTCGGATATAAGATATAACATTCATATTAAGACTGACGCACCACGGGAAACGGTTGAGGAGTTTGTCGATTTCATCGAACGGACTTGCCCTGTTGGGGATACGATCAGCAATCCGGTTCATGTGCAGTTAAACAAGATCATTATTGAGGATTAAGATTAAACAACATAATGAATATAAAGAAGAAACGCTTTGCATCCCATATAAGGATCAAAGCGTTTCTTTTGCGTATTATTTTGAAGCTTGGTAGTTTGCCAGATGCTCTTTTACCTTCGCCGGATCGGCTTTTAACTCGTTGCCGGTTTTGACCAGCGGGCTGAGCGTGGAATAGGCTTTAAGCTTGTTATTGTTGTAGTAAGCTAAAATTTCATCTTGGTTGATGGAATACAGAACCGCTTTTCTCAGGTCTTCATTTTGTGCCACATCACGGTTCTTCGTGTTGAAGAGAAGATAGGACACGGCGTTGCTTTCAATCGTCTGAAGCTTCAGCTTGCTATCGCCTTTAACGACATCATATTTTGTTTCCGGAACGCCGTAGTACAGGTGAATCTCGTTGCTGCGAAGCGCAGACAGCGTGCTGTCGGCATCTTTGATAAAGCGTACTTTTACCTGATTGATTTTTGGCTCATGTTCGGTTCCCTTCATATAACCAGGGTTTTTGTAGAAAACAGCTTCGTAATCATTTTTGTAGGCCATGATGTAAGGACCGCTGGCGTACAGCGTATTGTTGTACTTGTCACCTTCGGTCACCGTGCTTTGATCTCCGTAAGGAATGTCTTTGTTGACATCAAAATTGGCAACGTCATAGGTGTTGATGCCTTCAACTTGCTTTTTGGACACGATTCCGGCGGATTGGTGTGCCAAATAATTTAACACTTGCGGGAACGGCTCCGTTGTTGTCAATTTGATAACCTGGTACTTTCCATCTTTGTTGCTTACTTCATTTTTGTCGGCAACGAGGGTTGAAATTTTGGTATCTAGCCCTTTCTCCAACGCTTGTTTTACCGTTTCGTCGCTACCGGATACTTTTACAGCATCCAGGGAACTCAAGTCCTGAACGATCTCTACGTCTTGAATATGCTCATGCAGTGTATATGTCCGGTGATCTGGAACAGAGTTTTTATCCTTCGCACGGTTTAGAGAGAATACGACGTCCTCAGCGCCGACACGTTCGCCGGAATCAACAGCCAGTTTGTTCTCCACCTTGGCAAAGTTAATATCATCTCTAAGGATGAAGTAGTATTCGGAATTGCCCTCGGCAATGCTGTGATTGTACGATAGTGAGCCTTCGGACGTAATTTTATCGTCATCGGTCAGGTTGATTAGACGAACGTTCATGTTTGTGTTAATTATATTGATCGATCCATCGTTCCCCTTGATTGGGTCAAGGGAGGTCAGGTCGGATATCGATTGAGACAACACGAGAGGCTCTTTGTCGCGCTTGGATTTGTCTTTAAAATCTACAGCTTCCCAAGGCAGCGAGCGGGATTTGGACAGACGGACAGAGTTTTCGTCAAGAATGTCCTTGTTGAATGCTTGACTCTTTAGCGAAGTATGAAGTGGCGCAATATAAGCTTTATCTGCTACGAGACGTTGCTCCAGCTGTTTGTAAGTTTCCTTCGCTTCTTCTGGTGTTTGCTGCGCAGCCAGGTCAATCAGTTTGTCAACCTCTTCATCAGACATGATGCTGTAGTCACCGCCCGTTTTGAACAAGGAGCGCACCGCGTAGTCGGGGTTACCGGTTACGGTTGTCCAGCTGGAGAGGACAACATCATAGTTGCCTGCATCCTGCTGAGCTTTATAGCTGCCATAGTCGGGTTGAAGATTGAGTTTGACATTAAAGCCGTTCTTGGTGAGCTGGTCACGGATGATATTCGCATCCGATTGTTGCGAGCTCATGGCGAGCAGTTCAATCGGAACAGCCGATGGGTTGGCAGGCTGCTCACCTGACGGCTCGGATGGCTGCTGCGATACTTCATCTTTCGTTTTTACAGTGCAGCCGCTGATCACGAGCATTAATGAAAGCAGAAGCAGTATAATCGTTCTTTTTTTCATCTTGATTTCCTCCTGGTCTGATGTGAATTCAAAAGTATAATAATGATCATTAATCCAGCTTGGGATCGAGCGCGTCCCGCAATCCATCACCCAAAAAGTTAAAGGACAATACTAGGGCAATGATGGCAAGTCCCGGGTAAATAGCCAGGTATGGGTTGGTTTCCAGATATGTGCTGCCGATCTTCAGAATATTTCCCCATTCCGGGATATGAGGCTCCACCCCGAGGCCCAGATAGCTTAAGCTGCTGGTGGAGATGACCGCTCCCCCGATGGTCAAGGTGGATTTGACGATCATAGGAGCCAGCGAGTTTGGAACGATATGTTTGAAAATAATCGACAGATTGCTCGAACCAAATGCACGCGCCGCATCTATATACTCATAAGTGGAAACGAGCAGTACGTTCGCTCTCATCGTTCTTGCATACGTCGGAATAGCGCCGACGCTTAGCGCGATGATCAGGTTGACCGTATTGGCTCCGAAAGCGGCGATAATGGCGATCGCCAGCAGGATACCGGGAATCGCATAAAGGACATCCAGCAAACGCATGATAATATTGTCTGTATGGCGGCCATAATATCCGGAAATCGCGCCGAGAGCCCCTCCGATGATTACCGGAATCAACGTGGACATAAACCCGACGATCAATGAAATACGGGCGCCGAAAACGATTCTTGAATACAGACATCTTCCGAAGTCATCCGTTCCAAGCGGGTATGCCAAACTTGGCTGCTGCAAAATTGCAGAATAGTTGTTATCCACTGCGAAACTGTATTCAAACGTAAGCAAGCTGGACACGGATATCGTAAACAGGAAGATGATGAAGAACAATCCAAGCATAGCTGTGTTGTTGGCAGTAATCTTCACCCAGACGTCCGCCCAGCGGGTGACCGCGGGATTGCCGTTTTTGCGGATTTTGGACAGCAGGTTGATGCCGAGAATAAGGGCGAAGATATTGCCCGTTGCCGCCGTCAGGATGAGCGGCAGCGCAAGCCATTTCAGCCTTGAGTCCGCATAATGTCCGTTTACGTATTTAGCAATGAGCAGCAAGGTGGCCAGATGGAATATCGTGACAAATAGCAGCACGACCATTCCAATCAGGAACGTATTGGACACATAAGGCTTAAACATATTTATCGCTGACAAGGCGATAACGAATATTTGCGTCAGTAGCATATATACGGCGATTGTATATTCGGGATTCTTTTCTTTTTTAATAAGATGAAAACCAAATGTTGCAACAAACACATTACCGCTAAAAATACTGAGCAGCTGGATATAGCCGAGTGCACGGGTTGAACGTCTGATCTCTCCGTCACGGATTAGATCTTTTCGGATCCGTGTCGTGATGAAGACCTGCAGCAGTGTAAACAAAGCGTACACAATGAAGGCGATAAATATATACGGCCTTAAACTTTCGTTCCCAAAACTGTAGCTGTTCAGCAGCAGGATCAGTGTTAATGTTAGAGAGACGACCCACGTAAACCCAGCCTGGCTGTACTCCGAAGAGGACTTTAGCTGATATGGGGTATCGCGATGGTTAAATAGCTTCTTAATCATGAGTACACCTGCTTTAGTATTGTTTCATCCTGGAGCGGATACGCGGATCGAAAAAGGCATACATAATATCGATAATGACGTTGACCAGCGATATGGTGATGGCCGTATACACGACCCCGCCCATAATTGCCGGAATATCGGGAATGAACTGTTTATCCACAATGTAGCTGCCAATACCGCTGATGTTAAATACTTTTTCCGTCACTGCCGCCCCGCCGAGCATACTTCCGAACTGCAATCCGATGACGGTTATGATCGGGATCAGAGCGTTGCGCACAGCGTGCTTTCGAAGCACCTGCCGCTTGTTCAGTCCTTTGGCTTTGGCGGTCAAAATATAATCTTCATTAATAACCTCCAGCGTGGAGGAGCGCGTCATTCTGGCAACCGCTGCGGTGAGCCCTGTACCCAGCACGATGATCGGCATAATCATGGAAAGCCAGTTCTGCGGATTATACGTAGCCGGCAGCCATTCCAGCTCGATGGAGAAGGTAAGGATAAAGATCAATCCTTGCCAGAAGTTTGGAATGGATAAGCCTAGCAACGCGATAAACATGAATGTATAATCAAAAAATGAATTCTTTCTAGTAGCCGAGATAATACCGGCTGGAATCGCGATGATCATGGCGAGCAGCAGTGAAATGATCGTCAGCGTCAGGGTCACCGGAAATTTTCTGGCGATGCTGTTCGTAATATCTTCATTGCCGGAGAAGGATTTTCCAAGGTCAAATGTGAAGATGCCTTTAATGTTATTCCACAGCTGGGTCAGATAAGGCTGATCCAGTCCATGTATTTGATTGAATGCCGCAATCTGTTCTGGAGTGGCCGTTTCTCCTAATATGTTCGCTGCCGGATTAAGCGGGGACAGGTACAAAATGGTAAATACGAGAACAGCTACACCAAATATGACAAACACCGTCATAATAAGTCTTTCGAAAATAAACTTTAAATACGGTCTGCTAAACAAAAAAATAAGTATGTACATGAGCAGACCCGGGGCCCATGAAACTGCGAAAAAGACAGGATTCGCAATCAGCGATTCAAAGGTATCCGCAAACGTCAGGCGCTTCTGACCTGTAAGCTCAAGTTGTTTACGAGTATGTTCCTCTACCGCCTCTTGGAACCTGGCTTCCGTTAAAGCTTCAAGCTCTCGATTCAGCTTGTCCTCACTAACCTTCTGCTCGAAAAATTCATGTTTTCGTTTAAGCTGTTCCAGCTGCTGCGACTTCAGCTTGTCACGGTAGCCGGAAGAGATCAGATGAGCCTGAACTTTGGCCTTTAATGTAGTGTACGCGTCCTTCTTACTCTGGAACATATAAACAAGGAAGACCACCAGATTTACTGGTGCTCCCAATAATAAAAGTAAGTATTTATATGAAGGATTTAGAAGGATTTTACGGTACGTGCTGCTGATGTTACTGATAAGCCTGCGCTGGCTTGATGCTTCCGTCACCCCCATAAGGTGTTGTGCCTCCTTCTTTTAAATTGCATTATTCCGACCGATATAGTATATTTTATTTGAGCCTATTTTAAAAGTCAATAGATTAAGAGAGTTCCTCTCTTACTTGGAAATATAAGTACGTTCATCGACGTATTTCAAAGAAGATCATCGCATGAAAAGGCAGGCGAAATACATATGGAACCGATTCTACAAGTAAAAAATCTGAGCGTATCCTTTCAGTCCCGGGATTCAGAATTTCACGCCGTCCGAGGGGTCAGTTTTGAACTGAACAAAGGCGAAACGCTCGGCATTGTTGGCGAATCCGGAAGCGGAAAAAGTGTAACGGCACGTTCAATCATGCGCTTGCTGCCTTCTCCCCCCTCATTGATGAAGGATGGGGAGATTCGCTTTCTTGGTGAGAATCTTGCAGACAAAAGCGAGAAGGAAATGCAGAGCATTCGGGGCTGTGATATGGGCATGATCTTTCAGGACCCGATGACCTCTTTGAATCCGACAATGCGAATTGGCGAACAAATCGCCGAAAGTCTCATTAAACACCAAAAGCTGTCTCAAAAAGAAGCGAAAAAGCAAGCGTTGGACATGTTGAAGCTTGTTGGCATACCGAACAGCGAAACAAGATACAATCAATACCCGCACGAGTTCTCCGGCGGCATGCGTCAGCGTGTGATGATTGCAATTGCGCTGGCCTGCCGTCCGGCGCTGCTTATCGCGGATGAGCCGACAACGGCACTTGATGTTACGATTCAAGCGCAGATATTGAATCTGATGAAGGATATGCAGGAGCGCTTCGGCACATCGATCATTCTCATCACCCATGACCTGGGTGTTGTCGCCGGCATGTGTGACCGCGTTGCTGTCATGAAAGACGGGGTCATCGTGGAGACCGGAACGACAGAAGAGATTTTTGAGAAGCCTCAGCATCCTTATACACTCAAGCTGCTCAATGCTCTTCCGCGGCTTCATGAGAAGAAGAAGCCAAAACCGGTTCCGCTCATTCTGACTGACAAGGACCGCGAGCGTCCTTTGCTTGAAGTGCGCGGATTGAAGCAGCATTTTGATATGGGAAAAGGTCATGTGCTTAAGGCTGTGAACGATATCAGCTTTCATATGCAGGCTGGAGAAGCGCTGGGTCTTGTCGGCGAATCCGGAAGCGGAAAATCAACGACCGGACGAGCTATTCTGCGGCTGCATCAGCCGACAGGCGGTGAGGTACTGTACCAGGGCATGGCGGTTAATCGTTTGAAGAACGCGGAGATGAAGACGATGCGGCGGTATATGCAGATGATCTTTCAGGACCCGTATGCATCGCTGAATCCTCGGTTTAAGATCGTTGATATTATCGGCGAGGCGCTGGATGTTCACAAATTATCAGGAAGCAAGCGAGAGCGCAGAAAGCGGGTCGAAGAGCTGCTTGAAATGGTTGGCCTCAATCCTGCTTTTGCCGATCGTTATCCGCATGAATTTTCGGGTGGACAGCGTCAGCGGATCGGGATTGCCCGTGCGCTGGCTGTGGAGCCGAAGTTTATCGTTTGTGACGAGCCGTTGTCTGCACTTGACGTATCGATCCAGTCGCAGATTGTAAAGCTGCTTGAAGAACTGCAACAGCAGCTTGGTCTAACGTATCTGTTTATTGCTCACGACCTTTCTATGGTCAAGCATATCAGTGATCGTGTAGCCGTTATGTACCAGGGTAAAATCGTTGAGCTTGCGGAAAGCGAGGAGCTGTATTCTAATCCGCAGCATGATTATACTAAATCATTATTGTCAGCGATCCCGATCCCCGACCCGAAGGTAGAATCCAGAAAGAAGCGGGTCTTGATGGAAGAGCGTACCGGGGCGGATATTTACAATCTGGAGCACTCCGAACTGGTTGAGGTGTCCAAGGGTCACTGGGTTGCCCAGCCAGTCAAAACGTCAGCGTATAGCGTAGTATAATTCAATCCCGAGGAGTTCTAAGCCAGGTTCATTTCGACACCTGAAAATAGAGCTCCTCTTTTTTTATGCTGACGTGGGAATTTGATATAATTAGGAGTGAAGCAATATGACTGAAAACGAAATGAACTAGGTGAAGGTCTACCTGTGAAGGAGAAGAGAAATGATGCGATTGAAGAAGGATGACATTGTACTGTTTCAAGGCGACAGCATCACCGATGCCGGCAGAGACCGATATGATCTGAAAGATCTTGGCAAAGGCTACCCGTTGTTAACGGCGGGGCTGGTCGGCATGATGTATCCGGAGTTGAACATCACCTTTTTAAACCGGGGAATCAGTGGGGACAGGGTCAAAGATTTACAAGCGAGATGGCAGGAGGATTGTATTGATCTGAAGCCGACCTGGGTTTCGGTCTACATCGGCATTAATGACTGCTGGCGCCGTTACGATGCTCAGGACCCGACGAGTGTGGAGGATTTCAAGACGGGTTACCGCGAGTTGCTCAAGCAGACAAAGGAAAAGCTTGATGCGAAGCTTATTCTAATGGAGCCATTTGTGCTGCCTTACCCGGAAGATCGTAAAGCGTGGCGCGAGGATCTTGATCCGAAAATTATGGCGGTAAGGGAACTTGCCGCGGAGTTTGATGCTCTGCTTGTTCCGCTGGACGGTTTGTTTGCGGCAGCCGCTGCTAGACGTGAGCCGGCTTACTGGACACCGGATGGTGTGCATCCAACTCCTGCTGGTCATGCCCTGATTGCGCAAGCTTGGATGGAGACGATGGGAATTGGTTTAAAGTAAAGAAGATCGGGCGCACTTGTCATATCAAAGCTTATACTGGCCTTGACAGGAAAAAAATCTTGTCAGGGCTTTTTTTTGACTGCTCTAAGAGAGATTGGATTGTCGAGTTACCTTTAAGTTCGAATAGACTTTGCAGGATCATTATTGACGGGCACAACTGGCATTGATTATCCTTGTAGAAGTGGCTTTAAACAATCCACGAAAGGGGACTCATATGAAAAAGAATACTTTTGTGCAACCGGACCCTCAGAGCTGGTTGGACTCATTCCATTTCTCTATTCCGATCAAGATTCGATATTGTGAGACAGATATGTTGGGGCATGTGAATAATGTGAGTTATTTCATGTATTTCGAGCAAGGGAGGATTGAGTACTTCGAGAACCTGGGACTGACGGATGAACTGTTCGGTGAAGATGCCGTATCGGTTGTCGCCGATCTGGAGTGCCAATACATGGCGCAGTTATATCTCAAGGACCCGCTGATGCTCCATATAAAAGTAGCAGAGATTGGCCGTTCCTCCATGGACGTGCAGTATGCGATCGTGGTGAATGGTGAATTGAAAGCTGCCGGGCGAGGAGCGGTTGTGCTTATTGATACGAAGAGTGGGAAGAGCAAGCCGATTCCTGAAGAAGCACGAAAGGTCATCTCCTCTTTTGAAGGATGGGAATAATCGTGTACAACAAGGATTTCAAATAACACAGGAAAGAAGGCGATGATTCTTGAAAGTACGCTTTGGCATTATCGGCACCAACTGGATTACGGAACGTTTTATACAGGCTGCCCTTGAAACCGAGCAGTTTGTTTTGACAGCAGTATACTCCCGTTCAGAGGAGAGGGGCACTGCCTTCGCAGCACAGTACGATCAACCCATCGCTGTGTTTACAGACCTGCAGCAGATGGCGGCAAGCGATGTGCTGGATGCTGTTTATATTGCGAGCCCCAACTCTTTTCATGCAGAGCAAGCGATCCTGTGTATGAACCATGGAAAGCATGTGCTGTGTGAGAAGCCGATTGCCTCCAATCCGCGTGAGGTGCAGCTGATGATTGAAGCTGCCCGGCGGAACAAAGTGCTGCTTATGGAAGCGATGAAATCCACATTGATGCCGAATTTTAAGGTGGTCAAGGATAATTTGTACAAGCTTGGCCGGGTACGCCGTTATTTTGCAAGTTACTGTCAGTATTCTTCACGCTATGATGCTTTTAAACAAGGAAAGGTTCTCAATACCTTTAACCCGGAGTTTTCGAATGGTTCGTTGATGGACATTGGGGTGTATTGCATTTATCCGATGGTCGTCTTGTTCGGCAGGCCAGAAACTGTACAAGCTGTAGGGGTCATGCTTTCATCCGGGGTAGATGGGGAAGGCAGTTTGCTTCTTCGCTATCCAAAAATGGATGCGGTCATCATGCACTCCAAAATCAGTCACTCTTACGTTCCTGCTGAAATTCAGGGTGAGAATGGCACGATGGTTATAGATAAAATCAACCAGCCTTATGACGTGAAGATTTATTACAGGGATGGAACGATCGAGGATATTACACAATCACAGACGCATGAGTCGATGTATTACGAGGTGAAGGAATTTATCGAGCTGCTTGAAGCCGGCAAGAGGGATAGTGTAATTAACTCTTTGGAACATTCACTGATTACAGCCGAGATTGCTGCGGAAGCGAGAAGACAGATCGGACTTTCGTATCCGGCTGATGACAAGGATATATGAGCGGTTTAATGTTTATGAGCAAAAGCCGGTGATCTTTTCGATTACCGGTTTTTTTGTAAATAAAATGAATTTTTATTCCTTTTTATGTATAATAAAATGGGAAAAACTTATAAAAAAATTGATTCTATAAAAAAATATGCAAAAATAAATGAGGTTGCTCTGTAAATCTATGCATCAAATCTGTATAATATAGAATGATTGCCCAAAAGTCATCGTTAAGGAGGAGGACGAACGTTGTATGGACCATATGGTTTTTGAAGTTGGAACGGCCCTTATACTGATTGCCCTTGTTTCACTTTTGGCAGGTAAGTTGAAATTTTCGATCATTCCGTTTCTTATTGTGCTGGGAATGTTAGTTGGCCCCCATGCGCCTGCGATCGGAATTATTGACTTGAGGTTTATTGAAAGTCAAGAGATTATCGAGTTTTTAGGGCGCATAGGGGTTTTGTTCTTATTGTTTTATTTGGGTTTGGAGTTTTCAGTTAGTAAATTGGTTAGATCGGGTAAAAACATTGTGTTTGGCGGCGGCATCTATGTCGTATTGAATTTTGTGGCTGGACTTGCGTATGGATTTCTGTCCGGTTTGCCGCTGTACGAGGTTCTGATTATTGCTGGGATGCTATCTGTTTCATCAACTGCGATCGTGGCCAAGGTTCTGGTTGATTTGAGACGTACGGGTAACTCGGAAACAGAATTGATCCTTGGTATGGTTTTGTTTGATGATATTTTCCTTGCGGTATTTATGTCCGTCATGTCAGGCCTGTTACTTGCAGGATCTGCTTCGGTAGGATCAACGATACTGGCTGTATCGATATCCATAGGATATATGCTATTATTCTTCTTGATTGCGAGAAAAGGCACACCGATTTTAAATAAGATGCTGAATATCGCATCGAGTGAAATATTTATTATCGTTATTTTTTCAATGTTATTTTTCGTCGCTGGATTTTCTGAAACACTTCATGTGGCAGAGGCGATCGGTGCGCTGTTGTTCGGGTTGGCTTTATCAGAGACCGAGCACAGCAAGCGAATTGAACAGCTCGTTGTTCCATTTCGGGATTTCTTTGGTGCCATCTTTTTCTTCAGCTTCGGCTTGAGCATCGATCCATTAACCTTGGGAGATGCGTTCTGGCTAGCTATTGGAGCTATCATACTGACGATTATTTGTAACGTTGTCGCCGGAATGATTGCAGGTCGAAAAGCAGGTTTGTCCCACAAGTCTTCCTTTAATATCGGACTTACGATCATGGCAAGAGGGGAATTCAGCATTATTGTAGCTAACTTGGGAATAGCCGGCGGATTGGCTCCTATCATAAAGCCATTCTCTGCTTTGTATGTTCTGGTGCTTGCGATACTAGGTCCATTGTTAACGAAAGGATCAAAACATATTTACAAAGCTACGAATAAGGTGTTTAAATGGAGTGAGCCGCAAAAAAATGTAAAAGAAAGTGGCTAAAAAGTTCAACTAGACTGCGAAGTGTGTTATCTTTGTGTGAAAGCAAAGTGAATGGGAGGATTCAAAGAATGAGTATGATCAGAGAATCCGATCTGCCTGGGATCGGTAAGAAATTTCAAGTGAATACGAGATCCGGAGATAAACTGGTGATTGTTATACATGATGATGGCCGAAGAGAGCTGTATCATTTTGAGGATAATGATCCGGATGAGAGCATCTCCATGGTTTCACTGGAGGACGATGAAGCCCGTCAAATCGCTGGAATTATCGGAGGAATGACGTATAAGCCGAAAGCTTTAGAGACGATCGAGGTATCATTGGAAGATCTGATTATTGAATGGTGCCGGGTAGAACCCCATTACAAATCCGTAGACAAAACGATTGCAGAGCTGCAAATTCGTCAGCGCACCGGAGCTAATGTTCTGGCCATTGTGAAAAAGAATGAGCAGAAGATTAATCCCGGTCCCGATGATCGTTTAATCGCCGGCTCTACACTCGTACTCGCTGGAGAACGCAAACAGATTATGGAGCTGAAGGAGCTTTTAATCCATGGCTGATGACAGTCATGTTCCTTGAAGCAAGGCCCTTTTTGAACAGAGGGGGCCTTGCTTTTTTGTCTTTAGAGGATTGGACAGGGCACGAGCAGCTCGCAGCGTGCTTTCTAACGTCCTATGCCACTACAAGATGCTGTTATTATTTACTGCTTACAAGGAAATATCTAATATGAAGGCTTGTGAATATAAATTTAAGCAAATGTTAAGAAGTTAGGAACGATAGTGTTAAGAACTATCCGGTATAGTTAAGGGGAAACCGCTTGTTAAGCGGACAACTTGGTTATACCGGAGGGAACAAGCGATGATCAATAGATCTGGTTTACTGAAAAAGCGGGAAAACATCCCCGAGTTGCAGCTAGTACGGGCATTCGCTATTTTAGGGGTACTGTTTGTCCATTCTACTTCATATGCAACTTTAGAAATGACGGGATCTCAATATTATTTTGTCTATAACTTTTTAAATATTTTTATGAAATTCGGGACGCCAACGTTTATTTTCTTGAGCAGTTTTGTCCTGTTCTATAATTATTATGAACGGTCGTTGACGAAAGAGTTGATCACTGGATTTTACAAGAAGAGAATGCTGTATATTATTATTCCTTATGTAGTGTTTTCCATATTCTATTTCGGACTGCTTCATGTCATTCACTATCCGGATCGCTCATTGGCAGATACGATTGAAAGTTTTGTAAGGAAGCTGTTGACGGGGAAAGCTTATACCCATCTATACTTTGTATTTATCAGCATTCAATTCTATATTCTGTTTCCGCTGATGTTATGGTTGTTTAAAAAGGTTCCACAGTTGACCCGTTGGGCGATTCCGATCGGTCTAGCCATTCAATGGGCTTTTGTACTCATGAATAAATACTATTGGCAGGTGCCGAATAAGGGAAGCTGGTCACTTTCTTATATGGCTTATTTCATGCTCGGTGCTTGCATCGGCATTTATTATCCCAAGCTGAAGGGCTGGCTGACTTTAAGCCGGGTTCAGGCGACCTGGTCACGTCTCGGAAGCTGGGTCATCTTATGGTCGGGTTGGGCCTTGGCCGGACTAACTCATGTTTACTTGTACTACAATAGTCGATTGTACGGTACCAGCTACAACTCAACCTTATACGAGCTGATGTGGAATCTGCATACGTATCTAGGAACCATCGTATTGCTGCAGCTGGCTATTTTGCTGTACAGAAAAGCACCGAACGGCTTAACTTCCATATTGGAACGGATCGGCGCGCTTTCCTTTGGGATATATTTGATTCATCCGTTCTTTCTGTTGGTATATCGACAATTCCCACCGCTTAGCGGCAGTTCGATATTGATGCATCTATGGTATGCAGGCGGGTTTATCGCTGCGCTGGGTTGTTCATGGCTTGTTGTGTCGCTTACAGTACGATATGTTCCTTTCTCATGGGTTCTGTTCGGCAATGTGTCAAAAGTTAAGAAGAATAAGAGAAATGACAGCCGCATGGAAAACAGGACAAACAGCTCTGCAACTGTAGAAAAGCAGTAAATCTACGAACAATTCATATTTTGATGAGGAGGACATTATGTCTGGAGTAACAATACTGATGGTGGATGATGAGGCTGAAATTATAAAGCTCATGGATATTTACCTCAAAAATGAAGGTTATACGCTGCTTAGCGCATCCAATGGTGTGGAAGCACTGGATATACTCAGAAAGCATCACGTTGATCTGATCATTTTGGATGTCATGATGCCTCAAATGGACGGGATACAGGCATGTATGAAGATTCGGGAGGAGAATAATATTCCGATCATCATGCTGTCGGCCAAAAGCCAGGAGATCGATAAAATCGCCGGACTCAGCATCGGAGCGGACGATTATGTTACCAAGCCGTTTAGTCCACTGGAGCTGATTGCGCGAATCAAATCCCAGCTGCGCAGATTTAATCAGCTCAACACCAGTCCGGTTCAGGATGAGAACGAGATCCGGATCGATGATTTGGTCATTAATGCCGCCTCACATCGGGTAACGGTTGCCGGTGAGGAAGTTAAACTGACGCCGAGGGAGTTTTCCTTACTGCACATGCTCGCTGTTAATCGCGGGCTTGTGCTTAGTATGGATAAAATTTACACAGAGGTGTGGAACGAGCCCTTCATGGAGTCCAAAAATACAGTAATGGTACATATCCGCAAGCTCCGGGAAAAAATAGAGAAAGACCCGCAGCAGCCCATATACATAAAAACAGTTTGGGGAATCGGTTATAAGATGGAGAAACTATAGGCAGAGGTGACAGAAGTGAAACGAGTCCAGCTTGATAGCATCCGTAAGAAAATGGTGCTTATGCTGCTTGCCAGCATCGGCGTTACAGCGGCCTTGCTTATTATTCTCTATGCGCTAAGCACACTTATTATAAATATTCCGGTGATCAATGTACCCCTGGCCTGGATCATCAATAATATCGGCTCACAGCCTGTCATCATTGTGATGGGCATCATTCTTTTTTTGACCAGTTACTACTTGGGAACGAAATGGTTTGTCCCTGATCTGCGTCAGATTGAAGCCGGGGTGCAAGAGGTTGCAGGTGGGAATTTTGATTATAAAATCAGACTTGAATCTCAAGATGAACTGGGCCGCATAGCTGCCAGCATTGATTTAATGACAGATCAGCTCAACGATTATTTGGCGGAAATCACCCTGGGGCTCCGTGAAATTGCCAAAGGCAACTTTCATACGGTCATTCCAGTTCAGCCTGGAAATCAGCTGGGTGAGGTGGCAGCCAGCATTAATCAGATGAGCAGGCAGCTGCACCAATCCATACTTGAGGAACGGAAGGCCGAGAAAACCAAAAACGATCTAATTACAGGTGTTTCGCATGATTTACGGACTCCGCTGACATCCATCCTTGGGTTTCTGGAAGTGATTGAAGAGGATCGATATCAGGATGAGGTGGAGCTGAGGTATTTTGTGAATATCGCTTATGAGAAAGCAAAAAATCTGAAGAAGCTGATTGATGATTTATTTGAATATACACGGATTAACAATGGATTGCCGCTGAACATGCAGGAGATTGACATGACTGCGTTCATTCGTCAGCTGATCGAGGAGTCGGTTCCGATATTAGAGAAGTCCGGCGTGGAATGCTTCCTGGAGGCTCAGGAAGGTCTCGTCATAATGGCCGATGGTGATCAGCTTGTTCGCGCTTATGAAAATTTGATGTCCAATGCGATCCGGTACGGAAGATCAGGCAAGAAAATTGAAATTTCCGTTCGCAGTGACGGGGATCAGGTGCGGGTCCGTTTTACCAATTACGGCGATCCGATACCCGAGCAGGATATCCCTTTCATATTCGATCGCTTCTATCGTGTGGAGAGTTCGCGCTCGAAGGAGACGGGGGGAACCGGACTGGGGCTGGCGATTACCAAGAGCATTATCGAGGTTCAGGGCGGAGAAATTAGCGTGCAGAGCGATCAGCAAAGCACAACGTTTGAGACCCGGTTTAACAAAGTGATATAGAATTGTGGGGAAACGAAGGGAGGAAAGGGGGTGAAAAGATGAAAGACAGCTGCAATCCGGTCATTCGACGGCTTGTTTTCGTTTTATTGACCGTTCTGGTACTTGCACTTCCATGGTGGAGTATAGGCGGCTTCGTTTCGGCGGATACAGCCGGAGCTGCCGGGGTTCATGATGAAAACAGG
The DNA here is from genome assembly GCF_900289175.1 of Paenibacillus faecalis. Classification (GTDB taxonomy): domain Bacteria; phylum Bacillota; class Bacilli; order Paenibacillales; family Paenibacillaceae; genus Paenibacillus_AQ; species Paenibacillus_AQ faecalis. The sequence goes on along the minus strand of NZ_LT985747.1, from coordinate 3,497,380 downwards.
ACCAATCATTTGAAACTGACGTCCTCCAAGGCTGCCTATGTATTTAACGGAAAGACTGGATTGGCTGCACAACCGATAATAAAAAGAGATGGGTATCATTACGTACCGCTTCGTACAATGGCCAAGCTGTATGGGCTTGGCTTAAGCTATAGCGCCAAGACAAAAGAGACTACAGTACAAGGGGAGGAAGGCCGGTGGAGCTACAAAACCGGCAGCGCCAAGGCATTTAGCAACGGTACACCGGTTGTACTGAATGCGAAGGTTATTTCTTACCGGGGCAGCACAATGGTATCTATACGCGATTGGGCCAACCTTACCGGGAGTAAGCTGGTAACCAAAGGAGGGAATTTTACGCTGTCCTGGGAGAGGGATGCAGCCGAAGTTTCGCCTCCGGTTGCAGATTTTACAACGGACAAGCCGGAATATCGACTCGGTGAACCGGTCGTTTATAATAATTTGAGTTATGACCCTCAGTATGAAATGGTTAAAGAAACGTGGACGGGCAATGAACCTGCTTTCTTCACACCTGGAGAGCATGAAGTCATGCTTGAAGTTGAAAACAGCAAGGGAGCTGTAGCGACGGTTCGAAAAACGGTAACCATCCTTGACGAATGGTTGTATACGAGAGAGCAGTATGACCAATTATATACGCCTGTAGGTAAAAAGTTCGAAATTGACGGTAATTCTGTATTGATGATGGACTCCATACCGTATACGGTTATACCTGAAGAAAACAAGCAGTTCATTCGCAGTAACAGTCCTGAACATCTGATGGATGAGGGCATCGCCTACGAGGATATCATTTCGGGGAGTGTCCGCGTCAATATTCATAACCAGAATCGTGCGAACAAAAGTCTCTCGGTTTATCTAATGGCTACGAATCCGGGGGATTCGGATATCGTCATAACAACAGGGCCGATAGGTATGGGCGGACCGGCTCGATATGTATCTTCCAGCGGTAAAGCTGCCGTTACCCGTTATTTGGAGGCTGTCAGCTCCGGGACCGAAGTGGCGAACATACAATTAGCACCGGGAGAGACGGTTGTTTTGCTGCCGGAAAAGAGCAAGACCCCGTTAAAGCCGGGTCAGGTCAGAACGTTGTATACAGATCTGCATGTGAAAGGTGAAGTTCGCCTTTCCGTTGTCGCAGCCGACCCGTCACGTGACCCTGTTCAAGCGCTGAAGGAGCTGCCTATGCTGCCGCGAGATGGCAAGCATGTCCGCGGTACGTTTGAAGGCGCCAACCGAACGATAGAAGTTGAAGATGTGATCGGGGAGGAGCCGCAACGTCTGGTTTTGGGAGATCCAGAATTGGATGGATATTTGGAAGGCGTTGATGCCGTAACCGGAGCATTGGAAACGAATGTCGGAAATACCGGTGTGTTGTATTCGATGAAGCTTCGTATTGCGCCGAATACATTGGTAGCTCTCAATGCCCGAGGCGGTCATTATGCGGGGGCCTTGCTTGTGAACGGCAAGATTGTGCAGATGACAGACGGCAGTATTTTGAAAAACCAGGCGGAAGCCGGAGTCCTTTATCGGACAGGAGATCAAGCGGAGAGTGTTACTTTCAAGTTTATGCCGGCTTCCGGCAGCAATTTACCGGTCCATATGCTGTTTATACCATTGCCGAAATCATAGGAAGTCTTAAAACGATTGGGGCCGGTCGTAAAATTCATTTAAGTTGCATTAACAGGTTTTTGCCGAAAAGGAAAAAGGCAGGTCGCTCAAAGTTCATCTTTGAGTGACCTGCTTTGTTTTATAGTTCACGAGTGCTCTATTTAGCATACCGCTTTGTCTGGTCGCTACACTTTCCTTACATCCCAAGTTCTTACCAGTTTCTTATCTTTGGAATGCAATTGTTCATGATCGTTTAAGGGATTTTTAAGTATTTCCTACCATGGGCGTTAAGATGTCTTCCTTATACTTTCTCCTAGAAAGCAAACAAGGAGGCAATTCAGATGAAGCTACTACATAAAATTGTGCCTGTATCCAGGCTTGTAAAGGTATGGCCTGTGTTTTTGTTGGCTCTTATCTTTTTCGTTACGGGGTGTGCGGGAAATTCCGTACCGAAAGAAGTGACTCTATTGCTAGATGGGAAGGAGTTCAAGGAACCGAATGCAGAGATTCATGAGGGCCAAGTGATGGTTCCCGGTTCTTTTATCAGCAGTGCTCTTGGCAAAAAGGTAGAATGGATTGAAGAGTCAGTGTCAGACAAAGAAGAAGGAGAACAGAACCAATCTGTATATTATTCGGATCAGGTCGCTGTGTTGATGTATCATCATATTATGGAAACGCCGGATCGAGACGATATTCTGTCGGCAGAGCAGTTTAGACAGCAGATGGAGTTGCTCCAACAAGAAGGGTTTCAACCGATCGGAATGGAGCAGTATCTGGATTTTATCATAGAGGGAAAGTCTGTGCCGGATAACGCGGTTTTGATTACTTTTGATGATGGATATGAGAGTTTTTATGAACATGCGTTTCCTGTTTTAAAAGAGTTTGATTATCCTGCGGCCAACTTTATTATCGTGTCTTCCATTGATTCATCAGGCACGGAGAAGACTCCGAAGCTGACTTGGGAGCAGATGCGGGAGATGAAGAAGGAGAAGATTGATTTTTATAGTCATACATACGATATGCATCGTTATGGGATGATCGATGCCAGTGGCAAACGAAAGCCTGTTACAACTCGTAACCTGTATCTGGAACAGGAGAAGAGAACTGAAACGGATGAGGAATATGAACAGCGGGTAAGGGAGGATCTGTTGCGTGCCGAAGAGCGTCTCAAAGAAGAGCTTGGGAATACGCGAAGTGTGCTGGCTCTGCCGTATGGCGCGCATCATGACAAATTGCTGGAGATCATGGATTCTGTAGGTATTGAGGCATCCTTTACTGTAAAAGAAGGTATAAATGACCGCGAAGATCGCAACGGATTTCGGATCAACGGTGGCCGCTCTGATCAAAGCCCCGAGACGGTTATCGCTAAACTGAAAGGGCAGGATGTTCAGCCGAATGTACTCGTCAAGGGTGAGGAGGCGAAGCTTCGAATCGATGGTTCATCTGTTGAATTTTCAAAAGTGTTCAAGGGAGATACGCCGGAAGATACTCTTGTTCCTCTGCGGGAAGTTTGCCGTGAGTTTGATATAAAAGTGGATTGGAATCATAAGAAGAAGCGGGCGGTTCTAACTTCCGCTAAAACAACGACCGCTGAGAATAAACAAGAGTAGCCGGCAGGTTTTCGGCAATCGCGCGTTCGCTTCTGGCGCTCGGTGTGGTGTCGCATGGCTGCGGTTAACCCTATCGTTTTTGATGAGAGCTTCCTATAGGGAGCTTTCTTTTTTTGTTATTCTAGTACCAAATGATGGAACTAATGTGCCTGATAAGACGTTTAATCTGTAAGCGGTCCAGATCAGAAAGGATGGTTCTATTGAATTATGAGAATCGCGTTCGTCATATCTGCCCAATTTTCATAAGTTATTTTCCTTTTTTTGTAGAATATATTGGCAAAAGATAAGGAGGGGTGCGTTATGGAAAGATGGGTAGGATTAGGGATAATTCAGTTATTCAGTTTGTTATTGCTCTTACTTCATATTTATCTGGTATTTAGTGTCATTGGGCATATCAATCGATCGAAAAGACATGATGAGGAAGTTATCAAGATACTGAATGAAATGAAAGAAAACAAATAAAAGTTGTGTGTAAGCCGCATGTCCTCGAATGTTCATTAGGGTTTATTTTCCGTTTTGAAATTTCGAGGACAAGAGCGATTAGGCAGGTTACGTCATACGTGGTTTTATATGAGCGAAAGAATCGACACTGCTACAAAGCGCTTGCCTTTCTTACACCATACGGGATAGTACAAGTCCGCCATATGCAAAGGCCGCAATGATGACCAGTGCAGGGTGGATTTTGCGTATATTGATAGCCCAGAAAGCAACGGCAGCGATAGCCAGCGTTTGGATAGCGCCAACGGAAGCAATGGAGCTTTTGCTCATCTGCAAGGTCAGCGTAAGCATCATGATCGCAATGACTGGCTGTACGAGCAGGGTCATCCCTTTTACGACGGTTGATGAACGGTATTTCTGAAGCAGCTTCAAAAGCAGGATGAGAGCGGCAGCTGACGGTAACACCGTAGCAGTCAAAGCGGAAATCACGCCGATCCAGCCCGATACGTCATATCCAACGTAGGCAGCGATTTTGGTAGCAATCGGTCCCGGCAGCGCATTTCCTAAAGCAAGCATGTTGGAGAACTCCAGGTTACTCAACCATCCCCGCTGTGTGACAACCTCCTGGTACATCAGCGGGATTGAAGCGGGACCGCCGCCATAACCGAGGATATTGGCAGTAAAGAAACTGATGAACAGCTCAATCCACTCCATTTATTCAGCCCCCTCCTTTTCCCGTCTTTCTTTTCTCATCTTGGATACGAATTTATAATGCACGGCTCCATATGCAAGGAACAGGACAATGACAATCGCAGGATGGATATGGATCGCCTCAAGCAACAGGAATGAGAGTATACACAGGCCGATGCCTGTGTATATTCCCAGTCCCTTAACAGCTTTTTCGCCGAATTCATAAGCCATTGTGCCCAGCATGACCGCGATCACGGGGGTGACGCCGGCGATCATGCCGGCTATGATCTTGGAGCTGCTTAAATATTGCACAGCGGATAGCAGGGCGACCATAGCGATGCAGGTTGGGAGGATGTGCGCCAAAATGGCCACGACGGCGCCTAAAGTCTTTTTTTGCCGATAGCCCAAATAGGCGGCCATCTTTGTCGCGATCGGTCCTGGCAGCGCATTAGCTAGCGCCAGCACTTCCCCGAATTCATCGCTGCTCATCCACTCATAACGAATGACAGCTTCGTGACGAATCAGCGGGATGACCGAGGGGCCTCCTCCATAACCAAGAATGCCTGTACGAAACATGGCGATGGTAAGTTGTATGTATGTATTGTCATTTTTGCTCAAGTGTATAATCCTTTCTCCGGTTGGCGTTAATCTTTATGTTTAAAATATATCGAGGTTGCCCGATGTTTTCAATGTAATAAGGCTGCGGGGACAATGAGCAACTACGATCCGTTTCCTTCGGAATCGCTTCTCCTGCAAAAAAACAAATAAAATTTGGGCTCAATCTTGTAATCAGTTCTTGACATAAAAAGCAAAGTAGCGAAGGGGATGGAATCGATCTGAAGAAGCGAAGCGTTCGCCTTTGTCCCCGAATTTCATCCACTTAAAAGTTGATTCATAAGAAATTTGGGGACAACAGCGATCGTAAGAACGATCCATACACGTAGCGGCTTCATTGCTTATTGCAAGCACTGATTTTGGATTTGAGTCAAAATTTGAAAAAACTATTGAAATTAGAAATAAAATTTCACTATGATAAGGGTACATCGTGATATTTGACTTCATAAGTTCAACGATTTCTTAAAGGAGGAGGTGAGCCACCTTTACCTGTCAGGCAACAGGTTCTGGAGTACAGCAGCATCGATCCAATATTGAAGGAGTGAATTGATGAATGTTGAGTAGACGAAAAAAGAGATACAGGCAGACGCTTATATGTTGGACAATAGCGATGATGATGACACTTGGTACAGCTTTCTCAGGTATGGGAGCATTACCAGGAGAGGCATTTGCGGAGTATGGAACCAAAGAAAACTCGGCTCTTTCAACTGATGTACCCTTGGAGAATCAAAAGGAAGTTCCTGCTGAGAATGAAATGCCAACAGAAACACCCGTTAACCCTGACCCGGCAAATCCCCTATCAGATCCTCCTGTAGAAAATCCAACAGATCCGTCCAATGATCCGACAGACCCGATTGATACTCCTGTAGATCCACCGGGAGATGTCCCGAGTGATCCGGTCGACACGCCAGCAGATCCTCCGGTAGAAAACCCAGCAGATAACGGGTCAGAGACAAATCCTTTGCTCCCCTTGCCCGATGATTCGGCAGTATCGAATTCTTCCTCCGGGGTAATAGAGGAATTCGAAGATCTTTCGGGTTTGACAGCATCAACGGCTCTGGCAGCAGCAGAGCTAAGTCTGGCAAGTAGACCGGAGACAATATACTACGGATATCACGCAGCCAGGCTGTCATATGATTTTACGGTTTTTCAGCAAGGTACTTCAGCGGCTTATATTAATTTTAAGGACCCGGATGGAAGTACAGGCAGAACTCTTTCCGGAAACCCTAAGAGCATGGGGCTTTGGGTTTATGGAGATGGCGGCAATCACTGGCTGAGAGCTGTCGTACTTGGAGCGAGTGGAGAAAAATCAACCATAGACCTTACATCATCCAGCGGGCTAAGCTGGAACGGCTGGAAGTATGTTACCTTTGATCTTCCTTCTCATCTATCCTCTCCGATGAAACTGTCACAAATTTATGTAGTCGAAACGAATGCCAACAATAAAAACAAAGGCGCGATTTATTTTGATCGTTTGACCGCTTTATACAGCGATTCCAAGGTGTATGCTCTGGATATCACAGGTTTGACTCCGATGCAGACGGGGGAATCCCAGCGAGCGATCATCCATGAGACATATGCTGGTTTGACAGAGCCTGCTGTGGTAACCGAAGGAGTGAAGCTGAGCAGCAGTGATGAAAGCATTGCGATGGTAACAGGTTCTGCACATGATACTGTTGAGGCACTAGCACCCGGTGAAGTGACGATTACGGCACAATATGGTGATGCGCCTGCTACAACGTTTCATTTGAAAATCAGTGATGAAATGACAGCTCCCCATAGTCTGGAATTGTCTGGACCTGTTCGTTTGGAAGAGAGTGCTACCGGAAAAATGAAAGCCTATGCAAAATATGATGGTTATGATGACCCGCTTCCGCTAATTGAGGGTGTTGCTTTTAACAGCAGCCATCCCGATATCCTTAGTGTCAATGATGAAGGATATCTGACAGCTTTGTCCACGGGCTCGGTGGTCATAACCGTGTCTTACAAGGGAATATCGGCAGAGCATCCAGTTACGGTAGAGGAAAGGATACCTGTTCTGAAGAGTATAGAGCTTCGTGGTTTGACGGGTGTGGACATCGGCGATTCGTTTGATACGATCACGATGGCATCTTATACATGGATGGAAGAGCCAGTACAGTTAACGGAAGGTGTACAGTACAGCAGCAGCAAACCGGAGGTTGCATCGGTTGATGAGAAAGGGAGGGTGACGGGCCACATGGTTGGGGCATCGAGAATTACGGCTACATACGGCGGGAAAACAAGCTCGCTTTACATGACTGTGAACCAGCCGTCAGAACTGCCAAAGGCTGAAATGAGAGCGGCCTGGATTGCGACGGTGGAAAATATCGATTGGCCTGAAAAAGGGGCTGCTCCTGAAGCTCAGAAGCAGCAATACATCGATCTGCTCAATCAGCTGGAAGCTGCGGGTATGAATGCGGTCATCATGCAGATCAAACCGACAGCGGACGCTTTTTATCCTTCAGAGTATGGTCCGTGGTCGGAATGGCTGACAGGTCAGCAGGGGAAAGATCCGGGTTATAATCCGCTTGCGTTTCTGATCGAGGAAACCCATAAGCGAAACATGGAGTTCCATGCCTGGTTTAATCCTTATCGTGTGAGCATGAAAGACGATATCAACAGGCTTGTGGAAGATCATCCAGCCAGACAGCATACGGATTGGGTTGTTTCATATGGCGGAAAGCTTTTCTTTAATCCCGGCATCCCTGAGGCGCAGAAGTTTATTTTGGACAGTATTATGGAAGTTGTAAGAAATTACGATATTGATGCCGTACATTTCGACGATTATTTCTATCCGTATCCTTCAGGGGCAGAGGATTTCCCAGATGATGATACTTTCGCCAAGTATGGAGGAGAATTTACGGATAAAGGGGATTGGCGCAGAGATAATGTAAACCAGTTCGTCAAGGATGTAAGCGAGGCGATTAAAGCCGAGAAAAGCTATGTGAAGTTCGGGATCAGTCCGTTTGGGATTTGGAGAAACAAGAGTACCAGCGTTCCGGATGGATCTGATACAAATGGTCTCAGCAGTTATGATGCGATTTTTGCAGATTCGAAAAAATGGATCGACGAAGGTTGGATCGATTATATAACGCCTCAAATTTACTGGTACAGAGGTTACTCACCGGCAGCTTATGATAAATTGATTGAATGGTGGAGCGACGTCATTGAAGACAAGAACGTCCATTTATACAGCGGTCAGGCCATTTACCGGGTCGGTTCGGGCAGCGGCTGGCTCGATCCGGAGGAAATGCCCAATCAGATCAAATACAACCGAAGCTTTGAACAGGTGAAGGGCAGCATGTATTTTAGTGCAAAATGGTTTGAGGATAATCCACTGGGATTTACAGACCGTCTGCGAGAAGATTTATACCGCTACCCGGCTTTGGTTCCGACCATGCCGTGGTTGGACGATGAGGCCCCGGCAGCACCAGCAGGTCTTACAGCACGTGACGGGCAAGAAGGTGTAAGGCTGAGTTGGAAATCTAAAGGGGATGAGGCCTATTACGCGATTTATCGATTTACAGACAAGGAACAGAGGGATGTTCACGATCCGGCTAATTTGTTAAAAACGGTACGTAAACAAGAAGGTTCCGACCAATCATTCATGGATACTACGGCAGCTGACAATGGAAAATATACTTATGTCGTCACGGCAGTTGATCGTCTTCATAACGAAAGTAAAGGAAGCAGCCCTGCTACAGTTCATGTTAGAAAGGGCGGAGGTATTCCAGCAGAGCCTGAACCTCCGTATATACCACCGAGCACAACACCTCCTGCCACGACACCTGTAACGCCAACTCAACCGGGTACACCGCAGACCCCTCCGGACACATCTGAAACACCGGTTAAACCGCCTGCAGAATCAACGAAACCAGCGGTATTCAAGGATGCGGACCAGGTTCCTTCCTGGGCAAAAGAGGCCATGGACGAACTGACAGCAACAGGTATTATGAAAGGCTTTGGTGACAATACGATCAGGCCGCTGAAGCCCGTCACACGCGCCGAGTTTTTGGCGATGCTTGTTCGTGCTTTTGAATTGACAGGAGAAAGCGCATCGGTATCCATGAAGGATATCAAACCTTCCGATTGGTATTATGAGATCGTAGCAGCAGGTTTAGAATCCGGCATTGTGAAGGGCGTCGGGGGCGATAAGTTTGAACCGAACCGTTCGATTACCCGAGAAGAGATGGCAGTGATGAGTGCTAATGTCCTGAAGCAGATGAAGGGAATGGGAGCAGTTGATGCAGATCAAGCTCTTTCCAAACTTAAGGATAAGGAGAAGATTGCTCCATATGCGAAGTCTGCCGTTGCCTTGCTTTGGGAAGAAGGGATCATGAACGGAACGGGCGCGGACCGTTTTATGCCAAAAGGGATCGCCAACCGTGCTCAGGCGGCGGTGGTGATCTGGAATCTGCTCCATGTAAAATAACGAAATAAAAGAGGCGACCTGTCTGATTAGACAGGTCGCCTGCTTTTTTTGAAAACCAATACTTATGAAGATTACACGTTGTACATTTTTTTAAGCGCCTTTATCCGATATGAGGTTCACAGTTATCTCTTTTGGACTCAGTAGTCATAAGCGGTGTGCCCTCGTCTTTCGTGTTGCTGTTTTCGGATGTGTCAAATGTATCGGATTTAGACGTATCTTTCGAATAACGGAACCATTGCCATACTTCTTTGACGGCAGATTGGTCCAGGCTATATATTTTTCCGTCATACAACCCTGTCATAAGATTTACCTCAAATGACAACAGGTTTCTCTTGCGCTGCCAGCGGCTCCCGAAGACTTTAAGGCTAATGATCTGTGGACGGCGGATGTATTTGGTCGTACGGGCAATCAATCGAGACCTGATTGTCAGCTGTTTGCCCCGAATCGCCATGCCTGTATCTTTGAATGTCACAATTGCCAGCAGGATGGTGAGCGGAAACAACAGCAGTGACCATAAACCCGCTTCCTTGAAATACCAGATGAGCCCGGCACATGCAGCAGCTGTAATAAGTATTTCATAACGCAAGTACAGCCAGATCGCTCTCCTGGGAGGGACGATATCCACCGGGTTCACGCTGTACTGTGGAACGATTTTCTCAAGCAGCTTCGCAATATCTTTTATCGGAATCATAGGATGAAGGATCAGATTTTTTTCGGATTCTGAAGTAAGGACGTGAAGCTTTACCTCAGCATATCCAAAGGGCTGTCTGAGCACTCCTTCCTTGACGGATACAGCCTGTACCCGTTGCGGTGAGAAGAACATCTGCTTTCGTTCCAGCAGGCCGCATGTAATGGCAATCTGTTTGCCAACACGCTCTACTGTAAATCCCGCATACTTGATCGTATACAGCACAGCTGATAGTAGCCAGGCGAGAATGATGCCAACGGCGATGAGTGTGATCCACCCACCGGGAAGAAAATGACCCGCTTCCTCATAAATCGTCGTATACAGATTTTCCGGCAGGATATCGTCGGCAAAAGAGATCACACCTGCAACAAAGGCAATGGCTAACGATATGTTCAGCGAAGTAAGTGCTGCAATCAACAGTTGCTTTGTTGATAATTGCAGCAGTACGGTTCGTTCCTCGGGAGCAGCCTCCGTTTCATGGACGGAATGACTGGAAGATGAGGCTTCGCTCATTTCGCACCGATCAGGAGCTGCTGTATGACGGTCGATTACTGTGGGCTGATGAACTGGCTCAGCATGGATTATATCGTCACTGGCCCCATCTGCCTGCATGTTATTAAGCAGCGCCTTATCACTTGTAATGATGTCATCAGAATGAGGCAAACCTTCAACATGAACATCATCGCTCCGTCTCAAGGCGGACCCTGCCGCCGTTCGTTCCCGAAGCCAGCGCTGCAAACGTTCAGCCTCTGCACTGGAGACGGCGGGAAGCTTGCCACCATCATTGCTTTTTCCCGGCGTATCAATTTTCACCTGTGTTAAACCGAGAATACGCTGCAGCAGCGGCTGTTCCATGTTCATACTGTGTATACGCCCCGTGTAAATCGAAAGTTCTTCCCGGAAGAACACACCGCGGCGAATGACGATTTTGTTATCCTCCAGCACATATTTGAAACGTCTCCATTGGAAAAATCCATAAATGATCAGGAGTAGAATCAGAGCTGTTATTCCAAGCACAACCCAGAATCTTATATGATCCTGTAGAGACTCGCCGTTTATGATCTTGATTCCAAACAAGATGATAACCGGAATCATAGATTTAATACTGCTCACTAGAGGAAACAGGATGTACAGCTTGTGAAGTCGTTTCTCCACCGGTTCATTCATCGTGATCCACCACTTTCGCAAGCTCACCGATCTGTTTTTTTAATTCCTCCGCTTCATTGGATTCAAGCGCCTTAATCACATGTGTTTTTGCAGCTGTTACCACCTTCACTTCAGCCAAGCCAAACCGCCGCAGCAGCGGGCCTCTCTCCAGCTCTACATGCTGAACCCGCGTCATCGGAACAATGGTGTCTGAGAGCCAGAGCCAGCCGGAGCGAAGCTCAAGCTCCTCCTCGGTTACTTTGAAGCCGAACATCCGATAGGATAGTACAGGTTCGATCCATGTGAACCAGATGAGTGCGAGGATGAATAGCCCGAGGCCGATCCATCCCGGGAGCACCGTCCAACCTTTGATAGGCGCAAAAAAGATATACGCGACAGACAGTGCGATGAGTACGGCCCAAAACAAAGAGCCAGCAATGCGCGAAGCTTTGATAGAATCCGGATGACAGCGGCGCATGGATGCAAGCCGATCATTCATTTTTTCGTTCCCCCTTATGTATCTAGCATTGATGCATTGTGTTACTATACGTTTCTAACCTCAATGACGATGCAATTTATTGTATCATAATTAAATAAATACCGATTGAAGAGGACTTTAACATTGGTTTAACACATTTTACAGTTGTTTAGCTTGAATTAAGATATATAATTGAAAAATTGCAGAAAAATGAAAGGCTGATTCATTTATGAAAATAGATCGTTTGCTGGCGACTACTGTGCTGCTGCTTAATCGTGGTCGGGTCAGCGCCAAGGAGCTGGCTGAGCGCTTTGAGGTGTCCAGCAAAACCATTTATCGGGATATGGATGCATTAAGCCAAGCGGGAGTTCCGATTGTTGCTTACCAAGGGGTATCCGGCGGTTTTGAAATCATGGAACAATTTATGATCGACAGGTACTGGCTATCGATCGAGGAGATGAGCTCGCTCGTGACGGCTGTTAAAGGCATACACTGTGCTTTGGAGGATCAAGAAACGGGACTGCTTTTGGAAAAAGTGAAAAATCTTCTGCAAAAAGCACAGCGGGGTTACACTGAGGAGCAGCGTGAAGACAGACTGATCATGGACATGAATCCTTGGGGACATCGGGCTGGGATTAAAGAAACGATGCAGCTGCTAAGACAAGGCGTTGATGAGAAGCGGAAAACCATGATTGAATATATCTCTTCCAGCGGACAAAGTCAGAAACGAGTGATAAAACCGGTCTCATTAATTTTGAAGGGCTCGGTATGGTACGTCCACGCTTATTGCACGTTGCGGAAAGATTTCAGAATCTTCCGGTTAACTAGGATTCAGCATGTGGCATTAAGGGAGGAAAGGTTTGAGACTCTTGAAGCTCCGGAAGTGGAGAAATTTCAGTGGGCTGCATCCTGGTCGGATACCCCCGATGAAACCTTGGTGCTGACGTTTAAGAAAGAAGCAAGGCAGCGGTTGGCCGATGTGTTCCATCCCAATGAGGTATCCCTTCTCCCGGATGGGGACTTTAGGATCGAGGTTGTCTTGAAACCGGATGATTGGTTTTATGGTATGATTCTAAGCTTTGGTGATCAGGTGAAGGTAGAAAGTCCGGACTTTGTGGCAGAAGAGGTTGTACGGCGGGCGGAACAAATTATAGGGCGGTATGTAAACGGAGACAGACAGATGTCCACTTTTCCAGGTTAGAATAAGGTCATATTCTTAGATGAAAAGAGGATGAACCATGAAAGTAGAGCGTATAAGCAAACCGGCAATACGGCTGATCGGAGTAGCTGCAAGAACGTCTAATCAGGTGGAAGCGGGACCTGAAGGAAAAATATCAGGGCTTTGGGGAAGCTTTTTTCAAAGCGGCTTAATGCAGCAGTCTGGAATCAAGCCAGGTCAAATTTATGGATTATACACGGAATACGCCAGTGATGTGAACGGTGAATATACGGTCGTTCTGGGCTGCGAGGCCACGGAAGATGGGGTTAATGCTGATCATTTGAAAAATTTCAGAAAAGCCGATATTCCGGCTTTAGACTATCTGGTGTTTACGAGCAAGCAGGGACCGGTACAGTCCGTGGTGGTGGAAGCATGGCGAGAAATTTGGGTTTATTTTCAAAATAATATAGAAACAAGAACATATAAGGGAGACTTTGAGCTTTATGATTCGGTACAATTCGATCCTTCAAATGCGGTTGTACAGATTTACATCGCTGTATCCTAATGTGAAAAGGGCTATGTGATCCAGTTTATTTTTAACTAAAAAGGTATAAATTGAAGGATTATATTCTGGCGAAGGAGAACTTTACATACATACTTTATGAAATGGAGTGTATTGTAATGGCCAGGAAAATCAGAAATTCCCAAATGCCCTCTAAATATGACCTTCCTCCGGCAGAGAACAGCAAGCTTAGGCACCGGATTTTGGAAAAAGCGATTGAGCTTGTGTTTATCGGGTTTCTTATTTTCTGGCTGATTTCTTTCGTAAGAGCGATTTGGGGAATAACGATGGCAATACTTAAGTTGAATGGGGTTATTGACGAATAAGGGGACCTGTGAGGCCCCTTATTTATTTTTATTTTTTTCTCAGATCGTACAGTGCATCAATTAGCTTGGGATATTGGAACTGGAAGCCATGTTTTTCTGCTTTAACAGGGATAATGCGTTGACCTTCTAACAGAATCATGGACAGCTCACCAAGTATCGTTTTTAGCAGAAAGGATGGAACAGGGAGCCAGTGCGGACGGCGATAAACTTTGGCAACGGTGCGTCCGAATTCCTTGTTCGTTACAGGATGGGGGGCTGCAGCATTAACGGGCCCTTTAATATCGGGGTTTTGCACACAGAAATCAATCAGGCTTACGATATCGCGGATATGAATCCAGGACATCCATTGATGGCCGCTCCCGATTTTGCCGCCAAAGCCAAGCTTGTAAGGGAGAATCATTTTTGGAAAAGCACCGCCATCATTACCTAGCACTACGCTGATGCGCAGCTTTATAAGCCTGTCCACCGGAATCCGGTCTGCTGCTTCCTCCCATTCAGCAACGACGCTTGAAGGAAAGTCCATGACGCGTGAAGGACTGCTCTCGTCAAAGGTTTTATCTTCAGAAGTGCCGTATATGGCCATGGCGGATGCCTGTATAACGACAGGAGGCTTACGGCTCAGATGGCGCATCAGCTCGGCAACTGCAGCTACGGTCTGGTGACGGGAGGAAAGAATGCGCTCTTTCCCGTTGACGCTCCAGCGCTGGCTCAGCGATGAACCTGCGAGGTTGATGAGTGCATCCAGCCCTTCAAACAGCTGTGGTTTCTGTTTCATATCATCCCAGGTTGCGTAAGTGATTTGATCCGCATTTTCCACTTTCTCCGGCTTTGAACGAGTGACGATGATGATATGGTGTCCTTCCTGAACCCAGTGTCTGCATAAGCTTTGACCGATAAATCCGGTTCCCCCGCATATGGCTATTTTCATAAGTAAACCTCCTTAATGAAATTCCATATATTCTCATCATAGTAAAGCGGAAGCGTTTTATCAAATTTGCAAAATAACTGATAAAGCGCAGTTTTCAGACATTTTTCTAACAATGACCAAGTTCCAAAGTCATGTCATCGGTTCGATTGTCCCGGCAATCTTTTGAAAGATATGGTAAATTAGATGCTTTTAATCCATCGGACAAGTTCTTTATAGTATGTAATAAACAATGTAAACGCTTTAATAATGATCGAGATCACATTTTTTTCATTTAACATCGCGTTAACTCAGGGAAAGGCTGGCGTTTACACGGTATCGGTATACTGACTCCAAGGTGGTGACTTGTTGAAAATTAGCTATGAAAAGAATGACAATTTGATCCAAGGGATGGAGGTTATGATGGAATGACAGGGTTCAAGCGAAATCGTATCCTATCTTTATTACTGAGCGGTGCAATGCTGTTGTCTTTATTTATGCCTGTCCATCAGGCTGACGCCAAGGAAAAATCGTCTCCTGATGGAATGGTGCTGGACCAGCGGCAGATGGAGATCGGACCAGAAGCGACATATACGTGGCAGAATATGAAGCTGAATCGGGGCTTGGAACAAATTCATTATGTGGAATTTAATCCGAAGAACTCTGCTCTTAAGCTGCAACCCGGTAAGAGTGGTGGAAAGGTTTACGGGATGCAGGAGGTGTCCGGGATGGCCACGAATGCAGATCGTGAAGGAAATCGGGTCATTGCTGCGATGAACGGGGATTTTTATGATATGTCGAATGGCTTGCCTTTAGGCTTTTTTATGGGAGAAGGTGAGCTTTTAAACAGTCCACCCGATGGATTATTTGCTTTTGGAATGAAAAAGGACGGAACGACAATGTACGGACCAAGCCCCCAATTGACACGGATTTTGAGCATTTCCGGAAAGAGCACAGCGATCACTGCTATGAATCGCCTGCGGGGTTCGAATGCGCTTGTTCTCTATACGCCTTCGTTTCATTCTTCAACGATGACGAATACATCGGGGGATGAGGTCGTACTGGATGTTGTTTCGGGTGAGGTTAAGAGCGGTCAAACGCTGAGCTTGAAAGTATCAGCCATACATAAGGATGAGGGTAATACACCGATAATGGATGGTACCGTGATTTTATCGGCATCGGGACAATATCGTGAAGTTCTGGATGGATTACAGATTGGCGATGAGGTATCTGTCTTCCTGGATCTGGAGCCAGAATGGAAGGATGTCGAGATGGCGATTGGCGGAAATGCTCTGTTAATTGATGATGGCGTGATTCAGCATAGCAGCGATTCCGGCGTACATCCTCGAACCGCTATTGGAACGAAAGCGGACGGAACCGTCATCATGTTCGTTATAGATGGACGGCAGCCCGGATACAGTGAAGGGGTAACGTTAAATGAGCTGGCCCTGATCATGAAGGATATGGGGGCGGTCAACGCTTTGAATCTTGACGGGGGAGGTTCAACTACGCTTGTTGCCCGTTTGCCGGGAGAGCCATTACGCCAAATGGTTAATTCTCCGTCCGACGGCAGCGAAAGAAAGACCGCAAACGGGATTTTGCTCGTGAACACGGCGCCGGAAGAAGCAGCGGACAAGCTGGTGGTGAAGCCGCAGTTGGAGCGGGTGCTCTCAGGCTCCAAAATCAAATTGAAAGCAGCGGCTGTAGATTCTCATCTGCATCCGGTTCGATCAACTGATACGCCAACATGGAGCGTTGAACCGGCTCTGGGGACGATAGATGAAGCTGGTGTATTTACAGCTGGATCTTTGGCTGGAACGGCTGAAATAAAGGCCAGAACCGGAAACTTAAGCGGAACGAGTACCGTGGAAGTTGTGGATGAACTGACCGAGTTGAGTTTTGGCGAAACCGTAAAAAGCTTTGCTCCCGGCAAGACGGAAACGATGAAAGTAACAGCCCTTCGCAATGGTCAGGTCATTCAAGCCGATAACAGCCAGCTGAAGTGGACAACGGAAGGGGATATCGGATCGATCGATAAGAACGGGACGTTTATGGCAACGGGCGAATCCGAGAAGACAGGCAGGATTATCGTAAGCTATAAAGGAGTTGAAGCTTCTGTTGATGTAAATATCGGACTTCCTCCGGTCGTTCTGGAAGATTTCGAAAATGGACTGGACCCTTATCTGGAAAGTGCCGGGGCGCAGTATAAGTTTGTGAAAGCGAGCATTGAGACGAATAAGGAACTAGTTCGGTTCGGTAATGGCTCTTTAAAGCTGGAATATGATTTTACGGGTACAACCGGAACTTCCGGGGCTTATTTGCAAGCCAAGAGCCCGGACCATCATATCGTCATTCCCGGTTATCCGGAAAAAATAGGCATGTGGGTGTATGGCGACGGCAAAAAACATTGGCTCCGTGCTCAATTGCGGGACAGCAAAGGAATCATTGCGCTTGATTTTGTCGATCAGACAGTCGGTGTTGATTTCGAAGGCTGGAAATATGTTGAGGCAGAAGTACCAAAAGGAAGGCTGCTGCCTTTAACGATGGACATGCCGGTACGTTATATGGAAACCTCGGCCGCCAAAAAAGATGCCGGTGTTATTTATGTAGATCAAATCCGTGCGCTTTACGGACCGAATGAGGATGATATAGACCCTCCAATGCTAAAGGATTTTTCGCCTGCGGATGGAGCAACTGTTAAAAAGAATCAGCCGAACATTTCTGTTACTGCTGAGGATGCCGGGTATGACCCTGATAAACATCCGGGCAGCACCCTGATTGACCCGGAGCAAATTCGGTTTTATCTGGACGGGGAATTAGTAAAACACACCTTGTATCCGCCAAAAGGCGAGATTTACTATACACCGGACAAGCCGCTGGCTGACGGTATTCATCAAGTCAAAGTGTCGGTAAAAGATCTTTCCGGCAATCAAAGTGTTAAAGTATGGACCTTTAACGTGGATACCGGAGCTGCCAAGTTGGTTTACAGCACACCGAAGGACATCTATGCTGGCGGCACTTATACTTTGGATTTATCGGCAGTAAACCCGTCAAACATTCGTAATGGTAAGATCGAATTCGCTTACGATCCTGACAAATTGGAAAACGTAAAGCTTGTTGTAGAAGATAAGATGAAATCCAGGGTTAAGGCTGATATCGACAGCGAAGCGGGGCGTATTGTTCTCAAGCTGGCCAAGGTGGATTCGGCTGGATTGACGGAAAAGGATTTGATTGGACAAATTCAGTATGATGTTAAAAAAGATGCTGTGGGTGCCCATACGTTTGATTTCGTATCCGGCTCGGTTTCTTTTGCCAACACCGAGGACGTTATCCACTCATTCTCTGGACTCCCACAAACTGCTGACATTCATACGCATTTAACACTGGAATGGAATGAACACGGGCATGTTGAAGGTGATGAAACGATCTTTCGGGTTAAGGATGAGAGCGGAGCCCCAGTTAAGGGAGCCCGGATTATAGCAGACGGGAATGTCATCGGCACAACGGATGCGGACGGAACGTTGACGAAGAGTACGTTAACTTCTTCAGTTAAGACATACCAGCTGCAGGCCGTTAAGGGAACCTTCTACAGTCCCGTTACAGCGTTTACGGTGTCGAAGTTGGCCGGGAGCAAGACGCCTTACAATATAAACGTAAATATGGGTGAAGATCCGACACGCGCGCGTGGATTCACATGGCATACTCACCCAAGTATAGATCAGACTGTTGTCGAGATTGTAAAAAAGTCGGAGTTTACAGGCTTTGATGCGCCGAATGTAAAGCAGATTAGCGGAGAGAACGAACTGTTTCATACGTTCGATACCGGCACGATTCGGGTGCACAAAGCAGCAGTTCATGATCTGGAGCCTGGAACTGCCTATGTTTATCGGGTTGGAGACGGCAAAGGAAATGATGGACCGCAAGGGACGTTCCGTACGGCAGAGACAGTGGGGGATGATCTGAAATTTTTATTTTTTGCTGATTCCCAAGCTAGCAGTGAGGCCGATTTCAAGCTATGGGGAAATATCGTAAATAAAGCTGTTCAGGAACATCCTGATGCGCAATTTATCGTTCAGGCCGGAGATATGGTTGAGAAAGGCTTTAACGAGAAGGAGTGGAACCTTTGGTTCAAGGAAGCTCAAGACGTTTTCTTGAATACAACATGGGTTGGGGCGATCGGAAATCATGAGGCGATGGGATCAAGGGGAAATGATGATTTTCTTGCGCATTTCAATCAGCCAGGGAACGGTGTGCCGAGTCTAAAGGGAACCAATTTTTCTTTTGATTACAAGGATGCTCATTTCATTGTGCTGAACAGCGAGTACCAATATGAAGAACAACAACGTTGGTTGGAGCAGGATCTGGCGAACACAACAAAGAAATGGAAAATCGCTGTATTCCATCGAGGTCCTTACGGCAGTATATATGACACGGAGGAAATCAGAGAGTTGTGGGCTCCTGTTCTGGAAAAGCATCAGGTTGATCTTGTGCTTAATGGTCATGACCATATTTATGTACGCACCCATCCGATGAAAAACAAAGAAATTTCTACAGATGGTAACGGTACGACTTATGTCATCGCAGGCTCTACCGGACCTAAGTTCTATTCGTTGACCGAAAGAGATTGGCAGAAAGTGACCGATGAAGAAAAAACACAAATGTATGCTTCGGTTGAAATTTCAGGGAATGAACTGACGATGATAACAAAGACCATGGGCGGACGTGTTGTAGATGAATTCACCTTAACCAAAAATACGGAATCTTCGAAAACTTCTTTTGATATAGAGCAGCAGGATTTGAAGCTTGTCGTAGGCGAGTAAGTTTTTTGGTCGTTGATCAGACCGGATATCATGCGTGTACAAGCAAGAAAAAACAGCCTTCATCCGACCGTGGATGAAGGCTGTTTGATGCTGTTGGACTCCTCATTTAGAAGGAGGTCATTTTGAAATCGTTTGTGTAGCGGGATCAGCAGGTTTCAAAACTACAGCATTTGATGGTTTTGATACGGCTACAACCTCAGTAAGTTTATCCGCCTTGTTTACAACACTTAGGATGCGCGCTTTATATTTTTTGCCTGATTGTATTTGTTGTCCGTATACATCCTTGTTTGGCATTTCTACTGTATACTTAACAAGTTTATCCGTTTCAGTATCTGTCTTATCTTTTACATCTTCTTTGACTTGTGTCAGTTCCATCGAAGTTAAGTTATTAGCTGTTTTAGAAGAAGAAGTTTTTTCTAGAGTGAAGCTATCAGCATCACTTTCCAAAATAAACATGACTTGATACGAAACAATGCTGGAATCCTTGGAAGGTATAAAGCTTACTTCCAAGTTATTAGTCTTTTGAATGTATTCTACTTTTACACTTGATGCTGCCAAAGGATTTGGTTCTGTTTCAGTTGTAGGATCTTTAATTTCAACTATTGCATGATTGGAAAGGGCGTCTCCACCAGCACCCTGGCCATTGTTAACAGCCAAAACGTATACCTTGTATTTTGTGTTTGTGACTATGCTATTTCCCTTAGCATCTTTAGAACCTAATTGGATGTTCACTTTTAGTTCAGCAGCATCGGGTCCTACTCTTTTATAATAATTTGCGGGTACATCGCTTGCATCTTTCACTTCAAAAGGATTTGTGTCATCGGAAGGTACTACCATGACGCGATATTCTTTCACATTTTCCGATTTTTTTGGCTTCTCAAAAGTTATATCAAATCCTGTCTTATTCTCATCAATCTTCGCTTCTACAATCGAAGGAGCCGTGATTTCACTACCTTTGAGCGTGATAGGTGCCGCTTCAGATAATGCATTGTTATTTGGATTTCCATCTTTGCTAACCGAGAGAACATATACATCATAATCTATGGAATTTTTGATTTCTTCATTGTCAATATCTGTTGCGTTGTAAGATAAGCTGATACTGATGTCAGTTCCTTTTTTAGGAACATGTGTATAGTTATCTTTTTTATTTGCAAGCTCGAGATCGAAATTCCTTCCCGATTTCACTACGTATATTTGATAATGACTGATGCTATCCTCATCGTCTAATTTATTAAAAGATATAAGCATATCTCTACCGTCATTTCTGTCTCCGTCATCAATTACCTTTAAGCCTGTAACCGATTTGACCGGAGAATTACTTTCCAGCTTTATGATTTTGGATGAAGGGGATAGATCAGAGCTTCCTGCGTAACTGCTTCCGCCAACAGACATCACATACACACGGTAATCAGTACCATTCTTAACTTTGTCTCCATCGATATCCTTAGCATTGGAATCAAGTGTCAGTGAGATTGTGCTGTCAGATTTGCTGCTTACATAGGTATACTTGTCATTTCTTATTGATTTAGCTCTCGATAAATCAAATGTATAAGGATCGTTTGCTTTAACAACGAAAATTCGGTAATGATCAATATTGTAATAATCCGCAGGTCTTCTGAAAGATACCATCAAATCCCTACCGTCATTAAGATCATTTACATCAGTAACCGTCACTTGGGTTACCGGATCAACTTTATGATTATTGCTAAGTGTAATGATGCTAGAAGATGATGACAGTACGTTGTTGCCAGAATAGTTCCCGTAGCCGACCGACATAATAAATACCCGGTAGCTGACACCATCCCTTATAGGGTCCCCATCTGTATCCCGACTGCTGGATGACAAACTCTGGGTAACTGTATTACCCCCTGTTTTATAAATGTCTGTGGAATAGTAGCTGGACAACTTGTTTGCATCGTATATATCAAAGTTATTCGCTTTGTGCGACTTGACCACGAATGCGCGGTAATGGCTGATGTTGTATTCATTCGATGGACGTTTAAATGAGACTTGCAGATCCCGACCATTCCCGTAATCGCCAACGTCCCTTACATAAAGACTGGAGACAGAGCCGACATACGAGTTGTTGTAATTCGTTAGCATAATATCACTTGAAGCGGAAGAGAGAACATCGCCGTAATTACTGCCCACAATAACAGGCATGACGAACACACGGTAATTAACTCCGTTTTCGTATCAATGCTCCGTCCACGTCTCTTGCTCCGGAGGATAAGTTGTAGCTAATATTATTTCCTGTCTTGCTCACTTGTGTGTAATTATAACTGCTTACTGAATTCGCTCGGTTCAAATTAAAATTATGGTAGTCCGATGACTTTACAACAAAAATCCGATAAGATCCGATACGTGATTCATCAGACATTTTGGTGAAATCTACACGCAGATCGCGTCCGTCCCCATAGTCGCTCACATCTCTCACTTGAGTGATGACCGGAGAATTAGCAGATCCTGTTCCAAGTGTGATCGAAGGTGAAGCAGAAGACAGTTTACTTGCTAACATGTTCTCATTGTTGCTGACAGACATCACGAACAGAGTATAAGGAACACCATTTCTTATATATTCCCCGGAAGTATCACGGGAAGATGAGTTCAGTGTAGTAGCTAGCGTCGAATTGCTGCTACTTGTTTTGTATACTGTCGTGTAATTTTGGCTTGGTAATGATTTGGCTGCCGCCAGATCAAATTTGCCTGCATCTTTCGTCTTAACAACCATAACTCTGTAGTTAGAGATCAGATCTTCTCTTTGTGCACGGGTGAAGCTTACTGAAAGGTCTCGCCCGTCGCGGTAATCGTTAATATCGCTCGCCTTCACATTAGTAGCTGGCTCAACAGCGTTGGTGTTTGCCAATGTAATGTTTGGTGAAGGGGAAGATAGCGCGTATACACCGTTTGTTCTTCCAACAGCCAGTACGTAAGCTTTATACGCCTGGTTTTCACGAATATAATCCCCATCTACGTCTCGGGAGCTGGAGTTTAATGTTATGGATGGATCGGTTCCATTTGGAAAGACAACAGAATAATTGGATGGTTGAACCATGCGCGCTGTTGAAGGGTTAAAAGCATATGCTCTCGATGCCTTCACGATCATCACCCGGTATTGTGCTACACTTGGTTCTGTGTATGACTTGGCGAAACTGATCTGAAGATCGCGTCCGTCCCCGTTGTTGGCCACATCTCTTGCGTTAACATAAGAGACAGGGGAGATCCCGTAGCCAGGTACTGTTCCACGGTCCGAAGTGGTTGTAATCGATACTGTTTTTGTTTTGGAATTCCATCCGACCTTTTCACCCAAGGCTTCACTAACAAAGCGTACCGGTACCATTGTTGTGCCTCTTAGGTTTTTGGCTGGAACATCAAGTTTGACGTTCCTGTTGTTAATTTTAGCGGTTTTGGAATTGGTTTTTAGAACGATTTTTGTGTCATCTCTGACTGCGGTGACTGTTTTCGTCTTCTGATTCCATGTCACTTTCGCATCTAACTCTTCAAAAATAGCCCTCATTGGCAGCATGACACGGTTTTGCACCATAATTGGAGCCTGTTTCGTTTTTAATCTTACCCCGTCAATCAAGATGTTAATTTTTACTGCTGCTTGCGCCTGTGATTGGAATATCATAGGAAAAATAAGTAGAGCTGTTAGCATAGCAGCCCAAAATTTCCTCACGCGCCTTACCCCCTTCATTAAAGAATCGATGTTATAATTTTCCTCACTTATTAAGACGCTTTGGGCGAAGGGAAAGTTTCGGCAATTTAGCAGGGATCGGATAAATTTGTGAAAAAACAATGAAAGTATTGCGTAAACGGCTTGAATTCTGCTTCTTGACAGAAATAGTTCCTTTTACATCAATGGTTTGTTATACTGTTTTTTGTAGTTTTCCAAACTAACCTCACCTTATATGGATGGAGGCTTTGAGTGTATGTATTGCATCGCATTTATTCGATTGAGATAGTGTAAGGTACAGAACATTGATATCCGTTCATTTTTTATGATATGAACCGGGTTTATTTGCTCTGTGCCTTTTTCATTCTCTCATATACGAATGAATGAGGTGTTTTTTTGTGTTTAAAAATAAAAAAAATCGTGGAGTAAAGTTTGCGCAATCGCCGAACTTTTCTTCGCAGCATCTGTTAATCCATAAGCCGCTGGTCCAGGAGATGATCCGGCTTGCCCATATAAACTCGAACGATACCGTTATGGATATTGGTGCTGGTACTGGTGCGATCACCTTGCCTTTAGCTGAGAAATCCAAGAAGGTGCTGGCGGTCGAGAACGATCCTGTTTATGCTGAAAAGCTTGCCCGGAAGACAAAAGACATATCGAATGTACAGGTAAGACAATCAGACTTTTTGCAGATCAATCTTCCAAGAGAGCCGTTTGTGATCGTATCGAACATACCGTTTTCCATTACAACGCCGATCCTTGATAAGCTGCTCAGTTATCCGGGCGTTCCTCTAAAGTGCGCTGTTCTCATCGTTGAGAAAGGGGCAGCCAAGAGGTTTACATCGGTATCGGTCAAAGATCCCCGTATTCTGAAATGGAGAATGTGGTTCGACATGAAGATTGTACGGACTGTTTCGCCGGAACATTTTTCACCTCGTCCGAGCGTGGAATCTGCTGTACTGGTCATCCGCAAAAAGAAAAACCCGGTGCTTCCCCCGCGGGAACATGCTAAATTTATGGCACTCGCAGTTCATGCCTTGCGCGATCCTCGGCTGCCAATTTCGGCAGCATTGGGGAATGTATTCTCATCTCCACAGATTACGAAAATGACGAGAGCCTTAAAGCTGGATAGGAACGCAGCTATATGTACGCTGAATGAGCACCAATGGGGAGAAGTTTTTCTTTCCATGATCCAACATGTGGAGTCACATCGATGGCCAAGATTACGAAGGCGATAACATCCCAGTTAGACAGCATGAAAGGCCTTGAGATAAGAGACGTGTAATATAGCGGATTGCTTGTGTCAAACAGGCAGTCCGTTTTTTTATGGCTTTATCTCACTTTAAAGCTCGTTTAACATTGTAAACCGACACTCATGTCGGTTATAATGATTTTCATAAAACGACATTAATGTCTATTTTATAAAAAGGAGAGAAACAGATGTCTCCAAGAGTAAGCGAGCGATATAAACAACAGAAAAAGAAGGAGCTGCTCCAAGCGGCTAAACGGGTGTTTACCGCTAAAGGGTTTCATGGTGCAACAATGCAGGATGTCATGGATGCGGCAGGCGTGTCCAGAGGGGCGTTGTATGCTTATTTCAACAATATTGAGCATGTATATGAGGAAGTGCTTAGGTTGGAGGATGAAGAAGGTGCTTTGGCTTTTCAATCTGAAGATGATGCACGGTCATATTGGGAGCAGCTGACCGGATGGCTTTTATCTCAGAAGGAGGAGCTGATCGCTGGCAAGCCGACCCTTGCCTGGGCCAATGCGGAGTATTTCTTGTCGCTGAATCATCGCAAGGAATCAGGGAGCGAGAGTTACATGATCATGCGATATGAGAGGCTGGTCGAGGTATTGACGTCATTTTTTCAAAAAGGAGTTTCAGAAGGCGAATTCAACCCCCGTGTACCTGTTGAACATATTGCTCATTATCTTATTTCATCCATGGATGGAATCGTGCTGAATACGGTTCGATTAGGGCATGAATTGACAAAGGCAGATGAACAGATGGAAATGCTGATGTTCTCGTTACAGTCCATGCTGTACCGCGGTGGGAAAGAGGATTAGAATAGGACGGAGGGAGAGCAAGAACATGCTGTTTGCATCTGAAAGAATCAAGTTTCGCAAGATGAATGCAAATGATGTATCCATATACAACCGTTGGAGAAATGATCTTGAAGTTATGAGAACGACCAGCCCTTCCTTGGATTTATATACAGAGGAAGAGAGCAATGATTTTGTAAATCATGTGATTCTAGGCTCTGCTGCTTCCAAAAGCTACATCATTCTGGATAAGCAGGACGGCGATCGGCCTATCGGCATCACTTCGCTTATTCAGCTGGACTACAAAAATCGAAATGCAGAATGCATTATTGATATCGGTGAAAAAGACTGCTGGGGCAAGGGATACGGAAGCGAGGCACTCCGGCTGCTACTGGATTACGCATTTTTGGAGCTGAATTTGCACAGGGTTTCGTTAAGAGTGTTTTCGTTCAATCATCGAGCGATCCATTTATATGAGAAAATAGGGTTCAAACATGAAGGCATTTCCCGTCAGGCAATCTTTCGTGACGGTGGATGGAATGATATTATCCAGATGGCGATTCTTCAGCATGAGTATAGGGCAGCTATGTAACGAGCTTCTAAAGAAGGAGGTTATTTATGATCCAATCTACGCATGATCTCCTTTTATTTTTCTGCAAAGATCATATTTCATTTATGACGAATAAAGTGGATACAGATCATCACAGCCATAATTATATTCAGATTACGATCGGCCTTGAGCATGACTTCCTTATGACCATTGAAGAGCAGCTTCTTGCGGTGAAAGGGATCATTCTCGACTCTAATACATGTCATAAGCTTTATGGTCGGCAACGATGGCAATTTTATGTATTGGTTAACCCCGAATCTGTTTTTGGGGAACGGTTGAAACGAACATATTTACAGGAAAGCTGTTATTCGGTGATTGCGGCTGATCAAGGCGCTCGATTGCAACAATTGATTATTCGAACTTTGCCTGCCATCCATTCTTCCAGCGATTACATAAAGTTCATGCTGTCCTTCAAAAAACTTTTAAACCTGAACGATACTGTTCTTGATCATGCTCTGGATGACCGTATTCAGGAGGTATTAACTTATATTGATCAGCAATCTTTACAGCAACTTTCGGTCAAACATCTCAGTCAACAGATTTACTTATCCGAGAGCAGGTTATCCCATTTATTTAAAGAAGAGATGGGCATTTCGCTGGTTAGCTACATTTTGCACCATAAGTTGGAGAACGCTTTTCGTTATATTTTTAAAGGCCTGACGATAACCGAAGCTGCATTGGAAGCAGGCTTTAGCAGCTCTTCGCATTTTACCCGAAGTGTAAGAGACAAACTAGGGATGACTCCGAACTCGATTGTTCAAAATAGCAGATATTTGCAAGTCAAGTCATCTGAAAACCCTTATATTTAATGTAAAAAAGGGTGATCTTGAATGAAGCGATATTTGCAAGCAACGAAATTGCTCGATGTTACCCATCCTTCGATTCAACATTTGATTGAACGTCAACAGTGGAGAGAGTATGGAGAATATGAAACCATCAACCGCATTTATGAATATGTACGAAATGAAGTGAAGTTCGGCTATAACCGAAGCGATGATATACCTGCTTCCGAAGTACTGCAAGACGGATATGGCCAGTGCAACACAAAGAGCATCTTGTTGATGGCTTTGCTGCGTGGAGTAGGCATTCCTTGCCGGATTCATGGTTTTTACATTGATAAAAAGATGCAAAAAGGCGCTCTTACCGGAATCGTTTATTTATTGGCCCCCCGTAAAATCGTTCATGCATGGACCGAGGTTTATTTCAACAATGAGTGGCAGGTGCTGGAGGGAGTAATCATTGACGATACTTATTTTCTTCAGGTGAAAGATAGGCTGTGTAGCTATAACGGAGGGTATATCGGTTTCGGTATATCGATTAAAGACAAGGAGCAAATCAGTCTTTGCTGGCGGGGAGATAGCACATATATTCAAAGCTTTTCGATTACTCATGATCTTGGCTATTATGATAGTCCTGATGAATTCTTTGCCAAATACAACAATACAAAGGGATTTATAAAAAAGAAATTATTTTATTTTTTTAGCAAAATATTGAATAAACGGCTTGAGCGGATTCGTGAAGGGAAAAGGTAAAGAAGAGGAATTAACTAAAATAAACAGTGGAAACTTATCGATATTTACTATATAATTGTTAGTGGTGGAGTTGTGATAAGAAATCGAGCGTGTTTTCTGCAAAATAATTGTATTTTCATGAAAATGTTTCTGTTATAATTTCATTGTGATCTTTGTATCAGCGATTTTGCGTGAATTTTAGTATTCTTATTTCGGCTAGTAACATATGCATACAAAATAAAAATAAATGAATATGGATCTTCGGGGTAAGGTGAAATTCCTGACCGGCGGTAATGGCAAGTGCTTTTGCACATGCATTAGCCCGCGACTCGCATTTCGATTGAAATGCGACTGACTTGGTGAGATTCCAGGGCCGACGGTATAGTCCGGATGGGAGAAGATCAAAGATGAGTTTGTCCACGGCTTTTTTAGCTTGTGGCAGGCTTATTTGGTCAGCCCCCGTATCTTCCGATGTTGTCGAAGACGGGGGTTTTCTGTTGGCAAGACTCCGTATTCAGGTGAGGAGACAGCAAGATGGAAAATGTAGGATCAAGGATTAAAACGCCTTCTTCGTCAAAGGAGAAAAGCCGATTTAAAGGCGGTTTTTGGCTGGTTGTACTCGGTGCGGCTCTTTGGGGTGTAGACCCGCTGTTTCGCATCATTTTATTGAAAAATATGACTTCTTCGCAGATTGTACTGCTTGAGCATATCATCATTTCTTTGATCGCCATTCCGGTTATTTGGAAAAACCGCCATGAGTTTAAGAGCCTCGGATGGCGCCATGTGGGGGCGCTGCTCTTTATTTCGTGGGGAGGCTCGGGTATAGCGACGATCCTGTTTACGCTGGGGCTTACGAACGGTAACTTGAACGCTGTGCTGTTACTTCAAAAGCTGCAGCCGCTGTTCGCCATTATTTTGGCTAGGCTGCTGCTTAAAGAAAAGCTGCCGCGCCACTTTTCGATTCTGTTTATTCTCGCGCTTGGCGGCACGTATTTACTTACCTTCGGGTTTACCATTCCGATCGGACATTGGAGTGAGTTTTTGCAGGTCGGCAGTCTGCTCTCGCTTGGTGCTGCTGCACTGTGGGGCGGATCGACGGTAATGGGACGATTGATGGTAGGACAGATGAAATATGAAACGGTCACGTCTTTGCGATTCGTTCTGGCGCTTCCGCTGCTCACTGTTATTACATGGAGTGAAGGAGCTACGTGGACTTTGCCAGCGGCCGGAACAACGGACTTTACTTTGGTTATGTTGAATCTGATCGGTCAGGCATTGCTGCCGGGTCTGTTAAGTCTTCTCGTGTATTACAAAGGACTGACAACAACCAAAGCATCTGTTGCAACGCTAGCCGAGCTAAGCTTCCCGATGGTAGGTGTGCTCATTAACTGGATCGTATTTCAGGAGGTTGTCACTGCTGCTCAAATTACAGGCTTCCTGTTCATCTGGTTCTCATTATTTATTATTTCCAGGCAGTCGGATTCCTCGGCTCCGGCAGGAGAGAGGTAGCGAATCAGGAGTATCGAAGACCATGATCCTTGGTTTATACCAAAGGTCATGGTCTGTTTAATATGTGAAATGATATAGTATAATGGCTTGTAGCAACCTAAATCCTTGTTTTAATCCGCTTTTTTGAATGCGTTTACATTTGCGGTTTGGGTTGGATTGTCGCGATGATTCTTGAACGATCATAGGGAGGAAGTATGCCGAAAAAATCGTGGTTTTACCGTCAGCTACTATCTTATATGCCAGCATTCTTTATTGTTGTTTCATTTATTTTCTTCGTTTTTTTTCAATTACTGAGCGAGCAGAATCGAAAAGAGGCGACCAAAGCAAATGAGACGTTGTTAATTCAAGCGATGAGCTCCATCGATTCATCGATGAAAACGATCGAGCAGATGCTGCTCAGCGATATGCTGAATAATCCTGACATCTCTACTTTCTTTAATGATGGCAATCAGCATGATTACTATTTAAATATAAAAGTCGTTCAATTTATGAGGGATTTCAAAGTATCCTATCCCTTGGTTGATTCCATCTATTTTGTCAGGATGAATGATCAATTTATCCTTAGCAGCTCGACGAGTTCAAGCATACAAGATTATCCGGATTTTGAACTCATTCAACCGCACTTGAATGCACCGATGTATGAGACAAAATGGACAGGGGTTCGCAAATTTCAGGAATTTACCTTCAAGGAACCGGAGCAGGTTGTTTCATTGGTAATCAAAGCACCTTACATCCTCCGTGGTGAAGGTTTTGTAATTGTTAACATACAGGCGAAATCCCTTAGTACGATAATTCAGAGCATGTACAGCAAGGACGTAAGCTTTATTCATATTATTGATAACGGAGGAAATCACATTCTTCCTGGCGATTACGCAAACTCAGAGCAGCAAAGCATAGTATCTTCAGCAACCTCCCCTTTAACAGGTTGGGTTTATAAGAGTGGTTTTGTCCATGGAGATAAAGTTAATCTTGCCAATCAATTAAATAGCGTCTGGTTTATGATCGGTCTTCTGATGATGGCGGCTGGGGTTGGATGGATCGTTTTTGTTGCGCGGCGAAATTATAAGCCTATTGAACAGATTATTTCTCAAATCCAAAAATTTTCACAGGGGAAAACAAATGTGATCTTACAAGGCAATCGACAGGATGAGTTTACATTTATACAGTCTGCGCTTGGCAGCATGTTGGAGCAGTCGAACACCTATCAAAAAAGGCATCGTGAAGATTTAATTGTGAGAAAAACATATCTGTTTCAACAATTGCTCGAAGGGCAATCTCCATTGAGTTTAGCAGAGTGGGAAGCGCAGCGGGAAACGATACAGATGAATGATTTAAATGAACCTCAAATTGTCTGTGTGATTGAAATTGATAAATATACGGGCTTTATGAGTCAGTACACGGAACAAGATCAGTATTTAATAAAATTTGCGCTGAAAAGTGTCATTCAGGAAATTGCGATGAAATATGAAACCTTGGCCTGGACAGAGTGGATTTCAAACTCAAAGCTGGGAGTGCTGATACAGATCAGCAATGTGCAGAACAACGAACAGCAACTGATGAATGTTCTGGATTATTCACGTGTCTGGATTGAAGAGCATCTGAAATTGACGATAACGGTTGGAGTTGGAGGGATAGCTGAAAGATTGTCATCCATCTCTGAATCCTACACTCAAGCGCTGCAGGCATTGAAATATAAAATGATTTTTGGCGAGAATCAGATTATTTTATATACTTCGATCAAGACAGAAGAACAGGGCAAAATGTTTGATTATTTCGAGCATATTCAGGGCATGGCTCAGTCTTTCCGGTTAGTGAGAAAGGAATGGCGACAACAGTACAAAAGTATACTGCATAATATGGAGCAGGATATGTTAAATCAAGATGATATTTTTAGTTTAGCGGATTATATGATGTACTCATTGGGACAGGAGATCAATAAGATGGCTAAGGAGTTTCAAGAGTTTTGGTTCCTTGTGGGTCAGCCGTCTTTGAGTAAAGCACTTTATCACTCAGACACGTTGGAACAAATGGAAGGTCAAGTTGAGCAGGTACTTGAACAAATTTTCGAGAAACTGGCATTGCTTCAAGAGACAAGAAATCATTCTGAATTCATACGTAAAGTTCGGTGTTATATGGAAAAGGAATCTGCGAATCCGAATTTATCTCTTGATTTTTTAAGCGATCATTTTCAAATGAATTCCAAAACCCTTAGCAAGTTGTTTAAAGAGGAAACGGGTCAGAAATTTATTGATTATTTAATTGAACTGCGAATCAATCATGCACGACGATTGCTTGAATCAACGAGCCAGTCGATTCAGAGCATAGCTGAAGAAGTTGGTTATACGAATGCGATTTCATTTGGCCGAATGTTCAAAAAAGTCGTCAGTCTTTCCCCAGGCGAGTACCGTGAACAAGTAAGCAAAAAATGATCATATTCTGAAAAACGCCTCCAAAATACGCTGGAGGCGTTTTTTGTTGACTGCAACGAATAAAGTTTATCCGAGAAAAAGGTTTATTTGCTTAGTTTGCTAATGTTTTCGCCATCAAGCCCTGGTAAACGGAAAAATGTTGCATGAAAGATTCTTGTATATTGCCGAACGCTAGAGAGCCTGAGTACGATAAATTTATCTCGAAGAAAAGGAGTGTGAGTTGATGGCCAGTATACGTTCTAGCACGGTTTCAAAACAGGAACTGGTGATGTACTCGAAGAAGCCAGGCAGGCATGCAGTCCAAAAAATAATGAGACATTGGCAGTTTTATTTACTCGTAGCGTTACCTCTTCTTTACATTATTATTTTTAAATATCTTCCGATGTTTGGTGTCATGATCGCCTTTAAGGACTATAACCTTGTTGACGGGATATGGAAAAGTCCTTGGGTTGGATTTAAGCACTTCGAGCAATTGTTCGATGCTCCATTTTTCTGGGACTATTTGAAAAACACGTTAACGATCTCTCTTTACGGCCTGCTGGTAGGTTTTCCTGCACCGATCATATTGGCACTTGCTTTAAATGAGATTCGCAACGGTTTTTTCAAGAAGTCAGTTCAGATGGTTACGTATGCTCCCTACTTTATTTCGACCGTTATTATTGTGTCTATTCTGATCGTTAACCTATCGCCCAACGTCGGGCTGCTAAGCAATATTTATAGAGCCTTGGGACTGGAACCGATCGATTTCTTAGGCAGATCTGAGTTTTTTAAATCAATTTATGTATGGTCTGATGTGTGGCAGTTCATGGGATATGGTGCAATTATATATATTGCTGCTTTATCGGGAGTCAATCCGGAATTATACGAGGCGGCTAAAGTGGACGGTGCGACAAGATTTCAAAAAATTAGAAATATTGACCTTCCAAGTATCGTTCCTGTCATCGTTATTATGTTGATCCTGAACATAGGCCAAATCATGAGCGTTGGTTTTGAAAAAATATATTTGATGCAAAATCCGCTAAATCAGCATACATCAGAAGTCATATCTACCTATGTATACAAGGTCGGTTTGCTCGGTGCAAACTTTAGCTTTTCCACGGCAATCGGCTTGTTTAATTCTATTATCAACTTTACGCTGCTTATTATTGTGAACTTTGTAGCCAAGAAAATATCTTCTAATAGCTTATGGTAGGAGGGATGAACTGTGGGGCGTACCCGTATTAAAGAATCTTTTTTTGACCGAATATTTATAACTCTGGTGTATCTGTTTCTGATCGCCATTCTGATCGTGATTCTCTTTCCGCTTTTACACATTGTTAGCGCTTCATTTAGCTCGCCAGCTGCCGTTACTTCCGGGGAAGTTTGGTTGTGGCCCGTTGATTTTACATGGGTTGGATATAAAGCAGTATTTCAAAATTCTGATATTTGGATAGGATTCGGCAATTCACTCTTTTACACCGTGTTCGGCACGTTGTTGAACGTTTCATTCACCGTGATGTTGGCGTACCCGCTAGCAAGAAGAACCTTTTACGGACGAAATATCATTATGCTTATTCTCGTATTTACGATGTTTTTCGATGGCGGGATGATACCGAATTATTTGTTGGTCAAGTCGCTCGGAATTTTGGATACAAGATGGGCTATGATCCTTCCTGGAGCCCTTGCCGTATTTCAGGTCATTATTGCAAGAACCTTCTTTCAATCGCTGCCGGACGAGCTGGCCGAAGCTGCAGAAATTGACGGTTGCAGTGACATCAAGTTTTTTATGCAGGTTGTACTTCCGCTCTCCAAGCCGATCTTGGCGGTTTTGTTTCTTATGTACGCTGTTGGTCATTGGAATGCATACTTTAATGCTTTGATCTACTTAAAGGATAGCAGCATGTTTCCGCTCCAAATATTTTTACGGAATCTCCTTATACTGAATACTGAAAATTCGGATATGTACAGAGATGTTAACAACTTGATGCTTCAACAGGGTTTAAAGGATTTGCTGAAATATTCGTTGATTGTTGTATCCAGCGTACCGGTTCTTATCATTTACCCGTTTGTCCAAAAGCACTTTGTAAAAGGGGTTATGATTGGATCTTTGAAAGGATAGAGATGTTCTCCTGCAGGGAGGTGATGCCTTGTAGTAGAGGCTCGTAAATTGATTGCCTATGGATTCTGATCATTTCATAATTAGGGGGCTATTGTATGAAAAAGCATGTATTGAAACTGATGAGTCTTGTGCTTGTTCTATTGGTACTTTCAGCGTGTTCATCTAAAGATAGTGACAAGAGCACTTCTGCAGATCCTGCTCAGGATTCGAATAAGCCGGTAAAATTATCTGTGTTTGCTCCACAGACGGTTGGAATTGAAAATATGGATGTTAACAAGTTTTCCAAATATTTAGAAGAAAAGCTAAATATAAAATTTGATTGGAGTACGACACCGAGCGCCGCTTTTAATGATAAAAAATTACTGCTGTTAGCTAGCGGAGATTATCCGGCAGTTATTCTGGGTGCAGAATTGTCAAAGGCAGATCAGGTCAAATATGGTCAGCAAGGTGCATTTCTTCCGCTAAATGATTTAATCGATCAATATGCACCTAATATAAAACAAGCTATGACGGATTTACCATATTTAAAAGAAGGCATGGTTGCACCTGATGGGAATATATATGCACTCCCGAAAATTAACGAATGTCTGCATTGTACGTATTATCAAAGAATGTGGATGAATACAGAGTGGCTTGAAAAATTAGATTTGGAAATGCCAACGACAACGGATGAATTTTATGAAGTGCTGAAGGCTTTTAAAGAGAAGGACCCGAATGGTAATGGTATCGCAGATGAAATCCCATTTACTACTGCTTATGATGACTGGGGCGGGGGTGTAGATACTTTTTTGATGAACGCTTTTATTTATAATGATGGCACTGGATTAATGGTTAAAGACGGTCAGGTCATCTATGCTCCAATCCAGCCTGAATGGAAAGAGGGATTGAAGTACTTACGTAAGCTGTTCCAGGAAGGGCTGATCGATAAAGCTGTATTTACACAAAATATTGACGCTGTGAAACAACTGGTAAATAAGCCCGATGTTGCTGTAGGCAGTTTAGGTGCTGCGAATATCGGAAACGCATTTCAAGTCAATGATGAGAACAACACCCGGCATAAAGCTTATGATGTCGTTCCACCGCTCAAGGGACCTAGCGGGGTACAATTGGCAGGATACATGGTAGGTGTAGGCAATGGACAATTTGTGATTACGAATAAAGCAACCGAAGAACAACAAATTTCTGCGATCCGCTTGGCAGATTATCTATTCTCCGAAGAAGGTACCGTCATGACCACTTGGGGATTTGAAGGGGAAGGCTGGAAGAAAGCAGACAGCGGTGAATTGGACTATAATGGGGAACCTGCAAAATATGACATTATCCAAAAGGAACAATCGGCAGAGGGACAATCATCATTGGACAATACGTGGTGGCAATTAGGTACTATGCAAATGTTGAACTCGATTCGCGAATCATTTGTAGCACCTGAAGATCCGATGGGAAAGGGTGCAATCGATTATCGACTTTGGTTGGCAGCGAAAAAATATGAGCCGTATGCTAAACCGGAAGTTGTGTATCCAACCGACGTTTTTATCGATCCAGCAGATACTTTACTGGTGACACAAATGACAAAGACATTGCAGGATTATGTAGATTCTAACTTGGCGCAGTTCGTAACGGGCAATAAAGATATCGATAAGGATTGGGATAACTATGTAGCTGGATTCAAAGGCATGCAATTGGATGCTTATCTCGCAGCCTATCAGAAAGCACTGGATCAATAGAAGAATAGTTCAAAATGGCAGAGGAGGAATCACATGAACGATCTCATTCAATATGCTGCACAGGTAAAGCCTAGCGATAGGCAATTGGCGTTACAGGAAATGGAGTTTTACGCCTTCATTCATTTTACGGTAAATACGTATACGGACGAAGAGTGGGGGCATGGCCATGAAGATCCGGTTATATTTAATCCTGTACAGTTTGATGCTGATCAGTGGGTAGATTCATGTCGTGAGGCTGGAATGACAGGACTTATCCTAACATGTAAGCACCATGACGGTTTCTGTCTATGGCCAAGTCAATATACCGAACATTCTGTGAAGAACAGCCCTTGGAAAAATGGTCAGGGTGATATCGTCAAGGAAGTTGCTGATGCCTGTCGAAGAGGCGGTATTAAATTTGGAATATATTTATCGCCATGGGATCGTCATGAACCGACTTACGGGAATTCTCCTTTGTATAACGCATATTTCATGAGTCAATTACGCGAGCTGCTAACGAATTATGGGAATATATTCTGTGTTTGGTTCGATGGTGCTTGCGGTGAGGGACCGAATGGGAAGCGCCAGGAGTATGATTGGGATGCATACTATTCTCTTATTCGAGAGCTGCAGCCTAATGCAGTCATCTCTGTGTGCGGGCCTGACATTCGCTGGTGTGGGAATGAAGCGGGGTACTGTCGGGAATCTGAATGGAGTGTTGTCCCGGCTTCTCTGCGCGCGAATGAGAAGATCCAAGAGAAATCTCAGCAAGCAGATGATCGCGAGTTCGCGCGTCGTTACAATTCAGAGGACCAGGATTTAGGAAGCAGGGAGATTATTAGTCAGGAACGTGAACTGGTCTGGTATCCAGCTGAAGTGAATACATCGATTCGCCCTGGCTGGTTTTATCATGCTTCCGAAGATGATAAGGTCAAGTCATTGGAAGAGCTTCTTCATATTTATTACGGTTCGGTAGGTGGCAATGCGTCATTTTTATTAAATATCCCACCGGATCAACGAGGACTCATTCATGAGAATGATCGGGCTCGTCTCAAGGAGCTTGGGGAAACCATTTCGAATACGTTCAGAACAAATCTGGCAGATCAGGCGACTGCTAAAGCTTCCGAAACGATGAGTGGTCATGATGTGATGAACATTTTGGATGGGGATAAAGATACATACTGGGCCCCTGAAGCAGGAACCGAACAAGCAATGATTGAAGTAGATTTGCAGGATGAGAAGGAATTCAATCACATTGTACTGCAAGAATACCGATATAGTCAGCGGATTGAGCGGTTTGAACTGGAATATGAGCAGGATGGTGTGTGGAAGTCGTTATGGAGCGGCACTGTCATTGGATATAAGCGAATATGTCATTTTGATGCGGTTAGATCCAGATATATCCGTCTAAAGATAACGGAATCGAGATGGTGTCCAACGATCTCTGCATTTAAGGTTTATAAGGGAAGGCAACCGAATATGTAGGAAATTTAAACAGGTGTGTTCGCACGCCTGTTTTTTTCTTGGAAAAGCTGTTCGTGTTGCCTCTTTTTTTGCGTCTGTAACCTGTTTACTAGCTCACAACCCTCACTCTTATTCCTCCGTAAATAACTTTCTTAATTTCCGTAAATAAAGAAAAATATTTTCCTAAAAGCGTTTACATCGATAAATTTGTCTGATAACCTAAAGTTAAGAAATCATCATACCTCATGATCAGAAGGAGTGAAGGAGTAAATGAACAGGATACAAAAGTATGACGTTGTCGTGATGGGTGGAGGCATTTCAGGTGCAATGGCCGCGGTTGCGGCATCCAGCTTGGGAGCAAAGACATTGATTGTAGAGTCTCACGGATTTTTGGGAGGAACACTGACCGCTAATGGTGTTGGTCCCATGATGACCTTTCATGCTGGAGAGAAACTTGCGATTCAGGGATTTACCAATCAGCTGATCGAGCGATTGAAGAAGCTGGGCAAATCACCGGGACATATTTTTGATACCGTCGGTTTTACGTATTCGGTCACTCCCTTTGATGCGGAGGCGATGAAGCATGAGCTTGAACTGATGGTAACTGAGAGTGGCGGAGAGATTTTGTACCATACGATGCTTGCAGGAGTAAAGACAGACAGTGGAAGAATCATAAGCATTACGGTGTGCAACAAATCGGGACTAAGCGAAATTGAAGGCTCTGTTTTTATCGACGGGACGGGTGATGGTGACTTGTCTGTTGGAGCAGGTGCTGAATTTACGAAGGGCAGAGATACCGATGGAGCGATGCAGCCGATGACTTTGAAGATGAAAATGTACAACGTGGACATTCCAAAGGTGAAGGAATACATCCATAATCACCCGGAGGACTTCCCGCTATATAACGGCGATACATCGATTATTGAGAAAGCGCCGCGATTGTCGGTTGGCGGATTTGACAGCCTGTTTAAGGAAGCCAAGGCGAAGGGTGAAATTTCGATACCTCGGGAAAATATTCTGTTTTTCGAGACGAACAATCCGGGAGAGGTCATTCTGAACACGACCCGTATTCTCGGACATGACGGGACGGATGCGATGAGCCTTAGCCGGGCGGAGATGGAAGGGCGCAAACAATGCCGTGAGCTTGAACAGTTTGTTCGCAAATACATTCCAGGCTTTGAAAACGCTGTTGTAGAATCGACCGGGCCGAATATCGGTGTTCGCGGCTCCCGTCAGATTAAGGGAGTGTACACACTGACCGTTGAAGATCTGATGGAGCAGCGGCTGTTCGAAGACACGATCGCCCATTCGGGATACCCTGTGGATATTCATAGTCCAGATGGCGAAGGGACGAAGCATCAGAAGCTGGAATGGGGCGGAATGTACAGTATTCCTTACGCTTGTATGATCACTGAATCGATCAAGAACCTGATCGTGATCGGGCGCTGCATCTCTGCAACATTTGAAGCACAGTCAGCGATGAGAACGACACCGACAACAGGAGCGATCGGCCATGCCGGCGGTGTAGCGGCTGCATTGGCTGCCGAAGGCGGAGTGGATGTACAGAAAGTGAATATTAAGGAAGTGCAGCAAAAGCTAAAAGAGCAGGGAGCGTATCTGGAAGTCTAGTGATCATTCTGGAGCTGACCGTGCGGAGACCTGTCAATTACCGTGCATCGAAAGAGGTTATAACGGTCAGCAGTAACCATATCGAGAGGGGAAATTAAAGTGACAACTTTAATGTGGTTTCAAGCGATCGGCATTTTACTTGTCTTTCTGGTCTTTGTAGGATTGATGATGACTCGAAAGCTTCCGACGATTCTGGCTCTGCCCTTGATGGCTGTATTGTTTGCACTCATCGCGGGTGTACCCTTCATGTCTGATGATCCAGAAACGGCTACTATAGCCAAAACGATACTGGCCGACGGTTCGATGAGATTGTCCGGGGCAATTGCTGGTCTGGTGTTCGGTGCCTGGTTCGGACAGGTTTTGAATAAGGTCGGCATTACAA
Source organism: Paenibacillus faecalis (assembly GCF_900289175.1). Lineage (GTDB taxonomy): Bacteria > Bacillota > Bacilli > Paenibacillales > Paenibacillaceae > Paenibacillus_AQ > Paenibacillus_AQ faecalis. The sequence goes on along the minus strand of NZ_LT985747.1, from coordinate 3,458,814 downwards.
AATCGATTATTCGAAAAGCAGCCGAGCTTGCCGGTGACAAGCCGGTTTTGATCGCTGTCTTGTTTTTTGCAACCGGGTCAATTATTTTCTCTGCAGCAAGCGGACTTGGGATGGTGATTCTGGTCGGTACGATCGTTATTCCGATCATGCTGACCGCAGGGATCTCCCAGTTTGTCGCTTCGATTGTCGTTCTTTCGTCGGTCGGGGTTGGGGTGCTGTTTAACGTCTCCAATTGGGCGGTATATGTGGACGTCCTTGGTCTTTCGGTTGCCGCGATTGCCGATTATACACTTGTGGCGGCCTTGCCACTCATATTTATTTCGCTGGCTATGATTGTGTTTTACATTAAGAAAGACGGCAAAGGCCGCAGAGCCTGGGCGATGCCAAAAGCCACCGGCGGTGAAGGCAAAAAAGTTCCAACGATTGCGCTCATCAGCCCGATAGTGCCCGTTGTTCTCGTATTTGCCTTTAAGATTGACATCGTACCGGCCGTTGTTATCGGTGCACTGGTAACCATTCTGCTTACGCTGCCCAAGCGTCCGATTCACGTTTTATCCAGCGCACTGGTGGAAGGAATTCAGGACGTTGCAGGGGCGATGGCCCTGATGATCGGTATCGGTATTCTTCTGAATTCGGTTATGGCGCCGCAGGTTTCGTCACTGATTTCGCCGCTGATTGAAGCTGTGCTGCCGACTAGCCCGATTATGTATATTCTCTTCTTTACTCTATTATCACCATTGGCCATTTATCGCGGTCCGCTGAACGTTTGGGGTCTCGGAAGCGGAATCGCCGCCTTGTTCGTATCGGCAGGCATGACACCGATTGCAGCCATGTTGGCGCTGCGTGTTGTAAGTAACGTACAGGCGGTTTCTGACCCGACGAATTCACATAACGTATGGGTTGCGGATTTTACAAAGAGCGATATTAACGAAATATTGAAAAAGACGCTTCCTTGGATGATGGTTGCCGTGCTCGTTTCGATGGTGATTGGCGCATTTATGGTCTTTTAAATCCGGTACATGAATTCGGGCGGGGTGCATGGCATGGATGCGAACTACCTCGCCTGTTACTTTCAGGAGGGAGAACGATGGAGAGAAGAAAGGTTAGGGTAGGCATTGATGTCGGGGGCACGTTTACGGACGCGGCTGTGATTGATCATGAAACGTATGAAGTTATAGAGAAAATGAAAATCCCGACCACTCACCATGATGAAGATGGTGTAGCGAAGGGAATCGTACAGATTTTGAATAAAATCTTATCAAGCCGCGGAATTCAGCCGGAGGATGTAACATTTATCGCACATGGAACAACCCAGGCTACGAACGCATTGCTGGAGGGCGATGTTGCCAAAGTTGGCATCATCGGGATGGGTTCCGGTCTTGATGGCCTAAGTGCACGTTCAGAGTCCAACCCGGGCGATATCGAGCTTGCTCCCGGAAAATACTTGAAGACATTTCATATGTATCTGGACTCCAAAGAATTGAAGGATGAGCAGATTGAAGCTGCCATCGATCAGCTGGTAAAGCAGGGAGCGGAAGTGATCGTCGCTTCTGAAGCATACAGCGTCGATGATCCTGCGAACGAGCTGCGTGTTGTAGAAATCGCCAACCGCAAAGGGATATATGCGACCGGCGGCCATGAAATTTCTCAGCTGTACGGGCTCAAAACCCGGACAAGAACAGCGGTTGTCAACGCTTCGCTTATACCCAAAATGATGGAGACGGCCAACATGACGGAGAAATCTGTCAAGAACGCTAATATCCAATCACAGCTTATGATCATGCGCTGTGATGGCGGAGTAATGAGCATTGATGAGGTGCGCAAACGCCCGATTTTGACGATGTTATCCGGCTTGGCGGCCGGGGTAGCCGGTGCACTGATGTACGAGAAAATTTCGGATGGGATCTTCTTTGAAGTCGGTGGTACGAGCGTTGATATCTCTGTAATTAAGAACGGTAAAGTAATGATCCAAAACGCTCAGGTCGGCGGTCACCGCACTTATCTGCAGTCGCTTGATGTACGTACACTTGGTATTGCGGGCGGCAGCATGATCAAGGTGGCTCAGGGCAAGATCATCGATGTCGGTCCGAGAAGCGCGCATATTGCGGGCAAGGCGTATGAAGCGTTTGCGAATACGGAAGATATCGTTGATCCCAGGGTCAAATTTGTTAGTCCCCGGGAGGGTGACCCGGCAGAATACGTTATTCTTGAAAGTGAAAATGGCAAGGAGTATTCGTATACGTTGGCTGGTGCGGCTAATATTCTGGGTTATATTCCGGAAGGTGACTACGCACAGGGGAATAAAGAAGCGGCGATAAGGGCATGGGAAGCGCTCGCAAGTCACGTTGGAGTAAGTGTGGAGGAAGCGGCCCGACAGGTCATGAACATCGCGATCGACAAAACGATGAAGACGGTCAATGAAATGATAGAAGATTATGAGCTGGATCGTTCGTTTGTTACGCTCGTCGGCGGCGGGGGCAGCGGTGCGGTACTCGTTCCTGCCATGGCGGAGCGCGAAAATATGAAAAGCAAGATCGCGAACAATGCTCCATACGTGTCTACCATCGGCGTAGCGCTGGCGATGGTGAAAGAGCAGCTCGAACGGACGGTGGTCAATCCGACGGAAGAGGACATCAAGCGGATTCGGGCCGATATTGTAGAGCGTATCGTGAAATCGGGAGCGAGTGAGCCTACTGTTGAGGTTACTATTGAAATTGATAGCCAGAAAAACATACTTCGTGCGATCGCGACCGGATCAACCGAACTCCGTTCCAAGGATTTGGGCAAAGAAACGATGTCGGATCGCGAGATGGCCGTGATCGCTGCCCAATCGGTGGACTACCCGCTCGAATCAACGAAACTTGCGGCTAGAAGCGGACGCTGGAGTCTTTTTGAAAGCGAAAATGTGAAAAAGTCGTTCTTTGGCTTAATCAAGAAGAGGTCCAATGCAGTCAGTGTTTTGGATCGGGAAGGCGTTGTCCGGTTCAAGAAGGCGAACGTCCAGTTTACGAAGCTGACCAAGGCCCAGTTTCAGACTTCGCTCAGTGAGTTTTTGGACGATAATACGATATATTCAGATGCAAACGCAACGATCCCAAAGGTGTTTGTATTCTATAAGGAAAAAATGTTGGATTTGACCGGGATGCAGACCAAGGAGCAGCTCCTGTCGATTTTGGAGATTGAGACAGAACTGTTGCACGAAGAAGATGAAATGATCGTTGTGGCTTATCAGTAAGAAAGGGGGCGAAAAAAGATGACGGTTCGGGATTTACGATCAACTTTTTCGGACGAGGTGATGGCATGTGCGGAGCTTGAGCAGGACCCTCTTTTTCATAAGATACCAAAATCCAAAATTCCGTACTATGTATCAGCTTCGCTAGCCAAAGGCAGAGAGGCGGCAGCACCGTATATGGGAAAGAATATTCGGGAGCTGTGCCAGGCTGAAGGCGTACGTTATGAAATCACGAACCGTTCTGGTACGTTCCACAATGTGTCGTTCCGTGCACAGATTGATTTTACCAAAAATCCGCCGGAAATCATCATCTTCTCTGCATCATTGGCTGGGATGGGGCCAGCTTACCGAGAGGTAACCGGTGCGGAAGAGGAGGGTACAGAGCTGGATCGACTCATCGATATCCATCTGGCTCATGAGTTTTATCACTATCTGGAATATAAATCGGGGAAATTTACGAATGAAGAGCTGGAGCCTATTGAGGTGTTCAGACTGGGGACATTTTTTGTAAAACGATCAACGGTTGTAAAGACTAGTGAAATAGCGGCGCACGCTTTTTGCAAGGAAATACTGGGGCTTCCCTGTTTACCAAACGTGCTGGACTATGTTTATCTGATTCGGAGCAATCAGCTGTCCCAAAAGCAATTCGAGCAGCAGGTCATCTCCTGGAAGTCCTGGATGTAGCTTTATCAATACCGTACTCGGTGTGATATAATGGAGTGTGCTAGTTTTCCATTGGCAGATCAGGAGGAGGTACCATGTCTTCACAGGTTCCGGCAGTCATAGCAAAGATTGTATCACAAACACAGAAGCTAACTTTCGGGGAAAATCAGATTGCCAACTTTGTCATCCACAATCCCGAATTTATTACACGTAACACCATTACTGCAATCGCAAATGAGATTGGTGTATCGGAGACCAGCATCAACCGCTTTTGTAAAAAGGTAGGCTTCAAAGGGTTTAATGATTTCAAGATTGCTTTTGCCCAGGATGCGTTCTACCGGGATATGCAGGCGAAGCGAAAAGAGAGACGGGAGATCAATGCGATTGATGCCCTGGCTTTAGATTATAATGAATTGATTGTTAATACCTCGGCGCTCATTACAGAAGAAAAGCTTGCTCAAGTCGTTGAGCTGCTGAAAGGGGCAAGAAGGATATTTTTGATCGGTTTGTTCGATTCTTTTCTGGCGGCGATTGCTTTAAAGAACCGACTGGCGATCATCGGCATGATGTCGGAGGCGATCAATGACAGCAGAGCGATGAAGATTGCCGCGTCTCAATGCAGCTCGGAAGATGTGATGATTGCGTTCTCACGTTCCGGATCAACGAAGGAAATTGTCGATGCCGTATCCATTGCCCAGGTGAATCAGGCCAAGACGGTTGCCATTACGTGTTATGATTCATCGCCGATTACAGAAAATGCAGTCGTTGATATGATTGTGCCGGATAAAATTTCGGTCAATAACAGTGCGCTGATGTCCAACCACATTACATTCCTGTTCGTTGTGGACCTGATCATGAACGTGATTATTTCCTCGGACAAGAAATATTTGAAGAAAAAGCTGGATAGTGAAGCGATTTTGGCAAGCGACCAATCGATCACAAATTACTTTTTATAGCTTGTATTAGGGGCTTTGAAGGGTCTATTGACGCGAAAGAGCTCCTTTTTTTTATTGTATATATGTTGAACTAATGATCCTAGCTTGAGCATCACTACGAATTCGGATTATTCTTCCGATCGCTCTTGCCCCCAGATTTCTCTGAAGGATATACAATCGTTGAAATCCGGGGACAGCTTACGCTTTCGAAGCGAGCTTTCCTGCGGAAAGCTTTTAGGCGAACACTGACATTTCTCCAGAATAATTCCGACTTCTTTCGTTGAAGTAGTACCTTTCTTTAGTTCAATCTATATACTTTAAACGATTTAATTCTATATCGTAGTTTAGCTCAGGTACTGATCAATTCTAATGATCTCTGCAATGACATCATCGATCTTTAGAGAAGTGTTGTATGATCCGAAAGTCCGCGTTAGAGGCAGTATCATGAATTACAACTTCTTCTTGTTGTTCTTTTGAACAAGCTCCTAAAATAAAAATTGTCATTAACATCAATACTAATGAATTTTTTTTCATGTTCATGAAATTATACTGCGAATCCACAAAGCATCCGCTGGTTCAGCTAACATCTCCATCCCGAAACCGGCAATTACAATCAGAACAGCCAGTGCTACATGTATGGTTTTGTTACTGAGTCGGGTTTTTTCAGCTAGATATATGAGCAAGATGACGAGCAGCGGGTAAAATAATTGCTGTAAATTATCATTCTTTGTCATTACACTCAGCAGTTTTGAAGCGTAAATGGAGAAGCCCAGTGAAAATAGAAAAAACGGGATTCTAACCTTTATATGAAATCGTTCTTTTTTCAAATTCATTGATCTACATCCCTCCTGTATACATTTTTATTAAATTCGATTAATCGACACGCCATCTCATTCGGTTTAATGAGCATTCCGAACTGGGCTGACGTAGTTTTTCTAAATATAAGCTCCTTTAACAATGATAAGAGTCTACTTATATAACGTTTATATTTACAAAATGTTGCTTTAAAATATTTTTTTAAAACACCTGGATCTACAGAAGTGACCTGCATTTTTATTCACTCCTTTTTTTTGATACACTTGATTACAAACTAAGTGATGAGAATGCCCGGGGAGCGGTTTATAAAACATAGAGGGGAGTGGACAAAAGTGGCATTTGTTTCTATTAAAAATGAGTATAAACGCTATAAAATGGGTGAGACCACAATCGTAGCGAATGATGGAATTAATTTTGATATTGAAAAAGGCGAGTTCGCCATCATAGTAGGTCCCAGCGGAGCAGGGAAATCAACGGTACTGAACATATTGGGAGGTATGGATACGGCGGATGAAGGACAGGTTCTTGTTGATGGAACGGATATAGCAAAGTTTAACAGCAAACAGCTTACCGGATACCGCCGTACGGATGTCGGTTTTGTTTTTCAGTTTTACAATTTGGTGCCGAATCTGACAACGATAGAAAATGTGGAACTGGCTTCCCAAATTTCTTCACGTGCTTTAGATGCAGAGCAGGTGCTGAAAGATGTCGGACTCGGTGATCGGCTGAACAATTTTCCGGCACAGTTATCCGGCGGAGAACAGCAGCGTGTGGCGATCGCAAGAGCGCTTGCCAAGCAGCCGAAGCTGCTCCTGTGTGATGAACCGACCGGGGCGCTCGACTATAACACAGGCAAGCAGGTGCTGAAGCTGTTACAGGATACTTGCCGCAATACTGGAACAACCGTTATCGTCATTACACACAACTCGGCAATCGCGCCTATGGCTGACCGTGTCATTGAGATCAACAACGCAAAGGTCCGGAAGGTCGTACTGAATCCGAATCCGGTACCTGTAGAACAAATCGAGTGGTAAGGAGTTAAATCTTTGAAAAAGAAAGCATTATGGACCGATATTTTCCGGGAAATATGGAGAACCAAGGCGCGGTTTCTATCCATTTTTTTAATTATCATGTTGGGTGTCGGGTTTTTCGCGGGAATCAAAGCTACCGGACCCGATATGCTCAATACCGCTGAACATTATTATAAAGAGTTTCGCTTAATGGATTTAAAAGTTCAATCCACTTATGGATTGCGTGAGAAGGATATTGAGACTCTGGAAAAGGTTCCTGACGTTTTGAAAGTCCAGCCCGGCTACAGTGCGGATGTTTTTTTGGGTGACAGTGGACTGATTGCAAAGGTATTCTCCTACCAGGAGGATCATACACTTAACCAGTATAAAGTCACGTCAGGCCGATTGCCTGAGACTTCCGGTGAAATTGCCATTGATGATACCGGAGAATTGGCAAGCCTTTATAAGCTGGGAGATACGATTACATTTACGAATCCAGACCCAGATGCTGACCTGAAGGATACGTTCCATAAGGTGAGCTATAAGGTCGTTGGAACGGTAAAAAGCCCGATGTTTATCGATTCGATGGGGCGTGGAAGCAGCAGTATTGGAAAGGGAACGGCCGATGCATTCGTCGTTATTCCCCAAGAAGATTTCAATATGTCGGTATATACCGAAGCTTATATGGATTTTAAAGATACAGCTGATCTTGCACCGTATACGCCGGAATACGATGATCGGGTGGAGGAGCATAAAAAGCAGGTAGAGCAGGCGTTTGAGGGACAGCCTGAGGAACGTTTGAAGGAAATAAGGGAGGAAGGACAGAAGGAGCTTGATGAGGCTGAAGCTAAAATCGACGATGCCAAGAAACAGCTGGCTGAGGCCAAGCAGGAGCTGGATGATGCTAAAGCGAAGTTGGATGATGGACGCCGGAGCTATCAGGAAGGTGTAGACAAGCTCGAATCAGAACTGGCAAGCGGCCAAGCGAAGCTGGATGCAGCGGCAAGGGAAATTGAAAAAGGGAAGGCGGATTTGGAGCGTAACCGCGAGCGAATGGCTGATGGACAAGCACAGATCAAGTCCGCTCAAGCTCAATTAGACGCCCAAAAGAAAAAGCTTGAGCCCCAGCTTGCCCAGGGACAAGAGTTGGTCAAATCTTTAAAGCAGATTGCAAAGCTGCCGCCTGAATCGATACCTGCCGAGCAGAAACAGCAGCTGATTGCTGCTTCAAAAGCAGCAAACGCCCAATTGGGACAGGCTGTTGCCGGATATGTAAACGGTGCGGTCGATGCCTCGGCATTAAATGCAGCAATTGCTTCATTTGAGCAGGGATTGAATCAGGGAGCCAAGCAGCTGCAAGCTGCACAGCAGGAGCTGGACGCTCGCAAGAAACAGCTCGAAGAAGGAGAAGCGCAGCTTCGTGCCGGAGAACGTGAGCTGGCGAAGGGTGAGGCTGAGCTTCGACAGGGGCAGTCTGACTTGGCAAATGCAAGGCAGCAGGGAGAAGAGAAGCTGGCTTCTGCCAAAGCGGAGCTGGATGAAGGACAGGCTGAGTACGAGAAAGGGCTTGCGACTTATAAGGAAGAGAAAGAGAAGGCGGATCGGGAAATTGCCGACGGGGAGAAGGAACTGGCTGAAGGGCAGCAGGAGCTGGAGGAGCTGGAGCCGCCGAAAACCTATGTGCTGGACCGAAGTGTCAATCCGGGGTATACCGAATATAGTGATAATGCGGACCGTCTGGCATCGATCGCGACCATATTTCCGATATTCTTTTTTCTGATTGCGGCCTTGGTCAGCTTGACGACGATGACGCGCATGGTGGAAGAGCAAAGACTTCAGATTGGAACATTGAAGGCGCTTGGCTACAGCAACGGTGATATTATGAAAAAGTTTCTGGTGTATGCCACTTTGGCCAGTGTCACCGCAACCGCTGCAGGACTAGCGATAGGCTATACTCTTCTTCCGAATATTATCTTTGATGCATATGGCACTTTATATAACCTGCCGGGCATACGGACAAGCTTTTACATGAGTTACAGCATTATATCGATTGTTGTAGCGCTTCTATGTACGACGATGACGGCGTTCATCGCGGCCAGAGTGGAACTTCGGAGCACTGCTTCGGTGCTCATGCGGCCAAGAGCGCCGAAGAGTGGACAACGTATACTGCTGGAACGGGTAGGTTTTATATGGAAGCGTCTTGGATTTATAGAGAAAGTCACTGCACGCAATCTGTTTCGTTATAAACAGCGTATGTTTATGACCGTATGCGGCGTTGCAGGCTGTACTGCGCTTATATTGACAGGCTTTGGCCTAAAGGATTCGATCAGTGACATTGCGCCGCTGCAGTTCGGCAAGATTATGAAATATAATGCGATGGTGGCGTTTCAGGATGACAGCAGTGAGAAGTTGAAGCAAGAGTATAACGAGCTGATTGACAGTACACCTGAACTGACAGATGTGTTGAATGTAACGCAAGAAACGATGAAGGTATCGGCCAAGGGTGTCAACAATCAAGAGGTGACATTGTTTGTTCCGGAGTCACCGGATAAGCTGAATAATTTTGTGACGCTGAAGGAAAGAAAATCGGATCAAAGTGTGCCGCTGACGGATGAAGGGGCTGTGGTGACGGAAAAGCTGGCCAAACTTTATGATATAAAGGCCGGAGACACGGTGACGATCCAAAACAATGATAACGACTCCTTCGAGGTTCACATAACAGGTGTAACGGAGAACTACGCTATGCACTACCTGTATATGACGCCTGCTTATTATGAGAAGGTTTTTGGTGTAGGACCTGAAGTAAACACACAGCTGTTGAACTACAATAATACCGATCCGAAATGGGAAGATGCTTTCGGTGAAAAGCTAACCGAGAATCAACGCGTCGGTATGGTAAGCTTTACGAGCGGGGCTAGCAGTGCTCTTGAAGATACGCTGGAAAGCATGAATGTCGTTGTCGTTGTGCTTATTATATCTGCGGCAGCTTTGGCTTTTGTTGTATTGTACAATCTGACCAACATCAACGTCTCGGAACGAATTCGTGAGCTATCCACCATTAAAGTGCTCGGTTTTTACGATAAAGAGGTGACGATGTATATTTACCGGGAAAACATCATTTTAACTTTCCTTGGCATTATCACCGGCATGTTCTTGGGAATTTGGCTGCATGGGTTTGTGATGCAAACGGCTGAGATGGATAGCATGATGTTCAGCCGGAACATTGAATGGCTGAGCTTCGGTTATGCCGCTGTGCTGACATTAGTGTTTTCAGGAATCGTGATGATCTCTATGCATTTCAAGCTAAAACATGTTGATATGATTGAAGCACTGAAGTCGGTAGAGTAGAATCTGATAAATCGGATAGTAGACAGCATTGGAATTTGAAAAATTGAGGTAAACTAATAACAACGGGCCTTGCAAGTAATTGCGAAGCCCGTTGTTTATTATTGAATCAACTGACGGAACGCCCGGTTCAAAATATGGGTCATTTGCATCATTTCTTTTTTACTGTTATACATGCCGTTCAGCAGCATTTCTCGTTCGGTTTTATGCTTGAACTCCAGAAACATATCCTGCGCTTTAAGCAAGATGTCCATCGTCGCGGTCTGATCACGGTTGTCATCAGATTTCAGGTAATGAATCAGATTGATTATTTTGACGATGCTCAAGGCAACGGCTTCTTGCGGAATTTGGCTCAGCATACTGCCGATCGCATCATCGTTGAGCGCACCGAGCAGACTGCTCCCGCCAACAAGCACGGTCATACCGCCGGCCACTTCAGGGCCGCCTGCAGCGATCGATCCCCCTCCAAGCATCGTGAGCCCGGCTGTAGTAGCGGTAGTACCGGAAACTCCAAGCATTCTGCTAATAGCAGGGGCGATTACAGGCAGAGCGAGTACGGCTGCAATCGATCCGACGCCTGTAAGGCCGGTTGAACCCCATTTGAACATTTTTCCGCCTTCATCTTTAATGTCTTTAAAGAACTTTTCTGTATTTTTATGAACTTCAACTCCCCATGGTCCGAATTCGCACATATGAGAAATTTTATCAATATGAGCTTCAAAGTCGCTCTCTTCACCTGCGTGTTTGAAATGGTCCATATCGTAATAGATCGGGGTATGAATGACTTCCTGCATGATGAGAAACAGCTGTACCCGCCCTTCGATGCTTGCGCTGAATTCATGAATAAACGGCTCAATCTCGGCGTCTCTAAGAAATTCCGGCAGAGGGAGCAGATTTTTGGCTTCCCAATAGGTCTTCCATTCTTCTTTTTTGCGGATTCTTTCAAGTGCCTTGGAGGCAGCATGGTTTTTATGTGCCTTGTTCAGGGAGTGAAGAATACCGCTTTTTTGCGAAATATTCCGCTGCTTCTCTTCAATCACTCTGAGTTCATGATATTCATACGCCAAGTCTTCGACCATCCGAAACTGGACCAACTTCTGGATGAGGGTGTAACCCTCTTCATTTAAGGTGAATGCTTGCGGCAGGTTCATTCCATTCATCATCCTTCCGAGTTGCTAACTATTATATCGAATGAAAAGAGGTTAAAATTTAGTAGCTGGATAAGAAGGTGTAAAGCTGGCTCTCTCGGGAAACGTCAAAATCAAAGATATTTACTTTTGAATCATTGTGTTTCAAACCGATTAGGCCGGAAAATACGTTATAATACAAGGTATGTTACTAGCAAGGCCCATTATTTCGGAGGCTTTTCGTTTCAGGGCCATCAGTCGGAGGAATGCTTATGGGAATCGTTTTTTCCTTTTTGAAAAAATATCGGGTTGCCGCAATAGCGGCTTTAATGATGATGTTGATTGAGCTTGTTTTGGAATTGGCTCAGCCGATCATCATCTCTAAAATCATTGACAATGGCATACAGCAGGAGGACCTTTCAGTCGTATGGCTGTGGGGAGGGATTTTGACATTTAGTGCGTTGATTGCATTCGGGGCGGGGATTGCTAGTTCTTTCTTTGCTGCACATACGAGTCAAGGGCTTGGTTACGATATGCGGGAGAGATTGTACGACAAAGTGCAGTCATTTTCGTACTCCGTGTTTAACCGTTTTGCGACTTCGTCCCTGATTACAAGGCTGACCGGAGACGTTACACAAGTTCAGGATACGGTATTTATGGGACTGCGGTTCATGACCCGGGTACCGCTCGTGGTGACCGGTAGCATCATTATGGCGGTTATCGTGAACGTGCGTTTAGGTCTCTGGCTTGTATTGACGGTGCCTGTACTGTTTCTTTTTATCTCCTGGATTATGAAAAAAGCAGCTGCTTCTTTTCGCAAGGTGCAGCAGCGGCTGGACGCAGTTAACGGCGTTATTCAGGAAAATCTGACAGGAATCCGCCTCATTCGCGTATTTGTCCGGATGGAACATGAAATTAAACGCTTTGCTGATTCATCGAAACGTCTTATGAAAGGGACCGTTTCGACGCTGCGAATGACGGAACGAACGATGCCTTTCATCCTGATCGTTATGAACGCGGCGATTATGGCGGTCTTGTGGTTTGGACGAAAAGATATCGTTGCTGGAAGCACCTCTATTGGTGAGGTTGTCGCTGTATTGAATTATACTTTACGCTGCATAGGTGCTATGTCGGCATTGTCCGGTTTGGTGATGGTGCTTTCACGGGCACGTGCGTCAGCACTGCGCATACGGGAGGTTCTGGATACCGAAGGTGATATGGATGAGGTCGGGAAGATCGGACGAGGGACCGAAACCGCTGAAAAAACCGGAAGAAAAATGGAACTTCAAGGTGCAGTAAAGTTTGAAAACGTCGGCTTCAGTTACCCGGGCAGCGATATCGCTGTGCTGACGGACATATCTTTCCAGGCGCGTCCCGGTGAGCGGATCGCTATTATGGGAGCAACTGGCTCCGGAAAGTCTTCGCTCGTTCAGTTGATTCCAAGATTATATGAAGAAGATTCAGGTGCAGTTTATATAGACGGGGTGAAGGCTGACAAGCTGGATCTGAACCAGCTGCGCCGAAGCGTCGGTTATGTCCCCCAGGAAGTGTTGCTGTTCTCGGGAACGATAAGGGAGAATATCGCCTGGGGTCAGGAAGATGCCAGCATGGAGGATATTGTAGAAGCCGCCAAAAGAGCGCAAATACACGAGACGATTGATCGTTTACCCAAAGGATATGAAACGATGCTGGGTCAGCGCGGCGTGAATTTGTCCGGCGGTCAGAAACAGCGTCTGTCCATTGCACGAGCGCTTGTCCGCAAGCCTGCGATTTTAATTCTTGATGATAGCACAAGCGCTTTGGATGTGCGAACGGAAGGACTACTTCTGGATGCATTAAAGGATCTATCATGCACAACGTTTCTGATCACCCAGAAGATCAGTTCGACCACATCGGCTGATTTGATCTTGCTGCTGGATGACGGTCGTTTGATCGCTCAAGGAAATCATGCAGCGCTGTTGACAGCTTCCTCCTTATATCGCCGCATTTATGAGTCTCAATACGGGAAGGAGGAGTCGTATGTTCAAAACATTCACTGAACCGTTCCGTCATCCGAGACCGAAATTTGAGCTGGGGGAAGGAAAAGGTATATTCAGCCGCAAGACAAATGCCAAGGCAAAAAACTGGTCAGCTGCGCTGGGACGGATATGGTCATATTTAGCGCATCGCAAGGGCAAGCTGACGCTTGTTCTGCTGATGGTTATGCTCAGCTCGGGGCTGGGACTGCTGGGACCATATTTGCTCGGTGTTGCGGTGGATAATTTTTTGGCGAATGCGGGGAAAGCCGGAAACTCTGATGGGCCGCTATGGATTTATTTTTTGATAGGACTTGCAGTTGTGTATGTGCTTCAGGCGCTCACCACCTGGCTTCATAATATTTGGATGATTGGAATTGCCCAAGAGACAGTGTACCGGATGAGAACGGATCTGTTTACACATTTGCACCGGCTTCCGATTCCGTTCTATGGAAAAAGACAGCAGGGCGAAATTATGAGCCGCCTGACCAATGATATCGAAAATGTAAGCTCCACGCTGAACAGCTCGGCAATTCAGATCTTCTCCAGTGTTCTGACACTCATCGGGACGCTGTCGGTTATGCTGTGGCTTAGTCCACTGCTGACCCTGCTTACGTTTCTGGTGGTTCCCCTTATGGCGCTCGGCATGCGCTGGATTACGCGCCGCACTGGACCGCTCTTCAAGGAGCGGCAGGAAAACTTGGGCGAGCTGAACGGCTATATTGAAGAGACGCTTTCAGGCCAGCGCATCATTAAAGCGTTCTCGCAGGAGGAGCGGGTTATCCGCGAATTTGGGGAGCGCAACGCCAAGATCCGGATGTCCGGCTTCTGGGCGCAGACGATTTCAGGCTTTATTCCGAAGCTCATGAATGGGCTGAACAACCTCAGCTTTGCGATCGTTGCCGGGATCGGCGGTATTATGGCAATCAAGGGGTATATTACGATCGGAGTTATCGTTATTTTTGAAAGCTATGCAAGGCAGTTCACACGACCGCTGAATGATTTGGCGAACCAGTGGAATACGCTGTTGTCCGCAATCGCAGGGGCAGAGCGGGTATTTGAAGTGCTCGATGAAGAGGTCGAGTCCAAGGATGAAGGTGCTGCCGTAAAGCTCACCCATGTGAGAGGGGCCGTTTCCTTCAAAGATGTTTCTTTTTCATATGAGAAAGACGGAGATACGCTGCAAAACGTCACTTTTGAGGCAAAGCCGGGAGAGATGATTGCTTTAGTCGGACCGACCGGGGCGGGCAAGACCACATTAATCCAGCTATTGTCCAGGTTTTATGATCCGGATAGCGGAATCATTACGCTGGATGGACGTGATTTGGCTTCCATTCAACGGGAGAGTTTGCGATCGCATATGGCATTTGTTTTGCAGGACACATTTTTGTTTGAAGGTACGATTCGGGACAATATCCGATTCGGGCGGCTGGATGCGACCGATGAGGAAGTCGAAGAGGCGGCGAAGCTTGCGAATGCGCATTCCTTTATCATGCGTTTGAATGACGGATACGATAAGATGCTCAAGCAGGGTGGAAGCGGCATTAGCCAAGGGCAGAGACAGCTGCTTGCTATTGCCCGGGCTATTCTCGCCAATCCGTCTATGCTAGTACTGGATGAGGCGACCAGCAGCATCGATACAGTAACCGAGATCAAAATTCAAGAAGGATTGCAGCGTCTCATGAAAGGGCGGACAAGCTTTGTGATCGCTCACCGATTGAACACGATTCGGCAAGCGGACCGAATATTGGTGCTCAAAGAGGGGCGGCTGCTGGAACAAGGATCACATGATGAGCTGTTGAAACAGGAAGGATTTTATAGCGAGTTGTACCACAGCCAATTGAAAAGGGCTATATTGTGAACTTGTGCTTTCATCAATTTTCGTATGAATGGAGGTCGCTTATTTTGAGGCAATTGACATCATTGAGTGAGATCAACCAGGAGATAGAAAGCAAGCCGCTTGTGCTGTTTATTGTGAAAACAGGGCAATGCGGTGTATGTGAATCGGTGCAAGCCAAGGTTTCCAACATGTTGGAATCCCGGCCTGATGTTACGGGGATATATGCTTATATGGAGGATGCGCCTGACATGGCTTCAGCGTATTTGGCGTTTTCCGCACCGACGGTTTTACTGTTTTTCGAGGGGAAGGAAGTATATCGTATCGCTCGCTTCGTTCGCCTGGACGAGCTTGATCATGTACTTTCACAGTACGAGGAATTGCTTAAAGAGCAATAGAAGTCATAACATAGAACGCCGGATGAGCAGGTTTGATTCCTGCTTCCGGCGTTTTTTTGTTCACATTTAAGAAAGTATAAGTTCGGCATGATCCTTTAATCTTAGGCCGTTTACGCTAGTTTTTATACATCTGCAAAAAAACATCTTGCCTATTGTGGAATGATTTGGTATGCTATTGTCCTTCTTTCATTCTCGCCTTGTCTGAAGTTGGCGGTTCCGCCATCAAACAACTTATCGGAGGTGTTATATGCTTTATTTCACACTGGCTTCAAAAGCCTATGCCCGAAACTTGCAGTATCGGGGTGCGCACATGGTTCATAACATAGCCAGCGCATTGTTTGGTTTCATGTACGCCTGCATATGGATCGGTCTCGGAGCTGACAATGAACTTGGAGAGTACGGAACGCAAGGGATGGTTAGCTACATCGCTTTTACGCAATCTGCACTATGGGTCTCCAGCTTCATCACGAAGGGGCTTGGCATTCCTGAATCTGTCAGGACAGGTCACATCTCGCTGGATCTCATGCGTCCTGTACATCTGTTCAGTCATTTGATGGCCAGGGAGTGGGGTCAGATTGCTTATCAGTTCATGTACAAGTCCGTTCCAATCTACCTGGTGTACTACTTCGCTTTTTCACTTTCTCTTCCGGAACAACCGATTTCTCTTCTTTACGCTGCTATTGCTTTGGCTGGAGCCTCTTATCTGTCGATCTGCATGAATTATCTGATCGGTGCGTCTGCATTGTGGACGACGGAATCGGCGTGGCTGTATTGGGGCAATCATGCGATGATCACCCTGCTCGCCGGATTTTTTATACCGATTGAATGGCTGCCGGACTGGCTGGAACGCATCGCTTGGCTGTCGCCGTATCCTTATCTGCTGTATGTTCCAACACGATTTTATCTCGGTTTAGGAAACGTCTCCGCTCTATGGGGAACGTTGTTTTGGTGTCTGCTGCTGACGCTAGCATGTTTGCTGGCAACCGGGTTTTTACGCCGGAAGGTGGAGGTGCAAGGGGGTTGAACATAAAATCGATGATGTCCTTATACGGTCTATTGATCCGCATGAGCATAAAAAGCCGTATGCAGTATAAGTTCAATTTTATTTTTGCTTCGTTTTTAGCTGCGCTCATTCAAATATCCGAATTTTTGATGGTAGCGATTGTACTGCATAAGTTTGGGGCTATTCAAGGCTGGTCCATGTATGAAATCGCTTATTTGTTTGCGGTGATGACCCTGTCCAAAACGGTGTATCGGACCTTTGCAGACGAAGTCCATCATCTTGAAAAATATCTCGTAACCGGAGAGCTTGATCAGCTGCTGACCCGTCCGATGCCGGTGCTATTGGCATTGATGCCGCAAAATTTCCGCATTTTGCTCGGTGAAGTGCTTCAAGGTGGGTTTCTGCTCGTATGGTCCCTTGGGGGCATGATCGCCAGCGGGCAGGCAGGCTGGATCGCGGTTCCGCAAACCCTTTTTATTATTAGCACCGGTGCTGTCATACTGTTCTCCATCGGACTTGCGACTGCCACATGCGGCTTTTGGACGACCCGCATCACTGAACTGCAGACGATCACAGAGGATGCCGCGGGTACGGCGATCCGTTATCCACTTAGTCTGTACCCGAAGTGGATGTCAACCATTTTGCTCGTCATCATCCCGGTTGGGTTCGTGAATTATGTTCCGTCCCTTTACATACTGCGAGGGGATCTCGGTCCGTGGGTGTTTATCGTAACGGCTGCCGCTGCGGGTATCTGTTTGGTTTTAAGTTTAAGGTTTTGGAAATTCGGCATGACCAAATATCAAAGTGCAGGAAGCTAAAGGGGGAGCAAACGGTGATTGAGGTTCGAAACATACGCAAGGAATTTAAAACGCCTGTCGTCAAGGAGGGACGTTTCTCCGGTGTGAGGACCCTCTTTTCAAGGGAATACAAGACAAAAGAAGCGGTACGCGGCATCAGCTTTCAGGTGGAGAAAGGGGAGTTTCTCGGATACATCGGACCGAACGGGGCCGGGAAATCGACAACGATCAAAATGCTCTCAGGCATCCTGCATCCAACCACGGGTGAAGTGCTCATCGGCGGTTTGAATCCCCACAAGGAACGCAGGCAGGTTGTGAAAAATCTCGGAGTTGTGTTCGGGCAGCGAAGCCAGCTGTGGTGGGACCTGCCGGTGAAAGATTCCTATGATATATTGGCCAAAATGTACGAAGTGGACGAAGCGGACAAGAAGCGAAGAATCCATCAGTTTTCAGAGCTTCTGGAGCTGCAGAAGTTCTGGGAAACGCCTGTGCGAAAGCTGTCCCTTGGGCAGCGCATGCGTGCCGATCTTGCTGCAGCGATGCTGCATGATCCGGAGCTTCTGTTTCTGGATGAGCCGACGATTGGTCTCGATGTGAACGCCAAACGAAGTATCCGTGAATTTTTGACACTGCTGAACAAAGATTTTGGTAAGACGGTCCTGCTCACAACCCATGATATGGACGATATCGAGCAGCTGTGCAGCCGCGTCATGGTTATCAATAACGGAGAACTGACGTATGATGGGACGATTCCATCGCTTCGAGATACAATCGGTCTGCCAACGCTGTTTACCGTCACCTTTCGAGGACGGTTTCAAGTGCCGGATCGATACGGACCGGAAAGCCGGGTCGAATGTAAATCAGGTTCTGGCGGGGCAGTGACTGCCGAGCAGACCGCAATCCGTATCGTTCACGTTGCAGGAAATACGGTTACTGTGGAAGCCAACCGCCGGGAAATCAATACGCTGGAAGTGATGAAGGAACTCGGCAGTTGGGGAGAGCTGGACGATATTGAGATGAAAGATCCGGATTTTGAGGACATTATTCATAAGGTGTACTGATTTTAAATTCATAATTAAAATCGAGCTTAATTTTGTCAATATTACCCATGCGATGAATGGTGGCAAATTTGAAACAGCTGGAATTATCCGGATTAATCTCTGGACAATTCTTCTTCTTATCGTCAAAATAATAGGTACAACTAAAGGGGAACCGGTAGGGTCCCCTTTTTCATGAAAATATGAATAAGAAGGCGAATAAAGTAGTATGGTTAACGCCGCTCTATACATATAAATTTAAAGGGTGAGTACGATGAGTTTAATGGACAGGATCTGGCTTGGAATTGGAAACTATTATCGCAGACGTCAGAATACGGAGAAGGCTCTTAAATATATCAGGAAGGGCCAAGGGGCCATACAATCTTTGGATGATCAGGTTGCTTATGCCGAGCTACTGCATATTACCGGGCATTCGAATGAAGCCATAGAATATTTAGGACAGGTCATTGAATGGAAGGGGGCCGCAAGAGCCTACGAACGGCGTGCGCATATTTTGCGTGAGATGAACCGGGAAGAAGAAGCGATAACCGATCTGGATGAGGCAATTCGCTTGAATAGCGACAATTATTTAACCTGGTATACAAGAGGTATAGCTTATAAAGATTTGGGGAAATACGACGAGGCGATCCGGGATTTTAAGGAAGCGATTAAACGAGAGGATCAAAGCACCGTTGTATCTACTTATTATGAGTTAGGGATGACCTATTTTGAGAGTGGTAACCCTGCAGAGGCTGTGTCCTGTTTTAAGGAAAGCATCAGTCAACCGGATCGGGCGATTCCGATGTATTACTTCATGCTGGCCAGATGTCTCGATTTGATCGATTCGGTGGAAGAAGCATTAACCGTATTGAAACAAGGGATGCAGTTGGCAGACCGCTATGAAGCCGCAGCCGATCAAGGGTACTCGTTATTTGATGAAAGCACGAATTACAGCCATGGCGCTTTTAAGACATTTCAGCGTCAAGTAAGGGAAAATTATTCCTTCCGCTGGCTCCTTGCAGACTTATATATGCAGCTTGGTCAATACGAAAAGGCAGTCGAGGCGGCGTCGGAAGGACTGCAAAAATATACGGGTGCTGTTGAGCTTTATTTGAAGCGGGCGCAAATTTATAAAGCGTGGGGAAAGAACCACTTGGCTCAAGAAGATTTGGAGCTTGCCATGCATCAGGACCAAAGCGATTTTCGGCCCTATTTCGAGCTCGCCAGATTATATAGGGAGGAAGAGGCAGAGGAAAAAGCGGCAGAGATCATTACAAAGCTATACCGCTTGCATCCGGAATCTCCACTTGCATGCTACTGGATGGCCGATAGTTACTATCGTTTGGATCAAAATGACAAGGCTCTCCAGTTAAATGATAAATTGCTGGAGATGGAAAATGATGACCCGGCAAACTATACCCAGCGTGCTGATATTTGCATTGAGATGGGTGACTTGCCTGCTGCCGAACAGGCATTGATAAAAGCGCTAAAGCTCAGCGACCATCCTGAAATACATAACAAACAAAGTTATGTTATGTATTTGCAGGGCAAGAATGAGGAAGCTTTGATTGAGCTTCAAAAGGCGGTTTCGTTAGATCCGGATTTTGCGGAACATCCAACCTACTTAACAGCTACAGGTCATATCTATAAGGAGATGGGTTTGTGGGATTTAGCCATTGACGCATATACAAAAGTTATCCATATTCATCCCGGCAATCCGAGATTGTATGAATTTCGTGCAGTCTGCTTTTTGGAGACAGATCAGCTTGATAGAGGGCTCTCTGATTGCACCCAAGGGCTAGAACTGGACCCGGCTTACGCGGGACTTTACAGTCTTCGCAGCGGCATTTATTTGTCCATGATGGATTATACAAGAGCTAGAATGGATATTATGAGTTTTTTGGAGCTTCAGCCCGGCCATCCAGGAGCATACTATCGTTTGGGTCAAATTTATTACAGGGATAATGATCCAGAAGCTGCTTTGGAAGCATTTGATCAGGTGTTGAACGTTATTCCAGAACATGCGGACAGTTATTTGTACAAGGCTCATCTATATTTTCAGCAGTTGGAGCCAGAGGACACGGTTCAGAACATAGTGAACTGGGGACTGCATTTAAACGATGCAACTTCTCCGGTCGAGAAGATCCAAGCGATTGAAGCTTTGGAAGGATTTGATGAGGATATTCTGGAGCGGGCCATTGAGAAACTGACGGAAATGTATGGCCATCAGTTATATTTATCGTGATGCTTGCCCATGAGAGCAGAAAGAGAACTTCTCTACTGCTTTCATGGGTTTTTTTGAATGTCATACTTACGCAAGGGGCAGCGATATCGTAAACACCGTTCCTGAATAAGGTTCGCTTTTTACCGAAATCGTACCGTTCATAGAACGTATGGCTTGATAGGAAAATGTTAATCCCAGGCCGGTTCCTGTACTTTTGGTTGAGTAGTAAATCGAACCAAGCCGGCTCAACTGTTCTTCATCCATTCCCACACCGTTATCCTGGATTTCAAGCTGAACCCGCTGGAGATGCTGTAAAAATTGAATGCTGACCCGGGCTTTGGGCATTTCGGCGCTGGCTTCAACTGCATTTTTTATAAAGTTCACAAGCAGCTGTTTCATCTCTGTTGGGTTAGCAATGATATATACCGGGGTACTTGGATATGATGCTTCAAGTGAAACGTTATTCATGTTCGCGTATGGTGTCATCAGCTCAACTACCGTTTTGATCTGTGTAACAAGATCGATATGCTGCTGAAAAGTACCCAGAGGTTTGCTGATCGATAAGTATTCTGACAAAATTTGCTCTGTACGATGAATCTCTTCAATGCTGATATCGATGAAACGTTCTGTTTTTTCCCAGTTTAGCGTATTGGCGCGAATTAATTTCAGGAAACCAAGGACGGTGGTCAAAGGGTTGCGTACTTCATGAGCAAGCGATGCGGCCACTTGATTAATAGCCTCAACTTTTTCATTTTGTATAAATGTAAGATAAAGCTCTTTATCCGTAACGGATTTATTGAACAAAGTGATAAGCAGCCAGATCCCAAGGCTGTTGTGAATCGGCATAACAAGAAGATTGAATGTAAGATGGGTCAGTATATAATCCGGTTTGGTGATGTAAAGAACGATGATCGGTATGAGGGAAAAGCTGATTCCGGCGATCAAAGTTATCCAATACTTTTTTCTGGCATGATGATACAGAGAACTTAGAAGAAGGGATAAAGGAAAGGTGATGGCCAAAATAATCATGGCGTCTATCGTGCCTGAACCTCCAAGGTAAAGCCGATATATAATAAATTCTACCAGTAATAGAAACCCGGTCTTCAACCCGCCAAATAAAATACCAAAAAATATAATGACATATCTAACGTCAAAAATAATTCCACTTTGTAAACTGGGCGCGAAAGTCATGGATAAAAGCAAGGCAACTGTGCAAGTGATCATAATAAATTTTCGGGAGTAGTTGACCTCAAGATTACGGTAGTAAACGTTATACAATACAAAAGGTGTAAGTGCAAATAAAAGCTGGAGGAGCACATCTTTGATACCGGCCAAATGGATCACCCCCTGAAACTGAAAATATTAGCATGATCGTAATTTTATTGATCTAAATCTTTCGACACAGGTGAAGAAAATCCTTGGGTTTTTTCGTGGAAAAAAGAAAAAAATTTAATTTTTTTGGCTTGACTGCTGTCTTTTCTCCGTTTTCATAACGACATATTTCAAGAAACTTGTTACAATTGGATAATAATCCTGTTCTTTACCTAGACAACCGGGGCAAGGCAGGGTTCATTATGCGGATGAAGGAAGGCTCGTCGTGGAAAAGCGCAAAGGATTTAGGCTACATACTATTCTCGGCATACTAGTTATTAGCTCCGTTGTGTTAACCGCTTTTGTTGGAGGGTATTTAGCGGTAAGCGCTAATATAAAGTCTTTAACCAGCAATTATTTGGAGAGCAATTATCAATACGCCCGTAAGCTGGCTTCGAATACAACTCAAATTTTGGACTTGATGCAGAGCAATATGGATCATGTTGCTCAATTGGCAGGAGATCCTGACTTTAGTCAAAGTGACTTGGATGTTTGGTTCGAGGTAAGTGAGCAGTATTTTAACTCTATCTTCATTGCTGATGCCAATCGCCAGATCAAAGCTGTTACCCCGGATCAGGAATTTAGTTTGATCGGGAGCCAGCTTACTTCGAAAGCTTCTTTTCGAGCTGTTGATATGAAGACTCCACTTATTTCAGAACCTTACATAGCAACGACCGGACGTTTAATTTTAATGATCTCCTCCCCGATTTATGATGCTGAGGGATATTACAAGGGCTTTGCCGGAGGAACCATTTATCTGGAAGAAAACAACGTGCTAAGTAGTTTGCTTAGAGAACATTTCTACGGAAACGGTTCTTACGTGTACGTGGTGGATGATAAGGCTCATCTCATTTTTCATCCAAGCTACCGAAGGATTAATCAGCCCATTACAGGGAATGAAGTTGTTAGACAAGTCAATAGCGGGCAAAGCGGCTCGGCCAAAGTAACAAATACCGAGGGAAAGATGTTTTTTGCAGGCTATGCTTATGAGCCGAAGAGCGGTTGGGGAATTGTGTCACAAACTCCAGTTTCGGTTCTTTACGAACCGATAAAGAAGCTTATATGGCGCATAATTCTCATATTTTTGCCAATTTGCATCTTAATATTGCTTGCAGCCTGGGCTATTGTTCGTTATATTTCAACCCCTCTTTACAAGTTAGCCAAGCATTCAGAAGATGTGGTTACGGGATCCAGTGTGCTGCCATCGCTGCCACAATTATCTTCTCGCATTTACGAACTGAGACAGCTGGATCACAGTATACGTAATTATTTAAGTCCTTTTGATCATAAAACGGACATATATAGTCTGTCAGGACCGGTAAAGTGCAATAAACTAGGTATCATGATCAAGGAATGCCTTGATTCAGGTCAGCCGATGGCTCTGATTCTGGTTGATATGGATTCAGGTAATATGCATAATAATGCAATTGGAGACGAGTTGATGAAATATATCGTTCGGGGAACGGATTTGTTTGCAGAGTGTAAGGATATCTATTTTCGCTACAGCGAAGAAAGATTTTGTATTGTTATGGAGAATGCCGATCCTCAAAAGGCTGCAGATTTTGCTGATGCTCTTCGTCAAAAAATAGATGAACAGCTCAATCTAAGCGGCATGATAAAACGAATCACGATAATTACATCCACTGAGAAGTTTGCAAAATGATCATATACAAGAAACCTTCCTCTTGATATCCGGTAGTAAAGCCGACGTTGTCAATGGTGAGGTTTCTTTCTGTTCTTGGCAAAAATATATAAAGTTTGGGTGGAATATTCGCAAATGCGCAATATATGCCGATAAAAAACAATGATGCCTCTTAAAAGAAATCAGGGGGAAATATTCCTTAACGACTAAAGAAAGTTAAAAAGGAGACTCGGCAGCTTGGGCCTGAAATACATCATACTTTCATTACTTCAACAGTTTTTCAATGTCATTATTGTATGTATGCTTTGTCACTGCTGCAGCAGCAACATTCCGGGATATTGCCGGCACTGGGGAACAAGTCGCAAATATAGCTTATTCATAAACAGGCGTTATTTCAGGTGCAGAAGAAAAAGAAAACGCTCACCCGAGCGCTGTCAAAAGAAGCATAGAGCAACGTCCTATTATGAAAAAAAGTATAAAGAGTGTCTCAAACGCTATGGGCGATGGATTGAACATTACCCGCAGCCGATGATTGTACAGAATAACGAAAAAGTAATTTTTATTAACTCTGCAGGAGTGAAATATTTCGGATTAGGCTCTCCGACTGAGCTTGTCGGAAAGCCTATTTATGACATTTTAAAGTCTGATGAAATTCATAGAGTTCGGAAGCAAATAGATTATAGAATGACTCATAAGTACAAGGAAACGATTGACTATAAAGTCATGACACGCAAAGGGCCATTCATAAAGGCAGAAGTAACAGAAATCTATGATGAGCATACTGGTTCAACCATTTATTTTTTCTATGATGTTACCGAACGTAAAAAAATTGAGGAAGCGTTAAGAGAGAGCCGGGAGCGTTACCGAAAACTGGTAGAGCTTTCACCGATCGCGATTGCGGTGGCGAAAGATGGACAGCTGATATATTCGAATCCTCGGGGAATACAGATTCTTGGTGCATCCGGGCTTTCGGATATAGTCGGAACCAGTCCTTGGAGCTGGGTGGTGAATAAAGACGACGAATGGGCAGAGACTGTTCAGAAAGAGCTTTGGAAAAATGGAAATGTATCTCTCGAGGAAGTGAAGGTTCGGCGTATTAATGGTGATGTTATAGATATTTTGGCGAGTGCTATATTGGATTATCAATCGGGTACAATCGAGATCGTCATAGAAGATATAACAGAGAGCAAGCAGGTTGCACAGGCTTTGATGGACAGTGAGCAATTCAATCGGCAGCTGATTGAAATTTCGCCCGTAGCGATGCTTCTGCATAAAAACTATATATGCACTTATGTTAACCCGAAAGCCCTGTCCTTGCTGGGGGCATCAGATTCAAAGGATGTTATCGGCCGCTCGGTTCTCGACTTGGTTCATATGGATTCGAAAGCGTTGGTGATAGATTATTTAGACGAAATTTATAAGGGAAGGGGGGCGATCCAGTTAGGAGAACACCGCATTTTGCGGTTAGATGGAGAAGTGATTGACGCGGAGGCCGTTTCGGCTTCCGTTCCGTTTAAAGGAGGCGATACGTTTTTAACCATCATTAGAGATATTACAGAGCAAAAAAGAGTTGAGAAAGAACGGAAAAATGCTGAAGACAGAATACGTAAAAGCGAAGAACGCTATTTTCAGCTTCAAATGAGTCTGGACAAGTTCTCTTCGGACTTGTTCGGCATGGTGAAAGTGATGGATTTGAATAAACGATTTGTAGAGGAAGTTTGCCGGGTTCTTTTGACTGACCGGGTTAGCTTTATTGAAATGGACGATGACTCTAATGTTACGATAACCCACGGGTATGACCGCATTTCACACCACATGATGGAGACGCTTCAGAAGTGCTCGGTGAAGAACTTGCCGCCGTGTGAGATGGTCAGCACATGTGATGGTTATTTCGTAAAGATTGGTGAAGTCCAGGGCAAGAGCTGTATTTTATGCATAGGTGAAGACTCTCCGTTTCCGCTTGTCCAGGCAAAGAAAGTATGGCTGGAAACCATTTCACGTTATGTTAGCGTGCTGTATGATAACTTCCGAGTTATCGAAGATTTGACCAAGGAGCTTGAGAAGCTCTCTTGGCAGCAATCTCCTCCCGTGTGGTTGCTGCGCTTTATGTTCCAGCTGTCTGAGAATGAAAGAAAACATCTGGCGCAGGATCTGCACGATTCAGCCTTGCAGGAACAGATCATTTGGTATCGCAGGCTGGATCAGTTGCTGTCGGAAAAAGGGATTCCAGAACATTTACATCAGGAGCTGGAGTGTATTAAGCAGGGATTGCTGGATGTCATTTATCAAATACGCATTACATGCAATGAACTGCGACCGCCACTTCTTCAAGAGGTGGGGCTTGAAGGATCGCTGCATGCGCTGTTTGAATTTACACAGCTTCGTTCTGACTTTGCGATACAGTTCGATTGCAGCAATGTAAGTCATATTGTTGATGATGATCTGATGATCGGGCTATACCGAATCGTTCAAGAAATGCTGGCTAATGCATCGAAACATTCAAAGGCAACACAAGTGATTATAAAGCTATATAGTGATAATGATCTAATTCATCTCTACTATGAAGATAATGGGATTGGCATGAATGTGAAAGATACAATATCCAATCTGGGGAGTATGGGGGTATATGGTGTAAAGGAACGCGTTCGGAGTATGGACGGGGAGATAGAGTTCATTTCATTTCCGGATCAAGGATTGTCAATCGTTATAACTGTTCCCAATGGCTCTAGTACTGTAGAGGAAAAGAGAATGGAGGAGAGGAAAGATGTATCAGATTTTATTGGTCGATGACCATCCTCCCGTTATGGCAGGAACTAAAATGATGCTTGAGCAGGAAGGTGATCTGGCCGTTACATTGGCATATACAGCGGCTGAGGCATTAGAAATGGCTAAAGAGAATCACTTTGATATCATGCTTATTGATTTGCATATGCCAGATGTCAGCGGAATCGATCTTGCCAAAGACATACTAATATCAGTACCGGAAGCGATTATTTTAGCTTATACCGGATATGATTTTATGCATCATTTTAATCTGATGCTTGAAACGGGAATTGCAGGATTAATACATAAAACGGCGAATAAAGAACAGCTGGTGACAGCGGTTCGCTGTGCCCTTCGGGGTGAGGTTGTGCTGCCGCTCACTCTGGTCAGGCAGATGAGAAGAATTACAGATCACGGTTTTAAGGATGAAAGACAGATGGAAACAAGCTCCATCACGAGCAAGGAATATAAAATCTTAAAACAGATTGCCGGAGGCAAGAGCAACAAGGAAATAGCGGAGCAGGTCATTATGAGCCAAAGATCTTTGGAATATTGCCTGACTCATTTGTTTCAAAAGCTGAATGTCAAGTCACGTATTGAAGCGGTCATGAAGGCCAGAAAACTTGGGCTTTTGTCAGATTCCGATTTTGGTTAAGATTGTTGAAAGTAAAATAAAGATGAAGGACCCTTTTCCTTAATGGATTCGGGTCCTTTTTTGCGTGTTCGTTTGCGTGGTTCGACAAAAAACTTGCAAAAGCCCGCAAAAAAAATGCGTGACAGCGCAATTATTTTTCGGTTACCTTCTTTAGTCCTGGGTGTATTATTGCTTTTATACAGATAAATAGGTCTATTTTCATAAAAAAGGATGGATGTAGTTCAAATGGATGAGAGAGGTTTACAGTTATTGATTAGTTCTATCGAATCGATAGAGCGGATATTCATGCAACTTTAGATGCTTCATCGCCTATTTCGGGATGAACAAGAATGGGAAACCTGTGATATAGGGGTGCCGATTTAAAGTTTTATCAAAAAATATGATGACAAAAGTAAGGGGATATCGATGAAACGTTTTAAAGCTATCTTTGCTATGAAGCTTCGTACTCGAATGTTGGTTTTTATTTTAGGTTCTGTCGTTATTTTATTAGGTACAATGCTGACGGCAATAACCTTGATTACAAATAATCTGTCTATGAAATCAGCGATAACTTTGACAGAGGAATCGGGGGAGAAGGTTGCTGAAACTGTTCGAAATAATCTTGACAGAGCGATGGGTGTGTCCCGTTCATTAGCTCATAGTTTCGAGGCATTAAAGAGTTCTGGAAACACAGACCGCGAAGCGATTAATATGGTGATTCAAAATGTGATGGAAAATAATGAAGCGTTCAAGGCGGTTTGGACGATCTGGGAGCCGAATGCATTCGACGGAAAAGATGGGAAATACAAAAATACACTGGGGACCGACCATACCGGAAGACTAATACCTTACTGGAAAAGAACAGAGTCGGGATTGGAGCTTAGTGCACTTGAAGCCTATGATATGGAAGGTGTAGGTGATTATTACCTTAAAGTAAAAAATAGCGGGAATGAAGCGATCATAGAGCCGTACAAGGAAATGTTCGGAGACGAAGAAGTAGTAATGACCTCGCTTGTTGCACCGATTAAAGAAAATAATGTGGTGATCGGTGCAGTAGGTGTAGATATCGATCTAGAGTTGCTGCAGCAAATGATGGACCAATTCAAGCTGTATGATACCGGATATGCGCATATATACTCGAACAACGGAACTGTCGTAACACTCCCGGATCAAAGCCAGATCGGTAAAAATGTGAAGGATGTTTTTCCTGGTGAACGGTTGCCTGAAATTCTTGCTGCAATCAGCGAAGGCAACACGCTAACTTACAAAGAGAATGGGAATTACTTAAAATATACACCTATTCAAGTCGGAAAAACGGCTACACCATGGTCTGTATCGATCGTCATTCCGGTGAAAGAAATTATGGCTGATTCGCAGGAACTGATGTATTCCATTATCGGGGCGGGAATTATTACTATTCTATTGCTTGGCGTTCTGATCGTTCTGCTGACCAATACCATTGTCAAACCAATAACGTCTGCGGTTGTTGTTGGAGAAAGTATGGCCCGTGGAGACTTTACGCAGGAACTGCCAGAGAAATATCAGCTTCGTCACGATGAAATTGGAGTATTCGCCCGAGTATTTCATGACATTAGCGAAAGCATGACCAACATGATCGGTCAGGTCAATATGAATGCTTCACAGGTTGCAGCTGCATCCGAGCAGATTTCTGCCAGTGCTGAAGAGCTGGCTGTTGGCAGCACTCAGCAGGCTGACTCCGTTCAGACGATCAATGAATTGTTTAAGGAGCTGTCATTTGCAATCAACTCGGTGGCCGGCAGTGCAACCGCAGCAGCTGAGCTGGTGAATAAGACAGCGGACATTGCTTCTCAGGGAGGAAACGTGGTCCAACAGTCGATAGAAGGCATGAACCGAGTGAACCGGCAGGTGCTTAAACTGGAGGAGGATTCGACTCGTATCGGAGAAATCATTGAAGTGATTGATGATATTGCTGAGCAGACCAATTTACTTGCGCTTAACGCTGCGATCGAAGCAGCCCGTGCCGGGGAACAGGGGCGTGGATTTGCTGTCGTTGCCGATGAAGTGCGAAAACTTGCTGAACGAAGCGGGGAAGCGACGAAGCAGATCGCCGGTATTATTAAGGGAATGCAGAATAACACGGTGGAAAGTGTCAAGGCTGTACAAGCTGGTGTGATTTCGACCGAAAAAACAGGCGAATCTTTTGAATATATAATTTCCATGGTGAATGATTCATCCAACACTGTAATGGAAATAGCGGCGGCAAGCGAGGAACAGGCGGCACAAGCAGCCGAAGTTGTTACAGCCATTGAAAGTATTTCTGCTTCAGCTGAAGAAACCGCCGCAAGCAGTGAAGAAGCAGCATCTACAGCGCAATCGCTGGCCAAGCTGGCAGAAGAGCTTAACCATATGGTATCTGTTTTTAAAATCAAGTAGTGCGAGGAGTTTTATCATGCAGGTAACCGGGAAAGAGCAGTATGTGGAGTTTGGTATTGAAAATGAACAGTATGCGATCCGGATACAAGAAATACATGAAATTATAAGAATGCAGGAGATCACTCCTATTCCGAATATGAGGGAATTTGTTAAAGGCGTCATTAATCTGAGGGGGACGATTGTTCCGGTGATCAGTCTTCGCTGTCTATTTGACATGGCAGAGGCAGAGGCGACAAAATCAAGCCGGATCGTTGTTGTTCATCATCAAGAAGAAGCAGTTGGAATCATTGTGGACTATGTCAATAAAGTAACTACATTTTCCGATATCCAGGTTCCCCCGGACCGCTTTGACGGCGTGAATGGCGGCTATTTTACAGGCATTGGCGTATCCGATAAAGGACTTGTCGGCATTTTGCAATTAAGTGAAGTTTTGCTGCATGAATAAGGAGGGGAGGGTATGCTGTCCGAATACAAAGAAATTTTTATGGAAGAGCTTGATGAGCAGCTTCAGCTGATGGATGATGAAATATTAAAGCTGGAGAAAGAAGGAAGTCATGGTGATGCAGTGCAAAGCTTGTTCCGTGCAGCCCATACGTTAAAGGGATCTTCTGCCGCAATGGGCCTTGATACGATGAAAGAGCTGACCCATGAGATGGAGCATCTGCTCGATCAGGTTAGAAGTCATAAAATATCGGTTTCAGCCCCGTTAATTGATCTGTTGTTTCAGGCTCTGGACAATTTAAAGCTTTTGAAGCTGGAGATTACGGAAGGTGAAGACATTCTGACAGACATATCCGGATGTGTACACGACCTCAAGCACTTTGCATACGCTCAGGAAGAGGGGAAGACGGAAACTGCGTGGAAACCACAGCCTTTTGCGAAACCGCAGATTCGTATGGACATCAGGTTAAGGATAACGGAATGTCTGGAGCAGAACCTTCAGGTGAACTGGATTTCTCTGCGAATATCGCCGTCCTGCTTCATCAAAGGGGCAAGAGCGTATGTTATTCAAATGGCTCTGGCGGAATGGGGAGATATTTTATATGCCTCGCCAGAGCCAGGCAGTTTGGATGAGCAAAATGAAGAGGAAGTGGAGCTGCTTTTTCTTCATGCTGGTGTTTATGATGAGAAACAGCTGTTTATTTTGGCGTCAGAACTTATGGATGTAGAGAATGTTGTTGTTGAGCCTGTCCGGGCTGAGGAATTTACGATTCTGCCGTCTTCTGCTCCTGTCCTTGATAAGAGATTGGAAACGCCGGAAGCGTCTTTGTCTGCAAAAGCCAAACCTCAGACCATTCGGGTCAGCGTTGAGCGCTTGGAGCACTTAATGAATCTTGTTGGTGAGCTTGTGATCGATCAGACACGGATTCAGCAGGTTGAGCAAATACAGAGAAGACGATTTACCGATGATTCCGTAACGGAGCTGGCTCATATTTCTGATCATCTGTCTCGTATTATCGGTGATTTGCAGGATAGCGTCATGAAGGCAAGAATGCTGCCAATCGAGCAGCTGTTTAACCGATTTCCACGTATGGTCAGGGATTTGAGCCGGAATTTGGGGAAAAACATCAATTTGGTAATTGAAGGAAGAGATACCGAGCTTGATCGTACGTTAATCGAAGAGATCAGCGATCCGCTTATCCATCTTATACGCAATGCGGTCGATCATGGCGTTGAAACACCGAGTGATCGGATCGCCGCAGGCAAGCCCCCGACAGGTCAGTTGTTGATTCGGGCCGCGCATGAAGATAATCAGGTTGTGATTTACATAAAGGATGATGGGGCTGGAATCGATTCGGATAAGATGAAGTCCTCTGCCGTAAGAAAGGGACTTCTCACAGCGGAAGAAGCAGAGGCTCTAAGCAAGAGGGAGGCCGTGGATCTTATATTCCGCCCTGGATTTTCAACTGCCAGTGCTGTAAGCGATGTATCTGGACGCGGAGTGGGAATGGATATCGTAAGAAGTCATATCGAGAAGTTGAACGGAATGATCGATATTGATACGGAGCTGGGAGCAGGTACGCAGTTTAAGATCAAGCTTCCGCTTACACTTGCTATCATTGAAGGCCTTCTCGTAAAGATTTCCGGTCAAACCTTTATTATCCCGATGAGCAACATTGCTGAAATTGTAAGACTGAAGACAGAGGAGCTTGTGACAATCCAGGGGCAGTCGGTTCTATTGCTTCGTAATCAGGTTATTCCTGTATCCAGGGCGCATGAGTATTTTAATCTGGAAGGCCCAAAACAGCCTAAGAGCCAGCTTTCACTTGTTATTGTCGGGTCGGCAGAAAAGCGCTTAGCCCTGGTTGTTGATGAGCTTATCGGAAATCAGGAGATTGTGATCAAATCACTTGGCTCTTTTATTGGCAAGGTGGAAGGTGTCGCCGGCGGTACTATTCTTGGCGACGGCAGCGTAGCTCTCATTATGGAGATATCGACATTGTTTAATTTGTTTGGTGAAGTGGATAAGGCAAAGAAGTTAAAATAAAGGAAGATAACTTTGTATGGGAGTTATAAAAGTATTGGTTGTGGATGATTCACTCTTTATGCGTAATTTGATTGTTCGTTTGATAAAAGAAGACGATTCCATTGAAGTGATCGGGACCGCGCGAAATGGAGTCGAGGCTGTTCAGATGGTCAAGGACCTCCGTCCCGATGTTGTAACCATGGATGTTGAAATGCCGGAAATGAACGGTATGAAAGCATTGGAATGCATTATGGATGAGCTTCCGACCAGAGTTATCATGCTTAGTGCATTCACACAGGAAGGGGCCGAGATTACGATCTCGGCACTTCAGAGTGGGGCGGTAGATTTTATCTCTAAACCTTTTTTAACGGAAATGTCCGATGTTGGAGAAGTGAAAAAGGAACTGGTAAGCAAAATTAAGTCAGCAGCGCGAACCTCTCTTTCTACGCTCATCGCTGCAAGAAACCGTCTGAATCCGGTTGTGCATCAACCTGTAATAAGTAAAAAATCAGGGCCGAAGGATTTTAAGGAGATCGTGGCTGTTGGCACTTCCACAGGGGGACCCAAAGCATTACAGACTTTTCTGAGCGGACTTCCTGCACAGTTTCCTTCCCCTGTATTCGTTGTCCAGCATATGCCTCCGAAATTTACGTTATCGCTTGCGCAGAGACTGAATCAATTATGTCAGATTTCGGTCGTGGAAGCATATAACAATCAATTAGTGCGAGGTGGAACCGTATATATTGCCCCTGGGGGTTACCATATGAATGTAGTAAAGAAACAGGGGGAATACCGTATTGCTTTGCATCAGGAGTCTCAAGTAAATGGCCATCGGCCATCGGTGGACGTGCTTTTCCATTCTGTGTCTAAGCTAGTAGATGTAAAGCGACATTTCGTACTTATGACAGGCATGGGGAGTGATGGAGCCAGAGGAATGGCTCATGCGAAACGCCATGGTGCAACGTCTACCATCGCAGAGTGCGAGGAGACCTGTGTCGTATTTGGTATGCCCAGGGCAGCGATCAGGTTGAACTGTGTGGATCATGTACTGCCGGTTACTGCCATTGCTGCTAAGCTGAAACAATTGATATGTTCTTCCTAGAACCTTTTTGAACTTGAAGAAACGCCGTTGTCCTTTAAATCAGGATGATTAAGGCGTTTCTTTTGTTCAAATTAAAAAAAGTATAAGCTTGGTATGATCCATTAATCTTAAATAATTTCAAATTTTAGAAGATTTCTGAAATTAGGGGTGTTTGTGATCTGCCTTTCGGTAGTATAATGGTAGGGAATTGCCTAAAAGTGGGTAAAAAGCTGCTAAAGGAAATTAATTTTAACGCTGTGGGGGGCTGAAGTCAATGATCATTGGGGTTCCTAAAGAAATTAAAAACAATGAACACCGAGTGGGAATGACGCCAGGTACGGTAATAAGCTACAAAAATGCGGGGCACGAAGTTTGGGTAGAAACTGGGGCAGGTGTCGGGATCGGATTTACCGATGATGATTATATTCGATCTGGTGCCAAAATCGTCCCCACTGCCAAAGAAGCGTGGACGGTAGATATGGTGGTGAAAGTGAAGGAGCCGCTGCCGGAGGAATACGCATACTTTAGGGAAGGATTGATATTGTATACTTATCTGCATCTGGCTCCCGAAGCGGAATTGACTAAGGCGTTGATTGACTCAAAGGTAACGGCGATCGCTTATGAGACGATACAACTGGAAGATGGAAGTCTTCCGCTGCTTACACCGATGAGCGAGGTTGCGGGCAGAATGTCTATCCAAATCGGCTCCCACTTTCTGGAGAAGGCTCATGGTGGAAAAGGAGTTCTTCTCAGTGGTGTACCGGGTGTAGCACCGGGAAAGGTCGTGGTGTTAGGTGGAGGGATTGTTGGAACCAACGCTGCAAGAGTCGCTCTTGGAATGGGGGCGGAAGTAAGCATTCTAGACATTAACCCGATCCGTCTTCGTCAGCTGGATGACCAGTTTCAGGGGCGGATCAAGACGATCATCTCGGACTCGTTTCATATTGCAGAAACGGTGAAAGATGCAGATCTCGTTGTAGGAGCTGTCCTCATACCTGGAGCGCGGGCCCCTCGGCTGGTCACAGAGGAAATGGTAAAAGAAATGAGTCCGGGTTCAGTCATTGTCGATGTGGCCATTGACCAGGGAGGATCGATAGAAACGATCGACCGGATTACGACACATGATAATCCGACTTACGAGAAGTTCGGCGTTATTCATTATGCTGTTCCCAATATACCCGGTGCAGTGGCGCGTACATCTACAATTGCTTTAACCAATGCGACGACGCCTTACGGTCTTAGAATAGCAAATCAAGGGATTCACCAGGCATCAGCTGCTAACCGAGCTATAGCCAAAGGAATCAATATAATCGGCGGGAAGGTAACGTATCAGGCGGTGGCCGAAGCTCACGGATATGACTATACCCATATTGACAATTATTGGGCAGACCTTGAAAGGGCAGATTAGGCTTATCACAAGCCAGTTGAAAAAGGCAACCTGATGATCAATTATACGAAGAGGGGTGACAGGTTTATTGATCTGTCACCCCTTTTGCCTGTAAAGCCATTCCCCGTTTTTTAGAAATCATCATAAAATATGTGCTCGTTCATTGCCTCATCCACAGCGGTTTGAATATCCTCTGAACCGATACAAATATAATGATAATCCTCTTCCATATGCTTTTTTAGTGCACGCTGCTTTACAAACTTTGGGCTGGCTTCTCCCGAATCCTCATCATAAACGAGCAAAATTCCGTCGGTTTTTCGAAATAATAGTTCGTCTCTGGCTTTAAACTGCCAGCTTCCCTGATAAGATTCTTTGCTGACAGCGGCGTAGTAGTCTACCCCCCGAAGGATTTGCATGTAATACTCTTTTTTGTCGTCACTCCATTGCTCTTCCGGATGAGCATAAGCGGTAATAATGGAGCATTTCAGCTGCGGGTACTGCTGCTTTAATGCGATAGCCGTTTCACATGCCCACAGGTCTATCCCGTACTGGCCTGGTGTAATCACCCATTCCAGCCCTTCCTCAATTAAAGGAACCAGCTTCGATTCAATCGCTTTTTTTATATATGGAATTCCTTTGTGCTTAAGATTGTAAATGCCGAGCTCATGAGCCCGGTAACCTGTAATCAGGAGATTTTTCATTTAGATAGCACATCCCTTGATGATCATTCATTGTTTATTAAGTGTACCCGCTCTGCTCGTGGCAAGGCAAGAAGTCATCTGACAAACAAACATAAAATAATAAAATTTGAAATAAATTAAATGGATGGTGTTACACTTTTTTCTATATTGGGTAATAACGAAGGAATACATAATTTTTAGGAGGAATTTCTTTTGAAAAAATGGACAGTGGCATTATTCAGTGTAATTTTGGCAGCGGGGATAACTGCTTGTAGTACTGAAAAGGGGGCGAATGATGGTAATGCAACACCGCCCGCAGAACAGGGAAGCGGCCAGACGAAAGAGACACCGTCAGATGCGCCTAAGGAACAAGCGCTTCCTACGGTTGAGGAATTGATTACGAAATCAGCAGAGGCCAGCCAAAAGATGAAGAGCTTCTCTATGGACACGGTTATTAAACAAAACATTGTAATCGGTGAAGGCGAGAGCAAGCAGGAACAAAACATCAATATGTCCATGAAAGTGGATGCGACCATGAAACCAATGGAAATGTACCAGGAAATGCAAATGGAGGTTCCGGGCCAAGGAAAGCAGGACATCAAGCAATACGTTACCCAGAAGGGAGTATATACCTCAATGGGTGATGAGTGGTTCCAGCTGCCTGAAGAACATGTGAAAGATATTAAGGCTAGTATGGAGATGACAACAGAAGGTCCGGAGAAACAGTTGGAGCAGTTTAAGTCAATCGCCCAAGATACGAAGGTGAGTGAGGAAGGCGACTTATATATTCTGAACGCAGACGTTTCCGGTGATAACTTGAAGGAGCTGGCGAAATCCTACATGAGTCAAACCGGTGGAACGGATGATCAAACGGCTGCGATGATCGAGCAGATGGATATAAAGAGCATGAAAATCGTTCATGGTGTGAATAAGGAAACCTATCTGCCGGCAAAGTCGGAAGTTGAGATGGTGATGAGCATGGGTGAGGCTGAGCAGAGTGTTTCCGTAGATATGAAGATGAATAGCACGTTCTCCAAGCATAATGAAATCGAGAAGATAGAAGTTCCGAAAGAAGCACAGGAGGGTGCGAAAAGTCTGGACGACGCGAAATAGGCAAAAGGATATCATAACTTAGCCATGCATGCCTTTAGGCAAAGTTGTAAGAGGCTGTCCCAAAAGTAGCTCTACTCACTAGACGAGACACTCACTTAATGAGTAAATTATGCAAAAAATAAAGAAATGGCGGTGCCAAGGAGGTTATCCCTGCGCCGCCATTTCTGCTTTTTGGTCTATTGCTGCCTTCTTGAAGCAATTCTGGAAAAGCGGTCGCGGTCGCCTTTGTTCCCGATATATCTTCCTTGTAAAATGAATTCAGGATATTCGGGGGCAAGAGCGATTGGAGGAATGCTTCGTTCCGATAGCAAGAAGTAACAAACCATGATATGAAATATGGAGCGTCGTTTCGAATCAGTCATTTTCTAAAGGAGGTGGGATAAGTGAACGAGGTTAAGGATCATCTTGATTACGGACTCGCCGTTCTTTTCATTGGGTTTAACCCGAGTTTGCGTTCGGGTGAAGTAGGCCATCATTATGCGAATCCCCGCAACAATTTTTGGCGTATATTGTATCGTTCCGGACTTACTCCACGACAATATGACGCATCTGAAGACAGCGATTTGTTAAAGCTGGGATATGGCTTTACAAATATTGTGGCCAGACCAACCCGGGGAGCTGAGGATATCAGACGGGAAGAATATGAGCAGGGGCGTGAAATTTTACGATCCAAGCTTGAAAAATACCGTCCTCGCGTTGCGTGTTTCGTTGGTAAAGGGGTCTATACAGAGTTCAGCCGAAGAACACGGGTTCAATGGGGGTTTCAGCCTGAGTCTGTTGTGGACGGAGTGCTTGATTTTGTCGCACCCTCTTCCAGTGGTCTGGTTCGTATGCCGATGGATGAAATTGTACACATATACCGGCAGCTTGGCGATTTTATACAGAATTGAAGGATACGTAAGAATGATGCCAGAGTGTTGACGGTAGGACTAACGGATGGAAATTAAGAGGAACGCCTAAGTTCATGATGAACCTTGACGTTCCTCTTTGTATTGATAAAACCGTTTACGCTTGTCTATCGCAGCTTGGCAAGGTCTATTTCCGGAACAAGCCCTTCGTCTGCAGCACGGCCTAACAGTGCCGCTACAGCAGCATATCCATCCTCCCCAAGGTTGGCGGTAAAGGGGTTTACATACAATTCAATATGCGCTTTGGCTACCGCTTCCTCCATCTCCTGTGCGTGGCTCATGACGTAGTCTCGGGAAGCCTCTGGATGGGCCCAGGCGTATTCGACCGAGGCGCGTGTCCATGTTGCAATCTGATCCAGTTGAAGTGATCGGTGTGCGATGATGGCGCCGAGAGGAATCGGCAGGCCGGTGTCCGTTTCCCACCAGCTTCCGAGATCTGTTATCAGATTTAGACCATAAGAAGGATAGGTAAAGCGAGCTTCGTGTATGACAAGCCCTGCATCCACTTTTCCATCACGGACCGCAGGCATGATTTTCTCAAACGGCATAACGATTATTTTGCCGATTCCGCCAGGAACATTCTGCGCTGCCCATAGACGGAAGAGCAAGTAGGCGGTAGAGCGTTCACTCGGAACCGCTACGGTGCGCCCTGATAGAAAAGCTGGATCAGCCGGATCTGAAGCGCTGGGCGTTCCGGCTCTCAGAAGAAGCGGGCCGCAACCGCGTCCAAGCGCTCCCCCGCAAGGGATAAGTGCGTATTCATCAAGCACCCATGGCAAGGCGGCATATGATATTTTCAAAATGTCATGTTTGTTCGTACCTGATTCGGCAGCCCAATAGTTCGTGATGTTGATGTCGGCATAAGATACATCCAGCCGAGGGGCCCCTGGAATCAGGTGATGTACCCAGGCGTGGAATACAAAAGTGTCGTTCGGACACGGTGAAAAAGCAATCTTCATGACAGCACCCCCGATAGTTGTGAGATAGCAGTTTCCAACGCTTGCAGCGCTTGGGGAATTTTCCATGCATCGCGGTTTCGCGGACCTACTATATTCGATACAGCGCGAATTTCCAGCACAGGCAGTCCGCAATCATGAGCGGCTTGTGCTACGCCGAACCCTTCCATTGCTTCGGCAGCTGCCCCAGGGACGCGTGCTGCGAGTGCATCGGCTGTTGCTTGTGTTCCCGTAGTCGTTGATACACTAAGAATTGGACCAGATAAGGCAATCAGCCCCGCCGCTTGAAATGCTTCAGTGATCTGTCTCATCAGCTTAGGCGGCGTTTGAATATAGGCAGAGCCGAACCCGAGCTGATCTACGCTGAGGAAGCCTTCCTGCGTTTCAGAGCCAAGATCGGCAGCAATAATACTGCTGGCAACCACCACGGAACCGACAGGAGCTTGTCCTGAAAATCCACCGCCAATGCCTGCACTAATGACCAATTTATACTGACCTGATCCCAAAGCTCTGGCTGTACTCGCTGCCGCCGCTGCAGGTCCGACACCCGCTGTTATGACTTCATAGCGGTCTTCACCGTTTAGACCGCGAAGTACGGCCTCTTTTTCTGCGGCAACGGCTGTGACGATCAGAATTTTTTTCACAGATTCATTCATAGCATACTCTCCCTTGTAACGGTGTTAATCCTACCGTACTAACTTAACGTTATATGGTTACGGTCTTTTTGTAAAGGAAAGGAAGAATATATATTGTACCAGTGTCTTGCCAGCGGCCTGTTTGATGAATAATGATATCTTTGTCGGCTGTATTTTTTCATTCTATATAGATTGAACTAAACAAAGGTACTACTTCAACGAAAGAAGTCGGAATTATTCTGGAGAAACGTCAGTGTTCGCCTAAAAGCTTTCCGCAGGAAAGCTCGCTTCGAAAGCGTAATCTGTCCCCGGATTTCAACGATTGTATAAATCCTTCAGAGAAATCTGGGGGCAAGAGCGATCGGAAGAATAATCCGAATTCGTAGTGATGCTTAGGCTAGGATCATTAGTTCAATATAGCAAGGGTATGGAGCATGAAGTATAATGAATGAATACACATCCAGATAGAGACGGAGGTTCGAGAGCTTTGAGAAAAAAGGGTGCCAACGGGCAAAAGAGCAGAGCAAGATTGTTAACGGTTGCAGCCAATGAATTTGCGCGGTCTGGTTATCATAAAACAAAAATTAGCACCATTGTTTCCCGGGCAGGACTGACTCAGCCATCGTTTTATTTGTATTTTGATAGTAAAGAAGCTGTGTTTAATGAACTGATGCAAACGTTTCGTTCCCGGTTGAAAGAACTCATTGCAGACAGCCGTCTGGAGGCCGGAATTAGACGTGAAGATGTGCCGGGCCGGATTAGAGCCGTTCTAAAAGGTTTGTTCGATTTTCTAAAGAAAGATCCGGATTTGACCCGGATCGGTTTTTACATTGGTCAGGAATCCGGTGAGGTCAAGAAAGAACTTGCCATGATGATTGCACAGAATTTGAAGGCTGAGCAAAACGATGGGTATTTTCATCAAGACATCAATATGACGATTGTGGCGGAGTGCCTGGTAGGAACGATTGAGCGGCTGACCTCGCATCAGCTGTTGACAGGTCAATGCACGTCAGAAGAATTGGCCCATCAAGTCGTCCATTTATATATGTTTGGAATTACGGCTTAATTATTCGGAAGCCTTTAAATGCTCGTCTGATTCTATCGGAGGCCGCTTTCCGCGCTTAAGTTCTTTGATTGTGAGACCGAAATCCATCTGAAGGTGGGGATAATCCGGGAAGTTGGTCCAGTCGCCGCCCCACTGAAATCCAAGGTCTTTGGCAACTGCGACGACCTCCATCCAGTCTGATTTACCATTTCCATTGCCGTCATATTCCAAATCCCAGATGACACTGCCGTCATTCAGCCGGAGTGCAAAATCGATAGCCAGGCCATAATTATGCATAGATTCACCCGCTCTGGCATTGGTAACGATATCTCCTTTCGCACTTCTTCCTTGCTTATACAAACGCTCCTGTTCTTCATTACTTCGATAACCATCTGTAATTATAATTTTGATTCCAAGCTCTCTTGTCTGTGCGACAAGTTTATTTTTCTGGTCAAGTACAACGGGGTGTATGCCGGTAATCGAAGGGGCATCTTCTATATCTGGATCGGATATAAAGTTATCAATAGTCGTCGATAGCTGCATATATAAAATGGCTAGTAGTATCGCAATGATTATAAAAGTTGTCTTTTTTTTACGCTTGACTCTTGTCTTCACTTTTGCCATATCGTTTCTTTTCTCTACCTACTTTCAGCATTTATATTAATAACGATTATATCGGCTATTTAGTCTTTATTCTATAATTTCCATTTTCCAATCCCTATTATATTAAACTATGGCATAAAGCCTCTTTTTTCGTTTAGATGATAGATATCCAAACCGTTCTTCTATGAATGCCATAAGATAGACTATCAAAAGAAGGAGGTTGATGGAATTGTCAATAGTAAAGTTTTCGACAGGTCCAGTAGAAAATGCCATTAATGTTACAACGCTGCCGGGAGAATCCAGAACGTTTTTTGTAAAAGCGGTGAATAACGGTCGCACAAGTGCCAGAGTTCAAATTAGATTGTTCCGGTTGAATGGAGAAAAAGTGTTGGTTGCAACCAGAACATTTACTCTCGCTCCAGGCTCGTCTGCATTCCGTGTATTGAACGTTGCCCAGCTGGCTCAATTCGAAGTCCAGATCAGAACCAACAGCAGACATGTACTTGTATCCGGATGGGGCAAAAACGCTGCTGGCCGAATCGTTGCCGCTCATCGTTACACGCCAGAAGAACTGGCTAAATCCGTAGTACGCTAAATGTTCGTAACCTCCAGCCTATACTCACTATAGTAGCTCCTTTGTGCAAATACCCCAGTTCGTTCTCAGCGAACTCGGGGTATTTTTTTGTAAAAATGGCCGGGCTATCGGGATTTCACGGATCTCATCAAAAACGGCCCATTTGCTTTGTTTGCAGGGAAGGTAAAGTGGATGGTGTATATAAATGGAATGTTTTCTGCATCCTAAACAGACAATAGGCAGAAGTTGTGAAAGGGGAAATTTTTATATGGAAAATGTTCAATTGATTGCACATAAATTAAACCAGGTATCGATGCTGCTCACTCAAATGCAGCAGAGCGGACAATATGATCAGCTAGCCGCTGTTTTAAATGATTTAAGTCAGATGGATGCGGAACTGCAAACGGTTCAAACTCAAATTACACCTGAAACGTCAGCACATTTGAGACAAGATTTCGTCAACTGCCGCATGATGCTTCATGACATGATGAAGATGGTGTTGGAAATCCGTTCGGATACGGCCCAGCGGTATCGCGAGGTTTTGGGCGATCAGAAAGTATCGTTTGAGCAAATGAATGAGTCGGAGCAGCAAAATGTATATCCTGAAGCATACCAGTACAGACAGGTGTTTAAACAGATGGATGATGTAAGCAGCCGCCTTCATCAGCTGAACGGTATAATCATGGATGCTGGTTACCAAGCCGGACGCGATCAACAGA
The DNA here is from genome assembly GCF_900289175.1 of Paenibacillus faecalis. GTDB lineage: Bacteria > Bacillota > Bacilli > Paenibacillales > Paenibacillaceae > Paenibacillus_AQ > Paenibacillus_AQ faecalis. The sequence goes on along the minus strand of NZ_LT985747.1, from coordinate 3,417,382 downwards.
AGGATGGTGCAGAGATATACGGAGACACCATTCAGGATGAATTGACATCGAAGCCGGATTCGACGGGCTGGTTTTGATTAAGTTTGAATCCAAAAACAAAAAGGGACCCGAAAGGTCCCTGTGATCAGTTTGTTTCCTTGCGCCATTCAGTTATGGCTGCGTGAAGACGAGACATGGCTTCTTCCGCTGTTGCGCGGGTGCATGCCATGTTCATTCGCATAAAGCCTTCGGCATTCGTGCCGAAAGAACTGCCTCTGTTCATTCCAATTTTGGCTTTCTGAACGAGGAAGCGGTTCAGCTCCTCATCGCTCATTCCTAGCCCACGAAAATCGATCCAGAGAAGGTATGTGGCTTGTGGAAGCTTTACCTTTATCTCAGGTATATGTTGTTGAATATAGCTTTGAACGTACTCCATATTTCCACGAACATAGGTTAACAAAGCATCAAGCCATTCTCCGCCTTCACGGTAAGCCGATTCTGTCGCAACGGCACCGAGTGGAGTTATCGTTCCGAGTGCATAACGTTTGAGCACTTTATGAAATCTACGGCGCAGCGTATCGTTTGCAATGATGATGTTGGCCGTGTTGAGCCCGGCGATATTAAAGGTTTTGCTGGCCGCCGTACAGATGAAAGAACGCATTGCTGCATCTTCTGAGAGGGAGGCAAATGGTATGTGTGATCCTGGCTCGTAAATCAAATCGGCATGGATTTCGTCTGATACAACAAGGACATCGTATTGTTCACATAAAGAAGCAATGCGGGAAAGCTCAGCTTGAGTCCATACTCTTCCAATCGGATTATGGGGGCTGCATAAAATGATGATTTTCGCCCGCTCGTTAGACAAGCTTCGTTCAAGGTCCTCAAAATCGATTTCGTAATCGCCCTGTTCATTCAGGATCAGTGGATTTTGTACAAGTTCTCGTCCATGATCCTTCACAACGTTGTAGAAGGGAGGATAGACGGGGGTTTGAATGATGACCTGGTCTTCCGGTTCTGTAAATACTTCTACAATCAGACTTAACGCTGGCACGACGCCAGGGCAATACTGAATCCATTCCGGTTGGATGTTCCAGCTGTGACGCTGCTGCATCCAGTTTATGATTGCTTCTTGGTATGATTCGGTTTGAAGTGTATAACCGAATACACCGTGCTTGACACGGGTATGCAGAGCCTCGATAACAGCAGGCGGAACTGCAAAATCCATATCTGCGACCCACATCGGAAGAACATCATCTGCTCCGAATTGACCCAGGGTATAATCCCATTTTACAGAAGCGGTACGGGTACGATTAACAGGTAAGTCAAAATTCATACGATTTCCTCCTAACGTGTATAATTATGCGATAACCTTGGCCAAAGATATTAAGCCTGTAATTGTAATAACATTCAGGATCGTTGACAGGAGCACGGTCTGTGCCGCAAAATCAGGTTCATTCTGATACTCTTCCGCAAGGATCGATGTATTTACTCCGACGGGCATCCCGGAAGCGATAATGAGGGCCTGAGCGGGAATTCCTTCGAGACCGAGAGCAAGTACGATGAGTATTCCGATTGTCGGAGCGGCAAGCAATCGCAGCGCTACGCTGAGATACACCTCGAATCTGCGTAATCTGAGCGGATATTTAATAATTTGAGCACCTAGCGTAAGCAAAGAAATGGCGACAAGAGATTGGTCAGCATACGTCAGCGGTTGAGACACAAAAACAGGCAAAGGAACCGCAAAAGCATGCAGCAGCAGTCCCAATACAAGCGCGTAAGGTACCGGCATTTTTAGAAAGCCGATGATGGCGTGCCGATACAAGCCTTCACTTTTTGCCCCCTGGATGGAAATGACACCATAGGTGAAGGTAAGGAGACTTTGAAGGGACATGATTAATGCTTGTATCGAACCGGCCAAGGAGTCGCCTTTAAACACAAGATCATTGATCGGCAGGCCGTAGTTTCCTGCATTGTCCAAGATCAGGCTGTTTGTAAATGCAGCTTTCAACCCTCGGCTGAATTTACAGCGTTTGGCGGTCAAACTTCCTATAATATAAAGAGCAGTTACATAGATCGTATAAAATAATGTGACGGTTCCAAGTAATTTGGGTGACATGTCAGATTCATACATACTCATGAATACAGCAGCAGGTGTGATGTAATAGAAGTTGATTTTGGCCAGTGTATATAGATCAAGCTTAAAAGCTCGCTGCATTAAAATGCCGATTCCGATCAGGACAAAAATAGGCAGGACTACTTCCAGAATAATGTCAGTTATCATGTTGTTCATCTTCTTTCTTTTCTAAAAACATATGGAAGGAAGTACCCAGTCATTATATCATGCCGCTGTTGTTTTCACACGGTTGAAAAAGTAAAAGCCGTCTTATTCCGGTGAGGAACAGGCGGCTTCACACTTTATTATGGACGTTTACTTCTTTTCAGGTTCGGGATAATCTTTGCCTAACGTATCAACCGTTACTTTTTTTATTATTGGAAGGGAATCTTGGGGACGGTTGCTTCTATCTGTTCGCAGGGCGGCGATTTCATCGACAACATCCATGCCCTCTGTTACTTTCCCGAACGCAGCATATTGACCGTTCAGATGAGGGGAATCGGCGTGTACGATGAAGAACTGGGAGCCTGCGGAATCAGGGGATTTGGTTCTGGCCATCGATACAACTCCGCGTGTATGTTCCAGGTCGTTCTGGAATCCGTTAGCGGTGAATTCGCCAGCAATGCTGTAACCCGGACCTCCTGTTCCATCTCCATCTGGGTCCCCGCCTTGGATCATAAAGCCGGACATGATGCGGTGAAAGCCTGTCCCATCATAAAATCCCTGTTCAATTAAAGAGATAAAGTTGTTCACTGTATTTGGAGCGATTTCGGGATATAGCTCAAGTGTGATCTTTTTGCCGCTATCCATCTCAATGGTGACGATCGGGTGGCTTGCATTTGGATCGGGAAGAACTTTTTCCTCGGCAGCCGGTTCTTCAGCCGGTGCGGGTGTGCTTGCATTGCTGTTGTTATTTGTGTCTCTTGTTTCGTCCGAGCCGCAGCCGGCTAAGATGACCAGCAAAGTCATCATGGACAGAAGAAGGGTCCATAATTTGTGCTTAGGTTTCATTATAAGTTACCCCCTAAAGTGTAGTCCTGTTGTATCTTAACACATGTCTTGTTATACAGACAAAACAACAGCAAGAAAAGCGCTTTTGTCATCCTGCATAAGGATTGAAAGCGCTTTTTCAAGTAGACTATTTTACTCGAAAGGGTGCCCTCTACTTTGTTAAGGGGGAACAAAATCCGTGAAGGACTCTTACCCTTTCCTGGATTCGGTGGAAGGCTTGGCCGCTAGGGAACGTTGTCCGGATTCCAACGAGCGTACTTCGGCGGGGCGGGTGACCCGCCTTCAAATTGGGTATTGTCCTGAATTAAAAATCTTCAGGCAGCTTTCGGTCGTTCTCATCATCGACACCGCCAACACCATTCAGCAGATCGATACCATGCTGGTCGGTATCTTGAGCAGCAGGATCGACAGGGCTGTCCATCTGGATTTCATCGGCATCAGGTACATTTTCCAGCGGAGTTTCGTCTGTGCTTTCATGGTCTTCTGCAAATGCCGCATCATAGACCGGATATCCATGAGGATATGTCTCATTGGCATCTTTGCCGAGAGGAGGTGTTGCGTCTGCAGGGCCAGCTTCATTTTGGCTGAATCCGCTGTGATCAGCATCTTCACTGCTCAAACTTTGGCTCGTCGTCGTGCCTACATCTTTACGATCGTCCTCGGGTATATCGGTCATGGGGTCCAAGGGGTCCATTTTTTCATATTGTTTATGAACAAGATCACCGTACGAATTCCGATTTAATTCATCTCGCATATTGCACATCTCCTTTCAGTGTCCAGAGCTTCAAGCTTCTTATATTTGAAAATTACCCGCCTAAAGCGAAATGAATCCTATGCTTATTGTTGAAACATCCCCCCAAAATTATTCGAAAGCCATAGGGGGCTCACTTGCTAAATAGCAAGCTTCGGGCTATGAAGCAAAAAAATCCCTCTTTTCTTCGGGATGTCCTTGAAAAGAGGGTTCGATCTACTGATGAACATAGGATTGTTTATTTGGTCGCTAACTTTTTCCCTGATAATGTTATCGAGCGATTCACAAGCACTTCCATGGCATCGATGGAGCATTCTTTGTAGAAAGCACTTAACTCAATGCAAGATAATTCGGTACATGCCAGTATCACGCAGTGGCAGTGCTCTTCATAAACCAGTTGATGAATTAGAGCTTCCAGCTTGCCGGGGTCTACGTTATTCTGTCCCTTAACGTCGTTATAAATGATGTCCATCACTTTATTTTGAAGTGAAGGAGCCGGTTCATATAGCTTCATGCCGTACTTTTCACAGCTGTCATGGTAGATACCGCTGCTGATTGTACCATTTGTTGCCAGGAGAGCGATCTTGCTGCCATCTCCATAACGTCTGTGAAGCTCCTGTACCGTCTCATCCACCATGTTAATGATGTTCACGGAGGTCATCTGCTGCATGTCTTCATAGAAATAATGAGATGTGTTGCACGGAATGGCGATGTTCGCAACACCAGCCTGTTCCAGCAGTTTAAGATCGTTCGCCACAGCGTTAAGGAACCATTCATGACGTTCTTCCAGGATGACTTCAGTTCGATCCGGCAAAGTGGCGTGGTTCAAAATAAGTATGTCGATATGGTCCTGATCACGTTCGGCCGCTGTATTTTCAATGATTCTTTCAAAAAAGACCGAGGTCGCCTTTGGTCCCATACCGCCAATGATGCCTAATTTTTTATTATCCATAGTTTAACAACTACCTTTTTATAAATTCATTCACAATCTCAGCTTCATTAAAAGGAATTTCGGTTTTTCCGATAATCTGTGTAGTTTCGTGACCTTTCCCCGTGATCAGAATGATGTCGTCTTTCTGTCTGATCGAGAGCGCATATTCGATCGCTTCTTTGCGGTCAACGATCGCTTTGTACGAGCCTCCAGCGGCTTCCATTGAAGCGACAATTTCTGTAATAATTACATCGGGGTCCTGATCCTTGGGATTATCCGACGTAACGATAGACAAATCGGCATGTTTGGCGGCGACTTTTCCCATGGAGCTGCGTTTGTCACGGCCAAGTTCGCCTGCAGCGGCATACACGCCAAATACGAGAATGATGCGGCCTTTGGCATAGGGACGGAGGGTTAACAATGCTTTTTCAAGGCTGTCTTCCGTGTGTGCAAAGTCCACAATGACCAGGTTGCTCTTGTCCTTGTACACAACTTCCATACGGCCCTTTATGCCTTCTACCGCTTGAATTCCTTCCTTGATTACTTCCAGATCAATTCCGCTACAGTAGGCGCAAGCAATGGCAGCGAGGCTGTTAAGCACATAGATTTCGCCGGGGAGATTTACTTTGATCTCGATGCTTCCCGCCGGGGTATGCGCATTGTAAATGGTTGAATCTATGGAATAGCGAATGTTCGAGGCGTATACATCAGCTTTATGGTTAATTCCATATGTAATAAGCTTCGACTTATAATGCTTAACTTTGTCTATCAACCTTCTGCCGTACGGATCATCTGCATTGATGATATTGTAATCGGATGTGAGCTGAAACAGCTGAGATTTGGCTTCAAAATACTCTTCCATGCTGTTGTGAAGCTCCAGATGATCTGGCGTCAGATTAGTAAAGATCCCTGTGTGAAAACGGCTGTATGCCACTCGTTTAAGATTTAATGCATGGGAGGAAACCTCCATGACACAGTGACTGATATCCGAACTGACCATATCTGCAAATATTTGCTGAAGATACAGTGATTCCGGAGTCGTGTTCTTGTTTTTTTTCAGCTGATCGCCGATCATCGTTCCGATCGTACCAATAACCCCCACTTGCTTGCCGGCTTTTTCCAAAATTGATTTCATAAAATAGCTGATCGAGGTTTTACCGTTTGTGCCTGTAATGCCGATCATATTTAGTTGATCTGTTGGCTTGCCGTAGAAGTTAGCCGACAGGAGCGCAAGCGCGTCGCGGGTATCCCGAACTTTGAGTACCGTGACGGCATGATCTATTTGCACGTCTTTTTCGACTACAATTACTGTAGCTCCTTGATGAACAGCTTTAGGTATAAAACTATGGCCATCTACGGTGAAACCCGATATCGCAACAAAGACGCACTTGGGTGTGACTTCCCTGGAATCGAAGGCGACTGCGTCTACATCCAAATCCAGATCCAGATCACCTTGCACGAGATCAAACTCGAGGTCTTTCACAATGGAAGTTAATCGCAAGGGAAACAGCTCCTTTCCATGGCTTATCTTCTAAATATTTTCTTGAGTATTTTTCCGCCGATCATCGACGTATAAGCAATGTTTCTTCCTTATAATGCGAAAGAGATTACTCTTTCCGAAGTATACTTTGACTGAGCTCCATAAGCGTGTTTATTAGAATAGTCAACAGCGACTGTATGAATTCCATGAATCCCCAAGGAGCGAATCGTACTTAAACCAATATAATAGTTGCAGCCTAAAATTACCGCCTTGTTATTCATAAGAAGCACATTCTGGTACAGAAAATATTAGAGCATATCAACTAATAATAATACTTCCTCATTAGATAGATTACAAATAGATTTGTATCATTGGGAGATTTTGTTCAGGTCTGCTACACCTTGATTTCCGCTCGAAATTAAAGAACAGCACAGCCAATTCATGATATATTGATAAGAGTGTGTTATATGGAATTGATACAAACTGGTAAATTGCTTTAATTACGAATAGGGGTAGAGGTGCTAACCGAATGAAGGCTGTGCCTAAATATTTCGATGTTTGCATGAAAGCTGTACTATTGACAGTACTTTTTCTATTATCGATCCCGCATACTGCTGACGGACGTGAGGCAAGAACGTTAATTTCGGATTGGCAGATTAGATGGGACTTACAAAGACCGGCAGCCATATCCCCGGCTCAGGTGAAACATAATATGGATTGGGTCAATATAGACCAACCGGCAGTTCTGACCAAGCCCGAAAATGCTGAATCTGTATGGTTTCGGGTAACTCTTCCGGAAAATGTATGGAACGATCCGACTCTTCTCCTCGATCAGATCGAGGGGCAGAACGTTCTGGCTTTCGTGGATGAGAAGCTTGTTTATGAATCCCGACGTGATTATTTGTATACGATGCATCGTGTGTTTCTTCCAGTTCAGCAGGAGGATATGGGGAAGAATCTATACATTTGGATTGAGACACCAAAAGATTTCGTTGGGGTTATAGGCAACCTCCAAATTGGAGAATATGAGGATTTGCGGGGAGACTTCATCCTGAGGGATCTGGGTGACTTTGTGATGGGAAGCACCTTTCTTTTTATCGCCATTGTCATGTTTTTCAGCTGTTTCTTTTTGCCGAAACCATCCAGGTCATCTTGGCTTTCACTCGGTATGGTCATTGGCTCTTGCGGAGTTATTCTTATTACATACTCACCGTTTTTGTATACGTTCTATGAAGAGTATGGAAATATATGGTTCACATTGTTTGATGTAGCACTGTATATTCTTCTTCCGGCATTAATCTTTTATTTTCAAAAAATATATGGCCCAGGCCCGTTTGGTTTGATTCGACATTGGACCAATTTTCAATTCATCTACTCGGCAATTTGTTTTATATTTCTGATTATCAATCAGCTGAACGATAACCAGTTTTATAAAGCGTATTATTTTGTTTCGTCACGATTGCTAGGCGTTATTATGATCTTGCAGATGTTGTTTCTGGCAGGAATGACGGTGGCTTATATGCTGAAACGGAAGAAGGAGGCATATATTTTTTCAATTGGTTTCAGTGTGCAGACCGCCGCAGTATTAGGAGATTTGATAACTTTTTATGTGAAAAAAGGCAACCACCATTTATTTTTATGGAAATGGGGCGTACTTGCATTCGTCGTTTCTCTTATCGTTATACTCGGTCAGAGATTTGTTCGCAGCCATGAGAAGCTGATTAAATATTCAAAGGAACTGGAGCTGTTTAATAACGAGCTGCAGCGTTCCGAGAAGATGGAGATTATCAGTGAGCTTGCTGCTTCCGTTGCCCATGAAGTCCGTAATCCGCTTCAGGTAACCCGAGGGTTCATGCAACTTCTGGAAGAGAAGTCGAGAGCGGATCAACAAGAATATTTAAATTTGGCTCTTGAAGAACTGGACCGTGCTTCAGCGATCATTACCGATTTTCTCACTTTTGCCAAACCAGAGCTGGAGCAGGTGACGGAGCTGAACCTGTCTGATGAACTTCGCCATGTTACCGGAATCTTATCGCCACTGGCTAATATAGGCGGAGGCACGATCAGCCTTGAGGTGCCCGAGTCCATTTACATTCTAGGCAATTCGTCCAAGTTCAAGCAGGCGATGATCAATCTTGTCAAGAACAGCATCGAAGCGCTTGATGGAGAGGGAACTGTCAAGATATGGGCTTGCACGGACAAGGAACAAGCTGTCATTCGTGTTCGGGATAACGGAATCGGGATGGATATGAATGAGATTTCCCGTCTTGGTGAACCTTATTTCTCGAACAAAACTAAAGGAACCGGCCTTGGATTAATGGTGACTTTCCGCATCATCGAAGCGATGAAGGGAAGCATTCACTTTATAAGCCGAAAGGGAATTGGCACGGAAGTTACGATTAAGATCCCTGCATCGACACATGCTAAGGAGAAGTGCCCATCAGAACATAAAAATAGAGAATAAGAGGTCGTCCCCATAGCGGTTTTCTCGCATCTTAGGGACGGCTTCTTTACTATTCATAAATCACTTCAATGTGATGCTCAGCAAATAAATTAAGCCATACTTCTGATGGTTTCGTATTCGTAATCAGGTAGTCGATCACATTCCAATCTGCGAGCTTTACAAATGCTTTTCTATCAAACTTGGTATGGTCAGCAAGAAGGATGATTCTCTCTGCTTGCTTGATCATCAGCTTCTTGAGCTCGCACTCAATCTCATTGGAGTCCATAATACCGCTTCCGATGGCCAAAGCCTTGCAGCTAATAATTGCGGTATCCGCATTGTACTTTTGCACCGTTTCCTGTGCTGTAGGTCCGATCAGTGACAAGGATTGGGGACGTAATGAGCCGCCCGTTGAAATAACATTGTAATGTGAAATAACGGGCTCAAGCAGGATGTTAACAGAACTGGTGATGATCGTTAGTTCTTTCTTATTGCCCAGCATCTTAATAAACTCCATGGCGGTAGTACTCGGATCGACCATTAGTGTCTCGCCGTCATTGATCAATTTAATGGCCTTCAGTGCAATATCTCGTTTTATATCTATATTTGTAGCATGGCGTGTAGTAAACGGTACATCCTCATTAATATGACGATTCAGCATCGCCCCTCCATAAGTACGGGTAACGACACCTTCTCGCTCCAGCTTCTCCAGATCACGTCTTATGGTTTCCTCTGTAACCTTAAACTGCTTGCTAAGCTCGGCAACTAGCACTTTGTTATTCAGATGAACCATTTCAACGATCTGATTACGTCTCTCTACGGCTAACAATGCTTTCACCCCAAATGCAATTATCTTTGTTTCACAGATTATTCTACCATAAAAACGACATAAATAATACAAAACAAAAATAAAACAACACATAAAAAGATTATTTTTGTTGATTTCAAAGATATAGAGGGGTAAGATGAGCTTGAAAGTGATATTGCTGAAGCGATAACCAGGTATTCAATCGAGAACAAAATTTACAAACTGGAAGGAGTTTACCCAATGACAAACTCGATGCAGAATAAAGAAAATATAAACATGCAGGCTCCATTTGTGCGAGAAATCTGCGAAATAACTTATCATATGTGGAGCATGGGCTGGGACGAGCGTAATGGGGGCAACATAAGCTGCTTGCTGGATAAAGAAGAGGTAGCTGCATATGTTGATATCGAACATGTAGAGCGAACATTACCATTGTCTTTTCCCGTACCGGAGCTTCGAGACAAATACTTTATTGTGACAGGTTCAGGAAAATATTTCAAAAATATAATCTCTGATCCGAAAGCCAATCTTGGCATTGTTCGTGTAAATGAAACAGGCGATCAGCTGGATGTTCTGTGGGGCTTAAGGGATGATGCGGTGCCTACAAGTGAGCTTCCTTCTCATTTTATGAGTCATATTGAGCGGTTAAAAGTTGATCCTAACCATCGCGTAGTGATGCACACGCATGCTACAAATGTCATTGCCATGACCTTTGTCCATGAACTGGATGAGAAAAAGTTTACGAAGACGCTGTGGCAGATGTGTACGGAATGTCTCGTCGTTTTCCCGGATGGCGTCAGTATCTTGCCGTGGCTCGTGCCGGGGACGAGCGAAATTGGCCGCCAAACAGCTGACAAGATGAAGGACCATCGGGTCGTCATTTGGCCGCATCATGGCATCTTTGGTACAGGGGCTTCTTTGGATGATGCCTTTGGTTTGATTGAAACTGTGGAAAAGGCAGCACAGATTTATATGCTGGCTTCACATCAAGGCATAAAGCAGACCATTACAGACCAGCAGCTGCTTGATCTGGCTCAAGCTTTCGGAGTCACCCCTCTTGAAGGGATTTTAGGGGAATAGTCATCAGGAAAGAAACGAATAAGAGGTCGTTCCCATAGCGGTTCATTCGCGTTTTTTGGGACGGCTTCTTTGTTGTATATATATCTAGGTCAAAGGACCTTTTACAACGCAGTGCTTTTGTGTGATTGTGTACATTTAAGGAATAATTTATCAATTTGCCGTAATTTTGCAGGTGCATCTCATAGTTATATCGAATCTATTCTTTCAGAAATGATTTAAATGAATATATGCCATACATCATTTATGGTTGAGGTGAACGATGAAGGTTCCGTTGATACTTAGGGTGTTTGTGTTTTTTATGTTTGCTGAGGCTTTGTTATACGGAAATCCGGGTGCGGCATATGGAAAATCCCCGGAAGTGCTAAGTATTTCAGAGTGGTCTATCTTATGGAGCAGTTCCGCTAAAAACTCATCTAAGTCGGTACCATTAAACGTGCCTGTTGATGCGTGGCAGCCTGCCGCTTCCAAAATGAAAAAACCGCCAGACGCGGAAGTGGTATGGATCAAAATGAAGCTTCCGGTTATCGATAGCCATGCTCCGGGTATTTTAATTGAAAAAATTTATGGGAAGGAAATCTCGGTTTTTGCTGACCAGATTAAGCTGTATGAATCCAGTCGCACGTATAATTACAAGCGGAGTCAGGTTTTATTGCCCTTGCACGCTGATTTGTCGGCCGATCATCTCTATATCCGGGCTGAAGTAGTAAGTAATTATGTAAATATGGAGAATGAAATATATATTGGTGATTTTCAAACCCTGTTCATCCGTTTTATTAAAAATAATTTGGCGGATATTGTGCTTGGCTGTACATTTATATTTATCGCTGGTGTAATGCTGATCTGGTCTATTTTTCTAAACAAACGATATAGGGCAAGCGTCCTGTCGTTGTCTCTCATCATACTGTCTGTTGGAATTCTGGTTTTTACATACTCCCCATTTATACATACGTTATTAGAAGAATATGGACACCTATTTACAGAGCTCTATGATATAGCTCTATTAGTTTTGCTTCCTTCCTTCAGTCTGTTTTTTGAAAAAATATTCGGTCCGGGACGAAAAAATATTTTGCGAAAGGTCCGAAAATTTCAGATTGGATATTCGGCTTTTTGTTTCATGTTTTGGCTATTAAACGATCTGAACTCTGATCATTTCTACGATATATATTACTTCTTCTCCGTTAAGGTGCTTGGCTTGATGATGATCCTCCAGTTTATGCTTCTGCTAGGCAGTTCTATGGTTTATGCGGTTAAAGGCAACAAAAACGCTGTCATTTTTAATATCGGTTTCGCTGTTTTTGCTGTCATTAGTTTAGGGGAGTTGATCCGTTTTTTCGTAAGTGGAGGCGATTATCAGCTGGATTTGTGGAAGTGGGGTGTCGTCGGATTCATAGCGGCTTTGCTCATCATTTTGGGGCGGGCTTTTGCACAAAACCACGAACAGATCATAAAGTACTCTCAAGAGCTGAAAATGTTCAACAATGAACTACAGCGTGCGGAGAAAATGGATATTATAAGTGAATTAGCTGCCTCTGTAGCTCATGAAGTTCGCAATCCGCTTCAGGTGACGAGAGGGTTTTTGCAACTGTTAATCGGGAAATCCAGTGCGGCCGAGCGGGAGTACTTGAGTATGGCTATGGTGGAGCTGGATAGAGCATCCGGCATTATAACTGATTTTCTGACCTTTGCCAAGCCGGAGTATGGAAAGATTGCGGTGTTGAAGGTGTCGGATGAGTTCAAGCATATTGAAGGAATACTAGCTCCGCTGGCTCATTTGCAGGGAGGTACAATTACAGTTGATATACCGGACAATATTTGTATACAGGGGAACTCGTCCAAATTCAAGCAGGCACTGATCAACATTATCAAGAACAGTGTCGAGGCGTTAGATGGTGAAGGTCGAATACATATTCGGGCTTATATTTTGAATGGAACTGTACGGATACATATCGAGGATAATGGCGAGGGAATGGACATCGATGTTCTATCAAGACTTGGTGAACCTTATTTTTCTAACAAAACCAAAGGAACCGGTCTCGGGCTGATGGTCACGTTTCGTATTATTGAGGCCATGGAAGGAAGTATTCATTACAGCAGCAAAAAAGGAGTGGGAACGGAAGCCGTTATTACGCTTCCCGCAGCTGACAGCTAATAGCTGAAGCTGTGGAAGGCAAAGGGCTCGTTCCCACTTCCTTGTTGAAGATGATGATATAAGTATGTATTTCTTAGGATGTATGATGTCGTATTACCACATGGCCTTTTCTTTGGCTTCGGACTTGATCACTCCGGAAGGATTCGGCGGAATGACAAGATACAGTTCGTTGGATTGTTCTTCGACAGCCTTAATCTGAATGTGGTCCGGAATCCATACGCCTAGCACTTCTTTAATGGTGGATTTGGGATCACTAAGCAATTTTGCCTTAAAGCTCGGATCCTCCCATGCTTTTTGAATCAATTGTGTTTGAAAGATGGCTTCTGTCGTCATTAGAATCACCCTTTCAAAATGGTTATTATTTACTCTATAAGAATAACATGGAAGCTGCATAAAATCTATTATTATTTGCTTAAAACAGATAAATAATAGTTTAGACCGCCATGCTCCAGCATTTTTCGGCCGTTTTCTATGTTTTCTGCTTCTTGCATGAGCTCGTTTACTAGCGTTTCATGAAAAGATATGACGTGAGGTACGTTGATGTTTAAATCCAAAATCTTCAGATGAGCAGCCGATGCGATACTTACATAATGATTAAGTGTTTCGTGGAGATAGACAGCACGGTGAACATCATCGGTGGTTAATACATGTTCCTTGGAAAGATTGTAATCTGACTTAATCAGAGATAGTAAACAATTGTAACTGCCGTCAGACAGATCCTGCTCCCAATCCGCCCAATCATCCATCATCTGCAAGGTGAGAAGGACGTTGTTCATCAGATCGTTAGCTACCGGGATGAGGTCATGACGGTTTGAAAGCAGCAATGCAGCAGTGCTTCCAAGTTTGACGGGTGCGGCTTTTTTTGCGATCTGGGTTGGATTGTGCTGGAAGTAATCCTGCTGGCTTTCATAAATGACACCTTCCGACCATTCCTGAATATAGCTTTTATAATACGACCATAACGGAGACTCTATCGGGAATAAGGTCTGATATATACTTATGAATTCCGTATGTAGAAGATTGGCCAGTGCCAACGGATGCTTCCATGTTCCTGGGGTGTGATGTTCCGGCAAGCTGTCCATAATGTCGTCCTGAATGAAAAAGTACAGCATTCCGAAAATGTTGGCTGTTGAAAGATCGCGATACACATTTGCAGGAAGATCAGTTAGATCTTTCATCCAGAAAGGAAGGAGATAACAAATATAGTTTTTGGCGCTCCCTTGTTGAAAAACATCAAATTTCTCCATGTACTGAAGACCGATCTGATTCAGAGGCGGAGGGAATTCAGCGATTTTCTTACTGCATTCCGCAAAGACTTCGGCTAACTCCTCTTCATATGGTTGGAACCAATCCATAACTTCACCAGCCTATTATAGATTTTATGCGATGTCTAACTGATAGCTTGTTTTATTGACTAATATTATCACATATCAGTTAATTTTTTACAAACGTAACATTACTTTAATAGATTTAAAAAAGACCTGCCTTTTTCGGCAAGTCTATGTGCTATTCCACAACAATTTTTCGCTCCGCTGCGAGCGTTCTGAGGTCAATCAAAATACGTTCATTTTCGGAAGGAGGAAGATGGAGTTTTAAACCGTATTCATAACGGATTGAATCATCGGTTCGCTGCCATTGAATCGTTGCCGGACATACAATCGGTGATTCGGTAAGGGGAAGATGAATTTTCACCATCACCTGGTTGGTATCCGCATGAAGATTGAGACTGGACCTAATTTTACAGCCCGTTTTGCTCAGGTTTATGAGTTCTGCTTCTGCAGGCTTGCTCTTTACAGAAGTTCCGTTAAACTCGATCAGTTCAAGCAGACAAGAAATGGGCGTTGTAAGCGAGTAACGAAACGGTTCTTTACGGGATTTCAATGATCTTCCTCCTAAAGTATTCTCTTGTCAATAACTTCCTTGATTATATCGAAAGCCACATGGAAAATCCATCCTGAACTATAATCTACCGCAGTATTGATTTACAAATGTAGACAAGGAGTATCCTTTATGCCCGTCCTTATGTTTGACAGCTTGCATACGCGTTTAAAAAGAGATGAATAGACGCTTAATGAACCACACTATTAAGGAGGGAATCCATATGACTCGGAAAGTTGTCGGTGCATTTCGTACGGAGCAGGAAGCAACACGAGCAATAAATGAATTGAAGGAGATCGGTTTCAATTCAGAGGAAATTTCTGTGATTGCCAAAGATCGTGACGAGGTGACCACGATCAATAATGAAACGGGGACCAAAGCTCCCGAAGGTTTGGCATCCGGAGCCGCTACGGGGGGCGTATTGGGTGGTGTAACCGGTCTATTGGCGGGCCTGGGTGCCATGGCGATTCCGGGGCTTGGCCCGATCGTTGCAGCTGGGCCGATCGCAGCAACCTTGACAGGCGCGGCTGTTGGTGCCGGTGCAGGTGGTTTGGTTGGCGGTTTGATAGGGCTCGGTATACCGGAGGAAGAGGCCAGGGAGTATGATGAATATTTGGATGAAGGCCGGATCCTTGTTCTGGTTGATTCGGATGATCATAATAGAGATCGAGTATATAATACGTTCCGCCGAAACGATACGCTCAATGAGCATGTATACAACGAGAATGGTGAATACACAGGTGCTGGCGTGGATATCGACTCTTATGCCGACAAGAAAGATGCAGCGGAAGAAACGGCACAGGACCCTAACCTCTATCAGGGATACGGAGATGGAGCCGGAGGTGCTGTTGATAAAGGAGAACGTAATCTGAACAGGAAGAACAAGTAGTAGAGTCGATATGGAAACGAAAATAGAAGGATATACAGATGCAAGGTGCCCGGGTCAAAGACCTTAGGGGCACCTTTTTCAACATTTATAAAGGTATGTTAATAGGGGGTTATGTCCGGTAGTTTCCTATGTGTTCTCTATAACCATACTGGTGTGGAATATAGGGACACTTTCTATATAAAAATAGGCATCTGTGCAACCGTATACAATATGAGGGTGATAAAAAAACAAAAATATAGTATAAATTAAATAGTATACTCACCTAAGAGGTTAAGCGAGGAGTTTTAATATGAAAATAAGAGATGATAATGGAAGAAATTGGTTTAAGTTGTTGATGAACAAACCATCATTCTACCGAAAAATGATATTGCTATCTTTATTATCATCGATTATCCCAATCCTGATTTTAGGCGTATCCAGTTATGCCATGATGAATAAAATGGTTAAGGATGATGCCAGTTACGACGTGTCGAGAATATTGAGTTACGCCTCACAGACGATCGATACCGGAATGGACCGTGTACAAAACAATTTGATTCAGCTTCAGCTGGGGTCATTTTTTAGCTCGGATTTAGTAGAATTGAAGCGTAACAATTATGCAGGTTTTTATACGAATGTATATCAAAATTTATCAGCTTTTAAGAATGGAAATCCTCAAATTAAAGACATTTCATTGTATTCTATAGATGAAAACTATGTGATATCGGCTACTTACGGCGGGCAGAAGCTGGAGTCTGATGAAGAAATAGAGAAGGCTCAGCAACTGTTGAACGACACGAAGCAGTTATACTGGAAAACCGGTTATTCTCTAAACGGTACTGATTACAATGACGGCATATCCATCATCAGTACACTTCCACTACATACGAACGATCCGATTGGATTTCTTCAGATCATTATCGACAATCAGATGTTTACGTCACTCGCTAAACCATTTGTTAAATATGAGAACGAACGAATGTATGTGCTTGACGATACGGGGAAGCTGGTATTCCATATCAATGATCCATCTGTTCCTGACGAGTTGTTCGAAATGATAACGGTTACAAACCAGGGGGAGAAGGACTTTTTTTACAATTGGGAAGGGAAGGAATATCTTGTTACGTCAAAGCTCTCGCCAATATATAATCTGCTGTACATAGACATGATTCCAACCGAGGAGCTGTATAGCAGCTCCAAGTGGATCGTTAATATGACCATTCTGATGATTGGGATCGTTCTCGTTACCGGCATTGTACTTGCCATGTTCGGTGCGCAAAGAGTGTATCGCCCAATCAAAAAGCTGATTCATCATGTCAGCGGCAATCAGGCAGCTGATATGGGAATGGATGAGTTCAGTTATGTGAACAAACGATGGGCTGAAATTAACAGCAAGGCAATGGAACTGGAGGGACAACTGAATGAGCAGTTTCCGCTTATTCGTGAAATCTTTGCCTTACGATTGATGGAAGGGCAGTTTATTCATGATCGAAAGGAACATCTGCTTGCGCTTTTGCGAAGGTATAACATTCCTGAACAGCAATCGGCAGCTGTCTTTATTATCGCTGTAGATCAATTTGTAGAAGAGGCCAAATTCCAAGAGGAAGATAAGGATTTAATCATATTCGTTATGAAAAATATTGCAGCTGAGTTATTGGAGCAGCAAGGGCTTGATGGAATTGTTATCAATGTTCTGAATGATCAAGTTGTAGTGTGGCTTTGGAACGAACATAAAGAGATGGAGGATTGGGAGCGCTCCCTTAAAGCGGCAGCTGAAGTCGTACGACAGCAGATCGCACATTATTTGAACTCCCCCGTAACGATTGGTTTGAGCAGAACGGCAAATCAAGTGGAGCAAATACCGGACTTATACCGTGAAGCACAGCTGGCGTTTCATTCCCGTATGATCAATGGAGGCAACCAGATCATTGAGAGTAAAGGGGTTACCAACTCGTTGAACTATCGGTACCCAGCGGAGATCGAGGCCCATTTTACCGCTTCGCTTCAGGTGGGGGACTTTATTGAGACAGAACGAATGCTAAGAGCATTTGCTGATCAAGTACAGAAGGCTGTACATAATCCGGAGCTTATCCTGATGTCATACGATCAATTGCTGTCTACAACACTGCGAACAGCCTTTCTGATGGATATACATTACGACAGCTTGTTTGGGAGAACACCTTATGATTTATCTGCAGAGATGAGAGAGTGTAAGACTATCCAAGAGTTAAATGATTGGTTTACGGGGGAAATACTGGAGCCGATCATGATGTCTGTCAGCAATCAAAAGAACCAGGAATATGAAAATCTTATTCATAAAGTAACGCAATATATCGAAGAGCATTATCAACAGGATATTTCACTGGATCAGTGTGCTCAGATTTGTGATATAAGCCCACAATATTTAAGCAAACTTTTCAAAAAGGTGATGGATATTTCTTTTATTGAGTATTTAACACAGGTTCGCATAGCTAAAGCAAGAGAACTGTTGGTAACGACGGATTTGCTCGTAAATGAAATCGCGGAGAAAATCGGTTACCACCCCAAAAATTTTATACGTGTATTTAAAAAGCATATAGGGGTACCACCTGGTCAATATCGTGAAATGCATAGAAAAAAGTGATTCCCTTTTTTTCTACTGACTTGCAAAGGACGAGAATGAATGTGACCTCTCGTTCTCTGCAAGTTTTTTTTGTGTTTTTAAGAGTTTCTTTTTTTAGTTTGGCATGACCATCAGAGGTTAATTTTTGGGATGCTAACGTTGAAAAAGCCTGTTATATCAAAGGATGCGCTTTTTTTGCAGCAGCGATTTTATTGAATAAGAATTGGTCATTGTTTGTCAGGTAACCAGCTTGGTATGATGCAGACAAGAAACCATTTTGGCAAGTTTAGCTTCATGAATAAACAGGAGGTGGTGAGTACCTTGTCGCAATCCAATACCCAACAAACAATCTTGGTACATGGAAGTGGAAGGGAACAGAAAGAAAGAAAAGTATCCAAGCTAACTAGACTGAAGGTTATATTCGCCAGAGAGAAATATTTATATTTGCTTGCACTTCCGGGGCTACTGTATTTCCTCATATTTAAGTATTTTCCGATATGGGGACTGGCATTAGCCTTCAAAAATTACTCTCCTTATCTGGGATTTTGGGATAGCGAATGGGTTGGCTTTAAATACTTTGCCGAGTTTTTTTCCAATCCGGATTTTTTACTATTATTCCGAAACACGATGGCAATCAGTTTATTGAACATTATTTTCTTCTTTCCGATCCCAATAATCTTGTCGCTGCTTATCAATGAAGTGAGGAGCTTGAGATTTAAGAAGATTGTTCAAACGATCATTTATTTACCCCACTTTTTATCATGGGTAATCATTGCAGGTATTTGTTTTATTATTCTAGGTCACAGCGGTGTGATTAATCAGATTATTGTCGAGCTTGGCGGACAGCCGATCGGATTTTTAACGGAGCCGAACTATTTCTGGGCTTTGCTCACAGGACAGAGCATTTGGAAGGAAGCTGGTTGGGGTACGATCATATTTTTGGCAGCGCTTGCAGGCATTAACCAGGACCTGTATGAAGCAGCACAGATCGATGGAGCGAACCGCTGGAAGCAGATGTTGAATGTTACACTCCCAGGGATTAAAAGTACGATTGTTGTACTGCTGATACTGAGACTTGGTCAAGTGATGGAAGTAGGGTTCGAACAAGTTTATCTGATGATGAGTTCTCCGGTTTCGCATGTTGCCGATGTATTTGATACTTATGTATATCGGACAGGGATACAGAACGGACGATTCAGCTATGCGACGGTTGTCGGCATATTCAAATCGGTAGTCGGTCTTATACTTGTCGTATCCGCGAATCGCTTGGCTAAAAGATTTGGTGAGGAGGGGCTTTATTAATGACAAAGACATTCGGTTTTAAATTTGCGAACGGTGTCATTTATGCAATTCTGTCGTTATTTGCATTAATAACCCTGCTGCCGTTTCTGTACGTTATCATTGTTTCTTTTACAGATCCTACTGAATATTTGAGTAAACCGCTCATTATTATTCCGGAAAAATGGAGCTTAAGCTCTTACAAATACATTTTGTCTACCGAGATGTTTATCCGCTCACTAGGAGTTAGTGCTTTCCTGGCCATAGTAGGCTCAGCGTTCAGTATTATGGTGACGAGTGCTCTCTCGTACTCGTTGTCGCGCAAACGTTTTTTCGGCAAAAAGTTTTTCCTTGTTGCGATTCTCATGACGATGCTGTTTAATCCCGGCATGATCCCGAACTTTTTGCTTGTGGATAGTCTGGGGCTGATGGATACGCTATGGTCACTTATTTTACCGGCTATCACCAGTGCATGGTATGTGTTCTTGATGAGAAACTTTTATCGGGAATTGCCGGACGAGCTTGAAGAAGCTGCAAAAATCGACGGATGTAACGATATCGGCGTATTTTTCAGAATCATGCTTCCGATATCACTGCCTGCCATTGCAGCCTTCGGATTGTTCTTCGCCGTCGGCTTCTGGAACACTTATTTTAACGGTGTCTTGTATATTAACTCGGAAGAGCTTAGACCGATGCAGGTTGTACTGCAGATGATGCTCATACAGGCTTCTACCAGTGTAGCGGACCCCTCTGTAGCTGCGATGCTGCAAAGCGAGCAGATGCTGCCACCGGAGACGATCAAGATGGCTGCTGTTGTGGTCGCGTCTGTACCCATTATCATGGTTTATCCTTTCTTGCAGAAGTACTTTGTCAAAGGTATGCTGGTCGGTTCTGTTAAAGGTTAATACCGCGGCAAGCCAACCATTTTAATATTTTGCTTCATCAAAAAAGGGAGGGTTTTTTTGAATGAAAAAGAGAAGCTGGGTCTCATTGTTATTCGCACTCATACTTATCGTATCCTTGGCGGGATGCTCTAAGGGGGAGAAGGCTACCTCTGCAGAAGGAGGAGCAGCTGAGGGAGCTAAGGAGAAACCGGTTGAAATTTCAATTGGTACGATGACATTTGGAGAAACACCAAGCAATGATTTGGAAAGCATTAAACAATTAAATGAAGAGTTGAACGTCAAGCTCGACATTGAATTCTACCCGATTAACAGTTATAAAGAAAAAGTGAACGCACTGCTTGCCTCCAAGAGCTTGCCCGATGTTATTTTGATTGAAGATATTAATGATCCGGCTTTTTCAACGGCAACGGAGCAAGGCGCGTTCTGGGATTTAACAACTTATATCGATGATTATGAAAATCTTAAGGCATATCCAGATAATGCATATGAAAATACCAAATTCCAAGGTAAAATATTCGGTATTCCACGTGTTCGCCCACTGGATGGCCATGAATCGTTAATGATCCGCCAGGATTGGCTTGATAACCTTGGTCTTAAAGCACCAACGACCATGGATGAGCTTTATAATGTTTTAGAAGCGTTTACAAAGAACGATCCGGACAAGAACGGTAAAGATGATACCTATGGGATGGTACAAGCCAGTGTAAGCACTTATATGATGTCCATGTTTGGTGCAGGTAACCAATGGAAAGAGCAGGCTGACGGTTCACTGGTTCCTTATTGGATGACGGAAGAAGCTAAAACAGCAATGGAATTCTGGAACAAAGCTTTCGAGGATGGGCTGATTACACCAGACTTGCCGGTGATGAAGTCCAGTCAGGTGAAGGAAATGATCATTCAGGGCAAGGCGGGAGTGGCCATTGCCAACGTCAATGAAGCGTTTATGTTTGGTCAGGAATTAAAGAAAGTCAAGCCGGAAGCTGAGCTTAAAGCTTATGAACTGCCAAGTGCTCCAGATGGCAACAAGTATTATGAGCAAGCATACGGGTCCTATGGTGTATTCCTTGTTAACAAATTAACGGTTGATGAGAAAAAGCTG
The DNA here is from genome assembly GCF_900289175.1 of Paenibacillus faecalis. Classification (GTDB taxonomy): domain Bacteria; phylum Bacillota; class Bacilli; order Paenibacillales; family Paenibacillaceae; genus Paenibacillus_AQ; species Paenibacillus_AQ faecalis. The sequence continues at coordinate 3,396,007 of NZ_LT985747.1, read as the reverse complement.
AAAAAGATCCTTGAAGTTTATGATGCTACTGCGGATGAAGAAGGCTACAATTTGGTGACTTACGGAATCAAGGATGTCCATTACACGATCGCGGAAGACGGTTCGATTGTTCAAACCGAAGAAGGAAAGAAACAAGCTTATGGTACCGCTACAACAGCACAATGGATTTCTGGATATTTTAACAAGTACCAGCGTGCAGAAGCACCGGATATGCCGGCAGACGTTAAAGAGTACAATTATAAGCTGATCGATGCAATTTCGGAATCTTCGGTACCAAACCCTGCGGCAGGCTTGCCTGTTACGGATGCATGGATGGAAAGAGGCGGCGATTGGACGAAGAAATTCGTTGATATGTTCACCAATGTTGTCATTGGCAAAGCGAGCATGGCAGATTGGGACAACTTCATTAACGGACTAAAAGCAGACTCGAGCTTCCAGCAGCATTTGAAAGATACAACAGAGAGCTATAAAGCAAAAGCATCGAATTAAAAATGGAAAGCCCCGGTAAATTCGAATTTCACTCGAATTTACCGGGTTTATTGTTTACATAAAACCATTCAGGGAGGGAATGTCCATGGATTCTATTCATGCTAATGAAAAGCTTGAAACCCGGTGTATCAGTTCTTTAGTGAAGGTGTTTGCTGATGAAGAGCTAAATGCTCCTGTTCATCATAGCGGCTCCGCATTGCGCGGTGAGACCTATTCCTTTCAGGTGGCTTATCGGGCGAAAGTGCATCTAAGATCGTTGCAGGTACAGGTGGAGTCTCCGCTCCAATCCGATATCGTTATACGTACAGTGGAACTATCGCCTGCAAACTTTATTAATTATCATGATGGCGACGAGCATGTGCTGCGGAAGACACCGGGCTTGTATCCAGACCCGCTCTTTCCACTATATCCTGAACGCGGGCTAACCGGATATCCAAATCAGTGGAGATCGCTCTGGGTTACAGTGGAGCTTCCGGAGAACGCTGATCCAGGGCTTTTTGATATTGCTGTTCAGATCATGGATGATCAAGGTAATCGGCTGGGCCAGGAAACCTTCAAGTTGGAAGTGATTGCCGAAACATTGCCTGAGCAAACTCTCCTGCATACTGAATGGTTTCACGTCGATTGTCTGTCGACCTACTACGAGACAGAAGTATTCAGCCAGCGGCATTGGCAGCTGATTGAAGAATATATACGAACGGCTGTAAAGCATGGAATGAACATGATTCTTACCCCATTATTCACACCGCCGTTGGATACAGAAGTGGGTGGAGATCGGCCTACAGTTCAGCTTGTAGATGTTGAGCGTGTTGGAGACAGCTATCGTTTCTCGTTCGAAAGATTACAGCGATGGGTAGAGATGTGCAACGAAATCGGAGTGAAATATTTCGAATTTTCTCACCTGTTTACACAGTGGGGAGCGAAACATGCTCCGAAAGTAATGGCGACAGTGGATGGAGAGTATAAGCAGTTATTTGGATGGGATACAGCTTCTGATGACCCGGAATATGCAGCTTTCATCACTTCCATGCTGAAGGAGCTCGTTCAGTTTGTGAAGGAGAATGGGCTGGAGCAGCGAGTATATTTCCATCTGTCCGATGAGCCCAAGCTGGAGGATCTGGAAACCTACCGGGCTGCCAGTGAACTCGTACGGCCGATTTTGAAGGATTTCCCGATCATTGATGCATTATCGGATTATGAATTTTACAAGAGTGGGCTCATAAAACGTCCGATTCCAGCCAGCAACGATATTCAGCCGTTTCTTGATAACGGGGTGGAGGGGCTGTGGACTTATTACTGCTGTGCGCAGTACAAACAGGTTTCCAATCGATTTTTCCATATGCCTTCATCACGCAATCGAGTGCTTGGAATCCAGCTTTACAAGTTGAATTTAAAGGGCTTTTTGCACTGGGGTTATAACTTCTGGTATGCCCAGTTCTCCAAGTATGCCATCAATCCGTTTCAAGTGACAGATGCGGGTGGAGGATTTCCTGCTGGCGATCCTTTCCTGGTCTATCCCGGTGAGGAAGGACCGATCGAGTCGATCAGGCTCGAAGTGTTGACAGAAGCATTGCAAGATTTGCGGGCACTGGAATTGTTGGAGCAAAAGATAGGACGCAAGCAGGTTATCGCCATGCTGGAAGAAGGTTTGGAAGAGGAAATATCGCTTCATATGTATCCGCGTGAAACCGAGTGGTACATTCGAAAGCGGGAGCAAATCAACCGGATGATCCGGGATCATTAAATAGATGAAGCGTACACGAGTTGTAGTACATTACAGCCGGACAAATGGAACGGCACACAATATTTTCGGATCATGAGCAGGAGGAACTTAAAAAAATGGCATCTTTCATGATACAGGGTGATCAATTTATATACGATGGCAAACCGATTCGGATTTTGTCAGGGGCGATTCACTATTTCCGTGTCGTACCGGAATATTGGGAGGACCGTTTGCGGAAGCTGAAGGCTTGCGGCTTTAACACAGTTGAAACGTACATTCCATGGAATTTGCACGAGCCTCAGGAGGGGCAGTTTGATTTCACAGGTATGGCTGATGTTGTAAGATTCATTGAAATTGCAGCAGAGGTTGGTTTACACGTTATCGCACGTCCAAGCCCTTATATTTGTGCGGAGTGGGAATTTGGCGGGCTGCCTGCATGGCTGTTGGCGGATGAGGGGATCCGGCTGCGCTGCTATGATGAGAAGTTTCTGTCTAAGGTAGACGCTTATTTCGATGTGCTTCTGCCTATGTTCAAGCCACTGCTCTGCACGAACGGCGGTCCGATTATTGCCATGCAGATCGAGAACGAATATGGAAGCTACGGCAATGATCTTAAATATTTGGAATATTTGAAAAAGGGCATGATAGACCGCGGCATGGATGTCCTGCTGTTTACATCAGATGGTCCGGAGGATTTTATGCTGCAAGGCGGCATGATTCCGGGCGTGTTTGAAACCGTTAACTTTGGATCGCGAACAGAGGAAGCGTTTAACGCCCTGAAGGAAGTCCAGCCTGATAAGCCGCTTATGTGTATGGAATATTGGAACGGTTGGTTTGATCATTGGCTCAAGCCGCATCATACCCGAGACGCACAGGATGCGGCTAACGTGTTTGAAGATATGCTGAAGGCGGGCGGCTCAGTTAACTTCTATATGTTCCATGGGGGCACGAACTTTGGCTTCTATAACGGTGCTAACAATCATGGGAAGTATGAGCCGACCGTGACGAGTTATGACTATGACAGTCCGTTAACGGAATGGGGAGATATAACGGAGAAATATGTACTGGTGAAGGAAGTCATCCAGAAATATTTTGATGTGGAACCGATGCCGCTTCCAGAGCCTGTTCGCAAGAAAAATTATGGCCAGGTTCAGATGAAGCCGATTGCACCGCTTTTTGACCTGCTGAATGTATTGTCAACGCCTGTACAGAGAGCTTGTCCTGAACCGATGGAGAAGCTGGGTCAAGCTTATGGTTTTATTTTGTACACTACCCAAATATCCGGTCCTAGAAAGCAGTGCTCCCTTGAGCTTCAGGAGGTTCATGACCGTGCGCTGGTATTCCTTAATGGGGAATACAAGGGAGTGATTGAGCGTTGGGACCCGAAACCGATTGAGCTGCAGATTCCAGAAGGCGGAGCGGAGCTGCGCATTTTGGTCGAAAACATGGGCAGAACCAACTATGGCCCATACTTGAGAGATTATAAAGGTATAACCGAGGGTGCGAGGTTAGGCTTCCAATTCCTTTTTGATTGGACGATTCATACGCTGCCGCTCGACAATATCTCACTATTGAATCAAGCGCCTTCTGTTCAGGCTGAGGTACAGATGGAAGGCCCGGCATTTTATAAAGGCTCCTTCCATATTGCGAATGAGGAAGATATCGCCGATACATTCCTTAAGCTTGAAAGCTGGACTAAAGGAGTTGTGTTCGTAAACGGTTTTAATCTGGGGCGCTATTGGGAAGCTGGCCCGCAAAAGACGCTCTACGTTCCAGGGCCGCTGCTGCGCGCGGGAGACAATGAGATCGTTGTATTTGAATTGCATGGAACAAAAGAGCGGCAAGTTGCGCTTCAAGATCAACCGGAATTAGGGTAAAACATCACACTACTTATGCTTCAAACGAAAAGGAGCAATTGTATGGATATCAGAAAAAGAAGGATATCAATCGTAGTCGTATTCTGTATGACATTTCAGCTTGTTTTTGCAGGATTACCCTTATTGAATGATCAGGTGGATGCCAGTGCAGTGGCGGATCAGTCGATTAACCACGGACTGACCTTGCGCTCGTCAGACCCGAATGTAGCTTCACAAAGCCAGATTCGTGTAGAATCGGATGATCAAAGGCAGGTGTTTGATACGATTCGGCAAAAGTGGGCTTCAAAGCTGGTTGGCGGACAAGGCGTTAATATGAACGATCCGGATGTTGCCGCGAATGTGGAAGCACTGGTTCAGCGAATGACCAACCCGGAAAAGACAGGCAGATGGGACACATTAAGCCAAGCTGAAGATCCGGATGCTTTGTGGAATGACGTCATCAGCAAAACACAGAACGATTCTTGGCGTATATCCTGGGCTTACGGAATTATCCGCGATCTCGCGCTAGCTTATTCCATCGAAGGATCATCCTTGAAGGGAAATGCAGCGTTGAAGGACGATATCATTCGCGCCATGGATTGGATGTATAAATACCATTACAACGAAAACAAGAAGATTACAGGTAACTGGTGGGATTGGGAAATCGGCTCTCCACAGGAGATTATGAACATTCTTACACTTATGTATGATGTCATGCCGCCAGAGCTTCTGGACAAGTATATGATCACCATTGATAAGTTCGTTCCAGATCCGAAAAAGCGTGTAGCCAATCCTGCTGCTGTAGAAACAGGGGCTAACCTACTCGATAAGTCACTCGTTGTCACCTTGCGAGGCATCGTAGGCAAGGAAGAATCCAAGATTCAGCAGGGCAGGGATTCGATTTCCAATGAATTTTTGTATGTGAAACAGGGGGATGGGCTGTATGAAGACGGCTCCCTTGTGCAGCACAAAAATATCGCATATACAGGCGGTTATGGCGCCGTATTGCTAGGACGAATGGCCGATCTGTTTTACTTGTTCGAGGATTCGCCATGGGCGATCACAGATCCTAATGCTAACAATGTATATCAATGGGTGGAAGACTCCTTTGAGCCGCTGATTTATAAAGGGGCGATCATGGATTCCGTGAAAGGACGCAGTATTTCGCGAGCTGCAGATTCCGACCATATTACAGGGCGTTCGATTATTATGACGCTGCTTCGTCTGGCCCAATCGGCTCCGCCTGAACAAGCTACGAAAATCAAGAGCATGGTGAAGGAATGGGTGCTGGAGGACACGACATTTGAAAATTATTATGCAGGCTTGCCGCTGTATGAACTGAATCTGTTAAAACAGCTGATGCAGGATGATAGCATCGTGCCGCGTGGTGAACTGGTTCATACGCAAATGTTTGCAGGGATGGATCGTGCGGTTCAGCTGCGTGAGGATTTCGGCATCGGAATCAGTATGTTCTCGGACCGGATCTCGGCATTCGAATATGGTAATGGGGAGAACAAAAAAGGCTGGTATACCGGAATAGGGATGACCAGTCTGTATAACAGTGACTTGAAACAATTCAGCGATCAATACTGGCCTACGATTGACAGCTATCGACTGCCTGGAACGACTACAGACGGTTCATTCAAAACCCCTGAGGAGTGGGCCTATTATATGAATCCTAAAGATTGGGTTGGCGGTACGGTCATGGATGATTATTATGGAGCTGTAGGAATGGAATTTTCCCTTGCGCAAAGTACAGGAAGTTCCTTGCAGGGCAAGAAATCATGGTTTTTGTTCGATGATGAGATGGTTGCGGTTGGATCAGATATCAATAATGATTCTTCCGGTCTAACAGAGACCATTGTTGAAAATCGCCAGTTGACATCATCCGGCAGCAACAAGCTGATTGTGGACGGTCGTGAAATGCCGAGTCATTTAGGGTGGCAGGAAAAAATGACGGGTGCGAAGTGGGCTCATCTGGAAGGTAATGTAGCAGGCTCCGATATTGGTTACGTATTCCCGTCTGGGGCAGATGTATCCGGTAAGCGTGAAGCCCGCACCGGCTCATGGAGTGAAATTCATAGGAGTGGTCCAACAGACCCGATTACTCGCAACTATTTGAGTTTAGCAATAGAACATGGAACTTCACCGAAGGCCGGCAGCTATAAGTATGTGCTGCTTCCTGGCAAAACGTCAGAGCAGACAGCCGCTTACGCAGTTAATCCGGATATTGAGGTATTGGCGGCAAATGAACGTGTTCATGCCGTCAAGGAATTGAAACAGAACGTAACAGGCATTAACTTCTGGGAAGCGGGCGCATTTCAATATGTGAAGACAGACAAACCGATCTCTTACATGATGAAGGAAAACGGGGATCAGTTGAAGATTGCGGTGGCAGAGCCTACCCAGAAGCAAGGAACAGTCGTTGTTGAGATCGGCAAAGTCGGACTGGAAATCGTTGAGAAAGATCCGAGCGTGACGGTACTGCAGACATTTCCATATACCCGTTTGGCGATCGATACACAAGGTTCTGTAGGGAAGAGCCATACGATCACTTTGAAGATGGACCCGAGCCAAACCGTTGATTTGAGCCGGATTGCTGGGGAAACCCAGTTTGTAAAGTGATAACAGTGAATGGAAAGGATGAAAAGGACATGTGGAAACACGCAATTGAAGATGCAATGATGAAGATCAGAAACAACGTGGAGCGTTTCGGAGATCGCTTCCCGCATGTCAGTGAGAACGGCAAATATGAACTAAATAACAATGAGGATTGGACGAATGGGTTCTGGAGTGGAATGCTGTGGCTCTCTTATGAATATTCTGGCGATGAGTTTTACCGGGAGGCAGCACGCCGCACGGTAGAGAGCTTCAAGCGCCGAATGGAACAGCACATCGTTCTGGATCATCACGATATCGGATTCCTTTATACCTTATCCTCACAGGCACAATGGATTGTAGAACGTAATGAAGAAGCGAAACAATTGACACTGCAAGCAGCCGATGTGCTGATGCGCCGCTGGCGTGAGAAAGGTGAGTATATTCAGGCCTGGGGATTGCCAGATAATGCACAGCATGGAGGGCGCATGATCATCGATTGCCTCCTGAATCTTCCCTTGTTGTTCTGGGCTTATGAACAAACCGGAAATGAGCGTTATCGTGAAATCGCGATCAAGCAGGCGGACCAAAGCCGTCGATATCTTGTTCGCGGCGATGACAGCTCATATCATACATTTGTATTTAATACGGAGACAGGTGAACCGCTTGGCGGAGCGACACATCAAGGGTATACGAACGGCTCTACATGGGCTCGAGGTCAAGCATGGGGTGTGTATGGCTTTACCCTGGCTTACCGTTATACCCGAAACCCGCTTTATCTGGATACAGCCAAACGTATGGCGAACTATTTCCTTGAGCAGCTGCCGGAGGACCATGTAGCCTATTGGGATTTCAATGCTCCTGTTGATGTGAATACATATCGGGACAGCTCCGCCTCTGCCATTGTTGCAGCCGGATTGATTGAGCTAATAGGCCATTTGGATGACAGCGATCCAGATCGTGCTGAATACGAAGAGAAGTTAAAGCTGTCGATGACTTCGCTTGTTGACAATTACTCAACGATCGGTGAAGACGATGCCGAAGGGCTGTTAAAGCATGGATCTTATTATGTACGTGGCGGTGTGGCTCCAGATGATTATATGATTTGGGGCGACTACTATTATCTCGAAGCATTGATGCGAATGGACAAAGGGATAAAAGGATATTGGTACGAATTATGAACAATCCACTATGGAGCTTGCTGAATCTGGATGCCGAAGCACTGCAACCGATCAGCGATGCATTAATAAAGGGCGATGAGAGAGCAGCGTATTCTGCTCTCCATCGCCATTATACATCGCGCGACGCAGTGAAATTGTATTTTAATGAAGAAGAGACGGCTGAATTATCAGCCTATGTACAGAAATTTTGCCCGGAAGAAACGGAGCTAGTGCTGAGAACAGCCAATGAAGTGCTTGAGCAGACCTTTGTGTTTCAGTTCCCTTGGGATATGGAACGGACGAATGTTCCGGTTACTTTTGAAGGGGCAATCGATTGGCATCACATGCCTGATCATGATGTGGAATGGACGTATATGCTTAACCGACATCGGTATTGGATCGCTTTAGGACAAGCTTATGCGATGACTCAGAATGAACAGTACGCTCAAGTATGGTGCTCCCAGCTGGAGAATTGGATAGATGCGAATCCTGTCCCTGAAATACCTACCCGAAGCAATCCGGCTTGGCGTTCCATTGAAGCCGGTATTCGCTGTGAGAACTGGATTAAATCCTTTCAATATATGAAGCATAGTCCACATTTTACAGCGAAGCTGCTGGCAAAGATGCTTGTATCTTTGCATGAGCATGCTCAATATATCGTTAGTGATTTTAATGATTGGAAACGGATCAGCAACTGGGGAGTCATAGAAAACCATGGTTTGTATATGATGTCTGTATTCGCCCCAGAAATGAAACTGGCTGCTGAGTGGCAAAGGTTAAGCATCGAGCGTCTGGTGGAAACGACGCGATTGCAGGTCACGAAAGAAGGAACGCATTGGGAGCAATCGCCGATGTATCATAATGAAGTATTGCATTGCTATGTCAGCATGATGACGTTGTCGGCACAAAATGGGATAAAGGTTCATGAAGCCATTTCTGGTACGGTTCACAAGATGATGAAAGCAAATCTGTATTGGGCCAAGCCGAATCATCACCAGCCTATGCAGGGGGATAGCGATGACAACGACATTCGCGATTATTTGACAGCCGGAGCCATCTTGCTTCAGGACGGCGCTTTGAAATTTGGAGCATATGAACATCTTGATTTTGACAGTGTGTGGAACTTCGGTACTGAAGGAATGCAGAAATATAGGGCGGTGGACATTCAACAGCCGGAACACTTGTCGTTTCCTTTCAAGCAGTCGGGCAATTATGTCATGCGTTCGGATTGGAAAGAAGATGCCCGTTATCTGTATTTTCACTGCGGCTTTCTAGGAGGAGGTCATGGGCATGCTGATTTGCTGCACTTCGACCTACATGCCTATGGCAAAGATCTTTTGTCTGATCCGGGGCGTTATAACTACAGTGATACAGAACCTTTGCGGCGGGAATTAAAGCAATGCAGCGCCCACAATACGACGATGGTCGACGGCATCGAGTTCACGGAGTACATCGATACGTGGTCAAATGGCCGTGTAGCCAAGCCAACGGATGTCATATGGAGCTCTGGGCCAGAAGCAGATTATGTTGAAGCAGGGCATACCGGTTATCGTCACCTGGCGGATCGAGTGGACCCGCTAAGGCGAATCATTTTTGTTAAGCCGGATTATTGGGTGTTGGTAGACAGTTTTGATTGTAAGGAAGAGCATGAGTTTACACAGCATTTTCATTTTGCTTCGGATAACGTCGAGATCGATCCCGTCGATAGCTCTTGCAGAACTTTGGATGAATCAGGACCTAATTTGTGCATCATTCCGGCCGATCCGCAGCAGCTGGAAGCTTCATTGGAGTCAGGATGGATTTCCTACGAGTATAACCGCAAACAGCAGAAACAATCGTTAGTCTATAAGTGTCGGGCGAGAGGATTTACTTCCATAATACAGGTTCTTTATCCACAGCCTTCAGGCAAACAGGACAGGCCCGTGGTAGAGCGGCTGCCAGTAGCGGATTACAAGGGAAATTTGTTAAGTTCATCTGCTGCCGAGGCCGTCCGTATACGATTTTCTGAAACGGAAATGGAGCATATTGTGCTCATAAGCCATGAGAGGGAGGAAAGCCCTCAGACCGTATTTTTGGTAGATGGAGTAAGAGTGTTTGGTCAGATTTCCCTCATCAAGAGAGATGGGGGAGAAGAAACTATAACTGTGATGAAATGATAGAGAAATGACGAATAGAACAGTCGGCGACCTATTACAAAACTTGAGGGTAGAACATGACAACATTAGCATTATTATTGGTGATTGCGTCCGGCTTCACACATTCCATATGGAACCTATTTGCAAAACGAAGTATTAACAAAGATGTGTTTTTGTGGATGATCAACATCCCGTGCTTTTTTCTCTTGATGCCTGTCGTAGTAAAGTGGCTTATGAACAATACCATTCCATTGAAAGGTTATGTTCTGATTTTACTGTCAGTTGTACTGCAGAGCAGTTATTTTCGGCTGCTGTCTAAAGCATACCAATACGGTGATATCTCACAGGTATATCCGATCATGCGCGGTACCGGGGCATTGCTGGTTCCTGTTTTGAGCGTATTGCTTTTTAATGAAGAGCTGTCTGTTTATGGCTGGATCGGGCTTGGGTTCATTATTATCGGTCTCATTAAAATTGGCGGATTTAAGCTGAACAGAGCGATGCTGCAGGATAAGAAATATGCAACAGGGATGATGTTTGCCCTCGGCGTCGGCTTGTGTATTACAGGTTATACGCTTGCGGATAAACTCATCCTTGATTATATTTCTCCGCTTGCTTTGCTAGGATTATGCAATATCGGTTACATGGGCGTGCTAACTGGCCCGGCGCTCCGTTCAAAAGGCATTAAAACAGAATGGAAGGTTAACAAAATTCCGCTTATGGTTGGAGCTTTATTCTCTCCGGGGTCTTACCTGCTTTTCTTGTATGCAATGAGTTTGGGACCGTTATCTCATCTGTCTCCGATACGTGAGATCGGGACTGTCTTCGGGACACTGCTTGGTATTTTTATTCTGAAGGAACAGCAGGGGAAGATGCGGATTGTCATGTCGATTGCGATTACGACAGGCATTATTTTGATAGGAACTCTTGGATAGACGCCCCTATCGCGTTTTTAAAAAAGATAACGAGTTTTTATAAGCGAAAATTGAGTTTTAGATAATGAAAATCTGCATTTCTACTATGTTTGGAAGGTGAGCAGACGATGGGTAAAGGACACTTATCAGTGACGATGGACCAATTCACCAGCTTTTTTCCGATACAAGTCGAAGAAGGACAAAGCTGGATTGCATTTCAGTTGAAATTTGAGGCTCATCAATCTTGGGCGAGAGCTTACTTGTGGGATGTTGAGAAGTCACTCCGGTTCTGTTTCCTTGATGGCGGGAACGAGCGAAATATTGTTATACATGAGCAGGCAGAAACGACGAGTCCGATCGCCGTATCAGGAACGATTATGCCAGGAACATGGTTGCTGGAGATCAGTACAGATGTCGGGAAGCATGTGGAAGTGGTATGGGAAACGGGGGCTGGCAAGTTGCCAGCGCAGTATGATTCGCCACAGCTGCATGGTGATCGGGAATACTGGAATAGCGGGGAAAAGAACGCAGGTTTTACGATGGACAATTATGACTGGAATAAAATTTGGCAGGAAGGCAGCCGCTGGTATAAAGGTGATTTCCACACGCATACGGTTCTCTCAGACGGCAAAATGACGCAGCTTATGAACAGTGATCAAGCGGAGAAGCTCGGAATGGATTTCTTTACGGCGACCGATCACAATGTGATGTCAACGTCTTGGCCGAAAGGAAATGTGCTCGTTATTCCGGGAGTGGAAGTGACTTCGGGTGACGGGCATTGGAATGCACTGGGTTTGCGAAAATGGATCGATTGGCGCACTTCTGCACCCGATGGCGGACTCACGACTCAAGCGGGCATGGATCGTCTGATGAAGGAAACTGCTGAACAAGGTGCGGTATGCTCCATCAACCATCCGATGCTGGTTCCATGGGCATGGCAGTATGGAGAAACATTATTAAGTGCGGTTCACTCGATGGAAATATGGAATGACCCGACCTATTCACCGAACCCGGAAGCAACGGAAAAAGCATTAAAGCTATGGAGTGAATGCTGGAATAGAGGGCATAGGCTTACAGGTATCGGTGGATCGGATTCACATATGCTGCCGACCGAACGTTATCCGGACTGTGACATTCCATCCTTGATCGGTGATCCGGCAACCTACGTCTGGTGCGATGATTTATCAGCAGAAGCTGTGCTGGAAGGGGTTCGCCGAGGTGAGGTATACGTCTCACGCGGGCCGGTCCTTGAAGCCACTATTCGAGCAGGTGATCGGGAGTATCGGTTTGGCAGTGATGTATCACAAGCATTTGCAGATGAGCAGCAAGCGGAATCGGAACGAAACATAACTTGCTCCTTAAGCATTTATAGTGAGACGAATATTCTGGTTTCTCTCGTCCATAACGGTACTCCTGAATCGGTCAAGGCTGCTCCAGCTGCTGGTGGATCGGACCCGGCGGTGTTGGAATGGATCATTCCATGGGAAGCGGATGCGTATCATTGGTACCGATTCGACGTTCGGGATGAAGAAGGTCGGCTGCTTGCCTTCACGAATCCGATCTATTTCGGGGAGAAGCAGCCAGAGGAAATAACGTGGAATGATCTGCTAAGTGTCACTGGTATGAAGTAAACATTTTTCAAATGATTTGTTTCGCCAAGAAATGTACATGTAGATTCAGATTCGTTATATATTTTGCAGTTTTCATATCTTCAAAGTTTAATATATAAATTTCAGGGTAATAATCACCTAAAGCACAAGATTATATTTGATGTTGTGCGCTTGAAATATATATTGAAAGGAAAGGATGGAATGACTGCATATAGTGAATTGAATCTACAGTACATTTCTGGCAAATGGCGTGAAGGAAACAGTCAAACGATGTATGAGAATAGAAACCCGTATGATGACGCGTTAATTACTGCAATAAAGCTTGCCAGCAAGGAAGACATAGAAGAAGCATATTTTGCAGCAGAAAAAGCACAGCCTGCATGGGAAATGGTAAACGCTTTCAAGAAAACGGAGATTTTTGAGAATGCTGTATCCATCATGAAGGCGCGTCGTGAGGAAATATGTGACCTCCTTATTCAAGAGACGGGTTCTTCTTATGCCAAGGCTAGTGTCGAATTGGAGTTTTGTATTTCGATTACGAGAGAAGCGGCAAGTTTCCCGATGAGAATGGGGGCAGAGATCGTCCCTTCGCTCGTTCATGGCAAGGAAAATCGGATATACCGTCGTCCGGTTGGGGTCGTTGGTGTGATCAGTCCATTTAATTTTCCGATGTATTTGTCTATGCGCTCGGTTGCCACGGCGTTGGCAGCTGGAAATGGTGTCGTGCTGAAGCCTGATGAGCAGACCGCGATAAGCGGAGGTTTGCTGATAGCTAAAATTTTTGAAGAAGCAGGCCTTCCAAAAGGTTTATTGAATGTAGTTGTCACTTCGATTGATGAAGTTGGAGACAGCTTTGTTGAACATCCGATCCCAAGGGTGATTTCGTTTACGGGTTCGACTGCGGTAGGACTTCATATTGCTCAAATCTGCAGCCAAATGATGAAAAAGGCGATACTGGAATTGGGCGGTAACAATCCGATGCTCGTTCTGGAAGATGCCGATGTTGATAAAGCAGTTCAATCTGCAATATACGGAAAATATTTTCATAATGGTCAAATCTGCATGGCGATTAATCGAATGATTGTGCACGAGAATATATATGAAACGTTTGTGGACAAGTTTGTTGAAAAATCCCGGAAGATCAAAGTTGGCGATCCCAGAGATCATTCGAATATGATTGGACCGCTCATTAACAGCAAAGCTGTAGAACGAATTACTAGAGAGATCGAAAAAGCGAAAGCGGAAGGCGCCAAGGTTGTACTGGAAGGAAAGGTGGAAGGGAATATCCTCTCTCCATATATTCTGACCTCTACTACAAATGATGTCTCCACAGCGAAAAATGAAATGTTCGGTCCGGTGGCAACGGTGATTCCGTTTAAAACGGAGCAAGAGGGAATCGCGATGGCCAATGATACTCCATATGGTTTAAGCGCCGCCGTTTATACAGGTTCTATTGAAAAAGGGGTAGAGGTAGCAAAGCAGATTCAGTCCGGGATGGTTCATGTCAATGATCAGAGCGTTCATGATGAACCGTTAATCGCTTTTGGCGGTGAGAAAAAATCAGGATTGGGACGCTTTGGCGGCAAATGGTCCCTTGATGAGTTTACGACATTCCAGTGGATTTCTACGCAGAATGAAATGCGTGAATATCCATTTTAAAAGTTTAAAGCCCTTGGAAACGATGCCAAGGGCTTTTTAGTATGTGCTTTGCTAAATATAGTGCAGACCTTCTGTGTAGGGCAGTGGAATCGGACGAAGGGTAAATTGATGATCTTCTGTGTTGCCGCTTTCTTCTGCCGCTTTTCTATAAGGGGATTGCGGATCAAACAGCAGGGAAAGAAGTCCCTCATCATCCAATTGGATCGTCTCTTTCCCTTGTTTATACACATATGGTCCATGCTCCCCTTGTGCCTGAAGAATACCTGCTGCTTCCTCAGGAAGAATAGGGGTTATTTGATTTATAAGCTCACGGCCATTCACAAGATAAAGTGTTCCGGAATTGCGTATATCGTGGACTTCAGAGCCTGCTTCTTTCAGTATGCTTGACAGTCCCTGGTCTTGCCATGGCAATGAAACAACGAGCTCCTGTATAGCGTATTGGTTAAACGCTTCAGATAGAATGAAGGCCGCGGCTTCATTATCTCCTGCCCATTCAATGAGTGTTGGCGGGCTTGATGGGGTCATCACATTTCCAGGTATGCCGATGATGGCAACCGCTTTAACGCTGCCGTTCTCCTCAGCTACAAGCACTTTTTGTTCCAGCCGGATTACATTTGAAAAAGCGCTTGCATCAAGAAGCTTGTTCAAATCATTGACTGTACTGACATAACCGGACGAGCGTTTCTCTAACAATTCATGGATTTTAAAAATATCCTCTGAAATCATCTCACGAATCTGATATGAACTTTTCAATCTATTCTTTAGCTGGCTCATATTTTCTAATGTTAGGCGATGCTGCATAGCCCGTCCGAAATATCGGCAGCCGGCGCGTGTATAAAGAGAACGTGCTCCGGAAACGAAAATAAGGGATGCGCCGGAGCGCTTGGCATGGGCTTTGCAGTGATCCAGCAGTTCACCCGCCAAACCTTTTCCGCGGTGATTCGGATCAGTGCAGACAGAGCCAACGGAAAAGACCTTAAGCATGGCCGCGCCGGAGCGAATCGTAAACGGGACAAGTCCCATAAATGAAGCAAGCTTATTTTCTGCGTCAAAAGCTCCGTAGGAATGACTGATGCCAGGTTCAAAAATCATAGGGAAGGATATTCCCATCGACGGTTGATCGGGCTCTTTTAGAAAAATGCGGTCAGACAGTTTCACCGCTTCGGTTAACGTGCGCGGCTCCATTTTCTTTATGTCCATCGTATCTAGATGCCTCCTGTGCCTTTTGTTTACTTAGAGATAAGATATCTTCAGTATATAGTATGAATGTCACATAACTCCAACTAATATAAATCAAAATTTTTAATTCGACTTGATCTTCTTTTTTCGGGGTAATATATACCAAGTCTTCAAGTCGGAGGGATGAACTTGTTAAGCTATGTTGATACCGTAATCTTTATGTCTGCATTGCTCTTGTTAACGGGAGTACTGACGACGAAATTCTCAGTCCGGTTTGGAATGCCGGCACTGGTGTTATTTATAGCATTGGGAATGATTCTAAGCCGCTTTGTATATTACGATAATGCTGAAATCACGCAGCTTGTCGGGACTTTTTCTTTGATTGTCATCCTGTTTCAAGGGGGGATGCAGACGGACTTCAAGGAAATCAGGCCGATTTTGGGTCCGGCGCTGTCGCTGGCTACCGTAGGGGTGTTGCTGACATCAATTATTATTGGATTATGCGCCACCTACATACTTGATATATCACTGGAGCAGGGCTTGCTGATCGGGGCCATTGTTGGCTCTACCGATGCGGCAGCCGTTTTTTCTGTCCTCGGAGGGCTAAACCTGAAGCGACGGATCGCCTCTACACTCGAAGCGGAATCGGGAAGCAACGATCCTATGGCTGTTTTTTTGACGGTTTCTTTAATCGAATGGATTCAGACACCCGATACTAGTGTCGCAAGTATGATCCTTTCATTTTTCATGCAGATGGGACTTGGTCTTGTTGTAGGAATTCTGATCGGCTTCCTAGCGGTGCTTATTATTAATCGAATTAATTTTGATTCGTCTGGTCTCTACCCCGTGATGGCACTTGGTTTTGCTGTATTGACCTATGGCGCAGCAGTGCTTGTTCAAGGCAGCGGGCTATTGGCCGTTTACGTTATGGCTTTGGTGCTCGGCAATAAAGAGCTGACATACCGGAGGACGATCCTCGCATTTAATCAAGGTTTTGCCTGGATGATGCAGATTGCGATGTTTGTACTGCTGGGCCTGCTTGTATTTCCGAATGAGCTGGTAAGCGTTGCCTGGCAGGGGTTGCTGCTGTCTTTGCTGCTTATGCTGGTTGCTCGCCCGATCAGTGTACTGGTCAGCTTGATGTTTACGAGGTTTGTATTTCGTGAAAAAGTGCTCATTGCTTGGGCCGGATTACGTGGAGCAGTCCCGATTGTCCTCGCAACTTACCCGCTAATCGCGGGGGTTGAGGGGGGCCAGTTATTTTTTAATGTTGTATTTTTCGTTGTTTTGACCTCGGCAATCATTCAAGGAACAACCATTTCGCCGCTCGCCATACGACTCGGGCTTGTTGAAAAGGATAGACCGCAAGGCCCTACCTTGCTGGAGCTGATTGCCCTTGGAAAAGCCAACTCGGAAATTAATCATATTCAGGTCCAAGAAAATATGCCGCTGGTCGGGCAGGAAATCCAGAATTTAAATCTTCCGGAGGATATACTTTTTACCGCCATCATCCGTGGGGATAAAATCATTACCCCGAGAGGGAGTACAATGATCGAAAAGGGGGATACAATATATGTGATAAGTCCGAAAACAAAAAGGGAGCAAATGAAGAGGCTTCTTGGCTTGAAGGAGGTTGCTTCGGAAATTCCCTAGTATGATGTTTTTAACAGCGTTTTCCAATAAGTAAACATAACATGTGGGTATAAATAGAGCCCAAAATCTTCATCCTAACTTCATCTGAAACGTATCAAATTTTTTTGATAATGCAGCTTCAATATGCTATACTTAAACAAGGATTTAGAATAAGTCTAAATACAATACATTGGAAAAGAGGTATATTGAAATGAGTAACTTCACTAATGTTCAATCTACTGACAAACTGAATGCTGTATTAAATACACAGCTTGCCAACTGGAGTGTGCTTGGGGTAAAGCTGCATAACTATCATTGGTTTGTGAAGGGGCCTCAATTTTTTGCCCTGCATGAGAAGTTTGAAGAGCTCTACAACACTGCAGCTGATTATGTGGATGAGATCGCAGAGCGAATGCTGGCTATCGGCGGAAAACCTGCGGCATCGATGGCTGAATATTTGAAACTGGCTTCTATTGAAGAGGCAACTGGCGATCACAGTGCAGAGCAAATGGTGGCTGCTTTGGTAGCAGATTTTCAAATGATTGTAAAAGAATTGAAAGCTGGCATTGAAATCGCGAATGATCAAGGTGATGATCCAAGCGCAGATTTGCTGATCGGTATGTTGACCGATGTGGAGAAGCAAAGCTGGATGCTCAGCGCGTTTTTGGGCAAATAATTTACTTAGACAAAAGTATTTCAGACTATGTTATTAAAAGATGATTCCTGTACATCAGGGGTCATCTTTTTTTAAAATTTTTAATAAA
Organism: Paenibacillus faecalis; assembly: GCF_900289175.1. Lineage (GTDB taxonomy): Bacteria > Bacillota > Bacilli > Paenibacillales > Paenibacillaceae > Paenibacillus_AQ > Paenibacillus_AQ faecalis. Next base: position 3,378,288 of record NZ_LT985747.1, on the reverse strand, counting down.
TAATGGGTCATTTTTGGAGTTGATGCGTATAACTTCATAGAATAAGGGGGGAGAGAATAACACGATGGAATCAAAGCAGTATCTTGAATCCGAGCTGGAAACGATAAGAAAATGGGAAAAAGAGCAGAAGGATGTGTTCTTCTGGGAAAAGATCGGAAGAATTCCATTTATGCTCCTGGACCGGCTAACGCCGAAAATAGTCCGGGATAAAGTGGGAGAAGGGCTGAATGAGCTTGGAAAATTCATTCAAACCGGTGGCAAATATCTCGTAAGAAAAAAATCAGTCCTTATTATATTGACAGAGACAGCGACACGAGGACGTGCTGGGATGCTTGATTCTATTGAAGCAGAGCACAGCGCAGCAAATCGTAAAACTGAGGAAGACTTAAAGGGAAGAGTTGATCAGTCAGCGGAAGAAGTACTGACACTGGAGGAAGCATCGAAGCTCCCGATTTCAATTATGCATATGGCTTCTGACGGTATTATTGCCAAACGGGTCAAGTTTGCAGCAGCCCAAGGAGCGGCAACAGGTATAGGCGGTGTATTTACGATGGCGGCTGATATCCCGCTTGTTTTGGGACAGTCGCTGAAGGTGTTGCAGGAAATGGCGCTATGCTACGGATATGATCCGGACGATCCCAAAGAACGGGTGTTTATCGTCAAATGTCTTCAGTTCTCATCGGCTGATATCGTTGGGAAAAAAGCAGTGCTGGAAGAACTGGCGGCATTTGATGACGCGAATCAATCGAATCAAGTGTTTTCTCAAATTCAAGGCTGGCGTGAAGTCGTTCAATCGTATACGGACAGCTTCGGTATGAAAAAATTGTTTCAGCTCATTCCAATAGCCGGTATTATATTCGGCTCGATCAGCAATAAAGGCACGATTGGAGATGCCGCCGAGGCCGGAAAGATGCTGTATAAAAAGCGCCGAATTAGCCAGAGGCTAGGTAACAACGAATTTCTTCATTAAATCAAAACCGGAGCTGCTCATTAGGCATGCTCCGGTTTTTGCAATTTAGCGGTTATCTATTTTTTCAGGGTACAAATCATGGTTCATGAGACGCTGTGCAGCCATCTCCTCATATTTAGTACCTGGGCGGCCATAGTTACAGTAAGGGTCAATGGAGATGCCGCCTCTTGGAGTAAACTTGCCCCACACTTCTATATAGCGAGGGTCCATCAGCTTAATCAGGTCATTCATCATAATATTGACGCAATCCTCATGAAAATCGCCGTGGTTTCTGAAGCTGAACAGATACAGTTTCAGTGACTTGCTTTCCACCATTTTAATATCCGGAATATAGCTGATATAGATCGTTGCATAGTCCGGCTGACCTGTAATCGGACATAAACTCGTAAATTCAGGGCAGTTGAACTTTACGAAATAGTCTCGATACGGATGTTTATTGTCAAAGCTTTCGAGTATGCCAGGGTCATATTCAAACTGATACTTGGTACCTTGATTGCCAAGCAGTGTAATATCTTTCATTTCATCATGCTGTCTTCCAGCCATCTGATTCAACTCCTTTATTTCTGTAGCTAATTTAAACCCCCCGTTTGTTGCTCCACACCAAGGTATGGAGCTGGGGCAGAACACGAACATCGTTCAGACGATCGGAACTCATAACCGCATCAATCAGACGTTCATAGCGCTGAAGCAATTCCGAGATGTGAGAAGAAGCATCCGATGCTGTGTTTACATCCGGATTCCCGGTTTGCACATAGAACGGGACATTCGGGTAACGTTCGTGCACCGTTTCGGCATAAGCCAGATCGTGATCATCAAAGATGACGACCTTAAGACTGAAGGAACGTCCCGGTTCCCGGGCAGACAGTCGGGAGATCATGTCGTCCAGCTTGGTCCAGTCGGTTGTCATTCCCGAGCTTGGCGGCTTCGGCGAAATGGTCACTTCATCAATGTCCAGCAGCCAATCTTGCCAGCGGGAGCCTTGCGTTTCCACAGCAACGGTTATTCCGTGGCAGTGCAGAACATCCACCAAAGCGCCTAATTGGGATAAAAGGGCCGGATTGCCTCCGGAAAGCGTAACATGGTCAAACCGGTCGCCCCCCAAGCGCAGCAATTCCTGCCATATCTCATCGGGATTCATACGAGAAATCAAATCGTTTTCGCTTCCATTCCATGTAAATGCAGAGTCGCACCAAGAGCAGCGGTAGTCGCAGCCAGCGGTCCGGACAAACATCGTCTTGCGGCCGATGACCATTCCTTCCCCCTGAACCGTCGGTCCAAAAATTTCAATGACAGGGATTGGCCGTTCCATGACACCGACAGTTGACGAAATTGCGGATAAATGCTTGGCCTGAGCATAGGCTTCACGATTATTCATGATCCATCCACTCCCGTCTAACCTCAGCATAACTGGTTGGTGTTTCATACAGCCGTACGAATTCGGTCCGTGCTTCCTGCTCTCTAAGGGACTCATACTCCATTAATGCCTGCTGCATTTGTTCAAACAGCCAAACGACCATATTTTCAGCAGTTGTATTCATTGGGGGCAAGGTTTCATTCAAATATCGGTGATCCAGAAAGGGTTCGATTGCAGATTTCCAGATTTCCTTAATTTGTCCAAAATCTACAGTGATGCCGATTTCATCCGGTTTTCCGCTGATCCCAAATACAACTTTATACGTATGTCCATGCAAATTTTTGCACTTTCCCTCGTAAGCATGCAGATGATGGGCTGCGTCGAAAGTGAATTCCTTGGAGACGAGCACCCGTTTACGGTGATAACGCAGATGTTTGTAATCGATGTCTTCACCCAGTTTTTGGAGTTTATCCACAATCCGAAAAGCTCCAGGCTGACCGGTCATTACTGAATCTCTCCTTTAACATGTGACTTCCGGCGGCTCAAATATTTGTCCAATCCGGCTTTTCTAAGTTTGCAGGCAGGGCATTCACCACAACCGTCACCTATAATTCCGTTGTAGCAGGTAAGCGTGTTCTGACGTACATAATCCAGGGCATTCATTTCGTCAGCTAGCTCCCATGTGTCTGCTTTATCTAGCCACATGAGCGGTGTATGGATCACAAATGGATAGTCCATCGCTAAGTTAAGCGTTACATTCAGTGACTTAATGAAATTGTCCCGGCAGTCGGGATATCCGCTGAAGTCGGTTTCGCAAACACCGGTAACCAGATGTCTGGCACCAACCTGTTTGGCGAGCACCGCTGCGAAGCTGAGAAATAGGTGATTGCGTCCGTCAACGAATGTATTTGGAACGCCTTTATCCCCTTCAGAAATAACCATGTCATCGCGCGTTAATGCATTCGGTGCAAGCTGATTCAAAAGACTCATATCCAGAACAGTCTGTTTCACACCTTGCTCCGCAGCGATTCGTGCCGCACATTCTATTTCATTTTTGTGTCGCTGTCCATAATCAAAGGTCACCGTTTCGACCTCGGCAAATTGTTTTTTTGCCCACAACAGGCAGGTGGTGCTATCCTGTCCGCCGCTGAATACAACGACCGCCTTTTCATTTTTAAGCATAAAAAAACCTCTCATTCTTCAAATGATAGCAGGCAGCGGGGCTGGCCTGAGAAGAAAGAGAAGATCTTGAACTGAATCCATAAAAAACAAGCCTTATTATATAGAAGAAAACGACTTCGTTGTCTTTTGGCAAAGAGGCAACGGCGTTTTGTGAGAAATATAAGCCTAAGCCAAATACGAAACCTATATTTTCATATAAAAAAATAAGACAGTTTAGTTTTTTATAGAGGGAGTTCGCGAACCTCTCCCATGCGCCGTATAGCTGCATGGATTGTCTTCTGTTGTCAGCGCAGTTACCAATCAGCGTTGTAACCACATAAGTCTCATTATAACATGATGTTTCTATTTGATAAATACACCGCCGAATGGGATCACTTCTCTCAGGAAACGCTTGATTATGCCCTCGTCGTTCATATCCCGCTCCAACTGTCGATTTTTACGTCCTGCTTGGAACAGGACAAAACCTTCGCCTGTCAGCTTCCAATGATAGTTCATATGCTGGCTTGCCAAGTGATTGCCATACACCGTTAATTCCAGCTTGGCGCTCTCCGGATAAGCGATAATGCTGCCGGCATCCACATATATAGGCTCGGTCGGATGCAGCTTGGCTTCGCAGACCGGACCTTGGGTAAGGATACCGATGCTTCCGTTTCCGCTGAATTTCATTTTGACGGCATCACGTGTAATGAGCATGTTTTTGATTTTTAAAATCCGTGTTTGCATGTGAACATCTTTAGTATAGAAAAACACATGGCGGAAGTCATACAGCATGTCCTGATTGTCGGTTAATTGAATCTCCCTCATGCTAAAACCGGTTGGAAGAGCTGCGGTAAACTGACTTGGTCCGCTGATGTCTGCCCGGACCAGCTTCTGCTTGCGGTATATTCCTTTTACATCCATCAATCGGTCGCTACGTCCATGGGATGGGCCACGGTATGCAACGATCTGGTCCGGATGCAAAATATGGGCTACATCCCCTTCCTGAAGCGAAAACGTAACCGCTTGGCCTGCACCGTAGCCGTAAGCATCTTCTATCCGGATGATCATATGCGCATATCCTCCTTCTTTGACTGCATTAACCCACTGATCAGTTGGTACGCCGCATCCCGAACCGGAGAGCCCGGGTCAGTATAAAATAACCAGCTAGCAAGGCTACAGCGGTAATTGCTATGGTTTTTAGACGACTGGCATTTTGTGCTCTTGCTGCCTCAGCTTCTTGAAGCTGCTCAACCATTTCAGTAAGTTGGCGGTTTTGTTCTGCTAAATCAGCATTTTGTTTTTGATATAACTCGGTGTCCATCTTGGCTCGATCCAAATCCTGAAGTGCTTTAGAATAACTTTCTTTTAATTCGTTTATTTGATCAGGGAGTTCCTTGAATTCCTGAATATTGTTATATATATCGCTGAAGTATCCCGCATGCGCAGAGCGTTCATCAGCGATCCATACAGTACAAAATACCCAAACCAGTGGCAGAAGAACAACTATTTTTTTTACTTTAAGCTTGTCCACTTGAGAATCACCCCGCATTCATGCAATAGAGTCTTCTGGAAATATTATACGAAATATAGGTCCTCAAGTTTCTATAATACCATTTAACTTCTATTATTTTGTCGTTAAAAGTAAAAAAGCTGACTCATGTTTATCGAAAAAGATAAAAGACGACAAATTTTGACAAATTATCGATTATTTTCGTATTTATTAACTAGGAACATATGTTCCCTGACAGAGTGATGTCCATCCAAATTGGTACAGTAATATAAGAATGGAAAAGAGGTGGATGTGTTGCAGTCGGGCTTGTACACAAATTTTACATGGTGCAGAAATCATGTAATTGCAAGCAGCGCCAATCGTGTTTATTTGCTGGTGGAGTGGCGAGGAACCGTGACACGGCCGAGAAAACAGAAGTCTATTTTCTATCGTGTTGCAAACCAGGTTCAGCTGCATCTTCAGTTGGAGGCTGGCGTTCAGATTATTGGGTTATATGGATGTAAAGCAGAAAGGTTAAATGGTCGGAATTTGACACTGAATCTGGGATCATTATCGGAAGATGTGACCAAACAAATTGTATTGAAGTTTGAAATAGGCCGTCGATCATCAGGAATTCATCCTATTGTTTCAGCTATGTGGACGTATATTGATGACGTTCATCGATCCGTCGTCGTGCCCTCACGTACCATTTCATTGCAGTTTAGCAATCATACGGGTATTCTTCGAAGGGACATGGATCATCGTGTATATAAATATCAAAAATTGCTTGAAAACCCCTCAATTCTTGAAAGCGCTCTTAGAGCTTTTGAGATGGGGTATTACGAGGAAGGAGAAGATATCATTCGTCGCCGGGCAGATGAAATGTTATTATATGCCCTTCGTTTGGGTGATTTTGAGTATTTGAGAGAAGCGGAAATTATGTATGATTTGAGTTGTGCATTTCTGGAGTCCTATGCTTCCGCAAGTACAGTCAGTTGATGTTCATGCATCTGGTTGGTGAATATGAGGGACTTTAGACTTATAAACAGTGATTTTATAGCTATTAAAAAATAGTTCTATATAAACAGTCGACAAAGAAGGAATATATGAAAAAGGGTCGAATGTACTAGTTATGAAGTCTTAATATATAAGTCTAATTTACTAGATAGGGTAGGGAGAATGCATATGACAGATCGACTGATCCGACTGATGAAGATTATTACGCTTGTTCAGGCAAGGCCGGGAATATTAGCCAGGGAACTTGCGGAACGGTGCGGAACTAGCGAAAGAACCATATATCGGGATATGGACGCGCTAAGTGCGATGCACATTCCGATAACCCATCAAGGTAGGGGCCGGGGATATACGTTTATCGGTCACTTTGCAATGTACCCATTAGGATTGACGGAGGAAGAAGTTCAAGCACTATACAAACTTTTACCGATGCTGGAGGAACTCAAACCGATTTTGCCTCCATGCTTTGAAAGTGCTTATGAGAAAGTGTTGGCTGCCGTTTATAAACAAAGTGCCGAAAAGGCAGAGATCCAGAGTGGAGACCGTGAAGATCATATGGAATCCTGACAATATAACAAGTAAGAAAACAGCGTTTCCTGTAAGGGAATCGCTGTTTTTATATATCTTTTCAATATGTTGGCCAGCTCCCCGAATTCAGCAAATAACGTGCAAAGCCGATAGGCTTGCAGTACGTCTCTTTCCATACCCTTTCCAATCCGACTTCTTTGAACCCATAACGTTGATCTCTTCCATTTGCTTCAATAAAGTAAAGCAGTCCTTCAGAGGTAACTGCTATATCCATACCAAAGTCCGCCGCGTAAGGCATATGCTTGGAGAGCGAATGAGCGATCTGAAGCGCGAATTGAGCTATACGATCAATGAGGAGATCGGTAGGTATATCAGGTAGAGAACGACTGAAAACGTCATGAACAGGATAAGCTGATCCACCTTGAGCGATATTCGAAACGAAGGTTCGAGGCGATGAAGTTTTGACAAACATTCCGCTTATTTCCCAAGTGCCGCTCAGGCCCCGTTGCACCGTAATACGGATGTCATAAGGCTTGCCCCCATACTCAGCTAGTTGAATTCGTTGTTGAGCAAGAAAAGGGAGGGAGCGTATTCTTTTGCGCAGCAGCAGTGGCAGATATCCTCTGGCTACACGCTGGGTTCTCCAGCCCTTGGCCGAAGGGGATGAACGTGAATACGTAAAATGATCATGGAATTTATCGCGACGCAGCCGCATCATACCGAGTCCAACGCTTCCTCGGCAAGGTTTCAGAATAACATCTCCATGCTGCTCAAGCATGAAGCGGATTGAAGCAGGATTAGCAGGAAGCGTCTGCGGAAGAGCAGGGCTAATCAACGGATCTTTTGCCAGTATATTATGGATGCTATCCTTTCCGTATCTAGTACTATAATTATAGATGAATATTCCCTCCGAGATGAGCAAGTTGATTATTTCGTGAGCTCGCTTATTACGAAAGATAGCCCGGTTGTGTATTACACGTGGGATCGAGATCTTGCTTAACGAATACCCGGATGGTGTTCTAATGTAACCTTCAGCCGTACATGTGTCTAGAGATAGGTCCTGTATTCTGAAAAAACAAGGAATCAGCCCATACGATTTGGCCGCATCTTCATAGTTCTCTATTGACTCTGTACCGGTCTTCCCGCTTGGAATACCGCGGTACGTACTGTTATTGAGTAGGATCCCCACATATTCCGGCTGCATGCTACCTCCTCCTTGTCACAGTTTTCGACAATCATTTATTTGTTTATCAGTTTATGCGGTATACAACCTGTCCCGGATGGACGGGTGTCGAGTGGTTACCGCCTATTCTTCTTGAAGCAGTTTCAGTTGTCACCAATATACCCTCTTCCGGTATATGCTAAAAGTATGATGTGAGAAGGGTGTGGAGCTATGAGCTTGCGGAAGGTTGCGGTAGTGACACCGGGGTCATTTGTTATTCCGTCGGGTAGGAGTAGCTCCGTTGAACGGGTGGTGGAACAGACAGTACCCTTGGTTCAGGGGGCGATGGATATTCGGATTTATGGAGTTGTAGGAAAAGGCTTGCCACCTAAAGGAACGATTCATGGGGTTCCATGTTATCGATTACCGTTCGGCGCATCCTACTATCGATCCTTGTTGCGCAGACTTTACAAGTGGAGACCAGATGTCGCAGAAGTTCATAACAGGCCACTCTTGGCCCAACGGCTCAAAATGCATCTTCCAGGTGTGAAAATGGTGCTTACATTGCATTCTAATACTTTTATCAGCCCTCCATATATGAACAGAAAACGATTTGGTAAAATAGCTGGCACGATGGACAGAATCGTAGTGAACAGTCACTTTCTGTTAGAGGATATAGTTTCATACCATCCTTGGCTAAGGGAAAAAATAACGATTAATCATCTTGGGGTTAACTTGGAGCAATTTTCTCCTCCATTCAGCCCGATAGCGAAGGCACTAAGAGAAGCAAGGCTTGCACATTATGGATGGAAAGGACGAAAAATTATTCTGTTTGTCGGTCGCCTGATTCCGGAAAAGGGGGTTCATCATTTGATTGAGGTTCTACCTCAAGTCATTGATAAGCACCCTGAGGCACTTTTGCTTGTCATTGGCAGTGCCTCATATGGATCGGATAGGGATACACCTTATATCCGAAAGTTAAAAGATGCTGCGAAATCATATCAGACATGGGTGAAATTTCTCCCGTTTATACCTTATCCCGGTATTGCGGACTGGTATGCACTTGCTGATATTGTGGTTGTACCTTCTTCACCAAGAGAAGCCTTTGGATTGGTTAATGTGGAAGCGATGGCAGCAGGAGTTCCCGTAATTGCTGCAAATGCTGGAGGTATTCCTGAAATTGTGGATCACGGGATAAACGGATATTTAATTCCGCCTGATCATTTAGCAGCCGGATTGTCTGAACGGATAAACGCATTGTTGGAAGATGAGATTCTCCGGACGCAAATTGGGATGGCGGGACGGGAATCAGTACGCCAGCGTTTCAGATGGGAGCATACGGCAGAGCGATGGGTTCGGCTGATGCAAAATATATAAGGTTGTAACAACACGGGGCAATCATGAGTATGGGGAAACTTTCCTGGGGGGCTAATCATATGAAAGACAGTTTACGATGAGAAGACGGCGTATGAAATTGCGAAGAGCTTTAACTGCTGCTCTTCGTGAAGTGGGGATGAAAAAGGCCTATAAATCCGGGTTTCAGGCTGGTTATGATTTAGGATTTCAGATTGGAAAAGAAGATAGCTGTCGTCCTTTTGATGGGGTCAGTATCATTATACCGACCCGCCTTCATGGTGAGAATGTAATGCGTATCATCCAAAAAATTGAAGCCTTAACTCCACATCCGTATGAGCTGATTGTCGCAAACGCTGGATCTTCAGAGGTGACCATGCAATATTTACAGAAGCGGACTGGATCTGTAAGACATATCTCGTCCAGAAACGGTGAAGGCATCGTTGGTATTCTAAACAAGGCATTTTTTGCTGCACATGGCCAAATATTGGTCGTTTTAATAGCTGTCTCACCTAACATTAATGATTGGATGGATGATCTGATCATGGAACCCAAGAGAGATTCATTGAAAATTACCGTTGTTACTTCTGCTTCCTCCAGTCATTCTCCAGAATTAAAAGCAACCTCAATATTAGGAAATGTAGATGTTCATTCTCGTATGAATGTTTGCTGTCTTGTGTTCAGCAAGGCGCTGTTATCTGATATTGGATGGTGGAATGAGGGTTTTGCAACCTTGAATGAAAGCATGAGTGAATGGTTAAGTCGAATTCCCAATCAGAATAAAATCATGGTAGAGGCTTTCAATAGATTTATCTGATCCGAAATGTAGTGTTGATCGTTTCGTATGTATAGATTTTTGCACCGGTCGACAAGGTCACGCATATGTTGAAGAAAAGGTCTGAAGGAGCGTTCCGAGTTGGAAAATAAAATCAATGATATGGTGGAGCATCTTTCATATTCTCAGAAGCAGATGGCTCGAATCTTTGAAGCGCAGCGGCACGCAGCAGTTCGTATGTCCCAAATCATAAGCTCGTTACCCAATCGTCAGCTTCAATCCCCTGAAACATTAATGAAGTCTGATGGAGGTCAGGTAGAGCAAGTAAACGGTAGCATTACAGCTTATTTGAATGCTATGGCCGATCTGCAGCAAAATGTGGCCGACACCTTGGAAATTGCCATGAAAGAGCTAAGGGTAAATGAGCAGGTGGAAGAATAGAAGTAGCAACATCGGTGACATAAGGGGGAAACGTACATGAGCAAAGAAGAATCTTTCATGCGGATTTTGGATGCATCAGTTATGATTCAGCGAAATACGTACCTTATTTTGCAAGGAAAGGCTATTGAATCGGAAAAAGTCTGTCAGTGGGTTTTGAGTCAGTATGATAGAGGTGGCGAATTGAAGGACTCTTTAGCCATTCATGAACAGATTGTGGAGCAGATTGAAGGTTTGACACGCATTGGATCAGGACTTTGCCGTAATCTGCGTATCGTTATGGGTACCTCTGAAGATGAGAATAACGTCGGCATGGGGTTTGATACGCTTGATTTTGGAGAACAGAATTGATGAAATCACGAATATATCGGGAGCAGGAGGCTAAAGTCGCCCTAATCTCTTCGATTGCAAAAAGTCAAGAAGCATTGGCTGGGATACTGGGAAATATTGCGGAAATAACAGCGCACCCCGATATTACTGCACGTACACTTGCAGAGAATATCCGGTTGCTTAATGCCTATCAATCTATAATGGCTGAAATGCTGACAGGCATACGGATTAACCGTTCCAAGAAAGGCAAACCATCTTCACCTTGGTTAAAGAACGAGTGTTTAACATGTGGAAAGGAAAATATGTTAGAGATTAGAAGATCGGGGTTACAGGAGGACTAGGTATGAAGGCATCAATGGAAAAAGACAGCGGTAGGTTAACGCTTCATTCTGGGATCCGAAAACCGTCTTCAAGATTAAGGCGTAGTCTTACGATCAAAGGAACAAAGCGACGTTACCGTACCCGTTTCGTACGGCGTAAACGACGCAGTATAAGAGGGCGTTATAGAAGCAGGCAGGAAATCCACCGAAGACGGTCTATCCCCCACGAATCCCCGGCTATTCATCAAGGTTATGATCAAGCATACTATGAAGATTTTAAGGTTGGATTTGCCCAAGGCTACGAAGATGGGCATTTTGCAGAAGCAGCTTCAACAATGCCGGGAAAGGTGATTGAATGAGGAAGAGGTGTTTTGTCCACATTCGATCATCTCTTTTTTTAGGCATGGCGGATATCTATACTTCCAATATCGTAGGTGAATGAATGATACATATATCTTTTGTTGACATAGAATGTTTAAAAGCGAGAATGGAGTGAGGTCTAGTGAATCGGACCAGCAAAATAGACAAGCGATTGATTCGAAGAACATGGCGTAAAATGAAATTTTCCGAATCATTCCGGTTTCTTTCGGCAAAGAAAATATCACTAAATCATAGAAAAACGAACTGTCTAAAAGATTCATATAAAAGCAGTATATGGAAAATTATTATTGATGCTGACAAGAAAAGCTTTCCCGTCATACTTAAAATATCCAAAAAACTGAAAGAAGCGAGGCCGGAAAGTACGGTTGAAAGAAATATATACCGTAAAGCAGTCAAAATTTTGCAACCGTTTATGCCTAAAGTGTATTTTACCAAAAAAAATGTAAGCGATCGCGATTTGTGGGTGTTCATGGAATATATTGAACCTATTAAAGGAAGGGTTCAATATAATCCTGATCACTTTGACAAGATCATTCCGACATTGGCAAATTTGCATGCGGCTACGATGGAAGATCGCTTTATACAGCAGGAAAAATTATTCGGACGTTGGTTGCCTCGATATGATTCCAAGGAAGCACGTGAGGAAAGAGTACGTTTAAATGAATTAACGCTATTTTATTTAGACGAGGCGATGAAGAATAAAGAGCTCAATAGTAATATCCAGCCGTATCATTCCTTACTACAAGCTCTGTTGAAGAAGGGAGCGGAATATTTTCCGGAGGTGCGAAAAGCAGGGTGCTGTATTATCCATGGGGATTTACACACCGCTAATATAGCCTGTCACGATGTGAATGAGAACGAATGGGACATCAAATTTATCGATTGGGAAGGTGCAAAATATGCTCCTTGCTGGTTTGATCTCGTCAATTTGATTGGCGTTTTTTTAGCCTATCGCAAGGAGTGGAAAGATCAAGAGGAAGCGATTACCCATCGCTGCGTACATTTGTATGCGAATGAAATGAGAAAGAACGGTGTTACTTTTAATTCAGATCCAGTGGAATTATATGAGAAGGCCTATTTAAAAAAAATACTGGAGAAAAGCTTATACCTGCAGTTGAATTGGGCGGTTACCGGCAAAAAAGAAGCGAAGCTGCTGTCGACTTATTTAGAAAAGGTAAGAGTATTCGGGAAAAAATTTGAATTGTATTAGCTCGTATGATGCCAGCGTATATCAAATTTTTTACTGTCAGGATGGCGGTGATCAACATAGGATATAGAAGAATTTTGGAGTGGAGGACTATGGATATGGCGAATGTACATGATTCAGCTGGATACGAGCAGGGCAGAAGTGATGGATTTAATAAAGGTAAACAAGACGGATTTGTAAAAGGGTTTGAGGATGCTAAAGCCATGTTGGATAACCCGCCGCTTAATGATATAAGTCTGAAATGGAGAGAGCATCATTGTGCTGAGCAGTTTGCGCCCCATTTTGGTACATCTGTCGTATTAAACGATCAGAAAATGGAATGTTTGAAAGAAACGTCTAAAAGTGCGATTTGGAAGCTGGAAGTATTGGCTTACAAACAAGCATCTCCTATTATTTTGAAAATTTTTAAACCACCCATTATTGATGAAAAGCTTACAGAACTAAATATGTATCGTAAGGTCAGTTCGATATTACCGGATTTAATGCCTACGATCTATTTGATTTTAGAGGGAATGAACGGTGATGACGTATGGGCATTTATGGAGTATGTCCCTCAAGTAAAAGGTCAAGTTATTTTTACCCCGGATCATTTTGATCAGATTATCCCTTCCTTAGCCAAGCTTCATGCTCTAACCTACAACGATAACTTTTACAATAAGTCGGATGTATTTGAGGATTGGCTTCCTCGATATGAATCGGAAGCTGTATCTGCCGAACGTATGAAGCACCATGAGAAGACTTTGGAGTATCTAGATAAAGCAATGGACCATCCTGAATTCAAGCAAAGGCTGAGTTCCAGTTACAACGATTTGAAGCGCATTTTGAAAAAAGGGCCGATCTATTTCCCTGAGCTTATTCAGGCAGGTAAAAGTATTACCCACAATGATCTGCAGACCCCGAACATGGGATGTCACAACATAGCTGAACCGAACTGGAACATTAAATTTTTGGATTGGGAAGGCGCGCGTTTCTCACCTTGCTGGTTCGACATGTTCAATTTGGTAGGCGTGTTTTTTGCTTACCGCAAGGACTGGAGAGCCGACGAAGATTTGGTGATTGAGCGATGTGCAAACCTATACGCTGCTGAAATGCTGAAGTATGGGATCTCCTTCGACGGAAGCCCGGTCCAATTGTATAAAAAGGCTTATCTGGAGCGTGTGCTGGAACGAAGCCTGTATCATCAGCTTCTCTGGGCAGTTGATGGTACAAAGCCTGCCCATCTGCTGGATGAATATGTGGAGAAAATCAAAGTTTGGGGTAAGGAGCTGGGATTGTATTAAGGTTTGCCTAATGACGTAAAAAGGAGGGATGTGCATGAATCATGTATTAACCTATCTTGATTTGGCAGATTCCTTGTTATGCTCTACCCCCACTCGAGCCCAAATTGCCGGAAGCCCTAAGCTTGCCTTCCGTCAAACCTACCGGATCAGAGTGGACCGAACGATGCCCTTTGAATTTATCGCCAATTTAATGCCTCCTTTTTGCAGGTTATGGGAAGCTGACGTTCGTTTTGTTTATTCTGAATACGATGCCGCTCTGACGGGACTTGGTGGAGATATGCAGGCTGACGCTTTCATCATTTGGATAGATTGGCGAGTCTATTTAAAATCGATGACAGCACAGGAAGCCATCCATTGGCTGAATGAAAGAATTCAAAAATTACGCGCGGCAACGAATAAACCGATATGGGTAAATAACTGGCCGGAGTCCCTCGTAGAAACCGATACCCTGTTCAGTTTTTCTGCAAGCGATCGGGGATGGTTCCGCAAGTTAAACATGCACATATCGGAATGGATTGAACGGAATACGGACTGTATGCTCATTGATTTAGCTGCGCTGGCCCAAGGATGCTCCGAACCTTTCCATGATTACCGCAATGAAGAAATAAGCAACTATCCGTTTTCTAACGAGGCAACGATTTTGCTTTCCCGCCACTTGAGCGTACATCTCCTTCCGGCTGCATTTGCCCCCCGGCTTAAAGCAATTGCTCTGGACCTTGACGACACCCTATACAACGGGGTTTTAGGAGAAGAGGGGCCGGAAACGGTATTGCTGACGGAAGGCCATTATCTTTTGCAGAGGCTGCTGCTTCGGCTTAAACAGTCGGGTATTATGCTAACGTTGTGCAGCCGTAATGAGGAGCAAGATGTCAAAGCGTTGTTTGAAAAGCGGGATGATTTTCCCTTAAAGTGGGATGATTTTGCGGCGGTTTGTGCCAACTGGCGGACGAAAGCAGAAAATCTCGATCGATTGGCGCAGATATTGAATATTGATCCTTCCGCTTTTTTGTTTGTGGATGATAATCCAGCTGAATTATTGAAGATGGCGGCCGCTCGGCCTGAAGTTCATCTGTTTCGGGCCAAGCGAAACGGTAGAGAAACAATGAAGGGGTTATGTCATTACCCGGGGCTTTATCAACTTCATCCCGACGATGCGGCCTTATCAAGAACAGCGGATATTCAAGCCAATCAACAGCGGGAGAGAATCCGGCATGAAGCGTCTGATTATAACGCCTATTTAGCCAGTCTGAAAATGCGGATAACAGTTTATGAGAATGATTCTTCCCAAGCCAGGCGGCTGTACGAATTAAGCCGTAAAACGAATCAATTCAACCTTGCTTTAAGGCGGATGACCGAAAGCGAAGTAAACGAAGCGATGGATATTAACCATTATCTATGTGTTGCCGTTTTTCTTTCGGATGTTTTGTCCGACAGTGGCTTGATCGGTGCATTTATATGCCGGATCGAAGGAGATCAAGCGCAATTGATTGAAACACTTTTTAGCTGCAGAGCGCTCGGCCGGGATATTGAAACGGTGGCATTCGCTTGGGTATTGGAGAAATTAGCGGCACGCGGAGTTCAGCATTTGCAAATCGATACCATCCAGGGACCGCGAAATGCTCCCGCTCTGGACTGGTTAAAGCGCTTTGTCGATGATCCTTCAAAACCGCAATCCCTTCATGAACTGTTGAAACGCGTCAAAGCAGCATGCCGTGACCATCCGGCCATGGTGGAGGTGAAAGCATGAATAATGAGTTACGGAAACAAGTCGGATCGATTCTGTCCGAGGTGCTAAATACAACGCTGTCGTCGGATGAAAATCCGAAACGCAAGGAAATGCCGAACTGGGACTCATTGAAACATATGGAACTCATTTTACGTCTTGAAGAGGAGTTAAATGTTCGCTTCTCGATCAAGGAGGTTGCAGCAATAACGAGTTTAGATGATTTAGTTGAGATCATAGAGGTGAAATCGTGAAACATAACATCATGGTAGAACGCTTCGGGATTCGATTAAGGCCGATAACGATGGATGATGCCGAGTTTATTTTCAAACTTAGGAGATCACCTGAATTGTCCAAGTATATCGGGGAAATCGATTCCCGTTTCTTCATCCATGAATCATGGCTGGAGGAGTACTTTCATCGAGAGGGCGATTATTACTTCTGTATTGAACTGTTATCAGGAAAAGCTGTCGGCACAATTGCGGTCTATGATATCGCAGATCAAACCGGTAATTGGGGCAGGTGGATTATCTCCCCTTTGATTCCAGCCGCCCCAGCTAGCGTGTGGCTTATTTTTCATGTCGCATTTGATATTCTAGGTTTGTCCAGTGTTTATTCCAACACGGTGATTGATAATGCAAGTGTTGTGTCTTTCCATGACAATTGCGGTCTGCCCCGTACAGGGATCGAACGCGATGGTTTAACCATCAAAGGCGTTTCTTATGATATGGTCATCCATACGGCAACAAAGGAGAACTGGCCTTTAATTCAAGAAAAATTGGAGAAACCAGCTATTTTGGCAGAGCGGCTGCTTATGGAGGAGGCCGACAGATAATTGTCACTTGCACATTTCGGGACAGCGAAGCTATTCGCTGTTTTTTTTTGTTACGGCTGCTATCCCGGTCAATACGAGGAGCTTTTTTGAGGGGCATTATGATGACTTTTGGTCCGGCTATAAGGACAAATATCAATGTCAACAGATCGGTACAATACATATTCTGTATACTATCAAAACATTCATGGGAGGTGATAATTTGAGTAAATCCATTGGTATAGTAGGCGGAATGGGCCCATATGCAACCATTGATTTGTTTCAAAAAATCGTAGAGAACACACCAGCAAAGACTGACCAAGAGCATCTAAGAATTTTGATCTATAATAATCCAAAAATTCAGCCCCGATCACATGTCTCCGAACCGAATCTGGTTAGCCCGCTGCCCGAGCTTATCCAATCCTGCTTACTGCTCGAGCAAGCGGGAGCAGATTTCCTTATTATGCCTTGTCATACGGCACATATTTGGTATCAGGATTTGAAAAAAACAGTAAGTATACCGTTTATCAGTATAATAGACAATACGGTAAAAACGCTGCTCGATCAAAACCGGTTTAATAACTGTAAAATGATCCTGTTTGCATCTGAAACGACGATCAAAAACCGCTTGTATCAACAAGCTTTTGCTAATTGCCCAATTGAACTCATTATCCCCGTTCCTGAAGAACAGCAAGTAGTTGATGCTGTGATTCGAAATGTGAAAGCAGGTAAATTAACAACAAACCCGTATCTCATTCATCTTGATCGTATAATAGAAGCCTATCAGAAAAAGGGAGTCGACGTATTTTTGGCTGGTTGTACAGAAATTCCGTTAATCACTCCTTATTTGAAAGTAAAACCAATCTTTATCGATACTACATTAATGCTGGCCACGACTGCTATCCGATATGCTTCACAAACTATACACACTGGAGGTTAGTGCCCTGATGACTAGATTCATGAGACAAAAAATTGCAGTAACCGGCAGTTGTGGGAAAACTACGGTTAGGGAGCTTATTGCAGCGATACTGGAGACGAAATGGAAAGTGCTCAAAACGAATGGTAATAGAAATTTGCCGGGACATACGAAAAAAAACGCACAAACATTTGAATCGGATCCATCTTATCAAGCCGTTATTTTAGAAATGGGGATGGGAAAGCTTGGAGCGGGTATTAGGCATTGCCGTTACTTCAAGCCGAATATCTCAGTCATTACCAATATCGGCACTGCTCATTACGGCAACCTCGGAAATAGCATTCGAGCCACTGCTGCCAGTAAATCAGCACTGATCCAAAATATGGACCCTAAAGGAACGCTGTTTATCAATAGAGACGATAAACATTCCAGATTGTTGTCAATAAAATCTTTTACAGGAACAGTCATCACCATAGGAATGAAACGACGAGCCGATTATCGGGCACAAGATGTAACCTATACAAATAAAGGCATGACTTTTCAGGTTATGCTGGACGAAAAACTAGAGAAGTTCTTTATACCTGCTTTCGGAATTCATAACGTGTATAATGCATTGTTCGCAATTGCAATAGCCCACAAGAACAAATTCACTGCCGCAGAGATAAGAGCAGGTCTGCAGGCTTACAAAATACCCGAGCAAAGACTGAACGTCTATTCGTACACGAAGAAATCGATTCTGATCGATGATACGGTTAATGCCAATCCCCAATCTATGAAAGCGGCTATCGATGTATTAGTTGAGCTTGGCAAGAAGAAGAAGAAGAAAGTCGTTCTGGGATCGATGCTAGAGCTTGGCGAATTTACCGAAAAAGGTCACAAAGAGATTGGCAAATATTTAGCGGAAAAGAAAGTAGATATGATATATTTGCTGGGTGATGAGACGCGATGGATTAGAGAGGGAGCAGTGGATTCCGGGTTTCCGACCGAACGGATTCAGCACTATACTGACCGAGATGCCCTTCATGTCGCTTTAATCAATCAATTTGAACGTAAGAGCGCCATTCTCGTGAAGGGTTCATGCTTAACCGATATGAAACAAACTGTCAATTTCCTGTTAGATCAATCCAATAACGTCAACATCAACCCAACGAAAACGTCCTTGAATGAGGACTATATTTATGTGAATAGCAAAACCAGGCTGAAGGAGTCTTTGATGTCCGATACAGTCACGATGCATTTCGGGCAAATGACGAAGGAGTTCAAGTTAAAGATCGACGATAAATTACGGACGGGAGAAGTCCGTTTTCCTCACAAGCTGACAGATAGAGTTACAATACCGGACTTGCAATTTGACTACTATTTCGAAGGAAGAGATTTATATATCGGACCTGTTATCGGCATTCACGCGAAGGATGTTTATCATCTCCATCCGGAAAAACAACTGCTACGCTTCACCAGGTATGCAGATATTAAAGGTCTAGTATTTCTATTTAAAATACGGAGAATCGATAAAATCAATGGCACGATTAAAGGATTGTATTATTGTCCCAAGACCAATTCGTTTGTAAAGGGAGTGTTTCCTTATCCTTCGGCGATATTTAACCGGGCGTCGATGCCGTCGGACATTTATCAACATCTTAAAGAACGTATCGGAGACAATATCTTTAACTATCCATATGGACATGTGGATAAATATCTATTTTGGGATGAAATGTCAAAAAGATCCGAAGTAAAAAATCTCCCCGACACGATGACGTACAATGCGGAAAATCTGGACCAAATGCTGAGAAAGCACAGCGATGTCTACCTGAAGCCGACAACGCTAGCCGGTGGGAAAGGCGTCCTTCGAATCGTCGCGTTAAAAAAATCCTTTCTGCTGTACAATACCAACGGCCAGGTATTCCAGACAGTATCCAAAGACATTTTACTGAAAAAAATAGAAGAAACCCGGCTGACAGAAAAGAATTATATTATTCAACAATCCATTCCTTTCTATAACAGACATGGCAACAAGGTCGATTTTCGCGTTTACTTCCAGCGAGATAAAACAAAAAACTGGAGATATTCCGGAATGGAAGCCAAAATTGCAAAGGAAGGCAGTATCATCTCTAATTCAAAGAAAAGGAAAAAGATCATACCTGGTGAGGAGGCTCTTCGCAGAATCTATCATTTAAACAAACATCAAACCAAACAAAAAATACAAGAGATCTCGATGATTTGCATCGGCCTATTGCAAAAATTCAACCAATATTGGGGTCATATAGGTGATACTGCGATTGATTTGATCATCGATAAACAAGGTAAGGTTTGGATTCTGGAAGTGCAGTTGGATTATGCCTCTGAAATTAAAGCAAAACGAGATGAGGACGAAAGATTCATTCTGCCTAATATCCTTCCCACGCCTATCGAATATGCCAAATCGTTAACGGGTTTTTAAGCTTAACGTTTGAAAAAAACGGAGCATTGCTGGTAAACAACTGTTGCCGGCAATGTTCCGAAGCTTCGATCAATTGAAGGTATGTGAAACAACCCGAGATTGGCAAGCAGTTAGTAACTCAGTAACATCGATGAGCTGTACAAATTCCAGAGGAGCCGGATGCGATGACCTGTACGTCCGGTTCTGTGAGAGGCCCATGCACATGTGCATGGGCCTATATGTACGGATAGAGTCACCAAATTCGTTTTATTTCGCCTTAATGTACGAATGCCGTTACAGGAAAATAACCTATACATAAAATGAGGAGAGAAGTTTACTTGAAAAACAAACTGGCAGGTGAGAAACATGTCGAAACGAATTCCTGCACGCACCGCAAAGAGAGTAAAGAGAAGGCCACTTCCGTTCATGATCAGAAACGCAGAATCCCCAAAGGTATCCGTTATCATTCCTGCTATGAATGAAAGGAAGACCATTGGAGCTGTGATTCGTCAATCCTATCAGGTGCACCCCGAGACAGAAGTTATCGTTGTTGCTAACGGTTCCACAGACGGTACGGCTGAAATCGCACAGAGAATCGGTGCGAAAGTTATCCATTTACCCAATGCTCTTGGACACGACGTAGGCCGAAGTGTCGGTGCTAAAGAGGCTCAGGGAGAAATTTTACTATTCACCGATGCTGATATTGTTATTAAGACAAAGGATTTCATACCCTTGACAAAAGCAGTGGAAGACGGCGTGGATGTGGCCTTAAATAAGTATTTGGGGCCGACCGGCAAGACACATGTACACAGTGTTGTGCTTGCTAAGCATGCGTTAAATATATTGGTCTCGAATCCCAAATTAAAAGGTGCCTCCTTAACAACGATTCCACATGCTATGAGCCGCTATGCAATGGACCTGATCGGTGCTGATAATTTGGCAGTCCCTCCGAAGGCTCAAGCTATAGCTATAAATAAAGGCTTGAATGTTCGCGCTGTCCATGAGGTGAATGTAGGGAAAAGCAATCCTAGAAGAGGAAGAACGAAAGGAAAAGATCCCATTGAAGGACTTATCGTTGGCGATCATTTGGAGGCGATCGATTGGTTTATTTCTAAAACTGGTGTACGCGGCAATCGGTCGGATCTGACACGTAACAGAGAAAGCGTGTGGTGACTTCATGGTGAATAGAAAACGGAGACGATTGGTGAAGGGCTTTTCAAGTTCTTTTAGAAGAAATTTAAAATTATACAGAAAATCAATCAAAAAGAAGAAACGGAATGTTCGTGAATCGGGGTTTCTTCATACTTCAAAAAGGAGACCCATTCCCAAAAGAGTCTTGAATTACTGGCAAGAAAGAGCTTATTTAGCAGGTTTTCAAGCAGCAACTGCAGCACATTTGCAGGAGAAGCGATCGGAAGAGCCAGTGGAGAGTTTCCATCAACAAGTAAATCAGAGCTGGAATCATTGGTATCAAGCCGTAAAACCTTTCCCATGGCCGATTTACCACGCTGCTGCTGCCAAATTTATGGAGGGATATTGTAAACTCTCCAAAAAGATTTTCCGTCATTGTGTATTGCTCCCGACAGATAAAACGGTAGCTGCAATCGTTATGGTCATGAATGAAAAAGATACGATTCAGCAGGTAATTGAACAACTAAACCGGATGCCGCTGCACGAAATTATATTTGTTGTGAACGGCTCGAAGGACGAGAGCTTTGAATTGATTCGAAATCAATCAGATTCGATCATCGTTCATTACCAACAAGCGTTGGGGCATGATGTCGGTAGAGCCATCGGGGCAAAGTTGGCCAATTCTGATATTTTACTATTTCTGGACGGAGATTTTCCGGTGCTGGCGGAGCATCTCATCCCTTTTATTGATGCCATAGCAAAAGGAAATGATATTGCATTAAACAATATCTCTCCTTATATCGGAGTATTCTCGGATCGAGATGATGTGACCATCGTTAAAGAATTTGTAAATCGGTCGATGTCCAGGGAGGATCTTGAGGCAAATTCGCTGACCGCTGTCCCACATGCTATAAGTAAGGAAGCGGTAAGAAGCATCGGATATAGCAATTTGGCGGTCCCACCGAAAGCGCAGGTTATTGCCATAGAAAAGGGATTATCCATAAACGCACCTGCCAGTGTGGATGTGATTACAAGGAATCGCCTTAGGGCGCGAAATAGTGGTCCCAATAACGCTGTTTCTGACATGATCATTGGAGATCATATCGAAGCTTTACAAACGGTAATCGAATGGAAAGGTTCAAGGTTATCTTTTCCGGATCAGATCAGACATCGTCAAATTACCAAGACATGAAGGTGGATAGTATGAGAAAAACGAGCATAATTATCCCGACTTATAACGGAAAAGAACTGCTTAAAGATTGCATTTATTCCATTAAACGATATACAGAACAACCGCATGAAATCATTGTTGTCGATAATGGCTCTTCCGATGGAACTGGTGATATATGCCGCCAGGAAGGAGTTACTTTTATTTCACTCGCTAATAATGTTGGCTTTCCGGCAGCTTGCAATAAAGGATTGAAGATCGCTACCGGCGATACACTTCTTCTGCTAAACAATGATGTTATTGTTTCACGGAATTGGTTGGGTAATATGCTGGATTGTTTGTATAGCAGTTCAGAGATTGGGATTGTTGGACCGCTCACGAATTATGCAAGTGGCAAACAGCAGGTTGATATGCCATACAGCAATGTAGAGGAGATGGAACAACGACTCAATGAGCCAGATGCCCGAAAATGGGTTCAGGTCGATCGTATTGTTGGTTTATGTTTTTTGTTTAAACGAGAGTTAATGGATCGAATCGGACTGTTGGATGAGCGGTTTTCTCCTGGGCATTATGAGGATGATGATTACTGTTACCGGGCAAGGCAAGCAGGATATACGTTCAAAATTGCGGGAGATGTATTTGTTTTTCATCATGGAAGTGCAAGCTTCGGCAAACAGGATGTAGGCAAGTTAAAAAGACTTATTGAGCGTAATCGGCAAAAATTTATGGAAAAATGGGGAGTCGACCCGACGATTTATGTATAGTCGATTTCTGTGCAGAAAGGGAGGGTTATATGAAGGGCGTTATACTGGCGGGAGGTACTGGTACCCGACTTTACCCGCTGACAAAAATCATAAACAAACATTTACTTCCTGTTGGGAATTTTCCGATGATCTGTCACGGAATAGAGAAGCTACAAAGTGCGGGTATTAAAGAAATTTTGTTGGTTATTAGCAAGCAATCGGCAGGTCTATATACTGAATTGTTGGGCGGTGGAAGGGAGTGGGGAGTCCGCCTTACTTATAAAATTCAGGAGGAGGCTGGCGGGATTGCCCAGGCGCTGTCACTCGCTGAGTCTTTTATGAAGCCTGATGAAAAATTCCTTGTACTCCTCGGAGATAATTTGTTCGAGGATTCGCTAACAACTTATGTTCAATCCTTTCAGAAACAGAAAAAAGGAGCTCGAATACTTCTGAAGAAAGTTCATGATCCTGAGAGATACGGAGTTCCTATTTTGGAAGAAAATACAATTTTAAGAATTGAAGAAAAACCTGAGAATCCTAAATCCGATTTTTGTGTAACAGGCATTTATATGTATGATACAACTGTTTTTGATAAGATTCGGGGCATTAAGCCTTCTGGACGCGGTGAGCTGGAGATTACCGATGTTAACAACGTGTATGCAGCTGAGGGACAACTTGCTTATGACGTTTTAGACGGATGGTGGACGGATGCAGGAACCTTTAAATCCTTGCATCAAGCCAGCGACTGGCTCTTGAAATGAAAGAGATGAATCGAATTGAATCCGGAGGCCTGACTGCATGCAAACAACAAAGGTGAATTTGTTACAGCAGGGAATGTGGTTAACGGAGCAATCCGTGAGACAAAAAGGGTACAAAGACGGTTTTGAGCAGGGACGCAGAGAGGGATACCGGCTTGGTTTCGCCGAAACAGCTCTTCGTCCGCTGTCACAAGACAAAATAACTGTTCGGAATCTTCATATTCTTTATGTAACCGCAGGGATCGGCGTTCCGTATCCAGCGCTGGATCAGGCGGTGATTGACGCTTTTAAGGATTTGGTTCTTAAGATTACGGTCGCGAATCCTTCGGAAGATGTAGTTACTCTGGCTAAAAAAAATCAACCTGATCTTGTTCTTGTTCTTAACGGAGTCGTCTTGGAAGCAGATACAGTTAAGAGGTTAAGACAACATGGGTTTAGAACGGCTGTCTGGTTTACCGATGATCCATACTACACGGATTGGACCGTATCTATCGCGCCCCGATACGATTATATATTTACGCTTGAATCAAGCTGCCTTCCCTTTTATCGAAAGTTAGGATGCCAGCATGTGTATCATCTACCCTTCGCAGTGAATCCCAAAGTATTTCACCCGAAATACGTATCCACTTCTTATCAAACGGACATCTGCTTTATTGGAACGGCGTTTTGGAACCGGGTAGAGGTCATCGACCGACTTGCCTCAATGTTGAGAAATAAAAAGGTGGTCATCTCGGGATGGTGGTGGGATCGGCTGCAAAACTACTCCCTCCTTTCTGACAAAATCAAGCTTGGTGATTGGATGACTCCCGAGGATACAGCCAGCTACTATAATGGAGCGAAAATCGTTATCAATCTTCACCGCGCAGCAGATGACGATACGATCAACGCCAATAGCCGAAAAATACCGGCTCATTCTGTTAATCCACGAACATTTGAAATAGCCGGCTGCGCCACATTACAATTGTCCGATCTTCGTCGGGATTTAGGTCAGGTATATTCTGCGGGAACTGAAATCGGGACCTATGGTTCTTATGATGAGCTGCTAGAAAAAATTGAATATTATTTACAGCATGAAGAAGAGAGACAGCAAATGGCTTTAAACAGCTTGATAAGAACGAGAAGAGATCATACCTATCATAATAGATTGACTTCCATGCTAAAAATTATTTTTCCTTAGTCAATAGATGAAAATGGATGGGTATACCCGTTTCCTATTTCATTTCAAAGAATATATTGAGCGTAAGATGGGGTGATCACCATACGACAGCGCTTAGGAAAAGCAAAGCATAAGCGAGCCAAAAGACGTATTCTTAGGCGAGAATTCAGCAAGAAGCGAAGAAAATCCTTAAACAAGGTTTTCGTACCATCCGAGTGTAATTGTGAACAGAAGTTGCTGGAGCAGGCCTCTGCCTCGTTTAACCAAGGGTACGATACCGGTTATGACGAGGCATGGGGGAGGGCGATGCAAACCGTGTCAGCTACGCCATCCTTGCCGGTAACGGAGCCTGTTTCGGACCAAGTGATAAAGGAAAGTAACGAAAAAGAATACAAAAAGGGACTATATGACGGAGGAGAAGGGATTGTGGACTCCATCCTTCCAGAACTGGAGATTCTCCCCGAAATTTCGGTTCGACAGATTATCGAAGTTGGTATGAAACACATGAGTTCGCACTATTACAGACTCCTTGATGCTTCGGAAGTTGCCACCAGGATTAGGAGTGCTCTGAAGAAGCGCTCGCCTTTGTCTCTTATTCGTCTAGGTGACGGAGAATTGCTGACGCTGGCACAGGAAGTTGTGATGAGTGAGGAAGAGGTGAGGAAAGAAGGACATTTTTTAAGTTATTCCGGCGTGAATTTACCGGATATTGCGGCTCGAAATATGCTGGTTAGGGCTATACGAAAAGCAGACCTTATCGGAATCCCTAAATTACGACTGCCTAACTTTCAACCTCTAGCATTTTCCGTATTGAAGGCTCATCGGATTGACTATCGAAAATTGAAATTGACGTTATCGACAATTAACTATGCACTGAATCTGGAAGGATATTTGCGGGGGATTCTTGCGGGCTATCGTGTCCTGATTGTGGGAAATTCAGCACCAGCACTTTCAAAAGTTTTTCAAGACAGCGGTATCCACGTGACTGGAGTTGTTAGTCCTGTGAACGGAATAGGCGACATTCCGAGAGTCATGAATGAAATATCGGCTGCCTGTGACTTCGATATCGCACTTGTTGGAGCTGGGATTCCCGCTGTAATTATCGTGCAGCGCATTGCTTCTGAGCTTGGCAAAGTTGCGATTGATTTCGGACATTTGGCTAATTCATTGGTTCAAGGAGAGTCTATCCTATGAACAACAGGAGATATAGCAATAAAGGATATAACGATGGCTATATTAAAGGATTTAATTCAGGCTACGCAGATGGGTATAGACGTGGAAAAGCAGAGGGAGCCATGCGCAGTACAACTTACTTTGAAGGTACGAGCATCATCATTCCGACCTATAATCAGCTTCATTATTTAAAGGAGTGTATCGAAAGCGTTGTTCGATATACACATGAGCCATATGAGTTGATTATTATCGACAATGCATCTGTTGACGGAACAACGGAATACCTTAAATCGGCTAAAGGGATGCGATTTCGGATCAATCAAGAAAATTTGGGGTTTGCAGGCGCAGTAAATCAGGGACTTATGATGGCGAGAGGAACCACCTTGTTGATCTTGAACAATGATGCTGTCGTTACTTCCAACTGGCTGTCCAACTTGCTTGCCTGCCTGCACAGCAATTCACGATTCGGGATTGTCGGACCTGTAACGAATTACATTAGTGGTGATCAATTAATTGATGTCAGTTATACGAATATAACGGAGATGCAGCAGTTTTCCCGAACACACAACCAATCCAATGCTCGTTGCTGGTCCGAAACAAGCCGGTTGACTGGCTTTTGCATGCTGCTTCGTCGGAAGGATTTTATTCGATTAGGTTATTTTGATGAAGGTTTTCAGATCGGAAACTGTGAAGATGACGATTATGGACTACGTGCTCGGCTTCTCGGAATGCAGCTTATTATCGCGAAGGATACATTTATCCATCATTACGGCAGTGTGAGCATGAAATCATTAAGTTCCAGGTTCGATCAGGTATATGCGAACAATTTGAGTTTCTTTTCGAACAAATGGAGTGATCCTCATGGCATCCTGTCCCTTGATTGGCAGCGTAAAACAGATAGCGTAAACCTTCAAACCATTGATTCGTATCCAACTTGTGTGGTTGTGAAAGGAGCCGGTTCGAGGTCGTATTGGATAGAGCAAGGAAACCGCTATCCGATTGACGGCACAAATCCAGTGCAGGCTGTTCGCGTATCTCAGGTCGATCTGCGGAATTGGCCTCTTGGTAAAGTCATGTCCGCAGAGGACGTAAATCGTCGCATGAAGGCCGTGTATGGTTTACTCGATGATGGCAAGGTTACAGAAGGAAGACTTGTCAAAATACGGAATGGCAGTGTTTTTCAGCGTAAAGGGAATAAACTGCATCGGTTTCTCAATCGACACACATTAATGGCTTGGCAGCTTGATTCTTTTGAACCGTTGTCAGTCAGTCCTGACGAGTTACGGGATTACGAGGAGGGGGCCCCGATTATTCCGCCTCCGGTAATTAAGGCAGATAACATTTAAATGAGCAGAGGGTGAAATTTATGAGAAGGGGTAAAAAAATCCGTAATTTCAGATCGAAAAAAAGATTGTTAAGAAGCAGGAAACTGATCAGAAGAGGAAGGAGAGGACCGGGAAAGAGATTAAGCATT
Organism: Paenibacillus faecalis; assembly: GCF_900289175.1. Classification (GTDB taxonomy): domain Bacteria; phylum Bacillota; class Bacilli; order Paenibacillales; family Paenibacillaceae; genus Paenibacillus_AQ; species Paenibacillus_AQ faecalis. The sequence continues at coordinate 3,351,057 of NZ_LT985747.1, read as the reverse complement.
GCAACGCCAGCGCAGCAAGCCATAAATTACAATCAAGCGTATGATAAGGGTTTTGATGAAGCATATAATGAAGGTTTTAACGTTGGCTATTCGGAGGGTATGGAAGCTGGCCATCAAGAAGCTTATAAAGGAGAAGGATAAGATGGCTTTAAGAAAAAAACAAAAGAGCAGAATGCGCCGCCTGAAACTGAGGAAGCCTTCCGTTACCCAAAACGCATATCAAAGAGGACGTATCGATGGTTTTCAAAAAGGAAGAGAGGATGGTTTTCAACATGGGCGAACAGTAGCCCAAATCGCTTCTAACAACGCAGTAGCGGTTATTGAAACTGAGCTGCCTAAAATAGATGTTCTTGTGATCGCAGCGGGAATGATTCCCTCTTTAGAAATAGGCGTTCTTCAACCTTTTAACGCATTGAATAAAAGCAGTAATCTAAAATATGATATGAAGCTGGAGCATGAAGTGAGTAAAGAAATGATAGCAGCGGCAGATACCATTGTGTTTGTACGCAATGTTGAACCTTCGGCCTATACGTTATTAGAGCTGGCGCACCAACTCAGGAAGCGGACAGTATATGTAATCGATGACAATTTCCTGGAAATTGAACCGACAACTGCTGTCGGGCAATACTATTGCGATCCGGTGCGAAGAGAAACGTTTATCAAATTTTTAAGAAGCGCTCAAACCATTAAAGTAGATGCTCCTGATCTCGGTACGTATATTCAGGAACGTTTTAATAAAAATGTTATATATTTTCCCGGAAGTGTCGACTTTGACTGGCTTGATAAGCAAAAGAGAAGTGATCGAGGGCGGGAACAAATCGTTATAGGTTATGCTGGGGGCGAGAAAGAGGAAGATTTTTCCCCTGTCATACCGGCGTTGAACAAGATTCTTGATTACTATGGAGGATTTGTGAGACTGGAGTTCCTCGGATACATTCCCAAAGCTTTTGTCGATCGTCCAAGTATAAAATTTAAAGGTGGAGGTATGGAATACAAGGATTTCATGAAAGAACTGAATCGGTGCAATTGGGATATAGGGATAGCGCCACTCGCCGATACCTTATTTAATAAGGGGAAAACGAATAATAAATTCCGCGAATATGGTGCTTGTCGAATTCCAGGAATTTATTCCAAAGTACCTGCTTATGTTCCTTGGATTACTCAAGGTGAATCCGGGTATCTTGTTGAACATACCGAGAGCGCTTGGTTTGAAGGGATTAAGACTATGATTGAAGATCCGCCGATGAGGGAACGTATCAGAGAAAATGCAGGGACGGCAGTAAGGCAGCATTTTTCGCTGCATACGTGTGTAGACCATTGGAAGAAATTTATATTGAAAATGTAAATTGAGGGGGTGAGAGAAATGGGGAGAAAAGGAGATATAAATGTACTCATCATCGGATCAAATAAAATTGCTTCATATAAGATTGGGATTGAACAGCCACTCCGATATCTTGAACAAAAAGGGGTATGCTCATTTGACGTGAGATCAGATGATGAGCTAAATAAATCGAGAATAGGAGAAGCGGATATTGTCATCTTCTTTCGCACGGTTCAGCATGAAGCATATAAATATCTTGAAATGGCTCATGAGATGGGAAAAAAAACGGTGTATGTCATTGATGATCATTTCTTAGCCATGTCCCCTGATTCAGATATTGGCAGATACTATCATGAATCGTCACGCAGAAAGACTTATGTCAAGTTTCTTAAAAACGCTCAAATTGTCAAAGTCGCCTCAAGTTTTTTTGCCAGGCATCTTGAAACGCATTTTCAGCCGAATAAGATTGTATATTTTCCGGGAAGTGTAGATTTCTCCATAATATCTGGTTTGAAAAAGAAGAAAAAAACGGAGAATCAAATTATTATCGGATATGAAGGCGGAAGAAAGCCGGTGGCTTTCGCACCTGTTATAAAGGCGCTAGACGAAATATTAAGGAAGTATGGGGATAAAATTAGAATCGAGTTTTGTGGATATGCTCCGGATGAACTTGTAAATAAATCACAAGTGCATACAGAACCTTATGATGAAAATTACAAAAAATTTCTAAAGCGTCTATACCGTTCAAGCTGGGACATTGGACTCGCTCCGCTTGAGCGGACATTGCTGCATGATTGTAAGAGCAATAACAAATTCCGTGAGTATTCTGCTTGCCGAATTCCGGGTATCTACACTTCCTCTCCGGCATACGAAGAATGGGTTCAAAACAAAGAAAGTGGCTTGGTTGCCTCGGAAACAAGTGAAGATTGGTATGAGGCTATAGTTGAGCTGATCGAGCAACCGGAACTTCGACAGAACATTGCAGAACATGCGGAAAAAATAGCTTGGGAAAATTTCTCGATAGAAGCTTGTGCTGAGTGTTGGCGCTCACAAATTTTAATGAGAAGTAACTGAGGTTATGAAAGGAGAGGTTTACTTGGATTATAAATTAATACCCGTTCTTCAACCAAGCATTGGCCAAGAGGAAACTGACGCAGTAACAGAAGTTTTACGTTCTGGATGGCTTGGTCTTGGCCCTAAAACTGAACAATTTGAACGGGAGTTCGCCAAGTTTGTCGGTAGCCGATTTGCGGTAGCACTTAATTCTGGCACGGCTGCACTTCATATGGCTATGGAGATCTTAGGAGTTGGACCGGGTGATGAAGTTATTGTGCCTTCGATCACTTTCATATCCACGGTTCATGCGGTTAGTTATGTTGGTGCAACTCCGGTCTTTGCAGATATTGAAAGAGACACCATCAATATATCTCCAGCTGATATCGAACGAAAAGTTACGGATAAGACGAAAGCCATTATTGTCGTGCATATGGGAGGGCATCCTTGTGATATGGATGCAATTCACAAGATAGCCACATCGAAAGGGATCAAAATTGTTGAAGATGCCGCGCATGCTTGCGGTGCAGAATATAAAGGGAACCGAATCGGATCGATCAGTGATATTACTTGCTTTAGCTTCCATGCTGTCAAAAATTTGACATGCGGTGAAGGGGGCGCTATCACCTGCAATACCGAGTGGATGAATCGAAAACTGCGTGAGATGCGATGGGTTGGTATTTCACGTGATACATGGATACGATCTTCCAATGAAAAAGTGTATGCATGGCAGTATTTCGTTGATAAAGTGGGCTATAAATACCATATGAACGATATGCAAGCGGCTATGGGGCTCGTTCAATTAGGCAAGTTGGGTCACTTAAATGGAAGACGCAGGGAAATAGCGGAACGATATCGTTCCGAGCTGAAAGATTTGGAATGGATCGAGCTTCCTCGGGAACACCCTGATGTCAAAAGCTCATGGCATTTGTTTCAGATTAAATTCAAGGAAGAATCTTTGAGAGATCGTATGATTGTTCATCTGCAAGAACAAAATATCGCTACTGGTGTTCATTATTATCCTTGTCATCTTCATCCTGTTTATCTTCATCTAAAAGCGGTCGTTCCGCTTTCGTCTGAAATCTGGAAAAGTATTCTTACCCTTCCTATCCATCCAAATGTGACAGAAGAAGATCAAGAACGGATCATTAATCGCATCAGGGAGTTTAAACCATGAAGAAATTAATGATTTTAGGTGCAGGTATTTCTCAGCTACCATTAATTAAAAAGGCAAAAGAAATGGGATTGTACGTTATTGTTGTAAGTAGGCAGGGGAACTATCCAGGATTTTCACTGGCTGATAAAGTTTATTATGAGGATACAACCAATATAGAAAAAGTAGCGGAAATCGCCCGTTTCGAAGGGATCGATGGAATATGTACGACAGGTACGGATGTGGCTGTAAAGTCGATTGGCAAGGTCGTCGATGAAATCGGGGTTAGCGGATTGAATTATGAGTCTGCTCAGTTATCATCAAACAAGTGGAAAATGAAGCAAGCGTTTATGGAGCACGGCGTGAGAACCGCCAAATTTGTAAAAGTCAGAAATAAAGAGGAAGTCTATGCTGCCTTCGAAGTGCTTTCGATGCCACTCATGTTCAAAGCGGTAGACGGTGGAGCGAGCAAAGGGATTGTAAAGGTTACGGATAAAGAGCAAATCGACGATGCATATGACAAAGTAAGACGAGATACAAAGCTCGATTTTTTTATCGTTGAAGAATTTATAGAAGGAACCGAATTTGGAGCGCAATCTTATGTGTATAATCATGAAATTCAATTTATTATGCCACATGGGGATATGATGTTTTACGGGGACGCTGGTGTACCGATCGGTCACTATGTACCTTATGAATTACCTGATGATGTGGAACAGGATCTTTTTAATCAGTTAAAACAAAGTATTTTGGCACTCCAATTGAATAATTGTGCGATTAATGCAGATTTTATTTTAAAAGACGATAAAGTGTTTGTCCTTGAAATTGGGGGAAGAGCCGGAGCAACTTGTTTACCGGAACTTGTCTCTACTTTTTATGGATTTGATTATTATGAACAGATAATCAGGGCTGCTCTTCATATGAATCCTACGTTCTCTGTCGAGTCTTTTCAACCTTGTGCCTGCGAACTCTTAATATCCGATAAGGAGGGTGAAATTACGAAACTTGAGAATGGGAACGTCAGTCATGAAGATATTATTCAAATATCTTTTGATTATAATGTAGGTGACCGCATCAACAAATTCCGAGTTGGTACGGATCGAATTGGGCAAATTATCGTCAAAGGTGAAAGTTTGGAAGAGGTTATAAATCGATTGAATAAAGTGAAAGGGAATATAAACGTACAATTAAAATGATTAAACCCTACAAATCTCGATCGTCTCAAATGATGATCGGGATTTTTCACGTCTAATGAACAGCCATTGAAACAAAGCTTAAGACTTGAAGGTCAATGCCAAAACCTTTCAGCATACACGGTTATCCCCGAGGCCATCATAACAATGTCAGCAAACAAAACACTATGAGATGGAGGATGAATTATGATCAAAACCAAAGCCCTCGGTTTAACCCTGTCAGCTGCAATGATCGTCAGCTTGGCCGGGTTAACGGGTTGTGGAAACCCTAATGACGGTAATAATAATGGTACAACAAGTACTAATAACATCAGTACAAAGAATAACGGGCGTGTTGGTACGTATTCTGCAAACAACAATAATAACAATAACAACAACAATGGTACACAGCATGATCTGACGAACTTGAAATACAGTCAGACGCTCTCCAGCAAAGTTTCTAACGTTAAAGGCGTTCGTGATGCCCATGTGTTTGTTGCTAACAACAAGGCGTTTGTAGCGCTGTCACTTGATAATCAAAATGGGCAGAATGGGATTCAAAATAGAACCAATGGCACCAATGGCAGTATGACTCAAATGAATACAGGAAAAACTCCGGCCCCAACATTAAATGGCACGACTCGCAACCGTACTAATGACGGTACTTATGGTACCACAGGTACAGGCAGTATGGGCTTGCTGCGTCAAATGACAACACCAACAAGAACGAATACGAATAATCCATCGACAACGCATCCGTCTGGAACCAATTCCCAAGCCCCGCTCGATAACAATACCGGAATGGGACGCGGTACTTTAGATGGTAATTTTACTACAAACAATATAAATGGCACCAATCGAACAATCACTGGACGTTACGGTGGAAATGTAAACAACAATGTAACAAATGCGAATAGTGTTCCTCAGGATGTTCGCGAAGCTGTTAGCAGCAAAATCCGCAGTGCAGCTCCATCCTGTGATCAGGTATATGTATCCGCCGATCCTGATTTCTTTAATCAATCAGCAGGATTTTCAAATAATAATGGAAACGTAAATGGTAACACCAACGGTAATGGCAACGCTAACGGTAACGGTACTCCAGGAGGAATCGTTAACGATGTAACGAATGCGACAGGGAATATCGCTCACGATATTGGAGCTTACATCAATCGTCTTTTCCCTATGAACGCCAATTATGATGGTACAAACCGCGATGGCAACATGAACTATAACACCCGAACTAACCGGTAACAATTTAATATAAAAAGCTCTTGCCGAAAAATGGCAAGAGCTTTGACTTTTTTCTAATACTTACGATCTCCCTGAACCCATACACCATCGATATCCAAGTCTGAATTTAGGAGAAGTACATCAGCCTGATAGCCTTTTTTAAGTAGGCCGGTTCGATGAGAAATCCCAAGTCGTTTGGCCGGATTCAAGCTGGCGATTTCAGAAGCACGTTCCATGCTGACTCCGATTTCGCGAATCAGGAATTGGAAGCCCTTGATCATTGTTAAGGTGCTGCCGGCAAGGCTGTCACGCTCGCCTTTAAGCTTGGCTACGCCATCTTTTACGATAACCGGAAGATCTCCCAAAGTGTATTCCCCATCAGGCATTCCTGTAGCCGACATGGCATCGGTAATGAGGATCAGTTTTTCATTTTGTTTCATTCGCTCCAAAATGCGTATACCTGCTGGATGAACATGAATGCCATCTGCAATAATTTCAGCGCTTAGACGATCATCACTAAGCATGGCTCCGACAGTGCCGGGATTGCGGTGATGAAGCCCCGTCATGGCGTTAAATGTGTGTACACCATGGCTTAATCCGGCATCGATCGCGTTTAGAACTTCGTCATAAGAAGCATCCGTATGACCGAGCGCAGCTGTTATGCCATGCTCTTTAAGCCAGGCAATCGCTTCTAGCGCACCTTCGCGCTCAGGAGCAAGCGTGACCTGTTTGACAAGACCAGGATAAGACTTTTCCCATTCCTCGAGCCATTCAATGCTTGCTGGAACGATATGCTCCGGATTTTGAGCACCCGGCCATTTCGGACTAATAAACGGACCTTCCAGATGCACGCCTTCCAGCCTTGTATAAGGCATTTTTTGCTGGCGGTATTCGTGAACTTCTTTAAGAACGGAATCAATTGCCTTTTTTGGTGCTGTCATCGTTGTGGCCAGCATAGCGGTAGTTCCTTGCGAACAGTGGTAAGAAGTAATGGTATCCAGAACCTTCTGGTCGGAATCCATGAAATCTTCACCATTGCCGCCGTGAACATGAATATCGATAAAACCGGGAATAATATAATGATCGGATTGATCCCGTATAATTTCTGCTTCAGATTGATCCAGATCAGATGGCATCGCGGAAGCTTCACCTGCAAATACAATATGCTCACCGCGTATAGCGAGAACGCCGTTTTTCTTCATTCCTTCCGGAGTCAATACTTGGCCGTATAACAGCGTCAGTTTGGTTTCGCTACCACTCATTTAAACAGCCTCCCAGCCCCTTGATCCATAAGGACAATGACGTTTGGATGGCATTGCAGCAATGATGCAGGACAATCTGTTGTAATCGGTCCTGTTAATGCACGATGTGCGATTTCAGCTTTGTCTTCCCCGCGGATGAGAAGCATGATCTGATTGGCTTTCATGATGGATCCAACGCCCATCGTTACGGAATGGGTTGGAACGTCATCTATCGAAGGGAAGAAGCGTGCATTCGCTTGACGAGTCTTCTCTTGCAATGGAGCGAGATGTGTACCGCTGGTCAGACTCTTGCCGGGCTCGTTAAAACCGATGTGTCCGTTATGGCCGATACCAAGCAGCTGCAGATCGATTGGACCATGTTGCTCCAGCATCTGGTCGTATGCACGACATTCCTCTTCCAGATCGGCTGCATTTCCGTTAGGAATATGTGTCTGTTCAATATTGATGTCTATATGTTTAAATAACTTCTCGTTCATGAACGTGCGGTAGCTTTCCGGATGATTTTCAGGAAGTCCCACATATTCGTCCAGATTGAAAGTAGTTGCTTTAGAGAAGCTAACAAGTCCCTTACGATGCATTTCAATAAGTCTTGTATAAAGTCCAATCGGAGTGCTTCCGGTAGCCAGACCCAGCTTTGCATATGGTTTAGCATTCAAAAGACTGGTAACTTGGTTAGCTGCGGATTGCACGAAGCCTTCTTCATTTTCATAAATATAGATATTCACAGATTATTGACCTCCTCGGCTTTTGCGATAATTTTTTACATTATGATAGGACTGCTCCAGACGGGGAACATAAGTAGAAAAGTCTCTGCTGGCCATTCCCATAAATAATATATCAATAATATGAAGTTGAGCGATACGTGAAGCCATATCTCCCCGGCGCATGCCTTCTTCCAGCGAAGAAGAGTACAGCGCGATATCTGATAAGGATGACAAGACACTGCTTCGGTACGATGTAATACTGATTGTAAAAGCGCCTGCATTTTTGGCACAGGATAAAGCATCAATGGTTTCAGGGGTTTCACCGGAATAAGAAATAGCGATAGCCGCATCATTTGACGTAAGCGTTGATGCAGAGGTGATTTGCATATGTGAATCAGCAAAGGCAGTACAGTTTTTTCCGATCCGAATCAACTTCTGGTAAAAATCCTGGGCCACAATCGATGATGTGGCAATACCGTACAGATCGATACGCTTCGACCGGCATAACACGTCCACGGTACGTTCCAACTGTCCTAAATTAAGCAGTGAAGTTGTATCCTGGATGGATGTTACATGGTTTGTTTCAATCGCTTGTACGATGTCAGCCAGCGGGTTTCCGGCTACGATATCCTGATATTTTGTATGTCCTGAACGCGATTGTTTTTCGGCATGCGCCATTTCAGTTGCAAGCTTGACCTTAAAATCGGGATAACCTTTACAATCAAAATGTTTGCAAAATCGGGTTACAGTGGCGGCACTTACATTGCATTGATCTGCGAGCTCCTTGATGCCCATGTGAACGACTTCTGAAGGGCGATCCATTATAAACTCGGCAAGTCGCCGTTCCTGCCTAGGAAGGCGGTTCTTTTCTACGGCGATAATATGCAGGACTGGTGCCATAGCAGGCCTCCTTTATATTATGGACTCGTGACATGAAACAGAAACTTGTTGTGAAAATAATTTTTGTATTTATCCTATTTAACAAGAAAATTATTTTTATATCTTCATCATAGAGGAAGTGTATTCAGGAATCAAGAGAAATAAATCATGTCCGGCATTCAGCCCAATTTAGAACATATTCAGCACCTTAACCCTTGTTTTTACATAGTATGAGTTGACTGTATCCCTTAACCTTGTTAGACCACACATACCCGGGCAAGGAGGGGTGACACCATTGAAGGGGAATGACCATAACAGCAAGTTTTTATTAACCCACCGTGAGCGTGAAGTGTTTGAACTGCTGGTACAGGACAAAACCACTCGCGACATCGCCGGGCAGTTGTTCATTAGCGAGAAAACGGTGCGTAACCACATCTCTAACGTTATGCAAAAGTTGAATGTTAAGGGCCGCTCACAAGCCGTTGTCGAATTGATCAAGCTAGGAGAGTTGAAAATTTAAGCTCTTTGCAATTCGATGTGCATGACGAAAGCCTTCTTAAACCGCCAGTCGGGGTAAGAAGGCTTTTTTGTATTTTTAGAAATGAAGCAAAATCTAGGGAATGAAAAAACCGAACTTTCATATAAATAGCAAAAAACAAGCGATGTTCTGATCCTAAACATCGCTTGTTTTAATTGGTAAATGTAATTTCCATGGTTTCAAAGTTGGCTTTACATTTGGCTCTTGTCATAAAATCAATGCCCAGTATGCCGTCAAACCCGTAAGGCTCTTGTATAGACCCGAGTTGGATGGGGAAATCATCCAAAGTAAAATGTTCAATTTGAAGCTCAGGGATGACTTGTTCATAACAAATTTCACTCGTTCCCCCTACGCCATACATTCGCTTTACCTTTCCGTTTATGAAGTCAATGTAAATTCCAATCTGAACAAGTATATCGGTATCAAAGACTGTAGCAGCACAGCCCGTATCGAACAGGACGTTCGGCAAAATGATCGATTGATTGTTGTGAGTTATGTTCAAAGAGACAATAGGAAGGCCATGCTGCAATTGTATCTTCATAGGCGTTGCCGTACGCCTGAGAAGAATTCTTCAACAACTTCTACATCGCTTCGGCTGGTATGGAATACATATAGTTCGCGTGTCGGATGCAGTTTGTGAAAATGCTTGTATCCGTTCCACGCTTCTTGTGGATTGTCATAATCCTGAATAACCGCCAAGTCCTCTAACTGACGCACACGGTTATTGGAGCTTGCTTTGATTGCCTCCACCAGTACAAAACGACCAGGGTGCAAATCGGTAATTTCTCCCCATTTCATCGGCTTCACCTCGCCTGATTTTCTTTGTTTATTATATCATAAACGTTGCAAGAGCAAGGCATGTTGTATAGAAAGCTATCTATTATATACTTTTTAACTTAGGAGGTACAAATTGAAAAAAATTATATGGTGTTCTTTAACGAGTGTAATAATATCGGTTATTGTTTGGTATATTATTTTAATGATTATTACGCCAACAGATTCAATAGACTTTATATTGGCAGCAGCGTTAACTATATCGTTGCAATTATCCATTATTACTGGGCTATTAATCTCCAAGAAATAGATCTTTTCGTACAACTGCGTGTTTTTCTTGCTTTTATTACCATTAGTATACTGGAGAAGACATTATAAATTAAGAAAATAAAAAAATGTAATATGGACTGAACAAATAAGACCCTATTAACTCTTACCTAATAGGGTCTTATTTGCGTTTATTATACCCTCTCATGATTTTTAGTTTTTTGATTGATTAAGTAGACGAAAAAGAAGATCCGGTGGAAGTATTCTGATTCATCCAGTCAAGCGAAGCTTCCGATACATTTTTCCAGTCGGGGATTTGTGATTTGTGTTGTTCCACCCAGCTCATGCAATACTGCGAGTCTATATTCTGCTCTTGGCACTGTCTCAGAAAGGACAGGATGTTTGATTGCGTACAGTTTTGCCAGGTTTCACAAGTTTGATGAAAGATACTTTCCATTTTGTTTTGCAATGATTGATCATTTACACTAGCCATCGTTTGATTCCTCCATTTAAAAAATATGTGCAAAGATGCCTGCATTCAGTTTGTCCAGAAATGATAAATTTATGAAATAAGCCATTAAAAAAAGCAACCTCACATCCGCATAAAACGGATTGTTTGGTTGCTTTTTGTGTATTTACACCCAGCCCATGGCTCGCGCGACCTGTGCGACAATAAAGGTGACGCCAATGGCAATAGCCGTTGGAATCGCAAAGGCTAGAAAGGTCCATTTTTTACTCTTGGTTTCTTTGTATATGTTCACAAGCGTTGTTCCGCATGGATAGTGAAGAAGTGAGAATAGCATCATATTCAGTGCTGTCAGCCACGTCCAGCCTTGATTCACGAAAATCTGCTTCAGCGCGAACATATCTTCCACCTCGATCAATGCTCCTGTAGCCAAATAGCCCATAAGCAAAACCGGAAATACAATCTCGTTGGCCGGCAGGCCAATGATAAAAGCCATCAGAATAAAGCCATCCAGTCCGAGGGCCCGAGCGAACGGGTCCAGAAAACCGACAAAATGCAGCAGGATGCTGGTGTCGCCTATATAAATATTGGCCAGAATCCAGGTCAAGACGCCTGCTGGCGCCGCCACAATGACAGCTCTTCGGAGAACATACATCGTTTTATCCAGTGTTGACCGAAGGATCGTGTTCAATATTTTCGGTTTTCGGTAAGGAGGAAGCTCCAGCGTATAGTGAGAAGGCACTCCCTTTAACGCAGTCTTGGACAGTGCCCAAGATACGGTAAACGTAACAACAATACCGATCAGTACCATCCCCATGACAACGGAAGCTGTCACAAGTGTTTTGGCTCCACCGGAAAAACTTGCAGCCATAAACAGGGAGGAAAGAACAATAAGAGTTGGCCAACGCCCGTTGCATGGCACGAAGTTGTTGGTCAGAATCGCCAGCATTCGTTCTCTCGGAGATTCGATAATCCGGGTGGACATGATGGCTGCTGCGTTGCAGCCGAATCCCATAGCCATCGTTAGCGATTGCTTGCCGTGCGCGCCGCTCTTTTTAAATAGTCGATCCAGATTGAAAGCGACCCTGGGCAAATAGCCGTAGTTTTCAAGAAGAGCAAACACCGGGAAAAAGATTGCCATTGGAGGCAGCATGACGCTCACTACCCAAGAAGTGCCCCGAAAAAGTCCCAGAACGAGTATACCGTAAAGCCATTCAGGCGCATGGACAGCTTCAAATGCGAGTGTGAGATATCCTTCGATCCATCCAAAGAAGCTGGCGAGCATGGAGGAAGGTATGTTAGCACCTGCAATGGTCAGATAGAACACCATACCTAACAGACCAAGCATAATAGGGAAACCCCACACTTTGGAGGTAAAGATATGATCTAGTTTCTCCGAACGGTACAGACGTTTCTTGTCAGTTACCGTAACTGCTTCCTGACAAAGTTCCTTCGATTTTTTGAATAGATCCCCGACTATGCTTTCACGGACATGATCAATCTGATCAGCAGGAATGGTGGCTGTTAGAGCTTCCAAACGCTTTAGCTGCTGCTCCATAGTGGACTGTACCCCCTTTAGCTTGGGATGAAATCCGGTCCTTCAGCGTGGCAACCAACTTCTGATCTCCGTCCAAAAAGCGGATAGCAAGCCACCTTGAGGGATAATCGGTTCCTATAATATCTATGATTTCGCTCTCTAATCTGTTGATATCCATTTCAAGCTGCTCGTTGTATTGCATTCGGTAAGGAGTTGTTTGGATTTGCCCCATACACATGCGAAGCAAATGATCTGACAGTACATCTAAGCCTTCTTTATTTCTTGCCGAAATTGGGATAACAGGTACACCGAGCTTGTCGGAAAGCTTGCCTGCATGAATCTGGATTCCTTTTTTCTTCGCTTCATCTATCAAATTCAAGCAAACAATGACGCGGTCGGTCATTTCGAGTACCTGAAGCGCCAGATTGAGGCTTCTTTCCAACGCAGTGGAATCAAGAACGAGCAATGTAATATCAGGTTTCTCAAAAACGATGAAATCACGCGCTATTTCTTCGTCTGCAGAATTAGAAAACAAGGAATAAGTACCAGGGAGATCGACGATTTCGAACCGAGTATTTTTATATTCATAATATCCGCTTGCGAGGCTGACGGTTTTTCCGGACCAGTTACCAGTATGCTGCTTCAGTCCTGTCAAAGCATTGAACAGCGTGCTTTTTCCGGTATTAGGGTTTCCTGCCAATGCGATCGTAAATGTTCTCATGATGATAACACCTCGCCGTAGATGAACTGGCTTTCTTCTTTTCGCAATGCAATGACTGTACCTGCCACTCTATATGAAACAGGGTCTCCTAATGGGCTTGGCTTCAGCACCTCGATAACCGAGTCCTGTACGAACCCAAGATCCAACAACCGGCGTTTTAGTTCACCCTGGATATCCACTTTTTTAACGAGAAACTTCTGTCCGAAATCCGCCTGATACAGTGTTTGGTATTTATTTGTCTCGTCCATAAAGTTTAACCTCTCCCTATTAAATTGGGTCTAGCCTATATTGTTTCCTAAATGCAACTTTAGGCTTATAATATGCTCATACAGTTATAATGTCAATGAAAATGGCAAAAAAGTTCGATTTTCGGTTTAGAATTGAAAGAAGTGCTCAGGTGCGGTAAAGTGATCTTAAAACAGGGAATTATGGATGCGAATGGCTTTGAGTTCTTCTCAGGATGTTTCAAGCTTGCTGTTCGAATATGATTAGGTTTTTGGGGCGAGTAGATGCCCACGAAATCGTGGAAGCTATGATGAAAAGAGGGATAATCATGGACAAGCAGTCACATGAACTTTTACGGGAGGAACAGGCAGTGGAAGCCTCACGCTTGCTGAAAGCGATATCCGATCCAACCAGGATTCGGATTCTTCATTTACTATCCCAGGAGGAGTGTTCTGTCGGCCATATTGCAGAGGTGCTCGGTATGAGTCAGTCTGCCGTATCACATCAATTGAGTCATTTGCGCAGTTTACGATTGGTGAAATATCGGCGTGATGGCAACACCTATTACTACACCTATGAGGATGAGCATGTCATTGGTATTTTACATCAGGTACTGGAGCATATTTCGCATTAGGAGCGGACAATGACAAATCGTTCTCTTGACATTCTAACCTCCCGGATGTAATTTAATGAAAATGAGTTTGTAAACAACCTTGATCAAGGACATAAGCTCGCAGAAACGGCATCACAGAGAGAAGGCCTCAGGCTGAAAGGCTTTCATGTACGGCTGCGTTCTTCCTACCTTGTAGTTGCTTTACTGCTTTGCAGTGAAGCCGGTACGGCCCGTTATCGCCCATATAAGGATCATTCACTATTTAAGAAAACAGTGAAAGATTGAAGCAGGGTGGTACCACGAGCACATTCGTCCCTTTGGGCGGATGTGCTTTTTTGTGATTTCACGAATAAGAGAAGGGAATGAGGATTATGAGACAGAGTCAGCTATTTATGTCAACTTTGCGTGAAGTACCAGCCGAAGCGGAGGTGATCAGCCATCAGCAGCTGCTTCGGGGCGGATATATCCGTCAGGTAGCTTCCGGGGTTTATACTTATTTGCCGCTTGGCTGGCGTGTTCTTCGTAAAATCGAACGGATTGTTCGTCAGGAGATGGAAGCTGCCGGCGCGCAGGAACTCCATATGCCAGCCGTTCAGCCTGCTGAACTGTGGAAAGAATCCGGAAGATATGAGATCTACGGCCCTGAGCTCATCCGGCTCCGTGATCGGCATGAAAGGGAGTTTGTACTTGGACCGACACATGAAGAGGTGATTACATCACTGATTCGTCAAGAGGTTTCATCTTATCGGAAACTGCCGTTTAATCTGTACCAAATTCAGACCAAATTCCGTGATGAAAGACGGCCTCGGTTCGGACTGCTGCGTGGTCGCGAGTTCTTGATGAAGGACGCTTATTCTTTTGATCGGGATTGGGAGGGACTTGATGTCTTCTATCGGAAAATGTATAGCGCATACGAGCGGATTTTTAGCCGGCTTGGTCTAAACTTTCGGGCCGTGGAAGCGGATGCCGGAGCAATCGGCGGTCAAGGCGAGACGCATGAATTTATGGCTTTGGCTGAAATCGGAGAGGATACGATCGTATCCTGCAGCTCTTGCCAGTATGCAGCTAACCTGGAGCAGGCAAGAATGGGTGCTGTTCATGGGAGTGACGTTACAACGGGCAAAAGAAATGCTGAGCTTCCAGCGATGCAGACTGTCCATACACCAGGTGTAAAAAGCATTTCGGATGTGGTTCAATTTTTACAAGTAACTCCTGAACAGCTCATTAAAACGCTGTTATATAAAGCTGACGAGAAGCTGGTGGCGGTTCTTGTAAGGGGAGACCGGGAAGTGAACGAAGTCAAGGTGAAGTCCTATATTTCTTCAGAAACCGTTGAACTGGCAGATGCAGAGGAAGTCCGGCTTGCGACTGGTGCTCCAATCGGTTTTGCAGGCCCCGTTGGGCTGCCGCTGCAGCTGCTGGTAGATTCCGAAGTTGCTTTAATGCAGGAGGGGATCACCGGAGCGAACGAGGCTGATTTTCATCTGCTGCATGTCCGCCCCGGCATCGACTTTTCACTTGAGTATACCGGTGATTTCCGGAATGCTGCAGAAGGTGACAGCTGCTTCCGCTGCGGAGCACCGCTTTCGTTCCATCGGGGCATCGAACTTGGGCATGTGTTCAAGCTGGGCACTCAATATAGCGAATCTTTGGGTTCGACATATGTTGATATTGACGGTCAGGAAAAGCCCGTCGTTATGGGGTGTTACGGTATTGGCATATCCCGTGTGATGGCGGCGATCGCCGAGCAAAGCATCGCAGATGAGCGGTTGATATGGCCGATAGCAGTGGCTCCGTATCAGGTTCATGTTGTTCCGGTAGCTGTTAAGGATGAAGCTCAGATGAAGTTGGCCGAAGAGATTTACCAGGAGCTGACAGGTTCAGGTATCGAAGTGTTGCTCGATGACCGTGATGAACGGGCCGGCGTGAAGTTTAAAGATGCTGATCTCGTAGGGGCCCCGTATCGGATCGTTGTTGGCCGCGGTGCTTCGTCGGGTGAGATAGAATTCACTGCTTTAGACGGAAACAAAGAGAATCTACAGGCAGTGAAGGCCGTTCAGCATATTCGTGATGTTTTGCAGGGCCGGTTCTAATGATATAAAAAAAGCAGGCAAAAACGGCGCGTACGCGATTTGCCTGCTTTTTTATGGTTATGTGCATACAAACTTTGATTCAATCATCTTCGTTTAATGGGAACTTGCAGCTTCAAGCATCCAAGCGCATAACTTAAAAGCGCTGAGCGAGGTTTTTCGCTGCCTGAACTCCTTGATGGTAAATATCTTCTGCTTTATTTGGGTCCACCGAGAGCTCCTCGATCAGCAGATGCTGGAAGTTTTGAATGCCGAGGAAATTCATGATGGTCTTCAAATATTTTTTCGAGAATTCCATGTCAGCCGCTGGGCCATCGGAATAATGTCCGCCACGCGCTTCAATGAGAAGCACCGGTTTATCCGGTACAAGTCCAATTGGACCAGCTTCGGTATATTTAAATGTTTTTCCTGCTACGCAAATAGTGTCAATATATGCTTTCATCATAGGCGGAAAGCTCAGGTTCCAGAATGGCGCCGAGAAGACGACCTTATCCGCGGCGAGAAACTGATCAGTCAGCTCGTTCATGCGATGAACCTTATCCTGCTCAAGCGGTGTCAATTGGCTGTGAGCTTCGAACTTTCCCCAGGCGCTGAACACATCCACATCAAGGAAAGGAATATCGGAACGGTACAAATCAAGCGTCACGATCTCATCTTCAGGATGATTATTTTCATATGCCTCCAGAAATGCTTGAGCCAGACGTGTGGAGTAAGAGGCTTCGTCTGCTTTCGGATTAACTTTAACGTAAAGTAATTGTGCCATAACCAGGCAGCTCCTTTCCGAATCCTTTAAATTTTTAGAATGCGTTCGTAGTATAGCAAATCGAGAAGCTTGTACTTGTGATGGATGTCATAATATGTAGTATGGACGGCTCATCCTTGTGAAATACAGCAAACAAGGCGGAATGTTCTGTCCAGGTTTTCTTGAATAAGATTACATGATATCAGGCGTTCATTCAAGTGTAATCGGTTACTTCTCATCCACTTCATACTTTGTTACAATGAGTTACAATTACCATGCTGTAGTTCCAATAGCGGTCGATCCCACCTGTAGTCAACAACTTTGATTCCACTAAAAAAGGAAGGTAAATGAGGGCATGAGGATTCTCCATTTTATTAAAAAGCAGCCAATCAAGCTGCAATTGTGGAGCGGCATTATCATTACCGTCGTCATTACGTTAGTCACGTTAACCATTTCTTATTGGCAAACATCCAAAGTTATCTATGAGAAGAACAGCCAATTTACTGACAAAATCGTCGAGAACATTGAGCAATCGATTAACTCTAACGTTGACTCAACTAGCAGGATCATGACGAGCATAACTTTTAACGAAAGTATTCAGCAATTTTTAGTTGAAAATAACACTGTTAAAAAGTATGAATTGCATCAGCAGGCATCTGCCTTTTTAACAAAAATAAATACGATGAAAAGCGGAATCCGGCATATCATTCTTGTCGGAAAGAATGGAAATTCAATCAATCTGACCGAAGGGATCAGCACAAGAGTGACGATAAAGAAAATGATCGATAAGCTGCCTGATACATATCCGGATAAGACGAAAATTCATTACTTGGGCTTCGAGCCCGTCAGCTATGAAGGTTCTACGGAAGAGCTTATTTTCGTGGGTACGACCATTGTAAGTGTTGACCCTAATCGGTATTTTGATGAGGAAATCGGTCACCTCATTCTTCTACTAGAGCCGAAATCTATAACCCCTTCCCTCGAGTCAATGAGGCAGGATGCCTCTGGTGATCTATATATTGTGGACAGCGACAATACCGTTTTAACCAGCAGTGTTGCCGGACAACTTGGTAAGTCCAAAGTTTTTGATCAGAAGAAGGATGATATTGTGTTTTCAAAAGAACTCCCCTTTTTCAAAGGCAAAATTGTCAGTGTTGTTAAATCGGAAGCGCTTTTGAAAGGAATCTCTGATATACGCCGAGCCGATACGATCATTTTTATGATCGTTTTCATGTTTATATGTGTTCAGTACATCATCATTTCGCGCAACATTACGCAACCGGTGCGTTCTTTTGTCCAGTTTATCAGTCGGATTAAAATGGGGAAAATGGATATGTTGCAGGATCGGATTCAACTGGAGGGGTATGCAGAAATTACTCTCATGGCCCATAAATTTAATCAATTGCTTGATGAAATCGATTCGTTAACGAAAAAGCTTTTGGAGACGTCGGCGCAAATGTATCAGGTGGAAATCAGCAAAAAGGAAACTGAATTAAATTTTCTCAAAAGCCAAGTCAATCCGCATTTTTTATACAATACGTTGGAAACGATTCAAGGTATATCCGCAGTCCGAGGTCAAATGGAAATTGCACAAATCACCCGATCGTTAAGTCGTGTTTTTAAATACAGCATTAAAGGCGAGGAAGAAGTGCTGCTTCAGGAGGAAATGGAACAGATTACACATTACCTTTACATACAACAGGTTCGATTCGAAGATCGTGTTGAAATCCGTTTTGATCTTCCCGATGAGGTGTTAGCTATAAAAGTAGGGAAAATGATTTTGCAACCGATCGTTGAAAACGCTTTTATTCATGGTGTTGAAAGAAATATCAACAAGACCGAATTGCAAATTATGGGGCGGCTTGATCAACGCCAAGACCTCGTTCTCATCGTCCAGGATAACGGAATCGGCATGGACGAGGATCAGCTCGCGAAAGTAAGAAAACAATTATCGGATGTGCAAGATCCGTCTTTGCTAACCCATAGCAAGGATCGGCAAAACCGCATTGGTCTTGCCAATGTTCATAAGCGAATTCGGCTAACCTATGGCGAGCCTTACGGGGTGACTTTGAAGAGCAAGAAGGGCAAAGGAACAGAAGTCATTTTAAGATTGCCGGGAAGGAAGAACAGCGATGTATAAAATGTTTATCGTGGATGATGAAAAGTGGGTCGTAGAAAGTTTAAAAGCCAAGGTCGAATGGCATAAGCACGATTTTTCCATTGTCGGCCAGGCGTATAACGCATATGATGCGTTGGAGCAGATCAAACAACTGAGGCCGCATTTGGTCATTACGGACATTAGGATGCCTGGTATGGATGGTTTGGATTTGATTAAACGAGCAAAAGAAGAGGAGCTCGACCCCGTTTTCGTAGTGGTAAGTGGTTATGCAGATTTTGTATACGCGCAAAAGGCGATCTTGTACGGGGCTGCTGGGTATATCCTGAAAACATTTGAGGATACGGAAATCATCGAGCTGTTGACAAAGGTTCGTAATATTTTGAACGACAAAGAAGCTTCCAGGCAAACAGAATTCGTTTCTATGTTGCAAGGGAACAAGTATAAGGATGATCGGAAAATCGTTGAGTTGATGGAAAAAGCGGGTTTTCGGTGGATGGACTCCGGAGTCTCGGCCGTTGTAACGGTAGGCGGCGATCGCCAGATCGTGCTCGAACATATCAATTGGCTACCAGTGAAAATTGGGAAATACAAATACGCGTATTTGTTTACGGATCAGCCGTCAGATCTTATTGCAGAAAAACTGCGCCATTCTTCCGAAAAATTTCATGGAATCGGGTTTGGTACTCGCATAAACGATGTTTCTCAAATCGATGAAGCGATTCAATCCGCTATTGAAGCAGCGTATCAATATTTTATTCATCCCGGTGGTACGGTGTACTTCTATGAACACAGTAATTTTGATGAGAACATGAAGAAGACAATTGGGAAAATATACGAAGCCATAATCAAGAAAAATATCCCTATGATTCATCATTATTTTTTGAAGTTGGAGGCCTTTGCCCGATCCGGAAATTTAACAATGAAACATTCCTTATCCATATATAATGCCATCATCTCATTTCTTTGTAATCTGACCGAAGATTCTGATGAAGACTTTGTTTTTACCTACGATGAACTGGCGGATCTCTTCCCTGATGTGTTCCAAATGTTTGCCGGTTTGAAGGAAATGATTGCACATAGCTTCGGGGAGTCGGAGCAGAAAATTCAGGAGCATTCTGCAAATGAAACGTATGTTAAAATCATCAGCTACATTGATGCGAACTTTACAAGCGAGATCTCGATTCGGCATTTGGCTCAGAAGTTTCATTTAAATTACAGTTATATCAGTCAACTGTTTCGGAAGGAAAGCGGCCAGACGTTTACATTGTACATAACGCAAAAAAGGATTGAATACGCTTGCAAACTGCTGAAAGAAACCGATCTGCCGATTAACGAAGTGGCGGAGGTTTCTGGTTTTGTCGACTATTTTCACTTTGCTCGGGTATTCAAGAAAAATACCAGCTTAACGCCAACGGAATTTCGGAAAGGGTGTTCCGAATAAAAGCATGTGGAGGGTCAAGGATGACGAGACAGCCTAAAAAAATGCAATATTGAACAACTAATTTCCAACCATATGGTTTCTCTTTCAGATTCAGTAAGATTGACCATGAGCAGAATATTTGAATCTGAAAGAAGGGGAGACATGCAGGAGAATATGACGAATTCAGGGCATTCATTGCTCAAACGAATGTGGGCGGCAAAATATTTATACTTGATGGCACTGCCTGTATTATTGTTTTACGCTGTATTTAGTTATGCGCCTATGTACGGAATTACGCTAGCTTTTAAAGAGTTTAGTTTTGCCGATGGAATTACGGGAAGTCCCTGGGTCGGAATGAAATACTTAAACGAAGTGTTTGCTCTTCCTGAATTTTGGGAAGTGGTAAGAAACACGCTGATCATTGCGGGAGGCCGTTTGTTGCTTGAGTTTCCGGTTCCCATTATTTTTGCGCTGCTACTTAATGAAGTGTTACACAAAAAATTAAAGCGCTTTTATCAAACGGTATACACATTTCCTCATTTTTTATCGTGGGTCATCATGTCCGGTATTGCTTTCAACTTTTTAGGAGATATGGGACTGTTCAATCAGATGCTTACGGCGCTTGGATTAGAGAAACAAAGATGGCTGATGGATGAATCTGCGTTCAGATGGTTATTGTTTGGTTCGAATATATGGAAGGAGATGGGCTGGGGGACGATCATTTATTTGGCAACAATTTCAGGAATCAATCCTTCGCTATATGAGGCGGCTGAGATGGATGGGGCAAATCAATGGCAGAAAATGAAAGCGATTACAATCCCATCCTTGAAGAGCACGATCGCCATCTTGTTTATTTTGCAGGTGGGGACGATGATGAACGCCGGATTTGATCAAATTTTGAACTTGTATAACCCGACGGTTTACAGTGTTGCGGATATATTGGACACCTATATTTACCGTGAGACATTTTTTGCCGGAGCCAGCTTTAGTTTTTCAACAGCGGTCGGACTGTTCAAATCGGTCGTGAACTGTATTTTGCTTGTGACTGCAAACTATATCGTCAGGAAATTGGGACAAGAAGGTGTCGTTTAATTGAGAAAATTCACATCGTTTAATTTTGGGATCCATGTCGTATTGATGGCTGTAGCGATCTGTATGATCGTCCCCTTCTACAGCGTCGTCATTAGTTCATTCGCCTCCGTAGAAGCGATTGGGAAGCAAGGGGTCTATCTAATCCCTACTTCATTTGATCTATCCTCGTATAAATATATATTTTCGGGATTGCAAGTCTGGAAATCGCTGGGGGTATCGGTGTTTGTAACGATTGTTGGAACGGCGACAAGCATGCTGTTTACAGTGTGTGGCGCGTATGCCGTATCGAAAAAGAAGATGCCCGGCTCAAAAATTATACTGACCTGTATCGTATTTACGATGCTGTTCAGCGGCGGTCTTGTTCCTTTTTATTTGACGGTGAAAAATTTGCATCTTCTGAACAATCTGGCAAGCCTGATTCTTCCGACAGCGGTGAATACGTTTTATTTCATCATTATGCTCAGTTATTTTCGCACTGTGCCTGAGGCGCTCGAAGAATCGGCGAAAATCGATGGTGCGAATGATTTACAGATTTTGTATAAAATTATTATTCCAACTTCCGTACCTACGATGATTGCAATTACGCTCTTCTATGCAGTGGATCGTTGGAACGATTGGTGGAGCGCTATGATCTTTATTCGCGATACTTCCAAGTTTCCGATGCAGCTGTATTTACGTGAAATGTTAATCGACGTCAACAAAATGATTTCCGGAAATGTCGGAAGCTCCTTTGTTGATCAGGCAAGAGATACATTTCCGCTTGGCATTCAAATGGCTGCAGTCATGATTACGACGTTGCCGATCATTTTCGTTTATCCATGGCTTCAAAAATATTTTGCCAACGGTGTCATGCTCGGAGCCATTAAAGAGTAAGCCGGATTTTTTAGGGCGTCTGTCCCTCAATTTATATAATTTACAGGAGGACTATTTATGAGAAATACGAATAAGGGAAAGTTACTTTTAATGATTGTTCTAACATTTGTACTCGTTTTTGTATCCGCTTGCAGTAAGAATGAAGATTCAGAAGCAGGCAGTGACAACACAAACGCTGCTAAAGAACAAGTCGAAGTGAGTGTAGGGTTTTGGGATGTGGAGAAAACTTTTGAAGGCAGAGATTCGGATGAAATGCTGAAAAAGATTGAAACGGACTTCGAAATGACCTTTAAGCCGATTAACCTTAGCTGGGCAGATTATTCGGAAAAACTCAAGTTATGGGCAGTGTCAGAGGAGCTGCCGGATGCATTTGCCATCGACTTGGTCGGAGGGGATTGGGATACGTATAACAAGTGGATCGAACAAGGGATCGTTCGTGCATTACCAGAAGATTTAAGCAAATATCCGAATCTGGAGAAATTTATGAATCAACCGGACATCGCTCCGTTAAAGCGTGATGGGAAATTTTATATGATTCCTCGCCGAGGAGGCAATGCCGATCAGTGGTCTTTGGAAAGAGGGATCATTGTCCGCAAGGACTGGATGGAGAAGCTGGGTATTCCTGTTCCAACCACATTCGAAGAGTATAAGGCTTTATTTAAGGCGTTTGCAGATCAAGACCCGGACGGTAACCAAAAAGATGACACGATTGGGTTAACTCCAAAAACGGCGGGGATGATCGATGCTGCATTTATGGGAACATCCATTCCACAAATGGCGAACGGTGCTTGGGTCTTCGAGGACGGAAAGTGGATTCCTCCGTTTGCTTCCAAGCATGTGGTCGAGGGTATTCAGCAGCTGCGTGAATTGTATAAAGAAGGCGCGCTTGATCCTGACTTTGCGCTTATCAAAGGCAATGATGCTGTTGAGAAATTTGCCCAAGGCAAGGCAGGAGCATTAGGAGGACAAATTGCCGAGGATGCATTGATGAAGGTTAGAGACCTGTGGGACAAATACAATCCGGATAAAGTGTTTGAAGATTCTATTCTCGTGCTGCCGATTTGGGAAAATAGCGATGGTGAGCTCTATCGGTTTACGACGACTTCGTATTGGTCTGAGACATACTTCAGCAATAAGGTCGACGATGAGAAAATGGATCGGTTACTGCAATTTTTTGATTACAGCCTTTCACAGGATGGAATGGATTTCTTCCTTTACGGCTTTGAAGGCGTAGATTATACAGTAGATGGTGATAAACGTGTCATCACATTGCCGAAAGATGAGAAGTCCGGTGCTTTTGTCAATTTGAATACGAAATACAAATCGGTGGATTTTCTGAAGGATTTTGCAGCTTGGCAGGTGCACTATAACTTCGATGATGACCTTAAGAAACAATTGTTCGGTGAGAAATTGGCAGGTATTCAGGAAGAAGCGTTCAAGTTCCAAATGAGCAACGCCAAAATCATCCCGACAAACTATAGCATTAATCTCATGTCAACGCCGGCTAAAGACAAGCTTTCTTCTATTAAATATATCGATGAAATTACAAAAATTATTATCAGCGATGATGATCCAGCCAAAATGTGGGGAGACGCGATGAAAAGCTACGAAGACAAAGGGTTGATGCAAGCGATCCAAGAAGTGAACGATGAAGCGCAAAAACAAGGAATACAATAACAGAAAACAGATACGAAAAGCTTGCTGCGGATCATTCAATTAAACCGTGGCAAGCCTTTTCATTTTAGCGTAAACTGCCTTATTAAGAGTTCTTCGAAGGAAAAGAAGCGCTGTTGGCGAATATACTATAGTGACTTACTCCCTTGCGTTTTTGTTTAGTTATACGAATGGGATGAAGTCCTTTTTTATGTCGTAAAAAATAGACAAGGGGGATGATACCGATGGCGAAGTGGTATGAGAAAAGCTTTGGAGAAGATTATCTGCTCGTATATCAGCATCGCGACGCGCAAGGAGCTGCTCACGAGGTACAGAAGATGATATCATGGCTCAATCTCCCGGCAGGGGCCAAAGTACTTGACTTATGCTGCGGAATGGGACGCCATGCACTTGCCTTGTCGCAAGCGGGTTATAAGGTGACAGGCATCGATCTGTCCGATGTCCTGTTAAGGGAAGCCAAACAGCAGGATAAGGACAATATGGTTACCTGGATTTTATCCGATATGCGTCACTTGCCAGTGAATGATGATGAGTTTGACGCGGTTCTTAACTTGTTTACATCATTTGGCTACTTTACGAAGGATGAGGAGCATATAAAGGTGCTGCAGCAAATATATCGTGTTCTGAAGCCAGGCGGACAATTTATTATTGATTTTTTGAATCCGGATTTTGTGGAGCGTAATCTTGTTCCAGAGTCCTTTCGGGTATCCGGGGACCAACGGATTGACGAGAGAAGACAGATAGAAGGCGGCTATGTGAAAAAGGATATATCCATCACTGATCTGAATAGCGGTAAGACACGTCATTATTGCGAGCGCGTAAAGCTTTATAGACTCGATCTATTTATGTCTATGGCCGAAGCGGCTGGATTGTGCATTGACCGGGTCCTTGGAAACTATAATGAGGAAAAATATAATTCGAAAACGTCCCCGAGAATGATTTTTCTCGGTCGGCGTCCTATGGAGAAGAGCTGATGAGACATAACATGAGCGGACAAAGTCCGGAAATTTCACATATTGATGAGCATGGACTAATACAAGTCAAGATCACATTATCGAATCCGTTGCGCTGGGTGAACAGTTATATCATGCGGGATGAAGATGGGATGACGCTGATTGATCCGGGGCCTCGAACCAACACTTCGGAGCAGGAATGGAAGGATGCTCTGACAATGCTTCGGATTGGGTTTGACGAGATTACAACTGTTGTAATCACCCATCATCATCCGGATCATTATGGAATGGCAGGCTGGTTTCAGGAGAAAAGCGGGGCTGATGTATGGATGTCAGAGCGTGCCCATCAAGAGGCTGGGCTGATGTGGGGAGACTTTGGTGCAGCGGATATGAACGAAGAAATGCCTGCTTTTTTTGCTCTCCACGGCATGCCCCAAGCCTGGCTGAGTCAACTGCCTGAGCACCTAAACAGCTTTATTGCGCAAGTATCCCCCCAGCCTAAAGTAACTTATATCCGTGAGGACACGCCGCTGCGCATGGGGGGCCGTGTATGGCTGCCTGTGCAAACCGCCGGCCATGCACCGGGGCATCTGTCCTTCTATCATCCGGACAGCGGCGTCATGATCTGCGGCGATGCTGTATTGCCGCAGATTTCGCCTAACGTCAGCCTCGTGCCCGGCAGCGATGCCGAGCCGCTTTGGCTCTTTCTGGAGGGGCTGCGCCGCCTCCGGGAACTGCCTGTCCGGGTCGCATATCCCGGACACCGCCACCCGTTCACGCATTATCGTGAACGGATCGACGCGCTCCTTTTACATCATGAGGAGCGCTTGACAGACATTGCCGGCATGTTGTCTAGAGCCGGCGGCCTTACCGCCTTCGAGGTCTGCACAGCCCTCTTCGGCGATCAGCTCGGCATCCACCAGATGCGCTTTGCGATGTGTGAAGCGCTGGCTCATCTCGCCGAGCTTGTCCGGCAAGGACGGGCAGAACAAAGGGAAACGGAAGCGGGAGTTTACCGATTTAGGCTAGTTTGAGTAGCATTTTCGGATCTTGTGAATAGCACATTCACCCAATGATCTATACAAGTGTGTCAGTGTGCGGGCTACAGCATATTCATAACAATCAGGACTTTTTAGGAACACGATTTTGAGTTTAAAAAGCGTGTGTAACTCTCAGGCGAGGGAGGCTTCAGTTCGGGGCATGTGATAAGGCCCTCTGTTGTTGCTAAAGATACTGCCACCTAAACTTTTACGTCAGGAGGACACTTCTTTTGTTTAACAACAAGGAATTATTCAAAACGGTGTTCAAGGAACAGTTGGTCAGTCGTTTGGGAAGAAGTATGGAAGATGCGACGGCAGGTGATATTTATAAAATTCTCGGTGGTCTCATTCGAGAATGGGTCGGTCAAGAGTGGGCGAAGACCAATCAGAATTATAGAGTGCAGCAGGAGAAGCAGATATATTACTTTTCAATCGAGTTTTTGATCGGCCGGCTTCTGGGCAACAACCTGTTAAATCTCGGTATCTTGAAAACGGTTCAAGACGGATTGCTCGATTTAGGCTGGGACTTGGAACAAATTGAAGAACAAGAGCCGGATGCGGGTCTCGGGAATGGAGGATTGGGACGTCTTGCAGCATGCTTTCTTGATTCTCTGGCTTCCTTGAAGTATCCCGGTCACGGCTGCGGAATCCGGTATAAATACGGCTTGTTTGAACAAAAAATCGTCGATGGCGATCAGGTGGAGCTTCCTGATAACTGGCTCCAGAAGAGCTGCGTATGGGAAGAGCAGCGGTTGGACGAAAGAGTTGAGGTTTGTTTTTGGGGCCGGGTGGAGGTACGTGAAAAGAACGGCTCACCTGTGTTTGACACAGTGAATTGTGAGAAGGTGTGGGCTGTCCCTTATGACGTGCCCATTATAGGTTATGATAGTTCCATTGTGAATACCCTTCGATTATGGAGTGCGCAGCCATCGATCGATCCTTCTGTAATAAAGAGTGGTGAGTTTAACAGACATGACCGATTTTTGGATTATACTCGTTCGGTAGAATCGATCTCTGAATTTTTGTATCCGGACGACTCTAGCTATGAAGGCAGGTTGCTGCGCTTGAAACAGCAGTATTTCCTATGCTCTGCGGGCATCCAAAATATACTTCGTTCGTTCGATAAATTAGAACTTTCTTATACAAAGCTGCCTGATAAAGTTGCGATTCATATCAATGATACACATCCTGTATTGGTGATTCCCGAGCTGATGCGTATTCTAATGGATGAGAAGGGCTATGGATGGGATGAAGCCTGGGATATTACAACCCGGACGGTTTCTTACACCAATCATACTTTGTTAAGTGAAGCATTGGAGACATGGCCTGTTCATATGGTACGTGAACTGCTGCCCCGCGTCTATATGATCATCGAGGAAATGAACAAACGTTTTTGCGGCATGCTGCTCGAACGCTATGCAGACCGTCAGTATTTGGTGTCTCAGATGGCGATCATTGAGCATGATCAAATCAAAATGGCTCATCTGGCTGTAGTCGGAAGCCACAGTGTCAATGGAGTGGCTGAACTTCATACTAAATTGCTAAAAGGCAGTGTGATGAAGCCGTTTGACGATCTGTTCCCGGAACGCTTCAACAATAAGACGAATGGAATTACGCATCGCCGCTGGCTGATGCATTCCAATTCCAAGCTTAGTCATTTGATCAATGAAAGCATCGGAACAGAATGGATAAAGCATCCGCAGCAACTGCTTCAGCTGAAGTCGTTCAAAGATGATGCGGCATTTCAGGAACAAATAATGAATATCAAGCGTAACAACAAGCTGCGGTTAGCAGCGTATATCGCTCAAAAACAAGGGATTACAGTCGATCCGGATTCCATCTTTGATGTTCAGGTGAAGAGGCTTCACGGATACAAAAGACAGCTGATGAACATTTTGCACGTCATGCATTTATACAATGAAATCAAGGATGCACCGACGGCAGATCATGTGCCGAGAACTTTTATATTTGCTGCCAAGGCAGCTCCAGGCTATTTATTGGCGAAAAGTATTATTAAGCTGATCAATGTGGTCGCGGATGTTGTGAATAAAGATCCCGAGGTCAACAGCAAATTGAAAGTGTTGTTTCTGGAAAATTATTCGGTATCGTTAGCGGAGAGAATCATTCCCGCAGCCAATGTGAGCGAGCAGATTTCCACAGCCGGCAAGGAGGCTTCCGGCACCGGGAATATGAAATTTATGATGAACGGTGCGCTGACGATCGGTACGCTAGACGGTGCAAATGTTGAGATGTACGAGATGCTTGGGGACGATAACATGTTCCTGTTCGGGCTGCGCTCTGAAGAAGTATTGGAATTTTATAAACATGGTGGATATCTGGCTAGAGATGTTTACGAGCAGGAGCCATGGATCAAGCGGGTTATTGACCAATTGGTCGTTCCTGGCCCGTTTTGCACTTATGATCGTGAATTTGAACTCATTTTTCAGTCGATTTTAGAGCATAATGATGAATATTTTGTGCTTTATGATTTGGATAGCTACGCTAAAGCACAAGCTGCAATTAATGAGGCTTATTTGAACCCGCAGGACTGGGCAAGCAAATCCATCGTGAACATCGCCTGCTCGGGACGATTTTCCAGCGACGGTACCATTCATCAGTATGCAGAAGATATTTGGGATATCCGGCAGGTGCAACCGTCGAATTTTGTGTAAAAGCGATAATCTATAATGTTATAAAGCAGGTAACCCAAGGCATTTGAAAAGCTCCTCTATAGGTAGACAGGAAATAATAAAACCTGTTTATCAAGGGGAGCTTTTTAGCTCCTAAAACGGACAAAGGTCACCTACAATACCTTCAGTATCGCAAAAAAGATCAAAACGGAAGTATCCCCCTTTGCTATACTGAATTCATCGACGGGCCCGGAGGTAAGGTTTTATGCTCTATAACGAATACAAGGATATGATTGATCGATCAATCCGCTATATTGAACAGCATCTTTTAGAGGATATTCGATTGGAACATGTAGCGAATCATGCGGCAGTATCCATGTTTCATTTTCACCGTATTTTTCAGTCCATTGTAGGTATGAGCGTTACAGAATATATCAGGCAGCGCCGGCTCACCCACGCAGGCGGTGAACTGGCCCGTACGGATAAGAGGGTATTGGATATTGCCATCGATTATAAATTTGGCACGCAAGAGGCATTTAGCCGGGCGTTTAAGAAAATGTTCGGCATGCCGCCAAAGCAGTACCGAAACTATTATTCATCTTTCGTAACAGTAAAGGAGGAAAAGGAAATGATGACAAAGTTGCCCCAAGGCTGGATTAGAGGTGGAAGTCATCCCGAGGAATACGAGATGGGAGTGAACACAGAGGTTGTGCATCGTGGAAAAACGTCAGGAAGGATTCATGCAGGCGAAGATGCGAGTAAGGAAGGTTTTGGGTCGTTGGCGCAGTTGTTCAAAGCCAAGCATTATTTGGGAAAGCGTATCCGGTTATCGGCTTTTGTGAAAACGGATAAGGTAGCGGTAAGAGCAGGGCTGTGGATGCGGGTGGACGGACCGGAAAATGAAGTGCTGCAGTTGGATAACATGGAGGATCGGCCCATCACAGGTACTAATGATTGGCAGCTGCACACCGTTGTCCTGGATGTTCCTAAACAGAGCGCCGCTATTGCTTTTGGCGTGATGCTGACCGGACCCGGAACGGTATGGATCGACGAAATCCGTCTTGAAGAGGTGGATCATAAGGTGCCTTCCAGTAATATGTTCGCTCTTGATTCCGAAGAGGAGTATGAGTTGCCGGATGGTCCGATCAATCTGGAGCTGAACCCTTAAACCCGATTATTTTCGTTTTGCAAACGAAAACCGGGTGCCTTCTCTAAGGAAGGTACCCGGTTTTTTATGATTAAAGATTATGATCCTCTTCCGTTGTTCCATGCGTTTCAAGCTCAACTTCCTCTTGTTTTCGGTGTGCAATACGGCTGCTGGCCGCAGCTGCAACAGCGCCGACAATATCATCAAGGAACGTATGAACATGTTTGTCGGATTTATCGTTTAGCCGCTCCAATATACCAGGCTTCAACTTGTCAATATAACCGTAGTTCGTAAATCCAATGCTGCCATAAACATTTACAATAGAAAAAGCCAGTATCTCATCAACGCCATAGAGACCTTCATCATGGACTAACATATCTTGAAGCGGAGAGAGGAGCTTTCCTTCTTCCGCTAACAAATCCAACTGGATGCCCGTCAGCACGGCATTCTGAACTTCCCGTTTGCTGAGCACAGCCTCTACATTTTCAATACATTCTTCCATGGTTAACACTGGATAGTACTTTTTCTGAAGGACCATTACCAGCTCGGCGATTTCTTCCGTGGTAACTCCTCGCTTGTGGAGCAGATTCCTTGTCGCTTCTGCGACTTTCTTGCTGTTCAGACTATAAGGTGCTTTTTCGTCTGCCATGATCTCACCCCGTTATTGTAGTAGTTGTTTTTGACCAATATATAGATTGTACTTTTTTCTTCACTACTTTGTCCAGAAACCGGAAACGAAGGGGCATGTTTTGAAAACGGGCTCGTATACATAAGAGTACAACCTGTACAAAATGTAGGGAGGAACAATATATGACGCGTAAACGTAATATTCGCGGGCTATGTGTCGCTGGGCTTATCACGGTTCCGATGATCGTGTCCGGCTGTGGTCCATTTGGCGGGAAGGAATCGGAGGCTATTGATCCGCCGCCTGCTCAAGTGGAATCGCAGATGATCAATGCTGCTTCAGGAAAGTCGATGCAAGGTCAGGTCGGCGTACAAACAACCGTGTATTTGTCTGATCAGAAAGGAATGCTTGCTCCGGTTACTCTGGGTATTCCTGAAGAAGGGAAAGATCCGATTGTCGGCGCCCTGGAAGTGATGGTTGAAGGGGGAGCCTATGCCGGGTATATTCCCGTAGGTTTTCGTGCTGTTCTTCCGGCAGGGACACAGATCAAAAATGTAACGATTGACAAGGAAAATAAAATGGCTGTCGTTGAATTTAATGAGGCTTTTGGTGGATACAAAGCTCAGGATGAACGGAAAATTTTAGAGGCTCTTACCTGGACCCTCACCGGTCATGAAGGAATTGAAAAAGTACAGATTTGGATGGAAGGCGCTAAATTGAATGAAATGCCTGTGAATCGTACGCCACTTGATCGTCCATTGTCGCGGACATTAGGAATTAACTTGCAAAAGGCAGATGACACACAATATTCCCAATCATCACCAGTTACCGTTTATTTTTCAGGATTATCACCAGCAGGCATTCAATATTATGTTCCGGTAACGCGTCTGGTCGCATCCGGGCAGGACACCGTAACTGCAGCGTTGAACGAGCTGATTCGTGGTCCTCAGCGTGAAGATGGTCTGGAGCAGGTGATGACCAGTGAGACGTCTGTTGCGGGAGTGAATAAAAATGAGGACGGTTCGCTTACCGTTTCATTAAATGAAAGCATGTTTGAATCTGGAGACGAGATTCCTTCCGAGATGCTTCAGGCGGTCGTGTTAACAGTTGCAGAAAATTCGAATAACGCGAAGGTAAAAATACAAATGAATGATATGACCGAAGTCAAGGGAGATGATGGGCGCAACTACAGTGAGCCTGTCAGCAAGCCAGAATTTATTAATGAAATCCCTATTTAAGAAGGCAGATTTTGTGAAAAGATGCTTTTATGCCTGCACTTTGGTAGAATAGGGGATGCTAATTAGGATTGCGATAAGATGTAGGAGGAAAAAAACATGAGATTTAACGGACGCAAGAGCGACGAGCTTCGGCCGATGAATTTATCGACCCATGTGAATAAATATGCGGAAGGCTCCGTGTACATCGAAATGGGAGAGACCAAGGTGCTGATTACAGCAACTGTGGACGAGAAGGTTCCCCCGTTTCTGAAAGGACAAGGAAAGGGTTGGGTGACAGCGGAGTATTCCATGCTGCCGCGGGCAACGCAAACTCGCAATCAGCGGGAGGCGAACCGTGGAAAACTCAGCGGCCGGACGATGGAAATTCAGCGACTGATCGGCAGAGCGCTCAGGTCCGTTGTGAATCTGCATGCGCTAGGTGAACGTACGATTACGCTGGACTGTGATGTTATTCAGGCCGATGGCGGTACCCGAACAACTTCCATTACCGGTGCATTTGTAGCGTTGGCGATTGCAGCAAATAAAATTGCTGAGCAGCATAAGCTGGCTGTTTTCCCGATTACTGATTATTTGGCATCTGTCAGTGTCGGTGTTGCAGGTGGGCAAGCACTTTTGGATTTGAATTATGAGGAAGATTCGAAGGCGAAAGTGGATATGAATCTTGTCATGACCGGCAGCGGCAAATTTGTTGAGGTACAGGGTACTGGGGAGGATAGCCCGTTTTCACGTGAAGAGCTCGATCAGATTTTGGAGCTTGGTGAAAAAGGAATCCGTGAGCTGATTTCACGTCAGCAGGAAGCGCTTGGACCTATTGCGGCGAAAATCGGCACAGTCAATACCAGAAGCGGAGTGTGACTCATGAATTTGCAGGGAGACGTTATCATTGTTGCAACACGAAACCAAGGTAAAATCAAAGAATTTTCACACGCCTTTGCACCTCTTGGTAAAAAAGTGGTCAGCATGTTTGATTACCCTGAAATTCCGGACGTCGTAGAGGACGGACAGTCTTTTTCCGAAAATGCGATGAAAAAAGCCAGAACGGTCGGGGATTCGCTGGGGATGCCTGTTCTCGCTGATGACTCAGGTCTATGCGTGGAGGCGTTAAACGGAGAACCTGGGGTTTACTCTGCACGCTATGCCGGCGAGCATGGAGCGGATGAGGATAACAACCGAAAACTCCTTTCTGAGCTTGAAGAACTGCGTCTTGGAGAAGATACGGAGCAGCCGCTGCTTAGTCCAGCACAGTTCGTCTGCGTTCTGGTATTGTATGATCCGGCGACAGGACAATTGATAGAGACAAAAGGAACGGTGGACGGATGGATTACTTCAAACCCGGCAGGATGTGGAGGCTTCGGCTACGATCCGTTATTTTATGTTCCTGAATTTGAAAAAACAATGGCTGAATTGACGCTGGAAGAAAAGCAGTCGATCAGCCATCGCGGCGCGGCGCTGCGTCAACTGGTGGCGAAGCTGCAATAGATGCTTGGTTTGATGTAAGCGGTGGTTTCGAATTATCGCTTACTATACATAAAGGATATTTTCCAATCATTTAGGTGTGAATGGGAAATATCCTTTTTTATTAGATAAAAAACACCATTTATCGAATAGTCACATGGTAATCTTTCAGCCAATAATTCACCTGCGCCAGATATGCAAACAACTGGGGTCCCGACATCAGCTGCCCGAACCAGGGCAGGTTGGAGGATGCATCGGAAGAGGAAGCAAGCTCTCTGATTTTGGCAGTGTTTATAAGCGGTATAATGGGGGAACTAGGATCATCCAGAATGGAAAGGATCTGCTCCTTGACGGCTGTCAGATAGTTCGGATTATGCGTTTTTGGATAAGGGCTTTTTTTGCGGTACAGCACATCTTCAGGCAATATACCTTCCAGCGCTTTTCTTAGTATGCCTTTCTCTCGGTCGCCCGCTGTTTTAATACTCCAAGGAATATTCCATACATACTCAATCAGTCTGTGATCTGTATAAGGTACGCGTACTTCCAAGCCAGCGCCCATGCTCATCCGGTCTTTCCGGTCAAGCAGTGTTGGCATGAAACGGGTAATATTAAGATAAGACATCATACGCATTTTAGATTGTTCACTGGTTTCTCCCTTCAGGATCGGCACTTCTGCGATGGCTTCGCTGTAGCGGTCACCTAAATAATCATGTGGACGGACCCATTCCCGGATTTCAGGGGAGAGCAATTCTGCCCGCATTTTCGGGGCAACAGACCAGGGGAATGTTCCTGAATTCAGCATTTTTTCTTTATGAAACCAGGGATATCCGCCGAATATTTCGTCAGCAGCTTCACCGGAAATAGCTACAGTGGCCTTCTTTTTGATCTCTTGGCAAAACAAAAGCAAGGAGGCGTCAACATCGGCCATACCTGGCAGATCTCTTTTTCGAGTCGATTCATCCAGCGCTTCGATCAGCTCCGGCGTATCGAATTCAATCCAGTGATGTTGCGTTTCAAGTTCTTCATGCATCCGCTTAATCCAGGGGGTATCCGCCCCGGGCTGAAATGAGTGGGATTTAAAATGTCTATCGTTATCAACATAATCCACGGAGTAGGTATGAATTTGACTTTGCCCCGTCCGTTTATAGTATTGTACAGCGATAGCGGAGAGGGCGCTGGAATCAAGTCCCCCTGACAGAAGCGAGCAGACGGGAACGTCGGATATGAGCTGTCTTTGTACTGTGTCGCA
Organism: Paenibacillus faecalis; assembly: GCF_900289175.1. Lineage (GTDB taxonomy): Bacteria > Bacillota > Bacilli > Paenibacillales > Paenibacillaceae > Paenibacillus_AQ > Paenibacillus_AQ faecalis. The sequence continues at coordinate 3,316,795 of NZ_LT985747.1, read as the reverse complement.
GAGCAGCTCACGAAGATGGGAGGTGGTCTGTTCCAGGTCATCTTCGTGCGGTTTGCTCGTAAGCTTCCAATATGTATAGGTCCGAAGGCCGCCCTGATGAAAGATCATCGCTTGCCCGGGCTTCAGTTCCGATACATTTCGGTAAACACCATGCCCCGGTGTTCTTGCCGGACCGATCATAAACACTTCGGCCAGGCCCTCGGGGCCAACAACAGGCTCTACCTTTGGATGCTGCAACAGTGCTTTTGGCTCTGAGCCGAATATAAGTGTTCCATCAACGTAGCTGTAAAATAACGGCTTTACCCCGACTCGGTCCCTTGCCAAAAATACTTGTTCCCTCACACTGTCCCAAATGGCAAATGCGAAGATCCCGTTTAAGCGATTCAGGCAGTCGGGCCCCCATTCGATATAGGAGACAAGAAGAACTTCCGTATCACATTTTGTTTTGAATCGGTGTCCTCTTCGGATCAGTTCATCTTTCAGTTCTGACGCATTATATAACTCTCCATTATATACAATCGCGTAGACCTCTTCTTCTTGCTGGATGATCATAGGTTGGGCACCGTTCTCCGGATCGATAACACTGAGCCTGCGGTGACCAAATGCGCACGGGTTAGAAATCCAGGTGCCTGATCCATCTGGGCCACGGTGTGCGATACTCTCCGTCATTCTAACCAGCAGCTCCGAATCCTGCGTTAAGTCACCTTTCCATTGAATAAATCCGGTTATTCCGCACATGACGGCTTTTCATCCTCTCTTTGTCATTGACATCGCTGATCTTTTGTTTACGTCATTAAAAGTGATACAGATATTATGCCGAAACAAGGCATAAAATGTCTGTCCTTTAACGAAAACTATGAGGGAGGACGATTTTGATTGGAAGGAGTGATAGCGTGATGGACAAGTCAAAATATTATGTTTCCGTTCATGGTCGTTCCGTTTTGAAAGAGCAGGGACAGAGCGCCTATGAGTGGGAAATTGAGGCTACGCCGGAAGAAGCAGATCAGGTAAGAATAGAGCTGGACTTAATGCAGGAAAAGGAAGAGGAGGCGTTCCCGGGTTACATGTTTCCTTGGCCGGATACACCTGAAGAGAGTACAAACGCACCGTTTCAGAATTCACTCGATCGTGTGTACATGTCGATTTATCGTCTGGGAACAGCTGAAACTAGGCATCAGATGGAGCAGCTTCGGCTGCTGCCCCATTTTACTGACCACTAAAGGAGAAATGGTTACCTATGTATTCGATTAAGAGTGCAACAATACGACGTATGACGCAAATAAACGGTACACCATGTGCTGAGATTGAGGTTCACCCCTCTTCTGAAACCGATACCGTAATATTGGCCTATTTGGCTCCATCGGCACCGATCGGGGGGTATGAATTAGTGAAAGTCGTTCGCAGTAACGCCTCTCTTGAGCACGATTGGTTTGATAACTGTATGCATACCGCTTTTGAGGATGCAACGGATGTTGCATTTGAAAATATTACAATCGGTACAGCTGAAGAGGAACGAGACCAATTTAAACAGCAGCTCTTATCTCATGGAACATTGAAGCAGCAGTTGAATGAACGGTTTTATGAAGGCAACGCACCATAACCGCTTAAGATTAATAAAGAGACCATGCTGACGGGCATGGTCTCTTTAATTATGGCGTGCTCATTAAATAAAGGACCTGGCTTTATGCCTGGTCCTTTTCCATAACCCGGTTTAAAGTTTAAATTAAGAGCATGATCTTGCTATGCATACTCTCGGAGTACCTGAATTCCTTTGACCACATTGTATACAAATGCGCTGAAATAGATGATACCGAACAAGATCAAATATCCAATCACTGCACCAAAAGAACCTGCGCTTATAGCCAAAATAATCAGCACAATGGCTGCGATGACAGGAAAAAGGTGAGAGACAAGGGCACGTTTAGCGTGCTTTTCAACATAATGATCTTTGGAGAGGATCCAAACGAGAATTGGCAATATAAACGGTGCGAAAAAGATACTGAAGTAGGATAATGATGCAAGTAACTGCCGCATAGAGTCTCTCCTTTCAATCTTTATTTGTTATACATATTACCCTGTTAGCTGCAAGCTGATTCAAAATCATATGGTTCCCGCAAAAAAGTTCTTTGAATTTCCGCGAAGATACGATATAATAAATTTCGTCATTGTTTTATGACTGCTTATACATAGTTTTGTCCCAGTAGCTCAGCTGGATAGAGCAACGGCCTTCTAAGCCGTCGGTCAGGGGTTCGAATCCCTTCTGGGACGCTTGAAGTAACCGCCATTAGGCGGTTTTTTGCGTATTCCAGAAGGTGAGAACCCCAAATAGGGGTTCGTCGAAGCATAAACTTCGATAGCGTACACTTCGCAGTCGGCCTAAGCAGGCCGTATCCCGAATTGGGACGCTTTGGATAAACCGCCATTGGGCGTTTTTTTTTGCGTATTCCAGAAGGTGAGAACCCCAAAATAGGGGTTCGTCGAAGCATAAGCTACGATAGCATACACTTCGCAGTCGGCCTAATCAGGCCGTATCCCGAAATGGGACGCTTTAAGTTAAACCGCCATTGGGCGGTTTTTTTGCGTATTCCAGAAGGTGAGAACCCGAACTACTGCAATTTTAATTAAAAAGCCTTATACTAAATAGTATCATTAGGAAGTGGAAGAGGTAGGGCGCGGGGCCACGGTATCTTTTGCCGAACCGTACTGATGAGTTCATAAGTATCATACATTTGATAAATATCATACATAAAGGAGAGATCGCTGATGTCATTTACGAAAATATCGCAGAACACCGCTATTCTTTTGGAACATGCCAGAAGATCAGGGCTAGGGGAAGAGGAGCTACTACAGGCTGTTCGTTCGAGTCAGGTTGAAGCATTCCGTGTCGCTCAGAATAACCGGTTCAACTATGCAGAGCTGTTCAGTTATGCAAAGGAGCATGGCGAGGATTTGGAAAAGGCTGTGGCAGAAGGCTACAGAATTACATTTAATACGAGAAACGGTTTGAAAATATGGCTGGAAGAAGCTTTTCATCTAAATTCGGAAACTGATTTTACAGTTGGTGAAGGGGTTATTGAAGGGCTTTTACTAAAGGAAGAAGAGCTGGATCGATTGAAACTGGCTTTGGCTGTGAACTGGACAATTGCGGAAGCAATTAAAACAGACCAGGGCTACAGCGTTAAATTGACGATTCGAGGTTTGCAATAATGGATAATGCTATTTAAAAGCCCCCGCTTAGCGGGGGCTTTTAAATTGGATCATGTATACTTGGGAGGTTTACATGCGGCTCGGTGTTGGCAGCCCAAGAACCTCTAATGCTTCTCCTAGCGTTTCCTTGAAAACATAAGTTAACCATATACGGAAACGGAGTACGTCACCTTCCGCTTTGAGAATCGGACAAGCTCCATAAAAGTTATTAAACAGTGAGGCAAGCTCATATGCGTAATTACATAGCGAATTAGGCGATAGTTCTTTATCCGCTGAATAGAGTGCATCTTGCCAGGCGCTGATGTGTCTCAGCAAGGCATGTTCCGCTTTTTCTAGAGTAGGAAATTGTGTTGGTATTAATGGCGTCATGCCTTTGTCAGTGGCTTTATTTAGTACACTCAATGCGCGGGCATAGGAATAGAGTAAGTAGACACCCGTATTTCCGGATATTTCGGCTGCTTGCTTCATATCAAATACCACTTCAGTTTGCAGAGCAAAACGCAGTAAATAGTAACGGATGGAAGCGGTAGCGATCTCTCGGCTGGACAAGCCCTCTTTATCGGAACGGGCTTCTTCGATGATGTTCTCCATCACGTCGATCAGCTCTGGTATTTTGATGCCGATACCTTGGCGTCCGGACATGGCATAAGAAGCTTTGCCATCCGATGTGTCCATTCCAAGGTCGGCTGCGGCAGATGGGCTCAAGGATACAACGCCGTAGCTGACATGGCGAAGTTTCTCGGCTTCTTTGGTAAATCCTAACCCTTCAAGCGCTTGCTTGACCATCGCCTGCGGATACTGCTGCCGATAATCAATCACGTTAATAACCATGTCACCCTTACCGAATGAATGCATCTCACCATGAGAGCTGGTTGTCCATAGATCTCCTGCGAACTTTTTGTACATAAAATCATTTTGCAGCAAGCCGTATTTCCAGAGATGGTAAGCTATATCCTTCGCAGTATAAGTTAAAATCCCGTTGGAGCGAACAAGCACCTTATCGACACTGTGTTCGGTTTCGTGATCATCTCCGGATTCCTGATCGGTTTGCTTTAACACCCAGCAGCCAGCCAGCTTGCCTTCTGTCTCTTGATGAAACAAGGAAGTTTTCTTAAGCAATTCAAACGCTGAAGCCCAAAATCCTTCTCTGACGATATTGCTTTCCCAGACGAGCAGATCATACTCTATGCCGAATTGCTTCATTTCTTCGATATGTTCACGTACGATTTTTTCAGCTACAAGATGCCCGATCCAGGACAAATTCTGATTGCCTTCTTCGAGTGCATGAAGCACCTCGCTTCTTTGGTTGACCAGCTCCGGATCTTTTTGATAAACCTTGTTTACTGCCGAGTAAATATCCCAGCAATAATCTCCAAAACGGATATGTTCTTTCGATAAGGGAATGTTCTGAAGACCGACGACGGTGTCTGCTAATTGATTGCCCAGATCATCGATGTAATTATGAACCTCCACTTCATAGCCGATTTTTTTCATTAACCGTACGAGCGTATCTCCGATACAAGAATTTCTCAGGTGACCGATATGTGCAGATTTGTTTGGATTGATCGAGGTATGTTCAATAACAACCTTTTTCGCTGGGGCCGGAGGCAGTTCAAATGTCGTTTGAGCCCATATGGACCAATCGATATAAAAATTAATGAAACCTGGCGGAACAACCTGGATACGAGGTATCAATTTTGCAAAAGACTCAGTTTGTTCAAGCTGACTTTTTATTTGCTCGGCAATACGTATGGGTGCATTGCGGAGGGTTTTGGTGAGCTTCATCGAAATATTGGTGGAATAATCGCCGTGATCCATATTGGCAGGCTGCTCGATTTGTACCGTAAGATCAGCCGGCAGAGCTTCTCCATGAACTGAGAGCACGACGTGCTGCACCGCTTGTTGGATGCTGGTAATAATGAATTGACTTAACATTTTTTGAGTCCTCCTTAAAAATAAAAAAAGCCCGTCATCTCATAAAGAGACGAGGACTGTTATGCTCGCGGTACCACTCTTGTTGCTAAACCACAGGTTTAACCACTTTCATACAATAACGGTGTAAGCCGGGACTTCCTACTTGTAGTTTCAGAAGACCTTCTCATGGGTCCGCTTCGTGACCGATTCTGTACCGGTTCCCACTCTCCCGGCTCTCTTGAACTAGACGCTCGATCAGTACTCTCCCAATCATTGAAGTTGTTTTTCGATTGTTACATATTATAACCAAACTATTTTAAAAATCAACCGCTAAGAAAAGGATCAATGTAAAGCCGTATGTAATCCGCATAAAAAAGATTATTTTACAGCTACCAAAAGAGCTCCAATAGCGATGAAAGCTACGCCAGCTGCGTTGATCCACGATATTTTCTCGCCGAGGAATAAGAAGGCCAGGATAACTGCGATCACAACGCTTAGTTTATCAATAGGACCTACCTGTGATACTTTTCCGTATTTTAATGCCAAAAAGTAAAATAGCCACGATAACGCACCGGCAATACCGCTCAGAACGATAAAGCTTAAAGCTTTTTTCTGAACTAAAATCTCACCCAGTTGAGCGAACTTTCCCTGAACGGCCACAACACCGAGTAAAAATAAAGCCATAATTACCGCCCGGATGGCGGTTGCAGAGTTGGCATCTATATTTTGCAGCCCGATTTTTCCGAAAATCGATACGAGTGCAGCTGTCACTGCTGATAGCAAAGCATATATAAGCCATAAAGGCATTATATCTTTCCTCCTTTAAAATAGATGATTTTATTTTTTCTAGTAAAAACTTACTACCTATGTAATCAGACGAAAATAACAATCGTAATAGTAGTAATGTTCTATCTTTTCTAATATTTTGTTAATTTATTAAATAATAGATTTTTGTCTGCTATAATTATTTGTGATTTTGTGCTTCAAGAGATGCAATCGAGTGAGGTGATACTATAGATAAAGGCATACACTAGTATACCTAACAAAATGGTTGAATGTCAGCTGCAAAATTCTCATACTTGCAAGCGATACGTCGCCGCTTGAACGAATGCAGCTGAAGAAGAAGATACTGTTGTATCGAATCGTTTCAACGAGACCTTTTTGCCATGGAAAACTGAACTTGGAGAACTAAAAATTCATTAAGGAGACAGGTTTTAATGTCAAAAAGAACATTACGTAAAATATTTTTACTTACGGTAACATTGGCTATTATTGTAAACGGTCATTTTGTAAATTCGACAAATGCACAGTCTCAATCGGAATATATCGCTGATTTTAACGGCGTATCCGCTCCAATCCCGGTTAATGTTCGCACAGCGCCATCAGATACCGCGCGTATTGTTGATCAGATAAATCCAAATACGCGTGTACAATTTTCTGGCTGGACAACAGGCAGTTCGTTTCAGAACTACTGGACAAATGCACCGGATAACCGATGGTTTTTTTATGAGAGAAATGGCGTAAAGCAATATGTTTCATCCGCTTTTATTAATGGGAATCCACCTGAGACAGTACAAAATGAGCCATCGGAATCGAATACTATTCAATTTAGCGGGATATCCGCCCCGATCCTGGTTAATGTCCGCACAGCGCCGTCAGATACCGCGCGTATTGTTGATCAGATAAATCCAAATACGCGGGTACAATTTTCTGGCTGGACAACAGGCACTTCGTTTCAGGACTATTGGACAAATGCACCTGATAATCGATGGTTTTTTTATGAAAGAAATGGCGTGAAGCAATATGTTTCATCCGCTTTTATTAATGGAAATCCATCTGATGCCAGTCAGCCAACTCAGCCAACTCAACCGACTCAACCGACTCAACCCAACCGAGCATTAGTTTCATATAATGTAAGAATTACTACGGATATTCCAGCTCTTGTACAGGCTTATGAAAATGCAATACGAAACTGGAATAATACCGGTGTTGTTTGGCTGTCACAATCACAAAATGCCCCCATAACTTTAGGTGAAGGCTATGCCAGAGGTTATGATGGATATGGATGGTGGCAATCGTATGGTTCAAATGTTACAGGCGGTACGGTCATTCAGTGGAATAGAGTCAGCCAGAGAAGCGCTTCTTATTTAGAAGCCTTGGCTACACATGAAATTGGACATGTATTAAAACTGAATCACAGGTCGGATTATTCTATAATGAATAACTATTGGTTAACCAGAACTACAAAGCCGACCGAAAACGATATTAATGACCTTAGAAGAATTTATAGTCGATAAAATTAAATGGATGCTTTTTGAGGCTGTCGAGAAAATCGACAGCCTTTTTTTTGAAGCCAATGTTCTGCTGAACCTGCACTACCTTCTGGAATACGCAAAAAACCGCCGAATGGCGGTTTACTTCAAGCGTCCCAATTCGGGATACAGCCTATTTAGGCCGACTGCGAAGTAATGCTATCGTAGCTTATGCTTCGACGAACCCCTATTTTGGGGTTCTCCCCCTTCTGGAATACGCAAAAAACCGCCGAATGGCGGTTACTCAAAAGCGTCCCAATTCGGGATACGGCCTATTTAGGCCGACTGCGAAGTAATGCTAACGAAGCTTATGCTCCGACGAACCCCTATATGGGGTTCTCCCCCTTCTGGAATACGCAAAAAAACCGCCCAATGGCGGTTTACTCAAAAGCGTCCCAATTCGGGATACGGCCTATTTAGGCCGACTGCGAAGTGAATGCTAACGAAGCTTATGCTCCGACGAACCCCTATATGGGGTTCTCCCCCTTCTGGAATACGCAAAAAAACCGCCCAATGGCGGTTTAACTTAAAGCGTCCCAGAAGGGATTCGAACCCCTGACCGACGGCTTAGAAGGCCGTTGCTCTATCCAGCTGAGCTACTGGGACATGATTTTTTCAAGCAAGAAATATCATACCATATGATAAAAGTGAATTCAATATATAAATTCAAAAAAATAACGATTAATCGCATCCGCATCGTGTTATATATTGTAGATATACGGTTTCATTATGTTCTTTATTATTTTTATGTTTAATTACTATCAGCTTTTTCTCTTGGTTTTCCGGTTTTTTAACTTTCCAGGGGATATGCTATAATCTACAATTATCAAAGCGGAAAAGAAAGGAGGTGTCCTTATAAAGGACTCGAGCTCCCCAGAAGAGAAGAACATCATCCTGTTCCCGAATACACTTGATTACTATCAGATTCAACTCACCGTTATGCTCGAAAACGAACGTTACGGGGAGGCCAAGGAGCTCCTCCAGTTTTTGCTTCAGTGCCAGGGCCAGAACGAGCGAAATTATGAAGAATGGCAAGCACTGCTGGAATGGCTGGAAGCTGCTTTTCCATCATCCGCTCCTGATTCAGATGAATCAGGTAACGAGAGTGTTGAGGATGAAGCCAGTATGGCTCGCCGTATGGCTCAGGACAAACTTGCCCAGGATGCGGGTTATGCGGATAAATTGCTTGATACCGTTATGAACGGACCGCTTACGGAGCAAACCGTGCTTGCACTGGAACAGCTTGCTTATCTTGATCATCCCGAAGTAGATGCGGCTTTAACAGGATGGCTTAAGGACCAGCCTCTTCATCCGCTTTTTCAATTCCGTGTGCTTCAAACTTTACGCCGCAGGGAGATGTCAGGGCTAGTAACGATCCAGAGGGACGAGGAAATCGTTGAGATCGAGATTGAACATGTTCCTTTGAGTCATAACGAATTTCCGGATGCCATTATGAAAATTTTGGAGCGTGTGGCTGAGAAGACAGAAATTCACGAACCGACTCTATATTATTTTGCTCAGGAACTGTGGACACAATTTGTTATGGCGATTTACGGTACAGCAACCTATCGTTCCATGCTGGATGGTGAAGAATCAACAATGGATATATGGGCTGCTGCCCTCCATGATATTGTGTCAGAGAGTTTGAAAGGGAACCGGAAAGAGGAGGAAATCCGTTCTTATTATGGAATTACCGATACGATGCGTTTCAAGTATGAAGGTGCGTATCGTTCCCTTAAACAATTTGTCTCGGCAGACGTAGATGATTGAGCGGGTAAGGGAAACGCTTACGGTATGGAGCCATAAGGGTTTGCCCTTGAAAAAGGAATTAATGTTGTTTATACTATAGTGGTTATTCGGTCGTGATATATTAATCTGCGCCGACCACGTGAAATTTTTGGAGGGGAAAGCATAAATGAAAGCAACTTGGGAAAAAATAGAGAAGAACCTTGGTGTTCTTGAAGTTGAGGTTGAATCAGACCGTGTAACGGCTGCCCTCGACAAGGCTTTTAATAAAGTAGTTAAACAAGTAAGTGTACCAGGTTTCCGGAAAGGTAGAGTACCTCGGTCCATTTTTGAAGCGCGTTATGGTGTAGAAAGCCTTTATCAGGATGCTATCGATATCCTGCTTCCAGAAGTATACAGCGAAGCTGTTGAGCAAGCGGACATCTTCCCGGTAGACCGTCCGGAAATTGATATCGAGCAATTCTCCAAAGGCCAAACGTTCAAGTTTAAAGCTAAAGTAACGGTTAAACCTGAAGTGAAGCTGGGAGAGTATAAAGGTATTGAAGTAGCGGCAGTGACTTCCGAAGTTACTGATGAGGAATTGAATCAGGAGCTTGAGCGTCTTCAAGAACGTCATGCAGAACTGATTGTAATCGACGAAGGCACAGCAACTTCCGGCGATATCGTAGTCATCGACTTTGACGGTTCAATTGACGGAGTTCCTTTTGAAGGTGGACAAGCAGAGCGTTATTCCCTCGAACTTGGAAGCAACACATTTATCCCAGGCTTTGAAGATCAGGTTATCGGAATGGGAACTGGAGATTTCAAAGACGTTGAAGTAACTTTCCCTGAAACGTACCATGCAGAGGAACTTGCTAACAAAAAAGCAGTCTTTAAAGTGAAAGTACATGAAATCAAGCGTAAGCAGCTTCCTGAGTTGGATGACGAATTTGCTAAAGACGTTAGCGAATTCGATACTCTTGATGAGTACAAGGAAGATCTGAAACAGCAGATTCTGAAACGCAAAGAGCAGGAAGCTTTGGGTGTTCAGGAGAACGAAGTTGTTGAAAAAGTGGCAGAAAACGCTGAAGTCGACATCCCTGAATCGATGGTTCAATCCGAAGTTCAAAACATGATGCGTGATTTCGACAACCGTCTTCGCCAGCAAGGCATGAACCTTGACATGTTCCTCAGCTTCTCCAACCAGTCCAAAGAGGATTTGGAAGCTCAAATGCAAGATGATGCGAAGAAGCGTGTTCGCAACAACCTTGTCCTTGAGCAAATTGCAAAAGAAGAGAAGCTTGAAGCAACTGAAGAGGAAATCAATAAAGAACTTGAAAATATGGCCGAGACGTATAAGCGTCCTGTCGACGAAATCCGTAACATCTTGGCTTCCAACGGATCTCTTGACAGCCTGCGTGAAGAGCTTGTTCTTCGCAAAACAATTGATTTCTTGCTGGAAAACAGCGTAGAAGGCGCTCCGGCTCCGAAAGAAGAGACAGAAACAAAAGAAGCAACTGAAGCGGAAGATAATAAATAAGGCGCTTAACAGAAGCTGCCATTTACATTGGATAAGGCACGTATTTCATGACGTGCCTTATTTTTAACCAGACACATCCAGTTTGCTGCTATATATGACATAAAATGGGCTGGTTTCTGAAACACAAGTTAAAGTACAAGTACATACTTTACTTATACTTGGCTTATCTTTCAGCGAGCGGTGCTGTAAGTCCCTCTCTAAAAGTCAGTCTGTTAAGGTTTATCGAAATACATAATGAGACAAGTTGGCAGGATATAATGTTTGAGAAATTCATAGAATGTAGCTATGGTTAAAAAATGACATGGAGCGTTGAACATGTTAGAATAACTTTTATAACGCGAAAGTATATTTTCAAGGAAAAGAGGTTGGTCGCATGAGTCTGGTACCTATGGTTGTGGAACAAACCAATCGAGGCGAAAGATCCTACGATATCTATTCTCGATTACTGAAAGACCGCATCATATTTCTCAGCGGTCCGATTAATGACGATGTCGCCAATCTTGTTATCGCCCAGTTGCTTTTCTTGACTGCGGAAGATCCGGAGAAAGACATCCATTTGTACATCAATTCTCCTGGTGGTTCTGTGACAGCCGGGATGGGTATATATGATACGATGCAGTATATCAAGCCAGATGTGTCCACGATTTGCGTCGGTATGGCTGCAAGTATGGGGTCACTGCTTTTGGCTGCCGGTGCGCCTGGTAAACGTTTTGCGCTGGAGAACAGTGAAGTTATGATTCACCAACCGCTCGGTGGAGTTCAAGGCCAGGCTGCTGATATTCAAATCCATGCAGATTGGATCATCAAGACCAGACAGAAACTTAACCGTATCTATGTGGAACACACGGGTCAATCCCTGGAAAAAATCGAACGTGATACGGACCGTGACTATTTCTTGAGCGCGGAAGAAGCAAAATCTTACCGTATAATTGATGAGGTCCTGTCTTCACCGATCAAATCTTAAGAGGTGGTATAGAATGTTTAAATTTAATGACGATAAAGGGCAGCTGAAATGCTCCTTCTGCGGCAAGTCGCAGGAGCAGGTTCGCAAATTGGTTGCAGGGCCCGGCGTTTATATATGTGATGAGTGCATTGATTTGTGCTCTGAAATTGTAGAAGAGGAGCTTGGCCACGAGGAAGAAATAGATCTGAAAGATATTCCGAAGCCACGGGAAATCCGTGATATTCTCGATCAGTACGTTATCGGCCAGGAACAGGCGAAGAAGTCGCTTGCCGTAGCTGTTTATAACCACTATAAGCGCATTAATACACAGAACAAGGTTGAAGATGTGGAATTGCAAAAGAGCAATATTTTATTGCTGGGACCGACTGGTTCCGGTAAAACTTTGCTTGCGCAAACGATGGCTAAAATCCTCAACGTTCCTTTTGCCATTGCTGATGCGACTTCTTTGACAGAGGCCGGATATGTAGGCGAGGATGTTGAGAACATATTGCTGAAGCTCATTCAAGCTGCAGATTTTGATGTAGAGAAAGCGGAGCGCGGCATTATCTATATCGATGAAATTGATAAAGTAGCCCGTAAATCCGAGAATCCTTCGATTACTCGTGATGTGTCTGGTGAAGGTGTTCAGCAGGCCCTTCTGAAGATTTTGGAGGGAACGGTAGCTTCCGTTCCGCCTCAAGGTGGACGCAAGCATCCACATCAGGAATTTATTCAGATCGATACGACGAATATTTTGTTTATTTGCGGCGGCGCTTTTGACGGCCTGGAGCAGTATATCAAGCGTCGGATCGGTAAAAAAGTGATTGGATTTAACGCTTCCGGTGAAGGTCATAAAGACCTTAAACCGGGTGAATACCTGAGCATGGTTCTGCCGGAGGATCTTTTGAAATTCGGTCTCATTCCGGAGTTTGTTGGACGCTTGCCAGTCATCTCCACACTGGAGCCGCTGGATGAGAAAACGCTCGTTCGGATTCTGTCCGAGCCGAAGAACGCTCTGACGAAGCAGTATCAAAAACTGCTTGAATTTGATAATGTCAATCTGAAGTTTGAACCGGAAGCTTTGGAGGCGATCGCTCGCGAAGCGATTAAGCGGAACACCGGTGCACGCGGTCTTCGCTCTATTATTGAAGGCATTATGTTGGATGTGATGTACGAGGTTCCTTCCCGTGATGACATTACGGATTGCGTCATTACTGAGAAGGTTGTCCAAGATAAGGTCATTCCTGAACTTTTGGGAAATGATGATGACAAGAAACAGGAAGAAAGCGCCTGATTCATGTTTTGAAATAAAATCAATGCTGATCTCCACTTCTGCCTGCAGTTATTGACGGGCAGTGGTGGAGCTTTGGTGTATATGGGAGAGGTTTAACCATGTTTTTGAGACAAGACACAAGGCCCGTAAAAGTGGGAAATCTCACGATTGGCGGAAGCAATGAAGTCATCATTCAAAGCATGTGCACGACCAAAACGGCAGATGTTGAAGCTACGGTTGCCGAAATATTGCGTCTGGAAGAAGCCGGATGTCAGCTTGTACGGGTAACCGTAAATAATGAAGAGGCAGCTGCAGCCATTAAAGAAATTAAGAAACGCATTCATATTCCATTGGTTGCAGATATCCATTTCAACTATAAGTTGGCACTTGCTGCTATTGAGAACGGAATCGATAAAGTTCGCATTAATCCGGGCAATATCGGAAAACGGGAAAAAATAGAAGCTGTTGTAAAGGCATGTAAAGAAAAAGGGATTCCGATTCGTATCGGAGTTAACGCAGGCTCTCTGGAGAATCACCTATTGGAGAAGTATGGTTATCCAACGCCTGAAGGTATGGTGGAAAGCGCCCTGTATCATATTGGTATATTGGAGGAACTGGACTTCCACGATATCATCGTATCCCTAAAGGCCTCTGATGTGCCTATGGCTATTGCTGCCTACACTAAAGCTGCGGAGGTTATACCATATCCTCTGCACCTTGGCATCACTGAAGCAGGAACATTGTTCTCCGGAACTGTAAAAAGTTCAGCTGGAATGGGTGCATTGTTATCCATGGGGATCGGAAGTACGATGCGCATTTCCTTGAGTGCTGATCCGGTTGAGGAAATTAAGGTGGGCCGTCAACTTCTGAAAACTTTCGGTCTGATTTCTGATGCTGCGACTCTTGTATCGTGTCCAACATGCGGCAGACTGGACATTGACCTGTTCTCCATTGCTAATGAGGTGGAAGAATATATCGCTGATATTAAAGTGCCGATTAAGGTTTCTGTTCTGGGCTGTGCAGTTAACGGTCCCGGTGAGGCACGAGAAGCTGACATCGGTATCGCAGGAGCACGGGGAGAAGGCCTGCTGTTCCGCTATGGGGAAATGATACGTAAAGTTCCCGAAGAAACGATGGTTGAAGAGTTGAAGAAAGAAATCGATCATATCGTCAAAGTGTATGAAGAAACCGGAGAAATACCTGGCCGGAAGCATAAAACGGGAGTGTAAGCACTCGAAATAACTATAACTTAAACAAAACAAACACAGGCTGCCTGAGGATGAAGTGACCCCCAAAAGTTAGACACGGTTATTTCATCAGGCAGCTTTCTCAAAATGAGTTCGGTACTGTACCGGACTCATTTTGAATTTTGCCTTCAACCGTTTAGTATTGTAGTATTCAATATATTTTTTCAGTTCTTTCTTGAAATGTTCCACATTTTCAAACTCTTTACAGTACAGAAACTCCGACTTGAGAATACCGAAGAAATTCTCTATGACGGCATTATCGTAACAATTCCCTTTTCGTGACATGCTCTGGAGAATGCCTCTCGACTTAAGCGCATGGCGATACGGCTTCATTTGGTAATGCCATCCTTGATCTGAATGAAGAAGAAGATGGTGCTCTTCCGGCAGACGCTTCAGTCCTGCATCCAGCATTTCAGATACCAGAGAATATGTTGGTCGTGAACCAATGGTATAGGTGATAATCTCCCCGTTGAATAAGTCCAAAATGGGTGATAGATACAGCTTTTCTCCAAACAACTTAAACTCCGTGATGTCCGTCACCCATTTCTCATTTGGCGCCTCCGCCGTGAACTGGCGGTCCAGATGATTCGGTGCAATCTTGCCCACTGTCCCTTTATACGACTTATACTTTTTCATGCGGACTAGGCATCTAAGGCCTAGCTTTTTCATGAGCCGCTGAACCTTCTTATGGTTTACTTTCCATCCACGGATTACCAGTTCATCACGAATACGGCGATATCCGTAACGCCCCTCATGTTCCGCGTAAATTGACTGAATTTCATCTTCCAAATCGGTATTCAAATCTGGTTGATTCATACGTGCTATAAGGTAGTAATAGGTGCTGCGCGGGACACCAGCCAGCTGTACGAGTGCCATCACCGGATATTTATGCCTCAGTTCCCAGACGACTTGTGCTTTGTCTTGTTTGGTGATTTTTCCTTGTTTCGAACTAAGGCATTCAACTTTTTTAGATACTCATTTTCCATTTCAAGCTGCTTGATACGTTCTTTAAGTGCTTCGTCAGACCCTTCAACTACGGATCGTTTGATAGACGAATTGGAATCTTTCTTCATGGATGGACGCCCCTTCTTTTTTGGCTCAAGGGCTTCTAGACCGCCTGTCTCCATCTTTTTCTGCCAGGAATACAACATGGAGAAGTCCGGAAGGTTGAACAGAGCAGCGGTATCCATGAGAGAAGCGTCTGATTGAGCCATATGATTGAGTACGTCCAGTTTAAAGCTTGCCGGATAATTTGTATAGCCGTTAATAAAGGCTGACTGACCATGCATCTCATAGAGCTTCAACCAATATTGGAATTGGGACTTAGTAACGCCCATTTGATTTGCGTATTCCGTCTGCGATATAAGATCAGGGTCATACCCTTGAATTATCGCCAATTTACTATCTTTCGTAAATTTAGTCATAAAAAAACTGCACCCCCAACTGTTAGAGTGTGTCTAACAATTGGGGTGCAGTTCAGGATTTATTCTTGGGTGGCCTTTTTTATCTTTGTGGTTTGCGCTTAAGCTTCATAAGCAGACGGATGGTTAAGGCAAGAGCGATTGTAGGAACGATTTCGTACGCTTAGCATCTTCCTTTCAGTGTACACTTTATTTTCAGATTCTTTGTTTTTCCTTTCCATGAGTCGTTTTACCAGCCGATAAACAGGCAATACTACCATGTATTAACGTTTTGACATAATGGAAAACGGGAGGAATAAATTATGAATCTGAATGTTTTGATCATGCTGGTTCAGCTGTTTTTTGCAGTGATTATCGGCATTTATTTTTGGAACTTGTTGCGAGGACAAAAAACGAGTAAAACAGCAGTCGATCGGGAGTCGCGTAAAGAGTTGGATAAACTCCGTAAGCTTCGTTCAATATCATTGACGAAACCGCTGGCTGAGAAGACACGCCCACAGACGATGGACGACATCGTCGGTCAAAAGGATGGCCTTCGTGCTTTAAAGGCGGCGCTGTGCAGTGCCAATCCCCAGCATGTTATTGTGTATGGACCTCCTGGGGTAGGCAAGACCGCAGCGGCACGGGTAGTCATGGAAGAAGCGAAGAAAAACCCGCAATCTCCTTTTAAGCAGGACGCCAAGTTTACGGAAATCGATGCAACAACTGCACGTTTTGACGAACGGGGGATCGCTGATCCGCTGATCGGTTCTGTCCATGATCCGATTTATCAAGGTGCTGGAGCGATGGGGGTAGCCGGGGTTCCGCAGCCTAAGCCAGGTGCTGTGACCAAAGCGCATGGGGGAATTTTATTTGTTGATGAAATCGGTGAATTGCATCCGATCCAGATGAATAAGCTGTTAAAGGTTCTGGAGGATCGCAAGGTGCTTCTCGAAAGTGCGTATTACAATTCAGAAGATGCCAACACGCCGGCGTATATTCATGATATTTTTCAAAACGGGCTGCCTGCCGACTTTCGGTTGGTCGGTGCGACAACGCGGTCGCCGGAAGAAATTACGCCTGCACTTCGCTCACGTTGTATGGAGATATTTTTCAGACCTTTGCTGCCAGAGGAGATCGGCAGGATTGCAGAGGATGCCATACAAAAAATCGGTTTGCTTCCTTGCCCTGAAGCGGTAGAGGTAGTCAAGCGGTATTCGACCAATGGGCGTGAGGCTGTGAACATGATCCAGTTGGCGGCCGGACTGGCGCTGACAGAAAATCGGGAGAGCCTTCGGGCAGCCGATGTCGAGTGGGTGGCGAGCAGCAGTCAGCTGCAGCCAAGACCGGATCGGAAGATTCCGGAAAGCCCTCAAGTTGGCCTTGTCAACGGGTTGGCGGTTTATGGGCCAAATATGGGAGCGCTTCTGGAGATTGAAGTGTCAGCCGTTCCTGCAGAAAAGGGCCAGGGCATTTTTAATATTACTGGCGTAGTGGATGAGGAAGAGCTTGGAGGCGGTTCCCGTAAGCTTCGGCGGAAGAGCATGGCCAAGGGCTCAATCGAAAATGTGCTGACTGTCCTTGGAGCGATGGGATACAGACCAAAGGATTTCGATCTGCATATCAATTTTCCGGGGGGGACGCCTATCGATGGTCCTTCCGCAGGGATTGCAATGGCAACCGCGATTGTATCTGCTATTAAAAACGTTGAAGTAGATAATAAAATTGCTATGACCGGTGAGATCAGCATTCACGGCAAAGTAAAGCCGATTGGCGGTGTTATAGCGAAAGTAGAGGCTGCGTTCCAGGCTGGAGCTACTACCGTGATCATCCCGAAGGATAACTGGCAGAGTTTCTTTGAGGACTTGAACGGTCTGCGGGTGATTCCGGTTGAATCTGTCGATGAAGTGTTGGCTCAAGTATTCAAGGGAGCTGTTTCCCCGGGAGTCGTTCAAATGCCTCAAACGGAATCATTTCCGGCGGCATCCCCTTCATTGCTCCAGGCCACGCCGCCGCGAAATGGGAAGATTACAGATGCCGGCAGCTGTTAACACCTACTTGAATGGTTTTTTATATGAAGATTTGATAAAATAGGAACAGTGTCAACATTGAGAGCCATTGGAGGTGTGAAAGCGATGGGACCAAGTAAATCCAAAGGTCGTCGTTTTCCTTTACTGCCTTTGAGAGGACTTCTGGTTTATCCAAGCATGGTGCTGCATTTGGATGTAGGGCGGGAGAAATCCGTTAAGGCATTAGAAAAAGCGATGGTTGAAGACAATTTGATTCTCCTATGTTCTCAATCGGAAGTGAACATTGAAGAACCAACGCAAGAGGATATTTTTCGGATTGGCACAGTAGCCAACGTAAGACAAATGCTCAAGCTTCCGAACGGTACCATACGTGTGCTTGTGGAAGGTATGGAACGGGCGGAGATTATTCAATATACGGATAACGAGGAATATTACGAAGTTCTTGCACGCGAACTTCCTGAAGAGGAGAACAATGATTCCGAAGTAGCCGCTCTCATGAGAACGGTTCTGAACCAATTCGAGAATTACATTAATCTGTCCAAAAAAGTGACGCCTGAGACACTGGCTGCGGTATCCGATATCGAAGAGCCGGGCCGACTTGCGGACGTGATTACAAGCCATCTATCTTTGAAGATTAAGGATAAGCAAGAGATTTTAGAAACGATCGATGTTCAGAAACGTCTTGAGAAGCTGCTTGATATTTTGAACAATGAGCGCGAAGTGCTGGAGCTTGAACGCAAGATCAATCAGCGGGTCAAGAAACAGATGGAAAAGACGCAGAAAGAATACTATCTGCGCGAGCAAATGAAAGCAATTCAGAAAGAGTTGGGTGAAAAAGAAGGACGTGCAGGTGAAGTTGAGGAGCTTCGCAGTCAGCTGAAGGAGCTTAACCTTCCAGAGCGTGTTAGCGAGAAGGTTGAGAAGGAAATTGAGCGTCTGGAGAAGATGCCTTCCAGTTCAGCTGAAGGTGGCGTTATTCGCAACTATGTGGACTGGCTGCTCACATTGCCATGGACCAAGCAGACCGAGGACGATCTGGATATTGTGAAGGCAGAGCAGGTTCTGGATGAAGATCATTACGGTCTTGAAAAGCCGAAAGAGCGTGTTTTGGAATACTTGGCAGTCCAGAAGCTAGTGAAAAAAATGAAAGGTCCGATTCTTTGTCTTGTAGGTCCGCCAGGGGTCGGTAAGACCTCATTGGCCCGATCTATTGCTCGTTCTCTTGAACGAAAGTTCGTTCGTATATCTCTGGGCGGCGTGCGCGATGAAGCGGAAATCCGAGGTCACAGACGCACCTATGTCGGTGCTATGCCAGGCAGAATTATTCAGGGTATGAAGAATGCAGGTTCAAAGAATCCTGTGTTTTTGCTTGATGAAATCGATAAAATGGCTTCTGATTTTCGAGGAGACCCATCTTCTGCTTTGCTGGAAGTGTTGGACCCAGAACAGAACAATACGTTCAGCGATCATTTTATTGAAATTCCGTTTGATCTGTCTCAGGTTATGTTTATTACGACAGCCAATGTGCTGCATAATATTCCACGTCCGTTACTGGATCGGATGGAAGTTCTTAATATTCCGGGGTATACGGAGCTGGAGAAGCTGCAAATTGCTCTGCGTTATCTGATTCCGAAACAGAAAAAAGAGCATGGGCTTGAGGCGGAGCAGCTGCAGATCGATGAGAATGCTATTCTTAAAGTGATTCGGGAATATACACGAGAGTCGGGTGTACGGAACCTGGAACAGCAAATTGCAGCATTGTGCCGGAAAACAGCCAAACAAATCGTAACTGATCATACGGAAAAAGTGACGATCGGTGAAGAGGATATCAAGGACTATCTTGGCATTCCGAAGTTCCGCTACGGAATGGCAGAGCTTGAAGATCAGGTGGGCAGTGTAACAGGGCTTGCTTGGACCGAGGTTGGCGGTGATACACTCACCATTGAAGTCACGGTTGTTCCGGGTACAGGAAAGCTGACGCTCACGGGTAAACTTGGTGATGTTATGAAGGAATCAGCTCAAGCCGCGTTTAGCTACACGCGTTCCAAAGCGCAGGAGCTTGGTATCGAGTCTGATTTTCATGAAAAGCTGGATGTACACATCCATATTCCGGAGGGAGCTATACCGAAAGATGGCCCATCTGCAGGAATTACAATTGCTACTGCGCTCATATCATCTTTAACCAAGCGCCATGTAGCACGTGATGTTGCCATGACCGGTGAGATCACTTTGCGCGGAAGGGTGCTGCCAATTGGCGGACTGAAGGAGAAGTCGCTTGCCGCTCACCGGGCCGGCTACAAAAAAATCCTGCTCCCAAAAGATAACGAAAGGGATTTGCGCGATATCCCGGACAGTGTAAAGAACGATGTTGAATTTATTCCCGTATCCCATATGGATCAAGTGCTTCAGCATGCGCTGGTGGAGCAGGCGGGAGTGCATTAGAGAGGAATACTGAATATGAAGGTTACAAAATCAGAGTTTGTCATCAGCGCTGTTCGTCCTGACCAGTACCCTGTAGACGCCTTGCCGGAGATTGCTCTGGCAGGGCGTTCCAACGTGGGCAAGTCTTCGCTAATTAACAGGATGCTTTCCCGTAAAAATCTGGCCCGTACTAGCGCGACTCCGGGTAAAACTCAGCAATTGAACTATTATCGAGTGAATGATGATCTATATTTGGTCGATTTTCCGGGGTATGGTTATGCGAAGGTGTCCAAAACACAGCGTGCTGCTTTTGGCGAAATGATCGAGAAATATTTGCTGAATCGCAAGGAGTTGAAGTTGGTCCTGCTTGTTGTTGATCTTCGTCATCCTCCTTCAAAAGATGATATCAACATGTACGGCTGGCTTCAGCATTACGGCCTGGATGTATGTGTGGTGGCGACGAAAGCGGATAAAATCCCGAAAACCCGTTGGCCCAAACATGTGAAGATAATAAAGGAAGCCTTGGGCTTTCAGCCGCAGCATTCGATGGTTATGTTTTCATCCGAAAACGGTTTGGGCAAGGATGAATTATGGGACATTATCAAGTCCTACGCCAACCTGGAATCGGAAAGCGAATGAGACGACCGAGAATTTTTTTATTCATACCGTAGAGATACAGTGTTTTTTCTGCATGAAAATGAGAATCCCGTTGATAACGTGAAGGAAATTCCCGCTTAATCCGTTTTTTTATGAAATTTGCTGAATAATCTCCATCTGCTGACAAGAAAAAAACTTTCTGCCTGCGTTATAATAATTGTAAGGATTGTTAAAAGAATTGAGGAGATTTTTATGGCTCATAGGTTAGCCACAGAGTATGTCAATGCAATAATGCAAATGACGGATGTTCAAATGACTCAATTTCTGCAAAGCACCATAGCATCCCAGATTAATTTTAGGGTTAAGGTAATGGAAGGCGGAGGGCAGGAGATTGTGCTCGAAGATGAAAGCGGGGAAGAAGTTCATATGCCTTTTGAACTACGGGGCGATGGCTTATATGTCTGTGAGCTGTCCTGCCGCGTGATAACTCCACATCTGACCAATGCTGTACGCAGGATTTTTACTGCGTTCAAAGGTTCGGGTAAGGTAAACCGCATTTATCGTGGATTTATCATGAGCTACGACTATCTTGGTGGAGCAGTAAGGCGCATTACACAGCTGTCAGAAGACGGATGCAGTCTGGTCTACGAGTACAAGGATACAGCAGGTGAACTGCAGCGTTTGTACAACAGCAATGAAACGGAGAAAGAGATCGAGTCCATCCACCGGAACATTAATGATCTTCTGGATCAGAGGATCGCTGCTGTTGCAGTGTCGGATATCGGGAATATCGATGAACAGCTTCGGAAATATAATCAGCGATTGTTCGTACTAGAGGCCTAAGCAAATAATGATGAATGAACAAAGCCTACCGTATTTATTCGGGGGCTTTTTTATATGATCGAAGTTGTAGGTTTTTCATTCCTGTAAAATAATTATTGCCATTTTTTAAAAAATGTATTGCATTTACCCCCTTTTGATGTTATTTTTAATCTCGTTGAAAAGAATATAGGAACCAGGATTCACTCAGGACATGTAATGTTGCGAGAGATTATTCCCTCGGGAAGTGAATGACGTAGGTCCTAGCGGATGAAATTTTTCAAACATTTTATTCCTAGGAAGGGGGAAGCCGGAAGATGGAATACTCAACTTTCGGAAGACACGTTGCTGTTGATACTTGGGGAGTCGACTTTGAACTGCTGAACAATGCTGAATTTTTGCAAGCTCAGATGGTGGAAGCCGCTGAAGCCTGCGGAGCAACGGTAATGTCCGTTCAGTCCAAGCAGTTTGAGCCGCAAGGTGCGACTGTGCTTGTACTGCTGTCGGAGAGCCATCTCTCTATTCACACCTACCCTGAGAGAGGGTTTGCTGCAATTGATTGTTATACCTGCGGGGAAACGGTAGATCCACAATTGGCAATTGATTACCTGGTATCCGTTTTGAAACCTGAAAAATGTTATGCGAAGAAGATCGTGCGCGGTTTAGGCGAACTGACTGTCGAAACGCCCGATATGAAACAGACCGAACTGGTGTAAGATGTCGTCTTAAATAACGTATACCGATAACCATGGATCTTCCATGGTTATTTATTTTTACAATCTTAGATTTCTTTCGCGAAACGAAGCTGTGCCTGTTAAAGGCGGCAAAGCCGTTTACGCTTGAATGATGAAGAAATGATGAATTTCATCCTGGCATATTGTCTCAAGAAACGCTTTTGTTTATATATAGAATGATGAAAGCGTTTCTTTTTTTGCTATTGGGGAGCTTAGGATTTTTTGTCGTATATGTCCAGTTGAAACATCTCACAATAACAAAGAAGGCATGCTTGATTAAGGGGAGTGTTATGAGATGAAGAAAATGGGGATTTCATAAACATTTCATAAAAAAGTCAAGGAATCCCGGCTGCCTGTGATATAATTATCATGGTCAAGCACGTTATTATCATTCTAGTCGTTATGTATTTAACAGAATTATACTAAATTCTCAAAAACCATTAGGCAGGTGAACATGCAATGCACATCGTCGTTGTTGGGTTGAACTATCGCACGGCGCCTGTGGAAGTCAGAGAGCGCTTTACGTTTGCTGAAAAGGATTTGCCCGAGGCGCTGAAGCAGTTGAAGTCAACCAAGAGCGTACTGGAGGGCGTCATTGTGGCTACCTGCAACCGAACGGAAATTTACGTTGTTGTAGACCGCCTTCATATGTGCGGCTATTTTATCCGCAGTTTTATGGAACAGTGGTTTGATATTAAGCGTGAGGAATTTACGCAACATTTATATATATATGAGGATGAACAGGCGATCGAACACTTGTTCAGAGTAACCTGTAGTCTGGATTCCATGGTGATCGGCGAGACACAAATTTTAGGACAGGTACGCAGCGCCTTCTTGAAATCCCAAGAGGAGAAAGCAACAGGTACTTGGTTTAATATGCTGTTCAAGCAAGCAGTCACCCTGGGCAAAAGAGTGCATTCCGAAACGTCCATCGGGGAAAGCGCAGTTTCTGTCAGTTATGCAGCTGTTGAGCTCGGCAAGCGAATATTTGGAACCTTTAAGGACAAGAAGGTACTTATTCTGGGTGCTGGTAAAATGAGCGAGCTGACTGTCAAGCACTTGTATTCCAATGGTGCTGCGGAAGTGATTGTAGCTAATCGCACGCGTGCTCGTGCCGAAGAGCTGGCCCGCAAGTTCCGTGGAACCCCTTGTGATATATCGGAAGCGATGGAGCGCCTTCATGAGGCAGATATCGTGATAAGCTCTACTGGCGCGGACGATTATGTTCTGAATCCGGCCCAGGTTAAGGAGAGTATGAAGAAGCGTCCGTCCCGGCCTCTTTTTATGATTGACATTGCTGTGCCAAGGGATATCGATCCTGAGGTGGGGGAAGTATCAAACGTGTTCCTTTACGATATCGATGATCTGGAAGGCATCGTGGAGAGCAATATGGAGATGCGCCGTACGGAAGCAGCCAAAATTGAAAGCATGATCGAAGAGGAAATGGATGCATTCCATCAATGGCTGAAAACGCTGGGTGTCCGACCTGTGATCCGGGCTTTGCAGGATAAATCAAACAGTATTCATGAAGAGACGCTCGAAAGTTTGTTTAACAAACTGCCTGAGCTCGATGATCGTCAGCGTAAGGTTATCCGTCGTCTAACAAAGAGCATTGTAAATCAGATGATGCATGACCCGATCAATCGTATCAAAGAAATGAGTGGTGGAAAACACGGTGGTGAAGCACTTGATTACTTCACGCAAATTTTCGCTTTGGAAAGTTTGATTGAAGATAACGAACAAGGAGCAGACAGTAAGGCTCTGAGCAATGCTGACCCATCAGAGATGGAATCTTTGGTCAAGTCGGAGGATCAACCTGCAGATCAGAAATCGGTCCGGGTTTCTTTGGCTCCTGCCGCTCTATAAGGCAGGTGACATTATTCCATGTCATTAAACCTAATTTATGATGTCGGCATTTGTATCTATGCCCTGAGCCTTCTGTTTTATATCTCGGATTGTGTGAAACGCAATCGGGCATCGAAGCGGATAGGCACAGGGCTTCTTGCTATTGCAGCACTTTTTCAGCTCGGTGCTCTTGTTGTACGAGTTGTAGAAACGGGCACATTTCCTGTATTTACTTCATTTGACTTTTTACTGCTCAGTTCTTTTAGTGTAACCGTAACTTCCATTGCCATTATTTTTACGAAGCGTGCGGAGTTTGCAGCACTTTTTATGAACATCATTGGTTTTTGCGTCATGCTGCTTAATGACTTACTGTTTACCGCAGGATTAAATCCGCTGGAGAGCTGGCAGACGGTTTACGGATTGTTGGTGCTGCATATTGCACTGGCAAGCCTGAGCTTTACAGCGTTAACCGTAGGTGCTGTTTTTGCGGGAATGTACATGTTTTTACACCGCAAGCTGAAAATCAAGAAGTGGAATGATATTGTTCGCAGACTGCCAAGCCTTGAGATACTGGACAAATATAGTTACTTTGCTTTGCTGATGGGCACACCGGTACTGATTTTATCTTTAGTTGTAGGTGGGGTGTCCATCGTTGCCGAGGGGCGCTGGACGTTGTTGGCAGATCTAAAAGTATTATCAACTTTAGTCGCGCTTGGTGTATATATTTACTACTTCGTTCGCCGGAATTTACAGCAGCGGTCGGGGCTGGAAACCGCTGTATGGGCATTAATCGGATTTGCTTTTATGGTGATTAATTTCATTCTTAACAATTGGTCCGAGTTCCATCGCTGGTCGGGAGTGTGATGAGTAATATGATTCGTTATGTTCCAATTATGCTCAACTGTGATGAGCAAACCTGCTTGATCATAGGCGGGGGACTGGTGGCTGAGCGCAAGGTTGATACGCTGCTGGGTGCTGGTGCCCAGATACATATCATTAGTCCTGTATTGAGTGAGAAGCTTCTTCAGCGGGTTGACTCGGGGCAAATTGAATGGACTGCTAGAGAATATAGAGAGGGCGACCTGACGGGAGCTTTTTTAGTACATGCGGCTACAGATGTTCCGGAAGTGAATGAGTTGGTCGCTAGAGAGGCACGCCGGCTTGGAATACTCGTTAATGTGGCAAGCAGTGGGGAATCAGGTACCTTTATTAATCCGGCTGTTATGAAGCGAGGCAGGCTGACGGTTGCGGTGTCTACGTCGGGTGCAGGTCCGCTGGCAGCGATGGATGTCTGTAATCATTTGGAAGAGCTGCTTGGGGATGAATTCGAGCCGTATCTTGAGTTTCTGCATACGATGCGCAGCGCGGTTAAGAAAGAGATTGCCTCTCCTTCTGCAAGGCGGAAAATTTTGCGAAAAATACATGAAATCGATATACTACAGGACATACGGCGAGGAACCTATACTCCGTGGAGTCCGGAACAGATCCAGCAGTGGATCAGTTACAATCGGGAGGAATAAGTATGCGTACAATTGTAGTTGGCAGCAGACAAAGCGCGCTTGCGCTTACCCAGACAGGACAGGTTATTGAGGATTTGAGGCGATTGGCCAAAGAAAATGGAATGGATGTTGATTTTAAAGTAAAGAAAATTGTAACAAAGGGAGACCGTATTTTGGATGTCACCCTGTCCAAAGTTGGCGGCAAGGGATTGTTTGTCAAGGAAATCGAGCAGGCGATGTTGGACGGTGAAATCGATATGGCCGTCCACAGTATGAAGGATATGCCTTCGATCCTGCCCGAAGGCTTGACGACAGGGGCTGTTCCCCGTAGGAAAGACCCGCGCGATTGCCTTGTTTCCCTCGAAGCAAATAACCTGGACAGCTTGCCGCAAGGAGCCAAGGTTGGGACAAGCAGTTTGCGCCGCTCCAGCCAGTTGAAGAAATATCGTCCGGATTTGCAGCTGGAGTGGATTCGGGGGAATATCGATTCCCGTTTGCGTAAGCTGGAGAACGGAGACTATCAGGCTATTATTTTGGCGGCTGCAGGTCTTCAGCGAATGGGATGGGAGGACCGAATAACGTCCTTTTTATCGATCGAGACATGTTTGCCTGCTGTAGGTCAAGGTGCGCTTGGCATTGAGTGCAGGGAAGAGGATACAGAGCTTTTATCGCTGCTTGCCCTTTATAATGATGAGGAGACATCCCGAACAGTAGCTGCTGAGCGCAAATATCTAAGTGAGCTTAACGGTGGATGCCAAGTGCCTATAGGTGCGTACGCGGTGCTGAAAGAGGCTCAAGGGGATCATTCATCCGCCGAACACGATATCATTCAATTAACCGGCATGGTAGGTACGCCAGATGGAGAGCTTGTATTGAAGGAAAGCGCTGAAGGTACAGATCCCGAGGCTTTAGGTATAGCGGTTGCTGATAAGCTGAAAGCCAAGGGAGCAGAGCAGATTCTGGCCCAGATTAGGGGATGATCGGATGGCAGGAAAGGTTTATTTAGTTGGAGCGGGTCCTGGCGATCCGCGGCTGATTACGATTAAAGGGAAAGAATGTATTGAGAAGGCAGACGTTGTAGTTTATGACCGTCTAGCCTCCCCTAGATTGCTGAAGTGGATGAAGCAAGGGGCTGAGAAGGTATATGTCGGCAAGCTTCCTGACAGGCATACGATGAAGCAGGAAGAAATCAATCAACTGCTGGTTGACCTGGCTTTGAGGGGAAAGACGGTGGTTCGGTTGAAAGGCGGCGACCCTACGATCTTTGGAAGGGTGGGGGAAGAGGCCGAGCAATTGTACCGCAACGGCATCGCCTTTGAAATCGTACCAGGAATCACTTCTTCAATCAGTGTACCTGCATACGCTGGTATTCCGGTTACCCATCGCGGCATTGCGTCCTCATTATCGATTATTACAGGCCATGAGAGTCCGGACAAGCTGGATCATATGATTCAGTGGGATAAGGTAACAAATGCAACAGGCACATTGATTTTTATGATGGGGGTAGCCAAGATTGGTTATATTAGCCGTCAATTGATCGCACATGGAAGACCGCCGGAAACCCCGGTAGCTCTTGTTCGCTGGGGAACCCGGGCTGAACAGGATACCATTACTGGCACGCTTGCCGATATTGAGGAAGTCGTCAAGGCTGCTGATTTTAAGCCGCCTGCGGTCATTATCGTTGGCGAGGTGGTGCTGAAGCGTCAGCTTCTGAAATGGGCCGAGCAGCTGCCTTTGTTTGGCAAGCGAATTCTAGTGACCCGGGCTCGAAACCAGGCCAGTCAATTAGTTAGACAGATTGAAGAGCTCGGTGGTGAGCCGTATGAATTCCCGGTTATTGACACGGTAATGCCGACCTCAACCCAGGTATTGGCGGATATCCATCAGGCGATGAACAACCTGAGTCAGTATAACTGGGTGTTTTTTACGAGTGTGAACGGTGTTGAATTTTTCTTCCGCCATCTTAATGAACTGGGCAAGGATATTCGCGCTCTGGCAGGTGCGAGAATCGCTGCGGTTGGACCAGCAACGGCGGGCGCATTGCGAGAACGGGGAATTACAGCCGAGGTGCTGAAGGAGCGTTTTCAGGCTGAAGGAATTATAGATGCCTTTGGGTCCGAGCTGAAGGCAGGTCAGCATGTGCTGCTTCCGCGTGGAGACCTTGGTCGGAACTGGCTGCCTGAGGAACTGACGAGGATGGGCCTTCATGTGACAGACATCAAAACATACGAAACGATCCTGTGCGGTGAAGATGATGATGAGCTTCTCAAGCTGTTTGAGGAAGGCGGAATCCATGCCGTTACGTTCACCAGCTCTTCGACCGTTACGAATTTGCTCCGTGTTTTGGAACGGATGGGTAAGGACGCTCAGGCTCCGCTCAGGCTGCTTCGTGACAGTGCAATTGCCTGCATCGGTCCGCTGACGGCTGAAACGGCGAAGGCAGCAGGGCTTAACGTGTCGATCATGGCTGAAGAAGCGACAATCGATAGCCTGGTTGAAGCTTTGTGTGCATGGAATAAAGATGAGCCGCGTCGTCGTAAGGATTGATTTTATACTATTTTCTTTGACCCGGAGGGATTAACATGAATTTTCCGATTGTACGCCATCGCCGGCTGCGTCAAAGTGCTGGCATTCGCAGCATGGTCCGTGAGACGGTACTGAATATTGAAGATTTGGTACAGCCTATCTTTGTAACCTATGGGACCGGGGTGAAGACTGAGATTTCATCGATGCCCGGTGTATTTCACTTCTCACTTGATATGTTGAAAGCGGAAGTGGATGAAATAGCGGCTCTTGGAATTCCGGCTGTGCTTCTGTTTGGTATACCGGAGAGCAAGGACAGTAAGGGGACTTCTGGTTTTGCTGAGGATGGAATTGTTCAGGAAGCGACACGTCTCATTAAGAAGTGGCATCCTGAGCTGCTTGTGATTGCCGATACCTGCCTATGTGAATTTACGGATCACGGACATTGCGGCATGGTGCATACTTTTGAGCGTGACGGGCAGGTTTATGGTGACGTGT
The DNA here is from genome assembly GCF_900289175.1 of Paenibacillus faecalis. GTDB lineage: Bacteria > Bacillota > Bacilli > Paenibacillales > Paenibacillaceae > Paenibacillus_AQ > Paenibacillus_AQ faecalis. The sequence goes on along the minus strand of NZ_LT985747.1, from coordinate 3,288,268 downwards.
TGAATGATGAATCGTTAGAGCTTTTAGCGCGTACAGCGGTTTCTCAGGCCAAAGCCGGGGCAGATATCATCGCTCCTTCCAACATGATGGACGGTTTCGTGCAGGCCATTCGTACAGCGCTGGATGAGTCTGGATTTGAGCATATTCCGATCATGTCTTATTCCGTTAAATATGCTTCTGCTTTTTATGGACCATTCCGGGAAGCGGCCGATTCTGCTCCACAGTTTGGTAACCGGAAGACATATCAGATGGACCCTGCCAATATGCGTGAAGCCATACGTGAAGCAGAGAGCGATGTGCTTGAAGGAGCTGATATGCTCATGGTCAAGCCAGCTTTGGCATATATGGATATCGTCAGAATGCTGCGGGACCAGTTCGATTTGCCGATTGTAGCCTATAACGTCAGCGGGGAATACTCGATGGTGAAAGCAGCTGCCCAGCAAGGCTGGATTGATGAACAAGCGATTGTGATGGAAATGCTCACAGGTATGAAGCGCGCAGGCGCCGACATCATCATTACTTATTTCTCGAAAGACGCAGCCAGCTGGATTCGCAGCCGTTCATAAGGATTGTCATTAGGACAGATAGGAGTGTTAAGAATGAGTCAAAATACACGGAAAGAAGAAGCATCACGCACAGCTTTTGAAGAGGCTAAGCAGTATATTCCCGGCGGCGTTAATAGTCCGGTACGGGCATATAAATCGGTGGGCTTAACTCCGATCTATATGGAGCGCGGGGAAGGAAGCCGCGTGTTTGATATTGATGGCAACAGCTTTATTGATTATGTCGGCTCATGGGGACCGCTTATTATGGGACATGCCCATCCCGAAGTTGTTGAAGCGCTCCAGAAGACAGCGGCCAAAGGAACCAGTTTTGGAGCACCGACGCTGCTCGAAACCGAAATGGCCAAACTTGTCTGTGAACGTGTACCTTCTGTCGAAATTGTACGGATGGTCAATTCCGGTACCGAAGCGACGATGAGCGCGATTCGGCTGGCTCGCGGTTATACGGGCCGCAGCAAAATTATTAAATTCGAAGGCTCTTATCATGGACATGCCGACAGCCTGCTTATTAAAGCCGGTTCAGGCATTGCAACGCTCGGTTTGCCGGACAGCCCCGGTGTACCGGAATCGGTAGCAACCAATACGATTGCCGTTCCATATAACGATTTGGAGTCAGTAAAGCTGGCGTTTGAGCGCTTTGGTAACGAAATCGCCGCCTTAATTGTAGAGCCTGTTGCCGGAAATATGGGCGTTGTTCCTCCAGTTGAAGGATTTCTGGAAGGACTGCGCAAGATTACAGAAGATTACGGCAGCCTGCTTATTTTTGATGAAGTGATGACTGGCTTCCGTGTAGACCTTCACTGTGCTCAGGGAAGGTTTCATGTGATGCCGGATTTAACCTGTCTTGGAAAAGTCATCGGCGGAGGTTTGCCTGTAGGAGCTTATGGCGGAAAACGTGAAATTATGGAGCAAATCGCACCGACAGGTCCAATTTACCAAGCGGGTACTTTAAGCGGTAATCCGCTGGCTATGGCAGCTGGCTACACTACGCTTAAGCTGCTGACACCTGCTGTATATGAGCAGCTTGAAGAGCGGGGGGCGCAGCTTCAGGCTGGCTTTGAACGCAATGCCCGTGAATTCGGTATTCCGATGACAATTAACCGAATTGGATCGATGGTATGTCCGTTCTTCACAGATCAGAAGGTCGTTAATTTTGAGACGGCCAAGAGCAGTGACCTGGATCTGTTCCGTCGTTATTTTGCAGCGATGGTTCAGGAGGGGGTTAGTGTTCCTCCATCCCAGTTTGAAGGCATGTTTATATCGGCCGCGCATACAAAGGAAGACATTGATGCGACGATCGAAGCTAACTACAATGCCTTTAAAAGCCTGTGAGTTACGAGGGAAGCTGGGTCCGGCGTGGTGAATGGCTGGAGCTGACGCCGGGCAAAGCCTTGACGGGACATCCAGATCGTGAGGAAGCAACGGCAAAGTGGCTTCTGGACACACTTGAAATGCCGGAGAAGCTGCTGCGGAAGCTCCGGCATCATGAAGGGATTCAGTGGAGAGGAGACAGGCTGCGGCTACATCTTTTTCCACTAAGAGAAGCAGGGATTGAACCGGTATGGAGCGAGCTGGATATTTTGTACGAGGATGATTTCTGTCTTGTTGTGAACAAGCCGCCCGGGATGGCTGTACACCCGGATGATCGCGACCATGAGGTAACGCTCAACCATGTTGTTGCTGCTTATTATGAAGCAGCGGGAGAGGCGATCGCAGTTCGTCATATCCACCGGCTTGACAAAGATACAACGGGCCCCGTTCTATATGCAAAAAACGAATACGCCCAACTCAAACTTGATGAAGCGATGAGACAAAAAGAAGTCGGCCGTATTTATGCAGCTATTGTTCAGGGGCGAGTGTCGCCGGATTTGAAGGTGATCGATCTTCCTATTGGCCGAGATCGGCATCATGCCAAGCGTCGTCGGGTATCGTTAACCGGCCAGACAGCGGTGACCCGGATCATTAAATCCGAGGTGTATCGGCAGGCTAGTGTTCTATATTTGAGCTTGGAGACGGGAAGAACGCATCAGATTCGCGTTCACTTAAGTCATATGGGACATGCAATTCTTGGAGACTCACTCTATGGCGGATATTCTGTCAGCTTTGACCGTCAGGCGCTTCATGGTGCTAAGCTCATTTTTCCTCATCCTTTTACGGGAGAACGGATTGAAGTTACGGCTCCGTGGCCTGAAGATCTGCTTGAGCTGAAGGAAGAGGTGACGAGCAAGCCTTTTCCGAGGTAGTTCGAACCTGCTAATTTATATTATATTTTGAATGAACGCCTGCTGATCCTTGTTTTAAAGGATGAAGCAGGCGTTTTTCATACGGGAATATAGGGGGATGAACAGCGTTTTTCGCAAGTGTCTGTAAAAAAGTCATGCTCTTTTGAATTTGGGCATATAGATAAGTTGAGTGACAATTTATGGGCTCATGCCGCGGGACCAGCCTGCGGATAGTATATGCCGAAAGGAGGACATTTCCGTGTTCGACCAGTCCTACGGATTGCGATTTGATATTTACGAACGAATTATTTTATCCGAAAATCTGCCCGGAATTGAAGAACTGGAAGAGGTTGAATTAATTCCGCATATTCAAGTCATCAGTCAGGAGGAGCAGGCGACACTTCGCGGGCATCTTCTACTAGCGGGGTTGTATAAAGGAGATACTGATTCGGGAGAGTCCGCGCCGCTGGAGCACTGGATTCCGGTGGAAATCACGGTTCCGATGAATCGGGTGTCTTCGCTGGACGATATAGCAGTGGAGATTGAAAATTTCGATGTGGATCTTTTGTCCACTCGAAGTCTGAATATTACGGGGGTACTATCGTTAAAAGGTATTCAGGCTGCTGGTCAAGAAGCTGCTGATCGCCCATGGAATGACGAAGGATTTACAGTGGTACATGCTCCCGAGCCAACTTCCGAAGATGCTGCAGATCGTGAAAAGGCTGCTCACCAAGAGGACAATGTAGTAGCGGAAAATCCATCGCCCTTTCACTTTCCACAACCGCAGGAAGGTTTTGTTCAAGGTCAACAGGTGACAGGTTTTGAATCGGATACAAGGGCTAGTCATCAATATGAGGGGATTCAAGGAGATTCATATCAGCAGAAAAATGAGTTTGGATATCAGACACAGCCCTCTCATTTTTACACAGAAGACAGAGCTACGGAACATAACATACATAGGGAAGAACCGCCTCAGGAATTCGTTCCGGCCCAATCCGATGAACCGGAGTTTTCGGATTCAAATCATCCGATGACACAAAGCAAAACGGAACAGGAACCGGTTTCGAATCCGAATGTATGGAACTTTGAACGAAACAACGAACTTGTGAGTCATCACCAGAGCTCCTCGGATGATTTTCCAGAAGTGAATGAAAGAGAAGAGAATCAGCAGGAATCGGTGACGGAAGCTTCTTCTCATCAAGAGCTGAATGAGCCGTCCGACGAGAAGATTGACGCAGCAGCCCCTGATCAAGATGGTGCATTCCTTGCCGATGATGCTTCTAAAGCTTTGGCTCAAGAGGTTCAAGAGGTTCCCCCGGAAAAACCGGAGTTGAAAGTTGCATTTACGAGCAAGGATAGCACGCTTAATAGCTCACCAAGTGTCGGCTTTTCTTCCCTGCTGCCCTCAGGCCGTACTGCACAGGAGCAGGAAATAACAGCTATCGAGGAAGAAGAGGTGTTGGAGGATCATCAGGAGGAAGCTCTTGCATCGGAAGAAGTTCAATGGAAATCCCTTTTTCTTGGAGGTCGGCAGGAAGATACCCCTTTCCGTAAAGTTCGATTATGTATCGTACAGCGTGAGGAAACGTTAGAGGATATTGCTGAAAGATACCAGCTAAGTCCTAGAGAATTGTTACTTTATAACAGATTGTCCGAACAGAACGTAGAGGAAGGTCAGGTGCTCTATATCCCGTAAATGTGAAACAGCCCTTATTTAAGAATAGCTTTGAAAAAATAAAGTGTCGGCAGGCTGCTCGGGGGATTTATCCTGGGGTAGCCTGTTTTATGTTGTCCCAAGTTTTAAACAATCAAAACTGCCTGTGGGTATATATGGCTTGAAATATTGACTATGAACAATAAGCAAGTTATAGTTGACTATAGCCAATTCAGTTTTATTGGAATACAATCTGGTAATACTGTATAAAGCATTTGCAAATTACAAACAACTGTGAACGGGAATAGTAGGAAGAGAAATGGCCTTCAGAGAGCGGAATTGCAGCGCTGAGAGATTCCGTAGGAACCATCTTTTGCCGAAGTCGCCCCGGAGTTGCCTGCTTGAACTTTAGTACAGGGACCGCCATGTGTTAAAGTTAGAGCATGCCGGCTGCAGCCGTTACCTGTGTAAAGTGTCGCAAGCGCTAGGATGTGCCGATTGTTGGTGGCCATCATGAACCAGCGTTTGTGAAACAAAGGTGGTACCGCGAGAGAACAATGGTCTTTCGTCCTTTGAGGACGAAAGGCTTTTTTATTTGCTTATCTTTAACGAATGAGTAATTTGATATTTTCTCGAAAGCGCATCTTATGTGGATGCAGGTGCTATAATGCTTTCTTCTTATGAAAAGTTTCTGTAAGCTATAACGGCTAAAACCATGTTGTAAGGCAATGCTGATTAAGTAACGGAGGGACGAGAACGATGGAGCACAAGGAAACTCAAACCTCGGCACAAATGCCGACCACGTATGATCCTAAAACAGCAGAACAAAAATGGTACACCTACTGGAAAGAAGGCGGGTTTTTCAACGCCGGGCAGCGCCCGGATGCCGAGCCATATACAATTGTCATTCCACCGCCAAACGTAACCGGTATGCTTCACATCGGCCATGCTCTGGATTTCACACTTCAAGATATTTTGATCCGTGTTAAAAGAATGCAGGGATACGATGCTCTGTGGCTTCCGGGCTCTGATCATGCGGGTATCGCTACACAAACCAAGGTAGAGGAAAAGTTGCGTGAGCAGGGGATTACCCGCTACGATCTTGGACGAGAGAAATTTCTTGAGAAAGTATGGGAATGGAAAGAGCAATACGCCAATACGATCCGTGATCAATGGGCCAAGATGGGCCTTTCTCTCGACTATTCCAGAGAACGTTTTACGCTGGATGAGGGCCTTTCCAAGGCAGTTCGAGAAGTTTTTGTCAAGTTTTATGAAAAAGGTTTGATTTATCGCGGAAAATATATTATTAACTGGGACCCTGCGGCGCGTACAGCTTTGTCCGACATTGAAGTAGAGTACAAAGAGGTACAAGGGCATCTGTATCATTTGGCTTATCCGTTGAAAGATGGGAGCGGCAGCATTACGGTGGCGACAACCCGTCCGGAAACGATGCTGGGGGATACAGCCGTTGCTGTTCATCCGGAAGATGAGCGTTACAAACACATGATTGGCAAAATGCTTGTTCTTCCGGTTGTTGGACGTGAAATACCGATTATTGCCGATGAATATGTAGAAAAAGATTTCGGCAGCGGCGCTGTAAAGATTACGCCAGCTCATGATCCGAATGACTTTGAGATGGGGCTGCGCCATGATCTGCCGCAAATTACGGTGATGGATGAAACCGGAACGATGAACAGCCATGCGGGCAAGTATGAGGGATTGGATCGCAGTGAATGCCGGAAACAAATCGTGAACGACTTGAAAGAGTCCGGTGTCCTGATCCGAATTGAAGATCACGTTCACCAGGTAGGCCACAGTGAGCGCAGCGGTGCTGTCGTAGAGCCTTATCTGTCCACACAGTGGTTCGTAAAGATGAAGCCATTGGCTGAAAGAGCCATCGAAGCACAAAAATCAGGCAAAGGTGTAAACTTCGTACCTGAACGTTTTGAAAGAACATATCTTCATTGGATCGAAAATGTACGTGATTGGTGTATTTCCCGTCAGCTTTGGTGGGGCCACCGGATTCCTGCCTGGTATTGCGGTCAGTGCGGAGAGATGCATGTGGCGCATGAAGACGTAGCAACTTGTTCCAAATGCGGAAGCACGAATCTTAAGCAGGATGAGGATGTTCTTGATACGTGGTTCAGTTCCGCGCTCTGGCCGTTTTCGACCTTGGGTTGGCCGGAAGATACCGAGGATTTAAAACGCTATTACCCGACTAACGTTCTTGTGACAGGCTACGACATCATTTATTTCTGGGTAGCTAGGATGATATTTACAGCTCTTGAATTTACGGATGAAAAGCCGTTTAAAGACGTCTTGTTGCACGGTTTGGTTCGTGATGCCGAAGGCAAGAAGATGTCCAAGTCGCTTGGCAACGGTGTTGATCCGCTGGACGTTATCGAGAAATACGGTACGGATGCCATGCGCTTTATGATATCGACGGGCAGCACCCCGGGGCAGGACCTTCGTTTCCGCTGGGAGAGAGTGGAGCAGGCCCGGAATTTTGCTAACAAAATTTGGAACGCCTCCCGGTTTGCTTTGATGAATCTGGAAGGCTTTAAACATAGTGATATCGACATCAGCGGCGATCTCGGCACAGCTGACCGATGGATTCTTCACCGTCTGAACGAAACTTCACGGGATATTTCGCGTCTAATAGATGCCTATGAATTTGGCGAAACCGGTCGATTGCTATACAATTTTATCTGGGATGATTTGTGTGATTGGTATATTGAGTTTGCGAAGCTTTCACTTTACGGTGAAGATCAGGAAGCGAAGAAAAAGACCCAGTCCGTCCTAGCTTATGTTCTGGACCGTACTATGCGCTTGATCCACCCGTTTATGCCGTTTATTTCAGAAGAGATTTGGCAGCACCTGCCGCATGAAGGGGATACGGTTATGCTGGCTTCATGGCCGACTTATGACGCTTCCCTGGAGAATCAAGAAGCAGTGACCGAAATGAATTTGCTGATGGATGTTATACGTGCTGTTCGGAATGTTCGAGCTGAAGTCAATGTACCGATGAGCAAAAAGATAGAAATGATCATCAAGGCTGCAGATGAGAATGTACTTGGCATTGTTGAACGTAATGTTGATTACATCCGTCGTTTTTGCAACACTTCTGAGTTCCAATCCGGCCTTGGTCTTGAGACGCCTGATAAGGCGATGACCTCTATCGTGACAGGTGCAGAGATTTATTTACCTCTGTCCGGTTTGATTGATATCGCACAGGAAATTTCCCGCCTTGAGAAAGAGCTGAAGCATTTGAACAGTGAGGTCGAGCGCGTGGAGAAGAAGCTGAGCAATCAGGGCTTTGTTTCCAAGGCTCCAGCTAAGGTGATTGAGGAAGAGCGAGCCAAGCAAGCAGATTACACGGAGAAGAGAAATAAAGTTATCGCCCGGATTGAAGAGTTGAAGGGCTAAGCATATTTTAATTATAAACCTGAAGGTGAGAAGCATGGGTAACTTAACCGGGGCTGTTCAAACAGCCCCTCTTAGAAGCTATGAGGATGCTGTAGAGTGGATTAACGGTCTGATACCATTTGGTATCCGGCCGGGTTTGGTACGCATACAAGCGCTGCTTGAGCGGCTGGGCAATCCTGAGCGGCGCTTAAAGTTTGTTCATGTTGCAGGCACGAATGGCAAAGGGTCCACCTGTGCATTTTTGACAGAGGTTCTTCACCGGAGCGGATATGATGTGGGCACCTTTACATCTCCTTACATTACGAAATTTACTAATCGATTTCAGTATAACGGGGAAGATATTTCTGAGGATACACTTCTCAAGCTTGCCAATCGATTGCATCCGCTCGTTCAGGAAATCGCGGCAACAGAGCTTGGTTCTCCGACGATGTTCGAAGTTTCTGCCGCACTCGCCATTTTGTATTATGCCTCAGAGTGTGTTCCAGATGTCGTTGTTTGGGAAACCGGTCTTGGCGGTAGATTGGATGTAACGAACGTGATCCATCCGGTCATCTCCATCATCACCAACATCGGTATGGATCACACAGATATTTTAGGAGACACGATTGCTGAAATTGCCTCGGAGAAGGCAGGGATCATTAAACCGGGGGTTCCTGTTGTCAGCGCGGTCACTCAGCCGGAAGCGATTCAGGTGTTGAAAGATGCGGCTGAACGAAATCGTTCGACGCTGTATTTGGCAGGGGATCACTTTTCTTATGAGCGGACAGGTGGCCATGCAGAGAGCCAGACCTTTCATTTTTCGGGACCTTTCCGTCAGATGGATATAGAGATATCTTTACTGGGAGAGCATCAATGTGCCAATGCAGCTTGTGCGATGATGAGCCTTGAGGTGCTTCATTATTACATGGCTTTTGTGATTGAAGATGAGCATATTAAGCAGGGATTTCTTGCTACCAAGTGGGCTGGAAGGTTGGAGCAGATCAGCTCATCTCCTAGGATTGTTCTTGACGGGGCCCATAACCCGGAAGGAGCGGAATCTTTGGCGAAAAGCCTTCCGAATATTTTTCAATACAACAAACTGAACTTAATGATGGGAATGCTGGCAAATAAGCATCATGAAGCGTATTTGAAGCATATACTGCCTATAGTGGATACGCTTATCCTGACCGAACCGGATTTCCGGAGAAAAATGGACGTCAAGGCGTTAGGGGACATCGTAGAGCAGTTAAGGGAGAAACACGCCAAACAAACGCTGCAAATCATCATAGAACCAGATTGGAAAAACGCACTTGAATTATTGAAGTCACGGACGGAAGCGGAGGATCTTGGGGTGGTGTCGGGCACGTTATATCTGATTGCCGACGTGCGTTCCAACCTCCTGGGCCTTTCCGATTCTGAAAAAGGTTGGTGATTAATTTTTGAATACATCAGAACATGTTCATTTTATCGGAATTGGCGGCTACGGTATGAGCGCCATTGCAAGAGTTATGCTGGAGATGGGATATAAAGTCACGGGTTCTGACGTGGCCTCACAGGAATTGACAGAAAAGTTGGCAGCTAAAGGCGCTAAAATCTATATTGGCCACACGGCAGAGCAGGTACAAGGAGCCGATATGGTTGTATATTCAACAGCTTTGCCTAGAGATAATGTGGAGCGGGTCGCTGCAGAACAGCAAAACATCCCGGTTCTTCATCGTGCCCAAATGCTTGCAAGGCTGCTGAATGAAGGCAAAGGTGTTGCTGTAGCAGGTGCTCATGGCAAAACCACAACTTCTTCCATGATCGCACTTGTGATGGAAGAGTGCGGAGTTGATCCGACCTTCATTATCGGTGGAGAGATCATGAACGTCGGCACGAATGCCAAAGCTGGCAAAGGAGAATATGTGGTAGCCGAAGCGGATGAAAGCGATGGTTCATTCTTGCAATACCACCCATGGCTTGGTGTTGTATTAAACATAGAGGCTGATCATCTGGAAAACTACGATGGTGATTTTAATCGTTTAAAAGCAGCTTATGTACAATTTTTGAGCCAGATCAGAGAGGATGGCACGGCGATCGTATGTGCAGATGATTCGAACATACAGGCTATACTGCCGGAGCTGCATCGTATTGATGTCACCACCTACGGTATACATGCCGAAGCCGATTATACGGCCAGCGACCTGGTACTTGGGGATCGCCATGTTTCCTTTACGATGTCACATCAGGGGCAGCTGCTGGGAACTGTGCAGCTCTCGGTACCGGGAAAACATAACGTCTATAACGCAATGGCTACAGTGATCACTTGTTTAAAGGCGGGCGTTCCGTTTGAAAATATTGTAAAAGGTATTTTCAAATTTACCGGAGCCAAGCGCCGTTTTCAGGTGCTGGGCGAAGCGAACGATATACTCATCATCGATGATTATGCCCATCATCCTACCGAAATCGAGGCTACGATCAGTGCAGCAAAAGCGACTGGAAAGAGAATCATTGCGGTATTTCAACCGCAGCGTTACTCCAGAACCTTTTTCCTGCTTGATGCGTTTAGCCGCGCTTTTGGGGATGCAGATGAAGTGATCATTACAGACATTTATTCACCGGCTGGCGAGAAGCAGATCGAGGGGATCAGCTCTGCCAGACTGGTGGAGCTCATTGTAGAGAACAGTAACGCTGGAGCAAGATATATCCCGTCCAAAGAGGAGGTTCTTCAAGACCTCGGCGGACGAGTAAAGCCCGGTGATCTTGTCTTGACGATGGGAGCCGGAGATATTTGGAAGGTTGGAGCATCTTTGGCAAAGTCCCTGAAAGAAAGCAAGTAAGGGGTGCTCTTTGCCCTTTCAAATGAGTTTACAGATCGTTTGATTCGAGAAGGTCGAGTTTGGGATTGCATTTGCTCCCGTATTCGACCTTTTCTTCATTATTGCTGCCTTGAAACGTTCCCGTTATTTATTTTCAAAATTGATGCGTACATAACTTGTCTGAGTCTATCATATAGGTATTTATAGATGAGGAGACAAGTGAGGTGTAGTGGAATGAGTAAAGCGCGGATGACGATTAGGTTTGATCATGAAGCTCCCAAAAGACAAGAGAACAGCGGTCATAAAGATGAGGTGCATGTCGCGCCACGGCCTGAGCCTCTTCGTAAGGCGGAAAGATACGGTTTGGAGCCCGATTTTGTTCGGGAAAAAATACAGTCACCTATCCATCAGAAGGCAGGAAAAGAGGATTTGCGAGTGATCCCGCCGCCTGCAGAATTGCTGAATCATAAACATGAATACTCCCGGGTTAACGGCCGATTGGCGGAGGAGAGGCGAAGAAAGGAGCAGCAGAAACATCACCGTCATGAGGAGGACAACAGTCAGGAAAGGCCGGAGTATATTGAGGATGGGCGTGTAGAGCCTGTTGAAATCGGTGATTGGAGTTCAGAACATGAATTCAGTCATCCTTTGTATGATAATGCGGATAGAGAGCATACATATTTGCAGGTCGAACAAATCCCGTCCAAGTCTGGAAATAAATATGGATATTACCGCCCCAACAAACCCAATTCCATGTGGAAGCTCGTCGCTTCTATAGCAGGCGCGATCATTACAGGACTGTTGTTTGGTTCATTTATATTATCCATGTTTAACGGCGGGGATTCAGAGAAGGGCACAGAAAACGTGGCAGGTACGACGCAATTTCCATTAGAGAGTACTGCTGTTCAGGAAGGGAACAATGATCCGAATGCTGCTGGAGCTGTACCTGTTTCGGTTTCGATTCCCCAGCAAACCTTTTACATGCTGCAGTACGGGGTTTTCAGCACACCCGAAGGAGCGGAGCAGGCTATGAGCGAGCTGATGCAGTCAGGCATCGCTGCTTTTGCGGACTCTTCCGGAGAAAACCGCGTATATGCCGGTGTGTCGCCGGATCGGGAACAGGCGAAGCTGCTCAGCAATCAATTGAAAGGTGAAGGGGTAGAGCTTTACGTGCGGGAGGTTACGATGCCTGGTGCTCAATCGGCCGTATTTGGCGGGGACGCTGCCGCCCTCGATATTTTCTTTGAAGTCAGCGGTAAACTGACAGAAAATCTCAGTTCGATATCTGCAACTCTGCTTGGTCAGGGGGCCCCTGAGCCAGTGGATGCCGAGCGTATGAAAACGATAACCGATCTTCATCTTCAGTGGACAGAAGCAGTTAAATTTGTAAACAGCGGAATGAGTCCGGAGACAGGGGCAAATTTGAAAACGATGGAGCAGGAAATGAACGGGTCCATTACAGCGTTGACAGAATACAACAAAAATCGAGCCAAAGGGCATTTGTGGGAAATTCAAGCAGGAATGATGAACTACATTGCGAACCAGAGGAAGCTTGTGGAAAGCCTTCAGTCCTAAAAGCGCAAATAGATAGAGAAATCCGGCAGGAGAACTGGAAATAGTTGCCCCAGCCGGATTTCTGTTTGTATTGCTTACGGATTCACCGTATAATAATTAGGGTGTCAAAAAATGGCGAGGGAAGAGGACCAATGAAGAAAAATGCAGGAATGCTTATTTTGTTTATACTGCTCGGGTGGCTAACCGGAACATGGATTGCAAAATTACTGCTGCCTGTCAAGTCTCTTTCTTTTCTGACTTCTTCGACGATGTTGGAGTGGTCGCCCGCAGCTAATTTGGACATCATAAATTATGACATTAACATTGAATTCAAATTTTGCCTGCTGAGCCTGATCGGGATAATTACGGCGGTCTGGCTGTATCGCAGGCTCTGACAACAAAGGAGATATTCCATCGTGAAAGAGATGGCATCAAGGCATATTATACTGGCATCAACCTCTCCACGGCGTCAAGAATTAATAGCATCACTTCGAGTACCATTTGAAATCATGCCAAGTGATGCTAGCGAGGAGATATCCTCTGGCTTGGAGCCTGAACAAATTGTTGAGATCCTTTCATTGCGAAAGGCCAATACGGTGTATCGTAAGCTGTCTGAGGCGAACAAACATGGAATCGTTGTAGGAAGTGACACGATTGTCGTATTAGAGGGGGATGTACTCGGAAAGCCGGTGGATGACCAAGATGCAGTACGTATGCTTTCCTTGCTCCAGGGCCGCACTCACAAGGTTTATTCAGGCGTCGCTTGTGTGGATGTTGTAACCGGACAGAGTATCGTTCGCCACCGTGTAACGTCAGTGAGCATGAAGCCGTTAAATCATGAACAGATCATGTCCTATGTGCGGAGCGGTGAACCTTCGGACAAGGCCGGCGCTTATGCCATTCAAGGCCTCGGTGCTTGTATTGTGGACAGCATTGAGGGTGATTACTTTAATGTCGTGGGGCTGCCGATATCCCTGCTTAGTGATATGCTTTCACAGATGGGTATGGATGTATTGTCTTCATTTTAGGTTTTAGATCGTTTTTATGAAGTACAGGAGGGGAGAATATGGAGTCGCCTGCATTTTTGCTACGCGACATCCCCCATGAAGAACGACCAAGAGAGCGCATGATGTCATATGGGGCGAGCGCTTTAAGTCATGCCGAGCTGTTGGCGATATTATTAAGGACGGGAACCCGGCATGAATCCGCTATTCATGTAGCTCAGCGGATTTTGAATCAGGTGGGAAGTATCCGTCAGCTCGTTGATCTTAGTATTGAAGAATTAACGCAGATTAAAGGAATCGGGACCGCCAAAGCAGTCCAGCTGAAAGCCGGAATTGAACTTGGACTACGTTTGGCCAGGTCGAGACATATGGAGCCGGTGATCATACGCAATCCGCGTGATGCCGCGGATCTGCTCAGTGAACAGCTGCGTTATCTCCAGAAGGAGCACTTTGTTTGTCTGTTTTTAAACACGAAAAATCACGTCATTGCCCAAGAAACGCTTTCCATGGGCAGCCTTAATGCCTCCATTGTTCATCCCCGCGAGGTGTTTAGAGCCGCTATCAAATGCAGCAGTGCATCGTTGATCTGTGCTCATAATCACCCAAGCGGCGATCCGACACCAAGCCCGGAGGATATAGCTCTAACCTCCCGTTTGGTGGATGCCGGGAGTATCATTGGAATTGATGTGTTGGATCACTTGATTATTGGAGAAGGGGCGTTTGTAAGTTTGAAGGAACGTGGCCTGATGTAATATAATAGTTCAGATTGAGAAGGAAAGGGAGATTGCAGCATGTTTGGTGGTTTTACGAAAGATTTAGGGATTGATTTGGGGACAGCTAACACACTCGTTTATGTCCGTGGAAAAGGAATTGCCGTTAGGGAACCTTCTGTGGTTGCTCTGCGTACCGATACAAAAACAATTGAGGCGGTCGGTGAATCCGCGAAGAAGATGATTGGGCGTACACCGGGCAATATTCGTGCAATTCGTCCGATGAAAGATGGCGTTATTGCTGATTTTGATACAACTGCAACGATGATTAAATATTTTATTCGTCAGGCGCAAAAGCAGCGTTCTGTATTTCCTCGTCATCCGAATGTTATGGTATGTGTACCATCAGGCATTACTGCGGTAGAGCAGCGTGCTGTGGAAGACGCTACGAAGCAGGCGGGTGCTCGTGAAGCATATACGATCGAGGAGCCTTTTGCAGCAGCGATCGGTGCGGATCTCCCTGTTTGGGAGCCAACAGGCAGCATGGTCGTAGACATTGGTGGAGGTACTACAGAAGTTGCCGTAATATCGCTTGGCGGAATCGTGACAAGCCGTTCAGTGCGAGTAGCCGGGGATGAAATGGATGATTCCATCATATCTTATATCAAGCGCCAGTATAATCTGATGATCGGGGAACGTACTTCTGAGCAGCTCAAGATGGAAGTGGGCTCTGCAATGCCGCTAGAGACGGTAGAAACGATGGAAATAAGGGGCCGTGACCTCGTTACAGGTTTGCCTAAGACGATTACGATTACATCTGACGAAATCAGTGAAGCTTTAGCCGATACGATCAATGCGATTGTGGACGCTGTAAAAGTAACGCTTGAGAAATGTCCGCCGGAGCTGGCTGCTGACATTATGGACCGTGGCATTGTATTGACCGGTGGTGGAGCTTTGCTGCGAAATCTGGATAAGTTGCTAGCTGAAGAAACTGGAATGCCTGTTATCGTAGCTGAAAATCCGCTAGATTGCGTAGCGATAGGCACAGGGAAAGCGCTCGATAATATTCATCTGTTTAAATCCCGCGGCGGCTCTGCTGTTCGTTCCAAACGGTAGTCAGGACAATTGTGTCAACCCCTGGTATGTGGGAGAGAAAACAGTAACGTTAGAGGGTGTTGAAAACTGTTTAAGCTGCTAGGTAACAAACGTCTGTTCATTATGCTGATCGGGCTGGTAACCTTTATTGCACTTATGGGATTTACGCTTGGTCCGAGATTGGGGTTATCCTGGCCTGAGAAGTTTGTAAGGGATACAGTAGGTTTTGTACAAGGTATTTTCTACAAGCCCGCTTCTTACATAGCGGGCTTCTTTGAAGATGTACGCGATTTAAAAGAAGTCTATGAAGAGAACGAGCGCCTGAAGAAAGCTGTAGCACAGTATGAGCGTGAGAGCGCGGATTACAACAGGATCAAGAACGAAAATCTCTATTACATGGATTTGTTGAAATTTACGGAAGCTCAAATGAATAGGTACGATTATGATTATCGTCCGGCTAATGTGTTAAGTGTAAACCAAGATCCGAACAACCATACATTGGTCATAGATATTGGAGCCAAGCAAGGTGTCAAGATGAACATGTCAGTGATCTCGGATGAGGGAATGGTCGGTGTAATAAGCCATGTCGGCAACTTTACCTCTACCGTAAAACTGCTGACGACGCTCGATCCGCAGGACGCCAATCGCCAGCAGATCGCAGCTACGGTATCTGACAAGGATACTTTCGGAATTATTGAAAGCTACGACAAGAAGTCACAGATGCTCAAAATGACCCGGATTCCACAAGATGATCCGGTTGAAGTGGGGGATTTAATCATATCATCCGGTAACGGTGGAGTCATTCCACGTGGTATGATTATCGGTACGGTAGATAGTGTCGAAGTTGGGGAGTTTGGACTGAACAAGACAGCAATGATCGACCCCGCTGCGAACTTCCAGGACTGGAAAACACTTCTTGTCGTGTTTACGCCAGAGGTGCCTCAAGGATGATGAAACGCCAACACATACTGATTTTGTTGTTGTTTCTATTGTTTATTTTGCAGGGGACGATTGGCTTTTGGCTGACACCAAGCTCGCTGCAAGGCAAAATTTCACCTAATTTTGTGTATGTTGCCATCCTGTTTGCAACGATGTATTACCACCGTCATACCGGGCTTGTGCTAGGTCTTGTGTTCGGGATGCTCCATGATGTTGTGTACTATGGTGAAATGATCGGTGCTTACTCGTTTGCGATGGGTGTTTCTGCATATGTTATGGGTTTTATATTTAAAACTCCGCGGGCCCCATTGCCTGTCATGATGACGGTAGTTATATTGGGCAGCTTACTTTTGGATAGCATGATATTTGGGATTTATAAATTATTCCAACTTAATCCGGATTCTTATAACTGGGCTCTGTTGAATTATATGCTTCCCAATCTTCTGATTCATTTTGCATTTGCCTTGATTATTTATGTACCTCTTCGGAAACAGTTTGAACTGCTGGCGAAAGATCCAAAGAGAAGAAAGAAGGCTTCCTGACTTTCAATCGACATTTTACGTGGGCCAGCAGGAACTTGAAGGTCTGACCGCGAAATGAATGAGGATGGGAGGGACAGGCTTATGACTGTAAAATCCAATCATGTAACGATTAAGGGCGTTAAGGATGGCCTGGTATTCCTGCTTGACGATCAATGTGAATTAGAAGAGCTGCTTAGCGAACTTCGTTACAAGCTAGAGCATAGTCATCAGAATATTTTGACCGGACCTATTATTCATGTAGATGTTAAACTGGGTTCCCGGCGTATTACTGAAGAAGAGAAGCAGTCTATTCTTGATATAATGAAGCAGAAGGGGAATTTGCTGATCCGTACGGTGGAATCCCCGCTCCTTGAACCGGAAGATATACCTGTGTCCGGTCCGGTTGTAAAAACCGGCATGGTTCGATCCGGACAGGTGCTGCACCATACCGGGGATTTGCTTTTCTTAGGGGATGTGAACCCTGGCGGGACGATTACGGCAACTGGAGATATATACATACTGGGTGCTCTTCGCGGGACAGCACATGCTGGCATTGACGGGAATATGAATGCGATTATCGCCGCCTCGTATTTAGCTCCCACCCAGCTTCGTATTTCTGATATGATCAGTAGACCGCCGGATGAATGGGAAACACGTGAGACGGTCATGGAGTTTGCCTATTTGCAAAATGGAAATATGCAGATAGACAAGATCAGTAACATTGCTCGATTGGGTCGGGATTTTAATGTGTTTAAAGGGGTGTAGAATATGGGAGAGGCAATCGTCATCACATCAGGCAAGGGCGGAGTCGGAAAAACGACTACGTCGGCGAACATCGGCACGGCGCTGGCGCTGCTGGGCAAAAAAGTATGTCTGGTAGACACCGATATCGGTCTTCGTAATCTTGACGTTGTTATGGGTTTGGAAAACCGGATCATTTATGACCTGTGCGACGTTGCAGAAGGGCGTTGCCGTCTTAATCAGGCGCTTATCAAGGATAAACGCTTTGACGAGCTTTACATGCTGCCTGCTGCCCAAACCAAGGACAAGAACGCCATTTCACCTGATCAGATGAAGGATATTGTACTGGAACTAAAGAAGGATTACGAATATATTATTATTGATTGTCCGGCAGGAATTGAACAGGGGTTCAAGAATGCCATTGCAGGAGCGGACAAAGCTATCGTTGTAACTACACCGGAGAATGCTGCGGTGCGTGATGCTGACCGGATTATCGGACTGCTCGAGAGCTCTCATGTTGAATCTCCAAAACTTGTAGTCAACCGGATTCGTCCAAACATGGTGAAGTCAGGTGATATGCTGGAAATCGAAGATGTATTGCAAGTTCTTAACATCGATCTGATCGGCATCGTTCCGGATGATGAGATGGTGATCAAGGCAGCGAATTTGGGGGAGCCAACGGTAATGAATCCGGAATATCCAGCGGCTATTGCTTATCGAAACATTGCTCGTCGAATTTTGGGTGATACTGTTCCATTAATGCAAATTCATCAGAAAAAAGGGATGTTTACACGCTTTAAGAAGTTTTTTGGTATGGGGTAATCTTATTTATAGGTTTATCGGGCCGGTGCAGTTTATTGCACTGGCCTTTCTTATTGTAAAATCCGGTATTCACTCTGCTCGAAGGCTTGTTCTAAATATCTTTCCTGGCTTCATAGGATAGAGTAAAACAAGCCCCAGGGGGAGAGGTACTTGGACATTAAAACATCTGTAAAACATCGGAGAGAGGCCAGAATTCGAGAACTATTAAATGGCAATCTGTCAGAAAAGAATAAAGAACGCAATATCGAATGGAATCACGAACGCTTCAATCCGTTTGCGAACGCCGCTAACAAACCTGTCCTTCGTTCAAATACACTGCAGGATTCCGATGCAAGTGATCCGGAAATCGAGCGCGATCCTGAAAAATTGTGGAAGCAGGGTTATCGCAGGTGGTATGACGATGATATGAAGCCTGACATTCCGCCGCGCAATACATCTTTTATTAAAGGTTTGATGCGCCGTTTTATGGTCAGTGTTCTGCTGTTTGGGGCCGTTTGGGGTATATTTTTGCTTGATGAACCATGGGCTTTTCGAATTCAAGGTTTTGTTATTGAAGGATTAAGCAGAGAAATGGATTTTCAGGCGGCTCAAACATGGTATGAAGAGCATTTTGGCGGTCCACCCTCGTTTATTCCTATATTTGGACATAGTGATCAAAATTCGACGAAGGTGAACGCTTCAGCTAAATTAGTGCCGCCTCTAGAAGGGGAGCTTATGCAATCCTTTGCTGTTGATTTTCAAGGAATTGTAGTCGTTCCCAAAGGAGATTCGCTCTTCTCTCACGAGATTAAAAGCGTGGATACCGGCCGAGTCCTTGACGTCAAAAAGCATGAGGATTCAAGCATTACGGTTACGATCCAGCACACTGGAGAAAGGACAGCTCAATATAGCGGGCTTTCAACGACGGATTTGAAGGTTAATGATTGGGTGCAGAGCGGAGAGGTTATAGGTATATTGCCTTCTACTGGCTCCGATGGAGAGCAGCCTGCTCTTTATTTTAGGTTAAAAGAAGGAGACCGCAGCGTAGACCCCGCGGAAGTGATCTCATTTGATTAATATTCGAGGGACTGTTCTGACGCTGCATCCTCTCTTTGTTATCGTTATGCTGGCCTCTGTTATCACCGGGCGTTTCCTCGAGCTCTTGACTCTTTTCGTTATCGTGTTTATCCATGAGCTTGGTCATGCGGGCGCAGCAATAGCCATGGGGTTTAAAGTAAGGTCGATTCAAATGCTCCCGTTTGGCGGAGTTGCCGTAATTGAGGATGACGGGCGAATGAATGCTTCTCGTGAATTGATCATTGCATTAGCCGGACCTCTTCAGAATGGCATCATGATCGGGATGGCGTGGTTATGTCAAATATCGGGCATTGGGGATGCCTCTTTTCTGTCCTATGTAATACAGGGGAATTTGTTGATCGCGCTGTTTAATCTTCTGCCGATTCCGCCCTTGGACGGAGGGAAGGTCTTGCAGGCTTTAATAAGCCTTGTGATTCCATACCACGCAATGCTATTATGGTCCGCGCGTACAGGGATGATCTGCAGCTTGTTCATGATCGGTTACGGTCTTTATCCGCTGCTTTCTGGCGATGGTGTGAGGCTGAATTTATTGATGATCGGTCTTTTTTTAGCTTATTCCAATTTTGAGGATCATCGTAATGTTCCTTATCGATTTATGCGTTTTCTTGTGAATCGAAATGGAGTGTATGAACATCAGCAGGAAAGAATAGGAGCTGCTTCGCCGATCGTTGCCGATTACTCGAAACCTTTAGATGATATTATGCGTCTATTTAAAAGAGAGAAGTATCATTTGATTTACGTCACGGATCGTCAGGGAGGTTTGCTCGCTGTTGTGCCGGAACAGCATGTGATCGCTTCTTATTTCGCGTCTGACAGGCCCCCTTGGTCTGCATAAATGTAAACTATTTTTTGTACAAAATTTACTTAAAATATATCCCGTTTACGCCAAATCGTGATAGGATTGTCAGTAGATTAGTCTTCCATAAGAGGTGAAGCCATGAAACAAATGATTGTTCACTGTGAACCGGATACGATTCAGATGGCCCTCATCGAAGATGGCAGGCTTGTAGAATATGCAGCGGAACGAGAGCGGGAGCAAAGTGTTGTCGGGAGCTTTTATAAAGGAAGAGTCGTCAACGTCCTGCCAGGTATGCAGGCTGCTTTTGTTGATATTGGATTGAAAAAGAATGCTTTTTTATACATCGATGATGTTCTTCATCCTCATTTGGAGAAGCAACCGAAGATGAAACCTTCAATTGCCGAGTTGCTCTCCGTTGGGCAAGAGTTGATTGTTCAGGTTATGAAAGAGCCAAGGGGCGGGAAAGGGGCGAGGGTAACGACCCATTTTTCCCTGCCAGGTCGATGTATGGTGTTTATGCCCAATTCCGATTACGTAGCAGTATCTAAAAAAATACAGTTTGAGGCTGAGAGAATGCGCCTGAAAATGATCGGTGAGCGATTAAGAAACGGCGAAGAGGGGATTATTATGCGTACCGTTTCCGAGGATGAGTCCATTGAATCCGTTGCGGGCGATTTGGAGCTGCTCCGGATGGAGTGGGAGCGAATTGTTGAGCGGTCAAACATATCGCAAGCCCCTGCTTTGCTACATCGTGACCTGGGAATTCTTCAGCGATTCATGCGCGATGCGTTTGATCCGCTGGAGGATGAATTGATTATCGACCGTGCGCGGGATGCGAAAGAAGCGAAAAGTTATTTATCTGATCTGATTCCCGGGATTACACCTAAAGTTCGGCTGTACGAAGGAAAAAATCATATCTTTCAAGCTTACGATGTTGAAGAACAGTTAAAATCAGCGTTTTCCCGGCAGATTTCCCTTCCTGGCGGAGGAACGATCATCATTGATCAAACCGAGGCGCTTACGGTGATTGACGTGAATACAGCCAAGTATATTGGCGGGGACAATTTTGAGGAGACGGTAACTCAAACGAATCTTCAAGCTGCTTTTGAAATAGCAAGAATGATTCGGCTGCGTGATATCGGCGGTATGATCATTGTAGATTTCATCGATATGGAAGAGGAAGAGCATCGGAATGAGGTTATTGCCGTCATGGAGGAAGGTATCCGAAAGGATCGAACCAAAAGTTTTGTAGTAGGCTGGACGAAGCTGGGCCTTCTCGAAATGACCCGCAAAAAAGCTCGTGAAAGCTCACTGGCTCCCTACTCCAAAGTTTGTGTGACATGCGGTGGGACTGGCGTTGTTAATAGATCATAAGTATTGACGAAATAGCATGTAATATGTTATGATCTTCAAGTATGTGCCTAGCGATCAATTGCTGCACATGCTGTAACCGCTCCGATCGGGTTGATAAGGACGGTCATGATATTGATTGGACACCTGAATCAGGCGAGTCTGAGACATGAGGAGGTGCAAGCAAATGTACGCTATTATTGAAACAGGCGGTAAACAATACAAAGTTCAAGAAGGCGATGTATTGTTCATCGAGAAGCTGAATGCAGGTGACGGAGAAACCGTAACTTTTGACCGTGTGTTGGCCGTTTCCAAAGAAGACGGTTTGGTAGCCGGTACTCCAGTCGTTTCCGGTGCAACTGTAACTGCGAAAGTGGAGAAACACGGTAAAGGTAGAAAGGTTGTTGTATTCAAATACAAACCGAAGAAAAACTACCACAAGAAACAAGGTCATCGTCAGCCTTATACTAAAGTAACCATCGAGAAAATCCAGGCGTAAGAAGGTGCGGTAAATGATTACTGTACGGATTACGCGTAAGGAAGACGGCCGAATTCATAGCTTTGAAGTCAAGGGACATGCGGATTATGCTCCTAGAGGACGGGACATCGTGTGTGCTGGTGTATCCACGGTCACGGTGGGAACGGTGAATTCCATTGAGGCGTTAACCGGTATAGCTATGAAGACCAAGATGAAGGATGGCTTTCTCAGCGGCGTAGTTCCGATTGTGGAAGACGAATCAACGTCTGGTCAGGTGCAGTTGCTTCTCGAATCCATGGTTCTGATGTTACAAGGGATTGCAGATTCATACCGTGAGTATATTCAAATACAAGAAAAGAATACTAAAAGAAGGAGGTAGACAACATGTTGAAACTGGATCTTCAGTTATTTGCATCGAAAAAAGGTGTAGGTTCTACAAAGAACGGTCGTGACAGTGAAGCGAAGCGTTTGGGCGTTAAACGTGCAGACGGTCAAATCGTAACAGGCGGCAGCATCTTGGTTCGTCAACGTGGAACGAAAATTCACCCAGGCACAAACGTGGGCATTGGTAAAGACGATACTTTGTTTGCGAAAATCGAAGGCGTTGTGAAATTCGAACGTTTGGGTCGTGATCGCAAGAGAGTGAGCGTCTACCCGGTTGAGGTCGCTCCTGTAGCGGCTGCAGTGGAAGCGTAAGTCTCGCTTCTGAATCGGCATACAGACAGGAAGTCTCCGGCAAATTTGCCGGAGGCTTCTTTTTTTGAAATGATGGGTGAATCCCTGCTAAAGACTATGGTATACTGTGGATTGTTAAATGTAACCCATTGTTGTGGAGGAACGGGGAAAAGCGATGAATTCCTGGAAATGGATAGCGGTTGGTATTGGATTATCATCCGTGCTGCCTGCAGCCTGGATGATATGGAATCCTACGTATACAGCCGGAGTTATACTGACAATTTGGTCGGCAGCCGCATCGTTTGGTAGTGCCTGGTATGTCCGGCGTACAGAAGCACAAAGGGAAGTACAAAGACGGCGAGCTTATCAGAGAAGCTTGGAGAAGATCGCTATTAAGACACTGAACCATCACCGTCATGATTGGATGAATGAGCTTCAAATATTGTACGGATATATTCAATTGGGGAAGCTTGATAAATCAGTGCAGTGTGTGGGAAGAATAAAAGAACGTATGCTGCAGGACAGTAAAATTTCGAAATTGGGCCTTCCTTCATTAGTTTTTTATCTGCATTCTTATCGAACTTTTAATACCGGTTTACAATTGGATGTTGAGGTTGCAGATGATGTTCAGCTTGAAGGGAAGCTGTCGGAAGAGACTGAAGAGCATTTTACAGAATCCATAATCGAAGTGGTTCGGATATACCAATTAGGCGGGCGCTCATCATGGGAAGAAGAACGTCTGTTAACCTTGACATTTGTCGTGCAAGAAAAAGAGCTGGTGGCTGAATTTACAGGAGAAGGTTATTTCGGAGATCAAGACAGTATTACACATAAAATAGAGCTTGCAGTTCATGAAAGTATTCGGGTGGAGAAAATCCATACGGACCATATGACTTACCGTTTATGCTTGCCGTATGTGACTTGAGGAAGGTGATTCCATGTTTGTAGATAAAGCGAAGATTTATGTCAAAGGCGGCGATGGCGGCGATGGTCTTATCGCGTTTCGTCGTGAGAAGTACGTACCTGACGGCGGCCCTGCCGGTGGAGATGGCGGCAAAGGCGGGGACGTGATCTTCCGCGTTGATGAAGGGCTAAGAACGTTGATGGATTTCCGTTATCAGCGGCATTTTAAAGCGAAGCGAGGCGAGAAAGGCCGAAACAAAAGCCAGCATGGGGCTAACGCGGAAAATACGATTGTAAGAATCCCTCCGGGAACGGTACTTATTGACGATGATACAGGCGAAGTGATCGCGGATATGACCCGTCATGGGCAGCAGATTGTCGTTGCCCGCGGCGGACGGGGCGGACGGGGGAATATCCGTTTTGCCACCCCGAACAATCCGGCGCCGGAGCTAGCCGAGAACGGTGAAGAAGGCGAAGAGCGCTATGTTGTTATGGAGCTCAAGGTCATGGCCGATGTAGGTCTTGTTGGTTTTCCAAGCGTAGGGAAATCTACATTGTTGTCAGTCGTATCGGCTGCGCAGCCTAAAATTGGGGCATATCATTTCACTACGATTACCCCGAACCTGGGCATGGTTGATGTTGGAGATGGACGGAGCTTTGTCATGGCAGATTTGCCGGGTCTTATTGAAGGCGCTCATGAAGGTGTTGGACTCGGTCATGAATTTTTGCGCCATGTGGAACGAACGCGCGTCATCATTCATGTTGTAGATATGGCTGGGTCTGAGGGAAGAGATCCGTTCGAGGACTGGCAAAAGATCAATGAGGAAATCAAATT
Source organism: Paenibacillus faecalis (assembly GCF_900289175.1). Taxonomy (GTDB): domain Bacteria; phylum Bacillota; class Bacilli; order Paenibacillales; family Paenibacillaceae; genus Paenibacillus_AQ; species Paenibacillus_AQ faecalis. Next base: position 3,264,123 of record NZ_LT985747.1, on the reverse strand, counting down.
GTATAATCCGGTTTTAGTAGAGCGGCCGCAGATCGTAGCAGCAAACAAGATGGACATGCCGGAAGCGGCAGAGAATCTGAAAATGTTTCGTGAACAAGTACAAGCCGTCCGCCCTGATCTGGAGATTATGCCGATTTCATCGCTGACACGTCAAGGTATTCAGGAGCTTCTGTACCGTACAGCAGCTATTTTGGACGAGATTCCAGAAGAACCTATTGTCGAAGATGTGCCTGAAGCTGCAGAGCGTAAAGTATATAAGTTCAATAAGAAGGATGATCATGCGTTTACGATTACTCGGGAAAACGAGATGTTCGTTGTGCATAGTGATCGGATTGAGCGCATGCTCAAACGGCTCCAGATGAACTCGCATGATGCAATTTTGAAGCTTGCCCGCACGCTCCGGCATATGGGCGTTGATGAGGAGCTCCGCCGCCGAGGTGCAACAGAAGGTACAATTGTGCGGATTGGAGATTTTGAATTCGAGTTTATAGAAGGCAGCAGTTATTATTAACAAGCAGGCGATACCGTTTAACTCACATGTTGAGGTTAAGCGGTATTTTTTTGTTTTTTCCATTTTTTTAATCCAAAATGTTCCGATTATCGTTTACAATGATATAGTACCTAAGTACCTACTTTTAAATGAAATGAAAGGATCATAATGTTCATTTTAAAGGTTGGGATATCATTTTTAAACGGGGAGAACGTAATAAATGACGCAAAGTGAGGGAACAGTTTGGTTAGAAGAATAGATATAAGAACCTGGATTCTCGGTGCAGGGGTCATATTGCCTTTGATAACGATTCTGTTATTTGGCTTTGCTGGAAACGGAGCGGGTACAAAAACGCTTCATCCATGGATATCCGGCGCTGCGGCTGCATGTGCAGAGGGAATCATCTTGTTCTTTATGTTACGGATAATGAGAGATACAAAAAGGTATGTTCGAACGCCATTTTACATTGCGTCTGGTGTGGTAGTCGGTATTTACGCGATTACGGTTTTCCTTGAAATCGTTCTTTTCGGGTATTGGTTTAAGCTAACAGAAGAATCCTATATATATATTCATTTCTTTACGTTCTTTTTATCGGCGATTGTACTTGGACTTATATCATTAGCAGGCAGGTATGTTCTATCTTCAGAAGATAAGGGGAATTTTCCCTCGTCCATTCAGAATGATACCGTTGCACGGATTTCATCCATCCGGATACAACTGGCGAGTATTGAAACCGAGAGAAACCAAATGTTGGACAAGCTTATGTTTGAGCTGGAGGAAAGCTTTCGCTACAGTGATCCGCTGACAGATGAATCTTCGGATCATATTGAAGATATGATACGGCAAAAAATTAGCATACTTGAGAATCAGATTAAGCTTATGGCGGAAGCAGAGCATGACCAGCAAATGATACTAATTGATGAAATCGATCAGCAAGTACATGAGATTTTAAACATATTAATGGAACGCAATACAGAGCGGATTCGGGTCAAAGCGAGCTCTTGAATGGAAAAGCATATAAGGGGATGTCCACAAAAGTTGATTAACCGTGGGCATTCTCTTTTTATATTTTAAGCACTCTTCAAAAAATAGTCTGAAATGTATTGCCCTCATTCTAGATATCCAGTATAATGTCCACTATACAAAAACATGAGTCTTTGAGGAGAGGACGTTTGTGAAGGAGCGGTATTATCTAGTTCGTGAGGATATTTTACCGGAAGCCGTTGTAAAGACCATGCAGGTTAAAAGGCTGCTCGCGTCCGGTGATGTCAAGACAATTCATGAAGCTGTTGAGCAGGTTGGTTTGAGCCGAAGTGCTTTTTACAAGTACAAAGATGGAATTCATCCCATCAATCAGCTGGAGCGGGATGAGATCGTCACGATATCCATCGATATGGAGCATCGTTCCGGCATGCTGTCCGAAGTGTTGGGACTTGTTGCCGGAGAGGGCGGTAATGTGCTTACTATTCATCAGAGCATTCCGCTGCAAGGAATAGCGAATGTTGTTATTTCTGTTGAAGTATCAAGGCTTACCGAGGAACTTGATCATCTGCTTGATGGATTGCGCCGGGTAACAGGGGTTCGAAGAGTGCAAATGATCGGTCAAGGATAGTTTTATCATTATCATTACAAAATGCAAAAGACATGTGGAATTCAGGAGGATGCGTAAATGAAGCCGGTTAAAGTAGGATTGTTGGGATTAGGTACTGTAGGTACAGGGGTGGTTCGTATTGTCGAAGGACATCAGGAAGATTTGAGCAGCCAGGTAGGCTCGCCTATCCTTATAGAGAGAATCGCAGTCAAGAACACGGAGAAAGAGCGCAGTGTTATCGTGGACAGCAGTAAGCTGACCGATGACCCTTGGGATGTGATTCGTGATCCGGAAATCGATGTCATCGTGGAAGTTATGGGTGGTATTGAGCATACGAAGGCTTATATTTTGGAAGCTTTGGATCGGGGAAAACATATTATTACGGCCAATAAGGATCTGATGGCTCTCCATGGGGCAGAAATTATGGCGAAGGCTCAGGAGAAGCAATGCGATGTATTTTATGAGGCTAGTGTAGCCGGGGGGATACCTATTATCCGTACATTGATCGAAGGCTTTTCTTCAGATCGTATTATGAAAATTATGGGGATCGTTAATGGAACGACGAATTATATATTAACCAAGATGAGCCAGGAAGGTGCTTCCTATGAGGATGTGCTGGCTGAAGCTCAGGAGCTTGGTTATGCAGAAGCTGATCCGACCTCTGATGTAGAAGGCTTGGATGCTGCACGTAAAATGGCTATTTTGGGCACATTGGGCTTCCGTATGAATGTAGAGCTGGAGGACGTAAGTGTAAAGGGAATTTCACAAGTGTCCAAGGAAGATATTTTGTATGCGAAGCAGCTTGGTTATGAAATGAAACTGCTTGGCATAGCCGATCGTGAAGACGAGCAGGTAAGCATCAGCGTTCAGCCGACGATGGTTCGTTTGGGTCATCCGATCGCTGCAGTAAACGGGGTGTTTAATGCGGTCTATGTATACGGAGAAGCGGTTGGCGAAACGATGTTTTATGGACCGGGTGCAGGTGAGATGCCAACGGCTACTTCAGTGGTAGCTGACCTGGTTGCTGTTATCAAAAATCTGAAGCTAGGTGTAAATGGGCTGAAAGCAATTGTGCCTTATAATGAGAAGAAGCTGAAGAGTGATGAGCAGATTAAGTTTAAAAACTTTATTTTGCTTCATGTGGACGATAAAGCAGGGGTGCTCGCACAAATTACACAGGTGTTTGCTGAATATGGTGTAAGCCTGGAGTCTGTGGTCCAGCAGCCGAATGATCAGACTCCTGATGCGGAGATTATTATCGTCACCCATCACGCCAGCAAAGCCAGTATGGACAAAGTGCTCGACCATTTTGAAGGAATGGAAGTTATTCGCCGCATCAAAAGCGTCTATCGTGTAGAAGGATAATCTGCTGCTCTATAGTGCCGCCTATTAATATTTATTTTATATTTTGAAGAGGAGAATAAGAGAGATGCCATATGAAGGATTGCTCCAGACGTATAAGGAATATTTGCCTGTTAACGAGAACACTCCGCTGCTGACGTTGAAAGAGGGGAATACTCCGTTAATTCGTGCCGAGAATCTATCGAAGGATCTGGGGATTGATCTGCATTTTAAATTTGAAGGATTAAATCCAACGGGATCGTTTAAAGACCGTGGGATGGTCATGGCCGTAGCTAAGGCTATGGAGGAAGGAAGCCGTACGATCATGTGCGCTTCCACAGGGAACACATCTGCTGCTGCTGCCGCATATGCTGCACGCGGCGGGCTTAATTGTATTGTGATTATACCGAACAACAATATTGCACTTGGCAAACTGGCTCAGGCGATGATTTACGGTGCAAAAGTGATAGCAATTGATGGCAACTTTGACCGAGCTCTTGAAATCGTACGGGAAATTACAGCCAAACATCCCATTACATTAGTGAATTCAGTGAATCCATACCGGATCGAAGGCCAAAAAACAGCTGCATTTGAAGTTGTCGATCAGCTCGGCAAAGCCCCTGATGTGTTGGCTATTCCGGTTGGAAATGCGGGAAATATCTCGGCTTATTGGAAAGGGTTTAAGGAGTATCATGCTGCGGGGAAAGCTTCTTCACTGCCGAAGATGCTTGGTTTTGAAGCGGAAGGAGCTATGGCTATCGTTAAGGGGGAGCCGATTCCTGACCCGGAAACAGTAGCTACAGCGATTCGTATCGGTAATCCCGCAAGCTGGAAAACAGCTGTTATGGCTGCAAATGAATCCGGTGGACAAATTAATTACGTTACAGATGATGAAATTTTGGAGGCTTATCGCAACATTGCATCACGGGAGGGCATTTTTGCTGAACCCGGTTCCGCAGCCTCGATTGCAGGCGTATATAAAATGAAACGCGAAGGATATTTCAAAGGCGGGGAAACGGTTGTTTGCGTTCTTACCGGACATGGATTGAAGGACCCGAACATCGCCATTTCAACCGTTAAATCTGAGCCGCTTGTTGTGTCGGATACAGAATCTGCCGTCATGGATGCAATCGCCAAGCTTGAAGGGGCTGCTCAAGTATGAGCTGCTCCGAAAGCGTTAGGGTCAGGGTTCCGGCAAGCACGGCGAACCTTGGTCCGGGATTTGATACACTGGCAATGGCATTATCGCTTTATGCATGGATCGAAATGAAGCAGGACGACCGCACCTACTTTCATTTATACGGAGATGAAATGAAGGGAGTGCCTGCAGACAAGAGTAATCTAACCTATAAGGTGGCCCAGATGGTCTTTGACGAGGCGGGAGTTTCTGTTCCGGAGCTTGCAATTTCCATGTATTCGGATGTTCCGCTGTCTCGTGGACTTGGCAGCAGCGCTTCGGCCATTGTCGGCTCGCTTTATGCAGCAAATGCTCTTATTGGATCACCTTTGCCAGACAGCAAGTTATTTGACATGGCCGCCTGTCTTGAAAACCATCCGGACAATGTAGGCGCGTCTTTATTTGGGGGGATCATCGCAGCGGCTTGGGATGGCAAGCATGCGGATTATGTTCGAATTGATCCGCCCGCTGATCTGGCTACGCTCGTTGTTATTCCTGATTTTCATTTAGCTACCTCGCAGGCGAGAGAGGCGCTGCCGAAGCAGATTCCTCTTTCTGATGCTGTTTATAATATCAGCCGCGCATCTTTGATGACGGCTGCATTGGCATCGGGCCGTCTGGATATGATCGGAGCCGCCATGCGGGATCGAATTCATCAGCCGTACCGCGCTGCATTGGTACCGGGGATGTCTGAGATTTTGGTGGAAGCCCCCAACAAGGGCGCACTTGGTGTAGCTTTAAGTGGAGCGGGTCCAACTTTGATTGCTTTCATTCAGCGTGGAGACGAGCGTATTGAAACTTTAAAAACCTATTTGATGGGAACGATAAGGAAGGAAGGAATATCGGCTTCCAGTTTGTTGCTCCAGCCGGATACGGAAGGAGTAAAGGTGCTTGATTTTACTGAGAGTACATCATTTTTGGATATGATTAGAGGGGAAGTGACGTGACTAAATGAAACGAATAGCACTTTTGCCCTCGGGCTCGGTATCGCATGAGGCGATTTTATATTTATTAAATGGTGAATCTGCAGAACTCATACATCATAAATTGATATCCGATGTTTTTATGTCCACGGTAGAGGGAAGAAGCGACTACAGTGTTATTCCAATCGAAAATACAATTGAAGGTTCGGTAAGCCTTCATATGGACTGGTTGGTTAATGAAGTGGATATCCCTTTGCAAGTTGAATGGGTGTACCCTTCCAGGCAGAATCTTATCGGCGATGCTTCAGAGTTTCGGGGAGAGGATGGAAGTGTTGATCTTCGGAAAATAAAAAGAATATACTCTCATCCGGTAGCTACAGCTCAATGTCGGCAGTTTCTGTCTAAATATGTTCCAGAGGCTGAGCTTGAGCCTTGTGGAAGCACTTCAGAGGGTGTGAAGATCGTGAAAGAAAACCCTGGAAAGAGCTGGGCAGCTATCGGTACATCTTTAGGGGCTTCAACGCACGGATTGAATATTCTTTCTGATAATATTACCGACCATGACAATAACTATACGCGGTTTGTTCTGATTGGTCATCAACCGGTTGAGGTGTCGCGTTCACCGGAGCATGTGAAAACAAGTATTCTGGTAACCTTGCCGGAAGATGCTCCAGGGGCTCTTCATCAAGTGCTTTCCGCTTTTGCATGGCGACGTTTGAATTTATCCCGGATCGAGTCCCGTCCAACCAAAAAAAAGCTGGGTAACTACTATTTTTATATCGATATTATGGATTCGGCAGATTCCGTATTACTAACGGCTGCATTGGGAGAAATCGAAGTTTTGGGATGTCAGGTGCGCGTGCTTGGCTCTTACCCGGGATTTGCATACGAGAGAGAGAAAACGAAAGGTGTAGCAGCCAGACATAGCTGAACAGCGGATCTATCTATGGACGCGAACGAGGACGGACCAGGATGAATATAAAGTGGGGGAAGAGTAGACCTATAAAAGCTGTCTAACTCTTGCAAAAGCAGTATAAGAAAAATCCTTTCATGTCGATGAAAGGATTTTTTTTGAATATAGGGATGTCATTCGCCCATTTCTTGCATAGGATGTAGTAACGAATGCGGGCGAAAAGCTTTAAAACGCCTAGAAGAGTGTAGGAGGTTTTAGCAGCGTGAAAATACACATCGTCAAGAAAGGCGACACCTTATATGAGATTTCGAAAAAATATGGAGTCCCTTTGAGTAAAATCGTGGATGCAAATCCGCAATTGGTCGATCCTAACAAACTTGACATCGGCATGAAAATAAAAGTACCTACTCAGCCCGTTCCGGTGCCAGTTCCGGAAGGAACGCAGCCCATTATTCATAAGCATGCCGTGAAGCAAGGAGATTCGCTATGGAAGCTTTCAAAGGCTTGGGGGGTTTCGTTAAAAGAGATTATTGATGCGAATCCTCAGCTCAAAAATCCAAATGCTTTATTGGTAGGAGAAGTTGTAAACATCCCTTCATCTGGAACATTTACAAGCAATGGAGAAGATCATAAAAGCGGTGGAACAGCTTATAAAGTAGAAAAGACAGTCCCGGGCAGCAAAACCTATACTGGACCTAAGGAAGAAATGATGGCTCCACAGCAAGTTATGCCTGAAATTCCCCAGATGCCTGTAATTCCGGAGTGTGAAGTTATGCCGGAAATATCAATGCAGTCTGAATTGATTGTGATGCCTGAAATGCCGCCGATGGAAATGCCGCCGATGGAAATGCCGCCGATGGAAATGCCAAAAAAGCTACCTATGAAGCCTGTTTATGAACATAAGCCTAAAATGATGAAACCGATTTGTCCGGAAAAACCTATTGAGTCGGTAGTAGAGCCATGTCCTCCTATGCAAGAGCACCTTGTACATTGTATGCCGCAGCTATTTAATTGTGCTCCACCGGATTTTATGTTTCCAACTGCTTCGCTTCATAAGTTTCACGAAGCGCCTTGTGGTTGCCATGAGGGTGAAGCAGTTATGCCGGCTCAACACTGGGGTCCTCCTGCACAACACTATAGCTATCCAGCTTATGACCATAAAGCAGAGCATGATGCATGGACGATGCCAACGTCACATTACCCAGGTATTCCGGAGCAACCGATGGCTGTTGAATATTCTCAGATGTCAGTAACAGAGCCGTATACAATGGGGGGACCATCATTTCACACCTATCCGGCACAAGTTGATATGAAGCAAACCTATCCCTCCTATGAAGCTGTAATGGGAGAGGAGGCTGTTTCTGAAAAAAAACCTTGCGGCTGCCATGGTTCCGAGAAGCCGACTTTATACGGTGAGCAGTTATATGAAGCGGAAGTTCCGCACGAAAACCCGGTGAACCCATATTATCACCCATACCACCATCATCCACATCACCATCCATACCAGCATCATCTACATCACCATCCATACCAGCATCATCTACATCACCATCATCTACACCATCATCCGCATCACCATCCATACCACCATCATCTACATCATCATCCGCATCACCATCCATACCATCACCATCCGCATCATCATTTTCCACATGGTGGTTATGGGCATAATTCAATGATGCCATACGACGGCGAAGGGCAGCATTCTAACCTGGAGCCGTATCAAGAGAGAGAAACTACAGGACAAACGACGGATGCTTTCGAACTGTTCGAGGATTTAAAGTCTCCATCGTGGACGGCAAATACGATGGGATTTTCGGAGGGGGCTTCGGAAGAAGATAGTAGGCCGAATGAACAGAATGGAATCAATGACTTAAAAACACAGTCTGAATTTCATAATACAAACAGCACAAGTGTTGATACGATGGATTTGAAGGAGGATATGTTGAAAGGGTTAGAAGTAGAAAGTAAAGTGTCGCGTGATACACGGACTAAAGTAAAGTCTAAATCAGTGACTAAAAAAAACCGTAAACAGGGGAGTAGGCCGAAGCGAAGAAATCCTTGG
>NZ_LT985747.1:2570623-3250623 GCF_900289175.1 Paenibacillus faecalis | reverse complement strand
GAGAGCATCTGCCTTACAAGCAGAGGGTCGGGGGTTCGATCCCCTCAGTCTCCACCATTTATTTCTTACAATGACGCGGGGTGGAGCAGTTCGGTAGCTCGTCGGGCTCATAACCCGAAGGTCGTAGGTTCAAATCCTGCCCCCGCAACCAATAAAACGTGGAACTGTGGTGTAGAGGCCTAACATGCCTGCCTGTCACGCAGGAGATCGCGGGTTCGAATCCCGTCAGTTCCGCCATTATTGTCTTGCTTCAGGGAAGAGAAGCCGTTAAGGGTTCGTCGGAGCTTTATCTTTGATAGGATGACTTCGCAGTCTCGAACGACTTGTATGATCTTCATGTTAAGCATGAGCCATTAGCTCAGTTGGTAGAGCACCTGACTTTTAATCAGGGTGTCGAAGGTTCGAGTCCTTCATGGCTCACCATCATTTAAATAATTAATGATACATATTTCGCGGACGTGGCTCAGTGGTAGAGCATCGCCTTGCCAAGGCGAGGGTCGCGGGTTCGAATCCCGTCGTCCGCTCCATATATGCGCCCTTAGCTCAGCTGGATAGAGCGTTTGACTACGAATCAAAAGGTCGGGAGTTCGAATCTCTCAGGGCGTGCCATTTTATTTTTTGAATTTGCAGTTTTTATTTTAATATAAGCCGGTGTGGCGGAATGGCAGACGCGTTCGACTCAAAATCGAATGGGGAGACCCGTGGAGGTTCGAGTCCTCTCACCGGTACCATATTAAAAACGAACAGTTCATTAGAGAATGTATCTAATGGGCTTTTTTTATGTATATGTCATTTGCCGATATCCGCCTACTACAGCCCTCGGCTGACTTTGGTACATCAAGACAAATATCGACTCGGCTTTGAAGCGGCGAAGCTGTTACTCTATTATGGAGGGAAAGGACGAGCCTAGAAATAAGTTCTCGAAACTAAATTAATCGTAAGAGAAAGTACGATGGCTCATCAGACGGAATAAATTTTTCTATAAATTTAGAGACTCTTACTGCTATATCGCTTCCCCCATATGTAAAGGTTAAATAACGAGAATGACTACTGGTGAGGAAAGCTTTTTTATTAGCTCGTTACGTCTCTTAGTTCTATTTATATTTTTTCAAAAAAACATCTTGCTATTTTAAGTGAATAAGTGATATAATCTTCTTGTCGTTTCAATTTGTTTCGGGACGTAGCTCAGCTTGGTAGAGCACCTGGTTTGGGACCAGGGGGTCGCATGTTCAAATCGTGTCGTCCCGATTGATGAAAGAATCCATGAATCAGAGTCTATCTGAGAAGTGGATTCTTTTTTTATGCTTGAAAAATGCTCCCTTCTTGTTCATTTAGGTTGAATAAATGGCTGATGAACAGGTCAAACTATGAAAAACATTGGACAGAAGGGATTAATTTGAATGTTTTTTCGAATAAAGAAACAATTCAAGAAACGATGGAGACGCTGGAGAAGGGCCTTGGGCACCTTTGCTCTCTTTATATTCATAGTCGGCGTAATCTGGACAGGTCAAACCTTTCCTGAACAGATGAAGGAACTGTTGACCCGAATGACGGACGGCTCTCCGATCGTTCTGGAGACTCTGCATGATCTGCAAAATAGTGTTGATCAGGAGGCGGAGGAACAGCGAATATTTATGAAACAGCTGAACGATTCCACAGGAGAAAGAACAGTTCATTTGCGAACTTCATATGTGTGCGGTGTGGAGGAACAGAAGTTAGGCAGTATGGATGTAAGCAGCATCTATACTCTCCTGAACAATCATCCGTCCTGGAAAGGAAGGATCGATGAGAAAGGGGAAGTATGGCTGGAAGAAATGATATCTGATGATCTTTCACCAGCATGCAAGGAGCAAGCTTATATGAGCATCGATGCCAATGGGAATCTGACGTTGTTTGATGGACCTCCGCAAGAAGAGAAGGTGTTGAGAACGTTCTTTCAACTGGACATCGGATCGATGGAATCATCTTTGCCCAAAGATGTGCTCAGGCAGCTTCAAGATGGCATCCGGATTCAAGATATTGATGAATATAACAGCGTATTGTCTACTTTTAGCGATTACGCAAGGGACCTGGCTGAAAATAAAATGGAGGCCCATTGAAGGGCGGAACATGTTTTGTATGTAAAAATCTTTAAATTGATGGGCAGTTGAATAAATTTATTAATTAAAGAGACGTCACAGGACGTCTCTTTATTTGTGTTTTGCAGGCAAGGTACAAAGTTTTTCCTCATTCGACAGCGATCTTTTGTTATAATGGGTAGACGATACATATGTTCGCTTCAGAGGAGAGATTCATTTTGCGCATATTGGGAATTGACCCGGGAATCGCGATAGTCGGGTTCGGGTTTGTAGATAAGGTTGGCAACAAGATGATACCGGTCCAATACGGCAGTATTCAGACAAAAGCACATACCCCCGAAGAAGAACGGTTGAATCATGTGTATGAAGGTATGGTGCAGCTGATCGATACATATAAACCGGATGCAGTCGCTTTTGAAAAATTGTTTTTTAACAGGAATGTTACGACGGCCATGTCGGTTTCACAAGCTCGCGGCGTACTTATATTAGCGGCTGTACAGCGCGGACTTCCTATTGCCGAATATACACCGATGCAGGTGAAACAGGCCATTGTCGGGTATGGGAAGGCGGAAAAGAAACAGGTGCAGGAGATGGTGAGAATGTTTCTGAAGCTGCAGAGTGTCCCTAAGCCTGACGATGTGGCGGATGCGCTATCCGTAGCCATTTGCCATGCCCATTCGTATACACTGAATTCAAAGATAAATGAGGTATTGCGAAAATGATTGATTTTTTACGGGGACAGCTTGTCCATATAGAGAATGAATATATTGTTCTGGAGGTTCAGGGGATCGGCTTTCGGGTGTTTTGTCCAAATCCGTTTGTCTTCGGCAAGGCTGAGGGTCCGGTCACGGTGTTTACTCATCATCATGTTCGTGAAGATACGATGCTTTTGTTCGGTTTTCCTACCCAGGAGGAACAGAGGCTGTTCAGAAAGCTCATTGAGGTTTCCGGTATTGGTCCGCGTGTTGCGCTTGGTATTTTAGGTGGCGGTTCACCGGAACAGGTTGTCTCCGCTATTTATCAAGAGAATATTTCTTTTCTCGTTAAACTGCCGGGGATCGGTAAAAAGACAGCGCAGCGAATGATCCTGGACTTGAAGGATAAGCTGGATGGTTTTGGAGGATACGAGCTCAACACCGGTCTGTTTGCGGCCAATGAAACCCAACCGGATGACGATTCGGCATGGGCGGAAGCGCGCGAGGGACTAAAGGCGCTCGGGTATACAGACAGTGAGCTTGACAAGGTATGGCTGAAATTAAAGGAAACGACAGCAGCCGAGTCCGTGGATGTGCTGATGAAGCGGGCACTGCAGCTATTATTTGCCGGTTAAGATGTCGGTTGCTGAAAGGAGTAGTTAAGGAATGGATGACCGTATCATATCGGCCAATTTAATGATGGAAGATCAGGCCGTAGAACTTAGTCTGCGACCTCGTTATTTAGCGGAATATATCGGGCAAAACCAGGTTAAAGAAAATTTGCATATTTACATTGAAGCGGCGAAAATGCGTAAAGAAGCGTTGGATCATGTACTTCTATACGGACCACCCGGTCTGGGAAAAACGACTTTGGCCAATATTATCGCCAATGAGCTGGGTGTAAGTCTGCGGACGACATCTGGACCCGCTATTGAGCGTCCGGGAGATCTGGCCGCCCTTCTCACAAATTTGCAGGAGGGCGATGTGCTGTTTATCGATGAAATCCATCGTCTGCATCGGTCGGTGGAGGAGGTCATGTATCCGGCGATGGAGGATTTTGCGCTGGATATTATGATCGGGAAGGGGCCGAGCGCACGTTCCGTTCGTCTTGACCTTCCACCCTTTACTTTAATTGGAGCTACTACCCGCGCAGGCTTGCTATCGGCTCCTTTAAGGGATCGCTTCGGTGTCGTCAGCCGTTTGGAATTTTATGCGGTCGATGAACTGAGTTATATCGTATCCCGGGGGGCTGACATTCTCGGCATCGAGATATTGGGAGATGCCTCCGATGAAATTGCGCTGCGCTCAAGAGGAACGCCAAGAATAGCGAATCGTCTTTTGAAGCGGGTTCGCGACTATGCACAGGTTCGTGGTGACGGTATCATCACGCCGGAAATTGCTCAAGAAGCGCTTCAAATGCTCCAGATTGATCCCATGGGTCTGGATTTTATCGATCACAAGATGCTTGGCGCGATGATTCACAGCTTTAGAGGAGGTCCGGTGGGGCTGGATACAATCGCTGCTACGATTGGAGAGGAGAGCCAGACCATCGAGGATGTGTATGAGCCCTATCTGCTTCAGATTGGATTTCTTCAACGGACGCCCAGAGGCCGGGTTTTGACACCGGCTGCATATAGCCATATGGGGATTCCGTATCCGGATGATGGCAGATAAACATAAGATTTTTTTATGAAAATATGATGATATCGATATAAGAAACGGCGCTGCCTTTTAATAGGATAACAAAGTCGTTCTACTTGCTTATTCTGACTATGCAGGAGGAATTACCTATGAAGAAAAATTGGAAGCGAAGCATTCATTCCTGGTGTATTAAAGGTTTGCTGGCCGTTATGGTAGTGGGGACGTTATGGCATGCCCCTGCTGCTTCTGCTGCAGCGCCTTCTCTGGATACGATAAGGGTAGCGATGTTTCTGGATTTGGGGAGCAAATATAAGTCCACAACTCCGGCTGTAACTGTAAAGTCGACAGAGTCTCTCTCTGCTTCATTGATTACCTCTGATGGTTCGCAAGAAGTGCTTTCCATCCCAGGGAATCAACAAGTTCGGTTTAGCGTGGACTCCTATCGTGTAAAAGTGTTGGAGACTACGGATTGGAAGACGGCCTCCGAGGCAGCGAAGAAATTGCAGGCGACGGCAGACAAGCCGCTTCTGTTCTTGAACAAGACTGCTAAAGGAAATGTGTATCAGCTTTATTCAGGTATGTACGCTAGCGAACAGGCTGCTAAAAGTGCTGCCACCCGAACGGCAAAGACAGTCGCTGCTTACTTGGATGGTCAGACTCCTGCGGTGAAGGGGTCTTTACACCTGTCGGCAGGCTCGTACGATTCTGAGGCAGCAGCCGAGAAGGTCCGCAGAACCTTTGTGGATGCAGGGATAGATGCTTTTAATGTGCTGGAGCCAAGCGCTGGTCATGCCAAGTATTCCGTATGGGTTGGAGAGGCGGCGAATTCATCTGAACTGGCAGCTCTTAAAAAGAAGGCTCAGGCGGTTTCTCCGGCACCACTTCGTGAAGTAGACAATAATGCGGCTGGTTTAATGATCAGACAAGATGCCGGGCTGAATCTACAACAGTCGCAGCCGGTGGATCATTATATGCTTGCAGGCAAGGCTTCCAAGCTGTGGATAGAAACTATGGGTACAGCGATTCAAGTGAAAGAGCGCTCTGATCGACAGTATAGAGGGGCGCTTGAGATCGGAACGAAGAACGGGCAGCTTTATCTTGTAAACGAACTGCCGTTTGAGCAGTATTTGTATTCTGTTGTTGGTGCGGAAGTGCCATCATCATGGGGGGCCGAGGCGCTGAAAGCACAAGCGGTGGCTGCTCGAAGCTATGCTTTATACCAAGGTGAAAAATTTGAAGTGGCTCATGTTGTAGATACGGTATTGAGCCAGGTATACAATGGGATTGGTTCTGAAAAAGAGAGTATTATCCAGGCGGTTGATGCGACAAAAGGCGAAGTTTTGATGAGGGGGGACAAGCTTGTTGAGGCGGTCTTTTCCTCCAATAGCGGCGGAATGACGGCAGACCCTTCGGAAGTATGGAACAGCAGCAATGATTTGTTCGCAGCGGTGGAAAGTCCCGGTGATAAATCTTCACAAGCTTCACTGAAGCAGTGGTACTATGTTCTGCTGCCTAATGGTATAGCAGGGTATGTTCGTGAAGATAATGCGAAGGAGACTGGCACTGTTACAGCGGCAGGCCTTAAGCACATGACCGTCACTGCGAAAAACACGAATGTGCGGCCGCTGCCTCTCATTCAATCTTCTGCAAAGCCGGTGGCTCAGATGAACCCAGGCGATACAGCGGTTATTTTGGATAAGGTTACTGAATCGAATAGCTATGAATGGATAAGAGGGCCTTATACATCTGCAGAGCTGCTTCAGTCTCTAAAGGGAAAAACCAGCTCGGCTCTGCCTGCTTCGATTAAAACATTGGAAGTTACTGAAAGAGGTCCATCAGGCCGGGCGATGGAAGTGGCGGCGAACGGACAGCCTCTCAATGTTAAATATCCGGATATGTACCGTTCTGCTTTTAAAGGACTTCCAAGCACGAAGTTTGATATTGAGCCGACCGGAAGTTATACTGTTTTAGGTGCTGATGGCAAGACAGCCACCGTCTCCGGCGGACAAAAGGTATCTGTAGTTTCAGCGGATGGAGAAAAAAATATAACTGGCGCCGGCTCGGTAGTTATGAATGGAGAAGGTAAAGCCAGAGTGATTGATAAGACGGCTGGATTTAAATTTACAGGTAAAGGCTTTGGACACGGACTCGGCCTTTCCCAATGGGGTGCTAAAGGGATGGCTGATGAAGGGTATGATTATAAGGAGATTTTGCAACACTATTATCGCAATGTAACTATTATGAAGGACTGACAATTGATGAATGTAGATTTGTATGATTTTGATTTGCCTGAGCATTTGATTGCCCAAACTCCGCTGCCTGAACGCAGCTCTTCCAGACTGTTGACGGTCAATAAAGTGGACGGGGCATTATCCCATCAAGTGTTCGGGGATATCGTGAACTATTTGCGGCCTGGCGATACGCTGGTGCTTAACGATACTAAAGTTATCCCTGCCCGGCTTTTTGGCAGCAAGGCAGATACAGGAGCAAAGGCTGAGGTGCTTCTTCTCAAGGCGCTTGGCGAGGATCGCTGGGAGGCGCTTGTAAAGCCCGGTAAAAAGCTGAAAAAAGGCAGCGTGATTACGTTTGGCGATGGAAAGCTAAGTGCAGTGATAGAAGAAGAGGGGGAAATGGGAGCGAGGGTCTTGTCCTTTTCATATGAAGGGATCTTCCAGGAGATACTCGATTCGCTAGGTCAGATGCCGCTTCCTCCATACATTAAAGAAAAACTGGACGATCGTGACCGATATCAGACCGTATATGCGAAGCATGAAGGTTCAGCAGCGGCTCCAACTGCGGGACTGCATTTCACGGAGGAGCTGCTTGATCGTATTCGAAAGCAAGGTGTTGATATCGCTTTTGTGACTCTTCATGTAGGTTTGGGCACCTTTCGTCCCATGACGGTTGATCGAGTAGAGGATCATGTCATGCATGAAGAATACTACTCTCTGTCACAGGAGACCGCTGAATTGCTTAATGAAACCAAACGTAGAGGCGGCCGGGTTATTGCAGTAGGGACAACCTCGTGCCGAACTTTAGAGACGGTAGGGAATCATTTTCAAGGTGGACTTTTAAGGGAGAGCAGCGGGTGGACGAATATTTTTATATACCCTGGCTACGAGTTCAAAGTGGTGGATGCGTTAATTACTAATTTCCATCTTCCGAAATCCACACTTGTGATGCTTGTAAGTGCTTTGGCCGGAAGAGATCATATTCTGAATGCTTATAAGGAAGCGGTTGAACGGAAATATCGTTTTTTCAGCTTCGGCGATGCAATGTTTATTTATTAATTTCGGAGGTTTATCAAAATGGCAGCAGCTATCACCTATGAACATATCAAAACATGCAAGCAGTCTGGCGCAAGACTCGGCCGCGTGCATACCCCTCATGGTGTTATAGAAACACCAACTTTTATGCCTGTCGGCACACTGGCAACGGTCAAAACGATGAGTCCGGAAGAGCTGAAGGCGATGGATGCGCACATTATTTTAAGCAATACCTATCATTTATTCCTTCGGCCAGGCCATGAGATTGTAAAGGAAGCAGGCGGTCTGCACCAGTTTATGAACTGGGATCGTCCGATTTTGACCGACAGCGGCGGTTTTCAGGTATTTAGTTTGGCAGAGATGAGAAAAATAACAGAAGAAGGCGTTCATTTCCGCTCTCATCTGAATGGAGATAAGTTGTTTATTTCCCCCGAGGTTGCGATGGAAATTCAAAATGCACTCGGTTCAGATATTATGATGGCGTTTGATGAATGTCCGCCGTATCCGGCCGAATATGAGTATGTAAAACAATCAACAGAACGCACTTCCAGATGGGCTGAGCGCTGCTTGAAAAGCCATGCTCGTCCCCATGACCAAGCCTTGTTCGGAATCGTTCAAGGAGGCATGTATGAGGACCTGCGGCGGCAGAGCGCGCGTGATTTGACTTCCATGGATTTCCCGGGTTATGCTATTGGTGGACTTAGTGTGGGAGAATCTAAGAAGCTTATGTATGAAGTGCTGGATTACACGGTACCTTTGCTTCCAGACAACAAACCGCGTTATCTGATGGGAGTTGGCTCGCCTGATGCGCTGCTGGAAGGTTCGATCCGGGGTGTGGACATGTTCGATTGTGTGCTTCCGACGCGGATTGCGCGTAACGGAACGACGATGACAAGCCAAGGCCGTCTTGTCGTTCGAAATGCCCAGTATGCCAGAGATTTTGGACCGCTTGATCCGGAGTGTGATTGCTATACATGTCGTAATTACTCACGGGCATATCTGCGCCATCTGATCAAAAGTGATGAAACGTTTGGGCTGCGGCTTACGACGTATCATAATCTTCACTTTCTTTTAAATCTGATGCGCAATGTGCGCAAGAGTATTATGGAAGATCGCTTGCTTGATTTCCGCGATGAGTTTTTTGAAAAATACGGCCTGTACAACAATGAAAAAGGGTTTTAAAATGAATGCCATCATGGAAAGTCCATGAAGGGGGGGAAAGATATGTTTGAAATTGCAGCTCAGCAGGCACCAAGTGGTGGAATTTTAAGTTTGATCCTGCCTTTTGTTCTGATGTTCGTCATCTTCTACTTTCTGCTTATCCGTCCACAGCAGAAAAAACAGAAGGCTCGCAATGCTATGCTTAGCGCTTTGAAAAAAGGTGATAAGGTAGTAACCATCGGCGGTCTTCACGGTACAATCGTAGAGATTACTGACGATGTCGTGGTGTTGAAAGTAAATGACGTAACCAAACTGACGTTTGATCGCAGTTCGGTTAGCCACAGCGTCGCTGCCGGCTCCGATGCATAAATCTCTTTAGCTGAAGATGATAGCTTCAGCTAAAGTTAACAAAGAGGGTGTCCGTTGATCGATGGATCAGCAGGACACCCTCTTTGTTAGTGATGACGTCACTTACACGACATTCACCCTGATATTCTTTTGTAAACAAGAGAGGAATGGGCTTTTTGGTGTGTAAGCTTTCCTAAATAAATACCTAGCGTAGAAGCGATCAAGCCTAGAATTGTTCCTGCAAGCATATCCAACAACCAATGAATACCGAGATAGAAAATGCTGAATATTATGATAGCCGCACTTATACCGGTAATGACCGCCCATCGTTTATTGCCGGAGCGGAAAGAGAGCATAGCCATGGATACGGACAAAGAGGTATGCAGGCTTGGGAAACAGTTATTTAATCCTGACATAGGTCGATAGACCGTCTCAAAGTTCGGAAATACGTCAAGCATATAAAAAGCTACCCCTGCAGCCGGATAAGACCAGGTTTCATTTACCGGGAACAGCAAGAAGAAGGGAATCGCCATCCCATAATTAATTAATATGGTATAGCAGGTCGCATACACATGCGGTTTGTTGTTATCGATAAGATATACTCCAATGGAAGCGATCATGAGTGCTTGAAATACAAGCAGATAAAAATAAGCTAGTATGGGTGTAAGCCAAGGACTATAAAAGATGTTCTGCACATGTTTTACAAAAAAACCTTCTAATTGAAAAATGACGGGGGTAAAATCCCCCGGAAACATAAAATAATTTTGCTCGAATTGAAGTTCAAGCTTATTTAGTAGAAGAACTGCACCCATAGCTATAAAAAGCATGAAAAAGCGCGGAGTTGATACTAGCTCTCTAACTAGGGCGAAAAGGGCTTTGAACGGATTGCTGAGAGTTCCTGCCCACAAAAGAACAATGACATTTAGGGCAGAGAACAAAACTATAGTACTCATGGATTGATATAACAAAGAAACAGAAGCCTCCTCTTTCCTGAATCCTAAAAAAGACAGTGTTATTAGTGTAACACAGTTTAGGGAAAGAGAATCAACAATTTATTTGTGTAAATTCACTCCAAACATGCCGCCTATGGAGCCTGAGACGAATACAGTGGCCATGAGTATAAGATTACCCCACGATAAAGAACTGTCAAGAGCAAGAAAACCGATAATGATCAACATGATTCCGTACAAAAGACCGGTGAGACAGCCATAGTACCAGCCTCTGTTTCCTGCACGCTTACCGCTGACAACTCCTCCAAACAGAGCAGCAACAGCATGTACGATAACCGTGTATAAAGATAAGTCATCCTCAGATAGATCGCTTGCCCAGAGAAGCAGTGACAATACGAAAGCCCCCAGAAACATCCACATAAATGAATACAGCAAGCCGGAAAGAATCGGGTTATTGATGCGCAAGGAGAAAACACGCCGGATTGGTTCCAATAAATCAGCCCCTTTACTAAACTTCAATTAATACCCATTATATGGCCAAGCCCCTACAGTTATTACTATCTAAGAAGTATATATGAATGGAAAGCTGGGTCGTGGGCAGAATACCAGTACCTTGAAAATGTCCAAACACATAGGAGGGAATGACAGATGGCAGAACATGTTACACTCCTTATTTTCCGGACAATTTTGATGTACGGGATTACTTTTTTAACACTGCGTATTATGGGGAAACGAGAGATTGGTAAACTATCAATATTTGATCTGGTCATCTCCATCATGATTGCGGAAATCGCCATATTTGTGCTTGAAGATGTAAAAAAGCCGCTTATTGACGGAATCATCCCCATTGTTGTATTAGTTACCATTCAGGTCGTGCTGGCTTATTGGGGACTGAAAAGCCGCAAAGTGCGGCTATTGGCAGATGGAAAGCCCAGTATTCTTGTGTCCAGAGGAAAGTTACATCGTAAGGAAATGAGCAGACTTCGTTATAATCTGGATGATTTAATGCAGCAGCTCCGGGGTAAGGATATCAACAGTTTGTCTGACGTGGAATTCGCGATTCTTGAAACATCCGGACAATTGACGGTTATACCTAAAGATCAAGCAAACAGTAGCGATGGCAGCAGCCCTTCAACGGCTGAAGATGAATCTTTGAATACCAAGTTTAAACATGACAAGGACATGAGAAGCGGAATCGATATTCCATATGGAAAAATAACATATGAAGCTCTGCCGGTCCCTCTAATCATGGATGGGAAGGTACAGGATGAAAATTTGGTTTTAATCGGCAAGTCAAGGCAATGGTTGAAACATGAAATTCAAAAGCATGGAGCACAAGACTTTGAAGAGGTTTTTTTATGTTCAATGGACCATAAAGGTAGACTGTATGTTGATCGGAATGATACGTAATTCCTTAAAGATGCTTTATGATCGGTCAAACCATTTACCGATAACCGGAACTCGCACCAAATCCCGAAAAGTGACAAGCTTCGTCATGAACACAACGATCATATACAAGAGAACACCTGTCGCCGCGGCGGATAAAAACTGGAGCCAGGGGAAGATGTTAAAAGGCAGATGCCGGTATCCATACAAAATACCTGCGCCCATGATAAGCATGACGGATGCGATTTTAACGAGGTCGAGCAGCTTGAAGCGAAATCCGATTAAACGGGATACACTGTATCCATGAAGCACCGTTACGACTATGCTGTTAACGATGATGGCAATGACCGCACCTTTGATGCCGAACTCGGGATTAGAGGATAAATACAAAATCAAGCCCATTTTGATCAAAGCACCGATCAAGGTGTTCAGCAAAGCTCTGCCTGGGCGGTCCAAGGCCTGAAGAGCGGCTTGGAGCGGTGCCTGTACATAGAGAAACAGCGCGAAGGGAGCCATTATTTTAAGCATGCCGCTAATTTCCGTATTGTTGTACAGCAGCAAACATAGAGGCTCAGCTAGAATGTACATGATGACGGCGAAGGGAGCTCCTGTTACAAGTGCCAGACGAAGGGCTTGATTCATCCGTTTATGGATGGTTGCCCGGTCTTTTCGAGCCGCAGCTTCTGAAAGCGAAGGAACTAGAGCGACAGCCAGTGACATCGTAATGGCTCCTGGTAAAAGCAACAGCGGAATGACCATACCTTGTAACGCTCCATATTGCGCTGTTGCCACGGATGTGGCTATGCCGGCGATGGCGAGGCTTCGAGCAGTAATGATCGATTCCATCAAATAGGAAATGGACCCTACCATTTTTCCACCGGTAACAGGGACGGCAATGCTCAGCAAGCGTTTCAGGACCATTCTTTTTTGGAGGGGAGTATGCAGGTTGTCCTGTTTATGGTTGTAGGAGGCTGCATCCGCAGCTGTTGGTTTGCGCTTATCGTCTTTAGCATATTGCCACAGCAGAACAAACATGCCGATTAGCTCGCCAACTGCCGTTCCAAGCATGGCTCCGGCGGCTCCATAGGCCAATCCCTTCGGCATCAACAGTTGAGCGAACAACAGCATACAGACGATTCTGACAATCGTTTCAATGATGGATGATGCTGCGGAGGGAATCATATTTTGCTTTCCTTGAAAATATCCACGATAAACAGCAGAGACGGCTATAATGATCATCATTGGAGTCATGCTGACAAAGGTTTGGTACACCCGCTCATCAGGAAGGATTACATTTGTAATCCATGGAGCCAGCAGAAGACTGATGATCATAAACAACGTTCCGGCTGTCACAGTAAAGGTCAGACTGCTCCGGAGTATATGTTTGGAGTAGTCGCTCCTCCCCGTTCCTTCCGCTTCTGCTACCATCTTTGCAATAGCAAGCGGAATTCCACCGGTGATGATCGTAACAAGAACGATAAAGAACGGATATCCAAGCTGGTAAATGCCGACCCCCTCCGGTCCGATAATACGCGGAAGGGCGATACGGGGAATAAACCCGAGTAGACGGTTAATAATTCCGGCGGCTAACAGAATCATGGTACCTTTAATAAATGATTGCTTGTTCAAGTTTATCCCACTCCCTGGTAAAAAGAATCCTTAAGCCTGATGTCCCTATTGATATGGATATGCCCTACCTGTCCCAGATGATGCTTTTCTTTTTTAGACTTTCTTGTATTTTGAAAAGAGGGAAATGAGATTTTCAGTCGAATGTTTAGCTAGAGACAACAGGGAGGAGGCGCTTACATGGGAATCGAATCCATGAGTGATAAAGAATTGGCCAGTATGATCGAAATGATCTGCTCCAGCAAGGTTGAAGAATTTCGCATGATCGGATACGAGTACGTGACGAGTGACGATATTTGGGATTGTGTAAGCAGCAAATACGAGAAACAGGGTATACCGTCTCTTCATAAGCTGGTGAATGATATTTTGTCACTGAAGGCGACCAGCTTCATGAATTATATGACAATATCCGCATATAAGGGATCTCCTTTTGATTAAAAAAGGATGATCTCTTTTGTTTGTATAACATACGGTAGACTCCTTAAAATGGCCGCCTGGTGGCCGTTTTCTAGTTAAAATTTTCGCTTATTTTCACGGATTCGACATTTCATGATAAATTGACTGGGTTTTGAGGCATCGCTATAATAGGAATATTGAGAATAGAAAGGGGAACTAGGGACGGCATGAAAAGAATCATAAGTTTCATCGCGACCGTACTCGTGATCACCGGTATAATGGTTGTGACGACCCCAGGATTGCTAAAAGACGTTCGTTTGGGTTTGGACCTGAAGGGCGGCTTTGAAATCTTGTATGAGGCAGAACCATTAGTGGAAGGTCAGCAAGTGACAAAAGAAGCCTTGCAGGAGACCGCAAAAAGTTTACAAAAACGCGCAGACGCATTAGGAACGACTGAGCCGGAAATAACACCGGAGGGGACGAACCGAATTCGTCTGAAGGTTGCAGGCGTCACTGACGAGGCAGAGGTCCGTAAGACGATGAAAGAACCAGCAAACCTTACGTTCCGCAGTAATGACGGTTGTAAAGAAGATGAACCATTTTGTAAAGTCGAGCTTCGGGGTGACGATTTCGTAGAGAACGGCGCTTCAGTCGTCTATGATAGCTTTAATCAACCTATGATTGATATCAAGGTGAAAGATAAGGCTAAATTTGCTGAGATTACAGAACGTCTTCTTGGACAAGAGCTCGCCATCTTTTTGGATGATGAGATGTTGTCTGCTCCGACGGTACAAAGTGTACTAATGGATGGTACTGCACAGATTACAGGTCAATTTACGATTGATGAAGCCGAAAATCTTCGAGACACGATTAATCTTGGCGCTCTGCCGCTGAAACTGACGGAGAAATATTCTCAAAGTGTAGGCGCTACCTTGGGAATGGAATCATTGACGAAAACGATACAGGCCGGCTTGATTGCTTCTGTATTTATCCTGCTCTTTATGATCGGCAGATATCGTATTCCAGGCATACTTGCCAGCTTTGCACTTATTTTGCACACGTGGCTTCTTATTCTGGTCTTTGTTTGGGCCAACTTTACATTGACGCTGCCTGGTATTGCCGCGATTATTCTAGGGATCGGGATGGCGGTTGATGCCAACATCCTTACTTACGAACGCATCCGAGAGGAAATGCGCAGCGGAAAGAGTGTGAAATCATCGGTCAAAGCAGGTGGTAAATCCTCACTCCGTGCCATTATGGACTCCAACATTACGACGATGTTGGTTGCAGCGGTTATGTTCGCATTCGGTACAGGTGCCGTTAAAGGATTTGCGCTCGTTCTTATCCTGGAGATTATTATCAGTATCGCAACAAACGTATACTTCTCCCGCTTCTTGCTTAACCAGCTTGTCCGGATCGGTTGGGCTAGCAAACCGAAGCACTTTGGTGTAAAGGAGAGTGACATACGTGAACTTTAAAAACTTTAACTTTGTTGGTGCCAGCAAATACTTTTATACATTCTCTATTATCCTTACGATTGTAGGGGCTATCTTTCTAGCTACTGTCGGTCTGAATTACGGGGTAGACTTCCGTTCTGGTTCCAATGTGGATATAACGACAACCAAAGAGCTTTCCAAAGAACAGCTTGAATCGATTCTGAATGATTTAGGGATCGGTGAAGATGCAAGTATCACTCCGGGTGAAGAACGGGTGAATATCCGATTCAATCAGATATTGACTGAGTCTCAGGATCTGGCTTTGAGAGACGCTGTTCATAAGCTGGACAAGGATGCGTCCTTTGAAATCAATACGGTGGACCCTGAGATGGCCAAAGAATTAGGACGAAACGCATTTTATGCAGTGTTGCTGTCTTGTATCGGGATCATTATCTACGTAAGTATTCGGTTTGAATGGCGGTTTGCCATTGCCGCAATTTTGGCCTTGATGCATGATGCTTTTGTCGTTGTAAGTGTGTTCTCTATCTTCCGTCTGGAAGTGAATACAACTTTTATTATCGCTGTTCTGACGATTATCGGTTACTCCATTAACGATACCATCGTAATCTTTGACCGAATTCGTGAAAACTTGCGGTTTGCAAAAATCAAAAGGCATTCCGATCTCGTCGAAGTGGTTAACAAAAGTCTGTCCCAGACGTTTGCACGTTCTTTGTATACGGCATTGTCTGTCGTGATTGCGGCATTCTTTATGCTTATCCTTGGCGGAGAGTCGATCAAAATGTTCTCTCTGGCGATCGTAATCGGATTGGTGATTGGTGCATATTCCTCGATCTTTATTGCTAGTCCGTTGTGGCTTTTGTTCAAGGGAAAAGATATTAAAAAGACGAAAGCACCGAAACCGAAAACAGAAGTTTAAGACTGGCAGCTTGGCAAGTATTGAATAGAAATGATATGAAAAAGAAAGCCGTGTCACAAGGCGACGCGGCTTTCTAAAAATAAGAAGTAAGTATAAACTACATAATGTATACTTGGCTTATATTCGAGAAACGCCGCCGCCTCTTAATATGGATGACGAAGGCGTTTCTTCTTGATTATCGATATATGTGCTGATATACAATGTTGAGGGGGGCCTCATGTGAATAACGAACGATTGTCGCAAACAGCTACAGCTGTTTGGGTCGGAATCATTAGTGATTTTACTGTGGCTATTGGTAAAGGCATTGCCGGTTATCTCTCCGGAAGCCGATCCCTGATGGGAGATGCGTTGCATTCAGCCACTAATGCCGTTGCACTGCTCGCGGAACGTTTACCCTGGTTTGGTGGACAGAGGCTTTTTAAAGGCAGCGGGACGAAAGCTTCCGAACAGCAGGCTTCACCCTTGGTGTCCATTTTATTTTCGGTCCTCCTGTTCATGGGTGGAATTCAAATCGCTGTCTCTGCCTTGATGGATATTTCCTCGGGAGCGCCGGAGGCTCCAGGCAGGCTGGCACTCATAGCTGTATTAATATCACTCGGTGTGAATGAAGCTGTTTTTCAATACCAATATCGTCTGTTCAAAAAAAATGATGATCGGCGTTTACAAATTCATTCTGAAAATCATCGATTCGGTTTATATTCTTCCTTTACGGTATTGATCGGCGCATTTCTTGCGATGGCAGGAGCGTATTTTGGCATACAGGCTCTAATATACATGGATTCAGTAGCTGCACTTATTATTTCAGGCTTAGTGCTTCGAAAAGGTTATATCCTGATTGTGCGTTCGGTCTACGGTTCATTGCCAGAGGAATCCCGTTATGAGAAAAGTGCTGATTACCTCGATACGATTCAGCGGGTGCATGGTGTCATTACGATTGAGGAACTAAAAATACAGGAGCATAGACAACTGCGCCGGGTTAGTCTGGATGTAAAGGTCAGCGTAAATCCGCGGATCACCGTCTTTGAAGCTCATGAGATTGCCGACAGGATTCGAAAGCTGTTGCTGCACCGTTTTATACATGTCTCCGACGCAAACGTGAGCGTAGTGCCTTACGAGCCTGGATATCCGTACAAATCCAATTTTGATTTGATGGATAACGATCCGCCAACATTACCACAGTGATCGTTATTCCAACCGGGCAAAATGGTGTTAAGCAAGAAAGAAAGGTGAACGATTGTGCTGTATTCCAAATATGAATGGCGAACGCTTTCAGTTGACAAAGAGATATCGAAGCAGCTTGAAAAAGAACTGTCTGTTTCCCCAATCGTGGCGTCTTTAATGGCTGCCAGAGGAATTACATCCTCAGTCGATGGAGAACTGTTTTTATATGGAACACTTGATCATACCCATGATCCGTTTATGATGCTGGGGATGCGTGAAGCGGTGAATCGAATCCGCAAGGCACTCGATGAAAAAGAACATATTTTAATATACGGGGATTATGATGCGGATGGTGTATCCAGCACCTCATTGATGATTTACTTAATGAGATATTTGGGCGCCTCATATGATATATACATACCTCATCGTTCCAACGAAGGATACGGACTTCACAATCATGCACTGGATTGGGCACACCAACAAGGTGTTAGTCTTGTCATCACTGTTGACACGGGAATAAGTGCGGTTGAACAAATAGCGTATGCCAATGAGCTGGGGATGGATGTTATTGTAACGGATCACCATGAGCCGCCTGAGCAGCTTCCGGAAGCCTACGCACTCATCAATCCGAAAATACCGGCTTGCCCTTACCCATTTAAGGGGTTAGCTGGTGTCGGGGTTGCTTACAAGCTGGCACAGGCTCTTGTAGGTACGCCTCCCCAGGAGTGGCTGGAAATCGTAGCGATCGGCACGATTGCGGATCTTATGCCGCTTGAAGACGAGAACCGTATTTTGGTCAAAAACGGACTGATGTCGATGAGGCACACTCGAACTGCTGGTGTAAGGGCGCTTCTTGAGGTTAGCGGGATCAATGTGGAGCAGGTGACGGCTGTTAATGTGGCATTCTCCATGGCTCCAAGAATTAATGCAAGCGGCCGGCTTGATCATGCTGGAAGAGCTGTTACTCTGCTGACAACAGACAAGCAGGAAGAAGCGGAGCGGCTGGCTTGGGAACTGGATGGCCTGAATAAGCATCGCCAACAGGTTGTGGAAGAGATTGTACAGGAATCGATGGATATGATTTTGAAGCGTTGGGGGTACGAACAGCTGCCGCCTGTTATCGTTCTGGCAGGGGAAGGCTGGAATGTCGGTGTTGTAGGGATTGTAGCCTCGAAAATACTCGAGCGTTTTTACAGACCCATTGTTATTCTTGGGATCGATCCTGAGACGGGGGAATGCAAGGGATCAGCCCGTTCCATTCCGGGGGTTGATATTTATGAAGCGCTTAGCTCCTGTAAGGAGATTATGCATCATTTTGGAGGACACCCGGCTGCTGCAGGCATGAGTTTGCATATGGATCGTCTGGCCGAATTTGAAGAAAGCTTATGTTCATTTGCAAACTCTGTATTGAAAGAAGAACATTTTACCCCGGTTTATCATGCTGATCTGGAGTGCAGAATTGCCGATGTTCCGCTTCAGGTGATCGATGAGCTTGCGATGCTTGGACCTTTTGGAATGTCCAATCATGTTCCAAGAATGATTTTTTATGGTTTGGAAGTGATGGAAGCCCGAAAGATAGGTAAGGATAACAAGCATTTAAAGCTGCGTTTTCAGCAGAAAGGTAAACAGTTGGATGCAGTCGCGTTTGGTTTGGGCCATCTGGCAGATGTACTCCCGGAAGGGACGAAGGTAGACGTACTTGGAGAGCTGTCAGTAAATGAATGGAATGGCAGTCGGAAGCCGCAGCTTATGGTTCAGGACATTCGTGTACCCTATCAGCAGATATTTGATTTCCGGGGGATTAAAGAACCTTTAATGGAACTGAAGCGGTTGAGAGCATCGCTGGAACCGCATTTACACTGCTCCTTAACCCGCTCAGCAGTCGTGTTTTCTGAAGATTTACAGGATACTATAAAAAGTCATTTGTATGATATGTCCCTTTGGGTATATGATAGGAATGCTGGTATTTTGCCGAACAATCCGGTAGCGGAAGAAGGCGGCTTTGAGTCAATTTCTGTGTTGTTTGTGCTGGATGTACCGGAGTCGCCGGGACAGCTCGATCACTTGCTGTCATCGTTTCTCTCTGTGCCTAATATATTTTTGCTGCACCCGGTTCGTCATGAGCGTGAGCAGTTGGAAATACCAACACGGGAGCAGTTTAAAAAGCTGTACGTCATGCTTGCTAGTCTGGGATCGAAGCCGATGTCCGAACATGAAGTGGTCCAAAAGATGAACAGACATACATCACTTACGCCGCGAATGCTTTTAAAAGTTCTTGATGTATTTGAGGAATTGGCATTCATTAAGCGATCTCAAGGGATGGTTACATTCGTAACAAAGCCGGCTAAGAAATCACTGGATTCTTCGAGACATTTCAGGGAGCTGAATGAACTCGCAGAGATGGAGCAGCATTTGCTTCATGCAAGCACCTCACAATTAACCGATTGGATGATGGCCCGCTCAAAAGGCGCATCGTAAATGACAGTCATCTGACTTAGGAGGAGATTTATTTGGATTTTAAAGATTATATTCGTGTTATTCCAGACTTTCCGCAGCCGGGGATCAGCTTTAAGGACATTACAACGCTGCTTAAGAACGGTGAAGCTTACAAAAATTCAATCAATGAACTGAAGAAGATGGTGGAGCACCTCAAGATTGATGTCATTGCTGGTCCCGAGGCGAGAGGATTTGTCGTGGGAGCGCCGCTTGCTTATGCGCTGGGTGTTGGTTTTACTCCGATTCGCAAGAGCGGGAAGCTGCCTGGTGAAACGATTGAGGCAGGGTATGCTCTCGAATACGGAAAAGATAAACTGGCGATGCATGTCGATGCGATTGAGAAAGGACAAAATGTTTTGATTGCTGATGACCTGCTCGCTACGGGGGGCACGATTGCGACTTCTGTCAATCTGGTGCGTCAGCTAGGCGGAAATGTCGTAGGGGCTGCGTTCATGATTGAATTGACAGAGCTTAAAGGCCGAGATAAATTGCAGGATATCGACGTGTTTACACTGATGAGTTACGAGTAAGCATGATCGCATGATTTTTTGTTTTCCCGGGAAATAATAACAAAGAACAGGTTAAACATAAAACCCGCAAAAAGACACTTTACAAAGTGCCTCTATTGCGGGTCTTTTGGATTAAAATGAGGAATACATGATTTAGAAATTTTATCAGATTAATCTTGAGTTTTTTCCGCTAGGGGCTGTTCTTCAGCTTTTTCATTAGAGAGCCCTGTAATCTCAAAAAATTTAAACAATACAGCGAGAACGATGCCGACAAGAGTAGCAAGGGCCATTCCCTTAAGTTCTACATTGCCAAACTTTAATGTTACACCGCTGATCCCGACAACGAGTACAAGCGTGGCCAGAATCATATTGCTGGCTTTCGAGAAGTCAACACGCTGTTCCACAAAGATGCGCAGACCAGAAGCTGCGATCACACCGAAGAGAAGCAGTGACACGCCACCCATAACCGGTCTAGGTATATTAGCGATAACGGCTGAGAATGTCCCGGAGAAAGACAGGAGGATAGCGATCACAGCAGCTCCGCCAATCACACGCACGGAGTAAACTTTTGTCAGCGCCATAACGCCGATGTTTTCACCATACGTTGTATTCGGTGTGGAACCGAAAAATCCGGATAAAATGGTAGAAACACCGTTACCGAGAAGCGAGCGGTGAAGTCCCGGATCTTTAGATAAATCTTTCCCGACAATGTTGCTCGTTACAAGCAGATGACCAATATGTTCAACAATGACGACGATGGAAACCGGAATAATCGTAAGGATTGCGGCCCAGTCCCATTCAGGAGTCGTGATTGTAGGTGGGGAAAACAGGCTGGCTTGAGCTATTTTGTCAGTCTCTACAACACCGAGGGCGTAGGAGAGGGCATAGCCGACAGTGATACCGATCAGAATATGTATAATTTTTGGGAAACCACGGAACAGGATGGAGCCAAACACTGTAACACCTAATGTCACCATGGAAATGGTAATGGTTGTGGGGTCCATAGACCAGTTAGCGGCTTTGACCGGATCGCTTGGAGGAAGAAATCCCGCCATATCCGCTGCGACGGGAACGAGTTCAAGTCCGATCATAGCAATAATGGCGCCCATGACAGCTGGCGGAAATACGACGTCAATCCAGCGGGTTCCGGCAAATTTAATAATGAGGGCAACAAGACAAAAGATAATACCGGTTATAATAAAAGCGCCGAGTGCTTTCCCATAATTCTCACCTGGGTTATCTTTTAGCACAACTGCAACCGGTGCGAGGAATGCGAAGCTCGACCCCAGATAAGCCGGGATTTTTCCTTTACATAACAAAATATACAGCAAAGTACCGATTCCGTTCATCAGCAGGATCATCCCCGGATCTACACCAAACATATTAGGGACAAGCACCGTGCTGCCGAACATGGCAAACAGATGCTGCAAGCTTAGTAAAAAGCCTGGACCAAATGGAAGTTTTTCGTCTACTTGAATTTCGCGTTGCAAATACATTCACTCCTCAAGGGCAATTTAAAAATTGAAATCAAAGAAAGAACCGGTCTTTCATGCATGAGATCTTTAATAGGTTATATACAATCGACTTTTTTTTCAACTACATTTTTCTTGCTGAAGTTAAGAGTGAGTAAATACTTCATGTTTGTCCATGTCGTTTAGTACGATGGAAACGGCTTGTTCAATTCATCCTTAAACCTTGATGTTATGCGCGTTAAAACGAAAGTAGAGTGTTGACGTAAAACGATGTAAGCGTCATAATAATAAGAATAAATACAAACAAAAAAGAACCTGCACGTTTGAACAAAAGGGCGGGTTCTATTTTATATAGAAAGGGAAGAAAAGGACTTAGAATGGGCATAGAGCGATTACTCGAAAAGGCTGGCGCCTATATTAAAGAACCCGATCTTCTCCGTATTCAGGAAGCTTATCGGTTTGCGGAGCAAGCCCATCAGGGACAGGTGCGGAAATCGGGGGAACCTTATATTCTTCATCCGCTTGCAGTTGCCGAGATCGTAGTTAACATGCAGATGGACACGCTGTCTATTATTGCTGCGCTGCTGCACGATGTTGTTGAGGATACAACTGTTTCTTTGGAAGAGATCCGCGAGAAGTTCGGCGATACATGCGCCATGCTGGTAGATGGATTAACGAAGCTGGAACGCATTAAGTTTGGTTCCAAGGAAGAGCAACAGAACGAAAACTATCGTAAAATGTTTATTGCGATGGCTCGGGATATTCGCGTTATCGTCATAAAATTGGCAGATCGCCTTCATAATATGAGAACATTGAAGTACCAATCGGAGGAAAGCCAGCGACGTATTTCTCATGAAACGCTTGAAATTTTCTGTCCCATTGCCCATCGTCTCGGTATATCAGCGATCAAATGGGAGATGGAGGATATCGCCCTTCGTTATTTAAACCCGCAGCAATATTACCGCATTGCCAATTTGATGCATAAAAAACGTGCAGAGCGGGAGCAATATATTGAAAACGTAATTGAGCGGATTAAGGAAAAGCTGGACGAGATGGGGATTCAGGCTGAGCTGTCCGGCAGACCGAAACATATTTACAGTGTGTATAACAAGATGAAAGTGAAGAACAAGCAATTTAATGAGATTTATGATCTTCTGGCGATTCGGATCATTGTCGATAATATCAAGGATTGTTATGCAACTTTAGGTATTATCCACACATTATGGAAGCCGATGCCAGGACGATTTAAAGATTATATTGCGATGCCGAAGGCGAATATGTATCAATCTTTGCATACTACCGTTGTCGGTCCAAATGGGGAGCCCACCGAGGTGCAGATCCGGACGGTTGAAATGCACCGCACTGCAGAATATGGTATTGCGGCACACTGGGCATACAAGGAAGGCGCCAGCGGAGCGGGCGATTTTGATAACAAAATGACTTTCTTTCGTGAGATTCTGGAGTTGCAGCATGAAGCAAAGGATGCTTCGGAGTTTGTCGAAACGCTTAAAATGGATTTTTTCTCAGACCTGGTATTTGTGTTTACTCCAAAAGGCGAGGTTATCGAGCTGCCTGCTGGCTCTGTACCGCTTGATTTCGCTTATAGAATTCATACGGAGGTCGGCAACCGTACGATTGGTGCGAAGGTGAATGGGCGGATCGTACCGCTGGATCATGAGCTGAAGACCGGGGACATCGTTGAGATTTTAACTTCGAAACATTCTTATGGCCCAAGCCAGGACTGGCTGAAAATCGCCCAATCGTCTCATGCAAGGAGCAAAATCAAACAATGGTTTAAGAAAGAGAAGCGGGAAGAGAACGTAGAGAAGGGCCGGGATTTGCTTGAGCGGGAGTTGAAGCGTCTCGGTGTTGATGTTTCGGAGTGGATGACTGACGATAAACTGATCGAGGTAGCCAAGAAATTTGCTTTTAATGATATCGAAGATATGTTGTCGGCCATTGGTTTTGGAGGAATTACAGCTGCACAGATTTGCACACGTTTGACCGAGAAGCTTCGAAAGGAGCAAGAGGAAGCTAATCTGCTGGAGTTAACGTCGGAGATCAAAGAGATTAAGGCGCCGACTGAGAAGCGAAGTCGACCGACAAATGGTGTTCGGGTTAAAGGGATTGACAATCTGCTCGTTCGCTTTGCCCGCTGCTGCAACCCGGTTCCTGGAGATGATATTGTCGGTTACGTTACACGTGGACGCGGCGTTTCTGTCCATCGATCGGATTGTGCGAACCTGCCGAATACGGATCATGAGGAAGAAGCTGCACGTGTGATCGAGGTGGAATGGGAATCGGCCGTTGAAGCGAATTACAGCGTTGATATTGAGGTAACCGGTCACGATCGAAGCGGCTTGCTTAATGAAGTACTTCAGGCTGTATCGGAGAGCAAGACGAATATTTCGGCTGTAACCGGCCGCTCAGATAAAAACAAGATGGCGTTGATCCATATGACCATTTTGATTCGGAATAAGGATCATCTCCTTTCAGTTGTGGAGCGAATTAAACGTGTGAAGGATGTCTATACCGTTCACCGTATTATGCAATGAATGATTGATAAAGGTGAAGCGTCGTACGGCCGCATTTGTCGTACTGTTATACGTGCGCGGTCTTGCTTCTTCCAAAGAAGCTGGCCGCGATTTTTTCTTAAGAGGGGCTGGATAGGAATGAGAGTCGTTATTCAAAGATGCAAAAATGCGCAGGTCACTGTAAATGAAGAGGTAGTAGGGCGTATTGGAAAAGGGCTAATGGTGCTCGTTGGAGTCACTCATGAGGACGAGGAGAAAGATGTGAAATATTTGGCGGATAAGGTGGCTGGACTAAGAATTTTTGAGGACGAACATGAAAAAATGAATCTTAGCGTGCAGGATGTCGGTGGAGCTATTTTATCGGTTTCCCAGTTTACGCTATATGGAGACAGCCGCAAAGGCAGACGGCCGAACTTTATGGCTGCGGCCAAACCGGACAAGGCCGAGATGCTGTATGAAGCCTTCAATCGTGAATTGGCGGCAAAGGGTCTTCAGGTGGAAACCGGTGTGTTTGGGGCTATGATGGACGTTTCCTTAACGAATTGGGGCCCGGTCACTTTAATAATCGACAGTCGTAATTAAATTGGATTTGCTTGGGATGCGCATAGGTTATGGAGATCTGGACATGCTGTATGACAAGAGAGGTTTGCTTAAAGACAGCAAGAAGGAGTTTTACAGATGCGTCAATCCCATAAATCCCTCAGTTGGAGAGTTTTTTCACTCTCGACCTCTGGCAGTTCGCGAGAAGCAGATAGTATAAGTCGCTCTGTTGTACTTAGTAGTGATCCCATGTGGAAAAAGGATGAAAAAGCTTGTTCTCGTATTTTCCTACGAAGAACATGAAAACGAAATTTTTATTTTGCATCATAACGGAAAGCTGCTGATTAAAGCGGCTTTTTTTATTACAGTCTTTTTGAATGATTAACTTTGCTTGGGATTGTTATAAAAATGAATCAGAAGGGTAATAAAAAGCAAGTACATGAGTGAAAGGAGAAATGTTATATGAGTAAAGTTGCATTTTTACTAGCTGATCAATTTGAAGATTCTGAAATGAAGGTTCCTTATGAAGCGGTAAAAGAGGCGGGACATCAGGCTGACATTATCGGTCTTGAACAGGGTCAAAAATTAAAGGGTAAGCAGGGCAAAGTTGCATACACTACAGATAAAGCTATCGCTGATGTAAATATAAATGATTATGATGCGGTAGTCATTCCAGGCGGTTCGTCCCCGGAAAATTTGCGTCTGGATTCGAATATTTTGAAGTTTGTAACAGAGGCTGATCATGTGGGCAAGCCGATTGCATCCATTTGTCATGGCCCGCAAATTTTAGCCAGCGCCAACCTGTTGAAAGGACGTACGATTACTTCATATCCTCCCCTTAAGGATGACATGGTTAATGCAGGTGCAAACTTCAAGGATGAGGAAGTTATCGTAGATCGCAATTTTATCACCTCTCGAACACCAGATGATGAACCTGCTTTCGTACGTGAGCTATTGAAGGTGCTGTAACGCATGTTTTTACGGATCAACGTATAAGCTGATTCATGCAATACGGTATTAAAAATAGTTTGGAATAAAGGAGGAATGCCAATGGCTAAACAGATTCAAGCTTATTTCAGAAATGAAGATGAAGCGGAGGGCGCAAGAATCAAACTTCAGGTGTATAACACAGAAAATTTGGAGATTGGACGGCTTCAAGAGGCTATTGGCAGAGATGACGACATTTTAATACCTTTGGTCCCTTGGAACGCGGGCGGTACGGGCGGTACTACGATGGGAACGGGAGCTGTCGGTGGCGTGGCTCCAGCCCCGGGTATGATCGTGAGCGCACCTGCTTCTTCTAATCTGGATCAAAATGATTCGTTTTTTGCCTCTGATGAATCGATGGACTCCGAAGACTTTACTGATGAAGATTTCGACAAATTGAGTTATGTGTTGTCTGTCAAAGTTCGTGACGAAGATTATGATGAAATCGTTTATATGCTTCGGGTGAACAGAGCATGTATACAGTGTTTCAATGAGTCCTGAAAATATCGCTTTCACATTTTGTAATATAACTGTAATGTTCGTAAAATGTTTCCTTAATATTCGATGTTTATAATAATGGCATGACCCCCTTTTTTATATATGTTTTGAACCTACAACATCGGTTTGTAGGTTTTTCTTTTTTTAGAGCGACGTACTTGACGTTTTTTTTGCTTGACTTTAGTACAGCGGTTCATTACAATCTAAAAATATAATGTTTTGGGTATATTATATAAAATAATATGATTTGATGACGGGACCAAGTACTCCATCCCCACATGAACAGAGAAGAATCCCTTGGCTGTAAGGATTCCCATGATGAATGGACGAATGACCTCCCCGAGAACAGGCGGCGAATGTCATTTTCGGATGTAATTCCGGTGTATGTATTCTAGTAGCCGTTTCTGCGCTGCCGTGCGTTATCCGGTTGAAAGCGGATCAGACCATACAGTAACCGTACAGTTTATGATGGATGATTCGGAATGTGGGTGGCACCACGGGAGATTGGTTTGTATACAGTCCCTCGTCCCTGTTGTTATACGATGACAACCGGGATGGGGGTTTTTTGGTTTTCAAAAAGTTTTTACATAGATTATTTCGGAGCTGTTTCATTAACAGATCTGGATGAATTGGAGGGGATGAACAAATGGCTAAATATGAGAAGCCAACAGGCACACAGGATTTCTTACCAGGCACAGTCGAGAAATGGCAGTTTGTTGAAGAGAAGGCAAGAGAAATGTGTCGCCGCTACAACTACCGCGAAATACGTACGCCAATGTTCGAACAGACAGAGCTGTTTGAGCGGGGAGTTGGTGAGACGACGGATATTGTCGAAAAAGAAATGTACACGTTCACGGACAAGGGTGATCGGAGCATGACACTTCGTCCGGAAGGAACGGCCGGGGTTGTTCGGGCATACGTACAAAATAAATTGTACGGTGAACCGGACGTTACGAAGCTGTACTATATCGGACCGATGTTCCGTTATGAACGTCCGCAGGCGGGGCGGTATCGGCAGTTTCATCAGTTCGGTGTGGAGGTGTTCGGCAGTGCGGAGCCAGCCATAGATGCTGAAGTGATCGCATTAGGATATTCCTTTACGAAAGAACTTGGCCTGCAGGGAGTAAAGGTTGAAATCAATTCGGTTGGAACTCCAGAAGTAAGGGCTGCTTATCGGGATACGCTACTTGCTTTTCTTACACCGATGAAAGATCAACTGTGTTCAGATTGCCAGTCCCGTATGGAACGAAACCCGCTGCGGGTGCTCGACTGCAAGAAGGATCAGGATAAATTCAGTGGTGCGCCGTCGATTTTGGATAGCCTGGACGAGGAGTGCAGCATTCACTTTGAAAAAGTTAAAGGTTATCTGGATGCCATGGGTATTGAGTATGAAATTAATCCACGTCTAGTCCGCGGCCTGGATTATTACACCCACACAGCGTTTGAACTCAAGGCTCAAGGGATCGGCGCGATCGATACGGTAGGCGGCGGCGGACGATTTAACGGCCTGGTTGGAGATATCGGCGGGCCAGATCAGCCGGGTATCGGCTTTGGCATCGGTTTGGAGCGGATCATGATGATTCTAGAAAATCAGAAAATCGATTTGCAAGCAGAGAAACCGCTTGATGTGTATCTTGTCGCTTTAGGGGAAGCAGCAGAACAGGAAGTAACAAAAATGGCGTACAAGCTGCGCAATGCAGGCTTTTCTGCCGAGCGTGATTATCTCGGCCGAAAAATGAAGGCACAGATGAAGTCGGCTGATCGACTGAAGGCTCGATATACAGCGATCCTCGGTGATGATGAGCTCTCCCGTGGAGAAATCGCACTGAAATCGATGGAAACCGGTGAGCAGCGTACCGTGAAGCTGGATGATCTGCATAAGGAATTAAGTTAATCTGCCGTACTCGGCTTAATTATAAACAAAGGGGTATGATGAAACCATGAAAAGGACGCATCATTGCGGTCAATTAACGACCGCCAACATTGGAGAAACTGTGACGCTAAACGGCTGGGTACAGACGCGCCGTGACTTGGGAGGCGTGCTCTTCATCGATCTGCGCGACCGCAGTGGAATTATGCAGGTTGTATTCAATCCGGATTTCTCGGGTGACGCATTGGCTGTGGCGGACAAGGCACGCAGTGAATATGTATTGGCTGTATCCGGCAAAGTTGTAAAGCGCGATCCTGAAACGATCAATCCTAACCTTCCAACAGGGGAGATTGAAGTTCAGGTGACTGAAATTGAGGTCCTAAACACAGCTAAAACACCACCGTTTTTCATTGAAGATGACATTGAAGTGGATGAGCAGCTTCGTCTAAAGTATCGTTATCTGGACTTGCGCCGTCCTGAAATGCAAAAGACGCTGATGCTTCGTTCCAAAGCAGCTAAAGTATTCCGCGATTTTCTTGATGAACAAGGTTTTGTTGATATTGAAACGCCTATTTTGACAAAAAGCACACCGGAGGGTGCCCGGGATTATCTGGTACCAAGCCGTGTGCATCCAGGTGATTTTTTCGCTCTGCCGCAATCTCCGCAAATTTACAAGCAGCTTCTGATGGTAAGCGGCGTTGAGCGTTATTATCAAATTGCACGCTGTTTCCGTGACGAGGACCTCCGTGCAGATCGTCAACCAGAATTCACCCAGGTCGATATCGAAGCGTCATTCATGGAGCGTGACGACTTGCTCAGCATGATGGAGCAGCTGATGGCCCGCCTGTTTAAGGAAACGATCGGCGTTGAGCTGGCGACACCGTTCCAGCGTATCAGCTACGCTGATGCAATGGGGAAATACGGTTCAGACAAGCCTGACCTTCGTTTCGGTCTTGAATTGATCGAGATGAATGACATCGTAGCGAACAGCGGTGTCAAGGTGTTTGCTTCCGTTATTGAAAAAGGCGGCGAAGTGAAATGCTTGAACGCCAAAGGCTGCGGTACCTGGACACGTAAGGAAATCGATGATCTGGGACCATATGCAGCACGTTACGGAGCCAAAGGGCTTGCCTGGATTCAAGTGAAGGAGGGCGAATTCAGAGGCCCTATCGTGAAGTTCTTCAGCGAGCAGGAGATTGACGCGATCAAAGAGCGTACTGGAGCAGAAGAGGGCGACTTGCTGCTGTTCTCCGCCGATAACTCGAAAGTCGTTGCTGATGTACTCGGTGCACTTCGTCTCAAGATCGGACGCCAGCTTGGCTTGATCGATGACAGTGAATTCAAGTTTGCCTGGGTTCTGGACTTCCCTCTTTTGAGCTATGACGAAGATCAAAAACGTTATGTGGCAGAGCATCATCCGTTCACCCGTCCGAGGGATGAAGACTTGGAACTGCTTGAGACAGATCCGCTCAAGGTTCGCGCTCAAGCTTATGACCTTGTACTGAACGGTTATGAAGTAGGCGGCGGTTCCATGCGTATTTTCAAGCGTGAAGTACAGGAGAAAATGTTTGCTACATTGGGACTGTCTCCAGAAGAAGCGAATGAGAAGTTCGGCTTCCTGCTGGATGCTTTCGAATTCGGTACGCCTCCGCATGGGGGCATCGCATTTGGCTTTGACCGTTTGGTTATGCTCCTTGCTGGACGCACCAACCTGCGTGAGACGATTGCGTTCCCGAAAACCGCAAGTGCCACGGATCTGCTGATGAATGCCCCATCCTCTGTAGATGGCGGTCAGCTGGAGCAGCTCCATATCAAGCTTGCTAAAAAACCAGGCGATGACAAAAAATAAAATTTCCGGGAGAAACGGCTGAAGAACAGCCGTTTCTGCCTGTCAGGAGGCATAGAAAGATGCTGCATCAGTTTTCCCGGACGGAACTGGCAATCGGGCCTGAAGGCCTTAAGGTTATGAAAAAAAGTACAGTAGCGGTGCTCGGTATTGGCGGGGTCGGCTCTATAGCTGTAGAGGCTCTTGCTCGTACGGGCGTTGGCCGTATTATTCTGATTGATAAAGATGTTGTTGATATCACGAATATCAATCGTCAAATTCATGCGTTGACAACAACGATCGGCCAGAAAAAGGCGGATCTGATGGTTGAACGTGTCAAGCTGATCAATCCGGAATGTGAAGCGATTGCTCTAAATATGTTTTATACCGACGAAACTCATGAAGAGCTGTTTAAATATGACCTGGATTATGTAATCGATGCTTCAGATACAATTATTTATAAAATCCATCTGATCAAGGAATGTTTAAAACGGGGTATCCCAATGATATCCAGCATGGGAGCGGCCAATAAAATGGACCCTACCAAGTTTCAGGTTGCTGACATTTCCAAGACATCCATGGACCCCATTGCACGGGTTATCCGGACAAAGCTGCGCAAGGAAGGCATTAAGAAGGGGGTCAAGGTTGTATATTCCCTGGAAGAACCGCTGAAGCCTCGCCAGGATGTTACGGACAAAATCGTGCCGGAGAACGCTCCGGAAATACGCAAAGCCAAACAGCCTCCGGCAAGTAATTCCTTTGTGCCTCCCGTGGTAGGGCTGATTATGGTCAGTGTAGCAGTCAAGGAGCTTCTGGAAAGAGCAGGCGTATCTTAGGCGCTTCATACCTTGAATGTAAATGATAAAAAACAACGTAGTCCGCTATACAAAGGCGTTACTGCGTCTTCTTTCAAAGAACGCTTTTATCCTGAACACGAGGGATTAAAGCGTTCCTTTTTTACGTTCGGTTTTAGCTGAGGTAAAAGATCCAATAGTATATTCATGTAAGTTGTGCTACAATAAAAATCCTTTTTGTGTCACGGATGCCCTAAACGGCGGCGATACGAAAAAATATTTCTTAGGAGGTAACTGAAATTGACGGACTCTTTTCAAAGTGCCTATCAAGAAGAAGAGCAAAGGCTAAATGAAGTGATCGCCGAAATTGACAAACAGCTTGCTCGTCTGCAAAGTATTCCGGTGTATACCGGACATGATTTCACAGAGCAGGTGCTCGAAGCGGGGCGTGAGGAGCGGCGTCAGGCGCTTCAAAAAAGTCTGGCGGAGCCTTATTTTGGACGGCTGGATTTTCAGGAAAACGGAAGAGAGAAACAGGTTCCGCTCTATATTGGCAAAGTTGGTTTTGACCGTGAGGAAGCGGGAGAGCATCCGATGGTTATCGATTGGCGTGCCCCCATTGCCAGCTTGTTCTATTCGTTTACAGGCGGCAATGATTCTGCTACATATGACTCGCCTGAAGGACTTGTTGAAGGTTTGGTATATTTAAAGCGAAATGTCGTGATCCGCAAGCAAATTTTGGAGCGTGTATCCGACACCTACAACCGTGAAAGCGGCGGACCTGCTGTATCCGATGAATTTCTCGTCTATCGACTAGGTGAAAACAAAGACAATCGGCTGAGAGATATCGTATCTACAATCCAGGCTGAACAGGATAAAATCATCCGTGCAGCCAAGAACACGGCACTGATTATCCAGGGGGTAGCGGGGAGCGGAAAGACAACGGTAGCACTTCACCGTCTGGCTTTTTTGCTGTATCAATACAAGGATCAAGTATCAGCAGAGAAAATGATTATTTTTGCTCCAAACCATATGTTTCTGGATTACATTTCCGATGTGCTGCCTGAGCTTGGCGTGGGCGACATTCAGCAGCGGACGTTCGCTGATTGGGCATCGGATCTTCTGAATATTAATATGACATCGAGTGATGCTTCGGAAACACTGTCTTATTGGTTTGAGGCGGAAACAGGTCAGGGAACCCCAGACATCAATGATGATGTTAGAGGCCGCTTTAAAGGATCTTTACGTCTCATGAATTTGATCGAGCGCTGTGTTCAGCAGCTTGAGCAATATGCGCTGCCGGAGGGAGACTTCTCCCCATGGGATGGTGCTGTGCTGAAACGGGAAACGATATTCGAGTGGTTTAACGAAGAATACAAACCGTATCCTCTTGCGAAGCGGAAGGAACGGGTTCTTGCCCGGCTGCACCGCTGGGTGGAGATGGAGCTGAAAAAGTCATCGTCTTCTGCTGTTTTGAAAGAGAGAAAGAAAAAAGCGGCTGGTCGAGAGAAAGCTTATGCAAAGAAATGGCCTGTTTTTGAACCGCTAGTATTGTATAAGCAGTTGTTTGGCGCTGTGAAAGCTAACGGGACGTGGGCACAGGAGCTTCAGGCCGAAATTCCGAAGGAAGTTCTGAAAGCGACCCGAAGTGATCTGAAAAAGAATATGATCCGCGAAGAGGATCTGACACCGCTTCTTTATTTTCACTGTTTGATGAATGAAATGACGGGTGAACAGAGATTTGACCATATCGTTATTGACGAAGCGCAGGATTTTTCGCCGTTCCAGGTTGCGCTCTTGGATCATTTTGTAAGAGGGCATTCTTTTACGATACTTGGTGATCTCTCGCAAGGGATTCATGCTTACCGCGGAGTTCATGCCTGGGAAGAGATGAGCGGATTGTTTGCTGAGGAGAACAGAGCTTACTTTGCGCTAACCCGAAGCTATCGTTCTACGATGGAGATTATTGAATTTGCTAACGGCATATTGGAGAAGGGAGTAGAGAGCGACCTTTTGGCTGTGCCTGTTTTCCGAAGTGGAGATGCTGTGCGCCTCATCCGCTATAGTGAAAAGGGCAGGGTAAAGGATCTTCGCCGAGCGTTACGTCATCTGCTTTCCAAAGGGAGTTACCGAACCGTTTCGATCTTGACGCGTACACTACGGGAAGCGAAGGAGCTTCACGAAATGCTGTTGGATGAGTGGCCAGAGCTTCATCTTATCGATGGAAGCAAACAAACGTATCAGGGCGGTTTATCTGTACTTCCGGTATATCTCTCCAAAGGGCTTGAATTTGATGCTGTTATCGTGGCAGACGCAGACAGCGACCACTATGCGGAAAAAGCTTGGGATGCCAAGCTTATGTATGTTGGCTGCACGCGTGCTTTGCATGAGCTGTGGCTGCTGCATAAAGAGCAGCTTCCTTCCTATGTCGTATCAAAAGAGTCCGAGATTTCTTCTCTGGGCTGGCCGGAAGATGTTAAATAATCTATTTGAAAATCTGTCACTTACACTATAAAAAGAAATCGCTCTAAGGGCGATTTCTTTTTTGTCGACAACCATTCTAGCTGCACCTGAAAGCGTCTATTTAACGAAAAAGAGTGGGCATTCCGCTGTTGGAACAATTATTTCTTTCGTTCTGCTGGCCGAGCTGCTTATGAGAATCGTCTAAATTATCTATAAACCGATAAAGAGTAACCCACATGAGAATGACGAAAGCGACAAGGACAAATCCGGTAATAAGGCGTTTTTTCATAAGATGATAACCTCCTTAAAGCTTCAGAAAGATGTACAGGCTTTTCGTACTATAATTATAAACATGCGAAAGAGGCGAAAGTTTTATAATTGACGAATATTATCGGGAGACGGGCAGGGGCGAAGTGAATGCCGGATTATGATATGATTAGAAAAGCACAATACGGATCATAACAACGTTGTGATTCAAGCAAGGAAGTGTAATGATGGATTTATTTTCATTTGGTCGTGAAGAGGAGCGTGATTCCAGGCTGTTGGCTGACCGGATGCGTCCGAATAACCTGGAAGAATATATAGGACAAGAGCATATTGTAGGACCCGGCAAGCTGCTTCGTCGTGCTATTGAAGCGGACCAGGTTTCTTCGA
This sequence comes from Paenibacillus faecalis, assembly GCF_900289175.1. Classification (GTDB taxonomy): domain Bacteria; phylum Bacillota; class Bacilli; order Paenibacillales; family Paenibacillaceae; genus Paenibacillus_AQ; species Paenibacillus_AQ faecalis. The sequence continues at coordinate 3,216,900 of NZ_LT985747.1, read as the reverse complement.
TTTTGCTCTACGGTCCACCCGGATGCGGAAAAACAACGCTCGCTCATATTATATCGAAGCATACACAAGGGACATTCGTACGCTTAAATGCGGTGGATGCTACTGTAAAGGATGTACGTGAAGTAATAGAGCAGGCACAGAACAACAAATCATTGTACGGAACCAAAACTATACTGTTTCTGGATGAGGTACACCGGTTTAACAGTTCCCGTCAGGATGCCCTATTGCCTGCGGTAGAAAAGGGAACGATCATTTTTATAGGCGCAACAACTGAAAATCCGTTTCATTATGTCAATGGGGCTTTAATGAGCCGCTCCACATTGTTTCAGCTAGAACCGCTGAATAAGGAGCATTCCTGTATCGCCATGAAACGAGCGCTTCAGGATCAGGAACGCGGACTTGGTTTTATGCAGCTTCAGGCGGATGACGAGGCGCTTGATCACATCGCATCCATGGCGAACGGTGATATTCGCCGGGCATTGAATGCACTGGAGCTTGCAGCAATGACGACACCTCCCGATTCAGACGGCACCGTTCATATTACGCTGGAGGTTGCCGAGGAATCGATCAGGCGTCCAACTGTTCGGGCGGATGAATCTACCCAATATGATGTGTTGTCGGCTTTTCACAAAAGCATTCGCGGCTCCAGTGATGCTGCGCTCTTCTGGTTTTTGTACGCTGTAGAAAAACTCGGTATGGACCCCATGGTGTTTATTCGCCGATTGATTGCGGCCAGCAGCGAGGATATTGGGCTTGCGAATCCGCAGGCGATGGTACAAGCTGTCAGCGCCTTGGAGGCTTATCGCAATAATGGTTGGCCGGAGGCCAAGCTGAACATTGCACAGGCGATTCTTTTTGCTGTGGAGAGCCCGAAGTCCAATGCTGTTTACACCGCCATATCACGTGCGATGTCCGCTATGGATGAAGTGAAATCGGCTGAGGTACCGCTTCATTTGCGTGACACTCATTATCAAGGGGCTGAGAAGCTGGGTCATGCCGGATACAAATATCCTCATGACTATCCGGGACACTATGTGAAGCAGGACTATTTACCGAAGGAGCTGGCAGATCGGGTGTTTTATCAGGCGACAGAGCAGGGGAATGAGGCGAAAATTTCGCATAATCAGCGCTTGCGAGAGAGATGAGCAACAGTTTTTTGAAATGATGAAAAGAAGGCGAAACATATGGGAAAGAACCTGATTTTCGTGGGTGCAGGCGGTTTCGGAGGCACACTGCTCCGTTATGGTTTGGATGAGAGCATCCCTGCCCCGCTTAACGGCTTTCCAGCCGCGATCCTGCTCATCAATCTGATGGGGTGTCTGTTTTTAGGCTGGTTTATGACATACTGCCTGTCATCCTCGCGGATTTCTGAACAGGCCCGTCTGTTTATCGGCACCGGGTTTACGGGGGCGTTCACAACGTTTTCCACCTTTACCGTAGATGCAGTCAGGTTTATGGAAAACGGTCAAAATACAGTTGCAGCAATTTATGTGCTGGGCAGTGTTGTGGGCGGTTTGTTTATGTCCGGCATCGGCGTTTGGCTGGGACGAAAGATGTCATTGAAGCAAGAAGGTGCGAAAGCATGATGCTCTGGATAGGCCTGGGAGGGATAGCCGGAGCTGTTTCTCGTTATTCCATCGGTGTCTGGATTGGAAAAAAGGTAGAGGGTTCATTTCCATGGGCTACGTTTTTTATCAATTTGGCTGGCTCTGTTCTACTTGGATTTTTTACTGGTTGCTTCGACTATCTTCCTGAGACCGTTTATAAGATGCTTGGTACTGGATTTTGCGGGGCGTTCACAACATTTTCAACATTTGGTTATGAAGCGGTCTGTCTGGCAGCGAACAAACGATACACCCAAGCATTCTCATATGTGGCTGGGTCCGTTGTTCTCGGCCTTGCAGGCGCATGGGCAGGACTTTATTTAGCAGCCCAGATGTAGATAGTTACAAATCCCTCACTGTGATAAATGTTACAGTCAAAACCTATATGTTGTTATATTGTTTGATTCAACAACTACATATAGTGCTTGATGGTCGATTGGATCATTCCAATCTGAAAAGGGAATCCGGTGCAAATCCGGAGCGGTCCCGCCACTGTAACAGCTTATCCGAAGAGAGATAGACGAGTCAGATGTCTATCTCCCATTCGTAAACTGAAGCCAGATACCTGCCATGAAGTCAACACAATGTGCCTACGGTCGATAGGAAGTGTTTCGAATGGAAGGGTGATCCGGCGTTTGATCGGATTCAACGGTTCTTTATTGAAGCATGTTTTTTCGCAGACTTGCGGCAGCATGCTTCTTTTATTTTGACAATAACCGTGCTTTCATCACATTGTGAAATGTTGATTTATACACCTGTACAGGTGCTTTCGTATGGAGGGATTTTTGATGAAAGTCATGAAGAGGGATGGTACATGCGTCTCGTTTGAAATTACGCGGATTATAAATGCGGTGAACAGGGCGTTTCAAGCTATAGAAGGGGGCTCCAGATATGAAGCCTCGTCCCGGGTCGCTACGCTGGTAGAAGCCAAAGCCGCTGGTATCGAGCAAATGACAGTGGAGGAAATACAGGACCTTGTCATTCATTTTCTAAAAAAAACCGGTTATGACCAGGTAGCGAAAGCTTACACAGAATATCGTGAAACAAGGGACAGAGAACGGATGAGGCGGGGGGAACTGTACAAGATCAGCAGCAGTGTTATCGGTGTTAAAGATCTTGATCTCCTTCGTGAAAATGCCAATCTGAACGGTGAGTCCTTCAGCGGGAAAATGAGCCGGATCGGATCGGAATATGCGAAGTGGATGGCAACCAGCTTTATACTTCCAAAACCGCTGAACGAGGCGATAAAAAACGGATATGTGTATGTCCACGATTTAGATCAATATGCTTTAGGAACGACCAACTGCATTTTCATCCCTTTTGGCAAGCTTCTGGAAAAGGGCTTTAACACCGGAAACGGTTCGGTCAGGTCTCCGCAGAGCATCATGACCGCTATGGCGCTCGTAGCTATCATTTTTCAATCTCAGCAGAACAGCCAATTCGGCGGTGTATCCGGTAATAAAATCGATTGGGACCTGGCGCCGTATGTAGGGAAATCTTTCCGCAAGCATTTCCGAAAGGGGCTTACTTATTTTAGCGAAGGACAAGGGAACCAGAATGAAGATATTTCGGATATGGAACTGTATATGGATCATGACAGACTTCAAGAGCGCTATCCCCTTACCTATAAATTTGCTTATGAAGAGACCGTAAATGAAACAAAGCAGGCCGCAGAATCTTTGATTCATAATTTAAATACGATGAGCAGCCGTGCTGGTGGACAAATACCGTTTACCTCTTTAAATTACGGGATGTGTACTTCCACTGAGGGAAGACTGGTATCTCATGCACTGCTTGACGCCACGATGAGGGGATTGGGACGGGGAGAAACACCGATATTCCCGCAGCATATTTTTCAGTGTAAAAAAGGGGTCAATCAAGAGGAAGGCGATCCGAACTACGATCTGTTTCTTAAAGCGGTTGAGTGCTCCAGCCGGCGCTTATATCCGAACTTTGTCAACGTGGATGCAACGTTTAATCTCCCTTATTACCGGCCGGAGGACCCCGATACGATCATCGCAACGATGGGGTGCCGAACTCGAACGATATCGGACCGGTTTGGCAGAAATCGATTGAGCGGCAAGGGGAACTTATCTTTCAATACGCTCAACCTGGTACGGCTTGGCATTGAACATGGTATCGTTATGGGCCAGCGGAAGGAGCCGGATATGACCGGGTTTTACGACAGTCTGGATCGGTACATGAAGATCGCTGTGGAAGGGCTCGTTCATCGTTATCATATTCAAGCGAGACAACCGGCAAAAGCGTCCGATTTTATGATGCGTGAAGGAGTATGGGAAGGTGGAGAGAAACTTGCTCCCGAGGATGAGGTGGCTGAGCTCATCAAACACGGAACACTGGCTCTTGGTTTTATCGGTGTTGCGGAATGTATGAAGGCACTGACTGGTTTGCATCATGGAGAGGACGAGGGTGTTAGAAAGATGGCGCTTGATATCGTTCGCAGGATGCGTAGTTACTGCGATGAAATGAGTGAGCAATATGATTTGAATATCTCTCTATTTGCTACTCCGGCCGAAGGTCTGTCGGGTAAATTTACGAAGCTGGATCGGGCAGCGTTCGGCACGATCCCGGGGGTGACGGATCGGGAATATTACACGAATTCATTTCACATTCCCGTATATTATCCAGTGGCCGCTTTTCAAAAGATTCAGTGGGAAGCTCCATTTCACAAACTCTGTAATGCGGGAGCGATCTCGTATGTTGAACTGGACGGCAACGCCCGGCAGAATACGACAGCATTTCGCAAAATCGTCCAGTTTGCGTTAGATCAGGACATCGGCTATTTTTCTGTCAACCATCCGCTCGATCGGTGCCCTGTCTGTGATTATGAAGGGATTATCGGTTCAGCTTGCCCTCAGTGTGGGGTAGAGGAAGGAAAAGTAGTGTTTCATCGCCTGCGCCGGGTGACGGGGTATTTAACGGGGAACTACACAGAGCGATTCAATTCAGCCAAGCAGGCCGAAGTTCGAGATCGGGTCAAGCATCAATGAATATATGCGGCTATATACCGGAAAGCATCAATGAAGGTCCGGGAGTTCGTGCCGTCCTGTTCGTCAGCGGCTGCCGTCATGCTTGCCCGGGCTGCTTTAACACGTCTTCATGGGATTTTGAAGCTGGAGAGCCGTTTACAGAGGAACTGAAATCTCGGATACTGGATGAGATCGCAAGTAATCCTTTGCTGGATGGAGTCACATTATGCGGCGGGGACCCATTTTTCTCGGCAGAAGAATGCATCAGCTTTTTGTCCGATGTTCGGGACCGTTGCCCGGATAAAAATGTGTGGGCCTATACGGGTTTTACCTTTGAGGCGCTTATGAGGCAGGAGAAGCTTCGAGAGCTGGCCCTTCTGTGTGACGTTATTGTGGACGGAAAATTTATATTAAAGAAAAAGGATACTTCCCTGGCGTTTCGCGGAAGCCGAAATCAGCGGTTGGTGAATGTTGCCTTGAGTATAGAGAGAGGCCACGTGGTTGAAGTGATTTTATAATTGGGAAAATAAATAGGCATGACCTTTCAGGGTTTTAGTATCCTGAGGGTCATGCCTCTTCTTATCTTGGGGAGAAAACGTAAGCTTTCTCTGACAACGGCAGCAGGGCGGTTACCCCTTAATAGGGTACTTTCTCCGCATACTCGATCGTTCCGCCGCCAAGGCATTCTTCACCTTGGTAAAATACAACAGCTTGTCCGGGTGTAATGGCTTTTTGTTGCTGATGAAAAGCAACGTGAACCGTTCCGTCTTCCCTTGGCGTTACGGTCACTTCCTGATCCGGCTGGCGGTAGCGGAATTTCGCTACGCAGGTGAAGGAATCATTGGGCATAGCTTCCTTACCTGCTATCCAGTTAACCCCGGAGGCAATCAATCCGGTGGAATACAGACTTGGATGATCTCCTTGTACAACATACAGCACATTGTTGTTCAAATCCTTATCGGCAACAAACCATGGCTCTCCGGTACCCGAGCCTCCGATGCCGAGTCCTTGGCGCTGTCCAAGGGTATAATACATCAAGCCGTCGTGACGGCCTTTGACTTCGCCGGTTATGACATCGACCATATCTCCGCCCTGTGCCGGGAGATAGTGGCTGAGGAATTCCTTGAAATTACGCTCGCCGATAAAGCACACGCCGGTGCTGTCTTTCTTCTTGGCTGTGTAAAGACCGGCTTCCTCTGCAAGACGGCGAACTTCCGGCTTAGGCAAATGTCCGATCGGGAACATCGCTTTGGATAGCTGATTCTGATTTAGCGCGTTCAGAAAGTAAGTTTGGTCTTTGTTGTTGTCTACGCCGCGAAGAAGGCGGAACTTTCCGTCTTTCTCCACCACACGGGCATAATGTCCTGTCGCTACATAGTCGGCGCCAAGATCCATCGCTTTGTTTAAAAATTCACCAAATTTTATTTCCCGATTGCACATGACATCCGGATTTGGTGTTCGACCAGCCTTATATTCATCAAGAAAATAGGAAAATACTTTATCGTAGTATTCCTTTTCAAAATTGACGGTATAGTAAGGGATTTCGAGCTGTTCACATACACGACGAACGTCCTCTGCGTCCGCTTCGGCCGTGCAGTAGCCGAGTTCATCGGTGTCGTCCCAGTTTTTCATAAAAATGCCGATCACTTCATAACCCTGCTGTTTCAGCAGCAGTGCTGTTACGGAGGAATCGACTCCCCCGGACATGCCGACAACGATTCGGGTGTTTTGTTTATCTTTTGACATCGTCATCACCATTTTCGTATTGAATTGTGCCCATGGACGTATTTTATCACAACCTGGCTTACTTCACACGTCCCATGTTGTGTCCTCTCCAGATGCACATTTTTTAAAAAATAGTTGCGGATTATTACCCATAGTGACTGTGGTTATGTTACCATATGCACAGGGGAATAATCGGAATAGAGAGGATTATGGGCATTTTGTAATGATAACGCCTGATTAGCCTGATTTTTCGCCCCAAACCCATAAAACTGATGAGATATGTTATATATACTATTTCGAGAGAGGTGTCTTCCTTGAAGATTTCAACTAAAGGCAGGTATGGATTGACGATTATGATGGAGCTGGCGGCCAGATTTGGTGAGGGGCCGACGTCACTGAAAAGCATAGCTGAAAAAAATCAGCTGTCGGAGCATTATTTGGAGCAGCTTGTTGCTCCGCTTCGAAATGCAGGGCTGGTTAAAAGTATTCGCGGCGCGTATGGCGGCTATATTTTGTCGCGTGAGCCGGCCAGTATTACGGCAGGTGATGTCATCCGTGTGCTGGAGGGACCGATTTCACCTGTAGATTTTACGGAAGAAGATGATCCGGCGAAGCGGGATCTGTGGCTGCGTATCCGCAACAGCATCGCCGAGGTGCTTGATTCCACGACCCTTGATAATCTGATCAATTATGAAGAGCAAAGCGCTGTGGATAGCTATATGTTCTATATATAAGGGCGGTTTTTTCTTTGAAGTCAATCCTCCCTTAAAACCACTAATCATGGATGATAAAGAACGGACCTTTAATATGGCTCGTTCTTTTTTGTTGGGGATAATGAGCATATCCATAAGTTTAGCATTATTTTCAATTCAATAATGATGTTGTAAGAATCGCTATAAAATAATATACTAAAGTGATGCGATAAATAAATGATGAATGAAAATTATTAAAAAAATCAAGAAATTCTGATTTAGGTGACGTGCGATGAAATCCATATATCTAGACCATGCTGCCTCTTCGCCGGTTCATCCGGAAGTGGCCGAAGAGATGATGCGTGTGATGACAAGTCAATACGGCAATGCTTCCAGCGTTCATTCCTTTGGGAGGGAAGCCAGAAAACAGGTAAGCAGGTCGCGGGACGAGATCGCGGCCCTTTTGGGCTGCTTGCCGGAAGAGCTGGTGTTTACTTCTGGCGGTACGGAGAGTGACAACCTTGCGATTTTCGGTACGCTGGAGGCGCTGGGACTTCGCGGCAAACATGTAATTACATCCGTAATTGAGCACCATGCGGTGCTCCATACATGTGAGGAGCTTGAAAAAAGAGGCTGTGAGGTTACTTATGTGCCTGTAGACAACACAGGCCGCGTTAGCGTAGAAGATGTTGCCGCTGCTATTCGGGATAATACCGTTTTGATCACGATTATGTTTGGCAATAATGAAGTCGGAACGGTGCAGCCGATCCGGGAGATTGGCGAGCTTGCCCGCAGCAGAGGCATTTATTTTCATACAGATGCAGTTCAAGCTCTAGGAGTCGAGTATATTAACTGCAAGGAGTTTCCGGTGGACCTGTGGAGTTTTTCCTCTCATAAGATCAATGGTCCTCAAGGGGTTGGCGCTCTAGTTGTGAAACGAGAAACGCCGTTATCTCCAAGATTGTTTGGGGGGCTGCAGGAGAAAAAACGCCGTGCTGGTACCGAAAACATGGCCGGAATAGCTGGTTTCGCAAAAGCGGTACAGCTGGCTCTTCAAGGATTGGATGAGCGCAGAGCGCATTATACGAACCTGCGTAAGAAGCTTATTGATGAGCTCTGTCATGAATCGGGACAGGATACTTTTGTTGTGAACGGGAACCCTCAGTTTTTTATGCCTCAAATTTTAAATATCAGTTTTCCGGAGATCAGTACCGAGACGATGCTTATGAATCTGGATATGGAAGGAATCGCTGCGGCGAGCGGGTCTGCCTGCACTTCCGGATCTTTGGAAATCTCCCATGTCCTGCAGGCGATGAAGCTACCTGAAAATGTTTTGCGCTCCGCGATTCGTTTTAGTTTTGGGTTGGGTAATACTACTGAAGAAATGGAGTACACAGCCCAAAAAATTGGAACCATCCTGAAACGGTTGCGTAAATAAATGCTAAGGGATTTCTCCTTTTATGAATTGGGGGTGGGTTTTTCCATTTCATCCTGTAGAAACGACCGGATTTAAACAGATATTGAAGCTGTACAATGAGGGGCGTTTCAAAATTGTGAAGGATGAGGAGGTGTCCGTGCAACATGAAACTTCAAGAAATGATCGGACTGGCTGTATTCGACGTGGAAAGCGGCAAAGAAATTGGCAAAATCCACGATTTTATACTAGATAAAGATTGGCGTATCACCGGGTTTGAACTTGAAGGCAAAGCTATTTTTTCATCTCATGTGAAAACCGTATCATGGGAAGACATTACAGCTTACGGTGAAGACGCGGTTATGATTCGAAGTGAAAATGCTGTTCGTAAAACGAGTGCTGATGACATTCCGTTAACGTATCTTTTAGGCCGACGGAAATTAAAAGAGATGCAGGTGCTGACAGAGGACGGAATTTTACTCGGACGCATTTCTGATGTTTATTTTGAGCAAGAACAGGGCAATACAATACTAGGGTTGGAAATTTCTGACGGTTTTGTGTCCGATTTAATTGAAGGTCGTAAATGGCTCCGCTGTACATCGGAAATGGAGATCGGAGAAAATGCTGTTATGGTGCCACCAATGAGCGAACAGCGCTTGGAAAATGCTATTAATTCTGTGAACGGATAGGGTGAGAAATGATTATGAAATGTCCAAATTGCAGTTCTAAAGACATCGGGAAAATCGGTTCCCATCAATTTTACTGCTGGGGATGTTTTATCGAACTGACGGTCAATGGCGAGAAAATGTCTGTCTACCAGGTTGAAGAGGACGGTACGCTTAGCTCGCTGGATGATTTGTTTTTCGGTGATGAATTTCCGCAGGATTTCCCTCCTCCAATGCACGCATCGAATTGATTATGCGTACATAGGAGTGGAAGATACAAGGAGACTCTTGCTTTTACCAGTGCGGTAATAGCGGGAGTCTTTTTTTGATTTTGGATTCGAAAAACTCGGCCTTCAAGAATGTTAGATTAATTTGGGGAGCTCGTACATATACTTACAGGGTAACGTCAGTCCGAAAGGAGAGATCGCCCTGTGGAACAGCTGACGGCGAACAAATGGTTCCGTTTGATGATCTGGCTGCTGCTCGGGCTTATCGCCCTTTACTTTGTGTGGCTGCTGCGACCGTTGTTTCTGGACGTTTATCGCTTTTTGAAAGCTGTACTAGCCCCGTTTGTCGTGGCTATGATCATATCTTATGTGCTGAATCCAATCGTATGCATGCTGTCGGAGCGCAAGGTTCCAAGAAGCATTGCGGTTCTTCTTATATATGCTGTGTTTCTGACCTGCTTGGCCGTTATTTTGATCAATATGATTCCAATGCTGATCAGGCAGCTGGAAGAACTGAACGAACATTTGCCGGAATTTACAATGCATGCCCAAAGTTTAATGACAAATCTGGACAGCAAGCTTTTGCCTCCCGGCATTCGGACAGGGATGAACAGTTGGTTTTTTCATATGGAAACCAGGATTGCAGACGGAATATCGAGCTTTATGGATAACATCGGGGCAACGATCAGTCTTCTGTTTAATGTGTTAATCATTCCTTTTTTGATCTTTTATATTTTAAAAGATTTTGACGTTTTTCAGCGAACAGCGGTATCTTATTTGCCCCGCAGCCGGAGAAAAGCGATCGTTACACTGATTAAAGAAATCGACACCGCCCTTGGCAATTATGTTCGCGGGCAATTTTTGGTTTGCCTCATTATCGGGATATTGGCGTATATCGGTTATATGCTGATCGGTATGCCCTATGCTTTACTTTTGGCCAGCATTGTCGCCATATTTAATATTGTGCCTTATTTGGGTCCGTTTTTGGGCGCAGCGCCTGCGCTGTTGATGGCATCCACGATATCCTGGAAGATGGTGCTTTTTGTAGCGGCTGTCAATATGGTGTGTCAGATGCTGGAGAGCAACGTAATTTCTCCTCAGGTGGTTGGCCGCAAGCTGCATTTGCATCCGCTATTGATCATTTTTGCTCTCTTGGTTGGCGGTCAGATTGCTGGAATGATCGGTCTCATTTTGGCTGTTCCTTTTTTCGCAGTCATAAAGGTGTTGCTTCAGCATTTTTTCTCTTATTACATAAGGCGGAAAAGCGGCTGATATCCTTAAGGCTGACATGCATTGACAGATAGTTTAGGCATCGATATACTTGAAAATATTAAAGGTTATATAAATTGAAATCGATGAGGAAATAAAGTAGGCTGGTGCTCCTTTCCCAGAGAACAGGTTCCTTCGAAGAAACACGATTCTTCGTTGGCTGTGAGAACCTGAAAGCGTCACGGGCTGAACATGCTGATTTCCGAGAGCGAGACAAACTCGCCGGGTGGCGCCCGTTATCAAGCCGAAATAAGGCGATTGCCTGAAGGTTTCGACGGATTACTACTTTAGTCTGTCAATACTATCAGGTGATAACCAGGGTGGTACCGCGAGATAATCGTCCCTGAATGGATTCAGGGGCTTTTTTGTGTTCTGTCCTGTAGAAAAACGGACCGGACAATATGAAGACTGGAGGCTGTAATTATGAAAGCTAGTGAAATTCGTTCCAAATGGCTGGAGTTCTTTGCAGAGAAAGGACATAAGATTGAGCCAAGTGCGTCCCTTGTTCCACATAACGATCCATCGCTATTGTGGATTAATGCTGGAATGGCGCCGCTTAAATCTTATTTTGACGGACGTGTAAAGCCGGAAAACCCTCGTCTGGCCAACTCTCAGAAATGCATCCGGACCAATGATATTGAAAATGTAGGAAAAACCCGGCGTCACCACACCTTTTTTGAAATGATGGGCAACTTCTCAATCGGTGATTATTTCAAAGAAGAAGCGATTACCTGGGCATGGGAGTTTCTGACTGACAAGAAGTGGATTGGCTTTGATCCAGAACGGTTGTCGGTTACCGTATATCCTGAAGATGAAGAAGCTTTCAAGCTGTGGAATGAGAAGGTTGGTCTGCCGGAAAGCCGTATTATCAAGCTGGAAGATAACTTCTGGGACATCGGTGAAGGCCCATGCGGACCGTGTACGGAAATTTTTTATGATCGCGGTGAAGCTTACGGAAATGATCCGTCCGACCCTGAGCTTTATCCCGGCGGAGAGAACGAGCGCTATCTTGAAGTGTGGAACCTTGTATTCTCTCAATTCAATCATAACAAAGACGGAAGCTATACACCGCTGCCGAACAAAAACATCGATACCGGAGCAGGGTTGGAGCGGTTTGCTTCGATTTTGCAGGACGTGGACTCGAACTTCGACACCGATCTGTTCCAGCCTATTATTCAGGAGACAGCTGCACTTGCCGGGATTAAATACAATGACAATCCGGAGTATGACACTGCGTTGAAAGTTATAGCTGATCATATTCGAACAGTTGCATTTGCCATCGGAGACGGGGTCATGCCTTCGAATGATGGACGGGGATATGTTATACGTCGTCTGCTGCGCCGAGCTGTTCGCTATGGCAAGGTCATCGGGCTGGATAAACCGTTTATGTATACACTGACCAAAACGGTTGGTGATATCATGGGCGTGTATTATCCGGAGGTTTTGGAGAAACGGGCGTTTATTGAAAAAATTATCGCTACAGAAGAAGAGCAGTTCCATAAGACGCTTTCTGATGGATTGACTATTTTGGAAAATATGAGCACTGAGGCCAAAGCACAGGGAAAAACTGAAATCAGCGGCAATGATGCTTTTAAACTGTATGATACCTATGGCTTTCCGCTTGATTTGACGGAGGATTATGCATCTGAGCACGGACTGACGGTTGATCGGGAAGGCTTTGAGCTGGCTATGAAAGAGCAGCGTGAGCGTGCAAGAGTAGCGCGTCATGAAACGGAAAGCATGAAGGTACAAGGAGGCGTGCTTTCCGATTATACGGTTAAAAGTGAGTTTGTTGGATATAATGACACCGTTCAGCAATCTAAGGTAATGGCTATCGTTGTAGATGGCGGATTTGTTGATCATATTGGAGAAGGGCAGTCTGGTCAGGTCATTTTGGATTCGACTCCTTTCTATGCTGAGAGCGGCGGGCAGGTTAGCGATCAAGGGGTACTGGAAAGCGATCGTGTGCGCGCCAAGGTTGAAGGTCTGTTCAAAGCACCACATGGGCAACATGTTCATATGGTAACGGTGGAATCAGGTGAATTAAAAGTTGATGAAACGGTCAAAGCTGAAGTAGACCGGGAGAAGCGTCTTGATATTATCAAAAACCATACGGCGACGCATCTTCTGCATAAGGCACTCAAGGAAGTGCTTGGCGAGCATGTAAATCAGGCTGGTTCACTCGTTGAGCCTCAACGCCTGCGGTTTGACTTCTCTCATTTTGGCAGCATTACGCCGGAGGAGCTTTCCAAGATCGAGCAGCGCGTAAACGAGCAGATCTGGAAAGGAATCGAAGTTGTCATTGATAACAAACCGATCGATGAAGCCAGAGCGATGGGGGCCATGGCTCTATTTGGTGAAAAGTACGGAGATATTGTGCGAGTCGTTCAGGTCGGTGATTACAGCATAGAGCTTTGTGGCGGATGTCACGTCGACAACACGGCACAGATTGGAATTTTCAAACTTCTCGGAGAGAGCGGTATCGGCTCAGGAGTTCGCCGGATTGAAGCAGTGACAGGACGCTTTGCCTATGAATTTATGGAAGGCGAATTGGAGCTTTTGAGACAGTCCGCTGCTCTGCTAAAAAGCAAATTACATGATGTGCCGAAGCGGATTGAGGCTTTGAACCAGCAGGTGAAGGAGCTTGGCCGTGAGAATGAATCCCTGCTTGGCAAGCTAAGTGCGATCGAAGCAGGTCAGCTTACAGAGCGTGTTGTTGTAGCTGGAAATACCCAGCTTCTGGCTGCAGAAGTACAGGCTGCAAATATGGACGCACTTCGTACGGTAGTTGATGAATTGAAAGGAAAGCTTCCTGAAGCTGTCATCGTTCTTGGTGCCGTCATTGGAGACAAAGTGAACTTTGTAGTTTCCGTGCCTCAAAATCTTGTGAAAAAAGGTCTTCACGCCGGAAAACTGGTGAAAGAAGTAGCAGCTGTTTGCGGGGGAGGCGGCGGCGGTCGTCCGGATATGGCGCAAGCCGGTGGCAAGGATGCTTCCAAAATCAAAGAGGCTCTGAAGCGTGCTGAAGAACTGGTTGCTGGAAGTGTATAGGTTTGACGTTTTTGCCTTTAATTATTTCGAAACAGGTTTCCTTACGGCGTAAGGAATATGTTATGATATAGAAAGATCAAGCTGGTAAATATTTTTCGACGAAGCATGGATTAACATGTTCTTCGAAGAAGCGAGGTGTCACACATGGACTCCATGGATAAGACTGTCAAGTTCAATGTAAAAGGTGATGAGAAGGAGGCTTCTGCCCGGGACATTATACTGTCGGTATACGACGCGTTGGTTGAAAAGGAATATCATCCGATCAATCAGATTGTCGGATATCTGTTGTCCGGGGATCCCGCTTATATACCTCGGCACAACAATGCTAGAAGTTTGATCCGGAAGAAAGAACGAGATGAATTGATTGAAGAACTGGTCCGGTTCTACCTAGCCAGTCATCGTTAGGAGTGCAAGGATGAAGATCATGGGATTGGATTACGGGGACCGTCGAATCGGTGTGGCTCTCAGCGATGTGTTCGGTTGGACAGCCCAAGGGCTGGAAGTGATTGAACGCCGCCGGGACGGCATTGAATTGGAACGGATCATTGCCCTCGTGAAAGAGCATGAGGTCGCTGAGATTGTGGTTGGTCTGCCTAAAAATATGAACGGCACGATCGGTCCCCGAGGAGAAATCTGCATGGAATTCGCAGAAAAACTGCGAGAGTCCTTGTGCTTACCCGTTCACCTTTGGGATGAACGGCTTTCGACAGTATCCGCTGAACGGACCCTGGTGGAAGCCGATGTCAGCCGAAAGAAGCGCAAGCAGGTGGTGGATAAAATGGCTGCAAGCTTGATTTTGCAAAATTACTTGGATTCTAAAAGGTAAAGGTGAGGGGGATCACAATGGCGAATAAGCATATTGGTATGGAAGAGGAACCGGAAATTATTTATATTCCAGATGATGAAGGCCACGAAGAGGAATTTGAAGTCATCATGAAATTTGATGTTGACGGCTCCGATGCAAAGTATATGATGGTGGTCCCGTTGGAATCGGAAGATGACGAGACGGATGAGGTTTACGCATTCCGTTACGAAGAAGACGGTGAAGACCTGAAGCTGTATATGATTGACGATGATGAGGAATGGAGCATTGTTGAAGAGACGTTTAATACGCTCGTAGATCAGCTTAATGGGAGCAATGACAATGACTGATTTTTCTGTTGATCAAGTGGTATGGACCCAAACGTTGAAGGACGCTTTTGGCGAAAGTATAGAACTTCAGGATGAGAAGGGATATACAGCCGTATATGATCTTGCTGCTGAATTCGAAGTGAATGGTCAAGGATATGCCATATTGGTACAACCGGATCGTAAGGCTGAGGAGTATGAAGTACTTCGTATTGTTACTGCGAAAGACGGAAGTCTGGAGTTGGCTACCATTGATGACGACGATGAATGGGAAAGCATCTCTGAGCTGTATGATGAGCTTACATTCCCGGAAGAAGATGAAGATTGATTTTAATTTTTCATGTCTTCCAAAGACATTGTAATTTCAAATAGGGTTCTGGGAAGGGCGGACTGGTCCGCCCTTTTTGGCTGTAAAGGAGATGAACAGATGAAGAAACTGGCCATAACGGTATTGGTGCTGCTCATTATTGCTGCAGGGGTAGTGTTTTACGTGTGGAATGGCATGAAGCCCGTTGCGAGTTCCAATACTCCGATCGAATTTACGATTGAATCCGGTATGAGTACATCTCAAATTGCCGATCTGCTAGAGGAAAAAGGGCTTATTAAAAATGCACTTTTATTTAAAGTTTATTTAAAGCTGGAAGATGAGGGCAGTCGCTTTATGGCCGGTATGTATGAGGCAAAGCCTGGCATCACCTATGATCAGTTGATAACGAAGCTGAACAAAGGGGAAGTGAAGCCTGGAGAGATGATACGTTTTACGATTCCAGAAGGATATACGGTTCTTCAGATCGCAGAGACGATTTCCAAGGAGAGCGGTTTGGATGCGAAGGAAATTGTAAAACAGGCTGATCAGTCATCAGGCTGGGAGGGCACCCTGATTCAAGAAATTCCAAAAGATGCGAAGTTAAGACACCATCTGGAGGGATATTTGTTCCCGGCAACTTATGAGCTGCCTAAAGACAGTACACCACAGGAAATTATCCAAGCTATGCTTAGTGAAATGGAGAAACGATTGAATGAAATACCTGGCTGGGAAGAGCTATTGAAACAGCGAGGAATGACGGTGCATGAACTGCTCACGGTAGCATCCTTGGTTGAACGCGAGGTTGTAGTCGATGAGGAACGCGCTTTGGTGGCAGGTGTTATATATAACCGGATTGAGCAAGGGATGAAGCTTGAGATTGATGCAACGGTACAGTACCTTCTGGATAAACCGAAGGAGCGATTGTTGTATAAGGATCTGGAGGTGGACAGCCCTTATAACACTTATCGGAATAAAGGACTTCCTCCGGGGCCAATTTCAAGTCCAAGCCTCGCTTCCATTGAAGCTGCGCTGAAGCCGGAAGAGTCAGATTATTTCTTTTATGTAACGAAGAAGGATGGAACACAGGAACATCTATTTGCTAAAACCTACAAAGAGCATCAAAAAAACATTGAGAAAAGTAACAAGATGGCACAATAGCATTAGGGGGAATTGCAATGGGTAATAAACCTGAGCTTCTGGCAGCCGCAGGAAGTTTGGAAGATATACAAGTTTATCTGCAAGCTGGGGCGGATGCCGTATTGGTTGGGGATGACCGCTTCGGTTTGAGATTGCCGGGAAGCATGACACTTGAAGACATTCGTAAAGCGACTGAGATGGTACATGATGCCAGTGGTAAAATTTATGTAAGTTTGAACAATTTGATGACCAATGATTTGCTTGAGGCTCTCTCTGAATATGTCAAGGCATTAGGAGAAATCGGCGTTGATGCGGTAGAATTTAATGATCCATCGGTATTAACGGCGGTTAAATCCTTCGCTCCCTCACTTAAGCTTCACTGGAACGCTGAAATGACATCAACAAACTATTCGACCTCGAACTATTGGGGGCGCAGAGGGGCATCACGGGTTATTTTAGCGCGGGAATTAAATATGGATGAAATTACTGAAATGAAACCGAAGCTGGAGATTGAAGCGCAAGTTCAGGTTCACGGGATGACTAACATCTACCACTCCAAGCGTCGGTTGGTGAAGAGCTATATGGCTCATCAAGGACGACCGATAACCGAAGGCAGCATGGGAAAAGAACGGGGATTGTTCCTTATAGAAGCAGAGCGGGAGGAAGAGAAGTTTCCGATTTATGAAGATATCAACGGTACTCATATTATGAGCTCTGATGATATCTGTATCCTTGAAGATCTTCATCTACTGATGGAATCCGGCATCGATAGCTTCAAAGTAGAGACTTTGCTTAAACCGCGCCATTATAATGAAGCTGTGCTTCGCGCGTACCGTAAAGCGATCGATTTATATGAGGCTGATCCAAAGGCCTATGCCTTTGATGAGCAATGGCTGGAGGAGATTCGGGCCCTTCAAGATCCCGAGCGGGAGCTTTCTTTCGGATTCTTTTATAAGGAGCAGGTTTATTAATCAAATTTTCAGTGAAAAAATGAACTTCTCTAGTTCAGTCTATATAACAAGGAGTGACCAAAATGGCAGCTATGGTAAAGCCAAAATATAAAGGCAAGCGTTACCGCTTGGACAAGCCGGAGCTGCTTGCACCGGCAGGTAATCTGGAAAAATTGAAATTTGCAGTTCACTATGGCGCTGATGCGGTTTATATCGGTGGACAAAAATATAGTTTGCGCTCCAATGCCGACAATTTCAGTTTTGAAGAAATGAGAGAAGGCGTTGAGTTCGCCAAAAAGTATGGCGCCAAAGTGATCGTGACAACGAACATTTATGCCCATAATGAGGATATTGAAGGCATTGAGGAATATTTGCGCAATCTAGAAGAGGTTGGGATTTTCGCGATCATTGCAGCTGATCCAGCGATCATCGAAATTGCGCAGCGCTCTGCACCGGGGCTTGAAGTTCACTTGAGCACACAGCAGTCGACGCTGAACTGGCAGGCGGTGAAGTTTTGGAAGGAAGAAGGACTGCCGCGTGTTGTTCTGGGTCGGGAAACAAGTCTTGCGGAAATCGCTGAAATTAAAAAACATGTCGATATTGAAATCGAAGCTTTCGTTCATGGAGCGATGTGCTCGTCTGTTTCAGGACGATGTGTATTATCCAATCACTTTACCGATCGGGACTCTAACCGGGGCGGATGCTGTCAATCTTGCCGCTGGAAATATGATTTGTTTGAGGATAAACGAGACGTTTCTGGGGAACTGCCCGTATTGGACAAATCAGCATTTGCGCCCTCTCCTTTTAAACCAGGTGTAACGCAAATCCCTTTGTTTCAACCGGAAGATAATCAATTTACGATGGGCTCAAAAGATCTTAGCATGCTAAAGCATATTCCGGATCTGGTTGAGGTTGGTATCGACAGCTTTAAAATTGAGGGCCGTATGAAGTCGATTCATTATGTGGCAACGGTTGTTAATGTTTATCGCCAAGCTATCGATTCTTATATGTCTGATCCTGAAAATTATGTGCTGAAGCCCGAATGGATCGAAGAGCTGAACAAAGCGGCAAATCGTCCGCTGAATACCGGATTCTTCTATGATACACCGGATCACGAGGATCATATTTATGAACCGGAAGAGAAGGCGGCCCCTTACGACTTTGCAGGACTTGTAATCGATTATGATCCTGCGACAGAAACGGCGTTAATTCAGCAGCGCAATCATTTTAAACCGGGTCAGAACATTGAGTTTTTTGGACCGGGCGGCACTTTTTTCAAACAGGTGGTCGGTACGATCACGGATGAAGAAGGGAATGAACTCGATGCAGCTCGACATCCGCTACAGCTTGTACGAATGAAAGTGGATCAACCGGTTAAAAATTTTGATATGATGCGAAAGCATAAGTAATGCAGTTGATTTTATAAAATAGGTATAAATATCTTGATTTACAGGATTCCGGTACCTCGTCAGGTGCTGGAATCTTTTTTTAATCATCAAAAAATTAGGACCTTAGGCTTATTTTTGAGTATAAACCCAAAGGAAATCATGCCCATCTGTCGAAATAAAAAGTAGTGTATTGTTTTACTACGGTTTTTAAAAAAATGATAGTGGTGGGTGAACAGCAAATGGGAGAGGTTGAACAGCAAGATAAAAAGCCGAAAAAACAGAAGAAGGTGAAAGAGCCAAAGAAAAATAAACCTGTTACTTCTGGACCGAAGGGGGATCGTTCGAGAAAACCCAAATGGGATGAATGGGTTAAAATCGCCAAACAGATGCGTGTGAATCCTGCCAATTCGGTAGGTATGCGCTTGTTTTTGATTTTCTTTATCGGAATCGTATTATTTGTTGGGATACTTGGTGTACTGTCTTACCTGAAAGCCAAAGATACGATCGAGGACAATGCGGCCAAATCCAATCAGCAAACCATCATTCAAACTTCCGAAAAGGTCAACATTATTTTGGAGAAGTATGAAAATCTGGGAAGACAGATCTTTTATGATAAAGAGCTGCAATCGCTTTTATCGAAGCTTAATCAGGAAAAACTGACGGAGTATGAAAAGTTTACAGCTGAAAAAGATGTTCGAGATAAGCTGACCAACAATATTACGGCTGATGGACATATTAAGGCGATATACATTATTCCACCTGATAAGAGCAATGTTATCGCTGCTGGCGGTACGACGGATAACGTACAAGCTATGGTGGATGAACCATGGGTGCAAGAGCTTGAGAAGGGTGCGAAGACCCTCTGGCTGCCAACGAAAAATGAAAATGGGGTTAACTATTTCACGATCGCCCGCTCTTTAGGTTCAATGAACGATCTCAATGCATCATATATTTTTGTTATTGAGCTTAATGAAACAGTGATTGGCGAGCATATGCAAAATGTTAACCTTGGCGCTGACGGACAGCTGCAGCTCGTTACAAGAGATGGCGACATTATTTCGGCTAATGAGGAATCGTTGATCGGTCAGAAGTCTCTTTTGAATTTTATGAAGGATGAGCCTGAGGATAAAAAGAACGGAAGTCTCAGGGCTCAAGACGTGAACAAAAAAGATATATTGGCGGTATACAATACACTGGATATTAATGATTGGAGACTCGTTGGTACGATACATACTGGAGAGCTGACGAAAGATGCCCAGGGCATTCTGACGATCACGATGTGGGTAGCGCTCGCCGATGTGATTATAGCTATATTGATCGGCATATGGATGGTTCGTATGATTGCACGCCCTCTCGGCAAGCTCAACTTGTTGATGAAAGAAGGCGCTAAGGGGAATCTGAATGTTCGTACCGATCATCGTTCGAAAGATGAGATCGGTCAGCTATCTTCAAGCTTCAATGATATGATGGAGCAGATTACACTCCTTGTTCAGCAGACGAACAATACAGCTCAGGATGTGTTGAGTACTGCATCAGAACTGACGGATGCTTCCAAGAAGACGGCTCTGTCAGCGAAAGAAATTGCTGTGGCAACGGAAGAAATCGCAAATGGAGCGAGCAGCTTGGCTGTGGAGGCCGAGCGCGGTAGCGATCTTACAGGCAACATCTCAAGACAGATGCAGGTCGTGGTTTCAGCGAATGAAGAGATGGGCAAGTCGGCTCGTCATGTTGAGAGTTCAAGTGAACTGGGTACAAAACATCTGAATGATTTGCTCGATAAAACACATCAGACAGAAGATATGACCCGTGCGATGATGCGCAAAGTCGATGGTTTAAAGGAAACGACTTCTTCTGTCGTCAAAGTGCTGGATGTGCTGCAAAATATTACGAAACAGACGAATATTTTATCTTTGAACGCTACGATTGAAGCGGCACGAGCAGGCGTTGCAGGTCGCGGGTTTATGGTTGTAGCAGATGAAATCCGTCAGCTTGCTGATCAATCACGGCAATCGATCGATATGGTCAGCCAGATTACAGACCGGATCATGACGGAGATGAATGAAACGATCCAAGTACTTATGGATGCGAACCCACTGTTTAAGGCACAGATGGATTCTGTTAAAGAAACGAATGATATATTCATCTCGGTTCAGCAGCAGATGGGCGAGTTTATTGAGCGGCTTGACTCTGTTACAGAGTCGATTGGTGGCCTCAATCAGTCACAGATCGTCCTTTCTGAAGCGATGGGCAATGTTAGCGCTGTTGCTGAAGAATCGTCTGCGACTTCTGAAGAAGTGGCCTCCTTGAGCAATGAACAACAAAGTGTGAGCAACCAGCTCGTCAATCTGTCCAGCAAGTTGGAGAATGTATCCAATGAGCTGAAGGCTACGCTATCCCGATTCACATTGTAGGGATGACTGAAACTTGGATTTCCTTTTGGAAATCCAAGTTTTTTTGCATATAAGCCGCTTGAAACGGTTGTGGAAGGGGGATGAGGGAATAATGATAGGAAAAGGGACAGGTTAGGGGGATGATCATGCGAGCGATTCGGCACAAGCGAATACTTTATGGATGGCTGGCACTTATAGCGCTGATAGCTTTATTGGCTTTCCGGTTAGCATGGATTCAGCTTGTCATGAAAAACCAAAAACCTCCCGGCAGTTCGCATACGCTGCTTGAAACATCACTTCTTCAGCGGGAGCAGGGGATTGTACTGGACACGGGACGAGGACATTTCACGGATCGAAACGGTGTGCCGTTAACGGGGAAGCTGATCTGGACCGCCGTCCTTTTTCCCGTTATGAACAAAAATGTGATATCGAATGATACATTTTTGAAGCTGGCTCATATACTGAATACGAAAACGGAACATATAAAAGAAGTATGGCTCACGCTGAACGAGCCGATGCTGTGGCATGCTCAAGGGTCGCGTATTCCGCTTGCGCTGAATTCATCACAGATCGAAGCGATCGAGCAGCTGGAACTGCCTGAAATCCAGGTTCTTCCTTATGAACAGAGGTATGGAGACAAAGAGACGGGGATGCAGTGGTTAGGCTTTATATCGGGGCAGCGGAAAGAGAATCTGTTTTTTCGTGATTATGAGGGGGTACAGGGAACAAGCGGGCTGGAAAGAACACTGGATACTCTTTTACAGGGGACAGGACCTACGGTGGTCTATTTCCCTGTCGATGGCCAAAGGCAAGTTATACAAGAAGTGAAGCCGATGGTGAAAGCAGGGAATAACCCATATTATCCGCTCCGGATGACTACGACCGTTGATGCGAAGCTTCAGAAGGGTATTGAGCAGCTAACAGAACAGGCTGAGATGAAAGAGGGAGCGGTGGTCGTCCTGGATGTTCGGAACAGTGATATCGTAGCGATGGTTTCCAGGCCCTTTTTTAACCCGGAACGCATTCATCCGAAACAGGGTCAATGGCAGAATCGGGCGGTAAAGGGAGCAGTACCGGGATCAATATTTAAAATTGTAACGGCTGCCGCGGCGCTGGAGTCAGGTGTAACTTCAGAGAGAGAAACGTTTTACTGCAGCGGCGAGTATGGAAAATACGGTTTATCCTGTTGGAAAAAGGGAGGACACGGAACGGTTAACCTGCGGCAAGGGTTTGCGGAATCCTGCAATATCGTATTTGCCGAACTGGCTGAACGTCTGACCTCAAGCCAGCTGCAAGATACGGCCTTAAAGCTTGGTTTAGGGCGGACAATCGGCTGGCAGGAGCAGGATGTACTGGGGATGCCTTTGTTGAAGCCGTTGGATTATGAAGAGAGTGGGACGATCTTTGCCCCTGCCGCAGATTTCGCAGATTCTGGTGCGCGCGTCCAAACAGCGATTGGGCAGCGAGATACAATGATTACCCCGCTTCAGGCAGCCAATCTGGTCGTCACACTGCTGAACGGCGGAGACATACATTCCCCTCGCATCGTTCGCCATATCTCATATGCAAACGGCCAGAAACTTCAAGCCTTGGAGCCTTTGAAACTTTCTTTTTCTGAGGGGATGATCTCCAGAGAAACATCTCACTTGCTTGTGGACTGGATGAAGGATGTGGTTCAGAAAGGAACGGGCAAATCCTTGAAGCATTCGACTTCACAACTTGCGGGAAAGTCCGGTACGGCTGAAACGATTGTAAAGGGCCGCTCCCGGAACAATCAATGGTTCGTAGGATACGGCCCTGTAAAGCATCCGCGCTATGCGGTAGCTGTATTGGTTGAAAATGTGAGTCCAGGCAGTAAGCATCAGGCAACAGCACTGTTTGGTCAGGTCATGGATTTGCTGCTTTCCTCAGAAGTGCTGGAGGATTGAGTTGCCTGCGGGTTCATTTCAAACGGTGATACATCAAATTCTTCTTTCGGCAGTGTAATCCATTGCTGCAGGTAACCTTGCATTAACAGTTCTTTCAGCAGGATCAGCAGAATTGGAGACAGGATCAAACCTGCAACCCCGAAAATAGATACCGAAATAATCATAAATGACAGCATAAGAAACGCTGAGGATACACCGAGGGATTGCCCGGTGATTTTCGGCTCGAGCAGCTGACGGGTTAGCATAACGACAGCCAGGAGGATGATCAATCCAATGGCAAGGCCTGCGTTGCCAACGATAAAGAGATAAATGATCCATGGTATAAAAATAACCGGGACGCCCAGCAGCGGCAGCAGATCAAAGACCGCACTCAAAATCGCCAGTGTGAAGGCGTTGTCTGTACCGAGAATAAGAAGGCCTATGTATACGAGAACGAATGTGATGGAAATCAATTTTAACTGTGCCTTTAAATAAGCTCCGATTGCCATAAATACATGTTCCTTCAAAAAGAGAAAAGCTTTCTTGAGCGTCTTTGGCGTCTTCTCTTTGGCTACCTTGCGCCAAGTACCAATTTCGGAACTGAGGAAAAAGGCGAGAATAATGGCAACGCCAAAATTGGCAATAAAGGTAGTGAAAGAGCCCATAAATCCGACGATATAGCGTAAAAATGATTCAGCTGCATTTTGAGCGAAATTGGTAATATCCTTAAAGTAGCCGTTCAACCGCTCCATTAAGTCTGGCGGAAGCGCATCTAGCTTATCTTGCAAATAAACCATGACAGAAGTGAAATTTTCCTGAAGGATGCGGGTATACATCGGGATATTATCCTGGAGATTCATAATTTGTGAAATGATGATTGCTCCAGCGCCAAAGAGCACTCCAGATATGATCAGCAGAAACACCAGTACGGCGATAGCAGCGGCAAACGCTTTGGGTAACCCGCGGCGATGAAAGAACCGTGCCATCGGCTCGATCAGTACAAATACGAGAAAGGACAGGAAGACAGGAGCTGCAATTTGATATAGTTTGCTGAACGCATACATAACGAGATAAACAGTCAGCACGATCACCGCTATATCAAAAAAGGTTCTCCAATATTTTTTGTAGAGGGGAAGCATCGTAAATGAATTCGCTCCTTTATACAATTAGTCATTGTTTCTATTGTACACGATTTGTGAAAAAAACACCTATTTCTTTTTATGCTATGATAAAATATCAATAGTGTACTGCCAAAGGAATAGAATAGAGAGAAGCGGGGAGTTGGCATTGGAGACATTACTGCTCTGGTTATTTTATCTTTCATCTTTTTATGCCTTTATTCCCGGGCTTATAACCCGGATTTTTGGCTTTCGAGTATTTCGCAGAGGCAAGGGAAGTCAGGATTTCGCACTGACGTTTGATGATGGACCAGATCCTGTATACACCCCACAACTGTTGGACCTTTTAAAGCGTTTTGATATGAAGGCAACCTTTTTTCTGGTTGGTTCTCATGCGGAGAAGAATCCTGATGTAGTGAAACGAATTCATGCGGAAGGCCATTTGATTGGAATTCACAATTATATGCACAAATGCAACTGGCTAATGCGTCCCAAAACCGTTCGTCAGCAGCTTAAACGAACCGATGACATCATTTACAATTTGACGGGGGAACGTCCGACCTATTATCGACCGCCTTGGGGAGTTGTGAACTTTTTTGACTTTGCCAAAAACAGCGGTTATCGAATTATACTGTGGTCCTCCATGTTTGGAGATTGGCGCAGCAAGACCGGCTCCAGTAAATTGAAAAAGCGGATGCTGCACAAGCTAAAGCCCGGAGAGGTTATGCTTTTGCATGATTGTGGAACGACGATGGGAGCGAATCCGGATGCACCGGGGCAGATGCTGATTGCACTCGAGCAGGTGCTGGATGAAGCGAAGAACAAAAACATGAAAAGTGTAAGGATCGATACCATGATTCGAGAAGAGAAAAAGTTAAAAAAAGCTCAGCTGTCCATTATGAAGCGTGCTTTAGTCTCTTTATGGCTGCTGTGGGAAAAAGCATTTCACGTCATGTTCAGCCTTCAGACGGTAACACCGAAAGACCCGATGCTCCACTTCCGGCCCATTACGTATCAAGGCGAGACGATCGTTACCGAAGTAGGCGGTCGTCTGGAAAAAGGAGATCAGGTGCTGGAGCTCCATTTTGACAATAAGAAGCTGTTTCAATTTGGAAGCCGCTCCCGTTCGGAAATGCAGCTTGCGATCCAGATGATCAGGGCGGTGCAGAACGATCTTCCTGCGTTGGCCAACATCGTGTTGGAGCGTCCGGAATATATGGATATCAAAGGTATTTACGGGGTCACAATGATTACCCGAGGACCGGAGCAATTTGGTTTTCATATTCATGATCTGCCGAAGGGGTTGTTCGCCAGCTCGACACGTATTTATCTTAAAATTTTGATGAGTGTAATTCATCCGAAAGGCCAATCTCGTATGAAGGAAGGCCGCAAAACGATGGAGCCGAAGATTCTGATGATGACGGTGGATGAGTTAATTCATCGTTATGCAGAAAAGGGAAGCCGTCGGTATCGCTCGTCTGACCAGGAGAGCATGGAGCAGCAGGAAACAAGTGAACTGCCGATAGCAAGCGCATCACAAGGCTTATCTTAAAAAAAGAGGTGTCCGAAAGGTCTGTTAAACCTTAGGACACCTCTTTTTCTGTCAGGAGACAAATATCAGATTTTCAGAACGCCGCCTGAGCTTGCATTCGTTACAAGCTTGGAATAGCGGGCCAAGTAGCCAGTCTTTACTTTAGGCTCGAACTCTTTCCAGCTTTCACGCCGCTTTGCCATCTCCTCGTCGCTAACTTCAAGCTGAATGACACGGTTGTTCAGATCCAGCACAATCATGTCGCCATCTTCAACAAAAGCGATCGGTCCGCCTTCAGCAGCCTCTGGAGAGATATGACCGATACTGATGCCGCGGGAAGCTCCTGAGAAACGACCATCCGTAATCAGGCCGACTTTGGCTCCAAGGCCCATTCCAGCGATCTGGGAAGTCGGGGCCAGCATTTCCGGCATGCCCGGTCCGCCCTTAGGTCCTTCGTAGCGGATAACGACGACGTCGCCTTCCTTTACTTTTCCGTTCGCAATGCCTTCCAAAGCCTCATCCTGAGAGTTGAAGCAAATCGCTGGGCCTTTGTGATAGCCGCCAACAGAAGGATCAACCGCTCCCACTTTAATGATGGAACCTTCTGGAGCGAGGTTTCCATATAAGACCGCAAGGCCTCCGCGTTCGGAATAAGGCTGATCAATCGGATGGATTACATTCGTATCCTGGATTTCACATCCGGCTACGTTCTCGGCTAGTGTCTTGCCTGTAACGGTAATGCAGTCGCCGAACAGAGCACCTGGCTTTTTAAGCAGCTCGTGCAGAACTGCGCTTACGCCGCCAGCAGTATGAACATCTTCAATGAAGTAATCGGATGCCGGGGCCAGCTTCGAAATATGAGGTACCCGGTCTGCCACCTGATTTATACGCTCCAGCGGGTAATCGATGCCTGCTTCGTGAGCAAGGGCGAGCGTATGAAGAACGGTATTAGTAGAACCGCCCATAGCCATGTCCAGTGCAAAAGCATTGTCGATCGCTTCACGGGTTACGATATCTCGCGGCTTCAGATCTAGCTTAATCAGCTCCATCAGTTGGCGAGCCGATTGTTTAACAAACTCTTTTCGTTCTTCTGCAATCGCCAGAATCGTGCCATTCCCTGGCAGAGCAAGGCCCAGCGCCTCAGCAAGGCAGTTCATGGAGTTAGCGGTGAACATACCGGAGCATGAACCGCATGTTGGACAACCGTACTGCTCGAGCTCGAGCAGCTCTTTATCATTGATTTTGCCGATCTGATGGGCACCGACTCCTTCAAAAACAGAAGTCAAGGATAGTTTACGTCCTTTACTGTCAACCCCCGCTTTCATCGGGCCGCCGCTTACAACGATGGTTGGAATGTTAACGCGCAGCGCCCCCATCAGCATCCCGGGCGTGATTTTGTCACAGTTCGGAATACAGACCATGCCGTCAAACCAGTGGGCAGAAACAACGGTTTCCAGTGAATCTGCAATAATTTCACGGCTCGGCAGCGAATAACGCATGCCGATATGTCCCATAGCTATCCCATCGTCTACGCCGATGGTGTTAAATTCGAACGGTACCCCACCAGCTTCGCGAATGGCGTCTTTGACGATCTTGCCGAATTCCTGAAGATGTACATGGCCCGGAACGATATCGATATAAGAGTTGCACACGGCGATAAACGGTTTATCAAAGTCCTCTTCTTTTACGCCGGCGGCACGCAGGAGACTTCGATGCGGTGCCCGATCAAAGCCTTTTTTGATCATGTCTGAACGCATTTTTTTTGCAGTCATGATGTCGGTTTCCTCCCCCAGATTCCATATTTGATTTTGCTAACACTTTATCGCGGTTCACCGGCAAAGCAGCCGGGTGTCCGTGATACACGTTTCGGTTTTAAATGAGTCTATCACAAAAAGGTATGTATTTCTACTTATTTTACGGGAGTTATAGCGCACGGGTCAGCGCTTTATAATAAATGAAGGGGTATTCCTGGCTAAACAAATTTAGAGGAATCCCCTTCGTAAAATGAAGTGACTATTTCGTTATTTTTTTCCGCCTTTACGTCCGATTTCTTGATAAAATTCCCGGCTGTGATTGCGAGAGGTCGCTTCCCCGCCCATTTGGCCGATTTTCTGATAAAACTCACGGTTATGGGTTCTGGAAGTGGCTCGACCGCCCTTTTTTCCAATCTCCTGATAAAATTCACGATTATGCTTTTTTGCAGTTGCCTCACCACCTAGACGACCCGCTTCTTCTCTGGACATTTTTCCGTTTTTGCTGCTGCCTGCCATAACAAATCACTCCTTCTCAGTCGTTTTTTGCTGTGTGTACCACTTACTTACCACAGCAAACTTGAAATGAATCAATAAAACGACTAAAGATTGGAAAAAAGAACACGGTTACCTTGCGAAAAAACGATGAATCACAACATTTTCCAATTGTAAAATTTTATCTACTGTAGGTTCGATGATAGGCTGGAATAAACGTTTAACACCTGGTTGAGCAAGAAGTATGGTGCATAATATGGCAGCTGTAATCAGAAGCACTGCTCCTCCGATATTCGTGATGGATTCATAAAAGCTTGAAGAAGCCATAAACCTGATAATGATTCCGTGCAACAAGAACACATAAACGGTACGGCGGCCCAGCTCGGTTATTTTTCCTGAAGTCATGGGCACAAAGGCAAGGAATGCGGCAGATGCTGTCAGTTGCAAGGCATAAATGGCGATCCGGAACAGACCTGCGTACCACATCTGCTGTCCAAGTTCTGCATAAGTCATGCTTCCGTACAGCCATCCAGCCGGCAGATTATTTCCCCACAGGCCGAACCCAATGAACAGAAGAACCGATATTGCAGCAGCGGCCCGTTTTATCCATGAATGAAAACGAAGAGCAAATATATCAAATGAAAAATGGTATCCTATTAAGAAGAATGGAAAGAAAACAAAAGTACGGCTAAGGCTTAGCCAGACACCTTCTATTGGAAGGTAGCCGGCCAATATGCCGAATATGGCTGCAAATAACAGTTGCTGTCCCGCTGAAAATTTGCCGAGCATCAGGAGCAGCAAACGCCAGCATGCATGGCTGAAAAGAAACCATAATAGAAGGTATGGCGCAAAAAACGAGCGATGTATATCATCGACATGAAAAAAGAATGTATCCAGCAGAGAGTATAAAGTTTGAAAAATGACATATTGTATAGCGATTTGAAATAGAACTTTCCGACAGGTTTTGCCTTCCATTGAGTTTTTTGCAAAGTAACCCGTAACAAGAACAAACAGCGGCATATGAAACGAATAAATCCACATATATAGTGTGTGGAGGCCGCTCATTCGGGTAATTAAAGGTTCAATGGCGTTCGAGATAAACACAGTGACAATCAAAATAAAGCGCAGATTGAGAAAGAAGGTTTCACCTTTTTGTTCAATAGTGTAGTCCATGGTTCCCTCCTAAGCTATAATTTAAAATTACTCCAATTCAAATGTATAGCAGGTGATTTTAATCACGAATCATTTTGTTGTCAGCGTTTTCAACTTGTCAAAGTATTGAATCTCCACGGGTTATCGAGTTACACTTCCACTAGGGGGAGCGGTACGATAGACTTTAGCAAGGAAGAAAAAGAAGACATTTTTATATAGAAAGAGTATTATCGAAAGAAAAGGGAGGGATTGTCAGTGCCGCTTCTTCAGGTCAATGGGCACAGGGCTTCGTGCCGGGGGATTTTGTTTGATAAGGACGGTACGTTGCTTCATTTTATGGCGCTATGGGGAGGATGGGCTGACTATGTTCTCCGGTATATGGAAGAGCATTTGGGGCTTATGGGAGCCGAATTTACCGTACCTAGAGAGAGGGTGCTTGGCACGGTACACGATTCAGGCGGAGCTGTAACGGATTATGATGTTCAAGGTCCGCTTGCCATGGGGAGCGTAGAGGAGACCACCGGAATGCTGGCTTGGCAGCTGTACGCTGCCGGAATGCCCTGGGATGAAGCCATCCTTCAGGTAAATCGAATAACGAATGACGCACTGCTCCAAATTCGGCAGCATAAGCCTGCGTTTCCTATGCCGGGATTGGATGCGTTTTTACAGTCGTGCAGAAAGGCTGGCTTGGAACTAGCTGTGGTAACTTCGGATACGACTGCAGCCGCACTGGAGCATTTGGAATGGATGGGGATTCGCTCCTTTTTTCCGGTTGTTCTTGGCCGAGATCAGGTTAAGAACAGTAAGCCGCATCCTGAAATAGCAGAAAAAGCATGCAGAATGCTCGGGCTGGAGCCGGGTGAAGTTGTTGTAATTGGGGATAGCAATGCGGATATGCTGATGGCCAGACAAGCTGGAGCAGCAATGGCCGTCGGGCTTTGTCGCGGGGACGGAGAAGGCGATCATCTTGTAGATGCCGAGGTTGTCATCTCCGATTATAATGAAATAAAGATTGTTGATTAGATTGGTAAATTGAAATGCTTTTTTTAAAGGAGGTGTATGATTTGGATAACAGGGAAAAGATTGAAAAGTTGGCGACATGGATTGAAGCAAGTGATTATATCGTTTTTTTTGGAGGAGCCGGAACGTCAACAGAAAGCGGAATTCCGGATTTTCGCTCAGCCGCAGGTCTGTATCAAACAGAGCATCATTCTCCGTATCCTCCGGAGGAAATGCTCAGCCATACCTTTTTTATAAATCATCCCGATGTGTTTTTTGATTTTTATCGAAGCAAAATGCTGCATCCAAACGCGGAGCCTAACGGCTGTCACAAGCTGCTGGCCAGACTTGAGAAGGAAGGCAAGCTGAAAGCCATTATTACTCAAAATATTGACGGATTGCATCAAATCGCTGGAAGTACGGACGTTTTGGAGCTGCACGGCTCTATTCACCGGAATTATTGTATGGGCTGTTCACGTTTTTACTCACTGGAAGAGGTTATGGCGATCAAAGAGACCGTTCCGCTTTGTTCCAATTGCGGGGGGATGATCAAGCCGGATGTTGTTTTGTACGAAGAAGAACTGGATCATAACATTCTAATGCGCTCTATACAGGAAATATCCACAGCAGATTTGCTTATCATCGGCGGTACATCGCTTACAGTGCATCCAGCTGCGGCGTTGGTAAATTATTTTCATGGTAGCAAAACAGCGCTGCTCAATGCAGATCCGACGCCATATGACTATCGGGCCGGATTGCTTATCACTGAACGCATCGGCCAGGTCATGGCCCAGATCGATAACCTGCTTCGTTAATATTGAGCAGATGTGGTTGACCGTCCCCTATGCGGTGCCATATTCGCGCGCTGGGAGCAGCGTGCAGATTAAGGATGAAGTGCGTTTCTTCAGAATTATAAGAGCCAAGCAGTTATATTTCATAAAAAGTAGTTGTTTATGAAAATCAAGAGAGGCAGGGATCGCAAATGACTTATGTAGCAAGTGAAGACCGCTATGAAGGAATGATATACAATCGTTGCGGGCGATCAGGTTTAAAGCTTCCGGCCATTTCCCTGGGGCTTTGGCATAATTTCGGCGGCATCGATGCATATGAGAACGGTCGTAATATGATTACTCGCGCATTTGATCTCGGAATCACCCATTTTGACTTGGCGAACAATTACGGACCGCCTGCCGGTTCAGCAGAAGAAACGTTTGGCAAAATACTGTCACGCGATCTGAAACCATACCGTGACGAGCTTGTGATCTCTTCCAAAGCCGGATACTATATGTGGCCTGGACCTTATGGAGAGTGGGGTTCACGCAAGTATATGATCGCCAGTCTGGATCAAAGCCTGAAACGGATGGGGCTGGATTATGTTGATATTTTCTACTCCCATCGAATGGACCCGGACACACCTCTGGAAGAGACGATGATGGCGCTTGACCATATCGTTCGATCGGGTAAAGCGCTTTACATCGGCATATCGAATTACTCGCCAGAGAAAACAGAAGAGGCTATTGGGATTTTGAAAAGCCTGGGTACGCCATTGTTAATTCATCAGCCGAGCTACTCCATGTTAAACCGTGGAGTGGAGAACGGTCTGTTTGATGTATTGGAAAAGAGCGGTGTCGGAGCTATAGCATTTACCCCGCTGGCACAAGGATTGTTAACGAATAAATACCTCAACGGTATTCCAAAGGATTCCCGCGCGGCGAGTCCTTCTGTATTTTTGAATGAAAACAATATTACGCCTGATGTGCTGCGCAAGATTCGTGCCTTGAACCAGATGGCGGCGGCTCGTGGTCAAAGTCTGGCCCAATTTGCATTGGCCTGGGCTTTAAGAGACAGGCGCGTAACCTCGGCTCTGATCGGGGCGAGTAAAGTCAGTCAGATCGAAGATAACGTTGCGGCTCTGAACAACCTGGAATTTTCTAAGGAAGAGCTGGACCGCATTGAAACCATTTTAAAAACGGAAAATGAAGGATAGCGTGTTCAAATGCTTTCAGTTACCTGTCATTTCTTTGCGGTAGCTGGACGGAGATTGTCCACAAAAACGTTTAAACTGTCTTGAAAAATATAATGGATCGGTAAGTCCAACCGAGGCGGAAATTTGCTCAACCGAAAGCTCGGGACGCTCGCGCAGCAGCCGCTTGGCCTTGTCGATTCGTAATTTTAACAGGTATGTCACTGGTGATATACCTGTTTCTTTTTTGAATATACGAGATAAGTATGCACGGTTATATCCGAGACTTGCACACATTTGCTCAATGGAGACAGGATGAGCATATTGAGACGCCATGTAGTTAATCATCTGCTTGACCGTACGCTGTACCTGCGGCTCTACCACCGTCAGCTTGGAAGGATGATTCGCACTGTTCATGATCTCGGCCCAAATGAGGTGCAGATAGCCGATGGCAGCTGTATGAGCGCTTTCCTGTTTCATATGAAAACGCTGCTGAATATGATGAATATATTTAGGTATTATGCTGTCATTGCTTGTCACTGAACTGTTTTTCAGAACAGGGCAGCCTGGAAGGAAGCCGGCAGCTTCCACAAGAGAGCAAGCTGTTTCCCCAGTAAAGGCGACCCATCGGTATTTCCATGGGTCATCGTGACATGATACATAACTGACGAGCTGTCCTGGATGAATGAGAAAACAATCACCCGGTCCAAGTTCATAGACATCTGTTTCGGTGCGGAATGTTCCGTGTCCGGATTCAATGGCATGCAGTAAATAATAGTCATATATTTTGGGGCCAAGGGCATGATCGGGTTTCGTCTGGCTTTCACCGGCAAACAGTACATTCAGCATGCCCGGTTCGATTTGAACGGGATTGGAGGATACGGAGTAGCTTTCTTTTTTTTTCATGCTGATCCCTCCCTTTTAAACATTTTAACTACTTTTATTTTACATCGTGAGGTCACATTTATCCATATATACCACACAAGACTGCATTACGCTTATCGTATAAGTCTTTTATACTATGGATAACGGTACTACCATATGTACAGGATGGAGTGATACATGATGAATACAGAGCAGATGATTAAGAAATTTATAGAAAAATACGGTGAAGGCAATCACTCACATCGGGTGTTCAATGCACCTGGACGTGTGAATCTGATTGGCGAGCATCTGGATTATAACGGAGGCTATGTGCTTCCAGCAGCACTTGAATTCGGGACAACCCTTGTGATCCGTGAGCGTGACGATCAGCAGATTTCATTTGCGTCTACCAATATGCCGTATGAAGTAACTCTCACGATGGAAGAGGTTTTTAGCGGTAAAAGCGGCGAGTGGACGGATTACCCGATCGGGGTCATTCAGGAACTGGATAAGGTTGGATCAAAGCTAACAAAAGGCTATGATTTGCTGTACCACGGTGATATTCCGAACGGAGCAGGACTTTCCTCATCGGCTTCGATTGAAGTTGTAACCGCTTTTGCTTTGCTTTCAATGGAAGGCCGGGAGATCGATACTGTGGAAATTGCAAAGCTGTCCCAGAGAGCAGAAAACTTGTTTGTTGGCGTCAATTCAGGGATTATGGACCAGTTCGCAGTAGCTAACGGGCGCAAAGATCATGCTATTTTGCTCATGTGCGACACGCTGGAATATGAATTGGTTCCGTTTGAAACAGGAGCTTATAAAATTGTAATTGCCAATACGAATAAACGAAGAGGTTTGGTGGATTCCAAATACAACGAACGGCGTAGTGAGTGTGATCAAGCGCTGGAACTATTGCAAAAGGAGATGCCTTCTCTTCAATATTTGGCGCAGCTAACGACTGAACAATTCGCTGCGCTTCAAAACAGCATTTCCGATGAAACGGTAAGACGACGCGCCCAGCATGTCGTGGAAGAGAATCAGCGGGTGCTTGATTCGGTAGAAGTATTAAAGAATAACGATCTGGAGACTTTCGGCAAATATATGAACCAGTCTCACGATTCTTTGCGCTATTTGTACGAAGTTACCGGAAATGAATTGGATGTCATGGTAGAAGAATTCCAGCGTCATGCAGGTACGCTTGGAGCTCGAATGACAGGGGCTGGTTTCGGCGGTTGTACTGTGGCATTAGTTCATGAAGATCATATCGAGAAGGTAATGAAGGAAGTTGCACAACAGTATGAAGCAAGAACGGGACTTCGACCTGATTTTTATGTGTGCGGCGTTGGACAGGGTGTACATGAAATAAAGGGGGCGCTATAAAATGGCGATTTTAGTTACTGGCGGTGCTGGATACATTGGATCTCATACTGTAGCTGAGCTGTTGGAGCGTGGGGAGGAAGTTGTTGTCCTTGACAGTCTGGAAACAGGACACCGAGATGCTCTTTTGGGTGGAAAGCTCTACGAGGGAGATTTGCGTGACAAGGCGTTGTTAAAAAAGCTGTTTTCTGAAAATGAAATTGATGCGGTTATTCATTTTGCAGCCAATTCTCTCGTTGGTGAGAGTATGAAGAACCCTGTGAAATATTATGACAATAACGTATTTGGCACATTGTGCCTGCTGGAAGCGATGAATGAGGCTAATGTGCGAAAGATTGTATTTTCATCCACGGCTGCAACGTATGGCGAACCAGAGAAGGTGCCGATCGAAGAAAAAGACCGTACAGAGCCATTGAATGTATACGGCGAAACGAAGCTGATGATGGAAAGAATGATGTCCTGGTTTGATAAGGTGCTGGGCATCAAGTATGTATCATTGCGGTATTTTAACGCGGCAGGCTCTCATGTCAGCGGCAAGATCGGTGAGGACCATCGTCCGGAAACCCATTTGATTCCGCTCATACTTCAGACAGCGCTGAAACAGCGTGAGCATATCTCCGTCTTTGGTGATGATTATCCGACAGCCGACGGCACTTGTATACGGGATTATATTCATGTCAGCGATCTGGCTGACGCTCATCTTCGCGCAGTAGATTACTTGCGCCGCGGCGAGGACAGCAATGTGTTCAATCTGGGGAATGGACTCGGGTTCTCGGTTAAGGAAGTCATCGAAGTATCCAAGCAGGTAACAGGTCGTGATATTCCGGTTGTGATTGAAGCCCGCCGTGCCGGAGACCCGGCAGTTTTGGTCGCTTCCTCCGAGAAGGCCCGGAACATCCTGGGATGGAAGCCTGCCTATAATAAGCTTGAGGATATCATCGAGAGCGCCTGGAAGTGGCATAGCAGCCACCCGCAAGGGTATGGCGACAATTAAGGGGGATTGAAAAAGATGGAAAACCAGACAGCAAGAACTCCCGAAATGGAAAAAGCGCTTCATGCAATCGAACGCCTTGTTCTCTTTGCCCTTCGCAAAGGATTAATCCGGGAAGCGGATCATGATTACAGCCGAAACCTGCTTATGGAGGATTTTGGATTTAGTGAGCCTTACGCTGGAAAGTTAAATGACGAGCTGCCTGACGGCCCGCAACCGATGCTTGATGTTCTGATCGATTATGCGGCTGACAACGGAATGATTCCAGAAAATACAGACACATATCGTGATCTGCTGGATGCAAAAATTATGGGGCGCTTGATGGCCCGCCCTTCTGAGATCGTTCAGGCATTCAACCGGACGAAGCAGAACCAGGGCATTGAAGCGGCGACAAGCGATTTTTACAAACTTTGTATCGACTCCAACTACATTCGGATGGACCGCGTGTCCAAGAACGAATATTGGAAGCATGCAACTGTTTACGGAGACATTGAAATTACCATTAACTTGTCTAAACCGGAAAAGAGTCCAAAAGAAATTGCCATGGCCAAGCTGCTGCCTCCACCTGTATATCCGAAATGCCAGCTATGCAGGGAGAATGTCGGTTATGCAGGACGGGTTAACCATCCGGCCCGGCAAAATCTAAGAGTGATTCCTTTAGAACTAAAGGAGGAAAAATGGTTTTTTCAATATTCTCCTTATGTGTACTATAACGAGCACTGTATCGTGTTCCATCATGATCATGTTCCGATGAAATTAACAAAGGATACGTTTGAGCGCTTGCTGGATTTCGTCACGGTATATCCGCATTATTTCCTTGGTTCAAACGCTGATCTTCCGATTGTCGGTGGCTCGATCTTGACCCATGATCATTTCCAAGGCGGACGACATACATTTCCGATTCAAAATGCGCCTAAAGTAGCCGGTTTCAAAAATTCAGACTATCCGAATGTTTCTGTCGATATTGTCAACTGGCCGATGTCAGTCATTCGTTTATCGTCGAAGGATCGGAGTGCGCTGCTTGAATGTGCCGATCATATTTATGAATCGTGGAAAAGCTACAGTGACTCTTCAGTAGATATTGAAGCAAGCAGCGAGGTGGATGGAAAGCAGGTTCGTCATAATACGGTTACTCCGATTGCACGCCGAAGTGCTGAAGGCGGTTACGAGATGGATTTGGTGCTTCGAAACAACCGAACGAGCGAGGAGTATCCAGAAGGCATATTTCACCCGCATCGGGAAATGCACCATATCAAGAAAGAAAATATCGGTTTAATTGAAGTTATGGGTCTGGCCATTCTTCCTGGGCGCCTTAAAGTGGAGCTGGATCGAATCGCTGGTATTTTGTCCGGGGATGATGAGCTGTATGAAGCCGTACAATCGGACGGACATGAACTTGCGGTTCATCGTGACTGGATCAAACAGCTGAAGGAGCAAACAGGTGAAGCCATGACGAAGGAGGAAGCGGTGAAGCTGATCCGCAGCGAAGTTGGTGATATTTTCACCACCATCCTCGAACAAGCCGGCGTCTATAAACATACAGACGAGGGGCGTACGGCATTCCGCCGCTTTCTTGAGGGCGCAGGATTTTCAGCACAATAATTTTTAGAGTGTTATAACGAAGCCGCAGTTCCTCATTGGAATTGCGGTTTTTCATATAACGGTTGTATTGAATGAGATCGAAGTAAATATGGCGAATTAGGAAAATGTTTGAAACGAAGTTAACTTTGCCCCGTATTACTTTATTATATACAGTGAGGGATTCTGAAGGAGGCAGTCAAAATGGAGGCACTGTTTTGGGGATGTTTAATCGGAGGGGTACTGTTTGCCGTCGTGACCGTTTTGCTGGGGGATGTTCTGAGCGGAGCACTGGACGGGATGCTTGATTTTTTGTCCGTTGATTTCTTCAAGCCTGTTGTGTTGGCAGCGGCAGTTACTGTTTTTGGAGGTACGGGCATTATGCTGCAGAAGTACACCGACTTATCCCCGGGACCGCAGGTTGTCATATCTGTACTTGTAGCTATTCTGATATCCATTGTCGTGTATTTCGGTTATGTGCGTCCGATGGAGAATAGTGAAAACTCAACAGGCTTTTCCATTCAAGAGTTGGTGGGGAGAATCGGGGAAATTACCGTTCCGTTGCCAGCTCAAGGTTATGGGGAAGTGATGGTGAGGGTAGGAGCAAGCAATACATTACATATTGCCTCCAGTTTTGATGAAACGCCGCTTGCTGCCGGAGTTCGGGTAGTGGTTGTGGAAGTGGCTGAAGGCGTCCTGAGGGTGACCGAGCTGGAAGAACGAAAGGGAGATGAGTATGAACTTGCCTGATTATTTATTGATTCCATCTATTGTTGTAGGGGTTATTATTGTACTGGGTCTTGCTTTTTGGGCTCGCTACAAGACGGTTAGTCCGGATGAAGCCATGATTGTGACCGGGTCATTTCTTGGCAGCAAAAATATTTCACAGGATGAGTCCGGGCGAAAAATCAAAATCGTTCGCGGTGGAGGCGCATTTATTTTACCGGTTTTTCAAAAATCCGAGTTTATTTCACTGCTTTCGCATAAGCTTGATGTCATGACACCGGAGGTCTATACGGAGCAAGGAGTTCCGGTTTTAGCAGACGGAGTTGCGATTATCA
This sequence comes from Paenibacillus faecalis, assembly GCF_900289175.1. Taxonomy (GTDB): domain Bacteria; phylum Bacillota; class Bacilli; order Paenibacillales; family Paenibacillaceae; genus Paenibacillus_AQ; species Paenibacillus_AQ faecalis. Next base: position 3,179,176 of record NZ_LT985747.1, on the reverse strand, counting down.
AAATAGGTAGTTCAATCGAGGATGTGTCCACAGCGGCAGAGCAGTTCCTCGGTAAACCGGTAGATTCACTGAAGGGTGAGGCTCAGGAAGTGCTGGAAGGCCATCTGCGCGCGATCCTGGGTTCAATGACGGTCGAGGAAGTCTATCGCAACCGGGATAAATTTGCTCAGGAAGTTCAAGGTGTGGCTGCTCGCGATCTGAAGAAAATGGGATTACAAATTGTGTCCTTTACGATTAAGGATGTACGTGATAACCATGGTTACTTGGAAGCGCTCGGTAAGCCGCGGATTGCAACGGTGAAGCGGGATGCGGAAATCGCCGAGGCTGAGGCCGTGCGGGATGCCCGTATTCAAAAGGCGCGCGCCGAAGAAGAAGGACAGAAGGCTGAGCTGCTGCGTGATACGAATATCGCGGAGGCCGCGAAGGATAAGGAACTTAAAGTAGCCTCTTTTAAGAGGGAGCAGGATACGGCCAAAGCGGAAGCCGACCAGGCGTATCATATTCAGGAAGCCAGAGCGAAACAAACGATGGTAGAAGAACAGATGAAGGTGGAACTTGTCCGGAAAGAACGGGAAATCGATCTTCAGGAAAAAGAAATTGTGGTTCGCCAAAAGCAGTATGATGCCGAAGTGAAGAAAAAGGCTGATGCTGACCGATATGCAGTTGAGCAGGCTGCTGAGGCTGAAAAAGCACGTAAAATGCGTGAAGCAGATGCTTTGCAATATTCCATCGAAACTCAGGCGAAAGCTTCCGCTGAGCAGAAGCGTTTGGAAGGTCAGGCTGTCGCTGATGCTGAACGCGCTAAAGGTACCGCGGAAGCAGAGGTTATTCGTTTGCGCGGTTTGGCAGAAGCGGATGCAAAGGAAAAACTTGCGGAAGCTTTCCAAAAGTTCGGGGAAGCTGCCGTACTCGACATCATTGTCAAGATGCTGCCTGAGCTTGCAGGGAAAATCGCGCAGCCTATATCGTCCATTGAAAAATTGACCGTTGTTGATACAGGGAAGGGCGAAGGGGCAGCTCGTGTCAGCAATTATGTGACGGAACTGATGTCTACCGCCCCGGAGATGCTAAAGAGTGTTTCAGGAATTGATGTTGAAAAGCTGATTCAAGATTTGACTAAACGCCCTGCGGCTTCACCTCAAAAGCCAGCTGCAGCTCAACCGATTGAACCAGAGCCGGTAACGCTGGAAGTTGGAGCGGCTAAAGAAGAATAATAGATCTGGATCAGCGGAAATGACCGCTAGATTCGAGAAAAGAAGGTCGAGTTCAGGGGGATATTTTTCTCCCATACTCGACCTTTTACTTTATCACGGCGATTCTCAAGTATTGACATATATCTCGTTTTGATGAAATAGTAGTTATCTGTTAGAATGAGCTAGATATATGTGTTAGTCAAATGAGGTGCGGATGTGAGCAGTTTACGAGTAGCTAAAGTATTAAATAATAATGTAATCATAGCAAAACATCCTCAATATGATGAGGTCGTCGTCATCGGTAAAGGGATCGGTTTCAAACGCAAGCCAAATGAACGTATACCGCTGTCAGCTGTTGAAAAAATGTTTATTTTGACCAAACCTGAGGAGCAGGAGCAGTATAAACAGCTTGTCCCCCAGATTGACGAACAGTTAATTGAAGCCATGAACGATATCATACTTCATGCTTCAAAATCCATGGACGGGTCCCTAAATGAGCATATACACATAGCTTTGACGGATCATATCGCATTTGCTATGAAGCGCCATAAACAAGGTCTTCTGATTCATAACCCTTTCTTGTATGAAACAAAGGAATTGTATCCTGAAGAATTTCAGATGGCTGAATATGCTGTGGAGATTATTAAAAAGCGGCTTGGGGTAGATCTCGGTCAAGATGAGGCCGGTTTCATCGCTCTTCACTTCCATAGTGCATTGACAAATCAGCATATTTCAGAGGTTAGAAAATATTCCGAACTTGTATCTGATCTCGTACAGATGGTTGAGCTTAAACTGGAGTATAAAATCCCGCGGGATTCCCTTGATTATTCTAGACTGGTTACACATCTGCGCTTTGCCATAGAAAGGATACGGCGGGGAGAATCAATCGATGAATCAGGGCCGCTGGATAGTCTTCTTAAACGAGAGTACCCAGAAATGTATGCGCTAGCTTGGACGTTAACCAAAATAATGGAGCAGCGTCTGAAAAAGCCGATTTATCCGGCAGAGGCAGGTTATTTGAGCATTCATTTGCAGCGGCTTGCTCAAAGAAAAGAACAAAATGAATAATTCGTGAACATTTGATGAGTTATCGTGTATTGGCTTGAAACCGGATGAAATGGGTGTTATGATACTGTCAGTAATTTAACAAAACTGCAAATCAACGTGTAACTGATTCGATCAGGCATGAGTGTATAACAGGTTATTTTGGTTGCTTCCATCATTTATATGGGTATATTAGCCGTATAAGTGATAGAAGCAATCGATACCTGGTATATATTCATGCCTTTTTTGATTTGAAGTTTTGTATGTACACCTTGATTCGACAATTAGAAGGAAGGGGTATTACAATGTTCAAGCGATTTTTTGGTGTACTGCAGAGGGTCGGTAAGGCACTCATGCTGCCGGTTGCTATCCTCCCGGCTGCCGGCCTGCTATTGGGGTTAGGTAATATGCTGGTCAATGATGACTTCCTGCAATATGCCCCATGGCTTGGAGCAGAATGGATTCAAGCGGTTGCAACGATCATGATGAACGCCGGACAGATCGTATTTACGAATTTGTCATTGCTGTTTGCTGTTGGTGTAGCCGTAGGATTGGCCGGAGGTGACGGAGTTGCGGGCCTTGCTGCCATTGTCGGATATCTTGTGATGAACGTAACCATGGGAACGGTGATTGGTGTCACACCGTCCATGATCGGGACTGACAATGCATATGCAAGCGTGCTCGGTATTCCAACGCTGTCTACCGGCGTTTTCGGGGGGATCATAGTCGGTATATTAGCAGCCAGCATGTACAATCGGTTTTTCAAAATCGAGCTGCCATCTTATCTGGGCTTCTTTGCAGGCAAGCGATTTGTACCGATTATGACAGCTGTGACTTCGGTGTTGCTGGGCTTGCTCATGACGGTGATCTGGCCGCCGATTCAAACGGGGCTAAATGCCGCTTCACATTTTATGTTGGAGCAGAATTTAACGCTGTCGGCGTTTGTGTTCGGCGTCGTGGAGCGAGGGTTGATTCCGTTTGGTCTGCATCACATCTTCTATTCACCGTTTTGGTTTGAATTCGGTGAGTATGTGAACCAGGCAGGACAGGTCATACGCGGGGATCAAAATATTTTTATGGCCCAGCTTCGAGACGGGGTTGAGTTTACCGCAGGTACTTTCATGACGGGGAAATTTCCGTTTATGATGTTCGGTCTTCCGGCTGCGGCACTTGCGATTTTCCACGAAGCAAGACCGGAACACAAAAAGTACGTTGCGGGTATTATGGGGTCGGCCGCTCTGACTTCCTTTTTGACAGGGATTACGGAGCCGCTTGAGTTCTCCTTCTTATTCGTAGCGCCGCTCTTGTTTGCAGTTCATGCAGTATTTGCAGGTTTGTCCTTCATGACGATGCATATTCTGAACACCAAGATCGGAATGACTTTCTCGGGTGGATTAATCGACTATATGATATTCGGGGTAATTCCAAACCGTACACCTTGGTGGAATGTGATCATCGTTGGATTGATCATGGCAGTGATCTACTATTTTGGCTTCCGATTTGTTATTCGCAAGTTCAATCTGAAAACTCCTGGTCGAGAGGATGGGCAGGAAGAGAAGAATGAATCCGGTGGAGGCAGCAAGGATCAATTGCCGTATGAAATTTTGAGCGCACTTGGAGGACAAGCAAACATCGCGCATTTGGATGCGTGTATTACACGTCTTCGTGTTGAAGTGAAAAATAAAGAGAGTGTTGATAAAGCAGGGTTGAAAAAGTTGGGCGCTTCTGGCGTACTGGAAGTAGGCAACAATATTCAAGCGATTTTTGGTACTCGGTCGGATACGATCAAATCGCAAATTCAAGATATTATGTCAGGTCTTGCTCCTGCTCCTTCCTCTGTAACGAATGAAGAGGAATCGGATGTTGTAGAGCAGGAAGCGGAACAAGATGGCGATGCTGTGATGATGGAAGAGATCGTTGCTCCGGTTAACGGGGAACTGATGGATATTTCCAATGTTCCTGATCCGGTGTTTTCCGAACGGATGACAGGTGATGGATTTGCTATTTTGCCCCATGATGGAATGATTTCGTCACCTGTTTCTGGTAAAGTATTTAATGTATTCCCGAGTAAACATGCGGTCGGCATTATGTCCGATGGCGGTAAAGAAGTGCTTGTTCACATTGGTGTAAATACGGTTAAATTGAAGGGACAAGGCTTTAAAGTGCTCGTGAGCGAAGGGGATCATGTATCACCCGGACAGCCGATAATGGAAGTCGATCTGGAATATGTGAGAGAGCATGCCAAATCGATTATAACTCCGGTTATCTTCTCCAATCTTCCAGAGGGAGTGTCGGTGAAGCTGAATAAAACAGGTGTTGTCAAATCAGGCGAACCCAATATTATTACAATGAAATAGTTCATTGGGGAATAATAAATAAATAAAAAAAGAAAGAGGATGAAGAACATGCAAAAAACGTTTAGAATTGTCGACGAGGATGGGATTCACGCACGTCCCGCTACAGCATTGGTAAATACCGCTAATAAATTTAAAGACACAGAATCTTTCGCTGAGGCGAATGGTAAAAAAGTAACGTTGAAATCGATTCTGGGTGTTCTGTCACTGGGGTTGGAGCAAGGGGATACACTTACTCTTATTTCGGAAGGAGCCAGTGAGGAAGAAGCACTGTCTGCATTGACGGACGTTATGATCAATGAAGGGCTGGGCGAACTCAATGAATAATATAAAGGGAATCGCGGCTTCGGCAGGTATTGCCATTGCCCGTGCATTTACCCTGGAGCATCCGGATTACACGGTAACAACTCAAAAGGCGGAGGATGCCGGCAAAGAGGTGGCCAGACTTGAAAGCGCACTGGATAAATCCCGAGCTGAGCTTGAGGCCATTAAGGAGCGGACCCGTCAAGAGCTGGGTGAGAAGAAGGCTGAGATTTTTGAATCTCACCTTCTCATTCTGGATGATCCTGAGCTGATTACACCGGTAAAAGATAAAATTGCCTCGGAAGCAGTTACGGCAGAATATGCTTTGAATGAAACAGCGGAGCAATTTATCGAGATGTTTCAAAATATGAAAAGCGCTTATCTTCAGGAGCGCGCAGCCGATATGCGCGATGTAACGAAGCGTATACTAAAGCATTTGCTTGGACTGAACTATGTTAGTCCGTCCGAAATCAATGAGGAAGTTATCGTCATTGCCGAGGACCTGACACCTTCAGATACGGCGCAGCTGAATCGTCAATATGTCAAAGGCTTCGCAACGAATATTGGTGGCCGCACATCCCATTCAGCGATTATGGCGCGTTCACTTGAAATCCCTGCCGTTGTCGGTACGAAAAACGTTCTTTCTTTGGTGAAAAACGGTGATCTGGTCATCGTTGATGGTCTTGAAGGGAACGTGCTGATCAACCCTTCCGAAGCGACGGTTGCGGAGTACCGCAACAAGCAGGAGGCCTATGCGAAGCAGGTTGAAGAGTGGAAGAAGCTGAGAAGTGAGCCTACTGTATCGAAAGACGGGGTTCAGGTGGAGCTTGCGGCTAATATCGGTACACCTAACGATGTGGCTGGTGTTCTGGAAAACGGAGGTGAAGGCGTAGGGCTCTATCGTACGGAATTTTTGTACATGGGGCGCGAGAAATTGCCTTCGGAGGAAATTCAGTACAATGCCTACAAGACTGTGCTTGAGAAGATGGAAGGCAAGCCTGTTGTAGTTCGCACGCTCGACATCGGGGGCGATAAAGAATTGCCTTATCTCGATTTGCCAAAAGAGATGAACCCGTTCCTTGGATTCCGTGCAGTTCGCCTTTGTCTGGAGCGACAGGATATTTTCAGAACCCAGCTTCGGGCACTGCTCCGGGCAAGTGTTCACGGCGATTTGCGGATTATGTTTCCAATGATCGCTACTTTGGGCGAATTCCGTGAGGCTAAGGCTCTGTTGGAAGAGGAAAAGAGCAAGCTTGTTTCTGAAGGGATCGCTGTTTCAGATAACATCCAACTCGGAATTATGGTGGAGATTCCGTCAACAGCTGTAATGGCCGATCAGTTCGCGAAGGAAGTTGATTTCTTCAGTATCGGAACCAATGATCTGATCCAGTATACGATGGCTGCCGACCGGATGAATGAACGTGTATCTTATCTGTACCAACCGTATAATCCGGCCATTCTGCGTCTTGTAAAAATGGTCATTGATGCTGCTCACCGTGAAGGCCGCTGGGCGGGCATGTGCGGGGAGATGGCAGGAGATCCCGTTGCGATTCCGCTGCTGCTCGGTTTGGGATTGGATGAATTCAGTATGAGTGCAACCTCCATCCTTCCGGCACGCAGTCAAATTTCCCGTCTCTCCCGTGCGGAGATGCAGGAGCTAGCGGCAAAGGCGCTGGAGATGCGCACAGCGGAGGAAGTTGTTGATCTTGTAAAAAAAGCAACTGCTGAGTAAGCAGTAAGCAAGCTGTATGGTTGATCAAGGTTTTTCGAAGTTTTATCAAGGGTGTTTTTAGCATCCGTCTTTTGAAGACGGGTGCTTTTTTTATTTTAAAATAAATTTCTTGTTCGTTGTCGGATTCTATTTTATCTTTCCTGTCTAAGTATATGTATGTTATAGAAGCGATTGTACAAGCATTGATCAGATAAAGAGAAAAGGGTACATAAGCCGATAGGCATGGCCTGGCATAAACTAAATATGTAGCGATTTATCAACTAAGGGTGAGGTCTGGCTAATGAATCAGAAGCCAATACTATTAGAAATCCAGCGATAAAAAGCGACGGTGATAATGATGAGCATGGACATGTTCCATTATAAAACAAACATAAAACTTGGTGTAACTTATAGAAAAAATAAAAGTGTTTTTAGGCTATGGGCGCCAACGGCCCGTGCGGTATCTTTAGTACTGTATAAAGATGCCGGTATTTACGATGAATCTGGGTTAGTTATGGACCATGAGGGCGGACAAGAAATCCGCATGAGTCGCGGGGACGATGGGGTATGGACTTCCATCATAACTGGGGATTTGGCAGGTCGATACTACCTTTACAAAATAAAACATGATCACGGCGGATATCGCTTCGCTGTAGACCCTTATGCAACAGCAGTATCGGCTAATGGTTGCCGCGGAGCTATCGTTGATCCGGAAGCTTGCCGTCCTGACGGTTGGGCGTTTGATTCATCTCCCCCGCCGATCCAGCCTACCGATGCGGTGCTGTATGAACTGCATGTAAGGGATTTTTCGATATCGTCTAACTCCGGTATGAAATATAAGGGGAAGTATAAGGCGTTTACAGAACACGGGCTGAAGGATGAATACGGAAATAGCCTGGGAATAGATCATCTTGCCGAGTTAGGTGTAACACATGTGCAGCTTTTGCCCATATCTGATTTCAGGACGGTCAATGAGCTTGAAGAGACAGGATCCTATTACACAGGAAAAGAGTATAACTGGGGCTATGATCCGCAAAATTATAACGTGCCGGAGGGCTCTTATTCAACCGATCCGACAAAGCCGGAGGTTCGTATTCGGGAATGTAAAGAAATGATAATGGCCCTTCACAATAAGGGGATCAGAGTCATTATGGATGTCGTTTATAATCATACTTATACGGTTGATGACGGCCCATTTGAGCCGATTGTTCCCGGATACTTTTATCGCCGGCACGAAAATGGCGAATTGTCCAACGGTTCGGGAGTCGGTAATGAGCTAGCTACGGAAAAACCGATGGTTCGAAAATATATTAAAGATTCCCTGCGTTATTGGGTTGAGGAGTACCATATAGACGGTTTTCGGTTTGATCTGATGGCTCTGATCGACAAGACAACGATGTTTGAGATTGTAGAGGAGCTTCGCCGTGAGGTAAAACCTTCATTGCTGATTTATGGAGAGCCTTGGACAGGAGCGGAAAGTCCGCTTGTAAGCAAGACGGTCAAAGGAAGCCAGCGAGGGAAAGGCTTCGCAGTGTTTAACGATCATTTTCGTTACGCCATTAAAGGGGATAATGACGGAAGTGAAAAAGGGTTTGCTACCGGGGCTTCCGGCTTTGAGAAATCAGTGGCTGAAGGTATGCTAGGGTCGATTCACGACTTTGCCTACGCTGCTTCGGAAACGATCAACTATGTGACGGTACATGATAATTTGAACTTATGGGATAAGGTACTGACTGCAATGGGATTAGGACGTAAAGCAGGGCTTCTTCATATGAAAAATGGCGTACCGGCAGATGGTGGAGATATATGGAAGAAAGTGTTTGAAAGTCAACCTTATTTTGCTGTTTCGGATGATGATATATTGAATTCCGAGCCTGTGCGTCGAAGCTTGCTGGCTAACAGTATCGTACTGTTATCCCAGGGGATTCCGCTTATCCATGCAGGCGATGAACTGCTGAGGAGCAAGTTTGGCGATCATAACAGTTATCGGAGCGGAGATGCAGTTAATGCGATAAGATGGGAGAACAAAGCGCGTTTTCTTCCTGTTTTTCAATATTATAAAGGGCTGCTTGAACTTCGTCGGAAGCATTCATCTTTCAGGATGGAAGATCGTGAACAGATCGAAAAGAACATGAGCATCATTCGCTGTGGAGAACAAATTGTAGCTTACCAATTGGAGAATAACGGGAGTGGGGATAGCTGGAACAAAATTGTTGTTATCGTCAATGGACGGTGTAGCGATACCGTTATGGAGTTGCCGGCGTCGCCATATGTTTGGAATGTTGTTGTAAATGACAAAAGAGCTGGTATAGAAACGCTTATGGAGATTGACGCTTCCAAAGTTACCGTACCTAAGCTGTCTGTGATGGTGTTATATGCAGATGAGGAGCGGCCGAAAAAAAATATTGTGGCTATCGAGCTGGAGTATGAGCGGGCAGATCATCATTATGATGGCTGGAATGTTTGGGTATGGGATACGGGGGTCCAGGATGGAAGGATTGACTTCACGCCAAAAGAGGATGGAGGGGTTAGCGCTTTAATTTACGCCGCGGCTGACGTAAAACGGATCGGTTTTATTATTCGTTTGAATGATTGGGAAGCTAGAGAGTCAGAGCAAGACCGTTTTATCACCATCCCTTCAGGGGAAGAGCGGTTAAAAGTTAAGGTGATCAGCGGAAAAGGAAAATGCGGTTCTCACTCAGATATAGCCAGTTAGTATGTAATAGAGCCTTCGGTTTGCCGAAGGCTCTGTATTATTTTAAAGAGGGGGTAATTATATTTACCCTGTTTTTAAAAAAATTAAACAAAATAAAAAATAGTTGTTTCAAAGCCATCAAAATGGGGTAATGGTTAGTTAGACTTTGTTTTCATTCAAGAGGAGGGTGTTTATCACTATGTCATCAAAAGGGAACAATGTTCAACTAACAGCAGAAATTCGCAATGAGTTTACACGGGCTTCACGTCGCAGTCTTCGTCAAAATGGAGGTCTTCCCGGCGTTGTGTACGGCTCTAACATGGAAACGATTCCGGTTTCCGTTGATATGAAAGAAGCCTCAAGACTTTTTATTACAGGTCGTTCGGAAGTGTTTGATCTTGCCATTCCAGGCTCCGATCCGCTTCCCGTACTGATTAAAGATGTTCAGAAGCGGCGTGGCAATGTAATACACGTTGATTTCCTTCGTATATCGATGAATAAAGTGGTTCGTGTTACGATTCCGGTAGAGTATTTGGGAGAAGCAAAAGGAACCAAAAGAGGCGGTGTACTGCAAACCCAGGTAACCGAGCTGGAAATAGAAGGCTTGCCAGGAGATCTTCCAACTACCATTGAAGTGGACGTTTCCGGGATGGATATTGGCGATAAGCTAACGGTTGCCGATATTGACTTGGCTCAAGGGATAACATTGATTGCAGACGGTGAAGAGGTGCTTGCCTCCGTTCTTGTTCCGCGTGCTGTAGAAGCAGCAGAAGCGGGTGAAGAGCAGGCGGAAGAAGCAAGTGAGGCCTAAAGTTATCAGATAAATATAATAAGCAAAAAGCCCTCCGAAATATTTTCGGGGGGCTTATTTATGATCGACAGTTCCTTTGTACGCTGCTGGGGAATCGCCGAAATATTTGTTCCAAATGGTGAGGTAGCTTCCATCTGCGTGCATAGCTTCCAGCGCATTATCGACTGCAGCGACAAGGTCGGAATTACCTTTTGGGAACGCAGCGCATATCTGATGAGCCGGTTTCAGGGAAGCCGCTGTTTTTAAAGGGAAATCGGAGGTTTGCTGGCTCAAGTTCAGCAATGATAGGCTATTTGTAATGATAGCATCTGCTTTACGTTTGACGAGCAGATCAACCGCCTCGGATAAATCATTGGTTACAACGGTTTTGGCTCCATATTTAGAGGCAAGCTGCTGATATTCATCCACTTTTTCAACAGCAACCGTCTGTTCCTTCAGATCGGTAAATCCCTCGACCTTACTTTCATTCGACCGAACTGCTAATACTGTAGCCGAGGTTGTATAGGGTTGAGACATATCATATAGCGCTCGATGCTCCTTGCTATCTGCAACTTCACTAAAGACTGCATCATACTTGCCTTCTGATAAGCCTGGCAGCAGGTCATTTTCTTTCACTTCAACAAAGACAGCTTTCATTTTCAGGTGTCTGGCAACTTCTTCAGCGATTTCGACATCAAAACCTGTTAACCGATCGCCTGTTCCATGATAGCTGAAAGGCGGAAAATCGCTTGTAGTTCCGATACGTAAAGTATTCTTTAATGCTGCATTTTGCAAGAGTCCACCAGTCTTTACCCGCAGCGGGTCTACCCCCATATTTGGATTTGGAGTTCTGTCATAGCTTTTTACGCCACATCCCGGAAGAAGTAGTGCCAATATTATCATGACCAGCAATGTTTTAATGGAGTATGGTTGTCTGACCATTTTATCCACCCTTTCCAGCTTTGGATTTCCAGTCGTTTTTTTATTAAAGTTAGGTTTTCCTAATCAGCGTGATGTATTCGTATAGAAGCGGCGGATGAGCTGGAACGCAAAAAAAGCTTAATCTTCGCGGATATTCCGCCTGGATTAAGCTTTAAAAAAGTAAGATGGCATTATTAAATATCGTTTGTTATCTGGACATCCAACCGCCGTCGACACATAGGACGTGGCCGTTTACGTAATCGGATGCGGAGGAGGACAGAAAGACAGCAGGGCCGCCGATATCTTCAGGCTTACCCCAGCGACCAGCTGGTATGCGCTCTGTAATCGACTTGGTTCTTTCCGGGTCTTGGCGTATAGGCGCTGTATTATCGGTTTCGATATAACCCGGGGCGATGCCGTTAACCTGAACACCGCTTCCAGCCCATTCGTTGGCAAATGCTTTGGTAAGACCTGCAACTCCATGTTTACTTGCCGTATATCCCGGAACAAACATACCGCCCTGATAGGAGAGCATGGAGCAAATGTTGATGATTTTTCCGCTTCCTCTTTCGAGCATATGACGCCCGGCGATTTGAGAGAGAAGATATACAGTGCTCAAGTTGATATCAATGACGTCAAACCAGTCCTTCTCACTGTGATCTTTCACGGGTGTCCGGCGTATGATACCGGCGTTATTCACAAGAATATCAATATGACCTGTGAGCTGAAGGGCTTGATCAAATGTTTCCTGAAGTTTGGAATGATCACTTAGATCGGCAACAATATCCACGCCTTGTCTGCCGTATGACCGGACGCTCTGTAAAGTCTGCTCACTTGAGCTGTAAGATACCGCAGCAATATCTGCACCTGCAGCAGCAAGAGCGGTAGCGATCCCTTGGCCAAGTCCGCGGGCAGATCCGGTGACCATCGCTGTTTTACCTGTTAAGTCAAAGCTGTTCATGAAAGGTACATCTCCTTTTGTAAAGCATGATTAGGTTGTGCAGAAATGCAAAAGCATTATTCTGGCATTTCAATGGAGATTCCCGCATTGCGGTACTGTTTGGCTGTTTCTGCCGGAAGTCCCCGATCGGTAATGATCGATGTTAACTCATTCAAGGCGGCAAAAGTACGCAGCGCAGTTTGTCCGAACTTTTGATGATGCGCTACAGCAAATACTTCGCGAGAAGTACTGACCAGAGCTTTTTTGAAATCGATCAAATCTCCTGTATATATGGAAAGGCCATGCTCTAAATGCACCCCTGTTGCCGATACGAAAGCTTTCTGGATGTTTAGCTGCTTCACGTATTCTGCTGCCTCAGGCCCGGCGAGCATGTTTCGCACACGGTAACCACCAGGGACGACGAGCCGGACCTGATCTTTGGATGCCAATTCGCTGATGATATAAACATCATTCGTAATGACCGTCATTCGTTCATTAGGTAGTTTACGTGCAATTTCAAGCGTCGTGCTGCCGCCATCCAGAGCAATGATATCGTCAGGCTGTATATGATGCAGGGCTAATGTGGAGATCTCAATTTTTTGATCTGCATGTTTGGTCAGCGGTTCTTTAGATGGGAGAATACCGAATTGATCTTTTTGGGCAAGCATCGCTCCCCCGTGAATTCGCACAATCAATCCCTGCTCCTCCAGCTTCGTGAGATCCTCCCGAATTGTTTTTCCTGTAACCTGCAGTCTCTCGCTTAGTTCAGCTACCGTGACTTCCTTCTGAGTCAGCAGCAGCTCCATGATGCTTTCGTATCGTCTAATAGGGTTCATTTCTATTCACTCTTCCGTTTATTGTATTACTTCTATTTTAATTCTTTCATCGATACTGGGTCCATATCATCATACCTTTTGTTATCTCCGGCCATTCCCCAAATAAATGTATAATTGCTTGTTCCTACACCGCTATGAATGGACCAGCTTGGCGAGATAACCGCCTGTTCATTTCTCATGACGATATGACGGGTTTCAGTCGGTTCGCCCATCAGATGGAATACGACTGCGTCTTCCGGCAGATCAAAATATAAATACGCTTCCATACGACGCGGATGAGTGTGAGCTGGCATCGTATTCCACATGTTTCCGGTTTTGAGGAGAGTCATCCCCATGACCAGCTGTGCGCTTTGAATGCCGTTCTGATGAATAAAGCGGTAGATGACACGGTCATTTGAGTTTTTGATATCGCCGAGCGCGCTGGAATCCACTTCTTCCAGTGTCGCTTTTGCTGTTGGGAATGTTTTATGGGCTGGCGCAGAATTCAAGTAAAATTTGGCTGGCTGCTTGGCATCCGTGCTTTTAAAAATAACTTCTTTCGTACCCATGCCGACATACAGGCACTCTTTATGATCCAGCTTATGTTCCGTTCCGTCTGCAATCACAACTCCATCTCCGCCCACATTAATAATACCTAACTCGCGGCGCTCTAGGAAGTAGTCTACACCCAGCTCTTTCATATCTGTTTCCAATTTAACATCTTTATTTACAGGGTGAGCTCCGCCTACGATGAAACGATCCTCATGCGTGAGAACCAATTCCAGTTTGTCAGGGGTAAAAAGAGTTGGGATATGAAATTCCTTTCGAAGCCTTTCTGTATCGAATTGTTTAACCTCATTCGGATGTGAAGCGTAACGTCTTTCCATTTCTTCTATCTCCTTTATGCTGTAATCATGAACCTGTTACCGTTCATATAAGTACAATTTACTCCATTTACGTTCATTTTACAAGTCATAAAGTATGAAGTGAACGAAAACTATATTTTTTATGGGAATCTATCCTTTGGGGAAAGCTAAACCCACTTAAAAAAGGAGGAAATCGATATTCATGTGAAAAAGGTGAGCTGGGTGAGAACGGGGTTACGATTGATTGTTATGGTATTCATTATTTTAAGTTTATGGGGTGACAGTGCGTATGCACTTCTCGGAAAGGACAGTATTAACGGAACGCTGACGGCCATGGATCGTAAAATTCTTCGAATTGCTCATCGGGGGGCATCCGGTTATGCACCAGAAAATACGATGGCGGCATTCGAGCGTGCCCGGGCTTTAGGGGCTGATATGATCGAGCTGGATGTACAACTGAGCCGTGACGATCATGCGGTCGTTATTCATGACACTAATGTGAACAGAGTAAGTAACGCCAAAGGGCTTGTACGGAATATGACATTGGAGCAGCTTCAAAAGCTGGATGTAGGTTTATGGTATGATCCTTTGTTTAAGGGAGAAAAAATCCCGACGCTTGAGGAGGTTTTAGAGAGATTTGGAGGAAAAATGCCGTTGTTAATTGAGATGAAATCACCAGCAATCTACCCGGGGATTGAACAAAAAGTAGCGGATTTGTTGCGGAAATATCGGTTGGATAAACCGTCTGAGGAGATTCCGGAAGTTATAGTACAGTCTTTTAACTCCGTATCTCTTCAACGGTTTCACAAGATCATGCCGAGCGTTCCTCTTGCTGTTTTAGTATCCAATCCGTTAGAGTTGACGGATGGACGGATTGGGGAATTTGTTCAGTTCGCACAATATGTAAATCCGTCACTGGATGCTGCAAATAAAGATAATATTCAAAAAATCCATAAAGCAGGCATGAAGGTATTCGTCTGGAATGTAAAGCATATGCTCGACATGGCACTGCTTCAAAATTCAGCTGTTGACGGGATCATAACCGATTATCCGGACCTGCTGTAAATCATGTATAATGATGTCGAGGTGATCATCGTTGCATCCGGTAACTCGAACATTGGTGATTCTTGGTGTTACATTGATTGTAATTGGTTTATTGTGGCCGCTGATCGGACGATGGATAGGCCGACTTCCGGGTGACATTGTCATTGACCGGCCTGGTTTTAAGTTTTATTTTCCTATTGTCACTTGTATCATTTTGAGTCTTGTCGGGTCTGCGATTATGTTTCTGATCCAGCATTTTCGGAAATAAACGGAAGGTGGGCAGGTTATGGCTCACATAATAAAATGAGCTGGTACTCGTACGAATAATGACTACGAGCCAGCTCATTGTTATGATTTTTGACGAAGCGGCGACACGAAGATAGAGGCGGATGGGTCTATATTACGTACGATTGATTTCAGTCTGATCATTTCCATTACATGTATATGGTATATCAACAGTTGATCAGGTTGTTGCTTCGCAAGAGTAGCTGGATCATTTAAAATATGAAGTGATAAAGACTTCCTCCCGAGCATCTGCTCTAAAGAGTTCTGAATTTCCCGAGTGTGAAAGCTGTGAATGACGATTTCCCGCTTTAATGAATAACCGGAAGCGGTTAATCGAGCGGCCTCAAGGGCCATTAGACAGGCGATTGCAGAATACATTGCCTGTTCTAAACCAAGTAGCATACCAGCCAGAGATAAAACAAATAAATTGATAATTATGCCTGCGTTGGAAAGGCGAAGTTTGCTTATGATGGCTCTAAGGGGTGAATGGATTTTGGGTAAATGTAGCAGTATATCGAGTATAGCTCCGTGCTTGATTGCGATCCCTATGCCTAGACCTAGGAAAAATCCGCCGAGTCCTGCGGCTATCGCCCCGCCTTCAACGAGAGGTGGGAGGGGATGGAGCAGAAGCGAACAGGTCGAGAATACGGCAAGTCCGGTTGTTGCCCTAACGGCCAGCTCTCGGTCAGCTTGCTGGAACAGAATGATAATCAGCGGCAGGTTGAGCATAAACAGAAATTTCCCTGTCGCAAGGCCGGTTACTTGAAAGGCCAAGGCTGAAATTCCAGTAATGCCCCCGGCAATGAATCCGTTTGGAACGAGAAACATATCCAGACCGAAGGCAGCAATGATGCTTCCGATCATAACCATCAATAATCGCCTGCGGTTAGAAATAACAGGTGTATCGTTATGGTCTGAAGCAAGAAACGGCTGATTGGACATGAGATGAACCGCCCCCTTCTTGAATACATCTTTAAATATATAATAGCAGGAAAGCTCTCCATTTTTCGAATTTCTGCTAATTTGTAACATGTAATTAAACAAGGCCTAAGCAGCATATTGCTCTAGGCCTTGTTATTTATTCATCGCGTATGCTTTTATCCTTGGATGTGCTTTTTTCATTTAGAATCTCTTTTTCGTCCTTGTTTTCCAAAATTGCACCAACAACTTCATCAATCATATCGGTTGCATTGTCGTCTGGATTATCCGGTTCGGGGATGGGATGAACGCCTGGAAAACGTTGGTCTGAATCTGATTTTTTTTCGCTCATAATATGCTCAGTCCTTTCTGGCCATATTTTGACTCAATACCGGTCGATATATGTAACGATAAACCAATGAAACATGAATGAATCACGGACCTTATAATGATAAGATTGGGGGAGCAAGATAAAATCATGTGCAATTTGTGGTCTATTTTGATGAGGAAAGCTTGGAGGGGCTTTTATGGTTGTTGAACTGCTGCTATCGATGACAGAACGTATTGGAATCATTGTAACTATTGCTTTTGTCGTGACCCGGTTTCAATTTTTCAGATCCTTGCTTAGTCAGGATTCACTGAATACATATCAACTCATTCAAGCGATATTGCTGTTTGGTATATTGGGGATTATCGGAACGTACACCGGAATTACGGTCAATACCGAATCGCTTGAAATCAATAAGTGGATGTTAGAAGTTACACAGGAAGAAGCGATTGCCAATTCAAGGGTTGTCGGTGTTGTTATGGCTGGATTGTTTGGCGGATGGAGGCTTGGTTTGGGAGCGGGGTTAATTGCTGGTATTCATCGGTTTACCCTCGGTGGATTTACCGGGCTTGCTTGCGGATTAGCCACGATTATTGCCGGGGTTTTGTCAAGTTTGCTTCATAAGAAAAACAATCAGGTCACTTTTACGGCGGCTTTCTTAATGGGAGCCTTTGCTGAAGCTCTTCAAATGCTGATTATTGTACTGCTGTCCAGGCCTTTCGAGCAGGCGGTTTCACTAGTGTCCTATATCGGTATACCGATGATTATAGCCAATGGGATTGGGTGCGTTTTATTTTTGCTTATTATTAAATCGGTTTTGAGCGAGGAAGAGAAGGTTGCTGCTTTGCAGGCCCAAAAATCACTTCGGATTGCAAGGAAAACACTCGGCTTTATGCGTCAAGGCATGAACGAGGATTCCGCCGGGGCAGTGTGCCGGATTTTGCTTGAGGAAGTCAAGGCGAGTGCGATCTCCATGACGGATGATAAAATGATTTTGGCTCATATCGGCATTGGTGATGATCATCATGCCCCCAATCGTCCACTACAGACAGAGGTGACGCGAAGGGTGATCGAGAAAGGCGAGCTTTTGATCGTAAGCCGTGAAGATATTCATTGCCAGGCTGAAAATTGTCCCCTGGGGGCAGCGATTATTGGTCCGCTTAAGCAAGGCGGCAAAACGGTAGGAACTTTGAAGTTTTATTTCCGCAATGCAAAAGAGATTAACCATGTTACGATGGAACTGATGTCAGGTCTTACGATGCTGCTTAGCTATCAGCTTGAGGCCGCCAAGCTTGAGGAAGCCCAAAGATTGGCCAGAGAGGCCGAAATCAGAACGCTGCAGGCACAGATCCATCCTCATTTTTTGTTTAATACGCTGAACACGATCCTGTCTTTAATTCGCATTGACCCGGAGAAGGCTAGAAAACTGCTGCGAAGCTTATCTGATTTCATCAGGCAGAATCTGACCGCTGCCACCTCAGACAGAGCTACATTGAAAGTTGAGCTTCAACATATCAAATCTTATATGAGCATTGAAGAACTAAGGTTTGTAGACAGGCTTAAGGTGTATTACGAGGTGGATGAGGGAGCATTGCGAAGCGAGGTCCCTTCACTAACACTTCAACCGCTTGTGGAAAATTGTATTCGGCACGGTTTTCGGGAAAAGAGCGAGAACTGTGTCATCCATATACGCATTATGAGGAATTCAAGTTCAGGAGTGACGGTGTCGATCAAGGATAACGGTAAAGGCATATCTTCTGAGCGACTGAAATATTTGGGGCAAAAGGTGCTTGAATCTTCTTCAGGTACCGGCCTTGCCGTTTATAACGTTAACAAACGTCTGATCTTGATGTACGGGGAAGAAGCTGCTTTAAAAATATGCAGTGATCAAGAAAAAGGGACGGAAATATCTTTTTCTGTACCGTAATTGCATAGAATTAGAACAATTGGAGGGCAGGGAGTAATCATGAACACATCTATTCGAACATTGGTAGTTGACGATGAAAGATATAGCCGTGAAGAATTGATTTATTTGCTGAAACAGCATCCTTCCATTGAGGTGGTCGGTGAAGCGGAGTCGGGTGAACAAGCTGTGCTCAAAACGATTCAGCTACAGCCTGATGCTGTCTTTCTTGACGTGGAAATGCCGGTTATGAACGGGCTGGAGGCAGCAAAATCGATGATGGAGCTCAAACATGTTCCGAAGATTGTTTTTGCTACCGCTTATCCTCAATTTGGAGCTGATGCATTTCGTCTGGAAGCTGTTGATTATTTACTTAAGCCGATTGACGAAGAGCAGTTGGCCGAAGCGGTCAAACGTTTGGAGAAGGCTTGTCTGAAACCAGTCATACAGCAGGCTGTGAAATCAGGCGGAAAACTTTCCATTGAAGAGAATGGGGAGATTATATATTTGAACCCGGATAATATTATATATATTTCCCGCGAAGAATCTTTTTCCAAGATTAAAACTGCCGCACGAGAATATTTTGTGAAGACGCCGCTTAAGGAATTGGAGTCCCGTCTTCGCCCGTATCCATTTTTCAGAATTCATAAAAGCTATATCGTTCATTTGAATTACGTAAAAAGACTTGTCCCCTGGTTTAACGGCGCTTATCAGTTGGAATTAAACGGGTGTGACGACATGCTTGCTGTTAGTCGTAATTATGCCAAGGCTTTTCGCACGGAGCTTGAGCTCTGATGTAGACGATGAGAAGCTGCACGTTAATTTAAATTTTTAACATCTTAAGCCCTATAATTGACATGTTAATTCAATAGAAAACATATAACTGTGGAATTATTCTATAATAATGTAAGCGATTCCACGGAAGGGGCGATGAATATGTATACTTTTATTATTTCAATCCTTTTGTTAATACTGGGTTATTTCACTTACGGAAAATATATCGAGAAAATGTTTGGGGTTAAAGATACAAGGGCAACCCCTGCTTATGTCAACCATGACGGGGTAGACTATTTGCCGATGAGCACGAACAAAAACTCGCTTATTCAGCTTTTGAACATCGCGGGAGTCGGTCCTATATTCGGGCCAATTATGGGCGCGCTTTACGGGCCGGTAGCTTTTCTCTGGATCGTTCTCGGATGTATTTTTGCAGGGGCGGTCCATGATTATTTGACAGGCATGATTTCGATCCGCAATCGCGGAGCTCATCTGCCTGAGCTGGCAGGAAAATTTCTTGGAAAAGTGATGAAGCACGTCGTCAACGCATTTGCCATTTTGCTGCTTGTTTTGGTAGGTACCGTATTTGTCACATCGCCAGCCAGTCTGATCCACAATTTAATGAACGGTGCTGTCAGTCTGCCGATCATTACGCTTGTCATTTTTGGATATTATATTTTGGCCACATTATTGCCTATTGATAAAATCATTGGACGTTTCTATCCGCTATTTGGCGCATTGCTTCTTATATCTTCTGTTGGCGTAGGCGGAGTTTTGATTTTTCAGCAAGTTCCGATTCCTGAACTGACTCTTGCGAACATGCACCCTGATAATTTGCCAATCTTTCCGCTATTGTTTCTGACGATTACTTGCGGAGCACTGTCCGGCTTTCATGCTACCCAGACACCAATCATTTCACGGACGACGCAGAATGAAAAACAGGGGCGTAAAATTTTCTACGGTATGATGATCGCTGAAGGGATCATTGCTATGGTTTGGGCAGCTGCTGCAATGAGTCTGTTCAATGGACCGGTCGGTCTGAACGAACTTTTGGCAACAGGTGGAACAGGGCTTGTTGTAAGTGAAGTTGCGGTGGCAACACTTGGTGCGGCAGTTGGTACATTGGCTGTACTTGGGGTTATCGTTCTGCCGATCACATCAGGGGATACCGCCTTCCGCAGTGCACGTATGATCATCGCTGATTATATAAAGCTGTCCCAGGTCAAGATAAACAAACGCTTGGTTATTGCTATTCCTTTGTTTATCATATCGATCGCGCTTACTCAAATCGATTTCAATATTTTATGGAGATATTTCTCCTGGGCAAACCAAGCTACCGCGGTGATTGCGTTGTTCGTCGGAGCTATGTATCTATACATCGCCCGGAAAAATTATTGGGTTGCTTTGATTCCGGGGGCGTTTATGCTCTATACAACGACGGTATATATTTTGAACGCGGAGATCGGTTTTAGAATGTCTATGAACATGTCTTATATTGTTGGGGCAGTTATTACCGCTGTTCTTGTCATTATCTTCTTCTCAGCAGCCAAAAAGGCACGAGCCGAAGATATGCCGCTGGAGGTGGATGTTTCAGACTACAAAGCGGCATAACGAAATGGATTATAAATGGCGTGCAAATGGATAACCATTTGGCACGCCATTTTTGTGGAAATCGGTATATCTCCGGTTTAAATAGATGAAACCTTAGAATTTGAATTTTAGTGAATGATGTATTGAATTACATACGACTCGACTGCAAGCGAGGCGTTTCAAAAGATCTCTGGATCTTTTGGGACACCTTTTTTTGCTTTATGAGAAGGCTAGAATTTCTCATTAATGTCACAAAATAGCCAAAATATAGTATGATGTTGTTTATTAGTGAAGGGAGTGATTGGAGCGTATGAAGAAAAAAGCAAGCATCTATATTTTTATCTTTGTAACCGCTTTCCTAGTTTCCGGTTGCGGCCTCATAGGAGATCGTTCGGATAACCGTTCCCCTGAAACACAGAATCTGACGTCCATCCATATCGTAATATCGAATCTGGGGATGACATTTCCTTCTGGGATGGATGAAAATGACAATCCATATCTGAGCTATATCGAGGAAAAAACGGGGATTGACATACAGGTCACGATTCCTCCGGCGGAAGTGTATAACGAGAAGCTTGACGTTATTATGTCCTCAGGCAATTTGCCGGATATGATGCATGTCTATGAACCGGTCTGGTTTGGCAATTATGCCAAACAGGGGGGCTTTATGGCATTGGATGATCTGATTGACCGGTATGGACCGAATCTTAAGGAGAAAATTCCAGGAGAAGTGTGGGAGCGTGTACGATACGGCGGAAAAATATATGCGGTTCCCAGTTTGAATGAGGTCAGTGGTGTGGAGCTGGTTTATGCGAGAAAAGACTGGTTGGATCGGCTTGGCCTAAAACCTCCTGTCACATTGGATGAGTATTACGAGGTCATTCGGGCGTTTACAGAGGATGATCCGGATGGTAATGGTGAGGATGATACGGTAGGACTGATCTTTACAAGCAATTTGGGGCGCTCAGCTCCGTTTTTCGGTGCATTTGGAACTCAGCTGAATTTCTGGTTTGAACGGGATGGAGAACTGGTGAACGGAAATATACTGCCGGAGACGAAAGAGGCGCTTATGTTTTTGGCTCGGTTGTATGAAGAAGGGCTCTTGGATCGGGAATTTCCACTCAACTTGCAGAACAATTTGTACGAGAAAATTGAGAATGGAAAAGTGGGACTGTTCTCTGCAGCTTGGTATGATACCCGAGGTCCGATTGCCGACAATATGAAAAAAGACCCTAGTGCTCAATGGATTGCCCTGGAATACCCGACAGGCCCGAAGGGGCATAAAGGAGTGTACGATAAAGACATCATTCGGGGATACAACGTTATCCCGGCAGGAACACAGAACGCGAAAGCGGTTATCCAGATGCTTGATTTCATTGCAAGTGATTATAAAAATTTGAAACTGGGATTTGAAAATGAAATCTGGCGAATGGATAAAGGCAAGATGGTTATAGATTTTGAGAAGCACGATGAGCATTTATACCGTGGGATATATCAATCGCTTGTGGATGTGCCGGACCCTGTTTTGTCTAAAGAACGTCTGGACTCACTCGGAGATTTTCAATTATATAACAACTTGGAAATGATCAAGAAGAACGTCATTAAAAATGAGTTTTATGGAATACCAACCCCGGCTATGAGTATGTATGACAAGAAGCTGTCCGGGCTGCAGGACATTTTTACAAAGATTATTATGGGAATCGAGCCCATCGATGCCTTTGATACTTATGTAGAGAAATGGAAGCAGGAAGGTGGAGATGAAATTACGAAGGAAGTAAATGAGTGGTACAGAAACAAGACCGTGCAAAAGTTGGGGGCTGGTCTGGATGAATAACTTGTTCCGCAAGGTTCGAGAGAAATTTTCTCAAAATATCCAGGCGAGGTTGACAGGATATTTTCTGTTGATTTTGCTGCCCCTGGTCATGATCAGCTTGTTTGCGCTGGAGAGGTCCCGTGACATCCTGTATGAGCAGGCGGTGGAAAGAACGGAAATGGCGCTAGCATCAGCACTAAACCACTTTGATCTCGTACTTCAAAATGTGGAGGAGATTTCAACGTTAATTGCGGCCGATTCTGCGATGAACGAACTGCTTAACAAAAACGATCCGGATTTTTCTCCAAAATCCATCGTTGATTTTTCAGTTATTTTGGGACAGCTGGCCAATTCCGTCTCGGTCAATCGTTATGTATCCCAAATTTCGATATACCATCAAGCTTCGAATGTATTGATCTCGACGAATTTTGGGGGCCGGAAGTTGGAGTCGGAGCCTCAGCAGGAATGGTTAGTGGAAGCGGCAAGAAAGAATGGAACCGGAATTTCTTATGTCATGGCAGATCATCCTGTGACAGATGATTTAACGTTTGGCAAAATGAGTGGTACCGATACGATTTCATTAATTCGATCGATGGATTTGTACAATTCAGAGCGCCAGTCGAATTTGTTGATCGTTAGCTTTAACAAGACCAAGTTGCAGAATATACTCAAGCCACTTCTTCCTACAGAGAACAGCCGAATCTCCTTACTGAACGAGAAGGGTGATGTTATTCTTGAAACGGGCAGTACTGGTCAGGCAGAATTATCCGAGGATGAGATGCTGGTTACAAAAGACTCTGATTATTCGCTGTGGCGTCTTGCTCTGGTTCAACCTAAAAAAGAACTCTATGAGGAGACCGATCAACTCCGTCTGTATACGTTTACGATTATCGCTATAAGTATTGTGCTGGCAATTATCATCTCCTGGGTAATTTACAGCGGAATTGCAGCTCCCATTCTGAAACTGTCTCGCGGAATGAAAAAGCTGAGCCATGGAGAACTGAATGTATACATTGAAGATAAAAGAAAGGATGAGCTTGGTTTTCTTATTCTTTCTTTCAACCGGATGGTCACCGATCAAAAACATTTAATCGAAAACCATTATGAACAGCAGCTTCGTTTGAAAACAACCGAATTAAAGTTTTTGCAGTCCCAGATTAACCCGCATTTTTTATACAACACGCTCGATTCCATTTACTGGACGGCGAAAAATTACGAGGCCGAAGAAATTAGTGAAATGGTTATGAACCTGTCCAAATTTTTTCGCTTGAGTCTAAATAAAGGGAGACAGGTGTTTTCCATTGCTGAAAGTATTGTACACCTACATTACTATATCCGGATTCAACAGCTTCGGTTTCTGGATCATTTCACGGTAGAGTACCGGATTGATGAGAAGAGCAAATCGATTCCGATCTTAAAGCTGCTGCTTCAGCCTTTGGTGGAAAATGCGATTATTCACGGTATGGAAGGCAAATCATCCGGTGGCGTTCTCATTATTTCCAGCAGCATTGAGCAGATTGGGCAAAAGGACTACGTCAATATTAGCGTTCAGGACAACGGACCAGGGATGACGAAGGAGAGGCTGGAATATATACGAGGTGAGCTGATGCGTATGGGATCGAGCAATTTTCCGTCCCTCTCGCAGGAGGAGGAATATATAAAGGATCTGTTTGGACTTCGCAACGTGTTTACGCGAATGAGATTGTATTACGGTGAAGAGTCGGATATGACGATTGAAAGCACGTCTGGAATCGGTACGATTGTCACGATTTATATTCCACTTGAACGATGTGAAATGGAATGGGAGGGGACCGCATAATGAATTTGATGATTGTGGAAGATGAACCCCGGTTAAGGAATTCACTTGCTTACAACATTCCTTGGGAAGAACATGGTATCGAGATTGTAGGTCTGGCATCTAACGGCGTGGAGGCGCTGGAAATAGCTGAGCGTAAAATGCCGGATATAATGCTTGTTGATGTCCAGATGCCGGAGATGGATGGATTGACACTAATTCGCAAGCTGAAGGAGCGTCAAGCGGAAAGAGATCTTATGAAGATGATCATTTTGAGCGGACATGATAACTTTGAATTTGCTCAACAAGCGATGGAGCACGGCGTGTTGAAATATTTGCTGAAGCCTGCAGGGGAGAAAGAGATCCTACAGGCGGTTTTGGAAGCGAGAGATCAGCTGCGAATGGAGCTGGAGCAATGGCAGATGACCGCGGAGCTGAAGCAGAAGTGGAAAGAGCATCTCCCGAATTTGCAAAATAATTTTATGGTGCATTGGGCACGCGGCAAATATACAGGCAGGGAAGTGCTCGCCAAGAGCAAAGAGCTATATTTGAACATTCATGAGGATGATCAGTTCGCGGTGGCAGTGATCGACCTTGATCCCATTCCTGCTGACAGTACAAGATTCGGATCAGGTGACACCGAGCTGCTTCAATTTACAATGTATTGCTTGGCTAAGGAAATATTGCTGCCCTCTTTCTGCTACGTTTGTACGGACCCGGATTATGATCTGATGCTTGTTTTTGAGGCTGATCCATTACGCAATCCCAAGGATGTTATGCTGTTTATCAACACCACGGTTGTAAAGCTGTTATCCCAGACGAAGGAAGTATTAAAGCTGACAGCGAGCGCGGGCATTTGTGCCGGCATAGGCGGTATTGAAGATATGGGGCATTTGTATTCACAGGCGTGCAGAGCTTTGCAGGAGCGGGTTGTCTATGGTCATAATATCGCTATTCCTTATCGTGAAGAGCAAAGTCCGGCCAGACAGGACATGTCAGGACTGCTTCTGCTGGAAAAGCAGCTTGAGGTAGCGCTCGAAACGGCAGATGAAGAACGAGCCATGCAAGCTTTATCCCAGCTATGGGAAGACGGTTTTTCACAGAGTGAGTCGTCCAAGGAATTTCATGAAGCGGTGCTGTACATGAACAGCCTGTTTACCCGGATGATTTTGAAACAGGGCTGGAGAATCAGGCAGGTTGTAAAGGAAGACTTCGCTTATTTTCAAAATATCAAGCTTCTGAATACGAAGGTGCAAACATGGTCCTGGCTTAAAAGGACAGTACTGAATATTACGGCTTACATGAAGCAGCAGCGCAAAACAACAAGTCACCAGATTGTGAAAGAAATTCTTTCCCTGATTGATCAGGAGATTGATCAAGAAATAACGCTGCATACGATAGCCGACCGGATGTACATTAATTCCTCTTATCTGAGCCGTTTGTTCAAGCAGGAAACAGGCAGAGCCTTTTCTTCCTACGTACTGGAGCAAAAGATGGAACGGGCCAAACGGGTTTTGCAGGAGGGTTGTAAAGTTTATGATGCAGCGCGTATGGTTGGATACCGTGATGTCAGTTATTTTACAAAGGTGTTTCGCAAATATTGGGGGGTAAATCCGGGTGAATTCAAGATGTAAATCAGCTGAGATGTCAGAGCATTCGAGGTGGGTTGTAATAACCATCTTGGATGCTCTTTTTTTTGTATTCACCAAATGAAGTCCAAAGTGTACATCAGATTACCAAAAACAGTAATGACTGTCATCTATCCGAATTTCCTCTGCAAAAATAAAATTATAGTAAGCTGCTCATTCCAAAGAAGAGGGGGGAAGCATATGAAGCCTGGAACAGAAAAAAAGCTGCCCGTACCCCATTCAAATCGTGGATATATGTCACGTCTTTGGTCGGATATATGGAAGGAATGGGATTTGTATTTACTGCTGGTGCCAGGAATTTTATTCATATTGCTGTTCAAGTACACACCTATGTACGGAATTGTTATCGCTTTCAAAGACTTCAACATTTTCACAGGCTTTGCCGACAGCCCTTGGGTGGGGACAAAGCATTTTGAGAGTCTATTTACATCCCCGGATTTCGCACTCGTTTTTAAAAACACGGTCATTATCAGCCTTCTGAAAATTGTTATTTTATTTCCACTCCCGATCATTATCGCTCTTATGCTGAACGAGATCAAAAACTTTATTTTCAAGCGCTCGGTACAGACGATTATTTATCTTCCGCATTTTTTGTCATGGGTTATCGTGAGCGGTTTGTTTATTGATCTGCTGTCGACCAATGGGGGGCTGGTTAATAAGCTGCTTGTCTCTCTTCATCTTGAACCGATTGCTTTTTTCCTTGATAACAGTGTGTTTCGCAGTGTTCTGATCACCTCGGCGGGGTGGAAAGAAACGGGGTGGAGCACGATTGTCTATCTCGCTGCCTTCAGCATGATCGATCCGATGCTGTATGAAGCCGCCAAAATTGACGGAGCTGGAAAATGGAAGCAGCTGTGGCATATTACCCTTCCGGGCATTGCTCCGATTATCATTCTGATGTTCATTCTGCGTTTAGGAAGCATTTTGGAAGCGGGTACAGAGCAGATCCTGACCATGTACAATCCGGTGGTCTACAAAGTTTCCGATGTTATCGGCACTTATGTGTACAGACAAGGTCTTGGCAACCAGGATTACAGCTTTACGACGGCCGTCGGTTTGTTCGAATCGGTGATTTCGTTCACGCTCGTGATCGTTGGCAACTCGTTGAGCAAAAAGTACCTGCAGCGGGGGATTTGGTAATGAAAGGGGGGGAGTGCTAGTGAATCAAACACATAAGTTGCTGATGAAAAAAGCCAAATCTAACGGAGCCATTAAAGCCTCCTTCGGTGAAAAATGCTTTGCAGCTTTCAATTATTGTTTTTTCATTCTGATGGGGTTGACAACGATCATTCCTTTTGTAAACCTGATTGCCAAATCTTTGAGCAGTGAGGAAGCGGTCATCTCCGGAACCGTTGGTTTGCTGCCCGTCGGCGTCCAATTTGAAACCTATAAATATGTGTTGCAGGATTCCATGTTTCTCTCAGCTTTTAAAACATCTGTGTTGCTTACGGTTATCGGAACAACGCTGAGTTTAACGATGACAACGATCACTGCCTACCCATTATCTAAAGTGAGACTGAGGGGGAGGAAGTGGCTGCTTTTAATGTTTGTATTCACGATGCTGTTTAGCGGCGGACTGATTCCGACCTATCTGCTGATGCACAACTTGAAGCTGCTTAATACGCTGCCAGTTCTGTTTTTGCCTTCGATGATCAGCGTGTTCAATATGCTTATTATGAAAAACTACTTTGAGGGACTGCCGGATTCTCTTGAAGAATCCGCAAAGCTGGACGGAGGGGGCAACTTCCGGATTTTGATCCACATTATGCTGCCGCTATCCATGCCGGTGCTGGCAACGATTGCTCTTTTTTATGCCGTTGCGTTCTGGAACGATTTCTTTGCCGCCATGATCTATATTACGGACCCGGAGCTGAAGCCGCTGCAGCTATATTTGAAGGAATTGATCATTTCTTCAAGCGGGGATTTTCTTCGAGATAATGTGGATGCTGCCATCAACACAACACCACAGTCTATTCAGGCATCGTCGATTATTTTGGCGACCATTCCAATTTTGCTCGTTTACCCTTTTCTGCAAAAATACTTCGTTAAGGGCGTGCTTGTAGGTTCGGTGAAAGGTTGAATCTGAATGTTATTTTATAAAGGCGGTGATGCCCTGGTTATATGATGGTTTCGTTTCTCTGATATTCATTTTCAAGGAGGTTATACGATGATTAAAAAATCAGCGATGCTTGCAGTGATTTTGGGAGTTGTTCTTGCCATTGCAGGCTGCGGCGGATCTACGAAAACAGATACACCGAAAACATCCGCTCCTGCTGAAGGGCAGAAGGAAGGCGACAAGCCGGTTATCCGCATGATTATGCAATACGGATTATTCGACCCGAGCAAAGAGTATACGAGCCAGATCATCAACGAGAGAACCGGCTACGATGTTCAGTATGAGATGCTTCCTGCGGAAAATGCGGATGAGAAGCTGAATTTGTTGGTAGCGAATCAAGAAAGCTTTGATGTGATGAAGCTCAATGCAGCTCAATTTTACAATCTCGCTACTTCCGGAGCGCTGGAACCTATAGATGAACTGCTGGAGGCTCACGGTAATCATATTAACCAGGCGATTAAGCCCGAATCTTGGGGAAGTGCAACGATTGATGGCAAGAAGTACGCCATTCCAGAGGTGGGTTCCGGCATAAGTATAGGCGAGGAGCTCGTTATACGTCAGGATTGGCTGGATGAGCTTGGTCTATCGATACCTACCAATACGGATGAACTTTATACAGTGCTGAAGACCATCAAGGAGAAGAAAAATGTGATTCCGCTTACGGGCAGCAAAGATTCAATATACGGTGATATTGCCACTACTTTCGGGGTGTTGACTGATTGGAAGGAGGTGGACGGAAAGCTGGTGCATAAAGCAGAGCTTCCGGAAATGAAAGAATTCATTGCCTATATGAATAAGCTTTACACCGAAGGATTGCTGGATACGGAAATGCCTATTAATACCGCACAGAAAGCGATCGAGAAATTCAGCAGCGGTAAAGCGGCCGCTTACAAGTTGGCTTGGTGGAATGCCGGTAGCACAATTTCTGCGTTAGAGCAAAATTTCCCGGATGCCAAAGTATCCGTTATCCCTTACCTGAAAGGAAAAGATGGCAAGGCAAGGGTTGGTGTTACCGCCAATACGACCTGGTTTATTGCTATTCCAAAATCATCTAAAAACAAGGACGAAGCAATAAAGTTTCTAAATGCGAAGCTTGAGCCGGAAACGTTCAAGGAGCTTGCGATCGGAAAAGAAGGAGTTCACCACGAAGTGAAAGACGATAAGTATTATCCGATCTTGCCGAAATTCAACGATGATTTAGGGAACGGAAGCTCATTCCTGACCGGTGTCGATGAAGAGAAGTATCCGATTTATTGGCAGGCCCGAGTTCGTAAAGATCCTGTACTGCAATCGTATTTTGAAACATTCCAAAAAAATGCGGAGGGCATCATAGTAGTCGATCCTATGTCTTCTGCGCCGCCGATTGAAGCGGTATCGAAAAACACCTTAAAGCTCAGAACGCTGTTGGATGATAATGTTCTTAAATTTATAACGGGCTCAGAACCGCTGGAGAACTATGATAAATTCCTTGAGCAGTGGAGAGCAGCGGGAGGAGCTGATATGGTCAAGGAGGCGAACGAGTGGTATCAGTCCGCCCAATAAGGACGGCATGACGCGTAAAAAAGCAGTTGCTTGTGCAGCTGCTTTTTTTAAAACAACGGCATGAGAGGTGGTAATTTGATGAAGAGAAGCTTCCGGAGACAGCTAGCAGCATTGTTGAGTTTAATGCTGATCCTTTCTTTAATAACTCCATGGGGATTTGGCGCTTCTGCACAGGCCAGTGAAATCAATCAGAGGGAAAATGTGATGCTGGTTTCTCAAGATGGAAGTGAGCAGCTACTCTTGACGGATATAAATGTTGATGAAAACACGTTGGCACAAAGCAGTGATTACCTGGCTGTTTTTACTAGCGGGGGCAGAGTTTTAGATGGCGATTATGATGAAAACGTGCTTGTTAAACCAGGGAACGTAGCCATTGTTGTGAATGCATTAGGACAGATCGAGAACAAATACGGCCCGGACGGTGATCCGCCAACGACTTGGTCGCCGGATGGAGAGGTTATGATTCCAGAGGGAGGTTACATCGTTTTGGCTGGTGGCAGTCCATGGGATGCCTCTACTTACCAGAAAACATTATTTCATCATTTTGAATCTGGCGAATCCGTCAAGCTGATGCGTGGTGATATGGAAGTGACGGCAAAAGATTTTTTTAGACCGCTGCCAGAACCACAACCCGAGCCAAACCCGCAACCCGAGCCAAACCCACAACCCGAGCCGGAGCCAAACCCGGGGACTAAACCTGACCCTGAGCCGAAACCAGAACCTGGACCTGAACCGAATCCAGATCAAGGCCCAAATCCTGAACCAGAACCGAACCCTGGGCCAGACCCGGGAGTGAAGCCTGAGCTCCATCTTAACAATCCGCTCGATATGACGGTTGCCATTCCTTTAACTGAGGTTAGCGGGTATGTTACGGATTATACGGAGGATCAAGATATAAAGGTGATGATCAACGATCAATTGGCACCGCTGGTTGATAGCGGGAGCTTTCGAATGAATGTCTATTTAGACCCGGGGATTAACCCGATTACGGTGCGGCTGCTGGATGGAGAGGAGGAAATTGCGGCAGTTTTGTTAAACGCAGTTTATACTCCAGAGGAAGACGAAGATTATATCGAGGTAGAAGCAGCGCCTGAGGATATCACGATAGGTGTTGAAGGCCCGCGGAAGAGGCTGAATTACATTGACAAAGACGTAAGCGGCATTTCAAACATGGTTGCTTTGTTTACAAGGGACTATGGCTCGTCCATTACGATACCTAAATACAATGTAGCGGTACAGGTTGACGCCAACAACCGGGTGTTGCAAGTGATCAACCCGTCCGTAAACGGCAAGCCTCCGGTGTGGACGGGGCCGACTGAGCTTGAGATTCCAGAGGGCGGATATGTTCTGATGGCACAGGATGACAGCTATGCCGGCAATGATATAAAGCGATTCTTGGCCGAAAAATTTAAAGTCGGTGATGTGATCAAGCTCAGGAAGAACGGTGAGGTTGTAAATGTCAAAGATTTAATTAGTGGGAACGGCTTGATTGCGAAGCTGATTTTGGATAATGTGCCGATGTACACGGTGATAGAAAGTCAAACGGCAGTGACCGGACGAATTGATCATATGGATAATCCGTCAGCGATCACCCTTATGATCAATGATACAGAAGTCCCTTTTGGCGAAGACGGGACCTTTCAATATTCATACCCGCTGCAGGCAGGTACGAATTATATTGATGTAAAAGTACTTAAGAATGGAATGGAGCAGGATCAGCGGAGTATCGTCGTATTTAATAGACCCGGCTTTTCCCCTGACAAGGAAGTGACTTTGTGGGTAGATCAGGCTGCCAATGCGAAGAAATTCAAAACGAGTGAGGATGTGCGCAAGTTTCTGGAGCAAGCCAAAGACGGCGGCATAACATCAGTTGTCCTGGATGTAAAAGGGGTTGAGGGATTTGTTTCGTACAAGAAAAATGACCTGACAAACCGTCCTTACGTAAGTGAAATCAAAGCACCGCAAAAAGCGGGAGCAAGTCCCGATCTCGATCTTTTAGAAGAATTTATTACACACGGTCATGCATTAGGCTTGGAAATTCATGCAGCGATCAATGTATTTGCCGAGGGTTCGTTAGCGCACCAGGAGTTTGCCGTGCTGAATGATCATCTCGATTGGGAGGAAAGAGTTTATTTTGCGGAAAATAACGGGGAGATTAAACGCCTTCGAGAAAGTGCAAAGCAAGGACTAGTCGCCTTTGTTAACCCTGCCAATGATGAAGTTAGGGAGTATCAGCTGAAGACCTTTGAAGAAATTATAAAAAATTATAATGTAGACGGTGTCGTCCATGATCGCGGCCGTTATGATAACGAAGGGGCCGATTTCAGTGAGGAAACGAGGGTTAAGTTTGAACAGTTTTTAGCCGAACGAGGCAAGCAGTTGGTCAATTGGCCGAACGATATTTTTTATTATGAGAACAACACTCGTGTATATGGACCATTAATTCAGGATTGGTGGGAGTTTCGGTCGGGTACAATCCAAAGCTTTTTTAAAGAAGTAAAAGAGCTTGTCGATTCCTATGAATCTCAAACCGGCAGAGAAATCAAAGTTTCCTCTTATGTTGGCTCGTGGTATGAAACATATTACTTGAACGGCGTGAATTGGGGCAGCAAAAATTTCCGCTTTGACCCAAGACTCGGTTTGTTGGATGAATCTGTGTATACGGAAGAGTATTACCAAACGGGATACATTGAGTATTTGGATTTTCTCATGATCGGTGCTTATCAGACGACCAGCCAGGAGGTAAAAAAGTATATTACACTCGGCAACATTGTAACCAATGGTGAAATTCCGCTCTACGCGGGCATTGCCTTAACGAATGTGCAGACTCCTGCCATGCAGCGGGATGTGTTCCAGGCAGGTCTTAGCACTACGAATGGGTTAATGCTGTTTGACGCCTCGCAGGTCAATTGGCCGATTGTTACAGCTGCGCTGCAGGACCGGGAATGGGTCAAGGATTATCAGCTCGGCGTGAGCCTGCCTGAAAAACCGAATGAATTTCTGGAAGGCAGTTTCTATAACGTGAATCGGGTAGAAGGCAATATCAACGTTATGACGGAACAATTCGGTTATACGACAGGAACCAATCGGTTTGGTGTTGAGGTGGTGGTTGATGCGTCCGGCAAAGTTACCCATGTGGTCAACAGGAATCAGGCTATAAACTGGAACTGGGGTTCGCCGGAAGAGAATAACAGTGAAATCCCGCCTGGAGGATTTGTAATTTCCGCAATAGATCCATCAGGGGTACGGACCAACCGGCAGCTTGTTGCTGGTGCATACAATACGGGAGATCAGGTACGCTCAGCCGTTTTAAGCGGGCTTTTGGATGATGAAGGGAAACAGACGGGAAACAGCTCGGTGACGGTGGAAGGTCGTGTGAAGGTTTTGGGGCCAGGAAATGTTTCTGTTCAGTTTAATGGCCAGCCGGCAACTGTACAAGAGAACGGTGACTTTACAGCTGTCGTCCCGCTTTCTCCAGGCTCCAACTTCATAACTTTTGACGTGTATGTGGATCAGTACAAGACGAACAGCAAGTCGCTAAATATGGTCAGAACCTCAAACGGCGGGGGGACTGATCCAGAGCCAGGCAATCCAGGAAGTCCAGGCGGCCCTATCACCTCTAATCCTCCTTCAACTCCGACTTCTCCTACAGTGCCAGAGCGTATGAAGGTGAAGCAGGAGACAGATACGGATGGGCGCACAGTAACACGTGCCGTTGTAAACCTTGCGCGAATGATTGAGGATATCGAAAAGCTGGCTAATGATGAACAATCTTCCGATAAGCTGCAATATACTCTAGAGGATAAAAGCGATGTGATCGAGCTTCACCTGCCTGTAAGTGGATTAGTGACAGCGTTAAAAAGGCTCCCAGCAGGGGAGATTGTCCTCGATACACTTCATGGAGAGCTGCATGTACCGATAAGTAGTTTGCGAAAAGCGTTGGCAGATGGGAAAGAGGCTGAAGTGCTGATCATAAGAGTCGGAAGCTTGAAAGACCAGCAGGAAAAAAAGTTGAATGCAAGATTGGAGAAGGAGAAAATTTCAAGGCTTGGCCAATCGGTAGAGGTGGATGTGACATTTAAGCAAGGGGAAAAAGAAATTGAATTTTCCGGATTTCACGGCAAATATGCAAAATTGTTGATGAATGTACCGAGTGGAAGCGATTTGTCCCACCTGTCGGCATTCAGATATGTTCCGTTATCTGATCGAACCGCTTTTGTGCCGATGCGTGTTCATACGAAGGAAGGAAGATCCTATGCTGAACTGATCTTATCGGATGATGGAATTTTGTCATTCGGAACACGGAAGAAAAATTTCGATGATGTAAGCGGGCATTGGGCACAGGACGATATTACTCTACTGGCTTCTAAAGGGCTCATTGAAGGGGTGGGGCCAGATCGATTTGCACTTGATAAACCGGTGACCCGGGCTGAGTTCACTTCATTTCTCGTTCGGTCGCTCGGTCTGAAGAAACAATCAGACACAGACATTACTTTCAGCGATGTGCAGAAGAGTGACTGGTTCGCTGGATATGTAGAAATAGCTTCTAGTCAAGGGCTGATCAAAGGCTTTGCCAATGGAGAATTCCGGCCAAATGAGCTGATTACGCGCGAGCAGATGAGTACACTATTGGTGCGAGCGCTGAAGATGACAGGCGAGGAGCTGGATACGGCGGGAGTGAACGAGGTTTTACAGAAGTTCAAGGACAGAAATTCGATTGGAGTATGGTCTGAGCAGGCCGTTGCAGCCGTTGTAAAAGCAGGGATTATGCAGGGAAGAGCCGCTGACCGATTTGCACCTGATGCACATTCAACCCGGGCAGAAGCTGCAGCAGTATTGAAAAGAATGCTGGAGAAGGCTGGTTTTATAAACGCCTAGGGAACTGGAAAAAGATATAGCAAAAAGCAGCAGGTCAACCGTAGGCCTGCTGCTTTGATTTGCCGCTGCCGCGCATGATTAGAATTAAACTGGACGTATTTTTGGCCATTGTAGCTCAATGCCTTCTTGGGCCAATCTTTTTTGGAACTCGGTCAGCTCGGCTTCATTGTTACGAACGGCAGTAGGATGGAGATTCCGGTCCAGACAATAGCTTGCACAGTATCCTGCCGCTTCTCCGATGTTCCACTCTACCGGATGAAGTCGGTAACATCCGTTGGTAATGTGGGTAACGCCGATGTTTTTGGCGGCTGCCAGAACATTGGTCATGCGTTTAGGGATCAAGCTGCCGAGCGGGATTTGAAAGGGTAGGGAAGAGATATCGATATAGGGCCGTCCAGTTGTGCTCGGATGCAGGTCTATCCGGTAACATCCAATGCCAACGGAGTCGTGGAACGTTTCCGCTTTTCCATCCGGACGGCTATCCGTACCTACATGCTGCTCCAATACGGTAAACTCCGCTTGAATTCTTCTCGATTCACGTATGTAAGGATACATTGCCAGACCATCTTCGGTACCCACCACATCCGGTCTAAGCCGAAGACCGGGATAACCCTGCTTGCCGTCCGGGCGAGGGGCTTCAGTCTGCAGCCAATACAGCAAAGAGAGGCTCAGTTGTTTGGCGCCATGCAGATGGCGGTGGCGTTCTTCCTCGCTAACATCAATTACAGAGCCTAGCCAGTAGTCATTCTGAGGCCAATTGATCAGTGAAATCGAGCTTTGAAATGTTCCTTTTTGAAAGTGCTTGTGATCGAGGATTTGCCGATACAAGAATAACGAGAATCGATCTGTATCCGGAAATATTTCATATCGGATCGGTTCCATCGTTTCAGGCTTGGCTCCGGTCAGGTCCAGCAGACGACCAGGCCAAAATTCAGGTTGGTAATTGCGCCAAAAGGAATATTGCTCCGGTTTATCGATGGTATGGTCCTCATCCTCCAAATAGTCAACCGCGTAACAATAAGTAAAGCCCTGCATATCTATTGGTAAAGCCTCACCGTCTACTGCATGGGCTTCTCCTGTCTGTGCTTTGGATTCCGCACCAGTGACGTACTCTATTCCTGCCGCTGGAAGAAGGTCACCGCACTCGGTTGCGTCCAGATACATAGGTGCATGAAGAACGACATGATCATGGGTATTTATGTTTTTCATGGTTACGCTGCTGACTTGATCTCCAGCAACCTCAGCCTGCTCTATCGTATGCTCATACAGAATGATTAACTTCCCGCTATGAATATAAGGGGCGAGCATTTCTTGCAGCACGGCCAGAGCTGTACGGGGCTCGTGACATAGTCGGCTTACAATTCCGCCTCCCGGATTCAGATGAACATTCGCTCTGGCGGCTGCCGTTAAAGGAAAGTGCCGGCGATAATATTGTCTTACGCCTTCCCGAAACTGACGATAGCTGCGTGTGCAGCCAAACGACTCTATCCACGGATGCTCATCAGGCGGCACCGCCTGACTGGTGAGCTGCCCCCCAATCCACTGGGTCTCTTCGGTCATAATTACTTTTTTTCCTGATTTGGCAGCAGCAAGAGCCGCGGCCGTACCGCCGGTTCCACCTCCGAGAATAACAATGTCGGCATGCATTTCTTTTATCATTTTGGCAATCGCTCCTCTTTTCATTTGATCGGCTGACAAGCAGATTTCCCTCTCATCAGAAAACTGCGAAAAAATAATGAAGAGATAACTACCCTTATTGTAAAAGTCTACAAGCTGTAAATGTACGGGGGAGAGGTGACCTTTTTTGGTAAAATGATGCTTTTTCATTTGGAGGCAGCTGTAATTTCGAATATATAATGAAAACTGACCTGATCTTCCCCCGTACATGCACACATAGGCATCTACCCACATACAATGAACAGACCAGAACCGAGCGCGATAAAAGGCCGGTTGCATTGTATTTTGCAGGAGGTGTCCCCAGTGCCTGGACTGTTTACCGCAATTGCTTTGTTCATTAAAGAATTAAGCCTGCTCGTTTCGTATGTGAAAAACAATGCGTTTCCTCAGCCTTTGACTGAGGAGGAGGAAGCGAGGCATCTGCTCTTGATGTCGGAAGGTGACCCTAATTCCCGCAACAAGCTTATTGAGCATAACCTCAGGCTGGTAGCTCACATTGTCAAGAAGTTTGATAATACGGGGGAGGATCTGGAAGATCTTATATCGATCGGGACGATCGGTTTGATCAAGGCAATCGAGAGCTTTCGGCCAAACAAGGGAACGAAGCTTGCGACATTTGCTGCACGTTGTATCGAGAATGAAATACTTATGCATCTTCGTTCCTTGAAGAAAACCCGTAAAGATGTGTCTTTGCATGATCCGATTGGAACGGATAAAGAGGGCAATGAAATAACACTGATTGATATTCTAGGGTCTGAAGCTGATGATATTGTGGATGCGGTGCAATTAAAAATTGAAAAAAGCAAGATTTATCGCAATCTCGATATTTTGGATGAACGAGAAAAGGAAGTGGTCATCGGGCGGTTTGGGCTTGAGGCAGGAGGAGAGGAACGAACGCAGCGAGAGATCGCAAAGGAGCTTGGGATTTCGCGAAGTTATGTGTCACGAATTGAGAAGCGGGCGTTGATGAAACTGTATCATGAGTTTTACAAACAAAAAAAGTAGCTTAAAATCAGCCGCCAGCATCCGAAATATCCGGACTTGTGATTTGGCGGCTGACCTATTTCATCAAGGGAAATGTTTCATACATATAGTAATGTCATGGACTTAATTAGCGTAATCCGGCAGCTTGGAAAACTTTATCGAAGCCTCGCCGAGACCGGGCAGCCAGCTCATCCGGGGATTCGGTCGGCATCGACGGAGTTAAAACCTCCTGTGCTACAGGACCATCATATCCGATTTGATGCAGCCCTCTTAGGAATGCAGCCAAATCAATTACGCCTTCACCGGGGTACAACCGATCATTGTCCAAGACATCTTTAACAGGGACATTTTTCGCGTCATTAATATGGACATGAACGATCTGATCTTTTCTAAGACGCAATATATCGGATTCGTCCAGACCGTTTGTATACCAATGATATGAATCAAACAACAATCCGACATTTGGCTTGTTAATAGCATCGATCCAGTCGAGGGTTTCTTCCAAAGTCCAGATAAAAGGGTTTTTCCATTGTGTACGCAAATGATGTGGACCGACAAATTCCAGACCGAGCTGAATTCCACAGGCACCGAGGATATCAGCGCATATCCGAAGTCGCCTGGTTGCAACAGCCATGAAATGTGCTGCAGGGTAATCGGTTGAGGGGAGTACATAAGTACAGCAGCGGGTACAACCTAAAGCGGAGGCCGCAGCAGCCGCTGCCGGAATTTGAGCGATGCCATTTAAAAATTTTTGCTCATCTGCTCTCCATTCAACCGGGAGACCAAAGGCTCCAATCGTAAGATTAAGCTCCTGAAGTCGGTCGGCAGCCTTCTTCGCTCCGAGACGATCAACCAGCTCTTTGGCTTCAATATCGACACTCTGAAAATGGTACCGGGATGCCAGCTCCATAAGTTGCTCATCATTTGCAATGTTACCTAAACCAGCACGTGTTAATCCTTGTTGCATGAAAAAGTCCCTCCAGTTGGTATGTAATCGAGTGTTGCTTCAGCATTTTTGTAAGCCTATCCACAGTATAAATGAATTTGGAGGAATGAACATAACCAGGAACTTGTTTTTAATCGAATGTTTTTTCACATCTGAATAATTTAGCATGAACAAAAAGATCGAGAACGGGAGTAAACGCCCCCTATCTCGATCTTTTATCGAATTTTACGCTCATCCCACAGGTTATGAAAAACGACGTGTGAGATACCATCGTAAGAAAATATCCATCAGCGGAGCAAAAGCGATGCTATGCTCGTTCCAAAATCGTATTCAGCGTCGTACGATCCAGCCCTTTAACCAGCTTATTAAGCAATTCCTTAGCTGCTTCGTAGTCATCCGTATGGATGATTGAAGAGGAAGTGTGGATATATCGTGAGCAGATTCCAATGATCGTCGAAGGAACACCGATGCCGCTCAAATGTACCTGCCCTGCATCTGTACCACCAGGAGATACGAAGTATTGGTATTTGATTTTATTTGTGTCAGCCGTGTCCTGTACATACTCTACCATCCCGCGGTGTGTCAGCATCGTCGGGTCGAAAATGCGAAGCAGAGCCCCTTGCCCCAGCTGTCCAAATTGGCTTTTGTCACCCATCATATCGTTCGCTGCGCTGGCGTCCAGTCCGAAGAAAATGTCCGGCTGAATCAGGTTGGCAGATGTCCGTGCTCCACGCAAACCGAGCTCTTCCTGAACGGTAGCTCCGGCATATACCGTATTAGGAAGCTTTTCTCCGTGCAGAGCTTTGACAAGCTCAATCGCGAGCCCTACGCCGTATCGGTTATCCCAGGCTTTCGCCATGATCTTTTTTGGATTTGCAAGAGGTGTAAACTCACAGATCGGAACGATCTGCTGTCCTGGGCGGATACCGAATGACTCGGCTTCTGCTTTATCATCCGCACCGATATCAATGTACATCGTTTTGATGTCGACCGGCTTACTCCGCTGTGCTTCATCGAGCAGATGGGTAGGGATGGAGCCAACCACTCCGATGATCGGGCCCTGATCTGTAATAATCTGCAGACGCTGTGCCAGCACTGCTTGACTCCACCAACCGCCTAAAGGTTGAAAGCGGATCATACCGGCTTCGGTAATTCCTGTAACCATAAAGCCGACCTCGTCCATATGACCTGCTACCATAACCCGTGGTCCTTGATCATCTCCTCGCAGCACAGCAAACAGACTGCCTAGTCGATCCTGAACAAATTCGTCCGTATATGGAGTGAGGGCATCTTTTACCCATGAACGCAGTTCACGCTCGAAACCCGGAGCAGCCGGGAATTCTGTTAAAGTTCGCAGCAAATCTATAGTTTCTTGATTCATCATGTGTACGCTCCTTTTCGAAAGATATGTATAAAATTTATTCATTTTCTAGTATGCTCTTCCATCGTCAAAAAGTCCATGATCCCTTATCGCTTTATGCACTGGCTCAATTGTGTACACACTCATGAGGCTGGCTATGAGTATACTGTACACAAGGATTGTTTATTACGCATTTGCCCAGGAAAGGAGCATAATATGAGCCAATACACTCTTGATTTGCCTGGCCGTCCTGGCAAAATCAGCGAGATACTGCTTGTGCTGGTGCTTTTTATTCTGCTTGTCATTATATTGTTATATGTGCTCATTTAAGGAACTACTTAAGACAAGATTCAAGCAGCTTTTAGGCACTTATTTCGTGCTTGAAGCTGTTTTTTTATTGTTTTTTTTAAAACGATATCCCTTGAAGGACAAGAAGGATGATTTACCAAACATAAAGAAAGTCAATTCAAACCATAATGATATAGAGCGAAATGTCCATAATCCCCAACTGGTTCTACAACATATATACTTAGCCGGAGGTGTATGAATTGTCTGACTCTAAGCAGAAACCTGACTCAAAACTTAATTCAATGAGCCAAGAAGAATACAAATCGATCGCTAAAAAACACGAGCCGCCGGGCAGTGTAATGAAAAACTGTTTAAAAGCTTTTTTGGTGGGTGGTTTGATCTGTCTGATCGGACAAGGTATTCAGAAGTTTGTTATGTCGGTGTTTGATATGAGCACAAAAGAGGCCAGCAACCCAACAGTGGCGGTGCTTATTTTGATTTCCGTTATTCTGACGAGCTTTGGGGTATACGATAAAATCGCCCAGTGGGCTGGAGCCGGTACGGCCGTTCCGGTAACCGGTTTTGCCAACTCTATGTGCTCTGCGGCACTGGAACATCGTGCAGAAGGGCTGGTGCTTGGGGTAGGTGCGAGCATGTTCAAGCTTGCCGGCTCGGTCATTGTTTTCGGTACGGTAGCTGCGTTTTTCGTAGGTGTGATCTATGCTATTTTCGGCATAGAAGGAGGGCACTGAAGATGAAAGTAACCGGACAAACGTGGAAATATGAGAATAAACCTGTTATTTTGGGAGCCTCCTCAATTGTT
Source organism: Paenibacillus faecalis (assembly GCF_900289175.1). Taxonomy (GTDB): domain Bacteria; phylum Bacillota; class Bacilli; order Paenibacillales; family Paenibacillaceae; genus Paenibacillus_AQ; species Paenibacillus_AQ faecalis. The sequence goes on along the minus strand of NZ_LT985747.1, from coordinate 3,138,831 downwards.
GGTCCTGAAGAGGGGGAAGGTCCACTAGCCCAGGATTTTGATTACATCTACGACAATATTGAAATTAATGAAAAGACCTGGGAGAAGGGCGAGCGTCGTTTGCTGGAAGATGCAGCTCAAACGGCATTGGAGAATGCGGGCATTTCGGAAGAGCAGCTTCAGTTTTACATTGGCGGAGACCTGATGAACCAGATCATCAGCAGCTCCTTTGCTGCGCGAAAGATGGGCGTCCCTTATATCGGTGTGTTCGGGGCCTGCTCTACTTCCATGGAAAGTTTAGCGATCGCTTCTCTCATGGTGGATACAGGTGCTGCACAATATGCGATGGCTGGCACAGCGAGTCATAACTGTACAGCTGAAAAACAGTTCCGTTATCCAACGGAATATGGCTCTCAGAAGCCTCCGTATGCGCAATATACGATTACTGGAGCCGGCTGCTCGGTGGTCGGCACCCAAGGAACCGGACCGGAGATCACTTATGCTACGATTGGCAAGGTCACGGATTTCGGAATCAAAGACCCTTTCAATATGGGGGCAGCCATGGCACCTGCTGCAGCGAGTACGATTTCCGCACACTTCAAGGATACGGGACGTTCTCCCGGATACTATGATTTGATCGTGACAGGGGATTTGGCGTCTGTTGGTTTACCCATTGCCAAAGAGCTCTTGAATAAAGAAGGTGTCCCCATGGAGGATACGAATTTTATGGATTGCGGTCTGATGATATACGACCGGGATAAGCAGAAATACGTGCTGGCCGGTGGGAGCGGTTGCGGTTGCTCCGCTGTTGTAACCTATGGTCATATTCTCAAACGGATGCGAAGCGGTGATCTCAAAAAAGTGCTTGTTGTAGCTACAGGAGCGCTTCTCTCGCCACTTTCTTACCAGCAGGGTGAAAGTATTCCTTGTATTGCACACGCTGTAGCACTAGAGATGGGAGGTTAGAAAATGCAGTTTTTATGGGCTTTTATTATCGGCGGTCTGATCTGTGTCATAGGCCAGATTTTGATGGATGTATTTAAACTTACTCCGGCCCATACGATGAGTACGCTTGTTGTGAGCGGTGCGATTGCCGATGCTTTTGGCTTGTATGATCCACTGGTCAAGTTTGCCGGAGCGGGCGCCTCTGTGCCTATTACGAGCTTTGGTAATTCTCTTGTGCACGGTGCTTTAAGCGAGCTTGAACGCGATGGATGGATCGGGGTTGTTACAGGTATTTTTGAAATAACAAGTGCCGGAATATCGTCAGCGATCATTTTCTCGTTTCTGGCCGCATTAATCGTCCGTCCCAAAGGTTAATAAGACGAATCAGAATCGTATAGCTTTGCTCCGGATGCGCTTTTCCGGAGCTTTTTGCTGTGCTGAAAAAGCCGGACAGAAAAACTCTTGTACAGGATTAGAAGGATGAATGTACTCGGAGACCTACATCATGTACAATAGTAGTTAATCTACTATTTATTCCCTTACAGGAGGTTTTTAATACATGCCGGTAAGTCAAGAATCCATGAATATTATTTCTTCGGTACGTTCCAATCTGGAATCGTGTCTGCTGGGCAAGGAATTCGAGATCCAGCTTCTTCTAACTGCGCTGCTTGCTGGAGGACATGTCCTGATCGAGGATGTTCCGGGAACAGGCAAAACCCAACTGATCAAAGCACTTGCCAAATCCATGCAAGGGGATTACCGGCGCATTCAGTGTAACCCTGATATTTTGCCAAGCGATATTACAGGCGTTTCGGTGTTTCATCCTCGTGAGGAGCGGTTTTATTTCAGACCTGGACCTGTGATGACAAATATCCTTCTGGCGGATGAAATTAACCGTGCAACAACCAAGACCCAATCGGCTCTGTTGGAAGTTATGGAAGAGCGCAGTGTAACTGTCGATGGAGAAACCCATGAACTTCCGCATCCGTTTATGTTATGTGCTACACAAAATCCAATTGATTTTGAAGGCACTTATATGCTTCCTGAAGCACAGCTAGACCGTTTTATGCTGAAATTAAGTCTTGGATATCCTGACATCTCGACTGAAAAGGAGCTTATGTTCCGCTCCCGAAACGGACAGCTGGTGGACAAGCTTCAGCCTGTGACACATGTAGACAGCATTTCAGCCATTCAGCATGAAATCAAGGATGTGTTTATCGGAGAACCGGTAGCCGATTATTTGCTCGGTATTACACGCGCAACGAGAGAGCACCCGTCTGTGATTCTGGGGGCCAGCCCGCGTGCTACGCTGTCGTTTATGAATGCCGTAAAGGCATATGCGTTTCTTCAGCACCGGGATTATGTACTGCCCGACGATGTCAAAATTTTAGCTCCTTATGTGCTATCACACCGGATTATGCTGCGTCCGGAATCCCGGCTTGATAATGTGACAACGGAGTCGGTGCTTCAATTTATTCTAAGGCAAGTCAAAGTGCCCGTGCAGATGGGGAGATAAATATGCGCAGGTACCTTTCATTGTGGATGAACGGCATAAAACCGTCGAGACTCGCAGCAGTAGCAGCGGTTTGGGCTATATGTTTGCTCTATGTTCTGTTTCAGGGCGGCAAGACATCCATGATGCTATTTTCCATGGTAAGTCTATTATCGGTTTATTTGATCGGTTCGAGCTTTGGTGGAGTGAATCGAGTAAAGGCTTCCCGCTTTGTTACATCCAGTGAAAAGGACGGGGATGTTCTTCATGCCGGGGACCAGGTTCGCGTCAGGATGGAAATGAATATTCCAGGTCTCTTGCCCACGCCATACCTTATTATAAGAGAAGTGCTTGAGCGTCATAACGGAGACAAATGGTCTTTTGAAGACAGTGTAATTCCGAACCTTCGCGGGGCGGGGGAGCTGGTATTTCAGACGCCTCCGCTTGAAAGAGGGCGTTATAGCTTCTCACGTACTGAATGTATTAGCGAAGATATATTCGGTCTGATGGAGCATCGCGGGGGATTTGAGGTTCAGACGTCATTTCGGGTGCTTCCGAGAACGATATATATTCCGAACTGGCAGCGGAACATTCGCAATTTGAAGTTAGGAGGGACGCATACGACATTTTCCTCCTCCAGACGAGAAACGACCCAGATTAACGGTGTCCGCGATTATGTTTACGGTGACCGAATTTCAAGGATACACTGGAATGCAACCGCCAAGACAGGCTCCTGGAAATCAAAGGAGTTTGAACATGAATCTTACCCTAAAACGATGATCGTGCTGGACTGCACGGCAACAGGGTATGAGAATCCTCAGCAGTTCGAGCTTGCGGTATCAGCGGCAGCTTCACTAGTGGAGTATGGAGCTTTGGAGCATGCGGGTACCGGGCTGTTTACGGCAGGTAAGGATTCTCGTTTATTTGCACCAAGTGATACACCGGGTGAACGAATGCGGATGATACAGCATCTGGTGGATGTGGATGCAGATCGAAGGGAAACGCTGCTAGCTTCATTGGAAAAAGCATACCGTCAATTTCCAAGAGGCGCTTTGTTTCTTCTCGTGAGCCCTTTAGCGGATCAATCGGTTATCGAAGCGATGCGATGGGCTGAAAACAAAGGGATGAACCCTGGCATGCTCCGAATTTTAAGCTCCGATGGAAACAGAAGCGGAAAGGACGATTTTACTGCATTTCTTCAGTCCAGGGGGATTGCGAGCTATAAGGTTTCTTCTCTGGGAGAACTTCCTGCTGTGCTGGGAGGTGGAATTGGATGAAGTCTTGGACGCAAAAGTTCGCTTTGTCTTTTTTCTATATATTATCGTTATTGTGGATTTGGCTAATACTATTGCAGTGGGTTTCCTATACAGAGCCTCTTTTATATGAAGAAACGACCGCCGTCATTATAGCAGCGCTTGCGATAACGGCAATTACCGAATCACTGGTCATGATTAAAAGAGGATTTCGAATACTCATTCAATTGGGTTTCATTATTTTTGCTGTATCCCGCATTCTTGAAAAATACAACATCCCTGTCCCTTCAAGCTTGCTTGAGGGATTAGGGTCGGAACAGATGCTTGAATTTTTACCATACCTTTGGTTTGCAGTTGCATCGTGGGCGATTTTTTTGTTTGCAGCAGTCTGGGCGACGAATAAGAGAAGGATATTGTTAGTCATAGGGCTGAACGTTATAGCCTTTGCTATCTTTGATTCCTTTACGACTTATGTTCTGTGGGATGAAACGGCATGGATCGTAGCTGCGGGTATGGGATGGCTTGTTACAGATCATTTCAAACGTTTTCGCAAAAGGTTCCCGGTCGGTTGGAGCAAGCTCAGGGCGTATCCCTTTAAGATTATTGGGAATATCCTCGTTATTTTTTCATTAATTATTTTGGCCGGTATAAATATGCCGACGATCAAGCCGTCACTTACTGATCCTTATACAGCATGGCGGGAATGGAACGGCATTCCGCTTTCAGGCAGTGTCAGTGGTACGGGGGATTCCATTTTGGAAATCCCCGGAGAGAGTATGTCTGGATACGGCCGCGAGGATAATGAACTGGGCGGGGGCTTTAATTTTGACTATACCCCGGTTATGACGGTTACATCTGATGAAAGAAGCTACTGGCGCGGTGAGACAAGAACTCAGTACTCCGGAACAGGTTGGTCTGACAAACAAAGACGCCGTGATTTTGAAGACATTTTGACTGGAGAGGATCTGGAGGGAGATTTATCAGACAAAATTGAAACCAAGGCGCTTGAGCAGACGGTAACGATGCTTAATGACAATGTCTATCCAGTGCTGTTTGGAGCTTACTCCATATCCAAAGTGGATAGATTGGACCCTGATGTGGAGGAAGGAAGACTCCTTTGGAAAGCTGAAGGCTCTGAGCTTCATCTGGAGTCTGAACCGAAGCGGCTGAGCTATCCGAAGACGTATACGGTTACTTCTGAAGTTCCAATCATCCCCATGGAGGAGCTGAGTGCTAAAACCTATGAGCAATTATATCCCGAACCGATAGATGAGAAATATCTTCAGAAGCCGTCCGGTTTTCCGGAGCGTGTTGAACGGCTGGCAGAGGAAGTTACGGCTGCCGGAGAGACCCCGTATGAGAAAGTCATTTTATTGCAACAATATTTACAAAATAACTTTACTTATTCAAATACACCGGATTTAACGAAACGGAAGAGCCCGGATTTTGTGGAGAGCTTTCTGTTTGAGGTGCAGGAGGGCTATTGCGATTATTTCTCAACATCGATGGTTATGATGACGCGATCGCTCGATATTCCCGCTAGGTGGGTGAAAGGCTATGCCCCTGGAAACATGTCAGCCCCGGAATTTATGTCACAAAGTGGCGAAGAAAGTATCCGATCCGGAAGTTATACCGTTACCAATGCGGATGCTCATTCCTGGGTAGAGGTTTATTTTGGGGATTATGGATGGATTCCGATTGAGACGACACCGGGATTTAGCATGCCGATTTTGGCTGGCAGCGAGCCGCTTGAGCCTGAGGTTCCAGAGGATGAGGAAGAGAAGGTTGAAGAAGTGGAAGAGACGGCTGCGACTCCTGAAGAATCGGGAGAAAACTCTTCTCTATATATGATTCTTGGAATTTTGTCCGGAACAATCATCCTTGCCTGGATTGGGTATATTGCCTGGAGAATGCGGTTTAACCTCCGTTTCTTCTCCGCCCGCCTTCGGGCTGGCAAGCCTCTAACACCAGCTGATAAAGTAATAGCTGAGACAGAACGGTGGCTGCGCTATGTTCATCGGCGCGGTTTGAAACGGGGACCAAACGAAACCCTTCGTGAGTCTGTCCGCCGTTGGGAAAGCCTTTATCCGACGCTTGCGGGTTCGTTAACTCCATTGCTCAAGAAATTTGAGGCTGCACGTTACAGTCCAGTTCACATTTTGGAAGAGGAATGGCGTGCTGTTCAATCCGAAGCGGCTCAGCTTAAGAAAAGTATAAAAAGAGTGAAGATTTCCTGAGTATCGCCGCCCGGATTCCATGAGGAATAACGGGCGGATTTTTCTTGGAAAAATCTGATGTTAAAAAGCTGTAACGGCCTGGCTTTATAAGCTGCTGATTATTTTTACTAACCAACCGTAATATGGTATAGTTTTTCGTATGAAATTGAGGTGACGAATTTGTTTAAGATGTTGGTTCCGAAACTCCGCGTCAATACGGTATTTGACATTAATTTAGAGGAACTTTATGAACAGGGATACCGAGGAATCATTTCGGATTTGGATAATACGCTCGTTGGAGCGAAAGCACCGCTGGCAACCCCGGAGCTCGTCGCTTGGTTCAAGAAAGTGAAAGAGATCGGTTTTCAACTGATCATCGTTTCCAATAACCAGCTGGAGCGTGTGTCCAAGTTTGCCACACCGTTAGATATTCAGTATGTGCATAAAGCTAGAAAACCCATTAACGCTCCCTTTAGAAAAGCAATGAAAATGATGAACCTGACGAACGAACAAACCATAGTTGTCGGAGATCAGATGCTGACCGATGTGTATGGAGGTAATCGTCTAGGTTTATATACCGTTTTGGTTTTGCCGATTGCGATTAATGAAGAAGGTTTTATGACCAGATTTTTCAATCGGCGGGTGGAGCGCATTGCATTGACACGATTGCGTAAACAAGGATTATGGACTGATATTGAGGAGGAAAAGAAACCATGATGGAGCCTTTAGGCGGACAAGACACCAAGAAATGCAGCGGCTGCGGAGTTTTGTTGCAGCATACTGCTCAGGGTGAGCCTGGCTATTTGCCGGAAAAAGCCTGGGACCGGGACCCGGTCATTTGTCAGCGCTGCTTCCGTATTAAAAATTATAACGAGGCTGCTTCTGTTGCTGTCGATCAGGATGAATTTTTACGTCTGCTCGGACAGATCGGTGGGAAGAAAGCCCTCGTCATTCATATTGTAGATATTTTTGACTTTGAGGGGAGCCTGATATCGGGACTTCAACGGTTTGTTGGCAACAATCCGGTTATTTTGGCTGTCAATAAAATTGACCTCCTTCCGAAAGTTACCAATTGGAATAAAGTTTTGAACTGGGTACAGAAACAGTGTAAAGAACACGGGCTTCGCACAATCGATATTGTGCTTTGCAGTGCCAAGAAAAATCAGGGCTTTGACAAATTGCTGAACTCGATGGCTATTCATCGCGGTGATCGGGATGTCTATGTTGTCGGTGCTACGAATGTTGGCAAGTCGACGCTAATCAATCGTCTGATCCGTGATTACAGTGATTTGGAACAGGAGCTGACCACGTCCCGTTATCCGGGAACTACCCTGGATATGGTTAATATTCCGCTGGATGACGGACGGTATATTGTAGATACACCGGGAATTGTCTATCCGTGGAGATACAGTGAGCTCGTCAGCAGCGAGGATTTGGGTGTCGTGATGCCGGATAAGCCGATAAAGCCGCTGGTTTATCAGTTGAATGAAGGCCAGACGTTGTTTTTTGGAGGATTGGGACGCTTCGACTTCATCAAGGGAGAGCATCAATCTTTTACTTGTTTTATCAGCGGGCGGTTAAAGATTCACCGTACGAAGTTAGAGCGTGCAGATTCATTGTTTGAAGAGCATGCAGGTGAGCTGTTGTCACCTCCAACCAGGAAGCAGCTTGAAGAAATGCCGGAATGGACAAGACATGAGATAAGAGTTCCAAAAGGTTCTCGCTGGGATCTGTTCATTTCAGGCTTGGGCTGGATTAAAGTGAACGGGGATATGGGCGCTCTTGTAGCTGTTCATGTTCCAAAAGGGGTTAAGGTGCTGCATCGGCCGTCATTGATCTAACGGGTTGCTGTCCGTTTTTAGAGGGGTGGAACATATGGATTCAATGCATCAAGAAGTGGTTGTCGGCAGCAGCGGAGCTATGCTGCTTGGGGTGATGGGGGACCCGATTCGTCATTCCAAATCCCCGGTTATGCACAATGCTGCTCTAAAAGCATTGGGTATTCCGGGAAGCTATGTTCCACTGCACATCAAACCGGAAGGACTTGAAGGGGCAGTTCAAGCCTTTCGTTCACTAGGTTTTCGTGGGGCTAATGTGACGATTCCACATAAGGTAGAAGTGATGAAATATTTGGACATGATTGATGAAGGGGCTGCTAAAGTCGGAGCGGTTAATACTATAGTAAACGACAACGGTGTTCTGACAGGCTTCAATACGGATGGGATTGGATACGTCCGGTCATTGAAGGAGGAAGCTTGTTCTGATCTGTCCCATAAACATATTGTTGTTCTTGGGGCAGGAGGCGCCGCCCGCGGTATTATCCATGCATTGACGCACGAGAAGCCTGGACTTATTTCCGTCATTAACCGAACGGAATCTAAGGCGAAGAAGCTTGCTGAGGAATGGTGTTCGTTAGCGGATATTCGGGGATTAGCAGAAACGGAAGCAAAAGAAGCTGTGGCATCGGCAGATGTGTTAATTAACACTACTTCGGTCGGTATGCATCCATATATCGAGGATATTCCGCTTCCTGAAGAATGGATTCCTGAGGGTATTGTTGTCAGTGATCTAATATACAATCCGCTTACAACGAAGCTTTTACAACGAAGCGAGGAAAAGGGATGCACCGTTCATGGCGGTCTCGGCATGTTCGTTAACCAGGGGGCTTTTGCTTTTGAATATTGGACAGGACAGGCGGCTCCGGTTGAGATCATGAAGCAGACGGTGCTCGGCAGTTTTTAGAAATAGACAGTTTGTATATGTCATTGCCTAAAGATGAATCAAACGTTAAAATAAAGGTTTCGAAGTGAATGATGAAATAGACGATATTAAGGGAGTTAAGACAAAGTATGTTAACAGGAAAACAAAAGAGATATTTACGGTCCATGGCCCATCACCTTGATCCCATATTTCAGGTGGGCAAGGGCGGGAGCAATGACCATTTGATCCGTCACATTTCCGAAGCACTTGAAAAGCGGGAGCTGCTGAAAGTATCCGTGCTGAACAATTGTATGGAGCAGCCGCGTGATATCGCGGTGGAGCTGGCTGAAGGCGCTCAAGCAGAGCTTGTGCAAGTGATTGGGAAGACGATCGTGCTGTATAAGGAATCGAAGGATCATAAAACGATCGAACTGCCTTGAGTAAGGAGGGGAAGTCGGATGAAGGTTGGCATTATGGGTGGGACGTTTGATCCCATTCATATCGGCCATATGCTGGCTGCGGAAGCAGCCAGGGATGTATATAAGCTGGACGAAGTTTGGTTTATGCCAAGCCATATTCCTCCGCATAAACAGGCATCCGGTGTGACCGGGGAGATCAGGCTGGAGATGGCAGCAGAAGCGGTGTACGATCATCCGTCATTTCGAGTGCTGGATTTTGAAATCGAACGCGGAGGGGTTTCATACACTGTTGATACGGTAACGGAACTGCGCCGCAAGTATCCGCAGATCGAGTTCAGATTCATCATCGGCGCGGATATGGTTAATTATTTGCCGAAATGGCATAGGATTGAGGAGCTTGCGGCAATGATTCAATTTATCGGTGTGAATCGGCCAGGGTCTCAACTGGATGTGCAGCAGCTGCCTTCTTTTTTACAAAATAATGTAAAAATTGCGGATATGCCTTATGTTGATATATCCTCGACGATGATCAGAAGTAGGGTGGCTAAAGGCGAGTCCATCCGTTATATGGTACCGGACCGTGTATATGATTACATTACAAGGAGCGGAATCTATGCGATACAGCCGGGAACAGCTGATTGAAGCCGTATCATCCCAGATGCCTGAAAAGCGTTGGTTGCATACGCAGGGCGTTATGGAAACGGCGGTTCAACTAGCTCATCAGTATGGGGCCGATTCGGAGAAAGCGGATTTGGCGGCTATACTGCACGATGTTGCTAAGTATTGGCCTGTGGTAAAATTAAAAGAGGTGTTGGTGGAAAACGGACTGAACGATGAACTGCTAGAGCATGATAAGCAACTGTGGCATGCTGAAGTCGGTGCCTTTGTTGCAGAAAAAGATTACGGCATCACCGATCAGGAGGTGCTGAACGCAATCCGATATCATACCTCTGGGCGCGTTCAAATGACTCTTTTGGAGAAAATCGTCTGTCTGGCCGATTACATGGAGCCGGGAAGGGATTTCCCGGGTGTGAATAATATTCGTGAACTGGCCAAACATAGCCTTGAAGAGGCGCTTGCAGCCGGGCTTGACTCGACGATAAGCTTCCTGTTATCTCGTAAGCAAGTGATTTACCCACTGACCGTACTGGCTCGAAATGATTTAATAAAGCAATTGGAGGCGAATTCATGACGTTAGATCCGAATGAATTGTTAAATGCGGTTATAGCGGCTGCTGAGGATAAAAAAGCGATGGATATTGTAGCTCTTGATTTAAAAGGAATCTCTCTCGTAGCCGATTATTTTGTTATTTGTCACGGGAATTCTGATACTCAGGTTCAAGCGATCGCTACCGAAGTTCGCAAACGTGCTCAAGAGGTAGGCATAACGCTTCGCGGTATCGAAGGGCTCGATGCGGCTCGCTGGGTTCTGATGGACCTTGGCGATGTCATCGTTCATATATTCCATCGTGATGAGCGTGAATATTATAATATTGAGCGTCTTTGGTCGGACGCTAAAGTGGTGGAGAACGTATGAGCCTGATCGCAGGTACGATTGTACAGCTGGAAGTAGCTCGTGAAGTATCGCCTTACGGTTATTTTTTAAACGGCGGTGATCAGGATGTGCTTCTCCACTATACAGAGCTTACCAAGAAGGTTGAGCCTGGAGATATCGTGGAAGTATTTATTTTTTTTGATACGGAGGATCGGCTTGCCGCTACGATGAAAAAACCATACCTTACGCTTGGTGAAACTGCCAAGCTGATGGTGGCCGACGTTCATCCTCGTTTAGGTTGTTTTTTGGAGATGGGATTGGGTCGGCAGTTGCTGCTTCCGATCCGTGAATTACCGGAGATGCGGGAGCTTCATCCTCAAGTAGGAGATCATGTATTCGTTATGATGGAACATGACAAGCAGGGACGGCTTCGTGCCAAGTTGGCCGGAGAACAGGAACTTTCCGCTCTGGCATTTCATGCTCCTGATGCCTGGGCCAATCAATGGTTTACAGCTCTTGTGTACAAGCCTTTACAGATGGGGACCTTCGTTATTGTAGATGGCGGTGTGCTTGGCTTTGGAGCGATTGGTATGATTCATTCTTCCGAGCGGACACGACTTTTGCGTCTTGGGGAAGAAGTGCGCGTTCGTGTTAGCCATGTGCGCGATGATGGCCGAGTCAACTTGTCTATGGTTCCACGCAAGGAAGTGGGCCGGACAGAAGATGCCGATCGGCTGCTTGCGTTTCTGAAGGAACGTCCCGGAGGGGCTATGCCATATTCTGATGCTACCCCGCCGGACATTATCAAAAAGCGCTTCGGTATTAGTAAATCAGCCTTTAAACGGGCACTTGGAAAACTGATGAAGGATGGACTCGTTACTCAGAAAGACAGCTGGACCTATCTAGTCCAGGATAATGAGGAAAATTCGTAAATCTTATTGAAGAGGGCAAGTTATTAAGGAAGCCTCAAGAAAGTGGTGTCATCATGTTGTCTTATCGCAGATTTGCGTATGTATACGATCAACTAATGGAGGACATGCCTTATCCGGATTGGCTCCGGTTTGCCCGAACAGCGTGGGAAAAACACGGTATGCCCAAAAGTGTAGCAGAGCTCGGCTGCGGTACAGGCAGCATTACGATCCCGCTCGTAAATTCGGGATTTGAAGTAACGGGAATTGATTTATCAGCTGATATGCTGTCCATTGCACGCCGCAAACTGGAGGATACCCCTCAAGGAAATCGTATGTTCCGTGAAGGAAGTGTTCGCTGGGTACAGCAGGACATGCGGGCATGGGAGCTGCCAGAGCAGGTAGATTCCGTTATTTCATTTTGTGATTGCCTGAATTACTTGCTTGAAGAGGATGATATTCGGGCTGCGTTTTCCCGAACATATAAAGGTCTAAAGGATGGAGGTACGTTTTTGTTTGATGTCCACCATCCCAACACCCTGATTCGCTACGGCGAAGAGCAGCCATTTGTCCTGGATGATCCTAAGGTTTCATATATTTGGACCTGTTTTCTGGAAGAGCCCCGCTGTGAGATTGAACATCATCTTTCTGTTTTTGTACGTGATGAGAACGATCGATCTGTGTACCGCCGTTTCGAAGAAACGCATACACAGCGAGGATATGATCCGGAATGGATGAAGGTAGAACTGACCAAAGTCGGATTTCGCGATGTGAACTGTTATGCTGATTTTAAGTGGGAAGAGGCTGGAGAAGATGCGCAGCGTCTTTTTTATGTCGCTGTGAAGTAAATGATCTGCATTGACTTAGCAGCCGATGTTCGATATAATATCGTCATTAAAATCGAATAATCAATCGATGATGAGGAGCAGTAGTTTTCAATCGATCATATAGAGAGCCGGCGGTTGGTGCAAGTCGGTTGACGAAGGAAATGAACTCGCCTCGGAGTAACGATGTTAACCCGGTTCTGATAGCTTATACAGTAAGCAACGAATGTCAAGCCGATGAATCATCGTCGTCTCACCTGCGATAGAGGTGCAAAGTGAGCTGAAGGCAAAGCATGTCTTCGCTAACTAGGGTGGTACCACGGGAATCAAACCTCTCGTCCCTAGCGTTAAGCTATGGATGAGAGGTTTTTTTATTTTGAAAATTAAGATGCATGTGAGTCTATGTTAAGGAGCTGGAATAGCATGAGTGAAAATCAACAAACAGGCCATGGCTATCAACCGCAAGCGATCGAGCCGAAATGGCAGAAATATTGGGATGAACATAAGACGTTTAAAACGGATGATGTTTCGTCGAAGCCGAAATTTTATGCGCTTGATATGTTCCCGTACCCATCTGGTGCGGGTCTGCACGTAGGCCATCCGGAAGGCTATACGGCAACAGACATTATTTCCCGATTCAAACGGATGCGTGGATACAATGTACTGCACCCTATGGGATGGGACGCATTTGGTCTTCCTGCCGAACAGTATGCGATGGATACCGGCAAGCATCCGCGTGATTTCACGTTGAAAAATATCGATAATTTCCGTCGGCAGATCAAGTCTCTCGGTTTCTCATATGACTGGGATCGCGAGATTAGCACAACAGACCCGGAATATTATAAGTGGACACAATGGATTTTTATCCAGTTGTACAAAAAAGGTTTAGCTTATGTTGATGAAGTCCCGGTAAACTGGTGTCCGGCGCTGGGTACAGTTCTTGCCAATGAAGAAGTAATTGATGGCAGGTCCGAGCGCGGTAACCATCCTGTTATTCGCAGACCGATGCGTCAGTGGATTTTGAAGATTACAGATTATGCGGAGAGATTGCTGGAAGATCTGGAGGAGCTGGATTGGAGCGAAAGCATTAAGGATATGCAGCGCAACTGGATCGGTAAATCAACGGGTGCCGAGGTTCGCTTTGATATCGCCGGTCATGACAAGCAGCTGATCGTATTTACAACTCGGCCGGATACATTGTTCGGCTCAAGTTACTGCGTGTTGGCACCGGAGCATGAACTGGTAGAGCAAATTACGACAACAGGGCAAAAGGATGCTGTGAAAGCATATCAGGAACAGGCAGCACGCAAGAGCGATCTGGAGCGTACCGACCTGGCGAAGGATAAAACCGGAGTGTTTACTGGTGCTTATGCCATTAATCCAGCTAACGGCGCTCAAATCCCGATCTGGATTGCGGATTATGTGCTGGCAGGCTACGGTACAGGCGCTATTATGGCTGTTCCGGGCCATGATAACCGGGACTGGGAATTTGCGAAGCAGTTTGGTTTGGACATTATCGAAGTCGTGAAGGGTGGAGATTTGGAGAAAGAGGCTTATACCGGTGACGGAGAACATGTCAACTCTGATTTCCTGAACGGATTGGATAATGAAGAGGCGATTCAGGCCATGATCGAATGGCTGGAGAAAAACGGAAAAGGGGAGAAAAAGGTAACCTATCGTTTGCGGGATTGGTTGTTCAGCCGTCAGCGCTATTGGGGTGAACCGATCCCGATTCTCCACCTGGAGGATGGCACGATGAAAACCGTACCGGAAGATCAGCTTCCGCTGCTCTTGCCGGATGTGGATCATATTAAGCCGTCAGGAACGGGAGAATCTCCGCTGGCGAATGTGACCGAATGGGTTGAGACGATTGATCCTGAGACGGGCATGAAGGCCCGCCGTGAGACCAATACGATGCCGCAATGGGCCGGAAGCTGCTGGTACTATTTGCGTTATATCGATCCTCATAACGATAAAGAGCTGTGCTCCAAAGAGAAGCAAAAGCAATGGTTGCCGGTTGACCTGTATATCGGCGGGGTTGAACATGCCGTTCTTCACCTGTTGTATGCCCGGTTCTGGCATAAAGTATTGTATGACCTTGGGGTCGTGGATACGAAAGAACCGTTCCAGAAGCTTGTGAACCAAGGGATGATTCTGGGTAACAATAATGAGAAAATGAGCAAGTCTCGCGGAAATGTCATCAATCCGGATGATATCGTTAATGAATACGGCGCAGATACATTGCGTGTCTATGAGATGTTTATGGGTCCGCTTGAAGCAACTAAACCATGGAATACGAATGGTGTAGAAGGTATGCATCGCTTCTTGTCTCGGATTTGGCGTCTGTTTGTTAGCGACAATGGTGAGCTGAATGCAAAGATTGTAGACGGCGACGGATCTGACGAGTTCAAGCGGACTTGGCATAAGACGATCAAGAAAGTGACGGATGATATAGAGAATCTGCACTTCAATACGGCGATCAGCCAGATGATGATTTTCATTAACGAGGCATATAAAGTGAATGAACTGCCGCGTAAAGCGATGGAGAATTTCGTGCAGATGCTGTCTCCGTTCGCACCTCATTTGGCTGAAGAACTGTGGAGCCGTCTGGGTCACAGCGACAGCATAACTTATATGCCATGGCCTGAATTTAATGAAGCATGGACCGTGGAAGCTGAAGTTGAAATTGTTATCCAAGTTAATGGAAAAATCGTAGGCCGAACCCATATTGCTAAAGATATGGATCAGGAAGCGATGAAAGAATATAGCCTCTCCCTTCCAAATGTCAAGCAGGCGTTGGAAGGAAAGAGTATCCGCAAAGTGATTGCAGTGCCGGGTAAGCTGGTCAATATCGTGGCCGGTTAACCGCCTTTCCGAAGGCAGCGTCCAGTTTCGCTAGATCCTCCTCATATTTATCATGGGTGGTGGCGATCAGCTGGTGAAACAAGCCGTCCAGCCTGTTTCCAAGAAGATCCAGCGCCTGGGCGGTAATGCCACCGGGAACAGTGACTCTCTCTTGAAGCTGTTCAGGAGAGAAGCCTTCCTCTGCGAGCAGCTTGCCGGTTCCGAGCAGCATTTCTCCGGCAAGTGCATTGAGCGTAAGGCGATCCGCTCCCGTCATCTCGACGGCGGCATCAATCCATTTTTCCAAGAAAAAACTCAAAAAAGCAGGCCCGCAACTGGAAAAATCGGATGCAATCCGAGTGTGTGATTCCAGAACGTGGGTAGGCCTGCTAATCGAAGACAGGAGGCTTTCTAAAAGCAGCCTGTCTTCTTCTTTTATTCGTGATCCATAGATACATAAGGTTGCACCGCTTCCGGCCTGGTTCGTGATGCTCGGTATGATTTTAGCCACCTTGCAAGGGAGCGAAGATTCGAGATGAGACAGCTGGACAGGGCTTGTGATAGACACAGCGATTTGAGAGCTGTGGAGCTGATCTTGGATCTCCTCGATGACCGTTTTGAATTCACCGGGCTTAACGCACAGAAAAAACAGGTCGCTTTGCGACGTGGCTTCCGTATTGTTTCTACATACGACCAGGCCCGGGTGACGATCAGCCAGGTCCAGTGCTTTTTTCAGAGTCCGGTTACTGATCCGGATTTGTTCAGGCAGCAGAGCGCCTGCTCGTATGAAAGAGTCGATCAACAGACTGCCCATGCTGCCCGTACCGATAAAACCGACCTTAATCATTGTACGTTCCTCCTTTCACGCTTTACGGCGTAAGAATGCCGTGTTCATATCGTTAATGTATGCAGCATTGCTGCCAATTGATGACCGTTTTAGCTAGGTTTAAGAAAGTAACAGCGCTGTTATATGATTTGAACGAAAGAAAATCGTTTGGGATCGGAGTGATGATGGTGAGACGAATACCGATAGGCTGGAGCGTAATCGCGGTGTTGCTCGGCTGCGGATTGATTTTATTTGCTGGAGGTAATGCTGATAAGGGAATACCGGGTTGGAAGCCGCTTAATGCTGAAATTGAGGAAGCGATCAGCATGGTGGAGACAGATTCAGCTAAGTCTGTTCCTTTGAAGTCTGAGTCTATGAAGGAACCCATTCAACAGGAAAAGGATGATTCCGTTCCAAAAGGACAAGTCGAGGTGAAAGAGTCGTCTGCTCCTGATTCTGCCGCATCTGAAGATACGTCTTTGCAGGTGGCGGAACAACCCAAGCCAGCCGCAGGAGAAATTCAAACTTCCGAAAAAGCGGATGATCAGCCATCTGCTGATGAATCTGCGGGGAAAATCAACATCAATACGGCGGTTGCGGCTGAACTGATGGATTTGCCAGGGATCGGAGAGAAGAAGGCTCAGGCCATTATTGATTATCGGGCAAAGCACGGGCCGTTTCGCAGCGTATCCGAGCTGATGGATGTGAAAGGGATTGGACCCAAAATGCTGGAGAAAATGAAGCCCTACGTAACTCTTTAAATCCGTGATGAATTCATTTATTTAGCAAGGTTTTCAAGCATTTGAAGGGAAGTGGTGAGGTTTTCACCCCTGTGATACAATAAATTTACCATACTTTTATGAAACAGGTGAGCTACACAGATGAGTACGGATCAACGTAAAGATTGGGATACCTATTTTATGGACATCGCTTTTATGGTATCCACTCGTTCACGGTGCCCCCGCCGTCGCGTCGGAGCTGTTCTAGTCCAAGGCAAGAAGCTGCTGGGAACAGCTTATAACGGAGCCCCAATGGGCGTTCCGGATTGCTCTGAGGAAGGATGTATGATTGCAGAAAATTATGAGCTTGAAGTTCATGATGATGGCACAGAAGAAATGGTTAAGAAGCAGCGCTGTATACGAACGATTCATGCCGAGCAAAATCTGCTGCTGTTCACGGATCGTAATGACCGTGAAGGCAGTACTGTTTATGTGACGGATGAGCCGTGCTGGACCTGTGCCAACATGCTGGCAAACAGCGGCATCTCAGAAGTGGTATTTTACAGACCGTATCCGAAGGATTCGGAGAAGGTAAAACGGATGATGGAACAAAAGGGGATTAAATTTCGCCAATTGTTACGATATGATCCGCCTAAGGAAACGCTGATGACGGTGATGAATTAATTGTTACATCAAGAAGAGGATAATTGTAGTTTGATGAGGAAGAACCTCTGGCTGTCTGGACAGTCAGGGGTTCTTTTTTTGCAGCTTAAAAAATTAAGAGAGGGAGTGGAAGTGTAATGACACAACGGCCGCTGCTCTTTTTTACGTTCTGTTGGGTTCTCGGCAGCGGGATGGCCTGTATGTATTCCGGATGGCAGCTGATGCTAATCATTACAGGTGCTGTAATCTTGCTTCTCATTCCTTTTTTGCTTGGACATACAGGTCCCTGGTTTATTGGCTTTATGATTGCATCGTTGCTGGTTTCATCAGGTTACTGGGAATGGAACGATGGGCGCAACGTCAGCAGTCTGCCGGCGCTTTTAAAGATATCAACAAGTGATGATCATCCGATTCCTGTAACCGCCCAAGGAGTCATTATTTCCCCCGTAAAGGTGGATGGCGATCGTGCTGATTTTGAAATGTCGGTCCAAACGGTTAACTCACATACCGGAATTCAAGAAAAGGTTCAGGTCCAGGTCAAATTGTTAACGGAGTCAGAATCTTTCGAGGCAGAAGAATGGAAGCGCGGGGATGTTGTCCTGATCCAAGGAGAGCTGGAAAAACCGGGTGTAGCTCGTAATTTTGATGGCTTTGATTACCGCCAATATTTACGAACCAAAGAAATTCACTGGCTGCTTAAAGTGAAAGGTTTACAAAATATCACTGCAGAACCGCCGGAAAAATGGAAGATTAATCATGTGCTTCGCTGGAATGATGAAGTTCGTAAATATATGGGACATCGGCTTGAGCAACTGTTCGACGGAGTACATTCGGGATATATGAAAGGGCTTATAATCGGTGACCAGGAAGATTTAAATCCGGATACGTTTGCCGAGTTTTCACGTTTGGGGCTCACTCACATTCTGGCAATATCGGGTATGCATGTCGCTGTCTTTGTAGGTTCGCTGCTCTTTGTTTTCTCGTTGCTTCGGCTGACAAGGGAGGCTTCGCTTACGGCGGTTATGTTTTTGTTGCCGTTGTATGTGCTGCTGACAGGGGCTAGCCCTTCAATCGTTCGTGCTGGTATTATGGGAATGATTGGATTGTACGCTGCGCGAAGAGGACTGCTGAAGGACGGCATGCATATTTTATGTGCCGCTGCTTTCATAATGCTGCTGTGGAATCCGTATTTCTTGGTTAACGTCAGTTTTCAGCTGTCTTTTCTCGTTACAGCCGGGCTGATGATTTTTGTGCCTAAACTGATGCCTTTTTTATCATTTATGCCCCGCTGGTTGGCAGGGACCGTAGGCGTAACGCTTGCTGCCCAACTGGTATCTTTTCCATTGACAATCTATTATTTTAACCAGTTCTCTTTATTGTCACTTGCAGCGAATCTGGTGATGGTTCCGTTGATCAGTCTGATTGTTTTACCGATGGGGACGGTTGCTTTGATTGTAGGATGGGTATGGTTTACGGGGGCGAAATGGATTGCAGAAGTGACAGAGTGGCTGAATACATTTACTTTTTCTGTGGTCGAATGGCTGAATACATCACTTGTATTCCTTACGATCTGGCCCTCTCCGAGTTTGTTTTGGATCATCAGCTATTATATTGTTCTATATTTAACGATATATATATTAGGTAGAGGAAAACGGCCAGAGCAATTATCGAGCGGGGATGTGGACGAGACCGTTCCGTTAACAGATAAAGCTCTCGAAAATTCTGTTGCTCATCGTCGATATTACCGGGGAGGTTCTGTTCATTCCATATCATCTAAATTGGCCGATCGGCTCAGAACCATGGGATGGTACCATGTAGCCGATGTATTGGAGCGTTTCGGCAGCCGTGCTGCGGCATCTGCATCAGCGGGCTTGTTTCTGTTGCTGCTTTATAGCGGTTATGTTGGACAGGCTGAGCAAGGGGCCGGCTGGGTTCAGTTTTTGGACGTGGGGCAAGGAGATTCGATTCTGGTGTCTACACCGGAAGGAAAACATATATTAATTGATGCTGGCGGGACGATCCGTTTCAGGAAAGAGAAAGATGCTTGGAAAATGCGAAGCAGGCCGTTTGAAGTCGGTGAAAAAATCATCGTGCCTCTCTTGAAGAAGAGGGGGATTCATTCACTGGACATGGTGATTATATCCCATAATCATCAGGACCATGCCGGGGGACTGCAGGCTGTTCTGGAAGAGATCCCGGTAAAGGCTATCCTGTTAAATGGTACGATGACAGATTCTGAGACATTTAAGAAGCTGCTAAGAACTGCGATGGATCAAGGAGTGCCCGTTTATCAGGCTGATAGTGGAGACACATATCGTCCGGATGCTCATACTGAATTTGTGTTCCTGAACTCGAATGTACAAGAAAAGGGGCAGGGGGAAGGGAAGGATATCCTTCCTGTCATCGAGGATCAAAATCACGAGTCGATCGTGTTTGAGCTTGTGATGAATGATGCCCGCTTTCTGTTTACCGGGGATGCCGATGCGAAATCGGAACAACGAATTCTGGAAGAGCACTCCGATTATATTGCTGAGCGGTCGATGACCCGCCCGCTTGATGTACTAAAGGTAGGTCATCATGGAAGCAAAACATCTACCACCGAACAATGGCTTCGGGCTTGGAGCCCGAAATCAGCTGTTATTTCTGCCGGTGTGAACAATATATACGGCCATCCCCATCCTGATGTGCTACAGCGGATTCGAAGACATGACTCACTGGCATTCAGGACAGATTTGCACGGAGAAATTCAAATGAAAATTTCTCCCGGAGGTGAAATCAATGTACGCACAAGATTGGAGTCAGATGACTAACTTCAGTATTTTTGGTATAGTTAGATGAACTTTCCTAAAATTAATAGGTAATAAATTGCAACAATTCAGTATGAACATCCGTCTGTATTTATGCAGGGAGAGGGGGATCCACTGTGGTGGAGCAGGGACTCATCAGAGCCGCTCAATCGGGCGATCGCGACGCTCTAATCACCCTATTGCGTGAAATTGAACAACAAGTGTATCGAACTGCTTATTATATTTTGAACAATGAACAGGATGCTCTGGACGCTTCCCAAGAAGCATTGATCCGTGTTTATACAAAGATCAACTCTTATGAAGAGAAAGCTCAATTTAAAACATGGGTGCAGCGCATTGTTACGAACATTTGTATTGATAAGTTTCGGCGAACGAAACCTACGGTTTCCATTGATGAGCATAATCTTGTTTTCCAGGATCGTTATAATGTCGAGAAAGAAGTGATGACCGGCTATTTGGCTCAGGATATTCAGGAGGCGATCAATCAACTGCCGGAGCATCATCGTACTGTAATTATACTTAGATATTTGCAAGATTTATCTTATAACGAAATAGCTGATTGTTTGAACCTGCCGCTCAATACGGTGAAATCGTATTTATTCAGGGCAAGACAACAGCTGCAGAACATGCTTCACGAGCATCAGAAAGGTGGTGTATCTTAAATGAATTGCCAAGAGGTGGTGGAATATATGCACCGGTATTTGGATCAGGATCTTGATCCGGAAGAGACTGCGCAGATGTACCGCCATATTGCTGTTTGTCCGGTTTGTGCGGAGCAGTTTAATGTGCTGAAAGCTCTCTCAAGGAACTTGGAGGATCTTCCGGCCGTCATACCTCCTTACAGCTTGGTTGATTCGATACTGCCCCAGCTGGATGCTATAGACCGGGCTCGTCAGGAACAGATCAAACAGGAGACTGACGAAGGGCCGGCCGTGATGGTGCCGGAGCTCAAGCGTAAGAAACGCTCTGGGAGCTGGTGGGGCTCCATTGCAGGCAGGACAGCGATCGGTACAGCTGCGGCGGTTGTTATTCTCGGGGTTGCGATTTACAATTATGAACCGAAAATGCTTTCCGATGCTGAGCTGCCCATAGAAGAGGCTGTGTCGTCAAGCCCAGATACCGGTAGCAGCGAGACTCAGGAGCTGCCTGACAATGAATCGTCTAGCGGGAATAGTGATACGGGAAATAAGAATGAAAATCAATTGGATATAAACTTGTTCGGGGCTGAAGATGACCGTAATGATCCAGAAGAGGAACAGACCAGTCCGGATGAGAAAACACCATCGAATATGGATTCAGCGCTTGCTCCAGAAGCACAAAGTGATGGAAAGAGCGAGGAAGGCAGCCCTGACACAGAAACATCTCATCGGAAAGATACGATGAAAGACACGGATAATTCGGTGTCAGTACCTGTACCGGAAGCGGATAAACCTTCAGCTCCGCAGCAGGATGCAGTACCAGAGGCTCAAACGCCGAAAGACAGCCAGACTACCCAAAAGCCTTCTACAAACAGTACCCCGATGGAAAATCGGGAAAATGCGTTCGATTATTTTCAAAAATTCAGCATAGCAAGTATGCCTGAGCATTGGACTTCTCCTGATGGTCTTCACAGTGTGTCATTGGAAATGGATCAGCTCGTTGTATATCGGAATCCCTCCGCTACGGATCAAGTGCCAGAAGTGCTACGCACGGTTCCGGTGAAGGGAGAATGGATAGGTGGAGAATGGTCTGAAGACAGCAAGAGCTTCACTTATAAGGTGTTAGTTGACCAGAAAGAAGTAAAGCATGTGTTAAATGTTCAATCAACGGTTGATTCCAGCAAGCCAGGAGACGACAAGGCCGAGAAGCCAGCTACTTCAGAAGAGACAGACCAGACGGATATACCGGAAAAAACAGAACAAACGGATAAAACAGAATCGAAAACAACGCCTTAAAAAGAACATAAATAGGCGCACACTAAGCAAGGGATATGAATAAGTTAGGTTAGATACATTGCCGCTTAACCATCGTCGTATGACCGACGGGCAAGTGATTCTAGAGCACTTTGTCCGGCGTTTATATAGATGTGGGACAAAAGGACCTCAAAAGCCAGCAGGCTGAGGTCCTTTTGTTGTGTAATAAAACGTAATTGCATTCATCATTGTTTTTCTTTCTACTCTCGCTTTGAAGGCAGTTTTTTTGGTATAGTGTACAAGGAGAAGGGGGAACGAGAATGGATGCCAAATCAGCAGCAAAGGCGGTCAAACAGGGGGAGGTATCCTCCGTTTACCTGTTGTATGGCAGTGAGAAATACCAAATGAATGAATTCGCTGCGTTGCTGGAATCGCAGTTGTTAAGTAAAGAAGAAAAGGATTTTGCATTGATTCATATGGACCTGGGGGAAGTTCCTGTACAGGCCGTAGTTGAAGAGGCTGAAACCGTACCATTTATGGTGCCGAGAAAGCTGATTTTTGTGAAAGACAGCTCATTGTTTACAGCAGGTAAAGATAACAGCAAAATGGAACATAGACCAGAGGTATTGTTAGAATATTTAAATCATCCGGCTGATTACAGTGTAATTGTATTTATGGTTCACCATGAAAAGCTGGATGAGCGCAAAAAAATTGTGAAGGCTGTTAAAAAGACAGGTACCGTTTTATCTTTTAAGCCTTTATCCGGGGATGATTTGATAGGATGGGTGGAGAAGCAGGTTCTGAACCAGAACTGTTCGTTTGGTTCGGGAGCTGCAGAGGCGCTCGTTCGTAACGCGGGTACCAGTCTGCAGACCCTGTCTGTTGAAATTGACAAGCTATGTCTGTATGCAGGAGCTGGGGGAACGATCGATGTACAAACGGTAGATCAGATGGTGGCCCGAAGCACGGAGCAAAATGTATTTGCTATGGTTGAGGATATCGCTAATCTTCGAATCGATAAAGCATTATCTATATTTTATGAGCTGCTGAAGCAGCGGGAAGAGCCGATTAAAATAGCCGCTCTGATTACAAGACAGTTTCGAATCATTCTGCAGGTTAAGACTTTGTCGAGACAGAGCTACTCTCAGCAGAGTATCGCTTCTCAGCTTGGCTTGCACCCATATGCCGTGAAAATTGCCGGGGAACAAGCGCGAAAATTCGAAACCTCCAGGCTGGAAAATATATTAAACCACTTAGGAGAACTGGATTATAAGATGAAGACAGGCGGAATAGATAAAGTCTTGGGACTGGAGCTGTTTTTGCTTCGGCTTGGGGCGTGAATTGTTTCCCGACGCCCGACGAATCAAATATTGGATCTCAAAAAAACCCTGATCAGCCGAGGCTGTTCAGGGTTTTTCAGAAACAAGCCATCCCTTCGGGGATAAGGCTTGTTTCTGCTCGCTTATGAAGAAACATAATCTTACGCTTGGGAAGTAAGAGCGTTCAGTTTTTTCGCCAGACGGGACTTCTTGCGGGCAGCCGCATTTTTATGAATCAAGCCCTTCGTAACGGCTTTGTCAAGCTTTTTAGAAGCAACTTGGAAAGCAGCCTTAGCAGCTTCAACTTCCGTACCAGTCAGCGCTACGTCAACATTCTTGATCGCTGTGCGAAGAGCGGATTTTTGAGAAATGTTGAGTGCGTGGCGTTTGTCGTTCGTTTTAACGCGTTTAATCGCGGATTTGATGTTTGGCATTACATTCACCTCCTGTAAGGCATTTCAATAGAGCGAAATGGTTCACAACTTAAAATATTTTAGCATGGGGGTGTACAAAAAGCAACACTAAGTAGAAACGATATCCGCTTGCTTTTGAAAGGTCAAAGGTGGCTTCCGGGGAGAACTAGAAGAGACGGGAGCGACATATCTGCATAATCTTTATCCAACTCCAGCACACTATCATTATTACGATGCAGGAGAGTGAATTGGCATGGAATTAGATTTGCAGCGTTATTCGGTTCGAACCGATTTGGCAGTTGAATCGAGAGAGCTCGCTTCAGGTCCTGATGGTTCACCGATTCCGGGTGTTTTGGAAGAGGTTCAGCAAGAAAATGGAATCAAGATCACCCGGCTTGATGTTCAAAATGAGGCCGCTTCCCAAAAGATCGGGAGGGTTAAAGGAAACTACGTAACACTTGAAGTTCCTGATCTGCGCAACGGAGACACTGGACTTCAGGAGAATGTAGCATCGGTGTTTGCCCGCGAATTCGAACGTTTTATTAAGCGTATCGGCATCGGTAAAGATGCTTCCATTCTAATCGTCGGATTGGGCAACTGGAATGTAACGCCGGACTCTTTAGGCCCGCTTGTCGTTGAGAACGTTATGGTGACGCGCCATTATTTTGAATTGATGCCGGAGCGGGTAGCACCTGGATATCGCCAGATCAGTGCGGTTGCACCTGGTGTCCTTGGGATTACCGGAATTGAGTCAAGTGAAATCGTCCACGGCATTGTGGAAAGGACGCGTCCGGATGCCATTGTCGCGATTGATGCGCTTGCTTCACGGTCGCTGGAGCGGGTGAACACAACGATTCAAATCGCAGATATCGGCATTCATCCGGGATCTGGTATCGGGAACAAGCGAAAGGGTCTGACGCAAGAAATTCTTGGCGTGCCTTGCATCGCCATCGGTGTTCCGACGGTATGTTATGCATCCACGATTGTTAATACGGCAATCGAACTGATGAAGGATCATTTTGGAAAGGAAGCACCGGAAACGGGCCGGATTATGGGTATGCTGAATGAGATTCCTGAAAATGAACGATTGGCATTGGTGAAAGAGGTGCTTGAACCTCTCGGTCATGACCTTATTGTGACGCCGAAAGAGATTGACGAGTTCATTGAAGACATCGCCAACATTGTAGCAAGTGGTCTGAATGCTGCTTTGCATGAAGCGGTGGACCCTGGGAACACAGGTGCATATACGCATTAGATTATACTTAAGCGAGTAGGGCTGCCTCTTTATCATTCTTTGAGAATATGGGGGGCAGTATTTTTCGTTTGTTCCTCTATTAAATTTTGAAAGGATTTTCGGTTTATACGTTCTATCGATTGTTCTCACTTCATAGATTTGAAATATAGGAGATTCCAGATCGCAGGCAAAGCAGACAAGCCCGGGTATTTTTCTGTGAACGACGAAGGAGGACATCGATATGCATAACCGAAAATTTCGTATTTGGAATATTGCTAGATTAAGAAGAAACATGATGGAAGTTTTAAGCATGGGACGAACGTTGGTGCTGCTCATGCTTGGCTCTCTGCTATTTTTTTTACTGCTAGGGCTTGGAGGAATGGCGGAAAAAAGCATGAACACATCTTCGGTCTCTTCCATGAAGGGATTGGCAGCTTCGCTGTCGAGCCGTTTTTTTATGGACATGATTGGAATGGAGATGCCGCATGTTCCGTTGAAGAAGGAGACGTCCACCCTGACTGCGGAAAAAATAACTCCGTTCGTATTTGAGCTTCTGACAAGCGTAAATCCGAAGGACCCCAAAAGTTTAGTAGCTGGCGAGGTTCCGGGGATGAAAACCAATCAGCCAGTACCGCTTAGAACCGGGTCAGGTAATGAGAAAGGGGAAGCGCCTGCGGATTACAAGCCGGATCATCCCCCGGCAGATCCTGAGAACAAACCCGACGTTACGGCGCCTGAAGAGGGTGGGGATAAGCCGGTGGAACCACCATCTACAAGCAGTCCGGGCAGCACGAATAAAAATGGAAAAAAAGGAACGACTTCAGCGAAAAAGAACGTGTTAATTTACCATTCCCATCCGCAGGAAGCATTTAATCCGTTGCTGCAGAAGCCAAGCAGTAATCCGGGATCTTCTTCACCGAATAAAAATATATTGCTGGTGGGAAGCATGATAGCTAAGAGGCTTGAGGCGAAAGGTATTGGAACGATCCATGACAAGACCGATTATCAGAGCAGTGTGCCGGATTATAGCTGGAATTATTCCTATAAATATTCACGTGAAAAAGTAAAGTCGGTTCTATCACAAAATGAAGACGTTACATACCTGATAGATCTCCACCGGGATTCACAGCGACACAACAAGACAACGGCTACAATCAATGGCGTTAATTATGCACAGGTATATTTTATCATCGGTCATGCGAACAAGAACTGGCGTAAAAATGAAGAGTTTGCGAGCAAAATAAATTCTCAGCTGGAAAAATCGTATCCAGGGATATCCCGCGGTGTATGGGGCAAATCCGCTGATCAGGGTAACGGGGAATACAATCAGTCATTGTCTCCCAACAGCATTTTGATTGAGATCGGTGGAATTGACAGCACAAAAGAGGAATTGCAGCGAACGGCCAACATTCTTGCAGATATCATTGCAGATGTGTATTGGCAAGATCAGAAAGCGAAAAAAGCCAGCGCAATGAACAAGCAGGATAAAGGCGAAACAAAGAATCAAACCGCAGCAGTTCAGAAAGATAGCAAACAGTCCTGATTTACATGAAGAATTGAGGGGAAGGAAATGTCGAAAGCTGGAAAAAGGTTGATCACTGTCATCATTTGGGCCGGAATCGGCGTGCTCATAGGAATGCAGCTGGGTGCAATGAATGGAGATATGGCTACAAAAGAACCAGCATTCGGGTGGGTGCAGCAGGGGCAGGAGGATGATCTGTCAGAGCTTGAATATGAAGATGAGAATGCTGCCCCCCAGTCATCTGTCAAGGAAGCTCCTGAACCGAAATTCGAACCGGTCCCTCGCGACATTTTGTTGCCGGAAAGCTCAAAACCGGCTGCGGATGTGCTGGCAGACAAGACAGCAGGGCTGCTTCAACAGCTTTCAAATCAAAGCATTCGCTGGGTCGTTTCCATTTTTGATTCCATTGTAGATTAAATGTAATTCATACTTGGCATTGCTGTGAATACCACCAACTGGTATAATAAATTGATTAAACCATCAGATTGTTGTTGGGGGTAAGGCATGACTGACGTACAAGTAAGACAACAAAAAATTCGTAATTTCTGTATCATTGCACATATAGACCATGGTAAATCGACACTGGCAGACCGCATTTTGGAATACACTGGCGCGCTGACATCCCGTGAAATGCAGCAACAAGTTCTTGACCAAATGGACTTGGAGCGAGAGCGGGGAATAACGATCAAGCTGCAGGCGGTTCGTCTGAACTACCGCGCGGATGACGGCGAAGATTATATTTTGAATCTGATCGATACCCCGGGACATGTGGACTTTACGTATGAAGTTTCACGAAGCTTGGCTGCTTGCGAAGGGGCGCTGCTTGTTGTTGACGCCGCCCAGGGGGTAGAAGCCCAAACACTCGCTAATGTGTACCTGGCGCTGGACAACAACCTTGAAATTTTACCGGTAATCAACAAAATTGATTTGCCGAGCGCTGATCCGGATCGCGTAAAACAAGAAGTCGAGGATGTCATTGGTCTTGACACAAGTGAAGCGGTTCTGGCTTCTGCAAAAGCCGGAATCGGGATTAAAGAGATTTTAGAGCAGGTTGTAAAGCAGGTCCCGGCACCAAATGGACAGGCTGATAATCCGCTTAAGGCGCTTATTTTCGATTCCCATTACGATCCTTATAAAGGTGTCATCGTTTACGTTCGGGTTATTGACGGCAGCATTAAAGCTGGTTCCAAGATCAAGATGATGTCGAATGGTAAAACATTTGAGGTCATCGAAGTGGGGGCATTTAAGCCGCGCATGACCATTGTAGACGAGTTGATGGTTGGGGACGTTGGCTTCATCGTAGCAAGTATTAAGCATGTGGGCGATACGCAGGTTGGTGACACGGTAACTGATGCGAAGAATCCTGCAGCTGAACCGCTTCCTGGCTATCGTAAAATCAATCCGATGGTGTTCTGCGGATTGTATCCGATCGATACGTCCGACTATAACGATTTAAGGGAAGCGCTTGAGAAGCTTAAGCTAAACGATGCTTCGCTCAGCTTTGAACCTGAGACTTCCAGCGCACTTGGTTTTGGATTCCGCTGCGGCTTTCTGGGCTTGCTTCATATGGATGTTATCCAGGAGCGGATTGAACGTGAATTCAATATTCCGCTCATTACGACCGCACCTAGCGTTATTTACCGCATCACGTTGACGAACGGGGAGCAGATTCAGATCGATAACCCTTCGCATTTCCCAGAAGTCGGCAAAGTTGACTATGTGGAAGAGCCATTTGTCAAGGCTTCGATTATTGTACCTAACGACTTCGTCGGTACGGTTATGGAGCTATGCCAGAATAAACGCGGTGAGTTTATCAATATGGAGTATCTTGATACGACGCGTGTTACCATTACGTATCATATTCCGCTGTCTGAAATCGTCTACGATTTCTTTGATCAGTTGAAATCAAGCACGAAAGGCTATGCATCTTTTGACTACGAGCTGTCCGGATACCGGACATCGAATCTGGTCAAAATGGATATTTTGCTTAATGGAGAACAGGTGGATGCATTGTCCTTCATCGTTCACCGTGACCGCGCTTATCACCGTGGCCGCGGAATATGCGAAAAGCTGCGGGAGCTGATCCCGCGTCAAATGTTCGAGGTGCCGATTCAGGCATCTGTCGGAACGAAGATTGTGGCCCGTGAAACGGTCAGAGCAATGCGTAAAAACGTGCTTGCCAAATGTTACGGCGGCGACATATCGCGTAAACGGAAGCTGCTTGAGAAGCAGAAGGAAGGTAAGAAGCGGATGAAGCAGGTCGGCAGTGTTGAGGTACCGCAGGAAGCGTTTATGGCGGTTCTCAAAATCGACGACAATTAAGACCTTTACCAAATGGCTAATAGATACAGAAGATTACGAGAGGAAAGCCGAGCAGGCTTTCCTTTTCTTTCAAAATTTAACGAACAAGGGCAAGCAAGGGAGGGTGTTTATGACGACGCCGCATATAAATCACGGAAGCCGCAAGCGTACAGAAGCGGTTTATATTCACATTCCGTTTTGTACCAATAAATGCTTTTATTGTGACTTTAACTCATATGTTTTAAAAGGCCAGCCTGTGATGGATTATCTTCAAGCGCTTGAACGTGAAATGGAGATGACGGTTAAGGCTTCCCCGCCGGGAGTAATCAAGAGTATTTTTGTAGGGGGCGGCACGCCGACGGTATTGAAACCGAAGGAAATGGAATATTTTCTAAAGACGGTACGCACTCATTTCCCTGAGTGGGATCATGATATCGAATTTTCGATGGAGGCCAATCCTGGAACGACAGATCTCGACAAGCTGACCGTTATGCGAGAAGGCGGAGTGAATCGTGTTAGCTTCGGTGTTCAAGCGTTTCAGAACGAATTGCTGACTGACATAGGCCGTATTCATGATACGGATGACGTTTACCAAAGTCTTGAAAATGCCCGAAAAGCCGGTTTTGATAATATGTCCATTGATCTGATGTTCGGGCTTCCGAACCAGACCGTAGACATGCTTTCGGAAAGTGTGACCAAGGCGCTGGAGCTTGCGCTGCCTCATTATTCGATATACAGTCTGAAGGTTGAAGAAAATACATTGTTTCATACGCTGTATCAAAAAAATCAGCTTCCACTTCCAGATGAAGAGGATGAGCTGAATATGTATCTTCTACTGATGAACCGGATGAAGGAAGCGGGTTACAAGCAGTACGAAATCAGTAACTTTGCCAAACCGGGCTTTGAAAGCAAGCATAATATGACATATTGGTTGAATGAAGATTATTATGGCCTTGGAGCAGGTGCTCATGGTTATGTTGGTCGTAAACGGCATATGAACATTAAAGGAGTAAACCCCTATATTAATGCTGTGAAAAACGGTCTGCCCCGTCTGGATACCTATGATATATCTAAGGAAGAAGCGATGGAGGATTTCCTGATGGTAGGCTTGCGGGTGCTAGATGGTATTTCCCGCAGCCGCTTTGAGCACCAGTTTAACACTTCGCTGGATGTTGTGTTTGCACGTCCGCTTCAAAAGATGGTTCATGCAGGATTGCTCGAAGTAACTGACGATGGCTACAGATTGAGTGAAAAAGGCATCTTGTTCGGTAATGAAGTATTTGCTGAATTTATAGGCAGCTTGTCTGGCGAATAATCTATTGAACTTATATACGCTTTGTTGTATATTTATTCATATTATGACGGAGCGTGTAAAGGGGAGACAGAGAGATGCCGGCCGTATGCAGAAAAGCAAGGGTTGAGGATGTAGAGCTGCTGTATCAGATGATTCAGGGATATGCGGAACAAGGAATTATGCTGCCCCGTTCACGCAAAGTGCTGAAGCGGCAAATTGAGGAGTTTGTTGTAGCCGAATTTGGCGGGATTGTGGTTGGCTGCGGATCTTTATGCCAGCTCGGCAGTGATCTTGTCGAGATCCGATCTCTTGGTATTGCAGAAGACTTCAAAGGCAAAGGGATCGGCTCAATGCTGGTCGATTCCCTTATAGCCGAAGCCAGGCGCCGAGAAATCCCGAAGGTAATGGCATTAACATATGAGGTTTCTTTTTTCATTAAAAATGGTTTCTCTGTCGTGGAAAAAGAGATTTTTCCGGAAAAGGTATGGACCGACTGCATCCACTGCAAAAAACGGCATGCCTGTGACGAAATTGCGGTTTTGAGAGTATTGGATTAGTGTCGTACGCAATAACAGAATGCAATTAAGAATAGAAAACACCACTTCGTTTGGTAAAGTGAGAATTGTGAGCTTCCACGACCATATTGAAGAGGTGTTTTTTTATATGTATGGCAAAAAAGATCGAATGATTTGAAATTACAAAATTTAGGACATAGGATGCTTTTCCATTACTTGTAATTAGAGTAAAGTAAGGATTTAAGAAAGTGATGGAGAGGCTGATTTATGTCTAAAATACTTATTTCTCCAACTCAGTTATTAAACGTTTCTGAACAATTTAAAAATGCTGCGAATAGCTTGGAACAAACAAAGGATACTTTGAATACTCAAATTTCTATGATGATGTTTGTTTGGGATGGAGTATCGAAACATCGTTTTTTTCAGGATTTTCAAGTGGCGCGCAACGAAATGAAACTGACGATCGAATGTATGCAATGGATTAGCGTCGAATTAAAGGAGATCGCACAAAAATTTATAGCCGCCGATGTGGAGAGTGGTAAATTTGATCCGAGATGTGTCAATCCAGATCTTCTACCGCCTGGATTTAGCTATGAAGTGCCAGAAGAGGAAGGTCCTAAAAATCTATTAGATCACGCTGCTGAGTTTGCACAAGGTATAGCATCTGGAGCGAAGATTCTAGGAGATTCCCTTGTTGATACTGGAAAGGCACTTTTAGAAGACCCGTTAGGAACAGCTGGGCAGATGGCCTATGATGCAACGGTTGGAACTGCTGAGGAAGTCGTAATCACAGGCGTATGGGGAGCCAAAATGCTTTTTGATGTTGACGACACTCGGGAGAAGTTTGAAGAGAAGCTAAATGCAGAACAAGAAATCATGAATCAGATGGGTGTTTCGGAGTACTTAGGCCAGAAGGGTGCTATGATTGCAGGAGGAATTGCACTTAGTAGAGCCGGGATAAGGGAAATGCCTAATTTTAAACATGATTCGGGTGGTGACGGGGGAGGGTCTCCTGAGAAGGATGAGGGGACGCCAAAAGCTTCAAATTTTGATAGCGTAGTTAAGGACGGAATTAAAACGAAATATATAAACTCAGCAGGAAATGAATTAACTTGGGTTGATCAACATCCAAATAATATTAATCGTGATATTGATAGTTTTTTGAAGAGTACTAACGTTGGTAAAGCTACTGAAGCCAAGGTTGCGGATTTTGCAAGAAATGAAACTGAAGTTGTTGGATTTGGACAAAAAATATTGAAAAAAGATGGACAACCTGCCGGTGATTTAGATGTTGTTACAAAGAATGCAATAATCGAGGTAAAAGCATCAATTAAGTCTGTTGATGCAGAACAATTCTTGAAAATGACAAACCAGAATCACCCCGATTTTTTCAATTCTGAAAACAAAAAAATAATTCTCTATATTGATAAGCTTTTAGTTAATTTGAGATCTGAGCATGAAAAGATGCTGGAAGACATTAAGTCACAAGGTGTTACAATTGTCAATTCATTAGATGATTTAAAGGGAGAGTTGGAATAAAATGGGAACCACTGCATTTATTTTAACAGATCGTGAAAAATATACTCCGGAGAGGTTCTTAGCTTATACGATAATTGCAACCTTTCATGCAGACGCGAAACTCATTTTTGAAAATCATAAAGTTTTGGAAGAGGGGCGATTTTCATCTACGACTTTGAATGTACTTGATCATTCTTATCGTAGTTCAGAAAATAATCATCAATTTATTTTATATGTGAAGGGCAGAGAGAACCACAGTATCGCATTTAGTGACTATGATGACCTTGGCTTGAATCCGGACTACGAATTGTCTCGAGTAGGTACTATAGAAGAAGTTTACGGAGCAGAAAAGGTAATTTTTCGTTTTATCTATGAGTATTTAAAAATCAATCCCAATGATTACTTTTGGGTCGCGGATTATGACTGGGTTTACAGTTGGGAGGATATGAGGAAATTAAAATCATTACCATATGACCCGAATTGGTGCTATAAGAATCCTAAAACTAATTTGTGAGTGTTTAAAGCTCTAACAATAAATCATACAATACAACCAACAAACCAAATGCAGAACAATTCAAGCATTTGATAAACTTTAAAGCTCCTTCTAACTTGAATTTTGAGTAGGAATGAGCTTTTTTGCGAGTATTTAAGCTGAATCCTTTCAGCATTTACCGTTAATATCAAGGCTGTCTTGTTACTGATAAATTCCGATTAACAATTCAAGAATCGCTCCTTTCTTCTGTGTGACTAGGTGTGATTCCCTGTCTGATTCTTGCCTTGCACAGACATACACAGCAGGTTTATTCATGCTCACGCCCAAATCGCTGTTTTGATACCGAACTGACTTGACAATACTCCGGTCGGTTTGGTATTTTTGTTATAGCGGTTAGCACTCGTTGATGTTGAGTGCTAACGATGTGAAAAAACATGCAGTCAGCAAGGAGGGAGCGGCATGTTAACAGATCGCCAACGCATGATTTTAAGCGCGATCGTCGATGACTATATCCGTTCGGCAGAGCCGGTTGGATCAAGAAGCATATCCAAGCGTGGAGATGTGGGCTACAGCCCTGCGACGATTCGTAATGAAATGGCTGATTTGGAGGAGCTTGGTTTTTTGGAGCAGCCTCATACCTCAGCAGGACGTATTCCTTCGCATAAAGGATATCGTTACTATGTGGATCACCTTACTTCGTCGTTTTCATTGAAACCTTCCGAACTGCAGTTGATAAAAGCTTTTTTCGCCGAGAAGCTGAATGAGATGGAGCAAATGATTCAGCATGCGGCCAGTATTTTGTCACAGATGACGAACTACACTTCCATCCTTCTTGGACCGGAAGTTTTTCATACGTGTTTACGTCATTTCCAGTTGCTTCCTTTAGCGGAAGATAAGGCGGTTGCTATTATTGTTACGAGTACTGGGCAGGTAGAGAACAAGACGGTAGATATTCCAGCAGGTGTATCGGTATCGGAAATGGAGCAAGTGGTCAATCTTCTAAACAGTAAATTGGTAAACGTGCCTCTCTATAAATTAAAAACACGTCTTTACACCGAGTTGGGACAGGAAATGCAGCGGCATATTGATCACTACGAGGGATTGATGAGTATGCTTGATGTCGCTCTGGATAACACAGAACATGATCAAAAAGTGTATCTGAGCGGAGCTACCAATATGCTGAATCAACCGGAGTTTAAAGATGTGGAAAAGGTGCGTAACATTCTTGAATTGCTGGAGCAGACGCCTGTTCTAATGAAAATGATGACACCGGCTCCGGGAGAAACCGGTATCCAGGTTCGAATCGGTACCGAGAACGACCACGAGGCGATTTCGAATTGCAGCCTGATCACTGCCACGTATTCTGCCAATGGAAAGGCGCTTGGAACGATCGGCATTCTGGGACCTACGCGAATGGAATACGCCCGTGTCATCGGGATATTGAACATCCTTTCGCATGATATGACAAGATTATTGTCACACTGGTATAAATAAAGGAGTGAGCGTGATGAGCCAGGGACAACAACCGCATGGTGATGGCGATGAGCGCCACTCTACGCTCATAAATAACAGCAATGCGGTTCGGGCTGTCACATCCGCCGTTGAAGGGACTCTTGGTCCCAAAGGGCTTGACGTCATGCTTGTCGGGCCTCGTGGAGAGGTTGTCATCACAAATGACGGGGTAACCATTTTGGATAAAATGGATGTAACTCATCCGGCAGCCCGCCTTCTGATTCAGGTGGCTCGTGCTCAACAGGAGAAGATCGGAGACGGTACAACAACCGCGACAGTGCTTGCAGGCGCACTCGTTCAGGAAGGTGTTGCGCAGATTGTTCGCGGTGTTCCGGCTTCGAAGGTCGTTGAAGGCATGAGACAAGGCGTTGAAATGGCGCTTGCTTTTCTATCTGACCGAATACGGGTAATTCATGGTTTGGACGACCCTTTACTCGAACGAACCGCTTTTGTGGCCGGGCGTGAACGGCGTGACATGGTTGACCTAGTCATGCAGGCCGCTGGTAAAGTGGGAGTTGACCGTTTAAGGGACCCGTCCTATTCTCTTGCCGACAGTATTATTGCGCTTGAGAAAGCCGAGAATGAGGTGTTCGAGGGAATATTGCTCAGACAGAGGCCGCTGAACACCCGGCAGCAGCAGGAATATACCGATGCTAAGGTGCTGGTGCTGCTGGACTCGTTGGAGCCTGATGAACTGGATGAAGAGGTGCTGACGACTGAAGCGGGATTTTCCAGATATATGGATCTGCGTAAGGTGTTTGCTTCTGATCTCACCCGTTTGGCGGACATGTCTGTTAAACTTATTTTGTTGGAAAAAGGTATTCATCCAGATGCTGAGCAGTTTTGCCTGGATCACGGAATCATGGTCGTTCCCCGTGTTTCACGGACCGATCTGCAGCGGGTCTGCGAAATGACAGGAGCTACTCCGGTGCGCCGGACGGCGCTACATAAAGAATCTGAACAGTTGGTGCCGTTTCTCGGTTATACAGCTAAAGCCGTATATGATGAAACTTTGGAACGTGTCCGTCTTCATGGTGGTGAACATGTTGTTACTATCATTGTCGGCGCCAGCACGTCCGAGGTTGTTGGTGAGGCAGCCCGTATTGCTTGTGATGCAGCTTCTGCCCTTCAAGCCGCTGTCGTAGGCGGTGTGCTTCCGGGAGGAGGAACAAGCGAACTGGCTGTTTCCTACGAACTGGAACGTCACCGGGAAGTTCAAAAGGGAATGGAAGCATTCGGCATAGAGGCTGTCTCAACGGCGCTCCGGCGGCCGATGTCGCAAATACTGCTGAATGCCGGCTATAATCCATTAGAGAAAATGGAGGAAGTCCGCGCAGCACAGATTTCGCTAGGTACGGATTCCATGGGGATCGATTGCGATACCGGTGCGGTGATCAGTTATGAGGACAAAGGGATTGTAGATCCCGCCCTTGTAAAGCTTCATGGGCTTCGTGCGGCAGGGGAAGTAGCTGCAGCTGTTCTCCGTATTCATCATGTCATTAAGATGAAGGAGACAGGAAGCTTCGACGAGTAATATTTTGAGATTGAATTATTATGGAGTTATAAATAATAGGAGGTGGAAGGCATCTTGAACAAGGACGAAGTAAACACGGTACAAGATACTGTAAACGAAGAAGAAAATTTGGAGCAAGCTCCTCAAACCGCATCGGAATCCGGTGAAAATCCGGAGGTGCAGGAGTCTTCTGACGATGAGAATGTTTCCCAGGAGGCAAATTCCTCAGAGGGGGATGACCTTCAGGTTGAATTAGAGAAATTACAAAATGAAATGTCAGAACAGCAGCAGCGCACTCTTCGTGTCCAAGCTGACTTTGATAACTTCCGCAGACGTACTCAAAAGGAAAAGGAAGACTTGGCCAAATATGCTTCCTCCAAGTTGATTACCGAGCTTTTACCGGTATTCGACAACTTTGAGCGTGCGATTGCTGCTTCAGAGGATAATCAAGATTTTGAGTCATTCTCCAAAGGGGTAAGCATGATTTTCCGTCAACTCGAAACGGTGTTGAATGCAGAAGGGTTGACAGCCATGAACAGCGTTGGCCAACCGTTTAATCCGGAATTTCACCAAGCGATCATGCAGGTGGAGAGCGACGAGTATGAGGAAGGCATCGTCGTTGAGGAAGTTCAAAAAGGCTATATGCTGAAAGACAGGGTACTCCGACCGGCTATGGTTAAGGTAAGCATGTAACAGACTTTATCCATTGTCGAATTTGATTAACTAATAAATAAAACGAAACTCACACCGTTTACAGTGTGTGAAATATGAAGGAGGATATTTATTTTATGAGCAAAGTAATCGGTATTGACTTGGGTACTACCAACTCATGTGTAGCGGTAATGGAAGGTGGCGAAGCTGTCGTTATTCCGAATCCGGAAGGCGGGCGTACAACCCCTTCGGTTGTTGGTTTTAAGAAAGATGGAGAGCGTCTGGTCGGTGATACCGCGAAGCGTCAAGCGATCACGAACCCTGACCGTACCATCGGCTCCATCAAGCGCCACATGGGTACCGACTTTAAAGTTACAATTGATGATAAAGAATATACCCCGCAGGAAATTTCTGCGATCGTACTGCAAAAGCTAAAATCGGATGCTGAAGCATATTTGGGTCAACCGGTAACCCAAGCGGTTATTACCGTACCAGCTTATTTTAATGACAGTCAACGTCAAGCAACAAAGGATGCTGGTAAAATTGCCGGATTGGAAGTGCTGCGTATTGTGAACGAGCCAACGGCTGCAGCGCTTGCTTACGGTATGGAGAAAGCCGAAGATCAAACGATTCTCGTATACGACCTGGGCGGCGGTACGTTTGACGTATCCATCCTGGAGCTTGGTGATGGCTTCTTCGAAGTGAAAGCGACTAGCGGGGATAACAGCCTTGGTGGCGATGACTTTGACCAAGTGATCATCGATTATCTCGTTGCCGAGTTCAAAAAAGAGCAAGGTATTGACCTGAGCAAAGATAAAGCTGCAGTTCAACGTTTGAAAGATGCAGCCGAGAAAGCGAAAAAGGAGCTTTCCGGTATTTTGACAACAACAATTTCTCTGCCGTTCATCACTGTTGCTGACGGAGTGCCGCAGCACCTTGAAATGAACTTGACCCGTGCAAAATTCGAGGAAATGTCCGCTAATCTCGTGGAACGTACATTGGGACCTACTCGCCAAGCGCTTAGCGATGCAGGTATGACACCTAATGATATCGATAAAATTGTACTTGTAGGTGGATCAACACGCATTCCTGCCGTTCAGGAAGCGATCAAGAAACTAACAGGTAAAGAGCCGCATAAAGGTGTTAACCCGGACGAAGTTGTTGCACTTGGCGCAGCTGTTCAGGCTGGCGTGCTGACGGGAGACGTAAAGGACGTTGTTCTGCTTGACGTTACTCCGCTGTCCCTTGGTATCGAAACAGCTGGTGGAGTATTTACAAAAATGATCGAACGGAACACGACGATTCCTACAAGCAAATCCCAAGTGTTCTCGACATATGCAGACAATCAGCCTAGCGTTGAAATTCACGTTTTACAAGGTGAGCGTCAAATGGCAGCTGGCAACAAAACGCTCGGCCGCTTTATGCTGGGAGACATTCCTCCTGCACCGCGCGGTGTGCCACAAATCGAAGTTACCTTTGATATCGATGCGAATGGTATCGTAAACGTATCAGCAACGGATAAAGGTACAGGCAAGAGCCAAAAAATCACCATTACTTCTTCAAGCGGTTTGAGCGAGGAAGAAATTGAGAAAATGATGAAGGATGCCGAGCTTCATGCAGAGGAAGATCGTAAGCGTAAAGAGCTTGTAGAAGCTCGCAACAATGCCGATCAGCTTATCTATACGACTGAGAAGACACTCAAGGATCTCGGGGATAAAGTGGATGCTTCCGAAATAGATAAAGCGAATGAAGCGAAAGAAAAAGTGAAAAAAGCTTTGGAATCCGACAATCTGGAGGAAATCAACAGCGCAACGGAAGAATTGACTCAGATCGTTCAGCAATTGTCTGTGAAACTGTATGAGCAAGCTGCTCAAGCAGAGCAAGCTGAAGGAGCTGGGGATGCTTCTCAAGAAGCTCCAAAGCAAGATAACGTTGTTGATGCCGAGTATGAGGTTGTTGACGAGGACAAGAACAAAGGTTAATCTGAATAAATGAGTCAAGGGAAAGTCAAAGCGCGAATCCCGCACTTTGACTTTCCTTTTGTCCGGCAGTTTGAGCAATAAGTGAATGGGGGTGGAACCGTGGCTGAAAAACGTGATTATTATGAGGTACTGGGTGTTGGCAGGGACGCGTCAGAGGATGACATTAAAAAAGCGTACCGAAAATTGGCGCGTCAATATCATCCGGACGTAAACAAGGCTGAGGATGCCGAAGCCAAATTCAAGGAAGTCAAAGAAGCGTACGACGTTTTGAGTGATAGCCAGAGCCGTGCTCGCTATGATCAATATGGACATATTGATCCGAACCAGGGAATGGGCGGCGGTTTCTCCGGTGACTTTAGCGGAGGATTGGGAGATATTTTTGATATGTTCTTTGGCGGCGGAGGGCGTCGTGATCCGAATGCTCCGCAGCGGGGAAATGATCTGCAATATACGATGACCATTGAGTTTAAAGAAGCTGTTTTCGGTAAAGAAACAGACATTACAATCCCGAGAACAGAGTCTTGTGATACCTGTGGCGGTTCTGGGGCCAAACCGGGAACAAAACCACAAACCTGTGGTGTCTGCCACGGCAGCGGTCAGCAAGAGGTTGTGCAGAACACACCGTTTGGCCGAATGGTTAATCGGCGTGCATGCTCCAACTGTAATGGTTCCGGAAAAATTATCAAAGAACGTTGCAGTACCTGTCATGGGAATGGGAAAGTAAAGAAACAGCGTAAAATCCATGTTCGTATACCAGCAGGTGTCGATGACGGTGCTCAACTTCGTATGACCGGTGAAGGTGAAAGCGGTCTGCGCGGAGGGCCAGCGGGCGATCTGTATATCGTCATCCGGGTGAAATCCCACGAGTTCTTCGAGCGTGAAGGAGACGATATTTACTGTGAAGTACCGCTTACCTTTGCACAAGCTGCACTCGGTGATGAAATTGAAATTCCGACCTTGACCGAAAAGGTGAAGCTTAAAATTCCGGCTGGTACACAGACAGGCACTTTCTTCCGCCTGAAAGGAAAAGGAGTTCCGCGTTTACGCGGCCATGGACAGGGTGACCAGCATGTCAAGGTAGTTGTTGTTACGCCAACCAAGCTTAGCGACGAACAGAAGGAACTGCTGCGCCAGTTTTCTTCCTTGGATGGAGAGCGTGCCTTAGAGCAAGATCATTCCTTTTTTGACAAAGTGAAAAAAGCGTTTCGTGGAGATTAAACTAGATTAAAATATGGAGCCGGGCCGAAGTGGTCGGGCTCTTTTTTTATCTCACTTGGAAGCCTCTTTTTCCTGATGCGTGTATTTCTAACCAGCCCCTTAGTACGATACCGGAATAAAACGGTTGCGAATGAAGCACGCTAGAAAAGGTTCCGGCTGGCAGCTGACGGAGCAATTTCAAACGATAAAGCGCAGGTGAGCGTATTGACAGAAAAAAGTATTTTGGCCTATTTCAATACCCCTGAGGAGGCCCAGGGGGCTGCACGTAAATTAGAGATGTTAAGAGTTGCGGATATGTCTATTGACCGATTTAGCAAATATCCTGATGGTGAGCTGAACAACACGATGCACCCCCTTACAGGCGATATTGTCAGTCTAACATCGATGACATTAAATGCTGCATACAGTGGTCCATCAGCCGGGATTTTAGGAGCAGCAGATCCTTCGGCGAGCGGTATGAGCACAGGCCGGGATGATGGTCCGGACGGGCGGGATATTTTGCTAACCGTTGTGTTGGATGAAAATGTGTTCGATCAGGCAAAGAGGATTATTGAAGATGCTGGAGGCATGGTATAACTGCATATATCCAGTGGAAGGAGACGGGCTACATGCGCAGAAAAATGAAAGGCAGAATCGCAGATAAAACCGAGAAGTTAAGGGCGCTGCAATCTGCAAAAGCGGAAGATGTGGAATTTTCCGCTTTGGAGGCCGATCGGGACGATGTAGAGGCTCTTCGCCGCAGTGAGGCAGCTGACAAGCGTCAGCTTCGGGAAATGTTTGATCATCACCGGAATGAGAACTAGCAGCAGTATGCTGATCTACCTGTTTACCAAATGCTCTAAAAGGTCGCTTCATCGGAATTTACCGGCTGAAGGGGCCTTGCTTTTTTTTACACATAAAAAAGTTCTTAAATTTTGTAACAGAGGTCCTCATTATAGTACAATAATACTTATGTGAAAATGAGGAGGAACCTGAACATGTTATGGCATGAATTGACGATACATACTACAGAAGAAGCTGTAGAAATGATCTCTAATTTTTTGCACGAAGCTGGTGCCGGTGGAGTCTCGATTGAAGAATCAGGCTTATTGAATAAGAAGCGGCCAAACCCTTACGGAGAATGGATAGATGATGTTCCTATAAATAGTATTCCAGAAGGACAAGCGATTATTAAAGGATACTTCTCTGAAGAAACGGATCTTGAAGCTACATTGAGTGAGATTTCTCCGCGTGTAGATGAGCTGTCAGAGTTTGGGATTGATACTGGCGATGTCCGTTATGAATTCAAAACGGTAGACGAAGAGGATTGGGCGACAGCATGGAAACAATATTTCAAACCGATTCGTGTTTCCGATAGGCTGACGATTAAGCCAACTTGGGAGGAATACGCTCCGCAATCAACGGAGGAGCGGATTATTGAACTTGATCCAGGCATGGCTTTTGGTACAGGTACACACCCGACAACCTCGCTCTGTCTTCGCACTTTGGATTCCGTGATGCAAGGCGGCGAGGAAGTAATCGACGTTGGTACTGGCTCAGGGATTTTATCCATCGGTGCGGTTCATTTAGGCGCCTCCAGGGTGCTTGCCCTTGATCTCGATCCGGTGGCGGTAAGCAGTGCGAAGGAGAACGTGCATCTGAACGGGATGGAAGATAAAATTACAGTCAAAGAGAGTGATCTACTTGCTGTAATTACAAAGGACAGCGCTGCGGAAGAGCTGGGTGTCAAACTTCCCGTACAAATCGTTCTTGCTAACATATTGGCTGAAGTAATTCTTCTGTTTGTAGATGATGTTTATAAAGCTTTACAGCCGGGTGGTATATATATTGCTTCCGGTATTTATAAAAATAAAATCGATGTTGTTGAGCAAGCGTTAACTAAATCCGGTTTTGAAATTGCGGATATACTTCGTGAGGATGACTGGGTTGCGTTTGTAGCAAGAAAGAGGTAAAGATGGAATTTTTGGATCAACTGCTGTTTTATCCGTTAGATCGGCTTCCTTTTTATTTGATAACTTTAATTATTGCGTTCACTTTGCATGAGTTCTCTCATGCGTATTTTGCGAATAAGTTCGGTGATCCGACAGCCAAGCTGCTTGGAAGGGTAACGCTAAATCCGGCCGTACATTTTGACTTTTTAGGTATTATTCTGCTTCTTCTTGCCGGTTTTGGCTGGGCCAGACCTGTTCCGGTCAATCGGGCGAACTTCAGCAATCCGCGGCGGATGGGTATAATCGTATCGGCTGCAGGTCCCCTTAGCAACTTTTTGCTGGCAGTTATAGGATGCTTAATTTACGCGGGGATGTATCAGTTTGGAATGATTGATGCGATAAGCAACACAAAGGCTGTACAAGGTGTTCATATCTTTTTTGATACATTTATTGTATTGAACTTTTTCTTATTC
Source organism: Paenibacillus faecalis (assembly GCF_900289175.1). Lineage (GTDB taxonomy): Bacteria > Bacillota > Bacilli > Paenibacillales > Paenibacillaceae > Paenibacillus_AQ > Paenibacillus_AQ faecalis. The sequence continues at coordinate 3,096,961 of NZ_LT985747.1, read as the reverse complement.
CTATTTAACCTTGTTCCGCTGCCGCCGCTTGACGGGTATCGCATTGCTGAAGATTTGCTGCCCCGCCGTATAAGCGCCAAGCTGCAAAAGTTTGAGCAGTGGTCCATTATGATCTTTTTGTTAATTATTATCATTCCTGGCTTGTCCAGATATACGATTATACCGCTTTATGATGCAGCTTATTATTTATCGGTCTTTTTTCTGAATATGTTCCAAACTTTATTCGGAGGTTGATTGGATCGATCCGCTGATCATTTTCTCTGGTCAGGCTGGAAGAAAAGTTGTATGATGATGTTTGGTGATTTTGAGATTGGTGAGGATAGTATATATGCAGCGATATTTCGTTTCACCCGAACAGTTCAATGAAGATCGTGTGATCATTACCGGGGAAGATGCCAGACATATTACGAGGGTTATGCGGGGCAAACCAGGCGATACCTTTATCGTTAGTGACGGCGTATCCCGCGAAGCTTTGGTGAAGATTGAACATATAGAACAGACGGACGTGTTTGCCGTCGTGATTGAGCCGCTGGAGATGAAGCAAGAGCCACTTTTGAAAGTGACCATTGCCCAGAGTTTGCCGAAGGGGGATAAAATGGAGACCGTCATCCAAAAATGCACGGAGATCGGAGCTGTTCATTTTGTCCCGTTTGTATCGGCACGAACGATTGTCCAGTATGACGCCAAGAAGGAAGGGAAGCGTCTGGATAGGTGGCGTAAAATCGCCAAGGAAGCAGCTGAGCAGTCTCACCGCAATATGATTCCTGCGATTGATCAGCCGCTCTCTTGGAAATCGCTTTTGGATACATTTTCCGAATATGATGTAGTTTGTTTTTGTTATGAACAAGAGCACGGGTCCCAGCTTAGAGACGTGCTGAAGCCGTTTATCGCGCAAACATTACAGAAACCGGGAACGACCGCCAGCTTGCTGCTGCTTGTCGGTCCCGAAGGCGGATTCACTGAAGAAGAATGCAAAGAGGCAGAGGAAGCAGGGGCTGTTTCAGTTGGGCTTGGGCGCAGAATTTTGCGCTGCGAGACGGCAGGAATGGTTGCCCTGGCCTGTGCTTTATATGAATCCGGAGAAATGGGGGGAGCTTGAATATGCCATCCGTAGCGTTTTATACGTTGGGTTGCAAAGTTAATTTTTACGATACTGAAGCCATCTGGCAGCTTTTCAAAAATGAAGGCTACGAGCAGGTGGATTTTGAACAAACTGCTGATGTGTATGTAATCAATACTTGTCATGTGACAAATACAGGCGATAAGAAAAGTCGGCAGATGATCCGCCGAGCTGTACGCCGTAACCCGGAGGCGATTGTAGCCGTAACCGGATGTTACGCACAAACTTCGCCTGCAGAGATTCTGGATATTCCGGGCGTGGACCTGGTTGTCGGCAACCAGGATCGCGATAAATTTTTAAGTTATGTTCATGAAATTGAACAGCAGCGCAAGCCGATCAACGCGGTTCGCAACATTATGAAGACCCGTGTGTTTGAAGAGATGGACGTTCCCGATTTTGCGGAACGTACCCGTGCTTTTCTGAAAATTCAGGATGGGTGCAACAACTTCTGCACATTTTGCATTATTCCATGGTCTCGGGGTTTGTCCCGCAGCCGTGATCCGAAGAGCATCATTAATCAGGCTGAACAGCTCGTAAGAGCAGGATATAAGGAGATTGTACTGACGGGCATTCATACCGGAGGTTTTGGTGACGATTTGGAGAACTATCGTTTATCTGATCTATTATGGGACCTGGACCGCGTAGAAGGTCTTGAGCGCATTCGGATCAGCTCTATTGAAGCGAGCCAGATCGATGACAAAATGCTTGAAGTGCTAAATAAGTCTACTAAAATGTGCCGTCATTTGCATATTCCGCTGCAAGCAGGGGACGATACCGTGTTGAAACGCATGAGACGGAAGTACACGACAGAGGAGTTTCTCACCAAGATCAAGCTGATTCGCCAAGCGATGCCTGATGTAGCCATTACAACGGACGTCATTGTTGGGTTTCCTGGAGAAACCGATGAAATGTTCCGCAATGGTTATGAGTTGATGAAGGAAATCGGATTTTCTGAAATGCATGTGTTCCCTTACTCCAAACGGACCGGTACTCCGGCTGCACGGATGGAGGATCAGGTGGATGAAGAAGTGAAGAACGTTCGCGTTCAAAAGCTGATCGATTTATCCGAGGAGCTGCAGCTGGCTTATGCGGAGAAGTTTGTAGGACAGATTCTGGATGTAATTCCTGAACGTGAGTATAAGGGTGCCCCAAATAGCGGAAAAATGCAGGGGTACAGCGGGAACTACTTGCAGCTCGTTTTCGATGGAGGTCCTGAGCTGGAAGGAAAAATGTGCCGTGTAAAACTGACCAAAGCCGGAGTGAACGAGTGTGAAGGCGAGTTGGTTAGCGTATTGGAGAGCGGCGTCACCGCTTACGCCCAGTAACTTCACAAATAAAACGGCCATACCTGACAAGGATTTCATTTCCGGTTAAAGGAGGTGAAATCCTTGTTGTTCATAAAGGAGGATGAGGACATGAACCGAAAAGAAATTTCTGCAGGCGGTGTAGTGTACCGTCAAAAAGACGGACAGCTGCAAATTCAATTGATTCAGGACCGTTACGGGAAGACTTCACTGGCCAAAGGCAAGATGGAAGCTGGTGAAACTGTTGAAGAAACGGCACTGCGCGAAATATGGGAAGAAACCGGAATTGTTGGGAAAATCATTAGCCCTGTTGATATTATTGCATATCAGTACAATCACCCTGAATATGGAGTGGTCGACAAAGAAGTGCATTATTATTTAGTAGAAGCTGGAGAAGGCACTCTGAAACCTCAGATAGAGGAGATTAACGGTGTTGATTGGTATGAGCCGCAGGAAGCCTGGAAAAAACAGCTTCAAGGTGGTTATAGTAATAATGACATTATTTTGCAAAAGGCACTGGAGCTATTGAAGATCGACGTTTAGATAGTTGTCGCAAGCCTACGCCACACAGGCAGATAACATAACGGCAGGGCAAGCAGAGAACAGACAATGTTAAAAATCGTTTGGGCATGGGCGATTTGGCTTCCTGGATCGACGGCAAGCCACCCGGAAACGTCCGTGAGAATTTCGATCAAAGGGGCAAAGAGCAGTGCTCCGCCAATATTTAGCCCCAAATGAGACCATGCTACAAAACGGCCGGCTTTGGTGCTGCCAATTGCAGCGATGAGGGCAGTGACGCAGGTCCCGACATTCGAGCCAAGGACGATGGCAACGCCGAGAGAAGGGGGCAGCACTCCAGCTACAGCCAGGCTCATTGCCATGGCGATAACAGCAGCGCTGCTGTGCATCAAGGCGGAAAGCGCCGCACCGGCCAGTATTCCCCAAAGTACACTTTGGGAGGCATGATCGAGAAACCATTGGAACAGCCCCAGCTGCTGCAGGGAGGGCCCAACCGATTGCATGATCCGGATTCCTAACAATATTAAGGCAAAGCCGGCGCAAGCAAGGCATAGAAACTGAGCCTTTTCAAATCGGCTTCGAAGCTGGATAAGACTGAGGGGAAGACGATCGCTAAGAATGACAGCTGCAGCCCAGATCATTAACGAAAGGATAAGAAGCGGCAATGCCGCTTGACTGATCTGCAGGCTGATCAACTCGGTTGTCAGGGTGGTCCCGATGTTGGTGCCGAGAATGATGCCGAGAATTCCGGAATAATTCAGAAGCCCCGCATTCGCGAAGCCGATCGACAGTACCGTGACAGCCGTGCTGCTTTGCAGGAGAGCTGTGAGCACTGTGCTCGTCAGCATCCCTTTGATCGGAGTGGACGTGGCTTTCCTGAGCCATTGATGGAGCAGGGCCCCCGCAAAACGCTGAAGCGACATCTCCATCACCTTCATGCCCAGCAAAAAAACGACGAGACCGTATGTCATCGGAAACCAGAGTGTTGAAAGCATAAGATACGAGAATCTCCTTTGTGTCTAAATCTGCCGCATATGCGGTTTTTCTTGTTCCTAACCGTCTTCTTGCAAGTCATTTGAGCACTACTCTGTTAAAAGTGTCGAAGCCATCTCGTTTATAATCTCGTTTGTAATTTCGTCTGTAATTACGTATATGCCCCGTTATGGACATGCATTCCACGGATTGTCCAAAGGGAAGAAATAAGGAGTGAAGCATGAATATGCCATCGGTCATTTTGGATCGCAGCCGAAAAAAAAGATTGGAACAAGGTCATCCATGGGTTTTTAAAAGTGAAATCGCATCCGTTGAAGGAAACCCGGTGCCTGGAGAACTGGTGCAGGTGCTGAATCATCAAGGCCGTTTTTTGGCCACCGGATACTACAATCCGAAATCTCAGATCACAGTCCGAGTTGTTTCCTACCAACCTCTTGAGAAGATGGACCGCAATTTCTTCGTTTCTCGCTTTCAGGATTGCAAAAGACATCGTGAACGGTTTATCGGAGAGGAAAATGCGTACAGGCTCGTATATGGAGAGGCTGATTTTTTGCCGGGACTCATCGTTGACCGATTTTCTGACGTGCTGGTTGTTCAGCTGCTGACGCTTGGCATGGAGCAATGCAGGGACAGCATTGTTGAAGCGCTGGTGGAAGTGATGAACCCGGCAGGAATTTATGAGCGCAGTGATGTTTCCGTAAGAGAGCTGGAAGGACTGGAGCAGCGGAAAGGCATTTTATATGGGGAATGTCCACGGCATGTTATCGTTACTGAAAATGGTCTGAAAATCAAAGTCGACATTGTGGAGGGACAGAAGACCGGATATTTCTTCGATCAACGTGAGAACCGGGCCTCCATTAAACCGTTGATGACGGGCTGGGGCACTCGCAGCGGGATTAAGCTTCAGGAAGTCGAGCGGGATGGACAATTGGAGCAAATTCCTGTAAACAAAAGCGGTAAAGAGGTTACTTTCCCATACTGGGACGGTGCAACTGTTCTGGAATGCTTCTCCCATACAGGAAGCTTTACTTTGCATGCTTGCAAATATGGGGCCAAGAAGGTTACTTGTCTCGATATTTCCGAGCATGCTATTAACAGTGCCAGAGAAAATGTAGAGCTAAACGGTTTTTTGGATCGTGTGGAGTTTGTTGTGGATGATGCTTTTCACTACCTTCGCTCACAGGTGAAGGGGAAAGAGGAACGTGAAGTGCGTGCCAAGGCAGATCACAAAGTGGATACGTCAAAACCGCTTACAGCCGGCGGCGGGCGCACGTGGGATGTCGTTATTCTTGACCCGCCTGCTTTTGCTAAAACCAAAGGTGCCGTTAAAGGAGCATGTCGCGGCTATAAGGATATCAATCTGCACGGCATGAAGCTGGTGAATGAAGGCGGATATCTCGTAACCGCAAGCTGTTCATACCATATGCGTCCAGATCTGTTTCTGGAAACGATCAGGGAGGCGGCCCGGGATGCTGGCAAAATATTACGTTTGGTTGAATGGCGTGCAGCGGGTAAAGACCATCCCCAAATTCTAGGTGTAGAAGAGGGGCATTATTTAAAGTTTGCCGTGTTTGAAGTCCGAAGCAAACAGGCGCTGTAAGGATGTGCGTTAAGAACTGTTTGTTGGGGCGTTTTTGTAAGGCAAATCCCTCCGAACGATAATAGGGCTTTATTCTAAAGAAAAATGCAGACTGCTTGAGGCTTCCCCTCGAGCGGTCTGTTTTCAATTTACTAGCCCAGAATATCCCTTTTCATGAATTGGAATCCAAACATACGTTCTTTCATTCGGCAGTTATGCTATACTAATAGACACCGTCTATTCATTAGATTTATAGTCAATAGATTTATAGTCAGGAGATTTGAGGAGGCAGGACATGTCGATTTCTTTTGTCATCGGCCGCTCGGGCAGCGGGAAAAGCACATCAATATGTGAAGATATCATAAGACGGCTGGAGGAGGAGCCTCACGGAAAGCCGATCATTCTGATCGTGCCGGAGCAGGCTTCCTTTCAGACGGAGAATGCGCTTGTCACCTCCAGTCGCATCAAAGGAAGTCTTCGTGCTCAAGTGCTCAGCTTCCGGCGGCTGGCTTATCGGGTGATGCAGGAGACGGGCGGCTCGGCTCGGGTTTCGATCAGCGAGGAAGGTAAGCGAATGCTGCTTTACAAAATAATACAGCGGCGTAAAGATGAACTGAATCTGTTCGGCGCATCCGGTGAACAGCTGGGTTTTGTGGGCAAACTTAGCGATCTGTATACAGAGATGAAACGGTACTGTATCGATGCTTCTTGTGTTGAGGACCAGCTTGAGCATATGTCCTCTACTGCAGGGAGTCCCCCGATGCTGCGCCGCAAACTGGAAGATATTTTGGCGTTGTATCGTGATTTTGAGAATGAACTGTCCCCGCTTTATATAGATGAGGAAGATACTTTGGCAGCACTTGCTGAAGGGATCGTTTCTTCGGAGTATATCCGAAGTGCGGATATATGGATTGACGGCTTCCACGGCTTTACACCACAAGAATATTTGGTTATACGAGAATTGATGCAGCATGCATCATCGGTTACGACTGCGCTGACGCTGGACAAGCCTTATGTGTATGGGGCCGTTCCGCATGAGCTGGACTTGTTCCACCCGACGGCTGTTACTTACATAAAACTGATGGGAATAGCTGAAGAATTGGGCCTTGAGACCAAATTTACTTTGCTTGATCCGGATACGCTGCCGAGGTTCAAGGAGCGCCCTGTTTTAGCGCATCTGGAACGTGGTTTTGATCGCAAAGCACGTTGGCGGCCTTTGAACGGTCATGGTCATAAAGAAGGGCATCTGGAAGGATTGTCGATTTATGCAGCAGCTAATCGCCGGACTGAGGTTGAGGGAGCGCTGCGTGAAATGCTGAGGCTGGCGAGAGAAGAAGGGGCAAGATTTCGTGAGATGGCGGTATTCGCTCGTAACCTGGCCGATTATGAGCATCTGATCGGACCGCTGTTTCGTGAATACGATGTTCCTTATTTTCTGGACCAGAAGCGCAGTGAGCTTCATCATCCGCTCATCGAGTTTATTCGAGCTGCTCTGGATATCGTAAATCGTCGCTGGCGATATGAAGACGTATTCCGCTGTGTCAAAACAGACCTGCTGCTTCCTTTGGACGGATCGCTTTCAAGAGAAGATATGGACCTGCTTGAGAACCATGTCCTCGCATGCGGAATTACTGGTTCCCGCTGGACGGATCGACGTCCTTGGAAAGGAGTCCCGAGCCTATCGCTGGAAGATGGGGACGGGGAAAGCCGCCAGGACAAAGGTCTTGATGTCATTGAGCAATGCCGGATGGCTGTTACTGGTCCGCTGTATGCTTTTGAGAAGAGAATAAAGAAAGGTGCGATCGCGCGTGATAAGGCTGCAGCAGTTTACAATCTGCTGGTGGACGCCGAAGTGCCGGAGAAGCTCGAGCTGATGAGCCGGTCTGCACTGGATGCCGGCAGGCCGGAAGAAGCCAGAGAGCATCGTCAGGTTTGGGGGGCTGTGCTGGACCTGCTTGATCAGATCGTTGAGATGATGGGCAGTGAGAAACTGAGCGCTGAAATGTTTAGCGGCATGCTGGACACGGGTTTAACGGAGCTTCGAATGGCGCTTGTTCCGCCTTCTCTTGATCAGGTGCTCATTGGAAGTATGGATCATACCCGTTCGGGTGATGTAAAATATGTATTTTTATTAGGCGTGAATGAAGGCGTAATTCCAGCCCAGTTTCAGGATGATGGAATATTGACGGAGCAGGAACGGGTTACGCTCGAGAGCTCAGGTATGGAGCTGGCTCCGAACATTTCCCGTCGTCTGCTGGATGAGCGCTTTCTAATATACATAGCGTTGGCTGGAGCCAGCCATCAGCTATGGATCAGCTATCCTGTGGCAGACCATGAAGGAAAACCGCTGCTGCCATCGGAAATTATTCGACATGTTAAGAGCATGTTTCAGCTTAAAGAACAAGTACTTCATTCCCACCCTCATAGTGAGCTGACATCTGAGGAACAGAAGCAATTTGTGGCCGGAACCGGAAAGTCGCTCGCATTTCTTGTCGGCAGACTCCGGGATTGGAGAAATGGAGGAAATTTGCCGCCTTTGTGGTGGGAAGTATACAACTGGTTCGCACGTCATTCTTTATGGAAGGATCAACTGGGCAGAATGCTCTCATCCCTTTCTTACCGTAATGAGGCCAGAACTTTGGCAGAAGAGACAAGTCGGCGCTTATACGGAAGCAAGCTGAGGACAAGTGTGTCGCGGATGGAACGTTTTGTTGCGTGCCCTTTCTCACATTTTGCGTCCCATGGGCTCAAGCTGCGCGAGCGTCAGCTGTACCGGCTTCAAGCTCCAGATATCGGCCAGCTGTTCCATGCCGCGCTTAGCGATATGGCGTCGCGCTTTAAGGATCAAGGTCGGAGCTGGGGCGAACTGAGTGCGGACGAATGCTTGCAGGAAGCTGAAGCGACAGTTGACAGGCTTATTCCTAAACTGCAAGGAGAAATACTGCTCAGCTCCAAGAGATACGGATATATATCCCGCAAACTGAAAAATATCGTCGGTCGTGCCTCCGTTATTTTAGGGGAGCAGTCGCGCAGAGGAAGCTTCGAGCCGATTGGTCTGGAACTGGACTTCGGCCCGGACAAGCCGATCCCGCCGCTCGTTTTTCAGCTGCCAAACGGCGTGTTGATGGAAGTGGTCGGTCGAATCGACCGTGTTGATATGGCTCGTGGAGAGAACGGGATCATGCTGCGAGTTATCGATTATAAATCGAGCCAAAAAGACTTGCGTTTGCACGAAGTGTACTATGGCTTATCCCTGCAGATACTGACCTATTTGGACGTGCTGCTCACATATGCCGAAGATTGGCTGGGCGAGAACGCACTGCCTGCGGGTACACTGTATTTCCATGTTCATGACCCGATGCTTCAGGCGCCTAACGGTATCAACCCTGATCAGGCAGCGGAAGAACTGCTGAAGCGGTTTAAGATGAAAGGGTTGCTGCTGGCTGACCGTGAAGCCGTATCTTTAATGGATTCATTCCTTGATAAAGGACATTCTGCCATCCTTCCTGTAGCTGTTAAGTCTGACGGCAGTTTTTACAGCAGCGCAGCTGTAGCTACGCCGGATCAATGGGATACGCTGCTCGCGGCTGTGAGGAAGAATGTGGTTACAATCGGCTCGCGGATTACGGACGGGGAAGTATCTATTGAGCCTTACCGGATTCAGCAAGAGACGGCCTGTACCTATTGTGCTTATCGATCGGTTTGTCAGTTCGATGAGGCGATGGAAGGCAGCGGGTATCAGCTATTAGGCAAGCCGGGCAAGGAACGGGTCTGGGAGCTGCTGGAACAGATGAAAGGAGGAAGCGACAGGTGAATAGGATCATGACTAAACCGGAAGGCAGCATGTGGAGCGACGATCAGTGGAAAGCGATCGCGATGAACGGAAGCGACATCCTGGTCGCTGCGGCTGCCGGTTCAGGCAAAACCGCCGTGCTGGTCGAACGCATCATCCGTAAAATTACGGACGAAAGCGCAGGATTCAGCGTGGATCGTTTGCTCGTAGCTACATTTACTAAAGCGGCAGCGGCGGAAATGCGTGAACGTATTCGGGAAGCGCTCGACAGAGAACTTGAGAAAGATCCGGACAATGAACATTTACGGCGTCAGCTCGCAATGCTTGGACGTGCCTCTATTACTACGCTACATTCATTCTGCATGGAAGTGATACGGCGTTATTATCAACTGATCCCGCTCGATCCAGGATTTCGAATTTTAAATGAGTATGAAGCGGAGCTCATGCGTCAGGACATTTTGGAGGATCTGTTTGAGGAGAAATACGGTGATGCTGCGCAGGGAGGGACTTTTCTGCAGCTGGCGGATTGGTTCAGCGGTGAACGAAGCGATGATGCTTTATTTCGGCTGATTCAGCGTTTGAACGATTTTTCCCGCAGTCACTCCTGGCCTGATCATTGGCTCAGAGACATGGCCGCTTCATTTCAGGTAAAGGATACAGCATCATTAGGTGAGACGGCTTGGGTTCGGAGCATTCTTGCTGACGCACATCTGTCGCTTTCAGGCGCATTGGATCTGCTCAAGCAGGCCCGTTCAATAGCGATGATGCCGGGTGGGCCGGCTCCATATGAGGCGAACTTGAATGAGGATATGATGCTGGTGGAATCGCTGCTTAACGCGGTCAACCATGATCCATGGGATCAGCTTTACGACCGCTTCCGCACGGTTTCTTTCGGCAAGCTGAAGTCTGTTCGTAAGGACGAGGTGATTCCTGAACTGCAGGAGCGGGTCAAGGAGCTGCGGGACAATGTGAAAAAAACAGTGAACGAGCTGAAAACAGCTTTGTTTGGACGCCCGGCGTTTGAATTTGTGAACGAACTTCAAACCGCTGCTCCGCTGATGCGTGAGCTGGTCGAAACGGTCATTGCCTTCGCTGATCGATATCGTGCTGCCAAGGCTGCGAAAAGTGTCGTGGACTTTAATGACCTGGAACACTACTGTCTTCAGATTTTAAGACATCCGGACTCTGATCCGGGACGTCTCATGCCGTCTGATGCTGCGCTGGAATACCAGGCACAGTTTGATGAAGTGCTGCTTGATGAATATCAGGATACAAATAACGTACAAGAAGATATTGTTCACCTGATCTCCCGGGAATCTCCAGGAAACCGGTTCATGGTCGGGGATGTCAAGCAGAGTATATACCGTTTTCGATTAGCTGAACCGGGTTTGTTTCTGGATAAATACAAAAATTACGTATCTGAAGCGGAGGTTGGGGCACATTCACTTGACCCTTCTTTGAAATCCTCGGGAATCCGGATCGATCTTGCACGGAACTTTCGCAGCCGGATGGAGGTTGTGGATGCCGTCAATATGGTGTTTCGTCAGATCATGAACGAGTCCGTGGCAGAAATCGCGTATGATCCTCGGGCAGAGCTTGTGTGCGGCGCATCCTTTCCGCAGCCAGAGCGAACGCATGATCATTTTGATCTGGACGATGAAGATGCCTTGGCACGCAATACCCCCTATGCTCCTGAATTGCTGCTTATTGACCGTCTTGGTCAAGGAAGCGAGGAACCTAAGGACGGGGAAAGCCCGGATATTGAAGGGATTTCTTCTGAGAGTGAGCGGCTGGAGATGGAGACCGCTCAGCTGGAGGCCCGGGCAATTGCCCGCCGGATACGCTCATTGGTCGGAGAACACGGAAATTCGCTCATGGTGTATGATAAGCATCTTAAATCGATGAGACCTGCCCAGTATGGCGATATCGTTATTTTGCTGCGTTCTGCTATGGTATGGTCCCCGTTAATTATGGAGGAGCTGCGGCAGGAAGGAATCCCGTCAATCGGTGAACAGAGCAAGGGATATTTTCAAGCGATTGAAGTTGAAATTATGCTTTCTTTACTTCATGTCGTTGATAATCCACGCCAGGATATCCCGCTTGCTTCTGTTTTGCGATCACCGATCGTCGGCTTAACGGAAGAGGATTTGGCACAGGTTCGCCTATGTTCTTCGGGAACGTTTTATGATGCGGTTCAAGCGGCCATCGGTGCATTTGAGCCCGATCTGTCTGAAGGAGCTGGGATCGATAGCGGTCGCTGGACGACCGGAATAATATGGCCAGGGTATACCGAGGCGGCTGCAGGTCGGGCGGATCTAGAGGTCATCTCTGAAAAATCAGAATTGACAACAGGTCATGTAAACGATGGTCCTGTAATATCCCAAGAGCTGTCCCGGAAACTGAAAAGGTTTATGGAAAGGCTCCAAACTTGGCGTAACAAAGCGCGTCAAGGAAGTCTCAGTGACCTCATCTGGGAAATTTACAGTGAAACAGGCTATCTGGACTGGGTTGGGGGACTGCCGGGCGGTTCTCAGCGCAGAGCCAATCTGACCTCCCTATATGACCGGGCTGTTCAATACGAACAGGATACGTCATCCAGAGGGCTTTTCCGGTTCCTGACCTTTATCTCACGCTTGCGTGATAATGGCGGAGATCTTGGTGCAGCAGGCGGGACAGAGAATCAGGGCAACGCTGTTCGTCTCATGACTATTCATAAAAGCAAGGGCTTGGAGTTTCCGGTCGTGTTCGTGGCTGGATTATCAAAAAAATTTAACCAGCAGGATCTGAACATTCCTTTCCTGATGCATAAGGAGCTTGGGTTTGGACCGAAGTATGTAGATGAAAAACTGCGGGTCAGCTATCCGACACTCCCGAATCTTGCTATACGCCGCAGAGCGCAGCTGGAGCTACTGGCAGAGGAAATGCGTGTTCTTTACGTAGCGTTAACGAGACCGAAGGAGAAGATGATTTTGGTAGGGACCGTCAAGGACTTGCCGAAAAAAGTGAGCAGCTGGGCTCAGGCAGATAGTACGCGCGAACTGCTTCTGCCCGATTATATGCTGGCACGCGGACGCAGTTATATCGATTGGATCGGGCCTGCTATTATACGTCATCCATCTGCTGGAATGCTGCGGGAAGCAGCAGGCTTGCAGCTTCCGGAGTACACCGCGCTTTCGTCGGACAGCACTGACTGGGTCATTCATATCGAAACATCCGATACTTTGTCCGAGACTGCAATTCATAAAGAGGAAGAGGATGCTATAGAGGCGAATCGGGCCGAGAAAGAAGCTGCCCTACGCAAGGTGGAGCCGGTTGCCGATATCGGTTGGCTGGAAGAAGGCAGTGTGCAGGAGATGAGACAGGATATTTACCACCGTTTGAGCTGGACATATCCTTTTGCACCGGTTAGCGGGATTTCTGCGAAAACATCGGTTACGGAAATGAAAAAGCTGCTATCTATGCAGGACAGCCCGTCACTGGATATCGTAGAAGAAGCGGTGCTTCGCAGAGAGCAGGCAAAGAAGCTGTCGGATGCCGATTCGTTGACCCTGCACTTACGAAGACCGAAATTCATGGAAGAGACTGCACTAACTCCGGCTGAGCGGGGAACGGTCTATCACACTATCATGCAGCATATGCCTATCGCCAAAAATACGAATCTCTCTATTGTTGAGAGAACGATAGTGGAACTGATCGAGAAAGAGATTATCACAAGAGCCCAGGCTGATGCTGTAAAACCGGAAGAAATTATGGGGGTTTTCCATTCTCAAGTAGGAACGAAGCTTCTCGAAGCCCAGCAAATTTGGCGAGAGCTGCCGTTTTCATATGGTTTGTCTGCATTCGAGGCTTACAAAGGTCTAGCTTTTCTGGGCTTGACGGAAGGAGCAACGGATTCCTCCGTTCGTGAGGCGAAGCTTCTGGCTGATGAGACCGTCCTGATTCAAGGGGTGGTGGACTGCTTGTTCCGAGTGGACGATCAGCTGATTTTGCTGGATTATAAAACAGACCGCGTTCTCGAGCATCGCGGAGGTGTTGAATCCTTAACCGAGCGATATCGTTTTCAGCTGGAGTTATACAGCAGGGCGCTGCAGGATATTTTGGATGAACCTATTTATGAAAAATGGCTCTACTTTTTCGATGGAGGCCATGCCGTTCTTTTATAAAATTGTTGATACATTGAGAAATAAGCTTTCCGTTAGAGAGGGTGAACTGAAATTTATGCGAATTTTGCATACAGGTGACTGGCATTTGGGCAGAACGCTTGAAGGGCGAAGCCGTATGGCTGAACAAGAGGCATTTGTGGACGAGCTTGTCAGGCTGGCTGATGACCAGCGTGCAGACCTTATATTGATGGCAGGTGACGTGTATGATTCTGTTAACCCGCCTGCGGCTGCAGAGCAGCTGTTTTATGAAGCTGCTGCCCGGCTGACAGATGGAGGACGGCCGCTAGTCGTCATCGCGGGAAATCATGATCAGCCTGAAAGGGTATCATCGGTGACACCGCTTGTATCAAGCCGTGGAATTCGTCTGGTAGGGCTGCCCTCAACGAAGGCTGTTACCGTAACGGTCCCCCGAACTGGAGAAGTTGCCAAAATAGCAGCCCTTCCCTATCCATCAGAAGCAAGACTAAATGAGCTGCTGACCGAAGGCGGGGACGAAAATGAGCTGCGCCGGGCTTACAGTAAACGGGTGGGAAAATTAATGGAGATGATGGCTCGTGAATTTTCGCCAAAGACGGTGAATCTGGCAATGAGTCATATTTACGTTCTCGGCGGGCTGGAGAGTGACTCAGAGCGCCCTATACAGGTAGGGGGTGCTTATACTGTAGATCCGTCAGCGTTGGCGGTTGGGGCTTGTTATACGGCCCTTGGTCATCTTCACCGGCCGCAGGCTGTTAAAGGTGAAGGGATCATTCGCTACAGCGGCTCGCCCTTGGCTTACAGCTTCTCGGAGGCGGGACAAGCCAAATCCGTAACGATGGTGGATGTTACCCCTGAAAGCACCCCGGTGATTGAGGAACTGTTTCTAAAGAGCGGGCGCCCGCTCGTCCGTTGGAAGGCCAAGGGAGGCCTACAGGAAGTATATCGATGGCTGGAGGAAGAGAGAGATCCCGGCGCTTACATAGACCTTGAAATTTCATTGACTGAAGCGATGGGGATGGCGGATATTCAGCGCCTGCGCAAAAGCCGTGAGGGGATCATTCATATTCGGCCGATATACCCTGAAATGGAACATTTGGGGCTGGAGAGCCAGAGATCTGCCCTTCCCCTGCCGGAGCTGTTTCGCAAGTTCTATCAGCGGCAGACTGGGGGAGCAGAGCCGGAAGATAGTCTTGTCGAGTTATTTTTGGAGCTTGTAGATGAGGAAGACGCGAAAACGAGCGGGGGTGAGTGAGTGAAGCCGATTTCACTTAAAATAGCTGGTCTTCAAAGCTATCGGGAATCGCAGGAAATCGATTTTGAGCAGCTGTGCGAGACCGGATTATTTGGTATATTCGGACCGACCGGAAGCGGGAAATCGACACTGCTGGATGCCATTACTCTGGCGATGTACGGCAAAGTGGAACGTGCGGTAAACGGTACGCAGGGGATTATGAATCATTCAGAGGATAGTCTTTTTGTATCTTTTACTTTTGAACTGGCTTCTGCAGACGGCCCGGAAAAATATCGTGTAGAGCGGCGTTTCAAACGGAATAATGAACTGTCGATCAGTAATACGATCAGCCGATTCGTTGCGCTTAAGGATGAAGGAGAGGTCGTTATTGCGGACAAGCTGGCTGAGGTGACCCGCTGCATAGAAGAGAAAATCGGTCTGAAGATGGATGACTTCACCAGGGCAGTTGTGCTCCCTCAGGGGAAATTCGCCGAGTTTCTGTCATTAAAAGGTAGTGAACGGCGGCAGATGCTCCAACGACTTTTTCATCTGGAGCGTTACGGTGATCAGCTTGCTGTAAAGCTCAGCCGCAGAGTGAAAGAGAATGACGGGGCATTAAAGTCGATCGAAGCGGAGCAACAGGGTCTTGGAAATGCAGGCAAAGAAGCCGTAGCAGAGGCTAAGAAGAAGATGGAAGAGGCGGTCGTGCACGCGGAAAAGTCGAGAAAAGCTTTAAGAGCAGCGACCGAGGCAAGTGAAGCTCTAGGGAAAATTCGCGAACTGGATTTGGAGCGGCGCCGTCTTAGAAGCAAACTGGATGATTTAGCAGCACATGAGGAAGAGATCAAAGGTTATGAAAAACGTTTGGAGCAGGCGGCAGCCGCAAAGCTTCTTATTCCAGCTTTGGAACTAAGCCGGGAATCCGTAAAAAAGCATAAAGACTTGCTGGAACAAGCGGAGCTGCTATTGAGGCAGTCGGAGGCGGCTGGGGCAGCAGCTGAGCTTGCTTGCAAGGCGGACGATGCCGCTACGCTGCAATTGTCAGAAGAGGAGCCCAAGCTTTTGCTGCGGGCCGAGCAGCTGGAGCAGGCGTCCGTTCTTCAACAAGAAAGGGATGGGCTTCATCTTGAGCTTAACGCTCTGAATGCCCGGCGCTCTAAAGCCAGAAAGTCACTGGAAAGCATTGGTGCACAGCTTCATAAGGAGCAGGAGCTGCTGGAAAGAGGGAACAAACGACGTGAGGAGCTGCAAGAGACTCTGAAACAGCTTGAGACACGCGCGCAAGATCGGCAGAATCTGCATGAGGCTATGCAGAAACGGCAGTTGATTATGGGCGCTGAAGAGCAGCTATCCAAAACAGAGACCGAGTTCAAGGAACATACCAAGAAGCAGCAGCGTATTGAACATGATTTGAAGGAAGCATTGGCCATAGAACAAGAGCTTCAGCTTGAGTTGGAGCGGCTTGCCCTGAAATCGGAGCAGCTTAGACATACGGCTGGGGAGGCATCGCGTCTTGCGGACGAGGGGGCAGCCAAAGCGGCAGAAACTGCTGTATCGATGAATAAATCTCTTCGAGAACAGCAGCTGCACGCGTTGTCCGTATCACTGGCCGCTGAGCTGCGCGATGGGGAAGCTTGCCCTGTTTGCGGCAGTATGCATCATCCTAATCCGGTTCGGCTGGATGTCCCTATAGAAGAATCTCTTGAACAGCAGCAGGAATCCCTTCGTCAGGCTCAAGAGGAGATTCAAGAACTTCGCTTGACTCTTCGTCAGCAGTTTAATGAAGTCTCGGCTTTGTCCGTTCCGGCTGTTTCAATAACAGCAGACTTGATGAAAAATGATGCCGAAATTGTTGAGCTGACGAATATTTTTTCTGAAGTTGCTGCAGGTTTGGAATTTGAACAACATGAGGAGTTATCCTTTGCCTTAGAGCTGGATAAGATTTGGCATTTTGTACCAGCGCTTAAAAAAGTCTCTTCAGTTCAGACAGAAGTTCTACAGCAATGTAAGGACCATCTTTCAAGTGTTCAACAAAAGCTTGCTTCCCTCCAGCAGGAATTGGCCAAGCGGAACGCTTCTGCCGAGAATGCCCGTATGTTATCCGATCAGTTTGAGAAAAAGATCAGCGGATGGAGAGAAGAGATCACCCGTTTGAAGCAGCAGTGGGATCAGAACAACTCAGGCCTTGAGCTGCAGACGGTAGAGCTTCGCTTTAAGGAAATGCAGGAGCGGGATGCTAAAGCGGAATCGGTTCGGGAAGGACTTGATCGAAGCGTACCTTTTCTGGAAGAGAAGAAGCGGGCTGTATTGAATTTTGAGAGTCAGCTTCTTGAACTGGAGAAGCAGCTTATTCAATGGGATGCGCAGTTTGAGAGCAAGCAGGAGCTTATCCTGGAAAAGGAGAAGAGGCTTAAGTCATGGGTTGGCGAGCGTTCTGCTCAAGAACTGCTGCAGGAATGTAAGCAGCGTCTTCAGCATTTGAAATCCGCAGCCGATCATGCGAAGCAGGAACGAAGGAAAGCGGAAGAGCGGAAGCAGCAGGCGAATCAGGCAGCAGCTATTGCCAAGCAGGCAGCGGACTCTGCCAGCGAACACGCACAGGCGGCGAAGCAGCGATGGCTTGCCTTGCTTGGCGAATCGCCATTCGCCACTGAAGAGGCGGTTCTTGAAGCTTCTATGAGCCCGCAGGAAGCCGAGCGATACGCTTCTCTTGTTCAGGCTCATCGTGAAGGTCAGCGTGAATGGTCAATGCGGCTGAAAGATATTGAGCTGAAGTTAGACGGTGCGGCATTTAGTGAAGAAGCTTGGCAGGAATGCTCACAGACATTGGAGCGATGTCAGCAGGCAGATGAACTGGCAATCGAGTCGAAAGCTCGCGCCGAACGGGATTTGGAAGATCTCAAGGAGCGGCATATTCGGTTTATGGAGCTGGAAGAACGCCGCAAACTGCATGCCTTGGAAGGCGAGCGTCTGTCCAAGCTTCAATCCTGTTTACGCGGAAATGCTTTTGTGGAATATGTAGCTGAAGAGCAGCTTATGCAAGTCAGTCAAACCGCGTCCCAGCGTCTACGTTTTTTGACGAAACAGCGTTATTCCCTGGAGGTCGATTCCGGAGGGGGATTTGTTATTCGTGATGATGCGAACGGGGGCGTGCGCAGGCCGGTTTCAACATTGTCTGGCGGTGAAACGTTCTTGACATCCCTGTCTCTGGCACTGGCTTTATCAGCCCAGATTCAGCTCAGAGGACAGTACCCTTTACAGTTTTTCTTTCTCGATGAAGGCTTTGGCACACTGGACCCTGAATTGCTTGAAACAGTCATCACCTCTTTGGAAAGACTTCACCATGATCGTCTTACGGTAGGGATTATCAGCCATGTGCCGGAGCTGAGAGCACGTCTGCCACGCAAGCTGATCGTACAGCCAGCCGAGCATTCCGGAGGCGGATCGAAGATTGTTTTAGAGACGATGTAAGCCTGTTTTTGTCCTGTGATTTTGTTCACAGAGACAGTTACAAGGGGCTGTTATAATACAGCTAAGCCGACATTCTTTTTCTTTGGAAGCACCTCGGCGGACGTATGGATAAGAGATATCTCTGCATCATACGTCCGTTTGCTGGACAGCTGAGTTTCAGCTGACCGGGTGCTTCTATTTTTTTGTCTTTAATTGGACGAAACCGCAGTTTTTCTTGTATGATGAAAACATGATAACCTTATGAGGAGGTATAGTTGTGGATAATTGTCTGTTTTGCAAAATTGTTAATGGAGATATCCCTTCCAAGAAGGTGATGGAGAATGACCGTGTGCTTGTTTTCCACGATATTCAGCCAGCCGCTCCGGTTCATGTGCTGATCATTCCCAAGAAACATATCGCTTCGATGAACGATGTTCAGGCAGAAGATTTAGAGCTGATTGTTGACATTCATAAGGCGGCTCAAGAAGCGGCTGCTGAGCTTGGAATTGCCAAAAGCGGCTACCGCCTGATCAATAACTGCGGTCAAGATGGCGAACAAACCGTTCATCATTTACATTATCATTTGCTCGGAGGAGCGCGTCTTGGAGCTTTAACAGGAATCTCTTCATCCCATGCTTAACTGCAAGTGTGCAGGTAGTTTTGCCTGCTAAATACATACGGATTTAAAGCTTGCAATAATGGAACTGTCAAGGTTGACACCTTATTTCAGTTTACCCTATAATGAAGAATGATGAACCGTGTTATGCTCTTGGACGGTCTGGTCGGAGGGAGGGAAAACTGGTGTCTGAAACGAAAGTTCGCAAAAACGAGACAATTGATGCTGCACTTCGTCGCTTCAAACGTTCCATTGCTAAAGATGGCGTCTTGGCTGAAGTGAAGAAACGTAAGCATTATGAAAAGCCAAGCGTAAAGCGCAAGAAAAAGTCCGAGGCTGCTCGTAAGAGAAAGTTTTAGGAGGATATGAACTAGCATGAATCTTAGCGAACGATTGAACGAAGATATGAAGCAAGCGATGAAGAGTAAGGACAAGTTCAAACTCTCCAATATTCGAATGGTTCGTTCGACGATTAAAAATCTTGAAATAGATTTAAAAAGAAGTTTGGATGACAACGAAGTGCTTGATATTATTAGTCGTGAGATCAAACAGCGCAAAGATGCCCTCCAAGAATTTGAAAAAGCAGGTCGCCATGATCTTGCCGAAAATGCGAATGCAGAAATTGAACTTCTTAGTGCCTACCTCCCGGAACAGCTTTCTGAAGAAGAAATTAAAGTCATTGTACAGCAGACCATCCAGGAAACCGGTGCTTCTTCAAAAGCCGATATGGGGAAAGTTATGAGCGCTCTCATGCCAAAAGTTAAAGGGCGTGCAGATGGAAAGCTTGTTAATCAAGTTGTTCAACAATTTCTGTAATAACATAAGCGAAACACTCCTTGATGAATCAAGGGGTGTTTTTTCGATGTGGGCCTGTTTATGACAGATAGTGTGCTTGCTTTTGCCAATCAGATACTGCGACGGATACATAATTATTGAAACAAAATTGAAAGTTATTCGTAATACCTATCATAAAGCCGGGACCTTAATTCATAAGAACATCCCCGGATGGCTCGAATCGATTATAATATCGATATAGCGCAAATATCATTTAATCGAAAAGGAGGGGATGATGGTGGTTAATAACAGTGATCATAAGGGGCGGCGATTTTGGACGATTGCAGGAGTTATGCTGCTTATTCTGATGTCTGTCGGCATGTATATGTTGCCGGTGAAACAAGCAGCAGCTGCTAAGGCGGGGTCGGTGTATGTAATCCCGGTCGATCAGCCGATCGAGCGAGGGTTGACCAGCTTTTTGGAACGCGGTTTTAAGGAAGCCGAAGAGATGGAAGCGGGTTTAATCGTACTTGAAATCAATACGCCTGGGGGGCGAGTGGACCAAGCTGATGAAATTGCGGGTATCATAAAAGGTACTGAAATCCCCACCGTTGCTTATGTTCGAGGGGATGCCACTTCGGCCGGAAGTTACATTGCACTAAATGCTAACAAGATTGCTATGGCTGAGGGAAGCACGATCGGTGCAGCATATTTGGTAGATGGAATGGGCAATCGTATTGAAGATGCCAAGATGGTAGCGTATTGGAAGAGCAAAATGAGAAGCGCTGCTGAGATGAATGGACGCAATCCCGATATCGCTGAAGGAATGGCTGATATTAATATAAAGGTCGAAATGCCTGAAATCGGTAAAACGAAAAATGTTGGTGAGATCATTTCCTTATCTCACGATGAAGCATTGAAGGTTGGTTATGCAGATAAAATTGCCGATAGCACCAATGAGGTCATCGAATGGATGGGCTACTCCACCAATGATGTCTTTCATATGGAGCAGACTTTCTCCGAAAAATTGGCTACGTTTTTGACGCATCCTGTCGTGATGACAATCCTGCTTTTTGTAGGTATTGCAGGGGTTATCATTGAAGTTATCGTTCCTGGATTCGGCGTACCAGGAATTTTGGGAATTGCAGCATTTGTGCTTTATTTCTTTGGTAATTCAGTTGCGGGATTCGCTGGATCGGAAACGTGGCTTCTGTTTATTATCGGTATCGGCTTGCTTGTCATAGAATTGTTTGTGCCAAGTTTTGGAATACTTGGTATTGGTGGCTCGATCTTATTGATTTTCGGTGTCGTACGGGCAGCGTACAGTACATCTCATGTAGCATTATCTCTTGGAATAGCTGTTACTTCTGCGTTAGTAGCCATTGTCGTTGTAGCTCTGGTGTTTAAAGAACGGGGAATATGGAATAAGTTCATATTAAAAGATAGTCTCACGAAGGAGCAAGGATATGTTCCTGTGGAGGACAGGGATGTGTTGATCGGGCTTATTGGCAGAAGCATAACCCCTCTTCGTCCGTCTGGAACTGTTGAGATTGACGGACGTCGTCTTGATGTCGTTACCGAAGGAGGATTTATTGAATCAGGCCGTCTTGTTCGTGTTGTGATGACCGATGGAACCCGGATCGTAGTTGAGGAAGAGAAGGAATAATACAGAAATAAAAATTTCTCAGGTAGTTATTCACTTGCTTTATTTGGTAAGATGGTCATAACAAATATATCGTTGGAGGATGATTTTTTTGGATATGGATAGTTCTTTGATTCCCATTCTACTGATCGGGGTCGTTGCGATCATCGTGCTGAGTGTGTTTTTCAGCTTCTTCCCGTTGATGCTCTGGATCTCGGCGCTCGCTTCGGGTGTTCGCATCGGAATTATTACGCTGGTTGCTATGCGGCTTCGCCGCGTTACACCGAGCCGAATCGTTAACCCGCTCATTAAAGCGACAAAGGCCGGCTTGGGATTGAATATAAATCAGCTGGAAAGTCACTATTTGGCGGGCGGTAACGTGGACCGGGTTGTAAATGCGCTGATTGCCGCCCAGCGTGCGAACATTCCGCTTGAATTCGAACGTGCCGCAGCGATTGACCTCGCAGGGCGTGATGTTCTTCAGGCCGTTCAGATGAGTGTAAACCCTCGTGTCATTGAAACCCCTATCGTTGCGGCTGTTGCCAAGGATGGTATTGAAGTTAAAGTTAAAGCTCGTGTTACTGTTCGTGCGAATATTGACCGCCTGGTCGGTGGTGCGGGTGAAGAGACGATTATTGCCCGTGTTGGTGAAGGTATTGTTACGACGGTCGGTTCTTCGGCTTCCCATAAAGACGTATTGGAGAATCCAGATCTGATCTCCAGAACTGTGTTATCTAAAGGGCTGGATGCCGGTACAGCATTTGAAATTCTGTCTATTGACATCGCGGATGTGGATGTAGGCAAAAATATCGGTGCATACTTGCAAACGGAGCAGGCGGAAGCAGACAAGCGAATCGCTCAGGCTAAAGCGGAAGAACGCCGCGCGATGGCTGTAGCGCAAGAGCAGGAAATGAAGGCCCGCGTTGTAGAAATGAGAGCGCGCGTGGTAGAATCCGAATCTCAAGTACCGCTGGCTATGGCTGAAGCGCTGAAAAGTGGCAAGATTGGCGTAATGGATTACATGAATCTTAAAAATATTGAAGCAGATACCCAAATGAGAGGCACCCTTGGCAAAATGGGTGAGAATACGGACGGAAATGACTCTCATAAAAAATAACAGGAAGAGATGAGGCGAGCCACTGATGGATTGGATTCTTGATAATATTGTCATCGTGGCGGGTATAGTTTTTTTTATCCTCTCCGCATTTGGGAAAATCGGCAAAAATAATGAGGAAAGCAAACAAAACCGGATGCCAACGTTCGGAGGGGGTGGAGATTTGACCGAACGGGTTCCAAAATCCAATAAGGAAGAACTCTCAGGACAGCAAGCCCGGCGCGTTAAGTCTTTGCCTGCTACAGAAGCTTCGGCGGGTCAGTCAGCCGATGATCGGACATATGATTCGTTTGATGACGAAGAGCCATATCCCGCGTACCATGAAGAGTCGGAGAGAACATATAGTTCCCCTGCCGATTTGGAGTCATGGCATGATGCTGCGCCGGGAAGGGAGTCCACCCTTTCGCTCGATATGGAGGAGCGCAATCGATATGTGGAGGAAGGTCTGGATCAGATTCACAAGGAATTGGACAAAATCACTTCGCATATTCCTGAAATATCGGTAGAGGTTACGGATACGGGTGGCACATCTGGGCGTAACCAGTCGAATCTTGTAGAACAGGCCAGAAGAGGAGTGATCTGGTCAGAAATTTTAGGGCCACCCCGCTCTAAAAAACCTTTGAGACGCCGATATTAGTGAAACTTTTGGTGTTTTTAGGAAAAACCAATCAAATATCAATATCAAGACCGCTTATGTCATCGACATAGCGGTCTTTTTGCTTATCAGTAGAAGCCGTGCTTTCCCATCGTTCATGAAAGGCTATCAACTTGCATAAAAAGGCCATTCCGTTCATAAGGTGTACAGTATAGGAAGGGGGGAGGGCCTTCATATGTCCCGCATCAGCCGCAAGTTGCAGAAATGGACTCAGGAAATGCTCGATTTGCCGCAGGATCTATTATTTGACTTGCCGCGGTTGACCCTGATTGGAAATAAGGAATTGCATATTGAAAACCATCGTGGTGTCCGTCATTTTTCCGCTGAAAAGCTTGTGCTTTCTCTTTCTCAGGGGTCTATGGAAATAACGGGTTCCGGTCTCTCCATCCGAGCAATTCAGAGTACGGAAGTCATGATTGAAGGCACAATTAACAACATTCAATATATAGGAACGGGGGAGAGACCGTGAATATACCGACAATGGTCTTTATACGCGGTTATTTGAAGCTTACGGTGCATGGCGAGCATGTGGAAGCATTCATCAATGCATTGGCGGAGAAGGGAACTCCGGTTTGGGATGTAAAACCGACAGGAGAGCATTCCGTAGAGTTCAAGCTGTTGCTAAATGATTTTAAAGGGCTGCGCCCTTTGTTAAAGCGGACAGGCTGCAGAACTCGTATCCTTGAACGTCATGGACTGCCTTTCCGGGCTGTTCGATTGCTGAAGCGCAAACTTTTTGTGATCGGTGTAGTTATATTTTTTGCCATTTTAACCGCTTTATCCTCTATGATCTGGAACGTAAGTGTTGAAGGAAACGAGACGATAGCGACCGAAGACGTGCTGCAAGCGGCAAAAGAGGAAGGGATATACCCTTATCAATGGATTTTCAGAATGAAACCATTGGACAAGCTGTCAACGAATTTGACTACTCGTTTGCCCGGAACCTCGTGGGTTGGCGTTGAAAGAAATGGTACGAGCATTCAAATTCAGGTAGTGGAAGCCGCTGTACCTAAAAAGCCGGAGTTGCAGAGTCCGAGGCATCTTGTCAGCACGAGAGACGCTGTAGTTACACATATTTATGCGGAAAAGGGCTTGCCGAAAGTTCAAGTCAATTCCCGCGTTAAAAAAGGGGATATTTTGATATCAGGAATTATTGGAGATGAAGAGTACTCCCAGTCTGTTGTTGCTAAAGGGGAAGTGCGGGGACTTGTTTGGCATGAATATGATATCGAAGTACCTCTTGTAAGAAAACAGAAAATTTATACCGGTGAATCATCCAAAAAGTCATATCTCGTTCTTGGAAATCGTGCAATACAGTTATGGGGGTACGGCGATGAGCCGTTTGATAAGCATGAAACACTGACATTGTATGATCCGTTGACTTGGCGCTCGCGAACGCTTCCAATCGGCTGGATGACTGAGAAGGTGATGGAGGTTAGCGAAAGTAGTCAGACTGTGACAGTGGAAGAAGCGAAAAAAGAAGGATTAGAGAGTGCTTTTCGCGATATTCAGGCAAAATATGGGGCAGATTCCCGTTTGGTGAGTCAAAAAATTTTGCATGATAAGAAAGAGAATGGTAAAGTTTATATGAAAGTACTTTTTGAGGTGGAGGAGACCATCGCAAAAGAACTTCCCATAGTATACAATCAAGGAGAATGAATCTATTTGTCACAGCAATCGACCAGCATTCAGATTTATTTGCAAAGTGCGTCT
Organism: Paenibacillus faecalis; assembly: GCF_900289175.1. GTDB lineage: Bacteria > Bacillota > Bacilli > Paenibacillales > Paenibacillaceae > Paenibacillus_AQ > Paenibacillus_AQ faecalis. Next base: position 3,072,316 of record NZ_LT985747.1, on the reverse strand, counting down.
GAAGGACTATCCTTGTTCGGACCGCAAGATTCTTTTTTGAAAATTATCGAATCGGAAATACCCGCCAGAATTGCTTCAAGAGAAGCGGTTATTAATATTTCCGGTGAGCAGCGTCAGTTGGAAAGCTTGCAGCAGTTATTTGATGTGCTGTTGCAGCTTATTCGCAATGGCTATATCCTGACCGAGAGAGATGTTCTTTATGCAGTTGATTTGGCAAAAGATCTGCGTGCTGACCAGCTGTTGGATCTGTATAAAGGTGAAATTACGACAACATATCGTGGAAAGCCTATTCGGGTAAAGACGATTGGACAGAAGCACTATGTTACAACGATTAAGAAGAAGGATATCGTGTTCGGTATCGGTCCTGCAGGTACAGGAAAAACCTATTTGGCTGTAGTGCTTGCCGTAGCTGCACTCAAGGAAGGGTCAGTGAAACGGATCATCCTTACCCGCCCGGCCGTTGAAGCTGGAGAGAACCTCGGCTTTCTGCCCGGCGATCTTCAGGAGAAGGTAGATCCGTATCTGAGACCGTTATATGATGCTCTGTATGATGTTATGGGACCGGATCAAGTAGCCAAGGCTCTTGAAAGAGGTCTGATTGAAATTGCGCCGCTTGCATATATGAGAGGCCGAACGCTGGACGATTCGTTCATCATTTTGGACGAGGCCCAGAATACAACGCCTGAGCAAATGAAAATGTTTTTGACAAGGCTCGGCTTTGGATCAAAGATGGTCATAACGGGAGATGTTACCCAGATTGACCTGCCGCGCGGTAAAAAGTCAGGTTTGGTTGAAGCGAAGACCATATTGCATGAGATTGAAGATATCGGATTCGTTTACTTTGCGGAGCAGGACGTTGTGCGGCACTCTTTAGTACAAAAGATCATCGTTGCATATGATAAAGCTGCAGAAAACCAAGATTAAAGGGGATTGTCGCTATGGCCTCCAAAGAACCATCGACAAACAAGTCCATATTCGTTAAAAACAACGGTTGGAAATATAGCGTGGCAACACGCTATATTCTGTTTTTGTTTCTGGCTCTACTGTTTTACATCAGTCTTTCTTCAAAGCTTCTTCCGGAGCGCTATGACATACAGGTTGGTACGCGCAGTGAAAAGAATATTACTGCACCCGTGCAAATAGAGGACAGCAAGGCAACTCTAGAGGCGCAGGAAGAAGCGGCCGATAAAGTCCAGCCTATTTATACATATGTCCCGCTTCGTAATGATGTACTCGTTACTCAGTTGTTTGACCGGATTGATCGTTTGAATCAGGATGAGGTTTCTGTGCAGGATAAGATCGGGATTTACAGACAGGAACTTCCGCAACGGGTTGAGGATTTTGTGAATAATTTTATCCAAAACAACCGGGATAATTATCCACCGGAGCTGCTTGAAGAGATGAAAAAGGTGATTAGTCAGCAGGCTTACCGGGTACCCGAGGAAACGTTTATTAAAATCCCTAGGTTAAATCCTGAAGATATCAATGAGATGAAGATCGTAGCAAGGGACATCGTGTCACGGCTCATGAGTGAAACCGTAGATGCGCAGGTTCCAAGAGCCAAAGTAGCTGAGCTCGTCAGTGCGAGTTCGCTTGATGACCGAACGTCAAGAGAGGTGGTCCAGGAGCTTGCGCGCTTATCTCTGACAGCCAATAAGTTCTATGATGAGGTCGCTACGAAGGAAGCCAAGGTTGAGGCCAGGGAGAATACCCCACCTGTATATATTAATCAAGGTGATGTACTTGTAGAGAAAGGTCAGCTCATAACTCCCGAGCTGTATGAACTGCTTGGCAAAAACGGTCTTTTGAAAGATGAAGTTAACTATTGGCCAGAGCTGGGCGTTCTCTTATTCTCCATCCTGCTTTCCGTGGGAATACTGATGTTTATCCGACAGATCGATATGAACATGTTTAAATATAATAATTCCCAAGTGTTTATGATGGTGCTGATTTATTTCATTACGCTGATCTCCATGCATTTGGCTGGTGTTTTGCAGAGTGAACAGCGTATGTTCGTCGGTTATTTGGCTCCGGTCGCGATAGGAGTTATACTGATAACGCTGCTTTTGGATATGCATTTGGCTTATTTCAGCGCCATTATATTCAGTATCATGGCAAGTGTTATCTTGAATGTAGATAAAGGGGAAATGTTCGATTTTCACTTCGGTTTTTTTGCCGCGGTAACTTCCTGTGTGGCTATCTTTTCGATCCACCGGGCAAGCCAGCGTTCCACCCTGCTTAAGGGCGGAATCATGGTGTCTTTATTCGGGGCGATGACCGTTTTGATCATGATGCTGATTCAGGATTCTTCCTGGACGAGAGCAGAATCTATATATGCCCTGGCATTTGCTGTGGCTGGCGGAATTTTGACAGCTGTGCTTGTCATAGGCCTAATGCCGTTCTTTGAGGTTACTTTCGGTATCCTCTCGCCGCTCAAGCTTGTGGAGCTGTCAAACCCGAACCATCCGCTGCTGCGGAAGCTGCTTACTGAAACTCCGGGCACGTATCACCATAGTGTGATGGTCGGAAACCTGTCGGAAGCTGCAGCTGAAGCCATCGGTGCTGATGGATTGTTGTGCCGCGTTGGTTCTTATTATCATGATATCGGTAAAACGAAACGACCTGTCTATTTTATCGAAAATCAGAACAACATGGAGAATCCTCATGATTCCATGGACCCCAAACTCAGCAAGTCCATTATTGTGGCCCATGCGCGAGATGGTGTGGAAATGCTCAAGGATTACAAGCTGCCAAAGCCGATACGGGATATCGCAGAGCAGCATCATGGAACAACATTTTTACACTTTTTCTACCATAAGGCACTTCGGCAAGCTGAGGAACAGGGAGTAGAGCCTGATTTCACCGAAGATGATTTTCGCTATCCAGGGCCGAAAGCACAGTCTAAGGAAGCGGCTGTTGTAGGAATTGCGGACAGCGTGGAGGCTGCGGTTCGTTCCTTGCGGAAACCGACGGTGGAGCAGGTTGAATCGATGATTGAGAAGATCATAAAGGGCCGTCTGGATGACCATCAGTTTAATGAATGTGATCTGACGATGAGAGAGCTTGATATTATTGCAAGGACGCTGAAGGAAACCGTGATGGGCATTTTCCATTCACGGATTGAATATCCGGAAGAGATTAAGAAGCCGAAGCCGGACAGTCCGGCTGAACAACAAGAGTCGGTGGATTCCGTAAAGCCGGAGTCCGAAGAAGACAGTAGAAGGAGCGTTTAAGGATGAGTCTGCAGCTGGTATGGAACAATGAACAAGAGGAGTTTGATATTTCGGATGAATTGATATCTCTTCTTGAACGAATTCTGCAGCAAGCTGGAAAAGCTGAAGGGATAACGGAAGGAGAAGTTGATCTCACTTTCGTTGATGATAAGCAGATACACGAACTAAATAAAGAATACCGCGGAATCGACCGTCCGACTGATGTGTTATCTTTTGCAATGAATGAAGAGACAGATGAAGAGCTCCAGATCATTTACGAGCTGGATGAAGAGGACGAGCTAAATAGCGTGCCTGATGTACTGGGAGATATTATTATCTCTGTTTCACGTGCCAAACTGCAAAGTGAGGAATACGGTCACTCACTCGAGCGGGAGCTTGGATTTCTGTTCGTCCATGGCTTCCTGCACTTGCTCGGATACGATCATCAGGATGCGGAAAGTGAATCGGTAATGATGGGAAAACAAGAGGCTATATTAGCCCAAGTGGGGTTAACCCGTTAGTGAAGGGAAAGCCGTATAGGTCTTCCCTGCGGTCCACCTTTAAATATGCGGTACAAGGCATTATTCATGCCTTTAAAGCCGAAAGAAACATGAAGATTCATATCGTTGCTGCAGTTGTTGTGTTTATGGCTGCGGGACTGCTAGGCCTGACACTGATACAGTGGTTGTTTCTGGGGCTTGCCGTAACTTTAGTAATTTCAGCGGAATTGATAAATACAGCGGTGGAAGCTGTGGTTGACCTGATATCTCCTGACGATCATCCCTTGGCCCGTATTGCCAAGGATACAGCTGCAGGGGCTGTGCTGGTTACCGCTTGTTTTGCAGTAGTTGTCGGTATTGCTGTTTTTTATGAGCCGGTGATATCCTGGGTAAGCGATATCCGGTAAGCAAACTGTAGAAGAACTGCTGCCCGGAGCTTTGGGTTCATGGAGTTTGGGAACGAAATAATATGTAATCTTGATGGTCAATGAAGCTGTAAGAAACAATGGAGCAACATGTTAACGGAGGAATTTTATGCACAATAAAACGTTCAAATCGGGTTTTGTAGCTATTATCGGCCGACCAAACGTTGGCAAGTCGACGCTTATGAACCAGGTGATTGGTCAGAAGATTGCCATTATGTCAGATAAGCCGCAAACAACTCGTAATAAAATACATGGCGTGTATACGACGAACGATTCACAGATCGTTTTTTTGGATACACCCGGAATTCATAAACGCCAATCCAAGCTTGGGGATTACATGAATCAGACTGCGCTTGGCACATTAGGTGAGGTTGAGGCCGTCTTGTTTCTGGTGGATGCCTCAGAGGGTCTTGGCGGAGGGGACCGCTTTATCATTGAGCAACTGAAGCAGATTAGCACGCCTGTCATTCTTGTTATGAACAAAATTGACAAAATTGAACCAACCGCTTTGCTGCCGCTTATTGAGGAATATCGTAACCTGCTGGACTTTGCGGAAATCGTACCTATCTCTGCCAAATTGGGCAATAATGTGAATACCCTTTTGGATCAGATTCAGAAGTATTTACCGCCAGGACCGCAGTATTATCCTGAGGATCAGGTGACCGATCACCCAGAGCAGTTTGTTTGCGCGGAATTGATTCGTGAAAAAATACTGCACATGACAAGGGAAGAGGTTCCGCACTCCATTGCCGTCACGATTGAAGATATGCGTGTTGAGGAAAATGGCGTCGTCCATATATCGGCTGTTATTTTCGTGGAGCGTGATTCTCAAAAAGGGATTATTATCGGAAAGCAAGGTTCCATGTTGAAGGAAGTTGGCCGACAGGCTCGTCAGGATATACAGCGATTGCTCGGCTCTAAAATCTTTCTTGAATTGTGGGTAAAGGTGAAAAAAGATTGGCGCAACCAAGAGCGCGTCCTTCGAGATCTCGGGTTTCACCGCGAATAGTTCTTACAGTGTAAAGGGGATCGGGTGATTCGGACTTCTGCCAACAATTGCAAATCATAAATCCAGTGTTAACGCACATCCTAATTCTTGTAGATGATAGACGTCCATGTCTTTCGAAAGAAAGGATGAATACGAATGCGAGATTTTTCGTGGAAGTATTTTGCAATGACTGGAGATGTCGATGCTTATCTGCTGTACAAGGAGTCCGACGGCACCCCAGAGCTGTCCATTACAAGTGAAGAAGAAGAGCCGGTTGAATATGAAGAGAACGAATGATTTTTGGCTGCTTCAGGAATGGTTGGGGGAAAAGTCATGCTACACAGGACGGAAGGGATCGTCATCCGCAGTATGGACTACGGCGAGGGGAACAAGATTATTACGCTTTGCACCGAAAAATCAGGCAAGGTAGGGGTTCTCGTCCGCGGTGCGAAAAAGATGAAGAGTCGTCATGCTGCATTGACACAGCCCTTCACTTATGGAGAGTATGTTTTTTTTAGAAATCGTACCGGACTCGGCACATTAAATGCCGGAGAGATTATAGAATCTCATCACCTTCTTCGGGAGGACCTTATGAAAGCCGCCTACTCTTCATATGCCTGCGAGCTTCTGGATCGGGTGCTTCAGGATGAAGAGACAGGCGCTTTTTGGTTTCATCAGTTAAAAGCTTGTCTTACGGCACTTCAGGAAGATAAAGATCCGCAGATTATAACCAATCTGTATGAAATGAAAATATTGCAAGCTGCAGGTTACGGTCCGGAACTGAACGTTTGTATCTCTTGTAATCAGGAGAGAGCAGATACAGAGTTACTGATCAGTCCAAGACTTGGAGGAGTAATGTGCCGACGCTGCAAGCATTTGGACCCGCCGGCTATGCCAATGTCTCCGAAGACGCTAAAATTGCTTCGCATATTTGCTCAAATTGATCTTAGAAGACTGGGCAGCATTAATGTGAGTGATTCGACTAGGGCTGAGCTTAAAGCGATTATGAGAGCGCTGATGGATTTTCAACTCGGCTTACGTTTGAAATCGCAAAATTTTCTGGACCAGATGGACAAATATGATATTTGACGTCAGGTAAAAAATTAGGTATCATATGTTAAAGTTTCTAGTATTGAATATTGTCATGCGTTGAACGGAAAAGTAGTGGGTTTAGGTCCTTGCTTCAGCGAGTCGGTGATGGTGGGAGTCCGGCGGAAGAAATCCATGAACATGGCGTCCGGGAGCATGCTGCTCGTCATAAAGTGGGTCCTTATATGAAGGATCAAGTAGGGTGGAACCGCGGGAAGCTACAGCTCTCGTCCCTATGTCTGTACAACAGACGTAGAGGCGAGAGTTTTTTGTTGTGCAGAGCAAAAGTGACAGAAGTGGAAAAAGGGATTTTGAATAAGGTGTAAAGGAGCTAAAATCATGAATTTTCAGAAAATGATTTTGACGCTGCAGCAATATTGGGCGGAACAAAATTGTATTATCGTACAGCCGTATGATACGGAAAAAGGTGCAGGAACAATGAATCCGATGACATATTTGCGGTCGATTGGTCCAGAACCGTGGAATGTAGCTTATGTGGAGCCTTCCCGGCGCCCGGCGGATGGACGATATGGAGAAAACCCTAACCGCTTGTATCAGCACCATCAGTTCCAGGTCATTCTTAAGCCATCTCCAGACAATATTCAGGAGCTGTATCTGGAAAGCTTGAAGTGTCTTGGTATTAACCCGCTTGACCATGATATCCGTTTTGTTGAAGATAACTGGGAAGCACCGACGCTTGGGGCCTGGGGACTTGGCTGGGAAGTGTGGCTTGATGGTATGGAAATAACGCAGTTTACGTACTTCCAGCAGGTTGGAGGCATCGATGCAAACCCTGTAGCAGTTGAAATTACCTATGGTATGGAACGTCTGGCCTCTTATATTCAGGACAAAGAAAATGTGTTTGATTTGGAATGGGTCGATGGAATTACGTATGGGGATGTATTTCAGCAGCCGGAGTTTGAGCATTCGAAATATACCTTTGAGGTATCTGATGTGAAAATGTTGTTCACGCTCTTCAACATGTATGAAGAAGAGGCAAACAAGGCGATGGGTCAGCACCTGGTATTCCCGGCATACGATTATGTTTTGAAATGCTCGCATACGTTCAATCTGCTTGACGCGCGTGGCGCAATCAGTGTGACCGAAAGAACGGGCTATATCATGCGTGTTCGCAATCTGGCTCGTCAAGTTGCAGCGACTTATTTGGAGGAACGTGAGAAGCTCGGATTCCCGCTGATTAAGAAAGGAGGCGCTCAGCGTGACTAAAGATTTGCTATTTGAAATCGGATTAGAAGAAGTGCCTGCCCGTTTTTTACGTGCGGCGATGGAACAGCTCAAGGATAGAACAGTTAAGTGGTTTGAAGCGTCCCGGATTGCACATGGTGAAGTCAAATCGTATGCGACACCGCGCAGATTGGCTGTGCTTGTAAAAGATGTAGCAGAGAAGCAGACCGACGTAAGCGAGGAAGTCAAAGGTCCTTCGCGCAAGATCGCTCTGGACGAGAATGGAAATTGGAGCAAGGCCGCCCTCGGTTTTGCACGCAGTCAAGGAGTTGATCCGGACAGCTTTACATTTAAAGAGCTTGGAGGTACCGAGTACATCTACGTAACGAAGAAAAGCGCTGGGGTGAAAACTTCCGAGATTTTGCCTGAAGGATTGAACGGCATCCTTACTTCGATGACTTTTCCAAAGAACATGAGATGGGGCGGATATGAATTTAAATTTGTCCGACCGATCCGATGGATCGTTGCACTTCTTGGTTCCGATGTGATCGATATGGAGATTACTGGTGTAAAGTCAGGCAATGTGACAAGAGGCCACCGTTTTCTTGGTGGTGAAGCTGTCATTCCGGAAGCCTCGGCATATGAAGAAATACTTAGAGATCAGCACGTTATTGTGGATGTGAAGCAGCGACAGGACATGATCGTCTCTCAGATTAATGCACTAGCTCGGGAAAAAGACTGGAATATCGCAATAAAGGATGATCTGCTGGAGGAAGTTTTGTTCTTGGTGGAAACGCCGACGGCATTGTTTGGCACGTTTGATCCATCGTTCCTTGAAATTCCGCAGGATGTTCTCATTACATCGATGCGTGAGCATCAACGTTATTTCCCTGTGCTAGATAAGCAAGGGCAATTGCTTCCGTACTTTGTTACTGTACGCAGCGGTGACAGCCGATCCCTTGATATTATTGCCAGAGGGAATGAGAAAGTGCTGCGTGCTCGCTTGTCGGATGCGAAGTTTTTCTATGAAGAGGATCAGAAGCTGCACATCAAGGAAGCTTTGTCGAAGCTTGAAAGCATCGTGTTTCACGATGAGCTTGGAACGATCGGTGACAAGGTCCGCCGTATTCGCCGTATTGCTGACAGCCTGGCTGTAAAACTGGGTGTGTCTGCAGAGACAGCTGATTCCGTAAGCCGTGCTGCAGATATTTGTAAATTCGACCTCGTTACCCAGATGGTTTATGAGTTCCCTGAACTTCAAGGGGTTATGGGAGAAGACTATGCGCGCAAGGCCGGTGAGAAGGAGAACGTTGCAAAAGCGGTGTTTGAACATTATCAGCCGCGATTTGCAGGGGATGCAGTGCCTTCTTCTTCAGTAGGTTCGATCATTAGCATCGCTGATAAAATCGATACGATTGCAGGCTGCTTCTCCATTGGTATCATCCCTACTGGCTCTCAAGATCCGTATGCTTTGCGCCGTCAAGCACAAGGCATTGTACAGATTATTCTCGAGCATCAGCTGCCGATTACATTGGCTGATATTTTTGGAATCGCACTTTCTGTCCATGAAGATATTCGGGTGCTGAAACGTTCTAGCAATGAAATAAGTAAAGATCTGTATGAGTTTTTTAATCTGCGGGTGAAAAAGCTCTTGTCTGAGGAACAAAGATATGATGTTGTCGATGCGGTCATTTCAGCAGGATTTGATCATATCGTTTCCGTTGTTTCTCGCGGCAGTGCGCTTATGAATGCAGTCCATGAAATGGATGATTTCAAAACGGTTGTGGAATCCTTTAATCGGGTTAGCAATCTGGCTGCAAAAGCCGGGAAAATTGCCGTTAATCCAGGTTTATTTACAGAAGCGGAAGAGGGCAAATTGCACGAGGCATGGCTGGCGATTCGTCAACCGTACGAGGCGGCTATGGCACAGTCAGACGGTAAAACCGCCTTGGCTCTTCTTAGCGAATTGAAGGAACCAATTACCGAATTTTTTGACTCCGTGATGGTGATGGCTGAGGATGAAGCAGTGAAGGCCAACCGTTTAGCGCTGCTGTCCGGTATTGACAGTGACTTGAAGAGGTATGCTGATTTTACAAAACTGGTATGGTAATATCAGCTTGAAAAACAATTAAAGATAGAACGTGTTGAATTGACGAAAGCGGAGCCTGAACGAAAAAGGGGCCGCTTTCGTCATTCCTTGTCCTGTTGGAAAAAAGAGGATTGTCCATTCGCGGGTGAAGAAGGAGGATTTTATCCCTCATAAGACGTATATAATATATAGCAAACATTTATGAATGAGAAACCGGTGATACCTTTGACGTCAATACGTCCAATACACATTGTTGTAGATGGTGATGCCTGTCCGGTCAAGAAGGAAATTACTGAGACGGCCAGAGCTTTTTCTGTTCCTGTCCTGCTTGTTTCCTCTTACGATCATTTTCTCCGTGAAGAGGAGGGTGTTAAGGTTATTCAGGTAGACCGCAGTGATCAAAGTGCGGATTTGTATATCGCGAACCATATAGCGCGCGGTGATATCGTAGTTACACAGGATTATGGATTGGCGGCATTGGCATTGGCAAAATCATGCCATGTTTTGTCGTTTCGTGGGCGAATATTCAACGATCAGGATATCGATTTTTTACTTGATAGCAGGCACCATAAGGCCAAAGCTAGAAAAGCTGGGCATTATGGTAAAGGCCCCAGGAAAATGATCGATGAGGACCGAAGAATTTTTCAACATAAACTGACAAAACTTTTGCGAAATTTGCAGGAGAACGATTCCTTATAGCGAATACTATTTACGTGCTAAAGAGATGAAGGTGGTTGAGATGAGTGCCGGTCAAGGAATACCGGATATAGTCATCGAGGCAGTACTGGCCCGAAGCGACATTGTTGACACTGTCAGCAAATACGTGCACCTTACGAAACAAGGGAAGTACATGAAGGGGTTATGCCCTTTTCATTCAGAGAAGACCCCTTCTTTTACGGTTACACCGGAACGGCAAATCTTCTACTGCTATGGCTGCGGTAAGGGCGGCAATGCCATTAAGTTCAGAATGGAAATCGAAGGATTCTCTTTTCCCGAAGCTGTTAAGGTTATGGCAGAGGAACATGATATCGCCTTACCGGAAGGTCAGGGCGGTCCAATCATTCCACGGAATCCGGAGAAGGAGCGTTTATATGAAGCTTATGAGCTGACTGCCAAGCTGTATCATTTTTTATTGAAAAATACAGAGCATGGCAAAGAAGCAATAGCTTATTTACGCTCACGCGGGATGAACGACAAAATTATCGATCAATTTCAGATTGGCTTTGCCCCTGAGAGATGGGACACACTGGTTCAATTTTTGAGCAAGCGAGCCTTTGATCTGAAAGAGATGGAGAAAGGCGGGCTGCTGTCCGCAAGACATGACCATGAGGGTTACCTGGATAAATTCAGAGGAAGAGTGATGTTCCCGATCCATGACCGTAATGGCAGAGTGATTGCTTTTGCCGGCCGGATCTTGGGTGAAGGACAGCCGAAGTACTTGAATTCCCCGGAAAGTTTATTGTTTAACAAAAGCCGCACGTTGTATAACCTGCACCAAGCAAAGACGTCCATACGTAAATTGCGTCAAATCGTATTATGCGAAGGATACCTCGACGTTATATCTGCATGGGAAGCTGGTTTTCACAATGTCGTGGCAACGATGGGAACTTCTTTAACAGAAAATCAGGCAGCACTCATGAAGTCCATGGCAGAAGAAGTCATCGTAACTTATGACGGAGATAAAGCCGGGCTGGCCGCTGCAATGAAGGTCATACCGCTGCTCGAAAATGCCGGCCTGAGAGTTAGAATTTCGGTTATGAGTGACGAACTTGATCCGGATGATTACTTCCGTAAGTATGGTGCGGAGCGGTTCAGACATGTGGTGGAGTCAGCTGTTTCGACCACGAAATTTAAACTTATATATCTGAAAAAAAACCATATACTGCTAGAAGAAGAAGGAAAAATATCGTATGCGAAGGAAGCACTTCCGATCATTGCCGCCTTAAATTCTTCAACGGAACGTGAAGTTTATTTGAGGGAATTATCTTCAGAGCTTAATCTTTCTTATGAAAGTCTTAAGCAGGATTGCAATTTGCTGAGACAATCATTACAGAAAAAGACGGGCAATGGGGATAATAAGGAAAAAAGGTGGAATAATGGTAGGCATAAAAAAGGGCAGATTTCTATACCGAAGCTCTTGCCGGCTTATCACGCCGCTGAACGGCGTCTGTTATCATTAATGCTTCAGGATGCTGAGGCAGCCCGGTATGTGGGTGAAAAACTTGGAGAAGCGTTTAATATTCATGATCATGCAGCGATTGCTGCTTATCTTTATGCTTATTACGCACAGGGCAAGCCACCGGATATCAGCCGGTTTATGTCATCACTTCATGATGATCGGCTTGAGATGACGGTTAGTTCTATTTCCATGATGGATAATCCTACCGACTGGAATACTCAAGTACTTGATGATTGCATACGTGAAGTACTGAAATATCCGAAGCAGAAACAGATTGATCAAAAGAAAGAAGAAATGATTAAGGCGGAACGCTCAGGTGATTATATGCGTGCCGCGCAAATTGCAAGTGAGATTATTGCCCTAGAGAGACAGTGATGGCCCAGCTTGAATGTTTCTAGGGAGGAGGGAGTCGAAAGATGGCGAATGATCAGCATACTGAACTAGAAACGGAATTTACACTGGATCAAGTAAAAGATCAATTGATTGAACAGGGTAAAAAGAGATCCGTACTAAGCTATAAAGATATTATGGAGAAACTTTCGCCTTTTGACCAAGATCCTGAGCAAATGGAAGAGTTCTATGAGCAGCTCGGTGACTTGGGTATTGAGGTAGTGAATGAGAATGATGAGGAGAGAAGTCACGGTCCTTCTGAAGATCAAGAGGACAATAGCGATGACTTTGGAATTGATGATGACCTCTCTCTGCCGCCGGGAATCAAAATTAATGACCCGGTGCGTATGTATTTAAAAGAGATCGGGCGCGTACCATTGCTGTCTGCTGATGATGAAGTGGAGTTGGCGAAGCGGATAGAGAATGGGGATGAAGAAGCCAAACGACGCCTCGCTGAGGCGAACCTTCGTCTCGTTGTAAGTATCGCCAAACGCTATGTAGGCCGCGGTATGTTGTTCCTTGATCTGATTCAAGAGGGCAATATGGGACTGATCAAAGCGGTTGAGAAGTTTGATCACAAAAAAGGCTATAAGTTCAGTACGTATGCGACTTGGTGGATTCGTCAGGCGATCACACGTGCAATCGCTGACCAGGCTCGGACCATTCGGATTCCCGTTCACATGGTGGAGACGATCAATAAGCTGATCAGGGTATCCAGACAGCTGCTGCAAGAGCTCGGCCGTGAACCGTCTCCTGAAGAGATTGCAGCAGAGATGGAGCTAAGCGTTGAGAAAGTTCGCGAGATCATGAAAATTGCACAGGAACCGGTCTCTTTGGAAACTCCAATCGGTGAAGAAGATGATTCACATCTGGGAGATTTTATCGAAGATCAGGAGGCTTTGGCGCCTGCTGATGCAGCAGCTTACGAACTGCTCAAGGAGCAGCTGGAAGATGTGCTGGATACACTCACAGAACGGGAGGAAAACGTGCTTCGTCTTCGTTTCGGACTCGATGATGGACGAACTCGAACGCTTGAGGAAGTCGGCAAAGTATTTGGTGTTACACGTGAGCGGATTCGTCAGATTGAAGCGAAAGCGCTCCGTAAACTTCGCCACCCGAGCCGAAGCAAACGTCTAAAGGATTTTCTGGAATAGGGTGACTATGGGACCTTCTGCAAATGCCGCAGCAAGGTCCTTTTTCTTGGCTGTAAGCAAAAGCAGCACACATCTTCTTTGTACTGGAATTACTTCCTGCATTTGTTTTATTGGTCTTTATTTTAGCTCTTTTCCTTCGCCATTGCAAATTGCTTCCATTTCTATCTGTGGATTTGCAGTTTGACATGGTGTTTGGTAGGGTATTGATTAAACATGATTTGCTGCGGTATTTATCTCCCAAACGGAAGCTATACTTTTGAAGAGGGGGATATTGCTGATTAGCTGATTGGATATGGATAACGCCTCTTTGGTGGTTTTATTTAGAGAAATGTATGTTGAGAAAAATAGATTGTGTAGGTGTCATGATGAAGTTGTCAAATCGATTGCAGCTAATATTAGATCATATTCCTGTTGGAAGCCGTCTCGCGGATATCGGCTCCGACCATGCACTTTTGCCAACAGCGGCAATCCGGTCCGGGATTTGTGTTTCGGCCATCGCTGGTGAAGTGAATGCAGGACCATATCAGGCGGCAGTTAAACAGGTAAGAGAGTCGGGATTAACGGATACAATTGCTGTTCGCCGTGGAGATGGTCTTGAAGTTCTTAAGCCTGGTGAAGTGGATGTCATTACGATTGCTGGCATGGGCGGAGGGCTGATTGCCTCCATACTGGACCGAGGGATAGACAAGCTCAGTGGTGTCAAAAAGCTTGTGCTTCAGCCGAATGTAGGTGAAGATACACTTCGTCAGTGGTTGCTGGGGCATGGATGGCTGCTCATTGATGAACATATTTTGGAGGAAGACGGCAAGATTTACGAAGTGCTTATCTCTGTACCGGAAGAGTTATCAGAGTCTGATATAACGAATCAGACCCTTTATCAGGAACGCAGCCTTGATGGAGGAGTTATACTTTCACCAGAATGGCTTCTGCGGTTGGGTCCTTGGCTGATACAGCGGCCAAATCCTGTCTTTCATGCCAAGTGGAGATCTGAGATCGATAAGCTAAACAGCATTCTTCGCTCTTTATCGAAATCGGATCTGGCTACAGCCAAGCAGAAATCCGAAGAAATCAAAGCTGATATCAAGTATATTCAGGAGGTGCTTTCATGTTTGCCAAAGGACAAACGGTAATACAATTTATGGAGCAGCTGGCTCCGAAGCATGTAGCGATGCCGGATGATCGAATTGGACTACAACTTGGAACTTTACAGAAGGAAATCAAGACTGTGCTGGTTGCCCTGGACGTGAATGAGGCAGTCGTTGAAGAAGCGATTGAACTGGGGGCAGACCTGATTATTGCCCACCATGCTATCATATATCGGCCATTAAAGCAGCTTCAAACCGATACACCTATGGGCAAAGTATATGAGAAGCTGATAAAACACGATATTTCCGTATACATAAGTCATACCAATCTAGATGTGACGGAAGGTGGAATGAACGATTGGATGGCTGAAGCGCTCGGGCTGGTTGATACATTGCCTATCCATGATGTTCATACGGATCAATTATCCAAGCTGGTTGTATTTGTACCAAAGAGCCATCATCAGGAAGTGCTGGATGCCGTATTGAATGCAGGAGCCGGATGGATCGGGAATTACAGTCATTGCAGTTTTAATATCGAAGGCTTCGGCACTTATATTCCAAGAGAAGGAACAGACCCGTTTATAGGCAAGCAGGGGCAGATGGAGCGAGCAAATGAGATTCGAATTGAAACGGTTGTTCCGCTTAGCATTCGTAACAAAGTAGTTCAGGCTATGCTCAAAGCCCATCCATATGAAGAAGTGGCGTATGATTTGTATCCGATGGACTTGAAAGGCCGTTCCTTCGGTTTGGGCCGGATTGGAAAGCTTAGGGAGCCTATTACACTTGGTCAAATGGTGGATGTCGTTAAAGAAAAACTGGATGTGCCTTATGTCCGGGTAGTAGGAGATCTCGAACGCCTGATCAAAAAGGCGGCTGTCATAGGCGGCTCGGGCGGCAGCTTTGTAAATAGTGTACTGTTTAAGGGAGCGGATGTATTGGTAACGGGAGATGTGGATTACCATACCGCGCAGGATGCTTTAGCTGCAGGACTTGCCATTATTGATCCCGGTCATAATGCGGAGAAGATTATGAAAGAAAAAGTTACAGAATGGATGAAAAACAAGCTTCAAGAAAAAGAATATGAGACGCAAGTCGTTGCTTCAACAATCAATACCGAACCATTTCAGTTTATGTAAGCCCAAAATTTGTTGCTTCGGCATACCGGGCTATAAATATACATTCATGGGACAATCCTCTTGCAGTGGTAACGATTAAGGGTTGTATCTGCTTTGAATACCTAGTATACTATGTAGTGTTGTCCGGAAAGCTTAACAGACAATCGCTGGCGGCCAAGAGCCGCGAGAGGAAAGTCCGGGCTCCATAGGGCAGGGTGCTGGATAACGTCCAGTCAACGCGAGTTGAAGGATAGTGCCACAGAAATGGACCGCCGATGGCCGCTTATGTGCGGCACAGGCAAGGGTGGAACCGAGGTGTAAGAGACCCCGAGGAACGCTGGTGACTTCGTTCCTGGTAAACCCCACTTGGAGCAAGACCTAATGGGACGTAGCTTCTTTCGAGGAAGCAGCCTTTGCCCGAGGTGCGTCCAGGTTGGTCGCTGGAGCCGTTCAGCAATGATCGGCCTAGATAGATGATTGTCACTCCTGGTGGCAGGGTAGTTCCCGTTATGACCACGAAGAGTACAGAACCCGGCTTATGGTAAGCTTTCTTAACTGCAACAACTTTTTTATTAGTTTCACCCCGGTATATGCATCGTTATAACGCGTATCTTTCCAGCAGTTATTCTGCTGAGAGGGATGCGCGTTTTTCTATATATACCCCGGGCAAATGCTTTATTTTATATAATGGACGTATTTGACGGACAGTCGTCTATACCGAATAGCCCTATCAATAATAAGCTATTATCATCAACGGAAAGGAGTGTCTACCTATGGATTGCGTAAAGCCTGGTGTCTGTCCACCGGTATCACCTATTATATGTGAACCGATCGTCATTGTAAGAGAACATTTTATTCCACAAATCGTACCTGTCATTCATCCAATTAAGGTTGTGGATAAGGTGCATTGTGTTCCGGTCAAACAGCATGTTGTTACATGCACGAGGGATGGTGTAGGTACAGGAAACGTTACCGTTTCCAGTAAATCGCAGAAGAAACGTCCTGCCCGGATTTCACGCGCCAGAAACAAGCAATAATCGATTACCAGGTGAAACTGCCTAACTGTGCTTTAAAAAAATGGCTGTTATTTGTGCGAATATGTAACAAAGCAGCTTTCGCCTTAATGGTGAAAGCTGCTTTATAGTTATTTATCGTTACCTGTACTCAAACGTTGAAGCTCTTCTTGCAGCCGCTGAAGTATATTTTGCGGCCACGATTGTAGAGGCTTATTCTGATTGTTAGCAGCCTCCAACGAGCGGAAGACATCAACTTGTCCATTACCGAAGTATTTGTCTTTTCCTTTGACCCCCAAATCAACGGCTTGGGAAATCATGAGATCCATGACTTCCCTGTTCGTCAAGTCAGGGTTTAAGGAGCGAATGAGTCCAGCCATCGCTGCTACGTGCGGACTGGCCATCGATGTACCCGATAAAGCAGCATATTGATTCCCAGGATAGGTGCTTGCAATGTTGGTTCCAGGTGCAGTAACGTCAATATAATCCCCATAGTTGGAATATTCTGCACGGCTCATATCTTTGTTGGTGGCTCCAACCGCAAGCACCTCCGGATAGGCTGCTGGGTAGCCGGGTCGTTCTGTATTGTCATTTCCTGAAGCTGCTACAAGCAGGACATCACGGTCATAGGCATATTTGATGGCATCATGCAGAAATTGCGAATCCGCGTAGTTTCCAAGGCTCATGTTAATCACTTTGGCACCGTGATCAGTTGCCCATATTACCCCTTCAGCAACTGCATAGGTTGTCCCTGATCCACTGCTATCCAGTGCTTTTACAGGCATGATTTTGTTGTACCAGCTTATACCCGCCACACCTTCTTCATTGTTCACCAGAGCGCCTATAATGCCGGATACATGTGTTCCGTGTCCGACATCGTCCTTTGGTGTTTTCTTTGGATCGATAACATTATAGCCTGAAACGAGCTGTCCGTTTAAATCTGTATGGTCAATATCCACGCCCGTATCAACAACGGCGATAATGACATTTTCACTTCCTTTGGACAAATTCCAGCCACGGTTTGTTTCTATAGCAGGAAGATTCCACTGATATTGTGAGAAAAGCAAGTCGTTAGGAATGTTAGCTTCTTCAAGCATCGGATCATTGGAAACATTGTCGTTCTTTTTTTCGCTTATGCTGCTAAATCCATTTGTTAAATAAATGTAATGCGGTTCTGCGTACTTAGGGCTCCATTTTTCATTGAAATAAGCTTTAAGAGCATTATAATCCATCACATTTGAGCGAAAAACATAGGCATAGCCAAGTTTACGCGGTGTCCCGCCTGATATTTCTTTGGAAATTTGCTTCAGCTGCTGTGCTGATGGATCTTGCTGAAACCGAATGACGATTTCATTTTCATAAAAATGGCTCGCTTTTTCATTGTCATGTCCGGTTTTTAGCGTAATGTCCCGAAGTGTATCCGAATGAATGGATTCGACTCTGTATTTTCCTTCTTTTGGGTAAGGAATCAACCGCAAATTTTTCTTTTGATGATCCGTAACCTGTGTTAGGACGCTTAGATTGATCATGGCAGCAGCACCGTGCTTATGATCTGCTGATGGCTCTGCAACGATGAAAAACGGCTCCCCAGCAACTTTAAATTTCGGGGACTCATAGCTTTTTCCACGTTGAATATTTTGTTTGGCCTGTCTTAAATGTTGTTCAATTTGTTGCTTGTCCTGAGCATTCATGTTACGGGTTTTAATATTAAATTCGGTTTGCTTTTGATTTTGTAGATCGTACCATATTAATTTTTCACAATGGTTATGTGTGCGTTGATGTTTCTGTATTAATTGCTTTATTTGCTGAGTATCCAGGTTGTTTTTCTTTAGTAAAGCTTGAAGATGCTGCTTGGCATCAACTCGGCTTAAACCATCTGTAACGCTTAGGTCTCCTTCTAGAGCCGTTTGTTTAAGCTGATTTTCTTGTCGTGAAGGCAGGGGCTTTACATTGTTTTCAGAAGCTTGCTTTGGATGATCAGGTTCTGGAATTAGCAAAAAGACAATGAACAGACCAATAATCGCAGTAGTACCCAATATACTCCATAGACGGCGTGAATTCATAGTCATTCTCCTTAGTCGATGAACAATATTTTGTCTTTAGCGTTGGAAGAGAAGACGTATTTTATGCGTCTGAATCGAAAGTAAGTATTAAGGGAAAAGGACTTCCTGAAAAATACTTGAAAGCAGTATTATTTCATGTTAATAATTTCATGAACCATCTATTTATGTGGTAGGATAGTACATAATCATAAGCGCAGTCATATGTTGAGTCAGTAACCATTTTAAGGAGGAACTACCGTCATGCCAGCAGACAATCTTCAGAATCTGTGTTCGGAGACAAGGGAAAAACTCAAAACGGCTATAAACTTGGTTGAAACATTTTTGAATGAAAATGCCTTGCCTCAACTGGTTGTAGAGCAGGATGAAGAAACCATTTATTTTTACAAAGGATTTCTTTCTGATTTACGCCACTTGCTTACATTTTCGGAAGTTTGCTATGAAAATCTCGGTATTGTTCAGCGTCGTCCAAATTTTGACGTTGATTTTGCCGAGAAGGAGTTGTATCGAGTTTATCACCGCTGTGTTAACAGTTTTTTTTATCCTAAAAATGAAAGTTATTCTGAGGATGGCCGTTATGCATATACGGGTCAGGATGCGATTCGATTTCGGAAAAAACCAGTTCGTCCGGCACGGGATGTTATTATGAATATAACGAAAATTTATGAAGAAATTCGGGATGATCTGAGTTATTATGAAAGTGATTATTTAACGGCACGCCGAATGCAGGCCGAAAGAAAACATGCATAAAACATTAGAGGAATGATTCATGACTTTGATCGTGTTTCAATAGACAAAAAGAGGTGTCTTAGGTCAATGGACCGTTTAAGACATCTCTTTTTTTGTACGTCTTAACACCAACTGACATTTCAATTTGTGCATACACCTTCGTGTGTGCGGAGAAAATGTGTACGAGGTGATACCAAATGGCCAATGAAGCCAGACCATACGTTAAATGCAGTGTGAGTAACTGCAGCTATTGGGGCGAGCAAAATATATGCCGTGCCGACATGATCATGATCGAGATTGACCGTCATGCCAAGGTGAAACTAGGGGATGAGTTTGCAGGTGAGGATTTTGTCAATAACCATCAGGATAAGGCAAGTACTTCTTCTGCAACTTGCTGCTTGACATTTAAACCGAAAGAAGGATAACATGCTTAACCGTCTTTTAACAACAGGGAGGTGTCAGCATTGAGTAAAAACAAGAAACGTAAGAAAAACAACAATAACAACTTTATCGTTGTTGATAGCAAGCGTGAGCGTGTGGATTATCCACGCAGAGATGAGGAGGAGTTTGCTGCTGAGGTAGCTCCTGTCGAGGTAAACAACCGAAACACTGAAAATGACTCAGAAAGTGATGACATGTCTGCAGGCCGTGTAGCAGGATATATAGGTCTCGGTATTGGTATTGCCTCATTATTTATGTGGTCTGTCATTTTAGGTCCGATTGCTGCGGTTCTTGGCTATTATGCTTATGCTCAAGACAGCAGAACGCTCGGAGCTTGGTCGATGGGGCTTGGTATTGTAGCGACTATAAGCTATTTCATACTCATCCCGTTTGTAAGATAAAATTGCAGACGATACTCATCGGGATAACATCGGTACAACTAAGCAGATAACTCGTTATTACAACGGGTTGTCTGCTTTTTTATAATCATTTTACATTGACGTTATATTTAATTAAATTTTTGGCCTTAAATGCCGAAATATAGTTTAGGAAGTAAAACGTTTCTTTTGCGGAAGCAGGGTATAGCGAAATGTTGCAAAAGAATGTAAAATGGAATTTTAAAATCTAAGGGGAAGATATAATGAATGAAATGCAGATTAATCCGGTAACGGCTAAAAATACGGTTGAGCCGCATGTTTCCGCGTCAAACCATTCTGCTCGCCCGCCGAAAAGTTTGGAAATGACGGGAAACCATGCGGATTTTAAAGCTGCACTTCATAGTGCCATGAACGGAGCTCCTGTCTCTCCAGGGACGACCGTTACACTGAGCCTGGGAGTTACATGGGAGGACGGCTTGCTATGGCAGCAGCTCGGTACTACAGACAATCAGGCTGAGACTGCCGGACAGGTAACGAACCCTACGGCGGTGACAGCTATGGATTTTCGCTCAGATTCTTCAGTGAAAACAAACTATGATGAATTAATTATGGCTGCAGGGGAAAAATATGGAGTACCGACTTCGTTAATCAAAGCGGTTATCGATACAGAATCCTCTTTTAATCCGAATGCTGTTTCATCGGCGGGCGCGAAAGGTTTGATGCAGCTGATGGATGGAACCGCACGTGGGCTCGGGGTCAGCGATCCGTTTGACCCGGCGCAGAATATAGATGGGGGCACGAAATATTTATCGTATCAGCTGGAAAGATTCGGCGGTGAGGTTGCCATGGCTTTGGCTGCTTATAACGCAGGTCCTTCCCGTGTTGCGCGGTTAGGTGTGTCTAATGATGCAGAACTCCTTGCTGAGGCCCATCTGCTTCCCTCGGAGACTCAGGCTTATATTTATAAGGTAATGAATGCGCGTAAGAAATATGAAGCATAGCTTCTGAACTATACATGGCGAACAAAAGGATCAAACGGGGAGTAACGGCTGGCATGGTTCCCAGACCGTTTAATCCGTTTGATCTTTTTGTGCGAATATGAGAATTATGATTTAATATATAACGATCTGATCGAACGCTCTTCATTCCTTAGGATGCCGCAGCGTTTTTGTTTACAATATGGGAAATATAAGTGACAGGAAGGATAATGAAGATGTTATATTGGGATCATGCAGCCACAACCCCTCCCCACAAAGAGGTTGTAGACACAATGGCGGAAATCATGAACAAGCATTATGGAAATCCATCAGCACTTCATCAAGCTGGCGAGGATGCAGCTAAACTGCTTAAACGAGCGAGGGAAGTATGTGCCGCAGCACTTGATGTGCAACCTGTAGAAATTGTATTCACATCAGGGGCAACAGAGGGAAACAATATAGCCATTAAAGGAGCGGCGATACAGTATCGTTCTCGGGGACAGCATATCATTACAACCAAGACAGAACATCCGTCGGTATATGAATGCTTCAAACAGCTGGAAAGATTAGGATGGGAAGTGACGTATGTTTCTGTAGATGAGTTTGGCAAGGTTGATCCGCTTGATGTTGAACAAGCGATCAGAAAAGATACCGTATTGGTTAGTATTATGCATGTTAATAATGAGACGGGAGCGGTTCAGCCATTGGACGAGCTCGGAAAACGAATCAAGGAAAAAAATAACCGGACCTTGTTTCATGTAGACGGAGTACAGGGATTTGGCAAGCTTTCCGTTTCACTGAAAGAATGGAAGGTTGATTTATATACATTATCTGCTCATAAATTCAAAGGACCTAAAGGTGCTGGCGTAATGTACGTTCGTGAGGGAATAGAGCTCTTTCCCCTGTTGTCCGGCGGCTCTCAGGAGAACGGACAGAGACCTGGAACGGTAAATGTGGCGTCAGCCGTCGCTGTTGCCAAAGCGATGAGATTAGCCCAAGAGCATCAAAGAACCTTTTATGATAAAATAGGCAGGTTGCGTAATTTGCTTATGACTGAAATCCGAAACATTCCAGACTTTGTACTGAACAGCAGCGAGAAAGGGGCGCCGCATATTGTTCATTTCTCGTATCCGGGGTTGAAGCCGGAGGTGCTGGTCCACACGTTGGAGGAACATGGTATGTTGGTATCGACCAAATCGGCATGTTCATCCAGAAATAGTGAACCAAGTCGAGTTTTACAGGCCATGGGCAAAGACGATGACATCGCCGCAAGCGGGATCCGTATCAGTTTAGGCTGGGAACATACGGAGGATGATATAGGCCGTCTAATTAAAGCTCTTCATCAGTCCGTCGATCAGCTGCGGCCTTTACGTGCTAAAAGGAGGTAAACCCATTTGAAATATGACATGCTGCTTCTCCGTTTTGGAGAAATTACTTTGAAGGGGAAAAATCGAAACCATTTTGAGAGATCGGTGCTTATGCATGTTACATCAGCGCTAAAAACATATCCTAAAGCCAAAGTGTTAAAGGAATATGGAAGAATATACGTTGAGTTGAATGGAGAGTCTGCTGAAGAAATTATTGGCGTACTCAAAACAGTTTTTGGAGTCGTTTCAATCAGTCCTGTACGAGTCAGTGCTTCTGAGCTTGATGAAATTATTAAAACTGCAATCGAATTTTTGGGACAGGTAGATCTCTCGAACGAGACAACATTCAAGGTAAGTGCGAGACGTGTTTGGAAAGGATTCCCGCACTCTTCTCAAGAGATGAATCATCTTGTTGGCTCTCCTGTACTCCACACTTACCCTCAGCTTAAGGTTCAGGTCAAGGAACCGAAGATTGAACTTAAGATTGAGATCCGGCAGGATCGAACGTACATTTTTTATGAGGTTATCCCAGCCGTAGGAGGATATCCGCTTGGAACGAACGGAAAAGCGATGCTGCTTCTGTCCGGGGGGATTGATAGTCCGGTTGCCGCATGGTCTGCGATGCGAAGAGGGTTAAAGGTCGAATGTGTTCATTTTTACAGCTATCCATACACAAGCCAGCTGGCTAAAGAAAAGGTCATTGAGCTGACCCAAATCTTGTCTCGTTATGCAGGTAAAATAAAGCTTCATCTTGTACCTTTTACTGATGTGCAGACTTCCTTCACCGGAATTGGGCAGGACAATCTCATGATTACATTTATGCGCCGTGCTATGCTTCGTATTGCTACCATGATTGCTGAACGAGAAAGCGCGCTTGCTCTTGTAACGGGAGACAGCTTGGGCCAGGTTGCGAGCCAGACCCTGGCAAGTATGAATGTTATTGGAAGGGCTACGGAGCTTCCTATTCTCCGTCCGTTAGTAACGATGGATAAGAATGACATTGTGAATCTGGCGAAGGAGATTGGAACTTATGAGACCTCCATTCTTCCTTATGAGGACTGTTGCACACTGTTTGTACCGAAATCGCCAGCAACGAATCCAAACCTTCGGATTGTGGAAAGTGTAGAAAATTCCCTGTCCAATTTACCTGAACTGATTCAAACAGCTTTTGAAAAAACAGAGACTGTGATTGTAACGCCGGAGCTGAATCTAAACCGGAATCATGAAAAAATTCACGATGATGTTATTCAAGAGAAATGGTTTTAAGAGCACTTTTCAAAAAGAGGATTTACTATAGGCTTGTTTTTGAATGAGGCAAGCATAGCCTGGCCACTTCACTCATATGTGTAAAGTGAGGGGGTTGTCAGGTGGAGACGATATGGCTGTTAGGACAAATTTTAATTATTAATCTGGTACTGAGCGGCGACAATGCCTTGGTGATTGCAATGGCGAGCAAGGATCTTCCCGAGAAACAAAAGAAGCAAGCGGTTTGGATCGGCACATTAGGTGCAGTATTACTGCGCTGTGTACTTACTTTTGTCGCTGTGCTGCTGCTTAAGGTACCGTATTTGCAGGCCGGAGGAGCTCTTTTGCTGTTATGGATCGCATTTAAGCTGTTAATTGATCAACAGGGAAGTGACATCCATGTCTCTGAATCTTCGTCTATGTGGAAAGCGATCAACACAATCCTAATAGCAGATATTGTAATGAGTGTCGATAACGTTCTTGCTATAGCAGGTCTTGCCAAAGGAGATCTCGCATTAATGATAATCGGTATTCTGTTTAGCATACCCATTGTTGTATGGGGAAGCGGCATAATTACGAAACTGCTACGAAAGTTTCCGCTCCTTCTTTATATCGGGGCTGGCATACTTGCCTATACGGCCGGGGAGATGCTGCTTCAGGATTCAAGGACCGGTTTGCTTATTGCTTATTGGGCACCTCAATCTCACAGTATTTTACCCGCGATGCTGGCGTTGCTTGTCATTGGTCTGAGCGGATTAAAAACGTTGAAAAAATAAGATTTGAACATATGGAACTGAAGAAATGGCGATACTGAGTAGATCAGTATCGTCACTTTTTATTTTAATTTAGAAAACTTGAACTTGGTAAACAAAAATCAAACGTTTTTTTGGGAGACAAGCTCAGGATATGGTTTTTTTTGTCGCTTTCGGATAAGATTAAAGTAACTACATGTTCTTAATAACAGTGATCGTTTACAATAAATAAAGAGGGTGATGAGATGTCCTCCAAAAAAGATTTAATGCTGGGTGTGTTTATCGTTACGGCAGGCGTTGTTATTTTACTAGGTAAGCTTGGCGTGTTCGGTTTTCTCGGACGCACCTTCTGGCCTTTGCTTCTTCTTGTTCCCGGCTTGCTTCTGCAAGTACTGTTCTTTATTCGCCGCGCTCCGGCAGTGATCCTTATTCCTGGTGGAATTTTGACGGTATATGGAGTGCTGTTCCTTATTTGCAGTTTCTGGGGATGGGATCTGATGGCTACACTTTGGCCGGTCCTTATTTTGGGTGTCGGAATAGGTCTATACGAGTATTATCTTTATGAATCACCTCGTCCCGGAGGCGTGCTTCCAGCAGCTCTCGGACTGATGCTATTATCGGTCGTGATCTTGATTTTCACCTGGCTCAACACTGGCGCGCTGTATATTATCGCGCTTGTGTTAATTGCAGCAGGGATTTGGCTGATATTCGGACGTAACCGAGGTCGGAGCAGAGGTGGAAAATGGAGTCGCGATTGGTAATCCAGCTGGAAATTTTCTGAAAAGACTTGATTTCTACATTAGTTTACTTATAATATAATGGTTATGTTGAAGCGTCGGTTGGCTTAACTCCCGGCGCTTCTTTTGGTGGCTCATTCGAAAAGAAAGGATTTGAGATATATTTATGCAATCTAGAGATCAAATTCGCAACATCGCAATCATTGCCCACGTTGATCATGGTAAAACGACGCTTGTCGACCAGTTACTGAAGCAATCCGGTATTTTCCGGGAGCATGAAACGCTTCAGGAGCGAGCGATGGACTCGAATGACCTGGAGCGTGAACGCGGGATTACGATTTTGGCCAAAAATACGGCTATTACGTATAAAGATTATTTAATAAACATTGTGGATACTCCAGGTCACGCTGACTTTGGCGGCGAAGTGGAGCGTATCATGAAAATGGTTGACGGTGTACTGCTTGTAGTAGATGCTTATGAAGGATGTATGCCTCAGACAAAATTTGTGCTAGGCAAAGCACTTGAGCATAATCTGACTCCCATTGTTGTCGTTAACAAAATTGACCGTCCGGCGGCACGTCCGGCGGAAGTTATCGATGAAGTTCTCGACCTGTTTATTGAGCTGGGCGCTAACGATGAACAACTCGATTTTCCGGTTGTGTATGCGTCTGGATTAAACGGTACTTCAAGTCTTGATTCGGAAAAACAAGATGACAACATGCTTGCATTGTACGAAACTATTATCGAGCGTATTCCATCTCCAACCGAGAAAGTTGATGAACCTTTACAGCTTCTTGTAACGCTTATGGATTATAACGAATATTTGGGACGTATCGCTGTCGGCCGTGTAAACCGTGGCGTAATCAAGCAGGGGCAGCCGGTTACAGTGATGATGCGGGATGGTTCGACCAAGAGCGCTCGTATTGAAAAATTGTTTGGTTTTCAAGGCTTGAAACGAGTAGAAATCGCTGAAGCTGGAGGCGGAGACATCGTTGCCATTTCCGGTATCAAGGACATAAATATTGGTGAAACCATTGCCGACCCACAGCACCCGGAAGCGCTGCCAGTGCTTAAAATTGACGAGCCTACGCTGCAAATGACATTCCTTGTAAACAACAGTCCGTTTGCAGGACGTGAAGGGAAATGGGTGACATCCCGGAAGCTGCGTGAACGTCTCTATAAAGAGCTGGAAACAGATGTCAGCCTCCGTGTGGAAGAAACCGACAGCCCGGATGCTTACATTGTCTCAGGGCGTGGTGAGCTTCACCTCGGTATTTTGATTGAGAATATGCGGCGTGAAGGCTATGAGCTGCAGGTGTCCAAGCCTGAAGTAATCATCAAAGAAATCGATGGTGTCAAAATGGAGCCGATCGAGCGTCTGATGATTGATATCCCGGAAGACAGCGTGGGAGCAGTAATGGAAAGCTTGGGATCACGCAAAGCCGAAATGGTGAACATGGTTAACAGTGGGAATGGACAAGTCCGCCTTGAGTTTTTAATCCCTGCCCGCGGATTGATCGGTTACCGTACTTATTTCCTGACACTCACGCGCGGCTACGGGGTAATGAACCATGCTTTTGATAGTTATGGACCGTTTCATGGCGGCCAGGTTGGCGGACGTCATCAAGGCGTGCTGATTTCAACGGAGAATGGAACAACGACATTCTATGGTATGATGTCTGTAGAAGATCGTGGAATATTGTTCGTAGAGCCAGGAACCGAGATTTATGAAGGCATGATCGTTGGTGAACATACCCGGGATAACGATATCGTGGTAAACATCTGTAAGGAAAAGCAGCTGACCAACATCCGCTCTGCTACGAAAGACGAAACTGTTAAGATGAAAACACCGCGTATATTTTCTCTGGAGCAAGCGCTCGAATATTTGAATGATGATGAATATTGCGAGATTACACCAAAGTCAGTACGTCTTCGTAAAAAGATTTTGAACAAGAGTGAACGCGAGCGCGCAGAAAAACATCGTAAAATGGCGGAGTCGAAACTATAATAGAGAGAGTAGCTTTCTCTTCATTTATAGAAGTTGCATAAAAGTTTCCTATTGTAAAGGAGTGAACCTGTTATGCAAGCCTGGTTTGCCGCACATCCGCTTGTTTCCTACATCATTATCTTTGTGCTTATTGTTTTTGTGTACAACAAGGTGTTTCGGGTGAATCAGAAGCTTCCGCTTCTGAAAGAAATTCTTCTGTATATCATGATTGCGCTCGGCTCTGGCATGCTGCTCATCTTTCAAGTGGATAAGCTGCCGATTATCCAGAGTTTGCTCGTTGCGGTCGCATTGATGCTGATGGTTCGTATTCGTTATTTTGTAGAGGATCGTCGGAAGAAGAAGGCTCAGACAGAAGCGAAAGCACGTTAATGTTCACCTGCTTTCAGTAGTGAGGAAACTTTTTGTCAGTCACCATCGTTTACAAAAGAGAGAAATGTATGAATCGTCCGGTAGATGTCCCTTTGCAAAGGGCGCTATCGGACATTCCTCTAAAATGAATGAAAAAGGTGTTATGATATGAGCTCAGGTCATACTAGTCTGCCTCCGAGATCAAAAAACGGGGGGAAAAGCAAAAAGAAACCACCGCCGCGCAAGAAGAAAAGCAGAGTAAAATCATTCTTTAAATTTATTTTGATTGTTATGCTGTTGGCGGTGCTGGGAGTAGCAGTTTATGCCGGAAGTCTATACCTTAAGATCGAGAACAGTGTATTGAATACAGGAAATGATAAAAAAGTAGCTCCGGAGGAGTCTGCCCAGGTGAAGCCGCTGACGATGTTATTGCTTGGATCAGATCACCGCCC
Organism: Paenibacillus faecalis; assembly: GCF_900289175.1. Lineage (GTDB taxonomy): Bacteria > Bacillota > Bacilli > Paenibacillales > Paenibacillaceae > Paenibacillus_AQ > Paenibacillus_AQ faecalis. The sequence continues at coordinate 3,044,399 of NZ_LT985747.1, read as the reverse complement.
TAAAACCGGTACGAACCTTACGGATGTGGTCATGGTCGTATCCATGAATCCGAAGACGAATTCAGCCACGCTGGTATCTTTACCGAGAGATGCAACCCTGCAGCTGGAAGGATATAAATCGAACAAGAAGTTGAACTCTTTCTATGCTTCTTTTAAGGCGCAAGAAAAGGACACGGGGATATCTGCGGAAGATCAAATGAAGAAGATGCTTGGAAAATATTTGGATGTGGAAATCGATTATGCTACCGTCATCGATTTTCAAGGATTTCGTGATGTCGTTGATGCCCTTGGCGGAGTGAATGTAAACGTGCAGTACGACATGTGTCACCGTGACTCTATCGATGGGACGGACATTAATTTGAAGGCCGGTCCGCAGAAGCTGGATGGAGATGAAGCGTTGGATTATGTTCGCTACCGGAAATCGATGAACTGCAGTCCGAAGACCAAGGAATCCAATGACTTTGACCGAAATGCTCGTCAGAACGAGGTGCTTCACTCCATGATTGATCAAATGAAATCTTTCGGTGGAGCGACCAAAGCTTTTAAAGTGATTGATGCAGTTGATGATAATATGAAGACCGACCTTGAAAAGGATCAGGTTAAAAATATGATCAAAACGTATTATGATATAAATACAGAAGATGTAAAATTCGTACCGGTTACGGGTGAATGGCGAAGTCCTTTTGTTTATATTAATGAAAGTGAACTGGAAAAAGCGAAGCAAGCGCTGCATGACGAATTAGCAGGGAAGCATACCCGCGAACCAGACGGTACCAGCACGGAATCCGCGCCACAGTCGTAACAATGAAGGCAAGTTTTACAGCGTTCTATAATACAATGTAACAGACGAAAGCTTATTGTACTGGAGGCCGGTAATATGTCCCGATTCGCTGCAGAGTTATCGGAGAAATTGGTAAAGAAATTGCAGCCTGAAACATTTGTCTTGCTGAATACAGTAGATGCTGAAACCGGCGGTCCGACTTCGAGTGTTACTTCCTGGATTTACGCGGTAGATCCTTCTACGCTTCGGTTGACCATTGATCATCGTTCACGCCTTGTGAACAATCTTAAGGTCAATCCGCTTGTTACTGTAACGGTATTTGAAGACGGACAAGTTTTTGCCATCGGAGGCCGCGCTAAGGTTCGCCAGGACCCTCTGAATGAAGTGCCTTTTGATATGTGTTGTTTCGACATCCATGTTGAAGCGGTGCGAAATGCACTTTTTCATGGTATTGAATTAGCCGCACCTCCTCAGTATGTTAAAACGGATAACGTATGTGCAGCAGAAAAACTGGACGGGCAAGTTTTTGCTGCGATGCGAAAAGCCTAGTGAATATTCACTGGGCTTTTTTTGTTGAAAAATTGGAATTTTCCTCGGAAGATAAAAAGATTGAAATATGGATGGCAGGCTTGTTGGAAGGGGGGTGTTGCTGGTTAAAGGAAAAATGTGAGTTAATGGGATTCTTTGATAACTATAGCGGATATGTGTAATGAAGGAGCAGTGGAGGGGATACGATGAAAAAAATTTTTGTATTGGATACTAACGTTCTGCTGCACGACCCCAATGCGATTTTTGCATTTGAGGAACATGAGGTAGTCATTCCCGCTGTTGTACTTGAAGAGATCGATTCCAAAAAGCGGAATGCAGATGAGATCGGGCGCAATGCCCGTTCTGTGTCGCGTCTGCTGGACAGAATCAGGGAGAAGGGGCAGCTGCATGGTGGGGTCCCGTTGGAACACGGGGGCAGTCTCAAGGTTGAGCTGAACCACCGAAGCTTTGTTAGGGTACAGGAGATGTTTGGCGAGGTCTCGAACGACAATCGGATTTTGGCCGTCGCATTGAATTATAAATTGGAAGAAGAGACGAAAGAACATCCGACTTCCGTTGTACTGGTCAGCAAGGATGTGCTTGTTAGAATTAAGGCGGATGTGCTTGGGCTAACAGCTCAGGATTATTTGTCCGACAGAACAGCGGACCCGACAGAATTGTATTCAGGTTATACAACAGTAAAGGTACACCCCTCTGTCATCGATGAGTTTTACAGTTATCGAACATTAGCTATCAAGCCGCTTCAAATCTCATATACGTTGTATCCGCATGAGTTTGTCATTTTGAAGGATGAAATGGGGAGCAGGAAATCGGCGCTGCTCCGCGTGAACTCGGATGTTACTAGCCTTGAACCTCTTTATCTAAGCAATGATCCAGTTTGGGGGATATCTGCCCGTAATGCACAGCAGAGAATGGCTCTGGAGCTGTTACTAAATGACGATATACCGTTAGTTACAATAACGGGTAAGGCTGGCACTGGAAAGACACTGCTCGCTTTAGCCGCAGGCTTGTGCAAAGTGGAGGATGAACATAAATACAAAAAGCTTTTGATCGCTCGGCCCGTCGTTCCGATGGGGAAGGATATCGGATACCTGCCCGGAGAAAAGGATGAGAAGCTTCGGCCATGGATGCAGCCTATATATGATAACCTGGAGTTTCTGTTTGATACGAAAAAAGCAGGTGATATAGATAAAATTTTGATGGGGATTGGCAGTATTCAAGTGGAAGCATTGACTTATATACGAGGACGTTCCATTCCGGGCCAGTTCATTATTATAGATGAGGCTCAAAATTTATCCAGGCATGAAGTGAAGACGATTGTCTCCCGTGCCGGTGAAGGAAGTAAAGTTATTTTGATGGGAGATCCAGAGCAGATTGATCATCCGTATTTGGATGCCGTGAGTAATGGATTAACTTATGTCGTTGAACGATTTAAACAAGAAAGCTTAAGCGGTCACATTACGCTGACAAAAGGCGAACGATCGAAATTAGCCCAGCTGGCAGCGGATTTGCTCTAACTATATTTTCCGGGAAATATGTATATAAAGAACATGCAGGCCAATCCGAAGATTGAGTAAACAGGGGGGCCTGCTTTTTTATTATGCTTACATATGATCTTGAATATCTAAAAAAAGGTAGGACAAGAGCCCTATGAATCTGGTAATATAAGGGCAGGCTCAGAAAGGAGAGGATTAAGATATGAATATGAAGCGGAAAAACTATTGGCTTTTATTTGCCATATTACTTCTTTCGTTAACAAGTCTTTCTCCGAGCTTTGAATTCACTAACACTAGAAGTGGCGATCCTCCTGGTAATGAACCTGTCCCACCGACGCAAACACCTGATGCACCAGAAAGTGATTTAGGGCCAATACAAGTTGGGGTTCAGATGGACGATGCTGAGCTTAAGGTGCTTCAGCAGATGAACATACGGTTCATGGAGAGAACTGGGGCAGAGGTTGAGATTATTCCTTTAGACACGATCATTTCGGATGCGGAATCCCTTATGCTTGAAATGAGTCTTGGCGAAGCGCCGGATATATTATTTCTTGACAGCCAATGTATAGAGTCGCTTGCAATTAAAGGTTTTTTGCTTCCTATTGATGTTTCCCAGGCTGCTGTGCCTGACTCCCGGATTCCGGGATCTCTGCTTTCTCTTGTTCAATGGAATGGTTATCAGTGGGGGGTTCCGTTTGATATGGACCCTTATGTTTTTGTTTGGAAGAATGATAAGGATGCCGAGCTGCCATCCAGCCGGAAGGCTTGGCTGGAATTTAAGCAAGATCAGGGGAAAGAGTCCATGTTTGTCATGAACTCGAAAGATCCTTATGCATTTGCAGCAGCTGTAAGCGCATTCGGCGGTGATCCTTCAAAGCCTGATCAAGATATATTGCATATCCTGTCCCCATCTAAAGGCGCTTCCTGGTTTAAGCAACAAGATGCCGAAGCGGATTTAACGGAGCAGATTGAAGAGGAGAATGCTGCTATAGCGATCGGAGCGTATTCGTCTTTTCCTCAGGATTTGCCTGGAGAATATCGGATGTGGCTACCAGACTACGACACGAGCAAACATAAACCGGTTATTCACTCCCGAAGCTTTGCTATTACTTCGCATAGTGAGTCTTCCCAGCTTGCTATGTCCTGGATTTCTGAGATGAGTTCGAAAGAAATGAAACGCTTATGGTTCGAATCAACAGGGAAATTACCTGCTTTATCTGATTTCTACAATCCAGGTGACAGCGCTGGTGAACATCAGCTGACCGTACTGGAGGAGCTTCAATCGATAATGGAGCATGCGGAAGTTGCAGAATTGAGTTTTGGACGTGGAAAGGGCTTATTTGTGTATTCAAATTCGGTGGTTGATCTGATGAGTGGACAGATGAATGTAGAGGATTTTCGTGAGCAGTATGAGACCCCAGCCCGATAATTAAAAAAAAGCTGCCGAAGAGGCGGCAGCCTTTTTCTTAGACACGGTCAACTGGATTAAATGTCGAGCTCAAGCTTAACAAACAATACTTTATCGTCAGTCTTGACTTCGGTTGCCTTCAGGAAGGAAACGAGTTGTTTCGGATAAAAGTTCATATCAAATTCATTCTGAAGTGCCGTTCGAGTTGTATCCGGCAGTTCGAGCCGATTGAACACAAGTTTATCGATTTGAAACATAATCGCGTTTTCCGGGTCATTGATGATAGTGTACCGTCCTTCAATGAAAAGAGACAGGTTTCCGCTTTCCCCTTCAGCAGATATTTTTCCATCGTCAAAATGAAAGGCAAAGGTTTCAAACAATTCGTTCTGAGAGCGTAGAAATTCATTCAAATCATCTTCGTGGATTTGAATGGAATATTCCTTCCCGTTTGTCTTGAGCATGTTTTTATTTTTGCTGCCCTGGATAAAGTCAGGCAGATTGTTCATCGCTTCTGCCAGAGCTTGAAAATGACGTTTAACTTCGTATATGCCGACATTTTCCCAATAAAGTGTAAATTCTTCGATTAATTTCGCCATCGCGTCAGGGTTGCTGCTGGCCGTCAGCGCATCGTCTACCTGCTGCTCCAGTGCCAGCACACGTGCTCTTTGCTTGATCAGGTTGTCTTTAACTTCCGACAGCTGAGCTGTGATGCGAGTAGCTTCGGCTTGTGCAGACATCAGCTCCTTATGCTGCTGATTGTATGATTTCAATACGGTTTGGTCATTTTGTATAATCAGCTCATAAAAATCCAGTATTCTAAAAAAATCAGTTAAACTTTGAGTGGACAAAAGCAGGTTCAGCAAGCTCTCGCGTTCCCCCATATAGTAGGCTCTGAGCACGATCCCTGCCTGATCTCGGCGCTCCTTGATCTTTACTTCCATGTTCGATATTTTGGTATGTAAATCGTTTTGGACTTCTTCAAGCTTCTTTTGTCTGTTGCTGATCCGTTCAATTTCCTGATCGATCTCTACAATAGACAGGCTGTCCTCAAGCAGTTTTCTAGCTTCTTCCGAGTCTAATGCTGCCGCATCAGGAACGGCAAATACCGCTTGTGAACCTGCAGCGCTACCGGTGATTAGAAGGATAAAGATAAGAAGTATGAAGTGCAGTCGTTGTTTCAATACAATCAAACGGGTATCCCCCTTGATAATTTGTTGCGATTCTTTAGAATAGACAATCCCTTCATTTTAATCAATATATGATGTATAAGACATAAATATCAACCCTTGTCTTACTTTAAGTATGAAGAAATAAAAAACTTCAATTGTGATGTAAGCGCATAAAAAAGCGACCAAGCCGAAGCCTGATCGCTTTTTTATGTTCCATAAAGCGGGATATTAGACTGGCAAGCCCATTTCAAAGATCGTCCAATAGCTGAACCCGGTAAAGGTTACGATCATATAAGCCCAGAATAGAAGGACATAGGTCCTTTCCGTGAAGTTCAAGTATCCCAAGATCACGAAAAACGCTGTTTGCAGGAAGAATAGAAAAGCCATTTCCACCAAGCCCCCGGCAAACGCCATCAAACCGATGGTTAGAGTGAAGAAACCGAGTACTCGGAACATGCGTGCCACGATCATATCCTCCTCTCATATGTAAGGACAATACTTATTTTCTATGTACATTATAACGTCATGGTAAAATCGTGTAAATGTTTTACAGGATAATTTTTGAAAAATGTGATTTAAATACTTGAAATTTGGTGATCGATCGTATTTTTATTGCAAATCCAATAATTGGTGTATGTTATGTAGTTAAATTGGAAATACATTTTAGTATCAAATAGATTCTATGAACTCTATGAGAGGCATAGAAATGAATTAAGCAGCTTTTATACCCTATTCAGCAACCGAGTTGTACGGTATTGAAGACGGTTATTTTAGGATGTCGTTAGGAGGTTTTCATGGTATGTCAGCAGTAAGACAGGATGCATGGAGTGCAGAGGATGATCTAATTTTAGCAGAGGTGACTCTTCGTCACATCCGCGAGGGCAGCACGCAATTAGCAGCGTTTGAAGAGGTCGGAGAACGTATTGGCCGAACCTCAGCCGCCTGTGGTTTCAGATGGAACAGTTGTGTTCGTAAAAAATACGAGGAAGCGATCAGTCTTGCGAAATCTCAGCGTCAAAAAAGGAGTTATTACAAGAAACAGTCAGCACCTGCAGGTCCGCAAGTGGCAGGTTTGGTTCATGCTGACTATGAGCAGGACAGTTATAAGAATGAAGGAGCTAGCGAGGAAACGCTGTCGATTGATGCGGTCATTCGCTTCCTTCGTCAATGGAAGGGCGGGCTTCAGGAAAGCGGCCGCCAGTACAAAATGCTTGAGCGAACCCTTCGCGAGAAAGAAGAAGAGCTGGAAAGACTTCGTGCAGAGAACGCCCGTCTATTGAAGGAAGTTAGTGAAGTGAAGACAGACTATCATGTTGTTAATGATGACTATAAAGCTTTAATTCAAATTATGGACCGGGCTAGAAGGCTTGCTTTTTTGAATGAAGAGGATGAAGAGTTGAAGACACGCTTTAAAATGGATGCAAACGGTAATCTCGAACGAATCGAATAGTTTGACCATGGATGGCTAATAACCCGTTCTGTACACATATGTTGTGTATAGAGCGGGTTATTTGTATGGTCCGGATGATTTCTGATATATACTAGATGCTGAGTATGAACTACATGGACGGGGGAATTGACAGATGAAAATTCATATTATCGGAGCAGGTTCTTTAGGGCTGTTATTCGGAGGTCGACTTGCCGCAAGCGGAGCGGATGTTACCTTCTGGTGCCGTACGAATGAACAGGTGGAGCAGCTGCGCTTGAAAGGAATCACGGTTACCAAGGATCATAAATCAATCCATATATCGCCTGGATTTTTTAGAGCAGAACCGATGTCGAAGTATCATGAACTCGGCGGAGCTGGGGAAGAGGACTGTATTTTTTTAATGGTTAAGCAGACAGTATTGAACAGCGTGATTAAAGAACTTTTCGCTCCATATTCATTGAGGCATTTAAAACTTCTTTGTTTTCAGAACGGCACAGGGCATATCGAACAGTTGAGAGAACATCTCCCGGCCTGGACCCTGTATGCAGCAGTTACAACGGAAGGGGCCAAGCGGAGCGGGCTTGCCGAAGTCATACATGCCGGAGATGGCTCAACGTGGATTGGACAAGCCGGCGATGATGTTTCGAATAAAAAAGCAGATATAATCAAAGGAAGCGAGTTGGAAAAAGAGCTGACTGCTCAGCTGGAAATAGCAGGATTTGAAGTTTTTTTGTCGAAAGAGTTGGATACGATGATTTACCGGAAATTGTTGATGAATGCCGTCATTAATCCGTTGACCGCCTTATGGCGAATTACGAACGGAGAGCTGCTTGAATCGGAAAAGCGCATATCTTTAATGAGAGAGCTTTATGAAGAAGGGATTGCTGTATACGAAGCTTGCAATATTCCTTGGGAAAAAAATTTGTGGGATCAGATACTTCAAGTTTGTCAGAGTACTTCAGGGAACACATCTTCGATGTTGAAGGACGTTCTGGACGGACGCAAAACCGAAGTATCTTCCATCAATGGGAGCATCGTTCGCATGGCGGAGCGCATCGGTGGATCCGCACCGACTCACCGTCTTATATGGCGGCTGATAGAAGGTATTCATGTCAAGGAGGCGTGAGAATGAATCTTCTCGTAGTGATGAGTGTTGTACCAATCATACCTTTTGTTTTGGTTTATTTGATTGTTACTTTGCGAAACAAAAACAAGAAAAAGGCGTTCAGACTTGCAATGGATGTAACGACCTTTTTTTTGTTGATTTCTGTATCCGCCCTTTTTAACATCTTATTCCAATCTAAATCTGGATTTTATTTAATTCTTCTTCTGTTATTGATAACGACGGGATTAATCGGGGGGGCACAAAATCGCTGGAAGGGTAAAGTTGATGCCAAACGACTGGTCCGTGCTGTATGGCGTCTGGCTTTTTTAACTATGAGCATCGGCTATATTGTTTTTACATTATTTGGTCTACTTCAATACATAATTAAAACAATGTAAGAGAATTATATATACAAGGAAACATTTACAAAAATGTGTCGATTTTTTGACAGGGAGATTTTTCTGCTTTAGTTTTAATGGATTTTTTTGACCACTGGTTGTATAATCGATAAGCATATACCTAAAATCTATGAGGGGGAAACTGCAAGATGAAGAAACACAAAAGTCTTTTGTTACTCTTGACGCTGATTCTTGCTGTCGGTACTGTGTTGGCTGGATGCGGCTCCAACAACAAGAATGATAGCAATAGCGCAGGCAGTGACGACGGGAAACCTAAAGAGCAAGTTTTCCGTATGAACCTCGCTTCCGAACCTCCTACATTGGATCCGGGACAAGCTCAAGACAATACATCCAACACCGTTATTAACGCAGTGTTTGAAGGTCTTGTACGCAAAGGTGAGGACGGAGAACCCATACCTGGTGTAGCTGAAAAATGGGACGTTTCTGACGATGGTCTGAAATATGTGTTCACGCTTCGTAAAGATGCCAAGTGGAGTAACGGAGATCCTGTAACTGCGAAAGATTTTGAATTCGCTTGGAAACGTGTGTTAGATCCGAACTTTGCGCCTGCTCCACCGTATGTTTATCAGCTGTATTACATTAAAAATGCAAAAGCATACAACCTGGGAGATATTACGGATCCAAATGAAGTAGGTGTAAAAGCGACGGACGATTATACACTGGAAGTAACGCTTGAGAGCCCTACTCCATATTTCCTTAGTTTGATGTCTTTCCAAACCTACTATCCGATCCATTCATCTGCGAAAGATAATCCAAAATGGGCAACCAAAGCAGACACGCTGATTGGTAACGGACCTTTCAAAGTAACCAATATTGCGAAGGGTCAAAAGATCGAATTGGCTAAGAATGATCAGTATTGGGACAAAGATAACATTAAACTGGAAAAAGTAGAAATGAGTATTGTAAACAGTGGCGCTACAGAGCTTTCGAGTTACCGTAATAATGAACTCGACTATGCAGGAAAGCCGACAGGCAGCATTCCTACTGACCAGCTTGAAACTGTGAAGAAGGAAATGCCGGATGAGTTGAACATTAAAGGTATCTCCTCTACGTATTTTTATGTTTTCAATACGACTGCACCGCCGTTTGATAACGTGAATATACGTAAAGCTTTCTCCATGGCTATTAATCGTCAAGCGCTTGTTGAGAAGATCACGATGGCTGGGGAAATTCCGGCTTATGGATTTGTTCCACCAGGCATTAAAGGTGAGAAAGACGAGTATCGTAAAGAAGTACCTGACAATTACTTTGAAGAAAATATAGAAGAAGCTAAGAAGCTGCTTGCCCAAGGCATGCAGGAGGAAGGCTATACCACATTACCTGAGATTACTCTGATCCATAACTCTGATGATAACCACAAGAAAATTGCACTCGCAGTTGCGGATATGTGGAAGAATAACCTTGGTGTAGAAGTTAGTGTTCAAAACCAAGAGTGGGGCGTATTCCTGCAGAACCGTTCGAACCTTGATTATCAGATCGCTCGTTCAGGATGGGGTGCAGACTACAACGATCCTATGACATATATTGACATGTGGACGTCAAATAGTGGAAACAATGACAGTGGATTCAAGAACGAAGAGTACGACAAGCTTGTAGAAGAAGCTTATAAAACGAACGACAATGCAAAACGCATGGAATTGATGTCCAGAGCTGAAGAAATTCTGGTAAAAGAGAATCAAGTAGTTATGCCGTTGTACTACTATTCTAACGTATCTTTGGTAAAACCTTGGGTAAAAGGTCTTAACATTGATTTCAAAGGCGACATTGATTTCACACGTGCATATATTGAGTAGTCATTTATGATATAATGGCTACGACTCGGGATATATATGTGGGGGTTCATCTCATATATATCCCGATTTTTTGTATTAATGTCGAATTTCCAAATCTTGTTTTGTCTGGTGAAACTTATAGAATTGATTATTCGTTCTAGTGTTGTTTACAATAAAACTAGACTTGGTATAGAACAATTATCAACTAGGGGGATGCAGGATGCTGAGGTATGTTGCGAGTAAGTTTTTTTTCATGCTTGTGTCATTATTCATACTGATCTCAGCCACTTTTTTTCTCATGCAAATCATACCGGGTGATCCGTTTATGGGAGAAAAAAAGCCCTCGCCTGAAATACAGGCAAGGCTGATGGAACAGTATGATTTGGATAAACCAATTTATCAGCAGTATGCGACATATTTGAAAAATATTTTGCAAGGTGACTTGGGCGTTTCCATGAAACAACAAAATCAGAGTGTAACCGATATTATTACGGAAACATTTGCGCCATCCCTGAAATTAGGGTTAATAGCGATTGTTGTTTCTCTTATTATAGGTGTACTGCTAGGTATGCTGGCAGCTCTGTATCACCGAAAACTGATAGATAGCGTTGCAATGATTATGTCCGTTTTGGGGATTGCTGTACCAAGTTTTGTGCTGGCCTCTTTGCTTCAATACGTGTTAGCGGAAAAGGCAGGTATCTTTAATGTTATGGGCTTTGACGGCCCGCTTGACTATGTACTTCCGGTAATGGCACTATCGGCTCAGCCGATTGCCTTTATAGCACGTTTGACACGTTCCAGCATGCTGGAAGTATTGCACTCGGATTATATTAAAACCGCGAAAGCAAAAGGTTTGAGCTGGTACGCTATTATGTCTCGCCACCTTATCCGTAACGGTATATTGCCTGTTGTAACCTATGTTGGTCCGATGACGGCAAATATTATTACCGGATCGGTTGTTATTGAGCGGATTTTCGGTATCGGCGGAATTGGTAAGCAGTTTGTTGATAGTATTACAAACCGCGATTATACGGTCATTATGGGTATTACTATTTTTTACGGAATTTTATTGATGGTTGCTCGTTTTCTAACGGATATTGTCTATGTATTAGTAGATCCGCGTATTAAACTGAGCGGCGGGAAGGAGGACTAACCTATGAATACAGATCAGATGATGTCGAATCCCGCGGCACAAAACCTGAAGCCTGAAGATTTCCAAAAGATCGGCGTGGATGAGAAACAATCCGAAGTCATTCAGCGTGAAAGTTTGTCCTCTTGGCGGGATTCATGGGAACGATTGCGTAAGAACAAGTTGGCAATGACAGGCCTGATCATTCTTATATTAATCATTATTATGGCTATTATTGGTCCGATGATCTCGAATTATGATTATGATACAAATGATCTCATGAATACGAATGCACCTCCTTCCAAGGAACATTGGTTCGGCACCGACGATTTGGGACGTGATATGTTCGTTCGTACATGGATGGGCGCACGGATCTCTTTGACTGTCGGACTTGCGGCGGCGGCAATTGACCTTCTTATTGGTGTCATTTACGGCGGCGTAATGGGCTTCTTTGGCGGCCGTGTCGATGAATTTATGAATAAATTTGCTGAAATTTTGTATTCGATCCCTTATCTTTTGGTTACGATTTTGCTGCTGGTTGTATTTGAACCAAGTTTGGGTACGATCATACTTGCCTTGACGATAACCGGATGGATCAACATGTCATGGATTGTGCGAGGAGAAATAATGAAGCTGAAGAGCAGGGAGTATGTACTGGCTTCACGTTCCATGGGAGCTGGCGCGCCAAGACTGCTGTTCCGTCACTTGATTCCGAACGCACTGGGTCCGATCATTGTTACGTTGACGCTGACTGTACCGAATGCTATTTTCGCAGAGGCTTTCTTGAGCTTCCTTGGACTGGGTGTTCAAGCACCGGTTGCATCCTGGGGTTCTATGATTAACGATGCTTTGTCCGGCTGGATGGTTTATCCTTGGCGGATGCTGTTCCCAGCTCTCTTTATCAGCTTGACGATGCTTGCATTTAACATTTTTGGTGATGGTTTGCGTGATGCACTGGATCCACAATTGAAAAAATAGGAGGTGGGAAGATATGGAGCCGATTTTGCAGGTCAAAGATCTTAACGTTTCATTCAACGTACGCGGCGGTGAAGTGAAGGCTGTTCGCGGCGTAAGTTTTGAAGTTGGAAAAGGAGAGACGGTTGCCATTGTTGGTGAATCTGGCAGCGGTAAAAGTGTTACCGCGCAGACGATCATGCGTCTGATTCCGTCCCCTCCATCAAAAATAAAAAAAGGAGAAGTTCTTTTTAAAGGGGAAGACCTTCTCAAGAAAAGCAATAAACAAATGGAAGCGATTCGCGGCAAAGATATTGGGATGATATTCCAAGATCCGATGACTTCCCTGAATCCTACTATGAAAATAGGTAAGCAAATTACTGAGGTGCTTACAAAACACCAAAAGATGTCTTCCAGCGAAGCGAAGGAAAAAGCCGTTGAAATGCTCAAAATGGTCGGCATCAAAAATGCGGAGGAACGTTTCAATCAGTACCCGCATGAATTTTCAGGCGGTATGCGTCAGCGTGCGATGATCGCGATTGCACTTGCGTGCAGACCTTCCCTGTTGATTGCGGACGAGCCTACAACTGCGCTTGACGTAACGATCCAGGCTCAGATTATGGATGTTATGAAAGAAATGCAGGAGAGACTGGGCACATCGATTATTCTGATCACACACGATCTTGGCGTTGTAGCCGGAATGTGTGACCGGGTTATCGTAATGTATGCCGGTGAGGTTGTTGAGACTGGCACGAAGTGGGAGATTTTCAAGAACCCACAGCATCCTTATACAAAGGGCTTACTTCGTTCCATGCCGCGTTTGGACCAGAAAAAGGATGAGCCGCTTATTCCGATTATCGGAACACCTCCCGATCTCATTAAACCTCCGCTGGGCTGTCCGTTTTGTGCCCGCTGTGATGAGGCGATGAGAATTTGTGAACGAATTGATCCGGGGGCAACAGAGTTCAGCGATACGCATATGGCACGCTGCTGGAACCTTCATCCGATGGCAAAGGGGGAGCAGTCGTCATGAAGGACAACAAGCTTATTGAAGTAAAAGGACTAAAAAAATATTTTAATGTTGGTAAAGGCAATATTCTTAAAGCGGTAGATAATCTTAATTTCTATATCCGTGAAGGCGAAACACTTGGTATGGTAGGTGAATCCGGCTGCGGAAAATCAACGGCTGGGCGGACGATTCTTCGTTTGTATGAACCTACGGCTGGAAGTGTAACGTTCAATGGAGTAGATATTTATAAGCTGCCGCCGAAAAAAATGAAGGCGATGCGCCGTGATATGCAGATGATTTTCCAGGACCCGTATGCTTCATTGAATCCACGGTTTACGGTGACGGATATTATCGGAGAAGCGCTGGATATCCATGGATTGGCCGGCAGCCGGGCTGAACGGAAGAAACGTGTTGAAGAACTGCTGGATATGGTTGGCTTGAACAGTGACCATGCGACACGCTATCCGCACGAATTTTCAGGTGGTCAGCGTCAGCGGATCGGAATTGCTCGCGCGCTCGCGGTAAATCCTAAATTTATCATTTGTGATGAGCCGATTTCGGCATTGGATGTGTCCATTCAGGCACAGGTAGTCAACTTGCTTCAGGACTTGCAGGACCGTCTTGGTTTGACATACCTTTTTATCGCGCATGATTTGTCCATGGTTAAGCATATTAGTGACCGTGTTGCAGTTATGTACCTGGGCAAGATGGTAGAGCTTGCAGAAAGTGAAGAGCTGTATGCGAACCCTATCCATCCATATACGAAGGCGCTGTTGTCGGCGATTCCGATCCCAGATCCGGAAATTGAAGCCAACAAGAAACGTATGGTTTTGGAAAATGATACAGACGGTCCAATTTCTGCAGCTAAAGGTGAAGATGGGACTGTAGTCCTCAATGAGAAAGACTCCGAATTGGTTGAGGTGTCGAAAGGACACTGGGTAGCCAAAGCCTACGCTTAAAGAAATAACAATATGGGTGTCCTGAACGTTGATTATTAAATAAGGGCATCTTCCTAAAAAAAGTAAAAACCAGGTCATCCGAGGAATACATCTTTGGATGGCCTGGTTGTTTTTGAAAATCTAAGAAAATATAAGTTTGGCACGATTCTCTAATCTTGGATTTCCTCGCGAAACGTAAGCAGTGTCTGTTAAAGACAGCAAAGCCGTTTATGCTTGAAAATAACTGTTTTCCTTTGACGGGGAATAGCATCTTTCGGTACAATTCAATAAGGGCTTTAATAAAGTAAGCTGCCCGCTTAGGTTTGAAGCAGAATAGGAGGCATACCTCATGAATATAGTTCCGGAGCCCTTATCCGGCGGCTCGCGTCTGGCGCGGGATTACATAGATCGCTTTGAACGTGTGAGCGGTTTCTATGGAGGGGATTATCGTGATCAGCGCAGCTGGGAGAAGCGCGTGAAATGGCTGGATTCTACCGAAGAGAACCGGATTAACCGTAAAGCGCTGGTTGCCAGTCTTCGCTTATATAATGAAAGATATAATCCGCATAAGGCGGTACATCAATCATTGGATTTATTGGAGCAGGACGGAACTCTCGTCATTACGGGAGGACAGCAAAGCGGTTTGTTGACCGGTCCGATGCTCGTTGTATATAAGGCGATGACGATTATTCAGGCAGCGCGTGAGGCTGAGCAAAGATTAGGAAGGCCTGTCATTCCTGTGTTCTGGATTGCCGGTGAAGATCATGACTGGGATGAAGCAAACCATACATACATGTTGACAGCGAATCTTGAGGTGACCAAAATAAAAATAGACGGTGACGAAGATTCACGGACGTCTGTAAGCCTTACACCGGTTGCGCAGGAACAATGGAAAGAGGCGCTGGATACTTTTCAGAATTTACTTCAGGACAGTGAATTCAAACCGGGTATGATGGATTTACTTCGTCGTTCAGTCGAGACGTCTACCGGGCTTAGCGATGCATTCGCCAAGCTGATGGGGGCGCTTTTTGGCAAATATGGACTTGTGCTTCTAGATTCTGCCGATCCACAACTTAGGTCTTTGGAATCATCTGTTTTTGAAAAAATGATTAAACAAAATGAATATCTAGGTCATTCATACCAGTTAGCTGCTCGTGATATTGTGGGCCTTGGTTATGAACTGCAGGCGGATGTTCCTGTAAATGGAGCAAACCTGTTTTATTTGTTTGAGAACAAGCGGCTGTTGCTATTTCGGGAAAATGGGATTTTTACAGATCGAAGAGGCCTTGTCTCCATGACAGAAACTGAGTTGCTTGCACAATTGGAACGGCATCCAGAGCGTTTCAGCAACAATGTGCTTACAAGGCCGTTAATGCAAGACAGCCTGCTTCCTGTTTTGGGAACCGTTTTGGGGCAGGGAGAAATATCGTACTGGGCGATTACGCGCTATGCTTTTGCTGAAATGGGGCTTGAAATGCCGTTGATTATACCTCGGCTGTCTTTTACGATAGTTGAACATAACTCCAGAAAGTACATGGAGAAATACAATTTGACTTTCCAGGATATATGTGTAAATCTGGAAAGCAAGCGGCAAGCGTGGCTTTCGGCTCAAGATCAATTTGATTTGGACTATCGTTTCCGCGAAACCAAAGAGTCTTTCAACCGACTTTATGAGCCTTTAATTCAGGACTTGAGTCGGATACAGCCAGGACTTTTAAATTTAGGAGAAAGCAATAAAGAACGAATACTGGCTCAAATGGACTTTTTGCTGAATAAGACGAAAGAGGCTCTGAAACAGCAGCATCATGCTTCACTAAGGCAGTGGGAACTAATAGAGCAGTCTCTCGTTCCGCTAGGCAGGCCGCAGGAGAGAGTATACAACTTTTTCTACTATCTGAATCGATACGGAATGTCGCTGCTGGATGATCTTATGTCCATTCCTTATGATAACTCGGGTATTCACCGGGCCATCTATTATTGATTTCAAGGACAGTTTTGAATGCTGTGCTTAATAAGAATGTTGTTTAATGTATTATTTTTCATATATTAAGGAGGCCGTATTATGAGTTCACCAGCAATTCAGAGTAGCGTTATCAAGGATTTGAAGCTGGCGCCGGAAGGACATTTGAAAATCGATTGGGTAGAGGCACATATGCCCGTGCTGAGTCGTGTTCGCCAGCAATTTGAACAGCAGCAGCCGTTTAAAGGATTGAAGGTTGCGATCTCATTGCATCTTGAAGCGAAAACGGCTTATCTGGCAAAAGTAATTCAAGCTGGCGGTGCTGAGGTGACGGTTACAGGAAGCAATCCGCTGTCGACACAGGATGATGTGTGTGCAGCTTTGGTGGAGGATGGGATTACCGTCTTTGCGAAGTATGACCCTGAGCCGGAGGAATATAAGGAGCTGCTGCTTCGCACATTGGAGACTAAGCCTGATCTTCTGATTGATGACGGCGGTGATTTGGTAACGATTCTCCATGCGGAGCGCCCTGAACTGCTGAAGGGGATTCGCGGAGGGGCTGAAGAGACAACAACGGGCATCCTTCGTTTAAAGTCGCTTGAGAAAGAAGGGGCTCTGAAGTTTCCGATGGTTGCAGTGAACGACGCGTTCTGCAAGTACTTGTTCGATAACCGTTACGGTACAGGACAGTCGGTATGGGACGGAATAAACCGGACAACCAACCTGGTAGTCGCGGGTAAAACTGTAGTCGTTGTCGGTTACGGCTGGTGCGGTAAAGGGGTTGCGATGCGAGCCAAGGGACTGGGAGCAAACGTGATTGTGACCGAGATCGATGCCATCAAGGCAGTAGAAGCCTATATGGACGGTTTCCGTGTGATGCCGATGGAAGAAGCGGCGAAGCATGGCGATTTCTTTGTTACCGTGACCGGGAACCGTGATGTGATCAGCGGAGAGCATTATGACGTGATGAAGGATGGAGCGATCTTATCCAATGCGGGCCATTTCGATGTTGAAGTAAACAAACCGGATTTGGAAGCTCGCTCACAATCTTTTCGTACAGTACGCCGAAATATCGAAGAATATCTTTTGAAAGATGGACGTAAAATTTACCTGCTTGCTGAAGGTCGTCTGGTCAACCTTGCGGCAGGAGACGGGCATCCTGCTGAAATCATGGATATGACATTTGCGCTTCAGGCGCTTTCGCTGAAATATGTAAATGACCAATACTCCAACATTGGCAATCAGGTTGTCAATGTCCCTTATGAATTAGATGAACAAGTTGCGCGGTATAAGCTCGAAAGTCTTGGGATAGAAATTGACGAATTGAGTGAAGAGCAAAAGTCTTATCTCAACAGCTGGTCACCGCATTAAACTTTACACTTTGATTCGATTATTGAGAGGTTGTCCGATAAGGAGATTTTGTTCTCTTTGGGACAGCTTCTTTTTTTATTTCAGAACCTGCGCCAGAACATAGTGTACTTGTGAAAAAAAGAATAGCTTGCTTGAAGGAATTTGATTCTTGATGACGAATCTATTATTCTAAAGTGGAGGAAAGTGGTGCAAAGTGGGGAATCGGGGTTAAGGGGTGAGAGTGCCAGATGTTTATGGGGGAATTTCAGCATAGCATCGACGATAAAGGAAGGATCACGATTCCTGCAAAATTCAGGGATCTCCTTGGCAGCTCTTTTGTTATCACCCGCGGATTGGACCAGTGCCTCTTTGTATACCCCACTGAAGAATGGGCCATCATGGAACAAAAGCTCAAATCCCTCCCGCTCATGAAGTCGGACGCGCGTGCGTTTACTCGGTTTTTTTTCTCTGGTGCAGCAGAATGTGAATGGGATAAACAGGGAAGGGTAAATTTACCGGGCAATTTGCGTGAATTTGCGAAGCTTGAGAAGGAATGTGTTGTTATCGGCGTTTCGAATCGAGTGGAGATTTGGAGCAAAGAGCAATGGCAAAAGTATTACCAGCAATCAGAAGAAGCGTTCAATGACATCGCTGAGAAGCTGGTCGACTTTGATTTTGACCTGTAATAAAACACCAGC
Source organism: Paenibacillus faecalis (assembly GCF_900289175.1). Taxonomy (GTDB): domain Bacteria; phylum Bacillota; class Bacilli; order Paenibacillales; family Paenibacillaceae; genus Paenibacillus_AQ; species Paenibacillus_AQ faecalis. Next base: position 3,026,233 of record NZ_LT985747.1, on the reverse strand, counting down.
AGGTACTTACACCACAATCATATGCTGGAACTAAGTAGAAAATTATGGAGGGCTGCAGCTTGTTTCATCACATCACGGTGCTTAAAGAAGAAGCGGTAGAAGGGCTGCGCATCAAACCAGACGGTATATATGTTGACTGTACATTGGGAGGGGCGGGCCACAGCTCGCTGATCGCTTCCAAACTGGGTTCAGAGGGCCGCTTGATCGCGCTTGATCAGGATGATTGGGCGCTGAACAATGCTAAAGAGGTTCTGAAGCCATATGGAAATAGGGTTACCCTGGTCAAGACAAATTTTCGCGATTTGGAGGAGGTTCTCCGCAGCCAAGTCGGTCGTGACGAGGATGGCCATTTCCATGTTGACGGTATTCTGTTTGATTTGGGCGTCTCTTCGCCGCAATTTGATGAGGGGGAGAGAGGATTTAGCTATAATCACGATGCGCCGCTCGATATGCGGATGGATCAATCCGCAGAGCTTACAGCAGCCGATATCGTGAACGAATGGCCAGAGCAGGAAATCGCAAGAATTTTGTTCGAGTATGGTGAGGAGAAATTTTCAAGGCGAATTGCCAGGGTCATTTGTGAAAGGCGGGAAAATAGTCCCATTCAGACGACTGGGCAATTGGTCGATATGATTAAAGAAGGAATTCCGGCTGCAGCTCGCAGAACGGGAGGACATCCGGCGAAACGGAGCTTTCAGGCACTGCGAATCGCTGTTAATGATGAACTCGGTGCATTTAAGGATGCGCTGCATCAAGCGATAAACTGCCTTGCACCTGGAGGAAGAGTGTCTGTTATTACATTCCACTCACTTGAGGATCGGATTTGTAAGCAAATCTTTAACAGTTATATACCAAAATGTACTTGCCCACCAGATTTTCCCATGTGTGTTTGCGGTGGAGGACAAGGAACATTGAAGCTTGTAAATCGAAAACCGATTGCTCCAAGCGCATCGGAGTTAGCGCAGAATCCCCGCGCACGTTCAGCTAAATTGCGTATTGCAGAAAAGTTAGAACCTAGCTAAGAAATACCAAAGTGAAGGAGAATTCAGCCATGGCTTACACACGCGGCAATTTGGCCGTTCAAGAGAGACAGAAACAACAGCAGTCTCAGTATGTCGAGAAAACGACCGTCGTTAAACGCCGTTCTCAGCTGCCCCAAAAAGAGAAGCTGCTTTACCTGGTGTCCGTGCTGCTTGTTGTTGCAGTTATGGGCTGGGTTGGAATGAGCCATGTAAAAGTTTATGATCTCAACCGTCAGATTCAGAATACGACGCGAGAAATCGATACGCTGAACAAAAATATAGAAACACTTCAAGTAGAAAAGCAGACGTTAGAGATGGGGATTGCTCAAAAAGCGAAGGAAATGGGATATGTTCAAGCTGAGAAAGGCGATGCGATACACGTTCCTATGCCATCTGGCAAAGCGGATAAATCCAGTGTACCGTCGGGACAAAACTAGAAGTATAGTGAGGTTGGACCGATGATTAAAAAAATCAAACTGCGTACATTGCTGATAGGGGGAGTGATTACCCTCTTTTTTCTTTTATTGATTGGGCGGATTTTCTGGCTGCAGGTCATTGATAATGACTTCTGGAAAGAGAAAGCCTTAGATAACTTTGGCCGTCAAGAGACCATTACAGCTTCGAGGGGAACGATATCGGATCGCGATGGCGATGTACTGGCGATGGATGCCCCGGCATATACAATTGCTGTAAATCCGAGAGTGATTCAAGCTAATGGTTTGGAGGATGAGGTTGTAAAGGGTCTTAACAAGGTGTTGAATAAAGACGAAGAAGAGCTTCGGAAAATTGTAAGAGCGAAGAATAAAGAAGGGGAATATCACGTTTATCGGGAAATCGGCCTTGAAGGCTGGAAAGTCAATGAAGATAAGAAGAATGAAATTGTACAGTTGAGGGATGAGCTGGAAAGTCAGCTTAGAGCTGAGGGCAAAGTGCCGGATAGCGGGATTTCAATTATAACGGACAAGAAGCGTGTCTATCCGCAAAACACCTTGGCTGCGCATGTTCTGGGGTACACGGATCGTGATGGAGTCGCCAAGGACGGCTTTGAAAAATATTTTGATAATGAACTGAAGGGCGAGGATGGCTTTGCCAAATATCAGAGTGACAAGAAGGGGGTAAGGGTTCCTTCGGCTGATGAAGTTTACAAGCCCGCTAAAAATGGGAAAAATTTTATGCTGACGATCGACGACACGATCCAGTATTATATCGAGGATGCCATGCGTGAAGCATATGAGAAATATAACCCGCTCAGCATGACCGTTATCGCAGCAGATCCAAATACAATGGAAATTTTAGGCATGGCGAATATGCCGACCTTTGATCCGAATGAGTATTGGAATACGCCTGATATGGCGAATTTTTACAACCATGCGGTCATGTCCACGTATGAGCCCGGTTCCACCTTCAAGATCGTCACCCTTGCCAGCGCAATCGAGGAAAATTTATTTAACCCTGAGGCGAAATATATGTCAGGTTCCATTCGTGCAGGTGGCAGAACGCATTATGATGTCGTCCCATGGGGATGGGGAGAAATTACGTATCTCGAGGGTGTGAAGCGGTCCAGTAACGTAGCTTTTGTCAAACTCGGTTATGAAATGCTCGGGAAAGAACGTTTGAAACAATATATTAATGCATTTGGATTTAATGAAAAGACAGATATTGACCTTCCCGGTGAAGTAGTCGGTCAGTTGAATATGGAAAGAGATATCGACATCTCGACCGTTCCTTATGGCTATGCGGTTTCCGTTACGCCAATCCAGCAGATTGCAGCTGTTTCAGCCGTAGCTAATGGCGGGAAGCTGATGAAGCCGCAAATCGTCAAGCAAATTGAAGATCCGAATACAGGTGAAATTACAAAAATAGCACCTGAGGTTGTACGTCAGGTTATCTCTCCCGAGACTGCACGAGAAACCGGAGAGTACCTGGAGCAGGTTGTTGCTGACCAGAAGCATGGTAGTGGTAGGCTAGCATACATCGATGGTTACCGCGTAGCCGGTAAAACCGGAACAGCGATAAAAGGGGATTACAGAGACCGGAACAAGGTCGTTGCATCCTTTATCGGGTATGCGCCTGTAGACGATCCGAAAATCGCGGTATATGTCATCATTGACGAGCCGAATGTGCAAGCAGGAGGCGGAGAGGCTGCCGCGCCTGTATTTCAAAAAATCGTTTCCCAAACTTTGAATTACTGGGGTATACCCAAAAACGAATCCAAGGAAAAGTCGGGTGAAAAAAACAACTCTTCCGCTTCAACGGAGCGTAAAGCACCTAAGCTGGAGGGAATGAAGGTTAGCGAGGTTAAAACGAAACTGCTCGCAGAAGGGTTTGTTTTTGAGACCCTAGGGAAAGGAAGTACGGTCAAACAGCAGTATCCTCCAGCCAATGAACCGATTGAGGCTGGTCAGAGGATCTATCTGCTGACGGAGGAGAACGACAAGATGAAAATACCTGATCTCAGGGGAGAATCTTTGCGGGATGCATTGGAGGTTCTTAACTTGATGAAGGTGAAGGTGCATGTACAAGGCGAAGGGTATGTTGTTGACCAGAAGGAAGGTACTGAGAACGGTAAACGTGTAGTTTACCTGACGCTGAAGCCTGCTGAGGATACTGTAAAGAAGGATAAATCCTCCTCATCCGATGGTGCCAAAGCGAATGAAAAAAACGGTAAGGAATAGCTTGTTCTAACCCCTGATTGTCCCGAATACTCATGTGATAGACGGAAATTCATGAGCTTACGGGTTCAAGTAGGGGAGGGAAACATGTGAAAGTATCCAAGATATCTCAGCGGAGAAGGCTGCTCTGGGCCCTGTTGGTATTGTTTCTGCTGTTTGCTGCGCTTGTAGTGCGGCTTGCCTACGTCCAGCTCGGAAAAGGTGCAGAGCTGTCCGCTAAAGCCGAGGAATCCTGGCGCCGTAATATTCCGTTTACTGCAAAGCGCGGAGAAATCCGGGACCGTAACGGAGAAGCGTTAGTTACGAATATCAGCACGCCGACCATCATGGCCATTCCGGCTCAAATCAAAGAACCGGATAAGACAGCCATGTTACTGGCTTCGAAGCTGGGCATGAACGAGGCCGAAGTGAAGAAGATGATTACGAAGCGAGGGTCCATGGTTGAACGAATTAAACCCGGCGGACGAAAAATTACGATGGAGCTGGCTCAGGAAATTCGTGATTTGAAGCTGCCGGGTATCGTTGTTGCAGAGGATAATAAGCGTCACTATCCTTATGGTGGGCTTGCGGCCCATATTATTGGCTTTACAGGTATTGACAACCAGGGCCTGACCGGTACTGAGAAAAAATATGATGACAAGCTTAGGGGGATGAATGGCAGTATCTCCTACTTGTCAGATGCAGGCGGTCGGCTAATGCCCGGGTCATCCGAGAAGTATGTGGAGCCGAAGGACGGGCTGCATTTGGAACTAACGATTGATAAGTCGATTCAGTCTATCATGGAACGAGAGCTGGACCAGGCTATGGTGAAATACCAGGCGAATGCCAGCTGGGCTATCGCGATGAACCCGAAGAACGGGGAAATTTTAGCGATGGCCAGCAGACCCGGATTTAACCCGGAAAATTATCAGGAATATGATCCGGAAATCTATAACCGAAATCTTCCGATTTGGATGACATACGAGCCGGGGTCCACGTTTAAAATCATCACACTTGCAGCGGCATTGGAAGAGGGAAAAGTGAACTTGAAAAACGATCACTTCTTTGACTCCGGTGCTGTTGAGGTTGGCGGGGCAAGGCTTCGCTGCTGGAAGAGGGGGGGGCACGGAAGCCAGACGTTCATGGAAGTCGTTCAAAACTCCTGCAACCCGGGTTTTGTGGCACTCGGTCAAAAGCTGGGCAAGGAGTCCCTTTTCCAATATATCCGTGATTTTGGCTTTGGTGAAAAGACAGGCGTAGATTTAATTGGAGAGGAAAACGGAATCTTGTTCAAACTGTCGAGAGTTGGCCCGGTTGAGCTGGCTACAACAGCATTTGGCCAAGGGGTTTCCGTTACACCGATCCAACAGGTGGCTGCGGTATCTGCCGCTATTAATGGCGGGAACTTGTATCAGCCGAACGTAGCTAAAGCGTGGATACATCCTGAGACCGGAGAGGTCATTGACGAGGTGGAAAAAGAGCCTAAGCGGCGGGTCATCTCCGAGAAGGCGTCCAAACAAGTGCGGGAAGCGCTGGAAAGTGTCGTAGCCAAAGGAACCGGGCGCCCCGCTTTTATTGATGGCTATCGGGTTGGTGGCAAAACCGGTACAGCTCAAAAGGTTATTAATGGACGCTATTCATCGACAGAGCATATCGTATCCTTTATCGGCTTTGCACCGGCAGATGATCCGCAGATTGTCGTTTATACAGCGGTAGACAATCCGAAAGGAATTCAGTTTGGCGGCGTTGTCGCGGCGCCGATTGTACAGAACATATTGGAAGATTCGCTGCACTACATGCAGGTTCCGCAGCGAAAGGATCAGCTGCCACGGGAATATAAGTATGGCGAGACGCCGATGGTTACTGTACCCGATCTGGTGGGTGCCACGGTTCAGGAGCTGTATGAAGATCTGAATATGAACTTTATGCTAGCTAAATCGGGAACAGGCAACACAGTCATCAATCAGGCACCGAAGCCGGGAAGCCGGGTAGAGCGAGGATCAACGATCCGGATCTATATGGGGAACGATTCATCTGAAGGCGAGCATAAACACTAGCATCATCATCCGTTTTGCGAAGGTAAGGATGCTGAAGCTACTCGCGTATATTTGGAGGGATGACGATGAAACTGAGCGAGTTGACATCCGTTTTGGCCGCAGCTGTTATTGTTGGCGATGGTGACATTGATGTTACCGGACTTCAGACTGATTCCAGAAAAGTGACCCCCGGAGATTTGTTTTTTTGTTTGCCGGGCCATACGGTGGACGGACATGATTATGCAGCTGAGGCAAAGGAGAACGGTGCGGTGGCCCTTGTTGTAAACCGAACACTCAACATTCTACTTCCGCAAGTTGTTGTGAAGGACTGCCGGTTCGCTATGGCGGCGCTCGCTGACAGATTCTATGGCCAGCCCAGCAAGCGCATGACGATGATCGGAGTGACCGGGACGAATGGAAAAACAACGACGACGTATCTTATTGATAGAATTTTGAGTGATTATGGGTTGAAAACTGGATTAATCGGTACGATTCAAATGAAGTATGACGGCAGGTCATTCCCTATGTCGGGAACGACACCGGAGGCACTGGAGCTTCAGCGAAGCCTTTATGAAATGGCGCAGACAGGTACGCAGTTTTGTGTCATGGAAGTGTCCTCCCATGCTCTTGAACAGGGCCGTGTAAAAGGAACGGATTTCCGGACGGCTGTCTTTACGAATTTGACCCAGGATCATCTTGACTATCACAACTCGGTCGAGGATTATCAAAGGGCTAAAGGGTTGTTTTTCTCCAGACTCGGGAATGCTTTTGCCAAGGAAGAAAAACAGCGAAAATACGCTGTACTCAACGCGGACGACAAAGCTTCCGGACAATTTGCGAAATTGACGGCAGCTGAAGTCATTACATATGGCTTGGACGAGAAAGCGGATGTTCGTGCATCCGGCATTGCCATTACAGCACAAGGAACTTCGTTTTACGTAGATACTTTTCGAGGCAGCACAGATATTTCCATAAAGATGATCGGAAAATTCAATGTGTATAATACGATGGCGGCGATTGCTTGCGCGCTGCTTGAAAATATTCCGCTGCAAGACATTAAAAAAAGTCTTGAATCCGTACCTGGGGTAGAAGGCAGGGTAGAAACGGTTGATGCAGGGCAGCCCTTTGCAGTGATTGTGGATTATGCCCATACACCGGATGGTCTGGATAACGTACTTTGTACCATCAAGGAGTTTGCTCAGAACAGGGTGCTAACCGTATTTGGCTGTGGCGGCGACCGTGATAAGAGCAAGCGCCCGATCATGGGAAAGATCGCGGCCAGACTAAGTGATATCGTCATTGTTACATCTGATAATCCGAGAACGGAGGAGCCTGAGCAGATCTTGCAGGATATCGAGGCAGGGCTGCTGGAGGACGGTGTATCCGAGAATCGTTATCATCTCATCGTTGACCGCAGGCAAGCTATTAAAAAGGCTATTGAAATGGCAAGCCCGGGAGATGTAGTATTGATTGCGGGGAAAGGTCATGAGACCTATCAACTGATTGCGGGAAAAGTATTTGATTTTGACGACCGCATCGTTGCAAAAGAAGCGATAAGGGGCAGACAATTGTGATCCAAAAAACATTGCAAAGCATCGCAGCCATGTGCTGCGGTGCGCTTATTCGTAAACAAGATGGAGAAGTTATCATTCAAGGAGTCAGCACGGATTCAAGAACAGTCCGGCACGGAAGCTTGTATGTTCCGCTTGTCGGTGAACGTTTTGACGGCCATCAGTTTGTTGTTCCGGCGCTGGAGGCTGGTGCTGGAGCGTTCCTGTGGCAGGAGGATCACGGTACACCGCCTGAAGGACCGGTTGTCATCGTTAAAGATACGCTGGAGGCTTTGCAGTCACTGGCGTCTTCCTATCTGAAAGAGACTGGAGTCAAGGTTGTGGGCATTACCGGAAGCAACGGTAAAACGACCGTCAAGGATATGGTGACTTCCTTGCTTGAAACGAAATATAAAGTCCATAAAACAGAAGGGAATTTCAACAATCAGATCGGGCTTCCGTTAACGGTTCTCGCCATGCCGGAAGAAACCGATATCGCCGTATTGGAGATGGGAATGAGCGGACGCCATGAGATTGAGCTGCTGTCCTCCATTGCTCGGCCGGATATTGCGGTTATCACTAATGTAGGCGAGGCGCATATGCTTCAGCTTGGTTCAAGAGAGGAAATCGCTCGCGCTAAACTGGAAATCATTAGCGGAATGAAGCCGGGTGGACTTTTAATACATCATGGGGATGAACCGCTGATCACCCAAGTGCTGGCCGAACCAGAAACGAAAAAGCCCGAGGGGCTTCAAACATTCACCTTTGGGACAGGGGAAGACAATGATGATTACCCGACAGGCATGATGTTTCATGCCAAGGGAATGATCTTTACCTCTGATCGTCATCCCGGTGAAGGTTTCAGTTTACCTCTGCTGGGACGTCACAACGTAGTTAATGCTTTGGCTGCGCTAGCAGTTGCCGAGCATTATGGACTTAGTGAGGAACAGATCCGGGAAGGTTTGGCAGGTCTGCGTCTGACTAGCATGCGTATCGAAAGCATTGAAACCGAACATGGGGTAACGGTGCTGAATGATGCATATAATGCAAGTCCGAAATCGGTCAAGGCTGCTCTGGATGTATTGGGTGATATTAAAGGCTTCAGTCGGCGAATTGCCGTTCTCGGGGACATGCTTGAGCTGGGACCTCGTGAACAGGAGTTTCATGCGGAAATCGGGCAGTACATCTCACCTGACAAGGTAGATATGGTGTTTACTTATGGTCCACTGTCTACGTATACGGCGGAAGCTGCTAAATCCCGTCTGCCGAAGGGACAGGTAGTGGCTTTTACAGATAAGGCGGCGCTGATCGAGAGCATAACGAAAGAAGTAACTCATAAAGATGTTGTATTGGTCAAAGCCTCGCGAGGCATGAAACTGGAAGACGTTGTGGAAGCACTAAAAAGCTTGCATAGCCGTGACAACGATTTAAGGGGGTGATTTTCATGGACTTTCAACTGTTATTGCTGACGATCGGCGTATCGTTCGTACTTGCTGTTATATCCGCTCCGCTGCTTATACCGCTGCTTCGCCGGATGAAATTTGGTCAGCAGGTTCGGGACGATGGTCCGCAAAGTCACCTGAAAAAAGCGGGGACGCCTACGATGGGCGGAGTTATCATTTTACTGGCCTTTACTTTAACTTTTGTAAAATTTTCACCGGTTGATACCAATTTTTATGTACTGCTTGTTGGAACACTCGGGTTCGGTCTGATCGGATTTTTGGATGATTATATAAAAATCGTGTTTCGACGCTCTTTAGGACTGACGGCGCGCCAAAAGCTGTTGGGACAGCTTTTGTTTGCCGGCATTATGTGCTGGCTGCTGATTTCAAATGGCCACAGTACAGCGATCGGCATCCCCGGAACGAGCTTTGCATTCGATTGGGGCGGATGGTTCTACTATCCGTTTATCGTTCTTATGATGCTTGCGATCAGTAATGCGGTCAACTTTACAGACGGTCTTGACGGGTTGTTATCAGGAGTCAGTGCGATTTCCCTTGGAGCTTATGCGCTTATAGCGATTCAATCGACCTCGTTTGCAGCCGCTTTTTGTGCGGCGGCAATGATCGGAGCTGTGCTTGGGTTTCTCGTATTTAACGCGCACCCGGCTAAAGTGTTTATGGGGGACACAGGTTCGCTTGGAATCGGAGGGGCCATTGGAGCCATTGCCATCGTAACGAAGAGCGAGCTGCTGTTTCTAATCATCGGCGGGGTGTTTGTGATTGAGATGCTGTCGGTCGTGCTTCAGGTAGTTTCTTTTAAAACAAGAGGGAAGCGTATATTCAAAATGAGTCCGATCCACCATCACTTTGAATTGTCCGGTTGGTCGGAGTGGCGAGTCGTTATTACATTTTGGGCTGTAGGTCTTGTGCTGGCGGGTCTGGGACTTTTTATTAACAAGGGGTTGTAAAGATGAAACATCCAGAATTTTACCGGAATAAAGAAGTTGTTGTATTGGGACTGGCCAAAAGCGGAGTCGAGGTAGCCAAAGTGATGCATAATGCCGGAGCACTCGTTACTGTTAATGATAAAAAAGAACGGGAAGAATGCCCCGAAGCTTCCGAGATCGAAGCTTTGGGGATTTCCGTTGTATGCGGAGGACATCCTGAAGGATTGATACATGAGGGTGTATCGCTGCTCATAAAAAACCCAGGCATTCCGTATCATGTTGCGCCCGTTCTCAAGGCACAGGAACTTGGAATTCCGGTTGTGACGGAAGTAGAGGTAGCTTATCATCTTTGCAGCGCACCTATGATAGGGATTACCGGCTCGAATGGAAAGACGACGACGACAACATGGGTTGGTGAATTGTTGAAAGCAGCCGGGATGTCGCCGATCGTCGCCGGGAACATCGGAACACCGCTCTCTCAAGCTGCTATGGAAGCGTCTGAGGACGATTGGATGGTCGCAGAGCTAAGCAGCTTCCAGCTGAAAGGGACGGAGGATTACCGTCCTAAGATAGCCTGTCTGCTGAATGTGACGGAGACCCATCTGGATTACCATGGCGAAATGGACGACTATGTCGCCTCCAAGGCCAAGCTGTTTAGCAATCAGACGGCCGAAGATACCGCTGTTTTGAACTGGGATGATCCGGTATGCCGGAGCCTCGTGCCTTATATTAAAGCACATATTTTGCCGTTTTCGATGAATGAGCATCTTCGGGAAGGTGTGCATGTGGTTCCGCCATACTTGCCCGGTGTGGAAGATCATTTGAGCCGTATGGTCGTTTATACGGACGACAAAGGCTTCACCCATGAGATCATTCCGGTAGACAAGATAGGTTTGCCAGGCAAATTTAATGTTGAAAATGCTCTTGCTTCATGTGCGGTCGCTATTGCCGCGGGCGCGGATCTTTCGGCGCTTGCAGCTCCCCTGGAAAAATTCCGGGGAGTTGAGCATCGTCTGGAATTTGTTAAGGATATCAATGGAGTCTCTTACTATAATAATTCAAAAGCAACAAATGCCAAGGCTACGGGCATGGCGCTGATTTCGTTTACGCGTCCGATCGTTCTTATCGCCGGGGGGCTCGACAGAGGCTCCGATTATGAGGAACTTGTGCCTATCCTTAAAGAACGTGTCAAATCGGTGGTGCTTCTTGGTGAAACGAAGGAAAAATTAGCGAAAGCGGCAGAAGAGGCTGGGTTAAAGCAAATCATCCTCGTCGATAATGATGAGGACGCCGCCGCTGCACTCACTGCCGCCGTAAAGAAGGCTGCCGGTTTGGCCGAGCAGGGGGATATCGTACTTCTTTCGCCTGCCTGTGCCAGCTGGGACATGTTTTCTTCTTATGAGGTACGTGGACGCATTTTTAAAGAGGCGGTGCATAATCTGTAAGTAGGGGGGTGGATAAGCCCCTACTTCGTATGCTAAAGGTGGCCTCTTCATGAACAAGAACCGTCCGGCGCCCGATTTATGGCTCCTGATTTGTATTCTGGCTCTGCTGACCATCGGAATTATTATGGTCTATAGTGCGGGGTCCGTCCTCGCTTTTCATGATTACGGAGATCAGTTTTATTTTGTGAAGCGGCAGCTGTTATTTGCCTGTCTCGGTCTTGCTGCTATGTATTTTACGGCCAACATGGATTTTCGCGTATGGAAAAAATATGCGAAGCTTGGATTGTTGATCTGTTTTGTTTTGCTGGTGATCGTTTTGATCCCTGGCATTGGGGTTGTTCGCGGTGGTGCGCGCAGCTGGCTGGGAATCAGTTCGTTTGGTATTCAGCCATCCGAATTTATGAAGCTGGGTATGATTCTGTTTATATCCAAGTGGCTCAGCCGTGACGACTACGACATCACTTCTTTTTCCAAGGGATTAATGCCGCCGCTGGGATTGATCGGATTGGCTTTCGGCTTGATCATGCTCCAGCCTGATCTTGGAACAGGGGCCGTGATGCTTGGGGCTGCGCTCATGATTGTATTTACAGCCGGGGCACGCATGAAGCACCTTGGATTTCTTGCTTTGGGCGGGGCTGCAGGCTTTGTCGGTCTTATCCTAGCTGCACCATATCGGCTGAAGCGGATTACCGGATTTTTGGACCCGTGGTCCGACCCGCTTGGAGCGGGCTATCAAATCATTCAATCTCTTTATGCGATCGGACCGGGCGGTCTCGGCGGCCTGGGCCTCGGAATGAGTCGTCAGAAATACAGTTATGTTCCTGAACCCCAAACTGATTTTATCTTTGCTATTCTTGCCGAGGAACTTGGATTCATTGGCGGTTTGATTGTGCTTCTTTTGTTCCTTACCCTGGTGTGGCGGGGGATGAGAGTGGCTGTGACCGTAAACGACAGCTTTGGAAGTTTGCTCGCTGTCGGTATCATTGGTATGGTTGCCATACAGGTCATTATTAATATCGGAGTTGTAATCGGACTGATGCCAGTAACCGGTATAACGCTCCCGCTGATCAGTTATGGAGGAAGTTCTCTGACGCTGATGTTGACCGCTCTAGGCATTTTATTAAATATATCCCGTTATGCGAGGTGAACGGCGTGCGTGTCGTATTAACCGGCGGCGGTACGGGGGGGCATATATACCCCGCCGTCGCTATAGCCAGACAATGTGAAGCGGAAGAGCCCAAAGCCGCTTTTTTATATATCGGAGGAGAGAACGGCCTCGAAAGCAAGCTTGTTCCTCAAGAAAATCTTCCGTTCAAGAGTATCGATATCACCGGCTTTCGGCGGAAGATATCTTTCGATAATGTTAAGACGGTGTTGCGTTTTTTAAAAGGGGTATCGGCAAGTAAAAAAATGCTTGCTGATTTTAAGCCGGATGTAGTCATCGGCACTGGAGGGTATGTATGCGGTCCTGTCGTATATGCTGCCGCTAAGCTTGGCATTCCGACGATGATTCACGAGCAGAATGCGATTCCTGGATTAACGAATCAGTTTTTAAGCCGCTATGCCTCTACCGTTGCGGTCAGTTTTGAAGGCTCGGAGCGTTCTTTCCCCAAGGCCAAAAGAGTGATATATACCGGTAATCCCCGGGCAACCACCGTTCAATCGGCCAACCGGGAGCGGGGATTCGCCTCGCTCGGTATTCCGATGAATAGCCGCGTTGTGCTTGTTGTGGGAGGAAGCCGCGGAGCCAGAGCAATCAATAAAGCGATGGTTGACATGGCCCCGATGCTGCCAAAACTGCCGAACGTACATTTTGTATATGTTACCGGGGACTTATATTTCGAGGGAACCCGTGAAGCTGTACGCAGCCAGCTGGGGACGATGCCGAACCACCTTCATATCGTTCCTTATGTACACAACATGCCGGAGGTGCTTGCCTCGACTTCATTGATCGTGAATCGGGCGGGCGCATCATTTTTAGCGGAGATCACCTCGCTTGGAATCCCTTCTGTGCTTATCCCGTCTCCGAATGTGACGAATAATCATCAGGAGGCTAATGCCCGTCAGTTGGAAAGCGCTGGAGCGGCCAAAATGATTTTGGAAAAAGACTTGACTGCCGAAACCCTTTTTTCCCGAATCGAAGAAATTATGGGAGATCCCAAAACGATGACTTCCATGTCCGAAGCCTCACGTTTGCTTGGCAAACCCGATTCGGCCGCTGTCATTGTTAATGAAATACGCCGATTGATGAACAACCGCTAAAACGGCTGGGCGATTGTCACACACCTACAGGGGTCTACATAAGATACTCTATAATCGTGACAATCTCACCCAAGAGGCCGGTATCATCCAACAGCGGCCATCTCTTCGCAAGCCGGGGAATGGCCTTTTCGGTTTTGAAGTCAAGGGAGGTTTTGCAAGATGCAGGAGTGGGAGTTACAGTTATCGCAATCTAATGTCGGAGCTATATTCAAGAACGAACCGCTGGCTAAATATACAACCTGGAAAATAGGCGGTCCTGCCGACGTTCTGATTGTCCCGGAAACAATGGAACAGTTGGCAGAACTGACAAATATCCTCCACACCCACAATATTCCATGGATACAGCTTGGGCGCGGGTCCAATATGCTTATATCAGACAAAGGCATACGCGGGGCCGTTATTAAGCTAGGACAGGGATTTGACGAGGTTGTCTTTGATGGCGACCTGGTCACAGCCGGAGGCTGCATGTCATTTGTTAAACTTAGCGTTCTGGCCGCTAAAAAAGGTTTAACAGGACTGGAGTTTGCCGGAGGTATACCCGGGTCTGTCGGAGGGGCTGTATATATGAATGCCGGTGCCCACGGGTCTGATGTGTCACGCATATTTAAGTCCGCTGACATTGTACTGGAGACAGGTGAATTGGTTCACTATGCTGTGGAAGATATGGAGTTTGATTATCGTCATTCTGTCCTGCATGACAGGAGAGGAATCATTTTTCGGGCCGTGTTCCAACTCCAGCATGGTGACCGGAAGGAGATTTCAGCAGCCATGGCGTCTTATAAGGACCGCCGGCGGCGTACCCAGCCGCTTCAATCCGCCACCGCCGGTAGTGTATTTCGAAATCCACCCGGTGATCATGCCGCACGTTTGATAGAGGCGGCGGGACTCAAAGGATTTCGAATCGGAGGCGCGGAAATTTCCCTTCAGCATGCCAATTTCATTGAAAACACCGGTCAAGCGACAGCAGAGGACGTGCTCGCCCTGATGAAGAAGGTTCAGGAAACCATAGCTGAGAAAAACGGAATACATTTGGTACCTGAGGTTTATGTCATGGGAGAGCGGTAAACTCGGAGGTGATACATTGGACAAATTGGTGATTGAGGGCGGAAGCCCTCTATCAGGAACCATACGTATCCATGGAGCAAAAAATGCCGTTTTACCAATACTGGCGGCAAGCCTTCTTGCCGAAGGAAATGTCCGGCTTAGCAATGTTCCGCACTTGCTTGACATTGAGGTGATGCTGAACATTTTGAGACGTCTCGGTTCAAAGTGCAAGCATGAGCTGGAGACGGTCACTGTGGATACTTCATCCGCCAATTCGTTTCATGTGCCGGAAGATTTAATGAAGCAGATGCGATCCTCCATCTTTTTGATGGGTCCTCTGCTGGCCCGATTCGGTGAAGTGACGATTTATCAGCCTGGAGGCTGCGCGATTGGAGAGAGGAAAATCGATCTTCATCTTCAAGGACTACAGGCACTGGGTGCCGAAATCGAGGAAAGCGACCATAAGATTCACTGTAAAGCTCGCCGCCTAATCGGTGCCGACATTCATCTGGACTTTGCGAGTGTCGGTGCAACCGAGAATATTATGATGGCGGCGGCAACTGCGAAGGGTACAACCGTTTTGACGAATGCGGCGCGTGAACCGGAAATTCAGGATTTGCAGCATTTTTTGAACAAGATGGGCGCCAATATTATTGGAGCGGGAACGGATACGATTACGATTCACGGTGTCGATCGGCTTGAGCCTTGCGATTATGAGATCATTCCTGATCGCATTGTTGCAGGAACCGTCATGATTGCTGCCGCTGCAACAAGGGGGAGTGTCACGCTCACGCATTGCAACCCATCTCATCTGAGTTCTCTGATTCACGTGCTGAAGCGCGCCGGTGTTCAAACCAGTATTTGCAATGATATAATGAATATAAGCTGTATGGGCCGCCCCAAAGCTGTGGAGCGGATTGTAACATCGCCATATCCGTCTTTTCCGACCGATCTTCAATCACAGATCATGGTGTTGTTGTCACTGGCTGACGGATTTAGCGTTATGAAGGAAACCGTATTTGAAGGCCGCTTTAAACATGTAGAGGAATTGAACCGAATGGGTGCTGATATTTCTACAGACATGAACTGTGCATTTATTCGTGGAGTGCAGCGAATATATGGTGCTACCGTGGAGGCGACTGACCTTCGGGCCGGTGCGGCTCTAGTCATCGCAGGCCTTGCTGCTCAAGGTACAACGATTGTGGAACAAATTCACCATATTGATCGTGGGTATGACCGGATTGAGAACATGTTTCGGGGGCTGGGTGCAAGGATTTACCGTCAGTCACCCATACCGAAGCCACTAGATTTAGCCAATTGACTTATGCCCTGCAGCATCCCTCCCAAAGTGGGAGGGATGCCAGGTCTTTCTGGAGAGAGGATATGACAAAGAATCAAATTCCTGCTCTTAAAGAGCACAAACCCAGACCAAAAACCGGAAGAAAAATCATTTTTATATTAATGTTGCTGTTCCTGGCTTTGTTGGTTGTTATTTTTTTTCGTTCGCCTGTCAGTAAGGTAACGGAGATTCATATTACCGGAAATACCTTTGATACAGATAAGCAGTTGATGGAAAAAAGCGAGCTTTCGATCGGGATGCAATATTTCAATGTTGATGCTGAAAAGGTGAAAGAACGTTTGATCGCTATTGGGACCATTGAAAGTGCTGAAGTGGACAAGCAGTTCCCCGGTATTATAAATATTGCCGTTGTGGAACATCCGACAGTTGCTTACGAGCTTGCACAGGATGGCAGTTTGCAGGCTATATTAGCCAGCGGAACATCCGTTCCTGTTTCAGCCAGCGGAATTCCTGTAGACAAGCCCATATTAACCCAATGGGACCCAGAAGACCCCAACAAGGTAAAGTTAAGCGAGGTTTTAGCCGATATACCTAACAGTATGACTTCTGACATTTCGGAAATACTGCCGTCACCAACGCCTTCTTTCCCCGATCGCATCAAAATGTATACCCGCTCGAAATTCGAAGTGATTACTGCTGTTTCTCTACTAAGTGATAAGGTTGAATATCTCAATCAAGTGATTGAGATGGAGCAGCCCGGCGTCATCACGATGCTGGAGGCGGATTCATATGTTCCTTTTGAGCCTGAAAACCCGGATGGGGAGGGCGAAGATCCCCCTACTCAGGAGTAAGGAAAAATGGTACAATCAAGAGTATTGACAAGCCGCCAAACTCCCTCTTTTTTCTCTGACTTTTTGGGCTTCTATTAGCAGATGTTGGCACTAAAAAAATTGTAGAAAAAAGAGGGAAAGCCCTATGCGTGTTGAATAAGTAGAGAAGTGTTATTATATCCAAAAATTTATAACGAGAGAAACAGGAGGTGCCAGGGCTTGAGCAACAATGACATCATTGTTAGTTTGGACATCGGTACATCCAAAGTTCGTGCTATTATTGGTGAAATTAATAATGGAACCTTTAATATTATTGGAGTTGGATCTGCCGACTCGGAGGGAATTCGAAAAGGTGCAATTGTAGATATCGATCAGACCGTACAATCCATTCGCAGTGCTGTTGATCACGCGGAGCGTATGGTTGAAATTCAAATATCCGAAGTGTACGTCGGCATTTCAGGAAATCATATTGGACTTCAAACAAGCCACGGCGTTGTGGCAGTATCGAACGAGGATCGTGAAATCGGTGAGGAAGATATTGACCGGGTGCTGAAAGCAGCCGAGGTTGTCGCAATGCCTCCGGACCGTGAAATCATTGATGTGGTAGCTAAGCAATTTATCGTTGATGGTCTGGAAGGAATCTCAGATCCCCGCGGAATGATTGGCGTTCGTCTTGAAGTAGAAGCAACCATCATTACAGGTGCTAAGACGGCCATACATAATCTTTTGCGATGTGTAGAGAAGTCTGGCCTGAAAGTTAAAGATCTTGTGCTGATTCCGCTGGGTGCAGGACAGCTTGCGCTTTCCAAAGATGAGAAGACGATGGGCTCTGTTCTTGTTGACGTAGGAGCAGGCTCAACAACTCTTGCAGTATTCGAGGAAGGAAGCATTGCAGCTACATCAACGCTGCCGATCGGTGGAGATTTTGTAACCAATGACATTGCCTACGGACTTCGGACGTTAACCGATCAAGCCGAGAAGGTAAAGCTGAAATACGGCTGCGCGCTAATAGATAGCGCTGCACCGGAAGTTGTGTTTAAAGTAACTCGGATCGGAAGCAATGTGGACAAGGAGTTTACTCAGGAGGATTTGGCTGCTATTGTTGAACCACGTGTTCAAGAAATTTTTCAATTGGTGCGCCAGGAAGTTAAGCGATTGGGTTACAATGAGCTCCCTGGAGGTTATATACTTACGGGTGGCACAATGTCCATGCCCGGCGTGCTGGAGGTGGCACAGGCAGAACTGGCGAGTTCCGTCCGGATAGCGGTTCCTGATTTCATCGGAGTACGCGACCCAGGATTTTGCAGCGGAGTCGGAATACTTCATAATGCGATCAAGAATGTTCGAGTACGTTCGGGTGGAGCAACTGCCAGCAGCAACAACAAGAAACCGGTGAACCGTGCGAAGCCGAATCCTGCAGCAGCAGCTCAGGAAAGTAGCAGCGAGAAGCCGGGATTTCTTGAGCGTTTGAAAAATATGTTCAGCGAGCTTATATAGCGGGTTCAATTGACAGTGGACGTGCCATCCACGCACATTGAGGGGGAGATGGATTAGATGTTGGAATTTGATTTTGAAATGGAGAGCTTAGCCCAGATTAAAGTAATCGGGGTAGGCGGCGGCGGTAGTAACGCAGTTAACCGAATGATTGAGAACGGCGTTCAAGGCGTTGAATTTATAACAGTGAATACAGATGCTCAAGCGCTGCATCTGGCGAAATCGGAACATAAACTCCAGATTGGAGACAAGCTGACGCGTGGACTTGGTGCCGGTGCGAATCCTGAGGTCGGCAAAAAAGCAGCTGAGGAATCTCGTGATCTGATCATGAACACGCTCAAAGGCGCAGACATGGTGTTCGTTACAGCTGGTATGGGTGGCGGAACGGGTACAGGAGCGGCTCCGGTCATCGCAGAAATTGCGAAGGAATGCGGTGCTTTGACCGTAGGTGTCGTAACCCGTCCGTTTACCTTTGAAGGACGTAAACGTGCTGCTCATTCAGAGCTTGGTATTGAAACTCTTAAAGAGAAAGTAGATACGCTTATTGTTATCCCGAACGATCGATTGCTTGAGATCGTGGATAAGAAGACTCCGATGCTTGAAGCTTTCCGGGAAGTAGACAATGTACTGCGTCAAGCGGTTCAAGGGATCTCGGATTTGATCGCAGTACCGGGTTTGATCAACTTGGACTTTGCAGATGTTAAGACCATTATGACGGAGCGCGGCTCTGCTTTGATGGGAATTGGCACGGCTACCGGCGAGAATCGTGCGGCAGAAGCTGCACGCAAGGCGATCATGAGCCCACTCCTTGAAACTTCGATTGAGGGCGCTCGTGGAGTGATTATGAACATTACGGGCGGGGCTAATTTGTCCCTTTATGAAGTAAATGAAGCAGCGGAAATTGTAACCTCTGCATCTGACCCGGAAGTTAATATGATCTTTGGTGCGATCATCGAAGAAAGCATGAAGGAAGAGATCAAGGTTACGGTTATTGCTACGGGCTTTGAAAGCAAACCGGCACCATCACGCCGACCTGTAACTCAAGGCGAAGGCCAAAGTCAAGGTCAATCACAGACAACGGATAGCGGGAATGTAAACCTGAGGCCATTTGGAAATCAGGGGGGGAATGACCAGCTCGATATCCCGACTTTCCTTCGTAATCGTTCCCGAAACAACAACAACTAAGCTCATATAAAGCCTGTTTTCTCTTTTATGGGAAAGCAGGCTTTATTTATTATCCCCAGTTCCTGAAAAATAAGTAATTACTTTTAACCTCGAATTCGTGCAATTCACGCGCGAAACCTAAACAAAGCTGTCAATGACGGTATAGCTGTCAAATGTCCTCCATAAACTGCCTCACATCGACAAAAATAGTTGATGGACAACCCACAGGTTTAGACAGACTTTGATTCCTAATCTTCTTATACTAAATACATCTCCCAATAGCCCAGACAAACAATAACCCGAGGAAGATTCCCGGCTAGGCAGGTGAATATCCTGGTTGTTTATATTGATCTGATCTTTCTAGCAAACCTGCTTATTGACGGCATTTTGCTTGCTTTAACCGCATGGCTGCGAAGATTGAAGCCGAACTGGTGGAAACTGTCATTATCAGCTACGGTGGGCGCCATGTATGTTGTGATGATGTTTGTACCGGAATTGTCGTTTTTGTTTACTTTTTTGGTCAAATTTGGGCTCTCGTTGGTTATGCTCTGGATTGCCTTCGGATTTGTCAGTTTGCAGAGCTTCATACACAACCTTACCGCTTTTTATATGGTGAATTTTGCGATAGCTGGAGGTATTATCGGTTTTCACTATTTAAAGCAAAATTCGGGTGAGTTATTTGAGGGCATCTGGTATACGGCTTCGGGTGGATTAACGTTTGAGCTGAAGGTAGGCTTTTGGTTTGCCTGTATTGCTTTTCTTGTCGGGATTATCATTGTAAAAACAGTTCAGATGAAACGGCAACAGGTAGAAAATCGGGAAAGTCTATTAGGCAAGGTTACAGTAAGTATTGAAAATAAGACAATCGAATGTATGGGACTGCTTGATACTGGAAATCAGCTGAGCGATCCGCTGACGAGAACGCCCGTTATGGTGATGGAAGCTTCCCTGTGGGAAGCATATCTTCCTCCAACCTGGTGCGAGAAGCTCGCTGAGGGGGAGGCGGACAAACTTATCATGGAGCTGGAGAGTACCGATTTTATTTGGCAGGACAGGTTACGGCTTGTACCGTACCGCGGTGTAAACAGAGGATCTGCTTTTATGCTGGCACTAAAGCCGGATTTGGTGCGGATTCAGCTTGATAGCAAGGAATATGTCGCTACAAAGGTACTGATTGGCTTTGATGGAGGTACATTATCCGGCGAAGGTGCTTATCGGGCTATTATTCATCCCACGTTGACAGAGGGGGAGGCAGTTCAGGTTGAAAGAGAAGAATATGAAGAACCGAAAGGTACGGATAAGACAAGTGCAGCAGGTTAATCATTGAATCGCCGTAATAATGAAAGAGAGTTCTCTATCGAAAAATGAAGTTTATGCTTACGAAGAGAGTTTTCCTTCGGAAAACTTGTAGGAGGGAAAAAGATGCCTGTTAAATGGAAATTACTTTTGCAGCTGCAGTATTATCGTGTTTTGTTCTTTTTGGGATTAAAGAGTCAGGAAATCTATTATATCGGCGGTAGCGAGGCGCTTCCTCCTCCACTTACAAGAGAAGAAGAGGAATATTTGCTGCAGAAGCTTCCTTCAGGAGACGCAGCGACAAGAGCGATGCTTATTGAACGAAATCTTCGTCTTGTTGTTTATATTGCTAGAAAATTTGAGAACACAGGAATCAACATCGAAGATTTGGTTTCCATTGGTGCGATCGGCTTGATTAAAGCGGTCAATACATTTGATCCGGAGAAAAAAATCAAACTTGCCACCTATGCGTCACGTTGTATTGAAAATGAGATCCTCATGTATTTGCGGCGCAACAGCAAAACCCGAAGTGAGGTCTCCTTCGATGAGCCGCTTAATATTGATTGGGATGGTAATGAGCTGCTTCTTTCCGATGTCCTTGGCACGGAAAATGATACCATTTACCGCAATATTGAGGAGCAGGTGGACCGTAAACTTTTGCAAAAGGCGCTTGATAAATTGACCGACAGGGAACGAATGATTATGGAGCTTCGTTTCGGCCTTCGGGACGGCGAAGAAAAGACGCAGAAAGATGTGGCAGACCTGCTTGGCATCTCACAATCCTACATTTCCCGATTGGAAAAAAGAATTATAAAACGACTGCGGAAGGAATTCAACAAGATGGTTTAACTGGAAAACTTCAGGAATAAAATAAAGCCCCCCGGAGATAATGTACAGTAATGTTTCTCCTTGGGAGGTTAGTCATCATGACTCGAAACAAAGTTGAGATTTGTGGCGTAGATACGGCAAAATTGCCGGTTTTGACAAATGTGGAAATGAGGGAGCTTTTTCATTCTCTGCAGCAGCAGGGGGATCGCTCCGCCAGAGAGAAATTGGTGAATGGAAACCTTAGATTGGTCTTGAGTGTAATTCAGCGGTTTAACAACCGTGGTGAGTTTGTGGATGATCTGTTTCAGGTTGGATGTATTGGCCTTATGAAAGCTATCGATAATTTCGATCTTTCGCAAAACGTTAAGTTTTCTACCTACGCCGTACCGATGATTATCGGAGAAATCCGCCGCTATTTGAGGGATAACAATCCGATTCGTGTGTCCAGGTCCTTGCGGGATATTGCGTACAAAGCCTTGCAAATCCGGGATCAGCTAACGAATTTGAACTCAAGAGAACCGACCATTTTTGAAATTTCCGAAGCGCTGAATGTGCCCAAGGAAGATGTCGTATTTGCATTGGATGCCATCCAGGACCCGGTTTCCCTGTTTGAGCCGATTTATAATGACGGCGGAGATCCGATTTATGTGATGGATCAGATCAGTGATGATAAGAACAAGGATGTATCGTGGATTGAGGAGATTGCACTGCGTGAGGCGATGCATAAGTTGGGACAGCGTGAAAAAATGATTTTGTCCATGCGTTTTTACGAAGGAAAAACCCAGATGGAAGTGGCCGATGAGATCGGTATTTCACAAGCTCAGGTATCACGTCTGGAAAAGTCAGCGATTAAACAAATGCAGAAGCATGTCAAAACATAAAAATTGAATATAATACAAAGTTTTGAAAAAAACGCGGTGCAAGGAGTATCTTGCACCGTTTTTTGTTTCAGCAAAAGAATACATTGAAAGTTACAGGCTTCTTAACCTTAGAATTCAACCAAGCTGCATTTGTTACAGGATACGGACATATATTGAAATATAGTATACTTTCAAGGTGTGATGATGGTGATACCAGATAATCAGATGGTGGGGAATAAGATGAAAATTTCCGATTTTCAAACCAAGGATGTCATTAACATTATCGATGGCAAAAGACTCGGACAGGTTAGTGATTTGGAGCTTGATTTAAAGCATGGACGAATCGAGGCCATCGTCGTTCCGAGCTATGGGAAATTTATGGGTCTGTTTGGCGGCGGAAGCGATCTTGTTATACCGTGGCGAAATATCGTTAAAATCGGTTCAGATGTTGTGCTCGTAAAGATGGAAGAAGTTAGGAAAATGATAGAAGATCAGGAGCCTGTCGGCTACTTGGAACGCCCTGACCGGATCGATCGAAGGACATATTGAGAAAATGTATCCCTAGGCGCTTTTCTGGTAAACTGGTGTAGAGGTGAATAACATGGAACCGTTTATAAAGCAGGAAGGACCCGGGCCGAGCCTGTTTATGCTTACAGCATGGAATGAAGAAAGAACCGGGCTGACAGCTGGCTTCAGCGGCCGTGAGGGCGGTGAAAGCAAAGCCCCTTATGATAGTCTCAATCTTGCTCTTCATGTCGATGATGATCTAGAAGATGTAATCGCGAATCGAAAGAAAACAGCCGAGAAGCTAGGTTTTTCGTTCGATGCCTGGACATGCGGTGAGCAGATACATGGCAGCCGGATAGCAATTATTGGATCGAAGGAGCGGGGAAGCGGAAGGCTGAACCGTCAATCGGCGATTCCGGATACCGATGGATTGTTAACGAACACCCCCGGGGTTCTTCTGACTTCCTTTTATGCTGATTGTGTTCCGCTTTATTTCTGGGACCCGGTTCATCACGTTGTTGGATTGGCACATGCAGGATGGAAGGGGACTACGGCAGAAATCGCTAGCCGTATGATTGATCATATGACAGAACAATTTGGCAGTCGTGTAGAGGAAATCAGAACAGCTATAGGGCCATCCATCGGTCAATGCTGCTATGAAGTGGATGACAAGGTGATGTCCAAGGTAAGCGATTTAGGGTTGTTTGTACGGGGTAATAACAAAGGCGCAGATTCTTTTTATACCGACAAAGGAAACGGAAAGTATATGCTGAACTTGAAAGAAATAAACAGACACATTATGATAAAAGCAGGAATCTTGACGGATCATATCGAATGTACATTATGGTGTACAAGCTGTCGTAACGATTTGTTTTTTTCATACAGAAAAGACGGAGGAACGACAGGGCGTATGGCGAGTTGGATTGGAATGAGAAAGAGGTGAGTCTTCCTTGGGTTTGATAGAGCGCATCAATGAAGTGGATCAGCGTGTATCGGAGGCTTGCCGCAGAAGCGGAAGAAACCGAAATGAGGTCAATGTGATTGCAGTCACGAAGTATGTCTCTGTCGATCAGACTGCAGCCGTATTGGATCAGGGAATCCTTCATATCGGGGAGAACCGCTGGCAGACTGCCAAAGAGAAATGGCAAGCTCTTGGTGAACGGGGGACTTGGCATTTTATCGGTCACCTCCAGAGCAACAAGGTGAAAGATGTCGTTGGCAGATTTCAATATATTCATTCACTGGATCGACTATCTTTGGCGAAAGAGCTGGAGAAGAAAGCAGAAGCCCTGAATTTGCAGGTGCAAGCATTTATGCAGATTAACATTTCAGGCGAATCCACGAAATATGGTCTTCAGCCTGAGCAGGCGGCTTCTTTTCTTCAGGAAATGAATCGCTTTAAGCATATCAATGTGGTCGGGCTTATGACAATGGCTCCTTTTGAAACATCTGCGGAAGATACACGTCCTGTATTCCGTGGGTTAAGACAACTAAGAGATGAGCTGAACAAGCAGGCGATTACACCGGAGCCGTTAACCGAATTGTCCATGGGAATGTCCAATGATTTTGAAGTGGCAATAGAAGAAGGGGCGACTTGGGTTCGTTTGGGCTCAATATTAGTAGGAAAAGAGGAGAATTGACGATGGGCGTAATGAACCGGTTTATGAATTTCATTGGTTTGCAGGAAGAGGAAGAGGTTGTAGAGCGGGAAATGCTGCCACCAGAGGAAGAGCCGGTGGAGCCGACCCCGTTTGAGCAGCGCAAGACCGCAAAAGGCGGAAATGTCGTAAGCATCCATTCACAGAAAAACGTCAAGGTGGTGCTGGTGGAGCCCCGTTCGTATGATGAGGCCCAGGAAATTGCGGATCACCTTCGTTCTTTCCGCACGGTTGTAGTAAATCTGCAGCGTGTTCGTAACGATCAAGCACTGCGCATCATTGACTTTCTCAGCGGAACCGTTTATGCGCTGTCAGGCGGTATTTCAAAGGTTGGCGGCAATATTTTTCTTTGCACACCCGATACCGTCGAGATTCAAGGTTCCATCACTGAAATTTTAGCAGACGAGCAAGATTTTAACAGAACGAGGTGATTTCTGCTTTGACAGAAAATATTTTTGTAATCGTAAGAGTATTATTTGAAATCTACTTTTACATGATTCTTGTATATGTATTAATGTCTTGGCTTCCGAATGTTCGGGAGAGCTTTATCGGAGAGCTGCTTGGCAAGTTTGTTGAGCCTTACCTTGCACCTTTTCGCCGCTTCATTCCGCCAATTGGCATGATCGATATTTCCCCGATCGTAGCATTGTTTGTTCTGCAGCTGGCGCAAAGAGGCGTATTCGCAATTCTGGGATATTTACTGTTATAGAAAGGACACCCGTATTGATGCATCCAGATATTTACGAACATTTTCACCGGGATGAACGGGAATTTGTGGACAGGGCTTGGGAATGGGTCGTGAACGCAGGCGAATATCATGAGACGAAGCTGACGGATTTTCTCGACCCAAGGCAAAGATTCATTCTGGAAAGCCTGGTGAACCATCATCCCGATGTCCATGCCTTTTATGGCGGCGGTTATGCTGATGCAGAGCGCGTTCGTGCTCTTGTTGCACCGGATTACAGAGATCTTTCGAGTGAAGATGTGGGAATTAAAGTGCTCGCGATCACTTCGGGAGATCAGAAGTTTTTGTCGCTGGAGCATGGGGATTATATGGGATCGGTTTTAGGGCTTGGCATTAAACGTTCCAAGATCGGGGATATTCATGTTCATGAAGAGGGCTGTCATGTTGTCGTTGCGAACGAGATTGGAGCCTTTCTGCATATGAACCTGAGTCAGGTACACCGTGTTCATGTAATGACCGATCTTCTGCCTATAGAGGAGCTAAAGGTACAAGAAACCAAGCTTGAGACGATGGATCTGACAGTTGCCTCGCTGCGTCTGGACGGAATCGCAAGTGATGTACATCGTCTCAGCCGGTCCAAAATTGTTGTGCCGATCAAGGCTGGACGCTGCCGAGTCAATTGGAAGGTTGTAGAAGATCCGTCGTTGACGCTGAAAGATGGAGATGTCGTTTCCATGCAGGGCTTTGGCCGATTTAAAGTGCTGGAAACCGGAGGATTGACAAAAAAAGGGCGATACCGCGTCAAGGTTGGTAAATTTACTTAAGCCGTTTGAAGGAATTGCCGTTTTTTTGTCGAACTTTTTTAAAACGAAAAAATGTAAGGTTTTTCTATATTATGGCAGTAAAAAAACTTAATGATTATGCCGATACATCAGTTGACCGCTTGTGTTCAAAATTGGGTGGTTGGCTTCGAACAATGGATGGAGTTGTCATGCGAAGCCATATTCTTAGGAGGTGCGCATCATGCCATTAACACCGCTGGACATACATAATAAAGAGTTTGCCCGACGCATCCGTGGTTACGATGAGGATGAGGTTAACGAGTTTCTGGATCAGGTCATTAAAGATTATGAAAGTGTAATTCGTGAGAATAAAGAGCTCCATAATCAGCTTACATCTCTTCAAGAGAAAGTGGATCATTTTGTCAATATTGAGGATACATTATCCAAAACGATCATCGTTGCTCAGGAAGCTGCTGATGAGGTTAAGACAAATGCCAAGAAGGAAGCTCAACTGATCGTTATGGAAGCGGAGAAGAATGCAGACCGTATCATTAACGAGGCGCTCAGCAAATCACGCAAAGTTTCCCTGGAAGTTGAAGAATTGAAGAAACAGGCTTCCATTTACCGGACACGCTTCCGTTCGCTCGTTGAAGCCCAGTTAGAGCTTCTGAAGCATGATGGATGGGAATCGCTGGAGAGTTCTGAGCCTACTTTGGAAGCTAAAGAGGTTTATTAGAGCGTGGCAGGCTATTGCCATGTTGACTTTTATCCAGAAAGAGTCTATAACTAATAACATATTATAATTCATATGTATTCGTTGATGGGATAAGTACGATAAGGAACTGTTCTCCAGAGAGTTGGTGTTTGCTGAAAGCCAATGTTCAGACCTTGCCGGAAGATCCTCCCGGAGAAGTGAAGCTGAAGCGCTAGCTTTGCGTGTGTAGGCAGAACCGTCCAGCCGAACGTTATATCGGCTCCGTGTCTTGGTAGAAGACATGGACTTGAGGTGTCGTTACTTGTGATTCCGATGTGGAATATACATGAACGAAATTAGGGTGGTCACGCGAGCCAGGTTCTCGTCCCTTTGGGGATGAGGGCCTTTTTTTATTTTAATGAAAGGAAGATTATGATGAACAAAGTGGATGTGAAAGAAAAGGCACGAGCCAGAGAACTCCGGATTTTGAAAAAGTGGAAGGACGAAAACATATTTAAACGATCGATTGAGAACCGGGAAGGCAAGCCGCATTATGTTTTTTATGAAGGACCTCCGACAGCAAACGGTGCTCCGCATATCGGACATGTGCTCGGTCGTGTGATTAAGGACTTTATCGGCCGCTATCAAACGATGAAGGGCTATAAAGTGATTCGTAAAGCCGGATGGGACACTCACGGTCTGCCGGTTGAACTCGGCGTTGAGAAGCAGCTCGGTATTTCCGGTAAACAAGAAATTGAAAATTACGGCGTGGAACAATTTGTTAAAAAATGTAAAGATAGTGTGTTCGAATATGAACATAAATGGCGTGAACTAACCGAAGCGATCGGTTACTGGACAGACCTTGACGATCCGTATATTACGCTTCAGAACGATTATATCGAAAGTGTGTGGAACATTCTGGCGACAATTCATGATAAAGGGTTGTTGTACCGTGGACATCGCGTTAGTCCATATTGCCCGGACTGTCAGACGACACTCAGCTCCCACGAAGTCGCTCAAGGGTACGAGGATGTTAAAGATTTGAGTGCGACAGCAAAATTCAAGCTGCATGACAGCGGCGAATACGTGCTGGCTTGGACGACAACACCTTGGACGCTTCCGTCTCACGTAGCACTTGCTGTGAATCCGGATATGGATTACGCCCGTGTGCAGCAGGAGGACGGCGTATACATTGTGGCCAACAATCTCGTAGATGACGTGATGAAAGGCGATTACACCGTTCTGTCTACTCTGAAAGGCTCGGAGCTGGTAGGAAAAAGTTATACTCCTCCATTTACGTATGTGAAGACGGAAAAAGGAAATGTCATCGTAGGCGCTTCTTTCGTAACAGATGCGAGCGGTACGGGGATCGTTCATATGGCTCCTGCCCATGGGGAAGACGACTATCGTACATGTCGTGAGCATGGCATCAGCTTTGTCAGTGTTGTGAATGCACAAGGCCGTTATACGGATGAAGTGACCGATTTTGCAGGACGTTTTGTAAAAGATTGCGATCTGGATATTGTAAAATATCTTTCCGAAAAAGGACTTCTGTACAGCAAGGAGAAGTACGAGCACAGCTACCCGTTCTGCTGGCGTTGTAAATCACCGCTTCTCTACTATGCGATGGAGAGCTGGTTTATTGAGACTACAGCTGTGAAGGATCAGTTGATTGCGAACAACAACGCTGTTACCTGGTATCCAGGTCATGTGCGCGACGGTCGGTTCGGCAAATTTTTGGAGGATCTGGTTGACTGGAACATCAGCCGTAACCGATATTGGGGAACACCGCTCAATGTATGGGTGTGTGAATCAGGCGAGCATCAGTTTGCACCGCACAGCCTGGCTGAACTTCGTGAGCATGCCATCGGCGAGGTAGCAGAGGATCTGGAGCTTCACAAGCCGTACGTGGACGAAGTGAAGGTGAAATGTCCTCATTGTGAAGGCGTCATGGAGCGTACCTCAGAGGTGATTGACGTCTGGTTCGACTCCGGCTCGATGCCATTTGCACAGTATCATTATCCTTTCAACAAGGACATTAATTTTGAGCAGCAATTCCCGGCGGACATGATCTGTGAAGGGATCGATCAAACTCGGGGCTGGTTCTACAGTCTTTTGGCAATATCTACACTCTTTACAGGGAAGGCGCCTTATAAAGCGGTTATGGCAACCGGACATATTTTGGATGAGAACGGGCAGAAAATGTCCAAGTCCAAAGGCAATGTTATCGACCCGTGGGATATCATTAACGAGTATGGTACCGATGCGTTCCGCTGGGCTCTTCTGGCGGACAGTGCTCCTTGGAACAGCAAACGCTTCTCCAAAGGTATCGTAGGTGAGGCGAAATCGAAAGTCGTTGATACGCTTGTCAACACCCACGCATTCCTGACTCTCTATGCCAGCATCGATGGATATAATCCAGCCGAGCATGAATTCAAGGGATCTGATAACAAGCTGGATCGTTGGATTTTGTCCCGTCTGAACAGCCTGATTCAAGTCGTGGATAAAGGCCTTGCCGTTAACGACTTCCTGAATTCAGCCAAAGCGATTGAGTCCTATGTGGATGAGCTGAGCAATTGGTATATCCGCCGGTCGCGTGACCGTTTCTGGGGGAGCGGTCTTGGAGAGGATAAGTTGGCTGCTTACGGCACACTGACTCAAGTGCTGCTCACATTGTCGAAGCTGATGGCACCATTTACTCCAATGCTGTCTGAGGACATTTTTGTGAACTTAGGGGGAGGAGAAAGCGTGCATTTGGCAGACTTCCCTCAGGCCGATGAATCGATGATTGATAAGACACTGGAGCAAAATATGGAGACCGCCCGTCAGATTGTTGAGCTGGCACGCAACGTCCGTAACGAAACAGCGATTAAAACCCGTCAGCCGTTGTCTGAGCTGATCGTTTCAATGGATCGTGATTTTGCTTTGGTGGAATATGAAGATATCATCAAGGATGAAATCAACGTCAAGCATATTAAAGTGGAGACGAGCGACAGCGGTTTTGTCGATTTCACGTTAAAGCTGAATCTGAAAGTAGCAGGCAGAAAGTATGGCAAAAACGTTGGTTTTCTTCAGGGCTTCCTAAAAGGGATGTCTGGCGAGGAAACCCGCAATGTAGTTCAAAATGGCGGCGTGAATGTAACCTCACCGGAAGGAGAGGAACTTCAGCTTACAGCTGATGAGCTGTTGGTTGATAAGAAGGCGAAGGAAGGCTTTGCTTCCGCTTCTGGTTACGGCCTTACGGTTGCGCTCAATACGGATATTACACCTGAATTGGAGCAGGAAGGCTGGGTTCGTGAGGTCATCCGCGCTGTGCAGGATACACGTAAAAAGCTGGATCTTCCGATTGAAAAGCGGGTTGTTCTGACCCTCCATACGGATGAAGAGCTTCAGGCTTCCATCACTGCATTTGATCATGTGCTTCGTGAGAATGTGCTTGTAACCGAGGTGCATTTTGGACAAAAAGAAGGTATGGAAGTTGTGGAAATCGGCGGAAAATCGATCGGTATTCACATCGCTTAGTAGCGTCAGATAAGGTAGATAAAGCCGTTGGCTTTGGGGTAAAACCCGAGTCAGCGGCTTTTTGTTTATATTTCCCGAGAAATGTTGTCCTGGCTGTAAAAGGAGATGATGGCGGTTCTTCTTGCATAAAAAAGAATGGGAGAGGAGGTTATGAAGCATAATATCAAAGATATGATTTTCATTATTTGTAGACGGGGTAGCTAACTGCCAAGCGAAGTGACGAGATAATATTTTCCAACATGTACATGTTTGTAAAAGGAGTCGAAAACGCATGGGGGATCAAACAAAGGAGCATCAAGTAAAGGAATGTGGTGAAGCAGTAGAGACGGATGATGCAAGAGAAGAAATTGGCAAAATCTATCTTTTGACCGAAAAAATGGCTCAGCAGTTGGAGAAATCTCGAATAACGGAATATACTCAGCTTTTGTACAGGCCCTGGAAGCTCATCGGAGTTAACCTGCTGGCGGGAACAGCGAAAGGGGTCGGAATCGCCATCGGGTTTACTTTTTTTGCAGCGACGATTATTTATATCCTTCAAGCGCTCGGTGCACTGAATCTCCCGATCATTGGTGATTATATCGCCGATATTGTTCGTATCGTTCAGCGGCAGCTGGAATTGACATAAGAGTAAAGAGCGGAATCGATAATGACCGACTCCGCTATGATGATCTACTCGGCTGATTCATTTTCGGAATCAACATGCGGGTCCAGTAAATAGCTGCCTTCTCCCTTGTTCAGATAATCATAATACTGACTGCTTCGAACAATAAAAACCTCTGAGTTATCTATATTTGTAGCCACAAAATTTTCATATTCTTCCACATAGCCGTCCTGACTTTCATCATTCTCAAAATCCATCTCATCATAACTCGTTACATTTGGATTTTCAGCCATTGCCGGTGAGTTGGAACTCCCCATATTTTCTAAAATTTGCAATGCATCCTCTCCGTCAAAGCCGGTATATTCATGCTCATCCAGGCTGGATCGTCCAAAAGGCGGATGAAGGAACTCTTCTTCGATCGGGCGCCGAAGAGAAGGCTCGGTACGCGGAGTATCTTCTAAGCAATACATCGTATCGGGGACAGCTTGCAGCCGTTCAAAAGGGATCGGCTTGCCGCATGTAATGCATATACCGTACTGTCCTTTGTTCATATTGTCCAACGAACGTTGAATTCGCTCTAATTCCAGTTCTGCTCGATCCTGAAGTCCAAGATCCTTCTCACGTTCGTACAGATCTGTCGCCACATCACCCGGATGGTTATCAACATGTGACAATTCGCCGGATGTATCACGTTCTGATATGCTCAGACCATGGTTATGACTTTCGTTCAGACGCTCAAGTTCGGCTTTGCGATCAAGCAGCTGCTGATGCAGCTGTGTAAGTTGCTCTTGTGTTAAGTGTGACATATGCAGCTCCCTTCCGGTCTTTTTTAGACGGCTATCTCTATATATAGGATGCTCGCAGATGACCTCTTTTACAGGCGGAAAATGTTCACCGTATTGGTCGGGAATGGACGTTTTTAAAGCGGCTGTGCTACAATAAGACAAGCTCCTTTTGAAAATAATGAAGGTGGCTCTTTTGCATAAGACAAGATCGGAGTGACAGTTTATTGTGGTCAATTATTTAATCGCGTTAATCGTATTAATGCTCGATCAGGGAACGAAATATTTGATTGCAACAAGGCTCGAATTGGGTGAGCAAATTCCGGTGATCGGCAACTTTTTTGTCATTACATCAAGCCGTAATCGGGGAGCAGCGTTTGGAATTTTACAGGATCAGATTTGGTTCTTTATCGTGGTAACGATTGTAGTTGTCATCGGACTGATTTGGTATCTAAGAAAGGTGCGGATTGAAGGACGCAAGCTGCTGCCGACCGCGCTAGCCCTCGTATTGGGCGGTGCACTGGGGAATTTTATTGACCGTCTTTTCATGGGAGAAGTGGTTGATTTCCTCCAATTTAATTTTGGCAATTATACATTCCCGATCTTTAATATTGCTGATTCCTGTATTGTTATTGGGGTGGGATTGATCATTTTGGACACCATATTAGAGGAAAAGCGTGAGAGACAAGCTCTTTCCAGTGAACAGAGTTCCGCTAAGGAAGGAAATGAATAATGTTGCAGGATGACAAAAGATTTGAGAATGAATTTGAGTATGAAACGGACAGCGATGAACATGCTGAAATAAATGATTATACATGGACTGTTGATTCGAAAGATGCAAAAACGAGAATCGATAAATTTATAGCGGAGGCGCTCGGTGAAGAAGCATCCCGCTCACAGGTGCAGCTTTGGATCGCAGAAGGTTGTGTGAAAGTCAATGACAGCCAGGTTAAATCAAATTATAAACTGGGTGTTGAAGACCTCATCACGCTCAAAGTTCCTGAGCCGACAGCGGTTGAGCTTGTGCCAGAGAATATCCCTCTTGATATCGCCTATGAGGATGGTGATGTCATTGTCGTAAACAAGCCAAGGGGAATGGTTGTTCACCCGGCCCCGGGCCATCCGTCCGGAACGCTTGTCAATGCATTGATGTTCCACTGTCAAGATTTATCAGGCATTAACGGTGAGCTTCGTCCCGGCATTGTCCATCGGATCGATAAGGACACATCGGGACTGATTATGGCTGCGAAGAATGACAGGGCGCATACCTCACTTGCTGCACAGTTGAAGGAACATAGTGTGACGCGGCGCTATTATGCTCTCGTTCACGGTAACATCAGTCATGATCAGGGGACGATTGATGCGCCAATTGGAAGAGACCCGCATGATCGGAAACTGTTTACAGTGACGGACCGGAACAGCAAGCATGCCGTTACTCATTTTACGGTTGTGGAACGCTTTGGAGATTACAATTTGCTGGAGCTGAAGCTGGAGACCGGTCGAACCCATCAAATTCGTGTGCATATGAAATATATTGGACACCCTTTGGTTGGGGACCCTGTATATGGAAAAAGCAAAGGATTGAAAATGAACGGACAGGCACTTCATGCAGCCGTTCTGGGCTTTATTCACCCTGTGACGAATGAATATATGGAGTATTCGGCACCTATGCCGGACGATATGGAGGAACTGCTAGCAGTGCTGCGAAGCCGCTAGCGGTTTTTTCTTGAAGCGATATAGGAAGTAAAACTGTTCCAAATTGATGTAATCAGTTATTGCGTATGAATAAGCTTTCGTGTTATATTCATAATAATTATGAAATGAGGAGGTGAGGCAGGATGAATTTCGAGATGGTTAACAACTGTATTAGCCGGCTACCGCTTGCTATGGCCGGCATCGTTCATGATTTTTCGTTCAACGGGAGAGGTCTGTCCATTTTTAACGATACAGTTTGTACCATCGCGAGAAGTCACCTGCCTGCCTGAACGGAACTAAGCCTATTTTCTTGGGCTTATCAAGTTTGTTGAAAAAGGCCGCAGAGCTCGTCTCTCGGCCTTTTTTGTGTTGCAGTAAGGTCTTCTCCGTAAATAACGATTTTCCCCCAGGCTATTCTGGGGAAAAAATGAGGAGGAACCTTAATATGAATTTCATTAATGCCAAGGAATTAACTCAATACTATGGCGCGAATCTCGTGCTTGACCATATCCATTTTGAAATCAATGAAGGAGATAAAGTTGGTTTAATCGGTAGTAACGGAAGCGGGAAGACAACGCTGATGCGTTTGCTTGCCGGGCGACTGGTCCCGGATGAAGGGCAGCTTATGATCAAGAAACAGACAAAGATCGGCTATGTGGCACAAATTCCGACGGTTGAAGCGCATTGCACCGTATTGGATGTGTTAACGCTAGGACTGAAAGATCTGAATGAATGCCGAAACCAAATGTCGGAGTTAGAGCGGATGATGGGTGATCCGGCGTATGCCGGAAATGAGGAAGAGCTGGATCGGCTCCTTAAAAAGTATGCTTCTCTTCAAGAGCGGTTTGAGAGGGAAGGAGGCTACGAAATGGAGGCAAGCATCGATCAGGTTGCTTCAGGACTGGGCATTTCGAAAGAGGCGTACAGTCTTCCGTTCCAATCGCTGTCGGGAGGGGAACAGACCCGTGTCGTACTCGCTTCCCAGCTGATTGTAAAACCGGAGCTACTGCTGCTGGATGAGCCGACGAATCACCTCGACTTGACTCGTACGGAATGGCTGGAGTCATTTTTGAGAGATTATACAGGTACTTGTGTCATCATTTCACATGACCGCTATTTCCTGGACCGTGTGATTACCAAAACGATGGAACTGGAAGATGGGCAAGCCTTTATGTCGACAGGAGGATATACGGTCTACATGAAGGAAAAGGAAGAGCGGCTGCTGCAGCAATTTAACGCTTATCAAGAACAGCAAAAAAAGATTAAAAAGATGAAAGAGACGATCAGGCAACTGGAAGAATGGGGGCAAAACGGGGATAACGAGAAATTTTTTAAGCGCGCTGCTTCGATGCGCCGGGCGTTGGAACGAATGGAGCGTATTAAGCGTCCGATACTTGAGCGTCGTCAGGCGGAATTCGATCTGGATATACAGGATCGTTCTGGCCGCAGAGCCTTGGTCTTTGAACAGCTTCAGAAATCCTATGGAACGGATTGCGTGCTTAAAGAAGCTAGCGGCTTGCTGGAGTATGGAGACAAGATCGCTTTGCTTGGCCATAATGGCAGCGGAAAGACCACGTTATTCAAGCTTCTGCTTGGTAAAGAAAAGCCCGATGCCGGATTTATGGAGTGGGGTTCCAGAGTTGAGATCGGTTACCTGGCTCAGCAGGAGGAACCGTCAAATCCTAAAGAAACCATGCTTGATTTTTTCAAGAAAAACGCTTGTGTGGAGGAAGGAGAAGCCCGAGGTTTGCTGGCCCGATATTTGTTCTACGGCCCTGCTGTATTTCGAACGGTCGGACAGCTATCTGGTGGGGAGTGGACGCGGCTTCGGCTAGCCCTGTTGATGCATCACAAGCCTAATCTGCTCTTGCTTGACGAACCGACCAATCATCTGGACATCGCCTCCAGAGAGGCGCTGGAAGAGGCGTTGTCTGATTACACGGGAACCATTCTTGCGATTTCTCATGACCGCTATTTTGTAAATAAGTTGGCAGAGCGGATTTGGGAGCTTCAGGATGGGCGGCTGAGCGTTTATCAGGGGAACTATGACGATTATCGTGAAAAAAAGATGGAGAAATTGATCAAGGAGACGGAGACTTCGACACGGTCTAAGCAGCAGTATTCGGATCGGTTGAGAGGCGGAGCTACCCGACAGCTTGAGCAACGGGCGAACCATCGTGATGCAGAGCGTAACAAGATTGAGCATGTTGCTTCGGATGATTCACCAGAGAGATCACGATCACGTAAGAACACTAAAGGTGATGGGCGGAGTGCAGCTATAAAGCTTCAAAGGCTTGAGCAGGATATTGCCGAACTGGAAGCTAAAATTCAGGAGCTCGATTTGCAAATGGAAGCCAAGTCGGTTCAGATTGCTGCGCCAGATCAATTGAATACTTTGGAGCAGCAATGGACAGAACGTGAAGCGCTTGTGCAGCGGCGTGATCTGCTTCTTGCAGAGTGGCTGGAGCTTTCCTGAAATTAAGATAAGGAGAATAGTACAAATCATTCGTTGGATCATACATGGCTCATCTATTTATTTTTCGGCATATTTATCAATATACCAAATGCCAGTGTAGGGGATGAGTACAAACCATGAGCATGGATCGATATGAGGAAACGTACATTCAACACAATTTCGCAGATCGGATCGGCGGGGCGAATTACGGTAAGGATACTTCCATTTATAAATTCGAGAAAATCAAAAGAGCGAAAGCAGCGGCCCTAAAAGAATTCCCGAACAAGGAACTGATTGATATGGGTGTAGGTGAGCCGGACGAGATGGCGGATGCCAGCATTGTCAGCAAGCTTGCCGAGGAAGCCGCCAAATCGGAAAATCGCGGTTATGCCGATAACGGGATACCCGAATTTAAACAAGCTGCAGCGAGATACTTGAAGCGGGTATTTAACGTTGAAGGTCTGGATGCTGACACAGAGGTGCTGCATTCCATCGGTTCAAAGCCGGCTCTTGCCATGCTGCCGTCCTGTTTCATTAATCCGGGTGATGTAACGATTATGACGGTGCCGGGGTATCCGATTCTCGGGACCCATACCCAATATCTTGGCGGGGAAGTGTATCGGGTGGAATTGAAAAAGGAAAATGCCTTTCTTCCTGACCTGACTTCCATTCCTGAAGGGGTTGCCAAGCGGGCGAAACTGCTGTATTTAAACTACCCGAACAATCCGACAGGAGCGAGTGCGACGATTGAATTTTTTGAAGAAGTTGTAGCATGGGCCCGAAAATATAATGTGGTCGTTGTCCATGATGCGCCCTATGCCGCCTTGACTTATGATGGCTTGCGTCCTTTAAGCTTTCTGTCTGTATCGGGGGCTAAAGACGTTGGCGTTGAGCTTCATTCTTTGTCCAAATCGTATAATATGACCGGGTGGCGCATCGGTTTTATCGCTGGCAATCCGCTCATAGTCAAGGCATTTGGAGATGTGAAAGACAATTTTGATTCCGGACAGTTCATAGCGATCCAGAAAGCAGCAGCCTTGGGGCTGGATCATCCGGAAATTACCGAGAAAATCGCGGCTAAATATTCGCGACGTCACGATATGTTGGTTAAGGTATTAAGCGAGATCGGTTTTAAAGCCGAGAAGCCGAAGGGCTCTTTCTTCCTTTATGTTGAAGCACCGAAAGGGATTAAAGGAGGACGCCGCTTTGAATCCGGGGAGGATTTTTCCCAGTATTTGATCCGGGAAAAGCTGATTTCCACCGTACCTTGGGATGAGGCGGGGCATTTTATACGTTTTTCGGTTACGTTTATTGCCGAAGGTGAGGAAGAAGAGAAGCGGGTGATGGCTGAGATACGGAATCGCCTTAGCGATGTCCAGTTTGATTTTTAATGGATGATTTAATGGATTGTTGGTGCTTGACAACGAAACTGACGTCTGTCATAATGCAATTAATTGAATAGCACCTTTAAATCAGCCCCGTGAGGCTGGCAAGGTAACGTGAACCGAGGTTCATGACATGGAAGCACAATTTCTGTCTGCGGATGGAACTCCAATGCTTCGTACTATCTTATGTACAAGAAACCACTCCTTGCCTGCGCGGCAAGGAGTTTTTTTATGCCTAAATAACAGGGATTGATGGAAAGGGCTAAAACTTTAGGAGGGATTTCTAAATGAGCAATGAACAGCATGTGATTATGGACGAAACGGCGATCCGCCGAGCTTTGACAAGAATCGCTCATGAAATTTTAGAAAAGAACAAGGGGATTGAGGACTGTGTTCTGATCGGAATCCGGACAAGAGGCGTCTATCTGGCGCAGCGGATAGCGGAGCGTATTAACGACATTGAAGGCACACCGATTCCTTGGGGAGAGATCGATGTAACTTCATACAGGGATGACCGCAAATCGGTTTCCGGTGAGGCTTTGGAGGGAGCTAAGCTGACCCCTGAACATTTGGATGTGCACGACAAAAAAGTGATCCTGTTCGATGACGTTCTCTTTACAGGCCGCACGATCCGGGCTGCGATGGACGCGCTGATGGATTGCGGACGGCCCCGGATGATTCAATTGGCGGTTTTGGCTGATCGTGGGCATCGGGAGCTGCCGATTCGTCCGGATTTCATCGGCAAAAATGTGCCGACCTCAAAGCAGGAAGAGATCATTGTGGCACTATCTGAAGTCGACGGCAAGGATGAAGTAACAATCTCGCAGAGAGAGGAACGATAAAATATGATGACCGCAACTTCCATTAAAGAACGAAGCCTGCTTGGGCTTAAGGATATCAGTCGAGATGAAATTCAGTCGATCTTGAATCGGGCGTCTTACTGGGAAGCTCAGACGGATAAAGTAATACCGGTATTAAATCAGAAGTTCGCGGTGAACATGTTTTTTGAAAATAGCACTAGAACCCGCTTCTCCTTCGAAATGGCGGAGAAGCGGCTTGGTGCCGAAGTGATGAACTTTACCTCGGCTTCTTCCAGTGTGGAAAAAGGAGAGTCGATCTACGATACGGTGCGCACGCTGGAATCGATGGGGGTGGACGTCGGGGTGATCCGATTAAAGCCATCAGGCGTTCTGCAAGAGCTGGCTGAGCGCGTCAGCATTCCGCTTGTGAATGCGGGTGACGGTAACAACGAGCATCCGACACAGGCGCTATTGGATCTGTACACGATGCAGAAGGTGTTTGGTGATTTAAATGGGCTGACAGTGTCCATTATTGGGGATATCAAGCATAGCCGGGTGGCTCGATCGGATCTGTGGGCACTGCGAAAGTTCGGAGCAAGAGTACAATTTTGTGCACCTGTGAACATGCAGGCGCCAGAGCTGGCGGAATATGCGCCATACGTAAGTATGGATCAAGCACTGAAATCCGATGTGGTCATGATGCTGCGGGTGCAGCTGGAACGTCACCATCAGGGGCTGTTTAGCTCAAACGCACAATATCGTGAGCATTACGGTCTTACCGAAGAGCGGGCGGCAAGATTGTCAGGCCATACCATCATTATGCACCCGGCACCGGTAAACCGGAATGTAGAGATCGATGATGCAGTAGTGGAGTGCTCCAGATCCGTCATATTTCATCAAATGTCAAATGGAGTGCCGATTCGGATGGCAGTAATGGAGCGGGCAATATAGGGTGGATCAGACGAGTGATCCATAAATACATGCTGAATTTGACTAATAAATATACACAAAAGTGAATTATTATTATACAATAAACAAGAAGCGGACCGTGCTTCTTCAGCGGAGGGGAAACGATGATGCTACAAATGATCAAGAATGCCAGCATTATTAATGAACAGGGTCAGCTCGAACAAAAGACGATCGTGATCGATCAGGGAGTGATTCAGTCCATCACGGATGAAGATCAGGCAGTACCGGCAGGAGAAGGAGTTCGCGTGATTGATGCGGCGGGAAAGCTGGTGACGCCGGGATTCATCGACATGCATGTACATCTGAGAGAACCGGGCTTTGAGCATAAGGAGACGATCGAGAGCGGAAGCCGCTCTGCGGTAAAAGGCGGTTTTACGACGATTGCCTGTATGCCAAATACAAAGCCTGTAACTGATAACCCTGATACTGTAGCTCATGTGCTGGAGAAGGCGCGGCAGGCAAACATGGCAAAGGTGCTTCCTTATGCGGCCATCACGAAGAATGAGCTTGGCCAGGAGCTTACTGATTTTGATGCACTGAAAGCCGCCGGGGCCATCGGTTATACCGACGACGGAGTTGGTGTACAGAATGCTCAGATGATGAAGGATGCGATGAAAAAAGCAGTTTCGCTTGGTATGCCGATCATTGCACACTGTGAGGATGAGTCGCTGGTAAAGGGCGCTTGCGTAACAGAAGGCAAATTTGCCGAGAAGCACGGACTCAAGGGGATTCCGAATGAATCCGAAGCGATTCATGTTGGACGGGATATTTTGCTGGCAGAAGCAACAGGTGTTCATTATCATGTATGCCATGTCAGCACTGAGCAGTCGGTAAGGCTCATCCGGCAGGCGAAAGCGATCGGAATTTCGGTAACCGCTGAGGTGTGTCCGCATCATCTGGTTCTGTCGGATGAAGACATTCCGGGACTGGATGCGAACTGGAAGATGAATCCCCCGCTGCGTTCTCCGCGCGATGTGGAAGCTTGTATTGAAGGACTGCTGGACGGCACGCTCGATATGATTGTAACGGACCACGCCCCCCACAGCGAAGAAGAGAAAGCAAGGGGGATGGAGCTTGCACCGTTCGGAATTGTCGGCTTTGAGACTGCATTCCCGCTGCTCTACACGAAGTTTGTTGCTACAGGCAAGTGGGAGCTCTCCATGTTGGTAAAGCGCATGACAAGCGATCCGGCCAGCGTGTTCGGGCTTCGTAGCGGGGTACTGAAGGCAGGTGCACCGGCCGACCTGACAATGATCGATCTAGAAAGCGAGAAAGAAGTAAATCCGGAAAGCTTCGCTACGAAAAGCCGCAATACTCCATTTACGGGCTGGAAGCTGAAAGGCTGGCCAGTAATGACATGGGTGGATGGAGAGATCAAGTGGTCGGAACATCACGGATTTAAGCAAAACTGAGGAAGTTGCCCTTATAACGATATTTTACACATAGATGACAGGAGTGAGTGGGATGCAGGCACAGGCAAGATTGTTATTGGAGGATGGTACGCTGTTTTGCGGGAAATCCTTCGGCGCGGATGCGGAAATAACCGGTGAGGTTGTATTTAATACGGGGATAACAGGATATCAGGAGGTGTTGTCGGACCCGTCATACTGCGGGCAGATCGTAACGATGACATATCCTTTGATCGGGAACTACGGCATTGCGCGAGATGATTTTGAGGCGATCCGTCCGTTCGTACACGGCTTTGTCGTTCGCCGGCATGAGCCTGTTCCGAGCAATTGGCGTGCGGAATACAGCGTGGATAATCTGTTGAAAGAATACGGCATACCGGGGATCAGTGAGATTGATACCCGGATGCTGACTCGGATTATCCGCCATCATGGCACGATGAGAGGGTTGATCACAACATCCGCCAAGCCGGTGGAAGAGCTGATGGACATGCTGAAAGACACATCGGTTCCCCAGCTTCGAAACCAGGTAGCACGTACATCCACTCCACAAATGTACGCCAGCCCAGGACAGAAAGAACGGATCGTGCTCATAGACTTCGGAGCGAAGAGCGGTATTTTGAAAGAACTGACAGCACGGGGCTGTGACGTGATCGTTGTGCCTCATAACACGACAGCCGATGAAATCCGCCGCCTGCATCCGGACGGCATTCAACTGTCGAACGGTCCTGGAAATCCGAAAGACGTTCCTTATGCGGTGGATACGATCAAGGAGCTTTTAGGTGAATATCCGATTTTTGGCATCTGCCTGGGTCATCAGCTGTTCGCACTTGCATCTGGCGCAGACACGGAGAAGCTGAAGTTTGGACATCGGGGGGGCAATCACCCGGTTAAAGACCTGTCGAGCGGACGCTGTTACATTACATCCCAGAACCACGGTTATACGGTGAAAGAGGATTCCATTGCAGCAACAGATCTTGAAATAACACACATCAACAATAATGACAAAACGGTTGAGGGATTGAAGCATAAGAAATATCCCGCCTTCTCGGTTCAATACCATCCGGAGGCTGCTCCCGGACCGCATGACAGCAGTTATCTGTTCGATGAATTCCTTGCAATGATCGCACATCATAAGAACAATGAAACTCATAATCCGCGTCAGGCGGTTCTGGCTGCAGCCGGGAAAGGAGCTCTCAAACATGCCTAAAAATGAACAGCTGAAAAAGATACTTGTCATCGGCTCCGGCCCGATCGTTATCGGTCAGGCAGCAGAATTTGACTATGCCGGTACGCAGGCTTGCCAGGCTTTGAAAGAAGAAGGCATCGAGGTTGTCCTGATCAACAGCAACCCGGCTACCATCATGACGGATACGAATATGGCAGACAAAGTATATATAGAGCCGATCACCCTTGATTTTGTTACGCAAATCATTCGTCAGGAACGTCCTGACGGATTGCTGCCAACTCTCGGCGGTCAGACCGGCCTTAACATGGCTGTGGAGCTGGCCCGTGCCGGCATCCTTGAACAGGAAAATGTGAAACTGCTCGGTACACAGCTTGATTCCATCGAGAAGGCCGAAGACCGCGATCTGTTCCGCGAGCTGATGCGCGAGCTTGCGCAGCCGGTACCGGAGAGCACGATTGTAACTACGCTTCAAGAAGCGCTTGATTTTGCTGAAGAGATCGGGTACCCGCTGATCGTTCGCCCAGCCTACACGCTTGGCGGTACCGGGGGCGGGATTTGCTCTAACGAAGAGGAACTGCGCGAAACCGTCACCTCGGGCATTCGTTACAGTCCGATCAACCAGTGTCTGATCGAGAAAAGTATCGCAGGTATGAAGGAAATAGAGTACGAAGTGATGCGTGATGCCAATGACAACTGCATCGTAGTCTGCAACATGGAAAACTTTGACCCGGTAGGCGTGCATACAGGCGACAGCATCGTCGTGGCTCCAAGCCAAACGCTGTCTGATCGGGAATATCAGATGCTCCGATCGGCTTCCTTGAAAATCATCCGTGCTCTAAACATTGAAGGTGGCTGTAACGTACAGTTCGCGCTGGACCCCAACAGCTATCAATATTATGTCATTGAAGTAAATCCTCGCGTCAGCCGGTCTTCGGCTCTTGCATCCAAAGCAACCGGCTATCCGATTGCCAAAATGGCAGCTAAAATCGCCATCGGCTACACGCTGGATGAAATCGTAAACCCGGTTACCGGCCAAACCTATGCCTTCTTTGAACCGACACTCGATTACATCGTCAGCAAAATACCACGCTGGCCGTTTGATAAATTTACTTCGGCTAACCGCAAACTGGGCACCCAAATGAAAGCGACCGGCGAAGTGATGGCCATCGGCCGCACGTTCGAAGAATCGATTCATAAAGCGGTCCGTTCGCTTGAAATCGGTGTACATCGCCTTTATTTGAAGGGGGCGGAGGCCCTTAGCGATGAAGTGTTGGAGCAGCGGCTTCTGAAACCGGATGATGAGCGCATCTTTCTTATCGCAGAAGCTTTTCGCCGCGGCTATGGGCTTCAGCAAATTCAGGATTTAACTCGCATTGACTGGTGGTTCCTGGACAAAGTTGAAGGACTCATTAAATATGAAGATCATATTCGCAGCGAAGCTGCCTTAACTTATGAAACGCTATATGAAGCCAAACGTTTGGGATTTACAGACCGTGCGATCGCGGAACTCCGTGCCGAAGGCAAGGCAACGTCTCACATCACTGAAGAATCCATCTGTTTTCTTCGCCATGAGCACAATCTTTCTCCAGTTTACAAGATGGTAGATACTTGTGCGGCGGAATTCGAATCTTCCACTCCTTACTACTACTCAACGTATGAAACGGAAAATGAAGTGATCGAAACGTCAAAGGAGAAGATTATCGTGCTCGGGTCGGGGCCGATCCGGATCGGTCAAGGTATCGAGTTTGACTACTCCACCGTACATGCGGTGTGGGCGATTCAAAAAGCAGGTTATGAAGCGGTTATTATCAACAACAACCCGGAAACGGTATCGACCGATTTTAACACGTCAGACCGTCTTTACTTCGAACCGCTGTTTTTCGAGGATGTGATGAACGTGATCGAGCAGGAAAAACCGGTCGGTGTCATCGTTCAGTTTGGCGGACAGACGGCGATCAATCTGGCAGCACCGCTTAGTAAAGCAGGGGTAAACATCCTTGGAACAAGTTTGGACAGTATCGATGAAGCTGAAGACCGGAAGAAGTTCGAAGCACTGCTGTCAAGGCTGAGCATCGCTCAACCGAAGGGCAAAACCGTGACTTCAGTGGATGAAGCGGTAGGCACCGCACAGTGGCTGGGCTATCCGGTCCTCGTCAGACCTTCGTATGTTCTGGGCGGACGTGCGATGGAGATTGTGTACTCCGACAGCGAGCTGCTGAACTATATGGAACAAGCCGTTAAGATTAATCCAGAGCACCCTGTTCTGATCGACCGTTACATGCTCGGTAAGGAAGTGGAGGTAGACGCGATCTGTGACGGAGAGACGGTTCTGATTCCAGGTATTATGGAGCATGTGGAACGTGCCGGTGTTCACTCCGGCGACTCGATTGCCGTTTACCCGCCGCAGTATCTTATGGATGAACTGAAATCGAAGATTGCAGATATTACGATTAAAATTGCTAAAGAGCTGAAAACACGCGGACTTGTGAACATACAGTTTGTTATTTATAAAGATGAGGTATACGTTATCGAAGTGAATCCTCGCTCGTCTCGAACGGTTCCGTTTTTAAGCAAAGTAACAGGGATTCCGATGGCTAATCTGGCGACTCAGGCGATACTCGGAACGAAGCTGAAATCCCTTGGCTACGAGGAAGGCATGTGGCCGGAAAGTGAGCATGTGTCTGTAAAAGTTCCTGTATTCTCCTTTGCGAAGCTGCGCCGGGTTGAGCCTACACTCGGTCCTGAAATGAAGTCAACAGGCGAAGTGATGGGACGTGATGTGAAATACGCGAAGGCCCTTTATAAGGGATTGATCGGTGCAGGTATGAAGATCCCTTCCACGGGCGCGATCATTGTAACTGTAGCGGACAAGGATAAGGAAGAAGCTGCGGTATTGATGAAAGGATTCCACAAGCTGGGATATAAGATCATCGCTACTGGAGGGACTGCCGCTGCATTGGAAAAAGCGGGACTCGATGTGACAACCGTGAATAAACTGTCCGAAGGAACACCTAACATTCTTGAT
Organism: Paenibacillus faecalis; assembly: GCF_900289175.1. Taxonomy (GTDB): domain Bacteria; phylum Bacillota; class Bacilli; order Paenibacillales; family Paenibacillaceae; genus Paenibacillus_AQ; species Paenibacillus_AQ faecalis. The sequence goes on along the minus strand of NZ_LT985747.1, from coordinate 2,981,907 downwards.
ATGATTCGCACAGGTGAAGCGAACTTCGTATTTAATACATTGACCAAAGGCAAAACACCGGAGCGTGACGGATTCCGCATCCGCCGTGAAGCGGTGGAGAACGGAGTAGTATGTATGACCTCCCTGGATACGGTACGGGAGCTTCTCACGATGCTTGAGACGATCAACTTCTCATCTGAAGCGATGCCTGTCTAACGATGAACAAGGGAGTGGGACAATGAATACCGATTATAAACAAATGGCGGGCCGCCTGATGGTGGCCCTGGATTATCCGGATGCCGCGCAGGCAGCCGAGTTGGTCCAGAAGCTGGAGGGCATTCCTTGCTATATGAAGGTAGGAATGGAGCTGTTTTATACGGCGGGACCGGATTTTGTAAGAAGCTTGAAGGAAAAAGGTTATTCGGTTTTTCTGGATTTAAAAATGCATGATATTCCGAATACGGTCAGAGGGGGCGCGCATAGTTTAACCCGGCTCGGTGTGGATATGTTCAATGTTCATGCTGCAGGCGGATTGGATATGATGCGGGCGGCCAAAGCCGGGGCGGAGGCCGCAGTGGCGGAAACCCCGGGTCTTGTCATGCCTGTCATCATTGCGGTGACCCAGCTGACCAGCACAAGCCAAGTCGTAATGAATGAGGAGATCGGAGTCGGCGGCACGGTTGAGGAGTCGGTCGTCCGTTATGCTTCTCTGGCAAAGAAAGCGGGTCTTCACGGTGTTGTCGCTTCTTCTCTGGAAGTGGAGGCGATCTCTGCGGCCTGTGGTCGTGATTTTAAAACAATAACACCCGGAATTCGGCCGGAAGGCTCTGTTACCGGAGACCAGGCAAGGGTATTGACTCCAGGACAAGCCATTGTACGAGGAAGCCATTATCTGGTTGTCGGCCGACCGATTACAACAGCACCCGACCCAAGGCTAGCGGCTGAACAAATCATAGAGGAGATGATCGGAGCATGAACACTACGATGGAAATACCACAACAAATCGCATCATACCTATTGAAGATTGAAGCGGTCGCCTTGCGCCCACATGAGCCGTTTACATGGACTTCCGGGATCAAGTCACCGATCTACTGTGACAATCGATTGACGATGTCATATCCGGAAATTCGCGACTATATTGCGGAATCCTTTGCTTCCATCATTCGTAAGCAGTACCCTGACGCTGAAGTGATTGCAGGGACGGCGACGGCAGGAATTCCCCATGCAGCCTGGGTGTCTCAAAAGCTGAACCTGCCTATGGCGTACATACGGGATAAAGCGAAGGGGCATGGCAAGGAAAATATGATTGAAGGTCATATCAAGCCCGGACAGAAGGTTGTCGTGATCGAGGATCTGATATCAACCGGGGGAAGCTCTCTTAAAGCTGCAAAGGCGGTGCAGGCTGCAGGAGCAGAAGCGCTTGCTGTGCTGGCGATATTCAGTTACCAGTTGGATAAAGCAGTTCAGGCTTTTTCGGAAGCAGGTATCCCGCTGCAAAGCTTGTCTAATTATACGGCATTGATAGAGGTAGCGCTGAAAGAGGGGCGGATTCAAGAGAAAGATGTGGAACTGCTTCAATCGTTCAGAGCGAACCCGGCTCAATACGGCAAAACACAATAGCACCCAAAAGCTTGTTCAAGGCTTCTGTCTCTTGTCATATGGCGGAGATCGAAGCTTTTTTATTGGAGAAAACGCCTTTCACTCATCGAGTAAGGATAGTGAAGGCGTTTTTCCTGTTATACTTAAAAACCCTTCAGAGTAAAATAATAACTTGACATATTATTACATAAAGGTTGATAATATGTACTATAATTGATTATAAAGTATAAAAAGGGTGTGTGCCTATGTTAGCTGTTGAGGCTGTTGGCATTAGCAAAATGTACGGTTCCAAGCGTGGTGTGATTGATCTAAACATGGAGGTGAAGCAGGGAGAGGTGTTTGGCTTTATTGGACCGAACGGGGCTGGAAAGTCCACTACTATCCGGATGATTATGCAGCTGCTGTATCCGACGAAGGGCAAATTGAGCGTGCTTGGCACTATGCTTGATAAAGAAAGGCCAGGGCTTCGCAAACGGATCGGTTACCTGCCTTCTGAGGTTATATCCTATCCGAAAATGAGCGGGAAGCAGGTGTTGGAGCTGACAGCAAGGGCTTACGGACTGAAGCTGGAAGATACCCTTGCCATGGAATATGCGGACAGACTTCAATGGAATCCGAATCAAAAGATCAAATCGTATTCTTTAGGAAACCGGAAAAAGCTTGGACTCATTTTGGCTCTGATGCATCGACCGGATCTGTTGATTTTGGATGAACCCACTTCAGGACTGGACCCATTGGTTCAGCGTGAACTGTTTGTGCTGTTGTCGGATTTGAACAAAAAAGAAGGGATGACGATTTTTTACTCTACTCATGTACTTTCTGAAGTTGAGAAGCTCTGCGAACGGGTGGCGTTTATCCGTGAAGGACAGCTTCTGCGCGTATCCCGTTTGGATGATCTGTCCCATGATCGGACGCATAAGGTTTCCGTTCAGTTCGAGACCGCTGGAGATCATATTGACGCCTATGGATTACGTGAGCTTGATCCTGATGTTACATTTGACGGCAGTCATCACTTCCTTCAGACGGGTGAGTCGCTTCAGGCTGCCTTAAGTAAACTTTCGCAGCTTCCTATTGTGGACCTTACGATACGCCGCCCGACTATAGAGGAGTTGTTTATGGATGATTACCGTATAGATGCAGAAGAAGGGGGGGAGAGAGCATGAAATGGAACCTTATCGCCCTTGAACTTCGGCAAAATGGGCGCAGTTTTTACACCTGCTTATGGTTAACTCTCGTTTTTATTTTATTGCTGTTAGGCAAAGCAGAGGCATATGTGAATAATCCGGATATGGAAAAGTTGATTCAGGGGATGCCGGAGGGGCTGTTGAAAGCATTCAACATTCAGCTGGAAAGCTTCCAAACCTTTGAAGGCTTTTTGTCTACTCAGGTATTTCCGTACTTTATTGTCATTTTATCGTCATTCGCCGCAGCTTGGGCGGCGGGAAGTATAGCCAAGGAACAGGACCGGGGGACATATGAGCAATTATTTGCATTGCCATATAGCCGCTCCACGATTTTTTGGTCCAAAATGGCAGCTCATTTGCTGCACATGACGATAGTGTACGTATTGAGCACTGTCCTTCTTCTTATGCTCGCGCAGTCATCGGGGCAGGTGGCTCATCAGGGAGATATGCTGCGTCTATTGTTGATCGGATATTTGCTTGTTTTGTCGCTTATGGGGATTGGATATGGGCTCACATCCTGGATATCATCTGCAGCTGTTTCGTTCGGCGCAGGCATCGCCGTGCTTGCCTTTCTACTTAACTTGTTATCGGGAACGAGTGAGACGATGGAAAAGATATCTGTCATTTCTCCATACCGCTGGTTTGATGCATTTGATATAGTTAAGGGTAGTGTGTTACCAGCAACCGGATGGATTACAATGTTAGGGCTGTACGCCGTTGGGATAGCGGCAGGCATTGTTATTTTGAAGAGGAGGGATCTGGGCTAAAAATTATGAGTGCTAAAAAGAAGGCGATACTGGAAGCGGGACAGCGATTGTTTTTGGAGCAAGGGATTGTACAAACGAGTATGGAGCAGATTGCGGAGGCGGTACCCGTCTCTAAAATGACGATATACAATTACTATCAGAGCAAGGAAGGTCTGCTCGATCATGTCGTTGACAACCTTATGGAGACGTTATGGACTCTTTATCGTGAGGTTATGGACAGTGCGAAGGACCCGCTGGATGCGCTGAGTGTGTTTTATAAGGAGCAGGAACGGTTTTCGCTCAATATAACCCAGTCGTTCATTACAGATCTCGTCAAGTTTCCGGAGCAAATGGAAAAGCTGATGGCATTCAATCGTGAGAAGGTCATCCCTGAGTTTGAAATGATGATTTTCAAGGGACAGCAGCTGGGACAGATTCGAAAGGATATTTCTCCTCAAGTATTGGTTGCTTTCCTGACCTTTATTAAGGAATTTACGGCGAGGAAGGAATGGTACCATGGCCTTGGAAGTCTGAACGCGATCAGTGAACAGCTCATGACGATTCTGTATTACGGCATAATCCAAAAGGAAGAGCCGCCTGCTTCGACCTGAAGTATTAATAACAAGACATTCCGCAGGTTGCTTGAAACCGGGGATGTCTTATTTTTGAAGCGGATGGGAGACGGGAGTATGTATTGGAAGAGCTGGGTAACCCGTCACAGGAATGGTTAAAATCCCTTGCCTATCTGCAGTTCGTTGAGTTTAAAGGGGGGCAAGCTTGGTTATGCAGGAATCGCCATGCAAACCGTTGGAAATGTTGTCACCAATATAAACGAGAATAAAAGCGGGGCTAAAATAGCGGGTGATGCTGTTGTCGATATAGGTGTCGGCGTGAGAACGGTTGCTGCTTCTGCTGCTGCAGGTGCAAAGGCGGGTGCACTGATCGGCACAGCGGTTGGCGGGCCTATAGGAACGCTTGCCGGAGCTGCTATCGGATTTGGCGTCTCGGTCGGTGCCTCCTATGTTATGGACGGCATCAAGTTTGCAGATTTTGATGGGGATGGTGATAAGGATAGCGTGACTGAGGGAGTTAAGTACCATGTTGAAAAAATCGGTTCGACAATAGCTGGCTGGTTTAAATAAGGGAGTGAAGTTATGAGTACCAAACTGATGGAGGAGTCTTTTCATTTCCGATTAATCCCGGCGCAGCAGATCCGGGGCGGCGTAATCTGTTTTTTGTTTATTATGATCATACCTGTTTTGGTTACGCTCGCTGAACCGATGATGTCGGTATATTTTTATACGGCTGGGGCTATTTGGGGGGCTATGCTGCTGTGGGGAATTGTTCTTAGTGTCAATCCGTATCGATACGAGGTTGCCTTTGTTTTGTATTTGGGTATTTATGGTGCAGGACTGGCGATTATCTGCCAGATTGCTATTCTAAAAATGATGTATGATATGGCCGGCATCAAGTCGATCGGTTATGGGATCAGCTCGGTAGCCGTTATGCTGCTGCTTGTGACGTTTTATATACTGCATTTTCGGGCACTGAGTCAAGGGGCATATTCGTCTACAGAGCGTCAAGGCGAAGTTGGAAAAGCTGGAAAAGCCGCACTATTATTAGCAGCTATCGGTTATACAGGATATTACATTGCGGTCGCTGTTCTTGGTGATATCGGAGGTTTTACCATGGGTATGGCAGCTTTTTCTGTATTGCTGGTTTTGGGGTTGTATATGGCTGTTGTATTCATTCACCGTTATATTTACATACAGAATCATGTAGAGCAATTGAAGGCTCATTATCCTGTGCTTGGTCTTCCGAAGGAGCAGCGAACAGCTAAACATTTGACTCAATTGAATCAAGAGCGAACAACCTCCATATCTCAGCGTCATCATAAACAAAGGAGAGGAAAAAAGTGAGTCAGCGATTACTTCCTAACGGATCTATTGTCATTTTGAAGGAAGGAAAGAAGAAGTTGGTCATCTACGGACGCAAGCAAATTCTCGCGCTGGAGGAGCCGCAAATGTTTGATTATTTGGCATGTCCTTATCCGGAAGGCTATGTCAGTCCGGAGTTTGCCTATTTGTTTAACCATGAGGATATCCAGGACATTGTATTTATTGGGTATCAGGATGAAGATGAGGAACAGTTTCAAGTTGTGATGGCCGAGACCGGTACTGCATAATATTCGTCGATATAAAAGAAAGAGGAGGGGCAGTTATGTCAAGCCGTATAGAGGTTTCACCTAAGGAGCTGCGGCGTACAGCTGCCGAAATTCGAAGTGGAAGTGAATATGGTAGAGAATTGGTAGCGAGGCTTTCTCAGGTCATAGAGACTTTGAATACCGAATGGGAAGGTGTATCCCAGCAAAGGTTTAGTTCGGAAGCGGAGCAGACGAAGGTTCAACTGATACAGTTTGTTGAGATGATGAATAAGTTGGAGCAAGAGCTGGTGAGCATCGCCGCGCGTTTTGCGGAAACGGACGGACAATAGCTGAGGAAACTGCTATGTACAAATCAATCGGCCCCATTTTTTTCGTGAGGGCGCCGATTATTTTTTTGACGAGGTTGATCAGCGTGGTTTTTCAGAGGAAGTTTGGGTATAATATTACAGCATTTGACTAATGCTAGTTAAGGAGGCGATAAAGATGAACTGGGTATATTACGGTAAGCTCTATACTACCAAATTTCAAGCAGGTTGTTTCGCAAAACGTTTAGAGCAGGATGCTTGGCTGTTCGGTTACAATGACCCCCGAATGGTGGAAGTATATCGTTCCAAAAAAGGCCGTTATGGCGTGCGATTTTTGCCTTGAGCGAAGTTCCAATAAAATAATACTTGACTTGAGACGGTAATATGGTATATATTTATTCTTGTCGCTGTTTGGTACAGCATTGACGCGGGGTGGAGCAGTTCGGTAGCTCGTCGGGCTCATAACCCGAAGGTCGTAGGTTCAAATCCTGCCCCCGCAACCAAATTATTTTATGGTTTTGTCCTAATATGTATTGGTATGTGAATTAGGGCCCTTAGCTCAGGTGGTTAGAGCGGTCGGCTCATAACCGATTGGTCGGGGGTTCGAGTCCCTCAGGGCCCACTTCATGAAAAACTCTTGCTTACGCAAGGGTTTTTTGTTTTTTATTAAGCCGTAGTTCGTAGATGTCATCGCATTGAATATGACGATGGACACTAGTAGGCAATATACAGTTGGAACTTTTGGGAAAATCTATTCGGTAGGTTCCTTGATAGGGAGAGAGGGGCATCTACTCATTGTTTTAGAAAATTTCCTAGTAGCCGTTACTCGATATCAAAATTATTCATAGTATATTCTAACTCATATATGGAGGTGGAGGAGCATGAGCGGTTTCGGTTTTGGTGGTTTTAGTTCAATTGGAGTAGTATTGGTTCTGTTCATCTTATTGGTGATCATTCTTGGTGCTTTTGTGATTTAATATTTTAATTGCAATAGACCCTGCCGGCTTTTGAGCTGGTAGGGGATAATCATAATAGGATGCAGAGAAATCTGCACATATTGTAGACACTGTGCCTAATTAAAGTCCCCGATCTTCTCCTCTGCAATAAATTTAATTAAACAGTTTCATAATCCAACGAGGGATATAGAGTATAGCTTCAGATACAAGGGTGGTTATGTTGCCCATCTTTTGTAACTTGGCTCTTCCGGGCCATTTTATTTTTTTCATACGAATCACCTCACTCTAAATTTAAACATTTAAGGTTCGGAAATTAAAGTGAAATTATTTTCGATTATATCATCATTCGTTGATAAATAACAAAAAACGGAATTTTACCAATTTCCATTTGCCTATAGTATAAAAAGTACGTCGAAGCCATAATATTAAGTTGGACTTTTCGTTCCAATTAGGTATGCTTAAGGTATAATGATCCAAATTTGTTATTAGCAGGAGGTAAATTGTGAATAGCGAAAATAATCTGAAAGAAGAAATTCAAGAGCTTAATCAGCGAATAAACAAGATGGAAAAAGAATACAAAAAAAGCTCCAAAGTGTTCAAATGGCTTAAGTTAACTATAGGATTTATCCTCTTCGTTTGGCTCCTATTGTTTTTGATTGGAATTATTCAGTTTGTGAGCTAACAAATAATCATATGGAAGAAGCGCTATTACATATCTTCATGAAGGACAGTCCAAATGGGCTGTCTTTTTTGTTAACGAATGACCTAAAAAAATGTATGAAATTTTAGATACAGATGTTATAATACCGAAGTAAACCGTCTGGACGGTATAGTCAAGGAGGGTCGGTCATGTCTACGAAAAAAAGGCTTTTGGAGGCCGCGTCTAAAATTATCATCACTCAGGGGAGTGGGGCGCTTACGTTAGAAGCCGTTGCTAGCGAGGCGGGTGTCAGTAAGGGAGGTTTGCTGTACCATTTTCCCAATAAAGAAGAGCTTATTAATGGATTGAATTTATATACGCTTGAACGTTTTCGGGACCGTATTAGGGAAGAAGTGAATCTGGGTAAAAGTTATATAGAGGCGTACGCCGAGGCTACTATGAATGATCTGTTTCAGTCCGAGTTTTTGGGCATCGATGCAAGTGTTTTGGCCGCTTCGGCTAATTACAGATCTGTACTCAAAAAATGGAATGAGGAATGTCTCCGGTTTAAAGAGGAAGTGGAGAAGCAGGGGGTTCCTTTTGAGCTAGGGATGTCATTACGACTGGCTTGTGATGGTCTTTGGTATTCTAAAATGTTCGGAATCGGGACGCTTAAAGAGGACGAGCAGAGACGGATTATCGAATATATTCTTCGACAAATCAAGGAGGTTTGTTAGTGGTTTTTTATCTTTTTTTGGCAGGGGCGATTGTGTTTGAAGTGTTCGGCGCGACGATGCTGAAGTTGTCTCACGGGTTTACTAAATTTATGCCGGCCATCGGTGTCATAGTTGGTTACACGATTGCTTTTTATCTGTTGTCCAAAGCGTTAGAGGTTCTGCCTTTAGGTCTTGCTTATGCCACATGGAGCGGTGTAGGCACGATACTCACGGTCATTATCGGGGCGCTGTTGTTTAAAGAAAAGGTGAACCGATACGCTATACTTGGCGTTGCCATACTGATTGCCGGTATTGTCATGCTTAATTTGTCTTAAGTAAAGGTGGTTTAAATAATGGGTGTTATCTACTTGGGTTTAGCAATTATACTTGAAGCGTTCGGATCTACGATGTTGAAACTTTCAGCGGGATTTACTGAGTTATGGCCTTCGATCGGTGTTGCCGCAGGCTTTCTCGGGTCTTTTCTGGCGTTGTCTTTTGCTCTAAAAAGCATTTCGTTGTCTTTCGCATACGCCACCTGGTCTGGAATCGGCACAGCTTTAACAGCCGTTATTGGGGTGCTAATATTTCAGGAGGATATGTCGTTGATGAAAGGGACTGCTCTGGTTCTTATTATTGTAGGAATTGTGATCCTGAATAAGTCCCGGAGCAGTTCGGAGGATTCTGAGTCTTCCACAGCTTAAAGGGTATTAATTAGCCTTAATATAACTTTTGGTTTGTTGCCTGAACGAAAGCAGTTCGGAGACGGTGACAAAGGAATAGCCCCTTTTTTTCAACTCAGGTAAAATAATTTCCAGGGCGTCATAGGTTTGAGAGCTGTTCAACACAAAGTCGTGCATGAGAACGATATCGCCGTTATGTGCGTTTTTCAAAACCTTGTTTACGATTTTATCCACCCCCGGCTTTTTCCAGTCTAAAGTGTCCTGATGCCAGGACCATAAAATCATGAGAAGACCGCTACTTTTTCCAAACTGTACGATCGATTCATTATAGCTGCCTCCGGGTGGCCGAAAAAGGGTTGGTTTTTCTCCGATCGTTTTGTAGATCACTTCCTGGGTTTTGGTTAGCTCTGTTGCAATAAGGCTGCCATTGATTCGCTCGAACGAGGGATGGCTGTATGAATGGTTTCCAATTTCATGGCCTTCCTCGAACTGGCGCTTAACGATTTCAGGATGCTTTTCAACACGATTGCCGACAACAAAAAAAGTGGCTTTGGCATTATGCTTTTTAAGCAGATCCAAAATCTTTGTAGTGGATTCCTGATGAGGGCCATCATCAAAGGTCAGCGCAATCACCTTCTTTGGAGTAGGAACTTCCCATACAATATCGCCGCGTTGCTCGTAATAATCACGTTTTTTGCTGAAGGTGGAAGGTGTTGCATTGACCGAAGGTGCTAGTATGGAAACGGTGATGAGAAACAGTAGAAGCAGGGAGTATTTTTTCATAATTGTAATGTCCTTTACTTTGTTATGTCGTTGACATTTTTTAATTATTGTTTGGTGCTATTTATGATTTTATTCTTAATTGCATGGATGCCTGAGCAAAAGGAAGAATTTATATACAAAATCAAAGATGGAGAAACTAATTTCATCCAACATGTTGACAACATATATCGATACATGGTATTATCATTTTTGTCGCCGCGATAAAAAATGCTTTGTCAGGCGCACAGAAACATGTTCGCTAGTCGGTTCGTAACCTATACGTTAGGGGCGAAAAAAGCGAAGCGGAAAACCCGCATTATTGTGCCGGGGTGGCGGAATTGGCAGACGCACAGGACTTAAAATCCTGCGGTAGGTGACTACCGTACCGGTTCGATCCCGGTCCTCGGCATACACTAGGAAACCTTGAGAAATCAAGGTTTTCTCCATGTAGACAATGAGTCTAAAAACTGATAGTCCTGTGTGTTTAATTAAAACGCACAGGACATCGAGAAGCTTATAATAACCTCCTTTGCAGTATCTGACTAAATCAGATGATGTGAAGGAGGTTTTCTCGTTGGTCAAGCGATTAACGAAAGTAAAGAAGACAGCACCAGCAACGTTAGAAGAAGCTTTTGCCCAATTTATAAATTGGAAAAAAGCAAACAATCTCAGTGAGCAAACAATCCTAGACTACACTACACATTTCAATCTACTTTTGAAGAGGTTTCCTTCTTCAACACAATCTTATGAGGAGCTTGAAAAAGCTTTATTTAAACACTTAGGACAGGAAGGTATTAAACCAGCTACATATAATAACCGTCTGGTCTGCCTGAGGAGTTTTTTTAAATGGTGCGTTGAACATGCGATTTTATCTGATAATCCATTAGAAGGATTTAAGAAGCGAAAGGATGAGGGTAGAGTTGTCCAGATTGATGAGAAAGTATTGAGTGATTTAATCAGGCTACCAGACCTCACAACCTATGTTGGCTTGCGAGATTATGCTTTGATATTGATATTTTTGGATACTGGTATTCGCCCAAAAGAAGCGTTTGGCTTAATGGAATCAGATTACAATAAATATGCACTTGAATTAACAGTACAGGCACAAAAAGCTAAAACAAGAACATCTCGAACACTGCATATTATGCCGCAAACAGCAAAAGCCATTGATGAATTAATTTCTGTTCGTCCAGAGGAGTGGAAAGATGCTCCACTATTTTGTACTAATGAAGGTAAACCATTAAATCGGCATACTTGGGGAGATAGAATTGAAATGTATTGTAAGAAGCTTGGGACTCAATTTCATCCTTATGCTTTGCGTCATGCTTTCTCGATCATGTTTTTACGTGGGAAGGGGAACGCTTTTGCTCTTCAAATGATGCTTGGACATGTTGATATGACCATGACAAAGAGATATGTAAGATTGACAAACAATGATCTAAAAGAACAACACTCAATAGCTTCTCCATTAAATCAAATATTGCCCCAAAAAAAGCGAATTAGGAAGATAGATAAATAAATTATCGCTGGGAATTTATCGAAGTTTCGAGATTTTTATTTGTAGTCTGTGTGATTTTCACAGCTATCTATATAGCTATATATATCAATTATTTTATGTTCTTCTGCGTTAAGAGACAATTCTAATTATCAATTAAACTGTATTACACTTGAGAGTCCATGAGTAGTTGGTCATGGACTTTTTTCTTTCTGAGACAGGTGAAATTAGGGTGTATATGCTTTTTATGAATTAAATAGACTCCTTATTAAGAAAGAAAGTGCAACGCCTTAAACAGGGGGCGAGGTCCATCTAAAGATGCGAATATTTTTTTGTCAAGAAAAGCACACACGGTATTTGATAGTTTTACACATGAACATTTGTTTTTTCTCAAAATCTAACATTTTTTTGGTTGACTATTTACTTAATTTGATAGTTTTGTTACTATGAGATTGCGATAATTGTTGAATTTCCTCCAAAACTATAATTTGCCAAACTTGGCGGTACTATTTGTCTGGTTGTATGTTTGCCGTCGCGACACAGGTTCTCAAGACATGAGCATCATGTCGAGACGTCCAACACTCATCCGACAAAATTTTAGGCTCACTCACTAAAGAGCGGAGTTTTAAAAGGTAGAGTTGACATGCCTATTTTCAACACTCTAATGTTGTGCGGAGGGGGACATGAATTCTTCATGTTCTACTAACATTAGAAAAGAGGTACCTGTATGGATAATCGTAATAGGCATAGTAAAATTATAGGACATTTAAAGAAAGTATGGAAAGCTATTGTTGTTATTGCGGGAACATTTTCTGCAATTCATCTTTTTATTAATGTCCTTGTCAGATTCTTTGAGTTTTTCCTTATAGTTTTCACTTGTTTAGTTGATCTGATGGTTTATTTTACTGAACATTTTAATACGTTTGTCAACTCTATCTTTATTTATCAAGAGGTTAGTTATGGATATAAATAATTGTAAGTTACAGAATATCAGCAACAAAAAATACTTCTCTGAATTAATTCGAATACCTCTCTCCCACTTGAAAAATGTCAGGAAATACTATACAACTGTCCCCTTTACTCAAATGACCCAAAAAAATAAGCCGAGAACTCTTTATAATCCTTCTACAGAACACAAACGTATTTTGAAAAGTATTAATAGACATTTACAAAAAATTATTATTCCTGAATACGTTATTGGTGGCGTAAAAGGAAAAAGTTACATAAACAATGGGGAGATTCATAATGGTCAATCTTTTTTTTGTCTTATTGACTTTACTGACTTTTTTCCATCTACAAATGAAAAATATGTTTACAATTTCTTTAGATATAAATTGAATAATTCAGTGGATATTGCAAAAATCTTGACACTATTAGTTACTGAAACCTCTCCTTCTACAGGAGTAGATATATTACCACAAGGTTACCCGACAAGTCCTATTCTGAGTTATTTGAGCTATCATGGGATGTTTTCAAAGTTGAAAATCTTAGCCGATGCAAATAATTATAAGTTTAGTTGTTATTATGATGATGTCACTTTCTCATCAAATACATTTATAAATAAAAATTTCAAGAAACAAGTTATTAGAGTTACTTCAGATTACGGTTTAAAAGTTCATCCTCAAAAATCTGGAATATATATATTGAAAAATGGGATAAGAATAACTGGAACAATCGTTCGAAAAGAGGGTTTGTATGCCCCTAATAAGCTACAACTTAAAATGATTAATCAATTCAAGGAATTAGAACAAAAAGCTAAAGTTTCAGCAGATCATGATGAAATTATCAGCTTAATAAATCGAGTACAAGGTACTGTATCAGCTATTAAATCTATAGAGAAAGACAGAAGCTTCCCTCATATCACTAGACGCTTGAAAGAAATAAGACACTCTTCTAAAATTAATAATATTGCAAAATAAGTCCCTCTAAATAGAGGGTCAGATTGTAGAGAAACCTACGTTTTTTCGAAACGCTAGGTTTCTCTTTCGTTTATAGTGGTATATGATTGGCGAAAGCGTCGACTTGTTCGACCATAGCCTTAGTCATATTGGACACGGTTTGTGGCGTGTAGTGATGACCATACATTTTCTCAATGAGGTCAGCGAAACTCTGTCATCGTAACGCCCTTTTGAAACATGTGGATGACAAAGGATTCAAGCGTGTCATTGGAACGCTTGTACGGAGCTACTGTTTGCTGTTTAAACTCTCCATTGCGATCTCGTGGGATGTGAAGCTGCAAGTCTCCATACTCAGTATGGAGTGTACGCGCGTATCCACCATTACGGGAATTTCCAGAATTCATCCCTATTCGGTCATATTTTTCGTAATCGAGGAATGCAGTTAATTCTGTCTCCAATAAGCGATTCATCGCCATTTCTAAGTGCTTACGAAATTTCAGTCACATCCTGTTTCGTGACTAGAGCTTGGACTAAATCTGATGTAAAATGATTCATAGGAAGACCTCTTTTCTATGGATTGTAGTGTGGTAGCTCAATTCTACAAGAAAAGGTCTTCCTTTTTTGCTATTTATCTATTTACACAAGATATTTTACGCTCTCATGTGTTGATGTTAAGTGTATAACTTTAGATTGTTCAGTAACATCTTCTATAAGTTGTTTTAGCTTATGATGAGTCGTCTCAGTTTCATTCATAGTCACACCTCATTTTTGTAAATCAGAATACTGTAATGCTTACAAATTATTGTGTCATGAAAAAGTATCTAAGATGCTCCATTGCTGATTGATCGCCCTCATCACCATAATATACTGCGTTGCATTCTTTACAATAATCCTCTTGTATTGTAACAGATATGATTTTTGAGTCTTTTGATAAAAGATATACTTCCAACTCAACATTATCAATATTATAGGATTTACAAACTTCACAGTAACTAACTCTAGGTTCAACAGTATTATTCCCTTCACAAGAGTAAGAGTTAATTATTGTATCTATTTCTTCTAAGTGTTTCATTTTTTTTTATTAAAATATCTTTCATCACACTTTGAACAAACAGCCGCAATCAATTTAACACTTTTGTAGCGATTATTATTTGTATTTAATGGCAAATCAACCTTCTGGTACAGAAGCTCAGTACCATTACACTTACAACAAAAATGAACCTCCGATTTTTTGTCACACAATGCGTTTTGTCTTTCTATAAAATTATTCAATCTCTTCTGATAATTCACTCTGTCTATCACTGAACTCATGATTTTCTCTTCGAAACTGAAAAGACTGCCCTCTCTCAATTTTCGTTTATCTTCACTCATTTTTTCCCGCTCCTTCTTTTAAAAAAGTCTCAATAAAATATCGATTCTATTGAGAATGAGCAGTTTAGTTATTCCTCATCTAGCTCATCCTCAAGCGCTTCAATTCTATCTTGTATTTCCTCTGTGTATTGGCGAAAATAGTTAAGTGATTGATGCCATTCAGGTGTATAAAGATTCAGAATTCTGCCGCCTACAGCTTGGTTCACTCTTACATTGGAATAGTTACATATATTCGATAATCCGATTTGAATGGATTGTAAGACGAAACATCAGTATCAAATCTTTCTGGCTGGTGTACAATGAGAATAATAATTTTGTAGTCTCCAGTTAGAGGAATATACTCAATATCCCAAAGTATCTCAGGTTTCCGATGACCAGATATACGCTTAGAATCATTATCTGCTTTAAAATAAGGCGGTTTTTTTCAGTAACGTAAGTCACTCCAACTTCTTTTCCAATCAGTTCAAACAGCGGAATACCTTCAGTTGAACAGGGGAAATTCAACATACTATAACCTCCATAAAAAAGTAATGGTTGAATGCTTGTCTATCCTAACTCCGCTCTTCTATATCCCTCCCTTAAAGTGCCAAAAAAAGTACTCTGTATTCCTAACTATTGACGAATAACTCTCTGTGTTCTGAAAAGAATGCAATTAGACTATCTAAAGCGAAGCTTTGGCGCAGCAGTAACCTGCACCAATCGGAACCATTTTCTATTATTTAGCAGTCTTAACCCCAAAAACAAATTCGATTTGTTTCTGGGGTTTGAATATAATCTGCTCGTTTTACTTCTTTCCTATTGCCTTTCTAGCCGAATTGTGACTTGCCTTGTGAAAAATGTTCTGATACTTCTGATCGCCAATGTACCGAACTGTTACATTTAGGCTACCTGTATATGACTCCAATAAATCATTTATCTCAGTAATCAACTCACGCACACACACTCCATAACCAACAGTTTACTGTCAGAATTTCCCTACGAGAGTATAACTTCTCTGGAAGCACGGGGTAAGTCATAGATAAAAGAAACCTTACCGAAGGAGAGTAAGGTTTCTGATGGTTTTCAAATGCCCCTGTCTTGCCTTGATGTTATGTTAAACAAGGCATCCCGTTTCACTCAACCGCGTTATTTCGTTCCGTATGGCTTCGCGGATGCTAAACAGCTCCACGGGTTTCGCTATTGCCGTTTGCGGGGACTACACAACGTGATGGAACAAGCGTTGATGACCGCTGCGGTACAGAACATGAAGAAGATCGCCCTCCATCTAGATAGAAGGGGATTAAAGGGTTAAATACCTTTTCCACCCCTGTCCGACGCTAGCTAAGCGTTATGTTTGCGTTTATATCGACGCCACTTACATTGCGGTTAAGCGTGAAACGGTTTCTAAGGAAGCTGTATATCTAGCGGTAGGTATTCGTGAAGACGGTTCAAAGGAAGTCTTAACCTACACGATTGCTCCTACCGAATCAGCTTATGTCTGGAATGAGTTGCTACAAGACGTTAAAGCCCGTGGCACAGAAGAAGTCTTGCTCTTTATTTCAGATGGCTTATCGGGGATTGTAGACGCTATCGGAAAGGTATATCTATATGCTAAGTACCAGTTATGCTGTGTCCATATTGCACGTAATATCGCGCATAAAGTACGTGTATCCGATCGAAAAAACATCTGTGAGGACTTTAAATCCGTTTACCGAGCAAAAGATGAAAAGTCAGGCAAAGCAGCACTTCAAGCCTTCTGTGACAAATGGAAATCCATCTATCCTAAAGTAACGAAGTCCCTTCAGGAGAATCCCTATATGTTTACGTTTTAAGGCTTTCCAAAATCAATCTGGAAAAGCATATACTCCACCAATTTAATCGAATCTTTCAATAAGCAGATTAAAAAATATACGAAGCGTAAAGAGCAATATCCGCATGAAGAAGCATTGGAGAAGTTTCTGGTTTCTCAGTTTGAAGGTTATAACCAGCGCTTTGCTACTCGTTGTCATATCGGCTTTGATCTAGCTCGTGCAGAACTCCAAGAGATGTTCACCACTAAAAGCTAATTCAATCTTCTACAAGAGAAGGCCTTTTTCATTTACACAAAATTATTGACGCTACCCAACACATACGAATGAAAGGCTTAAAACTATAGAAAGTTTAATGTGGAAAATAGAAAGAAAGTTAATAGATCAGAATAAAGTCTTAAGCTTGTTATCAGAGAATGAACTAATAGATCGGCTGGTAACGATGAAGTACGAACGAAGTAAAATCAAACCTTTCCACTTGGAAAGTGAAGAATATCAATTATCCACTATTAAAGCTATGTACGAAGAAGATGAATAAGCTTAATTTGATGTTATAGTATTTTGTTTCATAATGAGCAGGCACTCCGAAAAGCAACACTAATAATCTGGAGTGCCTATTTTAGGAGATATCACTTTAGTATAGTGGAGCGGATTATTACAGAGCCAGTTTTTTCGTATGACCCTGCGTATCCCGATTTGTTCGTTCTGATGATGTTTAGGCGAATATCCCCCTACCCATAAATAACTTCCGATAGGATATATTATCAGAAGTTTTAACTTCTTGTAGGTAATATAGCCCAATTTCGTATGTTATAATATGGTACAAACGTATTGGCAGCAGTGTTGCTGCTAATACAATCATGCAGCAAAGCTAATAGCAATTATTTCGGAGGGGTCTATGGTACCGATTAAATACATACACCAGAACAATAATTAGAATGTAGTCACATAATTGGATGCCTGTGATCGTTACCATTGTCATTGCAATTAACCAAAACAAAAAGAAATAGACCGCCCTCGCCAAAGGAAACGGTCTATTTGACTAAAAACCTTTAATATAAGCCACCCGCCCTTATAAGCGGCTATTGTGCAAGAGTGAAGATGTTACCAGCATCCTTGTTCTTATTTATTATATACAATAAACACTTTAAATATTGCTGTCAACGCTGTGGGACTATTATGCCAAAGAAGTGTTTTTGTACATATATCCAGAATAGGCAAAAATATAAATAACGGGAACGAAAGAATATTAGATTAGGCAAAGGCAATCAGAAGGGATATCAGTAGCGAAGCAAGGGAAAGCATCTAGGGCATCCACAGATAAATTATGATTCTTTAAGGAAAGAGCAAAAAGCAATATTAGAATCAAATTATTCTAGATGGCAACGTAAAGAGATAACAGCGGTGCAGTTTATTGAAATGCTAGGGCTAAAAAAATACATTTTATAAAATAAATGAATATAGGAAAAATAAGGAGAAGAGATGAAAAATAATATATTTTATTCTTGGCAATCTGATTTGCCTAACAATGAGAATAGAGGATTTATTGAATCTTGTATATCGGCATCGATAAAAGAATTAAGTAAGACCAAAGAATTTCAATTGGATATAAATTTAGATAGAGATACAAAAAATGAGTTAGGAACGCCTGATATAGTAAATACTATTTTTTCGAAAATAGAGAAATCAAAAATATTTATTGCAGATATTAGCATAATAAATGGTAATTCTAATGGAAGAAAAACGCCTAATCCAAACGTGCTTCTGGAATTAGGTTATGCAGCAAAAGTATTGGGCTGGGAAAAAATAATCTGCATATTCAATACGGACTATGGTGATTTTGATGATTTACCCTTTGATTTACGATTTAGAAGACCACTTAGTTACAGCTTGAAGGGGAAAGTAAAATCAGAAACTAAAAAATTTATTGTTAAAGTAATCAGTCAAACAATTCAGGAACTACATATAAAAGGTTTACTTGATGATGGTATTAATGATTATTTCAAAATGCAAGTAGATACACAAGTTCTATCAATTTTAGGTCACTTGAGTAAAATAGTATATGGTTATGAAAAGAAAAAGTTTGATTCTTATAAAACTTTAATAAATTTAAAATACGATGATATATTACAGTTATTAAGTAAAAGGAAATACATTGGGTTTCAAGTATATAAGAAATTTGAACCCATTGGAAAAGAGCTGAAGAATTTATTAGACAGCTTTACTTCTACTTATTTCAATAAGGAAATAGGCATAGCCATTGTTAATTTTATTCAATGGATTGATAGGTTTGATAAGGTTAATAGTCTAAGGCTGTCACCTGATTTATTTATTAGTTCTCACGAGAAAGTTAAAGGGTATAAGACGATTTACGCACCAGAAATGAATCCAAATAATAAAGATAGCTATTTGTTGTTAAAAGAGTTGAATGATAAAGACGGACAAGTTGTAGACTTTGGAAAATTCCAAGAAATACAAAAAATTGATGCAATGCTTAATTATGTTTATTTAAATGAAAAGTATTCAGAGATATATGCAAATTTAATATTGGAGATAATAGAGCTTGCCTGGAAATGGATTGACAACACAAACAAAGAATTAATTGTTGATAATATAAATCATTTTGAGACAAGTAGTGTTGTACTTCCTCCTCAGAAAATAAAGAATGCCCTGAGTAAGAAAAATACCTCAATAAAAGATGATATCTCAGCGCTATTAAAATCCAGGTTTAATTTTGATTATGGTGATATAGTACAGATTAATGCATTCCTACATTTTTTTCGCCAAGGGTTTATTATTGATAATCAACAAAAAATGGTAGAAAATATTCAACGAAGACTAAAGGGAAAGATAAAATTAAACAGTGCTTTTTCTATTCTCCCCTTGGAGGATGAATTTGGAATTAACCAAGTGTTATCGGAAACAGTAAGGCAAAGGGGTCTCGAAAATCTTAATAGCATTCGACAAGGTTATTTTAACGTTGATTATATATATGTTACTCATAAGTATGGAAATGCGATAGACGCTTTACTACGATTAATAGAAAATCAATCATTGGAAGGAAAGGCAAGAGAATTACTTTGGAAAATAGTTAAGGATAGTCAGAATAATTTACTCCACCATTTAATTGAGCCTCTGAGGGAATTTATTGTTGAATCCTCAAAAATGAATTATGGTAATTCTCTGAATATTGTTAGTTTAATCGATGAGTTTAACAAGATTAGGATTTATCATGAAAAAGACATTAATTGTTTTATAAGCGAAGTTAGACATTTAATTGTGGATTAAAGAAATTATTCCTAGGGAGGAAAAAGTGAAATATGCATTTTAATAAAGTGAATTGGTATGAAATTATAGAGTTAAGTTATCTTGAGGATTTAAAGATACTATTTGATGAGACTCAACGAATGTGGAGGAGCAATTTGAATGAAATAGGTGAAGAAATCGAGAGACTTGATGAAAGCGATAGAGATGAGTATGTCGATCATCATTATGATACTATAGTTCAAATGAGAGAAACACTGCCTAGAATCACAAATAATTCCATATTAACGAATATTTATTCTTTCTTTGAAGCTAATTTAATTGATTTTTATAATGAGGTAAAAAGAAAACTTGTTAGCGACATTAGTGCTAAGCACTTAACAGATAAGCTTCATTTCATAAATGAAAGTTGCACCACTGCTGTTATTACAGAAAATGAAATTATTCAACTTGATTTTATTAGAGAACTTCGGAATAGAATAATGCATAGTAAAGGTCTTATTGAAAACAATTTTGCAGAACTCGCAAAAAGAATTGAAGAATGCCCTAAGATAACAACATCTGACCGAAAGGAACTAATCATTAGCAATGATTTTATAAGTGATACATTTGAACTTGTCGAAGATGTTTTAAGAAATTTAAATAGTAATATTAAAAATTTATAAATAATAACTATTTTACATTTAAATTTATTAGCTCTTGAAAAAAAACATGTTTCACTAGCTACAATTGATATACAAAAATAGCGCGATAATTGAATAGTAATTTACTCTATGCCCGTACGTATTTCTATACGGTTGGTATCCGTGCAGTAACGTCCATCGACGGTATGACCACCGACTGGGCGCGTATTCCATGGGGCGTGCTTGAGAAGATCTCCGTGCGCATCTTTAACGAAGTGGACAACGTAAACCGCGTTGTATATCTGCAGTAATTATTGAATTGTCTGCTTTTTTACGTTCATCAAGTATACCTATTGTATTATATCAGCTTGTTAATATAGATTGGGTGTAGTAAAGTAATACATGTAGACACTCAGGATTCTTATTAGCAGGCTATTGAAAATTGTAAAATCCTGTTGGTTTAATTCATGCAGATACTGCAAAACGTTGATATTATAAGCTTTCTAGGTGATGCAATGACGCACAGGACTTAAAATCCTGCGGTAGGTGACTACCGTACCGGTTCGATCCCGGTCCTCGGCATAATAAGAAAAATGCGGTCACATCAACGTTAAATTAGCGTGAATAAGCGGGAGGTCCTGCGTATCTGTATCGGAGTTATTTGCAGGTACACATGATTCGCGAGAAGTACACGGAGACGCCACCGAAAGGGAGGCGTTTTTGTTTTGGCTAGATTGCGACTGCGGAAACATCAGAAACTAGAGGGGCTGAACAGGCTCGATATCTTAGTGGAATTCTTCATACAGACAATACATTAATGATCAGTCGGTTGCAGGTGCCGCATACGAAGGTAACGAAGATTTAGCGAAGGGACGAACCTATTGAATGGAGACATTACGGATAATAGCGAAATAGAATGAATAATTTGCGCCCACTGTGGAATTAATAGAGACTTCGTTAGTGGCGCTTTTTCTTTGCTTATAGTGACCGCTTGCTTTGTGGTACTATTTAGGGGATTGGAGGGGCCTGTTTATGAGTTAAATTTACGAAGAAAGACATTTTAATCGGCGGCATAGTATTATTAGTTTTAGCCGCGTTAGTCATAGGTCTTACGACATATTCAAATGGTAAGCGCGTACCAGTATCGGCGATGCGCGAAATTACTATCGGTGATACTTTTAATAACGGTAACTTTGCATACACAATATTAGATGCAAAACGCGAAGGAGATATCGTCACAGTTAAAGCACAAGCAAAAAACATCGCCAAAAAGGCAGAAACTCTTTATAATGGATCGATGAAGTTGCGTGATTCCGAGAGCAATACGTACGGCCATCGGAGCGACGGCCTATCAGTGAGTAAGATTAACCCCGGAATAGAGACGCAGGGGGAAATTACATTTGAAGTTCCGGAGGATGCAAACGGTCTTAAGGCTGCCGTCAATACAGATGGTATTCAAAACGCTATAGATAACGCGTTAGGGAATGACGTTAGTTACGTAATTATAGATATTGGATTATAACAATGGGTAGTGGTAATTAAGTGGTTTGACGAATTGAGCGAAGAATAAAAATAGCGCCCACTTGCGGAGTTGTTTCCGTGGGGGGGCGCATTTTTTGTTTATTGAACAACAAAACCGTCTGGTAATGGGTATGCGTCAAACAATTCTGTTACTTTATCGCTAATAGCTTTAGCGTCTTTATACGGGCCATCAACTCGCTTACCTACCAAGTAATATGTTTGTATGATTGCCGATTCCGTTTTAATAAATAGGTATTCACGTGAGTCTCGTATACTCTCTATATATTTTGTTGCCGGGTCACTAGGTGTGGTGTCAAAGCTATCTATTTTCGCGAAAATATCAAGATAGGCAGCGCATGTGTCAAAAATGTCTTGAGGTGTTCTAACACTTTCATATTTAGATGCTATACTTCTAAATTCGTCAATCAATAATATTACTTCTTCTATTCTTTTTATTTCAGTATTTACTTCGGTTAGTTTAGACCTAATATCAGGGTCTTCTTTGACCTCAAGTGCCTTTGAATAGACTGCCGCGGATGATATGTATTCTTCGCCGTTATAATGACGGTTTGCTTGTTCTACGAGACTGTCGAACTCCGCATCCTTATTTGAACAACCTCCCAAAATAATCAATAAGATAGATGCTACGATAAGATACTTTTTATAGTTCATCTTGCGTAGATAACCTCCATTACTATTTTCCTTATATTACCACGGAAGCAGTTCGATAGTCATCTTTATTCCCCGGAAGATACCAATACATCCTCACACTTGGGCTGTTTATAAATATTCATTTTGTATTTAGAATGCTCTAATATTTCCACGACATATCTTTGTTTCGGTAGAGCTTTCCTTCGCATTGTTTTATTCACCATATTCCAAAGCTATTTTCTATATTCAGTGATGTAATAACTGCGGTAAGTGATTAACGAACTGGTTTGAACCTTTTCTTTCACACTATAATAAATAAGAATCTTTACCTTTGGGGGATCACCCAGACCTACAATGCACCTTAACTCAAACTATAAATGAAAAGGTTTTTCATCGGATTTCCAACACGTAATCTAATAGTAATAGAAAAGTAATACAATTGTCGCTAAACGTACTTAAAGAAACGGCTTCCTGTGCAGGAAGTTGGTTTATTTTTTGGTGAAAAAAGTGTAATATTTTTATACATCTATTATATTTGATAGTCTGCTAGGAGGAAACAACTGTGTTTGATAACGATTGGGACTTGCATCTGCAAGAAGAGATAGAAAAGCCTTATTTCGGACAGCTGAGAATAACGATGGCAAGAGAGTATCGGGATTATACCGTTTATCCGCCTAAAGAAGATATTTTCCGTGCATTGAAACAGACGTCATACAAAGATACAAAGGTTGTTATTTTAGGGCAAGATCCATATCATGGCTACGGGCAGGCGGAAGGGCTCAGTTTTTCTGTTAAACCGGGCGTGAAAATCCCCCCGTCTTTATTGAATATTTATAAAGAGCTTAGAGAGGATCTAGGAGTTCCTTTTCCTCCGCATGGATCATTAATGCATTGGGCAAACCAAGGCGTGCTGCTTCTCAATGCCGTTCTGACCGTTCGGGAAGGACAACCGAATTCGCATAAATCGCTAGGATGGGAACAATTTACAGATGCTGTGATTTCAAAATTGAATGAACGTGAAACCCCGATGGTATTTATGCTATGGGGTAGCTATGCGCAAAAAAAAGGAGCTATCATTGATCGGACAAGACATAAAGTGCTTCAGTCCAGTCACCCAAGTCCTTTGGCGGCACATAGAGGGTTTTTCGGAAGTCGTCCATTTTCAGCTGCTAACGCATTTTTAATGGAGCAGGGCATTGAACCGGTGGACTGGAATATTTCCAGCTTATCGGCCGCGGAAAGGAAATAGTCCGGGAGGTGGGCCAGGGTGAGGCATTGGATTGGTCGTCGGGTTGTTGTACAGCGTCATGACGGTACAAAATCCTCTGTTGAAGGTATATTGAAAATATGGGACAGTGTCCAGGAAAGATTAGTTTTGGCACCTGGAGATGTCGTTGTACCTTTTCACGCTATAGCAAAGATCGAAAGAGCGGATCATTCTCCGTCCTTGAACAGTATTGGCTATAAGATCAATCATTCCATACAGTTTGATAATGCTGTATATTTTGGCTCACATGTTATGGTATGGAGAGGGAATTCTTTAGCAGCATATCAAGCGATACTGACGGCACATGATGCAGAAACCGTTACGTTGTCAGATGGGACGCGTTTGCGCAAAGATGAATACATCTTTGTGGTGCGCTCCTTGCGCGGAAGAGTCTGAAATTTCTAATCGGTTCTTGGTTAAAGAAACGCTATCCATTCTTTGCAGGATGAGCGTTTCTTTTTTTTGAAAGCCAAGGGAAATAAGACAAAGCCGCCCTGTGGACAGGACGGCGAGAACATTTTTCATGTATAATGATTATGCATTTTCCACCTTTTCGGCAAGAAAGAGCTCGTACACCCGAACGACGATAATTTTAAGAACCATATAGGCAGGGATAGCTAGCAGAACCCCGAGTATGCCGTAAAGATCTCCACCGACAAGCAAGAGAACGATTGTAGTTAACGGATGAATATCGAGTTGTTTGCCGTAAATGAGCGGCCCCAAAATATTATCCTGAATTTGCTGTGCAATAAGGATTACGACTACTGACCAGATCGCAATCATAGGGGACTCAATAAAGCCGACAATGACCACTGGAATGGATGCGAGAAAAGCCCCGATGTATGGTATGAAATTCAGGAAAAATGAAATTACGGTAAGAAGCAAGGAATACGGTAGCCCAATGATCAAAAAACCGATATATATCATGACACAAAGAATCAAGTTAAGAACCACTCTCCCGATGATAAAATTGCTTAGCGCGCTATCAATATCACTAAGCACCTCTTGTCCGTCCTTACGGAAGCGTCTCGGCAGACAACTAAGAAGCTTTGGAGGAAGCTTGCTGCCCTCCTTTAGCATGAAATAAAGAACGATCGGAACAGTTGCGATGATGACAACGACACCGGATATTACGGAAATGAAGTTGCTGATCGAGTTGCTGATCCAGGCTATAGCCTGATTTACATATTCCATCGTACGGTTATAGAGCTCGGATTCCGATGGAATAAAGCGGGACCAGAACGGATTTTGCTGAAGTTGGTTCACTTGCTGCTGTATATCTTCGACGAGAAAAGGAGCATTGATGATAAAATTTTCAATCTGCTCTTTTAAGGTCGGCCACACGACAACGATAAAAATGGCAAACAGGCCGATAAACACAAAATAAATCATAAATACACCGATGGATCGTTTGATCTTTCGTCGTTCAAGATAGTCGATGAGCGGTCGCAGTAAATAGTAGAAGAATCCGGCAATCACAACCGGGATGAGAAGGATATTGAATAACGATAGGATCGGTTTGAATAAGAAACTGACCTCCGTACCCAGGTAAATGATTAACAGTAGTGCAATAATACCAAGACAGGTTCGAAAAAACTTACTCTGCATCATATGACGTTCCCTCCAGGCTATGTAGAATGGTGCAATTAATTCGTGCCTAACAGTTCTCATTAACCAGATTAGTACGATTTGAAGAAAAATGCGAATGTTTGCTTTGCAATTTTTCTAGTTTTAACGTCTTATTGTTACCTGAGTATGGATTGGAACAAGGGAAGCCAATTCATTGACATCCTCGTTGTACATACGGATACAACCATGGGTAACAGCTCTACCGATGGAAGAAGGGTCATTAGTTCCGTGAATGCCGTAATGGGGTTTGGATAAGCCGAGCCAATACGAGCCAAAAGGCCCGCCGGGGTTGGGCTGTTTATTCACGATGGTGTAGTTGCCTGGAGGTGTTTGGGTAGCCATTTTACCGATGGCGATCGGATAAGTATGCACCACGCGGTCCCCATCAAGCAAATGAAGCTGAAAATCGGACAAATCAACGATAATCCGGTATTTTGGCACAAATATCACTCCTTTTCACCTACATTATGTAAGGAAATGAATTTGTGCGCATAAAAACATGTGAAATAGGCTATCATCATCTTTTCCATATTGCGCTAATTCTAAAAGTTTTAATAGTTTCATTGTAAATTATTTCTTATTGTCTTATTAAATTTTAAATGCTTTAAACATGTTATAGTATAAAGAGAGCAACCAGACAGTTTTTTGCATCAGGAAGGGGATTGACATACATGTCTCCTGTTAAATTTTACAATAATTATATAAAAAATAATATGTTCACCAAAATGCTGCTTCTGTTCGCCGCGATCACGGTAGTAACGATTCTTTCTCTTTCTTATGTGATGTATTATTTTTTATCTCAATCTGCCGTGCGTGAAGAGCTCGAAAAACAGCGTACAGCGGTAGAACAAATAGAACGAGGTATGAATGAGAAATACGAGGCTGTACAGTCATATGTCAACGATTTGTATAGCAGTATTTCGTTAAGTGAAGACGCTTCCTATTTTCTGATGAATTCTTTTGATGAATATATGGCTAATAGAATTAACCGTTTTACCGGTTCGGTTGTCTCCAATTCAGATAGTGTTCTTGCTTATTTTAAAAAGCGTCTGGAAGATGATGCAGATATTCAGAATATAATCCTTTATAGTGCTGAGAAGCAGTATATGTATGTATATACGCAAGGGAGTATGACCAAGCTGTATTCGGTTAATTCAGCAAGGTCATTTATTCCGGATGCCATGGCATTGGAGAGCCAGAGTGTCATGTTGCCTAACGAATGGGTGCGAAAACTGATCGGTAACGAGGAAAGCCAGTTGTATTCTATCCGTAGTCCGATCAACAATATGGTAACCTATAAAAATTTAGGCCAGCTGCTTGTTTATTATCGGACAGAGGGTTTGCATCAGATGTTGTCGAGTGAGTCCATTGATATGAAGGGATATATCCTTGTTTTGTCAGCGGATGGTCTGGTTCTGTTTGATTCTTCAAATCAATATTACGGTAAGCGCTATCCTTATTCAGAAGAGCTGCTCAATCCAAAACAATCGGTGATGAACCTGGAAGAAGAATCCTACATCACTTCTCTTTCAAACAATCAAGGGGGGTTCACTGTTGTTGGAATTACGCCTAAATCGGAGGTAGCCGCTGTATATAAAGGGCTGCGCAATACGATAATGCTGGTTGCCCTAGGTTGTGTGTTTATTGCTATTCTCGTTCCAACTGTAGTCATTGTTAATTATTCAAAGAGAACCAATAATATCATTCGCTTTATGCGCAAGGTGGAGACCGGCGACTTTGTGGCCAGAATCCAGGATACGAAGGAAGATCAGCTAGGTCAAATTGCAAAAAGCTTTAATCAGATGCTGGATGAATTGACAAGATATATCGATAAAGTATATAAGGCAGAAATCAACCAGAAGAATGCTGAGCTGTCAGCGCTGCAAGCGAGAATCAATCCGCACTTTTTATATAACACATTGGAAGTGATTCGAATGAGGGCGCTTTCTCATGGGGCTGATGATGTTGGCGAGATGATATACAGCTTGTCTGTCCTTTTTAAAAATATGGTCCAGGCAAAGAGCAATTACACATTGAAGGACGAGCTTGAGGCATGCCGCTTGTACCTCGAATTGTTTCGAATTCGTTTTAAAGACAAATTTACCTATGAATTTGATTGGGAGCAGGAAATCGGTACGATTCCAATGATCAAGATGTCGCTTCAGCCATTGGTGGAAAATTATATTGTCCATGGATTAAGGAAGGACTCTTATGATAACCATATCCTCATTAAGGCGGCTTGCAACGAAGATCGGGTACAAATTGAAATTCGTGACAACGGGAAAGGGATTACAGCGGAAAAACTGAACAGCATACATGAGCGTCTTCAGCTTGCCGAGTCCAGTGGGGAATCATTTGGCCTAAGAAGTGTATATGAGCGTATGAAGCTTACTTACGGAAATGAATTTACTATGGACATCCAGAGTAATCCGGACATCGGTACTACAGTATCGATCGATTTACCGGTGACAGAAAAGGGAGTTGGAAGGTAATGTATAAGGTGTTTATTGTGGATGATGAGCCGTTTATTATCGAAGGTCTTTATGACGCCGTAGATTGGCCGAAGTTTAATATTGAGATCGTTGGAAATGCTGAAAATGGAAAGCAGGCGCTTGAGAAGTTGCAGAAGATTCCGGTAGATATTCTTATTACCGATATTTCTATGCCTGTGATGACGGGCCTTCAGTTAATAGCAGAAGCCAGAAAAATGAATCCGGATTTAAAGGTTATCATCCTTAGCGGTTTTGATGATTTTTCTTATTTGAAAGAAGCGATGCAGCTTGGAATTGAAAATTATTTGCTTAAACCGATTAATTTAAAGGAGCTTGAAGAGACTCTTTCAAGTACAATTGAAAATATCAACACCACCAGAGAGAGGTACACACTGAATGAATATGATATCTCTATTCTGAGAAGCAATATATTATACCGCTGGCTCACTGGAAGAATTGAACCGGAAGAGCTGGCAGAACGTGCTTCACTATTGGGTCTTAGGCTTGATCAGCCTTATATGATGGCTTCTGTGCTGCGTACTCAGTCGGCGAAATTGGAACAGGCACTGGTAAGACTGGTCGAAAATGAGGAAAATGTACTTTATTTGGTTGATTATGATGGAGATTTTGTCGTCATCTTTACAATGGATGATCCCGAGACAGAAAAGCCCAGAGCGATTCGGTTGCTGCAGGAGGTAAGAGAGCAGTGTTTCGGTGAAGAGATCAGTATTTCATTAGGAAGTATTGAAGCTCTTCCTGTTAAGCAATCCGATAGTTACCGACATGCGAAAGAGGCACAGGAATATTTTCTTGTTCTCCAGCAGCCTACTTATGTGGATTATGTTGATATCAGGGAGCGCAAGGAAGAGACTTCCCGTTCTTTCTCGCTGCATTGGCCAGACTATGCAAAAGGCATTGCGGCAAGGGATAAAGAGAAACTGTTCGCTAAAATTGACAGCGATTACGAGCAGCTTCGGAATACGCCTGGGATTGTGCCAAGTGTGTTGCAAAGTTTTGCTGTGGAGCTGATCATTCGTTTCAAGATGGAGCTTAGCGATATTCAATGCAGTGCTGCTCCGGATTTTGTTAAACACACACTTACCCGGATTATGGAATCGGTGTCGATTGAAGACTTGATTACTACAGTGAAGGAAGGAATCGGCGATCTGGTTGACTCATTGAATAGTGATATTAAAAGTCCGGTTATTCAGCAAACGCTTCACCATATCCATCAATATTATAACGAGGATTTGTCGCTCAAAGTGCTCGCTGGACAATATCATATTCATCCGGTTTATTTGGGGCATCTTTTTCATAAAGAAACAGGGGAGAGCTTCACGGAATACATAAACCGTTACCGGATTGAGAAAGCAAAGGAACTGCTTCGCACGACCAATTTAAAAGTACAGGAAATTGCCAGAGAAGTGGGTTATTGGGAGACTGGGTATTTTTACAAACAATTCAAAAAATACGTTGGATTATCACCGAGAGAGTTTAAAGGACTGCTCTGATAACGCTATCAGAGCAGTTTTTTTCTTTATTTTCACCATAATACCTTTAATTTTTAGCCTATGTGAAAACACTTTCATCCGGTAATCTTGAATTGTAGAGACATACAAGTGAGTCAAAAGGGAGGAAATGAAATGAGTAAATCGAGAAAGAAGTGGCTGCTTCCGCTCACCTTGCTGTTGTCAGTATCGATGCTGCTTTCAGCTTGTGGCGGGGACAAAAAAGAGGCTGCCAGTGAAGGGGGAACTGCGGAAAACCCGGTTGAATTGATCTGGTATACGATCGGTGCACCTCCGAAAGATTTGGATAAGGTTGAAGCCGAGATCAATAAGTATACTGCCGAAAAAATCGGTGTAACCGTTGACATCAAAATGATTGACTTCGGTGATTATACACAAAAAATGCAGGTTATGGCTGCTTCCGGTGAGCCGATGGATATTTTGTTCACAAGCTCATGGGCGTTTGATTATGTACAAAATGCGAGAAAAGGCGCGTTTATGGAACTGGATGAACTGCTTGAAACGCATGGGCAAGGCATTAAAGAAGTGCTTGATCCTGCCTTCCTGGAAGGTTCTAAAGTTGACGGACATAACTACGCGATCCCGGCTAACAAGGAGCTTCCAGCCCAAGATGTATGGCGTTTCAACAAGAATCTTGTTGACAAATACGACCTGGATATCTCGAATGTGAAATCATTAGAAAGCCTGGAGCCGCTTCTCAAGACAATCAAGGAAAATGAGCCGAATATCGTTCCGTTTGCAGTGGCCAGCGACTACACTCAAACGCTTCCTTTCGATTATGTAATTGAAAAGTTGCCGATGGCCGTTCGTTTGGACGACAAGGAAGAATTGAAAGTGATTAACTTCCTCGAAGCTCCTGAAACGATGGAAGCTTTTAAAACTATGCACAAGTACTATAAAGCGGGATATATTTCCCCTGAAGCAGCAACAACAACTTCTACACAGGATCTGATGACATCCGGAAATTGGTTTTTAGATCGAGCTAATACCCAGCCGTTTGCTGACAACATGTGGAGTGCAAGTTACGGCTACCCAGTCGTTTCTGTTCCAGCTTCAGACCCAATTATCTATAACTGGTCTGTTATGGGCTCGATGCAAGCGATTTCGGCTAACTCCGACCATCCTGAAGAAGCGATGAAGTTTTTGAACTTGCTTAACACTGATGCCACACTTCGTAACATGGTGGATTCCGGTATTGAAGGCGTTCACTACAAGAAGGTTAGCGAGAATGTAATCGAGAACTTGCCTGCATCCAAAGATTACGATATGCCTACATTCTCACTTGGTAACATCATGCTTACTTATTTGAATCCTGAAGATCCTGAAAATAAATGGGATGAGTTCAAGAAGTTTAACGAGTCCGGTGAACCTGCACCGCTGCTGGGCTTCAACTTCGATCCTAAGAACGTAACTACGGAACTTGCTGCAGTTAATAACGTCAAAGAAGAATTCTGGGCTCCTCTTATGACCGGTACGGTTGATCCAGAAGAATTCATACCGAAAGCTGTTGAGAAATTGAATGCTGCTGGTCTGGAGAAAATCATGGTCGAGGCTCAAAGCCAAATTGACGCATGGAAAGCAAGCAAATAGTAAGAACATGGAGATAAGAGGGGCGGCGGTTTGTTTATCGACCGCTCTTCTTTTTCAAAATAATAAGAAACGTACTTGTTGTCGAAGAAACGCCGCTGCCTTAAACAAAGGACGGCGAAACCGTTTCTTCTTGTCATCATGAGGAGGGATAGAAGTGAGAGCAATCGGACAGTTTTTTAAAAATGTGATGACCAATAAAGCGATGCTGTTCTTTGTTTTGCCGGGAACCATCTGGTTTCTCTTGTTCTCCTATTTGCCGATGTTCGGTACGATCATTGCGTTTAAAGAATACCGTTTTAGCCGCGATGGATTTTTGGCCAGTATCATGAACAGCGAATGGGTGGGACTTGAGAATTTTAGATTCTTATTTAGTACGGACGATGCTTATATCATTACGAGAAACACGGTGTTGTATAATTTCGCCTTTATCGTGCTTGGCCTCGTTTTTTCTGTTGCCCTGGCGATCATCTTGTCTGAGATCATCAATAAAAGACTGGCGAAAGTTTACCAGACCGGTATGTTTCTACCTTATTTTTTGTCCTGGGTTATCGTTGGTTATTTCGTATTCAGCTTCCTGAGTTACGACAAAGGGGTTTTAAACCAAATTCTGGGTTGGTTCGGCGCAGATCCAGTTCAATGGTACTCGGAACCAAAATATTGGCCAATATTTTTGATATTAATCAGTTTATGGAAAGGGATCGGTTATAACAGTGTCATTTATCTGGCAGCGATCACAGGCATTGATAAATCGCTATTTGAAGCAGCCATGATTGATGGAGCGAACAAATGGCAGCAGATCAAGTCGATCACGATCCCAATGCTGAAGCCGCTCATGACGATCTTGACACTGCTTGCTGTAGGTAAAATCTTTTATGCGGATTTCGGGCTATTCTACCAGGTTCCGAGAGATTCCGGTACACTTTACTCGGTTACGAACGTTATTGATACCTATGTTTACCGTGGTCTTAAGACGACCGGTGAAATCGGTATGAGTGCTGCGGCTGGTTTATATCAATCTGTTGTCGGCTTCATTCTAGTGATGACCTCGAACTATATCGTACGCAAATATGATAGAGAGAACGCATTATTCTAATCAGCGAATTTTTATAGAAGGGGGTACCTGCCGTGACTAACAGCAGCACCAAGATCAAGACTCGAGACTTTCATCAGGTTTCCAAGGGATGGAATATAATAGGCAACCTGGTTGCAGGTATATTTTCTTTTTTATGTGTGTTCCCGTTTGTATTCGTCATGATCATTTCCTTTACAGATGAGAAAACTCTTGCTACGAACGGTTATAGTATTTTTCCTGAAAAATGGAGTCTGGAAGCATACAAGTATGTGTTTGAAACAGGGGATACGCTGCTTCGTTCATACGGTGTAACGATCTTTATAACCGTTGTTGGAACGATCATCAGCTTATGTGTCATCTCGTTATATGCCTATGCCATTTCGCGTAAAAGCTTTAGATACCGTAATTTCTTTTCGTTTTTTGCATTTTTTACGATGCTCTTTAACGGCGGTATGGTGCCGACTTATATCGTGGCAACGCAGCTTCTGGACCTTAAGGATTCCATTTGGGCGCTTGTATGGCCGCTTGCCGTAAACGCGTTTTATATTATGATACTTCGAACATTTTATTCAACGAGCGTGCCCGATGCCATTATTGAATCCGGAAAAATTGATGGGGCATCGGAGATTACTATTTTTTACAAACTCGTTCTTCCGCTTTCCTTGCCTGGTCTGGCAACCATTGGATTGTTCAGCACGCTGGGATACTGGAACGACTGGTTTAACGCGCTCCTATATATCGATGATCCCAATTTGGTTCCGTTACAGTCCATGTTGATGCGGATCGAAACAAGTATGCAGTTTATATTGCAAAATTCCCAGAACACTTCGCTGAGCATGGAAGCTCTGCAATCATTGCCACAGGATACAGCTCGAATGGCAATGGTCGTACTGGCAACCGGACCGATTATCCTGGCTTATCCGTTCTTCCAACGTTACTTTATTCAGGGTTTGACCATCGGTGCGGTAAAAGAGTGATTTTTGTAATGGGTATATGCTTTGTATCGTTATAGAACAATTTTGTTCGAAAATATGTGACCTGAATCGTGCAGGAATACGGTGGACAGTATCGAAGATATCTCACTAGTCCATCAACTTGCACGTTTCAGGATGATGTACAAAAAGCGATAAAGGTAACACATAACTATTATTACTTAAAGGAGCCAGAACATCATGGAACAATTTAGACTGCCCCAAATACCTATGCCGCCGCTTGAGCTGCCGCGGTCGATTCAAGATGTATTGAGAGAGGCAGAAGAGAAGTTGGCGCATCGCCCTAAGCTTTTACAATTATTTAAAAATACGTTTCCGAATACGCTGGAAACTACGACTAAGTTGATGGATGATGGAACAACGTTTATTATAACCGGTGACATTCCGGCAATGTGGCTGCGTGACTCCGTTGAACAGGTCATTCATTATGTCCCATTTGCCAAAAATGACCTTGATCTTCAGCGGATTTTGAGCGGCTTGATCAAGCGTCATATGAACTATATTCATATTGATCCGTATGCCAATGCGTTTAATGAATCGGCCAATGATTGGCATTGGAACACCGATGACCAGACAGAGATGTCCCCATGGGTATGGGAGCGCAAATTTGAAATCGATTCATTATGCTTCTCGATCCGGTTGGCCTATGCTTACTGGAAGGAGACCGGGCTTACTGATATATTCGATGCAGGGTTCAAAGCGGCGATGCTGAAAATTGTAGAGCTGTTCAAGACCGAGCAGCATCACTTTGAACGTTCTTCATACCGCTTTACACGGGATAACGGCATTCCGGAGGACTCCTTGCGCAACAATGGATTAGGCATGCCGGTCAATTATACAGGGATGGTATGGTCCGGTTTCCGTTCCAGCGATGATGCCTGTGATTTCCATTACAACATTCCAGGTAATATGTTTGCCGTTGTAGCGCTGCGTCATATGCAGGAGTTTGCAGAATGGGTATTCCGCGATATGTCGCTGCTTGCGGATCTTAAGAAGCTGGAAGCCGAAATCGATCATGGAATTCAGCTATACGGCATTTACCGCCATCCTGAATTCGGACCGATTTATGCATATGAGACAGACGGCTTCGGTAACTATTGCCTGATGGATGATGCGGGCACACCGGGGCTGATGTCCATTCCGTATTTGGAATATGTCGGTGCGGATGATCCGATCTATCAGAATACAAGACGCTTTGCGCTGAGCAAGGAAAATCCATACTATTTTGAAGGAAAAGCAGCAAAAGGTATTGGCAGTCCCCATACACCGCCGCAGTACATCTGGCATATGGCGCTATCAATGCAAGGGCTTACAGCATCAACAGCTGAAGAGAAGCTTGAAATGATCGATCTTTTGGAATCGACAGATGCTGATACTGGATTTATGCATGAAGGCTTTCATGCCGATGATCCGAAAATTTTCACCAGATCTTGGTTTGCCTGGTCAAACAGCTTGTTCTCTCAGCTCGTGTACCGGGCGATGAAAGAAGGTATTTTGTAAGTTTCTCGTTGATCTCATTTATGCATAATAAACGTTCTAATAAAGGAGACATAACAATGACTAAAATTATTGGCGAATCCCTAAAAAACATCCCTTGGCAGGACAAGCCGGAGGGTCTCAATGCTCCGGTATGGCGCTATTCGGAAAATCCGGTTATTGAGCGTCATGCAATCCCCAATTCCAATAGTGTATTCAACTCCGCCGTCGTTCCATTTGAAGGTGGATTCGCTGGTGTGTTCCGCTGCGATTCTAGATCCGTTAGTATGGATATTTTCGCCGGTTTCAGCGAAGACGGTATCAACTGGAAAATCAATCACGATCCTATCGTATTTGAAGGCGATGAGGAAATAACGAAGCGTGAATACCGTTACGATCCACGGGTGATCAAAATCGGAGATCGTTATTACATCAACTGGTGTAATGGCTATCATGGCCCTACGATCGGGATTGGGTATACGACCGATTTCAAGACGTTCCACCAACTGGAAAACGCCTTTTTGCCGTATAACCGTAATGGGGTGATGTTCCCGCGCAAAATTGGTGATTATTATGCGATGCTCAGCCGTCCGAGCGATACGGGCCATACACCGTTCGGGGATATTTTCTACAGCGTAAGTCCTGATCTTACCTTCTGGGGCAAGCACCGTTTTGTAATGGGAACGATTAATGGAGATGCTTCGGCATGGCAGTCCAAGAAAATTGGACCTGGACCGGTTCCGATCGAAACGGACGAAGGCTGGTTGCTGATTTACCATGGTGTTATCAATACGTGCAACGGCTTCGTTTATCGTATGGGCGTTGCTCTCTTGGATCTCGATGAGCCATGGAAAGTGAAAGCACGTTCCCGCAACTATATTTTGGGACCTGAAACGACATACGAATGCGTGGGCGATGTGCCTAACGTAACGTTCCCGTGCGCGGCGTTGACCGATGCCGACACCGGTCGCATCGCGATTTACTATGGTTGTGCCGACACCGTGACAGGATTGGCGTTTACGACTGTCGATGAGCTGATGGATTACATGAAGAAGTACCCTTTAGATGAGGCGTAACATTCAGGTTGATAACATACGTTAGAGACAGGCAAGCGTGTAAAATGACAGGTTCAATAAAACATTTCGCACGCTTGTCATGTTCATACATCATTCTGTGAAACAAGGGGGAGTCGACAACTATGACCCAATCAAGAAAAGCTCATATCATTTCTCATACCCACTGGGATAGAGAGTGGTATTTACCTTATGAAAAGCATCATGTGCGCCTTGTCCAGCTAATGGATACACTTCTTGAAACAATGGAGAAAGACCCGGAGTACCGTTATTTCTTCCTGGATGGTCAGACGATCATTTTGGAAGATTATTTGCAGGTTCGTCCCGAGAAGAAGCAGCAGCTTGAAGCGCTTATCCATGAAGGCCGAATTCAGATCGGGCCATGGTATATTTTGCAGGATGTTTTCCTGACAAGCAGTGAAGCGAATGTGCGTAACATGCAGATCGGACATCAGGATGCGAAACAATATGGAACCATCTCGAAGATCGGCTATTTCCCTGATACTTTCGGACTTGCGGGCCAGATGCCGCAGCTGATGCTGCAATCCGGTATCGATAATGCTTTCTTCGGCCGTGGAGTGAAACCAACCGGCTTTAACAATACGGTATCGGATGAAGGCTATGAATCGTCTTTCTCCGAGCTGATGTGGGAAGGACCAGACGGCTCCAAAGTGCTCGGTATTCTGTTCGCCAATTGGTACAGCAACGGGAACGAAATCCCGGTTGATGAAGAAGAAGCCAAGACTTTCTGGGAAAGAAAACTGGCTGATGCTGAAAAGTTTGCCTCGACAGGCCAGCTGTTGTACATGAACGGATGTGACCATCAGCCGGTTCAATGTGATCTGCCAGAAGCGATTGAAACCGCGAAAAAACTGTATCCGGATACCGAATTCGTTCACTCAACTTTTGATGATTATATGAAAGACTTGAAAAACAGCATGAGCCAGGAGTTGTCTTCGGTGCAGGGCGAGCTGCGCAGTCAGCGTACAGATGGATGGGGCACGCTAGTCAACACCGCTTCTGCCCGTGTTTATCTAAAACAGATGAACCAGGCTGGGCAAAGTATTCTGGAAAAAGTAGCGGAGCCGCTTGCATCGTTTGCAAGCCTGCTCGGGCAGGAATACCCGCATCATCTGTTTACTTATGCATGGAAGACATTGATGCAAAACCACCCGCATGATAGCATTTGCGGATGCAGCGTTGACGAGGTGCACCGTGAGATGGTAACTCGGTTCGATAAGAGCCGCCATGTTGCCGAAAGCATTATAGATGACAGCAAGAATGCGATCGCTGAAGCGGTTGACACTACATCGTTTGCCAAGTGGGGCGAGAGCAGCGTTCCGTTTGTCGTATTCAATACGAGCGGCTGGAAGCGCAGCGGTACGGTGACAGTTGAGCTTGACGTTGAACGCCTGTATTTCCGTGACGGGTTTTCCCTGAAAGAGACAGCTACCCGGATGAAAGAGGTTGATCTTTCCGGACGAACTGTTGTTGATAGTGAAGGGAACGGGATTGCGTTCACGATGGAGGATTTAGGAGTTCAGTTCGGTTATGATTTGCCGGATGATAAATTCCGTCAACCTTATATGTGCCGGAGAGTGAAACTGACTCTTGAAGTTAAGAACCTGCCTGCACTTGGAATGCAAACCTATGCGTTTGTGAAGGGGGATGCAAAACCGGCGGATTCGAAGTCTCTGGTGACCGGAGAGAGAGTGCTGGAGAATAACAAATTGAAGGTCGAGCTGGCTTCAGACGGTTCCTTTACGCTGACAGACAAGAGAAACGGTCAAGTCTTCCGTGATCTGGGTATATATGAGAACACCGGTGATATCGGTAACGAATATATGTTTAAACAACCGGATGGGGAAGAAGCTTTGACGACAAAAGGGCTTGAAGCTAAGATTCGGGTTGTGGAAGATACACCGTATCGGGCAGCGTTCGAAGTGATTCATGAATGGGAAATACCCGCATCCGCTGACGATAAGCTTGAAGAAGAGCAGAGAGAGCTGATCTATTATCCGCTTCGCAAAGTTCAGCGCTCAAGCGAGACAGTCATGCTGTCCATTCGCACCTTGATATCTTTGGAACGTGAAGGCAATGGCGTTAAAATAGAAGCAACCTTTGACAACCAGGCGAAGGATCATCGTCTGCGGGCGTTGTTCCCGACCGATCTGGATGCTTCTGTTCACCATGTCGATTCCATTTTCGAAGTTGCTACACGAAGCAATACGCCTGCGAAAGAATGGGAAAACCCTAGCAACACGGCACATCAGCAAGCCTTTGTTGATGTTAGTGGAGAAGGAGCCGGACTTACAGTAGCCAACCTGGGATTGAATGAATATGAGGTTTTACGCGACGGCCGCAATACAATTGCAGTTACGCTGCTGCGTGCTGTCGGGGAACTCGGTGATTGGGGGCACTTCCCAACGCCTGAAGCTCAGTGTCTTGGCGTTTATACCGCGCATATGGAGATCATTCCGCATGATGGTGATGGGATTGCTTCCGGCGCCTATGCAGAAGCTTATCAGTTCCAGATTCCATGGACGGTATGTCAGACAGGTATTCATGAGGGAAGCGTTTCTCCTTATGGTTCCGTGTTCAAATGGGAAAACGATGAACTTGCTTTCTCATCGCTTAAGGTCAGCCGTCAATCAGGTGATTTGATGCTTCGTTGGTTTAATATGGGCGACTCTCCATCTGAATTGACGCTGCACTCCAAACTTTCCGGAGCACAGGCTTACAAGACGACGATTTTGGAAGAAGAGGGAGAGCTTCATCCGTTTACGGATCAGGGAGAATTCTCGCTTTCTGTGAAGCCTTATGAAATCTTGACGATTGGTGTAAAATGTTAAAGACTACGAATTTATTAACAGAATAGATCGCGATTTGATGAAAGGCCGATTTCTGCAATTTTATGCGGAAATCGGCCTTTGGTTTTTTCCCTATTGTCAATTCATATATCTTGGTGATATAATTGTGATATCATATTGATATCCAGGGGGTAATTCCATGAAAGAAAAACCAGCGTTAAAGGTGAATGGCTATCTCGGTATTCTTGTATCGTTACTGTTTATCGGTTTAGCTGCGTTCCTGTTCCTGACAACGGAATCTGTTGGTTCAGCACTTGTACTTCCAGTGATCCTGGTGATTGTAGCCGCATTGATTCTTTCGGGTATCACCATTGTTCAACCGAACGAGGCCAAGGTTCTTACTCTGTTCGGAACTTATGTTGGTGTCATCCGGGAGCAGGGGCTGTGGGCAGCGGTTCCGTTAACGATCAAATCCAGAGTTTCGCTTCGTGTTATCAACTTTAACAGTGACAAGCTGAAGGTTAACGATCTGGAAGGAAATCCGATCGAAATTGCTGCTGTCGTTGTCTATAAGGTTTCGGATAGCGCTAAAGCCACATTCGATGTAGAGGATTACGAAGAATTTGTTCAGATTCAAAGCGAGACAGGTATTCGCCATATTGCCAGTCAATATGCGTATGATCATTTTGAGAATGAGACGGATATGTCATTGCGGAAGAATAGCGATGAAATCGCTGATTTTTTAGCACAAGATCTTCAAAACCGTCTTGCTGTTGCCGGAGTTGATGTCATTGAGGCTCGTATCATGCACCTGGCTTATTCTTCTGAAGTTGCAGCTGCTATGCTGCAAAGACAACAGGCACAGGCGGTATTGTCTGCACGCAAAGTCATTGTAGATGGCGCCGTCAGTTTGGTGAAGAGCGCAATCGAGCAATTAGCGGATGAAGGCGTTGTGGAGCTAGACGATGAGAAGAAGGCACAAATGGTCAATAACCTGATGGTTTCCATTGTGTCTGAAAAAGGAACACATCCTGTTATAAATACAGGAAGTATTTATTAGGATATTTGGGACCATGGCTAAACGAAAAGC
This sequence comes from Paenibacillus faecalis, assembly GCF_900289175.1. Classification (GTDB taxonomy): domain Bacteria; phylum Bacillota; class Bacilli; order Paenibacillales; family Paenibacillaceae; genus Paenibacillus_AQ; species Paenibacillus_AQ faecalis. Next base: position 2,942,546 of record NZ_LT985747.1, on the reverse strand, counting down.
TTATCCGCTAAGAATCGACCCCAAGCTCTATGATGCGCTTGAAAAATGGGCAGATGATGAGCTGCGAAGCGTAAATGCTCAAATTGAGATTCTTTTGAAAGAAGCTGTGAAGAAAGCAGGAAGATGGAACCAAGATAAAGAGTGAAATGAAAAAGGATATAGGAGTAACGAATGGATAGATACGGCAGATCATTTTTTCTGCTTGTGTCTATCTTTTTTTATTTATGTAATAATATTTGATTTCAAATGTCATTTATATGATTGAAAAAATCATAATTATGAATTAGACTATCATCGAAACATGAAATCCATGATCGTTAATTTTAGAAATTGAGGTGATGAGCAGTGAAGCAAGTTAGATTAGGAATCATCGGTGTAGGAGCCAGAAGCAACATTGTGGAATATTGGCATCAGCCTGGCGGCAGATCCGTTGTAACGGGTGCAGCAGACGTTAATTTGAAAGCACTTTCAAAGTTTAAGGACGCAATTAATTCAGATGCTTTTGTCACAACTGATTATCGTGAACTGCTGGCCCGGGAAGACATTGATGCGGTCGTTATTCTTTCTCCGGATCATTTGCATGAAGAGCATGTAGTAGCAGCATTCCGCGCTGGAAAACATGTATACTGCGAAAAACCGCTGGCGATTACGCCTGAAGGGTGCGACCGGATTCTGGATGAATGGAAGCTCTCAGGCAAACATCTTATGATCGGGTTTAATATGCGGTACATGAGCATGTATCAGACAATGAAGGAAATTATCGATTCAGGGGTAATTGGAGATATCAAAGCGGTCTGGGTAAGGCATTTTGTCGGGTTAGGCGGTTTTTATTACTATCATGATTGGCATGGCACCAGAGCTAACACTACTTCACTGCTGCTTCAGAAGGCTTCACACGACATCGATGTCATTCACTGGATCACAGGCCAATATGCGAAGAAAGTGTCTTCGTTTGGCAGTCTGGATTATTATGGTGGTGATATGCCGAATGATCTGTATTGTCCTGACTGCGAACGGAAAGACACCTGTCCTGATGTCAGTCTGGAGCGGCTCACTCAATGCGCTTTCCGTGAAGAAATCGATGTCGAGGACAACAACATGGTCATTATGGAATTGGAAGGCGGGATTAAGGCTTCTTATCTCCAGTGCCATTTTACACCGGACTATTCGCGGAATTATACTTTTATCGGTACGAAAGGCCGAATCGAGAATGATGATGTGAATGATGTCATTCATGTGAAAACAAGAAAATCGGGTACATGGCATGAAATGAGCAACATTACGTATGAAATGAAAAAGATGCCGGGCACGCATTCCGGGGCTGATCCACGGATTTGCGAAGATTTTATCAATCTTGTGTTGGATAACAAGCAGCCTTTAACGAGTCCATTCGACGGCAGAATGAGTGTGGCAGTCGGTTGTGCAGCTACGGAATCCATTCGTGCGGGTGGCAAAGTTGTTCAAATCGATCAGGGGAAACATCGACCGGTTATAGAAAACCATGAAAAGCTTCCGATTTAGCCTATCATATGGCCGTTTTCTGTAATTGATGCAGGAATCGGCTTTTTCATTTAGATGATTGAAAAATAAATTCATAATAATGATTGAAAAAATCATAATTATGAATTAATATATCATTATAACGAAGTGAGGGGGAGACGTTCTTTGATGACGAAAGGAAAGTTGACTTACCCGGAAATTGGACAACAGGCAGAAGCTATGGCAGCTGCATGGGAGCAGCTTGCCAAACAACAGAATTGGGTTCAAAAATATTTTGGCAATGCTGATTACGATGAAGTGATTTTTATTGGTTCAGGATCATCCTACTATCAAGCCCAGACGATGGCTGCAACCTTCCGTTACTGGCTTGCAAGACCTGCTAATGCATTACCTTCATCAGACATCTTTTTGTTCAGAGATCAGTCCACGGCAGCAACAGGCAAGAAGCTGCTTGTAGGCGTATCGCGTTCTGGAGAATCTACGGAGGTAATTTTGGCGATTGATTCGGTGAAAAATCTTGATAACTGGGATACTTGCGGAATCACTTGTTACGAAGAGAGCAGTATGGCCAAGCAAACCGAATGTCTCGTTTCACCACTTGGTAAAGAGAAAAGCACGGTCATGACTAAGTCTTTTGTAAGTATGACATTTATGATGCAGGCAGCGATTGCCGCCGTTGCAAACGGAAGCTTTTCTAAAGAGATGAAAACGGTGTTAGATCAAGCCGGGGCTAAAATTGCGGAAGCGGATGCTTTTGCTAAAAACATAATTGTGAATAACGATTTTATTAAGACGATATACCTCGGTATGGGAAGTTATTTCGGCATCGCACAAGAGGCATGCCTCAAACTGAAGGAAATGTCTTATACTTGGACAGAGAGTTACGGCACCCTTGAATTCAGACACGGTCCAAAATCGATCATCGAGCCAGGATCACTTGTTGTACTTCTGCTTTCGGAGACTGCACGTTCCTATGAGCTGAAAGTCGCTGAAGAGATGAAGGCTTACGGCGCATATGTGCTTATTATCACAGCTCGTGCGGGTGAGGATACCGCTTTTGCGGACGCCGTGTTTGAGATCGGGGCATCGGATGTGAGCGATGAAGCTCGTGCCGTCATGTATTTGCCGCTTCTTCAGTATATTGGCTTCTGGACAGCAGTTCATAAAGACATCGATCCTGATGAACCACGTAACTTGACGCAGGTAGTTAAGATTTAAACGAGTCGTTTGCCAGAAATGCCTGTAAACGTTGAAGCAGTTGAAGCGGCATTTTCAAATTAACCAGCGAGGAGAAATGATAATAAATGGCACGAATTGGAATGAAAGCAAAGCGGCAGGACCAAATTCTGAGTGCGCTGGCGATTAAGGGAGAAATGTCACTTCAAGAGCTGATGACGACGTTTAATTGTTCGGAGGCTACAATTCGAAGAGACCTTGAGGAATTGGAGCAGAGCGGAAACGTGATCAGACGTGTCGGCGGTGGAGCGATGTACGTCAAGCCGGGATCGGCATATGAAGTTCCGTTCATAGAGAAGCAGCAGGTACTATATGCAGAAAAATTAGAAATCGCCAAGCTGGCTGCTTCTTTGGTTCAAGAAGGAGAGGTTATCGGATTAACAGGGGGTACAACGACCTTTCTGATTTCCCAGCAATTAAAGCTTAGGAAAAACATTACGGTCGTTACCAATGCTGTCAATATTGCGATGGAGCTGTCAGAGAACAGTGACGTTCAGGTCGTACTGACTGGCGGTGTGCTGCGAAACAAAAGCTTTGAGCTATGTGGTCCGCTGGCCGAGCAGACGGTAAATGCCGTCAACATCAATACGATGTTTATGGGAATCGACGGCTTTACCACTGCCGGGGTCAGCACATATTCAGAGCTGGAAGCGAATATAGCTCGCATGCTAATGCGCCGGGCGGATAAAACGATAGCGGTATTCGACCATACCAAGATCGGTCGTACTTCCTTGTTCACCGTTGCTCATCTGGAAGAGCTGTATGGCTGTATTACGGATGAAGAGCCATCAAGCGCATTGATCAGCGCTTTGAAGGAAGCGGGTACCTCTTTGTATGTAGCTGAAAAAACGAATAATTTTTAGGAGGCGAAACGATGAGTTTCTGGATCGGTGTTGATGTCGGAGGGACAAACATTGTCTGCGGCATAGTGAATGAAAAGGGAGAGGTGCTGGATTCGATTAAAAAGCCTACCCAGGCTTTTCTTGGCACCTCATCCGTGCTGGATCATATGGCCCAAATGGTTTTGGAAATCATAGACAAAACAGGACTTTCTGGAAAGGTCGGCGGCATCGGCATCGGTATTCCGGGATTGGTAAACCCGTGGGACGGTATTGCTCTATACTCCGCCAATCTGAACTGGCGTGATGTTCCTTTGAGTGCGGAATTATCCAGACGTACATCGTTGCCGGTTTATATTGATAATGATGTTCGGATGTATGTATATGGTGAAGCGGTTTACGGGGCAGGCCAAGGTGACGATTACGTCCTTGGATTGACCGTCGGAACCGGAATAGCATCGGCCTCTGTGAACAGGGGACAGCTTCATTACGGTTATCAGAATCTGGCCGGTGAGATTGGTCACGGGACGATGGATGGTGAATTCGCCCCTTGCGGCTGTGGATTTAAGGGCTGTCTGGAAGCCTCTGCCTCAGCCTCCGGTATGGTACGCGAAGCCAAGCGCATGATAGCTGAAGGAAGACAAAGCCTTTTGTCAGAGTGGTTTCCGGGAGAGGAGCTTCAGAATTTGTCGGCAGCCGATATTTCAAAAGCGATGGACGCCGGAGATGCTTTAGCTACTGAAATTATGAACCATGCCGGGGAACTGCTCGGTAAGGCGCTTGTACCTGCCGTACATCTTTTGAGTCCGCAGACCATTATTATTGGCGGTGGCGGGGCCATGGCCAAAGAGAGATTGCTAACACCGCTGCGACGCATGTTAATGTCCAGGCTTCTGCCTGACTTCAGACAGCATGTGTCTATCAAGCCAGCTGTGCTTGGAGATGATGCCGGTGTCATCGGAAGCGCTATGCAGGCGAAGCAGCGTCATGAGATAGATTAATCATAACTTTAGGATCTTGGGGAGGACATTAAGATGACCATTGTATCATCTACACCATTGTTGGAAGCTGCTCGCAGCGGGGGATACTGTATCGGTGCGTTCAACGTACATACACTGGAAATGCTGCAGGCTGTTGTCGAAGCGGCTGAAGAAACACAGTCTCCGTTAATCATTCAATCAACGGTAGGTACCGTAAAGCATCTCGGGCCGGATTATATTGCAAAGGCTGCGATGGTAGCTTCTGAAAGATCAAGCGTACCGATAGCACTTCATTTGGATCATTGTTCTGATTTTAACATTATTATGCAGTGTATTCGTGCCGGCTACACCTCTGTGATGATCGACGCCTCTCACGAGCCGTTTGATGTTAATGTGGAGATGACCAAGAAGGTTGTTGAAGCGGCAAACGCGGTAGGTATTAACGTAGAGGCCGAACTTGGGCGAGTTGGCGGGGTAGAAGACGATATTGTTGTAGATGATCAAGATGCCCTGCTTGCCGATCCAGATGAATGTTCCCGGTTTGTCGAATTAACCGGAGTGCATTCGCTAGCTCCTGCCATTGGTACAGCTCACGGAATTTATAAAGGGGAGCCTAAAATTGACTTTGAGCGTATTCAAAGCATCGCCGCTAAAGTTTCCGTTCCGCTTGTACTACATGGTGGATCAGGCATTCCAGATGAACAGGTCAAACGCTGTGTAGCATTAGGAATGTCGAAAATGAATGTTGCTACAGAGCTTCGCATCGCTTTTTCTAACGCGATTAAAGACGTGTTTAATGAGAATCCGGATGAGAACGATCCTCGAAAATATATGGTTCCGGCCAAGCAGGCTCTGAAGAAAATGGCCATCGAAAAAATGCGGCTCTGCGGCTCTTTTGGTAAAGCAAAGGATTATTACCAATGAAACAAGGCATCGTTACTGTCACTTTAAACGCGGCTATTGATAAAACATACTACATGAACGGTTGGTCAACCGGAACCGTTATGCGTGTGGATCGCATTCATGCCATTGCTGGAGGCAAAGGACTTAATGTGGCGAGGGTACTTCATCAACTTGGACAAACGGATGTTACCGCTACAGGCTTTACCGCCGGATACAATGGTCAGTTTATTGCCCGTGCTGCTGAGAGTGAAGGATTCAGGACAGATTTTGTAACGATCCAGGGCGAATCGAGAGTCTGCCTTAGTATAGTGGACGAGGTCAACCGTACTTTTACGGAAGCTTTGGAACCAGGTCCGCTGATAACTATGGAAGATGAAGAGAGAATGAAGTCCAAAATCGGAGAGTTGGCACCAAAGGCTGGACTTGTCATCATCTCCGGAAGTCTGCCGAAAGGGTGTAGACCGGAGTTATACACTGAATTGATCGAAATTATCTCTTCGCACGGTGCAGACGTGTTCCTGGATACAAGCGGAGCCGCGCTCGTTGAAGGAATGAAGGGAAGACCTGGCTTGATCAAGCCGAATGAGGATGAAATTAAGCCATGGCTGGAACGCAATGTGAAAACGGATGCAAACGCTGGAGTGTCACTGCATAACTACGCAGATGCCATCCAGAAGCTTGCGGAAGATACGAAAATTTCAAGAGTGATCGTAACTTTGGGCGGACAAGGTGCATTGGCTTGTATTGGCGGCACGGTTTACCGGGTAGAGATCCCGCAGATGGATATTGTCAATCCGGTAGGCAGCGGGGATTCTTTTGTGGCAGGATACGCATTTGCGCATATTCGCAATATGGCGGATATGGAGTGCTTGCGTCATGCTGCGGCGGCCGGAAGTGCGAATGCGCTGAAGCCGACGGCTGGAAGCGTTGCTCAGGAGGATTTTCAACGTTTAATGAAGCAAATGAAGGTTGAGCGATGGGGCTGATTTTTGCAGGCTCGTTCAACATGGAAATAGAAATAGAAAAGCCAAGTACCTCAAAGGTGCTTGGCTTTTTGAATGATCGTATTATTTTTGAATAAGTACAGGGGTGTTCATTTTGACCTTGTCAAACAGCCAGCGGACTTCTTTGTTATACATTCGTATACAACCTTCAGAGACGTATTTGCCGATGGAGGCCGGATTGTTGTTTCCGTGAATCGCATAGGCGTAACTTGTTTTACCGTTAATTTTTACGTTAATGCCCAGCCAGCGGTCTCCAAGCGGATTTCTGGGGTCACCACCTTTGATACGCTCTTTATAGTAAGGTCTGTTTTTTGTTTTTTCATGAATTTTAAACAGACCTTCAGGCGTGTAGGAAGGCTTTTTTCCGGTGGCTACCGAGAACGTCTTGATTGCTTTGCCTTTTTCATAGTACGTCAGCTTGTTGCTGGATTTGTCGATTACAATAAATTGCGGGTACTTGGCGTACTTACTGCTCAGCTTCTGGCCGGAAGCATCCGCTTGATTAACGACAGGGAGAACCAGTACAAGGAGCAAAGCAAAGATGAGTATACGATATAAAATCTTGAATATGTGTATCACCTCTTTTCGCTTTTCCAGTATATGTAGGAGAACTCGAATGTTGCCGTTTTTTGATATAGTTGTGTAGTCATCATGCTGTTTTTGAGGTCAAAGATTGATCGAAGCAGCGGCGACAATTATTATACGTTCCTGTTTGCGAAAAGGAAACATTTTCTTGGGCGGGATTCACATAAAAAAACCCTTCGGGTTCTCAAGCGGCAAAACCATCATTGTTGAGGGTTCTCGGGCTTGGTTACCTGAAGGGATTTTGTTTGTTCCTAAACGGGACTAGTGCTCTTGAACGGTCGTTTTCTCGTATGCAATCAATGTAACTTCTTTGCCTGACAGATCGGCAATTGCCGCTTCCGCAGCTTTTATGGCATCCACCGTTCCTTCATCATCGATTAGCGAAGCGATTTTGTACTCCTCGGTTTGAATATTCATTTGTTTCACCTCCCTTACCATAAGGTTATAACAAAGGATAGGTTACCCATCAGAAAGATCATGAATGCGAATTGAAAGAAGGAGGGAACATATGTGAATCATTTTATCGCATCGATGGCGCTGTTAGTCGGCATATTCTTTTTAGTGAATACGGTGGATGAGACACAAGTTCTCAATGAGCGTCACCCTTCACAAGGTACGACCGTAACGAAACCAAATGAAGAGTCGCAGACTTCAAAATCTTTCGATTATGTCGTGTGGAATGGGGGGCATATCTATAAAGTCATTCCTCATGCCAAGCTGCCAAAATCCAAGGTAGGGAAGCAGGCAGGAGAGGTTCAGCGTCAACAAAAGGATGCTGCTTTTACAGGTGGAAAAGGGAAGAGTGAACTTGCAGACGGAGACAGCAGCCTGCCCGTAGGGACGAAAATCTATCAGTTCAAATACGGCCCTTCCATAGGGGTGATCGTGATGGAGCTGAATGGTGAATTTGTGAAAGCTGTGAAGATCAGATAAATATTGAATTCATTGTGAAAGAGACCGGCTTTGACGTAAATCATGCCAAGGAGGTAAACAATGGAAATCAACAAAAAAATAGCGGAGTTGGAAGACAAAATATTGAATTTAGAGGAGAAAGTTGAAAATTATACTAGTAAATCTAGGCGGTTCTGGTTTGTTTTAGGCGCAGTGGTTTTGCTGTTTATTGCAGTAAGCTTGATCGGGTATTTTTTTGCGGAAGGCTAAAATACACTCTCCAGAAACACCTCCGCCCTATTAAAAGGACGACGAAGGCGTTTCTGGAGTCGATACAATTATCATTATTGAAGTTCCTTGATCATTCGGACATGGGGAATCCCTGCATCGTCGAAAGGCTCGTCCGAAACCGTAACGTAACCCAGCTTGTTGTAAAAAGCTTCTGCATGACATTGAGCATCGAGCACAGAATTTAACAGCTTTAGTTCACGGGCTTGATTCTCCATCGCAATCAATAACACACGCCCCAGTCCTTTGGAGCGGAAAGATTTCCTTACGGCAATACGCTGCATTTTGGCAGAATCTTTGTTATAGTAAGTTACCCTGCCCGTTGCCGCATACTCTCCTTCATATTTAATTAGAATATGATGTGCATCAGCATCCAGACGGTCATATTCATCGATTTCCATCTCAAGGGGCACGTTTTGCTCTATAACGAATACTTCTTTTCGAATGTCCAGCGCTTCACGCAATTGCTCCTCTGTTGTAACATTTATGATTTCCGCTGCCAATTAAAAACACCTCATTCCAGACTATTTCCTGCATGTTCGCCGGATTAAACTGAATCATTATACAAAATTTTTAGTTTCCTGTATAGTCGAGGGAATTTTTTTATCACAAAAAAGGATACTCCCGCGAATGGGATGAGGGATAAAACGATCAAAACCGCCACCTTTTTCGGTTGACGGTTTTTTGCTGCTGTAGAACTTGGTTGATTACTGACATATGGCACTGGGCCTACCGCTAAAAGCTGCGACACGGCTGGTCCATCGTTATCCAAGCATTTGGGTGCTTTTTATGTAACGGAAAAAATCAGTGTTATCGTACAGCTTCCTGAAGACTGTCCGGGGCTTCTAAGGATGGCTCTGGAACGAACTGCTCATGCCTGCCAGAAGAATAAACATCCACATCAACGGAACGATCATATACATTTTGAAGTACAGGTGAAGCGGGGGCTTGCAAGTCATTCAACTCTCCGGACCATCTTGAAGGAATACTGCATCCACCGAGCATCGGAATAGTTAATAGCATAGTAACGATGATAATACTGCCTGATCTTAGCTGCTTTAGTATATTCATGGCTGCCTTCTCCCTTCTGGAAAATCATGCTTCCTTTTATTCTGAACCGGAACACTTGATTTTATAACGAGAAAACAATTGACACATGATCGGGCAGCTGGTATTATATAAATTGCCCTTAAAAATTCAATCTTGATCTGTTAGCTCAGCTGGGAGAGCACCATCTTGACAGGGTGGGGGTCAGTGGTTCGAGCCCACTACAGATCATTGCTAAAAACCCTTGTGTAGCAAGGGTTTTTATTTTTATAAAAATAGATGATTGGTTTGGGGAAAGATTGGGAGAAGTACAAGCTTGCGTCTCTGTATTTGTTCTTGAAAATTCGACTTTATTGTTTCCGCGGATATGTATGTAATACAAGTATCATCTGGCTTACTAGCTTTAAGCTTGTTGTCTAGCGATGTTCCAGCGGAAACACCAATACAGTTACCACCGAGACAATTAACAAACCGAGAAATCAAATTATGTCCTTAGTTTTCCCCCGGTAGTCATTCTTGGTATTTGGAATTTTCTCAAACGTTTGGGAATATTAAAGACCCTGCTTTAGCTTTAAATTAGACAGCAGGGTCTTTTTTTGCACTTATGATTATTTGTAAATAAATTTATCAACTCTAACAGCTTCTAGGCTCCTCTTCAATATATAAACATTACATCAAAAATATAGGTGATCCTTGAGGATTAATATGGTAAAATAGTCATATGTTAATAAAGGGGTGGTATATAAAAAAAATAGTAAAAAAGTAATAATGGTCAGTCGTTGTATCAATATTTTTATAGGAGGGATGTCGGTTTAGACACCTAGATTTGTCGATCATTAAATCTGTGCTTGACTGTATGGTTTAGGTTATTTTGGTTTTATGAGCATTAGCCCTTTAAGACATCGATTTATTTTTTGTAGATCTTTAAATAAACAGATAACTTTTTTGATTTAAGTGTTTGGTTCTATAAAACTAAAATTCAAGAAAATATAGGAGGGTATTATATGATTACTGCATTGGTTTCTTCTGATAAATTTAAAAATAACTGGGGAGATTCAAATTCAAACAAACAAACTAAAAATCAAGTTGTTACCTCTAATACTGCTAAAGCGGCGGGAGCAAACGCAGGGAGGCAGATTTATAAAGAGAAACAAATATACGATCAAGCAAAGAAAACAGCTGAACGAGCTGCAAAACTTCATGAATCAGCGGCTGTAAGAGTAAGTAAGCCTGATTTTCCAAAAGCTGGACTTAAGGGCGGACTCATTGGGGGGGCGATCGAAGTCGCAACAAGATACATAGTTAATGAATATAAGGAAGGGGCTGAAAGAGGTGGAGTAGTAGGTGGAGTTTTGAAAACTGTAATGTTGCATTAAAATCGAGGTGTTTCAAAAAGCTCTCTTTCTTAGAGAGCTATTTTGTTAAAGGAGAGTTATATGGAGAAATATAGAGTCGAATTTCATAATTATTTTACTGATGTAAGTAGTGTGGATATCATACTTTTTATGGAAAATGATCAAATGTGTTTTCCATTGGCATATGATGAGGACCAAAACGTATGGAGCACTACTTTACTTGAAAAACCTGAGATATATCAATTAGGTTTAAACAATATGTTTCCTATAAATCAACTAAAAACAAAATATCTTAAAGTTGACAATCAAACATTTTCTATCTATGAAACTAATAAAAATTGTATGGATAAAGTTGAAGTGCTTGAATGTTATCTATTTACTACAGATTCGTTAAATAAAGTAAACAAAAGATCGATTTTTTATTTTTCAGATCAAATTATTGTTGTTGCTATAAAATTTCATTATATATGTTCATCATTAATCGCAACTGAATGGATTAATCCAGAAGGTCGGCTTGTATATGCCGTTGATAGTTACGTAGAGGAGGAGCAAGAACATCAAAGTTTTTTTATTTTGAATCAGAATTATCTTACAGAGGGGTTATGGTCTATCAATATTTATGCTGATGGTAATAAAATTGCAAATAAATCATTTTACTTGCGTAAAATAAGTAATAAATATATTACTTAGAAAGGTAATGTGCAGATGACTACATTACTTGTTGAAAATTTTTTGCTTGCTTTTGGTATATCTATATTTGTAAGTATAGTTATAGCGGTCAGAAATGCTTCGAAACCTGAATATCGTTTTGGATTTACTGACATAAAACATATCACTTGCTTTGGCAATAATTTTTACGTTCATTGATTTATTGTTTGATTTTTAGCATTATTGAACACCCTATACTTTACTTAACGATAATTTCCTAGTATGAAGGAAGCAAGACTTACCGTCATAGGAACAATCCCTTTATGAATAGATTTTCTAGATAATTATATACGTTAAATCATGAAAAACCCCTTTATAATCCAACGGATTACCAGAAAGGGTTCCGAGGGTTTATTATAAAGGGGATATACCCGAAGTTCAGGATCTAACCATTAAAATGTCGGCAGATTATCGAGATTGTTGCTTGGGTCGCCGTCGGCATTGGAGCGAAGATGTAGCTCATCATCCCGTCCACGAAATACGTTCAGGTTCTTGATCTCTTTGTTCTGAACCATCTGCTGAGCGGTCTTATAGTCTACGACAGAGCCTGTGCTCAGTTTGAGCTCTACAATATCACCGTCACTGTTCTTGCGTACAGCAATCACTTCAGCCTGCTGATCTTGATTCATTTCATATCGCCTCCCTAAACCTATCTTCCCGCTCCCTTCTGAATTTTATTCATTAACCGAAGCTTACAGTTCGTAGATACGCTGCTGTTCGAGTATGTGCATCGCATCTGTACGGCCCTCATACCTCTTTATTTCATCATCGTAATGCATGAGATAGATTCGCTTCTGAATATACTCTGGCAAGCTCCGAAGCTCCTCCAGCGTTGTATGAACCATCCCGACCCCTTCAAGCTGACATTCATGCAAAATAACTTCACATCCCCGTTCATTGACCAATTGATGAAGCAGTTCCGGATCAAAAGTCATATCTGCGCTATAAAAAACGCGGTTATTGAAATAGATAGAGTAGCTGTCCTTCCCCGGGATATGCTGTGTCTTGATCAGCTCGGCCGAAATGCCGGGGGATAGATCAACGGCTGTTCCCGGCTGCAATGGATGTACATCAAATACATCGTTTAAGGAAGTGATCGCACCATCTTGGTACAAGCCTCCGCTTAATGTATTTTCCCACAATGGTTTGACAAGAGAATCTGCTATATAAAGCGGGATTTTACGATTGTATTGTATCTTCATGCTGAATGCCAGTTCTTCTAAACCGCCTACATGATCTGCATGAATATGCGTAATCAGAACGGCATCAACGGACCCAAAGGAGCGGCCTAGAGCATGAAGTGCCATAGATGCGGTCACTCCGCAGTCAACAAGCAGTGTAAAGTTTTCATCAAAGATTAATGCGTTGTTATTGAAAAATGATTTGGAAAAGGCACCACCGGTACCTAGCATTTGTAGTTTCAGTGTCAATGGAATGAACCTCCAGATGATGTTTAATAGAGTCCAGATAATAATTATATTTTAACGAATTATATTTATATATACACGCATTAATATATGTTTTAACAGATAAAAAAGATAAACAGCCTCGTTAATCTTTTAAAAAAATGACCATTAATTGCCTGTTTTTGCGCAACTTTGTTTTTTGTCATGTGTATACACATATAACAGCCGGAAAAAGTAACGGGGGGATGCAGTTATATGAAAGCAAGTTGGAAAAAAATTTTGCTCTGCACAGTTGTTCTTTCATTGATCGGAGGCAGCTCGATATTATTTGCTGATTCCATCAAAGAACATGTACGAGTGTGGATGAACGGACGGGAGCTGAAGGATGGGGGGTATTTGATTAATAATAAAATCTACATGCCTGTCCGTGATATTGACGCTGCGGTAGATTGGGATAAGAACAGCGGCAAAGTAAATATAATCAAGCCCAATGTGCATATTTTTCTGTTTAAGGGAGATACTGCATTCGGAAACGTGAACAGGGGAAAGTTGAAATTCAACGTGTTCAGTCAGGTGGATAATTTACAAGATGACATCCATTCAGTCAAGGTGGCTATAACCGACCCGGCCGGAAATGTGAAAGACATCCAAACCCAGGAAGTTAAAAATAACAAGGACAATTTCTGGTTCCGCACCTATGATTTCACGTATGATTTCAACACCGTAGGCAAGTATTCCGTCGGTTTCTACATTAAAGCCAAGGCTGATTCAAACTTTGTCAAAGTAGCTGAAAAAGTGATTACCGTTCTGAATTAAATGTAGTTGGTGTTGGTTCTTCGGTAAATTGACCTGAATATTTTTCCGTGTTACCATACGGAAGTATGATAATTTAACTGAAGTGAGGTATTCTCAATGAGCGATCACAAACATGAACACGGAGATGCATGTGGCTGCGGTCACGATCATGAGCATGATCATGAACATGAAGAGTTTGTTCTTACGCTGACCGACGAGCACGGCAAAGAAGTGGAAATGGTACTCGTGGAGACATTTGATGTCGGCGAGAACTTGTATGCACTTCTTCTGGAGCGTAACAATCCGGGAGCGGATGGCATCATCCTGCGTATGGAAGAAGAGAACGAGGAAATGGTTCTTTACAATATCGAAGATGAAGATGAATGGAACGCGGTTGAAGCAGCTTATAATGAGCTGGTTGCAGCTTACGAATAGTTTCTGCTGAACATGATAACCCCGGTGCGCTGGCACCGGGGTTTCGTGTTTTTCCCTAGAAGATCGGGTTGGCTTCTACAATCACTTTGACGTTTTGAATGCTGAGGTCTTCCGGTCCTTTCACGGGAAGTCCAACATCTACATGGTCAACGATATAATCGATATTATCTTGGGAAATAACCTCACCCGGCAGCAGAATAGGTATGCCCGGCGGGTACACGTAGATAAACTCGGCAATGATGCGTCCAGCAGATTCCTTGAACGGGACGATTTCGGTATCTCCATAGAAGGCATCCCGAGGAATGAGGGAAAGCTGAGGGATTTCCGGTATTTTTACGATCAGTTCATTAATTTCATTTACATTGTGGTACGTCTTAGATAGATGGCGGAGAGCCGCGAGCAATGTTTCGATGGACTCCATCGTATCTCCAGGTGTTACCAGACACAAAATATTGTACATATCACTCAGTTCAACCTCAAGGTTATAGTGTTCTCGAAGCCAGTTTTCAGCTTCATAACCGGTAATGCCCAAATGGCGCACGTGAATGGTCACTTTTGTCGGATCAAAGCTGTGGGTCGCTTCCCCTCCGCTTAATATATCATCCCCGAAGCAATACAATCCTTCGATTTCATTGATTGACTTCCGGGCATGTTGAGCAAGCTCAATCGTTTTTTGAGCCATTTCATGTCCATGGAGCGCCAGATTACGCCGGGATGTATCAAGGGATGCGAGCAAGACGTAAGAAGTTGACGTTGTTGTCAGCATACTGATGATCGTCTGGATTCGATACGGATTAACATAGCCGTTCTTCGTGTTGACATTCAGCACAGAGCTTTGAGTCATCGATCCGCCAAGTTTATGCACACTCGTGGCAGCCATATCGGCGCCAGCCTGCATCGCTGACATCGGCAAATCTTCGTGGAAATGAATCAATACACCGTGGGCTTCATCGACCAGGACAGGTACATTGTAGCTGTGTGCCAGTTCCACAATTTCCTTCAGATTTGCACTGACCCCGAAGTAGGTCGGGTTGATGACAAGAACAGCTTTGGCATCCGGGTGTCTTTTCAATGCTTTACGTACAGAGCTTGTCGTAATTCCATGATCGATCCCTACATTGGAGTCTTGTGCCGGTGATATAAACACCGGTTTTGCGCCGGAAAAAATAATCGCGGACAAAATGGACTTGTGTACATTGCGCGGAACGATGATTTTATCGCCAGGAGAGCAGACAGACATGATCATCGTCATAATCGCTCCGCTGGTGCCTTGAACGCTAAAGAAGGTGTAATCGGCTCCAAAGGCATCTGCCGCAAGCTTTTGCGCTTCTTCGATAACGCCGGTAGGCTGATGGAGATCATCCAGCGGAGCGATGTTAATCAAATCTATCGAAAGGGCATTATCCCCTATAAATTCCCGGAATTCTGCATCAGTACCGAGACCCTTCTTATGCCCTGGTATGTGAAATTGCACCGGGTTTTTGGCCGCGTGTTCCTTTAGTGCGGTGAAGAGTGGTGTACGGCTATGGTCCATGGACGCTGTCACAACCTTTCTGTGTGTGAAATTTGTTATTGTTTATTGTCGAAATCGGTTTCTTATTAAACAAAATTGAGTATAGCAAAAAAGAGGGGGATTGCAAGCAAATGATTTAGAGGCATGTCTTCCGGAGAAAAGGCAAGAATAGAGATATCGCCGTAAAAGTAGAACGATAGGATGTGGTAAGATGTCGCAGGCGATCTCTATGGTGAAGAAACGCCGGCTCATGTCTCCTTTTTTCATTGAATTGCTCGTGATTATATTTCTGGTTGAATTTATTAAGGGCTCTTTGCTCGTCTCGATTTTGCCGGTATATATGAAAAATGTTCTGGGGTTATCAGCTGCCGTGATCGGGCTGGCCTTTGCTCTGCAGTACCTGGGTGATAATCTATTTCGAAGTCCTGCAGGCTGGATAGCAGAGCGGCTTGGCTTCCGGGCAACCTTGTCTGTAGCATTAAGTATGGTGGTCATCGGCGTTTGTATCATCGCTTTTTCAGATGGTCCCCTCTGGCTCTTGCTTGCTTGTCTGATCATTGGAGTGGGAACGGCTCCTTTGTGGCCTTGCGCCATGACGGGAGCGACGGAAATATCCGGTCCGAACAATAGAAATGGTACAGCGATCGGGGCGCTGGAAACAGCTGCATTGACAGGAACGGGTGCCGGACCGATCACGATGAATTTTGTAATGGAGCAGATGAACAAAAATTTTCAGACGACTTTTTTGATCATGATTGGAGCAGGCATTATTCTCGTGCTCATTGCTCTTTTGCTCCCGGGTGGAGAAAAGTTAAGGATGAGGGCGAAACCAGCCGCTTCTTCAATTGCATCCGGAAAGGGGATGAAACAAAGGATTAACCATTTACGGACAAGCGTCAAGACTACACTTCACAAAGTAAAGAGCACTTTGAATGTAAGCTGGCTAGTCTATCCTGCACTATTTCTACAGTCTTCGGTTATCGGCCTTCTCAGCCCGGTATTAACGCTGTATATTACCAATCAGCTCGGTGCCAGTCCGAATCAGTACAGCCTTTTGCTTGTGGTCGGGGGAGGCATTACTGTGCTGATGCTTATTCCGGCAGGCAAACTGATTGATCGGTTTGGAACGACGATGTTTTTAAATGCCGGGTTCCTGCTCTGTGCCATTACACTGAATATGTTTACATGGTTCACTTCATTGTCTGTTGTTTTTGTGTTGGTGTCCGTCATTGGGGCTGCGTATGGCATGATTTTACCGGCATGGAACACCTTTGTAGCCAGCCTTGTTCCCAAGGGAGAAAGAGGGGCGGTTTGGGGCTTTTTCTTAACGATCCAGGGCTCTGGCATGGTGTTTGGCCCCGTTGTTTCCGGATGGATGTGGGAGAGCATCAGCTATCGAGCCCCTTTTATAGCCAGTGGAATCGTTATGGGGGGACTGTTTCTGATTCATCTGTTCCTTACGCGCAGCCAGGGTTCCTCCCTTCAGCCCAGTCGTGCTAAAGTTTGAGTTGTATATATTCATTCCAGCTACAAAAGCAGCCTTACCCTTCGCATCATGCGAGTGCAAGGCTGCTTGTTTTGAATCAAAAAGTGGTTTAAACCTGGTTACTCAAAAAGCCATTCGGTATAGCGGAAGCAGCGTTTCAAAGGTTTCCTGGATCGTTTCGATCAGCTTGTCCCCTTTTATGTTTACAGCTTCTTCACGAGGAATGCGCAGGCCGCATATGACCTCAGCTTTTTTCACCTGCTTCAATTTGTTGATCAGAACATCAAAGCTTTCTTGATCCATTTCGTCATGGGGTGTGCCGTCAGGCTTCATATGATCCATCGACCAGTAATAGGATTTGGGCAGCTTGGATGTAATGTCAGATAACTGTTGTTCCAAATGGTTGGCAAACACGACTTTGTTCGGACTTTCATATATAATCGCAAAAATGATGAACAGATGCGATTCGAACATGCCTACCTCGAAATGAGGAAGCGCCTTGTAACCGCGCTTGTTGGCTGCCCAGGCTACCCACGTATCGATCGGTGGATTGATCGTGCGGCGTGCATGTTTGGCTACATGGACGAACATTTCTTCACCGCACAAGGCAGATAGATAAGGAGCAATTTCCGCACCTAGAACTTCCAGCTTCGGGCGAACACGCTCAATCAGCACGCTCATCCGATTTTCCAGTCCGGGAACAAGAAAAACATCAAAATCATCTGAAGTAAAACCTGTGAAATTCATATATAAGACAGCCTCCCTATATACTAGTTATAACGTGCCCCTCAGGACAACCTGTAATGACCCTTAATAAGCTGGACCGAATCACTCGACAGGGTAAGTCTGTACATAAGGTTTAGGTCCCCTTGCTGAAGGGTAAAAATAGTCAATAAACCAAGTTACCGTTACATAAGATGAAGTATAAGATATAGATAACACAACGTCAAAACTATCCAGAAGGGGTAATACATCTAAGCCGTATCAGATGGGAGATGGAGCATCGGGGAGGGAGTGCCGTGAATAAGAGCGAAGAAGTGGAATATTGCAATCTGGAGCTTCGGTTTGACCGCCGGCATATCCAGGACTTGATTAAAGAACTGATTCAGGATGGGTATTCGCTTTATTGGAGTGAGAACGAAGCTCAATTCGTCATTTCGATCCGCACGGGTCGAAAGCTGGTGAAGCTGCGCTTCCAACGTATTGGCAGCGGCTATAAGCTGGTCGGCGACTACATGATCAGAGACCCGAAGCTTGCGGAATGGATGGAAAAATTAATCGAGGATACGCGTGGCCATGCGGTTGTGAAGCGGTTTAAAGACCGGCAGATCTTGATTGAAAATATTTTGTTCGGCGAGGTCATTCGGCTTGTAGAAATTACAGGTTATCGACAGCGGGTCCTTTATCAGAAAGGCACGCCGATGACAGAGCAAGAGATGGATCGTCTGTTTGAATCAAAGGAGGGGGAACACAGGCTTCTTTTGTGCAGACTGGAGACGGATGACGAGCTGGAGAGGCTGCATAAGGCGATGCAGTCGGGAAATGAAAAGGCTATAGCCAAATGCAAAAAAAGACTTCATGAGCTTTCGATGGAACTATTTCGTCTTGAATGGTAAATAGGTTCCTGCATAAACTAAAAAGCACGAATAACACCTCAGGCGTTAAGGGGTGTTTTCGCGCGGTCAGTTTTTGTTGAAGGGGTTCACTTCTCTGGGGAAAAACGTTAATATAAGAGTATTGATACTAATCTCTCATTTTGACATTATGGGATGAAGATGTACAAACAAATATATTGGAGCAAAGGATGGAGAACCAGATGGCAAAACAACAAATTGGTGTGATTGGCCTTGCTGTAATGGGTAAAAATTTGGCTCTTAATATTGAGAGCAAAGGCTTTACCGTATCTGTATACAACCGCTCTCCGCAAAAGACCGAGGATCTTCTGAAGGAAGCTGAAGGAAAAAACCTGACAGGGACGTTTTCCATCGAAGAATTTGTGGATTCACTTGAAACACCGCGCAAAATTTTAATTATGGTTCAGGCTGGACAAGCTACCGATGCTACGATTGAGCAGCTTCTGCCTCATTTGGATCAAGGTGACATCATTATTGATGGGGGTAACGCATACTTTCCCGATACGGTTCGCCGCAGCAAAGAGCTTGAAGCCAAAGGCTTCCGTTTTATCGGCGCAGGTGTGTCCGGAGGCGAAGAAGGGGCACTTAAAGGGCCTTCCATTATGCCTGGTGGACAGAAGAGCGCATATGAGCTCGTAGAGCCGATCTTAACGGCGATTTCTGCCAAAGTAAACGGAGAACCTTGTTGTACATATATTGGTCCGGACGGTGCTGGACATTATGTGAAAATGGTTCATAACGGCATTGAATACGGCGATATGCAGCTGATTGGCGAAGCCTATCATCTGCTTAAGGATGTACTGGGACTAAACGCTGAAGAACTGCATGAGATTTTCTCTGAATGGAACAAGGGAGAACTGGACAGCTATCTGATTGAAATCACGGCTGATATTTTCTCAAAATATGATGAAGAGACCGGCAAACCGATGGTTGATGTCATCCTGGACGCTGCCGGCCAAAAAGGTACCGGTAAATGGACAAGCCAGAGCTCGCTGGATCTCGGCGTTCCACTATCCATGATTACGGAATCTGTTTTCTCCCGTTTCCTGTCAGCTATGAAGGAAGAGCGTGTGGAAGCGAGCAAAATTTTGAATGGTCCCAAATCCGCAAGCTTCACAGGTGACAAAGCGGAATTTATCGAGAATGTTCGTAAAGCGCTGTTCGCCAGCAAAATCGTATCCTACGCTCAAGGCTTTGCTCAACTTCGCGTAGCTTCCGATGAATACAACTGGAATATTCAATACGGCGAACTGGCCAAAATCTGGCGTGGCGGTTGCATCATTCGTTCCCGATTCCTGCAAAATATTACCGATGCATACAATAACAATCCGGAACTGAAGAACCTGCTTCTGGACCCGTTCTTTAAAGAGATCATTGAGAACTATCAGGATGCATGGCGTAAAGTCGTGGCGGCTGCTGTAAGCATGGGCATTCCGGTTCCAGGCTTCTCAAGTGCGCTGGCTTACTATGACAGCTATCGTACAGCGAACCTTCCGGCTAACCTGCTTCAGGCGCAGCGTGACTATTTCGGAGCGCATACCTTTAAGCGAGTAGACAAGGAAGGCACATTCCACTTTAACTGGATGGATTAATATCAACCAATCCATGCAGTACATCTAACAGACAGGCGCGGATTTTGTCATTATCGGCATAAAAAGGCGCTTTACTACCAAGCAGCAGCATCGCTGCTTCACAGTAACTGTTAAAGGTTTGCAATAACCGTGGCTTTGAAAGCTCCAGCAGGGCTGGGTCTTTTGAAGCCACTTTTTTTTGTACATAGTGCAGAACCCACATGATATCCTCACGGCAAAGAGGGTGTGAAGGGTCTAAAATCTGGATCAGCCTTTTTGGCGGCTCCGGTCGAGCGAAATGGTCGGAAGACATGGTCTCGATTCACTCCTGACAATCTTTAATCTTTGAAATGAGCATTATTATTTATATGACGATTGGACAAAACATAGACTTGTATCATATATATGGATGAAATGCTCTCTTTGAGGCCAAGATACCGGATTGTTCAAACTTTTCGGCCTGTGGTATGATATGAAAAAGTTTGATAGGATGATCGCGTAAAAATGAGGTGATACATTGAATGATAAAGATCTCAATATTATTTTGATCGGTATGATGGGGACGGGCAAAACCACAGTCGGTCAGCTGATCGCACAACAATTGAATTATGACCTTATCGATCTGGATTCTGAGATCGAGTATGCCGTGGGCAAGTCGATCCCGGATATATTTGAAGCGGAAGGCGAGGCTTTTTTTCGAAACGCTGAATCGGCCGTATTAGAGGAAGTTCTCAAGCGGCAAAAGGTAGTCATCGCTACAGGTGGCGGCGCGGTTCTCCGTAAAGAAAACTGTGACCTGATGAGCAGTAAAGGCTGGGTTGCTGCGCTTACAGCAGACGAAGAGACGATCATCGAACGTGTTCGGGGAGATGTTGGCCGTCCGCTGCTTGCCGGGAACCTGGAGGAAAGAGTGCACAAGATTATGGAGGAACGTAAAGATTGCTATCGGTTTGCTAATGCTACCGTGGACACGATAGGAAAATCAGCGGAACAAGTAGCGCTTGATATTTTAATGCATTACCGCGCCTAAGCCCCAAGGGACCATCTTTGTTTCTTGAAAAAGGCGGGAAATCTACCCCCGCCTAGCAGATGAATCAAGCGGGGTGGGATCTATTCTTCGTCCGCGTGCCACTGAAGCATGCCGCCGCTCATATTGATCATATTATCGAAGCCTTGCTGTTTCAAAAATTGACACACCTGCTGGCTGCGATTTCCGCTGCGACAGATAAATACAACTTCGTTGCCCCGTGGAATTTCGTCCATTCGGCTCGGGATTTCACCCATAGGGATATGTTTGGCGCCTGCGATAATGCCTTGCGCAACTTCTTCGTCTTCACGTACATCAATCATATAAACGGCTTCTCCGCTTTGAAGCCTGCTATTGAGTTCGGAAGGTTCAATCTGTGGAATCGATTTCATTATGCGACCTCTTTTCTGGACATGATCAATATATTAATGATGTCTTTATGATACGAAGTGGAGAATTACATGTCAATTTTTTTCATTTTGATGATGAATGAAAAAACCAAAGGAAAGAGAAGATGAGCTTTATCATAGGAAAAGGAGAGTACATAAATGGATGTTATTGTCAGACCCACACCCGAGTTAAAAGGGGAAATTGGAGCGTTGTCCTCCAAAAACTATACGACTCGTTATTTGCTGGTTGCGGCGCTTGCTGAAGGGGAAAGTACGATTTATTATCCAGCCCACAGTGAGGATAGCGATGCCATGAGACGATGTATCCAGGATCTTGGGGCTACTTTGGTGGAAGATGAGGAGAAGGCCGTGATTATCGGATTTGGTCGTTCTCCAAAAAATGTAAAGGAACTGAACGTAGGGAATGCAGGAGCGGTTCTTCGGTTTTTGCTGGGGATAACAGCATTATGCAAGGAAGTAACATTCGTAAATACGTACCCGGATTCGCTTGGCAAACGTCCGCATGACGATCTGATTGATGCGCTTGAACAACTGGGGGTTGAAGTCGATCACAACCATGGACGGCTGCCGATTACAATCCGCGGAGGCCAGCCGAAAGGCGGGAAAGTATCTGTATCGGGCTCGGTCAGCTCACAGTATTTAAGCGCGCTTTTATTCCTGACACCTTTGCTTGTGGAAGACAGTGAGATTACAGTTACAGGTGATTTGAAATCAAAGGTTGTAATCGGGCAGACGCTTGAAGTGCTTGAGCAGGCTGGGATCGTCATTCACGCCGCCGATGACTATATGCATTTCCGGATTCCTGGTGGTCAGACTTATAAAGCGCAAACGTATACCGTACAAGGTGACTATCCTGGATCAGCTGCTGTTCTTGCCGCTGCAGCCGTTACAGATTCGGATGTCACGATCCGCAATCTGGCCGAAGACAGCAAGCAAGGTGAGCGTGCGATCATCGATGTGCTCAAGATGATGAAGGTCCCTTTGACACATGAGAATCACAACGTGCGCGTTCAAGGTAACGGCAACTTGCAGGCAGTTGAATTTGATGGAGATACGGCTACCGATGCTGTTCTTGCCATGGTCGCTGCAGCCGTATTCGCAAAGGGAACCTCTCGTTTCTATAATGTGGAGAACCTTCGTTATAAGGAATGCGACCGGATTACGGATTACTTGAACGAGCTTCGGAAAGCAGGGGCGAATGTTGAGGAAAGACAGGCCGAAATTATCGTCCATGGCCGTCCGGAAGGCGTGGAAGGCGGCGTGGAGATCAATGCTCACTACGATCACCGGGTGATTATGGCTCTGACTGTCGTTGGGCTTCGCTCCGGAAAGCCTCTGCTTATTAAGGATGCCCATCATGTTGCCAAATCGTATCCTCAATATTTTGATCATTTAAAAGCGCTTGGCGCCGATGTACAATGGGTAAAGTAACATAGATTAGTGCATTACAAATAAAGTTTGTATTTGAAGAAAGGCGGGAGTTAAATGGCATTTGAAAATCCATCACGTGAACAGATAGCTGAAATTTTACGCAATGCCGGCAACATAGCTGTTGTAGGTTTGTCCGATAAAACGGACCGCACATCATATATGGTTGCACAGGCCATGCAGAACCGTGGATACCGGATCATCCCGGTGAATCCAAAAGCAACAGAAATTTTAGGTGAAAAGTGCTACCCATCGCTGCAGGATATCCCGGAGCAGGTTGATATTGTGAACGTGTTTAGGAAAAGCGAATATTGCGCTGACGTAGCGCGTGAAGCGGTCAAGATCGGTGCAAATGTACTGTGGCTTCAGCTGGGCATTATAAATGAAGAAGCTGCAGATATTGCAAAAGAAGGCGGGATGATCGCGATTATGGACCGATGCATCAAGGTCGAGGATTCCATCGCGGTGCGCGGAAATTAATCCAACTTGTTCCTGGTACAATAGGCAGGCTCTGGCAGCAGAGCTTGCTTATTTTTCATTATACATTTGTGATCCGGTTCTTTTGACAAAATCAAGTTCAGCGCGTACCATCTAGAATAGAAAGGAGGGCTCGCCTTGAACTGGTTGGGATCATTACAGCAATTGGGCAGAGCAGTCATGTTACCAACAATGGCTCTTCCTGCGGCAGCTCTCCTGCTTAGTTTGGGGAGCTTGCCATGGGCTTCATGGGGCTTGGAAACTCTTGGTGAGGTGGCTTCTGCAGCAGGGCACGGCGTGTTTTATTATATGCCGTATCTGTTCGCCATCGGAGTCGCCTGGGGCATGTCTAATCAAGGAGGCCCTGCGGGGCTGGCAGCGTTGGCAGGCATGTTCATCTATGATCAGGTTACTTCGATCATCGGTGACGGAAGCGTGCAGCCAGCAACCCTGATCGGGATTATATTTGGAATTGTTTCAAGTATGGTTTATAACCGTTTTAAACATATTAAGCTTCCGGAGGCGATACAATTTTTCGGAGGCTCTCGTTTTGTTTTACTTATTATGGGTTTGTTCTCAGCCGTTTTTGCCTGGGGGATGGTCAATGTCGCCCCGCTCATACAAAACGGACTTGAAGCTTTTTACACGCTGGTCGTACATATGGGTGAATTCGGGTTGTTTTTGTACGGGATTTTGTACCGGGTCCTGACGGCTTTCGGGCTTCACCATTTATTAAACAACGTATTCTGGTTTCAGCTTGGCACATATGAAACAGCGGACGGTACGATCATACAAGGGGATCTGCCCCGATTTTTCGCAGGTGATCCGACTGCCGGGGATTTTATGGCCGGTTTGTTCCCGATCATGATGTTCGCCTTGCCAGCGATTGCCTTCGCTATCATTCAGGAAGCGCGTGAAGATCTCAAGCCGAAGGTTAAAAAGACGTTTATGCGCTCGGCGCTTGTTTGCTTTCTGACGGGAGTATCCGAGCAGATCGAATTCGCCTTTTTGTTTGCCTCGCCGTACCTTTATGTTCTGCATGCATTAATGGCCGGATTTGCCATGGTGTTAACATACACTTTGGATATCCATCATGGATTTTCGTATTCCGCAGGGTTTATTGATTTTATAATAAACTATCATCTGTCCCAAAATGCGTGGATGCTCATTCCGATTGGAATTGCCTACGGACTGATTTACTACTTTCTGTTCAGGTGGGCGATTCGAAGATTCGGCATCGCAACACCAGGTCGGGAAGACGGCTCTGCTCTGGAAGGATGGGCTGGAAACATCCCGAATCAGGCACCGCTTATTCTGGATGCGCTTGGAGGCAAGGACAATATTGTACAGGTTGAATCCTGTATGACACGCTTAAGGCTGACCGTGCATAACGATCGTCAAATTGATACGAATGCGCTGAAGCTTCTTGGATCGGCTGGCATTATTAAGCTTGGCGGCGGCAATGTGCAGGTTGTATTCGGCACGTACTCCGAGCTGATACGCGAGGAGATTAACAAGCTGATGCAGCGTGATCTGCCGCGGGTATTGTTCAGCGCTCCGGTTCAAGGCCGAATGTTGCCGATCGAAGAAGTGCCGGATGATATTTTTGCAGCCAAGCTGGTAGGCAGCGGGGTAGCCTTTATTCCGGAAAAGGGTGAACTGGTATCACCTGTATACGGAACCGTTATGCACATATACCCTACGATGCACGCCATCGGTATTTCCACGCCAGAAGGCTTGGAAGTTCTGATACACATCGGTATTGACACTTCACAATTGAAGGGACCGTTTACAGCTGTCGTGAATGAAGGAGATACTGTGCAACCAGGTCAACTGCTGGTGAAGTTTGATCTTGCATATTTGAAGGCACATGCAGCTTCACTTGCGACTCCAATGGTGATAACGAATCCGGATAAGGTACGGTCCTGGAGTTTTGCACCGTTTAAATCGTTTAAAAAAGGACAGTCTTCGGTCATGTCCGTTGTATTAAATGAAAGTAACGCTGGGGGTAGAGAATCATGATTCAAGGCATTGGTGCAGCAGCGGGCGTTGCGTTCGGCAAGGCGTTTGTTCTTCCCAATTGGGAGCTTGATTTGCCGGATTCCGAGATCGACGCTGTCGATTTAGCGAGAGAGTTTGAGCGACTTTATGAGGGCATACGGACCTCCAAAGATGAAATCGAATATATAAAGAACGAGTTCAAAGAGATGGTGGGGGATGAAGAGTCGCATATTTTTGATGCGCATCTCGCTATTTTGGAGGACCCGGTGTTCATGAATGAGATTCAGGGGTTGATTGAACGCCAATACAAGGCAGCCGAGGTTGCAGTAAAGGAAGCGATTGACCATTTTGTCTCGATGTTCGATTTACTTGATGATGAGTACATGAAGGAGCGGGCGCTTGATATCAAGGACGTCGGCAATCGTCTTCTCAAGCATTTGCTCGGTGCGCCTGAAGTAAAGCTGCCTTCGGATACACAGCCGTATATTTTAGTGGCGAAGGAACTGTCTCCTTCCCAGCTTGCTCATCTCAATCCATCTCACGTTCTCGGCATTGTGACGATGACGGGCGGCAAAACCTCGCATTCCGCTATTATGGCCAGAGCTATCGGGATTCCTCTTGTATCAGGGGTGGAGAACCGTCTGGAGAAACCGATCGAGACAGGAGAATTTCTGGTTGTGGACGGGGATGAGGGGTATTTATATATTAATCCAAACCAGATTATCATCGACCGTTACAAAATGATCTGGGAGGAGCAGCGGAAGAAGAAGGAGCAGCTTCAAGTGCTTTCGACGGTGGAAGCCGTTACGAAGGATGGGTCGTATTTCAACCTGGCTGCAAACATCAATTCATTAAAGGAACTCGATATATCTTTGCAAAACGGTGCCAAAGGCGTAGGTCTGTTCCGTACAGAATTTCTTTATATGGATCGCAGTACATTTCCTACCGAAGATGAGCAATTTGAAGTATACCGGCAGGTTGCTGAGAAAGCAGGAGATGCATCTGTCGTCATCCGAACGCTCGATATCGGCGCTGATAAGCAGCTGGATTACTTTGCATTGCCTGAGGAAGAAAACCCGGTACTTGGATACCGTGGAATTCGAATCAGCTTGGATCAGACGGAATTGTTTCAGACCCAGCTGACCGCCATTTTAAGAGCCAGCAGTTATGGGAATGTAAGGATTATGTATCCAATGATCTCATCTGTTGACGAGATACATCAGGCTAAAGAAATTCTTAAGAGCGCTATGGCGGATCTTGATCGCCGCGGTGTGACTTACAACCCGGACATCAAGGTTGGGATTATGATTGAAGTGCCTGCTGCGGTGACCATTTCGGATCTTCTGGCCGAGGAATGTGATTTTTTCAGTATCGGAACAAATGATTTGGTACAGTATGTACTGGCGGTGGATCGGATGAACGAGCAGATTGCCCAGATGTATCATCCGTTTCATCCAGCTGTGCTGCGTATGCTTCGCACAACGGTGGAGGCTGCCAAGCAAGCTGGAATACCTGTAAGTGTATGCGGAGAACTCGCCGGTGATGAGCGTGCTATCCCGCTCTGGCTTAACCTCGGCGTTCAGGACCTGAGCATGTCCCCACTTTCTCTGCTTAAGGTTAAACATCGTATTCTAAATACGAATGCGGAGGAGGCCAAGAAGGAAGCTGCAGCTTGCTTCAAACTTCGCAGTAGTATGGAGATTGAAGAGCGTCTTGCCCTTTTTGCGGACACGAATACTTACTTTAAATCCAACGATGTGTAAGAAGCTCTGGGTGTCTTTCGGGTTAACTTTTGATTTGACAGTTTTTTTGAGAGGACAAGCCTTTTCTGCAAAATTTTAAAGAAAAAAAGCCGTCACGGATGAGTCAGGACTCTACCGTAGACGGCTTTTATAGTACGCCGGGGAAATTATTTGCCTGAAGAGGTTACTGTTTGCCAGCAAGGGCATCGCAAAATGCTTTTCCGTATTCAGGAAGATCCGGAGGTCTGCGTGCCGATATAATATGTCCATCGGTAACTACCGGCTCATCGATCCAAACCGCACCTGCGTTTTCCATATCATCCCGAATTCCAGGTGTGGAAGTGACGGTAACACCCTTTAATATTTTGGCTGAAATCAGTACCCATCCAGCATGGCATATTTGCCCGATCGGTTTTTTATCCTCATGCATCTCACGTACCATTTGGAGTACTTTATCGTAGCGGCGAAGCTTATCAGGTGCCCATCCACCTGGTACAAGAATTCCGTCAAAATCCTCGCTGTTAAGCTCATCAAACGAATACTCTGCAGCGGCCGGGACTCCGTATTTACCGATATACGTTTTCCCTTTCTCTGCTCCAGCAAGAATGACCTCAGCCCCTTCCTCACGAACCCGGTAAACGGGATACCATAATTCCAGATCCTCAAACTCTTCGTCAACAAGAGCCACGACTCTTTTACCAGCTAGTCTCATGGTTCAAAGCTCCTTTCAGATTGGCAAATACCGTAATCAATTCTAAATCTATAATACTTATCACACCCCATAAAATTATTGTAACAAAAAGCATATGAAAATTCATGTCATCTCGTATTATCGCAATTACAATTACACTTAAATCAATAACTGGTAAAAAAAGCATTATCACAAATTTGAAGGAATCTCTGCTATGATAGTCGAAGAGTACTATTTATATGGAGAAGTACTATGATCATGTAACAGACTGAAAGACCTAGATTTCACGAGATATTATGTAATAAGATTTGAGGTGGCTCATTTTGTTGAAATTATGCGATTGCGGACAGACGATGAAGTTGGAACTAAGAAGATTAGTATATAAACGAAGGACGTTCATCTCTCATGTTCCTGTATATGCTTGTCAGCACTGTCCGACCTATGAACTAATGCCTTTGGTCAAGCCGGATTTATTAGATTATTTAAACTCGCTAGATGGCGACAAGCATCAAACGCGGATTTCATTTGCAGACATTTATGAGCCGGTGTCTATATTGCAGGATGTTTTGGCGTCCTATAGTGGCTCAATTGAGGAATTTCAGCGGTGTTACAAGGAGGCCTTCGAAGATCGCGTTAATATGCTCCTTGATTTATACCGATTCGCAAAAGCAAGCAATGATACGGCTTGGATGGATGAAATCAAGGCCCGTTTGGAGAAGGTAAATGCTTTTTTACAGCTCAAAATGGAAAGTTCTGATTTCTGTGCAAGTTAGTTGATATTTTTGTCGAGGTTGTTGGATTTTTCACGAACATTTTGTTAGGATATAGGGTAGGAACTTCAATATAATGAAGGGAATGTATATCCTATGGCGACTATGACCAAAATGACTACAAGCGAACAATTGCGTACTGCGCTGGAATCATCTCACCAGAAGGCGCTGCTGCTGTTCAAGCATAGCACACGATGTCCTATCAGTGCCGGAGCTTACGAGGAGATCACTGCTTATTTGCAAAATGATCCGAACGAACAGCTAGACTACGCTTTGATTGATGTAGTCTCTGATCGACCGGTCTCAAATGAAGCCGCGGAGGTACTAAGCATTAAGCATGAATCACCGCAAGTTATTGTTGTAAAACAAGGAGCGCCGGTCTGGCATACATCCCATTCCCATATTACGACTGAAGCGCTGAGGAGTAAATTGAACAGCCTGTAAGGCTGTATCATTGCACAATGCAGTAATTTGTCGTATCATAAAATTTAATTGGTTATATTGAACGTATGAACGAAAATCTATTGGCAATGGAGAGAAGGAATTTGACGGTAACCATTTATGATGTGGCGCGTGAAGCAGGCGTTTCCATGGCTACGGTATCGAGGGTTGTTAACAATAACCCTAACGTTAAGCCACAAACCCGGAAAAAAGTATATGAAGCAATAGAGCGTTTGGGATATCGTCCGAATGCGGTGGCCCGAGGTCTGGCCAGCAAAAAGACTACAACTGTCGGCGTTGTAATCCCAGATATTTCGAACTCTATTTTCGCTGAAATTGCCCGGGGGATCGAAGATATCGCCAACATGTACCATTACAATATTATTTTATGTAACGCCGACAAGCGGAAGGAAAAAGAAATTCGAGTTATTAATACATTGCTCGAAAAGCAGGTGGACGGGCTCTTGTTCATGGGTGGAACTGTGACGGACGAGCACATCCAGGCTTTTCAGACATCGTCTGTGCCGATTGTTCTTTGTGCAACCCGTGATGAGAGGGACTCATACCCTTCGGTTGACATCGATCATGAGCAGGCTGCTTTTGATGCAGTAAATACACTGATCCGGCATGGACACCGTGAGATCGCAATGATCAGCGGTACTCTCCAAGATCCGGCTAACGGTTATGCTCGTTTCCATGGTTATAAGAAGGCGCTTGAAGCGGCTGGAATTGAATACCAGGAGGATCTTGTGCGCATTGGCAACTATCGTTATGAATCCGGCGTAGAAGCCATGAAGTATTTCCTCGGTTTGAAGAAAAAGCCAACCGCTATTTTCGCAGCAACTGACGAAATGGCGATTGGAGCAATTCACAGCATCCAGGACGAGGGTTATAAGGTTCCGGATGATTTCTCGATCATCAGTGTTGACAATATCCGTATGGCGTCCATGGTTCGTCCGTTGCTGACGACAGTGGCTCAGCCGATGTATGACTTGGGAGCGGTGGCCATGCGTTTGCTCACGAAGCTGATGAAGAAAGAAAACGTGGAAAACTCTCGTGTTATTTTACCGCATGAGACCATTCTCCGCCTTTCTGTCAGTCATGTAAACGAATAGTTCATAGGATATACATTTAGAAAAAGCTCCTTTAAGGAGCTTTTTTCTACTGCTCGAAATAAATAGCAATTTTCCGTCCGAAAAGGCTATACCGTGGATATGGAAGAGCGAAAGGGGTATAAGGAATGATGTCAACTTCAGTAATTGGTTTAATTGGTGCAATGGATGAGGAGATTAAGCTGCTTTTGTCTCAGATGGAGAGCAGAGAAGAAGTATCGAGAGCCGGCATAAATTACATTTCAGGCACGTTGCAAGGGCGGCAGGTTGTAGTATGTAAGTCAGGTGTTGGCAAGGTGAATGCGGCAGTGACGACCCAGATTTTGATTGATCATTTTGGTGTATCTCATGTGTTGTTTACAGGTGTGGCCGGCGCTCTTGATCCTCGATTGAATATTGGGGATATCGTCATATCCTCTTCGTGTATGCAGCATGATATGGATGTCACGCCGCTTGGATTTGATCGCGGGATCATTCCTTATCAGGATGTTTCTGATTTTCCAGCAGACGAGCGTTTGATCAGCCTTGCAGAGAACGCTTGTAAGGAGCTTGCAAGGGACGAATACCTTATAGGGAAGGTTCTGTCAGGGGATCAGTTTATCGCCAGCAGAGACACCGTACAGACGCTGTATAAGCAATTGAACGGTGCTTGTGCGGAAATGGAAGGGGCGGCTGTTGCCCAGGTCTGTTATATGAATGGCACCCCTTATGTGGTGATACGCTCCATGTCAGACAAAGCGGACGGATCGGCGCATGTCAATTTTGCTGAATTTACTGTTAAAGCTTCCGAACGGTCTCATTCTATTGTCAGCCACATGTTGAATCACTTGTAAAACAGGTCCTGCCCATCGAGGAAATCATATTCCGCATTTATGTTGAAAACGGCGCTGTTGCCCTATTTGGACGACAGTGCCGTTTTCGTTTAACTATATCCAGGTTTCATTAATACATAAATCGTTGCTGGAATCGAATGCGGTCAAATTGCTCTTGAGAAGACAGAGGTACCTTTTTCCCGATTTTTACCATGAGGCAGTTAGCGGGGTGGGAACAAATTTCCGGATCATCGGTGGCATACCATTCCATGTCTACGACTTTCATCAGCCTTTCCATCATTTTCCGGTAATCCCATACGTTTAATCCGCTTCCCTTCAGATCCCAATGCCAGTAATATTCCGTTGTAAATACGATATACTGCTCCAATTGTTCATCTTCAAAAGCAGTTTTGATCATTTTTTGGCCGAGTCCTAATGAACGGTAATCATTCGCTACTTCAATGGCTCCAAGCTCGATCAAATCCTCCATGTTTCCTTGTGACCATCGTTCTTGTTCATCAGGATAGTGAAAGGTTACATATCCCACAATGGTTTCTTCGTCGCGAGTAATAATAATTCTTCCTTCAGGTAACCCAGCTATTTCGACCAGTGCTTCATGCTGTTCTGGAGGGCGGCGAAAAGCATTGAGATCAGGATGCATCGATAATTTTGAGAGACGCTCGGGCGGTACGGGGCCTTCAACAATCAGACGGCGGTCTTCAGGGAACAAGAGATGAGACCTGTACAACTTACAGTGTTCCATCGGTACGCTCCTTTCAAGTACATACCCTACTTATAGCAAAAAAATAAAAAAATGAAAAGCAATGACAGGAAATCGTTACCTATGATATAATCACTTCGACATAAAACCTTCACAATTATATTATTGACTTTCGGGGAGGATTCCCCGAAAACCTTGGGTCTATGCACGATGATTGAAACCTCAAGACGACCTTTCGTTTGTGAATTCTAATGCTTTATTTATAGCATCTGGAAGCGCTGTCCACAAGTAGAGAACGATTCAAGAATGAGGAGGATGAAATCATGAATCAAACGCATAGTGAAGTATTGCCGAGTGAAGTATCAACTGCGAATATGAGCGATTACGAGCAAGCCGTCGCCCGGTTTTCCTGGGATGAGATCGAGCGCCACTTCACTTGGTATGAGACAGGGAAAGTCAACATGGCGTACGAAGCAATCGATCGACATGTAGCAGAGGGACGAGGAGAGAAAACAGCGCTGTTGTATAGTGATGCAACGAGAGATGAGGCATTCACCTTTGCCCAATTGAAGGAACAATCTGATAAATTCGGAAATATTCTTCGGAAATACGGCATTAAAAAAGGCGAGCGGGTTTTCATTTTTATGCCGCGCAGTCCCGAGTTATATGTCAGCTTGTTTGGTATTTTGAAGGTAGGGGCTGTTGTAGGCCCATTGTTCGAAGCATTTATGGAAACTGCAGTCAAGGACCGACTGGAGGATAGCGGCGCGGTAGCGCTTGTTACAACGCCTGCTTTGTTATCTCGTGTTAAACGTAATGAGCTGCCGCAATTGAAGCATATATTCGTTGTTGGCGAGAACACAGAGGAAGACGAACGTCTAATTGATTTTTTCAGTGAAATGGAAAGTGCTTCATCTGATCTAAAGATCGAATGGGTGGACCGGGAAGACGGATTGATTATGCATTATACTTCTGGTTCTACAGGCAGACCTAAAGGCGTATATCATGTGCATAATGCGATGATTCAGCATTACTATACAGGCAAGGTAGTTCTCGATCTCCGGGAAGATGATATTTACTGGTGTACCGCGGACCCGGGTTGGGTTACCGGAACTTCTTACGGTATTTTTGCCCCGTGGCTGCATGGAGTAACGAATGTGATTCGCGGCGGGCGTTTTAGTCCGCAGGATTGGTACGGGACGCTGGAGAAAAATAAGGTATCGGTATGGTACAGTGCTCCTACTGCATTTCGTATGTTGATGGGAGCAGGTTCGGACTTGATCTCTAACTATGATTTGAGCAGCCTGCGTCATGTGTTGTCCGTAGGAGAGCCATTGAACCCTGAGGTTGTACGATGGGGCTATAAAGTATATAAGCATCGTATTCATGACACATGGTGGATGACAGAGACCGGGGGACAATTGATCTGTAACTATCCGAGTATGGCGATCAAGCCGGGGTCGATGGGGCGTCCGTTGCCGGGTATCACCGCAGCCATTCTTGATGATCACGGACGGGAGGCGCCGCCATATACGATGGGGAACCTCGCGATCAAGACAGAATGGCCGTCCATGATGAGAAAAATCTGGAACAATCCTTCCAAATATGAGGAATATTTTAGGTTTCCGGGCTGGTATGTGTCCGGTGACTCTGCATATATGGACGAAGAGGGGTACTTCTGGTTCCAAGGTCGAATAGATGATGTTATCAATTCCTCCGGTGAGAGGATCGGACCTTTTGAAGTGGAGAGCAAGCTGGTAGAGCATCCAGCCGTAGCGGAGGCAGGTGTAATCGGAAAGCCTGACGTCACCAGAGGCGAGATAATCAAGGCGTTTATCTCCCTGCGAGAAGGATATGAGCCTACACAGGAGCTTAAGGATGAGATTTACCGTTTTGTAAAAGAAGGGCTGTCCGCTCACGCTGCTCCGCGGGAAATAGAGTTTAAGGATAAACTGCCGAAGACGCGCTCAGGTAAGATTATGCGCCGTGTTCTGAAAGCGTGGGAGCTGGATTTGCCAACAGGGGATCTGTCAACGATTGAGGATTGATTCTATCCGGATTCAAGGGGACTGAAGGAAGTCTCCTGATACAAAAAGAAAGGGATGTCCCTCTGGTCATTGGACCTTGGGACATCCCTTCTTTGTTTAGATCTGCTTATTTCTTTTCGAAAAAAACAGTGGGCGAAGCTGAAGATTCTCCATTCTGATTGATAGCCGTAACCCGGAATGTACCGCTAATCGGGGAGCTGGAACTGAAATTAAATTCGTTCGTTTGACTCGTTCCGATCAGCTGATAAATTCCATCATTGTTAGGGCTGTAATAAATATGATACAAGCTTACTCCGTCCTGAGAAGGATTAGCCCTCCAGGTCGCCCGAAACCCTTCAGGCGTAGCCTGGATGTTTAGTTGACTCGGCTGTTGAGGCAGGGAGGTTGACTCCTGAGAACCGCTGTCAGGCGTTTCTTGCGTTCCTTCATCAGGGGTTACGTCTTCTGCTTCATTCTCCCCATCCGGTATTTGATTTGGATCAGGTCCCTGGCCAGTACCGACGATTTCGCTTGGTTCAGAGACCTTGCCTGCTACGTCCACTGCAACGATGTAGTAGGATGTGTTATAGCCTCCGGAAGTGTTAAATTGTTTGGCCCCGTCTGCCATAACAACTTGACCCTGGTTAGCAAACGGACCTCCATTCACGGAGCGGTACAGTCTGTACCCGACAACATCCGGTGATCCGCTTGGCGAAAAGGTAATCACGCCGCCTGAATAATTCAGATTTTTCGGAGGCGTAGGTGCTTTTCCGTCATCCACCCT
Organism: Paenibacillus faecalis; assembly: GCF_900289175.1. Taxonomy (GTDB): domain Bacteria; phylum Bacillota; class Bacilli; order Paenibacillales; family Paenibacillaceae; genus Paenibacillus_AQ; species Paenibacillus_AQ faecalis. The sequence continues at coordinate 2,907,927 of NZ_LT985747.1, read as the reverse complement.
TGGATCGACCTTGGTCGGCATGCCTTTGTTGGCATCACGAGGAATATAGTATTCCAGCGGCATCCGCTTGCCCTTCATGACGGCTAATGCCGCCTCAAGCTCCTTGATTAGCTCATCAATCGGTTTTTCCCGTTTAATGACGATCTGCTCGTTAAGAAAATCTTCAGGCGTTCCATCTCGTGGTATATAGTTGGCGCCTTTATAAGTGATATATTTCGCCTTTGCCAGACTGTCGTCTGATTCTGTAGGCACAAATTTGGCATTGAAAATATCTGTTACAAACTTGTCAGTCATCTGGGACGGCAGCTTCCCGCTGTATGCTGATACAGTTTTGGTTACGATCCCTTCAGGTTTTTTAAATTCTTTTGTCGGGAACAGGTCAGGCTTTAGATTGATAGCTTCATTCATGATCTTGGCCCAAATGCTCTGTGAATGGGTTCGCTGCGGTCTTTCCAGTTTATGAGTCGGGTACTTATATCCGACCCAAACACCCAGAGTAACGTCAGGCGTATAGCCCATAAACCAACTGTCTCCATAGTCTTGGGTGGAGCCTGTTTTACCGGCAATTGGTATTGAGTTAAAGTGTTTGTAGTTGTTGCGAACCGTGCTGCCTGAACCGTTAGTGATAACGGTGCGAAGCATATCGGTCATCAGGTAAGCAGTCTGATCTGAATATACCTGGACAGGATCAGGTTCATGCTGATATACAATTTTCCCTTCCGAATCTACAATCTTCTCGATCATATAAGCATCGACAAAATCCCCTTGATTGCCGATCGAGCTGTAGGCGTTGGTCAATTCCTCGACAGAAACCCCGTATTTGAATCCGCCCAGAACCCCTGTTGCAGCAGAGTAGTCTTCTTCAACCAACGTTGTAATGCCGAGCTTTTTGGAGAAATCCAAAGCATTCTCGATTCCTATGCTTTCGTTATACAGCTTCAGCGCTACGGTGTTAACAGAGTCGTTCAGTGCCTCACGGGCCGTCATAAGCCCCTTGTATCCCGTGTAAACATTTTGTGGAATATGGTATCCCTTCGAATAATCCCTCAAAATAATCGGAGAATCATCCACAATGCTTGCTGGCTGTACCTTGCCTGCTTCCAGCGCGGGCAGGTAAGCGGCTATTGGCTTCATGGCCGAACCCGGCTGGCGAATCATTTGGGTAGCATAGTTCGTTTCTTCTGTTTTGAAATCCCGGCCTTCGATCATACCCAGGATGGCGCCGGTTTTATTATCGATCATCATGGCTGCGACTTGTTCTTTCCCTTTGGTTTTACTGTCAGGGTAGAAGTTACTGTCATCTTCCGCAATTTTGCGCATGGATCCGTAAATGGTGCGGTCTATGGTTGTGTAAATCCGATATCCGCCGGTGCTCAGTTCAGCTCGCGCCTCATCCATCTTGTCGCCGTTTTCTTTCGTTTGCTCTACATCGACCTCCGGATTGTTCAGCTCCATAAGAATTTTAGAAGCTTGTCGCTCAACCTCCATCATTAGATATGGATAAGTTACGTAGGCTTTTTGTGTACGCGGAGCAAGTGACTTTTTAATGTCGAACTCCTTCGCTTCCTTATGTTCAGCAGGGGTGATTTTACCCTCCTCAAGCATGCGGTCAAGCACAAGCTGCTGTCGCTTCACAGCACGCTCGAAGCCCTCCTCATTAAATTCACCGACGCCGTTAAACGCCGAGTAGGCGGAGGGAAGCTGCGGAAGACCTGCTAAATAGGCCGCTTGGGCGATATTCAGTTTATCAAGATCATTGATGTTAAAAATACCTTTTGCTGCCGCTTTAATACCGAAAACATTATAGCCGTTTGAACCGTTTCCGAAAGGTACTTTGTTCAAATAGGCAGTTAGGATTTGTTCTTTAGTCAAAAAGCGTTCCAGGCGAAGTGCCAGCAAAATTTCTTTTATTTTCCGGTCGCTTGTCTTTTCACGGCTTAAAAAGACTTGCCTTGCAAGCTGCTGTGTAATCGTACTGCCGCCTGTCTGAATCGGTTCATTCAGAAGCTGCTGCTTGACGGCACGGGCAGTACCTCGGTAGTCGACCCCTTTATGTGTAAAAAAACGATTATCTTCTATGGATATAACCGCATCAATGACAATTTGGGGGATCTCTTCATAGGTTACGGGGCGTCGGTCTTCTTCAGTCCGAAGCTGCCCGATCGGGGAGCCGTCATTAAAGTAGGCGAAGCCAGTAACGGCGTTATCGTCTATTTTTTGTTCAATGAGAGCTCTTGATCTTACAGGTTCATCTTTTACGGTATAGGCTACATATCCGTAGAGGGCTCCTCCGACGAACAGTGTTCCCATCAAGCCAATCACAAAGAGCCAGCCCAGTACTGATCCAAATTTTCGTATAATGGACCTCTTTTTAGGAGGGCGTTTGTTGTCAGGCTCTTGTTTTTTATCCTCAACCATGAATGTTTACTCCTCCTTTTAACGCACCTATTATAGCATAAATCGCCGGTTTTGAATCATCATATCGCATCCTTCGGTTCCCATTTTACGGAATTATAAAGTCAGTTGGTTGTTACAGGTGACAGGATCGGCGCATGCTTTTATGATGGAGGTGTTTTTATTCACAATGTACAGGCAAAATAAAAACCCGGAAGTAAAAACTTCCGGGTTTTGCACATCATTAACGGTTGTAAAATTCGACGATTTGTGTCTCGTCGATGTCTTGAGACAATTCGGAACGCTCTGGCAGACGGATGTACTTGCCTTCCATTGCCGTTTCATCGTATTCAAGGTAAGCAGGCAGATGTACACGGTTAGCCAATGCTTCTTTGATCGCAGAAAGGTTACGGCTTCTTTCACGAAGACCGATAACATCACCTGGTGAAACAGCATAAGAAGCGATGTCCACTTTCTTGCCGTTTACTGTGATATGACCGTGTGAAACAAGCTGACGTGCACCTGGACGGGAGTTACTGAAGCCCAGACGATACACGAGGTTGTCGAGACGGCTTTCAAGCATGAACATAAAGTTCTCACCGGCAATACCTTTCATTTTCGTTGCTTTATCGAAGAGGGTGCGGAATTGCTTTTCACCCAGACCATACATATGACGCAGTTTTTGCTTTTCTTGAAGCTGCATTCCGTAGTTGCTCATTTTTCTCCGTTGGTTAGGACCATGTTGTCCTGGAGGGAAAGGGCGTTTTAATTCTTTTCCAGTACCGCTGAGGGAAATGCCCACACGACGGCTTAATTTAAATTTAGGACCGGTGTAACGTGCCATGTAATATAGACTCCTTTGTAATTAAGTTTCAATAATTAGGGCTCTATTTGCGCCGTATTTGTTGATCACTGTCTTACAGACAGAGTATGACAGGAAAGTTCAGCCGCTGTCCTGTCAAAAACAAATATCGTGAGGGTGACACAACGTTCCGCCCAATTCATATGGAATGCATTGCATTCTTGTTCAACAATAAATATTATATGAAATGATAATATAAAGTCAAGGTGGAGTTCACAATATTATTTGTCTAAAATTGTCGATGGGTCTATGGACCTAGAAAATATAACTCGAACTTCGAAATTATAATGCAAAATCGGGTGGAAAATAGTAATATAAGATTAATAGTGAATATTTGTTTGAAATCAGTATTTAATTGAAATCAGGATACATACTATGTTGCTGTGTTGTTTACTGGTGGCAGGAACAGCGGAGTGTATTGCCACTTTTGCCTACTGGACTTAGGAAGGATGAGGCTTACACAATTAAACCGTCAGTATCTAGGTCTTTAGACAGGCTCTTATAATGGTGCAAAGGAGCGCCCTTTTATGTCAGAAGAACAACGGAAAGTGTTTGCAAGCTCTCCCGGTTCTACAGCCATGTTAAACGGTACCGGGCGAATCCCTGAAACCGATTTTTTTATGCGGCACCAGATGATGGATATCACACCATCGGATTTTCCCTATCTTCAACAATTGATAGAACACAGCTTTGGAGAGTGGATGAAGGAAAGTTCCGGGCTGCAAATGGTATCGCAGGCTGATTGGATTGTCATAAGTCCAATGGGGGAATGGCTGGTTGGAGATGACACGCTGCGGGAATATTTCTCAGCAGGGGATGACAGCATCGTACAGCGGGCAATAGAAATGAAGACTACCGCCGTTGGCAGTGAAGAGGATCGTCTTGATGGCAGAATGGTATGTGCGGTTCCCATCTTTTCCAGAATTCACGGTGATTTGTTCGCAGTGTTGGTCAGCGTTTCTTCTTCGCAAATAGAGGATCAACAAGCCCAGTGTATAACCGAATCGGCCGCACTATTGTTTCGGGCTTGTTTTTACCGCTGGTTTGAACGTATATTTGTCGAGGACCTTGCTAAAGTTCATGTTCAAGCAAATCGGGAATCCCGCAGACGATCTGTCCTGTTCCAGGTACTGAAGCGAATGCATGCACAGATCGATGTAGACGGGGTTTTGACAGAGCTGCTGGACAGCGTGCTTGGTCTTTATGCCAACGTGAACGTAAAACTGTTTCTGTCCCAGGATCATCAGTGCAGCCACCCGCTTGTGCTGCCCTTGCTTCTTCATCACTGGAAGGAGGAAGTGTACGTCCGTACCTTTATGGAAGGAATGATGACTGTCTGCCAAAGACGGGAGCAGTCTGAGGGGCTAACAGAGATCGGTATTCCCGTTGGAGGCAAGCAAGGGGTTTATGGTGTTCTTCATCTTGTGGTGAAGCGGGAACATATGAAAGATATGGATTTTGAATTGGTTGGCATGATGGCGGACGCCGCTGGGACAGCTTTCGAGAACGCCAAACTGTATGAACAATCGAATCTTATGATCCATGAGCTGCGGATGATCAATGAACTTACTCAACAGTTGAACAAAAGTTTGCAGCTTCAGGACATTTATCAGTTTGCAAACGAGGAACTAAGGAAGATATTGAATGCAGAGTACTGCTGTATTACAAGTTATAACGAAGAGCTTGGCGGTTTAGAAATTTTGTCCTGTAATGCGGAGTGGCTGGTTAAGGAAGTGTTCGAGAAGGATTATGGGCTTGGGGGGTACGTCTATTCCTCAAAGGAGCCTTTAATCTTGGCGGATTATTCGGACGAGCGCCCTGCGGTATCCAAGCTGATGGAGTCAACAGGGTCGAATTCGGTGATCGCAACGCCGCTAATCGTCAACGCAAAGGTTCAGGGCGTTATATTATTAACCCATCGTAAAAAGCATTATTTTACTTATGATAACTACCGTCTGCTTCAAGCATTGGCAAGTCATATCGGTCTTGCCATAGGAAATGCAACGTTGCATGCGGAAGTTAGACGCATGGCGAACCGGGATATGTTGACGGAACTCTTTGCTAGGCATTATCTAGATGAAGCGATCCATGAGTGTCAGAACCGTGATTTATGCGGTTCACTGATCGTAGTGGACATTGACCAGTTTAAGCAGGTAAACGATACGTTTGGACATCAGCTGGGGGACAAGATCTTAAAGCAGGTTAGCGCTATCGTGAAATCGTCGATTCGGCAGACCGATATTGCTGCCAGATGGGGTGGAGAAGAGCTGGCGATTTACCTTCCCGGCTTGGGTATTGAGACGGCTAGTCATGTAGCTGAGCGTATTCGCCGCAGGGTTGCGGAAGAAACAGAGCCGAAAGTAACCGTCTCCTGCGGTATATCCGAATGGAATTGGATGAATGAGAAAATCAGTGTTGAATCTCTTTTTTACCGCGCAGACATGGCTCTATATGAAGCAAAAAATAGCGGGCGAAACCGGATTGCGGTCGAGAAGTTGGATATTTTGGAAGAATGAAAAATGAAAATAGTAGTACAAAAGTGGTTTGAACGGTAGCCCGAGATGATTCTTTTTAAAAGTGTCTTCTCCTAAGGTTACCGTTTTGTTATTCTTGTGCTGCTATTTTTTATGCAGCATATTTAAAAAATATAAGGCTCGCCTGTTACGAGGGCAGATAAATTGTTTGCTTTTGTATAAATGGGAAAGGGAGGGTTAGCATAAGAGTGATGAACATACGAGAGGCTGATCTTGATGAGAAGATTCGGAACCATTCTTCGTCTTCGAATGGTATGGATTGCATTGAGCTTGATGTTATTTGTCCAGGGTTGTGGAATGGAGCAGTTAACGGCTGAACAGTCTTTAAACCGGGCCATTGCCGGACTGGAAGGCGTAGATCGCCTTACGTTCAAGGGAGAGATGGCGATTCGAAATGGGGAGAGTGGAGTGTTTGAGCAATCGGTTGCTTTTGAAGGTGAGCTGAAGAATCATCATCTGCTTACACTAACGACCTCAAAATCGGCGTCTCCTGTCTCTTCTTCATCCGTTTACTCCGCCGGAAATACAAGCATGGATGGACTGAAAGGAACGATGAAATATGAGGGCGGGATTTGGCGTCCCCTTGCTGACGGTTATTCAAACGATAACTGGATGTCACCGCTTAACCCTTTGGAACAGCTGCAGATGATCGGGAAATCCAATAAAAAAGTAACAGAGGAGTCCGGGGCTGCACGCGGCACTAAAGTGCTCCGGATCGAGCTGGACTCGAAGGCTTCCCGCCAGATGATAACTGAAGCGCTGAACGGGCAGATGCAGCAGCTTCGAAATCGTATGGACCAGAAGGGGGACGCTCTCTACCCTGAGAATGAAAAATCTCGGAAACGGCTTCTTGCTGTGTGGGAAAAGGGAAACCGAGAGCTGAATCAGCTGCTCTCAAAAGCCGACGTTTCCACTGTATTTTATTTGACGATAAATAAAAAAACTGACCTTCCTCAGAAACTGTCCTCAGAACGTAAAGTTTCTTATCAAGATTCTTTTGGCCGGAAACATACTGAAAGCATGATGTCTAATATCAGCTTTTCCCAGTCCCGATAATTTTCTGCTCGTCAGCTGACGCATGCCTTTTACCGTGATACAATAAAATAATGAATTTACCGCTGTTCAATTTTTAAACGAATGAGAGCAAGCAGGTAAAGCAGCTCAAGGAGGTTACATAATGCGAGATCCAAGAATTCAGAAACTAGCCGAAAACCTTGTAGGTTATTCGGTGGATATGCAGCCGGGTGAAAACGTGTTGATTGAGATGATCGGTACGGAACGCGATCTGCTAAACGCTATTATCGAAGAAGTGGGTAAAAAGGGAGGGCGTCCTTTTGTTCAATTAACCGATAAAACAGTACAGCGTGCGATGCTTATGAACGCGACGAAAGAGCAGCTTACACTGTGGGCTGAACTGGATTTGAAGCGGATGCAAGAGATGGATTGCTATATTGGTATTCGGGCAGGAGAGAATGTCAATGATTTATCCGATGTGCCGGAAGAAAATATGAAGATGTATAACTCTCTGTATTCTCATCCGGTACATAGTGAAGAACGTGTCAAGAACACGAAATGGGTCGTTCTTCGTTATCCGAATGCAAGCATGGCACAGCTGGCGAATATGAGCACGGAAGCCTTTGAAAACTTTTATTTTGACGTGTGCAACCTGGATTATTCCAAAATGGACCGGGCTCAGGACCCGCTGGCAGAACTGATGAGAAAAACCGACAAGGTCCGTATTGTAGGGCCTGGAACCGACCTTAGCTTTTCGATTAAGGGCGTTGGAGCAGAGAAATGCTCCGGCCAAAAGAACATTCCGGATGGAGAAGTGTATACTGCACCGGTTCGTGATTCAGTGAACGGAACGATTTCTTACAATACTCCGTCGATTTATAACGGGGTCACTTTTGAAAATATTAAATTCCGTTTTGAGAACGGCAAGATCGTTGAAGCAACGAGCAACGATACGGCCCGGATTAACGAAATTCTGGATTCCGATGAAGGTGCACGTTATATCGGTGAATTTGCGATCGGCTTCAACCCGTATATTTTAACGCCGATGAAAGATATTTTGTTTGATGAGAAGATCGCGGGCAGCCTCCACTTTACACCTGGTCAGGCCTATGAAGTAACAGACAACGGCAACCGTTCTTCCATTCACTGGGACTTGGTACTGATTCAGCGTCCGGAGTATGGTGGCGGGGAGATTTATTTCGATGATGTGCTGATCCGTAAAGACGGTATTTTCGTTATCCCTGAGCTTGAGGGACTAAACCCTGAAAATCTGAAATAAAAAGAAATATAGTTGCATAAGAAAACGGATTCAAGGTATCATGAGGGGGAACGAATATAGCTATGTATCATAAAGTTACGGAGGGATTCATATGTCCAATAACAATGCGATCGTTGTAGACATTTCTCAGACAGCAGGCAAGTTCTCATCTTCAATCGTTTTGCAGGCTGAGAACAAGTACATCGATGTAAAGAGCATTTTGGGACTATTTACTACATTGGTGAGCCATCAGAGCTATGAATTACACGTTCATGGCCCAGATGCCGAAGAAGCTAAAAAAGCGATGACAGAAGTATTTAAGAAGCATGGTTTAAATGTAACCGTGGTTGGTGAATAACATCATCAAGCAATGTTTACCTGGAGCTCTATGATCAATCAATACCCAGGATAGTTCACAAGCAAAGCAGGCTGTTCGAGAAATTTTTCTTGGGCAACCTGCTTTTGTTGAAATATAATAAATTATAGTGATATTTGGGAGAGTACGAAAACCTCAGTTTATCTGCATGAACAATGAAGAACGGGAAGCATACGAAAGGAATGAAATTAAATACGGGGAGGTTTGAAGTATACTTCTGAACTGGTCCTTGTATTGATATGCAATTTCGTCTAATATTAGATGTAGTAACCGTGCTGTGATATTTAACATAGGGGGGAAGATCATGACTTCATCTGATTTGCAGGAACAGCTTCACCATAAAGCAATCAGTCTTCTTCATGAAGATGCAGATAAAATTCAAAAGCTCATTGAAGTGCAGATGGAGAATCTGGCAACCCGTTACTGCCCTCTCTATGAGGAAGTGCTGGATACCCAAATGTACGGATTTTCACGAGAAGTAGACTTTGCGATCCGTGCGGGACTTCTGCCGGAAGCGACGGGAAAGCAACTTCTCAGCAAGCTGGAACGTAATTTGGCTTTGTTATATGAAGCCATGAATCAAGCCTAATAGCCTGTCTTGTGCAGGCGATACATAGAAACGCATGTGCAATGAGCGCTGGCATGAGTTTTTAATATAAGAAACCGGGGAAACGCTTTTCATCTTTACAGCAGGATGTCAAAAGGCGTTTTTTCTTGTGTTTATCGCTTTTTAGCATGGGATGAAGTCCATGTAAAGCGAACCTGGTTGTAAGTTCAAACGAGATAAAAAGAAAAGCCGAGAATAATATAAACCGCCATCAGCATGAGTCCCTCATACCAATTGGTTGCACCGTCCTGTGTGATTGATTTGGCAATAAAGATAGCTACACCGATCGCTACGAGCTCGATGGTCGTGAATACGATATCCATCGTATTGCCCATGAAAAAGCTGATAAATACCAAGACAGGGGCTACAAACAGGGCGATTTGAAGACTGCTGCCGACGGCAATTTCCACCGCTGCACCGATTTTGTTCTTCATCGCCAGCATGATGGCTGCACTATGTTCTGCGGCGTTACCGATAATAGCTACAAGGAATGCCCCGACAAACAGCTCACTCAGTCCATACTCCTGACTGACAGGTTCCAGAACGTTAACGAGCCATTCACTGACAAAGGCGACCATAACGGTAGCGAGAACCAGATAAAGGACAGATCGACCTTTGGACCACGTAGGATCATGCTCGTGCGGAAGCTCCTTGTCACTGCTATCGCTGACGTCAGCCAGATAGCTTTTATGTGTGACCATGGAGAAGAGCAGCCAAGCTAAATAAGAGGCAATGAGTATACCTGCTACAATCAGACTTAAGAATTTGGTGTCTGATTCCGTAATGGAGTGGGTGTTCAGGAATATCGCAGGTATAAAAAGTGCTATGATACCGAGGATCATAAGCGAGCCGTTCAATCCGGCCAATGTTACGTTGTATTTCTGAACTTTATATTTCAGGCCGCCGGCAAACAAGCTAAGCCCCAGAACGAGCAGCAGGTTGCCGATGATGGAACCGGTAATGCTTGCTTTTACCATATCGTACAGTCCTTGTCTAACCAAAAGGATGGCGATAATAAGCTCGGCAGCATTTCCGAAAGTAGCATTTAGAAACCCTCCAAGCCGCTGTCCGGCGTAATGGGCGACGCTTTCCGTTGCTTTTCCGAGAAATCCCGCCACAAAAATAACCGATATAGACGACAAAATAAACTGCAGGGTGAAGTTCCAATGTAGGAAGTGTCCCGCGGCACTGAGCAGAAAGGAAACGATTAACAGAGTGGGACTTAGCCACTTTTTCAAAATGTACACCAGCCTTTTTTGTGAAAAATCAAATATTCTCTTACAATATTCCCAGAAAAGTGTCGATAATATGTATAGGGTATAGCAAGTATTTGCTTTTTAGGCCTGTTAGGATTTACAATAACGAATATGAGGGTGAAGGAGGATTTGACATGGCGGAACAACTTCAACTGGATAACGGTTTGATTCGGATATCGGATGATGTCGTCTCGAAAATTGCCGGAATGGCTGCCCTGGAGACTCCTGGGATTGCAGCAATGTCTGGTGGTTTGTCTGAAGGTTGGGCGAAACGACTAAGCGGTAAAAATGTACAAAAAGGTGTGACAGTAGAGGTCGGTCAGCTCGAAGCAGCAGTTGACTTGCGCATTATTGTCCTGTACGAGACGCCGATACATGAAGTGTGCCGTATGCTTCAGCAAAACGTGCGTGAAGCCATTGAGAGCATGACAGGACTTCGGGTTGTTGAAGTCAATGTCAAAGTCGAAGGCGTCGCTTTCAAAGATGATGAAATTGATGACATTCAGAATCGGACGAAATAAACATCAGAGATAAGACATAAGAACGACGAAAGACTACCGGGTAGACCGGTAGTCTTTTTTTACAACAGATTTCACATGTTCTTCCTTCTGAGGACGGTTGCTTTCTCTGGAGATGCTCAGCATAATTCCCATAGCCAGCATCATAACGAGCAGAGAAGATCCGCCATAGCTGATGAACGGAAGGGTAATGCCCGTTATAGGAATCGTATTTGTTACTCCGCCGATGTTGATAAAAGCCTGAATGGCTATAAGCCCCATAATCCCGATACCAGTCAGTGTTCCGAAGGGGTCCGGGCAGCGCAGAGCAATAATAATTCCCCTCCATATGAAATACAAATAAATAAGTAGAAATATCGACGTCCCTATAAATCCGAATTCTTCCGCAATGACGGAAAATATAAAATCATTGTACGGGTTCGGCAAATAATGCAGTTTTTGCACGCCTTCACCGTATCCCATCCCGGTTACCCCCCCTTGACCAATGGCAATGAGGGATTGAACCAGGTTATAACCTGTTCCGGATTCATCTTTAAAGGGATCGAGATAAGCCTCTATTCGACCTATTTTATAGTCGTTGCTTGCCGCTTGCTGTGCGTCATTGCCGGAAATCGCTTCGATTAGAGAACCGACTCCGATGGTCACGGCCAGTCCGAGTGCAACAAGAGAAATACATGCTGTAATATGCTTTAGACTGGCGCCCCCCGCATAGATGACCAATCCGCTAGTGGCCACTAGAATGAAGGTAGAGCCTAGGTCAGGCTGAAGCATGATCAGACCGGCAACAACCCCGACGATAATAAGAACAGGGAAGAAACCGCCTTTCCATTGCCGAATCCGCTCGCCTTTCTTCGTTATCAATGCAGCTAAATAAACAATTGTAGCAATTTTGGCGAGCTCCGTCGGCTGAATCCCCAGTTTACCGGAAAATAGATTAAACCAGCTTGTAGCACCGTTGGTCGTTCTTCCGACAGCAACAACAAGGATCAGCATAAGTAGCGAGAAGAAAAAGACAGGAATGCATAGCTTCTTGTATTTCTTATAATTGATGTTCATTGTAACCAGCATGACGAAGAAACCAAGAGCAGAAAAGATAAGCTGGCGTTTTGCAAAATGCAGCGGATCGTAGTCGAATTTTTTACTGAATACGGCCAAACTGGAGCTGGAACTGAATACCATGATCAGTCCGAATCCCACCAGCAGCAAGGTAAGGATCAGCAGCTGAAAATCCGGCGTCCCTCTCTTGGGCAGTGGTTTGTTTGTTTTCATCACAATTCCTTGTTTATGCTTCCAGCAGCAATTTTAGTTCTTGCAGTTTTTTTGTAGCGACGTCCAGCACAGGCTGAGGGGCCGGAGTTTCATATTCAAGTCCGTGCGGGAACGTTGCTCTCCCCAGGTAAACGGCTTCAATTTGAAGGACGGCATCGGGTTTTTCCAGTTTCCCTTCCACAGCGCGGGTGTTGATTCTAAGGAAGTATTCTGCATCGCTCTTCTTATCTTCAATTTTAAAATCATATGTAGCCCGGTAGTACTCCCATTGCCAGCGGATAAAACCTACCTTCTCGGCACTTTCATCGAGATAAGCCAAATCACTTTTTAAGCCGTCCAAACCGGTGTTTTCAAAAATCATAGCGATAGCGACCTCCTTAATTTATCCCTACAAAGTTCATTAAATATGATATTATGTTTCGGGAACTTGTGCAAGCTTGAAGGGCGCCAATGATTAGCCGAATATGTATGGTTGATCAAAACAGAATGTGTCCGAAAAGCGAGGAAAATTTTGTTTATTTTCTGATACAATGAAGAACAACGAAGGTTCCTCCGTTGTTTGATGACCTCGTTATAACGGTTGAATACTCTTATGATGAATTCATAGGAAAAGAGGGGTTGTCCTTTAAACCGGGAGAGGATGGTTGTGATGAAGGAGCAATTATTTTTGGAACATCTGTTTTCGAAAATGGTAAAATGGCGGCGTTTTTTGCATATGCATCCTGAAGTTTCTTTCGGAGAGAAAAAGACTGCGGCTTTTATCGAGGCCCAGTTACGTGAAATGGGTTACGAAGTAACTTCGGGAATGGGCGGACATGGAGTGATGGCTGTATTGAAAGCCAGGCAGCCGGGTAAGACGGTTGTGCTGCGAGCGGATATGGATGCATTGCCGATTCAGGATGAGAAAAGCTGCGAATATAAATCCACTGTACCGGGAGTGATGCACGCTTGTGGTCATGACGGTCATATGTCAATCTTGCTGGCCGCAGCTTCTTTTTTTAAACAATTTGAGGAAAGCGTTCACGGGGAAATAAGATTTTTATTTCAGCCCGCTGAAGAAACATGTCCAGGCGGTGCTCTAGGAATGATTGAGGCAGGGGCGATTAACGGAGCTGATGTCATTTACGGCTTGCACCTATGGACACCCATTCAACTTGGGAAAGCAGCTAGCTCGCCCGGTCCTGTCATGGCTGCGGCGGATGAGTTCTATATCGATATAATCGGACGAGGCGGTCATGGCGGCATACCGCATGTAACCGCGGATGCTGTAGTAGCTGCCTCTGCCCTCGTGATGCAGCTGCAGACCATTGTCAGCCGTTCTGTCGATCCTCTGCAGCCTGCGGTCGTTACGGTAGGTACGATTGCAGGGGGTTCAGCCCAAAATGTAATCGCTGAGCGGTGCCGCATTACTGGAACGGTTCGAACGTTTGATGAAGAGACACGTCAGCTGATTCGTACCCGACTCGAGTCAGTGACCCGGGCAACAGCTCAAGCTTATGGAACGAAAGCTGAAATTGATTATATTTTGGGTTACCCGGCTGTTGTAAACGATGAGAAGGAAGCAGATCGTTTTTTTCGGTCGGCCCCGCATGTTTTCGGAGCGGAGCAGGTCATGCTGTCTCCTAAAATGATGCCGGCTGAAGATTTTGCCTATTATTTGCGTGAAATACCAGGATGCTTTATGTTTGTAGGGGCGGGGAATGCAGATAAGAACGCTGTTTACCCCCATCATCACCCAAGATTTGACTTTGATGAGGATGCGATGCTGTATGGATTAAAGCTAATGATCGAAATGGTGCGCTCCTATCAGAATGAACATGTACAGAATGTTTCCGGAGAATAATGAGGTCAAAGAGATGTCTTGCCGCATGGAATGGGGAAAATTTGGGAACAGTAAACTTGGGGAAGTTCAGATCCGTCCTTTGACGGGATGAGCTTCTTTTTGTAAATTCGGCTAAATCTTTAGAGCCCGCCAAGGAGGAATTTCATTGACGAAAGACAAACCATGCATCGTCCAGCGGGATCGGACGATCCTCTTGGAGGTAGAGCATTCCGGCTTTGAAGAAGCCCGAGAGCAATTGTCAAGATACGCTGATTTGGTTAAAAGTCCACCTTCTTTTCATACATATCGCATCACACCGTTGTCTTTATGGAATGCTGCTTCATCGGGTTGGAGCGCTGAGCAAATATGTGAAAGCCTTCAGTCGCTTTCCCGATTTGATGTACCTGCTGTCGTACTACAGGAAATCTTGCATCTCGTATCAAGATACGGTCAGTTGTCGCTGTCAAAGCATCCGAAGAAAGAGGGGGTTCTTGTCCTGCGGTGCGAGGATGAAGGCCTTATGCAGGAGCTCGGAAGCCAACCTTCTTTACCGAATTTGGGATTGACGATTTTGGCAGATATGGTGGCGGAAATTTCCTCAGAACGAAGAGGAATGCTGAAGCAGGAACTGACTCGTCTTGGATATCCTGTTATGGATTATGCCGGATATCAGGAAGGACAGTTTCTGGAAATTCATTGGCATGATGATGGTCATTTTCATCTTCGCGATTATCAGCTTGAGGCGGCGGAAGCGTTTCGGGACAACGGAGGCAAGGGAGGAAGCGGTGTGCTCGTGCTTCCTTGCGGCGCAGGCAAAACCGTTATCGGTATGGCGGCGATGCGGGAGCTCCAATGTGAAACGCTGATCCTGACTTCCAATACAACATCGGTTCGTCAATGGATTTCGGAGCTTTTGAGCAAAACGACTCTTCAAGCTTCCGATATTGGTGAATATACAGGACAGCGGAAAGAGGTGCGCCCGGTAACGGTGGCGACCTATCAAATATTAACGCATCGTCAGAGCAAAGACGATGAACTGCGGCATATGAAGCTGTTTAACGAAAGAAGTTGGGGACTGATCATCTATGATGAAGTTCATTTGCTTCCTGCCCCCGTGTTTCGGGCAACTGCAGATATCCAGGCAACACGTCGGCTCGGTCTAACGGCAACGCTCGTCAGGGAAGACGGCAGGGAGCATGATGTGTTTTCCCTGATCGGTCCGAAGCGGTATGAAATGCCCTGGAAGACGCTTGAGGAGAAAGGCTGGATTGCTTCTGTAGATTGTATTGAAGTAAAAGTACCGATGACAGACAGCTTGAAGGAGCGATGCCGCTACGCTGGCACACGTGAGCAATTCCGTTTGGCGTCGGAGAATCCGCTCAAGCTGGATATAGTGAAAAAGCTATTGAAGCGTCATCCCCATGCTCAGACCCTTATTATCGGACAGTACCTCGGCCAGCTGAAGGCCATTTCCCGGGAGCTGGGTATTCCACTGATATCAGGACAAATGCCTCAGCACCAGCGCAATGAACTGTACGCTGAATTCAGAAGGGGGAAGCAGCGAATTCTTGCTGTTTCCAAAGTTGCTAATTTTGCAGTTGACCTGCCGGATGCGTCCGTTGCAATCGAAATATCCGGCAGTTTTGGCTCAAGACAGGAAGAAGCGCAGAGGCTTGGGCGTATTTTGCGTCCAAAGGCTGAAGATAACAGGGCATATTTCTATGCACTCGTTTCGCAGGATAGCCGGGAAGAGGTCTTTGCTCTTCGCAGACAGCTGTTTTTGATCGAGCAAGGTTACCAGTACCGTACGGTTTTTGAATCTATACCTAATGCCGATAGTAAAGGAATTCGTGCTTTTGATACTGGTGATGAGTCTGGAAAGGAGGCGGCAAGTGCTACATGATCGATAATGAAGGCAGATCCGTCGACCAATTATCCGTAGCGGAACAGAGCGTATTGAAGCAAATATGGACTGCTTTTTCCGGTCAGGCATTTGATGAGGAGAAGCTGCTCAGCATGGATATCCCGCCATTAAGCGGTGCTGAGGTGCTGGCGGCTTTTCTGGATCTCAGACAGAACGGATGGATCAGGGCAGTGAAGAAAGCTTGGGGCGAGCGCTTGTACTTCATTCCATCAGATAAACTTCTCGATGTGCAGTCCGCTTTTTTTATACCGTCTTCCGCACAGGAGAAGGTCTCGGCACTTTCTATGGTTGTCGAAGCGAAGCCGGGACTTGCTCTGGAGCTATTTAACACATTGGTTTACGTTGCTAAAAACAGCGGACTTCCATTGACTGCAAAAGGAACCGTACATAAAAAACATATTCAAAAGCTGAATGAACAAGAGGGACTTTCAGCGGCAGATATTACTGCGATCGGCCTGCAGTATGCTCATTCAGATGTATATCCGCCAAAAGTTGCGGTACTGTTGGACCTGCTCCTTAGTTTGGGTCTATTAAGTAAAGAGAGCCATGCCTTTGTATTGAGAGAGAACATCCTTCGAGAATGGCTTGGCCTGTCACGGGAGAGAATGAACCATCTTCTTTTTCAGAGCATCATGGAAAGATACGGTCAGGCTAACCCGGAACACCAGCATTTTCGGCAGATGTTATGTCATAGCGCATTTGGAGAAAACATCTGGTATGATGTTGACCGGCTGCTTGATGAAATGACAGCGGCAGGTATTTTGAAGCATGAACATCGAAGTGAACAAAATGTGAAGGCAGAAGGCTGGCTCCGGTTTCTGGCAGCTGCGGGCTGGGTCGATGTTGGCACCGGTCAGGATGAGCATTTGCTGTTCCGCTGGAAAATACCCGCTGAACGGCTAATGCAAGGTGCACACGACGATACGCCGGCTCCTGCGTCCGCGTATTTATTTATCCAGCCTGATTATGAAGTGATGGTGCCGCCGGATACTCCATTCTCCGTCCGCTGGAGCTTGGCTCTATGCTCAGAGCGAGTATTGGATGATCATATGTCGGTCTACCGTCTGACGAAGGGGGCCGTTGCGCTTGCTTCAGATTTGGGGATGAATCCGGACCAGGTGATTGAATTTATTACCGATCAGGCGATCTCTGGTATGCCTGATAATGTCGCAGCAGCTCTCACCCAGTGGGGACGTGAGGTAGGCAGAACATCGTTTGCGGAATTGACTGTTCTGCAGTGTGAAACGGCCGAAGAAGGCGATCAGATCGCATCACATCCTAAGCTGACTGAATGGATACATCGTCTGGGTCCTTTGCATTTTGCCATAAAGCCTCAGCATATGACTGAGATTAGAAAAATATTAACGGTTGCGGGACTTCCTCCGAAACGTGTGGTCGGCGATTTTGAACAGATTGCTGGCGGCCATGAGCGGGTGGAGGAGCAACATGATAAAGAAACGGGTGACAAGACCTGTCTCTACAAGGGGAATTATGATCATTTCAAATTCTCAGGTTTGGTTTATAGCGGAAGAAATGAGCATTATTTTGAGCCGGATCTGGAAATACCAGATAAGCAGAATCTTTTCCCTGGTCTTGCCAAAGTCCCGGTTATGTGGACCCGAGATTGGCGGAGTTATCATGGTACAACGACTAAACAAATAATGGAGCAGGCGCTGGAATGGCAAGTCAAGGTGGAGCTTGGGCTGAATCACAAAAAAGTTGAATTTATACCGAAGAGGCTGTTTCGGAATCCCTGGAGGATATCGGGTTTTCTATATCCACCGGACTCCGATAGATCGGAGCAGATTGAACTGAAAGAGGGCGACTGGCAAGAGATAAGAATGATTGTACCGAGTCAAAGCTGAGTCTATATTTTCAAGTCAATGGCAGCTTCGTCTGACAGACTGCATGATAGGATTAGGCAGGGCCTTTAACTGCAGTTTACCTCTTCTTAAGCAGCTTTTGTTATGCTATGATAAAGGAGTCCACGTTTGGAGTGGGCTAAATTAAATAGGAGCGGGGTAAGATTATGAGCGTATCGGAATTGAATACGATTGATATGGCCGAGGTGCTCACCTACGCCTATGAATTGGGCGATATGATCAATGCATCTGCTGAAGTGGCAGATTATTTATACTGGAAGCAGGCGGTCGATAACGATCCAGAAATCCAGGCACTGGTTCGCAAGCTTGAGGCCAAAAAGGAATTGTTTGAAGAAACACAGCGTTTCGGTCATTTCCACCCTAATTATCACTCGGCTAAAGATGAGGTGTCGGCAGTAGAGGCTGAATTGGAACAATTTGAGGCCGTGGTGCGATTCAAAGCAGCTGAGAAGAAACTGGATGATCTACTCTTTAAAATGTCCGAGAAAATCGCATTTTCGGTATCGGATACGATTAAAGTTCCAAATAACAATCCCCTGCCTACAAGAGGCTGTGCAAGCGGCGGAGGCTGCAAGTGCGGCTGATTCGAAAGTTTAAAAACAGATAGAGACGAAAGAGAGGCGAGACCAGGATGTTGGCGGAACGAACCGGTTATATTATTTGGGTAAGTGATGTAAAAGCAGCGAGAAATCTTGAGAAATATGGCAGTGTGCACTATATTTCACGTCGTATGCAGTATGTTGTCATGTACGTTAACGCTGACCGTGCTGACGAGACGGTTAAAAATATTCGCAGACTTCCCTACGTCCGAAAAATCGAGCGCTCGTACCGAAACGAGATCAAGACGGAATATAGCAGCAAAGGACCTGATAAGACTCAATTTTTTGGACTATGAGAGTACCGGCTTCACACCCGGGTCTTGCTGATTTATGGAATACGAATGATACGAGCGGCCGCAAGGCCGCTTTTTTTATATGTGCAGGATAATGAGGTCTTTTCTGAGAATCTTATGAAAAACAGTGTAATTTTCAAGAACTATTCACAAAGAAAAAAGTTTCTGACTTGTGAATAATTAAGGAATGATGTAATATGTTGGGTATATATACATAGACATAAAGACCCATTTGGTGGAGAGTGATAATCCATGCGCGATAAAGGGACAGAGCGGTGGAGCACCTACGAACCGTTTTACATTACGTTAAATGACAAAAAAATAGCAGATATCGTCATAACCAATCATGCCAAGAATCGGTACGCGGATCGGGTGAAACATCACGATACACCTCATGAGGAAATTGGAGCCTGGATGTGGGAATGTCTAAAACAAAACCGCATTGTACCTTATTACAAAAACGAGCAGGATGTATATCTTATTGACGATGATCTCGTTGTCGTGGCAGAATTTTCAGAGCTTGAGCACGAACGCGATTTGATCGGGAATCCACTGCATCGTATGATTATTGTTACTTTTTTAGGACGGATGTCTGAGACGATTGAACTTAGGGATTTAAAGTCTTATTATTCCTGGTTGCGTCATTCACGGCGTATGACCTTAATCAAAAATAGCCGTAAGCGGAAATAGAGTATGCGTGCAGCAAGCACGGATGCTCTTTTTTGTATCAATTACGTTTGTCAGATACAATAAAAAATAAACGAGAGGGAGTTGGAAAATGGAATCGGGTCAACAATTACCATCCATGGTTAACATCCGCAAAGGATGCGACCTTCATACTCATACCCTGGCGTCAGACGGGATGAATGAACCTTCCGAGAACGTGCGTATTGCATATGAAAAAGGTCTACACGCTATTGCTATAACAGATCATGATACGGTTTCTGGTGTCCCAGAGGCACTTGAAGCGGGACAGCGCTACGGAATAACGGTTATCCCTGGTGTTGAGATCAGCACGATGGCAGGAGGCAAGGATATTCATATTCTCGGATATTACGTCAATACGGAGGATCAGGATTTTCTGAACCGCTTGTCCAATTTGCGCAATACGAGGAATGAACGGAATGAGAAAATCATTCGTAATTTGCAAAACTTAGGGATTCAAATAACGATGGAGGAAGTTGTATCAGGTTTGGGTCGGGACTTAAAGCCTGATGAAAGCGTTGGACGGCCTCATATAGCAGATGCGCTCGTACGAAAAGGGGTCGCCACAGACATGCGTGACGCGTTTGACCGTTATTTGGCACAGGGCGGGCTTGCTTATGCTGCTCAGCCTCGAATCTCTCCGCAGCAGGCGTGCTCATGGATCAGAGAGGCTGGGGGGACGCCCGTATTGGCACATCCGGGTATTTATGATGATGACGAACTGGTAAGGAATATTATTAAAGAGGCGTCTTTGGCGGGAATTGAAGTGTTCCACTCGGACCATGGGTCAGAAGAAGAAAATCGTTATCAGAAGTTGGCTGATGAATTTGGTCTGATCGCAACGGCAGGTTCCGATTATCACGGCGAGCGGCAGGGTGTTATATTTCATGGGGATATCGGCAATCGCTCGGTGCCTGAGGATGTACTGGAGCAGTTAAAGGCTGCGCGGGGGAGGATTGGCAGTTAATCATCGATGAAATATCGTGGGAAGCGGTCGTTTGTATGAAAGATGGGCAATCTGACGGGGCATTCGTCAGATTGCCCTTTTTTAATTAACTATGAGAGATGTTTGTACTCAGACGCAAGAAATCGTACACGCAGCTTCTTCGCAATATAAAGTGTCATTCCTTAATTTCTCTGGTTCTTGATCACGTTTGGCAGGCTCTTGATGTGCTCCTCATCCGGGGTCACAAACAGCGTCTTCTGGTGATCATAAATGACGAAACCGGGTTTTGCACCGTTAGGTTTTCGTACATGACGGATCAATGTGTAGTCAACAGGCACGCTGCTTGATTGTTTGGCCTGACTGTAATAGGCAGCCAGTTGGGCAGCCTCTTGTAGTGTCTCTTCCCCAAAATTGTCGCTGCGGATTACAACGTGTGAACCCGGGATATCCTTGGTATGAAGCCAGGTATCATTCGGTGAGGCCAACCGGTTTGTAATGTATTCATTTTGCAGGTTGTTTTTTCCAACATACATCTCGATACCTTCCGATGATGTATACATATGCAATGTTGGCTTATCGTTTTTTTTCTTTTTCCGGTTTTTACGGCCTCGATCACGCAAGTATCCTTGCTGGATCAGCTCATCTCGGATTTCATCGATATCATTTAATGTCGCATGAGCCAGCTGCTGCAGCAGATTATCCATATAGCTGATCTCTTCACGTGTCTTGGCGAGCTGTTCATCAATGACTGCCAGACTGTTCTTGTATTTGTTGTATCTTTTGAAGTAGCGCTGTGCGTTATCGGATGGAGACAGCAGTGGATCAAGCGGGATCAAAATCATCTTTTGCTCTTCGTCATAATAATTAAGAAGCTCTGCCTGTTTATCACCCTTTTGAATGCTGTGCAGTGATGAGAACAATAATTCGCCGTAAATACGGTAACGATCAGCGTCTTTAGCTTCCTCCAAATCCTTGTGCAGCTTATCGAGCTTTTTAATATTTTTGGAACGTTCATTTTGAAGAAACCGCAGCAAATCGCCTACCTTTTGCTTTACGGCATCCCGGTGAGCTTTGTCGCTGTAAAAATCTTCAAGGCACTTGCTGACGGAATCATAATGCTTCGTCTGCCCCGTAAGCATGGTCAGCGGAATGACGGAAAAAACCATCTTCCCCTTGTTGTTTATTCCACTCATCGGCGTGTAGTGGTGGTTGGCAGCATCTTTCATCACTTCGGAAAAAGCTTGCCATAACCCTCCGCAGTCCTTTTCATTCCCCGAATCTTCTTCGCCAGCTGAATAGCCAGCCCGATGGACGATTTCTTGCGCTGCCAGAGGACTTACCCCGCTAAAAGAATTTACTAGCCACGGGGCAGGTTCATCGGAACTGAGAAGGCAGGACTCTCGGAATTGCTCCTGCCCGATTTCCAGCGGGTTCAGCTTGTTTTGCTGCGGTGGCTCTGTGTAAGCGACCCCCGGCATGATCACCCGGTAGCTGCTGATTGCAGGTGTGACGTGATGGATTCCGTCGAGTATCGTTCCGGCGGAATGATCTAGCAAAATGATGTTGCTGTGACGACCCATTAGCTCAATGATAATCGTTTTGGAGGAAACATCTCCAAGCTCATCCCTTTGCCGGACACGGATATGAATGATCCGCTCCATATCGACCTGCTGAATATCCTCGATGATTCCGTTCTCACAATGCTTGCGCATCAGCATGCAGAACATCGGGGCTTCGGGAGGATTAAGAAAGATTTCATTCGTCAGGTGAACCCGGGGATATGTCGGATTTGCGGAAAGCAAAATCTTGGCGTTTCCACTTTGTGTCCGGATGTGAAGTACGATATCCCGTTCGTTCGGTTGATATATTTTATTGATCCGGGCGCCTTTGCACGCTTGAAGCTCATGCACGATCGCCCGTGTTACGATACCGTCCAATGCCATGTTCATTCTCCTATCTGTTGCGTTACCCTTCTCGCATTCTTTTTCTATGATGCCATATTTCGAGCAAAAACTTAATAGTTTGGCTGTGATATTTATGGACCTGTCCGAATACATTTACGTTGAGAGGTGGAAAAGCTGTCAGTCCGCCGGAACTGGATAAACAACCGGGAGGGAAAGGAAGCATGGAACAAAAGCTATGGCACCAGATGAATATCGCTGAACTGCAGCAAGCGATGCGGGTAAATCCGCAGCAGGGCCTCACGGAAGAGGAAGCAGGGGAAAGACGGAAAACCAGCGGGTTGAACGAATTGTCTGAGGGTAAAAAAATATCTCCATTCACTCTATTGTTGAACCAATTCAAGGATTTTATGGTGCTGGTGCTCCTTGGTGCCACGTTGGTATCCGGTTTACTTGGTGAATATTTGGATGCCGTGACCATCATCGCCATCATTTTAATTAACGGCTTGCTCGGTTTTGTACAGGAGTTTCGTGCTGAACGTTCACTCCGGGCATTAAAGCAGTTGTCAGCACCCACTTCCAAGGTGCTGCGTGATGGCAAAGTTATTCATATCGCTGCCAAATTACTTGTGCCGGGAGATATCATTTTGGCAGAAAGCGGGGATCGGATTCCAGCGGATGTACGCTGGGTAGAGACAAGCAGCTGCAGTGTGGAAGAGTCTGCGCTTACCGGTGAATCGATGCCGGTGAACAAACATGCAGAGCCTATTTCAGAGCATGATGTCCCGCTTGGAGATCTCAAGAACATCGGGTATATGGGCACGATGATTACCCGCGGAACGGCGAAGGGGATCGTTATTCGGACTGGAATGGACACCGAGATGGGGAAAATTGCCGATCTGATCCAAAATACCGAATCCCAGGAAACTCCGTTGCAGCATCGTTTGGAACAGCTTGGAAAAATTTTGATCGGTGTAGCACTCGCGCTCACGATTCTCGTTGTCGTCGCAGGAATATTGCATGGCCAGCCGGCAACCGCTATGTTCCTTGCAGGAGTCAGCCTTGCGGTTGCTGCAATTCCTGAGGGACTTCCGGCTATCGTGACCATAGCCCTCGCGCTAGGAGTACAGCGCATGATTAAGAGGAAGGCGATCGTAAGAAAGCTGCCGTCGGTTGAAACGCTGGGGTGCGCCTCTATTATCTGCTCGGACAAAACCGGTACACTGACGCAAAACAAAATGACAGTTACCCGTGTATGGATCGGCGGACGGACGCTGGAGGTGACGGGACAAGGATATGATCCATCCGGTCAAATTTTGAAGGACGGAAAACCGGTTGAGCTTCGGACGGATCAATCTTTACGCAGGCTTTTACAAATTGGCGGTCTTTGCAACAATGCCGAGGTGTATGAGACCACGACCGATGAATCAAGGTCCAAGCGAAAGGGCAAGGAAGCTTCTCAAACGCTCAGCTGGGAGCTCAAGGGCGATCCGACAGAGGGGGCATTGTTAACACTTTCTGCAAAAATGGGGCTTAGCCAGAGCACGTTATCTGCTTCGTATCAGCGGGATAAGGAATTTCCATTTGATTCCGAGCGCAAGTTGATGTCTGTCATTGTCAGTCACCAGGGCGGCCGTCTTTTGTGCACCAAAGGGGCCCCAGATGTGCTGCTTCATGCATGCAGTTATATTTTATGGGATGGCAATGTCGTGCCTTTAACCGGAACGCTTCGGGAAAAGGTGCTGGCGGCTAACGAGGCTATGGCTTCGTCCGCATTGCGGGTACTCGGCATGGCATATCGGGAGCTTCGTCCTCACGAAAAGCCGGAAACCGAACGGGAGGCTGAATCCCAGCTTATTTTCACAGGACTTGCCGGGATGATTGATCCTCCGCGAACGGAAGTGCGCGAAGCGATTGCAACATGCCGCCGGGCCGGGATCAAAACGGTTATGATTACCGGAGATCATCGCACTACTGCAGAGGCGATCGCAAATCAGCTCGGTATCATGCCGCACAATGGACTTTCGATGACCGGACAGGAGCTGTCCCGCCTGGATGATAAAGAGCTGGATGCAAAAGTCGAACAGACCTATGTTTACGCCCGCGTCTCGCCTGAGCACAAGCTCAGAATCGTCAAGTCGCTTCAGCGCAGAGGTCATGTGGTAGCAATGACCGGGGACGGTGTCAACGATGCGCCTGCGATCAAGGCGTCAGATATCGGGATCGCGATGGGGATTACAGGTACGGATGTTACGAAAGAAGCTTCGTCGCTTGTACTGAGCGATGATAATTTCTCAACGATCGTAGCCGCTATCGAAGAAGGTCGCAGTATTTACGAAAATATCCGTAAGTTTATCAGATACCTTCTCGCTTCCAATGTTGGTGAAATTTTAACCATGTTTTTCGCGATGATGATGGGCTTGCCGTTGCCGCTGGCACCGATTCAGATTTTATGGGTCAATCTGGTTACCGACGGGCTTCCTGCCATGGCACTGGGCGTTGATCAGCCGGAGAAAGATTTGATGGAGCATAAGCCGCGCGGAGCCAAGGAAAACATATTTGCCAGACGCCTTGGATGGAAAATTATTAGCCGCGGTGTGCTGATTGGACTATGCACACTTGCCGCCTTCTGGATTACACTTCGGGCGGCACCGGATCAGGCTGGCCAGCTGGCCAAGGCGCAGACCGTTGCATTTGCCACCTTGGTTATGGCGCAGTTGATCCACGTGTTCGATTGCCGTAGCTCACGCTCTATTTTTCACCGGAATCCACTTCAGAACAAATATTTGGTGTTAGCTGTGCTGTCATCTGTACTGCTTATGCTGGGAGTGATCTACATCGAAGCGATGCAGCCGATCTTTAAGACGGTTCCGCTGGGGCTTAGAGAATGGGCAATTACCCTTGTCGCAGCAGGCATTCCGACATTTTTAATGGGTGCAGGCAGCATATGGGGCGGAAATAGACATCGTAAACGCCGCAACATCATGACTAATAGTGCAAACCTTTCAGCATAAAATAAATATGAAAACCCATCTTTCTGCGGTATGCTGATGTTCATTAAAAACGCTGCAGAGGAGATGGGTTTTCTTATGATATTTACGAAGATGCACGGTCTTGGTAACGATTTTATCGTCGTGTTTGGTGAGAGGGAAATGCCAAACAATGCTTCAGAGCTAGCTGTAAATTGGTGCAATCGATACTTCGGTATCGGGGCGGATGGACTTGTATTTATTCTGTCGTCTGACAAGGCCGATTTCAGGATGCGAATAATGAACCCGGACGGTTCGGAAGCGGAACAATGTGGAAATGCCATCCGCTGCGTCGCTAAATACGTCTATGAGCGTGGATATATCAATAGCCTTGAGCTCACGGTTGAAACGCTTGGAGCAGGCGTACAGAAGCTTCAACTTCATGCAGACGGAAATCGGGTTCGAAGCGTAACGGTTAATATGGGAGAGCCTGTGCTTGAAGGTTTAAAAGTACCCACTATGCTGGATCTCAATCCGATAATCAATCATTTGATTGAGGTGGACGGTTGTCAATTCAGCTTTACAGCTGTATCGATGGGGAATCCTCACTGTGTGATTTTTGTGGATGATGCTGTTCATTTTGATTTGTCGACATGGGGACCGAAGCTGGAGGCTCACTCGCTGTTTCCAAACAAAACGAATGTTGAATTTGCTACTGTAAGGGCGCGGGATTGCATAGATATGCGTGTATGGGAGCGGGGAGCCGGGCCTACGCTGGCTTGCGGGACAGGTGCATGTGCGACTTTAATAGCGGCGGTGCTGAATGGGAGTGCTGACCGGGCTGCGACGCTCTCGCTTAAAGGTGGCGACCTGTTCATCGAATGGGATTCAAGTGATAATCATGTTTACATGACAGGTCCAGCTGAGATCGTTTACGAAGGAGAGATTCCAAATGAAAATATAATTTGTTTCTCTCGAAGAAACGCTTTTCATCCTTGAAAAGGAAATGAGGAGCGTTTTTCTTTTCTTTATCTTTGGGAAGTTTTTATGTTACATTAATTAGAAACTATATTTAGGCAGGGGGAGAACGATGAGACCGGATTTACGGAAAGCATGGGATAATAAAGTGCTAATCGGAGACGGAGCCATGGGTACTTTTTTATATCAAAAAGGGTTCCCGGTAGGGATATCTTATGAAGAGTTAAATCTGACCTCCCCGGAAGTTATAGGAGATGTACATCGCCAGTATATCGAAGCTGGCGCTCAAGTACTTGAGAGTAACACGTTCTCCGCAAACTACGACAAGCTTTCAAAATATGGTCTTGAATCGAGAGTAGAGGAGATTAACCGGGCGGGGGTTCGGATTGCCCGTGAAGCGGCCGGCAAGGATGGATACGTTGTCGGGGCCATTGGCTCCATCCGTGGAGGAAAGCGGAACAATATATCCTTGGATGAACTGAAGAGACACTTTGAACAGCAGATTCATTCCATTCTGTCTGAAGGTGTGGACGGTATTTTACTGGAAACCTTCTATGACGTGGAGGAAATGCTCCTGGCGTTGTCCCGGGTGCGGAAGGAAAGCGATCTGCCCATCATTGCCCAGTTTTCTGTCGAAGATATTGCTAGAACGCTTGATGGATACACGATGACTGAGGCGTTTCGCATTGTTTCTCAGGAAGGGGCCGATGTGTTCGGTTTCAACTGTCGGACTGGACCAAATGGAATGCTGCGTGCTTTGGAGACGCTTGATGGAGTAAAGACACTTTCGGCGTCGGTGTTTCCCAATGCAGGAATAGCTGATTACGTAGATGGTGAATACCTTTATGGAGCCAGTCCTGAATATTTCGGAAAAATGGCGTTGCAGTTTGCTGATTTGGGAGCCAGGATCATCGGGGGATGCTGCGGAACAACGCCTGCGCACATTGCAGAGATTGCTTCTGCTTTGGAACACTATGTACCGCTGCCGCTGCCGAAACTTTCTGTAGAGGATTATGAACGAGAAAGTGTTATTCTTCATGAACCGTTACAGTATGAGCAGGGGAGACAGCGCGGCGGTGAACCTTCGATTGTGGATTGTGTAAAAGAGCGTCACACCGTCATCGTTGAGCTGGACCCGCCTCGCGATCTGGATATTACAAAATTTATGAAGGGTGCCGAAGCTTTAAAAAGAGCCGGTGCAGATGCGTTGACGTTGGCTGACAACTCGCTGGCTGTTACCCGGATGAGCAACATGGCGCTAGGTCATCTTGTCCAGAGCCGCACGGGTCTTCGGCCTTTAATTCACATTGCTTGCCGTGATCGTAATCTGATTGGGACGCAGTCTCATATGATGGGCTTCGATGCGCTAGGTATTGATCATGTGCTGGCTGTTACAGGGGACCCTGCCCGGTTTGGAGATTTGCCGGGTTCCAGTTCTGTTTACGATCTGACTTCCTTTGAGATCATTCGAATGATCAAGCAGTTGAATGAGGGGATAGCTTTTTCGGGGAAGCCCTTGAAGCAGAAGGCGAAGTTTGTTGTGGGTGCTGCGTTTAATCCGAATGTAAGGAATCTTGATAAAGCGGTTCAGCGCCTGGAGAAAAAAATAGCCTGCGGTGCTGATTACGTAATGACTCAGCCGGTGTATGATCCGGAACTGGTCGTGAAGCTCAAGGAAGCGACCAAGCATCTGGACATTCCTATTTTTATCGGAATCATGCCTTTGGCAAGCGGAAGGAATGCGGAGTATCTTCATAACGAGGTGCCTGGAATTCAACTGTCCGATGAAGTAAGGGGGCGAATGGCTGATCTTGAAGGTGAAGCCGGCAGGGCTATGGGTGTGAAGATTGGGGAAGAATTATTGGAAGTGGCGGTAAAGCATTTTAATGGCATATATCTGATGACTCCGTTTATGTTTTATGAAATGACGGCACAGTTGACGGAGTATGTATGGAAGTTGTCTGGCCGCAGCTTGTCCCCCTTGTTTCATTAATCGTTATCAATTACAATAGTATAATGGATGTGATTCCGATGTCATTAAGTATGACCGGATTTGGTCAATCCGCCATCAAATTTGAGGGTTATACGGTCACTATTGAAGTAAAGTCAGTAAATCATCGGTATTGTGAAGTTTTATTTCGGATGCCGCGTGAATGGGCTTGCTTCGAAGATGCTTTAAGAAGGACTGTACAGTCACGCATCGGACGAGGGCGGATCGATGTTTACATGAATAGAGAAAGCGACGACGAGAACATCTCGCAAGACCTGAACCATGCTGTGGTGAAGTCTTATTTGAAAGCTGCGGATGAACTGCGTGCCTACGGTATCGAAGGCGACCTGACGATCCGTGACATTCTTTCACTGCCTGATGTTCTAGTCAGCCGAAGCGAGCAATCGGGCGAAGATAAGCGCCAGCAATGGAGTGAAATGCTATGCGCTGGACTTAACGATGCTTTGGATGGGCTGATTGAAATGCGTAGTAGGGAAGGAGCCCTTCTGGCCCAGGATATTGAGCATCGGATCGAGCGACTTCAGACTTTGCAGTCAGAGATGGTAAGTCTGGCTCCGACCGTCACAGCTGAATATCGAACTCGCCTGCGGCAGCGCTTGGAGGCTTTGAACGACGGCTCGTTGACTTTTGATGAACATATATTTGGAATGGAAGTCGCTTTGTTTGCTGAACGCTCCAATGTTGATGAAGAGCTGATTCGTCTGCAGAGTCATTTCAATCAATGCAGACAGCTTTTACATCAGAATGGGCCATCGGGTCGCAAGCTGGATTTTCTGATCCAGGAAATGAACAGGGAAGTCAATACGATTGGATCGAAAGCCAATCATCTGACTCTGGTAAACCGTGTTGTCGAAATGAAAGCGGAGCTGGAGAAGATTCGTGAACAAGCTGCAAATGTAGAATAAAGCAGGCTTATTCGGCAAATAGAGTCAAATGTATAGGGGGAACAACCGTAATATGGCAATTAAACTCATTAATATCGGCTTCGGGAATATCGTATCGGCCAACCGTATCATTTCTATCGTAAGCCCCGAATCAGCTCCAATTAAACGGATTATTCAAGAAGCAAGAGATCGTCATATGTTGATTGACGCTACATATGGCCGCCGGACTAGGGCCGTAATTATTACTGACAGCGATCACGTCATTTTGTCGGCTGTGCAGCCGGAGACGGTTGCTCATCGCTTGTCCAGCAAAGATGATGACAACGACGAATAAAGATGGGGAGTATTATGTCTACAAAAGGATTTTTAATTGTATTGTCCGGTCCGTCCGGAGTAGGTAAAGGAACGGTATGCACCGCACTGCGCAGTCGAGTTCCGGACCTGGTATACTCAGTTTCCGCAACAACACGCAAACCGCGTGCAGGTGAGGTTGACGGAGTTAACTATTTTTTCAAGGATCGCGAACAGTTTCTCTCCATGATTGAGAACGATGAGCTCTTGGAGTTTGCAGAGTATGTCGGCAACTATTACGGTACTCCGCGTGATTTTGTGGAAGAAACATTAGCAAGCGGCAAGGATATTATCCTGGAGATTGAAGTGCAGGGTGCGTTAAAAGTGAAGGAGAAATTCCCGGATGGGATCTTTATTTTCCTCACCCCACCGTCCATGGATGAGTTAAAGGACCGGATTGTAGGGCGCGGCACGGAAAATCAGGATACGATCGATCATCGGATGTCTGTGGCGGTTGATGAGATGGAATTGATTAGGCATTATGATTATGCTGTTGTCAATGACGAAATCAATCAAGCGTGCAAACGAATAGAATCGATTATTATTGCCGAACATTGTAAAATCGTGAAAAAAGGTCAGTAGCTTTTTTGTTGACGATGATTTGACGATGAAAGAGATCATTTAAGTAAATGAAAAAGAGGTGCTTTGAATCTATGCTATATCCTTCCATCGATGAGATGATGAATAAAGTGGACAGTAAATATTCACTCGTGGTTGCCGCTTCCCGTCGTGCACGTCAGCTGCGCGAGGGTGCACTCAGCGAGTTGAAAGAACCGAAATCCCATAAACATGTGGGTGTTGCCCTTGAGGAGATTTACGGAGATTATGTTCGCATTGAGCGGATCGGGGAGTAAACGTCCTGACATTTCAATAAAAGCCTTACAAAAATGTGACAACCGAAAGGTTGTTATTTTTTTGACGTCACTGCCCTTGGAAAAGGATGCGAAGGCGTTTCTTCTTGAAGCCAATACAGTTTTGCTTCATTGTAGTTTGAATACGAAAAAGTGGAGGGAGCAGTTATGTTAAACGGTAAAGTTATCGTGCTTGGGGTTACGGGAGGTATAGCCGCATATAAGGCCGCTGCACTGTGCAGTAAACTCACTCAGAGAGGCGCTGATGTACATGTGATTATGACGTCCTCGGCCAAGCAGTTTATTACTGAGCTAACGCTGCAGTCTCTTACGAAAAATCCGGTATACAGCGATACGTTTGATGAGCGCGACCCATCTGTTGTATCCCATATTCATCTTGCTGATCTGGCTGATCTGGTTTTGGTGGCTCCGGCTACGGCCAATATTATAGGGAAAATGGCAAACGGTCTTGCCGATGACATGCTTTCGACTACTCTTCTGGCAACGACGGCCCCTGTTATGGTGTGTCCAGCGATGAATGTGCATATGTATACACACCCCGCCGTTATAGCCAATATGGAGACACTTGCTTCCCGTGGCGTATCATTCATCGAACCGGGAGAGGGCTTGCTTGCCTGCGGCTATGTTGGTAAAGGCCGCATGGAAGAGCCGGAAAAAATCGTTGAAGTGGTTGAAACTTTTTTTGAGCAGAGGGAAACGGAGGATGCTCACTCTGGCAGTGACAAGGCAGCAGGCATATTGACAGGCAAAAAGGTTGTTGTAACGGCAGGTGGAACGATTGAACGCATTGATCCGGTCCGTTATATTACGAATGATTCGTCTGGAAAAATGGGCTTTGCGATTGCAAAAGCGGCAAAGGAAATGGGGGCCGATGTTCACTTGATCGCCGCTCATACCGATGCTGCTTCTCCGGAAGGGATCAAGATCGAGCATGTGGAATCCGCACAAGATATGTATGAAGCGGTGATGCGTGAGTTTGAGGATAGCGACTTGATTGTCAAAGCCGCTGCGGTTGCCGACTATCGTCCAGCGAAGGCAGCTCCATTAAAGCTGAAAAAGCAAGGGGAGACCATGACGCTTGAACTGGTTAAGACGACAGATATTTTGGAGACGCTCGGCCAAAACAAAAAGTCACAATTCCTGATCGGTTTTGCTGCTGAAACGAATTCGGTAGAACAGTATGCGACGGACAAGCTGCGTCGTAAAAACTGTGATTTGATCGTGGCAAATGACGTAACCCAGTCCGGTGCCGGGTTCGGAACGGATACGAACAGTGTGCATATTTACGATTCGGAAGGGCTTGTTCTTCATCTTCCGCTGCTGTCCAAGGAGGATATAGCCCGTCGTTTGCTTGTTTTGGCAGCTGAGCGGATGGCGAAGGGGGAAGCTTGATGGAAATGGCAAGGGTGATTGTGGACGTGCCGTCCAAGGACACGGACCGCCCTTTTGATTACCTGATTCCGGATCGTTTGCGGCCGTGGATTGAGGTGGGAAGCCGGGTCGGTGTTCCTTTCGGGCATCGGACACTGCAAGGTTTCGTCGTGTCTCTCCATCCGCGTCCTGAGATGGATTATGCCAAGATGAAGCCGATTCAGGAAGTTTTGGATTTCACGCCTCCGCTGTCACCATCGCTAATTAAGCTAAGCGAATGGATGAAAAACCGCTATGCGTGCCGTCAGATTTCAGCATTGCAATCGATGCTGCCAACAGCGCTTAAAGGAAAAGCGGAACGCTATATTACACTCGGAAATCCAGATGATCATAATGGCGGGCTGGAAGAGGGCCTGTTCGCAGTGTTTACTGAAAATGAAGCGGAGCAGGCCATTTTAGATTTTGTTAAACAGCGTGGAGAAGTGACGCTCAATCAGGTGAATCGGACTTTTCCAGATCAAGCAGCTCTGATCAAAGCCTTGTTGGAACGCGGGTTGCTGCGTGAGCACCAGCAGATTAAGGACAAACTTCGGAAGAAGACGATGAAGGCTGTTGAACTGGCGGTAGAGGCTGAAGAGTTGGAAGGGATACTGGCATCCTTTCCTGCGAATGCCCGGCGCCAGAAAGAAGTGCTCGAGTATATGCTTGAAATGCAATCATTTCTTCCTATTGCTATGAAAGAAGTGCTTTCTGCTCTCGGTGTGACTGCCGGAACTGTCAAAGCTCTTGCTGATAAAGGATATATCCGGATTGAGGAGATGGAAGTATTCCGGGACCCCTATAAGGGAAGGTATTTTAAGCCGAGTGAACCGCTTGCCCTGACACAGGAGCAGCAGCAGGTGTACAAACGGATTGTTCATGATCTTGAGGAACGAAGACACAATGTCTTTTTATTACATGGGGTCACCGGTAGTGGAAAGACGGAAATCTATCTTCAAAGTATCCAGCGTTGTCTCGAGCAGAAGCGTCAAGCGATTGTGCTTGTACCGGAGATTTCGCTTACACCCCAGATGGTGGAACGTTTTAAAAGCCGTTTTGGCGATTTGGTAGCGGTCATGCACAGCCGGCTTTCTGACGGTGAACGCTATGATGAATGGAGAAAGATTCATGAAGGCCGCGCGTCGGTGGTTGTGGGAGCACGTTCGGCTGTTTTTGCTCCTTTTGATCGCCTTGGCCTGATTATTATGGATGAAGAGCATGAGACTTCTTATAAACAGGAAGAAGCACCGAAGTATCATGCGAGAGATGTGGCGATTCGTCGAGCTTCCGAAATAGGGGCGGTCGTTATTTTAGGATCGGCTACTCCTTCACTTGAAAGTTATCATGCAGCCAGATCACAAGCGAATGATGATTTTGCGCCAGAGCTGCTTGAAATGTCGACCCGTGCACTCGGCAACAAGCTGCCGGAGGTTACGGTTGTTGATATGCGTGGGGAGTTGAAAGAAGGAAACCGCTCCATGTTCAGCCGGACTTTGCATGAAGCGATTGCGCTTCGGCTTGAACGCGGGGAGCAGATCGTTCTGCTGCTTAATCGCCGTGGCTACTCCACATTTGTAATGTGTCGCAGCTGCGGCTATGTAGCAGGATGCCCGGAATGTGACATTTCATTGACCTATCATCAGAAGTCAAACAATCTTCGTTGTCACTACTGTGGGTATGCCCAGCAAACGCCGGAAGTATGTCCAGACTGTGGAAGCGAGCATATTCGTTATTTCGGAACCGGAACACAGCGTGTTGAGGAGGAGCTTGCCAAGCTGTTTCCGGGTATTCGCGTCATCCGAATGGATGTGGATACAACGACGGAAAAGGGATCTCATGAGAAGTTGCTAAAGCAGTTCAGGGATAAAAAGGCAGATGTGCTGCTTGGTACGCAGATGGTAGCCAAAGGCCTTGATTTTCCGGATGTGACGCTAGTTGGTGTAATTACAGCGGATTCGGCGCTGAATCTGCCTGATTTCAGGGCGGCTGAAAAAACGTTTCAACTGCTAACCCAGGTTGCGGGTCGTGCAGGTCGTCATCAGCTGCCAGGTGAGGTTGTTATTCAGTCGTATACGCCTGAGCATTATTCCATTGTTCATGCGAGTGAACATGATTATCTTAACTTTGTTACGGAAGAGCTGAGACACCGAAAGGCGCTGCATTACCCTCCATATTGCAGGCTTATATTGGTAACAATATCCCATGAGCAGCTTCCGCTGCTTGTTCGGGTTGCCGAAAATTTTGCAGCAGATTTGAAAAGAAGGGCTGACCAAAGAGGGTGGTTCGGAAGCTTGGACCGTTTTGCTGCTGAAGCCCTGAATGTGCTGGGGCCTGTAGCGTCTCCTATTCCGAGACTGAAAAATAGATACAGATTCCAATGTATGATAAAATGGCGTGGGAGAATGGATGCCGTCTCACTTGTCCGACAAGTGGCTGAGGAGCTGCAGGATTCGGTGCGTGACGCCAAGTTGCAAATCAGCATTGACGTGGACCCGCAAATGTTAATGTAATAGTGCATATATTGAATGAAAAGCGTAAGGAAGGTGTCATGATGGCAATACGCATTATTGTTAAGGAACCAGATGAGGTGCTCCATAAGAGAGCCAAGGAAGTTACAAAAATAACACCAAACGTTCAGAAGCTTCTGGATGATATGGCGGATACGATGTACGATGCCGACGGTGTTGGACTCGCTGCACCACAGGTAGGGATATTGAAGCGATTGATTGTAGTAGATGTCGGAGATGAGCATGGATTGATCAAGATGATAAATCCGGAAATTGTTGAAAGTGAAGGCGAGCAATTCGGACCGGAGGGTTGTTTGAGCATTCCGGGGTGGAACGGTGACGTGCGCCGCGCTGAGAAGGTCAAGGTAAAGGGACTCGATCGCGAAGGAAATGAGCTGATCGTCACAGCGACGGGACTCTTGTCCCGTGCTTTCCAGCATGAAATAGACCATCTGAACGGGGTGTTGTTTACAGACGTCGCGGAACGGGTGTATGAGTACGATCCGAACCAGCCTCCACGGGGGGAGCTTGAGAATCGATGAATATCGTATTTATGGGCACGCCTGCGTTTGCTGTACCGAGTCTCGATATGCTGGTGACTGAAGGCTACAACGTGGTCGCAGTGGTGACACAGCCGGACCGGCCGCAGGGACGGAAAAAGGTGCTTACACCTACTCCGGTAAAGGAGGCGGCTCTACGCCATGGCATCGCTGTGCTGCAGCCGCAGCGCCTTCGGAGTCCGGAAGCGGTGGCTGAGCTTTCAAAATACAAACCGGATATGATTGTTACAGCAGCATATGGGCAAATTTTACCGAAGGCTGTGCTGGATATGCCTGCGCTAGGCTGCTTGAACGTTCATGGCTCGCTTCTCCCCAAATACCGGGGAGGAGCTCCAATCCAGCGTTGTATTATTAACGGTGAGAAGGTTACGGGCATTACGTTAATGTATATGGCAGAAGGCCTTGATACAGGGGATATGATTGCTAAAGTGGAAGTTCCAATTCAGGATGATGATACCGCTGGCACGATGTTCGATAAGCTTAGCATCGCCGGAGCTTCTCTTCTGAAGGAGCAGCTCCCGTCTTTGGTGAATGGCAAAGTAAAAGCTACTCCCCAGAACGATGAGGAGGCGACCTATGCTCCAAACTTAACCCGCGAAGACGAGAAGATCGATTGGACGCGCACGTCTCGCCAGATCTATGATCAAATCCGCGGACTTGTTCCTTTTTCCGGCGGATTTACGCTTTGGAACGGTGAGGTGTTCAAGATATGGGCCGCTGCCATTCCGGGAAATCATAGCATGGCCTCCAAGGAAGTCGTTCCGGGAACGGTGCTTGATCTGAGCGAAAGCGGGATCGTCGTGAAGACAGGTGACGGCACTTTGACGCTGTTAACCGTTCAGCCAAGCGGTAAGAAAGCGATGGATGCCGCGCAATTCAGCCGCGGGACAAGCATGAAGCCTGGGATGGTGCTGACGTGAGCGGCCAAGGAAGGCGAGGAAGTCAACCTTCCAAACGGCGATCAGTGACGGCCAGGGAGCTTGCTCTGGATGTGTTGACACAGGTAGAGCAGGAAGGTGCTTACAGCAATCTGCTGCTTAACACAGCTCTCCAAAAGGCTTCTCTTGAGAAAGGTGATGCGGGGCTTGCAACAGAACTCGTATATGGAACGATCTCAAGACTGAATACATTAGACTATTTTTTGGACCGCTTTGTCAAAAAAGGAACCGCGAAGCTTCAGCCCTGGGTAAGAGCGCTGCTGCGGCTAAGCTTGTACCAGATTATGTATCTGGACCGGATTCCGGAGCACGCGGTTGTCAGCGAAGCTGTCAACCTGGCGAAGCGGCGCGGTCACCAAGGGATATCAGGCATGGTCAACGGAGTGCTTCGAAACATCCTGCGGCAAAGGGATGAATTGGTTATTCCTGAGGACTTGCCTGCAGCGGACCGCATCTCTCTTTCTCACTCACATCCGAAATGGCTTGTAGAGCGCTGGATTAAGCAGTATGGCGCGGACGCAGCGGAAGCGATCTGTAAAGCGAACAATGAGCCGCCAGCTGTCAGTGTTCGGGTCAACACAACGATGATCAGCCGCGACGGCATGTTGGAGGAGATGAGCAAGAGCGGTGTTGACGCTGCACCATCAGAACTGAGTCCATATGGAATCATCGTTAGGAGCGGTGGCAACATGGCTCATACGGATTGGTATCGTGAGGGAATGATTTCCATCCAGGATGAGAGCTCCATGCTCGTTGCCGAGACTGTCTGCCCAGCACCTGGTATGCGGGTTCTTGACTGCTGTGCAGCCCCCGGCGGTAAAACGGCTCACATGGGGGAAATGATGAAGGATGATGGGACGATCATCGCCAATGATCTGCATTCTCATAAACAGAAGCTCATCGCCGAACAGGCGAAGCGTTTGGGATTGGACAGCATTATGACGGTTACAGGCGATGCGCTGGAGCTCGGAAAGAACTACGAACCTTCATCATTTGATCGTATTCTGCTGGATGCTCCTTGTTCGGGGCTTGGTGTTATAAGGCGCAAGCCCGATCTGAAGTGGGCCAAGAAGCCTGAAGATATTGAAGAAATTGCAAAGCTGCAACGTGAACTTCTTCAATCCGTATCCGGTCTCGTCCGGCCTGGTGGAGTGCTTGTATATAGTACATGCACGATTGAGCCTAAGGAAAATGAGGAGACGATTGCCGCTTTTTTGGCTAAACATCCAAACTTTGAGATCGCTGATGATGAGTCCGGCAGTATGAGCCGGGCATTAAAGAATGCTCTTCCCAAGGGAGGGGGCGTTCAGCTCCTGCCGCAGCATTTTCATAGTGATGGATTTTATATTGTGAGGCTTCGCAGGCTCTCATAAGCAGTTTCAATGTTGCATTGATTGCAGGAGTGGCCCGCCGTTGCTGGCGGGTTTTCTCTTTTACCCTCTCTTTTATTTGTGTTAAAATAGAAAGAATGAAAAAAGAGATGCATATGAATGAAAAAGACAGGTGTGGTGAGATGAACCCTTTTATATACGATTTATCGCTTGAAGAGCTCCAAAAGTGGACTCAGGATAACGGTGAACCCGCATTCCGTGCTGTCCAAATATATGATTGGCTGTATGTTAAACGAGTGGACTCATTCGATGAAATGACGAATCTTTCGAAAAGTCTGCGGCAAAAACTGAAGGAACAGTTCAGTTTCGTAACTTTATCGGAAATTACGAAGTTTGAATCGAAGGATGGCACAGTCAAATTTTTATTTGGACTCCATGATGATCATGCGATTGAAACGGTTATTATGAAGCACAATTACGGTAACAGCATCTGTGTGACCACTCAGGTTGGCTGCCGGATCGGCTGTACGTTTTGCGCTTCTACTTTGGGCGGGCTGAAACGGAATTTGACACCTGGGGAGATCGTCGCTCAGGTCGTTCAAGCGCAGAAAATTCTAGATAAGAAGGGGGAGCGCATCAGCAGTATTGTTATCATGGGTTCTGGAGAACCGTTTGAAAACTATGAAGCGACAATGAAGTTTCTCCGGACGATGATTCACGAGAAGGGATTAAACATCGGCCAGCGTCACATTACCGTGTCTACAAGCGGGATCGTACCTAATATTTATAAGTTTGCCGAGGAAAACACCCAAATTAACCTGGCTATATCCATTCATGCACCGAACGATACGCTTCGTTCCAAGCTGATGCCGGTTAACAGGCGTTATCCATTCGATGATGTCATCGAAGCTCTTCGGTATTACCAGGCCAAGACCGGACGCCGAATCACGTTTGAGTATGCCTTGATTGGCGGTGTCAATGATCAGTCTGAGCATGCGGAAGAGCTGGCAGACGTAATTAAAGACATGAACTGTTACGTCAATTTGATCCCGGTCAACCACGTGCCAGAACGGAAATATGTCCGCACGTCACGCAATGATATTTTCAAATTTCAACGTACGCTTGCAGATAAGGGTGTGAATGCAACCATCCGCCGTGAACAGGGTCACGATATTGCTGCCGCTTGCGGTCAGCTTCGGGCCAAGCATATGGAGTTGAGGTGAGAATAATTTGATCAATACGGTTCATGTCAGCCATGTCGGACGAGTTCGACAAGTCAATGAGGACTCTGTGTTAATTCGTCAATTAGAGCATGGCTATACACTCGGCATTGTAGCCGACGGCATGGGGGGTCACCTTGCTGGAGATACCGCCAGCAGGCTTGCGGTTCAAACCGTGGCTGAAGATTTGTCTTTCCTGGAACCGGATATTTCCATGGACGGTATTCGGGCGGCTTTAAGCGATGCCATCCTGCATGCCAATGAAGTTATATTCCAGGAAGCTTCCGCCGATGA
The DNA here is from genome assembly GCF_900289175.1 of Paenibacillus faecalis. GTDB lineage: Bacteria > Bacillota > Bacilli > Paenibacillales > Paenibacillaceae > Paenibacillus_AQ > Paenibacillus_AQ faecalis. The sequence goes on along the minus strand of NZ_LT985747.1, from coordinate 2,869,441 downwards.
GCGGTTGCACAACATGGGAACGACCATTGTTGCCGTTTTGCTTCGGGACCATGAAGGTTATATCGGGCATATCGGCGACAGCCGGGCCTATAAAATTTCAACCGACCAAGTGGTTCGGTTGACGGAAGATCACACCCTGGTGAACGAACTGTTTAAAAGCGGTCAGATTACCGAGGAGGAACTAGAGTCTCATCCACGTAAAAATGTACTGATCCGGGCGCTTGGAACAGATATGGATGTATCTGTGGAATTAAGCCCGATCGTCATTGATGCGGGAGAGGTACTGATGCTATGCAGTGACGGGCTAAGTAATCCAGTCAGAACAGACCGGATAGGACAAATTGTCGGCTCACTCGAAATTTCTCTGAAAGAAAAAGCAGACCGCCTGCTTCAACTGGCACTGCTCGCCGGAGGCGATGATAATATTACCGTCGCCCTGATTGAACATCAAGAAGAAGGTGCCGGGGAACGTATAAAGGAGTGGAATTCATGATCGGACATGAATTGGCTGGTCGTTACAAGATCATAGAGCGAGTCGGCGGCGGTGGAATGGCGCTGGTTTATAAGGCTCAGGATATCTTATTAAATCGATACGTAGCGATCAAAGTGCTGCGACAGCAGTTTGTGCACGACGAGGAATTTATCCGGCGCTTTAGGCGTGAGGCGCAATCTGCGGCATCCTTGTCGCATCCGAATGTAGTTAGTATTTATGATGTAGGCCAAGAGGATGAAACTCACTATATCGTCATGGAATTTATTGAGGGCCATAACCTTAACGAGATCATTAAAGAAAGAGCACCGCTTCAGGTTGATGAAGCGGTACGCATTGCTTCACAAATTTGTGATGCGCTTGATCATGCCCATCATAATCAGATCATACACCGTGATATTAAGCCGCATAACATTTTAATCGGGCGTAACGGGCGTGTGAAAGTAACTGATTTCGGCATTGCCCGAGCTGTTACTTCCACGACGATTACCCAGACTGGATCTGTCGTTGGCTCTGTGCATTATTTTTCACCTGAGCATGCCAAGGGTGTAACTACCGGAGAAAAGTCAGATTTATATTCTCTTGGTATCGTATTGTATCAAATGCTGACGGGCCGTCTTCCTTTCCTTGGAGAAAGTCCGATCAGTGTGGCGCTCAAGCATCTTCAGGAGGAATTTGACGAGCCTAAAGAAGTAAACCCGCTTATTCCTCAAAGCGTAGAGAACATTATTTTGAAATCGATGCGCAAAAATCCGCATGAGCGTTATCAATCTGCTGAGGAAATGATGCAGGATTTGGAAACTTGTCTGCTGCCTGATCGGCGTGATGAGCCCAAGATAGAATTCGATGATGATGAGGATCAGACACGAATTATGCCGGCTCTTAAAACGATGCAGTCGGATGATCGTGATGATTATACTGCAGCAGTGCCTGTCCATGATACGATGAATGAAGTTACGGATGAAGAAGAAGTCCATGAAGGAAATAAGAAGAAAAAACGGAAAAAGCAAGCGCTCATCGTCGGTTCGATCCTTTTGTTTCTGGCAATCCTTACGGGTGTAGTTATTTATGTGAATAATATGCTGGTTGTACCTGAGGTGACGGTTCCTAACGTTGTGGATAAGCCGGAAGAGGTGGCTGTTAAGGAGCTGGAGGATTTAGGCCTCGTGGTAAAAGAAGTAAGCCGGGTCTATAAGCAAGGTGTTGACGAAGGCATCGTATTTAAACAGAGCAGGACCGAAGGAACGGTTGTCAAAAAAGGTGCGGATATCATTTTAACGGTTGGAGATGTCAAGCCGCTCAGTACAATGCCGGATCTGAGAAACGGAAAAACGCTTGAAGAAGCGATCAAGCTGCTCAAGGTTCAGAAGGTAGACGAGGACCGCATTGATGTAAAATATGAGAACCATGACAGTATACCGGAAGGGCAGATCATTTCCCAATGGCCGGAAAGTGGTGAGGAATTCGATCCGGATGTAACGCAAGTAAGACTTGTTGTAAGTAAAGGCAAGCAGTCTATAACTATGCCTAATCTGATTGGTCAAACCCGCAGTCAGGCGGAAAGTCTGATCAAAGAGAAGGGTCTTGAGATCGGTTCGGTGGAGGATATGTCAAGCTTTACTGTAGAAAAAGGCAAGGTTATCGAGCAGTGGCCTTACCAGCCTAACGAGATTGCGGAGCCGGGAACGAAGATAGATCTGAAAGTAAGTTCAGGCTATCCTCCGGAAGCTATAAACTACACGTTTAATGTACCTGTTGCTCCTAGTCGTGAGGGAGAAAAGAGTCAGATTCGTATCGTTTACTCTGATGCATTAGGCGACAAGCGTGAAGGGGAGAGCCGCACGATTACGACTACCGAGATTATTCCGGTGAAGCTCCTTCTGGCCCCTGAGAAAAATGGATCGGTAGAAATTTACCGTGATGGTAGGGCGCTGGAAACGTATATTGTGCTGTATACTGATGCGAAGAATGGCACAGTGCCTCAGCCTCAAATTGAAGCGCCGCCGGAGCCTGAAGTTCCTGCTTCCACAGAGCCTCCGCAGCAAGATGGCGATGGGGAGCCTGAAGAGGATGAGAGCGAGCGTAATGAGGATTCAGATTCATCCAATGAGGGTAAGCGTAAAGGCGATAATAAAAAGCATTCATGGAAAGATGATAATTGACCCCGTAGAACGGGTAAGGCAAAAAGCTTACACTAAATGATCGAAAGTGAGGCCTGCGTATGCATGAAGGACTGATTGTCAAGGCGTTAAGCGGATATTACTATGTGAAGCCACTTAGAGAAGGCGATGTTGTATCCGGGGAAGACCCATCGGTTCAATGCAGAGCCCGCGGAATTTTCAAAAAAAGAGGTGTTTCTCCGCTTGTCGGGGATCGTGTACTTTACTCTTTGACCGAGAACGGGGAGGGGACCGTGGAAGAAATTCTTCCGCGGTCTTCCCAATTAATACGTCCTCCGGTTGCGAATGTTCATCAGGCTGTTCTACTTTTTTCTGTAAAAGAGCCGGATATGAACTTGCTGCTCCTGGATAAGTTCCTCGTACATATTGAGCATTCCAATTTGAAGGCTCTCATCTGCTTGACGAAGCAAGATCTTGCTGATGATTCCGCTGACTCTATAGAAGAAGTAAAGCGTATATATGGGAAGATCGGTTACGAGGTAGTCGTAACGAGCGCGCTTGAGGGAATAGGTATTGAGGATGTGAAGGAGCTGCTGGCAGGGCAAATCAGTGTGTTTTCTGGTCAATCGGGTGTGGGTAAATCTTCTTTGCTCAATGCATTGATGCCTGGCTTGTCTCTGGAGACAAGTGAGATTAGTATACGGCTTGGTCGCGGGCGCCATACGACAAGACATGTCGAGCTGATTGAACTGGATAACGGAGGCTTTGTCGCTGATACACCGGGATTCAGCCAACTGGATTTTGTTGAGTTGGGGATCGAGGAGTTATCCGGCTGTTTCAGAGAGTTTATACCCTATGCCGATAACTGCAAATTCAGGGGTTGCAGCCATATACACGAACCTGGTTGTCAGGTCATTCAAGCCAAGGAAAATGGAGAGATCGCAGACAGCCGATATGAGCATTATGTGGAATTTTTTACAGAAATGAAAGACAAGAAGCGGAGGTACTAACGTTATGATTAAAATAGCGCCATCCATACTTTCGGCGGATTTTGCTAAGTTGGGTGAGGAAATTGCAGATGTACAGGCGGGAGGAGCAGACTGGATTCATGTCGATGTGATGGACGGTCATTTTGTGCCAAATATTACACTCGGACCGCCGATCGTTCAAGCGATCAGACCCCACACTACGCTGCCGCTGGATGTGCACTTGATGATCGAGGAGCCGGAAAGGTATGTTGCTGATTTTGCCTTGGCCGGAGCCGATTATATTACCGTTCATGCCGAAACCTGTATGCATCTTCACCGTGTTGTTCATCTGATTAAAGAGCATGGTGTTAAGGCAGGTGTCGCTATAAACCCGGGTACTCCTGCGAATGTTCTGGAGGAAATGCTTCCTGATCTTGATATGGTGCTCGTGATGACGGTTAACCCCGGATTTGGCGGACAGGCTTTCATCAAGCATACCGTAAACAAAATCAAGCAACTGAGAGAGTGGATTCAAAATTCCCCAAATCCGGACATTCATATCGAGGTAGACGGCGGTATAACTGCTGAAACGGCTCCGCTTGTAGTGGAAGCTGGCGCGGATATACTTGTGGCAGGAAGCGCTGTCTTTGGAAAACCGGATCGTGCGGCTGCGATTGCGGAGATTCGCAAAAGCACTCAGTTCTAAGCTGTAAGTCTGTGGGCTGTATGCATAGGGCGGGGCTTTCCCGCATAAACATGGTTACATGAGCTGGGTTCTCATGTAGCCTTTTTTGTTCGTGTTCACACATCTATGGGCTTAGTGCATAAAATAACTTGGAAGGCATGAGAATGATGGGGAGGGTGAGACATGAAATTTTATACATTTAAGCTGCCGAAGTTTCTAGGAGGTTTTGTGAAGGCCATTTTGAACACGTTTCATAAAGGCTGACAGCCTGTTGCGACATCACAAAACCTTTCGTCCGGGGCGGAAAAAGCTAAATGTGACTGTACCGGAAAAGAGGCATTAAAAAAAGCACCTGCTGGCGTTCAGGGTGCTTTTTGTTTAATCGTATGTATTTAAACGAAAGAAAAACTTCCTTGTCCCGGGCAGCTCCATAGAACGCTAGAGATTAAGAAAGTTTTCATAAATATAAGAAAGTATGATATTCACTTGATACTCGACTTATATTTCTCGCAGAAATGCCATCGTCCTTCAGGACGACGTCATTGTTTCTGCTTGTATAGGCATTGATCGATTATACGCGAGTCACTTTACCGGATTTCAAAGCCCGAGTGCTTACGTATACACGTTTTGGTTTGCCGTCTACCAGGATGCGAACCTTCTGAACGTTTACACCCCAAGAACGCTTGTTGTGGTTGTTAGCGTGAGAAACATTGTTTCCTCTTCCTGGTTTTTTACCTGTTACATAACATTTGCGAGACATAGATTACACCTCCCTGTTTCATAACCCTGTATAAAACAATACCTAAATATAATATCACAGTAAAATTTGCTGCGTCAACTATCTTAAAAACATTTATTTCTCTTTCCTCTTATAGTACAATGTTGTTTAGTCCATAATATTTCCGAGAAATACGGTGGGCTGATCGGCATGTCCCTCGCTTAAGCATGGACAGTTGCCGAAAGGCTCGAAAGATGAAATGCCTGCCATCACCGACGTTGTAACGAATTTTATATAATCATAGCATGTTTATTTATAAATCGGGTGATGATCGGTTATAAGCTCTGAAATAGAACAAAACATACAACTAAAGCGTTATTTGCATTATGCCAGGAAGGGGAATTCTCATTGAGTAAGCGTTCTTTGAATGGAACAGAATTTACCGCAATGGTACTAGCCGGAGCGGAACAACTGCAGCTGCATGCAGAGCACGTCAATTCGCTCAATGTTTTTCCTGTGCCGGATGGGGACACGGGAACGAACATGAATTTGACGATGACTGCAGGTGTGGCAGAACTGAAAAATAAATATTCGGAGTCGATAGGTCATAGCACCGGCGTGCTGTCGAAAGGACTTTTGATGGGGGCTCGGGGGAACTCCGGGGTTATTTTGTCCCAATTGTTTCGCGGCTTCAGCCGTTATGCAGCCCCTTATACGGAGCTAAACCCTAGTCAGTTTGCTGCTGCACTTCAGACGGGTGTAGAGACCGCTTATAAAGCGGTCGTTAAACCGGTGGAGGGAACGATTCTTACGGTAGCGAAGGAAGCAGCGAAGCACGCTGTTTATTATTCTCGCCGAAGTAACGATATCGTGGATTTAATGGAGCAAGTACTGCTGAAAGCCAAGGAGGCTCTTGCCCAAACTCCGGAACTGCTGCCGGTTTTGAAACAAGTAGGTGTTGTGGATTCCGGTGGACAAGGACTAGTATACATCTATGAAGGGTTTTTAAGAGCGCTGAAAAATGATGCTTCCTCTTCAGAACTTTCTTCTGCCTCCGTAGGACAGACGGATTTCCGGGAAGCGGCGGAAGCTAATATCGTAACTCATCCCGATCTAGCGACGGTACAAGCTCCTGCTTCAGCACAGTCCAGACTTTCGACGGAAGATATCGAGTATTTATACGATATGGAGTTTTTCATCAACCGAAAGCTTGGCAATGCTCAATCTGCTGTGTTTGATGAGGAAAAATTTAGAAAAGCACTTTCTGCTAATGGTGATTCTATTATCGTCATTGCTGATGATGAGACCATTAAAGTGCACGTACATTCGAAAGCTCCAGGCGAGGTTCTGAACCTGGCCCTGCTATACGGCGAGATTACGCAAATTCATATTTTGAACATGCGTGAGCAGCACCGTGACCTGCTATCGACGGGTATGGACATTGCTCCGATGCCTGAGTTGTTTGCAGATATTCCGGCTGAATCCAAAGCACCGGAGGCTCCGGCGGTTCCTCCTGCGGATGAGCTGGCACCTTACGGTTTCATCGCTGTATCGTCTGGCGAGGGTATTTCAGATATTTTCAAAAGCTTGGGTGTAGATGTTGTGTTATCCGGCGGACAAACGATGAATCCGAGCACAGAGGATTTTGTAAATGCGATAACGTCTATTTCTGCGCAACATATTTTTATTTTGCCGAACAACTCCAATATCGTTCTTGCGGCACAACAGGCTGCAGAGCTCCTGGAAGGCGAGCGTCAAGTAACGGTTATTCCGAGCAAGACAATTCCGCAAGGGATTGCAGCTGCTTTTGAATTTCAGGAAGATGAAAGTGTTGAAGTGAATACGGATAATATGCTTGAAGCGGTTTCCCGTGTTCAATCCGGACAGGTAACCTATGCTGTGCGGGATACAAATATTGATGATCTTGAGATTAAGGCTGGAGAATATATCGGCATCCAAAATTCGAAAATCGTAGCTGCAGCACCAGATTTGCAAACTGCATGTCAGGAGCTGCTTGCTAAAATGCTGGGCTCCGGTGATGAAATCGTCACGCTTCTTACGGGTGAGGATGCAACTGAAGAAATTACAGAAGGCTTGACCGCTTGGCTCGAGGATAACTATCCGGATGCTGAAGTGGAAGTTCATTTTGGAGGACAGCCGATTTATACCTATCTGTTCTCTGTAGAGGCCTAAATATTTGTCGCAATAGTCGCCATGAAAAAACGCTTTGTGAGAAATATGTATCTAGGAAATCAGCAAACAACTGATGGCTATTTTATGTAGGAGGGGTTCCCGGTGAAGAAAACCGTTATTGTCACTGACAGCACAGCGGATATTCCGGCAGACCTGGTAAAGAAGTACGACATACGAATCGTCCCTTTATCTGTTCGATTCGGCAGTGAGTCCTATCTTGATGGAATTGAAATTAGCGCCAAGGAGTTTTACAAACGACTTATCGAATCCGATCAGATGCCGACAACTTCGCAGCCATCTCCGGCTGACTTTGTAGAGGTATATGACTCCATTCGTCAGGAGTTCCCGGATTGCTCCATTCTGTCGATGCACCTTTCTTCCGGGATGAGCGGTACCTATCAGTCAGCATTGCTGGCTACTTCCCTGATCGAGGGGAAGGCGGATATTAGGGTGTGGGATTCGAAATCTGCATCCTATGGCTTCGGGTTGTTTGTTGTTCATGCAGCCCAGCTGGCTGCTGAAGGTTTGCCAGTGGAAGAAATCCTCTCCTCTACTGAAGAGCTTCGCAGCAAGCGTCGTCTGTATTTTCTGGTGGATACACTGGAATATTTGCAGAAAGGTGGACGGATTGGTAAAGCCTCGGCTGTACTCGGTACATTGCTGAATATTAAACCGATACTGTCCATTGACGATGAAGGCATTATTTTTTCCGTTGATAAAGTAAGAGGCCGCAAAAAAGCAATTGCCAGAATGATTGAACTGTTTAAAAATGATCTAACAGGCATTACGAATGTTAAAGTAGCGGTGGGCACTACGGCGGATCCGGCTTCGGTTGATGATTTTTTGGACCAGTTATCTGCTGTGTTTACGGTGGAAGAAACGGTTTTTTCCGACATCGGCCCCGTCATCGGCAGTCACGTTGGACCGGGTACCATTGCCGCGTATATCTGGCCCGCTTGATTGGGGGAGGATTATGAGTCTCGATCTGGATCAAATATCCGTAAGACAGATAAACGGCGTGAGCGCCCTGAAAGAGGGGGAGCTTCACGCCTTTGGCGTCTCTACGGTGAAGGATTTATTGGAGTACTATCCGTTCCGGTATGAGGATTACCGTCTCCGCTCGCTCAGTGAGGTGAAGGACGGAGACAAAATTACAGTACAGGCAAAAATAACAGGTATTCCTGTGCTGCAGAGGTATGGACGAAAATCTCGTTTATCGTGTAAAATGCTGGCTGAAAACTGGATGTTTACCGCCACTTGGTTTAACCGTCATTTTCTTAAGGATCAGCTGACTACCGGACGTGAAATCGTGCTGACGGGGAAATGGGATCAAAGACGTATGCAGCTGACCGTATCGGAATCCGAATTCCCGGATAAAGGGGCATACCGAAGTGGAACGCTGCAGCCTGTATATTCTGTCGGTGGAAAAATAACGCAAGGCTGGATTCGAAAAACGATCAGACAAGCATTGAGCCAATACGGGGAAATGATTCCAGAAATTCTTCCCCCTGCTCTTCTTCAAAAATATAATCTGATGCCGCGCAAGAAAGCGATCGCTACCATCCATCAACCGGTCGATTCTAAAGAAGGTCAGGAAGGCCGCAGGCGAATGGTGTATGAAGAGCTGTTTATGTTTCAGTTGAAAATGCAGGCATTTCGCGCGCTTAACCGCAAACGGATGGATGGGATCGTACATACTGCCGACAATTCAACGATAAGGGAGTTTGTGAGGAGTCTGCCTTTTGAGCTGACGGATGCCCAGAAGAGGGTGGAGCTTGAAATTTTGCATGATATGCGTTCGCCGTATTGTATGAACCGGCTGCTTCAAGGTGATGTCGGCTCTGGTAAAACGGTGGTAGCCGCAATCATTTTGTATACTACGGTAAAATCAGGATTTCAGGGAGCTTTGATGGTGCCCACAGAAATTTTAGCTGAGCAGCATATGCGGTCTTTGCAGAAGATGTTTGAGCCGTTTGGAGTGACTGTAGGGCTTCTGACAGGCAGTGTAACGGGAAAAAGACGCAAGGATCTTCTTGCTTCGGTTCAGATGGGATTGACCGACATCGTTGTCGGCACTCACGCCTTGATTCAGGAGGATGTGTATTTTCGTGATCTGGGTCTTGTGGTTACGGATGAGCAGCACCGTTTCGGCGTGAATCAGCGCAGTGTGCTGCGCCGGAAAGGATACAATCCGGATGTGCTGACGATGACGGCTACACCGATTCCGCGGACATTGGCGATTACGGCTTTTGGTGATATCGATATTTCAACCTTGTCTGAGAGACCGAAGGGACGTATTCCGATTACGACCTATTGGGTTAAGCATGATATGATGGAGCGCGTGCTTGGATTTATATCCAGGGAAGTGGAGCAGGGCCGTCAGGCCTATCTGATCTGCCCGTTGATTGAGGAATCTGACAAGCTGGATGTGCAGAACGCGATCGATCTTCATGTTCAGATGCAGCAGGCCTTTCCGAAATACCGCATCGGTTTGCTGCACGGTCGAATGACGCCGTCCGAGAAGGATGAGGTCATGCGCGGATTTTATAATAACGAACTTCAGCTGCTTGTTTCCACCACGGTTGTCGAGGTTGGTGTGGATGTTCCCAATGCTACATTGATGGTTATTATGGATGCTGACCGTTTCGGCCTGTCGCAGCTTCATCAGCTGCGCGGCAGGGTAGGTAGGGGAGCTCACGCTTCTTACTGTATCCTTATAGCCGATCCGAAGTCTGAGGTGGGACAGGAACGTATGCAGGTGATGACTGAAACGGATGACGGATTCGAGGTGGCGCGGCGGGATCTCGATTTAAGGGGACCAGGTGACTTTTTTGGTACGAAGCAAAGTGGGGTGCCAGAGTTCCGGCTGGCTGACATGGTTGCCGATTTTGAGGTTGTGGAGCAGGCAAGGGATGATGCTGCCGCTTTGGTTGGCGATGCTTCCTTCTGGACATCACCGGTCTATGCTCCTTTGCGTGAGTATTTGCAGAAGGAACAGCTTTTTCAAGGGGATCTTATCGATTAGTTGAACAAGATGACACAATGGACCGGCTCTCGTCATATACTCAAACTGTGACAGCAGTTATTACGGGAGGTGGCTATTAATTTGAGCTATCAACAATATGGAATTAGTCCGCAATTGGTGGAGCGTATCAAGCTGAAAATGAAAAATCCTGCCATCAAGGAAAAGATTAAAGGCCTTGTCCAAGGTCTGACAAAGGCGGATCTTCAAAATAGTACAAAGGTACATCAGCTGGTACGTACTTCAGCAGGAATTTTAAATGAAAAGCTGAGTCCGACACAGGAGCAGCAGATCGTTAAATTTGTTCTTGCCCAGCGGATTGATCCGAATAATACGTTTCACCTGATTAAGCTGTGGGGTATGTTCCGTTAGCTCTTTTAGCGATTCGTGCCCAATTAACGAAAGCAGGCCCTTGCAGAGATAATTCTTTGCGGAGGCCTGCTTTCGCATTTTGTTCATAGCTAATCGGCGATAGGTTGAATGCATTCCGGGTTGTCATTTTTAACCGAATTGACGGTGGTTCCAACGACAGTTGCGCTCATTTCGTCAGCAGGAAAGGGGACGAGCAGACGTTTCAGTTCATCTGCCTTTGCATTGCGGTTAAGCCACACCGTTTCATCTTCCGGGCTTAGGATGACAGGCATCCGGTCATGAATACGCTCTATCAGTTGATTGGGCCGCGTTGTGATGATGGTACAGGTGCTGAGCCTGCTGCCGTCTGGTGCAGTCCACATATCATATAAGCCTGCCAAGCTGAATATCCTGCCATCTTTCATGCCGATTCGGTGAGGAATCTTGCTTTCAACGCTGCGCTGCCATTCGTAGAAGCCGTCAGCGGGGATCAGGCATCTTCTGCGGAGAAAGGGAGTTCTGAATGCAGGCTTTTCCTCCAGCGTTTCACTTCGGGCGTTGATCATTTTGGCGGCACCGGACGGATCGCGAGCCCAGGAGGGAACAAGACCCCATCGAAGCTGACCGATTCGGCGGCGTCTGCCGTCATGAATTACAGCCGTGATCATTTGCGTTGGCGCGATATTGTAACGAGGGGTATGGAAAGGTGAGATGGATTGCGGGTCTATCAGATACCGTTCCATTAAATCTTCCCATGTGACAGTAAGTGTGAAGCGGCCGCACATACAATTCTCCTCCTTCAGGCACAATGATAATAGTGGCGTTGTTGAAATTAGTAATTTCGTAAAGGCCCATAGTTCTCTAGTTCAACTTATATAGCTACCTCTACAAAGTATATCACGCAACTAATGATGGCGAAAAATGAGGTTGTCGCCTATAATAGTTAGGTGTGTTTTTGCGTTCTCGTGATTTTTAACATCAGAAATGGAGGCAAATCAAGTGTTTGATTTAAAAGCCAAAGGAACTTCGGTGAAAACAGAGATCATTGCCGGAGCGACTACATTTTTTACCATGGCGTACATCATGGTGGTAAATCCGCTGATCCTGTCCGGGGCAGGGGTTCCATTTGAACAGAGCTTTACCGCAACCGTGATCGCGGCGATCATCGGCACCCTGCTGATGGGGCTTGTAGCTCGTTATCCAATCGCAGTAGCGCCAGGTATGGGGTTAAACGCCTACTTTACATATTCGGTTGTTCAAGGACATTCTAATTTGTCCTATATTGAAGCGTTCTCGGCTGTATTTATTGCGGGGATTCTGTTCCTGCTGTTGTCGATGACGACACTCCGAAGCCGGTTGATTGAGATGATTCCGCCGAACTTGAAACACGCTATTACAGCGGGGATCGGCTTGTTTATTGCATTTATCGGTTTACGGATGAGCGGGATTATTACGGCTCACCCGGACAATCTCGTGGCGCTTGGTGATCTGCATCAGCCCTCGGTTATATTGGCGCTGGTTGGCCTTGGCGTAACGTTGATTTTATTATCCCGGAATATTAAGGGGGCGTTATTTATCGGGATGATCATTACCGGGGTTATCGCTTATTTTGCAGATATGCTCTCTTTTTCCAATGGGTTTGTATCTATGCCTTCGCTCCCTGAAGGAATATTGGTCTGGAATCCGATTGAGGCTGCAGGAACGGTCATATCCCACAGTTTATATGCGGTTGTTTTCTCTTTCCTGCTCGTTACGCTGTTTGATACGACAGGGACGGTGGTCGGAGTAGCAGAACAGGCAGGCTTGATGAAGGATAACAAGCTTCCGAATGCTGAGCGCGCCATGTTCTCTGATTCTGTCGCAACTGTTGCAGGTGCCATGGTAGGTACCAGTCCTACAACGGCTTATGTTGAGTCTGCGGCTGGTGTAGGTGCCGGCGGTCGAACGGGACTCACAGCGGTCGTTGTTGCGGTGCTGTTCGCTATTGCAGCGTTTTTTGGTCCCCTTGTTGGAGCGGTGTCCGGATTGTCGGCGATTACGGCGCCTTCGCTTATTGTAGTTGGATGCTTGATGATGAGCAATGTCCGCAGCATTGCGTGGGATGACTTCGATGAAGCGTTCCCGGCATTTCTCGTTATTCTGACGATGCCGCTTACGTCCAGCATCGCGACAGGGATCGCCCTTGGTTTTATCTCTTATCCGCTCATGAAAGTGGTTAAGGGCAAATTCCGTGAAATTCACCCACTGATGTATGTTTTTGCCGTATTGTTTATACTGCAGCTGGCGTTTGTGCCGCATTAAGAATAGATGTTCAAACGTGAAAAGCCGGAGAAAGCTCCCTGTTTATGAGGGAAGGTTCTCCGGTTTTTATGAACGACGGTCTGGCTCATTCTGGCGCTGCATAAGAAGATTTAGTTTATGTTCTATATCATTCAGCTTGCGGTCATAATGGCGGTATGTTATATACCCGATAATCGCTTTAATAACGAAAAACAGAATAGCTGCGACGGCGATGAGAATATAGTTATGGCTCTCTTGACGAAGCCACTGCTCCAGTTCGTTCATAAGTCCCCCTTTAAAAAGGACATTGGAATCCGTTTACGTTGGTAACAATGATTATACTGTTCGAATGATAGCCGGATTATGAATTTATTATTTTCCATTCAGGATTAGTCAGGAGTAGCTGTATCCGATACCTCCAAAATATCATAAAGCGGAATCCATACTTTCTTGATATAAATACGTTGCTTCAGGCTGTCAATGCGCTCCACAACACCATTTACACTGTAATCTCCATACTCACCGAATACCTTAAGCTGTACTGCTTCTTTGTTATGATAGGCCAGGCTGAGCTTTTCCGCAATCCATCCGATTTGCTGCTCATCAAGCAAAGGATGCTGTTGTTTATGTTTATGCTCTTGTCTGGCCAAAATAGCGTCACGATGCTCAAACAGCATCATCCGGCTGGACTCCCATAATCCGTTGCCTGTCAGTTTCTTCATTTGTAGTGACCTCCGATCTTGGTGTTAAGAAACTTTAGTTGGCTGGTGTTTTTCAAGGAGGAACCGAAGTAAACCGAGGTGCTTCCGTATATTTTTCGTATTTCATCCATCGTGTGTTCCAAATGCATCAGTTTTTCCCGATCTCCGAACAGGGAAAGCTGATAGACCTTATCGCTTTGCAGTTCACCGAGGGAGAGCCAGATTTTTCGTACCGGCCCTCCATCCCAGTGTGTGTCGAACAGCTGTTTAGCAGCTGCATACACTTCGCGAGAGAGCTGAGTTGGTTCAGGGAGCTTGACCTGACGCGAAAATCCGACCGGGCGGTCAAAGTCTGATCCTTGCGCACCAGCGTGAACAACATTGCCCATATATCCCTTGGCTCGGGCACGGGCACAGATGAGCATGGATAGCTCATTCAATATGACGTTGATGTCCTCACGGTTATCATAATCAACAGGCAGCGTTGTTTGACGTCCGATCCCCTTTTGCTGTTCAAAAGCGTCCGGGGTAACGGGGGAATCATCATAGCCGTTGGCTGTCCGCCACAGTACCTCACTCCAAATATCACAGTTTTTTTTCATATAGCGTTTCATCTTCCGTTTCAGCTCGGCAAGAGGGGTGTGGGCTAGCTCGCCGATCGTATGAATACCAAGCCGGGCCAAATGGCGGGTCGTTCTGGAGCCGACACCGAACATTTTGTTGACCGGCAAGGACCATAGGGACTGCATATTTCGTTCGTTCAGTTCGAAAATGCCTTCTTCGTTTTTTTTAGCGAAATTGTCACAGGCCATTTTTGCCAGGATTTTGTTCCGACCGATGCCAACACGGGTGTAGATGCCCGTTTCTTCCTGCACTCTCATCTGTATGTGACGAGCAAGCTCTGCAGGTGAACAGCCGAAATGGGTCAGACTGGCGGTTACGTCAACGAACTGTTCGTCAATGCTGAACGGCTCTACGAGATCCGAGTAGGACTCCAGAATGCTCATGATGGTAAGTGACACCCGAATATAGGCGCTCATCCGGGGCTTCATCACGATGAGATCAGGACATTTCTGCTGAGCCTGCCATAAGGCTTCGGCCGTAGTGACTCCGTGTTTCTTCGCCAAGGGACAGGCGGCAAGAATGATTCCGCTTCGCCGGGACGGATCGCCCGATACGACGAGCGGTTTGTTAGCGTAAGCGGGGTGAGCCGCTTTTTCAACAGAGGCATAAAAGGATTGGCAGTCCGCCAAAAAGACAACACGCTGCTGTTGTTTATGCATGTCATTTCACCCCTTATGTTATTCAAGACTGATGTGAAGCGCCTTAGCCAGCCGCTGCTCAATGTCCGCTCGTATAAAATCCCACTGCAGCTCCATATGATGCTCATAGCCGTTGCAACGATAACGGAGCAGGAGGGAATACTCCTTCCGGTGGGTTTCCACAATGATGATGCTGTGAGCCCGGCAGTTACTTTTGAGCCGGTTCAGTCTCGCTATGAAAGACCGCTGAATTTCCTTGAGACGCTCTATATAAGCCCCCGTAAGATCCGATGCTTCCATGTTCCGAATATCCTTTTCCAGGATATCAAGCAAAAAAGGCAGGATGGCACACTCCTTCACCATTTGAAGCTCTTCCCGGGTTTGCAGCGAAGATGCGGGCATAGCTGTATCGGCCTCCCTCGAGTCTTCTGTATTCTTTATTATTATATGCCGAACATGTGTTTGGTATTCAAGTGGTAAATACCGTTTGTATTGGTATTTAAGGGGAGGTGTGTTTTGTCACTCTTTGATCAATGCCTATCTTAGTTATCACTACGTTTTTGTGGTTAAAATTGAATTCTATTATTTACATGTAAATCTATTAAATGTATAATATGGGTGCAACCAAAAAAATAATGAAAGGTGCTGATTGTATGAATCGTAAAAAGTTAGTATTCAGTTCAATCGTTGGTCTTTTATTATTATCCAGTACATCCGTTGTCGGAGCTGCGCCAGTTAGTATGAATGATTCGTCTGCTATTGAAACAAATGCTGTTGTTCAACAGACAGGAAGACAGGTGGTTGCATACAATAAGCTGTATTATCCTACTAGATCTTCTCTTCCAACACAGTATTATTACAACTATGGAGGCTATGCCGGATGGATACCTATGACATACGTTACTTCATATAGTGATGGTGCAGGAGATTGGTGGAGTGTTACGTATGAAGGTCCAGTAAGTCCAGTAGAATAATATTTTAGGAGCCCATGCGGCTCCTTTTTTTATGAATAAAAGATTTGTTCAACCCGCGGTTCTATTATAGTTATTGTCTATTTATATTTTCATATTATGGAATTTATATGATATTTCAGGAATTTAATTGACAAAAATTTAATGATAAACTAGTATTTTACTTGTGAATATGTATTCTAGTATAGAAAAGGAGAGGTAGAAATGAAATTAGGTTACCTAAGAAAAGCTGTCTTTTTCATGCTCGGGGTATTTATTTTAAGTTTAGGTACTACAGTTGTGCAGGCTAGTGATGCAAGTTTCAAAGATTCTGATTCTAGCAAAGTAGAGGTAGAGATTTTTGTGAATTCTAATGGCGAGGGGTTTGCAGAAAACATTGTGTTTGACGATGGGACAAGGCTATCTGATTATGATTATTCAGTGAAGTATGTACCGATGCTTCTAAGTAGTTTTTATCCAATTCAAGAATATTTCGATTACGCTGCATGGATTACTAGAGATGGTGTAATATCGTTAAGCCTTGATCCTGTAGAAAAAGTAAGAAAGAATAAAAGTGAGAAAGATGCGGCCTGGGGCGTATTATCCAGTCCAACGGATGGCTTTGGTAGCCACGCGAATTGGAACAATACTCAAGTGATGAAATGGCAATATGATTGTCATTATTGGTTTGCATCAAATAAAGATTACTGGAATTTAGAACCTCATAGAACGGCATCAAGTTACATAGAAGTTGTCACAGCTGCATGTAATCCATAGCAAACGACAGCTTTTTCAGAACAGAGTAAAATCGTTTAAATAAAAATCCGGTGAGGCCTGTGATCGAAGGCTTCACCGGATTTTTCTTGGAATTATGCAAGATTTACAGCGTGCTGATTTAAAACAGCAGGGGGCGTGAGCTTGAAGCTACGACTCTGGACCGGTTTCGGAATCGTTTCTTGTCGCTTGGATCTCTTCAGGTCGCGGTTTTGCTGTCGATTCCCGTACGATGAGCTTCGTTGGAAGCAGTATTTCCATGCAAGGCTCGTTCTTGTTCTCGATGCGCCAGAACAGCCGCTCTACCGCTTTACGTCCGAACAGCTTTAAATCTACATCCACTGTTGTTGTTTGGGGTGTAGCCAAGCGAGATAACTGTCCATTGTCAAAGCTGCAGATGGATATATCATCCGGTACCCGAAAACCTAGCTGATGCAGTGCAGAGTTGATGAGAAACCCAAGGCCATCGTTTACACAAAACCAGGCAGTGGGCTGGGTTTGGATCTCTTTCATACGGTTTATCACATATTCCGATTGCTCGGTAGCATCGGTTATGACCCAGTCCGGATTAGCTTTGATTTCATGTTCGTATAGTGCGAGTCGGAATCCTTCCAGACGCTCATAATAACTTGGTGAAAATTCGATGTTTCCCATAAAACCGATATTGCGGTGACCGAGCTCAATCAGATGATGAACTGCATTATAGGCGCTGAATCGGTTGTTTGTCAGTATGCAGTCCGCCTCAATAGCCGGATGGTGATGGTCAATCAACACGGTCGGCATGCCTGTGTCGATCACTTTGTTCGTATAGGCTGTACTCAAATGAGACAGAATGAGTATGCCATCGACGTCTTGATTTTCCAGAAAAGGCGGGAGGGTGAGCGAGCGCTCCGAATCCTTATCGATAGATTGGATCAGCAGGTTTTTACCGCGCTGTCTTGTTTCCTGCTCCACACTCAAATAAATTTCTCCAAAAAAGCTTTTCCGAGCAAATGCAAAATCAGAAGCGATCAAAGCGATTCGGCCTGAAGCTTCCATTCTTTGTTTCTTACGTGACGCAGGGTATACATATCCCATTTGCTCTGCGATGTCGATGACAAGTTGTCGAGTTTCTTCACTGACCCCATCCTTGCCGGACAATGCTTGTGATACAGAATTTTTGGAAATGTTCAGCCGGTCAGCGATGTCTTGCATCGTAACTTTCGATTTCATAAGGGATAAACCTTTCCTCTCTATAACGATAATCTTGAGAAACGGTCTCTTTAAAAAGAAGGACGCTTCAGAATGTTTTCATTGTGCATAAAAAACGATGAAAATTCCTCATACTAATTGAAACTGTTCAAATAAATCCCTCAAAGGTCTTAAAACTTCACAATAGAACTAAAAATCGATGTTCGCCTGCCTATTGTGTAACAATATAAATTATGCCACACATTACAGAATTACAAAACACCATCTTAAAAACATATTGTAACGTTACAAACTAAAATAGTAAAGTCATCTTTGAAAGTAAATGATTTGAACGACATTTTGTTTTCATGTCGAAAAATGCAGATAAATCATTGACAAACTTATAAAAATAAATAATAATGTGACTACAAACGCTTTCAGTTAGTTTGTAATTTATCTTGTAACGTTACAATTATGATTGTAATTTGATTTACAAGTCACTTACAGGAGGTCTGTTTAATGAAGAAGAAATTCTCGATCTTGCTCGCATTAACGATGATTGTTTCGGTCCTAGCCGGATGTGGACAATCAGACGAAGCGAAAGAAACTGCGGATGGGGTTACAACCGTCGAGTTCTGGGCTGCCCCAAATCCTCCGCAGCAAGCGTTTTGGACGGAGATGGCCGAGGCTTACGAGCAGGTTAATCCGAAAGTTAAAATTAATGTGAGCGCAATTAAAGAATCGCCAAGCTCGGAAGCTAGCATCCAGGCAGCGATTGCAGGTGGCAACGCGCCTACCGTAGCGGAAAATATCAACCGCGGATTTGCTGCTCAGCTCTCCAACAGTAAAGCGTTGGTTGCTCTCGATGAGCTTCCGCAATTCAAGGAAATCGTTGAGTCCCGCAATATGGCCGAAACGATTGCACCATGGGAATTTGCCGATGGTCATCAATATGTACTGCCGATCTACTCCAACCCGATGCTGATCGGATGGCGTACAGATCTGTTGAAGGAAATCGGATATAACGAACCACCACGTACCTACAGTGAGGTACTGGACGCAAACAAGAAACTGAAAGAGAAATATCCAGATAAATATATGTGGACCAAAGGAGCGGATTTGGCAGACTCCACTGGTTGGAAACGCTGGTTTGACTTCTTCCTGCTGTACAACGCTGCTTCAGACGGTAACAAATTCGTGGAGGGCAGCAATTTTGTAGCCGATGATAAAGCCGGTGTTGAAATGCTGACCTTCGTAGATGAGCTCAATAAAGCAGGCGGCATCCTGTCACAACAAGTAACAGATCCGTTTGAAACCCAAGCAGGTGTGTTCACAGACATTGGTCCTTGGACCTTCGATATGTGGGCTACGAAGTACCCAGAGCTGAAATATGGGGAGAATTACACGCTGACATTGCCACCGGTTCCTGACGACATGAACCCGGATGAAGCTAAAACGTATGCTGATGCTAAAGGTCTTGTTATTTTCAGCGGTGCACCTGAAGCATCCCAGCAAGCTGCTGCTGATTTCTTGAAATGGGTATATTCCAACGCAGAAAACGATGTGAAATGGTTTGAGCAAACAAACCTGCCACCAGCGCGTGACGATCTGAACGAGCTTGAAGGCTTCAAGAAAATTTTGGAAGAAAAACCTGAGCTTGCTCCATATGCAGAAGCTGTATCCAAAGGCGTACCAGCCATGGATAATCCTAAATTCAATGAGATCCAAACGATCATTGGACAAGAAGCATTTAATAAGGTGATCCGAGGTGAAATTGATCCACAAACTGGCTGGAATAACATGAAGAAAGCGATTGAAGGTGAACTTCAATAATGATTAACAAGCAAAATAATAGGTTGGGCTGGCTTTTCGCCAGTCCCTACATTATTTTTGGGCTGGTATTTTTCCTTGGGCCACTAATCTGGTCCCTATACCTTGCCTTTACCAATTGGGATCTGATTGCTCCCGATTATGATTTTGTAGGGCTGGATAACTTTGCGAAAGCTATAGCATCTCCAGGGGTGCAGTCCGCCTTCTGGGTAACCTACAAATTCATGATGCTGTTTGTGCCGCTGGTTATTATTATGTCGCTTGCTGTAGCCGTGATCGTACACGGACTGCCTAAGTTCAAAAGCGTCTATCTGATCGGCTTTTTCCTGCCGTATCTGTCCTCCGGGGTTGTGGCATCCCTGATTGTACAAGGCTTTTTGTCCTATAATGCTCCGGTCAACGAGTTCCTGAGAAACACGCTTGGCATTAATATCGACTGGCTCGGCACTCCTTGGTCGGCACTATTTATCGTCGGTATGATCTTGGCGTGGAAGTTCACAGGTTATTATGCACTGATCCTCACTTCGGGTCTGGAAAGCATTGATAAAGAAATTTATGAAGCAGCGGCAATTGACGGTGTAACTAACAAACAGCGGTTCTGGAAAATTACACTGCCTCTTTTGTACCCTGCACTCTATACCACGTTGATTCTCGCGTTCGGTGTTACCTTCGGGATCTTTACCGAGGTTTATCAGCTGACAGGCGGCGGACCGAACTATGCAACGAATACATGGCAGATGGAAATCTTTAATCAGGCGTTTAACAATCTGCAAGCTGGATATGCATCCGCAATTGCCATCCTGGCTTCTCTAGCTACATTCGCCTCCATCTATGTCATTCGAAAACTGTTGGAAAGTTGGGGTAAACGTAATGGTTGGGTCTAATAAAAACAACAAACGACGTCTAGCGATCCGCTATGTGTTCGCAACCCTTTTGCTGCTCGTCATGGTGTACCCATATTTATATATGGTACTTAACTCCTTTGCGGATTGGGCACAGGTTGACCGTCAGCTGTTTCCGACAAAATTCACACTACAATCGTATGAGTGGCTCTTTACTGGCGGTGAAGTCGGTATTTCCAGACCATGGATCAATTCATTCTTCAACAGTGTCATCGTATCGGTGGCTTCCACCTTCTTAATGATGTTATTTGGGATCATGGTCGCTTATGCGCTGGCTAAATTGAACTTCAAGGGACGCGACTCCGTGAATAACTTCGTGTTGTTCCATATGTTCTTCCCGGCGATCATTTTGCTGATTCCTAACTTCCTCATCATTCAAAAGCTGGGACTTTACGATACGTACTGGGCTTTGATTATTCCGAAAGCCGTTAGCTTATGGGCAATCTTCATGTATACCAACTTCTTCAAAGCCGTTCCGGATGCATTTATCGAAGCGGCCAAGCTGGACGGAGCTTCGGACTTTAAGATTTTGTACAAAATCATGATGCCGATGTCCAAATCCATTACTGCTGTTGTCTTCTTGTTCCTGCTGATGGAACGCTGGACAGAGCTGCTCTGGGATATGCTCGCTGTCCGCAGTGACGATATGCTGACACTCAACGTGCTCTTGTCCCAGATGTTTGGACCATACGGCAGTTATCCGGGTCCGCTGTATGCAGCCTCGGTGCTGCTCACCGTTCCGATAATTATCATGTTTGTCATCTTCGGTAATAAGTTCAAGGAAGGCATGCAGTTCAATTTGAAGTAAGAAGATGGCAAGATAAGCTTCAAAATGCTTTAAAACTTCATAGGAATCTCATACAAACAGGAAGCTCGTCTAAGAGGTCTGTACATTACAACCTGCTATTCGGGCTTCTTCTTGAATCCCCCTATGAAAAAGAGAGCTCTATCATCCGGGAGTTGTATCGAATGAATAACAAACCAAAGCTGTGGTGGCAGAACACCACCTTTTATGAAATTTATGTCCCTAGCTTTTGCGACGGGAACGGAGACGGCATCGGCGATTTTCCCGGCATCACCTCCAAGCTGGATTACTTGAAGGAGCTCGGGATCGGCGGCATTTGGCTGACCCCCTTTTATACGTCTCCCAAGATCGACAATGGCTATGACATCTCCGATTATTACAACGTAGACCCCGATTACGGGACGATGGCGGATTTTGAGCGGTTTATCGAAGAGGCCCATCGGCGGGACATTCGCGTCATTGTTGATCTCGTGCTGAATCATACCTCCTCGCACCATGCCTGGTTCCAGGAGTCCAAATCATCGGTCAGCTCTCCCAAGCGCGATTGGTACATCTGGAAATCGCCGGAAGGCAAGGCGTTGCCGAATAACTGGGAGTCCTTCTTTGGAGGAAGCGCCTGGGAATGGGATGAACCTACGGGACAGTACTATTACCATGCCTTTGCCAAGGAGCAGGTTGACTTGAACTGGGCCAATCCCGAAGTGCGCGAAGCGATGAAAGACGTGATGGGATTTTGGCTCGACAAGGGCATTGACGGCTTCCGGCTGGACGTCATCAATTTCCTTAAGGTTTCCGGCGAGTTTCAGGATAACCCTTACGATGACAAGGGAGAACAGATTCATCGGTACGATCAGAATCAGGACGGCATCCTGGAGGCCATTCACGAAATCTGCCAGTATGTGCATCAGCGGGAAGGTATTTTCATGGTGGGTGAAGTCGGCTCGGAGGATATGGATATCCTTAGCCGTTACAGCGGTAGCGGCCTGCTCGATGTTGTATTTAACTTCAATCTGGGCAGTCAGGAGCAGCTGAATCCGGAGCGGTTATATCGCGAACTGCAGTTGATGGAAGCGAAGCATCGGCGGGATCAGCTTCCTACCTTGTTCTTCAGCAGCCATGATATGCAGCGCCATATTTCCCGCTTCGGCGATGGCGATCCATCGCTGGAGGAGCGAAGAGCCCGATTGATTGCCACCCTGATGCTTACAGCCAAAGGAGTTCCTTTTATATACTACGGCGATGAGCTCGGGATGCGGAATCATGTGGCGAACCGGATCGAGGACATGCGGGATATCCAGGGCCTTGGCCACTACGAGGTGGCGCTGAAGAACGGCCGCACCGAAGAAGAAGCTCTAGCCATTGCGCGTGCCAAAAGCCGCGATTACTCCCGTTCCCCGATGCAGTGGAACGGGGAACCATTCGGCGGGTTCTCCAGCCGCGAGCCTTGGATCGGCATGGGACCGCATCATACGCAGATTCATGCGGAGACGCAGCAGAAGCAAACGGACTCTATCTATTCTTACTACAAACAGCTGCTCTCGCTCAGGCGACGGCATCCCGCCCTTTTTGGCGGAGATTATGCCAAGCTTGAAATGAGGGATCAGGCGATCGTCTATACCAAGCGCTCTGATGAACATGAAGCCGTCGTCGCGCTGAACTTCGGTAGCGAGCCGCTGCAACTGAATCTGTCGGACTGGGCCAACCGTGAACTGCATTTGGCAGCTGCAAGCCAAAAGTCGGTATCCCTGGACGGTCCATCGGCAGTGATCCCTCCGCATACCGCTGCCGTATGGCTGTCTTAGATCATTTTATTTTTTCTACTAGAAGGAGACCTTACTATGGCACTCAACCAATCATCTGTAAAAACATGCGAAACGCTGCTGCGTGAATACAAAGCAAAGCCATCTACGGTCACAAACCCGGTGAAACTTCAGTTTACGGGCGTAGGTGACAAAGATGTTTATAATATTACCGCTCCATTCGTGACCGAAGGAGAAACCGTAATCGCCGGCCGGGTCGAGTCCCGTGACAGCGAGCATTCCGAAATTCATTTTTTTGTTGAACAAAACGGCCAGTGGGCACCTAAAGCCGGGGCACCCGTCTTCACGTTGCAGGACCCCTTCTTTACTTTTATTCAAGGGGAGCTGGTGCTTGGCGGCGTTCAGGTTTATCCTCACCCAACCATGGAAAATGCGCTGATGTGGCGAACCGTGTTCTACAAAGGCAAGACTTTAAACAGCCTTGAGCTTTTCTTCACCGGTCCGGATGCCATGAAGGACCTGCGCCTTGTCGAGCTGGCGAGCGGAGAAATCGGCGTCTTCACCCGCCCTCAAGGCGACAAGGGCGGCCGCGGCAAAATCGGCTTTACCAAAGTGAAGGCGCTCGAGGACGTAACGATTGAGCTGATTAACGATACTCCGCTTCTGGCGGATCAATTCGTCGATGCCGAATGGGGCGGCGCCAACGAGCTGCATATTTTGAAGAACGGCCTAGTTGGCGTGCTCGGTCATGTGGCGTGCTTTGATGCTGCTGGCGACCGGCACTATTACCCGATGGTATTTGCACTGGACCCGAATACGGGTGCGCATACCGATATGGAGCTGATTGCGGTGCGTGCCGAGTTCCTGCCAGGTGAAACCAAGCGTCCCGATTTGGCCGATGTCGTATTCAGCGGCGGGCTGGTCCGCAAGCCGGATGGAACCGCTGATTTATATGCGGGTATCAGCGATGCGGAAGCCCATAGGGTCACCATCGCCGATCCGTTCCTTTCTTATGAAGCGTAATTAGGGAATTCATCCCAAGAGAGAGAAACCAAACCGAAAAATGCCTAATGGATAGGGGTAAACAAACGATGAACATTTACAGATACGAGGAAAACCCTCTGATTACACCGGCTGACGTTAAGCCGTATCATGACGGATTCGAGGTTATTGGCGCATTCAATGCAGGCGTTGCCGAGTATAACGGCGAAGTGCTTCTGCTGCTCCGGGTCGCGGAGCGTCCGATTAGCAACGACCCGATGATTGTAAAGGCGCCTGTATTCAATCCGGAAACACAGCAGCTCGACATTCTGGAATTCCGCACAGACGACGAGCGTTATGATTTCTCTGACCCGCGCGTCATCCGCAACGTAAACCATAGCGGGACCTTTGAATACCTGACCTCTTTGTCCTATATCCGGGTAGCTCGCAGCAAGGACGGCCATCGCTTCACTATCGATGATAAGCCGCTCGTATATCCTACGCAGACGCTGGAAACCTTCGGGATTGAAGACCCACGCGTCACACAGATCGGCGATACGTACTACATTTACTTTTCTGCGGTATCCCCGGTCGGCGTAGGCGAATCGATGGTATCCACCAAAGACTTTGTCAACTTCACGCATCACGGCATGATCTTTGGGCCAGACAACAAGGATGTCCTGATCTTCCCTGAAAAAATCAACGGGAAATACTATGCGCTGCATCGTCCGACTACAAAAAGCACCGGGAATCCGGAAATGTGGATTGCCGAATCCGATAATCTCCTGTATTGGGGCAACCACAAGCATATTGCCGGGCTTCGCGAAGGTATGTGGGATAGCGGCCGCATGGGCGGCGGCGCTGTGCCGATCCGCACGGAAAAAGGCTGGCTGGAGCTCTACCACGGGGCTACGCTGGATCACCGCTACTGCATGGGTGCTCTGCTGCTGGACCTGAATGATCCGTCCAAAGTGATCGCCCGTTCCAATCAGCCGATCATGGAGCCGGAGGCCGATTACGAAAAGAACGGATTCTTCGGAGATGTCGTCTTCTCCTGTGGCGCCTTGGTGGATGGCGATGTCCTGAAAATGTATTATGGCGTAGCTGATACTTCGATGGCATGCGCTGAGCTCAGTGTGAAAGAAATTTTGGACAGTTTGACTTACTTGTAATCCTAATATCATAGAAATAGAGTTGAGAAGACGCCAAAGCCACAATGGTTTTGGCGTCTTCTGGATAGGAGAAGGAAATGATACTGAACGAAAACTGGAAACTGCGTGATTTTAACGTAGATGAGGCTCGCGATTTAGAGGTTGCTTCCCCGGAATATATTGATTATTTTTGGATGACAACCAAGGTTCCCGGCGATGTTCATACGACGCTCATCGAACGCGGAATAATCGAAGATCCGTTTTATGGGCATAACGATCAGAAATGTCGCTGGGTCGAGGAAAAGGTGTGGTGGTACCGCACCGTATTTACCTGGAATGAAAAAATCGATGCCGAAGAGCGGATGGAGCTGATCTTTGAAGGGTTGGACACATTCGCTACCGTATACTTGAACGGCGTGGAGCTTGGCTCAACAGACAACATGTTTATATCCCATGCTTTTGAAGTGACGCGGGAATTAAAGAAAGGAAAAAATGTGTTGGCTGTTAAATTCGACCCGGTACAGCTGCATGCCAAAGACAAAATTCAGTATTATTGGTCCGGATTCAGTAAAAAGCGGATCTGGACACGTAAAGCGCAAAGCCACTACGGTTGGGACTGGGGGCCGCGCCTAGTCTGCGCTGGTATTTGGAAGGATGTGCATTTGGTCAAACGTCGCCATGCTTATGTCGAAAGTGTATTCGCACGTACGGTGGAGATCACAGATAAGGAAGCGGCGGTAGATGTGACGGTTGAAGCAAGGGCGTTTGAACGGGACAAGGCCTATTCTGCACATGTGCATTTGTATGATGCATCAGGAAATGAAGTTGCAGCAGCATCATGTTTGCTTGATCGTAGTTCCGGGCTTGTTCAAGACGGGGCGATCTGTGCAAACGGACTATCCGGCGAGGTTACCTTGCAGGTACCGAATCCGACACTTTGGTGGACACATGATTTGGGCGATCCGTATTTGTACCATTTAAAGGTGACGCTGCACAGTGATGACGAGGCAGTTGATGTCCATGAGGAGCGGTTAGGTATTCGCACGCTGGAGCTGATACGGCGCGATGAAAAGGGAGACCATGCGTTCACATTCGTGTTAAACGGTGTGAAGCTATTTGCTAAGGGAGCAAACTGGATACCGATCGACAGCTTTATTGCAGCCGTGCCGGATACGCGTTACCGCAATTTGATCAAGATGGCCAAGGATGCCAATATGAACATGCTTCGTGTTTGGGGCGGTGGAATCTATGAGCGGGATGTATTTTATGACGAATGTGATCGGCTTGGTCTGCTCGTCTGGCAGGATTTTATGTTTGCCTGTGCGCTTTACCCGGATTACAACCGGAACTTTATGAATAACGTCCGCCGTGAGATCGAGCAGGTTGTGAAGCGGCTGCGCAGCCGGACATGCCTGGCTCTATGGTGCGGAAATAACGAAAACGATTGGTTGTACGAGGCGCTTTATTCGAGCGGGGAGATTCCTCATCCGTTTTACGGTGAGAAAATCTACCATGAGCTGATGCCGGCTTTACTTGAAACGCTGGATCCGACACGTTTATACTGGCCGAGTTCACCGTATGGAGGAAACGACCATAACTCGCGTGAAGAAGGCGATACCCATAACTGGCAGGTGTGGCATGGCAATATCGAGCCGCGGGTATTCGGTGAGCCGCAGGTGCAGGATTACAGCGTAGAAGGTTTGTCGTTCAAGAAATTTAAAGGAGACACAACCAAATTTGCAAGCGAGTTCGGGATGCATGCGTCGTCGAATCGCTATACATTGCAGCTCAATATTCCGGAAAGTCAATTTTATTGGGGCAGTGAAGAAATGATGTACCGCAACAAGGATATCCATCATCCAAAAGGAATTTTACTCATGGAAGGATATACGGGTTCGCCATCCAATATAGAAGAGTATATGAATTATTCCATGCTGACACAGGCGGAAGGGCTTAAATACGGAATTGAGCATTATCGGCGAAATAAACCGGAAACAAGCGGCGCACTGTTTTGGCAATTGAACGACTGCTGGCCAGGAACGAGCTGGTCGGTTATCGATTATTATGGGCTCCCTAAGGCGGCGTATCATTATTCACGCAAATTTTTTGCGCCTGTGCTGTTGACAGCAGATCATGATGCCGGTCAGGAGTTTAAATTGTGGGCGCTGAATGATCGGATTCAAAGCTATGAAGATACGATTCGGTTAGCGGTGTATAAAATGGACGGGACGGTCGTGTTTGAGCGCAGCTTTGATCTGACTGTACCCGGCAACAGCAAGATGCAGGTTATTGCGCTGACTGAAACGGAGCTTACGAACGGGGAAGAAGCATCCAACCTCGTATGTGTGGTAAGCTCGACCAGCGGGGCAACCGAGGAAAACTTCATTTATTTAAGAGATTATAAGGATATGTGCTTTGAACAGGCTCAGCTACGTGTTGAGGTAAACAAGGATGAAGCAGTTATCCGTGTGACCACCGATCGGGTAGCGCGCATGGTCAAACTGGAGCTTGATGTGGAGTGGCTGGTACTGAGTGATAATTTCTTTGACTTGCTGCCAGGGCAGGTAAAGGAAATTCGTGTTGCCCAATCTGAGGGCAAGTCGATCCCATGGGAGACGCTGCGTGTGTCTGCATTGAATGCGACCGTATACAGTGAGGTTGACAATCAACTTTAAACAATGTTTAAGACTGGAGACTGTCAGTTGACGGCGACTGAACAGGATATTTTTATTTTGGAGAAAAGGGATGAGAAGAGGCATGAAGGCAGCGGTTCTTCGCGATACGTTGAATATGGAAGTGATGGAGTGGACCGAAAGAACGATAGGTAAAGAGGAGGTTATGCTGCGTGTCGCCTGCTGTGGAATTTGCGGCACGGATCAGCATATTTATCATGGACATCCGGGATCGGCAGAGGTAGAGCCCCCGATTGTACTTGGCCACGAGCTGGCGGGTGTAATTGAGGCTGTTGGAGAAAATGTTGCCATGCTGCAGCCGGGAGACCGGGTATCTGTTGACCCGAATATATATTGTGGTTCATGCGAATACTGCCGCAGCGGGCGTGCCCAACTGTGTGAACGGCTTCAGGCCGTTGGTGTAACAAGGGATGGCGGTATGGCTGAGTTGTGTGTTGTGCCTGCGGCAAATTGTTACAAGTTGCCCGATCATGTCAGTTTGATGGAGGGAGCGATGGTGGAGCCGCTTGGCTGTGTATTGCACGGTTTTAAAAAATTGGAGCTTCGGGCTACTCAGCATGTACTGATCGTTGGCGGCGGCTTCATCGGTCAGTTGTTTCTGCAGCTCGTCAAGGCGGCGGGAGTCTCTCGGATTACGGTTAGCGAGCCGAATTCGCATAAGCGTAATCCGCTGTTGGCGCTTGGTGCGCACGCTGTTGTAACGCCATTTGATGCTGAAGATGCGAAAGGCATGATAAACTCGGCTGATGTCGTTATTGAATGTGTAGGTCGGCCCGAATCTGTGGAGCTGGCTGTTGCGGCGGCTCGAAAAGGCGGACAGGTGTTGCTGTTTGGGGTTGCCTCACCGGATGCAAGAGCAGCTTTCTCTCCATATGAGGTCTTCAGCAAGGAGCTGCGCATTATGGGGTCGTTCATCAATCCGTACACCCATGAAGAGGCGATTGCACTCATTGCGCAAGGCATCGTGCGGATTGAACCGCTCATTAGCCATTGCTTTCGCCTGAATGATCTGCCTGAAGTCATGGCCTCGTACCCTCAGCTTAATGTAACAAAAGCGGTCATTATGCAGGAGTAACCCATCAATAAACAAGTGTTAATGATAAGCCATTTTGTAGTCCTTACTTGAGGATTCCAAGGTGGCTTTTTTTAAATTCAAGAAATTATAAATTTCATATTGTATACTTGCTTGTATACGAAAGAAACTTTGGCGCACTCATCGTAAAAATAAAGCAATGATAAACAATGGAGGCTGCAAATCAATGGCAACAATTGAGGACTTTATGAAGCTGGACATTCGTATTGGTACCGTTGTTAAAGCTGAACCGTTTCCAGAAGCTCGCAAACCTGCGATAAAATTAGACATCGATTTTGGAGAAATGGGGATAAAACGTTCTTCAGCTCAGATTACACAAAGATACGAACCGGAACTACTGATTGGGCGTCAGGTGGTCGCGGTCATGAATTTTCCGGTCAGACGTATTGCCGGTTTTAAATCAGAGGTGTTGGTTATCGGCGGTACTCCTACAGAAGGTGACGTGGTGCTTCTGAAGCCAGATGAACCTGTAAAAAATGGCACACCCATTGCATAGAGATGTGAAAAAGAATGGGTTGTGTTGTTTCGATACACCATTAAAATAAAAAGTTAGGAGCGTTATTCTATGCCGAACCATGCTGAAGTTTATAAAAATCAAGCGATTTCATATGATGACATGATTAACCGGCAGCCTAATTTAGCGGAACATATTAAAGAGATCAGGTCTTATCAAGGACTGCATGTATTGGACCTAGGGGCTGGGTCAGGTAGACTTTCAAGTTTTATAGCTCCAGAAGCGAGCTCGCTAGTTTGTACAGATATATCAGAGTCGATGTTAAAGCGATTAGACGAAAAATTAATGCACAATAGCTCAAATCACAATTGGAGTACCGTTGTAGCCGATCATCGAAAGCTGCCGATCAACGATTCATCCATCGATTTGGCCGTATCGGGTTGGAGCATCAGCTATTTAACGAACACAGACAATCTGGATTGGGAAAATAATTTGGAGTTCATCATGTCTGAACTTAAGCGTGTTTTGAAATCATCAGGAACTATAATCATATTAGAGACTTTGGGTACCGGAACGGAAACTCCTGATCCACCCGAGTTTTTAAAACCATATTTTTCTCTGCTTGAAAATAAATACGGCTTTTCACACCGCTCAATCCGGGCAGATTACCAGTTTGCAAGCACGGCAGAAGCCAAGAAGAACATGGAGTTCTTTTTTGGCTCGGATATTTCTAAAAAAATCGAAGAACATCAGTGGTCAACTGTACCTGAATGTGCAGGAATTTGGTGGAAACATTTAGGAGGATAAATTACGACCATGTGTATTGAAAATAAAGGAGACTCATATGAAAGTCACAACCATATTGACCGACCCATCGACCAAATTTATTGTAAACAACCTATACCCGCTGTACTTGCATGATTTATCTGAGATCTGGGGATGGAAACCCAATCAATACGGTGTCTTTGAAGAGGATGATACTTTGACGCTGAGTGAGCAAAATAAAGTTTTTGATATATGGTGGGAAAAACCGTCTATATTATTTCCGTATCTTATTCGGGTAGATCATATCCCGGCAGGGTTTGCTCTTGTAGCAACTCCACCGCACACCCCTCCCGGCAGTGAATTTTACATGAACGAATTTTTTATGTTGAGGGCTTTCCGTGGGAATGGTAGCGCTGAAGCCGCAGCAGTACAAGTGTTTAATCTACATAGAGGGTCCTGGGAATTGCACACCAACCCGACAGAAACTAATAAAAGAGCACAATCATTTTGGAGAAAAACTCTTCATCATTATACATCTGGTTCGTATCAAGAAGGGCTTGCCAACACGGAGCATGACGGGAACAAAATTGTTTTTAGATTTAATAATAGGAGGACTTAGATATGAAAGTCAAAGCCATCAATCATTTATGCTTTTCCGTGTCTGACCTCGACACATCCATTGATTTTTATACAAATGTGTTCGAAGCCAAGCTGTTGGTGAAGGGTAGACGACTTGCTTATTTTGACCTAAATGGCCTGTGGATTGCCCTAAACCAAGAGGATATCGACCGCAGTCAGAATCAAAGAACGTATACGCATATCGCCTTTACCATTGAAGAGGAAGACTTTGATCTATTACTACATAGATTGAAAGATTTGCGTGTGCATATGCTTCCAGGAAGAGATCGGGATGAGAGGGATAAACGATCGATTTATTTTTTGGACCCGGATGGTCATATGTTTGAATTTCATACAGGAAATCTCAACGATCGATTGGATTATTATAAGGCTGATAAAGGGCATATGGAGTTTTTTGAATCATGAAATGTGTCGGGTGAGATGGAAACGATAGGTTGAGTTGAGCGGAGGTTTTCATTTTGCTAATTTCAAAGCTGAATCCTGAAAAATTAACAAAAGAACAAATGACCAAGCTGGTCTTCGGTAATGCTGCTGAAATCGATAACGGCACTCTCGATGGAGATTGTATATTTGTTTTTGGTGGAGTGCGGGTTGAAAGAATGTTGAAAGCGGTTGAACTTTTTAAGAACGGCCGAGCACCCCTGATTTTATTCACGGGCGGGGACCGATTTGGTAAAAGAAACCTCCCTGAGTCTATAGTGATGCGGGATGCCCCCATGGTATGAATATGTGTGGTGCCCGGACGATCGAAAGCTGGGACAGGCATATAACTGGTGGACAGATGCAACTGAAGAGAAGCGAGTACGGGATGAAATGTATAAAGTTATATCTGGCGTGAAAGGGAAGTATTTTGTAGATGAAGATGTTGATCTTTAAGAATGTTAACTGGACGAACGAATTGCACCCATAACTTGAAAAAGTCATGAAATAACGAGGTATACAAAATGGAAATTAAGAAGCTACACGATCTTTCAATCGAAGAATTGAACTCGCTAGGAGTTTTTGGCTACACGTCCCATCAAAAGTACGAAGCGACTAAAGAAGAAACATTACATGCGTTCACTTTGCAATTGAAGCTTGTCAATCTAGATACACCGTATGTTAAGCAAGAGCTGAATGATGACGATGAGCTTAAGCGTTATCAGAAGCTTGTGAAGCTGGGATATTCACTGGGACTTTACGTAGATCATAAGCTGGTTGCTATTGCCATCACAGAACCGCAAGTATGGAACAACACGCTATTGTTATGGCATTTTCAAGTTCATGAGAACCATAGACGAAAATCATATGGAAGTATTCTAATGAGAAAAATGATCGATTTGGCAAAAGAAAACGGATTTCGAGCTGTTACACTGGAAACGCAGAATACGAATGTCCCAGCCATCCATTTTTATAAACAATGCGGCTTTATGATCGAAGGGGTTGACTTGTCTTTTTATAACGGGATTGATGAAGTCGCTTTATTTATGAGAAAGAAAATAGATTAAGCGTAGTTTAGAGAGCATTTAACTTGGGGGATTGGGAATGAACCTTAGATTTACATATCTTAATAGAAATCATTTAAATCTGTTAGAAGAATGGCATAAAGATGAAGAAACCGAGATCAGAATCGGGATTGATGATCTGGAAGAGTGGTTTTCTTTTGTGAACAGCAGCGCAGATTATTTAGTGTGGATCATTAGTGATGGGGATGAGCAGGTAGGGGAATTAAGCGTTGAGATGACGGACTATAAAACGGCGTCCATTTCGTACGTGATTAATCCCATACGACGCAATCGAGGCTATGGTAAAGCTATCCTGAAACAGATGCCCCATTTAAAAGCGTTGCTACATATTGAAGTTTTTGAAGCATGGGTTGATGACGATAATGTGCCAAGTTTGATTTGTCTGGAGCGCACCGGATTTGTAAGAGCTTGTGAAGAAGCAGATGAGGATGGACTGTACCATTACATTTTAACAAGAAGTGATAAATAACAAGTGGTGGATTTTCCTCGTATGAATTGGGTAATTACTATGAAGAAGGTACAGCATTATCTATATATGTCTTAGAGTAAAAAGCACTTCACTTGGATGTTGCTATTGTTTCTATGCATGTTTTGTACCTCTCTTTGAAGTAATTACAGTGAACACAGAGGAGGAGTTCTTTCATGAGGAAGGCTTTTATTAGTCCACTAAAATATGTTCAGGGTGAAAATGAAATAATGAATCTGGGTTATTTCATTAAGCAATATGGGAAATCAGCACTTCTCATTGCCAATCCAGATGATGTAAAGCGTGTTCAGGATAAACTTGACCACACCAAGGAAAAGTTCGGTGTAACGATCATCGAAAGCGGTTTTAGCGGGGAGAACACGAGGGATGAAGTAAAGCGGCTAAAGCAGCTGGCCATTGAAAAAAATTGCGATTGCACGATCGGTCTTGGTGGTGGTAAAGCGATTGATGCAGCGAAAAGCGTTGCTGAAGGAGATGCCTTGATTATCGTACCGACGATTGCGGCAACGGATGCTCCAACAAGCCACTCTGCGGTACTTTATACGCCGGAAGGTGCTTTTGATGATTACGCATATTTTAAGCAGAGCCCGAGTGTTATCTTGATTGATACAACGGTCATTGCCAATGCACCTACACGTTTTCTTGTGTCGGGGATGGGTGATGCACTCTCTACTTATTTTGAAGCAAGAGCTACGGCTTTATCGTACTCTCAAGTTAATGCCGGATTGCCTAACGGCTCCAAGGATATGAATTTGCCAACCATAGGCACCAACACGGCTCTTGGTCTAGCCAAGCTTTGTTATGAAATGCTGCTTGAAGATGGTGTGAAAGCCAAGCTATCCTGTGATTCAAACATCGTCACGCCAGCTCTTGAAAATATAGTCGAGGCCAACATACTGTTATCCGGCCTGGGCTTTGAAAGCGCTGGTCTGGCAGCCGCACACGCTATTCACAATGGACTAACCGCTCTGGAAGGGACACATTCCTATTATCATGGGGAAAAAGTTGCTTTTTCCACGTTAGTTCAATTAGTTCTGGAAAATGCCCCTGCGGATGAAATTGACGAGGTATTGAATTTCTGTGTAAGTGTAGGGCTCCCAGTAAGCCTTTCCGATATAGGGGTTACAGAGGTTTCGAAAGATGATCTGATGCGAGTAGCTCAGATAGCGTGTATTCCTGAGGAATCGATTCACTCGATGCCTTTCCCAGTAAGTGAAGAGGATGTAGTCAATGCTATACTTTTGGCAGACCAGATCGGGACAGAATTCAAGAAAAAGGCTAGTTAACGCAACAAAAAGAATATTATTTCGGTATTCGTGGAGGGGGAAACCCCTCTTTTTTGTAAACCAAGCTTGAGGCAAGTTTAACGATAAAGTGGAAAGTGAAGATGTTCGGGAATTTTTGAAGAACTCCAATGCCATCTCGCATGAGAAGCGTTATCGCATTGATGTCACAAGTCTTTTCCTTCATTATTTATTCAAAGATGAAAATGAAAAAAGGCGGCGGATCGATGAATAACTATGTATTGCATTTCCATGAAACGGATCAAAATGCCTTACCACATGTTGGTGGGAAGGGGGCTAACCTTGGCGACATGACAAAAGCCGGTTTTCCTGTACCGACAGGCTTTTGTATTACTACAGCTGCTTATTGTACTTTCCTTCAGACAAGTGAAGAAATGGATCATTTTTATCGTTTACTGGATTTGGCCGACTATGAGAATTTAGATGAGATCCGCATGTTAGGGCATCAAATCAGGGAGCATCTGAACGGACTTCCAATGCCTGAGTCTATACAGACGTCCATTTTGAAGGCCTGGGAACAGTTAGGGACAGACAAGGCCTATGCCGTTCGTTCCAGTGCAACCGCGGAAGATTTACCGGGTGCATCTTTTGCCGGACAACAGGAAACATATCTGAATGTAAAAGGTAAAGAAGCGTTTTTGGAATCCGTAAAAAAATGCTGGGCGTCGCTATTTACCGATCGGGCTATCATTTACCGTGTAAAAAATGGGTTTGATCATCGATCAGTGCAGTTATCTGTCGTTGTACAGGAGATGATTTTTCCGCAAGTTTCAGGCATTATGTTTACCGCTGATCCGATAACCGGAAATCGCAACACGGTATCTATCGATGCGAGTTTTGGCCTGGGGGAGGCGCTTGTATCCGGAATCGTATCCGCCGATTTATATCAGGTCTATCAGGGAGCTATTACCCAAAAGAAAGTTGCGGGCAAAAAAGTGGCGGTTTTTGCTGATCCAACCGGTGGCACGGTGACAGAGGAACTGCCAAAAGAAAAGCAGGATGCGCAAGCATTGGAAGATATACATATCATGGAGCTGGCGGCGCTGGGAAAACGGATTGAAAAACACTATGACCGGGAGCAAGACATCGAGTGGTGCTGGTATGACGGGAAATTTTACATCGTGCAAAGCCGCCCGATTACCTCGCTTTACCCCGTTCCGCAAGTTTCGGATGAACGTTTGCATCTGTTCTTCTCCTTTGGCCACCAGCAGATGATGACAGATGCGCTAAGTCCGATGGCGAGATCCATCTGGCGTACGATGTTCCCTTTTGGAAAATCATCTGTCGTCTCGGAATCAAAATATATGCTTGAAGCAGGAGGAAGATTGTTTATTGATTTAACCTCGCTGCTGCAAATAAAGCAGGCTCGCAAAGTCATACCTCTGTTGTTACAACAGCTTGACGAGCGTATCGGAAGTGCCTTTCGGGAATTTCTTCAGCGGCCGGGTTTTATCCAAGATGAAGTTGATCCGGGTGTGAGAAAAAAAGTCAGAAGTACGCTGCTTCCCATTTTAAAAAAGGTAGTGAGAAATATATGGATCAGCGATCCGGCTGAAGCGATACCGAAAGCCCGCCAAATAACAGAAGACGGTCTAGAGAGATATCAGGATTACATAGGCAGTGCTTCANATACCTCTGTTGTTACAACAGCTTGACGAGCGTATCGGAAGTGCCTTTCGGGAATTTCTTCAGCGGCCGGGTTTTATCCAAGATGAAGTTGATCCGGGTGTGAGAAAAAAAGTCAGAAGTACGCTGCTTCCCATTTTAAAAAAGGTAGTGAGAAATATATGGATCAGCGATCCGGCTGAAGCGATACCGAAAGCCCGCCAAATAACAGAAGACGGTCTAGAGAGATATCAGGATTACATAGGCAGTGCTTCAGGCGCTGAACGAATAGCAAGAATTCAGGAGAGCTGCGGCGGTTTTATATTACCTCTTTTTACGAATGTTGCGACGTTTGTACTTCCGGGAATCATCGCCTTGAAACGTATCTCCTATTTGTCCCTAAAATGGCTTGGAGATGATCAAAGCATAAGCCTATTGAATAAATCCTTGCCTGGTAATGTGACATCGGAGATGGGGCTTCAAATTGGTGATCTTGCAGATATCGTACGGCAAAATCCTGAAATAGCAGTTTATCTCAAATACGCGAACGCGACAGCGGATCATTTTTACGAAGGTCTCGAAGAAGTAGATCCAAAGGAGATATTCGCTGCACCGTTTGTGAAGTTTATGGAGAAGTACGGAATGAGGTGTCCTGGCGAGATTGATGTGCAAAAGGTTAGGTGGAAAGACGACCCGACTTTACTCATTCCTTCTATATTAAATCAGGCCCATACTTTGAGCCAGAGCGAGCACCGTGCACGCTTTGATGCGGGGGTAATCGAAGCTGAAGAAGCCGCTAAAGATATGATAGCGAAGCTTCGCAAAACTCCTGGTGGATTGTACAAAGCTAAGATTATGACAAGATGGATCTATATTTTCAGAAATGTGATGGGACTTCGTGAATGGCCGAAATATACAATCGTTCGTTTTTTTGAAATATTGCGGAATTGTATGTTGGAGGAAGGAGAGAAGCTTGTCAGCGAAGGAATTTTGAAGCACAAATCTGACGTGTTTTATCTGACGCTCTCCGAGCTTCACAGTCTTTTAAAGGGTGAGGATCAAGCAGATGCTCAATGGATCGTGCAGACAAGAAAGAAGCGAATGGAGCAGGATGAAAAGCGTACTCCGCCTCGTGTCATTACAAGCGAAGGGGAGATCATCACAGGGAAGCAGAGTCATGTCAATGCGCCGGAAGGAGCGCTATTGGGTACACCTGTATCTGCCGGTATTGTTGAAGGACGTGCGAAAGTTATACTAAAACCGGATGAAGCACACCTGAATCCGGGCGACATTCTGATTGCTCCGTTCACCGATCCCGGATGGACCCCGCTCTTTAACGCGGCCAAGGGACTGGTCATGGAGGTGGGCGGACTGATGACTCATGGGGCAGTTGTAGCCAGAGAGTATGGAATTCCTGCCGTCGTGGGCATTGATAATGCAACGGAAATTATAAAAGACGGGGATTGGATCAGAGTGAACGGGACGGAAGGATATATTGAGATTGTTACGAAGAATGAAATTAAGTAGAAGCGCTTGCGAAAAACAATGTTATCGAATTCATAAGCGAGGGGCAATCCCAGGGTTAAATCGATCTTGGGTATTGTCCCTTGTTGCTTATAAAGAAAAGGTTTACTGCTGTTTTCCCTCCTAGTCAGACAGATGGTTATTATAGAACTTATCGCAATTTCATAGTCAAGCATCAAATCGTAAACATAATCGCTTTATTCAATCGTTGGCATATTATTATATATTTTCATCATAGCGAGATTGAGAGCTCCGAAACGACAGTAGACAAATAAGTTTAACGATTATTTCTTTATACCACAGCTTTTTCGAAGGATTTACATCCTATTAATGGTAATGTAGATTAATAAATACAATTATAGCTTGCATTTTGTGAAAACGCTCACTGTATTTTATGATGTCGTAATATTATATATAAATTGTCGCATAGTTCTACTAATAAAATGATTCAATATGTGTTACTTTTATAAGTGAATGTCAGGATATTATATATTGGGAGGTAGGGCCAATTGAGCATTAAAATCGGCAAGATCAGCTATTGGCACGTTCACGCTTGGGATTATACGAATCAAGCTCAGGAGCATGACGACACTGAGATTGCAGCCGTCTGGGATGAAGATCCGGTACGTGGAAAAAAAGCTGCCGATCAGCTGCAAGTTCCATTTTATGAAAATTTGGATGACATGCTCGCTCAAAAGGATCTGGTTGGGGTCATTGTGGATGCTCCAACGAATATGCACCTTGAAGTTATGCTTGCAGCTGCCAAGGCAGGTAAACATATTTTTACTGAAAAGGTTATCGCTCCTACATTGGCAGAAGTGAACGAAATTGTGTCGGAGGTTAAGAAGCAGGGTGTTAAATTAACGGTTTCTTTGCCTCGTTTAAATGATGGATATACGCTGGCTATTCAGGAAGTTTTACAGCAGGGACTACTCGGCAAGGTTACCTATGTCAGAGTCCGCTTGTCTCATAACGGAGCTGTTGCTGACTGGCTTCCAGAGCATTTTTACAACTTAGAGCAATGTGCGGGAGGCGCGCTGATTGATCTGGGTTGTCATCCGATGTACTTGACCCGTTTATTCCTGGGTGAAGAGATTGCCGGGGTAAGTGCTAATTTTGGCTATGTAACCGGCAAAGAGGTAGAAGATAATGCGGTTGCAACATTGCATACAGCGACTGGTGCAATCGGTGTCGTGGAAGCGGGATTTGTAAACAGCCATTCTCCATTTACGATTGAGGTTCACGGTACGGATGGAACATTGCTGTACGGAACACCGGAAGAGAAGCTTTTGCTGCGAACAAATCGCGCCGGGGAAGACAGTCAGGGCTGGAAGGAAGTAGCCGTGCATGAGAATCGTGAAAGCGCGTTCCATCAGTGGGTCGCTCACATCCAGAAAGATACGACAGCCGAAGAGAATGTCAGAATAGCTGTAGAGCTTACCCGTTTAATGGAGGCAGCGAACCTTTCCCATAAAGAAGGGCGAGTTGTCCGGCTTGAGGAGTTAAAGTCATAAGGTTATGGACGATCTGAAGCGGGGGGCTACGTTTCCTTACGGAGTCATGTTTGAGAAGCAGGATATGCTCGAAAGGCTGGACATTCGAATTGCGTGGGGGCATTACGAGATTCATGTTCTAAGATTTCATTTGGTTACATTTCCCCCGGGAAAAGTCGTTGATTTTCATAATCATGCTGAATTTGAGTTTCATTTCATTCCGAGAGGAAAGGGACGGGTTATACTCGAAGAGCAGCCGTATTCTTTATCAGAAGGAATGTTTTATTTAACAGGCCCTGGTGTGATGCATTATCAGGAAGCGGATGTTCATGAAGCGATGGATGAGCTTTGTCTTCACGTTGATATTGCAGAGAAGCCTCAAGACGATGTGGACCCATGGGAAGCGGCCGAGGCAGAAGAATGTATCGATAAATTGAGGAAATTACCTCTCATTCCCGCTTATGATTCCCATCAGGCGATGAATTGTTTTCTTGAAGCTTATCAAGTATGTGACGGTAAACATGCAGGATATTATACATCGATTAAACAACTGGTCATTAGTATTTTACTAAAGGCTGTAAGAGCTTATGATTCCGATGGAATTCGGGTTGAAGCACCCGTTCGGGATATGCTTTCTCACCGATATCAATATGCTATCCACTATATGGAGGCTAATTATCCGGCAAGTCTGACACTGGAAAATGTAGCTGAGAAGCTGAACATTAGTCCAAGGCAGCTGCAAAGGGTTTTTAAACAGATGAGTCCAAGCGGTTCTTTTAGCAAGGCGCTGGAAGATATTCGATTGGAAGCAGTTTGCCGCAAGCTGAGGGAAAGCTCAATGTCAATTGAACAAATTGCACAGACTGAAGGTTTTACGAATGCTACTTACCTGCATGCGGTGTTCCGGAAACGAATGGGCATAACTCCGGGGGAGTATCGCAAGGCAGCAACTAAAAATAATGAAATGTGAAGGTGACTAAAATGAGTAAAGTATATCGCGTAGGTATTATCGGATGTGGCGGAATTGCAAATGGCAAGCACTTGCCAAGCTTGAGCAAGCTGGACACTGTAGAACTTGTTGCATTTT
Source organism: Paenibacillus faecalis (assembly GCF_900289175.1). Taxonomy (GTDB): domain Bacteria; phylum Bacillota; class Bacilli; order Paenibacillales; family Paenibacillaceae; genus Paenibacillus_AQ; species Paenibacillus_AQ faecalis. The sequence continues at coordinate 2,829,679 of NZ_LT985747.1, read as the reverse complement.
GTGACATCATTCAAAGCCGCGCGGATGAAGCCGCTGAAAAATATGGGGTTGACGGGGCCAAAGTGTACACAGATTACAAGGAGCTGTTGAAAGACGGTACGATTGACATCGTTCATGTGCTTACACCAAACGAGTCCCATGCCGAAATTTCCATCGCGTCCATGGAAGCAGACAAGCATGTCATGTGTGAAAAACCGATGGCGAAGACAGCAGCGGAAGCACGCAGCATGGTTGAAGCCGCCAAGAGAACCGGTAAAAAGCTGACGATCGGCTATAACAACCGCTTCAGAGGGGACAGCTTGCATTTGAAGCAGATGTGCGAAGATGGAGAGCTTGGACATATTTATTTTGCAAAGGCGCATGCCATCCGCAGAAGAGCTGTACCGACTTGGGGCGTATTCCTTGATGAAGAGAAGCAAGGTGGCGGCCCGCTGATCGATATCGGTACTCACGCACTGGATCTTACCTTGTGGATGATGGATAACTACAAGCCGAAGGTTGTTCTGGGAACGAAGTATCATGAGTTGTCCAAAAAAGAAAATGCGGCAAATGCCTGGGGACCATGGGACCCTGAGAAGTTCACGGTTGAGGATTCTGCTTTCGGTATGATTGTTATGGAAAATGGCGCGACGATTATGCTGGAATCCAGCTGGGCGCTTAACTCTCTTGAAGTGGATGAGGCGAAATGCAGCTTGAGCGGTACCGAAGCTGGAGCCGATATGAAAGGCGGCCTTCGTATAAACGGTGAGAAATACAGCCGCTTGTATACGAATGAGGTTGATTTGAAATCTGGCGGAGTTGCTTTTTATGAAGGCAGTGAGGAAAGTGCACCGGATATTGAAATGAGAAAATGGATTGAAGCGATCGATAAGGATCTGGAGCCTGTGGTAACACCTGAGCAAGCGTGTGTGGTTTCTGAAATATTGGAAGCTATCTATGAATCGGCCCGTACCGGCAAAGCTGTGTATATGAATCAAAATTAATAATTACGATAACCTTTATTCCCATAAATATATTATAATTTAGGATGACAGACGTTAATTGCTGAACATTAAAGGAGCTGTAATTGATTTATGACTACTACTAAACATGCTGTTGTCATCGTAGGCTATGGAGGTATGGGAAGCTATCATGCCAAGCTGATCAAGGATAATGATCATCTTGAAGTGACTGGAACCTATGACATTCTGGAAGAAAGACAGAAAGTTTCCGTTCAGGACGGTTACCCTGCATATGAAAGTTATGAAGCGGTTCTGAATGATTCATCTGTTGATGTTATTCTTATAGCTACACCTAATGATGTGCACAAAGATCTGGCGTTGCAGGCTTTTAAAGCGGGTAAGCATGTTATCTGTGAAAAGCCGGTTACTCTTTCCGTGCAAGACTTTAAGGACATGGTCGCTAGTGCGGATGAGGCAGGCCGGGTGTTGATGGTTCACCAAAACCGTCGTTGGGATGAGGATTTCCTGACGATCAAGCAAATGTATAATGAAAGAACGATTGGAGATTTGTTCCGTATTGAATCCAGAGTGCACGGAGCGAACGGTATTCCGGGAGACTGGCGTCACATGGAGAAGCATGGCGGCGGAATGCTCCTTGACTGGGGAGTTCACCTGCTCGATCAAATTCTCTATATGGTGGACAGCCGGATAACGAGCCTGAACAGCCGTTTGAGCTTTATTCTGGGTGATGAAGTTGATGACGGATTTGAAGCCGTACTTCAATTCGAGAACGGGGTATCCGCGGTGATTGAAGTGGGAACCACCAACTTTATTCCGCTTCCACGCTGGTATGTCAAAGGAACAGAAGGAACAGGCGTCATTGAGGACTGGGCTCTGAACGGCAGGATCGTCACAAGAAATCAAGATGCGGTCAAAATCGAGCCAACTCCAATCCAAGCCGGTGTTGGTTTGACTAAAACGATGGCTCCTCCTTCAGAAGAGGCTACAATTACAGGTGCTCTTCCTGAACCATTCCGTAATCCAAGCAGCTTCTTTGACAATTTTGCAGCGGTTATAGAAGGAAAGAGTGAACCGATTGTAAAGAACGAGGAAGTACTGCGTGTACTGAATCTAATTGAGGCGGTTTTTGAGTCAGGGCGTACAGGCGAAACCTTGAAGGATTTTGACATTTATCCTGCTTGATAGCTTATGAATCATACATCATAATAAAACGAAGATCAGCTATTCTTTAGAGTCATTCTAAGGCTATAGCTGATCTTTTTTTCTAAAATTCAATCATTGTTTAGGTTTGTATTCAGTCGGAGATTGACCGGTCCAGCGTCGGAACTGTCTGGAGAAATGGCTGGCTGAACTGAATCCAAGTTTTTCGGCAACCGCTGCTATTGGCAGGTTGGTTTTAACGAGGAGTTCTTTGGCAGCATTCAGTTTTTGACGGCTTACATATTGCCTTGGAGACAGGCCGTAAACTTTGGAAAAAAGCTTGGTACACTGGCTTCGGCTTAAATTCAGCTCTTTGGCTATACCAGCGATGGACGTGGTTTCATTCAAACTTTGGGATAGTCTTTCTTCAATGGTATGGGCAACATCTGCTGCGGACAGAGATCCTTCCTGCGGAGTCGGTACAGGTGGGAGCGAAAGATCTCGCATTAAGGTCAGGACGTCATGAATGATCAGCAAAGTATAGGATTGCAGCAGAAGCTTGTCTTCAAATCGAAAATGATCAGCTGTTTCGAACGCTTCTGACTCATGATCCAGCATAATTCTTTTCAGTTCCGTTACGTAGGAGCGAAGACTCGTTCGTTTAGCCTCTTCATATGGAATATGCCGGTAAGGGGCGGTGGCCAGCATCGAACGGATTTCGGGAACATCAAGATCAAAATGCACATTAAAATACTTGTACTGCGCTTCAGAATGGTTCATCGTTCGATGCCTTACACCAGCTCTGATCAGCATCCAGTCACCCGGACGTAAAATCACGCTGTCGCGGTTGAGCTCCTGAATGACCTCGCCTTCCAGGCAGCATAGCAGCTCGAACAAATGATGATGATGTCTCGGATAACACCATCCAGAATGCTGAACGCCGAAATGGCAGCCTGTAACCTGCAACGTATTGGTTAAATTCATTGGCATGGCAGCTCCTTGCATATGTATTCGCTTTCAGTCCTCGCTCGTACTTGTACAATCATCATACCATGTGTGCTCAGGAAGTAAGTGCAAATATGGCACAAAAGGTATAAAAGATGCTCCATTTGGAGATTGAGAAAGGCTTATTTTTAATGGATGATACATATAACAACAGATATCCATTAAATTATGGGGGATGGTAATGATGCAATTAGAAATCGCAAACCGGCAATTTTATTGGGATGGAGAACCACTGCAAATGTTGTCGGGAGCCATTCACTATTTTCGTGTCGTTCCGCAATATTGGGAGGATCGCCTCTTAAAGTTGAAAGCTTGCGGGTTTAATACGGTGGAATCGTATCTTCCCTGGAACTTACACGAACCAAAGGAAGGACAATTTTGTTTTGAAGGCATTGCCGATGTGGAAAAGTTTGTTGGAATTGCAAAGAAGGTGGGATTGCATGTTATCTTGAGACCGAGCCCATACATTTGTGCTGAATGGGAATTCGGGGGGCTGCCTGCATGGCTTCTTCGTTATCCGGAGATGAAGCTGCGCTGCATGGATGAAATGTATCTTGAAAAAGTAGACAGGTATTATGATGCGCTGATTCCTCGGCTGCTGCCGCTGCTAAGTACAAACGGCGGTCCTGTTATTGCGATGCAAATCGAGAATGAATATGGCAGTTACGGCAACGATCAAGCTTATTTGAATTATTTAAAAGAAGGGCTTGTTCGTCGCGGGGTCGATGTATTGCTGTTTACATCCGATGGTCCGGGCGATGGAATGTTGCAAGGGGGAAGTGTGCCGGGTGTGCTGGCAACAGTCAATTTTGGCTCGAGACCGGAAGAAGCTTTTAAGAAGTTTAGAGAATATCGACCTGATGATCCCTTCATGTGTATGGAGTATTGGAACGGCTGGTTCGATCATTGGATGAAGCCGCACCATACGCGGGATGCTCAAGATGCAGCAGATGTGTTTGATAAGATGCTTCAGGCAGGGGCTTCTGTTAATTTCTATATGTTCCATGGCGGAACGAATTTTGGGTTTTACAATGGAGCGAACTATCATGATAAATATGAACCGACGATAACGAGCTACGATTACGACGCGCCTTTATCCGAATGTGGAGATATCACGGAAAAATACGAGGCTGTACGACGCGTTATTACTAGCTTCTATGAAAAGAATGGACTAACTTCGCCAGATGCTCCAGAACTGCCTGCATTAAATCCAAAAAAGAATTACGGGACGATTGCAATGACACAAAAAGCCGATATGCTGGATCAGTTGATGCACCTTTCTGAACCCGTGGAGAGAGTAAGCCCTGTTCCGATGGAGATGCTGGGGCAAAGTTATGGCTTCATTGTGTATTCCACACATATTTCAGGGCCTCGAACAGGAGAGTCGCTGTATATCCAGGAGGTGCATGATCGGGCTCAGATTTTTCTGGATGGTATCTATCAAGGAACGACAGAACGTTGGAATCCGCAAAGTTTTCAGTTCGATATTCCGGCTACCGGTGCTAGACTCGATATCGTTGTGGAGAACATGGGCCGCGTCAATTATGGCCCTAAGCTCAAGGATTACAAAGGAGTTACTGAAGGGGTGCGGATGAACAATCAATACCTATTCAACTGGACTATTTATCCGCTGCCGATGGAAGACCTATCCTCATTACAGTTTACAGATCTGACAAACGGTGAGGGCGGAACGGATCGGCCTATGTTTTACAGATCTTTGTTTGATGTTGAAGAAATTGCAGACACATTCATCCGCTTAAACGGCTGGAACAAGGGCGTCGTATGGATTAACGGCTTTAATCTTGGACGCTATTGGAAAGAAGGGCCTCAACAGACCCTTTACCTTCCTGCTCCGCTGCTTCAAAAAGGTAGGAATGAGCTTGTTATTTTGGAATTGCACCATACGGATGCGCCCCAAGTTGAATTGGTAGATCAGCCGGATTTGGGCCAACCAGAATAGGACCAATGGTTACTTGATCCGCCTCTGGTTTTTAGCTTCAGCCTGGAATATATCACACTAGACATAGACGATATCATAAATTTTGATGGGGTTTACGCTTAATGTTGAACCAACAACGAACTGTTCTTTTGAGGTTATTTATGAATAGGTTTTTATAACCATACTAACTTATATAGAACACATTATTAGAAGAGAGGGTCCCAGTGCGGGACTCTCTTCTTATTTTTGCATACACCCTAATATTTAACAAAACCGATAACCATGCTCATTTCAACTGTTTTTATGTCATACCATGGTATCAATTTTGTAATAACTATGGATAATGATGTAAGAATATCCGTAACTTTAGCCATTTTTCTGCGTCTAATTAAACGATCAGAGAAATTTTCTGAAAGTTATTGCTTCTCTCATGCAGTTTACAATTGAGCTTTCAATTCTTTTCATCCGTAAATATGCGTAATAAATATGTTGAAGTTTATCATCATCGTGACATTCAGTGATCGATTATACCCTATTATACAAATGCGAAAGGTTGTAAATAGGGTGTAATAAGAGATTAAGGAAGGTAGGTTTAGAACGACAATGAACCTCAAAGGACGATGGATGCTATTAGGAATACTGGTTTTTATCCTGTTTTGTGGAATCGCCGCCGTTTTTGGATTTTTTCGACCGTCATTAAAGACTTTCGCTGATCCAGACGGGACAAAGATGAAATTCAAAACAGAAGGTGCAGATTTTCTTGTATACGGTGAAAGTGAACAGTGGAATGAAATGTTTGTGAAAGGCGTTAATCTTGGAGCGACGGTACCGGGGCATTTTCCCGGCGAGTTTCCTGTAACCGAGGAGGATTATCTTCGGTGGTTTAAACAGATCGATGAGATGGGAGCGAATGTTATCCGGCTCTATACGGTACACAACCCCGTTTTTTATTCAGCTATTGTGAAGTATAACCGTGATAAAGGCGACGATCCGCTCTACTTTATGCAAGGTATATGGTCTCCCGAAGAGCAGCTCATTGAGCAGCAGGATGCGTATGCTGAAAATATTCAGCAGATGTTTAAAGACGAGATTAGCAAAGCGGTAGCTGCTGTGTACGGGGATGTGACGGTGGAAGCGAAAGATGGTGTTTCAAGCGGTAAATATAAAGCCAATGCGGGGAAATATTTGATGGCCTGGCATGTAGGTACGGAGTGGGACCCCTCCATGGTTAAAAACACAAATGAAAAACATAAGGATACCCCTCGTTATAATGGCACTTATTTTTCAGGTACAGCAGATGCAAGTCCTTTTGAAAATTGGCTGGCTGCTTTGCTTGATTATACAGCTGCTGAAGAGCAGAAATACGGCTGGCAGCATCCGATTACGTTTACGAACTGGGTAACGACAGATGTGCTTGAGCATCCGGGAGAACCATTGTATGAGGAAGATATGGTTTCCGTCGATGCAAGGCATGTCCAGCCGGTGAATTGGGATGCAGGTTATTTTGCCACGTATCATGTGTACCCATATTATCCCGATTTTTTCCGGACGGATAAAAATTTGCGGACTATCGCTGACGAAGAGGGAGGCTACAACACCTATAAAGCTTATTTGCGAAAATTAAAGGCGAAATTTACCGACATGCCGATTATAGTCACCGAATATGGAGTGCCGTCTTCTATGGGGATATCTCATCACGGACCAGGTGGCCGGGATCAGGGCGGTCATAACGAACAGGAGCAAGGAGAGATCAACGTTTCCTTGACTCGGGATATTTATGATGAAGGATACTCGGGAGCTATTCTTTTTATGTGGCAGGATGAATGGTTCAAGAAAACATGGAATACGATGCCGTTTGAAATCCCGGCAGATCGTCGTCCTTACTGGCTTAATGTGCTGACGAATGAAAAGATGTTTGGTGTTCTTGCTATGCTGCCGGGTAAGGAAGAGGTGCTGGCGATCGACGGAAATTTGTCCGACTGGAGTGAGCTTCCAGAAGGGGAAGCGAAACGGTGGGAAGGCAAGGCAGCAGGGGTGGAAAACATGCAGATGACTCATGATGAAGCCTATTTGTATATTGGCATGGAGCTTGACCAGCCATTTGATCCGAAGAAGTCGAAGCTTTACATCGGTGTGGACACGATAGAAGGCGGAGAGAAGCCGCTGAAGGAATTGGCAGGCCGAAGCTTGGAAGGAGGAGGCCTGGAAACGCTGATTGAACTGGGCAAAGATCGTGAGTCACAGGTTACAATCGCACCGACTTACGATTTTCATAAGCGGCTTTATGGCAAGGAGGGATACGGGATGCTTCCTGAGGATGAGGATAAGAAAGCCCAAGGGAAGGACCAGAATGGAAATTCTGCTTCGTTTAATCCATGGAAGCTCGGGATCAGCTTGAAGATGAATCCGCCGGATACACGTTTTTTTCATCCGTTTGTGGATGAGACGGTCGGGTATTTAAAGCGGGGTTTCACCCATCCTGAAGCGAAGGATTTCAATTCGCTGGCTGCCTGGCAGTATCAAGGCAATGTGGTCGAAATGCGTATTCCATGGATGCTGCTTGGCTTTGCCGATCCAAGCTCTTTGCAGGTGATCGACTATCGCCCGCTTCAGGATCGAAGATCTTTCCAAACGGCAACAACCGATGGCATCCGTCTGGTTCCTTGGATGACGGACCGGGCTTCCATTGGCGATGCAGATGATAGTGAAGCACTAAATGGGTCGGATGATGGGGAAGAACTTCGTTTGCATACCATCGATCCATATACATGGGAGCCATGGGAAACGGTGAGGTACAGCGAGCGCTTGAAAAAGAGCTATTATGCTATGAAACAGTTGTTTACCGAAATCCCGGATATTCGAAACAAGCAAAAAGATCAGTAAGATTCCATAAGAGGAGGAGCTACCCGGTTATGTTTTCTAATTTAGCCTTGGCTTACATGTTTATTTATATTTGCCTGGGCTTGATCATACTCGGCATCATCCTGTTGTTCCAAATGAAAATAAAGCATAACACGGAACAAAAGCAGACAGCTATATATAAAGAAAAGCACAGTGATTATTTCGTGTATGTTCAGGCTCATTTATATGATGATGTTTCCCTTGAGCCACCGCCAGGGAACCTCAATCAATGGGAACGCCGCGTTATTCAAGACAAGTTCATTGAATGGATCGAGCAGTTTAAGGGAGATGCCCGCACGAAGTTGATCGATCTGTGCAAAGAGGCTGATCTCATTGAGCCTGAAATTCGTGCTCTTAAAAGCTTCCGCTTCAGCCGCCGTATTGAGGCAGCTTACCGTCTGGGCGGCATGAGGGCCGAGAGGGCGGTTCCAGCACTGGAAATGCTGTTGGATCGAACCCCATATGGACCGTCTGCCATTATTATTGCTCGGGCTATTGCCAAAAGTGCAGATCGGCCGGATCAGATCCGCGCGATGTTGTCAAAGCTTTTGTCTTATGGAAAGCCGATTCATCATATGGCGGCCGATATTTTGCTGGAAACCCGTCTGGATTCCGCCGACATGCTGTGTAAGCTGATGGATGATCCGAATTCGGAGCTGGTTAAAGTCGCTTTGGTTGCCATGTGGGGACAAGCTGTGCCTGCGGTTGTGCCTGTACTCAACCGACTGGTTCGATCGAAGCAAAAAGATGTTCGTGCCGAGGCGGTCAAGCTGTATTTGAGCTCCAATCCGGTGCTCAAGGATGAGACGATTGCCCAGTTGATGAATGACAGTGAATGGGAGGTGCGTGCGGCGGCTGCTAAAGCGCTCGGTCAACTTCATGCGGCTCGCGGTATTCCATTGCTGCGTACAGCGCTCCAGGATGAAAGCTGGCATGTCCGAAACAGCAGTGCCGAGAGCTTGTCAATGCTGGGGGAACAGGGGTTTGAAGCGTTGTGTGAGGTGGCGATAAACGGTACAGGAGCGGCGCGGGAAAGCGCGCTTTACCGGATCGAACTCATTATGGCGCAGGAAAGAGAGCACAAGGCGCTGGATCAAATGCTTGCATTTAACAAGAAAAAGCTGCTTTACGAAAGCTACTTTGGTATCGAGAGTATCGAGCCTAATAAACGGCCTGTACAGATCGCAAGCACAGGAGGGGATTACACTGCTTAGAGATATTTTGCTCACTTATGGCATGGTAGCCATTTATTATGTCATGATCGTGAACATCATTTATTTTGCCATCATCTTGTTTTCTTTTCGAGATATAGGAAAAATTTTCAGAAGAGCTTCGTTTTCAAGGTATAACACACTTTCGGGTTCAGAGCTGGCTCCCCCGGTATCGCTGCTCGTTCCTTCCTACAATGAGGAACTGACCATTATCGAGAACGTTCGATGTCTAATGACTCTGAATTATCCGACTTATGAGGTTATCGTCATCAACGACGGTTCGTCTGATGCAACGTTAGAGGTGCTGATCAAGGAATATGGTCTTAAGCGTATTTCAAATCCTCAGTTTAACGGAACAATGACTACGAAGAAAATTCGAGGTGTCTACTACAATGAGCAGTATCCGCATCTGTTTGTTATCGACAAGGAGAATGGCGGCAAAGCAGATTCCCTAAATGCGGGCATTAACCTGTCCCGTTATCCTCTAATTTCTTCTATTGATGCTGACTCTTTACTGGAGAAGGATGCCCTGATCCGAATGGCGAGAATGTACATGGAAAATCCGGAGGAAACCGTTGCGATCGGCGGGGATGTACGCATTGCTAACGGTTGTGTCATTGAGAATGGAGCGGTGAAGCAAGTTTCATTACCCCGCAGAATATGGCCGATGTTCCAGTCGATTGAGTATTTGAAGGCTTTTCTAGGCGGGCGGATCGGATGGAGTCATATCAATGGACTGATTATCGTCTCCGGCGCTTTCGGATTGTTCCGTAAGGACTATGTCATTGCCGTAGGCGGGTATCGCGGCGGTTACCCCGGAGAAGACATGAACATTATTATCAAGCTGCACCGCTATATGCTGGAAAATAAAATCCGTTATCGGGTCGCCTTTTGTCCCGAGGCGGTGTGTTGGACTCAAGCGCCGGACAGCTACCGTATTTTGTCCAACCAGCGAAAGCGCTGGGGCCGGGGTAATCTGAAGAATATGATCGAGAATCGGGACATGGTCTTCAATCCCAAATACAAGACGATGGGACTTTTAACGATGCCTTATAACGTCATTTTTGAAGCTTTAAATCCATATTTCAAAATCACGGGCCTGCTGGCTTTGATCGGATATGTCTCGCTGGATATGACCCATTGGCAAATTCTTGCCGTGTTTGGCCTTGTGAATTTTCTGAGCGGATATTTGCTCAGTGTAGGGGCCCTTTTATTAGAAGAAGTGGCCTTTCGCCGATACAGCAACATGTCTGATCTTTGGAAAATGCTTCTTTTCTCTGCCCTTAAATTTGCCGGATATCACCAGCTTGGTGCGCTGTGGAGAGTGCAGGGCCATATCCAATACCTTCGGAACAACAATTCCTGGGGGACGATGACCCGGCAGAGTTGGAAAGATGAGAGAAAAGCTGCCTAATCTTTTTTAGACTGGTAGATTTAATCTTTATTAACAATAAGAAAGGTGGATTATATCATGTCTCAGACAGCAACATTGCCAAGAGAACAAGGGACGGATCTGTACAGCGTTATGGAGCAGGAACTACAAAAAAATACAAGCAGGACGTGTGCTCTCCTATTCATATATTCCGGTTCTGGAGAATCGTTCGGTCTTGAAGGACAGGTGAAGAGCTTTCTTCATTCGCACGCCGATCTGCAAGGAGAGATTCTAAGGGACCCTGTGACGAAAACTCTGGCAGTTATCCTGCCTGAAATTGCGCTGGAACGCGCACATTACCAGGCGCTGCTGCTTAAGCAGTTTTTATTGGAGAAAAATGGAGATTGTGATCCCCGGATGACACTTGCGGCAGTGTCCGATGTCCCTACCCCGCAAATGCTGATGAAAATGGCGGAGTCTGCTCGCCTTAGCACTTCTTCCGATATCCATATCTTCACTGAGGATGAAGCAGGTGCAGATCGTAACCGGATTTTGATTGTAGATCATGACAGGACAGTGCGTGAGTTTTTGCAAATCCGTCTGGCATTGCAGGGTTATGAAACTATGGGAGCGGTTGATGGTCTGGAAGCATTGGAGTTGATTGCGAAATGGGGGCCGGATCTGGTGTTGACCGAGCTCAATCTGTATGGCATTGACGGCCTGCCTTTTATACATCACATCCAGCAGTTGGAATTGACGGCATCACCCAAAATTGTGGTACTGAGCGAGAAGCGAGTAGAGCAGACGATCAGCCAGTGCTTTCAAATGGGGGTGGATGATTACGTCACCAAGCCGTTTTCACCGATAGAGCTCGATGCTCGCATCCGCCGCTGCCTTCACTAACTTAAACGCTGTGCTGTTATTGGAGCTTCTTTAGACAATACATCGATGGAGGTTGATGCTCGTGAACGAAGAATACGAAACTTTGTTAGATGCAATTGCAAACAAGAAAGCTGTCCTTGGTGTAGTGGGACTCGGCTATGTCGGTCTACCCCTGGCTGTGGAAATGGTGAGGCAGGGTTTTACCGTCATCGGCATCGATCTTGACCCGGACAAAATCGATCGAATCGATCGGGGAGAATCATATATTTCGGACATTACTTCTGAAGAACTGGCTGCTTGCATGCAGACAGGCCGATTCAAGGCTACAACGGATTACAGCATGATTGCGATTATCGATGCGATCAGCATTTGTGTACCGACCCCGTTGAGCGAAAATCAGGACCCGGATACTTCCCATATCAAAAGAGTGGTGGAGCAGCTTAAGCGGTTTATGAAGCCCCGGCTGTTGATCACGCTGGAGAGCACAACCTATCCGGGTACGACGGAGGAATTGATCCAGTCGGAAATTGAAGCTTTGGGCTATACCGCCGGCAAAGATTTCTTTCTTTGCTTTTCGCCGGAGCGGGTTGATCCTTCGAACAGCCGGTTTAATACCCGGAATACGCCGAAGGTGATTGGTGGCACGACCGAAGCTTGCTTGAAGTTGGGAACGGCTTTGTATGAACAGTATGTGGATACAGTCGTTCCGGTCAGCTCACCAAAAGTTGCTGAAATGTCCAAGCTGCTCGAAAATACATTCCGAAGCGTTAACATCGCTTTTGTAAATGAAATGGCGATGATGTGTGATCGTATGGGGATCGATGTGTGGGAAGTTATTGAAGCTGCAGCTACAAAGCCGTTCGGCTTTATGCCGTTTTATCCTGGTCCTGGCATTGGTGGACACTGCATTCCGCTAGATCCGATGTACTTGTCCTGGAAGGCGAAGGGGTTTCGTTTCTACAGCAAATTTATCGAACTGGCTCAATCGACCAATGATAATATGCCTTACTATGTTATTAACAAGACCGCTGCAATTTTGAACGTATATGCCAAATCTGTGAAACGATCGAATATTTTGCTGCTCGGTATGGCGTACAAGCCGGATATTAGTGATCTGCGGGAATCGCCCGGGTTGGAAGTATACGAATTGTTTAAAGAAAATGGAGCGAGCGTCGATTATTATGATCCACATGCGCACAGTTTTATCGATAAAAGCGGCAAGACGGTAAACAGTGTCGATTATGACATTCATAAATTCAAGAACTATGATTGCATGGTCCTCATGACCAATCATCGCAGCTTTGACTACAAACTCATCGCCTCTTTGGGCGTACCTATTTTAGATACCCGCAACGCGTTTAGTATGTATGCCAAGCCCCATATATACAAGATCGGTCACTCGGTGCCCCATGTGCGAGAACCGAGCGAAGCGCTGCTGATTTAAGCGAAAATGGAGGCTAGAAAACGATTTGGAATCACAAAAGCCAAGCTTTACTTCACCGCTGCTTTCATACTCATCTGCTTTTTGCTGCTCATTTTTCTTCGGCCATCAGCCCCTGTGAAGCAGGATAAGGCGACCTGGCTGTGGGATGCCGTTATGATCCGCAGCGAAGCGGAAAAAATTATTGAATTTAGCCGTCGGGAAGGAGTTAACACCATTTTTCTGCAAATTCAAGAGAGTGTGCCTGCAAATGATTATCGGCGTTTTATTCGTTTGGCACATGAGGCCGATATCGCTGTCCATGCCTTAGGCGGCGAGCCGGAGTGGGCGTACACAGAGCAGTATAGCGAGGGGATGAAATTACTGTCCTGGCTTGAAAAATATAATATGGAGTCGAAGCCCGAGGAGCGATTTCAAGGTGTTCAGCTGGATGTTGAGCCGTATGTGTTAGGCAGGTGGGAGCGTGAGCAGGAAGAGGTTGTCACGGAGTGGAGCGAAAATATGGAATCGTGGGTGAAGCAAGCTAGACATCAGGGGTTAGAAGTTAGCGCGGCTATTCCTTTTTGGCTGGACTCTATACCAGCACCTGACGGTTCAGGCAGCTTTGGCTACTGGATGCAGGAGCTGACCGATGCTGTAGCTGTGATGTCGTACCGGGACGATGGGGAGAAGATGTATGAATTGTCTCTTGAAGAGCTGGAACAGGCGGATAAGCTGGGCAAATCTGTATGGATCGGCATAGAGCTGACAGATACACCGGAAGGAGATTATTTGACTTTCTATGGAAAAAGTGAAGAAGTGATGCACAACGAAGCTCATCGTGCGGCTGTGTTGGGGACGGAGCATCCGTCTTTTGCCGGTCTTGCCGTTCATCATTATGAGGAATGGTACCGAAAAATAACGACGATGTGAAGCGATGTTCATACTGAGGAATAAAAGTATAAAGAGTAGTGTCCAGAGCCTGGGCACTACTCTTTTATTACGACATTTAAATCTGGGAAACCCGTTCAATGAATAAGCCGGGATTCTCTAACTTTCTGCACCAGTTGGCTTCCTGCCCTGTTGATCGGTTTTTTCAGTACGACGCCGATCATAAGGGCAGCAGCCGCGAAGATGAGCAGGATGAGTGCATCGCGGCTGACAATGTCCCACAATATCCCTCCGACCGCTTCACGCATCATGCTGATGGCATAGGTGAAGGGGAGAAAGGGGTAAATCACTTGGAAGAAGGCAGGAGTCATCTGAATGGGGAAGGTCCCTCCCGCACCTGCCAGCTGAAGCACAAGCAAAATGATGGCCATCGCTTTGCCAACATTGCCGAAGACCGATGTGAGCGTATAAACTATCAGCATAAATACGGAGCTGATAAGCACAGAAAACAGCACAAACCATCCTGGATCTGCAACAAAAGTTCCTAGAAGAAATATGTCACCCAGTGAAACAAATAGCGCTTGCAGCAACGCAATGGTCCAAAAAGTGAGAAAACGGCCAAAATACACGGTGGTGCTTCCAAACGAAGTCTCTTGCTGATGCACCTCAACGCTTAGCAGTGAAACAAGGAGCAGAGCTCCGACCCAGAGAGACAAGGTTGTGAAGAAGGGAGACATCGCCGAGCCGTAGTTCGGAATCGGGTACAGCCGATTTTCTTTCAGGACAACCGGTTCCGCAAAAAATTGACTTTCCTCTTCAAAATTGTTCTTTAGCAGCTCAATAATTTCTCCGAGTTCTCCGCCTTGCTCTAGTTTGCGTAAGCCGTCTGCAAGCTTCGAGATTTGCTGCTCGGCTTCTGGAAGCCGATTTTGTATGACGTCTGCTTCTTGTTCACCTGCGGCTAGGCCGGCTTCCGCATGTTGAAGAATTTGATTGACTTCGGGCAGCGCTTTTAAAGCTCTATTCAGCTCGGTTTGAACAGTCTGGGCGGTCTTTTGGGCCTGATCGAAACCGGCAGAAATTCGGGGGCCGATCTCGCTATCGTATTTTGTTAGTAAAGTACCGGATAACTTGGCTGCATCATCAGCCAGTTGTTTTAATTTTGCTAAAGAGCTCTCTGCTGCATTGCTATCTTGCCCGATGGCTGAACTGGCCGTTTGAACGACGTTCTGGATGGAGCCCCATCGTTCGCTGATACGCTTCAGATCAGCCGCAGCTCCTGCTGCACCGGTACCCGGTATGGCTGAATCCAGGCGCTGGAACAATTGCGACAGTTGTGTCGCTGCATTTTTGATTCCTTCGGCACGCTTGCCTATCTCATTTAAGTTAGACCGGGCTTCCTCTGGAGAAATACCGGACTGCTGGGCGAGAGTGATAGCCTGCTGCACAGAGACAGCAGCTTCATTTAAAACAGTAAGGTCTTGTTTTATACGCGGTTCGAGTGCTATGGAAGCTTCGGATGTCTGTTTGGCAAATCCGGCAAGAGCTTCAGCGGCTTCTTCACCGCTTCGAGCCATTTCTTCCAGCACGGGCAAAGTTTCTTTGGCTTGAGTAACTAATGTACTGGCTGTGCCAATATCCTTTATTGCTGTTTCCATCGCCTGATTCAACTCCGGAAAACGCTTCTCGATGCGAAACACGATGCTCTCTATTTTACGAATAGCCGGGAGTTCATTTTCCAGCTCGACCCCAAGTTCATTGAATATTTGAAAAATAGCCCCGTCTGCGGTTTTGATAAAATTTTTCCGGACCTCTTCAACAATAGCGGATGCTCCGGTGGCTGTAACTTTTGGTGCGATAGCGTTTATTTTTTCGTTCGTATAGTATAGAATTTCTGCTTTTACCGGTTCGTCAGACAACACGGTGCCGATCCGAGCCGAGAAATCTTCAGGAATAACGATAGCGGCATAGTCATCGCCATGACGCACACCTTCGATCGCTGAGTTTTGATCTGTAAATCGCCATTCCAGGCTTTGGTTATTTTGAAGTGAGCGTATGATTTCCTGTCCTATGTTGACAGGCTTGCCGCGAAGCGTTGTGCCAGCGTCCTGGTTGGCAACTGCTATGGATAGCCCGGAAGTTTGGCTGTACGGGTCCCAAGAAGCTGCTATATTAAACCACGCGTAAAGCGATGGCAGCACGGCCAATCCTAAAATTAGTACGAATGCAACCCAGTTCGTTGTTATGTTTCTCAGGTCGGTAAGGTAGATGCGGATAATGTTTCGGATAACACAGCCCTCTCTTTCCAGTCTGATTAGGCTAGTATGCCGCCAAATTTGTACATGAATACCGATGAAGCTTGTTAATGGCTTCCTCCTGAATGAGTTTCCTCGAAAGCCACACAGTTCGGTGATAGCCCCGGCACATAAATGCGGCTTCGATTCCGCCGGATCTTGTAATTTGTTTTAATATGCGTATGCCGTGAATACGGAGATTTTGGCGGATCGTCCATAGATTTTCTGAAATTTCTTTATCTAGGAGAGCGAGGCTGCGGATATAAAGTTCGGGCATTTTCAGTGAAAGCGTATGAAGTGTGTTTATGTCCCGCTTCAACATTTCCAGCATGATGCCGTGTATTACATAAGATCTGACAAGCAAGTCGTCTGCCTCGGTCGGGACCGGAGGGATGAGAGGTTTTGTCATCATGTCACTTCCTTACAATATAGAAACGTATGTTCTTATATGATATCATGGTAATCAACAATATATAACGGTGGCAAGGTGAAAAATTTGGAGAAAAGGAACTCCACCATTTTGTTATAATGAAAAAAATGTTTGATCTGCCAAACAGATGGAAGGAAGTGATGCATCGTGATATTGCATAAAGGGGAAATCTTGTTCCGCCAAGGGGATAGCGGGGATTTTTTGTACCATATCAAGAGCGGTTTATTTAAGGTAACAAGATTGCATCAGAACGGGAATATTGTGCTGTTCAATATTTTGTACCCCGGAGAGACGGTTCCGCATCACTCGCTAATAAGTCCTAAGGAAATACATGGGACAGCAACAGCAGTTATCCGCAGTGAAGTCGAGATCATTCCGGCGGCAGAGTGGTACCGAGATTTGAAGGAGAATCCGGAGCGGCCGTTGGAAGTAGCGAGGCTCTTACAGGAAAAGGTACGCTTTATGCAGCAGCGTCTGGATCATCTGACAGTAGGCACTCCCGCCGAGCGGCTTGAGCTGTTGATCAAATGGCTTGATGATTATTCGCAAGGATTGCATTTGACCGAGCTGCTTACGCAAGAGGAGATAGGGCAGCTGATCGGAGTACGGCGCGAGACAGTGAACCGGCTGTTAAGAGGACAGCATTGATCATGAGGAGGAGTGCTTTTTGCTGCATCATGTAGAGATAAACACAAGCAACTTGGGCCGGAGCCGGGATTTCTGGGGATGGCTGCTTACTGAACTGGGCTATCACCCATATCAGGAGTGGGAAAGCGGCATTAGTTGGAAGCAAGGGGATACCTATCTTGTATTTGTGCAGACAGAGGAGCGCTTTCTTTCCCCTCCCTACCATCGACGCAGAACGGGCCTGAATCATCTGGCATTTCATGCAAAAAACCGTAAGCAGGTGGATGAAATGGCATCCGAGTTAAAAAGAAAAGGGATACCTGTCCTGTACGAGGACAAGTATCCTTATGCTGGCGGTCCTGATCATTATGCCGTGTTTTTTGAAGATCCGGATCGGATCAAGGTGGAGCTTGTCGCACCGGACCACGAATAATCGTAAGCTATGCTTCTAAAGATCCCATAGGCCCGAAAAATTCATAATGAGTTCGTTCGCTCGGTAACCCGAGAGCTGTAAGATGACGCTGCACCGAAGACATAAACGGAACGGGTCCACAGAAATAGCAGTCGGATTTCGGATCAACGATAGCTTGGAGGAAAGCAAGATCGATGTACCCGGTTTTATCGCAAATTTCTCCCTCTTGCGGTCGTTCGTAGATGATATAGGATTTCAGTTGTTTATGAGCGGCGGCCAGTGCTTCGATATGTTCCTTCATCGCATGATGGTCGCCGTCTATAGCGGCATGAATATATGTTACAGAGCGCTCGGGCTGAGCGGCAAGGGTCGCCTCAAGCATGCTGACCATTGGGGTAAGACCAACACCTCCGCTAATGAGTACAAGAGGACGCTCGCTTGTTTGATCCAGTGTAAAGGAACCTGCAGGTGCGCTAAGCTCTACGGATGTTCCAGGTTCAGCATGGGTGTGAAGCCAGCAGGATACGATTCCGGCAGGTTTGTTTTCCGCAGCATCTTCACGCTTCACACTGATTTTGTAATAAGGCTGTCCTGGGGCTTCAGAAAGAGTATAGTGCCGAATATGCGTGTACTCCTCGCCTTCTGGTTTGACCCGTACGGTTATATATTGCCCTGGCTCATATGGTGAAATGCGTTGCCCGTCCTCGGGCTTTAAATAGAAAGATGTGATGACACAGCTTTCTTCCACTTTCCGATCGATGATGAAACGGCGGTAACCTCTCCAACCGCCCGCAGCAGTTTCAGCTTTGCTGTACATATCCTCTTCCACGCGAATAAATACATCAGCGATGATCTGGTAAGCTTTGCTCCATGCATCCATGATTTCGGGGGTGGCAGCATCGCCGAGCACATCCTTAATCGCTGCAAGCAGCGTTTCACCGACGATCGGATAATGCTCAGGAAGGACGTTCAGAGCGCGGTGCTTTTCTCCGATCTGCTTGACTACAGGCAGAATATCTTCCAGGCGGTCGATGTTTGCAGCGGCAGCATAAACGGCTTCTGCAAGGGCTGTGGGCTGTTTGCCTTGATGCTGGTTAGCATGATTAAAAATATTTAGAAGTTCAGGATGATGTCTGAACAGTTTTTTGTAAAATACAGTGGTGATTGTTTTTCCATGCACTTTCAGAACAGGAACCGTGGACTTGATGGTTTCAATCGTATGTGAATCTAACATGTCAAAACCCCTCTCTTCTCTAAAATTGTGTAACTTTGTTAATTAAGTATAGGCAGGGCAGGAGAGGGGCAATGGTGATTTTGATCACACGGTATTTTTCGGAATCGTGAACATATACATGAATAAATTGCAATGAAAATTTTCACATCAGGCCGAAAATTTTCCAATTAATTCAAAAAACATGTTTGGTTAACAGTATGAATGTGTTATAATATATTTAGTTAACTAAACAAGAAAGGATCAGGATACCATGTGTTCCCGAAGGACGAAATCCCCAAGGACGATTTGGAAACGTTATGATCTCTCATACACATAGCTTCCTTCGTAGAGCAAAGTCGGACGTCTAAAGACAGAGGACAGTCTCTTTACGAAAGGTAGGAAGCTTTGATGCGAAGGATGAACTCCTCAAGGTTACCTTCTCGTAGAGGTTGGACTGTGTCTGACTATTCTACAAAGACTAGAGGGAGCCTTTATGAGGACAAGAAAAGACATCATTTCGATGATGTACACGATGTTAGCCATTTTGTTCGGAACTTTTTTACTTGCATTTACCTATTATCATATTAATTTTCAGAACCATTTATCGGAAGGCGGATTTGTGGGGCTGGCGCTGCTCGGCAAATATATTTTGGATTTACCAACGGCGCTTAGCATGCTCCTTATGGATATAGTGGTGCTCTTTATCGCCTGGTTCATCAAGGGCCGCAAATTTATATTTAACACGATGATTGCCGCTGGTATGTTTTCACTTTTTTATGCTGTTATGGAACGTTATTCTCCGCTCGTTATCGATCTGAGTAACAATCTGTTGATAGCCGCCATCATTTCTGGTGTGCTTACGGGAATTGGAGCCGGAATCGTTCTTCGCTTTGGCGGAGCAACGGGAGGAGACGACGCGATATCCGTATTGATCAGTGAATGGAGCGGATTAAAGGTAGGTACGGTGTTTTTTCTGATGGACGCCGTTGTACTTCTGCTCTCGCTGTTCTATCTGCCGCTGGTTGAAACGATGTATACGATTCTAGCGGTCACTATTGCGGGTCAGGTAATTACGATAACAGCAACGTACGGCTTGGAGAAGAAACCAAAAGCGGTACGCGATCCGAGAAAAGGCGTGACTGCCAAAGCGCAGCATTCCATTAGTAGCCGTTAACCGTGAATATGAAAAGCTCGCCCAAATAGGGCGAGCTTTTTTACTTTATTGTCCTATATACGAAGGTGACATTTACAACCCTCAGCCAAACTTTTAGGATGTTTACTCCTTATGCTCAGGATGATTTTCATTCCATTCGTGGGCTTTGGCAGTAGCTATAGCGATGGCACGACCTTCCTCATAGTCTTCCTCAAGCAAGGCATTGGCGATTTCAATCGCTTTATTGCGTACTCTAGGCTCCAGATTTTTCATGGAAGGGGGATAGTCATCTTTATTCCAGGGCATCAAGAATTCCTCCTTGTCATGTAAGTGTACTTATTTATTACCCTCTTTTACGACAGTTCATCGGAGGAATTTTTGGCTTTATAAGACGTTATGTGTTAAACAACTTCAAATATTCACCGTAACCTTCCTTCTCCATATCTTCTTTTGGGATAAAGCGAAGAGCGGCAGAATTGATACAGTATCGAAGACCATTTGGACCAGGTCCGTCCTCAAAGACATGTCCCAAATGGGAGTCGCCCTGTCTGCTTCGGACTTCAGTTCGTACCATCATGTGGCTTAGATCAAGCTTTTCTTTTACATGATATTCCTGAATCGGGCGCGTAAAACTTGGCCAACCGCAGCCAGCGTCATACTTGTCCAGCGAACTGAAGAGAGGCTCGCCAGAAACGATATCAACATAAATCCCTTCTCCTTGGTGATCCCAAAACTCATTTTGGAAGGGCGGTTCGGTAGCGTTATTTTGTGTGACATCATATTGAAGAGGCGTTAGACGTTTTTTCAGCTCCTCCTTGTCTATTGCAGGAGACCAGTGTTTTTCGATGAAATCCTCTCGCCCGGACCCTTTACGATATCGTTTGTAATGAAGGGGGTTTTTCTTATGATAGTTTTGATGGTATTCTTCCGCCTCATAAAATTCGCTGGCTGGGATGATGGCGGTAACGATCGGTTTGTCAAATCGGCCGCTTGCTTCAAGAGCTTGTTTGGATGCCTCGGCTTGATGCTTCTGCTCCTCGGTATGATAGAAAATAGCTGTACGGTATGAAGTGCCCCGATCGTGAAATTGTCCGCCGGGATCGGTCGGATCAATCTGCTGCCAGAACAGCTCAAGCAATTTCTCATATGGGAACACTTGTGGTTGAAACGTGATTTGTACGGCTTCATAATGGCCGGTCGTATCGGAGCATACCTCTTCGTAGGTCGGATTCTTTGTGTGGCCGCCGGTGTAGCCGGATACAACCTTGAGAATGCCAGGCATCTCTTCAAAAGGAGAGACCATACACCAGAAACATCCTCCCGCAAACGTGGCAAGCTCAGTCGTTGATTGTGTATTATTCATAATAACCCTCCAAATCCTAGGTGAAGTTACTTCAAAAATTAGTATAAATTTAATTATAAATCATTTTACCCTTCTATCCAAAAAATCTCACGAGATGGTTCAATATTTCTTCCGATATAATATGAAAATAACAGCAGCAGCAGCCATTAATACGAAAGCAAGCACAGCAAACAGCAGCGGATTATGAGCTAGGCCGTTTCCCAGGTAAGCATAAATAAGGATCGCAGGAATTTTTCCAAGCCCCGAGGCAGCTGTATAAATCCAGAAAGGAATTGAAGCGACACCTGCATATATGTTGACAGCCATTTGCGGCACAATCGGAGCGAGGCGAGCGATGACAATCGCTTTAAATGGATGCTTTTCGACAGCGGTAGTGAACGAATCCAGATAAGCATATTTGGCGAGAAGTTTTCTTCCTGGCTGACGAAAAGCGAAAGCGGCAAGAAAATATATGATGATGGCGGCAAAAGTTGTACCGAGCCAAGCGATTAAAGCACCTAAAAAAGTACCATAGACATATCCCAATACGGCAATGACTGCTTTATAAGGGAGAATAGGGAATAGAGCGAACAGGGTGGCTAAAGTCAATAGAACAAAAAAGGAATCGTTGGTATTTAGCCAGTCTAAAATTTCATTTCTATAAGTAAAAGCGAGAGCGAGGACGAGGATATATAACGCAGGTATGATCCACTTTTTCATAGTCAATCCTTTCCATGAGGTTCTCGAAAAATTATTGTGTCAGGCGATCCTATCATATCAAAAAGCGCTTGGACAAAACCAGAGGATGATTTATGGAATAAAATCTTTTTATGTGCTCAAAAAGTGCCTTTTTCCTTTATTTAAGGAAAGGCGCTTTTTTCATGGAATGAGTTCACCGGGAAGAGGAACCATACAAATAAACGAAGAAAGGTGGATAGGGAACATGGATGTAATGTCAATGGAATTCTGGAGTGCGCTCATGGCGATTATTGTTATTGACTTGGTTCTTGCCGGGGATAACGCCATCGTCATTGGTCTTGCTGCCCGAAATGTGCAGAAAGAAGATCAAAAGAAAGTGATCATCTGGGGTACTGTTGGCGCCATTGTAATCCGTATTGTTGCTACACTTTTGATCGTTCAGCTCCTGTTAATTCCGGGGTTAAGACTGATCGGAGGACTGGCACTGCTTTGGATTGCTTACAAGCTGATGACAGAGGAGAAGAAACACGAAATATCAGCAGAAAGTCAAATGTGGACTGCGATCCGTACTATTATAATCGCTGATGCGATGATGGGTCTGGATAATGTTCTCGCTGTTGCCGGTGCTGCCGAAGGAGAATTTCTGCTCGTCATCATCGGTCTTGCCATCTCTGTTCCGATTATGATCTGGGGAAGTACCATCATTCTGAAGTTTACGGAGAGGTATCCGATCATTATTACAATCGGTGCGGCTGTACTGGCCTGGACAGCTTCGAAAATGTTTGTGGATGAGCCGCTTATTCATCACTGGTTTGCTAATCCGGTAGTAAAATACGGTTTTGAAATTGCTGTCATTGTTGCTGTGGTTACTTTGGGCACAATAAGTAAGAAAAAGAAGGATAAAGAAGCTAAACGAAATCTTGCATTCATCAAAGTGACAGAATAAGCATTATTTTAACTTCTACGTTAGAACGGGTATAATGTCTTCATGGAATCAGGGAGGTTTATACAGGCAAGCTCCCTTGATCATGAGGAGGTAACAGAAGTATGGGATCTGCAAATAAATCGATAGAAGAAAGAATCGTGGAAAGTTACAGGCAGGATGAGGACATGATGATTCTCGTGTTTGCACAATGGTGTATTAATCACGAACTGGACCCTGCCGAATTATATCAAAGGGCCTATCCCGATCAGATGATGAACGAGCGTCTGACTAGAGTAATTAAGCTGACGGTACCAAAAGAGGAGGCGGGGGAGATTACAGACCAAACCCTGCTCGGTGTTCTCTCTTTATATGGCAATGATGATCTGGCCATGACGGTGTCTGAGGCGATAAAGCAGCGTGATCAGAATCAACAACCAGGAAAGTAAATAAACGAGCAATAGTTCAGTATAAGGGGACTGTCCTGTAAGCAGCTAAACACTGCTTTACAGGACAGTCTTTTCCGATTATGGGGATTTACGTTCGGTTCGCAATTCGAAATTGTTTTGGTGAAACTCCGAATCGTGAACGGAAAACTCGGTGAAAATACGTGTAGTTCTTAAAACCGGATGTCTCAGCTACAGCCTCAAGCGACATCGGACTAAAAATGATTCTTTCTCGGGCCATATCAAGCCGAACCTCCAGTGTATATTGCATGATGGTGATTCCGAAGGCTTCTTTGAACAAATGCACTGCTCGCGACACGCTGATATCAACGTGAGCAGCGACATCCTCAAGTTTAAAGATGGATGAGGCATTTTCTTCTATATAATGTTTCATACGATGGGCAAGATACAGTTTAGGTGTCGTAGAAGGTTGCTCAGAGAGCAGTCGATCTACTTCAAGACACAGTATTCTCATGGTGTAGTCTGAGATTTCGGGAAATTGATTGGATAAACGGCGCTGTTCCAGTACAAGCTGACGAAAGAGACCGAGATAGCGGTCCTCTAGTGGAATGCGGATTCGTGTCGGACGTTTCTGCGAGTTCCACCAAGAGTCGATCCAGGAGCCTTTAAAAAAGATGTGGTAATCTCCACTTTCAATAGTTAATTTTCCTTGAGGGTTTACTTCGTCATCGATTTTGAGTTCGTAAGGCTGACCCGGGCTGAAAATTAAGAGATCTCCGGGTTCAATCAGCGATAGCTTGCTGTCGACTCGGGCACGACAGCGGCCATCGGTTTGAAGGCGCATCAAATATGTGTCAAAACCGTTTGATTTGGTCATCTCAAACGGTTTTCGATGAAATGAGAAATTGGCTGCCATAACCTGGGTAGTTTTCTCTTCATGCATCAATGATTCTCCTTTTAAAGATAAAAATAATGACCAGATAGTTCATGTTTTGATCATATAATTCATTTTAAATGAAAACGTTTAGGAATACCATGGTACTAAGATTGCCCGAGCATATTCACACTTCTAGGAGTGACACCGATGATCAAGATGAAGGCAGGAATAATCGGCTGTGGGAATATCAGCGGCATTTACTTAAAAAACTTGAAGGATAGTCCATTGGTTGAAGTGGTTGCCTGCGCTGATCTCATACCCGAGCGCGCACGGCAGCGTGCTGATGAGTTCAACATCGCGAACGTTTACAACGTAGAGGAATTGCTTGCTCGACCTGAAATTGATTTAATTGTCAACTTGACCATTCCGGCCAGCCATGCCAATGTAGATATCGCTGCATTGGAAGCGGGAAAGCATGTATATAGTGAGAAGCCGCTTGCGGTTACGCTTGAAGAGGGGCTACAAATCATCAGCCTGGCGGATCAAAAGAGACTTCGAGTAGGATGCGCACCGGATACGTTTCTTGGATCAACGGTTCAAACTGCGAAGGCAGCTATCGAATCAGGTCTGATTGGCAGACCGATTGCAGCGACCGCCTTTAATATGGGTCTTGGGCCCGAAGCCTGGCATCACAATCCTGAATTTTTCTATGCTCCGGGTGGTGGACCGATGATGGATATGGGACCGTATTTTCTGGCAGCTATGGTTGAGCTTTTAGGGCCTGCTTGCCGGGTAAGCGCATCAACCGGAATTCAGATCCCGGATCGTATGATCGGTTCAGGACCGAATAGCGGCAAGGCGATTACGGTTCAAACACCAACTCATTTGGCCGGCACGGTAGATTTTGAGAACGGCTCCATTTTGACGATGATCACCAGTTTTGATATCTTTGGCGGATCAGATCTGCCTTGGATGGAGATTTACGGAACTCAGGGAACGCTCTCTCTGGCTGATCCGAACTATTTTAACGGTGATGTAAAATTACGTCGTCCGGGTCAAGAGCAGTGGGAGACACTTGAACCTGTGTTCGAGTGCGGAAGGAACGAGCGCGGACTTGGGATCAATGACATGGTTCAGGCGATTGAGAATCACCGTGATCATCGGGCAAGTGCGCAAATGGCTTATCATATTTTGGAAATCATGCATTCGTTTCAGCAGTCCTCTTCGGAAGGAAGACATATTGTTCTTGAAAGCCGTTATCGAACCGTAGCTTTGAATTTGTTAAAATAAGCATGTTCCGAAAACTCAAATCCTTAAAGCGATTTACTGTAACCGTTATAACCGGATTCGAACAGCAGATTGCTTTGAAGACTAAGCCTTCATAACAATGAACAGTAAACCAAATAATCGATGCAGTAAACTTTGAAGCAGGAGGGATACTATGAAACTGGGAGTATTCATGGTGTTGTTAAGTGGTCGTAAATTGGAAGATGCACTGGATTATGTCGTTTCCAAAGGTTTGAAAGCGGTAGAGATCGGAACCGGAGGTTATCCTGGAAACGCACACTGTAATCCAGATGAACTGCTCCAGAATGAAACAGCTCTGAAAGACTTTAAAAAAGCAGTTGAATCCCGTGGTCTTATCATCAGCGCTTTGAGCTGCCACGGCAATCCTCTGCATCCGCAAAAGAAAATTGCACAGGAATTTCACGACGTCTATGTAAAAACAGTAGAGTTGGCTGAGAAGCTTGAAGTTCCTGTAGTTAATACATTCTCAGGCTGTCCTGGAGATCATGAAGATGCGAAGTATCCGAACTGGCCTGTAGCACCGTGGCCAAATGATTATCAAGAAATTTTGGATTGGCAGTGGAAAAATAAAGTCATTCCTTATTGGAGCGAGTGGGGTAAATTTGCAGCGGATCACGGTGTGAAAGTGGGTCTGGAACTTCATGGCGGGTTCTCGGTACACACGCCTGCAACGCTGCTGCGCCTGCGTGAAGCAGCAGGAGAAGTGATCGGTGCAAACCTTGATCCTAGCCATATGTGGTGGCAAGGTATTGATCCTGTTCAAGCCATTCATATTTTGGGACGTGAAGGAGCGATTCATCATTTCCATGCCAAGGATACCGTCATCGATCCTGTAAACGTGAATAAACACGGTGTGACCGATATGCAGTCCTACACTCAAATGTTGGATCGCGCTTGGCAGTTCCGCAGCGTAGGCTATGGTCATGATATTAAAGAATGGGCAGATATGATGAGCGCATTGCGTCTTGTTGGATACGATTATGTCGTAAGCATTGAACATGAAGACGGATTGATGTCTGTAGAGGAAGGCTTCTCCAGAGCAGTTCAGAATCTGCAGCAGGTATTGATTGAAGAGCCGCTTGGAGAAATGTGGTGGGTGTAAAACCTACAATTGGCGGTCTGTAAATGAACTAGGGGGAAACAGCTACATGTTAAATGTGACGATTTGGAACGAGTTCGTACACGAAAATATACACGATGAGGTTAAACAAGTTTATCCGGAAGGTATCCATATGGCTTTGGCTAAGGGTCTGGAAAGTCCGGAGTTTAACATTAGAACAGCAACGCTAGATCAACCGGAGCACGGATTAACCGATGAAGTTTTGAACTCGACCGACGTATTGCTGTGGTGGGGCCATATGGCTCATGATCGAGTGGAGGATGAAATTGTAGCCAAGGTCGTAAAACGCGTCCAAGAAGGTATGGGGTTAGTTGTCCTTCATTCAGGACACTTTTCCAAGCCGTTTAAAGCACTGATGGGCACGAGCTGCGATTTAAAGTGGCGTGAGGTCGGAGAGCAGGAGGTTTTGTGGTCTGTCAATCCGACACATCCGATTGCATCAGGAGTGAATAGTCATATCATTCTCGAACACGAAGAAATGTACGGTGAGTTTTTTGATATCCCCACACCGGATGAACTGATTTTTGTGAGCAATTTTGCGGGTGGAGAAGTATTTCGGAGTGGATGTACCTTTAAACGCGGGCTAGGACGTATTTTTTATTTCCGCCCTGGTCATGAAACATATCCGACATATTATAACCCTGAAATTTTAAAAGTCATTTCCAATGGGATTAGATGGACAGCAGCTAATGCCTACACAGTCAAACCTGTATTCGGTCATTCCGAGTCTTCTGTTCGTCCTTTGGGTGTGCTTGTATAAAATTACCTTTCATATGAGGCTGTCCCACAAGATCTATAGATCTTGCGGGGCACCTCTTTTTGTGTTTGACTGGACCACTGGCGAATATGAAGCATTCCTCCAATTGCCCCTGCCCAACGAATGTTCTGGGAAAGAAGCTCACATGCAGATCGATCTTTAACTTTCACGGAATAATCGGGATATAGAAAGACAATAATGTTATTATCTTTTATAAAGCGTATTTTTTACTTTTTTTGTTTGGTCTTTATGTTGTATAATGAAAAATTGTTCCACGTATTTGTCTATTTTGCAGTTATAAATAGGTAAATGGTTTTCAGTTTTATAAAAGTATGATAAAATTAAATATACTAACTTATTGTAAGTTTAGATTCACAGTAAATCGTGTGACTCTGTAAAGAGGTGAGAATGATATGGAAGCTACAAAGCTCTGTTTATGCCCCCGCTTTGAATCTGCTTTCTCTTTTCTTGGAAAGCGTTGGAACGGGTTGATTATTCAGACGCTGATGAGCGGGCCGAAACGCTTTAAGGATATTTCAAATTATATTCCGTCCATGAGTGATAAGATGTTGTCTGAGCGAATGAAGGATTTAGAAAGCGAAGGTATTTTAATTAGACATGTATACCCAGAGACGCCGGTTCGTATTGAGTACGAACTGACCGAGAAGGGCAAGGCTTTGAAACCCGTAATGGAACAAATTGCAAGCTGGGCCGAACAATGGGTGGATGAGTAAAATGAAATAAAAGATTTTTGATGTTACCCTGGTACAAAGCAGATTTGCTGATCACCAGGGTTTTTTGTCGTAAATGAAGATGGACTTGCACCATATTGGGTTAAATATAGTATAATTGGAAAAATGGCCCTAAAGCATACAAGGAGGCGAGCCTTTATGGAAGAAACGGTTGCACAGCCGCATATTCATTATGGACAAGAGGAAGTCGCCGAGCTTGAATGGGCTTCTTTAAAAGTCCAGCATATTTTTGATAAGACTCAAATGCTTATGGAATGTTACTTTCCGGAATCCATTTGGAAAGCATTGCTCGGTATGAATGGTTATTTGACGGAAGCCGCTTCATGGAAAGAGGAAGCAGAGAGCGGAATTTTTCAGAAATGGATCAAGAGCCCGAAGGGTTGGAAATGTATTGGGTGTGAACGATATGTTCAATTTTCCGAAACACATATCCAGGCAGAGGAATCAACGGTTGCGATGGATGAGCGTCTAGCATTTCATGATAAGGGACTTCTAGGCAGAATACTGCAGATGATCATCTGGTCCAAATTCGAGAAAATACGCCTGTTTCATCCGTTCCTTGGCGATGATCCATTTTTTACTGAAGAAGAGATGGAGATTATTTCGTGTTATTTTGTTCCTACTTATCTAAGTCCTGTTCCTTTGAAAGAAAGAGGGAAAGATTTCAAAACACTTGAAATGGCTATTCCTCTTTATCAGGAGCGAATATCTGCACCTGCCCTGGTACTAAAGACAGAGGGCATCAACGTTGCGGGAAACTGGATGACGGGTGTTGATCTAAGCTGCCAAGGATTTTCGGGTCTTCGTCCCTATTTAAAAGTGCCCAAAGGTGGACGTACTTATATGAAAGCTTTAATCACTTAAAGACAAACAAGTCGGCTTTATAATTAACAGAAGCGCTTTTCATCCTTATTTAAGGGGGGAAGGCGTTTTTTAATATTGTTTTTCAAAAAAATTGATAAAATATACAAATTTGGTGTGAAATGAATCACAAAAACAATGTCATGATCCGTATATAATTACCTTGTAATAGTTTTAATGGAAATAAATGAAATGATTGGTTATTGCTTTAGTCAAATCACGGGCAGAGCTTGCTTACGGTGAAAATAAGCGGGTTGGATAGGCCTTAAGGAGGAAGCGATCATGACGGAAAATAAAAAAGAGAAGCTGGTCGTTATAGGCAATGGCATGGCAGGGATAAGTACAGTAGAGCAAATCATTAAACTAGGCGGCGCTTATGATATTACCGTATTTGGCAGTGAGCCGCATCCCAATTATAACCGGATTATGCTGTCATACGTTTTGGAAGGTAGTAAAACGCTTCATGATATCGTGCTGAATGACTTGGATTGGTATAAAGAAAATGACATTACACTATACACGGGAACAACAGTCACCAGAATCGATGGAGAAAACAAGCTGGTTATATCAGAGAACGGTCTTGCTGTTTCATATGATCGCGTTATTATCGCGACAGGATCGATTCCGTTTATGTTACCCATACCTGGAAGTGACCAAGAAGGAGTAGTAGGTTTTCGGGATATTGCAGATTGTTGTCAAATGCTTGAGGCTGCCCGGAAACACAAGAAAGCTGCAGTCATCGGTGGTGGACTGTTAGGGCTTGAAGCGGCCAAGGGACTTGTGAACCTGGGGATGGACGTTACGGTTGTTCATTTGATGAATGACTTGATGGAACGTCAGCTTGACAGCAGCGCCTCGGCTATGCTGAAAAGCGAGCTGGAGCGGCAAGGGATCAAGTTTGCTATGGGTAAACAGACGACAGAGATACTTGGTGGTGAACAGGTTACGGGGTTACGTTTTGATGATGGTACAGAACTGGAAGCTGGTTTTGTAGTAATGGCCGTTGGGATTAAACCGAACATAGCCGTAGCCAAAGCAAGCGGGATTCAAGTGAATCGAGGTATTATAGTCAACGATTATATGCAGACTTCGATGGAAAATGTGTATGCCGTTGGAGAATGCAATGAGCATCGGGGTGTATGCTATGGTCTTGTCGCTCCGTTGTTTGAGCAGGGGATGGTGCTTGCCAAACATCTATGCGGAGCAGCTACAGCGCCGTATGAAGGCTCTATCGTATCAACCAAGCTGAAAATCAGCGGTGTTGATGTTTTCTCTGCCGGTGAATTTATTGAATCTTCGGAACATACGGTGATTGCATCCAAGGATGAATGGAAAAAAACTTATAAAAAAATACTGCTGAAAAACAACGTTATTGTCGGTGCTGTTTTATTTGGTGATGTGACTGAATCGGCAGCTTTGCAAAAGCTCATCAAACAAGAAGCGCGTATGACAGATGAGATCTATCATACGATCATGGGAACAGGCTGCGGAGGGGAAGTCTCAAAAGGAATCGCTGTTGAAAAAATGGATGATGCAGAAATTGTGTGCGGCTGTAACGGGGTTACCAAGAAAAACATTGTGGATGCGATAACTGTTCAGGGTCTAAACACGGTAGACGACATTAAGGCATGTACAGGAGCGACCCGATCTTGCGGAGGATGCAAGCCTGCTGTTGAACAGATTTTGCAATATGTGCTTGGCGATGGCTTTCAAAGTGCAGCGAAGCTAGGAATATGCAGCTGTACTATTCTCACCCGGGATGAGATTGTAGCAGAAATTCGCAGCAAAGGTCTGAGAACAATCAGAGAAGTTATGAATGTTTTGGGGTGGAACCAGCCTGAAGGCTGCTCAAAATGCCGCCCTGCCATCAACTATTATCTCGGGATGATTTATCCGGAAACCTATAAGGATGAGAAGGAATCACGTTTCGTCAATGAGCGCATGAACGCCAATATCCAGAAAGACGGGACATATACAGTCGTTCCCCGGATGTACGGCGGAGTGACAACACCGGAAGATTTGAAGCGGATTGCAGATGTATCGCTTAAATATGATGTGAAGGTTGTTAAAGTGACCGGGGGACAGCGCTTGGATCTAATCGGTGTAAAGAAGGAAGATTTGCCGAAGGTTTGGGAAGAGCTTGATATGCCATCGGGTTATGCTTATGCCAAATCACTTCGTACGGTCAAAACATGTGTGGGCTCGACATTTTGCCGGTTTGGTACAAAGGATTCCATGGGGATCGGAGCGGAGCTTGAGAAAAAGTTTGAGCGACTGGACCTGCCAGCCAAATTTAAAATGGCCGTGAATGGATGCCCGCGAAACTGTGCCGAGTCGTGTACGAAGGATATCGGTATTGTCGGAAACGATGGAGGATGGGAAGTATTCATTGGCGGCAACGGCGGGATCAAGGCGCGGATTGCGGATTCCTTTTGCAAGGTGAAAACAGATAGTGAGCTGTTTGAGATATGCGGTGCGATAATTCAGCATTATCGGGAAACAGGAAATTACTTGGAAAGAACTTCGGAATGGGTGGAACGAATAGGACTTGAGAACATCAAGAAGACCATTCTGGAAGACCATGAAGAGCGGAAAGCGTTAGTCCAGAGAATAGAGGCAGCCTTACGGCAGGTGAAGGAGCCTTGGAAACAAGTACTGAACGATAAAAAAGTACTTGCAGCGATGTATCAAGAAAGTAGACCTACTTCTGTTTAAATAATGAGGATATAAGGAGAATCATAACATGACAATGATCGGTGAGTATGTTGATGTTGGTCATAGAGATGAATTTATGCTGAGAATCGGAAAAGTGATCGTTATCAAAAATGAAGAGATTGCTGTTTTTCGCACATCGGATGGCCGGTTATTTGCTCTGGAAAATAAAAGCCCTCATCCCAAAGGCGGACCTTTGGCTGAAGGGATTGTCTCCGGTCATTATATATATGATCCGCTATATGACTGGAGGATTGATCTGGAGAGCGGTGAAGTCCAGGCCCCGGATCACGGGCAGGTTCGAACCTATCCGGTACGGTTGAATGGAGAGAAGGTACAGATCGCTGTGTAGAGAATAGCAGCTATTTTAATTTCCATGGGAGGAAGCCTTATGTTCACACAGGGAGTGGAGAGCATCATTGAGGGCGCGGTGAAAAAGAAAGAGCAGATGAATGCAAGTGTGCTCCGATGCTTCATTTCAGCTATGCTGGCGGGTGCTTATGTCGGAATCGGGATTGTGCTCATCATAAAGTTGGGAGCTCCATTTGCGGCGGCATCTTCGCCATTTCAAACATTGGTGATGGGAGCTTCCTTCGGCATTGCGCTGACACTAGTTGTGTTTGCCGGAGCGGAGCTGTTCACAGGCAACAACATGTTTTTCACTATGAGTACTTTAGCTGGTCGAACATCGCTTGGAGATACACTGAAAAACTGGGTGATCGTGTTCTTTGGGAATCTGGCAGGAGCTGTGCTGCTCAGTCTGCTTGTTTGGGGTTCCGGCTTGTTTAAGGCCATTTCATCAGAGCATGTTCTCTTTTCAATAGCAACCAACAAAATGAACGCGCCTTTTATGGAATTGTTTTTCCGCGGAATTTTGTGTAATTGGCTCGTCTGCCTTGCCTTATGGATGGGGAACCGGGCGAAAGAGGAAACCGCAAAGCTGATTCTCATCTGGTGGTGTCTGTTTGCCTTTATTGCAACGGGCTACGAACATAGTGTGGCCAATATGACTCTATTATCTTTAGCTGCGATGCTGCCTGAACATCCGGAGACGGTTTCACTTGCCGGGTGGGTCAACAATATGATCCCGGTTACACTTGGCAACATCATTGGAGGAAGTTTGTTCGTAGGTATGGCCTACTGGTTTATATCCCCGGTTACAGGAAAAAAGACGACAAAGCGTGTGAAAAACAAGGATTTTTCCCATTAACGATTAAAGACGCCTGATTTTACGTCAGGCGTCTTACAAGTTTCTTGCGATATTTTGGCAAGAGATTAAATACGACAGATCTCAGCAGGACATAACTCGCAGTGGCAGATTTCCTGCAATGCAGTCAAGTCTTTGATGAGAATCATTCCACTTACATATTCCACAAATTTCTTTTTGCGAAGATCGCTTAACATTCGGTTTACGCTCTCGCGCGTTGCACCGATCATATTGGATAAGTCTGTATGCGTGATTTTCTTATTAATTAAGATCGAATTGTCCTGCTGAACTTCGCCATACGTATTGCTAAGGCGGATCAGCGTTGAGGTAAGTGCGCCTGGCTTGCCATACATCATCAGATCTCTGAACTTGGTTTGTGTAATTCGGTGGTGAATCCCCATCCATTTCATGAAATCGATGGCGAAATCACAGTGCTGGCAGATGAGAATTTCCAGATCCTTATACTCAATAACACCAACTTCGCTTTCTTCAAGCACTTCAGCGGAGAAGCTGTGCTTAGTGCTGAAGAATGGATCGGCCTGACCAACCATGTCACCAGCTTGGTACATATATAGAATAAGTTCTTTACCTTCATCCGTCGATTTGGTTAATTTAATGCGTCCGCGTTTAACATAGTAAAGTTTATCGGAAAAGTCGCCTTCCCAGAATAGATGGGAACCTTCTGGTATCACACGATCCTTCATACTAACGAGCAGACGGTTGAGGTTTTGCTCTGAAAAACAGCTGGTATTTCCTTGGGCCTCCATGACATCATCCATTGTTCTCATGTCGCTATCCCCTAACTCCCTAATATTTTCTGTTAAATTTAAATTAATTATAACGTGAATAGATTCACTTGTGGGGCGAAAAAGGGCGATAAAAGTGGCGAATTTTCAAACATTGTGATTATTTTCACTTTTAATAGGCAAAATGAAGTGTAAGATTGCACAGACATCTTGAAAAACTGGAAAAGAAAGCGCTTTGAATCACTTTCTGAAAAACTTTTTTAAGTTTGTGAAAAAATTCACTATCTTTTTAGGAAGGCCTGTGATATGATCGAGTTGTAGAGAGATATTAAACATTTTTTTACAGGAGGATGAGGGAGATGGCCACTAAAAATGAAGCCGCTCAGGTGAAACAGCAAACAGCAGGTGACTACATTCAAAGCTTAATCGACAAGGCGAACAAAGCAAGAGAACAATTTGTTGCAATGACTCAGGAACAAATCGACGAGATCGTTAAAGCTATGGCACTTGCTGGGATGGATAAACATATGCACCTGGCCAAGCTGGCTGTACAGGAAACAGGTCGTGGAGTATACGAGGACAAAATTATCAAGAACATGTTTGCTACCGAGTATATTCATAACAGCATCAAATACAATAAAACGGTTGGTGTTATTGAGGATAACCCTTATGACAGCTTCCAGAAGATTGCTGAACCTGTAGGCATCATCATGGGGATTACCCCGGTTACGAATCCGACATCAACGACGATTTTCAAGGCACTCATTGCCATCAAAACGAAAAACCCGATTATTTTTGGTTTCCATCCTTCTGCACAAGCTTGCAGCAGTGAAGCAGCGAAGATTTTGCTGGATGCTGCAGTTAAACTGGGTGCTCCAGAGAACTGTATTCAATGGATCGAAGAACCGTCCATGGAAAAAACAAATACATTGATGAACCATCCTGACGTAGCTTGCATCTTGGCAACAGGCGGATCAGCAATGGTAAAAGCGGCATATAGCTGCGGTAAGCCGGCTCTTGGAGTGGGACCTGGTAACGTACCTTGCTTTATTGAAAGATCGGCTGACCTTGATCAAGCGGTCAATGACCTTATTCTTTCCAAGACGTTTGACAACGGCATGATCTGTGCGTCAGAACAGGCTGTTATTATAGAAGAAGCTATTTTTGAACAAGTAAAGAAAAAAATGATCGCGAGCGGTTGCTATTTCGTCAACAAAGAGGAAGCAGCCAAACTTACAGCTGGGGCAATTGTTGCTGACAAATGTGCAGTAAATCCTGCAATCGTTGGTCAGTCTGCAGTGAAAATCGCTGAAACTTGCGGTATTAAAGTTCCGGAAGGAACCAAAATCCTGGTAGCTGAGCTTGAAGGCGTGGGGACAAAATTCCCGCTTTCTGCCGAGAAGCTAAGCCCGGTTCTGGCTTGCTACAAAGTGAAGACAGCTGAGCAGGGAATCGATCGTGCTGCTGAAGTCGTTGCTTTTGGCGGTATGGGACACTCGTCCGTCATTCATTCCCATAACGAAGAGATCATCAGAAAGTTCTCGGATCGTATGCAAACTTGCCGGATTCTGGTGAACCAGCCTTCCTCGCAGGGGGGGATCGGTGATATCTACAATACGAACTTGCCGTCCCTGACTTTGGGCTGTGGATCGTATGGCCGCAACTCGACATCTTCGAACGTGAGCGCCGTCAATCTCATCAACGTGAAAAGGGTGAACCGTCGTACCGTGAATATGCAGTGGTTCAAAGTACCGAGCAAGATTTATTTTGAAAAAGGATCAACTCAATACCTTGCGAAAATGCCGGATATTACGCGTGTAGCTATTATTACCGACCCCATGATGGTGAAACTCGGTTACGTGGAGCGGGTTGAGCATTATCTCCGCCAGCGTCAGGTTCCGGTTGCCATCGAAGTATTCTCTGAAGTTGAACCGGACCCATCGACAACTACAGTTCAGCGTGGTGCTGAGATGATGAAGAGATTCCAACCGGACTGCATCATTGCTCTGGGCGGTGGATCTCCAATGGACGCTGCAAAAGGAATGTGGCTGTTCTATGAGTATCCGGAAACCGACTTTAATAACCTGAAGCAAAAATTTATGGATATCCGCAAGCGGATTTTCAAATTCCCAAGATTGGGACAAAAAGCGAAGTTTGTTGCGATTCCGACAACATCGGGTACAGGTTCGGAAGTAACTTCCTTTACAGTAATCACGGATAAAGAACAAGGCAATACTAAATACCCTCTGGCTGATTATGAATTGACGCCTGATGTGGCAATCATCGATCCAGAGTATGTATACAGCTTGCCTAGAACAGCGGTTGCTGATACAGGTATGGACGTTCTTACTCACGCTATTGAGTCTTATGTATCCGTTATGGCGAACGACTTTACGGATGGTATTGCGATTAAAGCGATTCAGCTTGTATTCCAGTATCTTGAGAAATCCGCATTGACCGGCGATCCGTTGGCTCGCGAAAAAATGCATAATGCTTCGACTTTGGCAGGTATGGCTTTTGCTAACGCATTCCTTGGTATTAACCACAGCCTTGCTCATAAATGGGGCGGTCAATACCATACGGCACACGGACGTACGAATGCGATTCTGCTGCCGCACGTTATCCGTTACAATGCGAAGAAGCCGACAAAGTTTTCCTCGTGGCCTAAATACCGTCACTTCGTAGCAGATGAGAAATATGCGGAAATTGCCCGTATCCTTGGCCTGCCGGCTCGTACAACCGAAGAGGGTGTGAACAGCTTGATCAAAGCGATTCGTGACCTGAACAAAAAACTCGGTATTGAGGAGTCTTTCCAACAACTCGGGTTCGATCCAGCTGATTTCGAGAGCCGTGTGGATTACTTGGCAGACCGTGCATTTGAAGACCAATGTACAACGGCGAATCCAAAGCTGCCTCTTGTAACAGAGCTTGCAGAAGTGTATCGCAACGCGTTCTACGGACGTTTTGACAACTAGTACAAATAAGTAAAATATGGTGAATCAGCGTGACAAATATCACTTCGATTGTGATGTTTGTCACAGCTGTTTTCAGAAAACGGGACTAAAATTGTAATTGTAGAAACAATCTCAGATGCAAATAATTACAGTCTTTTCGGCAAGGAAAGAGGCCGGTATTTCACATCCTTGATTGTGAAATATGTCACATTAAAAATCTGGGATGAGGGACATGAGAAGATAGAATAATAAACTCATGCCTCGACAACAGAACATGGAGGGATTAAAAATGTCGGTGATTGAAAAAGAAGTTAAAGACATGCAGTCCGGTTGGAGAGGGTTCAAAACAGGTAAATGGACAAGAGCGGTAGATGTTAATGATTTTATTGCTTTAAACATTGATCCTTATTATGGTAAAGAAGATTTCCTGGTTGGCCCAACAGAGAATACGAAAGCACTATGGGATATCGTATCGGATTTGTCGAAAAAGGAACGAGATGCCGGCGGTGTGCTGGACGTGGACGTAAACACTCCTTCCACCATTGTTTCGCACAAGCCTGGTTACTTGGATAAAGATAAAGAGCAGGTTGTCGGGGTGCAAACCGATGAGCCATTCAAACGTTCCATTCAGCCGTTTGGCGGTATCCGGATGATGATTGATGCTTGTAACGCTTATGGCTTTGAGCTTCCGCAAGGCATCGTAGATATGTTCACAAACATTCGCAAAACCCATAACCAAGGGGTATTTGATGCTTACACTCCAGAGATGAGAGCTGCACGCAGAGCCGGTATTATTACAGGTCTGCCAGACGCTTACGGTCGTGGACGCATTATCGGCGACTATCGTCGGGTTGCTCTTTACGGTATTGATTTCCTCATTAAAGATAAAATGAACGAGCTTGCAAGCCTCGAAGTTGACGTGATTGATGAGGATGTTATTCGTCTTCGCGAGGAACTGTCTGAGCAAATCCGCGCATTGAAAGAATTAAAACAAATGGCGGAAATGCACGGCTTTGATATTTCCAAACCAGCAACAACTGCCAAGGAAGCATTCCAATGGGTGTATTTTGGTTACCTTGCAGCGATTAAAGAGCAAAACGGTGCCGCTATGTCTCTTGGACGTGTATCTTCCTTCTTGGATGTTTACATTCAGCGCGATCTGGAAGAAGGTACACTAACCGAAGAAACAGCACAGGAACTGGTTGACCATTTCGTTATGAAACTCCGTATCGTTAAGTTCCTGCGTACACCTGATTATAACGAGCTGTTCAGCGGTGACCCTACTTGGGTAACTGAGTCCATCGGTGGTATGTCTATGAATGGCGAAACACGTGTAACCAAGAACAGTTTCCGCTTCTTGCATACACTGTACAATCTTGGACCTGCCCCAGAACCAAACCTGACAGTATTGTGGTCTGAAAAGCTGCCTGAAGGCTTTAAGAAATATTGTGCAAAAGTATCTATCGAAACAAGCTCCATCCAGTATGAGAACGACGATTTGATGCGTCCGATCTACGGAGATGACTATGGTATTGCTTGCTGCGTATCCGCTATGCGTATCGGTAAACAAATGCAGTTCTTCGGAGCTCGTGCTAACCTGGCTAAAGCGCTGTTGTATGCAATCAACGGTGGCCGTGATGAAAAATCCGGTGTTCAAGTTGGACCTGAGTTCCCTGCGATCACTTCAGACGTTCTTGATTACGAAGAAGTAATGAAACGCTTCAAGCCGATGATGGAATGGCTTGCGAAGCTGTACATGAACACGCTGAACATCATTCACTATATGCATGACAAATACTCTTATGAGCGTATTGAGATGGCGCTGCATGACCGTGATATTCTGCGTACGATGGCATGCGGTATCGCAGGCTTGTCGGTAGCTGCGGACTCCTTGAGTGCTATCAAATATGCTAAAGTGAAGCCGATCCGCAATGAGGAAGGCATCGCAGTTGACTTTGAAATCGATGGCGAGTATCCATGCTACGGAAACAATGACGACCGTGTTGACAGCATTGCTGTTGATCTCGTTGAGACTTTCATGAGCATGATTCGCAAGCATAAAGCTTACCGTAACGCACTGCCAACTCAGTCCGTATTGACGATTACGTCAAACGTTGTTTATGGTAAGAAAACAGGTACGACTCCAGACGGACGTAAAGCAGGTGAGCCGTTTGCACCAGGTGCTAACCCAATGCATGGACGCGACAAAAAAGGTGCGCTCGCTTCCTTGAGCTCCGTTGCAAAACTGCCTTATGAGCACAGCCTGGATGGTATTTCGAATACCTTCTCCATCGTGCCAAAAGCACTGGGTAAAGATGCTGATACTCGTAAGAATAACCTTGTATCCATGATGGATGGTTATTTTGGCAGCAAAGCACATCACCTGAACGTAAACGTATTTGATCGCGAACAATTGATCGATGCAATGGAACACCCAGAAAACTATCCGCAATTGACCATTCGCGTATCGGGTTATGCTGTTAACTTCATTAAACTGACTCGTGAGCAACAATTGGATGTTATTAATCGTACTTTCCATGGCGCGATGTAAGACAGTCGGATTATAATAAGTCATGAATCAGGTTTTGTTTATGACAAGGCGGATACAGAAAGGGTGACATCAGTATGATTAAAGGCCATGTACACTCCGTAGAAACGTTCGGTACGGTGGACGGTCCGGGTATCCGCTTTATACTCTTCATGCAGGGATGCTTGCTAAAGTGCCAGTACTGTCATAATCCGGACACGTGGGCTTTGAATGAAGGGAAGACCATGTCGGTTGATGAGGTGCTCTCTGAAATTGAACCGTATCTTCATTATTATCGTTCTTCGGGCGGAGGACTCACCGTTTCAGGTGGAGAACCGACTTTGCAGTTCCCGTTCGTCACTCAGGTGTTCAAGGAGGCGAAGCGTCGCTGGAACCTTCATACGACACTGGACACGAACGGTTACAATGAACCGGAGAAGATTCGTGAACTGCTTGATCATACCGATCTGGTAATGCTCGATCTGAAGCACATTAATGATGAGAAGCATATCAAGCTCACGGGCAAATCCAATGAGCGCACGTTGAAGATGGCTCGCTGGCTTTCCGATAACGGTCGAAGCATGTGGATCAGACATGTATACGTACCGGGAATTCACGAGCAGGAGGAAGATTTGCTAGAGCTCGGACGATTTATCGGCACCTTAAATGGTGTAGAGAAGTTTGAAATCCTTCCGTATCACCAGATGGGTGTGTATAAATGGGAGGAGCTTGGTAAAGATTATCCCCTGGAAGGCGTTCCATCTCCGACAGAAGAGGAAGTAGCTCGGGCATACCGTTTGATTGAAGAAGGCAGAAAACAGACACAAACGGTCTAATATTTATACATGACATGTTTTTGATGTCACATATAGGGAACTGTCCTATAAGCAGAAGTTTTGCTTTAGGCCAGTTCCTTTTTCTTTGCCTTATACTTCCTGTAACTCAGTTAAAACGATATCATTTACAACCTTATACTGGATGGTCAAGGGTTTTATACATATTAGAGGATTTTATCCCTTCTTAATAACATTATCGGTCTTACTTAATATGAAATCGCTTTCTATAATAAGTATATAGCTACATAATATTTTATTATTTGGGAGGGTCAAGCAATCATGAAGAAAAAGAGCCTTGCATTGCTGATGTCACTGCTTCTCGTTTCTTCAGCAATCGTATCTGGTTGTGGGGGAGGCAAAGAGCCGGCTGAAGGCAACGAGGGGACGCCGGAAACAAGTAACGAACCGTTCGAAATTACGATTCGTCATACTCAAGTCGGTGATTCCAAAAAATTCAGATTGGCTTTGCTCGAAGATGTAGTAGAAAAGACGGAAGCAGCTGTGCCAGGGCTTAAAATTAACCTGGATGCTGTGGACTCCGAAGTTAACCGTAAGGAGAAGTTGAGAGGGGAGATGGCCTCCGGAAAACCGCCTGAAATTTTCGATGTATTTGGCAGTCCGGATGCAGGCGTGTATGCCAAAGAAGGTTTGATGCTGGATCTTACTCCAATTGTTGAAGAGCTAGGTATTAAAGATAAATTCAATACACTGGACCCGTTCACACATGATGGAAAAATTTACGGTCTGCCTATTGGCGTTTCCATTGAAGGGTTTTTCTACAATAAAGAATATTTTGAGCAAAAAGGCCTGAAGGTTCCAAATACGCTGGCTGAACTGGAACAGATCGCGGAAACCATCAAGGCTGATGGGAAAATACCGTTTGCCCAGGCTTCCAAAGACGCATGGATTCCTTTAATGACCACCAATAACCTGTGGAGTTATTATGCGGACCCGAAAATTACTTACGGATTTAAAACCGGCGAGACCAAATGGACGGACCCGAAAATGGTTGAAGCTGTAAAGAAACATCAGGAATGGGTTCAAAAAGAATACTACAAAAAAGGTGAACTCGGATTAGAATATGCGGATATGAGAAATCAGATTATTTCTGGTGAAGCGATCATGATGATGGACGGCTCCTGGGCGACAAGTGTGTTCAGGGACCCGGAACAAGCTGGTGATATGGTAGGCAAGATCGGATTCTTTAACTTTCCTCCGCTTAACGAAGGCGATCCAATCGTCGCCATGCAGGATGCCAACAACGGTTATGGGTTCTCTGCTTCCGTTCAGGACGATCCTCGTAAAATGCAGGCTGTTAAAGAGTTTATCAAGCACATGTGGACAGATGAAATGCAGCTTCGCGGGTTGAAGGAAGACGGAGTGCTTCCTGCCATGAAGATGGAGATTGAAACGATGAACTCCACTTCAGATGAAGAGATCATGCAGGATGTTTTCAAGTCTCTGAACGAAATCGATCAATCCTTCCCAGCCTATGATGCTTTAGTTCAAGCTAGTGTCAACACGGCACTTACCCTTGGAATTCAGCAGGTCATCGGTGGAGATATCGAACCGGAGAAGATGCTTGAGAACGTACAGGCTGCACAAGATGCAGCTAACGCTTCCGAAGCGCAATAAAAATACCACAGTTTAGACGATAAGGGCGCCATCCGCTAGAAATTTGGGGGTGCCCTTTCCTCTAAGCATAGTCACAAATACGGAGGTTACCATGAACAAAGCGCTGAGAAATCCTCTGATTTACATTCTGTTTGTTTTGCCAGCATTCATACTATTCCTAGCTTTTTTTATTTACCCGATCTACACGGCGATCGATAACAGCTTTACAGACTGGAACGGTATTTCTAAAACATCGAACTATATCGGTTTTGATAACTATACGAGAGCTTTTGAAGATTTAGCATTTTGGAAATCGGTTAGAAACAACGTGTACTTCATATTGTTTTCATGTTTTATCCAAGTTCCGATTATTATTATCTTTTCACTGCTTATTGCCAATGTAAAAAAGCTGAAGGGGTTATATAAAACAGCTGTGTTTGCTCCGTCCATCATGTCTACAGCTGTAATCGGTATTTTGTGGGGATTCATCTACAACCCGGATTTCGGTTTAATGAATGAGTTTCTAGGATTGTTTGGAGTGGACCCGATCTACTGGCTGTCTGACAAGAAATGGGCCATGATTGCCATTTTGATAACGAACGCTTGGCAATGGACCGGATTTTATATCGTGATGGTACTTGCCGCGATTATTTCGATACCTAAAGAATTGGATGAAGCAGCAGCCATAGACGGTGCGACCGGATTTCAGCGGGCCCGCAAAATTACGCTGCCGCTGATCATGCCGATTATTTCGGTCGTGATCATGCTGTCCATCGCAGGAGCGATGAAAGCAGCAGATATCGTGCTTGTTATGACCAAAGGCGGTCCTGCAGGTTCTACAGATGTAATGGCAACTTATATGATTCGATATGCGATTACAAGCTTCCAGCATGGCTTCGGCAATACGATTGCCGTATTGATCTTTGTATTTACTATAATCGTAACCGTCGCCTACCAGCTTCTGATTGCCAGACGGACGGAAAGGATTGAGTACTGATGAGAGCAGTTAAAAAACTAACACCACATATTTTTCTAATGGCTTACTTGCTTGTCATATTGTATCCTTTTCTGTTCGTTCTATTTTCTTCAGTGAAAACAGATAACCAGGCGATCGCATCAAATCCGTTCGGATTACCGGAAATGTTCACGCTGGATAACTATGTGAATGCTTGGGTCAATGCAAAAATCAGCACCTATTTCTTTAACAGTTTATATATAGGCGTGCTTGCGGCATGTTTATCGATTCTGTTTGCGGCGATGCTGGCTTTTGCCGTGACGCGCATGAGATATAAACGCATCAGCGCTATTATTTTTCAGCTCGTTTTGCTCGGCAT
Organism: Paenibacillus faecalis; assembly: GCF_900289175.1. Classification (GTDB taxonomy): domain Bacteria; phylum Bacillota; class Bacilli; order Paenibacillales; family Paenibacillaceae; genus Paenibacillus_AQ; species Paenibacillus_AQ faecalis. The sequence continues at coordinate 2,786,852 of NZ_LT985747.1, read as the reverse complement.
GCTTATCCCAAACAACTCGCTTCTTCTTCCGATTTATGGAATTATGCAAAAGCTCGATATTTTAAACACACATATGGCACTTATTTTACCTTATGTGGCCAATGCCATACCGTTTTCCGTTATCATTCTTGCGGCTTTTATGCGCTCTATACCGGGAGAAATTGAAGAGGCAGCTGTTATGGATGGATTGAGATCAGGGGGGTTGTTTGCTAAGATTGTATTACCTCTAACAGTTCCTGCCATCGTTACTGTGTTCATTATTAATTTTCTCGGCAACTGGAACGAGTTCCTGTTGGCCAACTACTTTTTATCCAACGATGAGCTGAGAACATTGCCTGTAGGTATGGTCGGATTCCGGGATGCTTACAATACGAACTACGCTCAGATGTCAGCTGGAATTGTATTTAGTGTCCTGCCTGTCCTTATTATTTATGCTATTCTACAAGAGAAGATTATCGAGGGTGTTACCGCTGGCAGTGTTAAAGGATAACATTAAGATGAAATAGGGGATAGGGTATGAACCTGAGGAGCAAGTTGTTTACGGCATTTTTGGGACTCATCATCATTCCTTTGCTTGTACTGGGTTTATTTACCTTCTTCGTCACTTATAATTCTATCGAGAAAAAATACAGTCAACAAGCGGAGTATTCATTAAAAGCGATCAGCTATAGCATTCTGAATGTATTTGATGAGATAGAAAACGTAACCGATACGGGAATCGTATCGTCGGTTTTTATAACTGCTTTGAAATCCGATGATCCCGGTTCCCAGGATTACATTGCCAATTCAAATCAGCTCAATTTGAATGCGAGTCAGCGGAACTTTCGCAACATGCTGTATAATCACCCGGCGATCAGCTATGCGTTTTTGTACAATATGGACAAAAAATCAAGTCATGTTCCGATCTTTACCAAAGAAAATTTCGGCACACTTCCGTTTGAGGAATTTAAGAAAACTCCTTTGTATGAAGAAGTTATTGAGTTAAACGGCGTCCCGAAATGGATCGGTCCGAATGAATATCCTGAGTTTACAGGGACCGAACAAGTTTTCACTCAAATTCGTCTTGTAAAGAACATGGAGACATTTCGAAAAGAAGGGATTCTTGTCGTTCAAATTAAGCGGCTTGAATTTGATCGGATTTTTCGGAATTTAACACTGCCTAACAATTTGCAAGATACATCATTTTTGCTGGTCAACGATGAAGGGCTCATCCTGCTTGATCCCAAAGAACAAAGTGATGGGGACAATATAAGCGCTCTCATGGAAGATCAGATTGATTATAGTTTGGAATATCAGAGCTTTAAATCAGAATTTGATGGCGAAGAAAGCATCGTTTCCATTCATAAACTGGAAGGCCATCCTTGGAGTCTCGTTTCTGTGACGAATTGGGATACTCTTTCCAGGGAGATTACCTCATTTGCCAAATGGTTTATCGTCATTCTTGGTCTCTGTCTTGTTACTGCAATTGTATTCAATAAATTTTTTATGAACCGGATTACGGGCACGATTGCGATTATTGTTCGCTTTATGCGGCGTGTCGAGGACGGAGATTTTAGCGCAAGAGTGGAAGAGAAGGGCGAAGATGAGTTGCTTCTTCTATCAAGGGGTTTTAACGACCTTATGGACCGGATCAACATGCTGTTTGCTCAAATTCGTAACGAGCAGCGTTTGAAGACCGAAGCACATATGCGGGTGCTGCAGGCTCAGATTAAACCGCATTTCCTATTTAATACGCTGGAGTCGATCAATGTCCTTGCTGTACAAAATGAGGGCCGAAAGGTGAGCGAGATGGTTTATCGTTTGGCCAGTATTTTACGGATCAGCATTCAGGACAGGGAAGAAATCACATTGGAAGAAGAAATCAAGCATCTAAAGAGCTATTTGGAGATTCAAAAATTCCGTTTTGAAGATATATTTGATTATGAGATTGACATTCCTAAAGAGCTGTTATCCTGTCGAATCATCAAACTGACGCTTCAGCCTTTAGTAGAAAACAGCATCCAACATGGTTTTGAAGGTATTGATTATAAAGGTAAGATCACGATCAAAGCCTGGAGTGAGCGAGGTAACCTGATCATACATGTTGAGGATAACGGGCTGGGAATGACTTCCGAGCAGCTCTCGATGTTTGAGTATATGGTACCAGAGGAGGAAGAACTGTCGCAGTCATCAGCGGAAGACCTGAAAGTAAATCATGAACGTCGCGGACTTGGGCTTCGCAGTGTTGCCGATCGGATTCGAATCCAGTATGGAGAGGTTTACGGCCTGTTCATATGCTCAAGTCAGCCTGGAGGAACGATAATACATTGTGTCATACCTAATTACGGCGGGGGGGAAGGACATGATAAAGGTTCTACTAGTGGATGATGAAGCACCTATTTTGAACAATCTCAACAAGGTCATCCCATGGAAAGACATGGGGATGGAAGTAGTTGGACTGGCTCGAAGCGGCATGGATGCTCTGGAGATTGCGAAGGAGCACGATCCGGATCTTGTTCTATCTGATATCCGTATGCCGCTAATGGATGGTTTAACCTTTATTACAAAGCTGCGGGAAAATGGAAGCACGGCAGAAATCTTCTTGCTGACAGGCTATCAGGAGTTTGAGTATGCAAGGGAGGCCATTAAACTTCGGGTGAAGGATTACATAAGTAAACCGATACACTATTTTGAGCTGGAAGAGCGCATTCGTGAGATCGGAGAGGAAATCCGTAAAAAGCAGTTAAAAGAGAAATATTTAAAAACGGTTTCTCTGATCGAAAGTGAGCCAGACCCTGATACGGTTAAGAAAACTCCGGAACAGCTGATGACTTCCGCTTTGGATTATATCAATACCAATTTGGGAGCCGACTTAGGCATTGAGGAATTATCGGATTATCTTGGAATCAGCTCCAGTTATTTTTGCTTGTTGTTTAAAAATCATGTCGGCTTTACGTTTGTTGAGTATTTGACGAAGCAGCGGATGGAGGCTGCCAAGTTCCTTCTGACGAACAGTGATAAAAATATCGCCCAGATCGGAGCGTTTGTCGGTTATCATGAGCGGCGTTACTTCACGAAAGTATTCCAGAAATCGACGGGGATGACCCCATCGGAGTTCCGTGAAGTATGTGGAAGCACTTCAGTGATATAGATTGTTATTAGTATTATTTAAAATTATTTGGAAGGCAGGTTGTGTACTATGGATTGGAAGGTATCAAGTTTATCTTTGGAACAAAAAATCGGACAGATGTTTATATGCGGATTTGATTCACTTACACCTAATGACCACGCCAAAAAACTCATTCATGATTATCATGTCGGCGGTATTGTATATTTCCGAAGAAATGTGCAAACTCTGCCGCAGCTTTCCAAGCTTTCCTCATCACTGCAGGAATTAGCAGCATCCAGCGGTCAACCATCCCTGCTGGTGGCGATTGACCAGGAAGGTGGTATGGTAGCCAGAATCGACCATGAGGGGATCAGCCGAATTCCGGGTAATATGGCCCTTGGAGCAACCGGAAATCAGGACTATACCTATCAGGTTGAAAAAATTGGCGCCAAAGAGCTTCGGGCACTAGGAATCAATATGAACTTTGCTCCCTGTCTTGATATTAATAACAATCCGTTAAACCCTGTCATTGGAGTTCGTTCATTTGGAGAAGATCCAGAGGCCGTAGCTACTCATGGTTTAGCCGCTATTAAAGCTTATCAGGAAGAAGGGGTATCCGCGACAGCTAAACATTTTCCGGGTCATGGCGATACGAGTGTGGATTCTCATTTAGGATTGGCTGCTGTTCCGCATGACCGGGCTCGTTTGGAGCAGGTGGAGCTATACCCGTTCAAGAAAGCGATAGAAAATGAAGTTGACGCAATCATGACTGCACATGTGAGCTTCCCGGCCATTGAACCGGGCGGCATACCAGCAACGCTGTCGCATGCAGTGCTCACAGGCTTGCTTCGGGAAGAAATGCGTTTTCACGGTCTGATCATTACCGATTGCTTGGAGATGCATGCGATTTCAAAAGAATTCGGTATCCCAGAGGGGGCGGTCCGCTCCATCGAAGCTGGAGCAGACTGCGTATTGGTCAGTCATACGCTGAAGGATCAGGAAGCGGCTATCCGGGCTGTTATAGACGCGGTACGCAGCGGACGGATTTCGGAGGAACGAATCGATGCTTCGGTTGAACGCATATTGACGCTTAAGATGAGAAACGCTCATACAGCAATCAACCTGCCAGCAGCCGATATCGCTTCTATAAGCCAAGAGGCGAAAGGGTTGTTGTCTGAAATCGCAGGTAAGGGGATTACGCTCGTTCGTGAGAGCAATCAACTGCCGTTACAACAGGATGAATCCTTACTGGTGTTTTGGCCGGAGCTGCTGCGTGCCACTCAGGTAGATGAAGCCTGGAGCCGCTCATACACACTAGGTGATGCCGTTAAGGCCCGTGGTAAGCAAGTGGAGGAGATTCGGGTTGGCATGGAGCTGTCGGATGAAGAAGTGGAGCGTGCAGTTCAGGGGGCGAAAGGTTATCGGCAAATCGTGGTTGCAACCTATACATCGGAGAGCAAACTTCCGGAAGGGCAGCGAAAACTGGTTGAAAAGTTAGGGCAGCTGGAAGGAGTTAAATTGATTGTAGCTTCCACACGCAACCCTTACGATTTGAATGATCTTCCTGATATTTCAACCTATCTGTGCTGTTATGAAAATACGCCGCATTATATGGATGCTTTGGCAGGGGTGTTATATGGCGAAGTAGAGCCGGAAGGCCGTCTTCCAGTAAGCCTGAATGACAAGCACTTGTTAGGTACAAAGGCATAATTTATTTCTATAGACTTATATATTTAAGAGGCCTTGGTTTCCTGTTTATGCAGAAAAAATCCAAGGCTTTCTTTTTTTTGCCCCTAAAATAGAAACTTTTACCGAAGCGTGGCGTCTAATAGTATGTCTGTTTAGAAAGCAAGAATCAAAAATATCCAGGAGTAAAGGAGCAGAGAATGAATTTTAAGAGAATGTCGATCATCACAGCACTTGCAGTAGCGCAAGCGTCTACGGTCATGCCTGTAAGTGCGCAGTCTTCTGCTATCGTAGTGCCCGGACAAGTTGTGGTCCAACCCGAGGCAGAGAATAGCGGAAATGTAGAACAGCAGCAATCTCAAGAAATGGTACAACCAAGCGAATCCGCCTCTGAGCCTGCAGCAAACCAGTTGTTGACGCCAGGCAATACATCCTCAGAAGAAGAATCTTCATCAGAGAAGAACGCTGAACCAGACTTAGACCCGAGCCTTAAGGACCCTGCTTCATCTGAGAATCAAGCAAGCGGAAAGACCGATGAGATGAAGTCTCAATCGGACTCGACACGTGAGTCTGCAACTGAAGAGCAAGAAAAGGACAATGATGTCGAGCAGGAGAAGCCGGAGGATCAACAATCTGCTCCTACCCATCTACTTCAATCAAGCGCTGTATCAACTTCTTCCAGTAATGAACTTGTTCTGATGATGAACAGTGCTAATATGTACCATAATGGCAAGCATTATAAGGCTGCTCAGCCGATGGCTGTCAAGAAGGGCGTGTCTTATGTTTCGATCCGTGCGATGGTTGAACGTGTAGGTTTGGAATTTTCATATAATAATACGACCAAAGAGACCATTGTTATAAAAGACGGAAATGAACTGCGTTTTAAAGCGGACAGCAGCACCTATAAAGTAAACGGGGAGTCCCGGAAAATGAAGGGAGCTGCCTATAATTATAAAGGTACGTTCATGGTTCCTCTTACTGCAATTACACAAGCCCTGGATATTCCTTATAAAGTAAACCAGGCGGAGAAGAAAGTCATATTGGATCTGTCTGGAATAAGCAACAGCGATCATGGAAGTGATCCTGAGGAAGGAAGTACGGCTCCCCAACCGCCGATCAACCAAGAGCCTGGTCTTGTTTTAATGATGAACAGCGCTGATATGTATCATAATGGCAAATACTATAAGGCCGCTCAGCCGATGGCTGTGAAGAATGGCGTGTCCTATGTTGCCATCCGTTCTCTGGTCGATCGCATCGGTCTCCAGCTAACTTATAATAGCAAAACGAAAGAAACGATCATTATGCGCGGAGCTGATGAACTGAGGTTTAAGACAGACAGCAAGTATTATACGGTTAATGGAGTTAAGACTGCTATGAAGGGTGCTGCGTATCAGACCAACAATACGTTTATGGTTCCGCTGACATCCATTACACAAGCGCTGGGTATTCCATATAGAGTGGATAATAAGAACAAACGTATCATTTTAAATTTGGGAACCAAGCCGGTCGCTTCGTTTACGGTAACGAATGATAAAATTTTTGCAGGAGAGACAACGGTTAAATATAAGACGAATGCATATTCCCCAACTGGACTTCAAATTGTGAACGAGCGATGGGAAGGTCGGGAGGAAATCTTTTCAGAACCGGGTATTCATACAATTACTTATTATGTACAGGATTCAAGCGGAGAATGGAGTGATCCGTATTCCGTAACCATTGAGGTAATGGTCCCGAACGAGCCACCTGTCGCGATGTTTACAACGGATAAAGAAGAATACAAAATGGGTGAGAAAATCACTTATATCGATCAGAGCACCGATGATGAGAATGCGATTGTAAATCGGGACTGGGATAATAATGCATTGGCATTTTTTACACCTGGACCCGTAAAGGTCGGTTTAACGGTAACGGACAAGCATGGTGCGAAGAGCTATTATGAGAAAACGATCATCATTACGGGGGAAACCTTGTACAGCCGGGAGGAGTTTTACCAACTGTTCGCCCCGGTCGGTGAGGAATATTACTTTGACGGCTCTAAAGTACCTTCCATGAATCTGATTCCGATTAACAGAACCTCTGACTCGCGTACACTGATTCGTAGCAACAGCCCGGAAACAGTGTATACTGAAGGCGTTGTATATCGTGAGACGGTAGAGGGAGACGTAAGGTTTATGATCCATCATCTCAATGCGACAGGCAGAAAAGTGAAGATGCATGTTGTAGCTACGAACAAAAGTTCATCGACGGCAACGTTAACAACAGAGCATGTCGGATTCGGGGGTCCAAGCAACATTCCGACCGCTACCGGTAAAGCGGCCGTTCAGCGATACTTAGAATCCATCCAGAGCGGTGAGGATTATGAGCTGACAAGACTCAAGCCTGGTGAAAGTAAAGTGATATTGAAAGATCTGAGCGCCCAAGCGATTCAAAATGGACAGGTTGTTACTATGTTTGCCGATCTTTATTCCGATGCACCGATTCAATATGATATCGTATTGATTGAGCAAAGCAAAGATCCGATTCATAAGCTGCCTTATTTGAGACTTCATCCGACTGACGGAGTCCACAACCGAGGGACATATGAAGATTCAACCATCTATATAGAATCGAACGAGCTGATTGGCAGTACACCTGGTCGTTTGGCGATCGGAGACAAAACACATGATCCGAATTTGATAGGTTACGACGGGATTACCGGATACGAAACGACCAATGCAGGTAATTTCGGTGTCCTGTATCACATTAAGTTGAACCGTGTGGCTCCGAATACGTTGATCTCCTTAAATCCGCGCGGAGGTAAATATATGGGCGTTGTTATGGTTAACGGGCACATTATTGGTGCGCCAAGCATCGGCGCATCAACCGCACCTAATGAGGCAACGATCTTATATCGGACAGGAAAATATGAGCAGTCTATAGAGATTGTGTTTACAGCCGCACCAGGCAGCAGTTTGCCGATTAACTTTCTGTTCACACCGCTGCCGGAGCTAAAAACGAATTAAACGTCAATTCCAATTCCATAATACGATAGCAGTGTCCCCCGGGTTTCTTGCAACAGCAGAAGCCTGGGGGTTTTTTAGTTTAAAGTTCAAAAAGGTTCAGGTTCATATGATCTGGGGCTAGCTTTGTTTGACGAGGCGGTTTTTTTCATGCATTATTAGAAGAAGATAATAAGACATATCAGGAGGCTAACTGCGTATGCTGACGACGGAACAGATCATAGACGGTATGTCCGAGAACGGGCTGCGCATCACCGATCAGCGCAAGACGCTTGCCAAATTGTTTGGAGAGCATCAGGGGTATTTAACGGCCAAGGATGTATATGAATATATGGGCAAGAAATACAGCGGTCTCAGCTTTGATACGGTGTACCGCAATTTAAGGGTGTTGTACGAGCTTGGTGTGCTGGAGCAGGTTGTGTTTGAAGAGGGAATTAAATTTAGAGCGCGCTGCAGTGAAGATCATCATCACCATCATATGATCTGCTTGCAGTGTCAGATGACTTATCCGATCAAATTCTGTCCGATGCAGGTAACGGATGGACCGAAGGATTTTCAGGTGGTTCAGCATAAATTCGAGGTATTCGGATATTGTAAAGACTGTGCGAATGATGATTCGGTTATGAAGAAGTCCTCTTTGTTACAGAATCATGCATCATGCGGCGAAGGGAAGCTGGCCGGGCACGATGAGTAAGTTGACAGCAGGGCGTGTTGTTCAGGTTCCGATCCATTTCTATCGTAAATTTATATCGCCTTTAAAGCCTGCTACGTGCCGATTTTATCCGACCTGCTCTGCCTATGCTCTTGAAGCTATCGAAGTCCATGGAGCATTGAAGGGCTCGTGGCTGGCTGCCAAACGAATAGCCCGCTGCCATCCTTTCCATGCGGGTGGTATAGATCTGGTCCCCCCTCGGAAAGGTTCTTCAAAGACGATGGAGACTTTAGAGAAGGAATAGCGGCCTTGACACCTTAGAGTTCGTTGATTATATTGATGTTATATCATGATTTCCGAGGAAGAGATAAGTACGAGAGGCAAGCCTTGTACAGAGAGCCGGGGGAGCTGCAAACCGGTCTGGGCGAATTTCGGAAAATGGTCTTGGAGGAACTGCTTTTGAGCGATCCAGTAATTTTCTGGCGTAAGGAAGCGGCGTGATCCAGCGTTAATGGACGGTTATCTTTATTGAAAGATGACCGGGTGAGCCTGTGATCCGTAAGGATGCAGGGAAATTGGGTGGTAACACGTGAGAACAACTCTCGTCCCATAAGGGGCGAGGGTTTTTTTGTATTTTAAAAAAGGATGGGATGAACTATGGCAGAAAAGAAGACGTTTTACATTACGACCCCAATCTATTATCCGAGCGATAAGCTTCATATTGGTCATGCTTATACGACTGTAGCAGGCGATGCTCTTGCACGCTATAAACGGCTCCAAGGATATGACGTTCGTTATTTGACCGGTACCGATGAGCACGGTCAGAAGATTGAGCGTAAAGCGGCGGAGGCAGGCAAGACACCTCAACAGTTTGTGGATGACATTGTGGCGGGAATCAAGGATTTATGGAAGAAGCTCGACATTTCGAACGAGGATTTTATCCGGACGACGGAAGAGCGTCACACCCCTGTTGTTCAAGATGTTTTTGAGCGTTTGCTTGAGCAGGGTGATATTTATAAAGGCGATTACGAGGGATGGTACTGTACACCTTGTGAATCTTTTTTCCTGGAGCGTCAGCTTGTAAACGGAAATTGCCCGGACTGCGGCAGACCGGTAGAACTGGTCAAGGAGGAAAGCTACTTCCTCCGGATGAGCAAATACGTAGACCGCCTCATTCAGTACTATGAAGAAAACCCTGATTTCATTCAGCCGATTTCTCGTAAGAATGAAATGATTAACAACTTTATCAAACCGGGACTTGAGGATCTGGCCGTTTCACGTACTACTTATGAGTGGGGAGTTAAGGTGAAAAGCGATCCGAAGCATGTCATTTATGTATGGATCGATGCGCTTTTGAACTATATTACCGCGCTTGGATATGGGACGGAGGACAGCTCTCTGTATGACAAATATTGGCCGGCTGATGTGCATCTAATGAGTAAAGAGATCGTCCGTTTCCATACGATTTATTGGCCGATTATTCTGATGGCGCTGGATTTACCGTTGCCGAAAAAAGTGTTTGCCCACGGCTGGCTCTTGATGAAAGACGGCAAAATGTCGAAGTCCAAAGGGAATGTTGTAGACCCGGTTACGATGATCGATCGGTACGGGCTCGATGCGCTTCGTTACTACTTGCTGCGCGAGGTTCCATTTGGTGCGGACGGTACTTTTACTCCTGAGAGCTTTGTAGAGCGCGTGAACTCTGATTTGGCCAACGACCTCGGTAACTTGTTGAATCGTACCGTGGCGATGGTTTACAAATATTTTGACGGTGAAGTGCCTGCTTTTAAAGCTGGGGTAACTTCCTTTGACGCTGCGATCGAAGAAGCGGCAAAAGAAGTTTATGATAAGGTCGAGGAAGCTATGGAAAAGTTGGAATTATCCGTAGCGCTGACAGCAATTGGCCAGTTTGTGAGCCGCAGCAATAAGTATATCGATGAAACACAGCCTTGGGTATTGGCTAAGGATGATAGCAAGCGTAAGGAGCTTGCCTCAGTTATGAGTCATTTGGTGGAGTCTTTGCGAGTGATTTCAATTCTGTTGCAGCCGTTTCTTACTCGTACACCGCGCAAAATCTGGGAACAACTCGGAATTCAAGAAGGCGAGCTGACTGCTTGGGAAAGCGGACGAACGCTTGGAATGATTCCGGCGGGAACGAAGCTTGTAAAAGGGGAACCGATCTTCCCGCGTCTGGATGTCGAGCAGGAAGTTGCTTACATTGTAGAAGCGATGACTGGAGGGGCCAAAGCTTGCGAAGAGCCGGCAAAATCTCAACAGACCGCAGAGCCGGATGAGGTGCTTGAGCACAAAGAAGAGATCGGCATTGAAGACTTTTCTAAGGTGGAGCTGCGTGTTGCCCAGGTCATTTCGGCTGAGCCGGTAAAAAAGGCAGACAAGTTGCTTAAACTTCAACTTGATCTCGGTTATGAGCAGCGCCAGGTCGTATCCGGTATTGCGAAATTTTACAAGCCGGAAGAACTTGTTGGCCGCAAAGTCATCTGTGTCGTTAACCTGAAGCCGGTCAAGTTAAGAGGGGAGCTGTCACAGGGAATGGTTTTAGCGGCTTCGAAAGGAAACACTCTCACGCTGGCAACGGTACCGGATCATATGCCAAACGGAGCCGTGGTTAAATAAAATAAAAATTTATGGATGATCGTTAAAAAAGGTCGAGTTAGGGGATGCTTTTTCCACCCAATACTCGGCCTTTAGTTTTCTTTACTGCAAACCTTTTAATAGTAATTTTTACGATTAGGTTGACAGAATCTTTTAAATACTCTTATAATCTTAATAGTAATTTTTACGATTTAACATAGGATCGGGAGTGTACAAAAAAGATGAAACATAGGACAGCTACATGCTATGTTATTGTGATGCTGGTATTTTTATTCGTTCTTGTTGGCTGCGGGAGCAAATCAGAAGGGATCGTTGAAGGCAAAATCAATGTCGTTACGACGATTTATCCGATTTATGAATTTACGAAAGAGATCGGTGGGGATGAAGTTAATGTCATCAGCCTGCTTTCTGCCGGTGTAGAACCGCATGATTGGACTCCGAAGAGTCAAGATATCGTGAACACGTCGAAGGCGCAGTTGTTTTTGTATAACGGTGCTGGCCTAGAAAGCTGGGTTCCAGGCTTTTTAAAAGGGCTTGATCAGGATTCTCAGGTAAAGCCTGTGGAAGTTAGCAAGGGCATTCAGCTGATTGCTTCTGATGGCGATGATGGTCATCATCATGGAGATGGAGAAAATCATCATGTAGATCCGCATACGTGGGTCAGTCCGAAGTCGGCTTTAATTATGGCTAAGAACATTCGAGACAGCCTTGTAGAGATTGATCCGAATCATGCTGAAGGATATGAGCAGCGGTATGCTGGACTGAAGCAAAAGCTAGAGAAGCTGGACGAGACGTTTACGGAACAATTGTCTGGTCTGCCTAAACATGAAATTGTTGTGTCACATCAGGCGTTTGGCTATTTGACGAGAGACTACAATCTTGAACAGCACGCTATTATGGGGTTATCTCCAGATGCTGAACCGAGAGCTCAAGATCTGGTGAAACTAAAAAAATTAATTGAAGAAAAAGGAATTCGATATATTTTCTTTGAAGAGTTGGTTTCAGACAAGCTTGCGAAAACATTGGCCTCGGAAACCGGCGCAGAAACGCTCGTACTTAATCCTATAGAAGGGTTAACGAAGCAGCAGCAGGAAAATGGAGACAATTACTTTACCTTGATGGAGAAAAATTTGCAAAATTTAATCAAAGCTTTACAATAAAAGGGATGTACAAAACATACTGTAGTGCTAGACAAAATAAGATATGGAAAGGCGGCCAAGGTATGATGCTGGCAGCTCAGGATTGCCATCAAACGATTGTACAATTGAAAGATATATCATTTTCTTATCGGGAACAGCAGGTGATTAAAAACCTTGATTTTGCCGTCAAAGAACGTGACTTTGTTGGTATCGTAGGTTCTAACGGAGCGGGTAAAACGACTTTGCTACGAATGATCGTTGGGCTTTTGCCTGCCGCAGAAGGCAGTGTTGAGCTGTTCGGGCAACCGATACGTAAATTCCGGGATTGGGAGCGTATAGGGTATGTTCCGCAGAAGAACGCTTTTAATCCTTTGTTTCCTGCTACCGTTCGCGAGGTTATTATGTCGGGATTATATAACAGAAAAAATATGTTTCGCCGGATTGGACGAAAGCAGCAGCAAAAATGCGATGACGCGCTTGAAGTGATGCGGATTCAGGACATTGCTGACAAACGTATAGGCCAATTGTCCGGGGGTCAACAGCAGCGCGTATTTCTTGCCAGAGCGCTCATTAATCGTCCGGATCTTCTTATTTTGGATGAGCCCACTATCGGTATAGATGCTGAAACCCAGGCGAACTTTTTTGAATTGATTACGCATATGCACGCCCATCATAACATGACCTTTTTAATGGTTACGCACGATTTGGACATGGTCAAGGATTATTTAGGGGATTCACCTGTTCAGCGCAACGGTAAAATACAGTTTTTCGTTCGACATTCCCATGAAATCGAGAACTGTAAAGAGCAGGATTTACAGCATACACTTATCTAAATCTATTTATGTAAAGCACAAGAAGGAGACGTTAGTATTGCTTGACATCATACAAAGTGATTTTTTTCAGCGGGCGCTTCTAGGCGGCGTCTTGATTGGGCTAACAGCACCGCTTATCGGTATCTTTCTGGTGCTGAGAAGATTGTCCATGATTGGAGATACATTGTCCCATGTTACAATCGCGGGAGTGGCACTTGGCTTTTTGATCGAGGTATATCCGCTGGCTGTAGGACTCGTTTTTGCTGTTGTGGCTTCATTTGCAATCGAGAAACTCAGAAAGGCTTACAAAAGCTATGCGGAGTTGTCCATTGCTATTATCATGTCCGGAGGAATTGCGCTAGCCTCCCTCTTTTTCACACTGGGAATGGGGTATAATACCGATGTAATGAGCTATTTATTCGGCAGCATATATACACTCGATGCGATGGATCTTTTCATGGTTGGCGGGGTTACACTCATTGTGGTTGTAGTCGTAGGCTTGTTATTTAAGGAATTATTTCTGTTAAGCTTTGAAGAAGATGCTGCGAGCGTCAGCGGTCTTCCTGTCAGTTTGATGAATATGGTCATTACGATACTCACGGCACTGGTTGTAAGTACAGCGATTAAAATTGTAGGGGCACTGCTTGTATCTGCGCTTCTGACGATTCCGGTTGCGATCAGTCTTCTAGTTGCGAAAAGCTTTCGTACTTCCATTATATTGTCAGTCATTATATCGGAAATTGCGGTCATTGCGGGTCTTATATTAGCTGGAGTATTCAATTTGGCACCAGGGGCGACGATTGTTCTGCTTTTGATCGCACTACTTGCTTGTACCCTGGTCGGTAAAAAGGGGTTCGCAACCTGAAGGGGATGAAAATGAATGGATGATATTAGTATTTGGATAGCGTTCGCGGCAGGGTTTGCTTCGTTCATATCACCATGCTGCCTGCCTCTATACCCGTCCTATTTGTCAATTATTACGGGGATGTCCGTGAATGATCTGAAAACGGAACAGAACCGCAAGGAAGTTCGCAGGCGTACGATGACGCATACGTTAGCGTTCATTCTTGGGTTCTCCGCTGTTTATTATACACTCGGCTGGGGAGCTGGGAAATTCGGTGAAATTTTTGTAGAGTATCAGGACCTGATTCGGCAGCTTTCCGCACTTCTTATTATATTGATGGGTCTTATGCTGTTAGGCATTTTTCAACCGAAGTTTTTAATGAAGGATCGTAAGTTTGAATTTAAATCAAAGCCGACTGGTTACATAGGAACCTTTCTGTTTGGAATCGGTTTTGCCGCAGGGTGGTCTCCCTGCGTTGGGCCGATCTTGATGGCTATTATCGCGATGGCTGCAACAGACCCAAGTACATGGTTTCCGCTTATTACTTCATATTCGCTCGGTTTTGCTGTACCGTTTTTCATTCTTGCTTTTTTTATCGGATCGACAAAGTGGATTCTCAAATATTCTGGAATCTTGATGAAAGTCGGCGGTGTGTTGATGATTTTGATGGGGATTTTGCTGTTTACAAACCAGATGTTCAAAATAACGATTTGGCTGCAATCCATCACACCTGAATGGTTAAAATTTTAAGTAAAATAATCGATGTTCGCTTTAGGAAAATACTCGAAAATCCGCTCTGTAATAAATTCACGCAGGGCGGTTTGCTGTTCATTGGGATAAACGTATTTGAATTTGCCGTATTTTCCCCACTTTTGCTTTCGCTTTTCGATATCCATCTCCAGCTTGGTCTTTGGGTAGCGCTTCTCTATTATATTCTTGGCGGTTTTGGTAAAACGGTGCTGGATCATCTCAAATGTTAAACCGTCCGTTACATCTGATGGAAGTGTCTTGGCCAGACGTTCTAGAAGCTCGCCATAGCCCTTTTCCCAGCCGTCATACCAGATGATAGGAGCGATGATAAAACCGAGAGGATAGCCGGCTTGAGCGACTTTAGCAGCTGCTTCGATCCTTTCTTCGAACCTTGAGGTTGCAGGCTCGAATTGCTTAATAACATAGTCTGAGTTAATGCTGAAGCGAATGCGGGTATGGTTATTATGTTTTAAGTGAAGCAGAGGTTCGACATGATGAAATTTAGTTACAAATCTCAAGCGACCAAACTCCTCATTGGCCATAAACTGAATTAGTTCGGCAAGCGAACCTGTTATATGCTCAAGTCCAACGGGATCGGATGTACATGCTGCTTCAAAGGTTGTAATTTCAGGCGCTCTTTCTTCAATATATTCTTTGGCTTTACTTAGGATTTGTTCCGTATTTACATAAACTCGAACGTAGGGCTTTGCGCCCAAGGTCGTTTGCAAATAACAATAATGGCAATGTCCCATGCAGCCTGTTGAGATGGGAATAGCATAATCGGCGGATGGCTTCGACTGATCAAAGTCGAGAGTCTTTCGAACACCAACAACTAGCGTTTTTTTGGCAATTCGATATTTTTCTTGCTCGGTTTCACCGGGTAAATTCGTAATTCGGTTATGCGAAGTGGTCATTCGGTGCTCAATCCCTTTGGCAACAACATAGTCCATAATTTGCTTGCCTTTCGAAAATTCCAGTGCTTTGGGTTCAAAATAAACGAGGTTTGGGGTAAACGGGCGTGTGCTTTTTATAGTACGTTTGGGAGATGCTGTTTGTTCGGTCATGGCTTTCGCTTTCCTTTCGCTAAGGAGTACGTTTATTGTGCTCAGGTTCAGGTCGTTTCAACCTTGCCAATAATGAGTAGAGCACGGAGCAGGACTTGCCAAGAGCTCTCTGAAACATGTATCATTACATGTGCAGGTAAAAGGAAACTGAAGACACGTATTATTTAGAAAAGAGGGAAAGAGATGCCGACACCCAGCATGGAGGATTATTTGGAGCGCATCTACAAGCTTATTGATGAGAAAGGATATGCGCGCGTTTCGGATATTGCCGAAGGCTTGGAGGTTCACCCCTCATCCGTCACGAAAATGATTCAAAAGCTTGATAAGGATGAATATTTAATTTACGAAAAATATCGTGGTCTTGTACTCACGAGCAAAGGTAAGAAGATGGGGAAACGGCTAATGGCCCGACATCAGCTGCTTGAGGAGTTCCTCGGTATGATCGGTGTTCAGGAAGAGAACATTTACAGGGATGTTGAAGGGATCGAGCATCATCTAAGCTGGGATTCTATCACATGTATTGAAACGCTGGTTGAATTTTTTAAACGTGATGAAAGCCGTCTACAGGAGCTGCGTGACATCCACAACGAACTCGCCAGCGATTCGTAATAGGGCATCTGTCGCTGGTGACAGATGCTTTTTTTTTGGAATATAAGAAAGCATACACTTCATATTGTATACTAGTTTATATTTCTCAAAGAAATGCCGTCGCTATATGAAACAGGACAAAGCAAGTTTTTTCTTTTTTGATTTTGTTTTACCTGCAAATCTATCATTGCTGGAGGATTTATGGTATGAAATTTCGAAAATGGTTGTTGGTGCTGCTCTTGTCGTTATTATGTCTTCCGTCTATGGTTCCTGCTGCGCAGGCTAAAAGTTCAGGCATCAGCATCCTTTTGGATGGACAAAGGCTGCACAGCGATGTTTCTCCATACATATTGCCCAGGGTGAACGTCACCATGGTTCCGACCCGCGTGATTAGCGAAGGATTAGGCGCTAAGCTGTCCTGGGATCAGAAATCTAAAACAGTAACGGTGAGTAAAGGCGGCGTGGAGCTTGCTATGACTTCAGGACATACCTCTGCTCTTGTGAACGGTTCAACCGTTCCGCTCTCTGCTTCCGTTCAGATTAAAAATAACAGAGTGATGGTGCCGCTCCGTTTCATAAGTGAGCATTTGGGATTGACTGTGAAGTGGAATCAAGCGGCTCAGCAAATTTCATTAACCAGCACTCAAGTGATTTCACCGGTATATCCGGAAATGCCCGTACCGGGTGAGAAAGAAATACGCGGGGCTTGGATATCTACCGTTTACAATTTGGACTGGCCTACAACAAAAAATAATATGGCAAAGCAGCAGAGTGAATTTATAGCGCTTTTGGATACGCTCCAGGACGCAGGAATCAATGCGGTGTTCGTTCAGGTCCGGCCGGAAGGTGACGCGCTTTATCCATCCGAGCTTGTTCCCTGGTCGAAAGTGTTGACAGGCAAGCAGGGAACAGATCCCGGCTATGATCCTTTAGCATTTATGGTAGAAGAAACCCATCGCAGGGGAATGGAATTCCATGCCTGGTTTAACCCATTCAGAGCGAACTCAAGCACGTCAACAGCTGAACTGGCTCCTAACCATGTCGCATTGACTCATCCTGAATGGATGATCAAAGTAAACAATCAGCTGATGATTAATCCGGGCATACCGGAAGCACGTCAGCACATCATTGATACCATTATGGAAGTGGTTAACGGATATGATATTGACGGTATTCATTTGGATGATTACTTCTATCCTTCCAACACGACAATAAATGATACTGCAACATACAAAGCCTACAATGACGGGACCTACAAAAACATCCAAGACTGGCGCCGCGGCAACATTAATACATTTGTAGAGGCTCTTGGAAACAGTATCGACCGGGCCAAGCCTTCTGTAGATTTTGGTATCAGCCCATTCGGGGTATGGCGGAATAAAGCAGCTGATCCGACAGGTTCAGATACGAAAGCAGGTGTAACTGCCTATGACAGTATGTACGCAGATACACGTACCTGGATTCATGAAGGCTGGATAGATTATATCGCTCCGCAAATTTATTGGAGCATGAATTTTGCAGCTGCTGATTATGACAAGCTGGTCGATTGGTGGGTAAGTGAAGTGGAAGGTACAGATGTGGATCTTCTGATCGGCCATGCCGCGTATAAAGTTGGCGATCCGAATCAGGAGAAAAGCTGGCAAACGGCTTCGGAAATCATTAACCAGCTGAAATATAATGAACAATACAGTGAAATTGACGGAAGCATCTTTTTTAGAGCAGACCATCTTATAAGCAACCCATTAGGACTACTTGATCAATTGAAATTATATTATCAATCATAATGTGCAAGTCTTAGGAATGAAAAATCCCTCGCTCACATAAATAGTCAATAGACTATATGAGCGGGGGATTTGCTTATGCATATCAATGCCGTTTTTGAAGGCGGTGGGGTTAGAGGAATATCTTTGGCGGGAGCTGTTAAAGCGGCCGAACTTTCCGGAATCGAGTTCAGTAGGGTGGCAGGTACATCTTCCGGCTCTATTGTTGCAGCTCTTTTGGCGGCAGGTTATACAGCTGATGAAATGAAAGTCATTATCGAAGCTACATCGTTTCAATCCCTATTGAAACGAGCCTCTATTTTTAACACCAAAGTCATAGGTCCTGCACTTAGAGTACTTATCAAAAAAGGCTTGTATTCGGGTGAGGCGTTGGAAAACTGGATAAGGCGAATATTGCTGGACAAAGGAATATTTACGTTTTCCGATATTCCCGCTGGCAAGCTGTACATTGTAGCGTCGGATATTACTAACGGCAAACTTCTGGTGCTTCCGGATGATTTGCGGCATTACGGGATTAACCCGTCAACCTTTCCGGTAGCGAAGGCTGTTAGGATGAGCTGCAGCATCCCTTATTTTTTTGATCCAGTTATTCTAAGACTAATTGGAGCCCCTGCAAGGGGGAAGTCTTTCAGTGAGCAGTTTGTCTATGTTGTTGACGGCGGTTTGCTGAGCAACTTTCCGCTATGGTTATTTGATCGTCATTCCAAAGGAGGGCCGGAACCCCTTCCGGTCGTCGGCTTTCAAATGGTCGGCAAAAACCGATATGAACCTCATCGGATCAATGGCCCTTTCACCATGCTGACAGCTATGTTTGAGACGATGCTATCCGCTCATGATGAGCGTTATATCGAGCAACGTAATCGGGATCGCACCATTAAAATTCCAACGCTTGGCATCGGCACCACCCATTTCAATCTTTCAACAGAAGAGAGCATGAAGCTGTATGAATCGGGCTTGAAGGCGGGAACAGAATTTTTCTCTTCATGGCGGCCCAAGTACAAAAAAATTTGAGTTGACAGCGTTTAAAAAACACCGTCATCTATCCCTTCTCACTTAAAAACCGTCCGGTTTAGCGTGTTTACGCTGCCGGACGGTTTCTTCTAATGATATTTAGGCATGTCATCTGGCGGATCATTCTTTCCTTTCTGACCATCAATGACCTGAAAAGGATAGTTTTTTCGTTTCGATGAAGGGCTGCCTCTGCGTGTTGCGTTCTTTCTGCCGGCTAATTTGGCCGCTGTCTTCTTGGAAGGCTTGATTGTTGGCCCCCGATGCTTGTTAAAACGAGCAGGCGGGAACTTATAGAGCAGGTACACAATTCCTACAACAGCTAAGGGAATGAAAACCCATGGTGAGAACAGATTTAACACCAATCCGAATGCGGCGAGTGCAATCATTATCCAAAATACAATCAGCTGGATACTCAGCCTTTTCATGGATTACTCATCCTTTCGCGGGATCTAAAACACTTCCTGTCAACGGCTGCTGAACGGTTACTTTCTCATATTGGGCATCCAGCTCACGCATCCGGTTAAAGGAGGCTATGGATACTTCAACTTGATCGTCTGTCGGTTCTTTCGTTGTCAACAGTTGGAGCCAAAGTCCGGGGTATCCAAGATAACGGAGGACCGGAACGTCTCTTAAAGAATTTGTGAGCTTCAGAAATTCAAAGGATACCCCCAGTACAACGGGGAGTAAAACAATCCGCTGAATGACACGCTCTGTCATGGTATCCCAAGGAACTACAGAATAAACAACAACGCCGAGCACGATCGTCAGCATCATAAAGCTGCTGCCGCAGCGATAGTGAAGCCGGGAGTGCTTTTGAACATTCTCAACAGTTAAATCATCTCCAGACTCAAAGGCAGTTATCACTTTATGTTCGGCGCCATGGTACTGGAACAGCCGCTTGATAACAGGAGTCAATGTGATAGCCCAGAGATAGGCGAGTAACAGTATAAGTTTAATGACACCTTCCACCAGATTATGAAGGATATAATGATCAAATGAGTCACCAAACAAAAAATCTTCTACAAATACAGGTACAAGCGTAAACAACAGTTTACCAAAAATAAAGGAGAGCACGCTGACGGCAGCAACGCCGATGATCATGCTTAAACTCCAGCCTGAATCTTCTTTCTCCTTTTGTTGTTGACGTTCTTCCGGCTCAACAGTGTCATCAGCATAAGCATCGGCTGAAAAATTGAGATGTTTCGAGCCTTTGATGCTTGAATCTATAAGACTGACGATGCCGCGAAGCAAAGGAACTTTACGGAGCTTGATAATCCAGGACTTGTCTTCACGTGGCACCTCTAAATACTCAATTTCATTGTTTTTTCTCCGAACAGCTGTAACATTTACATGCTTGCCGCCGAACATAACGCCTTCGATAACGGCTTGACCACCATAGCTAACCGGAGTTGACTTTTGGGACAAACATTTCACCTTCCTGTCTGATATCAAAAACTTTAACACTATTGTAACGAATTTTTGAAGTAATTTCTAGTTGGATTAGCTGTCCGTGAACAGAGCATAATAAATATGTAAAAAATGAAGTTTCAGGCTTACAGAGGAGATGTTACTGTTGAAAGGAGCTTTTGCCTAAAATGAATAAGCCGCACAACATCTTAGAGCGGGATCGTACCAATCGTTTTGTCTTTGCGCTGGAGCTTGGCTTTTATGCAGGTTTTATATGGGGGGCTGTTCGCTGGTTATTTTACAGCTTTCACTTTAGTTCTGTCGTTCCAGGATTTTTGCTCGAGCCGTTTTTCAAACATTCTTTTTTGAAAAGCGCAGCTGGTCAGGTGGCTGGATGGCTTTCATTTATTGCCCTCTCTATTATCGCATCACTCATTTATGTGTATCTTCTTCGGAAAGCGAAAGGGCCTTGGCCTGGCATCGTTTATGGTGTTGTATGGTGGGTTGTGCTGTTCATTGTACTTGAACCGATTCTCCACCTGGCTTTGCCGATTAAACGCCTAACGTGGGATACGAACATATCCGAGATTTGCCTATTTTTACTATGGGGACTGTTTATAGGATATACAATCGCACAAGAGTTTACAGACGAAAGGCACCGCGAGCCGCAGAAGGTTGGTAACTGAACCAAAAAACCTTCTCAAGAAGATGCAGCCTATGGTAAAATAGCATTTGGCTATTTGACGCGAAAAGGTGGGAAACCCTTTGAAATCCGTATGGGTGATTAACGGTCCGAACTTGAACCTGCTGGGAGTTCGTGAACCCGGAGTCTATGGTTCGCAAGGCCTTCAGAATATTGAGGATGCTTTACGCAAGCAGGCGGAGTCCGCCGGAATTGAAATCACCTTCTTTCAATCGAATCATGAAGGTGCAATTATCGATCGGATTCACGAGGCGATGGGGCAGGCTGACGGGATTTTGTTGAATCCGGGAGCGCTGACACATTACAGCTATGCGGTTCGTGATGCAATCAGCTCTGTGAACATACCTACTGTGGAAGTGCATTTATCGAACATTCACGCCAGAGAGTCTTTCCGCCATATTTCGGTTATTGCTCCGGTATGCGTAGGACAGATTTCTGGTTTTGGAGCCAACAGCTATGCGCTTGGCTTCATGGCATTGATGAACGTCCTGGAACGCCCTCATTCGTAAAACGAAGGAGCGGTCTTGAACAGGGATGGCTTGGGGTGTTTTTGTTTTTTCTTAGGAGAGGAGACGAAAAGTAATGGCTAACAAACGGGTTGAACGGTTGCGTGAGAGGCTGCATGATTTAGGTTTGTCAGCAATGCTGGTTGCAAGTCCAATCAACCGGCGCTATTTAACTGGCTTTACCGGTTCAGCGGGGTATGTGCTTATTACCAGCGAACAATCTTTTTTACTGACAGATTTTCGTTACATGACGCAGGCTCCTGAGCAGGCTACTGGCTTTCAAGTTGTAGAGCATGGAGCCAATGTGATGGATACTGTGAAAGAACTGCTTGCTAACGAAGGGATTGCATCGCTCGGCTTTGAACAGGAGCATGTTACATACGCAGCTTTTTCCACTTATACTAAAAAGTTAGAGCCTGTTCATCTGGTGCCGGTATCTGGTCTTGTAGAGCAGCTGCGCATCATAAAGGACGATGAGGAAATAAAGGTGATGCAACGTGCTGCAGATCTTGCAGATGCAACCTTTAGCCACATTTTAAGTATTGTGGAGACAGGAAAGACCGAGCGGGAAATCGATCTTCAGATGGAAATGTTTATGCGTAGCCATGGCGCGACCTCTTCATCGTTCGATACGATTGTTGCTTCTGGTCCGCGATCAGCTTTGCCTCATGGCGTTGCCAGCGATCGTGTCATTGAAGGCAATGAATTCATCACGTTTGATTTCGGAGCGCTTCTGGATGGATATTGTTCCGATCTGACGAGAACGATCGCATTAGGATCACCAGACCCTAAACTGAAAGAGATTTATAACATCGTTCTGGAAGCTCAGCTTCACACACTGGATCATATTAAGCCAGGTATGACAGGACGGGAGGCAGATGCTTTGGCCCGTGACGTAATAACTAAATACGGTTATGGCGAATATTTTGGTCACAGTACGGGTCATGGACTTGGGATGGAGGTTCATGAATCTCCGCGTCTGTCCAAATTGAGCGATGATGTGTTAGAGCCGGGAATGGTTGTAACGGTAGAGCCGGGAATTTATTTGCCGGGTCTGGGCGGTGTTCGCATTGAGGATGATATTGTGATCACCGAAACGGGTATTCATATCTTGACAAGCTCAAGTAAAGAATACACCGTGCTATAAAGAGAACATAACGATTTTTAAATGAATGTAACTTACTTTAGGAGGGAATCACATGATTTCAGTCAACGATTTTAAAACAGGATTAACGGTAGAAGTAGATAATGAAATCTTTACCGTTTTGGATTTCCAACACGTTAAACCAGGGAAAGGAGCAGCTTTTGTTCGCTCCAAGCTGAAAAATCTTCGAAATGGAAATATCGTTGAGAAAACGTTCCGTGCAGGTGAGACGGTTTCCCGAGCTCTGATTGAGAACCGCGGTGTGCAATATTTGTATGCAAGCGGCCAGGAACATGTGTTTATGGACAATGAAACATATGATCAGTTCAGCTTGACCAGCGAGCAGCTGGAATGGGAACTGAAATTTCTTAAAGAGAACATGAACGTTCATATCATCAGTTACCAAGGTGAAATTTTGGGTATTAACCTGCCGAACAGCGTTGAGCTGCAGGTTGTTGAAACCGAACCGGGTATTAAAGGTAACACGGCTACAGGTGCTACGAAAAATGCCAAATTGGAAACTGGACTGAATGTACAAGTCCCTCTCTTTATTAACGAAGGAGATATGCTGCTTATCGATACTCGTGAAGGAAAATATCAATCACGCGCCTAATTGAATCAGTATGTGACTTTGGCGATTGAGGCTGTCCTGACAGTTGAGTTTTTCACTGTTGGGACAGCCTTTTAAACATATTAGGAAAGATAAGAACATAGGTTTACAAAAAAAATGTCGGATTTTCTGAAATCTTCACTGAAAATTGTTGACGTAACCAAGCACTTTCGTATTATACTGATTTAAAGCGAGAAACCAACAGATACATATTGAAGAGAGTGGGGAGTGAAGGTAGCGTTGTCACTGTATGTAATGAAATTCGGAGGTAGTTCTGTCGGGGATACGGAACGGATGCAGCGCGTCGCCCGAAGAATCGTAGAGAAGCAAGATGAAGGTCATCAGTGTGTCGTTGTCGTCTCGGCAATGGGAGATACGACAGATGAACTGATTGACCAGTCCAAATTGTTAAATCCTAATCCTCCTGCACGTGAGATGGATATGCTAATGACGACAGGGGAGCAAATATCAATGTCCCTGTTGTCGATGGCCATTCACAGTCTGGGACGTGAGGCGGTATCCTATACGGGATGGCAGGCCGGTTTTCAAACCGATCCGGTGCATGGGAAAGCTAGAATAGCAAATATTGCGCCAGATCGGGTTAAGGAAGCTTTGAAGAATGGGAAGATTGTTATTGTGGCAGGCTTTCAGGGCATGTCGGAAGATGGAGAGATCACGACACTTGGACGTGGGGGTTCAGATACAACCGCCGTCGCACTTGCTGCGGCTATTCAAGCAGATGTATGTGAGATTTATACTGACGTTGACGGTATTTATTCCACCGATCCTCGTGTTGTAAAATGTGCACGCAAGCTAAATGAAATTTCCTATGATGAAATGCTGGAGCTCGCAAATCTGGGAGCTGCTGTACTGCACCCGCGCGCTGTAGAGTATGCGAAGCATAACCGGGTTCAGCTTGTTGTCAGATCCAGCTTTAATTATAACGAGGGAACGGTTGTTAAGGAGGAAGCTAGCATGGAGCAAGGAGTAGTGGTCAGCGGTATCGCATATGATAAAAACGTTGCGAGAATCAGTGTTTTGGGAGTAGGCGATTTTCCGGGCGTTCTGGCGAAGATGTTCGGAGAACTTGCCAAGCAGGGAATCGACGTTGATATTATCGTACAAAGTGGCGTGTTGAACGGAACAGCCGATTTCTCCTTTACGGTAGCTCTCGGGGATCGCGAACGTGCCCTTTCGGTTATCGAAGGAATTCGGGATGATCTCCCGTATCGTGAAGTTACATTTGAAGATCATTTGGTCAAAGTGTCCATTGTGGGAGCGGGTATGGTCAGTCATCCCGGTGTTGCGGCCAAAATGTTTGACGTGATTTCCCAAGAAGGCATCAGCATCAAGATGGTCAGCACATCTGAAATCAAGGTGTCATGTGTCATTGACGGCTCCAATCTGCACAACGTCATTCGTGCTCTTCACACGGCTTACGGTCTGGATACGGAGGAGCAAGCATCGGTTGGCGGTCCTCAGGAGCGCAGATAAACAGCATAAACTAGCATTATTTAGTCCCGGTCTTTCATAGGTCGGGATTTTTGCTGTTTCTTTCTTTTTCTATCGAATGTGAAAAAAGTAGAGATAAATCAAGAGAACAGAGCATACTTTTATCACATAACATCATCACGCTAAAAGGAGGTTTCAACATGTTGGACAAGTTTGTTGCCGGTATGGCATCCTTGCGGATATTCTCCGGCAGTCTGGAGATTATAGCGGCGCTCATTATGCTTCGATTAAACCAGGTTGATAAGGCGCTCGCAGTCAATTCGGCATTGGCCCTTACCGGACCGCTTATTCTAATCTTGACGACCACCATCGGTCTTGTTGGTATGGCCGACAGATTGTCCTGGGACAAGATCGGATGGATTTCGTGCGGCGTGGCTCTTCTTTTATTCGGGATATTAAAAAAATGATAGATTCGCTGCATAAATACGGAGTACAAGCATACACATGATGTAAGAAGTGCTTCAAGAAAAGGACTACTTGGGGGAAGGCAAAATGTCAATAAATTGGTTAGAACTGTTTCCCGAGAACGTAAAGCAGCTTCTGCTAAGACTGCCTAAAAACATGATGGAAGGCTTGGAAGAAGTCCGAATTCGGGAAGGCCGTCCATTGGAAATTAACATGGGTGGCAAGTTCCACTTCGTAAGTCGAAGCGGCGATCTTGTTATGAGATCCGAAAAAGCGTACAAGCCGACCCGGGAGGACGGACACAGACTTTTGGATCTGATAAGCAACCATTCCCTGTACACGATGGAAGAAGAGCTCAGAAAAGGATTTATTACCATCCCCGGTGGTCATCGAATTGGTCTTACCGGGCGAACGGTGCTTAGCGGTGGAAAAGTTGAACATATCCGGGATATTAGCGGATTTAACGTCCGAATCGCCAAAGAAATAAAGGGAGCCGCTGATGAAATCTTACCTTACTTGCTGGACACCAAGAAAAAGAAAGTGCTGCACACGCTCATTCTATCTCCTCCGCAACATGGAAAAACGACGCTAATTCGGGATATTGCAAGACAGATCAGTTCCGGCACTTGGGGGAAATCGAATATTCGCTGGCCCGGTATGAAAGTAGGCATTGTGGACGAACGTTCTGAAATCGCTGGTTGTCAGCGCGGTGTGCCGGGGTTTGATGTCGGTCCGAGAACAGACGTAATGGACGCTTGTCCAAAGGCTGAGGGGATGATGATGCTGCTTCGCTCCATGTCACCGGACGTATTGATTGTGGACGAGATCGGGCGGCCTGAAGATGCGGAGGCGCTCACCGAGGCACTCCACGCCGGGGTTAGTGTCATTGCTACGGCGCATGGATCATCGGTTCAGGATATGAGAGGCCGGCCTGCACTGGCTGGACTTGTCAATCACCGAATGTTTGAGATGTACGTTATGTTAGCACGTAACGGTGATACAAGATCGTTCCGAATTCAGGACGGTGGACAGCGGACGCTCCAGACTGCGGGAGGTAGCTGTCAGGGCGGTGATGACATTGCTTAAAATGCTTGGGGCGGTCATCATACTGGTGGCCGGAACGTTAGCCGGTTTTTATCAAGCTCAGCAGTTTGCAGCCAGACCGAGACAAATCCGTGAACTGATCTTGGCCCTGCAGCGTCTTGAGACGGAGATCAGCTATGGTTTTACCCCGCTCCCAGAAGCTCTTCACCGGATCGGCAGCGGTCTGCGTGAGCCGCTGAAATCACTGTTTACGGCCGGGGCGCAGTACATGAGTCCGCAGTATGGTTTATCTGCTGAAGACAGCATACGAAAAGCATTGAACACGTATTGGAAACGAACCAGCATGAAATCCGCCGAAAGAGAAGCGTTGGAGCAGCTAAGCAGTGTGCTTGGCACCAGCGACAGGCAGGACCAGATGAAGCATATTGCACTTGCCGCAAGCCAGCTCAAACATGAGGAAGCAGCGGCTAGAGAGGACCAGGCCAAGTATGAAAAAATGAGCAAAAGCTTGGGACTGCTTGTTGGAGCATTGGTCGTCATTTTGATCTTTTAGCGAGGTGCCAGGGAATGAACATTGAAGTGAATGCCATTTTCCAAATTGCCGGAATCGGCATTATCATAGCCATGATTCATACCGTGCTGAAACAGATGGGAAAAGAGGATATGGCTCACTGGGTTACGCTCATCGGGTTTGTTGTTGTCCTGTTCATGGTCGTCCGGCTGCTGGATGATCTGCTTCAGGAAATTAAAACGATATTTCTCTTCCAGTAGGTGGGGCTATGGAAATCATACAGGTGGTGGGACTCGGCTTAATAGCCACTATACTCATTCTTGTCATCAAGGAACAGAAGCCGATCTTTGCCTTTTTGTTAGCCGTTACCGCCAGTGTCATGATTTTTCTCTTCCTTATCGGCAAAATTGGAGTTGTCATTCGGATGCTGGAAGATCTCGCTGAGAGCTCAGGGGTTCAAGTAATCTATCTGAAAACAGTTCTGAAAATTATTGGAATAGCTTATATAGCCGAAATGGGTGCACAGGTCGTAAGGGATGCTGGTCAAGAATCGATTGCTTCCAAAATAGAAATGGCAGGAAAAGTGCTTATTCTTGTGCTCGCCGTGCCGATCATCAGCATCATCATCGAGACGGTTCTGAAGCTCCTCCCGGCGTAAGAAAGCAGGGGTATTATGGAACAACGCAGACATCATCATATGAAGTCCCTGATTCGCCTGCTGCTGCTTCTGCTCCTATTGTTCATCGGTACGTATTCGTCAGTAAGTGCCGATTCGCCTGCTGATCAATGGGTGGAGCAGCAAACGAAAGAGCTTCCCACTGATCAGGTTGAGGAGTATTGGGACCAACTGATGAAGGATTACGGCGGTTTTTTTCCGGAAAGTCAGACCCCGTCTTTTATGGATATGCTGTTGCCCGGAGGCGAGGGATTAAGTATGAAGGGTGTATTTTCTGGAATCATCAGCTTTATGTGGCATGAAGTGCTGTACAATGGCAAGCTGCTGGCTACCATCGTCATGCTGAGCATTTTAAGTATGATCCTGGAAAATCTGCAAACCGCTTTTGAAAAAAGTACGATTTCCCGGGTTGCATATACGATCTGTTATATGGTTGTCCTTGTTATTGCCGTCAACAGTTTCAATGTTGCAATCGGTTATGCCAAGGAGGCAATCGATCGAATGATTGAATTTATGATGGCGATGCTGCCGCTTTTGTTTGCACTGCTTGCTTCGATGGGGAACATCGTTACTGTTTCGATAGCGCACCCCCTTGTTATTTTCATGGTACATACCGTTGGAACGCTAATTAGCACGGTTGTTTTTCCACTATTGTTCTTCTCTGCCATATTGTATCTGGTCAGTTCTCTATCCGATAAGTACAAGCTGACCCAGCTCGGCAACCTGCTTCGGGGAATTGGAATGGGGGTTCTTGGAGTTCTGTTGACCGTATTCCTCGGGGTGATTTCGGTGCAGGGAATTACAAGCTCTGTTACTGACGGTGTAGCGGTCCGTACCGCCAAGTATGTGACCGGAAACTTTGTGCCGGTGGTCGGAAAAATGTTTGCAGATGCTACCGACACCGTGATCTCGGCTTCGCTTCTTGTGAAAAATTCAATTGGACTTGCGGGCGTTATCATTATTTTGTTTCTTTGTGCATTTCCAGCGATCAAAATTTTGGTCCTGGCGCTTATATATAACATCGCTGCCGCTGTAATGCAGCCGCTTGGGGATACTCCGATTGCCACCTGCCTGCAGACGATCGGCAAAACGATGCTGTATGTGTTTGCTGCTTTGGCAGCGGTTAGCATCATGTTTTTTCTGGCAATTACGATCATTCTCACAACCGCTAACATCACGGTCATGATGAGGTAGGGCGAGGAAAGGGGAGAGGCGGATGGAATGGCTGAGCGGCTGGCTGAAAAGCGTAATTATGGTCGTCATGTTTGCCGCCTTCATCGATCTGATTCTGCCCAGCAAGACGATGCAGCGGTATGTCAGGCTGGTGCTGAGCATGTTGATTATGCTGGCATTGCTTTCCCCGATCATCAGCCTTCTGACAGAATCACCGGAAAAACAGCTGGCCCTTGAACTGGAACAAATCGAGAGCAGCAAGGATATCCCAAAGGAGGCGGAGCTCGAGCATATTTTGGCACAGGCTGAACAATTGAAGAACGTTCAACAGCAGCAAAGTCTGCAGTGGGCGGGAGAAGAGATAGCACGGCAAATGAAGGATCAAATTATGACCGAGACCGGGGAAGCGGTTGAGGAAGTCGAGGTGGTTCTAACAGCTTCAAGGGAAGGTTCTGCAAATAGTGCGGTTATCACCTCGGTCGAAGTTCGTTTAAAGGGAGCGGATCACGGTGAAGCTGAGGAGAAGATTGCGGAAGAAGAACCAGGGGGTGTAGAGCCGGTGGATGCAGTTCGAATCGATGTAAAGCTGGACTATAACGGTTCTGATCAACATAAAACGAGGGACGAAGCTCTAGAGGTTGACGCCGAAATGGAGGCTAGAACAGCTTCTGTAAGGGAGCTCTTACAGAAACGCTGGGATTTGAAGACCGACCAGATATCCATATATTCAAGCGAAAGTGAAGCGGAGTCCAAATTGTAACGGAGGTGAGCCTGTTGGGGAGATGGTTGAAAAAGGTGGAGCAATGGCTAGGTGGGGGCCTTGAAGGAACCAAAAAAATGCAAACCTTTCGTTGGCTGATCATACTTGGACTGGTCGGAGTCGCCATCATGCTTTTCAACTCTTTTGTACATGTGAAAAAGCTTGATAATGAGAACATCGGCAGGGAACCGCCGCCGGATCAGGCGGCAGCAACCTCTGTTCATCCTCCAACTGGAAGTGGAAGCAGTGAATTTGGAAGCATCGAGAAAGAGTTTGAGGACAGGACGAAAGAGATTCTTGAGCAGGTTGTTGGCGTTGGCTCTGTAGATGTAATGGTAACCGTAGAATCGACAGAAGAAATTATCGTACAGCGGAATGTTAAGGACACCCAGGAGCTTACAGAAGAAGATGATGGCAATGGCGGCAAAAGACATGTAACAAGTTATACCCGTGACGGTCAAATCGTCACCTACGATTCTTCCGGTGATCAGACCCCCATCGTGACGAAAAAAGTAAAGCCTCAAGTTCGAGGTGTACTCGTCGTTGCAAAAGGTGCGGAAAATGAAACCGTGCGAAATTTGATTGTGGATGCCGTTCAAAGAGGACTTAATGTACCGAGCTACAAAATATCGGTTGTTCCCCGAAAGCAGGAATAGAAAAAAGTAGCGAGCCGATCGTTATTCAAGCAGTTATCCAAAGGAGGAAATATTGTAAATGAATAACAAACGACAAACAATCTGGTTAGTTTCCATGCTGAGTCTTATGGTCATTCTTTCAGCCTACTATCTATTTACGGAGGAATCCGGTCCATCAGCTCCTCCGGTAGCTGAGAGCACACAAGTTAACAATGAAAATACGCCAGAAGGTACACCTGAAAAAATAGATGAACTCGTACTGAACGAAAATACTCCCGAAGGCAGCGTAGATGACTCGGGAGCTAGCGAAGAAACCGGTATAGACGCCAGCGAAAGCAATAGTGAAGCGGATAAACAAGGTGAAGCTGCCGATAACAAGGAACAGGATAAAGCACCGGATGCTAAAGTGGAGGAGTCCACTACAGAAGAAGGAAAAGAGAATGAGGCTAAATCTGAGGAATCGGCAAAAGCGAAGGATACTGCCAAAACCGAGGAAGAGGTGCTTGAGGAGGTTGCAGCTCAGGCCAATTCAGCAGCCAGTAAGCTGGAGTCTTATCAGCTTGAGCGTTCTAACAAAAATATGAAGCTGCACGAAGAGTTAATGGCGAAGCTCGGCAATCAGAGCAATTCGGCAGAAGAGACTGCAAAGCTTGCGGATCAATTGAATAAGTTGGAAGACAAAGAAACCATTATTCAGAGCATAGAGGAGGAGCTGCAGCAGCACTTCGAGAATGCGATTGTCAAAGAGGAGAAGGACCGATATAATGTTGTAGTTTTAAGTGATCAGCTGAATGCCAAACAGGCTGCAGGAATCGTTGACACGGTGATGAAGGAATTAAAAGTGGGTCAAGACAAAGTGAGCGTTCAATACGTTACTCCATAATTCGATGCATAATAACGCGAAAGTTGTCCCTTTAAATCGAAAAAAATGAAAGAGTCCGGGGATTCTCTTGGGCTCTTTCCATTTCTTTGGATTGTGATATAATACTCTAAGCTATTAACTGACTGTCCGAAATAGGGCTTCCAAGAAAGTGAAGGAGTGAGAGTCGAATATGTTTAAATTAAGCGAGATTAAGGAATTGATCAAGCTTGTGGATCAAACCTCTGTACAGGAGCTGGAAATCGAGAATGAAGGCGCGCGTTTATCCATCAAGAAGCCTGGTGTTGCCGAGGCTGTAAATCTTCAACCCGGACCTCAGGCATTTATACCTGCGCCTCAAGTGATGCATCAGCATATTCAGCCGACTGCAGCGGTAAGCCAGCCAGCCCCGGCAAGCGGAGAATCTTCCGCTCAGGATGCAGAGACCAGTGGGCTGCATACAATTACATCACCGATGGTAGGAACCTTTTACCGTGCTCCTTCCCCTGAAGCTCCGCCGTTTGTAAGCCCTGGTGATCAAGTGAACGAGAAAACAACGGTTTGTATTATCGAGGCTATGAAGCTTATGAATGAGCTTGAAGCCGAGATCAAAGGGGAAATTGTAAAAGTTATTGCTGAAAACGGGCAGCTGGTGGAATTCGGACAGCCTTTATTTCTGGTGAGACCGGAGTGAATTCCATACTCGCCGAAAATATAAGCTATTTGAGTCCGAAGGAGGTTACTTGCATGACATTTCAGAAAGTGCTGATCGCGAACCGAGGAGAAATCGCCGTTCGTATTATAAGGGCCTGCCATGAGCTGGGGATATCTACGGTGGCTGTTTATTCAGAGCCTGACCGTGATTCTCTGCATGTTCGTCTTGCCGATGAAGCTTATTGTATTGGTCCAACCCTTTCCAAAGACAGCTATTTGAACTTTACCAATATTATGAGCGTTGCTACGTTAGCTGAATGTGATGCAATTCACCCAGGATACGGATTTCTTGCAGAAAATCCTGATTTTGCCGAGATTTGTGAATCATGCAGTATTACTTTCATCGGACCATCTGCAGATGCAATTACCAAAATGGGAGACAAGGCCATTGCCAAGCAGACGATGAAAGACGCCGGGGTACCTGTCATACCGGGCTCAGACGGTCTTATTGAAGATCTGAATGACGCTGTTATGCTTGCGAGAGATATCGGTTACCCTATTATTATTAAAGCAACTGCTGGCGGCGGCGGTAAAGGAATCCGGATCGCTGAAGATGAGGAATCGCTGATCAAGCAGATTACGACAGCACAGCAGGAAGCACAGAAAGCTTTTGGTAACGCCGGTGTATATCTTGAGAAGTTTTTGACCGGAATGAAACATGTTGAAATTCAAGTTATTGCCGACAAATATGGCAATGCGGTTCACTTGGGAGAGCGCGATTGCTCTGTACAGCGTCGACGCCAAAAGCTGGTGGAAGAAGCGCCGTGTCCAATACTGACCGAAGATGTGCGTACACGTATGGGAGAAGCAGCGGTTCGTGCAGCCAAAGCGGTTAACTATTCAGGAGCTGGTACGCTTGAATTTTTACTTGGGCCGGATGGACAGTTTTATTTCATGGAGATGAATACACGAATCCAGGTTGAGCATCCGGTTACCGAAATGGTTACCGGAGTTGATTTGATCAAGGAAATGATATCTGTGGCCGAAGGTCTTCCGTTATCTTTTACACAGGAAGAGATTATGATCAACGGTTGGTCGATTGAATGTCGTATTAATGCGGAGAATCCGGACAAGGATTTCATGCCTGCGCCCGGAACGATCCAGTTCTACCTGCCACCGGGGGGACCCGGAGTTCGTGTTGACAGTGCAGCATATCCCGGCTATACGATCTCACCTTATTATGATTCCATGATTGCGAAGCTTATCGTTTGGGCGCCAACCCGTGAGGAAGCGATCGCTAAAATGAAGCGTGCCTTAACGGAATTTGAGATTGAAGGAATTCATACGACGATTCCGTTTCATCAGAAACTACTCAGTCATCCCGTCTTTTTGAAGGGAGACTTTGATATTAAATTTTTGGAAGAACATAAACTTTAATGTGTTTTATGTTGTTTGTCATCGGCATGGTCAGATGATATAGTATGTGTAATAAGATGCGCATGCCTTGATTTTAACCATGCATCCGCGAACTTATCTTGAAAGGTGTGTTGAGACATGGTAGATTCATTGCCGACGGAATTTGAGCGTACAGAGATTGGACAGATTCAAATTGCCCCGGAAGTTATTGAAGTCATTGCTGGACTTGCAACCGTTGAGGTGAAAGGTGTTGCAGGAATGAGCGGCGGATTCGCAAACGGAATCGTCGAACTGCTCGGAGGCAAAAATTTGTCCAAAGGAGTAACCGTCGAAGTAGGTCAGCGTGAAGCAGCGGTTGATGTCTCGGTTATCGTAGAATACGGTCATCGCCTTCCGGAAGTAGCTGGAGAAATCCAGCGTAATGTGAAGCGTTCGATTGAGAATATGACCGGTTTGACAGTCGTAGAAGTCAACGTACATATTCATGATGTTCACTTCGCGAAGACTTCCGAAAAGATCGAAGAGATTGATGTCGTTCAGCGAGTGAAATAACGAAACCCCCTAACCCCCGACAGACATGTCGAGGGTTTCATCTAATTCTAAGGAGGCTGTTTTCGTTCGTGGCTAAAATTGTGGACAGACTCTTGCTGTTTTTGTACAGCTTGAGTATTGGAGTGATCACTGTAGTTGCCATCCTCCTCTTGAGTGGTGCTATACCCTACGATCTAACATATGATCAGGAACAGCAGCTCTTTTTGGCAGGGATTATTGTGGCATCGGTTTTATTCCTGATAAGCATTCGTTTTTTCTATATCTCGATTCGCCGCGACCGTACGGAGACGAATTCGATAGACCAGCGAACCGAATTTGGAGATATTCAGATCTCGATCGAGACCATTGAAAATTTATGTCTGAAAGCGGCCTCTAGAGTGCGTGGCGTGAAAGACTTAAAATCTCGTATCAAGGTGTCCCAGGCTGGATTAGAGATTGCTATTCGTGCAGTTGTAGATGGCGAGGAGTCCATTCCTGCGCTAACGACAGATGTTCAGAAGCAGGTACATGATTTTGTAGAAGATACCACGGGGATTCCCGTTTCAAGCGTATCAGTCTATATAGCAAACGTGGTTCAGGCACCGAGCTTCAAGAGCCGCGTAGAATAGAGGTGAATTTCCCAAAATGCCATGGAAACAATTGTGGGAGAGTCACGGCGGGCGAATACTTGGTGTAATCAGCGGTATTATATGCGGCCTGATCTATTTATTATCCGGTTTTTGGGATATGCTGTTCTTTGCATTAGTGGTTTTTATCGGCTACACCTTCGGTAAACGAAGAGACTTGCGACAGGGCTCCTTGTTTCATTGGCAAGAGTGGGGGCGCTGGCTGTCTGAGCGTTGGCGGCCGTTTAAATGAAACCCTGTGATATGCTTTCTCCGGAAAAAATAGCCGAGACATACTGTATCTCGCCCGTTTTTGCGGAGAGAGCCGCTCACAGGTTTTTTTGTGCTGATTTGCTGAAAAAAATGAATCATTGTTTATACTATACCCAAATTAGAATTTCAGGCTAGGTCCACAGGAGGAACATAATGAAAAGACGTGTATTAAGAGAGATTGCCGTTCAGAGCCTTTATCAGATGGAAATGAACGAGGTGGACAGCGCAGAGGCCGTATCCATGATCCTTTCCGAAGCGGCAGAGGAGAACGAAACAGAGCGGGTAATTGGCGATGAGGTCAAAGTTAGAGAAACCGTTCTGCAGCTTGTTAACGGTTTATGGACAGCAAGAGAGAAAATCGATTCGGTATTGAGTCAGTACTTGAAAGGCTGGCAGATCAGTCGATTGTCACGTGTGGACCGTCAGGTTTTACGTTTGGCTGTGTATGAGCTGGCCTTCCGTGAAGATGTTCCCGGAAAAGTGGCGGTAAATGAAGCGATTGAACTTGCCAAACATTTCGGTACAGAGGAGTCGGGGAAATTCGTAAATGGCGTTCTTGGCCGCATGCTTCAGGATCTGGATGAAGTTAAAGCGAAGCTTCAGCAGTCTTGAGTTTAAGTCTAAATACTGAACATTTATATACAGAAATGAATTACGGAACAAATGGTCAGAGGGTGTACATCAGAGAGTTGTATATTTGAAAGGGTAATTATTTTCAGGCGTAGGGGAGAGGTTGAAATGACAGCAAACATCATTAATGGCAAATCGATATCCGAAGACATTCGAGGAAACATTGCAGAAGAAGTCCAAAGGCTAGCAAAGAAAGGATTCTGTCCCGGATTGGCAGTTGTGCTTGTCGGGGAGGACCCTGCTTCTCAAGTTTATGTTCGTAACAAAGAAAAAGCATGTCACGACCTGGGATTTTACTCCGAAGTACATCGAATTCCTGAGTCTTCCAGCGAGGAGGAGGTTTTGGCTTTAGTGGACAAGCTTAATCGCCAGGATAACATCCACGGTATACTTGTCCAGCTTCCTCTACCGAAGGATATTGATGAAAAAGCTGTGCTTAATGCCATAGCAGTTGAAAAAGACGTGGATGGTTTTCACCCGATCAATGTGGGCAATCTTGTCATTGGCGATGATAGTTTGCTACCTTGTACACCGGCGGGCGTTATTGAATTGATTCGACGAACCGGAATTGATATGGCCGGAAAGCATGCCGTTGTGATCGGACGATCCAACATTGTCGGCAAACCGGTATCTCTGCTTTTACAGCGAGAGAATGCTACGGTAACAATGTGTCATTCCCGTACGAGCAATATGAAAGAATTGACCCAAATGGCTGATATTCTCGTTGTTGCCATCGGCAGAGCCAAAATGATTGATGCAAGCTATATTAAACCGGGATCTGTCGTCATCGATGTAGGAATGAACCGGTTAGACAACGGAAAGCTGGCCGGGGATGTTGATTATGACAGCGCCAAAGAAGTTGCAGGCTATATAACGCCGGTACCGGGCGGGGTCGGACCTATGACAATTACGATGTTAATGAAAAATACGCTGCTCGCCTCCAAGCGGCTAGGTGGATTGGATTAAGATGAAGTCTGTAGATGAGCACCATATTTTATCCGTCAAGGATTTAAACCGATATATCCGGATGAAAATGGAGGGGGACTCCCGGTTGTCGGACGTATGGATACGGGGTGAAATATCAAACTTTACTCATCATTCAAGCGGACATATGTACTTTACGCTAAAAGATGACGGCAGCCGCATTCGCGCAATTATGTTTGCCGCTCATAATCGGAGACTGCCGTTTATCCCGAAAGAAGGGACACGTGTTATCGCGCGCGGGAATGTATCTGTATATGAACGTGATGGTCAGTATCAGTTTTACGCCGTGCAGATGCAGCCCGACGGTATTGGCAGTTTGTACCTTGCTTATGAGCAGCTGAAGCAAAAACTGGAGGGAGAAGGATTATTTGCAGCCGAGCGCAAGCGGCCGCTTCCTCTGTTTCCGCGTACGGTGGGCGTTATAACGTCACCGACGGGTGCTGCTGTTCGAGATATTATCATTACAATCCGTAGACGATATTCTCAGGCCCGTGTTGTTTTATACCCGGTATTAGTGCAAGGCAAGAGCGCTGCTCCTTCCATCGTTAAGGGAATTCGAGCGATGAATGCGATGAAAGAAGCGGATGTGCTGATCGTAGGACGCGGCGGAGGGTCGCTTGAGGAGTTGTGGGCTTTTAACGAAGAGATGGTGGCTCGGGCTGTATATGAATCTGAAATCCCGGTTATATCGGCTGTAGGGCATGAGACGGATTTTACGATTGTCGATTTTGTCTCCGACCTTCGTGCTGCAACTCCAACGGCAGCCGCCGAACTTGCCGTACCGAATGCCTTCGAAGTTAAAGCGCGTCTTCATCAGCTAGAGAGGCAGTTGCAGCAGGGATTACAGCAACGACTTACCCGAAGCAGGGAACGACTGGCAGCCTTGCAGCGCTCGCCTGTATTGGTCTATCCAAGAAGAAATTTGCTACAGCATGCAGAGCGGTTAGACATGCTGAAATTGCGAATTCAGGGAACCATTCAAACAAAGGTATCACAAAGTCGCCAGAGGCAGGCTGTGCTGAAGCAAGGCTTGATTCGCTTTAATCCACAGGTACAGGTGGAAGCAGCATCCCGCAGGTGGGATGGAAACCACCGTCAGTTGACGGCAGCAATTCAGTCGCTTATGCGGAAGAAAGTCCAACATCTCCAGTCCGAGATTAGACATTTGGATGCGCTTAGTCCGCTTAAGGTCATGTCGAGAGGGTACAGTCTAGTTTACGACGAGCAGGAGCGCAAACTGATCAAATCATTAAATGATGTGCAGCCAGGTGATTTGGTTAATGTAAAGGTAAGTGATGGTAGGTTGCAGTGTCAGGTATGGGGAATGAAGGAGGATAACGATCGTGACGAAAGAAACGGAAATGAGCTTTGAAGAAGCGATGACTCAGTTGGAAGCTATCGTCAGTCAATTGGAAGACGGCGACGTGCCATTGGAAAAGGCTATTGACTTATATCAGAAAGGGATGCGATTGTCCCAGATGTGCAGTCAGAAGCTTGAGCAGGTTGAGCAAAAAATTGAGATGATTGTAGAAGAGGCAGGGGAGCTGAAACGTCGCCCTTTCGGAAATATGCTTGATGAAACGGGGGAGAGTAGTGAATAACGATCGTCCTTTGGATTACTATATGAGAGAGATCAGCGATCTGGTCTCAACCGCATTGGCCTCAGTATTGCCAGAGCACTGGAATGTACCTTCAAGTTTAAAAGAAGCAATGAACTACTCGTTGATGGCCGGGGGAAAACGGCTGCGTCCGCTGCTTGTTATCGCCGCATGTGAAGCAGGCGGTGGAAGCCGGGAGGCAGCTCTTCCGGTGGCGTGCGCCGTTGAGATGGTACATACGTATTCTTTGGTGCATGATGATCTGCCTGCAATGGATAACGATGATTTTCGGCGCGGCAAACCGACTAGCCATAAGGTGTTTGGGGAAGCAGCAGCGATATTGGCCGGTGATGCATTGTTGACCCATGCATTTTACAGTATCATTCAAACGAGCCGCAAGCACGGGATTCCTGCTGAGAGAGTCTTATCGATCGTGGAGGATTTGGCTGAGTATGCAGGCCCTCGTGGTATGGTTGGAGGACAGGTCGCCGACATGGAAGGTGAGCAAGGTATAACAAGCCTTGAACAGCTGAAATATATTCATCATCACAAGACGAGCGATTTGATTATGTTTTCTCTGATTGCCGGTGGAAGAATAGCCGGAGTTACAGAGGAGCAGCTGAACGCGCTACGAACTTATGGATACAATATCGGTCTTGCTTTTCAGATTCAGGACGACATTCTTGATTTGACAGGCGATGAAGCCAAGCTGGGGAAAAAAACGCAGAGTGATGTAAAACAGCAAAAAGTAACATATCCTTATTTTATCGGCTTGGAGGCCTCTAAAGAGGAGATAGAGCGGTTGACATCGGAGGCCAAGACGGTAATTGCGGATGCCGGATTCGTAAATCCGCAACGGTTGTTCGAAATTGCAGATTTTCTCAAGTCTCGCGATCACTGATGTAGGCGATTTCGTGCAAGAGGTTTCTTTGTGATATAATGTCTCATGTATAAACTGACGATCCATTTTTTTGGGCATCTTAACGAATTGAAAAATAAACTTTAACAAGGAAAGCGGGGAGATTTTCGTGCTGCTTCCGAACATTAAACAACCAGAACAATTAAAAAATCTATCTGTTGACGAATTAGCTGATCTTGCAGGAGAAATCCGCCAGTTTTTAATTGAAAAGCTATCGGTAACCGGTGGACATCTCGCATCCAATTTGGGAGTGGTTGAGCTCACGCTGGCCTTGCATTATTGTTTCGAGAGTCCTCGGGACAAATTCATATTCGACGTGGGTCACCAAGCATATGTTCATAAAATTTTGACAGGTCGAATGGACAAATTTGATACCCTGCGAAAACATAAAGGACTATGCGGTTTTGTTAAACGTGCTGAAAGCGAACACGATGTTTGGGAAGCCGGACACAGCAGCACCTCCTTATCCGCAGCGATGGGAATGGCGATGGCTCGTGATTTGAAAGGTGACGATAACCGTGTTATCGCTATGATTGGAGACGGTGCGCTAACCGGCGGTATGGCTTTTGAAGCATTGAATCATATCGGTCACGAACAGAAGAAGCTGATGGTCGTGCTGAACGATAATGAGATGTCGATAGCACCTAACGTAGGCGCTATGCACAATTATTTGAGCAATATCCGTTCTGATCGTCATTATTTGCGAGCTAAAGATGAGGTCGAGAGCCTGTTAAAGAAAATTCCGGCTATCGGTGACAGGCTTGCCAAGACGGCTGAGAAGCTGAAGGACAGTCTGAAATATATGATGGTGCCAGGTGTTTTGTTTGAAGAGCTTGGCTTTACTTACCTAGGTCCCGTTGACGGGCATGATTTGGGTAAGCTTATTGAAACCTTGCGTCAAGCTGACAATGTTGATGGCCCTGTTCTGATTCATGCAGTAACAACGAAAGGGAAGGGTTACCGGCCTGCCGAATCCGACTCTCATAAGTGGCACGGGATTTCTCCTTACAAAATAGAATCGGGGCAAGTACTAAAGGCTGTTGGCAATCCAATGTATACGGAAGTGTTCGGCAAAACCTTGGTTGAGCTTGGAGAGCAAGACGAGCGGATTATAGCTGTCACCCCGGCGATGCCAGGTGGTTCAGGATTGATTCCGTTCAGCAAGCAGTTTCCAGACCGTATGATCGATGTGGGAATTGCTGAGCAACATGCTGCGACCATGTGTGCGGCACTTGCCATGGAAGGAATGAAGCCGATCTATGCGGTGTATTCCACTTTCATGCAGCGTGCCTATGATCAGATCGTCCATGACATATGCCGCCATAATGCCAATGTTATATTTGCCATTGACCGTGCCGGCTTTGTCGGACCGGATGGAGAAACCCATCAAGGTGTATATGATATTGCATTTATGCGACATATCCCTAACATTGTATTAATGATGCCGAAGGACGAGAACGAATTGCGTCATATGATGAAGACGGCGCTTGAATATAATGATGGCCCGATTGCATATCGTTATCCTCGAATTAATGGAAGAGGTGTGCCTTTGGATGCCGAGCTTGTCCCTATTCCAATCGGAAAATGGGAAATGGTTCGCTCCGGTGAAGGCTGTGCAATTCTGGCAATTGGTCCGATGGTTCAGGTGGCTGAAGAAGCAGCAGATATGCTGAAGCGTGAAGGAATTCAGGTTCAGGTTGTCAATGCTCGTTTCCTCAAGCCTCTGGATGAGGAGATGCTCAGTAAACTCGCTGCCTCAAAGACGGCGATGATTGTCTTGGAGGAAGCGTCTCAAGCTGGAAGTCTTGGTAGCGCCGTGCTCGAATATTTTGCTTCTGAGGGGATTCATGATGCGGTTGTATCTCTGATGGGCATTGAGGATCGTTTTATCGAGCATGGAAGCATTAAAGACCAGCGAACGGAGGTAGGTTTAACTACGGAAGCCGTATGTGCTGAAGTTCGAGGGTTAATCTCTGCCAGCTCAACGACGGCAGGCAGAAGAAGCTTTTCGTCCTAATGACAGGTCAGGAGACAAAGATGGATTCAACACAAAAAGAACGAATTGACGTCTTGCTGGTAGAGCAGGGCTATTATGAAAGTCGGGAGAAGGCAAAGGCAGCCATCATGGCGGGGCTTGTATATTCCGGGAGCGAACGTATTGAAAAAGCAGGTATGAAAATACCAAGATCATCCGACATTAAAGTAAAAGGTGCAGTTCATCCTTATGTTAGCCGTGGCGGCTTGAAGCTTGAAAAGGCACTGAATACGTTTGGTATTGATATGAAGGGACGAACCATGCTGGATATCGGCTCATCAACCGGTGGTTTTACGGATTGTGCGCTGCAGCATGGAGCAACATATGTATATGCTATAGATGTCGGTTATAATCAGCTGGATTGGTCGCTACGAAATGATGAGCGAGTCTGCGTAATGGAGCGGACCAACTTCAGGTATATGACATCAAATGATCTGAAGGGGCCGATTCCTGATTTTGCAAGCATAGATGTATCCTTTATTTCGCTGCGAATTATTTTACCAGCGCTTGTGCCGCTCTTGAGAAAGCCAGCAGACGTCGCTGCATTAATAAAGCCGCAGTTTGAGGCGGGGCGCGATAAGGTTGGTAAATCCGGGGTTGTAAGAGACCCTAAGGTGCATCGAGAAGTTCTGGTTCAAGTGCTTACCTTTGCTCATCAATTGGGATTTGAGTTAAAAGGACTTACCTTCTCCCCTATAACCGGAGGCGAAGGAAATATTGAATTTTTAGCTCACTGGCAGATCATGCCGGAGCGTGAAGCCCAAACGGAAGAACCGGGGGATGTTTCACAACCTATTCCGGAACAGTTGGGTCAATGGATCGACAGCGTTGTGCAGCAGGCGACTCATACATTTACGGGAAACTCATCTAAATGATGAGTTTCTTTTGCTGAAAAAAAGGAGTTGCTCCATTCTTCCGCGAATAAAGGTTCGAGGTGAGAATGGATGAATGAACGTTATGATGGGCTACTTATGGTATTGATCGGGATCATTGTAATCCTGTTGTTGGTATGGCGGCTCAACCGCTGGCTTACATCGCCGGCATCAAGTCAGCTTCCTGGCGTACCCATCAATGAGGTTATACCTGATCACCCTGCAATTGAGCTGATTGAACAGGAAGGGTATGAAGTTATCGGGGGAAAGGTAAAAGTCAACCTGACCTTTGATACGGATGAAATGCCGGTTTACAGTCGTTTGTTTATTGATTACGTGGTGACAGATGATAGCGGTGACTTATATCTTGTCAAGTTGTCCCGAGAACGTAAACCTTTGGATTGGACAGGGAGCGGGATCAGGGACGGGCTTATGCCATTTATGTTATTGTATCCGGAATGTGCTGGACTGCTGTACATCGACATGAACGAAAACACTATTCGGCGAATAACGATGGATTGGTCGGACGAAGAATGGATTGGAAGCGACTAGCTGAATGAAAATCGGGGGGCTTTACAAATGAAGGGACAAAGACATATTAAAATCAGGGATATTATTACGCATCAGGAAATCGAAACTCAAGATGAGTTGGTAGAGGCACTGAGATCTGAAGGATTTCAAGTGACGCAAGCGACTGTATCCAGAGATATCAAGGAATTGCTCCTTATTAAAGTGCCTATGGATGATGGCCGGTACAAATACTCCATGCCAACAGACCAGCGCTATAATCCGGTTCAAAAATTAAAGCGCGCGCTTGTTGACAATTTTGTGCATATCGATCGTACAGGTAATCTGGTTGTCATAAAGTGCTTGCCAGGTACGGCCAATTCCATTGCCGTTTTATTGGACAATATGGAATGGTCACATCTTTTAGGTACCATATGCGGAGATGATACGATGTTATTGATCTGTCGCACTGAGGAAGATAGCGAGATGGTCGTATCACAAATCAAAGGATATATTTCTTGAATAATGATCATGGATCAGATTCGGGTCGGAGGTGCAATATATGTTAGTGACCTTATCTATTCGAAACCTGGCGGTTGTGGAAGCGGTAGATGTTCAGTTCTTTCCGGGATTTCATGTTTTAACCGGTGAAACAGGAGCCGGTAAATCGATCATAATAGATGCACTGGGACTTATAGCAGGTGGGCGCGGCTCGGCGGATCTGGTTCGGTATGGCTGCGATAAATCTGAAATTGAAGCTCTGTTCGACCTTTCCGAAGCGCACCCTGTCTGGAGTGCTTTGAAAAAGCTTGGTATTAAGGGGAGCCCTGAAGAGCATTTGCTCATTCGAAGGGAATTGACTTCACAAGGAAAAAGTACATCGCGTATAAACGGGCAGCTGGTAAACCTTAGTATGCTGCGTGAAATTGGTGAACAGCTGATTAATATACATGGTCAGCATGAGCATCAGAGTTTGTTGCGTTCTGATAAGCATCTTAGTCTGCTCGATACTTATGGGGAAAGTTTGATTCATCCGATTAAACAGAAATATCAGGAAAAATACAGCCAGTTCATCAAAGTTGAAAAGGAACTGAATGATTTGCAAGAATCCAGTCAAAAAGCGTATCAAATGCTGGATATGTATCGCTTTCAGCTGGAGGAGATCGCTGCTGCTGAACTTCAGCCGGGGGAAGATGAGTCATTATCTGAAGAGCGAATCAAGCTGGCACACAGCGAGAAGATGATGGATTCTGTAGGCAGCGCATATGAGCTTCTGTACGGAGCGCAAGGCCTTGAAGCGATTAACCGTGCATTAACACGTATAGATGATGTGTCCCGTTTTGATGAGAAAGGGCTAAAGCCTTTGACTGAACAACTTCAGTCCGCATATTACCAGCTGGAGGATGTCGTATTTCAATTACGTGACTATAGGGATCAGATCGAATTCAATCCGGAGCGGCTGAATGAGATTGAACAACGTTTAAATATGATTTCCGGTTTGCGTAGAAAATATGGGGATAATGTAGAGCAAATACTGGCATACTACAAACGCATTGAGCAGGAAGTGGACTTGCTTGAAAATAAAGAAGAGCATATTGAAACTTTAACCAGCCGTAGAGATGAGCTGCTTAAGGAATTGTTGGAGTTAGGAAAAGAACTTAGCGAAGCGAGAAAACAATGTGCTTCTGATCTAGCCAGACAAGTTGAGCAGGAACTTAAAGATCTGCAGATGGGACGAACGACGCTTGAAGTGCGAATGGACTTGCAGGATGATTCGAACGGTTATGAATATGAGGGAAGGCGTATTCGTTTAGGTAAACAGGGAATCGATACGGCAGAATTTCTTATTTCTCCAAATCCCGGTGAACCGCTAAGACCTTTAGCCAAAATTGCTTCTGGCGGTGAGCTTTCAAGAATTATGCTCGCGATGAAAAGCATTTTTGCAAGACATGATAAAATTCCTGTCCTTATATTTGACGAAGTGGATACCGGTGTCAGCGGTCGTGCGGCACAATCGATTGCTGAGAAGCTGTACATACTGGCTAAAACATGTCAGGTATTCTCGATTACCCATCTTCCGCAGGTCGCTTGCATGGCAGATCATCAATACTTAATTGAGAAGAAGTTGGATGAAGGAAGGACGATGACACAGGTTGAGTCATTGAACGAAGAAGGCCGTGTCATGGAGCTTGCCCGTATGCTTGGCGGCGTTGAAATTACGGAAAAAACGCTTCATCATGCCCAAGAGATGCTCAATTTGGCGAAAGCGCAAAAAGCGTCCAAAAGCGCATCGGGTCAATGATTGACAGTTATAAAAGACTGAAGGCAGGGTTAACTTAAAGGTACGCAATTGGCGACCAACCTTTTCGTCAAGCGAAAGAAGAAAAAGGGAGCGTGACAGCCATTGAACCCTAACCTCAGGAGAAAATTTCTCGGTTTTATTCTTGCTTTCTTTCTTTGTTTCGTTGGAACTGAACCTGTTCAGTCTTTAGCGGTATTGCCAGATGAAATTCGTTTGATTACAGGGCAGCAAGGAAAGCTGAACCTTGCTATGCCGGTACAGGCTCAGGCTTCTGTTGATCGTCCGGATGTATTGCAAATCAACGGATCAAACCGGTCATCGCTTAATGTTTCGCTTAATCAGCCATTAAAGCTGAACCCTCTGCAAAGCGGCAAGGCAGAAATCACATTGAAATTATTCGGGAAAATTCCTCTTAAGACAGTACATGTTAATGTGATGCCTGAAATTAAAGTGTATCCAGGTGGGCAAACGATTGGGGTTAAAGTGAAATCTGCCGGTATTTTGGTTGTAGGTCATCACCTTGTGCATTCCAACGGAATAAAATCATCACCTGGAGAAATGGCAGGACTTAAATTGGGCGATTTGTTAACTGAGATGGATGGAATTGCATTGGATGATGTAACAAAAGT
Source organism: Paenibacillus faecalis (assembly GCF_900289175.1). Classification (GTDB taxonomy): domain Bacteria; phylum Bacillota; class Bacilli; order Paenibacillales; family Paenibacillaceae; genus Paenibacillus_AQ; species Paenibacillus_AQ faecalis. The sequence goes on along the minus strand of NZ_LT985747.1, from coordinate 2,741,904 downwards.
TGCAAAAATCGTTGAAAAAGCCGGTGTTTCGAAAAAACCATTGGACATTACGTTTAAACGTAATAACAAGGAAATGAAGACAAAACTCACTCCTGCTTATGATGATGAAGATCAATCCTGGCGCCTTGGTCTATATATTCGTGATTCTGCTGCAGGTGTAGGAACATTGACATTTTATGCACCTCACCAAAAGATTTATGGAGCTTTAGGACATGTCATCACAGATATGAATACCCAAACTCCGATTGAAGTCGGAAGCGGGCAAATCATGCAGTCCAATGTTACTTCAATTTCACGCAGTGAAGAAGGGGAGCCTGGTGAGAAGCGTGCTCATTTTTTGAAAGATGGACGAGTACTGGGTAATGTGGAGCGAAATACTCACTTTGGGATTTTTGGGAAAATGGACAAAATGCCAAGTCAAAGTCTATATCCAGAGCCGATTCCTGTGGCCTTAGCGAATGAAGTAAAGGCTGGTCCTGCTGAAATTTTGACCGTTGTAGAAGGACAGCAAATCGAGCGGTTTAAAATCGAGATCATTCATGTTTCACGACAGGATTCTCCCGCGACTAAGGGAATGGTGCTGCGAATAACCGATCCAAGACTCCTTAAGAAAACAGGCGGAATCGTACAAGGGATGAGCGGAAGCCCGATTGTACAAGACGGAAAACTAATCGGAGCGGTTACGCACGTCTTCGTGAATGATCCCAAATCAGGTTATGGGTGTTTTATTGAATGGATGCTTCAGGACTCAGGAGTTCTTCCTTCAACTCAAGACAAAGCTAAAAATCTTAAGGCAGGCTGATGCCTTAAGATTTTTTGTCGTATTAAGACGAAATAAGAAATAATTTGAAACAAAACATTCATTATAAAACAACTTGGAAAAAAAATAAAGAAAAATAATTTTCGACAGAAGGAATTTTAATGACTATGTCGAAAACTTTACTTACGAGAAATCAAAATAAAGTAACTGATATGATAAAGGAGGAGCACGAATTGCAAAAAATCGAGGTACTATTGGCAGACGACAACCGTGAGTTTACAAACCTGCTTGGAGAATACATTTCAGATCAGCAAGATATGATCGTAACCGGCGTTGCTTACAATGGTGAGGAAGTTCTCAGTATGATCGAGGAAACCGGCAAAGTTCCTGATGTTTTAATTCTTGATATTATTATGCCTCATTTGGATGGCCTCGGCGTTCTTGAACGGCTGCGCGATATGAATTTATCACCACAACCGAAGGTCATTATGCTCACAGCATTCGGTCAAGAAAACATCACTCAGCGTGCCGTGCAGTTAGGTGCTTCTTACTATATTTTAAAACCATTTGATATGGAAGTGCTGGCCAGCCGAATTCGTCAGCTGGTAGGAGTACCTAACAGTATGTCCGCGAGTTCGTCGTTTAGCAGCCTGAAATCCAATGTTGTTCCTATGGGTAAAGGCAAGAATCTGGATGCAAATATTACATCCATCATTCATGAAATTGGCGTTCCTGCTCATATTAAAGGTTACCAATATTTACGGGAAGCCATTACGATGGTATATAACAACATTGAGATTTTGGGTTCTATTACAAAAACGTTGTATCCGGCTATTGCTGAGAAATTCAAGACAACGCCTTCACGTGTGGAACGTGCGATCCGACATGCGATCGAAGTCGCCTGGACGCGCGGTAATATCGACTCGATCAGTCATCTGTTTGGTTATACGATCAATATTAGTAAATCTAAACCAACGAACTCTGAATTCATAGCTATGGTAGCTGACAAGCTGAGGATTGAACATAAGGTGTCTTGAAATGCTGGTGCTACGCGGAAAGATAACGGTGAGTAAAGCAGGCCGTTCCTGAAGGTTAATTGGACTCATCGCAGATTCCTTTGAACTATTGCGCATGAATGTTCATCAACTTTCCGCAAGCGCCAACATTTTCGGCAGAAATTGATCAGACGTTACATTTTACAGACATAATCATTCAAATACGTCACTTTGCAAATTCATTTTTGCAGGAGTGGCGTTTTTCGTTGTATCAATTTTTTATTTGACGTCGAAAATAAAAGGAATTCAAGCTGAGGGTGAAGAAAAGGTTATATGGGCATCTGAGCCAGAGAATTCTTTAACATGATGAACATGAATCAGGGGGGATAATTCTATGAAAAAAGTTTTAGTGCTGGGAGGCACTCGTTTCTTCGGAAAAAGATTGGTTGCGAACCTGATCGACAGCGGAGCTGAGGTGACCTTATTAACAAGAGGAAACAATAAGGATGATTTCGGTGATAATGTCAAACGACTTGTAGCCGACCGAAAGGACCCTGAAAGTTTAAGCCGGGCCATTGGGAATGCTGAGTTTGATGTAGTTTATGATAACATTTGTTACACCCCGGAAGAAGCAGATCACGCGGCACAGCTTTTTGCTGGTCGAATCGATCATTATGTTCTGACCTCAACACTTTCGGTTTATGATTTTGCAGATCATCCACTTAAGGAAGAAGATTTTGACCCATACCTTTATCAAGCTGTTCCAAGCGAAAGCGGGGAATATAATTATAAAGAAGGAAAGCGTCAAGCCGAAGCGGTTCTCTTTAGCCGCCATGATCTAAACGTCACAGCTGTACGCTTCCCAATCGTTCTGGGGATAGATGATTACACCAAGAGGCTTCTATTCCATATTGAGCATGCTTTGAGAGGGGAAGCTATCGGACTGCCTGCGCCGGAAGCTCTCATCTCCTTTATCCATGCGGAAGAAGCAGCTCAATTTCTGCAATGGGCAGGGGAAGTTAAATTTGAGGGGCCTGTTAATGCTTGTTCCAACGGGGCCATATCTGTGCCGGAGATTATGGACATGATCAAGGCTGAGACAGGCAAGACAGCGCCATTACAGCTCTCTGCTGAGGCAGAGCATATGTCGCCGTTCGGAATACCGGGAGATTGGACCATGGATAACAGCTTGGCTGCGGAGGCCGGATTTACGTTTTGGAATTTAAAAGAATGGATGCCTGAATTGATCGCAGAGTACGTCAAAGGCTTGCATATAGAGTAATATAGATAGAGGCTATAAGTTTGTTCTGGAAAGGAAGTTCACAGCATGAATGATACCGTCTTAAATCTGGCGAACCAAGCTAAACGTTTGGAGGAAAAAGGTCAATTAAGCAGTGAAGCTGCGCTGCTTGTAAAGCAGCTGTTGGAGGAGTTGGAATCTGTCAATCGCCAAAACTTGAATCTCCGTAAAGCCGCATTGAAACAATCCAAACAGGCAAGAATGTCCAGTAAATTAAGGGATGCTTTAATGGAATAATTTATGAAGCTACATAAAAATAAACACCGGGTATGGACCAATATCCCCGGTGTTTATTATTCTCCCCATATAAAGCCGTTTTACGGGCGGATTGTAGCTTTTAACGGGAGCGTGTAGCAGCATCGGGCCGAGGCCGTTTTTGCTTGAATCGTGGACCTACGTAGTTGCGCTTGCGATCCCGGTACAATATCCATCCTCCCAAAAAACTGATGCCTAGGACAAACAGGAGCAGACCACCGCCAAAATGAAGCCACTGGAACGAAGGATTTATGATCTGATCGTTGCCATGTGCGGATATATAGTCGAAGACGGTGTCTTTCATCATTAAAAAGCCCTTCATCGCCATAAAGCCTGGTATGACTAAAATAATGATTGCGATGAATCGGGAAATCATTAGTTTCATAGGCGATTCCTTCCCTCGACAGGATATGTAAAATTATACTTCTTATCTTACCTTTTTCCATCGTTTATGTCTATTTCGTAAATTGGGCCAAATTTGTAATACGAAAAAAAGAGAGTACAATAAAAAAAGAAATGAAGTACATATACGGAGGTGCGTCAGTGGCAATTACATGTGATGTAGCGATTCTCGGTGGAGGCACCGGTGGTTATGTGGCAGCTATTCGGGCTGCACAGCTTGGGAAGGACGTAGTGATCATTGAGCAAGACAAGCTTGGAGGAACATGTCTGCATCGGGGCTGTATTCCGAGCAAAGCTTTGCTGCGTAGTGCAGAAGTGTTTGCGGAAATGAAGGAAAGCGAAAACTATGGAATTGAAGTAGATGGGGTAAGACTGTCCTTTGCGAAAGTTCAAAAGAGAAAAGAAGACATCGTGGAGAAGCTTCATCAAGGAGTACAGTATTTAATGCGAAAAAATAAAATTCGTGTTATTTACGGTAAGGGTCGGGTAATCGGTCCTTCAATATTTTCTCCCCGTAGCGGCGCGGTAGCTGTTGAATTCAAGGATGGAGAGATGGAGACGATCGTCCCTACTCACCTCATGATTGCAACAGGCTCTCGTCCCCGTCAAATCAAAGGGCTGGAGCCAGATGGAAAATTTGTGATGACTAGCGACCATGCATTGCAGATGGAAGAGCTCCCTAGTTCCATCATAATTGTTGGCGGTGGAGTAATCGGTATGGAGTGGGCATCCATGCTAAATGATTTTGGCGTAGAGGTTACGGTCGTAGAGTCATCTAATCAACTGCTGCCTGCCGAAGATGAGGAGATCGGCAAGGAAATGTATAAGCTTTTATCGGCGAGAGGCATTAAGATCATGACGGGAGCTGAGCTTCTAATCGATACGTGTGAAATAAAAGAAAACCAGATCATGATCGGTGTTCGCCATCGTGATAAAGAGCATCTGCTAACAGCAGACAAGCTGCTGGTGTCCGTAGGCCGTGAAGGGAATGTAGAAAACATCGGTCTTGAGAATACGGATGTGCGAATCGATAAGGGTCTTATTATAGTCAATGAATTTATGCAAACTACCGAGCCGCATATTTACGCAATTGGAGATATTATCGGGGGAATGCAGCTAGCTCATGCGGCAAGCCATGAAGGGATGACGGCTGTTCATCATTTAGCGGGTGAGAAGCATCTATCCTATCGTCAAGAGTGGATTCCTCGCTGTATCTATACAAGACCAGAAGCGGCCAGCGTCGGATTAACCGAGAAACAGGCGCTGAAACGCGGGCATGAAATTAAGGTCGGCAAATTTCCTTTTCAGGCTAATGGAAAAGCGCTCGTGCACGGAATGAAAGACGGATTTGTGAAAGTTATTGCTGATAAAGCGACGAATGATCTGTTGGGAGTACATATGATCGGTCCGCATGTGACGGAGCTTATTGGTGAGGCGGCGCTTGCTCAGGTATTGGATGCGACGCCATGGGAAATCGGTTCTTCGGTTCATGCACATCCAACATTGTCTGAAATCATCGGTGAAGCTATGCTTGCTGTTGACGGGAGATCTACCGGCATATGAAGAGGAGATTTTCTCGATAAGCAATCCCGCATTTCCTTTTACGGAAAAAGGGATTATAATAGCATTAAGCCAAGTCTTAGTACCAGGTTTTAATACTAGATCTGAGAAGTGGATAATACACTGTTATAACGATAAATGGACTTGTGTATTAGATGGCTGGTGTGATGACTAAGGAGGGATCTCCATGAAAGAACAGAAAAGGATGACTGCAAACAGCAGGCATGAACAGCTTGGATTGACAGATGGACAAGTACTGGACATGTACAAATATATGATGCTGGCCCGTAAGTTTGATGAGCGGAATTTGCTTCTTCAGCGGGCGGGGAAAATCAATTTTCACGTTTCTGGGGTTGGACAGGAAGCTTGTCAGGTGGCCGCTGCTTTCGCTCTGGATCGTGAAAAGGATTATTTTCTTCCCTATTACCGTGACTATGGATTTGTGCTTGCGGTTGGGATGACAGCGCGGGACCTGATGCTTTCCGCTTTCGCCAAGGCGGAAGACCCTAACAGCGGGGGCCGTCAAATGCCAGGGCATTTCGGCAGCAAAAGGCTTCGAATCGTAACAGGATCGAGCCCGGTCACTACTCAGGTTCCTCATGCTGTCGGTTTTGCTTTAGCTGCAAAAATGCAGAAAAAAGACTTTGTATCTTTTGTTACGTTTGGGGAAGGTTCTAGCAATCAGGGAGATTTTCATGAAGGGTGTAACTTTGCCGGGGTCAATAAGCTTCCGGTCATTATCATGTGTGAAAATAATCAGTATGCAATCTCAATCCCCGCACACAAGCAGCTTGGCGGGAAGGTTAGCGACCGTGCGCTTGGCTATGGCTTTCCAGGTGTTCGTGTAGACGGTAACGATGCGCTTGAAGTGTATGCGGCTGTTAAGGAAGCGCGGGATAGAGCTATACGCGGTGAAGGACCAACCTTGATTGAGGCGATGATGTACCGCTTGTCACCTCACTCTACATCGGATAACGATTTGGCGTATCGGACGAAAGAAGAGGTTGAAGAGAACTGGAAGAACGAAGGGGTAGCCCGTTTTAAAGCATATTTAATCGAAGCCGGATTGTGGGATGAAAATAAAGAGCAGGACTTGATCGCGCAGGTAAACCTGGAAATTAAAGAAGCGACAGAATATGCGGACCAGGCTCCTTTTCCGAAGCCGGAAGATACGCTGCGTTATGTATACGCCGAGAATGAAGGAGGACGATAGAAATGGCCGTTATGGAATATATCGATGCTATTCGCCTCGCCATGAAGGAAGAAATGGAGCGGGATGAGAACGTATTCGTTCTTGGTGAGGATGTCGGCGTAAAAGGCGGCGTGTTTACGACAACGAAGGGGCTAATGGAGCAGTTCGGAGAAATGCGGGTGATGGATACACCGCTTTCTGAATCGGCTATAGCCGGTGTAGCCATCGGCGCAGCTATGTATGGCATGAAGCCGATCGCTGAAATGCAGTATTCCGATTTTATGCTGCCTGCAACCAATCAGATCATTAGTGAGGCGGCAAAAATCCGCTATCGCTCCAACAATGACTGGAGTTGTCCTGTCGTTATCCGTGCTCCGATCGGCGGGGGCATCTTTGGTGGTCTTTATCATTCCCAATGTCCCGAGTCTGTATTCTTTGGGACACCTGGTCTTAAGATCGTAGCTCCATTTACAGCTTACGATGCGAAAGGGCTGCTGAAGGCGGCTGTACGTGATCCGGACCCGGTGCTTTTTTTCGAGAACAAAAAATGTTACAAGCTCATTAAAGGTGACGTTCCTGAAGAGGATTACACGGTTCCGATCGGCAAAGCGAATCTGTTGAGAACAGGTACCGACATTACGGTTATCGGCTACAGCCAGCCGTTGCATTTTGTCATGCAGGCTGCAGAGGAACTTGAACGGGAAGAGGGAATCACCACACACGTTCTGGACCTTAGAACACTACAGCCGCTTGACCAGGAGGCTATTATAGAGGCCGCCCGTACGACCGGAAAAGTGTTGATTGTACATGAGGATAACAAAACCGGAGGCGTTGGGGCTGAAGTTGCTGCCATTGTTGCAGAGCACTGCTTGTATGAGCTGGACGCTCCGATTATGCGATTGTGCGCACCGGATGTACCTGCGATGCCGATCAGTCCTCCAATGGAGAAATTTTATATGCTGAACAAGGACAAAGTGAAAGAATCCATGCGTCAACTGGCGCTCTATTAAGATACAAGGAGTTGTGAGCATGTCGGAAAACGGGAAAATGATGGATGTGGCGATGCCGCAGCTGGCGGAGTCGCTCGTTTCCGCTACGATTGGAAAGTGGTTGAAAAAGCCGGGAGACCGCATTGAACAATATGAACCAATCTGTGAAGTGATGACTGATAAGGTAAATGCAGAAATACCGTCAACGATGGACGGAATCATGGGTGAAATTTTGGCAGAGGAAGGTCAGACCGTTAGTGTTGGTGAAATGATCTGCCGTATTTTAACCGCTGAAAGCGACACAGTCGAAATAACATCACCAGCGCAGTCCCGGCCAGCATCCAGACAAAGCGCTGCTGAGGTCGATCATTCGATGCGTGCGCGTTATTCTCCGGCTGTACAAAGTTTGGCAGCAGAACATCACATTGACCTTAACCAAGTTAAAGGAACCGGTATGGGAGGCCGAATTACGCGGAAAGATGTCTTGTTGTTCATTGAACAAGGAAAAAATGAAAGGACTGCCCGCAGCAAACCGGAGGAAGCACCAGTTCAACATCAGACACCTGTTCAGGCACCGGATCATCATTCGACCGTTTCTCCTTCACAATTCACAGGGATGTTTCAATCTCAAGGGGAGTCCAGTCCACCGCTTGGAACAGCTATCCCTAATGTACGGCATTCGGGTCTTCACTTGACCGAGTCCCCAAAAATTCCAACGATCGAAGTCGAAGGAGTAGGGCACGGAAGAAACGATTATTTTATTGACGTAACGCCAATTCGCAACACGATCGCCAGAAATATGCGTCAAAGTGTTTCTGAAATTCCTCATGCCTGGACGATGATTGAGGTTGATGTGACCAATCTTGTTTTGCTTCGAAACAAGCTCAAGGATGAGTTTAAGCGGAATGAGGGCGTAAATTTGACCTATCTGGCCTTTTTGCTGAAAGCTGTTGTCAACGCGATTAAGGATTATCCCATCATGAATTCGTTCTGGGCAGTCGATAAAATCGTTGTTAAACGGGATATTAACCTTTCTCTTGCCGTTGGAACCGAGGATTCAGTGATGACACCTGTCATCAAGAGAGCGGACCAGAAAAACATTGCCGGATTAGCACGTGAAATTGATGAACTAGCCCGGAAAACCCGTGAGGGCAAGCTTACATTAGACGATATGCAAGGCGGTACTTTTACGGTGAACAACACAGGCTCCTTCGGTTCTATTTTGTCTTATCCGATCATCAACTATCCGCAAGCGGCCATTCTAACGTTTGAATCCATCGTAAAAAAACCGGTCGTCATCAATGATATGATTGCGGTTCGCTCGATGGCCAATATATGTCTCTCTTTGGACCACAGAATATTGGATGGTGTTATTTGCGGTAGATTTTTGCAGCGTGTGAAAGATAATCTGGAAGGATTTACGATGGATACCAAGTTGTATTAAGTGTCGTATATCTTGCCAATATCATACTGTAATTCTAAGAAAGAAGGCGCACCAGGATGAAGAAAACACTGGAAGTATCGTATACACCGATGATGGACTATGGAGCAGCCTGGGACCTGCAAAAGAAGCGAGTAAAAGAAATCGATCAGGGGGAAGCAAGCGAGTGTTTGATGCTCCTGCAGCATCCCCCTACCTATACGATGGGCTCACAGCGGCATCCGGAGCATTTGCTTCTCAGTAAAGACGAACTGAAAGACAAGGGAATCAGTCTGTTTGAGATCGATCGCGGAGGCGATATTACATATCATGGACCCGGTCAATTGGTCGGATATCCGCTGTTGTTTCTAGAGGGTGGGCCGAACCTGGATCTTCACAAATACTTGCGAGACGTAGAGCAGGTGATCATCAATTATCTGGCCGATTTTGGAATTAAGTCCGGGCGAAAACCGAAATATACCGGGGTGTGGGTCGGGGACCGCAAAATTTGTGCCATTGGGGTCAAATTTAACAAATGCCGAAATTATCGAGGGTTCGTAACAAGTCACGGCTTTGCTCTTAATGTGAAGTCAGGCATTGAGAAGGATGGTTTTTCAGGCATTATCCCTTGCGGAATACAGGAGTTTGGCGTGACCTCCCTGGAAGAATGTACAGGAAAGCATTTGGAGGTAGAGGAAGTCGCCCGGGAGATCATTCCTTATTTCACCCGGGTGTTTCCTTATGAGATTCAATGTCAAGGTTGATTGTAGGCAGTCAAAACCTTATCGCAGAAGAAATGGTTCAATAACAATAAAAATCGTAGAGCCGATCATGGCAGCTAGCATGATATAGATGGCGAGACGAAACAATTTTTTACGTTGCATGGTGTGACTCCTTTGGATTAAGTTTAAATGATGAACATATAGACCAATGATTGCTTTCATAACTTATAAGTCATATTGTAACTCATCCAGGAAAGAGAGGAAAGTCTAATGATTTCACAAGAACGCATTGTCAATGAATTTATGGAATTGGTACGTGTAGACAGCGAGACGAAGCATGAAGAACAGATATCGGTTGTGCTTAAAGAGAAGTTTGGAAGTTTGGGGCTTCAAGTCGTCGAGGATGACTCCAAGGATAAAACGGGACATGGCTCTGGAAATCTGATCATCACCTGGGAGGCAGAGCAGGTGGATAAAGCTCCTAAACTGCTCTTTACTTGCCATATGGATACGGTAACTCCAGGAAAGGGCATTAAGCCTATACTCGGAGAAGACGGTTGGATTCGCAGTGACGGCACGACCATTCTTGGTTCGGATGATAAAGCTGGTATCGCTGCCCTTCTCGAAGCTATCCGCGTAATCAAGGAACATAAAATCCCGCATGGTCAAATTCAATTTATTATTACCGCTGGTGAAGAATCTGGGCTTATGGGGGCACGAGCTTTGGACCCTAAACATTTGGATGCCGATCTCGGCTATGCGCTCGATTCGAATGGAGAAGTAGGGGCGATTGCAGTCGCAGCGCCCACTCAGGCGAAGATAACGATGACGATCACCGGAAAATCAGCTCATGCAGGAGTGAATCCGGAGGATGGCATCAGTGCCATTCAGGTGGCTGCCAAATCCATCGCCAAAATGAAGCTTGGTCGAATTGATAAAGAAACGACTGCTAATATTGGAAAATTCCATGGCGGCGGTCCGACCAACATCGTGTGCGATTATGTACAGATTGATGCAGAAGCCAGAAGCATTGTGCAGGAAAAAGTGGAAAAACAAGTTGATCAAATGCGTGAAGCACTGGAAATGACAGTACGTGAAAACCATGCAACAAGTGAATTCCGCAGTGAAATAGTATACCCAGCATTCAGCTTCAACGAGAACGATCCTGTTGTTCAGCTCGCCAAGCGTGCGATTGAAGGACTGGGCATGTCAGGCCGTACGTTCCATTCTGGTGGGGGCAGCGATGCCAATGTATTTAATGGTTTAGGCGTTCCAACTGTAAACCTCGCAGTTGGATATGAGGAAATCCATACGACCAATGAACGCATCAAGGCTGCTGATCTGGTAAAGGCGGCGCAGATTGTTGTTGCGATTGTACAAGAAGCAGCGAAGGGCTGAAGCTATAACTAAAAAAATTAGCAAGGAGCTGTCCCAAAAGGTCCATTGACCCGGGCGGCTCCTTTGTCTGTTCTAAGGACGCTATCGGAACGAAGCATTCCTCCAATCGCTCTTGCCCCCGAATATCCTGAATTCATTTTACAAGGAAGATATATTGGGGACAAAGGCGACCGCTACCGCTTTTCCAGAATTGCTTCGTTCTCTTTTGGGGATAGTCTTTTTTTATATGTTTAATTCAGCATTTTTGAACGGTCAGCCGGATTTTCGCGGCGGAGTTGAGCCGGTGTCCAATAGGTATGCCAATTGGTATTCTCCACGATGTGGAGTGCTGCGTTAATGCTGTGCATATATTTGAAAATTTTTCTCTCTGTTCCATCAGAACTGCTTTTTTTGGAAAAACGAGAAGAAAGGGAAAGTAGAGCAGATTGTAAGTAACAGGCCGCTTCTCCAAATTTGGCACTTGTATGCTCAGGGCAAGATAACCGCAGGTTTTTAAATAGAACAGAGGCTTTTTCAAAATCACCCAGGTCATACAGTCGTTCTGCGGTAACAAATTGAAGTAGACTCTGATAGGGGTGTGACTGAATAAACGTTTGATCTGGCAAACGGCTGATTCGGGTTCCAGCCAATGTTGTATACCCTTCGATATAAAGCATACAAATGAGGGCACATTCTCCAATAGCTCCTTCAGTCGATACCAGGAAATCGGCTTCAGTGATCATGCCGAGTGAAGCGGCAGCTTTAGCAAGCTTGTATCGATCATCATCGGAAGCAGGAAGATAGGGAAGGGAGCCGTTCAGGCGCCATTTGCACAAGAACATGGTGAGGCTGATCCAATCAGAGTGGCTGTCTTGTATCCAATCTGCGGAGATAGATTTATGATTCAAGCGGACAAGCAAGTTCATGGCTTCTTCTAACCGACCATCGTTGATTAGACAATGAGCATGAGCGATTCCAGTCGGTGTATCCGTATATGGAGTCATTTGAAAACAAAGTGAGGCTTCGGTATAAGCTCCGATTACTTTCAGTGCATGTCCGAGTATGGAGAGGTTAATGGAAGGTGAAGGCATCTCGGATAAAAGACGACTATATATTTCCTGGTCACTACTACCTGCTTGATACATTAACAAAGCCCATTCTTTCAAGGCTTCTGCAGCGTAAGGCATTCCACAGACCAGAGCTTGCTTGAATGCTTCAGCCGCTTCTGTATTTTTGTTTAATTTGGCACTCAAACGTCCGTATTCGATTAAGCTTAAAGCTAAACGCTCCATGTCGGTCGGTGCTTTATAACTTGCCGCCATTGCAGCCTGTTTAAAGCACGACAAAGCTTCTTCATAATGTCCGCGGTTTTTATGCCACTTGCCAAGCTCATAAGCTTGTTTTGGCGGCTCAGCGTTACTTTCGGGTTCTCTATTTATAAGATATCGCACATCGAAACCTCCCATTTAATAGAACACATGCAAAAGGGGATTGGTCATGGTATTTTTACGAAAAAAACAGAACAAAGTCGATTTTTAAGTCGAAAGGCCTATGTTTTTGTTATTTGCTGCATCGATTTGTTTTGTTTTGGAGCAAAAGTTCTGTAATTGTAACTTCGGGGCCCCACTGTTTTTGCCACTGCTTCAGCATCGTTCTAATTTGCCAGGCTTGTCCAACCATATGTATCGATTTCGTACCTTGATAGCTCTTCATGGTCCTGATCCTTCTTTCTCGAAAAATTTGATATAATACAGCTTATGCATTAGTTTTGGCAGTCATGCCGTTTTTAATCAAAGGAGGCTACAGGATGAGCGATCTTGGCAATAAGGACCGCCATTTTAACAAATCATTGGAAGAAACGACGATTTCAACGAAACAGATATTCGAAGGAAAAATAATATCTCTGCAGGTGGATACGGTTGAACTGCCTGACGGTCAGCAGGCTACCCGTGAGGTTGTACGGCATCCGGGGGCCGTTGCGGTGCTGGCACTGCGTGATGACAAAATGCTCGTAGTCGATCAATTCAGACAACCACTGGGCCGCTGTGAAGTGGAAATCCCTGCAGGAAAACTGGAGCGCGGCGAAGATCCTTTAGAAGCGGCGAAACGTGAGCTGCAAGAAGAGACCGGATATACATGCGGTTCGATCCGCAAGCTTCAATCTTTCTATACTTCACCCGGCTTTGCGGATGAATTGATTCATTTGTATCTTGCCGAAGATCTGACAAGCGGGGATATGGCGCCGGATGAGGATGAATTTCTGGAAATGTCCGAGATTACCTTAGATGAGGCATACCGACTGATTCAGGAGGAGCGCATCAGTGATGCTAAGACGATCCTGGCTGTGTATGCATGGAATATGTATAAACTGACGGGGAGAATTTAAAATGTGTCATTCGGAGCAACTGAATAAGACTGCCGAATTACATGAATTTTACAGTGATCTGCATATTCATATTGGACGCACGAAAAACGGACAGGCCGTAAAAATCAGCGGAAGCCGAAACCTTACGTTTGAGAACATTGCGAAAGAGGCCGCCTTGCGTAAAGGGATTGAAATGATCGGTATTATCGATTGCCACTCTCCCTTCGTTCAAGATGATATTATGACTTGCCTGGACAGCGGCATCATGAAAGAAATAGAGGGTGGAGGAATTGCTTATCAGGATACCGTCATTCTTCTAGGTAGTGAAATCGAGATCAGAAATACCGGCGCCAAAGGGGCTGCCCATGTACTGACTTATTTTCGCGATTTGGATACAATGCAGGATTTCACGCGGTGGATGACAAGGTATATGAAAAATGTTGGACTGAGCTCTCAGCGTATTTATGTTCAACCAAGAGAATTGCAGCAAGAAATTATCGATCGGGGCGGAATACTCATACCGGCGCATGTATTTACTCCGCATAAAGGTCTATATGGGAGCATGTCCCGCAAAATGTCCGATGTATTTGACTTACGGGGAATAGCGGGGATAGAGCTCGGTTTAAGTGCAGATTCGTCCATGGCAGGCTATCTGTCAGAGCTGGACGGCTATTCGTTTTTAACGAACTCCGATGCGCATTCACTTGGAAAGATCGGCCGGGAATACAATAAGATCCGTATGCTGAATCCGTCTTTTGATGAGTTTCGCCTTGCTTTGGAACGGAAAGCGGGGAGACAGGTGACTGCAAACTACGGTCTTGATCCACGTCTCGGCAAATATCACCGAACATTTTGCTCTGGCTGCAACAGTATTTTGGACGACGAAGCGGTTGTTTCCTTAGCGGATCGATGTCCGTATTGTGGAAGTATAAAGATGGTTCAAGGGGTGTTTGACCGGATTATGTCTATCGCTGACAGAGAAGAGCCTTTTCTTCCGATCCACCGCCCCCCATATTGCTATCAGGTTCCGCTGGAGTTTATTCCGGGGCTCGGAAAGGCATCCATCCTGAAGTTGCTTGAAGCATTTGGTACTGAAATGGCGATCCTTCATCGTGCTTCCGAACAAGATATTGCATCTGTTGTTGGAGAAGTTCTTGCCCATCGTATTGTTATGGCCAGAAACGGCACTTTGGAGCTGTCCTCGGGCGGAGGCGGAGTGTACGGGAAGGTCGTTCGGAAATGAAAAACTATTAAACTTAGAAAGTCATAGACGGCATTAAACACACATAGAGTAGAGATAGAGACAAGAAAGGGGACTCTATTTCATGCAATTATTCCGCCAGAGTTTTAAGGATCAGGCGCCTCTATATGTGTTTGTTGCCGTTTTATTTTTAGTAGGAGTGTTGTTTGGGGCATTGATGGTAAACGCGCTGTCTTTGGAGCAGCAGCAAGATTTAGCGGGTTATCTGGACCATTTTTTTCTGACCTTGCACGAAGGCGCTGGACAAATGCAGACTTCATTCGGCAGTATTGCGGCGCTTCATTTGAAATGGATCGGCTTGATCTGGATTTTGGGATTGTCGGTTATTGGTCTTCCGGGCATTCTAATTCTTGATTTTTTTAAAGGAGTTCTTATTGGTTTTACGGTCGGTTATTTGGTCGGTCAATATTCCTGGCAAGGTCTCTTGTTCGCCCTCGTATCCATCGCACCACAAAATCTGCTAGTGATTCCGGTGTTAATCATGTGCAGCGTAGCAGCCATATCTTTTTCGCTTTTTATTATAAAAAACCGCCTGATCATGCAGCGCAGCAGAAGTGTCACCAAACCATTCACTTCATATATAGGCCTTACTTTCATCATGGTTCTGCTTATACTTGGTGTATCTATGTTTGAAACATGGGTTACGCCGGGTATGATGCAGTGGGTAGCCCCGATGCTTCTCCCTAATCAGAGCCTTTAACAAGTAGCAAAATCGTTTGACTTTATTTGCAAAGTCCCCCTATAATGAAGGAAGTGAACAATTACGTGCAGTGATTTCCAAGGGGGAGGGAAACGATGGAAGCACGGATCGACAAAATCAAACAGCAGTTACAATCCCAAGGCTACAAATTAACGCCCCAAAGGGAAGCCACCGTCAGCGTATTGTTGGAGAATGAGGATGATCATCTCAGTGCAGAAGACGTCTTTATGCTCGTGAAAGAAAAAGCTCCCGAGATCGGTCTGGCAACCGTATACCGTACCCTCGAGCTGTTAAGCGAGCTGCATGTGGTTGAGAAGATTAACTTTGGAGATGGTGTAGCCCGCTATGACCTGCGGACTGATACATCGAAGCATCATCATCATCATCTGATTTGTACCCAGTGCGGAAGCATGGATGAAATACGCGAGGATTGGCTCGGACCATTGGAAGAGCGGCTGGAGAGAGAATTTAATTTTACTGTACACGATCATCGTCTTGATTTTCAGGGCATCTGTTATCGATGCAAGGAAAAAGGAAAACAGGATGACAATGAATCCTAGTGCAATAGCAGCAACTGGTGTGAGAAGTCACGCCAGTAGCCCTCTTACGGAGATGGACATCCCGGGAGGGCTTTTTTAAAATTTGTAAACATATATACATACATAACCGAATCGGCTTTCGTCATATTATATGGAAACAGCTCATAGACTTGGGTGAATGTTCAATCCATCTTGCTGCCCGAGAAGAAACTGTTGCTTTCGGAGCATTTGTTCATTCTTTGGATTGGACAGGATTTCCTTCTATGAAAAGGGGCGAAGCCAATTATGATTATTTCAATACGTAAAATGGTTTCTTTCATAAGATTTGCCGCTTTATTTGCCGTGCTTACTTTGTTTTTTTACTATGTTCTATCCTTGGCGAATCAGTGGATATCACCAACGGAACCCTATCGTGAGCCGGCCGGACATGCCGTTAAAGCATTTCAGTTTGAAAAATCGATGGATACATGGGTAACACCACGAGACAGACTTCGTTTATACTATTGGTATGGTGAGTAAATGTCTTTTGCTATCTTTTGCGTATGGAAGAGCAGTGATAAGGAGCAGAATAAATCATGAAGCAGTATTTAGACGACTACATATCCTTTTTAAAAGAGGAAAGAGGGTTGTCAGCCAGCACGACAGAATCATATCGCAAAGATATCACTGGGTTTATTGACTTTGCCAAGGAGCGCGAAGTGGATGAGCCTGTTGATGTGAATCGGACATTGCTTAGTCTTTATTTGGGAAGTTTGAAGCAAAAGGGCAGGGCTTCGTCCACGATGATGAGATGTATCGTCTCTCTTCGCTCCTTTTTTCAATATTTGGTACGTCGCTCTGTTATTACACTCGACCCGTCAGTGATGCTTGAGACCCCGAAGCTGGAGCGCAAAGCACCCAAGGCGCTTTCCGTAGAACAGGTGGACAAGCTGCTGAATGCGCCAGACGAGTCAACGCCTCAAGGTGCAAGGGATAAAGCGATGCTTGAATTATTGTATGCGGCAGGTATTCGCGTTTCAGAGCTCGTTGCTTTGAGTGTCCAAGATGTAAATCCAGAGCTTAGATTTGTTCGGTGTGCCAAAAGTTCAGGCAAGGAACGGATATTGCCGATCAGTCCGATCGCGGCACGCAGCGTAAAACAGTATTTGAATGGAATGAGAGAGCGGCTTCTCAAGGCTGACAGCAATGAGGAGGGACTGTTTTTAAATGCGCTGGGTACGAGGCTGACGCGTCAAGGTTTTTGGAAAATAATTAAGAAATACGGCAAAGAGGCAGGGATTGTGGAAGACATTACCCCCCATACACTTCGACATTCTTTTGCGATCCATATGCTGGATAATGGAGCGGACTTGCGCTCTGTACAAGAGCTGCTCGGTCATTCCAATCTGTCTACAACACAAATGTATCAAACACCCAAAAAGAATATGAAAGATGTTTATGAAGCGCACCACCCGAGGGCAGGCAATTAACGATTCATATCTTTTCGCTGATCGGACCAATCGCTAACATTCTTACCTTACATGTCGAACATGATTTCCGAGTGCTGCACCTAACCAATATACGAGGAGTGATTGAACTTGCCAGACATCACGAAACATCGTTTTAAGCGGATATGCTTGATTGTGCTTGACAGCGTGGGAATCGGGGAAGCGCCGGATGCAGTTAAATTCGGGGATGGTGGAGCTCATACTTTGGGACATGTCTTGGAACACAGCCCGAACTTGACACTGCCGAATTTGCAAAAGCTTGGATTAGGGAATATTGCTCCATTGCCCAACGTGCCGCCGTTAGATACACCGCAAGCCTATTATGGTAAAATGCGAGCGCAATCCGCGGGGAAGGATACGATGACCGGACATTGGGAACTCATGGGTTTGCGGGTGAAAACACCGTTTAATACATACTCTCAAGGCTTTCCTTCGGCGCTTATTGCCCGGTTTGAGCAGCAGACAGGGCGTAAGGTCCTCGGTAATAAACAGGCCTCAGATGAGGCCGTGGTGGAGGAATATGGCGAGGAACAGATGAAGTCTGGAGCATGGATTGTGTATACATCGGCTGACAGCGTGTTTCAGATTGCAGCACATGAGGAAGTCATTTCGCTTGAAGAACTTTATAAAGCTTGTGAAATCGCCCGACAGCTTACGCTGCAGCCTGAATTTTCAACAGGGAGAGTGATTGCCCGTCCGTTTATCGGCGAGCCTGGCAGTTATAATTTTACATCTAACAGGCGTGATTTTGCTGTGAAACCTCCGGAACCAACCGTCTTGAACTCACTACAACATCATGCACTTGATATCATTGCTGTCGGCAAGGTTGATGATATATTTTCCGGTAAAGGCATCACCCGGGCACTGCCAACAAGAAATAATCGGCACGGAATGGAAGTCATTATGGAACAATTGAATGCAAAGTTCAATGGTTTGCTGTTTGCCAACCTGGGCGATTTCGATTCACTATATGGACATCGCCGTGATCCTGACGGCTTTGGACAAGCCCTGCTTGATTTTGACCGCTCGCTTCCTGAATTGATGAAAATGCTGAAGGAGGATGACCTGCTCATTCTTTCAGCAGACCATGGCAACGATCCACTTCATACGGGAACGAACCATACTCGTGAATATGTTCCACTTCTTGTATATAGTCCGGGTTTTACACATGGTGGCAGTCTGGGGATTAGAGACACCTTTTCGGATATAGGTGCAACGATTGCTGATAATTTTGGAGCCAAGCTGTCGGAGCATGGAAGAAGTTTTTTATCACAATTAATATAAATGGTGAATGGGAGAGTGCTGAAATGAGTCATGTAAATTTAGGAATGATTGAAGAAGCAGCTGCGTTTATCCAAAGCAAAGGCGGGGTGAAACCGGAGGTTGGTCTGATTCTTGGCTCCGGACTTGGGGTGCTTGCTGATTTGTTGGTGGATACGCTGTCCATCCCCTATAGCGATATCCCGCATTTTCCTGTATCGACAGTAGAAGGACATGAAGGCGAGCTTTTGCTGGGGAAAATTCAGGGTCGTCCTGTCGTGATGATGAAGGGCCGGTTTCATATGTATGAAGGTTATGGTCCGGAGGTTACGGCTTTTCCGGTACGTGTGATGAAGCAGCTCGGGGTAAAAAGCTTGCTCGTTACGAATGCGGCAGGCGGAATCGATACTTCATTTGAGCCGGGGGATCTGATGCTGATTACAGATCATCTCAATATGACAGGGCGCAATCCGCTGATCGGACCGAATGATCCGGCACTTGGCGTACGTTTCCCGGATATGTCTGAGGCTTACAGCCGCCGATTGCGTAAACTGGCTTTGGAGACGGCAGAAAACCACGGTGTTATGCTTAAGCAGGGTATATATGCAGGTCTTTTGGGGCCAACCTATGAGACCCCTGCCGAAATCGTGATGCTGCGTACTTTGGGTGCGCATGCGGTTGGGATGTCCACGGTATCGGAAGTGATCGTTGCCCGCCATGCCGGCCTTGAAGTGCTTGGTATTTCTTGCATCAGCAACATGGCTGCAGGTATTCTGGATCAGCCATTATCACATGAAGAGGTTATGGAAACGGCTGAAAAGGTACGTGATCAATTCCTTAAACTGGTTATGGCTGTTATTCCGGCTATGTAACGCCGAATATTAAAATTTTACTGCTAAACAGATATTGATATATAGCGTTTGAGCAGCGACTGCTTTCTGTATCGTACAGAAAGTAGTCGTTTTTTTGTAAAAAAAACAAGTTTTATACCTGAACCCTCAATTATCTGGAATAATTTACTTCCAACCTGCCGACAATGGGAAACAGACCCGTTGTAACAATGGGATAAGCATGAAGATTTGTCAGGAGGGGATGGATATGAAAAAAGCGTTAATTGCCGGCATACTTTCACTTTGTGTTGCTATTTCACCGGCTGCTGCAAGCTATGCAGATGAGAAAAAAGGTGGCGGATCATCTGACAGTGAGCTTGCGCCGACGTCGCGCTCAGCCATTTTGCTGGATGCGGATACTGGAACGATCATTTACGAAAAAAACAGCCATGATAAGCTGCCTCCAGCCAGTATTACGAAAATTATGACGATGCTGTTAACGATGGAAGCTGTAGAGGACGGCAGGCTAAAAATGACCGACATGGTGCGGACAAGCGATTTTGCGGCTTCGATGGGAGGCTCACAAATTTTTTTGGAGCCGGGTGAAGAAATGACTGTCGAAGAGATGCTGAAGGGGATCGCGATGGCATCCGGCAACGATGCATCTGTAGCGATCGCTGAAAAAATCGCAGGCTCTGAAGAAGAATTTGTCAAGATGATGAATGAAAAGGCAGCGGAACTTGGAATGAAGAATACAAACTTTGCAAACTCCAATGGGCTTCCGGCCGAGAATCATTACAGTACGGCTCACGATATTGCTTTAATGAGCCGAGAGTTGCTCAAATATGAGCAGGTTACAAAATTTACAGGAGCTTACCAGGATTATCTGCGTAAGGATACTCAAAAGCCATTCTGGTTAGTGAATACGAATAAGCTGGTTCGTTTCTATACAGGAGCTGACGGCCTTAAAACCGGCTATACCTCGGAAGCGAAGTTTTGTCTTTCGGCAACAGCAAAGCGGGATGGGCTTCGTACCGTAGCCGTTGTACTTGGGGCGCCGGATACGAAAACCCGAAACAATGAAATTTCTCGTATGTTCGATTATGCATTTTCCCAATACAGCAAGCACTCACTTTATAAAAAAGGGGATGCGCTAGGCAATATTCAAATTTCCAAAGGCGCTGTACCTCAGTTGGAGCTTACGGCAGATCAGAATTACAGCGTGTTGGTTAAAAAAGGCGGAAAATCAGCTACTCTTCGGCATGAAGTTCTTCTTCCAAAGAGCATAAAGGCACCGATCTCCGCAGGGCAAGTCGTTGGCAAGCTGTCGGTATACCAAGGAGATACGCTTGTAAAGGAGTTTGATCTCAAAGCACCTGAAGATGTGAAGAAAGCAGGATGGTGGAAGCTGTTCAAGCGTACGACAGGAAAGTTGTTTCATGTAGACTAATAGGAGTTTTCTTCTAGTTTTGTCGGGGGGCAGGAAACTCTTTTGCAGGCGTAGAAATCTTTGTTCATGTAAGGGAGGAGAGTGAGCAAACATGAATCTGAAAGTTAATATGGAGCACCAGCGGCATGTGCTGATCGTCAGGCTTTCAGGGGAACTGGATCATCATACGGCCGATCATGTTCGATTGCAGCTGGATGACGCTATCCAGCGACGTCAGACAGAGCATTTGGTTCTTTGTCTAAAGGATCTTGAGTTTATGGACAGTTCGGGACTCGGTGTTATTCTCGGGCGGTACAAGCTCATTAAACAAAAGGGCGGTAAAATGGCGCTCTGTGACGTAACCACACCGGTGTATCGTCTGCTTGAAATGTCAGGGTTGTTTAAGATCATGCCTATTTATGAAAATGAGAGTACTGCACTCTCGGGTTTGGAGGTAGTGTCATGAGTGAAGGAAAAACGCAGCATAATTTCATGACTCTGGAGTTTGCCGCAAAATCGGAAAATGAATCCTTTGCCCGAGTGGCTGTGGCTGCGTTTATATCTCAGCTTGATCCGACCATGGATGAGCTTAGTGATTTAAAAACAGTCGTGTCTGAAGCGGTAACCAACTGCATTATTCATGGTTATGACAGCAATCCTGAAGGTGTAGTGAAAATTGAGGTCGCGATCGATGGTGATATGATCACGCTTGTCATTGAGGATAACGGGCATGGAATTGAAGATCTTGAAATGGCCAAGCAGCCGCTCTATACTTCTAAACCAGAACTTGAGCGATCAGGCATGGGCTTTACCATCATGGAGAATTTTATGGACGAATTTGATGTTACCAGCGAGCCGGGGAACGGCACATCGATCAAAATGAAAAAAAGGATCGAATCCAAGAAAGCTTTATATAATTAGGGGTTGGACAAATGGATGCCGATGTGAAGAAGACTTCGCAGACATTTTTGGATGATGCGGAGGTCAAACGTCTGATTGCACTTAGCCAAAGTGGGGATACAGTTGCCCGGGATACGCTCGTGAACTGTAATATTCGTCTTGTCTGGTCTGTTGTGCAGCGGTTCATGAATCGAGGCTACGAACCAGAGGATTTATTTCAGATCGGTTGCATCGGTCTTCTGAAATCCGTTGACAAATTCGATCTCAGTTATGACGTAAAGTTCTCGACGTATGCCGTGCCTATGATTATCGGAGAGATTCAGCGTTTTTTACGCGATGATGGTACGCTGAAGGTAAGCCGCTCTTTAAAAGAGATGGCCAATAAAGTCAGGAAAAAGAGGGACGAGCTCTCGAAGCAGCTGGATCGGCTGCCTACAATTAAGGAGGTCGCGGAAGAACTCGGTGTAACACCGGAGGAAGTGGTGTTTGCCCAGGAAGCTAACAAGCCGCCAACCTCGATTCATGAAACGGTATTTGAGAATGATGGAGATCCTATTACATTGATGGATCAGATTGCGGATGAGTCCCAAGAGCGATGGTTTGACAAGCTTGCACTGAATGAAGCGATCGGCGGCTTGACTGAACGTGAACGGCTTATTGTTTATTTGCGTTACTACCGTGATCAGACACAGTCGGAAGTAGCCAGTCGCCTTGGCATATCGCAGGTGCAGGTTTCAAGACTTGAGAAAAAAATATTGCAAAATATCCGCAGTCAAATTGCACAATAGTGTTAATAATGAAGAACAAGCAGGCTATGCAAGGGAGGCAACCCCTTTGATGGCCTGCTTTTTTTTTGCTCTGGATCTGTAAGTTTTTTTAGTATCTGGCTGCATATGGCAAGGTAAAAAAGAGTAGGATGAGCATTCATTTCCCATACTAATGATAATTTAGCAGCAAAGGAGTGTTCCGGATGAAGGCCAATCCCACTCCGACGGTGTTTCTGCAATTACGGAGCCGAATCCGTCTGCCCAGAGATCAAACCGTCAAACTCGGAGATGTTGCTTTTATTATTTGTGACCCGGAATGGGAAGAGAAGCTGAGAAGCTTGCCTTTGGTTCATCCCATGAAACAAGACGGAAATCGGCTTCTGATGGATTTAATTCTAATCATCCCAAAGATTCGGCAGCTCATTCCGGAAGCGCATATTGAACAGATAGGTAACCACTATACTTTGATAGAGCTTATCGGTCCCACAATGAAGTCATCCCGATTTTGGTTTCCGGTCATATGGCTTCTTCTGTTTTTTGGTTCCGCTCTAACCATTATGAACTTTCATGCCGACGTGAACATGCAGGAGGTGCATATTCGAATCGTCGAGATGGTGACAGGAAAACGGGATGAACATCCTTATTTGTTCCAGATTGCTTATTCACTTGGGATCGGCTTCGGGATGACGGTGTTCTTCAATCATTTATTTAAAAAGAAATGGAATGAGGAACCTACTCCGCTTGAGGTCGAGATGTATTTATACCAGGAAAATCTTGATCAATTTGTAGTCGCTGAAGAATACAAGAAGATAAGAACGATGGAGAAGGACAAGGAGCACCAGAGAGGATCTGTGTGGAAATGATGATGACCCTGGTACAGCAGTTGACTTCTATCCTTCTTGGAATAGCCGGGGGAATTGCCGTTGGCGGTGGCGTCATTGCACTTATTATTGTGCTTGATATTGTACCGAGACTATCACAATTAACATGGACCTATGACCGTGTCCACTGGTATGAGGGAGCATTGATTACCGGATCGCTCGTCGGAACAATGGCTGACTTCTGGATGTGGAAAATCTCTTTGGGTTCTGTGGTCAGTACGATTATCGGTCTGTTTTGCGGCGTATTTATCGGTCTGTTGGCAGCAGCTTTGACTGAAGTATTAAATGTTCTTCCGATATTGGCCAAACGGTTAAGGCTGACGGATTATTTATTTGGATTGTTAATGGCGATGGTTGCCGGAAAAGTTGCAGGGTCTTTGTTCGATTGGTTTGTTTACCGGCAATAAGGCGGATGGCAGCACAGCAATAGGAGGGAAGGTACATGGATAATGAGAAGAGCTCGATCGCTAATGGGGAGAAGAATGATGCTCCTGAAGTTTCTCCTTCTGATATCAAGTCACGGGAAGATGAGGAGATCATAAAAAAGAGAAATGCGGAAACCTCAAACAATACGAAGGAATCTGTAGAGTACTGGCAAGGTTCCGATAATGTCCCGACTGATTTCGAACAACTGAAGAAGACGTTAAAAGAGGTTGTGGGACTTGATATTTCATTCGATGTTATCCTGCGTGAAATGACGGTTGCTGAAAAAAGAATCGGCCTGCTGTTTTTGAATGGCTTTGTTGTAGATGCAGTAGTAGTAAAAATTTTAGAGCGTCTAAGCTATTTAACTCCGGATGATATAGGCAATGATCCAATATCCTCGATCAAAAATCATTACATTCCGTATTCCCAGGTAGACGAGACGACGAAACTTAGCGAAGCGATTGATAAAGTGCTTTGGGGTTTGTGTGTCATTTTTGTTGAAGGTGAAGACAAAGCTATTGTACTGGATCTTAGGAAATATCCTATACGTTCTCCCGAAGAGCCAGCGGTTGAAAAGGTCATAAGAGGAGCCAGAGACGGTTTTACGGAAACGCTCGTTATGAACATTAATATGATCCGGCGCCGTATACGGGACCCAGGGCTCCACTGTGAAATTATGCAGGTAGGGCGGCGTACACAAACGGATGTGTGTTTACTGTTCATCGATGATATTGTCGATAGGTCGCAGGTGGAAGCGATCCGTCACAAAATTAACGGGCTTGATCTGGAAGGTCTGCCACTCGGAGACAAGCAGCTGGAAGAAGCCATCGTTAATAAAGGATGGCATCCTTATCCGCTGGTTCGATATTCAGAGCGGCCTGACGTAGTTTCCTCCCATTTGCTCGAAGGCAGAGTCGTTGTGATGGTGGATACCTCCCCAAGCGTCATGATTGTGCCGACAACGTTTTTCGATTTGTGTCAGCACGCTGAAGAAAACAGGCAGACGCCATTTATGGGTACTTACCTGCGGTGGGTTCGTTTTGGTGGAATATTTGCATCGATGTTTCTTTTACCGCTCTGGATGTTGTTTGTTATACATCCGGAGTTAAAGCCTCCGTATCTTGATATATTGGGACCGCAGCAAAATGCTAAAATCCCGATTATTATGCAGTTTTTAATCGTCGAATTCGGAGTGGACCTGCTGCGTCTGGCTGCTGTTCATACACCAACACCATTGGCATCAGCCATGGGCTTGATCGCAGCAATATTGATCGGAGATATGGCTGTTAAAACCGGCTTTTTTGTGAATGAAGTGGTGCTTTATATGTCCATTGCTACGATTGGAATGTTTGCGACACCAAGTTATGAACTGGGATTAGCTAACCGGATTGTACGCCTTGCACTTCTGATTGCAGTGGCGTTATTCGGAGTAAAAGGGATCGTTATCGGAACGACCTTGTTTGTTTTAATGCTGACGACCCATCGTTCATACAACTCTTCCTATCTATGGCCGTTCATTCCATTTAGTGCAAAAGCAATGGGTGAGGTGCTGTTTCGTAAGCCGCTCCTTTATTCCAGAACACGTCCGACTTTGAATAAAGCGAGAGATAGCAGCAAGATGGGTTCTGAGATGAGTCCAAGAAGGAAGCAATAACAAATAACACAAAGGTTATGTTGAAAAATCTATTTTATTTACGATTCGTTGTCTGCTATACTGTGAACAATTATTCGATTTAGCTTATAATTATCGATCGGAGGAATTGTGGATGTTTTTACACGGGACTAGCAGAATCAATGATCGCGGCCATTTGGAAATTGGCGGTTGTGATACAGTGGATTTACAAGCACAATTTGGAACCCCACTTTATGTTGTAGATGAGCAGCTTGTTCGTCAACGCTGCAGAGAATATACAGAAGCTTTCAAGGCTTCAGGCTTGAAATTTCAAGTTGCTTATGCAAGCAAGGCATTTTGTGTGATGGCGATGTGCCGTCTGGCGGAAGAAGAAGGATTGTCTCTGGATGTCGTATCTGACGGTGAGCTTTACACGGCGCTCCAAGCGGGATTTCCCGCGGATCGTATTCATTTTCACGGGAATAACAAGACTCCGGATGAAATTGAAATGGCTTTGGATGCACGTATCGGCTGTTTTGTCGTAGACAATGAAATCGAGCTTCGGATGCTGCAGGCTATTGCCGCTAGGAAGGAGCAACGGGTCAAAATACTTCTTCGAGTGACCCCTGGGGTAGAAGCACACACCCATGAGTATATTTCGACAGGGCAAACCGATTCCAAGTTTGGATTTGATATCGGCAATGGCTCGGCGTATGAAGCGGTCAAGCTTGCAGCTTCTCAGCCAAACCTTGAACTTTTGGGGCTGCATTCTCATATTGGATCACAGATTTTTGAAGTCGAGGGCTTTCAGATGGCAATCCAGCGTGTAGCCGAGTTTTCACGGACGGTTAAAGAAGGTTTAAGTGTGACTTTCAGCGTTATTAACCTAGGGGGCGGATTTGGCATCCGTTACGTAGAAGGCGAAACACCGCTGCATGTGTCCCAATATGTTCAGGCAATTACGGATGCGGTGAAGCTGCATTTTGAAGGTATCGCTCCTGAGCTTCCAGAGATTTGGGTGGAGCCAGGCCGTAGTATTGTAGGGGATGCAGGGACAACTCTCTACACAGTAGGGACGAGCAAGGATATTCCGGATGTGCGCAAATATGTTGCCGTTGACGGAGGGATGACTGACAATCCTCGTCCTGCACTGTATGAATCCAAGTATGAGGCGCTTCTGGCAAACCGGGCAAATGAGCCTGTGGAAGAAACCGTTTCGATCGCAGGAAAATGCTGTGAGAGCGGTGATATGCTGATCTGGGATGTTGAGCTTCCTAAAGTCGATTCCGGCGATTTGCTTGCGGTTTCTTGTACAGGAGCTTACAACTATTCGATGGCAAGCAATTACAATCGCATTCGCAAACCGGCGGTTGTGTTCGTTAAAGACGGCGTTGGTCAGCTTGTCGTTCGCCGCGAGAGTCTTGAGGATATTGTCAGACATGACGTGGTGCCTGAACGCATAAATAAACAAACCGTGTTAAGCTAATTGAATTTGTCTGAAAGGGGTCACTCCTGTGTATCTATGCTTGGGAGCGATCTCTTTTTTTCATTTCCCGAGATGGCTTGATTGCAACGGATGCTGCAAATAAGATACAATGGGAACGTAATGAACACTTGAAAATAATTAGAGACACTCTAATTGAACATTTAATTAAGGGAAGTGAAAAGAAATGAAAAAAGGTACCATTGAGTTAGAAAACGGCGGAGTTGTTCAAATTGATTTTTTCCCGGAAGAAGCACCGAATACTGTAGCCAACTTTGAAAAATTGGCGAATAGTGGCTTTTATAACGGACTCAGCTTTCATCGCGTGATCCCGGGTTTTGTAGCGCAAGGCGGTTGCCCGAAAGGAAATGGGACAGGCGGGCCAGGCTACACGATCAACTGTGAGACGGCAACCAATACAACCAAACATGACACAGGCGTGTTGTCCATGGCGCATGCCGGTCCTAACACGGGCGGGAGCCAATTCTTCATTTGTTATGGCCCACAGCCTCATCTGGACGGAGTTCATACCGTGTTTGGAAAGGTAACCAGCGGTATGGAACTGGTGGATTCCATCAAGCCAGGCGATAAGATGAAAGAAGTTAAAGTTTGGGAAGAATAGAAAAAACGAGGTTATCCAAAAAGCAGATTTTTTATTGGCTGTGGGATGACCGTTAAAAAAAGATCGAGTTAGGGGATAGATTTTACATTTACTCCCGTACTCGATCTTTTTATTTAGGCTTTAGCCAGTTGAGTACGTGAAACCTGCGAAGTAAATGTTTTCTCCCGATAAAACGAGAATGCCCCAGCAGCGTGTACAGAGGTTCGTCCGATTCCTATTGTATTTTTTTCTGGTAAAATAGAATTCAAACTACAAGATAGGTAGAAGGAAGTGCGGCAATGATTTATTTAAGAAGCTTTAAGCTTTCTGATTATACAAGTCCAAACCCCAACATATACCCTGATTATGTATTTAAGCATGTGGCTGGAGAGGTGCTGTTGTTTGATAAAATTACGGTGTTGTATGGCAATAACGGTAGCGGAAAATCCACTTTACTCAATATAATTTCCAACAAGCTAGGAATCTCGGGGGCTGAAAAAATGACAAGCTATGAGCATAGTATTTATGCTCAGCGATTCCTTGATTTGAGTAGCTATCAGCTTGGGTATGATGAGCAAGAGCGCGAAATCAGGAGGCTTCCGGAAGGAAGCCGATATATGAAATCAGAGGATATTTTATATGAGATCAAGAAGATCCAGCAATCTTCCGTGCTGCGTGAGGGAATACTGTATGAGCAAATTAACAAAGGGATGAGCAAGGCTGAGGCAGAACAATATGAAGCTACGTATGCGTTTAAGAAGAAGATGGAGAACATTCAATTTTCACAAGAAAAATACTCCAATGGAGAAACGTCCATGCAGTTTTTTGAGGAATATTTGCGACCAGGACAATTGTATTTATTGGACGAGCCGGAAACGTCACTTTCGCCTGCTAATCAAATAAGAGTGGCAGAGCAAATCAATGAGTTGGCACGATATTTTGATAGTCAATTTGTTATTGCTACTCATTCGCCCTTTGTTTTAGGTACGCTACATGCAAAAATTTATAATCTGAATGCCAAGCCTCTTCAAACAGCAGAATGGTTTGAACTGGATAATGTACAATTTTTTTATCGGTTTTTCAATAAGCATAAGCAATTGTTTGAATAAGATATAGAACAGACACAGTGATGACAAGATGAATGACATCTCCTGTGTCTTTTTATTTTTAGTGAATTGGTTGAACCTCTCTTCGAATAGCTTGGTTATGCCATTTGATTATTGATTTCCCATAATTTATACTTAAATAGTAGAATATCCTATAATATGAATAATGTTGGAGGTGTATGTGTGGCACGAGTGCTATTTGTAAACATTCCTGCGGAAGGTCACGTGAATCCTTCATTAGGATTAGTGAAACAACTGGTAGATAGCGGAGATGAAGTCGTCTACCTGTGTACGGAAGAGTATCGAACAAAGCTGAGACACACCGGGGCGCAATTTCGAGCCTACCCTTTTGATGAAAACATATTTGCTGAATTCGATTTCAATTTGTTAGAAGTGAAGCACCCACTCCAATTCACCGATTTTTTGCTGCGTGGCACTATTGCAACTCATCTTCCTGCTATTTTGAAGTTAGTAGAAAAGGATTCGTTTGACTACATGATTGTAGACTCTTCATTTGGATGGGGCGTACATATTTTATCAGAAGTCCTCAAAATTCCCACTGTATGCTCTGTTACCCACTTTGTTTTCCAAGAACCTATCAATCTTCTTCATCTTAACCCTCTAGATGATCAAGCTGGAGTGGATATGGAAGGGATTGACCTCGAAGCGTTAAATGAGCGTATTAAAGCTAATTCACAAGCAATCGCCGCTAAATATAACGTTGCCGTTCCTGCCATTGAAGATCTTTATCGCCAGTATGGTCAATTAAAACTCGTATTCACGAGCCGCTATTTCCAGCCGGATTCCGAACAATTTGATGATAGCTTTAAATTTATAGGTCCTTCGATTGTACAGCGCCTAGATGCTCCTTCTTTTCCGCTCGATCTGCTTCGGGCACAGCATCAGAACGTTGTCTACATTTCCATGGGAACTGTATTAAATAAAGACTTGGATTTATATGAATTATTGTTTGCTGCTTATCAAGATATACCCGCTCAATTCGTATTATCTTGTGGAAAAGAGACGGACATGGGGCAGCTATCGGATCGTATTCCTGACAATTTCATCGTAAAGCCTTATGTACCACAGCTTGAAATACTGCAACATGCCGATGTTTTTATCACACACGCAGGCATGAACAGTACAAGTGAAGCTTTGTACTATAATGTTCCGCTAGTTATGATTCCCCTAAGTTCGGATCAGCCGATTGTAGCTGCGCGTGTAGAGGAATTAGGAGCAGGCATTATGCTGAACAAGAACAACCTGACAGCGGATGATTTGAAATCCGCTTTATTGAAGGTTTTAAATGATTCCAGCTATAAAGAAAGAGCCAGACTTATCGGAGATTCTTTACGTTCATCCGATGGTTCTAAACAAGCTGCGCAAGAGATTAGAGCTATGTTTACTACCGTTCGGTAGCTATTGTTTATAAACTTTGGAGGTGGAGTAAATGGCACGCGTGTTATTTGTTACAATTCCAGCAGAAGGACATGTCAATCCAACATTAGGATTGGTAAAGCAGTTGATTGAGAACGGTGAAGAAGTTGTTTATATGTGCACAGAAGAATACCGCGAAAGACTTGCTCAGACAGGTGCAGAATACAGAGCGTATCATTTGGATGAACACTTGTTCAGAGAACTAGGCCTTAACCCAACCGAATTCAAACACCCGCTGAACTTTACTGAATTTATCTTACGGGGTATTATTGAACCGCATATCCCAGAAATATTAAAGTTGACTGAGAACGATT
Organism: Paenibacillus faecalis; assembly: GCF_900289175.1. Classification (GTDB taxonomy): domain Bacteria; phylum Bacillota; class Bacilli; order Paenibacillales; family Paenibacillaceae; genus Paenibacillus_AQ; species Paenibacillus_AQ faecalis. Next base: position 2,711,534 of record NZ_LT985747.1, on the reverse strand, counting down.
CGTTTGATTACGTGATTTTTGACTCTTTATTTTGTTGGGGAGGGGATATTTTAGGAAAGAGATTCGGGGTTCCTACGTTCTGTTCGGTTACAAATTTAGCTTTTACAGAGCCGTTAAGCAACATTGTCGAGGTGTTTGATACCGGAGAGCTGGATATAGAAGCACTTCGTGACAGAGTAACAAAGGCAGCTCAGAACGTTGCTAATATATGCAATGTTGATATGCCTGTCATTGAAGATATTACCCGCCAATATGGTCAGTATAAGATAGTGTTTACAAGCCGAGAGTTTCAACCAGATGTCGAAAAGCTTGATGATAGCTATATTTTTATTGGTCCTTCTATTACGCCGCGTCCAGATGCTCCATCATTTCCATTTGAACAACTGAGAAGCCAGTATGATAAGGTCGTATATATCTCAATGGGCAGCATCTTGAACAAGGATGTAGAATTCTACAAATTTTGCTTCCAAGCTTTTCAAGATGTTCCCGCTCAATTCGTGTTATCCTGTGGCAAAGACACCGATCTGGAACCGATAGCCGATTATATTCCTCCACATTTCATCATTGAGCCGTATGTTCCTCAGTTGGAAGTGTTACAGCAATCCAATGCTTTTGTCACCCATGCAGGCATGAACAGCACTAGTGAAGGATTGTATTATGGTGTTCCTCTTGTCATGATCCCATTAAGTTCCGATCAACCCATAGTGGCGAAGCAGGTAGAGAAGTTGGGCGCAGGGATTTTACTAGACAAGAACGAGCTGACTCCAGAATTACTAAAATCTGCCTTGCTTCAAGTGCTTAATGATACATCTTTCAGAGAACATGCAGAGCAAATCGGTGATTCCTTCCGCAACGCTGGCGGATATAAAGAAGCTGCCAATCGAATCATGTCATTATTCTCAAAAGTATAAATTAAACTCTCATAAACAAAATGCTCTCCTATTGGTGGAGAGCATTTTAATTGTTTATTTACCCTATCCAATGCGCTCCATCATATGCGAAACTAATAACTTCGTACCTACGTATAAATACAGATTAGGAAGTGAATGGAAGAGGAGGCAGGAGCGCAGCTTGTGAATGAGAAATCAAGAAAGAAGTTGAAGCGGTCGGAAACGTATACATATCAGCGTAAACATCCGAAGCGACCTAAGAAGAAACAGTCAATCAGTTGGGGGCTGTTGCTGTTCGAAGCGATCGGTTGGATCGTTCTGGCCGGCGCAGCAGTCATGGTGTGGTATACTAGCAGTTTGATTTCCATCATTACGGACTCCACCCCCGTCACTCAACTGACCAAGGACATGACAGGTATCGTGAGATTGGAGGGCGAGGTCGTTACTGAAGGGGCATACACAGAGGAAGGTGTCCTGCAAGAGACCTATGCGCTTTTACAAAAGGAACCGTTCCGCTGGGAATGCAGCCGTAGCGGCTGTGATTTTAAGCTGAATGATAAAGAAGCGCCTGCGGTGTGGGGTTCGTTAAGCGTGAATGGTCAGGAGATTCAGGCAGATCGGTATCAGTTCTACAGTAGCTGGCTGCCGCTTGATTACAGGACTGTTGAGCCGGATCAAGTCTTTCGTGTGGATGAGATCGGTTCTTCTCGTCCGCTTTTGGTTAAAAATCCGAAAAGCACGGCATACGGCTATCATGCGGTCTCATCGGGGGATTGGATTACCGTGATCGGACAGGCGAGGAATGGTCGATTGCAGCCGTTCACTCTTCCGGGAAGCGATCATTCCGAGCCCGTCATTCTAGTCGGGGACCATGTAGATCAAATGATCTCCAAAGAAAAGGGAATACGAACCCTCTATATGATTATAGGTACTCTCGTGATGCTCCTGTTGTTTCCGGTGACAATTCGAAGGCTGCGGAATTTGCATCAAAGAATCAGCATAAGGTTGAAACAAAGAGCTGGAAAGATGTAATCTACTAAAGGATACGGCAATGTTTAAGCAAAAAGAAAAGGGCTGCACCCAAAGTCATGTTCGACTTAGTCAGCCCTTCTTGAAATAAATCTATTGATTATCGTTTTCCATAGCCCTAATGGACTCGGCGACTTTTGCCATCATGGCACATTCAACCCGCTTGCGGAACACATCGCAACTGAATTCATAGATCCCGTTGATGGAACCCGTCGCGTGTAGGGCGTTGGCAGGACAGCCGCCGCTACAGTAGAGCTTGGCCCAGCAATCCTTACATTCCGGCTTCGAGTAGCAGTTGCTCTCTTTAAATTGGCACTGTAACTCAGGTTTGGTGATTCCATCCCAGATGTTCCCCATGCTGTACTCTTCATCCCCAACAAACTGGTGGCAAGGGAATAGCTCACCCCAAGGCGTAACCGCGAGATACTCTGTACCTGAACCACAGCCGCTAATTCTTTTCTGAACGCAAGGGCCTTCTGAAAGGTCAAGCATGTAATGATAAAAAGTAAATCCTCTGCCTTGTTCATCACGCTCAATCATTTCCTTGGCGAGAATTTCATACTGGTTGTAAATCTCCGGGAGATCCTCCTCGGTCAGTACATACGGTTCCCGTGGATCACAGATGACCGGTTCCATTGAAAGCTTGTCAAATCCAAGGTCTGCGATATGAAAAATATCGTTGGTGAAGTCGACATTGTTGCGGGTGTAGGTTCCTCGTACATAGTACTCCTGATCTCCACGCTTCCGAACGAATTCTTGGAATTTGGGTACGATATGATCGTAGCTGCCTTTTCCGTTAACGGTAGTGCGAAGCCGGTCATGAACCTCTTTTCGTCCATCCAGGCTTAAGACGACATTGTACATTTCCTCATTTAAAAACTCGGTGACTTCATCGTTCAACAGCATACCATTGGTCGTGAAGGTGAACCGGAATTTCTTTTTGTATTCTTTTTCTTTGCTTCTTGCATAAGCGACAATTTGTTTAACCACTTTCCAAGCCATAAGCGGTTCTCCGCCGAAGAAGTCGACGTCAAGGTTTCGGTGATGACCCGAATTCTCCAACAGGTAGTCGATGGCTCTTTGCCCAACCTCATAGCTCATGATGGCTCGATCCCCGTTGTATTTTCCCTGACTGGCAAAACAATAGTCGCAGGATAGATTGCAGGTATGCGCGACATTGAGGCAGAGTGCTTTTACATTCGTTTTTCGATTTTTTAAATCCAGGGAGAGACCTTCATACTCATCCTCGGTAAAGAGCTGCCCCGTATTTTTTAGCTCCTCGATATCCGCGATCGTTTCCCGAATATCCTTTTCGGAAATAGCTGAGTCATGCTGATGTTTTTCCAGCATCATAGTCACAATTTCTTTCGGGGATGTATGCTCATAAAGCGCGATGATTTCATACGCCAGATCATCCACAACATGCACAGAGCCGCTGTAGGTGTCGAGCACGATATTATATCCGTTAAGTTGATATTGATGGATCATTCTTGCTAATCAAGCTCCTTTTTAAGTACAAGTAAAAAAACGTCTTAAAAAATAGACGCCCATCTACAGAGCAGTGGGCGAATATTAGATCTTATTTGTTCATTGTGTTTTCACAACGCTGGTTGGCAACACCGCAGGAAGTTTTACAAGCGGATTGGCAAGAAGTTTGGCATGCGCCGCATCCACCATGTTTTACGGTATCCATTAGTTTGCGAGTGTTTAGTGTGATGATTCTTTTCATTGTTAAATGACTCCTCTACAATTCATTTCGTTCAAAAATAAGAAGATAATATTGTGAATAGCTTCACCTTATTTCTTTGAGCTATGGTAGCAACAACTTCAAATGAACGTCAATCAAAAAGATCACACTTGCCGAGGTCGCTTTATTTGAAGCGATTCTGAATCCCGAGTGATTGTTTTTTACTAGAATATTTTATGCTAGTTAATGGTAGGTGAAAGTACATAATTTGAATCATGTAAGAGACTCTACCCAGGTAGAATAATTTCCTCTTTGATGCATAACTCGAATATTGTATGAATATAGACTTTATGGAAAACTATAGAGTATATAACTAAAATATAATATAGTTTAGAGGTTACATAGTGTCCGCTTACATTGTTTTTTGACATAAGTGAATGAACAAAATCTAGTACAGTCTATTTGATAGCTATAATTGTTTGATAGAAATGAGACTAGTTTTTTTAATTGGATACATATGAAAGGGAGATTGCAATGATTATTGAAATAAACAATATGTGCAAATCCTATGGCGAACATCTTGTACTAGATCAAATCTGCCTAAAAGTTAAGACAGGGTCGGTGTTCGGCATTCTTGGAAGAAATGGTGCGGGAAAAACGTCACTGATCGAAACGATGATTGGTCTTAGGAAGAAAGATAGCGGCCAAGTAACTATCCTAGGTAAAAATATTGAGCGAGTTAACGACACGATTAAGTATCATGTTGGATTGCAACCGCAGACTTCGGCATTATTGCCTCGGCAGACTATATTTGAAACACTAACGTTGTTTGCTAGCTTTTATCCTAATCCATTGCCTGTTGAGCAAGTGATGGGTCAATTAGGTTTGGAACAAATAAGTAACAAGCGAATTGATCATTTATCAGGTGGACAGAAACAGAGGGTATTGTTAGCAGTGACAATGATAGGTAATCCGAAGTTATTAATTTTAGATGAGCCGACAGCCGGTCTCGATCCCCAAATACGCAGATCATTATGGTCAATTATTCGTGGGTTGCGTGATCAAGGCAAAACAATTCTCTTAACTACTCACTATATAGAAGAGGCAGAACAGTTATGCGATGAAGTAGCTATACTACATGACAAGCATATTATTGTGCAAAATAGCCCTCAACAGATTATAAATGCACAGCAAACTCAGACATTAGAAGATGCTTTTGTTTCATTAACAGGTGACTTAGTAAGGGAGGGATGGGATTGATGAGTGAGTCTTTCAAAAATGTGTTTAAAGCAGGGCTTAGGGAGACAGTTAGGGACACGAGAACAATGTTTTTTATAATCTTTTTCCCAATATTTTTTATTGGATTATATGCATTAATAGGTGCACAGGTTGGAGAAATCAATGGTATATCTTCTTTTGAGTTCATGCTTCCTGGCTTACTTACATTCATATTGTTATCAAAATGCTGTATTTACAATAATGCAACCTCTTGTAGAAATTAAAAAAAATGGCACGATGGCGTTATTCGAGCTAACTCCATTGAAGAAAAGGGAATTTATTTTCTCTATGCTGTTGTTAAGAACGATATATACCTTAATATGGGTGATCATATTAATCGGAATACTTTTAATGTTAGGGACAATTCAAATTTCTCAATTATTTTTATTTTTTGTAGTGGTTTTGTTTGGAATGTTTATGGTCTTTACGTTTGGTATATTGCTTAGTACATTTTTCAACAGTGTAGAGGTAGCAGGCGCATGGGGTGGATTTATTATTGTCTTTATCTATATATTTAGTGGTCATGGCGGCATGTTGCCTAATGTCAAAGGGTTTATGAAGACAGTATCACAATTTAATCCATTTACCTATTTAAATCAAGCTTTACAGCAAGTGGTTTTTAAAGATATTACGATTGCGTTTCCGTTGTATGTAAATATGCTCATTGTTATAGGTGCAGGGCTGATATTCATAATAGTGAGTGTAAAAACATTTAAATGGAAATTGGAGGTGTAAGTAGCGAAAGAAGGCGTTAGAAGAGTTTTGTGGTATCAGGTAGATTTGTTCCTAAAAAGTGTCACATTCTTACGGAGGTCCTAAATTCCCGTAATGAAGGGATTGAGTTTACAAAACATTCCTATGTGCTGGGAATTAGAATTAAATCATCCGCATTGCTCTATAAGAAGACCGCCTTTACATAATGAAAAAATAAGATGAGTGCGTGGAATTTCATTAACTAACAAACGCTTGGTTTGGATTCCATTTGTCATGGTATACTAATTCATTCCATATCAAAGTGACGAAGAGCGTTTTTGGCTACCAATTTCAACAGGTTGTGTTATTCATGTATCCTAATGCATCTTAGAAGTTATTGGTGATGCTTTTGTGTTAACATGGTTACATTAGTTTCCTTTATTTAAGCTTCAGTTTAATGAAAATTTAACTGAAGATGTTCATCATTATAGTCAGGAATATGAGCAATTTTTTTATTCTAACAATTACTATTTTAATGCTGCTACGGATTTAGGTATACCGACTATTTTATCCAGCTCAGCACACCAAACATAACAAACAACTTGCTAATATGGTTATGTGTACAACCGAGCTTACTATGCTCCTATTAGACTTGGACAGTACACCCCTTACTTAGATACAAATGAAATTCAAAAAAATGGTTGTAGCCAACGGGAAAGAGATCAGCAATTATGACTGCGGTAGCACGTCAATATGAGCTTGATCCTAAGATGTTCTTAAATGGGCCAGAGAGCTAAAGCGTAACGATCTGGATCAATTGGACGGCACAGCATCAAGCAAGCTAAATTTGTTCTAATGGCAGAAGACTATGCACAGCTTGAAAAAGAGAATGAAAAAACTGAATAAGCTCTTTGCCGAGCAAGTTTTAAAGAGGGACATTCTCAAAGACCTACTAAAAAAATGAACCTGCACTTGCGGATAAATAGAGATTGCCCAGAAATATATAGGACCAAGGGCACAGTATCAATTTTGTGCTGCGTGTACTCGATGTCGAACGATCTACGTACTATGCACATGTGGCAGGATGCAGTAAGAAGCCACAACAATCCATAAAGCCGGTCGTCCCGCGCCTGATTACTCCTATAAACAAGAGGACGATCTCGTTAGCGATGAACAGATCTGTGAATAGATTACTTGATCAGCTACACTTAGTTGGACAGAAAAAATAAGGGCTAGTAGAATAAGCAGATAGGAAAAGGAACGGATTTACAATGCCAAGAGAACGACGAACATTTATAGCAGAATTCAAGAAACAAATGGTAGGGTTCTATGAGAACGGGAAGTCCTGAGCAGTAATTGTAAAGGAATATGTCCTCACAGCCTCATCTTTGGATCGTTGGATTAAGCAATTTCAAACATCAGGCTCGTTCTCGGAAAAGGACAATCGCTCTGCAGAAGAGAATAAACTCATTGCCTTACGAGAAACAGCCCTCAAAATGGAGAACGACTTTCTAAAGCAAGCCGCGCTGATCATGGGACAAAGTAGCTATCATCCAGAACAGCCGTGATAGATACTTGGTATCAGCAATGTGTGGCGTCCTGCAAATCGCAAGAAGTATATTCTACTATGAAGCCAAAGAACATCAATACAAGCCTCATAAAACGGCATGTAACGAAGCAACTACGGCGAATGTCCTGGATCGTGAGTTTGAGCATACGGAAGCCAAACGCTTCGTCGTTAGCGATTTGACTTATGTGAAAGTCCAGAACCGATGGCATTACATTGTGTGCTGGTGGACCTGTTTAATCGAGAAATTAATGGCCATAGTGCAGGTCCGAACAAGAACGCTGTTCTGATTATTCGTGCCTTTACCAGCGTAAACGGAGATTTGCGTCAAATTCAGTGGTTTCATACAGATCGGGGACGTGAGTTCAAAAATCAGAAAATGGATGAGCTACTGAAGACGTTTGAAATCAAACGTTCCCTGAGTATGAAAGGCTGTCCGTATGACAACGCCGTGACTGAAGCCACCTACAAAATCATGAAAATAGAGTTTGTGAACCAGATGAACTTCCAGAGTATTCCTCACCTGGAACTCGAATTGTACGATTACGTCAATTGGTTTAACGAGCACCGTATCCATGGAACATTAGGAGATTTGACGCCCGTACAGTATCGCCATGCAGCCCTTAAAAAAAGTTATTTGATTTACTGTCGACAATCCACTATTAAGAGAATGAATGAAGGAAGGAAAGAGCCCGAACGCTTACAACAAGAATCCACAACAAATGAAAAGAGTGTCTATCCTCCACGAAAGGACAAACACTCCAAGCGTAAGCAAACACGGGGAATCAGAAAGTTTGGTTCCCATATCCCTCACCCTCATTATACATTTATTATTGACTATAAGGCAATAAACAGCTGACAATTGCCTTATAACAGCAAGACCAAATACCTAACACAAAAACATGAAAGGAGCACGGCAAATGAACTTTTTTAAATGGGGATACATCATATTATTACCTATAACAGTTGTAGTCATGTTGTTCACTTTACCACTAACAACCTTTAACATCACAATGTATATCCTAACAATGATCGCTTATTACTTCTTCTTCATCTTGCCTATGCATAAAGAACGCAAGAACAAACCTTCATCATAACAATAAACATGTCGAACTCTATAACGATGTATGATACATTACTGTGGAAGATAACCGCCAGGTGCTATTCCTCAGCGGTTTTTTCGTCTTCTACATTTAGAGATCAGTACAACTGAAGAGTATGGTCCAATCAACAGTCCATCCAAAATCTACATAACGTAGATCAGCCGTAATAGGAAAAACTTCAACTATTTTCTTTGATCTGGTTGCAACTCTACTTCCGTATCTAAGCCAGGTCGAGTTTATCCCAAATCAATTTTCATACTACGCATTCCAAATGACTGCTGATATTTCCATCTTAACAGGATTCACCTCTAGGCTGTGGAACTTTATTTTCCAGTTTTGAAGATCAAATAGACCGAATATAATCCCCATTTAAGTCGTTCAATATTGTCTAATTTCCTTCAAAATTTGTATAAAAAATATAACAATTGTTTCCTACATAATTCTATAGTATAGTTAAATTACATCATTTTACAATACATACAAGAAACGAAAAAAAAGGAGGTAATCAGGATGAGCTCACTTTACAGAAAGGTAATATCGTCTTTTTTAGCTGCAGTTTTGTTATTAAACCTTTGGGGTATTGTTACAGTTCAAGCCGAGGAGCTGACAGGTCAATCATACGTGGAAATTATCGGTGAAGATCTTACGCTATCACCAGGTATTACTATAAATTCCGTGAAAGAGTTTGAGGCTGCGAGAAGTAGCGCTTATGCTCCAAGCTGCAATACCGGTTGGAGACCTGGAGCTTCTGGATATTCAAGAACTACGACAAATTATAATCCAATGACAAATTCCCTACAATGGGGTTTTGAACTCACACCGAAGGGCAAAGCTTTTTTTGGTCCATTTGTTACAGTTTCGGGAATTGGTGGATCTGTAAGTAATCCAAGTTTGGGTTATTTTAGAACACTTTTCGGCAATAGTATTTATGCTCCACACAATAGAGCTAATGACTACTTGTTTCATGGAAGCATTACTAGGTATAATTATATGGGAGGACAAGGGGCTAGGTTGAATTCTGGAGATATTGTAGAAATTAATTTAGGTGCTGTAGGTACTGCCGCTCACAGACCATCTGGTAATTTTAGTATTACTTGTCAAATAGATTAAATTGTAATAACAAAGGGGAGGACGGACTAAACGTCCTTTTCTTTTGTTTTAAAATGTACATAAGGGGAGAGTTACCCATGTCTAATGATGATAAAGATTTTCGAGCAGACAGTTACAGTGAATTTATATTTACAAATACAGAAGGGAATAAAATTTACGAGAAAAATAAATCTACCTTTGTAACTTGGTACGAAGAAAACAAAATATTCTCATCAATGTATGAAGTGCAAGAATATATATCTAGTGAAATTTATCCTGAAATTCTTCACAATTACAATGGGTATAAAACAACAGATCCTAAATTAGCTTATTCCCTTCTATTTGAATTAATAAAGATAAAAACCCATGGTTATTTAACAAGAGAGGTGTATGCAGATATTGATTTGATTGATGAAAAATTATACTATCTGGTTTGGATTTCATCAGAATAATGCCTTATAAAATTATGAGAAGCCTTGTCCATTAATCCTCTCTGGATGAATAAAGGGTTGATCAAGCAGACACCATTCACTCATTATATTTTTGGACCTCTTACAATTGAAACGCAAAAAACGGTGAGATAGAATATAAAAAAGGGACTTTACCCCAACTTGGCGAAGTTTTTCGGTGACCAAACCAAAAAAACCAAGAACGGAGGAAGTCCCTTTTTTATATCCTCCAAGAAAGTCTATTAAAAATGCATTAAAAGAACGATGCCTATCTTTTTTGGTGTTTTGGTCTTCGTATTTACGCTAAGCAATTGAGAAGAAATTCATCCTCAGGTGCTGGCGGTCACTGTAGAGAAGGAATTTTACAAGCCTCTTACTTACATCTCTCGTGCATGTGTCTAAATAATGTATTTTCCAAATCGTACAACAGAATGACTCATTCGATTAAGGTAAATATTCACAAATATAATAATTATCAACAAGTTTCGATGGGATTAATAAAATAAATATATACAAAAATAAAATTGTATAATATAATTATATTAATTTCCACAGAATGAGGTGGGACAATTGTTTAAAGTATCAGTTGTTGAAAGTAAGGAGGATCAATTGACACCAAGGCTTTTAAATCAAGAGAGGATGAATAAAAGAATGTATGAGTATCATGGATGGGCGACCTTTATAGAAAGTTCCTTTTATGAAGAAAATGAGGACAAATACTTATTGGTTGTAAATGAAATTCAAAAACACTTTAATCAGCTAAATTGGTCATCTGGTGTTTCGAGGAAAAATAATAGAGCACAATGATTCTTTTCTTTCCCTATTTATACTGAAAACAGAAGATTAAATGTAGATTTTTTAATATAACTATTATTTTGTAGTTATTTATTCGTTATAACAGGCTATTTTGTAGGTTGTTAGAATCACCGAATGTTTATCCCTGTTAATGTACAATGGAACTTAAGAGATAAATATAATGAAAATTAATTTATAAATGATATATAATGAGGAGAGTGTACATATGAGTGAAGTAAGTGTTAAGCAGTTTGATATTTGGTTGGCAAATTTAGGAGATTCTAAAGGTAGCGTGCAAAGAGGGGTGAGACCTGTTATAGTTATATCTAATGACAAAAGCAACAAGTATGCTCCTATAGCAATGGTTGCTCCAATTACAAGTAGTTTAACGAAAAGAAAGCTGCCAACACATGTCCATATATCCGCTAGAGAAATCGGGTGTCCCAAGGATAGTGTAGTTTTATTCGAACAGCATATTACAATCGATAAAAGTCAGTTAATTCATAAAATTATTGATATGCCAAAATTTTATGAGCATCAATTCGAAAGAGCTTTAAACGTTAGTACTTCAAGGTTTTTTTCGTAGATATGCTATATTAAACATAAAATATAAAAATATTTTATCTAGTTTGCTAATACCTATTGTATTAGTATATTAAGATAGATCATATCTTAACAGGAGAAATAAGTGTGAATATGAAAATTGATAAAGATCTTAAAAAGAATATAAAAGATGTTTCTGAGAAATGCGGAGGATATTTAACAACCAATCTATATGATGAAAACAGAGGAACTCTGCCTTCGTGGGACTCTATAAGATCAAAATATAATATTAACTTTTCAGAATTGCTAGCCGAGTTAAATATAAAAAGCAAAGATGAGTACTTAATGCAAAGAAACAAAGTAAAAGCTATTAGTAATTTCAAATTGTTGAATTTAGAATTCGGTTTTGTATCAAAGAAAATATATGATGATTCTAAATTGCAACCATCTTCAGAGTATATCTCAAAGCACTATGGTTGGAACGAAATTGCAAAAGAGGCTAATGTAAGATTAGCGCATGGACAATATATTGATCTTAATGACGTGATTGAGCAACTAAAAGAGACAATAAAGAAATTAGGATATATACCTACATCTACCGAATATAAAGAACTGCAACTCAAGCCATCCCAAGATAGCTTAGCTGCTAAAAATATTACATGGACAGATGCAATGAAAAAGGCGGGGTATAGACCATATGGCAAAGCTGTTATTGTGAAAGATAAAGTTTGTTTTAATGAAGATTGCTATCGTCAATTTACACCGATTGATGAAAGTGAAAAACATTGTGACCCTTGTTACAAGCATCTAAGATCTATATTAATAAAAGAATTGAAACAGATGAATAAAGCTAAATTAGAAGAAGTTTGCACTAAACTAATTTATTTGGGGAACTCTCAAAAAAATATACTGGATATTTTCAATTCCAATTGAAACACTACAGAAATAATAACTGTAGGAAGGTGGTAAAATAGTATGAAAAAAGATCGTGAAATACTTGAAGAAAACTTAAGAGAGGTTATTCAACAAGTTAAACATAGTAGAAAAAAAGTTGAAGAAATAGATAATGAATTAAATGAATTTAATGTTTTGCCAGGGGTTTTTAGCGAAATATCTCGTGGTATTAGAATATTGAGTTCCTTGGATATTCAATTGCTATGTCTTATCTCGTTGGCTATCTATAATGCTACTAAAAATGAAAATATTTCGCCGTATGATTTCTTCACTGAGAATGAGATTGAAAGCTCAAAAAAGTACTACGCTGAAAATCAAAATAATGAAATGTCCTTACCTTTAGATATAAATGATGTTATTATGATCGACTTTGAAAATTATGTAACAAAGATTAAGATGTCTTCTTTGGTGAAAATGTTCCATTCACAACTTATAATATATGATTATGAAACACAAAGAAGTGCAAAGTATAAAAGGGGAAAAGACGGTGTTGTTCCGGTTCCCGACGTTAACAGAAAAAGTGTAAAAGATATATCGGAACATATGCTGAATGAAACCTATTTAGCTGATATGATAACTCTCAATGTTTATTCAAATGAAGTTGAGCCTTTGAATTATAATGCAAAAAACAAAACATTGACTATAAACAAAGGTGCAACAATCTCAATATTGGATGGGTTTCACCGTTTACAGGCAGGTGTGAGAGCTGTTTCAGTTAATCCGAATTTAGATTTAGAGATGATATTGTCAATTCGGTCATATGATACTGATACTGCAAAGAAATACTTTGGTCAGATAAATACAATAAACTCAATAAAGCCAGAACGTTTAAAGGAACTGAAATCAGAAAAGCACTCTGATTTAGTTGTAAAAGATCTTCAGATTAAGTCAGACATGAAAGGAAAAATTGCTTCTGCATCACGTATCAGCACTATTGCAGGCCAGCTGACTACATTTGATGTGTTATCTTACGCAATAGATAAAACATTTAGTCCATCAACTACACTAGAAGCTAGAGAAGTTTCAAATTATCTTGTTGATTTTTTTAACTACTTAGTCGGATCTTTTGTAGATGAGTTCTTACTTAATCCAAATGATTATAGAGATACAAGTATAAACCATCCTTTGATGTTCGCCGGATATGTGCAAATCGCTTATAATTTCAAAGAGCAAGAGAGACCACTCCGAGAAATAAAGGATTTTGTGGAGAATATTGATTTTAGAGATGACAGACTTCAAGAAATACTTAAGAACAAAAGGGGGATTAATTTCAAAAGAAATAGGGATAATATCATAGAATATTTCAGAATTAGAGGGTGAAATCCAAAATGTCAAATCAAATATACGAGCAAAATTTATTTAATGCAGAACAAAAAAATATGTTTTTAAAAGATCTTAGTTCAAACACATATACTGCATATTTAAGGATTTTAACACGCGCTGCTAAGTTAGAAGAGCAGTTTGAAAAAGACTTATACGATTTCAATATTTATGAAATTGAAAGATTAATTTTCTATATTAACCCTAAAACACTAAGCTCTGTTACCTCAGCTGTTTCTATAATACAAAATTATATAAGGTGGGCAATTGCCCAAGATTTGCGTAAAGATAATTTAAATCCACTTGATGCAATAGCAGGATTAAAATTTTACAAGAAATTCATAGATACTTCAAATAAACTTCTATTCAGTTCCTCTGAAATAGAAGAGATTACTGGTGGGCTTGTGAATTATCAAGATTCTGCTATAGTTCAAGCAATATTTGAAGGAGTTAATGGAAAGAAATATTCTGAAATTTTAAATCTCACTATCCATGACATTGATGAGAAGAATAATGAACTATTATTAAAGAATGATATTAATGACTTTAAACAACAAGAACGAAAATTAAAAGTTTCTCCTGAATTAATAAAGATGCTTATTAAAGCATCACAGGAAACTGAGTATTACAAAAACAATGGTCATCCAAGCGAGAACATCTTATCTAAAATAGCACCTCTTTGTGAAAGTCACTTTGTGTTTCGTAATAGTAGACTAAATACTAAAGAAACTGACAGGGCAGATTATCACTTAATTTTCAGAAGGCTGAGTAAAATAGCTGAGTGGAATGGGCAACCCTATCTTAACGGAATGAATATTAGAAAGTCTGGAATGATATATATGGCAAATGTTTTATATAGGGAATCTGGAAAGTTGGAGAATGAAGAAATACATCGGATATGTGAGGCATTTAATTTCTCTAAAATTAAAGGTAGAGACGACTATAATACAACGAGGATACGGGCAGAGTTTCTAAATCTTGATAATATATTTGAGATATATGGAAAAAAAGAATGATTTGAATAACTTATTCTTTTTTTATTTAGGCTTTAGCCGGTTGGGTCCGTGAAACGCGCGAAACAAAAAAACACATGCTATGCAGGTGAAGGGATCAAGGGTTTGACCAGCTAGACCATCCCGATAAAATTGAGATGTTCAGGCGGGGTGAAAGGAATGGTCTTAGATGGAGAACAACGACTATAGTTTGTCTCACGAAGTGGATGTGTAAATACCAAATTTTGTTCACCCTGAAGTATAGACGTATAATCAAGTGAGGAAAGACTTAATCGAAATCTTCAACGTTTATGCAAATATAAGGGTGTGGAGATATTAGAAGGTCACATGATGCTAGATCATATACATATGTTAGTAGCGATTCCTCCAAAAATCTCAGTGTCATCATTTATAGGATGTTTCAAGGAAAAAAGCTCACTGATCATATTCGAGGAGCTGCCAGTTTGAAGTACAAGTATGGCAATTGAAAGTTTTGGGCGGAGGGATACTACGTTAGCACAGTGGCTTAAGTGAAGCAACTGTAGCTAAATATTTCGTGAACAAGAAGCACATGACCAGAACAATTTTTTCAGGCTAGCATCTTTAGGCCCAATTTGGAAGTGGGGGATATACCCCAAGAGCAAACCACCCGTTGGATGGGTGATCATGATTGACATATCTATGTCTTGCACTGTATGACGAGTATTTTATAGAAAGTAATGCTGATATTCTAAATCATTTTAATTTTATTTGTCATTATTTAATAATAAATTATAAATATACTGAAATTATTAATATTAAATATAATTTTGTAAGGAATGTATAGAAAATATAATAAAACTAAATGCATTTATTGCCTTGCTATTGCTACAGACTGGTTGTAATATTAACTTGTTAAAAAGGAGAATTTGTGTTCGTGTTTTGGATTTAAAAAATGGATTTTTAAACATTATATAACGAGATTGGGAAGGCTATTTCAAGTATCTTTAATAGAAGCGAAGTTGTCCAAGGTCCAATATCAAATGATGATCCAATACTTATTTATAAGATTCATAGTAGACGACTATACATTAGGCTTATGAAATTTTGTTGTATGCCTAGCTGGCGATGGCCAAGCTTGATAGTTTTGGCTGTTAAATAAATAAAAATCATTTAATTAGACAGATAGAATCTTAAATTATACATTTGCACGATACATAGATAAGTCCTCTATTTAAGGTGATGATAGAGAATCTGCCAATAAGAAGATATTGGAAGGCCGCTTTATAATCTGTTTAGTAATTTTAACAAGCCAGGATTTTTTGAATGTGCGACTGCAAATTCTTTGAAGATAGTGAAGATGAATCCAAATGAAATAGCATTTCAAAAGAAAGAAGGTCAATTGACCTTCTCTGCAATAGGTTTGTACTTTTCAAGAGCTAAGTTTAACTCATTTTTGCCAGGGCGGATTAATTTAAACATACTAATATTTTTAGGACCAAGGAAGAATATTTTTTGATTTTCTAGGATCGAGACATCTTCGTAAATAATATATCCTTCATTAAATTTCCCAAGCTCTGGTATTGATGACATCAACAGTTTGTTGGCAAAAGTGATTTTATGTATGAATAGAGGTTCAAACTGGTATTTCTCAAGATAAATCCAATAGTATGTCTTATTCTTACCTTCAAAATATGAAAGGAGAATGGTCATACATATAAAATATATAAAAAAAATAAAAACTACATGAGGTATCGTGAATTCAAAGGGTTTATTGTTTATCACGGAAGTTAAGAAAATTGATAATAGAATTGCTATCATAGTTGCAACAATTGATAGTGACACAATTCTTGTTAACGAATAATATAGTCTCTTCTTTGGTGAAAATAAGAGTCTATCATACTTGTCAGATAATAATAGCAAAGCAATAAATTACACCTACGATTTTTACTAACATAAGAAATACCATAAGATTAAAGGCTTTAGATTAGTTAAGAGAGTTCTTTCCGATGATGTAATGCTATACAAGATATAATAAAACAAATATTTCATCTAAATAAAGAGAAGAATTCATGAAGAAAGGGTACAAACTCAAGCCCTGATGGATAAATGGATAAACAGCAATCCAGGTAAATACTACACTATTAATATCTTCATTCAAACCATAGATCCTCAAGAGATAGTCGCATTATCCAGGGAATTGGACGATAGTAAATTGACGCTTCCTCGTGAAAGTATTGATGAAAAAGGCTGGCTAGAAGATTTACAACCACAAACTATAGATCTAATAAAGTTTCCTGATGGTGCATATGCAGTTAGTTCAGGAGGCAATCATAGAGTTTTTTAAGTCATGAATACAAAAGTCATGAATACAAAAAAACTCCCTTAAGGCTCAAATTACAGTAGTAGTTGAGAAAGCTTTGCTTACTAAGGAGCATTTGAAACAAATTAGTATTCTAGACGATAAAATTGTTCTGCTTTCTGAAATAGTAGAAAAGAATGATTTTAAAAGACAACTTTTTGAATGAAGTTGAAAAAAGTACTGTTGAATGATCTTCCCGAATTTCATTTAAAACGTATTGATAAACTGATGAAAATTCCTAAAGAACCATTGTTTTAGAGGGAAAATGAATAAAGCCCTTTGAGGAGGCAAGCCTTGTTTATGCTTGCTTTTTTTATTGCTGAGTGATAATTTATTAGACAAGAGGGCAGGTTCAACAGCAATTCCTTAGATAATCAAGGAAAAACATTAGCCCTAAAATGCTCGTTATAAAATAGCTTAAAAGTTTGACGTATCGGTGTTATTGTTAATAATGAGCATTAAGACAACAAAGAAGTACAATACAACTAAATAGGATTTTCAGCATTATCCTTCGGGGCAGGGTGAAATTCCCTACCGGCGGTGATGAACACAGTGACAAGTGCTGTTGTTAAAGCAACTGCATTTCGCTGTGGGCTTAGTCCGTGACCCGGATATACGTAATAGTATAGACGGTGGACCTGGTGCAAATCCGGGACCGACAGTATAGTCTGGATGGGAGAAGGAGAAAAGGCGAGCTATCGCTTATTTAGGAGCGATAAGTGGTGTAGTGTGACAGAAATGTGCAACTCAATTGTGCGGATTTTCACAAAGTTTGCGCAGCCTATTGTATTTTATTTGTGTGTACAGAGGCTGTTCTCTTTAGTGTATCTGCCGTATGTTGCTTGATTCTGTCTGATTCATGCTATATCAATCTTTTAATCTCCCAACATAATCAAGCCCTGTTTGGACATTGCGATCCGGACAGGGCTTTTTTGCTTGACTGTTAAGCAGAAATTTCGAAGGGAGGGGAAGCGGCTACAGATGGATGTGATGAACGATGAGTTTTATATGTCACTGGCACTGGACATGGCTGAGCGAGCTCAGGGACAAACGGGAATCAATCCGGTTGTTGGGTGTGTCGTCGTAAAGGATGGCAGGCTTGTTGGAATCGGGACACATCTCGAAAGGGGAACACCTCATGCCGAAGTACACGCACTTCAAATGGCAGGAGACAAAGCGAGCGGCAGTACAGTATATGTAACGCTGGAGCCTTGCAGTCATTTTGGCAAGACACCTCCATGTAGCGAAAGGCTGATATCAGCAGGCGTTGAGCGGGTTGTTATTGCAACTGAAGATCCCAACCCTCTCGTTGCTGGCAAAGGAATTGAACTGTTGCAAAACGCTGGCATTCAGGTGGAGGCAGGTGTGTTGCGCGATCGTGCTTTCAGGTTGAATGCCCCGTTTATGAAGTACATCGCGACAGGAAAGCCTTATGTCACGTTAAAAACGGCCAGCACATTGGATGGGAAAATTGCGTCCAAAACGGGCGACAGTAAATGGATTTCTAATGAAGAAGCCAGAAAAAGAGTTCACACCCTCCGTCATCGACATCAAGCGATTATGGTTGGTGTTTCTACGGTGATCGCAGATGATCCACAGCTGACGACTCGCTTGCCGGTTAAGGGAATCAACCCGATTCGAATTGTTGTAGATTCCAGACTCACAATACCTCTTGAGAGCCGGATGCTTCATGACAGTGCGGCTCCAACAATAATTTTAACTACGGAGCTGGGAGACCCGCTTAAAAAGACGGAACTTCAGCGATTAGGGACCGAAGTTATTGTTTGCGGCGACGGGCCTCGAGTAGACCTTAGGCTTGCGATGGATACATTAGGCCAAAGAGAGATTGGTTCGATCCTTTTGGAGGGTGGGGGTACTTTGAATGGAGCGATGCTTGAAGAAGGGCTTGTAGACCGGGTAGTCCTTTTCATAGCTCCCAAAATTGTTGGAGGGTTGGCCGCACCTTCCAGCTTTAATTTCAGCGGGGTGGAGCGCATGAGTGATGCTGTCACGTTAAGCGACGTTCAATTTGAACAGCTGGGTGATAATGTGTGCATCACAGGAACCCCGGTCTTACCGTAGTTTATATGCTGTGCAGCACTAACAATCATGTACTTCCAAGAAGGAGGAAGGTCATGTTTACAGGATTAGTTGAAGAGATCGGTGATATACGAAAGGTCGGTCGCAAAGGGGAAGCGATGGTGCTTGGGATATCGGCTTTTCGCATCATGGATGATTTAAAGCTTGGCGACAGTGTCGCGGTGAACGGTGTTTGCTTAACGGCAACGAGTATCGGCAAGGGCTTGTTTACAGTGGACGTTATGCCAGAAACCTATCGAAGTACAAACCTCAAAGAACTACAGATTGGAAGCAAGGTGAATCTGGAGCGGGCGATGGCTGCTGAAGCCAGATTTGGGGGGCATATCGTGCAGGGACATGTTGATGGTGTCGGCAGCATTCGAAGCGTTCATAACGACCAAAATGCGGTTGTTTATGAGATTGCACCTTTGGATTCGAATTTGTTTAAATACATCATCCCTAAAGGCTCTATCACATTGGACGGGATCAGCCTGACGGTCGTTCAAGTGATGGAAACTTCGTTCACCGTCTCGATCATTCCTCATACGCTTGCTGAAACAATACTTTCACATAAAAAATCTGGCGATACCGTGAATATCGAAAACGACATTATCGGCAAATATGTTGACCACTTGCTTCATTATGGCTCACAGGAGAAGGCTGAAGGTAAAACGCCGTCAAACAAGGGGATCAGTCGCGAATACTTATCAGAGCATGGTTTTGTATAGTCACGATATCCATATTCGCATGAAAGTGGAGGAGGAGCATTAATGGATGACCGATTTGAATTTAGTCCGATAGAAGATGCCATTAACGACCTTATGAAAGGCAACGTTGTAATTGTCGTTGATGATGAAGATCGGGAAAATGAGGGAGATTTTATTGCTCTTGCAGAAAAAGCAACGCCGGAAGTGATCAATTTTATGATCACGGAAGGCCGCGGACTCGTGTGTATGCCAATTACACAAGCAAGGGCACAGGAACTACAACTGGATCAGATGGTTTCACAAAATACCGATTATCACGGAACAGCTTTTACCGTTTCCATTGACCATAAAGATACGACTACAGGTATTTCCGCTATTGAGCGTTCTATGACGGTTGCAGGTATGATGAATCCTGAGGCGAAGCCGACGGATTTTCGAAGACCAGGTCATATGTTTCCTCTTGTTG
Organism: Paenibacillus faecalis; assembly: GCF_900289175.1. Taxonomy (GTDB): domain Bacteria; phylum Bacillota; class Bacilli; order Paenibacillales; family Paenibacillaceae; genus Paenibacillus_AQ; species Paenibacillus_AQ faecalis. The sequence goes on along the minus strand of NZ_LT985747.1, from coordinate 2,691,552 downwards.
CGAAAGACGGCGGTGTGCTGCGCCGCGCAGGCCATACGGAAGCAGCCGTTGATCTGGCTCGGTTATGCGGTTCTTACCCGGCGGGTGTTATTTGCGAAATCATTAAGGAGGACGGCACAATGGCACGTCTGCCTGATCTGATCCAGATCGCCCGCAAGAATGACCTGAAGTTGATCAGCATTCAAGATCTGATTCATTATCGGAATAAAAAGGATAAGCTCATCCAGCGTGAGGTATCCGTACGAATGCCGACTGATTTCGGTGAATTTCAGGCTATAGCATATACAAATCAAGTGGATACAAAAGAGCATTTGGCACTTGTAAAGGGTAATATTAGCGGGGATAAGCCAGTGCTTGTACGAGTGCACTCCGAATGCTTGACCGGTGATGTATTTCATTCCCATCGCTGTGATTGCGGTCCGCAGTTTGAAGCGGCTTTGCGGCAGATTAACGAAGCAGGTGAAGGTGTTCTGCTGTATATGCGGCAGGAAGGTCGCGGCATCGGTCTTATTAACAAGCTGAAGGCGTATAAGCTTCAGGAAGAGGGGCTGGATACAGTCGATGCGAACCTGAAGCTGGGATTTCCGGCAGATCTGCGTGATTACGGGATCGGAGCACAAATATTAAAGGATCTTGGCGTTCGCCAAATCCGGCTGTTAACAAATAATCCACGAAAAATAAAAGGGCTTGAGGGTTATGGGCTTGAAGTTGTGGAGCGCGTTCCGATTCAAATACCGGAAAATGATGATAATGTCGCATATCTGCATACGAAGCGTACGAAGCTGGGGCACATGCTTCAGTTTGATCACATGGAACAAAATGAACAAACCAGTAATGGATGATTTTGATTCATAAATAACGAATCTATTTTGAAAGGTTGATGACAAGTATGGTACATTATTATGAAGGCAATCTCGTATCTAAGGGATTAAAGTATGGCATTGTTGCAGGACGATTTAATGAATTTATTACAAGCAAGTTGCTAAGCGGGGCGCTGGATGCATTAAAGCGACACGGTGTACAGGAGAGTGAAGTGGATGTCGCATGGGTTCCCGGTGCATTTGAAATTCCATTGATCGCTCAGAAGATGGCGGAAAGCGGCAAGTACGATGCAGTGATCACGCTGGGAACGGTCATCCGTGGCTCAACTACACATTATGATTATGTGTGCAATGAAGTAGCCAAAGGTGTGGCTGCGATCAGTTTGAAGACAGGCATTCCTACTATTTTTGGCGTCGTTACCACAGAGAATATCGAGCAGGCGATTGAACGTGCGGGAACGAAAGCTGGCAACAAGGGCTGGGATTCCGCTATGGCGGCAATTGAAATGGCAAACTTGACGAAACAGTTAAAATAGTGCTTATTTAATGTAGTGCTCTTTTTTCAGAGCACTGCATTTTATTTTTTGGCGGGAGGATTTAGTGTGACCGTAGTAATGTACAAGCTGGAGACGTTTGAAGGACCGCTTGATCTGTTGCTTCATCTTATAGATAAAGCGGAAATTGACATCCAGGATATCCCCGTCAGTGAGATTACCGAACAATATATGGCTTATCTACAGAACATGCAGGAGCTGGAGCTGGAGATTACAAGCGAGTTTCTGGTAATGGCTGCCACGCTGCTTTCGATTAAAAGTAAGCTTTTGCTTCCAAAACCTCCGGTTATTGAAATGGACGAGTTTGATTTTTATGAGGAAGACGACATTGATCCAAGAGCAGAGCTCGTTCAGCGGCTGATTGAATACCGGAAGTATAAAGAAATCGCGCAGCATCTTCATGAACGTGAATGGGAGCGAAGCCTGATCTATTCCAAAGAACCGGAGGATCTGTCCCCTTTTATGCCTGAGGTGGAAGAGAATCCTGTGAAGGGATTACATACTTCGGATCTCATTGCCGCTTTCCAAAGGGCGCTTAGCAAAGCGGTTAAGCGTACATCTTATGCTCGTATTCAAAGAGATGAAATCTCCGTAAAAGACCGAATTCATGAGGTGGTTCAAACGCTGGAGAGCGTTGGTCCGGGAGGAAGGGTTCTATTCTCTAAGCTTTTGCATGATGAGATGGAAAGGCATGAGATTGTCGTTACCTTTTTGGCGATTTTGGAATTAATGAAAATGAAGCAAATATGGTGCTTTCAAGAGAATCTGTTTGATGACATCGTTATGGAGTGGAGAGGAGAAGTAAGGTTTGATGGATTTTCCGAAGTTGATATCGATTATTGAGGGACTGCTGTTTTTAGCCGGTGAGGAAGGGTTGTCCGTTAAACAAATGGTCGAAATTATCGAACAGCCGGCAGATATCATCAAGGATGCGCTGGAAGAGATGAAAAAGAAATGTGAAGAGGAACATAGAGGTATTCAGATTGTTCAAATAGCAGGCAATTATAAGCTGGCTACACTGCCGGAACACGCCCCTTATTTTGAAAGACTGGCCTATTCTCCTTCGCGATCTTCCTTATCGCAGGCGGCGCTTGAGACGTTGTCCATCATCGCTTATCGGCAGCCGATTACCCGTGTTGAAATCGAGGAAATACGCGGTGTAAAAGCTGAGCGGGCGATTCACACGCTGGTCAACAAAGGCCTGATCGAAGAGGTAGGCCGTGCAGAAGCGATCGGCAGGCCGATTTTATACGGAACGACCAAGTCATTTTTGGACTATTTCGGATTGGCTAATATTCAGGACTTGCCGGAGCCTTCGCAATTTGAGGCTGATGCAGACAGTTTGGAAGAAGAGACACAGCTTTTGTTTGATAAACTGGATGGCAAGCAGCTGACCATTGATGACGTAGATTGATATGGGAACGTACTAGCCTGGGGGTTTCCCCGGGCTTTTTTAGTTGGGGCGATTATCTTCATGCTTGTTTTTTATTCTTTTCGAATCATTTAACGGTTATTTTGCCATACTAAGCCAATAAGACGTTTAACAATGTTTTGGGGGTTACGATGTGGGGGTATGGACTTATTTACTAATAATGGTACTGCTTATCTTGGTTGTTTTGGTGATCTTCGTCGTGGCATCCACCATCACGGTTCAAGTACACCTGATACTTCGCAGTAAAGAATACAGAATGTTTGTCACGATACGAATGCTCTACGGATTGATAAATAAAAGGTATGAAGTACCTTTTCAGTTCAATGATAAAGATGGAGAGTCCGCATCCTCTGGCGGAGATGATGAGAATAATCAAGGGAAGGTAAAAGTAATTCATCTTCGAGGAGCTGGAACCTACCGTAAATTGATTCGGGCCACCGATGGTTTTAAAGAGTGGGTTCTTAAAAGTATGCAACATGTAAGCTTGTCTGATATTTGCTGGTCTAGCGCTATTGCCCTGGATAATGCGGCTGAAACTGCAGTAGCTGCAGGAACAGTATGGGGGATAAAGCATACGATCCTAGGTTGGCTTTCTTACCATCTTAAGATGATAAGCGCACCTAAGTTAAATGTACTGCCTGAATTTAATGGTCCCCCGCAGCTGTCCACTGATTTTAATTGTGTTGCTAGTATTTCATGTGGCAAAGCTATCGTTTGCGGACTATTGCTTTTCCTTCGAGTTTTGAAAGTAAAAGGTGGAATCAAGGTCTGGCAGAACACCTTGTTCAAAGCTTGAGATTGAATCGACTCCCTTTCTTAGCTCAAGGGCATAGGGGCAAAGGGAGCCTTTTCGGCCCCCTCCATAGAATCTATACGTCAATATTGAACTATACCGATTTGATAACCTTAATCTTGGCAATTCGTCTTTCATCAACCTCTTCCACCTGGAAGACGACTCCGTTGAATTCAACGACCGGACGCTCATCCTGCTCTGGAATTCTTCCCAGTTGGCCGATGACGAATCCGCTAAGCGTATCATAGTCTTCAATAGGTAGCTCGATATTGATAAGGTCCTTGACCAAGCGCAGGCTAATCAAGCCTTTCATCAGAAACGTATTCTCATCAAGCTTTTCAAGCTCTTTCTCCTCCACATCGTGCTCATCGAAAATATTACCGACGATCTCTTCCAGCGCGTCTTCAATCGTTACAATTCCAGCGGTACCGCCATACTCATCAATAACAATGGCAAGGTGCATCTTATGTTTTTGCAAATCCTTAAATAATTCATTGATTCGCTTGGATACCGGCACAAAGTACGGCGTGCGAATAATGGATGTAAGGTCGAACCCATCTGCATCACGCTCAATATAAGTGAGCAAGTCTTTGGCATGCAGAATACCTACAATGTTATCGATGTGCTGCTCAAACACCGGGAATCTCGTGTATTTCTCTGTATTGACGATCTGTGCCACTTCACTAAGTGACGCATCGACGGGAATACCTACCACATTACTGCGGTGCATCATAATATCGGATACTGTTTTGTTATCAAATTCGAAGATGTTGTTGATCATGATTTTCTCGGACTCACGAATAGTTCCGTTCTCATTACCTACATCAACCATCATTCGAATTTCCTCTTCCGTCACTTCCTCCTTGTTGTCATCGGGGTTAACCCCAAACATTCGCACCAGAATATTGGTAGAGAACGTTAGCAACTTAACAAACGGTGAGGTTGCTTTGGACAGCACCGTAAGCGGAGTCACAGCAAACATGGATATCGCCTCATACTTCTGCATCGCCAAGCGCTTCGGTACCAGTTCGCCAAATACAAGCGTAAAATACGATAATATAAGCGTAATCAAGACGACCGAGATCGTCTCCAGCGTACTTCGCGGAATGGGTACACCTGCATCATACAAAAATTGGGCCAATCTGCCGGCAAAACTTTCGGCGGCAAAAGCACTTGCCAAAAATCCGGCTAATGTGATGCCGATTTGAATAGTGGCCAAAAAACGGCTCGGTTCGCTCAGAAGGTTCTGTAACAGCTTTACTTTTTTATGCCCCGATTCTGCCATCACTCTGATTTTGTTGTCTTTCATCGAGATCATGGCAATTTCAGAAGCAGCAAAAAATGCATTCAGCAAAATGAGCAGCAATAGAATCAAAAATTCCGTAAACAAGATATTCGTCCTCCATCATAATTAGTGTGAGTTAGTGAATCTGTATGGTTTTGCAATGGAAAACCTAGTGTCTCAAATAGTAGCCTGGTCTACGGTAAATCATAATTGTTCTTTGCCCCCATTGTGCCTGAACCCTGTTGCTCGTTTCCCCTGGCTCATCGTCCATCTTCTTGCCACCTCCTCCATAGTTGAAAATGTATATTATGATAATAATAACGGTCAGATGATCAAATGGCAATCAGGGTGGCGTTAGACAAGATTTCTTTGAGCGAGTAGACAGCCTGCCTTCTATATACTGGAGCGATATAACCCCTAGGCACATTTCGCACAAGGAGGGGGCTATACTTGCTCGCTGCCTAAATCGTCTTATAGCAACAATTTATCAAAATTTATGAGTTTAATTGACAAGTGTTCGAATCCCGATATATTATAAGTAATGCCAAATTATGGGCGTTTGAAACAAAGATTGGAGGTTGTCTGAATTGAACCATACAACCACGATACAATCAGAATTGAACAAGTATCTAGAAACTAACGGGATATCCATTAATCAACTATCGAGATTATCTACTGTGAATTCGGGGACACTAAGCGCACTAATTAATGGAGAACGTCTTACTTCTATCACGCAGTTTGATCTCGTCATATCTGCGATGGGGCTTCCAGAAGGAAGCTTATATAAAGAATTTATGGATGCCTGCTTCACGCACACAGTCACCTGGCGACGGATAGGGCCTTTCCTGAGACGTTGTGCTGAACTACGCAAACTAGATATCGTTGAAGAAGTGGTTCAAACGCTGTTGGAGAATCTTGCGTACTCGCCGATGCTGTTTGAACTGGCTGAGGAATTGTTCGCTGAAGGGGATAGAGAAACAACAGCAATTATTTATAAAAATGTAGCGGAAGCTGAAAAATATCAGCATTCAGAGCGTTTAGCTCTTTGCCATTATCGCTTGTTTAAAATTGACCTTAGTCATGACCAGGAACAAAATCTAAGGGCAGCTACAAGATTAGAAGTCTTTATTGATGGTTTAGATCCAGCGGATCAGCTTGATGCGTTAAAAGATCTTGCGAATACTTATCTCTCACTTCAAAAATGGAGGAAAGTTGACGAAATTGCGAAGGAAATGCGGGAAAGAGCTTCTATCCAGTACGAGCTCGAATATAATAAAAATATCAGATCTAACAACAAGAAGCCTAAGAGTCCACTATTTTTATACATTACATATTCATACTTGCTACAATCCATTGTATATGAAGAAAGAGGTGATTATGAACAAGCATTAGAGTTTGTGGCTTTATCTTCTGAATTAAGTTGGGTAAAGGAGAACACTAAAGAAGCTGCTGAATTGAAGGAAAAATTTAAAATACTAGCTATTATGAATACATATTTATATAGACTATTAATGGGACAAACAGAGGTATTATCCGATTACGTTATAATGATTGAATCTAGAGAAGAGGAAGTTTTGACTGCTTTAGTTAAAATCGTCAAGGCTTCAAACATGTTTAAATTTAATATAGATCACATCTTAGAAAAATTTAAGAATATGACTTCTTTAGAGGGAATCAAAGAAACAAATCAACAGACACCTTACACCCATCAAGTAATTGAAGATCGTATGGTTCGTCTTTTAAATGAATTGTCTATTTATTATTTGCGTCAAGGAAGGTATGATATAGGTATTAATTATGTATTGGATTGTTTATCTGCTGCAAATGAAATTCGCAACGATAAAGCAATCTTAAAAAGTGTAAAAAACTTCGAGGCATTTAGACATGTTGCAACTACTGAAGCACAACATAGATATAATAATTTAATTAGTGAGGTGCGCTTATAGAATGAAAAGAGCCGGTACTTTATTAGTAAGTCTCATGCTTATGGCTTCATTTGCATCCCCCCCTTTGAAAGCTGTTCAACAACCTGAAACATCTAAACAATTTGAACCATCGGTTATATTTACAAAGTTTAATCATGGTGGAGGAGCATTCGACAAATAGAAGCACCAACAAAATTAGTTGCAAAGCGTTCCTATATTGGGAGAGCTCTGTAAAATGGAGCCCAGTACCTAGTCGGTGCTGGGTTTGTTGTATAATAGAAGAAAAGTAAAGTGTGATGAGCCTATTGTTACATGCCGGTAGACAATTATCTGCATCATTCCATGTAGAATTATATAATCTTGTTCCTGAAGATCACTTGCTACGAAAGATCCATCGTGTTGTAGACTTCAGCTTTATTCATAAGTTGGTTGAAAACAGCTATTGCAAATATTACGGCAGACCGGCTCATGAGCCTGAGCTGCTTTTTCGTCTGCTCTTTTTGCAGATCCTTTACAATCTTTCAGATGAACGAGTTGTTCAGGAAGAGCAGGTGAATCTAGAGTACAAATGGTTTCTTGGGGTTAATCCAGAAGATCCCTTGCCAGATGCCTCGCAATTAATCACGTTTTCGGAACCATCGACTGGGTGCAAGTCAAGTGGAAGACGTGTTTAAACATGTGGTGAGTCAATGTTTAGAGAAAGGACTCATAAAGAGTAAAACCATTATTTTGGATGCGACTCATACCCAAGCAAGCAGTCCAAAACAGCGACCTTTAGACGTGTTACGAGATGCAGCTAAATGTCTTATGCGAACGGTTGTCAAACGACATCCGAAGCTGGAGAAGAGACTGCCCACCATGCCTCATGTGAAAAGCGAACAAGAAGATGCAGAGAAGGTTATACTTCATTACTTCGCTAAGTTGGGTGAATCCGTGGAGGAACTGCTATCTGATCATGAAGGGGCCATGGTAATAGCTAAATACCGAGGTCTATTTCGCATGCGAATACAGGCGTTTGTTGTAAATGTGGAACGAATGGTGAAGCTGGTAGAACAGAAGCAGCCCGTCTTCAGATGAGGAACGAGCTGCTTTTTTTAGTCTTCACAAGTACATTTCCAATTTGAAGCTCACTTTTACTCAAAGGTAAATCTTTGCATGGCTCTCGGTACATAGGCGACTTTTTATTACTAATTCTCATTTCTAAATTCGAGTTTATCATGATAATCCCATAACCAGAACTCAACACCCTGACATATAATCAATCTTTCGAACCATGTTTTAAAATCACAATGGATCGGAATTGCTTCATTAACATCTTTCATTGCATCAAGAAAAAAAATGTGCGGAAAACGATTATTCTTGCATTGCTCAGAATCAATACAGATCGCACCAGCTACGTAATCAGTCCAAGCTATAGGATACCAATGAGGAGGAATTTGTTCTATTTCATTATGGATATTAACCATGCGTTGAAGATCGAGTAAGTCCACACCTCCTCCATAATGAGGGTGTTGAAACATCGAACAACCATTTGTTGTCCGAAGAAAATCTAGATAATCATTGGGAAAGTACCAATTCTTTTCTTTTTGGAGTTTCAAATACGCATCCTCGTTTACACCCTGATTCCAGACACATACTGCTTTTGGCTCATCATTGCCTGGAATTAGAAGATTAAAGACGCCTTCTTCAAAGTTATCTTGTTCCTTCTTTAACGATGCTATTAACTCAACAATATTTCCATTTTTCAATCGACCCAACTCCACCCAATAATTTACCCACCAAGAAGTAAATTCACTATGATTAATTATACCATTCTTTGCAGTGGCTCCTGGTTTCCATAATGGAATTAAATTATCAAAACTATCTGGGCCATTATATTCTAACGGTTTCATATGATGAATCTGTACATTATTCCAAGTATATTTTTTTGGGGTTCCCCACTTACTTTCAAGGTTTAGCGCTTACTGGATATCTACTTCTTAATTAAAGTCTTCTTTATGATCTTTAACATATCGTTCAAAGGTGATAGGGGGATGAGTTAAAATTTTTTCTAGGTCATGAGTTATCTTTTTTGCGGTACCGAACTTAGTCATCGTGTAGAGCACCGTCATCACATTTGCGAAACCCTTTGGCATACCTCGTTTAATACTTGTGTTTCGAAATGTAAAAACATTTGGGTTTTTATATATGATTTTCCGACCTAAAATTCTAGACATTATGCTAGCAACTTCATCATAGCTAAGGGCTTCGGGACCTGTTAATTCATATTTCTTATTCTCGTGTTCTGAACGGGTAAGGCAAACCGCTGCAGCTTCACCTATATCACGTGTATCAATGAAACTGGTTTTTGCCTTTCCTACAGGTATATATAATTCGTTGCGAATGGAAATATCTTCACGGTGTGTAGTATTCAAATTCTGCATAAAGAAGCTTGGACGTAAGAAAGTGTAAGTAAAGCCTAATTCAAGGATCAAGTTTTCAATTTTGTGATGTGGAACAATAGGATTTTTTTCCACGCCAATTAAGGATACAAATACAATGTGCTCAACTCCAGCCGATTTAGCAGCTTTCAGGAAGGGGAGCATATCCCTTTCTGGTTTTGCTAGTTGGGGCGGACGTATTAAGAAGATTTTTTTTATGTCCTTTAGTGCTGCTGGGAAAGTGGAAGGTTGAAGAAAATCAAATGCCGTAATTTCTAAATTAGGGTGCGGTTGAAAAATTGTTCTTGCCCTTCCTATGTTGGTCACTGCGGCTCGAACCTCTGCTTCTCGTTTAAGTAGCTCAGTTACAACGTAACTGCCAATATTCCCTGTAGACCCTGTTACCAATATGGTAGCCACATCGACTCCTCCTTAGAAGTAATTTCTATTAAATAATTAGTTAGTGTACTTACTACATAATTAGATTGAGTTACTTATATATTTGCATGATGTAATGTAGACTCCACCTTTTGAAGGTATCCAATAAATTGTGTATATTCCTCTGGGGAAAGATTAGACAGTGATCTTATCATAACGCGCTCGCTTGCTTCTTCTAGTAGAGGAATACGCTGCTTTGCTTCTTTTGTTAGTGATAAAATAAAGGATCGTTTATCTTGAGGATGAGGTTGCTTATAGACCATATTTTTTATTTCTAAACGATTAATGATACCTGAAACAGTTGGTTTATCAAATTGAAGCTCATGTGCAATGGATTTAGAAGTTCTATCATTTAAGGAGCTATTCATTTCTTCTTTCATATCAATATTTTTTAAAATGGCCCATTGTGCGGGTGTTAGATCCAAAGATTCAAGCTCCTTTGCAAGTTCATACCGAAGATCCTTGGCGATTTTCATAATTAAAAAACCAGCTAGTTTCATTTTAACCTCCATATGTTAAGTTATATGAGTCACCCATATGGTTAGTGTACTAACTATGTTGAGGGGAGTCAATACTAACTTTATTCCTTTTGCCATTCCTAATTTGGCAGGTAAGGATATCCCAAAAATTTAAAATGTAGGGATACATTCAGTTTGCGTCTTCTCTCCTCACTGCTGGTTTACCAGCTCCTCAACCATTTAATGGGTATCATTGGGATTTATCATTACATATTTTGATTAAGCCTGCATAAAGACTCATACATATTACAGCGATCATCCGTGCAAACTGATAAAAGTACAGGAAAGCCCTTATTTTTGCAAAGTACAGCAAAGGAGGAATCATCATGTCCAATCACCCTATTCAAGGGTTAATGCAAACGGCCATGGAAAACATTAAAGCTATGGTCGATGTCAACACCATCGTTGGCGATCCTGTTAATACCCCGGATGGATCTGTAATCCTTCCGATAAGTAAGGTGGCATTTGGTTTTGCAGCAGGGGGAAGTGACTATAATACCCAAAATAAAGCTGGGCGTAGCAGTGGAGAAAACCACCAGCATGATAAAGGTCCGCTCCCTTTCGGCGGCGGTAGCGGTGGCGGTGTATCCATAAGACCTATCGCATTTCTTGTCGTCGGATCAGAAGGTGTGCATATTGTTCCATTGGATAATCAAACACATCTGTTTGAACGCATGATTGATGCCACACCATATCTGCTTGAGCAGATTCAAACCATGATTCAGAATGGAATGAACGGTTCCAAAGCATCGAACGCTTCAAACGCTTCAAGCTCATCCAGTTCAGCTCAAAGCCAAAACCAGTCTTCTAACTGATTTCGCCCGCCAATCCCTTCCGATTCGAACGGGAGGGATATTTCTTTAAGAAACGCTCTTCATCCTTCTATTTAGGATACAGGAGACGTTTCTTCTTGTTTACGGAACTTGGACATACCCTTAGCAAATACTGCATATACTTGTACAAGATATCGGATTACCGGAGGCTAAAATTGATGAATCGGTATAACTTTGTTTCAGTTCAATCCATGTTTATATGTTTAATTTCTATCGTTATTTTGATTAGTACAGCCGGGGCGTATGCGGAACCGCAAAACGAACAGCCTGTTCCTCCTTCTAACAATGCCCAGGCAGCAGCTTTAATCGATGTGACGTCAGGGAGAATGCTGTACAGCAAAAACGGGGACGATCGAATGAGAATTGCCAGTTTGACCAAAATCATGACAGCGATCGTTGCAATTGAGCAGGGAAATTTGAAAGATTCGGTTAAAGTAACCAAAAATGCGTTCGCTAAAGAAGGATCATCCTTGTTTTTGAAACTTGGAGAAGAGATGACGCTGGAAAATTTAGTATATGGTTTGATGCTTCGCTCCGGAAATGATGCGGCTTCGGCTATCGCTGAGCATGTAGGAGGCTCCGAGGAAGGCTTCGTACTGATGATGAATAAGAAGGCGATGGAACTTGGTCTTGAGAACACTCATTTTATGAACCCGCATGGGCTTGATCATGATGAGCATTATTCAACAGCAAATGATGTGGCCAAGCTTACGGCTTATGCCCTTAAAAATCCGATATTCCGTGAAATTGTAAAAACACCTGTTAAGCGTGCTCCCAACCCGAATGAGAATTGGGATTATAAGTGGAGTAACAAAAATAAAATGCTTCATCTCTATGAAGGGGCGGATGGTGTTAAAACGGGATACACGAAAAAGGCTTTCCGTTGTCTTGTCAGCTCAGCCACACGTAACGGGCAACAGATTGCAGCGGTTACATTAAACGATGGAAGCGACTGGAAGGATCATTCCGATTTACTGGACTACGGGTTTGCTCATTATCCATTAAAACAGTTGGCTGTAAAAGGACAAAAGCTGCAAGGTCATTCGCTTGTGACCGGAACAGGCTTTGATTATGCATTGGCTCAGGGAGAAGAGGAACGCATTGTAAAAAAACTTGTATTGGATCAACCCAGAAATCCAGATTTAAGCTTCGGGCATCGGGGTTTTGTGGAATTTTCATTAGATGGAAGTGTCATTGGCAAAGTGCCTGTATTTGTTGAAGGAAGCCGATTGCCGGATAAAGTCATCCATCATTCAAGCGAAACAAGCGCTATGGGACGACATCATGCAGATACGCTGTGGGGGGCAGCCACTCAAGTGCTGAGATTGATGTTTGGGGGACAGAAGTAGCAGCTTTAAGCTCAGGTGGGGGCTTGATAACGGAAAGAACGGGGGAGAGAGAAATGATCAACGTGATTTGGATGGGGATGATTCTCATCGGATTTATTTTTGCCGCAGCGAACGGAAATATCGATAGCGTTACAAAGGCCGCCTTTGACGGTGCACAAACTGGAGTTACGGTTTCATTCGGTTTGATCAGCGTACTTGTCTTTTGGCTTGGTATGATGCGACTGGCCGAAGACTCTGGTTTGCTGACCAAGGTTGCTAAGCTGATGGGTCCTCTGGTTCGCTTTTTATTTCCTGACGTTCCGAAGAATCACCCCGCTATGGGGTACATACTGTCTAACATGAGCGCTAATCTGTTTGGGCTTGGCAATGCGGCTACACCGATGGGGATCAAAGCGATGCAGGAGCTGCAGAAGCTGAATCCCGAGAAAGATACGGCCACCCCGGCCATGTGCACCTTGCTCGCCCTAAACACGGCGAGTATTACGATTATTCCAACGACATTGATTGCGATAAGGATGAACTATCAATCAGCCAATCCCGCAGAGATTGTCGGTTCAACCCTTCTTGCTACAGCGATTGCAACCTTGGCTGCCATTATCGCTGACCGCTGGTTCAGAGCGATCACTATTCGGCGTACAAAGCCGCCAGGTGCCGGCAGTGGCCTTGCTGTGAATGCTGGTGGGAAAGGGTGAGGACGGTTGCTGACATGGATCAATGCAATATCCGCATGGGCCATACCGGTCATTATCGCGTTCATTCCATTATATGCTTTTACCAAAAAAGTCCCGGTATATGAGTCATTCGTTGACGGAGCAAAGGACGGGTTCTCCACAGCAATATCGATCATTCCGCATTTGGTCGGCATGATGGTTGCCATCAGTGTTTTTCGCTCCTCGGGGGCATTGGAATTTATGGTGGGATGGACGGCCCCTTTTTTGCAATGGCTCGGTGTTCCGACGGAAGTATTGCCTTTAGGAATTTTACGTCCGCTTACAGGGACGGGCTCTCTGGCTTACACAACAGAGCTGATTCGTGCGTATGGTCCCGACTCCATGATTGGCCGGATTGCTTCCACCATTCAGGGAAGTACAGATACAACGCTTTATGTGCTGACCGTATATTTTGGTGCGGTGGGGATTCGAAATGGCCGCTATGCATTGAAGGTTGGTTTGTTCTCTGATGTCGTTGGATTTATTGCAGCCATTGCTGTATGCCTGTTTGTCTTCGGATAAATGGGTTTTTTTATTTTTATGAAAAAAGGGTGAATGTCCATGTTCACGACTCCGGCATCATCATATACTGGTACATTCCATGCACAAAACGAGGTGATGAGATGGGGTTTGATGGCTTTGTCATACACCACTCTGTCTGTGAACAGAAACCAAAAACTGAGAGCTGGGATTTTATTATCAAGCAAGACAGCTCTGTAATTGCTTCACCCGTGCTCAAAGACTCTGAACTGATTCATATCTGTCTTGAAGGTGATTTTAACAAGGATTATGATGCTATGAATTTGGAACAAAAAATGCAGCTGTTTACTGCCAGCAAGATCATTTCAGAGTTGTCCCGACTGTACTCCATTTCCCCGTTGTTTTTGTTTCCCCATTCCGAAACTTGTCCTGGGGCATATTTTCCGTGGAACGTGCTTGTGATTTATCCTGTCGATGGGTATCATTAGGATGAGGTGACCTAACGAAGATGGAGCGACTACAAAAAATTATGGCACAGGCAGGGATTGCATCCCGCCGCAAGTGCGAGGAAATGATCTTACAAGGAAAGGTGCAGGTAAATGGGCAAACTGTGACCGAGCTCGGTATGAAAGCGGACCCTGATCAAGATGTGATCACGGTATCAGGTAAACCGATCAAGTTTGAGAAAAAGGTTTATATCATGCTGAACAAGCCAAAAGGCGTTATTACGAGCGCTTCCGATCCGGAAGGCCGCAAAATCGTTTCGGACTATCTTAAAGGCGTGAAAGAACGCGTATATCCGATCGGGCGGCTCGACTATGATACGGAAGGCCTTTTGCTGCTGACAAACGATGGGGAATTTGCAAATTTGCTTAGCCATCCAAAGTATCATGTTCCTAAAACCTATCTGGCGACCGTTAAAGGGGTGCCGCATGGAACCGATCTGGACAAGCTTCGTCAGGGCGTGATGTTGGAAGACGGGATGACGTCGCCGGCAGAAGTTGAATATCGTGATGTTGATCCGGATTCCAAAGAGTCAGTGATCTCAATCACGATACATGAAGGCCGGAATCGTCAGGTGCGCCGCATGTTTGAGGCGATATCACATCCGGTCACTCGGCTCAAGCGGATCACTTATGGCGATTTACATCTGCAAAATTTGAAGCGGGGATTATACCGTCATTTGACCGCAGATGAAATCAATTCGCTCAAACAGATGGCGAAATCCGCCAAGCCGGAAGGAAGTCATCGAAAAAAAAGTTAAAACCTGACACATAATATTCAAATTGGATAGCAGCATTTGTGACAAAAATCATTATAATTGTTCATAGGAAGTTCATGAGTTGTTCACACTTGCCGATAACAATATGATGAACGTCATAGAAAGGGTGCTGCTATCCAAATGGTAAAATATAGGAAAACTATTCAAATCACCATTCTGTTAGCTATTGTTGTTCTTGGTGCTTATGCTATTACAACCGTTGTTATGGGAAATGACTCCGTTCCAAAGGTTGGGGACAAGGCTCCTGACTTTCAACTGCTGGGGCTCGACGGAGAAGTACATACCTTGAAGAACTATGACGGTAAATCCAAGGTCATTAACTTCTGGGGAACGTATTGTCCTCCTTGTGTTAGAGAAATGCCGGCTCTTCAGGCTCAATGGGAGAAATGGCGAAGCAAGGGAGTCGAGGTCATCGGTGTAAATGTCGGTGAAGACAAAATGATAGTTGAAGATTTCGTCAAGCAGACCGGCGTGGAGTTTCCGATATTGATGGACCCCGAGCGGGATGCTGTTAGCGACTACAAAGTTTCCGCCATGCCGGCAACTTATTTTGTGTCGGCCAAAGGCGAAATCGTTAACATTACGATCGGAGAACTGGACTTAAGCACCCTGGATAAACAAATCGAACAGTTGGTGAATATGAAATGAGCCAGGGAATAAAGTCTTTCATTACGGATACCAAGTGCGAATGCGGACATCAAAATCCGACGGGTACCGTTTTGTGTGAAGCTTGCGGAAAGCCGTTAACCGAGGAAGCGAAAGCCCAGCCGATTCTGGAAATGCGTTATGATGGTGTGGCACGCCGTTCACAGAGGACTAACCGCGGAATCATCGATCAGATCTGGAGATTTTTTTCGTCTGTAAAAGTTGCTGTTTACCTGATCATATTAACACTCATTGGCTCCATGCTAGGAACGATTTTTCCTCAGGAGAGTTCGTTTCTGAACATCGATCCGTCTGTTTATTACAAACAGGAGTATGGAAAACTGGGACATATTTATTACTTGCTTGGCCTCTCACATACATATACGTCTTGGTGGTTTGTGCTGCTGCTTGTGATGATCGGCGCTTCTCTTGTCATTTGCAGCCTGGATCGGGTTTTGCCCCTGTATAAAGCACTGAGCCGACAGAAGATACCGAAACATATGTCATTTCTCACCCGCCAGAAAGTAACTTATCAGGCAAAAGTGTCCGAAGACGGAGCTGAGTGGGTAAATCGCGTTGTGCCTCTGATTCGAAATAAAAGATATCGTGTTCGTACAGATGGAGCAGCTTTGCTGGCTGAGAAACAGCGCTTCAGTCGCTGGGGGCCGTATGTTCTCCATATCGGACTTATTGTTTTTCTACTGGCCGTACTTGCCAGAGGACTGCCAGGAATGCATATGGACGTACACATTGGTTTTCCTGAAGGTGAAGCCAAAAGAATACCAGATACACACTTTTATTTGAAAAATGACGGTTTCACCGTGGAGTTTTACGACCAAGAAGATATGCCTAGCAAGTTCAAGGACCGTGTACTGCCTAAAGAATTTGAAACCAAGGCTATTCTTTATAAGTGTGAGGCGGACTGTGACGATCCGTCGAAAGAACCGCAGCTTAAGGAAGTTGCTCGTCACGATATTCAAGTGAACCATCCATTGAAGTATAAAGGACTCATGGCATACCAGTTTGATTATGATTTGACCCCGGCGCTTCTTTCCGTGTCCCCGGTGCTTGTCAATTCAAAGACTGGTGAAGAGTATGGACAATTCCAACTGAACATCAAGGACCCGAAGCGGGAATACAAGGTTGGTCCGTATACGCTTAAACTACAGCAAAAATATTCCGATTTTGGTTTGAACGATAAAGGGAATCCTGCCAACTTGTCATCCGAACCGAATGCGCCGGCATTTTTATTTCTCGTTCTCGGTCCTGATTTGCCGGAGGATGGAATTCAGTATTTTTACTTCCCTAAAGAAATAGACAAACAACGATTCCAACAAGATGCACTTAATATTCAATTAGCTGGAGGGAACAAGCCTTTAGATCTGGATGTAAAGAGTATGGACGATGTCGAGTTATCCGAATCTACTACGTATTTGAACATTCGTGTGGATCGAGTGATGCCCTTTATTTGGATAGGGGCTGCCATCGGCATGATAGGTCTGATCATGGGCTTTTATTTTCAACATCGCCGGATTTGGCTGCGTATCGATGACGGAGTACTGACATTGGGAGCGCATACGAACAAGAACTGGTTCGCACTGCGCCGGGAAATAGCGGCCATCCTCAAGCAAATGGACATCGAAGTGGATGAAAAGTCATTGGAAAATAACAGGGGGAGTAAGCCATGAGTTTAGTCGATTTTAGCAGTGACGCATTTATTGTATCTTTTTTACTATATTGCTTGTCGTTTACTTTTTACGGGGTAGCAGTCTTAGGAAAGCGTTTTAGAAAAAGAGACCCGGAAACTCATATACAAAAGTGGGGCAAAATTGCTTTTCGTACGGCAACCGTCGGCCTTATAGCTCACCTGCTTTATTTCGCTACTCGCTGGATCGGATCAGGTCATATTCCGGTAAGCAATATGTATGAGTTTATGACGTTCCTGTCAATGGCGATTATGGTCGCATTTCTGGTCTTGTATTTTCTATATAAAAAGACGATGCTCGGGTTGTTTGCGCTGCCGCTTGTTATCCTGATTATGGCTTATGCCGCCGTATTTCCGCAGGAAGTACAACCACTCATCCCTTCACTGCAAACATACTGGCTCGGCATTCATGTTACACTCGCAGCGCTGGGGGATGCTTTTTTTGCGGTAGGTTTTGTGGCCGGTTTGATGTATTTGCTTAGAACGGTCAATTTTAACGAAAAGGACAAGTACTCTCGCAGAGAGCAGGTTTGGCTTGAACTGTGCATGTTCACGATTGTCATCCTGATTGGCTTTATCGTGTCGGTGTTCAGCTTCCGGGCCGCAGGCTATCATGCCGAGTTTAATCAGACAAATATTGACCCTGAGACAGAAACTAGTACAATAGTAAGGGTGGATTATGAAATGCCGCCACTGGTCGCGCCTCATAATAGCGAGACGATCAGCATGCAACCGTTTTTAGGATTAAAGTCCCCTTTGGTTGAGGCGCCATCCTGGATGAACGGTGTTAATGCGGGGCGTAAGCTGAATACTGTAGTGTGGTCGGTCATTAGTGGTGCTATTCTGTACGGATTACTAAGGCTTCTCATTCGCAAGCCTGTGGCACAAGTGATTCAGCCGGTATTGTCCAGGCTCGATCCTGATGACTTGGACGAAATCAGCTATCGTTCTATCGCTATCGGTTTTCCGATCTTTACCCTTGGGGCTCTTATATTTGCAATGATTTGGGCACATATCGCCTGGGGACGTTTCTGGGGGTGGGACCCGAAAGAAGTCTGGGCTTTGATTACCTGGCTCTTTTACAGTGCATATTTGCACCTGCGTCTCTCAAGAGGTTGGCATGGCAAGAAATCTTCATGGCTTACCGTTATCGGCTTTATTATTGTTATGTTTACGCTGGTTGGCGTCAATTTAATTATTGCAGGACTCCATTCCTATGCCGGAACGGATTAATATGTTAATGTAATACAGATTGTTATAAAAATTCAGGAGGGTCCTCGGTTTAAGAGCAGGAGGACCGTTCTGAATTTTCCCTAAGATGATGAAGGAGTTGTTACTGATGACAGAGCATGGAAATCGTATCTTGGTGGTAGATGATGAAGAACGCATTAGGCGATTGCTTAAAATGTATCTTGAGAAGGAAGGCTATGAAATCGATGAAGCTGAGGACGGTGAAACAGCTTTACGGAAGGCGACCAATCAAGATTACGGTCTTATTTTACTCGATGTCATGCTGCCCGGCATAGACGGCGTTGAGGTATGTTCTCGTCTACGACAAGTTAAATCCACCCCGATTTTGATGCTGACGGCAAAAGGTGAAGAAATTAACCGTGTGCAAGGTTTTGAAGTGGGAGCTGACGATTATGTTGTCAAGCCATTCAGCCCGCGCGAGGTTATTTACCGGGTGAAAGCGATTTTGCGCCGCTCTTCCGCGACAGCTTATTTGTCAAAAGAAACAAACCCAAGCAACAGCATCGTGTTCCCACATCTTGTTATTGAGCATGACGCTCATCGGGTGACTGCCGGTGGACAGGAAATCAGTCTCACGCCGAAAGAATATGAGTTATTACATTACTTGGCGTCATCACCAGACAAGGTGTTCTCCCGCGAAGAGCTGCTGAAGGATGTTTGGAACTATGAATTTTTCGGAGATCTCCGTACCGTGGATACTCACGTTAAGCGTCTGCGCGAGAAGCTTAATAAAGTATCGGCTGAAGCAGCAGCCATGATTACGACAGTATGGGGTGTAGGCTATAAATTGGAGGTTCCTAAATAAGTGGTTTTCTGGAAATCGCTCGTCGGCAAGCTGTGGATTACGATCACATGCTTAGTTGCCTTTGTAATGCTGACACTTGGGTTGTTTCTGCTGCCTTATATTGATACTGTATTTTCGAATTCCGGAGATATTAAAAGATTGTTTACTTATGCGTCGATTATCGGTTTTTCGATGACGACCTTCTTTGGGTTGTTCCTTCTCACAAAAATCACACAGCCGATGCAGAAGCTGATTCAGGCAGCCAATGCGATTCGTAAAGGAAAGTATGATACTCGGCTGAACCTTGTCACCAGTGATGAGATTGGCGAATTGGCCAACACTTTTAATCACATGGCCGCTGAACTGGAAACAACGATTCGGAGTTTGAACCATGAAAAGGAGCATTTGGCCAGTGTGTTGCGCAGTATGAGCGATGCGGTGATTACGTTTGATCATAACGGGGATGTTGTTTTGGTCAATCCGCCGGGTCAGGAAATTATGAGAAACTGGCAGGGGCTTCAGTGGGATGAAGATCTGGAAGGAGGCGGTTGGGCAGCCGAAGTTATGCCGGAACCGCTTATTGCCTTGTTTCATAAAACGATGCAAGAAGGAAAGGATCAGAGTACTCACCTGCATGTAAAGCAGGGGGTTTGGGAAGCGCACATGGCTCCGCTTTGTACGGATGATATGATTCGCGGGACCGTTGTCGTTCTGCGTAATATTACGGAGCAGGTGAAGCTGGAGAAGATGAGAACCGACTTTATCGCGAATGTTTCTCATGAGATTCGTACTCCGTTGTCTATGATGCAGGGATACAGTGAAGCGCTGCTTGACGGGATGGCTGCCTCTCCAGAGGAAAGTGAAGAATTGATTCGGGTTATCCATGAAGAGTCACTTCGAATGGGAAGGCTGGTTAAAGACCTGCTGGATTTGACGAGGATGGAGGCGGGACATTCAGAACTGGTGTGCCGGCCAATGGATGCTGGTGAGCTGGTTGAACGAGTATACCGAAAGTTCTCGGTGCGCGCCAAGGAGCAAAATATCGATTTGCGTTTGGATAAATTAAGCAACAATTTATTGCTGGAGTCTGCGGACGAAGACAAGCTGGAGCAAGTATTGACCAATCTGCTGGATAATGCGTTCCGTCACACGCCTGAAGGAAAAATGATCGTTATTACAACAGACCGGGTTCATCTGCAGTCTGGTACAGCACTTAAAATTGTCGTTACTGATCAGGGAGCAGGAATTCCTCCGGAAGATGTTCCATTTGTGTTTGACCGATTCTACAAGGCGGATAAAGCCCGCGTACGGGGAGAATCGATCGGTACCGGGATTGGGCTAGCCATCGTCAAGAATATTGTGGAATCACATAAAGGCTCGATCTCTGTGAACAGCGTCGTTGGAGAGGGGACGGAATTTACGATCCTAATTCCGGCGGAATCGGTAAAATAACAGCATATAGTTACAAAAAGCAAAAAAACACGCTCGATTACGAGGGTGTTTTTTGTTGAACGATAAACATTAATCTTGTTCTTCGTGGAACAAAGATAAAGCCCCTGCAGCAGGAAGCAAGATGGTTGATACCTGCGGCGGGGGCTTGGTATTTTATTAAGGAAGAATAATTTCTTGTGCAGTATTCAGATCGTTAAGTCCTGTCAATTTAACAAGAACATCTTTCGGCACATCTTTATCAACTGTAAGGATCATAATTGCTTCTCCGCCGATGACTTTACGGCCAACCTGCATGGAGGCGATGTTGATATTGTTTTCACCAAGTATCGTACCCACTCGTCCGATCATCCCAGGTGTATCATTGTGGGAGATCAAAATTTGATGACCTTCTGGGGCTATGTCAATTGGGAATTTATCAAGACGAACGATACGCTCCCCATAGCCGTGCAGCAGCGTGCCGGCAACCAGACGCTCGCCCCCATTTTGCGTTTTCAACGTAACGGTCACCAGGTTAGTGAAGCCTTTGGTTTTTGGTGTCTGAGACACCACTACATGCAGATCACGGCTTTTGGCAAGGTGCATGGCGTTTACGATGTTCACTTCATTCCCGAGATGGCGCTCAAGTATGCCTTTTACGATATAACGGGTTAAGGCCTGATTATCCACCTCAGCAAGATCGCCGGCATAATCGATATGAATTTCACTAACTGCATGTGCAGTCGTCTGGGCAGCAAAACTACCAAGTTTTTCGCCAAGAGGAAAGTAAGGTTGCAGCTTGTTCATCACACTTGGCGCTACAAGAGGGAAGTTCACCGCATTTTTAAACGGTTCGTTCCGCAAAATATGGAGCACCTGCTCGGATACGTCAATAGCTACGTTTTCTTGAGCTTCAACAGTAGAAGCGCCCAAATGAGGCGTAACGATCACTTTAGGATGCTTCAGGAACGGATGATCCGCTTGTGGCGGCTCTTGTTCGAACACATCAAAGGCCGCGCCGGCTACGATGCCTTCATCAATCGCTTCGATAAGCGCCAGTTCATCAATGATACCTCCGCGAGCACAGTTGACGATACGCATGCCCGGCTTCATGACTTCAAACTGTGGTCTTGCAATCAAATGTCTGGTTTCAGGAGTAAGCGGGGTATGAACCGTAATGAAATCCGCATTGCGAATGATGGTGTCAACAGACGCCAGCTTTACCTCCAATTTGTCAGCGCGCTCCTCCGTTAAAAACGGATCAAAAGCCAGAATTTTCATACCGAAAGCTTTAGCACGCTTGGCAACCTCACTGCCGATCCGTCCCATACCCATGACACCGAGGGTCTTGTTGCGCAGCTCTACTCCCAGGAAGGATTTGCGATCCCATGTACCGGTTACTGTTTTGGCGTAGGCTTGAGGGATGTGACGTGCCAATGCAATCATCATCGCGAAAGTGTGCTCTGCCGTAGTGATCGTGTTGCCGTCGGGGGCGTTGATGACTACAATCCCTCGTTTGGTAGCAGCCTTCAAATCGATATTATCGACACCCACACCGGCACGGCCGACTACTTTAAGATTAGAGGCTGCATTCATAATACGTTCGGTAACCCGGGTCTGGCTTCTGACAAGAAGTGCATCATACTCACCAATGATGGCAGTAAGCTCGTCTTCGGTGAGCCCTGTCTTTTTGTCTACCTGCACATCTGGCGCATCCATTAGCTGCTGAATTCCCAAGTCGCTAATCGGATCGGATACTAATACCTTAAACATTGTTTCTCTTCCTCCTCGGTACTTACTTATATTTGTGATGTTCTGATAAATATGATAAGGAGTACGTTAAGTACGCATTCCCTTATACCTAGGTTTGTCAACGCGGTAATGTAACAAAGAAAAAAGTATATAAAAAAACTCCCAATCCGCATACTACTTCCCGTAGTAAGGGACGAGAGTTATTCGTGGTACCACCCTTATTCACTGCCAATCAGTGGCAGCCTCAAACGGTCTTAACAAGACCATGATTGTTAACGGAGATCATCCGATTACGCCTACTGAAATTCAGCGAAATATCTCAGGAGCGCTCAAGATCACTACACGCTACCGATTTGCACCGACCATCGGCTCTCTGAATACGTATAAAGTGTCTTTTTTCCATCATCGTTTTTAACATGATTAATTTTTTCATAATGTATCATGCGTCTTGAAATGTGTCAATAGGCATTTGGAGGTGTGGCGAAAGGTAGGATAAGTGCATGTGAAACGCTTAAGCCTTGTAATACGGGCGTTTTATTTGCTATGATGCTTATGCCAACTTATTTTATTATAGTCTTGTAAAAAGTATTTTTTCGACATTGGAATGCACGGATTTACCAATTTCATACAACAATTAATATAGGCAGGCTATCATGAAAAAATTTAAAATTAAAATTAAAAAAATTGAACCACATCAGTTAACCGAGCGTCTTTTACTTATTAATCTATATTTAACACAGGGGTTAACTTTGTTCGTCGGGTTGATCTGGATCTTGTTTCAGCATCGGAATCCATTTAAACTGCTGGTGTTGCCTTCAAACGGTCAGTTTGCTTTATGGGGAATAGGGCTGGCATCGATCATGCTAGTCATTAACTTGATCCTGTCCAGAGTTGTTCCGGAAGGGAACATGGACGACGGCGGCATTAACGAAATGTTGTTTCGCAAAAGACCCGTGTGGCATATCGTAATCATTGCTCTTGTTGCTTCTGTCTGTGAAGAACTTCTGTTCCGCGGAGCGATCCAGCACGCCTTGGGCCCTTATTGGACCAGTATTTTGTTTGCACTTATTCATGTGCGTTATTTGAACCATTGGATTCCGACGGGATGGGTGTTTTTAAGCAGTTATGGACTGGGGTACATTTATATGGAGTCAGGCACGCTTTGGGCCCCGATTCTTTGTCATTTTGTCATTGATTTGATTTCAGGAATGGTGATTCGTTTTCGGAGGAAGGAAGATCATGAACGAGCTTAGCAGAATGGAACGACATCAGAGCCGACATAAAGGCCGGAAAAAAAATAAAAAAGCTGCTTCTGGACACACAGCAAAACGTTCACAGAATCAAAAAGAATTTAAAAGGAAGCCGGAGTCATCCAGTCATGATGAAGTTATCATTTCAAGGTCACGGCGTAGATCGAAATCGGATGGAACACAAACTTCCTATGCTGCGACCAGAAGTGGGAAAACGGGTGAGCTTAGCAGAACAAAGTCAGCCAGGATGACAAATCATGAAGTTCTTGAGGAAGAATCTGCACCTTCGAGAACGAAGACATACCCTTCACATCGGGTTAGAATGAGCAAATGGTTTGTCAATACCTTAATCGTACTTTTTATCCTGTTGATGGCCGGTCTGCTCTTCTGGGGACTTATCGGTGCACCGCCGCTGGAGGAAATATTTTGATTGGTTGGTTAAGTATAATTGCCGGAGCTGCGGCCCTTGGTATGCTGGGCTGGATGACAATGGAAGCAGTTGGTTACAGGGTTTGTGAGGATTCCATCGAATCAGATAAACTGCCCGCTTCATTTCAAAACTATCGTATATTGTTTATGTCTGATATTCACCGCCGCAAGCTTTCCGAGCGGAAGCTTCAGAAACTGAATCTAATGCCTGACTGTATATTATTGGGCGGGGATATAACAGAGAGGGGAGTGCCGTGGAGCAGGGTCCGTCATAATCTGGAATTGCTGCGCCGGATTGCTCCCGTATATGGAGTTCTTGGCAATCATGATTTAGCAGCTGGGAAACAGCACCTTGAAGAGTTGTTCAAGACTGCCGGAGCAAGCTTATTAAAAGACAAGACCCTTATGCTCGAAAAAGATGGTGATTGTATTGCGTTAAGCGGCATGATGCAACCTGCTACACGTAAACACTTTTACAGCCGGTTTAAAGGCCAACTTCAACAAGGTCAGTATCATATCATACTGGTCCATGATCCGATTTGGATTGAGGAACATGACGATATTGCCGCGGATTTGATCTTAACGGGACATACTCACGGCGGGCAAATTATTCTTCCGCTGTTGGGAGCTGTGCGTTTGGAAGGTTTTTATAAAGAATATGGTGCGGGCTGGTTCAGTCTTGCTCATAAAGCTTCTCGATATTATTCGGATATGCGGCTTTTGATTAGCCGCGGATTTGGCACTTCTCACATTCCTTTACGTTTAGGCTGCCCATCTGAGTTTCATCTTATTTCACTGAAAAAAAAGCTTTGATCCTGCCTTTGTTTCCAAAGTTGAGGCTGGAGCAAAGCTTTTTTGTTATCTCATTTTTAGTTCAATATTGCGCGGATCAACGAAGCTGTAGCCCTTGTTCTTCAGCTTGGTTAGAAGAGTGTCCAGCGCTTCTACCGTCCAAGGAAGCTCATGCATAAGAATGTTGCTTCCGGGATGAAGCTGATCCATCACATTTTTAATGATAGCATCAGGGTTGTTTTTGCTTTTGGCATCCCAATCCAAAGAGCCGTTGGACCAGGTCATGAAGAGCATATTGTTGTCTTTGGCTATTTGCTTTACATCATCATCACCGGAGCCGAATGGCGGACGGAAAAATTTAGGTTTTTCCCCGATTGTTTTCATAACGATCTGCTGCACATCTTCGATCTGCTTCTTTGCTTCCTGATAGCTTTGATTGCTTAGATCAATATGGTCCCAGCTATGATTGCCAATAATTTGGCCGCGGTCATGAATAAGTTGTAACAATTCCGGATTTTGCTTTACACGGTATCCATTTACGAAAAAAATAGCTTTTGCATGATGTTTATCCAGCGTATCAATGAGATCGTTGATCATCTCTTTATCTTTAGGTCCGTCATCGAATGTTAACAGAACGACTTTTTCCTCGGTTTTTTCATCATTTGGTACGATGTCATACACTTTGTTCATGTGATATTCCGGTTTTTTTGCGGATTGATCTTCGGTTTTAGTCTGATGCTTATCGTCTTGTATATCATTCTTGCTTGTTGTATCTTTTGACAGCCTGTCTTGCTCAGGCTCTTGAGTTTGCATCTGTTTCTCTTCTTCCCTCTGAACAGTAATACCTTGGTTTTGTCCTGTCTCGTTATTCGCCGTCGAGCCTGAATGTTGAGTCTGTTCTGGTTGTCCGCATGCGCCAAGAAAAAAGCTGGCTGTAAGAAGCAGTACTGCTATTTTTTTAACCATCATTCCATCTCACTTTCCTGTATTTATGCCGCATGAGTTTTTATGAATTCGTGAACACTAGTTATGAGTTTATCATAGAAGGAGGTAATATTTGTGAGAGCTAGGTCGTTTTTTTACGGTGCCATCGTCGGTGCCGCTGTGTATGGTATGATATCCCGTCAACAGGGAATGTCTATTGCTTCACTAATGAAGGGAATGAATCTTGGCAATTTGGCTGGAAACTCTAAAGATAAATTGAAAAATATTTCTAACTCAATCCAAGGCAATGGAAGCCAAGAAAGCGTGCGTCCCAGTTCAAGCGGACATGATTCATCCAGTCATTCCTCGACAAATCAGCATGGGGTACAGGCATCGACTAATTCGAAGGCAGCCAATCTGAAGCAAATAAAAGACTTCATTCGCAGTAATCCTGACATTAAACAGGAAGTCGAACAGATCTTAAAAGATACTCATACGGCTATACCGGGTTTGTAAACATCATGAATGAATTCGAATCATTTCGTGGAGTGAGTATATCCTCTGAAATGATTCTTTTTTTTAAGTACATATTTGCGTGCATTTGTGGGTATTAAATGATAAAATCATTGTATAAAACCATTTTTAGCACGTCATCATCCAAAAATCATAAGAATGTTATAACTTTTGTTTCACTAGAGGAGGATCCTGTCATGAAAATAGAACGCTTAAGTCAAGATAAGATACGGATTTTCCTCACGTTTGATGATCTGAGCGAACGTGGGATCCAGAAGGAAGAATTGTGGCAGGAAATACCGAAAGTATATGACCTGTTTACAGAAATGATGGAGCAGGCCTACAGTGAGCTCGGATTCGATGCCACAGGTCCATTAGCCGTTGAAGTATTTGCTTTACCGGCACAGGGCATGGTGGTAATTGTAACGAGAGGAAAGTACGATCAACATTTCAGTGGTTTGTCAGAAGATGAGATGCCTGATGAAATTTACGAAATGGAAGTTACTTTGGAACAAAACGGCAGTATTGTGTATGTTTTCAACGATTTCGAAGTGCTTATAGAAGCTGCTCATATGTTGAACCATTTGGTCAACGGGGCTGGTACGCTATATCACTATTTGGATAAATGGTTTTTGTCGATAGATCCTCAGCAGCAGCATCATGAGAAACTGGATGCCATTATTGCTTTGCTGGCGGAATTCGGAGATTCATCCCAGGTAACAGATGCTTTGTTGGAGGAATACGGCAAGAAAGTTATGCCGCAGCAAGCGGTAGAAACGATCTGCAGTCATTTTTCACGCAGCAAATTATGAAATTGTGGGCATGCGAGGGCGGCCGAATCTACAGGCCCGCAACTAACTAAGGGGGATTTCGTTGCTGGTATTCTCGATCATAGCGTCTGCTTTGGCGCCGGGTCTCGCTCTGCTCACCTTTTTTTATTTAAAAGACAGGTATGATCAGGAACCGCTGCATATCGTCATTAAGATGTTTATGCTTGGCGTCCTAATCGTCGTTCCCGTGATGATTTTGCAGCGGGGAATAATAATATGGTTTGGCGATCACCCGATTGTAAACTCGCTGATCACTTCAGCGGGTGTGGAAGAGTTGTTTAAATGGTTTGTTTTGTATCATCTTATTTTGAACCATACCGAATTTGACGAACCGTATGATGGCATTCTTTATGCAGTAGCTATCGCTTTAGGTTTTGCTACAGTGGAAAATATCATGTATGCGTGGTATAGCCAGGCTGCATTCGGACCGATGATGATCCGTGCGCTGCTTCCTGTTTCAGGACATGCCATGTTCGGCGTCATTATGGGATACTATATAGGAAAAGCTAAGTTTTCGGGTGGAAAATCAAACCGTTTTTTCCTGCTCCTATCCTTCTTGCTGCCTTGGGTGTATCATGGAATTTATGATTTAATCCTTAGCATGCTAACTCATACTTGGTTATGGTTCATCATTCCATTGATGTTTTTCTTATGGTGTGGAGGCATGGGGAAAATATCACGGGCCAACAACCGATCACCTTTCCGCATCATGAAGCGGGATGAAGAGGTTAAAACGTGACAATAAAGGGCACACTTTGTCGTATGACCTTTTGGCTGCTTGCCGAAGGAAATGTACGATGGAGGTGCTTTTTTTGTGCGTGTTAAAGTGAAAATCCATTGCAAAGAATGTGGTGAGAGATTTGTGCTGCGGGGCAGAAAAGAACATGGACGGATCGAAACAGGATTTAAACAGTGTTTGTGCAACAATCGGAACCGGTTTGATATTGAGGAAGAGGAAATTTTCTAAATTCGAATCACACGGGTTTCATAAATAATGCATAAGACTTCTTTCTTCTAGTCAAACTAACGGCAGTGAATAGAAGAAAGGAGACTTTAGCCAATATGTACAAAAATATAAGTGCCGTACTGTTCCCTGTGGTTACGATCCTGCTGATCGGCTCACTGGTGTGGGGAAATCAGGTTAAGGAGGAACGTGACGCTATTGCAGTCAATGCGGAGAACCAATATCAGCGGGCTTTCCATGACCTTTCCTTTCATGTGGATCGCATTCATACAGAGCTTGGTAACACACTGGCGGTTAACTCTACGTCCCAGGGAATGCAGCGCAAGGGACTGATGAACGTATGGCGCCTGACCAGTGAGGCTCAGAGCGATGTTAACCAGCTTCCTCTTGCGATGCTTCCATTCGACAAGACAGAGGAGTTTCTTACCCGGATTTCCAATTTTTCTTTCAAAGCAGGCGTTCGTGATTTGACAAAAGAACCGCTTAGTGAGAAAGAGCTGCAGACATTAAAGACGCTTTATAAAAACTCCGGTGAAATTGC
Source organism: Paenibacillus faecalis (assembly GCF_900289175.1). Taxonomy (GTDB): domain Bacteria; phylum Bacillota; class Bacilli; order Paenibacillales; family Paenibacillaceae; genus Paenibacillus_AQ; species Paenibacillus_AQ faecalis. The sequence continues at coordinate 2,662,904 of NZ_LT985747.1, read as the reverse complement.
AAAGGATCTTCAAACCGTACAAAATTCGGTCATTGCAAATAATTTGCGATGGTTGGACGTGGATACGGCTTTGGCTAAACAAAATGCACAAGCAGATAGTACGATTGTTGATGGCTTTAAAACAGTTAACAAAAAGGTAGAGGAATACCCTGAACTGGACTGGGGGCCTTCTGTCTCCAGCATGTATCAGCAGCGTTCGGTGAATATGCTTTCTGGAGTACCAATGACCAAAGAAGATATTACCCGTAAAGCGCTTAAATTCGCGGATGCAGGCAACAATGCGAACTGTCAGATCACAGAAAACGGAAAGGGAACAGATTGGGAGTCATATACCGCTAAGGTACAAGCTCCTGAGGGCAAGACCATAAGTATGGATTTCACACGTAAAGGTGGTCTGCTTACTTCCTATTCCGACGAACGTCAGGTCGGAGCTAAAAAAGTTCCAGTCGATGAAGCCTTGAATAAAGCGGGACAATTTCTTGAGAATAAAGGGTATCGCAATATGAAAGCAGTCTCTGCTGACCCTTTCGATAACCTCGTTAACTTTTCTTTTGTCCGTGAACAGGATGGAGTGCTTATATATCCGGAAAAAATAACGGTCAGATCTGCATTGGATAACGGTGAGGTAATCGGTTTTCAGGCGAGTGATTTTGTATACGAGCATAAAGATAATCGAGAAATACCGAAGCCCAAAATCAGCCTAGATGAAGCAAGAAAGCAGTTGAATAAGGATTTTGAAGAAGTTTATAACCGCAAAGCAATTATTAAGAACGATCAGGCTGAAGATGTTCTTTGTTATGAGATCGGCGGGAAAATAAACGGATCACAGTATCGATTGTATATCAACGCGGATACCGGTTTGGAAGAAAGTGTTGAAGTTCTGAAGGATGCTCAGGCGGGCATTAGTTAATATCTGAAACCGTTCCTTTTCATATGGTGGCTTTTTAATCCTCCATATTTACAAAAGGACGGTTTCTTTTATATACAAAATAATTCCACTTCACCTACTATTGTACATGTTATAATACATTTGTTGATATTATCCAGGTAGAAGGTGAAAGGTTTGTATCCAAAAGTGAATGAAGTGTTGTACATTCAGATTGATACCGGGGACGAAAAAGAAGCGAATCATGTTTATAAATCAAGAATATGTGAAATTCATGATGACTTTTTTTATATAGAAGTCCCAATTCAGGAGGGAACGGGCCGATTAAAAAAGTTGTATATGGGCGATGAGTTGTCCGCCTATTTCCTTACTGAAGGCGGAGTGAAAAACTTTTTTAATTCCTATGTTTTAGGCTTTCATGAAGATGTTATACGCATGGTGCGAATCCGCAAACCTGATCTGGAAGAGATTACAAAAGTACAAAGAAGAAACTTCCTCCGGGTTCAAACAGAGCTTGAGATCGCAGTGAAGCATACGAACGGCAGTCGTTTTGTGTCTAAAACAGAGGACGTAAGCGGTGGGGGTGTTTCTTTCTATGCCGAATCCGATCAAAAGCCGGAAGAGGGCGATATCCTATCATGCTGGCTGCTTCTCCCTTATAAAAACGGTACGCTGGAACATGTTCCTTTTGAAAGCGAAGTGATCCGAGTAAAGGATCTTTCAAATAACAAAAGTCTGGTTATGCTCAAGTTTATCAGCATTTTGGATATGGAACGGCAGAAAGTGATACGATATTGTTTTGAGAGGCAGATTGAATCTAGAAATCGTTAGAATAAAATACCTTCACCAGCGGCACGCTAACAAAAAAGTGTAGGTGGTGCCGTATATGACGATTCCTGACGATAAGCACTCCAGGGCTCACCAGCGTTGGTTTGATTATGCCGAAATTTTGGGCAATCTGTTGCTTAAAAGCATCCCTTGGGTGGCGATGATGCTCCTGATCTTCCAGCTGCTTCTGCGGATTGACTCGGTTAGACCTTTTCTATCACCTGTATATCGCATGGAAGGAGTTCCGATTGAAGCTCCGAATGTAAAGGATTGGATGGACGAAAAAAAGCCTTCTTTTTTGCATCACTCTAGTTAGTGTGGTATAATTTTCACGTCGCAGGCAATGCCTGCTTTTTTCTTGAGGCTCATGTTTGAGGAGGAATGCCCCATTGAACAAGCAGGGTACTACAGGTCGAATTGACAGAATTAATATTGCCATTGATGGACCTGCAGGGGCAGGCAAAAGCACAATTGCTCGAATGGTGGCAAACAAGCTTCAGTATATATACGTTGACACTGGAGCGATGTACCGGGCAGTAACGTGGTTGATGCTGAAAGAAGGAATTTCAGCAGATAATGACGAAAAAGTGCTTCAAATGTCACAACAAATGGTAATTGAATTAAAACCGCATGAAAACGGACAAATGGTCTTGCTGAACGGTGAGGATATAACCCCATATATCCGATCTCACGAGGTCAGTTCGGCAGTGTCCCGATATGCACAAATCGAAGGCTTGCGGACTTACTTGGTAAACCTTCAAAGACAGATGGCCATGCATAAAGGCGTTGTCATGGATGGTCGGGATATCGGAACGACGGTTTTACCAGATGCCGAGGTTAAAATTTTCTTGACGGCAAGTGTCAAGGAGCGTGCTCTCCGCCGGTATAAACAATTGGGTGAAGCGGAAGGAGTATCTCTTGAACAGCTTGAAATGGATATCGCTAGGCGCGATAGCCTTGACGAGAAGCGCGAGGTGTCGCCGCTGCGTCGTGCAGAGGATGCTATTGAACTGGACACGACACAAATGACCATTCAACAGGTTGTTGATACGATACTTTCTTACTGTATATCTCGAATGGATGGAGAGTAATATGATATGATCTATAAGTTTTGTAGAGCGGTGCTTCGCGGCTTGTTCGCTGTTTTATACCGGTTTGAATCGGTTGGTGTACATAACATACCTGCCGAGGGCGGAGTGCTGATATGTGCGAATCATACCAGCTATATGGACCCGATATCGGTAGGTATTCATGTAAAGAGGCAGGTCAAATTTATGGCCAAGGCGGAGCTGTTTCAAGTTCCGGTGCTTGGCTCGTTAATTAGACAGCTTGGAGCCTATCCGGTGAAACGGGGCGGTGTGAGCAAAGACTCGATCAAGACATCACTCAAGATTCTTCGCGGCGGTGAAGTAATGGGGATATTTCCAGAAGGTACGCGCAATTCCGATTCGGAAGCAGCTAAACGTGGTGCTGCAAGCTTTGCATTACGCAGCGGCGCTACAGTGATACCCGCAGCCATTGTAGGGGATTACAAACTTTTTGGAAAGACAAAGATCATTTACGGGGCACCTTTAGATCTTTCTGCTTTCAAGGATGACAAGTCGCCCGAGGCTTTGGACAAAGTCACTTCCCTTATTATGCAGCGTATTCATGAAATGCGAACAACGGGGAAGCCCACCGTGAATTGATGTTTTTTACAGCTATGTATAAAATGCATGAGCAAGATGGAAAGCTATTACAGCAATTATGTTTTGAACTTCGCTTTTATGCGGGTTTAAATAAATGGGGTTTGAATTGAGGAGGTAATTGACATGTCGGAAGAAACAAAAAATCAAGAGGCTGTTGAAACGCAAAGCCAGGATCAGCTGGATCAAATCGTATCCTTAAAAAAAGGGGACACCGTGAAAGGAACGATCGTCAAACTGGAAGACAACCAAGCTTATGTAAGCATTGGATATAAATATGACGGCGTAATTCCTGTTCGTGAGCTGTCTGCTGTTCAGTTGGACAACGCATCTGATGCAGTTCAGGTAGGTCAGGAAGTGGAGTGCAAGGTTGTTAGCATCAATGATGACAAGGAAACTCTTGTTCTTTCCAAACGCGCTGTTGATACGGAATTAGCTTGGGATGAACTTGAAAAGCATTTTGCTGATCAGGATATTATGGAAGTTGTCGTAGCTGACGTTGTTAAGGGTGGACTTGTTGTTGATGTGGGCACCCGCGGCTTTATTCCAGCTTCTATGGTTGAGCGTCATTTTGTTGAGGATTTCAGCGACTATAAAGGTCGTACGCTTCGCGTAAAAGTGAAGGAACTGGATCAAGAAAACAACAAGGTGATTCTTTCCCAGAAGGATGTTCTGGAAGAAGAGTTTGAAGCTAACAAGCAGAAAGTGATGGCTGAGCTTCAAGAAGGCCAAGAGCTGGAAGGAACCGTTCAGCGTTTGACTCAATTTGGCGCATTTGTTGACGTAGGCGGCGTGGACGGTCTCGTTCATGTATCCGAAATTGCTTGGAACCATGTTGAGAAGCCATCCGATGTTTTGAGCGAAGGTGACAAAGTAAAAGTTAAAGTGTTGAAAGTTGATCCTGAAAAAGGGAAAATCAGCCTCAGCATTAAAGCTACACAGCCGGGTCCTTGGGAAACAGCTGCGGACAAATTCCATACAGGTGACATCGTGACTGGTGAGGTAAAACGCCTCGTTAGCTTTGGTGCATTTGTAGAATTGGCTCCAGGTGTTGAAGGGCTGGTTCATATTTCTCAAATTTCCCACAAACATATCGGAACTCCACATGAAGTTCTTAAGGAAGGTCAAGAGGTTCAGGTTAAAATTCTGGACATCAACGTTGACGAAAAGCGTGTTAGCTTAAGTATCAAGGAGACGGAGGAGGCACCTGAGCCATCTCCAAGATCTGAAAAGCAGTCCAAAGGACCTAAAGTTGATCTGAAAGACAATCCGAATGTATCCATGAATAATCAAGGTATGAGTGTTACACTCGGAGAGCGTTTCGGGGACAAGTTGAGCAAATTCAAGTAAGTTCTAGTGTCAACAGACCAATCATAATTTAGTCGGCGGACCCAGCAAGGGTTCGCCGTTTGTTTTTCAGTTTTCAAATATGATATGGATGCTGGAAATGGGGAATGATCATAATAGAAATCAGATGATGAAAGGTTAGCCAATTGTAACGTTTTTTGCTATTATGATAATCGTAAGCATTGACAGGAGGAGTGAATATGGCTAGACCCGTAGTGGCTATTGTCGGGAGGCCGAATGTCGGTAAATCGACAATATTTAATCGATTAATCGGTGATCGGCTGGCCATCGTTGAAGATAAACCGGGGATTACACGGGACCGGATATATGGTATTGCCGAATGGAACGGCAAACCGTTTAGTGTGATCGATACCGGCGGAATCGAGATTGATGGCGATGATATGATCGTAAGATCCATCCGCATGCAGGCTGAATTGGCGATTGAAGAAGCGGATGTAATTGTATTTATGTGTGATGCGAAGACAGGTGTTACCCATTCTGATGAGGAAGTAGCTCAGATTTTGTTCCGCTCAGGTAAGCCGGTCGTACTGGCTATAAACAAAGTGGACAATATGAAGAGAGCAGAAGATATTTATGAGTTTTACAGTCTCGGTTTCGGCGATCCTGTCGGCATATCGGGAAGCCATGGAACGGGTATTGGTGATCTACTCGATGTGGTTGTAGAGAAGCTTCCTGATCTAACAGATGATGAATATGATGAAGATGTGATCAAGGTAGCTTTAATCGGAAGACCCAACGTGGGTAAATCTTCGCTTGTGAACGCGATTTTAGGTGAAGAGCGCGTTATTGTAAGTGACATTGCGGGCACGACCCGAGATGCGATTGATACCCCTTTTGAAAAGGACGGCCAACGTTATGTTCTCATTGACACAGCCGGAATGCGCAAGCGCGGCAAAGTTTACGAGACAACGGAGAAGTACAGCGTTATGCGTGCGATGCGCGCAATTGAACGTGCTGACGTCGTTCTAGTGCTAATTAACGGTGAAGAGGGAATTATCGAACAGGACAAGCACATTGCAGGATACGCTTATGAAGCAGGGAAAGCGTCCATATTCGTTGTAAACAAGTGGGATCTTGTTGAGAAAGACGCCAAAACCATGCAGCAATTTGAGAATAAAATACGCGACCATTTCCTGTTTATGACTTATGCGCCAATTGTATTTTTGTCAGCGAAAACAAAACAACGTTTGCAAAAGCTGCTCCCCGTCGTTCAGCATGTAGCAGAGCAGCATAATCGACGAGTGCAGACTCATTTGCTCAACGACGTCATTTCGGACGCAGTGGCTATTAACCCTCCACCTACCGATAAGGGAAGAAGGTTACGCATCAACTATGCAACTCAGGTTGCTGTGAAGCCGCCGACCATGGTTATATTTGTAAATGATCCTGAAATGATGCACTTTTCATATGAACGGTATTTGGAAAATAAAATTAGAGCAGCATTTGATTTCGAAGGGACACCTATACGAATTTATACACGGCGAAAGTCTGATGAAAGTTAGGGGAGAGTAGCTTGTTTTTAAATGTCGTTGCGCTTATTTTTTGTTACCTGCTAGGCTCCGTGAGCTTTAGTGTTTGGCTGGCGAAGCTTTTAAGAGGGATCGATATTCGCCAACATGGTAGTGGAAATGCGGGAGCAACCAATACGCTCCGGGTGCTTGGTAAAGGTCCTGCGATTCTCGTGCTCGCACTGGATGTACTCAAGGGGATCGTAGCCGTATGGATCGGAAAATGGCTTGGAGACGACAGTGGATGGCTGCCGGGATTATGCGGGATCGCTGCCATTGTAGGACATAACTGGCCTTTGTATTTCCGCTTCCGCGGCGGTAAAGGCATAGCAACTGCAATCGGTGTGTTAGCTTCATTATGCTTCCTGCCAGCTCTCTATGCAGGAATTATCGCGATTCTCTCGATCGTATGGACTCGCTATGTTTCGCTGGGCTCACTCATTTTTGTCGTGCTGACCCCTGTTTTTCTAATCATTATGAAGTTTCCTTGGCCGATATTTTGGACGAGTCTGGTGATCTGTATTTTTGCATTTTGGAGACACCGTACGAATATCGCCAAAATTGTTCAAGGTAAGGAAAACAAGCTGGGTTCCGGGGGTAAAGGAAAAGGAGGGAAACGTGTTGTCTGACAAGGTGGCTGTATTGGTTGCTGGCAGTTGGGGAACGGCTCTAGCCAGTGTGCTGGCTTCTAATGAATTAGAAGTCGTTGCATGGACAAGGAATGCTGAACAGGCCAGAGAAATCAATGAGGAGCACAGTAACCATCGTTATTTGCCGGATATGAAGCTACCTCCCCGTTTGCGTGCTACAACGGATATGGGCGAAGCGGTTTCAGGAGCGGCAGCGGTGTTGATTGTAGCCCCATCTTCAGCGATGCGTGAAGTGGCTCATCAGCTTAAGTCATATTGGACGAAGGACATGCTCATCATTCATGCGACCAAAGGTTTTGAAACGGAATCGTTAAAACGCATGTCAACGGTGATCTCCGAAGAGCTTGGCTGTGATGAGGGTAACATCGTTGTCCTCTCCGGTCCGAGCCACGCAGAAGAAGTGATTCGAAAGTGCCCGACAACGGTCGTTGTGGCATCGTCAGACAGTAAGGCAGCAGAAGCAGTGCAAGATTTGTTCATGAACGCTTATTTTCGTGTCTACACCAATCGAGACATGATCGGTGTTGAACTTGCGGGCGCTTTGAAAAACATTATTGCTCTGGGTGCTGGAATGTCAGATGGCTTGGGTTTTGGTGATAATGCCAAAGCTGCACTGTTAACTCGTGGATTGGCGGAAATATCACGCATCGGTGTTGAGATGGGGGCGAATCCGCTTACCTTTGCCGGTCTTGCCGGAATTGGCGACCTGGTTGTTACCGCGACAAGCCGTCATAGCCGAAACTGGCGGGCAGGCTCTCTCTTAGGTCAAGGTAAAGGGCTTGAAGAAGTGCTATCGTCGATGGGGATGGTTGTTGAGGGGATTCGCACGACAAAAGCGGCCTATGCGATTTCCGAGAACTATGGGGTCCAGATGCCGATCGTTGATCAACTCTATCATGTACTGTTTAAAAATCGAGATCCACGAAGCGCGGTAGAAGCGCTTATGGGACGTGATCCGAAAACGGAAATGGAAATGATGCCAGAGGAAATTTGGAAGCAGTGGCATACCTAGCTTATTCACCTTTCGCTCTCCTGCCTCATATATTAATTTGAGGATTTGCCGGAGGAGGGGTGGAAATGAGCAAAAACTTTCCAAAAGAAGTATTGAACGCGATCAACAAAAAAAGCGGCAAACAAATTTCACAAGGGGCTATCAAGAAGCTGGCTGGAACGGTAAAACCGTCTACGATGCAGAATGAAGCCCAGCTCCGTCAACTGATCAAGCAGGTATCACAAATGGCGAATGTTCCAGTGAGCGAAGAGACGACGAAAGAAATTGTTTCTGCTGTGAAGAAAAGCGGAATGAATCCAAGCAATATGGAAGCATTAATGAAAATGATGCTCAACAAATAGGGCGGTCTCGTCCGTAAACAAGGCTAAGGGAGCTGTCCCGAAAGTAGATTTTTCTACTTCCGGGACTGTTCCTTTTTGTTTGTTCACGTACCTTCTTCTTGTTGATTTCTTGTTGCAACTATGAAGTCAATTCGTGATATAATAGGTTGAATTATTTTGTCAAATAGATTGGAGCGGGTGGCGGCATGGATCCAATGCAAAAAATGTGGCTTTCCTTGATAGCGCTGTTCATTATGGGACTGTCAGTATTTCTGGTTACCTTTGCCCGGAGCAAGACGAAAGGTATTATACGGATGGGCTTGTCTGCTGTTGCGTTTATTATGATGCTTGTCGGATTTATAACCGGATTGGCTTCGATCATCTAGTCGACTGTATGCTTCAATTTGTTGTGATTGAAAGATGGGGTGTAACATGAGACGGAAACGTTTACTATCCGGTCTAGAAAAACCGCTGTTTATGACAGCACAATCTTTAAACCGGGCTAAGGTGGCCTGGCTCTTGGGAGGCAGCTGCTCCTTGCTGTTGCAAGGGGTTAAGCTGGACAAGGCACCGCAAGACATCGATATTTATGCGGATGGAAGCGGAATATCCAAGCTTCACAAGGAGTTGGATATATGGGCTACAGATCAGCCCCATTTGGATGAAGAGGGAATGTACAAGTCAGTATTAAGCCATTATGAAATTGAAGCGAATGCCGTAGAATTGGTGGGGAACTTTGCTGTAAACTCGCATGATTCCATCTACCATGTAGAGGTTGAGCACCTGCTTTACGACCGGGCTTCCCGATATGAGCTTCATTATGAGCTCCAGCATGCGTCACTTCGGCTGATGCCGCTTTCCCACGAGCTGGTATTTAACGTGCTGCGGGGGCGGAAAGATCGGTATGAAGCGATTGCAGAGGTGATCAAGCATGAGCTTGAACATCATGTAGAGCCCCTTGAGCTAATTCTTTCTCGTAATGTTTGGAGCCAGGACCATTTGGCCAAGATACATAGTTTGACAGGGATAAACTTGTAAATCATTTACTTACATGTTTTTCGTATTGGAGGGATAAGGTGGACTTTGAGGTTACTTTTCTACCCGAAGGCAAGAAGATAAAGGTCCGCCGAAATACCCATGTTTTAGAGGCGGCGAGGCAAGCCGGGGTTACAATTTCAACGCGTTGCGGCGGGAGAATGGGATGTCTGATGTGTAAGGTCCATATTCAGGATCAGAACAATTGTCTGCCGCCCAAAGATGCGGAACGAAGAAAGCTCGGAACTCTGGTGGAAGAAGGAACGAGGCTTTCCTGCCAGACTGTAATTACAGGCGATCTGATAGTTACCGTTCCCGAGGACCGACTGAAAGCGGCGGTTCGCAGACAACTCGAGGCTGCCAGGAGAGGAGAAACAGACGACTTTATTTAAAGCAGGTAAAGGATGATGCAGATTTGATACGGATACGTTCAAAAAGCGAGGAAAGATCCGCTATGAGTACAAGAATTGTTATAGCAACTGTTTTGGTGCTAATGACCGTACTGTTGACAGGATGTTTGTACCCTGATGAGAACAGGCAGGAGAGACAGGTTTCTTATCTTGAAAGTGTAAAGCGGGTTCAGTCCGCAGTCGATGACTTTTACAAAGATCAGTCTGTTCTTCCGATTATAACTGCTGGAGATGAAGTGCCTCGTTACGAGAAATACAGAGTGGATTTTGAAAAGCTTAAAAATATGGGGTACATCGACGAGATTCCGAGTACGGCGTTTGAGAAAGGCGGAAGCGGATATTTTCTGATTATTAATGAAGAAACAGAGCCGCTAGTGAAAGTGATGGATATTAATACGGTTCAACAAGTGAATGATGTTCAAATGTCGGTAAACCGCTACAAAACAGCCAACAACGGTAGTCTTCCGGCAGGAGAGGAGCTGTATCCTGGCTTTTTAACCATTGATCTTTCGAAGATCGATGCCAAAAATGTGAACCTGACTAGCGTATACTCCGGTCAGGAGGTTACATTTATGATGGGGGCCGACGGGACCGTCTATGTTGATTACGCTTTTGATATTATGCAAGCGATCCAGAAGGAGGAGGCTGATCCCAAGGGTGAGGAGGATTTAAGAATCTATCTTGAAAAGGCCTCCTATTATGTCCCTATCAAGTCTGTGCCTTATGTCTGGAAGGATGAGCAGCCTGTCGCAAAACTATAAATCTACTCTTAATCCCGCTGTAATGGCGGGATTTTTCTATTTTTTCACTCTTTCGAAGCATAATAGACCTTTTGAAAGCATATGTATACTTGGAAAGTGAGTTCGGGTTCTTCTTCGGTGCCCGGCAAGTTTTACAAAAAAACAGGACGGCATATCCGGGCAACCGTCATATTTTGATTCCCGGTACATATGATGATACTAGTCCAAATGCATGTACGAGTTACGCCGCTTTGCCGTTTCCATTTCGTTCTCGGATACCGGCGGCGGACTGCTGGCGGCGTGGTAATGGCTGCTCAAATGTTGCAATGACTTTGGCTGTGAGATGGAACACGAAGCGGATGCTCTTAAAGCATTTTTCCTTCGGAGTAATTTGAGGAGGGGATCTCTTTTGGAAAAAGTGGACATTTTTAAGGACATAGCCGAACGAACTGGAGGGGACATATACCTGGGGGTCGTCGGCGCCGTCCGGACGGGAAAATCAACCTTCATCAAGCGGTTCATGGAAACGGTCGTGCTTCCGAACATAACGAATGAAGCGGACCGTGTAAGAGCTGTCGATGAGCTGCCGCAGAGTGCTGCCGGCAAAACCATTATGACAACAGAACCGAAATTTGTACCGAACAATGCGGTGCAGATCAAAGTGACCGAAGGTCTTGAGGTCAATGTGCGCCTGGTTGACTGCGTAGGCTATGCAGTAGAAGGTGCCAAAGGCTATGAGGATGAAAATGGACCTCGGATGATTTCTACACCTTGGTTCGAAGAGCCGATCCCGTTCCAGGAAGCGGCGGAAATCGGTACACGCAAGGTGATACAGGAGCATTCAACGCTGGGCGTAGTTGTGACAACGGACGGTACGATTGCTGAAATTCCTCGCAGCTCTTATGTAGAGGCGGAAGAACGCGTCATTAACGAATTAAAAGAGGTAGGCAAGCCATTTGTCGTCGTGATTAACTCTACCCGTCCAAAAAGCGAGGAAGCTCTTCAGCTTCGTAACGAGTTGTCTGAAAAATATGATATTCCGGTAATGACGCTTAGTGCAGCTTCTATGAGTGAAGATGATGTGACCGGTGTCCTTCGTGAAGTATTATACGAATTCCCGGTTCATGAAGTTAACGTGAATCTGCCAAGCTGGGTCATGGTATTGAATGAAAATCATTGGCTTCGCAGTAACTATGAAAATTCCGTTCGTGACACGGTAAAAGATATTCGCCGTTTGCGTGATGTGGATCGCGTAGTAACCCAATTTATGGAATACGAATTTATTGATCGTGCCGGACTTAGCGGCATGAACATGGGGCAGGGCGTAGCGGAGATCGATCTTTTTGCACCGGATGAGTTGTATGACCGCATCCTCATGGAAGTGGTCGGTGTAGAAATCCGTGGGAAGGATCATTTGCTGCAACTCATGCAAGAGTTCTCTCATGCGAAACGCGAGTATGATCGTTTTGCAGAGGCACTCGAGATGGTGAAGACGACCGGTTACGGTATCGCTGCTCCGTCACTAGCCGAAATGGCACTTGATGAACCTGAGCTGATTCGTCAAGGAACAAGGTTCGGCGTTCGGTTGAAAGCAACGGCGCCATCGATTCATATGATTCGAGTGGACGTGGAATCGGAATTTTCTCCGATCATCGGTACGGAGAAGCAAAGTGAAGAGCTGGTTCGTTATTTAATGCAAGATTTTGAGAATGATCCGATCAAGATCTGGGAATCTGATATTTTCGGACGCTCGCTGCATTCGATCGTTCGAGAGGGAATCCAGGGCAAGATTGCTATGATGCCGGACAATGCCCGCTATAAACTGCAGGAAACGCTGGGCCGCATTATTAACGAAGGCTCTGGCGGTTTGATTGCTATTATTCTATAGTGAAGCCCAAGTATTTATGAAAAACAACCGCAGGGCGGCTGTTCAAGCCGTTTTTCGGTTGTTTTTCCTGTTTTGGTGGTGCAAACCATGTAAAACGCTTGAAATTATGATTTGGCTGTTTTATTATAAGTTTGTTCCGCGACATGCCTCTGAATGCAGCAAAGGGTGAAAACTGCCCGGTGTACGTATATTTTGCGGTAAAACGGAAACAGTGAATATCAAATGAAAGAACATCCTTTTTAGGGAGGTGAAAGAAGAATGAATAAATCTGATCTTATTGCACAAGTGGCTGAATCGACAGAGCTTTCTAAGAAGGACGCAACTAAAGCAGTTGATGCTGTATTTGATGCTATCGCACAAGCATTGCAAAATGGAGATAAAGTCCAATTGGTAGGTTTCGGAAATTTCGAGGTACGTGAACGTGCTGCTCGTAAAGGTCGTAACCCGCAAACAGGTGAAGAAATCGAAATTCCTTCGAGCAAAATTCCTGCATTTAAACCTGGCAAAGCGCTCAAAGACGGAATCAAATAAAGATTTCTACATATTACCTATGACAAGATGAAACGCTTTGGTCGTCTTTTTTTGAAAGGACGGCAGCATTTCTTGAGAAGTATAAGCTAAGTATAAATCATACTTTCTTATATTTGTATAAGGGCCCGTGAATTCGTTCACGGCCTTTTCTTTTAAAGGGGAGGCACGGTTATGGAAGATGTAAGAAACGGTGATTATTTTGTCGTGAAAGCTCTTGAAAATGGGGTGCAGGTGATCGGGTTAACCCGGGGACAGGATACTCGTTTTCATCATACTGAAAAACTCGATAAAGGCGAAATTATTATTGCTCAGTTCACTGACCATACCTCTGCTGTTAAAATTCGTGGCAAAGCCGAGGTTCTGACGAAGCATGGCAGAACAGAATCAGGCGTGTAAAAATTGCATACGAGACATGTAAGGAAATTCAAGAAACCCTGAGCCTTTCATAGAAGGTCAGGGTTTCTTTGTGTTGTGTAGTTATGTCTATATAGGTTGACAGCGATCGGAAGAATAATCCGAATTCGTTGTGATGCTTTGACTATAAATGTTAGTTCAACTTATATAGCTCATGGCTAGAAAGGTGCATCCATTTAGAGCAATTTCAAATAGTTGACGATCGTCAGCAAGCCAAGATCGAAGTTTTCCAGGTTGAAATGTTCATTTGGCGCATGAAGATTTTCGTCCGGCAGGCCAAAGCCCATCATGACTGCAGGCGCATCTAGTGTGCTGGACAATTTTTCAACAATCGGGATCGAACCGCCATCTTTCGTGAACAGCGCGCGTGTGCCATACACATTCTCAAATGCATCGGCTGCTTTTTGCAGCATCGGATGAGATGGATCAATGTTAAAAGCAAATGCTTTTTCCTTCGGCATCACCTTTAACTTCGCACCGACTGGTGTATGTGCATGCAGATGGGCTTCAATAGCGTCGAGCACCGCCTGCGGGTCCTGATCAGCGACCAAACGGCATGTGATTTTAGCATGAGCTTCCCTTGGAATGACCGTTTTGCTGCCTTCTCCCTGGAAACCACCATATACACCGTTAAGCTCCAGCGTTGGACGAGCGCCAACACGTTCCACGAAGGAGTAACCTTCCTCACCAAACAGGGCATCGAGATCAAGCTCTTTTTTGAGCTTTTCCTCGTCAAACTGCTGCTTGGCGAATTCCTCGCGCATTTCAGGTGACAATTCTTGCACACCGTCATAGAAGCCTTTGACGCTCACTCGCCCGTTTTCATCGTGAAGAGACGATAGCAAGGAGACGATCGCGTGCAGCGCGTTCGGCACACCTCCGCCGTATGTACCCGAGTGCAGGTCGGTATTTGCCGTTTCGACCGTCAGCTCCAGTGAGCATAAACCGCGAAGCCCGGTAGATATAGCAGGCTTGCCTGGAGCAAGCAGTGAAGTATCGGAGATCAAGATTGCGTCCGCTGCCAGTTTGTCTTTATTTTTCTCCAAATAAAGCGGCAAATTTGGGCTGGAAACTTCCTCTTCACCTTCGATACAGAATTTGATGTTAACAGGAAGATTCTGTTCCTGTTTGAGAATCGCCTCAACGGCCTTTACATGCAGGAACAGCTGCCCTTTATCGTCAGTTGCGCCGCGGGCGTACAGTTTTCCGTTTCGGATAGATGGCTCAAACGGCGGGGTTTCCCAAAGATGAAGCGGGTCCACAGGTTGAACATCATAATGACCGTATACGAGGACGGTCGGTTTACCTTCCGCGTGCAAATAATCGGCGGTGATGATTGGGTGTCCCGCCGTTTCATGGATTTCAACATGCTCCAGACCTGCTTCTGTCAGCTTGTCAGCGAGCCATTTCGCTGCATTGGCAACGTCATCCTTATGTTCTGATAATGCAGAGATACTTGGAATCGATAACCATTCTTTCAGTTCGTTTAAGTGGGTTTCGCGGTGTTCAGCAAAGTATGCTTTATAATCAACGCTCATAGTTTCATGAATCCTCCTTCAATTTTACAGATGGCATCAAAAATGTGCCGTCCTTATTATTCTATCTTTTTTTAAGAAAATACGAAACAGAGTAATATTATTTATCAGATGCATAGCTTGCTTTCTTTATTTGTACAATGGGGTATGGACCTTTTAAATCTGGATGAAAATAAAGATAAAGGAGGTTTTATGCGATGAGACGATTTAGATTCACTCCAGCGCTGGGGATATGGATTCCGGCTTTGATTACAGCGATATGCTTCTTGGTTTTGGCAGCAGTGCATTCTGTCAGTGGAGCTGTTGAAGGGAGAAGTATAGCTGCTTTTCATCCTGCGGTCGCTCCAAGCGGCTTGTCAGATGCCAATTTGGTGGATCGTCTCAGTTCATTGCCTCTGGATCTGAACATAGGTAAAGCCGACTGGGAAGACGGGACTCTGCTCGTCGATCTGAAAATAACGGATGGACAGGACCCGGTCAGGATGGTGCTTGGCGATCTGACAAAAATGCTTGCATTCAGTTTTGAAGACAAGCAAAATGTTAGCCAGCTCTATCTTCGGTTTGTAGCTGTAGATCCGTGGACCGGCGCACATTATTTAATGCTGGCCGCCAACGTTAAACGAAATGAATGGGATCATGCGCTTCTTAAGGAGCTGAAACAGATGGAAAATGAGCCGTTTTCGGATAGGTTGGTTCAAGGATTGCATCTTACAATAACGAATATGTGGATAAAGCAGTTCAACGCTGAAGAAAATGGGTAAAATAGTGTTGGGCGGGCATGTACGTGAAGAAATGATGTGTTATAATAGATTAGATTGTGAACAAATTAAATTTAAAGAACATCAAGTGCACGGAGGCTGAGGATGAAACCGTATCGCGTTCCCGAGTTGGCAAAAAAGTATCTATATTACGACATGATTGAAACACACACGGAGCTCCCGGCTTTTCCGGATGCTCGCGTTTACCTGTTATACATATTTTTACAGAAATCCAAGCGTTATGTAGCGGAACGTGGTGAGTTGTACGCGCTGGTTACTTCATTGATTCAGATGGGATTGGATACGCATGAGACCATTGATACAGCAAAAAGCAATCAGGGAGAGAAGATGATGCGCTCTCGTCAATTGAAGGTGCTGGCTGGGGATTACTACAGCAGTCGCTTTTATCAATTGCTGGCTAAAAAGGGAGACATTGAAGCCATTGCTTCTTTAAGTAAAGCTGTCAGTGAAGTGAATGTGTTGAAGATGAACCTGTACGAAAAGATGAAAGGTATGCTTCTGTCGGCAGAAGAATATTTGCGCCAGATGGTACAGCTGAACATGCAGCTGTTTCTTTCTTTTACACCATTGATTGACTCATCATTCCATGGAGATTGGAACACGCTGTTGAAAGAGCTTACCCAGTGTGAGACGATTTCGAATGAAATGGATCGCTGCGCTTCTTCAGAAGAGGGTAGAAATGGGTATGGCTATTGGTACGTATTGGAGCGTGTCAATGATGCAGATAAGAAACTTCTCCTTTCGAAAAAGATGGAGCAAAAAGATTGGAAAAAACTTATGATAAAACATAATACGGCTGATCATTTGCTGGACAAGCTCCGTCAGTCTGTCAGCACAGTGCAATCGCTGAAGCCGGTCATCAATGGAGAGGGGGCTTTCGCACAGATCGGTCAAATCCTTGAGCCGTTTGTTCAAACCCTTAACAGGTACCGGTCTGCCGTAAGGGAAGGATAGGTGACTTGGATGAAAAATAACTCAGTGGAAACAGAAATAAAACTTGACAAAGGTAATAAACCGAAAGAACAATACGTTCATTCGGTATTCGAAAGTATTGCCGGCAAGTACGACATCATGAATGATATCCTCAGTTTTCGCCAACACAAACGCTGGCGGAAATTTACGATGAAGAGAATGAACATCCAGCATGGGGACACAGCCGTGGATTTGTGCTGTGGTACTTGTGATTGGACCATCAGCATGGCAAATGCGAGTGGATCAGGCCAGATTGTCGGGCTTGATTTTAGTGAAGGAATGTTGAATGTTGGCAGACGGAAAGTGAACAATGAAGGTTTGGATGATCAAATCGCTCTTGTTCAGGGGAATGCGATGGCTCTGCCCTTTGAAGACAACCGTTTCGACTATGCTACCATCGGTTTTGGACTGAGAAACGTTCCTGATTACGTAAAGGTTTTGGAAGAAATGAAGCGTGTTGTCAAGCCTGGCGGAATGGTAGTTTGTCTGGAGCTGTCCAAGCCGACCTGGCAGCCTTTCAAAGGTTTGTATTTTTTCTATTTCAGGAAATTGCTGCCGCTTATGGCCAAGCTCTTTGCCAAACGGTACGAGCAATATAAATGGCTTCCCGAGTCGGTTGAACTTTTTCCGGGGCGAGAGGAGCTGTCAGAGGTTTTCCGCAAGATCGGACTTACCCGTGTAGAAGCTTATCCCTTGACCTTCGGAATTGCTGCCTTACATATTGGGATCAAGGAGAAGACGGATGTTTAAGAAAATCGGAACTTATTTGGAAATGATCAAAGTAGAGCATACGTTATTTGCTCTGCCTTTCGCATTTATGGGTGCCATTTTAGGTTCAGCTGTCGTGTTTAACCATTTACCCTCCTGGGGGGATATCGGATGGATTTTCCTGGCTATGTTCGGAGCACGAAGCGCTGCTTTTGGTCTGAATCGTCTGTCAGATCAGTACATAGATGCGAAAAACCCGCGCACAGCCGGGAGGGCCATACCAGCAGGACTATTAAAGCCGTTTGAAGTTATCCTTTTTATTATCGTATCTTTTGCTGTTTTCTTTTGGGCGACAGCTGAGCTGGACCCGTTTGCTTTTCGTTTGCTGCCTATTGCTATTTTTATGCTTATTTTTTATTCCTATACCAAACGTTTCACATGGTTATGTCATGTAGTGCTTGGTCTTACGACGGCTCTGGCTCCGCTTGGGGGCTGGGTAGCTGTAACCGGGCAGGTGGATTACAAAGCGATTATATTTTACATTGCCTTGTCGTTTTGGACCGCCGGATTCGATGTAGTTTATGCTTGTCAGGATATGGAGTTTGACAGTAAAGAAGGTTTGTATTCGATTCCCGCGCGATTTGGTCTGCGAAAGTCACTTTGGTTTGCAAGAGGTTTTCATATTGTTACGGCGATTGGCTTTATCGTATTGTTTTTTGTAACCCCGGTTGGCTGGTGGTATTTAGCTGGGACGATTATCGCTTGCGGAATTTTGTTCTATCAGCACTATATATTGTCTCCTGATGATATGAGCCGGCTGCAAACTTCTTTTTTTACAATGAACAGCACGCTTAGTATTGTTTTGTTTGTATTCACCTTGATCGATCTGGTGGTGAAATATTTGTAATGGATACAAGCAGTAAGAAAAAATGGATTGTTGGCATTACCGGTGCGAGCGGATCTATCTATGGTGTTCGTTTGACAGAATGTTTATTGCAATCGGGCTATGACGTACATCTGGTGATTTCAAACGCAGGCTGGCGCGTGCTGAAAGAGGAGCTAGACTGGCCTGCCGGGAACAGAGAGGCTGTTATTGAGGAGAAGTTTGGCGGTATAGGTGGAAAGGTATATTATCATCCGATTGCAGATATCGGGGCCAGTATCGCCAGCGGTTCATACCTGGTGGAGGGCATGATCATTATGCCTTGCTCAATGGGTACGCTGTCCTCCGTCGCTCACGGAACCTCTGATAATTTGATGGCTCGGGCTGCAGACGTTATGCTTAAAGAGGGAAGAACATTGGTACTTGTCCCTAGAGAAACGCCGCTGCATGCCATACATTTGGAAAATATGCTCAAGCTTTCAAATCTGGGAGTTAAAATCATTCCCGCAATGCCTGCTTTTTATTACCAACCTCAGAGTTTAGATGATATTGTGAATTTTTTGGTCGGGAAAGTGTTGGACAGTCTTCGGATCGAGCATCAATTGTATAAAAGATGGGGTGACTAAGATGCCGGGAGTATACAAGAAAACCGTAATTGGCAGAATCAGTTATACCAACGCGTGGCCATTGTATTATTACGTGAATCCACAGCTTCTCGATACTCCTGCTGAAATGTTGGCAGCAGTGCCCTCTGTTTTAAACGAGGGGATGAAGAACGGGGATATCCATATCGGTGCATTATCCTCTTTTGCCTATGCCGAAGCGGCAGATAAGCTGCAGTTAATACCGGATTTATCCGTAAGTGCGAATGGGGCTGTAAAATCGATTCTACTGTTCTCCCGAGTTCCTGTGAAAGAGCTCAAGAATGCTACCATCGCCATGACCAATACGTCAGCGACCTCGGTGAATTTACTGAGGATATTGATGGAGAAAGCGATGGGCGTTAAGCCTGAGTACAAGTCGATGGAGCCGGATCTTGATACGATGATGGAACAAGCAGATGCAGCTCTTCTCATCGGGGATAACGCGATCAAAGCCTCATGGTACAACCGCGAATATGTTGTGACCGATCTCGGTGAATGGTGGAAGGAGTGGACAGGCTGCAGCATGACGTTTGCTGTCTGCGCGGTAAACCGCAATGCTGCGTCCGATCATCCTGAAGCGATGTCCGAAATCGCTTCGATGTTTCGGGATAGCAAGCAGCGAAGCTTAAGGGATCTTCGGCCAATCGTCAATGAAGCGGTCAGTCTGATCGGAGGCACCGAATTATACTGGCGAGGATATTTCAATAACTTATGTTATGATTTTAATGAAGAACAGCAGAAAGGGCTGCGCTTATATTATAAATATGCATATGAACTTGGACTGCTGAAAAAAGATGTCACACCGGAATTATGGAGAGAAAATATTGTGATGCGGGTGAAAGAATGAAACGACTGGACATTTTCGGAGCACTGAAAAAAGATATGGATGTTATTGAAAAAGAGCTGTACCGCAGTATAGAAGGCGATGATTCACAGCTGGCAAAGACCTCAATGCACCTTCTTAAGGCAGGTGGCAAGCGGCTGCGTCCGATCTTTGTGCTTATGGGCGGCAAATTCGGAAATTACGACATTGAGAAACTTAAATTTATTGCCGTTCCGCTGGAATTGATTCACAGCGCTTCTCTTGTGCACGACGATGTGATTGATGATGCGGATATGAGAAGAGGTAAGCCGACAGTCAAATCCAAATGGGACAATCGTATTGCAATGTACACAGGAGACTACATTTATGGTAAAGCACTGACGTTGACCACAAATTTGAAAGATCCTGAAATCCACCGTATTTTATCTAAAGCGATGGTGGAAATGTCCGTTGGAGAAATGGAACAAATCCGGGATTTTTTCAATTGTGATCAGAGCGTAAGACGTTATCTTCTGCGCATCCGCCGCAAAACCTCGATCCTGATTGCCGTAAGCTGTCAGCTCGGTGCCATGGCTGCTGGAGCGCCGCGTGTCGTATCCAACAATTTGTATCGATTCGGGTACAATGTCGGCATGGCATTTCAAATTCAGGATGATCTTCTTGATTTATGCGGTACCGAGAAACAGATTGGCAAGCCGCCAGGCAGTGATATACGGCAAGGGAATATAACGCTGCCTGTCATTTACGCACTTCAAGAGTCAGAAATAAGACAACCGCTGCTAAAAGAAATCGATCGCATTCATACTTTAAATGGTCAATGTGATGTTAGCGAAGCGGTAGGGATGATCAAATCCAGTTCAGGAATCGCTCGTGCTGAAGAGCTGGCAGACCGTTATATCCATAAAGCGCTGAATGCGTTGGACGCTCTGCCGGATATCAAGGTCAAGAAGCAATTGAAGGATATTGCCAAGTTTGTTACAAAGCGTTCATACTAGACTTTAATCTGTACCTATCTTTCTGTTAAACTACGTTTGAAGAATGAAGCATCACATGATCAAAAATTTTGGAGAGTGATGAGCCAATGGAACGTACTTTTTTAATGGTTAAACCGGATGGTGTTCAGCGAGGATTGATCGGAAGGATCGTAAGCCGGCTGGAGGATAAAGGGTTTAAGTTGGTTGCAGGCAAATTTCTTCAAGTGTCCGATGAGCAGGCAAAGTATCATTATGCGGAACACGCAGAAAAAGATTTTTTTGACGAATTAGTAGGGTTTATTACTTCCGGCCCTGTGTTTGCCATGGTGTGGGAGGGGGACGACATCATTGCCCTGTCCCGTCTCCTTATCGGCAAGACGAAAGTTCAGGAAGCGCTACCAGGCACAATACGCGGTGATTTTGCAGCACACACTTCGCATAATCTTATTCACGGTTCGGATTCGCCGGAGAGCGCGAAGCGCGAAATTGCTAACTTCTTTCGTGAAGATGAGCTGGTGCAGTATGAAAAGAGCATTTCTTCTTGGGTATAATGACTACATAATTTCAGGACGGTAACATGAAAGCAAAAGAACTAGAAGTACAGGATAAAGATTATATTGGCTTTATTCGCAACATCGAGTTAACCACAGGGATTAATCTTGCGGATTATAAAGAAACACAGATGAAACGAAGACTGACGACTCTTAGACTGAAGCATGGCTATTCAACATTTTCTGCATTTTACGAAGCGATGATGAAGGACAGGTCGTTGTTTCATGAGTTTTTGGACCGTATGACCATTAACGTCTCTGAATTTTGGAGAAATCCCAATCGTTGGGAAGTTTTACGGGACAAGATTTTAACGGAGTTAAGCGGTTCTGGTAGTACCAGATTGAAAATATGGAGCGCTGCCTGCTCCACTGGTGAAGAACCATACACAATAGCGATGATCCTTGCAGAAAAAAAACTGCTCGGCATGAGCAGCATTTTGGCAACGGATATTGATGAAGGAGCACTGGCAAAAGCGAAACAAGGCTTATATTTGGACCGATCGCTTAAGGATGTTCCCAAAGACATCGCTGCAAAGTATTTTACCGAAGAGGGGCCGATGTATCGCTTCGATGAAAGATTGAAGAAAGAAATCCGCTTTGAGAAGCAGAATCTTCTGACAGATCGTTTCGATACCGCCTTCGACTTGATCGTATGCCGGAATGTAATGATTTATTTTACCGAAGAGGCGAAGCATAAGCTTTATCAAAAGTTTGCAGCCAGTTTAAGACCTGGCGGAGTTTTGTTTGTAGGCAGCACAGAGCAAATATTCAATCCAGCTCAATACGGTCTTGAAACGTCTGAAACCTTTTTTTATCAAAAGATCCAGTCCTGACTCATTTGAATAATTGAATGCTGAAAATCCGATAATAGGAATGATAATTCCAGTAATCAAGCGGAGGTTAGGGAATGGATAAACGAAAGGTCATTGCCGCATATCGCCGCGGATTGTTCAGTGTACAAGAGTGCGGTCAAATTTTGGGACTGGAAACCTTTCAGTTTAATGCACTGCTGAATCCGCAACAGCCTGCCGGAGACGAACAATGGAAAAGATCGACACGTGGTCAATTAAAATAAGCTTTGCCATTTACGCTTCCTATCTAAAGATAGGGAGCGCTTTTTTGATGCGCTGGTCTTTCTTGTCAAAGCGGAACACCTATACTATAATGGTCAGAAGAAATTATCGGATTTTAGCGGTTCACAGTTTAAAAGTATAAAAGGGGGAGAGCGTACGATGAGTATCAGATTTTTAACTGCCGGGGAGACCCACGGTCCTCAGCTGACAGCGATTATAGAAGGAATGCCAAGCAATATGAAGCTTGACTTCGATGCTCTGAATTATCAATTGCAGCGGAGACAGAAAGGTTATGGCCGCGGACGGCGCATGCAGATTGAGAAGGACACCGCGCAGATTGTCGGTGGTGTGCGCCATGGATATACGACGGGTGCACCTATCGCACTGGTGGTAGCCAATAACGACTGGAAGCACTGGCAAAAAATTATGAACATCGAGCCGATCGAAGGAACGGATGAAGTGAAAAGACGGGTGCACCGTCCTCGTCCGGGTCATGCGGATTTAAACGGCGGCTTGAAGTACAATTTAAAAGATTTACGCAATGTTTTGGAACGCTCCAGTGCCCGTGAAACGACGGTAAGGGTGGCGTGCGGTGCGGTGGCGCGTCAGTTTCTTGAACAATTTGGGATAAAGGTGGCAGGTCAGGTCATTCGTATCGGTGAAATTGAAGCACCACCTCACAATTTACCTATTGATGAGCTGATTGAGGTTACAGAAGCTTCTTCTGTTCGTGTCGCGGATAAAGAGACCGAGAAAAAGATGGAGGAATATATAGACCTGATCAAGAAGGAGGGAGACTCTACGGGCGGTATTGTAGAGTGTATTGTAGAAGGAGTACCCGTCGGTCTGGGGAGCCATGTTCAATATGATCGGAAGCTCGATGGCAGAATTGCACAGGGTGTCATGTCCATCAATGCGTTCAAAGGTGTTGAGGTTGGCATCGGGTTCGAAGCAGCAGAGCTTAGAGGCTCTAAAGTTCATGATGAGATTATGTACAGTCAGGAGCGTGGATACTACCGTGCAACGAATCGCCTCGGCGGGTTTGAGGGTGGTATGACCAACGGCATGCCTATTGTAGTCCGTGGTGTCATGAAGCCGATTCCGACATTGTATAAACCGCTTCAAAGCGTAGATATAGATACGAAGGAGGCCTTTACGGCACAGGTGGAGCGTTCGGATGCGTGCGCAGTACCAGCTGCCAGCGTCGTTATGGAGCATGTGGTGGCATGGGAAGTGGCTAAAGCCTTCCTGGAGAAATTCGGCGGTGATTCGATGGAAGAAATCCAGGCGAACTATAACAACTATCTTGCTCAATTGGAGAGATACTAAGCATGAGAACTCTTCAAGTTGAACTAGGTGAGCGCTCTTACCCTATTTATATCGGTTCAAGTCTGCTTCAGAAGATCGGCGAGTTAACCTTGCAGCATGGAGTCAGTACTCAAAGCCCCCATTTGATCGTAACGGATGATCGGGTCGCTCCCCATTATTTACATTTGGTGGAAAAGAAGATGGCGGAAGCGGGTTTCAAGACGGTTTCCCATATCGTTCCGGCAGGGGAGTCATCTAAATCACTGGCTATGTTTGAGCAGGTGATGACAACGGCGATCCAGGCCAAGCTGGACCGAAGCTCTGCAGTTTTTGCACTGGGCGGAGGGGTTGTAGGAGATCTGGCCGGATTCGTAGCTGCTTCATATATGAGAGGTGTTACGTTTGTACAGATTCCGACAACGATTCTCGCACATGATAGCAGTGTAGGCGGTAAAGTTGCTGTGAACCATCCTTTGGCGAAAAATATGATCGGTGCGTTTCATCAACCGGTTATGGTGCTGTACGATGTGGATACCTTGACTTCTTTACCTGCAAGGGAAGTGTCATCGGGTTTGTCTGAAATGTTGAAGCATGGACTTATTCTTGATGAAGCATTTGCCTATTGGTGCCGGGATCATGCCTCAGACCTGCTTGCTCTTGATTCGGAGGCACTTGCTTACGGGCTGGAGCGAGGCTGTGCGATCAAGGCAAAGGTGGTTTCACAGGATGAACGAGAGGGTGGACTTCGGGCTATTTTGAACTTGGGCCATACAATAGGACATGCGATCGAAGCGGTAGGAGGCTATGGTCGCTTTTTACACGGCGAAGCCATCTCGATCGGAATGGCTGGATCGGCGCTGCTCGCTGAAGCTTTGGGTAGGGGAACGAATCTGTTCAGCACAACGAGGGAAATGTTGAGCGCATTTCAATTGCCTGTTGTCCTTCCATCCGATATATCGGTTGATGAATTGATGGACGCTATGCAGCATGACAAGAAGTTTACAAAAGGGCGTATGGTGTTTATTGTGCCCGAACAAATCGGCAAAGTCAGCATCGTTCATGATGTACCGGTAGAAACGGTCCGTTCGGTTGTTGAACAGCTGAAGAAGGAGGGATAACGGATGATGAATCGCGGTATTCGCGGAGCGACCACCGTTACGAAAAATGATGAACAGGAAATATTAAATGAAACCGTGCTCCTTCTTGAGGAGATCGTAAACCGAAATGATGTGAAGCCGGAGGATATTTGCAGCGTCTGGATTACGATGACCCATGACCTGGATGCGACTTTCCCGGCAAGAGCCATCAGGGCATTGAAGGGCTGGGACCTGGTACCGCTTATGTGCTCTGTAGAAATTCCGGTGCAGGGAAGCTTGCCGCGCTGTATCCGTCTTATGGTTCAGGTGAATACGGAGAAGAGTCAGAAGGAAATCAAGCATGTATATTTAAACGAGGCCCAGCGCCTGCGTCCTGATTTATCATCATAATCTTCCTGATCGCGAAAAATTTAGGGTTGCCATGAACAGGAAAAATCCTGTATAGTGGTATCAGAATAGCTGAGTAGAGTTTAGATGAGTATAGTTTAGAAGAGAAGAGCAGAGTAGCTAATGATTCAACATGAAAGCAGATAAGAGAGTATATCCGAGGATGGATACATGCATCATTTTATGATGGCGGTTGTCATTTGTCGTACATACCGCATTTTATCTATTTTGAGGCATTGTTCATGTCCATATGGTTATATCATCTCTTGATCGCACTCTTTTTTTATATACTTATCGACCCAGACCTCTACTTTGGTAGAGGTCTTTTTTTGCATTCCAAATACATGAGGAAAGGGAGGGATTGGTTATGATAGCAAACCCATCAATGGAACAGGTTATCTCCATGGCCGGCCAGTATAATCTTATACCAGTCGCTGTGCGTCTGCTGGCGGATATGGAGACGCCGATCCGTATTTTTCAGCGGTATGCGCAGCGTGAACGGGCTTTTTTATTGGAAAGTGTAGAGGGTGGAGTAAAGTGGGCTCGTTATTCGTTCATCGGGACCGATCCTTTCCTTGTCATCTCCGGCAAGCAGGGTCATATTCAAGTGGAGATGAATGGTGAAACAACACGGCTTAAGGGAAAGCCTGTAGAAGAACTGAAAGCTTTGATGCGTTTGTACAAAAGTCCGCAGATTGGTGACATGCCTCCGTTTACAGGCGGAGCGATCGGATTTTTCGGCTATGATCTTCTTCAGTATTATGAAAAGCTGCCTGCCCACGCATTGGATGATCTGGGTATGGATGATATTCGGTTTATGTTTTGTGATCAAATCATCGTTTTTGACCATGTGAAGCAGCAGATTCTGTTGATTGGCAATGTGCATGTCAAGCCGGGCGATACCGATGCGGATATCCGGCAAACGTACAAAGATATGTGTAGAAAGCTGGAAGTTACAGCCGGACAGCTGAAGGAACAAGGGCCTCGCGAGAATGTAAATTCCCACGGAATTCCTGCTGATGTCGACCTTGGTGATATTCAGTCCAATATGACTAAAGAAAAATATATGGACAATGTAGAACAGGCGAAAGAATATATTCGGTCCGGTGATATTTTTCAGGTTGTTCTATCTCAGCGATTCCATATCAATACAGACGTTTCTCCGCTCCATGTATACCGGGTGCTTCGGACGATGAATCCATCTCCCTATATGTATTATTTGAAGATGGATGAAGAGATTATCGTGGGCACATCGCCTGAAGCTCTTGTCAAAGTGGACGGCAAACGGGTGGAGACGAGGCCGATTGCGGGAACACGTCCCCGCGGCACGGATGAAGCTTCTGATAGAGCGCTAGCTGAAGAGTTGCTGCAGGACGAGAAGGAACGGGCCGAACATTTAATGTTGGTTGACCTCGGTAGAAATGATCTGGGACGAGTGTCTGAGTTCGGAACCGTCAAATGCGATTCTTTTATGGAGATCGAGCGATACTCTCATGTCATGCACATCGTGTCAGCTGTATCAGGCAAAATGAGGGAGGATCAGGACTTTTTCGATGCGTTTCTCTCTTGTCTTCCTGCGGGAACGGTGTCAGGTGCGCCAAAGCTTCGCGCTATGGAAATCATCGCCGAGCTTGAACGGGAAGCAAGAGGGGCCTATGCCGGGGCAATAGGTTATCTCGGTTTCGGGGGGAATATGGATTCCTGCATTACGATTCGCACGATTATTTTCCGTAAGGGAAAAGCGTATGTTCAGGCTGGAGCGGGAATTGTGTGGGACTCTGTTCCGGAGAAAGAGTATGAGGAGACCGTCAATAAGGCAAAAGGGATGCTGAAAGCCATCCGGGCAGCTGAAATGATGTTCCCGCCGGATATTCAACAGGAGAGTGTCATTAACCAAGATTACCTGTACGAATATACACCTTGAAAATGAACTGGAGGAGGAGAGAGCTATGAACATATTGGAACCTGTACAATCCAGCATATCAAAATTGATTGAAGGCCGTGATTTGGAGCGCAGCGAAGCTAGGCAAGTAATGCAGACGATCATGGAAGGAGTAGCGACTCCTTCCCAGATCGGGGCCTTGCTGACCGCTCTTCGCATTAAAGGAGAGACTGTGGATGAAATCACAGGCTTTGCTGAAGCGATGCGAAGTTCGGGCGGACGTGTGATTACAGAACGCAGCCGGCTGCTGGACACATGTGGAACGGGAGGATCGGGCATCCATAAATTCAACATCTCCACCGCCTCCGCGATCATCTCATCCTCTGTGTCCGTTCGCGTGGCGAAGCATGGCAATCGCTCCGCTTCTGGACGTGCCGGCAGCGCCGATGTGCTGGAAGCACTCGGTGTAAATATTCATTTGTCAGCTGAACAGGCCAAGCGATGCCTGGATCAGATCGGGATCTGCTTCTTGTTTGCTCAAATCTATCATCCGTCTATGAAACATGCAGCGGCCCCGCGAAAAGAGCTTGGGGTGAGAACCGTGTTCAATATGCTGGGCCCGTTAACCAATCCGGCTGGAGCAGACCGTCAGCTTCTGGGTATCTATGACCTGAGCAAAACGGAAACAATCGCTCAGGTTTTGAAAGAATTAGGGCTGAAGCGGGCGCTGGTCGTTACGAGTCATGATGGATTGGATGAAATCAGCATTTCTGCACCGACCCGTGTATCCGAACTTCGCGGAGGCAGCATCCGTACGTATGACATTCATCCGCATGATCTGGGTTTACAGGTTCACCCGATGGAGTCCATTCTTGGCGGAGATGCTGCAGAAAACGCGTCGATTATCGGGAGCGTGCTGCAAGGTGAACGAAGTCCCTACAGAGATGTTGTTCTTGCAAACGCCGGAGCCTGCATCTATGTGTCGGGATTGGCGGACAGTTTGAAAGAAGGCGTAAGTAAAGCGGCCGAAGCGATTGACTTGGGGCTGGCGCAGGCCAAGTTGGAACAGCTCATTACCATGACGGAGGAATTAAGCTATGTATCTTGACCGAATTGTTGCGACTAAAAGAGTAGAAGTAGCTCAGCTTGAACGGTCTTTATCAGTGGAAGAAGCCTTGGACAACATATTCGCACTACCTACTACTCGCGGATTTATTGAGGCGCTGTCTACGCGGCGTAAAAGAGGGATGGGATTAATCGCTGAGGTGAAGAAAGCCTCGCCTTCCAAAGGATTGATCCGGCCGGATTTTGATCCGGTTGCTATTGCCAAGGCGTACGAAGCAGCTGGAGCAGACTGCTTGTCCGTGTTAACGGACGAATCGTATTTTCAAGGCAGCGGCAAGTATTTGTCGGCGGTTCGCGATGCAGTTAGTTTGCCGCTGCTTCGTAAGGATTTTATTATCGATGCCATGCAAATTTATGAAGCGCGACTGTTAGGCGCGGATGCCGTTCTTCTAATCGCCAGCATACTCGAACCGGATACAATTGCTGAATTTATATCCATTGCCTCTTCTGTAGGGCTTGACTGTCTTGTTGAAGTGCATAACTACAGCGAGCTGGACTCAGTCCTTCAATTAAAGTCGGCTCAGCTTATCGGCATCAACAACCGTAATCTTCACACATTTGAAACGTCATTAGGGACAACGGCAGAGTTGAGCAAAGAAATTCCGGGGGACGTTATTCTGATTAGCGAGAGCGGAATTTCGACCAGTGATGATATTTCTTATCTGTCCTCGCTCGGTGCTCAAGGCGTTTTGATCGGTGAGCATTTCATGCGTAAAGAAAATGTAGAGCAAGCAGTGATTGACCTGATGGGGCCGCTGCCGAAAAATTAAGCAAAGATTTAAGGAGTACACCAAATGTCAAAAACAGCCGTAAAAATATGTGGACTTCAAAGCGTTGAAGTGCTAAAATCGATGATAAACTTACCTGTGGATTATATCGGATTCGTATTTGCCAAGAGCCGTCGTCAAGTTACATCGAAGCAGGCTGCTGAGCTATCCGGCGTGCTAAAGCAGTGGAAAAGTGAAGAAATCCCCCGTTCCGTTGGTGTATTTGTTAACCCATCTTTAAAGGAGCTAGGGGAGGTTCTTCAATCGGTTGAACTGGATGTCGTGCAGCTGCACGGTCAAGAATCACCGCAATTTTGCCGGGAAGTGAAAGAAAGCTTCCCGGTTTCCATATTTAAGGCCGTGTCTATTCAAGCCGGACGTCCCCCAGAGGAACATGTAAACGAGCTTATGTTATATAGTGGATGTATTGACGGGCTTCTGCTGGATACGTATGACCCGGTTTACGGGGGCGGGTCTGGCAAGACTTTTGCCTGGGACATTATACCGATCTATCGGGATTGGGCAAGAGCTCAAGGTTTTCCTCTATTTGTGGCGGGCGGTTTGGAACCATCGAACTTGGATCGATTATTAGCATTATACGACCCGGATGGCGTAGACGTATCCAGCGGGGTGGAAAGCGCTCCGGGTGTGAAAGATATAGAAAAAGTGATAGCATTCGTGGAAAGGGTGAAGCTCTAATGACATTGTTACCTGATATAAACGGTCGTTTTGGCTCCTTTGGAGGAAGATTCGTACCGGAGACGCTGATGAACGCGCTGATCGAGCTGGAGGAACAATATAAGCGATATGCGGATGATCCCTCGTTTAAAGAAGAGATCGAATATCTTCTCAAGCAATACTCCGGGAGGGAAACTCCGCTTTATTATGCCGAGCGTCTGAGCAAGCATCTTGGTAAAGCGAAGATTTACTTGAAGAGAGAGGATTTGAATCATACAGGAGCCCATAAGATTAACAATGCTATTGCTCAGGGTGTTCTTGCAAAGAGAATGGGAAAAAAGAAAGTCATTGCGGAGACGGGTGCAGGACAGCACGGAGTTGCGGCCGCAACGGTTGCAGCATTGCTCGGTCTGGAATGTAAAGTGTTTATGGGTGAGGAGGACACCAGACGTCAGCAGCTGAATGTCTTTAGGATGAAAATGCTGGGGGCGGAAGTGGTACCTGTTACATCCGGCAGCAAAACGCTGAAGGATGCTTGTAACGAGGCCCTTCGATATTGGGTCAGCAACGTGGAAGATACATTTTATGTGCTCGGTTCGGCGGTTGGTCCCCATCCTTATCCGATGATGGTTCGTAATTTCCAGCGGGTCATAGGCGATGAGACGCGCCGTCAGATGATGGAAAGCGAGGGCCGGCTTCCAAATATGATTTTTGCGCCGATTGGTGGGGGAAGCAACGCAATCGGGATGTTCTATCCTTTTTTGGAAGATAAGGAAGTCGCTCTTGTCGGCGTTGAAGCGGCGGGCAAGGGAGTAGATACGGAACATCATGCGGCAACGATGACCAAGGGAACCAAGGGCGTATTTCAGGGATCTATGAGTTATTTGCTGCAGGATGAATACGGGCAGGTAAAGGAAGCCCACTCTATTTCAGCTGGACTGGATTATCCGGGTGTTGGTCCGGAGCATTCTTATTTGAAGGATATCGAACGAGTTCAATATGTTCCCATAACGGATCAGGAAGCACTTGAGGCGCTTCAGCTGCTCTGCAGAACTGAAGGTATTATTCCTGCGCTGGAGTCAGCTCACGCCGTAGCTCAGGTGGTCAAAATGGCATCCAGGTGGAGTGAAGATGATATTATTGTAATTTGTCTTTCAGGACGCGGTGATAAAGATGTGGAGTCGATTATGGCCAATATGGGAGGTGAAGCGTTATGAACCGGATAGATGCTGCGTTTGAACGGTTAAAGAAACACAATGAAACAGCACTGATTCCTTTTCTGACTGTTGGTGATCCGAGTGTTGAACTAACGCTTGATATCATTGCCGAGCTCGAAGCGGCGGGGGCGGACATGATTGAGCTTGGAGTCCCCTATTCTGATCCACTTGCAGACGGACCGGTTATACAGCGAGCATCCCAGCGGGCGTTGACAGGGCATGTTACTCTGCGAACGTGTATGGAGACGGCTTTACGGGCGCGGGAAGCTGGCAGTAAACTTCCGTTTATTTTGTTCACTTATGTTAACCCTGTTCTTCAGATGGGGGTGGATGCATTCTTTGACGAGGTTGTAAGACATGATATCAGCGGTCTGATTATACCGGATTTGCCCATAGAAGAGGCAGATGAAATCAAACTGCGGGCAAAGGCGACCGGAGTACACCTGATTCCGCTCGTTGCACCGACTTCTCATGAACGGATTGCCAGCATTGTAAGCGACGCGGGCGGGTTTATATACTGTGTATCTTCACTGGGGGTAACAGGAGAGCGTTCGGATTTCTATGGCCAATTAAATGATTTTATAGAGACGGTGAAAAAGTACAGCAAAGCGCCTGCGGCGATCGGCTTTGGAATATCAAACAGGGAACAGGTGGCCAGATTGTCAGAGATTTGTGACGGTGTAGTTGTGGGAAGTGCCATTGTGCGCACAATTGAAGAGAAAATTCCGTTGCTTGAGCAGGAAAGCACAAGAGAAGAGGGACTTTTGCACATCCGTCAGTTTGTGTCACAATTGAAAGGAACTGAAGTATACGAAAGGTGAGTTGTAAACATGAAGCCGAAAGCGAATATTGTAGATCTTCCGGTATATCAGCCCGGAAAACCGATTGAACAAGTAAAGCGTGAATTTGGACTGAGTGAAGTCATCAAGTTAGCCTCTAACGAGAATCCTTACGGTTGTTCCCCTCATGCGAAGGAGGCGATCGTTGCTGAACTTAGCAATTTGAGCATGTACCCAGATGGGAGTGCGTCTGAACTGTCAGAGGAGCTTGCTTCCTTTATGGGGGTAAAGAAGGAGCAGATTATATTCGGATGCGGCTCGGATGAGATTATTGCACTTATTACGCGGGCCTATCTTGAGCCTGGCGACGAAACGATCATGGCTGACCAGACCTTTTCTGTATACAAAAGCAATGCCGACATTGAGAAGGCTGTAAGCATTGAAGTGCCTCTGGCCGACGGAACCCATGACCTTGATGCGATGCTGAACGCTGTTACCGATCGAACTAAAATCGTATGGATCTGCAACCCAAACAACCCGACCGGAACAATTATTTCAGAAAATGAGCTTCTAAGGTTTATGGAATCTGTACCTAAGCATGTGATGGTTGTGTTGGATGAGGCTTATTCAGAGTTTGTATTGGACCCAACGTATCCAAAAAGTTTGAAACTGCTTGATCAATATCATAATCTCGTTATTCTAAGAACTTTTTCCAAAATCTATGGTTTGGCTGCGCTTAGAATCGGATATGGCATCGGCCAGGCAGATGTCATTCAAATGATAAATCAGGTCCGTGAGCCGTTTAATACAGGACGCCCGGCTCAGGCGGCTGCAAAGGCAGCGCTTCGGGATCAGAAGTTTGTCGATGACTGCCGGCAAAGAAATGCGAAAGGAATTATGTATTTGCAAAAAGAATTCGACCGAATGGGGCTCCGTTATTTTCCGGCACATGGGAACTTTATTATGGTGGATGTCCTTACTTCGGGTCAGGATGTGTTTCAATCGCTGTTAAGCAAAGGAATTATTGTTCGTCCGGGCTTTGCTCGTTATCCTAGCTATATTCGGGTCAGTGTCGGAACACCGGAACAGAATAAAATGTTAATCCATGTACTGGAACAGGTTCTTCGTGATGTGAAATCAACGGTCTAACAAAAAAATTACGTATATTTTGAAATGAGTGAGAGAGAGAATAATGGCAGATAATACGACAACAAACATTGCAATTTTTGGGGTTGGACTCATCGGAGGGTCCTTGGCACTTTGTTTTAAGGGGAAACCAGGCATAACCGTTACCGGTTATGCCCATACCCGCGAGTATGCGGATCAGGTGATCGCCCGGGGTGTTGTCGATCAGGTGACATTATCGCCGGAGACAGCGGCCCGGGATGCTGACTTTATATTTTTGTGCGTTCCGGTCGGCAGCCTGGAATATTATATATCTCTTCTTAGTGAGATGGAGCTGAAACCAGGCTGCATTATAACCGACGTAGGCAGCACTAAGGCAAGCATTGTCGACTGTGCTGAAAGACTCGCTTTAAAGAATGCCTACTTTATCGGTGGGCATCCGATGGCAGGCTCCGAGAGATCAGGTGTTAATGCGGCTTCAACGCTGTTGTTTGAGAATGCATACTATGTGTTGACCCCGGCAAAAGATGTGCCTGCGGACAAAATTGAGGCTCTCAAAAACATACTTGCTTATACCCGCGCACATGTTGTCACGCTGGAGCCGCGGCTGCATGATCAAATCGTCGGAGCGATCAGCCATCTTCCGCATATTATTGCTGTAGCCCTCGTGAATCAAATATGCGCATACAACGAAGAGAATTCGTTGTATCAAACTTTGGCCGCTGGAGGCTTCCGTGATATAACACGAATTGCATCCAGCGATCCTGTCGTATGGCGAGATATTCTTCTGAACAATCGGAATGTCATCATGCAGCTGCTGGTTGATTGGAATAACGGGATCAAGCAGTTTATAACGATGTTGGATGGTCACGATGGCACCGCTCTCGAAGAGGCTTTTCGCCGTGCAGGAGAATTCCGGAGCGAGCTGCCTGAAAGACGTAAGGGTATCATTGTTTCGCAGTATGATTTGTATATAGATGTACCCGATCACCCTGGAATCATCGGCCGGATTACGACCGAGATTGGACAGAAAGGGATCAACTTGAGCAACATTCATATCATCGAGAGCAGAGAGGATGTTCCCGGTGTGATGAGACTATCCTTTCGTCATGAAGACGATCAGGAGCGGGCTAAAGATCTGCTTCAGTCACTCGGATATACGGTATATCACTAATAAAAATTTTAATTTTTAAAATCCAGAAAAAATTACTTTATTTGTGTTGACAAAATGAAAACGGATACATATAATGAAATTACAGTATGGTTTCTCTCCACTCCTATCCAATAATTGCACATGTGTGCGACCGCCTTCTCTTTTGAAGGCGTTTTTTTTTGCAAATTTTTTTTGTAATGTCATATTTAGCTTGAATTTTTTGAAAAAAACGTTTCTTTATCGTTTTAAAAGGATACTGAAGGCGTTTTTTTGTATCGATATTTAAAGATGCTGCATGAAGTGGGAGTGTCATGAAAATCTATCAAACTGGTCTTTTCCCCAAAATATGCTACAATGATAGAGTAGAATTGTAGAAGATTTGGGGAATATGCCAATTACATAGAATAGTCTGACGTCATACGGCGTAATATATATGGTTTACGGCAGCTTTGTGAATCCCTGATCAAGAAATAATTAGAGATCTACGGGGGGAGACGCACAGATGGCGAGGGAGGACAACAATCCTATGACGGATTCCCAGTTGATATTCGAGATCAAACAGGGAAACATTGATTTGTACTCAGAATTAATGCGAAGGTATCAACGAAAGATATTAGCGTTTGTATATCATATGTTAAAGAGTTCCAATATGGAGTCGTTGGCAGAAGATTTATGCTCAGAGACATTTTATAAAGCGTTTCGCAGTTTGCACTCATTTCGCGAGGTAGATGCTTCGTTCTCGACCTGGCTTTATACGATTGCACGCAACACGGTTCTTAGTGAACTTCGAAAGCAGCGCGGCGGCACTTTACCTTTGGAAGAAAGCGGAATTGTACCCGTTGCTCCTATGGAAATTGCTCCTGAACAAGCGATTCTTCGCAGTGAGCGGGTGAGCTTAGTCCGAGAAGCGATTAACCGATTGCCGGAGAAACAGCGCTCAGCACTTATTTTGCGTGAATATGATCAATTGGAATATCAAGAAATTGCAGACATTTTGGGACAAACCGTCAGTTCGGTTAAATCCTTATTATTTAGAGCGCGAGGAAGTGTAAGAATACAGCTTGAACCTTATTTTTCAGAGCCGATTTATGCGGAACTCGAAGGGATGAGCAGCAGATGAATTGCGATGAGGCCCAGAAGCTGATGGAGTATGTCTGGGATTTGCCTGAACATGATCTGCGGCGAAGCAGGCTGAAGCAGCATATCCAGACATGCGGTTCATGTGCGATGGAATACGAAATGTGGGAAGAGAGTCTAAGTATTGTTCAGGGATTCAAATATGACGTCTCGGAAATCAGAGCCGAAAATATAAACCGAAATGTGATGGATCGTATTTATCGGGATTTTCCTCGGCTTGTTGAAGAGAATGAGAAGAAGAGAGCGGTAGGGCGTTCATTCCGTAAACGATCCAAACTTTTGATTTCCGGTTTTGCTGCTTTGTTTACCAGCAGCTTTTTATATTTTGCGATGAGGGGCAATACGAAACCACAACCTGAAGAGCCGGTAACGGGAATTTTGCCAACCGGCGTGGCCGGAAGCGATTCGATCGTCACAGATGTTCAGCAGTATAATATTCCGGGAACGAACAGCGGCATTATTGATCCATTGGTAGTTGGGATGGACCCAAGCCAGCCGCAGTACTGGATGATTTTATCCATTTTGGGCATTGGCGCTGCCTTGTTTTTCTTAATGAGACTAAATCGGGCTGTAAGGCGATAATGTTATAATGCTTAGTAATAAATAGCAGGAAGGAGCTCTAGGATGCTGATCGGCTTTATACGTCATGGTCTGACCGATTGGAATGCACTTGGTAAAATTCAGGGACAGACCGACATTCCGCTGAATGAAGAAGGCAGGCGGCAAGCTCGTTTGCTGGCCGAACGATTGCTGCAGGAACCGTATACATGGGATTTTATCGTTACCAGCGGTTTATCACGTGCGGAAGAGACGGGCTCGATTATAGCCTCCACGCTCCAGATTCCCATGCTTGAGCCTGATGCTCGTCTGCGGGAGCGGGCGTACGGTCAATTGGAGGGGCTAACAGCTTCCGAACGCGAAACAAGGTATGGAAAGGAATGGAGGCTGCAGGATTTGGGTCAGGAGAAAGACCCAGAGCTTCTGGCAAGAGGGCTGGAGTTTCTGGAGGACATGTCGAACAGATATCCCGAAAGCAACATGCTCGTTGTCAGTCATGGAGGTTTTCTAGCCCAATTGTATGGATCGCTGTATAAGGACCGATTGATCGAAAGGATCGGGAATCTGTCGATAACTATACTGGAGAAAAAAGATGTGGATTGGGTCCCACGCTTGTTTAACTGCACGAAACATTTAATGGAGAAACAAACGGATTAGACAACTCATCCTGCTTTAGTCTGACTTGTGAAAGAGGCTCTTATTGCGAGAGGCTCTTTTTTTGATGTCCCAATTATTTATGTAAAAAAGAAAAAAAGTTGTGATTCAGATGTTTACAATGGACACAATCCGTTAAAAATGTGGACAACAGCACGTTGGAACATGTATCAATTGGGCTGAACATCCCCATAATGGTAGTAAAACGATGAGGGCGATGAAGATGAATCTAGCGGATATGCTCACGTATGCCGACATTGGCCAATTAAGCAACATAGCGAACTACTATGATTGTGATTGCAAGCGGAACTCTAAGCATGATCTGATTCAGGGCATCTTGATCAAGCTTGGCCGGAGGGACTTTCTTGAGGAACAGGTTGCAACGCTTTCCGAATCTGATCTCCGGTTTTTGAACAATATCGTTTTTGATGCCCGCAGCGGTTACAGTCTGGAAGAGTTAACGGCTATGATCCGTCATGCTTCTGAGGAAGCGGCGGAACAAAAGGAAGCGAAGCTGGCAAAGGCGGAAAGCCCTAGAGAAGCTGTAGCGAGATACCGACGAAGCGGCTGGTTATTTAACGGTTTTACTCACTCGACGAAATATACTTTTCAGGTACCGTCTGATCTAAAACATCGTTTTCGGGATGTGCTCGGAGCAAAACTGCAGGACAGAATAGAGCATGTTTCAGATCCAAATGTTTATAGAGATGAGCAAGGTCTGGTTTCAGCAGATATGCTTCTGTTCTTGAAATATGTCGAGGGGCATGAAATCGAGCTTAATGCAGAAGGTTTCATGTACCGGCGGTATCAGCAGCAAATGATGAGTTCGCTTCACATTACAGAGCAGCTGATTTCCAAAGGGACGTGGAGATTTGGTTATGGAAGGTCCTGTAAGGAATATCCAGACCGATTAGCGCTGCTTTATGATTACGCCTATGCGCGCCAATGGATTAGGGAAACGGGCAACCGACTGGTTCTATCCGAGCGGGGAAAACAATTCCTTGATGAAGGAATTGAAGTTAGCGTGATACATATATTCCGCTTTTGGTTAAGACTTTATAAAGGTGCCGTTCCTAACTTGTCCTCCCTCGTATATTGGATAGGTCGATGTGCGCAGGATTGGGTTACGATGGCCTCTCTTTACGAATCGCTTGGATGGCTGATCCGTCCCTTTTATTACGATACACCGCAAACGATCTTGGATCAGCGAGTGATCCGGATGCTCATGCATTTGGGAATGCTTCGTATCGGGGAAAGCGAGCAATATGGTATGGTCATCCGAATGACGGCATTGGGTTTAAAAGCGGCTGAAATGTGTCTACATATCAGCGATTCCGAGGATTTACTCCATTGACAAAACAAGGTTCAATTGCTACAATCACTCCCACAACTCAAAGGGGTGATTCCGTGATGAATTTTGAGTACAAAGGGATTTGGCCGACAATACATTCTTCTGTTTATGTTGCGGAAGGTGCAAAAAATATCGGAGATGTCACGATTGGAGCGAATTCAACGGTTTGGTTTAACGCTGTGCTCAGAGGTGATCTGGCTCCCATTATAATCGGTGAAAGATGTAATATTCAGGATGGAGTGGTTGGGCATGTTAATACAGAACAGCCACTGATGGTTGCTGATGAAGTGTCAGTTGGTCACTCGGCTATTATTCATGGGTGTACGATCGGTAAAGGATCGCTCATCGGGATGGGGGCCATTGTGTTAAACGGTGCTGATATTGGAGAGTTTGCTTTAATTGGTGCAGGATCTGTTGTCACAGAAAATAAAATTATCCCGCCTTACACGCTTTCACTTGGCACACCTGCTAAAGTTATTCGCGAGTTAACAGAAGAGGACTTGCTTCGAATGAAGCGGACCATGGAAAGCTATGTGCTGAAGGGGAGAGAATATAGGCAAATTTAAATTTATGGTTGGAGGTGCATCCTAATGGATAAAATGAAGGTTACTTACGAAGTCATGTTAAGTCTGGCTGCGGAGATGGTATGGGACGAAGCATTGCGTAAACATCGAAGTGAAGAGCTTTACAGAGAAATTGACGAAGCGTTGGCTTCAGGTGATGAGTTGGCTTTCCGAAACCTGACGGATGAACTGAGGACTTTAAATTAATTGGAAGAAATGCTTATGCATTTCTTCTTTTTTTTGCCAAAACAAGTTATAATGGAGAAATAAAGCAAAGTAAAGGAAAGGAAAGTATATACAGGATGAAATTCAGTGAAATGGATGAACAGACATGGTCCGAGCTTCAAACGTATTTTGATACATGCCTGATACCGTATACCGGTTTGACAGGAAGGGAAACACCTTGGGAAGTTACCGCCTCATTGGAGCGGCTGCGGGACTTTATGGATTTGGTTGAAATACCCTTTAAAGGCAGAGTTATTACATATCCGGCATTGCAGTACGGAGGACCTTCAGTCACACAATTTCTTAACGACATCTGTCAAAAAGTCAAATCTATTGGATTTATTTATGCGGTTGTGATCACAGCTGACCATGAGCTCGAGATCAAGGATATTCCTGAAAGCGCATTAGTTCTTTCCCGGCCTAGGCTGATGGCAGATGATGATCTGCAAATTTCCACAGCTGTAACGACGCTCATTCGTGAGATGTGGGAGAAAGAAGACAAACTGTAATTGTGACAAAATATCGACAATTTTATAGGAAGTAGCTGGAAGTGGAGGGTATTTCACCATCCAAATTCTTGACGGTCTGAATCGCCTAATATATTATAAATTGTGATATTTATCATTGAAAACACTTTATATGGTAGACAAAGGGGGTTGAACACAGAATGAGCCATAACCATAACGAGGAGCATGAAGAGCTGCATAAACCACCCCGACGGAAAGAAATGTCCCGCAGACAGTTTCTGACTTATACGTTGGGCGGCGCCTCTGCTTACATGGCTGGTGGAGTCATATTACCAATGCTCCGGTTTGCCGTGGACCCAATCCTTCAGGATAGAGCAGAAGGGGCGTTCGTTAAGGTAGTTGAAGTAAGCAAAATTACCAATGAACCGCAGGAGTTCAATTTTGAGCTGAAGCAGCAGGATGGCTGGTATTCCAGCAAAGCTTTATTAACTGCCTGGATTCGAAAGACCGACAGTGGAGAAATACTTGCGCTTTCTCCAATCTGCAAACACTTGGGCTGCTTGGTCGGATGGAACAATAACAAAAACTATCCGAACGAATATCACTGTCCATGTCACGGCGCTCGTTATACATCTGATGGAAAAAACCTCACTGTTGCACCTAAGCCGTTGGATATGTACACCGTTAAAGAGGAGAATGGCTGGATTTATCTTGGTGAAATCGTAGCAAATACCGTTGTGAAATAGGAGGCGTAGATTCGGATGTTGAAAAATGTCTACAGTTGGATTGACGAACGTCTTGATATCACGCCGATTTGGAGAGACGTTGCGGACCATGAGGTTCCCGAGCACGTTAACCCCGCACATCATTTCTCCGCATTTGTTTATTGTTTCGGCGGCTTGACGTTTTTTATTACGATCATTCAGATTTTGTCAGGGATGTTCCTGACCATGTATTACGTACCGGACATTATAAATGCTTATAACAGCGTAGAATATTTGCAGACACAGGTAGCATTCGGTCAGATTGTCCGCGGAATGCACCACTGGGGAGCAAGTTTGGTCATTGTCATGATGTTCTTACATACACTACGTGTATTCTTTACCGGTTCATATAAAGCACCTCGTGAAATGAACTGGGTTGTGGGAATGCTCATTTTCTTTGTTATGCTGGGACTCGGTTTAACCGGCTACCTCCTTCCTTGGGATAACAAATCTTATTTTGCAACCAAGGTTACGTTGGAGATCGCCAATTCCGTCCCTTGGATTGGGCCGATTATCAAAGAGCTGCTGCAGGGTGGTTCGATCGTAGGTGCTGAAACGTTAACTCGTTTCTTCGCTATTCACGTGTTCTTCCTTCCCGCAATCCTGCTCATCTTGCTGGTAGGGCATTTTATTATGATCCGTAAACAGGGGATTTCCGGACCACTATAAGAGAAGGGAGGATAATTATGGCACACGATCAAAAATCTGAAGAAAAGGTAGTATACGTAGGCGATTCCCGCATACGCAAAAATACCGGGTTTGTCACACCTGCCGACTATACGTCGTATCCCGGAAAGTCGGAAGCGTTTATACCGAACTTCTTGTTGAAGGAATGGATGGTAGGGGTTGTCGTACTGGTAGGATTTCTGGTGTTGACGATTGCAGAGCCTCCGCCGCTTGGTTATCCGGCCGATCCGGGTGCCACGGTTATCCCGATGCCGGACTGGTACTTTCTGTTTTTATATGAATATTTGAAGCTTCCATATGCATCCGGTGATTATATCGTGCTAGGTACGATCGGTGTTACAGGGGTCGCCTTTGGAGCTCTTCTGTTGGCCCCTTTCCTCGATACCGGCAAAGAACGGCGCTTTTACAGGCGGCCGATCGCTTCATCTTTAATGTTGCTCTCGATTGTCGCTATCGTGTATTTGACCAATTCAGCATGGACTTCTTACCAGAAAGAGCTGGCGGCGACAGGGCAAAAGCCGGAGCATATACAGCGCGAAGAGGAAGCGCTTGAAAAACGTGCCCAGGGACTTCCTACATCCAACGCAAAGCAGCCTGAATCCGAGACGGTTGCGATCGTAGATAAGGATAATCCGGCGATGGAAGTATATAAAAAAGCAACATGTATCACATGTCACGCCGCTGATTTAAAC
Organism: Paenibacillus faecalis; assembly: GCF_900289175.1. Classification (GTDB taxonomy): domain Bacteria; phylum Bacillota; class Bacilli; order Paenibacillales; family Paenibacillaceae; genus Paenibacillus_AQ; species Paenibacillus_AQ faecalis. The sequence goes on along the minus strand of NZ_LT985747.1, from coordinate 2,622,071 downwards.
GGTCAAGGCACTAATCCTTCCCTGCTCGGTGTTGGAGACAAATATGATAAAACGGCCATCGCTGATATTATCAAGAACGGTAAAGGGGGAATGCCCCCAATGTATGAAAACGCAACTGCCGCTGGTGTGACCGATGAAGAACTGGACCAACTTGCCGAATGGCTTGCCAGTCAGAAAACTGCAGAGTAAAATAATGAAGAACCTGATCGTATCCTACGGTCAGGTTTTTAAAATGTAAGAAAACATATTTTTTTACTCGGCTGTGCTCAGGCTGAGGGTTTTCGGCCAACTTTATGTAGGAAGAGTGGAACAGGAGGTCGCAGATTGTCTATTACATATTTATGGAGCCGGGAATTTTTATCGAAAAGATCGATCATATGGCTTTTATTCATTAGCAACGCACTTGGTACGGTTTATGGCTATATCTGGTATGGTGGGCAGCTGTACACAACCATGATGGAGCAGCCCTTTTGGCTGCTTGTATTTGTGCCAGATAGCCCGACAGCGAGTTTGTTTTTCAGCTTGGCACTGCTTATGCTGTTATACCCTCCCAAACAATTAGCGGGAGAACTGTTCCAACAGTTGATTGAAGCCTTGGCTGTTGTTACATCCGTAAAATACGGAATATGGGCTGTCGCTATTATTTTTGCAGGGGTTTCACAGGGCAGTGAGATGGTGTGGCAGGATTGGATGCTCATTGCATCGCATACGGCCATGGCTGTTGAAGCTCTAATCTTTGTGAAGCTGTTCCATATCCGCTCGTCAGCTCTTGGGGTAGCCATAGCCTGGACGCTTCTTAACGATACGATCGATTATACATTCGGTGTATTTCCGTACTTGCCGTTACCACTGTATGATCATCTGGGGAAAGTTGAGATTTTCACGTTTGGACTTACCTTTTTTAGCGGGTTCATGGCCTGGATCGCTGTTAAACGGTCTTATTTCAGATCTTAAGCGTAGACGAGTTGTTCTAGCGTCTTCCCTTCTGCCATACATTATGGATAGGAGGGATGTCCTATGTTACGGATTCTAGTTCAATGGTCAGCGGGAATATCCGCTTTTTTCTTACTGTTCGGACTCGGTTATGGAAGCATAGTTTGGGGAAGCTCGGAGCGAGCGGAAGATCAGACTTCTCCGGCTGCCTCCATTCAAGCGAAGGCATTAAATCGTGAGGTAGAAACCTTGTACAGGTTAGTTGAAGAAGGTAACTTGCAGGGCGCGTATGAGTCATTAAGACGGGTTGAGAGTTTGTTCGAGTCCTCTTCTTTTCAGGGATTGGTCAGTGTGGAAGGCATTCACGTGTTGGCTGAAACGATATTAGAGATGAAAGAAAGATCCGCTGTAGCGAAGCTGGAGCCGAAGCAATGGATGATGTCAGCCGGGAAACTACGGCTTGCCGTTGACAGTCTTACCCATCCGGAAGATGGCATTTGGCTTCAATATTATAAAGTGATTCGCGAAGACCTCCAGATGATGGGACAAAGTGCAGCCAAGAATGATCATGCAGGGGTTAAGAAGGCATATGCTAGTCTTCAAGATCATTACGAACTGATCCGTCCGTCCCTGATCATACAGCGTAAGCCCGAAGACGTATCTATGATTGAATCCTGGCTAACCTATGCTGAAGGGGTAGTATCCAAGCCTGATCTGGCAAAGGTAAGAGAGATTGTGCCACAAGGTGAAGAGATGATCAATATGCTGTTTGGCAAGAAAAAAGATGAGCCGGCCTTGGCCTCATTGGATGAGTTAGAGGGGCCATGGTTTGGTCAACTGCTAATTCCAGCTTTTATCCTAGCAGCACTAACCTTTGCTGCCTATCGCAAGTACAAGGGACACAAAAATAAATTTCATCCGCTATTTCCTAAAAAATTATAAAATTAGCAGGCTGCTAAAAGTGAAAGTAAACTTTCGATTGAGTTATATTAACCATTCGGGTTCTTTCACGAGCAGTCTGCTTATTTTTATTGTTCAACTTTAAGACGATATATTTTTATGCCTGTTCCTTTTGGAATCCTTCCCCATGAACATCGCTAACATCGTTAATAATAATGAAGGCACTCGGGTCCACAGATTTTGCAATTTCAATCAGCTGACGGATTTCTTGCCTTGAAACGACGCAGTAGATCATTTGTTTAGCCTGTTTGGAATAAACTCCAATCGCTGGAATCAGCGTGACTCCGCGTTCAAGCTCATGCGTGATGCGATCGGCCATTTGCGGAGCTCTGTCACTAATGATTGTGAATGCTTTGGCGGCATAAGCGCCTTCTTGAATGAAATCAATTATTTTGGAAGTAATAAATACAGCAACAAGCGTATATAGGATTTTATCTAGTGGAATAAACAACAAGGATAAACCAAGAATGATAATATCGAGCGCTAAAATAACCTGCCCCATGCTGTACCCGAATTTACGGTTGAATATCCGTGCGATAATATCGGAGCCTCCGGTCGTGCCTCCGAATCGGAAAACGATCCCTAAACCGGTTCCCAAGGTTACCCCTGCATACAATGCGACGAGAATATAATCCTGCTCGGTCTGAAACGGAACAATCCAGCCCTGATTGATTAATTTTTCAATAAGCCATAGAAAAAATGTTAACGATACGATTCCAAGTCCGGTATAGAACGATTGGCGAACGCCTAAAATTTTCACCCCAAGCAAGAACAGTGGAATATTGATCAATAAAGTAGACAGGGATGGAGGAATTTGAAATGCATAATTCAAAAGCACGGTAATTCCTGTAACGCCGCCTTCCATCAGATGGTTGGGGATAATGAAAAAGAGCAGGCCAAACGCATAAATGGCCGTACCTAAAACAATTGGAATTACCTTTTTTATAAACTGGTTCATCAATCTGGATGTTTTCATAAAATCGAATCCCTCGCTAGTATATTCAAATGATTCATTGACTTAACTTTAAGATTCGGTTCTTTCGCAAAGGATATACCTTTTTTCAAAACAAAAGTTGAATGAAAGAGGATGAATGATCTGTTGTTGCACATCTAAAAAAGATTTGTTTTCAATTCGGCTTTGCGATAACATAGTTGTAAAACGTTGCCGGTTATTTTTTTATGAATAATCGAGACATACTCAATTAGGAAAGGGGTGCCAAATATGGAGAAATCAATGGCGGAAATGCAGCGTGAAGTTGACCGTTATATATCACAATATAAAGAAGGCTATTTCAGTCCGTTGTCCATGATGGCGCGAATGTCGGAGGAAGTCGGAGAGCTCGCTCGAGAGGTAAATCACCAGTTTGGAGAAAAGCCTAAACGGTCGGATGAAGCTGAAAATTCGATTGAGATGGAGCTTGGAGATATATTGTTTATTACGATATGTTTCGCAAATTCGCTCGGGATTGATTTGGCGGAAGCTCATGCCAAGGTCATGCATAAATTCAACACGAGAGATGCTGACCGCTGGACCAAATTAAACACGGATTAGGCTTTCAATACATATGCTGTACCAAAACCCGCTGCGGGGAGGGACAGCCAGTGAAACCGGACGATTATATCCAAAAGGCTTACCGCTTTATTTTACAGAATGATTTTGAAGAAGCACTTCGTTGGTTTGAAGCAGCGATCGCTGCGAATCCAGGGGATGCAGAGGTTCATTATCGCTGCTCTATCACATATGGCCGCAGCGGCAAGCTGGAACAGGCCATTCAGCACGCCGAGAAGGCAGTGTATCTTCTTCCTGAGAAACCGGAATATCATCTGCATCTGCAGCATGTAAAAGCTTTAAGGCTTGTACAGCAGGCGAGAAAGATGGTTGAAGGAAAGAGCAAGCCTGTGCCTTCTGAGCTGTACCAAGCCGTATCGCTTTTAAAGTCTGCGATATCCATGGACCCGCTATATTCAGAAGCTTACGTTTGGCTTGCTTTAGTATACAGTGAACTAAACGAACATCCGCTGGCGATCGCCACTTTAAAAGAGGTTATCGGCTTGTATCCACAGGAAAGCGGACTCCAACATATAATGGAAGAATTGAAAAAACGATTGAAATCATACTTGCTCGATGATCCTACAACTGACTGAGTGGAGGAATGTAAAAATGTCAAAATCTATCCGCGTTGCGGTCGTCGGAGCTGGCGGCCGCATGGGCAAGGAAGTCGTAAAGATGGTACTGCAGGACCCTGAACTGGAGTTGGTGGCTGCTGTGAGTCTGAATGATAGCGGTACGGATGCGGGCACGTTAGTCTCCCTTCCGGCTTGTGGATTAACGGTGACCTCTGATTTGGAAATGGCTCTCGTTGAGCATAAGCCTGACGTCATGGTTGATTTTACAACGCCACAATCGGCTTACACGAACACTTCATTAGCTATTAAACACGGGGTACGTCCGGTTATTGGAACGACGGGTTTTACGCCCGAACAAATCGAAGAGTTGGACAAGCAATGTCAGTCTCGGGATATCGGCGGCTTGATTGCTCCCAACTTTTCTATTGGCGCTATTTTGATGATGAAATTTGCTGCTCAGGCGGCTAAATACTTACCTCATGTAGAAATTATTGAGACACATGGAGATCAGAAGCTGGATGCTCCATCAGGAACATCGATCAAGACGGCGGAAATGATTGCAGCCAACCGTGAAGAGATACGGCAAGGAAACCCGAAGGAAGAAGAGATGATTGAAGGAGCCAGAGGCAGTTATTACAATGGATTTCGGATTCATAGCGTGCGTCTTCCGGGTGTTTTTGCTCAGCAGGAAGTTATCTTTGGTGGTTATGGACAGAGTCTGAAGATTAGACACGACTCTTATGAACGCGCTGCTTATATGCCTGGTGTCAAGATGGCTGTTGAAAAAGTAATGGGCTACACAGGTTTGATTTATGGCTTCGAACACTTCATCGATTAGAGAGAAAGAGGAGACGACATGAAAATTGCATTTATTGCACATGACCGCAAAAAAGAGGAAATGGTAAACTTTGTCATCGCTTATGAACAAGTTTTCAAGGAGCATGAACTGTATTCGACTGGTACGACCGGAACCCGAATTATGGAGCAGACGGATTTACATATTCATCGTTTTTGTTCTGGACCGCTTGGCGGAGATCAACAGATCGGAGCGCTCGTTGCTCAAAACGAAATGGATCTCATCGTCTTTCTTCGCGACCCGCTGATGGCTCAGCCTCACGAGCCGGACATTAGTGCGCTTCTTCGTCTTTGTGATGTTCAAGGAATACCGCTGGCAACCAATATCGCCACGGCCGAAATTCTGGTTAAAGCCCTCAAGAGAGGTGATCTGGCCTGGAGAGAGCTGGTGCATAAATATAAGCCAGGCACAGAACTATGAGCAAGAAGCTGGATATCCTTATTTTCGGTGCCCATGCGGATGATGCCGAGATCGGTATGGCAGGCACGATATACAAGCACACTTCAGCTGGCGTTTCGGTTGGCATCTGTGACCTAACCAAAGCGGAGCTGTCGTCTAACGGTACGGTTGAAGAGAGACAGCGGGAAGCGGACAAAGCCGCTAAGGTATTAGGCTTATCGGTTCGAACCAATCTGGGCTTGTCTGATCGCGGGTTATTTATAACGAAGGAAAATATCGAGAAAATTACAGCCGAGATCAGAAAATATTCCCCTTCGATCGTGTTTGCTCCATATTGGGAGGATCGTCACCCCGATCATATAGCTTGCAGCAAACTGGTTGAAGAAGCGGTATTTAATGCAAAGCTTCGTCACTATATGCCAGAGCATCCTCCAGTAAAGGTGGACGAGCTGTTCTATTATTTCATTAATGATCTGGGCAAGGTCGATCTGATTGTGGATGTCTCAGCTGATTATGATAAGAAGGAAGAGGCACTTCTGTGCTATTCGTCTCAATTTACAAAAACAGATGATCATTCTGTCTCAACGCCGTTAACAGAAGGGTATATTGAACGGGTGCGTGCTAGGGACGCTCTGCTGGGGCAACGGAAGCTTATCTCTTATGCGGAGGGATTTGCGACCAAAAGTCCGCATATTGTTCAACTATTTATCTCTTAGGAGGCATAATATTAGACATAAGCGATCGGAAGGAGGCCATATATGACTACACAGCAGCCGTTAAAAATAGGCATTACCTGCTATCCATCTCTGGGCGGCTCGGGCGTAGTCGCTACCGAACTCGGCAAGCTGCTCGCAGAACAAGGCCACCAGGTGCATTTTATAGCGCACAGTATTCCATTTCGCTTGGGAAGCTTCCATAAAAATATTTTTTATCATGAAGTTCAAGTAAGCGATTATTATGTGTTTAGATATCCACCATATGATCTATCCCTTGCTGCCAAAATGGCTCAAGTCGTCAAGATGCAGCAGCTGGACGTATTGCACGTTCATTATGCGGTTCCTCATGCCGTATGTGCTTTCTTGGCCAAGCAAATGGTAGGGGATCAATTAAAGGTGGTCACTACGCTGCATGGTACAGATATTACCGTACTGGCACAGGATGAATCTTTGAAAGATCTGATTAGACTTGCCATTAACGAAAGTGACGCTGTGACCGCTGTATCTATGGATCTTATCCGTGAAACGAAGGAAGCGCTGGATATTAGTCGTGAGATCGACTTAACATATAATTTTGTAGATCACCGGGTTTATTATCCGAGGGATTCAGCATCACTCCGTCGCGATTTTGCAGACCCTGACGAACGGATCATCATGCATATATCCAATTTTCGGCCGGTCAAGCGAGTAGGGGATGTTGTAGATGTGTTTGATCGGGTTAACCGTCAGATCCCATCCAAGCTGCTCCTTGTAGGCGAAGGGCCCGATTTACCCAAGACTCAGTGTCGTATCGATGAACTGGGGCTTAGCGACCGGGTTCATTTCCTCGGAAAGCAGGATGAAATTGCACATGTGATCTCCATGGCGGATGTTCTGCTGCTTCCTTCGGAGAAGGAAAGCTTCGGGCTTGTTGCTCTGGAGGCAATGGCTTGCGGCGTTCCTACCGTTGGTTCTGTTGCTGGCGGTATCCCTGAGCTTGTTACTCACGGGGAGACGGGATTTCTTGCTCCTATAGGCGACAGTGGGGCAATGGCTGAATATGTCCTTAACATATTTAAGGACGATAAGCTAAACGCTAACTTGAGGGAAGCATGCCTTCATCGATCTAGGACACTTTTTTGCAACGAACGGATACGCAGTAAGTATGAACAAATTTATTACCGAGTTTTAGGGCGGGAGGCAAGTAAGCTGAATCCGGTTTGCGGATAAGGCTTCCTCTCGTCTATTTTTCGGATAGAAGGAACGGGAGATTGATGGCAGAACAGCATCAAGGTTTTGTATGGCAGTACGCAGACCCCGACATGGCAGCCGGCAGTGCTACTGTGATTCGTACGCTGCTTGATCACGGGTATGAGGCTTATTGGGTCGGGGGCTGCGTCCGGGATGAATATATGGGGCGGAAGGTAAGTGATATGGATATTACGACCTCTGCTCTTCCTGAAATGACAAGTAATCTCTTCCCCCATGTGGTTCCTACTGGAATTAAGCATGGGACCGTGACCATCATTGAAAATGGACAGGCCTTTGAGGTAACCACCTACCGTGTTGAAAGCGGTTATGAAGACCATCGAAGACCTAAAGAGGTCGTTTTTGTTAGCAACATTGAAGAGGATTTAAAGCGAAGGGACTTCACCATGAATGCCATGGCACTTGGAATGGATGGAGCATGGGTCGATCCGTTTGGTGGAAGAAGAGACATTGACTTGCGGATGATTCGATGTGTTGGTGATGCCGAGGTTCGCTTTCGTGAAGATGCACTGCGGATGATCCGCTGTATTCGTTTCGCATCGGTGTTTGGGTTCTCCATCGCAAAGGGTACATGGAAGGGCATCTTGACCGTTCGCAGTACACTGTCATGGATCGCCATGGAGCGTATTCGAAGTGAGCTTGATAAAATGATGTCGGGTCCTGACCCGTTAAGGGGACTTGAACTGCTGAAACGAAGCGGTTTGTATGCTTTAATGAAGGTTCCGTTTCCTTATAAACAACATAACTCGAAGATTATTGCTGCCATCTCTATCGTTCAATCTTCATGTCTGGATCTTCGCTGGGTACTGCTTTTTATCGGATGCGGCATCTCATCCGTTCAGCTGGACCATCTGCTGCGAGATTGGACATTTTCGAATAAGCGGCGGGAGAGCATTGTCGGATTGATTAAATTACAGGAACGCTGGGATCATGATTCCACAGGTGAACCGGATTCAGACCGTCAGTTATGGATCAATCTGGTTCTTGAGCATGGTCCGGAAATTGCGAATCAATGGCTCTCCATGCAAGAGGCTTTACAGACTGCTGAGCAGCAGATGATAGAAAGCACCGAGCAGGAAAAGAGTATAACGAAAAGTGTTCATGTTCAACATGCACGCACCTGGTTAGATGAAATGCAGGTTAAAAGCCTAAAGGATCTAAAGGTGACGGGGAATGAGCTGCTGCAGGCATTAAATCGTAAGGGCGGTCCGTGGCTCGGAGAGGTGCTGCGGCATTTGCTTGTGCGTACGGCAGCAGGCGTTCTTCTTAACAACAAGGATCATTTGATTGAAGAAGCAAGGCAGGTAATGAATGATGAAAAAGAATGAGAAGTCATCGCTGCTGGACATTTTTCTTGATCATCCTGGACAATTCGTTTCCGGTGAGGAAATAAGCAGACGTTTGAACATCAGCCGAACGGCAGTGTGGAAACAGATTAATAAGCTCCGAAATGCCGGGTATGAGTTTGAAGCGCTGCCTCGCCTTGGATATCGTATGACAGAGAGGCCAGAGCCGCTTGATCCGAAATGGTTAGCTGAACACGCAGCTAGCCTAAATGGTTCTTTTGGCTGTCAGGTCGAGGTTCTTTCTTCCACGGTGTCTACTCAGGAGGATGCTCGCCAGTTAGCAGAGCAGGGAGCGCCTGAGGGAACATTGGTTATTGCAGAAGAGCAGACCGATGGCAGAGGACGGATGGGCAAAAAGTTTTATTCTCCGTACGGTAAAGGAATATGGATGAGCCTCGTCTTGCGACCTTCGCAGCCGCTGCATCTGACACAGCAATTGACGCTCCTTACGGGTGTTGCTGTCCGCAGGGCGATTCAGAAGATTGCAGGTATAGATGCTGGAATCAAGTGGCCCAACGATCTGCTTGTTGACGGCAAAAAAATATGCGGGATTTTGCTGGAATCAGCGACCGAAGATCAGTTGGTCAAATATTGTATCGCAGGCATCGGCATCAGCGTAAACCTCAAGGAGGAAGATTATCCAGAAGAGCTCAAATCGGTTGCGACGTCGCTGCGTATGATCTGCGGACATCATATTAATCGAAACGAATTGATTCTCTCCATTCTGAATGAAATGGAGTCATTGTACAGACTATATAACGAGCAGGGGTTTCAGCCAATTGCATCGCTGTGGGAAGCCGCTTCGGTTACGATGAATCGTGAAGTTAGCGTTCATTCCTCCAGGGGAGTTATGACAGGAACAGCTGCCGGACTTCACCCCTCCGGGGCGCTGCTTATCCGAAATGAAGAGGGTGAAGTGACCCCTGTTTTTTCGGGTGACATTGTTCTGAAGCGGTAGAAACGAAACATGGTGAAAAAAATAAAAAGTTTTGTTATACTGTTTCCAGAGGCGGTATCTTTTCGAATAGAACTGCACTCTGGAGACAGAATTAGATTAGTAGGAACACCTTCATAACTGCTTTGCCGGTTACGTTGGATTCTGCTCTGAGCCGAAAGGACCGAGACAGAAGGGACGATCGCAAGTGACTCTTTTTTGCCTTTCGGACTTTTTAGCGCAACGATGCTAAAAGGTTTTTTTGTTGTGCTTAATTTATGAAAATGAAAGGAGCTTGTGTCACATGGCAGGCAAACGAGCTTTAAACATTGTTAAGATGAAAAAAATGAAAAGCGAAGGTGTACCGCTTAGTATGCTGACCGCGTATGATTACCCTTCTGCCCAGCTTGCAGAAGAAGCTGGCGTTGATATGATTTTGGTAGGTGATTCCCTCGGTAATGTTGTTCTGGGGTATGACTCCACCATTCCCGTGACGATTGATGATATGGTGTATCACACCCGTGCGGTTGCACGCGGTGCTGAGCATACATTTATTGTGGCGGATTTACCGTTTATGACTTATCATGGCAGCTTGGACGAGACACTTCGAAATGTTCGCCGGTTGATGCAGGAAGGTCATGCCCATGCGGTAAAAATGGAGGGCGGAGCCGAGATCGCAGGTACGGTCAAGCGGATCGTAGAGGCCGGAGTACCCGTTCTGGGGCATATCGGGCTTACCCCGCAGTCTGTTAATCAAATCGGGGGTTATCGGGTTCAAGGGAAAGACGAAGCTGACGCGAAGCGGCTGATGAATGATGCCAAGGCCCTGGAAGAGGCGGGGGCGTTTGCTGTCGTGCTTGAGCTGGTAACAGAAGAAGCTGCAGCCGAGATCAGCAAAGCTCTGTCCATTCCGACGATCGGTATCGGTGCAGGCCGACATTGTGATGGTCAAGTGCTTGTATACCATGATGTGCTTAAATATACATCATCTTATAGAGATAAGAGATTTGTAAAAACTTATGCCGATGTCGGTTCGCTTGCTCGTGAAGGCATCGCTCAATATGTAAAGGAAGTCAAGGAGCGTTCATTCCCTGCCGAAGAGCATGTGTTCTCGGTCCAGGGTACGCATAAGCCTTCAACCTCCCTTTACGGAAACGAAAAGGAAAAGGTGAACTCTAGATGAAAGTAATTCGGAACATCAAGGAGCTGCGCGCAGAAATTGGACAACACCGCAGTATGGCTTCAGGTCCGGTAGGACTTGTTCCGACGATGGGCTTTCTGCATGAAGGGCATGAAAGTCTGATAAAGCGTGCCCGTGAAATGACGGGCACTGTTGTGCTGAGTATTTTCGTAAATCCAATTCAGTTCGGTCCAGGAGAAGACTTTGAAACTTACCCTAGAGACGAAGGAAGAGACCTGTCTGTCGCTGAAGCAAACGGGGTAGACATCGTCTTTATCCCGGGGGTACAAGAAATGTACCCCCAGCCGACAAAAACGAAAGTAACGGTATCTGAGCTGACTTCTCTGCTGTGCGGAGCTTCCCGTCCAGGTCATTTTGACGGAGTGACGACCGTAGTAAATAAGCTGTTTAATATCGTAAACCCGGATTATGCTTTTTTCGGAATGAAGGATGCGCAGCAGGTAGCTGTCATTGAGCAGATGGTACAAGACTTAAATATGGATGTTACCATCGTGCCGTGTCCGATTGTTCGGGAAACGGACGGTCTTGCTTTAAGTTCCCGCAACGTATATCTGAGTGCAGAAGAAAGAAAGCAGGCATTGGTATTATCAAAATCACTGAAAGAAGCAACGAGGCAGCTGGCTCAGGAAGAAGTGGCTACTGCAGGCGAAGTGCGAAACTTGCTTGTAAAGATCATTTCCGATGCGCCGCTGGCCAGAATCGATTATGCCGAAGTGCTGACATTTCCGCAGTTGCAGCCGATTGAACCGGATACAAGGTTAGCCGATACGGGGAAAGATTGTATACTGGCACTGGCGGTTTATTTTGGCAGAACACGTTTGATTGATAATACTTTATTCCAAATGAAAGAGGGAATTCCTCATGTATAGAACGATGATGAAATCCAAGATCCACCGTGCGACGGTAACGGAGGCCAATCTGAACTATGTTGGCAGTATTACCATTGACGAGGATTTGATGGAAGCTGCTGATCTGCTTGAGAATGAAAAAGTGCAGATTGTAAACAATAATAACGGTGCTCGGCTTGAAACGTATGTCATTACCGGTGAGCGTGGAAGCGGCGTGATCTGTCTGAACGGTGCAGCTGCCCGTTTGGTCCAGCCAGGTGACAATGTTATTATTATTTCTTATACGATGATGTTAAATGAAGAATGCAAAAATCATAAACCGACAGTTGTATTTGTTGATGGAAACAACAAGCCAATCACAACCGAACATCGTGAAATTCATGCAACGGTTCGGTAAACTCGTTCCCTCCAAAATGTAACGCTTGTACTCGGGAATGAAATCATCTGCTTTAACAAAAAATGAACTCAGGTCGACGCACTGATCTCATTTTTTCATTAAGGGTGGGATGCACTCCATGTTTCAGCATGTATTCGATGAAATGAACAACATGTTAGATGAAATTGTGAAGCATTACCCTTCCGCACACGGTCCCAAGAAGCAGGCACTGGTTCATAATTGGAACATGTTAAAAAGCATGAGCGAAGGTATTATTGATGAATGGCTTCGTTTTGAAGAGAAAATGGCTATTTTCCGTGAAGGAGCAGCTGCTTCACCGGTGTTCCCTCCAACCGAATTTCCGGAAATGCAGCTGGATGCTTTTATTCGCGGCCAAGGCTACTACAAACTCCTTATGTTCAGTCCTGCTTTGACCCACTTTCAAGCTGCAGCTGCCATATACCCCGAAAGCTTGTTAATTCGGCTCTATACGGCAATGACTCATTTGCATTTAGGTGAGACGGTGGAGGCTTCGGGCTATCTGCTGTCGATTCTCCCACTGGCGGACGATGCCCGATTGCAGGCTATGATCTTTAATGCTTTAGGCTGCATACAGTTTATTAATGGACGGGCTGATCAAGCTCGGGAGTATTTTACACGGGCGATTCAAACGGACCCAACGCTCCCGGACCCGCTTATTAACCTGGAAGTTTGTCACAAAAATTGCGGGGAGCTGCAGTATGGAAGTCCACTGATTTCATTGTTATGAATACCTGTTTGCAAAAAGCGATGCCGCTCGATTTTCTGAGCTTTTTCGGCATCGCCTTTTTTATGTCATAATGTTCAAAAGTCGTGACATCTGTTATGCTGTTAGTTAGACTGGATGGAAAGGGATTTATAGAATCATGAAATTTGCCGTGTTGGATTTTGAAACTACAGGCAATCAGTCAGCTGACAAAATCATTCAAGTTGGGCTGGCCATCATCGATGAAAACCGCAGCATACCCCAAGTGTTCGGCTCTTATGTCAACCCGGGGATTCCGATTCCGCCGTTTATTACAAGCTTGACAGGTATTTCCGATCAAGATGTAGCGGAAGCTCCCTCCCTTGAGGAGATGATGATGGAGCTGGTACCTATGCTCGATGATGTAGTGCTTGTGGGGCATAATGTAACGTTTGATTTTAACTTTTTGCAAAGTGCACTGGATGAATGCGGTTATTTACCGTTCAGTGGGCGAATACTGGATACGATACATTTTTTGAAAATATGTTTTCCATCACTGACATCGTATCAGCTCGGAATGGTGTCATCCTATTTCGGTCTGAAGCATGAACGGCCGCACCAAGCCGACAGTGATGCTCTTGCTACCGCTCAGGTGTTTTTGAAATGTCTTGAGGAACTGGATCAGCTTCCACTGATTACCATTCAACGTTTGAGCGATCTTTTCGCAGATGAGGATAGTGATTTAAGCTGGTTTTTTGATGGATTACGAACCATGAAGGAAAGTCAGGCTATCCCCGATTCGGACCATTATACGTATTTTCGTCAATTTGCATTGGCGGTTGAGGACTGGACCGAAATGGAGCCTGTACGGAACGAGGGGGAGCATAATCCGTTAGCTGATGTAACCTTTGAGGACTTTATGGGCCAAGTACGTGAAAATTTACGCTTGACCCTTCCACAATATGAAAGCCGGAATGCCCAAGATATGATGTTTGAGGAAGTGATGAAAGCTCTTGAAGAGGACAAGCATCTTCTGATTGAGGCTGGAACCGGGACGGGAAAATCACTCGGATATTTGCTTCCGTCCATCTATCAAAGTGTGAAGCAGGAAGAGAAGGTTATGGTCAGCACACATACGATCAACCTTCAGGAACAGCTTCGTGAACGGGATATTCCTCTTTTGACCAAGGTCGTTCCGTTTCCGTTCAAAGCTGCCGTTTTTAAAGGAAGACAGCATTATTTGTGTTTGAGAAAATTTGAACATAAAATAAATAGAAGAGATTTCAATACACCCAAAGAAGATATCATCATAGCGGCTCAAATGATTGTGTGGCTGACACAGACAGAGACGGGGGATGACGAGGAGTTAAACCTTGGCGGACGCGGTGGCGACTTTTGGGAAACGGTATCCAGCGATTCGGATTCTTGCTTGGGAAGGGCGTGTCCCTGGTTCCGAAAATGCTTCTATCATCGTGCAAGACATGAAGCGGGGATTGCAGATGTCGTCATTACGAATCATTCCAAGCTGTTTACCGATGTAAAAGCGAATCATCAGCTTTTGCCTTCATATGAGAGGCTTGTTATCGATGAGGCTCATCATCTGGAAGAGGTTGCAGGTAAGCACCTTGGGTTGCATATGAAATATTTTTCGGTAGTACACACGCTTACAAGGTTGTACAAAGATAGCCGCAGCGGCCAGCTGCCTGCACTTCGTCAATTGCTTCAAGCATCAGCGGACGAAAAGGCCGGAGAGTGGATGTCCATTATCGATCGGTTGTACCCTGATCTGATTACCGTTAAGGAGTGCTGGGACCGGCTGAGCGACCTGTTGTTTAGACTTATTCCGGAACGAGGGGACGCTTCTGCGGGGGATGCCATGCAATTGTCGCTTCGTTTGGCGCCAGCCAAAAAACCAAAGGATTGGGCTAGCTTGACGGAATTAGAGAATCAGATTCATGTCACCTTGGGCGACATCGTTCGCAAAGGGGAAAAGCTGACAACCGAGATTCGGGAAGAGCTTGATGATTATGGGGCTGAAAGTCTGATTACGGATATCAATGGCCTCCTTAAAGACTTGGCAACCCATCGTGAAGACCTGAGATTTTTTATGAATCTAAACGATGAAAGCGTGGTTTACTGGATGGAGGCAAGCGGGAATTTTCGAAGTAAATCACTGCAATTGTTTGCCGTCCCTGTTGATGTAAGCAAGCAGCTAAAGGAGCTGTTCTTCGATAAGAAAAGAAGTGTTGTCCTCACATCTGCAACGCTTTCCGTAGAAAAATCATTTCAGTATATGATTGATAATCTCGGGCTGCAGGATGCTGCAGATCAGGGTCAGCTAAATACGGTACAGCTGCCGTCTCCATTTAATTATCGCGAACAGGCGTTGCTCGTCATTCCAAGAGATTTTCCAAGCGTTAAAGGCTCGGTAGGAGATCAAAATTTTGTAAGCACCCTCGTTCAATCACTTGCAGACGCAGCCCAGGCAACTTATGGCCGAATGCTGGTGTTATTTACCTCGTACCGTATGCTTCGTCAGGTTTATGAACCGCTGAAGGAAGTTTTATCATCAAGTGATATTTCCGTGCTTGGGCAAGGGATGGATGGATTAAGCCGGACCAAGCTGATCCGCAGGTTTCAGGATAGCAGCGCTTCGGTATTGCTGGGAACAAGCTCATTCTGGGAAGGGGTAGATATTCCTGGAGATGCACTTACATGTCTTGCTATCGTACGACTGCCTTTTCAACCGCCTAACCATCCTCTTGTTGAAGCAAAAAGCGAGCTTTTACAGCAGCAGAAGAAAAATCCTTTTATGAAGTTATCGGTACCTCAAGCGGTTATTCGCTTTAAACAAGGCTTTGGACGTCTCGTTCGAACCGCTCAGGACAAAGGGATTGTTATCGTATATGATACTCGTGTAATCGAATCCTATTATGGAAAGTATTTCTTATATTCATTGCCTGGACCTAAAATGGAACATATGCGGACAGAGCAAATGGTTCCCCGTATTGCCGAGTGGCTTCAGGTGGAAGAACAAGAATAATATAATCTAAAATCTATTTCATTTGAGTCTATTGTTTAGGGGGAGAATGCATGAAATCGGATAAAATTTCAGAGGCCGTGGTTCGCAGACTGCCCGTATACTTGCGCTACTTGAACGAACTTCATCTTCGTGAGGTCGCAACGGTGTCCTCTCAGGAGCTTGGGCAAAAGCTGGCTCTGAACCCGGCTCAAATCCGCAAGGACCTAGCTTATTTCGGTGATTTCGGTAGAAAAGGAATCGGTTATGATGTTTCTTATCTTATCGAGAAAATCCGTCATATACTTAAACTGGATCAGGAAATAAACGTCGTACTTGTCGGTGCAGGTAATCTTGGACATGCCTTGTCCAATTATAAGTCTTTCTTGAAAGACAATATGAAAATTGTAGCCGTATTTGATGAATCGGCTTACAAAGTGGGGACTAAAATTAACAATTTAGTCGTTCAGCCAATGGAAGAATTAACGTCCACGATTAAAAAGCTAGGCATCCGGATTGGGATTATTACTGTACCTGATGTTCATGCCCAGGAAGTGGCAGATAAGCTCATTTCGGCGGGGATCGAAGCGATTTTGAACTTTGCGCCAACGATTCTGAAAGCACCGCCACATATTCGGATTCACACCGCTGATTTTACGACAGATTTGCAGAGCTTGGCTTATTATTTGGATAATGGAAAGGGAGGTGCCGAACATGACGAAGCGTAAATGGATGATTCAAAACGGTTCCTATGCCACATTACAGAATGAAAAGCCGGTTCTGCACGGGTATATGGTTATCGAAGACGATCTTATTACCTATATCGGAGAAGAAAAGCCGATAATTGAGGAGGAAATAGAGGTCGTTGACGGTACACATCTGTTTTTTATGCCAGGGCTAATCAATTCACATGGTCATGCGGCTATGTCCCTTCTTCGCGGATATGGAGACGATCTGGCTCTTCAGGTATGGCTTCAGGAGAAAATGTGGCCGATGGAAGAGAAATTTACAGCGGAGGATGTATATTGGGGAACTTCCTTGTCTGTGCTTGAAATGTTAAAAGGCGGCACAACGACTTTCCTTGATATGTATGATCATATGGATCAGGTAGCGTCCGTGACGGAGCGCTCGGGTATCCGGGGAGTGCTAACTCGTGGCGTGATCGGATTATGTCCGCCTGATGTTCAGGATAACAAACTGAAAGAGGCGGCTGCTTTTGCTAAAGACTGGCATGGTAAAGCTGACGGACGAATCACGACCATGATTTCCCCTCATGCTCCTTACACATGTCCACCGGATTATATCGAAAAGTTTGTGCAGCTTTCTCATGATCTGGACTTGCCTATTCATACCCATATGTCAGAGACCGCAACTGAAGTTGAACAGAATGTTAAGGACTATGGTTTACGGCCTGTAGCCCATCTTGAGAAGCTCGGTGTCTTCTCACGTCCGACTTTGGTTGCACATGCGGTACATTTGACAGATGAAGAGATTGAGATTTTGGCAGCTCATAAGGTTACGGTGTCTCACAATCCAGGAAGCAATCTGAAGCTGGCTAGCGGAGTTGCTCGGGTTCCTCAGCTGCTTGAAGCGGGGGTTGTCGTATCATTGGGTACAGACGGAGCGGCGAGCAACAACAACTTGGATATGTTCGAAGAGATGAGATTAGCCGCTTTGATTCACAAGGGAGTCAGCGGTGATCCAACGGCAATACCTGCTGCGAAAGCGCTGCGTATGGGAACAGAATACGGTGCGAAATCTTTATTTTTGGATAATATCGGGACACTTTCTCCCGGCATGAAAGCGGACTTTATTGCATTAAATACCGATCAGGCTCATTTTTTACCGCACACTGATTTTATTTCTCACACGGTGTATTCAGCGAGTGCTAAGGATGTAGAGCATGTTTGGGTGGACGGCAAGCAGGTTGTTAAAAATGGAGCTTGTCTAACCCTGGATGAGGAAAAGATTCGTCGTGAAGCTCAAAGTGCGTTCGAGCGCCTTCTGACTCTTTAAGGCACAAAGAAGGGAGCGAGGGACGCAGATTGAAGAAAAAAACGAAATGGACCCTTCTTGGTATTTCCGGTTTTTTGTTAATATTACTCGGCATACAGATTTATTATTCGTCTGTTATGTCTGATATATGGTCGGAAGAAAAAGCCGCCGTCATCGCTGCTCAGCAGCATGGCGGCTTGATAAAGGCTGAGAAAACATATAAATCAGTTTGGGATAAAGATAGCATTTATTGGGTTATTGCGGGTAAAGATGCTGAAAACCAGGACATTATGGTTTGGGTGAAATTCACAGAAAATAAAAAACCGGTGGAAGGACCTAAGGCAGTGCACACTGAACTGGTGAGCAACGGGTTATCAGAGACGCAGATGCGTAATCAGATTAAGAATGACCTTCCGGGAGCGGAAATCGAAAGGCTTATTCCAGGAATGTATGAAGGAGAATATGTCTGGCAGTTGTTGTACAACTTGAACAATGAGACGAAATACCGTTTTTATCGGTTTCAGGACGGCAAGCAGATCGGCGAAGATATTCCTTTACCTAACCAATAGCAAATTTTAACACTCCACTTAGCTGGAGTGTTATTGCAATCGTGATTGTAAGCGCTTACGTAAAATTGAAACTGTATTATTTTTAATATTTTCGAAGACGTAAATGAAAAATTATATAAAATATGATATACTTTTTCTTGTATTATTTCTGAGTGATTTTAAGCTTATTTTGATACATTTTATTGATGTATTTATTAGATATACGAAAGTATATATTCTATAAAACAAGGAGGAACTTCATGAAACTACGTATTGTTCCTATCGTTCTGACAGTCGTCATATCGGCATCGGTACTTTTTGGCGGGTGGTTTCTGTATCAGCAAATGGCACTTCAACAACCGCTGGCCGATACCATATCACAGTATGATGGAGTGAAAAGCTCTCATATAGATATTAAACAGGATACAGTCACTGTGAAACTTGATCTAGAGCCAGAAACAAATTTGCGTGGTCTTGTTGAACATATTAACAAAGAAGGAAAATCTGTAATCGGTAAGCGTGAACTGAAAATTGAGGTGGAAGATCATTCGTCTGATCAGCTGAATCAATGGTGGGAAAAAGCGATGCTGCCGGTTGCAGAAGCGATGGACAACAAGCAATACACTGATATACAGACGTCTTTGGATACATTGGCTAAAAACGATCCGAATTTGAAAGCCAACGCTCAAATCGATGCTGACAATGTATATGTAAGTCTATCAGATGGAAAATCAGGAAAATTTATTATTCTACCACGTCAGCCTGGAGAAATGGAGGTGTGGAGTCATGCCTAAGTGGTCCAAGGAAATAGCTATTGGTTTTTTTCCAGTCATGTTTGTATTTCTTGCTTTCATTGGCGTGGACGTGCTCCCCATCCTCATTGCAGCCATCATCGTAGGGGGACTTCTCTTTTTTGCCAAAAACAAGGGGGGAATCGCTGTAGGCAGTGGACGTACACCCAAGCGAAAAAAAACCGCTCCTTCGAAACTGACTTTTGAGGAGATCGGTGGACAGGACAATGCGAAGCAGGAGCTGCGAGAGGCGCTGGATTTTCTGATCCGTCATGAAGAGATTAAAAAATTCGGGATTCGCCCGCTGAAAGGGATCTTGCTAACTGGACCTCCCGGTACAGGCAAAACACTGATGGCCAAAGCTGCCGCCCATTATACGAACTCGGTATTTGTCGGGGCTTCGGGCAGTGAATTTGTTGAAATGTATGTTGGTGTTGGCGCTGGGCGTATTCGAAATCTGTTTAAAGATGCCCGCGCACGGGCAGCGAAAGAAAATAAGCAAAGTGCCATTATTTTTATTGATGAAATTGATGTGATCGGCGGGAAGCGCGAAGGTGGACAGCAGCGGGAGTATGATCAGACGCTGAACCAGCTGCTGACAGAAATGGATGGTATCTTTACGACAGATACTCCTCGAATTCTTGTGATCGCTGCGACAAATCGCAAAGAGATGCTTGACAGCGCGTTGCTTCGTCCAGGACGCTTTGACCGTCATATTCAAGTGGATCTCCCGGATAAAAAAGGACGGACTCACATCTTGAGGCTGCATGCGGCCAATAAACCCCTTTCCGAGGATGTAGATCTGGAGAAAATCGCAGAGGAAGCCTATGGTTTTTCAGGTGCTCAGCTTGAAAGTGTGATGAATGAAGCGGCGATCTATACGATGCGTGAAAATGAAGGACGGATTCAGCAAAGGCATCTATCCATGGCCATTGATAAAGTCATGATGGGTGAGCGCTCTGACCGTGAGTCGAATTTCGAGGAGAAAAAGAGAGTGGCGATTCACGAATTGGGACATGCCATCATTGCTGAGCTTGTTCGTCCGGGAAGCGTAAAGCAGGTTGCTCTCAGCCCCCGCGGAAAAGCGCTCGGTTATGTACGCCATAACCCGCAGCAGGAGCAATATTTGTACACAAAATCCTTTCTTGAAGAGCAGATTATGATTACTCTCGGAGGAGCGGCTGCTGAAGAAATTTATTATGGTGGTCGCAGCACAGGCTCCAGTAACGACTTCGAGCAGTCTCTTCATATCGTTGAGACGATGATGAAGTCCGGACTGACATCATTGGGTATTATTAACATGAATATGGTCACTACCGAGGAACTGATGAGAGAGAATAATTTGATTTTGGAAGATTTGATGAACCGAACGAAACATCTATTAGAACAAAATCATGCAATTTTCGACAATTCTCTGGATATCTTGATGAGAGAGGAAATATTATCAGGTGAGCAATTCAGATGTCAATTTCGTGAAAATGCTCTTTTACCAGCATAAAATGTTATGCTGGTTATTTTTTTTACTTTTTTGTCATGCTAGGATATTATTATATTCTGTGCCTTTATTATTATGTATTTTTCGACAAAGAAGGGTACAATAGAGTTTAGAGATAAGGAAAGGGTGTAGTAAAAACCATGTACTTCAAAAAAATCGGCGTCATTGGCGGCGGGACGATGGGACAGGGCATTGCCGAAATGCTGGCAGCCAAAGGTCTTGACGTCATGCTGGTAGAGAAAACACCAGAGAAACTGGAATATTCATATGAGATGATTGAGACAAGTCTCGACAAACAGCTCGAAAAATGGGGAATTACAAAAGCGGAGAAAAAGCTGATCCTTGGCCGCATTCAAAAAGTAACTCATTTTGCTGAATTGAGTGCTTGTGATATGGTGATAGAGACAATTACAGAGGACCTGGAAGCGAAGAAGCAGGTGTTCGCACAGCTTGATCAAGTATGTCCTAGCAGTATTATATTAGCAAGCAACACATCCTCGCTCAGCTTGACGGAACTTGCAAGTTCCACCATGTATCCTGAGCGGGTTATTGGTATGCACTTTATTCATCCAGTATCTAAAGTGGATTTGGTAGAAATCATTCGCGGTTTGAAAACTTCTGAAAACACGTTTAACGAAACCAAGCGCTTTGTTGAGGAAGTTACAGATAAAAAAGGTATTATGGTTTACGAATCACCAGGCTTTGTATCCAGCCGTATGATTTGTCTGATGATCAACGAAGCGCTGCATCTTCTTCAGGAAGGCGTTGCTTCTGCAGAGGACATTGATGATGCTATGCGTATCGGCTACAGTTTTCAGTATGGTCCGCTTGAAATGGCAGACCGTTTCGGGCTTGATTCCGTATTGGCGGCTTTGGAGCGCATGTTCCGTGAATACGGCGAGCTGAAATACCGTCCATCGATCATTTTGAAAAAGATGGTTCGTGCCGGCCATCTTGGTGTGAAGACGGAAGAAGGCTTTTTCAAGTACGACAAGGATGGTGACCGGATATGAATATTCTCGTAATCAACGCAGGAAGTTCCTCGCTTAAATATCAGTTGTATAATATGACTGATGAATCTGTTTTGGCAAAAGGTCTGGTGGAGAGAATCGGAATGGACTCTTCCATTCTCACTCATAAGCCGACAGGGAAGCAGGAAGTAACGGAAGTAAGTGAGATTTTGGAGCATACAACGGCAATCCGGAAAGTACTAGGTATGCTGACACATGAAGAACATGGTGTTGTTTCTTCAATTGATGAAATTCAGGCTGTTGGCCACCGCGTTGTGCATGGCGGTGAGTTCTTTAAGGAGTCGGCGCTTGTTGATGGTCCGGTTAAAGCGGAGATTCGCCGTTTATTCGACCTAGCACCACTTCATAATCCTGCATCTATGCTAGGTATTAAGGCAACTGAAGTGAACATGCCGGGGGTTCCGCAGGTCGTTGTATTTGATACAGCGTTCCATCAAACGATGCCGGAAAAATCTTATCTGTACCCGATTCCGAGAGTTCTTTATAATAAATATAAAGTTCGCCGTTACGGTGCTCATGGTACGTCCCATGATTACGTGAGCCAAACAGCTGCTGAATTTCTGAATCGTCCGATTGAAGAACTGAAGATGATTACATGTCATATCGGAAACGGTGCTTCAATCACTGCAGTTCAGGACGGAAAATCCATGGATACGTCAATGGGGATGACGCCTCTTGAAGGTCTTATGATGGGAACGCGCAGCGGGGATTTGGACCCGGCGATCGTGCCTTACGTGATGAATAAGGAAGAGCTGACCGTCAATGAAGTGAATTCAATGCTGAACAAGCATAGTGGATTGCTTGCCATTTCCGGCATCAGCAGTGATATGCGTGAAATTACAGAAGGCATGGAAAAGGGCGAGCCGAATTCTACACTTGCATTTGAGATGTATGAATACCGTGTGCGTAAATACATCGGTTCTTATGCTGCAGCCATGAATGGCGTGGACGTCATTGTATTTACCGCAGGTGTTGGTGAAAACTCCGTCGTATTGCGTCAAAGAGTATTGGAGCAGCTGACTTTCCTCGGTGTAGAATTGGATGAGGAATTAAACAAAGTACGCTCCGGAGAACCGCGCCGCATTTCCAGTAAAAATTCCAAAGTGGAAGTGCTCGTAATCCCAACCAACGAAGAATTGGTGATCGCACGGGATACGCACCGCATCGTGCAAGCGGCAAACAGTAAAGAGTAGTTAAGGGAGAGATTAATGCATGACCACGAAATGTGTGATTCGTCAAGTCAGCCAGCACGTTGGAGAGACGGTAACTATTGGCGGCTGGATTAACAACAAGCGTTCCAGCGGTAAAATTCAATTTCTGCAGCTTCGTGACGGGACAGGTTATATTCAAGGTGTCGTGGTAAAAAGCGAAGTGCCGGAACAGGTTTGGAATGATGCCAAGAGTTTGACGCAAGAAAGCTCTTTGTATGTTACAGGTGTTATTCGTGAAGAACCGCGAAGCAAATCCGGGTATGAGCTGACGGTTACGGGGATTGAAATCATCCATTTGACAGAAGATTATCCGATTACACCGAAGGAGCATGGTGTCGATTTTTTGATGGATCACCGCCATTTATGGCTGCGCACACCGAAACAGCGTGCTATTATGGTCATTCGTGCAGAAATTATCCGAGCGGTTCAGGATTTCTTCGACATAAACGGATTTACTCTTGTTGACCCACCGATTCTGACACCGACTTCTGCGGAAGGAACAACGAATTTGTTCCATACGAAATATTTCGACGAGGATGCGTTTTTGACGCAAAGCGGTCAGCTTTATATGGAAGCTGCTGCGATGGCGCTGGGTAAGGTTTATTCATTTGGTCCAACCTTCCGTGCAGAGAAATCCAAGACCCGCCGTCACCTGATCGAGTTTTGGATGATTGAGCCGGAGATGGCGTTTACGGATCATGAGGAAAGCCTTCGGATTCAAGAGCAGTTCATTACGCATGTTGTGCAATCTGTTTTGAAGAACTGTCGTCAGGAACTGGAGACCGTAGGACGTGATGTTTCCAAGCTGGAAGCTATTCAGGCTCCGTTCCCGCGCATTACGTATGATGAAGCCATTGAATTCCTGCAATCGGAGGGACATGATATTCCTTGGGGCGAGGACTTTGGTGCACCTCATGAAACGGCTATTGCAGAGAAGTACGATAAGCCTGTATTTATTACACATTACCCTGCCAGCATCAAGGCGTTTTATATGAAGCCAGACCCTAACCGTCCGGAAGTCGTATTATGTGCTGACATGATCGCACCGGAAGGCTATGGCGAAATTATCGGTGGATCACAGCGTATTGATGATCCGGAGCTTTTGGAAGAACGCTTTAAAGATCATAATTTATCCATGGACACCTATCAATGGTATATGGATCTGCGTAAATATGGAACGGTTCCACACTCCGGCTTCGGTCTTGGACTAGAGCGTACGGTAGCATGGATCTGCGGTCTGGATCATGTACGAGAAACCATTCCTTTCCCTCGTACACTGTACCGGTTGTATCCATAAGCGGTGACTTTGAATGAATCAAGCTAACGGTACCGGAGATTTGGTGTCCTGGGCTGCAGGGGCATCTGCTGGCATGAACCAAGGGATGGCAGTGATCCCATATGCATTGCTTCGCTATTACCGTAAGATCGGCTTGAACAGCAGTGAGTGTATGCTGCTTATCCATTTACTTGGATTTCAACAGGTGGAATACAAAGGGTTTCCTTCTCTTGAGGAGCTACAGCAGGTGACAGGGGCTACAACTGAAGTGCTGGCCATGATTCTGCAAAAGCTGATGAAAGAGGGTCTGCTTGGTATAGATGAGCATGTGGACGAAGAGCAGGGGATACAGTACGAACGTTATAATCTGAGCGGTCTGTACATAAAGCTCGGTGAATGCCTTGCGGAAGAGAATGCAGGAGTGTCTGGTGAAGGCAGTTCTGACAAGTCTCGTACAGGATATGGTTTGGGTTCCCTCAAACGTTTCAACACGCCTGCTCCTTCGGAGCTCGCTATAGCCGAGGAAGAACGAAATCTATTTATTATTTTTGAAAAAGAATTTGGAAGGCCCCTCACGCCTATGGAGCTAGAAATGATTTCTGGCTGGGTAGATGAGGATCGTTATCCTGACGAGCTTATCTTGTTGGCTTTAAAAGAGGCAGTGTTTGCGGGGAAGGTGCATTTTCGATACATCGATCGCATTTTGCTGGAATGGAGCAAAAACCGGGTACGTACTGTACAGGATGCCAAAACGTATATACAGAAGTTCAGAAATTTAGGCAGATGATTATAAGCACGTACTTAACAGATCATAATAAAAACTATTCAACCCGGTACCGTATTGGTACCGGGTTTATTGTATACTGAGAATTATAAGAAATACATAAAAGTTAGAATGTTAAATTTAAGCGGCAGAAATGCTTCGCTATTGTACAAAATATGAAAAAGGATGTATAAATAAGGAAGGATTTGTAGGGAGGAAAGAGAAGTGAGCGAATCGATACTGGTTATTGAAGATGAAGATAAAATTGCTCGATTGCTCGAAATTGAGCTTGAATATGAAGGATACAAGGTTGGAAAAGCTGGCAGTGGAACAGAAGGATTAGAAGCATATCGTTCCGGTCGTTGGGATTTGATTTTGCTGGATATCATGCTTCCGAATATGAGTGGAATTGAAGTGCTGCGGCGAGTACGTCAGCAAGATTCTAGGGTTCCCGTTATTTTGCTGACAGCGAAGGATTCCGTAGAAGATAAAGTATCGGGTCTTGACCTCGGAGCGAATGATTATGTGACCAAGCCGTTTCAGATTGAAGAGCTGCTTGCAAGAGTAAGGGCAGCACTGCGACTCAGTCGAGCGGCCGAAGTGATTCCGTCTATTTCTGTGCCAGAGATGGAATGGCTCAGTGTTGCGGACCTAAAGCTAAACGAGCAGACAAGGGAGGTTATTCGGGGTGGTGACATGATCGACCTAACACCTCGTGAATACGATTTGCTTACGTTTCTGCTCAAGCATCAGCGGCAGGTATTGAGCCGTGAGCAGATTTTGCAGGCAGTATGGGGCTATGATTATTACGGGGATACGAACGTTGTGGATGTGTATATTCGTTATGTCCGTAAAAAAATCGACCATGGCCGGTCGCCGGAGCTGATTCATACGGTACGTGGAGTTGGATATGTATTGAAGGAGCAAACATGAGACTGAGAAGCAAAATTTATTTGTATTCCTCTGTACTATTCTCTATATTGCTTATTGCGGTGAACCTATCCGTTTATCTTCTGTTTCAATACATGTCTGTCAGTAATGAGATGAAGCGAGTTGAACAGGAAGCGAAGTCAACGGTAGAGGGGATACAGCAGTTCGCAGACTCTATTCCCCCGGATGATCTGCTGCGGGCTTTTCCTCCGCTAAACGGCATGATAAGGATCGTACATTCGGATGGAACAAGCTTTTCATCTACGTCACCTACAGAAGATCAGTTGATCGAGCTAAAACGCGAATACGACCCGAAGCGAAAGACAGAGCGCATTACGATGGACGGAAACGGTTATGTGTGGGTGTCGGTTCCGGTGATTTGGCCTAGCGGTGAAGTCGTTAACATACAGCTGGTGGAGAGCATGGCCGAAACGGAGAGTCGTCTTAAAACACTTCGATCCGTCCTGATTGGAGTTACGTTGATTGCGCTAATTCCGGCAATCTTGTCTAGCGGCATATTGGCCGACCGGGTGATGAACCCGATAACTTCGATGATCCGAACGATGAAGGATATCCTTATGAGCGGCCGTTTCAAGCGGTTAAGTTTGAAAGGTCCTTCCAAAGACGAGTTAACGGAGATGGGAGAGACGTTCAATCAGATGATCGACATGCTGGAAGCCAGTTTTGAACGTCAGGAACGCTTTGTATCCGACGCTTCCCATGAACTCAAGACTCCGCTGACGATTATAGAGAGCTATGCCAGTCTGTTGAAGCGCAGGGGCAAGGAGCGGCCGGAGCTTTTTGATGAAGCCGTTGAAGCGATTTTGTCTGAATCTATCCGTATGCGCGAAATGACCGAGCAGTTGCTGATGCTGGCGAGAAAGCCAGAACAGTGGAATGTAACTGTTGAAGCGGTTGATTTGTCCAAATTGACGGAGGAAACGGTTCGTGCATTTCGCAATGCGTATCACCGGGATATCTCTTTGATTGTGGAAAAATCGATTTGGCACAATACAGATCAGAGCAAGCTGAAGCAGCTTTTATTTATACTGCTGGATAATGCCCGTAAATACAGTAAGGAATCCATAACGGTTCGTGTTTATGAAAGTGATACCGAAAAATGGATTTCCGTAACCGATCAGGGCATCGGGATTCCAAAGGAAGAACTGGACAAGGTGTTTGATCGATTTTACCGGATTGACCCAGCTCGAACGCGAAAATCAGGGGCAGGTGGTTCTGGATTGGGGCTATCCTTGGCCAAAGATATTGCCGGTGCGATCGGGGCGAGAATTACGCTGGACAGTGAGGAAGGGAAAGGGACGACTGCATCTGTTGTTTTTTCGCTCGTCAATGAATCCAAAGCTTCAGATGGAAACTCAGGCTCCCTCCCCTCAAAGCGAAGTTAAATGATTAGCTTCGTTTCTCATGAAATTCTCATTTTTCTTCGATATACTGAGTAAACAGTAGAAATGATAACGAGGTGATGTCGATGAAGTTACGACGGCGCTGGGTTTGGCTTATAGGAGTTATCGTAGCTGCATCCACTGCTGTGCTGATGGTATGGCTGCCTTTTCGAACAGGTGATTCAATGTTGACCGTGCAAGCTGCAGAACAAACGTTGCTTGACCAATACGAAGGGGAAATTGAGGAAACGAAACTGAATCATGATTTTTATGAGTTGAAGTTACGTGCCGAAACCGGGCTTTATCATGTTGTCCTTGACGCTCGAACGGGCACTGTGGATTCCATTGAGCTGGTTGAAGCGGCGGAAGATACAAAACAAAAAACACTTTTAAGCCGTGATTATGTGAAAAACGATTTACAGAAACGGACAAAAGGCAGTGTAGATAAGCTTGAACTGACAGAAAGTAAAGGCAGACAGGTGTATGAGGCGGAAATCAAGATGAAGGATGGTTCAATACAGCAAGTCACAGTCGATCCGTATACAGGCGAGACGCTTTCGACTCGCACCATTCAACCGAAACCAAAGCCGAAGCCCAAGCCTAAACCCAATCCCAATACGAAACCCCAACCACCTGCTAACAAAGGCGGTAACAAACAAGGTAATGATGACAAAGAGCCCAAGATGCTGACAGAAGCAGAAGCATCCAGGATCGCTCTTGCTAAATATCCCGGTGAGGTGGAAGATGCAGAGCTTCGCGGTGTTGAAAAGGGTCGGCCATATTATCTGATCGAGATCGAACTGAAAGACGGTCGGGAAGTGACAGTGGAGGTCAATGCCATTTCAGGCAAAGTTGGCACAGTGATATGGAATGATGATGAACCGGACGATGATCAAGATGATGATGATGACGACAACTAATTTTTTGTATTCTGTGAATACTGATCCTGTTTTCTCATCAAATTCTAATCTTTCTCTTTCCGGAATCTCATTCGTTAAATGTAATCTTGTAAGTGTAGACAACAATTAATAATGGAAAATGAAGGAGGAACAAAAAATGTTGAAGCGTAAAATTTGGATTGGTGCATTGGCGGTGACGCTGCTGGCGGGAGGTACAGCGGTTGCTGCAAGCGGAGTAAATGCAGATAGTAAAACTAAACAGGGGAAGAGTTCTTATATTTCTGAAGCGCAGGCCAAAAAAGCTGCCCTCAAGGTAGCGAAGGGACATGTCGACGATGTGGATCTGGAATATAAAAATGGTAAAGCGTATTATGAAGTAGAGATCGAGCGGTCAAAAGGTGATGTGGATGTCCATGTTGATGCGGTGACTGGAAAAGTGCTGTCTGTTATCGATAGAGACCATGACGACGATGATCGTGACAAGCGAAAGAATGTGAAATACATTTCTAAAGCGCAGGCCAAAAAAGCTGCCCTTAAGGTAGCTAATGGGCATGTCGATGATGTAGATCTGGAATATAAAAACGGAAAAGCATATTATGAAGTAGAGATCGAACGGTCAAAAGGTGATGTGGATGTCCATGTTGATGCGGTGACTGGAAAAGTGCTGTCTGTCATCGATAGAGACCATGACGACGACGATGATCGTGATGTTCGGAAAAGTGTCAAGTCTTCACACGCCAAGATTTCCTCTAAGCAAGCATCTGATATTGCAGTTAAGGCTTTAGGTGGAGGAAAAGTGATCAAGGTTGAATTGGATGAGGATGATGGTCGATATATTTATGAAGTTGAAGTGAGAACCTCTAAGGGTGAGGCTGATGTTGATGTCGACGCCAAGACCGGAAAAGTCCTGTCTATCGATCATGATGATCACGATGACGATGATGATGACTATGATGATGATCACGACGATGATGATGATGACGACGATCGAGACTAATCGATTCGTTTAATATAAGTGATACACAAGAAAACCTTAAGTGCTGATTTTTTGCCTTGAGGTTTTTTTAGTTGTTTTGATAGAAGCGCTGGATGTTCGTGAACAGGAAGTTTTATATGTTGGTGACTCATTGACGGATGATACATGGGTGCTGTGAATGCCGGAATCGATTTTTGTCTCTACAATAAACAGGGACTAGCACTCCAAGAGGCTCACAACCCTAAATACATCATTCAAAACCTTGCTGAAGTTATGAGCCTGCTGAAGTGTGATGTTTAAATATAAATAGTTTTTCAACTTGTATGGTTCTCTGAATAGGACTTGATAACGTCTTCACCAAATTTCAAACAATGACTGCATATGGACACGCCAGGTCCGATTGCTAACTCACCAACTTCTTCTTTATTTTTACGGCAAAAAGAACAGGTTTTAACGGGGTCTATCGGAACATTGTTCATCGTTCTGCTGTTTTCCACTGCCCCGTAAAGCTCGTCAATGACTTTAGTTTCGATATAATCAAACTCGCCTTTTAATTTCAGAGCTATCGTTGTATAAGCAATAGACATTCCTTCATAAAAGCGCTGCCTTTCTACTTGCTGACTGCTGTGTACTTTCTCTTCACATACTTGACTTAATTTCTCTAATTCTAAGATCGTGTCTTCGATTTTTGCACCGCGGAAGGTCTTCTTTCTAAATTCCTGATCCATGCCAACCACCAATCCTTTCTTTTGTTTGTATACATTTGTATACATCTTGATTGAATTATATTCTATATATGATCCAAAGTTCCTCTTTTTCGCAAAAAAATGATATGACGGTTCATAGCGGAGCTGTTCTTTTTTTGTTACATCATCTAATCCGTTGCATTCTTCATTATGTTATTCTTAATAGTGTATATAGTATTTTCACACCGAAAGGGGACTGCTGATGGAAACAATAATCAGGTCTATTACCCTTAAAGATGCCGATGAGTTTCTGAGACTTCAAATGCAACTGGATGAAGAAACTTCATTTATGTTATATGAGCCCGGTGAACGAAGCTTGACGAAGGAATCACAAGAGCAGCGCATTAAAACGATCATGGCTTCTGGTCATTCTATGATTTTTGTTGTGGAAGCAGGAGACAGGCTTGTCGGATATATCGGAGGGTTTGGGTCTGCTCTAAAGCGGGTACAGCATTCGCTATATATCGTTATTGGAATTTTGCAAGAATATAGCGGTCAGCGTATCGGGACACGGTTGTTCCAAAAGCTGGAGACTTGGGCATACGAGAGAGAAGTGCACCGATTGGAACTTACGGTTATGTCGCACAATGAAAGGGCGATCTCTTTGTATCGATCGGCTGGTTTCGAAGTGGAAGGAATCAAAAAGCATTCGCTTGTTATCGAAGGACAATATATCGATGAGTATTATATGTCCAAGCTTTTGTCGGATTAATGTTCCTTTCATCCCTCGCATGAACGTCGAAAGACGTTTTTTTTCTTTGAAAATATACGAAAGTAAAGTTTTTTTAGAAAAGTGCAGGGGCAGGGCATATGTCTTGCGTCTATTATTTATGGGAAGGAGGGGAGAGCTATTGAGACAGAACGATTAATTACACGCATACTGCAAGGCGAGCAGGAAGCCTTTCGGGAGCTGGTAAACCTGTACAGCCAGCACGTGTTCCATACGGCATACTCGGTCCTGCGGGATGCCAAGGAAGCAGAAGATGCGTCTCAGGAAGTGTTTATCCAGGTATTCAAAGCTCTCCCTCAATACCGCTCTGAAGGATTTAAGACGTGGATCACCCGTATAACGCTTAACAAATCGATTGATTTAAAACGAAAAGTGGCGCGCCGCTCACCTGAACAGCAGGGAGAAGACGGAGAAGCGCTTGAGCGAATTCCTTCCCGGGACCCTGATACACTTTCTTATTTGATAAGCAAGGAAAAGAAGCAAGAGCTAATAAAAGAAGTGGGCAATCTGCCGAAGAATCATCGTGAGGTTGTCACTGCTTTTTACCTAGAGGGAAAAAATTACGAACAAATTGCCTCTGAGTTCGGTGTTACCGTTAAAACTGTTGAGTCTAAACTTTACCGGGCTAGACAATGGATTCGAAAGGCATGGAAGGAGGATGATTGGAAATGAACACTGCACATTCCGATTGGAAACAGCAAGCAGGCCGATATATCAGAGGGGAATGCTCTTCTGAAGAAGCGTCTTCATGGGAAGCGTTGATGCTGTCCAATGACAATGCTTTGAATGTATATATGCAGGTTATGGCTGAAATGGATCAGGATCTTCCTATGTTGGAAAACCCGGAATCGTTTGCTGACCGTGTGCTGTCTGACAAGGAAATCGTTCCTTATCAGCGCCGCTCTGTTCCGACTTCATCTGATCGTCCACGCAGATGGTATGAACGGCCGTTGTTTCATTATACGGTGGCCGCTTCCCTCACCATAGTATTTATGTTTTCAGGAGCATTTGACCGGTTGTTTCCGGAAAGTAAAAACCATCAAGTTCCGAAATCGTCTCAATCGGTTTCCTACAGTGAACAGTTGATGGAAAAAACGACAAGCTGGCTTGACCGACTGAAGTCTTATTAATCGAAAAAGGAAAGGATGATGCAGTGTGCAACCGCAACGCAATAAAGGGCTGGCTTTTATTATAAATGTGATTCCCGGACTGGGGCATTACTACTGGGGGAGAAGAGGACGGGCGCTCTTATATCCGTTTATATTTTTCAGTTTATTAATCGGTGGAGTTGTTCTCTCTATTGCAACGGCGGATGATGCTCCTTTCATTCTTGGCGTTATGGGAGCGTTTTTCATATGGGGGATCAATATGCTAGACTTGGTGATCGCGCTAATAAGATACACTCCAACGGTCATTGTACATGATGAATATGGCCGTCCAATCAGCGTACCTCAAGATAAAAATGAAGAAACCGAACGGTTCTACACGATCATTTTATCGATTATTCCTGGCTTAGGGCATTTCCAAATCGGCCTTATGCAGCGGGGATTATCATTTCTCATCTCCTTTTTCGGCTTGGCTACGATCTTGATGTTTTTAACGGGGCTCACGAACGACTTTGTATTTTTGATGTTTTTCGGCATGCTGCCGATCATTTGGCTGTATTGCATGTTTGATGTTGTGCAGCTTGTCCACCGCAAACAGGCCGGCGAATTTATTGAGGATCGGACTTTGTTCAATGAATTGGAGGCTGGTCGTGACGGAGGCCGACGCAGTAAAGTTTTCGCTACATTGCTTTCTGCTTTTCCAGGAGCAGGGCAAATGTATCTCGGATTACAAAAACGCGGTTTACAGATGATGGTTCTGTTTCTGGGGAGCATCTATGTCATGGATGTGCTGCGCTTATCCTTGTTTATGTTTCTAATTCCACTGATTTGGTTCTATTGTTTCTTTGATGGATTGCAGCAGGTAAGCCGTTACGGCCGCGAACCTCTTCGGGATAAACCGTTAATTTACAACTTTTCCAATCAGCAGAGATGGCTTGGATTAGGGCTGCTTATGCTCGGTCTCTATTTTGTTTTCTCAAGCGTTGTTCTTCCTTACCTTGAAAGTATGTTCCCGGACTTGGAAATCAGCTATCAGATCCGTAATTTCTTAAAAACCGCGATTGTATCTCTTTTGCTCATTGGCGGTGGAATCAAGCTGATGGTTGGATCAAAGAAAGAAAAGCGGAATGAGGGGTTTCCTTTTGATGAGTCAGAATATTAATGCATCAGACAGGCGGCAACGGTATGCCAGTGGAGGGTAGGAACGCGGTCGATGGGACTCTCAGAAGAAAATGTCAATAAAAATGGCAGGAGAAAAAAATGAAAAAAATGGTGTTATATTTCACAATAATTGTATATCTTTATCTGCTCGTAGATGTGATTATATTTAAAACCTTATCATCGCCGCTTGAATTGTTTGATTTCAACCGACCTTGGTTAAGGTCAGTCCATATGATTCCATTTAAAGATATGTGGGATGTAAACGCCTCTGTTGGCTCGAATAGAATCAATATACTTGGAAATATCGCATTGTTCATACCACTTGGAATTTATTTATCCATGTTATTTTCCAAGAATCAAAGCTCACTGGTCAAAAATATAGCAATCATCGCTTTGCTTAGCTTGTTTTTTGAACTATTCCAATTTATATTTGCGATCGGTGTGACCGACATAAACGATGTGATCTTGAATGTTTCTGGAGGGCTGTTGGGCATTTTAATATATAAGCTTTTGATTGTAACACTGAAAGAAGAAAGAGCGAAAAAGCTAATTATATCTTTAGGTGGAGTAGTAGCTGTTCTAATGGTTTTATTAGAAATGATACTGACGATAGTTAACCGTACTTGATAAGGATAGGAGATAACATTAAAAAATGTAAAACGAGCTGTGAAGCCCGTTTTACATTTTTTTTAACTTTTTTTCGATTAAAATATTGATCAATAGGAAGGAAATAATCGTACTGACGGCTGTTGTGGCAAAATGACCGGTTGTTGCGGCGATGAACAACAGAATGCTGCCAAAAATCATCATCAGCTGACTGCCGTATCGGTTTGCCGTTTTCCAGGTCCATTCATTTTTCATGGAAGAGTAGGTGCGATAGCCGTAAAATGCATTGATCTTTTTAGGTGGAAATAAAAACAACACAGCGCCCGAAATGAATAAAATCGCGCCTAAGGAAAGATTTAAAAGCATCCTGTCATAACCCTTTCATGATCGTTTCTTAATGATGAAAAGACTTGGCTAGCTGGCTTGAGACCAGGCGTTTGGCATTTTTAAAGGGACCTGCCTGATCCATCATTGATCGCTAGGCCCCGCTAACGGCCCCTCTTCAGCTATGAAGTTTGTTCTTTCAGCACAGCACCCATTTCGCGGGACCGCTCGACACAACGATTAACAGCCGAGATGACCGTTTCGAAAAAGTCCCCTTGATCCAGTCTTTCAAGAGCAGCTTGTGTTGACCCGTTCGGAGAAGTGATCTTGGCCCGTAAGACGGAAGGATGTTCGCCTGTAACCTGCACCATGCGGGCAGCCCCCAAGATTGTCTGAAGCGTAAGCTCTCTGCTTTGATCAGCTGTAAGTCCGCCCCGGATACCGGCAGCAGTCATCGCTTCCATCAAATAGTAGAAGTAAGCCGGACCGCTTCCGGAAATGCCTGTCAGAATGTCCATTTTATCTTCTTCAATAACCATTACATTTCCGACCGCTTCAAACAGGGTTAGTACCAGTTGCCGCATCGCATTATCTATATTTTTCGAAAAGGAGATGCCGGTTGTTCCCATTCCAATGGAACTGGAGGTGTTCGGCATCGTGCGTGCAAGCGGTTGTTTTTTGCCAAGAAGATTATGGGCTGTCTCAATGGATAGCCCTGCAATGACAGAAACGAGCAGCTGATCATCGGACAGAAGCGGGCCGAGTTCTTTTAAAGCTTTAGCTGCCTCTTTAGGCTTCATGGCAAGCACGATAACCGGAGAATGACGAAGAATATCCATCTTCTCTTGGACATCATTGCTGACCTTTACATGATAGCGCTCTTTCAGTTCCTGTAAGCGTACAGAGTTGCTTCGATTCAGCATCGTAATATCTTCAGGTCGCATAACTGATCGGCTTACGAGACCTTGTACAATAGCTTCGGCCATAGAGCCGGCGCCGTAAAAGGTGATTGCCTTTTCAATCAAAGGCCGATTCTGGGGAGATGTACACATATGTAGTTCCTCCTTCTTGGATTAATCTCTTATTTGACCATTGCCATGAATGACATATTTGGTGGACGTAAGGGCTGGCAGCCCCATCGGCCCGCGGGCGTGAAGCTTTTGTGTGCTGATGCCGATTTCCGCTCCGAAACCGAATTCGAAACCATCGGTAAAGCGGGTGGAAGCATTGTGATATACGGCCGCAGCGTCAACACCTTGCAAAAATCGTTCTGCATTGTCTTTTGATTCTGTAACGATGCATTCGGAATGCTTCGTTCCATAGGCTGCGATATGCTCCAAGGCTTCGTCCACACTATGAACCACCTTGACGTTAAGAACAAAGTCATTGTATTCCGTTGCATAGTCTGCTGAGGAGGCCAAGGACGCCCAAGGAACGATTTTGACAGTTTCTTCGCAGCCTTTTATCTCCACATTGAATTCCCGGAGCTTATCTGCAAGTTTTTCCAAATTTGTCTTCGCAAAATCCTGATGAAGCAGCAGCGTTTCCATCGCATTGCATACGGACGGACGCTGTACTTTGGCATTGATGCTGATGGCTTCAGCCATATCAGGATCGGCAGACGCATCGATAAACGTATGACAGATGCCCGCACCTGTTTCAATGACTGGTACGGTTGCGTTCATTACGACATTCTGAATGAGCGAGCTGCCGCCGCGAGGGATGATGACATCGAGCAGACCGTTTAACTTCAGCATTTCGTCAACCGAAGATCGGTTAGGATCTTCAATAAGCTGCAGTGCATCTTTGGGAAGTGCGGTATGAGTCATGGCCTCGTGCAGCACTTTTACGATCTTGCGGTTGGAGGAGAGAGCGGAGGAACCACCGCGCAAAACAACCGCATTGCCGGATTTAAGACATAGGCCTGCCGCATCAACCGTTACGTTCGGACGCGCTTCATAGATAATACCGATCACCCCGAGCGGCACCCGAAGTTTGGTAATATGGAGTCCGTTCGGACGTTCAATGACTTCAAGGGTATCGCCGATCGGGTCAGGCAGTTGTACGATTTGACGCAGTCCCTCGGCAATCCCTTCGATTCTGGCTTCATTCAAAGCGAGACGGTCAAGCAAGGCAGAGGAAATTCCCTGCTCTTTACCGCGGCGAAGATCTTCGGCGTTAGCTTCCATAATGTCTGCAGAACGGTTGGAAAGCGCATCAGCCATCGCCAAGAGAGCCTCGTTTTTTTGAGTGGTGTTCAGTTTGTTTAATACAGAGGCCACACTTTTTGCAAGCCCTGCCTTACTTCTTACTTCACTCATGGTTTCTTCCTCCAATCAATGGTTTTTATTTTAACGTTATCCATTCATCACGGTGTATAACCTCGAGTCGGTGAACTTCACCGATTGCAGAAATGACATGACTGCTGGGCAGACCGCGAATGGTTTGTAGCTGTTCCATGTCATAATTGACGATACCTCGTCCAAGTTTTTCGTTGTTGCTGTTCATTACCTCGACAACGTCTCCGGCTTGAAAGCTTCCTTCCACATTTTTGACACCGACGGGCAGAAGGCTGTGACCGCCGTGCAGAAGCGCTTCTTCCGCGCCGTCATCCACGATAATTCGCCCGATCGGGGAAGACATAAATCCCAGCCATTGTTTCTTCACGGGAAGGGAGGAAAGCTGAGTGGCGAAATAGGTGCCTTTGCCGCTGTTGTTCATAATGGATATCAGGTCGCCGTCGTTGTCCGCTTTGCCAATAAAAACAGGAACTCCGCCGCGCATAGCGATTTTGGCAGCATCAAGCTTGGATCTCATCCCGCCGGTTCCTACACTTGATCCGGCGCCTCCTGCAAGCGCGTAGATCTCGTCAGTGATTTCTTCAATTTCTTCAAAACGAACTGCATGAGGAGTTGTTCGCGGATCGGCGGTATAAAGTCCGTCGGTGTCCGTCAAAATAATAAGCTGGCAGGCTCGAACCAGGTTGGCCACAAGTGCAGACAGCGTATCATTATCGCCAAACTTGAGCTCGTCGATGGATACAGTGTCGTTCTCATTAATGATGGGAATGACACCCTGCTTCAGCAGCTCATCGATCGTCATGTTGGCATTGTTCATTCGTTTTCGGCTGGCAAAGTCCGCTCGGGTCAACAAGATTTGCGCTGCGATGTAACCTCTGTCTTCAAAAGCATTCTGATATGATGTCATGAGCAAGGACTGTCCGACAGCGGCGGCCGCTTGCTTCTCATGCAGCAGACGGGGACGAAACGGATAGCCGATTTTGCGGAATCCCGCGGCAACAGCGCCTGAGGATACGAGCAGCACTTCGTGTCCTGCTTCCCGAAGGGCTGCCAGTTCTGCCGCATAAAAGTTAATGGCATCAATGTTCAAACCACCCTCGGCACTCGTTAACGAGCTGCTTCCGATTTTTACAACGATGCGTGATGCCATCGTTATCACTTCCTCTGTATGATGTTAATTCTTGTATTCTAAAACAAAAAAACTTTCATCCTTAGTGCAAAGGACGAAAGTTGACTTCCGCGGTACCACCTTTATTGATGAAAAACTCACCCGGCTTGAGCCTTGTAACAGAAGGCACTGTCCGGCCTGTTAGGGCCAGCCGTTCGGGGGTAGGATTCGGAAAGCTGGCA
This sequence comes from Paenibacillus faecalis, assembly GCF_900289175.1. Classification (GTDB taxonomy): domain Bacteria; phylum Bacillota; class Bacilli; order Paenibacillales; family Paenibacillaceae; genus Paenibacillus_AQ; species Paenibacillus_AQ faecalis. Next base: position 2,584,743 of record NZ_LT985747.1, on the reverse strand, counting down.
TGGCAAATTCTTGCAGCCCGTGGAATTTGCTCTCTGATCATGTCAAGATCTTTCTTACTGGTCCCGTCATCACGTTTAGTCTATCGTATTCGAATACTACTTGAAAGAATACCACAAGCATACATTGATTTCAAAGAAAAACCTTAGATTCTCCATCATGATAAATGGCAGAAGTGACGGTTTCATCTTTGGCTGAGCGGGTATACTACTTTTAATCCCGATCAAGGAGGTTGATGTGATGGCTAATAAGGACAAAGAGAACTACAGCAATGCGGAAAGTTCAAAAGAACAAAAGGATCAGTTTCGGGACTTTGTAGAAGATGTCGTCGGGGAGAACAATGGATTTGATGCATCCGTTCAGGATACGTCCCGAAACGTGGATCAACAGAACCGACTGATCGATAAGCATAATTTACGCAAATAACAGTTATTGAAAAAAAGAGGCTGCCTTCGGTGGGCAAGATGTGTTCTTTGCCAAAGCAGGGATCGAATCCTTCCGAATGTCAGTCTCTTTTTCTTGTTTAAATGATCGTCATTTTGGCTAGTGACTACAATTTGTCCTTGCTTCCTTCCGTTGCGAGGTCGTTCATAACCTCTTTAAAGGTTTCGATGAACGCCTCAGCAGCTTTGGACAAATATCGCCCGTTGCGATAGGCAACAACCAATGTTCGGCTTGGAACTGGCTCTGCAAGGGGCAAGAAAACAGGTATAAATTCGCTTCGCTTGGCCCGTGCGATAAAGTGGGGGACAAGCGTAACACCCATTCCTGTTGCTACCAGAGACTGGATCGTCTCGATGTTGCTGCTTTCAAAAACAACTTGGGGCTCAAAGCCGGCATCCCGGCACAGGTCGAAGGTCAGTTTGCGAAACCCTTGTCCTTTTTTCAATACGATAAATGATTCATCTTTAAGCTCTTGCAGGGTAACAGGCTCACCAGGATGATTCTGTGCTCGAAGGGCAAGGCGGTGCTGTGGAGGCACAGCCAGATCGATTGTCTCTTCACCCAAGGGAATCCACGTAAGAGACGGTTCCACAAGCGGAAGGGACAGCAAGCTGAGGTCAGTTTTACCGCTGGCAGTCAGCTTCTCCAAATTCAAAGAGGTGTCTTCCAGCAACGTAATCTCGATGTCCGGATAGGATTGCTTAAACGCTGGCAGCACTCTTGGGAGCAAGTGAGAGCCGGTAATCGGCATGCTTCCGACAACGACCTTTCCTTTACGAAGCTGTGAAATGTCAGACATTTCTTGACGGAGTTGTTCAACGGCATCCATAATTTTTTGAGCGTGTTCCACAAAGCTTGCCCCTGCATGGGTCAGTTCAACCGTGCTTGTATTACGCTGGAACAGCAATACACCAAGCTCTTTTTCCAGTTTCGATAATTGCTGGCTGAGTGAAGGCTGGGCAATGTGCAGTTTCTCAGCAGCTCTTGAAAAGTTTTTGTCTGCGGCGATCTGTAAAGTATATTGAAGCTGTCTTAGTTCCATTTGAGTCACTCCATTTATAGGCGTTACCTATTAATATTCCTATATTATATAGGAAAGTACGAACAAAATCTTCATCACGCTGTAGATCCCAGGTAGAATTCTGTTGAATGAAGCATTTTAGCTTATAGTTTTTACCTATTGCTTTTATAGATTTTATATCTTGGAACAATGAGTCCGGAGATGATATATTACAATCAATCGAAACAGAAGGGGAATCTCCTTCTTTTCACATGGATCGAATGAATTAATGGGGTGAAGATGATGAGTAAAAAGACGATGTTCGAAAAAATTTGGGATAACCACGTCATTCATCAGGAAGAGGGGAAGCCCAGCATCTTGTATATCGACCTGCATTTAGTTCACGAAGTGACTTCACCGCAGGCATTTGAAGGACTTCGTCTCAGCGGCCGCAAGGTACGTCGTCCCGAATTGACTTTTGCTACAATGGATCATAACGTTCCGACGAAAGATCGATACAACATTACCGACCCGATCTCCAAACAGCAGATCGATACGCTGACCCAGAACTGCCGCGACTTCGGCGTGACGCTGTATGATCTTGATACCGTTGATCAGGGTGTGGTTCATGTTATGGGGCCAGAGCTTGGCTTAACGCATCCTGGCAAAACGATTGTGTGTGGAGACAGCCACACTTCTACGCACGGCGCATTCGGTGCCCTTGCTTTCGGTATTGGTACAAGTGAAGTAGAGCATGTCATGGCAACACAATGTTTACAGCAAGCGAAGGCCAAAACGATGGAGGTTCGTTTTGTAGGAAAACGAAATCCTGGCGTGACCGCGAAGGATATGATCCTCGGCGTGATTGCCAAGTACGGTACGGATTTTGCTACAGGATATGTCATTGAATATACAGGTGATGCCATTCGCGAATTGACGATGGAGGAGCGAATGACCGTATGCAATATGTCGATCGAGGCCGGGGCTCGTGCAGGTATGATTGCACCGGATGAAACGACTTTTAATTATCTTCGCGGGCGTCAGCATGTACCGCAGGGAGAGGATTTTGAGCGCAGGGTTGAAGCATGGAAAGAGCTCGTAACCGATGAGGGTGCTCAGTTTGATGCTGTTGTGGAATTTGATGTGGAAACGCTCATTCCGCAAGTGACGTGGGGAACGAGCCCGGGGATGGGGACCGACATTTCGGCGGCTGTACCAGACCCTGCTGATTTTGCGACAGAAAATGAACGCAAGGCTGCTGAGAAAGCATTGGAATATATGGCTCTTGTACCTGGAACGCCTATGTCTGAAATCCCGATTGACTATGTCTTTATCGGCTCCTGTACGAACGGGCGCATTGAAGATCTTCGTGCAGCGGCGGCTGTAGCGAAAGGATATAAAGTATCCGACAAGGTAACGGCGATCGTCGTTCCTGGTTCCGGACGTGTAAAACTTCAGGCCGAAAAGGAAGGGCTGGATAAAATTTTTATTGAGGCGGGCTTTGAATGGCGTGAAGCAGGATGCAGCATGTGTCTGGCGATGAATCCGGATGTGCTGAAGCCAGGTCAGCGCTGTGCATCTACATCCAATCGTAACTTTGAAGGTCGTCAGGGACGGGGCGGCAGAACGCATCTTGTATCGCCTGCAATGGCTGCCGCAGCTGCAGTCAAGGGTCGATTTGTCGATGTGCGTGACTGGAAATTTGTCAGCGAGGAAGCTGCAGTCTAAGAAAGGACGGGGAGAAACCTATGCAAGCATTTACGAAATTAACCGGGGTCGTTGGGCCTGTAGATCGGGTTAACGTTGATACGGATGCCATTATTCCTAAGCAGTTTCTTAAGCGCATTGAACGGACTGGTTTTGGACAATTTCTGTTTTATGAATGGCGTTTTGATGAAGAGGGAAAGGTCATTGACAGTTTTTCATTAAATCAGCCTCGGTATCAGGGGGCTTCCATACTGATCTCCAGAGCGAATTTCGGCTGTGGCTCTTCGCGTGAACATGCGCCTTGGGCGATTTTGGATTATGGCTTCAGGGTCGTTATTGCACCTTCATTTGCTGATATTTTCTATAATAACTGCTTTAAGAACGGCATTTTGCCAATTAAGCTTTCAGAAGAGCAGGTCGAAGACTTGTTTCAGCGCACCACAGCACAAGAAGGCTATCAGTTAACCGTGGATCTGGAAAACAAGAGCATTACCGATGCACAAGGTTTGCATATTGAATTTGACCTTGATGAGCATCGTCGTCAATTTTTGCTTCAAGGTTTGGATGACATTGGTTTGACGCTTCAGCATGAAGGCAAAATTGATGCTTACGAGAAGAGGCATCATGATCGTTTGTTCGCCTGATGCAGGCCAGCTGACTCTACAAAAGGTTACAAGATTATTAAACTTCCATTTCCGGTGTGGGAAATGGAAGTTTTTTCTGATATTATGGATGTAATAGACAGCTTCTTTGATAGGGCGAGAAACATTCGATATCGCGGTATGTCCGAGAGTGGCCTGTAGCGGAACGCTGAGTTTGCATTTGCAAAAACATAAGATGGTTGAGGTGGATTCATGAAGAAGTTTAGTTTGCTGGGGTTTTTCATTGTTTTTTTACTAGCGTTTCCAAATGTAGGGGAAGCTTCCTCGGGTGATGCCAAAATATTTTTGGACGGGGAACAGCTGAATTTGGCGTCCGGTGTCAAGGTTGCCAATGTAAACAACAACATTATGATCCCGATTCGTGTCGTATCTGAGAACCTTGGCTTTAAGGTTAAATGGGATAAAGCTAGCCAATCTGTAACGGTGAAAAACAGCGATACAACGGTTAAGATGTTTATTGGAAGCAAGAGCGCAGAAATTGACGGACAACAGGCAAGTATGAATATCGCACCTATGCTGAGTAAACATACTACGCTGGTGCCGCTTCGTTTCGTAAGCAGCGAGATGGGTATGAACGTGAGATGGGATAACGAGATGAAGGCTGTATTTCTGTCATCAGGAGAAAATGAGCCGCCTTCCCGCTCGGGACAGGATGGGGGAGCAACACCATCCAAGCCTGGAGACAAGGCGCCGGGTAAATCAACGGGTTCAGCTGTTTCTCCCAAGCCAGAAATATTGGCTACTGTAGATGGAATCAGCTTTAGCGAGAACCAGTTGATGATTTCAACGAGCAGCCGGGTCACACCTAAAGTTTTTCAGCTGAAAGGGCCTGATCGTATTGTCGTAGATTTGCCGAATACCGCATTTTCAAATATTTTCGGAACTGAACATATGATGAACGCTCAGAACAGTGGAGAGCTGGTAGTTACAGAGCATCCGGAAGTGTCCCAAATCCGGTATTCATTATTTAGTGATTCTCCTTCTACCGTACGTGTCGTAATACAATTGACAGCACCTGTGAATTATACTGTTTCTACGGACAACTCAGGTCTCATATTCATTGATCTCGGTGCTGCGGATTCAGTGCCTGTACCTCAGATCGATTCGGGCAATAAAGTTGTAGTGATTGATGCAGGCCATGGCGGCAGTGCTCCGGGTAAAGTTAGTGTTACAGGGAAATATGAGAAGGATTTTAATCTTTCGCTCGCCCAGAAAGTAGAAGCGCTGCTCCAAAAAGAGGAAGATATAGATGTCGTTATGACTCGAACGGATGATTCTACCATTAGTCTTAGCGAACGGTCAGAATTGGCAAACCGCCTGAATTCGAATATCTTTGTATCGATTCACGGCAACGGCCACGGTACTAGCAGCCCGAATGGAACAGAAACGTTATATACACGCGATGCCAGCCTCGAACTTGCAAATACTATACATAAACATTTGATCAAAGCGACCGGACTTAAAGATCGTCGTGTCAAAAAGCAAAATCTTCATGTGACAAGAGAGACAAATATGCCGGCGGTTTTATTGGAAATCGGATTTTTGAGCAACAAAGGTGATGAAGCACAAATGTTTGATGAAGAATTTCAAAATCGTGTTGCTGAGGCCATCGTAAATGGTATTAAAGAGTATCTCAAAGTATAATATGGTTATATGTTCTAACTACAGAGGGGGACAATCAATGAACAGGAAGTATTTGCTTACAGGCCTGTTGGCACTTGTTCTGGCCGTGAGTACCGGTTGCGGCGAGAAGCCAGCAGCAGCCCCTAGCGAGCCAGCTCAGCAGCCATCTGAAGAAGTTCAAGCACCGGAGACGGATCAAAATGACGCACCTGATGTTGATCATGATAATGAGCAGCCTAGCGAGAGCGTAGACAATGTTCAAGGCGGGCCGAAAGAAGTTCCAGCTGAGAACAGAAATTCTGGAACGCAGGAAAAACCAGCGGGCGATAAAGAGAACGCCTCTCAGGAAAAGAAAGCTACGATTGACCTTTATTATACGGACCCGGAATTATTGGATTTGAAAAAAGCCTCCGGTGAAATCACGTTCACTGATCAAGAAAACAAATATGCCAAGGCTTTTGAAGGTCTGCAAAAGAGCGCAGATGAGAAGCTCGTTCCACTGTGGCATGATTCCATTAAACTCATATCGATCAAATTCGATAAGGGAGCTTTGACGCTGGATATCGTTATGCCACCAGAGGCGAATCTCGGATCAGGCGGAGAATTGTTTGCTATTGAAGCTCTGAAAAATACATTTTTTCAGTTTGAAGAAGTAAAATCGATCCAGTTGTTGGTGGAAGGAAAGAAAGTCGAAAGTTTAATGGGTCATGTTGACTTGGAACATCCGATGACTCGCAAGTGAAACTGATTTTACTGAACTCTATCATTTTTGAATGATCATACTTTCATATTTACGCAAGACTAAACTCCTATTTCTATTAAAGAAATAGGAGTTTTTTTGGTAACAAGGGAATAATTTCGCAACTTTTAGGGCCTAAGTGCGTCTAGTATTTGTCGGGTAATGTCGGACAGGCCGGGTTGCAGTAAACGCCAATCTATGACAAAACAACAGGATGGTAGGGGTGAAGGATGAAGAAGTTCGGTTTTTTATTGTTTCTGTTTGTCTTCATGGTGGCTTTTCCTAAGGGGGCGGATGCGAGTTCATATAGTGCCAAAATTTATCTTGACGGTACCGAATTGAACTTGTCCTCTAAAGTTAAGGTGGAAAATATCAAAGGGACGGTTATGGTACCGATCCGTGTAATCTCTGAAAACTTGGGCTACTCTGTAGGCTGGAAAAAGTCGACTCAAACGGTTACTGTCAAAGGAAATGGAACGACCGTTGAGATGGTTATCGGCGACAAGACGGCAAAGGTTAACGGACAGCGGGCAGAGATGACAAGAGCTCCGATATTACGTGGCGGTACAACGATCGTTCCGATCCGTTTTGTCAGTGAACAGATGGGCCTTAACGTGAAATGGGATAATCAGAAAAAGGCTGTTTATCTTACTACCCCGACAACTGTTAACCCAAACCCTGGGGAGGGAAATGATAATTTGTCCACCGTGGACGGCATTAGCTTTAGCGAAAACCGTCTGACGGTAGCAGCGACAGGTACTGTTAAGCCTGAACTTATGAAGCTGAGCAGTCCACATCGAATTGTAGTTGATATTCCGAATGCGAAGTTTTCTGAATCGTTCCGCAAAAACAATGATCTTAATGCCAGTCTGAACGGTGAACTATCAGTTACGGGGCATCCGGATGTAAAGAAGGTTCGATATTCGATATTTAAAAACAATCCTTCAACTGTCCGAATTGTAATTGACCTGAGCAAAGCTAAAAATTATACGCTTCACGGTCCGAAGAACGGTACCGGCTCGTTCAGTGTAGAATTAAACACTTCTACAGAGCCTGCACCAGCACCGGGTGCTGGAGGCAAGAAGCTGGTTGTCATCGATGCTGGTCATGGCGGCAGGGACCCAGGAACGATAGGTGCAACGAAGAAGAAAGAGAAAGACTTTACCCTGGCACTAGCTTTGAAAGTCGAAAAGCTGCTTAAAAAAGAAAAGAATATTGACGTTGTTATGACTCGCAGTGATGACACTTTCATTGAATTGAAGGATCGCGCTAAATTGGCAAATGATTTGAAAGCAGATGCTTTCGTATCGATTCATGCCAACAGCGGGCCTTCTTCGGCATCAGGCACGGAAACCTATTGGCAAAGAGAGTCGAGCGAAGAGCTGGCTAAAGTGTTACACAAGCATATGGTCGAAGCGATGGGAATTCGGGATCGTGGTGTAAAATACGGTAATTTCCATGTTATCCGTGAAACCAAAATGCCAGCGGTACTGCTTGAAGTTGGATTTATGAGCAACAAGAGTGATGAAAGCAAACTGTTTAACCCGACCGTTCAAAACAAGTTGGCCGAGGCAATCGTTGACGGCCTGAAAGAATATTTAAAAGTGAAGTAATCATGACCGATCAATTCAGGAGGTGGGCATATGAACAAAAAAATATGGACCGTTGGATTGCTGGCGGCGGTGATGGTGTTTGGAGCCGGTTGCGGAGAAAAGCCCGAAACTGCTCCCGGTAATGCACCAGAACAAAATACATCAACAGCGCCCTTGCCTGAAGCCGATCCTGCTCCTTCGCAGTCAGCTGAGGAAAATCCGGGATCGACGAGTGGAGCTGGCGGCAACCAAACGCCTGATCAGTCACAGCAAAAGGAAAAGAAGACGGAAACAATTACGGTATATTATACCGATCCGGACGTGATGGATTTGAAAAAAGGATCTTCAAAAATTACGTTTGGTCAAGAAAGCGAGAAGTATGAGGCTGCATTTGAAGCGCTGAAAAAAAGCGATAGTGCCGATCTGGTTCCATTATGGGAAAAGGTCACGCTGAATTCTTCCACATTTGAAGGCGGGAAATTGACGCTTGATCTTCATATTCCGGATGAAGCCCGATTTGGTGCTGGTGCGGAAGAACTCGCAGTGAATGCACTTAAAAACACGTTCTTTCAATTTGAAGAAGTAAAATCGCTTCAATTGCTTGTCGATGGCAAGCAGGTAGAAAGCCTGATGGGACATGTTGATTTAGAAAATCCTGAAACCCGGTAATGACGGTTGGAAGGAGATCACGATCTGCTGTCGAATAAAGTAATGTTAGAGGAAACAGCAGTAACGAGAGGGGAAGCAAAATGGTATCAAAACGAAGCAAACATTATCATTCCAAAAAAGTGGTCTCCGCCGTCATGGCCGGACTCATGGTATTAGGAGCAGGCGCTTCCGCAGTAGCCGTAGATATTGCACCTGCAGCTGCGAACGCCGCTGCTCCTGGAGTCAAACTCTTTAATGACGTGAAATCAGGTTATTGGGGAGAAAAGTACATTTACAAATTGGCTGCACAAGGGATCGTTACGGGAAATAACGGCAAGTTTCGCCCTAACGACCCGGTAACACAACAAGAAGCTGTTACGATGGCGATTCGTTTCTTGGATTTACAGGTGAATGACAGCACCGGCGCGTCCACGGCATTACCGACAAATATGAAAGTTAATAATTTCTTTATTCCGTACGTAGAATTGGCGCTTCAGGAAAACCTGCTTGACAAGAAAAAAGAATCCAAGTATTCAGACTCGAAAGTAACCTGGGGGGCTAAAAAAGCGACCCGGGAATGGGTAACGGAAGTGTTGGTGCGTTCGATCGGGCGTACATCGGATGCGCAAGCTGCAAAGAGCAAAGCAACAGGCTTTGCTGATCACGACAAAATTTCTCCGGATCGAGTCGGTTATGTCAGTGTCGCCGTTGATTTGGGCCTCGCACAAGGTGTATCCGGCAACAAATTCGACCCGCAGGGTGAAGTAACACGTGCGCAAATAGCGACTTTCTTTAGCCGCGCTCAAGCTTACATAGACGTCAATTATGATAATCAATACGAAGGCTATGTTACGAGCATTGGCGATGGTAAGCTCGAGATTTATGTTGACGGTAAGCCGCAAGTATTTACGCTGAGTGAAACAACGGCTTATTTTGAAAAAGATTCATCTAAAAGAAAATCCCTGTCTGATATCAAGCCGTATACCCAAATCATGGTGATCGGTAAAAACAACAAAGCGGATTATGTAGAAATTTTGGACCCAACTCCACAAGTTGAGTCGTTCGAACGGGTTTATGCCCGTCTATCGCCAAATCATGTGATCTGGTTTGATTCCAACAATACATTTGAGGAATTAACTTATGATGCTGACACAATGTTTTTAGATCAGAACGGCAACAAAATCGATCCGAAAACGATGGCACCTGGTAGTGTCGTAACGGTTGAACGAGAGACTTTCACTCCGCAAAAACGGATTGTAGCCATTCGGGTGAAAGACGGTCTTGTTAACAAAACGGCTTCCGGAACAGTACAAGCCGTAGACAGCGTGAACAAAACCATATCGATTAAAGACAGCACCAGCGGCGCTGTTGATACATTGAAATGGGATGACAGCACGTTGATCAAGTATCAGAACGAATTGCTGAGTCCAACAGAACTGAAAGCTGGTTCTGTCGTGAATTATACGGTAGAAAACAGCATTCTGCAGAAGGTGGAATTAAGCCAAAGCGTAGGTCGTAACGTAACGGCTATGCTTTATAACGTAGAGAGCAATGGCAAGACCATTACGTATAAACGGGATAACAGCACACAGCTGGAAACGAAGTTTCTTGTTGAAAAACCTGAGATTGTAATCAATGGAATGGTGAAGCCAACCCTTAATGATCTCATAGCGGATGCGGAAGCTGGCGACAAAGTTGAGCTTACCATTAACGGAGAAGAAAAAGTTACAAAAATCGAAGTGTTGGGACGACAAATAGAGCAAATGAACGCCGCAACGGTCGTTTCCTACGATGCGAAAAAGCGCTGGCTGGTGGTTAGCGATGAGAAGAGTGCACCGAAAGTTATCATCATTGGTGATAAAACGAAGCTGGACTCTCCGGCAGGAAACACCCTGTCGGCTATTGAAGCGCAGCTGGTACCTGGACGCAAGGTTGATGTAAGCTATATTGGTGATCGAGCTCTTTCGTTAGAGATCGTACACAAATATGAAGGTACGGTAACCGCAATTAACGCTTCAACTCGAACACTTACGATTCAGACAGCTGACGGGCAGAGCCTAAACATCCCTTACAGCCTGCCAAGAGTAGAACGTTATGAAAAACCGGTTGCTTCCATGTCTGATATTAAAATTGGTGATCAGGTGGTTGTACAGCTCTCGAACAACCAGGAAACGTTGTCCAGCCTGAAGACGAAAGATTCCATTCAGTTTGAGGTTGTTTCTACCGATCCGTCATATAACCGAATCCGGGTCAAACACAAAGGGATCACAAGTGAGTTTTATACGGATAAAGTTGTTATGACAGATGAGAGCGGGCAGACGATTCGTGTGAGTGATCTTCGTCCGGGGACGCTGATCAATGCCAGCTTTGTAGGAACAACGCCTGTAGCAGTTCAGGCCGTTAAATTGACGCTTGGCGAGGTTGTGCAGGTGGATGGAGCCGGGTCCAAGCTGACCGTTAAAGAATTCAATGGAACCAACCAAACCATTGATACAGCTGGAAAAGTCAAAGTTGTTCGCGGCGGTGCAGTTTCTACGAATTTAAACAGTGTCACTGTGAATGATCGAGTAGAGGTGCGTAAGGATGTTGACGGTACAACCGTAGTAAACGTTCTGGATTCGATGAGCCGTTCTTTCTGGAAATATAGCAACGGTGATGTATTTGTAAAACGCAAATATACTACCGATTCGTATCGTTTCCCGGCGGCTGAAAACATGTATGTTCACCAGGGAGATCAGAACTTATCCGTGCAATCCCTGAAAGAAAATGATAATATTGTACTGTATTTCAACAACGGAAACGTTGTGGAGATCGTGAAGCAATAGTTTTTCACGCTTGGAAATACACGAGAAACACCGTCTTGATGCGGGGCTTTGTCGCATCAAGACTTTTTTTTGCGGGAGGGATCTTGTTATGAACTCGGCCACGGTACGACATATACTTGATACGATGGAAGAGATGTTTCCGGATGCGCACTGCGAGCTGAATCATGAGAATGCATTTGAACTGACCATTGCTGTTTTGTTGTCGGCTCAATGTACGGATGCAACGGTGAACAAAGTGACGAAGGATCTGTTTCGGAAATATAAAACACCGCAGGATTATATTTCGGTACCGATTGAGGAACTGGAGCAGGATATCCGGCGAATCGGGTTGTATCGTAATAAGGCGAAACATATCCAAAACCTGTGCTGGATGTTGATTGAACAGTATGATGGTGAAGTGCCTCGATCCCATGAGGAGCTCGTAAAGCTTCCGGGTGTTGGACGAAAAACCGCGAATGTGGTCGTATCCAACGCTTTCGGCGTACCTGCGATTGCAGTGGACACGCATGTGGAGCGTGTTTCCAAACGGCTTGGTCTTGCAGGCTGGAATGATAGCGTGCTTGAAGTGGAGAAGAAGCTGATGAAAAAAGTACCGCGTGAGGAGTGGACGATTACGCATCACCGGATCATTTTTTTCGGCAGATATCACTGTAAAGCTCAAAGTCCCCAGTGCGAGATTTGTCCGCTGCTGGATGTATGTCGTGAAGGAAAAAAGCGTATGAAAACGTCCAAGGTCAGGAAGAATAAGGAACAGAACGCAAACAGTAAGAAATAGACAAGTAGGAAGAGGATGGGATCAAACATGAAATGCATCTCCGTATATACGGATAACTTTGAATTGTTCTCCGATATTTTTGAGCAAGTGATGGAGAACCCGCTGGAAGAAAATGAGGAAAAAGAATTGGAAGGCATAACATACAGCAATTCGGGAGAAGCTCCGGAAAATTATGTGGAGCGGATGGCCCAAAAAGCTGAGGTTGTTGTTATGCGAGATAAATCAAGAGGTTTGACCATCCTTCAGCATGGCAGTGTCTTTGAAATTCTGATTCCGGGTGCGGATAACGCAACCTTGTAAATCATACGCAGCATGACAAAAGATCGACCCCGACATGGGGTCGTTTTTTTGTGCAATTACAACTAAATGCCCCATTTCATTTCAAATAAAAGGCACATTTCAGCCTATGAAAAGGGCGAAAAGGCAGTTTCTTCTTATTTTTATCGAAGAAGGGTAATGTCTTTATGAGCGGGTAATGTTACAATAAAGTGACGCAGTTATTGTGACATTTATTATAGATATTTTGAACAGGAGCGAGGTTGACATTGAAGGTAATCACTGAACATGAAACCGGATACAGCACCGGCTGGCTTGAAATGGTTCGAGATCGTTTTGTGGAATGGAATGATGAGTCGTCTGCGGCTCTAATTGAAGATTTGACGCGCAAGCAAGCTGCCGCTGAGCTAACGATTGCATTTTGCGGGCATTTCTCGGCTGGGAAATCCAGCATGATCAACGCCCTTTGCGGTAAAAAGGTGCTGCCATCAGGACCTGTTCCGACAAGTGCCAATGTCGTGACGATCCGCAGAGGTGCTTCCAGAGCTGTTATTTATCGTCCGGATGGCGCTTTGATGGAAACGCTGAATGTAAGCACGGAGGAACTTGCGGCTTATTGCAAGGAAGGCGGAGAATATTCTGCGATTGAAGTATGGGATGACGTTCCGATTTTGGGCAGTCATGGTGTGCTGATGGATACACCGGGTGTCGATTCGACGGATGACGGACACCGCCAGGCGACACATTCGGCTCTTCATATGGCAGATGTTGTTTTTTATGTGATGGATTACAATCATGTGCAGTCTGAAAGCAATTTAATGTTTGCCAAAAGCTTGTCCGATTGGGGCAAACCGCTGTATTTGATCGTGAACCAGATTGATAAACACCGTGATGAGGAATTGTCATTATCCTCTTATCTGGATGATGTAAAGAAGGCGTTTGCCCAATGGAAGGTTCAATATCGTGGCTTGATGTGTGTTTCTTTAAAAGTATGGGACCATCCTTACAATCAATGGGAACAATTACAAACGGTGATCGGCAAGCTGTTAGAACAAAGAGAAGAGCTGCTGCAATATAGTGTGGCATGTTCTGTACGTCATGCTGCAGATCAACACGCAGAAGCTTATGTGCGCAGTCACCAGGAAGAAAAGGAACAGTTGCTGAGCGAGATGGGCGGAGAAGAAGCGGCTGCGGCCTTACAGGCTCGGGTGAAAGAGCTGGAGCAAGAACGCGATAAACTGAAGCAGCTGCCAGGCGAGGTTAGAACCGTGGTTCGCCGGGAAGGGGATCATCTACTAGGCAACGCGAATCTGATGCCGGCGGACATTCGGGATTTGGCCATGTCTTTTTTGGAGAGTCGCCGAAGCGGGTTCAAGAAAGGATTCTTGTTCACTTCTTCCAAAACGGAGGAAGAGCGAAGCAAACGGCTTGAAGTGTTCCATCAACGGTTGACAGAGCAAATGACGGCTCAAGTGGCTTGGCATATTCGAAGTTTGTTCAGATCGTACGTAGAGCGTTTTGAGCCTTGGAGCAAGCAATGGGATGAGATCATGGATAATCATCTTCCGACTCTTTCTGCAGAAATGATGACAACTACGGTTCATCCGGAAGCGACGCTATCCGGGGAGTATGTGCTCAATTACTGCAAGCTGCTGTCCGAGGAAATCAAGGGCAGCTATCGCCGCGCCGTGTCGGAGCTTTCTGACCGGCTGCGGGCTTTGGCAGCGGACGATACTGCCGTCCGCTTGCAGGAGCTGGAGCGCCAGCACGCGGAGCTGCTGGCGCAATCGTCGGCTTCCGCCCGCTACGCTGCATTGCAGCGCGCGGAAGC
>NZ_LT985747.1:1671097-2570502 GCF_900289175.1 Paenibacillus faecalis | reverse complement strand
CTGCGCTGCTGGCGCCGTATCCCGCGCTGGCCTCGCCCGCGCGGGATCTGACCGCCCGCGCCGATGCGCTCGCGGGCGGCTCGTTCACCCTGGCGCTGTTCGGGGCGTTCAGCGCCGGCAAATCATCCTTCGCCAACGCGCTGCTCGGCGAATCGGTGTTGCCGGTATCACCGCATCCGACGACAGCGGCGGTGAACCGGATCGTTGCGCCGACAGAAAAGTTTCCGCACGGCACTGCCGCTGTACGTATGAAAACAAAAGAGAGCTGGTGGGATGATCTTACCTATTCCTTCAGTGTACTCGGGTTACCGGAGCCGGATGAGGGAAATTGGCGAAAGATTGCCGAAGATATTACACCAGAGGGTGTTCATCCCGCCGGGCTTCCGCATTATGGCTTCCTGAAAGCAGCTGCTGCCGGATGGGATGAAATGAACGGAAAGCTCGGAATGACACAGCTCGCCGATATGGAGCAATACCGCGGCTTTGTCGCTGATGAGACGAAGTCCTGTTATGTAGATGGGATCGATCTGTATTACAGCTGCCCGCTCACCGAGCAGGGAATTGTTCTCGTCGATACGCCGGGAGCCGACTCTCTTCACGCTCGTCACACGGGAGTCACGTTCAGCTATATTAAAAACGCAGATGCGATTGTATATGTGACGTATTATAATCATGCCTTTTCAAAGGCAGACAGACAGTTTTTGTCTCAGCTGGGCCGGGTCAAGGACAGCTTTGCACTTGATAAAATGTTTTTTATCGTGAATGCGGCCGATCTGGCGTCCTCTTCTGAAGAACTGGATGAAGTTGTTGCTCACGTTCGAAGCAATCTGATCAGAAATGGAGTGGTCAATCCGCATATATTCCCTGTGTCCAGCCAGCAGGCTCTAAAAGGCAAGATCAGCGGGGATGGAGACGAGCTTGAACAGTCCGGCTTTGTGTCGTTTGAAAGCTCGCTCGATCGATTCGCCCTGGAGGATTTGCCGGGGTTATCGCTGCGGGCGGGACACGATGAAATCATATCGGCAAGACGCCGGATTGAAGGCTGGGCTGAACTGGCAGAGCAGGATAAGGATACGCGCGGCCAGCGAATCAAGGAACTGGAATCAGCTTCAGAAAAGGCGCAAGAGCTAATCCAGGCTCTAAAAACAGCAGATCTGTCACGCGAAATTGCACAGGAATGCAAAGAACTGCTCTTTCATGTCCGTCAGCGGCTGGATTTTGCGCTGGGAAGATTCTTTCAGGAAGCTTTTCATCCTTCCGTGCTGAGAGAAGATGCCGGAAACCTGAAGTCCGTATTTTCTGCATGCGGCCGGGATTTGGAACGTTCGCTGTCTGTGGAATTGGATCAGGAGTTTTGGGCTACGACTTTGCGCCTTGAACACAAAGGCCGTCATCTCGCTCAGGAAACGGTTCAGCGTACCTTACAAGAAATCAGCCATCTGACGGAAGGGCTGAACCTTTCTTTAAGCCAGGACCGAGAGTTAGCGGCACCGAAGCTGGAAGAGACCGATCTGGTGCTGGCAGGAGGATGGCTGTCCTACTGGTCTTTCTTCAAAAACCCGAAGCATTTTTTTGAAGGAACCGGAAGCCAAAAGCTGCGTGAAGCAGCCGAGCCGAAAGTAAAGGAAGCGGCAGCTGTCGTCATCAAGCAGTGCGAAGCTCTCTTTGAGAAGCACTATGCCGAAGAGATTCGGCAATCATTAGTCATGTATTCAGATGCACTTCAGGAGCAGCTTGAAGAATCGGTTAACGCGATGATTATGTCTCTGCAGGATGGACAATCGCCAGAAATGTGGCGCAAGCTTGCGGATCAGCTTGTACAGCTGGAACAGAAGCAGTCGTATGGCTTGAACTAAAAAACAGGTTTTCGTTTAATCTTTTTATAAACGGATGGTCAAAAGCAAGAGTGAGCGACCGGGGACAATTCCTCGAACAGCTCGCTCTTTTTTTGAAAACAAGGAAGTATAAGTTTCTTCTTGTATACTTGTCCAGTTGATCGAATGGACCAAGATTGTCCAGCGTCATAGTTGGTGAATTCATCCAGGTATAACCTGGACTCTTTTAACAATTAAAGTCATAAAACCGGGCGAAAAAAACTAAAAAATGGGTTATTTTTCGTGATCTGATATGAAAAAAAGAAGTCGTTTTCATAATGTCAGAATTAACGAGAATTCATGACGATTTAATCATGAACCTATGAAAAGTTGCACTAAATGACCAGTTAAGGACGCATGGGCTGAATTCTGACGTTTTATTCTCTTTGCCGCGTTTACAGGTCGGTGATAAACTTCTTAAATGCTACATAACTGTTCGAAAATTTAGGGGAGGAAAAAAATGAATGTTCTCAGGCAACTGCAGGGCTTTTTCTGGGAGAAACGGATCTATCTTTTCGTATCCATTCTGTTTTTGGCGATGGCGACCGCACTTGGCCTCGTCTACCCGCACCTGCTACAGCGGCTGATTGATGATGCAATCAGGCCCGGAAATTTTAGTCTTGTACCGCAACTGGCTCTAACGGTTGTAGGGGTCGTTACACTTAAAGCTTGTTTTCAGTTTTTACACGGATTTTTCGGGGGGCGGTTAGGTAACTTTCTAGCTTATAAAATGCGGAATGCCTGTTATGAAAAGCTGCAGTTTCTGTCTTTTCGTTATTATGACACTGCCCGTACAGGCGACTTGATGTCCCGGTTAACGGGGGACCTTGAAGCGATCCGGCAATTTATCGGCTTTGGTTTCGCCCAAATCTTAAACGTATTTCTGATGGTCGCCTTCGGTGGGGCGATGATGTTTTCCATCAGCTGGAAGCTGACACTGGTTACATTTGTGAGCATGCCGTTTCTCGTTTTTACTGCTTTAAAGTTTGAATCCAAAATTCATCCAGCTTTCCAGGAAATGCGGCTTGCGCTCAGCGCGCTTACGACGTCGGTTCAAGAGAATATTACCGGTGTACGTACGGTTAAGTCATTCGCGCGTGAACCGTATGAGGTTGATAAATTTTCCGAACGCAATGAGCGTTATAAATCCAATCAAATCTTTGCTTCAACTTTATGGGCTCGCTTTTTCCCGCTGATGGAGCTGTTTGCCAACATCTGTATTGTCATTTTGCTGGTGGCAGGCGGGGTCATGGTGATCAATGGGGAGTTGTCACTGGGTCAATTAGTCGCTTTCTTCAGTTTGATCTGGTATATTATCGGACCGATGTGGAGCATTGGATTCCACATTAATAACTACACGCAATCGAAAGCATCCGGAGAGCGTGTGCTGGAGCTGCTGAACCAGCCAATTGATGTTGAGGATAAAGAGGATGCGATTACGCTGGACCCGGCTAAAGTGAAGGGGCATGTCGTTTTTGACAGTGTTACTTTCGCATATGGCAATAAAATGGCTGCGGTGAAAGATATCAATCTGAATGCGCCGCCGGGGACGGTTATCGGTTTACTAGGCGGTACGGGTTCTGGAAAATCGACGATCATTCAGCTGCTGATGCATGCTTATAATGTGAATTCTGGCAGTATTACACTCGATGGCATCAATATTAAAGATATTAAAATCCGCAGCTTGCGCAGTCAGATTGCAACGGTGTTTCAGGAGACGTTCCTGTTCTCATCGAGCATTCGTAACAACATTTCATACGGTATGAAGAATGTGACGATGGATGATATTATCCGGGCTGCAAAGCTGGCAAAAGCGCATGATTTCATCATGGAGATGGAGCATGGCTATGATACGATTGTCGGTGAGCGCGGAATGGGACTTTCCGGGGGGCAGAAGCAGCGGATTGCGATCGCGCGGGCACTTCTGGTCGATCCGAAAATACTCATCCTGGACGATGCAACCAGTGCGGTCGATATGGAGACCGAGCATGAAATTCAGTCCGGTTTTCAGGAGGTTATGGAGGGTCGAACGACGTTTATTATCGCTCATCGGATCTCTTCATTAAGACATGCGGATGAAATTCTTGTCCTGGATGAAGGGCGAGTGGTGCAGCGCGGTAAACATGATGATCTGATCAAAGTCGAAGGTCCTTACCAAGAAGTGTACAAAATTCAATATGCGGACCTGATTGCCCGCCGTACTGCTTCGGGCAACGAAGAAGGGCAGGTGTAGGCATGAGTGCAGAATTAAATATAGAGCGAAGTCCCAAGCATAAATCTTCTCAGACGGGGAAAGATGCGGGGGCTGCGGGTGAGCGCTTTGTGTATCAGGATGACGATGCGATTGAGAAGCCGTTTAACTGGAAACAGCTGACCCGGCTCATCTCTTATATGAAGCCATATGCAAAACAAATGGTGCCGCTGGTCATCGTTCTTATGCTTATCGGTACCATAACGAAGCTAGCTGTTCCATATTTGACAGGTTCGGCGATCGACAAAGCGATCGCGCCGGAATCCGGTAGTCCGAATGTCCAGCTGCTGTACAAAATTACGATTGCTGCTTTGGTGCTTTATATTATTCAATACATTACGGGGATTTTCCGAATTAAATATACGAACATCATCGGTCAGCGAGTGATTTATGACCTGCGGACAGATCTGTTCCGCCACATTCAGCGCTTGTCTTTCAACTTTTTTGACAAGCGTCCGGCCGGTTCCGTTTTGGTTCGGGTCACGAATGATGTCAATTCACTTCAGGATTTGTTTACAAACGGTGTAGTTAACCTGCTGATTGACTGTGTGCAGCTTGTCGGGATCGTCATTATACTACTTGCAATCAACTGGAAGCTGGGCCTTGCGGTTATTGTAACGGTGCCGATTATGTTCTTCATTTCCACCGCCTTGCGGGTTCGAATTCGCAGAGCGTGGCAGGACGTTCGGATGAAGAACTCCCGGATTAACTCGCACTTGAATGAGTCCATTCAAGGCATTCGGGTAACCCAGGCTTATACGCAGGAAGAAGAAAACATGAAATTCTTCGACCAAATGAACCTTGACAGCAAAAAATCCTGGGACAAAGCGTCTGCAATGAACCAGGCCTTTGGTCCATTGATTGAGATTACGGGCGGAGTCGGTACGCTTATCTTGTTCTGGCTCGGTTCGACGCTGATCAAAAACGATGAACTGACCATCGGTCTTCTGATCGCTTTCTCCAACTATGTCGGAAACTTCTGGGAGCCGATCAACCGATTGGGCATGATGTATAACCAGCTTCTCGTAGCGATGGCTTCCTCCGAACGAATTTTTGAATTCATCGATGAAAAGCCAAGTATCAGTAATGCATCTGAAGCGAAAGATCTGCCGGAAATTCAAGGCAATATCAAACTGAAAGATGTTGTATTTGAATACGAGCCAGGCCGTCAGGCGCTCAAAGGAATCAATCTGGACGTAAAAGCCGGGCAGTCTATTGCATTGGTCGGCCATACCGGGTCGGGTAAGAGTACGATCATTAATCTGCTTAGTCGATTCTATGATATAACCGACGGGGAGATTACGATTGACGGTTACGATATCCGAAAGGTAACCGTGGAAAGTTTGCGCAAGCAGATTGGTATTGTTCTTCAAGATACCTTTATTTTCTCAGGGACGATTCGCGACAATATCCGCTTCGGCCGCCTGGATGCAACAAATGAAGAAATCGAAGCTGTTGCCAAGGCGGTGGATGCTCATGAGTTTATTATGAATATGCCTGGCGGATATGATACGGAGGTTGAAGAGCGCGGTAATATGCTGTCTATGGGACAAAGGCAGCTGCTCTCTTTCGCCAGAGCACTCCTTGCCGATCCACGGATTCTTATCCTGGATGAAGCGACCGCGTCCATTGATACGGAGACTGAGCTTAAAATCCAGGATGCGTTAAAGGTTCTATTGAAGGGTCGTACATCCTTCATTGTCGCCCACCGATTGTCCACGATTCGCCATGCGGATCATATTGTTGTCCTGGACCACGGGCGAGTGATTGAAGAAGGAAATCATGAACAGCTCATGAAATTAAAGGGAACCTATTATGGATTAATTGAAGCACAATACAAGTTTTTGTAAATGTCGGGAGAAGAAACCTGACGGATCAGGCATAAAATTGTCGCTTTTGTACTTGCAATATTTAATAGAAACGCCCAAAATAGATTAGTGGAGAATGATATCATAGAAGAAGGGAAGCATGAGGGTATAATGAGCATGGAAAGCGTCTTATCTGCGCCTGCATTGCTGGTTCGAACATTTGAGAAGAAAGATTTGGAATCTGTCACCTCTTTGATGCGTGAGTTAAATTATCCGACTACGCTGAATGTGATGGGTGAACGGATGGAGATGATGGCATCTAGCCCGATTCACTGCAACATGATTGCGGAGCTTGAAGGCAGGGTAGTTGGTATGGTGATGCTTCGTCAAATCAAATCTTTGATAAGGCATGAACCGGTCACTCAAATCACTTCGTTGATTGTAACCTCAAGCTGCCGCAACCAAGGAATCGGCAAACGTTTGGTACGC
The DNA here is from genome assembly GCF_900289175.1 of Paenibacillus faecalis. Lineage (GTDB taxonomy): Bacteria > Bacillota > Bacilli > Paenibacillales > Paenibacillaceae > Paenibacillus_AQ > Paenibacillus_AQ faecalis. The sequence continues at coordinate 2,564,080 of NZ_LT985747.1, read as the reverse complement.
GATGCAGAAGCATGGGGAAAGCAGCAGGGAAGTCACCTCTTGTTTCTTAAAAGCGGCAATCCGGAAGAATTAGATCCGGCACATGCATTTTTTGAACATATCGGCTTTGAAAAAGCGGGCTACAAGCTTGTAAAACAGCTGTAAACACCTCTTTTTCTCCAGCCCGCTCTTTTGTGTACAGCAGAGAGCGGGCTTTTCTTTTTTGGGGACGGATTATGTGATCAGCAATGACATGAAACGATGCTCGGGATGGATTCGTGATCGTTTTTGTCTTATTGCAGACAAGGGAATGTCTTGGGTCTATGACCATGTAGCAGGGCATTCTCTTTTTTGGTGAAATTTTTTAAACATTATAATGTTTCGATTTACAACAGTTCACTCTCATGCTATCGTAAACATTATAACGTTATAATTTATAGAAGGTGAGGATATTGAATGAAAAGCTCGTATTGCGCCATGTAAAATGCGTGAGCGGAGAAGAGATCGATATTGAGATCGAGAACGGCATCATTGTTGGCCTCCCTTCTGATGGAGAGGGGCGCGGAGAACGGATCATTGAAGGCTCTGGCGCTTATGTATCGAGCGGCTGGATTGATATGCACGTTCATGCTTTCCCTGAATTTGATCCGTATGGTGATGAGATCGATGAGATTGGAGTCAAACAGGGTGTGACCACGATCGTGGATGCCGGAAGCTGCGGTGCAGACCGAATTTCTGAGCTGGCTGTATCGAGAGAGCAGGCAAGAACACGTTTGTATGCCTTTTTGAACATCTCGCGCATCGGTTTAACTCGAATCGATGAATTATGCAATCTCGATTGGATTGACCGGGAATTAGTCAGACAGTCGGTCCTTACGTACAGCGATTTCATCGTAGGCTTGAAAGCGCGGATCAGCAGAAGTGTCGTTGGAGCAAACGGTATAGCACCGCTTCGCCTCGCTCGGCAGCTCTCTGTTGAGACAAAAATGCCCCTCATGGTTCATATCGGATCAGGACCTCCTGATATACGAGAGGTAATTGCTCTTTTAGAGCGAAATGATGTAGTTACACACTATCTTAACGGAAAGAAGAACAATCTGTTTGATGATAGCGGCAAACCGCTTCAGGAGTTCATCGATGCGATTAACAGAGGGGTGCACCTGGATGTTGGTCACGGTACAGCGAGCTTTTCCTTTAAAACAGCAGAAGCAGCTAAGCGGCATGGGATCGGTCTGCATACGATCAGCACGGATATTTACCGAGGAAATCGTTTAAATGGTCCGGTGTATAGTATGGCAAGTGTGCTCTCCAAATTTCTTTATTTAGGATATTCTCTTGAAGAAGTCATAGACGCTGTTACTATTCATGCTGCAGCTTGGCTTGGGAAGCCAGAGCTTGGCCGCATCCAAATCGGTGACCGTGCCAATCTAACGCTGTTTACAGTAAATAACAGAACCGTCGAGCTGATGGATTCAGAAGGAGAGCGCAGAGCAGCGAATCAAGTTATTGAAGCCAAGGGAGTGATCATGGGTGGAGAATTCATTGAATGCGAAGTATGGTCTTAAGCGGGTGATTAATGCCAGCGGGCGCATGAGTATTCTTGGGGTGTCTGCTCCGACGAACACTGTGATGGAGGCGATGAAGCAGGGCGGACAAAGCTATGTTGAAATAGCCGATCTGATTAATAAATCAGGCGATTACATAGCCCGTATTCTTGGCTCGGAGGCCGCTGTAGTTGTTAACTCTGCATCGAGCGGTATAGCTCTGTCTGTCGCCGCGATCGTAACGAAAGGGAACAGGCGATTGAGCGAACGTCTTCATCAGGAGGATATTTACAAAAACGAGGTTATTATTTTAAAAGGGCATAACGTGCAGTATGGTGCTCCTATTGAAACGATGGTGTATTTGGGTGGAGGGAAGCTGGTAGAGGTCGGTTATGCCAACGAAGGTCGGGCAGAACATATTGAAGACGCCGTATCGGACAAAACAGCTGCCATCCTTTATGTGAAATCACACCATGCCGTTCAAAAAAATATGATCTCGGTCGAAGAGGCGTGGGAGGTTGCACAGCGTAAAGGAGTTCCATTGATTGTGGATGCAGCCGCAGAGGAGGATCTTCAAAAATATGTGAAATACGCTGATCTTGCTATTTATAGCGGTTCAAAAGCGATTGAAGGTCCGACATCGGGAATCGTTGGCGGAAAACGGACTTATATAGAATGGTTAAAGGTGCAGCTCCATGGAATTGGACGAAGCATGAAGGTTGGCAAAGAATCTTACTTCGGCCTTCTGCAAGCCCTTGATGAATATGTTGTCAAAAAAGATACGAGCGAGCAGGAAAAAGCGGAGCTCCAGAAGCTGATGCCATTAAATGAGATATCCGGTGTACAAATAACGATTGTTCAGGATGAGGCTGGCCGGGCTATTTATCGCGCAAGGGTTCAGATTGATCCGGCAAAGACGGGAACGACCGCCAAAGAGGTTGCGAGCAAGCTGCAAAGCGGTGACGTCGCTGTTTACACACGTGATTATGGAGTAAGACAAGGGTATTTCGATATCGACCCGCGTTCGCTTATGGGCGATGATATTGATGTGATCCAATCTAGAATACGCGAATTAACAGGAGGAAAGTAATATGTCGCATATATCCAAGCGCTTTTATAGAGATCGTGTTTCCCTAAACGTACTGACCAAAGGCTTAGATAACGCTAAAGATATTTTTGAAGCGGCTGACGGTTTTGTGCTGGTAGGTGTATTGTCCAAGGATTATGCTTCTGTGGAAGAAGCGGTAGCTGCCATGAAAATGTACGGTAAGGAAATTGAAGAGGCTGTTTCAATCGGGCTTGGAGGCGGTGACAATCGTCAGGCGGCCATGGTAGCGGAAATTGCCAAGCATTATCCGGGCAGTCATATTAATCAGGTATTTACTGCTGTAGGCGCAACGCGCGCTAACCTGGGGAATCAGGATAGCTGGATTAACAGTCTGGTATCCCCTTCCGGGCGACCAGGGTATGTAAATATTTCAACGGGTCCGCACAGCGCAGCACAGAGTGAGCATGCCGTAGTACCGATCAAATCGGCTATCGCTCTTGTTCGTGATATGGGTGGTAATGCCCTTAAATTTTTCCCGATGAAGGGATTGAGCTGTGAGGATGAATTCCGTGCGGTCGCTAAAGCTTGTGCTGAGGAAGGGTTTGCACTGGAGCCTACTGGCGGACTGGATAAACAAAACTTTGAACCTATTTTACGGATCGCTCTGGAAGCTGGTGTGCCTAAAATCATTCCGCATGTATATAGTTCCATTATGGACTCGGAAACAGGGAAGACCAACATCGAAGATGTTCGCGAGCTGGTTGCTATCATGAAAAAGTTGGCGGATCACTATGCCTAAAACAATCGCGGCATTCGGAGAAGTCATGATGCGGCTCCAGGTTCCCGGTTATGACTTGCTGTCGCAGAGCAATACATTGAACTATTCGTTCTCCGGTACTGGGGTAAATGTTGCTTCCGCATTAGCGAGGTTCGGGCATACAGCATATCTGGTTTCCCGACTTCCGGATAATCCGCTTGGGGATGCCGCCGCGGCATATTTGAGAAAGCTGGGAATCGAGTCCTCATTGATCCATCGCGGTGGAAAATATTTAGGCATGTATTTTCTGGAGAACGGCTTCGGGGCACGGCCGAGCCGGGTGACGTATAGCAATCGTCTGGAGAGCAGCTTCAACACCGCTTCGTCCAGTGTGTATCATTATGATGATATTGCATCCCGGATTGATGTCGTCCATTTCTGCGGAATTACGCTAGCTATGAATGATGGTGTACGCGAGCATATGAAGTCTTTGGCACGTGCTGTTAAACATCGCGGCGGCCGCGTTATTTTTGATTGCAACTATCGACCTTCTCTTTGGGGTGAGGATGGTTATGTGAAGGCTAAACCGCATTATGAAGAGATGCTACACTTATCTGACCTTGTTATCATGAATGAGAAAGACGCTCTTTATACGCTCGGGATGGTGACAGACAAAACAAAGCGGGAAGATCAGCTCATAGAATTGATTCCGGCTGTTTCGAAGCGGTACTCCATTGAAGTGATTGCGGGAACGCATCGCAGCATCAACAGCGATAATACGCATTCGTTGCGCGGCTTTTTATTTAAAGAGGGAGCTTTTAGTTTCTCTGATCAGCTGACGTTTTCCGTTTATGATAGAATAGGTGCTGGAGATGCCTTTGCCAGCGGGATCATTCATGGTGAACTGGAGGGCTTTTCTTCAGAAAAGACAGTACAATTTGCAGCGGCAGCCGGTATGCTGGCCCATACCGTGTCCGGGGATACTCCAATGGCATCGGAAGCGGAGATACTCCGGGCGATGACTGAAGCTGTGGGCGATGTAGAAAGGTAGTGGACAGTGGTGAGCTTATCCCGTAAAGATAGGCCCTTATATTTGCAGATCAAAAATATAATCAAAGATCGTATTCTCTATGGCGTATATCCGTTAGGAACGAATATACCTTCTGAGCCTCAGCTGGAGAAGGAATTTGGTGTAAGCAAAATTACGGTCAGAGGCGCTATTCAAGAGCTGGTTCAGGAAGGTTATCTGGAGAAGGGAAGCGGGAAAGGGACCAAGGTGATTCGAATTACCTCCACCTCCAAACTATCCAGATGGAAACGATTCACGGAGATTTTGGTTGAAGAGGGGCATCAGATTAAAAAGCAATGGCTGAATGCGGAAATGGTAAGGAATGAAGCAGGTACCGAGCCGTATTCGTTATTTGGCGAGAACTGCTTGAAGCTGGAGCGTGTCTATTTACTGGATGATGTTCCTTATATTTATTACACGCATTATTTAATGAATAGCATCGGTGATGTCAAACTGTCCGATTTAAATGACCAATCCCTGTATGGTTTATTGGAGGAACAAGACATCTCGCTGGATAAACTGCGTGATGAATTCGATGTTGCTGCTCCGCCGGAGCATATCGCATCCATGCTTCAGATGAGCGCAGGAAAACCTGTGCTGAAGAGAGCACGTTATTCCTATGATGAGCAGGGAAATATAAGAGAGTTCAGTATTGGTTATTACAATACAGAGCTTCAAAACTATGTAGTGAATTACGAGATGTAATCAAGAAAGCCATAGGCTATCTTCCAACACGTCTACTTCTGTTGGGGGATAGCTTTTTTGGCGTTGTTCGCATATTTTTTTCCAACATTTGTGGGGTGGATTCGGATAACAGATATGTTACACTGTGTTCGTGGTTGATTACAAAAATGTAACTATTTTAGACAAAGGAGATGCTTGGGTAGATGAAGAAACCGATGATTAAGAAACTCGTTAGCGGTGGTATCGCAGCCGTCTTGTCCGTAGGTATTATGCTTCCTGCATCCGCGTCTGCAGCTGCACCCGCTTCAACAGAAAATTCACAGGGTTGGCAACAAAAGATCCAGCAGTTTTTGGAGAGTCAAGGATGGAAAGGTTCTTTTAACTGTGTAGTTTCGAAGCCGGAAGCTAAACCACAATCTGAAACATCCAAACCGGAGGTAGAAAAGCCATCAGCTTCTACAGCAGCTCCATCGACGAATCCGGTTGAGCCGACCCAGCCATCAAAGCCGTCAGAACCTGCAAATGCATCCGATAAATCCACGTTTGCGAGCCAGGTTGTCACGCTTGTGAATAAGGAACGTGAAAAAGCCGGATTGAAACCTTTGACTGTTCACGAAGGGCTTACGAAAATGGCAGTAGACAAGGCAAAAGATATGAATGATAACAAATATTTTGATCATAATTCTCCAACGTATGGTTCTCCATTTGATATGATGAAGCAGTATGGTATTTCTTACAGCTACGCTGGTGAGAACATCGCCATGGGTCAACGTACACCGGAAGAAGTTATGAACTCTTGGATGAACAGTGAAGGTCACCGTCAAAACATCCTGTCTCCGAACTTTACGATGATCGGTGTCGGGTACTATAACGGATATTGGGTACAGGAATTTATCAGTCAGTAATCATTCATAATTTTTTTTGAAACAGGGGGGGCAATCCCTCCTGTTTTTTGTTGTTTTCTTCATATTTGGAGCCTGTCTCATTTGCAAATTTCACATAGAAGATTTATGTTTATGTACATATAGTTATGGAATTGGCCGAAATACTATAGTAGAACTGACATCCATCATTTAGCCGGGGAGGGCTCTTCTTGATCTCTTCAAAATGGATATGGCGGATTACCGCATCGGTTTCTGTCATTTTTACGATTGTTTTTCTTGTTGGATTTATTTATGCCATACAGGATATTACTTCGCCTGAAGCTTCAGCATCTTCGGATATAGCGCCCGTTCCGGCTGAACATGAAGGTAACGCATCCGCGAATAAGCCCGAAACCCCACCGGAGGAGGATGCTGAATCCGAGGCTCTTCCGCCTTTGCCGGAACAATTGAAAGTGACCGCCATCGGAGATTCTCTTGCCAAAGGGACGGGTGATCATACCGGGAGCGGGTTTGTTCGCAGGAGCATTCAAATATTGAATGATAAACAGCGCCCAAGCGAACTGCTTAACAACCTTGCGATCAACGGGATGACCACAGAGGCGCTTTTGCCAAAGCTGGAGGAGAGGGGCATACAGTATTCCCTCAAGCAGTCTGACCTTATTTTCTTGTCTATTGGCGGCAACGATTTGTTTCGAGGTAGCGACTTGATGAAGAATGCCCAAGCAGGAGAAGTTGAGCTGAATCCGGAGCAATTAAAAGAGGTTTTACCAGAGGCAACGGAAAATTTGAAGCAGATTTTAGAGAGAATCCGGGAGATTAATCCGAAGGCAAGAGTGATCCTGATCGGTCTGTATCATCCTTTTGCGGATATGGAGGAACTGCTCGTTCCCGGAAATATCGCCGTTTCAGCCTGGAACCATGCCGCACAGCAGATTGTGAACATGGACTCGAATATGATGTTGATCCCGACGTTTGATCTGTTTCAAGGAAAGCTCGATGTTTATTTATCTTCTGATCATTTTCATCCAAACGGCGAAGGTTATCAGGCCATTGCTGAACGGATTGTGCAGGGTATTCTCTAATGGGATGGTGAAGGGGGAATAAAATGCTCGCAGATCATCAGAATGTTGTTTTGTCCGTAGAACATGTTAAAAAGAAAATTGGCCGGAAATGGATTATTCATGACGTGACCTTTGATGTCAGAGCGGGAGAGGTATTTGGATTTCTTGGACCAAACGGTGCGGGAAAGACGACAACGATTCGTATGCTGGTTGACCTTATAAAGCCTACAGAAGGCGTCATTAAGGTATGCGGTTATGATGTGAATCGGCAGCAGGAGCAGGCGCTGCGCTATGTCGGATCGATCGTTGAAAATCCTGAAATGTATACTTACCTGACAGGATGGGAAAATCTGGAGCATTTCGCCCGTATGCAGCCAGGTATTGATGCGGAGCGTATTCGCGAGGTGGTCCATATCGTTCGAATGGACAAGCGGATACATGATCGAGTCAGCACATATTCACTCGGTATGCGTCAGCGTCTCGGCATCGCACAGGCATTGTTGGGCAGACCGAAGCTTCTGATTCTGGACGAGCCGACAAACGGGCTTGATCCGAAAGGAATCAAGGAAATGCGGGAGTTTATTCACCGCCTTTCCGGGGAAGGCTTGGCAGTATTCGTATCCAGTCATTTGCTTAGTGAAATTCAGCTGTTATGTGATCGGGTGGCCATTATTAGCGGTGGAAGAGTGCTTGCGGTCGGCGGTGTGGACGAGCTGATCTCCAGCAGTACGGGATATGTAATATGGGAGCTCTCCCCTGCAGATGTTGGCCGGGGCGTACTTCATAAGCAAGAGAGGTGTGAGGTGTTGGATAACCCGGAGGCCCTGCTGGATGATTCCATACTGGCCGGTATGTCACCGGATGCCATCGTTACCCGGATTCAGGAGGAAGATACGTCTTCTGCTGTCGAAGCACTCGTTTCCGAAGGGGTAGAGGTCCGGGGTGTGAGCCGTATCAATCCAACGCTGGAACAGCTGTTCCTGCAGATGACGGAAGGTGAGGGTATTGAGTAGCATCCTGCCGCTTGTAAAGAACGAAACGCTTAAGATCATCAAGCGAAAACGCTTTTATGTTGTTTTATTGGTGCTGCTGGTTTTGGTGCCGATGTTTACCTATGCACAGATGAAAGCGGCAGAGCGCAGCAAAGACAAATTTGCTGGAGATTGGCGTCTGGAATTGCAGCAGCGAATCACGGATAACGAAAACTCTCTGGGTAGTGATAGAGTACCGGAAGAATGGAAAAGATACAGGCAAATCTATATTCAACAAATGCAGTATTATTTGGAGCATGATATTAATCCAAATGAGCCGAATGCTGTTACTTTTACGCGGGAATTTATGAATAACGCCGTAACTTTGTTCATCCCGTTGCTAATAATGGCTATAGCCTCCGATATCGTGTCGGGCGAGAGGACGACCGGTACGATAAAAATGCTGCTGACCCGGCCGGTGAAAAGGTGGAAGGTGCTGCTCAGCAAGCTGATCGCTCTATTGATGTTCGTCTCGCTGATCGTTATGTCGACATTTATTATTTCATATTTGATCTCCGGTCTTGCTTTCGGTTATAAAGGGTTTGATTTTCCGGTATTTACCGGCTTCAAAATCGTAGGCTCCGATGTGGATATGTCAGCTGTTCATGCGGTGCCGCAGTGGAAGTATTTGCTTATGCAAGGAGGCCTGATCTGGTTTGTCAGCATGGTTGTCGCGATGTTGGCATTTATGGTATCTGTCCTTGTCCGGAGTACGGCGGCTAGCATCGTTGTTATGATGGCTGCGCTTATTGCTGGTACGATATTAACGAATATGGCATCTGCCTGGAACAGCGCCAAATACTTATTTATGGTAAATTTGGATCTAACCGATTATTTAGCAGGCAACTTGCCACCGATTGAAGGAATGACACTTCAATTTTCTCTAGCCGTTTTGAGCGTTTGGGCAGCGGTGGCCGTGATCATTTCATTCATTGTCTTTACGAAACGGGACATTTTGAATTAAAATGGACGATGCATACAAAACATTTGTTTGCCTTTTGGGGGAAGCCCCGTTATAAGCGAAATATGAAGGAGGAGCATGAATGGTCGAACAGATCGATAGGTTTGCAGAGTCATCACAGAACGGCCCTGGTGGTCGTTCGGGATACGATGCTGACGACATTCAAGTGCTCGAGGGGCTCGTTGCGGTGCGCAAACGGCCAGGCATGTACATAGGCAGCACAAGCTCGTCAGGATTGCATCATCTGGTTTGGGAAATTGTAGATAATGCGGTCGATGAGCATCTTGCAAAGTACTGCTCGAGAATAGAAATTACTTTACACAAGGACGATTCTGTTACGGTATATGATAACGGTCGAGGAATCCCGACAGGGATACATAAGACCGGCATTCCGACACCGCAGGTGGTGTTCACCATTTTGCACGCAGGCGGTAAATTCGGCGGTTCGGGATACAAGAAGTCCGGGGGGCTTCATGGTGTAGGTGCATCCGTAACGAATGCGCTGTCTGAATGGCTTGAGGTGGAAATATACCGTGATGGTAAAATTCATCGTCAGCGTTTTGAATATTGGCAGGATAAAAAAGGAATTGAGCATGTCGGAGAGCCGGTGACGGGTCTTGAAATTAAAGGAAATACGAACAAGACCGGGACGAAGGTAACGTTCAAGCCGGATGCCCGGGTGTTTCCTTCGGGCATTCAATTGAGTTTTGATACATTGGCAGAGCGGCTTCAGGAGATCGCTTTTCTGAACTCAGGCCTGCGGATCGTGCTCAAGGATGAACGTAACGGCAACAGCGAAGAGTTTTTTTATGAGGGCGGAGCGAGTCAATTCGTTGAATTTTTAAATGAAGGTAAAGATGTGCTTCATGAGGTTATTCATTTTTACGCCGAGAAGGATGACATCGAAGTAGAGATTGCTATGCAGTATAACGGAGGTTATACGGAGACGCTTGCTTCGTTTGTTAACTCTATTCCGACGCGGGGTGGAGGAACGCACGAAACAGGTTTTAAGACCGCTTATACTCGGGTGATGAACGATTATGCTCGCAAGAACAATCTTTTGAAGGAGAAAGACAAGAACCTGGAAGGCAACGATTTGCGCGAAGGCATGATGGCTGTCATCAGCGTCAAGATGTCCGAGGTGGAGTTTGTTGGCCAGACCAAGGATCAGCTCGGAAGTGCGTCAGCCCGCAGTGCAGTCGATAGTGTCGTGACCGAGAAAATGCAAATCTTTTTGGAGGAAAATCCGCAGATTGCGCAAACTCTTCTGAAGAAGGCGATCCAGGCTTCCAAAGCTCGTGAGGCAGCCCGTAAAGCACGGGATGAGATGCGTTCCGGCAAAAAACGCAGCGAAAGCTCCAACCTTGGGGGCAAGTTGTCGCCAGCTCAATCGAAGGATTTTACCCGTACCGAGCTGTTCATCGTGGAAGGCGATTCCGCTGGCGGTTCCGCGAAGCAAGGACGGGACTCCAAGCTGCAGGCGATCTTGCCCCTGAAGGGTAAGCCGATGAATCCGGAAAAGTCCAAGCTTGCGGACATATTAAAAAATGATGAGTACCGAGCCATTGTAGCTGCAATCGGTGCCGGAATCGGTAACGAATTTTCAGCTCCGGATAGTAATTATTCAAAAATTATTATAATGACCGATGCGGATACAGACGGTGCGCATATTCAAGTGCTGCTTCTCACATTCTTCTATCGGTACATGAAGCCATTGATCGATGATGGCCGTGTATATATCGCCCAGCCTCCGCTTTACAAAATCTCCAGCAAATCAGGCAAGCTGGAGACGGTAAGATATGCGTGGAGTGAAGAACAGCTCGCGAATTACTTGAAGGAGTTCAAATCGTATGAACTGCAGCGCTATAAAGGTCTCGGAGAGATGAACCCGGATCAATTGTGGGAGACGACGATGAATCCAGAGACGCGGACGCTGCTGCAGGTTCAAATTGAGGATGCTGCGAAAGCAGAACGTCGAGTATCAACACTGATGGGGGACAAGGTTGATCCCCGGAAGCGCTGGATCGTTGAAAATGTCAACTTTGCAGAGTTTGAGGAATAGAAGGTGAAGGCATGAGTTTATCAGAACAATTTTTGCCAGCATATCTGGAAGAGATCGTAGGGGACCGGTTTGGCCGGTATTCCAAATATATTATTCAGGATCGTGCGATACCGGATGTTCGTGATGGTCTGAAGCCGGTCCAGCGTCGTATCCTTTATGCCATGTACGATTCCGGCAATACGCCGGACAAGCCTTATCGAAAGTCGGCTAAAACCGTCGGGGATGTCATGGGTAACTATCACCCGCATGGTGACTCTTCCATTTACGAAGGTATGGTCCGTATGGCCCAGCCGTGGAAAATGGGACATGTGCTTATCGACGGGCATGGCAACTGGGGCTCGCAGGACGATGATCCGGCGGCGGCAATGCGTTACACAGAAGCACGCTTGTCGCCGATCGCGATGGAGATGCTGAGGGATATTGAGAAAAGAACGGTATTGTTTAAGGACAACTTTGACAATACGGCGAAAGAGCCGGTTGTACTTCCTTCACGTTATCCGAATCTGCTTGTCAACGGGACCAGTGGCATATCAGCCGGTTTTGCAACGGAGATTCCTCCCCATAATTTGCGTGAGGTTATCGACGCCAGTATTGCGGTGATGCAAAAACCGGACATTGAGCTCAGTGAAATCATGACGTTCATCAAAGGCCCTGACTTTCCAACAGGCGGTATTATTATGGGCGGCAAAGGAATACAAGACGCTTACCGTACAGGCAGAGGCCGGATATATTTACGTTCAAAGACGAAAATCGAATCATTGCGGGGCGGCAAGCAGCAGATCGTCATAACCGAAATTCCGTATCAGGTTGTGAAGGCGCGGCTTGTCACCGCGATGGAGAACATTCGCCTTGAGAAAAAGGTAGACGGCATTGCCGAGGTTCGGGATGAAAGCGGACGTGAAGGTCTGCGAATCGTTGTAGAACTGAAAAAAGACGCGGATGCTAACGGTATACTGGCTTATTTGCTGAAAAAGACAGATTTGCAGATCACATACAACTTCAACATGGTTGCGATTGTAAACAAGGCACCTCAACAGCTTGGCTTGAAGGCGATGCTTGAGGCTTATATTGCCCATCAGCGAGAGGTTGTCACTTTCCGTACCCAGTATGAGCTGGAACGGGCAGAGGACCGTGCACATGTGTTGGAGGGGCTTGTAAAGGCACTTAATATTTTGGATGAGGTTATTGAAGCCATCAAGGCATCCAAAAATCGTCAGGATGCACAAAAAAATCTGCAATGGATGTTCGGCTTTACCGAGCGCCAGGCAGATTCAATCCTTACACTTCAGCTTTATCGGCTAACGAATCTCGAAATTCATTCACTTCAGAAAGAGCTGGATGAATTGATGAAAAAAATCGAGGGTCTGCGTGCCATTTTGAACAGTGACAAGAAGCTCATTTCCGTCATTCGTAAGGAACTGATGGAAATCCGTGATAAGTATGGCGTCGAGCGTCGATCAATGATTCAGGAAGAAGTGGAAGAAATCAAGGTCAACCTTGAGGTGATGGTTGCCGCTGAGGATGTGCTTGTCACCCTATCCAGGGATGGATACATCAAGCGGACAAGCATGCTGTCGTTTACACGCTCAGGGGGCGAGCCTGATAGTTCTGGAGTGAAGGAAGGCGACTATATTACTCGTCTGTTCGAGGTAAACACCTTGGATAATCTGCTTGTTTTTACACAAAAGGGGCAGTTCTTCCTTCTGCCGGTTCACCAGATTCCGGAGTATAAATGGAAGGATGCCGGTACGGCGATTGTGAACGTGATTCAGCTTCCGAAAGAAGATGAAATTGTATCGGTCATCCCGGTGTCCAATATCGAAGAGGAAGGCAAGACACTTGTTTTTGTCACCCGAAATGGTCAAGTGAAACGGACAGAGCTGAAAGAGTATGCGACCAAACGGACGGGCGCAGTGGCTGCAGTGAAGCTATCCGGTGATGACCGTGTTATTACGGTAGAGCTAAGTGATGGTAACAAAGACATCATGTTAATCACGAAAGACGGCATGAGCATTCGCTTCCGTGAGCAAGAGGTTAACGCCATGGGCCGTGTATCCGGCGGGGTAAGAGGAATTCAGCTCCGTGAAGATGATGAAGTGCTGGCGGCGCTTTGGGTGATGGAAGATGAAGGTGAGATTTTGACGATAACGGACCTTGGATATGGGAAGCGCAGCTTGCTTCTGGATTATCCGATCCAAAACAGAGGCGGCAAAGGGATCGCTACGTTTGAATTCAAGGAAGGCAAGCGGGTGAAACCGAACGGCAGCCGTATAGCAGGAGCTTTCTACTGTCGCGAATCGCTGAATTTGATTGCATACAGCAATGAAGGAACTGCATTTCCATTTGATTCCGAACAGGCTCCGATCAGTGAACCAAGATCAGTAGGAAAACAGCTTGCTGCTGTAGGTAAAAAAGGTGAAGTCGTCGATGTAATACTGTCGCCGGAGTTGAAGGAAGAATCAGCGGAGTGACCGTTACCACATACAATTAAGAATACAAAGCAAAGACACCGGCTTTTCGAAAAGCAGGTGTCTTTATTTATAGAGAGAAAGCACATCTATTGTCGAAAGTGTGAGATGTCTGAAAAAGCTTGTCACTACAGGCTTGACAGCATTTGTCGGATGCTTGGAATTTATATTTTTTAACGAAATTAGCAGGAAAAAGGGGCTTGTGGCGCGAAAATTAATCCTATAAATTACCGGAGTTTCTATCGAATTGACCTGTCGTTTTAAAGTAGTAGATCATATGTATTTTTCTTGGAGAGGAAGGGGTTAATGATGCATACGAGCGAATTCGCAAAAGTATGGTCCAAGCTGGCCAAGGATTATAAACTGCATATGGAAAATGGGTTAGCTCCTGCCTTGACAGAAGCCCAGCTTACTGTCCTCGAGGTGTTAGAGGAACAGAAAAGAATGAAGCCGTCCGACTTTATTCCTTATTTGGCAACGAGCCCGGCTGCAGTCACGATGCTGCTCGATCGGATGGAGAAGAATGATCTTATTGTCCGTGAACGTGATGAAAAGGACAGGCGCATCGTGTGGGTGACGATATCGGAACGGGGAAGCCAGGAATTGCTGCGCGGAATACAGATTAGAGATGATTATTTATCAAGTGTTTTAAACCGAATCTCTTCTCACAATCAGCAGCTCCTTGTATATCTTCTCGGAAAGGTAAGCGCTGCTCCTCAGGAAGTAGGATAAACGAATTGACAAAAATGAAACACCCTCTGCTTCATCAGCAATACTTGCTGAAGAACAGAGGGCTTTTTTTACATAACGGGCTGAAGCAATGTAGACTTATAGGACGATTACTTCAAAGTCCATAAAGCCGGTACATTTGTTGGCTCCCAGCCAGCCATTGAGGTATGAGGCTGCCGAGATTCATAAATGTTACCATTGTAAGTAACTAGTGATCCAGTCTGATATACAGTATTCGGTGCCCAAGCGGCTACGCCAGGATTTGGATTCGTTGGATTCGAAGCCGTCGTCACATTTACACTGTTGCTTGCAGCAGATACATTACCGGCAGCATCCTTCGCTTTTACCGTAAAGGTATAAGGCGTGTTAGCGGATAATCCCGTGACTGTATAGTTCAACGTGGAGCCTGACACGCTGCCGGCAAGTGTTGCACCGCGGAAAATGTCATAGCTGGTTACAGCTGTGTTATCATTAGCTGCGTTCCATGCCAGAGATATGCTGTTAGCTGTTACACTGTTAGAATTCAGATTCGTTGGGGCAGTTGGTGCCTGTGAATCAACAGGAGTGGCACCGCCACCGCCACCGCTGTTTCCGCCATTATTGAGATTTACATCAATAACTTGATAGAACGCATTGCCTGTATCCGCAATTTCCCATACACCGAGGATCAGATAATAGCCGCTGCGATCTGTCGGTACGTTACAAGTATGTGTAACTTTGTCACCCGGTCTCTTGCCGCCGTCATTGATAGAACAGAACAGTTCCAGATCAGCGCGGGCGAGAGGCTTATTTGGGTCCCATCCTTTTTTCGTAATGTAGTATTTCCATTCTGAAGTTGCATGTTTTGCGGACAATGTCCAAGTGAATGTGTTAGATCCGCCATTCATATTTACTTTTGCCCAGCGGGTTGGTGTCTGCTCATACAGCTCAGTGAATATACCCGCTCCAGTGATCTGTCCGTCAACCGGACCGCCTGCAGGGAAATTTCCTCTAGCTTCCAAGGATTGAGGCTCATATTGAACTCTGCCGCAATTTTTATTCTCACCCGATTTACACAGGGCAGCACGGCTTGCCGGGGCTTCGATGTACCCATGGGCAGATGCGCTGCTCGAAAAAATCATCATTACTGCAATAAACATAAGGGAGAAGCCGATCACCATGTAAAGCGGCTTCAAATGAAAGCGCTTGTAACTTTGTCCTGATGCGATTGTCATTAACCAAACCTCCTTGGATTTTAAAATTAGCTGCATGAATACTAGCTTATCTACACGAGTTCGTGCTGGATATCACCCCCTTAGATCGGTATCGTTGCTAAATTATGCTATATAAACTCTAAGAGAGTCTATATCCATGTCCAAGAATGGGTCGATTTGGTGTTTACAATTACTATTTTTAAATAATCAATAAAAAATGTAAAGGACAAATTTGTCTATTGCAGGGAGACAAATTTATAATAAATGTTTAAATTTAAAACACCGAAACCCATGAAATGGATTTCGGTGTTATGCTGTCAATAGCTTTTTATTTCCCGGATTAAAGGGTCTTGAGGGAACAGATCCCACGGATGCGATGCCGGCGGAATGGATTCAATTCTGATCTCTTCCTTGCTTACAGGATGGGGAAGTCCAACAAACACCGACCATAGGGCAATCTGTTGGCCGGGGCTGCTTATCCCTTTGCCGTATCTTTGATCACCGTACAGCGGGTAGCCGGCATGACTGAGCTGAACTCTGATCTGATGTGGTCTCCCGGTATGGAGTTCCACCAGAACAAGGCTCAATCCTTTCTCGGTAGCAAGTACGGTGTAATCAAGGATCGCTTCCTTGGAGCCTTCTGTTCCTTTAGGAACAACACGAACGGTATTGGTTCGATTGTTCTTATATAGCCAATTCACCAGTCTACCTGCTGGCTGTTTAGGCTTGCCATGGACGATGGCCGCATACAGCTTGCGGAAGCTTCTGTTTCGAACCGATTCCGATAAACGGGATGCGGCTTTGGAGGTTTTAGCGAAAACCATAGCGCCGCCAACAGGGCGGTCCAGTCGATGAACAAGCCCGAGGTATACGTTTCCTGGTTTATTGTACCGAACCTTGATGTCTTCTTTGAGAATCGTGAGCATATCGGGATCACCGGAGGCATCCTCCTGAGAGGGGATGTTTACCGGTTTGTTGACACCAAGGAGATGGTTGTCCTCATATATAATCGGGACTTCAGGATAGCTGCGCTTCAGATTGCTCATGTTAGGACTCCCATCGTCCCAATATTCCGCAAGGCAGGTGGAGTCCGGATCTGGTGATCGGCAGGCCGATTTCACCCGCGCTGATTTTACCACCGTATTTCGGCTGCATGGTCATGGACAGCATGTTTTTTAATACGGTAGGGGAAATGCCTGTTGTATAGGAGTTAATCAGCATAAAAAGCGGTTTGTCTGACATGATCTCAAGGCAGCTGTTCAAGAACGGATACAGACTTTGCTCTAGCTTCCATGTTTCTCCACCAGGTCCCCGGCCGTAGGAAGGAGGGTCCATAATGATCGCTTCGTATTTATTGCCGCGACGTATTTCACGCTGTACAAACTTGAACACATCATCGGTGATGAATCGGACAGGACGGTCCGCCAGGCCGGATAACGCCAGGTTTTCCTTAGCCCATTGCACCATACCTTTGGCGGCATCGACATGAACGACTTGTGCACCGGCATAGGCGGCGGCAACAGAGGCTCCTCCAGTATAAGCAAACAGATTCAGCACACGGATGGGTCGGCCTGCGCTTGCAATTTTATCCATCATCCAGCGCCAGTTCGCCGCTTGCTCGGGAAAAAGTCCGGTATGTTTAAAGTTCGTGGGACGAATATGGAATTTAAGCTTGTCATAGGAGATGCTCCAGCGCTCAGGCAGCTGTTTTTTCATTTCCCAGCTACCACCGCCTGATGAGCTGCGGTGATAATGGCCGTGTACGTTTCTCCATACTCCGCTGTCATTGTTTAACGGCCATATGATCTGCGGGTCCGGCCGTCGCAGAATGATATCGCCCCAGCGCTCAAGTTTTTCTCCGCCTCCCGTATCTATTACTTCATAATCTTTCCAATCATCGGCTACATACATGTTGAAAACCATCCTTCAAATAGTCATTTAAGCTATATTGTACAACATTTGCCGCAGGCAATGCTACAAATTTGGATAGGGTGCTGATCGCTAAAAGGCAGCTAATAACATCATATGAAAATGATTCATTCCAACTCCAAAAAGGCTTTGGAATAGCGAAGCTCGCCCTTTAGACGATTAAGAGCGCCTTCTTCTATTTCGTACACCATAAAAACCTCCGCTGGGACCTCGAACTGCTTTAATTGAAAGCCGTAATGGGCTGCGGTAACAAACCCAAAACGCGGATAGTACGAAGGATGCCCGATCAGAAATACGAATGGAATGTCAAACTGAGGGCATCTGCGTAAAGCTTCCCTGATCAATTCTCCGCCGATTCCTTTACGCTGATAGGCTGGATCTACAGCGAGTGGTGCAAGGCAAGCTACTCGATAGGATCGATTATCGTCTATTACCTCACCTAAACTGAGCATGATATGTCCGGTAATAATCCCATCTGTTTCCGATACAATAGACCACTGCGGAATAAAATCTGGGGAACTGCGAATGTGTTCAACGAGTCGTGACTCCGCTTCACTCTGAAATGCCTTGATTAGCATTTGTTTCACTTGCACGTAGTCTTGGACTTGTTCTGTTCTTATCATTGTTAGGTCTCCTTTAATGATCGGGTTTGGTTTCAATGGTCAGCCCTTCCACATGCTTGCGGCTCATCAGCTTCCGTTTTTTACGGTTTTCTTTGGTCTCAAACACGATATCCAGATCATAGTCATCAGGATACAGATCTTTGCCCGAAATATGCAGCTTGAGACGTTTGTGATTGATTTTGATTTTCTGTTTTTGAATCATAACGCCTACCATCCCGCGTGAATCTTGAAGTTCACAAACAATCCCAGTTCTGTTAAGGGACGAAACGTACACACTGTCTCCAAGCGCAAAAGCTTGAGGGTTGGGCTTATGAGCATTGCCCTCAACCTGTTCTATGCTGTGAGCAGTTTTCACTGGGTTTCCTTCATCAAGGCGATCTGGCTTGGATACATGAAGCGGTACGCTGCTTGCTTGGTCAGGATGAGCGTCACGATTGTTCTCGTCATTCGCGCTGGAGGGAACCTTTGAAAAGATCGTATTTTCATGTCCAACTCCAGCTTCAGATATTTCTCGCGAGCGGGAAATGATGGCAGCAGGAATGCCCAGCTTCTCTGCAATAACAAGTGCATAACTTTCGCCGGCTTCCCCGATTTTCAAGCGGTATTTCGGTTCCAGTGTTTCGGTGTCAAACTCCATTCGTGCATTTTCGAATCCCGGCGTAACTCGTGCGAAATTTTTAATTTCAGTAAAATGTGTTGTCACTATAACGGTTGCCCTGCGGCGATGAAGCTCCTCCAGCACCGCGATAGAAAGTCCGATCCCTTCACCGGGGTCTGTGCCTGAAGCCATTTCGTCCAGTAAAATCAGCGTTTTATCATCGGCCGTTTGTAAAATATGATTGACGTTTTTGATGTGAGCTGAAAAGGTGCTGAGTGCATGTTCAATGCTTTGACCGTCACCGATGTCGACGGAGATCTGCTCATATATGCTGCATTGGCTATTTTCCTGAACAGGAATGAGCAGGCCAGACTGAACCATCATCGTTAACAGACCGACGGTTCTGAGTGTCAAAGTTTTGCCCCCTGTATTGGGACCGGTAATAATCAGGGAGTTATAGCTTTCCCCGATTGCAAAATCAACCGGAACCATACCTGGACCGACCAGAGGATGGATCGCTTGCTTGAATGATATAACCCCTTGATCGTTCAGCTTTACGTTTCGTCCTCCGATGGACAAAGCATATTTCCCTCTGGCGATAATAAAGTCATATTGGCCTACGGTGTCGGTATTTAGCTTCAGCTCATAACTGTATTTTTCAGCCAATTCGGTCAATTCACTGAGCACTTTGGTTTCTTCCAGGGCTTCTTCGGTATGCAAAAAGCTCAGTTCATGCTGCAGGCTGGCCACATCACTCGGCTCAATATAAACCGTTTGTCCGCTTGCTGATTCATCCAGTACGATTCCTTTTATCAGTTTACGGTGTTCTTTCTTAATCGGCAGAACATACCTTCCATTACGCTTGCTGATCAGGCTTTCCTGCATAATCGATCGATGTCTGTTTAGCAAACTGTCGAGTTTGCGCTTGATTCTTTCTTCGGATACGGTTATTTTTTTGCGGACTTTTGCGAGCTCCTTGCTCGCGCCATCCACAACACGACCGTTATAAATACAACGTTCAATTTCAGACAGCAGTGAAGGGAGTTCATACATTGAAGAGGCGTATGAAGCGATGGTTGGAGCCATTTCGCTTTTTGTAGCCATATAACGTATGAGCTGTCTGCAGCTGCGTAGAAATTGCTGAACATGCATGAAATCACGTTCGGTAAGAACATAACCGGTACCGAGCAGCTGCTGAACGGGTTCGATTCCATCCAAGGAAGGGATGGGGATACTTGCTCCTGCACGGAGTAGTACGCTCGCTTCAGACGTTTCATCCAGCCTGTGCCGGATTACTTTCATTTCGGTGAGAGGGGTCATTTCTCGAATATGTTGTTTCCCGAGGTAAGAAATGGCGAAGCGTTCCAGATCGGCTTGAACCTTGTCGTACTGTAATATTTTCATTGCATCTAAATTCATTTTAAAAACATCTCCTTTGTGTGTTTGTTTTACAGTTGCCCTTAACAGCCCGCAGACAACAAAAAAAGGCAGAGAGTGAACCTAGGTTCGCTCTCTGCCTAATAGCGGTCTACCTATAATGGATCGTCTTGATCAAGAAATAAAGAAAACAGTACGCTACATGCGCTGTTTAATATTTCAAAAAAAGTCCGTGCTGAACTCAGCACGGACTGAAAAAGACGCCACAACAGGATAGACCCCGGGCTTCAATTGATATCCGCAGTTCTTAAACTAATTGCATAGATTGAAAAAACCATAACTAAATAAACATAGCCAAAACGGCCATGAAAAAAAGAAGTCTTTTCAATCTTATGAAATTTGGTTAGTTAAGAACGCTCACCGACATCAAAATTTCTCCTTTTAGAGGGGATAATCTCAATATACAGTGGCTCACTGGAAAAAGTCAATACAGATTACACATGGAAATTTCTATATATGAGTATCAAGTCATATAAGTATCGAAAAAGTTTCAATTTGACCTTTAAAAGTTACAATCTATTCATATTTTCATAAAATGGACACAATTTTGCCTTAAATCTAACTGCTGGCTATGTTACTTTATAATGGATAACTTGGTTTATAAGTGCTGAATCCAAACATGCAAAACGTTTGGTACGGGGGAGATTTTATCGGGGTGAATGTTTACTGAGTAAACTAGGAAATCCCTCTTTTCCGAATCCGTCAACTAACCTCGGAAGCAACAAGGAGGACGACATCATGAATAACTTACTGAAATCCGTTTTACTCTCAGGGGCCATTGTTGCCTCAGCTTTAATTCTTAGCCCTGATTATGCGAGTGCTGCTACATCTTCCGTCAAGGTACAAATTAACGATTCTCTGGTTTCTTTTCCAGATGAACAACCATTTATCGACAGTAAAGGATTTACCCAAGTGCCTGTCCGAATGGTTGCTGAGAAGATGGGGGCAAGTGTGAAGTATGAAAAGCTCAGCTCTTCGAAATCCAAAGTAACGATTAAAAAGGGAAGTACCACCATTGTTCTGAAATCTGGATCTAATATCGCTATGGTTGGTTCGAAACAAGTGGTGATGGATACTAGCATGCGCATTGTGAACGGTCGCGCTTTCGTTCCTGTTCGATTTGTATCTGAAACGTTTGGCTATACGTTGAAGTGGGATGCTAAAAACAAAATTGCGATCATCAGCACCAATGGAAAAAATTACGCTCCTGCCTGGACTGCACCTGTACATAACACTTCCGCTTCCAAAGGAAATCAGGTCGTATCTATAGCTAAGCAGTACCTTGGGACAAAATATACGTGGGGAGGCTCGTCACCTTCCACCGGATTCGATTGTTCTGGATATGTAAAATATGTATATGGAAAAATGGGTGTTAACCTGCCGCACAGTTCCCAATCGATGCACAACAATTCAGGAAAACCGGTTTCAAAGAGCAATCTTAAACCAGGTGATCTCGTATTTTTTATTACCAATAAGGTTTCAACATCTCATGTAGGCATTTATATCGGAGACAACAAATTTATTTCTGCTACAAATAGCGGAGTCAAGATTGACAGCTTAAACAGCTCCTATTGGGGACCTAAATACAACGGTGCTAACCGGATTTTCTACTAAGCAAAATAGTATATATACTTGAAAATGAACTAAAAAATTGCTCTATATAATAATGGGGTGTCTTTAGGTCCGTGACCTAAAGACACCCCATTTGTTTGTTATAGCATGTGTGCAAGGAGCCGCATATGCAGGCGTTGGCCCCATGGTGTGGTGTCTGCTAAGCCGTAAACAATAAAATTTGTAATAAATTTATTATATAGTAAAATATGCATAGTGAATTACAAAATCAGTCAATTACCGGCAGAAAGGGTGAGTCTTATGGAAAATAGCGATAATAAAGAACCGATGATTTTTGATATCCTCGTCACAGAAGGAACCCACTATGAGGTAGGCAAGCAAAGGGCGATTACATTTAAGGAGCATTATCCGGAGGATATTGACTACTATATTACTCCTATGGAAGGACAGGATTTTCTTTGTCCGTCAGAGGCCCATAAAAGAATGATGATGATTGATAAAATATGTCCTGGGTTTACGGAGGAAATACAGGGATTTGCCGATGAAATAAATACGGAACCGGAAAAAATATTATGTTACGCCAATTCATTTCATACCGCACCGAATTGCTGTCAATTCGCCGTTCTTCCTTCAAATACAAGTGATGGGCACTTTTATGTTGGGAGAAGTTATGAGTATTTTGTAAGAGATGAGAGAAGTTTGTGCATTACCCGTGTAAAAGGAAAACCCAAGCATATGGGCTTTTCATTGCAAAATGCCGGACGAATGGATGGTATGAATGAACATGGACTCGTCGTTACCATGTCGAGCACCGCATATTTAAAACCTCTGGAAGGTCATGGATGTGAGTTCTGGATTGCCATTCGGGCTCTTCTGGATCGCTGTAAAGATGTATATGAAGCCAGGTGCTTGCTTGAAGAGATGCATGTATGTACTAATGCGAATATTTTGGTCGCAGATGCTTCTAATAATGCATCCATCTTCGAAATTGCAAGTTTCTCTTCGCACAAGAAAAAAATAACTGAACGTAAACCGGTGGGTGATCTAATCCTGGCTACCAATCACTATGTGAGCAATGAGATGCAAGAATTCGATGAATATCATTTTTGGCATTCGGAAATGCGTTATACCGCTGTATGGAATACTTTATTGCGGGAAGCACCAAACGTTGATCATGAAAAGATTATGAACTTAATGTCGACAAAATATCCTTTTGGCCCATGCTGTCATTTTTATTCAAGTGGAATGGGAACGCTCAGAAGTATGATATTTGATGTGACAGACAAGAAATTGAAGGTTAATTTTGGCCCTCCGGATATGAATGAATGGCACTCTTTTGATTTTGATGAGCCCGTAGGAATTCAAGAAGTTGTTTGCAATTATGAAGATGTGATTATCGATGATCCGGATCAATTCTGGAGAGAAATGTAATCTCCGAACCACCGTAGCATGCATGTGTGCAAGACGCTTGCTACGGTGGTTTTTTTGTTTTGGATTAAACAAACATATTTACAATGTTCAAATAAAGTTCACATAATACTGGTTCATTATGTAAATTAATCCAATAGGTGTTGAAAATGGTCTATGCACATGATACATTGAAGATATTGGAATAGATTCCCTGCATTTAAATCTTGTGGGTATTTTGCAAACAAGAAACACTAATGCAATTTTTTTCAGTCCGGAGGGGACTAAGGCATGTCAAATGAAAAGATTCTCTATCATTTAACTGAACCGCAAAAAAGAATTTGGTATACCCAAATGATCTATCCTCATTCATCGATGTATAACATTGGAGGAACTGTTTTTATTGAAGGGGATGTTGATCTTGAAGCTCTTGAGAAAGCAATTTGTATCTTTGTAAATTCACATGATGCTTTTAAAATTCGGTTGTTGGTTCAGGATAATCAGCCCAAACAATATTTTTGCCAGCAAAAATATCATGCAGTGGAACAAATTGACCTGAGTGATAGAGTTGAGCCTGCTCTGCACTTGAAAAAAATGAGTGATCGGAAAGCAAGAGAGTCTTTTGAATTAGAAGACTCTCCATTATTTGAATTCATCATATTCAAACTAAACAGTGAAAAATCAGGGTACATTGTAAAAATACACCATATTATTGCGGATGGATGGTCATTACAAATATTAACCCACCAAATATCCAAGATTTATGAACAACTGTTGGCGGGGAAAGCTGATTTCTCGCCGCAACAACCAAGCTACAAAGAATTTATACATAACGATGCAGAATATTTACGATCACCGAAATACGCTAAAAGCAAACAGTATTGGTCTGAGCTATTTGAACAGTTGCCGGAACAAATGCCACCTTTATCCAATGACGTTGATGGTGATAGGTTCGTTATCTTTTTACATCAAGAACAATCCGACAAGATAAAATTTTTCTGTGAACAGCACAATATAACGCTGAATACCTTTTTTATTTCGTTATATCTCATCTATAAATTTAAAGTAACCGGAACCAAGGATATGATTCTCGGAGTTCCAGTGGTGGGCCGTTCAGGAAAAATAGAACGAAATACGTTTGGCATGTTTGTAAACACAATGCCTTTCCGATTTGTCATGAATTCCGATGAGACAGTGCTGGATGTTATGAAAAGGGTTTCAAAACTGTTAATGCTAAATTATAAACATCAAAGATACCCGTACAATCATTTCATTAAAGATATTAACCTTGCCCAAAAAGGATATGACAGACTATTTGAGGTTTGTATCAATTATTATGGAACCCAATTGAGTAATGACATGGATGGTTTACCTGTACATAATCACGAATTTTATAATGGTCAACAGGAGTATTCTTTACAAATTATTATTCGCAACTGGTTGGATGATAAGGGACTCCAATTGGATTTTGACTATAAAGTAAGTGAGTACACTCAGGAACAAGTAATGGGGATGTTCAACCATTTAAAATTAGTAATCGATCTTATCTTGAGAGATGATCGTAAACAGGTTTCCGATTTTCTTCTATTAACAGAAGACGAGAAACAGAGATTGGTATTTGATTACAATAAAACGAATACGGACCAGAGAAATGACCGATCGATTATAGATTTATTTGAAGAGCAGGTTCAACTTACTCCCGATCGTGTAGCTATTGAATGCGGCACTGATTCTTTGACCTATGAGGAACTTAATCAACGCTCTAATCAATTAGCGGCACTTCTTAAATCGAAGGGTGTGACGAATGATTCAATCGTTGCAATCATGACCAAGCATTCTCTGGAAACCATAATCGGCATCCTAGGGATCTTAAAGGCCGGCGGAGCGTATCTGGCGATAGATCCTAATTATCCAAAAGAACGTATTTTGTTTTCATTGGAAGATGCTAGTGTAAATATTCTATTAAGTAATTTGGATCATCATGACTTTCCGTTTGCCGGCGAGATCATAAATCTTACCGGTGAACTATATTCGAGCGCGCATATTCAGGAAAATGTTAATGATAGCAGACGGAATGATTTGGCTTATGTACTTTATACATCTGGCTCTACGGGAAATCCCAAAGGAGTTATGGTCGAGCATCGTAGTTTAGTGAATTATATCCATTGGGCTAGAAAAACCTATGTAACCGAACAACAGGAAATATTTGCACTTTATTCCTCTGTGGCATTTGATTTAACCGTCACCTCGATATTTACTCCACTTATAAGCGGAGGAACGATTATCGTCTATCCTGATGTACAGGACTCATATATTTTTGACAGTATTTTGAAAAACAATAAGTGTACGATCCTGAAACTAACACCCTCTCATCTGCAATTAGCAAAGAACTATGATAATAGAACCTCTCGTGTAAAGAAGTTGATTGTCGGTGGAGAGAACCTGAAGGCTGATCTGGCAAAGGAAGTATATGATTCTTTCGGGGGCAAAATCGAGATTTATAATGAATACGGTCCTACAGAGGCAACTGTTGGATGCATGTGCTATAAATTCGACCCTCAATCAGACAAGATCGGGGCTGTACCGATTGGTAAGCCTATTGACAATACTTACATTTATGTTCTGGATCAAAATTTGAATCCATCTCCTATGTATGTAAGCAATGAATTGTATATTTCCGGCTCTGGAGTTGCGCGCGGATATTTAAACCAACCTGAGTTGACGGCAGAAAAGTTTATGAAAGATCCGTTTGTAAAAGATGGAGTTATGTATAAAACAGGGGATTTAGCCAAATTTATTGATTTCAACACCATTGTTTATGAGGGCAGAAAGGATGAACAAATCAAAATCAGGGGCTATAGAATAGAGCCTGGTGAGATCGAAAATACGATACGGCTTTACAACAAAGGCATACAAAATGTCACTGTTGTTATGCATAACAAGCAAGAAGAGGCTAAATTTTTATGTGCATATTATGTAAGCGATCATTCTATTGATGAGAATGAGTTACGCCAGTTTCTCTTGAGGCACTTACCTCATTATATGATTCCGACATTTTATGTACGTGTTGATAAAATTCCTTTGACAATAAACGGAAAAATCGACAAAGGTAAATTGCCTTATCCCACTAAATCTGGCGATAACAAGCCGGATATAAAATCATATCACGAACATGAAGTTGTTTTAGTAAGTACAATTTCAAAAGTATTGGGACTTCCATCTGTAGAACTTGATGACAATTATTTTTTGTTAGGCGGAGATTCGATAAAAGCGATTTTAATATCATCCCGTTTAAATGAAGATCACTACTCACTAAAAGTCAAAGATATTTTGTCGCATCCGGTACTTGGTGAAATGGCCGCTTTTATGAAAAAAAGAGAGCAAAAATATGTCAGCCAAAAGGAATGTGCAGGAAGTATGCCGCACACACCCATCATAAACTGGTTTTTCTCCAATGATATTGCAGATCCGGATCGTTATTGTCAAAGTGTTCAATTAAAATTCAGCAAGAAACTTCCTATTAAAGTATTAAGCGAAATTCTGGGCGAGTTAGTGAAGCATCACGATGCGCTTAGGCTGAACTACAATGCCAATAAAGACACACTGTATTTTAATAACAAATATTTAACACAACATATAGCTATAGAAGAATGGGATTTCTCTGAAGTGGATAGCAGTCAGTTCAGTTATGAAGTGAATCGTGTGAATACTCAACTGATCTCCAAAATAAAAATAGATTCGGGGTTATTATTACGTTCCGCCATATGTCATACGCGGGATGGAATGATATGGATTATCGTAGTTCACCATCTGGCGATCGATGGCGTATCATGGAGGATCATACTTGAAGATATTCAAACGATGTTAAGACAAACGGATCATATGGAGAAATTCAGCCTACCTTTGAAAACAAACTCTTATCAGGAATGGGCCAATTCCTTGCAGCACTATCAAATTAGCAATGAGTTCATACCAGAAAAGATAATATCACAAAATGTTTATAATCAGGCCCCCGATGAAAATAAGATTCACAAGCTCTTTCATATATTAGATGAAGAGACTACAAAAAATTTAGTAACTTCAGCAAATACACCTTATAACACCAAGACCGTGGAACTTCTGCTTACTGCCTTATCTTTGGCCATATCGAAAATGGATAAGAAAGAAAAATTCATAATTGAAGTAGAAGGTCATGGAAGAGATGAAATATTCAATGATTTCAATATTTCCAGAACAGTAGGTTGGTTCACGACGATCTTTCCGATTGTCGTAAAATCCGGACCCTATGATTTGGCGATGAGGATTAAAGCTATTAAAGAGACCTATCGTTCATCTTCAGATAAAAGCCTAGAGCATGCTATATATTGCATGAGATATGATCAATGGGACAAATCACCGTTCATAAGGTTCAATTTTTTAGGGGAATTCCAAACTCATTATGAGTATTTCGAGCTGAGTTCTGATTTATTAAACCACGATAATGAAATGACGAGTCTAATCGAAATGGATTCCATGATTGTGGAAAACCAATTGAAAACTGCAGTTCGAGGAAAGTCGCCAATTTTAGCGGAGGATTTGAACCGGTTGCTGGATGATTATCATGAAATGATTCAACGTATTGTTCATCATTGCATGAATAAAGGTGATGTGGATTATTCGCCATCGGATTTTAGCAAGAACGATATTTCACAAGTAGAATTGGACTTATTGTTCAGTGAGTCATGATGTCGAGGAGATTTTAGAAATGAATTTTCATTGACCGGGAGAATCTTATGGAAAAATACAAGTTGATTTGTATTCCTTATGCAGGTGGTTCGGAGACGTGTTATACGCCTCTGAAAAAATACATGGATCATAATATGAACATGCACACTGTGGAATTAGCGGGCAGGGGGATAAGAGCAAAAGACCCATTTTATAAGGATATACCAGCAGCAGTGGAAGACATATTAGAAAATATAATGCCTTACATCAGAAATGAGAAATATGTGTTACTCGGACATAGCATGGGGAGCATACTTGCGTGTGAATTAGTGTACAAGCTGATGGATTTAAACAGTCCTTTGCCTGTCATGATGATTGTCTCAGGAAGAAATCCGCTCGGAAGTATTGATCATTCCAAAAAAATTCATGATGCACCTATCCATGAATTTACGGAGGAAATTTTGAAAATTGGCGGCACCAACCAAGATGTTTTTAAGATTGAAGAACTTAGCTCCTATTTTGTTCCTATTATGCGTGCTGATTATCGGATTGTTGAAAACTATAATTATACAGAAAAGGGGAAAAAATTACCGTGCAAAATGGCCGTGTTTTATGGTGATGATGATGAAAATACGGACGAAAATGAACTGGAACAATGGGCAGAGTATACTGAGAAATCATGCACATGGAGACGGTTTCCAGGCGGGCATTTTTTTATAAATGAGTCGGCTGAAGAGGTTGTTAAAGCAATAAAAGAGATGTTAGAAGAATAGGCGATCAATAACAAAATATCTCCTACTTGAGAAAGGATAGGTTAAAATGAGCCAAACTTCCACTATCCAAAAAAGTAATGTAACGGACATTATCGGATTAAATGAGCTTCAGAAAAGCATGCTTTATTACTACATTCAAGATTCCTCCAGTGATGCGTATTTAGAGCAAATTGTATTTCTTCTGCCGGAAAGTATAGATGAAGAGAGATGTGTACAAGCTTGGAAGGCTGTTGTCAATTCACATGTAGCTTTACGTTCCGTATTTCGGTGGGAGGGCTTAAAAGAGCCGGTACAAATTCTTCTAAAGGAAATGCCGGAACCTATATTTTTTGAGGATTTGTCCTATAAAACAATACCGGAGAATATAGAAAATTATATTTTTCAAAACGATAGGGAAAAGAAAATAGATATTACAAAAAATCCTTACCGCATTACTTTTTATAAAATCAATGAAAAAAATCAGTATGCCGTGTCATTAATTAGTAATCATATTCTTTTTGATGGTTGGAGCACCTCCATTCTGGTAAATCAATTTATTCAAAATTACAAAAAGCTTGCAAATGGAATTCCATTAGCTCCCGCGAATGAAGATGACAGCGCTTTTTTATGTAAAAGAAGAAGCTATGAGTCAGAAGCTTTGCGAGAATTTTGGAAACCTCATTTGGAAAATGGTGTACAACAGCCTTATATAGAAGAAGCGAGCATGGAGTGTACAAACAATGAAATGGCAAATGCTTACTATGA
This sequence comes from Paenibacillus faecalis, assembly GCF_900289175.1. Classification (GTDB taxonomy): domain Bacteria; phylum Bacillota; class Bacilli; order Paenibacillales; family Paenibacillaceae; genus Paenibacillus_AQ; species Paenibacillus_AQ faecalis. Next base: position 2,534,823 of record NZ_LT985747.1, on the reverse strand, counting down.
TTTTCCTATACCGGATGATATTTGCCTGGAAAATGGAAATGAAGCAGCAGCTTATTATTTGGCATGGGGCATTTTCCTAAATAAATATCTGAATATACGTAATGTTATGTTCGGTACAACGGTATCAGGCCGTGTAGATGCTGAGCCAGGCGTAGAAAACGCTGTAGGTGTATTTATCAAAACGATACCGCTTGTAATTCCATTTGATCATGAAAAAACGGTGGACGAGCTTTTGGCAGAAGTACGAAAGTTTCTAACCCATCGTTCAGATTACGAAGAGATAACCTATTCGGACATTCGTGAATATGCTCAGGTCTATGATCGAGACAGTATCTATAATTCAATTGTAGTTATTGAGAATTATCCTATTGAGCAAGGCCTGCTTCAATATGATAGAGATATTTATATACAGAAATATTTTTTCAGAGAGATGTTACAATCCGAGCTCGTGCTGCAGGTTAATTTATTCGATAAGTCTATTCGGATAAATTATAATAAAAATAGATATTCAGACATATTTATACAAATGATGTCCGAAAATGTTTTACAAATATTATCTGAAATTACATATCGTCCAACATCACAATATTCTGATTTACAAATCGTTACTCAAAAACAAAAAGAGTCTTTATTAGGAAAAAACCAAGATGAGATATTTACGAAATCCCGCTCCATTCACGATTTATTGTTGCAAGCAGTAAATAAATATCCACAAAAGACAGCTCTTTATGATTCAAGGGAGTCGTTAACCTATACCGAATTTTATGAACGTATTCAACTTATGTCGGGTAATTTACAAAGAGTGATTGGTAAAAAACAAGCAACAGTAGCACTAATTATGAACCGAAGCGTTGATATGGTAATCAGTACATATGCTGTTCTATTTGCAGGCTATACTTATGTTCCTATTGAACCGGGATGCTCTGATAATCTAGTACATTATATTTTAAATGACTGTCAAGCGGACTGTGTCATTGTACAGGATAAAAACGATCATAGAATATCCAATGCAGCCGTTTATTCGATGCATGAGTTAGTTGAACCTGTATCAGCCTGTGTTGAAAGTAACATCATCAGTACACAGAATCAGGTTGCTTGCGTTATATATACGTCAAGTTCAAGAGAGGGACTTATTGGGGTTACTCTTTCACATCAGAGTATTATTAATTTACTGTATGAATTACAGCAAAACTGTACTGTACATGAAGATGATACTTATATGCTAAGAACTTCATACTCATGTGGTCTTTCGATTACAGAATTGTTTGGATGGGTTGTTGGTTGTGGGAAATTGTATGTCTCTTCCCTTGGTGAAGAGGCTGATTTCCGTGCCCTTAAAGAGATCATCCAGGAGAATCATATTACCCATATCAACTTTGTTTCTGATATGCTTTTGAATTTTTTACAAGAGGCGGATCGTCATTCAAGCGTCCTGAATAAAGTTAGATATGTAATGGTTTCGGGCGGAGTGGTCACTCCTCAATTGGCAGATCTGTATTATTCATATGTTGAACCATCTAATTTGGTAAGTTTCTATGGTTTTACAGAATCGACCATTTATGCAACATGTTATCCGGTACCCAAAACCGGCAGTGAAGCTGTCGTTATTGGAAAACCAATAAGGAATGTACAGGCTTATGTGTTGGATTCCAGTAAAAACTTGCTCCCGCCTGGGGCGAAGGGATATTTATATTTGGCTGGTGCTTGCCTGTCGCCAGAATATGTTACTAAATCAGAGCTTACAGTGGATAAATTCAGCAAGAGCAAATTTTCTGAGGAAATTTTATACGAGACAGGTGTGGTTTGCCGTTTGCTTAAAGATGGCAGTTTGGAACTTATAGATAATAAACAAGACGACTTGGAGTATTGGAAAGACAAATTATGCGATCATTCTTTTTATATTGATTTTCCTACTGATTTTCCAGCGCCTGCGAATTTTCGCTTCAACGAAAGTTCTGTAGATTTCGAAATAACTGGAAAACTGGCACAGGATATTCAGTTATTATGCTCCAACACAAGATATCGTATATCTCCAGCTACCATTCTTTTGACTGCATATTTTGTGATGCTCGATCATGTATGCAATCAAAATCATATCGTATTGTTTGCATCATCGTGTGAGGATGAGTTGTCAAGCTCAGGTCGTTCATTTACGTTAGGAAATTCTTTTCTTCCCGTTGGCGTAACTATTGACCATGCACAGTCGGTGATGAACTTGCTGACTCATGTACAGGAAACCTACTTAGAAGCGTGCCGGCATAATTCTATTTCTCTGGAGCAGATCGTCAACACACTTTATTCAGATTTGAACTTCGGTGATATGTCATATTCACAGGCCGTTTATACTTTTCACAAGTCATCGTCTACGGAGCCGACGACAGCGGAGCAGATTAAGTATCTCTTGAAATTAGATATTCGTGAACAAGGCAATATTTTTAATGGGAAATTCACTTTTTCTAAGGATGCATTTGAACAATTCACGATTCAACATCTTGTTCATTTTTATAAGAAAATATTAGGAATCATTTCAACGGAGACTGCTGTTTTTATTAAAGATATGGGTGCATTGCTACAGGAAGACAACAAGCTGAACGGGGAACAGGAGATTGTACGTTATCCATTTGACGAAATAAGCTTGACGGGTCTGTTAACGGAAGTTGTGCGGCAATATTCGGAACAAGCTGCAGTGATAGATGGACAGAGGGTGTTGACCTACAAGGAATTGGAACAAAAGTCGGATCAATTGGCGTTTGCGCTACAACAGCGCAACCCAGCAGAAAATGAAATTATCGGTATTTACTTGGAACGTTCATTAGAAAGCATGATTTCGTTCTGGGGAATTATCAAGGCTGGGAAAATCTATATGCCGCTGGACAAAAAAAGTCCGAAGGCTCGACTGCAGACGATGATAAATGATTCAGGCGCGAATGCTGTAATCATGTTAGAAGAGGATAAAGCTGATTTTAATGACATATCTGCAGATCTCATTTTCTTTGATACGGCTGTTTCTGATCATACACAGAACGAAATGAAGTTATCCGTGCAACGAAGCTTAGATGACTATGTTTACGTACTGTATACATCCGGGACAACAGGTATACCAAAAGGAGTTTTGTCTACCCAACGCGCTGTATTGAACCGGTTGCTCTGGATGTGGGATCAATATCCTTTCGAGCCCGGGGAGGTTTGCAGCCATAAAACAACACTTAATTTTGTAGATTCAATATGGGAGATTTTGGGCGGGTTACTAAAGGGGATTCCTACCGTCATTTTTTCCGATGATGAAGTGGAGAATCTTGAGGTCATGATTAGCAAAATGGAGCAGTATGCTGTAACTCGAATCACATTGATTCCTTCACTAATGAGTGTAATGCTTGAACACTGCAATCATTTGGAAGCTCGTCTGTCATCCTTAAAGTATTGTATGGCAAGCGGAGAACCGCTGCATGCTAACATAGCTAACGGTTTCCTGGAAAAGTTACCGCATGTGACTTTGCTCAATTTATACGGATCTTCAGAAGTTTCCGCAGATGTGTGCTGCTTTCCGGTAGTAGAGAAACAACATCGAGATATAGTACCTATCGGTAAACCAATATATAATACGGAAATTCACATTCTAAATAAAGATCTAAACCCTGTACCCCATGGTAGTTACGGAGAAATATTTATTGGTGGCTACAATTTAGCGTCAGGTTATGTAAATAATCCGGGATTAACGGCTGAAAAATTTATTCATTTTGAGAACGGGAAAATTTTATATTCATCAGGCGATATCGGGAGATATCTTCCTGCCGGTGATATCGAATACAAAGGAAGAAAGGACAGGCAGTTTAAAATTCGCGGCATTAGAATCGAACCGGGTGACATTGAAGCAGCCATTAGGCAGCATCCAAGTGTAAGACAAGCTGTAGTCTTGCTGCAAGATTCACAAATGAACGCCTATATAGCGGCGAATCCAAATGAAGAAGTCGACTACAATGCTTTTTTGCTAGAACGAATTCCGAGGTACATGTTACCGGATACCTATACAGTGATGGACAATTTCCCCACGCTTTCAAATGGGAAGATAGATATAACGAATCTAAAATTAAATGCATGTGAAGTAACCAAAATAGAAAGCAAGCCTGAAAACGACAAAGAAAAAAGGGTTTTGGAACTATGGAAAAAAGCTCTTAAAGTAAATTCGATCGGGGTTGAAGATGATTTCTTCTCTATCGGGGGAAATTCATTAAAGGCCGTCGTATTGCTGTTAATGATTAATAAAGAATTTAAAACGAATCTTAAAGTCGAAAGCTTGTTCCGAAACAGGACAGTAAGAGAACTGTGTTCGCTTATTGAAGAAAATAATCACTTCAACAATCATTTTATGATTAGTCCGGACAGGCCTTACTATGAGGTTTCTCCATCTCAACAAAGAATTTATGTATTAAGTCAGATTGAAAAAAATGGGCTGCTGTATAATTTGCTCTTAGCAATGGAATTGAAGGGCAAGCTGGATATTGCCAAGTTACAGTACTGTTTTGATGTATTAATAGAGCGGCATGAATCGCTGAGGACTACATTTTCATTCGTAGATTCCGAACTGGTCCAAAAGATTCATCCTTCCATTGATTTCAAAATCCAGTTTGAGGAAAGTAACGAAGAAAACTTGTCTGATCTTGTTCAGCAGTTTAATATGCCATTTGATTTTACATCTGCGCCTTTGATGAGAGCGAAAATCGTAAAATTGCAAGAAGAGAAGCATGTATTGATTTTGAACATCCATCATTTGATATGTGATGGAGTATCCTTACAATTATTGGCCTCCGAAATCACCACTTTGTACAATAATTGTGATTTGCCACCCAAGACTTATCATTATAAAGATTACGTTGCTTGGTTACATTCGTATTTAAAAAGCGAAGATTTACGAAGACAAAAAGAGTTTTGGATGGACCTTTACAAAAGTGGACTTCCTACTTTAGACCTGCCCACAGATTATCCACGCACAGCTAAACAAAGCTTTGAAGGAAGCGGATATTACGTTACGTTGCCTCAAAGTTCAAGTGACATTGAAGCCTTCACTAAAAAACACCACATGACGATGTTTATGTATCTTTTGTCGAGCTGTTATTTGCTTCTTCATAAGTTGACTTCTCAAACGGAAATTGTTATCGGTTTCCCGGTAGCGGGACGATTGCATCATGATACTCAGCAGATGATGGGAGTTTTTATTAACACGCTTGCCATGCCAAGCTACCCGTCCGGTGATAAGACGATCATAGAATTTATGAGAGAAGTCAAAGAGACATTTATACGTGTACTGGATAACCAGGCCTATCAGTTTGAGCAGCTTATCGTAGATTTAAATGTACCTAGAAATCTTAACAGAAATCCGCTTTTTGATGTTTTGATTAATATTCATAATCATGACGGAGAACAAGCGACTTTTAACGGACTGGAGACTAAAAATTTAAGCTATCCTACGCCAATTTCGCAATTCGATTTTTCCATTGATATTTATTATGGAAAAGAAAAGATCGACTTGGAGTTTAAATACTGCAACAAGCTTTTCAAAGAAGAAACAATTCAAAGATACGCCAAATATTTTATGCGGATTGTCGAATTTGCCTACAAGCATCCGGATCTTAAAATTTCCGAGGTCAAGTTGATGGATGAAAAAGAAGAGAAGCAGCTTCTGTTAGATAACAACAATACTCACAGGTTGATTAGGGAAGATGAGACATTTTTGCATATGTTTAGAAAGAAAGTAAAGGCAAATCCCGAAGCGGTTGCTGTCATTTTTGAAGATAACGAATACTCTTATCGATATTTGGATGAGGAATCTGACAAAATTGCTGGAAAATTGATTGCATCCGGGATTAAGAAAAAAGATTCCGTAGCCTTTATGATGCGACGCTCGCAAAAAATATTTACAACGATATTAGGCGTATTGAAGACAGGAGCATCCTATATTCCGCTTGATCCTGAGTATCCGTCCAATAGGATAAATTATATTCTTGAACATAGTGGGGTTAAGGTGTTGATCGGTCAAAGGGAGCTTATTGCTGGCTTATCATATGAGCATACGATTCTTGACATTGACAACGATTTTAATGAAAGGTATGAACCCATCCATGTTCAGCATCAGCCGGATGATTTAGCTTACATCATCTATACGTCGGGAAGTACAGGCAACCCTAAAGGGGTCATGATCGAAAATCTCGCACTTGATAATTTTATAGCAGGAATCACCGATCAAATTCTCTTTGATAAAACGAAAAACATGTTATGCCTGACTACGGTGTCTTTTGATATTTTTGCTCTTGAATGCTATATCCCTCTGGCCAAAGGAAGTGTCATCGTATTGGCTGGTGAAAAGGAACAAAGGGATATGGGACAGTTAAAGGCATTAATCCAACGGCATAAAGTGAATATGCTGCAAGCTACTCCTTCCAGGGTTCAATTGATGATCGAGGACGAGAACAGCCGCTCCATGCTTGATTCTATTTCTACAATGATGGTCGGCGGGGAAGCTCTTCCCATCAAGTTATTCAGTTTGCTCAAGGAGTATTATGATGGATCGCTTTACAATATGTATGGTCCAACAGAGACAACCGTGTGGTCTACGTTAAAAAGGCTGGATGATTCTCCATCTGTCACCATTGGCAAACCTATTGCGAATACTAGCATTTACGTGCTTACAAAAGATCTAAAACCAACTCCTGTTGGGATATCTGGAGATTTATATATTGGGGGCCTTGGACTGGCAAGAGGATATTTGAACAATAAAGAACTTACAGATAAAAGCTTCATCACAAATCCTTTTGATCCACAAAGCCGTATCTATAAAACAGGTGATGTTGTCAGTTGGAATGAACAAGGAGAGCTTGTATATATCCAGAGATCTGATTTTCAAATGAAGATGAACGGGTATCGAATCGAATTAGGCGACATTGAATTCAACATGATGAAGTACAAAGGGGTTAAAGCAGCCGTTGTAGATAAAAAAAGGAATGAAAAAGGGGACTATTTGTGCGGTTACTATGTCTCAGATGATGAAATAGATCCGCAAAATTTGCGCCTATATCTAAAAGAAAATTTACCATCTTACATGGTTCCCCAATATATCGTTCGCTTGGAGGAAATTCCTTTAACACCGAATAAAAAAGTCAACAGGCTCGCACTCCCTGAGCCACAGCATGAACTGGACCATAAAATGATTGACGTGAATTCCCTAAACGAGACAGAACAGATCGTTGCGAATATTTGGAATGAAATATTGGCGGCACCTGTTGGGCTAAACGATAATTTCTTTGATCATGGAGGGAATTCTCTGCTCTTAATGCGATTACACATGGAATTGAATCATAAGTTTCCGGATGTTATTGATATTACCGATTTGTTTGGATATTCGACCATCTCAACGATTTCTAATCTGATAGATGTCCGGATGAGCGCAAAGAATAAGCAATTCAAAGTGCGGAAAATAACTTTGCCTGGCGAGTTCTATAGTGACAACGCGAGTGTTAAGAAAAATTCAAAACTTTCAATTGAGCTGGAGAAAGATATTTTCCACAGGCTAGAAAACTATGCACAAAAAAATGGAGTAAACGAAAAAGCACTTGTTGCTTCCATTTACCTATACTCTCTTGCCGCCGCGGCAGATCTAGACGAAGTATTTGTCTACTCAGCAGATCAGGAAAGGGGTCATATTCAGGAGATTCATATTGACTTTCAGAGTAGTTCCATTGCTGGTATGGATGAGTTGGTAGAGACAGTTCATCAACAACTAGGTGAAAATCAAACTTCCTTCCCGATCTCCAACACACCACAATTGACGAACTACAGGTTTGAAGAAGGCAATAAAATTTCGATTTTATTGTGTCGCTCGGATGAGTACAACTCCATATTCTCTCATTTTGATCTGGTATGCATTTATTCGAGTAACGGCCATAAGCCGGAAGTTTCGATGGAATTTGATACAGCCTGCTTGAAAAAAGAAAAAGTAAGCAAACTACTGACCAATTTCGCTGAATATCTGGATTCCATATAAAAGGGAGGTTTGAACTGATGCGAAGATTGGCTTATGTATTCCCAGGTCAGGGCTCGCAATATGTCGGTATGGGTAAAAATTTAAGTCAACACTCCAAACGATTATTTGAAGAAGCCTCAGACATCTTGCATTTTGATCTGAAAAAGTTGTGTTTCGAAGGAGAAATGGAAACTTTAACTCGAACCGATCTATTGCAGCCTGCTATTTTTACGGTAAGTGTTGGCATGTTCCGCGACTGCATGGACCGTTTTGAATGTGAGCCCATCGTTCTTGCAGGCCACAGTCTCGGTGAATTTTCGGCTCTGTGCTGCGGGGGTGTTTTACAGTTTGGCGACGCTTTAAGTTTAGTAAAAATCAGAGGCGAGCTGATGCAAAGGTGTGCCGAGAGTGCAGATGGCGCAATGGCAGCCATCAGTGGGCTGGATAAAGCGGAAGTAGAGGAGGTGTGCGCAGACATTACAGGGTCGGAAGTCGTTGGTGTATCAGGTTATAATTCGAAAGCTCAGTACACTATATCAGGCCATCGAAAGGCGGTCCTGAAGGCCATGGAAATGTTAGATAAAAAGGGCGGTAGATCTGTTTTACTCAACGTGAATGCTGCTTTTCACAGTTCTTTAATGTCACCAATGACAGAAGATTTCAGATCCAGGCTGGAGTTGTGCCAGTTTCAAGAATCACGTTGGAAAGTTCTGAGCAATGTGACGGCTCAGCCGCATGATCATGTAAAAGAAAATATAATCAACCGGCTTGTAAGGCAAGTAGTCTCACCAGTTGATTGGGCTTCAACCATTGAATATATGATACGAAATGAGATATTTATGGCAGTCGAGGTTGGGCCTAAAAATGTATTAACCAAACTTTTTAAAGGTTACCCCCAAATGAAAGCATTCAGCTATGAAAATGAAGAGGAGATGACGAGACTGGGACAAGAGCTGGCAGTACCGGAGAACAGATTACTGTTCATAAGCCGTTGTTTGGCCGTAGCCATTTGTGTGAAAAATTCCAATTGGGACGAAACGGAATACAGGGAGAAAGTTGTTGAGCCTTACCAAAACGTTCAAAGAATGTATAACGAATTGTGTGAGAGCAAAGAGGAGCCGACCGTCGAGCAAATGAAGCAGGCTCTCGATATGTTAAAGACGGTGATCACAGCAAAACAGTATTCAGATGATTTAGGTAATGCACGCATTCAGGAAATTATTAAACAAACGGGTACGGAAGTACACTTTATTTCATAAATAGGGGAGTTAAAATATGTTGAGAATAATGCACAAATCAAAAATTCATAGAGCAAAGGTTACAGATGCCAATTTAAATTATAAGGGGTCCATTACCATCGATGAACAGTTGATGGAAGCGGCGAATATTCTTGAAAATGAAAGGGTCTCGATCGTGAATATTAATAACGGAGCCCGATTCGATACGTACGTAATAACAGGAGAAAGAGGAAAAGGTGATATTTGCTTAAACGGAGCAGCTGCCCGACTGGTTCAGCCTGATGATTTGATAATTATTATATCCTACGGTATGTATGATGACTCTGAGCTCGATGGATTTGAGGCGACAGTCGTACACGTTGATAGTAACAATAAAATTGTGTAGATCAACCGAATTGAAAAAAAGATTCCGTTTAGGAGGGGGATTTGTTGTTTGAATTTAAAAAGAAAGTTCAAATCAGTTCGGATAACGTGAAAGAAATACAATCAAATGGCATCGCGGTGATTGGAATCGCCGCGCAGATGCCAAATGCCAAGGATTACAGAGAATTCTGGGAAATATTAGATAACTCTGCCGGTTGTATTCGTCCATTTCCGGAGAATAGAAAAAAGGACATTGATGATATTCTTTCATATTTGGAACATGCTTGGATGGAAAAAGAATATACTCCAGGCGGTTATCTTGAGCAAATTGACCAATTTGATCATGAATTCTTCAAGCTGTCTGCCAAGGAAGCATCGCTTATGGACCCTAACCAGCGCCTGTTCCTGGAAACAGCTTGGAGCTCGCTTGAAGATGCTGGTTACTGCAATTCTAAAATTATGAATAGTAATACGGGGATTTATCTAGGGTACTCTGGTATTTCAGAGTACCAGAGGATCCTTGCTCAAATTCATCCGGACTTGTTAGTCATGTCGGAAGCAGGAAATATCAATTCGATTATCGCCAGCCGCATCGCTTATCTTCTTGATCTGAAAGGTCCAAGCATGCTTGTTGATACCGCATGTTCCTCTTCATTGGTCGCTGTGTCAATGGCAATGCAGGCTTTAAGAAATCAAAAATGCGATATGGCGATTGCCGGAAGTGTTAAAGTGTTGCTTGCTCCGGTGGAAAGGGACGAGAAGCTGGGCATAGAATCTTCTTCAGGTAAAACAAAGACCTTTGATGATTCATCTGATGGCACGGTCTTGGGAGAGGGAGCCATTTCTTTGGTACTGAAAACGGTAGACAAGGCTATCCAGGATGGCGACCATATTTATGCCGTCTTAAAAGGCTATGCCATCAACCAAGATGGAAGTTCTGTAGGTATAACGGCGCCTAATGTGCTTGCACAAGAGCAGTTATTAATAGATGCATGGTCTGATGCAATGATTTCCCCAGACACCATTACGTATATTGAAGCTCATGGCACCGGCACTAAACTTGGCGATCCGATAGAGGTAAAGGCAATCGCAAATGCATTTGGAAAATTCACGAACAACAAAGCTTTTTGTGCGGTAAGTTCTGCAAAATCGGTCGTGGGCCACTTGGATCATGCAGCAGGTATGGCTGGATTGTTAAGAGCTATCTATTCATTAAAATATGAGAAAATACCTGCATCGCTGCATTTCTTGCATCCAAATCAAAAAATAGATTTTGTACAATCAGCCGTGTATATCAATGATCAAGTGACTCGATGGGAACCGCATTGTGGAATCAGAAGATGCGGAGTCAGTTCCTTTGGCTTGAGTGGAACGAACTGTCATATTGTTCTAGAGCAAGCGCCGGAACTCACAGTAAAAAAAGACTCGCCTGATCAGAAACATATCTTCGCCGTGTCTGCCAAATCAGAGCGTGCATTATTGGACATGCTCAAACAAATGGAATCTTTTCTATTACACAATGAAAACAGTACATTAAGCGACATTTGTTATTCATTGAGCGTGAAACGAAACCACTACAACTATCGTCTCGCCATTATTGTGGATGATTTAACAAGTTTAATAGAAAAACTGAGCCTCATTATTAGAAATAAAGAGATGCTAAAAACATCTCGTGAACATTCCATGTTCTATGGTTCTTATCATATTGTCTCTGAGAACGAAGAAAGAAAAAAGGAAACCGATATCTCTGAATCCCAGCTTCAGGTTTATAACCGCAAGGCTAGCGATTACTTTGCGGAAGGACGGGAAGGAAAAGAAATATTGCCGGACCTTTGCAGCCTTTATTGTCAAGGAGCCAATATTCCGTGGGATAGGTTGTATCATAAGATGGATGTTCGTCATGTTCCACTGCCTGCATATCCATTCCAGAAGAAGCGCTGCTGGATGAAAGTGCCTGAAAGAAAAGCGAAAGAACCGATTTTCAAGCAGGATGGACAGGCAGCGCCATTACATCCATTTGTACATCGGATGCTGGCCGATTCTTTGGAGCAAGATATTTACAGCACGGTATTCCGTGTAGAAGATTATTGGGTACTTCGTGAGCATATGGTGTTGAATGATTATTTAATGCCAGGCACAGCGTATATAGAGATGGTAAATTACTGTTGCAACCAGTATTTTAATGGGGCCGGTCTGGAATTTAGAAATATTATTTTTATGAAGCCCTTTGTATTAAAAGAGAATGAAGAAAGAGAGATTCAGACCGTATTAAGAAAAAAAGATGGGTTTATTGAATTTGTTATCACCAGCAAAATACCTGTAGTTGAACAGTGGGAAATTCATTGTCAAGGAAGTGTGTATATCAACGAAGAAAATGCACTTCCATTTGATCGATTATCTATTCAGAACAGATGCGAAAAAATGAGTCAAGATCACCTTGACCGTTTCTCTTCAGAAGATATGAACGACAAGCTTCATTTTGGAGAAAGGTGGAGTTCGTTAATTACTTCGGTGGCAACAGGGAATAACGAAGTATTAGCAGAGTTATACTTACCGGATAAATTTGCAAATGATCTTAACGAATTTGCCTTACATCCTTCATTAATGGATATTGCGGTAAACGTAGTTACACAATCAACCGGATATGGATTATATCTGCCTATGTCTTATGGCTCATTGAAGGTGTATGGTCCTTTGCCACAAAAGCTTTACAGCCACATCCGGAGGAAATCCAATGACAATGAAGCAGAAGCTATTGTTTTTGATCTCACGATAGCTGACAGCCATAATAATGTTCTGCTGGAAGCGAGCAATTATACCATTAAACATGTGAATAAAGCTGCCTTAAGCCAAGAGCAAAATGATATGTACTACGCAATAACTTGGGATAAATACGATTCATTACAGGCACCATCTCAATCTCAAAAATTACAGGACCCTGTGATTGTGTTTTCCAAAGACATGCACGTTACTACCCCAGACTATCTTAAAGTCATTCATGTATCCCCCAACAATTTAGGAACTGATAGGCCTGAAGTGAGCTATAGCAATATCAGAACGCAGTCTGACTATGACACCTTATTTAACAATCTTAAGGACGATCAACCGGCTACGATTGTTCATATGCTTTCGATGAGTGACGATTTTACTAAAGATGTGGATCAAGAATTTAATCATGGAATGATCAGTGCTCGCAGAATGATAAAGGCCATTGTGAATAATGGGTACACTGCTCCCATATCTATCTATTTTGTAACCAAGAATGCATTTTGTGTATCAGGTAATGAGAAGAGCATTAATCCATATTCAGCAGCTTTGTGCGGTTATGGAAAGTCTATTGAAAAGGAGTATCCAAACCTCAAAGTGCGCTGTATTGATGTAGATGACGGATTTGATGTAGATGAGATTTGGGATACGATCCAGAGCTTTGAATGGCCTTATCAAATCGCAATAAGAGACTCGCAAAAGTATATCGAAAAGATAGACGTGTTGGAGATCGATCAGGCGGATACACAACAATTTCAGTGGAAAAAGGACGGGGCCTATATCATTACCGGTGGGACCGGTGGTATCGGCATGGCTATGACCCAATCTTTGCTGGATTTAGGCATTCACATCGCGCTGATCAGCCGGAGTGGGGAGACAGAGAGAAATACGGAGGCTCTTTCTCTGCTGAAAAAACAGGCTGAATCTAGCGGTGGCTCTCTTCAAGTATACATGGCCGATCTTACAGATAAAGCACAAATTACGGATGCGCTTCATGAAATTAGGGAGAGATTCAACCGGATACATGGGGTCATTCATTTAGCAGGAACAGCTGACAATGCCTATATTATGAACAAAGAAGATGAAGAAGCCAATAAGGTTCTAAAACCGAAGATGTTGGGGACATGGTTAATGGATCAATTAACACGACAAGATGATCTTCAATTTTTTATCTTGTCCTCTTCCATTTCAAGTATGTTAGGCGAGGCAGGGCAGGCAGATTATACGGCAGCAAATGTTTTTCAGGATTCATATTGTGATTATAGAAATGGTCAAGGACGAAACACGATATGCTTCAATTGGCCGGCCTGGAAGAATATCGGAATTGCATCCCGGTTCAATATCCAAGATGGAGTGTTTTACAGCCTTACAGATACGCAGGCAATGCAAGCTTTTTATCAAGTCATTGGAAGTGCTTATAAACGTGTAATTGTTGGGAAAATGAACATGCAGATCGTAAGCGCGAATTACGATTCCATTCCGTTGCGGCTGTCTGACAGGCTAATGAAAGGTATGCAACCCGCCGTAAAAAAAGATCATTTGAAGAGTAATCATAAAAAAGTGCTTGCGACCAATGAGAGTCAGATGACGACTCTTCAAAGGGTCAAGCATATATGGATGAATTTGTTTGAATTAGAAGAGATAGATATCAACATGAGCTTCAGTGATATGGGAGGAGATTCGATTATGGCGACGTACCTCCTAAAAGAAATCGATAAGGAATTTCCTGGACAGGTAGACATCGCAAGCATCTTCAATTACCCGACGGTTTCCAAATTGTCCGACTTTATCGAATCAAAACAAGTTAAGAAAGCACCGATCAGTAAGCCTGAGGAAAGCAAAGAAACAAGTGCTCCATCAGATGATGAATTAGACCTTCTTATACAAGGGCTTGCAGACGGATCAATATCAGTGAAAGAAGCCATTTATCGTAAAGTTTGAGCTTTAGGGAGGATGATCAGGCAATGGATTTACTGAAGCAATATCTTTTTTCTCAAATATCCGAAAAGAAGCTTTCGCCGGACCTGGCGAAGCAGCTGCTCATCGAATTAAATCATTACAGTAAAGTAAATTCAAAAAATGCAGATGTTGCAATCATTGGAATGGCAGGACGTTTTCCTCAAGCGAGAGATCTGGAAGAGTTTTGGAATAATTTGCTTGAACAAAAAAACTGTATTGATTTGCCTTCGCAGCAACGACGCAGTCCCTACATTGAACTTTACAAAAAAATCCTGGGAACAAATCAACTTAATGACACTCATTTTGAAGTCGGAGGATACCTGAACGATATTGATCTTTTTGATGCTAACTTTTTTGGGATACATGATTCAGAAGCGACATATATGGACCCTTGGCAAAGACAACTTTTAGAGGTGGCTTATCTAGCATTAGAGGATGCCGGGTATGGGGGGGAAGCCATATCAAAAACCAATACGAGTGTGATTATCGGAAGAGATATGGCTTGTGAATCCAGCTATTCCCGGACTGCGGCAGAACCTTCCCCTTTATTGCTAACAGGAACGTATGAATCTATCTTGGCCAGTCGTATTGCACATACATTGGACTTGACTGGTCCTAGTATGGTTATAGATACGGCTTGCTCTTCAAGCTTGGTTGCATTAAATCAAGCGTGTCTATTGATTCAGAGCGGGAAAAGTTCCATGGCTATTGTCGGTGGAATCAACTTGAAAGATAACATTGTTAAAATGAAGCATAATCCGATGAATAATATTTTGACACAGGACCAGGTAGTTCGTACCTTTGATAAGCAGGCAAGCGGAACATTATTGAGCGAGGGCATTGGTGTTCTTATTCTTAAATCATATGAAGAGGCAGTTAAAGATAAGGATATGATCTGGGGGGTTATCAAGGGAACAGAGGTAAACAATGATGGCAAAGTCAACCGCATATCCTCTCCTAATTCACAAGCACAAGAGAAAGTGATTATTCAGACCTATGAAAATGCTGGCATTTCGATGGAGGATATCGGTTATGTGGAAGCACACGGAACCGGAACCTTGTTGGGAGATCCCATTGAAGTGAGTGCAATTGATGCAGCCTTCAACTATTTTACACCAAGAAAACAGTTCTGTGCCCTGGGGACCGTAAAGACCAATATTGGGCATACGGTTGGCGCTTCCGGCATGGCTTCGATCATGAAGGCGGTACTCTCGTTACATCATAAAAAAATCCCGGCTAATATTAATTTTAATGAGGTAAATCCATATATCAGTTTTGAGCGGACTGCTCTCTATGTCAATGACAGAACAACGGATTGGGAGATAGAGGATGGAAAGTCCAGAATATGTGGAATAAATTCCTTTGGCTTTAGCGGCACCAATTGTCATGTTATTTTGCAAGAACCACCGGTTCATAGAAAAGCAAAAGACAGCCCAGCCAGAGCTCCTAAACCTCCCTATATTTTTACCGCTTCTGCTAAATCAATTACATCTTTGGAACAATTATTAATGGCTTATCAAGATGTACTTGGCAACCAACATGCAGATATCGCAGACTTATGCTATTCATCCTGTTCGACTCGGGGCCATTACAATTATCGAATTGCCATATTGGCTACGGAAGCATCCCAATTAGAGCAATGCGTTCGAAAAATATTGGAAAATAATATGTTAAGCGCTGATAAACAGATTATGGATGATGGCATATATATGAATGTGGAATCTCAACCTTCCGTGCTCTCATCTGATTATATTACCTCTGACAAATATATTGAGAACATGAATATGAATGAGCTCCAAGACATTGCCAAGCATTATATCCAGGGCGCAAATGTGGACTGGAATACGATATATGATTCTGAAAAACATCAAAAGATGAGATTGCCTCTCTATCCGTTAAATCGCCGTTCTTATTGGATGGATTACTCAGAAGTATCCGCGGAGAATTTTATAGGCACTGAGAAGTTGGAAGTTGAGAACACGGAAGATGAGAATAGTCTCGATGATTTGGCGATGTATCGCAATATGGATACAGAGTCTTTATTGACGGCAATTTGGTCCCGCGTGTTAAAGTGCCCTAAGATTCATAAGAAAGATAATTTTTATTTGATTGGAGGGGATTCCCTCCGTGCTATGAAAATCATTGATATGTTAAAGCAGACCATCGATTGCAGAGTTGATGTTACCGACTTATTGCAAAATCCTACGCTTGAAGAGTTTTTAACGGTTGTCAACGCTAAGATTAATCATAGCAGCAAAGAAAGAACTCGTATCCAAAAAGTTCCTGTGGATTCGCACGGCAACTATCTTGCATCATCCGTACAAAAAAGAATGTTTATCTTAAGTAAATATAATAAAGACAATACCAGCTATAATTTATCGAGCGCTATACGGATCAACGGGAAATTTGATATAAAAAAATGCAATCATGTCCTGAATCAATTAATCAATCGGCATGAAGCTCTCCGCACTTCCTTTTTCACCCGGGATGAGATTCTTTACTATCATGTAGACGAGCATTTAGATTTTCAGGTTCAGGAGAGAGTGTGCGGCGATGATCTACAAGCATTATTAGATGATTTTATTATGCCGTTTGACTTAGGCAAAGCTCCCTTAATGAGAGCCGCAGTGGCTAGTCGGAAAGACAATGAATTTATGCTTCTGCTTGATTTTCATCATATCATTGCTGACGCTACTTCTCTTGAAATTTTCACCAATGAATTTATACAGCTGTATCATGATCGACCTGTTGCGGATTTACCGTTGCAGTATAAAGATTTCAATGCATGGCAGTTGAATTACTTTCAAACCGAGGAGATTAAAGAGCAGCAAGCTTTTTGGCTTGAGCAATTGAAAGGTGAACTCCCTGTTTTGGATTTGCCTACGGAGAAAGCACGTCCTCCGATTCAGGATTTTACCGGAACTGCTTTAACTGTCCATGCAAGTGAAGCATTAACGCAGAAGATTCAGGAATTGGCCGGGAACCTCAAAATGTCTGTGTTTATGGTCCTTATCTCGGCGTACAATATTTTATTGCATCGATATACCGATCAGGAGGACATCATTATTGGCTCTCCGGTTCAGGGGAGAAAAAGAGCGGAATTCAAAAATATGATGGGGATGTTCGTGAATACGATTCTTCTTAGAAATTACCCTGCAGCAAGCAAAAACATAGAGGAGTTCTTACAGGAAGTAAAAGAAAATTGTTTGCTTGCATACAAAAATCAGGACTACCCCTTCGAAGAATTAATGAATAATTTGGACATTGTCCGTGATTACAGCAGAAATCCGATCTTTGATACCATGTTCAATTTCCTGGATTATAGCCAGCGTAAAATTGATTTGCAGGATATGGAGATTAGTTTTGTTGAATTTGATTCGAAAGTATCCAAATTTGATATTACGTTGGAAGTTGTTAAGCGAGAAAAAATTCTCTCGTTTCAGTTCGAGTATAGTACCCATTTGTTCAGCGATGAATTTATGAGGAATATGGCTAATAATTATTTGCATATTTTGGATGAAATTGTGAGCGACTCAAACCGCAGCATAGGTGAATTAGAGATCATCTCTCCGGATGAAAAGAAAAGGATACTTCATGATTTCAATGCATCTTCTCAATACACCCATCCTGGTGAACGATTGATTGACTGGTTTGAAAAAAATGTTTCGCAAATTCCTGAGAAAAAAGCGGTATTTGATAATAACGATTCGTATACGTTCAGTCAGCTTGGGGACATGGTTAACAAGCTATGCAAGATACTTGAAGAGAATGATATTCAAGACGGCCATGTTGTTGGAGTGTATATGGAACGCTCGGTATACTCTGTAGCTGCCATGTTAGCAATTTTAAAACACAATGCGGTATATCTTCCTTTAGACTCCAATTTGCCTTCGGAACGCATAAAACTGATCGTGGAAGATAGTAAAATGGCGTTTATATTAACCCATTCCCATTATTGGGATAAGGCTATTGCTCTCCAGTTACCTTGCTACAGTGCTGATGGCGATCATCTGCATCGAATATCAGGCGGATATACAGAGCCGGAACGGCTTTCAGGGATTCGTTATGTTATTTACACTTCAGGAAGTGAACAAAAGCCTAAAGGCGTAGCTGGACTAGAGAAAGGATTGGCAAACAGGCTGAATTGGATGTGGGACAAATATCCTTTTGCACAAGATGAAGTATGCTGTCATAAGACTCCCATCAATTTTGTTGATTCGATATGTGAGATATTAAGTCCGGTTTTGTACGGAGTGCCTTTGGTTATTATACCTGATCGTGTTTTGAACAGTCCTAATGAATTCATTAAGTTTTTATCCAAGTATGAAGTGACACGTATTACATTAATCCCTTCCCTGTTGAGTCTTATCCTTCAATCCAATTTGGAGTTGAATGTACTGCTTACCAAACTAAAGCTTTGGGTATCAAGCGGTGAAGCGCTCTCTATTGAACTAATTGACAAATTCCGAAGCCGGATTAAGGGGCATCAGTTGATTAACTTGTATGGTTCTTCCGAAGTTTCTGCAGATGTTACTTGTTTTGACACAGCAGATCTGGATAACAATGCTTCTAGAGTTCCTATTGGTAAGCCTATAGACAATACTCGGATATATGTATTTAATGACAAACAACAATTCGTTCCTATTGGCGTATGGGGGACCCTATATGTTGCAGGGGACGGGCTTGCCCAGGGCTACTTATATAATGAAGAACTGACAAATAAGAAGTTTATATCCTTAGATATTCCAGGCAGAGGAGCCGAGACTCTATTCAATACGGGTGATAGAGTACGATTTAACAAGGATGGCTATCTTGAATATTTGGGTAGAAATGATCACCAGGTGAAAATCAATGGCTGTAGGGTAGAGCTTGATGAAGTTGAATCTTCCATCCGAGATATTGTTGGAGACACGGAAGTATGCGTATGCAGTTATACCCATTCATCCAGCCATCAGCAGTTGCTTGCATTTATCAAAGGCGATGCGAATGACTACTCTATTTCACGCATTCGCAATCGATTGATGCAGAAGCTTCCACGGTATATGATTCCGACTGAATTTGTATTTTGCAAACAGTTCCTCTACTTGCTGAACGGTAAAATGGATAAGAGGAAAATGGTTGAACACTTTTTACGTCCCCAGCAAAGTACATCTGCAAATGAAACGGATCTAACAGAGATAGAAGAAATCGTGATTACGATTTGGCGTGAAGTGCTGAATAAAAATATTGAAATTACTTCGGACAATAGCATATTTGATCTTGGAGGAAATTCATTGCAAGCGATGCAGTTTAATATGGCTATCAATCAAAAGTTTTCTCTAGATATCGCTCTCAAAGATTTATTTACGGGTATGAGTATTCGGGAGATGGCGAGCTACATTGAAGATGAAATACTCAAGAAAAATGATGACGATGAGCTTGAGAGTCTGCTGAGAGAAATGGATGAGCTTGATGAGGAAAGTATTGAGAAGCTGCTTAATAGTTAATCCCAAGCAGAAAAAGCAAAACTAGATGGATAACTCCACAGCGAGTTACCGGGAGCGGTTCGAGCTGTGGGGTTGTTCAGACAAAATAATGTGGGGGAGAAACAAAATGAGCGATGAGACACTAAAAGTAAGGTTGGAACAACTATCTCCTGTGAAAAGAAAAATCTTATTGAGACAATTATTAGAAAAGAAAAGAACAACGGAATTAAACAATTCAGAGGACAGAATTGCAAAAAAGGAGAAGAGTTTAAAAAATGAAATCTCATTCGCGCAAGAAAGTATTTGGCTGCTTCAAGAAATCTTAAGTGAAGCGAATGTCACCACAATTTGTAACTCCTTTATTTGTTATGAATTATTGGAAGAGAATCTAGTTCGCAAGACCTTAGAAATCATGATCGATCGACATACTATGTTACGTACTGTCTTTGAATGGGGCGATGGGTACGTTAACAACCTTATAAAAGAGAACATCGGCTACCATTTTGACTACACGGATATTCGGGGTCTGTCATCGGAAGATAAATATAGTAAGGCTAAAGAAATCATAGACAGTGAGTTCAAAATACCTTTTGATTTGGCAAATGGGCCTTTATGGAAAATAAAAATAATTCAAATAGAAGACTTTGAGTTTGTGCTCAGCTTGTTCATGCACCATCTTATTTCAGACGGATGGTCTTATGAGATCTTTTTAAGAGAATTTATTCAAGTATACAATGCTCTCAAGACGGGCAACGATATGTCACTGCCAGCATTGGAGTTGGATTATGAAGATTATGCATACTGGGACCGAAATCAGAACTGGATACAAAACCAGGAAAAATTAACAAAATACTGGAATAGCTATTTAGAAAATAGCCCGTATGTCCTTCAACTTCAAACGGATAAGCCTTACCCTGCAAAACGGCGCTTTCATGGTGATTTTGCGCCAATCAAGATGGATGAGCTGTTGTCTGAAAAAGTAAGAACAAGAGCGGCAGAAATGAATGTGACCGTGTATTCTTTTCTGTTGGCTGTCTGGGCGATACTCCTTTATAAATATACAAACCAAAAAGATATATTGATTGCTACGCCTGTCTCAAACAGAGTGCAATGGGAACTTGATCATGTGATTGGTTGTTTTGTAGATATCCTGCCTATCCGCACCACGCTGTCAGATGATATGACTTTTGCCGAGCTGGTAGAACAGATATCAACGGATGTATATAATGTCATCGCTCATAAAATTCCTTTCAGCGAGTTGATTGATTCCCTGAACATTCCTTCGGATACACCAAGATCGCCACTGTGTCAGGTCATGTTTGTGTTCCATAAGGAATTAACATCAGTTCAGATGATGCAGCAACTACTTTATCCGTTTCATCACCATAATAAGGTATCAGAATTTGATTTAGCGTTAGAGCTTTACGATGATGAGATCATCGGAGGAGGCATTGAATTTAATAGTGATATTTTCTATAAAGATTCAGTGGTAAGAATGTCAATACATTTTTGCAATTTGGTAGCCAGCATTGTCGATAATCCAAAACAATTTTGCAGAGAAATTTATTATACCTAATCCAGTAGGGTTGCAGAGGTAGAGTCCCACTGGATGAAAAACAGGGAGAGATTTATGAGACATGCTATAGCTTTGATTTTAGTTTTTATCGTGACTTTTGGTAATACACCTCCCCTTTACGCAGATAACGGCAGTGTTATGAGCGAATCTGTATTGGAATTTGCTAAGGAAAGTCTGCAAAAAAACAATATCCCTGGAGCTTATGTTGCGGTTATTAGCGAAGATCAGGATGTACTTGGAGAAGGCTATGGCTATGCCGACCTTTCAAAAGAAGCCAAAGTTGACGAAAACACATTATTTGAAATAGGTTCAAATTCTAAAGCATTTACAGCGCTAGCTATTCTCGCACTGGAACAAGAAGGAAAGTTAAAGCTTGATGCTAAAGTGTCTCAGTACATTCCTTGGTTCTATGCTATGTATGAAGGAAAAAAAGAATCGTTAACCATCAAACAGTTGTTGCATCATACGACCGGGATACCTTTTCATACGATTGATCAAATACCAGTGGACAACAGTCCGGATGCGTTGGAACGAACAGTGCGTCATTTTGTAGGGGTTGAATTGGATCACCAGCCAGGGGAGCAGTTCCAATATAGTACAATCAATTATGATATTCTCGGACTTATTATTGAGGAAGTATCGGGAACCTCGTATGAAGCATACATGAAGGACCATATTTTTCAACCGCTTGGATTACATAACACGCAATTCTACAGCCACCTACAGAACGATAGTCAGGTTGCGAAGAGCTATAAAAGAGGATTCTTTCAGCCTATAGAATATACATCTCCGCAATATAGAGGCAATGCTCCGGCAGGATATATTATTTCGAACGGCCGTGATATGGGTAGATGGCTTAAGATTCAGCTTGGACTGGCGGAAGATATACCAGAAACATTCAAGGAATTGATTCAAAAATCCCATGAGGCTGATCGCACTGTCGGGCCAGCTTTAAACGGTTCTTCGTATGCTTTTGGTTGGAATGTTTACCAAGCAGAACTAGGGGAGTTAGCTCACTCAGGAGAGAATCCAACCTTTTCTTCCTATGTAGGATTATTACCGGGCGATCAATCCGGTGTTGTCATATTAGCTAACATAAATTCGGCTGCTATAAGCAATACAGGGGAAAATATGCTTAACTTAATAAGGGGGAAGGAGATAACAAGCAACGCTTCTGATCTTTATACAAGAGTTGATTTCGTTGCATCTTTAAGCATTTTCATCTTAGGATTATTATGCTTATATTTGACGTATCAAGTGTTATCTCTCATTTTCGAATTGATTCGCCACCAACGAAGCTATAAGCGCGTCACCACATCAACATTCGTTGGAATTGTATCCCTTATTTCATTTTCCATTGTTTTATCGATTGGCTTGTATCTGTTGCCGAATGTTCTTTTTAACGGAATGTCGTGGCCATTTGTTTTGGTTTGGGGACCGGTTACGATACTCATTGCTGTTTTCATTGCTTTAGCATCCATTTGGATATATACGTTGATGTTCATTTTGTCTTTATTATTTCCCAAAAAGGGCGATAATGCAATATTTTCCATGATCCTCATCAGTTTATTAAGCGGGTTTGGAAATGCTTTCATTATTTTTGTCGTAAACATATCCCTTTCCAGAGATTATTTCTCGCTTGGTCTCGTCGTTTATTTTGCTATCGGATTAATACTGTATGTGGTTGGACAGAAGTTTCTGCGAACGAGATTAATTCGGTTCACAAATGATACTTTATTTGTTAAAAAGAAAGAAATCACACATACGATTCTGAATTCGACTTACCAGAAAATTGAGAACTTTGGAAAAGAAAAAATCTACCCGGTTTTGAATAATGATACAGAAACGATTAGCGGTTCTATTAATATTGTAATCGGAGGATTAACGAGTTTCGTTACATTGATTTGTTGCTTTATATATCTGGGGTTCATCAATTTTTATGGCTTGCTGATCTCATTGGCGGTTATTATCATGACCGCGGGTTTATATTACTTTTTTGCTCGTCATGCACATCGGGTCTGGGAGCAGACCCGGGATATCCAGAACAAATTTTTCAAAATAATTGATCAACTTCTGGAAGGTTTTAAGGAGCTAAGTCTTCATCATAAAAAACGGGGCGATTTTCAAAAAGGGGCCGTAGATATTTACGATTCCTATCGAGTGAAACGATCGCAAGGAGATATTGCCTTCGCTAACGTCTTTGTCATCGGTGAATTGTTGTTCACTTTAGTTATAGGATGTGCAATCTTTATATTTCCGGTGCTGTTTCCTGATCTCAATAATGGGAGCATTAGTAATTATGTTTTCGTTTTTCTATACATGACCGGCCCGGTAAACGGATTATTGAATGCAGTTCCGGAATTTACCCGGATCCGGATCAGTCTGAATAGAATTAATGAATTGTTGCAAGGTTTGAGAAATTTAAAAGTCGATGTACCGTGTGGTGAGCAAATAAAGCGGGAAGTGAAAGAAATACAATTATCAAACATTTCTTACCAATATAATTATGAAGACGGTTTTCAATTTGGGGTTGGACCCTTAAGTTATACTTTCCGTGCCGGAGAAACAACATTTATTACTGGTGGAAATGGCAGCGGTAAGTCAACCTTGGGTAAGCTGCTTACCGGACTTTACGAACCTCATGAAGGTCAAATCCTGATTAATGGCGAAGCCGTAAACTCTAATGTTCTAGGAGAATATTACTCGGCCATATTTACGGATTTTTACCTTTTCGATCATTTGTATGGAATCGATACATATGGCAGGGAAGCTGAGATTCGGAAGTATTTGGAGATGATGCAGCTGCAAGATAAAGTAGAAATTACAGAGGATGGCCGCGTGAGCAATACGAATTTATCCACAGGACAAAGGAAGAGGTTAGCCTTATTGAATGTTTATTTGGATAACCGCCCGATTTGTTTTTTTGACGAATGGGCTGCCGATCAAGATCCTGAATTCCGGCACTTCTTCTACAATCGCCTATTGCCTGATATGAAAGCTAATGGAAAGTGTATCATCGCGATTACTCATGATGATGCTTATTTCGGCACAGCAGATAACATTATCAAATTAGAGCTGGGTAAGATTGTACAGGAAAACCCTGCTCTTGAATACGGGTTTGCCAAAATGTAATGGATGTAAAGAAGGGGTTGTCCAGAAAGTCAGTGAAAGCTGACTTCTGAACGCCCCGTTTTTGTTGAGTGTTAAAAATGTGCAAAAAAAACCGTATTTTCCTGTAAAATGAAAGTTACCACGGTTTCTTTTCCAGATGAACAACCATTTATCGACAGTAAAGGATTTACCCAAGTGCCTGTCCGAATGATTGCGGAGAAGTTTTGAAATCTGGATCTAATATCGCTATGGTTGGTTCGAAACAAGTGGTGATGGATACCAGCATGCGCATTGTGAACGGTCGCGCTTTCGTTCCTGTTCGATTTGTATCTGCCGCACAGTTCCCAATCGATGCACAACAATTCCGGAAAGCCGGTTTCAAAGAGCAACGTACTTGAAAATGAACTAAAAAATTGCTCTATATGATACTGGGGTGTCTTTGAGGTTTGCGACCTAAAGACACCCCATTTGTTTGTTATAGCATGTTCGAAGTCACTCTAAATTCAGTTTATTATCAACAATGTGATACTTCACATCTGCTGTATGGTTAATGAAAGCCTGGTCGTGGGATACAAAAATGATCGT
Source organism: Paenibacillus faecalis (assembly GCF_900289175.1). Lineage (GTDB taxonomy): Bacteria > Bacillota > Bacilli > Paenibacillales > Paenibacillaceae > Paenibacillus_AQ > Paenibacillus_AQ faecalis. The sequence continues at coordinate 2,509,746 of NZ_LT985747.1, read as the reverse complement.
TCCTTCATAAGCAACGATAAACCGCTCTAATGCCTCAATAGCTTGGATATCGAGAAAATTGGTCGGTTCGTCCAGTAGTAAAATGTTATACTGTCCCAAAAACAGTTGACAAAGCTGTAGGCGAATCACTTCTCCGCCACTTAACGACTTCACGTTTTTCATGAGATCAGTACCTTCAAACAGCATCGAATGCAGTACGCTTCGCAAGAAGCCGTCGTCATATTCCGATCGGCTTTTCAAAAACTGAAATACCGTTTCATCGCTTGGAAATTGATAGCTCATTTGTTGGAAATAGCCCATCTTTGCTTTCGGTGAAATAATCAAACCTGAACCACCATTCATGATATGGTGTAGTAGTGTGCTTTTACCGCTGCCATTGGGGCCTGTGATTGCAATGTTTTTACCTAACGGTATCTGGAAGCTTACTTCATCCAGCAATATCTTGTTTTCAACTTGAAGAGTCATCCGGTCAGCCATGATCGGAAATTTATTATGCAGTTCCAATGCTTTCGACTGGCGGAACACGATGTTCTTTTCTTTGGGCACGGCTTCAACTTCCTGAAGTTTTTCCATTCGCTGTTCGATCGCTTTTGCTGCACGATGTATTGCTTTTTGGCTTGTTGCTTTAGACTTGGTCTCAAACATTCGATTCGCTTTTGCCTTCGATTCTTCCGCTTGAGCGATTTTCTCAGCTTTCTTCATTTTTTGCTGAGCTGCTTTTTCAAGTCGGCTCTTTTCTTTTTTAAATTGCTCATGCGCCATATCCTGCTGTTCACGCTCTAGCTGTTTCTGTGCCATGTATTCGCTGTAATTGCCTGAATAAACACTTATCTTGCCTTCATGTATTTCCCATATCGTTGTAACAAGCTCATCCAGTACGGCGCGGTCATGACTGATTAATATAAGCGCACCGTAATAATACCGTAGTTCATCAAGTAGAAACGATATCCCTTCTTGATCAAGATGGGTTGTCGGCTCATCGATTAAAAGCGCTTCGTGATAATGGGTGAACATTTGTGCAAGCTTCAGCCTTGTCTGCTCTCCGCCGCTGAACTGCTCCGAATGCTGTGGGACAGCCAATTTACTGAGTAAAATCGCATCGGCGTCTGCTGCTGCAGGTGCCTCTATTTGTTCAAAATAACCGTGCTCGACGTAATGTTTTACCAATCCACTTGTCGGTTGAATTTTACCAGCAAGCAATTTAAGCAGTGTGCTTTTTCCTGAGCCATTTTTTCCGACGATTCCGATACGATCCCATTGATTTACCGCCAAACGTTCAACTTTTAAAATCTCTTTATCTAGATATGTCACTTCGACATTTTCCAACTCAAAACATATTTGTTCCATTTCGCTACCTCCCGAAATTTTTGAATCATTTCGTACCGATAGCTAGTGATATCGATACGAGCTTTTATTTCAAGCCCGTATCAATAGAAAAGCAGCATCATCATGATTAAATACCTCTCGATCATCGTTAAAAATAAAAAATCACAGACAGGTCTGTCCGTGATTCAGAGTAAGGGGAAAGCTACACACAAAAAAAAGAAAGGTCAACCGCTCTGCCTTTCTTCCGGGTACATTATTGTATTCCAATTGAAGAATATTAAAAAAGGACAGACTGATCCCGTTACTCTGCATACTAAACAGAGTCTTTGAACGTATTAAATTATCGGTTCAAAGTGACGGAAACGAAGTCTCATCGCATGTGTCATAGTTAACAATCATCCTTTTATCTAATATTACAAATATATTATAATGTTTCTTTTACTTGAGGTCAAAAACAAATAATCTTGATTCACGGAGCTTTTCATGTTGGGGTGCCTTGAAGGTTGATTCAACGTCTCGCATCAGATAATAATTGGATATATTCATGATATGAATGTGATCAAGTAGAAAAAGGGGAGAGTATAGTTGCCTTGGTCAATGGTTCATACTGCGATTGCCATAAGATTTTCCGGTTATAACCCTTCTAGTCATTTGTTGTTAGGCAGCATTTCGCCGGATGCGATACATATGAGAGGCTCAGTCACCAGGGAAGAGAAGGGTGTTACTCATTTTGTAAGGGAAGGCAAGCTTCCGACGATTGAGGTTATGGAAAACAAGTGTTTAAAGTATTTGAGATTGAATGAGGATAGAGAATGGAAGGATTTTATCCTAGGTTATTTCGCACATATTTATGCGGATTTAAGGTGGACGGATACAGTTTATGCAGAGTTTGAAAGGAACTACACAGGGGAGCCAAAAATGGGATCTTTCAGATGTGAAATATTCCAAATTCGCAAATTACATTATGTAAAAAAAGAAGGTGAAGGTACATATGGCGAACATTACCGAAATTGCGAAACGCTCAGGATTGTCTGTATCGACTGTATCCAGAGTGATAAACAATCATCCGTATGTATCTGAAGAGAAACGGGCTTAAGAGATGCCAGGGTTGATTTTGGATTGGCATTATGGGGCTGTAAAAATCATGAAAATATACCTACAAAATATAAATTTGAAAAGCCGCAAGATATTCTGGTGCTGCGTTCACAACATATTGAGGCGGCTTCCCTGGAATAGTTTAAATCAAAGCAAGATAAAGTCCCACCCTTTAGGCAGCCATTCCATTAGCCGGGGCGGGACTTTTCTATGTGCCTTTTAGTGCTAGGTTGTATTTTAATGCGTTTTTAGAGTCCCTTTGTACAGAAGCCGATCATTTAAAGGCTGAACCGGCCGGCTATTGTTAGGGAATATATCTTTAAATGCATCAATCTGTGTACGTGTAAGCTTTACGGGCTTATCGAATACATACCATGTAACTCCTTCTGTACAAGGCGGCGTTGTTAAAGATCCGTCATATGTGATAAATTTGCTTTTCTTATGGAAAAGCGAGTTAAGGGTGATTTTCTCGTCAGTTGTAACAGGCTCTTCTTGAGAAGCGGGCAAATTGTTAAAAATAAGGTCCAGGCTCTTGTTGGCCGAGCCTTCTTTTATAAACATACCGATGACTGCTAGATTTCCTTGTTCGTTTTGATGCACAAGATGAATCTCCATCTCCAAAAGTTTCCCATTATATGTATGCTCGCTTGGCGTATGGAAATGGAACTGCAACAGATTGTACTTCTCTCCATCGATGAGCGCATAGTTGCCTTCCGGTACATCGACCTGGATCGTATGCCCGTTGTTTACGATTGTCGGAACAAATGCTTCGTAATGAAATGTCATTTTCGAGTCTGTCTTCTTGCCTTGATTCATGAGCGGAACAGGTGATTGATTGAGACCAGTGGAGCACTTCGCATATTCAGGTGACAGATCGCCCCAATGCTCAGGTCCAGTTGCACCTTCATAACTCCATTCTGTTTTGCTTGAATCGGCTGCCATATAAGGGGTCCCAACAGTCAGGACAGATAGTGCAGCAGCAATCAGCAATGCTTTTCCCAATACCAACTTCAACTTCATAATAAAACCCTCCTTTTACATTTCTTTCTATATCATAAGTATACTAAAAAAACGAAACTGGTGATATATGAATAAAGGACTTAAATTTGTAAATTAAAACAATGAAAATAGTGCTTTGGTATCGTTAAGGGATCAGTAAATGTGAAAGGACCATGGAAGTGGTAAAAGGGGAAGAACCCGGTTGGATACCGGGTTCTGATCCATGCATAAGACAGGGGGTGTTTTAACGCGCCTCTTTTTTCTCGGATTTAGAAGTATGATTGCGCAAATGCAAATAAACCGTATGTTTCGTTATTTTCAACGCATTTGCTACGATGGTAACGGCATCTCTCATGTTAAATACTCCGCGATCTTGCAATAGGCCGATAATATGTTTGTTTCGATTCGCATACGAGATATCAGGGGAAGAATCAACGGTTTCGATCGTTCGCTCGATGGTCTCAAGAATCATATCTTCGACAGATGAGGCAAAATGCTCCTGCTGTTCACGTGCTTCGAGATCCGGTTGGGGCAAGAAGGTTTTCATAAATCCGGAAAACGAATCGTCCAAATTCATATTAATGCACAGCAATCCGATAATCTTCCCGGATTCACCACGTATCGCTATCGTGCTTGATTTCATAAGGCGGTTATTTTTGCTTTTGGTAAAATAACTAATCGCTTGTTTGGAGTTGGAACGTTTTATTTCATTCAGCATCTGCAAGGCCAAATTTGTAATCGGCGCTCCCAACTCTCTGCCTGTATGATGTCCGTTCGCAATTTTGATGACAGAATGCTGATAATCTTCCAGGCTATGGAGCACAATTTCACTAGCATCTCCCAAATAATCGGCCAAACCTTCCACGATGGAATCATAGGATTGCAATATCGCCCGATCACGTTCCGTAAACGCTGTATTCAACGCAATCCCTCCTTTTCTCTTAATTAATTCATTGATGTTATCTATAATATTTGATTCGATCAACTAAAGTTGATTAAATTAACTATTACTAATAGTTTAGTCCTAATAACGTAGATTATCAAACAGTAAATTCGTACAAACGAGCGATACCTAAGCTATTTTTGGGCAAAAACGGTTAAATTCCAATAATTTTGACGTATTTAAAACGGAAATCGCTTTCAAAAAATGATTGTATATTGCTATTTTACTTGATATAATCAAATTGAGTTAACTCAATCAAATATTTTTGATTAGTTTAATGTTTTTTGATTTCAAATGAAAGCGATTAACGATTGAAAAACCTCTACAAGGAGGAGTGCTAAATGGACATTTTAGTTGGCACTTTACTGCTCTTATTGACCTTATCTCTGTTTTCTCTCTTCAGTTTCAAAGCGCCGAATGGTATGAAAGCGATGGGCGCTTTGGCCAATGCGGCTGTTGCCAGCTTCTTGGTTGAAGCCTTTCAAAGTTATGTTGGCGGTGACTTGTTCGGCTTCGAACTTGCGAAGGAAGTTGGACTTGCTTCCGGCAGTATGGGTGGGGTGGCCGCCGCCGCGCTAGTATCGCTCGCCATGGGTGTATCTCCAGTCTATGCGATGCTGCTTGGTGTAGCCTGTGCAGGTACCGGCTTGCTACCCGGATTTATCGCCGGCTACCTTGTTTCGTTCTTGGTCAAGCTGATTGAGAAAAAGGTGCCGGAAGGACTGGACTTGATCGTCTGCATCATTGTGGCTGCACCGTTAGTCCGCTTTGTGGCTAATATAGCAACACCGATCGTTGATGCGACACTGCTGAATATTGGCGGAATCATTACAACAGCTGCCAATAACAGTCCTGTCTTAATGGGGATCGTGCTTGGAGGTGTCATTACCGTCGTTGCGACAGCACCGCTCAGTTCCATGGCGCTTACCGCTATGCTGGGGTTGACCGGGTTACCGATGGCCATTGGTGCGCTTTCGGTTTTCGGCTCCTCGTTCATGAACTTTGTTTTCTTCCACCGGATGAAGTTTGGGGACCGAAGAACAACAATTGCTGTTGCAATTGAGCCATTGACACAAGCGGATATTATTTCCGCTAACCCGATACCGGTTTATATGACCAATTTCTTGGGCGGAGCCATGGCCGGAGTCGTCGTTGCCTTATTCAATCTTACCAATAACGCTACCGGTACCGCGACACCGATCGCCGGATTTATGGTCATGTACGGTTTCAATGACCCTATGACCGTAACGATCGCCGCCGCCTTATGTGCACTTTGTGGCATTCTGGCTGGTTTCATCGGCTCGCTCATCTTCAAAAAATATAAAATCCGCACTGCTGCGGAAATCCGAGGAACCGCACCTGTTGCTGCCGGCGAAGCCGCTGCTTAATTATAAGTAAGGGGGGACGATCTCGTGCAATTTAAATCTGTTTTTGACATCATCGGACCGATTATGATCGGTCCGTCCAGTTCTCACACAGCGGGAGCAAACCGTATCGGGCGCGTGGCGCGCCAGCTGTTTGGACGCTTGCCTGACACCGTTAATGTCATTCTGTGTGGTTCATTTGCAAAAACGTATAAGGGACATGGTACTGACTTGGCGATCATCAGCGGTATCCTTGATTTCGATACGGCGGACGAGCGGATTCCGAACGTCCTGAACATTGCGGAAGAGATGGGACTGAAGGTGACGTTTGTGCAATCCGATGAAGATGTTAAACATCCAAACACGGTACGCCTCTTCTTGCGCGACGAGCAAGGTGCGTTGGAAGTTGTCGGCGTATCGATCGGCGGGGGGAGCATTGAAATTCACGAAGTAAATCAATTCAGACCAAAGCCGCCCGGTACGAAGCCATCTGTGCTCGTTCTGCATGAGGATAAGCATGGTGCAATAGCGAATGTTACGTCGCTGCTGGCGGAACGTCAAATCAATATCGGATATATGGAAGTGTCACGCTCAGGCAAAGGGCAATCCGCTTTAATGGCAATAGAGGTCGACGATCCTATCGACGATGAGCTGATTCGTCACTTATACGGGCTTCCATATATTACGGAAATATGGCAAGTGAATCATTATCAACAAACGAACCAAGAGGAGGCGAAGACATGTTCCATAGTGTAGCCGAGTTGATTCAGCTTGCGGAAGAGCGGAAAATGAAAATTTCCCGTTTAATGATCGAAAGAGAGATGGCACTGAAGCAAAAAACGGAAACTGAAATTATGCAGATGATGGATGCTAACTTGACCGTTATGGAGCAAGCGCTTGAGAAAGGGCTTAAAGGCGTGGTTTCCCGCTCGGGCTTAACCGGAGGCGATGCCGTTCTGCTGCAGCAATATATCGCCAGCGGAAATTCTCTGGCGGGTCCGTTAATACTCGATGCGGTCAGCAAGGCGGTCGCCACGAACGAGGTGAATGCGGCGATGGGCATTATATGTGCCACGCCGACAGCAGGCTCGGCAGGAGTGGTACCTGGAGCGTTGTTCGCCGTAAAGGAGAAGCTGAATCCGACGCGGGAGCAGATGCTGGAGTTTCTGTTTACGGCTGGCGCATTCGGCTTTGTTATCGCCAACAACGCCTTCATTTCAGGTGCTGCGGGCGGCTGTCAGGCGGAAGTTGGTTCCGCCACGGGGATGGCTGCGGCAGCCATTGTAGAAATGGCGGGCGGTACGCCGCGGCAATCGGCGGAAGCGATGTCGATCGCGCTGAAAAATATGCTCGGACTGGTATGCGATCCGGTGGCCGGTCTGGTGGAAGTTCCTTGTGTGAAGCGAAACGGTATTGGAACAGCCACAGCGATCGTCGCCGCTGATATGGCGTTAGCCGGCATCAAGAGCCGCATTCCGAGCGATGAAGTTATCAAGGCGATGTATGAAGTTGGTCTTGCCATGCCAAGTTCTTTACGCGAAACAGCGGAAGGCGGGCTGGCGGCAACACCGACCGGACGCAAATTAGAGCAAGAGGTGCTCGGTGACGGGTAATAGTGAGATGAGGGCTTGTGAGCAGCGCATTCATGTATGAATCGCAGCTTGCAGGCCTTCATCTCTTTTGTCGATGAATTTTGAACTTCCCCACCGAATGTTTAATATTCACTTTAATCACAAAATTTTCTTGGCCCTGAACATGCAGTTCATATAGAATTGATGTATAGGGATTTCGTTTAACAAAGGGAGCTGTAATATATATGGTTTATGGAATCATGATGTTGTATGCCATTATGGCCCTTCTAGCGAAGACTGTTCTGCTTATTATGATCCGGCTTTCGAAAACTGCAGAGTCATAAACGTTTCTGGTGAAGAATGGAGCTGCATAGATGAGAAAAATATTGTTGGTAGAAGATGACTTGAGCTTAATTGAAGGATTGAAGTTTGCCTTGTCCAAGCATGGGTTTGACGTAACGGTATCACGAACTTTGCAGGAAGCGAAGAAATGCTTTGATCAAGATGAGTATCATATGATATTGCTAGATTTAATGCTTCCCGACGGGAGTGGTTTTGAACTGTGCAGAGCCGTCAGACAGACTTCAAACGTTCCGATTATATTCCTCACGGCTTCCGATGAAGAGGCGAATGTGGTGATGGGGCTGGATTTGGGCGGGGATGATTATATGACCAAGCCCTTGAAATTAAATGAGCTTGTATCACGAATGAATGCGGCATGGAGGCGCTCGGGTGTTGCCAAAGAACAAGCTGCAGAGTTAAGTGCCAACGGGATTACGGTGAAGCTTCTGGAAGGCCGCGTGCTGAAAAATGGAATAGATTTGGAGCTAACAGCAGCCGAATACAGGCTGCTGTGTATGTTTATGCAAAATCCGAAAATCGTCTTATCCAAGGAGCAAATCATGCAAAAGCTGTGGGATGGGCGCGAAAGCTTTATTGATGATAATACGCTTGCCGTTTATATCAGCCGACTGCGCGACAAGATTGAAGATCATCCGAAGCAGCCATCTTTTTTAATCACGATCAGAGGGATGGGATATAAATGGAATATAGAATAAAGGAATTAGGCTAATGGGCTTATTCATGAACAAAGAAGCAAAAGTTTTTTTGATTCGCCTGTCGTTCGTCTTGCTGGCTGCTATGTTATTGACGCAAGCCAGCGTTTATATGAATTCGGTCCGGATGAAACAAGAGATGCTTGAGCATGATTATGAACTTGCGGGATATTTGATCGGCAGCTATCCACAGCTGGCTAAAGAGCTTCCCGCGGTATTTACATCGGCTAAATCGAATAGCGAGCTAGAGGCGGGTAAAGAACTGCTTGAAACAGCCGGGTACAAGAGCGATCTTCGGAGGCAAATGTTGCCTGCTGTAAATTCGTTGTATCAAAAGAACGCGATGATCCACTCTATTATTTCGGGTGTCATCATCGTTTTTATCTTCCTGATTACTATAAAATTTATGAAATCTCATTTCACCAAAATAGATCAATATCAGCAGAAGGTATATCAAATCATGAACGGAGATATTGAAATCAGATTGGATGACCAGGAAGAAGGAAGTTTGGGGAGATTAGCTTCTTCCATTAACACGATGACCTCTTCCCTTCATACACATATTAAAAAGGAGAAGCATAACCGGTTATTTCTCAAGGAAACGTTAACCAATGTGTCCCATCAGCTTAAAACTCCGTTGTCGGCAATGGTCATGTATAACGAGATTATGCAGGACGAGCCTATAGATAATGAAGTGATTGCGAACTTTCTAAGAAAAAGCGAGCGCGAGCTTGAACGAATGCAAACCTTGATCACCAATCTGTTAAAGCTGGCAAAATTGGATGCCGGCATTATTCAGCTGCACAAAATGAACTGCATCTTGAATGATGTGGTTAAGCAGGCCGTTGAAAGCTTTGAAACAAGAGTAACTCATGAACGGAAAGCTATTGAAATCACTGCGGATGAAACAATATCCTATCCGTGCGACAAAGAATGGCTGCTTGAGGCTGTCAGCAATTTGATCAAAAACGCGATAGAGCATACTTCGGCAGGGAGTACGATCCAGGTTCATCTTGAAAGAACGCCATTGATTGTGAAAATATCGGTTCGCGATGACGGGGAGGGGATTCACCCAGCCGATCTTCATTATATTTTCAAGCCTTTTTATCGCAGCCGATTTTCTCAGAACAAACAAGGTACTGGGATCGGATTAAGTCTGGCCAAAACGGTTGTTGAATTGCATGGAGGCTTCATTGCTGTCGAAAGCTTGCACGGGAAGGGTGCCGTTTTTCATGTGAATTTTCCTTGTCTTACAAAGTTGTAAGTTGGAATACATAACAGAGTAAGGTCTGGGAGTTATTCTTGGTTTGTACTTACACGAACCTTTAGAATAATGAAACCGGGGTGGAAAGATGGATATATTAAAAGCAATCAATCTAACAAAAATTTATGGAGAGGCAGAAACGAAGGTTGAAGCGGTCAAGAATGCTTCCTTCACGGTTTCCAAAGGTGAATTCATATCGATTGTTGGGCCATCAGGCTCGGGGAAGAGCACTTTGCTCAATCTGCTCGGTGCTTTGGATCATCCCACATCGGGAAAGGTGTATATCGATGGCCGGGATATTGTTACGATGAGAGAGAAAGAGCTTTCCGTATTTCGCAGGCGCAATATCGGGTTTGTGTTTCAGGCGTTTAATCTTGTTCCCGAATTGAATGTAGAGGAAAATATGATGCTTCCGCTACTGCTTGACTATAAAAAGCCTGACCGGGTTTATATGAACGAGCTGCTGGATATATTGGGACTTCGGGAGCGAAAGCATTATTTGCCTAATCAGCTGTCAGGAGGACAACAGCAGCGCGTAGCGATTGGACGGGCTCTTGCTACTAAACCAGCTCTTATTTTAGCGGATGAGCCAACAGGCAACCTGGACACTAAAAACAGCAGAGATGTTATCGATTTGCTGAAGCTGTCTGTTGAACGGTACAATCAGACGCTTATTATGATTACACATAATCCTAACTTTGCTTCTGTTGCGGACAGGGTGCTGAATGTGGAGGACGGCGTTGTTATGGAATTGGGAGGAACGGCGCAATGAAGAGCTATTTAGCGCTGGTCTCCAAGTATTTGACGACAAATAAGAAGAAAACAAGATTGGTTATTGCAAGCGTCGCCATCTCAGTTGCGCTTGTGACCGGTATTTTCTCAATGCTGGACATTTTCATGAAATCCGAGAAGATTAAGGTTATCGATGAATATGGAAACTATCATATGATGCTGATAAATCCAACTGACACGGAAATGAAAGCGATCAGCAGTCGCATTGATGTTCAAAATTTCGGAAGATGGATCGATCTGGGGAAGGGAACGACGAAGAACGGTATCGTATATGAATTTGGAGCTATTGACGAAGAGTTTGCGGACGATATAAATGTTCAAGTGGTTGAGGGCAGGTTTCCGCAGGAACCCAATGAGATTATACTTGAGCAATGGGCGGCAGAAGATATCTATCTGAACGCAAAAGTGAATGATACGGTCAAGCTCTCCCTTCCGGGTGGTGCTGAGCAAGAATGGGTAGTTAGTGGCCTTGCTAATGATTTAAGCCATGGAAAGGCAAAAGGTTCCCCGGTGGTGATGATGTCCATCGACCGTGCGTTGGCGGAGAAGAATGATTCATCCTACTATGCCTTCGTTGTGCAGTTTAAAGATCGGGTTAATATCAATAAAGCCAAACAGGACATTGTGAGCGATTTGAACATCGCCGACGACAGAATCAGCCTCAATACCCGCCTGCTTGCTGTGATCGGGCAGGGCATCAGCAGCCAAGCCCAGGGAACATATGCCACGGGGGCCATACTGTTTGGCATCGTACTCGTTGCGGGCGTAATTATGATTTACAACACGTTCAATATTTCGGTTATGGAAAGGGTCAAGCGGTTCGGGCTCTTACGATGCATTGGCGCTTCGCAGGCACAGGTCAAAAAGCTGGTCAGACGCGAGGGGCTGGCGATTACGCTGCGAGCCATTCCTATCGGAGTGCTGGCAGGCATTTTAATTACATTTGTTAGTTCTGCTATGGTGAAGTTTTCTAATGAAAAGCTGTTTGGACATTTACCCCTATTCTCGTTTAGCTGGATCGGAATAGGCGCGGGGATCGTCGTCGGTTTCCTGACGGTGTATATCGCTTCTTTTATACCGGCGCGCAAAGCGGCGAAGGTGTCGCCCGTAAATGCGGTTACGGGCAGCAATGAATTGAAGCTTGGCAAACGCAAAAAGCTCGGTCTGCTCACCAAACTGTTTCGTGCAGAATATGCTATGGGCATCAATAACGCGCTATTGAAAAAGAAAACACTTATGTTGATGGCAGCCTCGATTGCCGTAAGCATCATTCTATTTTTGGGCTTCCAGGTATTTATTGATGTCATGCACACTGGCTTGAAAACAACAAAGCCGTACACGCCGGACATTTCCCTTATATCGGAAGAGCAGGGGATGGACCAGGAACTGTATTCAGAACTGGCAGACGTGAACGGAGTCGACAAAGTGTACGGAAGGATGTTCGGCTATGCCGACGCTGCCTTCGATGCGGCAAGACTGGACGACAGCTACAAAGAAAAACATCAAATCGAGGTCAAGGACAACGGTTTGTTTGTACCGCCCGAAAGCTCCTGGCTTATCTCTTACGATGAGCACCAGCTGAAGTGGGCTAAAGAGGATTTGATTGACGGCGAGCTGTCCGAAGATGCATTGAACACAAATGATGGAGTCATAGCCGTCGCCATGCACTATGTTAAAGGCAAGCAGACGAAAACGGCTCAATTGCAAGTCGGTGACAAGATACATGTTTCAACAGCGGAAGGACCGCGAACGTTAACGGTAATGGGTATGCTGCGCGACGTGCCATTCAGCAACCCGAAGCCAAGTTTGACTACTTTCATTACGACAGAGCAGCTGTTCACCGAATTGGTTGGCCCAACCCATTATAAATCGATCGACATCCAATTGGCGGGCGGCAATCAGGAGCAGGCTGTCAATGAAATGAAAGGTATGATTAACCCGGATCATATCACCTTCCTTGATCAGCGGCAGCAAAATGCCGAGCTCGACCAAACCTTTTTCACCATGGCGGTTTTCGTATATGGATTTGTGGCGATCATCGCTTTGATCAGCATATTGAATATTATAAATACGATGAGCACCAGTGTTGTCTCAAAGACCAAGTATCTTGGCGTGATGCGGGCTGTCGGCATGGAAAGCAGGCAGCTGAACAGGATGGTGCTAATCGAGGCAAGCACCTATAGCCTGACCGGATGCCTCATCGGCATTACGCTTGGTCTGGTGCTGCAGTACTTACTGATTACGCAATTGTTGTCAACGTACTATATTATATGGGAGTTTCCGTTCGAACAGATTATTTTGATTGTTGTCCTCATTTTGCTTGTAACGCTTCTATCTGTCATCAGTCCTTTGAAGCGTGTGAAAAAGCAGGGGATTTCTGAAGTGATTAATTCGCTATAGATGATAGATGCTTTACAAAGTTTGACCCAGTTTAAGGCGAGCCTTAGGCTGGGTTTTTCATTTTTCGAAGATGCAGACTTCGGAAAGATCAAGAAATCAGACTTTAGTCTAGCTCTCATACTCTTCTAAGGACGGTTTTGGAAGTGATGGATTCTGAATACAATGAATGATATAGCATTTAAACAAGTTGGAGGATTTGAAAATGACTCATCAAAATAATATTTATGTTCTGTTAACGGATACGGGAACTAGATTCACGAGATTGATAAAGCGGTACACCCTGGCGCCGTATAATCATGCTTCGCTGGCTCTGGACAACGGTCTGAAGGAGGTTTACAGCTTTGGACGCAAATGTGCGACCAACCCTTGGTTCGCAGGGTTCGTGCAGGAAGATGTTTATGAAGGGGTATACCGTCATTTTCCGGCAACTCGATGCGTGGTGCTCAGACTAAATGTATCCGGGAAGCAGCGGGCAGAACTTAAACAATTACTCCAACATTACAAAAGAAATAAAGAGTGTTATAAATATAACCTCTTGGGGCTGCTTTTTCTCACGATGAAAATCAGCTTTGCACCTCAAAACGCTTATTTTTGTTCACAGTTTGTTGCAGAAGTATTAAGAAGGATAGATGTGAACCTATGGGACAAACCTTCAGCTTTGGTAACCCCGAATGATTTTCTTATTCACCCGATGTTCGAAATCATTTATGAAGGGCTGTTGTATGATTATCCGCTGCTCGGATCGTTCGCAGTTGAGAAGGATTGTGGGGGAGAGGATGAAGATTTAGAGAGAAGGGCTATACCCTGCTGATAGTTTATCGATTATATAAAATAAAGGCGGCTTCGTAAGGGGGGACCCGGGAAGTCGCCTTTTGGTTTAGAAATCGTGCTAATATTTGTTAGATGAATGATGCCTTAGACGCGTGAAGTGGCCTGTTCATAAATGTTTCGTACAGATTGAATAATCTTGCTGCGGGTTTCAGGGCCGACCGGATATCCATAGGCCAGCTCCAAAGCCCATAGTACAGCACCGGTAGCAGGCGGGACTTGCAAAAGAATAAAGTTGCAGTCATGCTCTGTTAATGACTCGACATAAGTTTTGTATTTTTCCAGCAGTAGAGGGCTTTCTGCCTTCACCCAAACAGAGCCAGCTAGAACGACATCCACTTCAGCATCGAAATCAAGATTGTGCATACAACCTGCAGTCGAATGAGCTAGCTGTTTGGCGGTATGCTCAATGATATCAATTGCAGCCTGATCTCCACTGTCTGCTGCTGCGAACATAATTTGCATCAACTTCGTATTCGGCAGGGTTCGCTTTAAGGAACCTTCCAGTGCATATTCAATAAAATGCTCCTTGCTAGGGATTTGAAGCAGCTCCATGACAGGTTCTGTCATGGATGTCTCAGGGCCCATACGATAAAAGGCGTCATAAATGGTGCGAAGCACCTTTCTTGCTAGAAAGAACCCCCCGGCTTCATCGCCTGACAATTCGCTGCCGACACCTCCGACCTGAAGACGACGACCGGTTGGCGAAATGCCGCCTGTTACTGTCCCCGATCCGTTGATGGAGCATATTCCAAACCCTTTTTCACTACCCGCCTTAATTCCAAGAAAAGAGTCATTGTCCATGGCGTAATGAGTAAAACCGATCTGTTCGATGACTTTATTCAACTGATGTTTCTGGGAGGGGACATCTGCTCCCGCCAGTCCAAAAGCGCCGGCTGCAATATGCTCCATCGATAATTGATTTCGATTCAATAGCTTTTGGATATTCTCATTCATAATCCGAAGCGAACTGGAGTAGCCGTCAGGAAACCGTTCGTGGCTGCAAGTTCCGGTGTTTATATGATCGATAAAATTTCCATCCAGATCAACCAAAAAGTAGTCAGTTTTACTGTTGCCGCCGTCTACGCCGATAATATAATTTTTGTCCATCATGGCATCTTTTCTTTCGTATAAAACTGCGGAAGGTATTCCTTGTGAGCTTCTTTCAGCTCTTGAAAACATTGTTTAGCAACGTCATAGTCTCCGACAAGCGGGTTCATGAGTAGTGCGCGCATGGCGGCATCCTCACTGCCGTACACCGCAGCATGTACCGTTTCGCGTTCGTAAGCTTTGACCATTCTCATGTAATCGATAATATGCTCGTTATTGAAACCAGGCACCGGGATCGGTTTTGCGCCATCTTTACCAATGACTGCACAAACTTCAATGGCATCCGTATCTTTCATGAAATCCAAGGCACCATTGTTCAGCAAGTTGACGACATGAACCTCCTGCTTATCGTTATAGATGGCATCAACTAAACTGATCGCTACTTCGGAGTAATTTGCCCCTCCACGGGAAGAGAGAAGCTCCGGCTTGCTGTGTAATTCAGAGTCCGAATAAATGTTCAGCAGCTCTTCCTCAATCTGTATGCACTTCTCGCCCCTTGTCATTTCACTTTCTTTGAGCAGTTTCAATTTCTTCTCCTTGAAATAGTAATATTCCAGGTAAGAAGAAGGGATAGCTCCCACCATCTGAACAAGCTCTTTACTGAATCCGCTGGATGGTATGTTCTTCATCGCTTCGCTGTTCAGCCCCATATCCAACGCCGATTTCAAGTAATCGGTTCCGTCCTGCTCTATCGCTGTAATCCAGCCTAGATGATTTAGTCCGACATAGGTGAATTTCGGGTGATCCAGCTTTAAAGTTTCGCGGATGCTCTTGAACATGTTAAACGGAACATTGCAGAGGCCCAGCATTTTTACTTCGGAGTGATTGAGCAGGGCTTCGGTTAAGATGCCTGCCGGGTTGGAAAAATTGATAAGCCAAGCATCGGGACAAAGCTCTTTCATCCGTTCAGCGATATGCAGCATGACAGGGATCGTCCGCATCGCCTTGAAAAATCCGCCGATCCCGCATGTTTCCTGGCCGATAAGGTTGTATTTCAGCGGTATGCTCTCATCGAGCACTCTGGCCGGGAGTTTCCCGACCCGGATTTGCGCAAGGACAAAGTCAGCATGGAGCAGCGCTTCATCCAGATTTTGCGTCATGATGACCCGGCATGACATATTCTCTGCTTGAATCATACGTTTGCAAAGCTTTCCTACCGTTTCCAGCTTCCTTGTGTCGATATCCATAAGTACAAGTTCTTCAATCGGTAATGCATCTTTTCGCTTGATCATACCTTCTATCAATTCTGGCGTGTATGTACTACCAGAACCGATAATTGCAATTTTTAATTTTTGACTCATTGACCGATCCCGCCCTTCGAGCATTGTTTAAACGGTTCGTGATATGCTCATATTTGCTGCTATTATAACATTGCGTGTGAAAGCGCTGCAATATAAAATATAATAATATTTCAAAATGATATTTTTATTACGAAAAAAAATTTCGGAAATGGGATTGTAATTTTATCATGATGCTTATATATTGATCTTGTATTTTGTTTTCATTGAGCTTATGATGATATTGATTTTTCATTTGTAAACGGGTAAAATTTCAAGTTTCATAGAATAATAGAATAAGTAGGGAACCCATATGTCAATTAACGATAATATTTTGATCAAAATTCGGGATATGAAAGACAGCTTGACGCCTGTGGAGAAAATGCTTGCAGAATATATACTGGAAAACTTCGAGGAAATCCCTCATCTTTCGATTAAAAGTCTCGCACAATTAACGAAAACAAGCGATGCATCCGTACTTCGATTTTGTAAAACGTTGGGGTATACCGGGTATCGCAGCTTCATCGTCAGCATCTCGGCATCGATCGGTTCGATGGATGAAGAGCAGAAGCATCAATATACCGATATTCAGCCCGGTGATGATCTGAACACGATCATTTCGAATATTTCGCGGAACAACATTAAATCTATCGAAGATACGATGAGTGTCATTAATAAAGACGCAATAGACCGTGCGGTAAAAGTACTTCGAGAATGCAAGCGTATTGTGTTTTTCGGTATTGGCGCTTCCGGTTTGGTTTGTGTTGATGCTGAACAGAAATTCACCCGAATTAATAAAATGTGCCATGCTTACACGGATGGGCATAGTCAGCTTACCGCTGCAACGCTGCTTGAAAAGACCGATGTCGCGATTTTTATATCCAATTCCGGAGATACTGTAGATATTCTGGATTCGCTTGAAATCGCCAAGAAGACGGGTGCTTGCATTATTGCCATTACGAAGTATAACAAGAGTGATTTAGCCCAGAAGGCTGACATAGTATTGAGTATCTCAACGCCTGAATTAACGATACGAAGCGGTGCTATGGGATCGCGGATTGCTATGCTTACGGTAATCGATATTTTATTTGCCGGTGTGGCAAGCGCCGAATACAGAAATGTTAAGAAATATTTGACGAAGACCCATAATATAATTTTAAGCAAGCATCGTAAATAAAGTGGAAAATAATCGTAAAATTTTATTTCGTCATGAAAAACGCTTTTCGTCCGGAAGCCGGATCGTAAAGGCGTTTTTTCTTGTGTGTGGATTAAAATTAAAAACCAATGTTATATTTTATTATAAAATTTTATTTCAAAAAACTGTTGACCTGAATGAAATTTATCGATAAGATGCAATTAAGAAATGCAGAAATTTAAATAACTGGATAGGGGGATGGCCATGGATGATTATCTGGCGGGTTTGACCACAGAAGAGATCAATGAGAAGACCCTGATGATTGATGAATGTACAACCGAACAAATGCTACGTCTAATGAATGAACAGGATTCCAAGGTTCCGGACGCCGTGGCGGCAGAAATACCGCAAATTATGAAAGCGGTTGATATTTTACACCAGGTGCTTAAGAATGGCGGAAGGATGTTTTACATAGGGGCTGGAACATCCGGAAGACTAGGTGTACTTGATGCTTCGGAATGTCCCCCTACTTTTGGTACTGACCCTCTGCTTGTGCAGGGACATATCGCTGGTGGCGATATCGCTCTGAGACTGGCAGTTGAAGGTTATGAAGATAATGCAGAGGAGGGGATCGCACTTATTGAACGATGCGGCGTAACGGACAGGGATGCAGTTATTGGAATTACAGCCAGTGGTAGTGCGCAGTTTGTTATTGCTGGATTAAAGAAAGCAAGAGAGATTGGCGCCGTAACCATCGGACTTGTAAACAACAAGAACTCAAAGATCGAGCCCGTATGTGATGTATGCATTGCTCCAGTCGTTGGACCTGAAGTTATTATGGGCTCCACCCGATTGAAAGCGGGTACAGCACAGAAGCTGGTTCTCAATATGCTGTCAACCTGTACGATGGTAAAGCTTGGCAAGACCTATAACAATCTGATGGTTGATCTAAAGGCAAGCAATATCAAATTGTACGACCGCTCTATCCGAATCATAAAGGCAGCTACGGGGGTAGACGACAAGACAGCTATTTCTTATTTGGAAAGCGCTTCCATGAGCAGTAAACTGGCTATTATGATGATTAAAAGCGGCCTGGATGCAGAAAAAGCAGAGAAAGCGCTGAACGAAAGTGACGGCAGTCTGAAAAAAGCATTTGCACAATTACAAAAGTGATGTGAAAAAGGAAGGTATATTCTTAGGGGAGGTTTGTGAGTAATGAAAAAGAAAATGCGTTTATTAGCACCCATTCTTGCTATAACGTTGGCATTATCCGCTTGTGGTGGTGGAGGCGATGGTAAAGATGCTCAAGGCTCTGGAACAACAGGTGAAGGCGCTGAAGCGAAAGATACAATCACTGCTCTTCTCCCACCGGTATCTCCTAATTTTCAGGATAGCTTTGCTCAATTGGAAAAAGACTTTAATGCCCTGTATCCAAACCTGACACTGAAAATCGAGCCTGCCAGCTGGGAAGATATGACGCAAAAGCTGGATACTCAGGTGAACGCGGGCAGCCCTCCGGATATTGCATTTATCGGCTCCGGCGGTCTTTCCAAATACGCTGAACAAGGCATGCTGATGGACATCACGGATGTAGCAACAACAGAAATGGTAGAGGATTTCGATGAGGCTCCACTGGAATACATGAAGCTTGACGACAAGCTTTACGGGTTCCCTGGATATATGGAAGTTCATGCCATAGGCGGCAACAAGGAGTTCTTGGAGGAAGCCGGGATTGATTATAAGAAAGTCCAGAAAGAGGGATGGACTTATGAAGAGTTCCGTGAACAGATCAAGAAAGGCGTTGTAAAAGAAGGCGATGAAACCAGTCGTTATGGGTTCGTGTTTGCAACTGCCGGTGTTGCTTCCAAAGACTATTTGAACATTCTGATCAAAAATGCGGGCATGCCGCACGCCTTTGATGAAAACATGAAGTATGCTTATACGCACAAAAACTTCCTGGAAGTGCTCAAAGCCATTCGTGAAATGATCGATGATGGTTCCATGCCGAAAGAGCTTAGCTCGATCGATGCGGGTAAACGTTGGAATATGTTCTTGACGGGTCAAACGATGATTACCGGTAAGGGACTTGCCACGTTTGAGAACTCGGCTAAGCTGAATAACGAGAAAATCAAGGCGAATGACGGAAGTGCAGTGCAAGGCAGTATTCCTGTAGAATATATCGTTCTCCCGGTTCCTACCTTCTTGGGTGAAAAGCAACAGGCAAGCGTTGCCGTTGACGGTTATGTCGCTTTCCGCGGCAAGAAAGAGCCAACACCTGAGCATAAAGAGAATGTTGTAAAGGCAGCTTATTTCTTGGCTTCGGGTAAAGTTGCAGCAACGACGAACAACGATCTGTTTGCAGCGCACATTACTGAGAGTGGAAGAGAAGCGGCCAAGGATATGCCGATCGATAGAAACCCGGATAACGTAGCAGCCGTAGAAACATTGCTCTCACAAGCTACACCTGCGCGTCCTGATATACCGACCGATTTGGCGGCAAAAGCCATTAAACTGGAAGATGAAGTGATTATTCCAAAACTGCAGGCATTGCTTGCTGGAGAAACCACACCTGAGGAAATGTACGAAGCTGTCAAATCAGCAGCGGTTCAAGCTTTTGGTGAAGATGGAATTGTAAAATAATAATAGACAAAACCGGATAGCCGCTTGCGTAAAAGCAGCGGCTGTCCGGTATAAATCTTAGAAACGTTGACGGGTAAAGCCGTTATGCTTGTTTGAACCGTGGAGGGAAAGGAGCTTTGCATAATGTCTACGACTCAAATCGCCAAACCCATGAAAAGACGCAGAATTAAAGGCGACAGTGGATATGGTTACGCTTTTATCGCGGTTGCACTTGTCGTGTTTGCGATGTTTACCGCATATCCCGTCGTCAGTGCGTTCATCATCAGTTTTCAGAAATATAAACCACTAGGTTCCGAATTTATCGGATTCGAGAACTATATAGCTACTTTTAATGACAGTCTATTTTGGAAGTCCATTTATAACACGGTTCTATATACGGTGCTCACGGTGCCTGTAGGTCTCATTATATCCTTTACCGTAGCTATTTTGATCCTTCCGTTAAGAAAGAAAACGCAAAACATATTCAAGGCTGTTTATTATCTCCCGGCGGTAGCATCCGGTGTCGCTCTTTCCGTTGTTTGGCTATGGATTTTTGATCCGATGCCATCGGGTATATTGAACAAACTGCTTGGATTATTCGGGGTTGAAAACAACAACTGGCTGGGCTCCAGCTCCACTGCCATGTTCTCCCTCGTGTTGATGTCATGGCTATCCAGCCATGGTACGAGTATTATCATTTACTTAGCAGCTTTACTTGGTATAGATGAAAGCTTTTATGAAGCAGCGGAACTGGACGGTGCTTCTTTCATGCAAAAGCTGTGGTACATCGTCATTCCGTGCCTGAAACCTACCACGCTATTTTTGCTCGTAACAGGCGTCATCGGCTCTTTCCAGGTATTCCAGAATGCGTACTTGATGACAGGCGGCGGTCCGGATAATGCAACAACGATGGTCGGTTTGCTCATCTTTAATAACGCTTTTAAATACTTTGAATTCGGTAAGGCAGCAGCGCAATCTCTCGTTCTTGCCTTCATCATTGCATCGATTTCATTCATTCAATTTAAATTCCTGGGCAAAGAAGTGGAATATTAAGGAGAGGAGCGAGCCGATATGGCGTTATATAACACTCATGCAGGCAGACCTGTGCGAAGGAAAGCCCGCAATGCGGTGATCATGGTACTTCTGATCGTGTTTGCGTTAGCAACGTTGTTTCCTATTTATTTCATGTTCATTTCTTCCTTTGGCGATCCGGTAGAGGCGGGGGCAATGAACTACTCTCTCTTTCCTACCAAAATATCATTGGAATCCTACAAGTTCTTTTTCGATTATAGTGAACACTCAGCTCGCTGGTTGCTTAACTCGTTGATTGTTGCTGTCTCAGTTACCGTCTCCAACGTGTTTTTTGCCAGCCTTGCAGGCTATGCATTTTCAAAAATCCGGTTTAGAGGCAGATCAGTTTTATTCGCCATCTTGCTGGTTTCCATGATGATTCCTTATCAAGTAACTCAAGTACCTCTTTACATCTTGATTGTGAACGTTTTCCAGATTCAGAATACGTATACCGCGATGATTGTTCCTGGGCTTGTAACCGTATTCAACATATTTTTAGCGAAGCAATTTATGAGCAGCATCCCTTCAGAAGTTTTGGAATGTGCCAAGATTGAAGGATGCAACCAATTTCAAATTTATTTCAAAATTATTATACCATTATCCAAAACGGTGCTTGCCGTCATGGCCATTCTCACTTTTATGGATAGCTGGAACACATTCTTTTGGCCGTTCCTTGTAACAAACACGATGGATATGCAGACCATTCAGGTAGGACTTAAAAACTTTAGATTCGCCAATACAACGTATTTTGCGCCAATGATGGCAGGTGCTACAATTTCGGCACTTCCGATGTTTATTCTTTTCTTCAGCTTGCAAAAGTACTTCCTTGAGGGTGTAACGGTAGGTGCGGTGAAAGGCTAATCGAAAAATAGTGAATCGAGATAATATGGTACAACAAAAATGAATATTGAGGGCCATTGTTTAAAAGGGCAGAGCTTAACGTCAATTCTTTCGTGGCTCATAATGATATAGATTGACCTTGCGGAAGGAATCTGCCAGATAAAGAGGTGTGGGCACAGCATGATAAAATCCTGGAATGATGAATTTACACAAGCTGTGATTGCTTTGTGGAATGTAGAAGCGGTGAAAGACGGATATAAGGAGATGACGGAACAAAGCTTTAAGCATATTTTTCTGTCCAGTCCATATTTTGATGCCGAAAATACGTTTGTGTGGCTGGATCGGAATCAGGTAAAGGGCTTTGCCTGCGGATGCACCGGAGACGATCTGCCGCTTGGCGATGTCGCCGGTTATATTACCTGTATCGTGCTGTCGGATGACGTTCGGACAGACGATGTTTACAAGCAAATGCTGAATGCTGTGGAAGGTCGGTTTAAACAGCTGGGTAAAAAGCAGGCGGAAATACTGTTTTTCAACCCGATGATGCTGCCGTGGTATATACCGGGTACAGCAAAGAACGAGCATAACAACGCTCC
Source organism: Paenibacillus faecalis (assembly GCF_900289175.1). Lineage (GTDB taxonomy): Bacteria > Bacillota > Bacilli > Paenibacillales > Paenibacillaceae > Paenibacillus_AQ > Paenibacillus_AQ faecalis. The sequence continues at coordinate 2,487,461 of NZ_LT985747.1, read as the reverse complement.
GGGTGTTCCGGTCGATAGCTCGCTGCATGTATTTCTTTTATCTCAAGGGTATATCGAGCGAGCCAGAGAATGTGCCATGTATTTGGACCTGGACGAGTTCATCTTTCCGGAGCATAGCAAATCCAAGGAAGAAAAGGCGGCTGAGTCTGGCTATCGTGTCGAACGTTTTGACCCGGATCAACATTATGGTGTAGCAGAAATGCTGCAAGGATTTGATAATCCTTTATGGCAAAAGGAGATTGCACAGTCGACAGCGAATGGCGTACCGGTGGTAGTTGCTGCGCATCACGGCAAGGTTGTTGGTTTTGCAGGGCCGGTCATCAGGCAGGATAACGGTCGCGGCTACTTTTCAGGTATCGGCGTTCATCCAGATCATGAAGGATATGGACTGGGCAGCATTCTATTTTATAAACTTTGCGAAGCGTTCAAAAACATCGGTACCGAGTACATGTCTCTTTATACAGGCAGTACAAATCCGGCGATACGGATATATGAAAAAGCAGGCTTTCAAACCGTAAAACAATTTTCAGTCATGCGAAGGGAGTTTTAACGATGGGTGAAGAAAAAATAACAGTGCTCGCGATTGGTGGACATGTCGGTGATGCAGAACTTACAGCGGGCGGTGTTTTGGCACATCATTCCCTTAAAGGAGATCATATCGTAACACTTGCATTGACGGCCGGAGAGCGCGGCGTTCCTGCAGGTCAGGATATGGCCGAATACCGGGAGCAGAAAGTTCGGGAAGCGCACGCTTTTGCAGACATGCTGGGCGGAGAAGCGATCGTATTTGATACCCCGGATGGGGAGCTCAAAGACGATGATGAGAATCGATGGGCCGTATGTGATGTCATTCGCCGCGTACGTCCGAGCGTCATTATTACCCACTGGAAAAACAGCATGCATAAGGATCATATGACGACACATCGCATTGTCAATGACGCCCGTTTCTATGCCGGACTTCCTTCGTTTGAGCGTGAGCTTCCCGCATTTTTTGCATCGAGATTGTACTATGCGGAAAACTGGGAGGATGCGGTTGACTACAAGCCGTATGTGTATGTAGATTTTTCTAAGGAAGCTTTTGATTTATGGGTGAAGGCCGTGTCACAGCATTGGTTCGTGACGGGAAGCAAGTCGTTTCCATATTTGGAGTACTATAAGCATTTGGCACGGGTTCGCGGGATTGAAGCGAGAAAAGAATATGCTGAAACCTTCATGATACCGGAAGAAAACAAGCGTATATTGAAAAATGAACTTTAAAAGATAGCTCCAAAATGACTGTGACAATGAATTTGTTATGGTCATTTTTTGCAAATTAAACATGAACGGGGGAAGCGGTGTTGATCCGAAACGGGATAGATCGTATTCATGAGGAAGCACATCTGTTTCAAGGAAAAAGACTGGGGTTGATTACAGCACCTACCGGCTTAAACCAACAATTTGTTTCTACCATTCAAATCATGCATGAACATTTTCACCTGACAGCGATGTTCTCTCCCGAGCATGGTGTTCGCGGGGATCAGCCTGCAGGGGCGATGGTGGAAACCTATATCGATCCGATGACAGGTGTCCCGGTACACAGCTTGTATCGAAAAGATTCCAAGCGGCTGACGAAAGAGATGCTGGATGAGGTAGATATGGTCGTTTACGATATCCAGGACGTTGGCACACGGTACTATACGTTTATTTATACGATGCTGTATGCGATGGAGGATTGTGCAAAAGCCGGAAAGGAGTTTGTTGTACTGGACCGGCTTAATCCGCTGGATGGCTTGAGTGTAGAAGGCAATATTTTGAAAGACGGATATCAATCGTTTATTGGAGGCTATCCGCTCACCGTTCGTTATGGTTTGACGGCTGGTGAGATTGCGAGGATGGCGAATGAGCAGATGAACTGGAACGGAAAACTGCACGTGGTGCAATGCGATGGATGGGAACGGAGTATGCTATTCCCGGATACCGGTCGGCCGTGGATTATGCCTTCCATGGGGATTCCGCGTTTTGACTCGGCACTCCTTTATCCGGGAACCTGTTTATTCGAAGGTACGAATTTGTCGGAAGGAAGAGGAACGACCGCTCCATTTGAAATGATCGGTGCTCCGTTCATTCATGCAGAGAAGCTGGCGGATGAGATGAACAGCAAGAAGCTTCCGGGTGTGATGTTTCGTCCGGCTTATTTCCAGCCTACATTTTCTAAATTTCAAGGTGAGCTATGTCACGGCGTACAGCTTCATATTACTGATTATCGCAGTTTTAAGCCGCTGGAAACCGGTGTCCAACTCATGTATACAATCAAGCACAATTACGAACAATTTTCATTCCTGCCGCCACTCAAGGAGGGTTCAAGACCATTTATTGATCTGCTTGGCGGAGATAACGTATATCGCAATGATAATGTCGATGTTCCGGCACTTCTCGAGAAATTCCGTGAAGAAAGCTTTGAATTTGCACAGATGAAGACAGAGTACCATCTGTATTGAAGGAGTTAGATACGAACTTTAAGGCTCGTGTCTTGGCCAACGATCAAATAACTTCTGCAAGCGCTCTGGCCTACATCATCACAGGACATGAACGGCATCATGTAAACATTATTAAGGAGCGCTACTTGGAGCAGTAGGCCAAGTCGTATGACGTTAGGCGTATACAAAGACAGTAGAAGATCAGGAGCTAAGCTAGAGCAGACATGATGAAACCAAAAAAGGGCCTTCCTTAAGATTCACATCCACATGAAGGCCCCTTTTACTGCTAAAAATTCATATAAATAAACTCTGCGGTTTCACCTGAGAAAAATAAAATGCCTAATACTACAGCCATAATGATCAAAGCACCGGTAACCGTCACTGCACTGAGAAGCATTGCACGGGCAATACGCTTGCCCAGCGTAATGATCTGAGGTTGCTCCTGTTCTTTACTAAGCTTCTGTAATTCCAAGTGTTTTCAGCCTTTCGTATAGAATTTCGCCGAACATTTTACTTCCTTTATCTATCAAGTGTGAAGGGTCATGATAGTATTTGTGTGGAATAAGACTGGACTCTTCTCTATTAAATTCGATGAACGGATAGCCGCGGGACTCTATTAAATCCTGATAGGCGCCCATAACCGTATTATAGTCATTCCAATTCAGCATGTCGTGTTCCGTAATGAATTCTTTATCCAGCGGGGCTGTGAAAAAGATTGCTTTTTTCTTATGTTGATCCAACAGGTCCAATGTTTTTTCCATCATGAACAGTCCGAAACTGTTGTCTTTGTCAAAAGGCTGCTCCCACTTGTAAAGGGCAGTAAAGTGTTTCACGATCGCCTCTTGTTGATGTTCTTTAAGTTTATCATAGGGACTGAACAAGGGAGTGTAGGTCAGTTCAATCCCTTGTTTCTTGTCTCGTATTTTTTGAATTTCCCGGCGTATTTTCTCAGTAGATGATCGGGTCTTCAAGAAGTGGTAGCTGATCACATCCCGATCATGATATAGCGTCCATTCATTTAAAAGGTCAGTTGTGATCAAGTCGTGAACCGCGCTTGGCACTGAGTTTTTATTTTTTCTGGAAAATCCATCGACCCAATCTTTTGGTATGTTTTGATCCAGTTTGCTCAAGATTGTAGGATAGACCGTAACGTCTGGATTGTTATCGGTGATGGGCAGTATGCCATAATTGATTTCATACACAACAACATCTACTTCATCTATCATGGACGAGATCATAGCGTACGTTTCTACCAGTCGTCCACCAGACAATCCGAGATTCAATACACGCTTGTCATGAAGATGCTGCTGTAAAATGCCAGAGGGTGTATTCCACCCATCCTTTACGGTTGTTCCAAAAACGGTGGAAGATCCGAACATGCCGATGGTTGGCTTGTCGCTCTTAGGCTGTTCTTTCAAATATTCCACCCACAATGGTGTATATACTATGGCATCAAAAGCAGGTACCCGCAGGTTTTCTTCTGCATGGGATACAACATCTTCTTGCACTTTATCAACGATTCTTTCAGCCCACACTGTAATGCCGATCAATCCTGCTATTGCTAATAGAACCATGTATATAATCAGCTTCTTTAAAGGAAGCTTTTTTAACATCGCTTATTCCTCACTCTCTGTGCCTTAAGTTAGCCCAAACAGTCTTAACACCAATTTCCAGCCATCTGCAACCGGGAGAATAAAAAATGCCCGGCTAAGCGTTACTCCGAAAAACGTAATTCCAATGGCCAGCAGCGTAGTACCCGGTTTTAACCAGCGGGGTACAGGTTTGAGTTTCGTCTTGATTTGTTTTACATAGAATCGATGAACACACAACATCAGGCCGTGAAATAAGCCCCACACGACAAAATTCCACGCAGCCCCGTGCCACAACCCGGAAACTGCCATCGTACACATCAGGTTTACATATATTCGGTATGTTGGTACACGGCTACCGCCCAATGGAAAATAAACATATCGGGTTAACCAGTAGCCAAGCGAAATATGCCAGCGGTTCCAGAACTCTGCGATGCTGCGTGCCAGATATGGAAACCGGAAGTTTTCAGGCAAGACGATACCGAACAGACGTGCAGTACCTATGGCGATGTCTGAATAGCCTGAGAAATCAAAGTAAATTACAAAAGTATAGGCGATTAACGCGATCCATAGCGTCTCTGTATCTGAGCTTGCAATCCCTGCTTGAGAGTAGACAGGCTCAGCCAATAGATCAATTGTCCCAGCAAGCACCATTTTTTTAAAAAGCCCGATTCCAATTCGTGTAACCCCAATTAGAGCATGGTCAAGTTGAAAACGTGCTGTTAACTGAGGGTAAAATACCTGAAATTGCTTGATCGGTCCCGCCACCATCGTTGGAAAGAAGAAGAGAAACGACAGGAAACTCGCTGGTTTGTGCTCAGGCAGGCTCCCACGTTTTCTTTCAACAATATAGTGAATTAACTCAAAGGTGAAATAGGATATACCGAGCGGTAGAACAATTTGCTCTGCTGTAGGCAAAAAGGGCTGATGTAAAAATCCTAACAGATCATTGAGCGTTGTGATGAACATATTGCTGTATTTAAAGTATCCGAGAACGAGAACGACCCCGATGACAGCTGCTGGATACATCCAGTGTTTCTTTTTTTTAATAGATATATGGATCAGTACGAAAGCCGCAATCGCTTCGAGCAGCAGTAAAAACACATAAGAACCGGCATAGTAAGAGTAGAACGTGATCCCGGACGCAACAAGCACCAAGGGCCTGAAACGATGGGGGATGATGTAGTATGTGACAACAGCCACAAAAACAAAGAGCCAGTAAAGCCAGTCTGTATATATCATAAGATTTGAAAACCACCATTCGAACCTAGAGCTCTATTATTTTGCGAAAAATTAATAATATCATGAAATAAGACAATAAAATATAAGGAAGGTCATGGTAATGCACCCAGATTTGAACGCTGGATTTGAATGTACCCTGCCTGGATGATACCAATCTCATACATTGCGGTTGAAGGTTAGTAACAAGAAAAAACGCAGCATCTTCCTTTAGAGGATGATGAGCGTTTTTCACAGAGAGGGTAGAATCGCATTCATCAGCGTTTTATTTTATTCGTTTGCCAAGAAGTATAAGCAACCAGATGAATCCAATACCCAGAATCGCGTGACCTAGCCCGGCAATATGCGGTAGGAAGCTGATGTCCTGCCCATTGATTTGCAGCATCCCTCGGGTAGTCATGGCTCCGATGGTTATAATGATTCCGATGTTATATACAATATACCAGGCGCTGAACGATTTCGTTTCATGAACCTGAAACAGCTTGCCAAGGATCAATACGATAAGAAAGAAAAAGAATCCCAACATGAATATATGGGTATGAAGTGCAACCAGAACGGTTGAGCCTGTAAAATCACTATACTTTGTGATCTCACGATAGAAAATGCCTGCAATCAGACCAAGGACTGCGTAAATAAAGGCTGTGTAGTAAAGCTTTTTCATCATCATGCTCCTTTAATCAATGATCATATGTATATTGAAAGTGTACCATGGTAATTAAGGAGCAATGATGAACGATGTGAACGAAATGTTACAATGAGAGGATATAACTGGTAACCAGAAAAGTGGTTGATCAGGGTTTATGATAAATGGATGTTTTGTTTTGATCGCCGGTTTGATAGACTTGTTCGATAAAATTTAAACCAAAGTATAACGTTTTATACAGAAAGGAGAACAAAATGAAACCATTCATTGTCTTAGCACACCATGAGCCGCAATCGTTTTGCGGTGCGCTTAAGGATGCGGCCATTGATTCATTTAGAAGCCAGGGTTACGAGGCGGAGGTATCCGACCTTTACCAAATGGGGTTTAAGCCTGTTGCTGACTGGAACGATTTTAGTTCCCCACGTAATCCCGATTATTTAAAATATGGTGCTGAACAACGGCACGCTTATGAAAATGGCAGCTTGGCACCGGATATCGTATTGGAGCAGAAAAAGCTGTCTGAGTCGGACCTCGTTCTATTTATTTTTCCAATGTGGTGGCATTCTGTCCCGGCTATTATGAAGGGGTGGTTCGACCGCGTGCTTACGCCGGGCTTTGCATACGGAAGAAATCAAACCTTTGCGAACGGACCGCTGAAAGGGAAGCGGGCCATGCTTGTGCTCACTACTGGAGCGGAAAAAGAGCGATATGAGATCGAAGAAGATCTAGGCATATTGGAGCACCATTTACATGCCATCGAGCATGGAACGCTGCGTTATTGCGGGATGGATATTTTGCCTTATTATGCAGCTTGGCAGCCTGCACATGTTTCGCCAGAGCAGCGTGAGCAGTATTTAAAAACGTTTCGGGAGCGTTTATTGGCTGTGATCAAGAAATATGGATGAAAATTAATCATTGACCCCGGACTAAGGTATAGTGTTTATAATACCTTCGAGGAGGGGAATTATGGATGGTTTAACGATAAGCCAAGTGGCAATCAGGTCCAACGTTCATATTGAAACCATAAGATATTATGAAAGACGGGGACTCATATCGAAGCCTCCCCGAAGCGAATCCGGTTACCGGATGTTTTCGCATGAAGCCGTTGAAGACATTCAATTTATTAAGCGTGCACAGGAAATCGGATTTACCCTTGAAGAGATTAGGGAGCTGTTAACCATTTACAGGAATGAGGATTACTTTCCAACACACAAGATGCTTCAATTGGCTCTTGCAAAAGTTGAAGAAGTCGGAAAGAAGATCAGCCAGCTGGAGCAGTTTAAAGCTGTTTTGGAGTCCGTAACAATACGTCCGACATTCATGCTTCCATCTTCAAAGTCGCAATGCCCAATCATGAAAAGATGCTTGGAAGGGGATGTTGAAGCATGAGTGCAAAAATTGAGGTGTTTACGGATGGTAGTCCATATAGTGAATCTGTTGTAGAACAGGTAAATGAGCTATCTTGTTCCAAATGTGAGATTACTGTATACCACTTAAATGAACCAGATGCTTCTGGCAATTGTAAGGATAAGGTCAGAACGTATGCAATAACTTCGATTCCAGCCGTTGTGTTAAATGGAAAGCTGGTTGAAATCGAGAAATTGAAGAAAGTAAAATGAGCCTAAATGGTCATGGTCAGTTGAGATTGAATATTTATCGTTTTCCGACAGAAGACTCCCACTTCAAGGAATATGTAGAGCGTATCCCAATGAATAAGAGGGAGATGAATGTCAGTTAAGCGTAAGCCTAAAAGTTGTCCCTTTTTTACGCTATGATATAATCAGTCTTATACAAAAAAAGGCTGATTATATCCATGAAATTACATAGTAATAACCATTCAGTGTTCTTGATGTACTACCACCTTGTATTCGTTGTTAAATACCGTAGAAAAGTCTTTGACGACGAAATGTCTGACTATGCAAAAGATATGTTTATAAAATTAGGCAAGAAATACAACATATCATTAGTTCAATGGAATCATGATTTTGACCATATTCACATTCTATTCAAAGCACATCCAAACACTGAATTATCAAAATTCATTAATGCTTACAAGAGTGCAAGTTCACGAATGATTAAAAAAGACTTTCCACAAGCAAGAAAAAAATTATGGAAAGAAATGTTTTGGTCAAGAAGTTTTTGTCTACTAACTACGGGTGGTTCTCCCATCAACATAGTTAAAAAGTATATCGAAAATCAAGGACTAAAGTGAGGTGAAAAGCAATGTTGGTCAACAAAGCATACAAATTCCGTATCTACCCAAACAAAGAACAAGAAATCTTAATCGCAAAGACTATTGGCTGTTCTCGTTTCGTATTTAATCACTTTTTAGCACGTTGGAACGATACATATAAGGAAACAGGCAAAGGATTAACTTACAATTCATGTTCTGCCGAATTAACGCAGTTAAAAAAAGAATTAGCATGGTTGAAAGAAGTCGATAGCATTGCTATCCAATCCTCACTTAAAAACCTTGCCGATTCGTATTCACGATTTTTCAAGAAACAGAATAAAGCACCACGATTCAAGTCTAAAAAGAATAAAGTACAAACCTACACAACAAAGCACACGAACGGCAATATGACGATTGTAGGAAACAAAATCAAGTTACCTAAACTTGGATTAGTCAAGTTTGCAAAAAGTCGTGAGGTTGAAGGTCGTATTCTTAACGCTACAATCAGACGAAATCCAAGTGGTAAATACTTTGTATCGATTCTTGCTGAAACAGAAGTGCAACCATTCGAAAAAACAGGTTCTTCTGTCGGTATTGACGTTGGTCTTAAAGATATTGCGATTCTTTCGACAGGGCAAATATTTGGCAACCCTAAATGGTTTCGCACATTAGAAGAAAAACGAGTAAAAGAACAACGTATTCTGTCTAGACGACAGGAATTAGCATTAAAACGAAAATGTAAACTAGATGAAGCAAAGAACTATCAAAAGCAAAAACGTAAAGTAGCGCGTATTCACGAAAAAATAGCTAATGCAAGAACAGACTATTTGCAAAAAATCACTACAGAAATCATCAAAAACCACGATGTAATCGGTATCGAAGATTTGCAAGTGTCAAAAATGCTAAAAAACCACAAGTTAGCAAAAGCAATCAGTGAAGCATCATGGTCGCAATTTAGAACCATACTTGAGTACAAAGCAAAATGGTATGGCAAACAAGTAGTTGCTGTATCCAAAACATTTGCTTCCAGTCAACTTTGCTCGTGCTGTGGCTACCAAAATAAAGACGTTAAAAATCTCAACCTTCGTGAGTGGGATTGCCCTTCTTGTGGCACGCATCACGATAGAGATATTAACGCAGGACAAAATCTTAAAAACGAAGCTATAAGGCTTCTAACCGTAGGAACTACGGGGATAGCCCAATCAATAACTGGCGGTTACGCTGGTGTTCTTAGGAATCTTCCACTTCAAACAGCTCGTAAGAGCGTTAAGTGGGGGTAGTTCAAGAGAAACATATTTCATTCACCGGGACTGCCTGAAAAGCAGCCTTCGCTTCTTACGTTTATTGTTGAAACTCATACTATAAATCGTTAAAAACACCCGATAAGTGGTGTGTAACTGGAATGGAACGATTCGATGGGGGCATTATCAGCGGGCGTACCTTGGCGGGACATGCTCATGGTAATGCCTCTTCTTTTTACCGCTTAATCCTTAAATTCGCCTTCAACACATATGTTTTAATTCCCGCAGACAGGAGCGGGGCGTTTTGTATTCACTTCAACAATCCCCCTTGCGTATTACGTTACGTAATAAGTTAGACTGAGCTTACATCTAGTTGGGGAGGACGATATGATGAAGAGGATGCTGAAAAAGAAAAGATGGTGGTTGTTGATTTTTATCGTACTTGTTGGGGCAGCAGGTTTTGCATTATTTTATGATGATGGGTCCGTCTCTTCTTTCGTGGATCAGGAGGGGAAAGCGGAATTTATCGAAGTATATAACGAAGCGATGTCACATTTGCCTGAGCCTGTGGAAGAGAGACAGATTTCCACAACATTCGGGGAAGTCAAGGTTTACAAATTTGAGGGAGAGTCGGCGACAGATCTTGAACCACTGTTGCTTCTTCCAGGAAAATCGGCTTCTACGCCAATGTGGGAATCGAATCTGGATAGTTTGATTAAAGATCGTCCCGTGTACACCATCGATCTGCTTGGAGAACCCGGAATGAGTGTGGAGACGGCAAGAGTTGAAAATTCGCAGGATCAGGCCGCTTGGCTAAAGGAATTGATCATCGCATTGGACGAACCCCAAATTCATGTGTTAGGGTTGTCTTTCGGAGGATGGAGTGCCGTGAATCTGGTGGTTCAGGAGGAGGTCCCGCAGATTGCATCGCTCATTCTGGTGGATCCGGTTTATGTTTTTGACGCCATTCCGTTAAAGATGGTCTTGCTCTCCATTCCTGCTTCAGTCCCGATCATTCCCAAATCTATAAGAGATCGAATGTTGAGTTATATCTCAGGTGGGGCAGAAGTTGACGAGAATGAGCCCACAGCTAAATTGATTGAAACAGGCATGAGAACGTTTAAAAGTAAACTTCCGATGCCTCAGAAAATCAAGGAGGACCAGTTGGAAGCAATCAATATTCCCGTACTTGCCATTATAGCGGGAAAATCGACGATGCATCATCCTAAAAAGGCTACTGCCATTGCAGAGAAATCGTTGTCGCATGAAAACAGTAAAGTAGTAGTTTTTGAAGAAGCTTCCCATGCGATTAACGGAGAATACCCGGAGGAACTCGCGGACGCGGTCCGACAATTCATTACACCCAAGGAATAGGAGCTTACGCCATGAAAACTTATTCCGTTAAAGAACTGGCCGAATTAAGTGGGGTTTCTAGAAGAACTCTTCAATATTATGATAATGAAGGGATTCTGACAGCTGACAAAAATACGAAAGGACATCGAATGTATCATGAGCATCATCTGAGAAGGCTTATGCAAATCAACTTCTATAAGAGCGTGGGATTCTCTCTGGAACAAATTCGCAATAAGATTAAGCAAGCGTCGAACGATATCGGAGAGATGCTGAACACACAAAGTACTCTTCTCAAACGGCAGCTTGAAGGGATCAAAGCGAAAATACACGGTATAGAGGTATCCAATAAGTTGAGGTTGGCGGGCTTCGAAATTCCTTGGGAGCTTCTGGCTTATCTGATGAACGAGCTAGAGACCGATCATATTGACCACTGGAGCAGCTATGATTTCCCGGAAGAAGACTTTAAGATTTTTCAGGGGTTATTCAGAACGATTGACGAAATGCTTGATTTCTATAATGAATTTAGACGAATCGTGTTATACGCTGCGGCCTATCATGCTTCGCAAGTACCCGTGCATTCAGAGTTGGCCAAGGAACTTGGGCAGGAGTGGCATGCGATGGTAAGCCGGGTTACGTCGAAAGATCCTCGGGTGATGGAAGCCTTTTTAAGAGTGGACAACAATCGCAATAAATGGAGCAAAGGGGAGAGGAACTTGATTGACGAAGGGGAGCCTTATTTGGCCAAGATCGTCGATATGTACTCGCCGTGAACAGCAAAATTGAATCCCTCCTTTAATTCTTGATTGGAGATCGTGATGTGAATGTGGGGCTCACAAATCAATCTATCAGATGGGCAAGACAAGCTTAAACCATTGTAAAGCATAGTGATGGAAACCGGTAATAGTGGGAGAGCGCATCGCTGGCAGCGATGAGGTCAGGGGTTCGATCCCCCTAGGCTCCATACGAAGAAAAACCTTGAGAAATCAAGGTTTTTTTGTTACGACTTTAGTCAGTTGAGTACGCGATAGCGTGCGAAACATAAAACCACCCGCTATGAACTGCACCTCCAATGTTAGACACCATCTAACATTGGAGGTGCAGTTCAGGACGGGTGGTTATGATTTTATCGTTACAAGTTCTTGTCCCAAGCAAAGGTCAAGAACTTGTACCGATTGCCGAAAAGGACAAGAACATGAGCCGATTACCGATTAGATAAGTATTTAACTACTTATCACTGCTCAAATTTATTAAGCTAACGGGCAGGATAGTTTAACTCTTCGGTGAATTATCGGAGTGGATATTCGTTTTGTATGATTATTTCTTAATGATCCAACCTCTTCATCATAGGTATCAGTCTTCTAGTGAGATAATTAGTTATATTTAATTTTGTCACTATCACCGGTTTGTTCTGAGAAACGGCATGACTACCAGGTACTAGGAAAGGGAGGCCCGTTGGCTTTGGGATCCGGACTGACTTCCAGGCGCTTCTTCCAAAAGCCTGCCAACGGAAACCTCATCAGGGATGATTAGAGAGAATAAGAACTTCGAATGATCATCTGCTGTCTACCAAAAAGAATTAATCAAATTTTCTCTTCACAACTACGATACCGAATGCAATCCAAAAATCTATATGTTAAAAAATTGTCGGGTGACAAAAACATAGTAACATTAGAAGCCGCTGATATGAACTGCACCCCAATTGTTAGACACACTCTAACAGTTGGGGGTGCAGTTTTTTTATGACTAAATTTACGAAAGATAGTAAATTGGCGATAATTCAAGGGTATGACCCTGATCTTATATCGCAGACGGAATACGCAAATCAAATGGGCGTTACTAAGTCCCAATTCCAATATTGGTTGAAGCTCTATGAGATGCATGGTCAGTCAGCCTTTATTAACGGCTATACAAATTATCCGGCAAGCTTTAAACTGGACGTACTCAATCATATGGCTCAATCAGACGCTTCTCTCATGGATACCGCTGCTCTGTTCAACCTTCCGGACTTCTCCATGTTGTATTCCTGGCAGAAAAAGATGGAGACAGGCGGTCTAGAAGCCCTTGAGCCAAAAAAGAAGGGGCGTCCATCCATGAAGAAAGATTCCAATTCGTCTATCAAACGATCCGTAGTTGAAGGGTCTGACGAAGCACTTAAAGAACGTATCAAGCAGCTTGAAATGGAAAATGAGTATCTAAAAAAGTTGAATGCCTTAGTTCGAAACAAGGAAAAATCACCAAACAAGACAAAGCACAAGTCGTCTGGGAACTGAGGCATAAATATCCGGTGATGGCACTCGTACAGCTGGCTGGTATCCCGCGCAGCACCTATTACTACCTTATAGCACGTATAAATCAACCAGATTTGAATACCGATTTGGAAGCTGAAATTCAGTCAATTTACGCGGAACATGAGGGGCGTTACGGATATCGCCGTATTCGTGATGAACTGGTAACCCGTGGATGGAAAGTAAACCATAAGAAGGTTCAGCGGCTCATGAAAAAGCTAGGCATTAAATGCCTAGTCCGCATGAAAAAGTATAAGTCGTATAAAGGGACAGTGGGCAAGATTGCACCGAATCATCTGGACCGCCAGTTCACGGCGGAGGCGCCAAATGAGAAATGGGTGACGGACATCACGGAGTTTAAGTTGTTTGGAGAAAAGCTGTATCTATCGCCCATTTTGGACTTATTCAACGGGGAGATTATCACCTATACCATTGGTTCACGACCAACATATTCTCTGGTATCTGAAATGCTGGATGCAGGACTGAAGCGTCTGCCGGAAGAGCACCATCTTCTTCTTCATTCAGATCAAGGATGGCATTACCAAATGAAGCCGTATCGCCATGCGCTTAAGTCGAGAGGCATTCTCCAAAGCATGTCACGAAAAGGGAATTGTTACGATAATGCCGTCATAGAGAATTTCTTCGGTATTCTCAAGTCGGAGTTTCTGTACTGTAAAGAGTTTGAAAATGTCGAACATTTCAAGAAAGAACTGAAAAAATATATTGAATACTACAATACTAAACGGTTGAAGGCAAAATTCAAAATGAGTCCGGTACAGTACCGAACTCATTTTGAAAAAGCTGCCTGATGAAATAACCGTGTCTAACTTTTGGGGGTCACTTCAATAATGCGGCTTTTTATATTTATGTTACCAAGTTCTTGTCAAAATACAATGACAAGAACTTGGTAACATTCCCGACAGATGACAAGAACATTGAATTGTTATATTTCCGATATGATTTCATCGACGGCGGCAAATAAAGATGATTAGACGCGCTTTTATTAAACTAACGGGCAGGATAATTGATTTTCAATTATAAATCGATATGGTAAAATTAAGGAATTGTTTAAGGTTGGTGAAGCAGTGGACAGAGAGATGTTGGCAAAGAAGATTTATGAAACAGCACACTTGACAGGTAATTTTAAATTAAGATCTGGGAAAGAATAAAACGATTATTTTGATAAATCTTTGTTTGAGTCCAATCCTGTCTTACTTCACGAGATAGCCGAGTATCTGTCAAAACTAATTCCTGCAGATACCGAGGTTCTGGCGGGACTCGAAATTGGGTGGTATTCCAGTCGCAACGGCACTATCATTGAAGATGTCGTCACAACAGGAGGACAAATATTACTGAGTGCGACAGATTTACGCAATGCTGGAGCAAATGTTGTGAGTGTTCTTTGTGTAATTGAGGGAGAAGCACAGGGAGGAGACAATATTGAAAATGAGGGTCTTAATTTCTTCTCTTTGTTCAAGATGGAGGAACTCCTAGAAACTCCTTGTAATATAGAATTTTATATATGAGAGCTGCCGAACAAGTAAAGGTAGCTCTTGTTCTTTGAGCAAATGGGGGAACGTTAGTTGAAAACATCATGGAGCAGTTTTACCGGTTGGCAGATGCTCCATTTTTCATTCAGCTATTGGGCAGGATTTATTAATGAGATATGGGAGGTACATGTCAACATTACCTTTGGTGTAAAAGAAGAAGGCAAGGAATACATATGGAGACCTAGAACATATAAGGCAACTAAGGCAAAATATGTGGGACAGGCAAAGTTTGTTTCAAGATACAAAAAAATACAATATGAGCACTCGTATAAAAATAAGGAAAATTTTTGATGATTATAAAGTTGTTACGGCTCAAGAAAATGTTGTAAGAATTGCCACACAAGAAGATCTTGACAAATATCCACCTAATGAAAGTGATTTACCTTTATCATTGGTTGAAGGGGATATAGGGGTGTACGGATAGTCAATCAGTGTATTAAAGGATCCTGCTTCGTCGATAGATCTTAGATCTAATAGGGAAAAAAGAGAGAGCGTGCTTTGGATGACATGTAGTCCTTAAAGAGTAAAAATAATGAATTAATGGCTACGCTGAAAGAAAGAGAAGAATTATATAGTGTTAAGAAGAACTTAAAGAAAGTGATAAATCAATATCATCACGTTTTCAAACAGACACAGGCTGTGAAGAGAGATGTTTTATATGTACGAATGACATTAAAGGAATGGATCCAGATTATATTCCGGATCCTGCTAAAGTAGAAAAAATAAAAAATATATATGAGCAGACAGGGAAACTTATTTTTGTAGTATTGAAAATGAATGGTGGACAATCCGAAGAGGCTTCTCAATTTTGGCAGTTGCAAAGATGCTTGGTTAAGAACATATAAAAGCGACTATTCACTTAATGCAGATCCAAGGGATAGAGGGGTTTCCGAAATAGAGTCTAATTAAACGGAAGAATACATGAATTGACCACAAAATCCCATCACCCACTAAAGCTAATGGGCCACCGGATAGAACGTCGGTGGTCCATTGGGCTTTTTTTACGCCTTCAGCTTGCGATCAGGGGATCCCGATAGCGTAGGTAAGGCGTGGAAAAGGAAAAAACTGCGAGCGGTTCTCATCCATAGATTCAGCCCAATTGAGGTCGAAAGGGTGTTCTCTATTGGAAAAGTGTCAGGAAAACACGTCTATTGGCCCTCTCTAAACATTTCTGATATTAATCAACAGTCGTATTGTTATGCCTATTTTTTCTAATTACTCTTCAGTCTGCTCGTTAAGCTTCTTCGTACTCTTCATAGCCCACTCTCTCTACCATTTCACCTTGCTTGAATTCAAAGATATGATCTGCATCCTTAATGGTGGACAGTCGGTGCGTTATCATTATTGTAGTCTTCCCGACTCTAATCTGATCAAGATGGTTTAATAATCGTTTTTCTGTCTCTACATCAAGAGCAGATGTTGACTCATCTAGAATCAATAATTCAGGCTCACGTACAAGTGTACGAGCAATAGCTATCCGCTGCTTCTGGCCACCTGATAGTGTAACCCCTCGATCACCTATAACGGTGTCATATCCATTCGGTAATTGACTGATATAATCATGGATTTGTGCTACTTTACACGCCTTTATCAGCTTATCCATACTATTCTCCATGCCTAACAAGATATTAGCGCGGATTGTATCCGGGAAAAAATATGGGTTCTGCGGAACGAGACTGATTCGCTTCAACCAATCAAAACGGTTAACATCTGATAAAGCGAGTCCATTAACAACAATTCTACCTGTATTAGGCTCATAAAATCTCATTAGCAGGCTTGCAAGTGTAGACTTTCCACTTCCACTCTGTCCTATTACCGCAATCTTTTTTCCCAAGGGAATGTTTAGACTTATGTCGTTCAATATGTTTGTTTCACGTTCTGCATGACAATAAGAGACTTGCTCTAGTCTAACCTCGTATATATGATCCTCAATACGTGCTCCATCAACTTGTATTTTGTCACTTTCTAACACTTTACGAAGTCGTTCTACAGAGGCCATACGTGCAGGCAACCCCATCGATCGTACATACAGTTCATTCGTCTTATCTATTAGCTCCAATGCAAGCTGGTAGGTAACGATGAACATTCCAATTGATAATTGTTGTATGAGGACAAGATAACCACCTACGCTAAGTACGGCAAGAATAGCACACCACTTTAATAATTGATTAGAGATTATTTGTCTGTTGACCATTCTTCCTTCGTGAAGAATGGATTGGAAATACTCAGCGAATCGGTTTAAATAATCTTTTTTCTCCCACTTCTCATAATGAAATGCGGCCACTTCTCTCGTAGAGGATATCCCTTCCTCTAGATGAACAAGCATATTGGATCGAGCTTCGTTTACCCTACTAGAAGCTGACTTCAGTCGTGGACCTAATAAGTGCGCCGAGATAACATATAGCAAGCTAACAACGAAAAGCAGGCCTAACATAAGTGGGTTATTCCACAGAACGAAGATTAATGAAACAAGTAATACAATCAGCCTGCATATGCGTGGAATATCACCAGCGATCATATTGGATATACTTCCAATGTCTCCTTCGTCTGCTCCAAGTTGATATAGAAATTTCGAGGAGTGCTGATTCTCCAACTGTTTAACAGGCATAAGGTGTAGACAGCTCATAAATTTCTTTGATAGAAGGCTACGTGTACGAACAACTGTCTGATACATCATGACTGAACTAACGGTAATGAACACGCTATGGACGATGTATGCAGCTGCAATCAATATAAAGATTTTCCAGAAATAATGGAACTCCCTGCTCAGAATGACATCATCAATCAATTTCTGCTGCAAGACTACGGATACCAGATAAGATTGAGATTCGAGAACCATCAAAATAAACGTAACGATCACCCATAGCTTCAGTTGGGAGACCGTCTTCCATACAAATTGGAAATTATGCATTAGTTACATACTCCTCCCGTTTGGTCTCCCCATTGGCTAGATCGAAGAACCAACCTCTAGCATTTAACAGCTGATCATAAGTTCCCATTTCAACCACTTTCCCTTCATTCATAACGACAATCACATCGAAATGCTTGATGGTTGATAAGCGATGAGTTATGGCAATAACTGTACGTCCTTTCATTAACGTATCGAGCGAAGCTTGTATCTCTACTTCAGTAAAATGATCTACGGCAGAAGTCGCTTCATCCAATAACACGATAGAAGGATTCTTCAAGAACAGTCGCGCGAGTGCTAAACGTTGTTGTTGTCCTCCAGAAAGTTTATTTCCTCTTTCTCCAAGAACCGTGTTATATCCGGCTGGCAAGTCCATAATAAAATCATGAGCATTCGCAGCTTTCGCTGCATGAATTAATTGTTCTTCTGTTGCTTCAGGACGGGCAAAGCGAATATTATCCGCAACGGATTTGTCAAATATGAAGTTCTCCTGGAATACGTAACCTAGTGAAGATCGGAGCGACTGTAGTGATAAGTTTTGTATGGGAATATTATCGAGTAATATCATTCCTTCATCCGTATCGTAAAATCGCCCAATAAGCTTAAATAGGGTGCTCTTTCCACACCCACTTTCTCCTACAATAGCTACATGTTGACCTGGCATAATATTAAATGAGAAACGATTTAAAATATTCTTGCCATCATTGTACTTGAACGATATCTCATTGAATGTCAATTCTCCTCGAATAGGATGTTCCAGTTCAATTGGACATTCATTCTCAGTAACAACGGGTGCAGTATGTATAAAATCTCTCAATTCCTTCACTTGATACATAAGTATTTTCTGTTCTGAGATATTCGTAATTAGTCCAGTTAATTGGTAATTAACAGAAAAATAATACAACAGAAAAGCGATTAACATTCCTGATGATAACTGGTTCAGCTGAATGAGTAACACACCGATAGCAATGATGGTTAGAATTCCCAAGTAGTTAGTTAACGCTTGAATACTTGATCTAAGATATATAATAAAGTATGTTACAACGACATTGTGATTCAACTTTCCTACACTAGTAAGAAATCTCTTCAAATCCCAATCCTCTGCTGAATAAGCTCTAAGCTCCTTCGTTGATGATACACTTTCGTATGCTTTTTGATTCAACTCCACTTGCGCGTCGGCTAATATTTTACTTGATTGATCCAGTTTACGAACCACGACAGGACCACAAAAATAAAAAAGCAGAAAGAAAACTGCTGCAATTAGCGATAGCTTCCAACTCGTTATTAACATTAAGAAGATAGAAAAAAATGAAAATGCCCCTTTTTGAATCATTCCTGGTAAAAGGACTTTGTAAAGTCTCTGTATTGCTACAGGCTTACCATGTAACAAAGCTAGCGTATGACCTACTGTTTTCTGCTCGTAATAGGCATACCCTAGTGTTCGTATATGTTGGAATATCTCCATTTGTAAATCTCGGAAAGCCTTTTCCTGTATATGCCTTCTTAACATGTTTTCTCCTACACTTAATCCAAGGTATACGGCAATAAACAGTACTAATAATCCAATCATATTCGAAAATAAATTGTAGTCTTGTGTCGGCAAGATCTTATCAATAAAAGTCTGTATAAACTTAGGTACCATCAATTCTATTATAGCCATACCTATGATTGATATTGTTAAAGAAACAACTAACAACCAATACCTTTTCAAATAGGATAAGATCCAAAGGTAATTTAAGAACAAAGTGCCACCCCAATTTCATTCGATATTATTCAATAAATAAGTTGGTCGTTATTGCCCGAGCTTCATTTTTCCTGATCACGTTATGGTTCAATATTCCAACGAAAGGTCATTTCTGTCAATTGCATTTTTTTTCTAATATCTCATAATCACTGATCATCTCTCATCTGGAGAGTTGAAAGTTCTCGTTAAGATAATGAAATATAAATGCGACTGGTACAATTGATCGAGCTTGTGAACTGTATTAGTTTTCATCCTGGAAAAATAGTCTTATAGACGGAAATCTTGAATTATTGCAATATTGTGATTGTCCACATTCTACACAACTAGAATGATGAACTGAAATATTCCTGTACATGCAAAAATCACTTTCATAATTTGTAGATTTCAAAATGCTGCTGACAGTAGCCCTGTGCAAATCTACATTTTGATTTGTGATAGGATTGCACCGGAGTGGGTCGTGAAACTGCTGCCCTCAGAACGATGAACTCGATCATTTTTTGTTCAGATGGTCACGACACCCGTTATTAGACTTTGTTATGGTATGTGAATAACTTATTGCAGGGATTATTTTACAAGTACAGTTACTATATTGAATATAAAATAGAGAGGATTGGTGTTAGATGTCATCAATAGCGGCGTTAAAAGTGATGGAATTGAACTCAGATCTATTTAACTATTTGAATAAACATTCTGTTGATTCAAATGATCTATTAAATAATATAAAAAGATTTGGAGTTGAAAGAATATTAAAAGATTACATAAAAAAAATTGATCCAGAAGAATATAAACAAATTTTAAAAGATATGAAACAAAAACGAAAAATAAACAAACATTTTATTGATGAACTGAATCAATTGACCAATATTTGTGAAAAAAGAGGTCAAAAATTAATTCATTTTAAAGGGATTACTTTAGCTGCTGATCTCTATCACCCAATCGAAACAAGGCGATTTGGAGATATGGATGTTTTAGTCGATAGTGATAAATTAGAGGAAGTATTAGAAATTTTTAATGAACTAGGATATAAATATGCAGAAACTCAACAATCAGTTAGTTTAAACGGATATTATATTCCTGTTTTAGAAATGCTAACAAGTGTTTGTCATATACCAGAAGTATATAGAACTCGTCAATGGAATCAGCAATCATACAACATTCATTGCGATATTCATGTGAGGATATTCAATGATAGTGTTAGCGAATGGGAATATATCAAAGAAGTAATAGATAGGGCAGAAAAAACAGAAGTACTTGGGAACTATCACTGGTTGTTAGAGAAACATGATAGATTGATACAATTATTATGTCACTTTACTAAAGAGCATGTTGATACAACTTTAAAACAGCTTTTTGAGGGAAGGGCAATAAGAGATATAAGACTTTCATGGCTTCATGAGACCGCTTTATTTATAAATAAGTACTCTGAAGAATTGGATTGGGATGTAATAATAGATAGATGTTTAAAGTGGAACAAAATATGGGAATTATTATTTGGAGTACTATTTCTTAATAGAATTTACTCTGATGTTATTAACGATTCTTTAATAGGCAAAATAAAATCTCATTGCGCTAAAACTACTCTAGATGATTCAAAAGGATTAAAGCATAGAGCTCTTAAGTCAATCACTGATATTGATGTTAATAATATTCTCTTTGGTGATATTCATAATTTTTATAAAAATACAATTGAAAGCGTCCATTGGAAAGGCCCAATAATAAACTGTCCTAGATATACAGGTGCTACATCGCCATACAACTTCATAATTGAAGAAATTAGATCTGATACTAAGACTCATATCAGAAGAGGATCTATTATATATGGTGATCCGGTTTTTAAGACCGCCGGACATATTAGCTGGGATATGAATAATATATATATCACTGCTCGTGTTCATGATGAGTTATTCAGCAGAAATAAAATTGAGAACCAAAGTAAAGACTACTTCTCTGTGACATTCGGGAACGAAGGGGGTTGATAGTGAAAATAACCATATACCATATATTCACATATATAATTTCTATCCATTAAAGAATGGTAGGTTATTAGTTTGGGATTCTTTTAATAAACTGGACTTTACTCATTCTTATGAAGGTACAAAGGAAACAAGTATATACAAACATTCATACAACATTGATTTTTTCGATGATGGGTATAGTCTTCAAATTACGCTACCCTGTCATGAAATTGGTCTCGATATTGCTGAAGGTTCTGAAATTTGGTTTGACATTGAGATCAGCTGCAGTGATAAGGATCAAAATCAACAAAGATTAGCATTATGTTTAGCAAATACAGAGTTTGCAGGATATGTTGATCCTACTCGCTATGCGAAATTAATATTTGCATAATAACATATCTCCTTACATGCCTATAGATTAACCGATAACGGAAAACAAAACTACTCAAAAAGATTAGACTTCTCCATAAATAGTGAAAGCTTTACAAGCCAATTTTTAGGAAGATGGTCGTGTAGTAGAAGTTGCTATAACTTCACAAAAATAATGATGGCAAGATGCGGCATCATCAAACTACCTGTATCATAGAAAATTTCAATAACACTTAGACCATCAAGAATGAATAAAGCTGCCTTTACTTTGCATTTTCCGTCGAAATAAATGAAGTCGTCGATACGTTCAGATGTTGCTTTATCCAATGAAAGAAAGCTATGGATCTGGACAGAAATACCTACTCGGATAATTAAAATTCTATGAGGTGAATTTATGTATTTAAAATTGATTAAAGAAAATATTGAAGAGATATCATTGAATCGAGATAAACCATTTTATGTATACATTTCATTAAGTAATATTTGTAATGCAAAATGTGTTTTTTGTAATGTACATGATAAACCTAATAAAATTAGCCAAGTTGATGTTCCTAAGTTGTTAGGTGATCTACATTCGCTTGGTACAAGATATGTCCATTTTTTAGGAGGGGGAGAGCCATTAGTAAGAAAAGAGATATGGGATCATTTCGAATCTATAACTAAAATGGGAATGAAATTCGCAATAACAACGAATGGTTTTTTTCTGAATGAAGAAAAAATAATCCGTTTGTCAAAGTTGAATTTAAATCATATCCTATTTTCAATTGATGGACATACTTCAGAGATACACGATAATATTAGACAAGTTCCTGGTCTATGGAAGGTGACTACTCGAAATATACAGCTATTAAAACAATATATGCCACATGTGAAAGTGGTCATTAACCATGTGGTTAACAAATTGAATATTGATCATTTTAGCGAAATGATCAACTTAAAAAAATCAATCCCATATGATTTTTTGAATCCTATTTTAATTAAAGACTGTCCAGAATTAGAAATGACAGAAAAACAAATAACGAATTTTAACGAACAGTATGAAGAGTATATTTCTCTGGCAAGAGAACTAAATGTTCGATTTTTATACGACAATATTAATTTTTTTAGTAACTTTAAAGAAAACACTCCACAGAAAAAAAAACAATGGGAAAACAATAATTTTAAATGTTACTATCCACAATTTGCAAGTCATGTAGATTGTCCTACCGCTTCTGTTTATCCATGCGATTGTACTATTCATAGAGATCCGAAGTTTTTTAAAGTAGGATCTTTGTCTGAGAAAAGCTTTAAGGAAATTTGGAATGATTCACCGATGGCAAACTTACGCAAAAGCTTAGAAAATAAATATGTTTTTTGTAAAAAGAATTGTGATAGAGCCAATGTTTTGTTTAACAACGAAATTGAAGGAGTTTTAACCCAATGAAAAAGATTTTAGTAACGGCAGAAACATTTGGCTATGGACCAGTTATTACCTGTTTGAAAATAATTGAAGAATTAAAAAAGTATGTTACAGCACATTTTGTTTTTTTAGGTTCAGGAATTTCACTCGAACAAGCTAAATTCTCAGGAATTTTCGATGAGGTTGTTGAGTGCGACACATTCTCTGGTGAGAGTTTGAGAAAAATGGAAAACTATTTCATTGAAGCAAATTTTCTTATTTCATCAGAGAATATAGAAGGTGCCATATATGGTGTGGAATTAGGTAAGCGAGTATTTTATATTGATAATTTATTTTGGATGTGGGATGAAATACCTCTGAAATTGTGGGAAGTCGATACCTATTTTATTGTTGAGTCGTTAGATTTTTCTGAGAATATTAACAAGTACAGTTCGAAAATTAATAACCCAATGGTAGTCGGACCAATCAGAGATATGAAACCATACGAAGAAAGATTTACTCCAACAAATCAGCTTCTTTTGAACTTTGGAGGGGCGGAGTCCTTTATGATTGATCAGAACAAAATCAATAATTACTATCTTTGTATACTTGAAATAATAGATAAAGCCTTAGATCTTGATGCATATAGTGCTATAAAAGTTTGTGGTGGAAAATGCTTAATAGATCATCTTAAACAACAATTTAGAGGTCATTTACGAGTATCTTTCCATACTTTCACACATACAGAGTATTTAAAAGAATTATATACGTCGAAATCTTCGATGCTTTCTCCTGGTTTAGGAAATTATTTAGAATCATTAAAATTTAATGGAAATGTATTTTTCATTCCTCCTATTAATTATAGTCAATTTAGGCAGTTAGAAGAGTATAAACAGATGGATATTGGATATTATTTTGCAAATTGGACTGACTTATATCCTGGCTTAGAAGTTATAAAAAATGTAAGTGAAGAAGAAGGTATCGCATATGTATTAAACCACGTTGAATGCTTTATTAATGATTCAGATGTTCAAGCCAATCTAGGTAATAAAATGAGGGAGTTTTTTGCTTTGGAGAAAGCGGACATTAAAGAAGAACGATTAAAGAAGTTATCAACATATCAAAGTAATGGAGTATGGAGTGTAGTCAAAAATATTATAAAACGAGGTGTAGAAAGTGGAGATCATCCCTGCTGACGCATTTATTGGCACACATTATATTGGAGAAGAAGAGGAGAGGGCAGTAATTGAGGTAATGAAGGCAAAATCATTATTTCGATATGACGGACCAAAATTTTTGAGAAAAACTAAAGAATTTGAAAAAGCAATGTGTGATTATTTGGATGTGACTAATGTTTTAGCTTGTTCCTCAGGTGCAGCAGCATTAAAACTATGCTGTATTGCGCTTGGGATTGGACCAGGAGATGAAGTTTTAGTACCGGCCTTCACCTTTATGGCATCTGCTGGGGCGGTGCTCAATTGTGGCGCATTACCTAATTTTATTGAGATCGATGAATCGATGAATATTGATCCTAGCAAAATTGAAGCACACATTACTTCAAAAACAAAAGCTATTATGTTGGTTCATATACAAGGTGTACCATGCAATATTGACCCTATCGTTGAAATCGCTAACAAACATAAACTTTTTATTATTGAAGATGTAGCACAAGCATTTGGTGCTCAATACAACAGGAAATATGTGGGAACTATAGGAGATGCTGCAGCATTCAGCCTCCAAGCAAATAAAGTAATAACTTCTGGTGAGGGAGGAATATTTACATGTAAATCAAGCAAAAGATTTAACTTAGCTAAACAATATCATGATAATGGAGGCATTAGAATTAATGACGGTTATCCAACATGGGAAGATCCAGAAAGTTTTTTTGGGGAAAACTATAAAATAACTGAAATCCAAAGTGCTATTGCCAATGAACAATTAAACAAAGCAAATACGATCATAGAAAATCAAAGAAGCTTATATCAAGATTTAATTTCAGGAATCGACACAAATGTATATAAATTAAGATCAATACCCTTAAAGTCAAATCCTGTTCCAGTCAGTTTATGTTTTGTGTTCGATACTGAGGACAAATGCAAATATTTTATTCACCTGTGTAAAAGTAATAACGTTCCTATTGAAAAGCATTGGGACCATGTGCTGACCACTTATAACACTTTCAGATATAAAAAGTCATGGCATAAGAGCGCATTTCCTTACACAGAAGATTATAAGATGAATGAATGTCCATTTACAGAGGAAATGATCAAGCGAACAGCGTGGTTTCGTATTTCCCCCTTGTTAACAGATGGGCATATAAAGCGGATACATAGTGTTTTAGAAGATATAAAAACAATAATATGAACATCAAATCGGAGGTTATTAATATGAGAGTCTTTCTTGCATTTCCTTTTACAAAATTATTAAGCGCAAATAATGTTTTTGATGAATTTATGAAGAATTCGTTATTGCGCATCATACATGCACTTGAAAAAGAAGGTCACAGTGTGTTTTCCGCGCAGTTTCGTGAAGAGTTTGGAGAGAAGCTTATGACCCCCGAAGTAGCAACATATCTAGATTACAACGAAATGCTTAATACGGATCTCGTGGTAGCTTTCCCTGGATGGAAGCCTATTTCAGGAGGGGTTCATGTAGAACTAGGATGGGCCTCGTCTATGAAAAAGCCAATTATACTCTTTTTACATGAGGAAGAGGATTACACACCAATGGTCACAGGACTTTATAAAGTAACAGATGTTCATTATATAAAATTCAATGATGATCAAATCGGTGATCTTTCTACTATGGTTATAGAGAACGTGAATAAATGGGGTAGCATAATGAACTACAGTGGATCGAGAAAGGAATGAAGAATAGAAAAATGACGACTAAAAATATCCAATACTACAGAGCATTTCGATGTAAGTCTAAACTATTATCCATAGAAGCAGAATTTACTGGAATTGTTAATCATAGAGGTCATATAGTTGGATGCGAAAACACCAATGCATTGGCAAAATCTATTGAAGATACTTGGGATGTCTTTTATGACATTCACGAGACTGAAAACGCGGGAGTCATTGGATATAATTTTGTAAAACAAAAAGGATTTTTAAATGATTATATTCAGAAAAGCTATAATAGCGGAATGGAATATAGGAAATTTGGAGAATCACTAGACTTACAAAGTTTTGAGCAACTAAGTAATTCAGAATTATACAATCTATTTAATGAATATTTCAATTTATATTCGAAATGCTTAGCATATTATCGATTTACAAACGAAGAATTCACCAATAAAATACAATCAAGAATTAAAATGGAATTTAATGATAATAATTACAATCAAGAACTTCAACAACAAATACTCACTCATGATCTTAAAGGTACAATGATTAATCAACAAGAAGAAGATTGGAATAAGTTAATTCATATAAGCTCGAATGAAGGTCTAGAAGAATTAATCACTGAACATTCTAGGAAATATGCTTTTCTTTTCGGGGACAATGGAAATAATCTTAATCAAGTGATCGACATTTTTAAATCTAGATTTAATAGAGATCAAGGACAAAAGATTGAAAGAAATAAAACTACAAATGAAGAAAAAATCGATATTTCATCTTCCTTTTCAGGTGAATTCATAGATTTAATTCAGGCTACTAAAAGGCTTTCAAAACATAGGTTGCAATTAAGAGAAATGTTTATGTTAGGAAATTTTTTTGTTACAAGTCTCCTCAGCGGAATTTATATCCGAATGTTTAAGAAGCGTATAGTAGATAAATCTTTATTAAGACTCGTTTCAAGTCAAGATATTATGAATTATTTCGAGCATAACAGAGAGATAGATATAAACGTGATGTATAATCGCAAATTAGGATTGAATTGCTTTCTAACGAACGATTATATCTATATATGGGATAATATACTTAAGCGAAATACAGATAGTAATGATGTTAGTCGAAAAAGTGAAAATACTATAATTGGTGAAGTTGCTTGTTCCAAGGGATTAGTAGAAGGAATTGCTGTTTGCTTGACAAGCGATATTATTCAAAACTTACGGGAGTTGCCTCAAGTAATTGAAAATAAAATTATAGTATCATCTTCAATTCATCCTAATATTATTACTTCGGGAGCACATATTAAAGGAATAATAACCAATGAAGGGGGCATTCTTTCACATGCTAGTATTATTGCGCGTGAATTAGGGGTCCCATGTATTATCGGAACAAGAAATGCAACAGAACGGATCACTGATGGCGATTGGATTAAAATGGATAGCGATATTGGGATGATTGAAATTTTAACGGATAAAAAGTTAGGGAGAAAGAATGTTATAAACTACTATTTAAGTAATCTAGTGATCCCTCTTGACAAAGCTAAAATGGAAATTCCTCTAGCTGTCGGGAACAAAGCTCATAACCTCTCTAAGTATTTCGCTGAATTTAGTGTGCCAGATGGAATATGTTTAACCCAACAATTTTGTAAAGACATTTCCAAGTGGGATGACATGGTGGGAAAATTCAACGAGTCGCTTATAAAAGAGTGGTGCAATAATGGTGATACCTCTAATCTGTTAAAACAAATCGGAGAGTGGTTTGAGGATCAAAAGAAAAAAAACATACTTGCGACTGAATTATTACAAGAATTAAATGGTTTGTATCCACTGATAGTGCGAAGCTCTAGTGTTGACGAAGATACATTGTCATTTTCCAATGCTGGAATGCTAGAAAGTATTAAGAATATATATGATTCGAACCGGCTGCTTGATGCGATCTATGAGGTTATAACCTCAGCATTCACTTTATCTCATTTAAATTACAGACAATTGAAAGGGTTATCAATAATGCCAGAATGTCCTTCTGTGTTAATTCAAAAACAAGTTAATACTCAAATAACAGGTGTTACATTCTCTGTAAATCCTAAATCACAATCTTCAGATGTAGTGGTTATTAATTATGGGTGTGGAGAATTAGGCACAGAAGAAAAAAGCAGGACTCTTTATGTAATGAAAGAAAGTATGCAACTTATTTCCGAAGAAGGAGCCGCCTCTACTAGAGAGATAGAACTAAGCAGAAACCAAATGAAAGAACTAGTTCAAATGGCAATCATGATTGAGAAAAATGAAGGTAATCCTGTTGATATTGAATGGTGTTATGATTTGAAAGGGAATTTGCATTTACTACAAGTACGACCTATCTCTTTACCAAATAATAAGACATTGATAGGAGTAAACGATGTAACCATTGAGAGCGAGAAAAAGATCTTATGTATAGGTCCGGATGATTGGGTAATTATTTCAAAAGAAACGGGTTTTGAAACGAAGTTCAATCCTCAAGAAATAACCGAAAATCTGATTAATAGAGATCTACGAAAGATGAAAGGAAGTTGATGAATATTGGAAAGTTTTGATGTTCGGTTCAATCAATTGACGGTTAGGATTTATTCAGATAATAATTTAGCGAACGAATTATTAAGAAATATTTTGAAACAGTATGTTACATATTCGCTTGGAGCAACTCCTAATACAGAGGTGTATTTCCTTCAGGAGAATAATCGGATTAGTCAGGAATTAACAAAGTTTTATAAGCTTAATGAAAAAGCTCATGTGAAGCAATATGGAGAAACAGCCGTAAGTCAAGATTCGAAAAAAACTTTAATATTTCAAAAAGATAAAACCTATTGTGTTATAAAATCACA
This sequence comes from Paenibacillus faecalis, assembly GCF_900289175.1. Classification (GTDB taxonomy): domain Bacteria; phylum Bacillota; class Bacilli; order Paenibacillales; family Paenibacillaceae; genus Paenibacillus_AQ; species Paenibacillus_AQ faecalis. Next base: position 2,458,881 of record NZ_LT985747.1, on the reverse strand, counting down.
AATAAAAAGTGAAAACTCCTTTTATTATAGTTTTTTACTCCCGACTTTTCATGAAGTATGGCATATGCACTCATTTTTTTATTTACATGCAGCAGCTGTAGAACATCCAGATTTAGGGACATTGATCTTTATTGCACCGAGAGGCCATGGGAAAAGCACGATATCATTAACTTTTTTACTGAATGGTTTTGAAGTACTAAGTGATGATACACTTTTGTTTGATATGAATGATAGAAACATAACCACATTGTTAAGACCAATGCATGTTGACCCTGAGCTAAGACAATACTTTAATATGGATCGAATATTTTTAGAAAAAGAAGAATATTTGCCTGGATCGAAAAGAATCGAAATTAGAACATCAGAACTAACAAACAAAATAAGAAATAATTTTAATTTTCCTAAAGCTATTTTCTTCCCTGAAATATCAAACATCAAAAACAATGAATTGGAAAAAGAGGAAAAAATTAATGGGTTACAAAAAATTATGTTGCAAACCTACCCAGGTATTAATAGAGGGAATATCGATATATATAGGGAATTTCTTAAGGCTTTGTCAGTTGTTCCAATGTATAACCTGAGATTGGGTTTGGAATCATTACAAGAAAGCAAATCCTTGATTAAATGCATAGAAAAATTCCCTCAGATTGGTGAGAATGAATATGAATTTAATAAATCTTATTAAGAATCAATATAAGCTTAATGAATACTCTTTACTAATGATAGAAATGATTAAGAGATGGTTAACTCTATATCTTGATATTAAGAACTGCAAGTCAGTTTATTTAATTGGTAGTTTACCAGCAGGATGTTTCGTACCTGGACGTAGTGACTGTGATTTATTAATTATTATTAATGATGATATTGAGACATCTGTATCCGAATATAAGTTACCTAGAGAGTTATTAATGACATGGACGAATGATATAAATTTTATAGAATTATTCAGAGGAAATGATATTAAAATTTCCTGTTGCTTACGTTCTGACATTCGTATTAAATCACCATTCTTACTTTTTAAAAATGCAAATGATGAAATTCATAATTGGAAGGACATATCAGCTGTTGAGGATTTAATTATGTTAAAAGATCATGGTGTACACCTTTATGGAGAGAAGATTAGGAATGATATATCCATCCCTACTATAAATGAGATGCGCAAGTACTTTCGTTTGAGGGATTATTTGTTAACTCCCGAACAAATAGATGATAAAACTAAAAATCATGCATTAAAGATAGCAAAAAGTATCATCATTCATGCGAGGGAATGCTTGCTGTTATGGACAGGAGAATACGTATATAATCACGCTCTAATACTTGATCTTTTTTGCAAAAAATCCCCACAATTTTATAATATTGATGTTCTTAATGAGGCATTAGACATATGCAGTAAGTCCAAACAAGAAATAAAGCAGCTTAATACAAATCACGAATTCATATTGGATTTTAAGGATAAACAAACAATGTTCTTTCATGAAGCTAGAGAACGTGATGTTTCGTATATTAAAAATAATGAATTGAATGTGCAACCAATCTCACTAAAGACTTATAAAGATCCAATCGAAGTTACCATATCAAATATTATGATTCCTTCTGACGTGAAGGAAATGTTCAATGAATAATATGCAAAAAAAGATATTATTATTGGCTGCTGGTGGTGGATTTGACATAGTAACTGTTCAAATGTTAAGGGAATATATGTTGACCGATAGCAATTCTCTGACGATTGAAACAGCGGGCTGGTTAAATCCCAAGTTCGATCATTATTACATTAAGGACGGTTACGTTGAGTTTGAGAAGCCCGTAAATATATTGGATAAAAATAATCAAGTAATTCGTTTCAGGAGATCTGAAGTGAAATATGATTCAACAGACCACCCTGGATATAGATGGTATGAAAGACAGGGGGAAACAAAAGAATTAGTTGATGATGAACTCTCAAATATGATGCAGAGTCATCTAATAAATCTATCCACTAGATATGGAATCAATCCACTGATCAGTTTTTTTAAGCAATATGACGAAGTGATCATATGTGACGTAGGTGGAGATATTTTATACTCAGGACCAAAAGATAATGAAGTGAAGACTCCATTAATTGACGCATTCTCGTTAGCAGCTCTCAGACATAATTCCTTATCAAACGAATTAAATGTTAGAGTTATGGTTTTTGGTTTGGGAACTGATGGAGAAATTAATGCAGAGCATTTAGAAGAGAATATAAACCACTTGATACAAATGGGGGGGCTTATCTCAAAAAATAAACTAACCCATAAACATATTGAATTGTTATCGAAATATTTTATACCTATACGAAAAAAATATGGTGGTAATACAATCCGTTGTTTACTTGAGATATGGAATTATTCTAACAATAAACATGAATTCCATTCATCAGAAAATGCTCGAAAAAGAAATTTAGTCTCCTACTACAAATGGTTCAATTATTATTTTGTTTTTAATTATGAAACTATACTTCAACTTAATCCATTATCAAGGGCTAGTTCGATGAAAGAAATTTACAAAGAAGCAATTGGTATAGGTTGGATACAAAAGTAATGAGGTGGTATTTTGAAAATTGCAACTTATAACATATGGAATTCAGACTATTTATTTGATGGTAGATTAAAAAATATCTGTGATGAGATAAATCATGTGAAACCAGACATAATCAATTTGCAAGAAGTCCGTTATAAATCAAAAATTGATTCTTCAATTATAATTAACAAGATTGTAGAGGAGACAGATTACCAATTTTTTTATTTTGAGAAATATCATAATGAAAATGAAGGTCTGGCAGTTCTAAGCCGCCGCCCTTTAACGGAAATGGAAGTGAATTGGGATCGTAAAGACGTAGATAATTGTAATGCAATGATGGTACAGATTGAAGTTGATGGAAAAAAGTTATTAGTTGGTAATCTGCATTTGGATTATAGTTCTGTCTTAAATAGAGAAAAACAGATCGTTGAAATTGTTACATGGATGTCGGAAAAAAAAGCAGACTATTATTTTCTATGTGGTGATTTTAACTCTGATGAAACGTCAAGTGTATATCGTTACTTGACAAATCGTCAATCATTAAACGGTTCAGAAGCGAACTGGATAGATTTTTCCGAGGTATATGGAAAGCAAACAGGAAAAACTCCAACATTGGATTTTTGGGGGAATCCTAGATGGGTGAATATTAATGTATTAGAAGTTCCTAAAAGATGTGATTGGATTTTAATGAAACCCTTTGATGATAGGAACCTAAATAAGGTCATATTAAATCATTTAGAGGTATTTGGAAATGATTCGAATACTTTCGCAAGTGATCATTATGGAATATGTGTAGATATTGAATTTGAATAAAACACTGTACTTGTCAATGATTTACTCGAGAATTTGTAAATCAAATTGTGATGATTCTAGGGGCAGTATTGATGTAATCCATTGATAAGATTACCGTTCCAACTATAAGTACAGCCATGCCGAGATACACTTTCGCAGCTCGAAAATAGGTTCCAATCGACCAGCGTTTGCTATAATTATTCAAAATTTTCTCGTTAGATAAAGAAATATCTGTACTTAGAAAAGCTTTCATTTACTGAAGAGCTAACTCTTCTTTCTCTTCCTATTAGAAAAGAACGATCCCATTTTCGAACAGGTTAAGCTTTCCATCATAGTGATAAACTCGACAATCGTCTGTTCCGGTGGTCACGAGATCGGTGTCAGACTCAGAGATATACGAAGCAAATTGTTTTATCGTTGTCGAATCCCTTGCGGATAAAAATTACGATTCGACTTTAGACCGCAGACCGCTAATCACATGGAAACTTTGTTGACTTGACTGAAGAACAGAAGTCGAAGAGGACCACGAGTTCATCAACACATGCGTCCTTTGATTGGAAACGGCACTTACTTATCATGTCGCAGGCGAGATCAATCTTGCTTTTACCTTACGTATGAGACATTTCTAGATCTCCTCTGCGTAGAGTGGTTGGTGCTACTTCTATTTATTCACAGATGGAAAATAATTACCCGTTTTTATTTAATTACAATTAATTTTTGTGAAGTAGCGGAAAATAGTTATTTTGAATTTCTATAAATGATATTATCTTGTGATATGGATGAGCAGAATCGTTAGGAGTTGTGGAATGAATATTGTTGCTACAATAAAACCGAAAAAAGAAACAAGGGATATCGTTAATACTCTACTAGAACTAGGAGTTAGTTCATTCAGAATTAATTTTGGCAGAGGGGCAGTTAATGAGAATTTAAGATTGATTGAAAAATGCAAACGCTTATCGGAAAATATGAATATCAAATGTACTTTATTTGCGGATTTACCAGGAGCAAAAAAAAGATTGGGAAAGTTTGAAAATAGTGAAGTAAGACTCAGAGAAGGCGATGAATTTTGTGTAGATAAGAATAAAGATCAAATAGGAAATGAAAATAGGGTTTCCATTAACGATATGTCTGCTATGGATTATTGCGAAGTTGGAGACAGAATAATGATTTCTGATGATGACCAACCAATTTTGGAAATCACCAGAAAAGGTAAAAATACCATGATCTGCACGGTGCTGAAGGAATGTAGGCTATATAACCATTGTGGAATCACTATAAACCATAAATATATTGCTGCCAAGCAACTATCTACCGAAGATAAACAAATGATTAAAGAGTTAAAAGGTATCTCCGATTTCATTTGTCCGTCATTTGTAGATAGCAAAACCATAGTTGATGAAGCTAAAAGTATACTAGGTACTGCCTCAAATCAAAAGATAATTGCAAAAATAGAAACCCCCGTTGGAATATCAAAGTTAGATGAAATATTATATGTAGCTAACGGTATAATGTTATGCCGTGGTGACTTGAAGCATTTTTATTCACTTGAGAAGATTAACCAATTTGGCGAAATGATGAAACAAAAATGTTCGACGTACAAGGATAAATTGTTGATATTTGCTACTGATTATTTTGAAAGCATGATTAACGGAGAGCATTTGTCAAAATATGATGAAGAACAGTTAAATAGAGTTCTTACTATAAATCCGGATTACCTTATTCTTAATGAAACGGCCTATGCTGCTAATTGGAAATCGATATGTAAAACAGCTATAAATAAAATGCTATATGAATAGGAGTGCTTTAATTGGTTTTTGGTATTTGTCAAAAAACAAAAATGGACTGGATTCATTTCATACGTAGTAATAGCCACTATCCTCATCTAGAACTATTTGCAAATAATTATACAGATGATTCATTTATGTTCGATCACGACTATCTTGAACAAGTGAGAGCAGAATCAATAGAAAATAATTTAACCTTAAGTATTCATGCAATTCAAGGAATAAATTTAGGAGAAAAAGTTGAAAGGATCCATAAAGTAAGTAGGGATATTGTTTATGAAACTTTGGTTTGTGGTGAAGAAATTGGTGCAAAATGGGTGACTGTTCATTTAGGATCAGCAGGCCTTTCTAATATAGATAAGAACAAAAAATACAAAAGACTTGATTTAGCCATAAATGCCTTAGAAGAAATTTTAAGCGCCACCTCAAACATGAAAATAAATATTGCTATCGAAAATTTAGTGCGTTTACCTCCGAATTATGGAAAGTCAAGGCTATTTGATTGTGTTGAAGAATTTGAATATATTTTTAATAAATTAAATTCTGAACGATTAAAAGTTATTTTTGATATAGGGCATGCAAGAATCTCATCTAAAGAAACCGAAAATGATATGAGTATGTTTATACAAGAAATTTATAAACATATCTGTGCCTATCATGTTCATTGGAATAATGGATTTGAAGATACACATTCACCACTAAATAATGAGTCAATCAAAGAAATAGCAAGGTTCAAACATTTCATTGCGGATGACCAGCCACTTTTGTTTGAGTGTTATGAACAAAGAGAAAACGAAATAAGTATGAAATTACTGAATGAGTTAATGATTCAAACTAGGTAGAAATGATGTTACTACTTAAGTATTTCTATTCTATCGAAGAATTCCGATCCACGAGCGTAATGTTCGAACAGAATACTACAATAAAGGCTTGAGAGTTCGTACTCCGCATCACTTATCCGACATGGCTTGGCGAATTCTCTGCACCATCGCCTCGAGAAAGTATAATCGTGAAGAAGGGAAAACTTATATGGATGCTTATAATGCTAGCTTATATCAAAGAGACATACTATCTCGACTTGAAAGCATTTATAATCAAACGAGTCTAATGGATATTATGGATAAAACAGAGACAAAATTCGCTAATATGTTTAATGTTAAAAATCCTCTCCTAACAAGAAGCGGTTCTGAAGGATTTTTAATAGCTTTGTTAGCTATGGGGGTGAAACCAAACGATGAGGTGATATTACCTGTTTCTATTTGTCAATCGATGGTTAACATGGTTATGCTACTTAAGGCAACACCAGTTTTATCTGATGTAGATGAGTATCTGGCTCTGCAAGAGTCTAATTTTACTAATTATATTACTCCTAAGACAAAAGTTGTGGTCTTTACACATTCTTTTGGCAAAGCATGTGATATAAATTGGTTAGTTTCATTGCAGAGGGAATATGGATTCTACATCGTCGAAGATTGTTGTCAAACGTTAGCAGTTTCCTATAATGGAGTCAGTGTAGGGACAAGCGGAAATGTATCTATATTTTCTTTCGGAAATGGGAAACCGCTTTCAATTGGTATTGGAGGTATGATTTGTTCTAATAATCCATTACTTTATGAAGAGACGATGAAAAGAAGTAGATTGTATTATTTGGATGATACCAATTATGAAGTTTTAGGTCTGAATTCAAATCTAAGTACAATCGATATTTTATTTCTATCACACCGCCTAGATCAATGGGAAGAGATCATATCAGTAAAGAAACAAAAAGCGAATCGTTATATAGAACATCTAAGAGATATTGGCAGTATTATAGGAGAACAGTCAAATATTTTCCATAGAATCATCATGGAATTGGATTTAGAACGTTATGGATTGCATTATGGTCCATTTGTTCAAAAATTAGAAAATCGATTGAATAATAAATCTAACTATTGTTTTCAGCAATCACAACCTAATCCACCACACAAAATAAAATGTGTGAATGATTATTATATGAGTATAAATAGGAATGATTTAATGGATTGTAACGGTGAAAAATATCCTAATTGGAGAAAATTCAGCGAAAGATACTTCTTCTTTCGAACAGGGAACAATTTGACCAATGAGCAGATCGATGAAACATGTAATGAGTTGAAGGAAATGTTATTTCACCAATAATTCTTGGCTGGAGTGATGTAATTTTATGAAGAAATCATATGACATTCAATTAATCAAACTAGATTGTATTAAAGAATGGGATGAATTTATTTCACGTGGTATTGGGGGAACGGTTTTTCACGAGTCTTGGTTCTTACAAATACAATCAGTAAACTTTATACTGTGTGCATTTCAAAACAAAAAATTATTATGCGGGTTACCTATTTTTGGTGGAAAAGAAGATAGAGTATCGATTCAAAGTACGATATCGGTCCCTTATTGTGGCCCAGTATTTTCCGATGAAATTGGAAGTGATCGAAAAGGTGTGCTGATCAAGAGGAAGATCTTAGAACTAATGATCATTACATTAAAGAAACATTTTACATACGTTTCCTTTGCATGTAATAAGGATATAACAGACATGACTCCATTCATAAAAGAGGGTTTTCTTCCAGAAGTAAGATATACTTATCATTATCATTTTCCTAGTAGGACTAATATTAACGATTTATCTAAAGGAAGAAAGTTGGATTTGAAAAAAGCAAATCTAGCGGGAATAAAGACAATAATTGATGATGATTTATCGTATTGTGATATTACCAAGTTAATTAAACGTGATCGAAATGATGCTGTTTTCATGAAAACAAAAGAATTATTTAGTACAGCGATTCAACAAAAAAAAGGAAAATACTTAGTTGCATTAACCAAAGAGAATACAGTAGCCGGTGGACTCTTTTTATGCTGGGACAATAGATGCTCATATACAATTTATTCGTATTATGAAGAAAAACATCGAAAAGAGGGTATACCGACAAAGTTATATATTGATGCAATTGAATATACCGACAAAGTATTGAATTTGCCAAGTATTGACTTGGAGGGGTCTGTTTTAGAGGGTATCGAGAAATTTTATCAATCTTTAGATGGTAAACAAACTTTATATTTTAAGCTGCACTGGAGTGAACAAACCACAGGTATTAACTGGACAGATATCTACAATTATGATTAAACATTTACAAAACCGGCAAAAAATTGAGTTAGGATGAGATAGTCAAGTTGGAGAGCCGAATAGACTTCGATGAGGAGCAGGGGGAATGCGCTGTGGCGATTTTCCCTGAGAGATACAAGGATATTGTAAAAGAAACGAAAATGAATAAGTAATGAGCAAATTTTCCATTCATGTGTACCTAGTAAGATGTCATATTTATTAAAAAGGAGTTTATGGATGAATGAATGGTTAAGAAATAGCGAGAGTACGCTAGTGATGCAAAAAATCATGAACACATTAGAAGGGTTAAATTTAGATGTAAATAGTCGATTTAAATGGTCCTTTGAAAAATCTCATTTTATCTTTACAGGATTTGATTTTTTTTGGAAAAATGAGTTGAATCGATTTTTATTAGATATAAAAATGGATCATGGATATAAAGAAGATGATCAAAGTTGGGAAATTTTTTTTGTTAACGAATTAGATGTTGTAGATCTCTTTATTCTCAATAAAAACCTTTTTGATGGAAATTCATCCCTATTGATTGAGAGATCAGGTTCCCTTACCATTACCAATTGGCAGAAAAAAAAGAGATGGCATGTATGGAAGAGAAATATGAGTAGTCGTCACTTTATTCAAGATATTTATTGCGGTATTAGGAGAGTAATTGGAAGAGAACTAAACCAGTTAGGTGGGAGTTTATTTCATGCAGCCTCCGTTGCGTTAAATGATCATACGATTATGCTATTTGGGAATAAAGGGAGCGGAAAAAGTTTTATAGCCTATGCATTAATTGTATATAATGAGGCGTCTTTAATCTCTGGCGACCAGACATTTGTGTGGACAAATGGAGAAAAATTGCATTGTGCGGGAACAATTTCTTCCTATCGAATTAATCTCGCTGATAAAAATTTATTTCCTAATCAAAAGTTACATGAACAAATATTCCAATATGCTGAAAAGGAAAGTATAGAGAAAAATAATCTAATAGGCGATAAAGTTTGTATTCCGCCTCAAGATTTAAATAAATTCTTCAAGAATAGAAGTCAAGAGAAAATGGAACCAAACATATTGGTATTCTTAGAGAACAATGAAGGATCTGAAGTAGAAATAAAAAAATTAAAGGAAACACAAATAGAAAGCTATTTAACAAAAAATTTACTTGATGAGTCTTATGTGGACTATCCCTTTGAACATACAGATCCTATAGAGAAGAAAGACAAATTACTAAAAGTTATGACTAATTGTAGAGGGATTTTAATCAAGGGTAGACCAACATTTGATTCAATCCATAAGATTTTTAATTCAATAACTGAATAAAATTAGGAGTCATTTCTGTAATTACAGAATTTTAGGTTTGAACTAAAATAAGCACTGCTCTTAAAAGAAGAATGATCAACATGAAGACTACTATGAAACGCATGGAAAACTCAACGAATTGAAAAAAATTACTGTTAAAAGAAATAAAGTATTAGATCATGTTGCTAATTTGTCGCAGTTGAGAGTTTTGAAAATCGTGAGGTATAAAAAAAGAGTTTTTGAATAAGCCTTGCAAAGATTCACAAGAGTGACCTTGATTAGAAAATAAAGTATTAGACAGGCAAGATAACGGAAGAATGAAGGAATATAAGGGCGTCCAGTGGTTATATTCGACTATTTGTTGGAATTAAATGTCCAACGCTGGACCACTACCTCCCCCTTAATAGAAAAGTACGGTTTCCTTATAAGACTTCTCCAATCCCTAAAAGGTCTATAACTGAAAATAGTAAGAATGAGCGAGAAAACGGAGAAACAATAAATTATAGTGGGAATAATTGATATAAAATGATCATTATTATTACCGGATCAGCAGGTATTGGAAAATCAACGATTACTGGACTTTTGTCAAAAAAGATTAAATCCTGTGTTTGTATTCATAGTGACTCTGTTCATAATTTTATGGTTAATGCGAATATTTCATTGGATTTTTTAAAGATAACTGATGAAAATATATCTTTATTAATAAAGAATTTTGAAAGACATGGCTTCAAAAATATTATTGTAGATGCTGTATATGAAACATTAGAGCAGTTTGATTTAGCTATTAATCAATTTAAAAAGATCGATTCCAATATCGTCTCTATTATGCTGTATTGCGATCTTAACGAAAATTTGAGGAGAAACAAATTAAGAAACAATGAAGATATTATGCCAGACGATAGAATCATCGAATTAAACAAGATATTCTCACAACATAATCATTTTGATTACAAGATAGACATTTCAAATTTAAGTATTGCGCAGAGTGTACAAAGAGTCACAGATATCCTTTTTCAAATAAATTACATTAATAAATGAGGGTGAAAAAATGGCTGTACTTAATCTCCATAACTGTGATGATCATTCTTATACGAAACTAAACAATAAGGCCCAAGGACTTTTCAAATTAATTAAAGCTGGAGTACCAGTGCCAGAAACCATATTTATTGAAGAGAAAGAGTTTGACAATTATAAAACTAAGAAAGAAATAAGTGAAGAAACAAAAGAGAAAATTCGTCATTTTATAGAAAATATTCAAAGTAAAGAATATAATGTACAGTTGTTTGCTATTAGGTGCGAGTCTAAATACTATAGTAAAGAGATCCATCTTCGTCCCCCTCATAGTATTTTAAACGTAGGAATTAATTATTTACTTAATGAAAGTGATCTGAAACTTACTAGGATGCCTAATCAAGAAGAATTTGTTAATACCATTAAAAATATATTCCATAATAGGAGCCAATATTTTGATTCCTTACCAATGCCTGAAGAGAAAAACAAGACGTTAGAGAGTGAAGTTCTGTATTGGGCTAAAAAAATGTATGATAAAATGTTGTCACTCAATGGGGATTTTCCAAAAAGTATTATCATTCAAAGAATGGTATTTGGTTGCTATTCTTCAATATCAGGAAGTGGGATATGTTGCAACCTTCCTGAAGGTGATGACCGTAGGTTCAAGGGATTCTTCCTTCCTTTTTACCAAGGCCTCGCTCTCTCAAGAGGTAGTTGGGGACCGAACCAAGTCTCTCTTGATAAATTAAAAATAATCAATGAACGAGCATATTATAAACTGCGAGATATTTTCGATCATTTAGAGCGTCTTTATGGAGATAATAGATATTTGGAATATACGGTAGAAGGGGATGAAGTGTATATTTTAGAACATCTCACAAGAACAAGATTTGTAGAAGTATGACGATAAAACAGGATTAACCTGACTCTCTCGATCCACAGCTTGATAGAATAGGTAAGGTGTTTATACCCATCCATGAAGTATCGGATACCTTACGCGCAATAGAATGAATCCATCCATTAAAGGAGGTTTTACGAGGCAAAGGAAGATATAGAAATTCGCGATTATTGTTATAAAAAGGGGAAAATAGATTGGTGAAAGTCGGGGGATTTATAGGTAATTGAATGAATTTCATAATTGCTTTAATACATAGAATCCGAACATTAAGCACTATTTACGCCTATTCTAACGTCGATTTCATAATGAAAACAGAAAATTTCTACTTTTCATATTAATGTTTGTCTTTATGTAAGAGTATTGCATTATGAAATTGATTTAATTTAGAAGTAAAAACTATCATATACGGTCGAGATTCTAAATCAATGGATGACATGATGACAAAAATTTCATTTCAAGTTGTAAAAATAATAGTGCAGAACTTGTTTGAAACGGGCCTTTGGATTCGTGTGTTGGGGCTAGAGGTAATGATGATGCTGTTCGGTTATTCATGGACCTTCATTCTTTGTCGATTTTGGAGATCTCCATTATGAAAACGGTACTAAATTAGCGTGAATGGTCATGATCTTGTATTTCAAATCTTGCAGAGCTAAACCAGAACAGAACCACGCTGAGAAACTTTGAAATGGGTTATCTTTAAATCAATCAAGTCTAGTGATGAGTCTCTATGATAAGCTCAAGTGAACGCGTGAAGAGGCACTTGAGGATGGATAGTATAGTTGGATTATTGTCGGGGGACAAGAGCATAGTCATAAAGTCGCTATTTTGAACTGCACCCCAATTGTTAGACACACTCTAACAGTTGGGGGTGCAGTTTTTTTATGACTAAATTTACGAAAGATAGTAAATTGGCGATAATTCAAGGGTATGACCCTGATCTTATATCGCAGACGGAATACGCAAATCAAATGGGCGTTACTAAGTCCCAATTCCAATATTGGTTGAAGCTCTATGAGATGCATGGTCAGTCAGCCTTTATTAACGGCTATACAAATTATCCGGCAAGCTTTAAACTGGACGTACTCAATCATATGGCTCAATCAGACGCTTCTCTCATGGATACCGCTGCTCTGTTCAACCTTCCGGACTTCTCCATGTTGTATTCCTGGCAGAAAAAGATGGAGACAGGCGGTCTAGAAGCCCTTGAGCCAAAAAAGAAGGGGCGTCCATCCATGAAGAAAGATTCCAATTCGTCTATCAAACGATCCGTAGTTGAAGGGTCTGACGAAGCACTTAAAGAACGTATCAAGCAGCTTGAAATGGAAAATGAGTATCTAAAAAAGTTGAATGCCTTAGTTCGAAACAAGGAAAAATCACCAAACAAGACAAAGCACAAGTCGTCTGGGAACTGAGGCATAAATATCCGGTGATGGCACTCGTACAGCTGGCTGGTATCCCGCGCAGCACCTATTACAACCTTATAGCACGTATGAATCAACCAGATTTGAATACCGATTTGGAAGCTGAAATTCAGTCAATTTACGCGGAACATGAGGGGCGTTACGGATATCGCCGTATTCGTGATGAACTGGTAACCCGTGGATGGAAAGTAAACCATAAGAAGGTTCAGCGGCTCATGAAAAAGCTAGGCATTAAATGCCTAGTCCGCATGAAAAAGTATAAGTCGTATAAAGGGACAGTGGGCAAGATTGCACCGAATCATCTGGACCGCCAGTTCACGGCGGAGGCGCCAAATGAGAAATGGGTGACGGACATCACGGAGTTTAAGTTGTTTGGAGAAAAGCTGTATCTATCACCCATTTTGGACTTATTCAACGGGGAGATTATCACCTATACCATTGGTTCACGACCAACATATTCTCTGGTATCTGAAATGCTGGATGCAGGACTGAAGCGTCTGCCGGAAGAGCACCATCTTCTTCTTCATTCAGATCAAGGATGGCATTACCAAATGAAGCCGTATCGCCATGCGCTTAAGTCGAGAGGCATTCTCCAAAGCATGTCACGAAAAGGGAATTGTTACGATAATGCCGTCATAGAGAATTTCTTCGGTATTCTCAAGTCGGAGTTTCTGTACTGTAAAGAGTTTGAAAATGTGGAACATTTCAAGAAAGAACTGAAAAAATATATTGAATACTACAATACTAAACGGTTGAAGGCAAAATTCAAAATGAGTCCGGTACAGTACCGAACTCATTTTGAGAAAGCTGCCTGATGAAATAACCGTGTCTAACTTTTGGGGGTCACTTCATTTTAGCGGCTTTTTTGTTTTATCGGTACAAGTTCTTGTCCAGAGCCAAGGACAAGAACTTGTACCGTTACCGAAAAGGACAAGAAAATAAGCCGATTACCGATTAGATAAGCATTGAACTATTAATTAAATTTATTAAGCTAACAGGCAGGGGAGTTTACAGACTTTACTATTGTATGTGTAAATCCCAAAGATATTGATTACGAAAGATTGTCAAACATTAAAGACAGGCTTCTGGAAGAATATCCAGTAGTAACTAAGATTGGTACGATAATTTTGCTCGATTGACGATGTATTAAGTAAACCAAATGAGTGGGGTTTTTGGGTTAATATAATTTGTGTTTGTATACATGGTGATGACGTTGGTGAAAAAGTACCATCGATAATTATTTCTCCAGAGTTCATTTTAGACTTAAATACAAAGACCAAGGAGGAAGTAGATCGTATACATAGTTTACTTTCTAATGTTAGTGATAACACAATGAAAACTAGATATAATCTAAGAGATTAATTCGTGTGCATTATACTCTTTGGTTTTAGAAGATACAGGTGTATGGCAAGATGACATTATTAAGATGAAGAATGCCATATTAAACTATTGTGAGATTGACTCCGCTTTTAGTTGATTATCTGTATGCTTGTTACTTGGATAGTAATGTACTTGTTGAAGAGTTTCTGGGAATTGCAGATGAAGTATATAGCTATTTTGAGAACGCCTTAAATGCAATGGCTGCTTCCTGAACTTCCTTCGGCTAACACCATATTGACGATCCTGGACACTGTGAGAAGCGAGTGACCACATCCAGCTCCCTAAGCCCGTCGGGACGTCACTGCATTAGGTGTTCGGCAAGCCTCACAACTATAAGCAGCGACTCTAAGGGGCCAGGACGTCATCAATACAAAACGTTATCAGAAATTACTGCAAGTGATGCTATAAGATGTATAGGAGTTGATTGTTATGAACTCAATCATTGAACAAGCAAAACAAACTTTCGAAACATGGGGAATTGAATGGGCCATTTGCGGAGGAATGGCTATTGATATATTTCTGGGCGAAGAAACTAGAAAACATTATGATTTAGATCTATTCGTTTTCTGGTCAGATAAAAGAAAGATTATTGAACTAATGTTGAAAGATGATTGGAGAGTATAGAAAGCATGCGGAAATGGAGTGGTTCAAGAATTACTAATCGCAACCCAAGCAACCGAAAACCACCGGAAATCAAGAACCCGATGAAGCAATTAGAAATTGAGTCAACCCGATTAAAAACAGTACTAGCCATATAACAATTATGGTAACAAGGATTTTTTTGATTACCCTCCATTTTTTTCTGAGAATTCATTCGTTTTTCTAAATTACTTATTCGTTGTTCAAGATCCATAATAACATACCTCCTTTTATTATTTCCTTGGAAATTTAGAATCTCATAGAAAATCTATCTTCTCTTGTAAAAANCTTGGAAATTTAGAATCTCATAGAAAATCTATCTTCTCTTGTAAAAATATCACCGACACCACCAGCAATTATTCCAAGTGTTCTTTCTCCTACGATAGTTATATACCCTAATCGCCCTTCCCAGGAAGCACTCTTACATTAGGTTGTGCGGCGGTTGCAATCATTGGTTTTTCTTTTTTGTCAAAGTGGAGGACAAAAGAGAAGGGCTCTGTATATCAAGAATCCAACTGCTCTGCCAAATGAATCAGCTTCTTCATCCCGATGCTTAGTTGTTTTTCATTAATATATGAATAGCTTAAACGAATCCACGATGTTAATTGTTTGGAGGGATCACATATGGGGCCGGGAACAAAGGATATAGATTGTTCAAGGCATTTGACCAGAAGCATTTCCATGACAATAGTTTTTGGCAATTCTACCCATAAGTTAAGGCCTCCTGCTGGGCTGTCCCATGTCCAGTTGGTACGGGAGAGTTCGCTTTCCATAATTGATTTACGAACGCTTAACGCGGTTTGGAGCTTTAAAATATGCTGCTGCAACCGCTTTGACTTAAAGTAATGTAAGAACATTTTCTGATTAAGCAGCGGTGTTCCATTGTCCGCCAATGACTTAACCGTAAAGAGATGCTTCCTTAATGAGGAATGACTACAGACGGCGGCGATGCGCAATCCGGGTGCAACGTATTTGCTAAAGCTGCGAATATAAATGACATAACCTTCTGTACTATACGAAAAAAGTGGCAGAGGCGGCTCCTGTTCAAAATATATATCACGGAACGGGTCGTCTTCTATAAGGAAACAGCGGTACTGTTCCGCTAGCTCCACCAGCTGCTTTCGCTGCTCAGCCGGCACGATGTATCCGGTCGGATTGTGGAAAGTAGGGTTAAGGTAAAAGAAACGCGGCTTATGCTGCTTCATTAACTGTTCAACCTGGTTCAGATCATAGCCATATGGATGGATATCTACAGAAACAATCCGAGCACCGTGCTGCTGGAAAATATCGATTGCAGCGCTGTAGGTAGGCCGTTCGAGTAATACGGTATCCGCAGGCTCTATTAGCATTCGCGCTATTAAATCGATAGCTTGCTGGGACCCGGAGGTGATCAAGATATCATCATGCGTTAGATGAAAACGATGTTTATCTGCAAAGTAAAGGGCAAGTGATTCTCGAAGCTCCTCATCTCCTTGGATGGTGGAATATGTACTGAGCACGGTAGGATATAAATCAAAAATCTCCTTTACATATTCGGAAAAATAACGATTTGGCATGAGATTAGGGTCGATTAATGCGTGGGAAAATTGGTAGGTTGCTGGGACCTGATGTATTTCCGACAAGTGGCTTTTTTGGACATAGGAAGATACGATGGGAACGTCCAAATCTTTGAATGGCATCTGTGTGCCAGGATGTACATAGTAGCCGGATTTATATTTAACATAAATTTTTTTCTCTTCTTTTAGTTGCTGATACGCCTTGAACACCGTTAATCGGTTCACATTCAACTCTTCGGCAAGCATACGCACAGAGGGAAGCTTGTTATGCTCTGTCCATTCAGCTCGCTGAATTCGATTCCAGATGTGATCGTATACTTGCTGAAACAGCGGTTTGCGCTGTGAGCGGGATAAACGAGCATGATCCATCATGATTACCCTCCTTTAACTGTTCTGTATTGGATGAACTGTTCTATTTTCTTCTCATTATAATGATGGGAAGGAGGCGTTACAATGGTTCTCATGAATTATGCAATTATGTGCATCGTGTTTGGAACAACTTTTTTAGCAATCAAGATTGGAGTGGATGCGGGGGCTCCTCCCTTTTTTTCCGCAGGCATACGATTTATGGTTGCCGGTCTCATTCTTTTACTGTGGATGACCTGGAAGAAGCGTGGGAACTTTTCTTTATTGCTGCATAAAGAGATGTGGTTTACAGGTCTTGGCCTTACCTTTGGAACATTTTCGATGCTGTATTGGGCGGAGCAGTTCGTAAGCTCAGGGACAGCGGCGATTCTTTCTGCTACGGCGCCGATGATTATTATTTTGCTGCAGGCCATCGTCCATCGTAAATGGGTAGCAGGAAGGAAAATATTTGGCTGTTTGATCGGCTTGGCAGGTGTTATTTTGTTGGTGCTGCCTCAACTATCTTTAAAGTCTGATATATTGTGGCTGTTGGGATGTGTGGCGATTTTGATAGGACAAGTATTTTATGCAGGCGGAGCATTATACTCGAAGCGAGTTATTAGCCATTTTACAAATATTTCGCCTATTGCTTTAAATGCAGCCCAAATGCTGACAGGAGGTATCATGCTGCTGATGTTGTCCTTATTTACAGAACAGGTCAACATAACGATGATGTTTACACCTCAAATTGCCTTTTCGCTCCTGTACTTAATCCTGATCGGCTCAATGGTAGGGCACACCATTTTTTATTGGCTTGTGGCTAAAACGAATCCTCTCTTTCCATCCACCTGGCTTTATATTTCTCCAATCATCGCGATGGCAACGGGAAGCATTTTGTATAACGAAGAAATATCCTGGTACATGGCAGCAGGAAGTATAGTTACGATCACAGGGGTTATTCTCGTTAATAACGGATCACTTGGTAGGAGCGGGAAGAAAGTTGATTCATATGTAAAATTCACGTTTATTAAGTGGAAGTGAACGAACAAAAATAAAAGAACATTTGATTTATTTTATAAAATATGGTAAATTGTAAACATATCTCAACTTTAAGATATGAGGGAGGTGGATATCAGCATATAAAGAATCTCGCAGCTTTCCTGTAAGTGTCTTAATGATCGTAACGTGAGAAATGTATGGTTCGTGGCGGAATTGGATTTGAAGACTAGATTGGTTCTGTATCTCAAAATCTTATATATTTGGAGGTATAACGATGTCAACAATCTTAATACAACGCGCGCATATATTGTCGATGGATGCTAAAATTGGAGAAATCACGGACGGGGACATTTTGATTGAGAATAATGTAATTAAGCAGGTAGGAAAGCAAATTGAACCGACAGAGGACATGGAAGTGATCGATGGTTCCGGCTATATTGTAATGCCGGGCTTTGTGGACACACATCGTCACGTATATCAGCAATTGTTCAGTCAAGCTTTTACAGAATGGTCGCTATCCGAATACTATTCGCAATTTCTTGATGATATCGGATCAAAGCTTCGTCCGCAGGAGATTTATGTGGGCAGTTATATCGGATACCTGGAAGCTATCAATTCCGGTGTTACAACTGTACTGCACTGGGCGAATTCGACCAATACGTATGAGCATGGCCTTGAAATATTAAAAGCAGATTCGCAAATCTCGATGCGTACTATTGTAGCTATTGCGGATTCTGTACAACCGCTTGATGAAGATGCTAACTTTAAGAAGATGTTGCGTCTGCGGGAGACGAACAGCAACCCGCTGACTCAGATTGCCCTTGGTGCGATCAGTAGCGATGTAGAAAGGTTCAAGCGCAGCATTAAAGAAGCACGTGAACAAAATGTATTTGCTACCGCTCATGTGGGAGGTGTTCCCGGTGAGGATGGACTGATCGAACATTTATATGAAGAGGGTCTTCCTCTCGATTACATTAACTTTGCCCACTGCAACCAGCTGTCTGATAAAGATTACGAAATATTCGCCAAAGAAGACATATCGGTTTCCATCACACCTGAGATTGAGATGCTGATGGGACACGGAAACCCGCCATTTTATCAGATTCTGAGCAAAGGCGGCAGACCGTCGATCGGTGCAGACACAACCTCTGTCGTTGGCGCAGATATGATTACCCAGTTAAGGGTAGCCTTGGCATATACACACAGTGTGCATAATGAGCTGGTTAACATCAAGGGAGAAGAGCCAAGTCTGGGCGTCTTTAACGCCAAGAGTGTGCTTGAAATGAGTACCATTGATGGCGCACGCGCATTGAGGATGGAAGACCAGATCGGCAGCTTGACACCAGGCAAAAAGGCCGATCTGATGATGATTAATACCGCACGACATCAAACGGCGCCATTATATGATCCTTACAATTATGTATTGATGAATGTGAATGCAGGCAATATTGAACAGGTAATGATTGACGGGAAGTGGATGAAGAGAGATGGCAAGGTCGTTCATGCGCCGGTGGATACAGATTTGTTGAACGACAGCACACGGTTTATGAAAGAGCAGCTGGAGAGATACCAGGGTGTGCGTGTCTGATTCATATGAGTAGAATAAGTTAATGCTTAAGACCAGTATATCGGCTGACATAAGGCCATGTACTGGTCTTTTTTTATTTTACAGGAGGAGAAAACATAGAATTGAATTAACCGATTAATGTATTGTAAATCCATTGTTTTCTGATATATTACTAGTTGCTGGTACAGTATCCGTAATCAGGAAGGGGGGCGTTTAATGAATAAAAAGTGGATTTGGCTGCTTCAGATTTTAGCTTTAATCAGTGGATTGGCCTTCCCATTTATTCATGTGATTTTACGAATTGGGCTGCTGCTGCTCGTTTATGTTGTTGATGCCGCAATTAGTGACGATTCGAAGTATAACAGAAGGCTGATGTTGTTCTGGATTATTGGTCTTATTATAGGCTATATCATCAGGGCCTTTTTATAAGAATGAGGGGAGATAATTTTTCTCAAGTATCAATAATTTTACATATAAAAAGGAGAAGAACGTCAACGAAATTGTTGATTTATTTGTTTAAGTAACTAAACGGCCTTATTCCGATAGAAATCAGGAACAAGGCCGTTTATTATGTTTTGTACTATCACTTGAGCGGATCGAAGTTCAGTGACAGAGCGGCTTTTGCAGTTAACAAAGTTAAGATGCCCTTTACGATATCGGGATGTTGCTTAAACTGGCACCTTTCTCGAAAAATCGTTTGATGTTGTTTTCAACCGTTGGATCAGGAATTAACGGTGGTGCTTGGTGCGGCTTGGAACGAGCATCGATAATGACGTTATCGCATCCCCAATGTTTATTCTTATAATAGCTGTTTACCCCATAAATATCATGGGAAGGGTTGCTTCGCGTAAAGGTAACCCACAGGAAATTACTGATGGTCTTGCTCAAAAAGTCGCTGTCATCGCATAAAATGATCATCGGGCAAGTAGAGAGAGGTCCCCTCTCACGAATCATGTTACATAGGTCGTTTATTTCTTGCTCTTCTTCATCATAGCTTTTAAAAGCGGGTCCTTGAAGCGCAACAATGCCTGGCTGAATCCATGCTGCACGGTTAAAGCCACCTAGGTCCTTCAGGCTGTCTGGTACATCGGTGCACAACTCTCTTTTCTTATCTCCAACAGCCGCGAATATGACTTTGCTTCCGGTATTGAGTCCCGTTCCTGAGTAATCCAGTGTATCGATGGTCGTATTGGTTTGAAAATGAATATCCCGGTGCAAATCGATTCGCTCTAAAATATACGTCAAGAAATTCTCAATCTGATGTGTGCTGACAGGCTGCTTCTCTTCAGCTGTTATAAACAAATACTTGGCCAGGCTTAATTGGCCGGTCCCTAAAATACGATTGGCCTGCGTGAGCAGCTCAGCTGGTTGCTTCACCTGCTGAAAAGGAGTGTAGCGCTCGCTTCCAATGGCAAGCAGCAGTGGATGCACCCCGGCCGCATCAACCGCATGCACCTCTTTGACACCTGGAATCTCCGCTCTGATCGCTCCACCAGTCAGCTCATGGATCAATTCCCCGAAGGAGGTGTCCTCCTGCGGCGGTCTGCCTACAACGGTAAACGGATAGATGGCGTTTTTCTTGGCATACACTTTATGCACTCTCATCACCGGAAACGGATGAATCAAGCTGTAATAACCCAAATGATCCCCGAAAGGCCCCTCCGGTTTGGTCTCTTCAGGATAGATTTCACCCGTGATGACAAAATCGGCGTCATGGCTTATACAGTAACCATCTACATAGCTGTAACGGAAGTGGCGTCCAGACAGCAAGCCGGCAAAGGTCAGCTCGCTCATGCCTTCCGGTAGCGGCATAATGGCGGAGATGGTATGGGCCGGTGGTCCCCCGATAAAACAGCTCACTTTAAGCGGCTGCCCCAGCTTATTCGCTTTGGCCTGATGAACGCCAATACCACGCTGTATTTGGTAATGTACTCCCACTTCTTTGTTTAACTCATAATCGTTGCCGGTTAGCTGTATCCGGTACATTCCGAGATTAGAGTTCATAATCCCTGGCTTCTCCGGATCTTCTGTATACACTTGAGGAAGAGTGACAAAAGCGCCGCCATCTCCTTGCCAATGCTTAATGAGTGGAAGGTCTGATATTTGGATTTCTTGGAAATCAGCGGGCAGTCCGCTTTTTTTAATAGGAAGAGCTGTTTTGGCAGCCAATCCCGTTCCAACATATTTAAATGGATTTTTAAGAGCCTTCATGGGATCGTTGCGCAGGGCAATGACATCCTGTGTGGAATCAAACGTATCCCGAAAAATAAACTTGCTGCGCTCCATTGTACCGAAAAGGTTAGATACCGCACGGAACCTGGACCCTCTGACCCGTTCAAACAACAGGGCAGGGCCCCCTGCTTCGTATACCTTCATATGTATAGCTGCCATTTCTAGATGAGGGTCTACCTCTTCATGAATACGAATCAAATGTCCGTGCTTCTCCAGATCGTTGATGCATTGTTCCAAATTGAGATATCTCATTGAATTGCTCCAATCTCTTGAAGGTAATAAGGTTCTTCTACTATTATCGACAATCTCGAAGCATAGGTCAATTAGCTCTATTTTTGACCTATGGTATAAACTTCAGAGACATCATAACAAGGCAAACGAAATCATACGAATATGTAAAAGCTTAACGTATGTCTGAATACAAAATTGGAAGTGTTCACCTAATATTTGTTTGCTCATGGAGCCGAACTGAACGGTTCATCTCCATGCCTAATATTCCTCATATCAAGCCTGAAATCGTCCTGAAACGAAATAAAAGTAACAAGCTTGCTGCTGACATCCATTGCGCTCTAAGGAAATCGGAATGTCCCATATTATAATGTCGGAGCTCGGCATGATCGAGCTAGCCGTTTTCGTTTCCAAATTTTTGATTGATTATGACGGCTTAAATGGATCAGCATATCCAAAGGCCAGGGAGGGGAGCGATCAGCGATGATCACGATCAGTTTATGTATGATTGTACGCAATGAGGAGAGCAGTCTGCAGCGTTGTCTTGACAGCATAAAAGGCCTTGTGGATGAACTTGTAATTGTAGATACTGGCTCGACGGACAATACCAAAGCGATCGCTGCCAATAACGGTGCGATTGTTTATGATTTTGAATGGATTGATGATTTTGGAGCAGCGCGGAATTTTGCCTTCAGCAAAGCTACACAGGAATATATTTTGTGGCTGGATGCCGATGATGTAGTTGACCCGAAGGATCATGCGGCATTTAAGCAATTAAAAGAAATGCTGTCGGTATCTCGCCATATCGATAGTGTCACAATGCCCTATGTACTGACGACCAACGAGAAGGGGGAGGCGATCTTTTCCTTGCGGCGAAACCGGTTAGTCCGGCGCGAGGCCGGCTTTATATGGCATGGCGCGGTACATGAGTATCTGGCCGTCGGCGGACAGATTTATAACAGCGAAATCGCAATCTACCATAAAAAGGATAAGGAGTATACCGATCGGAACCTGCGTATTTATGAGAAGCGGCTTGCTGCAGGAGAAGAATTTTCAGCCCGGGATCTGTATTATTTTGGGAATGAACTGAAGGATCATGCGAGGTACAAGGAAGCGCTGGATTTTTATGAAAAGTTTTTACAGACAAAGCAGGGATGGTATGAGGATTGTATTCAGGCTTGCTTGAAAATGGAGGGTTGTCACCACGAGCTCCAAAACGAGAACGATCGGCTCCCGGCACTGTTCCGTTCATTTGAATATGATAAACCGCATTCGGATATATGCTGTCAAATCGGTGAGATATTGCTGCAAAGAGAGATGATCCATCCAGCGATTTATTGGTTCGAGCAAGCGACACAACTGGTAATTCCTTCAGATCAGCTAACAATGACACAAGCTTCGTTCTGGACCTGGGTTCCGCATTTAAAATTATGCCTCTGCTACGACCAGCTTGGTCAAACGGAAAGGGCATGTTATCACAACGAAATCGCAATGAGTTTTTATGCAGATCATCCTAGTATGCTTCATAATCAAAGCTATTTCCAAAAAATACTGGGGGATCGCTATGAGTCGATAAGAGCAAGCGCTAGAGGGCCGGTACAATGAAAACCAGCATGATTATATTGACACACAACCAGTTTCATCATAATCTAGCCAAAGCCGAGTGTATCTCACTCGGTTTTTTGCTGGAGTAATACAAGCCGGAGGTTATGGAATGAACCGTTATCAAATCAAGATCATGATGCATTCTTCCGGATTTATGATACAAAAAAGAGCGGAGTCTACATCATTCGTAGAACCCGCTCTGCTCCAAAGCTTTACATATTATGATACTGTAATGAAGAGCTAAACTGATGTGTTCAGATCCAGTATAAATATTGGATAATTATTGAATAAACTCGACCGTGTAGCCTTTTTCTTTCAATTGATCAACAACCATGCCTTCCAATGCATAGTGGGCCGCACCTACAACAATAAAGGAGGTGTTTTCTCCTTCTTGCTCCAACAATTCAGCCAGTTTATTCGCCATGTTTTTGTCACGTTCTCCGACGAGGCGATCATTCATTCCTCCCTCAGCGAACTCTCCTTCAGCTGATAGCATTTGTTGCAGACCTTTGAGGTCGCCCTCAATCCATTCTGTCTGCATTTGCTCCAGCTGTTTAGAGATTTCCTCTGCTCCTGTATCGGTCAGGAGAACATCCAGCAATTGATTCAATTCTTTTTCCTGTTGTTCAATCGGTACATCTGCGAACAAATCGGCCTGCAGCTTAATGCTTTCCAGCTCACGAACCGGTTTGCCTGTAAGCATTGCGCTGGTAATGAAATAACTGTCGATACCGGTAAGCATAGCCGTATTGCTGTCAGTCTGATTTCCGAGATCAAATGTTGAGAGCGTGTTCGAAACGGCAAACGGCTTAAAGGTATCAAAAGTATTCGCTGGCAGCCCCAGTTTAGCAAGTACTTTTTGAAGCTTCTCGTAAGTCTCTGCGGTAACATGATCTTTCAGTGTAGTGCCATCACTGTACACCATTTTTTCCTCAAGATAGCTCATGTCTCCGGTAACAATATTAACTTCAACCCATAGGTCGTCTGATGCTTCAAAGGCTTCTTGAATGCGATTATGCATCGGGTACATGTCCGTGTTGCCCAAGTGAATCGATCCGAGCAAATAGAGTGTGTTTTTATCGTTTGTAACTTTCCACATCAGACCTTTGGCTCCGCCTTCGGCCGTATCGTATGTATAATCAACCAGTCTGCTTGCCATGACAACTGCTTGTTCAACGGTTGAAGGTTGCTCCAGCTGGAGCCCGGCTTTGGTACCTTTTACGATACCTTTTTGCTGCATATAGTTGATCGGATCAACTCCAGTGATTCCGAAAGCTTCTGGAAGCTCATAGTTAGCCAGCAACTTGTATAAAGAACGAATTACATTTTCTCGGGATATTGCTTTTCCCGTCTCAAACGACAGGGAATTTTCCTTTTTCTTCAGTCCGAGCAGATCCAGCTCCGCTTCAGTTGCATCCATTAGCGATTGGAATTTATCATCAGTAATAGGCTCTTTGAATGTACCGTCAAAGTACCATTCCAACGGGAAAATTCCGTATTTCTCTCCTTCATGCAGCGTCGAGATAGACCAAGGACTGATATCGGGAAGAGCTGAAGGTTCTTCAGCGGCATGCACCGGAAATACAAGTCCTAACAGGAGCGTTAAACTCAGTGCACCGGCTCCCACCCAGCGTTTAAGCTTGGTCCAGCGTTTCTTTTCTTGCATAACTTGCATACAATGTTCTCCTCTCAAATTCTATGATGTGTGGAATGATATACCACCATACTAGTAGATTATACCATATGAAGAGGTGTTTACCCGAGATTATATGTCGTAATCGCGAAAAAACAGGGGCTAAAGATGTATTCAAGGAAGAAGGTCCTAATAATCTATTTTTAATCCCAATCGCATTAATATAAGTTGAAGATGACTGTGCGGTCTGACTAGAATGATAGTAATCAAAATAGGGAGGTGGAGCATTGTAGCAATAAATGGTCGGTACTTGAGATTACCTCATCAATGTACAAAAGGGAAGCTCCGGGGTCAAATCGACCTTTTGGAGCTTCCCTTTTACTGTATACATTTATTGCTCGACAATCGCGATAATTTCGTCTTCTAGTTCGAGTCTCACCTGTTCGCGATAAGCCCGAATATTGTATTCGGAGTACAGGTAGCGTAGAATCGCCTCGATCAGGTTGGCTTCGATCAAATACTGACTCCGGTTGTTCACCCAAATTTCAGCAGTGAAGCCGGTGTCTTCATCCCAGCAAAGCTCAACGACGACATCGGTAGGTTTCACACCTCTGCGTTCTGCCTGATGGATACAGACCGCATTGATGATCTCATCCATGCTCAGAATCATAATTAGTACCGGTTGTCGCGCCGTTCATGATCACGACGGCGGTTTTTTACAGCTCTTACAACTGCCATAACGGCTATAATGAGGAGCCAGATTGCCAGCAGGTTGACAGCAAGCCCTAAGATGTTACCGAGAACACCCATTCCGGAAAACAATCCACCGAACAGCAGGCCTGCGAGACCGCCGATCATCAATCCTTTCATCAAGCTGCCGCCGCTGAAAAATCCAGGTTTTTTCGTTGCGCCTTGGTTGGCGTTTGTGTTGGATTTATTCGTAGACTTTTGGACATTGTCTGATTTTTTATTAGGCGTATTTGAGAACGATTTCTTTCCTGAGCTAAAGCCGCCGCCACCTCTTCTAGCATCAACGGAGTCAGGGGCAATCACTACGAAGAACATAGTGAGCATTACAAAAATAGCAAGTACTTTTTTCATTGTGTTTTCGTTGAACCTCCCAGTTAAAATAGATGTTTAATCTTAATGAATGTATTACGGACTAGTGCACGATATGGTTTCAAAAAAATTATGATCGATGACCCGAAGCCTTCTGCAGCCGGTGCTGCTTCAGAAGATCCAGTACCCAGTCACACCATTTCAGCTCTGTTTCAGCCATCATAAGTCCTTTGGAGGCAAGGATGTAATCACTGAATTCCTTGCTGCTGAAATGGCGTTGATCCTCAGGGATTGCTTTTAAAATATCATTGAAAAAAAGCTTTTTGTCAAAATAGAGCTTACGGCGTTCCTCATACATGTCCAGTGCAATTCCGATATCGCTTAACCAAAGACAAAATGTGCGCAGTGACAGTTCATCTTTCGTTACAGAGGGTGCGAGCGGCAGATGCATCCATTCACGCAGCTTCTGCATACCTGGTTCTGTAATCATGTAAACTTTCTTGTCGGGCTTGTCACTTTGCTGTACCCAACGTGAACTGAGAAGTTGTTTGTCTTCCATGGCGGAGAGAAGTGGGTAAATCTGGCTGTGCTTCGCTTGCCAAAAGGGTTGTATTCTTAGCATCAACTCATAACCGGACGACTCTTTTCTGGCGAGCAGACCAAGCAGGCCGTAAGACAACGTGTTCATGTACAAAACTCCCTTGAAACGTAATCGTGGATTCCCTGGAACTAAGTTAACAATCCCGGGTCAGGTCCGTTTGTTCAAAGTGTACACTGAAACTGTATGGTTTGACAACCTGATAGAAACAAGAAGTCTTAGATGAAATACCTTCAGCCTATACTTGAAACGGCGGAAATATATAAGACTGTAAGGAAAAAAGCACGTGCTGATCACAGCCCGTGCTTGGGTATATTACGATTTTGATTGATCATATCCTTCAACAACCAGATCCAGCGCGCCGGTCGTCGGGTCAATAACCATCCCGTGAACAGGAATATTGGGCGGGAGAAGAGGGTGGTTTTTAATAATACTTACCGTATGTTGAACGGCTGCATTAATGTTGTCGAATCCGCGCAGCCATTTGGTCAATTTAATGCCGGAATTCTCAAGTGTTGACATGACCTCTTCCGAAATGCCGCGCTCTATCATCGATTGGATCATATGATCCGCATTCAAGGCAGCCATTCCGCACTCATGGTGTCCTACCACAATCACTTCCTCGGCATTTAGCTCATAAAGCGCAACGAGTACACTTCGCATGACCGATCCGAACGGCTGCGAGATAATTCCGCCTGCATTTTTGATTATTTTAACGTCACCGTTTTTAAAATTCATCGCTTTAGGCAGCAGCTCTACCAGACGTGTGTCCATGCAAGTGATAATAATGATTTTTTTGTCTGGAAATTTGCTTGTGCGGTAGGCTTCATATTCTTTGTTCTCAACAAAAGTACGGTTATGCTCAATAATACTGCTAAGATGTGTTGTCATAAATCAGGTTCCTCCCCATGAACGGATGTGTAGCGTTTCTTAAGGTTTATAATCTGGTATCCACCAGTTGAATGTTCGTACCGTACGTTTGATGACGGCTATCCAGCCGGAAGCTGTCAAGCCCCGGAATAACATCCAAAGTCATGGAATCTTCGAAAAAAACTTCTTGCCGGCGGTTTATGACAAACATGACCTGATCGCCCGCCGAGATGGTGACATCCTCAGCATCCGCCTCGTTTATGATGGCAAGCCCTGGTATTCCATTAACAGCACAGCCGCATCCTTCAGTGTCATAGACAAGTCTGACTCTGCCCGGATGACTCCCGATTTTTTCTCTTAATTTTTTTTCTGCCTCTGCGGTCAGCTGAATCATCACGGCACCTCACACTCCTTTATATGTTTTAAATTTAGACGATCTACTTAGAAGTTGATTATAAACTTTGTAAAAAGTATCATCAATAGTAGAAATGGAATACATAAACGAAAGCAGGAGGGCCCGATATATGGATGCACAACTTCAAGAACGATGGGAACAGTTTCAACAATTGATTCGAAAAACGATGAGCTATTACGAAGCCGTAGGTTTATTGCATTGGGATCTCCGTACAGGAGCTCCCCGTAAAGGAGTGGAGATGCGCTCTGAGACGATCGGCATGCTCTCAACCGAGGCATTTAAACTTCAAACCTCGCCGGAAATGGGGGAATTACTCGACTTTTTTGCCAAGCCGGAAATAGAGCAGCAGCTTGATGAGAGAAACCGCCGTATGGTGGAGGAATGCCGCAAAGAATACAATCGAAGCAAATTGATTCCGGCAGATAGGTTTAAGGAGTATACCGTTTTGGCTGCTCACGCTGAATCCAAGTGGGAGGATGCGAAGGAAAATAGCGATTTTGCCGGCTTTGAGCCGTTTCTAACCAAAATTGTAGCGTTCAAGCAGGAGTTTATCGACTATTGGGGTGTGAAGGAAACCCGGTATGATACACTGCTTGATATGTATGAGCCGGACTTGACGGTCGAAAAGCTGGACGATGTATTTTCCCGCCTTCGTGCTCGGCTTGTTCCGCTGCTTAAATCGATTCTGGATTCTCCGAACAAGCCGGATACCGGATTTTTGAAGCAGTTGTATTCGAAGGAACAGCAGGAAAAGCTCAGTCTGTTTATGCTGGAGCAGATGGGTTATGATTTTGAAGCCGGACGTCTTGACGAGAGTGTGCACCCATTCTGCACGGGTTTGAGTATCGGAGATGTACGGATTACAACGAACTATCTTCAAGATGATGTCACGAGTGCGCTGTTCAGCTCTTTGCATGAGGGTGGGCATGCTTTGTATGAGCAAAATATCGACAAAGAACTGGCAGGCACTCCACTGGCAACGGGCACGTCCATGGGGATTCATGAGTCGCAGTCCCGTATGTGGGAAAACATGATCGGTCGCAGCCGTCCGTTCTGGCGTCGTTATTTCGGCGATCTGCAGCAGCATTTTCCAAAGGAACTTGAAAATGTGGATGCGGAGCAGTTCTATCTTGCCATTAATAAGGTAGAGAATTCTTTGATTCGAACTGAAGCGGATGAGCTGACGTACAATCTGCACGTCATTATCCGTTATGAGATTGAGAAGATGCTCTTTAATGAAGGTCTTTCTGTGAAAGACCTTCCCGAAGTATGGAATTCAAAGTATAAGGAATACTTGGACATTATGCCGCCGAACGATGGCGTTGGTGTGCTGCAGGATGTACACTGGTCTGGCGGGGATTTTGGATATTTTGCTTCCTATTCTCTCGGCAATATGTACGCTGCTCAATTTATGCATACTATGCGCAAGGAGCTTCCTGAATTGGACAGCTGGATTGAAGAGGGCAATCTTGCTCCAATCAAGGAATGGCTGATTGAAAAAATTCACAAATACGGCAAGAGCGAGACTCCGGCTGAAATCATTCTCCGCGTAACTGGCGAAGAGTTGAATCCAGATTATTTGGCAGACTATTTGGAAGAGAAATATAAAGAGATTTACAAGTTGTAAAAGAATATTTACATCAGAAGTTGCTCCGGGTAATCGGGGCAGCTTTTTTTGTGTTACTCGTCACTCGGGCGTTTAACCTTAAACAAGCTCTGTGCATATGCTGAATGGAAACGCATGGTTAAGGGAATGGAGGGGTTCATAAGGATGCACAGAAGATGGCTTGGCCTGGCTTTTTCCATTCTGCTTGTATGCGGGGTGGTGCTTGCTGGATGCGGTGGTGAAGGTTCAGGCACGAAAGTAAAGGTTGGAGAGGTCACACGTTCTATATTCTACGCACCTCAGTATGTGGCAATAGAGAAAGGTTTTTTTAAAGAGGAAGGACTGAATGTCGAGCTTCAGACGACTTTCGGCGGTGATAAAACGATGACGGCCCTGCTGTCAGATGCGATAGATGTGGCGCTGGTCGGTTCGGAAACTTCCATATATGTGTACCAGCAGGGGGCTGATGATCCTGTCATTAACTTTGCTCAGCTGACCCAAACGGATGGTACTTTTCTTATGGCGCGTGATGTAACAGGCGAGTTTAATTGGGAAATGTTGAAGGGGAGTGTTTTCCTCGGTCAGAGAAAAGGCGGGATGCCACAAATGGCCGGAGAATTCACATTAAACAAACAAGGAATCAATCCTAAAGAGGACCTGGAGCTGATTCAAAACATCGATTTTGCGAACATTGCGTCAGCGTATGCTTCCGGCACTGGACAATTTGTTCAGTTGTTCGAGCCGCAGGCTTCTATTTTTGAAAAAGAAGGCAAGGGAAAGGTCGTTGCATCATTCGGAGTGGAAAGCGGACATTTGCCATATACGGTATTTATGACGAAAGAAAGCTATATGAACAAAAATAAGGATACAGTGCAAAAGTTTACGAATGCGCTCTACAAAGCTCAGCAATGGGTTGATTCACATCGTCCGGAAGAAGTTGCGGATGTTATTTTGCCTTATTTTAAAGATACCGAGCGGGAAATCGTCGTTTCATCCGTTAAACGGTACCAAGAACAAGGGACATATGCGGCCGATCCAATTTTGGGCGAAGAAGAATGGAACAACCTGCTGGACGTTATGGAACTAGCTGGGGAGCTGAAGGAACGTGTGCCTTTGGAAACCATAGTGGATAACAGTTATGCGGAAAAAGCGAAGCAGGCGGCGAACAACCATTGATGAACATTCATCTCACAAACGAAAGGAGAGAGCATCATGGTGCCGGTAGTTGAACTTCATAATATTGCTCATGTGTATGTGACTGACCGGGAAGCCTCTCTGGCTGTTGAAGGGATTCATTTGAACGTACTTCCGGGCGAATTTATCAGTTTGGTCGGTCCAAGCGGCTGTGGAAAAACGACGATTCTTTCGATTATTGCAGGTTTGCTGCAGCCATCGCGCGGGGAAGTGAAGGTGTACGGGCATACGGTGAACGGTCCTTCGCCTGAGGTCGGGTATATGCTGCAGCAGGATTATCTGTTTCCATGGCGCACCATTTTGGATAATTCGTTGATCGGACTTGAACTGACGGGACAGTTGTCGGATGAAAGTCGGAGCAATATGGTGGCGCTGCTGGAAGAGCTGGGACTTGGCGCAAGCCTGAGTCTGTATCCGCAGCAATTGTCAGGCGGGATGCGCCAGCGGGTGGCGCTTGCACGGACGCTGTCCACAGATCCGGGACTGCTGCTTCTGGATGAGCCGTTCTCGGCACTGGACTATCAGACAAAGCTTCAACTGGAGGATCTGATTGTTGAAACGCTGCATGAGCGGAACAAGACGGCTGTTTTGGTTACGCATGATCTGTCGGAGGCTATCGCCATGAGTGACAGGGTAGTGCTGTTGAACCGAAATCCTGGCCGGGTTCACCGCACCTTTACTGTACCTAAAAATATCAGGAATACTCAACCGTTCTACGCGCGCAAGGAACCGGGTTTTAATGAGCTGTTTCATGAAATATGGGGTGAGATGGAAGCTATTGGCAGCAAGGGGTGAAGCGATGATATGACTGATCCGAAACGTCTTCAGGCCGGCCAGGATTCTTCGAATACCGGCTGGATTAAGGAAATACATGTCCGTCATAAGCGGCGTAAACGAAAAATTCAAAATCGTGTAATTATGGCGCAGACGATGCTGCTTGTTTTGTTTTTCGCTTTTTGGGAGCTGGCGGGACGATTGAAGTGGATCGATGTCCTGTTGTTCAGTTATCCAACCAAAGTTTTTGTGCATATTTGGGACGATATCGTCACAGGGGAAATTTGGATGCATTTGGGGATCACGGTAGCTGAAACCGTCGTTGGATTTCTATTGGGTACATTCATAGGTACGCTGCTGGCGGTGTTGATCTGGTGGTCGCCTTTTCTGAACAAGGTGCTCGATCCTTACATGGTTGTCTTTAACAGTATGCCCAAAGTAGCGCTCGGTCCAATATTTATCGTTATGTTTGGTGCTGGCTTCACAGCCATTGTTGTAACAACCCTATCTATTACCGTCATTGTGACAACACTTGTTGTGTATAACAGCTTCTCCGAGGTGGACGCCAATCTGATCAAGGTTGTCCGCACTTTCGGCGGTACGAAGACCCAAGTATTTAAACGGGTCATTCTCCCGGCCTCGTTTCCGGCGATCGTTTCTACTTTGAAGGTGAATGTAGGGATGGCCTGGGTCGGTGTAATTGTCGGTGAATTTCTTGTGGCCAAGGCAGGTCTCGGATTTTTGATTATGTACGGCTTTCAAGTATTCAACTTTACACTCGTTCTGTCCAGCCTGCTCATTATCGCCGTAGTGGCAACGGCTATGTATCAAATGGTTGTTTATATTGAGAAAAAATTGCTGAGTCACCGATAGATCGAAAGCTGATTTGTCGTGGCAAACACTCTTGTGGCAGCCCAGGTTGTTCAGAGCACTAAAATCGGATACCATGGGATTACGATTACGATAAACACAAGAGAGGGCTGTTCATGGGATTTCGAATTATTAAGACAGCAGTGGCCACACTGCTCGCGATTTTAGTTACCGACGTTTTAAATATACCGGGGGCAACTTCGGCAGGTCTACTGGCGATTCTGGGCGTGGATGTAACGCGCAAGCGCAGTCTGCGCTCCGTATCGTCACGATTCTTCGCCTCTTTGCTCGGCCTGTTGTTGGCTTCCATTTTGTTTTCACTGCTCGGTTTCCATTATTGGGTTTTGGCGCTGTACATATTGATTGCTTTTCCAGCTATATCGAGGGCGAACTTTAAGGAAGGCATCGTGACGAGTTCAGTCGTTGTGTTCCGTGTATTTAATGAGAACGCGCTTAGTCCGGACATATTCCTGACCCAGATCGAGCTTTTGGTCATTGGTCTTGGTTCGGCTATGATCGTCAATATGGCTTATATGCCGAAAGGAGAAGGCCGTTTAATGGAGATACGCCATGAAGTGGACGGGCTCTTCTCTGTAATTTTTCAACATATTTCACTCACTCTTCGCGATCCGGAACATGTATGGGACGGGAAGGAGCTGATTGAGGCGAATAAGGCGGTAGAGCGCGGAATAGAGGAAAGCAACCGGGCTATGGAGAATCAGATGCTTCAACCGGATATGGCATGGAATGTATATTTTTATATGCGAAAAGAGCAGCTGGATAACATCCAGGCGATGGTGCACATGATCTCCCAGGTTTATGAGAGACTTACGCACGGCGAGCTTACAGCCCAATTATTTGATCAATTGAGCAAGGATGTCGTGACCGAGGAATACACCGGAAAGACAGAGAAGCTGTTGGAAGAACTGGTGGACAAGTTTAAAGAGATGGAGCTGCCACGCACTCGGGAAGAGTTCGAGCTGCGCTCGGCGATACTGCAGCTGTGCCGGGAGCTTGAATACTTCTTGAAAATTTCGAAGAAGAGTAAAGCGCCTACAGGTTCTGTCAAACCGAAGCTGCAAAGGGAAAAGGGCTAACTACAATAATAACTAAATAGTGTCGGAAGAAGAGCGCATAGCCATGCAATGGTTGGCGCTTTTTTAATCGAATTCAATGAAAAGGTTCACTCTTAGGATCAATCAGGAGCAAGAATAGCACCTCGAAATTTAGAAGTGATTGCTTCATAGCGTGGGGTTGCTTCAAGGATTGGATACCGAGATTGGAGAAAAAGGTAACCGGTTATCGGGCGGACAGAAGCAAAGAATAGCTATTGCGAGAGCTATTTTGAGAGATGCTCCGATACTACTTTTAGATGAAGCTACAGCCGCTCTTGATCATGAATCCGAGAAAATTGTGCAGGATGCGTTAACAAAATTAATGATTGGTAGAACTACATTGGTAATTGCACATCGGCTAACAACGATACAAAATTCCGATATGATTCTTGTGATGGAGCACGGAAGACTGGTGGAACAAGGGAATCATGAGGAACTGCTTCAGTTGGGCGGGCGATACAAAACTCTGTATAATGCTCAATTTAAAGAAGAGAATGTCGTACTCTCTTAGGGAATTGAGAATTAAAGATATTAATGTCATGAATGTTCGATTTCAATTCTTTTTACAGCAAATTTTTAAATCTTTTTTTAATATTTTCAGCATTATATGAATTTATTTGGACCACTTCATTCAACATTCGCCCATTTCGTGCATACACATGTAGAGAATGATTGTATGGAGGAGGTTCGAAGATGTCATTGAGTAGTAAACACGAATGTAGAGAGATCATTACGAAGGCCATCTGCGGCAAGGGTCGTAAATTCTCTACCGTAACACATACCGTGACTCCGTCCAATAATCCGACCAGTATTTTGGGAGCCTGGATTATAAACCATCAGTATGAGGCGGTAGTAGCCAGCGACGGAATTGAAGTTATTGGTACTTACGATTTAAACATCTGGTATTCCTATGACAAAAATTCGCAGACCGATGTGGCGAAAGAAACGGTATCTTATGTAGAGCGCGTACCTCTCTCTTACCTGGACCCCAAGCATCGGGCATCTACGGTAGAGGTATCTGCGGAAGCGACTCAGGAACCAAGCTGTGTGGAAGCAAGCGTATCCTCTAACGGCAAAAGTGTTATTCTGCGTGTAGAGCGGGAGTACTCCGTAGAGCTTATTGCTGAGACGAAAGTAATGGTTAAGGTATGTAAGCACAAGCACGGTGAGTATGAGGATAAAGAATTTGATTTCGTTGGCGAGGAGTACGGTGAGTATGAGGACCTCGACTTCGATGAGCTGGAGGATGATGAGCTGTAAACCTCCCCCACTCGACTTGGTACATCATATGCAGTAGGGGCGGTTTTGCAGAGGGCAAACGCCCTCTTTTTTTACAAATGTTCGGAATGATTTCTGATTTTTACGTATACTCAAGCGCATCTTCGAAAAAAAAGCTCCGATTGGAGCTTTTTTTAATCCTGGCATACGCCAGGCAGCGACACATTCTCTAGATGATGAAAAGTTTAGTTCGCGGGAGTCTCATTTTTGTTGTCTGACAGGAGGTTTTTAGTTTGGTCAAGGTACTTGATGAGCTTGCCGAATTGAATAAGGTAGAGATGCTTTCTTCTGAGAAAATGGATGCCAGATTGAGGCGTTCAGGGCTGTCAAGCCGGATAACATGGCCTTTGAAGAGGGGGGCGGGGCGATATATACCAGCATATCGGGTCAAGGTTCGTGGAATGGAGTCAGCACAAGTGATGTTGTCAACACAAGGTGGGAACGAAGCTGGATGGTTGGACGTGGCAGCGCTCCCTGGAGGTCTTGAGGATGGTTTGCATAAAAGAATGGAAAAGGCGGCTAGACGAGCATTGTATGCGCTGGGTACGGACCAGGGAGAAGTACAGATCGCTGCTCTGTCAGGCAGACGTTATGCAATAGAACGGATTGTGCTCAATCAGGAATCTGGTGTTGATGGTCTGAGCTGTCATGGGATGAAAGATCAGGTGACCAGGATGGAGAACCAAGCTGCATTTTTAATGGGAATGGACCCGGAATTTATACTCGTAAACCGCGAGGGAGATGTGGTGTCTGCTTCCCTATACTTGGATAGAAATGGTGTAGCTGGCAGCGATGCTGTTCGGGAAGGTGAGGAGGTTAGTTATCCGCTGGCAGAGCTGCGTCCTGCTCCACAGCAGCATCCCGATGCACTGCTGAAATCCATGCGTTTGGCTTTGCTATCCGCGAAACAGCAGATTACAGACTCTTCTCTTCTATGGAAAGCAGGCGGGATGCCGGTTCCAGGCTTTCCGCTCGGGGGGCATATCCATTTCAGTGGCGTTCGGATTTCATTACCTCTCCTTCAGTCTCTGGACAACTATCTGGCACTTCCTCTGGCTATCCTTGAAGATCCGTCAAGCCGTGCCCGGCGCCCTCGTTACGGCTTTCTCGGAGATTACCGCATGCAGCCACACGGAGGATTTGAGTACCGAACCCTCCCCAGCTTTCTTGTATCTCCCTTTATCACTAAGGCTTCGCTGTATATGGCATACCTTATTATTCATCATCATGACAAATTGAGAGCAAGGCCATTGAACCGGGAAAGATATCACAAAGCATACTATGAGGGAAGAGTAGAAGTGCTTCAGGAATGTGCGGCAAAGCTGCATCGAGATTTTGCTCTTCTTCCAGATTACGACCGATTTGCAAAAGTGATCGACCGGGTATTTGCATATATTGCGGAAGGGAGAAAATGGGATGAAAGCCGCGACATTCGCCCTCTCTGGAATATTCCGTTCATGCCCGTGACCTTCTGACTTTTTCTGTTATAATAGAGGTCAAGCTAGAATTGCATGGAGGTAAGTCATGGCAAAATATACGCCGATGATTGAACAATATTTACGTATTAAAGAACAGGCGCAGGATGCGTTTCTTTTTTTCCGTTTGGGAGACTTTTATGAGATGTTTTTCGAGGACGCTGTGCTCGCGTCCAAAGAGCTGGAAATTACGCTGACAGGGCGTGATGGAGGGGGCGATGAGCGTATTCCAATGTGCGGCGTCCCGTATCATTCTGCCGAAGGGTATATCCAGCGACTGATTGAAAAAGGATACAAGGTTGCTATCTGTGAACAGATGGAGGACGCTTCCGCAACCAAAGGGATGGTTCGCCGGGAAATCGTTCGAGTTGTTACACCTGGTACGATCATGGATGGCAAGTCGGTTAACGATAAATCGAATAACTACATGGTATGTATTACAGCTCACGGCGGTCTTATGGCGCTTGCAGCGTGTGACCTGTCCACAGGGGAGCTTTATGTAACCTCGGTTCCTGCCTCGGAGGAATGGCTCCGTGATGAGATCGGTATTTATGAGCCGTCTGAAGTGATAGGGGATAAAGATCTGCTTGAAGTTGTCTCATCCCAGGCGTTATCTATGAACCGTCCGGTTTTATATACACCTTGGGAGCGGCAGGATGATCAGTTGGTCCGCTCTCAATTTGGAGAAGCGGCATGGGCTCGTCTGGATGAAGAAAGACGGGTCTGTGTATCGCTGCTGATCTCGTATCTAAGCGAGACACAGAAGCGCTCGCTTGGACAGCTGACTCAGGTTTCAGCTTACGAGCCGGGACAATATATGGTTCTTGATCCGTTCACTCGCCGGAATCTGGAGTTGGTCGAGACCGTGCGTGAACGTTCCAAGAAAGGCTCGTTGCTGTGGTTGCTTGATCGTACCGAGACATCGATGGGAGCACGTTTGTTACGGCGCCGCATTGATAAACCGCTGCTTCAGCGCAGCCGGATTGAAGAGCGGCTTGAAGCCGTTGATTATTTGTACAATCAGTACATACTCCGTGAAGATTTGCGGATGGCATTGAAGGAAATTTATGATCTGGAACGACTGGTCGGACGGATCGCCTTTGGAAGTGCGAACGGCAGAGATTTGAATGCTCTCAAGCTTTCGCTTCGTCAAATTCCTGCATTGAAAAGCTTGTGTGCTGAATCTGGCTCCTTGACCTTGCAAAAGCTGGCAGAGGCTACTGATGTATGCGCTGATCTGTGTGAGCTTATAGAGGACTCTATTGTAGAGGACCCGCCGATCTCGGTTCGAGATGGCGGCATGATCAAAGCGGGGTATCATGAGCGGCTGGATGAGCTGAAAGAAGCGAGTACGAACGGCAAACGCTGGATCGCCGAGCTGGAGGCCAGAGAGAGACAAGCGACGGGGATCAAGTCGTTGAAAATCGGCTATAACAAAGTATTCGGTTACTATATTGAGGTAACGAAAGCGAACATTGCGTCATTGCCGGAAGGTCGTTATGAGCGCAAACAGACTTTAACGAACGCCGAGCGATATGTTACTCCTGAGCTGAAAGAGAAGGAAGGACTTATTCTGGAAGCGCAGGAAAAGATGGTGGATCTCGAATACGCTCTCTTCATCGAAATCAGGGACAAACTAAACACCCAGATTACCCGACTGCAAGAGCTTGCCGAAAAAGTGGCCGAGATCGATGTATATCAATCATTGGCAGCAGTGAGTGCAGAGCATCGTTTTGTTAAGCCTGAGCTGAGTGAAGAATATGATTTGATCATTGAGAACGGGCGTCACCCGGTAGTTGAAGCGGTGATGAAGGATACCTCTTTTATAGCTAATGGAACAGAGCTCAGAAAGGACGGCTCCTCAATCCTGCTGATTACAGGGCCGAATATGGCTGGTAAAAGCACATACATGCGCCAAGTTGCACTCGTGTCCATTATGGCGCAGATCGGTTGTTTTGTGCCGGCGGATAAAGCGGTTCTTCCGCTGGTGGATCGTGTTTTCACCCGTATCGGTGCTGCTGACGATTTGATCGGCGGGCAGAGTACCTTTATGGTGGAAATGGCGGATATCCAGGTGATGACCGAGAAGGCTACACCGCGAAGCCTGATTATTATAGACGAGCTGGGTCGCGGGACCTCGACAAGTGAAGGGATGGCGATCGCGCAAGCAGTTATCGAATATGTTCATGATCATATTGGATGTAAAGCGCTCGTCTCTACGCATTTTCACGAGCTTGCCCATCTTCAGGACAGCCTCTCAGGCCTTCGGAACTTTTCGATGGCGGTTCAGGAGAGCGGAGATCAAGTTCATTTCCTGCGAAAACTCATTCCTGGTGCAGCGGACAGCAGCTATGGCATTTACTGTGCCCGTTTGGCGGGACTGCCCGGCAGCATTATCGATAGGGCATACGGTCTTCTGCAAGGATTGGAGCAGGCTTCTACGGCTGCGGTAACAGGGGAGGGCAGTATGACATCTGATGCGCTTACTGCCTGCGCTTCTGAGGATAGCGTTTCTGAACAACATGGGGGAGAATATGAAACGGATCGTACATTAGACATAGTAAGTGACGATGATACCGTTGTACAGCTATCTATTTTTGGTGATGAAGAGCCGGAAAGGGTTCAAACCAAAAAATCGCCGCCCCCACATGTGGCAGATGCCTCTACGATGGCGGACCCTGATATCATGCGAATTATCGAGGCTGTCAAAACGGCGGATGTGATGAACATGACGCCGCTTGAGGCGATCCAGCTGTTGAATGAGCTGAAGATGAAGGCAACTCTTTTGTGAAATCTTTTAAGGATGCTGGGAAATAGATGATCAATATAGCTGATCAATGATGTTAGGAGGTAGGAACGATGGCCAAAATACACATATTGGACGAGCATATCGCCAACCAAATCGCTGCTGGTGAAGTGGTGGAGCGGCCTGCCTCCGTCGTGAAAGAGCTGGTCGAAAATGCGATTGATGCCGGCAGCACCAAAATCGACGTGGCTGTGGAGGAAGGCGGTTTGCAGAGCATTCGGGTCACCGATAATGGGAGCGGCATCGACCCGGAAGATTGTGAGACGGCTTTTTACCGGCATGCGACCAGCAAAATCTCCCAAGGTCGTGATCTGTTCCAAATTACGAGCCTGGGGTTTAGAGGAGAGGCGCTTCCTTCGATTGCAGCCGTATCCAAAGTTCGGCTTGTGACCTCTAATACTCAAGATGGCCGGGGATATTTGATGGAAATTGAGGGCGGTCACTTGAAAGCCAAGGAGGAGACGGCAGCGCCTCAAGGAACTGATTTTGTAGTTAAAGAATTGTTTTATAATACACCGGCAAGGCTGAAATATATGAAAACAATCCAGACAGAGCTAGGCCATATTTCCGATTATATGTACCGCCTTGCACTGTCCCGGCCCGATATCGCCTTTACAGTGCGTCATAATGGAAATACGCTGCTTCAGACACTTGGCAACGGAGATCTTCTTCAAGTGATTGCAGCTGTATACGGTACCCAGGCTGCCAAAGCGATGATGCCGATCAACGCTGAAAATATGGATTACACGATTTCAGGGTTTGTTAGCCGACCCGACTGGACGAGAGCGAACCGGAATGCGATGTCGCTGATCGTCAACGGACGATATATTCGGAATTACGGGCTGAGTCAATCCGTCCTGCGAGGGTATCATACATTGCTGCCGATCAATCGGTTTCCATTGACGATGTTGAAGATTGAGATGCATCCGTCACTGGTGGATGTGAACGTTCACCCGTCGAAGCTGGAGGTTCGCTTCAGTAAGGAACCGGAGCTGTTTGCTTTTGTTGAAGAAGAAATTCGCAAGGTTTTAAGCCAGGAGGTGCTTATTCCTCGCCCGGTTAAACAGAGTCTTGGTAAGGATGGACATTCATTCATACAGGAGCAGTTTCATTTTACGAAGAACTCTTCGGAGGGAGGTCAGCGAGACTTAATCTCTTCCTCTAAGGATCGACCTGACAGCAGCAAGGGCCAATCATCTGCATTTGAGAGAAGGTCTGACACCGAAAGAAAGGCTGCTGATTTTGATAACAGCAATGATGGTGGACTCAAAGGCAAGGATGCTGCAGAGTGGGCTGCGCATTCTGGAAACAGAGGGGCATACGGGCAGTCTAATTCGGCAGGCGGGGCACCGACTTCTCACGCTTCGCAAACGAGAGAAACCGCTGCAGGGACTTATCGGCCTAATCTTCGTGGAGAGGGAAGACCGATGCAGAACAGCATGGAGAAAGTCGGGGACTGGCTGAAGGCTGCTGGAGGAGATGCTCCGGAAATCCCGCCGTTTCCAGAGCTGTCTTTAATCGGGCAGCATCATGGCACATATTTGATTGCCCAGAATGATACCGGACTGTATCTGATCGATCAGCATGCGGCTCATGAACGTGTCAACTATGAATACTACTATGAAAAATTCGGTAAACCGGCGGATGCATCACAAGAGTTGCTAATTCCTATTACATTGGAGTTCACACCGTCTGAAGCGGAAAAAGTGAAGGAACGCCTGCATTGGTTCGAACAGGTGGGGGTGTATCTGGAGCATTTTGGCGGACAGACGTTTCTCGTCCGTTCTCATCCATTCTGGTTTCCAAAAGGTACGGAGAAGGAATTGCTTGAAGAAATGGCGGAATGGGTATTAAGTGAACGAAATATCGACTTGGCGAAACTGAGGGAGACGTCTTCCATACTATGTTCCTGCAAAGCTTCCATTAAAGCGAATCAGAAGCTGACAGAGCAAGAGGCCGAAACCTTGCTTCAGCGGTTGGCCGCCTGTCGCCAGCCTTATACGTGCCCGCACGGACGGCCCATTGTGGTTTCTTTCTCGACCTATGATCTTGAAAAGATGTTCAAACGCGTGATGTAACCGAAAAAGGAGGAATTTATGATCATTACGACAGGAGAGGCGGAAGCTCCGACTCTCGTAGAGCGAGCGAGATCGTTAGCTCAAGAGACAGGCTGCCGTTATGTGGCACGCGAAGGCCGATCGCTTAAACGGCTTGCTCAAATGACCGGGGCTGAACATGTTCTGGTCGTATTGGAAGGGCGTGTTCGTTTGGGAGGGCCCGGGCGCTCTGTTATGGAATTCCACCCCAGCATGGGGTTTATCCGGTTAAAGCGTGTTCTTAACGGGAACTCTGATCCTATGCTTGAAGCGGCGCGGATGGAGGAGGGAGACTCCGTTCTTGATTGTACGGCAGGTCTGGGCGCGGATTCCTTGGTCTTTTCCGTTAAAGGAGGAAAGAGCGGGAGTATAACAGCGCTTGAGAGCTCTTTTCCCCTTTATGTGTTTCTGAAAGAGGGCCTTCGGACTTATGAAAGCAATATGCAAGTTTGTAATGATGCCATGCGAAGAATCGATGTAAAACACGCTCATCATCGGGATTATTTAAAAACATTGCCGGACAAAAGCGTAGATATTGTATATTTTGACCCGATGTTTCGGGAACCTATGAATGAATCAGCTTCAATCAACCCGCTCAGGTCGTATGCCAACAATGAAGCGCTGGATGAACAGAGCGTGCGTGAGGCGGTCCGGGTCGCTCGCAAAACCGTTGTGCTGAAAGAAAAGCGAGGAAGCAGAGAGTTTTCGCGCCTTGGTTTTACTGTGCCCGAGCGGAGTCAGTCGAAAATTGCGTACG
Source organism: Paenibacillus faecalis (assembly GCF_900289175.1). Classification (GTDB taxonomy): domain Bacteria; phylum Bacillota; class Bacilli; order Paenibacillales; family Paenibacillaceae; genus Paenibacillus_AQ; species Paenibacillus_AQ faecalis. Next base: position 2,416,917 of record NZ_LT985747.1, on the reverse strand, counting down.
GAGTGATATCCATTGACAGAAAAGCCTAAACCTAATCTTCTAGTACTGGTCGGTCCAACCGCTGTAGGCAAGACGAAGATGAGCATCAAGCTTGCCAAAGCGTTTGGTTGCGAGATTATCTCGGGTGACTCCATGCAGGTATACCGGGGAATGGATATCGGGACAGCGAAAATTTCTACAGATGAGATGGAGGGGGTTCCACATCATCTGATCGATATTCACGATCCTGATTATCCTTATTCTGTTGCCGAATTCCAGGAGCAAAGCGAGCGTTTGATCCGGGAGATTACCGAGCGTGGAAATCTTCCGTTTATTGTGGGAGGAACAGGACTCTATATCGAATCCGTTTGTTACGGTTTTCAATTCAGTAAAGCAAGCGTAGATGAGGAGTTTAGACAATCTCATTTTAAGTTTGCAGAAGAACATGGAGCCCAGGCGGTTCATCAAAAGTTGGCTGAAGTTGATCCGAAAAGTGCTGAACGTCTCCATCCCAACGATCTTCGCCGTGTGATCCGCGCATTGGAAGTGTTTCACTTGACCGGAGTCCGTCTGTCCGACCAGTTAGCGCTGCAAAAAAAGGAATCTCCCTACCATCTTTGCCTGGTCGGTTTGACAATGGACAGGCAAATGCTATATAAACGTATTGAAGAGCGCATCGATATAATGCTCGGCCAAGGGCTGGTTAAAGAAGTTTCCGGGCTACTGGCCAAAGGATACGCCCCCGAGCTTGTATCCATGCAGGGACTGGGGTATAAAGAGATCGTATCCTATCTTCAAGGTGAATACAGCTATGAGGAAGCCGTGCAGCTGTTAAAGCGCGATACCCGAAGATTCGCCAAACGACAGTTATCCTGGTTTCGCCGAATGAAGGACATCGAGTGGGTGGATGTCACCGATTCTGAAAATTTTCCTGCGAATTACGAAAAGATCCATGGTATAATAGCAGGAAAGTTTCTATCGAATCTTGAATATACTTCAAAACAATCTAATTGAACCATTGGGGGTACGGCTAATGAACAAGTCCATAAACATCCAAGATACGTTCTTGAACCAATTGCGCAAAGAGAACATTCCTGCCACAGTATATCTTACAAACGGCTTTCAGATACGTGGAACGATAAAAGCTTTTGATAACTTTACTATTGTCATTGATAGTGAAGGACGCCAACAAATGGTGTATAAGCATGCGATTTCCACGTTCATGCCGCAGCGCAATGTTTCCTTGATGCAGGACAACAACAACGATACACTATAGTGGAAATTATTAACGGAATTGATTATTGTGAAACTTTTTTGTTTATCATTCGTTTAATTGTATAGGAGTGCAAGAGAGCAACCTGAGAAGGTTGTTCTTTTCATTCGGGAAGAGATCGATTAAAAAGGGAGTCAGGAGGGGAACTATGGCTGGAAAAGATCAAAATCAAATGTCCAGGGTGAAGAAAAACAAAGAGGCCCCTAAAACAACAAAGAAGTCTTCGAAAAAGAAAAAAGGCAACCGAGGGAAGAAAATCGGATGGGCATTGTTTTTCACTACGGTTATCGCCATCTTTTGTGCCTTGGCCGGCTATTTGTTCATCATGATCAGCGGTGAAAAAATACTGGAAGAGAATAAAGACAAGCTTACAGCCTATGGAACGTCCAAAGTCTATGACCGCAACGGAGTGCTTATGGGGGAGCTTTCTATTCAGAAAAGCGAACCTGTTAAAATCGAGGATATACCCGAACAATTGAAAAATGCTTTTATTGCAACAGAGGATAAACGATTTTATGAACACAGCGGAATTGACATCTGGGCGATCGGGCGTGCTGCCGTAAAAGATATTATGGCTCGCTCCCTAGTGGAAGGCGGAAGTACCATTACGCAGCAGCTTGCCAAAAATATATTCCTGACTCGGGACAAGACGTTTTTCCGTAAAGCGACGGAAATGTCGATTGCATTGGCCCTGGAACGGAACTATACCAAAGATGAGATTTTGGAAATGTATTTAAACCGGATTAACTTCGGAGGACCTTATTACGGAATCAAGGCGGCCTCTGAACGATATTTCGGAAAAAGTGATCTGAACGATTTGGAACTGTGGGAGATGGCAACCCTGGCGGCGATGCCAAAGGGACCAACGAAATATAATCCGCTGAGAAATCCTGATCTGAGCAAGGAGCGTCGCGGAGTTGTGCTCACGCTGATGGAGGAACAGGGATATATTACAGCGGAAGAAGCGGAAGAAGCGAAGAAGGTAGACTATAACTACAAGCCTCCTGTCAAGGAGGAGAAATATACTGCTTTTATCGACTATGTCATGCAGGAAGCTGAAGAGAAATGGGGACTTACTGCGGATGATTTGAATGTCGGTGGTTACCATATTTATACAACGATGGATGCAAATGCTCAGCAAGCGCTGGAAGCTGAGTTCAACAATCCTGAAAACTTTGAAAAAGGTAAGGATGGTCAGCTGGCTCAGGGATCGATGGTCATTATGAATCAGCATACCGGGGCCATTGTAGCTTTAACGGGTGGACGCGATTATCAGCGCGGTGGCTATAACCGTTCGATCGACAGCCGCCGTTCTCCGGGGTCGGTTTTAAAACCGATTGCTGTATATGCTCCAGCACTGGAAACTGGGGAATACTCAAAGAACTCTCAGCTTAGCAATAAGAAACAATGTTTCGGCAACGGTACGTACTGTCCTACCAACCTTAACGGCAGATACTCAAATACGATAAGCATGTCTGATGCCATTCAGTATTCAACGAATATTCCGGCCGTTTGGACGCTCGATCAGATCGGGGTTAAAGCCGGGTATGAATTTACGGAAAAACTGGGCATCAAGATGAATGAAAAGGATATGAACCTGTCTCTGGGGCTGGGGGGCATGACAGATGGAACGAATACATTTGAAATCGCCCGGGCTTTCACTGCATTTGCCAATGGCGGAGAACTGGTTGAACCATATGCCATTAAGCAAATTAAAAACAGCGATGGCAAGGTTGTTCACGAGAATAAAGGCGGGAACAAAAAACGTGTCATGAAATCAGAGACAGCTTCACAGATGACCGATATGATGCTGCGTGTTACTGAGGGCGGTACAGGGCGTAATGCTCAGATCAGCCGTTCGGTAGCTGGTAAAACCGGTACGACCCAGAGCGGTATTGCAGGTGTAAGCGGCGTGCGTGATGCTTGGTTTGCTGGTTACACGCCAGAGCTTACCGCAGCGATATGGCTCGGCTTTGACGATCCGGGGAAAAGCGGCATGATGAAGCAAGGAAGTGCGAAGGCAGCGTCTATATGGGCCAATGTTATGGAAAAAGCGGTTCAGGGATATGAGCCGAAACAGTTCCCTACAACGAAAGCTCCCGAACCCGTCGAGAAAGAGCCGCCGAAGGTAGAGCTTGAGGCGGTACGAAATCTGACAGGTTCCTACGATGCACAGAATCAGACGGTAAATCTGAACTGGAGTCCGGTTGACGGAAATGGCATTGAGTATCGGGTGTATAGAAAGGAATCATCTGAAGCAGAGTACAGACGTATCATGGATGCGCTAGGTACAACCTCGGCCGATGATATGAGTGCCATGGAAGGCTTGACGTACAGTTACTATGTGACAGCGTATGACCCGGCGCAAGGGATAGAATCCGAGCCTTCGAACATATTGCAAGTCGTTACTGCCGGAGTAGCTCCGCCGGAAGAACCGGAGGAGCTGCCAGATGAAACGAACGAACCTGTTCCTCCGGAAGAAGGAACGGATACTGAAACGAATCCGGAGCAAGAGCCTGATCACAATCAAGGAACGGATCAGGGGCACGGCCAGGGAGATCCAGGCCAGGGCCAAGGAAACGGCAATGGTCAAGGCAATGGTCAAGGCAATGGTAACCAAGGTCAAGGTGGCGACAATACCGGTTCCGGAGAAGGAACAACTCCTCCGACTACGGGTGGAGAATCAGATGTTTCTGGCGATGGGTCATCCACACAGGAAACGACTACACCTGAAGCCGGAGAGAGCACTCCTCCTGCCTCTAATGACATACAGGGGAATGAATAACCGATTCGCAATTGCTTTTGGAACACACCGGAGCCTCCGCATAAAAGCGGAGGCTCCATTTTTTGAGTGTGAAACTTAAATGTGGTAAGCTGAGGTTACGATATGGGGAGGAAAGGTTCCATGAAACGTAAATTCGGAGACCGGGCGAATTGGCGCCGCATCACCCGCAGGCATTTCACTTCCCGTTATGTGGAATGTGATCAGTTCACGGGATATCTTACTTTATATACGATATACGGCTTGAAAGAACCGCTGTGGAAAACCTACGGAGAACATACATATCGCATTGCAGATAAAGGGTATTCGTGGTTGCAATATTTTCCTAAAGACAGCCATTTTATTGTTACAGCCATGTTCGATGACAAGCGTCAAATCGTACAATGGTATATTGATATCTGCAAGAAGCAGGGGGTCACCGACCAGGGCGTTCCATGGTTTGATGATTTATATTTGGATGTTGTGGTAAATAAGAACGGTGAAGTTTTTTTGCTGGATGAGGATGAATTGGAAGATGCGCTTTCGCGAAATGATATTACCCGTGATGATTATCGGCAGGCCAAGGTGACAGCTCGCAAAATATTGCGCGCCATTGACGCACATGAATTTCCTTACTTTATGATGTCGCTTGAGCATCGTGACCGTTTATTTCATAACGGAGAATTTAGGAGGAACAAATAATGCGCGAGCCTATGTTCACCAAAATAAAGAGCTCAAGCCGTTCCCAAGGCCGATCTTGGCGAAAACGGATACTATATGGATTGCTTGCTCTGTTTTTGCTGGGGCTCGTTTGGGTTGCTTATGTGTATTTTCAAATTAATAGAGCCGAAAGCACGGTGACAGTGAAAGCAGATGTCGGCATCATACTAGGCGCCTCTATGTGGGGGGACCAGCCTAGTCCCGGACTTAGGGAAAGATTGGAGCATGGACTGACCCTATATGAAGAAGGATTTTATGATTCCATCATCGTCACAGGGGGGCTGGATGCACCGGGGCTAAAATATACGGAAGCTGAAGGAATGCGAAATTATCTTGTTGAAGCAGGCGTTCAGGAAGATGATATTTTTCTTGAAAATGAAGCGACAAGCACATATGAAAATCTGTTGTTCAGTCAACGCATCATGAAAGAGCACGGGTGGTCTTCCGCGATTATTGTCACTCATGATTATCATGGCACGAGATCGCTGGAAGTCGCGGAAACGCTGAATTATGATAATCCGGAAATGGCATTGACGACTTCTACTGTCCTGCCTATGGCCAAGCATAAAGGTCGTGAGATTCTGGCTTACACCAAGTGGACATTTGACCGAATTCTCATTCAATTCGGATGGAAGTGATGAAACTTCTAATAACCTGCTTTTAAATAGAATACATTGGAATAGATATTGAGCCCTTTGGATAAAGAGGTGAGGAGCTATGAACGGACGTGTAACGGCCAGTGAAAGCCGTTCTGAAAGGCGGCCATCCAGACAGATCAATGTCGTGCTCCGCAGCGCCAGTCCTCCACTGGTCAGCACTGCGGTTCCCGAGCGCGACCCGGTCCCATCGCCGAGTCCATTGCCGCAGCACGGTCTATTCCAGGAAATTCAAAAAGAGCTTGATCAACTGGTGGGGCTTGACCAGATTAAAGAGCTGGTTTACGAAATTTACGCTTTGCTTCAAGTGGCCCAGATGCGTTCTGAGATCGGCTTATTAAGCGGCGGTCATGTGTTTCATATGATTTTTAAAGGAAACCCAGGTACAGGAAAAACGACGGTTGCACGAATTATCGCCAAGCTGTTTCAAAAAATGGGCGTTCTGAACAAAGGTCATCTGATTGAAGTTGAGCGTGCGGATCTTGTGGGCGAATATATTGGACACACAGCACAGAAAACAAGAGATTTGGTGAAGAAGGCCATCGGCGGTATTTTATTCATCGATGAAGCATACAGCCTGGCCCGGGGCGGGGAAAAAGATTTCGGCAAGGAAGCGATCGATACGCTTGTTAAGGCGATGGAGGACCACAAGAACCAGTTCATTCTGATTTTGGCGGGTTATTCGGATGAAATTGATTTTTTTATGTGCAGTAACCCTGGACTTCATTCGCGATTCCCGATCCAGATGGATTTCCCGGATTATAATATGGACCAGTTAATTCAAATTTCCGAACTGATGGCCAAGGAAAGGGATTATATTCTTATGCCGCAGTCTATGATGAAACTGAGGGAGCATCTTCAGGTGGAGAAAGAGAGTCAACTTCATGCTTTTAGCAATGCCCGATATGTTCGAAATCTGATTGAAAAATCGATCCGGAATCAGGCAGTGCGCTTGCTCAATCAATATGTTGCCGGAAATCCGAGCAAGCTTGAGTTGATGACGCTTCGTCCGGAGGATTTTAAACTGGTAGGTAAACAATAGCTTTTTAGAGCTGGGAATAATATGCCTAATAGTGATGGCTAGATGTAACCAATAAGAAACCGGAATTAAAGGAGCAATGATTATGGCAAATAACATACACGAGACGAGGACCGAGGTGCCGGACAAAGCTGTATTGGTCAGTCTTGTCACCGATCAGGTGAAGCGGTCTGACATGACCCCCGAGCACTCACTTCAGGAGCTTGTTCAGCTCGCGGAAACCGCCGGTGTGCAGGTGCTTGAGGTAGTGACTCAAAACCGTGAAACACCGGATTCCAAATGGTTTATTGGGAGAGGAAAAGTGGAAGAACTCCGGATGTTAATTGATGGTCTTGAAGCCAATACGGCCATTTTTGACCAGGAGCTGTCTGGAGCACAGGTGCGCAATCTTGAAGAGGCTTTAGATGTGAAAATTATTGACAGGACACAATTGATTTTAGATATATTCGCTCAGCGTGCCAAGACGCGTGAAGGTATTATCCAGGTGGAGCTTGCACAGCACAGTTATTTGCTGCCGCGTTTGTCCGGTCACGGTAAAAATCTGTCACGGCTTGGAGGTGGTATAGGGACGAGAGGTCCCGGCGAAAGCAAGCTAGAGACCGACCGCCGGCATATCAGAGGCCGGATCAGTGACTTGAAGCGTCAGCTAGAGGAAATTACGAAGCATCGTGCTCTTTATCGCGAACGTCGCAAAAAGACCGGAACGGTTCAAGTTGCTCTGGTTGGTTATACGAATGCAGGAAAATCTACCCTTTTGAACAAACTGACAGCAGCCGATGTTTACATTGAAAATCAATTGTTTGCAACGCTTGATCCGACATCCCGCGTGCTAGAGCTGCCAAGTGGCAAAGGGGTGGTGTTAACCGACACGGTTGGATTTATTCAAAATCTACCGCACGACCTCGTTGCTGCGTTTCGGGCAACATTGGAAGAAGTGAATGAAGCTGATCTGATTTTGCATGTTGTTGACGCTTCGTCAGCGATGCGTGAGGAACAGATAGCGGTCGTTCAATCCATTTTGGAAGAGCTGGGAGCGGCGGATAAGCCGCAGCTCGTTCTGTTTAACAAAAAAGACCTCTGTAGCCCGGAGCAGCTTGAGATGCTTCCTTCCGGGGAAGGCTTTCTGAAAATAAGCGCTTATGATGAGGCCGATATGGATGCTGTTCGGCACGCCATTCAGGATCATCTATCCGGAGGGGAACTGAAATTTCGCATTCCGGCGGATCGTGGGGATGTCAGCTCTGTTGTATTCCGGATTGGGGATGTGATTGAACAGACGATTAAAGAGGATGACATTATATATAAAGTCCGGATCAACAAAGCTGATTATGAAAAGATGGGCTATATGCTCACGAGCTATATCGAACACTAGATACAATTATGAAAGATGACAGAGGAGAGACCAGGACGTTATGGCAACTTTTTCGCAAGACATCTTAGAGTTAAGTGTAAAGGCAGAAAAGAAGGTAGAAGAAAAAATACGAGAGATCGACCGCATTGTTGATTACAATCAATGGAAGGTCATTGAAGCGTTTCAGCGCAGTAAAGTCAGTGATTTTCATTTTGCAGGTTCAACAGGTTATGGCTACAATGACCGCGGCCGGGAAGTACTGGATGAAGTATATGCAGACGTATTCGGGGCCGAATCGGCCCTGGTGCGTCCTCATTTTGCGTCCGGGACGCATACGATATCGACCGCTTTGTTTGGGGTTTTGCGGCCGGGAGATGAGCTGTTATACATAACGGGTCGTCCATATGACACGCTCCATCAAGTTATTGGAGAAGAGGGCGATGGAGCGGGCTCACTGAAGGATTTTGGCATTCGCTATGGAGAAGTGGATCTGCTTGAGGATGGAAAAGTGGACTGGGAAGGTGTTGCTAAAGCGATCACCCCGGCAACAAAGGTGATTGGCATCCAGCGCTCACGCGGTTATGATTGGCGTTCCTCCTTCACGGTAGAAGAAATCGGATTGATGGTGGAGAAGGTTAAAGCGATTAAGCCGGATGTCATCGTGTTTGTAGATAACTGTTACGGAGAGTTCTCAGAAGAGCATGAGCCGACAGAGTTTGGTGTCGATCTGATGGCAGGCTCACTAATTAAAAATCCGGGAGGTGGAATAGCGGAAACCGGAGGTTATATTTGCGGTAAAGAGATATATGTAGATCAAGCTGCAAACAGGCTGACAGCTCCCGGCATCGGCCGCGAAGTAGGTGCAATGCTTGGAACGACACGCGGGATGTATCAGGGATTGTTTCTTGCGCCGAATACCGTTGGACAAGCGTTAAAAGGGAGTGTTTTTGCATCTGCTATTTTTGAAGAGGTAGGTTTCGTGACCAAGCCGGCCTGGAATGAGAAGCGAACCGACTTGATTCAGGCGATTTCTTTCTCTGGTCCGGAACATTTAATCGCTTTTGTTCAGGGGATTCAGCGGGCATCTGCAGTCGACAGTCATGTAGTGCCTGAGCCTTGGGAGATGCCTGGTTATGAGCACCCCGTTATTATGGCGGCCGGAACGTTCATTCAAGGTGGCAGTCTGGAACTGTCAGCCGATGCGCCGATTCGTGAGCCTTATATTGGTTATATGCAAGGCGGTTTAACTTATTCCCATGTCAAGTATGGAGTGCTTATGGCATTGCAATCCATGAAAGAACGGAACTTGTTGTAAGATATTCTGACATGGGATTGACACGGTAAAGCAGGAAATATACAATGTAACAGAAAAGATCACTTGGAAGGTTGATGAGTCATGGGTGATGAAATCCGGAGGAATATGGCTTTATTCCCCATTGGAATAGTCATGAAGCTCACCGATTTGTCCGCCAGGCAAATACGTTATTACGAGCAGCATAGTTTGATCGTACCTGCCCGAACGTCAGGCAACCAGCGCCTATTTTCTTTTAATGATGTGGAACGACTGCTTGAGATTAAAGCATTGATTGAGAAGGGCGTTAATATTGCAGGGATTAAGCAGGTGATGAACCCGGTAACGAAGGAATCGGAAGAGGCAACCGTCATTACACCGGATACTGAGAGCAGACGTAAAGAAATGTCGGAATCGCAGCTCCGGCGTTTATTAAAACAAGAGTTGCTTGTGGGGAACAGACCGGGACAAGTGTCGTTGATTCAAGGAGAACTATCCCGATTTTTTAAACAATAAGATCGTGTTTATTTCAGTGCATACTTGACTCCATATTTCTCGAAGAAACGCTGACGTCATAAACGCGAAGGCGTTTCTTCTTGATAAAATATAAATATATACAGGCTAGTGAGGGAGAGGATTAAATTGAGTTATTCTAAAGAAGATATTCTGCGCATTGCCAAAGAGGAAAACGTTAGGTTTATCCGACTGCAGTTTACCGACTTGCTGGGAACGATAAAGAACGTAGAGATTCCCGTAAGTCAGCTGCCGAAAGCTTTGGATAACAAAATGATGTTTGACGGTTCTTCTATTGAAGGCTATGTACGGATCGAAGAGTCCGATATGTATCTTTATCCGGATCTCGAAACCTGGGTTATTTTCCCTTGGGTTTCTCAAGATCGTGTAGCGCGTCTCATCTGTGACATTTACACGACGGACGGTCATCCGTTCGCAGGCGATCCACGCGGGATATTGAAGAGAAGTTTGAAAGAAGCGGCAGAAATGGGTTTTACAGCGATGAATGTAGGACCGGAGCCGGAGTTTTTCCTGTTCAAGACAGATGAAAAAGGCAATCCGACCATGGAGCTGAATGACCAGGGCGGTTATTTTGATCTTGCTCCTACGGACCTTGGTGAGAACTGCCGCCGCGATATCGTGCTTACTTTGGAAGAGATGGGATTTGAAATTGAAGCGTCCCACCATGAAGTAGCTCCAGGACAGCACGAGATCGATTTCAAATATGCGAATGCTGTGAAAGCAGCGGACCAAATCCAAACCTTCAAGCTTGTTGTTAAAACCATTGCACGTCAGCACGGTTTGATCGCTACATTTATGCCTAAACCGCTGTTTGGCGTAAACGGTTCAGGGATGCACTGTAATATGTCGCTCTTTAATGGCAAGGAAAATATGTTTGTTGATGAAAATGATGAGCTGGGCCTTAGCGAAAATGCGCGTCATTTCATGGCTGGGCAGCTGAAGCATGCACGGGCTTTTGCAGCGATTACGAATCCTACCGTAAACTCGTATAAGCGTCTTGTTCCGGGCTATGAAGCTCCATGTTATGTCGCTTGGTCTGCAAGCAACCGAAGTCCGATGATTCGTATCCCGGCTTCTCGCGGTCTAAGCACTCGTGTTGAAGTTCGTAACCCGGACCCGGCTGCGAACCCTTATCTGGCCTTGGCTGTCATGCTTAAAGCAGGACTGGACGGAATTAAGCGTAAACTGCCACTGCCAGCTCCGATCGATCGCAACATCTATGTGATGTCGGATGAAGAGCGAATTGAAGAAGGGATTCCGAGTTTGCCTGCCAATCTGAAGGAAGCCGTGAATGAACTGCTTCGCGATGAAGTCATCTGTGATGCACTGGGCGATCATGCACTGGCCCACTTTTTCGAGCTGAAAGAGATCGAATGGGATATGTACCGCACACAAGTTCATCAATGGGAACGTGACCAATACCTCACGATGTATTAATACCTGAAACCCTTGGCGCTCTAGGCGCTGGGGGTTTTTGTTTTTTTGGGTGAAATGAAGCGGGGGTGTCGGGAGAGTGTGGCACTCACAAAACACCCACATTTTATTCGAAAATTTTTTTGAAATGATTCTCGAATTCATCCATATTGTTCAAGTGTTACTAACTAGGTCCACGGAGAAATGATATGATGAATAAGTTTGGTGTTGATGCACTTGTTTCATCCATTGCAACGCTAGCGAAGGTATATGTGCTGGTAGGTCTGTTTGCTGTTTTATTTTTCACAGTGAGTACTCGTTCACTTCAAAAGTAAGGATATTATTAAAGATTACATAATCAGTTCGTCTCTTGAATGGTCCTTTATTATTGTTGTGCTTATTGATTGCGAATTTTGATGGACCTATTCCTACATCCTTATTATCATACCAATCTATAAAACTATTTACCTCATCCATGGAAAGGTCATATTCTTTTTCTAGACCTGTGATATATGTAATCACAAGTATTGCTCGATCACCGGAAGGTTGCGGCACTGGATCAACAGGTGGCTGTTCAGGTTTTTCTATTGGAGCTGTTGGCACTTCAGTTTCGTAATCAACTAATTTTCCATCAACGTCTATTGCATCTAATCGATAGTCATAGACTACAACATTTGGGGATGGTTCTTCTGTCCAAATTACTATTTCATGTAAGCCAACATCAAGTCCTGTTTTTTCATAGCTAAGAATATTATGTTTCCACCCAGTTTCATTACGAGCAGAGAAATATTCTGTCACTCCATCAATACTAACTCCGACTTTACTCGTATAAGAGTTTGAAGAATTAATTATTAATCGAATTTTTGTTCCTTCAAACTTAAATTTAATTTCACTTTTTTTCTTATGTTTTGCACCAAGAACAGTTCTGTTGTAATCAGTCCCTGAATTATCTATTGGTACCCATTGATCAAGTGAATAAACCAGTTCAGGTGCTGTGTCATCAAATCTTATCCAACCTTCCTCGGGAAGTGGGAGGCTTTTTCCTATAGAAGTAGCAAAGACACTCTGGTTAAAACTAAAAAATAATAAAAAAGCTAGTAAAGTAGGTATTACTTTTTTCATATTTAGTACATCCTTTCTGTCTAAGAGATAGTTGATAATTCCGTATGTATCCATTTTCTTATTATTTATTGCAGTTTATAGCTCTTTAGATATAATCCCATCCCCTTTTTTCATATAAGTTGATACCTATATTACAATATATCGGATGAATTACTGTATATATGAGCTCCTGAACCTTGCTATTACAGTACAAACAAAAGCTCTTGCCTTCAGAGGGAGGTATGATGATTAAGCTTTCAAGAAAAATTTGTTTTATAGTGGTTGCAGTGCTACCAGATCGTGAACGTAAGCTGCTGCGGATACTCGTCAACTACCCTAAACACCGGCGGAAGATTCCATCATTTATCTAATTGAGCAAATGACAGGTCGGTCACGAGCTGAGATTATTCAAGGATTGAAGAGTTTGGAGATAGAGGGGTACAATCCTCTGGCAAAATGAGTCCGATGTGCAAAGCATTGTCGTCATGAAAAACGGTGAGGATGTACCAAAACCAAAGGAGCAACAGGATGGATTTTTAGATTATTGGATTTTATATTGGAAAATAAACCCGCCAATTCTAAGGCGGTTAATCGATAATCGCAAAAGCATCAATGGAGCACTTATTTATTCAATCTGTGTAAGTCTCAGGAATACCTCTTAGTATTTCACCGTTATTATACTTGATTGTAATCTGCTTGTTTTCTGTATAGTTTTATTTCTTTTATTTAATATTTTAATCTTGTACTTTCTTCATTGTATAACCTTTCAGGCTGCTCAAATCGGACTTGGTATTACCGATTGAACCACCTGTAATGGTAGGTTCTGATCTATGTAGTAGCTCTTTAAGCCTGGCGCTGTTTTCTTGAACAATTTCAAGTATAGAACCGATTGTAAAAAATATTGATCCCGAAATGATACCGCCGATCCACCAAGTCAGAGCAATCATCCATCGAAAGCCTTCTTCGATTTTGAGTAACTTAGCTACTTCGCTTTCTTGTAGACCGAAAACAATACCTAGAATTATACCCCCACCAAATATAATGCCCCCAACTAATTTCATAAACTGCGACAAAACTATCCCCCCCATATCTAAAGTATTACAGACAGTTTATCAAAAATGGGAATATTTAACTATACGTAATAACGGTCAATGTGTATTCCCCTTGATATAAGAAAAGAAACTCGACTCAGAATGGGCGTGTTGATTGTTACCACAAATGTATTTAATTGATGGAATTAAAATATCCATAGACCGTATATTCCTAGTAATGGTACGATAATAGTAATTATTTTCCGTTAGGGGGATTCGAGTGTTTTATTTTATAATGACTCTTTGGTTATTTTCCCTTGCAGGGGCAATTATCATGTTTGTTTTATGGGCAATTGCTAAAGTTTCTAAAAAAGGTTCAAGTCATAAAGCTAAGATTGCATCTTTTTTGTTTTTATTATCAATAGTGTTTTTGATAGCTGGGATAGCAATAGATGCCAACGAAACTAAGGCAATAACGAATACAGTTACCATGAATGAAGAGAAAGATGACAGCATGATAATAGATGCGAATAAATTTAGCAAGATATCACCCGATGAACTTGTTTCCATAATGGGTGAACCAGAATTAATTGAAGATGCCAACTTTAAATTATCAGAAACAAGGTCCTATAAAACAAAATACTATTCGTATGAGAATAACACTTATGAATTCATGATAATCGATAATGAGGTTGTTCGTTTTACTTATTATGGTGGGAAGTTTGAAGAAGGCAATGAAGAGGAAGTATTCAAAAAGTTCAATATTAGTACAGGTCCAAATTTAAAGAAAGTCGCTGAAACACCTGCCGCACTAAGGTTTCAAATGGTTAATGATAAGATTGCTGATTTTTGGATAACGTACACAGACGACATCAGCATATATAAAATAACTTATAATATGAACTACTTTTCATAACACTGGTAGATCACTATTAGTGGACATTGAACAAACAAGGGAAGGGTTATTTCGAAGATTCTGCTCCCCATATGCCCACAATTACTGTTGCATCTAATACAGATTTAAAAATGTATATAAGCTTATAACAAAGAGAGTTGACCATACTCTCAAAGCAGGAGATAAGGTGATAGTATGGACTACTGGACAATACGAGGAAGTAATCCAATTCAAGGAGAAGCTACGAAAATTGAAGTTATAGAGTAATTATTATGTGTGAGCATCTTGGCCAAGTAGCTAAGGTGCTTTTTGTATAACAGGATACCGCCATGTATAGTCAAGATTGAGTTGTCTATCATCTTCCTCTGATGTTTCTGTCTGGAATGCCTTGTAATATCTCGTTATACAGTAAGCGAATCATAACAGGGCCTTTTGAGCGTACCGTCGTTAGTTCCCCGTTCTTTTTACTATTGATAAAAGAACGAGTGTTCGCATATAATACAAACGAACGTTCCTATATTTATGGAGGTGAACATAATGCATAAATACATCGGGAAAATCATCGAAATCATTTACGAAGATCGTAAAGGAAAAATAACACAAAGAAAAATCGAAGTACTTGGAGTAAAAAATGGGCGAGTAAAGGCAAAGTGTCTAAAATCGAACGCACTACGAATATTTAATGAAGAGAATATTTTGTCCTGGAGATTGTCTAAGGGAAGTGGTGTGGATGCTTCCTGATCATGAGCGAAGTGATTATGCGTTTTGGTCAACTATCTTATGCATACGCAAAATGCCGGAGATGTGGTTGATAGAGCTGTGAAGCGTGTGCTCAAAATCTCAGATTACCGAGGGATTGAAGAGTTTGGCGATGAAGGGTTTTATCTTTTGTTGAGCAAGATAGCCCTTTAGATTATGGGATGTTATATTAAGGTAAATGATTAAAAAGCTCGTAGATTGCTCCACCAACGAACAAAGTTGAAGAAGAATTTAGAAATTAAAGTCTGACCCTAAATTTTATAAGGAGAAATCAAAATGAAATACCATTTATTAGAGTCACACTGTATTTTCCCAACACCGGATATTATAAAAATCGCTAATTTTTACAAACACAAAATGGGATTTAAAGCTGTTCAATATATGGACGCGAATGAACCTCATATTTGTTTGTATCGAGATAAAACAGAAATTATTTTAACGAAAACCAACGGACAAAAAGTAATTCCGAATAGGGAATTATATGGCTATGGATATGATGCTTACTTATCACAAAAAACCAAGAAGAACTTCAAGAAGAGTTCCTCAACTCTAATGTTAAAATAGTCCGTTCATTAGATAATACGGATTACAATAATAAAGAATTTGTAGTTGAAGACATAGATGGAAGATGGCTAGCCTTTGGTATAAAAATAGTTAATTCATATGCTTAAAGTAATGGTGGCGATTGTTGAATAAAAGGGAGAGATAATATGCTTTCTCAAGACCAAAATTGAAAGAGATAAATTAAAGAATATAACATATTAGTCATATAATTTGTCCTTTCACTTCAACAACGACACTGTTAGTTCTGTGAAAATGGCGACACAAAATTGCGTTACCTACATGATTTTATCAATATTAATCTTGATAGCTTTTGTCGCAATAAAACATTTTATATATTTATCTAACGGTCTACTGCCACCAAAATCATCTTCATATAGGCCATTGACTATAAATCCTGCGTCAAACTGTCCTTGAATTTGGTCCTCTAATGTATGTCCAAATTCAATTGTTTTATTTGATTTCATAAATTCTTCAATCTCTTTTTCTGTCAGGTTATCCATGGATGATGACGGAATAGAGTTTTTAACCACTAAGTTTCCCTTCATATCTTCTTCATCATCAAAAATAAATAGGAGTGGGTTTGTAAAGCCAGAAATAAGAACTCCTTTATCTTTTAACACTCGTGATATTTCTTTCCATACAGGACGAACATCTTTTACAAAAAGATTTGAAACAGGATTTATAACCATATCAAATTCTCCATCTGCAAAATTAGAGAGATCAGACATATCACCTTGAACCGTTGTTAAATTCAATTCATCTCGTTTTGCGACAAATGCATCCTGTTCCAATTGTTTTTTGGAAATGTCGGTAACAGTAACATCAGCTCCTGCCGCTGCTAATATTGGACCTTGTTGACCTCCGCCAGAAGCTAAGCATAAGATTTTTATACCTACCAATGACTCTGGAAACCAACTTCTCGGTACAGGTTTTCCTGACGTTACGGTAATCTCCCAATCGCCTGATTTACTTTTTTCAATAATTTCCGTAGAAACAGCCTTTTACAGGCTCCTTGGCCAAAGAGGTGTAGGTGCTTTTTTCCGCCCCTCCTTAGAGCATACGAGACTTTGATGCCTGTCACGTTCCTGTGGTACTCAAAATATATTTAAAGTTAAAATAAGGAGATCGTCATGTATTTAATTTCGTTTATTATATTGGTCATTTCAGGCTTCGTGTCATTAATTCATATTTTGTTTGGCATCAAAGATCAGGGTGAAGGTATCAAATTATTTGTAAATATAGCAGAAATGTTATTCTGGGCTTCACTGCTTTTTCTTATCGTAAAAGGAGTCAAGAAAAAAGATTAGTCTGAACGCTGAATCACTTCCTTTAAATCAGGCCCTACATTTCCACTTGTTCTGATGCTTCTGTACAACCAACTTACCCAGCCGATCCCGAGGGACCATTGATTTCCTGCACTTCATACTCGCTGACCACACTTTTTTGCCACCCTTCCTTAGCGCAGACGAAACTTCGATGCCTGTCACGTTCCTGTGGTTCTTAAAATATGGCTCTGTTAAAATTTGATGTTGATAATTTGCGAAAAATAAAAGGAAACCCATTATAATAAGGTTTCCTCTATTCCTGTCCTACTAACGCACTTGATTGTGGAGGTTTACAAAAACTTCCGACACACACTCCTCTATGCATTAGTTTGCTATATACCATAATTTTTAGAATTGGATATTTTGAAAAAGTGAAATGGTGATTATTAGTGTCGATAAGGAACCAGCAGACATTAAAGTGATTATTTTCCGTCCGTCCTTCTCTTTTGAAGATTTTACAAGCTCTCTGGTCGCCGCAATCCAAATAACAATGGAAACTATAGCTACGAAGGTAATAACATCTGTAGGCATATTTGACACCTCCTTTATTTATATTTTATATAAAATTTTAACATGTATTCATTCGTTATAACATCAGTTATACTAATTTCTATATCCTTATATATACGAATTAAAAAAATTAAAGTTTCATAATTTCTCCTTTAGTTCCATGCAATGTAATAAAGTATCGACTTTTGTTTTTCCTTCTCCCTAAGAGTACTTTCCTGCAAACTACCAGATAAAAAAAGGTTACCTCTTGTTCAATAAATACAAGACGATAACCTTTATTCTGAGACGAGACAATTCTTAATGAATATCTCTAAATACACCAATGACTTTCCCCAGTATGGTGACATGGTTTAAACGAAGAGGTTCATACATCGGGTTCTCTGGCTGGAGGCGGATGTGATCTTTCTCTTTATAAAAAGTTTTAACAGTGGCTTCATCTTCTTCTGTCATAGCTACGACGATGTCACCGTTGTCTGCGGTTTGCTGCTGACGCACAATTACGTAGTCCCCATTATAAATTCCTGCTTCAACCATACTGTCCCCTATAACAGTTAGCATAAAGACTTTGCTGTCCCCTACAAAATGCTGCGGGAGCGGGAAATAGTCTTCGATATTCTCAGTAGCTGTGATCGGAACACCGGCAGTAACTTTTCCAACGACAGGAACTCTCGAAATGGTATGTGTAAATAAATTGCTGTTCTCCGATTCTTCTTGTCCGAGAAGCTCGATCGCTCTCGGCTTCGTAGGGTCACGACGAATGAGGCCTTTCTTTTCCAAACGATCCAGATGACCATGTACTGTTGAGCTGGAAGCCAGTCCGACAGCTTCACCGATTTCTCGCACAGAAGGCGGGTAGCCCTTGCTTCGAACTTCATTGCGGATAAATTCCAAAATCGCCTGCTGGCGGCTGGATATCTTCGACATTCCGTATCAACCCCATTTAATAACTTTTGGAAAAATTATAACATAGAACCTCCGTTCGCACAAACATAAGTTCTAAACATCACGAACAACCGTTCGCAAAAACTATTGAAACAAACAAATGTTCGTGTTATATTATTTTCGTAACAGAACACTTGTTTGGGAGATGGTGATGATGTTGAGATATACTACATACCGCAGTATTTACGAAGAACCGCTTCAAGAAGAGACACACAACCAAGTTTCTTTATGGCATCGTATAATAGATGGAATTCAGACACGAGCAGGTAAATCTCTGCTTATTTTGATGATTGTTGTTTTGGGATGCACAGGTGCTTTTTCAGTTTTTGCAGGTGAAGTGGAAGAACCTAGGGCAGAGAAGAACGTTATTATTCAGCCTGGTGATTCGCTTTGGAGCATTGCAGTTGCCCACAAGCCAGAGAAGATGGACACTAGGGTATATATCAGTTCGATCAGGGAAGCTAATGAGCTGAAGGGATTGGACATTCAGGCCGGAGATGTACTGTCACTCCCTCTTTGGTAAGAACAGTAAGCACTTCTTTCGGGAATTTATTATCTTTTAAATTAATGATATAATATGAAGAATCGTATGAACGAGCTTAGTTTAGGAGAGAACTTTTTGACAAGTTCCTTTGAAAATATAAGGAAGTATAAATTTCATATTGTATACTTGGCTTATATTCTCGAGAAACGCCGCGCCTTTTTTTAAATCGGTGCCGATGGCGTTTCTTCTTGCGTGACTAAGTTAGTAGTGAATTTTTTATTGGAGGCGAAGTAATGGATATTGATGCTTTGGTAGAACGCATAAACGTTCTGGCTAGAAAGAACAAAAATGAAGGGTTAACGAAGGAGGAACTGAAAGAGCGCTCCGAGCTTCGTAAAGCCTATCTTAATAATTTCCGTAAAAATTTCCGGCAGCAATTGGATTCAATTGAATGGGTTGATGATGACCAGAACGGTACAGGTTTGAAACATTAGGCATTGCCCATTTACACATTTGCTTACCGGATAAGTGATCTTATAAAAATTGAAGTTCAGCGAAGAGGGGGAGACTCATGTCTCGTTCATGGGAAAGAAAAGTCAGCAAGAATATGTCCCAGCTTAACAAACAGCGTAAGAAGCAGGGACAGCCGGTGCTTGGAACAGGCACTACACCAACCAGTGATGGAGATGTGTTCAAGGGCCGTAAATACGTACTGCCATTTGTCCTGATTGCACTAGGCGCGCTTTATGCAATGCTTGGGGTCTTGACTCCAGGAGTGACCGAGGGCAGTCAGACCATAACCTGGTTTGGAGTTGGCTTATATATTTTGCTAGCTTTAATGATCTTTTTGCGCAAGCCTTATTTGAAAGTGGGACGCAGCACGGTATCGACGATGAAATATAATCGTGAACGAAATCTGATGGCATCGGAAATTTCGAAAATTAGAATTTTGAAAGGTTCTGTAGTGATCGAAAATAAAGGGCGTGGCGGAAACTGGGTGTTTTCACGACTGATTAACCGTTATGATACCGATGCTATGGGGGAAAGACTTGAGCAATTTGCAAAGGTCAATCAAATTCCTGTAGAGCGCGAATAATAGATATGCCGGCTTTTTTATCCGGCTTACAGAGAGGGAGATGGAGAGATGTCTGTATCTGCGGTGTTGTTTGACCTTGATGATACTTTATTATGGGACGAAAGAAGTGTAGAGGAAGCATTCGAAGTGACCTGTCAGGCTGCAGCTGAAATCGCCGGCATTGATGCCGTTGCCTTGCAATCAGCTGTAAGACGTGAAGCGCGAGCACTGTATGAGTCCTACGACACATTTGCATTTACACAAATGATCGGGATCAACCCTTTCGAAGGCCTGTGGGCGAATTTTACAGCAGGCGATCAGCCGGAGTTTCGACGTCTTCAGGAGCTTGCGCCCGTTTATCGTAAAGAATCGTGGCGCAAAGGGCTGAACTCTCTTGAAGTGGAGAATGATGAACTGGCAGAAGAACTGGCAGAACGCTTTGCTGCTGAACGAAGAACGCGTCCGTATGTGTATGATGAAACATTCGATGTGTTGAAAGAGCTAAAAGGTCGTGTAAAGCTGCTGCTACTGACGAATGGTTCTCCTGATCTGCAGCAGGAAAAATTGGACGGAGTTCCGGAGCTGATTCCTTTTTTTGATCATATCGTTATATCGGGCAGCTTTGGAAAGGGTAAGCCGGATGCCTCTATTTTTACCCATGCTCTTGGCTTGCTTGATATTCAGCCCCAACATGCTGTAATGGTGGGAGATAAGTTAACTACAGACATTAAGGGAGGCAATGCGGCGGGGCTGACAACCGTGTGGATCAACCGGACGGACCGTCCTAAAGATTCTACCATTGTGCCGGATTACGAAATTCAAAACTTGACACAGCTTCATGATATCTTGTCTTCATTATCATGAAGGTTAGATTATGGTGTATCATTTATAAATAATTTATTATTGAAGAAATGTTCCTCATCTTTCACAAGAGATGCTGGGACGTTTCTTTTTTTTGTGTGAGAAATGTCACAGAATTGTAAGCGGATGCATATTTCACTCCGCAGTAAAAGATGTATAATATTGGTTGGTTACAGAAATAGGAAAAAAATCATAAAAGCTGTTTTATCTGATTTTTAAAAGTAGGTGGATAATGTTGAAAAAGAAAAGTTATGCGTTGATTTCTGTAATGGTCATGATGGCCATCGCCCTGGCGGCATGCGGCGACAGTAAAGATGATTCGAAACATCAAAACTCGATGGAAGGTCCACTTACTGTCGAACTGTCGCTAAATGCTGAAACGGCTGCGATAGGTGAGAAGGTTATCATTCAGGCGAAGGTTACCCATTCCGGTGAACCTGTCGAAGACGCGGACAGTGTTGAGTTTGAAATCATAAGCGAAGATGGAGGTATGAAGGAAAAGGTGCCGGTACAGCATAGTGAAGATGGAAATTACGAGCTGGAGAAGACGTTTACCGAGCCAGGAATGTATCGGATTATTTCCCATGTCACTGCCCGTGAACAGCACTCCATGCCATCCAAAGAACTTAAAATTACCAAATAGGATTTTAGGTATATCCGCGGGCAGGTAGTGTATATTGAATGAAAAACAGCAGCGTTAGTCATCCATTGATGGCTCAAGCTGCTGTTTTTATATGCAGGCTTGTTCAACACAGCTTCTTAATCTCATAAAAAATGAACCCTGGTCTATTGGATGACTTAAGGCTTTGAGCTAGCGCGTTAGTTGGAAGAGTTGTCTGAACGTATTTTTGACTCCCGGCATTGTATCTATAATAGAGATCTTATTCGAAGTATGCGGCATGGAGCCTGTGCTTAGCAAAATCATTTATCAATTTAGGCAGTCCTCATCTCTGTATACTCAAGACCGAACATTATCCGTTTTAAAAATTCTTTCGTTCGTATTATGAATAATGCTGTCTGACAGCCATTAATCCGTTTTTTCCAACGTGATTAATTGGTATAATAGGCTAGTTAATCCGGTTTGTACTGAGAAAAAGCTTGAAAAAAGCTCAAAACGACGCATATTTTCCCGGATTTCATTCTTTTCCTTTGAAAAATATTCTGGTACACTAAGATTTAACGTTTTGCGGGGGAGGGGTATAGATTGAGTAAACCTAGTTTACAGGAAGCAATGAAAGAACGAATATTAATCCTTGATGGTGCTATGGGTACTATGATACAGCAGCAGAACCTCTCGCCGCAGGATTTCGGTGGAGAAGAATTGGATGGCTGTAACGAAATGCTGGTCTTGAAGCGTCCAGATGTCATTCAATTTATACACGAACAATATTTGGAGGCAGGGGCAGATCTGATTGAAACCAATACGTTTGGTGCGGCATCCGTCGTGTTGGCTGAATACGATATACCTCAGCTCGCCAGGGAGATTAATTTGGAGGCAGCTCGTCTGGCTGTTGCCGCTGCTGTTAAATATTCAACTCCAGAAAAGCCGCGCTATGCTATAGGAGCCATGGGGCCTACGACTAAAACGCTTTCGGTTACCGGTGGAGTTACGTTCCAGGAACTGATTGAAAGCTATGAGGAACAGGCGATCGCTTTAATCGAAGGCGGAGTGGATGCACTGCTTCTTGAAACGTCCCAGGATACACTCAATGTAAAGGCCGGGACAATTGGTATACGTCAAGCTTTTGATCAAACCGGTATCAAACTGCCCATTATGATTTCAGGTACGATTGAGCCGATGGGTACGACGTTGGCAGGGCAGAATATAGAAGCTTTTTACATATCTTTGGAGCATATTGAACCGATATCGATCGGTTTGAACTGTGCTACTGGTCCGGAATTTATGAGGGATCATATCCGTTCCTTGTCAGATATGTCTAAAGCGGCAGTAAGCTGCTACCCGAATGCAGGTCTGCCTGACGAGAATGGACATTATCATGAATCGCCGGGTTCGCTTGCCCAAAAGATGGGTGCTTTTGCTGAAAAAGGATGGCTGAACATTGCCGGAGGCTGCTGCGGAACTACTCCGGACCATATTCGTGCTTTAGCTGATGTGATGAGTCAATATCCGCCGCGTAAGCTGGGTGGCTCTCATCTTCCGGCGTTATCGGGTATTGAGCCTGTCTATATTGAGCAGGAGAACCGTCCTTATATGGTTGGAGAACGAACCAACGTCCTAGGTTCCCGTAAATTCAAACGCCTTATTGTGGAAGGCAAATACGAAGAAGCATCCGAAATTGCACGTGCTCAAGTAAAAAACGGAGCGCATGTCATCGATATTTGCGTTCAGGACCCGGATCGCGACGAAAAGGAAGATATGATCCGATTTTTGGAGCTTGTCGTTAAAAAGGTGAAGGTGCCGTTAATGATTGACACTACCGATTCTGAAGTCATTGATTTGGCACTTCGATATTCACAAGGAAAAGCGATCATCAATTCTATTAATCTTGAAGATGGTGAGGAGAAATTTGAAAAAGTAGCTCCGCTGATTCATAAATATGGGGCCGCTGTCGTTGTTGGCACGATTGATGAGAGCGGTCAGGCGATTCATCGAAAGGACAAACTTCAGGTTGCGCGCCGTTCGTATGAGCTGCTCGTTAATAAATATGGTATCAAGTCGGAGGATATTATTTTTGATACATTGGTATTTCCGGTCGGTACCGGTGATGAGCAGTATATCGGATCAGCGCAGGAAACGATTGAAGGCATACGTTTGATCAAAGAAGCTATGCCGGAGTGTCATACGATACTTGGAGTCAGCAACGTTTCATTCGGGCTTCCTGAAGCGGGCAGAGAAGTGCTGAATTCGGTATTTTTGTATGAATGCACAAAAGCAGGTCTTGATTATGCTATTGTAAACACAGAGAAACTGGAGCGTTACGCATCGATCCCGGAGGAAGAGCGCCGCCTGGCTGAAGATTTGATCTACCGAACAAGTGAATCGACCCTTGCTGCTTTCGTAGCAGCGTTTCGAAACAAGAAGGTCGAGAAAAAGGAAGTAAAATCAAATTTAAGTTTGGAAGAACGACTCGCTTCCTATGTTGTGGAAGGTTCCAAGGAAGGTCTCATTCCGGACCTGGATGAGGCATTGAAAAAATACAGTGCACTTGAGATCATTAACGGGCCGCTGATGGATGGAATGTCAGAGGTGGGCCGGCTGTTCAATAACAATGAGTTGATTGTGGCAGAGGTTCTTCAGAGTGCGGAAGTGATGAAGGCTTCGGTTGCCCATCTTGAGCAATTCATGGAGAAGAATGAAACTTCGGTTAAAGGAAAAATTATTCTTGCGACCGTAAAAGGCGATGTTCATGATATCGGCAAAAACCTTGTTGAAATCATCCTGGCGAACAATGGTTATGACATCGTCAATTTGGGTATAAAAGTACCACCGGAGCAAATCATCGAGGCATATCGGCGCGAAAAGCCGGATGCCATCGGTTTATCCGGTCTTCTGGTGAAATCCGCTCAACAGATGGTTTCTACAGCGCAGGATCTGAAAACAGCCGGCATCAATGTGCCGATCATGGTTGGCGGTGCGGCATTGACCCGAAAATTTACGAGAACGCGCATCCGGCCAGAATATGATGGCATGGTATTGTATGCCAAAGATGCCATGGACGGTTTGGAGCTTGCCAACAAGCTCAGTGATCCGGTTCAGCGAAAGGAAATTGAGGATCAAATTAGAGGGGAACAAGAAGCAGAATTTTCGGCGGCTAAGGTTGAAAGACGCTTGCCGGAGCAGACAAGGGTGAAACGATCTAAAGTTTCTTCCGAAACACCTGTTTATGACCCGCCGGATTTCGAGCGTCACATCATTCGAAATTATCCGATCGCTCATATTCTTCCATACATTAATATGCAGATGCTGCTTGGACACCATCTGGGATTGCGAGGTTCTGTTGAGCAGCTTTTGCAAAACCAGGACCCCAAAGCTGTTTCCCTAAAAGAAACGGTAGATGGTATACTACAAGAAGCTGTGGATAATGGTATTATACAAGCACATGCTATGTATCGTTTCTTTCCTGCGCAAGCGGAAGGAAATGATATTCTAATTTATGATCCGGGGGACAAGACAACGGTTCTTCATCGTTTCAGCTTCCCGAGACAGCAGGTTGAGCCTTATCTCTGCTTGTCTGACTTCTTAAGGTCGGTTGAAAGTGGAGCCATGGATTATGTCGGCTTCCTCGTCGTGACGGCTGGACATGGTGTGAGCAAGCTTTCCACAGAATGGAAAGAAAATGGGGACTACCTTCGTTCCCACGCACTGCAAGCTGTAGCGCTTGAGACGGCTGAGGCGCTTGCCGAGCGTGTTCATCAAATAATGCGGGATTCGTGGGGATTTCCGGACCCTGCTGACATGACAATGAAGAAAAGGTTCGGGGCAAGATACCAGGGAATTCGCGTATCTTTCGGTTATCCGGCTTGCCCGGATCTGGAGGATCAGGCGCCTTTGTTCAAGTTGATGAAACCGGAAGACATGGGGGTTCATCTAACTGAGGGCTTTATGATGGAGCCTGAAGCTTCTGTTTCAGCCATGGTATTCAGCCACCCGGAAGCAAAGTATTTTAACGTGGACAAAGCATAATCCACAATTTGGATACGGGTGTAGACTTACTGGAAATCCTCCGATATTTTCGGGGGATTTCTCGGTTTACACGCCTGGAAGGGGAGAAGAGGCATGGAACTCTATTTTTTAGGAACAAACGCAGGGGTTCCGACACAGCAACGGAATGTAACTTCTATTGCTTTAAGATTGCTGGAGGAAAGGCGCAGCATGTGGTTGTTTGATTGTGGAGAAGGCACGCAGCACCAGATACTCCGATCCCCGCTAAAAATGACCAGGCTTGAGAAAATATTTATTACCCATCTTCATGGTGATCATATTTTCGGATTGCCAGGTTTGTTGTCCAGTCGCGGTGCTCAGGGAGCTACCTCACCCATTACCATTTATGGGCCGAAGGGGATCAAAACGTATATTGAGACATCGCTGGACATCAGTCAATCACGGGTGAATTATCAAATAGAAGTAATAGAACATAATGGAGGGTTGGTGTTTGAGGATGATGGGTTCCGCGTGGAAGCAGCGCTGCTTGAGCACCGGGCCGAAAGCTACGGGTACCGCGTTGTAGAGAAGGATCGGCCAGGGAATTTAAACCTGGAGCGACTCACGGCATATGGTTTAAAACCGGGGCCGCTTTACGGACGGCTTAAACGAGGAGAAAGCGTGCAGGCACCGGATGGTCAACTCGTCCACGCGGCTGATGTCATTCTCGCACCCAAAAAAGGAAGGGTTGTAACGATTCTTGGGGATACCCGCTCATGTGCGAACATTGTTCCCCTTGCGAAAGATTCGGATATTTTGGTGCATGAGGCGACCTTCATGGATGATCTTCGGGATACCGCGCATGAGTACTATCACAGCACAGCTTTACAAGCTGCAGCAGCGGCAGCCGAGGCTGGGGTCAAGGAATTGATACTGACGCATTTTAGCTCGCGCTACAAGGATATCGAGCATTTGCAGCCCCTGCTTGAAGAGGCGCAGCGTGTATTTCCAAATACCAGATTAGCTGAGGATTTCGGGCTTTATCCTGTTTTGAGATAAGGAAATAAACTGAATTATTTTCCGGGAAAGCGCAGGAAATGACATGCCTTCTTCACAAAATAAACTCCAAGGACAATGTTCGATTCGATTCGACCAGCAGCGGGACATCTTGGTCCGGCTGTATGGTCATGTAATGGCGCTATGCGTCGCTTATGTGGTTGCAGGGCTGGAGTTCATCTTTTACAATGAGATTTAAGATGAAGAAGTCATTGGGATGAACACCGATAAATGGGCAATATTTATAAAGAGTTGCTTAAGACTTATTTTTTACATATCATTCCAATGCACTTGGTTAATCACGTTAATCGTAAACATTATAAACAATGACTAACAAGGAAGTGTGTTATCGTGGAACAAGTGAAAGGATTGCTAATAGATCTTGATGGAACGTTGTATCATGGAAAGAATATGATTGATGGTGCGGATGCTTTGATTCGGCAGCTTCGTGAGCAAAAGATTCCTTACCTGTTTGTAACCAACAATTCGTCCCGTACACCGGAGCAGGTAGCCGAGCATCTCATTGGGATGGGAATCCCGGCATCACCGGAGGATGTATGTACTTCATCCTTGGCTGCTGCAAGTTATATTGCGCATGAATCACCCGGTGCAAAAGTGGCGATTCTGGGAGAGGAAGGACTCAGACAAGCGCTGATTGAATCGGGCCTTACAATAACGGATAGTGAGCAGCCTCAGTACGTAGTTCAAGGAATAGATCGTTCGTTTTGCTATGCATCTTTGGCCAATGCCCTTCGATGGATTCAGGGAGGAGCCGCTTTCGTGCTTACCAATCCGGATCTTTTGCTGCCATCCGATACGGGATTGACACCGGGGGCAGGTTCCTTGGGTGCTGCGATTGAAGCCGCTTCTGGAGTGAAGCCTGTTGTTATCGGAAAGCCTTCGTCCATTCTGATGAAATATGCGACTGATCGACTGGGACTGTCCCCGTCGGAAACCGCTGTGGTCGGTGATAATATGAGAACCGATATAGCTGCTGGTGTCAATGCCGGCTGCAGAACCGTACTTGTTCTGACCGGGATCACGACGAAAGACAATATGGAAGCACAAATGGAAGCTGCCGGTTGCCGTCCAAGTTATATATGTCAGGACTTGTATGAAGCAGCGAAGCTGCTGTGCAACGAATGAAATAAACATGCAATTATGATGTGTGCATAAAGGAGTAGATCAATCATGCCGGAACTTCCGGAGATGGAAAACTATCGGAAAATGCTCACCGCAAACATTCTGAATATTCCGATCAGCAATGTCATTATAAACCGGGAAAAATCAATCAATATGCCGCCAGCGGATTTTACAGCCGGTATTCTCGACTCTAAAGTGATCTTTATAGAGAGAAGAGGAAAGTATCTCATTTTTCATTTAAATAATGGACGCCGCTTACTTTTACATCTTATGCTGGGCGGGCTTATTCATTTAACCCGAGGGGATGAAGAACGTCCATCGCGAACAACTCAGATTGAAATTTCCTTTGGTGATCAGGTTTTGTATTTTATCGGGCTCCGGTTAGGGTATCTTCACCAGCTGTCAGCCAAAGAAACGGAAGAGGCTTTAAGTCAGCTAGGACCAGAGCTGCTTGACCGTAGAATGACGAAGGAACGTTTTGTTGACCTTATGAAAAAACGGCGGGGATCTTTAAAGAGTTTGCTTGTTAACCAGCATGCAGTGGCGGGGATCGGCAATTGTTATGCAGACGAAATCGCTTTTCATGCAAGGATTCATCCGGCCGCGAAGGTTCAAAGCTTGAGTGAAGAGCAGTTGGGACAGCTTTATGAGAGTGTTCATCATGTTCTAAAAGAAGCTACCGAAGGCGGCGGGTATATGGAGATGCCTTTTACGAAAGACGATACTTTAACAGGCCAATACAATGATCAGTGCAAAGTATATGATCGTGAAGAAGAGGCTTGTGTTCGCTGTGGTACAGCGATTGTCAGAACGGAAATAGCGGGACGGAAGGCGTTTTTCTGTCCAAATTGCCAGCATGAAGAATAACCCGAGGATCGGCAGTCATGTCAGCACACGCGACGGTTTTTCAGGGGCTGCCCGTCATACGGTCAAGCTCGGTGGCAGGGCTTTTCAATATTTTCCGAAAAACCCCCGCAGTTTGCACATAAAAACTCCGGATTTCAAAGATGCGTTGTCCTGTGCAGAATATTGTCGTGAACATGGTATCGTTTCTGTAGCCCATACCCCTTATCCGACGAATATGGCTGTTGGACTAAGCAGAGGAGAGGAGCATTACCGGCTTACGGTTGAGTCTTTAATCAACGATTTAATCATTGCGGAAGCTTGCGGATCTGTTGGCATTGTCGTTCATTTTGGGCATCTGAAAGGTGACAATGCCCTGCAAGGCTACCAGCATATCATTCGCTGCATGAATGATGTGCTTTCTGCGTGGTCGGGGAAAGCCAAGCTACTCATTGAAAACCTGGCTGGGGATCATGGAGATATGGGCATGACATTGGAGGAATCCGTCAAGGTTAGAGAGCTGGCGAATGAACCTGAAAAAATCGGTTTTTGCATGGATACTTGTCACTTGTTCGCAGCTGGACAGTGGAACATCAACGATACAGAGCGTCTTCTGCGCAGAGGGACCGAGCTCGGATACTGGGATGAACTTTTGGCCGTACATCTCAATGATTCCAAATACGGAGCAGGCTCGAGGAAAGATCGGCATGCCCGCGTCGGACATGGCATGATCGGCAAAGAAGCGCTTCAGCAGCTGGTGCGCTCATCTGAGCTGGCCGGCAAAGCGTTTATTTTGGAAAGTGAAAAGGGAGAGGACGGAACACATCGCGACGATATTGCGGAAGTGCTGTCCTGGATTTGAACAAGGAGAGGGTAGAACATGATTCATCTGTATCTGGATGATTGGCGTGCCTGCCCCAAGGGCTTTGCTCTGGCGCGCAACGGAGAAGAGTGCCTCATGATGCTGCGGGAATGTGAAGTGGATATTTTGTCGCTTGATTTTGAACTCGGACCAGATCAGATGACAGGTGGAGACGTCGTCGCTGCAATGGTTGCCGAAAAACTCTATCCGCGTCAAATTTATTTGCACACTTCAAGTTCTTGGGGAAGAAGAAAAATGTTCGAAATGTTATACACCAATATGCCAGCGGATGTTGTTGTCCATAACGGGCCTATGCCTGAAGAAGTTTTGCAGAAAGTAGCCAAATCGTCCACATGATTTCTGTTACGGAACGTGAACTGATGGAGCGTCTTGCATGGCAGAAACGTTTGGTTCAGCGGGATACGCAAACTTCTCCGGTCATCGTATTTTTTCACACACCGTTATGCGGCACTTGTGCAGCAGCCCGTAAGATGCTGGATGTTGCGGAGAAGCTTCTGCCCGAAGGGATGATTTTGGAAGCTGACGTTAATTTTATGCCCGAAATTGTGCAGCAGTACCAAATACGAAGTGTTCCTGCTTTGCTTGCGGTTGCAGGGACACCTGATGATTCTCCTCAAGTGCTTTACCGGATGGGGTCTGTACAAGATATCTTGAGCTTTGCAAGGGGCGTGATATGATGATTTCGCTGCAAAATGTATCTCTCCGAAGAGGAGACAATGACATTCTGAGAAACGTTTCCCTTGAAATGAAGTCAGGGGAGAATTGGGTTATTCTTGGACGAAACGGCTCTGGCAAAACAACGTTGCTGGAGATGATGATGGGATATTTGTTTCCGAGCAGCGGCCGAGTGCAGGTGCTTGGTAACGTTTATGGACGTTGCGATGTCCGGGAAGTGCGGAAGGAAATCGGCTATATTAGCCAATCTTTAATGGAAAAGCTGGCACTGGGTGATTCGGTGTGGGAGGTCGTAGCTACAGGGGCATTCGCTTTTTTACGATTTTATCAGAGGGTTCCGGAGGACGTTAAGGAAAAAGCGCATGCGATCCTTGATGATATGAATTTTAGTCATTTGGCGGAGCACCCGCTCGGGACTTTATCCCAAGGAGAACGTAAAAAGGTGATGCTGGCACGCTCTCTGATGGCTGATCCGAAATTACTTATTTTAGATGAGCCTTGCGCAGGATTGGATTTATATGAACGGGAAAAAATGCTGTTGGAAATCGATCGGTTAAGGCAGCGGGACGTAGCGGTTGTTTATGTCACCCATCATATTGAGGAAATCATGCCTCTTTTTACTCATGTGGCGCTGATTAAAGATGGTCAATTGGCTGGAGCCGGACGCAAAGAAGAAGTATTGAATAAAGAACTTATTAAACGGACTTATGATATTCATGTCGATCTGGAATGGGATAGAGAACGTCCCTGGATCAAAGTTATTTCTGGAGGGTAACCCACTTGGATGAGCAGCACGTAATGAATGAGCAATTGGAAAAACAGAACTCAGCAAAGTTCATATGTACAGCAAACCATGGCTTTGCGCCTTATGCGCAGGAAGAACTTCGCCGTCTGTTCGGAAGTGTAAAGAGCACGATGCTTCTTCCGGGGGAAGTTTTTGTTGTAACGCTGGCGACAACGGTACAAGAGACTGTGGAATGCATTAATGAAAAGGCCCCTATTTTCTTAAGGCATATCTTTCCGGTTCTGATGGAAATTCCGGGGGATGATGCGGGACAGGCCATCCGTCAAGCTGTAACTTATTTGCTGAAGAGAGAAGAGCTTGAAGGAAGCCGGGTGTCGGTTCAGGTTAGAAAAGTTGAGGGCAGCAGCTGGACGGAAAGTCTCGGTCTGTTGCGTGATCAGCTGCAAGAGAAACTGACACCATTAGAGGCGGATTTCACGGTACAGAATCCGGAGTGGATTATTTCTTTATTTGCGGCAAAAAAGACCTGGTACTTGGGCATATCGCGGCCTGAGCAAAACTTATCGGACTGGAATGGCGGCGCTGTACGGTTTCAGCGCGAAGAAGGCCAGATTTCACGCGCTAAATTCAAACTGCTGGAAGCGGAGAAACAATTCGATATCCCTTTCGATACGTTTCGCAATGCGCTTGATATTGGTGCCGCACCCGGGGGCTGGAGCAGTTTTTTGCTGGAAAGAGGACTTCAGGTTACTGCCGTAGATCCGGCGAAGATGCACGATTCTTTACGTAACCATCCTAATCTCCGAATTGTGCAAAAGAATGCCTCTGAGGTGAAATTTAAGGACGCTCAGTTCGATTTACTCGTCTGCGATATGAGCTGGAGCCCAAAGCAAATGGCTAAACTTGTAACGAATTTGCTTTACAGTCTTGCTCCGGGAGGAACAGCGGTGATCACGGTGAAACTTCTGACGAAAAAGCCGATGGCTCTCGTTCATGAGATTATCGATATTTTTGAACAAAGCCGTATGCAGATTCAGGGCGCAAAACAGCTGTTTCATAACCGGGATGAAATCACTTTATATATGATCAAGTATTAAAAAATAATAAATCTCTTTACAAATGGTTCATTTATGTTCTATAATGGTTCCAAAATTAACCAACGTAAAAGCAGGGAAAGCATCCCGCTCGATCAGCACGGTTTACCGTGACGGTCAGGCGGGATGCTTTCTTTTTTATTTTATTAAAGCGTGCGAAAAGAGGGGGGAAGTAGACAGTGAATCAACCTTCAAGAATGGAGTGCGGAATGGTACTTGAAGGGCGTTACCGGATTAAGCAAAAGCTTGGGGAGGGCGGCATGAGCTGCGTTTATTTAGCTGAAGACTTGAAGCTTCCCGGAAAGGAATGGGCGGTTAAAGAATCGATCACCCAGCCAGGTATGGTTGAAACGGTACAGGCGGAGGCCAAGCTTCTAACGAAATTAAGCCATGCTCGCCTGCCGCGGATCGTCGATTTTTTTGAGCCGGATGATGCCGGTTATACCTACATGGTGATGGACTATATTCACGGCGTCACTCTTGAGAAATATTTTCGAGATAACCGGGGGCATTTCTCTTCGGAATTCATCCATCAGCTTGCATTTCAGCTGCTTGAAGTGCTTGGTTATCTTCATAACCACCAGCCTCCCGTTGTGTTCCGGGACCTAAAACCATCCAACATTATGCTGACGGAGGAGATGGAGGTCAGGCTTATTGATTTCGGGATTGCCCGCAGCTATAAGCAGGAACGGGATGAAGACACCGTAAAACTGGGAACGATCGGGTTTGCGGCACCGGAGCAATACGGCGGGGGTCAAAGCGATGCAAGATCGGATCTTTATGGATTGGGGGCGCTTCTGCTTTATTTAACGACAGGAGGGAAATACAGTGAATGGTTTCCTGGTGTTGAACAGCGTATTGAAAAAAGTGTTCCAAGAGGGCTGGTAACCGTTATGCGCAAGCTTCTTCAGTATGAACCAGGCTTGCGATATCAGTCGGCTGAAGAGGTGGTTCGGGCGCTTGAGACAAGTTCTGCGGAAACCCGGAAGGGAACAACCTCAAAGGTTAAAGGAGGGGGAACGCTTGTCACCGCTGTTTTGGGTGCAACACCGGGGGTAGGGGTCACGCATACCTGTATTGCTATCGGCCATTTTCTGGCCCGAAGGTATGGTAAAGTCGCCCTTGTTGAAATGGGGGCGGGAAGGTCAGCCTTTACACGTATCCAAGAGATAGCCGAAGGCTCACCGCCGGGCTCCGTCCGGAGGTTCGAAGTTAACGGTATAGATTTTTGGCGTCATACATCCCGAGAAGAAGTTATTTCTGTGCTGACGGGTGGTTATGATGCGGTGGTGCTGGATCTGGGAGCATTTCGTGATCATGAGCGGTTGGAAGAATTTTTTCGGGCGGATCTTCCCATCATTATCGGTTCAGGTGCGGAGTGGCGCCTTCATGACGTCATCCATTTAGCACGAATGCTGGGACGACATGAACAGCCCAAACGGGTTTATGCTTTGCCGCTTGCTTCCCCAAGCGCTGTTCAGCAGCTTCGCAAATCATTGGGAGGAAACAAAGTAACAGCCTTACCGTTTCACAGCGATCCGTTTGAAAGGTCTTTGGCAACAGAAGAGGCGCTAGGAATTATTTATGAACAATTCTTGCCGCAAAAACAGCGCAGGAGAAGATTCCGTTTTGCATGGGGCTAGTTCCCGTACTTTGAAAGGAGAATGAGCTGATGCCAATCATTACTCGGCGCAGTAAAAAGATGCTGTATGCCGGACTTGTCGGAGCAGGGTGCATGGGAATTGTTCTGGCAGGCGGGTTTTATTATATCCAAAGTGACAATGCGAACCGTCATGCGGATGAAACGAAGCGATATCAACAAAGAATTAACGAGCTTGAAACAGCGCAGATCGGAGATATGAAATCGATGAAATCTGCCTGGGTACCGCTTAGGGATATACCGGCTGGGCATTTTATTGACAGCCAAGATCTACAAGAAGTTCGTTTGCCACTGGAGGCTTCCCCTGATAACCTTCCGGCTCGAAAGGAAGATGTTATGGGGAAGGGAGCAAAAATTGAACTGCGGAAGGGGACGCCGATTACACTTGGGATGCTGTTTGAGGAAGAGGCCACACCACGGGATTTAAGAAATCGGGAAATGAAATCGGTATGGCTGCCCAGCAACCTGAAGCAAGATGATGTGGTGGATATACGGATACAATTTCCGACCGGGCAGGACTATATCGTTTTATCCAAAAAACGGATTGATAAGCTGGCGTCCCCCGCTTTTTGGACAACGCTGAATGAACAGGAAATTTTACTGTATTCCAGTGCTATGGTCGATGCCTACATCCATCAAGCTTCAATCTATGCGCTCACCTATGTTGAGCCAGAGCTGCAGGAAAAGGCGATTCCAAATTATCCGCCAAATGAGGAAGTTATCCGATTAATCAAAAATGATCCGAATATTGTGCGGAGGGCGGAACAACAGCTTGAATCATCTATTCGCAAGGCACTGGACCGGGATCTGGGCAAAGTGAAAGCCGGTGGGCAGCAGTTCGCCGGACAATACGGAAGCTCAAATGGACAAGGCGCGCAAGACTTCAATACATGGACTACGGGAAATCCCGCTGAGGATCACGCCGATGACTCCTCAGCATCATCGCCTAACACAGCGAGCGTAGAAACCTATGACGGTGAACGAAACAATCGTTTAGAGGAAGCGCAGAGCATATTGGAAGGACATGGTCAAGCTGATGGAAATCCCCAACGTAATGAGGAAGAGATGGAAGCTGTATTTACCGAGCCGTAATTTGAAATATGGGAGTGTGAACATTGAGAATATGGGTTTTTGCGGGCATTTGTGATAAGAGCGACCTGCTAATGTATCTTTGCAAAATATTAGCGCACAGCGGTAATCGGGTGCTTCTACTGGATGCGGCGCAGGAAGGAAAATACGCCCATTGCATCGGGAGATTGGACCCGAGTATGTCGGTGACGGAGTTTTCAGGATTTGATGTCGCA
This sequence comes from Paenibacillus faecalis, assembly GCF_900289175.1. Lineage (GTDB taxonomy): Bacteria > Bacillota > Bacilli > Paenibacillales > Paenibacillaceae > Paenibacillus_AQ > Paenibacillus_AQ faecalis. The sequence continues at coordinate 2,382,347 of NZ_LT985747.1, read as the reverse complement.
TGCGGATTTGAGAACTTTTCAGCGCTGGAGAGATATCTAAACGATTCGGGAGAACCGGAATACGATTATTTGGTCATTGATGTAGAAAAAGAATCGTTTTTGACTCAGGACGTTTGGGAGCTTGCGAATGCGAAAGTGTGGGTGAGCAGTTTTGAGATAGCCGGTTTGATGAAAGGGGCCAAATGGCTTGAGGAGCTTTCCATGAAGTATAAAGAGCAAGGCGCTCCTGAATTCCAGCGCGTGTATCTGAACGTTGTTGAGGATCTGACAGACGATGCGTATATCGAAAGCTACCTTAGTAAAGCACAGATTCAATGGATGGATGAACCGATCAGAATTCCTTGGGATGAATTTGCTTTTGCGTTAAAGGTAGAAAATGAGCATACCGGCCGGCTTCGGATCAAGCCTTTGTCAAGGAGATATAAGCGTGCATTGATGGAGTTGATGCATCGTCTTACCGAGCTGGAGCAGCGTCAAATTCGCCGGGCATTTCGTCTGGCAGAAAGGAGACAGGCATGAAAACAATCGCTTTATGGAGCCCGCTGCCAAGCGGAAGCGGGGCAACTGCATTAGCGGCAAGCTTGCCGCTTGTACTGGCTACAGAATTTAAAGCAAAGACGTTATTGCTGCACGGTGGAGCGGCATGGGAACGGGTCGAGCAGGCTTTTTCATTGCCGAAAGAACCGCTGGACCATTCCATAACCACCTTCCAGGATCATGGAATGAGTGCAGTGGAGCGTTTGGCGGCAAGCGGCAGGCTGATGCCGGAAAACATACGTGATTACACAACCTCTTTGCTGTCTGAACGATTGGACCTTCTTGTTGCTGGACGGGAACATAAGCTGGCGTCAGATGACACATATGGGCATCTTATGAGCCAGGTATTGGAAACCGCCGCTCGGGGGTATGACGTAATTGTCGCGGATGCGGGAAATGGGCTACCGGGTGTGGTGGACAGACAAATTTTGAAGGCCGCAGATCTTATATTCATCGGCTTAAATCAAAATGTAAGATCGTTGGAGATGTTTTTTGAGAACGAACGGATGCAGGAGGTGTGCCGGGGAAAAGCTGTCGGTTTTGTGATCGGAAGATATGACAGGCATAGTCATTGTACGATTCAAAATATGAAACGACGATTTGGAGTGAAGGGCATTTTTGAAGGTATCCCTTACTGCTCCCAGTTCACAGATGCCTGGAATATGCGGTCGGTTCAGGCTTACATTCAAAGAGGAAGAGGCGGGGTCGGGCGCAAGAGGGAAAGCCCCTTTTACAAAGCTCTTCGCAGAACAGCGTTTGCTGCGGCAGAGCAACTGGGACTGCCGTCTTCGGGTTACGCAGAAAGGGGGGCTTAGATGCTCTTGGGATCGCTCGTGAATTTGATTCTGATCGGTTTGATCTTTCTTTTGGTTTCGCTGTTTCTGTATACTCGCTGGATGAGTAAGGCGAAGATCAAAGTTCAGCCGCAGCCCGGTCCAGAGCAATTTTCATTGCAGGCGATGACGGAGTTTGTGAAGGAAACGCTTCATCAGATGACGCATAGTCAGCTTTTGGATCTGGGGCTTCATGAAGAGGAGTACCGAAGACGTCTAAGCAAGAGAAGCGAGCTGAGACGAGCGCTGAAGGGCTGTGTATCGGGCAGTGTACTGGATAAACAGTATGTTAAGGAGTTCATGAAAGAACTGCTAATCAAAAGTTTAAAGCTTAATGAAACCAATATAAATATCGCCATACCGTTTGAGAAGCATGATGACTTAACGCCTCAGGATCAATTCGAAATCATATTGTATTTGTACAAACAGGAATATCAGGATAAAGCGTTATCCAAGCTGATCATGAATTATGATTTAGCCAGGCCGAGGGTTCTCCCGGGCTATGGTGAAGATGCTGTTTATGCTGTAACGGCTGAAGATATTGCATATATCTATGCCAATGAAATACGATCATTGATGCTTCCCGAGAAGCTGGACATCGTTGTACAGCGAATTTATCAGCAATATAAAGGCTTTTCCGTAATTGATGAGATCAGGGACCAGCGTATTGACGGTGTCAGTGGAGGGGTCAGCGGGGTGCTGGGCGATTCGCTTTCGATGAAATTTCATTCAGGGATGCAGCCGTCAGGCTGGGTTGATGGTGTGAATCCGGCCTCCGAATGCGAGAGCGTATGGTTGTTCTTTCGGGGGATTTCCATTCACTTGGGATTTTTGTCCTTTGGCAGTGTACGAGAGTTAAAGCGGGTATGTCAAAACATTTATAAATACAACCATCCCGGCCAGCTGTCAGAGGCCAGCGGTTTTAAAGTGAACGAGATGAAAGATGGTTCCCGTGTCGTTGTCGTGCGTCCTCCGTTTTCCGAATCATGGGCCTTTTTTGTGCGCAAATTTGATGTGGACAGCGTTACGCTGGAGCAGCTTGTTAAAGGCAAAGGTGCCGAAATTCCGATTGGTCTGCTTCAATTTCTTATGAAAGGCAGTCGGATTACCGCAATTACCGGTGCTCAGGGCTCGGGAAAAACAACGCTGCTGATGGCTATGGTCAGACATATTTACGCTTCTTATACACTGCGTGTACAAGAGATGGCTTTTGAGCTTCATCTTCGAAAAATATACAGCAGGCGCAATATATTAAGTTTTCGAGAAACAGAGCATATCAGCGGTCAAGAAGGCCTTGATCTTCAAAAGAAAACAGATGGCACGGTGAACATCCTCGGGGAGGTTGCAACCGATGAAGTAGCCTCATGGATGATTCAGATGTCACAGGTTGCAAGCTTGTTTACCGTCTTTACACATCATGCCAAAACTTTTAAAGACTTGGTTTACTCCCTTCGGAATTCTCTGCTTAAAAGCGGCATGTTTCGTCAGGAGGACATTGCGGAGCAGCAGGTGGTCAGTGTTATTAACTTTGATGTCCATCTGAAGCGCGACGCATTCGGCAATCGTTTTATTGAGCGTATAACAGAGTGTATTCCTTGCGATGAAGAGCCGTTTCCGAGTTGGGAGGATCAGGGGAAGCTGCATACATTTTATGTTTCGAAAAATGTGGTTGAATACCGTGACGGAGAGTATGTAGCTGCAGCACCTTTATCCGAGCGCAGCGTGAGAGAGATGGAGGAGCAGATGCAGCCTCAAGATGTCGAAGCCTTTAGGAGCTTTATCCAGTCCGTCTGGGGAGGGAAGCCGTGACCACAATAGACATTCTTGTTTATGTGCTAGTCATTTCTTTGCTGTTGTTTGTCATTTTATATGGCACCGTTATTTTCATTCAAAAAAGAAACAGTGAATTGGAAGGCTTGACTGCCAATCATGGCGCCGGCATGTTTCGGCAACTGCGGGATATGCAACGTCAATGGTTTCAGACCGCTTATATTTATGCACTTAAGCTGCCTTTATTAGCTCGATATGTGAAGCGGATGAGAAAAAGAATATCCATTATCCATCCTTACGATGAAATTTCTCTTCGCTATGAATGTATGAAAATAACGTTTGCGGTCTTGTTATCAGCAGGCTTGACCTGTGTCCTTCTGATTTGGATGAATCCCGGTATCGGTTTTATATTGATTTCTGTGCTGGCGGCGATTGTAATACATGATTTGATTATTGATGTGTTTATGAACAAGCTTGAGCGGAAAATTTTGATTCAATCGGTCGAGCTGTTTTCTAATGTCAGGCATCATTACCAACAGCATGGCATGGTAGAGGAATCGATTTACGAAGCGGCCGATACGGCAGGTCATGAGATTTCAATCCATGCTGCTCGGATATACAATGCGCTGATTTCTCAGGATGCCGATGAACAATTGGAACGTTATTATGAGATGGCGCCGAATCGGTATTTGAAAGCTTTTGCGGGCATATCGCATCTCGTTATGGAATTTGGTGATCATGCCAAAAAGAAAAGTTCGATTTTTCTTCAAGGCTTAAGCGGGTTAACGAAAGAGATTCAGCTCGAAATTCTGCGCAGAGATAAGCTTGATTATTTATTGAAAGGGCTGAATATCATTGCGCTGATTCCAGTGTTTTTCACCAAGCCGATTGAAAACTGGGCACGATCCAGCTTTCCGGCCATGGACGAATTTTATATGAGTAAGCTGGGCCTCATTACGAAGTTGTCTATTTATGTGATCATTATTGTTGCTTATTCTCTTTTGCAAAAGCTTCACCAAAACAATGAGACGGATTATCGTGCAGGGTTTGAAAAAGCTTCCTGGGAGGAAAAGCTCTGCAAGCTCAAGCCATTTAGGATGTGGATCAATGTGCTTGTACCCATTCCGGGAACTCCGAAACATGAATGGAGAGTTCGACTGTTGAAGGAGAGCAATACGCGTCTTCGCTTGCAATGGTTTTATGCTCGTAGATTTGTTTTAAGTATGGCGGCGTTTTGTATTGTTCTTACGACCTCCGTATATCTTCACTACAATACCAAGCAGCAGCTTCTTCATGCTCCGGTGTCACAGATTTCTTTGTTTGGAAAGATGAACCCTGAACAGGAGAAGGAAGCTTACCAGATGGCTGCATCAGATCGGGCGATCATGGATTATTTGAACCGATCTGATGAAGTTTCATTGGATCAGACGAAGGAAGCAGTGAAAGAAACGGGCGGCAAAGATTTGACACCAGAGCAGATCTCTGTCATCGCAGAGCGTGTGTTCAGCAAATTGGAGCGTTATAACTATGAATATTTAAAATGGTGGGAAGTATTGCTCGCTTTTGGCGCTGCCGTGATTGCTTATTATTTTCCGCTTTGGACTCTCATGTTCCACCGAAAGATGAGGGGACTTGAAATGAAGCATGAAGTATACCAATTTCAAACGGTTATTTCTATTCTGAGGGGAATGGATCGGATTTCAGTTGAAGGGATTTTGGAATGGCTGAATCGGTTTGCGGTTTTGTTTAAGGTTCCTATTCAGAAAAGTTTGCTCCATTACGAGCATGGTGCGGAGCTTGCGCTTCAAGAATTAAGGAATGATATATGGTTTCCGGATTTTCAACGTCTCGTGGACAAGCTGATGCTAGCTGTTGATAAAGTGCCGATCCAAGATGTTTTTGATGATCTGGAAGGTGAAATGGCGTTTGTGTTCGAGCAGAGGAAACAGGAATATGAACGAATGATCGATACGAAGGCGGCTTGGGGGCGAATGATCGGGTTTGCGCCGATGTACGGACTTATTTTTATGTATCTTGTCATTCCGCTTATCGGGATGAGTTTTACGCAGATGAATGTTTATTATGAACAAATTCAAAAATTGTAAAATAAAACATCTCGTATGAGAGATAGGGAGGAAATCTATTATGAACAACGCTTCAACGGCATTGAAGGTAGCCGCAGGGATATTTTTAACCATCGCTTTGATTACAATTGTAGTTATTTTATTTATTTCGGCCCAGGAAGCAACCAAAACAGCTCAAAACAATTTTTCGGACATTCAGACTGAACTGTCTCAAGCAGCTTTTACCGTATATGATGGTACGACGATCAGCGGATCACAGGTGACGAATGCGCTTAGAAAATACAATGATAAAGACCAGTTTGGCATATTGGTCAAGACGGGTAAAAATCCGAGTGGACAATGGTATGGCAATGCATTGAACGAAGATGGTTCTGTAAAACACACGGACTCTCGGCAAGGTTCAATCGCACAAACATTAAATGAAAAAAGCCCGGAGTACGTGAACCCAAGTGGGAAGTTTAAGGCAACGGTCGTAAAAGACGACTCCAATGTCATTAGAGGAATCATTTTTGTTCAATAAAGTTTCGATGTCAAGGGAGCTGATTGTTTGAGAGAACAGACCGTAACGATGATTGAATTGGCTGCGGCTTTAGCTTTGTTTATGGGAGCAGGCTGGTTTTCTTTTCAAATGCAATCGGAGATTGATAGCGCTCTTGAATCAGCGAATGTCATGACGCAGGAACAGAGTCCAGCTATGACAACGATAAATATGCGCAGCAGTAGTGATGAACTTACATTCTCAGGCAGTGAGGTGTTATTTATGCTAAGGGAGGTGCAGCAGGGTATGTACGAGATGTCTGTGGACGGTGTTCTGCTTCCTCGGGGAACGCTTGTCGATAATGTTAATCTATCGATGATTGAGGCAGGAGCCAGGTATAAGGCTCGATATACCTACAGCACTTCCGGGGCTTTGGCCAGCATTCAGTATTACAAGGTGAGGTAAACAATGTCAAACTCGGTCTCCAAATGGTTTGCAGCTTTTTTAGCTGTCTTGTTATTGTATATGGTTCCGGCTGCAGAAAGTGCCAGAAGACAGGATGATCTGTCAAGGATCGTCGTTTATCAATCCGTTACTAAATTTGTGGACAGTGTGCGTACGAAAGGATACGTATCGCCTCAGATGTACCAGGATTTTACCCGTGAGCTGGATGCAACAGGTAATTTGTACGAAATTACGATGGAGCATCAGCATAAGAAATATCATCCCGAGTATATGGATCCGGCTGACCCGCAGACATTTCAAAATCAGTTTTCTGTTGTCTACGATGCTTACTATGAGGATGAGATTTTAAAGCAATTGTTCCCCGATACGGGGCTGCCTCTGGATCATGACGATCGAAAATATAAGCTAACGGCCGGGGACTTTTTTCAGGTGGGGGTAAGAAGCTTGAACCGTACGCCATCTTTGGTGCTGTTCGATGCTTTGACAGGATCAAATTCAGGGGATAGATCGGCCATTTCTTTTCCGTATGGAGGGATGGTATTGAATGAGGATTACTGATTGGGCTATTTTGTTTACAGCTCTCTTCTTTCCATTCTTTATACTGCTTGCAATACACGCAGGCAATATTACGGATGCTGCATTTGTGGAAACAAAGTATACAGCGGGATTGCGTACGGCGCTACAGGATGGTGCGGAGATGCTGAATATAAATGAGAGTCAGGCATACGAGGCAGGGTATGGATCAATGAAGAGGTTTCGTGCGGATAAAGAAAGGGCATTGGAAGCTTTCTCCAGAACCATCTATATGAATATGGGCATCTCGGAGGATATTCAAGCTCAAGCGGCGCTTTGGTGGTATATACCGGCTTTGGCTGTTGTGGATTATGACGGGTATTATATTTATGCCATGCAATCCTATATAAATGCGGACGGAGAGGAGGTTATCCGTCATACCTGGAGTCCGAAAATTCCGTACGCCTATAATGATGATGAAGGGAACAGTATTCATTTTACATTAGACAATGAGGTCGAAGCGTACAACAGATCCACTGGTCTTTGGTATTCCGGATTGCAGACTGAACTTGAAGGCAAGACGGGAATCGAGCTGCTGGACAAGCCTGGAACCTTTGAAGAAGTAAGACGAATATCGATCGTTCATGCAATACAGGATGATTTGGCTTATTACATAGGGCGTCACAATGAGTTGGCTTTAAGAAACGGTATATCGTATACTTTCTCTCTGCCTGTTATCGAGCAAGAAGAATGGGTGAATACCGTCAATGATATCGGCATGATGGCTTTTGTCCAAGGCATCCCTATTGGTGATCGATATTATAACAATTATGCCTTCGGTGGAGGGAGGCTTGTCAAGAATCCCGTATACTTTGGCGGTGTAGATTCAAACACAGGTTTAAAATACTATTACAGAGATACATGTTCATTCCCGTATGATAAACAAGAAGCTTTTAGCACTCGTAAAGAAGCCGCTGCTGCAGGTTACAGGGAGAAAAGCTGTATGAATTCAGGAATGATAGACTAGTACAGATTGTATTCAAAAATGTTGATATGGCTAAAGACATGGCGCATGTTTAGACTATATTGAATTGTAAGTGATAAAAAGTGGCGGTACAGACGAATCATTGTTTCTGTATCGCTATTTTCTGTTTTGGTTTAGCTTAGTGTGACCCCAAGAAAGTATCAATTTTATATTGTATACTGGGTTTATATTTTCGAAGGACGCTTTTTCCTTGTATACAGGACGCAGATGTTGTTTATTGAAATGCTGGCAGGTTGAGAAAAAAGAGGTGTAAGTGTGAAAGAACATAACCGGAAAAGCCGTTATTCCAGGCAAGAACGTTTTTCTCCTTTTGGAACGGATGGGCAACGCAAGCTTGGGGGCAGTCATGTGATTGTTGTGGGAGCTGGGGCACTTGGTAGTGCTATTGCTGAAACATTGGTACGCGCTGGTGTCGGCTGGGTTACAATTGCCGATCGGGATTATGTGGAATGGAGCAATTTACAACGGCAGCAGCTTTATACGGAAGAGGATGCGATGAAGCATCTTCCTAAAGCGGAAGCAGCAAGGTCAAGGTTAGCAGCTGTGAATTCCGAGGTGAAAATCGATGCCTATGTGATGGATGTACGTGCGCAAGAGCTGGAAGAGCTGGCTCGTGATTGCGATCTGATGATGGATGCTGCCGATAACTTTGATACCCGGCTTATTATGAACGATATTTCCCAGAAGTTGAAGGTGCCATGGATATACGGCGGGTGCGTGGGAAGCTCGGGCATGACCTATACTTTTATCCCGGGGCATACGCCTTGCCTGCATTGTCTGCTGGGAACAGTACCCTTAGGCGTAGATACGTGTGATACATCAGGCATTCTCCCGCCAGCGGTGCAAATGGTCGCCGCCCATCAAAGCATGGAGGCCATGAAGCTTCTGGCCGGTCAAAGAGATAACCTTCGCTCGACGCTGCTCTCCTTTGATCTGTGGCGGAATGAATGCTACGAAATGAAGCTGGATCACGCCAAGAAGGATGATTGTCCTTCCTGCGGCGTACAAGCGGTTTATCCTTTTTTATGGTCTGCTAATCGTACAAAAAGTGAAGTGTTGTGTGGACGCGATACTGTGCAGATCAGACCGGCACGAAAAATGAACCTTGATCTTAAGCAGCTGGCTCATCGTTTGAATGGATTATCGGAGGGACAAATATCGGTGAATCCATTTATAGTTATACTTCAACTGAAACTGCACCGCATAGTATTTTTTGCTGACGGAAGAGTTCTTGTTCATGGTACATCCGATACGATGGAGGCGAGGAGCCTGTATTATCAATACATGGGTTAAACATCAATACTTTGTACTAAAGGTCATCCATTTCCTTTACTTCAGGAATGGATGTTTTATTTTTGTGGAAGCTTAAAGGACAGATGTGTTAGAGCTTATATAAAAATTGCTTACCTTAGCAATAAAAAGAGGGGGACCCCCTTTGAACGGACAGATTTTGCTGGCGATGAATGGTGCAGAGACAGCGCGCAGGATGATGGGCAGGCTTCAATCTGCGGGATATTCTGTTTATTTGGCAGACCATCTTTCCGAGGCGCTGCTTCTTTTGGAACAGGTGGAATTTGATTTGCTGATGGTGGATAGTCATTTATCAGGCATGCAAGAGTTTGATTTTGTACACAGAATGCAAAAAGGAAGGCATCGGATGCCGATCATTGTCATTGGACATAGTGGCTCCAATGAAGCCGCTGCAGCTTTGGAAGCCGGGGCGAATGATTATATTTCAGGTCATGTAGACGATCGGGAATTGCTTGCCAGAGTCAGCAATCTACTAAACTTGTTTCATATCAGCACTCAAAAAAGAAACGAGAAGATCAAGATTGGAGATTTACAGATTGATCCTCTTTCCAGGCAGGTAAGCCGGGGAGGGACAGAAATCGATCTTACTCAGCGAGAATATGATTTGCTTATCTATTTGACTGAAAGAGTGAACGAGGTCTGTACAAGGGAAGAGATATTAAGTCATGTCTGGGATTGTGATTTCAATACAGGTACCAATGTAGTGGATGTGTACATTCTTCATTTGCGTGAAAAGTTAGACAAAGGACGAAAGTGGAAGCTGATTCGAACGATCAGGGGAGCGGGCTATATGCTGGCAGCACCAGATAACGAACATGATAGCGAATTGTCTTCATTGGAAGATGCTCCATAAACAAGCATGAAATAGGCCATCCAGGGGCTTGGTCATTCCCGAGGGTGGCCTATACGTCTATCTTGTATTATAAATGATCACAGTACGCGGCGTGCTTTAAGGTATGTCTCTTTCCAAGTACCGGAATTAAGGTTGGAAATCGTTACACCCGGTTTGCCATAAGTGTGTAGAATTTTGCCATCACCGGCGTAGACAGCAACGTGAGTTACATTTTTACCGTTGGCACGGCTGCCGCTTGAAAAAAACACAAGATCGCCGGGTTTCAGGTTCGCTTTGGAAACTGCAACCCCTTGCGTTGCTTGTTCAGCCGCTGTTCGAGGCAGATTCACTCCGAATTGCTTGAAAATGTGCTTTGTAAAAGAGGAGCAGTCAAATACTTCCGTAGTATTGGTAGACGCTCCAAATTGATAGGGTGTACCCATATATTTTTTACCATAGTTCACGACTTGTTGGCCTTTTGTTTGGGAGTAGGAACTGGAAGCTGCAGCTTCTGCTTGAGATGCCGGAGAAACGGCCAAAAGCGTTCCCATTCCCATGGTTGCACTGATGCTGACGATGACTGCTTTTTTGATCCAGGCTTGTCTATTCATGATGTTATACCCCCAAAAAATTGTTATTGGTTTATCTCTGGACTGAGTATAACAAATTTAAAGCCTTCCAAAATTTCGGATAAACGCGCGAAAGCTTTGGGGGACAAGGGGGCTATTCAGATTATTAAAATAATATTAAAAGTTACAAAAAATTAATAACTTAGGATAGATTGATGACAAAAAAGTTAGACTTAATCATCTTTACTCTGTATGATTAGGAGCAGTCCGCCTTCTATTTTAACGGTTCCTGTGCTGCCTGCAAGGCGATTGCTTATTCCGAGGGATTGTCCGATTTTTAAGGTCGCATTGTGCAGCGGATATTGGAAGCCCTCCAGGTTAATTCCTGTTACCTCGGGAGTAAGAGGTAGAAGGGATACATAAGTAAAACCGCGATCTTCCACATTGCAGGTTGAGCCTGTCAGTGTAACGTGATTATGTTCATCCAGCATGGAGCACTGAACATGATGCTGGACTCCGCGAAGCAGCATGTGAATATTGGCGAGGGTATGATCGATCCGCGTGCCAGTACCTCCCAACAGCATAATTTCTGCTGGAGCAAGCTCCAGAGCCACATCAAATGCCAATTCGGTGTCCGTTAAATTTTTATCAATCGGGTCGCACTGAATCACTTTCCCACTCATGGATGTGACGGTATGAAGCTGATCACTTGAAATGGAGTCGAAGTCACCTACGGAAATATGTGGTTTTATACCATTCTCTATAAGAAAAAGAGCACCCCGGTCTGCTCCGATAATATAATCATCATTCTGGATCACTTCTAGTAACTGTGTAGAAAGATTACCGCCGGTAAAGATCAAAACTCGTTTTGATCCCATAACATCCCCATCCTTTAGCATGAATTGTCATTTTATATCAGTATAGAACAGTTTTTGTGCTTGCACAATTTCATGGCCCGTGGCTAAAATGGGAAAGGTGTATTAGCATCATGTTGAAAAGCGGGGTATAGACACTTGGACATGCATATGATTGATTTTTTTAGCATTATAGGTACGGTAGCTTTTGCGATGTCCGGGGCTTTTGTCGCTATGGAAGAGGAGTATGACATTCTTGGAATTGTGGTGCTTGGTTTAGCCACCGCATTTGGGGGAGGCATTATCCGCAACGTCCTGATCGGAGTACCGGTTACAACCCTTTGGGAACAAGGTGACTTGATCCTTCTCGCGATTGTCTCTGTATTCATCGCTTTTGTTCTGCCGATGGCGTGGATAAAACATTGGAAACGGACCGAAGCGCTGTTTGATGCGATAGGCTTGTCGGCATTTGCGGTGCAGGGCGGAATTTATGCTGCCCAATTGAATCATCCTCTAATTGCCGTTATAGTGGCAGCTGTGCTAACAGGCATAGGTGGCGGAATTATCCGTGATCTGCTTGCAGGGCGCAAGCCGCTTGTGCTTCGTGATGAAATATATGCGGTATGGGCGATGGCAGCAGGCGCTGCGATTGGACTAGGTATAACTGAACTGACATGGCAACTGCTGACGTTGTTCGTTCTGGTTGTTCTGTTTAGAATGTTGTCGGTGCACTATAAATGGCGTCTTCCAAGACGTCCTTTAAAATCATCTTCAACGGTTCCGTCAGATCAGAAAGTCATTAAAGTTCAAAAGATGAAATTATAACGACTATGAATGATATCAAGAAGGGATGACGACACACCAATGATTTCGGTCTTATTCGTTTGCTTGGGAAATATTTGCCGCTCTCCAATGGCAGAAGCTGTTTTAAGACATAAAATTGCACAAAAAGGATTGAATGAAAAAATAACGGTGGATTCAGCCGGGACGGGTGACTGGCATATTGGAAAGGCTCCGCATGAAGGAACTCGAAAGCTTCTGGATGACTGGGGCATCAGCTATGAAGGAATGCTAGCAAGACAGGTAGAAAACCGTGACTTTACAGACTTTGATTATATAGTAGCTATGGATAATTCCAATGTGGCCAATCTTCGCAAGCTGCCCGGTGGTCAAGATGCAAATATTTTGAAATTTATGGATCTTCTGCCGAGCGAAAAGTTGCGTGAAGTACCAGATCCTTATTTTACGGGAAATTTCGAAGAGGTATACCGATTAATCGATGCAGGTTGTGAGGTATTGCTGGACAGAATCATTGAAGAAAAGCTATAATTGAATTGATGGGCGGAGACTGCTTTCCGCTCTTCGTTTCAACAGTATGTGAAAGCGCGTACAAGGCTCGCTGGTAATTTAAAAAGATGAACAAAGCACATTCTATAAAAAATGCGCGATTGTTCATCTTTTTTTGCAAATGTATCATGTTATGGGTTTAAGAAATACATAAGGGCCGCAGGAAGCTCTTTTTGCCAGAAGCCCCACAGATGGCGTCCGTCTTTTTCTTCGTAATGGACGGTTGCGTCTCGCTCTTCAAGAAGTTTCTTGGTTGAGCGATTAAGCTCTACAAAATTATATACGCCTGTGTCGGTTGTATAATTGTCCTCCTGCAATCCGACAATCATAAAGATATTCATCCAGGACAAATCCGTTTCCAGTGCAATGATATGTTGGGATTCTTCGTAGAAGGCACCGGACAAGCTGATGATTCGAGTGAACAGCTCGGGATAACGCAGAGCCAGATGGACTGAGACCGTGCCGCCGAGTGAATCTCCGGCCAGAATACGCTGGGACGAATCTTGCCGGACAGGATACTTGTTCTCAATATAGGGAACTATTTCTTCGGCAAAGCAGGCAATGTACGCTTCAAAACGGCTGCCAAACGGAGCATATTCTTCTGTACGGACTTTTGTATTCACTTCGACGCCAACGATGATAAATGGCTCGACGCCTTCTTCCAATATTAAATGGTTAGCCGTAGTGGCAATTCGTCCGAAGTTGAAAAATTCTTCACCATCCTGACAGTAAACAACAGGGTAGCTTAGAATTTCGTTATATCCGGGAGGGAGGTAGATGCGCAAAGTGCGATTTTCTTGTAAATGCTGACTTCGTATTTCTTTCTTAACGATCGTTCTTTTTAACAAACGGTTATCTGTCATCATTCGTCACCCTTTTGATGGTTAGTTTTTGTAAAGCCGTAAACAATAAGATAAGATTAACCTGTTACCTAAAAAAATACAGCAGTTCTGCATGTTTTGTCATCCTGTTATATTACTATCTAACATCTGTTATATATACAAAAACAAAGAAAAATGAAATTTAATCAGGTTTTCCTTTGACTAATGCAATAGAACAGGTGTATAATAATTCTATAACAGCGGAGCTTGATATTCAAATATTTATTGAGGTGAAGAAAATGACCAAGGTTCCTTACGAAGTATATACCGAGGAAGTGGAAACTCTATCCGTACTTTCCCCGGACGGCGAAATCGTTAATAAAGATCTAATGCCGAAACTGACAGATGATCAATTGAAAGAAATTATGTATCGCATGGTATTTACACGTACCTGGGACGATCGTGCCGTTAACCTCGGCCGCCAAGGACGTCTCGGTTTTTATGCGCCGGTATCTGGTCAAGAAGCGACGATGGTCGGCAGCGAATTTGCACTCGAGAAAGAGGATTTTATCTGCCCTGGCTACCGTGATATGCCTCAAATCGTTTGGCATGGTCTTCCTCTTTATCAGGCGTTCTTGTATTCCCGCGGCCATCAACACGGTGGACAGATTCCAGAGGGTGTAAATGTGTTGATGCCACAAATTATCATCGGTGCTCAAATCCTGCATGCGATGGGTATTGCAATGGGTTACAAATTGAAACAGCAAAAGCAAGTTGTTATTACTTACACAGGTGACGGTGGATCGTCCGAAGGTGATTTTTATGAAGGTTTGAACTTTGCTGGCGTATACAAGCTGCCTGTTATATTCTTTGTACAAAACAATGGTTATGCTATTACAACTCCGTTCTCGAAGCAGACCGCAGCTCTTTCCATTGCCCACAAGGCTATTGCAGCTGGAATCAAAGGCGTGAAAGTTGACGGAATGGACGTTCTGGCTGTTATCAAAGCGGTTCAGGATGCTGCTGAGCGCGGACGTAATGGAGAAGGTGCAACGCTGATTGAAGCGGTAACATACCGTTTCCGTCCACACTCCTTGTCTGACGATGCTACGAAATACCGTTCCAAAGAGGAAGAAGGTCAGTGGGGCGATAAAGATCCGATTGCCCGTTTAGCGAAATATCTTGAGAAAAAAGGTCTTTGGACAGAGGAAGATACTGCTCGCGTGAAAGATGAAGCGAAAGCTAAAGTTAACGAGCAAATCAAGAAAGCTGAACAAACTGAAAAAATGACCGTTCCGGGTCTGATTGACAGCATGTTCGAGCAAACGCCTAAACATCTTGAGGAGCAAAAAGCCGATTTTAAATAAAAATCGGTTCCTTATATCACAGTTTGTTTGACTGATTATCTATGGGGCTTCGATAGATTGAGGCAACTTAATATAAATGAAACGGTATAACTGCTAAGCATATGTGATCTGTAATGTCTAAGGAGGAAATAAAGCAATGGCACAAATGAACATGAAAGAAGCGATTCGCGACGCCATGCGCGTTGAGTTGAAGCGTGACCCGAACGTTGTCATCTTCGGTGAAGACGTAGGTAATGTCGGCGGTGTCTTCCGTGCAACTGAAGGCCTGCAAAAAGAGTTTGGTGAAGAGCGTGTATTTGATACGCCGCTTGCTGAATCTGCGATTGGCGGATTGGCTGTAGGTCTTGGGATTCAAGGATTCCGCCCGGTCGCTGAAATTCAATTTGTCGGATTTATTTTTGAAGCGATGGACCAAATTGTTGTTCAGGCTGCGCGTATGCGTTATCGCTCTGGCGGACGCTACAATTCCCCGATCGTTTTCCGTACTCCTTTTGGCGGCGGTGTAAAAGCGGCTGAGCTGCATACGGACTCACTGGAAGGTTTGATTGCTCAAAGCCCGGGTATTAAAGTCGTAGTCCCATCAAATCCATACGATGCCAAAGGGTTGCTCATTTCTGCAATCCGCGATAACGATCCGGTCTTCTTTATGGAACACTTGAACCTGTACCACGCTTTCCGTGCAGAAGTGCCTGAAGGCGAGTACACGGTAGAGATTGGTAAGGCGAACGTGGTACGTGAAGGTGCTGATGTTACTATAATCGCTTACGGTCTGATGGTTCATACGGCAACGAAAGCGGCAGATGAACTTGAGAAAAAAGGGATTAAAGCGGAAGTTATCGACCTTCGTACAGTAGCACCAATCGATATTGACACAATCGTTGAATCGGTTAAGAAGACGAATCGCGCGATTGTAGTTCAAGAAGCTCAGAAGTCTTCTGGGGTAGCAGCTGAAGTTATTGCACAGATTAATGAGAAGGCCATCTTACATCTGGAAGCACCTGTGCTCCGTGTAACGGCTCCTGATACGGTTTATGCTTTTGCACAGATCGAAGATACTTGGCTGCCAACACCTGCTCGTATCGTTGATGCAGTTCATAAAGTGATGGAATTTTAATTGCAGTAATTCAATAGGGAGGTTTTACAGTTGGCAAAATTTGAATATCGTTTCCCAGAGCTGGGCGAAGGTTTGCATGAAGGTGAAATCATCAAAATGCATATCAAACCGGGCGATAAAGTAACAGATGACGACATTATCATGGAAGTGCAAAACGACAAGGCTGTCGTAGAAGTTCCTTGTCCCGTGAATGGTACGGTTCAAGAGGTTTTTGCCAAAGACGGCCAAGTATGCCGCGTAGGTGAAGTCGTTGCAATCATCGATGCAGAAGGCGACATCCCTGAGCAGGACGTACCTGCAGAAGAACAGTCCGCTCAAGAAGCTGATACAGCTAAAGGCAGCGCGGACACTCAATCTTCTCCTGCAGCTAATGCTCCTGCTGATGCTAAAGAGGGAGAAGCAGGCGGCGCTACAGCACCGGCAGCACCTAGCAAAGAGGTTCTTGCTACACCAAGCGTTCGCAAATATGCACGTGAATTGGGCATCGACATTACCCAAGTTCAAGGCAGCGGAAATAACGGCAAGATCACTCGTGAAGATGTAGAAGCCTTCAAGAACGGCGGAGGTCAAGCGGCAGCACCTTCAGCTGAAGAATCTGCAGCAGCTCCAAAAGCAGCAGCATCGGCAGCAGTTGATCCGCGTGCTGAAGAGGAACGTGTACCGTTCAGAGGTATCCGTAAGGCGATTTCCAATGCGATGGTTAAATCGGCTTATACCGCTCCGCACGTTACGATCATGGACGAAGTAGACGTGACTGAACTGGTGGCATTCCGTAACCGGATGAAACCAATCGCTGAAAAGAAAGGTACGAAAGTAACTTATCTGCCATTCATCGTTAAAGCACTTGTTGCGGCTAGCCGTCAATTCCCTGCTTTGAATGCAATGATCGATGAAGAAGCCAATGAAATTGTTTACAAAAAGTACTATAATATCGGTATTGCCACAGATACAGACAACGGTTTGATTGTACCTGTTATCAAAGATGCGGATCGCAAGAGCATTTGGATGATTGCTGATAGCATTCGTGACCTTGCTTCACGCGGACGTGAAGGCAAATTGGCTCCGGATGAAATGAGAGGCAGCACTATTTCCATCACAAACATCGGTTCTGCTGGCGGTATGTTCTTTACTCCAATCATCAACTTCCCTGAAGTTGCGATCTTGGGTACAGGCCGTATTTCCGAAAAACCGGTCGTGAAAAACGGAGAAATCGTAGCTGCACCGGTAATGGCATTGTCCTTGAGCTTCGACCACCGCATTATTGATGGCGCAGTGGCACAAAACTTTATGAACTACATTAAAGAGCTGCTTTCTAACCCTGAGCTGCTCGTTATGGAGGTGTAAGATATGGTAGTAGGAGATGCTTCTATTGATATCGACACATTAGTCATTGGTGCGGGTCCTGGTGGATACGTGGCGGCCATTCGTGCCGCCCAGCTGGGCCAAAAGGTTCTGATTGTAGACAAGTCTGAACTCGGCGGCGTTTGTTTGAACCGCGGATGTATTCCATCCAAGGCGCTGATCTCGGCTGCTCATTCTTTTGAGTCTGCAAAAAGTGCGAGCTCTTTTGGTGTAAATGTAGGCGAAGTTACCGTTGATTTTGCCAAAACTCAAGAGTTCAAGAACGGTGTTGTTAAAAAATTGACTGGCGGCGTTGGCGCATTGCTGAAAGGCAATAAAGTTGAAATTTTCAACGGCGAATGCATGTTCATCAACGAGAATGAAGCTCGTGTATTTAACGAGCATGAGTCCCCTCGTTACCGTTTCAAGAACTGCATCATCGCAACGGGTTCCCGTCCGATTGAATTGAAAGCTTTCCCGTTTGGCGGACGTATTCTGTCCTCCACAGAAGCTTTGGAGCTTGAAGAACTGCCTAAGAGCCTCGTTGTAATCGGTGGCGGTTATATCGGTGCTGAGCTTGGTCAAATGTTCTCGAAATTCGGAACAAAAGTGACGATTATCGAAGGTATGGATTCCATCCTGAATGGTTTCGATCCGGATATGACCAAGCTGGTTGCGAAAAACATGAAGCAAACCGGTGTTGAAATCGTAACGAACGCGAAAGCGGAAAGCGCAACTCAAACGGATAAAGACGTTACTGTGAAGTACACTGTTAACGGTGAGAGCAAAGAAATCACTGCTGACTACCTGCTTGTTACAGTTGGCCGTCGTCCGAACACCGATGGCGAGCTTGGTCTGGACTTGATCAACATTGAGATGACCGACCGCGGTCTGATTAAAGTTGACCATCAAGGACGTACAAACCATCCGCATATCTTTGCGATTGGGGATATCGTTCCTGGTCCTGCACTTGCTCACAAAGCATCTTACGAAGGTAAAGTTGCTGCAGAAGCGATTTCCGGTCTTCCTTCCGTAGTTGATTATAAAGTGGTTCCTGCGGTTGCCTTTACAGATCCGGAGTGCTCCAGTGTCGGTATGACTGAGGCTCAAGCGAAAGAGCAAGGTTACAAGGCGAAGTCTGCTAAGTTCCCATTCGCTGGAAACGGACGTGCCCTGTCCCTGAACAATCCAGACGGTTTCGTGAAAATCGTAGCTGATGAAGAAACAGGTCTTGTTTTGGGCGCTCATATTGCCGGTCTTGAAGCTTCCAACTTGATTGCAGAGCTTGGTCTTGCTATTGAAATGGGTGCAACGCTTGAAGATATCGCATTGACAATTCATGCTCACCCAACGCTTGGTGAAATCGTGGCTGAAGGTGCAGAGCTTGTTCTCGGTCACCCAATCCATGTTATGGCACCGCGTAAATAACGTATGATTCCATGCTGACCTGTAAGGTCATCGTAGAGGCTGCTTCTCCTGATCTGTTAAGATCGGAGGTGCGGCCTCTTTTATTGTGGGTATCATTTTTGATGTCACTTTTTTTCAATGCTTGGGCTTTTCGGGTATGGTAAACTTATAGCTGATAAAAACAGAAACAGTGAAGGTAGGGTGTTTGCGTGAAAAATTACTTGGAACTTCTGCAAGATATTTTGGATCATGGTGTTGAAAAGGAAGACAGAACCGGTACTGGAACAACATCCGTGTTCGGGCGTCAGCTTCGCTTTGATCTTTCTAAAGGATTTCCGCTTATGACAACGAAACGAATCCATCTCAAGTCGGTTATCCATGAGCTTCTATGGTTTTTAAGCGGTGAAACGAACATTCGCTATTTAAAAGAGAATGGTGTACGAATCTGGGATGAGTGGGCGGATGAAAATGGAGACCTGGGCCCGGTATACGGTTCGCAGTGGCGTTCATGGGAAGCGCCGGACGGTCGCCGGATTGACCAGATTGCCAAGGTGATTGAATCGATTAAGAACAATCCGGACTCGCGTCGTCATCTTGTGAGTGCATGGAATGTGGCAGAGATTGACGAGATGAAGCTGCCGCCATGTCATTTTGTGTTCCAATTTTATGTGGCCGATGGCAAGTTGTCCTGCATGCTTACGATGCGCTCTGTTGACTCATTTCTCGGTTTGCCGTTCAATATTGCCAGCTATGCTCTGTTAACGCATATGGTAGCCCAGCAGTGCAATCTTGCACCAGGCGAGTTCATCTGGTCCGGGGGAGATGTACATATTTACTCGAACCATATGGAACAAGTGAAATTGCAGCTTAGTCGTGAGCCGTACCCTCTGCCGACACTTGTCATTAAGAGAAAGCCGGACAGTATTTTTGATTATACGTTTGAGGATTTTGAGTTTAAAGATTATCAGCACCATCCAACCATTAAGGCTACGGTTGCAGTCTAAGGCTGTGATTAAGGAGAACTAAGCGATTCATGGTAGATGTATAAGAAAAAAGAACGTGCAGAAAGGGGGATTTAAGGATGAGTATTTCAATGATATGGGCCATGGGGAAAAATCAGGTCATCGGACATCGAGGAACCATGCCGTGGCGCTTGCCGCGGGACATGGCGTTTTTTAAGGAACAGACATTAAACAAAACCGTATTCATGGGTCGCAAGACATGGGAGTCCCTTGGGGGAAAACCGCTGCCGCACCGTCAAAATGTCATACTTACTCGTGACCAGCAGTTTAGATTGAAGCCTGAAGAAGGCATCGTGGTCCATGACATAAATGAAGGGCTCAAGTACGCTCAAGAGGGTGAGCTGATGATCATTGGAGGCTCGCAGATTTATGAGCAGATGCTGCCTTTGGCGGACAAGCTTTATGTCACCTTTATCGATCACGAGTTTGAAGGCGATACGTTTTTTCCAGAAGTGAAATGGGATGAATGGAAGTCCGTTCAGGAAATACCGGGTATTACGGATGATAAAAATCCTTACTCTTATCGCTTTGTTATTTACGAACGAAAGTAATGAGCTTTCGGATAACCCATCCTTCAAGTGTAGAATAGTACAAATGATTATGCACATAATCCATTTAACAAAAGAAAAGGCAGATGCTACGATAATTTCACATTGAAAATGAAAAAGAACATGAAAGCATTGCAGGAATGCGTGATAAAAGATTTTCTTAACCTGAATAAAAAATTTAAATCAGGTTTTAGATCCAATTCCAAGCCTTGTTTTATCAGAAAATGGGTGAATTGTGTTATGATGAAAAGTACAATTTTACTTGCTGCTTAGCTTGAATCGAACGGATGGGGGAAAGCGCAGATGTCAACACCAACAGGATTTATGGAATATAAGCGTCAGCTGCCGTCAAATCGGGAACCGGCTGAACGTGTTCAGGACTGGGAAGAGTTTCATAAGCATTTGGCAGAGGAAGAGCTCCGGACGCAGGGAGCACGTTGTATGGACTGCGGAACACCCTACTGTCATACCGGTATAGATATGAATGGAGGTACTTTGGGCTGTCCGGTACACAATCTGATTCCGGAATGGAACGAGCTTGTATATCGGGGGCTTTGGAAAGAAGCGCTGGAGCGTCTGCATAAAACGAACAACTTCCCCGAGTTTACGGGGCGTGTATGTCCAGCGCCGTGTGAAGGCTCTTGCACGGTTGGCCTTATCGATCAACCGGTGGCGATCAAGAGTATTGAACAGGCGATAATCGACAAAGGCTTTGAAGAAGGCTGGGTCACTGCTGAGCCGCCCAGGAAACGAACAGGTCGCCGGGTTGCCGTTGTAGGCTCTGGCCCTGCCGGACTTGCTGCCGCAGCGCAGCTGAACAAAGCAGGTCATCATGTTACCGTGTATGAGCGTGCTGACCGGGTTGGCGGTTTGCTAACGTATGGAATCCCCACAATGAAGCTGGATAAGGCGGTAGTCCAGCGCCGTGTTGATCTGCTGGCAGCTGAAGGTGTCGAGTTTATCGTCAATACCGAGATTGGCAAGGATATTCCGGCCAAGCAAGTGGTTGATCATTACGATGCTGTAGTTTTGTGTGGAGGATCTACAAAACCGCGCGAGTTTAACATCGAGGGCAGCGCTCTGAAGGGAATTCATTACGCGATGGATTACTTGAACGGAACGATCAAGAGCTATCTTGACTCCGGTCTTCAAGACAACCAGTACATCTCTGCTTACAATAAAGATGTTATAGTGATTGGCGGCGGGGATACGGGCTCGGACTGTGTGGCAACCGCACTGCGTCATGGATGCAGCAGCGTTACGCAATTTGGTACGCACAAAAAAGCACCGCCCGAGCGTGATTCGATGGCTAACCCATGGCCCCAGTTCCCGAACGTATATACTTTGGATTATGCCCATGAAGAGGCTAAAGCGCTGTTTGGACAGGACCCTCGGGAATATTCCATCATGACGACAAGGTTTGTCGGCGATGAACAAGGGAATTTGAAAGAGCTGCACACGATACAGATTGAGCGGATTGTAGATGAAACAGGCCGTAAAGTGTATCAGCCGATACCGGGTACTGAGCGAATTTTTCCAGCGCAGATTGCCTTGATAGCCATCGGCTTTGACGGGCCTGAGCAGACTCTACTGAAGCAGCTTGGTCTTGAAAGCGATCGTTTTGGCAACGTCAAAGCGCCCTATGGCAAATACAGAACGAATGCAGATAAAGTGTTTGCCGCCGGGGATATGCGCCGGGGCCAAAGCCTGGTCGTATGGGCCATTCATGAAGGACGGGAAGCGGCAAGAGAAGTTGATAAGTACCTGATGGGCTCGACCGTTTTAGTTTAAACGATGCTTATCCTATGTTATAATTAGATATCATTGTTTATGGGGACTTCGCCTAAGCGGAGTCCTTTTTGGAGTCTATACGAAGAAACATTTTAAGTTTTCTTCCTGGACGTATCGGAAAGAGGGGAGAGGTTACGTGAAGACGCTGGTCATTGCTGAAAAACCGGATATGGGGCGAAACATCGCCGCGGTGATCGAACCTCGGGCCAAGAACAATCGGTCTTATATAGAAGGCGAGCGGTATATTATAACGTGGGCAATCGGTCATCTGGTCAGCCTCGCTGAACCGGATGCTTACGACCCGAAGTACAAGCGCTGGAATATTCGGGATCTGCCTATCATTCCGGAGCAATTCCGGATTGTGCCGAATCCGAAAACGAAAGATCAGCTTAAGGTGATAGGCGATCTTGCCAAGCGCTGTGATCAAATTGTTAATGCCTGTGATGCGGGAAGAGAAGGACAGTATATTTTTGCCTTAATCCAGCAGCAGCTTCGGCTTCGTCAGCCGGTGAAACGGTTGTGGATCTCAGATTTGACAGCCGAGAGTATCAGGCAGGGGTTCGCCCAGCTGAAGGATGGCTCGGAGTTTGAAGCGTTAACATTTGCGGCCAGAGCCCGCAGTGAAGCAGACTGGCTGATCGGTATGAATGCATCGAGAGCCTTTACAACCCGTCATCAGACGCTATTGTCTGTTGGTCGTGTTCAAACACCTGTACTTGCACTGATCTATGACAGACAAAAGGAAATCGAGGCATTTCAGTCGCAAACCTTTTACGATGTTAAAGCGACTTTCCGCCAGGAAACGCTTGAATACGTTGGAACCTGGCAGGGCGAACGTTTGACGTCGAAGGAGAAAGCGGACAACATTGCAGGCAAGGTTCAGGGGAAGAGCGGAACGATCGCCAAGTATGAAGTCAAGGAGACCAAAGAATATCCGTTCAAGCTTTATGATCTGACGCTGCTTCAACGTGAAGCCAACGCAAAGTACGGTTATTCTGCCAAAAAAACGCTCGATATCGCTCAAGGTTTATATGAACGTCACAAGGTTATTTCTTACCCGCGGACGAATTCCAACTATGTAAACGAGCAGAATATTGAAGGGATGCATAAGGCTCTGAACATGCTGAAATCAACGTCCTACGGTCCAATGGTTCAAGGTGCGGACCCGAGCCGTGTTCATAAAAACAATAAGTCTGTATGCAATCCGGCGCGTGTTGAAGATCACCATGCTATTTTGCCGACATTAAAACGTCCCGGAACGCTTAGCAAGGAAGAACAGCATATCTATGATCTGATCATTATACGTTTTCTGTCCCATTTTTATCCGCCAGCTTTGTACAAGCAGCATACCGTGCTTACAAAGGTTGAGGAGGAGACGTTCAAGACCCAAATTAAAGAACTTTTGTCGCTTGGCTGGAAAGTGTTGATTCAGCAGGACAAGGATAAAGCCAAGGAGCGCAAATCCTCCAGATCGAAAAAAGGCAAGGAAGAAGACGAGGATGATTCCCAGGAGTGGAATGATCGATCATTCGATATTCAAACGGACAAGCCGGTCATATGTTCAACGAGCGAAGTAAAAGAGAAGGCGACCCAGCCGCCTAAGAGTTATACGGAAGGGACGCTGCTAAAAGCGATGGAAAGTGCCGGCAAGACGATCGAGGATGAAGAGCTGCGGGATGCAATGAAGGATAGCGGACTTGGAACGCCGGCTACACGCGCGGCAACGATCGAGCGATTGAAAAAGGTCGGGTATATTACGATGCAGGGCAAGAGAATTACTGTCACGCAAAAAGGAAGAACAGCGATCGAGCTGATTCGTCATGCAGGCGTTGAACTGCTGGCTTCTCCCGAAATGACGGGACAGTGGGAACGGCGATTGCATCAAATTTCAAAGGGAGAAGCTTCTGCTGAAGTTTTTATGAAAAATGTGGAGAAGTTCACCGTCTCCATTATTGATAAAGTATTGACTCAGCGCCCGGCTCCTCCGTCGATGTTCGGAGAGAGTGAGGAAAGCAAGAGCAAGGGAGGCCGCACTGCCGGGCGCAATAAGGCCGCTTCTCGAAGCAGTAAATCAGCCTCCTCAGTAGTCAAGAGTACGGAAGAAGCACGTTCTAGCAGAGACTCCACAGCAGGCCAGGCTTCGACCTCAGGCGAACGCATTTCTTTGGGCGCTTGCCCGAAAGCAGGGTGCGGCGGTCAAATTATTGAAGGTCGAAAAGGCTATGGATGCTCGCATTTCAAGAGCGGATGTACATTCGTCATCTGGAAGGAATTTGCGGGTAAAAACATCTCTCATACGATGCTGAAGTCTCTCCTGACAACGGGGAAAACTCGGCTGTTGACGTTTAAAGACAATGGAGGAGCGTCATTTAAAGCCCGAATTGTGCTCCGTGAGTCTGGCAACGGTCAATTGAGCGTTCAGCGGGAAAAGAGCAGTCAGGCAACCTGATGCTATGCTTCCATGAACAAGGGGATTGTTCGCGAAAACCATGTGGCTTTCGATGGCTGCTGGCAGTGCATTTTTCATGTGAAAAAGGGGCTTCCTCTTCTGCAAAAAGTTCAGAGGAAGCCCATTGATTGTTTTATGGAGTGATGACGGCATTCCCGGCTATAATGTCCGGAACTTCAGTTAATGCCGATACGGTATACAGTACATTATGCGGCTCTTGCTTTAATTCCACGAGGTTGTAATGCCATTCGCGCTGCTGCTTGATATAGATGCTGTTGATTCCTGCTTTAAGAGCAGGAACAACATCTGTTCTTAAGGAGTTGCCGATCATCCAGGTCAATGAACGATCGAAGCGACCGGCAGACAGAATTTCTTCCAGAGCTTGCACATTTTTATGCTGTCGGATGTAGATTCTGTCTTCAAAGTAATCGGCCAGCTTCATTTGTTCAATCTTCCGCTTTTGAATACGCGTTTCACCGCCTGTGTACAAATAAAGATGATGTCCTTCATTCTGCAGTGTATTCAAGGTCTCGACCATGCCGGGATAAGGTTCAACCTCGTGGTCATAAACACTTAATCCGAGCTTGAACAGCTCTTCTTCCTCATGGTGCGAAGGTGTTTTATGATGCAGATTACAGAAGAAACGATAGGTTTCGATTAAAGACTTTGGAAAGTTTATACTTGCAAACCCGGCTTTGTTTACTCCGGCGACATCAACTTCCATCTGCTTTTTGCGAACCTGCTCAGTCGTTACGCCATATTCCTGAAACCAGCTTGTCATTAGCTCAAAAAACTCGCCAAGAATCAGATCGAAATATTTATTGCAGTGAATCAAGGTGTCATCCATATCAAATATAATATGCTGTAAATCTTTGTTCATGGTTTTCACTCCTATATCCAATTGCTTCTTTTTATAGAATCTCTCTAATTAGCTTCCTTATAACCAGCCAAGAAAAGTTTACACATGTTCAAGATAACCCGAGATATGATTCAAAAAACATTTGCAGTTCCGATGCCCCATCGGGACGAAGACTGAAGCGCTCCATATGATCACCTGCATTCACGTGCGAACGAAGCAGCCCAGCAGCTCTCAATATAATCAGATGATGCATCAACTTGTCGTATGGCTGTCTCAAACTGGCAGCCATATCGTTGACTGTTTTCGGTTCGGTCGCCAAATATCTGAGCAATTTCAGACGTTCGGGATCAGCGAGCGCCTCTGTCATCCGGAGCAGTACGATCGGCGGGTCATCCTCATTTTCTTCGGGAATGTCCACCGGGTACTGAATGAGAAGAACATTGTCATAGAAGCAGTATGTATTGATCGGTCGGAAATGAACGCCGGGAAAGAGCAGTATGGAATCTACAGGTATATCATCCAGGACCACGCCGCCAGTGGCATATTCAATAAGTCCTTCAGGCTCCATTTTGAGCAGGAGAACTGACTTTTCTCTTGCATCTTCGTGAATTAACGGTTTGATTTCGGGTTCAATTTTTGAAAAATAATGTTCGTACCACAAACGCAGCAGCGGCGGATAATCGGTCTGGATACGTATAAGGTGCTCCAAGGGGAGAGATGGCATGTATGCCAGCAGCTTTGCATGTAATGAATCCGGTGCGCAATTAGAGACCCAGTCCACAAACGACATTGCCTCGGTATCTTTTTCACGCAAGATGGCCAAAGCATAAAGCACATCATAATCTAAAAAAGGCCAGTCCCAGGCCTTGCCAAGCTCGGTACGGACTGTTTGAGGGAGACGGGTATCCATATCCGTAATGAAATGTGACCCGATATCCAGATTGTCGGTCCATTTTCTTGTTACATAAACCATAAAGCTGCTCAGCAGTTCGAATACAACGGATGCATCCAAGCTTACTTTGTACTTCATGAAACCAGTACCCTCCCGAAATAATGACATTGTGTTTATTATGGCTTGTATGGATGAAGGTTGTCCACTATAATGTTCCTTTGGTTATTAATAAGAGGGGGATTAGACAATCGTGTCAGACACAGCTCAAGCCCGTCAAGGGAGAATTCATTATTTTATTTTAATTGCGGTCATTATAGCTGCAGGACTCAGCCAAGGTATGTTGCTGCCTGTACTGGCCATATTTTTGGAAGAAATGGGGGTTTCCTCGTCAGTCAACGGATTGAACGCAGCTGCTTTATACGCCGGCTCCTTCGCCATGACGCTGGTAGCAGAGAGAGTGCTGGGATGGGCAGGATTTAAAAAGCTTATCGTTGCAGGCCTGGTTCTGGTTATGCTCTCTTTAGTGGCCTTCCCGTTATTTCCAAGCGTAGCACTTTGGTTCGTGCTCCGGGTCTTGGTTGGGATCGGGGACAGTGCACTTCATTACGCCGCACAATTATGGGTGCTGATGATGTCCACACCGGAGAATCGCGGACGCAGCATATCGTTTTATGGTATGTCTTATGGCATCGGCTTTAGTTTGGGACCGCTCGGCATCAGTTTATTAAGACACGGGGATGCAGTACCCTTTCTTATACTTGCCGTATTATTTTTGCTCGTACTGCTTATCGTTATTTTCAAGCTTCCTGATGTGAAGCCGGAGCGCCATTCGTCCGCTGAAGCGGTCATACCTGGCCGTTACAAGCGAAGCTATCAGCTGGCATGGTATGCACTTATCCCTGCCTTTTTATACGGGTATATGGAAGCCGGGATTAACAGCAACTTTCCGATATATGGTATGCGCGGCGGGTTTTCCATTGAGCAGATTTCATCCTTGCTGCCGTTTATCGGTATCGGAGGGCTTATACTGCAGCTTCCGCTCGGCATTTGGAGTGACCGCTTTGGCCGCAAAAGGGTACTCATGATCGCCGGTATTCTTGGTGGAGCTTGCTTTATGCTCGTTCCTGCTGCCGGGACAAGCTACTGGTCTGTACTGATTCTTCTTACACTTGCTGGAGGTCTTGTCGGATCATTCTTCTCACTTGGGCTTGCATATGCAGCGGACATCCTTCCGAAAGCTTTATTGCCAGCTGCGAACGTAGTTGCCTCCTTCCATTTTAATATTGGTAGTATTGCAGGGCCGAATGTCGGCGGCTTACTGATCGGAACAGGTTGGAATGCAGGTATGTTTATTACTTTGGGCGGGTTATATATTTTATTTGCATGTACAAGTGTGTTTTTCAAACATAAGAAGTCAGTTCAATAAGGGGAAATTTGTCCAATGAGAACATTTGTTCTCATGGAAATTGCTTTCGCTTTCTTCTAAACTAGAGATATAGGATGATACTCGACGGGAGAGACGAAAGCATGATAAAAATAGAACGCCTGGTGAAGAAACTAAATACCGAGAAAAAACCGGTATTGGATGATATTAGCTTTCAAATGGAAAAGGGGGAAATGATCGGGCTCATCGGAAGCAGCGGAAGCGGTAAAAGCTTGTTGATGAGCTGTTTGGCTCTTCGCGAAAAATGGGACGGCGGACGTTTCTTGATCGATGGTGAAGATATGCTAAAGCCTGGGGGGAAGAGAAAAGTTCGCCGCGAATGGGCTTATCTTGAACAAAATCCGGCACTGAATGTGAATCGAACGGCGCTTAAAAACGTATTGATCGGTCAATCCAGTCAAACCCCGCTGTGGCGTATGGTTACCGGTATGGTGCGTTCCGATGATTACATGGGGGCTATGGATACAATTGAGCACCTCGGATTGCTGGATAAAGCGCATAAGAAGGCAGGGGAGCTGAGCGGGGGAGAACGTCAGCGGATTGCGATCGCTAGAGCGCTGGTCCATGGCGCCAAGGTTATACTTGCCGATGAGCCGGTGACAGGTCTTGATCCGAAGTCTGCCGAACATGTGCTTCAAACTTTGAAAAATCTTTGTGATGAAGAACGGTTGACTGTTATTGCAGTTATCCCGCTTGAGCTTGCAGAGCGGTATTGTTCTCGCATTATTGGACTGGCAGGCGGTCAAATTGTTGTTGATGTGACCGGACGGCGACTGACGTACGGAGAAAAGAGCAGAATATAACAGAGGTATACCAGCCTTGAAACGAAAAGCAAGGCGACTCATATTAGAAAGAGTTGATGCTGTTGAAATCTGGATTGATGAAGGCAGCTGTATCCGGACTGCTGTTATTGCTACTTTCTGGATGCAGCTTTATTAGTGACCCCGTGTCGCTCATGACTCCACCGGACCTTCCAGCCGATAAAGCTACGCTTATGGGGGCGATTAAGGCTCAGTTGCCTGAAAATAGCAATATTATTCGGCCGAGAAGCGATTCAGGTCCCAGTTCAATTCGGGTAGAGGACCTAAATAATGACGGCGTTATGGAGGCCGTTGTTTTCTATAAAACACCGAATGAGGAAGTGCAAATCCATGGTATGCTTTTGCAGCAGCAGGGCAACACATGGATCAAGAAGCTCGATTTTGACGGTGAAGGCACTGTGCTGGAATCATTTGATCTGACTGACATTACAAATGACGGTATGGTTGACATTGTTGCCGGTTTCTCCCGCGGGGAGGAAAATTTGCAAAACGGGCTGGTTGTCTATACTTTTTCCGGTGATTCTCTGGAGAAGGTTCTTCAGCTTCCCTATACCCATTTTGAATTGACGGATTTGAACGGGGATGACATTCAGGAATTGACGATTGTTTCATTACAAAAGTACGAATTGTCATTTATTACAACGTTCCAATTTGATAAAAATGCGAATCAATTTATCGAGTTGGCCAAGCTGGATTTGGGGCAAAATGTTGAGAAATATTACAATATTGTCTCAGGACAAGTGGCTAAGGGAAAAGAAGGTATTATATTAGACACTTCCATTGTATCCAATTCCTCCACATCGAAGCTGATCGTCATGGAGGACGGTGTTCTGGTAGACGTCCTGAAAGAAGACGGCGCTTTTAAAATGCTTCCTGTTGACAGTCAGGATATCGACGGGGATGGTATTCTCGAGATCGGACTGATCAAAACGCCAATCGGCTGGGAGGATAAGCCGCCTAATGAGATTCCATATTTTCAGTCCTATTATCAATGGGACGGAAAAACACATATGGCCAGCGAAAAAGAAGGCTTGAAATTCGTAACGCAGAGGTATCAGGACAGTGAAAATCAATTCTATTTGACTTTCCCTTCGGAGTGGCATAACAAGGTAACCGTTCATCCAGACTCAGATAAAAACCGATATTTGAATTTTGTGAGGACAGATACCGGGGATACGGTTGCTGAGGTCAAGTTTTTCTCGCTTCCAGAGTGGGAAGA
This sequence comes from Paenibacillus faecalis, assembly GCF_900289175.1. Classification (GTDB taxonomy): domain Bacteria; phylum Bacillota; class Bacilli; order Paenibacillales; family Paenibacillaceae; genus Paenibacillus_AQ; species Paenibacillus_AQ faecalis. The sequence goes on along the minus strand of NZ_LT985747.1, from coordinate 2,352,614 downwards.
TGCGAAAGATGAATGGAACGTGCTCGTTCGCAAAAAAGACCAGGTGATCGGGTATAAAGGGGAGTTTAAGCTGACCAGAAACGATAAAAAGAACAACAGCGATGTTGCTCCTATTGAAAGAAAGGGGAAATAGCATTGAGTAAAGTACTCATATTAGAAGATGAAGAATCTATTCGCAGTTTTATCGTAATCAACTTGAAACGAAACGGTTTTGACGTGCTGGAAGCAGCTGACGGAAACGAAGCGCTTCATCTGCTCCAATCCGTGCCTGACATTGATATTGCACTGCTGGATGTAATGGTTCCGGGGATCGATGGCTTTGAGGTATGCCGACGTATTCGGGAGACGAATGAACGAATCGGCATTATTTTTCTGACGGCAAAAGTACAGGAACAGGATAAAGTATATGCGTTGTCCGTTGGAGCTGACGATCATGTCAGCAAGCCTTTCAGCCCGACAGAGCTGATTGCCAGACTCCAATCGTTGCTACGGCGTGTGAATGTGCAGCGTGCGGGTGCAGCGAAGGTTACGTTTCAATCGGGTCCTTTTACACTGGATTTGATATCGAAGCTGTTCAAAAAGAATGGCAAGCCCATTGAACTTACACCGACAGAGTTCTCTCTGATTCAGTTCTTTCTGGAAAAGGAGAACACACCGCTTAGTCGGGATGTTCTGCTTGATCATGTGTGGGGCAAGGAATATATGGGCGATCCCAAAATCGTTGATGTAAACATTCGTCGTCTTCGCCAAAAAATTGAAACCAATCCTTCCGAGCCTGAATTCCTGCAAACGGTATGGGGTCACGGCTATAAATGGAAGGGTCAGGGCCAATGATCAAAAAAGGAATCCGGCGGCAGATCGTTTTACACTACTTTCTTGTGGTGTTTATGGCTCTGCTGCTGGTCGAGATTATATTTTTAGTTGCAATGCGAACGTATTATTATGACAGTGTATACAGCCATATCGACTCTCATATCAAGGTTGCCAACGAGTATTATCAGAAATACCGCCTAAGCGATGATAATACAGCTCAGCTTACCGAGATCATGTCCTATTTCGAATTGACGGGCACGGAGCTTCAGCTGTTAACTCCATCGGGTCAGGTGTTGATCAGCTCGAACAATTTTGATACGGATACGGTCATTAAAACGAGTGATGTTACTCAAGCGCTTGCTGGAGAAACGAGCCGCTGGGTCGGCAAGCAACAGGGGACCGGGCAAATGATTATGGCTGTTTCAAGCGCATTGCAAAATAGCGGGGAGAACCAATTTGTTCTCCGTTACACGACATCTCTTGACAAGATCAATGAAAAGCTGCTGAATCTAACCCTCGTCTCGATTTTGATCGGCACATCCGTGCTGGCTACGGTGCTTGCTTTCAGCATCGGTCTGGCGAACTCGATCGTAAAGCCTCTGAACAATATTCGAGCGGTATCGGCTCAGATGGCAAAAGGTCGATTTGATGTACGGATCAAAGGAAATTACAAATACGAGCTTGGGGAGCTGGCAGCGACACTAAACTTTATGGCGCAGGAGATTATCCGCAGTAACCAGGTTAAAGATGATTTTATTTCCTCCATTTCACATGAGCTTCGAACTCCATTAACGAGCATTAAAGGCTGGAGCGAGACTTTAATCTCAGGGGGGTATGATCCGGAGGAGACGAAAGTCGGCATGCAGATTATTACGAATGAAACCGAGCGTCTGATCGGACTGGTTGAGGAGATTCTCGACTTTTCCAAACTGCAGCAAAATGAAATGAAGCTGGTTATGGGCATTGTTAGTTTGCGAGAGCTGCTGCAAGAAATTATGCTTAATCTGTGGGCGAAAGCGGAGAAAAAAGGAGTATCCATCAAGCTTGAGTCTGAAGAAAAGCCGATTATATATGGGGATGCCAACCGTTTGAAGCAGATCTTTTTGAATTTGGTGGACAATGCCATCAAGTTTTCCCATGAGAATGGAGTGATCGTTCTCTCGATTGAAATGGAAGAAAAGTTCGTTACTGTCGTTGTTCAAGACTTTGGGATCGGCATAAGCGAAGAGCATATACAGCGAGTGAAAGACCGATTTTTCCAAGTAAACCATGTGAATGGGGGCACAGGACTGGGTCTTGCCATTTCACAGCAGCTCGTTGAGCTGCATCATGGGTCGATGGACATGGAAAGTGAGCTCGGAAAGGGAACGACCGTCAAAGTGCGATTACCGCTGCCTGAAGGGAAAATACCGATAGCAGGCGGATTTTCTGAGGGCGAAGAGGAACCGATGGCGTTGCCGCAAGGTCCTTCGGATAACGATTCATGACGTTTTTATAAAGGGGAGTGGCCTAGGTGGCATTTCAGGTTCTGGAACGCTTTGAAACGGGGCAAGGTCACTTTGTTCTCGGTCTTGCCGGGCAAGAGCATAGGGAAGAGTTGTTGTTTATCCTACGGCAAACGGCAGAACGGATGGTTGAGGAAGGTTTAAATCAATGGACGCCATCTTTGTTTACGCCATCTTTATTGGACGAATATTTGGCAGAGAGAGAAGTGTTCCTGCTTCGATCAGGTGATGAGCCTGCCGGCATGTTTACACTCCAAGACAGCGATCCTTCTTACTGGAAGGAGAGAAATGATATTCGGTTTGCCTATCTGCATCGGCTTGCCGTGCTTCCTGCGTATCGTGGTTTTGATTTGGGTACCAGAATGATCCGTTTTGGAGAAAAGCGTGCAATGCGTCAAGGGAAGCTGGGACTTCGCCTTGATTGCGTCTCTCACCTTGATGGATTAAACCAATATTATCGGCGTCAAGGCTATCGGTTTGTGGCCAAACAAGACATGGGTATACGTGAAGTCCATTTATATGAAAAGACGTTTAGATGAAAGCAAGTGGTAACTTATACACTGTATTTCAAATCGGCATCTCACCAGATCTAAGATCTGGTGGGATGCCTTTTTTTGTTAGCAAACTGCTTCCGACTCTTATTCTGAGTCGTTTAACGCAAAAAAAGAAATCGCCCTCTTTATAAGGGCAATTTCTTCATTGGATACTTTTTTAATGTGAAGCACTGTTTGTCTTATAAAACAGTTTTAAAAAGTCAGGACGAGGAAACATTGGCGCGCAGACGGCCTTTTTCATAAACGTCCTGCAGCAGGCGGGAAGGCTGTGTACGGACCGTTGGCTTAGGCATGACGATTTCGTGCGGGCCAACGACGACAACCTTGCCAGGGGCTCCTTTCACAATAGCACCGTCCTTAATCATAGCACCTTCGCCAATGATGGCATGCTCAACATGCGCCCCTTTGCCGATTTTAACATTCGGCATGACGACACTGTCTTTGATCGTTGAAAATTTTCCGATTTCTGCACCGCAGAAAATGACTGAACGTTTTGCTTTACCTTCAAAAGTGCATGTGTCATGGATTAGACAGTCATTATTCTCTAGCGAAGGCGTGCATCGCCCCGTCAATTTTGGATGGATAGGGCGGGTATACATCGGCCAATTTTGTTGTTCGAGTATTAGCTCCGACTGGTCTAAAACGTCCATATGTGCTTCCCAAAGGCTTTCTACTGTACCGACATCACGCCAATATCCTTGAAAACGGAATGCGTGCAGAAATTCATTACCGGACAGCATTTTAGGGATAACATCCTTTCCGAAATCATGGCTTGAATTCGGGTCTTCGGCATCCTCTAACAGGTGTTGCTTTAAATATTCCCAGCGGAATAAGTATATTCCCATCGAAGCCAGATTACTCTCTGGCTGTTCAGGTTTTTCAGCAAATTCAATAATTTTGAGATTATCATCTACACTCATGACGCCGAAGCGACTTGCTTCTTCCCAGGGCACTTCCATGACGGAAATGGTGGCGGCAGCATCTTGGCTAATATGTGCATCCAGCATTTCCCTGTAATTCATATGATATATATGGTCACCAGATAAAACGAGTACATGTTCCGGGTTTTGACGATCAATGTACTCCATATTTTTAAAGATTGCATCCGCCGTCCCCAAGTATTCGTTTTGATTGGTATTATATGATGGTAGTAAAGCAATGCCGTTATTTTCTGAAACGGTAAGTCCCCATGGATCTCCCTCACCGATGTGCTTATGAAGTGACTCTGCTTCATATTGAGTCAGTACCCCTACAGTATCGATTCCCGAATTGACACAATTACTGAGAGGAAAGTCAATAATACGATAATGACCGCCAAAGGGAACGGCGGGTTTTGCCAGCTTGGATGTTAAGGGAGCTAATCTTTTCCCTTCTCCTCCGGCCAGCAACATTGCAATGCATTCTTTTCTCTTCATTACGTTTCCCTCCCAATTATTTTTAACGTAGTACATACATAAACTGTTATTCCAGGGTTTGAAACGATTATATTGAAATGTCTTTTTGAAAATTACATTTTTATTTTTTCAATCATCATTTTTATTTTCAAGATGGTAAGAATGGGGTAATAACCTCTATTGTATATTTAAAGCAGGTGATAATTATGACAGGTCAACCGTTTTGGGAAGGAAACATAAGTCCGGAAAATGTGTACTTATTTCATGAAGGAAGCTTGTATCACAGCTACCGCTTCATGGGAGCTCATCTTGCCAAGGAGAACGGCGAACATGGCGTACGCTTCACCGTGTGGGCCCCTAACGCAAGGCATGTGGGCCTTGCTGGGGATTGGAACGGTTGGGATGGCTCAAGTGATTCATTATATAAGATACCCGACTCCGGCATTTGGACTCGTTTTTTTCCCGGTATTTCAGCTGGAACTTTATACAAATACCACATAACAGGACCTTATGGTGAAACTTTCCTGAAAGCAGATCCATATGCTTTTCAAGCGGAGGTTAGACCGGCTACCGCTTCTGTTGTAACGGATTTATCCGGTTACCAGTGGAACGACAATGCCTGGAGACGAAAAGTAAAGGCAAGGGCTCCTTATCAAAAGCCAATGAACATTTACGAAATGCATTTTGGCACATGGCGACAAAAGGAGGACGGCTCCTTTTACACGTATAGGGAAATGGCGGATCTGCTTATCCCATATTTGCTCAAAATGAGTTATACACATGTTGAATTTATGCCGCTTGCTGAGCATCCTTATGATTTGTCTTGGGGCTATCAAGGAACAGGTTATTATGCCTTGACCAGCCGATATGGCTCACCTCATGACTTCATGTATTTAGTGGATCGGCTTCATCAGTCCGGCATCGGCGTTTTGCTTGATTGGGTGCCTGCTCATTTTGCCAAAGATGCGCATGGTCTTAGGCAGTTTGATGGTACAGCGCTGTATGAATATGGCGATTTGCAAAAGGCGGAAAGGCCGGGCTGGGGAACACTGTCTTTCGATTATTCCAAACCTGAGGTCCGTTCATTCCTCATCTCGAATGCCATCTTCTGGATGGATATGTATCATATCGACGGATTGCGGGTGGACGCGGTAACAAGCATGATTCGGCTTGATTTTGAAAAGACTGAAGATCAGTATAGCCGTAATGAGCAGGGAGGGCTTGAAAACCTGGAAGCTATATCTTTTATACAGGAGTTAAATAAAGCAGTATTTAAATATTATCCGAATGCGCTCATGATGGCCGAAGAATCCAGTGCCTGGCCGGGGGTTACAGACCCGGTTCATAAGGGTGGACTTGGGTTTAATTACAAGTGGAATATGGGCTGGATGAATGACACGCTTTCCTACATAGAAGAAGATTTCGAGGGACGTCCTTCAAAGCATCATTTGTTGACGTTTCCGATCTGTTATGCGTTTTCTGAAAACTTTACACTTCCGTTATCCCATGATGAAGTGGTACATGGAAAGAAGTCATTATTGAGTAAAATGCCGGGCAGTTATGAGCAAAAATTCGCAGGCTTACGCGTATTGCTTGGATACCTGATGACACAGCCGGGAAAGAAGCTTTTGTTCATGGGTGGAGAGTTTGGCCAGTTCATTGAATGGAAGGATGAGGAACAGCTGGATTGGCTACTGCTGGAATATGAGGCTCATCGAGAAATGCTTAAATACACAGAAGCTCTAAACGCGATGTATGCCGAGCAGAAGGCATTGTGGGAACTGGATCACAGCCTGGAAGGCTTTCAATGGATTTGTGCCCATGATGAGAAGCAAAGTGTAGCATCGTATATGCGTAAGGGGAAAAAGCCTCTGGATACGCTCATTGTTGTGATTAACTTTCAACTCAGGCATCATGAGCGGTATCGAATCGGGATGCCAAGACCAGGCTTGTATGAGGAAATTTTCAATTCGGACCGTGCTGAATTTGGTGGAGAAGGAAGAACAAATAATGGAGATTTGAAGACAGAAAAGAAGCCTTGGCATGATCAGCTTCAAAGCCTTGAAATCATTGTGCCACCGCTAAGTATGGTCATCCTGAAGAAGAAACGAAGAAAGAGCAGAAAGGAGAATAGTGAGTGATGAAATTGTTATTCACTACTGCGGAATGTGTTCCGTTTGTAAAAACAGGCGGATTAGCGGATGTCATCGGCGCTTTGCCCAAAGCACTGCAGCGTGCAGGAGCGGATGTTCGGGTGGTGCTCCCGAAGTATAAAGGGATTTCAGAACCGTTCCGTGATCGAATGGAGCATATTGGAGAAACCCGTGTGCAGGTCGGATGGAGACAGCAGTATTGCGGGGTTCAAAAACTGGTGGACAATGGGGTTACCGTATATTTTATCGATAACGAGTATTATTTTGGCAGGGATGAGATATATGGATATATGGACGACGGAGAACGATTTTCGTTTCTGAATCGAGCCGTGCTGGATGTGCTCCCGCTGATTGATTTTCAACCCGATATTATCCATTGCCATGACTGGCATACGGGCATGATTCCGCTGCTTCTCGAAGGAAATTATCGCCACGAGCCTTTTTATAGCGGCATTCGTACCGTTTTTACGATCCATAACCTGCTGTATCAAGGCGTATTTCCGTATGAAGTTCTTGTGGATGTGCTCGGTCTTCACAGCCGTTATTTTACGCCGCAAGGTGTTGAATACTATGGCAATGTAAACTTTCTCAAAGCAGGTATTGTGTATGCCGATCATGTGACCACAGTGAGTCCAACGTATGCACGTGAAATTCAGACCTCTTATTACGGCTATGGATTAGATGGTCTGCTGTCCTCCTTGGGAGATCGGTTAAGCGGTATTGTGAACGGAATCGATACGAAAAGCTATAATCCGGCCACTGACAAGCATATCGCTGCCAAATACCGTAGTAATTTAAGCAAAAAGCAATTGAATAAAACAGAGCTTCAGCGTGAATTGAATCTGCCTACAGCTCCAGATGTGCCGATGATCGCCATGGTTACGCGTCTTGTAGACTCTAAAGGGCTGGATTTGGTGATTCGTGTTCTGGATGAGCTGCTTTATTATACCGATATGCAGTTTGTCATTCTTGGAACAGGAGACCCTTCGTATGAGCATTGGTTTAAGGAAGCAGCTGTTCGCTATCCGAGCAAAATGTCATCCCAAATTTGGTTTAATGAGCCGCTCTCGCGTCGATTGTATGCGGCCAGTGATATGTTTCTGATGCCGTCGAAATTTGAACCTTGCGGGATTAGTCAGCTCATCGCTCTGCGTTATGGCAGCGTTCCGATTGTAAGGGAAACAGGGGGGCTGAATGATACCGTCCATTCGTATAACGAATTTACGGGAGAGGGGAACGGTTTTACTTTTGCAAATTATAATGCTCATGACATGATGAACACAATCAAACGTGCTTTGTCATTTTACACTCAGCCGGAGCATTGGCGACAAGTGACGAAGAACGCATTATCTGGTGAATACAGCTGGCAGCGCTCCGCTCAGAAATATATGGACGTATACAGCAAATTGATTGATTAGTCATTTCGGTTCATTTGCGAGTGATTTAAGGGAAATAGAAGATGTGAAAAATGGTTGAGTCATTTGAAAGGATCGTACAAAATAGACAAGAGGCTGCTCAGATATATGGCTTTTGAGCGCCCCTTGTGTTTTTGTATGCTGCGGGATTAACGAAGCAGAAGTATGCTTTGTTTCTTGCAAAAAAACGGATTTTTCATTTTATTTTGCGGTACAATATTCGGTAACCATACGGGTTAAGGCTGATGTTTATTTTTCCATGATTCGGTTTAACTGTTTCTAGAGTCAAAGCATCGACCCAATCGAAGGAGTTAAGCGGGTATGATAAGGTTCTGCGCTTATTCGTATTATTCATCCAGATGATAAAGTGATCTTTTGCATCAGCTCTTTCATACACTATGCAAGGATCATATGCATCCGCCTTCAAAAACCGAAAACGTCCCTCTCGCAGTGCCTTATGCTTACGCCTTAAAGCGATCATTAATTTGTAGAAGTCCAACAGTTCACGATCCTGTTTCTCAGGTTCCCATTCCATACACTTTCGACAATCCGGATCTTCATAGCCTGTGAGACCAATTTCATCACCGTAGAATATGCAAGGCGTCCCGATAAAGGTGAAAAGAAACACGGCCGCAAGTTTCATCCTTCGGCGATCTTCGTCCATAATGGTGAGAAGACGTGGTGTATCATGACTGCACAGCATATTAAACAAGACTTCGTTAACCTGTCGTGGATATCTCATAAGCAATGATCCGATATGACTGGCAAAGGTCTTCCCGTCCATACCTTCGTTAAAAAAGCCCAGCACCTTGTCTGTAAAAGGGTAATTCATAACCGAATCAAATTGATCTCCCATTAGCCAGGCTAGGGAATCGGACCAGATTTCACCAACGATGAAGGCTTCGGGATTGGCGTTTTTAACTACCTTGCGAAAATCTCTCCAAAAATGATGGTCAATTTCATTAGCAACGTCTAAACGCCATCCATCCAATTTGACCTCTTCGATCCAGTATTTAGCTACATCGAGTAAATATTGCTTGACCTCCGGATTCGATGTGTTCAGCTTCGGCATATTGGAAAAAAATCCGAATGTATCGTATGTTGGTATATCGCCCTTCACTGTGCATGGGTATTCGCGTATATGAAACCAATCGGCATAGCGTGAATGTTTACCATTTTTCAGCACGTCTTGGAATGGAGGGAATTGTTCACTGCAATGATTAAACACAGCGTCCAGCACTACACGCAACCCTTTTGAATGACAGGTTTCTACTACTTTTTTGAGCAAATCATTGTCGCCGAAATGAGGGTCAACTTGCTTATAATCGACGATATCGTATTTATGGTTGGAAGGTGAGGTGAAAAGCGGCGTAAAATAGATGGCATTGATCCCTAGATCAACCAGATAATCCAGATGGTTTAAAACGCCCTGAAGATCACCGCCAAAGAAGTTATTTATCGAAGGCTGACCTCCCCAAGGCTCTGTTCGCTTCGGATCATTATTTAAATCCCCGTTAGCAAAACGATCGGGCATAATTTGATAGAATACAGCCTCCTTAGCCCATTGCGGCACTTTAAAAACATCTATTTCATGGATGTAAGGAAACTCGAAATATCCGCCAGGCGGATAAGGATAATTCCTTCCTACGCCGCTATCAATCATATAAACAACTTCATCTCCAGAATGAATTCGAAAACCGTAAGTTAAACGCTTGTACATTGGACGCACAGAGCATTCCCAATAATCATACATATCGGTTGAGGCTGCTTTATCCATCGTTATTTCAAAGTAAGTGCGGTCCCAGTCATATTTATCTCCCGTCATGGCGACAACCTTAGTAACATCATCTCTTTTAGTGCGGACACGCAGGTGGATCGTGGATGGATCGTAGGCATATGCCCATTTGTCCCTCGGGACGTGATAGATTGCTTCCAGCAGCATGGCTGCACCTCCTGCTTTGATCTCGTAGCTATTTAATAACCAGCTGCCGCTATTTATGAATCATAGTAAAGATAAACAAGGCTTTTCAGTTTGGTCTTTTTTCAAAAGATATTGGGTATCTATTGGTAAAAAACCATTGCATAATAATTCATTCTGATTTATAATAACTCAATCATTAACATTAGTTCAGGCGGATAAGGGGAGAGTCATCAGTCATGAGAAAGAAAATAACGGCTTGGATACTTCTCTGCATGGTTGTACTGTTGTCTTTTGGCAGTATCGCTAGTGCAGAAGGTGAGAAAAAGACGATTGTGCTCGGTACGAGCGCTGATTATATGCCGTATGAATTTCATAAGACAATTGATGGAGAGGACACGATTGTCGGATTTGATATTGAAATTGCAAAAGAGATTGCCAAAGATATGGGCGCGGAGCTTGTCATCAAGGATACATCTTTTGATGCACTGCTTCCGGAATTAACGAGCGGTCGGATTGATTTTGTAATCTCAGGGATGAATCCTACGGAAGAACGAAGAAAAAGTATTGATTTTTCCATACCGTATTATGAAGCGGAGCAGTCTGTTATCGCTCGGAAGGAAGATGAAAGCAAATATAATACAGTCGAAAGTTTGGAAGGTGCGCGGATCGCTGTTCAGAAGTCGTCCATTCAGGAGCGGATTGCCAAAGGTATTCCGAATGCAGAAGTCGTTTCACTGGATAAAACACCTGACTTATTGCTTCAATTGGAAACAGGCCGGGTAGATATTGTCCTTGCAGAGTATCCGATAGCGAAAGCCTACATGAACGAAGAAACAATGGTCATCACGGATGCGAAGCCGACAAGTGAAAACGGTGAATATGCTGTCGGTGTGAGAAAGGGAAACGAAGAGCTTCTAAGCAGTATTAACGCCACGCTTGAGCGTCTTCTCAAAGAAGGGGAAATCGAAAAATTTATTGATGAAGCTGGCGATCTTGCGGCAGGCCGGGAAAAAGAACAACTGAATACGTTTGAATTTTTCTGGAAATATCGTGATTATTACGTAAAAGGGGTTCAATATACTTTACTTATATCCGCACTCGGCGTAGTGTTTGGTTTCATTCTTGGTTTGTTTCTCTCGCTGATGCGAATGTCAGGAGTTCATCTACTGAAATTTATCGCCACGGCTTATATTGAAGTGATGCGGGGCACGCCGATGCTTGTTCAGTTGTTTATTATTCATTACAGCTTGCCTATATTCGATATTAAATTTTCCCCGATTCAATCCGGTATTTTGACGCTGTCTCTCAACAGTGCTGCTTACTTGGCTGAAATTTTCCGTGCAGGTATTCAAGGCGTTGACAGGGGCCAGCTTGAAGCGGCAAGATCACTTGGGATGACGAAGAAGAAAGCGATGCGACATATTATTTTGCCACAAGCTTTTAAAGGGGTATTGCCTGCGATTGGTAATGAATTTGTCGTTGTTATTAAAGAATCCTCTATCGTTTCAATGATCGGCGTAATGGACATTATGTATCAGGCGCAAATTTTGCGCGGCAGCACGTATGCACCGTTAAATCCGCTTCTTGTTGCAGCTATCATTTACTTTATATTGACATTCGTTTTGTCGAAGTTGCTGGGTGTCTGGGAAAGGAAGTTGAGCGCAAGTGATAACCGTTAAGGATCTTCATAAATCGTTTGGTAAATTGGAAATTTTAAAAGGAATCAACGTTGAAATTGCTAAAGGCGAAGTGGTCGTTGTTATTGGACCAAGCGGCTCGGGTAAAAGTACATTTTTACGCTGCTTGAATCTGTTGGAGCAGCCAACGAGCGGCGAAATATACTTTCAAGGTGCTAATATTACCGAGAAGAATCATAACATCAATGCTACCCGTGAAAAAATGGGAATGGTGTTTCAGCAATTTAATTTATTCCCTCATAAAAGCGTTCTGGATAACATTACGCTTGCTCCAATGCAGGTTAAAGGGATTTCCGCTTCTGAAGCGCAGAAGAGCGCAGAGGAGCTTCTGAAGTCGGTTGGGCTGTTGGATAAGAAGGATGCGTACCCTTCCCAGCTTTCCGGCGGGCAAAAGCAGCGGATTGCCATCGCGCGTGCATTGGCAATGCAGCCTCATGTCATGCTTTTTGACGAGCCAACGTCGGCTCTTGACCCGGAAATGGTAGGCGAGGTGCTAGAAGTTATGAAGAAGCTTGCACTTGGCGGCATGACGATGGTTATTGTAACCCATGAGATGGGGTTTGCGCGTGAGGTTGGTGACCGTATTCTCTTTATGGATGGCGGACAAATCGTTGAGGATGGAACCCCCGACAACATCTTTACTCATCCACAGCATCCGCGAACAAAAGAATTTTTAAGCAAAGTTTTGTAACCTTTTTTTAACTTGAATGAGTGCGTGTAACAGCAGCTCTGGTGCTTTTTTAGGCGCTTTAGAGCTGCTTTTTTAATTGTATTCCAGTAATTTCATAAAGAAAAGGTTACAAAGTTGTGATATATTCGTAATCGTTAAGTAAGGGAGGCATATAAAATGATGACGAATATGAAATGTTGGTTTAAAAATAGCAATAAAAATGGTAGAAAACAGAATGCTAAGACTGTGAAGATGGTGACATCTGCAGCATTGGTACTTGGATTGACGTTTGGCGTATCGCAGGCACCTGCGGATGCAGCTTCGACTCATATCGCTAAAGAAGGAGATACATTTTATTTTCTGTCCAAACAGTATGGCGTCGATTTAAACAAGCTGATGCAGTCCAACCCGAACATTGAAGCGACAAATATTTATGCGGGCTTGAAGATCAAAATTCCGTCTGCATCGACTGTCAAAGCTGCAAGTGGCATGGTACCAAGTTTGAATGTAAATCCAAGCGCTAAAGTAGTGGAAGCATGGGGGAAAACATATAACTACACTAAAACTGCAACGATGAAAGCAACGGCTTATTCATCTGCTGCTAGTGAAAATGGCGGCTGGGGAGCAGTAGACTATTTCGGCAACCCGTTGGAGCTGGGCACGATTGCGGTAGATCCGGATGTAATTCCGCTTGGAACGAAGGTGCTTGTTACTGGACATTCGCATCCGGGATTGCCTGATCAGGCGTTTGTTGCCGAAGCAAGAGATATTGGCGGGGCAATCAAGGGAAATCGTATCGATATTTTTATTCCAGGATCACAACAATCAGTTAGTGAATTCGGTATTCAAGATGTGAAATTATACTTTTTAGAATAGAGATCGGCAACTAAAATAGACGGTGGCTAGCTGAGAAATCAGTATGACCCACCGTCTTTATTCTTATCTTAAAGTCGTTTATAGACCTTCGGTAACACCGAGCATTTCGGGCAGGGTGACGAATGAATAGCCTTTTTTCTTTAATTCTGCAATCACTTCCGGCAGAGCTTCAATAGTTCCAGTCAGATCAGAGCCAACTCCGCCTCCCGCATGCTGGAGGACGATCGCTCCAGGACCTACAGCAGATAGTATATTGTTTTTCACTTCTTCTTTATTTAAACCTTTCCAATCCAGTGAATCTACGTTCCAGTTGACGACCTTATAATTGTTCTTGCGCGCCCAGCGAAGCTGTTCTTCATTGATCTCTCCATATGGAGGACGAATGAGACGGGGCTTGATCCCAGTGATTCGCTGCAGAATTTGGTTAGTACGCTCGATTTGATTTTGGAATTGAGGCAATGTAAGCTTGGGGAATTCTGCATGATTGTATGAATGGTTGCCAATGGCATGTCCTTCTCGCTTCATACGGGCAACGAGCTTGGGATGTTTTTCTGCTCTGTTGCCGATTACAAAAAAAGTTGCCTTCACTCCCTCTTGTTTGAGCACATCTAAAACTTGTGGAGTAAATCTCGGGTCAGGTACATCATCAAAGGTCAGAGCTACCTGCTTTACCCTTGGTCCCCTGCTTTTGAACGTATTTGGATACCTCTTCATCAACTGGCTGAGGGAAAGGGAATCCTTTGAGCTTGAACGTTTTTTTCTTTTGGCATCTTCCTGGCTCGTTGTGCCTGACATGACGGAGGAATGACTTGGGTCCTCCAGCGAGGTATCTGTAATATTTATAGTGCTGTTTGTCGCTGCTGCGGTTTCCATGCACGGGAGCAATAGCACAATTATGAACAGAAGCCAAATACGGGAGCGGTTTAGCATGATTTCAAGCCTCCTTTATCTAATTGTTTGTATTCCCGTATGTAACCTAAAATATCCTGAATTGATGGATCATTGCGATTTTTGGTTTTACTACAGAAAAGTGTATAATAGCCATTGGGTAGGTAAGATCATTTAAGTACGGAAGGGATGAGATCGTTGGCTGATTTGTTTACTCCTTACAACTTTAAAAATCTGACGCTAAAAAACCGGATTGTGATGCCTCCGATGTGTCAATATTCCGTTCAGGCAGAGGATGGTATCCCGAACGATTGGCATTATGTCCATTATGTTAGCCGGGCTGTTGGCGGCACGGGTCTGATCATTGTAGAAATGACGGGTGTTCATCCGGATGGTCGTATTTCGAATCAAGATACGGGGATATGGAGCGATGAACATATCCCGGCTTATCGGAAAATTGTCGACAGTGTTCATGCTTATGGTACAAAGATAGGCATTCAGCTCGGGCATGCAGGGCGCAAAGCTCAGGATGCGGAACCTCCGGTAGCACCTTCCGCAATCGCTTTCAGCTCCCGTTATTCCATGCCGAAAGCCCTCACGACCGAAGAGATTGAAGAGCTCATTCAGGCGTATAAAGAGGGGGCGCGCCGTGCAGTGGAAGCTGGTTTCGATACGGTAGAAGTCCATGGAGCACATGGTTATTTGATTCATCAATTTCATTCACCTCTTACAAATCAGCGTGATGATGAATACGGACAGGATCTAGCTCTGTTCGGTGAGCGGGTAGTAAAAGCTGTGAAAGAAGTGCTGCCTGAGGGAATGCCTCTGTTGATGCGTGTGTCTGCTAAGGAATATGTGGACGGGGGATATGATGTAGAATATTGTGCCAAGATTAGTCAGCGGTATAAAGATGCTGGTGTCGATATCTTCCATATTACTTCAGGAGGCGAGGGGCCGATTGGTCCAGACGGCGGTCCTAAGGCTGAGCCAGGTTATCAAGTGGAGCTGGCCAAGGAATTCAAGCGACTTTTGCAAGTTCCCGTTATTGCTGTTGGCCTTTTGGATGACTATAACGTCGCTCAAGATGTTATTTTGTCTGGAAAAGCAGACCTTGTTGCCGTTGGAAGAGGAATGCTGCACGATCCGTATTGGGCTTTGCATGCAGCTGAGGCATTGGAGGGGAACCAAAAGGTTCCTAAACAGTACGAGCGTGGTTTTAAGTAATGTTGAGATAAGACATATATATGAGAAGGAGTCCCGGGATTTTTCCGGGACTTTTTATATGAGCAGGTATTTTTCTTGATTTCGCTAAATGGAGGAATTTAATCGTTTGTATGTTCATCAATTGTGAATTGTATCACTGACGCCCGAACGTTTTCCATGCAAAGTAATTGGGATTAGATATGCGCAGGAGGTCTTACGATGGGGACAGTGATTTCGAACAAGAAAGTAGCAGACGGGATCGGCCTGCTGGTGATTGAGAGCAGTCGGGGAGGAAATCCCGGACAATTTTATATGCTGCGTGCCTGGGACAACTATCCGCTTCTCTCGCGGCCAATCAGTATCTTTGATAACGATGAGAACACCATTTCGTTCTTGTATCAGGTTGTAGGTGAGGGAACACGGCGCTTTCAGGAGCTTAGAGCAGGGGACAAGCTTCATATGGAGGGTCCTTTTGGTAATGGATTTCCGGGGGTAGAAGGCTCGTTAGCGCTGGTTGGAGGCGGGATAGGTATTGCTCCGCTATTTTATATGGCAAAAGCCGTCCCGAATGCAGATGTTTATCTTGGCTTCAGCCAGCAGCCGTATTTAACCGATGCATTTCTTGAAGTAAGCAGATCTCTACATGTTGAAGTGGGCGGTACGATCCTGAGCAGTATCGACTTTACTGAATACGATAAAGTGATGGTGTGCGGCCCTCACGGGATGTTAAAGGCAGCTTCGGACAAGCACAAAGAGCATGGAAGACCTCACCATGTATTTGTTTCACTGGAGAACCGTATGGCATGCGGAGTCGGTGCATGTCTTGTATGTAGTGTGAAGTGCAGGGACGGCCGCAAGAAAGCTTGTACAGACGGTCCTGTATTTCCTGTGGAGGAGGTTGTTTTCAATGACTGATTTGAGCTGTGTTATCGCAGGAGTTCCATTCAAAAATCCGGTTATGATGGCTTCAGGCACATTTGGATTTGGGCGTGAGTATTCAGCATTTTATCCGATCGATGAATTAGGAGGCATTTGCGGTAAAGGCCTCACCCTTCACCCGAAGGAGGGGAATCCAGGAATCCGTATGTGGGAAACAGCTTCAGGGATGATGAATAGTGTAGGTTTGGAAAACCCCGGGGTTCACGCTTTTTTGGAGCAGGAATGTCCGTACTGGGAAACACTTGACACCGTTCGTATTGCCAATCTGGGTGGTGGATGTCTTGAAGATTACACGGAAGGCGCTCGGCTGATTGAGGAGAACGAGAATAAAAGACGTAAAGAGGGACGCTCTGCGGTGGACATGATTGAGCTGAATATTTCTTGTCCTAATGTAAAGGAAGGCGGCATGGCATTCGGAATACAGACAGAAGAAGCGCGTAAGGTCGTTCGTGCTGTCCGGCGTGAAGTGAGCATGCCGCTGATCGTAAAACTTTCTCCGGGGGCGGAGAAGCTGACCGAGATGGCTTACATGTGTGAGCAGGAAGGGGCAGATGCCGTTTCATTAATCAATACGATATCTGCGATGAAGATCGATGTTAGATCTAGAAAGAGCGTGTTCCGTCACGGTTATGCGGGCTTGTCTGGACCTGCGATAAAGCCGATCGCACTGCGTATGGTCCATCAGGTATCCCATGCGGTAAATATACCGGTCATTGGCGTTGGCGGAATATCTTCAGGGGAAGATATCATGGAGTTTATAATGGCTGGCGCGTCGGCTGTTCAAGTCGGTACTGCTGGCTTTGCCGATCTTCGGGCAGGCGTCAGGCTGATCCGTGAACTGGAAACGCTGATGATCGAGGAAAAAATATCACATTTGGATGAGGTTCGAGGAATCGTATAAAACATACAATCGGGAAAGGAGTTACGCCAGTAACAAGGGCTCCTCTGCTTAATGGCAGGGGAGCCCTAAATCCATCGATAAGAAACCTCTTGTCAACATTCGTTCGGTATGCTATAGTTGAATCAACTCATACGTATGAGTGGACAACTTAATAGAAAATGAAAAGGCTTACGAAACATCATCAAGAATCATTTTCAAGAGAAGGAGGTTGTGATGCTCAATAAGCATGATAGTGTTCCTCTGTATGTCCAGTTACAGAATATCATTAGGGATCAAATTTTAAGCGGGAAATACAAGGAAGGCGAGATCATCCCTTCAGAGACGGAAATGATGAAGACCTATGATGTGACGAGGACGACGATACGAAAAGCGATTGCCACTCTTGTGGATGAGGGACTTCTAATTAAACATCACGGTAAGGGTACCATGGTGTGTCTGCGGCAGGTGAAGCAGAATATATGGAACTTTAGCGGCTTTACTGATTTTGTACGCAAAAAAAACGAAGTTCCCATGTCACGCGTGTTAACGAAGGAAGTACTGACCCTTGATCATGCACAGTACTTAAAACTCGTCAGACTCCGGGGAACGATGAGGGAGACGCGTACCAACTGGATGACGCTGGATACGTCATATATTCCGCTGAAACTGTTTCCTAACATTGAACAATTCGATTTTGCAGAACAATCGCTTTACCAAATCATGAATCGGGAATACGATATATATCCTCAAAACGCGACGCTGGGTATTGTTCCGATTCTGAGTAATAAGGAGATCCAGCAGCTGTTCGATTGCGAGGAAAACATTCCGCTCATCACGGCAAAAGGAAGCGTTTTCGATGAGAGCGGCAGAGAGATTGAGAAAGTAGAGGTCGTTTACGGACCTAACGTGGAGTTTAAGATCGCTACGCATATTTAAAATGAGATGGAGCGATCTTTTTTTACAACATAACTCATACGTACAACCGTATGACTGTACAACTATATAAAAAATAAACAAAGGTAGGAGCTCGACATGAAGAATAAAATATTGGGCGCTCTGTACGGTATGGCTATTGGAGATTCCATGGGGATGCCGCCGGAGCTGTGGGGAAGAAACAGAGTTAAAAATGTTTTCGGAACGATCACGGATTTTCTGGACGGTCCTGAGGAGAATGAGGTAGCTCGAAATTTCAAGCGTGGACAATATACGGATGATACTTCGCAAGCGCTGCTTATTCTGGATGCATTGATCGAAAATGATTTTGTACCGGATACTCAAATCATCGGTAGATATTTGCTTGAATGGGCTGATAAGCTCAATGCATTTGATAACAACATTCTCGGACCAAGCTCAAAAGCAGCTTTGTTAGCAATAAAAGAAGGAAAAGATACGACCGAATTTACTTCAAGAGCCGAGACGAATGGAGCTGCTATGCGGATTGCTCCGATCGGTTGCCTGTTTACAGCGAAATCACGAGGTCAATTGCCGGAATACGTATTTCAAATTAGTCAAGTTACCCACTCAACAGATGTAGCCGTTGGGGGGGCAGCGATGATCGCGGCAGCGGTGAGTTCAGCGATGGAAGATCGGTCTTGGGATGACATCATGCAGGATGCTGTGGATGCTTACGATGTTGCCAAAGGTTTGGGAGCAGAGACGTACAGTGCCTCTTTGTCCGCCCGATTGAAGCTGGCGCTTACGATTGCAGAGAAGTATGAGAACGATGAGGAACCATTTTTACAGAACATCTACGATGTAGTCGGGAGCGGGGTTATGACCAGCGAATCTGTACCAGCGGCACTGGCCATTGCCTACTATGCCAAGGAACCTGAGCGCTGCAGCCTGCTATGCGCCAATTTAGGGGGCGATACCGATACGATTGGAGCCATGGCAACAGCCATATGTGGGGCAAAATCGGGAGCTGAGGCGATCAACGGAGATTGGAAGCGCTTAATAGATGAAGCAAATGATGTCAACTTGGAACATTATGCAGATCAAATTATGGCTTTTAGAAAGAAATGATCGTGAACACACTATATCACAGGGGGAATAACGCATGTCCAGCACTGAAAACAATCTGGTTGTCCCACGCGAGGAAAGAATCGGACGTCCGAAAGAGCTGTTTTTTATTTGGTTCGCTAGTAATATTGGCATTCTCGGCGTGGTGTATGGAGCCCTTATTGTCGGATACCAACTGAGTTTCATCCAGTCGGTCCTTGCGGCTATTGTCGGAGCTTTGTCCTTTTCATTAGTTGCATATTTAAGTCTTTCAGGTCTCAAAGCAGGGAGCACTACTTTCGTATTGTCGAGGGCCGTTTTTGGAGTCAAAGGGAATTACATTCCGAATTTACTCGGGTGGCTTAGCCTCGTCGGCTGGCTTGCAGTGAACGTGGTGACAGGTACGTTGACCTTGATGTCGTTATTTGGAATGCTTGGATTATCTCAATCCCATGTTCTAACGATCATATCTTTGGCCTTGTTCGCTTCTCTTATTCTTGTTTCCACCTTGTTCAAACAAGATATGCTTGTAAAAATACAAACCTTTTTCACTTATGTATTCGGCGCGCTCACTCTCTTGGTTTTATTGATCCTGATCCCCAAAACGGATTGGACAGCTCTATTGAGCATGAGCGACGGAGACTGGCTTGGCGGTTTCCTCCCGGCCATCTCATTGATCATTGCAGGAACCGGGGTCAGCTGGTCCATTGCTGCCGCTGATTACAGCGCTTATCAGAATCCGGATAATTCTTCGAAAAAAGTGTTTGCCAGCGTGACGGTGGGGGCATTTATCCCTTTATTTATACTGATGGGGGTCGGTATTCTGATTAGCACCTCTATCCCGGATCTGGCGTCCGCTTCCAATCCTATCGATGTGATCGGACAAGCGCTTCCAAGCTGGATGACCCTGCTGTACTTTATAACGGCGCTTGGCGGTCTCATCCCGCAATGTATTATTAGCTTGAAGTCGGCACGAGTCAATATGGAGACGTTGAATATTCGGGTCAGTGAGCGAACAGCGATTATCATTCATGCGGTGATCATGATTATGATTCCGGTATATGTCTTGTTTATCTCTGAGGATTTTTTGTGGAACTTTCAACTGTTCCTTAGCTTGTTAGGTATTGGTTTGGCCGCTTGGGCGTCCGTGTTCATGATCGATTATATGCTTCTGCGCAAACACGCGGGTTATGATGAGAGCCTGCTCACATCTGAACATGGCAGAGCGTTTAATGGCAGAGGTATTCTCAGTTGGCTGGCAGGTACGATTACAGGTTTTCTATTTACCAACTCGCCATTTTTCAATGGACCTTTTGCTAAAGGAATATTCCAAGATAGCAGCCTTGGTGTAATGATGGCTTTTGCGGTGAGTGCGATCGTGATGGCACTGCTTATATGGCTCGGGAATAACAAGCAGCAAGGAGGAACGACGAAGTGAACAAACATCTTGTGCAACATTCGGGAGATACAGGAAACGTTCTTGTTATTGGCGCGGCTGTTGTCGATGTCATCATTCAACTGGATCAGCTTCCTAAAACGGCTGAAGATGTAGTAGCGGAACATAAGGAGACGATTGTTGGCGGTTGTGCATACAATGTGGCCAATATTTTGAGACAGCTTCATGTCAATTATGGTTTGTTCGCGCCTGTCGGCAAAGGGAATTATGCTAACCGGATCAAAGGGCAATTGCTACAGGATGGAGTAGAGCTTCTCCTCGAAGATGCATCGGCAGATAACGGTTGGAATCTCTCGATCGTAGAAAAAGGCGGGGAGCGAACGTTTATTACGATTCCCGGCATTGAAACGCGGTGGGAGGAACGATGGTTTTCACATATTGACCTAGGCGCATATGATTATATTTATGTAAGCGGTTATGAATTGGAAGGTCCATCCGGAAAAGTGATCGTTGATGCGCTAGGCAAGCGAAAGCAGACCGGGAAAATTGTGTTTGATGCAGGTCCTAGAATTGAATTCCTTGACAAGGAAATCTTGGAAAGAATACTCGGGATGGGTACAATCGTCCATGCTAATAAATCGGAAATGTTGGCGTTAATGGGAGAAACGGATGTGGAGCTTGCCGCTCGAAAGCTTACACGTCTGACTCAAGAGCCTGTCGTGGTTACTTTGGGTGGAGAGGGTACTTTATACTGTACTTTAGAAGAATCGGGCATTGTTGCAACGGAGCCGGTTGAGGTCGTTGATACCATCGGGGCCGGGGATGCACATACAGGGGCTTTAATAGCTGGCTTGGCGAGAGGATATTCGATCCGGCAAGCTTGCGAGCTCGGGAATGTCATTGCAGGTATTGTGGTGCAACAGCAGGGAGGCAATCTTCAGCTCTAAACGGATAACTATACCATCTGCATGAAATTATAATCTGGACTATGCTAATATTTGCGTAGTCCAGGTTTTGTTTGTGTTCAGTGAAAAAAAGAACACTCACTGATTCCTGATAAATTTATAGTCAATTTGCTTTTGTGTTGTTGCAGCAAGTCGTTTTGGAATTTCCAGTAGATTGGGGCGCAGTTTGTTTTTAGTACATCATTATTTTCTGTCTTCTATGATATATTTACAGTTGAGGTATTTTAGAGCCTTAAAACAAGGATGTGAGTGTATGAGCAGATCATTTAGAGATGCTTTGTCAATAGAGGAAATTGAAATCGGACGGGATATCACCATTGTGATCAAAGGCGGTGACGCCCATATCGGTGCGGTTTCAACAGCTTATGTAGCTAATAAGAATCCTGTAGTTATCGAAGTGGAAACCACGTCGGTTCCCGGACATAAAGAGTATCTTTTATCCGAAAACTTTGCCCGCCGAAGCGCCATGAAGCTGCTGCGGACGGTAACGGTTATTGTTGGCATTCATTTTGACAATCTGAATAAGAATGAAATCGATGTCATCGTACAGACTGTAGAAAGCATGTTTGAGAATTATTTGGCAGGAAAGATCAGTGGTAACAACGAATAGGCGGAATATTTAATCAACAAATTTTTAAAAAAGTGAAACGTTATCCCCCTTGTGACGTAAATAAGGAGCATAGACAATTAATTTGTTATTGGGAGGCACGAAACGATGTCCATATTCAAAAGATTACGTGATTTAACCATGTCCAATATTAATGCCATTATTGACAAAGCGGAAGATCCGATTAAAATGACAGACCAATACATTCGGGATATGACGGAAGATCTCGAGGATGCGGAAAAAGCAGTAGCTTCTCAAATCGCTATTGAAAAACGGTTTAAAGCACTGTATGAAGAACAAGAGGCGCTGGTTGAAAAACGTAGTCAGCAAGCTCATACAGCTGCACAAGCACAAAATATCGATCTGGCGCGCCGGGCGCTGGAAGAGAAGAAAGCAGCGGAAGCGAAGCGGGATGAATACAAAGCCAACTATGAGCAGAACAAGCTTGCGGCTGATAATCTTCGCAGCAAGCTTGAAGAAATGCGCAAGCAGCTTGCGGCAATGAAAAATAAACGTGAAACCTTGGTAGCCCGTTACAATGCGGCAAAAGCACAAACCGAGATTAACAAGGCGATGAATGGATTCAGCTCGGATACCGCATCTGCAGGTCTGAAACGCATGGAAGAGAAAATGCTCCAGATGGAAGCACGCGCAGAAGCAAGCAATGAATTGAACACCAAGGAAAAGTCGCTGGATGAAGAGTTTGAAAGCCTTGGCAAGGATCAGGCTGTTGAAGATGAGCTTGCAGCTTTGATGAAGCAGTATGAGAACAAGGAACAATAATATCGGGTGATTCAATTCGTAAGACTAAAGAGTTAGAAACGGCGAAGGGGGAATAGCGCTTGCAGTGCGGATTTCTCCTTCGCTTTTACATGATCAGTATGTTAAATGTGGAGGCTGGGGAATGAATTTTGATGTGATTTTAGGAATGCTGGTCTGGACTGGGGTTGGTGCACTGCTTCTGTTTGTGCTGATGTTCGTGGATTCACTTTTTACGAAGTATAATGATTTGGAAGAAGTGAAAGCAGGCAATATGGCAGTGACCACACGGCTGATCATGAAGCTGTTAGCACAGGGTTATATTTTGTCTGTGTCGATCGGCACTTCTGCTCATTTGCTGGAAGCTGTAGTCGTGTCTGTTGTGTCTTTTGTGATTTTGCTCGTTTTGGAATCGCTTGCCGAGTGGGTGCTCAGACTACTCTGCGGCATCAACCTGGATAAAGGGACGCAGGATGGAAAAACCGGTTATGGATTATTTGCAGGGACACTCCATATAGTAGGAGCACTGATTATCACGGCTTTACTTTAATCTTGCATAACCGCGATAGGAGATTGGAAGAATGAGTGTATGGAAAAGAATCGGAAACTTATTTGCAAAACCAGAGCCTCCAAAGGCAGAAAAGAGTATGCTTCAGCTCTCTCCCGGCGATATATGCGAAGTTTCGCTTGTCACTTATGAAGTAACAGGTCGTGTACACAATCGCGCTCGGAACGCGGTTGTACTCACACTGCAAGACGGAAACACGATCGCATATCTTCATATCGAAGAGCGTGAAACGCTGCAGTATGCTTTATATCAGCCGATCGATGGAAGGCTCGATGCTCCGGACGAGGTGCCTACCATTATTGAACTGGATGATGGGGTGTATCATCTGGAAGAGGAATATGGCGGCCATGTATCGGTTATTGGACGCACGCCATTCTCACAAAGTGGAGAACAGCATGTATGGCAGTATCAGTCGGACGATTACCGACTGGTTAGAATCGAGTGGCAGAACGGGCGATTTATGCTCTATGAAGGAGAGAAAGTGATTCCGGGAGATGTAAAAGTCATCCGGGCTACTTAGGAGTGGTATGATGAAACGGCGCTCTTTTTTATCTTTAAAGATTATTTTAGTGATCAGCTTATTCGCTTCCCTATTAAGCGGTTGTGGAGCACCATCTGAAGTCCAGGCTTCGTATCCGCTGGAATCGGTAAATGGGGAAGGGAATGCAACATCTTATGTCTATCGTGCAGCTGGTAAAAGTGTACCGGTTGTCGCGGCGGAGTTATCCGAAGAAAATACTCCTGATGAGATGTCACCTGAAAGCACTGAACGGATGTTTCTTGTATACGGCAATGAATACTATCATCTGCAACAGGACCCGGAGAAGCCGGAAGATACCCTCATTGAGATCAGCTCCAAAGAGTATGTTCAGCGCAATTACGATTCCAGCTTTCTTCAAGGTTATCTGACTGCTGTTCTGATCAGCGATTTGTTTGATTCTTTAGGCAGATCCGGCGGGGGGTACAGGGGATATACCAGCAAGGATGTTTATAAACCTAAGGAAGGTAATTACCGGAAACCTACGGATAAAGACAAGAAGGTTGCACCTCCGCTCACTGTAGATCGCAGCGGAAAGATATCCAGACGCGGTCAAGGAAGCACAGGTTCAGATGGGAATATTTTTAAAAAGGAACCATCGAAAAAACAAAGCCGCGGTACGATCAAACGTGGTGAAAGCGGAGGGGATGGCGGATTATTTGAACCTCCGAAAAAATCATATAAAAAACCGAAGACCCGATCCGGCTCAGGCAGAATCGGAAGGCGGGGACGAAGGTAAATGAGAAGACGTGTGGTGGTCAGGCCTCCATGCGTCTTTTTCATGTATAGCTCGCTTTAAATTTGCCATCGGTATTTATACAAGTTATAACTGATTATAGATACTTGATGCTCTATTTTGGAAAGAGGGGGATGATTGAATGAACAGTAAGGGTGCTGCCGATCAAGAGTTGACCACAGGCAAATTTCAGAGAAGAGCGATTCAGGTGGAGGAGGCCCAATCGATCATTCAACAGTATGTGAAGCCGGGAAGCACGGAAGTGATTGATCTTGAACAGGCAGATGGTCGCGTTTTGGCGGCTGATCTTTTCGCTCCGCATCCTTATCCTGCTTTCCGGCGGTCGAGGATGGACGGGTACGCCATTGTTTCTTCAGATACGGTTGGCTGTAGCCATGGACAATCTGTATGGTTTAAGGTGATTGATAATATACCGTGCGGTACGGTTTCAGATCAGCTGATCACTTCGGGTACGGCTGCCCGAATCATGACGGGGGCTCAAGTTCCAGAAGGAGCAGATGCTGTCGTTATGCTGGAGATGACAGAGGATCATTTTGAAGATGGTGTGCACTGGATTTGTGTTAAAAAGGTGATTGAAGCTGAGTTGAACATCACTCCTTTAGGGTACGAGCTTCATACAGGAGATTTGATCCTTGAGCATGGAACTCGAATGGGACCTGGCGAAATATCGGTATTGGCAACTTTCGGTGTACATAACATAGAAGTTTATAAGAGGCCGGTGGTTGGAATTTTTTCAACAGGGTCAGAACTGCTCGATATACGAGAACCTCTTCAGCCCGGGAAAATTCGCAACAGCAACACCTATATGCTGGCCTCATTATTACAGG
The DNA here is from genome assembly GCF_900289175.1 of Paenibacillus faecalis. GTDB lineage: Bacteria > Bacillota > Bacilli > Paenibacillales > Paenibacillaceae > Paenibacillus_AQ > Paenibacillus_AQ faecalis. The sequence goes on along the minus strand of NZ_LT985747.1, from coordinate 2,327,291 downwards.
AAGCAGGGGCGGAAGCCGTTATTTTAAATGCTATTCCCGATGATCTTGCGCTTGCTTGGCAAAAGGTTGAAGAAGCACTGGATCGTTGTGATATCGTTGTTTCAACTGGCGGCGTCTCGGTAGGAGACCATGATATTATGGGAGATCTTGTTCGTTCCGGTTGGGTAAAGATGCTGTTTAACAAGGTAAGCATGAGACCGGGCAGCGTGACAACAGCCGCTGTTAAAAACGAAAAGCTGCTGTTTGCTTTATCCGGCAACCCTGGCGCATGCTTTGTAGGGTTTTTGTTATTTGTAAGGCCAACCTTGCGTCAAATGTTTGGGATGAAGGAGCCATATCTGAAGGAATGGATCGCTGAGCTCGGGATGGATGATCATAAAGTGGATCATTTTACCCGTTATATTAGGGGGACATTGGAAGTGATCGATGGAAAAGTGATGGTGAGGCCCGCTTTTTTGGATCACTCCGGTGTGATGATTACGATCAAGGACAGTTCATGTCTGATTGTAATTCCTCCGGAGCTGAGAGGTGCCAGGGCGGGACAAAAGGTTAAGGTGCTTCTATTGCCGGGGACGTTGTCATGACGACGATGATGCGTTAAGTACAAATTAAACAGGAACACGAACGGCTGAAATGTAGCAATCCGGTTCCTGTTTACAGGATGTCTATAGCAGGAGTTAAGTTAATAGATTAGATGAAGCCGGTTTAATCGTCTAAACGGCGTTCAATCGCTTCAGACATCGTCTTGTCGGTAAGATGGGCGTACACTTCTGTCGTTTCCGTTGAAGCATGGCCAAGCTGTTCTTTGGTTTTGTAAATATCGTTTTGGAGATAATAGTCTGTAGCAAAAGAGTGACGCAGCTTGTGCACGGTAAGGTATGGCTTGCCAAATCGTTTGGCGTATTTAATGATCATGGCTTGAATAGCCCGCTTGGTCATCCGTCCGCCTTCGTTCTGGCCGTTACGAAGCGCAACGAACAGCGCCTTTTCTTTTTTGGGGACTTTGTACCTGGACTGTCTTAGCGCTAAATATTGCTCTAAATCATCCTTAGCTTGAGCACGGAAGTAAACAGGTGTTTTAAATGTCTCATCGTTGTTTCCTTTACGGAATACTTGAAGCATTTTATTGTTGAGATCCAGGTCATTGATATTTAAATTTACGACTTCGGATACCCGGAGCCCGGAATTCAGGATGAGACTGGCAATGCAAGCATCACGTTCTTTATTGAGCGAATGAGCATAAAGAGCCTGCTTGTTGTTGGCGACGTCTTTTGCGTATCCTTCATGGATGTAGCCGATAAAATGAAGCAGCTCCTCATCCTCCAATATTTTTCCCTTAAGCTTGGCGGCGGTATCTTTTGGCTTATGTATCCTTTTATTTTCCACTTTAGCCATAATGTTTCGCTTTAGGAGCGGATAAAAGTCTTCATCCTCAGCAATCTGACTTAAATAATGAAATAAGGAGCGGAGGGAAGAGAGCTTGCGTGACACGGTGATCCGGGAGTTCGCCCCTTCCTTTCTTGTCGTTAAATACAGCCGATACCCGGTGATGCTTTCCATCCGGAGCGTTTCAAGCTCCAGAAGGGTGACTTCTGAATTGGCGCTCGCCTTGGACAAACCTTCTCCCCGAAGCCAGCTGAAGAAAGTTTCATAATCCCTTACATACTCCAGCAGGGTAGATGGTGAAAGATCCGGCAGCTTATAATCAATAAACTGCTGTACGAACCAAGGCATGGAAGGTACTTTTTCATCGAGTTTTGTGCGGTCAATCGTTTTTTGTATGTTCAAAATCGGTCACCTCTTAATCATGTTACGTCTAAGAAGAGTCAATATCGGGGTATAAACGATGAGTGCTTTTTCTTATGGTATCTCTTTATTGTATCATAACGTTTTGTTGTGTTCATAACTTACTTAGGGTTTTGCTTGGTTCTGTTTCACCAGGAGGAATAAAGAAGTTTAAATATATTGGTGTTTTGGAGGAGGCAGTTATGTCTACACATTTTAATCAAGTCAATGCTATGGGAATCAACCTAGTCCCTGCCAAACAGAAAGCCGTGATCGAACATTTGATGCAGTTTTATTTGTACGATTTTACGCAGTTTCTGGATATTGATGTAAGTTATGAGGGAAGGTTTGCCCCGTATCCAGGCTTGGACGATTATTGGACACTTCGCGATACCTGTTATCCTTATTTAATGACATACAGCAGCAAGCCGGCAGGTTTTGCGCTTGTCGAGCGTATGAATAACTCGGAAGAAGCCGATTATTATATGTGCGAGTTTTTTGTTATGAAAAAGTATCGCCGAAGTGGCCTAGGAACATGGGCTTCTCATCAACTGTTTGACCGGCTGAGAGGTCGCTGGAAAGTAACGGAGATCAGCACCAACATCCCGGCTCAAGCCTTTTGGCGGAAGACGATCGGTGATTACACAGGCCATCGTTATGAAGAACGTGTCGATCCCAAGCACGGGAATATATCGCAATATTTTCAAAGCGACATAAATTAATGAGATTAACTATTAATTATATAAATTAAACTTAAGAAGAAGAAAATGCGAAGTTTTGTCTGTCGTTTGTTGAAAGTATTTTTAAGCATACTTATTTGCACTAAAAGCAGCATTGATTAAACTAAAGCATATGATCGAAATGAATAGGTTATGACCCATGTAGGTATACAACATATATATTATGTAAACCTATAATATAGTAATCTTTACTTTAATAAACTTGCTCAAATACCGAATTGCATAGAATCTCATTTAAGGCAAGATGATTTATATAGCCTTTATCTAAGTTGAAAATATGCCCGAAATAAGCCATCGAAGGAAGAAAAACATCTTCTTAAGATGGCTTTTTGTTGCGATGGTGATTTTGTTATAAAAAATCATCATATGAAAAATTCATAATAGTAGAGTGAATGAATCATTTACCTATTTACTTTACCTCTATCAAGTGAAAGCACAGCCCTTTTGAAAAACAATGAAATCTAAGGAAAATAAATATAAAATTTACATAATATAAAGTTGGAAGGCTATATTTTTCTCCCCCATTTAGAGGAATATCCCCCTTTGAATACAGGCGAAGTTGACATAAACTTTGGTTAGACAGCTAGAACAATACTCACTGTAAAATAATTTTGAGGGGGATTTTAGAAATGAAAAGGTCTTCATTACTACTTTTGAGTGTAATGTTGCTTGTCAGCATGTTCCTTGCAGCCTGCGGCGGTAACAATCCTGCAGCTGATGGGGATAATCCGGAGACGGATACTCCTAAACAGGAGGCAAAAGATGTATCACTTCGCGTATTCTCGACATTCGGTGGTACCGATGCCGCACGTGAAGCATTCCAAGCACTCTTGGATGACTTTGAGAAAAAGCATCCGAACGTGAAAATTGAAAACGATGTTATGTCTGCAAATGATGACGGTTTCAGAACAAAAGTCAATACAGACATGAACAGCGGCAATGAGCCGGACTTGCTATTCTACTTTATCGGTGCTGACGCTGAAGGGTTTGTAAACGCAGGAAAAGTTGTTCCTTTAAATGAAATTCTGGATGCTGATCCGGAATGGAAGAACGGATTTATTCCGAATGCTCTTGAAATGGCAAAACAAGATGATGGTAACATTTATGCAGTTCCTTTAACAGGGTTTTATGAAGGTTTGTTCGTAAACAAGAAGATCTTTGAAGAGCATGGCCTAGAGCTTCCAACAGATTGGGACAAACTGACAACCGCAGTTAAAACACTCTCTGAAAAAGGCGTTATTCCGATCTCTGCACCATTCGATCAGTCTCACTACCTGATTGAACATGCGATTTTGGCTGCTGCTGGTCCTGAAGGTCAAGACAAAGGATTGATTGATGGAATCGATCCGAACTGGGAAAAAGGTTATGCTGCAATGAAAGAGCTTTATGATCTCGGGGCATTTCCTAAGGATGCCGCTACGATCGACTTGGGTATGGCAGGTAACTACTACAGTGAAGGTCTTGCTGCAATGCTGATTGAAGGATCATGGGCGATCGGCGGTTGGAGCGATGATGTTAAAGAAAACTCCACTGTAGTTCCATTCCCGGCTATCCCTGGCGGAGCAGGTGGTGGTAATGATGTTGTAGGTGGCTTCGGTACTGGCTTCTATGTATCCAAGGCGACATATGACAACCCGGATAAAAAAGATATGACCATTGAATTGATGAAACATCTGACATCACCAGATAGTATTCAAAAAATAGCTACAGCAAATGGCGGAACACCGGCAGCCGATGTTGAAATAGAAGGCTTGCCGCAGGTAGGTCTTGATGGCTTCGCAATGATACAAAATGCGGATTCGATCAGCACAACAATCGATAGTAAAGTTGCTCAAGAAACTTTCTCCACTCTTCGTGCTAACGTACAACCGGTTGTGACAGGAAAGAAAACCCCTGCACAAGCACTTGAAGAAGCGAAGAAAATCGAGGATGCCAATAAAAAATAGGTTTCATTAAGAATACGGTTACCTATATGTTGCGCCGCCCCTTTTACTTGACCAAGGGCGGCGCAACCATTTAAACAGATAGTGAAGAAAAATAAAACATCAAAGGTGATAAATTATGAAGGGTGATCGCAAGTATATTTTGATGTTTTTATTACCAGCAGCGGTAATGATGACGATTTTTTTGTACTATCCTTTTTTTAAAAGCCTCTATCTAAGTTTTTTTAGAACGACCGGATTTTTCGATAAGAAATTTGTTGGCTGGGATAACTACCAACGGTTGTTCACGGATGAGCTATTAGGAGCGGCAACATTAAACACGCTTGAGATTATGATTTATGTCATCGTGTTCCAGGTCGGTATTGCCTTGTTACTCGCTGTGTTGGTTGATAATATATCAAGATTAAAAGGATTTTTTCGTACTGTATTTTTCTTTCCGGTCGTTATCTCCGGAACAGCCATTTCCTTGTTGTTCGTACTGATCTATAACTATAATTTCGGGCTTTTGAACAATATCCTGGCCAACTTTGGCATTGAAAAAATTCTTTGGCTCGATGAGAGCAATGCTCTTAAAGCGGTAGCTATTCCAACGGTTTGGCATTACGTAGGTTTTTACTTTGTATTGTTCTTGACGGCTATGTCTAAGATTCCTGCAGATTTTTATGAAGCTGCTAAACTTGAAGGGATTACAGGGTTTAAGAAAACGACCAAACTTACGATTCCATTAATTATGGGTGACATTAAAGTCGTTATGACACTTGCAATTACCGGGGTACTTAAGATCTTTGATTTTGTCTGGGTTATTACTTCAGGACAGAATGGAACAGAAGTGTTAGGTACCTATATGTATAAAAAAGCGATGGTGGATCAGAACTTCGGTTACGGCTCAACGGTTGCGATTTATATGGTCGTGTTTGGAGTAGTGCTTGCTCTGCTCGCCAACCGTTTGTTAAAAAGTGATGATATTACATACTAAGCTGTTATTAGGGGTGTGCTATTATGCAGCAAGTCGTTAAAAATCAGCAACAGGTTGTACGGCCAAAAAAAACCAGGAAATTTAGCATAGGCAGCGCCTTAATGTATGTTATTTTGACAGCCTGGGCCTTGACAACAATATATCCAATGTTCTGGATTGTGAATAACTCTTTCAAATTATCCAGGGATGTTATGAATGACTCGTTTAGTATTGCTTGGAATCCGACGTTTTTTAACTATGAAAATGCATTTGATCGCATCAATATCGGACGAAGCTATTTAAACAGTTTGATCATGTCTGGTTCAACGGTACTGTTGGTGCTTTTAATGGGTGGATTGGCCGCATTTGTATTGGCTAGATTCAATTTTAGAGGGAAGAAAGCGATCTTTTCGATTCTCTATGCTACACTTTTGATACCTGCATTTGCAACGGTTGTTCCCGTGTATGAGCTCTTGATTCAAACGAAGCTGGTAAACACGTATCCTGGATTGTCCTTGCCACAAACTGCCGGTAACTTGACCTTTGCTATATTGGTTTTGGCTGGGTATATGGCAACGATTCCGAAGGATTTGGAAGAAGCAGCTTTTATCGACGGTTGTAACAGATGGCAAATGTTTACGAAGCTGTTTGTACCGATTTCGAGACCGGCATTCTCGTCAGTGACGATCTTTGTTTTTCTGTGGTCGTATAACGACCTGTTCTCCGCATTGATTTTTGTTAACAAAGAGAATGTTCGACCGATTGTAGCTTTATTGAATGAGATCAGTTCCCAGTATGGAACGGATTTTGGACTGATGGCTTCAGCGGTATCGATTACGGTGATTCCAGTATTGGTTGTTTACTTGTTTATCTCGAAGTATATTGAAAAAGGATTGACTGAGGGAGCTGTTAAAGGCTGATCATGGCCCGACCACAGCCGTGCAGCCCTAAAAGCAAGTCAAAGGAACGGTTGTACCGATCCTTCGACTTGCTTTTTTGTTCGTAAAATATATAGATCCGATCTGCAAGGAAACAATATTGAAGAGGTTAAGATCGATTACCCACCCACACTCTCTCTTTTCTATAAAGATAGGAACTAATGATTCTATCATTGGAGACGAGCGATACATGTTTGTCTGTTATGGAACTTCGGGACACGAGAAATACGGCTTTATGTTTCTGGATAAAGGTCAGATCGAATCAGGAGAAGCTGAATTCAAACCACTAATAGAAACAATAGGGCAATAATGGTGAGTAATCGTATAAGTAACTTTCTGCTTGAATAGCTGCTAAAACAAGTCAAAGGTACGGATTTACCGAGCCTCTGACTTGCTTTTTTGAATAACGGCTTAGATTTCTTCGTGAAAACGTAAGTATTATTGTCTGCAAATACAGCAAATCCGGTCGATTCATATGATAATTTCAATATATGAAAAATTCATAATAGTAAAACAATCATATTATACCTTCCTAGCTCATTTTCTATTTAAATTACTATCTTCGTATTGATCACTAAAACGAAAAGGGGTATTATTGTAATCCGTTAATTCAAGCTAGTACAGACCGAATTAAAAAATAAAATGCTAGACATTCCGAAAATTAGATGGTATAATTTCCCTAATTGACAAGGAAGGAGGGGATTAGGATATGACTGGATATGAATATAAGAACGTAAGTAGAAAAAAGTTATCCTTCGCTGCCCCTCTTTCAATCGGACGCTAGTAAGTTAGTATTATTCCGCATGAATTTGAGCCTAGGCATCGATGCCTGGGCTTTTTTGTGCCTGTTTTTGGACATAGCCCGGCGATGAATCATGCCCTGGGCTCTTTTTTGTAACTGGATATATAAAAGGAGATGGATCGATGTATTTATTGTCAACTGAACGGTATGAAACGGTGCAATCATTGTTTGAAGAGCTTATGTATGATTTAAGATTAGTATCAATATTCAAGCGTACAATCCCTGGTGAAATTTATGTGGATTGTACGGAGCAGCCGAGTACAGTTTTTGTCTGGGATCGTGGTCGGTCGCTGTATGCCGCCGGTTGTAATGTTGATTTTTATAAGCAAGTGAATGTGTATTTAAGAACTCAAGCGTTTCCCGGAATGGTTGAATCCAATTCAGAGATGCTCGACTATTATATTCGATATCCTCAATCATCAATTTGTATAGACGGGCTAAAGCAGCATTTGATTGATGGTCTTCATGCATCTGTTGTGAAGCGAAGATATTATATGTTTGATCTATCAGTAGATGAAAGACCAATTGAACTGCCCGAAGGATATCAATTGCATGAAGTGAATCTGGAATTGCTTATAAGAACAGATCTTAAAAATCTAGATTTTATACTGGATGAGATTCATTCCAATCATATGACAGCTGACAACTTTAATGAGCGAGGCTTCGGATACTGCATATTAACGAACGATAACGAAATCGTAAGCTGGTGTTTAACGGATTACGTCATCGGGAACAAATGTGAATTTGGGATCGAGACCGATGAGGATCATCAACAAAAGGGGCTGGCAACAGCTGTTGCTGCTGCATGTGTTCAGTTAGCACGTTCTAAAGGGATCAAGTGTATTGGCTGGGATTGCTTTGACATCAATATCGGGTCTTGGAAGACGGCGGAGAAGGTCGGGTTTAAGCTATTCAAGACGTATGAACCATGGTTTGGTTGGTTTAACCGTTTCGATAATGCTCTTGTTCAGGCTTATGAATGTTATCAAAATGAAGATTTCAGCGGTGCTGTGTATTTTTATGAAATGGTGTTTGACCGGTTATCTAAGGGAGAGGAAGACCTTGAGATCCGCCTGAGCCGGATTATGAATCCAGACAATCAATATTGGTTTTATTATAATGCTGTAAGATGTTATGCGCATTTGAACAAAGAAGGGGAAGTATCCGATAAATTGATGAAGTCGATATCTATGGGGCTCAATGATCCATCAATGATTACAGAGGAGACCGTTTTTGATCAATATAAAACAATGAACTGGTATGAGCAGTTATTGAAAAAGGTAGAAGTGAATGCATGTTAATTAATGTGATGAAGTGTTTTTTGAGACAACCTAGAAAGATAGTTAACTAAAAATATATTATGTAAACAATATTGGTTTAAAATGCACACCATAGTCATGGCATATAGGTTAAACATCATGAAAACACTGACCAAGAACTAGTTGAAGTCTAGGAGGGGTTGAATGAATCAATTAGACACTTTCATCAATGAAGTAAAATACAATAGCCTGGAAGTAGTTAATATAGGATGTAGCGATAGTTATCATTTTTTGAATTCAATCCTGGCGGATAAAAAATATGTTTTCATTGGGGAAAGTAGTCATTGTGTTAAAGAGTTTAGTATTGCGAAAATAAATCTGGTTCAATTTCTTCATCAAAGGCGTATGAAGAGGCAGGATAGGGATGTCATTCACTCCCGCTGAACAATATGATGGAATCCTCTTTTTTCAAACAGTGAACCCTATACTTTTCAATCCCGAGGATTCCTTGGTAAACAATATTTAAATAACACGAAGCAGATTTTTAAAGCGAAAAAAATGTTAACTTAAAAAATATTATGTAAACCATAAGTTTTTCGTAAAGCCATTGGACCTCCAATGGCTTTTTCTAATAGGCAAAGAGAGTTGCTAAATCAAGCTGAAGGGTTGATTACAGAATGCCAACAATCTCTGTGCGATATGCTGATCATCAGGCTGAAGTTGTTCTGTTGCATAACCTTTAAGTTCTTCATGCATTCCAATCATAATGGAAGTGTGAGCATGCTGAAACATGGATATATCATTCGCATCATTTCCGAAAGCAATATAAGATTGTTCTTTTAAACCTAATCTCATGAGTCCATCCCATTTATCAATACCTTGGGGGCTTATATCGAAGATTCCTTCATCACCATGCTTATGTATAACAAGGGGTAGAGCCGAAAGTGATTCTAGTACCAGACGGTGATCAGAAACGTCAAACAGAACCATTTTTATTATTTTATGAAGTGATTCTAAGGGAACCTGATGAGCCCGCTTCTCTGGATCAACATTACGTCTTATAGGATGATCTTCACGTCCGGTATAGGAATAGTCCCAATCACTATCGATTAAATATTGCAGATTATAGTTATGGATTATAGTAAGGAGATCATTTCGAATGTCTTCTTCAAAATGAACAGTAGAGATGATATTCTTTTCTTTAGCGACCATAGTACCGTTGCCACCGACCATGGGGTACCCATGCATATGTTCAGGTAAGATAGGCAGCAGGTCTCGAATGGGACGGGCCGAAGCAAAAATAATTTCGTGGCCTTGATGCGTCAGCTCATCGAGCGCATTGATTATGATGGGGCTTAGTGGCTTTCCTTGAAAACATATAGTACCGTCTAAATCGAATACAAATATCAAGTGCTCACATCCTTGTTTACTTTTAGATTTTATCTTAATGATCTGCTGATATTAATGGAAGGACATATGTCCTGAAAGGATAGATGATTTGATGAAAATAATCCATGACCCCCAACTTCTGCAATCCAAACTCAATCAATTTGAAATCGATCAAATCTTCCATGAATCGGATGAGGTCCCTTATGAACTTCGAAGCTATGAACCAGGGGAGCTTGTCTTAAAAGAGGGCGAGCAGATGGATGCCCTTTTGCTTCTAGTCGAAGGCAGAGTAAAGATTACATCCAGTGTACAGACCGGAAAGGTACTGCTGCTTCGTTTTTGCGAGCCTCTTGCTATTATGGGTGATATTGAGCTAATTCAAAAAGTGGTTGTTCAGTCCCAAGTGGAAGCTGTTCAAAAGACACTGTGCATTGGGATTCCATTTGAATACATATACGAGTATGCGATCCATGAGCCTAAGTTTTTGATGTCGCTCCTAACCCACGTCACCTATAAACTGCAGACATGTACAACGGCCTCTCGCGTCAATTTGTTAGCTTCTGTCGAGAATCGGTTTGCAAGCTATTTAATGACAACCATCCATGAGAAAAATGAATTTGGAAAAGAAATTCGCTCGACCAACACACAAGAAATTGCAGATTTGATCGGTACAACATCCAGACACCTAAATCGTGTTATTTTAAAACTGACTGAACAAGGAGTGATAGCTAGGGAGAAGGATACCATACATATTCTAGATAAAAAAGCGCTGCAAGAACTCTCAAACGGAATTCGATATGAATGAGTACAGTTAGAAGAGTGGAAGCAGCAAAATTTTGTTAAAAAACCGTGAATCCACGGCTTTTTTTAATAGAAAACAGTATTTAAGCAAAATTATATGTAATTATATACATAAAAACATGCCTAAAAATATGCGTATAACATAAATTATACGCATATTTTGATTTAAAGCATTTTTATAATTGTTGATAGGGAGTAAACTGTAATAAGTCATGGTGTTTATACCAATGTAGTCGACAAAATTCACTGAAAACTGTGTTAAAATGAAAGATCAGCATAAGGAGGATCACTATGCTTGATATAAAAGAGTATTATGAGGAGTCATTAGACGCTTTTATGATTTGGATGAAGGATGCCGGATATACTTTTTACACACAGAAATCATATATGAGCGATGTTTATGAGTTTCTGAATTCATTAAATGGAAAATCATTGGATCAAGTAAAGAAACTTCATGTTATGTCTTATTTATCTTCTGTTCGGGAACGTGGAGTTAGCGATACAACTCGAAATCGAAAACATGCAGCGGTTAATTGTTTTTTTAAAGCATTGATCGATCTGGAACTGGTTGCACATAATCCTGCAATCGGAGTGAAAAAATCAAAAACAGAGAGTAACAAAGCTCCTTCTTACTTGAATGAGGATGAGCTCATCCGCTTTTTCGAAGCGGTGCAAGGTAAATACCGAACACGAAACATTGCGATTTTTCTTTTGATGGCTTACATGGGACTGCGAATCGGTGAGGTTCATGCGCTGAACATATCCGATTATAATGCCCAGCACCGTATGCTGAATGTATTCGGAAAAGGGCGGAAATGGCGGTCGCTTCCTGTTCCTGAATCGGTAGGCCAAGTTTTGGAGCAGGCCATATCTTTAAGAATAAAGCCGTGGCGGGCAACTGAGGATGCAATGTTTACTTCGCAAAAAGGCAGGCGTCTATCTATTCGGTGTATCCAGCAAATCGCTTCGGAAACGTTTGATCGTTTTCAGGCAGATGTGCCAGCACATCAAAAACTGTCATATTCGAGCCATAAGCTAAGACATTCATTCGCTACCATGCTGCTTCGTAAAGGTGCGGATCTGAGAACGGTGCAGGAGTTGCTCGGCCACTCCTCGATACAGACGACAACCATTTATACCCATGTAAGCAATCGTGAAAAGGAAGAAGCTATCGCTCGATTGGATATTCAAGTTCCGACCGAACTATAAACAAGATTATTAAGTTACATATTAAATATTATGTAAACTATAACTTTGTAATCCTCTTCCAATCATACGGAGAGCGCCGCGAGAAACATTTTAACTTATTAATAATTAACATCATTAAATACATATTGTCATCATAAAGGAGTTACTCATGAAATTTAATGTTCAATTTTTATCCTTCTTTGTTATTCGAGTAGAAGGGAAGGAAAGTCAGCTTCATAAATCATATCAGCACTACCAAACGCTTGATGATTATGAATATGAAGATAGTGAGATCAAAAAATTTTTGGACGGGGAGTTTACACGAATCAGCAAAAGGAAAGTAGAGAAAAATCCAAACAAGGAACAGGCGCCGACGAAAATCGGACGTTTTATCGTAGAGCCTGGGTATGAGCTGGACAGTAACCCGAACTTTAATATGTTTGCCCGGCTGCGGGGAGCGGATGATAAAGAGTCTTTCAAGAACGCTTGTGATGATCTGGTTCGTAGCTACCTCGATACTAGCTCGGTACGGGGAGGGGCGCTCATTATATCTCAAGCGGTCCTGTCTACTCATTCCGATGAGCCGTTCATATTTGTGATGAAATGCGATTTTGAACAGAAAATTGTCCGAATTTCGGATGAAAAAAGTTTAATCAGCGAAGTTGAAATGGCAATCAGTGCACGGAACATCAAATCGATACTATATCCCCATATGCTTGAAGAAGGAATGATGGATGAATGGGAGCTAAAAATTCACCAATCTTCTCATGCCCGTTATTTCGAGGATTTTTTGAAGTTTGTTTCTTATGAACAATCCATTCCGGAAATTGTGAATGATCAAATGATGGAGTATGTTCAAACGTATGTTGAAAGCAAATGGCCTGATGAAACGAATGAAGAGCGTCAGCAGGAAGAGAAAGAACTGGAATTATGGGCGGCCAGTGAAAAACGAAACATTCAGGAAAAATGGGAGCCGGCAGAAGTAGTAGAGGCTGCAAGCCGGATCGTAGAGATCAAGCCGGAAATTGAGCTGAAGTTCAAAATTGGTGATGTTCATATTAAAGGATTGCTTGCTGATTTCGGAGAGAGCATTCATATTGCAAAGCTAAACGGTCGATATGCCGTTGTCATTGAAGGAGACCATTTCATCTTTGATAAGGGTGTTTCTCCAATTGAACTGCTTCAGCCGGAATCATTCCAGGATGTAGCAGAAAAGCTTATCAACAAAGAAGAATATATGGCAGACATCCCGTATCTTTCGGATGAACAGGATTAGCCAGGAATAGACGAACAAGCGAAAAAGACGAAACGATTACGGACAAATAAGAGTGGTCTACTTGCAGAAAAATTGGACGTCCCGCCAGAACTCAAATCTGGCGGGACGTTCTTTACGCTTTAAAAGCCGATGTTCGCGATTTCGGATTTCAATTTTTCTGCTGATTTATGGAACATAACCGTTTCCTCCTCATTCAGAGGCAGGTCGAGCACTTCTCGTATACCAGTCCGGTCTACAACGCAAGGCACACCCAGATATACATCGGAGACGCCGTTGTAGTTCTGAAGTAAGGTAGAGACATTAAGCACAGCACTTTCGTTTTGTAAAATGGCTGTTACAATTCGATCAAGTGCAAGGGCGATCGCATAGAAAGTAGCTCCTTTAGCGTTGATAATCTCGTAAGCAGCGTTTTTAGTGCTTTCAAAAATCTGCTGCTTGTCCTCTTCATCGACTTCCAGATTAATGCCTGCCACATTGGCGAGACTCCATACCGGCACTTCAGAATCACCGTGTTCGCCAATGATATGAGCGTGTATACTCCGTGGATCAATATGCTTATGCTTGCCGAGAAGATAGCGGTAGCGCGCACTGTCCAGCAGTGTGCCAGAACCTATAACGCGATTCGCCGGGAAACCGCTCTCCTTAAGTGTAACGTACGATAGTATATCAACCGGATTGGTGGCAATCAGCAGAATACCGTTTTTATTGTACTTCGTAATCTTTTGTACGATTTCTTTGAAAACCGCAGCGTTTTTCTTTAAAAGATCGATTCGGGTTTCTCCCGGTTTTTGAGATGCCCCTGCTGTTACGATGATGATATCGGCGCCTTCACAATCCGGGTAATCTCCAGCCCAAACCTTCACGCCTCCTACAAAAGGAAGCCCGTGATTCATATCCAGCGCTTCACCTACCGCTTTATCGTGATTGATATCAATTAGTACGATCTCTGCTACTCGTTTGCGGAGCAGCAGGGTGTAGGCGGTTGTTGTACCAACCGCGCCTGTCCCGATGATAACGGCGCGGCTTGGTCGATATATTGTCGAATTCATACAATCATCCCCTTCTACTCATGATTTGCATACGCTGGAAATAAACGCATGATATATAATTACCCATTATAGGGGGAAAGCAAAAAAATAGGTATTCTTGACATGAATCGAAAAATGTTATAATGCAACCCGTTTGATCACAATCAGCCTCTGAAAATGTGTCAACATATTTACATGATATGTACAAGTTCGAAGCTAATGAAGCTGCATTTTAAACAGGAAGCTCACTTGAGCCTCCTGTTTTTTATATGGATCAAGCAGGGGACATTTATTATTGTTCACGTTGATGCTGCGCCTCGTCTTTGATCTCTTCACGAAATCCAGAAATGCTTCTCTTGCGCCGCTCATTTTTTTCCAGAATCTGTTCTTTCTCCGATTCAGAAATTTCATCACCAAACTCGTTCAGATAATCCTTGGCTTCCCGAAAATTCTCGATAGTGTCCTGAACTGCATCCTGCAGACGATCGACATTATTTTCACGGTTATCCGGCTTTGGCATGATCTCACCTCCTTTTTTCATTAAAGCTTAGCTCTTTATGTTACATGTGAAGTTTTCCATGGAAGGGGGTTCCTTATACATGAAGAAAAAGAAGCTTCCTGTTTTCATATGGGGATTATGATATAATTGACCGAAAAAGCGACATGAAACACAACTGGGCGATACGAAGGAGGAAGCTGCTTGATATTACGCAATCATTCGTACTGTCGAAGCATAATATTGCTAGTTACATTTATTTTTTTGCTGACAGCTTGTACATCAACAACTACGAACACAACTTCTCAACAAGATCCTACCGCCAATGAGCAAGAAACTGAGTCGGTCGAAGATGGTCAAACTTTAACAGTCGTTACACCCGAAACAGCTGATAAAGCACCTGAGGAAAAAAGTAAATATCAAATACAGACAAGACTGACCGATTTTCACATGCTTAGCGAATCCGAAGGAATCGCATGGGGGGTTACGAAGGGCGCTTTGCGACTATACCTTACCGAAGATTTTGGAGAGACCTGGGTTGATATTTCACCTTCATCTAATATTCAATTCAAGGATAAACTTGTATATGGCCATGATATTGTGTTTACGGATAAAGATCATGGCTGGATTGTCCGTAACGGAGGCAGCGAGGGAACCATGCTTATGAATACCAGTGACGGGGGAAAAGAGTGGAAATTATCTTCTTTGCCTGATGCGGAAGAAATAACTGGCCTATCCTTTACTTCTTCCATGAATGGCTGGGTAATGGCTTCGGCGGAAGCTACTTCCAGCTGGGAGGAAAAAAATTTGTTCCGAACAAATGATCAGGGCGAGCACTGGACCCGTGTGATGGAAAACTCAAACTATGCTGCTATAAGCGAACCTGGCACGGTTATACCTCGAACGGGGTTGATCAGAGAGATGACATTCGCCAATTCTTATACCGGATTTGCTACCGTAAAAGAAACCAAGGGCTCCAAGCTGTATATATCGAGAGATGGCGGTTTAAGCTGGAGTGCTTCAAAGGATATTTTTCAGGATGATCAATCGAAATTGTGCGAATCCTACATACCCGGAGTTCCTCAATTTCTTGGCAGCGCGAATGATGTTTGGGTTTCTATAACCTGCTTGAACGATGGCGATCCTGAATTCGGAGGATATTTCTCAACGGATAGCGGCTTGTCTTGGGAATTTGTTTCTTTTCCGTTGAATCCGAAAAGCATGCAGGGTACTATAAGTCCGGTCTTTAGACGTCAACATGAAGGCTGGAGTGTCATCAATGGTATCGTTTATCGTTCAAAGGACATGGGGGAGACGTGGACTCCATATCCAAGGGACCCGGAACTGGCCAAACATCTCGCAGAATATCCGATCATCTCTAAAATGGAGTTTGCTTCTTCTGATGTCGGATGGATGCTTGTTGAAACCGTGGATGAGAAGCGCTCCCGGCTTCTTCTCAGCATGGATGGCGGGGCAACCTGGAGAATTAGATAATATCGTGGCATGAGACTTTGTCGCTGCAAGTATGATCAGCAGTTGGCAAAGTCTTTGTTTATCTGCAAAGCATTTAAGTTTAAATGTTCAAATTTTTAAAATGTTCAATCATTTGTGAAAATAATCACAATATAAGGTGTTGAATCATGTTAATATGAAAGTGTAAAGAAGAGGAAATAACAAATAGGAGTGATTGAGATGAAAATGGAAACAGATATGATGACGGCTAACTTGCTCCGCTTATGTTATAACTGTAATGATGCCCATCTGTGTCAAACTGAAGAACAATGCAAAGCTTGCTGGGCAGATATGGGACTGCTTCCGATTGAAGATGAAGATGAAGGACAGCGTGAAACTAAAGCTTTTCTGCAAATGGTTCATGAGTAAGTTGCTGTTTAACCGAATATCGAAGAAAAAGAATAGACATTTCACCTAAAGCTGATGTTTTGTAGAAATACAAGCATCGGCTTTTTGTTTTGTTTCCCCTCTTGTCCAACAGCATACGAGTTATTTTTTCTGAAAACGGGGTTAAAGTTGTCTGATCTCCCGCATATGATCTAACAAGGACAAAGGATTTAGACGGAAAGATGCTTTAAGGTGAAAGGGTGAGCTGTATGGGATCGGAATCATATTGGATGTTCGATTTTTTCGGCAGTGTTATGCCTGTGTTTTTTGTGGTTATGCTTGGAATCATATTGCTTACAGCAGGCAAGGGCATTATGCAATGGAACCGAAATAACAAGCAGCCGCTACTAACCGTGGATTCGCGAATCGTCAGCAAGCGAAGCGAGGTTACACATAGCCGTCATTCAGATGATGGTCTGTCCAGCCGCTCCAAGACTTCTTATTATTTGACCTTTGAGGTAGAGAGCGGGGACCGGATGGAGTTTTTAGTCAGCGGGGAAGAGTTCGGCGTCTGTGCTGAAGGAGATAAGGGGAAATTGACTTTTCAGGGAACACGATATTACAAATTCGAGCGCTTTCCAAAATATCAGCGGGAGTCTGCACAGAAAATAGGTATCTGAAAATTGGATTATTGATGGCGAATGATACGCAAAATGATATTACGAAGCAATAAATTAATCCTATAAATAATTAATATAATTAACTAAATGAAAGGGAGACCCGCTTACATTCGGCAGGGTCTCCCTTGTCACTAAAAACAAGTTATTTCACGGTTTTATTGTACATTTCGATTTTGGAGGTGATTTCCTCCGCGGCTTTATCCAATGCTTCCTGCGGCGATTTCTGACCGTTCAACACTTCCTCAATGGCTGTTTCTGTAATTTGTCTAGCCTCAGGGAATACACCCATTACAGCCCCTTGCGTTGCCAAATTTGGCTCTGTCTGATGTAGCTGGTCAATTGCGGTTTGAAACTGAGAATACTTCTCCAGATTCTCCTTCACAACAGGTTCGTCGTATGCTTTGGTCGTTACCGGAAAATATCCTGTATTCACATGCCAGTAAGCTTGGGTTTTTGGGTCGGCAAGGTACTTCATAAACTCCCAAGCCGCTTTTTGTTCGGCTTCGGGCTTGTTGTCAAGCAGCCACAAGCTTGCTCCCCCGATGACGACACCGCCTTTTCCGGCGTTTGAAGGTTTAGGCAAAAAGGCCGTTCCAACTTCGAATTTGCCTTCAGAAGCGCTGACGATGCCGCGCAGGGAAGCGGTGGAGTCCAGCATCATGGCAACTTGTCCGGCGGCAAATGCTTTTTTCGTGTCATCGGTTTTACGTCCAAGGTTCAGAAGGGATTTATCGTCAAGCATTCCTTTCCACCATTCGAGCGTTTCCACACCGGCTTTGCTGTTTACTTGTGAGGCTGTTGCAAGCGAATGACGTCCGTTTCCGTTGTTCAGCAGTTCAGCGCCCTGGTTGGCGAAAAATTGTTCCATAAACCATCCGTAGATCGCGAAGGAGGCTCCGGTCATTCCATCTTTGGTCAACTGCTTGGCGGCCTCAGCTACTTCCTCGTATGTTTTTGGAGGATTTTCCGGGTCCAGTCCGGCTGCTTCAAAAGCGTCTTTATTGTAATACAAAATCGGATTGGAGGAATTGAACGGCATGGAATACAGTTTGTCATCGAACGTGTAGTAATTTTTAATATTCGGCTCCAGACTGGAAATGTCATATTGCTCCGCATCGATAAAGTCTTGAACAGGCTTGATGGCTTTCGAATCCATCATGAACCGGCTGCCGATTTCATACACCTGAATCATGGTCGGGCTGTTGTCCGAGCCAAGAGAAGCTTTCAGCTTGTTTAAGCTCTCATCGTATGTTCCCTGATACACGCCCTCAACCTGAATGTCGGGATTTGCAGCATTAAAGTCTGAGATCAGTTTGTCCACTACTTTCCCGACATCCCCGCTCATGGAATGCCACCATACCACTTTAACCGGTTCGTTGGCATCTCCGCTAGCGGTATCAGCTGTTTCCGAGGATTTCGGTGAACTGCTGTTTCCGCATGCCGTGCTTACGATCATCAGGCAAGCCAGCAATGCAAGAGTGAAGGTCTTTTTTCCAAAACGTTTCATGATCGATTATCTCTCCCTTATGAAAATATTAGTGTATATCAACATTGCACAGCCCAGAGTTAAGCCACGCAAAACTGATCGTCTCACCATTGAACCAGCGATTTACCCTTTCAGTGCTCCTGCCGTAATTCCGCGAACGAGCGGTTTAAGCCCTAAGGCAAGCAGCAGAAGGGAAGGAAGCAGCAATGTAAGAACCCCGGCAAGAATCAGGTTCCACGAGTTCATTTCCTCGAATTGAAGCATGGATACACCGATCTGAACCGTTCGCATTTCTTCACGGTTGGTTGTTAGCAGCGGCCATAGATACATGTTCCAGTTGTTTAGGAAGGAGTAGACACCAAGCGTGGTGATCGCGGGCATGGATAATGGCGTAACCAGCTTGAAGAACATGCGCATATGTCCGCAGCCGTCTACTTTTGCCGCTTCAAACAGTTCTTTAGGCAGTTGCAAAAAATACTGTCTCAGCAAAAAAGTTCCGAATGCAGAAGCGAGAAAGGGAACGATTAGCCCTTGGTAAGTATCCAGCCAATTCAAATTTTTCACCGTAAGATAATTCGGAATCATAATAACTTCCCAAGGAACCATCATCGTGGCAAGAAACAGGCTGAATAACAGTGTTTTTCCTGGGAACTTGAGAAATGCAAACGCGTATGCCGCAAGACTCGCCGTGATGATCTGTCCCGCCATAATCGCACAGGATACGATCAAGCTGTTTCCAATAAACCGCAAAACCGGAATCGTATGTGCCACCTTGATGAAATTGGATATATTCAACGCATCCGGCAGTAAAGGCGGCGGATACACTGCTGATTCCGCTTCACTCATCATGGAGGTTGACAGAGTATAGAGCAGTGGAAACGCAACGACAAACGCGCAGAGCAGAAGGACCAGATAGATCAAGCTTTTTGGCATAAGACGCATGCTCATTGGTAATGCACCTTCTTTTCAACGAATTTGAACTGGACGAAAGTCAGGAGCAGGATAATCGCAAACAGGATCAGCGCTTGAGCACTTCCAATCCCGAACCGGAAGTTAATAAATGCATCCTGATAGATGTTGTACACCAGTACATTGGTGCTGTTCATCGGGCCGCCCTTTGTCAGAATGTTAATCTGTCCAAAGGCCTGAAACGAACCAATAATAGATACGACCAGCGTAAAGAACAGTGTAGGGGAGATGAGGGGCAGTGTAATCTTGAAAAATGTTCGCAGCGGACCCGAGCCATCTATTTTGGAACTGTCATAAATATCGTCCGGGACGCCCTGCATTCCACCCAGCATCAAAATATAGTTGAAGCCAAGATTCAACCAAACGGTCATAATAGCGATCGATAGCATTGCCCATTTTGGATCGGTCAACCATTGAATCGGTTCGCTTCCGATGAGCTGCAGGAAATAATTCAGAACTCCGAGGGTCGGATGATATAGAATCATCCAGATCATTGAACCGGTACCGACAGATACAGCCATCGGCAGGGAGAAGATGAACCGGAACATTTTCATGCCTTTTAGTTTATTGTGAGTTAGGGCTGCAAGGAGAAGAGCGGCAGCGATTCCGGTAGGTACGGTCAATACGATAAATAGAAGTGTATTGGCAAAGCTTTTGTAGAACATATCGGATGATAATGTCTGTTTGAAGTTGTCCAGTCCGACGAATTCAGCGACCTGCCCTTGAGGATCGGTAAGAAACAGGCTAAGGTAGACTGATTTTAGTAAGGGATAGAACAAAAAGATACAAAACAGCAGGACAGATGGTGCAAGCAACACATATGCCAGCAACATTTCTTTACGGCGGATCTTTTTGAGCGATGTACGCTTTACCCTAACGCCCAGTTCCTTCTCCATAGCTGTGGAGGATGCCAAAGAGTTTCTCGGAGGAGTGAGCGTATATTGTTTGTCCATGGATTTGACTTACCTCACTTTCATATGTTTGGCTTTACCAATGAGTATAGAGCCGGGATATTAATTCTGATGAAGTGTTATGTAAGCTGAATGTAATTTAAGCAAAACCTTCTAAATGTGTTGTCACCACAATAGGCGAATGCACATATGATACAAAGTGAAAACAAGGAAGTGAGGAGGAGGACTGTGGCCGTAATTAAGGCGACTTCATCAGATGTCGATTTATTGGCAAGACTCATTCGTGCCGAGGCGGAAAGTGAAGGGGATCAGGGAATGCTCATGGTCGGGAATGTAGGAGTAAACCGGATTCTGGCAAACTGTTTGGACTTCATTGGGATTCGGACGATGAGTGACATGGTGTTCCAAAGCCCGGGCGGCTTTGAAGCGACGCAGAAGAGTTATTTTTACCAGAGGGCTCGGGATAGTGAAAGAAGGCTGGCCCAAAGGGCCATTAACGGGGAACGGATCTGGCCTGCAACGAATGCTTTATGGTTTTTCAGACCGGTAGAAGAATGTCCACCGACCTGGTATGATCAGCAAAATACCGGGCGCTATAAGGCACACTGTTTCTTCAGCCCTACTTTCGAAGATTGTCCGAATGTATATTAGTGTGTTGTACACGTTAAGGAGGTAATACTTATGTTTAATCATGGAAATGCACCGATGAACTTTATCGGTAACGGATACCCAGGCATTCAGCAAGGATGTCAGCCTTCATTAAATCGAAGCATGGGTCCATACAAGGGGAATCTGCCTCCGCAGGTGCCAAGTGGTTCCCCAATGACAGCGACCGGTACAGTTGTTCCAGCCCCTCAATTCGAGCAGTCGTATGTCGAAAATATACTCCGTCTGAATCTCGGCAAACGTGCCTCATTCTTCATGACCTACGAGAACAATTCCGAATGGAATGCCAAAGTGTTTACTGGAATTCTGGAAGCAGCAGGCCGGGATCACATTATAATTAGTGAGCCTCAAACAGGGCGTAGAATCGTTCTTCTTATGGTGAACCTTGACTATGTAGTGTTTGATGAGCCGTTAACTTATCAATATCCTGGAGTAGTTGGAAACCCGCCGCCAAGCAGAAAACAATCGTAAATCAGCATTGTGCACAAAATAAGGCAGTCCCCAAAAGGTCGAATTACCAGACCGGGGACTGCCTTTATTTATAGAGAAAACGTTATTTTTTGGCCTTCTCTTTAACCGGGTTCAGCTGCAAAGCCGTCATAATATTGCGGAATACCTCCGTGTTATCCATATATCCGTTAAAAAGGGACGCTCCAGGTCCCGATGCGTTGATCGGCACATCATCAAATGTGTGAACTTCCTGCGCTTCATGATGAGGCAAGTTTCCTTTATAATGCACCCCGTTTGGGTCTTTGTCGGGGTTGGCGATGTACCATGATTTATCGGTTACACTTGGATCTTGTATTGTAGGACTGATCGGCTTCGGATTGGCCATGTAGTCTTCATTATGGTCTGGGTGGTTCCCCCAGCCAATAGCCAGTTTCCAATCGGAATCCGGATGGTCCGGAAATCCGTCGCCATCGGCATCCTGGTATGTAGGGAATTTGGAGTCGGAATAAGTGCCGACCAGTTCGCGCAGCTCATCCCCTTTTTTGCCTTCAGCATCTTTCACCGAAAATGTACCGTTTAAAGTCATGGAATGCCCATGATCCGCTGTTACAATCACAAGAGTATCGGGGTGTTTTTCTGCATATTCCTTAACAAGTCCTACGGTCTGATCGAACTCGATTGTATCCCAAATGACCCGCTCCATGTCCATCGTATGAGCCTGCTTATCAATCGAAGCACTTTCAACCATTAGGAAAAAGCCATTTTTATTCTGATCAAGCACATCCAGTGCTTTAGCGGTCATCTCCATCAGGGTAGGCTGGTCAGTATACGCACCCACGATATCGGAGTTGTTCGGCTGTGTATACTCGCGGTCGAAATATACATTCATATTGCCTGGCCGGAACAGACCAAGGAGTTTTTCGTCGGCCGAAGCCTGAGTTAGCTCTTTCGCATTCGTGACATAAGAATATCCTTCCTTTTTATACGCATCGATAAGGTTGGCTTGATCTTTCCGCTTACCGCCTTCAGAAGCTGGCAGGAACCATTCTCTGCCGCCTCCAAGCAGTACATCCGGACGATGAAGCGGGTCGAGGTACGATTTGGCGATAAACTCGGATTCATATCGAGAACGGGTATGTACAGCCATAGCAGCTGGTGTGGCATCGGTAATATCCGCTGTCGTTACAAGACCTGTAGACATGCCGCGCGTACGTTTCAGCAGCTCGATGATATTTTCAACCTTCGGATCATCAAGCGGATCATCTGTATTGTCAGGATAAACGCCCTCTGCATTCACTGCTGTTTTATGCCCGGTAGCATAGGCTGAGGCGCTATTGGCAGAGTCTGTAACGATCGAATCCATCCCTGAGGTGGTCACCATCCCCATGGATTCCATGTCCTCCATTTCCAGCCAGCCTTTATATTTGCCTTCATCTATTCCTTTGGAAACTACTCGTGCAGCGGTTCTTATGTTGGAGCTCATTCCGTCGCCGATCATAAGAACGACATTTTTCGCTTTTTTACCATTGCCAATCGCTTGATAGACCTCATAATTCACCGTTTTCGTAAACGTTTCTTTCTTATTATTTACAGAGACATGAATGGAAATGTGTTCTGGTTTATTAAATGATACATCGCGAATGGTGTATTCCGTGCTGGTGGGTGTGGTGTGTGTAATAACAGGTTTTTTGCCAAAATACTGCGCAGCATCTTTGCCATTGATCCGTACCTGCAGCTGTTCCTGTCCTTCCAAACCCGTCGCTTCGACTCTAAAATCCAGTTTTTGACCAGCGAGAATCGCTGCTCGATCAATAGGCAGAATCGTTATTACCGGTGCAGCCGAAGCCTGCTGATTTACGCTTGTTCCTTCTGCAGCAGCGGTATATGAAGCTGCTTCTCCGAATGCAACCGCCAGTGTAAGTAGGATTGCAGTCATACGTGTGGTCCGATTGATTTTCACAAGAGTTCCTCCTCAATAAGAATTCTACCAATCTAATATTAGGAGGTGATTATTAAGAGAGCATCAAATCGGTGTAAATGAGTGTTAAATGATGATAAATAAAAAACAGCTTGTAACAACGGTCTTTTATGTCATAACAGAGCGATTGACTGTGTATCGTATAACTATATAATTAATGATATAAGTTGTTTACGCTTTAATCAGACAAGGAGATGAGTCTATTGGGAAGTTGACGCGTTATCCAATTACGTTGTTATGCGTTAGAGCTCCACACATTTTTAATAACCGAAGGAGGTGATCCTATCTGTCGTAGCGGTTTGTACGGCGGATAGGAGACTGATTGAGTGATCCTTTGCCGAGTTGGTTAGGAATATCTTTGGTATTGTTATTCGTATTTTTAAACGGTTTTTTTGTATCGGCTGAACTGGCTTTCGTAAAGGTCAAAAGCAGCCGAGTTGATGCGCTTGCAGAGAAAGGGAAAAAGAACGCAATTATAGCACAGCGGATTCTGCGTAACCTAGATCCATATTTGACCGCTTGCCAGCTTGGTGTAACGATATCTTCGATTATGCTTGGCTGGATTGCAGAACGTTCGATTGCGTTCATGATTGCTCCGTGGTTCCAGACATTTGGACTTGGAGACACATGGATACATGTCGTGTCTATTGTGATTGCATTGTCACTTATCGTAGTGATGCATATCGTATTAGGCGAATTAGCACCAAAGACGGTTGCTGTGCGTAAAGCCGAAACAATCGTTATGTTATCGGTCAGACCATTGGATTTATTCTACAAGATAACCTATCCTGTTATTTGGTTAGTGAATAGTTTATCAAGCGGTCTTCTTCGTTTATTCAAGATGAAGCCTGCCGTAGAGCGGGGAACGCCTCATACAGAGGAGGAGCTTCTTGATCTGATGAAGGAGAGCAGCGAGGTTGGGCTGATCAATGATACGGAGCTGACCTTGGTCGATAACATTTTTGAATTTGCGGATACGACAGCTAGAGAAATCATGATTCCTCGAACGGATATGATCTGCTTATATACCAATCTGTCCATGGAGGAAAATTTAAAGATAGCCGATGAGGGAATGCGTACCCGATACCCGATCTGTGATGAGGATAAAGACCATATTATCGGATTCATCCATATCAAGGATTTGATGCGGGGATATGTACGGGACCAGCTTTCACTAATTCGACCGATCATTGCGGTTCCTGAATCGATGAAGATTAGCGAGCTGCTAAAACGAATGCAGCGGAGCAAGACTCAAATTGCTATTCTTATTGATGAATACGGCGGCACATCTGGTCTTGTCACGCTGGAGGACATCATGGAGGAAATCGTAGGTGAAATCCAGGATGAGTTCGATGAGGAACGCCAAGGAATTGAGATGGTATCCGAGGATGAATATTCTATCGACGGATTGATGTTAATTGATGAAATTAATGACCAGTTCGGTCTAGACTTAGATACAGAAGATTATGACACACTTGGCGGATGGTTATCCTCCAGGCTGGAGGCGATCATTCCGGAGAAAGGTCAGTCTTATGCTTACGGCGAATATGTATTCGTTGTTGATCAAATGGAAAATAAAAGAATTTCTCGTATTACACTGCTAAAACAGCAAGTGGTACAGGCGGAAGCCGGCGCATAAATTTATGCTGCTGGTCGCAACATAACCGAGGCTTGTCTCTATTAAAACGGTACAGGATTTGTTTTTCCTGTGCCGCTTTTTGAATTCTAGTTTAAAAAATGAAAAAAATGACATCCATTCTATAAAGTCATATGTTAATATATGGATGCATCTCATTAATTTTTGAAAGAAAAGGTGATGTTATGTCCAAGTTGAAAAAGCGAACAAGAGTTTTGACAGCGTTTACATTTGCGCTACTAATGAGTTTTGTGGTTGCAAGCGGGGTATCCGCTGACGCACCTGCAGAGAAAGAACCTCGAGCACTGACGCCTCCGCCTCCAGCTGAGATGAGCATCATGTCCTTGAACCCGTCAAATGTATATTTAACAGATGCTTCAACTTCAATTCGTAAAAGCGGGTCAAATATACAAATATCGTCAAATACATATGCATCTCGAGTCGTCGATTCCATTGGTGCGAACATCTACCTTCAGCGTTGGACAGGCTCCGTGTGGGTGGATGTTGAAAGCAGCTTTAATAAAAACACAAATTCCAGCAGTTATTATGGCACTAAAACTTGGCAAGGTGTAAGTGGCTATTATTATCGTGGTAAAACGGTACATTGGGTTAAAGAAGGTACTAAATATGAAGAAGTCGTTACACATTCCAGCACGATATTAATGTAATGGTTATAAGACAACAAAAGGGCGTAACCGTATGGTTACGCTCTTCATATTAAGGTAAACTATTGGCCATCTTTAAAAGATCTTCCTTACTAAGCTCACCTACAATTCGAATCACCACATTGTTGTAATTGAATTGTATGGAACTTGCGTTTCCTTCGATATATATAGCTTCGATACCTGACTCGAGTATAAGGGTTTCTGCAGTTACTGAGCCCAAAGAGCTGACTGAAGTCTGACCGACGGCCAAATTGTAGAACGAAATATTCAGAAATGCTCCATCTTCCGAAATATATTGTACAGACATATCATCGATCGGAGCTTCTTCATTCATCGGTGCTGCGAGTACATCATAAAATTGATAGCCTGGAGGAATATACTGAAATTCTGGGTAAGGAAACGTTAGTCTGGCTTTCACTTCTTCGAGACTTAAATCATGATCTTCCGATGAGCTGCTCCATAGAAGTTCTTCTGAAAGATTGTTGTCCATTTCCGGGCCGATTCCTTCTGGCGGAGGGCTTGTCTTCGGTACTGTATTCGTTGCAATCTCGTCTTTACCGGTAATGACCATTACGATGCCGTTACCCCAATCTTTCAGCTGCTGGTATATAGGCGACACGGCTTGAGAGATTGTTGGCGGAGAGAAAAAAATGGCGCCTGTTGCTATAGACGCAGCAACGATTCCAGTCAGTTGAAATCTGCGTCGGCGCCGGGATTGCCTGCGGCTTCGTTCCAGCTGCTCTTTAACCTGTAGCCAGGATTGTCGTTTCGTATTCTGATCGGGAACGGGAGGAGAGGCTTTAGCTGCCGCGCGTTCGAATGCTTCATCAAAGGCTTCGTCAAACCAAGGATCATATTTTTCGTTTTTCATCCAAAACACCCCACTCCCTATACAGCATTTTTTTAACGGATTCTCTGGCACGGAAGAGTCGCTGCTTGACGATGTCTTCCCGAGTATCCAGCAGCTTGGCGATCTCTTTATAACTTAGGCCGTGCTTCCAACGATACTCGATGAGCAGGCGATATTCAGGCTTCAATTGCTCCATATAGCCCTTGATCGATTCTTCCATCATCTTGGATTCGACTTGATGTTCTACATTGGTGGAAGTAGCGACCAATTCCTCTTCACCTATAAAAACACGATCAACATCCACTTGGTTACGGTATTTTTTATTTTTTCTTAAATAATTCATTGTTGTATTTTTAGAGACTACTCGCAACCAGGCCTTTAGTTTATTTTCGTTTTCAAAAACGGGTTTTTTAGAAATGACTTTAATAAATGACTCTTGAATAATATCCTCAGCAGCAGCATGGTCACGGACCACATACATAATTTGCCCGTAAACCAGATCATAAAATTCGTAGTAGACCTCTTCCTGGAGAGGCTCGCTTATGCTGTTAAAATCTGCTGTGAGGAGTAATTGCAGTCGGTTAGACACGAGTTAATCTCCTCTCTGGTGTATCCCATCCTCTTGCTAATCCTCTCATTATTTTACATCATTTTGTAATGAAAAGCTTTGTTTTTCCTGTTTTATTCTCTCTAACTATTAAATCCTTCATTATCCTATACCTTCATCAGCGTATGCAAAACGATGAGGGATATAACCTTAGTTCATTCATTCCATAAAGCTTGAAAAAGCTCTCGATAAGTTAGGGGGGATTAGGGAGAGGTTGAGCAGATGATTTTTAGCTTAAGCAGGCCTAAGCAGGGAGGGGATTCTATTTATTACAATCGGATATAGAAAATGTGATGCTGGAGATGATGATGTATGCAGACAAAACAGCAGCCGTCACTCCGAAGAGATGAGGCTGCTGTTTATCGTTAACATTTCACTTAAAACGCCCAGTTTCCGTTGCGGAATACAGGCTCTTCTGTTCCATCTTCAGTAATACCGTTGATGTCCATATTTTCAGATCCAATCATGAAATCAACGTGAGTTACGCTCGTATTCAGTCCGTGCTTCACGAGCTCATCCTGAGTCATTTCTTTCCCGCCCTCCAAACAGAACGCATACGCGCTTCCGATTGCCAGATGGTTGGACGCATTCTCATCAAACAAAGTGTTGTAATACAGGATGTTTGATTCTGAAATCGGGGACTGATGTGGTACAAGTGCGACTTCGCCAAGATAGCGTGCACCTTCGTCCATATTGAGCAGGCGCTCCAGTGTTTCGTAACCTTGTTCAGCCGTAAAGCTGACAACACGTCCGTTCTCGAAGGTAAGTGAGAAGTTATCGATGATGTTGCCTGCATAGCTTAACGGCTTCGTGCTTCGAACCGTTCCGTTAACACCTGTCTTCAGCGGTGCTGTAAACACTTCCTCGGTCGGCATGTTTGCAACAAAGGAATGGCCCTTTTCGTTAATGCTGTCTCCTTGGGCCCAAATATGACCTTTTGGCAGTTCGATGGTCAGGTCAGTACCTGGAGCTATGTAATGCAGAGCTTTATATTTCTTCGCGTTCAGAACTGCAGATTTAGCTTCAAGGACGTCCAAATGTTGTTTCCATGCTTCTACTGGATCATCCTGGTCTATCCGAACTGTATGGAAGATTGCCTCCCACAGTTTATCCATCTGTTCAGCTTCAGGCACATCCGGGAACACCTTTGCCGCCCAGGCAGGTGAAGGTACGGCAATGAGACACCAGCTGAATTTGTCAGCTTGCTGATAGGCACGATACTGTTTCATTGCCTCTCCGCGAGTCTTGTAGAAGTTGGCGATTCTTTCCGCATCGATACCGTTCAGAAGATCCGGATTCTCAGCAAGTACATGGAGAATTGCGGCACCGTTCTCAACGAGCTCCACCATTTCTCCGGCATACCATTTTGGTTTTTCTGTAAACACGTCATCTGAAGCTTTCTCATATTGAAGCCGGGTTAATGCTTCATCATTCCAGAAAACTTTGACCAGTCGAGCCCCCGCTTCATAAGCCTTCTCGGCAATCAAGCGGATAAATTCAGCCGATTCCACAGGTGCATGGACAACCAAAGTTTGTCCTTTCTGTATGTTGACCCCTACTTTCACAGCCAATTCTGCATACTTATCCAAAGATAGTTTAAAGTCGGACATTGAGGTATCCTCCAATTACATTTTTTTAAAAGCAATAATCACATTATACTAAATTGCTACTCAGATGAAAAACGTTAATCGAATAACCTAAAAAGTGATATACTGAGTTTTATGAGCAACATTGTCTTAAGCAAAGTGGAGGAGAGTGAAACGATGTCGCAGATTACGATCGAGCGAGCAGGTATGCATCGTGATGAGGAAGATCATTTTATAGGATACGCGGTGTTTTCCATACAAGGACATACTTCCGCTTATGAGATTACCTTTATGAGCAAGAACGGGAAAGATTGGGATTATAGTTTGAATTATGCCGAAGAATCCGGTCAGGAAGAGGAGTTTCTTCAGGCTGATGAGCTGATTGAGGAAGATGACGAATTGTTCGATGATCTACTCGATGCGGCTATTGAAGCAGGAGGATTCGCATAAGCTGCAAGTAAATGACTGATTGCAAAATGATAAAAAAACATGACACAAAAACCGTCCGTCTCCCGGCAGGAGCGGACGGTTTTGTTCGGATACAAGTGCTGAATGTAATACAGCAGGTTTTATCCAATAATGATTTTACCTTCCGGGTGACGGTACAAGTCTTTGTAGCGTCTGCGGTTCAAAGCATATGCAAGCGTAAGCGGCCCTAAACGGCCGAGAAACATCAGCAGTGCTATCGATATTTTACCGATTCCGGTCAGTTCGGTTGTCAGTCCCATCGATAACCCCACTGTACCGAAAGCAGAGACGGCTTCAAACAATATCGCCAGAAAATCGCTGGAAGCCTCCGTCGCAGACAAGAACATGGAAAACCCGACTACAAGCAGCAGGGAAAGAATGGTCAATGTCACAGCGCGGTAAACGATGGCTTGCGAGATACGGTTGCGAAACAACACCACATCACGCTTACCTTGTATCATCGTAATAACAGAGCCGATCAGTACGGCAAAGGTCGTTACTTTAATACCTCCGCCGGTAGAACCTGGAGCGGCACCGATAAACATCAGCATAATCATGAAAAATTGGGATGATTGCTGTAATCCGCCTATATCAATCGTACTGATACCACCAGAGCGTGTTGTAACGGATTGAAAGAAGGAAGCCATAATCTTCTGCGGAAAGGAGAGTGGCCCGAGTGTTGCCGGATTACTGAATTCTAAAACAAATAGCATGAGTGCACCGATAAAGATCAGCAGTGACGTTACAGTAAGAACAACTTTGGAATGGAGAGAAAGCTTCCGACACCTCGGATATTCCATAACATCAAACATGACGATAAATCCGATGCCGCCTAGAAAAATAAGCATCATATTAATGATGTTGATTATCGGATCGGTGCCATAGACCGCAAATCCCGCGAAGGGGCCATGAATGCTGCCGAGCAGATCAAATCCCGCGTTATTAAAGATGGAAACACTTTGGAATATGCCAAGATATAACGCATCGCTGAGCGGCATTTCAGCCCAAAAACGCAATGTAAGCAGCAATGCGCCTACGCCTTCAATGGTGAATGAGTAGACGAGAACGCGGCGGATCAGATCAACAATCCCCTGAATCTGATATTGTCCCATGGCTTCTTGTAGAATCATACGTTCCCTTAAAGATATCCGGCGGTTTAACATCAATGCGATCCATGTTGCCGATGTCATAAATCCGAGACCACCGAGCTGAACGAGTATCAGCATGACGATCTCTCCAAACACGGACCAATGCGTAGCCGTGTCTACAACGGTTAGACCTGTAACACTGATGGCCGATACAGCTGTGAAAAATGCATCAATCAGCGGTGTCGGCATGCCGCTCTCTGTTGAAATCGGCAGCTTGAGCAGAAAGGTGCCGAAGAGCGTGATCGTCATAAAGCCAATGGCTAAAAATTTAGGGGGGCTCATTTTTGTGCGTTGGTACTTCGACGTCTTTATAGCCATTCAATGATTCTCCTTACGAAATAATAAACCATTCTCTAATAATACACGAAAGGTGAGATATTTAACCATTATGAATCGAGAAAAACCGCCAATTCCCGCAGCTGTTCTGCTTTTTGTCGGAATTACTGCGATTTCATTTTCATCCATCTTTGTAAAATGGTCGAATGCGCCTGTATCCATTCAAGCGATGTACAGGTTGGTGTTCACCGTATTACTCATGCTGCCTTTTGGCGTAAAATATATTCCCTATGTTCGAAAAGTGGGAAGAACCGATTTTTTGAAGCTTATAGCTTCTGGTATGATGCTGGCCGCTCATTTTTTACTGTGGATGGGATCACTGCAGTGGACCAGTGTGGCAAGCTCGACCATGATATTGGCGCTTCAGCCGGTGTTTGTGATGATCGGAGCGTATATTTTCTTTAAAGAAAGAACATCGGCCTCGGCATTATACGGAATGGGGATCGCTTTTGTCGGCGTATTTGTGTTGATTGGAAATAGCGGGGTAAGCGGAACCGGTAACCACTTGAAAGGAGATTTGATGTCCTTATTAGGAACCGCTGCGATTGCTGTACATATGCTTTTGGGGCAAATGCTGCTTAAACGAATGCCTTCATTTCTTTATAGCTGGTTTGTTTTTGTGTTCGCTGCGCTGCTGCTAGCTGGCTACAACGTCGTTTCAAATATCCCGATGACAGGCTATTCAGCCAATGATTGGGGAATATTTCTCCTGCTTGCCATCGTGCCTACGGTATTCGGTCAGCTATTGTTTAATTGGCTCATGCGTTACTTATCCGCTTCAACGGTGTCGATGAGTGTACTTGGAGAGCCGGTTGGAGCAAGCCTGCTTGCATTTCTCCTGCTCCATGAATCTATAAATGGTCTTCAAGCCATCGGCGGTGCGTTTGTCATGTTTGGACTGATCCTGTTCCTGAACGTAAAATCATCTTCAAAGACGCAAGACCAGGTTCCAACGGATCTGCAAACAGAAAGCCTTGGATGAGGCGTCCGAATCATAAAGAGTTCAATCAGAGAACGGCTTAAGAATTTCTATCGTTTTCAGGAGGATGTATAAACATAAAAAAAGCGCCCAATCGATTGATGGATCGACAGGTGCTTTTTTTGAAAAATGCAAGAAGTTACGTAGAGGAGAGAATGGCCCAATGCCTTGAAGTCTCCAGGAAGCCTTGTTCTATCGTATATTCAGGTTTCCAGTTTAATAATGAGCGGGCTTTGCTGTTATCAAGACAGATACGGAGAACATCACCCGGTTTGGGGGGAAGATAGTTTATGTGGATGGCGTCAGGATATTGTACACGCGCCATATCGATCAGCTGGTTAACGCTGACCATCTGTCCTGTGCTAACATGCAGCGTATCACTGTGGGCAAGCTTAGAGGCGGCCAGAGTGGCTTCGACAACGTCATTTATATAAATAAAGTCCCTTGTCTGCGTACCATCACCGTAAATGTTCAAAGGAACCCCGCAGCTCACATGCTTGCCTATGGCGGCAATGATGCTGCCTTCGCTACCTGTTGTTTGTCCGGGACCATATACATTCGCATAACGAAGAATTGTATATTCCAGCCCATAAAACTGTTGATGCAAGCGAATGTATTGTTCGGCAACAAGTTTGGATAAAGCGAAAAAAGAAGTCGGACATACTGAATCGTTCTCTGTGAGTACATTTTGTTCTGAATTTCCATATACTTGAGAAGTGGACGCAAAAATGATTTTTCGAACTTTGGCTGTTCGGCATGCTTCCAGCATATTGAGTGTACCCGCTATATTTGCATATGCATCGGATGTTGGTGTTTGTATTGACTGCTCCACATCACTCTGTGCTGCTAAATGAAAAACAGTATCCGGTTTAAGCAGCTTCACGTATGTTGCTGCCTGCTCACTGCCCACATCCGTAACATGCAGTACCGCCTCAGAATGGAGGCGGCCTGGATCACCGGTCGTCAGGTTATCGATAACATGTACTTCATAGCCTTGTGAAACCAGGCGGTTAACGAGATGTGAGCCCATAAAACCCGCTCCGCCGGTTACTACCATTTTCATGCTTTGAACCCTCCAGCCTTTGATTGGGATGCTCTATCGTACGTGAAACGGAAGAGGAGTGCATGAGTCAATTGACCAGCATTTATAAGCTTTGGGCGAGCCTCTATCTCTGGCCCAATAGATTGAGGCTTGTATACCTGTTATAATAGGGAACGATTCTAAACAATCATTTTTCAAATTGAGATAGGGAGATCGATCATGGAAAGAACGTGGAAACAACGAGCGGGATTGTTCAGCGGTATTTTTCTGCTCCTGTTGTTAAAATTAATGTTATTAAGATTGTTCTTATTTAACGAAGTCATGTGGGGGAAAATTCCGGCAGATGCTTTCTCTCTGCTTGTATTGATGAGCTTGCTGGAACTTTTAATTCCGCTGAAAGGAAGACATGTCGCTTACTGGATATTTAACCTGGTGGTGTCTCTCATCTTGTTTGCATCTGCGATCTATAATGTGTATTTTGGTTCTATTCCGACCTATACCGCGTTGTCCGGCCTTGGACAAGTTCACCAGGTTCGTTCCAGCGTAACGTCGCTTCTTGAACCGGAGCATTTTATTTTCTTTGTGGATGTGCTGGTCATGGCGTTGATATGGATCGTAAACCGGGTTCGTGAACGCAAAGACGGGTTCAAAGGCTTCACTACCATTTCACAGACCTCTTATCGAAGCTCGAAAAGGGTTTCCGGATGGAAGATCGGTATGGCCGGGCTGTTGATTCTTGGAGTCGTTGTATCCGGGTTCTCGATCCGTAAAGCATGGGGCATTGAGAATGAGCTCGTTCAGGCGGAACATATGGGTTTTATGAACTATCAGGTCGCTGCTGTTGTCAAAAGCGGTCAGGAGAACCGGGCACTTGCTGAAGGCAACATCGAGGATACGATCCAGGAAATTAATCAGCTACAGGAAAGCTATCCTTACCAGAGCAAGCAGCGTGTAGGGAAGGAGCCGGAATATTTCGGAATAGGCAAGGGCAAAAATTTGATCGTTGTTCAAATGGAATCCTTGCAAAACTTCCCGATACATCAATCGTTAAACAATCAGGTCATTACACCTGTCATGAACCAGCTTGCTGATGAAGGCTTCTACTTCCCGAATGTATTCCAGC
Organism: Paenibacillus faecalis; assembly: GCF_900289175.1. GTDB lineage: Bacteria > Bacillota > Bacilli > Paenibacillales > Paenibacillaceae > Paenibacillus_AQ > Paenibacillus_AQ faecalis. The sequence continues at coordinate 2,293,272 of NZ_LT985747.1, read as the reverse complement.
AGATTGGCCAAGGCAATACATCGGACGCCGAGTTTATATCGAACACCTCGATTTATCCTTTAGGGTCGGTTGCGATGTCAACCGGTTTTGGCAGCCGTGTGCTTCCGAGTTTGCCGCGCTTGCTTGAAGAGCAAGGGTATGTATCCAGTACGTTTCACGTCAATGATGTCACCTTCTGGGATCGAAATAAAATGTATCCAGCCCTTGGCTTTCATCATTTTTATGATAAACCATATTTTAAGAACGATCAGTTCAACAGCTTTGGTCCTTCCGATGAAGAATTGTATCGTGTAGGCATTGAAAAAATGAGTGGGGCGAAAAAAGACAACAGACCGTTCTACGCACAGTTTGTTACAGTATCAAGTCACTCTCCATTCACAGTACCGGAGCATTTCTCGAAGATTGAAATTCCCGCCGAATTGGAAGGAAGCCAGCTCGGCAATTATCTCGATTCTGTCAATTATGCGGATTACGCATTGGGGCAATTGATCGAATCTTTGAAGCAAAATGGGATGTGGGAAGATACCGTTCTGGTCATATATGGGGATCATTTCGGAATTAACAACAACGATACCGACCCTGATCTGATCACATCTACACTGGGCGTTCCATATCATGAAAGAATCAGCCGGTTTAATGTACCTTTTATCATTCATGTGCCAGGGATGGAAGAAGGGAAGACGATCGAACAGGTCGGAGGCCAAATCGACATGCTGCCGACCATTGCGAACATTATGGGGATATCAATGAAAGATGAGCAGTTTACCGCCATGGGTCAGGATCTGCTTAATATTGACAGGAACGTCATCGGCATGAGGTATTATTTGCCGACAGGTTCGTTTTTCAATAATGAGATTATGTTTATCCCGGGTAACGGGTTTGAGGATGGAACAGCGGTTTCGTTAAAAACGCTGGAACCTGTTACGGATATTTCCCTTTACCGGGATGATTATGAGTATATTCTGCAGCTTATGAAGCTGTCGGATGAATACGTGAAGCTGCTGCCTAAGAGAGCGCCTTAAAAGATGAAATACGAACTCAGGCCATTTCCGGATGGAATTATTCCGGGGTGGCCTTTTCTTTTTTTATCAGACTTAGGATTGAAAAACGAGTTCATTTCGTTTATTGTAGCCTTATTGTTAACCTAATATAGTTTATATATGGTTGACAATATACAGGTGAAGGAGAGTTGAATATGGTTACAAAAACAGGTGATGAATGGGCACTACTCGCTGAAAGGGTCATCGATGGACACCAAGTTACAGTTGAAGAAGCTCTGTCAATCGTTCGGAGCAACGATGAACAGCTGCTTACTCTGCTTCACGCGTCGTTTATGATCAGGAGCCGCTATTTTGGCAGGAAGGTTAAGCTTAATATGATTATTAATGCCAAATCAGGCCTGTGTCCGGAGGACTGCGGCTACTGTTCTCAATCCATTGTTTCAGAAGCACCGATCGAGAAATACGCCTGGTTAACAAAGGAGAAAATTATAGAAGGAGCCTATGAGGCAATCCGAAGAAAAGCGGGTACCTATTGTATTGTTGCATCCGGACGACGCCCTACAGACCGGGAGATCGAGCATGTGGCAGATGCGGTTCAAGAAATCAGACAGAAAACGGATCTGAAAATATGCTGCTGTCTTGGCTTTTTGAAGGAATCGCAGGCAAAAAAGCTGGCAGAAGCAGGTGTTCATCGATATAATCATAATTTGAATACGTCGAAAGAAAATTATGGACAAATCACGACAACACATACGTATGAAGACCGGGTCAAAACGATTGAGCAGGTTAAACATTCAGGAATTTCACCATGCTCTGGTGTTATATTCGGCATGGGGGAAAGTGATGAAGAAGCGGTGGATATGGCGTTAGCATTAAGACAATTGGATGCGGATTCAATACCGTGCAACTTCTTGAATGCGATCGATGGTACGCCGCTTGAAGGACGAAAAGAGCTTACCCCTGTCAAATGTCTGAAGCTGCTCGCGATGATGCGTTTTGTAAATCCGACCAAGGAAATTCGGGTTTCTGGCGGCAGAGAGGTGAATTTGCGCTCGCTTCAGCCGATGGCTTTATATGCGGCAAATTCGATTTTTGTTGGTGACTACTTAACAACGGCTGGACAGGAGCAGCAGCGGGACTGGCAAATGATCGAAGATCTTGGATTTGAGATTGAGAAATGTGCTCTTTAATTTTGGTTTTTCATGCACGTTGCGATCCAGTTTGGACCTCCTGATCAGGAGGTCTGTTTGCGTAAGACTATATATGTGTTATTTAGCAGCTTGACAAAAGTTTTGATGCACTCTAAAATCATACCCATAGGGGTAATAAGTACTCTTGCTTACATACGAATCACACTACTCACATCAATCATAAAAACAAAAACCAGAAAATATAGGAATATCTTGGGGGAGGGATCGGTTTTGTTATTCGTATATATGATCGCAGCTATGCTGCTGGTGTATGCTTATCGCCGGTCGGTACCAGTGCACGGATTGAAACTGGTGAAATGCAGTGAGCTTGCTCAGGCCAAGAAGGAACGTCCTCAACTAAAGGTGCTGGATGTTCGGGATGTTTCTGAATATACGGCCAATCATTTGGAAGAATCGGTCAACATTTCACTTGGCAGGCTGTCTTTTGTGTGGGATAAAGAATTAAGTCCGGAAGACGAGGTCATCATCGTTACTCCCAAGTGGTCGGAAGGGCTGCTCGCTGCGCGCAAACTTAAGAAAAATGGCTTCAAATCATTATCTTACTTAACGGATGATTGCCACGCTTGTATGTCAAACCGGTGAGCAGCTCTATAAAGTTTTAGAATTATAAATCAGGAACAGCATGGGCTGTTCCTTTTTTGTGCGTATATACGTCATTTCATCCGATGACTAAAGTGGAAAATATAAGGGAAAAGTAGACGTTGAATATCATATTTCCATAAGGAGCTGTTTATTCAATGTATTACTTATATACCCATAATGATCTTGATGGAGTGAGCTGTGGCATCCTCGCAAAATGTGCTTTCGGAGACAGGATTGATGTTCGCTACCTTTCCCTCAATGGGCTAAATCATCAGGTAGGCAAATATTTGGATCGCGCAGTCATTCAAAACAATCCTGATGATCTATTGTTCATAACCGATCTAACGGTAAACAGCGAGCTAGAGGAGCGTCTGGATCAATATGTCAGGGCTGGCGGTCAAGTCCGGCTTATCGATCACCATAAAACCGCAGAATACTTCAACGCGTATCCTTGGGCTCAGGTCATTCTTCATCATGAAGATGGTAGACTTGCCTCGGCTACATCGTTGTTTTATGAGTATTTGACTCATCATGAATTCCTTTCACGTACCGAATCATTGGACCAGTTCGTCGAATTGGTTCGCCTTTATGATACCTGGCAGTGGGAAGCTGAGAACAAGCTTGCAGCCAAGCGATTGAATGATCTGTTCTTCATGCTGTCGATCGATGAGTTTGAAGTGAAAATGGTGGAGCGGTTGCAAAATGAGCCGAGTTTTACCTTTAATGATTTTGAAGAGAAAATTCTAGATATGGAAGACCATAAAATTGAACGTTACATTCGCCGCAAAAAAAGGGAGCTGATCCAAGCCTTTATCGGCAGTGAATGTGTCGGCATCGTGCATGCCGAATCCTATCATTCTGAACTTGCCAGTGAACTTGGGACAATCTATCCGCATCTCGATTACATAGCGATCTTAAATATGGGCGGGCGAAAAATGAGCCTTCGAACGAATCACGATCATATCGATGTATCGTCCGTCGCTATGCGTTATGGCGGGGGAGGACATGCGAAAGCTTCCGGATGTACGATGAGTGACGTTGTATTTCGTTTGTTTGTAGAGGAGACGTTTGATCTTGAGCCAATACGAGGCGATGCCGAACGCAATCGGTTTAATGTTAAAGGCACAGAAACCGGCGTTTTGTACGAAAGTTCAGGAGAAGATATGATTTATGTTTATTTATCTGAGCCGGGAAAATGGTCGCTTGAATGGAACGGCGAGCTGCTACCTTTTCAATTTTCAACCTTTGCGGATGCCGAACGCCATATCAAGCGCAATTATGGAGCAGCTCTGGCTAGAGATGAGGCTTTCGTCAAAATGATGACTGAATATATGTATCAAATACGGATGGGAACACCGCTTTTAAATTCCGATGGATTAGGACGGGAAACTTCCAGCTGAAGGTATGAAACAAATGACAATTTTCAAAACTTTCACACTTCCCACACAAATTCCACATATTTATTGGGTAATTTGGTAACAGTCCACAAATATAGGACGAGATATAGGAGAAGATCTGGAGGGATAATTTTATGAAAAAAGTGTTGACTACCGGTATAACAGCCCTGCTTGCATTCGGCGTACTTGCAGGATGTCAGAATAATGAAAACGCTAGTTCGCCTGCGCCGACCGAACCTTCTAATGGAAGCTCGCCGGCGACGCAGACAGAAGCAGGTGTGCCATGGGTTGGAACGAAGAACACGACTCGTATTAATACATCTGATCCAGTAGAAGCGGCGGTACTCACTTCCAAGATGCTCTGGACATCAACCAATGACAACAATAAGGCCGGTAGCGTTGTGCTGGTCGATTCGGAAAATTGGCAGATTGCTGCAGCCAGTGCAGATTTGATTCACCATCCGAGCAACGGACCGATTTTGTTTGTAAATAAGGATGGAATTCCGGAAGCTACGTATAATGAGCTGAAACGATTGAACCCAAAAGGTCCGGAAAGTAACGATGGAGTTCAGGTTATTATTGTTGGCGATGTTGCCGGGAAAGTAGAAGAACAGCTAAAAGAGTTGAACTATAAAGTAGACAAGATTGAAGGCAAGGAGCCAGCTGCCGTTGCACAAGCGATAGATGCTTATTACGCCAAGGTATCAGGAAGTCAGCCGGAATCTGTCATTATCGGCTCAATGGACAGCCCTGAATTTACATTGCCGGCGGTGAACTGGATTGCCCATATGCCGGAACCGCTTCTTTACGTAAGCAAGGATGAGATTCCGGAAGCAACGATCAATGCTTTGAATACACGAGAAGGCAAAGCAAATATTTATTTGATCGGTCCTGAATCGGTAGTATCCGCTAAGGTGGAAGAAGAACTAAAGAAATATGGAAAAGTGACGAGAATTTCAGGTGAAGATCCATATGAAAATGCTGTTAATTTTGCGAAATTTAAAGATCCGGAAACCGAATTTGGCTGGGGAATTACCAGTCCCGGACATAACTTCTCGTTCTTGCCAACCGATTCTACCATGCTGACGATTGCGGCAGCCCCGTTCTCCCACCTGGGCAAGCACGCGCCGCTTCTGTTCACGGACAAGGACGGCATGCCGGAGTCTGTCATGCAATATGTAATGTCCGTTCAACCTAAATTTAAGACGAGCCCAACAGAGGGACCGTATAATCACGCCTGGATTACAGGAGATGTAAATTCGATTTCTGAAAAAGGACAGAGTGAAATCGACGATATGCTTGAGATTGTTCCAGCTTCTGGCGGAGACGCTCACAGCGGTCACTAATTCACAGCAGTGTCACAGCCTCTACACAAAAAACACATGATTTCTCGCTATGATAGGTTCAAGAGGAGGCGAATTCAACATGAAGAACAAATTTCTCGCTGGAATAGGAGTTGCAGTACTTATGCTAGGCCTCGGTACGGCTGTATACGCAGATGCAAATAATTGGTCCTTTCGCGACATGCTGCCGTTTATGAAGCAAATGCATCCGGAAGCTTCCGAACAGCAGCTTTATAACATGTATGAGAGCTGTCACGGCAAAGACGGAGCGATGACACGTAACGGCGGCCCAATGATGTGGAACACAAACTCATTGCAGGACTCCTAAGATATGGATGAGCTAAACCCAGTCTGACACGTATGTGTTCTTGGCTGGGTTTTGTTCTATAATGATAGGAATGAGATGAAAAAAGCAGGTGAAGCATGTATGAAAATTCAGGTTCTTGTCGTCGACGATGAGTGGAATATGCGTAATTTATTGCGGATTTATTTAATGAAAGAAGGCTTTGAGGTGAGGGAGGCGGCAACGGGCTCTGAGGCGCTGTCTTTGATCAAACAGCATGCATTTGATGTTATCCTTCTGGATGTGATGATGCCGGACATGGATGGATGGCAGGTGTGCAAGAAGGTTCGGGACGAGAGCCAGGTTCCTATTCTGATGTTAACTGCACGTTCAGAGACGAAGGACAAAGTACGTGGCTTAGGGATCGGTGCTGATGATTACTTGACCAAACCGTTTGAAGCAGAAGAGCTTATTGCAAGGGTGTACTCCTTGGTACGCCGGTACGCGATGTCGAAGATCAGCTCGCCCCCGGAAGTAAAACTACATTATCCCGAACTGTCAATTCATCCTGAGGGGCGTGAGGTTTTAATTCATAATCATCCCGTTGATTTTACGCAAAAAGAGTTTGATCTGCTGCTAATGCTGGCTCAAAACACGCATCGTGCCTTTTCAAGAGAAGAGCTTGTTGAACGCCTTTGGGAACATGATTATCACGGGGAATCCAGAGTGATTGATACCCATGTGAAAAACATCCGTGAAAAGGTACATAAGGCTGGCCTAAGTTATAATCCGATTCAAACCGTATGGGGGATCGGTTATAAATTTTACCTTGCTGGTGAACATCATGATTCATAACCGGATTGGAACAAAGCTAGGTTTATGGATGATATCATTATTTTTAATCGTTCTTGTGTTTCTAGGGGTGACGATAGATCGTATGTTCACCAATTTTCATTACTCTGAAATGAGGAACAATTATTATGAAATGACAGCACACTTTGTTACGATGGCTTCATCAAAGGAGCTGGCAGCTGAGCAATCGCTGGATGCTTTTGCAGATTTCTCTGAAGTGAGCATGTTTTTTATTAGCAGTCAAGGAGAAGTGACGGCACATTCAGGTTCACATGATCCTACCGATCATTCCTTCATTCGCGAGAAGGATGTTGAGCAAATATTTTCCGGTCAAAGTGTTAGTTTCACGCATACAGATCCGGACGGCAATCGATATCTTGTAACCGGCATGGCTATTCCACGGGAGGATTCGAAGGGTGTAAGTGATTCGGCTTTATATGTGCTTGCATCCACTCAGCATGCGGATGAGTCTATTGCGAGTATACGGCGTTTGCTTATTCTTTCTGGGTTCGGTGCATTCCTGCTTGCACTCGGTTTCGTTTGGATAGCAGCTCAGGTACTATCCCGGCCACTGCTCCAGATGCAAAGGGCAACCCGTAAGATTGCTGCAGGAAATTTGCAGACGCGACTTCCTATCAGGAGCAATGATGAAATCGGATCGTTAGCTGGGGCTATTAATGATCTCGCTAAAGATTTACAGCGCTATCAGGATACGAGGCAGGAGTTTTTTGCGAATATATCTCATGAGCTTCGCACACCAATCACCTATTTGGAAGGCTATGCGAAGGTAGTAAAGGAGAAATTATATACTTCCGAGGAAGAGAAGGATAAATATCTTGACATTATTCAAGAGGAAGCCGTTCGTTTGCAGCGGCTCGTTAACGACTTGTTCGAGCTTGCAAAGATGGAAGAAGGGAAGATCAGCCTGACGCTAGAGTGGATAGATCTAACTGAGATTGTCCGCAGCGCTGTTCGTAAAATGGAATGGAGAGTGAAAGAAAAAGGTTTAAAACTGCTTGCTAATTATGATTCGAACGCCCCTCTCATTCAAGGAGATGGTCTTCGCATGGAGCAAATTATAATCAACATGCTGGATAATGCCGTACGTTATACTGAATCAGGCAAGATTACAATCACCCTTCGCAGCGATCATAAACAAGTCAAAGTGACGATTGAAGATACAGGTATAGGCATACCTGAAGAAGAGATTCCCTATTTGTTTGAACGTTTCTACCGGGTCGAGAAGTCCCGATCCCGCCAGCACGGGGGGACGGGTCTAGGATTGGCTATTGCCAAAAAGCTGATTGATCTTCAGGGCGGTGAAATTCGTGTAAGCAGCACAGTTGGTGTTGGTACGAGATTCGATATTTGTTTTCCTGTTCGGGAAAGTATGGGGGAAGATCATGATGAAAAAGATTGAGTGGGTGCTTGCAGCCGGATTCATGATGATTGGTTTCATATGTTTAATCGTCTCGGCAACATCATTTCCAGAAGGAACATTTCAGTACCCTGGATGGAGATGGCTTCGCATTAGTATCATGTTTGGATTGTTTTTACTGGTGAGTGGGAGTATATATGCACTGATCAAATGGCTTCGTAAGCGATAAGTATAAAAAAACAGCCTTCCTTGTTTTCGCAAGGAAGGCTGTTTAATTTTTCGTATTATGCGTACCAGCCCCATACAAAGATGAAGAGAGATCCGAGGATCGTAACTAATGCAACGAACAGGGCATAGGCAATATTGATATAAAGAGATTTTTTCTCGTCCGTTTCCCCGATGTGCATGAATAAAACGAGCTGGAGGGATGATTGGATCACAGCGGTGACTACCAATATTCCCATTTTTGCCGCAGACGGTATATCCATAAGCACAACTAATGCAAGGGCTGTAAGGACGAGAGAGGAAACATAACCTACAACATGCTTCACGGGAAATAGCTGTTTCATCATGTCACATCAGTCCTTTCAGGTAAACAAAACTGAAGATAAAGATCCACACTACATCTAGGAAGTGCCAGTACAGTGAGAAGATAAACGACTTGTTCGCTGTACGATGGTTCAGGCCATGTTTTCTCAACTGGATTAAAATAGCTATTCCCCACAAGAGACCGAAGGTGACGTGTGCACCGTGAGTCCCTAGAAGCAAGAACAAGCTGGATAGGAAAGCACTTGTCGAAAGTGTAGCCCCTTCATGAACGTAAGTGAAGAACTCATAAATTTCAACACCGAGGAACGCGGCGCCGAGCAACAGAGTGATGATCAAAAAGATCATCATCTGTTTTTTCAGGCCCAGACGCATGCTGTGAACCGCGAGTCCAATCGTAAAGCTTGATGTCAGCAAGAGAAAGGTTTCAACCAGAACTGGCCCAATCTCAAATATTTCAGCACCGCTCGGACCATTTGCATAACGATTGACCAAAATGAAGTAGGTGGTAAACAGGGTTGCGAACAGTGCGATTTCAGCTCCGAGAAACAACCAGAAACCAAATACTTTATAGCGGTTTTCATCAGTCCCGTATTCAAGCGGCTGAGTGGCATCTATTTTCATACCGTATCACCCCGCAGTTTCTTTTCTGTTTCAACAACTTCTTCTACCGGTATATAGTAACCCTCGTCCCGGTCAAAGGACATCGCAGCCATCACGAGCAGTATGGCGACACCCGATATTATGGCTGGTACCCACCAGCTGAATACCAGGAAGAAACCAAAGAAGAAGAAGATCACACCGAGAATGAACGGTTTTCCATCATTGCTTGGCATATGAATTTTCGTGATTTTTTCATCTGTAAGCGGAACATTATCCTTCTTGGCGAACCAGAATGCATCACGTCTTGTAACCTTTGGTATAACAGCAAAATTATACACTGGAACAGGACTGTGTGTAGACCATTCCAACGAACGGGCATTCCATGGATCTCCTGTTTTGTCCCGTGGTTGGTAACGTGTACTCCAGTAGATGTTGTACACCAGAATAATAAAGCCGATAGTCAAGCCGATCGCACCGATCATGGAGAGCATATTAAGCGGTCCAAAACCTGTCTCCGCTGAGTACGTGTACATCCGGCGTGTCATCCCTTTCAATCCCAGGAAGAACATCGGGAAGAAGGTTACGTTAAATGAAATGGCAATAAACCAGAATGCAGTTTTACCAATTCGCTCGTTCAAACGGAAGCCGAATATTTTAGGGAACCAGAAATGGAAACCTGCAAGTACGGCAAACACGGTACCCGGTATGAGTGTGTAGTGGAAGTGTGCGACCAGGAACATCGTGTTGTGATACTGATAGTCGGCGCTGGCCATCGCCAGCATGACACCTGTTACCCCGCCGATCGTAAAGACCGGAATAAAGGCCAGGGAGTAAAGCATCGGGGTCGTAAATTCAATTCGACCTCGGTGCATCGTGAATAGCCAGTTGAATATCTTGACCCCGGTCGGAACGGCTATGGCCATCGTGGTGATGGAGAAGAAACCGTTAACCGCTGCGCCTTGACCCATGGTATAGAAATGGTGAGCCCAGACAAGGAACGACAGGGCAGAAATGACAGCCATACTGGCAACCATCGATGTATATCCGTAAAGATTTTTTCGCGAAAATGTTGAAATAACTTCACTGAAAATACCGAAGGCCGGCAGAATAACAATATATACTTCAGGGTGACCCCATACCCAGAACAAGTTGGCCCACAGCATATCCATACCGCCGTTCGCCATCGTGAAGAACTGGGAACCGAAAAGTCGGTCGAACATCATCAATAGCAGTGCAATCGTCAATACCGGGAAAGCAAAGATGATGATGACGCATGTAATGAGAACGGCCCAGGTGAACATTGGCATCTTCATCAAGGTCATGCCTGGTGCACGCATTTTAAGAATCGTAACAATAAAGTTGATACCCGTCATCAGCGTCCCGAACCCTGATATTTGCAGGGCGAGGGAGTAATAGTTCATCCCAACGGTTGGGCTGAACTCATTGCTTGCCAGAGGGAAGTAGGCGGTCCAGCCTGCGTCTGGCGATCCTCCGATAACGAAGGAGATGTTAAAGAGCATAGCTCCGAAAAAGAACAACCAGAAACTGATTGCATTCAGGCGCGGAAACGCTACGTCACGCGCACCGATCTGAAGCGGAATGACTACGTTCATCAGACCGAAGATAAATGGCATCGCCATAAAGAGAATCATGATAACGCCGTGTGTTGTAAACACTTCGTTATAATGCTGCGCTGTCAAGAATTTCATTTCAGGCGCTGCCGTTTGAGCACGCATCATCACTGCATCCACACCGCCGCGGAACAGCATGAGCAAGGCAGCTATGATATACATGACACCTATTTTTTTATGATCCACTGTAGTGAGCCATTCCCGCCACAGATAACCCCATTTTTTAAAGTAGGTTAAACCTACAACGATTCCGAGCGAGACGAGTACGATACTCACCATGGCACCGTAGATCAGTGGATCTCCGGTAACGAAAAATTCGTCCCATTTCATAAGGGCTTAACTCCTTTCTCGATGTCCGAAATACATTTCATTTAGAAGGAGGATATGATCCTCTGTAACACTAATGTCCTTCATGCTCGGTTGATTTTTCATCAGCCGGGAATTCTGGAAGAGGTTTGTCAGGATCAACATTCGTTTCACTGTCAAACTCGCTTTCCTCTGTTGTTGCCGGATCAGGATGCTTCGTCTTGTTTTCCTGATGATCGGCATTTCCATGAGCATTGTGCTCCGCAGGTGGAGGGCTGAAAGTCAAGTGGGTGTTCGAGAAGGACATTCTGCCAACATGATCTGTTTCAAGAAGCTTGTCGAAATCAGCTTCAGTGAGTTCAGGAGCAGTTGTCTTCACGTCATTTACCCATTGATCAAACTCAGCAGGAGTCATAGCCAACGTTTCGAACTCCATATGCGCAAATCCTTCACCGCTAAAGTTTGAGTTTTTACCCATGTAGGACCCAGGAACATCAGCAACCAGATTGATTTTCGTAATCATGTCTGACATACCATATTTTTGTCCTGCCAATTGAGGAATCCATAAACTAGTGATTGGTCCGAAAGAGTATATACGGAACTCGATCGGGCGATTTGTTGGAATGTTAACGTAGTTAACCGTCTCAACACCTTCCTCCGGATAACTAAAGTGCCATTTCCAGTTTGATGAAGCGGCGTAGATCACTAGAGGTTTTTGGTCCTCATAACCTTTTGGAACGTTTTCAACAGCAACCGTGGATTTCACAGTAACTACTGATAAAATGGCTACAATAATAACAGGAATCGAAATCCAGGTTATCTCAAGCCACTTGCTGCCCTCATCATGTGGCGGTACATAACCTTCGTTTGATTTCTTAGCACGGTATTTCACCAGCATAAAGATAAACAAGGTGTAAACGACGGCTAAGACTCCAAGCATCATAAATATGGAAAATATGATGGTCTCAGACAGGGTTCTAGCAGCCGGCCCCTTTGGATCTAACACCGTTAGCGAGCTGCATCCCGATAAGAGCAAAGTCAAGCTCAGGAACAATGCAAATAACGGCCCTCTTTTTTTCATGTTGTACCCCTTTCCTTCCTACTCGTTCTTCAAGCGTTATTCATTCCTATTGCTATAGTAAGAAGTCCGTTTGTACAATGCAAAATGAATTAAATTGCTCTAATAACATATAATGGTTGAATCATGACAAAGTACGTAACATTGTGTGTTCAAATTGTTACATTTTAGGTGGAGTGTGAGGCAGATCATTGTAATTACGCGGTTTGTAGCCTGTTCATAGATTGTTCAAATATTTGTTATAGTTACTAAATTCGTCACAATTTTAAGGGTGGAAAAATGCTTTTTGTCCTTGCGCCACAAGGGTTTGAGGGGTATATGTAATTGTAGGAACTTAAGCCAATGTTTGGCGAGGTGAAGAAATTGCGGTTTTTTTGCCCTAGCTTTGTCGATTAGTCTATTTCATTGTAATCTATTAAATTACAAAAATCACCATCAATATCTTTGTATTTTGGTAGATCGCTAGGGAAGATGTTGGTATAATTTACTAACCTATTAAAGATATATTATGTAGGGGTGCATAGTTTATGAAGGATTTGATGTTGTTTGAGTTTCCCGACAGCTTTCAAACGGATCGGTTATATATACGTTCTGCTTTATGGGGAGATGGTGCAGCTATGAATGAAGCGATCAGGGAGAGTGCGGAGGACTTACGAAGATGGCTTCCTTTTGCCAATCGTATTCCTTCCATAGAAGAGTCGGAAGCTTTTGTTCGTAAATCCAGGCTGAATTTTCAGGAACGAAGTGATCTGGTGATGCTTATTTTTGATAAAGAGACGGGCTCTTTAGTAGGCTGTACGGGTTTACATCGGATTGATTGGGAAGCGCGCCGGTTTGAGATTGGGTATTGGATTCGCAGCTCTTGCGCTGGTAAAGGATTAATGACAGAAGCTGTGAACGGCATTACGGAGTATGCAATTTCTCAGCTGGAGGCCAATCGGGTTGAAATTCGGATGGATTGTAAAAATACTCGCAGCCGTCGTGTTGCTGAGCGTGCAGGCTTTACTCTTGAGGGGATTCACCGAAATTGGAATCGAAATGACAGCGGTGAGCTTATGGATCTGATGGTATTTGCCAAGGTGCGAGGACACGATTACTAATCTATAAGAGCCAGCCGATCATCGTCGTGAGCGATGAGTAAAAAGTTAGCAAATGACGTACTCTAACGTTGTGAACTTTTGACTCTTCGTGATTAGGCGGGTGAATGGATGTCATGTTTAAACAAGCATGTTTTATAGTGCTCTTACTTCTAGTCATTATTGCACTTATTGGGTGCCAGAAACAGGAGACGAAATCGAAGGAGCAGGATCTGCTACAGGTGAAGTCGCTCCGTGGAAAAGAAAAGAAAAAAGTCATACTTCTATTGGCTGATTCTTTAATGCCTCAGGCGATTGATAAAGGGATTGAGCAAAATGAGCTTCCTTCCCTAAAATTCCTTATTGATCATGGGCAGTATTACAAGGACGTTGTAACCTCTTTTCCAACGATGTCTTTAACGATCGACAGCTCTTTACTAACCGGTTCTTATCCGGATGGTCATCGCGTACCGGGACTTGTATGGTATTCATCGGATGAGAAGAAAGTGATCAATTACGGAACCGGACCGATGGAAGTATTGAAACACGGATTGGATCCGGTTATGGTTGATGCCTTGGTTAACTTGAACGGTAAACACTTAAATCCTCATCTGCCTACTATATATGAAGATTTGGCTCAGAGGGGACTGAAATCCGGTTCTATTAACGGGCTTATCTATCGCGGGCCGATTGATCATACACTCTCAATTCCATTCTGGATTCAGATACCTACGAGTTTGCCCAAGGAAATTCAAGTGAAAGGCCCGGATTATATGGCGCTTGGTTCCTTGACGAACCCGCTTGAAGACATTAAAAATCTGCCTGATGGCATGACCAAACGTATGGGGTTCAACAATTCATATTCCATCGAAACGGTGAAATATTTAATTCAGGAAAATAAGTTGCCTGACTTTACATATGTATACTTGCCTGATTTGGATCAGCAGCTTCATAAAAAGGGACCGTCCGATATAAGCGGCGTCAAGGAATTGGATCAGCAGCTTCATTCTTTGTTGCAAGCATTTGGCTCACCGGAAAAAGCTTTAAGCAAGGTGGTTTTTATGATCGTCGGAGATAGCGGGATGACTCAGATTCGGCCTGCTGATGAAGATCCGGAGATTGATTTGCCTGCCCTTTTGAAGGATTATCGTGTGCTGAAGCCAGGTGAAGAGGTGACGGATAAAACCGAGATTGTCCTTGCTGTAAATGAAACGATGGCTTATGTATACAAGCTGAATTCGGAGCAGTCGTTAAGAAGTTTGGCTGAACTTATGGTCACTGACCCGCGTATTGATGTGGTTTCATGGAAAGAACATGATTGGATTCACGTGCTCCAAGGAAAAACATCCAAAGAAGTCCGGTTTAAAGCAAATGGCCCGCTCTATGATCCTTACAAGCAAAAATGGACAGTCAAGCAAAATTCAGATGTATTGGATCTGACAATCGATTCTGCCAAGAAGTCCATAAACTATGGAAAATATCCTGATGTACTGCGCCGCTTGTCTGGCGCTTTAAATTCTCATTCCGGGCCATTTTTAGTCGTCACTGCTAAGCCGGGATATGAACTAGCAGATCGAAGCTCTCCGACACATAAAGGCGGGGGAGGGCATGGATCTCTAAGTTATGACGAGTCGCTGGTTCCTCTTATCCTATGCGGAACCGATCAGAAACCTCCATCCTTGAGGATCGTTGATTTAAAGTCTTTTCTACTTGAATTATTTTCCTGAAATATAGACTCTGCATCGCTTTTAATGCGGGCATGAGTCTTTTTAAATGCATCTATAAGCTTCTTTTTAAAGGAATGTTTACGAAAAGGAGCTAATAAGCCAAAATGGATGGAGATACACCTGCGTTGGACAGTTCAATAAAATGACGCCAATTGATGAATTGATGTAGTTCAGGAGGTAATCAAGTTGTTATGGGGAGTCAACAAGATGAGGTTTTAAAGCAGGCAAGAATTAAGAAGCGCCCCCCATCTGGACAGCCCTTTCATCCTATGCTATGCTGTGTAGTCTATAATCGACCATCCTAAAGAGCGATAAGAAGATACGTAAAGACATATTTGAAGGAAGATTGATATGAACATTACATCCTGGCTGTTGGGTCTCATTATATTTTTGAATATTGTATTTGCGTTTGTCGTTATTTTTCAGGAAAGAAGAGATGTCGGTGCGACATGGGCGTGGCTGCTCGTATTGCTGTTGATTCCGATCGCCGGTTTCATATTGTACTTATTCTTTGCTCAGAACTTTAGACGCAAGAAGCTGTTTTTTTGGGATGATATTAAAAAAAGAGGACTGGATCAAGGGTTGAAATCCCAAGTTTCTCAGTTTCGATCGCAGCGATTCCAGTTTCGAAATTACTCTTCGGCTCGGTATAAAGATTTGGTTACGATGAACCTGTTATATAATCAAGCGGTGTTGAGCGAGGATAATCAGGTCAAGATTTTTACAGATGGCAGAGAAAAATTCGATGCTTTGTTTAACGATATTGAGCAGGCGACCGATTTTATTCATCTTCAATATTACATCATTCAGAAGGATAAGCTTGGCAAACAGCTGATGGAGCTTCTGACAAAGAAGGCGAAAGAAGGCGTTGAAGTCCGTGTTTTGTATGATGAACTGGGCTCCAGAAGGATGAATAAAAAGTTTCTAAAAGATCTTCGCGCCGCTGGTGGACAAGTTGAAGCTTTCTTTCCATCAAAATTTCGTCTGATCAATATTCGTCTGAATTACCGAAATCACCGCAAGCTCGTTATTATCGATGGGAAAATCGGTTACGTGGGCGGTTTTAACGTGGGAGATGAATATCTCGGACTTGACCCTAAATTTGGTTACTGGCGGGATACACATCTTAGAATTGAGGGAACAGCCGTATATTCCATACAGACCAGGTTCATTCTGGACTGGAATCAGGCTTCGCATATTCATGACATTGCTTACTTTCCGAGTCTTTTTCCCCATATAGAAGCCAAAGGTAATGTCGGCATTCAGATTGTTTCCAGCGGACCCGAATCGGAATTCGAACATATCAAAAACGGGTATTTAAAAATGATCACTTCAGCCCGTTCATCGATCTATATACAAACACCGTATTTTATTCCGGATGCGAGTGTGCTTGATGCTTTACGAGTAGCTTCTTTGTCCGGGGTTGAAGTTAACATCATGATTCCAGATAAGCCGGATCATATGTTTGTATATTGGGCTTCACTATCTTATATTGGAGAGCTGTTAAAGGTCGGCGCAAACGTCTATTTGTACAGTAACGGTTTTATCCATGCGAAAACATTAGTGGTTGATGAAGAAATCGCTTCTGTAGGTACAGCGAATATTGATTTTCGCAGCTTTAAGCTTAACTTTGAAGTGAATGCTTTTATTTACGATGAACGAATTGCCCAGCAGTTACGTCAGGAATTCAAGAAAGATGTTAGTGTATCCACGCTGCTAACGATGGAGAAATATATGAAGCGCTCACGCTGGATCAAAATAAAGGAATCGATATCTCGTCTGCTGTCACCAATTCTATAAAGCGATTCAATGGGGCAGCTTATTCATAAGTACGGGTTGAATCTGAAACGTCAGGGAGCTATATCCCTGGCGTTTTTTCAATTTGTCAGTTATTTTTAGCATTTTCAGCGTGTAACGCTCTGAACATCCTGGGTGTCATGCCGATTTCACGTTTGAACATACTCGAGAATTGGGAGTCGTTGACGAACCCGGACTCAAGCGCAATATCTGAAACGAGCATCAGCGGCTCATTTAATAAGCAATCTTTCGCGTAGTTCAGCCGTTTCTGGTAAAGATATTGGAGCGGGGCAATCCCGTATTTTTCTTTGAACAAATGCCGAAATCGATCATAACTGTATCCTGCTATGTCCGCCAAGGTTTCGATCGAGAGCTTTTGGCGGAAATATTCATCCATATAATTACGAACGTACTGCATGCGATCTTCTGTCTGGTAGGGGGCTTTTTTTGTTCCAATTAATCGTTGTAAATGAATCGCAAGTTCACCTACGAGCAGGTTGAGCATCTCGGCAAAATGGTCCTGCCTTTGCATAAACTCATCCTTCATTCGATGTACGATATGTTGAATGGTTCGGTCTGTATTATCGTCAAAAATACCGTTCAAGTTTGCAATACCAGGATAATCACAATGAAACCCGATGAATAACACATCAGCATCAGTATGATGTATCTCATCATGTTCCACATCAGGAGAGATCAAGGCAAATTGATCTTTACTGAATATGTATTCGATAGAATCGACCGTTGTTTTTCCGTTGGCATAGTAATACACAAGCTCATAGCAATCATGTGTATGGGGTGGGATATACTGTCCCTGTGAACGTTTTGAAAAGAAAAGAAAATCCAATTGATTCATAATTCTCCAACCTCCTGAACAATTTTAGCCGAATCATATAAAAAGGTGACCGGATTAAGATAAAAAGAAAGGACATTCCATGTTAGTATGATATCACCGATTAGCCAAATCATAAAATAATTGACGTCAAAATGAAAGCGCTATGAATCAAATGTTAAATAGACATGTATTTGGCTTAAATGCGGTGGGAAAGAATGAAGATCATCACCTAAAAAGCAGCTAAATTGAGGCAGGGAGTGTCATTTATGGTGAATTTTCTGTGGGGGCTTATCGGACTTGTTGTCTTAGGGGGACTAGCTTGGCTGATTTCGACAGATAGAAAATCAATTAGCTATCGTACAGTTATCAGTGCTCTTGCTCTTCAAATTCTCTTTGGTTTTATCGTACTGAAGTGGGATTTTGGACAGGGCATGTTTAAGAAGCTATCTAATTTTGTGGAAACGATCATTGGCGCATCGCAAGCAGGGATCGAGTTCTTATTCGGCGGCCTTATTGCAGATAATGGATTCGTATTTGCACTGCAGGTGCTTCCGATCATTATTTTCTTTTCTTCTCTTATTTCTGTTTTATATCATCTCGGAATCATGCAATGGGTCATTAGGCTTATTGGAGGCGTATTAACGAAACTACTGAGAACAAGTAAGCTTGAATCGACTGCAGCAGCGGCAAATATCTTCCTTGGATCTTTTGAATCAGCGCTTGTTATTAAGCCTTATGTTGAGAGATTAACAAAATCAGAGCTGTTTTCGGTCATGGTTTGTGGAATGGCAACAGTAGCCGGTTCCGTATTTGCCGGTTATGCAGCACTGGGAATTCCGGTAGAATATCTGCTTGCCGCAGCGCTTATGGCCGCGCCTTCCGGATTGCTGTTTGCCAAAATCATTGTTCCTGAGGTAAAAAGCACAGAGGTTCAGCAATTGGAAATCAAAAATGAGCGCGTATCAAAAAATATTTTTGATGCCGCTGCCATCGGTGCCAGTGACGGCATGCGCCTGGCTCTAACGATTGCCGCCATGCTTATTGCATTCACTTCTTTAATTGCATTAATCAATGTCATCATCGCACCTGTTGGAAGCCTTTTCGGAAATCCAAACCTTACGCTTGAAACGATCTTTGGTTATTTGTTTGCACCATTAGCTTTTGTCATTGGTATTCCGATAGATGAAATCATCGGTGGCGGCTATTTTATCGGAATTAAATTTTCTGTTAATGAATTTGTGGCATTCACCGAATTTTCAAAGCATCTCCATGAGTATTCTGACAAATCGATTGCGGTTATCAGCTTTGCTCTTTGTGGGTTTGCGAACATCGCAGGCATTGCCGGAGCTATCGGAGGTCTTGGAGGCATCGCGCCAAAACGCCGGACAGAAATTACCCAACTGGGTGTTCGCGCATTGGTTGCAGCTACATTAGCCAACCTTGCAAGTGCAGCGATTGCCGGAATGTTTATTCAATAAAATATATTCTAAAATCAGTAAAAGGTAGGGAACGTTCATGACAAACCGAATTATAATTGACACCGATATTGGCAGTGACATCGATGATGCCATGGCGCTAGCTCTCGCCATGCGTTCCAAAGAGCTGGTCATTGAAGGCATTACAACGGTTTACGGCGATGTGGATCTTCGCGCCAAGCTTGCTAAAAAACTGCTGCAGCTCGGTGGGCGAGATGATGTTAAAGTTTTTGCCGGAATCAATCAGCCGTTATTGCATAACCGGGATATTTGGATGGCCGGTCATGAAGGTGAAGGTGTATTAACGGATTATGAACATATCAAATATGAACATGATCATGCTGTAGATTTTATGGTGAAGACGATTATGGATCATCCCGGTGAGATCACGTTAATTCCTATTGGTCCGTTAACCAATATCGCAGCAGCGATAATTCGTGAGCCAAAGATTGTTGAACATGTGAAAGAGATTATTTTGATGGGCGGGGTGACTCGTCTTGGTCATAATGCTCTTGAGCTTCCGAAGGACGAGCATAATATTCGATGTGACCCTGAGGCGGCAGCGCTCGTATTTCGAAGTGGCGCTCCCATTGTGATGGTTGGGCTGGATGTCACATATCAAGTAACCTTAAGCAAAGATGACAGGAATCGGCTGGAGGCTTCCCAAGATCCTCTTAACTTGGCACTGGTTAAGCAGCTTGATCGCTGGTTTGATTTCATCAATGAAGATACTACGAAAATGCATGATCCGTTAACCGTTTCACTAATGATTGATCGAAGCATGGTCAAGACGGAAAAGATGTCTGTCTATGTTGATTACGATCATCGTCAAATGACCGGCCAAACGGTTGCATTACCTGATCAAAACGGGAATGTGGAAGTTTGTCTTGAGGTAGACAGTCAACAGTTCTCTACGATATTATTCGATCGCTTATTATCAAACTAGACAATGATCCAAGAAGCCGAGACTTGAAATACAAGGTCTGGCTTCTTTTTTATTTATTTTTTTGTAATTTCATCATACTTATATGTTTGATGTTGACTTTTACAGTGACGAGATCCAGTGAACGTTCACTCAGCAGGTGTTCACTTGTATGCTTCATTTTTTTCCAGATTCCCGTTTCTTTTTTGAATAAAAGATACTCTAAGTTATACACATCGGAATGGATGTTCAAACCATTGCGATAAGTGTCTAATATTTCACGTTTTACTATTTCAGCTGCTTCCTTTTCTAATTCTGTCTTTGTCAATTCTG
This sequence comes from Paenibacillus faecalis, assembly GCF_900289175.1. GTDB lineage: Bacteria > Bacillota > Bacilli > Paenibacillales > Paenibacillaceae > Paenibacillus_AQ > Paenibacillus_AQ faecalis. Next base: position 2,272,896 of record NZ_LT985747.1, on the reverse strand, counting down.
TAAGGACTTCGGTAACAATACCATCTAATTCGATTTGAATATGGTATTTGGGTTCTCCGTGAATTATGTTTAATGATTTATGAATCTTTGGCTTTACAAGTGCCATTGAAGCGACATCAATCCCTTCCTTTTTTATATGTATTGGAGATCGCCATGTTTCTTCCTGCATCCAACGCAGTCCGGTTAGTTCTTCATTCGTTAGATATCCATTGTATTTATGATTCGACATGACATGTGCGCCTTCAATAATTAACTTTGGATCTTGTTCCATATTCATTTTCCAAGCGGATGAATCGATGGCGACATTGGGCAGCAAAGTTGTCGTAGCGGGTTCCGTTAATCCCAGAAGAAATTTAATGTATTGAATCGGAGTGATATCGGATTTTTGTTTATACTCTTGCAATGGTTCATGTAATATCGTTTTTAAGGGTGAGGTATTGTAAAACGGCTTTGTTGTCATCAGCTTTTCAATAGATTCTTTCGTACCGAAAACCCATGGAGTCAATCGAATCTCATAATAACGGTGGATTGTGTCGATGTTATTCATAACATCCGTCTTCAGAAATTTTTCGCTCATGATAATAGATGAGATATGGCTCAAAACTGTTCGTTCTTGCACGGATTCGGCGATGTTGCTTATTGCCTGATTCAACGTTTTCCCTGTAGATTTTCCTGTCCATACTTGTGGAGGGCTTTTCGATTTTCCTGATTCAGTTTTCGCTATATTTGTGAAATCAAGCATCTGGATATATAAGATGTACTGATCGTCTACATAATCTATACCTATCGCGGTTACATAGTTGATATCTTCGATTTCCTTATTATCCCAACAACCGCAAAGCAAGCTAAAAATCAATAATATGGCGACTCTTTTTATGATGTTTCGGTATGCTTTCATATTACCCGGATTCACCTTCTTTGGATGTATTGTCTATGGTGTGAAGAATCTCAGGTCTTTTCTTTTTAAAAGCCCAAGGTTTGGTAAAAAAGGCGGACAATAGATCTCTCCAGGTTAATGGAGAATAGGGGGCAAGATAATGAAGGCCGAAAGACTCCAGGACAGATAGATAAGCGATGATGCTCATCATCCCGATAAAAAAGCCCAACATGCCGAAAATGGACGACAACAGAAGTACATACAATCGAATGATGCCGACCGTTCCATTCAATGTCTGGTTTACCAACGTAAATTTCCCAATGGCTGTTATAGCTATAACGACAACGATCGTGGGGGAGGTAAGACCGGCGCGGATTGCTGCATCGCCAATGATCAATCCACCAAGTACGGCGATCGTTTGACCGACGGCTTTGGGCAGGCGAACTCCTGCTTCTCTAAATAGTTCAAACATGCCGAGCACTAGAAAAATTTCAATAGGTGTTGAAAAAGGAAGGCCGTATCTTGAATTGGATATGGTTGCAAGCAGAGGGAAGGGAAGCTGGTCCAAATTGTAGGCTACTAAGGCAATCCAAAATCCTGGCAAAAATATCGTTACAAACAAACCAATCAGTCGAAGTGAACGCTGGAAGATGCTAACATAGTAAGGATTATAAGAGTCTTCAGGCGTTTTTATTAACTCTAGCATATTGCAAGGTGCGATTAATCCCATTGGAGACCCATCGACTAGTATAATAAATCGTCCAAGCAGCAGGCATTCACTCGCATAATCAGGTCTGCCGGTATAGTCCAACAGAGGAAAAACAGATAATGTAGAATCCGATATCCCTTCTTCCAGCTGTCCAGAGGTTACCAGAGCATCCACTTTAATATTTTTTAATCGTTTCCTGGCTTCTTCAATGACTTCCGGACGCGCAATATCTTTAATATACAGTAAAGCGACTTGGGTCTGGCTTCGCACGCCGATGGTAAATTGTTCATTATGCAAAGAGGAGGTACGCAGTCTTTTACGAACTAACGCTACATTGGTACTTAAATCTTCAGTAAAACCGTCTCTGGCTCCTTTAATGGATATTTCCGTATTCGATTCTTGCGGGAGCCTTTTCGGTACTTGGCCAATGTTTAAAGAATAAAAGCATTTTTGCTCTGAAAAAAACGCAATTAAATTTCCGGAGAATAAAAGCGTCTCCACTTCCGAATGCTGTACCGGCTTCCATTTCATCGATTTAGCGAGCTCCCGAGCGAATTGTTCCCAATTTGAGAAATTCTCCAGCATCCCTTCCAAATGAGGCAGAACATGCTGAGTCATTAACGTTTTATTAATCATTCCTTCACAATGCAGTAAAAGTGTTGGAATGGCTGACTCCTCTTTGGAAGGAAATTCAGTGATCGTCACATCGGAAGATTCCGCAAAAAGAGCACGTAAAGATTGCTCATTTATCGTTTCGGCAGAGGAGTTCTTTTTCTCAGCTGCTGGATCGGCTGTTGGTTTTTGTTTATTTTTTCTTCGAAACATTTGATTTCGAGGTTTGTAATTCATCCTGATCACCTTTTTCTTGTCTTGACCTTGATGGTAGTAAATAGTGCGATCATCAAAGTGAGAGTTGATAAAAAAACAAGTGAAATTATGGAGTATTTCCCTAAAGTATATTGTTCAATCTCTTTATCAATCCTCGGGATTAAAGATATGCCGGTTAAAAGAGCACCTAGTATGAATAAAAAAAGAAGGCGCCACTTCGGTTTTTTTATGGGGATGCCATTCGAGATAATGAGTAAAAAGAGGGAGATCCGTATTAGTGAACCGGACATCCACTGGTACAAAGCTAAAAAATCGACATGAGTGACATATTTGGTTATCGTGACGAGCATCCATTGTTCAAAGGCAGGATACCGTAATTGTGTCGCCATCGTTGCTCCAAAACTGCTTATAGCTCCCATGAGAGGTCCAATGGTAAGTCCGCCCAGAAGGACAGACAACATAACAACGGATAGATAATTTAGTTTGCGAGATACGTATTGTTGAATAAAGATCAATACAATCAGTTCCATGAAACCCCCGGATGCAACGATCACACTGTTTAATGTAGGCCTGTAACCTTCAACGAATAAAGGAGTTAACAAGGAATAATCTTTGTATTGCATATTGGCTATAGCTACAAAATGACCCAGTATCCACACAAAAGGAAGCAGGACACCGGAGATGATCGCAATAGATCGTATCCCATTATTGGCAATATAAACGCACAAGAGAATAATGCTGATCGAGATCGCTATTTTAGGCGTTTGTGGCAAATAGGATACGTTAAGCCATGTTGTCGTCTCCCTTAATATGATCATGGCCATAATGAAAAAGTAAACAACAGTAATTATGGTGAAAATCCACGTTAATGTCGATCCAAAACGCTGTTTGAACCATGTGAAAATAGGTTCTTGATTGGTTCGCTTCATTATAAAATAAATAATGTACACCCAGGCTATTTGGATAACGATTGTCACGAGTACACCAAACCAGGCATCACGACCAGCGCTTTGCAGCAATGCAGGAATCATAATGACATGATTGGTAATTCCCAGAGCTAAAAGCATTATAAAGTAAATATTTAAAGTGGAAATTTGTTTGATATTGGTCATTTTGATATCTCCTGGTGCTGATTTGGTATTGAAAGTATTCTCCATTTACTGTTTTTTATGTATAAAGGTGTGAAAGTAGGGGGCTGCGCCTGAAGATGAGAATAACTTGAGTACACATTTTTTTTGAACGAGAATTGAGAGAAGTACAAGCGAAATTCATGACCCGTAGTAGGCCACCGTATATATAATTGGCGGCCTACTATTGGTTTGGAAAGGAAACATGGGCATGGTAATGATTTACATATGTTCGTTCGGAATATTGATATATTAATTGCGCAATTAAATAATACGTAATTTCGTATAATTTGGAGGTGTCATTTATCTGTAGGATGAGCATTGGCATATTCCAATCTTTTTCAATTTATCATTTAGATAGATAGGAGGTACGTTATGGATGAGACAATTCTAATGCGGACATCCTTAAAAGAGGGGAATCCATAGAGAGAAAGGATGTTGAAATTGAAAGTAATTATTGTTGGGGCAAGTGGTACGATTGGACAGGCAATTGCTAAAGAGTTCGAAAAAAATCATGAAGTTATTAGGGCTGGACGAAATGGCTTAGATGTAACAGTTGATATTACTTCTGCTCAGAGTATTAAAAAAATGTACGAACAGATTGGAAAAGTTGATGCTGTAATTAGTGCAACCGGTGGGGCGCATTTCGCGCCTGTTTCGGAACTAACACCAGAATTAAATGAAATAGGAATCGAAAGTAAACTTAAAGGCCAAATTAATTTGGTACTTCTAGGAATGGACTATGTAAATGACGGAGGAAGCTTTACTTTAACAACTGGTATTATGATGGATGATCCCATTCCACAGGGCGCTTCCGCTGCCATGGCAAATGGTGGTGTCAAAGCTTTCGTAAAATCAGCAGCGATTGAAATGCCGAGGGGAATTCGGATAAACAGTGTTAGCCCTAATGTATTACAGGAATCATGGGAAACATACGGAGATTTTTTCCAAGGATTTGTGGCAGTTCCTGCCAGCCGTGTAGCACTTGCTTATAAAAAAAGCGTCAATGGGGCTCAAACCGGACAAAACTACGAAGTCTATTAATTTATAGATAGCGGCCGGGTATATAATTATGAAGTCTTATTTGTAGGTCTCATGGAAAAATTGTTGGGATTTGAGGGAAATAACATTCAGCAATTAAAAAACTTCCTATAGAGATATCCAAGCCACTCTAGAACTAGAAGTGGCTTTTTGATGTAGCTAAGCAACTTCTTATCAAGATATGAGAGAAACGGGCTAGGCCTTCCTTTCTTCTCATCGTTCACATATTGTCCATTGGTCATAAAGGGGGAAAAGGATTATTATGGAATCAATCAGTTGGGGTAATTTACATAAAAATGATTATTTTTGTATTTGTTTTAAAAAAAAGCTTAAGGAATTTTGAATATTAAAATTTCTTAAAAGGAGGAAACAGTATGTATAGATACTCCATTGAAACTAGAGTCTTAGAAAATAATCATGAAGTTATCTTGGGAAATAGAAGAAATGGTGAATGGATTAAAACAACCAAAGAAATTTTAGAGTTTATCGATGAGTATATGAAATGTTCTGCTCAAGAGCTTAATGATTTTTTTGAAAGTTTTTCTGAAGAGGACAAAATATACTTGCTTTCATTAATTGAGATTTTGAAAAAAATAGACATAATTGTTGCTATTGATGATCTTCGAGACTATAGGGTTGACATTGATGATGTACTTATTACTCTTACAGAAAGATGTAATCTTACTTGCAAACATTGCTCTATGAATGCGACTAGTATTAAAAATGACGACAAACTAAGTTATGAAGATATTATTCGAATTATTGATCAATTGAAAGAGTTAGAAGTAAAGAAGGTCATATTGACAGGTGGCGAACCAATGGTTAGAAATGACTTCTTCAAAATTATTAAATACATAAAAGAGAATACCCAGCTAAGTATTGGAGTAATGACTAATGCGACATTAATAAATAAAGATAATATTGACGAACTTGTCAAGTATTCAGATTCTTTAGATATTAGCATTGATGGTGTTGATGAAGAGACTTGTTCAGTGATCAGAGGAAAAGGCGTGTTTAACAGGGTTATTTCAGTTGTGAAAATGTTAAAGAATAGGGGGTATGAAAATATAGCCTTATCCATGGTAGAAACACCGAATAATTCTAGATTTGTGAAAAAATTTTATGAATTATGTAAAGAACTTGCCATCATTCCTGCAGTGAGGAAATTTGAATATATAGGAAGAGCAGTTGAAAATAAAGAATTTCTTAATAAAGTTTACTCAGAGGACGTAACTCTGACTTTAAGGAGCGGAGAGTTTGAGAACGATAATGATGGTGAAAAGCAATTGAGTAAACACAATATGCCAAGAATTAAAATGGGGCGCTGCGGAGCTCTCAGGAAAAGTCTTAGCATTAATCACAATGGAACGATTCTCCCATGTAGTTTGCTTAATAAAGAAGAAGATAGTCTAGGGAATGTTCTTGATACGGAACTGCGAAATTTATTCGTTACCCAAAACCTTACTGATCTAGGATCCTATAAGAAATTAGATAGACTTGAAGCTTTACCGAACCAGGAATGTTCTACATGCAACGTGCGGTACTTTTGTCTAACATGTCCTCATATTACAGAATTGGTTTCTGATGGGCTAGAAACAAAAAACAGTATATGTAATGGGAGAAAGGACTATCTTGAGGAACTTGTTTGGGGGTGAGTAATTATTAATAATGAAGCTAAAATAATAATTATTGATAGTGGAGTTTCTCCTCAAGTTGAAACCCGAAATCAAAAATGCTACAAAATATGTGACGGAGAACTTATTCAATCAGAACCTATGGACAACAATGGGCACGGAAGTTATGTAAATCAGCTTATTCAAAATGTTTCTGAAAGCAAATGCAGTATTACTAATTATTGTTTTCTTAATAAAGAGTTGCGAGGAAAATCTCGAGATTTATTAATTATGTTAGAAAATATACCTCTAGACACAGACATTATTAACCTGAGTCTATCTACATCTATGATAGATTATGCGGAAGATTTAGAACGTGTATGCAAAAAGTTAGTCCAGAAGAATATTACAATTATTGCTTCAATAAGCAATAAGACCGAACCAAGTTATCCTGCTGATTTTCCGTGTGTCTTAGGAATTAAAGGTTATTTCTTAAACAACAGTAAAAAAATAAGATATGAAATTAATAAAAAGATGAACATTATCGCTGATAAATCACCAGTAGTCGTTAGAGATATTGATGGAAAATTCAATTTCTTTGGAGGAAATAGTAAGTCGACAGCTTATGTTTCTGGAGTTTTGGCCCAAAAAATTAGAAAAGAAGGATTCAGCCTAAACGGTTATTTGGCGGAAATTGGGGAAGTAAATGAGGAAGATTTGTACGATATTTATAGTTTTGAGTATGGCCCCCGTGCTAAAGACTATGATGCATTTAAACTAAAAATGATCGAACTCATTTTAGAGGATACATTTGAAATGAAATATAAGGATTATGAAAACCTTAGAATTGAAAACGTTTTTACTAATGGAAGCAAGACACTGACAAAATTGCTCCATTCCTTAATGGCAGAATTTAATTTTGATATGGACAAAAAACTTATTAGAATAATTGATTTCAAAAACGCATACTCCATTTACGATGCATTCAATTTATAGGGACGAGAGGACAGGCAATGGACAAAATTGAAAAGATCCAATGGGTGTATAGAAATGTAGCTGGTATAAAAAAGTATCTTGTTATGATAATTGGTCTTTCTATTTTAGTTTCTTTTCTTGAAATAATGTCACCCATGGCTATTTCATTTATAATTGATAAGGGGATCATAGGCAAAAATTTGAAAATACTAGTAGTATTAATTGTGTTGTATTTCACAATCTCTTTATGTAATTACTTATTTAGTTGGATGATTAGGAGAGTTGAAATTTCACTTGGCAATAAAGTTTTTGAAACATATAGTAAAAAGGTTTTTGTTAATCTTTTCCAAAAAGAAGGTGTATATTATACCAAATATTCAGTAGGAGACTTACTTACTGTATTTTTTCAAGATGTTTTTAGTATTAAGTCATTCTTTACTCAGTCGGCATCTATGTTTTTTCTAAATATATTGGTTTTTTTGTTTGTGTTAATAAAAGTTTTTTCTATTAACGTTTTTATAGGTTGTATTATTACGATTAATTCCGTTTTAGTTTTATTTTATCAATTAAATACTCAGAAGCGAGCAGAAAGCTTATTTATTAAATCAAAACAAAGTTATATTAAATATAATGATTCCTTACAAAATGTACTATCCAATTTGATGAATGTAATGAGCTTGGGAATAAATCGACAACTCAAAAAAACTAACAGTAAATTACTGCATAATGTTATTAATGATGAAAAAAATATTGCTCAATTATATAATTCAAACACTTTAATTGTTCAGATACTAGCTAATTTTCCAATAGTTATTATTTACGGCTATGGAGGCTACTTAGTAAGCCGAGGTTCCCTAACTATAGGAGTTATTACTTCCTTGATTATGTATTATCAAAATCTATTTTCTCCTTTAATGAAAGCAATAAATACAAGAAATATACTTCAAGAAGGCTTTCTTTCAATTGAAAGAGTAAGAGACTTCCTGACTGATTCCAATAGAGAAATAGTAGAGCAAAATAAGAAGTTACCTTTTTTTCAAGAAGGAAACACCATTACACTGAATAATATTTCATTTGGTTATTATAGTGATAAAAAAGTAATTGATAATGTTTCCCTTACATTTAATAAAGGCGATATAAATTTTATAGTTGGGAAAAGCGGATCCGGAAAATCAAGTTTATTGAAATTGATTTATAGATTGTGGGAGCCCGATTCTGGAACAATAAAAATCAACAATATTGATATTAGAGATTCAGAAATTGAAAATTATAGAGATAATATTTCCTTTATTACTCAGAATATTCATATGTTTAACGACACAATAAAAAATAATATTTTATTAGATAAAGATATAAGTGAAGAAAATCTCCAAGAAATACTTAAAATAGTTGAATTGGAGGATGTTATTGCTGCATTACCTGAAGGAATTAACTCGATAATAGGGGTTGAAGGAAATAATTTGTCTGGAGGACAACTGCAAAGAATTGCAATTGCTCGGGAGCTTATGTCTAATAAACCGATTTTATTGTTAGATGAGTTCACTAATTCATTAGATAAAATTCTTGAAAATAGAATCATAAAAAATATTATCCAATATTGCAAGAATAAAACCATTATCATAGTGACTCATCACATGGATATGACAATTTTAGGGGATAAGATATTTGTTTTAAATGATGGGAAAATAATCGAATCTGATTCTCCAAAAAATCTCCTAAAGTTGGATGGTGAATTCGTTAAATTAATGATGGCTGCTAAAAGCACTTCATAATAAGATCTTGTCGCATCATTAAGCTGTTGGTATCTACTATTCTAAAAGGAGAGTGTCATTAATAATGACCCAAAAAGAAACGAAACTGAGAAAAATTACTGAAAAGCCTGAATTATTGGACGTTGAAGGGCAAGGTTGCTGGAGTGATTGTTATATTGGGGGTCGATGGGTAAATCAATCCTCAGTAGGAACAAAAGGTTGTAATTACACTGGACCTCATTATACGGCATATAACAGCGTTTTCTCTTAGAGTTTAATTGAAACACATTATTTAGTTTGAATTTGATACCAGCAGCCTAATGATGTGAAAAGATTATGAAAGGGAGTATGGGAATGCAAATTGAATTACATAACATCAATAAAACCTATAAAAAAGGTAACCAGGTACTATCAAACATAAATTTATCTTTAAATAGTGGTGTGACTGGGCTTTTAGGCCCCAACGGGGCTGGTAAAACCACGTTAATGAGAATTATGACTACAATTATTAAAGAAACATCAGGATCTATAACTTTCGATGGGAAAAAGCTAACCCAAGATACGTTAGCAGAATTCAGAGGGAAAATTGGTTATATGCCTCAAGAATTTGGTTTTTATCCTAATTTCACCGTTTTTGACATGATCGACTACTACTATTCGCTAAATGGATCAAGAGAAAATACTAAACAAAAGATATTGAAATATCTGGAACTTACTAATCTTCAAAAATATTCGAAAAGAAAGATGAAAAACTTATCTGGAGGAATGAAAAGAAGAGTTGGTTTAATACAAGCGATGATTAAAGAACCTGATTTATTAATTATTGATGAACCAACGGCCGGTTTAGATACGGAAGAAAGAAGAAATATCCGGCAATTGTTAATGCACTATGGTAAAGAGCATAATGTATTACTTTCAACTCATTTAATTGAGGATATTGAAAATACATGTGGCAATATCATCTTGCTTGAAGAAGGAACAATTAAATATAACGGATCCATTCAACAAATGATCCAAGCTGCCCAGAATCACATTTATACAACTAGCTATTATGAAGATAATGAAATTTCTGAGATAAATGATTCCCAAATTATTAACAAAACAATTCATGATGGAAAAACATTTATTAGGTTCTTCTCCAAGGATGAATTGAATTTCCCTAAAACACAACCAAACTTAGAAGATGCTTATTTTTATATGAAGGGGTGCAAGTATGCCGATACTGAACATAATAAAATTGGAGATAAAAGGAATACTTAAAAGTTATCTTTTTTTTATAGCCATCTTGATTATATCTATTGCAACTTATATTCAAGTTTCACCATATTTAAACTATAATCCCAAACTTTCGGAAAATGAGTATAATAGTCTATATCAAAAGTACGGCGAAAAAAGTTCAGATGAAATTCCCGTTAATAATGAGGATCTAAATACACCTCTTACAAGTGAACAAGAACGAATCTACTATGCTAAAAGTGATCTCATATTTTATTTATCCAAGTTGGTGGAAAAAAATCAAATTTCAAAGGATAACTTTCAAAGCATAACTAATGAACTTAAACAAGAATCGCTGAGCATAACTGAAATCGATACTATAGTAGGAAAGAACACTGGAATGCAAGATTTATTTAGTTTTTTTTATTTGAATAAACATAATGCGAATAAAGGTTATGAAGAGTACAATCACTATGCTACTCTTAAAATTCAGGATAAAGGATTTCCCTTTTTTTTCGGAATGAAGTATCAAGAATTTTTATTGTTATATATGGTTTTCTTCCTAATCGTATACATTCCTATAAACTTATTTTTCTTTGTCAAAAAAGAAAATCTAGAAATTTTGCGCTATAGAGTTAAAGGATCTCTGAGCCCAATTATAGAGAAGGCCTTGTCTTTATTGATCTCGTTAACTCTGATCATAATAATTAATAATTTATTTTATAGCTGCTTGTTTATTATTAAAGGATTAAGTAATTTTTCTGACTTGTTCTATTTTTGGCTGAATAGTTTGATTATTCTTGTACCTTTATGCTTTATATGTAGCTTGTCTTTGTTTATATGTACCTTGTTTAGAAATAGTATAGTTATTTTCCCGGTTCTTATTGGAGCTTTGTTGTATAGTAACTTTCCAGTAACTAAAGATGATGGAACTATTGTTTGGGTAATCAAACCGGCAACCATTTTGATTAGATATGCAAATGGATTTTGGGAAAATAAGCAGCCAGATTTTTTATATATAAATAGTATTGCGCTTATTATTCTTTCTATAATTCTAGTTTATGCGGGTAGTTCTTTAATCCGGAGGAGAACAAATGCTTTTTAAACGAATCTATTATGAATTAAAAATTCAAGCTGATTTAACTTATTTATTTTGTTTTTGTTTATTACTATTGATTTCATTGTTTACTCATTTAGGGACAATGAAAGAAGCAACGGGATTTATGGAAAGTTACATGGCCTTGGCGTCCATCATATTGTTTAGCAATGTATTTTTTTCTAGGCAACGACATAATGTGGTGGAGATTGAAAACCAATATGAGTATACCCTTTATGGAAAAGTTTTTAGAAGTGGGTTTGGTGTATTGGTTTTATTTATATTGATTGTTATTTTGACGTACTTTATTTTTGCTTTTCAAATTTCTTTTAGGGAATCTTCTTTATATTTATATATTTTGAATATGTACAGCATCATTATATTTTTTGGGGCATTCACTATATTTATATTTTCAATTACTAAAAATGTAGCGACTGCGTTGACCTTATCTATTATTCTTTGGTTTTTTAATTCTTCAGTAAATTCATTAATTCCTAAGGAATATAAAATTTTTAATGCTTATATTGGGGACCACTGGATAAAAGTAAAAATATTGTATCTTTTATGTGGCGTTACACTTTTAATCATCAGTCAATTTATCTATACCAAAAGATTTAGATACCAATCGAAATAGAAAAGGTGTGATGATGATGTATACAATTTGGTTTACTTTAGATTGCAATTTACAGTGCTCTTATTGTTATGAAAATGAAAAAAGTGGTAATTCATCAATTACATACGAAAGACTTGATGAAGTATTTAATTTTATTCTTCACAATCAATTAGGAAAGAATCAAAATTTCATTGTTCAGATTCACGGGGGAGAGCCAATGATGGAATTTGATAAGATAAAGTTTCTCATCGATAAATTAAAAAATACTTTTGGAGACAAAGTTTACTTTAGAATGACAACGAATGCGACAATGCTTCATTCATCCAAAATAGATTATATTTGTAGTAATATTAATGAGTTATTAATTAGTATTGATGGTATAGAGGAGGCACATAACCTAAATCGCTTTTATAAATCAGGGCAAGGATCATTTAAGTTAGTATTTAAAAATACAAGGGAAGTACTCGAAAGAAAAAAAGATGCAATTGCACGTATGACAATTTGTAAAAATACAATTCACTTGTTCAGTGAAAATATCATATTTCTTGCTAATTTAAAATTCAAACGAATCTGTTATCAGTTAAATATGAATGAGGAATGGGAAGCAGGTGATATTGACTTATTTTACAAGCAGATAGAAAAAGTCGAGTACATAATAAAAGATACTTCTTTGCTTGATAATGTTAAAATTCAAAATTTTGAAAATCCACTAAAGAAAACAAAGTTAAATTGCGATGGAGGAACAAAAAGTTTTACTATCATGCCCGATGGAAGAATATATCCTTGTTCAATGGTTGTTGAAAGTCAACAGTATCTAATAGGAAATATATCTGATGGAATCGACTCAAAAAAGGTAGAAGAGTTAGAGTGTAAAAGTAATGAAGTTACTTCATCTTGTCTTGACTGTACTCATACTTCAATATGCAACGGAAACAGATGTAAGATTATAAATGAAATCTATACAGGAAACGCGATGTTGGCATGGGATTATTTTTGTGTTTCTCAAAATCTAAACCATAGAATATCGAAATTATTTTCTTAAAGATACACCTTGTAAATTAACGAAGAAAAAAGTGTTTTATTGAATTTTAATAATAGTTACACAAAACTCGTATTTTGTACACATGTTATGAATGTTATTTAACTCCTTTGTATTACTGATTTCACATCGAAGTCAGCAAGGCTTGAACAGCGTCTTCCAAAGTAATAAAGAAACGTGTCATTCCAGGATCGGTTACACTGAGATCTCTTCCCTCTTTTAGTTGCTGTTTGAATAAAGGTACTACGCTTCCAGTGGTTTCGAGAACATTGCCGCTTCTAAAACATGCAAACTTTGTAGCTGATCTTCCATTAGCGTATATACTCAGCTTCTCTCCGATTGCTTTCGTCATACCGTAGGTATTTCCTGATAACGTGTTCGAGCAGCAAGTCGATTATCAGCTTCTGATTTTTCTTAACGTTGAATTTCGACATCGCCTGCGAAGGCAAATCAATGGTAACGAATTGCTGCACCGGATGATCCTGCTGATCCAACAATTGTTTCGTTTCATGATTGGGTCTGGTATCGTAGAGAATTTATCACCGGCTCTTAAGTAGCGTTTTTTTGCCGCCTTAGAGCCAGTAGCATGAGTACTTTCTGGGGTCCCGCCATTGGCGGGACCCCTCTAGCAATATTGTTATCTCTATCAACTGCAATAAAACGGCATTCATCTTCTTCCAATTGTTCTTCCACCCATTCTCTCATTTTATCAGTTGAACGAGGAAAATGAAGCGAGTCTATATTTCGTAGAATTTCGTCATCTAATAAATCAAAAATAACAATATCTTCAGGTTGAATCGCTCGTAGTGTAAGATTTTTTCCTGTCCAATAAGTAACTGCCATTTTAACTTTTCCTACATTATTTGTATTTCGGTAGTTGATAATAATTAGTTTAAATAAACAGCGTCTGCGGCGGACGCTTTTGGCAGCGTCAGCTCAAACCGTGTCCAGCCCCCCTCCGAGCACAAGCGAAGGTGTCCGCCGTGCTTCTCCACGATGTGCATCGCGATCGTCAAGCCAAGGCCCGTACCGCCGTCGCTTTTCCTGGCGGCGTCTCCGCGGACGAAGGCGTCGAATACGCGGTCCCGTAAATGGTCAGGGATGCCGACGCCATTGTCCGCCACTTCGATACGGACCTCCTGGTCTCCGTCCTCTAGCGTTAGCCGTACCTGCGTCCCCGACGAGTTATATTTCAGCGCGTTTGCGAGCAGGTTGGAGACGGCGCGGTACAGCAGTTTCCCATTAAACAAAACGAGGACGTCGTGCGCCGGAATTTCGCATTCAAACACAAATCCCCGCTCTTCGAACAGGTCGTAATATTCGACCGCCATCTCCCGCACGAATTCGGCAAGATCACTTGCCTTCTTGATGATCGGATATTCCGGGCTCTCTAGCTTGGACAACTCGAACACATCGTCGATCAACTCGGCCACCAGCTTTGTTTTGTCATGGATCAGGTTGATCGTTCGCTGTTTTTTCGCCTCATCCTCGATCATGCCGAGCTGCAGCGCATTGGCGTAACCTTGTATCGTTGTAATCGGCGTCTTCAAGTCATGCGAAATGTGTACGAGCATCCGCTGCTTGCTTTCCTCAAGCCGGTGTTTTTCCGTTTCCATCTTTTCTAATTTTTCTGCCATCGCATTAAAGCTCTCCTGAATTTGCGCCAGCTCGTAATTCGCCTCGAGTCGAAGCCTTTCGTAATAACGACCGCCTGCAATGCTGCGGATGCCATCAGCAATTTCTCCGAGCGGGTTCGTCAATCGGCTCGCGGTCAGCCTGCTGTAAACGTAAACATTGATTCCGAACAGTACAAGGAACAGCAGTCCCGTCTCTGCCAAGACGCCCCAGAAAATCGATTGGTTTTCCGGTGTCCCCCCGTCGAGAGTGATGACCTCTTTCACATTTTTTTTTGGCAACCTGACCAAACAGTATCGATCTTGTCCGTCGTTGGTGTGAAACGGGGCGATGGACGTATAAAACGGGTTTTCTTCTACATCGTAAAATAACGCGTTAAGCTCTCGTTCCGTATACGCAGCCGGGCCATCCCGCTTGGTGCCCTTCACTTCGACCACCATCAGCCGCTCGTCGAGAATTTCCACCCAGCCATGCAGGGCCTCAATCGCCTCCGATGGGATATTGGCCACATTCGGCTTGATGATTTCGCTTGCTTTCAGCAAGGACATCTCTTGCGCCGGCAGCCGATCGTTCGTCCGATCGACGAAAAAAAGCAGCAGAAAAAACACGCTCGCGCCAACCGTCAGCGAAAACAAGATGTAGTTCCGAAGCAACATGCCGGACAGCTTCGATTTACGGCGCATGGAGCTCATCCTTTTTGGCAAACCGGTATCCAAGGCCCCGCACCGTTCTCACATAAAACGGCTCGCGCGGCGAATCCTCGATTTTATCACGCAACCGGCTAATTTGCACCATAATCGTATTGTCGTCGGCGATGTAGGGGTCGGACCAAACGTTTTCGAAAATTTGTTTTTTCGTATAAATGCGGCCCGGTTTGCTCATGAACAGCTTGAGCAGCTTATATTCGATCGCGCTGAGCACTATCGGCTCCCCTCGTTTGTACAAGAGGCACGCTTCGTGGTCCAGCGTCAGATCGCCGAGCCGCGTTTCGGCCGAATCAGCGCCCGGTTCCATCCGCGACGACGCGAGGTCGTTAAACTCGTACGTTCTGCGCAGCTGCGCTTGAATGCGCGCCACGACCTCCAGCGGGCTGAACGGCTTCGTGATGAAATCGTCGGCGCCAAGCCCAAGCCCGGCGATTTTGTCCGTCTCCTGATTTTTCGCCGACACGACGATCACCGGGACCTTCGAGTGCCTTCGTATCCACTGCAGCAGTTGAAAGCCGTCGAGATTCGGCATCATAATATCGATTACAGCCAAATCAACCGAATGCCGCGAGAACAGCTCAACCGCCGCTTGGCCGTCGTGCGCCTCGAGCACGTCAAATTCTTTTTCCAGAAACAGTTTAAGCAAACCGACAATATCCGGTTCGTCGTCGACAAGCAAAATCGTTTTGCGCATCGTCCCACCTCCTCGTCATTCGTATTGTTCGCGCCACACGAGCGAATTCCTGCGTTGTAAGGTTATTTTAAGAAAACTGAAAGTCGGGGGAAAGAAACGGACCCTATAATGGGCAATGTCTGATGAGACACAATTTTTGACGAAAAGAGGTTGTCATATGGCACAAACAGAGTTGACCCCAAAGAAACCGTCCACAAAACGGTTCGCCCGCCTTCTGGCCCCGTTCAAGCGGATTGCTCCGCTCACATCGGGCTGGAAAGGGGCTTTCATCGCGCTAGTCGCCGCGGCCGGTTGCATTTATCTCGTTCAGGCCTACCATCTGATCGGGTCGCGCGGCGCACTGGATTATGTTACGGGAACCGCCATATCCCTGCTGGCAATCGTCCTGATCGCCGGCATCGCCGCTGGGCTGCTGCATTGGGCAAAACGAATGCCTTCGCGTTACGTTTGGCTGGCGCTTGTTTCGTTCTGCCTGCTGTTCATCAGCTTTATCGGCCCGATGCAGCTTATGTTTATCATCACACTGTCGGTTATTGCTGCCGTTTCTTTGCTAGGCGCGCTTATCGCCCGGTGGATGAACGGAGCGTACCGGGAGGCAAAGAAGTTTTCGAAAGTGACGGCCAGCGTTTTAGCGGTTTTCACGTTCGGATTTGTTGTTGCCGGCGGGTATTGGCTGCTGGACAACGGCAACGCGGATTTGGTCAAGCCGTTCCGGCTGCAGGCGCTAAAGCCAGTGGAACGCTACAAGACAACGATGGCAAATCCGACAGAGCCGGGACCGTATAAAGTGAAAACGTTAACGTACGGAAGCGCAAACAGCTACCGCAAACAGTTTAATGCGGAAGGCTCGCTTGTGACGAAGCCGGTGGACGGATCCGCTTTTGTCGCGAAATGGTCGTCGCTCCGTACGAATACGTTTGGCTTTGGGCCAGAAGCGATGCCGCTGAACGGGTTGGTTTGGTATCCCGACGGAGCAGGTTCGTTTCCGATCGTCGTTGCCGTACACGGCAACCATCTCGCAACCGAATATTCGGATCCTGGTTATGAATATCTTGGCCGGTTGCTGGCCAGCCGCGGATACATTTTTGTATCGATCGACGAAAATTTCCTCAATACGTCGCCGTATGATGACTTGTTTATAATCAATGTGCTGGAAAAGGAAAATCCGGCGCGCGGTTGGCTCATCCTTGAGCATTTGAAGGCATGGAAAAAATGGAACGCTACGATGGGCAACCCGTTTTACGGCAAAGCGGACTTGAGCCGGGTCGCGCTCATCGGACATTCACGCGGCGGCGAAGCGATATCGGTGGCGGCGGCGTACAACAAGCTGCAGGCTTACCCCGAAGACGGCAACATCAAATTCGACTATAATTTCGGCATCCGTTCCGTCATTTCGCTTGCCGGCACGGATGGGTATTACAAGCCGACTGGGAAACCGACAGTGCTGAACGATTTGA
Organism: Paenibacillus faecalis; assembly: GCF_900289175.1. GTDB lineage: Bacteria > Bacillota > Bacilli > Paenibacillales > Paenibacillaceae > Paenibacillus_AQ > Paenibacillus_AQ faecalis. The sequence goes on along the minus strand of NZ_LT985747.1, from coordinate 2,255,519 downwards.
ACTATTTGGCCCTGCAAGGCTCGCACGACATGGATGTCATCTCGTTCGACGGGGCCAGCCAATACAGCCGGATCGGTTTTTCGGACGGCGATTATTTTAAAGCGGCCGTATATATATACGGGGCGAACCACGGACAATTCAACACGGTTTGGGGGCGGTACGACGGCGCCGGACTCGGCAACAGGCTGTATAACACGGCCCAGCTCATTCCGCAGGAGGATCAGCTGCAAGCAGCCAAAGTGCTTGTTTCGTCGTTCCTCGATTCGACTTTAAAGGGGAAACGCGAATACCGCGCCGTATTCCAGGACCTCGGCTATGCCCGGGATTGGCTGCCGGATACGATGTTCATCGGCGATTATATGGACTCGCATACGAAGGTGATCAGCAGCTTTGACGAAGATATAGACTTGAACACAACGACGTTGGTTGGCGGACGGCTTTCCGGGGAACATCTGACAGAGTGGAAGGAAGGCAAGGTCGAGATGAAATATGCGACGGTCCAATACAGCGCCGTTCGTCTCGGCTGGGATCGCGAAGCGAAACCCGGCGTTCCGGCTTACAGGGTATCATTGCCGGATGGCGGCGTTGGGATCGGCACGCAGACAAACAGCTCAATCGTGTTTTCGATGGCCGACAAGGATGATAAAAAGGAATCAGCTGACGCAAAGGACGCACTCGTCGACTTGACCGTGCGGGCCGTTGACGCAAACGGCAACATCGCGGCGCTGCCGTTAAGCTCTGTCGCGAGCTTGCTGCCGATGTTCGAAAGCAATATCGTCAAATGGCCATTCAGTTGGTCGCTGCCGACGAAAGAACCTGTATTCCAAAACTTCACCTTCCGGCTCGCCGACTTCCAAAAAGCGAACCCAAAATTTCAGCCGGAGCGGCTAAGCGAAATCAGCTTTATATTCGACAAAACGGAAAAAGGAATGGTTCTGATCCGCGACATCGGCATCCGCAGCGAATCCGCGGCAAACGACTCCCAAACCGGGTCGGCATATTAAACCCGGAACGGATAGGAGGACGAAAGGAGAAACTTGTACATGATAACAACACCAGTTTGGAAAAAAACTATGCTTTCGGCTTTGGCAGCCGTTACGGTCGCTTGCGCCGCCGTGCCTGCGGCATTCGCAGACGGAGCGCCTCAGGAGAAGGCGGCGCCGCTAGAAAGTGCGGCCGTGCTGGACGGGAAGGACATCGAAGTGTTTGCGGACGCGTTTTTCAAACGCCCCGATATTCAGGCATTGGGGGTGTCAGGAGCGCTGTTCGTCGTCGTCAAGGACGGCAAAGTGCTGTTGCAGAAAGGCTTCGGATACGCCAACGTCGAGGCCAAGAAACCGGTAGACCCGGACAAAACGGTATTTCGCATCGCCTCCGTCTCCAAAGTATTTGCGGCCACGGCGGTGATGCAGCTTGTCGAGCAAGGCAAAATCGATCTGAAGCAAGACGTCCAGCAGTACATGGGCGACGTCAAGTTGAAAAACAAAACCAGCACGCCGCTGACGATGGAGCATCTTCTCACGCATACGACCGGCTTCGACGTCGTAGACCCGCCGCCGGGCGACATGATCACGGGAGACATGACCGCCGTTACGACGCTCAAAGATTACATCGTCAGGACAATGCCGACGATCGTGCACAAACCGGGCGAGGTGTACAAATACGATAATTTCGCCTCGATGCTGCAAGGCTACATTGTCGAGCAAGTGTCGGGCAAGCCGTTTCACCAATATGTGAACGACCATATTTTCAAGCCGCTCGGTATGAACGATAGCCATTTTGTTTTGCCGACGGACATTCAATCGAGTCTCGCCACCGGGTACAACGAAAGAAATCAACCGATTCCGCCGTACAATACGATCCCGACCGATATGCCCCAGGGCAGCATGGTGACGACGGGAAGCGACATGGCCAAGTTCATGCTTGCGCAACTAAATGGAGGAAAGCTCGGCGAGGCGCGCATTCTCCGCGAAGAAACCGTCAAAGACATGCAAAGCGTGCATAAGGCGATTCATCCGCAGGTGCCGACGATGACGTACGGGTTCGAGTTCGCTCTTCACCACAAATTCAATAACCAGTACGTAATTGGAAAAGGGGGCAGCATTCCCGGATTCAACTCGTGGATGTGGCTGCTTCCTGAGCAGAACGTAGGCGGCTTTATCGTGTACAACAGTAGCTCCGATTTACGGAATCGCCTGTTCGAGGAGTTTATGGACCGGTATTATCCGACCGAACGGCAGAAGACGTACTTACAGCCTGCGAAAAGCCAGTTGGCTCGGTTTGAAGGCACATACCGGGATTTGCGGATCAGCTACTTGACGACGCGTATTACGGCGCAGGAGGGTACACTCGTGTTGGAAGACTTGATGGGCAAGCATACGCTCAAACAGGTCGATCCTCTGCTCTTTGAGGATGAGCAAGGAAGTCCCGTAGCGTTTCAAGAGAACAAGGACGGGACGATCAGGTTCTTATTTTCCAAAACGAACCCGGCGGCGTGGTCGGAGAAGCTGCCTGTACCCGCGCGGTTCGCTGATGTCGGCAAGGACCATCCATATGCCGAATATATTGACGGTTTGCACTTGCTCGACGTCGTTCAAGCTGGGCAGGACGGCGCGTTCCGGCCGGACGAGCCGATCACGCGCGCCGAATTCGCAGTCTGGCTCGTCAACTGGCTGGGAGCTACCCCTGCGAAGGGACCATCCGCGTTCAAGGACACCGCGGACCTTCCGGAAGCAGGCAAAATCACAACGGCGTTTGATATGGGGGTTGTCACAGGCACGGAAAAAGGCTTGTTCGAACCGGACCGTCCGATGACGCGCCAGGAAGCGGCCGTTATGGCTTCGCGGCTCTCGCTGCTACTTGGCCATCCGCCTAAAGAAGCGAAGCTGACCGGCGAAACCGATAATTGGGCGGCGGACGCTGTGCGTAATATCGTCGGAAACGGGTTCTACGGTCCGGAAGTGACACCGTCCGTGGACGACACCGTCGATTACCGGTCCAAGCAGGTCATGACGCGCAAGGAAGCGGCGGCGGTGCTGTACCGCCTAGGAACGGCAAGCTTACCGCTGCCGGGTTCCACTTCCAATGAGTAGGAGAACTAGAATTCCGGTGAAGGAAAACAGCCGTCTCCTCTAGCAAAACGAGAAGCTGCTTGAGTAGAACACGTAGCTAATGCATACTGAGTCAATGAAATATGGAGCAGGTTGGGGAGAAGGATCCAGCCCGCTCTTTTGCTTTGAAACCATTTCTATATCACGGACGGATACGCATTGTCCTAAACTAAGGTCAGGGCACCCGGCGTACATGCTCGAACACGCTCACTTGCGCCGGAATCACATTCAACTCCTGAGGCACTTCCGTTCTCAACGATTACAGCGACCCAAAGCACTCCGAACAGGAGCTTCCTTCTTCGTCTCAAGCGTATAGGTGACGGTTTCCACAGGCAGGCCAGTCAACTTCGTCTTCCGCTCGCATTTCACTCTCTTCCGTCACTAGATGACCACGGTTTCGATCGTCGGCTCGGCTTGCTTCGGGTTCGCTTCCGCTTCGATTTTTTCGGAAACCCATAATTAGTCCCCCCTACCACTCACTCGTTGCCGCAAACCCAACACACTTACATTCTTCCAAGTATGCCAAGCTAGTACCCTCTCGCGACGGCTCCGACACGAGACTTTACGCCGAGTTTCTGATGGATAGAAGTAAAATGATGCTCAACCATCCACTGGCTGATGGAAAGCTCTTGGGCAATTTCCTAATTCATTTTTTCCTCGGAGATTCGCGCCAGTACTTCTAGTTCGGTCGGCGTAAGTTGGTCCTGCCTCGCAGCAGTGAACATAAGTTCCGAAATGAGTACATGCCCCTCCCTATCCGCCGCTTAACAAACCGTTTTCATAGCCTTTGGCCACCGCGCCAACCCTTGTCTTCACGCCCAGCTTCTGAATGATCGATGCGATATGATACTCTACCGTCCGCTTGCTTATCGCAAGCACGTCGGCAATTTCCTGATTCGTATTTTCCTTAGCCATCAATACCAGCACCTCCCGTTCCGTTGGGGTCAACTGATCCTGCTTGTTCTGACGGATTACCTTCTCGGCGACGAGCACATGACCCATCATGCTTTGGCGAATCGCTCCAATGATTTGCGGGTAAGTCGACTGCTTCGACAAATAAGCATGAACGCCCAATTCATAAGCCTTCTGATAAAACTCGTCGTATCAGCTGTTTGAGGAATATGACCTCGCTCAATCTGGTCAAACTTCGCTAAATAGGGGTCCCGCCAACATTTTAACGAAAATATACGCTAAGCCTTCGGATGTGACCGACTTAGCGTTTTTTCTTACTCTAAGCCCAATAGTCCGGGCATAGCCGGACCAACCGTTCATTCAACTTCCTGTTGTTTCAGCGGTCGTAATGAATTGAGAGACGTATTCTGCCTAAAATTGAATTTGTATTCCACCTAAGAAATTGATATGCTCCCATCCAAGCGGAGAAATGTGGTTTAGTAGTTCTTCCTGAAGCTTTCTATGTTTTTTCGGTGTTCTATCGCTTACTGGAGATAGACTGTATTCCAAACGCTAATTGCATTGATGATAATGTTCAATGCACTTGCCCGTTGGAGTTGGTCTTGTAGCGCACGTTCTCGCAGTTCTGCTCTGGCCAATGCATTCATGGCTGGCGAAGTACTTACCATTTTCGCGACAGACGAAGTTTATGAGACCATTTATGATTTTGGAGGGTTTCCGCCGGAATTATATGCGGTGAAATATCAGGCGAAATGTCCCTACTCAATCTGCGCATATATTTCCTTCCACACATCTTCTTCGGCCGCATTCCGTTCAAACGTACTGCAAACTTGGGAAGTAGAATCCACCCTCCAAAAGCGAGGTGACCACATCATTCCGCGTGATAGGCCCCTTATAATCCAGTCATTCACTCGTGAACGTTAAATAAATCCCAATATCTAACTTCCCGATGCGGAAATCGCTTCTTCCCGCAGCAATCGTTCGATCACGGCATTGGCAGAACAGCACATCCCATAATCATCCGCATTGACAATGAGCAGCTTCTCCTCGGATGCATATCCCATTTTCCCCTGCTGCATCGCAGCCATCTCCTCGCCGTGCTAATGCATTCGCGAATCCCTATAGGCTCAATTTATGCGGAGAGAACCACGCTATGCTGAGCCGGGAAATAAACGTACTTTTCTATACCTTATCCCTCAGAAATTCCTGAACCCTCTCCCACGTTTTCCGTCTAGCCGCTTCAATCTCTTCTTTCACCAATCCATGGTCACTTACTATGATCGGCAAATACGGAAGCGTAAAATCATGTCCCGCTTCATGCAGAATTACAGTTTCTAAATTCTGCTTCGAGGAAACATGGGCTGCAATGGTTTCTACCATCTGAACTGATGGCCAGACCGTATCTTTTTCGCCTGCTGCAACGAAAATAGGTGCTCTTATGTTCTCTACAGGAATTCTGGCCTGCTTCCATGTATCTTCAGAAGCTTGTTTCAAAGCCTCGCAATGAAGATCATAGAGATTCGCTGCATAGAGTGGTTGATTCGTCTCAGGATAAGGGAGGAAAGGAACAGGCGTGCCTTGGAAGCTCCATGAAGAGGCGTCCCTCCCTTCCTCCATGGAAAATCCCGAAAATATGTGCGAGCTGGGTGATAGTGCAACCAGTGCTTGCAGAGGGACGTCTTCTAATTTTGAAGCAAGAAGCAGCGCCAATTCTGCTCCTTTGGAATACCCGATTAGTCCAATGCGTTTGCCGTCAACCATGGAATGATTAGCCAGCCATTTAACAGCATCAAGACACGGCTCCAACGGTATGTCCGCTAATTGTGTAGGCAGCGAATTTGATCCGTCCCAATCAAAATAAGCGACAGCCAATGCCGCATAACCTTGAGCGGCCAGATACCTGGCCGCTTGCTCTGACCAGTGAAAACCTCCTGCAGATCCTCCCAGTAAGAGAACGGCCGGGAGAGTAGCTTCTATATTTAAAGGGGTAAAGAATTTGCCTTCAAAAGTTTCTCGTACCTCTATCTGGGTCGTTGCCGCTTGATAGAAGTCGAATGTGATGTCTGTTTCTTGCATGACTTGATTATTCAGAAGGAAACAAAAAGAGACTGTTTGCTGGTGTCTATCATCCAAAAAATGCGGCGGGTAAGATGGCTCGGAAAGTTCCATTCCATAGACAAGCCCATAAGAGTCTACACCTTGAAAAGATCCTTCACAAGGCTCCTGAGTCGCTATATTAACGTATCCATTCACATCGGCTTGCCAAGTTGCCCATGACCTCCAGACGCGATCTGCGTGATCTTGTGTCATCGCTTCAATTCGAATTTGCTGATCAGGTTCTAATTCATGAATCTCTATGGAGAAGGAATCTCCTAGTACTAGATTTGTCTTGGGACATACTACTTTAGGTTTTCGCATGTTGGTCCTCCTTTGTTACTGATCCCAAATTTGTTCTGTTCAAGCATCCAATAGTACCCGTCATAGATATGATCCCAAGCCTCCTGATATTTTCTCGATGCGGGATTGAATTCTGATAACAACGAATAGAATTGCTTTGCCCGTTGCGAAGTGAAATATTGAATGACGGGATAGATGTTCGCTGCAAAATCGGCGGAATATTCCGTCTGCATCATATCGGCAAATATGCGCAGACAAGCGATAACCAAGTCTTGCATTTGCCGGGCTGTGTATGGGATATTCGATTCTATACAATGCATGACGTCCAGCAAAATCCTGTTTAACGCCTGGTCATAGTAATCACCTTTCACTTTTGAGTTAAGCCTCTCCCCAGTAAAAGATCTTACGTGCTGCTGAAAATCCGCAGCGAAGCCGGGGGAATCCCATAGTTCCTTCAGCTTGTTCCAAACGACAGCTTGCTCGGCCGAGATGTTTTCCAACGATCCAATGGACTGCCGGATGTTCGAGAATAGAAGCTGAAACCAGTCCGTAGGAACAGCCTGCTCGTCCAGCTTCCCGCGAACCTTCTGTATCAACTGCGCTTGACGCGTCTCTGCGCTTTGCTTCATGACGTCCACAATATTTTGCATAAACGAGAGCGATTCTTCCGAATCTTTAATCTGCAAAGCCTTCTCCAGCGTTTGTTCCATCCTCTCATATAGATTTTTCTGATGTCTGACGGCTTCCAACTGCAGTTGAATAGCTTGGTGTACGGATATCTCCCCCTCTTGCAGCTTAGCAATATCCGGCAATGAGAAGCCGAGTGAGCGCAATGTCGTAATCATATTCAGTTGCCAGATTTCTTTGGAAGAGTATAGACGATAGCCGCTTTCTGTAACCGAGACAGGTTGTACCAGTCCGATGTCACTGTAATGGCGCACTGATTTAATGGTAGTACCTGCCATTTTTGCAGCTTTACCGATCGAATAATGCGTTTGTACGAACCTCACCTCCCTTCTTTTACATCATATTCTCTCCTGTAACAGGAGAGTCAACTGCATTTTTTGAATATATAACAAAAGACAGACAACCGTTTCCCGTTAGCTTAATGAAATTACATGGAAACATAGTTAGATACTTATCTAATCGGTAATCGGCTCATGTTCTTGTCCATTACGGCAATCGGTACAAGTTCTTGTCCTTGGCTCGGGACAAGAACTTGTACCGATAAAACAAAAAAGCCGCTAAAATAGCGACTTTGAATGGGACTATGTTCTTGTCCCTCGACATGAGGTAATTATTTTGTACCCTTTGCCGTAACTTCCCCTTTTCCCTCTTAGATTTCTTCCATCATCGTTTTAATAATAATAAAAACCCATTGGAATTAAGATGACCAACTCCCGTAGAGGTGCTTGGGAATCGTCCCGAAACACAAATAACGCCCTTCCGAATTCCTTTTGGGAAGCGAAAGAGCTGAAAAGTTTACGATCTCGTTATCTGGAGCTTTGTTAACCTTTTGGAACCGCCTAGTGCGGACCCGCATGCTAGGTGGTGTAAGAGGACGGGGGTTAGCCGCCCCCTCCTACTCGATTTATTTTTTTAGAGATTACTCTGCCCAAATTGTTCCCTTATAAATGCATTCCACATCGTTGCCCTTCTTAGAAGATGCAACTAAGTCTAATTCCGCTAGTTTATATCCAGCCCATTTGTGAGTAACTACCATCCTTGTAATATTTGACTAATGTCTTATCTTCCCAATCAGCAGCTAAAGCTTGAGATGCAAAGGTGAATACAAAGACTAACGAAAGTGATAAAAGGATTCCAGATACTTTTTTAAACATTAAAACACCAACCTCTCAGTATTTAAATTACAATTATAAATATACCACTATATTATAATAATTAGTAAATATCGTTATTTAAGTGAGGTAGCTCCAAGAATTATGTGTAAAGCGAACCTGAGCAAATGCAGCGAGAGCCGAGAAGCCATCCTCTTTGACCGGCACCCGTGTCCTCGCTTATAACCTTTTACAGCTCTTCACCTTTGAATGAGATTGATGTAATGGAGGTACTGTTCACCTTAACATCTTCGACTTTAGCTTCAGGGCTGTACCCCTGCAATGCTTGCTCCTCAGTGCTCACTCTGATGGGTAACACGAGGACCCGCCAACTACTTCAGTCCAGTCGTTAACACGCGCTTGTAACCTCGTTCAGGAGGCGAACGCCTGATAGCAGCTACAATTACTTTTTTGTGTTCTAGCACGACCCAGGCCTCAATATTGGCCGTGAAATGCTGCTTCCGCTCGTGGTCGGCGCAAAACCGTCCGATCGCCGGCTCTGAGTTTCTCATAATGGTGCTTACCATTCAACCACTCTCACTTTAAAGGCTTCACCGTGCAGTACACAACCCGACCATTTGCCCACGTCGAAACATGGACTACGAGCCACCACACACTTCAGCGCCCCAGAAGTACAACAATTCCCCTTCCAGCACATTACACTGCTCTCACTCTACTCCACTAAAATTAGACATTCTTCAAATCGGCAATAGGACCATGTTCTTGTCCTTGACTTGGGACAAGAACTTGTACCGATAAAACAAAAAAGCCGCTAAAATAGCGACTTCACCATTTCTGGATAGATATTTTCGTAGTCTTTCATTAAACTTATATCACCAATAAAAAAGGATTCTACAGTAGGGAGAGCTTCGATAGTTTGCTCTACACCATTACTTACGGAAACCCCTCCGGTGCTGTTTCCAATATTTCCGCTATGAACTTCTTCAAAAAGATCAAGTTCTTTAATCCTGTGTCCTTCATCATCCACATAAAAGAACTTATCGACACTTGTACCATAGGCATAATCTTTGTTGGATACCTTAAGAATGCCGTCTTTTCCAATTGGGAAAGTATATATTCCATCTTCCTTTTTAATTTCTGGATGTTTTGACTAGTCATATATAATATAAATCCACCCAGTATACCCCTCTGGATAGAGTGACTTCAAATACTAATCCTGCTTGCAGCAGGAAAAAACACGGAAGTGCCTTAAATGGCTATTAGTTATTCGGTTCGGATTGTTACATTTTTCTCGTAAGACTGGTTCGACTCGCCATTATTGATTCCAGGCAATGATATTTACAGAGAAGAAATTATCGAAACATTATCTAATTAAAGCAATATTATTATACCGATTTCTTTTCCTGATGTATTTACATCGGGCGCAGAAGGAAAACCAAGCCTTTTCCAAGTTGGTTCGATATCAATTTTGGTATTATTAATGCCTGTCATAACTAATCCATCCTTTTATTCCGGGTATTAAATCTATTCCCATTATCTAAGAACTTTTAACTAAATTAATCCAATAACTGTATTACCCAGTTTATCTATATAGACATCTTTATATCGCATCTATTGTAAAAAAGCCAACAGCTTGTTCACTTAGAACAGACTATTGGCTTTTTATTATAAGTATGAAAATACGTGAGACTTAATCGGAACGTGTCCATTACGGCAATCGACCAAGTTCTTGTCCCCTAACCCCATGCCACCTATATTATCTGATTTGTGTCAAAATTCTACAATGTGGTCTTTTGTGCATTTTTAATGACACAATTTTATCTACAGACATTTATCTCCACAGAAGTAGACCAACAATAATAACAATGATTAATACTAAAGTGCCTTTCCAACCTAAATTACCTACTAAATCGACTAAACTACCATACTGAGCCCTATCAATTCCGTCTTTCATATGACCAAATGGATTATTTTTCAATTCTTCTTGTCTTAGTCTTTCTCTTGTTCTTTCAGGAGTATCATAATCATTGTTCATTATTTACCCCCTATGTAAAGAATTTTAATTATATTTCCAATTCCAGTATATTGATGAAGTAATATAATTATAACATGACCAGCTTTAGGATTCCAATTCTTGCTAGGTATTCTATGCATAAAGGGCAGAAGTCGTCGCTTCTGCCCTAAGATGTTTGCCCCTGCCACCTATTATATCTATGTTTTACTTCAACTCCGTCACGTTGCCGTCAATGCTGATGCTTTTGATGTCCACATCCTCCAGAAAAACGAGGTTATTCTTGCTGTCCAGATTATACAGCCACTGAAATCCGTTCTTTGTGGTACTTGTCGAGCTTGCATGAAGTGTCAGTTCTGATCCGTCCGCGGCAATAACCTTAACCTCCGGCGTATACTCCGGCAGTTTATCCAGCTCATCGTTGGTACGGTTGCCTTCGATAGCTACACCGATGGAAGAAACATTAATAGTGCTGAGAGACAGTGCCTCCTCACCCTTATTGATCGTCAGATTCAGACTCTGCTCTCTCTGCTTCCCGGGAGAAATGGTGAATTGTACATCCCAAGGGCCTTCAACGACTTGGGTGTTGTCCACTGACGTGATTCGGTCGGCTGTGATTCGTGCCTTTAGCCCATCGAGGTCATTCATCGCATCCATCTCAAATACGCCGACAAGTTTTTTGTTATCGTCAAGAAGCTGCTGCCCCACCATATAATTCACATCATGTTCCGTTTTTAGCTCAAGTCCGGGTATCGATGCACCCGCTGGGAATGGCGTGCCATCCTCTTTCATGAAGCTGACCACCAAATAACCGCTGTTGCCGACATAAACGCCTTCTTCTACATTCATGGTTACCCCAGACGCGGTATCTGTCCCTTGTATGGGTGATCGTTCGTCTTCCGCGATGGATGCGGATTGACCGAAGAACTGCTTTAAGCTATCCATGTATTGGCTCGCAAAAGCGGTCGTGCTAAGTATCATAATCATCGCGGCAGCGATAATGACACTGGCTTTATATTTTTTCGCTTTCCTGTTGTTAAACATCATCGTTTCCTCCTCTTGAATACGGTTCATCGCTCGATTCTTGATGCGTTCCATACTGATTTGTTGTGTCAATTCGCGTTCCTCTTCCTCCGTAAGGAGTAGATTCTCCAGTTCCTGATTGTCGATATTGGCCATGATATCTACAATTCGCCGCTTCACTTACATCCATCCCCTTTCGCTATCGATTCAAAGCTTCACTCCTATAGACACGGTCCTTATAGAAATCCTACGGATTCTCGGTTTCATAATGAATGCGCAGTTTGTCCTTTGCCCGGCGGATCCGGGCCGTGACGGCTTTCTCCTGCATATTCAGCCTTCTTGCAATGTCTCGGACTTTCTCTAAATAGAAGTACCTGCGGATGAAGATTTCACGATCCGGTTCCCTCATATCCTGGACCATGCCGCTAATTGCTTCCTTCTCCTGCCGCAGAATAGCCAATGCCTCTGCAGAAGGACAAGAAACTGCATCATCTTCCAATTCCGATTCAATGACCTGCTGTCTTTTTCGCAAAAGATTCATAGTATGATTGCGCGCGGCTATGGCCAGATAAGGCTTGAGGCTATCTCCGCGCAACATGATTTTGGGCCCGTCTGTTCACAGCTTGACCAGTACGTCCCCGGTGATTTCCTCCACATCGTAGGAATTAAACCGTCCACCAGCCACCTTAGCGGCCACCGCGGCTATGTAGCTACTATATAAGACACCTTTAATTCCGGAAACCCTACATGTAGTCAAATAAAAATTTACAAAAGCCGTTATCGGAACCCGATAACGGCTTTAGCTGGGGCGATGCCTCCCTGATTTGCTTATTTTTTACCCTTGTTTTCAATCTATTAACGATAATAATCCATAAAAAGATACGGTAAGCAATGATAAACCACACGATCATTGGAATTTATAGATGAATACTATGATAAATACTTTTAAATTCTTCAACAAAATCAATCGGTAGCATAGGGTCATCCGAAGCGGCTACTCGTTGAAGCTCCTTTAACCAGTTCATCGATTCTTCATTTAAGTTTGCCACATCGTTAGCTTGATGAAAATAAACATACAGCAATATGTAACGAATTTTAATAGAATCTTGTAAATATTCTATTTCTTCTACTTGGATTGTATTTTCCTTTAGATATCCTTTTATAAAATGGCGGAAAAACACTCTATAATATTCCGTTTTATTATCAAATTCCTTAAACGGATAAAAAAGTGCATAGCACAATGTAATCCCAATATCGTTTATGAAATACGTATAATTGCAATCATCGAAATCAAACAAATAAATGTCTCCGTTATGCAGATAAGAGAAGTAAGTTTTGTTAATCTCTATTTTATAATTGAAATCATGACATCATCACGCAGGTATTTCTCCGCCTTAAATTGAACTTCGTCCTCCCAAGCTTGGCGTTTGAACGCCGGACTACTCCATTCATAACCCTTTTCGGTAAGGATCTCTTCAGTAAATCAACGGGCTCTTTTTAATTTTATGATACATTCATTACTCGATTATTGGAAACGGTTAATCATATACCATTAAGTCTCAAAACGGGAATGTTTGTTCTTGTTAAAAGTAACATTTTCATTTTAGTATAAGTTCCGATGCGTTGGAAAATCTAACGTTGATAAAAAAGGAGGTGATCATCTCTGAATGAATAATCCAACGCTAGGGCCGCACGAATCATTGGAACTGCATGAAGCGTTAAACTTTAAGACGCTCTGCCTCGCTAAGTCAAAACTTATGCAAGGCCTGGTCTTTGACCAAGAGTTAAAAGCTTTAATGCAGAAAGACGTAACTCAATCCATACAACAGATCGCCGAGCTGCAAGCAATCTACGCAAACGCTCCTTTCCAAGCGCCTGTTCCGAATAGTCCGACACCTATAACACATTAAGGGGAATTTAAAATGAACACCGATTATTTAGATCCGATTAATTCATTAAATATGCCGGAAATGGCAGATATGACTTTTGCCATGGACTTCCTCCTTCGTGCCAAGGAGGGTGTGCGTAATTTGGCCATCGCCCTGACGGAGACAGCTTCACCGGACGTAAGAGCCCTCCTGCACAATCATCTTAAGCAGGGGATTACAATGCACCAAGAAATCACGGAGCTCATGATTCGCAAAAAATGGTTCCATCCTTACGAGCTGAACGAACAGTACCAACTCGACCAGCTTTCGGCCAAAAATACGGTGATGATCGGGCAGATGAATTTGTTCCCGGATGATACATCGCGTAAAGGGATGTTTGATCGGACCCCAGATGAACATATTGGAGGACACAAAGCATGAAGGCGGTAACGTATCAAGGGATTAAAAATGTCGTGGTCAAAGAGGTGCCGGATCCAAAGATTGAAAAACCGGACGATATGATCGTGAAGATCACCAGTACCGCCATTTGCGGTTCCGACCTACACCTGATTCACGGGATGATCCCTAACCTTCAGGAGAACTATGTTATCGGGCACGAACCCATGGGGATCGTTGAAGAAGTAGGCCCCGGCGTGACAAAGGTAAAGAAAGGCGACCGTGTGATCATCCCGTTCAACATCGCATGCGGAGAGTGTTTTTTTTGCAAAAACCAACTGGAAAGTCAATGTGACAATTCAAACGAAAACGGAGATATGGGCGCCTATTTCGGTTACTCCGGAACGACCGGCGGATACCCTGGCGGGCAAGCCGAGTATTTACGGGTTCCGTTCGCAAATTTTACCCACTTCAAGATTCCCGAAAACTGTGAACAACCAGACGAAAATCTAAGCTTAATTGCCGATGCGATGACAACGGCTTTCTGGAGCGTAGATAACGCCGGCGTAAAGAATGGAGATACGGTTATCGTGCTCGGATGCGGTCCGGTCGGACTTCTCGCCCAAAAGTTTTGCTGGCTGAAAGGAGCAAAACGGGTCATAGCCGTCGACTATGTCGATTACCGCTTACAGCATGCGAAGCGAACGAACCATGTGGAGATCGTAAACTTCGAACAAGATAAGAACATCGGCAATAATCTCAAGGAAATGACCAAAGGCGGCGCCGATGTGGTCATTGATGCGGTAGGAATGGACGGCAAGATGAGCGATCTTGAATTTCTAGCCAGTGGCTTGAAACTGCAAGGCGGCACGATGAGTGCATTTATCATTGCATCTCAGGCTGTGCGCAAGGGTGGGACCATCCAAGTCACTGGGGTATACGGCGGACGCTATAACGGATTCCCGCTCGGTGACATCATGCAGCGAAATGTGAATATCCGTTCCGGACAAGCCCCGGTTATTCACTATATGCCGTATATGTATGAGTTGGTTACTTCCGGAAAAGTGAACCCTGGAGACATCATTACGCACGTCATTCCGCTCAGCGAGGCCAAGCGGGGCTATGAAGTGTTCGATACGAAAACGGACAATTGCATTAAAGTTGTCTTAAAACCTTGAATATGGATAGACATACGGGAGGAAAATAAAAAATGAATTCCAATTACGCTTTACATGAGATGTTGGAGGTTCATGAAATGGCTGCATTCAAGACGGTTTGCATGACCAAATCCCAGACCATGCAAGTTCTGGTAACCGATCCTGAACTCAAGCAAATTTTGCAACAAGATGTGCAATTATCACAACAGCAGCTTCAAGAACTTAGTGGAGTGCTGTCTAAAGTGACCCTATAGGAGATAAAACATGAATCCAATAATAGAACACATAACAGGGCTTCATATACTGACCGATGAAGTGATCGCAATGGACTTTTTGATGAACGCCAAGAGTGCAGTTAGAAACTACGCTATGGCCGTGACTGAATGTGCCACCCCAGAACTCAAGCAAATTTTGATGAAACAGCTCGACGAAGCTATAGACTCCCATGAAAAGATAACAAACTATTTGATGCAGCGGGGCCTATACCATCCCTACCATATTCCAGAGCAAATTCAGCTTGATCTAAAAAACATTCAGACCGCTATGAACATTCTTTCCTGACACCGTATCCGTCCCGGCAAAATGCCTAAAACCACAACGGTTCACAGTCTGGAGGTAATTTCAATGATGTTCGAACTTTCCTTCCCATCTAGAATAAAAAAGGCAGCCGGTATGATGGATCGGCTGCCTTAACCTTTGTTGAAATATTACTTTATCTTTTTGATCAAATTATAGATTAGTTGTGCTGCTTCTTCTCGACTCAAGGAACGTTTTGGCATGAATTTGTTTCCAGGATACCCTTTCATCACGGACTCTTGGGTAACAAGTGCCACACTCTCTTTTGCCCAGCTTGCAATGTTTTCTTGATCTTCATATTGAACTTCAGATGACAGTGAAGATCCGTTTTTGACCAACACGTTTGAAAGCATGCTTGCAGCTTGTTCTCTTGAAATAACTAAATTTGGACGATAGGTATTATCATTAAAACCTTTAGCGATATCATTACTTATTGCAGAGTTAAGCTCTGATGCATACCAGGCTTGTGGGTCAATATCTTTAAAAGTACCAGCATACGGAGATGATAACGTGTATCCCAGGGCACGGTTTAAGAAGATTGCAAATTCTGCTCTGGTTACTTTTTTCTTAATCCCGAATGTTCCATCGGGGTAACCTTTAACAATTCCTTTTGATGCTAGATAAAGAATGGCTTCCTTTGCATAGCTTTTATCGATATCCGAAAAGCTTGTTGTACCTTCTTCAGGAATAATTTCAGCGTCATTGTCACCAATGCTTCCTGGAACTGTTACCGTATTGTTATCTGCCCCATCAGTTCCTGGTGTTGTTGGAGTCGTCGGTGTTGTGCCACCTCCACTACCAGTTCCAGGATCTGGTGTTGGTGTGTTTCCTCCCCCGGTACCAGGTTCAGTCGGTGTTGTACCACCGCCAGTACCTGGATCGACAATAGTCCCTGGAACCGTCGCCCCACTACCATCAGCAGGTGTGTGCACACTGATTTCTTCTTTGGCTACAACAGTTTCTGTTCCCTCAGCATTCTTCACAGCAGCAACGATAGCATAGTTGTATTTCCGGTTAGGATCTACATCTGTCTCAGCAAAATTCAGCTTGCCATTGACTGGGGAAACAATTACATCGTTATGACTCTCGCCCGTAGCAGAGTTAACGTATGATTTACGATAGGTTCCATCACCTACAGGCGTATACTTGGTTTGTGGATTACGCTCGACATACATCACAGCACCATCGATAACTTTGAAGTCGAAAGTGATGGTTCCTTTCTTCGGCTGTGCTGGGGTAATAACGATGTTTTGTGGAGCCGATGGTGTCTTTACACTGATGATGTTGGATTCTATAGTACCACTTTCATTGCCAGCCACTACCTTAAAGGTATGACTTTCTTCCGGACCCACATTTCCAACGGTTAGTGTGTTTAACGTACCTGACCATACTTTATTTGTTTCATCCTGATATACATCATAATAT
Source organism: Paenibacillus faecalis (assembly GCF_900289175.1). Lineage (GTDB taxonomy): Bacteria > Bacillota > Bacilli > Paenibacillales > Paenibacillaceae > Paenibacillus_AQ > Paenibacillus_AQ faecalis. The sequence continues at coordinate 2,238,845 of NZ_LT985747.1, read as the reverse complement.
GTAGCGCCTGTGACTTGATTCCAGCTCAGGTCGACTGTGTCGTGATAGATCCGATCGGCTTTCAGCTCAAAAGTACCACTCGGTACTTCGCCTGGAATAGGCTCCTTCGGAACCGTTACCTCTTTCATAGCTTCTTTACCATTCACTCCATTTTTAAGGGCTGCTACTCTATAGGTGAAAGTCGACCCATAAAAATCCATATCCACTGTATCTACCCACCAGGTGCCTTTTGGAATACCGATAGTTCGCCCATTTCGGGTAATCTCGTATTCATCCGCACCTTCAACTGCATCCCATTCTAAGCGAACTTTATTATATTCTAGATTTGTCACTCGGAAATTTGTAGGGTATGGAAGTTGTGTAATTAGAGTAGTCGTATTAGTTTCAGTTTGATTACTATATGTGTGATCAACCAATGCGATTAGAGTGTAATTATAAGTTTCACCTTCCTGTAAACCTGTGTCAATGAATGTAGTTAGAGGACCCTCATAAATGATTTTTTTTCCACGCTTCAAAAAGTACTCTACCGCATTCGTATTCTCAATAGGATCCCATGATAAATGAACTGAAGTTGATTGAGGTATGGCTACGAAGTTAGTTGGTGCTGGTAATCTTTTTGTTACCCCCGTGATTCTGCCGGGCTCTCCCTCCACCGTAATATTTGAGGAATTATTCCTCCCGTACACATAAAAGAAATAAGGTTGACCCGGGTTCAGATTTTCTAACGTGAAAGTGGTGTTTGGTCCTTGATACACCAAGTCATTTTTTTCTTGAACGAGGTATGTATTTGCTCCCTCAACGGGATCCCAGGAAAGTGTGATTGAATTTGAAGTTGATTCAACCTTCAAGTTGGTTGGAGCTGGTAGTTTATCAGGATCCTTTGTATTTACTGTATTAAGCTGTTTGCCGCTTGTTCCATGTTCATTGACAGACCAGATTTCTACAGCATAACGCGTTTTTGGTGTTAAGCCCGTGTATTTGTAAGAAAGATCATTCCCTCTATAAACTTCCTGGTCGTTTACGGCAACCACGTAACTCGTAGCCCTTTCTGCAGGTTCCCATCTAACAGTAAGCGAAGTTTCATCTGTAGTGACTCTAAAATTCATTGGATTTGAAGGTGTCAACATCTCTTTGGTTTTCACAGTCAATATTGATTGTTCGCTTGGTGTACCGACGTGATCATTAGCCCAAACTGCGATCTCATACTCCGTATTCGGAAAGGCACTCTTGTAAATGAAGCTTGGTTCTGGACCGTTATAAACGATATTCTCGTCTAAGGTCATCGTATAACTCTGTGCACCTTCTACTGCATCCCAAGTAGCACTAATCTGATGCTCTGTCGTCGTTGCTTTTAAGTTACCTGGTTTCGAAAAGAGCACCTCTTCAGCAGCTATAGCATTTTGGCTATCCTCGGAGACCGACAACGGTATACTATTTGTAACCGTATCCGTGTTGTCAGTAGCGGAAGCCCTCCCTTCCCCGAATGGTAAACTTGCTAGTAGGAGACTGGCTGATAGAAACAATGATACCCTCCTACTCCTTTTCGCTTTCCTCATTTCTTGTTCTCCTTTTTCTAGATTCGCATTTTAAGGTTTTGCGTAAACCTTACCTCTGAACTTCTGTTTAGAAGTTCACATAAAACGAGAGTTCAACCTCTCTCTTTATGTCAATCCCTAAATTCAGAATTTGAAAAGATTCATAAAGCGGCCGTGTGTCCAGTCGTCATGTCCACCCTATGATCTTTACTTTAGATCCCAACCTGTGCTATTTTTCCTTTCTTGGAGTAGGACACTTTTGCCCCTAAGGCTTCCGAAAGGAAGCGAAATGGAACCATCATCCTAGAACGGCTCTGCATCCGGAAATTTCATCTTCTTCGTATTCAGTAAAACTTCCGCCGTTGCTTTTTCACTTGCTACTACAGCAGATCCTGTTCCATCATGCTAGCAGCCAATATTCTTTTTTAATGATATTAAAGCTAATTTCTTTATTTTCTCTTTCTCCCTCGACTGATGTATGTACTTGTTTCCCATGGGAATTTAGCTGTTTTCTACTTTTTATAGGTCTTATAGACCCTAAATACCAATTAAACTTACCAATAATAAGAATATATTACCACTTTGTACTTATTTTTTATAGGTATATTCTCCCATACATTATAAAAAGTAAATCTTGCCAGTAAATTGATCCTTGATATTGGTACCATTAAAACTCAATAAATGCTTTACGGAAGTCACCAATACTAGAGGACCTGTTCATTTTAATCTAATAGTGAAAAGAGCGAGCAGGGTTGGTTAACCATTCCTACTCGCTCTTTTCTCTTAAACTTTTCCCTATATGGATTGATTCAACTCTTTAAGGCCCTGTCCTGATCTACCGAATACTTACAATTAATTGCATGGTAGCCGGAGTAATGGTTAAGTTGTCAATGCTCATATGGATATCATCATGGATTTTAGGTTCTTCAGACTTTAAACTTACACGATCCGCTGCACTGATCTTGACTGGAATGTTGAATGCTGCATGGCATCTGCACAATCCTCATCATGCCTTAGAATGACCTTTGCTATGTTGTACATTTGCAATTCCAATGGCTTAATCAATTTGATGAATGCTTCATGGTTTCCTCTCTTGGCGAGCTTAACCTCTAATTCCTGTTCTGTCTCCGGTGCCAAAGAATAACCTCCCTTCACATCGAACTTTCTTATAAAATCAATCTTACTAATTAGATATCCATGACTTCTAAAAGGTTACAATCTGTATGAATTATAACGAGCAATATAAAAAAACTCCCGCAAGTTCTTGGAACTTACGGGAGATGGTAGCTTAATTAATGCTATAGATTTCGCTTCCTACCAGCGTGCGTTTAACCATACCGGGGCCTGCTCTCCTTTATTTGACGGATTGGATGTATTGATCCATTTGCTCCTCCAGTATATGGAATGGCATATTACCGTTTCGAAGAAGAACGGAATGAAATGCCTTGATATCGAAGTGGTCCCCGAGTTCGCTATTCGCCTTCTCTCGAAGGGATTGGAATTGATCATATCCGATGGTATAGCTGGTTGATTGTCCAGGGAAAGCAATGGCGCTGTCAATCCACGCATTCATTTCCGTTCCAATCATGCTTACCAGGTACGCATTAGCTTGTTCTCTTGTCCATCTCAGCTCATGTATCCCCGTATCTAACACTGTGCCTATGGAATTACCCAGCAAACGGAGTAGTACCGTGTCCCGATCAAGCAAGCCCTTCTCCGCACATAAGCTTTCCATATAAACCGCCCATCCCTCTACGTATCCAGGTGTCATCATTATTTTGCGGATGAATGGAATGGTTGGTTGATCATATTGAATCGAAAATTGAAAGTGATGTCCTGGGATACCCTCATGCAACGCTAGCATTTTAACCATTTCTTCGGAGGTAGGGTTTTCGAGCGGAATGACAAATCTCCCGCTCCTATCACCATCTATAGATAAGGGGATGTACATTCCACCTGCCGAAGCGAAAAGAGCCGAATAGTCCCGCACGTCCACCGGATGATCCGGGATAAGCTCCTCTTCAAACCAATCGGACAAGTAGGGCGTAGCATCTGATAGACTGCTATCTAATGCTTGCAGCAATTCATCTTCGGTTAGGAATTTGGTTGCAGATGTACTCTGTGCTTGACCCGAAGCCCTGCTTCTTAGCTCTTTCATGATCTCTTCTACCTTGAGTTTAGCGATCTCATGAATTTCCTGAGGACTGAGGTCCGTACCCGTAGTAAGTTTGAGCTTTGCAGAATAATAATCGCTGCCACTCGGCTGATTCCAGATTCCTTGGCTCACGGATGCTTGCTTCATAAGATCGTTCTCGATTACATCGGCAAGCCTGCCGTAAGAAGCCAGTACATGATCGGTTATAGTTTGCGCTAATGCTTTTTTCAGCTTCTCCTCTTCGGAGGGATCGAGTTTTAACTTGGTTAATTTCTCTTCATATAAACTGTACAGAATCGTTTCTTCCGGTTTCGTATTCCGCAAATTGCTGTAACTCGTGAGCATTTCCTTAAGAAATTCAGAAGCAGGGATCATACCTTTCTCTCGTCTGTCTTGAATTCTATCTATGACATGCGCGACTTTATCCGAAAACCCGTTCAGTGCAACGATATAATTTTCTGCATCTGCCTGGTTGCGAATCGGATAGTTGTTCGCGAAATACGGTGGGAAAATGGATAGGGAAAGGTAGTCATTCGTGTCCAAATCCCTATATTTATATACTTGCTGCGAAGCGCTTAGGTCCCATTTGAGGATATCGTAGGTGAGTTTGTCTTCCGGGGAAAGTTTGGCAGCATCATAGTCATTCAATTTTCTGAGAAAACCATTTCTCTTTTCGTTTAATTGTTCGTAATCGGCATCCGACAGGTCCGTAAGCTTAGTGGGGTCCCATCGGATTCCCTCCACATTTTTCATGTCAAAATAAAGCTGTTTCTCAGGGTCATCCTTAAGCGTATCAAATGCCATCTTCTGAATCAATGCGTCGAAGCTCTCTGACTGATGTTGGGTCTGCCATAACAAACCTCCTACAATCAGCAAGATAAGTAATCCTGCTGCCAATAAAATAGTCAATCTGGTGTTCTTAAACATCTGTCTTACAAGGTTCATGCACTAATCTCCCCTCTATCCTTTGATTTCCCTTTGAAAAACTCCTAGTTTGTTCTGAGCATGTAGCCCAAACCTCTTACGCTTTGGATTGATCCGCAAGCCATGAAGACAGCTTCTTCCGAAGATAACGGACATAGAGCTCAACGATGCCAATTCCCGCTTCTGGAATATCCAAAATAATTAAATCGAACTCGCCGTACAATGCTTAATGCAAGCCCTCTTCTCCGTTATGACACTCCGTAAGCTTATGCCCTTCATCTTGCATAACTCTTGCAATATCCCAATATCGTCCTCAACGATCTACAGTTTTATAAGTTCCTCCATGGATGCACAAATATGGGATAGTGTAACATATTTTAATAGGTTTGTTAGTCCATTGCTGATAAGATTCCCACTTACTCTTACCGGTCTAGTTATCTTATGCTTAGCCAGGAACTACGGCTATATGGAGTTTTTTTGATACGACTAGACAATGCCAAAAAGTTAGATGTATCCAAATAGAAAAGAAATATGCTTAGGGTATATACATCCAAAAGCCATATTTCTCAGTAGTTTTATATTATTTTAAACTCTTTTATTAGAACATTATGCATATTTAGTTCTCAATCTTAATCACTTTATATCGATCAATAAATCCACTCTGCTGCTTCGAAACAACTTAAATTGACAAATCAAAATGATAAAAACTCATGTAGTTGTTGTTCACGCTTGTCGAGCATAATCTGTTCCGGCTTGATGCCCTGCTCACGCAGTACTTCAATGTTCTGAACGAGGAATTCGTCGCTGCCGACAACATAGAAAAGTCCATCCTTGTCTTTAGCAAGATTTTTCACTTCTTCATAGTAGTCTTTACGATTATCGACGAACTGTGATGTGAACTTCTTTTCAGGAACCGATTGGAAAATATCAGTAAATAAGAAATCTCTTGATGAATCAATGTTCAGGGAATGAATTTGATTGACGCTATCAGCACGTTCGAAATAATCAAGAACAAGCGGTCTGAAAGTTGCCAGACCGACACCTGATGACAGCAGATAAACATTTTTGTCTTCTCTTTTGAGCGGTACATTCGAATGAGTTTTAAATATGGCAACCTCATTGCCGACTTTAAGATTTCTTAAAATCGTTTTAAACTCAGAGCATTGCTCTCTGATGCGTGTTGTGATACCGATTGATTTTTCGTGCGGTAAAGTAGAGATTGACATGTGGCGAATCAGGCCACGGTTTGGTTTATCTCCGGCATTAAAACCTTCCAGTGCGAAGTGGGTGTGGGAACCTTCTTCCCATGTAAAGTCTTTCGGACAGTCGAGCAGGTACGTTTTAACCTCCGGTGTTTCTTCAATAATCTTATTTATTTTAGTCCAGTATATTTGCATTATATATCCTCCGTACTCAATTATATGTATCGTTTTTAATATACAATAAATGATAACAATTCTCAATTAAAAGGATTGATTATTTCAGATAATTTATGTAACTTAAATTACTACTCGTTCTTTATTAACTCATCATTTTGAGAATGTTAGCTTAATAATTTAAGTGTAAATAATTAAAAACTCATCTAATCGGTAATCGGACTAGGATCTTGTCCCCCGACAGAATTCGAGTTGTGTTTCTTAGTGAAAATTAAATTGATCGATTTACGAGATGTCTCACATTTCGTTAATCGTGATAATACAAAAAGAGTCTCACTGGCTCCTTTTGTTCTACGAACATTAAAAAATCCCCGTTTGGGGATTATAATAATTTTTTGCGGTCTTCAATACCTTGGTTATAAATGTTCAATATTGTAGCAAGATCAATTGTTGTGATCTCTATCTTTTCAACTATTTATTCTTCTGCTGTGCAACTCGCATACCGCCGATAATAAGCATGATAACCCCAATTACTGCTAGAATAATCCGAACTAACAATGGACTCAATGAAAACACAGTTTCACCTTGCCAGTGCAATCCGAACAACCCTTCATTCAGCCCCACCATTGCCATTAATGGCTTAAGAAACAAACTCAGTGCTAATAATACTATTCCCCAAATAATATTGCTATTCATTGATTCAAAACCTCTTTTCCAATTAAGATTAATGAAGAATGTAACAGGGAGTATGTTCTTATCCCTCAACAATACAAAATATATTTATAGTTCTTTATTCGATTCAAACCTTCCAGCCCATATTGAGTTAAAAAAACAAATTCATTTATTTAACAATGAATTACCAGAGAAATTCAAGAATACAAAAGATTTTGCTCAAGATTTTAATACGGCGAATTAAGAGCTCAATATAACTCCCCTCCAATTGAAAGTAAATCCAACCAATTTGGAGGGTCTTACTTTATTTTGATGTAACGATGTGAATTTTACTACAAACACGTGTATTTCTTCTAACGACTCGCGAATATCTTATTATCTTCATAATAGCTTATCGATTCCACCTCTACCGTCAAATCTTCCATTCCAGGTGTATGGGGACGTCCCGTATTCACGATGTCCCATCGACTTAAGGCTCTGTAAGGAGCTGCCGCGATGCGGTTAGTCGGTGCGGATGTGTCCCGCTGATTCTACTTCCCCGTTGCTGAAATACCTCTCCGATTTCACTTCGGACTCCTGCCGGACCGAGGGACGAATGCCCGAAGCGTGAATATAATGTTATCGACGCCTCTGTCTTCCTCGAAATACTACTCTAAAGGCTTACTAGCATTAATTAATTCATTCTGATTGTCTAGAAATTCTAATGTTTTTTGGATGTCGTAGTGATTTAAAGACTTTACAATTACTAAGTGATGAAGGTTGATTCCTGGTGGATCTGAGACTTGTTCAAAAAAATAGTTCCTTGACCTATCCGGGGTAGTGACTAAACACCAACGCTTACTATTGTCAGTAAAAGAAATTGTAACTTCTATTAATTCGAAAGCATTGGTATCATCATATTGCCAATTCATCATTATTGGTATTTGGCATCAAAACAATGCTTTGAGATCCAAACTTTCTTACCGTGATTTCCGGTAATACGATATTTATCATCATCATAATACGAAAACTTCATAAACCTTGCCCCTAGTAAGGGCATGACCGTAATTACCGATGCTATTACAAGTAACAAAATAATTGTTCATTAGATCACTTCCGCTCTTCAAACTAGCTCTTATAGAAATTTCCGATAACGTTCAGAATTTACGACGTCTCACTCCCTTAAAGGCCGTAAGCTTGGCCGCGACGCGGTTAGGGAGTGCAGATGTGTCCGGCACACTTCATCGATTCATCTTACCCGTACCGAGGAACGTTAGCGAAGACGCGTAAATCTGTTGTTATATGATGGTGCTCTGAAATCTACACTAAAACTAGTATTTATCCCAATCCTAGTTCCATAGAAATCACATTATCGTCATATATGGTTCTAATAACTTCCTCTCTATTGTTTATCAAAACCTTTAACCACTCATTGAAATTGTCCATCATTCCATACAATTTGGGGTTGTGACTATCGAAATAAGCAACTTTGTATTCTTCATCAATCATCTGGTTCACAATGAAACACCATGCATTTCCATTATGATCTAGAGAAAACGGGATCAAATTGTCTACGTTCACAGATCCGCCCTCTTTAATATTAATCATTTCTTGAGTCTCAACGATAGTCATTCTTTGTAAAGAAAGTCTCTGCATCGGCATGATTTGTTTGTTTCCATCTCCTACTGCACTTACTTCTTGAATCATGTATAGAAATGCACCATTGCTAAAATGTGATACAAAATCGCAATATGATTTTGGTAGTTTGCAATTCAAACCATTTTCTGTTTTTTCTATATCTTCTTTCAATGCTACTTCATATGTTTCATGGCTCTCTTTTTCTTTAACAAGGGAATTTATGAGGTATTGTCCATTCATTCTAGAACTCTCCTTTTCTCATTTTGACTTCGCACTTTCATATAACGTTCTTGTGTTTACGACGTCCCACCACTTTAAGCGAACGAATGTAAGCGGCCGCGATGCGGTTAGGTAGTGCGGATGTGTCCCGGCAAATTACTACTCTAGCTCCATCTTCCGGGACCGAGGCAGCTTGACTGCCGATGCGTGAAAACTTTGTTATATGGAGTTGCTGACATCTTCGAATTACTGCAAATATTCTTATTGTTATTGTTTTCATTGGTTTATTAATTGATTAATTCTTTCTATAATTCTTTGCATTCCTTCATATAATTCAGTTACTGATCTGTATTTTTGTATAAACACTGGATTGTCCCACTTATAATCTTTAACTATACAAATCATAAATACCCCATTAAGTGTAAAAGCTTTCCCATACCAACCTACATCTAATAAATAGCCATTCGGATACTCTACTTGTACCATGTCTTCATTTAGCCATTTAAGGTCAGACAAATCATCTGGATTTAAATTATATGGGTTGTAAGTAACAACTCCTGGTTGAAAATTATAATTTTCAACCATATGTGGAAACTCCTACAGATTAAATTTAGTTTTTAGTCCATTACAGCAATTTCTTATAACGTCTTATCTACGAACTTCGTAAATAACCCCATATGTAGAATATTCGCGAAATTATTGAACTTCAGCTAAATAAATTACTAGTAGTCAAGCTGTTCTAGAGTTATAGGATTTGGTAAGTTTTTTTTCTTTTTGCCCATATGTACTTTCTCTCCTTAAGTCAGCTGTATGGGGATGCTCCTCAACTGTTCTTCATCATGAAGTCTTCATTACATATAGCTTCGAAATCGTACGGTCCAGTCTTTCTTTAATGAGAATCGCATTTGCATATTGAGCTGGAATACGGACATAGCCATAATAAATACCTGCCAACCCTCCGGCAATGGCACCGATTGTATCAGAGTCACCACCTAGATTTGCCGCCTTCTGCACGACTTCTTCAAAATTGGATGTATGAAGCAAAATATATAGGACCCATCGGAAAGTATATACGATAAACCCACTTGGCGGACAATCCGGCAGCGCTTCTAAATTTTCTTCGTATTCACTTCCTGCCACTTCAGCCTTAATAGACGTACCTAAATCTTCCCCCTGCAGCAGACGGTGAGCGATTCGGTTGTACATGACGCAGACTTCGGCACACCTGGGATCATAATGCGTCATTCGAGACTGCATGATCGTCACTCGATCGATATCAGCTAGTTCTTTATAAGCTAGCGCTACAGGCAGGCACCGCATGAGCGAGCCATTTCCTCCGCTCTGCCCCATGTCCATGTGAGCAACAAAAGCTGATTCTAACCAGTCACCTTCAAATTGTTCAAAAACACGACGAATAATGTTTCCTATATCTTTTGGTCGCGATTGGTACCATTCCATAAAAAATAGCCCGATCGCTTCCATAGGCTCTTCCGCATTCTCAAGTATCCCATCAGCTACGGCAAGCGTCATCATCGTGTCGTCGGTTACTTCTCCCGGTTCCAGGTTCCATACCCCACCGCCGATGATTTCCGTCAAACAACCATACTTCTCCTTAATCTCCCGCTCCGACATAAACTCAGTTGTTCCGCCAAGAGCGTCTCCTACAGCCACACCGTACATTCCACCCTTGATGCGGTCCATTAATCTATTGTCCATTACAATCCCTCATTCTGTTCATACTGACTTCCCATAACTTCAGCAGGGGTAAGAAGTACCCACTGATTAATTTCATCGTATCCAGATACTTCGGCGATCACACGATAGCGCGGGTACAACCATTCAGCAGGGGTTATCGTTTTCAGAGCGGAAGTGTCCGTTATACCTACGGCCTGAGGTTCCTGTAAGTTAATCAAGGTACCTTGCGGAAAAAAAGCTTCTATATACCCTTCCACTCGAGTCCCGACAGGGAACAGACTTTTGGTTCGATACCAGTATTCCATACCGAGTTTAAGCTGCTCGTGCCAGAGTTGCTCGAATTCCGCCTGACTAATTTCCTTGTAATAGGATTCCTGCGGATTTAGTGGATGTTCTACCAGCATGTAATGATCGTGATCATGCTTTCGATTCGATGTAATACAGATACCGTCATCATGATAAACCATCTGTCTGTATACCACACCGTTGTTATCAATTTCAAAATACCAGGTTCCCATTCCCGGCTCCTGTATATCTTTTAAATATTTCAAAACGGTCACTCCAATCAACTTAGAAGTACTTGATGTCATATTCTTCTGTTGTTATAGATATTTCCTTGTCATCGACTTCTCTGGCTCAGCTCGAATAAAGGGAGCAATACGTGTTGGCGAAGTTCCCTGCGAGCAGATCTTCTCTTCGAATATAAAACTGCAATTCTCCAGCATCCCACCAACAGAATCCTACATCCTGATCGGAATCTAGCGCAAGCAACAATAGCGTATTCTGCACTTCCTGTTTCGCTCTATCCAAATCACCTTTGAAATGATCTGCGATTTGCTCCAATGCTAAATCCGTTGAATGGCTATACTTTTTGCCGGTCAACAGATGTAGAGCTGCTTCATATTCACAATCTCCATGCTGGGTAGATGGATAACCGAACATTACTGCCAGATCACTTGAGCTCTCATCATTTAACTCAAAACATAACTCTTCATACAGATCATAATCATGCTCATCGTCTTCCACCTTATCGTAATCCACATAACCATAATTGGGAAGCTCCATCGTTGATCTAGCGCTTACCTGGTATCCAGTAAATTTAACCTCAAGGGCAGTCACTTCAGGTGAAGCGTAACGTTTTGCTTCATGGAGCTTGTCTTCGGATAGATACAGCACCTTGTGCTCGATTCCATATGCAGGTTCATCTATTCCTACAAAAAAGTACAGCATGCCTTTTACAGATATCAGCGCTGCTGCATCATAAGGTGCCACTTCACTTAAACACAGCTGTGCCAAGAACGTCATTGGAGTACCCGCAGAATTCACCGGCCATTCCACGTTAGCGGGCAGATCCGGATCGCCTCCTATACGGGATGGGCATATATCGTTGTATGTCTCGATCTGTTTCTTAGAGAAGCGAATGGCTTGACGCAAAGACTCTTTAAAATAATCCATCGCATGTTCGAATTGATAATCGTGAACGATCCGCGCGAGTTTATTTTGATTATTTTCACTTAGCAAGCCTAACACCTTCCTTTATCATTGTAACTATACTGCTCGTTAGGTTAAATAAAGCCAACCGATCACTTTGACCGGCAGCTCTTGTCTTTTATTGAACTATCGCTGTCCCGTTAGTGTAAAACAACCTTATTTCCTTACCTTTAAAGAATGACCTAGAAACCAGCTATATAATTTCGGATTATCGTATGTTTCTGTCCAGGAGTCGTGATTCGACTCAGGATAAATTGTGAAAGAGACATCTCCACCGTTCTCGTGAAGTGCGTCTACCATTTTTTTTGATTCAGCGGAGGTAAAATTGGTTAAATTCACAAAGTTCATAAAATTATACTACTCAAGAAAATATTCGAGAAACGATTGAACTATCCTGCCTGTCAGCTTAATGAATTAGAAACTTATCTAATTGGCAGTTAGTCGATTTCTCGCGCTAACATCATTTTTCTGGAGGGCTTCGAACATATGCACTACTGATTTCTCCAGATCCCCTTCTACATTCACATTTTTCAATGTTATCAATATCCAGTTTCTCTTTTTTTGGATTTCCCGTTTTAGTTTCAGGATCATCAGTAGTTACGTCAGAGTCCGGCTCTTGCTTTTGATTTGAATTATGATTTGGTGCTGTTTCTTGGTCCCCAGGTAGTACCTGCTCATTGTTAATACCAGCACTAGAACAAGCGCTCAATACTAGAGCGATTGTAATAAATGCTTTTATTTTGTTTGTCATAAAAAACACCTCTAGTTATATTGTAAACGTCGCTCTCTAATCCCGGTCCTATAATGTAATGAACGTATGCATGTTTAGAAAAAATCATGTGTGGTATATACATGCTACAAAGGAGAGGATACATCATGACAATTTCAAAAACACTCTTGCTGGCAACCTCCATGGCCGCTGTCGTTGGGTTGGGTTCCATCGGCGCGGAGCAAGCGGTCCTGCCTAACCATCAGGCTGAAGCCGCGTCTGTAAGCACAAGTGATGATGCGGTTCCAACCCCCTTAAAAACGCTGAACAGCTTTTATAAGCCGGCCCTGAAAGGTCAATTTCCGGGTGCAGTGAGCGGGCTCACGGTTGGTGAAAGCACCAGGCAGGATGTCATCCAAAAGATCGGTGAGCCTACGGAGCCCGGTAAAAATGCAAGCTCGTTCGATGTTTACGGTGCCAATATGGGAAGTCCCGGTTATGCCTTCTTATATAAGTCAAACAAAATCCAAGAAATGCGCTACTTCGGCACGAATGTAGAGCGTCATACCAATATCGGAGGCATTACGATAGAAATGGTCAAGCAGAACTGGTACGCTCCCAGCTCCGTGAACAGGATCAAAAACGGTGATAAAACACAAACTAAGCTAACCTATAACCGCGGTGATTACAAAATCGAGTTTATCTTTAACAGCAATACCGATTTGGATCATATTAACCTGTTAAAAAAATAATAATTGGTTTTCCTGCATGGCGTAATAGCGAGAATAATAATCGGCATGTATATGAAAATCAAGCAATTTATGATAGAAGTTGATGACATAAAAAAGCCGCTGTTACGCGGCTTTTTTAGCTTATGTGTTTTGTCTACTCATTTTGACTGCGCTCTATCGAATAATGTACCATTCACCTTTTTCCTGCGATAATTCACGAAAAAAATACTTACAACGACTAATAACAGCCCTACGACAAGGCGGTAAGTTAGCGGTTCATCTAAAAACACCGTACTGTTGATGTGCCGCACCAGCTTCAGAAGGTCCTTGTTCTTCGTCCCACTCTCCTCGAGCGCGTTTAAGATGCGTCCGTCTGCCCAGTATAGGTGTCCATCATGCGTTTAATCGTCTTTATTTCGGTTTCCTCTTTTTCGTCCCATCGACTGGATTAACTGGGGCAGGTTCCAGGATCAATAGGGATTTCAAAATGATTTAAAGCAGGATTCGGAACAGCCTCAGATCAGGTCACTTAACCTGTTAAACATCGCGATAGGTCGCCGCTCATGTAAGCGGCGGCCTATCTGCACTTCAAAAGCTTGCGTTTAAGGTTGTATCTGCCAGGGCGCAGGCACGTTACTCGGTTCCCAACCCGCTAAGGGTGTGGGCCTGGATTCATTTTGTACACTTTGCCGTTATAGGATATGAGCCCATTGACCGTATAAGCTGTATTTGGTCCCCCATGGCGTTGCACTTGGACGACACCGTCACGGCATTGCTATTGCCTTTATGCGAGACTTTACCTAAAATCATAGCAGGTCCTTCCAAAAACTGCGATGTGAAACGAGTGACTTCTGAAGACATGTGTGCCGTTGGTTTTATGTATGCGGGATGGGTGTAACTAAAGCATTTTACAGAATAAAGGCATTTACTTGCAATCATGCCAGGGAGCACGGGTCTCTTCTGCTAGGCGGCTATTCATTTGATAGCTTATAGTATTCCTTCGTGAGTTCGATCAGGTTTTTGGCTGGTGTAGAGAGATAATGATTTTCTAGCCAAATGACTCCTGCAGACGATATCAGATCAGCTTTATTTATTGGAAATGAGAAGAGTACCTTGTCCTTATAGACGTCTAGAACTGATTGGGGAACGATTGTTCCGCCAACTCCCCCATTAACTAATTCCATCAATGTATGCATGTCGGAGCACTCAAACATTTTGTTAAGTTGGAGATTTTGTCTTGCAAAAGCCTCAAGAATAGTACTATAGATACCTAATCCTTCAGTACTTGGAATAATAAGAGGGATACGGGAAATCTCCTCTAACGAAATAGGCTGTATTTCCTTATTGGATACGAAGAAAAATGGCTCGTTAACCAGATGGTGATAAGTCAGTCCGCGCTGTTCTAGCGGCAGGCGTACAAATGCCATTTCAATGGCCCTTGTTTTAATCATCTCTGTTAAATATAAGGAGTCATTCTGAACAATTTTCAAAGAAACTAGTGGATACATCCGGTGGAAGGATTGAACAATGTCGGAGAATCCTGAAAGGGATATCGTATTGATACCCAGTGCCAGGACACCTCTTTTTCCTTCCTCGATTTCCTGTATTTCATTTTTCATTTCTTCTACACTGTCCAAAAGCTGTAAAGCCTTTTGATAAAGTACAACTCCTTTATCTGTTAGTTCCATGCTTTTTCCGCTTCGTTCGAACAATCGAACACCTAGTTCATTCTCTAATTGTTTTAACTGCATGCTTAGAGGCGGCTGAGACATATGCAGACGTACGGCAGCAGCTGTAATATTCTTCTCCTCGGCTATGGCTATAAAATACCGCAATTGTTTTATGTCCATTTGTTTCTCCTATACAAAAAATATATAGATGCTATTCAAATTATATATTTTTCGAATAGTTAAGTCCATGTTATGATTTACTTCCGATTCATTTGATATTCACCGTAAGGAAGGTTGATTAACGTGGAGCGTTTATTCAAATTTAATAAATACAATACAACGATTGGAAGAGAGATTTCTGCTGGTTTAATTTCCTTTATAACTGTGGCCTATATTATTATTGTCAATGCCACGATTTTGGCTGTAGCAGGTATCCCGATGGAGGCAGGTATAATTGCAACCATATTAAGTAGTTTTATTGGATGCTTGATGATGGGAATCTGGGGCAATACCCCTTTTATCATTATTCCTGGTATGGGTCTTAATGCGATGTTTACCTACACCATTGTTCAATCTGGGGGCTTTACCTGGCAGGAAGCGTTGACAGTGGTCCTGGTTTCTGGTTTGATTTTTGTAGTGGTAGCCTTTACACCATTAGCGAAGGTAATTACTACTGCAATTCCTGCTTCCTTGAAAGAAGCCATTACCATAGGGATTGGAATTTTGTTGATCCTAATTGGTTTTGAGAATGCTGGCATCATCATTAGCGGTGAGCATACACTTCTTGCCATTGGGGATTTAAGCTGCCCGACGATAATCGTCACCTTTATCGGTTTGATTATTACAATCGTTCTATATATCAAGAATGTACCAGGCAATCTATTACTAAGTATCATCATCACTTCATTTCTATCGTTTTGGCTTGGAGGAGCTTCTTTAGAGGGAGCCTCTTTATCCATGCCCTCTTTTGATGAATACCTTCTTGTGTTTGGTCAAATATCTTGGGATCAAGCAGGGAATATTATTTTCTGGATAACCTCCCTCACCTTTGCGATGGTCATTATATTTGAAAATATCGGGCTGATTCATGGACATAGCAACATGATAAACCGCCCTGAAAGCAGTAAGAAGTCACTTCAAGCTACGGCTGTTTCAGTTCTTTCTTCTGGAATATTCGGTACAAGTCCCACTGTAGCATCCGTTGAAGCAGCTGCCGGGATTACAGCCGGCGGAAGAACCGGGTTAACGAGTATTGTGACTGGCTTTATGTTTCTTGCTTCCATACTGTTTATTCCCGTAATCAAGATCGTTCCGGCTAGTGCAGTCTCGCCAATTCTCATATTAGTAGGGCTTCTTATGCTGCAAAATATTGTGAGCATATCCATGAAAGATCTAACAGAGAGCATTCCAGCACTTTTAATTATTGTATTAATCCCATTAACTTATAGCATTGCGGATGGAATGGCAGTCGGTTTTATTCTATATCCGCTGATTAAGCTACTTATGGGGAAAGGGAAAGAGGTTCACCCTGCCCTTTACATCATTGCCATACTTTTTATTAGTAATTTTGCTACTCAATTTGTCTTTTAGCGGTTTCAATGAATCAGGATAGGGATGGTGGAATAAGTGATGAAACAAAATATACTGTTTGAAAAAGAAGATATTGACGTTAAGGTCAGAGAACTGGCTGGTATGATCTCTCAAGACTACCGAGGCGATGATAATAATCTCCTGATTATTTCGTTATTAAGGGGGAGTTTTATTTTCACAGCTGACCTTGTTCGTTATATAACGGTCCCTGTTAGGGTAGAATTTATGGAAACATCAAGCTATGGCTTTGAAAAAGCTAGTACGGGGAAGGTCAACATTTCATCTAATCTCGCACTGGATCTATCAGAATATGATGTCCTGATCGTGGATGACATCTTGGATTCAGGTCACACGATGAAAACGGTGTTTGAGTATCTTAAAGAGAAAAAGCCCAAAAGCTTAAAATCCTGTACACTACTCGATAAACCCTCACGCAGACAAGCAGATATCGATGTAGATTATAAAGGGTTTGTCATCGAAGACAGATTCATAGCAGGTTATGGGCTAAATTATGGGCATCATTATCGCAATACACCCTATATCTTTGAAGTGATAGACAATTAATATTAACAGCAAAGGGGCGGACGATCTGGGGCATCGACTCGGTGGGGACCCCTTTAATGACGGCTGTTTCTCCACATACTCCACGGTGGATGGAACAGCTTTTTTTGCTCTGCAAGGTGCCGTTCAGAACTATTCTACCTTTATGAAGAATGGCTACTCGGTCGGCAGCTGCTCGGCTTCCTCTAAATATTGCGGTGGTCAGGAGAATCGTCGTGCTGCCATCCGCCAGCTCCTTGACGATCCTCCACACCTCAATGCGTATTTCTGGTCGAGTCCGGTCAGCATTTCATCTACTGCGGCGTTCGGTCGGACTAATTAGCAGACCACTTACTTTAATCGCTTTTTCCATCCCGATCCCATCTAACAGATTCAGATTCTTGAAAGATGTCATCGTAAGTTTTTGTATCTTGGATTAGATCATCGCAGAAAGCCGCTACGTCTCTGCCCGTCACTTCAAGCACACCTTTTCCCGAGGCAGCGCCTTCTTCGAATAGATCGACAATGCCCGAGAGCAATCCCATCCCATCGTTTAGTTCCACTGGACCAACCTTGAAGATATATTTTTGGATCTCATTATAGACAATTTGATAATCCTGCGGGAGCGATTTGACACGCGCCATGTGTGCTCGCCACTCTTTTTTAGCTTCAAACATCTCTCGTATTCTCATGTTTACCCTCCTATTCACTTAGTTTTTTAGCGATATTATGGTTAAGCTGATCGCGCCACTTGTCGCGATAAGACTTAGCCCCTGCTTCACTGGCCAGCGCAGAGCAGAAGCTTCGGATATCGTCACTGAGCACGTCCTGAACACGTTGACCATCTGCCGCCGTTTCTTCGAACAGGCTAATCACACCTTCAAAAATTGGCATAAGGTTTCGACCGGTGAAATCGGAGTGCTGCCAAAGATAGGCATTCACTTTTTCCCATGCCGCTTGATAATCAGCCGGCAGTTTTTTGACTCGCAATTCAAAAGCTTTGAACTCTTTTGTCATGTCATTGCCAGTGATTTTCTCCCAAAAATTCATTGCTTTCTCTCCTTTAACTCGTTAATTTTGGATGATACGAACTCCCATTTTTCCCAGAACCTTTGCAGCTCTTCGTACCCCGCTTCATTGAGCGCAAAAAACTTGCGCGGCGGCCCCATGTCTGAGGGCTTTTTGGTGACTTGTACGAGCTTGTTTTTTTCAAGCCGGACCAAGATGGTATACACCGTTCCCTCCACAACATCTGTGAAGCCGAGAGCGTTCAGCTGCCGTGTGATTTCGTAACCGTAGGTTTCGTTACGGCTTATAATTTCAAGGACGCAGCCCTCAAGCACCCCTTTGAGTATTTCCGTTAGGTTTTCCAAGTATAATCACCCTTCACTATTCTGTATGACTGGTATCAAGTGATACTTACTACTGCTATAAAGTAACACTCAGTAGCTAAGTTGTCAATAATGTTTGCTCTCACATGATTTTTTATTTGCATGTCCGGCAGCTTATGACGACAAGCCCTTCTGGCTAACGCTATATCTGGAATTCAGCCTCAAGCAAAAAAAACCGCATAAAATGCGGCTTTATAATGATTGGAATCTTATTCCATTCAGAAAGATAATGCCTGATTTGAAAAGTCTTTCGCTTGTTTCTTGAATTCTATAACGATAAGGTTGTCATGCTCCTTCATGTGTCTCCTCCTTCTCAATTGTGATTTATTTTGAATTTAACATTTTTCTTAGGCATCCCGTCTACGGTAAAACACAATAGCTACTGTGAAAAAGAACATTGTCCATAACATAGAAATACCTGTCCCTTGCAATGGGCTAAGGACATTTATTTCATCAGATGAAGTCGGCATAAACATATAGTACCCGGCTGTATCCGGAAAATAATTTCTAATACCAGGTAGATAATCTCTCCATAATGGACTGACAATGAAATAATAACCAAGCAGTATCACTAAAGCAGGAGTGGTTCGTCTTAATAAAGCGCCAATAGCTGTACTGAGAAGTGTGGTTAATGTTAGATAGCCTGTTGCTCCCAGTAATGTCCTAAGCATTGTGTCTATTTGGATCACGACTGTTGTGTCTCTCATCATAATGAAAGTATATAGGACACCTGATGCAGCTATAATAAACGCCGCAGGAACGGTGATCATCACCAAAGCCAAAAGCTTTGTACATAATTGAAACCCACGCCAAGGTATCGTGGTTAAAGTAGTTCGAATCTGCCCGCCAGTATACTCCGAGCAAGTAGCTAAGATACCAAGAATAATGAACCCTGCTTGAAGATAGCCCATTGAAGCCAGTCCTATATTCAGTATACTTTGCATTCCGGATGCCTCTTGAAGACCCGCAGAAGTAAACGCAGCGGCTAAAACTAAATTAAGAATGAATGCACCAATAAGAGTGTGCCATATCAAGGGTAGTGTAACTAATTTACCCAGTTCAGCACGAAGGATATAGGTTAGCTTTTTACTAGAAGAGACACTCATACCGCAACGTCCCTCCTATGAAAAATAATAATGGCCACAATGAAAAATACGGCTACCCACACAGTCATGATTAAACCGCCTCTGAACGGGGTGTGGAATCTGTCGCTCATCAACATAAACATATCAAGGCCAGCCCGATCCGGTAAGTAAAACGCCAACTTTGTCACCTTAGAAAGCAGGACACTAAATGATACAACGGATGAATTAATGATGAGCACAGCAAGCGGGATTATGCCATTTTTAGTTATAACAGTCATCCCAAACGCTATAAGAGCAGTGAATGTCCAGTAGTAAACTGCGCCGATAAGTCTAGATGCTTCGAATGCAGGGACGTATTGGCCAAGAATAAGATTGGTTGCTGAAACCGTTGTTATAATAGCAACAATACTAAGCAGTATGCTAATTACGGCTACAGCGCCTGCTTTTGCCAGCAAAAAATGAAGCCTTGATGGGACAACAGTTAAGCTTGTTGTAATCTGTTGTCCTCCGCCAGTTTCACTACTCTCTGTCAAATACTCACTGCTGACAGCAAGCACACCAAGGATAATGACACCTTGTACTCCAAGACCTAATCCAATATAGCCAACTTCCGATAGCCGTGTGCTGACTCCAGCTATAATCTCCTCTTTTTCTACGATACTGTCCAAGGCAGCAATGACCGCTGGGGCAAATGCTCCAATGAGAAAGGCAAGCCAGATGCCTGGCAGGGAGAACAATTTAGATAGTTCCGCGTTGAATGCTCTCATCTAGCATCACCTGCTTGTTCAGATGTTAGGGCAAAATAGGCTTCTTCTAGCGTGGCATGCTTACCTATGACTTCTTCCAATGCTCCATCAGCAACGATTTTTCCACGCTTAATAATCACCACATCATCCACAGTTTCTGCAAGCTCCCCCATGAGATGACTGGATAGTAACACCGTGTTTCCAGACTCAGCCCGTTTACGTAAAAAAGTCCGGATAAAGCGAATTCCTTCTGGATCGAGCCCGTTTACGGGTTCATCTAATATCAATATTTTTGGATCACCAAGTAGTGCAGCTGCCATTCCAAGTCTCTTTCCCATACCAAGGGAGTAACTCCCAACTCTTTTATCAGCTGCATTAGTAAGTCCTACTATATCCAGAACGTCCTCGACACGTGAGCGAGGCAATCTTGCGGCACAAGCAATCCAGTTTAGGTGTGCCCGCCCTGTTCGCATACGGTGAGCTCCAGATCCATCAAGTGCAGCCCCTACGGTTGCTAGAGGATTATGTAATTCTGCGAATGGCTTCCCATTAATGAGTGCACTTCCTGAGGTGGCACGATCTAATCCAAGCAGGATGCGAAGTGTTGAACTTTTACCTGCCCCGTTTGGACCTAAAAAACCAGTTACTCTACCTGGTCTAGCTTTAAAGCTTATGCCTGATAAGATTTTTTGAGTTCCGCGATGTTTGACTAGGTTATTAATGGTAAGCAACCATAACACTTCCTTTCTGTTATGGTTCTTATTATAAAGAAGCAAAGTTACATCTCGGTTATCATGCTGTTTACTTCTGGGTTAACTTTAGGTTAAGCTCTACCAATAACTATGCTTGTACCATGTTCATTGGATGTAAAGTCAGCTTTCAGCTTCATTTTGTTCAGCATATAATTTGAGGTTGATAAACCAATCCCCGCTCCACCCTCATAGGAAGATTGATCCATACCTGGACCTCTGTCTACAATGATGATCTTTTCTTTTTCTACATCCACCACAATGTTTGCATATTTCCCCTCCGCTGCATGGCGAAGAATATTCTGAAATAAATTATCCAGAACCCGTGTCATCCATTTAGGATCTGCTTCCCAATAAAAAGTCTCCTCTGTCGGTAACTCAACATCGAGCTGAATTTCTTTTTCTTCAAATGCAGGATACCACGCTGCAACAGATGCTCTTACTAAACGTCCAATATCGGTTGAATCGGGCGCAAAAGGATGTTTCCCTGATGTAAGCAATGTATAAGAAAATAAATCATCCATTAGATCTCCGACTCTCGTAATCGTGTGATTCATCTCTGTTAACGAATTTTGGCCTTCTAAACTCATGGATTCCTTATTTAATCTGGTGATATGTCCTCTCAAAATGGTAAGCGGCGTTCGTAGGTCGTGAGACAAATTCGCAATGAGTCGATGTCGTAATAATTCCTCTTCATATTCTCGCTTGCGACTGTCTTCAAGTTGCTGAATCATCCAATTAAAAGAACTTCCTAGCTGGTCTATTTCATCCATACGATCCATCTGAACAGATATGGGTTTAGGCAATGAGTTATTTTGTGCTGAGAATGACATGACTTCCTGTAAGCAGATGAGACGTTTACGAAGTCTGAAGAAGAACAGCCAAGACATTACAACAAATGCGACCATAATAAAACCAAATAAAAGTAAGATAAAGTAAAATAGATTTAACCTATTCAAATCATCTTCGTTGATAGAAAACTTAATGGACGCAGAGAAGAAAATAAGCACAATTGGAGGAAAAAAGATAAATAGAAAATGTCCTTTTAGAAAATGACGAAATAATGATCTAGTCTGTTTCATAGTTTCACCCGATAGCCTATTCCCTTCAACGTTTCAATAATCTCTGGGGAATCTGGATTACGTTCCAACTTTTGACGCAGCCTGCGGATATGCACCATTAATGTTTTATCACCCGTTATATAAGCTTCTTCCCAAATTGCTTCATAAATTTGTTCTTTTGGTAATACTTGATTAGGGTGGCGTAAGAAGTACATTAAAATTTGATGTTGCTTCCCGGTCAATATAATCTCTTCTCCGGTGTGTTTGTTGAGTACCATTTGTCCTTCTGGATCTACTTCAATATGATGTCCTAGTGAAATGCGTTCGGAATGTGTTCTTTCACCACTTCGACGGATTAACACTTCTAATCTGGCAACTAATTCATCTGTATGGAATGGTTTCGTTAAATAGTCATCAGCAAATTGTAAACCATCTACCTTATCATCTATCGATGTTCGAGCAGATAACAGCAAAATAGGTACAGCAGGAGCTGCCTTTTTTAATCGTTTTCCCACCGTAAAACCGTCTAAACCGGGTAACATGATATCTAAAATAACGATTTCATGCTGATCTACTTCTTGTTCAGCTCCTTCACCAGAAAGCAGCCACTGAACTGAAAATCCTCGCTGTTCCAACTCTTCTTTTACCCAACTGCCGATTTTTTCATTATCTTCAATATATAATACGGATCTTTTCAAGTAACATCCCTCTCTCTAAATGAGATCACTATTAGAAAGCTTAACACAATCAAATTAGAAAGTTTCCAGTTAATACAATTTTATCGTTCTTCTCTTATAAAACAACAAAATTAAAAAAACCGCTAATAGCGACTTTCAAAAGGGGCCAAGTTATTGCCCAAAGCATCATACTATCTAAATTCAAAGTTTACTTGTACGGATGCCCAGCGCCTTATAGGCTAGAAGAATGGCGCTGACTACAGGCTGGTACTTCGTTTCAACTACGCGATATTGTTTACTTTCATTTGCCATTAGCAACTCTGTCAGCTTACCCCTCATATAGGGGCTGCAGATGACGCTGCCGATCAGAGCGACCTCAATGTTTTGTTGAGTAAAATTGGTTCCTACAAGCTCAATACCCAATCGGAGCTGCTCTGCAGCGCGGTTGCATACACGTTTTGCAACACTGCTACCCAGTTCTGCGGCTCTTGTTACTTGTGGAGCGAACTGCCCGAACCGTTGATCGCGCTTCATCTTATCGGGATGGAAGCCTTGCCTGGCAAGTTCCTGCAATTGCTCCAAGCTGCTCGCTTGCCAATATTGAAGCATTTCCGTGATCAGCGTCTTGTTTGAATCATCTTGATGGCCTGCAAGCACTTCATACACAGCATCATAGGCGAGGTGACGTGCGGCGCTATATGCGTATTGATGATAATCTAAGTTCCGAATGCGCTTGCCATGTTCATTGATGCCCATGATCATGGTACCCGTTCCGGCGATAGCAATAATACCTGGCCTATTTTGAAGTGCTCCGGCGTGAGCAATGTCCGAGTTATTCAAGTGTAGCTTTGTACAATCGAGTCCCGGCAAGTCAGTGAAAGGTGTAATCCATGCATCATCAGCTTCTGATTCGTAGCCTGCAATTCCAGCAACAAGCATGACCACATCAGTTGAAACTCGTCCTGCCTTCGCAAGTGCATCCTCAATCGTAGCTTTTACATGATCAGACGCTTTCTCGTCCTTATACTTGGAAGCGCAGCCTCCCTTTGCATAAGCAAGCTCGTTCCCCTGTAGATCACATACCATGACTCTTGTATTCGTTCCACCTCCATCAATGCCTATTACAACATTACGTTCTATCATATATGCACCTCCTATCAATCTTGTTTCAATTGAATTCTAAAGGCCCCTGCATTGATAAAGTAGATGCCAAGATTTGATAGAAACGTTCCGCATCTACTTCTCAGGAAATTTCCACGTTTCCATTCTGTGATGCTCTAAACGAAGTACCTCCCATGAACGTCTTCTCATTGGTTTCAACTCGGACATAACCTTGTTCGAATTGACAAACATCGGGATGAAATATGCAAATTGCCGCCAACGGGTCATGCAGTGTCAACTTATTCGAACTTTCAAGCCACGCATCTCCAAAATCAAATACCGCTTTCATCAAATCGGAATCCGAACGAAGAAATTCTCTGGCTTTAACTGCTTCAATCGTTAACCTGTCCGTAATCTCAAGTGTAATAGCCCGGTGAATCGCAACATTGGAGGAAAAAACGATTTTGGATGCGAGCGGATCAGCCCATGAGTTCCAATTGTAGTAGGCTTCAGGCAATTGCTCTCGGCCATAATATCCATTCATCACATAGAGTCCTTTTAACAGGGACAGGGCATCGGGATATGTATTAAACAGGGTTGCAATATTGGTCATGGTTCCAATTCCGAGTAACACGATTTCATGTGGATTAGTTTTAATCATCTCATACATAAATGCAGGAGCATCCGATTGTTCATAGACGTCGTGTTCCCAGTTTGCCACTGCTGCCGCACCGTCCGGGGTCGGATATACAGGGACAGGCTGTAAAGTTGTATCCAATCCAGCTACAATCGGAATATCCCTCTTGACGGTTTTACAAATCGAATTTGCCACTGCCGCCCGCTTCTCCGATTCTCCACACACCGTTGTAATGCCAACTAAATTACACTGTAATCTATTGCATCAAAAACAATCTTTTTAAACACAAACATAGAACCCTAGAAGGGTTCTATGTTCCTCTCTAACTATTATCGGTTTAAATCGGTCTACAGTTGCCAGTCCGAGCGTTAAAATTCAAATAATGAACCAGAATCGAGCATGTTCTTGTTTTCCACTCTGGGACATCATCTTTATCTCCGAAAAAACACATTGAAAATGATAATAACCCAAAGCTAATTTTTTCAACAAACAGTAAAGCTCTCCGATGTCGAGTTGTGTGCACAGTTAAGTTAATTTCTATTCCATGGATCATCACACTGTGGGGATCATCCCCATCAAAAGGAATAGCCCCCCGTGGAATTGCTGAATATCTGGTATGTTGTGGACTTCTATTAAAAGCCGCCAATTTAGCGACTTTCAATGGGACCATGTTTTTGTTTCGACATTGTCTGGCTGTCCCTAGTTTATTTTTGTTCTGAAATACACAAGATAATGCACAAGATATATTTGGAGGTTGAGTAAATTGCACATTATGCACATTTTTCTTTTGTTAATTAGTATGTTAATAAGCGGATGGGAACAAGAAGCGAATCCTCTTCTCCAATCACAAATCGAGAAAAAACAATCAGCACCAGAAACTCAATTGATCTCACGACTCGACACAGAATCTATTCCGATCTTGATGTACCATTCGATTAGCATCAATCAATCTAATACGCTTTCTGTGCCCCCAAAGGTATTTTATAAACAAATGGAACATTTAAAGAATGCCGGATATAATACCATCACGTTCAAGGAATTAATGAGTTGGAAGACGAGCCAACGGCTCCCAGATAAACCGATTTTGATTACTTTTGATGATGGCTATTTAGATAATTATACAGTCGCTTATCCAATCTTAAAAAAGCTTCAAATGAAAGCAACAATATTCGCTACCAGCGATTTTATTGGTTCACCGAATCACTTGAATTGGAATCAAGCCCAGGAAATGGAACAATCTGGTCTCATTGAAATTGGTGTGCATACCCGGCATCATGTAGATTTGACAAAAAGCAACCAGTTACAACTTGAGGACGAAATTTTGGGAGCTAAACAAAGGTTGGAGAAGGGATTAGGGCATCCCATAATTGCTTTTGCTTATCCTTCCGGTGAATTCAATCAGAATGTAATACAGGTCGTTAAGCGTGCTGGATTTGAATTTGCCGTAACGACAAAACCTGGTTACGCTGAGAAAAAGCAGGGATATTTAACTCTCCATCGCATTCGAATACCTGGAGATCAGTCAATGGCTACTTTTATTCGAAAGTTCCCTTGATATTGGATTCTAATTATCCATTGTTTCCTACTGGTTTCAGTATTGCTTAATGTTGCCGATGTTTATCCTTACCTTCCCCTTACCCAAAAAATATCAATTTCCCCCAAAACTGTCCCCATTTTCAATAAAATTGTAATAACAATCGCAAAATGCAACTTCTTTTAGACATAATGCGTTCATATTGTTAAGAAGTCAAAAACAAAAAATCAAAAAAATCTTAATACGCACAGGCATTAAAAAACGAAATAATCCTATCGCAAAAAAAGGTAATTCCTTCAACTCATGTACTCCAAGAATAGAGCGTTGAAGGTTAATTAGCAACAGTTGACTTCTATTGTTCAGATAACATCCAAACTACTGAAGGGTGAGCGAACATAACAACTTCAGCGAAACCTCCTTATATTTTTCAGGCAGGAGGCAAGAAAGCTTCGATAGCGTTCCATTCTTCATCCTTTAATCGTATCGTCGTCTCATATCTGTAACCCGTCAGAACACATTTATGCCGCCTAATTTAGATCATTAAATGTTATTTGCAAAAGAAGGTGAAAAATAGCTATGTTTAAAAAAGATAGGAACGTAACAGGTATTGTATTGGCCCTAATTTATTGTGTTGTCCTTTTTGAGATTTTAATTGATGCCCCCCCTGGTGAAGCTCCAAATAATCCGCCTTGGGCATACGCAATGATTCCACTTGGAGCTGTTGTAATTACCTCTCTCTTTGATTATGTGATCAAGTTCGATTTCTTCAAAAAAAAGAAAAAGTGAGGGGAGTGTTATAAATGACAAAATTAAAATAGCTAACACACCTTGTCAAATGATAATGATAGAAGTTGATGATATAAAACAAAAAAGCCGCGTAGCAGCGGCTTTTAAGCATATATGTTCTTGTCATCCCACATCTTCCGTATTACATTTTGCCTCCGATCTATTGAATAATGAAGCATTCACCTTTTTTCCGCGATAATTCACGAAATAAATACTTAGACCTACTAATAACAGTCCTACGACAAGGCGGTAAGTTAGCGGTTCATCTAAAAATACCGTACCGATGAATACGGAAATGATCGGTACAAGAAACGTGAATGTGCCGACTTTGCTCGCCTCTCCCGCATTAATAAGTTTATAGTAAATGATATATGCAAGTGGAATGCCAAAAGTGGAGCCGTATCCGAGTCCCAAAAGGTATTTGCTATTCCATTCAATAGCTGACCAGTTTTCAACAATTGTTCCCATACCCATTAGAATAACTCCACCAATAATAAACTGCAAAGACACCATCCAGAAAGCATCTACTTCGCTGCTCACCTTCTTCACATAAACCACACCAAGGGCCCAGCTCAATGCCATAAGCAACCCTAAGACAACACCAATGACCGATACATGAACGGTTAATCCGTCCACACTGACAACTACAATTCCAAGGAATCCGGTAATCAAACCTATGATTTTCAAGGGCGACATGTGCTCTCCAAGCCAAATCCAAGCAAACAATCCAAGTAGAACGGGCTGAAAATAGACAAGCACGGAAAACAATCCTCCTGGCAAATATATGAGTCCTATTGTCTGTAACCCAAAAAAGAGAATCGTATTAAATAGTGCTGAAATACAATATTTCGCCCAATTCTGACGCCATTTGATCCTGTTCCTCATTTTATATATGAGAGCAGCAAGTATAAGGCCTCCTATCAATGCACGCATACCTGCAAATAATAACGGGGGCGTATAAGGCACAGCCATTTTATAGATCGGCCAACTTCCACCCCAAATAAAGACTAATAGTAGTAGAGCAGACGTCGATTTTGTAAAGACCTTCCCCAATTGTCTATCTTCCCTTCAATAGTTGAATAGTAAACTAAGCCTTTGTCCATTCTCCAACAAATTCAGCTTCTTTATAAGAATAGTAATTTTTCAGAATCTCCTCACGATGATCAGAGAACAGCTGGTCTGCTACAGATGAAACGAGTCTAGGTATCCCATATCTCATTCCCGGAAGCGAAGAGGCTGAGATACCACAGCTAACTATAGCTGAATAGTTAAAAGCAAAAAGCCCGTATAGAAGCTTTGATTCCTTTTTGTCCCGGCATGTGAAAGTAAAGCCAGGGCCGAGGTAAGGATACGCATCAAGCTTATGGTTGGCAATCTCAGCAGGTGCATGATAATAGTCGTCCCAACGTGCAATATGGGGTTCGAAAAGCTTTAGCTCTGGACGTAAAGAATGATCAGTCACAAGACCAGTGGAAATGATGAGAAAGTCAAAAGTGAAATTACCTTGTGGAGTAGTGACAATAGCCTTCTCAGCTTCATGCTGTACGTCAAGCCATGGTGCACCTAAGTGGAGTGTAAAACCGGGATGTGAGGCTGCACGTTCAAATGTGTCATTTGTAGGAGGTTGATGTTTAAAGTAATGGTCTATCACGGAATATTTATCAGCATCAGATAGAACATGAAAACGTTCAATTAGACCTAACACCCTCATTTGTCGAAGTGGGTTAATACGTGGCATCTCTGTGCGGCGAACAAACACATCAGCCGAACCGACGCCTTCAGATAATGCAAAGTTGGCATTGTCAAAAGCTGAGGCCCCACCGCCTAAAATGGCCACCTTCTTGCCTTTTAGGGCCTTAAAGTCAATGTCTTCTGAGGTGTGTGCATAGAGGTGACGAGGTAATGTTTCGGAAATCATAGATGGTACGTGCCATTCCCCTCCGCCTTGAATACCAGTAGCTAAGATAACCTTGCGGGCCAGCAATGTATCAGAAGATGCTCCCGCTCCTTCAATATGCAGTCGATAAATATCTTCTCCTGCAGGCTCAATAAGCTTCACCTTTACCTCATTAACAACAGGTAAATTAAGAACCTTTCGATACCAACGTAAATAATTCATCCAATCGTTCCGTGGAATCTTATCGATGTCCTCCCAACTTTGTGCCCCAAATTGTGCTTCCCACCAAGAGCGAAAAGTCAGAGAAGGCACTCCAAGATCAATGGATATCAAATGTTTAGCCGTACGTAATGTCATCATACGAGCGTATGTTACCCATGGCCCTTCATAACCTTCAACATTTTCATCGATGATAAGGATATTAGATATTCTTTCACGCAAAAGCCCAAAGCCCACACCTAAGCCACACTGGCCGCCTCCTACAATCACTGCATCGTAGACATGCCCCTCAGGATGGTGGGCCTGGCATACCCAGTCCTCTTCGCCAAATGTAAGATAAGAAAGATCCCTCTTTACTTGTTCATTTAAAGCTTCTAAACTCATCATTTTTCATTCCTTTCGATATATGAATGTGGCTTTTTCTTGCACCGTTTTATGAGCAGCATTGATCGATTACAACATTTCATTAAGACTTTCTGAAATTATCGACATTGCCTCACCTCCTTATTTTTACAATTAATATACAATACCCCCCTATAGTATGTAAAGGGTTATCATAAAAAAAGTTTTGAAAATGCTGCTACAGCTCCTTGTGGTATCGCGCTTAGTTCAGCCCAAACCAAGCTCACTATTGACTATGGAGCAGGTAATGCTCGCGCTTCTCTGGGGCGACGCGTACATGCCGCATCGCTTGCCTCAGCATAAGGCTCTTGATTAGACATTCATCAACTCGGCAATAGGACCATATTCCCATAAAACAAAAAAGCCGCTAATTTAGCGGCTTTGAATAGGGCTATGTTCTGTCCTTCGACATTTATATATTATTTAAATTGTACTTGCTGATGCTTTTTCCGTAACTGTCGATAATATATAACTCGGTTTTGTTATGGAGAAACTCATAGTCACTGTTATTATCATATTCATCTTTAGTGAATGACTCAATTACGTTCAAATTCTTTGAATCCATTATTATTATTTCGTGTTTTTTTCCCTTATTAATCGTAAACATGAAGCTCTGCTGATCCTTCGCTATATACATCAATCCCCAAAAACGATTATAGCTGGTACCTATAGGTTTGTAAGATTTGCTGGCAATCAGCTTGCCATCTGAAGCATACAGCTTCAAGGTATTGTTTTTACCATCGATAAACAGAAAGCGATCCTGAAGTGTGTGCACTTCTGTCCTACCGTTTACATATGGAAGTTTTTTTGTCCATTTTAACTTCCCTGAAGGTTGATAAGCTTTGAGCGTTAACGTATTCTTAACAACGTTTTGAGCAATCAATGTGCCATCCTTCAGTACATTTACAGGGATGAATGAATTCCCGTCTGTTATTGTTCTGATTTTTTTACCTGTGGCGAGGCTCATTATGTATGTATTCGGGTCATCATTATAGGTTTTGGCAAACACATAATCCCCTTCTATATCGACGATCGAATACGGCACCGTGTATTTTTTCGTTCTATGGCCAGTGGAGTCATAATAGTATAGGGTGGATTTATTATCCTTGGAATGTGAGACGACATACAGGCTGCCATTTTCCCCCGGATATATATCATCATAATAATAAACTTCCTCTACAAAAGGTAGAGTACTCGTCCATAACTTCTTGCCTGTGGCAAGATGCATAGCGCTGATCTGGTTGTTTTTTTCTACCATAAATATGTAGCCATCCTCTGAGGGAAAGAAGCTAGAATCTTGCGGGATGGACCATCTGATTTGACCCGTTGTGGGATCCATGTTTTCAAGATAGACTTTGTTGGCAGCGGTTTTCAGACCAATCATGCTCTGATTCCCTTGGGAATCCACCACTATTCCCCAAGTCGGGCTAGAAGGATGGATCCATTTTCCATTGGATACATCAACCACCCACTCGGGCTGTGGAAGCTCTTTGGCGTGCACTGGAGTGCCAAAGGCAAACAACAGAATGAAGAGACTGGCTATAAGCATACTTTTAGCAAATTTCCATTTCAAAGATGAACAACTCCTTCATGTTAGGTCTAATATACTATAACACATCATGATAATTTGGACCTATTAAATATCATGATGGTACTGTTCATGTTCATCTCGTTCCAGTGGAGAGCGTAACAGCCAGCAACAGCACGCTCGTATCTGAGTAGCCCAGAACCCATTTGGGCTGAATATAGTCCTATTCGATTCGATCCACAATTTCGATCAACAGCTCTTCACCCCATGGCGGGAAGACCAGACCAACCTCCTCGTTCTTCAGTAGGGAGTTGAGTTCCGCAGCTTATGGTGGCCGGTGCCGACTTTACTTTCTTTTGAGTCCATATTGTCTCCCCGCAAACCACCGGGTAGCCCTTCTCTATCAAACGGCCGATCGCCTGCTTTACCATTTCGTGTAAAGGCTCCTTTACGCCCGATGAAGGTGCAGTGACGCCAATAGTCGTCCCTTCATGCAAAAAAGGATAGCGAATCATTTGCAGTTTTCTCCTCGTAACATGTAGGCAGTCTAATATTTCAATTTACTGGTGGTAGTCCTGGTTTATACCCATGAATGTTCTATTAACCCACCGTCTTGATTCACTTTCAATAAATATATATCTGGGTTCTTTATGTTTTTCCAATCCTCAAATCCGAAGTCGCTCTGATAGTTCTTGATGATCAAGGAGAGTAGTGCCCCGTGAGTAACCAATATAAAATTAGACTCCGGTCTTTCTTGTAATTCATTAATTAACCCGATAACCCTGTGAGTTGCTTCATTTGATGATTCCCCGCCTGCTAATTTTAAATCTAGGTTTTCGTATGTTTCTTCTAACTTCTGCATCCAATCATCAAGATTTACCGTACTTAAAATTCTTTCTTTTAAACGTTTGTCTATTAAGATCTCTTTATGAGTTCTAACTGAATAAGGCTTTATGGTTTCCAAGGCCCGTAAGAACGGACTAGAGTAAATAACGTCGATGTTTTTATCAATGAAGTACTCTGCAATATGTTCAGCATCTTCTTGGCCTTCCTGTGTTAAGGGGGCTTTGGGCTCCTGGCCTGTAGCTTTACAGTGTCTGACAAGATAAATATGCTTCATCAGATATCATCCTTCACGTGGTTTATTGTCAATTGGGCATAAGGCTCCTGTATTTAGTAACTCGACCCGTAAAGAATAGTACAAGGAACTCAAGAAAAGGTAACCTCTGATTTGAAGCCCATCTTTCAGCTAAAACAGCCATCATCGCCACTTCACACAAGCTGCTACACATCATCTTTAGGATTTGGCGATCGCGGATTTTTTTCACGCTGATTTTTAATTGAATATAGGAAATATTTTACCAAAAAAAACATATGACTACATCAGTATATGCACGTGGTAATTTTGAAACGGAGTCGTTAATAATATAATAACCAATTGATCAATGTCCTGA
The DNA here is from genome assembly GCF_900289175.1 of Paenibacillus faecalis. Classification (GTDB taxonomy): domain Bacteria; phylum Bacillota; class Bacilli; order Paenibacillales; family Paenibacillaceae; genus Paenibacillus_AQ; species Paenibacillus_AQ faecalis. The sequence continues at coordinate 2,206,654 of NZ_LT985747.1, read as the reverse complement.
ATTTAATTCTATAGTTCCCGTGTAAAATAGACTAACGGCTTTTGTTTTGTTTCTTTTAAGCCTATTATTCGCATTAGTATGGTCAGAAGGTTCTACCCAACTAAAACCATCACCTTCGTATCTTGGAAATGCATGCATGTCCAAGACTTTGAGAAATGACTTTTGAAGTCCTCATGCTGGCGCTTGATCACGCGCGCTTCAATATGAGTGAAATCGATAGCGATCGTGTCGTCCGTGATGATGGCCAGCAATTCGAACGGTTTCTGGATATAGATAATCATCAAATCGGTAATCGGAACATGTTAATGTCATACCCCCGAGCCCTTTTTATATCAAAAAATTCATATCCTTTTATGTTTTCGTGCCCCTTGCTCTCTAGCCTGGTTCTATTAATGTAATGAACGCATGCAATGTTTAGGAAAAACCATATGTGGTAAATACATGCCACAAGGAGAGGATCAATTATGACAATAAAAATGGCAAAAACACTCTTGCTGGCGACCTCCATGGCCGCCGTCATCGGATCGGGCTCCATCGGAGCGGAGCAAGCGATCCTGCCTAGCCACCAGGCGGAAGCCGCGTCTGTAAGCAGAAGTGAACATGCGGCTCCAACCCCCTTACAAACGCTGAACAGCTTTTATAAGCCAGCCCTGAAAGGCCAATTTCCGGGCGCAGTGAGCGGGCTCACGGTTGGTAAAAGTACCAAGCAGGATGTCATCCAAAAGATCGGTGAGCCTACGAAGCCGGGTAAACATGCAAGCTCGTTCGATGTTTACGGTGCGAATATGGGCAGTCCCGGTTATGCTTTCTTATATAAGTCAAACAAAATCCAAGAAATGCGCTACTTCGGCACCAACGTGGAGCGTCAAACCAATATCGGAGGCATTACGATAGAAATGGTCAAGCAGAACTGGTACGCTCCCAGCTCCGTGAGCAAGATCAAAAATGGTAAAAAAACACAAACCAAGCTAACCTATAACCGCGGTGATTACAAAATCGAGTTTATCTTTAACAGCAGCACGGATTTGGATCATATCAACCTGTTGAAAAAATAATAAACGGTTTTCCTGCATGGCGTAATAGCCTCAGGGTCATAATCCGGATGCTTACGAAAACCAAGCAATGTCAAGACACACAGCCGAAATGGGTCTGCTTTATTAGCCGCTAACAAAAAAGCAGAGGGCAACTCCTTTTAAGAGTGCCCTCTGCCTTTTGTGCTATTTGCCTGAGATGCTACCAATCGTATTGGCAGTGTTTACTTTGGTTTTTGTCCATCACTTAAAATGTACAATAAAAAAGATAGGAAAAGTGTATGGCGATCATCATCAAAGCCTCTTGCTAAATAAAAAACATTCCAATTCAACTTCCTTGCTTCTGATATTTAATTTTACTGTTTTCCGTTCGACCATTTCAAAACCACGATGTAAATAAAACTGATAAGTCGAACCACTATCCGTATAAAGATAGATCAGTTTCCCTTCCTCTTTCCTTTCTAACTCATGTAACAACAGTGTTCCAATTCCCTTTCCTTTAATGTTTGGATCAACTGCGAAAAAGTTAATCTCACCATCCGTTTTCTGTCTTTTCTTTTCACCAGCAACTTCAATAATTCATTACGCACACTCGTTTCTTCCTTTTCTACAGTGTAGAGACTGAATGTTCGTATTTCAAGTAAATAGAAAAGAGCGCCCCGCCTGCAATGGATAGGTCTTTAACCCCAAAGACGTTCCAAATAATCATCTTGAGCCGAACATCCAGGTTCAAGGAGGTATTGAACAAAATAAAAAGTTCTGTTATTATTTACTAGTGTCCCGATGTAATTCTATCTATATTTGGCAAGGAGTGATTAAGTTGAAAAAAATAGGTAGATTCACAACTGCTTTATTAATAGCAGGCGTTTTTATTATTGGATCTAATAACGCTGCAGAAGCTTCCGGTTGGAAAGATGGAGAAACTGGATTCCAGGCGGGCTGTGCGTTATCAGAGTGGCTTGGTTGGTTTAAATGCCATCCCTCACAGGTGCCTTGGTAACTAATGCAACATGTTGAACAACATGTGCATATGCAAAAAAAGCGACCTACCCACAATATAATCTGTGGACGGGTCGCTTTTGTTTTGATCTATTAATTTACCGCAAGGGTATACTTTTTCAATTCCTAATCATAATCAAACCGTAGTTGTACATAATTCCGATACTTTTCCATCCAAATAAACACACATTACACTTACGGGGACCTCCAGCCTTATTTTTCTTCATATTATTAATTTCATATTGAAGAATTTCTCTTTAATTATAATAATATGAGAATAGAACTTGTGAAGACAGGGTGATGTTAAAAATGAGTTTCGAATACTATATAGCAGCAGATCGTCCGATTCCCGAGATCAAACTTAGTGGACAAGAGGTTTTAACTGTAGGTGATATGATTCGTATGAATGTTCCGGATGGCCCGATTCCTTGGAGAGAAATGGATGAAAATGCAAAAGTTCTTTATGGTGATCCAGCAACCTCTAATCGTTTTCACATAGAAAGTGCTTCATATATAACAATTATAATGTTGGGATATTTTTTTGTCAGTTTCTATTGAAAAATATGGCATGTTTCATTACTGATGTGTTTAAATGCTAGGTTTGGGGAAGCGAAAATTCCTCATTTCTTCGATTCCCGCAAACCGGTTGTACTATTACAGCGGATGCTCGACCGGATGTATTCGGCTCGGTCTTCGATGCTGCAACGCGGAAGCTCGACTAATTCGTATCCAAGCTCGGTGTAAACGGCCGCCATCGTGTCAAAGGTTCGGCAAGCTGTCTTTAGATCCTGTTTTCGTTCGGTATCCTGACGATAAATCTCCGGCCAGGGCGGGGCGATAAAAACACGTTTATTGTAGCGAAATAATTCGCCAGCGCGCTGGATATGAGCCGGAACATCCAACCCCTCCAGTCGAAGGTACCCAATGACATCAGGCACAGCTCGATCAAACAGCACGGGGCCGGTATTTCCTTGCTTCAGTTCTTGTCGGTATGAACGCATTTCCCAAGATAGCATGAGCTCTGCGAAGAGTATTCTGTCTTTCCAAGGTAGAGCAGCACCGCCAATCATCGTCTGCTCCTGGATGATACTTCGTCCCGCTTCGATCGACCGCATGAAACCTTGTCGTTCGAGATAATCGAGGAGCGTACTCTTCCCTGAGCCAGGACCACCTGTAATGACAAAAAAATGTTGTCCTTCTAACTGCATAAAAACCTCCTTAGATAGAGCTTTGACAGGCGAGTTCGGCCCGTCCGTGGTTTCGTTAAACGGGAATAAATAGAGTAGGTGCGCTCAACTTTCAAGCATAGCGAGGGAATAGGCATCGGATGTGGTGACAGATGAGGATTGCAGCGGCGTAGTTGTAGGCACATGCAATCTATAAGAGGTGAACTACGGAGTGATTAAATTCTATGGAGCATTATATCATACAGTCGAAAAACATGCTTCAAGCGTTCAGCAGGTAATGGCTCCCCGGGCGGCAGCGGATCGATCATGCGCATATGCTTCTTGCCCCGGCATCGGCTCTTGATTAGACATTCATTTGTAACGATAAAACAAAAAAGCCGCTAAAATAGCGACTTTCAGGGGGGCCTCATGTTCTTGTCCCTCGACAAGGGGGATGTTTTGCCTCCTTCAAACAATACAATTTCTATTTATTTCCAGAAATTACAAACCAACGAAGAGGGCATTTAATATCCCTTCTGTGTGCCAATCGCTTGATGATACGCTTCCACATAACGTTTGGCCTGTTCCCGCACACGTGACATATCTCCGGATGCGACAGCCTCCATCGTCAAATCCGAACCGATGCTTACTGCAAAGGCACCTGCTCGAATCCAGTCACCGAGATTTTGTACATTTACACCACCCGACGGCAAAATATTGGCTTGGGGAAGCGGCCCTTTAATCGTCTTAATGATAGATGGATCGTATAGATTGCCAGGGAACAATTTGACGATATCGGCACCAAGCTCCAAAGCTTGCTGTATCTCTGTAATGGTCATTACACCAGGGAGAATAGGCACACGATACAGATTGCACATTTTTACAGTCTCTGTGTTCAAAGAAGGTGCTACGATGTACTGGGAACCCGCTAAAATACAAGCCCGAGCAGTCGGAGCATCCAGTACTGTGCCTGATCCAATAACTGCAAATGGCATCTTCGATTGCGGATCACTCGAATAGCGGGCTGTTAAATGCTTAATGGCTTGAAGCGCATTGGGTACGGTCATCGTAATCTCGATGATTTTAATGCCTCCGGCAATAGCTTCCTCGGCCATCTTGACCACCTCATCAGATGAATCCGCACGTAATACCGCAACAAGCCCCTGTTCTTTTATTTGCTGTATTAATTGAATTTTCTTCATTGGTGATCACTCCACAAGTTCATTCTAGTCTTGGTCCTTTATTCATTCGGTTGTAATTCTTTCATGTATCGAACCAATTCCCGTCTTACTTCTTCCGTCGTGTCCAACAGGAGCAAGCGATCCGTTAATTTACGGCAATCACGGCTATCTAGATTCGATATCACTTGTTTTATCTTCACGATAGAACTTGAATTCATACTCCATTCGTCAAGTCCAAGCCCAATTAACAGCGGAGCAGCAAGTGGGTCCCCAGCCATCCCTCCGCACATCCCCACCCATTTTCCATGGCTGTGTGCCGCTTTAATTACCCGCTGGATTAATTGCAGCACCGCAGGATGAAAGTAATCGTATAAGTATGCTACCTTTTCATTCATTCGATCTACGGCTAGTGTATATTGGACAAGATCATTTGTACCGATGCTGAAGAAATCGACCTCTTTGACGAATGCGTTGGCCAAAAGTGCAGCGGAAGGAATCTCAACCATTATTCCCATTTCTATCGAGTTCGACACCGGAAATCCTTCCTGTATCAGTTGGGTGCGCGTTTTCTCACATGTAGCCTTTGCATCTCGCCATTCTTCCAAGCTAGATATCATCGGGAACATTATTTTGATATTGCCATAATGGCTTGCGCGTAATATAGCTCGCAACTGGGTTACCAGGAGCTCCTTGCGATCAAGACCGATCCGGATAGCACGATAACCAAGGAATGGATTCGCTTCTTTTGGTAAAGGCAGGTAAGGAAGTTCTTTGTCTCCACCAATATCCAAGGTACGTATGATGACGGGGCGACCATTCATGCTTTCAGCGACCTCACGATAGGCGATGAATTGTTCTTCCTCATTCGGTGCATGACTCGTATTCATGTACAGAAACTCTGTACGATACAAGCCAACCCCCTCTGCATTCCGATCTACTGCCGCAGCTGCTTCCTGAACCGTTCCAATATTTGCAGCCATTTCAACGCGAATCCCATCCTTCGTTTCAGCTGGCCGTGATCGGAATTTCTCAAGCAACTCTAGCTCCAGCTGCTCACTTTGCTGACGGAGTTGGTAGGTTTCGATCGTCTTCGGATCAGGCATACGAATACAGATGCCCTGGCTGCCATCTATGATTAATAGCTCGCCGTCAGCAATCTCACGAACAGCGTCACCAACTCCGACAACAGCCGAGATGCCAAGTGAACGGGACATAATCGAAGTGTGTGAAGTCTTCCCTCCCACACGAGTAAGCAGCCCCAGTACATATTGTTTGTTGAGCTGGACCGTATCGGATGGAGCAAGGTCATCAGCGACGATGATTACTTCTTCTCGAATATCCGATAAGCTGATCCGTTCTTCTCCCTGCAAGTGTGAGAGCAAACGCTTGCCAAGATCTCGAATATCAGCGGCTCTTTCTCGCATATATTCATTACTCAGTTTCTCGAATTTTCCGGCGATAAGCTCCGTGACCACACGAACTGCATGATCCGCGCTATGTCTTTCTTCTCGTATCCGCTTCTCGATCTGCGGGTAGTAAGCGGGATCCTCCAACATCTTTGCTTGTCCGCTGAGGATGCCCGCTTGTTTCTCACCAAGCGACAGCTTTGCTTGTTCAGTCAGATTCATTAACTCCGTAGCACTCAATTCCTTCGCATTCCCTAGACGGGCTAGTTCAGCCTCAACTTCCTCTTCATTTATATGCTCGCGGGTAGTAAGCGCCGGATTGTTGTTTATAACGAATGCTTTCGCAATGCGAATGCCTGGTGAAACCCCGATGCCTTGAATATGTTGTTCTGCCATCATACTTCACCGAACAGGCTTTCGATCATCTGCGTCAAGCTAACTATCGCTTCTTGCTCATCCGGACCGTCCGCTTCGATTGTAATCTGATCTCCCTTAGCAAGCCCTAAAGTCATTAGCCCCAGCATACTTTTCGCATCTGCTTCATCACCGTTTGCATTCTTTACTTTAATCGTCGCTGCGAAGCCAGTTGCTTTGTCGGTGAAAAGCTGGGCAGGACGAACATGGAAACCTTGTTCATTCAATATGGTCAATCGTTTAGTCACCATTGTAACTTCCTCCTATCCGTAGATCATAAGTTCATTCAAGACGGCGATTCACATCAGCCGCTTAGGCAAGAAGCGGTATTCTTCCCTGGTAACGTTTAATTAGTGCCTCGTTGTGCTCGTCAGCGCCGTCGATATTTCCGCTTAAAAATACAGGAGGTTCAGAACCTTGTTCGATCATCATCGAAATGGCTTGAGCAAAAAGAGCATTCATAATAGCTGCGCCGATAACCGTCGACGTGGGTGTAAAGGGAACAGGCAAGTCAGGATGAGAGAGAACCGCGTCTCCTTTTACCGAATAATTGTTAATGACCACATCGACGGAATTGTATAAATGCTTGCCGCTGACATGCCTAGACGGCTGGCTTTGCGAATATTCTAACGAAGTGACGCCAATCGTAAATGCACCTTTTTGTTTGGCAATGAGTGCGACATCAACGGGAACCGGATTTCGACCAGAAGTGGAGAGCACAATCATGATTTCACCAGGTCGAATATCCTGATCGTTCATAAATGATTCTGCCAGTCCATTCTGACGCTCTAACTCCGACGAACGGACCGCACCTTCATGGAGCATTAAGGGCTCGACGAATATAGGGCGGATCGGAACGAGGCCCCCAGCCCGGTAGAACACTTCCTCCGTCAGAATATGGGAGTGACCGCAGCCGAATAGATGAATGATTCCACCGTTCATTATTGTTTCTGCTACTTTCTCAGCAGCCTTCGTTATCGCTTCCGATTCCCTTTCCTCGATGTGATCTAGCCTGTGACGGATATGCTGAAAATAAGAATGAAGCATCTGGGGTTCACTGCTCCTTTCCGGTTGTTAGCCGCGTCTTTGCTGCTTGTATCATGGTCGTCATCGTTTGAAGCGTGGCTTCAATAATGTGTTCGCCCTTCTCCTTGGTCGCTAATGTTGCATCTCCTAGCACCGCCGTCGAGGTGAACTCTTCCCATGGGGTCGGAGTGCAATCTGCTTCGATGCTGATCGTCGGAATATCGTTTACCGCACGTGACATATCTACATATTCTTCAGCCAAATAGAGCATATAGGATGTTTCGAGCTCGCAAGCGTGAAAGTAGGAAGCATGGGAAGAAGGGGTTTCCCTTACTTTTTGAATGGCTTCCTTCGATCCAGGATAAAAGAAATAATAAACCTTCAATTCCGGAACATCCCTGTAAAGAAGTCGAGCTGCTTCCTTTAATGCAACCGCATTGCCAAGATGACCATTAAGCATGACATAGATTGGGAAGCCCTGACGAAAGAGGCTCTCGCCAATGTCGTACAGCATTTGGATTAAAGCTTCATTAGAGACGTTTATGCTCCCGGGGAAATGTTGCAGGCTCCACACTTGTCCAAAGGGAAGCGTTGGCAGAACAAAGCTGTTGGTTCGTTCCGCCAGCTTGTGGGCAATCCGCTCAGCCAGCAAATTGTCGGTTCCCAAGGGGAGATGAGGGCCATGCGCTTCAACTGCGCCAATAGGCAGAATCGCACATAATGCCTGCTCAATTTTAGCAGCGACGTCGCATGCATTTTCGTCTTGAAATTTCATCTTCCGTACTCCTTTACTTTTTGAAGGCGAAGCAGTTCGCCGGGTTCGTCACAAAAAACTTTTCCACGAGCTTCTGTCCGTCAAATCCTTCCTTGTCCGCCTCATCTACAAATCGGGGAACCCACTTCGCAATAATATACTCAAGCCCAAGACCGTAATCGTAATGCTTATAGTACGTTTTGCGAGCTGTATCTCCGCTTATTAATATTTGATCCTCATAACCTTTGCGAACAAGGTCGAGAATCAAAGCAATTCTTGTGCTCTCAGGTGCGTATTTGATTTTGGCGATTCCGTCAAATGATAAGAAGGCGCCTGTCTTGGCGATCTGCTCGTGATAGTAAGGATCCGGATTTCGGTCCATGTGGCCAAGGCTCAAAAAGCTTAGGTCAATGTTCTCGCTTTTGAGCAGTTCAATTTGTTCGATCGCCATTGTACCGGCTTCCGTATGAGAATGAATCGGCGCCTTCGTTTCATGGTGAGCACGGGCAACCGCACGCAGCGTTTTTTCCTCTAGCGGTGAAATTCGATTGTAGCCCGTACCGAATTTCACCTGTCCGGCCTTGTAGGGAGTTCCTTCAAGGCCTTCTTCAACTTCACGAATCACAAAATCCGTTAGTTCATTGATGCTCTTTGCCTCGATCCATTCATAGTAAGTTTTATAATCACCGATGATCGGCTTCAACTCCTCTTTTACGGCTGCGTCCCATAAGAAGCTTTTGTTGAAACCCGCTGTGCCAATGATGCGAATCCCCGTTTCCTGCATAATTTGATGTACGGCTGGCACATCGCGGCCATAATCGATCGCTGTTGCGTCCACGATGGCTTGCCCGCCGTGGTGTTTGAAATCGAGCACATCGAGCTTCGATTTCTCTGGATCGTCGAGGAGAAGATCATCCGCACCGCGTTCAGCCCAGTAGGCAGGTCGGCACACGATATGCTCGTGAGAATAAGTAAATCCAAGTTGCTCTGTTGAAATATCTGCATCAAGTGTTCGGATGAAGCTCATCGAAATGTCCTCCTAAATCGTTTATTGCTGATTCCAGTTGTTCGGACCGTATTCGTGCTTCTCACAGCATCACTTAGAACAGCAATTGCGAGAGAAAACGGATAATTGGGCCGAGAATGAACATGTCGGAGTCTGCCGCCCACATCGCTGTATCCGGTATGGTTGATGCGATCAAGAAACGGACCATAATAAACTGTCCCCAAGCAACGACCGTTGCGGTAATAAATCCGCCCATCAACGCTCCTCGCACACCGCCCGTGGCATTTCCGAACACACCCGCCGTTGCTCCGTGAAAGAACAGCACAATCATCGTCGGTACGAAAATGTAAGCAACCGTGCTGCCTAGAACAATCAGCCAAATCAATGCGCCTGCAAAGGCCCCGATGAATCCCAAGATTACGGCATTCGGAGCATAAGGATACACAACAGGAGAGTCAAGCGCAGGCTTTGCCCCGGGAACGATTTTGGTAGCGATACCGTTAAAGGCTGGTACTAACTCCCCGATGAACATTCGTACCCCCATCAATACGATGGCAATTCCCCCTGCGAATGTTAAGGACTGGATGATGGAGTAAATTATAAAGTTCTGATCTCCTGCCTTGGCAATTAACTCCTCAGCACCAGGCGTTCCCTTCATCACAATCACGATAGCGCCGACTAGAAACAGCAATCCCATACTAAGTGCCGTGATCACGTTGGAATCGCGGAGAAACTCAAGCCCTTTTGGAACTTTAATTTTTTCGGAATCGTTATTTTTGTTACCGAGCCATTTACCACACAACGCACCGAGAAGAGCGACCGAGGCGGAAGTATGCCCCAACGCAATGTTGTCATTCCCAGTAACTTTACGCATGAATGGCTGTGTCACGGCTGGTTGGAAGGTCCAGTACAGACCAAGAATGACAGACAGGAAGAGAACGAGCTTCCAGATCGGAACATTTCCTGCTGTATGAACGACAATACCCGCAAATACGGTAGCGGTCCAAAACATCATGTGTCCGGTTAAATAGATGTATTTGAATTTCGTAAACCGGGCCAACAATACGTTGATCAGGAAACCGACCAACATGGCTAGAGTCACTGCACTGCCATATTTTGCATTAAACGACTCTTGACCCATAAATTGTCCTAGAGATTGGCCGCTTAGTCCAAATACTTCCTTCCACATCGGTTCGAACACATTCAGCGCATTTACGATCACTCCAGAACCTGCTCCAATAATCAGGAAACCAATTGTCGCTTTAAACGTCCCGCTGATAACCTGACTAGTGGATTTCTTTTGCAGTAAAAGTCCAGCCAGAACGATAAATCCGAGCAGAATGGCAGGTGTGCCAAAAATATTGGTAGCGATCCAGAAAATAACGTCCATTGGGAATCTCCTCCTCAGAAATGGGTTTACAATGCAGCGCTCAGACTTTCTTTAATTTCATTCAAGTCAAAATAATTGTTCACGATTATAATTTTGGCTGAATGCCCTTGCAGACTTTGAGCCAGTTCATTGCTCGTAATAATGAAATCGGTCGGTGTAGCTGAAGCGGTTGAAACGTCTGTATGCTCCACATCAGCTTGCACTCCCATTTCTTTTAATACGTTTTCTACGTTCATTCTCAAGATCAAGCTTGTTCCTTGTCCTAATCCACACACACATAAGATTTTCATGGGGATTACCTCCTCTAATAAGTGTTTGTAAACTTTGTAATTACACCGTTTTGCCGAGCAATGCCTCAATATCTTCACCTGTGCTTGCTGCCCTGATCGCCTCGATGTTTGCCGGATCATTTAGCAGTGACGTTAGCTTGCGAAGTAATTTGATGTGATCTGAGCTTGATGAGGATCCAAGTGCAAATACGAGTTCGACTGGATCATTCGCAGGGTGACCAAATCGGACCGGTCGTTTTAGCCGTACTAGCGATACCGATGCCTCGCTTACCCCATTTTCAGCCTTCGCATGAGGCAACGCGATATGGGGAGCCAGAACGAAATAGGGCCCCTTCTCTCGATATGAGGCAAGCATCGCATCAATGTAGCTGCTGTCTGCTGCACCACTGTCAACAAGTAACTGACCGGCTGCACGAATGGCTTCCTCCGCATCATTCGCTTCGTAATCTAGCGATATTAGGTCTTTACTCAAAAAAAGCATGTTAATTTCCTCCTTGTTTTGCTATGATGTCCTGTTAAGGCTGAGAATATTTGTGAATCCTTCGAACGATTTCGGACTTGTCTACAGTAAAAGTCAGCTCGGCTCGGTTTTTTTCCTCCAGGAGCATCGCTGTTAATTGAGATAACGCTTTCAAGTGGGTTTCACCATCAGCGCTTGCCATAACGAGTAACAAGTGAACCTGATGTTTTGGATCTTTGCCAAATGCGATTCCTTGCTGAATCGACAGCAATGCCATCGCCGTGCGAATGGCTCCATCTTCTGGTCTTGCGTGTGCTATGGCCACTCCGGGAGCAATGACGATATAAGGTCCGTGCTCGACAACTTTGTCGATCATCGCCTGAATATAGCGATCAGAGATACTTCCGTCCTCTAATAGCTGTTGCGATGCTATTCGGATAGCAGCCTTCCAATCGGACACTTCTTCTAGCATGGTGATGCGGGATGAAGGAAGCAAATCCTCAAGTGTTGGGCTGAGTTCTTTCGGTGCTTGACTGCGGGTAGCTATCAAGTAGCGCTTAAGCTCCTCATGTAGTGCCGATTCATTTGAGATAGCTGCATGTTTCTTCACAAGCTCGACAATTGCTTGCGCTGAAGGACAAAATGCTGCGATGCTTTCACCGTTTAGATATGGACTAAGTTGATTAAGCAAATGTGCCTTCTCTGCGTCGTTTAATATGGCATTCACCGTAAAGACAGGAACTCTACTGTCTGATAGCGGCACTGTCGAAAAGATAAAATCAACTCGACCATTATACTTTTCATATTCACGCAACGAGAGAATCACAGTAAAATCAATAACCGGGAACAATTGCTCCAACTGGATTTTCAACATCCGAGAAGCGGAGACTCCATTTACGCAAACGATGGCGGCTGTTTTACGCTTCATAGGCTCGACCTGCTCTCTTCTTAGCCATCCTCCGAAGTGCATCGACAAGTAAGCGATTTCGTTTTTATCAATCGGTTTGTTTAACAATTCCTCCAAGGGACGCGCCGATTTTTGGGTCAGTTCAAATACTTCTCGATATTTATCCAAGAAGGTGTCGACTAAAGGATTTTCAATCGCAAGTCCATATTTAATTCGGTAATACGCCGATTTCACATGAAGAAACAACTGCTTTTCCAGAGCTTGACGATCTTGAAAAAATACGCAACCAAGTCGTTCGAATGTATCGATCATCTGACTCGTCGCTTGATGGAGCTTTTTCGTTTCTAAATCATTTGACTCTGCATCCAGTTTGTTGACCTTCGCAGCTAGTATGTGAACGGTGATATAACAAACCTCATCCTCTGGAAATGTTTTTTTGTATAATTTTCCAAGCTCGTGTGAAATGTGCTCGGCCGCTTTGAATTGAGGCGTTTCTTTTAAAGCGGTTTTCTCCTCTTGGTCCATTACGATCGTTTTTCCTTGAATAATACGGTTGGAATAAAGCATCAATCGTGCGGCAAGATGAACAACGGTTTCGTCCGTCAGTTCCATGCCAATCGCTTTTTCCCCATCAGTGATAATGTCGTAAATAGAAGAAAGTTTATCGATTTGAAAGGCTGGGAACTGGGCTTTGTAAAGATTAACGTTAATCAAACCCTGAATCTGAGAGACAAATTCTTTCCAACTGATACCAGCAAGCAATTCAGATAAAAAATGAGAAAGAGCCATCCTTTGGTCCTTCTCAGTTCCTTGCACCATGTACCCTTGTTTGCGATAAAATGTGACCTTCAATCCGAATAATTTGAGTTCCTGTTGAAGATGTTTTAATTCTGAATGTGCAGTTCCACGACTTACTTGAAGTAAAGTCTCCATATCCCGCAAGAACATCGGTTTCGTCCTATTGATCAGATGAAGGCCTAACCATGCTTTCCTCTCATTCCGTGATAGGTAGTATTGGGAAAGCTGGACGCCTTTCGCTTTTATCGGGAGCTCGGAACGTGACTCCTTGGGAAGAAGAAAGCCGGTTCCACGAACGTAATCGACAGGTGCTAAATGATTGGCGAGAAGCCAGTCGTTAATTTTTTTCATATCATAATAGACGGTGCGCTTTGAGACATGAAAGGTGTCCATCAACTCTTGGACCTGAACGTAATCTTCCGTTTTCTGCAAATAAGCGAGCATCGAAGTACTTCGTTCATCCAGTATAGTTCGTCACCCCTTGCCCTAGGATTTTGCCTCCTCGCAGTCATTATACTTAACGGGACAGATAAAGAGACAGCTCAATTATTCCCCCATATATTTTGCAAAATTATAAGGATCGTTATTCATTGAAAGACATGAAAGAAACTTTTTGTTTGATCGTGAGCTAATTGGATATGGTATCAATAACTAAGCCTGAACTCTCTTCGGAGAACTTTCGCGCTCACCCGTATAGATCCGAACAAGCTGAATTATAAGAAAACACAACAATCGGCTACTCCCCAATGATTAGGTGAGAGCCGATTGTTGTATGCTGAAAATTATATATTCAAACTGCTTGAAATGCAGTTGCCCATAAGCTCCATCTTGATCTAGTAATGCCTAGGTGAGTTCCCTGTTCCGCAATATCGTCCTCCGTCCTATCTGGTGTAGCTTTAATCAGCATTTTCAAGTTTCAATGCTGTCCATGAATGTTCCACGCTAATAAAAGATTAGGTCATCCCAAAAGTAAGTATACTTTAGAAGGGATGACCCAAAAAAATTATATGTGAAGCCCTGAATTTTTTATAATATAAATAATATTAGATCGTTCTATAGAGTCAATATCAATAGGAGGTAGTAAAATACTATCACCTAGAAGGGTTAACGAAGGTGTTTTTGCGTTAGCTGAATTGGCAGCCTTTACAATAAGTGCGCTTCCCCCGACATAAGCTCCATCCACGATTTCATCCATTAACTGGCTGTCTGTAAGAATAACTTTATCAGAAGTTACATTTCCTGTTGATTCAATGTTTATATTTCCACGTGATACAGAAATAGATTCACTTACATCTAAAATTTCATCCATTAATTCACCTTTTGTTATTAGAACCTCGCTTCGTTGAGACCCCTTTTTGTTGAAATTTCCTGTATCATTTATATAAACATTAATAATACTTCCTATACCATTAGCTGCATCTATGATCTCATCAACTAATTCACCACCAGTAATTTCAAGTTTATTTCCAGAAACTTTAGCAGATGAGGTCATGGTAAGTTCCATGACTGTTTTGGTAAAATCATCTTCAATATCTATAGTTTCATCAATAAGTTCACCTTCGGTAATTTTTAATTCTTCACCATCTATATTACTCGTATTGTTCAGATTTATTTTTATTTTAGAATCATTAGAAATTTCACTATCCATTACCTCGTCAATTAATTCACCTTCTTCAATAAACAACTGTTTTCCATAGAAATTTGAAGAATCATTAAAATTGATTTGAATATTTGTAGTGTAAAATCCCTCACCATCTAAGGTTTCATCAATTAACTCACCTTCATAAACAGATAATATGGGACTAGTAACATTTGAAGTCCTTAATAAATCAACATTTATAGTTGAATTATAAATATTTTCCATATCGAGTATTTCATCAATAATTTCACCCTCTTCTACTTCTACCTTAATCAGTGCATCAACGTTTCCAGTATCAAGAAATTTCACTTCAATTTCGCTAGATTCAATGTCTTCAGAGTCAATTAATTCATCGATTAATTCACCATCAATAATGGTAACTGATTCAGATAATACGTTAGAAGATTTATCAATATTCAGATTTATTTTACTATTTGAGATGACTCTACCATCTATAATTTCATTAATTAATTGCCCTTTATATACTCTAAGTATTCCCATATTTGTGCCTGATTTTGATTTGATGTTAGCGCTATTTGTAATACTAACATTAATCTCTTCAGCGTTAATGGTTGTGGAATCTGAATCAGAAGGTATGTTTATAACGCTTTCAATCAAACTTCCACCACCAATATGTAATGTGGAGTCATGATTAGCTAAAGTAACATTTGCTGAATTATTGATATTTACGTTTACAGTACTTTTAGAAGCAATAGTCCCAATGATTAAATCTTTAATTAAAGCTGGCTCTATCGAATAAGTATCTTCAAGAATATTATTACTTTCATCGTAGTTTTTTTCTCCTACAATAAGAGTATTTAAAAGTTCTACATTGGCGCTATTATCAATATTTATAGTAACTGAGGCGCCTTCCCCTATATTTCTGATTAAACTAGGGATAAGTGAACTTGAGTCTGTATCAAAATGGAAATTATCAATTGTTGAATTTTTATAGTCCGAAATAGAAAGTACTATGTTTGAATATGGTTCTATATCAATTGGTGATGATGAAGTAAATGGAGTTTTTTCACCACCATCTATTTGTATATAAATACCCTCATACATATTACTCATTGAACTAGGTCTAAGGGTGAAGGAGGAGGAAGGGATAGGTAGTTCTTTATCATAGGTTATGTTTCCAGTTCCAGTTTCTTTAAGAATTAAGTTCCCAACTCTTTCTACATTTATATCACCGGACCCATCATCAATAAAGACTTTTTGTGTAACATCTTTAACGTTTATATAACCAGCATCATCTGTAATATCAACATCACCATTCACTCTGCTGACAAGAACATCGCCGGATCTGTCTACTATTTTTATGGAACTATTAATATTTGTTAAGTCAATATTACCAGAGCCATCCTCTATTTCTAATACTTGATCCGAGCTTGGAGCATCCAAAAGGTTCATATTATTGACTGTTATATCCCCTGATTTGTCTTTTATTGATAAATTACCTGTATTTTCAATATAAATGTCTTTTTCATTATCAGTAATCGATATTTCTCCAGAAAGATCATATAGTTCGAGGCTGCTTTCTTCATCAATGATTTCGATATTTAAGTTAGGCGGCAAAGTAATTAATAAATCTATTAATTCATTTTTTCCAACCTTTGGATTTATTGATAAATATGCTATATCCATATCTTGAGTTAAGCTAAAGTCCATGTTATCAAGATTATTTATCGTTGTTAAGTTAGCATCTATAGATGTGGCATTAGGAGTACCTCGAATCGTAAGTTTGTTGATTGAAGAATGAATAACTAATTTTGTTATATTGTTTTGTGATATAGGCAATTGTTTGGCATTGGCAAGAGCTGGAGTTATAAAGGTAGAAGTAAAAAATAAGATAATAAGAAGTGAAGATAATAATCTTTTCATAAAAACCCCTCCTGGTAACATTTAGTAGATTTTTTTAATATAATTATATAATGAAATGTAAGGGGAAATGTTATAAAATTGTTAATTTTGTGAAAAACATTTCTTGACGATTACTATAAAACAAAAAGCCGCTATTATAGCGACTTTCATTGGGACAATGTTCTTGTCACCTGACAAAAATCTTATAGTAATTGGCCTACCGGGAGCTTTTTAATTACCGGACTATTATAATTCACTTTCATTACAAAATCGGATGGTATTTCTTTTGTGCAATACTTAATATCCTCCTGTAAAAATTCCGATTTCTCATCATCGTAAAATTTTTTGGCGGCTTCAGACTTTTGAATCCGTTCAATGGTCTCATCCACCGATAAACGCTCAGAGTTTTGGAGAATCCCCGATATATATTGTGCGCATGCCAGATCATCATCTCCTGACGGATGCGAAGCAATTAAATTAATAATTAAATCGTCATCCTTTAACAATTCCCTCTTAATATACTCTGCTGTAGTTCTTGCGTTTGTGAATCCTGTAACAAAAACGTGATCGGCTTTTAATGAGTTTAAAGTTGCTGTAACTCCATTCGTTGTCTTCTGGATCAGATATTTCCCTCGAAGATCTAATTGGTGTAAACGTACAGGTGAATTATCCAATGCAAACCCCGGAATCGGAAGACCTTGTATTTCTCCTGCTAAAATAAATTCAGGATAGATTTTTTTTAAACTAAAGGCCTCCTCCAGGGAGCCTGCCAGAAATATACCCTGGACCCCATTAATAAAAGCGTAGTGCGCGACAGTAAAGGCCCGTATTACATCTATAACAACATTTATATGTGAAGCTTCCAGTGTATGGTGATGTCCTTGAATAATCTGTATCGTCATTCATTATCCCCCTTCATCCATCAATATGGAGCATTTTAGAATACAGTATATTTGCCCAGACTAAAGAAGTGCTCTTTTTTCAAATACAATTGCGGAATTAAATAGTCTCTGTGAGGCAATAATTAGTCTGGCATGGGTTCATCAAGCACATCGCCAACTTTAGTTAAGTTTTAGTCCAAGGAGCTAAATCATGGAAAAGACAAAAAATCAAAAACTGAATATCAGTTTCACTAGCGATATCGACTTTGCAGACTCCACGGACACAAGAGACAAAGAATCTGGGTCAAAGTCAAAACCCGATAACGGATCGAAGGGTCAGGTATGGGAATTTATTGCACTGGCGACGATTCCGATCGTACTCGTATTTGGCAACTCCATGCTGGTCCCCGTGCTTCCTGAAATGCAAAGGGAACTTGGCATAAGCAAATTTCAAAGTAGTTTGATCATCTCCATCTTCTCCTTAGCAGCAGGTTTATTTATTCCGCTCATCGGATATTTGTCGGATCAATTTGGCCGTAAGATCATTATCGTACCGGCTTTGATTATATATGGAGGAGCCGGAATTCTAGCCGGATTTGGTGCTATATGGGACTCTTATGCCGTGATTATCTCCGCCAGGGCGATTCAGGGGGTTGCGGCCGCGGGAACCGCACCGATTGCCATGGCACTGGTAGGCGATTTATATGATGGCGGGACGGAGAGCAAGGCGCTGGGTCTAATTGAAGCTTCCAATGGATCAGGGAAGGTGCTCAGCCCGATCATCGGTTCCCTGCTAATGCTGATTGTATGGTATGCCTCCTTTTTCGCGTTTCCTGTCTTCTGTGCACTTTCGCTGCTCGCCGTTATTTTTCTGATCAAAGAACCGGGGCACAATCAGAAACAAAAACTAAAGAAATATCTCGGGAAAATCAAAGAGATCTTTAAAGAAAAAGGTCGTTGGCTCATTACTGCTTTTTTTGCAGGTTCACTAGGGCTGTTTATTCTGTTTGGTGTACTTTTTTATTTATCCAACATCCTGGAGGACAAGCCTTACGAAATTGACGGGGTTATGAAAGGGTTAATTTTGGCTATTCCTTTACTGGGGATGGTTATTGCTTCCTACACAATCGGTAGCCTGATTAAGAAAAATGGCCTGCTGATACGTTGGCTAATGAATATTGGTTTAATTGTCATGACGGTTTCACTGGCGGCCGCCCTCTTCTTTATTGATAACATTTACGTATTTATTGGATTGCTGGCAGTTAGCAGTATAGGCACCGGCATGCTTCTTCCCTGCCTGAATACGATCATCACTGGCGCAGTTGAAAAAAGTGAACGCGGGATGATTACGTCTCTTTATAATAGCTTGCGATTTTTGGGGGTTGCTATAGGTCCCCCCCTATTCGGATGGATGATGGATAAATCGGATTATGTTGTGTTTATCACGGTTGCTTCTCTCTCTTTGATTACTTTAGGCTTGGTGTTCTTTTTGATTAAACCTCCCCACCAGATTGGGTAACTGGCATCTTATCATGGTTGAAAAATTGGGCACATGCCCTCAGGTGTGCGCATATGATACCGTGTTAGATTAAACAGATAAATCAAAAAGAATTGAGGAGATCGTGATGAACAGTTCCCTGCGTGCAGTTTGGCCTATGGAGTTATTTGATCCAAGCGGGCTGCGCCAAAATCCCGGATATGAAAAAAAAGAGCGCGATACTTATGAGGTCATGAGCCGAGGGGTTACAATGGTTATTGATAAGGGCCTTGGCAGAAACGCCTTTACGGATATGATGGAAACCGCCTCAGATTACATCGATTATGTAAAATTCGGCTTTGGAACGGCTCCGTTATACAAAACGGATATGCTACTTCATAAGATTAATCTGGCCAAACAACATGGAATCATGGTTATGCCCGGCGGGACCCTGCTGGAGATGGCTGTGCAGCAAGATGTCATTCCAGCATTTTTTAATACCGTATCCAATCTTGGATTTAACGCCATAGAAGTATCCGATGGGACGATCGAACTGTCTCGCAAAAAACGAACGGAATTAATTCAGGAAGGTAAACAACGCGGATTTAAGGTTTTTACGGAGTATGGAAAAAAGCTGTGCGGTTCCCTCATCGACGCCGTAACACTTGCGGAAACGATGGAAATGGATTTGGCCGCAGGTGCGGAGCTTATAACGGTTGAAGCTCGCGAGTTAGGAATGGATGTAGGTATTTACGACAAATATGGTGAATGCCGGGAAGAAGTGATTAACGATATTATTAAATTTGTGCCGGATTCAAGAAAGCTAATTTGGGAGGCGCCTCTTAAACACCAGCAAGCTTCGCTTCTGCGAAAATTTGGCTCAAACGTGCATTTGGGGAATATCGGTCCTGCCGACATTCTTGCACTTGAAACACTGCGCCGTGGTCTTCGTCAGGAAACGTTTGAATTTGGGTTGAGAGAGAAAAAAACTGATGAATTTTGTTACATGATTTAACGATTAACATATTCCAACAAAAAATGTAATCAAGATATGGCCTGTTTAGGATTTCACCCGAATCAGCCCATATATATGTTATAGCTGGATAGCCCTGCTCTTTGAATACAGTATCTCGGCATCACCTTCTGGTGACAAGCATACACTAATGAAACAGGATATGCTTGTATCTCAATCCATGAAGGATGGTTCCGAATGAATGTGCAGATCACAACCGGCCGAAGGAATGGATTTTTCTATCGGCGTTTTATAAAGAAACTTTCCCTTATTACTGTCGGCTCTATCATACAGGGCTTCGCTATGGCAGTGTTTTTGTTCCCCCACTCAATTCCATCCGGAGGTGGTGCGGGGATCGCGGTCCTTTTGAACCATGCATTCGATATACCGATAAGCTTGGGGCTTTGGATAGCGAATTTTATTTTTCTAATCTTAACGGTCCAATATCTTAGTGGTATCACTGCGTTCGGGACGGTCCTTGTTATTACGATAACTTCTGTATCCGTTAATTTCTTCGAGGTATTCGTTGAGTCCCCGTTCGTTAACGTATGGATGGATCTTCTACTAGGATCGGTATTTCTCGGGACAGGCGTCGCCATACTGATGAAGCAACGGGTATCCAACGGAGGGATCGGATATGTTGCCCTCGCGATCTACAAATACAAGAGAATTAAACCTGGCACATCACTGTTCTGGATGAACGGATTCATTTTTGCTCTTACCGCATACGTCATTGATTGGAAAATCATCATCATGGCGGTAGTGTCACAATGGTTGTCTACTCGAATTATCAACTGGATCCTCCATTTCCCTAGGACTGTTACGCTAACTTAATCAAGTCAGCTCGAATCGCTTCGTCGATCGCTCTCTCAAAATGTAAGTTCTTGTCTTCACCTCAGGACAAGAACTTACATTAAATAAAAAAACAAAAAAACGATTTACGACACTTCAAAAGGCTAAGGCAAAAAGCTTATACTCCTCTGCGTCCCCAGCCAAACACTTTGACGTGTACGATGGCTTTGGTTACCCAATGCGAGAGCACATACAACACGATAAACAGAATCAACAACGGCCTAAACAATATCATAGCCACAACCCAGGTGAGCAGCACTTGCCAAGGCTTCATTTTCCGCAAAAATTTGAGCGGCCATAAAAATATTTTAAATAGAACTTCGTTATGCTGAAGCGCCTCTAAAAATTCATCCTGGTACTGTTTGTCATCCGGATCTAAGCGAACGGCATTCCGCATATAAGTCTCCTTTAGTTTGTACTCTCCACGCTCGCCAGCCGCCCAGCCGAGATACATAAACACTTGAGATGATTCTGTATTGTATTTGAGGGCGAGTTTTTCCAACCTGGCAGAATCCTCAAAGTTTTTGAGCACGGCTTCTGTAAAGCTTAACACAGCCAAATAAAGGGATGATTCCGGACGCAATTCAAGTGCATGCGAAAGTGCCGTCTTCGCTTTCTTTGGCATGTTCATCTTGTTAAACAAATTGGCTTGAAGATAATAATAATGAGGCTCATAGGGATCTATTCGTAAGGCTTCCTGCAGAGCTTCTTTGCAAGCCCGATGCTTATTCGTATCGTAGTAAACGCAGACCCGCACGAACCAAGCCAGCTCCTGATGCGGCTCCCGGCTAAGCGCCTGGTTCGACCAATGTAGTGCTTTATCATATTCGTTCATTAAAAGATGAATTCGCGAGATCAGCGCAAAGACATCCGGATCTTCTGGTTCTTGGCTCATTAGCTGCTCAGCTTCCTGCAAAGCTTCTTTATACCGCCTCCATTCGATAAGCTGCTGTGCCTTAGCATAAGCGGCGTAATCATGTACGTTCTCCACCTACTCTTTCCCCCCTGATTCTACTATGACTTTACGCCATGCTTCTTAATGTAATCCAACACGATTTGATAATCGCGATTTACATCACTGAATGTCGCGTAATTCTTTGCTGTAGCAAACCAATCCAGTGTCGTTGCCTTCCGGCCTTTTGCCGATCTCTTTAAATCGTCCTGAGTAATAGGCTGGATCTCACCCTTCTCAAAGGTTCGCTCCATCGCTGATTCTACGGCATCCTTGACTAGCTGCTCCAAATCGGCTCCAGAATAAAATTTCGTCTCTGCGGCAATTTTGGACAGGTTCAGCGAACCCAAAGGCTTGCCGGAAAGCTTTAGATCCAGAATGGTTTGCCGCTCAGCCTCTTCTGGCGGCGGTACAAAAACAAGATGGTTAAATCGCCCGGGACGTCTCAAAGCGGAATCAAGGTACCAGGGCGTATTGGTTGCTCCGATGACAAACACGTTATCGTTCTCCGCCTGCAGACCGTCAAGCTCCAACAATAATTGGTTAACAAGCATGCGGTCATGATGCTGGCGCATTTGATGACGGCTTCCTCCAAGCGCGTCGATTTCATCTATGAAAAGAACGCATGGCTTGCTTTCCCGCGCTTTTTTGAATATATCGTGTAAGTTATGCTCGCTCTGGCCAGCATACATGGAAAGAATGGACTGAAGCTCGACATGAAAAAAATTAGCATCGATCTCGCCTGCTACTGCACGCGCCAAAAACGTCTTGCCGCATCCCGGAGGCCCGAACAAGAGCAAGCTTCCTCCCGCTTCTTTGCCGTATGCGGCAAATACCTCCGGCTGCTTCAGCGGCAATATGAAATTCATTCTGATTTTTTTCTTAACCTCTTTCAGGCCTCCGACGTCGGCAAACGTCTCCTTTGGTTTCTCCGACTCAACAAGCGTTTGATCCTCTTTGCTGAATTGAATGAGCTTTAAATTTTTGCGTCTTTGCTCTGCTAGTTCATCATGGTCCGACATCCTGCTCTCTCCTTCTGTAATGTTTTCTAATTAAGTCTATCACATTCCCATAAATTGGGGAGGTGGCTAAGCAAAAAAGACTATTCATAAGAGTAGCTTTTATAAACCTGTCACATCGGTTGTTTTTTGTATAAAAAACTACTCGGTTAACTAACGAATGTGGCCAAAATTATATATGTCTCCACCGCTGCATGGATGATTTTAGGTCGATTTATTCATAGAAGAATGGTACATTATTTTGGAATTGATAGCGCTGAATGTTCGTGTTCGATATGTATTATGCGTTTAGATATCATATTATTTATATTTTGGGGGGATCGATATGGATAAAAATTCTGTTTATAAACCAAACATTATAGGCTCTGGCGAGGTTGGTTGCGCTACCTCAGTTGATATGGACAAGAATTCCATTTATAAAACAAACAGTTTCTATTGGGATACGCAAGGAAATGACTTCTTAGGAGCAATCGTGCTTCCTTTCTATGGAGCGTTTGTCTCAGAAGAAAAATGTCAGCTTTTTGGCGATGTCTCAGGGAAAAAGATGCTGGAGATCGGTTGTGGAAACGGTCAATCCTTGCAATATCAGTGGGAACGCAAAGCATCTGAACTATGGGCTGTGGATATATCGGAAAAGCAAATTGAAAAGGCAGCGCAACATTTGAAGGCATGCGGTATTTCAGCAAAATTGATCTGTTCTCCTATGGAAGAAGAATGTGGCATACCCGTGGATTATTTTGACTTTGTTTATTCAATTTATGCCATAGGTTGGACCACTGACCTTGAGGGTACTTTTTGCCGGATCGCTTCTTACCTTAAAAAAGACGGCGTATTTATTTTCAGTTGGTCTCACCCTATACACAAATGTGTTGTTGCAGAAAATGATAGGCTTGCTTTTGAAAAATGTTATTTCGATGAATCTTGGTATTCGGTATCTCTTGATGAAGGTACGCTAACCTTATCGGATCGTAAACTATCAACCTATGTGAATGCGCTCTCAAAAGCGGGATTTGTAATCGAGCAAATGATTGAGCAATCTGATGATGAAATTTTGCGGGACGATAACAGCGATTTTGCAAAAAAAGCCAAGATGCTTCCTGTAACTTTGGTAGTCAAAGCAAGAAAGCTATAGTATCCACTATGCTTCAGTTGGTTGCGATTGTTATTCACGAAAGAAGATAACGTCTCTCTGACAGCTCGTCCCCTGCGTCAACCGCCCTTCCCTGCTCACCCGCACCAACACCGGGTGTTTCAATGGAAGGATAGAATTCACTGTACTCAGACCGCTTACCTGTGGGCAGTGAATCCGGAAGCGAGCTGATGCGGCCCCGAGTCCGTCAGCGGACGTGACACCGATGACAAAAAGATGCTCTTTTTCGAACAGCCCTTTGTGGTCGTTAACATACTTTCTATTTCACCGAATTTTGAAATTTCGAACCTGAAATATCTGTTGTATGCAAATCAACTATACCTTTCGTCCACTCTGACATATTTACTTCCTCCGCAGAGCCAATCCCTCATCTCTTTAGTAGCAATTGGCTATTTTAGTGAATCGCAAAATCTCGGGTTCTATTCCAATGGACAGGGCTATTTTACTTAAATACTAAAACGGCCAAACGATTGAAATAATACGCTTGGCCGTTTTCATCTCTATGCATTTTGCGTTAGTAGAGAAAGAAAAGCACGTTATTAATAAGATCAATACTACTTTTTTCATTATATACACCTCCCTTCTTGTTATGGAGTGTCAGTTGAGAAAAAATATGTCATGGTCAGATTAAAAAGTAATATTTTAACTACATATCGAAATAAAGATAATATGCGAATATATTAAATTTCTGAATGAAAAAAAGATGACACCATGGTATTGGCTACTTCGCCGTTTCCTCGTTTATTGGCTACCGTTTGCAAAAAGCTTGCCTAACGGTAAACTAGATATTCGTCTGTTCCTTTCTGTTATAGATTTGAATGATAAAATACCAGAAAGCAAAGCGATTACTGCTTTCATTCTACGGAGGTGTAAATGATCATGTCCAGGTATGCCGATTACAGAAATGCCTTTGAAGGGATTCCAAAGCCATTCGCTTTCCTTGATCTTGATTTGCTTGAGCAGAATATTCGGCATGTCTTAACGCTCTCAGGCTCTAAGCAAATTCGAGTTGCAAGCAAATCGATTCGCTCCCGCGAAGTTCTAAGAAGAATATTAGATTTTGATCCCAAATTTATTGGCGTTATGTGTTATACGGCAACTGAGGCGATCTATTTAACTGAAAATGGCTTTCAAGATTTATTACTCGGCTATCCCATATGGGATACTGAAGCAATTACGAATATTGCCCGTAAGGTGGGTGAAGGCAACCCAATTACTTTAATGGTTGATTCCATAGAGCACGTGGATCACATCGAACGAATTGCCAAGCAAGCAGGCTGCAAACTTCCTCTATGTATCGATCTCGATTTATCCATGGATTTTATGGGATTACATTTTGGTGTGTGGCGCTCACCTGTTCGTACAGTTACAGATGGGATACGTCTCGCAGAACGTATAGCCAGTTCGTCACATGTAACACTTGATGGCATTATGGGATATGAAGCTCAAATTGCAGGGGTTGGCGATGCAAATCCCAGTACGAAGCTGCGGAATCAGCTTGTCCGATATCTCAAACGCAAATCAATCAGGCAATTAACTGCGATCCGTGCAGAATTGATACATGCCCTACATGCAAAGGGTATTGTTCCTAGAATCGTAAATGGCGGGGGAAGCGGCAGTCTAAGCTCGACCTGTACAGAAGAAGTTGTAACTGAGGTATCTGTAGGATCGGCCTTTTACTCGCCTTCATTATTTGACTATTATGAAAATTATAGATTCCAGCCTGCAGCAGGCTATGCAATTGAAATTGTTCGTAGGCCGAAAGCAAATATCTATACATGCCTAGGCGGCGGCTATACAGCCTCTGGTTCAATCGCCCTCGATAAGCAGCCAAAACCCTACTTGCCGGAAGGTTCCAAGCTAATGCCGATGGAAGGTGCGGGCGAAGTACAAACACCTATACTCTATCACGGCTCTGAAAAGCTGCAGCACGGAGATCCAATATTCATGCGCCACAGTAAAGCTGGTGAGTTGTGCGAGAGATTTACAGTGCTGCATATCCTTTCACAAGGCAAGGTAATTCAAACGATGTCAACCTATCGTGGGGAAGGGCGATGCTTTCTATGAGACAAGTAAGCGGCAAGGTATGGAGCAATTGGTCAGGCAGTTCAGTCAGCACACCGGAACGAATCGTATATCCAGCTAATATTGATGAAATTTCGAATGTTGTAAGACAGAGCAACAAGCAAGACAGAAAGGTGCGAATCGTTGGATCTGGGCATTCCTTCACAGCGCTCATACCTACAGACAGCACCTTGATTTCACTTGATGACATGCAAGGCATCCAGCATATTGATAAGGACAATTCAATAGCTCACGTATGGGCTGGAACGAAATTAAAGCTGCTTGGAGAATCCTTGCATTCACTTGGATACGCTCAGGAAAACTTGGGTGATATCAATTTCCAATCGATTGCTGGAGCAGCAAGCACAGGTACGCATGGTACAGGCATTAACTTTGGAAGCATCGCTACACAAGTTGCAGGAATCAATGCTGTCGCTGCTGACGGTTCAATTATCGAATGTGATGCAAATCATAATCCTGAATTGTTTAAGGCCATGCAAGTATCGCTCGGTGTACTTGGTGTTATTGCGCAACTGAGACTACGTGTAGTTCCCGCTTGGAACATGCACTTTGTAAGTAAGCGAATGAATTTTGCGGACTGCTTGAACCAATTGGACACCTTATGCCAAAATAACCGCCATTTTGAATTTTATATATTCCCTTATAGCGACCATACACAAATAAAATTAATGAATCAAACAGAAGAGTTGCCTGATAAAAGCAGCTTTTGGAACCATTTTAATAAAATTGTATTAGAGAACGGCGCCTTCAAGTTAATGTCCGAGGTGAGCCGAATAATCCCTAAATTCTCTCGATCTGTCAGCCGGGTATCTGCAAGATTAGCTCCTGTAATGAAGCAAGTAGGTCACAGCCATAGCATGTTCGCAACGCCGAGGCACGTCAGATTCCATGAAATGGAATACAATATTCCCGCTCAGCATATGCAGGCAGCGCTTGAAGAAGTCCGTGCCTGCATTAACAAGAATCAATTTTCAGTTCATTTCCCGCTCGAGTGTCGTTATGTTAAAGGGGATGATATGTGGCTAAGTCCAGCTTATGGTCGTGATTCGGCATACATCGCCGCCCATATGTACAAGGGAATGCCGTATCATGAATACTTTTCCGAATTAGAGAAGATTTTTCTTAAATACGACGGCCGCCCGCACTGGGGCAAGTTACATACCCTCAAAGCAAAACAACTAGCGGAAAGATATCCTAAATGGGAAGACTTCAACAGATTCAGGAAAGAGCTTGATCCCAAAGGCACTTTTCTGAACAAATATTTGGAAGGAATATTTCAATCTTGATCGATATCAATTCGTCTTTCAAAGAGGACAGATACTTCTCCAGTCTCTTTATATGGAATCGATATACCACAGGGATATGGGCAAGCTCATATTTTTCTTTTAGTCGTTTATGCCAAGACAAAAGAGCAAATAAAAACTGTGAGCAACTAATAAAGTAACCGCTTTCCAGTTAATGACTAGATCTGTAGAGTCATATATAATAAATTGGTAGGCATTAAAAATGGAGGAGGAACATCCTTGGACTCTACTTTGCAAATGTTAAAAGCTCTAACCGACGCCAACGGCGTACCCGGTCACGAAGACGAAGTGCGTGACGTTATGCGGGAGCACATTGCTCCTTACGCTGACGAGGTAACGGTTGATCATCTCGGCAGCTTGATCGCCAAAAAAACGGGTACGGCCCCGGACGGACCTAAAATTATGGTAGCCGGACATTTAGATGAAATCGGTTTCATGGTGACGCGGATCGACGACAAAGGCTTCTTATACTTTCAACCGCTCGGCGGCTGGTGGGAGCAAGTAATGCTGGCGCAGCGTGTGACCGTCATGACGCGAAAGGGGAACATTCCCGGCGTGATTGGCTCGAAACCACCGCATATTTTATCGCCCGAAGCTCGCAAAAATCCTGTTGACAAAAAAGAGATGTTTATCGATATTGGCGCAGAAAGCAAAGAGCAAGCTACGGAGTTCGGCGTTCGCCCGGGCGATTCCATCGTACCGGTTTGCGAATTTACCGTGTTGAAAAATGAAAAAATGCTGATGGCCAAAGCATGGGACAACCGCATCGGCTGTGCCATAGCGATCGATGTGCTGAAGCAATTGAAAGACGTCGAGCATCCGAATACCGTTTACGGCGTTGGCACTGTTCAAGAGGAAGTCGGGTTGCGCGGAGCGAAAACGGCCGCAAATGTTATTCAACCGGATATTGGTTTCTCGGTTGACGTAGGAATCGCTGGCGATACGCCGGGTGTAAGCGAGAAAGAAGCCTTGGCCAAAATGGGCAAAGGCCCGCAAATTCTCATTTATGACGGATCCATGATTTCACACCGCCGTCTGCGCAACTTCGTTACTGACACAGCGGATGAGCTCGGCATTCCTTATCAATTCGACTATGTTGCAGGAGGCGGCACCGATGCAGGCGCCATTCACGTGACAGCCGGTGGCGTACCGTCGCTTGCGATCTCGATTGCAACGCGATATATTCACACGCATGCGGCGATTCTCCACCGCGAGGATTTCGAAAATGCCGTGAAGCTGATCACCGAAGTAATCAAACGATTGGATAAAAACAAAGTGAAGGAGCTTACATTCGGCCAAGGGTAAGGTGCGACTGTACGGCGTCTTCCCTGTTTGACGCTACGTGCAATCCAAGAATTGAACTATCGTACTCCTTCGTAATATGAGTTCAGTCAGTTTTTTCCTTGGGTATAAAATATAGGACGCCAGAACATAAGAAACGCATAGTCGCAGACCATGCGTTTTTTGTGTAATCCTAATGAATCTATGCATTGTTTAAAAACCCGCTTTAAAACCCTTCCCGAAGATTGCGTGTATTCCTTATCTTCTTTACCTATGCCTTATCTAACAAACGTGGATTTGATTGCAAGACGTTTAACCTTTTTATTGATTTATAACGATAGTCACGAGGTTTAGGCCCGAACGCAATACCTCCGTGACGCCAGTGCGGCATACGAATTGAACCCGCTCTAGATCTATCAATTTTATTTTGTTTATAAGGTTTTCTATCTCCACCTCTAACTTCGCCACGAGTTAAAGTCGAGTGTGTCCCACTACGCTTGTTCGCAAGATGGTTAACAACAGCTTCATGCAGCACCGATTCGTTGGGTACAATACCGAAGATGGATTCTTCAAGTTCCATTTCACCCGTGATCTTACCCTCCTGATTATCATCATAAATAATTGGATTTTATTATGAAACGTATAAAAGTGAGCAAAAATAATGATAATCAGTTGTTTTATTAGATTTAGAAAATCAACTTTTTCTTTCTACTCACTTATATTGCAATCGAAGTATTTACGATAACATCCATCACTTCGACCCCCTCCTGGTGCAAATTTAAATGGTTTTACCCAATGGTTCCCTTACATCTACACGATAACAGATTGAAAATTCATGATCTATATACAAAACGATGCTGTAGTATTTTATATTAGTTAAACTTAAAACTATTGCTTCATAACATATAAGTGGCTGACCTGAGTTTCGGATTTCTTTTTTGCATAATAAAAATCCCTTCAAGTAATAGTGCTCGATTTTAGCACACTTGAAGGGAAAAGTAGGTTTTTATTTCTGATATATTATTTTTCTGATAGCATAGGTTGATAAAAAGAATGATTCTGAAAGTTCCTCGACTGAAGCGCCAGATAAATATGCGTGCAGAATAGCATCATTTCTTTTGTTAATCTCTTTTCGTGCGCCAGACAGCTCACCCCAGACTTTATATTCATTTTTTTTTGCTGGAATATAGAGGTATTTCCCTTGGACAAATTCCTGCAATTTTTCAACTAGTTCCTCGGGCAAGACGTCAGAAGCATTAATATATCTCACTTCGACTTACTCCTTGAAAATTATTGTTCAAGCAGCAAACCTTATTTTGATCCATATAGTTGACCGCATGCTGCGTTGATGTCCGATCCAAATTGGGTTCTGACGGTGACATGAATTCCCTTAGACTTCAGGATTTTAAGGAACGTATTTATACGGTTCTGGTCCGACTCTACAAAACTTTGGGGTGTGGCATCAGTGGAATTGTAAGGGATAAGATTGACATGATATAGATGTTCCCATGACCCTCTTCCACGCAACAAATTAACAACGGCTTCAGCATGTTTAGTTGAATCGTTTATTCCCCTTAGAAGTATATAAGCAATGTAGACCTTTCGCTTCGTTTGTTTAATATGCTCATCCAATACGCTCAAAACTTCTTCTAATGGAAAATGATTGTTAATTGGCATTAACTCACTTCTTTGATCATTAAATGGTGAATGAAGGGAGAAAGTTAAATTGATCTGTGGAAACTCCTTCGTCAACTTTTTTACTCCAGGTAATAAACCTATTGTAGAAACTGTAATTCTTCGATGACCTAAACCGAAAAGTTTAGGATCCGTCAGCACATGAAATGCATCGAATACATATGGGTTTGCAAGTGCCTCTCCCATCCCCATAAAGGACACACTGTCCAAAGGGTAGTTATTCAAAATAAAGTAAAGAAGTTGATCTGTTATTTCATCCGTTGTGAGATTCCTTTTCAAACCGAGTGTTCCCGTAGCGCAAAATGTACAACCAAATCCGCAACCACACTGCGAAGAGATACAATATGATTCCCACCCAGTTTTATAACTTAACCTTACGGACTCAATGTATTCATCACCAGGGATGGCAAACAGAATTTTGCTAACTTGGTTGGACTTCTGCTCCATTTTTGGTGTGATGCTTAACACATTGTTACCAAGCTCTCTGATTAATTCATTTCGTAATTGCTTAGGCAAGTTGTTCATTGCTTCGAAATTTCCGATCTTGTTCTTGAAGATTGCTTCTGTTATTTGCGAATATCTATAATTAGGTTGTTTTAAAGCCGATAAGATCTTACGAATTTTCTCATACTTAGATAAATGCTTCATATCTATCTCCCTTTAAACGGAGAAAACGCAAAAAAACACCAGTTTACCGGTGCTTTTTTGCGTACATTAACCTAACTATACCTATACAAAAATAAGAAACTAACTATAAATAAGTCACGAATTGTATATATGCATAGAAGGATAAAGTTCCGGTATCTGAATTGTTTATTTTGTGAACCTTGTCAAACTTCGCTTTACATGACAGGTTCACGTTTACATCTACAATTTCAGAAGTAGTCATTACTTTATCCCTCCCATAAATTAATCATAGCTATTATATGAAAGAATCTAACACAATATATATATTACGGTCAAGGAGAGTTATACAGGTATCACATTAATATGGATGAGGAAGTAACCAAATATACAAAAGCTTCGCCTACAAATTTAATTAACACTTCCGTGCCGTCTTGCGTATGGACATCAACCAGAACCGATTATTTATTGAAAGTGACCTTCTCCGAACCGCCATCAAGAACGATGGATGTGTCCCGCGGCTTCGTTTCCGCGATTTTGCGGCCGCCTCTGAACGAATAAAGCACTCCGGCTTGTTTGCGAATGGCTTCATATTCATTCTCTGCTTCTAGAACGATGAAGTTGGCAGGCTTACCTTCTTCAATACCGTACACATCCTCGATATGTAACGTTCTTGCGCTATTGATCGTAATGAGATCGATCGAATTCACGATTTGATCGTATCCGAGCAACTGCGAAGCATGGATACCCATGTGCAGCACCTGAAGCATGTTGCCCGTGCCTAGCGGATACCATGGATCAAAGATGTCATCGTGACCCAAGCACACATTAAGACCGGCTTCCTGGAGCTCCTTGACGCGAGTCAGCCCTCTTCTTTTTGGATACGTGTCGAAACGTCCCTGCAGGTGAATGTTGACCAGCGGATTGGAGACGAAATTTAGGTCAGCCATCTTCAGCAATCTAAACAACTTGTACGTATATGCATCATTGTATGACCCCATCGCCGTCGTGTGGCTTGCTGTCGTGCGGGAGCCAAGCCCGCGTTCGTAGGCTTCTTTGGCGACGACTTCTACGAATCGGGATTGCTCGTCATCGATTTCATCGCAATGAATGTCGATGAGACGATCGTATTTTTCGGCGAAGTCAAACGCGACCTTCATCGAATCGACGCCATATTCCCTCGTGAATTCGAAGTGCGGAATGCCGCCAACCACGTCAACGCCCATCTTCAGCGACTCTTCCAGCAAATCCGCACCGTTCGGGTAAGAGTGAATGCCTTCCTGCGGAAAAGCAACAAGCTGGATATCAATGTATGGCGCCATTTCTTCTTTCACTTCAAGCATCGCTTTAACTGCGGTCAAGCTTGGATCGGTGACGTCCACATGTGTTCGTACATGCTGGATGCCCTGCGCGATCTGCCACTTCAGTGCCGTTTTGGAGCGCGTTTTGACATCTTCATGCGTCAGAAATGCCTTGCGTTCTGACCAACGCTGGATGCCTTCGAACAGCGTTCCGCTCAAATTCCATTCCGGCTCGCCTGCCGTCAACGTGGTATCCAGATGAATATGAGGCTCGATGAACGGTGGCAGTACAAGCGAGCCGCCCACGTCAATGACTTCCTCATTCGAAGCTGCTTCCAGTGACTGCGTGATTAACTCAAACTTCCCGTCTTTCACGACGATGTTCCATAGACCTTCTTTACCCCGCAATTTTGCGTTCTGTATAATCATATATTTTCCCCTTTTCATTGAATTCTTTGGAAGGAACGATCAGCATCAACACGGTGTAGGCCGCCGCGGTACCGATCAGTGCGTTTAATGGTGTTATTCCAGGAGCCAGCTGGGCGAAGGCTACGCCGATGGCCCAAGCCACCAATGCTATCCAGTTTACATTCTTGAAAGTCATTTCGGCAAACGGCTTATAGTTTCTGCGCTTCACAAAGAAGTAGTCTGCGATGATGATAGCCCCGATGGACGGTATCGCCGCGCCCAGCACATTCAGGAAACCGACAAAATTGTTGTATATCCACATGGCAAATGCGGTACCCACGATGCCGTTTACAATGACGAGAAACTTCTTCGGAATTTTTGTAATGTTGGCAAAACCCAGCCCGGAAGCATACAGGGCGTTATCGTTCGTCGTCCAGATATTCAGCCCCAGAACGATGATCGCGGGAATGATCAAACCTTGCAGGAACATGACCTCCGAGATATCGGCCAGGTTATAAGCCATGGCGCCAACTGCGCCGAACAGGAACATAAGTGAGTTCCCCAGGAAGAACGCAATGACCGTTGCGGTTACCGCTTGCCGAGACGTCTGGGAATACCGGGCAAAATCAGGTGTCAGTGTTCCGCCGCTAATAAATGATCCGATACAAATGGTCAATGCTGCTGCCACGGTGAGACTCTGCGACGGTGTGTAATCGAGAAGCCCTTGTAGACCGCCCAGCGTGTCTACTCCTTCAAACATGGAGTAACTGCCGAGAATGGCAATCGCCGGAACTGCAATATAGCCGAGAATGACGAGCGACTTCATGCCGAAGATAGCTGTTGCCGTCATGGCGAGACCAAACAAGAAGATCAACAGGTACACGTTCCAGCCCATCGCTTTGGCAACCGGGATCGCGAACATGGCCACGCCGACGCCGAACCATCCAACCTGCGTGAAGCCGAGCAGGAATGACGGCAGGTAAGATCCTTTCTCACCGAACGCATATTTAGCCAGCAAATGCGTGGAAAGACCGGTTTTGGCAGCGATATGTGCCAGTGCTCCTGTATAGATGCCGAGCACTAAGTTGCCCGCAAGCACGATTCCAATGAACTCCATGAACGTCAAGCTGACTCCGAGTGTCCCCCCTGCCAGCATGCTTGCCGAAAAGAAAGTGAACCCCATCATTACGGATAACGTCTTCCAAAAATGGTTTCTCTGCGTTTTTGGTACTTCCTGCCACGAAAACTCTTGATCTTGTTTACTCATCAGAATACCTCCAGGTTAAAGTGTCCTGATACCAAAAAAGCAGAAAAAAGAGGCTACTCGTCAAGTCTCAAACTGACAAGTAGCCTCTTTCTTGCATCATAACCCGCGCGAAGACGCAGAGCATCCCCTGACGGGATATGCCCTGATTCACGCGTGATTATAAAATCCGCTGCCCTTGCCAGCCTCTCTGGACTGAATTAAAGGTACCAGTATTTAATTACATTCTATTATTTTGAAAAAACTCGCGGTTGTCAATGTTATTATTATCCAATGGTTGATAATCTTCTTTTTCCATGTGTGGATAATCCTAAATTGCGCTCTCGAAATACATTCTTTTCCATAAACTCCACACAAAAAATAAATTTTGAACCAGCAAGCAACCTTTTCTATTGTGGAACGTCTAATTCAATGCAGGATATAACGTTGCAGGAATATGTAATTGATCTTCTTTATTACTATAGTTTATCTTGTCGATTTCAAACGTATCCTTTAAAGAGGTGATTGGTTTATGAGTCATATTACGATGGCGGAAGCTTTGGCTGTACGCGCAGCCATGAATCGTCTGATTAATCAATTGATGCAAGAACGATTAAATAACAGCAGTACCATCATTGAAAAAGGAGAAACGGCCGAGGTTCCTGTACGCAGTGTCGATGTCATTACGGAAGAAATCGATGCGATTTCAACCGATTTCAGAAAGCTAGATCTGTTAATGGCGATCTCGAATACAACCGAGACAATCTCTTGGAACGGAGCCAACATTACTGTCATGGAAGCGATTGAATTGGCCAAACAAATGCGTAATGAAATCGGGCAGCTTGCACATCTCGGCTCCCGCAAGAAGCTTGAGCGCCAGAACAGCCGTGGTCTCGAAGGATCTGTTACGCTGTTTAATGTGGCATTATATGATCCGGAAGCGTATCAGGCAGCCGCTCGCAAAAAGGAACGTGAGGTAACGAAACTGTCCTCTTTGATTGAGCATGCTAATCACCATTCGAAGATTTCTTTTGACGCAACGAAGTATATGGAATAACGACAGTCGCCGGCTTCAAGCCTACAACAAGAACCGCTTGCAGGTTTGGAGCCGGCGTTTGCCGGCCGGCGGGAAAGTGCGGGCAACCGCTTATTGTTTGTCGGATACAAACAAATGAAAAAACAAAATCGAATTCCTAGTACAAACGGATGACGGTTAACGGATTACGCCTACCACTCTATTACGATTGACGGACTTTACAAAGATCTTAAAAAATTAAATCGCCCCGTTTCCTGCCGCCAACTATAAGATGACTAAACTGCAAATAAAGGCAGCCGATCAACTTGATCGGCTGCCTCTGCTTTTTAAAAGGATGAAGCTTATTCCTTACTAAAAAAATAGCTCCGGAAATTCTTGATATGTCCGTAGTTATACCTAGCAATTCTTAGGGTTCGTTTTAGGTTTAAGTCCTCTTTATACCAAAGTGATCTGAGCACTTTTTTTTGCTTATACAGTTCATTTATTTCTTTAGATAAATTTGGATCAGTGACATACTTTTGTAATACGACTTTCGGAACATTTGTCCAAAGACCTGTCTTCTCTCCGTATACACAATCTTCGTCTTTGCCATAGACAACGTTGTCTATTAGTGCCTTTATCATGTTAAGACCTGCTGCCCTGACAAATAGACTGCTTCTACCTGGTCGCGGATTAATTTCAAACATCATATACTTACCTGTTCTGCTGTCATATTTCATGTCTATATTGGAAAAGCCAACATAACCGATATTTTCAAGAAAAGTCTTAACCTGCTGATATAGCTCCATATCGGAACGAGAAATAATCGCAGCGTAGTTTCCAAGTGTCTTCGGTGCATATTCCTCAAGAACGGGCTGTCCTAAACACATCATTTTAACTTTTCCATTCTCATCCGAATAGCTATTGATGACTCGCATCGAATTGTCTCCACCAGGTATAAACTCTTGAATGATCAATTTTCCGTTATAATCGGACTTATTCATGCTTTTAACCATCTTTAAGTATTCGTCCTTACAATTGAAGAAAAACACCTTCTTCTTACCCTCAAAATCACTATGCAAATATTCATAAGCATTGCTGTTTTCCGGCTTTACAACAATAGGAAAGTCAAAGTCCATTTCATCAAGCGCGCTTTCACGCTCATGCGGCTCGCATACAATCGTTTTCGGATAATTCAGCCCATGACTTTCACACAGTTTATAAAACTTATCCTTGGTATCAAACGTATCAAGCAATTCCTCGGAAACAAAGTGATTAGCAATCAGTCCTTTGAACTTGGAATAATGCCTCGACAACAAGCCAGCATAGTAATCCGAACAAGGTATTACGACAATTTTTTTATTCGGAGCAGCGTGTTTCTCCAATATGGATAGTAGCGCTCCGGGAAAAACTTCATCATGGTCAAATCGGTCGATTTGAATGAGATGAAACAAATTACTGTTCATGGTTGGTATTAACGGCCTTGTGCACAACAGAAGCGGCTTCATTTGATAAGTCTCATGTATGAGTCTAGCGTTACCATATGCGTTTTCATCGCTTCCAAGTATGATTGGTAGAAAATCTAATTGTCCCATATCTGCTCCTTACTAAAACATCTTCTTTTTATATCTTTCAACTATTGTTGATATCATATATTATATACCTATATTAAGGCCATAGGGTAATGAGCTCAAAAAAGAACGCAGTTACTCTCTCTTTATTGATCGTATTCTCTTGTAATCTTGAAAGAAGGGGCTCCTGCACCCAATACTCCAAAATCAATAAGCGCACACAGTATACCATTTTAACATTCCACCGAAAAAAGTCTCCCACTTTTCCTTCCCTCAGCATTTCAAGGCGTTACCTCCTCCTCTATTAGCAAAACCTCTCTTACTACTTCTATGAAAGATAACATGATGGGTGAAAGCCATTTGTCTTTATGTCATAACATCTGTGTATATACGTGCAAGTCTGGAATTTGCCATGGAAGAGTACCGAGCTCGCCTCGTTCAACTTGGACATGAATTAAAAAGCGTTTACCCTCGCTTGTGAAAACGAGCTGCTTGCCCATTTGAATTCTGTTTACTTTTATGAGAGTATCACGGATTTATACTAACAACAAGAAACAGATTCTAGATGTTTGTTTTCATTTTAAAGGGAGCGACAATACGATGGAAACAGCTTTATGAAGATGAGCCCGCACAATGTTCTGCCATGGTATGGACGGGACAAAATGGAGATATTAGTGCAAACTCCTCCTATAACGGAGATTTCGATAAGGCACTCCAAAGCATTAAAACGCTTGCCTGTAGCACCTGCCAGTATGTAGGAAACTTCTCATTAAGCCCCCGACATCCGTTCCATTTCGTTCACTGCCAACGTACTTGCCGCCCGGAAGATACCGACTTCTCTCAAAAAAATCCCGCTTCCTGGAATTCCTGATTCCAAAAAGCGGGATTCGTTATAGAGCACGCGTACCCTCAATGGACCAATTACTGCCTTTGATCACCAAAATCAGCCGCAACGAAAAGATCGAGACCTACAGTGCGTTGATGCCGGTGATCGAGCTTATGAGAGACAGGCTGATCATAGAGCGTTACGTGTGGCGATATACTCCGGCCTAGGCTTCTGTCCTGAATACGGCTGAATGACCTTGTTCTCCACACTGTTATAAACTATGAAGATATTACTGCGCGGCATCGGCGTTATGTTGCTGTTCGAGCCGTGCATAATGTTGCAATCGAATAGAATGACAGAGCCTGCTTTTCCGACAGGAGTATCAATTCCGCTTTTTTCTACCATCCTCGTCAGACTGTCATGATCCGGCACCCCGTATTCCTGCTTCCGCAGCGAATCCTTGAAGTGATTGTCCGGTGTCTTTCCAATACAGGACACGAACTCTTTATGGGAGCCCGGAACGACCATGAGCGGACCGTTGAAGTGATAGTTATCCTCCAGGGCAATGGAACAGCTGAGTGCTCTCATTCGCGGCATGCCGTCTTCGACATGCCAAGTTTCGAAATCCGAGTGCCAGTAAAACTCCTTCCCGGTAAACCCCGGTTTATAGTTAATTCGGGACTGGTGGATATAGGTCTGACCTCCCAGCAAATACTCCACGATCGCCAGCAATCGCGGATGTCGGGACAGATTCTGGAATACCGGATTGCTCTTGTGAACAGCAAAGATAGAGCGAACCTCGCTTCCGCTGGGTTCCCGAATCACCTCTTCGTCCTCGGAAGACCTCGCTGTTACTTGCAATTCCCGGGCTTCTTTCTGATAATGGCTCAGTTCCTGTCCATCGAAGAACCCTTCTATGAATAAATAGCCGTTACGCTCATAGAAATCGGACTGTTCTTTCGACAGGACGGCATCAGGCGTCCACTCCGAATGCACAACGGGGTCCTGTCTCTTTATGATTCTAGGCTCCATATGCTGCCTCGAAGGGTACAGATCCATCTCCTTATCCTGCAAGGTTGACCCTTGGCTATTACTCATCACATATCATCTCCTTAGTCTGTATTTGAGGATAAAAGCGGGTAAGTTCCTTCTTCATCATGCACTTCAGCACCGGTGAGCGGCGGGTTGAATACACACACCATTCGCATCTGGGAACGGGCTCTGAGATAATGTTTTTCATGTCCGTCCAGAGCGTACATCATCCCGGGCCTAATCGGATAGGTTTCTCCCCCGACTACTTCAATCTCTCCCTCGCCTTCAATGCAATACACAGCTTCAACATGATTTTTATACCAGATCAGCGTCTGCGTCCCGGCTTTGATCAGCGTATCATGCAGTGAGAAGCCCATCCCATCCTTAGCTAGCAAAAGCCTTCTAGAATTCCATGTCTTAGTATCGATATCGTCCTTCGTATCTATAATGTCTTCCAAATGCTTCACGATCATCATTAGCCCTCCTCTATAGCCAAGCGCTGAATACTGTTCTCTAAAATTTCCAACCCCTCGTTTAATGTGCCTATCTCGATCGTCAGCGGTGGCATCAGCTTTGCCACTTCACCATGCGGACCGGATGTCTCCATGATCAAGCCTTTCTCAAAGGCGATTTCCGACAACCTGCCTGCAAGCTCCGGTCTATCAAAGGCTATCCCTTGAATCATTCCCCGTCCGCGGATTTCACCGCCTAGCGCTGGGCATTCCTTTGTCACGCCCTCTAGCGTCTTCCGGATCAGACTTTCCCGAATGCTGATATCCTTCTCAAACTCCTTCGTTGCCCAATAATCGAGCGCCTCCGTGGCGGCAATAAAAGCAAGGTTGTTGCCCCGGAAAGTGCCGTTATGCTCGCCCGGCTGCCAGATGTCGATCTCGGGCTTCATCAGCGTGATTGCCATCGGTAAGCCGAAGCCGCCAATTGATTTGGACAGGCAGATAATGTCTGGCTCGATGCCCGCATCGTCGAAGCTGAAGAACGTTCCGGTTCTTCCGCAGCCCATCTGGATATCATCGAGGATAAGCAGTATGCCCTTGTCCTTGCACAGATTTGAAAGACGCTGCAGCCATTCTCTACTGGCGGCATTCAGCCCGCCTTCCCCCTGAACCGCCTCGACGATGACCGCAGCCGGGAGCGGCACGCCGCTTCCGGGATCATCCAACAGCTTTTCCATATATGCCATCGTATCCACGTCCTCGCCAAAGTACCCGTCATATGGCATAAATACCGAGTGGCTCAGATCCACTCCCGCCCCTTGGCGTTTGAAGGTATTTCCCGTTACGGCGAGTGAGCCCAATGACATGCCGTGGAAGGCGTTCGTGAAGCAAAGTACCGTGGAGCGTCCCGTCACTTTACGCGCGATCTTCAGCGCGGCTTCCACCGCATTGGTGCCTGTAGGCCCGGGAAACATCACTTTATGGTTCCAGCCTCTCGGCTTTAGGATAACTTCCTCAAATCGAATCAGAAAACGTTCCTTTGCCCTTGTAGCCATGTCCAGGCTGTGCGTAACTCCATCCTGCATCATGTAGTCCACCAGCTTCCGGCGTATCTTCTCGTTGTTATGGCCATAATTCAGCGCGCCGGCTCCAGCGAAGAAATCAATATATTCATTGCCCTGGGTATCCCACAGCTTAGCGTTTTTGGCCTTGTCAAAAACGGTCTGAAAACTGCGGCAATAACTTCTTACTTCCGACTCCAGCTTGTCAAACACCGTAAGTTTCGGCATCTCCATGACTTGGTTGTTCATATTTACCTCCATTTATTTAAATGTCATTGAAAAAAGGGCCAATCACAAATAACGGCTCATCTTCATGGCTTGTTCCATCCGGGAACGTATCAGCCCCGTAACCAACGGTTACCGTGCTTGGGATCGATTTCTCTTCCGCATAGCTGAGAAACAACCGGCGGGAGGCAATGTTGCTGGGCGAAACCGTCGCCTCAATAAAACGGACGCCTCGGCAAGCCGATCGGTTCAGAATGCCCTCCAACATCGTCCGGGCGATTCCCTGCCTACGATGCGAGCCTGCCACCGCCACCTGCCATACAAACAGCGTCTCCGGATTTCGCGGCGAACGAAATGCGGAGATAAAACCGACGATGTCCCCCTCATGCTCAGCGATCATGCAGGTATCTTTGAAATAATCGCCCAGCATGATATAGCAATACGGGGAGTTCAGGTCGAGCGAACCCGTGTCCCGGATAAGCCCCCAGATCCTGGTACCGTCCTGCGCCTCGGGTTTTCGGTATATGATTTCAGTTCTCGTTTCAACTGCCATAGTGTCATTCCCCCTTCTTGTTTCATGGGCGTCTAATTGCCACCGGACCGGAAGCGCTGAAGAAAGCTGCGCAGCCGCTCACTTTTGGGATGATCGAAAATCTCCTCCGGCGTTCCCTGCTCGACAATCCGACCATCGGCACTGAAGATCACCCGGTCGGCAATCTCTTTGGCGAAATCCATCTCATGCGTGATCAATAACATTGCCATCTCACCTTCCTCGGCGATTTCCCGAATCACCGCAAGCACCTCGCCCACAAGCTCAGGGTCGAGCGCGGACGTTACTTCGTCGAACACCATTACCTTCGGCCTCATAACAAGCGCTCTCGCAATGGCAACACGCTGCTTCTGCCCCCCGGACAGATTCGCCGGATACATTTTCAGCTTATCGGCAAGGCCTACCTTGCCCAACATGGAAACCGCCCGTTCCTCTGCCTCTTCCTTGGACAAGCCGAGCACTTTGCGCGGAGCTTCGGCAACGTTCCGCAGCACATTCATGTGCGGGAACAGATTGAAATGCTGGAATACCATTCCGACATTGCACCGCATCCGATGCAAATGTTTCTCGTCCGCCCGAACGAGCTTCTCCTTATTTTGCATATGCCAGAGCAGCTCGCCGTCGACCTCAATCGTCCCTTCGGTCGGCTCCTCCAGTGTCATCAACATTCGACCCATCGTTGTTTTCCCTGAACCACTCGGGCCGATAACGGCCACCTTCTCTCCGGTCTGAATCTCCAAATCGATACCTTTAAGCACCTGCAGCTCGCCGAAGGATTTGGTAATCCCCTTATACCTCACGATCGGCTGCGTCTTTGTTGACGGTTCTCCCTCTGACCTTGACGGCAAGGCTTCCTGTTGATCGATTATCACAGTATTCATCGATTTCCCTCCTCATTGTCCCCGCTGCAAATTCATACGCTTCTCCAACCTCTGAACGAGCAGCGACGCGATATAACTAATGATCAGGAACAACACTCCGACCAGCGTGTACGGCTCGAAAGCCCGAAAGGACTGGGACACAATATTTTTGGCCGTCATCATCATTTCCACCAACGTAATCGCACACAGAATCGGCGTTTCTTTAAACATTACAATCAAATAGTTACCCAGGACCGGAATGATCGGCGGCACTGCCTGAGGCAAAATAATGCTGCGCCACGTCTGGGCCTTTGTATAATTCAGAGCCGTCGCTGCTTCCCACTGCCCCTTCGGGACGGCTTCAATGCCCGAGCGATACACTTCGGACAAGTATGTGCTGTAATGCAGACCAAGTCCGATCACGCCCGCATAGAAGGCGGGGATCGAGA
Source organism: Paenibacillus faecalis (assembly GCF_900289175.1). Taxonomy (GTDB): domain Bacteria; phylum Bacillota; class Bacilli; order Paenibacillales; family Paenibacillaceae; genus Paenibacillus_AQ; species Paenibacillus_AQ faecalis. The sequence goes on along the minus strand of NZ_LT985747.1, from coordinate 2,164,999 downwards.
CGCCTATCAAGAGCGGCAGGCTGTAATACAGAAAGAAGACCTGTACAAGAAGTGGCGTATTTCGAATAAACTCAATGATTCCTTTGGTAATCAGGGACAATGGCTTAAATCGGCTGCGCGCCGCAAAGGCGAGCAGCAGTCCGACGATAAGCGCCACCACGAATGCGCATAATGTCACCCATACAGTCATTTGGAGCCCACGCAGCAGCTCCGGCAAAATATCCAATGCGTAATTCCAATCCCACATACGCTACAGCCTCCCCACTGTCAATTTCCGCTCAAGCAGCCGGACCGCGACCGAAATGAGCGTCGCTATGACAAAATACATCAGGAGCAGTAGCACAAGGATTTCGGTCGTCCAAGCGATGTAGTTGTTGCGTAACACCATCGCCTGATAAGTCAGATCTGCCATCGTAATGAAATATACGAGTGATGTCGACTTAATCAGTTCGACCAGCTGGTTCCCGAACGGCGGCAGCATCCTTAGCGTCGCTTGAGGTAGAATCACGGTAAACATCCGCTGCCAAGGTTTCATATTGAGTGCAACCGAAGCCTCCCATTGCCCTTTCGGAACTGCGAGCACTGCACTCCGGACGATCTCCGAGCCATACGCACCGAAGTTGAGTCCGATCGCCGATATAGCGGCCAGCATTTTGGGAAGCTCAATGCCGACGAACGGAAGGGCGAAGTACAGCCAGAACAGCTGAACAAGCAGGGAGGTCCCTCGAAAGACCTCGACGTAAACGGCCGCTAATGTACGAATGATCCATAGCTTGGATAACCGGGCTAGACCTGCCGCAAAGGCTGCGGCAATAGCAAGAATGGCGGAAAAAATTGTGACCAACACCGTGATTTCCGCGCCCTTTAGCAGCGTGGGAAGGAAATCAATCCAGGAATTAGGCATGTTATTTCCCGCAGAGCGCAGCGGCTGTCATGTCACCCGGCAGCTCTTCCTCCGTAAATCCGAACTGCTGTAATATTTCCAGCAGCTCGCCGGATTCTTTCATTTTTTGCAGTTCCGTATTATAAGCCTGTTGAAATTCGGTGTCTGCTTTCCGGAATGCGGTCGCCCCGTAACTGCGCACACTTTCACCGTCAATGACAGGCTGCTCAAAATCGGTTACTCGCTCGATACTCTCGTCGCTTGCGGAATCCAACATTGCCTGCAGCGACGGTCCCGTCATTGTGATTGCCTGCACGCGATCCGCCTGCAGCGCACTAATCGCCGAAGCCTGATCAGGGACCTGGATAATGCGTTCAGAAGGAATACCCGACTTCTCCATATATCCGATCTCGACCGCGCCCGTCATGACCGCGACCTTGGCATTGTCATCATTGGCAACATCCGCATAGCTCCCGAGACCGAGCGGATTCCCCTTCTTTACTGCCAGCGCTTCCCCGATGCTGTACTCCGGATCGGCGAACAAGACTGCCGAGCAGCGTTCCGGATTAATGAACATGCCAGCCGTTATCATGTCGAACCGCTCTGCTTGCAACCCCGCAACAAGCGACCCGAATTCAGTAAGCTCGCCTCTCATCTCCTTGATGCCAAGTCGCTCCAGAATGACGCGGGCGATCTCAACTGCTTCGCCGGTAAGCTCGCCGCTTGCCTCTTTATAGGCATACGGCTTTTCATTTGCAAAGCCGACCGTTACATATCCACGCTCAATCGCTTGCTCCAGCGTGCTTCCTTTATCGCCGCAGGCCGCCAAAGATACTACCATGATGACACACAAAACCAGCACAATCGCTTTCTTCAAAGCCTTTCACAACCTTTCGCTAATCACCTTAAACCCCTTGTAAACTATCGATAATGACCCAAAAAATCTTCGATAAAGCAGTTTGGTCTATATCAAACCACCATAAAAATAACCAAGTATACGCATGATTTAACTAGGGAATATTGATGTTCTGTTCCCCGTACACTTTAGTCAGGTTTCAAGGGACCGAGCTCCTGCATCTCGCTACGGATCTTACTAAAGCGCTTCTCCTCGACCGATTCAGCTGAAGACACATTACAGCTTGTCGTCCTCCCTTCACATCATTAAAAAAGTCCATGCAAAAAAAGACCTCCGGACAGGGGAATTGGACACAGCTCCGCCAGCAGGGGGTCAACATTGAGAAAAAGGCCCCTATAGAGAATAAAGGGCCTTTGTTTATGAATATCGGTTATGTATAAAAGACCCATCCACTGCTGACGAGGTTAGCTGACGGACTCGGGTAAGATGGTACCCTACACTTTGAGAAATCAAGTGACTCGCCCCTGATAAAAACTGGTTCCCCCGCTTTCCGTCATTTGCATGCCGGAAACTAAGCGTGTGTTCATGATAAAAGGAATTCCAGGAAAAGTCAAACCCGTTTATCGTACATCGGCCTCATTTCGAAGGTCATTTCAGTTCCGTCAAAAAGGTGATTTCATGGTCGGATTCAGCGAAGATCCGGGGTCTCTGAGGCTGATTTCACCATGTTGTCAATTACGTATAATCCGCTTAACAGCTAGGGATATCGCGTGTTTCCTTTTAAAGTTCATCCCATTAATCATTCATGTAATGAACTATTGACAAGAAAACCGTTCAAGAAGCCTCCGATTCGCCAATGAAAAAAATTTTTCCCATAAGCTGATTACAGTCCTGATGTTTGTCTTAATTTCAGACCCGTAATGGTATAGAGCGGACTGTAAACTTTATCGAGAAACAGCTGAAATGTTGAAAACCATTACAGACTGTTTACTAAGTGAAGGATAGAGAAAACAAGTGGTCAGGTCCGACTAGAATAATATTCATAGCCTATGACAACATAAATCTCTGCATTCGTTCAAAAACTCTATTTTCGCCCATTACTTTCACCGACTCATTAATTCGCATGCCGCACTTTTCACCAGTACATATAGGCTATACTGTAATACCTGCCAAATTACATGAAAGCTTGTTCACTCCTCAGATGTTTATTCTAAATACTTTGCTCTTGCTCCATTCAGCAACTGAATCAATACTAAAATATCATCCTCTGTTGTATCGTAGTTCGTAATACAGGCCCGAAGAACTGAAACCTTATTTATTTCGTATACTGAAATCCATGCCTGTCCTGAACGCAATACCTCTTGACATATATATGATGTGAAATGCGATTGGCTCTTTGACTGGATATCGGGATCTGTAAAGCATATGACAGGCAATACGGTATCATTGACAACTTTCCAGTTTGAACGACCAAGCTCCCGACGCAATAGATTTCCCATCTCTGTTTGGTGTTGCAATATGCTATGATAACCTTCCCAACCAGCCGTTACAAGCGATAAATATACTTTTAAACCGATAAATCTTCGAGACCATTGAATCGAATGGGTAAATGGATCAATAACATCCAGATCAGCCCCTTCTTTCGGCATGTAGTCTGCCGTGATACTGAATGCTTTATGTAAGATGTCCTTATGTCGTGTGATATATATTCCCGCCCCCATTGGGACTGACATCCACTTATGCGCGTCGAAGGTTATGGAGTCAGCTCGGTCAATACCATGAAGTAGATCTCGTAGTTCTGGTACAAATACGGCTGCTCCACCATACGCGGCATCCACATGTAACCACAGTTGCTCACGTTCAGCCAGATTTGCTATTTCGTTAATAGGATCAATTACTCCGGCACCAGTCGTTCCACCCGTCGCAATGATGAGAAAAGGAGTGTATCCAGCATCACGATCCACTTGAATTTGATGATGAAGCGCACGAACATCAATATGCATTTCAGAATCCGTTCTAATAATACGAAGGGAATCTGTACCTAGTCCGCTGGAACGCGCTGCCTTTACCAGGGAGTGGTGACTTTCAGCAGAGGCGTACATGACGGGATGAACGGGGAGCGACCTTAGCCCCTCTTTAGCATAAGATGGAAAATGATGTGTTAATGCGGTCAATACGGCTGTAAGATTTGCTTCCGCTCCCCCCGTTGTAAATGTCCCATCTGCTGTCTCAGCTGAATAACCGAATTTTGAAGCTATCTCTTTCAATACATAGTTCTCCACTTCGACCGCTATAGGCGCATGGCTCCAGGCTGCAAGCTGCGGATTGAATGCTGCAGTAATCGTGTCTGCCAAAATTCCCATGAAATTGGGCCGCGGATTATACAGTCCAAAATATCGCGGGTGTGGTGTATGCACCTGGTATTGCCTTAATCCTTCCAAGATATGATCAATCGCCTTGCGCGCGTTGACGGGATGCTCAAAAGATAATTTAAGCGCGTGTGCTTTAACTGAATCCACGTTTAGTTCAGGTGAGATAGGAATTTCATGTATGTTCGTCATATAGTCATTGATTTGTTCCAAAAGATAGGTTCCAATGTCTATGCGTTCATCTGAATCAAAATTAAGAATTGAACTATGCTTCATCATGCGAAATTGTATCTCCCTTCATCTTTAAATATTTCATTGCTGATTCAGATTATACACTCGCCGAACTCGAGTATATGCATTTTTGGATTAAAACCGCAATATTCGATACAATCTCTTTTTCTCAGAAAGATGCTTTTTAGGGTCAGCATGACCTTTCCTCCATCGGTTGATATTGTTACGAATGATTCATCTACAGTAGCTATGTTAGTACAGTAAATTTTCTGACCGCTGCTTGTAAATTCATCACGGATATCTGACTCATATTTTCTTATATAAACTTTCCTCGAAGATGATATTGCCTTTACGCTTTGGCTTGAATAACAATAGGGGTATATAATTCTTTGTTGGATTGAATAGGAATACCGCCTAATATGTAGGTGTCATCTAATTACTAACCCTTTGTTAGCGAGAATATTTATGGAGATTACAGCGAGAAAATCAATAAATAATATAAAACGAAAAACGCCAACCTAAATAGTTGGTGTTTTCCTATATACAAAATATTATGGCCTTTTTGAGAATGACCATATAACTCCAAATATCAATACATACGCTAAAATGCTGATTACAATTACAACTGATATCCATCTAATAAAAGTGTTAAGTATATCATTTTTAACAAAAAATGTTGAAATAAATGTAGCTATAAATCCTATAATAAAGCTAATTAGAAGTGCTCGATTATTACTCTCTATGAAGTCAAATGAATAAATAACTAAAATAATCAAGGATATTAAAAACAAAATTCTAGATAGTAATTTCATAACTCCTCCTTAGATTAGATTTCACTCACCCAACAAGTATAACATATATGGATTTTAAGTAAGTATTTGTAATTTACTTCGGCCCATCCCCTGCTTTACGAATTCCCCGTTCTGAGGAGGCCGTAAAGTACGGGCCAAAACCCGTGATTGTTTGTTTGACCTTTCATAATGCTCATCTCCTACGACAAAATTCTGTATTTTATTAGGTCTCCATCTGGCCAAACGCCAAAAATCTGCCGGTGAATACCGACAGGTTTTTAGCCTTACAACTTTCTGCAAGGATGATAAATGATTTTGGAATGCCTTTATCAAAGACATCCGAAGATTGATTAGGCAATTCTTCAAGCAGCCTTATATACAGCCTGTTCCTTGCTATAGACGTAACGATTTCACCGAGGGTCCAATTACGTAAAAGCACTTTTTGTACATTATTATTGCGATCATTCATAAATTTTGAAAAGGAAATTTCTTTTTCCTCTAACGAAGTATTGAAGTAATCACCTGTTATTTTATGCTTTCGAATATTGGCCGTCGTCCCTCTTGATGAGATTAGTTTTGTTGTTACTGGGTGAAAATCTTGTAGGACAAGTACTCCACCTAGCTGAAGAAGAGTTGTCACCACTTGGAACAAAGCGTTTAAATTCAAAAAGTAATGAAGAATTCCGTGTTCCATAAATACAATATCGAAGTCGCCTGTCAATATTTCAACGGGTAGCTGAAGTACATCGGATACAACATACCGTATATGAATTTCAGCAGCATTGGCTAACTCTAAAGCATACTTTTCGTTTTCAGAAGAAAAATCAACGACTGTGACATTTGCACCCATTAGCGCTAAAGCGACAGCTGTATTCCCGTTTGAACCAAGTAGATTCGCGATTTTTTTATCCTTTATATTCCCTCCCATATAGTCAAGGGCTTTACCGATTCTTTTTGCAGGGTCGTGTTTTATTTTAATCGCTGCTTCGGAAGGACTTCCGAACCGATTGATCCATGCTTGGTATACCCCACGATTCCACGATTCCATATTTTGTTGAAAATTTTTCAGGCTATCCACCACCGATGTTTGTCTACATATCCTTTATTCTCCTTACGGCTCAAAATGAAGTATAACATTATATGCAAATACAGTATATTAATAGTTTTGTCAACAAAACGTGGGAATATGGTGTTTTGAACATATGCCTAGTGCAACGTTCCATGGTTCAATACCGGATCATCTGGAAAAAATATGAGATTCCCATATACTTGAGTTACTGTTTGTTGGAAATGACTCTATCCAGAAACTTATCTGCGTCACGATTAAATTTCCAGCAAACCCCAAACTTATCAACGAGTATTCCGAAGCATGAAGACCAAGGAGTATTTGATAACGGCATCAAAACATGGCCATCAACAGACAAATGATTGAAATATTCTTCTAGTTTCTGTTTATCATCAATGACTAGACAAATAAGTATATTGTTTCCTTTCACCAACTCACCTGTCACCATCTTCATTGAAGGCAAAATATCCGACATCATTATTTTCCCGCCTGCGAATTCTATTGAAGATTCCATGATCATATTTAACTCGTTTTCTGGCAGTGGGTAGTTTGGATCTTGCGGGAAATCTTTAAATTTAACTTTTTTTACTTCATTCGCATGTAAAGCCTCCGAATAAAATTCAGTCACTTGTTCTGCAACTCCATCAAAGTTTAAATATGCAATAGCTGTCATACGTAATACCTCCTTCTTCTTATAAATGTAATATAATTTATAAGAGGTGACAGCTGTATGTCATCGTTTATTAAATGAAGTAAAAAAAGAGGTGGAATATGGAAAAGGTTGAGAGACTAATATCTATAATCATGATATTGCTCAAAAAAGATGTTGTTTCAGCAAAAGAATTCGCACAATTATTTCATGTTTCCAAAAGAACAATTCTTCGTGACATGGATACACTGAGTTTATCCAACATCCCAATTTATTCTGTTCATGGAGTTAATGGTGGCTACGGTATTATCGATGAATACAAGTTTGATAAACGTCTTTTAAGCAACTCCGACTTAGAGAATATTTTAACTGCGCTCGGTGGATTGGAACAAATTCTAATTAACGAAGAAGTTGAAGTGACTATTAAAAAAATAGAAGCAATGGTTAGCCCATGGTCTCCGAAAGGTTCAATTCAACTGTCATTTTATGATTGGGAGGGTCGGTCTGAAATACTTGAAACTTTGAAGACATGTCAAGAATCAATACTCAAGAATAGGCTGATTTCATTTGATTATATTGATAAAAATAGTATTAAAACGAATAGAATTGTCGAGCCATATCAGCTCCATTTTAGCGAAACAAGTTGGTATCTGAAAGGATTCTGTTTACATCGTAAGGAATATAGAACATTTAAATTATCTAGGACCGACAATCTTAAAATGGATATAAAAACATTTAGCCCTAGAGATTACTTATTAGAACAAGAATGTGAAGCAAGTTATCAACCGCAGCTAGTCGCTATTAAGGCGTTGATTTCGCCTAGCATAAAAGATCATTTCATTGAAAGGTATGGTCGAAAGAGTATTGAAAACTATAGTTCTGAATATTTATTAGCAACCATTGATGTCCCTCAAAACAGTACGGGGTTTCAATTTTTAGCAAGTTTCGGCATAAATCTAAAAATCGTAGAACCCAAAACATATGTTGAAGACTTTCGTAATTATTTAAATCAAATGATGGAGAGATATTCTTGAAAAGGTCCCGTTTGACGAATCGTCATTCATGTTTTTAAGGGCAGCATAGGTCAGCTTATCCATCATCGCGCCTTTAAAAGAAACTTCGTTTAGCGCCGACTTCTCAAACTTGACGCGAATGGAGGCTGCCCGTCAAAATGCATTCCTCGCAGGTCGCAATATTTGAAATCCACGCCAGTAAAGATCAACGATCAAAAATTGTTATAGAACCCTGTTGGAATACAATTTATATCGGTATCTAAGCTAAAATGAAAAAAAGCCTGATGCATCAGGCCTTTGAGCTGTTTTTAATGTAGACATTTCTGTGTCGTTAGACAGGGTTACAAAATGCTTAATCTGCTTTATAGCGTCAATGTTTAAAATTTTCCAGGGAATTGCTTGACAATGCCTTCTGTCAGGATATCCGCTAAATGAATCATGTGGATCTCGTTTTTGTCGGTTGCTGCAATATCCGCCTTCCAATCTCCTTGGATACAGCTAATGACTATTTCCGTAATCAACTGGAGGTGCACATACAGCATATCTTGAATTACTTTAAACTGCCAGTTCGGATTCGCATCGCTTAAAAATTTGGCGATATCGTCAGCGTTTCTATGCCAATCCGCCTGTAGCTTTTTCACATCTGTCTGATTGCCAGCCTTGGCCGCCTCTACTATTTTCGCTGCGATCAGAATATGCTCTCTTAGCAGATCAGCCAGCTTATTGCCGGCGGCTTCTCCGTAATAAGGTTTGATCACATTGCCTATGTCCTGCTGGTTCCGCAATAGCCGGTCCAATACGTCCTTTTGATCAGGACGATTCGATACGGCACTCACAATATAGCTTCTCGTCCATATCGTATGGTCGATCCAAACCTTCTGCATTTCGGTTTTCAGCTGCACTATTTTGGGACTTATGCAATCCGGATCCTTCTTCTCACTCACCATCGCTTGTACGGGTACTACCGCCTGCGTCATGCTAAATACGAGCGCCAAGGTTAAATGCAGCGCTAGCCACCATTTGTTTTTCACATTCATTTGCTCCTCTATACGTTTGGAATAAAATCGGTTGTATTATTATGGTTAAAGTATCCGGTTTTATGCAGAGGCGGAAGAAGCAAGAGATATTTGTCGGGAACTAGATTACATGTCTCAAGGTTTTAATACAACTTTGATACAATCCTCCTCATGGTCGTTAAAAATGCGGTAAGCATGACTTGCTTGTTCCAAGGGCAATCGATGCGTAATGATCGTTGTCGGATCGAGTTTTCCCTGTACAATCATGTTGTACAACTCGGGCATGTAGTGAATGATAGGTGCTTGTCCCATCTTCAGAGTAATATTTCTTGCAAAAAATGCACCTAGCGGAAAAGCATTGTAGTTTCCACCGTATACGCCAGTAAATTGAACGGTTCCACATTTTCGGACAGCTTTCGTAGATATTTGGATAGCACCAAGTGTTCCACCTTGCAGTTTAAGTTTTTGTTCAATATATTCTAAGGGGGATTTCTTCCCATCCATGCCAACAGAGTCAATAACCACATCGGCTCCCCCATGCGTTATTTCCTTTAGGTGCTCTCCCATGTCGGGATGATCCGTGAAATTGAATGTTTCTACGTGGTTAACCTGCTTCGCCCGTTCCAGGCGATAAGTGAGATGATCGACGGCGATAACGCGTTTGGCCCCTTTCATCCAAGCAAATTGCTGAGTCATCAGACCAACCGGCCCACTGCCGAGAATAATGACCGTATCACCTGGCTTTACGCCTGCATGATCAACACTCCAATAAGCAGTAGGAAGCACATCGGACAAAAACATAACGGATTCATCATCCAACTCACATGAACGGGGTATCACAAACGGAGTGAAATTACCAAATGGAACTCGTAAATATTCTGCCTGCCCCCCAGGATAGTTGCCAAACTTCTCGGAATATCCGAAGTATCCACCTGAGTCATAATGAGGATTACTATTATCACACTGGCTTTCTAAATTACGCGCACAATAACTGCACTGGCCGCATGCAACGTTGAAAGGAATAACCACTCGATCTCCCTTCTTCACTTGTGTTACCTCTGGCCCTACCTCTTCTACAATGCCCATGGGCTCATGGCCAATGATATATCCCTCTGGCAATGGAAAATTACCCTGATAAAGATGTAAATCCGATCCACATATAGATGTACTAGTGATTCGAACAATAATATCATCTTTTTTCTCAAGCGCTGCATCTTGAACATCTTTGACCTCAATTGATTTTGCTCCTTGATAAGTTACAGCTTTCATGTCACACCTCACTTTAGATTTCTTTAAAATCGATCGGAAAAAATGCATCATCAATATTATGAATCTAACGGTGAAAGTTATGCGCTTTAGATAAACATGCTTACCATAAATGAAAAAGCCGCTTTACAGCGGCATGTTATCCATACATTCATTTAATTACTAGCTTAAGTTGAGTGTTTTGTCCCTTACTCTATTCTCCAAATGTTACGTTTGGAACAACGGTGTAGCGCTCAAGGTACTTTGTGGACTTTGGGACAATTTTTGCGGATTTAATCCGATCTGTAACAACAAACTCCCACTTTTCTTGTTTAATGTTATATTCTTCCCCATATGGGCGCATCACAATTTGAACCGTGAATTTAGCTGTACCTTTATGATCAATGACTTGATAATCAACGAATTTATGATCAATAATACTATTCATTTCTTGGGCTCCGCCTGTAGGAAACTCCTTATAGATATCTGTTTTAAAATCTTTGGTAACCCACTTTAATGCATCTTCACTATTTCTTTCATCATAGCCCATAATGAACTTGGTAATCATATTTTTTTGTACAACCCATGTTGTCTTATTGACTGTTTCATCTTTAAAATCAGGATCAGAATTTACGTAAACGGTTTTACTTTTGTTATCCCATGTTATCTCAGTACCAAAACCTTCGGATATGGAACGAATAGGTACATATACAGAACCATTAATGATTTTAGGCTGCGCACTATTTTTGATTTCATTGCTGTTTAATATTATCTTTGGAGTTTTTGAAGCAGCGTATCCTACCGCACTAAATGTCATGGCCAATAATGTAATACTAATCAGTCCAACTTTACTAAAACGTTTCACAATATCCCTCCATGATTTGATACCTTATAAACGTTTTAACTCATCAAAATGTTTCTTTATTGACAAATTATGATAAAGAACCATTACAATATCTCGATATATCCTTCGGTTCCATGCACCCGAATTCGTTGCCCATCTTTTATCAGTTTGGTAGCATTCTCCACGCCGACAACTGCTGGCAGGCCATATTCACGTGCGATAACGGCGCCGTGGGTCATTAGTCCACCAACTTCGGTGACGAGGCCTTTTATGGATACAAACAATGGTGTCCAGCTAGGGTCCGTAAAGGAGGTGACTAATACATCTCCTTCTTCTAGATCAGCTTCTTCCATCTTTAAAATGACACGTGCTCGTCCTTCTATAACTCCGGAGGAAACAGGTAAACCTGCAATAGCTTCGGGTGGGAGATGTTCTCGTTTGTATTTACCTGCAATGATTTCACCATCAGACGTAATAACACGTGGTGGTGTTAGTTTTTTAAAGAAATAATACTCATCTTTTCGCTTGCTAATGATCTGGTAATCCAGCGTATTTGTGCGTACGACTTCGTGAAGCTCTTCAAAAGTGAGATAGTATATATCTTCTTTTTTAGGAATAACGCCCGCTTGTACGAGTTGTTCGGCTTCTTTCAATAAAGCCTGCTTATAAACGAAGTAGCGATTAACCATACCGTATTTTGGATATTCCCTAAATCCGCTGAAATTCCGGATTAGGTCGATCATGCGTTTAGTTTCTTTTGCTTTTTGTTCACCATCCGGTAATTGTCTCAATCGCTCTAATAACTCTTCTTCTTTTTTCAAAGCTTCGTGGCGCCCTTGCTCAAATATCCGTTTGCTTGCATTTGGCTCAAAGTTTTTGATGTTACTAAGAATCATGGGGACAAGTGTGGTTGGTTTTTCGCTCCAACGGGTTCTAGTCATATCGATTTCTCCGGCACATCGCATACCGTATTGGTCGAGATAAGAATAGATCGCGTCTTGGGTTTCCTGTCCTCCATCCAATTTAACCAGCTCATCCCACAAGTCATCTTCTTTGACATGTTGCAAGTATTCAATGACTTTCGGATAAGGTCGAATGACATCTGCGACATTGAGTAGCGCGAGTCCCATTTCCGACGTAATATTGCCTGGTACAGATTGAGAAAGTGTATCTGCTGCGTTTTTTTCACCTAACCATTTGTTCATGTTTTCATTGATCCATGTTGAAGCATCCATTGCAGCCATAATCACGGCCGAACTTTGCGGGTCAAATAAAATTTTCTTTAATTGCTGAATATCTTCCAGTATAAAATCAAATAAAGCGGGTCCTGATTTCGCTTGGATGTTTTGTTTTAACTCTTCGATCGAGATTTGAGTACGTTTAATCAAATCAGAAACGATGGATGGATTGTTATCAATTTGAGCCAGAATATCCGTATTGCTTCTGCTAGGAATTGGTGCAGTGTTATCATCCGGTAACGTCTTTAAAAAATCTCCTCGCTCTATGACGGTCATAAGGGCGTCTTTAATAAGCGGATCGGATTCACCCAAGGTATTTAATATATTGTCTCTGCTGACAGGTGAAGCCAACATAGGTGTAACATCAACAAACAACCTTCCGCCAGCTTTACGCATGGGTGCTGGAGTCGTTAACAGGTAAAAAGATAATCCCAGTGGTTTCATAGGATCAGTCATCATTTGTTGATGACCGACGGATACATAGACGTGATTTTCTTGATCATTTGCTTCAGGGATCGGGTATAAAGTCGTGATTGGACGACTCTGGACGATATAAAATGTATCATCAACCAAACACCATTCGATATCTTGCGGCTGGCCAAAATAATCTTCAATCTGTCTTCCTATGCGTGCCAGTTGTAAAATTTGTTGTTCAGTAAGTGTTGAAGTCTTTTGCTGATCAGAATCGATCTGTTTTGATTCAGTTCCGCCTTCTTTCCGTCCATAGATAGCTAATTTTTTGGTTGCTATCCTCTTATCGACGATTTTCCCGTCCTGTACTTTATAACAATCGGCAGATACCAAGCCAGATACCAGTGCTTCTCCAAGGCCAAAACTGGCATCGATGGATAGCAGCTTTCGGTTGGAAGTCATGGGATCAGCGGTAAATAAAATCCCTGAAGCCTGTGGAAAAACCATCCTTTGGACGATAACGGATAAGTACACTTGACGGTGTTCAAATCCATTTTTCATCCGGTAGATTACCGCGCGATCCGTAAACAAAGAAGCCCAGCATTTGCTGATATGCTCCAAGATAGCATCGACGCCGATAATATTTAAATAGGTATCTTGTTGACCTGCAAAAGAGGCATGTGGTAAATCTTCAGCAGTCGCACTAGAACGCACAGCATAAGCATGTTCATCACCAAACTGGGAGAGATAATGAGTTACTGCTTCTACAACAGCAGAAGGAATTTCTGCTTCCATAATGATTTGCCGAATCTGCCTGCTGATTTCGCTAATTTGATCTTGATCGTCGACCTTTAGCATGTGAAGTCGATTCAACAAAGCGTGATACGTTTCGTTTTGTTCGATCGCTTTTTGATATCCTACAGTTGTAACACAAAATCCTTCTGGTACTTGTAATCCTTCAATTTTCGATAACTCTCCTAAATTTAACCCTTTTCCACCTACGAGCAAAAGTTGCGTGTTGTCCATTTCCTGAAAATCGAGAACCAAAGAACTCATTAATATCTCTCCTAACCATTAAACTGAGAAAAAAACATTTGACAAGAGGTTTACCGGCATGGTAAACTAAAAATGTAAGATGCGATTATTATGTTCTTTTCTATATAATATAATCGCAATCTGATTATAACATGCGTCTATTTATATGCAATACAGAAGGAGCTGGATATTATTTCCGGGTCCTTTTTTTGATTGCTATTATTTTTAGGACTTAATCAAAAAAATTATCAAATACTTTGACAGGTACCATTCTTTTTTATTATTAGTCTATTCCACTCTCTGATTATTTTAGCAACAAAAAATAGTGTTATAGTTTTTTTGCTACTTTTGCCTAAAAAATATTCCTAAATTAAATTTAACACATGTAATATTTCTTTCTATTTTACCAGAGTAGATATTAATTGAGAAATTTAAAAATCAATTTGGTAATTTGATATTGGAAGTAGAAGATCCTAACGTGGTACAAGATGAATGGGTAACACGAACTCGAAGGATACGATTGGTATGAGAGGACGGCGGGTTACCGCCCCCTCCTACTAATTCACCAAGTAGACTACAGGCCCTTAGTTCATTTCTTTGTTCTCGTCCAGCGTTTATCAGCAAATTGGATAGGCCTGATCACTCTACACGGATTTCCTGCAGCAATGACATTAGGGGGAATATCTTTGGTTACTACGCTGCCTGCGCCAATAATACTATTCTCACCGATGGTCACGCCCTGCGTAATCTTAACATCGCCACCTAGCCAGACTCGGTCCTCTAGAGTTATTGGGCCAGAATAAACTCCTTTGTCTGCGCGCTCAAAAGGATCCTCTGCATGATTCGCCGCATACAGTCCCGCCCTCGGTCCGATATATACGTCGTTACCAATTTTCACTTCGTTACAATCAAGAATAATCATGTCATGATTAATGTATACATCATTTCCAATGGAAATATTAAAACCGAATTCACACCGGAAGTTGGACTCGATATATACATTCTCCCCTACTTGTGAGAATAACTCTTTGAGGATGGACATGTCATATTCATCATTTGTATTAACCTTAAGATTATATTTACGACACATGGCTAACGCATGTGCTCTAACCTTTGCTATCTCTTCAGCGGCATCATCATACATTTTTCCACTGTTCGTAATCTGCTTAATTTTCTCGATATTCATAGAATTCTCCGTCTCCAATAAAATGATTGTAAGCTACTATTGATTCTTAATTTGTCTCTTTATTGCGATAATCGCCGCCATATGGAGTCCTTCATGGAAAATTGTTCTGACGAGCACCTGCTCTATGGTATGCATTCCCATATCAATTGGAGCAAACTCCTCTTCCATCCGTCCTCGATACCTTTCTTCTATAATACGGGGCTGCTCCCGAAGCAATGAGATCAGCTCGGAAAATGAAGGCGTTTCGTCCGTAAAATGAGATGGGTTGGTTCCGTAACCGAACCATTGGTTATAAGCCATGGGGATCGGGGGATCGTCTTTCGTAAGAACCCGTATCCACAAATATTGATCGAGGATCACGTGCCCCAAATTCCATCGAATGTTATTGTTAAAACCTTTTGGAGTGATTTCCGCCTCTTCCTCAGATATATCATCTACAAGTTCCAACAGCTCACTCCGATATGTATTTAACTGCTTAAACAACACTTCGTGCCTTTTTTCCATCAAGGTGCCTCCTCGCTTTTTGGTATAAACCAATGCATTTGAACGAAGCTTATTGGAACGACTTTCATAGAAAATGGAACTACCAAGAACCTTATGGGTGGGTTTTTGATGGAGAAGATGCCTATTCCTTGCGAAACTCGGCAAAACCATTCGTTTCCATTTCCGAAATGAAAACGAATGTTGGCTGAGCTGGCTGCTTATAACACAGCCCCTATAATCATGCATTTAAATCAGATATCGCAGGTATATTTATTTCTTTTACGCATGAAACAGGCGATAAATGAATAACACATTGAACAATGGCTACAATGTCTTGTACCGGTATACGTGTACCTTGATACAACTTAATCACCTTTTCTGCACCTTCTTCATAAGGTACTTCAGCGGCAATCTCTCCTGGATTAATACACGTTACAGTGATCTTATCTTTTCGCAAATGCTCACGCAAAGCATGTGTAATACCACGAAGGCCGAACTTTGATGTGACAAACGATACTTGTGCATTATTCGTATGATCTAATCCTGCTGTTGAACCAATCAAAATAACTTTTCCGTGTTTCGCCTGTCTTAAATTAGGTAAGAGCGCCTGAATATAAGTAATAGTGGAAGTTAAATTAATATTGATTAAGTTCGATATATCTCCAGCCTCATCTTGATCAAACGTATAGTCATCCTCAAAGCCGCGCTTTTCCCACACTCCGACATTATAAATGAGTACATCAATAGCAATGTCTTTTAAAGTTTCTTTTAAAGAAGGAATTTGCTGTTGACTCGATAAATCAATGGCCAGCCATTTACGATTTACACCATCATTGATATCTAAACTACCTGGTCGTGTGCGAGACACTACCCATACTGTATCTCCTTTTGTTATTTTTGGAAATTGTAACGCTGATGCTAGTATAAATGATAAATTCATTCCTTGTCATTAGTGTCATTAATCTGCCCACACCGTTCCATTTAAAGGCGGCCATAATTAATACAGTGCAAGGCTGGACTTTAGTCGAGGTTCCACGACCTACCGGGGTCCGTTACGAATCCTGGAGATTTTCGCTACAATAATAGCCGAGTCTAGTGAAGGAGTGATTGATCATGAATTACGAACATAAAGTACAGAGGGAAATTTCAGACTGGGAACAGAAAATGTTCAAACCGCCGGGATGGCTCGAGAAAACATCGAAATCCGTCAGCAGCCGAATCAATCATTGGATTCCTCCGAAGGTGCACACCATGATTACGACCACCATTCGATCGATCGTACGCACGGCTCTCTTTGGTGCAGAATATACGCCGAGCCGGTCCGTGCAGCATGACCTGAAGTTGGAGTCTGCCGATCAAGAGGCCAGAGAGTTGTTCGCTCTATATCAGAAAATTGCGGTTGCCGAAGGCGCTGGAACGGGAGCTGGCGGCATTATGTTTAGCATGGTGGACTTTCCGGCTTTAATCGCGATCAAGATGAAATATTTGTTTGAGCTGGCGCATGTTTACGGTTATGACACCAAACATTTCTCCGAGCGGGTATTCATACTCAAGGTTTTTCAAATGACCTTTTCCGGACCAGAAAATCGTGCCAGGTTATTGAATTCCATCAAGCATTGGCATATGGAGAAGGAGCAATGGCTCTCCGATGCCGAATACGCCAAGAATATGGACTGGGAGACCTTTCAGATCGAGTACCGCGACGCCATGGATTTCCGAAAAATGCTGCAGATGATGCCTGGGATTGGCGCTTTTGCTGGGGCTTGGGCCAATTACACCATTCTTGAGGAGCTGCGCGTATACGCCATGAATGCATATCGCCTCCGCAGATTGCATGATGATCTCGGGACTTCTGCTATAAAAAAATCTTGATTAGTAAAGTTTCCCCGATTTTAACAACTTCGCTATAATTCAAAGCATCTCTCCTTTTAGTTACATCATTTGTTTTCAGTTCCTTACTGCTGCTAATGAAAAATACATAATTTTATCTAAATAAACAAACCCTATCGGCAGCGAAAACAAATCTGATTAACAGGAGGCCTATTTGCGATGCGGTTTGGTTTGATTGTCCTATCTATTTTGGTTCTTTGTATAAGCTCCGCTTGTACACAAAATAACACGCAGAATGCCCAGAATGTCACGCAGAAGAATACCCAGAATTCACAAAAAGCCCAGCCCAAAGTCAAAACCCAACAAACAAAGACACTTTCCAACAACCAAACTCCCAATCTGGAAAGCGGAAAGGAAAAAGATGTCCGCAACCCACAGCCTCTTTCCTTGGCGGACTTGCATAAGAAGTATCCGAGCACCTTCTTGTTGAATGGGCCGTCGGATACAAACGAGGTTGCTTTGACATTCGACGACGCACCGGATGATGTTTTTACTCCCAAGATTCTGGATGTTTTGAAGCAGGAAGGAGTAAAAGCCACGTTTTTTTTGGTAGGGAATCGAATTGAAGCTCATCCCGATGTCATGAAACGCATCGTTCAGGAAGGTCATGCAGTCGGTAACCATTCTTACAGCCATGCGGATCTGATAAAACTAAATGACGCCGAGTTCCGGGATCAAATTCAAAAAACGGATAATCTGATTCGTCAGTATACGGGTTATACACCGAATATGGTTCGGCCGCCTTATGGGGATGTAAACGAAGAACAAATCAAGTGGATTGCAAGTCAAGATAAAAAAGTGATCAACTGGAATGTCGATTCCCTGGATTGGAAAGGATTAAGTGCTGAAGAAGTTCAGACAAACATTCTGTCTGATGTCCGTCCCGGTTCCATCATTTTGCAGCATTCCGGCGGCGGAGAGGGCGAAGATTTGACAGGAACGGTAGAGGCCTTGCCTAAAATCATTAATGCTTTTCGTAAAGAGGGGCTCAAGCCTGTAACGGTTTTGGAACTGCTTGATTTAACGAAGCCGACGAAATAAATACAGGCTGTCAATAATGTATACTAGGATATATGTTCTTATCTTGTGATTTGGACAAGGACATATATCCTTAAACAAAAAATGCTTTGCTTCACGATCTCTAACGATACGATTCCCCGCTATTTTCTTAATACAAGCTGAATGACATGGCTTAACCCAGAATGTGCCTTTCCTGCCACACGCTCTTGTTCGCCATAGAAGAAATGGATTACCTCATGACCTTCGCACCAAGCAAGAATATCTTTAGGTTCATACAGCATTTCAAGTTGCGCAGGCCCCCCCGTACCATACTTCAATTGGTCCTTGGAGAAAACCTCAATCATGAGAATTCCTTCTGGCTTTATCGCCTTTTTCATTTTATTAAGAACCATGGTTTGAGCGTCCTTATGGAAATGTCCAAATACCATGATGGCAGCGTCATATTCCTCGCTTGGTACATCATCCTCCAAAAGGTCGATTTGTTGGGTATGTACGTCAACGGAATGCTTACGTGCTAGTTTTTTCGTTTTTTGCAAACCACTTTCCGCATAGTCAATGGCTGTTACTTCGTGATTTCTTTTTGCTAGAAAAACAGCATTTCGGCCTTCACCCTCTGCAAACGCAATCACTTTTTTACATTGTTCTAACCGAAAAGCTTGTTGTTGAATAAACAGGTTCGCTTCTTCTCCATAATAATACTCTTCCGAACCAAAACGCTCATCCCAAATATTCTCCATGCTCACCGACCTCCTGTGATTAATGTATAGTCAAGTGCAATGATGATTCAACTTCTTTTTATTTCAGCGATGAATCCAATGCCATTGTAGAGCTTCTTTTTCTATTTTTTTGACAAAATCATTCTTACCGTCGATATAGCTATTAATGTCAGTTGGATATTCGTCAGCTAATCTACTCTTTAATTCTCCGTATTCTTTACATATTTCTGGGTTTTGACGAAGGTAATCTCTGAACGATAGGTGTCTTTCAATTTCTTGAATATGATCATACTGGAAAGCATGAATATGATGAGTACGATTGTCCCCACCCTTACGAAAGTATCGCCTTCCTTTTATTCCGAATTCCCCCATAACTTCATAGCCAAGATTTTCAAACTGTACAGAGTATGCATCTAATTCATTGATATCCTTAACGACTAACAGAATATCAATGATAGGCTTTGCTTTTAAATTTGGAATAGAAGTGCTTCCAATATGAAAACTATTTATTAGTTTATCTTGCAGAATTCCTTTAATTTTGAATTCTTCTTTTAGATACTTATTCCTCCAATTTGGATCATATTCTACAACGGTAATTTTCATTTCTTTCCCCCTAATGATCTGTGTCATGCAGAGTGACGCCCGCTTCGATCATTATAACAACTTTTTGTAAAAATTAGCGAAGTAACATCCCCAAAATAATAAAGTCGCCATTCTATTCCTATGTATTTTCAAAGCCATAAAAAACCTCGAAATCCTTCAGTATAGGAAATCGAGGTTTGAATTTACATCGCCATTAGATATTTTCGTTCTTCAATGTTTCAACAATGCTTTGTCCTTTTTGTTTTTTAGTCGCATAAAGGATGGTCATCCCCACAATGAAAAACACACCCACTACTGCTATAATGATGTCCACCCAAGGCAGCGTAAAATCAAATGAGAAATTCCGGCTAAGGATTTTATAGATTAAAAAGATTACACCTAAACTAATAGGCAGCCCGTAAAGCAGCGACTTTATTCCATAAAATAATCCTTCAAAACGTATCATTCGTTTCATGGTCTTTGGAGTCATACCCATCGAAGCTAACATCGCAAACTCACGTTTTCTTAAAGCCATGCCTGTTGAGATAGTGTTAATAATGGTTGCCGTACATATCAGCCCTAAGAGGACGACAAAGCCATATAGGAACACGGATGTGACTGTAGCCCGATTCAACTCCGATTGTCGGATCTCAATTAAATTGGTCGTATAGGCGTTTACACTTGGATAACTGTTTAGAATAGGCACGATTTCATTCTCCAATGCAACAGACTGTTCTGTTGTAAATTGAACCTCGCTGCCAATATAGCTGAATAGCTGATCGTTACCCAGTTCTTGAAACAGGCTGTCAAAATCCTTCTCTGAAACAACAAAAGTTACGATGGAAGGGTCCTCCTGGTAGCGATCCATAAAAGGTGGATGTTTATCTGTGATGGATGCGATTCGAATGCTCCCCTCTATCTTAGATCCATCAAACAAATCGATATTGAATGGTAGATCTGTTCCTTCAGTGACTGTCAACTGGGTGATCTCTGTGAAAATTCGTTTTTCTTTCAAGGTGAATCGGTTTACAAGTACCGCCGGAACTTTGTCGCCCTCGAGTTTCTTTTTATCTATACCTGCAGTTTGCAAATATTTTGTAAAAGATGCGTCATCAAGTGAAACAATGTTGGCATTCATAAGGTAAGCACCTTCATATGGTGTTAACCGATTAGCAATGTCCACAGTGACTTGGTTTTCTTTAAGATCCAGTGCTGCAGTAAGATATTGGGTCTTCACTTTGCTTGTTGCATTTTCCACAGACATTAATTCATTCGTTAATGGCTTTATTTCTTCCAGATCGTTACCATTTACGGAGACGACTACATCGTATGGGACCGGTTCTTGTGCCATGTTGTAAGATTTTTCTAAATATAATGAAAAAGAAGAGGCGGCCAAAAATAAGATTACACTGATGGCAAGAGAAAATACGGTTGTTCGATAGTGATGTTTATTTCTCTTTAGATTTTTTAACCCAAGTTCCGCTTCAAATCCAAACAACTTGCGAGTCACTTTTGATGTGCGAACATCTTTACTTTGAATTTCAATCTCCTTGTTCTGTCTGATAGCACTTATCGTAGTAATCCTGGATGCTCTCAAGGCAGGTAACCATGCTGAAATCAAAAGTGTTAAAATAGAAATCAATATGACAACAACAATGTTAAACGGTTCTATTACGAAACGAATGGGTTCACTCACTGAAAACATTTTTTGGATAAAAGGACTGAGCAGCTCAAAGGTAATACCAATACCCAGCGACCCCAAAATCAATCCAACGGGTATAGCGAATAGCCCGATGACGGCGGCTTCAAAAAATACAGAAGCCCTCTTCTGCTGTTTGGTTGCCCCTACACTGGATAGCATTCCTAAAGCTCGACTTCGATCTGCCAGGGAGATCGCGAACGCGTTATAAATGAGTGATATCGATCCGATCATAATAATGGTACCAATCGTAATAACAGCCAAATACATAGTCGTGACAAATCTGGAGTCATTCGAAATTCCGGAATAAAGCAGAAGGTTCCGATTATATCCGATTTTAGCTTCGTTTGGTTTTCCTTGATCACTTACTCGATGTACTTTGCTGGCGATCTCGTCACTAAGATCATATATGCCGGTCCCTAATTTTTTGTAATCCTTATATTCAACGCTTACGGTGTAAGGGGAACCTGTCTTCAATTTGGTCTCAGAAAGACCGCTGAACGCACGATAAGCAGCAGGTACATTATTCTCTCTTGCAGGTGCTTGAACAATTCCTGTTATAGTGTAGGTTTTACGGTTCGCAGGTGTAAAGATTTCCTCTGAATAGTAAGGAACATCGCTGCCTAATGATATTTTCATGTCTTCTTCTGTTTCGCTGCGCTCACCAAATTCCAATGTAATGACATCACCGACCTTCCATTGAACACCGGAGGTCTGCAATAATTGCGATGTAATTACCAGTTCATCTTCAGTCTCAGGCAAGCGCCCTTCGATTGCATTCACTGCTAATAGATCGTGATTACTGTGCTGCGTAACATACAAGTAGGGCTTTTTACTATTTTTAGAGTTTGTAAGCCGTGCAAAACCGAGTTCGTTTTCGATATCGTATCCTTCAATATATTCATTTTTCGTGATACTTTCCACATCTTCCCCAGTAACATCAAGAAAAGAAGCATGCCATGTACCATTGTAGGCAATAGCATCTCTTTGCATCATATCCATGAAAGAAGCCTTGATCGAAAAAACAGCTGTTAGCATGGCGACCGAAATAATAGCCCCGATGATGGTAACAATAGTGCGACTTTTATTATGTTTCATATAACGCAAGGTGAGCTTGTTGATGATATTCATCGCCGGATCACCTCATCCTTTGATATCATGCCATCTTGGATGGAAATAATCCGATCTGCTTGCAATGCTATGTTTTCGTCATGTGTAATGACAATCAGCGTTTGATTCCGGGCTTTGTGTAATTGTTTCAAAAGGTTTATAACCTCAGCACTGTTTTTGCTATCCAGATTCCCGGTTGGCTCATCAGCAAGTACGATAGCGGGACTGTTAATCAGGGCGCGACCGATGGAAACACGCTGCTGCTGTCCACCAGACAGCTGGTTTGGCAGATGATTTAATCGCTGTTGAAGACCTAAAATATCTACAATATTGGATAGGATATCTTGATTTACTTCTCTGCCGTCCAAAAGCAAGGGCAAGGTAATATTTTCCTCCACATTAAGAACAGGAATCAGATTAAAAAATTGATAGATCAGACCGATTTGCCTGCGTCTAAAAATGGCCAGGGCCGTTTCATCCATCGCGTATATATCTGTGTTATCAACAATTACCTTTCCGGATGTTGGAGTATCTACGCCGCCTAGTATATGCAAAAGTGTTGACTTGCCTGAACCAGATGGGCCAATAATCGCTACAAACTCTCCTTTTTGTACCGAAAAAGAAATATTGTTTAGTGCGGTAACTGCTGTTTCACCATCACCGTACGTTTTCGACAAATTTTCTACTCGTAAAATCTCCATCTTGAACCTCCTAGATTGATTGTTACGTTTAATTTACTCGGTTAAGATGTCTTATCGGTGACATGCTTTCTTACTATTTTGTCACTAAACAATTTGTTTGAAAAATTTGATGGTAAACGTTGTTCCTACACCAAACTCACTTTCCATAAATATATCGGCACTTTGACTTTGCAAAATCGTTTTAGACATCGCTAAGCCTATTCCAACACTATCAGGCCCGGCATTTCTCCCTTTATAAAATCGTTCGAAAATGTATGGGGAATCTTCTGGACCAATCCCCTTACCGCTATCGGTAATGATTATTTGCGTATACAAAGGTGTCTCTTCACAAGTAATCGTAATCCTTCCTCCGACCGGCGTATGCTCGATCCCATTTTTAATGACGTTTAGAATCGCTTCAACCGTCCAGTTTTCATCTACAGTCACCATTAGATTTTCATTACAGGATATAGAAAGCAGTTGATCTTTTAACTCTATTGGAATAAGGAGCGGCTCTAAAGCCTTATCTATTAACTTCTTGACAGATACAAGTTCCTTTTTGAAAGTAACACTTTGAACATCAATTTTGGATAGCTTAAGTAATGAGGTTACAAGCCACTCAATGCGCTTCAATTGATTGATGATATTACCTAGGAACTCTTCCCTTTTCTCTGGAGGTAGATTAGGATTGTTCAACAAATCTGCCATGACAAACATGGAGGTAAGAGGTGTTTTAAGTTGATGTGAAATGTTAGAGAGTGTCTCGGCCAAATAGAGTTTATCTTTTTTGAGATACATAGACTGCTCATATAAAGTTAAAGTGACTTTGTAAATATCATTTTTCAATATGCTTAATTCGCCTTCCTTGTTATCCCGTATATCCAAAGTAGGTTGACCAGAATAAACAGAAGCCAAATAGTCTGAAAGCTTTTTGATGTCTCGATAACGTTTAAGCGTAAACAGAAAAAAACATAGAAAGAGCAGGGATACTGTAGTAATGGCTACAATTCCTGCTTTCCAGTCCATCTTCCATATAATTGATGTGCCGATCATCGATATAATTATACTATAGGTAAATAATGCCCAAATACTCTTATTTTTAATCATGACTTCCACCCATACGATAGCCAAGCCCGCGCACGGTTTCTATGACTTTAGCATTCTGACTGTCATCCTCTAGCTTGTCTCGCAGTCGTTTGATGTAAACAGAAAGCGTATTATCATTTATAAAGCTGCTATCTAGATCCCAAATGCCTTCTAATAGCTGATTTCTAGATAATACTTGTCCCTTATGATTTAAAAATGTCAACAGCAAGCGATATTCTAAAGCGGTTAACGCTACTTCTTCTGTTCCTTTGTACACTTTAGCCTGTTTTGTATTTACAACGATATTTCCAACCTTCACTACATCATTTGAAACGTATGCTTTTTTATAATACCTAAGAGATGATTTCATTCGACTAATCAGCTCACGAATACGAAACGGTTTGGTGATATAATCGTCCGCTCCCATATCTAATCCTCGAACGACGTTGATCTCATCGTCACATGCCGTCAAAAAAAGTACAGGAGCTTCCTGATTTTCTTTAACATATTCGCAAACCTCATAGCCGCTGCCATCCGGCAAGGTTAAATCAAGTAAATAAATATCAAATTGCTGTTGTTTGATTGTATCCAATGCCATTTGCTTATTTTCACAAATAAATACTTCATAACCTTCACTGGAAAGCGAATAATGCAATCCATCCGCAATCGTTTTGTCATCTTCTACGACTAGTACTTTCAATTATGTTTCCTCCAAACTGCATATATAAAGAGAATATGTTATATAGTTTAAGCTAACGGCTTCCAAATGCGAGTTTTAATCGGGAGCTGACTTCAAAACTAGTATTACTGTTAATTAGTAAAAGGGTTACAATTTCGGAAATTCCGCTTGCAACCCTTTAATAAACAGCCCGCCATGGTCAAAAAGTCGGTTCTGGTTAGCTTACCTGCTCTTCCGGTAACGCACTCCTGGTTTCATGTTCATCCTATCGTAGATATCACATTTCCGTCCTGATCCTTAATGTATGTTTTCACGACTTGAATAATCAGCTCTTTATAAGCGGACAGCTTGATTATGTCTTCCTTAGGCTGCATGATTTGCGAAAGCTCGGTGATGACCGCTGCATCCAGCGTCAACCGGACTTCATTCTCTTCTACCACATAACGGGTTTCCTCTCCCGGCTCCATCACGACCCGCCAGTCTTGACTTGCAAGTGTAAGATTATTCCCTTTCAAAAGACGACCGCAAAGCAGTTTGCCAACCGTACCGGCCTGTCTGGCCCCCAAGGTGAGCACTGCCGGTTTCTTGCTAAGCAGACGGTGCTTTTCAGGCTCCCATGATAATTGATCGACGTATAAAAATCCGGTATTGGAGCCGTCACGCTCTATGCCTTTCTGGACAGCTTCAGCAATAGCTGGAATTTGCAGCACAGAGTCGCGTGATACATCGGTAATGTAACCTGGCAGTATCTCTTGACAGGCTTCCAGCATTCGTATTGTGCTCCATGTTTTTATAGCTTCCAGTTCATCCTCAGTAATGCCGACCATTTGAAGAAATTCAACCCGTCCATTCGTTGTAAATACGGCAGGAAGCTCTGGATCTTCGACAAAGGCAAGAGCAGTCAATTTCGTTTCGGACCCGAGACAGATGGGGCCGTTAGCATCTAAATAATCACCGGAAGCAAAAACATTTCCGCTATTGAATACATACCTTCCCATATTCTGAAGCAAGTTCAGCGCCCAAGCCGGCGGCTCCTCCTCGTCTTCCTCACGTGCGAGCCGAAACGTAAGTTCGAATCCGAAACCGCTATAATCCGTATTATCCGATTCTTTTTCATAAAGCTCCGAAAATCCAAAAGTGACGAAATGCCAGTGAGGTATAGGCTTTTCCGCCTTATAGGCGCTAATGCCATCCAACGGATCATTGCCCCCCAGCATATATGGGATCATCGTCCCGTAATGTTTCGGCTCCTGTGCCGCATAGATCTTACCCATTTGCTCTTCAATGGCATCCCATCCGATTGTAACCACTTCCTCATTCATCCATTACCCTCCAATGATTCATCTCTTCGATTTATTAAGTCGCTTGATTGTTTGCCTATCTTTCATGATACACTTGAAATGCTTGGAAACGACAGGTACCAATTACACAAAAATAGGAAGCTAATTCGTAGAACTATGAACCGGACCAGGCAATAAACGAAAAGAGTCAACCCCAGACTAGGAGGAGTTTGCTCAGCCAATAGCGGTCCTCTGCATTCTCATTCTTTTGCCTAAATGCGCAACTTTGTCCGCCTAAGATCGTATATCCAGTATCTTCTATTTTTATTACTCTAAACGAGGTGAAAACATGACGCTTGTAGACATTGTGCCTTACCATCCCGATTATGCGGAAAGCGTAGCTGAAATGTGGAACCGTAGCAACGATGAATGGGGCGGAGGTTCTTCCGTCCGTTCAGCCGAACAAGTCCGGCAAAGTGAAGAAAACTCGGATGCCTTTGCGGTGTTTCTTGCCATATGCAATCATGAGGTTGTCGGATACTGCAGCCTAGGTGAATATCGAGAGGATACCGGCGCGCTGTATATTCAGCTGTTGAATGTTCGGCCGGATTTTCACGGCCATAAGATTGGTAAACGGCTCGTGCTTCGGGCGGTCGAAGAAACGATCCGCCTGGGCTGGCCACGCGTTGACCTTTATACTTGGGAAGCGAATATGAAAGCGGTGCCCCTGTACAAAAGATGTGGGTTCTTCTGGGAAGACCGTGAAGATGCAGTGCATTTTATGAATTTTATCCCCCAGGTGGCCGCCTGTGAAGCGCTTGCCCCTTATTTTCAGGAATTCGACTGGTATGCTGACCTGAAACGGACGATTGAAATCAAACCGGACGGGCAGAAGGATAACGGCTTCGAGACGTACACTTACGCTTGGGCCAATGATAACGGTCGGTCGCTACGCGTCGATATTGAACGCAGAAGCCGCGGTATCTGTCTCATCGAGACGGAAGATTTTTTGCTATCCGCCACGGCTGAGCAAGCTGAGCCGGTATTTGGCAAAGATTATAAAGTCGAATACCGCATTGTCAACAAATCAAGCGCGCCGCTCCAAATTGAGCTTCAGGGCGAATCGGACCACAACATCGTTTTCGATTGGCAGGAGGAATTTTTAGTGGAAGAGGAGCGTCAGATCTCTGCAAGCTTTTTCGTTGGAGCGATCGAGGAGCCGCAGAGCGAATGGCGCACTTGCCCGGCTGTACAGACCCGGGTTCGCATTAATGGTTCTGAAGCGCTGCTGAAGGTCGGCATCGTCCCGAAGTTTCCGGCCAGCATCCAAATGAACGTTCCCGCAGTAAGACATGCAATAGGCGGCAAGTATACGTTGTATCTGGATATACAAAATCATTTTGCTCAGCCGGCCACGTTTGCCTTCACCCTGCCTGGAACCGATTGGCTTGCTCTCGAACAGCAAACGTTCGAAATAAAGCTGCGAGCGAAAGAACGGGTCTCGCTGGCCGTTCCTTATCGCTTGCTGGATTACGGCTTCTACCATGCAAGGCCGCAAATTCGGGCCGTTCCGGACCATGGGCCTGAGGTGTTGTTTACCCTAACCATCGGCAACGCTTTTGGCGGGCCCGGCGCGATGGTTGCAGGAGAAGCGGATAAAAGCTGGCTAGCCTGGAACGGCGGGTACAATCTCCATTGCGACAAGGACCATAACAGAATGTCGCTTCGGACCGTGAGCCGGAAAGACGAAGAAATTATGCTGTTGCCGCCGTCCATCGGCAAGCCATATTCGAGTGAATTTTCACGCAAGAAGCCGCTCCGAGTTGAAATTTGCGAAGAACGCGGTGCGATTGGATTCCGACATACATACCAATCGGATGCTTTTCCCGAGCTTCTACTGCATCTGTGCACCTTACTTTACGCCGACGGAACGATGAAACTGTGGCATGAGCTGGAAAACAGCTCCGGAACGCCAGTCACCCGCGAGATCTGGGTTTCCCAACGTATTCGTTCGGACTTATACCGAATGGTCTTGCCTTACGATGGCCGCATCATCGAAATGACCGATTCCCATGGGGACGATCACGAATATTGGGACGGTGCCAAGTTCAGCGAACCGTGGCTCTTTGTCCGCAGCGACCAAACCGCGTACGGCATTTGTTGGTCCCAAAGCCACCGAATGCGTTTCGGAGAATGGTTTATGGAGCTGGAAAGTGTCGTCGGATCGTTGGAACCTGGAGAAACGAAAGCTTCGGAAACGATTTTCATGTCCGTGGGCGGTTTTCATGATTGGAACGAATTCCGGACGTTTGCTTTGAAACGGGCCGATCTGGAAACGTCCCCATCGTCAGTCCGCCATATGGAGTTGATGGCCAATGAAGGAAACCCGTTCGTCTCATCGGATGTGAAGGAAGTGACAGCTCTCCTGCATGATGTCAAACAGAACGTATGGGAAGGCGAGTTGTCCGTTTCTTATGCAGGCGAAGCTCGTCCGGCAGCCCAAAGGGTACTTTCAGCGGATGAAGAAGCCGCAGAAGCCTCTTTTGTTTTGCCGTCTCCATCGTCTCCTTGCAGCCTTATCCAGCTGGATGCACAGCTTGGCTCCCAGCTAGAGACGTACTACAGCGCCTTGTTCCCGGTGTCGTCCGTTCCCGTTCGCTGCAGTACCTACACGGAGGCAGAATACTCAGTATATGAGGCTGATAACGGGATAATCCGGATCTTCACTGCGCCGGAATATTACCCCGCTCTCCAATCACTTGCAGTTCAAGGACAGGAATGGCTCGCCTCTGGTTTTCCGGAATACGGGATCAGATCCTGGTGGAATCCCTGGATCGGCGGTATAACGGATGAGTTTGACGATATGAACCCGGCGTCTGTGCGAAAGGAAGAACACGCCGCCAGCTTTGTTCGCGTTGCCGATAACAAAGGCAACGTTTGGTCTGGCATCCGAATACGACAGTCTATTCAACAGCACGACATCTACAAAGGAACGATCATAGACAGTTACTACTTACTGCTCCCTGGAGCGCCAGTACTCGCTTATATGACCGATGTCCGTCAAAACACAGGAACTTATCTGGAAAAATCCCTACTCAGCGAGATGTTCCTCCGTTCTAACGAAGTAGGATCGTCCAGCGAGAATGGTGAATCTGAAGCGCCTGGGCAGTCCGGCAATTCCGAAGCGTTCGGCGAGTCTCGCGAGACGGGCACCGGCTGGCTGCGAACGTTCGCACCTGACGGCAAAACGCTGCGTTACGCCATTGGCAAAGACGAACTAAGCGTGCGCGAAACGAAAGACTACGGTTTCGGCTTTGACGGTCGTACCGGAGTGATGCAAATGGTAACTGATGAAACTGTCAACCGCCCTTCTCTCTATACAAACACGGACATTTGCTGCCTGTCGCTCACGCGGGATGTTCACTTGCCACACGGAAATGAGTACCGCTCGGCTCCAATTTTCTTCGTCTTTTCGGAGGCACTGCTTCCGATCGAGGGACTAGAAGCTTTGCGCCGGATCTCCTTTCCTCTTACGCATAAATCTAACGATATGGAAGGAGCGCAGACCGAATGAAGGTAATTGATGCGCATATGCATTTGTCTCATATTACTTCCTTTAAGGAAACGGCGGTCACCCGTTCATTCGTCGATTATTCCGTTGACGGATTACTTTCCGAGTACGCTAC
This sequence comes from Paenibacillus faecalis, assembly GCF_900289175.1. GTDB lineage: Bacteria > Bacillota > Bacilli > Paenibacillales > Paenibacillaceae > Paenibacillus_AQ > Paenibacillus_AQ faecalis. Next base: position 2,135,255 of record NZ_LT985747.1, on the reverse strand, counting down.
GCAAGGCGTCGTGCTGGGCATCGGGATGGGACTGACGGAATCCGTCCCTCAAGGCTTCCCGGATCGGGAAGCCTCAACCCCGATGGGGCTTGATATGATAACAGAAGCATTCCCTAAGCAAGTCGTCTACTGTCCTGGAGTTAACCCCTTCAAACTGGACAACGCTGGATTGGACGAGCTGGAACGGGCTTTGCAGCGGCCAGAAGCGGTGGGGATCAAAATCTATCTCGGTTATTATCCGTTTTACGCCTATGACAGCGTCTATCAACCGGTATACGAGTTGGCGAAACAATATCAGATGCCGGTCGTATTTCATACGGGCGACACGTACTCGGAACGCGGCTTGTTGAAATATGCGCACCCGCTGGCGGTAGATGAAGTGGCCGTCGATCATCGCGAAGTCAATTTCATGATGGCCCATTTGGGCGATCCTTGGGTGCTCGACGGAGCGGAAATCGTATATAAAAATCGCAACGTCTTCGCCGACCTGTCCGGTCTGATCGTCGGCGATGCTGCCGAATGCACGCGGCTAAAGGATTCTCCGCTCGTCTTTGCTCATTTGCGCCAAGCGCTGGCATACAGCGGTCAATATGAGAAAATGCTGTTCGGCACCGACTGGCCGCTCGCCCCAGTAGAACCTTATTTGCAGTTCGTGCAGGAACTGATTCCCGAATCTTATCACGAGGATGTTTTTTATCGTACTGCCTTGCGGGTGTTTCCCAAAATCGCCCCGTTGGTCGGGTAGTAACGCCTTATATGATGAAAGACCTTTATGCCCTGTTCAATAAAGAATATTGTTACCAGAAAAAAAACTGTCGGTAAATTTACCGACAGTTTTTCCCTATTCCAATACGAACGGGCTGCGTTGACGTTTATGGTGTCGTTTATCGATTATTCGTTCTTTTGTTTAGCTATGATTACTTCATCTATTTTGGATGCAATTAAGCCTGCACCCTCATCGACATTTGCTAAAACATGAACTTCCGCTTTAGATTCTGGATAATATGAAGATTGCATCACAACCCCAGGATCACTTCCCATGACAAAATATTTGAAAATCTCATTATTCCTTATCTCAATCCATACTCCATATCCATAATGAATAAACTCGCTGTCTTTTATATGAGGATGAAGCATTTTTTCGGTTAATTGTTTCGATAATAATCGATATCCCATCAAAGCATCCCAGAATTTCACGAAATCATGCACCGTCGTATAAGCCCCTCCATCAGGTCCGCCTACAATTGGTAATGAATATATATTGGTTTTCCAATGATCATCATTGCCCACATAACCAATTGCAGTCCGTTCAGGAAGCTGATCCATTCGAAAATATCCAGAATCATTCATTCCACAAACTTGGAAGATATGTTCTTGAACATAATCGTTAAAACTCAATCCAGTTAATTTTTCCACGATTAATCCAAGCACAATGAAGCCTGCGTTATTGTAAGAAAATTGGGTGCCTGGATCAAATTTCATGGGTCTATCCTGAAACATGGGGAGAAAACACTTTGGTGAAGTTATACTGTACATGGGCACTGTTTCCCAAAGACTTTCAAAGTCTGTCATGAATTCTTCATCGAAGTAATCGGGAATGCCTGAAGTGTGAGTGAGTAAATGATGCACAGTGATTCTCGGATCAAATTTATTTATATTCATTCCTAAGTCGCTTAATAAAGTGCTGAATTCTAAAAGCCCTTTATCAACTAGCTGACATATAGCGATTGCGGTAAATATCTTGCAGCCTGATGCTATACCAAATCTTGTATTCGTTGTATTTTTGATCTTATCACTACGATTTGCAAACCCATAGCTTTGTTCGAATTTTATTTCACTCTCAGTCCCAAATAAAATAGCACCAGAAAATTGAATTCGACCATGTTCTTCTTGGTTATGTTTCTTAACGATTTCATCAATTTTCATTTTTAATCACCTCTAATATTCTAATTTCAAGTGGTTGTGCTCGATCCGATTTCTATATAAGTTCAAGATTCGGACTTGTTCCTCGCTCAGATCTCTCGAATTCCAATACATATGCATCAAATTATATTCAAACATTTCTTTTAACTTCATAAACCGGGGTAATTTCATAAGCATCTCAGAAGAAAGGTCATTCTCCTCTTTATATCCATCTATTAACGCCTATGTAATGGATCGTTCATAATCTCTTATGTTCTCTCCCCCTGAGAACGAAAACTCCAGTGCAGAATAGATGGGAACGGCTAAATCGTATACATAAAAGTGTTTTTCACAATCTTGAAAATCAATCATTGTTAGTTTAGAGTTACTGTCTACGAGGACGTTTTCGAGCCACAGATCTCCGTGTATTAATCCATAATTTGAATTGTCCTGTGGTAGTTCCTTTATATCGTTTAAAACAACTTGTGCAATTTCCCGTATGGTTTTCTCTTTTGCTGGAATGTATTTGAGAAAATCATATTCTTCGGACTCGTACCAATGTTTGATTCCAGATTTCATATATTCTTTACTCACTCGATGCATTCTGCCTATTTGTTGTCCAAGATTTCTAAATACAGTTTTGTTCCATTTGGACCGTGGCAGATGGATTCCTGATGCAGCCTGAAATAAAACGACCCTCTTCTCTTCATCTAACATTATTTTTTCAATTAATGAATCATTTTTAGAGGCTACGATCATGGGTACGTTTATGCCTTGGCTATAAAGATAATTAGTCCAATTCACTTCTTCTAATTGTTCTTGATAAGTCTTATAATTCGTTATTCGAACAAAAAAGAGACCACTTATTGATTGACAACGGTACATTTCATTTGTTACTGCTTCTACATTATTAAAATGAATAGGATATGTTTTATTTAGAAATTGCAATATTCTTTCTTGCATATTGTCACCTCAAAATCGCTTGATATAATCAGTTATATTTGTATTGATGCACCTCCATTTGCTAGCTAAAAAACTGTGCCGATAACTCAATTCTATATAATGCCAATCCAAATGAATATGTTGAAAATAATTAATAACCATTTTCTACACCAAAAGGCTCGTCTGGCAAATGCAGGCGAGCCTTTTGGTTATTTTTTTGAGTATACAATTTTCTTTATACTATCGCACGATAACGAATATTGGATTGAAAGCTGCTCAATTGTTGTTCCCTGATGATATTTCTTATATATTTCATCATTACGACAGATAAGATAGTTTCTGTATCCGGAGTTTTCTCCCCATTTTTTTCGAACGCCTTTTTGTTTGGGGATATACAATAGTTCTCCTTGTACATACTTTTGTACTTCTTTAAGTAAATCTTCTGGAAGAGTTTCATTTGCTTTAATATATTTCATCGAGCTCCGCTCCTTAAAATAATATTTAAGGCAGCAAAACCTATATAAATAACATTAATGATCACTCATAACTATATAGGCTTTGCAAGTGGAGCTCTTAATATTTAACACAACAAATACATGTTACATCCCTCTTTTCATATTCAAGTTTACTTGTTTAGTAATTACATCAATATTGTAATACATTTATCCCTAATAAAAACAATCCTATACCAATTCCAAAAAAAATACTCCTAGCCAACCACCAAGGGAGAATACTAAAGAAGAATCCCATAAATAGTGCAAATATAGTTTTAACAATAGCTCCAAAAAACCAACCTAATACTGAGTCAGATGAGATATTAAACAGATTAGGTCTTACCGAATAATCTTCAGTCTGATGTACTTCTTTCGTGAGATAAAATCCGTAACCGATTGCCAACAAGAAAATAGCCAAAATACTATTGCAAAGAACCAACTCAAGAAACTCTGCTCCCCTCTAAGTTGCTTTCCAAGTATAGCATGGCAAATCTTCTCTGAACAATTATAGCCTAATTTATTGGCATAAAAATTGAAAAGCTGCTGCCTTGTCCGATCATAGAGGATACTTTGATGTATCCTCCTTGTTGAGCCACAATTTTACGTACGAGATAGAGTCCGATACCTACTCCTTCTGTCTGTTTGGCATTCTCGCTGCGATAGAATCTTTGGAAAATAGAGTTAATCTCCTGCTCCGTTATTCCCGCCCCATTATCCTTCACATCGATACGTGCGAACATTTCATATTTTTGAATTGTGATGTCGATCGTTCCATGTGCCTGTGTATATTTCACCGCATTATCAAGTAAATTTACAATCGCTTCCCCCGTCCACCTGACATCATGCTCCGTAATAATCGCTTGGTCAGAGTGGAACCTAAGTTCAATCTGTTTATCATTCGCTTTCGGAAATATTTGCTTAATGGCAGTAAGCACGGTTTTGTCTATTGGCTGATTCTCGATATTCAGCTTAATAATTCCTGATTCGAGCCGTGACATTTTAATCAAGCTTTCCATAAGCCAATTCAGATGGATTAGTTCATTTTGTACAATCTGAGTAAATTCACTCCGCTTGTCAGCAGATAAATTGGAATCAATAAGCATGTTGTAATACATATTTAAATTCGTAAGTGGTGTTTTGAGCTGATGGGAAATATCCGATATCAATGATTTAACAGATTCGCTATCCTCTAGATGCCTCTGATTCTGAGCCTGAAGCATGCGCGATAATTTAATAATCTGTGTCTGGATCTTAGAAAGCATCGTATCCTCCAACATGGAGAAAACCTGATGATCTTGCATATTCATAAAGGACTGGATCGTTTCAGACAATTTATTCAATACCATTGTCATCTGTTTGCGAATAGCCAAAGTATAACCAAGGAATAATGCTGCAATCAGTACGATAAACAAAATACTAATCAATAGGATCAGAGAATTGGCATTGGTTACGACAAGAAAGCTGATAAAGCTTCCACTTATCAGTACAAATATGACAAGTGCAGCGATCATGATTTTTGAAAAAGTCATTTTCATTATTCAATCGCCCCACGTGTAGCCAATTCCAAAAACTGTTTTTATGATGGCGGGATTTTTGGGATCATCCTCAAGCTTATTTCTGAGTCTTTTAATATTTACACGAAGGGTATTCTCATCAACAAAATTTCCATCCACATCCCACAGCTTCTCAAGAATCATTTGTCTGGTTAACACTTGTCCATTATTCTGCGCAAGTATAGCCATCAGTTTATATTCATTAGCCGTCAGTTTCACTTCTTGATCCTTTTTATAAACTTGCATTTTATCAAAATTAATCGCTAAATTAGCATAAGTATAAAGATTGTCGCTTTCATGGGTATGGCTTCTTCTTAAAATGGCTTCGATCCGCTTAGAAAGAACCAGCATACTAAACGGCTTCGCTATGTAATCATCTGCACCTAGACAGAATCCTTTTACCATATCCTGCTCCGTATCATTAGCGGTTAAGAACAGGATCGGTACTTGTGAGGACTTGCGAATTTCTTCACATAGCACTGTGCCGCTTTGATCTGGCAAATTAATGTCCAGGATGATGAGATCAATCTTGTGATTCGTGAAGGCTGACCAGCCCTCTTGATAGGAACAGGCTGATATCGTGTTATAGTTTTCCTGCTGAAGCATGAAGCTTAGGCCTTCGTTAATGAGTTGATCATCTTCCACGATTAGAATAGTGTTCATGCTCCCCCCCCTTATCCGCACTACTATCTTAACACATAGAAGAGGCATATCTGCATATGCCTCCTCCTGATTAATCGGATTCTCTTAAACGTTCAACGACGCTCAGTTTATTGGTCAAATTGTAAGCGATCAGTGGAACCGTCATACATACTGCGAATATAACAATGACTGCTATGATTAAAGGCAAAAATGGGAATGTATAGATCGCATACGTTGCCTCCATACTGAACAATTCGTAAGCGCCATAGCTGATTAAACTTCCTAAAGTGGCAATTAACACTGTTGAGATGACAGCATAGCCTGTGCCTTCAAGCAGCAGCATTTTTCTTAATTGTTTGCGAGTCATCCCGATGCTCTCCATTACTGCAAACTCAAGCTTTCTGACTCGAACGCTGGTATACATCGTATTGACGAAGTTAAGGATTCCGATAAAAGCTAGGATGAATGCAATTCCGCCACCTAAGATATAAAACGTTATTTTAGCAGATTCCATACTTTCTGCTGTCTCTAATCTGGACTCCATATAAAATTCATGATCGCCTTCAATCATTGTTTTAAGCTGTTCCAGAATCTCTGGCTGTTTGTCCTTTTCAGCCCGAATATTCAGCTTGTAAATGACGGGTTTCTCTATAATTTGTTTAAATGCTTCATGACTAATATAGATATTCGGTGCCATCATTGCACCTGGAGCTTGAAATGTCTGCTCGACGAATCCGCCAATTTCGAAGCTTCTATTCGGGTGTTCCGTTAGCCCGAAACGATCACCAAGCTTAAAGTTTTCTGCATCCGCGCCAAGCAAAGCAATTTCACCTTTATTGAAGCGATCCAGATCAATCGGGGTTTCTAGATCTTGGTTCAGCTCTTCCACATACTTTGTGTCAATTCCGCTCATCCTTGCACCAAACATGTCCTTCTCTTGAAGTAAAAACTCATCGCTAGGGCGTTCCGTTTTTGCCCTTTCGGCAAAATCATCAATATGCTTACCAAATATTTTGGGATCATATTTAATTTTCACATGGTCAGAGTACGTTTTTCTAACATCCGTAATACCATCCATTTGCTCGATCTTTTCAACCAAATCTTCTGTAATTTTGTCTCGGAATTCACCATTATACCCCAAAGACAACGTGTTGTTATACAGATCAAAATCATTGTCCAAATAGCTGCCTACAAAATTATCCGTGTCCATACTAAGTACAAGCGTGTTGACGGTCATAAAAGTCGTCATCCCTAGAAATAAGGAGAGGAACACGACAAAGGCACGTTTCTTTTCTCTGAAAATATTCCGGATCGCCATGCGGTTTAACTTAGATCCATAGCTCGTACGAGCGGTCTTGGCTTTCACGGTAGTCCCCGTATACCGAACCGCTTCAATTGGAGAGACTTTACCTGCCACACGTGCTGGCTTAATGCAACTGATCAGTGTGGTAATGAGTGCAAATATAGCAGCTCCAATAAAGATAAGCGGACTAAATGAAATTACTACATCGCCTGCCAAATCCGAAATGCCAAGTGCCATGGGAACCACGACAAATGATAAGAGCACACCCATTACGATTCCAATAGGTATACCAATTAAAGCTAATCTTAACCCTTGACCAATCACCATTCTTCTAATTTGTTTGGCCGTAGTACCGATTGTTTTAAGAAGTCCATAAAATCTCGTATCACGAGATACGGAAATATAGAATACATTATAAATTAATAAATATCCACTAAGCACAAGAAACAGAATGACGCCTATGTAGCCTGTAATTGTAGCCGTATCCGCCATTTTATTTTCTTCATAGAGTGGTACGATTTTAACTTTCTGCTCTGCACCTGGCTTGATGTCCTGTTCAAGACGCTCTACTAAAGCCGGTACGTCTTGGTCACTATTAAAAATGACATCTGCAACTCCGGAATCAACGGGATACCCTCCCATGGATTGAGCAAATGGAGTGGAAACAAATAGGCTCCCTATATTGCCCGAACGAATGTTCATATACTCAGTATACCAGCCGCTAAGAATGAAAGTTTCGGTTATTTCATCAGACTTTATACCAGCTTTATCAAGTGTATAGTAGGTCACAGGAATATCCATTCCAATCTTCGGATCGTCAATTCCCATTGCTTTCAAAATCCAGGTTGGAGCCAAAATCTCGTTCTTTGCCTCGGGGTATTTTCCCGTAATTTCATCTAAAATGGGTGAACGAAACTTTTTCCATTCATTCTGATCAAACCAGTGCAAACTTAACGAAATATCTCCCATCTGCGGTGTATTTACTACAAGAGCGACATTGGCACCAAGCCCAACCTCTTTGACATATTCCAACTGCTCAAGCTGCTCGATCTGCTCATCTGTCGGGAAAGTCAACGTTGCATGAGCCGTTGTCCCCATTATTTTCAATTGTTGATTTTCTATGGACTTTAAAAAACTCATTCCAATACTGAAAACAGACGTAATAAGCAGCGTTGTAAGTATGATAGCCAGAATGACAAACCGATTTCTGGTTTTATTATGATGCAAGCTTCGGCTCGTCAGTTTGGCAATAGCTTTCTTATTGTTGTTGGGGAACATCATGAGGCATGACCTCCGACTATTTTGCCGTCTTCGATCCGAATCATGCGATCTGCAAGCTGCGCAATTTCTTCATTATGTGTGATCATCACGGTTGTCTGATTAAACCTGCGGCTCGTCACCTGGAGCAGCCCAATAACCTCCTGGCTTGTTTTGCTATCCAAATTACCTGTCGGTTCATCAGCTAGAATAATAGAAGGTTTAGTAGCAAGCGCTCTAGCTATTGCAACTCGCTGCTGCTGCCCTCCAGATAAATTATTAGGAAGACTGTTAAGCTTGTCTAGAAGCCCTAATGTCTGAATGATATGTTCGATAAACTGTTTATCCACTTGATTACCATCCAGCTCAATCGGCAGAACAATATTTTCGTACACATTTAAAATTGGAACAAGATTATAGTTTTGAAACACAAAGCCAATATTTCTTCTTCTAAAAATCGTCAGCGCTTCATCATTCATCTGAAAGATATCATGATTTCCGACGAATACCTGTCCGCTTGTCGCTCTGTCGAGTCCGCCTAACATATGCAATAGGGTAGATTTTCCGCTGCCCGAAGTTCCAACGATCGCAACAAATTCGCCTTCATTGATCTCCAAATCAATCCCGTCAAGTGCTTTGACTTGATTCGCGTCTTTATTGTAGTATTTTTTGAGACTTACTGTTTTAAGTATGTTCATATCAGCATCTCCATCACTATATGTATTTGAATTTGATACATATCATTATAAAATCCGCTTCTTACAATCTTGTGACAGCAGCGAAGAAAAGGCGATTTTCTCGTCCAAACAACTAAAAAACCGCGTATCTACGCGGTCTCAATGTATATACGTTGTTGTCCTCCTATTGAATGTCTGTACCCTCTCGCTTTGTTGATAATAACGATTGTGATTTGTTCAGATTGAAATAAAATATTATCGTAAAAATGACTCCAAACAACAAATGGAATGCACCTGTAATTTGATTCACGGCTTGAATCCCAAGGAATTCGATGATGAAACCTGTAATGAGTGCGCCACCTTGAATAGCTACCGCGGTTAACGTTCCCCATAAACCAAATACCTTACCTCTCAAATAATCTGGCACTACATTTTGCATCGTAAATCGTTCAAATGGCGCTATGAGTGCGGAAAACAAACCAAAGAGAATTAGAAACCATATTCCTTGAATGATATTGGTTGAGAAACTAAACAAAATCCATGCTAATCCCGTAGCTCCATACAACAATCCGTATTTCCATTTCTTCTCAAAGATCAAATTTTTCTTGGCTACAATATAACCAACCAATACTGAAGTAATACCTTCCGATATGTATAACAAACTTAGATAGTATTCTCGTTCAGAGTAAATGACTGTACTGTATCTTTCTAACATCAGATTATAGCTGCCAATAATGATCCCTATAGTGATGGAGGATATTAATATCATTTTTACATATAGATTATTCTTAGCAAAAGCAAACCCCGAGGAAAGTTCTGCCCAAAAGTTTGAACGATGATTTCTCTCAATGCTGCCTTCATTCCAATGATGCCTTGCTATAAGAAAAGAAGAAAATAAACAAGATAAAGCAGTTAACAAATACGCAGTATGGATTCCGAAGAAAGAAACAATGACTCCTCCTACTGCGGCTCCACTCAGACGAACTGTACTTGTAATCATATAGCTATACGAATTAGCAACAACAAGATCTTCTTTTTGTACAATCTGGGGGATAACCACTTGTTTGGCAGTCGAGTTAAACGAGCTCAATAAACCTGTAAAAAACCTTGCAATAAAGAAAATAAAAATGGACAGATATTCTTCAGTAAAAGGGATGAATAAGAACAGTGAAAAAGATATAAACCTGAAGAAATCGGAAACAATAATACTTCTTTTCTTATTCCATCGATCTAAATAGACTCCTAGAAATGCATTGAAAATCAACGGAGATAAGCCACTAAGAGCCCATAGAACCCCTAATTCAATCCCTGAGCTTGTGATTTCACCTAACAAAAAAAGCATTGCTATGAAAGAGCTCCAGTTGAAAAAACTGGTCAAAATCGTTGTAATTTGTATGTCTCTGTATACAGGATATTTCCTCCATATTCCTGCAATAGATTGCTTGGATTTTTTCACCCTTTATTTTCCCCTATAAGTGTATTATAAAAATACCAGTTCCATTAATATAAACTCAGTCTCATTATCCTTATTGATGAAAGTATCTTTAGATATGAATCCTACCTTTTTATATAAAGAAATGGCCCTCTTATTAAATGCAGCTACACTTAGTCTGAATTTTCGAGGCTTATATTTTTTTCGTGCGAAGTCCAAACCTGCAATCAAAAAATCTCTTCCTTTTCCTTGCCCTGTAAGATCTGGCCTCAATCCCAATCCGATATCTAAAGCTGTTTGATCCAAATACATCCCTTGTCTGATACCAGCGGGTATTTTCGCATTTTTTCCAAAGCAGAAGAACCCAATCAGCTCATTCTCGAGGTTTTTGACTGAATAGTAGGAACCATCCATGAGTTCCTGAATATCCTCTAAATCATCTGACATATTATATATAGAATAAGGAGGGGCATAGTGCCACTTTACTATATTTTCAGCGTCTTCTAACCGCATCAAATGAAATATGTAAGAAATAGATTGTTTGTTATTCATCTAAAAGATTCCTTTCCCGTCATTATCTAAAAAAACTGTTATTTAATAATTAGATGTTAAATGTTAAATCACCTTCTACAGAAAATTTTTTTAAATATCTTTAAGCTACAAGAAAAAAAGCCGCATATTTGAATGAACTGCACCCCAATTGTTAGACACACTCTAACAGTTGGAGGTGCAGTTTTTTTATGACTAAATTTACGAAAGATAGTAAATTGGCGATAATTCAAGGGTATGACCCTGATCTTATATCGCAGACGGAATACGCAAATCAAATGGGCGTTACTAAGTCCCAATTCCAATATTGGTTGAAGCTCTATGAGATGCATGGTCAGTCAGCCTTTATTAACGGCTATACAAATTATCCGGCAAGCTTTAAACTGGACGTACTCAATCATATGGCTCAATCAGACGCTTCTCTCATGGATACCGCTGCTCTGTTCAACCTTCCGGACTTCTCCATGTTGTATTCCTGGCAGAAAAAGATGGAGACAGGCGGTCTAGAAGCCCTTGAGCCAAAAAAGAAGGGGCGTCCATCCATGAAGAAAGATTCCAATTCGTCTATCAAACGATCCGTAGTTGAAGGGTCTGACGAAGCACTTAAAGAACGTATCAAGCAGCTTGAAATGGAAAATGAGTATCTAAAAAAGTTGAATGCCTTAGTTCGAAACAAGGAAAAATCACCAAACAAGACAAAGCACAAGTCGTCTGGGAACTGAGGCATAAATATCCGGTGATGGCACTCGTACAGCTGGCTGGTATCCCGCGCAGCACCTATTACAACCTTATAGCACGTATAAATCAACCAGATTTGAATACCGATTTGGAAGCTGAAATTCAGTCAATTTACGCGGAACATGAGGGGCGTTACGGATATCGCCGTATTCGTGATGAACTGGTAACCCGTGGATGGAAAGTAAACCATAAGAAGGTTCAGCGGCTCATGAAAAAGCTAGGCATTAAATGCCTAGTCCGCATGAAAAAGTATAAGTCGTATAAAGGGACAGTGGGCAAGATTGCACCGAATCATCTGGACCGCCAGTTCACGGCGGAGGCGCCAAATGAGAAATGGGTGACGGACATCACGGAGTTTAAGTTGTTTGGAGAAAAGCTGTATCTATCGCCCATTTTGGACTTATTCAACGGGGAGATTATCACCTATACCATTGGTTCACGACCAACATATTCTCTGGTATCTGAAATGCTGGATGCAGGACTGAAGCGTCTACCGGAAGAGCACCATCTTCTTCTTCATTCAGATCAAGGATGGCATTACCAAATGAAGCCGTATCGCCATGCGCTTAAGTCGAGAGGCATTCTCCAGAGCATGTCACGAAAAGGGAATTGTTACGATAATGCCGTCATAGAGAATTTCTTCGGTATTCTCAAGTCGGAGTTTCTGTACTGTAAAGAGTTTGAAAATGTGGAACATTTCAAGAAAGAACTGAAAAAATATATTGAATACTACAATACTAAACGGTTGAAGGCAAAATTCAAAATGAGTCCGGTACAGTACCGAACTCATTTTGAGAAAGCTGCCTGATGAAATAACCGTGTCTAACTTTTGGGGGTCACTTCAATTATGCGACTTTTTAGTATTAGTTACTTCTTCGATGGTGCTTCCGTTTTATATTCAATAACTTGTAATACTTTTGGTTCTATAGCTTGTAATAGTTGTTCATACGAAAGATTGCTTTTAGGAACATCGCCATTTTCTTCACCTTGAATTTGTAAATCAACCTGTGTTTTTGCAATGACATCAATTACTTGCTGTTTAGAGACATTTTTAGATGCTGCAATTTCCACAACCGATTTACCTTTGGCTAATTCTTGTTTTAATTCGGTTGGGCTAAGTTTTAGTAAAGAAAATAGTTTGGCATCATTTAAATAAGCATCAGCAAAATAATCAGGCTTACCATTTGTAGTGAAGAAACCTTCTACTTTATTGTTGGAAGGCGCAGTTTCGCCTCCGATCAGAGAAACACTGATTGTATTGCCCTGAACAAATACCTGGTAGTACGGTGTTTCTGATCCCTTTTTGGTGTAATTCAACATCAATGTTTTTTGATCCGGGTTTTCCATTTGCTCCATATCAACCTCGTACTCTTCGATATGGCCATACATTTTATCAATGAGATCATCTACCTTCAACTTGATTTCCTGATCGGTTAAAGTAGTCAGTGGCTTTTCCTTCGGCTCCCAATTCTCTTGGATTATATGTTCAATCTCACCCGTAACACTATTAGCATGAAGGATGATCTTTTTGCCGATTCCTCCTTTTTCCTGCAGTATGATACTTGTTTGGACACCTTGAACGCTGCTTGCATCGATAATTTCAAAAGATTTCGTCTCGGGAAATGCACTGTACAGCTTTTCAAGTGTTGCTTTACCAACCTCATTCGCCTTGACTTGTCCAGTAGTCATCGGTGTTCTAGTAAGCATTTCAATCAGGGGAGGGGCCGCAAATGCCGCGGTTGGAATCATAATTGCAGCAGTAACGATCCCAATAATTAATCGTTTTTTCATGGTTATTCCACTCCTTTTTCGTTTCAAAAATTGAGAATAGGATTGCTCTATTCTTTCGGAAATAGCCGGAGGACACTCCGTCGTTTCTGCTTCTTTGTGCAGATGTTCACGGATTTTGCGTTCAATAGGCATTGATCCTTTCCATCCTTTCTGGGGGGAGATCCCGTAATTTTTTTCTAAGCACCTGAAGGCCAGCATGATATCTAGACTTGACTGTACCTAGCGGAATATCGAGCAATGTCGCAATCTCCTCAAGCGTATAGTCATGAAAAAAGCGGAGGATAATGACCGTTCGCTGCTTGTCGGTCAGTTTTTGGATTGCCTGTGATATCATTTGGCTCGTCTCATCCATCAACACAGCAGGTTGATCCCAATGAGACTCTTCCCGAGAGAAGGCACGGATGCGCTCAAAAATTCGAAACCTCCGCCAGCTTTTGACCCGAAATCTTTGCACTTGACGGATTACCAAGCCGTGTAACCAGAAGTGGAACGGTCGATTTGAATCATAATTAGCAATCGAGGTCCACATTTGCATGTAGATCTCATTCATGATATCTTCCCGATCCTGCTGGTGATCCACCAGAAAGGAGACTGTCCGGTAAACGTCCTGATAGGTGGCTTCATACAACGTATGAAACGCCTGTTGATTACCATCTTTCATTTTTGTGAGCAGTTGGTACATAGATTCACTTTCCATTCAGAGGGCCCTCCTGTGTAAGCAGCTTACACCCTATATTGTCTCTTTATCCAAAAAAGGTTCGGTTTTAAATCAAAAAGAATTCCATTATTTTTTGCAGAATCTCAAGGCCATGAATGTAAAAAGGTCGTTGGCATAATCGCCAAGGACCTTTTTCTCTTAGTTCCAACTAAATTATACATCTTCGGCCTCCATAAGGTCGTTGAATCCTACGATGTCTTCATCGAGACAATTCACCAACACGCCATAAGGCTTGAACATGTCCAGATTCCCCTCACTGAACAAAATGGCGAAGTCCATCCTTTTCTCGTCATTACTTATACCTTTCGTAGTCGATTATCTATGATACTATATTTGTTTTAAAAAATAGTTGGTACCATTCCCCCATCCATGCGGATTGGAGCTCCTTTAAATGCGGATGCATAAGGACTACATACAAACGCAACTAGTCTGCCTATTTCCATGGGCCTGATAAATCGCTGTATCTCAGATTGCGGGAGGTTTGTGGTCATAAATGCCTTCTCCTTTTCGGAAAAAGTCATATTCTCATTAGGGTACATCCCCTCAATGATCTGACGCACATTTTCAGATAGCGTTGGTCCTGGCAAGATCGTATTGACGGTGACTTCTGTTCCTATGGTTAATTTAGACAAGCTTTTTGACAAGGACAGCAGCATTGATTTGGTCATTGCATATGCAGGCATGAGTCCTGAAGGCATCATGGCTTCTTCACTCGCAATAAAAATTAAGCGGCCGTAATTCGTTTTCAGCATTTGAGGCAAATAAAATTTAGATAGGCTATTTGCAGCAAGAACGTTAGTACGAAAATATGTTTCCCACATTTCATCATCGATGTCCTCATATTGCATGATTTCATAAACACCCATGTTATTAATCAAAATATCAATAGCGGGGTATTGTTGGAACAAAGCTTCTCTCTGCTTCTTATCCACGATATCGGCTGCAGCATTTTGAAGAGAAAATTCCGGGAAGTTGGCCTTCATTTCATCTATGGTTCGTTCTACCTCTTCATTATTTCGTCCATTAATGAGGACATGAACACCTTCTTTGGCAAGTTCAATGGCGATTGCTTTACCGATTCCTTTTGTTGACCCAGTGACTAAAGCTGTTTTGTGATTTAATCCCATATCCATAATACAATACACTTCTCCTTTGTTTCTTTCTGCTTCGGATCGTGTTTATATTACCTGGTTTGAATGGTTCGGTAACTAGCAGGCAGCGCCAAGATACTTACTTCACACGCCAATTGGAAGGAGTTTCACCCTCCCAAAGGCGAAAGGCGCGATAGAACGAGCTCTCGTCCTTATATCCAATCAAAAAAGCCACTTCTTTAATATCTAGCGAGGGATCTGCCAAGTATTCCCGGGCTTGTTCATGTCTGGCTTGTGATAACAGATGCTTGAAGCTCGTGTTTTCTTCAGTAAGCCGACGCTGCAAGGTTCGATCGCTCATGCCCAGTTGCTTTGCGACTGCTTCGATGTTGGGGCCTCCCCCAGTGAGGCTGCATTTCATGATCCATTTGACCATCTCGGCTAATGAGCGGCTGCGCTGCTGCTCGTCAAGTGATCGGTCTAGAACGGGGGTCAGGATCTCCAGCAATTCTTCATTATATGAATCGAAGGGACGATCCAAATCTCTTCGGTGCAGCGTTAGCCTGTTACAGCTTGCCCCCATCCGGATACGGCAGCCAAAATAAGCTTCCAGAGCCTGTACATCGCCCATGGGTTGCGAAAACTCAACGCACCGCGCTCTCAAAGGTTGACCTGTACCTCGGCGCCCAAGCTCTAATAGACTTGCCAGCGTAATACCAACCAGCATTGGCGGACCAGGTTTCTCCGTATGCAGCCATTCCAGCTCGATCAAACAGTCCTCCCCTTTTTCAGTGATACGTAAGCCTTCGGGGGGACATAGTTGTTTGTACTGAACCATTCGATTTAGAGCATCTCGGTAGTTGCGAGCGTGATAAGTTGCTAACATGGTCGGTGGGTACTTTGCTGTTTCAAAGACGGTCGCAAGCTTGATCATGCCAGTGGCAATGTCACCCATCATATCGGAGTATGCCTGCCATATCGAAAAATATTGAGTGGTGCTGACGACAGATTCCGAAATAACGCTAAGCGGTAATTGTGCTTTTTGAGCTATTTCATAGGCGTCTATCCCTAATTGATGTAATCCTTCCCAAAATCCTAGCGGGATCTTAATGCGGTCTGCGGGATGCGACTTCATGCTAAAGGGCCTCCCTTACCTTTGTTATATATTTTTATATAACGGGAATTTTCACTGATCTATTGTATTCTATGTGACAAAACTGATATCGTAAATAATAACTTTGTCGAACGTCTGAAGAAAGAGCGCAAAAAGTTCATAAAAGAGCTAGAAGTAAATAAAAATGCTTTTTCTCCATCTATCACTCAGTTGCTACTAGATACTAAGGATAAGTGGTCACTTGAGATAGACATGTTAGAAAGAGAAACCTCAGATCAGCAAAAAACAAACTAAGCTAGCGGGCATCCAGCCTTAATTCTGTTCTTTGGTGCTCCATTACTTGCTTTAAGCTCCAGAAAAAATCCCCCTTCTATATGAACAAAAGAGCTTGAACTCACGGTCATAAGTTCAAGCTCTTTCTCTAATACAATCACAACCGCATCGTCCAAAGGGACTCAGCGATCCTTATAGCGATAAACCTGGTATGCTTCCAAACCAACGGCACGGCCCTGGCAACTCTTCAGTTATAATAATAAATAAATGGATATCCACTTAATACATATATTATATCTTCTTATAGACTTCACGCCATCATTCTGAACCAGCTTAATGATACGGCTCCTCTTAAGATTAGGTACACATCACGTCGGCCAGATGCGGCCGTCAGTCCAAATGAAAAACTCCTCCAGTTTTGCTTACCACCGGCCGGAATCACACATCTGCCAGCGAGCGGACCATCTGGTTCGTCCAACCGAACTTCGATGATTGCCTCCTCTGTGTTGGCGGCCCTAAGTTCAATCCCGAAGATGCCCTCGCCAAGCTCCGCATCTCGGAACGCAAGCCATCCTGCCTCACCGCTTACGATCGCCGCACTCCCTCCCTTGGTGCATTCACCTAGAAAGATGCCTTCGTAAGCGTCGTAGTTGGCGGCCCGTGTCACCCGTTTCAAGTTACGCGGAGGTATAGTCTCGCCGACGACCATGAGGCGACCTTCCAGGCGTAAATCATTGGAAGACGAGCCGATCAGGACGGTGTACTCGCCGCTTTCAATGCAGAATCGCTCGCGCGTCACATCCCAGATGCTGAGCGATTCGAGCGGCAGGCGGAACGTTACGTCTGCCGTTTCGCCGGGCATCAGCGCAATCCGCTGGAAATCTGCCAGCTGCAGACGCGGGCGCTTCACGCGGGAGTCCCCCAACCTAACGTAGAGTTGCACGACTTCTTCGCCAGCCCGTTCGCTTATGTTAGTGACACGGCAAGACAGTTCGACAGCCGTATCTCTTCCAGCTTCCACCTGGCTTGCGGACAGCCGCAGGTCCTCGTACCGAAAGTCGCTGTATGAAAGTCCGTGTCCGAACGGATATAAAGGCTCGCCCTCAAAATATTGGTACGTTCGGCCCCCTTGAATGATGTCGTAATCCATAAAGGCCGGCAGCTGATCACTGGACTTGTACCAGGTCATGTTCACACGACCTGCCGGATTAATTTCACCGAACAGTATATCCGCAACGGCACGACCAAGCTCCTGCCCAGCATGGGATGTATACAGAATAGCCGGTACGTGTTCCTCTAAAGCGTTCAAGGCGAACGGGTAACTGCCAACGACAACCACGACGGTATTGGGATTGGCTTTGAGTACCTCCAGGACTAATTTTTCCTGTGCAGCGGCCAATGTAATATCAGGCCGATCTATCGTCTCTTTGCCGTTGATCAGCGGATGGTTGCCGACAAACACGATCGCCGCATCTGCATCGCTTGCCGCTTGGACGGCCGCATCCACACCGTTTGTCACGCAGTCGAGTGCAAACGATTCGGCTGGAGTTTCAAGCGAGATACGGCCCACTTCCGCTGCCCCGCCTACATTAATCGTATTGGCGGTTTCAGCAGCGCATCCGTCGCCAACAAACAGCGCTCCCGTTTCATCATCAATGGTCACCGGTGTATCGTTCCAAGTCGAGATGGATGAGAGCGATGGATTGGAATCGACTTGTCGAATCTTAAACACTTCCTTCGTAAACCATTCCCAGATCCGATCGGCCGATGCCTGCACGGTCTTATCGTCCGTCGTTAGATAACCGCCATTGCGCTCCGCGATCAGCGTGTGGCTTCCCCAGCCCCAATCTGTTACCTCAAACACGTCACCGTCTTCTGCCGTATCAGCGGTAGCGGTCAGCGTCGCCCTGTCATCATCACCGATTCGAACATAGCGCCCGTTGCGGACTGATTTCAGACGAATACGGTCGTTACCCCCGGAGTATATCGTCTGTGCACCGACTCCGGCAGCCGCAAGCCGATCCCGGATCCCCTGCAGCGGAGTGATGGAATAAGGCATGGTACCGCTGTACCAATCGCTGTAAACGATATCAGCGAGCGGTCCAATTACAGCGACCTTGCTCAGCTTGTCCGCCTGAAGCGGCAGTACGCCGTCATCATTTTTGAGCAATACAACGGCCTTTTGGGCAGCCTCTCGCGCCAGCTCTGCGTGTGCCGGCTTGAGGATCGCGGTTTCGTCCAGTACGGCATATGGATTCCGATCGACAGGGTCGAACTCCCCGAGCCGAAACCGGACGCGGAAAGTGTTGCGCAGTGCGATATCGAGGTCGTTTTCTGTCAAAAGCCCGTCAGCGAGTGCCAAGCGAATCGCCTCTGTCACCACGTCAGCTTCATCCGTAATGCTATCGATGCCGCCCTCACGGATCGACCGTGCCACAGCCTCCTGCAATGTCTCCACATAATGATGATCCCGCACGGTTCCCGTGACGTCGAATGCGTCGCTGACTACAAAGCCGTTCATTCCCCACTCGTGCTTGACGATGTCAATCACATCACGGCTAAGGTTCGCCGGCACACCGTTTATCGCGTTATACGCTGTCATCATCGACATGGCGCCGCCTTCCTTAAACGGAATTTCAAACGCCTTTAGGTAATATTCGCGCAGATTTCGCGGATCAAGGCTGACGGAAGCTTCTCCCCTGTCCACTTCGTTGTTGTTGCCGATAAAATGCTTCAGCGTCGCAACCGCTTTCATGTAGAACGGATGATCGCCTTGAATGCCTTGCGTCAATGCCGCTGTCAGTTTGCCAGCAAGCACAGGATCTTCCCCATAGGCTTCTTCTGTCCGACCCCAGCGCGGGTCTCGCTCCATATCGACTGTTGGGGCCCACAGTGTCAGACCATTCTGTGTCGGGTTTCGCTTATAAAACCCTCGCGCTTCGTCACCGATTGCACTGCCGATCCGTTTCAAAAGTTCTTTATCCCACGTGCAGGCCAAGCCAATTGGCTGCGGGTAGCTTGTAGCCTCTCCAAGCCATGATATGCCATGAGCAGCTTCCGTACCATGCTTATATGCTGAAATGCCAAGCCGCTCGACGGCGATTTGATACTGTGGCATCAAACCGATTTTTTCATCCAGCGTCAGGCGCGATATCAAATCATTAATGCGGTCCTCGAGCGGTAGATCGGGGTTACGGTACGGGTATGTCATGATGTCAGCCGCCATTGTATCACTCTCCTCCATCTTTTTTTAGCTTACAAGCTTTCCTCATAACGCCCTACTCTACATCGGAAGCTTGATAATCGAACCAGTCAAAATGAGCAGGCGATATTGAACGCATACCGTTACCTGTCGCATACATGGCGATAAACACTCCCGTAAATCCACCTGCCACTTCCGTGGCCAACAGTCCGCATTCCCCTTTACCAAACCAAAACGGCTCTTTGCCGCTTTCAGAAAATCCGAAGACATAGTCGGTTTTGTCTGCCTGAATCGTCAGAATGACAGAGTCGGACGACCATGGAATCTCGTTCTCGATCTTCCATAGGGTACCTAATCTTCTGCGGAAGATGAGCTTACGCTCGCCAGCGATCCGAGTTACCGCCATTTCATAATGAAAACGTTCGTTCATAAACACGGTAATGCCCGCTTCTTCACCGTCCTGCTGCGGTGCAAACGTTAAGTGGGTTGCGACTCGGCAATCAAAATGCTGCTGCCTTCTTCCGACGAAGGCCGGAGAGCTCGCTTCATTCAGCGTAACAGGAGAGCCATAAAGCGTCAGACTACCGCTTTTATCCGAAAGCGACCAATTCTCAGGAATCGGTGAACGCAAAAATGTCCAATATGAAGCAAGCGTTGTGCCATTGAAATCGTCCCTTACTTGGGGGGCGGGTTTTGCTTGCAGCGGCAGATTACCCGCTGGCATTGTTTCGCTAACGGTCCCGTTATCACCGATGATCGGCCAACCGTCATCCGTCCAGCTGACCGGCGCCAGAAACGTTTCCCGGCCAAGATGATGATGTGGAGGATAGCCGATAGGTCGAATCCCAAGGAATACGGCCCACCAGTTGCCATCCAGCGTCTGGACCAAGTCGGCGTGCCCCGTTGCTTGAATGGAATTCAGCAGACTTCGATGCGACAAGATCGGGTTATACGGACAGCTCTCGAACGGACCATCCGGCTTTTTGCTCCGTGCAACGGTAACCATATGAGCGTATTCTGTGCCGCCTTCAGATATCATGAGGTAATACCAATCTCCGATCCGATAGAGGTGCGGAGCCTCTGGGTATTTCCCTCCGGTCCCTTTCCACACCAAGGTAACGTCCGAAAGACGCTTTCCTGTCTTCACATCAATTCGGCTCTGGTAAGCTCCTTGTCCAGAAGCGTCATAAGAAGTCGTGTAATAGACGGTTCCGTCCTCGTCAAAGAACAGATCCGGATCGATGCCCGGCTGATCCACATAAATAGGGTCGGACCACGTCCCGAGCGGATCGTCCGTATGTACATAAAAATTGCCGCCGCTCGATACGTTGGTGGTGGTCATGTAGAACACTCCGTTATGATAACGGATCGTTGGAGCATAAATACCGCCTGAACTTCCCGCGTTTTTAAGGTCCAGTTGTTCCGTCTTCGTTAGGACGTGACCGACCTGCTTCCAGTTGACCAGATCTTTACTGTGAAATAAAGGCACGCCCGGGAAGTATTCAAACGAACTGGTCACGAGATAGTAGTCTTCTCCGACACGGCAAACGCTGGGGTCAGGATGAAAACCGCTGATAACAGGATTGGAATAATACATATTCGAGTTCTCCTTATCGATTATAATAGTTTTTGAAATTGTACTTATCAGCTACTATTATATTGAGTGTTTTGTCCCTACACCTTGATTTTAAGGTCTAAAAATAGCATAATAAGGACAATTTGCATGACAAACCATGTTTTGAAGGAGAATCTGAATGGAAAGCTTTCAACTGGATTGGTTTACAGGCGATGATGAGTTTAAGTTTTATATTCAGTATGGCGGGCATGAAGAAGACATGCACGTACATCATCATGTGGATTTTTCAGAACTCGTCATTGTTTTGCATGGTAATGCTACGCATATCGTGAATGCAGAAAAATCGTTTATCAAGAAGGGGGACGTATTTGTCATTAACGGGACAACCTCTCATGGATACAAAGATCCTGATGAGTTTCGGATTTGCAACATCATGTATAAGCCCGACATGCTGGAATCGGCAGGTCCAGAGTTGAGAAGATCGAACGGATATCAGGCACTTTTCGTATTGGAACCGCATTACCGAAATATTAATCATTCCTTAGGCAAAATGAGCTTACCGATTTCAAGTTTGGATTATGTATCGTCCGTCGTTGATTTCATGATTGAGGAATTCACGAACAAGCTTCAGGGTTATGAGACGATTCTGCGTTCACGTTTTATGGAGCTCGTCGTCCAATTATCGAGGCAGTATGAGAAGCAGGAGCGACAAGGTGCAGAAGGCAATCTGATGCATTTGGCAAAAGCTATTTCTTTTATGGAGGATAACTATCTGCATCCACTATCTCGTGAAGACATTGCAGCCAAATCGAATATTTCCATCAGGCACTTGAATCGGATTTTTCAATCCTATTACCAAACGACACCTTTTGCCTATCTCCAGCAACTTCGCTTGGAACACGCATGCAGATTACTGAAAACTACAAGCCTTCCGATTTCAGAGGTTTCCTTTGAAAGCGGATTCAATGACAGCAACTATTTTACGCGGCAGTTCACCAAAGCTTTTGGCATGTCCCCTAAAATGTACCGGAAGAATCGGTAATCCAAAAATGAAGCGAAAGGCTGCCAATGCAATTGGCAGCCTTTTTTGAGTATACGTAAGTTCTAGCTTGCAAAAGTTTTTCTTGTCATACTAAGAAATTACGCCAACATTACATCAATAAGTTTTCACGTACTAGGAAACTAATTCAAGTATTTTCCTGTAATCGACTGCTCGGCATGAATGATCTGTGAAGGAGTTCCCTCGAACACTACCTGGCCGCCCTTGCTGCCTCCGTCCGGTCCCATATCGATGATCCAATCCGCTTGGCTGATCACATCGAGGTTGTGCTCGATGACAATTACTGTATTGCCGGCGTCTACGAGGCGGTTCATGATTTTCAAAAGGTGTCCAATATCTGACATATGAAGGCCGGTTGTCGGCTCGTCCATCACATAGATGCTACCCTTCTTATGCAGCTCGCTTGCTAGCTTGATGCGCTGGCATTCCCCACCCGAAAGTGTACTAAGCGGCTGGCCAAGTGTAATATAGTTCAGTCCAACATCACTCATCGCTTGGAGCTTGCGGACAACCTCTTTTTGCTGAAAAAAATCCAATGCCTGCTCCACCGTCATCTCCAACACCTCTGCAATCGACTTGTCGTTTAGCTTATATGTGAGCACTTCTTCCTTGAACCGTTTACCTTCGCATACTTCGCATGGCAGCTTCACGCTTTCAAGGAATGCAAGGTCTGTATACACAACTCCTAGGCCTTGGCAGTTCTCACACGCCCCCTTGGAGTTGAAGCTGAACAAACTTGGGCTTACCTTATTCGCGGAAGCAAACGCTTTGCGCACGTTATCCATAATGCCCGTGTAGGTCGCAGGATTCGAGCGTGTTGACACTCCTACCGCCGATTGGTCGATGACGATTGCATCCGGATGCTGGCTGAGAAATACTTCGTTAATGAGCGTGCTTTTGCCTGAGCCGGCGACACCAGTAACCACGCTCAGCACTCCGGTTGGTATATCTACACTCACGTTTCGCAGGTTGTGCAGTGTGGCATCCTTGACAGGCAGTTTTCCGGTTGGCCGCCTGCAATCTTGCTTCAATTGAAGCTGTCGTTTCATATGGGTTCCTGTTAAAGTATCTGCCTTCAGCAGTCCTTGGTAACTTCCTTCATACACGATGGTACCGCCGCGGCTACCCGCGTAAGGCCCGATGTCAACAATATGATCTGCCACTTTGATCACATCGGGATCATGCTCAACGACGATTACGGTATTACCTTTGTCGCGCAGCTTCTGAAGCAATTCGTTTAATCGATGTACATCACGGGGATGCAAGCCAACGCTAGGCTCATCAAAGATATAAGTGACATCCACTAGACTTCCGCTCAGGTGCTTCACCATCTTGACCCGCTGCGACTCGCCGCCGGACAATGTATCCGTCTCACGATCCAGCGTCAAATAGTCAAGTCCAATGTCAACAAGATGCTGCAGACGCTCTGTCAGTGATTTAACGATCGGCGCAGCGACAGAATCGTCAATCTCCTGAATGACGCGAATGAGCTGGCCAACCTCCATGGAGGACATTTCCGCAATGTTGAGTCCATTGATTTTGCAGCTAAGCGTAGTTTGATTGAGTCTCGCACCGTGGCAACTAGAGCAGGGACCCTCGGAAATGTAGGGTGCAACCGCTTTTTGTGTGCGCTCGGACTTCGTCTTTATATCCTGCCTGATATATTTGTTAGTGAACTTTTCGATGACGCCTTCCACTGTAATGTTTGTTTCCTTCCCGGCGAAGTCCATCTTTACTTTCCTCGCTTTTCCATACAGCAGTTGTTCGAGGTCTTCATCTGAATAATCGCACAGCTTCTTATTGGGATCAAAGGACCCTGACTGGACGATCAAATTCCAATCCCATCCGCCCACCGTATAGTCCGGCAACATAATGGCTCCTTCCTGGAGCGACTTTGACATGTCTAGCGCCTTGCTCACGTTAACACCTAATTTGCGACCGAGCCCGTTACATTCGGGACACATGCCCTGCGGATCGTTAAACGAAAACATATGCGCTTCGCCAACATGAGGCTGGCCTATGCGGGAAAAGAGCAGACGGAGAATGGGCGAAATATCGGTAATCGTGCCCATTGTGGAGTGGGAGCCGCCGCCTAGTCGCTTCTGGTCCACAATAACAGCCATGCTCAGGTTCTCGATCGCGTCCGCATCCGGTTGCGGATAGCTAGGCAGGAAAGTACGTACGAACATGCTGAAGTTTTCATTTAGCAAACGCGTGGATTCTGCGGCAATCGTATCGAAGACAATAGATGACTTGCCGGACCCGGACACTCCGGTGAAAATCGTAATCTTCCGCTTAGGAATGCGCAAGGATACGTTTTTGAGATTGTTTTCCCTCGCAGCGGAGATGACGATATATTCTTGATTAGATTCACTCATGAAATACATCCTTCCGATCATTTTTTTTACTCAGTTTCACATTGTACCGTTCTTCTTAAAGAGTCGGGCAGTTCAAACTTGCATCTGTCATTGCTTTAACCAGGGAATTCATAGAATAGGTTTTTCGAAGGCTTAGGGTGTATTCGTAGATTACGACAAAAAATCGTCAAATGTTCGAAGTCAACATAAACCGGCTGCATGTAGTTGCAGCCGGTTTATGTTGACTCGGGAAAAACAGGGTTCAACTATTGTACCAACTAATTTAGTCTTCTTCAATTATTTCATTTTGCCAATCATCCGAGCTTTTTGGAAAGTCCGACAGTCGGTAACCGAGTTAGTCCGTGTGCGCGACGGCGCTGATTTCGATAAGTTGCTCAGGGAACGCCAAATATGTCACGCCGATGAGACTGCCAGCTGGCCGGTGTTGTCCTACGTATTCCTTAAACAGCTTGATGCATGGTTCGAAATGCTCTTGCGCATTTGTCAAATAGATTTCCACATAAGCGAGATTCGACTTTGTGACACCAAATCCCGCTAGTACGCGATCGAGATTATCCAGCGTCTGCCGGGTTTGAGTCTCGATATCGCCCTCTCCAATGAACGCGCCCTGCATATCGTGAGAAAATTGCCCTGAAATGTAGATGTTTCCGTTGACACGTATGCCTGAGAGACGCCGTTACCTTCTTCCCATGCAACTCCATGATTATAGGTTTTAATACTCGCCATATTTCCATCCCCTTCATTTTAAGGTAAAATCAGCATACAATGAAAGCAAACCAAAAAATAGTACGCACTTTTTTGAAAGGTACTATCAGAAAGGATAGTTAAATATGAGTATGGCTGAATATAAAGGAAAAGTTAGGAACATTGAAGATACACCTTTTGGCTATACAATGTCGGTAATTGGGGGTAAATGGAAAATGGTCATTATATACCTTTTAGCAGAAAACCAACCGATTCGCTTTAATGAACTAAAAAGACAAATAGGAGCTATTACTTTTAAAACATTGAGTTCACAATTAAAAGAACTGGAAGCAGATGGTTTGGTGAAACGGAAAGAATATCCTCAAGTCCCCCCTAAAGTCGAGTACAGTCTTACAGATAAAGCAGAAACCCTATTACCCGTTTTGGAAGAGTTATGTGAGTGGGGAGTAAAAAACAAATTAAAAAAAGGTCCGTCAGATCCGCTAGCGCATTTAAACGAGCAGTAAATAAAATTTAGATAGACCATTTGCAGTAAGAACGAAAGTATGTGCCCCATTTTTCATCATCGATGTCCTCATATTTAATGATTTCATAAATACTCACATTGCCAACTACCTACAACAGGAGACGGCTGTTTTTTAGAATAGAGGTGAGAAATTTTATAATGCTCTCCGTTATGAATAATGGTTTATGCTCACTTGGTGGATTGTTTCCCGCTGGATTAATCCATACGGCAGACATTCCTGCATTGATTGCTCCGACTACATCATTGTTCCACGAATCACCTATGTACAGTGTTTGTTCTGATTTGAGTCCGTAATATGATAGCGGTACATGAAAGGCTTCTCGTTGGGGCTTTTCAAACCCAAGCTCTTCTGAGATAAATATTTCCCCCTCAGTAAACACATCATATAAATTTAACTTAACTAATTTCGACCGTTGTTCACTAGCTTTTCCATTTGTTATAATACCAACCCGGTATGTTTTCTTTAATTCTCGCAAATACTCGTTTATCTCTTCATTTGGCTCCAACAGGTGAATAAGATTGTTAAAAAAGTCACGGAAGTAGATATCCGCCTCTTCTATACCAATTTTCTGATCGAAGTGTTTTAGTGCATGAATAAGTCGTTGCTGCCTAACCTCATCCAAAGAAATATGCCCTTGATAGTGTAATTCCCAAAAATGGTGGTCATAGTATCTGTAATGGGAGAAAAACTCATCAAACGGTAGTTGCTTCGTTAAGTTAGACCTATAAAAAGTATTCATGGTTGCTTGTGTCCAATACGATTCAAACGAAAACAAGGTATTATCCAAGTCAAACAGTATCAATTTTATATTTTTTAACATGTACTTCCTCCTCTCCTATAGCTTTACAAGCTAACTTTTTTGTTGAAGAGACGATTGTGCGACTGATCGAGATTGTTCAAATGTGAGCCATAAAACAGCAATTACCATGACTGCTAATCCTGAAACCCGAACAAAATCTGGAAAAGGCCCCCAGATAAACCATGTTAATAGCATGGCGACCGGTAACTCGGTCGTAGTCAATGTGGCCATTGTAACGGAGCTAACATTTTTAGCGGCATACGCTAGAAGTTCAAATGATGCAATCTGCCCCCAAATTGCTGTAATAAACCCAAATTTCAATGCATCAATCGTAAAGAGATTCAGTTCTCTATACTGTCCCAAACAGAAGACTAAAGCAATAATTGTGGCGATAAAGAAGATAAACACCTTAATAAACGGATGATCCGTTATCTTTTGTAAACTAAACAAATTTGTTGCAAAAGATATACCTGCTCCAAATCCAAAAAGTAATCCTGGTAATGTTATATGAGCTAATGTCCCGCCAATTAACAAAAGGGTTCCCATCCAAAGCAGAATAACCGCTGAAATGTGTTTACCCGTCACTCGTTCTTTATTAATCAAAACCCCCATCAAAAATAGTATCCAAGGGTATTGAAACAAGCCTAATGATGCGATACTAGGATCTGTTATTTGGATAGAAGAATAATAAAGTAATCCCGTTAATACCGTTGTAACCCCTGCTATCCAATTGTAAGGATTCTTGACTAACGACGTATATGGGAGCTTAGTATGTATCCCTTTATTAACAATTAAGAACCTACCGGTAAAATAAACAATCGCAAATCCAAACTGGTAGATAAGTAAGTCCATTGTTGTCAATCCCGTGTTATTTGCTGCTTTAACCACATTGGAGTTTACCCCAAACACAGCGCCTGCAATAAGTGCGGCCCATGCTCCCATGGTTGGGTTTAATCTGGACATATTTGCTTCTCCTTACGTAGAGCAGGCAATGTAAACTTTGTAATACCTGTGCCTAAATATGGCGACTCTTGTGTCTCAATAGGAATCCATTTATATGTCCCGATTTCGTTATCTGGTTTCGGTTCACCTTTTACTTGTGTGATATATACTGTTAAAAACATTGATTCTGTGTCTAACATAGATGTTGTTTCATAGTTTCCAAGCAAAGTAGCTGATACAAGATCTAATTGAAGTTCTTCTTGAAGTTCCCTAGCTAGTGCCTCTAGATATGTTTCCCCGACTTCTAACTTACCCCCAGGTAACATGTAATAGTCAGGAGATTTTTTTTTGCTAACTACTAATAACTGTCCGTCCTTAACAATTGCCGCACCAATTTTTCGAATCATGATTCCCACCATTCCTATGCTAAAATATGTTGTTTATATTTAAATGTTTCGACAATATTCGCTGTGTTTGTCATAAGAGATACATGCTTGTGGCAAATCGAAAGCTTATCTTTCATATATTCTTCTACCATTTGGTCAGTAGGCTCGCTGAATGCATCTCCAAACACAGACACACCCTCTAATGATTTGGAAGACAAACCGAATGTCATCAATGCATATTTGACATCATCTTGACTACCAAAATTATAAATAGGGCACTCATATGTGATTCCATACTCTGCTTCAAATTCTCTTAATATCTCAATAGATACACTTTTTTGCTCTGCCAAATCCTTCTGATAACCTACGCATCCATCTACAATGCGAGTAATTTCATTTTGTAAACAATACACGGTAGCAGCTGCATGAATGGCTAATTTATCTCCTAATAATACTAAGTTAACTCCCCAACGCTTAAAATCTTCTTCTAGTTTTGAAATTGCAATGCTTCTAAATAATCCGTATGTAGGTAATATTGTACGTCCGACAATTTCTTCTGGAAAACGGTTCTTTAATTCCTCTAGTCGAATTTCAGATAACTCACTTTTAATTCCAATACCACTATTACATGTTAATAAATGAACTTCTTTCCCTTGTACTGCCTCCAGACATGCTACTAATGATGAATCACGACCACCAGTAAATAATACAGCTACTTTTTCTTTGCTCATTGAACTCGCTCCTTTAAACTTAATTTTTTATGGTAATGAAGTAGTACCTCTTATTATGTTCAAAGGTTTGCTTCCTTCAGAGGGAAAATAATAGATAGTCCCATCATGTTTATTAAAAGAAGCATTTCCAGCAAACGTTTGATTGACGATATCCAGCAAGGAATCTTTTATATATAGCACACCAATCCCTTCTGGTCCATTAAGCTAAAAAGACAAATTTTATAACAAAAAACTCAAAGTAATGTTCGGGATTTGAACGATAACCTCCATAAAAAGGAAGATCAACATCTACCATATCATATATTTTACTAAAATCGAATTAATTTCTATACAATTTCAATAATCGAATTTTAAAAGCTATCATGAAATGAAAGCAAAGCAAAAAAAATAGTACGTACTTTTTTTGAAAGGTACTATTCAGAAAGGATAGCTAAATATGAGTATGGCTGAACATAAAGGAAAGGTTAGGAATATTCTAGATACACCAACCATTTGGCATACAATGTCGATAATTGCGGTTTGAAAAAGCCGCTTTACAGCGGCATGTTAAATGCTCTCTTCTATTCTCGGATGACTGGGATTGCACTCCGGGTCCGGTACCAGGCCTAATTGAGCCAGCTTCATTAAGTAATAGCACTCTTCCCTCATCATATGATCTGGCATAAGAGGTGAAATGCGATCTAGCACTTCGGCCGAAAGCTCTAAGTCCTCCAGCTCTTTCAAAAAAGCCCTGAACAAATTCATCTCCATGTCGATGTCCATATGAAATCTGCGGAATGCCGGAAAATCTCGAAGCTGGGTTCTCATGTATCCCATCATTTCGATGCTTTTCAAATAAAATTGCTGAAAGTGCTCTTCAAAGGCCATGCTTTTCTTAATCAATCGCTTTTCTACAAAATCCAAGTCGCTGGATATAGCTGCAGCATGACCTGCTGCGTCCGGGAGCCACAAAAAATCATGATGCAGCGCATCGAATTGTGGAACCGGTTTTCCTTCAAGCAAGCAGCTTAAAATACGTACATACTCCTCTAGCTCATTGACCATGTGATTTATAAAAGTTGGTGTTAACGCGATCGTAACTTTCCCCAAGAGAAGTCGCTCAAGAATACTCAGCTTAAATTGTCTCAGATTGATCGTTAGTGCATAGGCTTGCTGATTCAGCGGCCCAAGCTGCGAATCCGATTGCAAAGCTCGCGCTTGATGTAGAAGCTGGTCAAAAGCTTGAATGTATTGCTGTGCCTTTTGTATATCCTCCGTTTCCTTCGGTGAAAGCGTGTTGTAAATGAATCTTGCGTGATCCCCTAAAATTTGCAGCCAGAAACGATGCTCAAAAAGTGCTGGTTGATCCAAAAGAAAACCTCCTTATTCGTTCTAAGAAAGGTTTATGAGGGAAAATGAAATATAATAACAACTCTACAAAGATAAGCAACTGATACTTCTCTAAAAGCCATTGAGATATGTGGAAGAAATCACAATTTTCCGTATCAAATTGATGATATAGTTGATGCGACAGTGCATTGTCAACACATTAAAGGGGGCTTTCAAATATGACAAAACGACAGTTGAATGATGGTCCTAAAATTCGAAAAGAAAAAGAAATTGTTTCAAAAATGATTCGTATCTATTGTAAGAAAAAGCATCATCAAAAAGTGATCTGCGAGGAATGTCAGGACTTAAATGATTATGCTATTAAAAGACTATCTCTCTGTAAATTCGGTGAAAAGAAAACCGCTTGTGCCAATTGCCCTATCCATTGTTATAAACAGGATTATCGACAGAAAATTAAGGATGTTATGCGTTTCTCAGGTCCATGGATACTGCTATATCACCCAATTGAGTCCATTAAGCACATCCCCATACCCGTTAAGTCAAGGAAATAAATAGAAAATTGAGGGTTATTTTCATAAATGGGTACATGAAAAAAAGAGCTTCACCCCACTCCAGTGTAAAGTTGAAGCTCTTTCGAATGTCTTCTATATGCTGAAAGCTTTCATCAAACCATCTGCATCACTTGCATAAACCTTCCCATCCGCTCCAGCGCCTTCTCCAAATCGATGAGCGAGGTTGCATATGAACAGCGAATAAAGCCCTCACCGCCTGATCCAAAAACATGACCGGGTACAACTGCCACCTTCGCCTCCTCCATCAGCCGAAGAGCAAACTGCTCAGATGACATGCCAGTAGAAGCAATTGAAGGGAAGGCATAGAAGGCCCCCTCAGGCTCGTGGCAGGCCAGACCGATCGCATTTAAACCAGCTACAAACAGCTTACGGCGTTTATTGTAGCTCGTCATCATCTCATCTTTAGCAGCCAAACCATGACGCAATGATTCGAGCGCGGCGATCTGTGCAATGGTAGGGGCGCACATGGCTGTGTACTGGTGAATTTTCAGCATGCCGGCAATCAGTTCACGCGGACCGCACGCATAGCCTACCCGCCAGCCTGTCATCGCAAAAGCTTTGGAAAAGCCGCTGATGACAATCGTGCGCTCCTTCATGCCCGGTAAGGAGGCGATACTGACATGCTTTCTCCCATAAGTCAGCTCAGCATAAACTTCATCCGAAATGACAACCAAATTATGCTTGATAATAAGCTCTACAATCGGCAGCCAATCCTGCTTTGTCATCACTGTTCCGGTCGGATTACACGGATAATTGATCATCAAAACTTTTGAATGAGGCGTAATAACCGCTTGCAGCGCTTGCGGGGTCAGTTTGAACTGATTCTCTGCAGTAGCCGCTACTTCCACAACTTTACCACCATGCAGTTGAGTAATTGGTTCATAGGCAATATAACTTGGCGCAGGTATTAGCACCTCATCATCCGGGTTGATCACTGCCCGCAGCGCCAGATCGACGGCTTCACTGCTCCCCACCGTCACGATGATTTCCTGCTCGGGGTCGTAGGAAAGCGCGAAGCTGCTAGCAAAATAAGTTGAAATCTCCTCCCGCAGCTCCATCAAGCCGGCATTGGAGGTATACTTCGTCTGCCCTTCGCGCAAAGCCTGGATACAAGCTTCACGTACTTTTTCCGGTGTAACGAAATCGGGTTCTCCAACTCCAAGGGCGATTGTATCTCCGCCTGCTGCATTCAGATCAAAAAAAGCGCGAATTCCCGAAGGCCGAATATCCCGTACACGCGAGGATAAAAACCGCTCTGTCCCCCCTTCACTAACCATATTGCACCATCCCCCATTCCTGTTTCCGTTCATGGAGCGAGCTAGCGATAATACGGTCCAGCAGCTGGGTAAAAGTCATACCTGCTGCAGCTGCGCTCTTTGGAAGCAGGCTGCCCGCGGTCATTCCCGGCAAGGAGTTCACTTCCAAAACGTAAGGTACATCCTGGCACAAAATCATATCGACCCTTGCATAGACTTTACATTGCAATAGCCGGTAGCTGGCAAGCGCCGCTTCGCGCACACGCTGCTCAATAACGGGCGGAAGCTGGATGACCTTCTCCTCAGCGCCGCCGGCTTCATATTTCGCTTTGTAGTCGAACCACTCCGAATGCGCGGAGCGAATACCGATAATCGGTAAAACTTCACCATCCACAATCGAACAAGTAAGCTCCGTTCCTTTAATATAGGGCTCAATCAAGATCGCCTGATCCCAGCTACAAGCCTCTTGAACAGCCGACACCAGTTCCTTCTCATGATGCACAAGCTGGATGCCAATGCTCGATCCTCCCATATTTGGCTTCACAATTACCGGGTAACCCAACTGCTCTACCGCCTGAGGATCATAATCGCCCATCCCTTGCCAGCAAAGACCTATAGGTGTATGCAAACCCGCTGCTTTCAGCAGCATCTTGGATAGCTGCTTATTCATGCACAAGCTGCTTGCCAGAACACCGCTGCCTGTATATGGAATGCCTAGCGTCTCCAGCGCTCCCTGCACCGTGCCATCCTCCCCATATTGGCCATGCAGCGCCAATAGCGCGAGATCGATCCCTGCCTGCTGGACCTGCGCGATTAAATCTGCTCGCTGCTTGATCACCATTGGAACCACCTCATACCGACTGCGATCCAAATGATGGATCATTTCTTGACCTGTCTGTAGAGAAATCTCACGCTCAGAAGAAGTACCTCCCATAATAACGCCGATCTTCATCATGACACCTCATTTTACTTAAAATGACTTAAGAAAGCGACGTACCTGCTTGCCGATGATTTGAATACCCCGCTCGATATTTTCATCCGTTACTCGTGAAAAACCAAGCCGCATTGTATTCGTCCCTTCGCCTTCTTGAAGAAAGAATCGATCTCCCGGTGTAAAAATAACACCCTGTTCTGTGCAAGCTTCTAGCAGCTGATGTGTGTTTACGTCTGACGGGAAGGTAAGAAATAAATGCAGTCCCCCATCGCCAGATAACTGCGCCTCAGGGAGGTACGCTTCACAGCATGCCTTTGTCAGCTCATACTTGCGCTTATATTCCATGCGTGCTTTTTTTAAGTATTTATCGAAGTTTCCATTAAGCAAATATTGATACAAAATCGATTGATCGATTGTTGATGTATGAATGGAGCGTGCACGCTTAATGCTTTCCAGATTGTCGATCAGTGCCCGATCTCCAAGCACCCAACCGACTCGTAAGCCAGGGAACAGCACCTTGGAGAGGCTGCCAATATAGATGACACCGTTCCCTTGCCCTGCTGTCGCTATCAATGGTGCAACATGCGCTCCCGAGTAGCGCAGCTCCTCGTTGAACCCATCCTCGATCACCGGAATCTGATAGCGCATCATTAATTTCATTACGGCACTGCGCTTCGCCGGCGACATCACGATCCCTGTCGGATTATGATAGGATGGTGTCAAATAGGCCAGATCGAAGCGGTTTATGTACTTCTGCAATACCGCCTCTAGCTGCTTCACGTCTATACCGTCGGGCTCCATCGGGATGCCGGTAATCTCAAAACCTTGCAGCTTCAAATTTTTGATCGCAGTATGATGGGTCGGATTTTCACAAATTGCTACTCCGCTACGTCCAGAAGGTCGTAATGCTGAGAGCACAATGTCGAAGCCTTCTGTAAACCCGCTTGTGATCAGCATATCCTTGCCGCTTATATCGACGCCCTTATTCTCCATAAAACGCAACAAGTAATCGATCAGCGGCTTGTAGCCCTTGGCATAGCCGTAGTTGAGCAGCACTTGCCCTTCGATGGCCATCCGATCCATAAAGGCTCGCTTTACATCGCCCAGATTAAACAGATGCTCATCCGGAGCAATGCTAGTGAACGAGATGGTTCCTTTTTGGGCACGGATGCCCTGCTTCATAATATCCAGCTCCACAGCCGATACGGCATACTCGTTCATTCTTGCCTTCCAGTCGATCTGCCAGGCGGCAGAGCCGTCAGCTCCTCCGTTATCTGCAGCCAAATGTCCCACCATATCGGCCACATAGTTGCCCTTGCCGGGAATCGCATACGTAAATCCGTCATCCTCCAAGCCTTCATAGGCTGCAATGATTGTATTGCGACTCACCTTAAGCAAACCACTCATTTCTCGTGTGGAAGGCAGCTTCTGATCCGCTTGAAGCGCCCCTTTTATAATTAAACGTTTGACGTATTCTTTCACTTGTATCGCGACCGGACGGTCATCGACGAGCTTGAAATCCTGAAACATCCTTCATCGCCCCCCATCAATAATGATGGCATAGGAAACGAGATAAAAAAAGAACCACCGTATTGGATTTTTCATCCTTCGGTGGTTCCTCTGTGTTTTATCCATGTGATGGAAAATTTCTGGAGCGATCAATACAGACGTCTCCGCCAGACCTCATGGTCCGCTATTCAAAATTTGATTTATTGTAAATTATTTTTTCTCTACTTCATCCAATAATTCTCTTTGATAGTTTTGAAAATCTGAAATATCCGTTATTTCACTACGCATTTGAAACATATTGTGGAGAAAGGAATTAATATTATGATTAATGTATATGTGGATGATTTAGGAGAAGATCTACAAGATAATCTATTGCCAACAGGTTATGACTTAGTAAAATATATTTGTGAAAAAGGGTTACGGGCAAACAAAATATATCTTCATACGGACAACCCTGTTGGTAGAGAGAAAATGTATCAAACACCACATGAGCGAAACGAAGAGGTTTCATTGACTCAGATATTAAAATCTACCACTATTCTATTACCGAAAATAAATATACCGAATGAAGTAATACTAAACAATTCGAACAAATTGTTTAGTAAGAAAAAGAAAAAGAATGGGCAGTCCACTACTTATTACGAATGCCCATATCTTTTAGGAGAGATGTGCAATGAGGATGCAAGAAGTTTTCATTGAGGATAACAACAGGAGATACATATTACTTAATCAAGAAGGGTTCCCTGTAATGCTAGTTATGAAATATATAAAGTATTTAGATAAGACAAGAAAAAGTCCTAATACTCAAAAAACATATTGCTATTCCTTAAAACATTTTTATACCCACTTAGAAGAAAAAGGGAAAGACTACAAGTTTATTAGATTAGAGGAATTAGTTGATTTTGTGGGATGGTTAAGAAGCCCTTATCAAAGTTCAAAGTTCCTCCAATGCCTTATTAAACTAACCTGCCTGTTTGTTCAAAAAGAAAAAGGCTATCTCAATGACAGCCGTGATAATTACTAAATACCGGGAGAAGTTAATAAATATGTAACCAACATGATTAACAATTATTAGAGGTCATCGTTCAAAATGGTATGCGTTTTGACACATCCACTATATATCCGTGTCGTTCTGTCCACTCCTGAATCCCATTCCAGAAATTCTCTAGCGATTCCAAAAGTTTTTCGGAGTCGGAAAGTTGACCAGACATTACGAACTGGCATAGATGGTCATAACCTGAAGGAAGATCTGATTGCATAACTGCTTCAGTTAAGACCGAAGCGCTCGTCGTATAACAGATGCGATGATGCAGACCAATCAACATGGCACCTGCCATTGCTACCTGTACAGTCAAGGATGGTAGAAATGTTGTCGGTCCTTGCACACGAATATTACGCCACTTTCCTGCATATTCAAACAGTTCTTCTACGATAAGGGCACAAATCGCATCGTGGAACGTTTGGGCTTCTACCGATTTAGCAGTTTGATACACCTTCTCTAAGTATCCACCTGAATCATAAATCGGCAAAATAGAGAAAAATTGACCATGTGTAAGCGGCCAATCAGATTCCACCTGAGATGCATAATCTAGTAGAATCTCTTCGCTATCAAAATTTACTTCCACCTTCCACTCACCAGTTGTCCATTCATGGCTGAACTCTGCTTCCTCTGTGGACAGGACACACATCATCTCAATATCCGAATAGGGACCATCAGTCTGACGACCAAGAGAGCCATAAACACCAATAGCCTTAACGTCATACCCATATTTATCCAAGATTCGTTCCTTAATTTCATGAACAATCTTCATTCTATCTTCTCTAGTCATTTTTATTGGTCCATTCACTATTCTCATTCCTTCTTCAGATGTGATTTTCTAAATAAGACTATTTGGAGAGCACTGTTCTTATTCAGCTATTAATAACTCGTCTTCCCAAGCATCCTTCAATCCTTTTAATAATAATTATAGCATCTAATCTTCAATTATTCTGCTTCGTTAGTACATTTCTTCACAATCTTTACCATTACATTAACATAAATATCCAATAAAAATCATCTAACCTCTAAGAATTATACAGAGGAGAGATGATTTTAATCAATCTTTATTACAAAGCTACAAAAGGGTTTTACAATCTTTTTCTAAATTAGGTCTTGATAAATATTATAGAAAATAAACTCCTCTTTATTAAAAGCAATATCGGAATTTGTTATTTCAGCAACTATTGTTTCTGGCGTTATTGCTAACGGTTGAGTATTATTGATTTGTTCAAGGTTTATTTTCAATTCATCAAATGACTTGCTTATTTGAGATTTTGTGGTAACCAAATTGGCGGATACGATTGAGACAGTCATAATCATGTTAAGTAATGTAATACTAGTTATTAATGTAACTTTTCGTTTCATTTTTCTTCCCTCCTAATATTTTAGTGAGATACTGTGAAGGTGTCAGTAACCGTTCCCCACCAAAATACGGAAAAATCTAAGGGGATATTCGCGACGGCGATGCATCAATCATAACGTAATCTCTTCCCAGATTTGCCGCCTGCTGTACGACTCCTTAAAATCTTGCTATGGATCATCTGGTTTCTGTACCAGGCTTTAGCGTGGAGAATGTATAATACAAGAACCAAACTGTCCCCGCGGTGATTGCGATTATAAATATAATGTGGAAATAATCAGCAATGCCGATATTTGTTAAGTAAACGAACCAATACGTAAACAGAAAGATGAAATTGGCGTATAGACCTGCATAAGCAATAACTGACTTGGCCGCTGTGATCAACTGTCTTTGCCGGTCCTCATCTTTAAACCAGTAAGAACGATTAATCCAGATAAGCCCCTTTGGATACTTCGAAACAAGCATAGGCAAAAGCAGATAAATAAATAGATTCGTGATGACAAACAATGCCATATAAAAGAGAAGGAAATTCTCTCGACCCCATTGAAGCTGAACATTTTTCTCGATCAGTTGCATCAAACTCGTATGTGTATAGAGCGGATCTGGTAATGCATTATAACTTAGAGAGACTCCCAAGATTACCACCGCAATCAACACGTAAGATATTCGATTCACCATTTTACATACCTCCGACTATAGTAATTCTGAAGTTTCTTGCAAGTAACTGATCGTATCGATTCATCCCGCCTCCTATTGCCTCGCTCGCTTATTGAAGCCGAGAAGCCCAAGAATACTAAATAACAGAATAAACACGATCACTCCTATGGCCACGTAATAGAGCGGCATATGCGGAAAATCCGGCATAAAGGCGGCTCGAAAACCTTCGCTGATGTACAGAAGAGGATTGAGCAGTGCTAATATTTTGATGACAGGAAAATCATTCAATAGTTCCCAAGGATAAAAAGGCCCTCCAAGAAACATAATCGGTGCTAGGATCATGCCAAAAATTGTGCCTACGTTGTTCGCATTGACCAAGGTGCCGACCGTTAATCCAATGGAAGCGGAAGAAAAGCCAGCCGCGAGTGTCATAATTACAAGCAGCCACCAGTTCCAATCTGAATCTTGATACCATGAACCCGTCACCCAAAAGCTGAGGAGCGTGACTACTACAGTTGCAACAATCGTCTGAAGGCTGCCAAGGATTATTTTCTCCAGGCCAATACAAGCGTTTGGTATAGGTGCAAGAAGCCGATCTTCCACCTCTTTTGTCCATGTAAACTCAGCACCTACTTGAAAAGCGATCGTCTGCATTCCTGCCAAAAATGCCGTCATCGCAATGATTCCCGGAACAAGGAACAAAGAATACTGATCGTTCGCAAGCCCGATAGACGGTAGAATATTACCGAAAACATATAAGAATAACAGCGGTTGAATTAATGTCATTAATAAAAACGAAACAATCTGTCGAGTGGCCACCACAATATCTCTTCTGAGCATGGACAGGAAGATGGATGCAGTTAATCCAAATCCGGAGCGCTCTTTCGCTACAACACTGCTGATCTGTAATTCCTGTTTGGTCATGAACGTATCTCCCTTCCCGTAAGCTGAATAAATACACCTTCAAGAGAGGCATTTGAACGTTTGATCGTGATGACTTCTATGGATTTGGCATTCAACCAGTTCGTTATAGTTACAATCGGATTGCTCATACCATCTAGAATGAATAGCAGTCTTATATGGGACCCTGCTTCATCACTTGGTTCTGATACGATTTCAAGCTTAGACAAGCCCTCCAATTCATCTGCACATTCAATCAGTTGTTCGATGCGGGCCTCTGTCTGCTCATCACGCGCTACATCTACAAGAATATTGTCGGACATGCTTTGGATCAAGCCTTTAGGGGAGTCTTCAATAAGCAGTGAGCCGTGGTCAATAATCGCCACTCGGTCACATAACCTTTCGGCTTCATCCATGTTATGGGTAGTGATAATGATCGATTTCCCAAGGTCCTTCAATTCCTGCAGTCGCTCCCAAACAAAAAGTTTGGATTGTGGGTCAAGTCCGGTAGTCGGCTCATCCAGAAATAAAATATCCGGATCATGCATCAGCGCTCTGGCAATCATTAATCGTTGTATCATCCCGCCCGAGAGCTTTCCAGGCGTGACTTTAGATTTGTCCTCCAGCCCGAATTGTTCGAGCAATTCCATTGCTTTGGCCTTTCTGTATTTGCGCGGAAATCCGAAGTAAGATGCATGATAGGTTAAATTCTCCACAACGTTTAAGCTTTGATCTAAATTTGCTTCCTGAGGCACAACACCGATAATTTTTCGAATGTCATACGGGTTATCTCGTAGGCTCTTTCCTTTCACAGTGATGCTCCCGGATTCCAGCGGTATCCGAGTCGTCAATGTTTTGATCGTTGTAGTTTTACCCGCTCCGTTAGGACCGAGCAATCCGTAAATTTCACCGGCGCGAACGGAAAAGCTAAGTGCATTGACCGATGGTTTTGAAGCACCTGAATACGTTTTGCTTAATTCTTTCACATCTAACACTACGTTCATTTTCTGCTCTCACTCCTATTAGGTTCTTATCGTACTGAACCAAGACTTACAAGCGGATGACTGAACAAGTGGAAGTAGAATGTTGTAAAAGTGCGGAAGATATTTTTGTATCTGGATTATGAAGTATACTATTTAGGTGAGGGAATTTATACATAAATGAGGACTTGATTTCATCGAGAAGAGCAATTAAATCAATGCAAAAAATGGAGAGCCCAAAAGACTCCCCATTTTTATTCAAATCGTAATTTTTAAACTATTATTACTTGGACTAAATTGCAGTCCAGCTCCTAATCCTCTGGCAAAAACCTGTGCAGGGACATATGTAACTCCCTGTATGATTATTGGTGCAGCATTGGCGGTTTCAGATGTTCCATTGTAATACACAGTTTTACTGCCTACCGTAAGAGTCATTTTTCGGCTTCCCTTTTTCACACCGATCGTTCTACTGTTTTTGTCGTATGTAACGGTTGCTCCTAAACCTTCTGCAATTTCACGCAAAGGAACCAGATTCGTGTTTTGGTAAATGACAGGTTCACTACTGAAACTGATTTTTTGTCCATTTACATAAACCTTAAGACCAGACTCTTTATAGGCTGGTTTTGTTTTTTTATAGGCTGGTTTCGTTGTTTTAGGTTTAGATTTCTTTTGATACGAACGGGAGCTCGATGATGACTTGTTTGATGAAGATCCACCGCCGTTATGATAATGATACTGTCCATACTCTAATCCCCATTTCGAACAATTTGTCCAACAAGTATGTCCACCTCTAGAATCTGTTCTCCCAGGATGAGCATAGATAGATGAAGTAGAGAACAATAAAATCAATGCAATCAAACTAAATACTAATCTTTTTTTCATTGTCTTATTAGCTCCTTTTCAGTCTTATATTCCCAGCTATGGTAACACAAATAGATTGTTATAGGAACTATTCATCATATATTGGGTTCAACTTTCAAACTATATTTAACTTTAAGTTTACAATATCTCGCTGCAAGGTCGTATTTTGTAATGATTTTCATTTCATTTTGCTTGAACCTCCGTCACTGAATACAACCCCTGGAAAAAGGGTACTATATCGTTGATAAGTAGTCCGAAATGATCTAAAGCTAATTGGAGGTATAAGCCATGCATGAATCAGCTCAAACCAAGCCTGCTACTTCTTTTACAAAAAAGGCACATGAAGACGTTTACAACTACCTCGATTTTGATAACAAACAAGATTTTGAAGATGCTCAAAAAGGGTTCATCGCGCCACCAGAAACAAAAATTTACAATGATAAAGGCGGAATCGCTTGGGACATGGAAAAGATTAAATTTCTTGACCAAAATCCAGCACCCGATACCGTGAACCCTAGCTTATGGAGGAATGGACAATTACATGCCATAGCAGGTTTATTCAAGGTTGTAGATGGCGTATACCAGGTTCGAGGACAAGGAATAGCTACCACCGTTTTAATAGAAGGAAAAACAGGCGTCATTGTGTGTGATACCCAATCCTCCATCGAAACTGCAAAAGCGGTTATGGAGCTGTATTATAAACACAGACCGAAAAAGCCGGTCAGTGCAGTAATTATTAGTCAAAGCCATATGGACCATTTTGGCGGAATTCAAGGTGTTTTACAGTATGCAGAAAACCAGGATATCCCAATCATTGCTCCAAAACATTACACAAAAGAAGCAATCAGTGAACAAGTACTGCTAGGTACGATTATGAGCCGCCGCGCAGAGTATCAGTTTGGAGGCATGCTGCCAGTTGATCCGAGCGGACAGGTCAATGTTGGTCTTGGTCATGATTTAGGCAATGGCAGTGTCGGTTTTGTACAGCCGAGTATTGAAATTAATGATGATCACCATACAATGGATATTGATGGTTTAAGCTTTGAATTTTTATTAACCTTAAACACAGAAGCCCCTTCTGAAATGCATTTTTATGTTCGAGACTACAAAGCTGTATATGCTTCAGAAAATGCCAATAAAACGATGCATCAATTATATACGCTGCGCGGGGCGAAAACTCGAGATACCTTAGCCTGGGTGCATGCGCTTGACATCACCATTGACTTATGCCAAAAAGTTGAGGTTGACGCTTTGCTTATGGCTCACGCTTGGCCGGTCATGGGAAAAGAAAAAGCTCTGGAACATTTGAAATTGCAGCGTGATTTATACAAATATATGCATGATCAAACCGTTCGTTTAGCCAATCATGGATATACGATGGATGAAATCGCGGAAACGATCAAGCTTCCTGACGCGCTGGCGAAATACTGGGGAAATCGAGGATATTACGGGTCACTGAAACATAACGTCAAAGCCGTCTATAACTTTTATCTAGGTTACTTTAGCGGCAATCCATCTGATTTAGATCCACTGCCGCAGGTGGAATCAGCACACAAATATGTACAGTATATGGGTGGAGCGTCTAATGTCGTACAACAA
This sequence comes from Paenibacillus faecalis, assembly GCF_900289175.1. Taxonomy (GTDB): domain Bacteria; phylum Bacillota; class Bacilli; order Paenibacillales; family Paenibacillaceae; genus Paenibacillus_AQ; species Paenibacillus_AQ faecalis. The sequence goes on along the minus strand of NZ_LT985747.1, from coordinate 2,093,477 downwards.
GCAAGAGCAGATTATGAGCAAGGGGAATATCGCTGGGTGGCACAAATCTTAAAACATGTCGTCATGTCTGATCCCAATCATGAGGAAGCAAAGCAATTGCTGGCCGATGCTTATGAACAATTAGGATTCCAAGCAGAGTCCGCCATTTGGCGAAACTTCTATCTCGCTGGAGCTTATGAACTACGAAATGGCGTCAGTGAGGAAGTAAAGGTTTCAACCAATATTTCACTCGATACGCCAGTTGATGACTTCTTCACGCTCTTGGCTATAAAATTGAATGGGCCGAAGGCAGAAGGAACCGTAATAACACTCCATGTCACATTATCGGATATCAACCAAAGCTATACCATTCATGTGGAAAATGGTGTGTTAACCTACAAAGCAGCGCTGTTGGATGAGCAACCGGATGCAGCCTTAACGATGGATAAGTTAACCTTCTTTAAAATGGGATTTGGGCAGCTTACACCAGATCAAGCCGCAGCCGAAGATCGATTGACATTATCAGGCGATCCTAACAAACTGAATGAGTTTCTAAGCCTGTTGGATCAATTCAGTACTGCGCCCAATATCGTAACTCCATAAATAGAGAACCCCAACCTTTTAATGAGAAAAGCCTCTCATGACGGATGACTATTTCATCCATTCATGAGAGGCTTATATATTACCGCCCGGACAGTTCAACGACTTTGGTCGCAACATGGTTGACGAATTCACTGTCATGCTCTACAAACAATAGTGTTGGAGCATATTCCAGCAATAGCTCTTCAATCTGCATACGGGAGATGACATCGATAAAATTAAGCGGCTCGTCCCAAATATATAAATGAGCTCTTTCACTAAGGCTCCTGGCGATCAGCACCTTCTTTTTCTGCCCGCCGCTATAGTTGGACATATCCTTTTCAAATTGCAATCTCGAAAAATCAAGCTTACGCAAGATCGACTTAAACAGGCTTTCGTCAATTCCGTGGCTTCTCGCATATTCGGACAAGTCGCCGGAAAGATCAGACGTGTCTTGGGATACATAAGATATTTTTAGCTGAGCGTCCTTATGGAAGCCTCCGCTGTACGAAATATCCTCACCGCAAATCAGTTTCATAATGCTGGACTTGCCTGAGCCGTTAGCACCTGATAATGCGATGCGATCCCCTTGCTTAATCTCAAAGGTGATACCTTCGCATACCGTGTTTTCCCCGTAGGAAATCGATACCTGCTCCAGCTCGGCAAGGAGCTCCTTGTGATAAGGAAGCGGCGAGATTTTAAGGCTCTCCGAGTTCTCGATGTTTCGCAGAAGCTTGCTTTTCTCCTCAATGGCATTCTGCTGCCGCTGCTCGATCGCTTTGGAGCGTTTCATCATTTTGGCAGCCTTATGACCAATGTACCCCTTATCCACTTTGGAGCCAGAATTTCTTGTACCGTTTTTAGTGCTTTCCACCGCATGCGACCAGCCACTGGTTCGCTTGGCGGAATCCGATAAACGCTGAATATCGCGTTTCAGCTTATCATTCTGGGCCAGTTCGAATTCGTCCTGCCGCTGCTTGTTCTCCCACCATGTCGAAAAATTCCCCTTTTGGATTTCGATATTAGTCTTGTTGATCGACAAAATGTGATCGACACAACGATCCAGAAAGGCCCGATCGTGGGAAACCAGAATAAATCCGCTCTTACGATTAAGGTAATCGGCCACCAGCCTTCTCGCATGCAGATCGAGATGATTCGTCGGCTCATCAATCAGCAGGAAACGGTTTTCCTTCAAGAATAAAGCGGCCAGCAGCACCTTGGTCTGCTCCCCGTTAGATAATGTCTCGAACGGACGGTACAGCACATCCTCCGAAATCTGGAGCCAGTTCAGCTCTCGAACCAGCTGCCAATGAAGATAATCCGGATAGACCTCGCCGATGACGTCGATGGTAAGGTATTCCTTATGCTGGACCTCGAACGGAAAATATTCGAATTGAACGCTGGTCGATATCGTCCCGCTATATTCAAGCTGCCCCTGGAGCAGACGGAGGAACGTCGTTTTTCCCCTGCCGTTCCTGCCCGTAAATCCTAACTTCCAATCGGTATCAATCTGAAAATCAACGTTCTCAAAAATGTTATCGTAGCTGCCTTCGTAGGCAAACGTCAGGTTCGAAACATGAATCCGTGACATCTAAATCGCCCTCCTGCTTGGTGTTGGCGGGATGCATGAGTCAGTCAGTCCCGCCCGTTACACGAAAAAGCAACGAAAGACGCCGAGAAACTCCAGTCCAACCGGTGCTTCTCGGCGCTTACGCGTACCCGACCATATAACAAATAAACCAAAGCAACAACGATTTAAAAGTCACTAGGCCTATCTATATATGAAGGGATAAAGTTCCGGTAACAGATTATTTGTAAAGTGAACCATGCCAATACAACGTAAAGATGACAGGTTCACATAAACATCTACAACATCCAATTCCGTCATCGCTTTACCCCTCCCTTCAATTTCTCTATATCATAAACACACCTTAGCATATTCTTTCACCAAAGTGAAGTCAAGGTTCCGATACCAGAAATCAAAGCGAACATGCCCCAATAGCTGTGTATGCATCATAGCCTTCCAGTTGAAGAAGCGTTTCCTTCATCTTTAAGCCGCGCTGTATCCGGTTAAGGTACCATTCTTCCCAATTAGCTCTTTCTTTCGGTAGCGATTACATCTTTCCCTAACACTTCAATTTGCGTTAACGCAGGAAAAGGCGCCTCATCCCCTCGAATTAAGTTTTTGAGCACAAGCCATTCCACCTTGCGGGCAGCGATGTCAAAATATTGGACGCTGCGAATTTTCTCAGGGTGGAAAACCTCCTCGGAGCCGTCGGAAAATTGGACCGTCACTTCTTTCCACCAGCTGTCATGAGGAAAATCGCCTCGTAATACGAGACCCAGCCGATCAATCTCAACCTTTCTGCCAAATTCGAGCGTCAATGCCGCATCGGCTTGCTGGTTAATCCCCCAGGATTGATACGGGTATTCGCCGTGGCCGAAGTTAGCATAGATGCCGTCGATCGCATTGCGAGCAAAGAAGGTTGGATCATTTCTCGTCTCTATATTCGCATGAGCATGCGGAAAGGCGTTCGAATCATGTTTCTGGTCATGCGCATTCAATGCCAGGTTTCGATATTGACCAATTTCGATATCTGTTGCATACCGGGCTGAAACATAATGCTGTCTTCCGGTAAAAGCCTTCTCGGGGTAAGCTTGTTTATACGATAATGGAAGCTCGTACTCCCAAACGGTACCCTTTACGTATATCAGTGATGGATAAAGTGCTTCATCCATTTGAACCACCAAATACTGATTCGGGTGCTCTGTCGTAATTCTATACTTGTCGCCAGCTTCATACTCCAGCTCCTGACAAGCTAGATGGGTGAATCCCTCTTCTTCCAACTCCATTACATGAACTTGAGATTCGCGCGTGTGCTCTATCCTCACTTCATTATTGGCATTCAGCAATTCGATCTTGATTTTTGACATGTCCCTTCTCTCCTTCTACATGATGATACAAAAATGAACTTAAATGGAATTATATAAACGTATAAGAACATTATATACCGAATGAAACAAATGCTAAAGCGTTTTTGTAAAAAAGAAAAAAGAGCCCGGCGCCGTAAGCAGCGACAGACTCTACATTTTCTAGATCAAATATTTATTTTGAAGTGCTATTCTTTCTTCTTCTGTAATGCCCAGCCCCTCGTGAAGATAGCGCTCAAAGGAACCGTAATTCTCATCAATGGCCTCCAGGGCAGCCTGTATAAAGTCCGCTCGCATCATAGCTGGAATTCCTTCTTTCAGTTCTGGCATTTGGTCAATATACTCCTGGCTGTCTGCGATGAAACGCTGCATCAGTCCATCCAGCGCCAGATTCGTCAGTTCGTAATCTTCAATAACTACATCCCGAGGGACGCCGAGGGTGAGCAGTATAAGCGCACAGACCACACCTGTCCGGTCTTTACCGGCAGCACAATGGAACAAAGACGTGTTGACCTCTTCCTTTAACAGCTCATGCAGAATGAACGAACTTTTATCTGTATTCATGATCATGGCCTTGTAGCCTGCGTTCAGGTCCAGCCCGATTTTCTGCATTTCCTCCGGGTCTGCTTCCGCCATAAAAGGAACATTGGTATTGATAGCCGTACCGATAGCAGGGCTCGGGCGTTTGACTACTTCGAAATCGCTGCGCAGATCGCAAATCCAGTCAATGCCTAGCGCATCAACAATTTGCAAATCCTGCTCACTCAATTCATGCAGATCGGCCGAGCGCAGCAGTGCTCCCCAGCGGGTCATTCGTCCATCCTCCGTTACATATCCGCCCATATCGCGGAAATTGATAACACCTTCTGTATGGATCATACGATCATGAATCGTAAATACAGAGCCATCATTAAACTTCACGTGATAATAGCTCCGACCCGGAGACAGTGTTCTTGTAAAAGATGCTCCTGCGCGATCAATAGTAGCTTCAAGCGATGTACTTTTTGTTTCATCAAATTCCGTATGAGTCGAAAAATAAATTCCCTCAACCTTTACATCCTCGGCATCGGCTGGCTTGTTCCAGGTAATCATCATCTGATTGTTACTGCTATATTTTGCTTGAACCCATACGCCTTGCTTAACTACGTTCTTCGGTATCGACGTTGACATGATGAATGCTCCTTCGCTTCTATTTTGGATAACGAATGACTAGTGGCTGCGGACTTTCAGTTTCATTTTATACCGGTTCGCCACAAACTCTACACTAAATACCATTATAAAAATAACAAGGCCAACAAACAACGCACCTGCAAAATTATACGATTTCATCGCATGGGTCAGCTCATATCCGATACCTCCGGCGCCGACTGCGCCCAGAATGGTAGATTCCCCAAGGTCTCCCTCAAACCGCAGCACGCACCAGGCAATAAAAGCTGTTTTTACCGTTGGTAAAATGCCCTGCATGACGATGGCAATCCAGCTCGCCCCGGTAGCCTGCATCGCTTCCAGTACGCCTTTATCAATCTCTTCTAGCGACTGGGCGAACACCTTGATCAGCATGCCTGCCGCAGATACGGTGATGGCGAGTACGCCGGGTAGCGATCCGAGTCCGACGGATACGATAAAAATAAGGGCCCAGACAACCGTTGGGATCGCACGCAGCAAGGATGCTGCACTTTGGATAATCCAAGCGATGAACGGATGAGGCGTCAAATTGCTTGCTGCCAGAAAGGAGAGGAAGAAAGCAATCAGAATACCGAGCACCGTTCCCAGAATAGCGACCTGCAGCGATTCAATGGCAGCTAGAAGAACATGGCGCCATTCTGAGAAGTCAGGCGGAAACATGACCTGTACAATGTCCGCCAGTTTCACGAAGCCTTCGGCGATTCGGGAATAGTCGAATTGAAGCTGATATAGGCTGAATACAAACAACAAACCGACAAGTGGCAGACCTATTACGAATAGCCCGTTTTTCTTTGGTTTTTTGGGCTCCGTATTGGAGGTGAGTACCGTGAAGGATGGCTTCGGGTGATGCATATTCATATGATCCGCTCCCTTACACGATTGGTGATCATTTCAACAACAAGCACGATGACGAGCACAAGCAGCACGGCCATGCTGGCTTTTTGATACTGAAACAATTTCAAATTGGACTGCAAAATAAACCCGATACCGCCCCCTCCAACCATCCCGACAATCGTTGAGGCGCGCACATTGATTTCAAAGTTGTACAGACTCCATCCTATAAACCCAGGCATAAATTGTGGAATAACCGCTTGGGACAATACTTGAAAATAGCCTCCCCCAGCTGCGCGGACCGCTTCCACCTGCCCCATATCAATTTCCTCCAGCACCTCCGCAAAGGAGCGGGTCAGCATTCCGATCGAGATCAAGATGAGCGACATCGTGCCAACGATCGTACCGAGACCGAAGGCGGCAACCAGCAGAATGGTCCAGATAACGACCGGAATGTTTCGGAACAATGAAGTAGCTGCTCGGACAAACACCTGCAAGTAAGGATGCGGACTTGTGGTGGCTGCAGCCAAAAATGACAGAAGCCCAGCTACAATCGACCCGATGACCATTGCCACGATGCTCATATATATAGTCTGCATTGCAGGCTCCAGGAGCATAGGCAATGATGAAAAATCTGGCGGGAGAAAATCAAAAAATATAAAGCGAAGGCTTTCTCCTACCCCTGCAAACAGCGCGGAAAGCGAAAACTCGGTGCCGATCGAAGACCAGATAACCAGAGCCAACAACACGATGAGGAACATGATCGTTTGAGCTCGCTTCATTTTACGGGCAGATTGCATTTGTACCACATTCATGTCAGGCGGTCTCCTTCACTTTAGGCTGAATCTGATTGTAGATGAGACGGATCATATCGTCCGTAAGCTCTTCAGGCGTTCCGTCAAACACTTTGCTACCTTGATGAATGCCGATAATGCGGGTTGCATATTTTTTCGCGATATCGACCTGATGCAGATTGCACAGACAAGCGATCCCTTCCTCTTTGCAGATCGTGTATAAATAATGCATGATCGTCTCGGAGGATGCCGGGTCCAGGCTGGCAATCGGCTCATCGGCTAAGATCAAGTCCGGCTTTTGAGATAAAGCTCGCGCGATGCCTACCCGCTGCTGCTGACCACCGCTCAGCTCATCAGCACGTTTATATATTTGTTCATATAGTCCGACGCGCTGCAGCATGTTTTTGGCAGCTTCGGTATCCGCTTTGGAGAAGAGGCCGAGCGCTCCCTTGAGCGGACTCATATAGCCGAGACGGCCATGAAGCACATTTTTAAGTACAGATACACGGGTGACAAGATTATATCCCTGAAAAATCATGCCCATATGGCGGCGCATTTCGCGCAGCTTTTTCCCCTTGATTCCCATCGTTTCCTTGCCTTTAAAACGTATCTTTCCGTTTGTTGGCTCAATCATTCGGTTCAAGCTGCGCAGCAGGGTGCTCTTGCCAGCACCGCTAGGTCCAATCACGACGACGAACTCTCCCGGATGAATCTCTAAATTCAGATTGTCGAGCGCTTTTGTTCCATCCGGATATATTTTAGACAAGCCTTCCACTTGTAGTAGTGACATCATTAAATCCTCCCTTGCTTATCGTTACTTGCTTAGCAATTCCTCAGGTGACATTTCAAGTGCTTCTGCGACTTTTCGAATCGGATCGAAATCACTGTCGCTGCCTTCTACAAACCGAGAAGCGCCTACACTTTCCATAAACTCCGGATTCTTCGTATGATAATCCAGCATAAGCTCCTGTATTTTGCTTACCAGGTCTTCCGGCAAATCTTCACGATACAGCATAGGAGCACCGCCAACGATTGGCTCAGACTCTGCAATCACGCGGAAATCTTCTTCCTTTATAAGGCCTGACTCAGCCATCATCGGCAGCATCATACTGGATGTACCGATTGCGTCTGCATTGTTATTCGCCAGCGCCAAGAGCGATTTGTCATGTCCGCCGGAGAAGGCGACACTGCCGAAAAAGGACTCCAGCTCATCGTTAGACAAACCGAGCTCATCCATCAGCGTAGCGCGGGGATACAGGTTTCCTGAAGTAGATGCCGGATCGACGAACAGAAAATCTTTTCCTTTCAAGTCTTCTACACTTTGATATGGGGAGTCGTCACGAACGACAATGACTGTGTTAGATGCATTGTCACTTTCAGAACGTACAAGCAACTTAGCGTTAGCGCGCTCCGTAGCGATAATATAGCCAAACGGCCCGATGAGTCCAAGCTCGATTTTGCCTGCACGAAGCGCTTCAATGATCATGTTGTAATCTTCGGCGACAAAAATTTCGGAAGGAATGCCTGTTGCTGCTGTGATGTCTTCCGCCAACTGCTCTTGGGAACGATTCATTTCTCCTTCTTCACTTGGCATCATGCCGACACGGATGACTTCTGGAGTTCCTCCATTCGCGGATTCGGAACTTGCTGCTGCCCCGCAGCCGGAGATAACCAGCATCATGACAAGTATAAGAATCAAGCTGTGGCGACCTTTGTGTTTTTTGTTTTTTAGCATCCTACATCCTCCTGAAATAAAGTTCATATTCTGTGATACATATGTAGGATACAAGTTGAATGTAAAAGGAATATGTCCGCAGATAAACGGGTTTGTTAAATTTCCGGATGGGTTAGTGTATCTTTTTAAAGTCGGTTAACATATCGGAAAAATATTCAAGAAACGTAAAAAAAGGTTGATCAGCCATCATAGCCTTTCAACCTTTTTGTTAGTGATATTCGATTTTACAAGCTTTTATCCACGCCATTCTCGCTGTAGGTAATTGTTGTTTTATTGGCTTGAAGATTTACATCCAAACAGCAGTACTCTTCAGCATGATGCCAAGCAAGAGACAGCAAATGAGGCTCAGGGCAGTCAAAACTGAACTCTCCATTAAACGCATGATGGTTATTACGCAACTGGAATAGTTTTTTCAGACGTTGAACAATTGGAGTTGTCATAGCAGCTTCTATCTCATCTATTTCATAATTATGGCGATTGAGCTCTCGAATGTCTCCGACTTCTGCTTCCCTTTCCATATCATTCACTCCTGCCAGCGCACCAACATAATAGACCTGTGGAATGCCAGGTACAAACAATTGCAGAGCACGGGCAGCGTAGTAAGCATCATCGTCGCAGCCGAGCATCGAATAATATGTACCACAAATTTGGTGCACGTCAAACCCATCAGGGGATTGGTGCGATTTGGATAATACCCTGCTCAATTTGCTGCCGCGCTCTACGCAAACATCAACCACTTTGCGAGCGTCTTTAGAGTCAACTAGTCCGTCCACGTCAGGCTTAACCGGAACACCGTCGTGGCAATCAAGCATGGTAAACAGCTTATGAGAACGATCCGTCAAATACTCGGCAAGTTTGTCGGCTGAACGGCTGAACAGCGTTTCCAGAATCAGGTACGGCAAAACAAAATCATATGTCCAAAAGCCTTTGTCAGTCAGCTTCTTCTGTATTTCCAGCGGGGCGTGTACCTCCGGCAGCAGTGCGATATTGTACCGATCGGCAAGTTTGGTGATCCACTCTAAAAATTGATCGATTTCAGGCTCTACAAAAAAACAGCTTGTTCCCATTCTTTTGGTGACAAAAGCTACTGCATCAAGGCGAATCATTTGGATTTTGTATTTACTAAACGTAGCGAAAATCTGTTCAAATATTTTGTGAACCTGAGGACTATTCACATCAAGGTCTATTTGCTCTGACGGGTCCGTATTGCCGAAAGTTGTCCAAACTTCCGTATCCTGCCCAGCGACCTTGTACGTTGAATAAGGTTTAGGGCGACGCAAAAACACTTGGTCCACATCGTTTTGGTTCAGCTTACCATCAGGCCAAAATTTATCAAAAGTGTAGAAACAATCTGCATAAATCGATTCTTTCCCTTTTTCCATAAAATCTTTGAAGTAATCCGACTGGCTCGATACATGGTTGACCATGACATCAAGACAAACGCAAAACCGCTCCGCAATGTCTTCAATATCCATCCATGTTCCAAACTCAGGTTCTATCTTTAAATAAGTAGTCGGTGCAAAACCTCTGTCCCCTGTCGAAGGAAATGGAGGCAAAATATGTACACCGCCAAAGCAGTCCTTAAAATGTTTATCTAGTGTTTCATTTAATTGCTGAAGATTACCTCCTAATGAATCGGGATAAGTAATCAATTGAATTTTATTCGGTAATTGCATCGTCAACACGCTCCATTGAAGTATGTGAAAATAAAGTAATTTTCATTGTAAAATGAATAAGCCCAGTAGTCTCGCCAAATTTATGCAACCTATGGACGAAAATTGTGTTCATGAACGAGATTTCAGCCTTAAAAATCAAACACCCCTTCATTTGCTGAAGAGGTGTGAATTCAAATATTCATCCTTTAAAAGTCCGTAATAAACGAGGTCTTCATATTTATCCCATTTCTTAACATGCTGTCTTAATGTTCCTTCATATGTCATCCCTAATTTTTGCATTACTTTTCCCGATGCAGGATTATTTCCTAAATAGCGGGCATATATACGGTTTAAATGCATTTCTTCGAATGCATATTTAACGATTCCTTTTGCTGCTTCAGTACAATACCCATGATTGCTATACTTTTTCCCGACCCAATAAGCGAGTTCCCCATGGTTAAACTTCGTATGAAAAGCAATACTGATCGAACCGATGACATACTTTTGTTCTTTATGTGCAATAGCTAGTGTAAGTGATCGATTTTCATTAAAATGGTCAGCATGTGTTTTTATCCACTCTTCTGCTATTCCATCTTCATAGGGGTGTGGAATGTATAATGTCGTCTCAGCAATATATTTATCCCCTGCTAACTCTTGTACTACTTTTGCATCCTCTAAACTAAAAGGGCGCAATATGAGTCTATCTAAAGGAATCGTCGGCAACATTTTCATAGAAACTCCCCCAATTTATGAGCATTATCTTATTAAAAAAAACAAATTGTAGACTTGAATAGTCAGATTAGTGAAAGATCGGCACACGATTCCTCTGATCTTGGTAAAATCTACATTTCATCTTCAATTTTCGGTATGAATGGGGAAAGAAAAGGATCATTGTGCTCTATTATTTTTCCTCGTATCAAGGCATATACTTTAAATTCATTAAAGTTCTTCGGATCTTAATCTATTAAACATTGCTCTGCTCATGCTTCTAATCCTATAAATCTCCACAACAAGGAGTCGTTTCCGTAAATCACTCCTTGTCTTGAATTCATGTTACTTCTTAATCTGCTACAAAAATTGAAACATTACTGATTCGAAGTAACCTTTAACTCTCTTCGGTGGTAGACTTGCCAGTCAGACTACAAAAATTACATGGTGAGGAATTACAGCCCATTTTGCACATTTTTTTTAATATCCGTTTTATCTAGTACTTTATCAATTCCTAATATTAGATAGCCTAATATGATAAAAAAGGCTGTAAGACCTAAAGTATACTTAATTACGCCTGCTGATCCAACTTTCTCTATATCTAAAAAGAAATAAGGATATTTACTTCCGCCAGGTGTAATTGAACCACCAAAATAACCACGTACTAATGCAAATATAAGATAAACATAGGGTAACCCAATCCATAACAACGGTTCAGTTATTCTATATAGACCTTTCTTATCCAAAAGAATCCAATCAAAAATCATCATAAAGGGAACAACATAATGAACAATAATATCACGCATACTGTATAAAGAATAATCAGGGCTCATAATGAATGCTGTGGGAGCAAGTATAAAATGGTAAATAATAAAAGTAACTGTAATGCACATTGTAATGGAACCTTTTACTCTGGGTAAAATCGTATGGATACCCATTGGACTCCATGTATGAAATTCTCTTAAATTCTTAACTAAACAGCCTCCTATAAAAATAAAACAGACTAGATTACTTAATATAGTGTAATACAAAAACATCTGTGGTTGAAACACCCCATCTGACAAACCTGAATTAAGATATAAACCATAACCGCATATCATCAAAAAAAATATACGATAAATAATTATGAAATACTTGTTTAATATTCTCAACCTAACTCCTCTTTCCAATAGTTTTTGCTTCCTACACTTGTAGTCTTCGATTTTATTCAAACTCAAATTATAATCTTATCGAAAATCTACAATTGTTTTCTTAAGAAGCAAGGTGTTATGCTTGTAACATCGTCAGTGTAACATCTTGCTTTTATACATGCAATATGGCAGTAATCGGATGTTACAAAAAAGGAGAATGTGTTATGGCTTCAAATGAGGAACTTAAGCAGATTACAAAAGAATGTATAATAATGGCTCTTGTTACCCTTATGGAAAAGAAATCTTTTAATACAATCACAATTGGCGATATTGTAAAAAAGGCTGGGGTATCTCGTATGGCTTATTACAGAAATTTTTCTTCAAAGGATGATATTCTTGATAGTTTGTTTCATAAAATCAGCAGTGAACTTGTTACTTGTCTCGCTCCAAAGGTACTAATTCAAGATTGGAAAGGCTATTGGCAGTCACTTTTTGAACAAATTAGAGAACATGCACAGGCATACCGGATATTGATAGAAGCGCACCATGGAGAAAAAATTCTCAATTATTTAGATGATTTCATACATGACACACAATGTTGTGAAACAATGTTGGCATCTGACCACTATAGAATGGTTTTGCTAGCAGGTGCTACATATCATGTATTGACTAAATGGATTCTTGACGGTATGCAGGAGTCACCAGCCAATATGGCTGAAGTATGCTGTAGTATAATACAACTTCACGGATAATAATTATTCTAATATAGAAGCTGTAACTAAAAGAAAGGTTTCACCGATTATTACTTAGATAATCATCTAATCGGCAATCGGATCAAGTTCTTGTCCTTAGCTTGGGACAAGAATTTGTACCGATAAAATAAAAAAGCCGCTAAAATAGCGACTTTCAATGGGCATATGTTCTTGTCCCCCGACATCTCAATCTAAAATCACGATCATCATCAGCTGCCTAACACTTTATTTTCTTCTACTCCTACAACATCAATAGCTACCTCATTTATCACCGAATAGTCAATTTTTGAAATTTCGAGCAAATAGGCTTTGTTTAACCTTGGATTGTAGATACCTAATTTCTTTACATCACGAAACTCCCTATGAATTGAACGAATACCTAAAATGTAGTACATCAATAATTGCAAAGTGTGTCTACTGTTTATCTCATTCTTAGATACCTTGAAATCCCATAGGGTATCTTCGGTGAGATAGTCTCCATCGCCTGATGTAACCGTTGGTGCTATATCCATTTTCAAAAGTGAAGCCTTCTTTGATAATTGGTCCAAATTGTTCAAAAAAAGCAAGACTACGGTTTACCATTGTACGGATATTGAAGACAGTTTTATCGTCTGCATTAATATCATCCACATCCTTATATCTAATAATCCCCACTCTAGTGCATACATCATACCCCACAAGTTTACATGCAAATCTTATAGATAGATCATCTAACCCTCGCACTCTAGATAGGAAAAAATCGGCGTCTTCTCTTTCGCCAATAATTGATGCACCAAGCAATGAGATATTAAATGCTTTTTCCGCAGAGGTCCCCATTGTATAACGGGTCATGTAATCAATCACTGACCCAACTAAACCTGCATGGATGTTCTCTTCTGGATATAGTTCAACCTCATCATCCAATAATATTTCTACAAAATGTTTTGGTTTCAGATATCCTCCACGAGGCTGCTTAATTTGTTCGATTCTTCCTGTAACCGATGCCATGAGACTCACTCCTTAGTCCATTTTCCCTATTTCTCCCTCAAAACAAGTTTACGCAGTGGGCTAAACTCAGAACTTTCAAATTATAAAGTCCTCCACAAGAGAATCAGTCTACAATTCAATCCTGGTATAAAAAAGCAATCGGATTTTGAAATTCTAAAGTGTACGCATCCTTTTGAATATTGCAACTTCTCAAATGATTCTTTACTATAGCTGTCAAAATTAAGGACTTTCCAGTTGTCTCAATTACACCGTAATCCTACCACGTAACAACATCACCGCTTTACCTGTAAACTTTTCGCTGAAACTCGTCTCATATCCTTCTATCTACAAGCTCAGGTTTTTTATAGTTCTAGTCCGATAAGATCACGTATCGCTCCTTGAAGCTCGCTCATTAAGAAATGATGCAACTACTATGTATTGATTTCAAATGGATCGGTTTTTAATAACAGTTCAAACTCTTGCCGAGAAGCACCAAGAGCTTCATTCAACCAAAGGATCTTTCTAGACCCCTCTTTTAGCTCGACATCGAAGCCGAACTTCCGGTAGAAGTGAGCTGTCCGATCAATGTGACCCCAGTCGACACCGGAAATCCGACCGTCTATGAACTTGATTTTCAACTGGTGAGCAAATCCAAGTTAGTACTTGAATAGTCTCTTAATAATTGAAGAATATCTTTCTTAACTGCTTTAATATGATTAACAAATAAATGTTTCTCTAAAAGTCTAATTATCCCATCAAAACATGGTAAATTATACCCATAATATGGATCATTCAAATATCTGTCTAAACAAAATAATAAACTTCTCTTTTCAGAATCATCGTTACTATTCAAGACTTACTAATAGCAATAACTCCGGCTAAAACTATTTTATTGTGATTTTGTGTATATGATACAAAGCTATCCTCTTGCTCGTTCATAAAGCACACCTTCTTTCTTTAATGCATTACTTATGATTTCGTCTTCGATTTACTTTCATTAATATTGCCCTAATTTCTTATAACGTCTTATCTGCGAACTTCGTAATATAGGTAGAGTATTCGCGAAAATAATGAACTATCCTGCCTGTTAGCTGAAATTAGATCAATAAATATTGTTTAATGCTTATCTTATCGGTAATCGGACTAGGTTCTTGTCCTTTTCGGCAATCGGTACAAGTTCTTGTCTTTGGCTCGGGACAAGAACTTGTACCGATAACATAAAAAGCCGCTAAATAGCGACTTTCAACGGGACCATGTTCTTGTCCCCCGACAGGATCATCACTATCTCTTACATACAATACTCCATAAGATCCTGGAGCTAGTTCTCCTACATTTTTTAATACCTCAATTGGATTATGTTCTGGCACTGGTTTATGATTATCGAGTCCTGCTATCCAAACATGAAAATCACCATTTACTGCTCTGATATCTAAAACACCAGAAGACCAATTTAGCTCATTAAAGTATTTTTGAATTTCATTAACAGCCAATAAGTATTTGTCCTCATCTTCTTCATAAGAGGAGCTTTCTCTAATGGTTGCCCATCCATGATACTCATACATTCTTTTATTCATCCTCTCTTGATTTAAAAGGCTTGGTGTCAATTATTATTTCCACTTGATATCTTTCAGCATATTCATTAAGTTGTCGAAGTACTCTATCATTAGGCTTTGAGGAGGAATAAGGATTTTTGACATAGATCGACCTCTCCATTACTTTGCTAAATAATTACTATACTGCATTTGAAAATAATGGAAAAGAATCCAAAGTCCTAATTATGTAAACTTTTTTTCTATAATAGTAAACTCCATCTGTATGAAAGTAATAGAGTGATTTCTACCAATGACAAAAACAATCCGCTGAGGCAGCCAAAGTTCTACATTATGGTTTGACTCATGATTTGATTTTATTTTCAAACATCCGTGCTTGAAATTTCCGAGAATGGATTTGGAAATAACACTTCGGAAGGTTGATTGCCGCTACCAAAAACATCAAAAGCAAACCAAGTAAGACTGGAAGCTTCATGTTGAATACAGGTTAGTATTTTAACTAGCTGTTCTCCTAAACAACTTAACTCATTTTGGAAGTGCTCTCCACTTAATCTAAGAATAGATGAAAGCCACCGACTTAGCCGGTGGCCATGACTTACTTGTTATCTTTGGCGTAAAGCGTCTCTTCAGCAACCTGTGCTAATTCCTCAGCTTTAGCACTTATTTCCTGGATTGTTGCAGAGAATTCCTGAATCGATCCGGACTGTGTATCGGTGAGCGTATGGATTTCCGAAAAAGCATCATTCAACCGCAGCAAAAGCTCCTGAATATTATTTGTGATGCCGTTAATCTGGTCTACATTTTCTTTGGACCTTGTTGCCAATTTCCGAATCTCATCGGCGACGACAGAGAAGCCTTTTCCAAATTCCCCTGCTCTTGCCGCTTCAATCGAAGCATTCAGCCCTAACATGTTACTCTGATCCGAGATCTCTTTAACAACCGTAGATATTTTACCAATCTGCTGTGCACTGGAGCTAACGTCTTTCATTTGGATGGTGACGTTGGTTACGCGGTCGGCAAGATGAGTAACAGACTGGCTGATATCTTCAATGGACGCCGTTGTTTCTTCAACAATAGCGGAGAAGCTTTCGGCCATCTCAAATAGCTTGTTCGCTTTCTCAAGGCTAGTGCCCATACCTATTCCGCCAATAACCTTGCCCTGCTCGTCATGCAGCGGAATCGCACGTGCAACGAGCGGAAAACCAAACAACTCTTTTGGAACAATATCCGTTAAAACGGTATTAGTCCGAATTGCATTTGTCACAATGTCCCCCTCGACAAGCGGATCTCCCGGGCTGACATTAAGCGAGAAGGTTTTGCCTGGAATGTTGATGATCAGCTTTTCCGTGTCATAAATACCAACTGTGATATCATCATGCGTAAGATTATTCAGCAGAGGAGCCACCTTTACAAAGGCTCTGATCAGCTCATGCTGTGCTGGCTCTTCAGTCATATGATTCATGCTTTCTTCCTCCATCCCTTAGTACGGAAATTTCCTTTGTCCGTAGTTAACCGAAATCCACTTCATCGTGGTGAATTCATCCAGGCTCCAGCCCCCATTCAGGCGACCCAAACCGGACTGCTTCTCTCCCCCAAACGCTACAATCGGTTCATCGTTAATCGTGATGTCGTTTACATGGATCATGCCTGTGTGAACCTTCTTTGCCATTTCAACTCCCCGCTCAAGATTGGAGGTATGAATGGCCCCGCTAAGTCCAAAACGTGTATCATTAGCTATTTCAATGGCTTCCTCTTCGGTTTCAAATGGAATAACACACACAACCGGACCGAACAACTCCTCCTGAGCTACAACCATATCCGGTGTAACGTTCACAAGGATTGTAGGCTCTACCATTCTGCCGTTAATCTTGCCTTGCACAAGAGGAACAGCGCCCTGCTCAATGCCCTTCTCTATGAGCTTGTGCAGTGTTTCTGCCTGGCGGTCGTTGATCACAGGACCGATAATGGTCTCTGGATCACTCGGATCACCGGTTGTAAGCGAAGACACCTTTTTACTGAATTTATCTATAAAATCCTGATAGATCGTCTTTTGTACCAAAATTCGGTTAGCCGACATACAGATCTGACCTTGATGCGTGAATCTGCTGAAGGTCGCAGCTTGTACAGCATAGTCGATGTCGGCATCCTCCAGAATAATGAACGCACTGTTTCCGCCGAGCTCCAGGAGCGGCTTTTTAAAATTCTTTACGGCGAGCTGGCCGATATAGCTTCCGACTTTGGTTGAACCCGTGAAGGAAATGATCCTCGGTATCGGATGTTCGACGAACGCATCACCAATCTCTTTAATATCTGTGACGACTACATTCAATAACCCCTTCGGTAAACCCGCTTCTTCAAAAATTTTGCCAATCAGAGTCCCGCCTGTAATCGGTGAATCTTCATGCGGTTTTAGAACCACGCCATTGCCGGCACCAAGTGCTGGAGCAACGGACTTCATAGACAGGAAGAAAGGAAAGTTAAACGGACTGATCACCCCAACCACACCAGCAGGCATCCGGTATAACCGATTTTCCTTGCCATCTTCTGTAGAAGGTAAAATCTTGCCTTCCATTCGAAGCGGGAATGTAGCTGCTTCCTTCATTATATTTTTCACAAGTCCGATCTCAAAAGCTGCCTTCAGCCGTGTTCCACCCAGTTCCTGAACAATAATGGATGTGATCTCTTCCTCGTTTGCATCAATATATTTAACAGCATTTTCAAGAATATCTCGTTTGTGGTAAGGATTAATCTTGTCCCACTCCAGCTGAGCTTTATATGCAGCCTGATAAGCATCATCGATATCAGCTACACTGGCTATTTGAAAAGTGGTGATTACTTCATCATTATATGGATTGATGTTAGGCAGCTTCTTATCACTTTTGCCCTCTCTCCATTCCCCGCCTATAAATTGTTTTCCTAACTTTGTATAATCCATATTCACCCTCCTATGTTGATTAATTCCTGATTGCATATATTATTTATCGACCGATTACCGGTAATTGTTAAGTCAGATTTTTCAAGTAGTACGTGATCTCTTAGCAAAAAAACCTCCTGCCGTGGCCTTAAGGGCGCTAGCAGGAGGTAAATCAAATGATTGAGTTTCGTGTTTAATTATTGAATCTGCAACGTGTAGTGAACATCTTTATTGCCATAGTTATAGACATAAACATAATATCGTCCTGAAGCCGCTTCATAATCCGAGCTCAGACGATTGTCTTCGAATGTGTTCGGATATGAAACTGGATTCTTCATATCACCTTCTCGAAACAGCATCCAGTTCGCACTATCGCCAACTTGCTGCTCCAACTCAATGTGAAGCTCAGATGGATGACTTACATCAATCGCAAAAATATCATGATAGTCCTCTCCTGTAAGTGCTCCGGTGATCGTCCGGCCCAAAGCTACGGGTCCATTAGCTGTTTCAGCTTTATCATTCGGTTCCGATTCCTCGAACGGAGGATTTACCGGTTCTGCTTCCGGCTGCGTCTCAGACTCGGTCAATGTTCCCGGTTGCACGAGCACACGGTAAGGCTGCTCTCCTGGTGCAATCGTATATACAAATAAGTAATAAGTACCCGGCATGGCCTTCACAGAACCTGCTGCGCTAGTTCCTTCCATATGGGTAGGATAAGCTGCATAGTTGTTCATATCCGACTCATGGTAAAGCAGCCAAGCGACACTTCGCTTCTGTTCCGTTTGCAAATCAACCATCCAGTCGCCGGCCTGCTTGACATCAAAGCGATACACATCCATGCGATCCGTATCGTTCATTGTGCCTGATACGACTGTTCCTTTTGCATCCAAATAAACCGCTTGTTCCCATGAATCGTTCGGTTCCTGGTCTGTATTGGACTGCTTGCTGCCGTCATCGCCTTTATTGCCGTCACTGCCTTCATTTCCTTCATTCCCGCGATCCTCACTCACCGGCAATTTACCATGGAATACAAGATCGTAAACAAAACGCCCATTCCCATCCACACGGTAATTTGTGAAATAGGCGGTTACGGTTTTGTACCCGTCCCACGGATGATCCGTCAGCTTGAGCAACAAGTCGTCAGTCAGACGATTCATCGTCTGCCAATCCTGCATTTCTCCTTTGGAAGCGGCGCCGGTATACGTACCGCGAAGCTCAAACGTGCGGAAGAAATCAGAATTTCGCTCCTGCGTGCTTACATTACTCAATCGTGCTGCAGATGTAATTTCTTTATAGATTTCCGCTACTTGCTTTGGCTCCGGCATACGCAAATAGTCGTCCGCCACAAGTGGCACCGTCAAATTGTCATAGCTGGCGACCTGCTCATCAATGTCGCGCTGAAACCACTCATTCAAGCTTGCATCGCTGCTCATGGCTGTAAGAACATCTTCATAAGCTCTAGCATCGTTGAGCCTGATAGCATCATGAATCCGGTCAAGTGTCGTAAAGTCGTTCTGGTACAGATAGTCGTACAAGGCAAACGCATAATTGTAAAAATTCCACGATCCGTACTGCGCATTAACTGTATCCGATACGGACATACGCCGCTCCGGACTGTCGTATCTTAAGTTGCCCACAACGGACTTACGTGGCTGAATCCCTTCTGTCCGCGTTGCACCAGCGAAAAACTCGGCACCGCCTTCGTCAAACCACTGCATGCGACCTCCGCTATAAAGTGGTCCCCGGCCCCACATCCCCGGCACCTCGTACCGACCTTGCAAGTAGTGGGTGAATTCGTGACGGAACAATTCTTCCAGGCTATAAATGCTCTGCTCGATCGTTCGATCATACGTGAAAAACGTTCCGTCGCCCTCGATGTAAATTCCGCCATTTTCCGTTTCATATCCGTATAAATGTCGGTTCATTCGGTATTCATCCGGATTGTTATAAATAACAACCGTCAATACATCATCCGTATTTCCTTGTTCCAGCGCTTGATCGTTGCCGATCACGCGGTAGAATTGGGCTTGAACTTCTTTAGCCGCCCAGTACAAACGTTCAATTTGCTCCTTGCTCAGCTTGTCCCCTGTCTGGAATACAAATTGACCGTCATCAAACTCGAATCGCTGCGGCAGATAATACTCCTTACCTTGCTGCTTCAGTACAGCCATGTCAATCCGTCTGTTATCCGCATCGGTTCCTGAGAAATGCTGCTCAATTTGCTCGGCAGCGACGAAATATAACTCGCTTAACTTAGGCACCGTCTGCATAACATCCGTCAGCACACGATTCACTTGCCGCGGATCACTGTAGTACTGCGCAAGCGAGCCCGAATAATAAATCGCGTTGCTCGTCAGCCATAGCTTTTCCGGTGATTTCGGTCCATTTTTGGCCATGCGGAACAACTGTTCCAAATATGGATCGATCGCTCCCTTGAAAGCCACTTCTTGCGCTGGCTCCGTACGCCACATCAGCACATAACCGATCCCTTGCAAGAGACTATAATATGCCTCGCTTGCCGCCCGATCACCACCATACTCGTCTGCATAGTCGGTAAACCGCTCGATTACACCTGTCAAATTATTAATAATTTCTGGGGTTACCGTAGAATTCGATATCATTTTCCCTGCTGAGTTAATGACCTGGCTCTGCACAGGTGTTCCCCAATTAAAATTCGGGTTTTCCGTAATGGCCTTCAATGCTGGCAGCACTTTCTCCTGACTCTGATCAAGATAATTCAATTCTTGGTTGTAGTATCCCAAATAATAACCGGAACGAAGTACCTCTACCAAAGTCGGAATACCTTGGTGGTTTTCTGCTGTAAAGCGCCTGCCGCTCTCCTCCAAGCCGTCTACAATGGCTTGAAAACGTGCTTCGTCTGCATAAAATCGACGAGTATCTTCGTTATATTTAAATAATTCAGGAATTTGATGCCATTCAATGCTTGCCAACACGTTCACAAGCTCCTCGTACGGCAGCGAGTTCAAATAAGCCATGCTGTATGTAGAGCGGGTACCTTGTTGCGGTGTACTCTGCTGCGTTTCTACCTGCTGCGGTTCCGCAATGCCCGCTTCCACGGCACCTGCAACCGGCAGCTCCGCTCCTAATGGTGCACCTGGCCTCATGTCTTCTGTTTGGGTCCATCCACCGCTTGGATGCAACTGCGTATATGCTAGCTTTTCTTCCGTGGAAGTAGCATGCACAGCAGCCGATTGGCCTAGTGGACTGACGATGACGGTTACAGCCACCAAGGCAGATGCGATTCCTTTCCATACGTTTTGTCTCATGTTTGTAATAGCCTCCTTATGCTTGTTCGTGCAGATCAACGTTCTCTATTAATGAACGTCAAAAAGTAATATCGGCAATATGGGGTTATACGAACATGAGCAATAAAAACTAATTTTCACAAACATATAAGACTTAAGTCTCTGCATAAATCGGAAAAAACCTGACACTTCATCGTCGGTTCAACAGAACAACAATATACCTAAAGATAATTCTACCTCCCTCCCCTTTGGTGAATATTTAATAGAAAAAACATCGATAGCGAACAAATATAAACATAAAAAAACCAAATATTTATATTGACAGTCCAATCACCCTTATATATAAATCTAGGGCGGTTAAACATATTTTCAACTCTCATCAAATCGGTGAATAGCAGATTTTTCATCCCCCATATAAGGGACAGCTCTGAAAAATTGTGTATCAGGAAAGGGATGACAAATACGATTCCGCTTATAAAAAACACGACTAAAATCGATTTATTTCTAACCGAAAGAAATAAAGTAAACAGGCTTAAAACGATACAGCCTAGCAGATTCGTTAATATTTGAATGAGGCAGTATTGCCAAACGCTCATTGAATAAGGTGATTGAACATACCTTTCAAGTTCATATAAAGGCAAGGACATTCCGGCTATCCCGCCAGCCATCCAGATGTTAACACCGATATTCATGAACCAAAATCCAAGAACTACTATCGTAATGAAAAATAGCGCTGCTATGATTTTCGCTGTGACAGCTTGTGTTCTCCCATATTTTGTACTTCGGATGATCGAGTCCATTTGGAATGCATATTCTTGTGTGAAAGAACTGGATAAGGCAAGGATTATGATGATTCCCTCAAACATAGAGCCTATGCTGTACGGGAAGTCGACAATTCGCTCCCAGGCAATTGCTTGTGGATTCCAGGTATAGTGTAAATATGTAAAATAAATATAGATAGGAACAAACAGAAAAGTTATAGATAGTGCTATTTTGTTAGAACCGATTTTATATAGCTCATGTTTAACAAGACTGCCCATTTAAATCACCTGTCGCTTTCTGACCTTGTAATCGATACACAAGCAAGAAACGGTGAATAAGACGATCATCAGAATAAGCACATATAATTCAAAGCTCATCGGTATCCCAAAAATATCGTAGGTTACAAAATCAGGACCTCCCAACCTCTCCATTCTGACAAGTTCGTTATATTTAAATGTTATAGCAACGAAATCTGTAAAATATGGAATGTTGATGGCCGTCTTACTTAACACATCAGGAAGCAAAAATATGAAACCAGCGATAAATGCCGGAATGAGCGGAAACTTGGTAAATGATGATAGAAAGGTGACCAGTAAGCCGAGCATTATGCTGCCTGCGATCACATAGAGTTGTTGCATCCCGTAAAAGAGCCATATTGGTCCTTCAAAAGATGTATGCATATAGAAAGATACCATGGTCTCTAACGGTGTGTTCCAACCATCTAAACCTAAAAAGGAGCCATTCAGAACAAACACCAGGCAAGAAAAAAACAAACAAACAGCTGAACAATAAACGGCAACTGCAGCGACTTTCGCCAGCGTGATTCTCCGGCGGCCATGCTTGCTGCTGAATATTAAACTATCCATTCGGGTGTTGTATTCATAGCTGAATATATTAGATAATCCTAAAATGACTAGCCCGCCTATAAAATAAAAACCAACATGATCAGTGAATCTGATTATATTCTTCCAGCTTTGAAGATCGTAAAGCTCTTCATTTCCGGGGTTATCCGAATTCAGAATATTAATTGCAACCTTCGTTCTTGCAGTCGTTTCATCATCCTGCTCTCCGTTCGGGCGTTTTTTTATTTCTTCGTATTCCCTTTTGGCCCAGGCAATTCTCTCTTCCGTTGTCTTTCCTTCCAGCGACTTGTAAACTTCCCTTGTTTTTTGATGCAGCGATATATCGTTGCTCGAATAAAAATCAAAGAGACATAAAGCTGAAAAAACGGCTAAAGCAACATAGATCACTTTTTGGCTAAAAACTTTATAAACCTCATGCTTGATCAGATTCATTTGAAAGCCTCCATTTCTTCGTCATATTCATCGAGGCTTTCTCCAAAATAATATAAATAAATATCTTCCAGTCTTGGCGTCTGTACAACAGCGGTAGGTAATGGTTTGGTTTCGGATATGATTCTTGCTTCGACTTCCTTTCCTTTTCGCATCAAGTTTCCTACCGTAAATCTTTGCTCAAGTAGATTTATTTCATGAGCAGGCACCGTAACATGCCATACCTTATCGTTCAACTCATGAAGTATCTTTTCCGGTGTCTCCTGAATGATCAACTTCCCCTCTTTTAACACCAGAACTTCCTTAGCGATATATTCAATATCAGAAATGATATGAGTCGATAAAATAACGATCCGATCCTCTGAAATATCTGATAGAAGATTTCGGAATCGAACCCTTTCCTTTGGATCAAGTCCAGAGGTAGGCTCATCCAAGATCAGAACTTTCGGGTCATTTAAAAGGGCCTGAGCAATGCCTAACCTGCGTTTCATTCCACCGGAAAAGCTGCCGATTTTTTTATGCTTCTCCTTGCTCAGATTAACGAGACGCAATAAATCATCGATCTTCCCTTTTGCGTGCTTTTCATTCAGTCCCTTAAGTGCAGAAACATATTTCAGAAAGCGGTTGGCCGTAAAATAACTGTAAAATTCGCAATCCTGTGGCAAATAGCCGATCAGCTCTCTGTATCTGTAATCCATAAACCGTATATCTTCATCATCGAGTTGAATCGTACCCTGGGATGGTTTAAGAACATCAGCCAGCATACGCATCAACGTTGTTTTTCCGGCACCGTTTGGTCCAACCAGTCCATATACGCCAGCTGTAAGTTCAGCGGATACATCATCGATTGCTGCTTTATCCTTATATGTTCTGGAGAGGCCACTAATAGTTAGTTTCAAGGCGAACATTCCTTTCAAAATAAGATGTTGTCTTTGAAAACAAAAGTTTGATTTGGATGATGAATAGCACAGTTCCAAGTACAATGAGCAAGGCATAAGCAGCTTTGTTCATCGTCGTTAACTTGTCTTCCAAAGCTGGGATTTTTAATAAAGATAGACACAGAATGATCCAGATTGATATCAAACATGCGACCGAATAATTTCTTCTAACCCGCGTTGCAATCATTAGTGAAAGACCGCAAACCATTGTGAATGGAGTTAGCCAATACATGGTCATATGGAGCAGATTAAGATTTTCTTGAACGACGGCAAAGTAAACGGAAAGGAGGCTATTCAACAAAATATTAAATACGGCTATGATAAAAAGCTTGCTAAGCATCATACTGGCTGCGTTAAACTTAAAGGACATTTCAAGTTCCAGCATACCTTCATCCCTGCCTCTGAATATTTCAAAAATGCCCAGAATAAACGGTAACGGAGAAAGGGTAAGAACAATGAAATACGGATTTTGTCCTGTCCAGTAAAATAGAATCCCGGCTGTATACAGCAAAATGCTAACTATCCAGTACAGTGGTTTTATATAGGTGATGTCCATTAAGGCTACACGAATGATATTGAAAACATGGTCTTTTATAAGAGAGCGACGATTAGTGTTTTCTGTCATGTACATTTTTACAGCTTCAACAGTACGGTTCATTTCTGCTTCATCCGGAAAGTCCACTTCATATTGGTGTAAACGATTTATGACTTCCTCATGATCACTAGAAAACGGCTCCTCAGGGAGATCCCATTCTTGTTCTCTCTTTTTCATGTTTCATGTCTCCTTTCCAATATCGTTTTCACCTTGGATAAGCCCTGTTTAATTCGAGATTTCACGGTAGATTCACCAGCAGACGTGATTTCAGCGATCTTTTGGATCTTTAAATCATGATAGTAACGCAGGATGATCGCCTCACGCTGGTAAGATGGAAGCTCCATGATGGCACTTCTGATCAGATTGCTTTCCAGCTTCTGCTCAATTGCATCATGCCCCTCCAGTTTGTTTTCGAGAACTGATTCATCGATAGGACTGGATGTGCTTGCAGTTTGATAAGCGCGACTCCTAAAGTAATCTCTGCAAGTATTCAAGGATATTTTCAAGAGCCAATATTGAAAGCTTCCTTTATTCGAATAGGAATGAATATTCCTTACCATTTTCATAAATGTTTCTTGCGTCAAGTCATATGCCATATGATAATCGCCCAAGTTTCTGTAAATATAAGCAAAAACCACTTTGTAGTGACGTTGAATCAGGATCTCGATAGCGCTTTGGTTTCCTTTCCGGATTTTCTTTATCAGTTCATCATCAGTCTGCATTGATTACACCTCATTATGAATGACGAGTATTCATGGATAAAAAGATTTAAAGTTTATAAAAATAAATATTTAAAATTCATGCGAAGCTTTGAAAAACTACTGATTTTGTGCCTTCATAATAGACATTGAAAAAAACCCTGTCGTCTCTTGCAATTTTAAAAGGCTTCCTGCTTGGAAAAGTCCGTGTGCTACCTAGCTTTCGCGTTATCTATCGTATTTATATATAAAAATTTTATGATTTAATAGATTTTACGTTGTTTGATGAAGTAATTGATAAATTCATACTAAGTTTGTTAAAATGTAGTTTATATTTGCAA
Source organism: Paenibacillus faecalis (assembly GCF_900289175.1). Lineage (GTDB taxonomy): Bacteria > Bacillota > Bacilli > Paenibacillales > Paenibacillaceae > Paenibacillus_AQ > Paenibacillus_AQ faecalis. Next base: position 2,067,876 of record NZ_LT985747.1, on the reverse strand, counting down.
TTTTTGTAATTTATATATATATTAATAATTGAACAGTGATTAATTACTATATTAGTAGCGGTTTGGGGACAAAGTCTGTGGGGTGATACGTTTGAGGCCGACAACCACGATCGGAGCAAAATTAGAAGATCATTTGAATGGAGAGCAATTATCCATTTCTCAGTTTTCTCATCGTTCCGGTATTAACTCTGGATCTCTTAGTCGTATTTTAAAGGATCGAAAACCGATCTCAATGGGTGAACTAGAACGGATTACTGCTGCTATGGGATTGCCAGAGGATTACTTTTTTGAGATGTATATCGAGGAATGTTTCACTCTATCTGCCCCTACTTGGCGCCGCATTCATCCTTTTATTTTACGTAGTGCCCAGTTAAACCGTCCCGATTGTGTAAAACGGATCGCGAGTAATTTATTAGAAAATCTTACATATATACCAAAGTTATTTGATGTTGCCGAAGAACTATTTCGCCAAGATTATAAAAACTCTGCGTTAATACTATACAAGATCATTAGTGAGGGTGAAAAATACCAGCATTCAGAGCGTCTCGCTCTTTGTCAATATCGCATATTCCAACTGACTATAGGCCATGATTTAGACGATAATCTAAAGGCAGCTACTATATTTGAATGTTATATAGATCGGCTAGATCTCCCTCATCAACTAGATGCCCTCAAACAGCTATCTCATGTATTCGGTTCCCTTCATCGCTGGAGCAAGGTTGAAACGCTAGCTACGGAATTACATCGCCTTGCAAACATAATGTATTCATCAAAAACTGGCTTGAAACGTACTGATCAATATAGTCCAACACATCCTATTTATTATTATATTCTTTATTCTTATCTTATTAGATCAACCGTCTATGAAGAGTATGAGCAATATGATAAAGCTTTAGAATATGTTTCACTATATGAGGATGGAAGCTGGATCAAAGAGAAATCGGAAGAATCTGCAAACATTATTTCACAGTTTAAAGAGTGGGCTGCAGCAAACAGATTACTATATCGATTGCTATCCGGAGATCTAGATGTATTAGACGAATACGTTAATTATATATCGACGATAGAATATGAAATTCCCACAGCAATATATAAAATTCTTCTAGCAGCAAATTTTTATAACTTTAATGTTGATCATATTCTGAAGCGCTTTGAATGTCATTTGTCCTATAAAACCTTTTCTAATAGGCTGGAGCCTTACAATAAACCTATAATGACAGAGCAATATGCCCAATTATTGATCGAAATGAGTGTTTATTATATCCGTAATAATTATAAGAACGCCATTAATTTTCTTTTACAAGGACTAGAGTTATCGCTTCAAATAAACAGTGATAAGAATATCATTCGATGTATGACTCTTTTTGAACAGTATAGGCATTTACCATCACCGGAAGAAATTAGCCAATACAAATTGTATGTTAGCAAGATACAAAGTCAAAATAAAAGAAAAACTAAGGTTCTTATAGCTCATGGCTAGTTTATTACCGCTATTCGTCATGTTGGAGGTTTTGATAATTTCCTACACTAGATACAGTTATAGTAGTTGGTCACGTCTAGAAATTTAACAATTTTAAAAAAAACACTAATTTTATGATTTAAAATCCGAATAGGTATTACAATATTTGGGTTTATAAGTTAAAATAAACATTGTGCGGACATCAAGTGTTAATCAACATACAAAATACTTTTAGTGAGGTGTATAAAATGAAAAAGAAAGTTAAAGTCTTATTACTCACAGCTGCTTTACTTGTTACCGTTGTTAATGTAGGAACAATTGCTAGCTTTGCTGATTCCGTACAACCAGACAAATTCACAGCTTTTGGCCATGGCTGGGGTGGTCTTTAAGGTTTGCTATCATACCACAGCAATTCTAACTGATGTATGAAAAACTCTTTTTGGACAACAATGGTTCCTATCATCATCGCAAGTAATTAGAAATTATTTGTTGGTGAGGTGTATAAAATGAAAAAGAAAGTTAAAGTCTTATTACTCACAGCTGCTTTACTTGTTACCGTTGTTAACGTAGGAACAATTACTAGCTTTGCTGATTCCGTGCAACCAGACAAAGTTACAGCTTTTGGTCATGGCTGGGGTAGCGGGGAATACTAATACTGTCCATTGTCCAGCTGTAATCGGCCACTTGGATTATACTTAAACATAATTTCATAGACAAAAAAAGAAATGGCGGTACTCCTCTGTACCGTCATTTTTTCTGAAAACATTTCAGATACAAAACCCTCCCCCTCCATTTGATGTTTGTAGTCCATAGCTCGGCGCAAATATTTCTTTTCAAAATCAAATAAATGGATTAAAATGGATGTGGAAGATCATCCCAAAAGAAAAGAGGTTGTTTGTCTATGAAAAAAAGAGTTGTTTTATTGCTTACTGGTTTATTTGTGACCGTTTCCTTATCCGCTTACGTGTCTGCAGCTGCCCCTGTAAGTGAAACGGGTATTACTGTACAATCTGATCGGCAAACAGGCACCGTAAAATGGTAAATTTCCTTTAGGACAAACGAACTGGATGACTCTTAAGCTTAAGAAACACTGTACTTATTCACAAGCTGTACAGCATGAAGATATGTATGTCACAAGTTCTTGTCCTTTCCCTGGGACAAGAATTTGTTTTGTTAAAGCAAAAAATCCGCCATTTCGGCGATTTATACCTCACTCCCATTTTTCGTAAGCTGTGTGCAAATTGATTTTGGATACGAGCCCTTTTTGCAACAACTGATTTGGAACGATTCTATTGTATTTCATGATTTTTTGGTTGATTCCCTCTAGCTCTTCCTCTGGAATTGAATTTAAATCCGCACACTCCAAGAGCCGCTTTATTTCCGCAGCGATTTCTTTTCTCAGCTCAATCCACGCTGGTTGGTAATTCGCGTTCTTCATAATCCCGGTTAGAACATCCCCGTCTTCGATCTTGATTGGTTTTCCCTTAGCCCGCAAATCATCAAAACCGCCTTTTCTAGCAAATTCACCGACAGCTGATTCCACAAGCGAGTTACTGGTGGACATCTGGCGCTCTTCGTTGTCTTTTTTATGATTTTCTTCTGAACTAGACATGGACTCTTTTCGGTTATCGTTCAATTCCATACTGATCACCTCTTTTTACATAATTGCTACACGAAAGCACTAGTAGATTGTTGTTATGACCGACAATTCATTTTAGAAATAGTAATTATATACATTTTATGATAACTTAAGTGGGAGTGAAAAGAAACGTTTTCATATTGTTTATAACCTTATTTACTCAGGAGGAAATCGTGAAGACGAAGTCGAACTATACGAAACTTTTCGGTGCTTTCTCTCTGACTTTTTTGGGTGATGGGCTTACGATTGCTGCGGTCCCGTGGTTGATCTCCACACTAACAAGCAATACCTTTCATGCTTCCTTGACGATGGCAGCACTTCGATTGCCCTGGCTATTGTTCAGCTTACCAGTTGGGGTATGGATCGATCGTCTCTCACGTAAATATATGGTTGTGGGGGCAAGCTTAATCAGGATGTTGTTCCTGCTCTTTCTAACCGTGTTTATCTGGGCTGGCTGGATCAGCATTCCGATATTAACTTTGTTTATGTTTGGCATTGGTCTTAGCCGGGTTATATTTGACAGTACGGTTCAAACGATGATTCCTCAGCTTGTAGAAGATAAAAATTTGGAGAAAGCCAATGGTCAGTTTACAGCAGGCCAGTTAATTACGAGCGATATCCTGGGCGTTGCATTGGGCGGTCTAATTATTACGGTAAGCCTGGTCTATCCTTTCGCGATTGATACAGTAACGGCTCTGTTTGCCCTAGTTCTTCTGGTTGGTCTGAGGGGAAGTTTTATTCCACAAAAGGATACTCAAAAGAATGAGAGCAGCTCCAAAACTGGGTGGAGACAGGAAATGTGGTCTGGAATCCGTTATGTATACCAGGACTCCTTTCTACGCATATTGGCTGTTTTGTCAGTCATCATTACGTTTATGTACTCTATGATCTTGTCAACGCAGATCTTTTTTGTTCGGGAAGTGCTAAAACTGGATGCTTTCTCCTTTGGAATCATGATATCTATTGCAACGATCGGCAGCATTCTCGGAAGCCAAGCAGTGGCTTTGATGCGTAATCGATGGAACTCCAAACAATTAATCATTTCTTCTATATTATTTATGGGGATCGCCTATGGAATTGTCGGGTTAACCACCAATGCTTACGCAGTTGGCTTTCTCTATTTCTTTTCAGCTTTCTTTATTGTTGTCTATAATGTATCCAGATCTTCCATCTTGCAGCGTTCCGCTCCAGATTACATATTGGGAAGAGTCGGAAGTGTCTTCCGCTTCCTATCATTCGGTATCAGTACGATCGGCACATTGGCAGGCGGGTTATTGGTTCAAGTGAGCGAAAATGTATTTGAACGTGTGTTCTCACTCCAGCTTCCATATCTTCTATTAAGTTTGGTGTATATCGTATGTTGTCTGTTTTGTGCTATCAAGTTAGATCCACGAGCAAATTCAGAGAAAACTCATTCTGCTTGAGAAAAATATCTACTTAAAATGAAAAGGGAACATGAACTTACATGTTCCCCATTATCATTGCAGTAGTAATCTTATGAATCTAGTTCGTACTCGCATATCTTTTAACGCCTAACTTCCACTGTAATCTCACGATTATAAAAAAAACAATCAATGAAACGATGATCCACAAAATGACCTTCATGTTTGCTTCCCCTTTTAAAAACTCCACCGGCAAGTTTACGACCGTTATAATCGGAAAAATGATGCCGAAGATCATTTGAATAACTCGTGGGTAAACTTTCATTGGCCTGGAGGAAAACTCAAGTATGTATTCGGGAACACCAGCCAATTTATGAGGCCTCTCAATCCAGAACGCTAACGTAACAAAAAATTGATTAAGCAGAAAGTAGAAAAAAACACCTAACAATACGAAAGTCAGATAAATGATCATATTCAGCAAAGAAAACGATATATCCAGGTTTGGCCAGCAATAAATCAACAGGACAATAGGAATAAGACAATTGATTAAACTTGAATAATCCAGCTGTTTAATAGAGCAAATGATTTGGGAATCAATCGGACGAATGAGATCATAGTCCAGCTTACCTTCCACAATGTTGTCCATAAGCACTTCATGAGACCCAACAAAAAGAAACTGATACAAAGAGCTAATCAATTGAAATGTTGCCAATAGAGCTAAAAAATCATAAAATCCCCAACCGGCAATACTGTCAGTGAATTGATAGTAAATAACAATACTTATAACTTCAGCTGCAACAAATAAACTCCCAAATATAATGATAAATGAAGATGTTATTCGATATATAAGCATCTGAGACAAACTGTTTCTAGCAAAGAGTAAAAAAATCGGAATGAACCTTCTCATGCATTGACTCCCTCATATTTTTTTAAACCTTTGACCCATAATATTTTATAACCGATAGAAAAGATGATCAGCCATATAACAGATAATATTAAATAATAGAGAGTTTCATTGTAGTGAAGTTCTCCTTGAAGGAGACGTATATTAACGTATCCAAATAAAGGGAATGGGGTGAGTGTTATCAATTGAGCCCATTTATCCGGTAATAAGTCTAAAGGATATAATGCACCACCGAAGATGGCCATCATCGAATTATAAAGTGATTTTAAAGGCCACATCTGGATTAGCCAAAAACTTAAACTTCCTAAAAAAGATCCGAAGATAAAGAGCAGCGTGAAATTAGTGAGTAACAACAGTAACTCAAGCAAACTGATGCCATGCCAAGTAGTTAAGCCAACAGAATACAGGGTTACAGCCAATAAAATCGTTGTTCCGAACTCAATCATTTTACTGCCAATAAAATTGGAGAAACTATCAAGAAGAAATGAATACGGTCTTATTAAAACCATATTTAACTGCCCTGTTCTAACCATACGGGTCAATCTAAATATATGGGAAGAAGAAAATGTTACACCCACTAAAGCACTCAACAGGAAATAAGAGATCATATCTGTAACTGTGTAGTTTTTTACATTGCTCGTCGTATCAAATATGGTTAACCATACAAAAAGGCTGACCATTATTTGCAGTATCATCAGCAATATGCCGGAAATAATATTCCATCGATAAGAAAGCGAAATATAAAGATTGTTTTTAAATATTAGAAAATATGCTTTATAGTTCATACTGATCTCCATCGTTAGAAAATAATGAATATAACTTCTCTTCCAAAGGAATATCTAGAGTACTAATATTGACGAGGTGACATTTCAACTCCATTAATTTTTGGATGCATACATTCAGTTCTTCCTGCTGTATACTTTTCTCCCAAATATGATTTCCTGTCATCCTATAACCATATTCGGTTAATGGCATGCCGCAAGACAGTTCTACTCGCAATGTTTTTAATTGGCTGCCTTCATTCAAAAGCGCAGGAAGCGACCCATCATAGCTGATCGTACCCTCCTTCAAAATGATTAATCGATTGGCCAGCTCTTCAATATCTCGAGCATAATGACTTGTTAATAATATAGTTGTACCTTCTTGTTCATTAATTAGTTTTAAAAATCCCCGTATAGCTCGTTGACTCGATACATCCAAACCGATGGTAGGTTCATCCAGCAGCAACAAACTCGGAGAATGAAGAAGGGAAGCGGTTAATTCAAATTTCATTCTTTCACCAAGTGATAATTTTCGAACGGGTGTGTGAAGATGGTCCGTAATATTCAAAAGACTGAGCAAATCATCCAATCGCTGCTTGTACTTTTCCTGACTTATACCATAAATCTCCTTAAGGACAAGTAAAGTGTCAATAGCCGGTAAATCCCATGCCAGTTGGCTTTTTTGCCCTAACACCATACCAAGCTGTTTCAAATAAGCGGAAGATTTTTTAAATGGCTTCTGATTCAAGACATGAATATCACCTGATGAAGGCTTTATTAATCCTGAAATTATTTTCATTAAGGTTGTTTTACCTGCACCATTAGGACCTAATAAGCCGATGAACTCCCCTTTTTGAATGGTTATATTGATAGATTCTAAAGCCTTCTTTTTCTCATAATTCCTTTTGAAAAAGTCTTGTAAAGACCCCTTTAAGCCTTCTTTTTTTCGGAAAGTGATATATTCATGATTTATGTTTTCAAGTTTGATAATTTCCATGATCTTTCTCCTTATTGCGAGCTCCATAAAGAATAGTTAGAAGGCTCTTGCCTCCTAACTATCTCACTTATTAATTTCATTTAATTGAAACATTCAAAAGATTATTAACTCCCTAGTTCCATCTTTACCCTTTTTTACCTTATATACAGGAATCTTACCACATTAATGGAAATAAACTAGGTAATAAATGTTAAAAAGTGCAATATGATTTTTTTGGTATTGTTATTGGATTGGTGAATTAGAGTTTATATCCATGTTGCCTGATGAACCTCAGCCTGATTTGGGCGTAGTAGCTTGGGAAGAATGGGAAAAGAGCCACGGACGAATCCTTAAGTTACAGAAGTAATTTATTTTGAAGTTATTAAGGAGTCGATGCAAAAGCATCGACTCCTTCGTCTTAAAATAGATTTTTAATCGAGTCCCATAAATTCGAGAAAAACTGGCCAACCGCACTCCAGAACTGTTTAAACCAGCCTGCCTTTTCAATCTCTTCGGTTGCAACCAGACTCAGAGTATCGGTTTGGACGTTGGACATGCCTTCAACTTTGTAATGATAGCTCACGGTACCAACCTTTTTATCTTTGGCAACAGGTGCTGTCAATGCAGCGGGGTCCAGTTTGACTTCAACTTGAATGTTGTTTTCCGGAAAGTCCTTAGTCCCCTTCGGTACGACGAACGTCAGCGGGCGATCTGTAACGAGCCCAACTTCCTTCTGTTTGCCTTTCTTCACTGACGCATATTCAAAGCCTTTAACGGCTGCCCCTTCAAGCTGTAATTCTTTAACTTCAAAATGGTTGAAGCCGTAATCCAGAATTTTACGTGTCTCAACAAAACGCGCTCCTTCCGATTCAGCCCCCATAACTACGCTGATCAGGCGCATGCCGTCACGTTCAGCGGTTCCGGTAAAGCAATATTTAGCAGCTTCAGTATGACCTGTCTTTAAACCGTCCAGCCCTTCATAGGCATATGGCTTGAAGTTGGGAATGTTCTTGTTCGCTTCCAGCATCCAGTTTATATTGATGATCGGCTTATCATCACGCTCACGAAATTTGTAGCTTTGGATCGCGGTAACTTCGCTAAAATTCGGATGGTCTTTAATCAGATTTTTGGCCAGGATAGCGGCATCCATCGCGGACATAACCGTCTCTTTGTCTTCCTCAGGACGGAATGGTTCCGGCATATCTTCACGGCTTAGACCAGTGGAGTTGATAAAGTATGCTGTTTTAAGACCCATTTTCTTGGCTGTATCGTTCATCATCTTTACAAAGGCTTCCTCTGAACCGGCAACATGCTCGGCTAATGCAACGGTTGCATCGTTAGCTGAGCCGACAGCCATTGCTATATAAAGCTCTTGAACCGTGTGTTGATCGCCTTCAGCCAGGAATATTCTGGAGCCGATCGTTTTAGCCGCATTCTCGCGCACGGTCACGGTATCGTCCCAAGAAAGCTTTCCTTGCTTAACCTGTTCCGCTACGATATATTCAGTCATCATCTTCGTCATGCTGGCCGGAGGCAATGCCTCGTCCGCATTGACAGACAAGAGCACTTGACCCGTAGATGGCTCCAGCAGTACGGCAGATTTCACTTCCAACTTAAGCTGCTCTGCCGAAGGGACTCGATCAGTTTTAGCACTTGAAGCAGCTAGCACAGAAATCGGCACGCCCCCCATTAGCAGCATATTAAACAGCATAAAGAACCCCAGTATTCTTCGTACATCATATTTCTTCTTTCTCTTAACAGAATTGCCTATCAACGTGATTTCTCCCCTCTAATCTCATAAGTACTCTTCATTCATTCCCTTTCCCCATAACAAGTTCACCCGAGATAGAATCTTTCCACTCTTGCTCCGATACCGCTAAGCACTTCATTGGGGATCGTTCCGCAGCGACGCGCAATTTGCTCCGCTGTAATGATCTCCTGTCCATCTTGCCCAATGAGTGTGACCGTATCACCTGCCTGAACACCATCAATATGTGTCACATCAATCATCATCTGATCCATGCATATGTTGCCCGCAATACGAGCTCGCTGCCCTCTGACCAGGACATATCCCCCTTCCCCGAACAAAGCCCTGGAAATGCCGTCAGCATAACCGATAGACACGGCAGCAATTCGGCTTGTTTGTATCGGCACGTAATTTCGTCCGTATCCGACCGGCTGCTCTGCATCAATCGTCTTGACCTGAACTACTTTTGCCTTCAGGGAAAGAACGGGACGCAGATGAATGTTTACAGGGGGCTGGCTGTTTTCCATACCGAGCAAACCGTATAGTGCAATACCCGGACGTGCCAATCCGCATCGGATATCGGGGAAGTTTAGGATGCCATGACTGCTTTGAATATGAAGGACGCCTGGGGAAAGCCCTGCTTCTCTGATCTGTCCAATGACATGATAGAAGCGATCGATCTGCATTTTTGTGTAAGCAATATCTTCTGCTGTTCGACTGCCGGATACAGATAAATGACTGTACGTTCCCATCACTTGCAGACTAGCATGCCGATAGATGCTGCAAATGCGATCTATGTTTTCATAACGCTCGCCTAATCTGCCCATTCCTGTATCGATTTTGATATGAACTTTTATTTTTTTGCCGACCTTTTCTGCATAGGCATTAAGTCCTGCCGCATAATCCGCGCTAACTGCTGTTTGTGTCAAGCGATAACGTACGAGATCGCCAAAACGTTCGGGAGCTGTACATCCTAAAATTAATATTTCCGCATGAATGCCTTGTTTGCGCAGTGCAATGGCTTCCGAAATTTCTGCAACTGCAAAATGCTTTATATTTTCCCGAGTCAAGAACTTCGCCACCTGCGGAGCACCGTGTCCATAAGCATTCGCCTTTACAACAGCCATGATTTCACAGTCTTTAGGCAAGACGCGTTTCAATTCCGTGAGATTATGCCGGAGATAAGCCAGATTAATCTCCGCCCAGGCTCTGTGCTTGTTGTCTGTTTTCCCGCTTTTTCTCAACGTCATTCGTGCAACTATAGCCGCAGCGAGAACTGAAAGCAGTGTGACAGCGAAGAAATGAATGAGGCTGTTAGATATAAGCAGTTCGCTTAAACCAGTAACTTTCGCGACAGCACGAACGAACACAATGCACATCGGATGAAGTATATACATCCAAGTGCTGATTTGCCGCAGGTATGCACCACCTCTGCCCTGTAGCGAGAGCAACCATTGGAACAGATAATATACGGTAGGGACTAAAAAAACATACATGCTGTCGTGCCGCGGCCATGCAACTTGTTTCAACAGCATTCCCTCCAGAAACATAAAGGTCAGTGCAGTGATAAAGCATATCGCGCTCTCCCTAGCTGGAGGCAGGGGCCGTGTCCGTTTTGCCGTCCAAGCACCTAGAGTCAAAAACAGCGGTGCAAAAAACAAACCGTTTCTCGTATAATCAAACAGCTGGAACATTTGCGTGTAGAGCTCATGTACATGATCATTCAGTATGGTGATTCCAAAATAGCTGTCGCCTAGCAGGCCAATAAAATAAAGTAATCCGGTTACAAGGAACAAAAGCGGAAACGGCAGTTTATTCAAAAGAAAAAAAGTAATATAAACGCCCGTAATCAATGCGGGAAAATACCATAGATGATATAATGTACCGTCAAATATAAGATCTTTTATTAGCGCATACCAACTGAATTCTGTAAAATATCCTGCATATACGTTAAGCGGTAAATAAAGAATAATCGAAATAAGGTATAATAATCCAATTTTTGACGCATAGCGATGCACGATCGCCAAGTTCTGAGCGCTTGTCCCATTCAGCTTCCGAAATAGGAAGAAACCTGAAGCCATAAAGAAAAATGGGACCGCAATACGTGCAAATATGCTGGTAAACAGAAAGTCACCATAAGCGCTGTAGGTCGTTAAAGGACCTGTATGAATGGCGATCACGAGAATGCCGGCAATGATTTTAAACTGATCGATAGCGCCAAAACGGTTACTGGATGCCACAGTGTCCACTGCCCTTTTCATGGAATACTGTGACTATAAATCCGCCCTCGTTCGTACCTGACAGATTGTATCGTTTACGGTTCGTAACAGGTATTATGGTAGCGGAGTCTCGTGCCGGCACGTAATATATTTCGATCATATCGCTCCCATGCTTGAAATAAAGATGCTCCTGCCCAAAACGATACTGTTTTAAAAAACAGATATATTCCTCTAAACATAAATCCAGCTGCTCTATAATCACCGCGTGCGGAAAACCGACATAACGAAAATGCCACGGTTCATTGGCGATGTTGGTTATATGCTCCTTGCCCTCTTTATAGCGCTGAATAAATCCGTAATCTGCTGCTAGCTGCTTGAATATTTTACAAGCCCCCCGGTCAGGAAAAGATGGTCGAATAAAATCGATCTCATCGCTGCTTTCTCCCACGTCGACGGCTAAACCCGTCTGATGCTCACTCTCATTAGGACGGGCAACATAATTGGACGTAAATACTTCTCCATTTTCCCGTAATGAATCTTCATAAAGCTGTCGCTGCTCTGTACTGGAGCGGTAGCCACTAACGGCTGCAATCTTGTCCAGCGCCTGGCACTTATGCAATAAAGCAGTTAGCTGTTGCAAACAGACTCGCTCAAGATACATGTTCCGCTTGAATTCTTCGGAGGCTTGAATGCCTTTAACCGGGAGCAAATCCAGTTCTTGTTGAGTTAGTTGAATATGATGCTCACGGTTGACCAAAATAAGATGTCCACGGTGAATGTCTTTACGTTCAACTGGTATTTCTGTAATCTTTTCTAGGTGTGGTTGGTGGACAGTATGACAAATGCTTTCCATGCTCTAAACCTCCGAAACTGCGAGCTCGATCAGCTGATCCAGAATGTCTGTATAAGAGATGCCGCTAGCGCAAAGCATTTTCGGATAACGAGAATTGGACGTAAACCCCGGTATGGTGTTCACTTCGTTAAACACAATTGTGCCATCTTTGGCCAGGAACATATCAACCCGTGCAAAGCCTTTGCAGCCAAGCACCTTATAGATAGCTAGCGCGGTCTCTTTTACCTTGATCGTCGTGTCTGCATCGATGCGAGCCGGAAGGTGAATTTTTGAACCAATCAAGGAGTATTTTTCGGTATGATCAAAAAAGTCCCCCGTCAATTCAATTTCATCAACAACGCCGATCATTGGATCAGCATGGCCCAGAACTGCACAGCCCACCTCAAATCCGTCGATATTTTGTTCGATCACCACTTTGTTATCGTGTGAAAAGGCTAATGCTACTCCCTCTACCAGTTCTTGCTCATCATGAGCTTTCGTAATTCCTAGGGAAGAACCCGATTTGGCAGGTTTGACATAGAGCGGAAAACCCAGAGCTTTTGCTTCTGCCACTGCATTTTCTATGTTTTCATCTTCGTATACCGTTAAAGAACGTGGTGTATTTATACCTGCAGCTTGCACTAACGTGTGCGCTATCTCCTTATCCATGCATATTGCAGACGATAACGTATCACATCCGACAAATGGAATTCCTGATAACTCCAAAAGCCCTTGCAGTGTTCCGTCCTCACCGTTTTTACCGTGAAGCACCGGGAATACAACATCAATCGGTGTTACATGGTATTCTGTATTCACTAGTTCGATCAACCCCTTCACTTCTTTGCTTGGCGAGAAAAATGAAGGGATGCATCCAGGATGTGTATGCCAGCGGTCATTGCGAATATCATCAACATTTCCCGTATATCTAAGCCATACTCCATCTTTGGTAATACCGACTAACACAAGATTATATTTTTCAGTGTCCATATGTTCGATCACTGAAGCGGCAGAGATTAACGACACTTCATACTCATTGGAACAACCGCCAAACAATACTGCAATTGTCTTCTTTTCCATCTTAAAAACCTCCAAACTCTACTTAAAAAACAAAAACCCTACTTCTTTTGCTTCTCTATCTCTTACAGTCATTAAGAATAGAGAATACTTTTTAAAAAGAAGTAGGGTAAAAAATAAAGTTTTCCTTAAATATCATAAAGCTTAAGTCAGCGGCAAACGTACCTCAAAGAGCGTACGGATCACATCACTTTCGGCAGACACCGTGCCAAGATGCTGCTCGACGATATTTTTAGTAATGAATAAGCCAAGCCCAGAGCTTTCCCCCTGATTTGATCGGGCTTTGTCTCCTTTATAGAACATATCAAAAATATGGGGCAGATCATCCGGTGGAATACAATCTCCATAATTGACCACTTGAACGACTACACCATCCTTTTCTTTATAACCATTAATATCGATAAACTTGCCATCTTTCCCATAACGAACGGCATTGGATAGCAAATTTTCAAATACACGGGCTAGAGAATCTCCATCTCCTTCAATAATTAAGTCCGGATCAACGTTTAGTCTAGCTGTCAGGTTGTTCTTTTCGTATAACGGGAACAATTCTTCGTTTAACTGGTTGAGCAATTCACTTAAGTCAAGCGGCTTTTTTTCAATCTTCAGCCTGCCGTAATTCATTCTCGTAATTTCGAACAGTTCATCGATCAGCTTTTCTAACCGTTGAGATTTAGTATACGCAATGCTTGTATAATGTCTTGCTTGCTCTTTAGGCAAATGCTCATCTTTCAAAATAAAATCCAGGTAGCCCAGCACCGACGTAAGCGGTGTCCGCAAATCATGAGCCAGGTTCAGCACCAATTGATCCTTGCTGCTCTCAGCAAATTCTCCTTCTTTTATAGCTGTTTGCAGTTTCTCGCTAGCCAAGTTTATGTCCCGTGCAATATCCCCGAACTCATCACCGGATGAAAGCTTCACCTGATAGCCAAAGTCACCGTTGGCAAGATGATGGATACCTTCAGAGATCTCTTTGAAATAAGTTCCATAACGTTTCGTAAAGATGAAAAAAAAGAAGATCGACAGCGGTATGAATACAATCAAAAAGAAATTGACATCCCCTATCTCTCTTATAAAAGAACGGACATTAGCGAGCGGATGCTCCGCCCTCACTTGTTCGTGATAATAAAATTGTAGTGCTTTATAAATCAAGTAGGTAATCGAGCCGGAAACCAGCATACTTGCACCGAATAGAACAATCATTTTTGAACGAAAACTTCGTATGATCTTAGCCATTAAAAGTATAACCTACCCCCCAAACCGTTTTGATCAACTTATTCTTTTGAAGATCGTCTCCAAGTTTTTTACGCAAGGTCCGTATGTGTACCATAACGGTGTTGTTGCCATCAAAATAGGCATCTCCCCAAACTTGCTGAAAAATATTTTCCGCGCTAAACACTTTTTTAGGGTAGCTGGCTAACAAATATAAAATATCGAACTCCTTTGGAGTCAGTTCAATGGTTTTCCCATACAATCTGACGGTACGCTGATCCGGGTAAATGGTTAAACCTCCGGCTTCGACGACCGGACTGCTTTCTTCCGTCGACTGGCTGAATTGCTGGGCACGACGAAGGTGTGCGTTGACGCGCGCGACCAATTCCATAGGGTTAAAGGGCTTAGTCATATAGTCATCCGCCCCTCTTACCAGTCCTGTAATTTTATCCAGGTCCGTTGTTTTCGCACTCAAAAAGATGATCGGCATCTTGTACTTTTCTCGAATTCGCTGTGTAAGTTCGTAACCATCTAATTTCGGCATCATAATATCTAAAATCGCCAAATCAATCGTATGGTTCTGAACGACAAGAAGCGCTTCTTGTCCGTCCGCAGCCTTAATACAATGATACCCTTCTTTATTCAAATGCAGTTCAATCAAATCCGCGATCTCTACCTCATCTTCTGCAATCAGTATCGTCGTTTGCTTCATGTCCTTCATCTCCCGTATAAACATCTTGCAAAATATATTAGCACTGTTTCCACCATGTGCTCATGAAATTGTTCATAAAACAAGTCTCAGATTTCTTCGATGGTATTGAGTATATCATAATCACGGATATCGATATCTAAATCTTCTCCCAGTGCCATTTTTGCCAGCTGGCTCCCAATGAAAGGGCCCATCGTCAATCCGGAAGCACCAAGTCCGTTAGCTGTGATCAGGCCATCCCATCCAGGAACAGCACCGATCACCGGGAGAAATCCCGGCGTATACGGACGAAAACCGACTCTAACTTCCTGAAAAGAACAGTTCGCCAAACCAGGTGCCACTTGTATTCCTTTATTCAAAATTTCCTGCATTCCCCCTGCTGTTGCTCTTATGTCATAGCCGTCAATTTCATCTTCGTAAGTCGCTCCTATGACGAGCCTCTGATTGTCAAAAGAGAGCAGATATTGGTTAGACGGCGGCATAACTACAGGCCAGATGCCTGTGTCTTGTTGATGAGGAATTTGCAGATGCATAATCTGAGCTTTTTGAAAACTCACCTTGAAATGAATACCTAATGGCCTCAGCAGTTCATTGGCCCATGCACCTGCACAAACAACAACCGTATCTGACGAGTAGCTGTTTCCGTTAACGGTTACTCCTGTTACACGGTTCGACTGATATTGAAGTGCAGCATCCCCTTTGACCAGTTCGGCCCCTTTCCGCTGCGCTGATCGGATGAGCGCATCCCGAAGTGCACGGCCATCTACGCGGGCGGCGCCACTAATATGAACAGATTGATAGCCTTTTGCTAAAAGAGGAAACCGCTCATGGGTTTCTTTTTCATCCAGACGGGTAATTTCACCGATTTCCGGTGCATCCTTTTTTCGGATATGTGCCCGCTTCTCCATCCCTTTTATTTTCTCCAAATCCTCATGAACACTAAGGGCTCCAACTTGGGCATACCCCGTTTCAGTCTCCCCCTCGCTTTCAAGTTCATGAATCCATTCGGGATACAACCTGGCGCCAGACTTCGCCAACCGGTACCAAGCTTGATTACGCCTTTGGCTCAGCCATGGGCAGATGATGCCAGCAGCCGCATCCGTAGCTTGTCCTTTATCTTTACGGTCTACAATTAGAACCTCTGAGCCCATTTTCGCCAGCTGGTATGCTGTCGATGCTCCAAGAATTCCCGCTCCAATGACGATAACTTTCTTCATGGTGACATCCTTTCTTAATCACTATATCCATTATAGCGAAAACAATCACAAAGTAATGATGTTACTGCTAACGCATAATGTCAAGAGATTTCCAGTGTAAGTTGTCCTACTATTGATGGCCAATCTGACCAATTCCGGATATACGACAGGGAGAATTATGACAATTCTCCCTGAATAATGCGTTTAACCAGCCATTAAACAAGGAAGAAGCGCGCCTCTCCCTGATTGGAGATGCCCACTTCTTCATTCATTTTTGCACTTTATTGTCCGAAAGGTTCCCGATAAAAGTAGACATCCTCCGTCACCATGCCTTTCCAAGGCGTCCACCAATCACTACGGATACTCACGACAATGAGCAAGGTGTCGTTATCAATTTTTTGATAAGCTTGAAACTCTCTTAACGACTTCGAAGAATTATAAATATCTTCTCGGCTCAAGTATACCTCAACAATTTTGTTAAAGATTTGCCGTGCATTGGATATAGGTATAACCTGAGAATGATTATAAGAATCGCACAAAGTTAATTGACTGATTTGCTTGTTCTTCATGATTGTCCTCCTTAACTTTGATGGATTCTCTTAATCTAGGATTTTATCAATGCGCACACCCTTCTGTTCGAGCCACTCCATAATAAAAGTGAACCCGTCCAGGGATAATTGAATTTTGTTACGCTTCTCATCGGGAGAGATCATATCGATTCGAATCGACTTGTCAAATTCATTGTAGACAACGAAATAATCCATTTCTTTCTCATCGACCTGTTCTGAGAACTTGCACATGATACTGCTTGCGAAGTTCCTCATATTTTTATGTTTCAGTTCTGGCAGCAGGCTAGAACTGCTTGCTTGATCAATTGCTGCCACATGATGTTCCTGTCCGACTTCAGAATCTAACATTTGCGGATTTCTTGCCATCTCAGCATCCTCCCTTTTATTGAAATTGGAATAAATCATTTGTTCAAACCAGTCGGCAGGATTCGATGAACGGAAAGGAGATGCTTCTTGTTCATCTGCTTCGCTCTCATCGGCATGAATTGTTCCGGCCTGTTCTTTGATGTTTTCCTCTAAAGATGCTTCTGCACTGGCTTGCTGCTCTTCTGTCGACTCGGAGCTAGACTCCTCGGGCATATGATCATGTTCAACATCTAAATGATGGGATGAAATCGCAGTATCAGCTGTTAAAGAATTCATAATAATGCTTGTCTCATCTTCCGCGATTATCGAAGCTGCAGATTCCGTATATGCAGCTGTTATGTCTTCCAATAAATCAGCGTTACTTCGTTCATGATCCATAGTGGATAACGTTGGAGCCGCATTTTTAATACTTTCAAGTAATGAGCCGAACTCTTCTTCCGTTTCTTGAGATAGGCTTTCTTCCGACACAGAATCTACTTGTTCCGCCAAATCGAGCGTTTCCGAGACAAGGGCATCCTTCGCTTTTAGGCCATGTTTTATTAGTGCTTCTATTGGTGATTCTAGTTCTGGTTCTGGAAGAGAGGCTGCTACCGGCGCTACGACTGCTTCACTTAGGCTATCCTGTTCACTGATCTGTTCTGCAACCGATACAACTGTTGTCTCTGTCTTTATAATTTTAGGCAATTGAGATACCTGTTCTACCCCCAACCCAAGTTCTTGCATATTTTCGGGTTTAGCCGAGGCTAAAATGGAGGCCTGCTCTCTTTTATTGTTCTCGATCAGCGGCATGACTTCTAAAATGATTTCCTTCACAGCCTCAGGTTCAAACGGCTTCATCACATAATTGTTCGCCCCTGCCTTTAATGCCTTGGAAATGAGATCACGCTGACTCATCGCGGAGCAGATTAAAATGACAGACTTCGGGTCGATGGCCCTAATCTCCTGTAACGCTGTGATTCCGTCCATCTCCGGCATCGTAATATCCATAATGACCAGATCAGGCCGCAATTCTCTGAACTTGTCGACGGCAATGACACCGTTCTCTGCTTGACCCACAACTTCATGCCCGGATTTCATTAATATATCCGTTAACATCAAACGCATAAATTTCGTATCATCAACGATAAGAATCCGAAGTAACATAGCAGTTCACCCTCTTTCTTCATTTCCTGGTGTATTGATTGTCGGGCTGTTTCCGTTGAATGGGTTTATTTTCCCGCTTGATAAAGGATAAGATGCTGGTGGCAGCTCCTCGACCACATCTTCCATTTGTGGAACGTAAAAGGTAGAAATTGAAAGACTATAGGTATCAGACTCTTCCGTTATATTTAGCGTATCGACCTTTATAACGCGCTTTAAGTTCTCCAACCCAAGAATAAATTTCTCGAGATCTGCAAATGTTGGTGTTTTTACAGTCATCCCGAGTTCCACTTTATAAATCTCAGGTTCATCGCTTGCGTTATTAGGTGAAGGTGATGCTTCGGCTTCTTCTTCTGTCTCCTTGGAATTCAATGCTGTTGATTCATTCGTTGAATTCGCCTCTGTGCTCGAATTTACGGGCTCTAGACTCACCCCCGAAGCTTGAAATAGTTCTGTCAGCGTTGTTTGGGAGTAACTAACACCGATATTTTGAACAGTATTCAAAGATGATTTCTCTAGCGCCCTAATGTCGAGCAATAATTGATCAACAAGTGCTTGAACTGGAACCTTCTGTTGTAATGCTAGCGTATCTACTTTTACATTCTGTTGCTCTTCTAGCTGCTTCTGCAAGGTTTCGAACAATTTTGTATCCTGCGTCATTTGTTTTTCTATAGTTCTAACTTCTTTTTGCGTCGGGCTAACTTTATTCATGTAAAAGATCAACAACCCGGAAAGGACGATCAGACTTAACGCGGCTAAAGCAAGCACTTTCATATGTTTCGCGTTCAATTTCCATCAGCTCCTTTCGCACTCAAAAAAGCTTCTCTTTTCAATTGAACTGTATAATTTGCTTCATAGAGGATGGATTCTGTCCCTTTATTCTGTCTGGTAACAGAGCTAATCTCGATATACTGCACCCAATCCGATACTCTTAGCTGATGGAGGTATTGTGCTGTCTCTTCCATACTGCTGAAGGTTGCTGTCAGCGAAATGGCACCTGTATCTTGATAGGTATACGATTTAAAATAACCATTTTTCGGCAAAGCAGCCGTCATATCATTCAGAACCTTTACAGTTTGAATGGGCAGCTTTACAAGCGTATTTACAATTTCTTGATACTGTTCTGTCATGGATTGGAGAGAAGCTGTTAGAAGTTGCGCCGTTGCTTCATCAACCTGCTCCGCAATGATCTTGCTCTCCGACTGCTTCGCATCTTTTTCTTTCGATAACGATTGGTACTGATAGAATAGTATCCCCCCACCGATAAGCCCAATGGATAAAATAATTGCTAAAGCTAGTATAAAAAAAATGCTTCGCTGCTCTCGCTGCGGAAGTAAATTAATATCACTTAGCATTAGAAGTCCCCCTTTAAGGACAAACCAAGCGCCAAATAGTATTTGGGAGTAATTAATTCTGTAGATTGGGTATCGAATAACTCGTTGCGAAATAGCAGCGGAACCTTCCCGAACGCCTGCTGTAGGTCTTGAGCAATGCCTTTAAGATCCGGGTAATCCCCCGTAAGCAGAATGATTTCAATCTCGTCATCATGCTGCGTTAAAGTCCGATAAAAATTGATTATACGCTGAATTTCGCCCATCATCACATTAATTTCATATTTCAAATAGCTCTCATCACCGATCCATATTGGCTCCGATGCCCCATGTCTATCTATTTTCCGTTCCCAGTTCTCCATTGAGAGGTTCATTTTAAATTGGCGCAATAATAGCAACTTATGTTGACTGAGCACACTAATCGTAACGGTCTGTAAATCAAACTGAACCGAAAGGGTTGTCGATCCGTCAGAGATTGCATGATCCGATTCCCCATAGACTTTATGAAACAACCGATATATTGCCAATGAGGATACATCCGCAACAGTTGGTTTCAGATTGACACTTTTCATAATTTGGGTATACTCCGTTACCAGCTCCTCGGGAGCCGCAAATAACAATACTTCTTTTTTGTCTTCTTTCTGACCGAGAACGTCAATATCAAAGATCGGATTATCAAACGGCAAATGAATATTCGTTCCCAATTCCAGATATAGATGCCCTTTGATCTCGTCGTCCTGGATATCTATAGGAGTTTCGATTTTACGGACGATTACACGCGAATCGGGTACAAGAAATTGGACTTCCCGATTCTTCAATTTCCACTTGCGAACACAATCTCTTAGGATCGTCCGAAAGCGTTCAACATCCATAATTTTTCCATCTCGAATAACACCTGACGGCAAATAATGCTCTCCACAAGCAATAACGCCAGATAAATCTGGCTTTTTCGAATCGATATAACGAATGACATGATCCTTAATGACGAAACTAACCATCTTCCTTTTTGGAATGCTTCTTTTATTGCCTTTGATTGAGGCACGCAGTCCATTCGCTGGACGTTCCTTACGTGTTTGAGTTGCTTTTTCCCGTCTGCTAGCAATCATATTTTCTCCTCCACTAGATCAAAAAAAGGACTGATAATACCAATTAATAAACGCATCTCCCCACAAATAAGCGGTCATGGTTCCCAGTGCAATCGCTGGACCAAAAGGCATCGGCTGACCTCTGTGAACCTTGCCGAGGATCATTCCAACAACCCCTATCAGCGTTCCATAAAACGTAGAGAACAAGAATGCGAGCAGAACCCCCTTCCATCCCAAGGCTAACCCCAAGACAGCAAACAACTTAATGTCTCCACCGCCCATACCGTTTTTGCTGATGAGGGCAATCAATAATAACAAAGTGAAGCCACTCGCCGCTCCGGTAAACATATCCCACCAGGGATGGAGCGGAACAAAAAAGCGAAATAGAATAAATAGAATGGCAAACACGATCAATATCTTATTTGGAATCAACATATAACGTAGATCTGTAATCGTAATAATAATGAGAAGTGAAGCTAGGCTCCATGCTACGAGTAATTCAAGCGACCACCCCATAGACCACGGGATTACAGCAAATAGCAAAGCCGTTCCGATTTCAGTGATAATGTATAATGGGGAAATCTTCGTGCCACAACTTCTGCAGGTGCCTTTTAACCACAAATATGAAAAAAAAGGGATGAGTTCACTCGGACCTAATGTGTGTTGACAATTCGTACAATGGGAGCGAGGCCGAATAATCGACTCCCCTTGTGGTACCCGAAGTCCCACCACATTATAGAAGGAACCTAAAAATAAGCCCAAAACTGCTGCATAACTATAGTAGATACTGGTCATGAACATTTCCCCTTGATGAGAATAGCACTCCCCCCGAAGGGGGAGTGTTTTAGTTGTGAACGGATGAACGAGCGATCTCGGTTTCTGGGACGTAGTCGTCTACATCGGTGCCGTCGCCGCATCGATCATCTGAATCGCATTTCCAACGTGGGCATCCTTGCGGCTATTGTCAATGATTTCACCTATTGCTGGAATTGCGATGGCTGTAATGATGCCAAGAATGACACAAACAGCTAGCAATTCGCTTAGGGTAAGGCCATTTTCGTTTTTTAAATGAATTGTCTTCTTTTACTGAAACTTTTGAGTTGTTCATGGAGTATTCACTAGTACCTCCAAATTGCATCCTTATTTAACTAAACTTCTTTAACTAAACTTCGATCAACTTCATCCTCTTCAGTTAACACTATTCCTCTCATACCATTAGTAATGGTAACTTTATAGGTAAATTTTTTACCATCAGTTGTAGATACTTCCACATAAGAGTCTTCTTTATTATACTCTTTGTTATCTGGATCTTTGACTGTTTCTAAATACCCCTCATCTTCAAGCCATTTCATTGTTATTTGTTTAGATTTGTTATCAGTATCCGGTCTCATGCTACTATCCCCCGTCACAGCCAATTTTGCTGAATTAATCATCTGCACTGCATTTGCAACATGCGCATCTTTCTTACTATTGTCGATAATGCCCCCAATCGCCGGAATCGCAATGGCCGCGACAATCCCCAGAATTACTACAACTGCTAGTAACTCGATCAACGTTAACCCTTTCTCATTTTTTAATGTCTTTCTCATTGCATGAACCATTTGAATACCTCCCATTTTTTAAATAATCTATTATAGTGTTGCACTATAACCTATTTGACGTGGTTGAAAATATCGAACATCGGCACCATGATCGACAGCACGATGAACCCAACCATACCAGCAAGCAGGATGATCATAATTGGCTCGATTAGACCTTTCAAGGTATCTGCCGTTGCATCTACTTCCTTCTCATAGAAGTCGGATATTTTCTCCAGCATAAGGTCCAAGGAACCGGATTGTTCCCCAATCGCGATCATTTGTGTCACTAACGGTGGGAATATCCAATGCTGTTTCATCGGGTCGGATAGCGACTTCCCCCCTTCGAGTGATGTCCTTGACTCTTTTAACACGCGATTCATCACTTCATTCATTACGACCTTTTCCACAATGACGAGAGATTCAAGGATTGGAACGGAACTTTTAAATAAAGAACTCAAGGTTCTTGTCATCCGTGCGATGACCGATTTCTGTACTAATTTTCCAAAAACAGGAACCTTCAATATGGCATAGTCGAAATAATATTTACTGGATGGTTTTTGTAGGATTAGCATGATTCCGATCACGATGACAGCGAAGATTAGTAACATAAGCCACCAGAATGCCTGCACCCACTCACTAATCGCCAAGACGGTCTTCGTGATCGCTGGCAGCTCAGCGTCAAATTGCATAAACATCGATGCAAAAGTCGGGACGATGTTCGTTAATAGGAAGATCACAACCGCAATCGCGAAGATCGCAATCGCAATTGGATACGTTAAAGCAGATTTCACCTTTTGCCGGGTATAATGCTGTTTCTCAAAATAAACAGCAAGTCGATCCAGCGTCTCATCCAGATTACCGGTGGCTTCCCCAGCTTGTACCAAGTTGATAAACATCGGAGGGAAAATTTTCACATGATTTGCCGCAGCGATAGATAACGGCTTACCCGAGCGCAGCTCTTCTTCAACATTCATCAATGCTTTACGAAGTGCCTTGCTTTCGGTTTGTTGAGCCAATATTTTCGTTGCCTCAGCGACCGATACCCCCGCTATGATCAAAGTTGAAAATTGCCGCAAATAGATTACAAAATCTTGGGTTTTAACAGGGTTACCGATCGAAATCTCTTGATTGAACACCGTGGTCTCCACTTCAACAATGTCCGATACCGCAATCCCCTTCTCACGAAGAGCCATGACGGCATCTTTGCGGGCAGCACTCGTTATTTTTCCTTTACGAGTCTTGCCGGATCTATCGCGCCCAATGTACTCAAATTGCGCCATTAACTCATCTCCCTAAAGTAAGGTGCTGCTACCTCTCTCGTAATAATCCTCTTCTCTATGAGATCGTTCATCGACATTTCGAGTGTATGCATGCCGTAGGATTTCCCTGTCTGCATGAAGTTGTAGATTTGGTGCACTTTCTCATTTCGTATCAAATTCGCAATCGCATGGTTATTGATCAACAATTCTGTTGCGACATGTCTGCCGCGATTATCCATCGTTGGAAATAAGCGCTGTGACAATATACCAATTAAAACGGAGGCTAACTGAATCCGAATTTGCCCTTGCTGATTCGGTGGAAACACGTCGAGTATACGATCAATTGTCGCGGGTGCATTCGGTGTATGCAGTGTCCCTAGTACCAAGTGACCCGTCTCAGCGGCCGTGATCGCAATGGAGATCGTCTCCAAATCCCGAAGCTCTCCGACGAGAATGACATCTGGGTCCTGACGAAGCGCAGCGCGCAATCCATTCGCAAAACTATGTGAGTCATAGCCGATTTCTCGTTGGTTAATGACCGAGTAGCGGTTGCTGTGCAAATATTCAATCGGATCTTCTAACGTTATGATGTGTTTTCGCATTTTTCGGTTCATATCATTGAGCAGGGAGGCTAATGTTGTAGACTTTCCACTCCCCGTTGGTCCAGTTACTAAAATCAATCCTTGCGCCTTCGTAGACAGTTGACGCAATACTTCCGGTACATGCAAGTTTTCAAGCTCTGGAATTTCCGTCGGAATGAGCCGAAGTGCGATACCAACATTCGAACGTTGGTGATAGACATTGACACGGAAGCGAGTTAAATCTTTAATCCCGAAAGAAAAGTCCAACTCCCTCTTCTCCTGAAAAACATCCCATTGCTCTTTTGTCATTATACTTTTAGCCATTTTCACTGTATCTTCTTGAGTAAGCTTGTCCTCGCCATGTTGTTTCAGTTCACCATGAATTCGCACAATGGGGGGCACATCTACAGTTAAATGCAAGTCAGAGGCCTTACTCTCAAAGGCCATTCGTAATAAATGCTCCAATGAATCCAATGTCATCCCACCTCTATTCACTAATCGCGACACGCAGCACTTCTTCCGTGGTTGTATAACCTTCTTTCACCTTCATCAACCCATCATCCAAGAGAAAAATGGTCCCTTTGTTCACTGCAATTTGTCTGATCTCTTCCATCGATCGATTATTCATAATCATCCTTCTGATTTCATCATCAATAACTAGAATTTCATGGATGGCGATTCGTCCTTTATAACCTGTCATATTGCAGGCTCCACAGCCTTTGCCGCGAGCAATTGTATCCACCTGTAACCCGCGCTTTTCAAAAATCTCTTGTTCGCGATTCGTAGGCATATCGATTGTTTTGCATTCTTGGCATATCCGTCTGACAAGCCGCTGAGCAACTACGCCAGACAGTGATGCGGCTACGAGAAAAGGCTCTATTCCCATATCAATTAAGCGTGTAATCGTGCTGATCGCATCATTGGTATGAATTGTACTTAATACAAGATGACCTGTAAGTGAGGCGCGCACCGAAATTTCTGCAGTTTCTGTATCCCGAATCTCCCCTACCATTACGATGTTAGGATCTTGACGCAGGATGGATCGTAACCCTTTGGCAAATGTCATCCCTGTGTTTGCATTTACCTGTACTTGATTGACGCCCTCCAAGCGATACTCGACAGGATCTTCAACCGTAATAATATTCACATCGGGCGTGTTTAATTGGCTTAACGCTGAGTACAATGTCGACGATTTCCCTGACCCAGTCGGACCCGTAATAAGTACAATACCTGTTGGCTTGTCAATCAATTGAACGAAGCGCTCATAATTGGTAGGGTGAAAATTCATTCGCTTCAAATCAATCGCTGAACTGCCAAGATCCAAAATCCGCATAACCACCTTCTCACCGTAAACCGTAGGAAGGGTAGAAATACGCAGGTCCACCGCATTGCCATCCAAAATGATTTTGATCCTTCCATCCTGCGGGACACGAAATTCGGTAATGTTCAGATTAGCCATGATCTTGATGCGGGCTACGATCATACTTAACATGTTCTTAGGAAATTTCTGCTCCGTTCTCAATATCCCATCGACTCGATACCGAACTACAACCTCTGCTTCTCTAGGATCAATATGTATATCACTTGCCCGCTGTTGATAAGCAACCAGAATCATTTGATTAACCAGCTTCACAACAGGTGAATTCTCGTCGGTAACGGTATCTTCTTCATGATCTTTGGATTTCAGATCCATCCCGAGCAAATCGTCCATGTTATCTACTAAACTGTAATACTTATTGATAGATTTATAGATGTCTTCTTTGGTTGCGATAACGACTTCAATTTGGAATCCTGTCGATAATCGCAGATCGTCAATCGCGTAGAAATCCATCGGATCCGCCATGGCAACAAACAACTTATTATTTTCTTTTTTCAGCGGGATCAGCTTATTTCGTTCAGCCGTTTCTTTCGGCACTATGTTAAGCAGCTTCGTATCGATAGGATATTTATACAGACTCACGTAGGGGATACCTAGTTGGAATTCCAGCACCTCGATTAACCTTTGCTCGCTAATAAAGCCTAATTGCAACAAGGTTTCTCCTATTTTCTGATTCGCCTTCTTTTCTCGAAGGGCAGTCTCTAATTGTTCATTCGTGATGAGTTCTGCCTCGATAAGCAATTCTCCAAGTCTTTTGTGAGGTTTATTCATCCTTTATCACCTGCCTTCAAATTAATAGGGATGCCAAAAAAGTTTAAGTGCCTTCTTTGTAGGCCAGGGCATAAAATGCTGAAGTCCCCACGGTTGTAATCGTTTCTTTGTTTAATTCCATGTTGAGCAGGGATACTTCGGAATTCACTTCGAACCTCTGCTGATTCTTTTTGCTTATGATTTTGTAGGCGAGAATGGAGGAGCTTGTCTTGCCAAATTCAACACTATATGTAATCGGAGGATCCTTTAAGTTATCGGTTACGATCCTACGTGTCACATGAGAAGCTGAAACGGTATCATACACATGCTCTTCAATACTTCTCTCATTCGTGCAGATATAGTTAGTACCTGGTTCGAAACTTGATGGGCAAGCATTTAATAACTGAACTTCACTGGCAAAACGTAATTGCGACGTTATCACATGCGAGGCAATCCGTACTTCATCTTGAAGCTCGCTTTTCTCATTAGCTCGTTGATATGCATTTACACCGAAGTTGTAGGCGGAAAAAGCTAAAGATGCGACAATCATCAATAGCACAATCGATGCTAATAATTCAAATAGGGTTAGACCTTTCTGATTCAGCTTCCAGCTCTGCATTTTGGGCCCCCATTTCCGAACATGGTCCGTTAACACTATCAAGAACAGCATGTCCATTTTTTCTATATAATCGTCCAAAGAGAGACCGCATTGATCGGTGTATTACTTACACTTGATGTGTGAGGTTGTATGCATTTGTAGTTCTTCCCGTTATATCTCACCTGATCATTCAACGTATAATTAACTGAGGCCGCCCACTGCGGTGGGGTTGCAATAAATAGATCCAAATTACTTCCCGAGGCCCCCGTTATTTGCTTTTGCACCGTCTCACCGTGAATAGTGATCGGAACACCTGTGCCAGAAACCTTATTAATCGTCAAATTTCCATCGGTTCCACTCGTTGCTTGTTCAATATCTTTACGGGCCAGATGCATCGATTCGCTCCGATCCCCAAATTTCGTAATGGATTGAAAACCATGCGTGAAAAGACTAAAGGTAACCGTTGCCAAAATGGCGAGCAATACAAAAGAGATTAAGACTTCAATCAACGTAAACCCTTTATTTTGTCTTAATGCATTCAATCGATCCCCCCCTATACATAACTAGTTGCTCCACTTCACTTTCTTAAACTTACGTGTTTCTGAAATGAGATTTGCGATATTAGCGTCATAGTTGACTTCTGTAGCACCATTTAGACTAAGATTCTTCGTTACCATCGCACCTGTAATACTCGTAGATCCATTTGTCGCAGTATACTCGGCTTCTGGAGCATACAGAAGAACACCGTGCAGATTAAATGATCCGACAAAATCAATGGTATCGCTTACATACAGTATTACTTTTTTATTAGATAAGTTATAGATCGTAAAGGAAGAAGCTATATCTATAGTGTTTGCATAAATATTAATGATTCCATCTCCAGTACCTGAAATGTTAATAATGGCTGAAGACGGTTTAAATTGATCAAACACAATATAGAGATCTTTGTTGTTTGTTATTTCGATGTTGAAACTTACACTTTCTGCTGGACTAGGATCCTTATACCTTCCGCTTTTATTTATCTTTGCACCAACGGGTTCAATGGGCCAAGAATCTGTATTGTGAAACGGGATAATCGGTGGAAAGTTTTCTGTAGGATAACCCGATTGTGGAGGACCGCCTCCAGCAGGGAACTTTATTTTATTATTTGGATTAAGGGGTTCATGAATGATACCACCAGCAACAACACTCCCCCCATTATTAATTGTTGTTTGTGAAGTGCTGGTTATATTAATATTTTGCGAGGCAAAAATCGCATGATTCATAGAAACAATTGGTGCATCGGGTTCTAAGGTCAATGTGGCTTGATTTGTAACGTTCCCTACTTTGGCTGTTGATTTTACAATGATGGTGTATGGATTGAGAGGAGCGCCCGTTGTAACTTCAGCGCGAAAAGTACCTTGCCCAAGATAAATATCTTGATCTAAATAGTCGTGATTAAGAGTGGATATAGCTGTTGTTGTTAATGTGACTGGATTATAGTTCTCAATAATATACGACGCAATCGCATCGGCACCAGACTTCGCAATGTAGAACGCCTGCTCTTTTTTCTCCTGATAAACGGTTCGGGAAGCTTGGCTTACACTAACTCCAAGAAGGGTCATTCCTAATATGGATAAAGCTGTTACTAAGATGAGTACCATCGGGAGTGCAAATCCCCGTTCATTCTTAATCATCGTTCACCCTCATTCCAATATCTTATCCATACAATATTCTCCAATTTCACCGCAATTGTAGCAAACAAACGCGAAATGCGAAATCCGTAAACTTCCATTTTTGCTGAAAAATGTCGTTATAATAGGAACTTATCCCCATTTACGAAGGAATTATCCCCTCTTGGAGCGCAACAATAGACCTATGTACCGGGAAATTGGTCTTTTATGGTTACCAACAAGCCGTGGAGAAAAAACCTTTACTCGATATTTTTCGTCACCTAAAGCTATCTTTCAATTTCGCCAAGATGGATCTCCAATTCCCTCAATAAATTTAAAATTTGTATTGTTTCGTTCTAGAACCAATTGTTGAACTAATATGTATGGGATGTAGGAACAAAACTAAATTCCCACAAACTTGATTCATCACATAATGACAGTAAGGAGGAATTAATTTTGGAACAACGTACGATTAGCCCAAAAGTTCAAGCTTTTTTACAAGGTACAAAGAAGCTGTACATTAATGGTGAATGGGTAGAATCAATGAAGCAAAATGTATTTCAATCCATCAATCCTGCAACAGGTGCTGTACTTGCAGATGTATATGAAGCGCAAGAGGAAGACGTAGATCGAGCCGTAAAAGCCGCAAGAGAAGCGTTTGATCATGGCGAGTGGTCTCGTATGAAACCCGCCGATCGCAGTCGGCTAATTTACAAGCTTGCAGATTTGATTGAGGAGCATAAACAAGAGCTCGCTGAGCTGGAGACGTTGGATAATGGAAAACCGATTCGTGAGACATCCGCTGCTGATATTCCGTTAACAATTGAACATTTCCGGTATTATGCAGGCTGGGCAACTAAAATAAGCGGTCAAACGATACCGGTAAGCAATGAGTTTTTTACGTATACAAGACATGAACCCGTTGGCGTGGCAGGACAAATTATCCCTTGGAACTTCCCGCTCCTGATGGCCGCCTGGAAATTAGGAGCCGCGCTTGCTACAGGCTGTACCGTTGTGCTGAAGCCTGCCGAGCAAACGCCGTTGTCAGTACTTTATTTGGCTCAGTTAGCGCATGAGGCCGGATTTCCAAAAGGCGTAATTAACATCATTCCTGGATTTGGGGAAACAGCAGGAGCTCCGCTCGTAAGCCATCCACAGGTAGATAAAATAGCATTTACAGGTTCGACCTCTGTTGGCAAAATGATTATGAAAGAAGCAGCAAACCATGTAAAAAAAGTAACGCTTGAACTGGGTGGAAAGTCCCCGAATATTATTTTCCCGGACGCGGATTTGAGCAAAGCCGTCCCAGGCGCTTTGAATGGTATACTGTTCAATCAAGGTCAGGTATGTTCTGCCGGTTCCCGGTTGTTCGTACAGAAAAAAATGTATGATAACGTAGTTTCTGATCTTGTCTCTGCCGCACGGAAAATCAAATTAGGGTCAGGACTGGACATGAAAACGGAGATGGGACCTCTCGTTTCATCGGATCAACATTCTACGGTTCAACGTTATATTGATCAAGGACGAACGGAAGGAGCAGAATTGCTTACGGGCGGGAGAGTCCCTTATGAACAGGGTTATTTCATAGAGCCGACGATATTTGCTAATGTAAACCCGTCGATGACGATTGCTCGTGAAGAAATATTCGGTCCGGTCGTAGCCGCAATGCCGTATGATACGATCGATGACTTGGTTGAGCAGGCGAACCAATCCGATTATGGACTGGCGGCAGGCGTATGGACGCAAGATTTAAAGCGCGCCCATGAAGTAGCCGCCAAGCTGAAAGCAGGAACGGTATGGGTCAACTGCTATAATGTATTCGATGCTGCGGCTCCGTTCGGAGGCTATAAGCAATCCGGTCTTGGCCGTGAAATGGGCTCCTATGCCTTGGACAATTATACCGAAGTGAAGACTGTGTGGATCAATTTGAATTGAAGATTAATGAACATCATATAAAATAACATGCAAAAAAGGCTCTCCGCCAATGGGTGAGCCTTTTTTGCAGGAAGCATTCTTAAGACAAGTCGAAGCGTCGAATATCGATAAAGGAGAGGTTGAGTGTATGAGAAAAAAATTAACTGTGACAGCGGTCATCTGTTCGCTGACCATGGCTGTTCCTGCCGTTTTCCCTTCGAACTTTGCTGCAGCTTCGCCGTCCACTTCGCCAGTAACATCAACAGCGGTATCCAACCCAACTGCAAAAGCTGAATTAGCACAAGATCTAGCGGTATTTGGAAAAGATCTGAACGGACTCCCCCTTACTGCGAATTCGTATAATGGCGGCGTTGTTCCGATTGACAGCAATGCATTTGCGGTCATGGCCGATAAAAAATCTACATCCCTTATGGCTGCAAGCCGTTATGGAAAGGGCCGCGTGGTCGCTACTGGCGCAGAAAGTTTTTTTAATTTCAAAGAAGCGGATGCACCGCAAAGTGCGGCTCGGGTTGCACGGAATACGCTAATGTGGTTAACGGAGGATTTGAGCATCAGTTATGAGAAAGCGCTTGCTGGTGAGGGACGTATCTCCATTCTGAGCAAAAGCAAAGATTTCTCTGCACGAGCTGATCTGCCCATCGATATAACACGTGTTGATTCCTGGTCTGATAAAGATACGGCTGGGAAGCCTCTACTGGACCCGGCCAAGTATCCGGTTGCACATATTGACTATGCCTATGTAACAGAGGACGAAGCAGACCTTCTGTTCGACTATGTGAAAAAAGGCGGCCGTCTCGCCGTTGCACTCAAAGGTTGGGTTTTGGAACAATATCCTGACCGTGCCGTTGGCCTGGATTCCGCTTCCCTGAGCAGCGATTATCCGCTGCAGCAGCTGCTGAACAAGCTCGGGCTCTCGTTGATGAACAATATGGCCACTCAGTGGAACGGCACCGCACCTGTGCTGACACCTGAAGAATCCGCCAACTATAGTTTAGATCATCTGCTCTCTACCGCTCAGGCTATTGAAGCTGGGACCTTGTCTATCGAAAAAGCTGCCGTCGGGTTTGCCGATTCCACTTCGGAAGAAAAGCAATCGATACTGACATCTTCCCTCGTTGCATCTCTTGGTCCGATGACTCCGAATTCGCCGCTTTATCAGCAGGTACTGAAGGATTCCAATAAACTGTCAGACATCACGCTGCCATTTGACGATTTTGCCAAGCCTTACAGTGCCGCCCTCCTGCCTCTTCTACTCGAACGTATATTGCAAGATCCAAACGGGACGAAGTCGCCGTTTGCCGATGCCTTTCCCGGCTCTGTACCCGAAAGCGCCCAGCCTGTTGTAAATCAGAAGATCGATGTGAATTTCGATTTCTCTACATTCAGCTCCCTCCGCCAGCTTTATACACCTAAAGGATGGGTGAGTACCGGTCTCTATGCAGATCCGGGCAAAACCATTACCGTGAATGTCCCAGAAGGAGTTACGGATCTGGATGTACAAATTGGTACCCATACCGATAATTTGAGCAGCCTTGGGATGAAGGAGTGGTTACGGGCTCCTGTCGTTGTCAAAAGGGAAACGCTGAAGCCTGGAATCAACAAGATTACTAGCCCATATGGTGGTCTTCTCTATCTGATTCCGACGAAATCCACGCCTTCGAAAACAGCTACGGTGACGATTGACGGTGGGTATCAGGCTCCTTACTTTGTGCTCGGAAAGACCAGTTTGAATGAATGGAAAAATACGATTCGGAACTACCCGGCGCCTTGGGCAGAGCTTCAATCTGATCGAATGATCATGACCGTGCCGAGCAGCTTCATTAAAAGCCTTGACAATCCGGATGAAGTGCTGGAAAAGTGGGATGAGATGTTTGAGCAATTCGACCAGATCGTCGGCTTGAAACCGGATGCTAAAGAGCCACATAAAAGCGTCAATCTGCCGTTTCGCTTCGTAGGCGACAAGCAAATCAGTGCAGGCTTTATGCATGCGGGTTATCCGATCATGTTCTTCAGTGAATTTTCGGCCAAGGACGCGGTAACTGTTGAAGGGATTACTAGACTGGCCGGCTGGGGATGGTGGCATGAGACCGGTCATGAATATCAGCAGACCCCTTGGACTTGGGGAGCGATCACCGAAGCGACGGTCAACTTGTTCTCCTTACATGCTCAGGATCATTTCAAGAATTCATCCCGTCTCCTGCTGAAGCGAAGTGATGGCACAACGGTTTATGATAAAGCGTTTGCCTATCTAAATAAGCCGGATGCCGGTAAAGACTTCAACAGCGACCAGATTGATGTATGGTCACGGCTTGTTATGTTCCGCCAGCTGCAGATGGCTTACGGCTGGGATTTCTACAGTGAGCTATTTGCAGACGTGAGAGAATTGCCTGAGTCGGAACTTCCTAAAAACGAACAAGGCGAGATGGATTTGTTTGTCACCAAAGCTGTAGAGATTTCCGGTAATAATCTGCTGGAGTTTTTTAATAAATGGGGTCTAAAATACTCCGATACCGCTAAACGCAAAGTCGAGGCGATGAACCTGCCTAAACCAGAACAAGAGCTGTGGAAGTTGAAGGAAACCAGCTTAATCACAGGTCCGGAAACTACAAAAGCAGCCGTGCAGGATACGGTTACAATCCCTTTTGAACTATCCAGGGAAGCGAGTAATTTGAGTGTTCAGATTAACCAAACCAAAATTGACGGTGTTATTAACGGCCATACCATCACACTGAATCCATCCAAGCTTGGCCTTGCCGCAGGCGAGCACCGCGTATACCTGACCGCAACGGATACAAGTGGTGTCACAGAAACAGCTACTTTTACATTGAACTTAAAGTAAATTAGGCGAAGACGGCTTACGATGAATCTTTATTAAAAAGAAGGGCCGGCGACGGCCCTCCCATTCCCCTATGAATTAGGGAGAATTTTATAAGAATGTTCATTCCATACCATACAGTAAGAAATCACACCATTTACAATACAGTTAAAATCCGGGGGCCGTCCTCTGTAATGGCAACCGTATGTTCATATTGAACACAAATGGAATGATCAATTGTCCGTGCAGTCCACCCGTCATCTTCAATATAGGCCCCCCAACTGCCTAATGTCAGCATCGGCTCAATGGCAAGAACCATGCCTTTTTTCAAGCGAACGCCCTTGCCTTTTATGCCGTAATGGGGAACCTCAGGCTCCTCCCACAGCTCCCTTCCTATACCATGACCTGTGAAATCTTTTACGTTACCATAACCGAGTTGCTCTGCGTAGCTATCTATCACAAAACCAATATCGCCTATCCGATTACCAATTACTGCTTGCTCTATGCCGAGGAATAAGCTTTGATGACAAGCTTTCATTAAATCGTCAATTTCCTGAGAGACGTTACCTACAGCGTAGGTCCAGCCAGAATCACCGTGAAAACCTTGATAAAAAGCTCCAATATCAATGGTAATAACATCACCGTCAATCAGCGGTACCGAATCGGGAAATCCGTGACATATGACATCATTTTTGGCCGCACAGATTGACGCTGTAAAACCGTGATGCCCTTTAAAGCTGGGAACGGCACCTTTCGAACGTATTTTTTCCTCAACCAATCGGTCCATCTCTAAGGTTGTGATCCCTGGCTTGACAATTTCGCTCAGCATAGCATGGCATTCTGCAACGATCCGGCCTGCTTCCCTCATAATTTCGATTTCTTCATTGGATTTCAAAATAATCATACGTTCTCCTCTCTTCTTTTCTCTGACTATCCTCATCCTTATTAAATAGTTGTAGCTAGTACGGCTTTTAGAACTGAAAAATTCACCAAGACCACTTGCAGAAATGAGCGAATCTGCCTCCTTGAATGACGGCATTGGTCGAATGATTTATTTTTTGTCCCAATTTGTATGTGCCTGCTAGTAAATGTCCTGAATAAGGAAAGGTAGTACTTGGAACGGTTGCTATTGATGGATTTGAAGCTA
The DNA here is from genome assembly GCF_900289175.1 of Paenibacillus faecalis. GTDB lineage: Bacteria > Bacillota > Bacilli > Paenibacillales > Paenibacillaceae > Paenibacillus_AQ > Paenibacillus_AQ faecalis. Next base: position 2,033,580 of record NZ_LT985747.1, on the reverse strand, counting down.
TGCTTTCATCTACATAAATACGATTGATCCGACCGTCAGAACCATACATAACGACTGTACCCGGAGTCGGCTCAGGAAGATCATAACCAAAGTCAGTCACGGGTAAATCCTTAACTGATTGTTCTACAGATTTAAAAAATGCGTCTTCAGCAGCTATTTCTTCATCATTTGCTACTTTTTCCTCTACCTGTGATAAGCGTATGGAGCTTTGGGTATCACCGGCATGGTCTTTGGCACTTGTATCATATGTTATAATCGGTTCTTGCTGTGCATCATAAGTCAAAATTACCCCAGGTTCAAAAGTGGTTGGTATTTTATACTTAATGGATTCTAAATCAATTTGTGTTTCTTGTGACACACGACTGTTTAGTTGAAGATCTCCATCAGCATTTGCCATTACGGCATTGGATGATAGTAATATAGCAGTAGCGAGACTTATAGTAACCCATTTCAACCTTTTTTTGGACAATTTCATTTTACTTGCCTCCTAAATTTATAAGTAATTAAGACGATTTTAGATTTTGTTATGAACCATTTAAGGCAGAAAAGTTTCGTTTCTCAATTCTTTTATAGAGGATGGACATGCACAGATTCGCTGACAAAAAAATACACCGCTGATTGTCGCGGTGTATTGAATCTTTCAATCTCTCTATTCTAATCTAAAATAGACTTTCCAGTTCATCAATAAGTGAACCTACATAAGCTGCAGCGCTGCGAATCGGGTCAGGCTTTGACATATCCACACCAGCCAGTTTCATCAGCTCAAGCGGACTCAGAGAGCCTCCGGCTTTTAACACTTCCAACCAGCGATCAACGGCCGGCTGACCTTCTTCTCTAATAAGCTGAGCTACAGCCGTAGAAGCCGTAAGCCCGGCTGCATAGGTATAAGGGTATAAAGTCATATAGTAATGAGGTTGACGCATCCAGGTTAACTTCGCATCCTCATCGATAACGACGTCCGCTCCCCAAAAGGAAGACAGGACATCTCCTTTCAATTCACACAACTTTACAGCTGTAATCGGTTCATTCTTCATGGCAAGATCGTAGACTCGGCGCTGAAGTTCTCCTTCAAGCAAATGGGTTACAAAGTTATGATAGTAGGTGCCCAGCAACTGAGCGATCACCCACCGGCGCATTCTTGGTTCATTGGAACGAGCAAGCAGATGATCTGCAAGCAGAAGCTCGTTCATCGTTGAAGGCGCTTCAATGAAATATAGAGAAGGTCTTGCGTTGGTTAATCGCTGATATTTATCCGCGAGCATAAGATGACCGGCATGCCCTACTTCATGGGCGAGTGTAAATGCTCCTCTCATGCTATCGGTCCAGCTGATCAAAATATAGGAATGAACTCCGGGAATTGACAAGCAGAACGCACCTGTTCTTTTGCCTGCATTCGTCGCATAATCCACCCAGCGGTTGTCAAAAGCATCCGAAACGATCTTCCCGTACTCCGGTCCAAAGATACTCAATGCTTCCCGAATCAAATCCCCTGCTTCCTGAAAAGAAATGCTAGGATTAAAATCAGGATCAAGCGGAGCTTTCAGATCCGCAAACGTCATCTTGTCTAATTGAAGAACTCGTTTCTTGAGTGCGGCATATTTCCGCATATGAGGGGCAAGTTCTTTTTGCAAAATATTCAAGATATTATGATACATTTCTGCGGTGACCTGCTGCGGCATTAAAAGCATATCGGTAACCGTGTCATATCCGCGTAGGCGCGATTCAATGACTTGTCTCTTCACTTCGGTACCATAAGTTTCCGCAAATGTATTGCGGTACTGGTACAATGTGCTGCTGAAATCTTTAAATGAATTGCGGCGCAGATCGGTATCCGGGGACTCAACATATTTGTTCTCATAAAGTGCAAAAGAAAGCGGCATCTCTTCCCCGCGGCCGTTCTTGGTAGACGGAAATGTCATATCTGCCAACTTGCTGCGCTCATAAATGCGGTAAGGCGCTCCCAAAATTTCACTAAAGGAAGCAAGCACCTTCTCCGTCTCTGCTGACAGTCGGTGTGGTCTGGTTTGCAATAGCAATCGGAGACTTCGCCCAAACGATTCAAGATCCGGTTGATCTTTGAAGTATTGGTCAATTGCTCCATCAGGAAGTGCAATAATTTCGGAGTTGATAAACGATAGAGCCGAGTTAACCAGAGATCTAAGGTCTCGCGCTTTGGCAGCATTCATCTGGTTTTCCGGATTGATGCTGTCACCGGATTGATGCAGATGAGCATAAGCTGCTGCACGTTGAAGTCTGCCAATCAGCTCTTCCTTTGCCAGAAGGCAGGCTAACAGCATATCTGCCCCCTCTCCCAATCTTCCTTCATACTTCGTGACAGTGGAGATGTCCTTTTGAATAGCGACTAATTCTGTCTCCCACGCCTCTCTGGTCTCAAAAATATCCTTCAAATTCCATGTTGTTTCCGTATCCACTTCTGCCCGGGCTAAAACTTTCGCCATACGCTATACACCTCTCCCATTTTATGTATCGAGTGAACCAGTAAATCCCATTGTACCATAGATTTTTTGCCTGCCCCATTTAAAAATATGATTTGAGTGCAGAGGTAACATCCCCGTCAGTTTACCGTTGACGCCAAAGTACACTCTTAATCTGATTTATACAAGCCTCATTCGTTATAGGTGTTCTAAAAGTAAAACATTTATAATTATATATTATGACCGAATATTAGAGCTAAAACATATAATTATGATGTAATATATAAAATAAACGATTATATATTACACATTAATTATTATTTGTGATATACTTTATCTCGAAAAAAGAAACCACATTACCTTAAAGGAGGAAATCGAAAATGGCATTACCAGTTGCCGTCAACGGCATGGGGCGAATCGGTCGGCTCGTATTTCGGCGAGCTATGGAAGAATCGGATTCACCTTTTCGCATCCAGGCAGTAAATACTCTTTATCCAGCTTCCACTATCGCGCATCTGCTCAAATATGATTCCATTCACGGAAAATGGAACGCAGATATTTCCTCGGAAGGTAACGTGCTCATTATTAACGATACTCACATTCCGGTATTGGCAGAAGCCGATCCAGCAAATCTGCCGTGGTCACGGCTTGGCATTCATACCGTCATCGATGCGACCGGCAAGTTCACAGATCGACCTGGTGCTTCCAAACATATAGAAGCCGGTGCTGAAAAAGTAATCGTTACCGCTCCAGGCAAGCAGCTTGATCTTACAGTCGTGATGGGCGTCAATGAATGGATGTATAACGAAGCCGAGCACCAGCTTGTCTCAGCGGCGTCATGCACGACAAATTGTCTGGCGCCGGTGCTCTACATTCTTGATCAATCTTTCGGTATCGTCTCCGGCTGGATGACGACGATTCACTCTTATACAAACGATCAAAAGCATCTTGATAATCCCCATCAAGATTTGCGGCGGGCCCGGGCTTGTACCCAATCGATCGTGCCAACGTCGACCGGAGTTGGCAAAGCCCTTGCCTCCATATTACCGAACCTGGCCTCGTCCGTTCAGGGAATATCCGTGCGTGTACCTACGCCAGATGTGTCGCTCGTTGACTTGACGGCGGAAGTGAAGGAGCCAGTAACTGCGGATGACGTACGCTTTGCATTTCTTCATGCTATTCGCAGTGGACTTGATCGATATGTGGAATGGTGCGATGATCCGCTCGTCTCTACGGACTTCATTGGCCATGATAAGTCCGCAGTTATAGACGGTCTGTCGCTGATGGCGAATGATCGTCATATCAAACTGCTCGCATGGTATGACAATGAGTGGGCCTATGCGGCCCGGGTCGTTGATCTTACACGTCATATGACGCAGGAAGGGGTGAAAGGATCATGGCAAACAGCCGCGGTTCGTTAATGCTTGGCGTCATTTTATGTGATCAGTGCGATAAAGTTCTGGAAGAAGTCGATACGGAAAAAGTGATCATCTACTATAATCGGTGCGACGAATGCGCCGCCAGCATCAAATTCGATGAGTCAGGGGTGAAGGGAAATGAAATCGAATTGGATTAGTCATTTTCGGCACGGTGATGCCAGCATGAAGGAACTGCTTGGCGGCAAGGGCGCGAATCTGGCAGAGATGACAAAAATCGGACTGCCAGTGCCACCTGGATTCACGATTACGACAGATGCCTGCCGCTCCTACTACTCGTTGGGACGACTGCCGGACAGTTTGATGGATGATACGCGCGCTGCGCTGCAAGCGGTTGAACTGGCACGCGGATTGCGATTTGGCGACGCCAGTGCCCCTCTGCTCATTTCCGTCCGCTCCGGCTCTGTTCATTCCATGCCTGGCATGATGGATACGATTTTAAACCTTGGATTAAACGACGAAACGGTTCAGGGGCTGGCCGCCGCTACAGGTGACGAAAGCTTTGCCTACGATTGCTACCGGCGTCTCATTCACATGTTCGGAAACGTCGTATTCGGTATTGATTCCGCGGAATTCGAAACCATTCTGGATAAAGCAAGAACTGGTTGCGGAGCTTCGACCGATCAGGAAATGACAACAGACAGTTTGCGGGATCTCGTTGAGCATTATAAGCAGTGTGTAGCAGAAAAGGCTGACGTCCCTTTTCCTCAGGACGTATATGTTCAACTGCAACTGGCAATTGAAGCGGTATTTCGCAGTTGGAACAATCACCGAGCACAGGTATATCGCAAGCTTCACCATATTCCCGACGACTGGGGCACCGCAGCCAACATCCAATCAATGGTGTTCGGCAATTACGGCGCGGATAGCGGTACAGGCGTGGTCTTTACCCGCCACCCATCTACAGGAGCACGCGAACTGTTCGGTGAATATTTGACCAATGCTCAAGGTGAGGATGTCGTTGCGGGCACACGAACGCCTCAGCCCATCGCCCGTCTGTCCGAAGAAATGCCTCACGTGTATGCGCAACTGACGCAGGCCGCGAAGCAGCTGGAGCACCATTATTGCGACATGCAGGACATTGAATTCACCGTTGAGCGCGGCAAGCTGTTCATTTTGCAAACGCGTTCAGGCAAACGCACGGCGCAAGCCGCCGTCGCTATCGCCGTCAGTCTTGTCAAGGAGGGGCTCCTCTCTCCGCAAGAAGCTTTGCTGCGCACAGACGTCGCACAGCTGGAGCATTTATTGCACCCATCGATTGCGACGGATGCTGCTGTGGACGTTGTCGGCTCTGGCCTGCCTGCTTCGCCGGGCGCGGCCTCCGGCCACATCGTGCTTGATGCCGATGAGGCCGAACGATTGAGCGCTGCTGGCGAGCGCGTCATTCTCGTCCGGCCGGAGACCACACCGGAAGATATACACGGTGTGCTTGCGGCCGAAGGCGTCTTGACAAGCCGGGGCGGCATGACGAGTCACGCGGCCGTCGTCGCTCGCAGTATGGGGAAGCCGTGCGTGTCAGGCTGTGATGACGTTCGTATTGATCTGGAACAAAAGCGCGTTTATATCGGGGAGCGGGTCTTCTCTGAAGGCGATCTGTTGTCCATCGATGGCTCGACAGGTCGGGTCATTGCCGGTGCTGTTCCTCTCGACGATGCGGATATATCACCTGAGTTTCTGCAGCTGCTGGATTGGGCCGACCGGGAACGCGAACTGCGTGTCTACGTGAATGCGGATACGCCGGAGGACGCCATGAAAGCACGCGCGCTTGGGGCTGAGGGCCTTGGCCTGTGTCGAACGGAGCATATGTTTATGGCCATGCACCGGCTCCAGATTGTGCAGGACATGATTCTGGCCGAAACCATGGAGGAGCGTCAAAAGTCGCTAGCCAAGCTTCTGCCGATGCAGCAAAGCGATTTCGAAGGCATTTTCAAAGCGATGGATGGCTTAACGGTGACGATTCGCCTGCTGGACCCGCCGCTCCATGAATTTATGCCCCATCTAGAGGAGCTTGTCGTGCAGCATACTGAGCTTACGGCCAAAAATACGGGAACGCCGGAAGATCGGCAAACATTGGAGCGCCTGATCCGCAAGGTGCGAAAATTACATGAAACGAATCCGATGCTTGGACAGCGCGGATGCCGATTAGGTATTTTGTTCCCGGAAATTTATGAAATGCAAGTGGAGGCCTTATTTCTGGCGGCTCGTCAAATGTTGCGCAAAGGCGTCCGCGTTCAGCCGGACATTATGGTTCCCCTCGTTGGTCATGCCGAAGAACTGAGCGTACTTCGCGATCTTATCGAGCGCACGGCTGAACGGGTGCTCGGCCCCGATCGTCGAAACTGCGCCTACCGTATCGGCACGATGATTGAAGTACCGCGTGCTGCACTTACAGCTGACAAGATCGCAGAACATGCCGATTTCTTCTCGTTCGGCACGAACGATCTGACGCAGATGACGCTTGGCTATAGCCGTGACGATGCGGAAGGCAAGTTCCTCCCCTATTACGTTGACCGCCGTTTGTTGGCTAACAATCCGTTTCAAGTGCTGGATACGTCCGGTGTCGGTCAGTTGATTGAGCTTGCGGTGAAACGTGGCCTCTCCTCCAATCCGCAGTTGACAACCGGCATCTGCGGTGAGCATGGCGGAGAGCGTGACTCCATCTACTTTTGCCATGAAACGGGTCTGGATTACGTCAGTTGTTCAACCTATCGTATCCCGCTTGCTCGTATCGCCGCCGCCCAAGCGAAACTGCTCCTTGGCAGCCGAAGCAATGCCCAGCATTCGGTATCGATGTAATATGAAAAACATGACTAGTTGTTTACTTCCATGAATGATGTGGTAAAATAACGCAAGACGGCTGTTTGCCGTCTTCTTTCATCATTTTTGAAAGGGTTGGGTGAGGGGCTACGATGGAAAGAAGGTATTGTATTGGTCCGCCACAAGAAAAAGACGCAAGCGCAGGCGGATTCCGCTTCTCTGCTTGATTCGTCTTCAAGGCCAAAGTCTGACGTCATGCGCCGGGAACTGCTGGCCGGGGTTGTCTCTTTCTTTGCAATCGTATACATCGTTATCGTGAATGCATCGATATTGGCCGATGCCGGCATACCTCATAAAGCTGGCATTATCGCTACAGTGCTCGCATCAGCTGTGGGCTGCTTCATCATGGGCTGGTGGGGAAAGTCACCGATTATTCTTGTACCGGGCATGGGCATCAATGCCATGTTTACTTACACGCTCGTTCATGGTATGGGCCTTACGTGGCAGCAAGCGTTGGCCGTCGTCTTTGTATCCGGTATCTGCTTTACAATCATCAGCTTTACCTCGCTGGCTGATCAACTGCGTGCAGCGATTCCGGAATCGCTACAGGAAGCCATCTCCGTTGGGATCGGATTGATGCTGGTTCTTATCGGGCTGCAAAAAGGAGGCGTTATCGTCTCCGATCCGTCAACCATCATTTCGCTTCAATCATTCAGCGAGCCGGGTGTGTGGGTCACATTTGCCACATTGGCGCTGACATGCATTCTGTTCATGCGCAAAGTACCGGGTCATTTACTTATCGCGATCATTTTCGGAACCTTGTTGGCTTATATGACTGGGCTTACTCCCTCCGGCATGGCCGAATCTGCTGGCACCGAAGGAAATCAAGGTTTCTCCTGGTCTTTGTATGGCGAAGTGTTCGGGCAGCTTACCTTCCAGAATATTTCCGTGATGACGATGGGGATTGCGGTGTTCTCGCTGTCGCTTGTCATCGTATTTGAAAATGTAGGTTTGATCAACGCCCATTTGAATATGTGCGGCCGGCCCGAACGTTTTCAGCGCGCCATGCAAGCTAACGCCCTGTCGGTTGTGACATGTGGAATATTCGGAACGAGCCCGACGGTAGCCACGGTCGAAACAGCAGCTGGCATTTCGGCAGGCGGTCGTACAGGATGGACGGCCATCGTGACAGGATGCTTGTTTCTCGCTACGCTCGTCGCTCTGCCACTGTTGACGTTTATCCCTGATCAAGCGGTTGCACCGATATTGATCTTCATCGGGGGGCTGATGATGCCAGCAGTGAAGAAGGTTCGTTTCGAGCCGATGTCCGAGGGGCTTCCTGCATTTTTCATCATTGCGTTCATTCCGCTTATGCACAGCATCGTGGACGGCATTGCGATTGGATTTGTCAGCTATGCTCTGTTCCAGGCAGCTGTCGGAAAAGCACGTGAAGTGAAGCCGCTGTTTTATGTTATTTCAGCGCTGTTTGCAGTCCATTTTATACTGCAAGCTATTTAAAATTTGATTAACAGCTGGTGCCGTGAAAATGATGGCTTCAAACATCGCAGTGTATACTGTTATGAGTTTTTATAACTTAGAGGTTACAAAGCGATACTGGAGATGACCCATTTTACATCTTTGTTTTCGGCAGAGGTGCGTGATTTGGGTCATTTCTTTCGGTTTAAAAGGAAGTGCAGCTCTCAAAAATCCTTTCGAGGCAAATAACTGAAAGCGCAAACATTCAATCTTGAGGAGGAACTGGGGATGACACCTTTTTGGGGAGAACTGATTGGAACATTGTTATTGATTTTGTTGGGGGACGGAGTTGTGGCTGGCGTTTTACTGCGGAGATCAAAAGCGGAAAACAGCGGATGGATCGTTATTGGTCTCGGATGGGGTCTTGCCGTTGCCATTGGTGTATACGCAGTAGGTTCTGTTAGCGGGGCTCATCTTAACCCTGCCGTTACACTCGGGATGGCAGTCATCGGCGAATTGGCTTGGAATATGGTTCCACAATATATTATCGCGCAAATGATCGGGGCATTTCTCGGAGCCGTGCTTGTATGGCTGCACTATTTGCCGCACTGGCGTGCTACAGAGGACCAGGCTACAAAATTGGCGGTGTTCGCAACAGCCCCAGCCATACGCAGCAGCGGGGCCAACTTGCTGAGCGAAGTGATCGCGACGTTTATTTTTATGTTCAGCCTGCTGGCGATCGGGGGCAATTCGTTTGCAGATGGCTTCCATCCGCTTATCGTCGGCTTCCTTATCGTCAGCATCGGTCTATCTCTCGGCGGAACGACAGGCTATGCAATTAACCCTGCCCGTGATCTTGGTCCGCGTATCGCACATGCGATTCTTCCTATCGCTGGAAAGGGCTCTTCTGATTGGAAATATGCCTGGATACCAGTAGTCGGACCAAGTATCGGCGGCATCCTCGGTGCACTTGCTTATTGGTTTATATTTTAGTCAGAAGTAGAGAACGCAAAAGAGGAGTTATATAGCAAAAGAGAACAGAGCAACTCTGTAGAAGTAATAGCGCTCGCCTTTGTCCCCGAATTCTTTACCACGAAACATGGTTCAGTAAATTTGGGGACAAAAGCAAGTGAAAGGTTTGAAGTTTTAAGAATGGGATAAAGATTTGTGAAGCGCAAGCATCTCTTCAAACAGCTTTTGGATGCGGATATGATATTCAGGATCAACAATTTGCTCCTCTTCGTTAAAGAGATCGTTATGAACAAAGATATTCCCAACAGGTACGGTCGCCTTTAAAAAGGTTAGAATCGGCTTGAGGTGATGCTCTGCCACTAGAAAATGTTTCTCCGACCCGGCCAAAGTTACAATACCAGTGACCTTGTTTTTGAATGCATCAACGGGTAAATGGTCTAACAGGTTTTTTAATGCACCTGTTATGGAAGCTTGATAAATGGGTGTACCTATAACAATTAGATCTGCAAAGAGTAGTTTTTTAACAACAGTCAGTGTATCACTGTTATAAGATTGAAGCGGGGCCCCCGTTACAAAATCGATGGTATATTCCTTCAAATCAATCATTTCCGTTTCGATATTTGGGTAGTTTTTCCTAACATATACTATAATGTCATTGACAACTTTTCCTGTTTTATAACCGGATAACGATCCGGACAATCCTACAAGCTTCATGTTGAGCATTCCCTTCGTATTCATAAATGTCTCATTCACTTGCTAAATTTAGTATGAAAAAGATACAAGTCCTTTGTCAATACTTTATATAGAAATAAATTGAAAAAGTTAAAGGGATAACATGTCGCCAAAAAAGATTCCCTCTTCATTACTGTCGATTTTTATCGTTTTATCTTTAAGAATCCATGCATCATTATGTTCAATAAAAAATAGGTAGCCGCCAATAGACTTCACTATAGCAGGATCAACGGGCTCCACACTAGCGTTTATTCCGATTGCGTAAGCATCTTCGCCTCCGCCAGCATATTTGGCATAAATTCTTACATACTGACCGTTCTCGATCCCCCATTCATCCTGAAATGAACGGACAGCATTTTCAGTTACAATAATATCCAATAGAATCTATCCTCCACTCCAAATGATATGAATAGAAAATCGCCTTTTTATCTGTATTAATCACATTTTTGGACTTTTCCACGATAATTCGATATTCTAAAGCTGGCTCCGCATCCACAAGATACTTTTGCGTTTGGATTATCCATCGTGAAGCCGCCAAGCATTCCACGCTCTTCATAATCGATCGTTAGGCCATCGATAAAGAGCAAACTATCTTTATGGACAACAATTTTAAAATTTTCTTGATTCAGCACCAAGTCCCCATCTTTTTGCTCTTCATCGACAACCAATGTATAAGACAAACCGCTGCAGCCACCCTCTTCTACTCCTACTCGCAGAAAAGGGTTTTGGTGTTCTGAACCGAGTAAAATTTCGTTAATTTTGTTAGTTGCAACTTGACTAATATGAATCATAATAAGGCCCTCCTATTTGTTAAAAAAGCGCAATAGTGCAGGCTGCTGAAACCATACATTACTGCGCTTTTTTCGATACCTCAACATCTCAACATAGTTAATTTAAAAAAAGGACACTGTTACTTGCTGGCACTTTCAAATTTTTCAGATACAACATCCCAGTTAATGAACTCGAAGAATTTAGAAATATATTCAGGTCTCCTATTTTGGTAATGAAGGTAATACGCGTGCTCCCAGACATCCAATCCAAGGATCGCGCGGTCTCCATCCATAATCGGATTATCCTGATTTGGAGTGCTGGTAACTTTCAATTTCCCGTTTCCGTCAACAACGAGCCAAGCCCAACCTGATCCAAAGCGTGTTGCAGCGGCCGCAGCAAATTCCTTCTCGAAATTTTCATAGCTGCCAAATGATGCATCGATCGCTTCTGCTAATTTTTCACCCGGTTTTGTACGTTCTTTAGATGGCTGAATGACTTCCCAAAACAAAGTATGGTTCAGGTGCCCTCCCCCATTATTTCTGACCGCTGTTCTGATTTGTTCCGGAACTTCTTCCAGATGACTCAACAAATCCTCCAAAGATCTTTCATTTAATCCATCGTGTCCCTCAAGTGCTGCATTCAAATTAGTTACATAAGTTTGATGATGTTTTCCGTGATGAATCTCCATAGTACGTTGATCTATAAAAGGTTCCAGCGCGTTAAAATCGTACTTTAAAGCAGGAAGTGAATATTTTGCCATTGTGTAAATCCTCCTAATATGTATGTATTTATACTTTTTATACTTATAAGTTTAATATCATTATGATCGTTTAGTCAATAAAAGTCAAACCTTTATTTTTAGCGCATTCACATTCGCTGGCTTACCTATTTCATATTCTATACTTTATAGTATAATTAATTGGTATAATTAACGCTCCATCTGTTAAACTGGAGGGATATCTGATGGAACTATCACAAAAAAGCACAAAAGAAAAAATTCTTAACCTGTTAAAAAAAGAAGTTAAATTAACTGTAAATGAACTTGCGGAGTTTTTAGATATTACTCATATGGCTGTAAGAAAACATCTGATCACATTAGAAAAAGATGGATTGATTATTATAAAAGAAGTCAAACAACCTATGGGCAGGCCGATCCAAATTTACTCTTTATCAGAGAAAGCAGAAGGCCACTTCCCTAAAAACTATGAAGGGATAAGCCTTGAGTTTCTTTATGACATTAGAGAACTATACGGGAACCAATCCATTCAACATATATTTGATAAAAGAGAGGAAAGACTGACGAAGGAATATGACCCCAGAATGCACAACAAGACTGGATCTGAAAAAGTGGCTGAGATGGTCAAAATTCAAAATGAAAAAGGGTATATGGCCGATTTTTCACAGATTGATGAAACGACATACGAATTAATCGAATATAACTGTCCGATTCTATCCATTGCGAAAGAATTCAAGACAGCTTGCCGCTGCGAAACGAATATGATGAAAAATGTTCTGGGAACGGATGAAATATCAAGAACATGCTGTCGTGCAGAAGGAGATAGCTTTTGTACGTTTGTTGTGAAGTTTGATTCATGACGGCAAAAAACAAGAAAACCGCGATTTACGCGGTTACCTTCAGCTTTACATGATTGTGGCCGAATCATTGCTTCTGATTCATATCATCTTCTATAGAACCTGTTCGATATAAGATTTGATATCATCAATCGGATGAACCGGCTCAAATCTTTTTACAACCTTTCCTTCTCGATCGATTAAAAACTTAGTAAAGTTCCATTTAATTGCATCCCCATGCAGCCATTGTGGAGCCTTGTCAGAAATCATTAATTTGAGCAGCTTGGCGTTGATATTCTCCTCGTCAAATCCTTCAAATGGCCCTTCTTTTTTCAAGTAATCGAACAATGGATGCGCCTGGTTGCCATTCACGTCAATTTTAGAAAATATGGAGAATTTCACACCATAATTGATCTGACAAAAAGATTCAGCCTCATGGCTGCTCCCAGGCTCCTGCTCAGCAAATTGGTTACACGGAAACCCGACAACCTCCAGTCCTTGTTCACGGTATTGATCATATAACTTTTGTAAATCATCAAACTGAGGCGTGAATTTGCATTTGCTTGCGGTATTCACGATGAGTACAGGTTTCCCAGCAAAATGGTAAAGGGGGAATCGATCCCCATCAGGTTTAGTTACGTTAAAATCATAGATTGTTGTCATTGTTCCCTCATACACCTTTCATGATAAGCAGTCGTGTCAGCTGTCATTTCAAATAGTTAAAATGGATTCTATGTAAATTCTGACACGATTATGTTACTAGAGTATACTATATTTTGTAATTGGAATCTATTTAGTACATCCGAATTACCATGTCGAATAAGGGTGATTCTTCATGGATTCAATCGCTCTGGAGTGAACTGGAATGTCCAAATTTCTGAGCGCCATCAACACAGCACCGGCTACTGCGGATAGCTCCGGATTTTTATAATGATACCGATTGTTTGTACCCGATTGCAGTCTTTCTATAAATTTCGATTTCATATAAGAACTTCTGATAACACTCCCTATTCCAGTTACAGATACGAGCCCCGGTTTGAAGAATGCTCCCAGGATGTCTACACCTACCATGATTTGATCGATCGCTCTGTCACATACGAACCTGCCTAGCTCACTTCCTTCGCTTGCCGCATTCGTAATAATCGGAGCCATCTTGCCAAATGTCTTATCCCGTTTCTTCTGATCTTCTATAAAGCCATGTGCTGCCAAGTTAAGCAGCTGATCTGCACGCTCAACATTCCAAAATTTTATAATTTGACGAACCATCGTTTCATCCGATGAATGAACATGTCCAGCAAGGATTTCGAACATCGTATCGTATGACAGAAATCGGGCAGCACTAGCGGCATAATGATGGAAATCAATGTTTCTGAACTGCTTTCCCTGTTCCGTAATCGCCATTATTATCGATCCCGTACCGGATACAACTACAATACCTGGTTCCCCTAAAAAAGCTCCTGCATGTGCAACAACGGCATCGTTTACATACCATTTGGGACAGTTCAGCCCGTCTATATCGGTTAAGCGTTGAACCCACTTTAAATCCGACTCGGATTCGTAACCGGCTATCCCCGCAACTAGCCCTATCACTTGATCGATATTGATGCTGGCACTGGAGAGTGCCATTTGAATCGTGTTTTGAACATTCTCATGAGCGTTGCTGTCCTTATGTATCGACGATGGACCGCCTTCTGCATAGGAAAGAATATGTCCAGTCAAATCACTGACCATAACCCGTGTGGTCGATCCGCCCCCATCGATTCCAATAACCACTTCATGAACCATGTTGCAGCTTCCCCTTTCTATTTCTACTATGACTGGTTTTATATTTACTTTAGCAGCATTTTACATAAAGGTATATTACTAATCCCCTTGATCTGTGCTACCATAGCCGTAAGTGTAATAGCTCTTTTTGGTGCAAATAAGAGCAACATCGCTGAATCGTCTAAAAATGTCCTATTATAGAACCGGGGAGGTCATCATATTGACTCACTACGATTTCATTCGCAAAGCTTTACAATTAGCTTCTGAAAATCCGCAACAGCATGGCGGTCCTTACGGGGCGGTTATCGTCAAAGATGGGGAGATTATCAGTACAGGTGTAAACGAAGAGCTCAAAACCAATGATCCGACCGCGCACGCTGAAACTCTGGCAGTCCGAAAGGCGTGCCAACAATTGAATACGTTGGATTTATCAGGCTGTATCATGTATGCCAGCACCGAGCCGTGTCCTATGTGCTTAAGCGCAATTGCCTATGCGAAGATCGATTCCATTTATTATGTGAATCCCGGCAGCGATGATCAGGAGAGTGTGTATCGCCGGCTGTATGAGCGCGCAACTCGGATGGTGCAGTTGAATCCTTCTAACGAGTAACCAAATACGAATATGAACTTGATCATCATAGAGATGTCCGTTAGCAAAAAAGGCCGAGTCGGGATTTCATTTGCTCCCGTTCTCGACCTTTCTTGCTTCATCACTGCTTTCCTTTATTATTCAGGAATCACTTTCTCCATCACATAATCATCCATAACATATCCCTGTCCAATATCTGCAACTTGTTCGCGGATCGTCACAAACCCGAGTCTGTTATAGGCGGCGATTGAGTTCGAGTTGTATTTATTAACCGTCAGCCACATCGAGGAGACCCCACTTGATTTGCACACTTCTTCAGCGTAAGTGAGTGCCGCCGCTGCAATCCCCTGTTTGCGATAACGCTTGGCTACATAGATTTTACTTAAGAACATGCTGCCATTTTCCAGTTTGAAAGCCATATATCCTGCCTTCTCATCCCGACTGTTTAAAAAATAGTATTGATATCCACTTTCAATTTGTTCCTTGACAGGCTCAGGAGATTGAAATTTCTCAATCATGTAGCGAACCTGTTCTTGGCCTATAATCGGCTCATAGTGCTCCATCCAAATTTCTTCAGCCAGCTGACACACTTCTTGAATATGACTTATCTCTGTAATTGGAACGATACGTATGCTATTCATAAGATCTATCTCCTTCGTTATGTACCGCCTGACTAGTAAATTTCATTTTTCGATCATAACATCATTTTGTAGTAAAAAGAAATTGGTAGCAGGTCATGATGCTGAGACCCCTTTATCCTTGCCCAGCGAGTTCTTCTGTAATATTGGTATTAAAGCATAAGCAAATGTAAACAGCGGACTTAACCACAAGAACGTTGCATAGGCGGCATATTCTATAACCGGTACACCAAGTGTCGAAGCGAAAAAGGCACCACTGACCCCCCATGGAATCAACGGGTTCACAAGCGTTCCGCAATCTTCCAATGTACGGGAAAGCGTCTTGGCTGGAATATTTCTCCGAACATATTCATCTTTGAACATTTGGCCAGGCAGCAGAATAGATAGATACTGCTCTCCGGTCATGCCGTTGACAGCGATCGATGATGCACCGGTCATAAGGACAATGCTGCTGCTTCGCTTTAAAGGCTGCATCACCTTACGGAAGAAGGCGTCAATGACACCACAATGCTGTAATAAGCCTCCTAAGGATAAAGCAATCAAGATCAGCGATATAGACCCCATCATCGATTGCAACCCGCCTCGGTTAACGATGGATGCGACCGTTTCGTTGGCGATGGTGCTCTTGTAGCCGCCCTGCATAACACTGAACCAGAAGTCGATGGCTGTTTGTTGCTGAACAAAGGCAGTCACCAAAAGCCCTGTCACAATACCGACAATCAATGTCGGTAAAATAGGAATCCGTTTAATAGAGCAGACAATAACAGCAAGCGGTGATATTAAAGTTAACCAGTGGATATGAAATCCTTCTTGTAATGCGAGCTTGATTTGTTGTATAGAAGATAAATCGACACTATTGCTTTTCGGTGCAAGCAGGAAAAATACAGTTGTTACGACAAGAGCAGGAAGTGTCGTATTTACCATATTGCGAATATGTGTGAACAAAGATACGCCTGCTACGGCAGGAGCAAAATTCGTCGTATCGGATAATGGCGACATTTTATCACCGAAACAAGCCCCGGAAATGATCGCTCCAGCAGCGAAAGTTGGGGAAATCCCCGTCGTTAAAGCGATTCCCATAAGGGCAACCCCGACGGTGCTGACGGTTGTGAACGAGCTTCCCGTAAACATGGAGACGATGATCGTAACATACAGTGCGCTGACGGCAAAATACTCCGGTTTAATATAATCCATACCATAGTACAATATCGTCGGTACCGTACCGCTCATCATCCATACGGCGATCAGAATACCGATCAGCGCAAGAATAAGAATCGGCATAATGGCACCTTGTATCCCTTGAATAATGGCCGACTCCACCTTTTTCCATGTAAAGCCGAATAATCGCAATAGAGCGGCTGTGCCGACGGTTGTTGCGAGAAGCGGTATATGCGGTTCCGATTTTAAAAGAAAAAGGGTCACAAACAATAGGGTTAGAATAAAAACCATAAGTATGACACTTTTTGTGAAACTCAGTTGTCTGTCCATGTTGATAGAACTCCTTAACATTTATAATAATCGGGATAAAATTCGTATCTCCGATTCCATAATAAAGCTTCTCCGCTTTTATGCTTTTTGGCTTTTTTGCATTGAAGCACAGATGTATAATATAAACGATAAAAGATTTCCAGTCAATACTCTTCGTTCCGATAGCGTCCTTAGAACAGACAAAGGAGCCGCCCCGGGTCAATAGACCTTTTGGAACAGCCCCTTAAACTAATGTTTTTATTTCGCTTGAATGTAGCCTTCCGCTTTCAGCAGCTCAGCGATCAGAACGGCACCGCCAGCAGCACCACGCAGCGTATTATGAGATAACCCTACAAATTTATAATCGTAGATCGAGTCCTCACGTAATCTTCCGACAGAAACGCCCATCCCGCGCTCAATATCACGATCCAGCTTCGTTTGCGGTCTGTTTTCTTCCTCAAAATATGTGATAAACTGCTTTGGCGCACTCGGCAGACCGAGCTCCTGTGGTCTTCCTGAAAATTGACGCCAGCGATCCAATATCTCCTCTTTCGATGGTTTGTTCTCGAACGATACAAATACGGTTGCTAAATGTCCATCTGTTACAGGAACGCGAATACACTGTGTTGTAATTATAGGTGAAGCTGCTTTTACGATTTCACCGTTTTCAATACTGCCCCAGATGCGCAGCGGCTCCTGCTCGCTTTTTTCCTCTTCACCACCGATATACGGGATTACATTATCCAGCATCTCCGGCCAATCGTTGAAGTTTTTACCTGCACCGGATATCGCTTGATACGTCGATGCAACGACCTTGGTCGGTTTGAAATCAAGCAAGGCATGAAGCGCCGGTACATAGCTTTGAATGGAGCAGTTCGGTTTCACTGCAATGAACCCGGTGGAAGTTCCCAATCTTTTTCTCTGTGCTGCGATGATCTCGATATGTTCCGGATTAATTTCCGGAATGACCATTGGAATATCAGGAGTCCAGCGATGAGCCGAATTGTTGGAAATAACGGGCGTTCCTGTTTTGGCGTAAGCCTCTTCCAAAGCCTGAATCTCGTTCTTCTTCATATCAACTGCACAAAATATAAAGTCAACCTGGGCCGCAACCTCATCCACTTTCGAGGCATCCTGTACGACGATATGTTTCACATCTTCAGGAATCGGAGTGGACAGCTTCCATCTGCCCTGAACGGCTTCCTCATATGTTTTGCCTGCTGAGTTACTGCTTGCTGCAATGAGGGTTACTTTGAACCATGGATGTTCATCCAGCAATTGAACAAAACGCTGTCCAACCATACCTGTTCCACCGACAATACCAACTTGAAGTTTTTTTGCCATGAGCTATTCAATTCCTTTCTTAATAAATACATATTCAGACTCGCTGAATTGTGTACATTTCCTTTTTCAATATGCTTGATATGCATGAAATAATAAAAAATCCCACCCCCAAGACCGTAGTCTTAGGGACGAGATTGTATACCCGTGGTACCACCCCAGCTTTGCGAGATATGTCGCCATATTCGCCTTGTCGAGTACGACATTACACAATCATGCTATACTCCAGCTCTGTAACAGGAGCTCCTGTCACACCATCCCCTATTGATCTGGTTCCGACGTGCTGCTCAGAGTCTTTTTTCAATAAGCAATCCTTTACTCCTTCTCAACTACCGGAGCTCTCTGTGAAAGAATTCGTTTATTTACTCTTCTCTTCATCGCATTTGATACGATTATAATATAAAAATCACTTCAGGGGTAACCTTTATTTATATTTTTTATAATTATGCTTTAAAGCGCACATAAATACCCCGTTACTTCGAGTCGACTTTCGTTCATTCATTGAATAAATCAGTAACTTTCGTAATATCAAAATCGTTTGTAACCTCATATTCTCGATTGTATTTCTTATGCATGGTCTCACTGTTATCGATTCTCATGAGCTTCTGATCGTTAAAGACTACATAAAACGAAGGACCACTCTTAGTATAAATATACATTTTATAGCTGTCCTCGAATAGAAATCTTTGTTCAATCACTTTTAATTTTGCACCCGAAAAAACTTTCATGATTTCATTGATCTCATCAGAGTCCGTAATTTCAATTCCTGGTTGTCTCTCTTCATCATCTTCCTTATATAAATGGATCGACTTAATTTCATCTGGTTCATTCAAATGATCAAGAACGAGCTCCTGAAATGACGTTCGGGATTGGGCCTTATCGTACACGAAGGCACTCAGAACAATCAAAACGACTGCCGTAATAAAAATCTTCCATGACCGGTTACTCATGCTCTACATCCCTCCCATTGATTTTCGAATCCAGATCGCACGTATTCCAATTTACGATGAAATTGGTAAAACATCAAGACTCTTCTATCGATTTTGTATCCTTTTCATAGTAAGGTACAATAGTAGAATATATAACATAAATATGGCAATTGGAGGTCTTGATGAATTTGAACACGGCAGACAAACAGTATGATTTAACCAAGCTGGCAACGATGCTAGATGAAGAGCATATTGCATGGAGCTTCAGAAATATGAACAAAATCATGCCCAAACATGATATTAAAGCGCCGGAACATAAATTTGTTTTTAAGAAAAACGAACAACCGCTGAATGAAATCCATTATGAGCATAATGGCCTAATCAGCACAGTCGCAGATTATTTGCAGAAGGTTCTTGCCACCGGGTTTTTGGTCATTAAAGACGATACGATTATGACCGAGCAATATTTCAACGGATACCAAGAGCAGTCGACCGCGATGTCAATGTCTGTAGCCAAATCAATCGTCTCCGCTCTAATCGGCATTGCGTTTGATGAAGGGGCTATGAACGATGTCCATGACCCGGTTACATCCTATTTGCCGGAGCTGATCGGCAGCGGTTATGACGGAGCAAGTGTGAAAGATATTTTGCAGATGTCTTCGGGCGTTCGCTTTAATGAAGATTACAGTGATAAGGATGCTGAAATTCACACATTTTTGATTGATGTATTTAGTGAAAAAGCTGTGCCTATAACCGAATATGTACAAAAGCTGACAAGATTGCAGCCACCCGGAAAATTTGAGTATAAAAGCGTAGATACTCAGATTCTATGCATGTTAATTGCAAGAACAACCGGTATGAATGCCGCCGCTTATTTGGAAGAAAAAATTTGGCAGCCGCTTGGTATGGAATACGATGCGTATTGGAACACCGATCTGCACGGCAATGAGATTGCATTTACGTTCATTAATTCAACGCTCCGAGATTACGCCAAATTTGGAAGACTCTATTTACATAACGGAGATTGGAACGGACGTCAGGTTATATCTGAAAAATGGGTAAAAGAATCCGTCACGCTTGACGGCCGGGCAGATTTGCTGCCAGAGGCAGCGGATGATTTCTTCGGATACCAATATCAATGGTGGGTTCCGCAAAATAGCAACGGCTCTGAATTTATGGCACGCGGCATTTATGGCCAGCATATCTATGTGAATCAGAAGGAACGTACAGTCATCGTCAAAACCGGAGTAGATCCGACGATATTTAATGTTCATGATTACGAGGCGGTTATCGCTTACCGCGCGATCATCGATCATTTGAAATAAAGAAATCAACAAGCCGCAAGTCTGAAGTGACCCCCAAAAGTTAGACACGGTTATTTCATCAGGCAGCTTTCTCAAAATGAGTTCGGTACTGTACCGGACTCATTTTGAATTTTGCCTTCAACCGTTTAGTATTGTAGTATTCAATATATTTTTTCAGTTCTTTCTTGAAATGTTCCACATTTTCAAACTCTTTACAGTACAGAAACTCCGACTTGAGAATACCGAAGAAATTCTCTATGACGGCATTATCGTAACAATTCCCTTTTCGTGACATGCTCTGGAGAATGCCTCTCGACTTAAGCGCATGGCGATACGGCTTCATTTGGTAATGCCATCCTTGATCTGAATGAAGAAGAAGATGGTGCTCTTCCGGCAGACGCTTCAGTCCTGCATCCAGCATTTCAGATACCAGAGAATATGTTGGTCGTGAACCAATGGTATAGGTGATAATCTCCCCGTTGAATAAGTCCAAAATGGGTGATAGATACAGCTTTTCTCCAAACAACTTAAACTCCGTGATGTCCGTCACCCATTTCTCATTTGGCGCCTCCGCCGTGAACTGGCGGTCCAGATGATTCGGTGCAATCTTGCCCACTGTCCCTTTATACGACTTATACTTTTTCATGCGGACTAGGCATTTAATGCCTAGCTTTTTCATGAGCCGCTGAACCTTCTTATGGTTTACTTTCCATCCACGGGTTACCAGTTCATCACGAATACGGCGATATCCGTAACGCCCCTCATGTTCCGCGTAAATTGACTGAATTTCAGCTTCCAAATCGGTATTCAAATCTGGTTGATTTATACGTGCTATAAGGTTGTAATAGGTGCTGCGCGGGATACCAGCCAGCTGTACGAGTGCCATCACCGGATATTTATGCCTCAGTTCCCAGACGACTTGTGCTTTGTCTTGTTTGGTGATTTTTCCTTGTTTCGAACTAAGGCATTCAACTTTTTTAGATACTCATTTTCCATTTCAAGCTGCTTGATACGTTCTTTAAGTGCTTCGTCAGACCCTTCAACTACGGATCGTTTGATAGACGAATTGGAATCTTTCTTCATGGATGGACGCCCCTTCTTTTTTGGCTCAAGGGCTTCTAGACCGCCTGTCTCCATCTTTTTCTGCCAGGAATACAACATGGAGAAGTCCGGAAGGTTGAACAGAGCAGCGGTATCCATGAGAGAAGCGTCTGATTGAGCCATATGATTGAGTACGTCCAGTTTAAAGCTTGCCGGATAATTTGTATAGCCGTTAATAAAGGCTGACTGACCATGCATCTCATAGAGCTTCAACCAATATTGGAATTGGGACTTAGTAACGCCCATTTGATTTGCGTATTCCGTCTGCGATATAAGATCAGGGTCATACCCTTGAATTATCGCCAATTTACTATCTTTCGTAAATTTAGTCATAAAAAAACTGCACCCCCAACTGTTAGAGTGTGTCTAACAATTGGGGTGCAGTTCAGTCTCAACGACTTCGGCTTGTTTTGTTTTTTTACAAACATCATGTACCTGTTTTCGACTACAGCCTGCCAAGGTTTGTTATAATCATCTTGAATCTGTAATGTTTATTTTCTCATAGCAGGGAGGTACTGACGATCCGTAACGAGGAGTTAAATGATCAAAAAGCATCGACAGATCCACTAGAGAAGCCGGATGATTTGCTTCATGAACAGGATGAACAATTTTGGAATCTAGACGAAGATAATGAAGAGGATGAGCTTCATACTCCTCCAAAAAGAACGTGGGTCAAGAAAACAATCATTATTATGCTCGTCATCTTGCTTTTTGGAAATCTGATTGCCTTTATACCGCAGGTTTACAACCTTCCGTCGCTCCGGTTTTTGAAGAAGGATTCCCAATTATCACAAGAAGAACGGATTCAGCAATATAAACAAGCCGTAGTCAATGTCAGTGTCGGCGATCGCAAAGGCACCGGCTTTAATATCGACCCAAGCGGCCTTATTATTACGAATCAGCATGTAATGGCTGATGACAAGGCTGGCATAGTCCAATTTCTCCATGGAGAATCATATTTGGCCGATGTTATCGTCCATGACAGTGAAATCGATATTGCAATACTTAAGATTCGAGACCATGAAACCAACTTGCCTACGCTGCAATTGGAAACGGAGAACACGTATCAAGCAGGCGATCCTATTCATGTTATAGGAAATCCATTAGCATTTTATCGAATTGCCACTGAAGGTACCGTAATAGGTATGACTCCATCAGAGAGTCGCGAGCTTCCCATGCTGATGATAAAGGCCCCAATACATAGCGGGAACAGTGGCAGCCCAGTGATCAACACCAATGGACATGTCATCGCCGTTGTGTATGCTACAACAACTATAGCTCAGCAGGACCAATCGACTACGGTCGGGCTTGCTATTCCAATTGATTATTTAGAGAAATATTTAAATTGAAGCGGGTAAAATATCCGATGCCTATTCTTCCAAGCATCCACCTGCTACCTATTTTGGATACAGAGATCAATATGGACTATACTAGTAATTAGACACCGCACAAGTCATACGATCATCTAAGAATAAGGAGAGACGATGAATGAGCACAGCGCAAGCAAAGGAAACCGTTTATGTTGACACTTATACGAATGGCATTTTAGATCCAAACGAGCCTATGCTAGGTCCTGTTCGTGATGGCGGGCATATTATTGCCAATACCGCACCTGGTTGTTGGGGACCGATGATTACGCCCAAGCTTCGCGGAGGTCATGAAGTAACCAAGCCAGTATTTGTTGAAGGTGCAGAGGTCGGTGACGCAATCGCCGTTCATATCAAATCGATTCGTGTGACTTCGATTGCAACCGCTTCAGGGAATGACAAAACGATGGAAGGCCGGTTCGTCGGTGACCCATTCGTTGCGGCAAAATGCAATACTTGCGGAACCATGTATCCGGAAACGCGGATTGAAGGAATCGGGCCGGAATCGGTTCGCTGCACTACATGCGGCTCCGATGTAACACCGTTTGTGTTCACAAATGGTTATACAATGGGCTTTGACTCGCATCATCAGTTAGGAGTTACCCTGCATCAGAAAGCGGCAAAACAAATAGCGGAGGATGGTCACCGATTCATGGCGATCCCCGGCGGTTCCAGTCAAAATCCGATCGTTACATTCGCTCCACATGACATCGTCGGTGCAGTTGCTAGAGTTAGACCGTTCCTGGGGCAACTGGGAACAACACCGTCTCGCCCTTTTCCCGACTCACATAACGCCGGTGATTTCGGTTCCTTCCTGCTTGAAGCGCCTCATGATTATGCCGTAACCAAGGAGCAGTTGGAGGAACGCACAGACGGACATATGGACATCAACCGGGTGCGTGAACATGCAACCTTGATCTGTCCGGTCAAAGTTCCGGGAGGCGGAGTGTACTTGGGCGATATGCATGCCATGCAAGGAAATGGAGAAATTGCAGGGCATACCGCAGATGTCGCCGGAATTGTAACACTACAGGTCCGCGTCATCAAAGGGTTGAAGCTGGATGGTCCAGTCCTGCTGCCTGTGGAAGAAGATCTCCCATATCTGGCAAAACCATTTACCCGTGAAGAGAAAGAACGAGCGCTGCAAGCAGCCCGAAGCTGGGGGCTCGATCATATCGAGGATACCGCACCGATTTCCTTCATCGGTACAGGCGCTACCCTCAACGAGGCGACCGTGAGCGGTCTGCAACGGGCAGCAAACGTACTTGGGATTTCCGTACCGGAAGTGATGAACCGGGCGACAATAAACGGTTCGATCGATATTGGCCGGGACCCGGGCGTTGTGACTGTAACCTTCTTGGCACCTGTTCCTCTCCTAGAGAAAGCAGGATTGGCAGATGTGGTGCTGAAGCATTATCAGTTGGAATCGTAAAAGGCTGGTTAAGCTCAGGCTTTTTTCCAGAAGGGATAGAAGGCGTTTAACGCCGTAAACATAATGAAGAAGACGGCCCTTGAGCCGTCTTCTTTCAAATACAACGCCCGCTTACGATTCACGGTTAACGATATAATTCAATAAATGCTTTAGGAAGGGAACATTTCGAGGTATCTCTTTTAGCGTCTCCATCCCAAGGCAGTAGTGCTCCCACATCTCTTTTCTGGCCCCTTCTTGACCAAGAACCGTAACAAATGTGGAGGTGTTGTTCTCTACATCCTGGTGTGTCGGTTTGCCAAGCAAGAGCAGATCCCCTTCCGAATCAAGCAAATCGTCTTTTATCTGAAATGCAATGCCCGCATGATAGGCATACTTTTTCAATGCTTCAATCTCTACAGCCTCAACCTCAGCAAGTATAGCAGGCATCACAAGACATGCTTCAAATGCAATCCCCGTTTTGTAGAAACATATCGTATTCAATTGCTCCAATGTGAGCGATGTTCCTTTGTACTGTAAATCCATCGCCTGTCCCATGCACATTTCCCCTGCTTTTCGGGACGAATACTGCATCAAGGCAAGTACGTTTTTCGCATCAAACCCACTTAGAGATGCTTGTTCCTCAATCGCTTTCTGAATCAGGTACAAGCCCGTTAATTCCGCAGTGGAACTGCTATGGACTTGATGCAGGGTCGGTATTCCTCGACGGGTATCAGCATTATCCTGCGAAGGCAGATCATCAAAGATCAGCGAAGCGGTGTGCATATATTCCAATGATCTGAGAAGCGGCACAATGGCCGAAGATTGAAGACCATATTCTTCTACACCCATGACCCAGGTTATGACAGGGCGAAGTCTCTTTCCATCTCCTTTTAGGCTGTAGTTGGCGGCATCGATTAAAGACTCTTTCATAGGAGGCCCGTCATCTTGAGAAATTGGCAATTGGTCGTTGATCTGATCGCGAACGGTTTTTAGCGTATTGAAAAAATACTCCTGTTCCTCCCGATCAGTTTTCAGATTGTTCACCATCTGGTCCCTTAGCAGCTTATCAAAGAAATCGACATCATCAGCTTTTCGAACCATTTGCTGTACGAGACGATTGAATTCAGGATTCCCAGAGGCAAAAACGCCCATTATTTCATTGTATTTTTCTGTACCTACCCGTGCCTTGCACCGCTTCAAGCCATTGATCGCCCGATTTAGTATCACTTCGCGGGTTTTGGCATCAGAGTGATACACGTTATGGATCAAATGGAAGATTACCGTCCAATACAACTCAAACGGATTTATCAGATCCGGACGCTGTTTTCGATACTTCAGATAATAGGTGTAAGGTGTGACGGCTCCGTCCTCCATATCGTCAAACATATCCGCAAAGTCATCCGCAAGCTGATTATAGATACCATAAAAAAAGGTTCGATCCTCAAAGCCTTCATCCTCGGGGGCACTAATGACAGAGCGTACTATCAAGCGAGAAGATGAGGATTTTAAAATGATAGGTAGAAAGAGTTCTTCATTGGTGTAGTTTGCGTTTGAAAGGTCCTTAATCCGATCCAAATGCTGGGACTGAAAAAATACATAAGACTGCTCGAAAAACGTTTGCTGCATTTCCGGGCGCTGATATTTTTTAATGTACTCAAAAGCTTCTCGAAGCTCCGAATGGACATAACGGATCAAATCTATATGATGTCTTTCCCATTCCCCTAATTCCGGTACAAATCGACTTACAATGGCAGTACGTATCATGCGTGAATACTGTTCTTTCTCTTCATCGTTTAGGACCCCTGAATCGAGAAGGTCGTCAATAAACGGATAAGTCAAACCGTAAGAGTAACCGAGCCTGATCGCTTCATCAAGTCGCTTGGAACGCTCCTCAGGCGGTACCTTATCATCCATCTCTTCCATCACATGCAAAATCACACCAATGATGATTTTAATCAGTTTACGCTGCGCTTGCTCTGCATTCATCCCTTCCGGAATATGGGAAGCTACGTTTTTCAACTTGTCGATTACCCAGATCGCGGCCGTTTCGATTCCTTCCTTCTGAGCCCATCGGTAAAAGCCGGTTAAGCTCATGTACTCAGGCGGGTCTTCCCTTCTAGTTTTGCCGGAATCAATCAAATGTTTTTTGAGCTTGGCAACGAAGCGTTGAATCCTGATCTGAGTATCGGAGGAGTCTAATGATTTACCCAGATCCCTCATGTACATATAAGAAACACTTCGATCCAAATAATCGTCCAACTTACCTGTAACATTCAGCCAATCGATATATCTATAATAATCCCGGGAATCCGGTTTACTCTTTATCCGTGAATAGAAAGATAACCACGACATATGCCGAATATGCTTCTTTTTCCACAGTTGAATGTCTTCTGTCAGAGCAGGTATATAAGTCTTGTCATTTAGCTGAACTTGAAGGGCTTCAAAATATGAAGCTGCCTTCTGTTCAGCCAGCCGATACGATGATTCGGCATAATCTGTAAATTGTTCATTCATACGTTGGATTACCTCAACAGTCTATTATTGTTAAACATGAAGCCATAAGAGAGAAGGAGGTTTCTCCATGGACGTAAAACGGATTTGAATGGCTTAAAAACCATTTCATCAGATCATGTTTATATCTATATACGTGAAGAAGTCTTGGGAGGTTACGAAATGTTAGGTCGCTGAAACATGTGGCATCCCTATATCCGAGGCTGCCTCGTCGTCCAGTCCTGAAGCGCGAAGCTTTGAAGTAACCATCTTCTTTAACACGGGTTCATCAAATAATACATAGTGCATCTGAATATCACATGTTCATTCATCCTTCACATATTTTCACCAAATTATATCATGGTTTCAATAACAAAAAACGCCATACATCCACATCAGAATAGTGAATGACTGGCGTTTCTATTATCCATTAACTAGAGACTGTTTCCTCTCGTACCGATCGCAGCTTCATGATTCGGTTGACACTTTCAGAACCGAACAACATCATGATCACATACACCGCAACGAAAGAAGGTAAAATCGCAATTGTTGTCTGGGAAGCGATCCAACCGAGCATCGGAGGAAGCAGTGTTGTGCCTGTATAAGCAACAGCCATCTGATAGCCCATAAGCTTCTGGGTTTGCTCCTTGCCAAATCGGTTAGGCGTTTCATGCAGCAAACACGGGTATACAGGGGCGAAGCCAAGACCAATGAGCATAAGCCCGATCAGAGACATTATAGTTGGCAGCGGCAGGATCATAAGAAACACTCCGATTAGAGAAATGAACAATCCGCTGCGAACAAGAACACGATTGCTTAGCTTAAAGGTCACAAAACCGGTGATGAACCGACCAACGGTAATGCCGCCGTAATACATAGACACCCACTGTGCTGCCATCGCTGCCGACAACCCTTTCGTGTTGACTAGGAAGCTGCTGCTCCATAATCCAACGGTTGCTTCAGCACCGCAATAAAATAGAAATGTCATTAAAGTCAGTTTGACACCCTTGATCTTCATCGTCCGCTTTGCAGGCTTATCGGAATTACGATGAAGGTCTGTTTCCTGACCAGATTCAGCAGCATGACGATGAGTTTTCTCCATCCGCTTCCATAGTGGGAGCGTAATAAACAGCACAACAACTAAAGCGAATTGTATAAGGGCAACGGTTAAATAGCCGTCTCGCCATAAATCATTTTCACGAATAAACCCGGACATAATAATCGGCCCAAGTGTAGCTCCTACACCCCAGAAGCAATGAAGCCAGCTCATATGATGGGCTTTATAGTGTGTGGCTACATAATGATTCAATGCCGCGTCAACCGATCCCCCACCTAGCCCGAGCGGTAATGCCAATACCACTAACCAACCTATAGAAGGGGCAAAATAAAATCCGAGCAATGCGGTTGCTGTCATCAAGCAGCTAATTAGTGTTACTTTCCCTGTTCCGAGTCGTTTCAGCATCATACCGCTGGCCAAGCTTGATACAATCGTCCCGCCTGCAATGATAATCGATAAGACGCCCGCAGCGCCAAACGGTGCTCCATAATCCGCTTGCATTACAGGCCAAGCTGCTCCAAGTAATGAATCAGGCAACCCCAAGCTGATAAACGATAAGTATATAATGATCAAAAATAATGTTGCCATTTTCCCTGTCTCCTCAATTATTTAACTTTCGATAATACGATGTCCGGTTCCAACGTAGCTAACGTCTGTGCGATCATTCCTTCCAAGTAATCAGCTGTAAAATCCTCTGAAATGATGATCTCGGGTACCGCACTTGCCGGTAATTTTTGCTTACACTGTTCTGCTACTTTTCTTCCACTTTCCTGTTCCATAAAGCTCCCGTTTAAAATGATATAATCCGGATTCAAAACAGCACAGATTGAAATGACCAGCTTGACGACAGCTTCTTCAATCTGCTCAGGAATAGTCGTACTTTTTACTTCATCCCATGGGATGCCCAAAGGGATATTCGCAATTTCACCTGCAAAGTTTCTCGTTCCTTTAAACAACTTTCCGTTAATGAGAATACCTGCCCCTGGCGGAAATCGATCTGGGAAATACAAATAAACGATAGCTCCATCCGATTGGATCTGCTTCCGTTCACAATATCCAACGACTGCAGCATTTACATCATTTTCCATAATGACAGGGATTCCATAACGCTTCCTGAAATCATCCAGAATGGAAACGCCAATTAAAGCTTTATAGTCGGAAACAATAATTTCTCCTTGCCACTCTGCGCCTGGCAATCCAAAGCCAATAGCACGAATTGCTGGATAAGAAACGATTAGAGAATCGATAATTTGCTCGAAACATGCTACATCAATATCATCTACCTCATCCGTTTGCTCAAAAACACGATTACCGAAAAGATTAACAACCGTACTGCGAATGATGATCTGACCTGCGGCTTCATATGGAAAGAGAATCAGTGCATATGCATAATCACCGTTATATTTAAAACGCTGAGCCGGCCGGCCTCCACTTGAAGAGCAGAGCTCTGCTTCCTTCACTTCGGATGTTTGCAGTAATTGTTGCAATATAGTTCCTACTGTAACTGCACTAAGGCCTGTTTCTTTCGCAATCTGCTGCTTGGTTGCTTCGCCTTTTGATTTCATTATCTTTCGGACAAGATTGATATTCACTTCTTTCATCACCATAGCATTGCCGCCAATTCGTTTCATCGTTAGGCCCCCCATTTTAGAAGTAACGACGTCGTCATTTTGTGTGAATAATGAAAAGTATTTTCGAGAAATGTGAAGTGATTCCCAGGTGAAATTAACACTTAATAAAACACTTTTATTAAGTGTTTTATTAACTCGTTTACTGTATCTAACTTATGTATTATTGTCAATATCGTTTTCGTTTAAAAAAGCACAAAAGGACCAAAGCGGCAGTACCGCATTGGTCCTTTCTGCGTGGCCAGAACGTTACCCGTTCCGTTAACTGGCCATAAGGAGGAGAAGAAAAGGTTACGAATACCTTGTCCTCTCATAAGTTATTTTAACGCCTTAGAACAAGAAAAACATCAAGTAAGTTTTGGTAAGCCATTATTATCCATTCATATCTTTTCATATTTATTTATATGATAGATCATCTCATCGGGATATCTATTTTTTTAAAAACAGCCGTTTAATTCGACTAGCAAATTCCGGCAGGTTCATGTTGGATGAATCCAAACGATAGTATCCATTTTTCACAGCCTCCATGACCCAAGCAGGTATCTTTCTTCCCTCCAATAACGGATAAACGTTATCATACGCCCACACAAGATGCTCCCATCTCATGTCGTTTCCGGGCTGTATATATTCAGAAACATCCAACACTTTACCCCGGCCATCTTGCAGAAGAACATTTTTCAAATGAATATCTCGCGGGTTAAGCCCCTTTTCCCTTACGAAGGCTCGTGCAACTTCAACGTCATCGATCACCTGTCTAGGAACAGGAACCCCGTATAGTAAACAATCGTATAGCGTTATCCCTCGTTCACGGCTGATCACTACATACAAATCTCCAGCCCCATAAAACATCGGAAAATAAGGATTGCCCGCCAATTGACGATAGACTGTAATCTCCGCTTCTTTTTTATGCAAAGCGTCCTCTGCATACAGTTTGTAGGCATAAGCCGGCATAGGCTCATAGACAAATACAGCCGCATCGGTTCCAATGCCGATACAATGCAGTTCATCCGAACCACCTTCAATCATTACCGGGTCGTTTACTCCTTGCTTCAATACTTTCACACAAGACAGAGCTGTTTCAGCCTGCTTCCATCGTTCATTATTCATGAGCCACCTCATTTGGCTGTTGCTGAAATTTATAGTTATTCTTAAAAATTACCCATGTCCCTGTCCACATTAACATGGCAAGACTTTTTCTCCTGCTTCAGCTGAAGCCTGCGCTTTAAATGTTTCATTTTAAATACAGGATTCATAAAGCAAAATCTAGATTGACATACTACGTGTGATATATTGTTCGTTAACAAAACAGCAAGTATGAACAGACCATAACAGATGGAGCTAAAGGTATGAATACAATTATGGATTTCGTAAAATATAAAGCGGTTTTTTGGAAGATCCCATTGGCAGCAGCACTGGCATGGGAAATTGCGGAATGGGCTGGCTCCAAACATCCTTATCTAGCCTCTCTGGCAGTGATTTTAACTGTTCAATTAACCGTTCATATGTCAGTACAATTTGCATGGAAGCGTGTCCTGGGAACGACGGCGGGTGTTATTCTCACAACTGCCATAATCCCTTATGTGGAAGTGAACGGCTGGAGTGTGGGCCTCCTTCTTCTTATTGGAATTTTTATCATCATGTGGCTCCGATTAGATCATTCTTTTATGGTCCAAGTGGCGCTGAGTATTGTATTGGTTATGTTTTTCCAAAGCAAAATGCCCAGTTATCCCCTTGATCGCATACGCGATACCGTGATCGGTGTACTCGTTGCCTTACTGATTCATGTCCTGATATTCCCGCCCGATTCCATAAACAAAACCAAGGGTAAAATGAGCCGCTTTACGGGTCATTTATCCAATCATTTCATAGACACTGCGCACTGGGTGAAAAACGGCTGTCCCCCAAATGAAGTTGAGATTTTGCTATCCCAATTACAAAGCTTGTTCCAGGAACTTCATCAAGCGACAACGGAGCTGATAGAAGCGGAGCAAAGTTTTCGTTACCGTCCGTTTGGGCGTAAACAACGCCTGACATTAAAACAATTAGCTGTGGATATGCAGCTTCTTCAATCGGGTTATGCCAACCTTACCGATATGATGCGAGTTCTTGAACAATGGTCCGAAAGCGGCAGCTTTGCCCAAGCAAAGCAACAGGAGTGGGCCGATCATCTATACTCGCTGGCGGACGTGATAAAAAATTGGAAAAAGAAACTGGAAGATTCCACTGGTTATAGCCCACTTTCCCATGTTCAAGCTTTACAATTCCAAACCCCGATAGATTCAAAAAATGACCTCTACCCTATGGCATTATATATGAATGCGGAACAAGTCATTGAAGATTTTCAAAATTCCATTTGATCAAGCAAAGTTCTGTAGTCTTCGGCGGTATCTACATCCAGAAACAAGTTCGGACTTAAAAAATCAATACAGATCCCGGATTTGCCTTCACGAATCAAATGACGGGCCCCCTGATCATCCTGAAGCTGCAAAAGCTCTTGGTACATTTGCTTGTCAAAAACAACTGGCGGCCTTGCCAAATGTTCATATCTCGATGCCACAAAATGTATATTGCTCTTCATTCGATGTGTCTGATAGCATTGCAGCAGTTCATTGATCATTTTGGTTGAAATAAAGGGCTGGTCTGCCAGCAGGATCATGACAGCCGTTGCTTTCATTGCCATCGCTGCCGCAAGACCGCATCGCAAGGAGTATGCTTGCCCGTACAATGCTTTGTGGCAAAGGGTTACAGACCATTTTCGGTTAAAGGGTTCTTGATACAATGTACTATCGATCCAATCGGGTACATTATCATTTGCAATGACACAGACAAAATCCAAATCGGAGTGCAAAGCTGCAGTCAGCGCAATACTCCCCAAATTCATGGAGCCTAGTGTAAGCTTCAGTTTATCCGTACCCATACGAGTGCTCAAACCTGCTGCCAAATAGATGCCCACGATCTTATGACTAATCATGATAAGAAGGGCTCCCTGCTCTATTTTTTCGATACATATAAATCATTTCAGCGAGAATGCTCACTGCGATTTCCTCCGGCCCTTCAGCCCCAATGGCAAGTCCTACAGGAGAATAAACTTCGTTTGGAATCCGCTTGCCATGGAATAATCGAGCGGTTCTATTCTTCGAGCCGAGAATTCCCAAATAACAAAGCTGTTGTTTAGAGAGGAAACGAACGAGCTCTTGATCACGTTTAAAATGATGGGTCATCACGACAGCATAATCGGAAGGTGTGAAATGAATCATGTTGATCGTTTCCTCTGGAAACCCCAAAAGGATCGAATCTGCATCCGGGAAATAACGCCGATTGCAAAGAGCAGCTCTCCAATCAGAGACGACAACAGAAAAACCAGTAGCCGCGGCAAAAGAAGCAAGCGATCTCGCATCCGGACCAGCACCAAACAGAAGCAGGCGAGGCTTAGGATAATAAGTATGGAGAAATACATCCGATTGTATGGATGGGACTAACTTCACCCCGCTTCTCCTTGCTTCCTCAGATAATGTCCCGTCTCTGAATGCTTGCGGAAATTCTCCTGCCCATTCCCCGAACAGGAGCTGATCCTTAGTCAGAAATGCATAATCGGACACAGAACCATCCACATCAAATCTTTTAACATGGATCACCTCCGTTTGATGATCCAAATGTTTTTTTAATGTAAGCAAATGATTCTTCAACCGATCGTGAACAGCTTCCATCGTTACATGAATAACACTGCCGCATCCTGAATCTTCACCAAAGGACAGAGGATCAGGCGATGACATGTCAAAGATAAAGCTTTGAGAGCTTTCCGCCGCTAAAATATCCGGCACGCAGGCTGAAAGATGGGTCTCTAAACAACCAGCGCTCAATACCCCGATGTGTGAGCCATCTTCCAGAAACAGCATGGTGGTTCCTTCTTTACGATATGCTCTGCCTTCGACGTGAGTAATGGTCGCCAGCACACTTTTTTGATCGATACGCTGAATGGTTTCCAATATACGATGGATTTCTTCCATATGCGACCTCCCCCAAGTCCCCGATCACCCTTCGTTTTTCAACTTAAAGACGTCCATGACGACCTGATGGATTTCTTCATAGGATGTGCACCTGCAAATATTGGATTCCAGCCATAACCGAATGGTTTCTTGGCCTGCATCCGGCTCAGCATTCAACAGTCCCTGACAGTTCATAATAAATCCGGGAGTGCAGTATCCGCACTGAAACGCCTGATTCCGGGCAAAGGCATACTGGACGGAAGAGTTCTTCAAACCCTCAATCGTTATCAGCTGTTTTCCGGCAGCTTCGACGGTGAGCATCAGGCATGATTTCATCGGGAATCCGTCTAATAAAATGGTGCAGGCGCCGCAATCTCCGTTATCACAACCGGGCTTGCATCCCGTAAGTCCAAGTTTGTCCCGAAGTGTATACAGCAGGATATCCGCTGCTCGGACTCGAATGAACTGCTTCTCCCCATTGACTTGTAATTCAACCGGATAGTTCGCTGCATCATGAAATGACATGCTTCACCTGCTTTCCAGTGCATGTATCGTGTCCAACATCGTTTGTTGAAGCACAAATTTGCGATAAGAGGCTGATCCTTCCGTATCTGTCATAATGGGAGCAGGCAGCTGAAGAATCGCCTCATGAACTCTTTGAGCACGCGGCAACGAAATATCGTTCAACAACCGATCCATTTCAGCCGACTGAAACGGGAACGGGCAAACTCCACTATAAGCCGTATGAATTTGTGTGTCTTTCTTGAGTGCGGCTATAGTTACAAGCGGATAACCGACAAAACCGATCTGTCGTTTTTTGTAATGAACATAAGGTAACGTTAGATACGTTCGGTCAATGAGAACACATACAAGAAATTCTCCAGCTTCCAATCTCCTTTGCTCCGAAAAGACATGATGAATCGAAATCTCTCGTATACCTTGTTTTCCGGCGATAACGATATGACTGTTGGACAGCAATAGCGGGAGTACGGCTTCTCGATAAGGAATTTCACTGAAAATATTTCCTCCCATCGTTATTTTGTTGCGGGCGGTCTGGTCGGCAACTCCCTGTGCCGTTTCACTAAGCAGCGGAAAAGGGTTGACTGCTGTGAGCGTCGATAATGTGACGCAAGCCCCGATCACCAGCCTATCGTTCTGAAATCCCAACAGATTGCATTCAGGAACCGATTTCAAATCTATAACAGCTCCGGGTTGGATGGATTGGTTCCGAGCCAATGTAATGATTTCGGTTCCTCCGCCGTAATAGATCGGATTCTTCCCTTGTGCTTGCAATGATTGAAACCATTCAACAGCCATCGAAATGGATTCAGGTCTGTAGTATTCAAAATCAAATGGGATCATGAATCGTCCTCCAGATCATTTCGGGGGTTAAAGGCAAGTGGTTAAGCTCTACACCGGCGGCTTTTGACAGGCTGTTGGCCAATGCCGCTGGCATGCCGATTAAACCATGCTCGCCGATTCCACGTAGTCCGTAAGGAGCTTCCAAGTGAGGGGTCTCCACGAACTCAACACAGTATTCCGGCTGCTCTCCATATCGAAGTAATTTGTAAGTCCGAAATTGCGAATTCAAGATGATGCCTTGATCATCAAATAGAAAAGCTTCTCGACTGGCAAAGCTTAACCCCATACTCATAGCACCTGTTATTTGGCCTCGGGCGAGCTCAGGATTGATTACATTGCCTGCATCAATGACCGTTGCCGCTTTAACGATCCTATACGTGTAATCTCGTGTATTGAACTCTATTTCGACTGCTTGTGCCCCTAAAGTCCACTCCGGACCGGGATTTCCTTGTCCCGTTTCCGGGTCCAGCGATGTTAAATTCCGCATCGAATAGCTTCCACGACCGATGACCTGACTACCAATCGTATTTCCATTGGGAAATGTATATCCGTTGGCAATATTTTCGATCCTGATTCCGATTTTCGGGTTCTTTTTACAATAGACTCTGCCTCCTCCGACTTTTAGCTCCAATGGCGAACATTGCAGAACGACGGAAGCAATGTTCTTTAGCTGTTCGATGGCATCATCAGCAGCAATCAAAATGGCGTTGCCAACCAGAAAGGTACTGCGGCTTGCTACCGTTTTCCAATAATAAGGATCGGATTGCGTATGGACATCCATCGAAATATGTATCATTTGCTCATCCATGCCCAATCGTTCTGCCAACAGCTGCGTCAGCGTCGTTCTTGTCCCCTGGCCAATTTCGACTGCACCGCACAGCAGATTGACACTTCCATCCGGGTTGAATTGAATAACTGCGCCCGCTCCGGCATTGGTTGGCGTGTTCGAATTTTTCCAGAAACAGCTTACCCCTTTTGCTCTGATGAGGTGCTCACTGATTTGTTGACATATAGGCTGTTCATCCCAGTGGATTAATGCTTTCAAGCTGGCAATACACATAGGTAAGTTCCCTACATTGCTTCTATTTAATACCGTTTGTGTCGGAGTCGTATCCCCCGGGCCAATGGCGTTGTGAAAACGGAATTCTAGCGGGTCCATTCCTGCTTTTTCTGCCAACCTATCCATTGCTCTTTCTATAGCTAGCGTATATTCCGGGTGTCCAAAGCCTCGAAATGAAGTGGAGTAAGGATGATTCGTGTACACACATAATGAATCGCATTGAACATGATCAATCCGATAAGGGCCTGTGCTGTCTATAGCGCCTGCACGGTTCATGATTGCACCGCGATCGGAATAAGCTCCGCCATCATACAAATATTCAATTTCAGCAGCCATTAATTTTCCCTCGTTCGTACAGCCCAGCTTGATACTGGCATCCAGCCCAATATGAACCGGAGAAGAGACCATATCCAGTTCTCTTGGGTTTATCAATGCCACCGCCTTTCCACCGACTGCGGATGAAGCTATGTAACCAAGATACTCCAGCTGAATTGCGGCTTTACCGCCATAGCTACCACCAACCAACGGTGTATGTACGATCACTTTGTGCAGCGGAATTTGAAAGGTTTCACTGATTTCTCTACGGATCTCATAGGGTGATTGCGAAGCAGAATGAATGGTTACGATTCCATCCCGTGAGATTTCTGTTATACAGCATCGTCTTTCCATGGCAGCATGATCCGATTGAGGTGAAGTGACCCGAACTTCAATCACATGATCGCATTTCCTCCACCCTTCCTCCATATTGCCTTTACGTATTTTGGTCCGATTGGCAATGTTGGTTCCTGGCTCTGGATACACCTCTTGATCCCGTTTGTAATCGGCAAGATGCTCATGAATGAGCGGCGCATTGCTTTGAATAGCTTCTCTTGCGGAAAGAACCACGGGCAACTGTTCATAATCCACTTGAATTAGAAGAGCTGCCATCTCGGCAATATATTCCTGCTCGGCAACAACGAGGGCGACAGGTTCGCCATAATATCTTACTTTATCGATGGCGATCGGCGGACGGTCTGCCAGTGGAGAACCGGTCAGTATCGGACAATCTTTTCCCGTAATGACCGCCTTTACACCTGGTATTTTTATCGCTTCTGAGTAATTTATTGATTTTATGATGGCATGAGCATAGGGGCTGGCGGCTATTTTGGCATGTAAAAGATCCGATCTTGTGAAATCATATATATACTGCGCTTCTCCGGTTACTTTTCCCCATGTTTCTTTTCTGGGAAGACTCGTTCCAATCGAGCGTTCGATGGACCTTCCCTCCCTTCTTCTATCTTCATTTCTATGTATATACAAAATTTATTGTCCATATTATCTATACCGTTGAAAAGATCATGCTATTGAAGAGAAGAAGCTGGATCAACGAATGAAAATCCATCATTCGGACAACCTACAAGTACCTAATTAAATGTGGTGAGATATGATGATGTTAAGACAAAAACCGTGGCTTCCACTTCGTGTGATTACGATAATGTTAATGATTTTATTCATAACTGAAAAAACGAATGCCGACTCTTTGTTTGCTGATCCATCCCTGCCCATTGTGGCGGAGCAAAGCATTTATTCGATCGAGGTTTATCCTCAATATCATCAATTGATTGTACGAGCACAAGGACAGAAATTCAAAACATATCCTATTGCTGTGGGAAATCCTTCAACGCCTACTCCTGTTGGAGAATACAAAATTGTGTATAAGGGGAAAGATTGGGGGCCGTCTTTTGGCCCTCGGTGGCTTGGTTTAAACGTTCCTTGGGGGACTTACGGGATTCATGGCACGAATAGACCGCATTCCATTGGGCAGCATCAAAGTCACGGCTGTATTCGTATGCGTAATAGAGATGTGCTTGAGTTATTTGAGATCATACCGATCGGTACGAAAGTGACCATTTATGGGCATGTATTGGGGGGACCGAATCATAACCCGCGAGATCTTGCAGAAGGTGATGTGGGCGGTGACGTGCAATTGATACAGTCTCGTTTGAAAAGTGCCGGTTACTATACAGGGGTATGTGATGGAAAGTTTCGATCGGGTACAACGGCAGCCTTAAAAAACTTTCAACGAGACCATCAATTGGCAGTAAATGGAGTGGTATCAAAAAAGGTGTATGAGGCGTTAGGATTGGTAGAATGAATGCATAACTTGTGGGTATAGACGAATCATAAATCTTTTGCTTTCATCATGTCCATTTCTTTCTGACGACGTTTATGGAGAGATCTTCGACCTCTTACCCACTCCTCTATCAAAAAAATTAATCCAACCAGAAGCAACACAATGTATTTCGTCGTACTTTCAATGCTGTTGGTAATAAACATCCATGTCATTCCAGCAGTGAACATCAGAGGTACGATTGCACCAAGCAAGAAACTATTTCTACTAGCTATAAAAAACTTAGCCAGAAAATACTGAAACGCACACATACCAACAATAATAAAGAATACAACAAACTCAGACATCTATTTACCTTTCCTTTCTGCATTATATTTATCGATAAGAAGTCGTGCATCTTCCAATGTTATACGCTCTTCAATGGCAAGTTTCTTAATAAGACTAACTAACGGCTTTGATTCATCATTCTGGGCCAATTCGATTTTTTGAATTAGTCTGTCTAATCTAATACGAACAGTAGGATAAGAAACGTTATATGCTTTTGCAAGATCCTTTAAGGAACCAGAATTAATAATGAATTTACGTACAAATTCGATATCTTCTGAATCCAACGATAAAATCCACGAAGGAATATTGCCCTTGCCCATCTATCCACCTCCTTCTACCCAAGGATATCATATTTAGTGAATAAAAGTAAATATTATTTTTAACTTTATTTAAAAAAAATAAATTTTATTTATAACTCTCGCGATTGTTGATACAAAAAAAGAGGCTACCCGGAAAGTCGAACAATACTGACTTTCTGGATAGCCTCATTTCGATTGAAACTTAAGGATTATCTGCCCTGGATATTCTTCTGGCAAAATCAACAAACTGAAATTTGTCCAGACGATGTCGCGACTCCGTATATTGAAAGAGTGTTGTATCATCCAAGTGGACATATCCACGCACGACAACCACATGAGTATCATTTTTAAGATCCATATACTTACGGTCCATCTCTGTAGCACGCTCTACGCAAATTACTTTATTGGCATAACTGATCTTGAGTTGAAGCTCCTGCTCCAGATATTCATAAATGGAATTTTCCGCAATTTCTTTTGTCAAATTCGTAACGATGTCGGCAAGCAAATAATCGATGTCGAGGATGATGCGTTCCCCTTCAATTTCCCTGGCGCGTATAACCTTCCAAACCGGTTGGTCCGGCCCGATCTGAAGCTCCTTGGCGATACGGCTCCCTGCCGGAACACATTCTGTCACATAAACAAGGGTTCGGCTCTTTTTGCCCATCCGTTCAGAGAGTTCTTTATAACTGACTAGGCCCGATACGGGAAATTTCAATCTTCCGGTATCCAGAACAAATGAGCCCTTCCCTTTCACCTTGTTAATGTAGCCGTTTTGAGCCAGCAGGTTCAGCCCTTTACGCACCGTTTCTCTTGAAATCTGATAGGTTGCAGCCAGCTCATTTTCCGACGGAAGTTTGCTTCCAGGCTTTAGAGCTCCCGAATCGATCCGTTCGGCGAAATCATTGTACAGTGTCAAAAATATATTATTTCTCATCGCTTATCACCATCGTTATTGTACCATGTTTTGCGGAAAATTCATTCCTCCCCCTTTGGGGTGGAAACGATGGATACCTGTAGAATCGGTGTCTCTCCTTGAATCGCTTCCCCTTCATACTCTGTAATCCCGTCAATATAATCCTGACCGTCCGGAATGACAATCGGAGTAATGGCAGACAAGCCTGCTTGTTCAATACGCTCTTTATCAAATTCCAGCAAAAGCTGTCCTTTGGTAATTTTGGCTCCTGTTTCTACATGAGCGGTAAAGCCCTCTCCTTTGAGGGAAACCGTATTTATTCCTACATGAATCAATACCTGAATCCCGTTAGGATCGATAAGCACAAGTGCATGTTTACTTTTGATCAGGTGCGCGACAGTTCCATCAAATGGAGCATATACTTTGCCTTCGGATGGAATGATAGCGATCCCTTGCCCCATCTGTTTTTCAGAGAAAGCCGGATCAGGAACTTCCGATAGGGATACGATCTTTCCATTCAGCGGTGATGCAATTTCTATATTCTGTTTTGCTGGAGACAAACTTGTTTCCGATTGCTCTTCTTTCTCTTTCCGATCATCTTCTGCTTCTGTCGTTGCGGCCCCTTCATTTATTGCTGTGCTCGGCGAATGTTCATTTGTGGTAGCCAGTTGTCTGGTCATCTGGTATCTACCGTACAATAGCGTGCCGGCAAAAGGAACTACTAATACAATCGCCATCCCCAGGAAGAAAATCCCCCATTGATTCGGGAAGATCGACAAGAAACCCGGAATACCGCCTACACCGATGGAAGAAGCAAGAACGTTATTTACAGCTAGTAGCACACCTGCAATAGCAGAGCCGATCATTCCGAAAATAAAAGGATATTTCGCCCGTATATTGACACCGAAAATCGCCGGTTCAGTTACCCCCAAAAAGGCGGAAATGGATGAGGTTACGGCAAGTCCTTTCGCCTTCTGTTCTCTTAGGACGAACATCATGGCAAGCGCCGCGGCGCCCTGTGCAATATTAGACAGCGCTAACATCGGCCACAGGAAAGTTCCGCCCTGGCTTCCGATAAGCTGAATATCCACAGCCAGAAAAGTATGATGCATTCCTGTTATAACGAGAAGGGCATATAATCCGCCGTATATTAATCCCCCGAGTGCTGCAAATGAATTGAAGATATTCACAAGCCCTGAGGTAAGCACATTACCGATTGCGAATGTAATCGGTCCTACAACGATGAATGCAAGGAAACCGGTTACCAATAAAGCGACAGGGGCCACAACCAGCAGTTTAATAGAATCATGGACCCGTTTGTCCAGGAACTTTTCAATCTTGGCTAGAATGTAAGCGGAGACAAGTACAGGCAGCACTTGCCCTTGATACCCGATCTTTTCGATTTCAAATCCAAATAGATTCCAGACAGGTACCGTTCCTTCCAGCTTAGCATCTGCATATTGATAAGCGCTCATCAAGTCCGGATTTACAAGAATCAGACCTAAAACAATCCCCAGCAGTGGATTACCCCCGAACTGCCTTACGGCAGACCAACCGATCAAGACAGGCAGGAAAGTAAATGCTGTACTTGCAATCAGGTTGATGATGGAAGCGACATCTCCCCACTGCGGATGAACCTCAATCAACGATTTCCCGTCGTAAAAAATGCCTTGGCCTGTAAGGATGTTATTAATCCCGAGCAGAAGACCCGCCATAACGATCGCCGGCAGGATTGGAATAAAGATATCAGCAAGTGTCTTGATGGCACGCTGCAGCGGGTTTTGTTTTTTGCTCGCAAGCGATTTTACATCTTCCTTGGTCGCTTTCGCTCCCCCTGTCACTTCAAGCATCTCATTGTATACCTGTTCAACCAAGCCTGGCCCGATCACAACCTGAAACTGACCTTGGGAAGAAAATTGTCCCTTGACCAGATCATTTTCATCAAGTGCTTTGGAATCAACCTTCCCCTCATCCACAAGGGCAAATCTTAATCTGGTCACACAATGTGTAGCGGCTTCAATGTTGTCTTTTCCTCCGATCGCTTCCACGATCTGCTCCACATGTTTACGATTTACTTTTGACATGGCCACACGCTCCTGACTCTAAAGATTTTAATGAGTGGTCTTCATCAGCCACATATAAGACCCATAAGGCGGGAGTTTCATAATCGGTGAGAGTTCAGGTTGATCCTCTGTGTTCCCTATTAGAAGTTTTGCTGATCCATCTTCAGGAATCTTCTCGGTGAAGTTCTTCGGAAAATCAAACCGAGCCTCTTCTTGGCTAAAATTAGAAACGACGACAAGCGTTTCAGATGCGTTTATCCTTGCATAAGCGTATATCTGCTTATGTCCTTCATCAAGGCGAACATATTTGCCATCGGTTAATACTGGAATTTTCTTGCGATATTCGATCAACTTACGATAATGATGGTAAATGGAATCCGGATCTTCCACCTGTACCTTGGCATTGATGAACGGGTAACGTTCGTCAATCTTGATCCATGGTGTGCCTGTCGTAAATCCAGCTTGATCACTATCATCCCACATCATAGGAAGGCGCGAGTTATCTCTGGAGCGTACACTTACAATATGGGCAGCTTCTTCAGGAGTTTTCCCCTTCTGCTGAAGAATGTTATACATATTCCTGGATTCAACATCCCGAAACTCGGAGATATCGTTCCATTTGGGATCAGGCATACCGATTTCTTCGCCTTGGTAAACATAAGGGGTGCCTTGCAATCCATGCAGCGTGGTTGCAAGCAGTTTGGCGCTTTCATTCCGATACTCACTATCGTTCGTAAATCGGCTTAACGCTCTAGGTTGGTCGTGATTGTTCCAAAACAGCGCATTCCAGCCGCCGCCCTGCTGCATACCGACCTGCCAATCGGAAAGCACTTGTTTTAGTTCCTCAAAATCGTAAGGTTTAAGCTCCCACTTTTGTCCGTTAGGATAATCTACTTTAAGATGATGGAAGCTGAAGGTCATGGAAAACTCATTTTCCTTCGGATTGGAATACCGAATACAGTGTTCCAGCGTGGTTGATGACATTTCTCCTACAGTAACGAGATGATATGGTCTGAATACTTTTTCATTCAGTTCTTTAATATACTCATGTACCCGAGGTCCATCCGTATAAAATTTTCGGCCATCCCCTGGCGGTACAGAGCCATCATCATTCGGGAATGCAGGGTCCTTGGATATCAAATTAATCACGTCCATTCGAAACCCGCTTACCCCTTTGTCAGCCCAAAATGTCAGCAGGTCAATGACCTCCTGCCTTACTTTTTCGTTTTCCCAGTTCAAATCTGCTTGAGTTTTATCATAAAGTGTTAAATAATACTGCTTCGTTCCTTCGTCATATTGCCATGCAGATCCTCCGAATTTGGACTGCCAGTTGTTTGGCGGCCCTCCATCCTCAGCCGGATCTTTCCAGATGTAATAATCCCGATAAGGATTATCACGAGAAGACTTCGCTTCTTTAAACCAGGGATGCTCT
Source organism: Paenibacillus faecalis (assembly GCF_900289175.1). Classification (GTDB taxonomy): domain Bacteria; phylum Bacillota; class Bacilli; order Paenibacillales; family Paenibacillaceae; genus Paenibacillus_AQ; species Paenibacillus_AQ faecalis. Next base: position 1,990,791 of record NZ_LT985747.1, on the reverse strand, counting down.
GTCGATGAATGATTGACCACGATGTCGATCATCAGATGCATGTTTCTTTTCTTAAGCTCCTGAACAAGCTGCTCAAAATCCTCCATGGTACCGTATGCCGGATCAATATTGTAATAATCCGCTACATCGTAACCGTTATCATTTTGTGGAGAAACATAGACCGGCTGAAGCCATACGATATCGATTCCAAGTCCTTTTATATAATCAAGCTTTTCTGTCAAACCGCGAATATCGCCCGAACCGCGGCCGGTTGTATCCTTGAAGCTTTTCGGATATACCTGATAAACCGTCGAGGTTCTCCACCAATCCGGAGCCCTTTTTTCCTCATTTTTCAATATGTTCACCACCCTCTTCATCTTGTATATACATGTTGTTTATAACCAAATCATATACCTGTATATACAGGATGTCAACCACTTGGAAATAAGTACACGTTTCTCGCTGTGATGAATCTACATTTGACTTATCTGATTGGATAACCTTGAATGCTAAGTTATAATGAGGGCTATTCGGAGGTATTCACAAAATTAGAAAATGTAGCAAGGTGTGACATAACGATGAACATGCGTCAAAAGGAAATCATTCGGATGCTGTTAGCTGATACAGACCGATATTTTATCGTGCGCGACATAGCTGTGGAATTAAACTGCTCTGAAAAAACGATCCGAAACGATTTCGAAGCAATTGATCTTTATTTATCCGAGCATTTCGATGCCGCTCTCGTTCGGAAGCCTGGGAAGGGTGTTTGTTTGAACATTGAAGAGCACGAGCAAGCTGAACTGTTCGATCAATTGTTCCAATCCGAACGGGAGAAAGAGTACAAGCGGGACAATCATCGAATGGCGGCTATCGCCTACAAACTGCTCATGAGTATAAAGCCGATCACATTACAGGAGTTCGCGGACGAATATTATGTCAATCGATCCGTAATCCGAAGAGATTTGGACACTCTGGAAAAGTGGCTTGCAAAATGGAGACTTGCCGTGATTTCCAAGCAAAAGGTTGGCATTACCGTCGAAGGAACCGAAAAGAATAAACGGGCCGCGCTTTCAAAAGTACATCAATTAATCGGTACAACGAGCACTCAATTCATTAAAAATCAGTTCGAAGTCCACGAAGTTGAGATCGTAACCCGGGAGCTTCGGCGGCTCGAGGAACAAGAAACGTTTCGTTTTACAGATGAAGCCTTTGATAATCTGCTCGTTCATACTCTATTAATGATCCGAAGAACGAAACTGAAGCAGCCGATTTCATTTTCGAAACAGGAGAAAGCCTTTATTCAAAACAAAAAAGAATATCCAGGGACACAAGCCTTCATTAAAGAGCTTGAACATTTATTCTCAATCGATTTCTCTGAAGATGAGCTGTCTTATTTAACTGCACATCTTCTAAGTGCTAAAATCCGCTCGAACACTCGGGCAGATACCGTTCAGCTATCCCATCATCCGTTCATCATTACGGCAGAGGTCACCGAACTGGTCGATTCGCTTCTGCGAAAAATGTCCCGTTTAACATACGTTGATTTCACTAGAGACGCTACGCTTACGGAAGGGCTATGTATTCATTTAAGCTCCACGATCAACCGTCTGAGCTATGGATTCAGCGTTACCAATCCGCTGACCCAGGATATTAAAAAAATGTATCCCTATATGTTCAATATGGTTATTTTCGCTACAAATCAATTGAAACAAAATTACCAGTTCACGATCCCCGAAGATGAAGCCGCCTATCTGACATTGCATTTTCAGGCAGCCATTGAACGACTGAACAAAACGAGCATGAAACGTATTGTAACCGTATGCCATATGGGAATAGGTATTTCACAAATACTGCGAACGAAATTGGAAAGCCATTTCAAAGATGTTGAAGTGCTGGATTCGATCAGAAAAGCGGATCTGACAACATATTTAAATCAGAATTCCGTTGACTTTATTGTCTCTACTGTTTCTTTGGAGGATATAGAGGTTCCCTTTATCATAGTATCCCCTTTATTGGAGCCTCCAGATATTAAAAGATTAGAACATTTCCTTCATCAGCTGGATGAGCAGGCTGCGGAAACTGCGCCCTCGATTTTGCAAACATATACACGACCAGCATTGATCTTTCCGCAAGTTGATGTTTCTCATCGCTTCGAAATAATCGAACAATTAGGCAACCGTTTATATTCACAAGGATTTGTAGAGCAAGATTATGCCCATCAGGCACTTTTGCGAGAACGGATGTCTTCGACAACGATTGGCGGCGGAATTGCCATTCCACATGGCGACCCGAAATTAGTGAAACAGTCACAAATTGCTGTAGCTACACTGAAGAAACCATTGGAATGGGAACAGGAGAAAGTATGGATTGTGTTTATGCTGGCTTTGCGAAATGAGGAGCAGCAGAATACTAAAAAGTTGTTTCACCGTCTGTCCTTGCTCAGTGAGCAGCCCTCTTTAAACGAACAGATCATTCAGGCCAAACGCTCAGAGGATATTTTCTCCTTATTGTAAAAGAATAAACTTGTTTTACCGCAGGCTGCGGTAAAATAAAAAACTTTTCCTCTTTTTTAATCAGGTAGAATGAAGTTGTAAACGTTTTAAAGGGTAAGGAGGAAGGTCAAAATGAAGCTACTGGCAATTACATCCTGTCCGAACGGTATTGCACATACTTACATGGCTGCGGAAAACTTGCAAAAAGCAGCGGACAAGCTGGGTGTCTCCATGAAGGTGGAAACTCAGGGCTCCATCGGCGTGGAGAACGAGTTTAGCGAATCAGATATCACCCAAGCGGATGGGATTATTATAGCTGCTGACAAGTACGTGGATAAAAGCCGGTTTATCGGCAAAAAAGTGTTAATGGTCGGCGTTCAGGAAGGGATACGAAATCCGGAAACGTTAATTCAAAAAATGATCAGCGGGGATGTTCCCCTCTATCAGGAACAAGTCGGAGCTGACCCGAAAGACACCCAAGTGAATCAAAATCCAGGGCAGCAAAACCAGATTTACCGGCATCTGATGAGCGGTGTATCTTATATGGTTCCGTTCATCGTTGTTGGCGGGCTGCTTATCGCTATTGCATTATCCATCGGTGGTGTACCAACGCCAGGCGGTTTGCAAATTCCAGAGGATTCTTTCTGGAAGACGGTCGAGAGTCTGGGGGCCGCTTCCTTTACATTTATGGTTCCAGTCCTGGCCGCTTTTATCGCCTTTAGCATAGCGGATCGGCCCGGTATTGCTCCAGGTATGATCGGTGGTTACATTGCTGCTAACGGAAGCTTTTATGGCAGTGAGGCCGGAGCAGGATTTCTCGGCGGTATTATTGCCGGATTTATGGCAGGGTATGTCGCGTTATGGATTAAAAAAGTGAAAGTGCCTAAAGCGATCAATCCGATTATGCCGATCATTATTATTCCGGTCCTGGTATCGCTTATTGTCGGCTTACTCTTTATCTATGTGCTCGGCGGACCGATTGCGGCAATTTTTGAATCATTAACCGTCTGGTTGGCAGGCATGCAGGGAACAAGCTCGATTTTACTCGCTATAATACTCGGGGCGATGATCTCATTTGATATGGGCGGTCCTGTTAACAAAGTTGCTTTCCTGTTCGGCTCGGCCATGATCGGTGAAGGAAACTATGAGATCATGGGAGCTATCGCAGTTGCCATATGTATTCCGCCTATTGGTCTTGGCCTTGCAACATTTTTATTTAAAGAGAAATTTCATGAGGCAGAACTTGAATCCGGGAAAGCTTCCTTTACAATGGGGTTGTTCGGAATTACCGAAGGCGCGATTCCATTTGCAACCCAAGATCCACTGCGTGTCATCCCAAGCATTATGATCGGCTCGATGACTGGTTCTGTCATCGCCATGATCGGAAATGTCGGTGACCGGGTCGCCCATGGCGGACCGATCGTTGCAGTACTAGGTGCAATTGATAATGTGTTTATGTTCTTTATTGCTGTCACAGTCGGCTCAGTCGTTACTGCTTTCATGATTAAACTGCTCAAGAAGGATACCGTTCAACCACAAGTAATTATGGCTGATGGCGAGAATATATCTCCATCCGTTGTTGATCAGTCTAGTGCAGACCAGTCCAATGTTATTCAACCACGTGGTGATTCCAAGCCTCTTCATCAATCAGCAGAACAGCATAAAGCTGTTGGCAAGTTAACGGACATTATCAGTTTGGACCTCATTGACACAGCATTAACGGCCAATTCCCGTGACGGCGTTATTGATGAGATGATTGACAAGCTTCGCGCGGACGGTGCGCTCAGCTCTTCGTCAGAATTTAAACAAGCTATCCTCAATCGTGAGCAGGAAAGCTCAACCGGTATCGGCATGAACATTGCCGTTCCCCACGGGAAATCAAATGCCGTCCTGAAACCACGAGTTGCATTCGGAATCAAGCGGGAAGGTATCGATTGGAACAGTGTAGACGGGACTCCCGCCAAATTAATTTTTATGATTGCTATTCCTGCCGAGAATAAAGGGAACGAGCATCTGAAAATTTTGCAGATGCTCTCCCGTAAACTGATGGACGACGAATTCCGTGACCGGCTGTTACATGTACAGACGAAACAGGAAGCTTATGAACTCCTAGATGAAATTCATTAGAAATTTATAAATCGAAAAGCCCCCTTACAAGGATCAAGTACGATCTTGCAAGGGGGCTTAACGTTTAATCGTTTAGGTCACGCTAGCCGAATAATAAATCTAAAATTTTCTCATCGGCCTTTCGATTTTTTCCTTTGTACGGATAGCAGTGGATGTGAATGGCCGGGTTAAAATTAATTTCGATAATGCTGTAATTGGTATCCGTAGCCTCTTCCTCTATATTATCAATCATCATATCCACACCGCAGAACGTTGCTCCCGCAGCTTTAGCCGATTGAATAGCCAATCTCTTATAGCTCTCGGGTATATCATCGGTATAGTCAATACTGTCTCCACCTGTGCTGATGTTCGAATTTTCTCGCAAATAAACGATTTCTCCTTTTTCAGGGATATCATTCCAGCTCTTAAAGTGATTTCTTAAAAACATCTCTTCCGCTTCTCCTAGCTGAATCTTCTCAAGCGGAGTTTTATAGCCGCGCCCTCTAAGCGGATCTTTGTTTTTCTCATGAACGAGCTGCTCAATCGTGTGGACGCCATCTCCGATCACATTCGCAGGGACACGATGCAGAATTCCTACCACCTCGTCTCCCATGACCAGAAAACGGTATTCCTTGCCTGTCATGAATTCCTCCAGAAGTACCGTCTGATCATGCTGGAAGGCCATTTCGAACGCCTGCCGCATATCGTCCTTGGAGAAATCTTGATTAAAGATCGTAATGCCCAATCCGAAATTAGTTGATTTCGGTTTAATGACGATCGGCATACCGCGATACTTATCATAGGCCGTCATCGCTTCGTCCACACTTCGAAACGCTTCCCCGGACGGAACACGAATGCCGTGCTGCCTGAGCACTTGTTTCGTAACCACCTTATTCTCCATAATCAATACGGTGCTGTAGGAATCCAAGGAGGTCTTTGTAGCTTGTTTCACATACTCTTCCTGATCACCGCGCGTTAGCAATACAAAGTTCTCATCTCGGTCAACCAATGTGAACTTAATCCCTCTTTTTACGGCAGCCTTCAAAAGCAGCTGGGTAGACAGTTCAAGATCCTCAAATCCAGCAAATCGATATCCGTTTCGAATGCTATCCTCCGTATATTTTCGGGCTTTATTCAAATGGTACGTCAGATAAGACGATTGTTGAATATCGGACCTTACGATGGATGAAGGGCTCAGATCCGGATTGACAATCTTTCTCTTTTCACCATTCAGTATGCTCAAATAATCCTCTCTTTCAGGAAAAAGATGTTCGATCATTTCCTTCATCTCTTGTATACAAGTAAGCGCCATTTCTTGCATCGTTATTCCGTGATTCTCGTGATCATTCAAGCGACCCTCTATACCTTGCGTGATTAATTGATCATGATTTAAATTCGCTATCTTTTGATCCTCTAGATCGAAAGGTTCATCTACTTTAAGGAGCATAAATAGAATGAACAAATGAATAAAATGCATCGTTTCTTTATTGATTCCAATTTTGTAAAGCGGGTTTAGGTCAATAAAACGAAGCTCTATATAAGCTACCCCATCTTCCATAAGTTCCTGTAAAGGATCGATACCTTTTTCTGTTTTCATACGAACAGGGCTATAAAATTCTTTAACGTCCATTAGCACATCCTTGCCAATCATTTCTTTCAAATCCTGGACATATGCCTCAGTCGACTCAAAAGAGACGTACACCGGTTTGTTATTCCGATATCCACAAGCGCTGTTCCGAAGCGAAATCATATTTGGAAAATAAAAGCTTCGCTCATCATATGAAGCACCTAAAGCTACGCAGCGTTCGATATATGTTTTGTCAAAAACCGGACTTGCCCCGGTTAAATAAATAAGTATCCAACGATATCTCAACAGATTACGTGCCACTTTAAAATAGATGGCATCCTTGAATTCTTTAAAACTTCTGCCCCGACCTTCAGTTTCATAAAGCTTTCCCAGAAAATCTTCGTCAAACGAAAAATTATAATGCACTCCACTTAGCAATTGTTTTTTTCGGCCATATTTACCCGCCAATTCGCTTCGATATTCCTCAGCGGCAGGGTCATTCATTTTGGCGATGGGAATCTCATGCTCTTTAGGTAACATCGGAGGATTGCTGCTCGGCCACAAATATTCATCTTTTAATTCCAAGGAAACGATATCTTGCAAGGCTTCCATGAAATGATAAGTCTCTTCAATCGAACGAAAAGGCGGAGTGATCAACTCGATCTGACTCTCTGAAAAATCAGTCTGTATATATGGATTTTCCGTTTTGCTGCCAAAAGCTTCAGGATGAGGTGTCAGTGCAAGCTTTCCATCCAGATCAACCCGTACATTTTCCTTTTCCAAACCAAACTGGCCCTTCAGCAGACCTGCTTGTAATCCTCTGTCAATTAACATCTGTATAAGCTCATGATTTAACAATTTCACCTGTATAACCGTCCTTGTTTGATATTAATGAATAGCTTGCGCTACATTTATTTTTCGTAAGTATCTTTTGAACCAAAAGACCAAAATAACTCCCTTGAGCATACTGCTTAAAGCAATCGACATCCATACCCCATTCAAACCAAATGGCTCGGACAAGATCAAAGCGAGCGGTATACGCAGTGCAGTCAACAAAATACTGAACATCGGCGGGATATGTGTCTTCCCGATTCCGTTAAATGCACCTACTGTCATCAGTTCCAGACACATGAACAGCTGGGAATATCCGATGATTACCATATAATCCTTCCCTAGCTCCAAACTTGTTTGATCCGTTAGGAATAATGAAAAGAGCTGGTGCGGGAACATAATAAATATAAATGATATCATGATGCCAAACACACTGGTGATTAGCAGCGCTTTACGATAACCTTCCTGAATTCGGTCCAGCCGACGAGCTCCATAATTTTGTCCAAAAAAAGCAGCGATTGCCCCTTGCAAGCCACCTATCGTCATAAAGGAGATCGATTCGATCTGTATCCCGATTTTCTGCACCGCAATGGCCTCTGCTCCCCACTGTACAATAATTTTGGCAATGATGATGGATATCATCGTAAACGTGACACGTTGGACTGTAATCGGAATTCCCATGCGCACTACCTCTCTCAAAAGATGGAAATTCCATGCGGACGATTTGGATATCAATCGTGAGTTTCTAGTATGAATCACAAATAACCCGGTCACTAATAAATTGGCCGTTAATGTCGCAATGGCTGCTCCTGCAACTCCCCATCCCTTGAAATTTCCCACTCCAAAAATTAAAAATGGATCAAGGATGATGTTTAAAATCAGCCCGGCTGAGAAAATATGAAACGGCTTCTTACTGTTTCCCATAGCGTTCAAGATGGTAGCGTACAGATTATTCAGAATTGAAAAAACGGTCCCCATGATAGAAATGGATAAAAATTGTTTGGCCATCTTCTCAACTTCATCGCTCCCTAACTCGAAAAAACCAATCAGTCGATCCTGAGTTAAAACGACAAACATCATGTACAGAAGTCCCAATAAAACAGACATGAAAAATCCGTTCTTGATATACAACCTTGCCTGTTCGAACTTCCCTGCTCCCATACAATGGGATACCTTGATTCCCGTACCGATGGTAACTATCGTTGATAAAGCAAGCGCTAGATGGATAAAAAAGCTTGCCGTCCCAATCGCAGCAACAGGACCGCTTCCCAGCCTTCCAACCCATATCATATCTATAAAGCCATAGGTAGTAGAAATGAAATTGGTTGCAATGATCGGAAGCGTCAGCTTCATTAATGTCGGCATAATAGGACCTTGGGTTAAATTGTTAGTACCCTTCATGGTCTAATTGCTCCTTGTTTTCCTGATGCAAAAATTGCTTATTCGCACAAGATGCTCTTTATTTTTTGGCGGTCCTTCTCTTCAAGCTTGGGCAGATGTGCAAGCGCATGTTGAAGATGCGGCTGATCCGATAGGTGCAGTGAATAATAAATCCATTGCCCCCTTCGTTCTTCTTTCACCAAGCCTGCATGTTTCAATTTACGAAGATGCTGGCTTACATTCGGTTGTGTCGTTTCAAGCAAGTCAACCAACTGGCATACACAAAGCGAATGTTCGTTTAAAATAAACATCATTTTTAACCTGGTTTTATCTCCTAACAGCTTAAATTGCTCAGCCATTTCTTCGATTGAAATCATGAATCATGTATCCTTTCTTTAAAGTTTAATCGCATAATATAATCAGCTCGTTATATAAGTGATTGATTATATGTTTGTATCTAAAATAACACAATATAATGGAATCCTCAAATGACATACTTGCTCCGTAACCTTTTTTAAAGGACACAAAGAAAAGAGGCTATCCCAACAGTCATTGAAAATGACTTGGGACACCTCTGGTTAACTGTATTCCTCGCTGGAAGTGCCATTTTTTAAAACACTTTAGTTGTCCATGACTCACAATTCCATATATCCGTTGCAATATCTTTATAGAATTCAGGTTCATGCGAAATCATCAAAATGCTGCCTTTATATGCCTTCAAAGCCCGCTTCAGCTCATCTTTCGCATCGACGTCCAAATGGTTCGTTGGTTCGTCGAGTACGAGCAGATTCGTTTCACAGTTAATGAGTTTACACAAGCGTACTTTTGCTTTTTCTCCACCGCTCAACACAGCAATTTTGCTCTCAATATGCTTTGTGGTAAGGCCGCACTTGGCTAGAGCCGCACGCACCTCAAACTGGCTGAGGGAAGGGAACTGTTCCCAGATTTCCTCAATGCATGTATTGTAATTGCCTTCTTTCATCTCTTGCTCGAAATAACCGATCTCCAGATTATACCCCAGCTCCACAGTGCCGGACAATGCGGATATTTCACCTAAAATACTTCGCAGCAATGTCGTCTTTCCGATTCCGTTGGCCCCTACCAGCGCCACTTTCTGACCCCGTTCCATCCCGAGATCAAGCGGCCTCGACAGCGGGCTGTCGTAACCGATCACCAAACCTTTTGTCTCAAAAATCATTTTTCCAGACGCTTTCGCTTCTTTGAAGTTAAATTGCGGCTTCGGTTTTTCCTTTGCCAGTTCAATCATTTCCATCTTGTCGAGCTTCTTCTGTCTGGACATCGCCATATTCCGGGTAGCTACACTGGCTTTGTTACGGGCCACAAAATCCTTAAGTTCCGCAATTTCCTGCTGTTGTCGGTTATAAGCCGATTCAAGCTGTTGCTTCTTCATTTCATATACTTGCTGGAACTGATCATAGTCACCCACATATCGGGTCAACTTCTGATTTTCCATATGGTAAATCAGATTGATTACACTGTTTAAAAACGGAATATCGTGCGAGATCAGAATAAATGCATTTTCATATTCTTGAAGATAACGCTTTAGCCACTCAATATGCTGTTCATCCAGGTAGTTGGTCGGCTCGTCAAGAAGCAGAATGTCCGGCTTTTCCAGGAGCAGCTTGGCGAGCAATATTTTTGTACGCTGTCCGCCGCTGAGCTCGTCTACGTCACGATCCAGTCCCAGGTCTGTAATTCCCAGGCCGCGGGCGGTCTCCTGTACCTTCGCATCAATCATATAAAAATCCTGGTTGGTCAGCGTATCCTGAATCGTCCCAACCTCTTCAAGCAGCTTCTCCAGCTCTTCCGGTGAAACTTCGCCCATCTTGTCATACATTTCATTCATTTCCTGCTCAAGGTCAAACAAATATTGAAATGCGCTTCGCAGCACATCTTGAATCGTCATCCCTTTCGTCAGAACAGCATGCTGATCAAGATAACCTACGCGTACCCGCTTGGACCACTCGATTTTGCCCTCATCCGGCTGCAGCTTGCTCGTAATGATGTTCATAAAAGTCGATTTTCCTTCACCGTTAGCACCGATCAAACCAATATGCTCGCCTTTTAACAATCTGAACGAAACATCTTTAAAAATGGCTCGATCCCCAAAACCATGACTTAAACCTTCTACGTTTAATATACTCATTCGATAGACACCTTTTTCTATATTTATCGATCTATTATAAGCATGATGAAGTGAAAAGTTCAATAAGGAGTATGCAGTCACAGCAGGAATCGCTGGTGTGATAGACAATAGACTCAAGCGAGAAACTTTTCCAGGTCCCCTCATGGGCATGGTAAATTATGGTACAATACTTAGAGCTGTTCAAACTCATCAGCTTCTTTCCATAAAGGGGGCTTACATAACTTGTTATTCAGATACCTCAAAGGCGCTGGAATTTCATTATTTGTTGGAATAGTGCTTTTTCTTTTTGCAGATAAAATCCATATTGAGTATATTGAATTACATCTCCTATTTGTCACTTTATATAATTATATTTTTTGCTTACTTGGGCTTGCTGTGTTCTTTGTTCTCAAAAAGATGAAAATTGAATCGAAGCATTTCATCAATGTAGTGATTTATATACTTTTAGGGGCTGTTTCATCACTAAGTTTTCCTCCTCTTTATTTCATATTTATATCAGGCTCTGTAGTTTTTTATTTAACGCAACAAATACAGAACAGAAAGTTATCTATAGCTCTAACTTTCTCTGGTCCTCTTCTCTTCATTGTCCTGTTATTGGTTTTTTAAACAAACCGTTATGTCCACTAGAGGATTAACGCAAAAGTATTATTCCTCGTGTTTACGAAGTCTTTTGGTCTAAGCTCAACAGCCATTTTTCAAATTTGTTTGGGCTCATAATATCATGGGTCATAAACTTGCCATTGTAAAACATAGAAAAGGTTGTCCATACGGCCGGGGACTTCCGCGCCTCTTCCCTCGTGTTTAGTCGATGACTCGTAAAATTGATTCCCTGCTGTACAGCAACTTTCCTGAGCTCCTCTACAACCCCTACTGCAAACGGGCATTGAGCTGTATAAAACACAGCAACCCCGCTATTAGCAGGCAACGTGTTGTTAACCGAATCTGCAAAAGCGGGCATAGAAGCCTGATCATTCCACTTGAGGACAGCCAGTTCAAAATAAGGGTCTGCATGATCAACGATTTTAAAGCCCATATGCTCAAAATAACGCTTATCACTTAAATAAGGAAGCTTCTTTTTGCCTACAATGTGGACGATTCCATCCATTCCAAGTGCCATCGCATCTTCTTTGCATTTATCCAGCAGTGCTCTACCATGTCCGTTGTCCTTGTGCCGACCAGAAACCCACAAACAATTGATATACATATAATTGGGTGCTTCAATCGGTACCCAAGCCTTTTCTGCAGGTAAATATTCGATAAAAACTTTGGCTCGATCATCCAGCCGGTAAAAGGTTAATCCTTCTTTCATGCGCTCCTTCATCCAAAGCTTCTTCTCATGAACAGCCTGTTCATATTGCTTTGCACCCAGAGCACAGCAAATATGTTCGGGGTCCACATTGTCTTTTGTGATATGAATATATCCCATGTTCTTTGGCTCCCTCTAATCTATAAGTAATTTGTAATCACGATTAAGTATTTGCAATTGTTTGAAATTGAAATTGGCTCTAACCTCACCCCTATCCATTGTAAGTCTTTTCTTCATCTCTTTGCATTTCCTCAAGTATGTCTCGGACATAAGATATGCTCTCTTCTACCTGCTCTTCCTTCAAACCGTGCAATATCAACGCGCCATTAAATTTAGCAGCTTTAAGCAACTTCAAATAATGTCTGTAGTCAATTACACCTTGACCAGCTGCAACAAACTCGGATCTACCACTGCCTGTGACATCCTTTGCATGTGCTATGACGATTTGATCCCCTAGCAGGTCAAATGCCTCGCTTAACACGTCATTCATAGGTCTGATCTGCCCGGGATCGTACAGATTGGCAGCATCCATCACAATTTTCACGTTCGGTGATTTTATTTCGTCAAGCAGTTTTTTTGCTTTTCTGGCATCATAAACGACATTGGATAATTCAGGCTCAACGCCGAGCGTAACGTCATATTCCTCAGCAATCGATACTGCCATAGCCATTGTGTTCATCATGTCATGCCATGCATCAGCACTGCGGTTATCCGGATGATGCCGCCACATGCTATCCGTATTTCTGCTTCCTGTGCAAAGCGTAATAACCGACGTGCCGAGGCTGCTGTTTGCCTCTGCCAGAATACGAAGCCGATCAATCCCCTGCTTTCGGATCTTTTCACCCGGGTGCGCCATATTAAACGTCCCGGAAACGGCAGACATGTCAATCTTTCGCTGCAAGCACTGCTGCCTGATATTGGCTGCCCGTTCAGGATCAATCATCTCCGGCATGGATGGCAGGCCAGCACAAGACATATTAAATTGAATACTGCGTAAATGATATTTATAAACCGCATCCAATACTTCCTCTACAGAATGCCGGATAAACGTTTTTGCAAAGATTCCTATTTCCATCATACCGCTCCCGAAACGTCAGCCAGTTTTATTTTTCCGCCGGTCTCAACCGATCTGGCGATCGCGACAAGTGCTCTCATATTGTGAACGCCGTCATGAACGGTTGCGCCTATCATGGGAGCACCGTGCAAAATTGTATCGGCAAATCCTTCTAATTGCAGCTTGTAGAAATGCGCATCTGCGCCAAGTGGCTTGCGAGTCAGACCATCTTTAGAGGAAAACACCTCTACATCGCTTGCTTTAAACAACCAAGGGTTATATGTTTTGGCGATCACGCTGCCATGCTCTCCGTATACCTGAAAACCCTCATGCCAATCCATGCGTACGGGTACGGTAAGATCAAGCTGGCCTACAACGCCGCTTGCATATTCGATGGTACACAGCCAGTTATGGGCTCCGAATTTATGAGTATGCCAGGCCTGAACACTCATCATCTCTCCTCCCAAAAACATAGCCGTGTCAATCAGGTGACTGCCATGAGTCATCAAATAATAGCGCTGCCTATCAAGCTTTGGATTACCCTTCGGTTTCTTGGCATGCTGGCTGGAAACGATAACCGGCATGACATTATCGGTCATCTCGTAGCGATAGATAGAATCACAATACCACGCTTTTAGCGCAAGCATTTCTCCCATCTCCTCTTGAATGAACCTTTGTGCATATAAAATACCGGGATCAAAGCGTTTCATGTTTCCTACCTGCAATACCAGATTTGAGCGACGAACAGCCTGTTCCAGTTCTTCGCATTCCTCGATCGTAACGCCAAGCGGCTTCTCCACAAGTACATGCTTCCCAGCGGATATCGCTTTTTTAGCCATGGGCACGTGAAATTGGTCGGCAATGCCAATAATAACGGCTTCCACTTCAGGATCTGCCAACATGGCGTCATAATCGTCATAAGTACGTTTGGGGCTGTATTTATTGCTCATACTCTCCAATAAGTCATGTGCGACATCACAAATCGCATGCAGTTCCACATTATTTGCCCTTGTACAAGCTTCTAAATGAGCAGCCTGAGAAATAACACCGCAGCCTAACACGCCAATTTTCAACTTTTTGTCTTCTGGCTTCATTGTATCACCCTGCTTATCTGATGGTTACAGCTACAATATCACGCAAAAAACAAGTACAGTCAATTATAAAAACGCAAAATATACTCCGAATTTAGTAGTATCAAACCGATTGACCTGCATGTTTTTACACGTTATAGTATCCATATCTCTAAAAATGCTTGAAATGAAAGGATTGTAAGCAGCATGTTGAAAGAAGAACGGCATCAGTTCATCTTGGAGCTTCTTCATAAGGAAGGGAAGCTTATAGCTACTGAATTAAGTGCCCGCTTGAACGTATCCGAAGATACGATTAGGCGTGATTTGCGCGAATTAAGTGCTTTAGGGGCTTTGCATCGTGTTCATGGAGGAGCTCTAAAGAAGGGGCCTTCAACTGTAAAGTTTGAAGAAAAATATAAACAGGCGCCGGAAGCGAAAGCTTCTATTGCCCAAGCAGCCTTAAATCTTGTTCATCATGATCAGGTCCTCATTATTGATGGCGGAACAACTCCCTTGGCATTTGCCCAGGCATTGCCTGCTGATTTGAAAGCGACAGTTATTACCAACAGTCCTCCTGTAGCCGTCTCTCTGGCTTCCCATGCCAATATAGAAGTCATTATGCTTGGGGGAAATTTGTTCAAAGATTCTCTAATTAATATCGGAGCTCAAACGATAGAGGAACTTCACCATATCCGTGCGGATCTGTATATTATGGGAGCTTATAGCGTTCACCCCCAGATCGGCATTAGCATTCCGAATCGGGAAGAAGCGTTTATCAAACGGAAAATGGTGCATGTATCTGCGGAAACCGTTGTTTTGGCCGAAGCTCATAAATTGGGCACTGCATCCACGTTTATCGTTGCAAATATGGATGAAATCAGTTATCTGGCGACAGAACCACATGTTTCCCGTGATGTTCTCGCCCAGTATGAACAACTTGGGGTTACAGTGCTGCAACAAGAAAAAACGCCATCGTCCTTTTGATGAGGATGATGACGTTTCTCAAAAATTATGAAATAGAGTCCGTTTTTAATACACGGATGGAGTTTAATACGGCTAGGATTGTGACGCCGACATCGGAAAAGACAGCTTCCCACATCGTCGCGATACCGAAGGCACCAAGTATGAGGAAAATAGCCTTTACACCCAGCGCAAAAACGATATTTTGCCAAACAATGCGGCGTGTCCGTTTCGCAATGCGGATCGCGGATGGAAGCTTCGAGGTTTCGTCGGTCATAATGACAATGTCCGCAGCCTCGATCGCTGCATCCGAGCCAAGGCCTCCCATGGCTACGCCGATATCAGCTCTTGCCAGCACCGGTGTATCGTTGATACCATCACCAACGAATATGATCTTTTCGTTCGGTGATTTTTGCTTATCCAGCTTCTCGATTTCTTCCACTTTATGTTGAGGTAACAGTTCGGCATGTACTTCATCCAGATTCAGCTGGCGGCCTACAGCTTCTCCAACAGCTCTCGAATCACCCGTCAGCATAACTGTCTTCTTAATTCCCAGCTCTTTCAGAGAACGGATTGCTTCCGCCGAATCTTCCTTCACTTCATCGGCAATGACAATGTATCCGGCATATTCACGATCAATCGCTACGTGCACTAAGGTTCCAAGCTCTTTCGGTTCCGTGAATGCAATATTCTCTCTAGTCATTAATTTCGCATTACCTGCAAGCACTTCTTTTCCATTATATTGAACCTGAATACCGTGTCCGGCAATCTCATTGTATCCTTCAAGCATATCTTCTCTTAGTTCTTGACCGTACGCTGCCCGAATCGATTCTGCAATCGGGTGAGTGGAGTGCATTTCTGCATGAGCAGCTATTTTAAGCAGCTCATCTTTGGAAATATCGCTTGAAGTATGAACCTTGGTTACTGTAAAGACGCCTTTAGTAAGTGTTCCCGTTTTATCGAAAACGACATATTTCACATCATTCAGCGCTTCTAAATAGTTGCTTCCTTTAACCAGGACACCCTTTTTGGAAGATGCGCCAATTCCACCAAAGAAGCCAAGCGGAATGGAGACAACGAGCGCGCACGGACAAGAAATAACGAGAAACACCAGCGCGCGATACATCCAGTCAGAGAACGTGGCTCCGCTAATGAACAGCGGTGGAACAACAGCGAGCAGTACGGCTACAATAACGACAACCGGCGTGTAGTACCGAGCAAATTTCGTAATAAAGTTCTCGGTCGGTGCTTTTTTATTACTTGCATTTTGAACCAAATCCAGAATTTTTGAAACGGTCGATTCGCCAAACTCCTTCGTCACTTCAACAAGCAACACACCGTTTTTATTGATAAACCCACTTAAAACATCATTGCCAGCCTCGACCTCTCTAGGAACAGACTCACCGGTCAATGCCGACGTATCCATCGCCGAATTCCCTTCGATTACGACTCCATCCAGCGGTACACGCTCACCTGGTCTGACAACGATAACATCGCCAATCTTGACTTCTTCAGGAGTAACCCGCTTGGTTTCCCCGCCGACTTTCAAGTTAGCGTAATCCGGACGAATATCCATAAGAGCACTGATCGATTTTCGCGATCGGTTTACAGCCATCCCCTGGAACATTTCTCCGACCTGGTAGAATAGCATAACGGCAACGCCCTCAGGATATTCCTGAATAGCAAATGCACCCAGCGTTGCAATGGTCATTAGGAAATTTTCGTCAAAAACCTGACCCCGGACGATATTTTTAGCTGCTCTTAAAACAATATCTCCACCGACAATGATATAAGCTATGACGAATAATGCCAGTTCCCAAAAGCCGGTGAGCGGACCAAATACACCTACAGCTGCCAAAATGGCGCTAATCATAATTCGAGTCAACGTACGTTTCGTGTTTACATCACCATGATCGTGATCATGAGCATGTCCCTCTGCATGATCATTGGTTTGCGTATTGCGCGATTTCAAACCCGACTTGTCAATGACACGGATATGAGGTTCAAGCGAGTTTACTTTCTTCTTCGCTTTCGAAACGACCAGCTCATCCTGACCGCTAGTTGTTTCCAACACCAATGTCTTCGTTGCAAAATTGACAGTACAAGAAGATACGCCTTCAACCTTCTTTACCCCGTTTTCGATTTTCATGGCACAGTTTGCACAGTCCAAACCGTCTAAGAGCAGTTCCTTTTTGACTTTCATCTGGGCCTCACTCATGGGATATACCCTCCTTTAAAACACCTTCCCGTTAACACATGAGCAACTATTCATATATTATTTAAACACATTATATGCAATTGAAAAGCAACTTGTCAATCAAAAGCAAAATATAATATGCGTATTCTTTGTATTTTTTTCAAAATTATGATGGGCTACCTATTGAATGCACAAAAAAAGCACCAGCATATAGGCTAGTGCTTCTTGATTATTCCCCATGCATCGTATGCAGCAGGGTTTGAGTGAATATCTGTTCAATATGGCTGTCATCCAAGGAATAGAAAACGGTCTTTCCTACCTTGCGTCGTTTCACAATTCTCATATTACGGAGATACCTGAGCTGATGAGATATAGCGGATTGCCCCATCTCCAGCAATACAGACAGATCATGGACACAAAGTTCTTTCTGAAGTAAAGCATTGATCATTTTTACCCGTGTAGGATCACTAAAGGCTTTAAACCAGTCTGCAAGCTGAATCGCAGCTTGATCATCAACCATGGCATCCTTAATCTGTTTTAAATCAGCCTCTGTACCAAAGCATGAATTTTCGCATTCTTCTGTTAATGGCTCCTTCTGCTCCAAACAATATCACCTTCCTATTATATCTTTCTATATATTATACCAAAGGAATGGAAAAGCGGAATCTTTACGATTAAGCAATCTTATTCTGCCAATCCCCAGGTAACTTCATAAATAGTTATATATTGAACTAAAAATCCTAGCCTTAGCATCATTTCTACGAATTCGGATTATTCTTCCGATCGCTCTTGCCCCCCAGATTTCTCTGAAGGATTTAAACAATCGTTGAAATCCGGGGACAGCTTACGCTTTCGAAGCGAGCTTTCCTACGGAAAGCTTTTAGGCGAACACTGACGTTTCTTCAGAATAATTCCGACTTCTTTCATTGAAGTAATACTATTCTTTAGTTCAATCTATATAGATACAATAGGCTTTCACTGAAAATAACTAAGATATACATCCTCCAAATTAGGCTTGACCGCTCTAGATTTAAAACGATCTAGCGGTTCATCATAAACCATTCGCACCCAAACTCCTTCCGAATCACTTGTATGGTAGAGATAAAATTGCGGATACGAATTATATGAAGGAAAACTCAGTTCTCTTTCGACATATGCATTGCAATTTGAAGGACTCGGTTTATTTGTACAGCTGTGGTCAGGTCGACTGTCGAGCAATACAGGAGTCGTGCTTCCTTTTTCCATATAGTAAATCAGATTATGCTGCAAAAAGTAGTAACCCTGTGGCAAATGCTAGCATTATAGATAACAGATATATTTTTTTCATCACAGATTCAACCCTCATTAAATTTTACTTATCTCCATAACTAACACCTGTTATTCATAAAAGTTGGCTAAAATCACTGTAAAAAAATACACCAAGCGCATTCGGTATAATTTTCGGCCCTTCCGAATGCACCCTGAATTATACTATATTTACGTCTGTTATTTTGTACTTCATTTAATAGAATCATAGAAAACGCTGTTTCACAGATTTCAAGAAAAATCAAACAGGGGCGGTCCTAGATAAACCTTAGCCGCCCCTGTCTTTATTCACTTCGTACTGTTTACGTAATCCCTTTCTGAAGTTTGCTCTCCTTGCCATAGAAGCTGCATCTCTTCACAGGATTCCAGCAGTTCAGATAAGGTGCCCTCCGCTTCGATCCGGCCGTTTTTCATGACGATAATGTGATCGGCCTTCGCAAGTGCTGCTCTCCGGTGGGATACTGCAATACAAGTTACGTCTCGTTCTTTAAACAATCCGTTCCATACTTGCTGCTCCGTTTCCACATCAAGAGCGCTGGATAGATCATCGAAAATAAAAAGATCTGCCTCAGACATCAACATTCGAGCGGTAGCTGCGCGCTGAATTTGGCCACCTGAAAGCATGACACCTCTAGGACCTACGAACGTTTCAAGTCCTTGATCCAAGTCCTTGATGTCCTTGTCCATGACCGCCAGCCGAATTGCACGATTCAAAGCCTCCTCGCCACTCTCCTTCTTTCCTTGCACAATATTTTCTTGCAATGTGTCGCTGAATAATCGCGGTACCTGCGGCGTGTAAGCGGCTCTAGGCGGTATAAGGAAGGTGGCAGGATCAATCTCTTTACCATTCCAGCAAATGCTTCCCTCTTGTGCAGGTAACAATCCCAGGAGAGTTCGGACAAGCGTTGATTTTCCAGACCCGATACGCCCTGTAATAACAAGAAATTTGCCGCGCTTTAGCCGAAAATGAATATCTGAAATTTCGTTATCCGAGTTTGGATATTGATACGACAGGTTATTTACTTCAAGAAAACTCAGTTTTTCCCTTGGATCATTATGGATCGTTGGCAATTCTGGCGGGTCCTCGTTAAGATAGGTTTTCCTTGCTTCAATAATTGAATCTTCCTCACCGGGACGGAATAAGGTCCGCATCCGATCAAAGGACACTTTCAACCGTTTATGCTGAAAAACCATATAACCGAACAAGGAAATACTGTAGCCAATATTGACAAGATATGTCGTAAACAGAGCAAAATCCCCTACGGTAAAACGCCCTGCTTGCATCTCTGCAGCACACATCAGAAGAATCAAACCTGTACAAAAGCTGAGCACATGTTGATTAAGTGACCTCATCCACTGCTTGAACAGATTATCTTTTAGTGCGGCCTGACGGCGACTTTCGTTCAGCTTCGTAAAGCGCTCATGAACATGATCCTCCGCTTCCCCCAGCTTGATCGCTTGAACCGCTCCGAAAGTTTCTGCAATAAAACTCGTAATCCGTCCGGTTGCTTCACGGTTCTTTTGCCCATATCGCCGGGCACGATTGCCGGATAAATTGTTTAGCAGCGTTACAATGAGAAACGGCAGTACCGAGATCAGCGTGATCTTCCAGTTAATCTTTGCCATAATGATGATCGAAACGGTTGTAAAAACCAGCTTTCCCCAAAAATCCACCCACGACTCCATGTATTCAACAACCTCATCGACGTCATCGCGAAAGCGGCTCATCGCCTCTCCCGGTGAAGCGGGAAGATTGCGCCCTGGCCAGCGCATGATCCCTGCCAGCATATTTGTACGAAGAATGGCCTGAATATGGTAAAAATATGTTACCCATTGATAGAATGCCGCAAAAAATGTACCTACTCTTGCCACCCTTACAGCGGCAATAAAAATCAACGGCACGGCGAGCCATATATAGTCGGTCGAATTAGAAGTCGCCCGTTCAAAGAACCACTGCATGCCCAATCCAATCAATAGCGGCAGAGAGTGAAATAAGCACCACAGCAAGCCGTTAACTATAAACAACCCGAGTCTAAACCGAAATAAACGCCCTATAAAACCAGTAACGGTCATGCTAACTCCTCCCTTCCTCCTGTGCTCAGCAGTCTTGCATAATGAGATTCCGGATCTTGAGCTAATTCCACCCGATCACCGAACTCCAAAATTCGTCCATCACCAAGCACCATAATTTTATCCACCTGCTCTAAAGTTGCCAGCCTGTGTGCGATGATGATTCCTGTACATTGGCTCATCAATTGATCCACCGCTGCCTGCAGCATCGCCTCCGTAGCAGCATCCAGACGTGAAGAAGGTTCATCCAGAATGACCAAGCTCGGCTGAGACAAAAATACACGGGTCAACGCAAACAACTGGGCTTCCCCTGCCGAAAGGGATGTCCCGCCTGCGGACAGATGAGTATCCAGTCCTTTCGGCTGTGCATCAATCCATTGGCGCAGTCCGAGCCTTTCCGTTGTATCCAGGATAAACACATCCGATACAGCATTGTTAAACAGCGTCAGATTATCTCGAAGTGATCCATCAAACAGCTGCACATCCTGCGTTACCATACCTACCCTGCGATAAAGGGCTGGTAGCTTCAACTTCGTAATATCCGTTCCTCCGACGCGGATAACTCCGCTATCAATATTGTACAGTCGAAGCAGAACACGGCTCAGACTCGACTTTCCACTTCCGGTACGACCAATAATTCCGAGTCGTTCTCCAGGCCTTATCACAAAGTTAACGTCTTTCAAAACTGGTTTATCCTCGTTATACCTAAAATGAACATTTTCAAATTCAAGTCCCAAAGCTCCCTCTGGCAATTGCTCCTCGTCCCCGCCTACAATTTCACTGCGTTGGGATAGCAATTCTCTAGAGCGAAGCATACCGGATTTAGCCTTTTGAAATTCTTGCACCTGATCACCCAACATTTCAATCGGGTCGTTCAGCATCTGTGTGTATTGATAAATAAGAAACAGGGTTCCAAGCGTAATCTCTTCGATCAAATAATAATGAACCCCTAACAACAGAACAGCTGTAACCGCTAAAGCAAATAAAATGACCGTCGTATTCCATGGGACAATCCGCATCATCCAGGCCTTTCGTCCTTTTAAAAATACAGAGCGCATCAATCGATAGAATCGATTCATGACATACGGCACATTTCCGTTGGCCTGCACATCCTCGATCCCAGCAATCCGCTCTTCGATCAAACCGAACAAGGAAGCGCTGGCTTCGCGTTCTTTTTTGGATGAATCAACACCCAGATTACGGATGATGACCATAAACATAATCGATATGATTGTAAAAACCGTCATCACTAATGCGATTGGAATGTTCACCGTAAACATAAATACTAAAATGCCACCCAGCAGTACAAAGCTTCCGATGACCTGAACTATAAACATGGCAAAAAAGTTTGATATATTCGTCACATCACCATCAATCCGTTCAATCATCTCTCCCGGTGTTTTCTCATTATGAAATCGCATATCCAGCCGTAAACAATGTTTTAACAGGTCTCCGCGCAGTCGATTCGTGGCACGCCATGAAATATCGTTTCCTAAATAACTGACACCGACCGTGATCAGCTGATTCACTACGGCTACAATCAGATATAATCCTGCAAGCTGGATTAAAGTAGTTAAAACTCCACCGTATGCTGCCGTATCAATAAAGCGCTTAATAATCTGTGGATTGATAAGCTGCAATCCTGTTGAAGTTAACAGCAACATAAGCAGAATCACAAGCCGCCCCTTCACCGGGCTCAAATAACGCAGCAGCCACAACATCGATATTTTCTCTTCTTTGGGCACATGCCCACCCCCATATGTTAACAAATGTATAGCTTATTCCTATTTCAAAGCTTCTCCTTTCCATGCGATGAGACTGATGAAAACACAAAAAAGCTGCAGATGAACAAATGTTCACCTACAGCTTATAACAACAAGTATACAGCATAAGCTATTAACTTATGCGAATCCTTGTATGCATTTTGCAATAATGATGAAAAAGTTCAAGACAGAATGAGCACAAACGTTGGCAATACATCATCAGATCCGACGTCTGTATGTATCACCTTACGTTCATGCCATATTAAGTTATCGATTTATCGATAGTCCCTGTCGAACATTTTTCATCATCATCAATCCATTCACATCATTTGCAATTATTGTATTCGCTAACAAAGGCAGACGTCAAGAACATTTTTACTAAATATACATGAATGACCATTAATTATCGACAGATACCGCCTGAACTCTTCTGTTATTCCTCTTACATATTTCTTTTTTTCAAGAAATCAAATACCTGACGTTTTTGATACGCACTAACGGCATGCCCTGTAAACGGATAAATATTCAAAATCTTCTCAGACGTTAGCCGATTATACGCCGCAAATACGGTCTCTGGCATACATACGGTATCCTTTAGTCCAACCGACATCATGACCGGAATATCAATTCGGTCTGCAAGATGAAGAATATCGAAATAGCGCAACGTCGCAAGCACAGCTTCGGTATGTTCCGGAAACCGATCAACGAATTCAGCCACTTCTGTCAGTGATCCTGTTGAATTCAACAGTCCGAAGTCCATATGGCACATGTTCGGAATATTAGCTATAACGACAGAAGGTGTGTCACTTAATGCAGCTGTCAACAAGCTTATACCTCCGCCTTGGCTGTCACCGGCAACCACAATTTTTGAAGCGTTAACTTCCGGTTGATTAGCCGCCCATTCCACCGCCTTTAGTGCATCCACTGCAACCGCTTTATAATAACAGGTATCCTTGTCCAGAATTCCTTGCGTTATCCAGCCTTTCGTCATCCCATATTCGCTGTTCATCTGGTTCCCTGTCTCTCCGCCTTGTCCGCGCACATCAACAGCGAAGACGGCATATCCAAGCATGAGCCAATCCGCATATTGCTCCGGAAATCCTTTTCCCCCTGTATATCCATGGAATAATACGACACAGGGCAAGCTTCGCTCCATCGTAAACTTAGGCAAGAGATACCAGCCTTTAAGCGGGGTATGATCATACCCTTCATATGTAACGTGATATGTTTCCATCGCAGGAAATGGTGTGCTGGTTTGCACCCTTATGCTATTGTCTGAACAGCTTTCCGCCTCCGTAACGGTCCTTCTCCAAAATTCTGAAAGGTCTGATGGTGCCGTCACTTCCGGATTATATTGATATAATTCCTCAATTCTTTTCTCAATTGCATCCATCTCCTGTTACCGCCCTTCCCATCAACTGATATTACATATTCAACCATACACCATTCCTATTCATATCGCTATAAAATCCCTTGACGATGAAAAGGAATATATCTCTTTAAAATTCCAACACCCAAATGTTTCCCTAAGGAAAAATTATTGTTGATAACCAAAATTATATCGATTATACTGGTGATAAATTCCAAGGGAAGACGCGCAGAATATTGAGGAGGTAAACATAGATTGTTAGATATTTCACGAGCTGTTATTGAAGGCGGGGCCTTATCCATTGTTTTTTTAATCCTTATGATTTCTACGTTAGCGTACAATCCAAGAGTGTGGCTGCAAGACTACCCGATGGATATTCAACAGATGGCATTACCGCAAACCCCCAGCGAAAAGAAGAAATTGAGGGTTATCGGCTCATTCACATTTCTGTTTGCACTGGTTCCGTTTGTCATTTCCCTCATGCTTGATGGCGATCAAATTACGTACTGGGAGACTTTCTTTCACTTCTACATTGTGTTCAGTATTGTAAGTTTTGCTGCTGATCTCATTATTCTTGACTGGATTGTTTTTTGCCTGATTACCCCAAAATTCATCATTATTCCAGGTACGGAAGGAGCCAAGGGATACAAGGACTATATGTTTCATTTCATCGGCTTTTTAAAGGGCGCTGTCATACTCGGAGTATTTAGTCTCATACTGGCAGGATTGCGCGTTGCTTTGACCTACCTTTAATCGCTCCATCCCTCGATCTATCCTTTGCGTAAAAATCAGCTAAAAAAAGCCCAGTGATCTGCTCTTGAATGCTGATCATTGGGCATTGTATTTATTCACGCTACACTCCAGCTTCTCCGATCATTTGCTGTTCGATTTGCTTCATCTCATAAAAATAGCCTTTTTGCTCCATCAACTCCGAATAGGAACCTGTTTCGACTACCTTACCTTGGTCCATGACCACAATCTGGTCCATCTCTTCCAATCCGGTAAGCCGATGACATATCAGGATAAGTGTATCTTGAGCCGCCTGTGCATAGAGATGCTTCAACACGTGCTGCTCTGTCACATAATCCAGCGATGCAGTGGGTTCGTCCAGAAGCCATAACCGTCCTTTGCGGAGCATTGCTCGCGCCAGAGCCAGCCGCTGCTTTTCGCCGTCTGACAGATTTTCCCCTTTTTCATACACCATATCGGTCAACGATGTACCTAGCAGCTGCACTTTAGCCAGCACATCCAACAATTGTTCGTTAGAATGTTCTTCTTCATTCAACAGCAGGTTATCGCGGATCGTTCCCCGGAAGAAATGACTTTGCTGCAACACCACATTAGCCGCTTGCCAAATGCTCGTCTCATCCAGTTCCTTTACGGAAACGCCGTTTAATCGTATGTCGCCAGCCGCTGGTGTACGCAGCTTGAGCAGTAATTCGATAATGGTTGACTTCCCTGACCCGCTCGGCCCGACAATCGCCGTTTTGGAGCCGGGTGAAATATGCAGGGATATATCCCGGAGCGCAGGTCTCCATTCCCCTTCATATTGAAATGTTACACCGGATAGCTCTATCGAAACGGCATGATCAACAGACAACGCACCGCCTGGCTTCGACTGTACATCGGCGGACTCGGTGGACTGAACCGTTTCTGTCAATCGTTTAGCTGCGTGTTCGGTATCCTCCTTATACGCGGGTAAGGTGGCCATTGCCGCCGCTTCTTCAAACACGGTTAACGAGGCCATGACCAGCATAGCAAGAAACACCCCAGCAAGCTCTCCGTTCATAATTAAATAGGCTCCAAGCGCGAGCACCCCCCAGGAAATGAGAAACGTAACCAAAGCATGCATCGATTGCCCGCGGAGCAAGTGCCCCGCTGCTCGTTGCTGTTCAGCTGCCAATGCAGAGGAAGCCTGCTGAAGCTGCTGCTCCCGCTGTGCCAATTGCCCGTACACTTTCAAATCCCGGAAACCATACAGCACTTCGGTGACTTCCGTCGAAAGCTGCGCCCGCTGCTCGCGAACCCGCCCATGTATTCTCCGCTGCCCGAGCAAAACAATGCCCGGTACAATGAATGCCGTTACGAGCATACCTATTACAAACAGAACAGCAATCCAGAACGAAAAGGCGGAAGTAAACAACACCGTAGCCAAAAACACCATGACGACTATGATGGGGGGATAAGCCACTCGCAAAAAATAATTTTGCAAACTCTCCACATCCCCAACGATCCGCGCAAGCAGATCCCCGCTTCGATTTTTATTCAATATACCAGGCGTTAAAGGAATAAGCTTGGCAAAAAAGAAGGTACGCAAACGACTGAGCATCGAGAACGTCGCCCGGTGAGAATACAAGCGCTCTCCATAACGACTTGCCGCCCGAAGCAGACCAAGCAGTTTGACCATCGAGGTGAGCACAATCAAAGTATACAGCGGGGGCGCAAATACCGTTTGCGAGATTAAATACCCGCTCGCGGAGAAGAGTGCCACGCCAGCTATACCTGCGATAAATCCTCCCAAAATTGAAAAAACGATATCCTTGCGCTCCTGAAGCATCGCCTTTGACAGAACAGTCAGCTCGTTCATGATGACACCCCCCTATTCTGCTGTATATTAACCATTTCGGCATACTGGGGCAGGCGCTCCTGAAGCTCGTCATGCCGTCCGGCGTCCACTAATACTCCATTGTCCATGAACAAAATCTTGTCGGCTTGTTGAATCGTATATAGTCGGTGAGCCACCGTAATCATCGTAGCCGTTTTTGCCAGTTTGGCAATGGAGCGTTGCAGCACCCGCTCGGTGTGCAAATCCAGTCCAACGGTGGGTTCATCAAACAAAATGATGGCAGGCCGCTTCAAAAATGCGCGTGCCAAGGCAAGCCGCTGTCTTTCTCCACCGGACAGTCCCCTGCCTCCTTCACCAACAAAGGTATCCAATCCATGCTCCAACTGGGCTGTAAGCCCAGCAAGCCCGGCTTCCTCCGCCGCCCGTTCAATTTCAGCTCTGGTGATGTTCCCACCAGCACCAATCGTAATATTTTCAGCCAATGTTCCTGCAAAAATATACGGATGCTGTGTAATATAGCTAACATGCTCGAACCACGCAGCCTCATCGTATTGCGAAAGTGGGCTTCCATTGACCAGAACCGTTCCCGATGCTGGTTTCAGCAAACCCGCAATGAGATGGAGCAAAGTCGTTTTGCCAGAGCCGCTTTTGCCAACGATGGCAATGTGTTCTCCCGGACCGAGCGTGATCTCTCCAGTCTCAAGCTCGAAAGAATCCGGAGCATAACGAAACCGTAGATGGTCCAGTACAATGGATGGCGGCATTGAAAGATCATCGGAATGGGCCATCTCGAATTTGCTTATCTTGTCGACCTTATTCATGTTGTCGATCTCGTCGCTTTCATCGGATGTACCTGCTCCTTCATAGATGTTCGCCTCCTTGCTCTCTCCTGCCGTTTCCTCAAGCATCTGTTCCACCTTACGAATAGCCCCCATACTTGTTCGACCGCTGTGAAAGGCCGTTCCCGTATTCTTCAACAGGCTGTAGAACTCGGGAACGAGCAACAAAACAAGAAAGGCGGTGTGGAACGTCATCGATTTAAAAACGAGCAACTGGATGGCCAGTTCGAGAGCGACAATGCCGATGCTTAGCATCACGATCGATTCCAACATAAAGGTATTCGTAAACGCAATCTTCAAAATGTCCATTGTGGCATCGCGATAACTAAGACTGCTGCGTTCAATTTCCTGCTGCTGACGGTTAGCCCGTCCAAATATTTTTAGCGTCACCAGTCCTTGAAGAGAATCCAGAAACGCACCTGAAAACTCGGCCAGCTGCGCATATTTTTCTTCGGATTTATTTTTCGTTTTAAGCCCGACCAAAATCATGAACAGCGGGATGAATGGAGCTGTAAACAGCATAATGAAACCTGTGTTGGCATGCTCAGTAAATGTAACAACCAGAATCAAAATCGGGATGATGGCCGCTTCCATCATACGCGGCATGTACTGACTGAAATAACTGTCAGCCTCATCCACAGCATCCAGAGCAATACTGACCTTCCCTCCTGTCTGTCCACGAAGGGTTGAAGGCATTGAGGCATGGGTCAAGTTTTGTAGCACGGCTGCTCGCATATTCGTCTTGGCAGCGGCAGCCATCCGCAAGCCAACTTTACCGTTTCCATACGACAACAGTGTGCGTACAACCATAACAGCCAGAAGCAGGCCGAGCAGCACGATAACCGATGAAAAGGAAGCTCTCTCCACAAAAATCCGCTGAACTGCTTCAGCAAGCAATCCAGCCTGACTCACAATAGCTGCACCTAGAGCGAGCGAAAAAACCGCGAGGAGAGTCATGTTTTTCCTTTGTGAAGACATTTGCTGAGAAATCAGACTGGATTTCCTCTTCACAGTATTCTCCTCCTTTATATATAGACGTAAAGAAACCTCTTACGCGCCGCAAGGGACTATATGCATTATCTTTTCCCTTTTACATAATCCGCATCAAACAGGAATAGTTTGAAGACCAGAAAAAGGGACGGGATCAAGAGG
Source organism: Paenibacillus faecalis (assembly GCF_900289175.1). GTDB lineage: Bacteria > Bacillota > Bacilli > Paenibacillales > Paenibacillaceae > Paenibacillus_AQ > Paenibacillus_AQ faecalis. The sequence continues at coordinate 1,962,618 of NZ_LT985747.1, read as the reverse complement.
AACAGACCACCGATAAATACAACAACTAACGCGAAGCCCATGGCTGGTGTAGTTGCGCTGCTCTGAATCGTAATGTACGGGTCAAGAATATAAGGGTAGTGCCCAATCCCGTAAGCGAAAAAAGCACTGAAAAATTGCAGCATAACGCATATAAAAGCTAATCCGTAACGGCGTCCGTTATATAACAGCCACATGGCGATCATGAAAAAAGCAACGGAAAGCGCGAGCAACCACCATAAATCCATCATATTTTGAAAATGCCGCTCATTATGTTGACCCAAATAAATAAATGCTGTCAGTGCGAGAATAATCGTCGGTGTGCTCCAAAACAGGGCATAGTTCCGCATCAGCTTCAAAGCAGAGTGATCCTCTGCCCGCGAAGCGTAAAATGTCAGAAATGAGCCACTAATGAACAACACGGATACGATGGCGAGTCCAACGATGCTCCAGGATAACGGATTGGTAAACAGCGCCCAGTAATCCAGAGAAACCGTCTCACCCTGCTTCACGATAAAGCCGCCTTCAGACAATGTTAGAGCCACTGACAACGAAGCCGGAATAAGTAAACCTGTAGCTCCGTATAAAAAAAGATACACGATGCTTTTCTTGGAACCGTAATTTTCAAAAGCATAGAATGAGCCGCGGATGGCAAGCAGAATCACTGCTATGCTTGCTGGAACAAGCAGCGCGGAACCATAATAATAGGCCGTGTCCGGAAAAAATCCGACGATGCCAATGTAGAAAAAGACAAAAAATACATTCGTAATCTCCCAAACGGGTGATAAGTAACGGGAAATCAGACGGTTAATCAGATGATCCTGCTTCGTCAAGCGTGCATAGAAAGCGAAGAAGCCCGCTCCGAAATCAATCGAGGCTATAATTAAGTAGCCGTACAAAAACAGCCAGAGCACCGTGATACCAATCAATTCGTAACTCATTTTGCAGGATCACCCTTTTCCGTAGTTTGATTAGGCTTTTCCTTCAACCATTTTTCCATCTCCACTTCTGCCGGATTATTGTTGAACAAGCGTCTTAGCACGATTACACACATGATGCCCAGTACGATGTACAGGAGCAAAAAGACGAAGAATAGAGTTCTTACATTCGGGGAAGTCGTAGCGGCTTCCTCTACACGCATGTATCCACGAATAATCCACGGCTGTCGCCCAATTTCTGCATAAAACCAGCCCAGCTCTACACCCAGAAAAGCGAGCGGTGCGCTCAGTGCGATGAGGCGAAGCATCCACTTGTTCAGCTGATTGCGTTTTTTCCAGAACACAAACAGGAAATACAGAAACGAAATAGCAAGCAGAGCAAATCCGATTCCGGCCATTACATCAAACAGGTAATGAACGAGAAGCGGTGGCCATTCATCCTGGGGGAATTCCTCCAGCCCCGTAACCTCTGCATTAAAGTCTCCAAAGGCCAGGAAGCTAAGCAGTTTTGGCAGATGAAGTGCCCCTATAATTTCATGCTCTGCATTCAGCCACCCCATTAAAATTAAATCAGCGCCGCTTTCCGTCTCAAAATGCCACTCTGCCGCCGCAAGCTTCTCCGGCTGATGCTCGGCCAAAAACTTGGCGGACACATCTCCGGCCAATGTGTTCAGCAAGCCGAACAGCAAAGCAACAGCCATCATGAGGTTCAAAGCTTTTTTGTGATATGCGGATATCCCTTTTCTCAGCATCGCAAAGGCTGCAATTCCGGCTAAAAGGACGGCTCCTGTCAAATAGGCCGAGCTTAATACATGGAAAACCTTGGAGAACGTCGCCGTATTCAGCATCGCTTGTACCGGGTCAACCGCTGTGAATTGACCTGCTTCCATAACAAAGCCTTCAGGCTGGTTCATAAATCCGTTCACCGTCGTAATAAACACGGCAGACATGCCTGCCCCGGCCACAATCGGAATCGTCAGCAGCCAGTGGGTATACGGATTTTTGAATCGATCCCAAGTATACAAATAAATGCCCAGGAAGATAGCTTCAAAAAAGAATGCGAACACTTCCATGAATAACGGCAGTGCAATGACATTCCCAGCCATCTTCATAAAATTTGGCCACACCAAGGCCAGCTGTAGGGAAATCACTGTACCGGTCACGACACCAACCGCAACCGAAATGACAAATCCTCGTGCCCACCTCTTCGCCATCAATATATAATGGGGATCTTTCTTGCGAATCCCGATGAACTCTGCAATGGCGATCATTAATGGTATACCGACGCCAAGCGTCGCAAAAATAACGTGGAACGCGAGCGTCATACCTGTCACCAGCCTGCTCCACAGTACCGTATCAACTGCCATTCTGTACTGCCTCCTTTCAAATTCTGTTCCAGTTTAGGTATTCATTAACCTTTTGATTAGGCCTGCTAATCGCTCAGCTGCATTCAATATCAGGTTGGGATAAGCTCAAAGACATCGTAGCCTGTTGAGTTTTCATAAGGCGCTCCTCGATCTCAGCTATGTAAAAAGGGATTTTTTTCACAAAGTAAGATGCAAAGGATGCTGTGCCCCATCATGATTGCGTTTTACTGCCATTTGTTCATGCTAAAGAGAGATCTGACGAGCCTGTGTTAACCTGGTACTGAATGCAGTCAAAGTACGGGGCGAGACCTAATAGTAAAAATTATTATATCTTTGTTCACCAGTAATTCAATGACTGACACGTGTTCGTCCCCAAACGTTCAAGAAAAGGACAACTTTTTCTGACAACTTAGTGAAAAAGCGCACAGAAATCACGAGAAGGAGCAATTAATCCACTGCCCTCATACGAGTTACTGCAAGTCTCCCCTCCCATTTCGATAGCTTCCGTTTCTTCTCGATTTGATTATTTTCTTAATCTATGTAATTTTTCGTCTGAAACAAACTTAGCTATAAAAAAACTGCACCTCCAATGTTAGATGGTGTCTAACAATTGGGGTGCAATTCATAGCAGATAGCTAAGGGCTAAACAAAAAGCCGCAAATCTGCGGCTTGATTAACTCTTTATTTTTCACAAGCGATTAAATCCTTGTCACGGTCACTTTTTTTGTTCGCCTCGTACAGCTCTTTGGAAACAAAAGGCTTATACTTCGTCTTTCCACCCTTATTTTTAACCGAGGAGAATTTAGCAACTCCGCCTTTAACATTCTAGTTATTTTTGAACATGCGTTTCGTAAATTCGTAAAAGGCATGAGCATCTTCCCAAGTCGGGAATCCAGCCTGAGCCATTAAAGGGCTGCCTCCACCTTTTCCGTTGTAATTCCCTAAATGCTCTTTGAAGAATGCACCGCAGGAATGCCCAGCGTCACTTTTCTGAGATAGAACAACTTTATTCTCGGCAGCGGTAGCCAGTAGTACCGGTACATTCGTATGTGGTGTGATTTTCGCGGCCAAGCTTTGCAACTCTTTCATATTTTTATCTTCAAAAACATGTGCAATAAGAGGGCCATCTTGTTCTGCCAGTAATTGCTTTGCCGTATACTCAGCATCTTTTTCCTTAAGAATGGCGAGTTCAGCCTGAAGCTGTTTATGCTCCTTCTCCCATTTTTCAATTCGATCCATAATTTCATCTTTGCCGGTATTGAACTTGGCAGATACCGTACCCAAGATTTGCTGGCAATCATTAAATTCCTCTAGAGCCCGGTATCCGCATTTAAAATAAATCCGAGTATTCCCCTTATGCTTTTCCGTTCTGAGCAGCTTGATCATTCCAATTTCGCCGGTTGAATGGACATGTGTTCCACCGCAAGCGTTATGTTCAACATCTTTGATTTCTACAATTCGTATATTCTCCGTCACTTTAGGTTGTTTCACAAGGCTTAGCTGTTTAACCTCATCTTCGCTAACACAATAGCTTAAAATACTATGGTTCTTGTAAATGCGCCGATTGACTTCGCGCTCTATAGAATCCAGCTGACCTATGTTCAGCTCGGCAGCTTCCACATCAATCGTGCAGTAGTCGGTACCAAGATGAAAGCTTAATGTCATGGCTTGAACCAGTTCCCAACAAACCGCGGATAACAAATGCTGTCCACTGTGCTGCTGCATATGATCAAATCTTCGATTCCAGTCTATCGAGCACGCTACATTCATCTCTTCGGGCACACGCTCAAGCTTATGAAAGATATGCTCGCCTTCATTAAAAACATCCAGAACCGGAACATCTTGAATATATCCGTAATCACAAGGCTGCCCTCCCCCATGCGGGTAGAACGCCGTCTCCTCTAATATGACATAATAACCGTCATCCTTCTTTACCGTCTCTAAAATCGTAGTATCCCACTGCGTAAGATAAGAAGAATCGTAATATAGCTTTTTCGTCATGGCGAAGTTCCTCTCTGATTCCTTGGTTTTAATCTTTAACCTTTAATACTTAATCCTAAATATATAGCTGTTTGATTTCACAGTCAAAAGAGAGAATATTTTCCCCAAGCTTTATAAAAAGCTTGACATTGATCTAATATTGAATTAGATGAGTTCCTTTTTATACATGCATAAGTTTTTAAGGATATTTATTATGTGGTTTTTTGAAGGTATGTTCAAAGGAGAGTTAAAATATGATTTTACTATTATGAATTTTTCATATGTTGTAATTTTCGAATGGATAATCCGTCAATATAGACCCAAGAAAAAAGCCATCCCTCAGTCAACTTAAGTGACTTCTGGAATGGCTTTTTTAAGAAGAACATTTATTCCTTCATAATGTTTTATTTCACTGGAATTGTCATTTCCAGATCCTTCAGGTATGTCTTATCGCCAACACTGTCCTTGTCTTGTCCAACTACGCTCCAATCCTTTTGGTTAACAGTCAAAGTAAACGGCTTGATTGTAATCGATTTTGGCGTTTCGTTAAAAGGACTGTACAGCTTATCGATCTGGTATTCTGTTTTTGGCTTGCTGTGGAAATATTCAAATCTGCTAGGCGTCAGTACATTTCCTTGGTCGTCCACAATATCGTAGTAAACCATGCTAGGACCGTACTCGCCCTTTTGCTCTGGAGATGCTGGAACCATACCTTTACTATCCAGTACAAGACGGGTAGATACTGGTGAAATCTTCAGTTCTTTTATCGTATAGCTGAATTGTCCATCAGATTTGGTTGCATTTTTCGGCTTCACAACTACCGCTTTATTGTCGATATTGACTGGAATTTTGAACTCGAATGTTTCCTTTACGCCCGTAACATTCGCTTGAATGGTCAGTTCAAATTGGTCAGGCAGTTTCAAGCCTTTTGACAGCTCTACCCTGTAAGCATTATCCTTCACCGGATAATCACCAAACACAGCTTCGCTGTACTCCATTTTTTTACCGTCAGCGAGTAGAGTCGGAGTTTGGATATAGCCTTTCTTCTGATCCTTTTCAGGAATCATTCTGGATTTAACATATTCGCTATCCGGATCACCAATGAACTTGGTTCCTTCAGCAATATAAGGAGAAGCTGTCGCCTTCAAGTCCACCCCTTCACGTTCCAAAATGACTGACAACCGATCTCCGTCATACAGTAATTCAGCTACTGTCAACGTCACTCCGTCATGCGTTACGCTCATGTTCGGCTCAGATACAATCCCTTGTTGCTTGGCAGCTTGCAAAGATTTTTCACTAGTTCCTTTATAAATCGTTCCAACCAGTGGAACATTTTTCAAGCTGTCCGCCATTACCGGCGATATAAATCCTGACCCTATTACGCCTGCACCAAGTACTGCTGCGGCAGATGCCACCATAATCGTTCTTTTCATCAAATTAGGCTTTTGTTTGGATGCTGTTCTTGTCAATGTACTTCTCTCCAATCATATTTTATAGTTTTTGCAGTTCATTTTCCTATTAATTAGCTTCGGCAAATGCTGCCTGTGTCACGACTTCGGTTTGACTAACATGCTCCATCAGTCTTCGACGCAATCGTTAATATTTTGTTCGTACGGTAACAGCCTCAAGATCCATAATTTCACTGATATCATCAAAACTGTTCTGTGCAGCCGCATAGTAACAGTAAGTGTACATTTGCCGCTCAAACTGGATAATGATCTTCCTGTAAGCCTGTTTGTCTCCTGCTTTGACCTGCTTAACAAGCCCTTCAATTCCTTCAACTGCGTTTCTGGTTTCATCCGCTTCCCCGGGGATGGGTGACTGCAAGAGTACACCTCCTCTCTTCTTTACTTATATAACAATCTAAAGCCCATCATTTGTGACACCCGCACATGAATGTGAGAAACAGATATTCTTATTTTCTTTTAATCATTCGATTCTGAATCTTATAAAAAAAGAATCCACACTGAATATCAGTACGGATTCCCCTTAAGCAACAAACGGTCGTTATTTAACCTTAATTTTCATTTCCAAATCCTTGTAGTACGTTTTGGCCCATCTAATTGAACCACTCTCTTCCACAATCTCACCTTTTTTGTCTATGGTATATGTAAACGGCTTAATTGTGATTGTTTTTGGCACGGCTTTGAAGGATGTATATTGTAACATCACTTTATTGGTTGCACCGGGCTTTTTCTTGATCTCAGTATCGCTAAGGTTAGCCTGAATAACATTTCCTTTTTCATCTGCAATATCATAAAACATTTGGCTTGGCTTGCCCTTCGACTTCGTTTTTGCAGCGGCCGGAACTTTGCCTTTACTGTTCACAGTGAGCTTCGTCATTAAAGGCGTCATCTCAAAATAATCAACGGTATAGCTAAAATCTTTACTCTTTTTAGTGATACCCGGCTGTAATTTCACAAGAGTACCCAGCTTTTTTACCGGCACCTCAAAAACAAATGGTTCCTTGACATTTTTGGCGTTCATTTTTAATGTCATATCGAACCGATCCGGGGCTTCTGTTTACCAGTCGTTGGGTAAATCCACAGTCCCCCCCACTTGTCGAACCGTTATATCCAGACGGTTTCCGTCATACATCACTTTCGGCAAGCTGAGTGTCACTTTGCCATGTTTTATGCCTTTTGTAGCAGAGGTAGTGGAACTGGCAGTAACGGCTTGATTGTAAGCATCGGCACTAACGTGTGTAGGATATGCACTGCCTATAACCGTCACGCCCATCGTTACCACCAATGAAGTTATTGCAATTTTATTTCTAATGTCATGGAATTTATTGGTCAATAGTCTCTCTCCGTTTCATATTGGGAATGAATCATCAAAACATTATTGTCTAACCGGGATGGTCAATTCCAGATCCTTCAGGTACGTCTTATCGCCCAAGCTGTCCTTGTCTTGACCAACAACACTCCAATCCTTCTGATGAACAGTCAAAGTAAACGGCTTGATTGTAATCGATTTTGGCGTATCATTTAAAGGACTGTACAACTGATCGATGTGGTATTCTGTTTTGGGCTTGCTGTGGAAATATTCAAATCTGCTAGGCGTCAGTACGTTTCCTTGGTCATCTACAATTTCGTAATAAACCATGCTGGCACTGTAATCGCCTGTCTGCTCTGGAGATACAGGAACCGGACCTTTACTGTCCAGAACAAGACGTGTGGAAACTGGTGAAAGTTCCATCTCTTTAACGGTGTATGTGAATTGACCGTCCGATTTGGTCGCATTCGGCTGTAGAACAAGTGATTTATTCTCTACCTTTACAGGAACGTTGAACTCAAACGTTTCTTTTACTCCTGTAACGTTAGCTTGTACCGTCAGATCAAATTGATCTGGTAAGTTCAAATCTTTGGAATATTCAATAATATAGGTGTTATCCAATATGGCTTGATCTCCATACAGGGCTTCACCGCTTTCCACTTTTTGTCCGTTAACTAAAATAGTTGGTGTTTCTATATACCCTTTTTCCTGATCTTTTTCAGGAATCATTCTGGATTTAACAAACTCGTCATCCGGATCTCCTATGAAATGGGTACCTTCTTTAATATAAGGAGAAGCTGTCCCCTTCAAATCTACCCCTGTACGCTCCAAAATGATAGATAAGCGAGTTCCATCATATAGTACATCGGCTACTGTCAGTGTGATTCCATCATGCGTAACGCTCAGATTCGGTTCCGATACGATTCCTTGATCTATAGCAGCTTGCAGCGCTTGCTCACTCGTGTCCTTAAACAGCATTCCGATCATTGGAACCTTTTTCAAGGCATCTGCCATGACCGGAGATACAAATCCTGTGCCAATCACACCAGCACCGATTATTGCCGTAGCGGCTGCTGCTAATACCGTTCTTTTGACTACACTTGGCTTTCGTATGGAGGTTCTTCTTGACAACGGACTATCCCCGATTTTGTTCATAATTTGATAACTCATCGTATTCTTCGGTAATGAAGATTCACGAATCATTTGTTCAATGGCATCCATATCAGCGAATTCCGTCGGTTTTCGCAATTTGTCCATGCATTACCTCTCCTTTCTGGCTTGTGCGATCCATCAATTTTCTGCGTAATCGTTCATATCTCTTCCGTAAGGTGGCTGACTTAACGCCCATGATTTCACTGATTTCATCAAAGGTATACTGCTCTACTGCCTTTAGAAGCAAAATATGACGCTCTTCCACTGTAAGATAAGTCAAAAGTTCACTAACAACGGTCTCATGCTGGGAGATTTGCATGACAGGCTGCGATTCTTTATAATGCTCAACCAATTTGAGCCAGCGGCTCTGCTTTTTCTTTATATTGATCAAATGGTGATAAGCCATTTTATACAGCCAGGCAGAGAAGGATACTTGCCTACGGTACTGATAAATATTTTCGTAAGCGCGGATAAAAATTTCCTGAACGGCATCTTCCGTTTCCGTATGATTTTTCAAAATATAATAGCAGTATGTATACATTTGCCGTTCAAACTGGATAATGATCTCTCGATAAGCCTGTTTATCCCCTAATTTGACTTGCTCCACAGCTGTTTCGATTGCCTTTCTCTTTTCATCGACTCCCCCAGGGGTGGTTGGCTGCAAAAGCTCACCTCCTCTCTTCTTTACCTATATAACAATCTCGAACTATCATTTTGTGACACGATATGAAGATCAAGCTGATCTATAAATAGAATTTACTTTCGCAAGAACAAAAAACCCGCCATTTGCGGGTTTAAATATATGCTTTCTCATGATCGTTAGTTCGTTCTTCAATGTATCTAAAACTTGCTCTTATTTCGTATGTATCAAAAATCTGTTCAATTTAGCCTGGGCAGCCAGTATAGTTGAACTCAAACTTTCCCTGCGGCTAAACGGCTCTCTTCTAAAATAAAGACTCCGCAGAAAATTTTTGCTGTTCACTCTAGCAATGTTCTGATTACGGCTTCTAGGCCACTCACTGCATTGTGCCAAGCCATGAATCCAGTTCATGATCTCCGGCTCTGATAACAGCTCTTGATCAATCATTACATCCACAATGCTTGCGATTCTCTCATCTTCCTCTTCATTAAAAATATGAATGCCATTATGCAGCATCCCTTGAATCGATTCAAGAACTTCAAGCCGCAGCTCTATATCACATTCCGGACATTGTACAAGCTCCTCCAAAGCATCTGCACCGTGGGCCGCGCTATGCGCCCATCCTCCTTCCGGTAAAAAACCTCTGAGATCTTTCTCCTCCCTATAATATCGAAGTAACGAATCTTTTAGGTTATAAAAATCTGCAGTACTTAGAAAAGGCTTTTGATTGTGACGATGCACAATTAATGCTAAGGGCAGCACGGAAAAACTTCTCGTAAATACTGACGGCTCCCCAACACTGCCGATTCGATAGAACAAATGCTGATCGTCGGTCAGGATTGGCAGAAGGTTGCGAAGCTCCTCTTCCGTCATCCTGTTCTGTACATGAATCCACTCATAAAATGTCGAATAAATAAGATTATCCCGCAATACGGGATCAGCATCGCCGATATATTGGAGCATCAAAGTTACGTAATCCTGCATTCGTTCACCTTCACGAAGCTGGTAGTTTTCCTGCTCGATTCTTTGCAAATCCAATATAAATTCAGACCTTGATTTGTTCATTCCTGCTTCCCCCTTCAGCATGACAATAATCCAGCTATATAAGCTGAACAAAAATAAATTTATTTAGCTATAGCATCACTTCTAGCTTTCAAATGCGAATTATTCTTTTAATCGCTCTTGTCCCCAGATTTCTTATATGTATGCATATAACGTTGAAATGAAAACGATTCTCCCGTCTGGAAACTCCCTTAAAAAACCGTTCTTCCCAGAGGAAATGGCCCTGTTAACAGTATACTTAACACCATATACCCTTACCAGCAAATGATTGGGAGTCATCGATTGTAAGGCCATATTATATGTTGAACCCGAAATGCAAAAAAAGTGCTGGCAACAAAAAACGAACTGCTTTCGTATAAATAATCAATGGAGAGATCATATTTAATTGTTTGTTACTATGAATTTTTCATATATTGATATTTTCATTTATTTCTAAAAATGAATTTAGCAAAACAATATGAGTACCAAACTAGCTGCATCCGAAAATTGAAACTAAAAGTTATTTTTCGAAATTGGACGTGAAAAAGAAGGAGTCTCGCTCCCTCTTTGTTAAAAACTAGTATTCCTCCATTGCTGCCTGAATCGGTCTTGCTTCAACACCCTCCAGGGTCATCTGAACGGGCCTGATCGTTCCATCCTCATCAAATATCAGGCGGTCTATGCACACGACACGATGGTTTCGATCCGTTTCTCCCAGCGGTCTGCGATGATAAACGATATACCATTCATCGGTACCCGGAATTTGGAGCATGCCATGGTGACCGGCGCTTGTTGCGATCTTGGGGTCCTGCTGAAGAATTTTCCCGATCCGTTCAAATGGCCCCAGCGGCGAATCCGATATGGCATAGGCAACAGAATAATCCGGGCAACCCCAGCCTCCTTCAGCCCACATGAAATAATAAACGTTATTGCGCTTTATCATACACGGACCTTCAACGAAATGCTCTGGAGTAACCTCCTTATATATTTCTCCGTCATCAAAAGTGCCGAGACTGATCATATCGTCATTTAATTTGACCACGTTGCAGTGTCCCCAACCTCCATAATAGAGATACGCTGTGCCATCGTCATCCATAAATACATGAGGATCAATTGGCTGTGCTCCGAAATGGAACTGATTGATCAATGGTTTGCCGAGCGCATCCCGGAACGGTCCTTCCGGTTTTTCCGAAACTGCAACACCGATACCGCCTACATCCTGATCGGATTGAATATCGTTGGCGGCAAAATAATAATAGTATTTGCCATCTCGTTCAATAGGTGAAGGCGCCCATAATGCTCGCCATGCCCAGGAAATGTCCTCCATTGTCAATATTCGTTCCACCTTCGTCCACTCCACCAAGTCAGTCGAATAAAAGGCATCAAAATGTCTCTGCTCTTCATAGGGAGCCGAATACGTCGGATAAATCCAGTAACGGCCTGCAAATACTCTAGCCTCCGGGTCTGCATACAAGCCTGGAAACAAAGGATTGCCCGATCTCTTTATTTGTTCTTTCTTCATTTATAATTCCTCCTATAAGTTAGAATTTAGCGGGAGTACAATGTTTCTTCTTTTGTCTCCGGTATCCACACCTGCATGAAGCCTGGCTCCCGATTATCCCAGGCATAATAGGGGATCATGATCACTGGTTTGCCGTTCTGATCGCGGCTGGATAACGCAACCACTCCTCCCAGCAGGTCAGGACGGTAGTTCACCGCCAACGGCAGGCGAGCCGACAAAGAGAAAGAGTCATAAGCTAGCTGCGGGTTGTCCACTGCTTCTATACAATAGACGATCGGACCACGCTGGATGGCGATCCGTCCATGATTCGCTTTTACTTCTTCTCTTGCCCTTATGGTCTCAACTGGCATATCAAGCTCAAGCACAACCGTCTGACCGTGTGCCCATTGACGCTGTAACACGACATACCCCCGATCAGTTAAGCACTCGTGGCCCTCAAGAACGACACCATCTACAGATAACTGATAGCTTCTGCACCAGCCTGGAATTCTTAGCCTTAACGCAAAAGCGGTCATGTGTTCCGGATGCACCTCCAGCTCGATCCTGCCGTTCCAAGGGTAGTTGGAGCGCTGGATAATCCGGACAGAAATTTCATCACTGCCGAGATCGAGGTCCATAGCTCCTTCACCTTGAATATATTGATTAACAACAATACCGTCGTCGGTGAGCGCATAAGCATATTGGCCGATGGACGGCAGGAATCGCACCAAATTCGTTGGACAGCAAGATGTATCATACCAAGCCGTGCGATGATGATCGCCATTAGAGCCCAGCGGATTGACATAGAAAAATGTATCGCCCGACAATGAAATGCCTGCCAGAGCCCCGTTATACATCTCCCTTTCCACCACATCAGCATATTTGGCATCACCGAACAGCAGGTTCATTCGATGATTCCAAAATACCATGGCGATGGCCGCACAGGTCTCACAATAGGCCGTTTCGTTCGGCAGATCATAATCCTGCGTAAAGCCTTCATTATGCTGAGAAGGCCCAATACCGCCTGTAATGTACATGTTTCGCTCAACTGTATTCGACCATACTCTTTCAAGAGCGGCCACATACGTCTCATCTGCAGAAGCGAGCACCACATCAGCCATCGCTGTATACAAATACATCGCTCGAACGGCATGGCCCGTCACTTTTTCGATATCCTTAACAGGAATATCATCCTGACAGTATGCGGGGCCCCATTCCTCTCTGTCCCAGATCGTGCCGACACCATGACCATGTCCACGCTCTTCAAGCAGCCACAGGGCTAGCTTCCAATAACGTTCTTCACCCGTAATTCGGTACAGCTTGACGAGTGCCAGCTCAATTTCTTCATGTCCTTCGACCCAGTGACGTTTGCCAAGACCGAACAAGCGATCATAATGATCAGCGAGCTTGCAAGCAACATCCAGCAAAACCCGCTTGCCCGTCGCCTCATAATACGCGACTGCGGCTTCAATCAGATGACCGCCATTGTACATTTCATGCCGCTCCATATCCGTCCATTTCTGATCTGGCGCTTCAAGCGTAAAGTAAGTGGACAGATATCCGTCCTCTTCCTGAGCTGCTGCAATCAGATCAATAATCCGGTCAAGCTCCTGCTCCAGCTCCGGATCAGGATCGGTCATCAGCGAATAGGCAGTGCCTTCGAGCACTTTATACACATCCGAATCATTGAAATATATGCCTTCAAAGCGGCCCTCCATCAACCCGGCAGCTTTGGCAAAATTCGAGATGCGCCCCGTCTGCTCGCATTTATCCAGACAAGCCTGCAGCGTCACCTGCTTCACCACTTCCAACCGGGGACGCCAAAAGCCGTCCTCGATGTGAACTTTGGTAAAAGGAACCGGCTGCCAATAAGACAACCCTTGTGCCGCTTGCTTCATTTTCGCTCTCCTCCTTCATCGCTAGCCTATAGCTCGACAATCTTTAACTTGACAGTCCTTAGCCTTTTAATCCGGTTAGCGTAATTCCTTCTAGGAAATAACGTTGCCCGATCAAAAACACGATCACACAAGGCAAAACAACGACGGCAGAAGCGGCCATCAGTAAATCCCACTGCGCACTGTATGAGCCCTGAAACATTTGCAAACCAAGTGCCAGTGTAAACCGGCTTTCGCTTTTCAAATATATTAACGGTCCCATAAAGTCGTTCCAAGATGCCAGGAAAGTAAACAAGGCAACAACAATGACCGCTGAACGGCTAAGCGGCAACATAATTCGGGAATAGATTTGAAAATAACTCGCACCATCCACAAGCGCCGCTTCGTCGAAATCTCTAGGAATCGCCATATAAAATTGACGCAGCAAGAAAATGTTAAACATCCCTCCGCCGAAAAAAGCAGGAACAATGAGCGGATAGAACGTATCGTAAAAGCCAAGCCATTTCCATCCCAGAAATGTCGGAATCATCGTTACCGCTGACGGCAGCATCATGCTGGATAGCAAAATGGAGAAAACGACATCCCGGCCCTTCCACTTGATACGTGAAAATCCGAACGCACAGATGGTGCTTGTCACGACGGTTCCAATCAATGTTGCAACAACGATAATAATCGTATTGATAAAAAACTGTCCAAACGGCAGCACCGTCAACGCTCTTTCGAAGTTATCCCAGCGGATCGGCTTTGGAATCCATTCCGGTGGCATAATGAAAATTTGCGATAAATCCATCAGTGCGCTGCGAATGAGCCAGACAAACGGTAAAAGAAACATGATCGAGATCAATATCAAAACGGTATATCCGGCCGCCAGTTTGATTTTAGAATCTTTCATCAGCGTCCTTCCCCCTCGTAGTAAACCCAAGTTTTAGAAGATCGGAACACGATAAACGTAAAGAACAGAATGATAACGAAAAGCACCCAGGCCAAGGCAGAGGCGTAACCCATTTCCGTATTGCTGAACGCCGTTCTCCATAAATAAAAGACGTAGAACAAACTCTTGTTATTAGGTCCCCCTTGTGTCAATATGTACGCTTCGTTAAACACTTGAAAGGACCCGATAATCGTCATAATCGTATTAAAAAATATCGTCGGTGTGACCATCGGAATGGTGATGGTGAACAGCTTGCGGAACCAGCCGCCTCCGTCAACCTCAATCGCTTCATAATAGGATTTCGGGATGCCGGACAATCCTGCAAGGAAAATAATAACCGTACCGCCAATCCCCCATAACGTAGTCAGCACGATGGATGGGATAACACTCTCTTCACCGAACAGCCAGTTGCTGGTAGGCAAGTTCAGCCATTCCAAGATCGTATTCACAAGTCCGAGATCGGGGTTAAGCAGCCACAGCCAGATCATAGCTGACGCAACAGCTGGTACAATACTCGGTAAATAAATGATGGTGCGGAACAAAGCCCGTGCCTTGATGTTCATATTAAGCAGCAAGGCGATACCAAATGAAATAATAATAACAGCAGGGACCCGCAAAATTACAAAGTAAAACGTAGCGCTGAGTGATTTATAAAATAAGTCATCCTGCCCCGAAAACATCGTTTTAAAATGATCAAACCCTACAAAATTGATGTCATCTCTAAACACGCTATAGTCTGTCAGACCTAGCACAAAACTTGCAATCATCGGCCCGGCCGTGAAAAGGATAAATCCCAGAACGGCCGGAGCCGTAAACAATATGCCGTACCATAAAGCTTTTCGTTCTCGTATATTAGACTTATGTCTTACAGTAACGGTATTCACAGATGTCTTCATTCAAACCCTCCTAACTTCAGATAAAGGAAGGTGGAAGGCGTCTTAGATTCAGCAATTCAACGCCCTCCTCTCCATGTAGAAATGAATTATTCTATATCCCGGCGCCCTTTGACCTGAGCCTGTGCTTTCTCCGCAATGGAATCCATAGCCTCCTGAGCGGTCTGCTGTCCAAGCCATACCTTATCCAAAGCCGGGGTGACAATATCCATGATCTTGTTGAAGTTTTTCACATATCCTGTCGGTGTCTGATGGCTGTAATTCAGCATGACGTCAATAACGGCATCCCGATAGCCGGACGGTCTGGACTTCAAGTTATCGGTCCATCTGGAAATAAGCGCTTCGTCGGTATACCAGGTTTTCAACGAAGGCATCCATATGCCATCTTGCAGCATGTCAATGGATGATTCCGGATCGATCAGCGCCTTTACAAGCTCCCATGATTCTTCAGGATGTTCAGTCGATGCGAAGACAGAGAACATGGCAGCCACAACCGTTGACACCGGTTCCTTCATGACCGGAAGGACTCCGACATTAAAATTGACGTTGGAATTTGCCAGCGCGCTACTGTGCCATTGCCCATCAACGACCATCGCCACTTTTCTCGTTTGCAGCGCAACGTTCGTCGCTGGAATGTTTTTGGATTGGACTGGAGACGGCGCCACATGGTGGACGTTGACAAGGTCAGCCAGCATTTGCAGTGCCTCCACAGCTTCCGGCTGATTCAGGCCAAAGGTCTTGCCATCGGCCGAGATAAAATCTCCGCCATTCGAATAAATAAAGTTGCTGTACTGCCCCCATGCGGTACCAATGTTAACCCCATACTGTTTAATGTTTTTTGGATCGAAATTCGGATCGGTTGCATTGCGCCCTTGATTATCGAGCGTAAGCTGTTTGGCTACCTCGACAAACTCATCCCACGTCCAGGCTTCGTTCGCTTTGGAAGGCGGCATCGGAAGTCCCGCATCCTTGAAGGCGTCCTCATTATAGAATAGGGCATACGTTTCCGGCCCTGGAGCAATCCCGATGATATTGCCAACTTCGGTAGAGTACGTAATATTTGGAACGAGACTGTCTAAATTTAATTCCGGATCTTTGTCTAGAAACGGTTTCAAGTTCAAAAATTTTCCTTCTTCTGCAAGCGGATAGGCGATAGTTGCGGATTCCATCATAGCCACGTCCGGCTCATCATTGCCCGCAATCATCGTTGTCAGCTTCGTATCATAATCTGTTGGAATGAACTGCATATCAACCTTCACATTAGGATTTTCAGCTTCAAAATTCGCCACCGCTTTCTTGTTCACTTCCACTTCACTCGGTGATCCCCACAGTGTCAGGCGGAGAGTAATCTGTTCCCCTTCTTCCGCCCCCCCTCCACCTGAAGCACTTTTACCTGCATCCGATTTCGTGCAAGCAGTCAGCACCGTGGTCGTTATAAAAAGCATAGCGAGTAATACAAATATGGCTTTCTTGCTTCGTTTAACGTTCATATTGATGATCCCCTCTTTCGACTATGCACTCTCACACAGCTGCAGCCTATATGATGCCTTCATTATAAAATTTAGAATGCGCTTTCAAAACCCGAACATCTTTGGAATGGTGGACTTTTATTGGGACTTCTACGGAAGTCTGATTTTCACCGTCGTTCCTTGATCTGGGGCCGATATAATTTCAATGCCGTATTCTTCACCATAGGTCATCTGAATGCGGGCCATCGTATTTTTGATGCCTACCGACGTCGATTTTTTGTCCAAAATACGCTCTATCATCTCTTCGCTCATACCACGCCCGTTATCCGTCACTTCAAATATGCGGTATCCGTCTTCCCTTCGTCCGCTCACCGTAATTAGACCGCCAGACTCTAGCTGATCAAAGCCGTGAAGAATCGAATTTTCAACAAACGGCTGGAACAGAAGTCTCGGAACCTTCAATTCATACATTTCCGGTTCGAATTGGTACTGAACGTCAAATTTATCCTCAAATCGGGTCGTCATAATATAAAAATAATGGGTCATCCATTCGATCTCCTCGGACAAATGAACCGCCAGCCAGTCTTTCCGTGACGTATAATGAAGCATGGTCGATAATCCAACCAGCATTTTGCTAAGTTCCTTCTGCCCTGCTTCTATCGCCATCCAGTTCATAATGTTCAGCGTATTGTACAAAAAGTGAGGATTCATTTGCATATTCAGTGCCTGTATCTCGGCTTCCTTTTCCTTGAGTTGAATTTCATAATTTTCCTGGATCAGCATTTGAATCCGGTTATTCATCCGGTTGAAACGAAGCAGCAAAAAGCCAAACTCGTCCTTGGCCTCAATCTCTACCCGCGTGCCAAAATCCCCCTCTCCAACCGACTTCATAGCGGCAACTAGCTTGCGAATCGGCCCGGTAATTTTCCCGAGAATGAAATAGGCAAATATCGCCGCAATCAGTCCGAGCAGCCCCGCCGTAACTATCGTCGAAATCTTAACCGTGCTCACAAGCTGGCCGACGAGTGCAGATTCCGGCGTCATCACAATCGACAGCCAACCGGTAACCGATGAGCGGTCAAAACAAACAAGCACCCGCTCGCTGTCCATCTCTATAGTGCGTGTGCCTGTGCCCGCCTCCCTCAGTTCATCCAGCCAGGCTTCATCCAATGTATTTGTAATTTGAGCGGAGTTGGAACTTGCAACCACACGACTTTGCGGATCAACGACCAAAAATTGCGAGTCTGATGGAATGCTGTTGTTGAACAGCGATTGAAATACATCCGCTTTGAAGCTTATATTCAAAACCGGACGCTCAACATCCGGCTTCATACTGACAATCGAGGAGTTGTCTAAATGCGAAAAATTCAGCAGCCGGGCAACCGAAAACATATGCCGGTATTCAATATCACTTTCAGCAAGCCAAGGCTGGTTAAACATGCTCGTAAAATCATAGGTCGGATACCAGACGATTTTTCCCCCGGCGCTTACCGCCTCTTGGTAAATATCCGAGCGGGTCGGGTCGCCATAGGGCAGCACACGCTGTGTACCAAACGAATAGTATGATGTCCACAGCTGGTATGCATAGACATCCTCATTCTGCGTAAAATACTTGCTCAGAATCGAAGATATTTGCCGATCCGCATTCAATAATTCTGCATTGTTGGCAGGGTCCAGCTCATTAAAGATCCGGTAGAGATCCTTGTCTACAAATAGCCCCAATGTGCCCTGCTCCACTTTTCGCAGCTTGGTGTCCATCACTTCATTGCTTTTTTTGACAATCTCATATACATTCTGCTGTGCTTGCTCCGTCACCATACGAAGGCTTGTACGGTAATAGACGATCCCCAAAATAAGCAGTGGAAGTGCAATCAGTACAATATAGCTGGCCAGCAATCGAAAACGTAGTTTCATATGTTCTCATCCTTTTGTATGTCAAGTCTGGAGAGATGCCTGAACTTTTCCGGGGACACCCCCGTATGTTTTTTAAACACCCGTGCAAAGTACTTCGTATCCCTGTAGCCGCAATGAGCGGCGATTTCGTAAATTCTCATATCGCTTTCTGAAAGGAGTGCCTTGGCTTTCTTCATTCGAACTTCGATTACATAATCGGAAAAGTTCTTCCCCGTATAGTTTTTGAACATGGTGCTAAAGTAGGAAACGTTAAAATGATACCGTGCGGCAATCGCCTCCAGGGTCAAGTTATCCATGAACCGTTCATGAATCAGCTCCATACAGCTATCGATGACCAGCTCCCTCTTATCTTCCTTTTGCCTTTGCCAATAGCGGTGAGCCTCCGTCAGATAAATATCCAAGATCGTCATTAAATTGGAAAATGACTCACACCCGGATATGGATACTAAAGAACTTTCCGTAAGATTCTGAAACGACTCTGTGCCGAGACGTCCTTGCAAGCTGCTGCTCAGCTTTAATAACATCCCGGAAGCATATTCTCTCATCGTATCCGGATCGGTGTGACCTTTTCTGGCAAGCTTTTCAAAAGAATTGCGCCAAAGGTTCAGCACTGAGCTTGTTTCCCCGTACTCTTGAAGCGACTTGCTGAGCATCTCTTCGTCCAGCTCCAATCGGAACTCTGTGGAGATGTTATCGAGCTCGTCGCAGAACAGCACTCCACTCCAGCATTCATAAAACAAATATCGGCTGGCTGCCGTCACCGAGCGGTAAACGTCAGGAGCTTTGATATCCAAGTTTGAGACGATCACTCCAACGGTATGCGTCAAATTTCCATAGCTATCCCATTTTATAGAAAGCGCTTCCAGTTTGGATCGGATATCGTTTCGATTTTGGTTCAACTCATGCTCTCTTGTATAAAGAACTGTGATTACCTTGAGAGTATAGCTGTGATCGTCTAGGGAACCTGTTGCCTTCAAAATAATGCTGAGTGCCTCACCAAAATCAGACCAGGTTGATTCGATATCCTGTAACAGCTTCTCCGTACCCACACTGATCTCAGCTTGTTCAAAAGACTGAAATCGGCTATAGATAACAGTCCCCTCTTCTTTTAAAAGCCCGGCTGAATCAAGTTCCCTTCGCCCTTCGGCTGATAAGGTTCCGAGCAGCCATTCCTGGATCAGCTGTTTCCGATATGCCGTAGAGGCAATCAACAGCCTGTTATGTAACCATTCAGCTTTACTGCGTTCTGCGTTTTCTTCGGAAAGCTGAATTTCGATTCGGGTCAGAACATCCTCCAGCTTGTCGATATCTACAGGCTTCAGTAAATAATCATAGGCGCCGTGGCGCAGGGCTTGCTGTGCGTATTCAAACAGATTATAAGCGCTCAGCATAACCACCTTAGGCTTGTAGTCGCCTTCGACAAGCTCTGATAGCAAGGTAAGCCCATCCATATTGGGCATGCGAATATCGGTAAATATTACTTCTGGCCGTTCGGACCGCGCCACCTTCAACCCTTGAACACCATCCTTGGCAATGATCACCTCGACATAGGATCGGGTTGATTGGATCATACGGGCCATTCCTCGGCAATGTCTTGGCTCGTCATCCACAATTAATATTTTCATTACGCATCGTCCTTCCCTTCTGTACACATCATGATGTTAATTTACTATGAACCAACTTATCACAAAATCTAAAATATAACGTTGATTATATGTATACGTAGCCATAGAAAAAGGCCGATGTCGGTGACATGGCCTCTCTATTCATCTTTTAAAAATAATCTAACTTCGTGCTCGCCTCAAATTTATCAGCCTTAACTGTCTAAGTTCCATCTGTCCATTTCATCTCTTCCAAAATTCCCTAAAATATGTTATTGTCATCCGGTATTTTGGGTATAATTAATAATTGTATAGCTGATGAAAATTACTCCGGGAAAAAATTATAACAAACTTTTTGTAAGTTACTTGACAATGTATACTTGCAGAGTTTATTATGAACTCATGCAAGAAAACAAATTCACATGTGAGAAGATTCAGGAGGGAAATTTAGTGTCTAAGTTGAACATTGGTATTATTTTGGGAAGTACGCGTGAAGGTCGTTTAAGTCCGCAAGTTGGTCAATGGGTAAAAAGCATCGCTGATCAGCGTGGGGATGCCAATTATGAAATCGTAGATATTGCAGATTACAAACTTCCACTTCTGGGAGAAGCTGACGCTACAGAGCAAGCAACTGCGTGGAACGAAAAACTTGCTAGCTTGGACGGCTTTGTATTTATCGTTCAAGAGTACAACCACAGCATTACAGCAGCATTGAAAAATGCTATCGATTACGGACGCGAAGCATGGAACAATAAAGCAGCAGGTATTGTAAGCTACGGGTCAGTAGGCGGTGCTCGTGCTGCTGAGCATTTACGCGGCATTTTGGGAGAATTGTTGGTAGCCGATGTTCGTGTACATGCAGCGCTTTCCATCTTCACTGATTTCGAAAATGCATTTACACCTGATGCTGTGTTCAAACCGGCTGACCTGCATCTCACCAATGTTAACGGAATGCTTGATCAACTCCTCGCTTGGAGCGGAGCCTTGAAAACTTTGCGTTAATCTAAGTTAATAAATTTATGAAGTTCGACAGGATCTTACACAATCCTTTCATGATAAAAGAGAGACCCGCAATGTACGCGCGTCTCTCTTTCATTTTATTTGCCGTGTAATTTTTGGTCCCAATCATTTCTTTGTCTTCTAAACTATGAAACTATTAAGCATCCGTTTATGAATATCAACCGCTTGATCATAGAGCGATTTATCAATACCGAAACGCTCCGTAATCCAATACTCAGTTTCTTCCTCGCTTAGCTCGCTCTCCAACTTTTCTGACTCGAAATGTTGCTTCAGCTTATTGTTCTTGAGTGAAACAGGAACATCATCAATATAACCAAAGATCGATATTTCTCTAATAAATGCAGCGGTCTCCCAGTCGTTGGAACGCTTGATAACGTGCTGTAAATCCTGTAATGTAACCGGTTTTGGACTTAACGTTTTTACAGGCCCCGGCTCTCTCTCAATCCTTATCGTCTCATCCGAAACAATATATTTAAATACTTCTCTTTGGTCTTCGGCTTGAAAAGATTCAAACATCGGATACGCCTGGAACAAAGGCGCACCAAATCCTACATCCACATAATAAGCTTGGTCCAAATCTACTCGCAAGCAAAGATGTCCAGGGTCCATATACACATAATGTACTGAAAATCCAAGATTCGAAAGCAGCCAATGAAAACCTATAGAATGAGTCCAGCAAGTGCCGCCCATCCCCTTATAGATGACACGCTCAAACACGGTTTCAGCCGAGGGAAGGTATTCCCCCGTTCCTCCCCCTTCTTCCCAATCGATGATTTTAGTAAGCGTCTCCCACTTCACTTTCTTTTGGTAATTTTCAATTAATTTATTTAAAAATTCGAGGTTAGCCTCACTTCGTTCTACCGAAAGAAAGGCCAATAAATCACGGATCAAATGATCATTCTTCATAAACATCACCTTCCTTTTTTATACAATTATAGATTGTTTTCCATCATTTTGCCTATTATTAATAACATCTTCATCTTATGAAAATTGTATGAATTTTCAAGAATAACCGCTTTAGTCTCCTAAAATATAGAAATCAGAACTTAAACGGAGTCCGTTCTCGAAAAAATTCGATGTATTCGTTTTCTTGCTCCATACCGGGATTTTACATCTGTGAGCCAAATAGGTAGTTTATTACATAAGAATATTTTGTCTTTATATGGAATGTAAGTATTTAACTGGTTTCAACCTTTGAAGAAAATAGAGATAGAGAAAAAGGAGTGAGGAGTTTGCATTATTTTTTTTATGGGTTAGCGGGTGTATTTCTTGTGTTTCAATCTCTGTATACGATCATCCCTTTACTTTTCAGCAAAGTAAAGAAGCTGGATTCGGAGCTTGACGAGAAATCGATATCCGTGCTTGTTCCGGCCTATAACGAGGAGCTTACGATTCGTAATTGCATCGATGCCATGACCGGACTGCATTACGAAAAATACGAGGTTATCATCATTAACGACGGCTCCAAAGATGATACTTTGTATGAACTGAACGACCTGCTCGATCTAGAGCTGGACGACCGGAAGCCAGGACGCAAGCTGTCCTACAAAACGATAAAAGCATTTTATCGTTCAAACCGCTACCCCCACATCTATGTGATCGATAAACTCAATGGCGGTAAAGCAGACTCACTCAATGCTGGTATTGATTACGCTGACACGGACATCGTCATCACGCTGGATGCAGACAGTATGCTGGAGATCAACTCGCTGAAGTATGTCAATCAATACTTTCATAATGACAGCATCGTCGCACTTGGTGGTACGGTCAAGATTGTACAAGGAGCTGAAAAGGAAAACGGTGTTATCGTTGAAAAATTCCGCGGAAAAGGGTTGATTAAAAGCCAGATCATCAATTATACGCACGGAT
Organism: Paenibacillus faecalis; assembly: GCF_900289175.1. Taxonomy (GTDB): domain Bacteria; phylum Bacillota; class Bacilli; order Paenibacillales; family Paenibacillaceae; genus Paenibacillus_AQ; species Paenibacillus_AQ faecalis. The sequence continues at coordinate 1,939,635 of NZ_LT985747.1, read as the reverse complement.
TTTATGTTCGTAAATTAACACAATCGTTCTTTAACTCTATCGTCGTTATTTCAGGCGCATTCGGTGCTTTTTACAAAGATATTCTGATTCAAGTTAACGGCTTTCGCAGTACCGTTGGCGAGGATATTGATATTACGCTAAAAATTCATGAATACATAAAAACGAATCGATTGAAGAAAAAGCTGGTTTATGCTCCTGAAGCGGTGTGCTATACCGAGTGTCCAGAAAACCTCCGAAATTTCTACAAACAACGAATCCGTTGGCAAAAGGCTTTTGTCGATTGTATCCTGATCTATTGGTCCAGACTTTCTCAGAAATTCAGCGTTCGGGTCAGTCTGTTTTTTGCCATTGACGGATTTATGCTGGGAACGTTCTCGGCATTTACTACGATATTTTATCTTCTCCAAGCACTATTCGCTGGCGGAAATATTTTAATGGCCTTCCTGTTCCTTCTCATTAGCGTACTTCTCAATGCCGTTCAAATCATCGTCTCTTTACATTTATGCCGAAAATACGGCAGCACTTATAGATTCAAAGATTATATGAAAATGTTTATTTTCAGCCAGCTGGAATTGCTGACCTATCGGAATTTACTACTGTATATCAACATTGTCGGAACGTTTAAATATTTTGACAATGATGAAGAGTGGGGATTCGTTGAACGAAAAGGTGTCGCTGCGATCAGTCAAAATATTGCGGCAGGATCAAATTAATCAAATTGATACAGGGGGTCATTATAAACAGTGGTTCAAAATAAAAGAGTTATATACATCGATATTCTTAGAATTCTTTCTATCATTGCCGTTATTATTCTGCATTACACGGCAGAGGTGCTGACCAGCTCAAACAACTTCAATACATCTTCGTGGTGGATCAGCAACGGTTTTAATTCGATTTCCCGCTTTGCTGTACCGGTATTTTTCATGATCAGCGGAGCGATGATCCTTAGAACGAGAATCGCTTCCTATCGGGAGTTCTTTGTGAAGAGAGTGGTCCCTTTACTCATCCCCCTCTTAACCTGGTCACTCATTTATGGCTTGTACAATCAATATTATGTCATCAAAAGTCATATGAATGCCTATGAGTTCATCATCGATTTCGGTTACAGACTGCTCACCGACAGAAACTACATCCATCTCTGGTTCCTGTATGCCATTATCGCTATTTATTTGACAGTGCCGCTAATTCATAAATTCATAAAATCATGCACCAGGAAGGATCTCCAGTATTACTTGCTCTTATGGTTTATCGTGAGCATTGCCTATCGGCTAATATCCGACACTGTATTTCGTGCCACCGATCAGCACATGTACATTCCGATCATGAACATTCCGTTCTTCATGGGATATTTAGGCTATTTTATTTTGGGATATTATCTTTTCCATTACGAACTGTCGCTGAAAGCGAAAAATCTTTTATACAACTTGGGAATCATATGCTTCCTTCTAACTCCGGTAGCTACCTATTTTGTTTCACTCCAGAGCGGTGTGCTGGATGAAATGTTTTACAGCAACTATTCTATCACCACGTTCTTCATGGCAGTCGGATTATTTATTTTTTTCAAAGAGAAGGAAGCCTTGATCCATGACAATGTAAACTACAAAGTCCAAAAACTAATCAGTTCCATTTCCAAAGCGAGCTTCAGCATCTATCTCATTCACTTATTGGTTGAAATGATGCTCGCAAGTAGAACAGATCTGGAAGCCTCCTTTCTGGAGGGCAGCCTCAATCTTGTCGTAAATGTCGGTCTTATTTTTGTTATTAGTTATGTCACCGTTAAGATTCTGAACTTAAGCAAAGTCGTAACTTATATTTTATTTGGCGGCCGGGGGTAATCAAGATGAAAATCAGTATATATACAAAGATATTTGTCATTATATTGCTCGCAGGTATGGGGCTTTATTTCTACCAAACTACTGCAGCGGAAGAGCGAAAAGTGACGGCCGTATATGTTGAAGCTTGGCAAGACTACCGGAACATTAAACTGTCTGAAAAAGGGGTTGATATCGCATATATCGCATTTGCCAAAATTAACGGAACCGACATTTATTTTCATGAGGACCCGGAAACGAATGCACAAATTAAAAAAAATGTTAAAAAGATGAAAGAGCAAAACAAGACAACCAAAATGGTATTAGCCGTTGGCGGTTATGGCGCAGATGGATTTTCCGACGCCTCACTGGACGGGAACCGTTATCAGTTCACTGAAAGCATTATCAATATGCTCAAAGAGTTGAATCTGGACGGGGTTGATATTGACTGGGAATATCCGGCATTCCATGCTTGGAATACACAAAAGGCACGGCCCGAGGATACAAAAAATTTTACAAATCTGATGAAGGAATTAAGAGAGAAACTGTACAAACTGCCTCATAAAGATAACAAAAAGTATTTGTTGACCTTCGCCTCAGGGACACAGGATTGGTACTTTGAAAATGTAGAGGTCAAAAAAGTAGAGAAATACGTCGACTTCATCAATGTCATGACCTACGACCTAACCGGAAAATGGTCGGACACAACCGGCTTCAACGCCAATTTGTACGCGGACAGTCAAGGCAAATCCCAGCACAATGTTGATGATATTATCCAGATGTATCTGGACCATGGAATCGACAGCAAAAAGCTGCTGCTTGGCATACCCGCCTATTCCTACGGCTGGGATGATGTGAAAACGGACACCAAGGAGGAGCAAAGCAGCAAGAATAGTCAAAAAAGTACACAACGTAAAAGTAATAAAGGCACTACAAGCGACCATGATGGTCAAAAAACAGCGCGAAAAAACCCGCTTTTTGCGCCCGGAAAACCGATCGACATCGATCAAGTGGATCTAAGCTACAAACAAATCGAGAAGGATTATTTGAATAAGAACGGATTTAAGCGATATTTTGACAACAAAGCCAAAGCCGCTTACCTCTATGACGGCAATACCTTTATCAGCTATGAGGATCAGGAGGCGTTAAAAGAAAAAGTCCATTATATCCAAAGTAAAAATCTCGGAGGTGCGATGGTCTGGCAGTATGCCCAGGACGCCGAAGACGGAATTGTGACATATTTGACGGAACATTTAAATAAATAAGCTGCGGCAGTATTTTAAAAAAGCCGTGTAACATGAAAAGCCGAAGATCGTGTGCGATCTTCGGCTTTATGGCTTATTAAAACAGAGGAGCACTGCCTCATAAGCCGGGTATCAAGTACCGCAAAAGGTGCGATATGGACGGCTGGATGGCTCAGGCATGGCGGCGTATTCGTCCTGTTCCGGTGTATAAGCGTAAGGCTGAGATAAAACCGCAAGCAGCTGCTTCAGGACACTATAATCTCCTTGTTCCACAGCCGCTTCGAGCGCTTCTTCAACCCGGTGGTTGCGCGGGATCACTGCTGGATTGCTGCTGCGCATCAACTGACGCGAAAGATCCCTTGATTGTTCCTGCCGCTCGAGCCTGGCCTGCCACTGTACTTGCCATTGCTCGAATTCTGGAGTATCAAACCAATCCATTTCCTCCCATCGATCCAGTGTCAATGCACGGAAAGTGTTGGTATAGTCCGCACCATGTTTCTGCATCATCGAAAGGAGGTTTTTGATCAGTCCTTCATCCTCCGCCTCCTCATTAAAAATACCAAGTTTCGCCCGCATACCTGACAGCCAGTAGCCGTGATACAAATCTGTGAATTTCGAAATCACATCCTCAGCTAGAGCGATGGCCTGATCTTCGTCTTCATGCAAAATCGGCAGCAAGGCTTCAGCCAATCTGGCAAGGTTCCATGCCGCAATATATGGCTGGTTGCCATAGGCATAGCGGCCTTGTAAATCAATGGAACTGAACACCGTCTTTGGATCGAATGCATCCATAAAAGCGCATGGGCCATAGTCGATCGTTTCACCGCTGATGGTCATATTATCGGTGTTCATCACCCCGTGTATAAAACCGACAAGCTGCCATTTGGCAATCAGCTGAGCCTGACGCTTCATCACTTCTTGCAACAAAGACAAGTAGCGGTTATCACCTGAATCAGCATCGGAATAATGTCTTTGCCAAGCATAGTCAGCCAAGGTCCGCAAATCATGAACTGAGCACCAGTTTCTGACATACTGGAAAGTGCCAACGCGCAAATGGCTCGCGGCCACACGGGTCAAAACAGCACCTGGCAAGGCGGTTTCCCGAATGACTGGCTCCCCGGTCGTCACCACAGCCAAGCTGCGGGTAGTAGGGATTCCGAGTCCATGCATAGCTTCACTGATAATATATTCACGCAGCATCGGTCCAAGGGCTGCACGGCCGTCACCCCCTCGGGAGTAGGCGGTTCTGCCCGAGCCTTTCAGCTGGACATCGAGCCGTTCGCCGCTTGGCGTTATTTGCTCGCCAAGTAAAATAGCTCGCCCGTCGCCCAGCATCGTAAAGTGTCCGAACTGGTGACCCGCATAAGCCTGAGCAAGCGGCAGAGCGCCCTCCGGTATTTCATTACCGGCAAATACTGAAGTAGCTTCGCCTGATTTCATCGCCTGAACATGAAGCCCCATGAGAGCTGCCAGCGGCTCATTCAGAAGAACCAGTTCCGGTGAGCGGACGGGGTCGGCATCTTGTCTCGTAAAGAAAGAATCCGGCAGCTCGGCATAACTGTTATCAAAGTTCCAGCCTGAAGCTGGCATTGCTTTTTTCTCGGTCATGGTACCTCCTTTTTTATAACGTTCTGATGATATCATGTGCTACTTATAATATAAACACAAGTCTCTCTTCCATAGAGTTCACTGCTGTAAAATTTATTATTCCCATTAAATCCACAGTCAGACTAGCGTTTGTTTAATATTGTCCGCGCTAGCTTCTACTTCTCGAATATAATTCATGATCAGGTGATCATCTCCTGTCATCGTTTCAATCGAGGCGCTAATCTGCTGCAAACTTGCAGACGCCTGTTCAATAATAGCCGCAAATTCGTTAGTGGAAAACTCCACATTGCCGCTGTTTTCACCGACTCTTGTTGACAGATTTTCAAATTCAATGAACTGGGCATTTAATTGGGTTAACATTTTGTTAAGCTCAACGAAGGTATGACTCACTTCACTGCCTGATACGATGCTTTGCTCCAGGCTTTGACTGCTGCTGCGCATATTTTGCTGTGCCATTTGATAAGAGCTGTTGACCTCATTTAAATTGTTAGTGATTTTAATCGTTGCCTCGTGTGTTAAATCAGCCAATTTGCGAATCTCTTCAGCTACGACCGAGAACCCGCGTCCCGCTTCTCCTGCGCGCGCCGCTTCAATGGATGCATTCAAAGCCAGCAGATTCGTCTGCGCCGTAATATCTTCAATATCATGCGCAAACTGGTTCGTTTCCTCAATGGTGCGGGATAATGCTTCAAAGCTATCGCTCAGCGAGGAGACCAGTTGTTGCAAACGATCCATTTCCTGACCAAGATCCCCCATTTTGCCAAGCCCTGTTTCAGAAAGTTTGCTAGATGTTTGGGAGTTACGGATCAATTCCTGAGAAATCGAGTTCATATTGCGCACCACATTCAGGTTGTTATGCGCATTCTCAGCAATCGCTGAAATTTGTTCACTTTGAACCTGGCTGGTCGAGGACAGCTCGTTGATGACGATCCGCATTTCATCCTTTGAATCCACACTGCCTTGCGCCTTCTCGCTAATTCCCGTGATGCTCTCCGCAAGAATGAGTATTTCTTTCTCTAGAAAGTTCTTCTGCTCCTCCTTCACTCTGGCTTCCTCTTCAGACTGCATAACCATTTCCTGCAACTTTCCAAATTGCTGTTGATTGAATTTAATGATGATGCCCAAAAGCACTCCGGTAAATATATAGACAAGTACAATGATCGCTGAATCCACTCTCAGAAAAGCATATTGCGCCACGGCCAATCGCGCATTGATAATAAGCAAACCAAGTCCCAATGCATGACCGATGCCAAATAACAACCTATTGAATTGAGAAGCAGCAAATATACTGAAAAAGAACGGAAAGACGGTCATCAATAGGTTTCCGCCCCATTCGAATACTACGAAAAAATTGTAAATATAGACTCCGACGACAATCACATATGAGAATAGATATTCTTTTCCATATCGCTTCAACAAAAAGTAAACAGCCGGATAAAAGACCATCTGAATAACAAATCCGAGTATGAGCATATCAAGCTGCTGCATAAATAGGCTGCCCATCAAAGAAATGAAGGCAAAAGCGAGAAAGGTCATCAACATCAGTCGATTCTTACGCCTGATTTCCGTCCGTTTTAATTGGTCAATGGTGTTCAAGTTCATGTTGATCCTCCTAGACTAAGTGTTTTTATGTATCCAGTAAGTGACCTTGAAAAGATCAGCATACAGGCAAAGTTGAGAATGTAGCATAAATAAACCACCTCGATCAAAAGGCGTTTTCGCTACTTAATTGCGCGATAAGACGTTGTATAACGAAGTATCGTAGGCAGGCTTGAAAAAGCACATAGCTTCTACTATCAGCTAAATAAAATAGATTTGTATATAATAAATATTTATTATAATAATTTTTCGCATCGAACCAAGCTTCCTAAAACCTCCTGCTTATAACTTTAGGACATTTTCACCCCTAAAATATCTTTATATTAAGATATATGCTACCACACTATTTTGTTTCCGTAAAGAAAACAAACGCTCAACAACGAGTGAACTAGCTTCGAGCAAATTCCTCTTGCCTGTTCGCAGTTTTTCGTGTATCATCTAAAAACGATACGTACCGTTTCGAAATTGTTCGTGGAAAGGAGTTGACCCTTATGAAAAGCCGGGCTATAAGCACGGGCATCTTTTCAATCCAGTGGTTGGTATTTCTTATTGCCAACTCACTGATGCTGCCGATCGTTATAGGGACTATATTTCAAATGTCCCCTGAAGAAACGATCGGATTGATCCAGCGCATGTTTTTTGTAGTGGGACTGTCCTCGCTGTTATCTGCCTGGTTAGGACATCGTCTGCCGATTCCTGATGGACCCGCAGGAATTTGGCTTGGCATCTTTGTCCTGATGGGCCAGCTCGCTGTATCGCAAGGTGGGAACCAGGACGAGACATTGCGGCTTCTAGAAGGCGGTATGCTCGTTACCGGTATAACGGTTATCCTTATCGGAAGTGCTAAATGGATGCAAAAGCTGCTCCGCATTTTCACCCCGCTCGTCACCGGCGTTTACTTGATTATGCTGACCCTACAGCTAAGTGGTACCTTACTCAAGGGGATGATCGGTGTCAGCGATACAGGCGCACCCGTTCTCGGAACGAGTGTAGTCATTTCTTTTTCCGTGTTTCTTCTAGTGCTCTCACTCTCCATTTGGGGAAAAGGCTGGATGAAAAGTTACGCGGTGCTCTTCGGGGTTATTGCAGGCTGGATCGCTTATGCCCTCGTCTACGGTACAGGTCAAGCGCCCGCCTCCGACTCGCTCATTAAATTCCCGCAGGTGTTCGCATGGGGGCTGCCAACGATCGATGCCGGGATGTTTGCAACAGCCATCATGGTTGCCTTTGTATTGATCTCCAGCGTTATTGCTTGTTTAGTTGCCATGCAGCAGGTGGTAGATGACTCCGGGAAAAAACAAACACCCCGAACCGGAAAAACCTCGCCGCTGGACAAAGCTGGCATCGTATCCGGCTTCAGCAATGTGCTCTCCTCTCTCTTCTCAACGATTGGAGTTGTGCCATTGTCTATCTCCGCCGGTTTCGTGCGACTGACCGGTCAGATTCGCCTGGCTCCCTATTACATTGCTTGTGCGTTGCTTATCATCATTTCGTTTATACCCGGCATCTATTCGATGCTGTCGCTGCTGCCCGCTCAAGTGGCCAATGCCGCCATGCTCGCCTCATTTGCACAAATGATCGGGATTGGCATTCGGTCCATTTTGAAGGAACCGCTGGATGAGCGGCGCATGACCATTCTAGGTTTGGCACTGTCGTTTGGAACCGGTGTAATGTTCTTGCCGCAAAGCCTGTTCTATGGACTGCCTACAATTTTCCAATATCTGCTTGGCAATGGTGTGATGGTCGGCATGCTGGTAGCCTTGCTGCTAGAGCAAACCTGGAGAGAAAAAGCTGCAAAGGCAGCGACGCTTTAATACAAAATTGGACTGTGTTACTCTAATAGCATCTACCCGTGGCTTAAGTTAGGAGATTTTATGATGACAAACAAAGTTAGAGAAAGCGCAGGGCGTCCTCGAAGTGCAGAATCCAAAGATGCGATTTTGAATGCAACTGTAGAGCTGCTTGAAAAAAACGGCTACTCCGCCTTAACGATTGAAGGAGTAGCCGCAGCTGCTGGAGTCAGCAAAGCGACCATTTATCGCTGGTGGAGCAACAAAACGATGTTAGTGATGGATGCTTTTCTGATGCTTCTTACACCACAAGTCAAGTTGAATGAAAATGCATCGGTAAGAGAAAACTTCATGAATCAGTTGAAAGGCATGGCTAAAGTATTCAATAGCACCCTTGGCCGATCCATGCTGTATGTGATTTCGGGAAGTGAGTCCGATTCTGAAGTAGTCGAGACATTCATGTCGCAATACCTGATCCCAAGAAGAACGGAAGCGAAACGCATCCTAGAGAACGGGATTGAACACGGAGAGCTTCGACCGAATATCGATTATGATATCGTGCTGGATATGATCTATGGCCCCTTATACTTTCATGTGTTAATCCATAAAAAGAAGCTTGATGATTCGTATATCGAAACGTTCATCGAATATATTTTAAAGACCGTCCAGCCTGAACAAAGTTAAAAATGAACCGGGAACTCCGGGTGAACCAAAAGATACTTAGGTGGACAGTAAAGCAAAAAGGCTGAGTACGGGAGCAAATTTCGCCATAAAAAACTGCACCTCCAATAGTTAGTTGTGTCTAACTATTGGGGTGCAGTTCACCCCTAACTCGACCTTTTTTTCTAGCGGTCATCCCATTTATAATAAATCGATGACAAGTGAATGATCACCATCGATCGTATGTGGCTCTGCAAACTGTATTGCAGTTTCGACCATTTCATACGATAAGTCCAAATCATTCATCCGAATCCGATTTATCGACCCAAGCACTTTCACAGGAAGTTTTAGCACATTCAAGTCCAGCTTACCACCTAACACTTGAATACAAATTTGCTCTGGGTTCATCTCAAATGTCCCCCAGCCCGTATCAAGCGACCAAAGAATGCGGAATGCATCCTCTGTCGATTGCACCGGATGAAATCCAATCATTCCTTCCACCATATTGTATTCAAAGCCACTAAATGCCTGCAGCAAAGAATAGCTGGCCATCGACCTTGCATAGTTGCTGCCGCACTCAATCTCATTCCAAGGATTTCTCTTTTCACCATCATAACGATCTCGAATGGCATGTACGATCGAAAGCCCTTCTTCGATCAGACCTTCCTGAATCATATGTGATGCAGCTTGATATTCAAAGCCTGTCATCGTTTCCGAATTATAGGTTAACGGAATCGTCGGCTTCTTCACCTCTTCCGGCCATGTACAGATCACAATTCCGCCCTCATCGTTCAGTGAGAACAACCTCCACGTATTCGCTTCATGCCTCATACTGGATTTGAAATTATGTTGGTATAACGATTTTAATGCTGTACGGGTTTGATCCTTGTCGAAAACCTCGCCCAATCCGCATAGATTGGCATGCCATTGAGCAACAACCTGATCGATTGCACAGCCTTCAGCGATCTGATATTTAATCTCGCCAGCTTCCTCGTTCCAATAATAGCGTACCGCTTCTTCGCCAAATGACTCGACCATCGCTTGATCCGATAAGTCGATTTGCTGCACATAATACTTGCCGTTGAATAAATGTTTATCTGCCCACTCTTTTCCCCGGATATAAATCTGTTTATATTCATCTGCAGTCTCATGTTCTCCCAGGAACGCCGCCATTTCCGCTCCAGCCTTGAGAGCCGCCAAATAAAATCCGCTCAGCCAGGAGTTAGGCCCATAAAGTTCCATATCCAAAGTGTGATGCTGTCTGCCTACAAGAACTCCCTTCTTTTCCGGGTCCCATTTATCCTCATTGCTTTCAGCCCAAGCATACTCAATCGATTGCTTGACTGCTGGCCAAACGGATCGGAGCCAATCCGAATTTCCAGATATTTTCCAATCACGATAAACCTTAATAACCCCGCCGAGTTGCCCGTCCGCACAGGCATGAAAATCACTTCGATCACGTCCGATAGGCAGCATGAGACGAAATGACATTTTCCCATCCCCGCGCTTGTTGTATTTATAATCCAGATTCCTCATGCTGCGCTCCAATCGAGGGAACAAAAAAGGAAGGGCATAGGCATAATTCCACACATGTGTACACGAGCCTTCGCAACAGCCGGTATCGTCAATACAGCCCTCGAATCCGTAAAAAGAACCGTCAGTTAAACGCAGGCTTGTCGGGGATTTGATAACAGACAAATTCGCGGAAACCGCCTCTTTTACAACGGCAGGCAGCGTTGAAGAAAACAAAGCTTCTTTAAATTTAAGGGTGTCTCCGTATAGACGGTCCCAATGATCAAATGCATATTGGGCACTTGCACTCGAATCCTCAAACAAGGTTGCATAGTAATTTTTCCAGGATTCATTTCTTACCGGGTCTGGATTCCAGTAGTTGTTCATATTCGGGAAATTCCAGCTGATCGTAAATCGGATTGTTTTCTTCTCGCCAGGCATCAGCCCTACGTGAGCAGCTAGCGACGCTGTATCTTTTCGTGTTGCAGGCGCCTCATCTTCACGATACCTTCTGTTCTTCATACGTCCAGGCTGGTTAAAATCATGCCAGAACATCTCAAGACCATCACACCACCCACCGCGGTACCAGTATTCCTGGTAACTGATCTCTTCTGCATCGGTAGCTATCGTAATATCTCCAAACTGTAGGTGCTCTGCACTATATTGATGAGATCCCAGCTTGATCATATGTAAATTTCGGGTTGACTCCCTGCTGATCTCCTTGTATCTGTAAACAATTTTCTCTGTCGGAATGGGGTTGCCAGCGGAAAGACACAAAGTATAGGTAATAGGTGCTTTCTCTGTATTGTGAATCTCCCATTCAAAAAAAGCAGCCGGGATACTTGAATCATCCTCTTGCAGTGGAATAAGCGGATTAAAAGCTCTTAATTCAATATCACCCGGAAACGAAGGTTCTCTAAACGACATGGCAGCTAATGGGAACTCTCCTTTGAATTCCACCTCTTGAAAATGAGGCATCCCTGCCATCGATTGGCTTTCCGGCCCGAATCCATATCCGCTATGCAAAGGACCCCCACGAATATGCTCTCCTACGTATGGTGCTTGCATATCTCCGTTGAGTACACGTGCATCCAGCACTTTTCCACCTTGCTCCGCCTTGACAGCAAAGTGGCTAAAACCGTTGAAGCTTCTCTTGTTCGGACGATTGAAAATTTCCCAGTCGATTAATCTTCCGTTTCCAGCCAGGCCAATGCTTCCGCTGCCTATCCCTCCAAGAGGAAAGCTGATTTCCCGCGTCTTTACGCCCTTATACACATGTTCCATATATTTAGCCCCACCTTCGAAAGTGATATACTAGAACTACATGACGTCTTCAGCATAAGAGATAAAGACATATAATGCTTTATATAATTGACCTATTTTTTTTGTAAAAAACGATTGTTATTTACTACTAAAATGATGAAAGAGGGTTCATCCCGGTGATATTAGAAGAACATACGATAACTCCCTACATCCGCATCGCAGATTATGCAATTCGTCCGCCATTTTTTCTGGGTGAACGCAACTTGCTGGATTACATCATTTTTTATGTGCAGGAAGGGTTGTTTGAAATTCAGCTGAATGGACAGCTTCATACGCTCAAAGAAGGTGATCTTTGCCTCCTTCAGCCTGGCGATATACATACCATCAAGGGTGTTACCAATACGATCAACCCGTATATACACCTTGATTTTTTCTATAATCCATTCAGGGAGAACAGTTTCGTTACACTTCCCGGTCAATTGGACATGACTCCTTTCACGGCTTACATGCAGCCGAGATTGCATGACAGCGAAATGGTCCGAATTCCCTTTAAACTAAAGACATCCCATTCTAGTAAACTGAGGGATCTTGTCTTAAAAATGATTGAATGTTGGCAGCTGCAAACCTACTTGGGGGTTCAGGAAGCGAATCAGCTTGCTCATGAATGGCTGCTCATACTGTTCAAGGAATACATGACGCCTCAGCCAGGAGCACTGCCTCACAAACCTTTCTTGAACTGGATTACGTCTTATTGTGCATTTCATATTTCCGAACCCATTAACGTTACTGATATGGCCAAAAGAGCCGGACTTTCGCCTTCGAGATTTACCGTACTGTTCAAACAGCATTTTAAGACAACACCTTATCAATATCTGTTAACATTACGAATTGAACACGCCAAGGAATTGTTAAAGGAAGGCCTTTCTATCCAAAAAGTTAGCGAATATTGCGGCTTTACAGATGTACATCACTTCTCGAAAGCGTTCAAAGCAGCAACCGGAGTAACTCCGGGGTACTACAAAAGAAACACCGTAAAGGGGATATGTGATCAAGAGTGAATCACGTAAAGGCCTAGCTCCAGTACGTTATCGTGTCAGCTACACCTAATATGAGGAAAATGACACCTGCAATCTTCTGAATCCATATTCCCCACTTTCTCGATTTTTTAAGAATAGCTGTATCGACACCCAATGCGATGTTTAATCCGATAAACAAAAGAAACGGCATCGCTGTGCCCAGAGAAAACACGGTCGGCAAAACAACTCCATAAGAGGAAGTGAACACCAGGGGCATAACCAAGCCAAAAAAAAGCCATACCATCGTTGGACAAAATCCGAATGAAAAAGCAGCCCCTAATAAAAATGCCCCCCATTTACCACCGACTCTTGTTGAAACACGTTTGAGCGATGCCGATACCCGAAAACCAAAATTACCAGGCAGTTTAATCCAGCCCAGAAAAAACAGCCCGATCAAAATAAGCAGCGGGCCTAATAACTTTCTCGCGATGACAAACAAGGGAATCATGTCCTGAGATAACCCCTGACCGAATAACCAAAACAAAGCCCCGAGCAAGCTGAAAACGGATATTTTTCCGGCCAAATACATAACCACTTCCATCCAGGAAAGCTTCTGTGTCAATTGTCGGTTACCAAAGTACATCATGGCCCCGATATTCGCTGAAATTTGACAAGGTGCTACCGACCCGATAAGCCCAAAAAATAAAACGGAAAAAAGAGCGATATTCGAGGAATAAGCCACTTCAGATAATGGACCAGCTACAGCATTCGTTATCCAGCTAAAAATCTCGTACACGAGTGATCACCGCCTTATGAAAAATGACAAAACTACAAGTAGTAGTGCTCCTATGAAAAAAAGAGAGCAGATCAGCAGCTGCCCCAAATGATCGCAATAATAAGAAATAATATCATCATCGATCCGAGAAGTGACTTACCGAAAGAAAAAGGAACCTTTAGTGTTTCATTCGGCTTAAGAACTTGCAGGATACGATAATTGATTCCTGTATTTGCAAAAGATACTGTGCCAGAAACATGACGAATATGAACGATTGAGGTTAATCTTAACAATACACTCCCCAGGTAATACGCCGTATTCATATGCTTCAATGCAAAACGGTCAGCTAACAGCTCTTTTTGTATCATAAATTGATGGCTCAATTTCTTTATAAGCGGAATATAGCCCATACTGTCCGTCATTAAAACGACCAAAAACATGAGAAGCGGGTCTCTTGCCTTGCAGTGATACCATTCGTGAAGTAAAATCGCCCTGGTTTCCTCAGCACTAAACATGTTCAGCAGGCCTGTAGAAACAATGATGCGCGGATGAAAGAGCCCCATCGACAAAGCGATAAATGCATCATCTTTGACAACGATAATTTCAGTGTCCCAATCTCGATATATATCATTAAGAGCCCTGGATTGCTGCTGATCTGTACATTGCCGAAAAACACGCGTCCATTTTATGGACAGGTATAATTGCCTTACGATTCTCATAAACATTCGCAAGACGGTGTATGCAATAACAAGATTGAATAAAAACTTTAGGATATCGTACCCGAATGAAAGCTTCTGTAATGCGGTAAGACAGTATGAAAACAGGTTCCACTGAAGAGAAACACCTGTAATTTGATGCACAACATACCATCCCATTTGCATCATTACAAAAGCCCCTATAAGTAACATGCTCGCTAAAATCAAATTCACTTTTACAGCTGGCTTCATGTTAACTCCCGTTGTCCATCTGCTTTAATTTTTCCTGCAGCTTCGAAATCAGCTTCGGGTCCGCTTCATCCAATGTATCGATCATATGCCCGACTACCAAATCTCCAAAATTCCGAATAAGACCTTGTGTTATTTCCTTTGTTTGTTCGGATAAAAATTGTTCCTTCGTTTGTACAGGTTTAAATAATGTTGTTCTTCCCCTACCTCCCTTTTCCGTTCTTTTTTGCAAAATGCCCTTTTCTAGCAGCCGATTCATCACGGTCATCACGGTATTAAAGGAGAGGGATTCTTCTTTATTTAAAATCGTCTGTACATCACGGATCGTTGACTGCTCTTTCTGCCATAGAATATCCATAATCTTGGCCTCAAGCGGACCGAAAAATTGATTCAAGCCCTGCTCATGTATGTTTAATTTTTTGATTTTCAAAGTCAATTCACCTCATAACAGTAAAAGGATGAAAAACGAGATCACCTGGCCACAGATTGTCCAAAACAACTTGAAAATAAATTAATTTTCTGAAACCCTACATAATGTAGTATATTTAGTACCTCTTGTCAATCATATCCTAAAAAACCATTTATTTCGCCTGACTACATATGAAAATGCTTGTAAGTATTACGAAACAATATTGTAACTATTATCGTTAAAGGACCCTAAACTATATATCAGACTATTGATTTATATCCTTGTTCTTCCATAACCCTGCGTTATATTATGGATATTAAGGGTAATCATACTACATAGTGTAGTTATTAATTTCAGAAAATAGAGGTGAGTATCATGCACAAAAATCCTCCCCATGATCCGAAGCATCAGAAAATGCATCACCATAAAGCTGCTCACGATCATAAGATCGACTCAGAAGATTTGCATCATGAACATCCATCCAGGGCACATGGAAAAAATCACGAGCATCATGAGCACCATGATGATAAACATGCAGGTCATCATATTGATGATTTCAAAAGAAGATTTTACATTTCGTTAATTCTTACTGTCCCTATCCTGCTCCTCTCCCCTATGATTCAAATGTTTCTTGGAGTCTCCTGGCGCTTTCCTAACGATTATATCGTGTTATTTCTTCTTTCCTCAATTGTGTTTTTCTATGGCGGAAAACCCTTTTTGGTAGGCGCTTATCGAGAACTGAAACAAAGGGAACCGGGTATGATGACATTGATCTCACTAGCCATTATTGTAGCTTACGGTTACAGTTCGCTCATTGTTTTCGGATGGACTGAGGTTGATTTCTTCTGGGAGCTGGCAACGCTGATCGTTATCATGCTGCTAGGACACTGGCTGGAAATGAAATCGATTATGGGTGCTTCGAATGCACTGGAGGAACTGATTAAACTCATCCCTTCCGAAGCTCATTTAGTTACCGAAAATGGTGAGATCAGAGATGTAAGCGTCTCCGAATTAAAACCGGAGCAAACCATCCTCATCAAGCCGGGAGAGAGAATTCCGGTTGATGGCGTCATTGTGAAGGGGCAATCCTCGCTAGATGAATCCATGCTGACAGGTGAATCCGTACCTGTTGTGAAACAGGCCGGGGATCGTATTATCGGAGGGGCTGTCAATGGCGAAGGTTCATTAACCGTTACGGTGACCAACAGTGGGGAAGAAGGTTATTTATCACAAGTCGTCTCTTTGATCAAAGAAGCCCAAGAATCTAAATCCAGAACCCAGAACCTGTCTGATCGTGCAGCCAAATGGTTGTTCTATGTCGCCTTGGGGGCAGGGATCGTAACGCTGGTTGTGTGGCTGATGCTCGGCTACAGCTTCAATTTTGCCGTGGAGCGTATGGTTACCGTTATGATCATCGCTTGTCCACACGCACTTGGTTTGGCTATTCCCCTTGTTGTATCAACGACAACATCTATAGCAGCACGTAAAGGATTATTGATTCGGAATCGAACCGCCTTTGAAGATGCCAGGAAATTGAATGCGGTCGTGTTCGATAAAACGGGTACACTTACACAAGGTAAATTTGGAA
This sequence comes from Paenibacillus faecalis, assembly GCF_900289175.1. GTDB lineage: Bacteria > Bacillota > Bacilli > Paenibacillales > Paenibacillaceae > Paenibacillus_AQ > Paenibacillus_AQ faecalis. The sequence goes on along the minus strand of NZ_LT985747.1, from coordinate 1,923,416 downwards.
TAACAGACATCCTGCCTGCAACCGATTATTCAGAAGAAGAAATTCTGTCTTTGGTTGGCTCACTCGAAGTACAATCAGAACACCCTATATCTAAAGGTATTGTGGAAGAGATGAAAAAACGCAGCATGACCATCCATGACCCGGATGCATTTGAAGCTATGACAGGTAAAGGACTGAAAGGCAAGGTTAACGGCAAAGACGTTAAAGTGGTAAGCCCTGGTTATATGAAATCGGAAAATATACACTATCCGGCTGAAGAGTTTAACACACTTTCCTCGCAAGGAAAGACGGTTGTTTTTGCTGTCATTGAGAATCAGTATGCCGGAATGATAGCTCTAGCCGATCAGGTGAGAGAAAGTGCAAAAGACGCAATAAGCAAATTGAAGGAAATCAATATTCAATCGATGATGTTGACCGGAGATAACAAAAAGGTCGCGGAATGGGTTGGAAAAAGCCTGCATCTGGATGACATATATGCCGAAGTACTTCCTCATCAAAAGGCTGAGAAAATTACAGAAATTCAGCAGGAAGGCTACAAAGTCGCTATGACAGGTGACGGGGTAAATGACGCTCCAGCGTTGGCCAAAGCAGACTTAGGCATTGCTGTAGGTGCGGGAACGGATGTCGCGATCGAAACCGCAGATATCATATTGGTCCGCAGCGACCCTGAAGATGTCGTATCCATTATCGACCTGTCCAGGAAAGCTTACAGCAAAATGATTCAAAACCTGTGGTGGGCTACAGGCTACAACATTGTTGCCATCCCCTTGGCCGCAGGCATATTGTACAGCGCAGGCATTATTTTAAATCCGGCGATCGGTGCCGTGCTCATGTCGATCAGTACCATTGTTGTAGCCATTAATGCCAAAATGCTAAGAGCTTAAAATTATAAAAGCGGCAATTCTGGATAATGCGGATATCCTGAATGCCGCTTTTATATGTAACGGTTAGGCAGAGAACTGTTCCTGCAGCGATCGGCTGAGCTCGTTCAACTTTGTAACTTCTTGATCAACCTGCTCGGCAGATTCGATCTGATTGTTGCACATCACCGTAAGCTCTTGCATCGAAGCCATACCTTGTTCAATGAATGCTGAAATCTGGTTCATCTCATCGGTTACACTGTATGTATCATCCTTAATCGCTGTCATCATCTGATTCATAGTAACCATGTAATCCAATATCCGCTGGATCATCTGCCGTACTTGTTCAAAATTAACTGCAAACGCCTCGACTTGCAAAGCGGATTGTTTCATCGCTTCTTGTCCGCTCTCCACTTGAACATAATTCAGTTCACTTTCTCGATGAATGGTCATAATAATCGCTTCAATTTCTTCCGCAGCACTGCGACTTTGATCCGACAGCTTCCGGATCTCGCTGGCAACTACAGCAAAGCCCCTGCCATGCTCCCCTGCTCTTGCCGCTTCAATGGAGGCATTAAGCGCAGGCAAATTCGTTTGATTGGCTACTTCCTGAATCATATTTACCATGCTTTGTGCCCGCACAGCCGATTCTTTTAAGGCGCTCATGCTTTCAAAAGTACCCTCGATCACCTGCAGCACTTGTTTATTTTGCTCCTTGAGTTCCTGAATCTGCTGATGACTTGACGCTACGGCTTGTTCCGTTGAGACTGCGTTGCCCTTCATATCTTCGGAGGACTCAAAAACGTTTTGAATCGCCCCGTTAATTTTTCGAAGATTTTTTTCCATATGCTCAACAGATACGACCTGCTCCCCAAGCCCTCCGCTAACTTCATCATATGCCGAGCGCATTACCTGATTCATCTTCACGTTTGCTTCAGACTTGCCAGAAACGATCGCAGATGTGGAACGGATATGATCAGACAGCGCCTCTACCTGACTAATCAGGTGGAGCGAACTTTCATCTTTGCTCTTCTTTTCCGCTTCCAACTGTGCTGTTATTTTTTCTTTAGAAATAATTTGCAAGGTCGTGGCGCTTGATGTTAATAGTAAAAACACTGCGTGAATCATTACCATAAGAAATGGATAGGACTCTGTTCCAAATACAAGTTCAGGTGTAAAAAAGTAACCGACAAGATGCTGTATGGCAAACAAAACCGTCATCATCGCAATCAGACGGATGCTTTCATAATAAGCAGCTGCAGCGATAACCATAAAGATCGAAAAGTGAAATTCCACTGCCCCCCGCCACCACTGATCATTCCCATACTCGAAAAGGTCAGCGTCAACGTGTTCATCAAGCGTAAAAAAACCATAGCCGCTGATCCTTCAATACACAAAGTTGTCAAAGGAAACCGCAGCTATGGCGTTTTATCATTTCAAGTTTTTCAAATTAATTCTGCATTAGGATTTCGAAATATTTTTAAAGGCTTCCGTTTGCTGTTTGATACCAACTTCAGTTGCAAAGCGCTCAATACTGGAAGCACCAAAAAATCCTTCAACTCCCTTGGTTCTTGAGAGCACATACTCTGCATCCTGTGGTTCCGCAATCGGTCCGCCGTGACACAAAATCATAATATCCGGGTTGATAGCTTTGCCCGCGTCACAGATCGCCTGAATTCGGTCTACACAATTATCCAGTGTAAGTGCCGTTTTCGCACCGATCGTTCCTTTTGTCGTCAGTCCCATATGTGCGACCAAAATATCGGCCCCTGCTTCAGCCATCTTTCTTGCTTGATCTACATCAAACACGTACGGGGTTGTCAACAGATCCAGTTCATGCGCTTTGCGGATCATGTCTACTTCCAGATCATAGCCCATTCCAGTCTCTTCAAGGTTTGCACGGAACACACCATCGATCAAACCGACAGTTGGAAAGTTCTGAACACCTGCGAATCCCTGATCTTTAAGCTGTTTCAAGAAAATATCCATAATCCGGAAAGGGTCTGTACCGCATACACCTGCCAGCACCGGTGTCTCCTTAACAACAGGCAATACTTCATTGCCCATCTCCATTACGATTTGGTTTGCATCACCGTATGCCATGAGACCGGCAAGCGAGCCGCGACCAGCCATACGGTAACGTCCTGAATTATAAATAATGATCAGATCCACACCACCTGCCTCGGCGCTTTTAGCGGAAATTCCGGTTCCTGCACCTGCACCCAACAGCACGTTTCCATTGGCTACCTCTGCTTTTAACTGGGCTAAAATTTCTTGTCTTGTCTTCATCGTTTTAACATCCTCCTTGATCATTCATCATCTTCAGCAAAAATTGACATACCTATTTTTCTTGCGCTTCATGTTCCTTCATCATCTCTACCAATTTTTTGGCAGCCGCAATGGCAAAAGCTTGATCATTGATGTCCGTATCGACTTCAATTAGTTCAACCTTCTGAGTATCGATGTTCTGTCTAAGTGTATTGAATAACATTTCATCCTCTTCAACACCTCTAAACGGCTGTCCTTCAACATCAAGCATAGAAACACCTTCTAAAGGAAGCATTAACACCGTTGGACCTTTGGTTTGATTCAGTTTCTCCGCAATAATCTCACCAAGCTTGCGGTTTTCCTCCACGGTAGTCCGCATTAAAGTTACGGACGGATTATGCTTATATAAATTTCGATCTTTAAAGGCCGGCGGCACGGTTTCATAAGGGCCGAAGTTAACCATGTCGAGTGCTCCGGTGGAAACGATCTGCGGAACCTTGCAGCGTCCGGCAGCTTCAAGCCGATGCGGACCAGCTGCTAACACGCCGCCCACCAGCTCATCACACCATTCGGTTGTTGTAAGATCAAGCACGCCATCAATAAAGCCGCCTTCAATCAGGCTTTCCATCGTTTTTCCGCCTGTGCCGGTAGCGTGGAATACCAGCACCTCATAACCCTGCTGTTCCAAATATTCTCTAGCGTAATTTACGCATGGTGTAGTGACACCAAACATGGTGGCAGCAACGAGCGGTTTCTTGTCCTGTGGCGGAGCCGATTCAAACTGTACCATTCCCGCCATGGCATGAACAGCGTTCGTAAATATTTTGGTAGAAAACGAGTTGAGACCCGACACGTCAACAATCGATGGAAACATCATAATATCACTAGTTCCCACATAAGGTTCCGTATTTCCCGAAGCTACGGTCGATACCATCAACTTAGGAACTCCGATTGGCAATTTCCGCATACCTGCAGTAACAATCGACGTTCCTCCCGTTCCTCCGAACGACAGAATGCCATCAAATTTGCCTTCCGCATACAATTTCGGAATGATCACTTCCATTCCTCTGGCCAGTGCATCTGTTCCAGCCGCCCGATCCTTCCTGGCAGCTATCTCATGAATATCGATGCCCGCAGCTTCTGCAATCTCGGTGTTGGATACATCCGGTGTAAACATCGGCTCAAAAACACCGCAGTGTATGGTAAATACGTTCAGGCCCAAGCTTTCAATGACAGATTTGACGTATGAAAACTCTGCACCTTTGGAATCCAATGTTCCCGCAATGGCTATTGTTTTCACGAAAAATAACCTCCTCTTCATTTAACAAGCGGTCAGGGCGCTAACAGCCCTGTCTAAAACATCTGCAGTGGTTCGTTACAACCTAATGGTACAGCGCTTTCAACGCAAAGTAATCGTATGTTTGTCCGATGTTTATGTATATTTGTCTGATGTTTGTTTACGAAAGTTTTGCGGAGTCATTCCGGTGTATTTTTTAAATGTTTTACTGAAATGAACATAGTCAGGGTAGCCGACCATCTCTGCAATTTTCGATAAAGAAAGCTTGGTATGCTTCATCACGTCCTGCGCCTTATGAATTCGATATTTCGCAAGGTATTCAGGAAACGTACAGCCGACTTCTTTATTGAACAATGCGCTCAAATGCGTGCGTGAAACATGGATCTGATCTGCAAGCTCTGTCAGAGAAATGTTGTTCATATAATGATGAGCGATATACTCCTTGACATAGCCCACATAATCATACGATTCATGGATGGCATTCAGCTTATCAATCAGCTGATGATCCTGATCGAAATAACCAGTCACTTTAAAGCGATGAGTCGTGTCAACGATCGCTTCCTCTGTCGGAATCCGCTCAAAGCTGGAACCACCGACATATCCCATTGCAGAAGTATTGTCATACATATACTGCACATCGATCGGAGTATGGACCGGCCCACCGTATACAAGTTTGATAGGATTGCGCGCGGAAGCGTCACATACCGCAAAAATTTGTCTCGCAATCTCCGCCCCTTTTTCCAGAGACCATACTTTTTTTGTACCTAACATTCCACCTGCGGTAACGCCCAAATGTGCACAAATAACGTCAGCCCCCGCATCCAGCATGAAAGCCGCCTGCTCTGCATTAAATACAAAGGCCATCGTAAATATATCCATTTCATGCGCGAGCCGGACTGCCTCTACTTCCTGAAGGAAAGAGATGCCTTCTTCCTCTAAGGCTTCACGAAATTGTCCGTCAATCAATCCGACTGTAGGGTAATTGATAATGCCCGAAAATCCACTGCTTTGAATATTCTCCAAAAACAACGGTAGTGAAATCGTAGGATCGGTTCCACAAAGTCCGAAGATGACGGGCTTATCTCCTACGACGGACAAAAGCTCACGCGAACCATATTCCAACACCATTTCATTGGAGTTCGCATACGGCATCAGCCCTGCAATAGAACCGAGGCCCATTTGTCTAAAGCGCCCTGAATTTAGCGCCAAGATAAAATCGGCTCCGCCCTTCACAGCATATTTGGCCGATATACCTGCTCCAGCTGCGACACCTATGATATGTTCTCCATTGATGGATTGTTTATGCATTTGTTCTAAAATTTGCTTTCTATATGCTGCCAAATCAATAATCCCCTTCATTCAAGTAGTGAAGATGACGTTATTTCAGAATATCGTTAAGGACACTTTAATTATAAATAAATTGAGTGCATTCACAAAATGTGAGGATTTTATTCATTACATCAGGAATACGAATACAAAAAAACACCCTGCAAGAAAAGTCTGTTGACCAATCCTGCAAGGTGCTTCACCCGCACTTCTAACAACTGTTCTGTATTTTAATTGCGGCTGGAACGGAATTTAACAAAGGATGAAACGATAAGGATGAGCAGAACGCCAAGGCATACTCCGATGCTAACCCGGTTCTGGCTGTCAACGAGAAACATAATTGCTATTACGGTTAGACAAAAGGCGGTAAACCCCGTTACATATGGAAATCCCCATACTTTAAAGCTGGGTTTTACAGGGTACTGATTGCGAAGCTTCAGCTGGGATAATGCAATACAAATCCACACGAGCATGACAACGAATCCCGGAACCGCCATCAGTATGCGGAAAAGCTGATCCTGTGCAACCAACCCCAGCAAAGAACCCGCAAGCAAAATGATCGCGCACAGCATTAACGTATTGACCGGACTGCCCTGTTTATTTGTTTTTGTCAGAAATTTGGGGGCCTCTCCAGCACTAGCCATGGAGTACAGCATTCGAGAAGCTCCGTAAATCCCTGAATTGGCCGCCGACAGTACAGCCGTAATCAGAACAAAATTCATAATATGGGCCGCACCCGAAAGTCCTGTCGCCGAAAGCACCTGTACAAAGGGACTGCTCTCCGGTCCAAGCTGATTCCACGGAATTAATCCGCAAATGATTAAAATCGGCAAAGTAAAAAACAGAATGACTCGCAAAATAAAGTTACCGACGACCTTGGGCAAAATTCGTTCTGCATTTTCCGTTTCCGTCAGTGTGAGTCCGATCAGCTCGGACCCGCCATAAGAGAACATAACGACAAGCATTGCCGAAAATATGGAGGTCCAGCCATTCGGGAAAAAGCCCCCGTAACTTGTATAGTTTTGCAGGTAAGGCCCCTGGGCACTGGGGATGATACCAAATAGTAAAGCTCCTCCAAGCAGGATAAAGATAATAATCATAGCAATTTTAATTCCAGCCAACCAAAACTCAAACTCACCAAATGTTCCTACATTCATTAAATTGACAAGAACGATAAAGGCCGCACAAGCCAGACTCAACAGCCATAGCGGCACGTCCGGGAACCAATATTGGAGGAAACTGCCTGCAGCAATCACCTCTATTACGCATACGGATAACCACATGAAACAATACATCCAGCCCATGATAAATGAGATCTTCTCCCCGAAAGCTTCGCGGACAAAATCTTTCATGTTACGGTTCGGATACACCGTCGCCATTTCCGCCATCGCTGCCATCACAACAAGCAGCAGCAGTCCTGCAAAAACGTAGGTTACAACGACCCCTGGTCCAGCCAATCCAATCGTTTCGGAACTCCCTTTAAAAATCCCTGTTCCAATAACGCCCCCCATAGCCATAAAACTGATATGTCTAGGTTTTAGTTTTTTCTGTAATGATCCTTCTGGTTGTCCCATTCCTACCCTCCTGATTTCTTTACGTCCATGACCATATTCATTTAAATGCATATCTCAGTATAACCTATTGTCAAGCTTTGTGAATATACTGGAAGTTAGCAATAGAACATGAAAAACGCTTTCTGCTGCCTGCAAAAAGCGTCTTTGCACCTTGAAGTTAAGGGGATACCATTTATAAATGATCAATACTGTTAAGGAATAAAATAATTCCGGCAATGCTCATAACCCAGGAAAGAACGGAACCCGAGCTATTGGCTAATTTCACCCGCAGCCTCTCCAATGGCTTTTGCATCAAGCGACCAAAAACAGCGTGAAGTCCAAACAGCAGCAATGGCGGAAGAATCATAATGAAATTGTATGCGACCAGTATCGGAACCCATTGAAAAATCTTCAACTGAGCTGTAGTCATAAGACCGATCGCCGCAAAATAAGGCAGTGCGGTCGCTACTTCCAGCAATGCAGTCGTAAAGCCAAGAGCAACCATTGCGCCGATGCTGCTGGATTTCGGACGGCGTGGTTCAGTCGTCTTTTTTGTAGGAACGTAAAAGCTGGCGATAAACAAAACCGCTCCGGTAATCGCCATGATCCAGCTGACCGCCCGATTTTGTAAAATGCCGGATACCGATTCAAAAATAGCATCCAGCCCCAGCATAAGTGAAGCGCCAACGAAGAAATAAAATCCGGCAACGGTAAGCAAATAGACCATTAAACGCGGTACAAGCCGATCTCTTGCTGAAAGCAGCAAGTACACGGTCACTCCAAGCATTGCCGGACTAATTGTATCTAACAGAGATAATGCTCCAACGGAGATAAGCAGTTCTGTTGTCAAGGTTTTTCCTCCTGTTCAGTACAATGTGAGTCCAATTCTCTATGTCATTTTTTCGAAAACGAATATTTAATAAGATATCCAACACCCAAACCGACAAGAACACCTGGAAATGGGTGATCAAGTAACAATCCTATACCGGCTCCTATGATGACACATGCGTAAATAACGATATCTTCCTGCTTCATCCTAAGCTCCTCCTCTCATCATTTTCCTACCCTTACTTGTTTTCTTTTGTATTGATTTGACAGGACTTTTATCAGCATACAAGATGACGTTACGTCACTTTCAAGAATATTTTGAAAAATAACTTGAAGACGACGTTACGTCATCTTTTACAATAACAACTAGCAAACCAAACATAAGAGGTGGTCAAAAAATGAAATGGACGACTTATTTTCTTTTAATGTTCGTCATGCTTTTTCTAAGTGCTTGCGGAAATGAAAACGGCGAGGGAGCTAATGGTTTACAAGAGGTTTCTCTAAATGATATCAACGTTCTTCATATCGATCATGGCAGTGTCAAATTAAATGTGGAATCGGCGGATATTGATTCGCTTGAAGCTTCCCTTCTTTATCAAAATAAGGGGCCAGGGATTGTGCTGGATAAAGGTAAACAGACATTAAAAATCGAATTAGAAAACGATATTACCCGTTTGTTTAATATCGGAAAAATGCCTCAGCTCAACATAAGGATTCCTAATGATTATAAAGGTGAGGTGCGAATTAGCGGTTCATCCGGTCATGTTGCGGGAACTGAGCTGCAAACCCATAACCTTGTAGTCAAAGGTAAAAGCGGCAATGTTTCTCTTGCTTTCGCAAAGTTCCACAGTGATATTTCTGTTTCAGTGACAAGCGGCAAAATCAAGCTGGACCTAAACGATGATAAACCGGATGTCAAATGGCATCTGCAATCCGGCAGCGGTAGCAGATCGATCACAATTCCTTTGGAGGATCACGAGCAGAGCAATAAAAAAACGACAGGGCAGTCGGGTAGCGGCACATTCGAGGTAAATCTTAAAACCGGTTCGGGAAATATAGTAGTCGAGTAGACTAAGCCGCTTTTACTACGGAACAGCGATTATAAATTGACAAATAAAAAGGGGAGCGACTCTTCGCTTCCCTTCATTTGATTAGACCGCTTCATCACTTGACTAATACCTCTCCAATCTTTAATGCTGCGTTATATTCTTCGCCTTATCGTATGCGAGGAGGAAGATATAATACCTTCCTGCCATAGCTTTCTTATGTAAACTATAATAGAATTTCTGCTATAATTCTACTGTAAGTACATATCAAAGCATTTAGGGGGAAATCATGGTTTCGATCGTTCAAATGAAACTCGAAGATTCTTACAAAATTCGTGATATCGACCGTTCAGAAACGATTAATCTGATTTACAAATGTAAGGACGGCATTCTTGAGGAAGTGAAAGCAGGACATGAATGCCCGAATTGGAGGGAAGCTGATTATCAAGAAATCATTTCACGATTCGAATATGAACTGAAAAACAACGGGACAGCTTTTGGAGCATATGATGGCGATAAATTGGTTGGATTCGGTGTCTTAGCCCATAAATTTAGGGGAAAAGAGAACAACCAACTGCAAGTCGATCTCATGTATGTTACTCAAGGATACCGAAGACAAGGAATTGGCAGCCGAATTATGGAAGAACTCAGTAAAGCGGCCGTTGAAAAAGGAGCACAGTACCTTTATATATCTTCAACGGAAACGGAATCTGCGGTAAAATTCTACTCAAGTCAAGGTTCTGCGATTACTTCAGAAATTGATAAGGAATTATTTGAAAAAGAGCCTTATGACATTCATATGCTCAAGAAGCTTTAGCAGGGACAACACTTTCCATTTGCACTTGAAGGCATGTTAACGAAACAAAACCGCCTTACTAAAGGGCGGTTTTGTTTCATCTAACAATACGTTATATACAACAACATGATACTTACCCTACCGTTGGCGGTTACCGAAAGTCACGCTCAATCCTCTCACTGTTTCGTTCGATATCTAACGTCAGGGACAACGGAAGCGGCTGAATGGCATGTTTGTGCTGCGCAAGCCAAGCCTGCCAATTGTGGCTATCCGGTCCGTAATCTTCATTCGTTAATCTTCTTAATTCACCAAGTGCCTGTAAAGACAGCAATGAGCGTACATCGGATATATAACGTATAAGAATTTCATATCCTTCAGGTGATCCGGAACGCGCAAGCGCTCTTCCGATAGCAAGTTCAAGCATCGACCTGCGTTCCAAGAAATAGTCCGGCTGAATTCCTTCTTTACATTCCTGTCCATAGAGAAACGGGACTTGATGCAGTTTTAAGAGTAACGGTATGGCTTGACGCGACCCAAGCCGTTCAGCTCCTTGACATACAGCATCAATATAATAATAAATGCTTTTCCAAGTATCTTTAAAGTCCGCTTCCGTTGGCTGGAGCAGTTCAGCTACCCGTTCCCATACTTCAATGGAACGCTCGTCCCGAGCTGCCGCCAACGAGTAGATTTCATACGTTACATCAGGCATCGCACCATGATCTGGAGGCAGCTGCACATACATGATGTCGGCGGTGCGAACTGGCAGTTCATTCCCGCTCAGCTGCTTCATAATATCCTCTACCAGAACGCTAACCCCTGAAGTCGAGCCAAGCATCGATAGTGCCTGTGCCAGCACGATCTTTTTGCGCCCTTCCGTTTTTAACAACGCTTTTTCCAAATAAGGAACGACCTTGGACCCCAGCGAGCATATTTCTACAAATGGGATCCGGCGATCATAAACTTCGTTCATCCTCATATTGGAATATTCGTATAGCGGAGCGTCCGTTTCAATAGAATCTACCAGACATTCAAGCTCTTGATCACTAAATTCTACCTTTTCTAATGATCGATGCAGAGAATCTGAAGAAATTAACCCTTCCTGAATAAGTCTTCCTTGAAGCTTTCCAAGATCAATATACCTTGGTCGCTTCCCGGAAGAAATAGCTTCAGCTGCGGCCAGAGCTGCTACCCCGCCAAGATTCTCCAAGTCGGACTGCATTCGAATAGCCGGCAGAGCATCGTGTGTGGCAGACAAGGCTTTCCCCACAACAAGAATTCCTTCAAGCCCTTTCGGCAGAAGCATCCGATACGGGATTTCTATCTCTAAATTTGGTGGAATCAATCCGATGTTCACCCAATCAGCACCGCTGATTCCTTTTACATCATGATTACTGAAATGGACATTCACCACATCAGGCCAGCGTCTATGAAGAAGTTGATCGGTCAGCTGCATGACAACGTCGCCCATGATATGCCTGCTTTCCCTTGTTGCAATATAGATCCCATGATCATGGCAATCCGTTCCTCTTCTCCGGCCTGTAACCATCGCTCTTGTGTAATCCAAAATGCTTGCCACGTTTACCATGCTTGTAAAGTTGTTTTGCAATTTGGCAGGTGTCGTATATTGAGCCAGCGAGTACCACATCACGGTGTGATCTTTTTGTGAACCATACACATATTCCGCACCTGCAAATGCAGCGACATCTCCATCTCCTGTTGCATCGATAACGGTATCTGCCAAAATAATCTGCGGGCCCCACCGGGTCGCAACAGCGGCCCCGCACACTTGATTCCCTTTACGAACGGCTCCCCAGGTAATACAGTTAAACATGAGATCCGCTCCCGCTTTACTGGCTTCCAGCAGAAGGGCATGCATTTTCGCTTCAATGTTCCACTTATGTCCTTTGTAATGAATGGATTGCTGTACTTCCTTAACCCATTGCTCAATCCTGGCAGCATATCCGACTCGGCGACCGAACCAGTAACTGTCCACACCACCAAACGTACCCGTGCCGCCAAGACCCGGATTCAACTCCAGAAGAACCGTGCTCATCCCTTCTCTGGCTGCTGTAATTGATGCGCAAGCACCGCTAGTTCCTCCTCCAACTACGAGAACCTGTGCCTTGCGCCCGACGGGGATCGCTGTACTTCTTGCAATTTCAACCTCTTTATCCCACATGTCTTGAAAAGCCGAAGCTGCCGATATCTCCAAATCATTCTCTGTTATCACCGAATGGACCGAATTCGAATTGGATATCCAGCCATCTGCGGACGCCTTTAATGGATGTTGGATCATCCACTTGGCTACTTGCTCCCCTAATCGAAGCGCATGAACGGGATGAAGCACCTCTTCATTGCCATCATGATACAGGTCTTTATATAAACAGATCACCGAGGGGTGGCCAACTGCGAGTTGCTCGAAATCACTTCTTTGATTCAGGTGGCTGCTTTCGGTTACCAATGAAAAAGGACCGCTAAGTTCGTAGGAAGCAGCACTTAACACCGATTTTTTAAAAGAGCTGACATGCTTAGTCAAATACGCAGCCAGTTCCATTCCCGCCATCCTAGCCCTTTCTTCACGTCTATGGGACATTTCGATGCTGTTGTCACAGTCAAGTTCCATGCCGTATTGTACATATACATGATTTCGTCCGCTATACCCGTACCTAACATTGACCCGGTTAGAAAGAAGATTTAATTCATGCGGTACTTCTATCTCTCCATCTTCAAACTCGCCATTGGCCGAAAAAAATTCAAGGCTACGGTCATACCTCGCCAATGTGGCTCTCCTATGTTTTTGCAGAGGACAACCGAGCAACGACGCAGAAATTGCCGTTTCTGTTGTGTCTACAATATTTCGGACGCGTATAATCTGCCTTCCCGATTTATTGGCGACTATAACACCCGATACTTCTCCATCATCAAGCAATATCTCTGTTGGAAGCGTTGCATACACAAAAGGAATCTCGCGATTCATTAACAGATCTTCCAGACCGCACTTCAGCTTGTCCGGATGTAAAGCTGTATATCCCGGATGCTGCGCGAATCGCACATGATCTATAGCCGATGTATCACCTACGCTCTTTTCGTCACGTTGAAGACACTGCTTTATTAATGTAGGCAATTCGGCTTCAGATGTTACGTCTATCCATGGGCGAAGAGTAGCAGTAAGCTCAGCACCCAGGTAAGTTCTTGGTTCGATGATAACAACTTCTTTTCCGGCTTCGACCAGCTTGATAGCTAAGGCGATGCCAGCAAGCGTACCACCGATCACAAGCGTATCGCATTCATGGAGGACTGGTAATTCTTCGAGATTGGTCAAACATTGCACGTTGGCTCTCCCCTCTCCTCTTAATCCATGAACTTATTTTCTATGAATGAACGATTTCAATAATCGGCTGTACTTCAGCGAATTCACAATTTACCTCATACCAGCCATCATGTTCAGTGATAGGAGTTTCTTCTCCATTAACCAATACCTTATCCGGCTTGGCATTGGCAACAAAACCGAAAATACCACCTTCTTGAAGATAAACGCTCGTTTTCTCATTTACAGAATCCGTGCGAAGTACAGTTCCTGCACTCAAATATTTATCCATCAACCCGATCGGAGTACATTTTGATTGTTGAGGAATGATATTGTACAAGCTTGCTTCATCTTTTTTCAATTGAATTGGCTGTACTTCCTTCGCTTCCATCGTATAAACCCGCTTTTGAAGCGGCTCGTATACAATATACGATCCTTCTTCATAACCTGGTACGTCGCTTGGGCTCAAAGTCCCTGCAACCTCATCGTCTTGAAGGCACACATGAAATGCCGCGATGACAGCATTGTCCCCAAGCCTGTTCCATGCTTTCAAAGGAACACTCTCATGCATCGGGTCTCGAAGCAGACAATCCTCCGTTGGCATGGCCGGGAGGTCAGGCTTGATAATCAAACCATTCTTATAAATGAGCGGCCATATATACGTCGTGTCCGTTTTCCCGACAGGGTCACTGAAATAAACAGGTCCTCCGCTTACAGCCCGAAGCACGGCCCCACGAAGTGCATCCTCATGCTCTGTCCAGTACATATCCCAATCTCCCCAATAGAACTGACCATGGTAGAAGGAATTGTATACATTTTGCAGTGCATGTTCTTTAAAACTTCCCGCAACTTCTGGTACAAAATCGTCGCTGTTTCTGGATACTGACGAATTCGGACGATGCCATATGTTCTCCGAACCCATGCCCATGCAATTGATGATCGTACCGTCAAAATGCGCTTCAACCGATTTTTCCAACGCCCGGTGTCCTCCGGAAGCCGCTTCACCTGCGTTCAAATCATACATCGTCATCGTAGTGATTGAATTTTGGCTGTCAACTTTAACAAAATCGATACCTTGCTCGCCCAAGTAACGATGCCATGTATCCCAAAATCCAAAACCTCGTTCTTCATCCGGATATGGAATCAGCTTCCCGCTGCTCGTTTCAAAGAGCTGACCGGCAAATTGCTCGGCAACCTCACCGGTTTTGTCCATGCCGCCCCAATATCCGGCTATTGTATGCCAAACACCGACCTGTGAAATACCGTACGTTTGTTTTAACTTTTCAGTTACAGCTTTTAACCCTTCGGGGAACTTCTCTTTATCTGGTTGAAGAGACCTGAGCTTCATATCCTTCACATCAAGCCAACCATCATCAATGATAAACCAATGAACAGGCAGCTTCTTCTCAATAAACTCTTGGGCCTTTTGAAGTAGCCCTTCCGCATGGACCTGATGATAAAAAGCATCCCAGGAACACCAACCTAAATATTTCATCATCTCCGGATATTCTTTCTCACTCCGATGTTTAAGTTGAAGCTCATGCAGCGCGGTTTTCGTCCCTTGATCAGCCAGCTGATATGGATCTTTCCCCGTTGCTATTGAAAACGCAAGTGTGCTTACGGTCTCATAACCGAGGATTAATGGAGATACAACCGCTTGCAGACCGTTTTCATGACCGACAAGATCTGTTCGGCACGTCTCGTCACAAACTGGAAGCAAGTAAACATAATCTTCTTCCGTCGTTTTCCAGATCAGAGATTGCGTCCTTTCAGGCAGATCACATAGATCCGGACCGAAGAAAGGACGAGTCCACCAATCTTTATGACGGTAGTTCGCCATAAACCCTCGATGCTCCACCATTCCAAAATTTAAAATGACGGCATGGTCAGGGCTCAGATATGTCTGTTTTGCAAATAAACTTTCATTTATAACACCCGCCTCAACATATCCCAATATGCCTTCGGGCTTCATTTGAAGTCTTAGCGTTGCATATGCGGTATCCTTCGAATCACGGTAACGGTATACCAAGTTGTTGTCTTTTTGTTTATCTGTCTTTTCATCGGTATCCGAGATTCGTTCGAGTGGAATCAAACCTTTATCATACGTTTTGATCGTAATGTTTACACGCTCGAAAAGCTCGAGCAAAAAATCTTTTTCTTGATTAGTCATGATGAATCCTCCTAAGTTGTTATGTTCATGTTCACAGTTTGTACTGGCTCCTGATTGGCCTAAAGTACATTTAATGCTACGGAAAGTCCCGCATAATCACCTACGCGCTCTCCGAGCGCCGCCGGCCGTATTTTGCAGACGGATAAAGATTCCGGTAAAGCTTCCCGCTGCAAAACTTCCATGGCAGTCGGCTCAAGCAGATCCAGCTGACGACCGTAGATGCTTCCGATGACGATCACCTCCGGATTTAAAACATCTACTAAAATGGACAATCCGCGGCCCAGCTGTTTACCGACTTTTTTATAGATTGCAATGGCAAGCGGATCTCCAGCCTGAGCTGCCTCGCCCACACGAAGAGCTGTAATATCAGACAACTCGTCAACACTTGAGCAAAAAGAGGTGCTTCCGCCACGCTGAAATACAGCTTCTGCCTCCGCTTGCGCCAAACGGGCGATGCCGCCGCCGCTGCAAAATCCTTCAAACGATCCATGCTTCCCATATCCAAGCGGTCCATATTCCTCCAGCCTGATATGACCAACCTCTCCGGCCATATCATTCGTACCGGCATATAATTTTCCGTTTATAATCAATCCGGCACCCATCCCTGTACCAAAGGTCAGGAAGATCATGTTCCGGGTCCCTTTACCAGCACCCCATGTCCACTCGGCCAGTGCACATGCATTCGCATCATTCTGAAGCCCAACCGGTACACCATAACGCTCTTTGAGCGGTGACACGACATCAATATGATCCCAATGCGGCAAATTTGGCGGGCTCAGAATCGTTCCTTTCTCACTGTTTAAAGGACTTCCACAGCTGATTCCAATCGCACTCACCTTTGAAATTTGATTGCGCAGCAGCAGTTGATCCAGCTGAATCATAAATTGTTGAATAGCATCACTCGGAAGATGGGGTGTTGGAAACTTCTGTTTATCCACGATTGAAAGGCTTCCATCCGATTTTATCTTGCCGACCGATACCGCACATTTGGTACCTCCAATATCAATCCCTGCTATGAAAGTCATTGAAAGCTCGCCTCCTTTTGCACGAGGCATCCAGATAATTGATCGTCTGTACATATTTCAAGCTCTGGGTAGTTATCAAGCATATTTCTGAAGATTGTATTCATTGTGCTTTTCTCTCCTCTGTCATCCTGTCTATTTCACAATCTTGTATCTATATCGATCATGAGTTCATCCAATATCCTAATCCATAGTTTTATGTTTTTAATAGGTAGATCATTGTTCTCAAGCTTCGTAACCATCACTATGCTTTCATCACCTTAGCCTTTAAGCGCTCCGTTTAAATTCATTCCATCCAGGAAATAACGCTGGAACGCGAGAAATACAACGATGATGGGAAGCAGAACCAGGCATGATGCAGCCATCAGGAAGTTCCATTGTGTATTCATCTGTCCAATAAACACTTTCAACCCGATAGGAAGTGTAAATGTTGCCGGGTCCGTCAAATAAAGAAGGGGTCCAAGAAAGTCATTCCAGCTCCAGTTAAAGGAGAGCACGCCAACCGTCGTTAATGCCGGAGCAGACATTGGAATAATAAGCTTCCGCCAGATGTAAAAATTGTTAGCCCCATCGATGTACGCGGATTCGATCAACTCGGTCGGAATCGTCATATAAAACTGACGCAGCAAAAAGATAAAGAACGCCGATCCTAAAAATGGCGGTACGATCAACGGAAGAAACGTGCCCACCCATCCGATTTCCGAAAACAAAATATACTGCGGAATCATCGTTACAAAACCGGGTATCATCATCGTAGCCAGTATGATTGCAAACCAGAAATTACGGCCTACAAATCTCATTTTGGCAAAACCATAGGCCACCAGAGAGTTGGAAAACACAGAACCCACGATAGCAAATGAAGCTACCAAAGCAGAGTTTCCTAAATACCCGCTAAAAGGTGCCGCCTGCCAAGCCTCACTGAAATTACTCCATACAAACTCGGTCGGCCACCAGGTCGGTGGATAGGCGAACACTTCCTTTGATGTTTTGACGGCCGTAATGAACATAAACCACATCGGTAATAACACGGTTAATGAGAACAGGCACAACAAGATAAAGTTCAATATCTTTAACAGCAGATTCGTCCTTTTTGCACTGGACAAGCGCTTTGGCTTCTCTAATGACTTTACAGCACTCATCAATTGTCACCGCCTTCGTAATGAACCCAATGTTTTGAAGCTTTCATGTTGATCAGCGTAATGATCATGACAATGACGAACAAAAACCAGGCCATCGCAGATGCATATCCCATTCGATAGTTCACAAAGCCCTCGTTAAACAGATGCAAGTTGTAGAACAACAGGGATGAAGCAGGTCCGCCCAGACCGTCCTGAGACATGACGTATGCTTCCTGGAACACCTGGAATGCGCCGATCATCGTCGTGATGACGTCAAAGAAAATAATCGGCGTAATCATCGGCAGGGTGATTTTAAAGAAACGTCTTAAACGTCCGGCACCGTCGATTTCAGCAGCTTCGTAAAGCTGTTTTGGAACGGAGTGGATAGCGGACAAATACAGCAGCATACTTGTTCCGATTCCCCACAGTCTCATCAAGATCAGGGAAGGCTTCGTCCATGCCGGATCGGTCAGCCAGGCTGGACCCTCAATCCCGAAAAAACTAAGGACATTGTTAACCAATCCGGTTTGCGGCCCCAATATTTGCATCCATAGCATGTACATGGCTACACCCGCAAGCACAGTCGGCATATAGAACAACATGCGGAAGAAACTGCCGCCCCATACTTTTTGACTCAGTAGTGCAGACACGGTGATCGCTGCGACAGCCGAAAACGGAACACCGATGAGAACGTAAAAGAGGGTGTTGTATACGGAAGTCCAGAACACCGGATCTTGAAAAAACATCTCATAATAGTTGCTAAACCCGATCCAATCCTGACGAGAGGTAATATTGTAATTTGTAAATGAAACGTAGAGTGAAAATAACAATGGACCGCCAGTTAGTACAAAAAATCCGAACAGCCAGGGTGATATGAACAAATACCCTTCCAGGTTTCTTTTTAGCCCGACTCTGGACATTCCTGGTCTTCGCATGATGATCACTTCCCGCATCTTGTATTGGCAGGCCTAAGGGGTTGCTCGGTCCGAAGGCCTGCATGTTGCCAATATGTAGATCCGCTTACTTGTTGCGCTCCACCAGCTCTTCAACTAATTTCTGAGCTTCACTCAACGCTTGCTCAGGCGTCAGTTTGTCAATCCAGACCTCTTCGATTTTGGCTTTAACGAGATCCATATGACTCGGCGCAAATACCGGGTATGGCGTCAATACGGTCCACTCCATATTTTCCGTTGCTTTCTTATAGACCGGATGTGCCAATGCAGCTGCGCTTTCAGCCGCTTCAATGTTCGCAACGCTGTCATATACCTCAGTTGCCCAAAGCGTCTGAGCTTCCGTGCCTGTCAAATATTTAATAAACTCCCAGGAAGCATCCGGATGTTTAGCCCCTACAGGAATCTCCGCTGTAAAACCACCGCCCCAGGACCAATGCCCGCTTCCCTTTTTAAATTCAGGCAGAAAGGCCAGGCCATAGTTTTTATCCGGGGCAAAATCCCGTACTTTTGTAAATTCGGTTGCAGTCTGGGCAATCATCGCAACTTTTCCGGATACGAACGGATTTGTCATCCCGTTTCCAAACTCCGAAGTAAACGTATCTAATTTGCGTTTTCCGTAATAATCAAAGATGTTTTCTTTCATCCATTTCAAAGATTCCAGCTTGTTCGGTGTGTTGGTCGTTACAGTACCGTCCATTTGCAGGAAGGACTGACCTCCATCCGCATTCAACGCCCAATCATTCCAATCCATATGAGAGAGCGGGTAAATGCCCAACCGTTCGATGTTACCGTTCTCATCCACCTTGTCTAGCTTTCTGGCGATCTGAAGCAGTTCTTCCCATGTTGTTGGCGGCGACTCTGGGTCAAGTCCCGCTTCTTCGAACATGTCTTTGTCATAAAACAGCAGCCTCGTATCGGTCGTAAACGGAACGGCATAAGACTCGCCTTTATAAACCGTTGCATCCCATAGCTGTGGATAGAACTTATCCTTAAAGCCGGGCTCCTTATCAATATAAGGCTGTAAATTCATCGCCTGCTTGGCTTCAGCTCTTGTAGGAACAGTCATAATATCTTGGATAACGATGTCCGGCGGGTTCCCTGCCGCTGTCGCCGCAAGTGCTTTTGTCCATACATCACCCCAAGGATAATTAATATGCTTTACAAATATTTCATCCTGAGAGGTATTGAAGTTGCTAACAATTTTCTCAATTGCTTCATTGTAAGCTCCACTTCCCCACCAGTCCCATAACTCCAATGTAATTTTTCCAGCAGCTGATTCTGCAGCATTGTTTTCTGTTTTTGCACAGCCGGTCAATAGGGTGGTTATCATAAAAAGAATACATAGCCATACAATCATGCCCGTCTTTTTACCGTTCATCGCACTTTCCCCCTGCAAATGTAGTGTTGTTGCAGCTTAATAATTTATTGAACATAGTTTAATAAATATAGAATATTACCATAATATAAAAACTAGATCCGCAAAATATAGCTTTAAAACGAAACTAATCGCTTTATTATTAAATCTTATTCAATAATGTAGTGCAAAAAAGAACCTATTCCCTTTTAGTACATCTTCAACCCGCTATTTATTTCGCTTGACCAGATCTTCAAGCGTTTTCTGCGCTTCTTGCAATGCTTGTTCAGGAGTTAACTTGTCGATCCAAACTTCTTCAACTTTGGCCTTACTCTGCTGTAAACGTATCCAGCTTCTTTTTACCGTAATAATCAATAAAATGATCGTTTACCCATGTAAGAGACGCCAACTTGTTTGGCGTATTGGTTGTTACTTTACCATCATCTTGAAGGAAAGACAGCCCTTGATCTAATTCAAGGCCCAGACATCCCATTGTACAATTCGTTAAAGGATAAAAACCCAAACGTTCGATTTTTCCAAACATCACCCCATGGATAATTGATATGCTTCACAAATATTTCATCCTGGGAAGCGTTGAAATCGCTAACAATTTTTTCGATAACCTTTTTATGTGTGCCGTCTCCCCACCAGTCCCATAGTTCCAACGTTATTTTTCCTTCTGCGCTTTCGATTGAAGTACTGCTTTTTCCCTTTCATCAGACTAACCCCCTAAAAGAATAATTTGAAGAAAAGTAATCCAGTTAATTATTAATGTATATTCAATAATTAACTGTATAATTGGGATTATAAACGCTTACACGCTTGGATGTCCACATGTTTATTATATTTCTGTTTATTTTATTGAACATCGTTCAATATTATGACATTTGAGGGCGCTGTTCCCCTCTATATGATGGATTCATTAATATATTTCGCTAAAGATACAGTACCAGCACCGATCACACCTGCATGCTCACCTAATTGAGATGGCATGAGCAATGTTTTGTCTTTGAAAACTGCCAAACAACGACTAAGAGCTATTTCCTTTGCATTTTGAAAATAATTCAGATCATAGTTTGGCAGTACACCGCCAATAATGATCATTTCCGGAGTCAGCAAATTGATTACATTCGCTAAGGATATGCCGATGTAGCGGGCCGATTCATTCAAAACTTTTTCAGCCAAATCATCATGATCTAATGCCGCCTGAATGACATCCATCACCTGTAATTCCGTCCCTTTGTTAAAAACAGGTTCCAATGAACTGACAGCACCTCTTCGCAGTTCCTCTCCGACTCGTCTGACAATAGCCATTCCTGACGCAACAGCTTCAAGACAACCATAATTGCCGCAATTACAGCGTGGACCATCCAGATCAATCGTTCCATGACCAATCTCTCCTGCTCCATAGGGATGGCCTTGGTAAATTTGTTGATCAAAAATAAGCCCGCTTCCGATTCCAATGTCTGCATCTACAAATAATACATTGTTATGCTGTCTGCCGTTGCCATACCACAGCTCTCCAATCGCCATCGCATTGGCATCCTTCTCAATTTTTACAGGTATATGAACCGATTCCTCTATGATATTTTGCAACGATACACCTTGCAGCCCTGGTAAGTTAGGAGGAGACAAGACAATACCTTGATCCGGGTCCAAAGGACCGGGCGCGCCGACACCAATTCCGATAATTTCTGACTTTACACCGGATTCATCCAAGATGGTATGAATTTCCGATAAAATCTCAGCTATGACAGCCTCTGAATCCAACGTATTTTTTAAAATTTGCGTTCTTTTGATGATCGGCTTTCCTTGTAAATTGATGACGGCAGTTCTGATTGAAGTAGCACTGATATGTACACCGATCGTATAAAGTCCGCCAGGATTTAAACTGATTAGCATCGGTTTTCTCCCCCGGCTCGAATCATCCAAATAACCTGCTTCCACAATATAACGGTCCTTCATTAAATCATCCACCAGGTTGTTCACTGCCGTAAACGTTAGATTCATCTTGCCCGCAATGTCAGCTTTCGTCAGGCTGCCGAAGTCACGAAGCAGTGCAATAATTCCATTCTTATTGTTTTTTCTAACATCCCTGTTGTTTTTGGCTACTGATTTTTTCATAATCAAACCCCATCTTGTCATAATCTTCTTTAGCATCTGTTATTGCGGATCAGATCATAATTTTATAAACCGCTGAATAATCATTCGAAATTACAGCATACCACATCATCCTTTATTATGGATGTCTTTCCCCATCCTAACCATATCATATAAATCCTGGGTTGCGGTTACAATCGTATACAACATGTAATTCTTTCGTTTTAAGTGTTTTACATATTTTTAACAGAGGGAACACTAAGAAAAAAACGCATTTAAGACATTATATGAAGCCTCCGGCGAATATGAAAGGAGCACACGATGACTAACCATCCTCCAAAAAACAATACAGCTGCACAAAGAAAATATGCTAAACGTAATTTATGGACCGGGATTTTATTCGGTTTTGGTCTCGTAGCCTTTATTGATGAGGTCGTATTTCACCAGCTGCTTCATTGGCACCATTTCTATGACAAGTCCACAAAAGATATCGGGCTGGTATCGGATGGACTATTTCACGCGTTCAGCTGGTTCGCAACTATTGGATCTTCATTTATGCTTGCTGATCTTCATCGCCGACATGCCTTCTGGCCAGCCAAGTGGTTGGCAGGCATTCTGCTGGGGGCAGGCTCTTTTCAGCTGTATGACGGTATTATTCAGCACAAGCTCATGCGGCTGCACCAAATTCGTTATAATGTGAATATTGCGCCGTACGACTGGACCTGGAATTTAATAGCTCTGGGATTGATCATTGCCGGAGTTCTCTTGATGATGCAAACGAAAACAAAGACTTCGTCTTCCAAAAGGAGTACCGCTGAATGATCAATCATCATATGAATCATGAAAACAGCGGCAATATCCACTTTATTTTGATATCAGCTTCTTTAATTGCAATTTATGTTTATATACACGCTGCACAGTTATCCAGTAAAATTTATCGAAAGTGGCCGATTTACCGCTATGGATGTTTTATGGCTGGTATCCTTTGTGTGACTTTAACGATTACCGATCCGCTTGCTGGCCTGTCACATATGGATTTCAGGGCACATATGATCAGTCATTTGCTATTGGGTATGTTAGGTCCGCTGCTTATTGCTTTATCATCACCTCTGACTCTTTTCCTTCGATCCATACATATTTCATGGGCAAGACGAATTTCTCGAGTGCTAAAAAGCAGGTTCTTTCAATTCCTCACTCACCCTGTGACAACAAGTACACTAAATATCGGAGGATTGTGGGTCCTTTATACGACAAATTTATATGTAGCCATGCAGCATCATTTCCTTCTGCACATCATTGTGCATTTTCACATCTTTACTGCAGGCTATCTCTTCACGATTTCTATGATTTATACAGAACCGACACCACACAAACACAGCTTCATGGACCGAGCTGTTGTGATGGTACTGGCATTTGCAGGTCATGGCATACTGTCAAAATATATTTATGCTCATCCTCCAGACGGGGTTTCTCCAGTTCAGGGACAGATTGGAAGTTTGATGATGTATTACGGAGGAGATGTTATCGATCTAGCACTTATTTTCGTGTTCTGCCTTCAATGGTTCTATGCCACACGCCCTCGTTCTTTAATGACAACTTAATTAAAGATCAAGCAAGCCGAATTTGCCTTTCCGGCTTCCTTAACACCTCTGAAGGCGTCTGATCGATCTCAATCAACATTTTGAAAAATGTTTGAATCCTGGGTTGCAATTACAATCGTAACCTGTTGATATATCGGCAAAACGATCCAATTTCAATACAAACAGGCCGCCCGAGAGTTCAACCCTCAGACAGCCTTTTATGACAAACAGATTAAGATTCCCTTCAATCCGTCATGCCGCTTGCTTCACCCTTGTCACTTCTACGTAAACACAGCTTTCGCAACCCGAACGACATAATGGGCGCCGTAAGGATAAGGAGTAGCCTTAAAGTTGAATCGCCCTGAAGAAATATCGTGCGAGAATTCAAGGGATTCCCCGTTATCAAGCCAACGAATATCCGCGATATTCTCATGGGTGCCAGCAAAATGTTTCCAGCCTCCATCCCCGCCATGAACCGTTACATTTTCATTTCCCTTAATCGGAAGATCATGAATGAACAGATATGTTGATCCATCGGGTGCATCCAATGCAAAATCTTTCTCTGATTCACTTTTCAACACACTAGGCTTGCCTTCATATATCGCCTCTCCATTCATTGCCATCCATTCACCCAAGATGTCTAGAAGGGCTTTTTGCATGATCGGAACGCCTCCTTCTGCGGAAGGGCCAATATTTAGCAAATAGTTAGCCCCTACTTTGCGACAGGCACATAAGTTCTCGATCAATTCCTTCGACGACTTATACATCAGATCTCCATACCCTACTCCCCAATGCACATTCATCGTCTCGCACATTTCCGCGGCCACGTATTTGCTCATGCCTTCGCGATTCATCGGCTCCGGACGTCCTTGCTCAAACGTCACGCTGTCGATTTCCGGATGGGCAATCTCCCCTCTGTGATGGATGCCTGAATTATTGATGATCATCGCCTCCGGCTGATGCTTGCGAATGAGACCGTATAGCCGATCATGCTCCCAGTCCGCATCCGGTTTGTCCCAATCGCCGTCGAACCAGAAACCACCGATTTTGCCGTATCGGGTGCATAATATTTCGATCGATTGACGTAAATAATCCAGGTATGCCGGGAAGTCCGTCTTGTAGCTTTCTTGATGCCAATCCAGTGTCGTATGGTAAAATACAGGCAATATATCTTCTGCCTTGCAAGCTTTAACAAACTCAGCGATTAAATCCCGGCCGGCAGGGCTATGCATAACATCAAAATCGCTAAGTCCCCTCGTATCATAAAGCGAAAAACCCTCGTGGTGTCTGGTTGTTATTGTGATATATTTCATGCCAGCCTTCTTGGCCAATTTCACGATTTCTTCCGCATTAAAGTCGGAGGCGGTGAAAGTTTGCTGCAAGGAGGCATATTCCGATTTCGGAATCCCCTCCACAAGCTGAGTCCATTCCCCTCGGCCTAGCTGAGAATACAGCCCCCAGTGAATGAACATGCCAAAAGCCATCTTTTCAAAACGGGCGATTCTTGCCTCAGGTACCGG
The DNA here is from genome assembly GCF_900289175.1 of Paenibacillus faecalis. GTDB lineage: Bacteria > Bacillota > Bacilli > Paenibacillales > Paenibacillaceae > Paenibacillus_AQ > Paenibacillus_AQ faecalis. The sequence continues at coordinate 1,898,318 of NZ_LT985747.1, read as the reverse complement.
TGTAGCCATCTGTACATCGACTCCTTCTAATCATGATTTCAAGCGTTGCCCTGCCTCACTCATACCGTCCTGCCGACTGGAGGTGGTAATGGTGGTAATATCAGCCTTTCACAGCACCAGCGGTCATTCCCGATACGATGTACTTCTGTCCCCAGAAGTACACGAGAACGACCGGCAAAGCCGTCAATACAAGATCCGCAAACACAAGATTCCATTCCGACGCATACTGTCCAAAAAAATTATATACGGTTAGCGGAAGTGTCCACTTCGATACAGAATTAAAGAAATAGAGCGGGATCATAAAATCGTTCCAAATCGCCATCGTCACAATAATGACATTGGTGACGAGCACCGGCTGCAAAAGCGGGAGAATGACCCGGATAAACATCCGGTACGGACCACAGCCATCCACAATCGCGGCTTCATCCAATTCACGCGGAACCGATTTGATAAACCCGGTAAATATAAACGTGCTGTAAGAAACATTAATTCCAACGTAAATGAATATGACCCCGATATATGTACCGGACAGGTTAAGCATCTGAATCAGGCTGATGGTAGGCACAACCGAAAACGGTGCAATCATGCCCAGCAGCATAAATCCATAAAGACCTTTTGTAAATCGGGTGCTTTTTCTGGCAAGAACGAATGAGCATAAAGCCGCCATCATCACCGTTAATGCGACACCGAGGATGGTGACAATCAGACTGTTTTTAAATGCCGTGCCCATACCGCCTTCCTTGAACACTGTCACGTAATTTTCAAACTGCCACACTTTCGGCAACTGCAGATTAAAGCTTTGAGCTTCGCCCGACGTTTTAAACGAACCGAGAATCATAATCAGGAGCGGAATCAAAATCAACAAAGATACTAGCAGCATAACAGCTTCTAGAACGAGAAGTTTTGATCTTGACATTTTCATTACATTTCAACCTCCTTTTTCCGCAAAAAGGAGTTCACGCTGATCGCAATGACGGCAATAAAAATGAACAAAGTCAGAGCCATCGCGCTGGAACGCCCGTACAAGCCGTTGGAAAATGCCCGAAACACCTGGGTGTTGATGACTTCCGTACCCGACTGACCATTCGTCAATACGTACACCTGATCGAACACTTTGAATCCGCCAATCAGATTTAAAGTCACGTTGATCGTCAGCGCAGGCATGAGCATCGGCAACGTAATACTGAAAAACCGACGCAAGGTGGAAGCCCCATCGATCATAGCAGCTTCATAATAATCTTTCGGGATCGCCTGCAGTCCGGAAAGGAAGATGATCATCGTAAAGCCGCTCCACTTCCAAATTTCCAGCAAGTTGACAATACTGAAAGCGGTGCGCTCATCGCCAAGCCAGTTAATGGCGAGCTGTTCCAGGCCAATCGCATTCAATAATTGGTTGACGATCCCCTCCATATTAAAAATGGCCGAGAACAACAATCCAATGACGGTAATACTGATCACCGCAGGTACATAGAAGATCGATCGCAAGTAATTCCGGCTATATAAGGGTTGATTCAGCCCGAGCGCCAGAAGCAAGCCGAACAATAGCTTGAAAAAACTTGTTACAACCGCAAAGACCAGCGTGTTTTTCAAAGCTAACATAAAATCTTCGTCCTGGAATAAGTAGGTAAAGTTATCCAGGCCCGTAAACTTGATCGTTGACCAATTCGTCAAATTTTCCGTGTTCCAATTAGTGAATGCGAAATAAAAGCCGAGCAGCGTAGGAAGCACAAAAAACACAGAGTAAAACAGCAATGCGGGAAAAGTAAAGGAATTCGGATATAGCGTTTTGAATTGTCTCATGCAGAACCTCTCTTTCTAAGACGAAGGCGCCAAGCCGTAACGGATGCTGCAAAGACTTGGGTCGGCTGAAGCAAATCTCTGCACAAAATGATTGTTTAGAACCCCGGCTGATCTATCTGATTCATGAAGTCCTCGTATTTCTTGTCCCATGCCTTGACGACATCGTCAGGCGTTTTACTTCCTGCCGCCATATCGACATAAAGCGTCCATAGATCAGGGAAGATCGAACTGGCCGCCGCCATTGGATCGTTAAGCTGATACACATACTTGTTTGTTTTAATGTAGTTATCTTCCAAGGCTTTGATCGCAGGGTGAACGTCTCCCCCGTCAACGTCCGTAAAGCCAGGGAAGCCTGGATTCTCCGCAAAGTATATGTTCATGTAGTCAGGCTGGGACCACAATTCCAGCACTTTTTTCGCACCCTCTACGTTCTTCGCATCCTTTGGTACCATAAACCCTTGTACATATGCACCTGTAGCGATGATGTCCTGATCACCGAACGGAAGTACGAATGCACCGATTTCATCCGGATTCATTTCATTTTTGTTAATCAGATCGCCAACGGTCCATTCTCCATTAAACACCATCGCGGCTTTTCCCTCTGCCAACGCCGCTTTCGCATTATCAAATGTTTGCGTTACATGGTCCTTATTGGTATAGCCTTTTACATAAAGCTCTTGAAACAACTCCATGGCTTGCTTGAACTCCGGGATGTCAGCCCATTTCAGCTTATTGCTCAGCAGCCCTTCCCAAGTCTCTTCCGCCTTGTCGCCAAGCAAAACCGGCAGTGCGGCCGTCACGAAAATCTGCGTTGTCCATGAATCTTTGTTCGACATATAGATCGGAGTAATGCCGTCCCCTTTGCTCTTGATCGTTTCAAGCAGACTCAGAAATTCGGCATAAGTTTTCGGCTCGCTTAAACCGAGATCCTCGAATACTTTTTTGTTATAATAGATCGCTGCATAGAAGCTGGACGACTCTTGCGGCATCGCATATATTTTGCCGTCCTCTGCCTTTAGTAGATTCGGATTGGACAAGCGTTCAACCCATGGCTCGTTGCTCAAATCCTCCATATTTTTCTGAGCGTTCACCGTAACGTATTCCGAAGGAGCATTATGCATAATAATATCGGGAACTTCCTTCATGGATATTTTGGTTTTAACGAGATTGTAGTATTGATCATCAGGTACAACCTGGATTTCTAAAGTGATGTTTTCTTCCGTTTTTAATTTTTCGGCAATCTTCTTATAAGTCTCTTTATATTTGCCTTGCGACGTCATCATCGACACCGTCATCGCCTTCTTCTCATCCGTCTGTGCAGACTCAGATGCTGAATTGTCGCCAGGCTCCGCTTGTCCGTCATTGGAACCGCTTCCACAAGCGACCGTCAATAACATGACCAGTGCCATCGTAACGATCAAAAACTTGTTTCTTTTCATTTCAGTACCCTCCTGTTTGTTCGTAATATTCGATATATCTTCAGTATAGTTAACCAAGAAAATAAGCAAATGGATAAGTTGAAACGCTTCGTTTGGATATTATTAAAAAAGATAACAGATGCTGAAATGTGCATGCCATGTAAACAGCACAAAATAAGCGGCCCTGGTCCTGAAATGTTATAGGATTAAAAGCCGCGAATGTGTCTGCAAACACTCATATGATGAAATTATGCTAGCAACCTTCCGATCCGCCTTTCTCTTTAAATTCAGAAGGATACATCCCCGTTTCTTTTTTGAAAACTCTGCTGAAGTGATGCGGGTCCGGGTAACCGACCATCACGCCGATGTCTTTAAACAACATCTCTGGCTGCTCAATCAGCATTTCTTTTGCTTTCTCAATCCGCAAGTAAACCAAGTATCTCGCCGGAGACATTCCCTTGTAATTGGTAAACAGCTTGCTGAGATAAGAGGGCACAAGACCGAATGTATGGGAAAGCGTTTGTGTATTAATAGCATCCGCCAGATGGGTTCGCAAATAAGTGTCGATTCTTTCCATTAATGAATTCATTCCTGATTTATCGCGCATTCCCCCGGAAATCAATATAAAAAGCAAATCTATAATCTTGCATAAATAAACATATAATTCATCATATGACCGTGAATATGAAATCGCTTTATAAATATCTATTTCTAAAATACTGAAAGAGTAATCCGTTGCAGCAGACAGAGCACTGCGGCAGCTCTGGAACAACTGCTTGACAAGACGCTCCATCGAAACTTGTAGCGGCCTCGTTTCCTTCCATTTCGAAATCAAACTCTGCAGCTCCTCCTTGAATATTTCCGGATTTTTCTGTTCAACCGCAAACTCCAGCTTCCTGAGCATGTGAGAAGGAAGTACGGTTTCGGTAACAGGAGGTTCCTGATGTTGGGCAAGGGAAATTAACTGCGAGACGCCAAAACGAATATTTTTGTACAGCACTGTCCTCATCATAAGCACCTTCAAACCGGTGACCTGAAAATCAGAATATGAGGCCCCGTACACGATCGTAACCATCACTTGCTCTCGCCAAGCCATAAACAGCTTCTCTGCCAGCAGCCGAGGATCGGGAATATTCGAGTTCGTACCTAAAAAAGAAATTTCGACCCATTTTTCCGAATTGGATTTGCCATCTACGACACTGATGATGCATTCTACATTAAGCAAACGTGTTACATAGGCATGTAAGTCAATTTCGTCCCAGAACTCCCCGACCGGATTATCCTCATCCATACTCAACGAATTGAAAGCGCCTACATATAACAAAAAAAGTTGATGTATCGAATAGGTATTCAGAAGCGGTAACTTCGCATCTGGCGAAGCAGCACCTCTATAGATAGACAACCGCACTTCTTCCCTAAGCCGTTGTTCCTGACTGAGTCTCCATTCCTGATATAACTTATCAAGCAATTCCTTGATTTGCAGCGGGGAGATCGGCTTCAGCAAATAATCCTCTACCCCGTATCGCATCGCTTCTCTCGCATACTCAAATTCCTGATATCCGCTAATAACGACAAGCTTAATATCTGGATATTCTTTTTTTACAGCAGATATCAGTTCTAAACCGTTCATCACCGGCATGCGAATATCCGTGAACAGAATGTCCGGTCTCTCCTTGGTCAACAGATCCATCGCAACTACACCATTGAACGCCGTTGCAACAACCTTAAAAGCGCTATGTGTTTCCTCGATCATCATCTTGATGCTTCTCATAATAGGCATTTCGTCTTCTGCGATCATGACATGAATCATCTAGTGCACCCCCTATTGTGACTATCGTTCCCTGAGGAGAACGAGGTTCAATGGCAACAATGGCTTTGTCTGCATACAGCAGTTTTAACCGAACGATCGTATTTGTCAATCCAACTCCACTCGCCGTCCCATCATCCGTTTGAGCCGAGAAGCCTTTGTCCAGTTGATTGGTTTGAGCAAGAAGCCGCTTCAATACAACCGCATCAAATCCGCTGCCGTTATCTTCGATTCTCATCACCCATTGATTCGCGGGTTCCGGAGCCTGTCCGATCTGAACACGAATCTTCCAAGGAGGGGAAACGGATTGAAAGGCGTGGTGAAAACAATTTTCAATCAATGGCTGTAAAATCAAGCGAGGAACTTCGACATGCTTAACCGCTTCATCGATAACCAAATCATATTCGAAATAATCTTCATATCGCTCTTTCATCAGTTCCAGGTAAAGCTCCGCATATTCACATTCATCCTGAATGGTTACATTGCCGCTTTTGTATGATGTAATATAACGAAGCATCATGGATAACTTGTGACAGAGCTCCATCACCTTTGTCACTCCCGCTTGTTGACCCGCCGCACTGATGACGGAAAGAACATTGTACAAAAAGTGTGGATTCATCTGTGACTGAAGCGCATGGAAACGCGCATCAGCTTCAGCGGACTTGGCTTCAATGACCTGATCCACCGACATTCGAAGCCGCTCAAACATTTTATAAAATGCTCTGTTGAGCAGAATCAACTCGTTATGTCCTGCGTCTTTCCCTAAATCGATCGACAAATTGTTTATACTGACTGAACGAACGGAGTTACGAAGCTTCTTCAAGGGCAGCGTCAGCTGTCTCGTAATGATGAACACGACAAACAAAGCAGAAAAAAACAAGCCCAAACTAAGAAAGATTAACAATTTTCCGAGCGATCTTATCGGTTCCAGAAGCTTGTTCTCGTCTGTAATCAAATAAATCATCCAATTGATGTTGGACAATTCCCGAAACGTAACTAACTGATCCGACATCCCATTAGATGGTTCCAATTTGAAATACACGTCGTCAACGGCTTTTGCTTCATCGGTCTTTTCCGTCAATTCAGCCGTATTTAGCATGAGGTCTGTATTGCCGTATACCGTCTCCCCCTTTTCGTTGAGCAGAAGAACTTCAGTATCGGGCAGATTTTCCATATTTAACGTTTTCGCCAATAAGCTGTAAGGCTGCTGCACTTCAATCATCCCGTATGAATCGTATACGTTTCGAAATTCCCGAATCAAGGAAAACAGCTTGTCAGACTCGCCTGACCAATAATCATCATGTGGTAAAGAAAGAAAAACACGGCCTTCGTACTCCTTCATATGATTATAATCGGTTTGAAAAACCTCAGACTGTAACCGCTTTCGAATAACGTCTTCATTTTCCGGTATGGTACCACTGCTTAAATAGTCTCCATAGGAATTAAACAAACTGATTCGGGAAACCGTCAGATTCGGGCCGTTAATCGATGCCAAGATGTCTCTTGCCTGCCGTCCGATATCAAGATGCTGTTCAAAATAATTGCCACTTCGATCTTTATCGTGAAATGCATCTTCGATCATCTGAGTAAGCAACGGGTTGTATACGATTTGCAGCGAAATTTTGTCCATCTCTCGGATCAAGGCATCTACTTGTTCCGAGGTTTTAACCGTAAGCTGACTCTGATTATCCACTGCAGTTTTCTCCATACTTTTCGACTGGAACCAATAGAACGTATAAAACGATATGAAAATCAACAGTGCGATAAATACAGAATAAGCCGCGAATAATTTTGTTTGAAATCCATATTTGCTCACTTCGCTACCTCTCCAATAGGATCAAATTACTATGAAGTATAGATTCAAGATCATGAGAATACAAGGAAAGGGATGCCAAAATAACTGGTTAAATCTAGCAACACAAAGCGAAAATGATAAAAGAACAACCCCTCTGTGAAAAGAATGCGATTTTCATGAACTTTGAAAACCCCATAATTTCTACATATATTTCATTTATTGTAATTTATATCACAGAATATTGGAGGGAAATGATATGAAAGGCATGTTGTTAAAAAGTCTCATTATTGTTGGTTCTATAGCTGCTATAACCGCCGGCTGCGCGAATGGTAGCAGTGATAGCATGGAGAGTATGGATCATTCTACAATGAATTCTGAACCTCCATCAACGACGCAGCCCGATCCTAAATCCATCAAACTTACCTCAGCTTCTGAAGTAACAGATGGCAAAGAATTTACGATCACAGCCCAAGAGAGCAACTTGGAAGTGTCTCCTAATCAGGTACTCCCTGTATGGACGTTTAATAACTCTGTGCCCGGGCCAGAAATACGAGTTAAGCTTGGTGACACGGTTAAAATCAACTTAAAAAACGAGTTGAAAGAACCCGTGTCCATTCATTGGCACGGCTATCCGGTTCCCAATGATATGGACGGGATTCCTGGGGTAACTCAGGATGCGGTTGTTCCAGGTAAAACGTTTACTTATGAGTTTAAAGCAACCGTACCAGGCACTTATTGGTATCACTCTCATCAAGACAGTGTGAATCAGCTTGATAAAGGCTTGTACGGTGCGTTGATTGTTGAAGACCCAAATGAACAATATGACCGTGACTACACACTCATTATGGACGAATGGATAAACCCAGGTGATATGGACAATCAAGAAAATAACAGCACAGACGAAAATACAAATATGGAAGATATGGATCATAGCAATATGAATATGGACGACATGGACCATTCCAATATGGGTGGAATGAATATGGGCGGACATGACATGAGCATGTATAACATTTATACAATCAACGGTAAAACAGGTGATGCCATCGAGAAACTGACGGTAAAGGAAGGCGAAAAAGTAAGAATCCGACTCATAAATGCAGGTTACCTTACACATAATATGCACCTTCACGGCCATGATTTTAAAGTGATGTCCACCGACGGCCAAGTCATTAATGACCCCCAAGTCATCAAAGACCAATTGATAGCCATCGCGCCAGGTGAGCGCTATGATATCGAGTTTACAGCTAACAATCCGGGGTCTTGGCTGCTGGAAGAGCATGGAACCCAAGCCGGGACAGAAAATATGAAAGCCGTTATCCAATATGAAGGGGAAGAACCACAAAGTGATGCTTCAAATGCATCTGAAACTTTGCCAATCTTTGATCTGGCCCAATACGGCACTGTTGCCAAAACTGGATTTTCACTGGATGAAAAATTCGACCAGGACGTTAAGATGGATTTGAATACGGAAATGAAAGACGGCAAAATGGTCTATACGATCAACGGAAAAATATATCCTGAAACCGAAAAAATAAACGTTGAAAAAGGTGAAAAAGTAAAAGTAACTTTTGTTAACAAATCGATGATGGATGATCATCCAATGCACTTGCATGGTCACTTTTTTCAAGTACTAAGCAAGAACGGAAAACCGCTTGAAGGCACGCCTGTCATAAAAGATACACTGAATGTGAAACCTGGGGAAGAATATGTCATCGCATTCGAAGCCGATAATCCCGGTGACTGGATGTTCCACTGCCATGACCTGCATCATGCTTCAGACGGCATGGTAACGGAAATGCTATATACCGATTATAAGAAAAATTATACTCCTGACCCCAATGTCGATAACAAGCCGGAATAAAATATATACGACAAAAATAGAAGGGGCTGTCCAATAAGTCCTCAAAATAAAAAGTTGGACGGAGAAACGCAATGTTTTCCGTCCAACTTTTTGGTGTGTCTGTTTTTGCAGGAAGGTAGCGAGGCGAATGCCTGCTACTTTCAGCAGATTGTGGACTAAGGCCACAACCCCAAATTCCACATGCACCTTTTCCAAGCCACGCAAGGAAAAGCGGCGGAACGAACGATTGCCCTTGATGTGACCAAACACGCTTTCTACCTCCACTTTACGCCGAGCATAAATCGCGGATTTTTCGTCATCCTCAAGGGCTTTTTTGGCCTTTGCCTTTAGTTCTTCCCCTATGGTATTCCAGTGCACTTGGCGGTTTCCTTTTGCTTTCGTACACAAGGACTTGAGCGGGCAATCGCTGCAATCTTCACATTCATAAATCTTGAAGCTTTGCTCCAAGCTAGAAGCTGTTTTTTTCGTTTGGTATTTCTTAAAGCGGACGTACCGGCCATTCGGGCACACAAAGCGATCGTCTTGCTCTTCATACGCCCAGTTGGAAGCATGCCGGATGTCCTTCTTGTAACGCCGAGTTTGCTCCTTCATGTAGTTGCCGTAAGGAATGAGAAAATCAAAGCGCGACTCCTTTTCTTCACCCACTGCATACAAGTAATTTTCCTCGCTGCCATAGCCCGCATCGGCGATCACCGTTTTGGGCATCGGCAAAGAAGACGCTGCAAGTCGCTCCATATGCGGAATGAAGCAGCGCGTATCCGTAGGACGTTGATGGATGCTGTAAAACAAAATGAATTGGTTTTCCGTGGCCATTTGCACATTGTAACCCGGCTTCAACTGCCCGTTTTTCATGTGGTCTTCCTTCATGCGCATAAACGTGGCGTCCGTATCGGTTTTAGAATAGCTGTGGCGATCGCCAAAGCACGCTCTCTGCTGCTCATACTTGGCTAAGCGAGGAAGAAAGTCTTCCCGAATTTGTTTCAGCGGCTTCTTCAAGGCGCTGCGCTCTTTGCGTAAGGCTTGCTGCTGTTGGCTGTCGCTTGCCTGAGCGATCTGTTCGCTTAAGTCTTCGATCTTCTCCCCTAGCTCAGCTGCTGCTTCTTCGAGCTTGGCAGGGAATTCGTCGGGATCTGCCCCCGCGTATTCGCCAGCTTCTTGCTGCGTCAGCGTATGAATATGTGCAAGGGTCGCCTGTACCTTTTCCTTGAGCTTCTCCTCAAAGCGCAGCGTCGCTTTTTTCCACACAAACGAGTACTTGTTAGCGTCAGCTTCGATCTTCGTGCCGTCTAAAAAGTACTGTTCCATCGTGATGTAGTTGTCCGCGATGAGCTTTTGAATCATGGTTTCAAACAGTTCGTCCATGAACGCCTTCATGCGTACCCCGCGAAAGTCGTTCAAGGTCCGGAAGTCAGGCTGTTGCATCGCCGCCAGCCACATAGCCGGGATGTTTTCCTGCAGCAGCTTTTCGATGCCGCGGCAGGAGTAAACCTTTTGCGAGTAGCCGTAAAGGATTGCTTTGAGCATCATTTTGGGATGGTAGGAACTGCGGCCTCCGCCTGTGTAGTGAGCAAACAACTGCTCGTCTGGAATAGCTTCAATCATCTCATCAATGACACGAGCCACATGATGAGTGGGAACATACATCTCCAAATCCAGAATCATCTGAGCCTGTTTGTTGTCGTAAGGTTTGAAGGTAGGGGCAAGATTTCGTTTGGAAGCCGTCNGACGCTGCAAGTCGCTCCATATGCGGAATGAAGCAGCGCGTATCCGTAGGACGTTGATGGATGCTGTAAAACAAAATGAATTGGTTTTCCGTGGCCATTTGCACATTGTAACCCGGCTTCAACTGCCCGTTTTTCATGTGATCTTCCTTCATGCGCATAAACGTGGCGTCCGTGTCGGTTTTAGAATAGCTGTTGCGATCGCCAAAGCACGCTCTCTGCTGCTCATACTTGGCTAAGCGAGGAAGAAAGTCTTCCCGAATTTGTTTCAGCGGCTTCTTCAAGGCGCTGCGCTCTTTGCGTAAGGCTTGCCGCTGTTGGCTGTCGCTTGCCTGAGCGATCTGTTCGCTTAAGTCTTCGATCTTCTCCCCTAGCTCAGCTGCTGCTTCTTCGAGCTTGGCAGGGAATTCGTCGGGATCTGCCCCCGCGTATTCGCCAGCTTCTTGCTGCGTCAGCGTATGAATATGTGCAAGGGTCGCCTGTACCTTTTCCTTGAGCTTCTCCTCAAAGCACAGCGTCGCTTTTTTCCACACAAACGAGTACTTGTTAGCGTCAGCTTCGATCTTCGTGCCGTCTAAAAAGTACTGTTCCATCGTGATGTAGTTGTCCGCGATGAGCTTTTGAATCATGGTTTCAAACAGCTCGTCCATGAACGCCTTCATGCGTACCCCGCGAAAGTCGTTCAAGGTCCGGAAGTCAGGCTGTTGCATCGCCGCCAGCCACATAGCCGGGATGTTTTCCTGCAGCAGCTTTTCGATGCCGCGGCAGGAGTAAACCTTTTGCGAGTAGCCGTAAAGGATTGCTTTGAGCATCATTTTGGGATGGTAGGAACTGCGGCCTCCGCCTGTGTAGTGAGCAAACAACTGCTCGTCTGGAATAGCTTCAATCATCTCATCAATGACACGAGCCACATGATGAGTGGGAACATACATCTCCAAATCCAGAATCATCTGAGCCTGTTTGTTGTCGTAAGGTTTGAAGGTAGGGGCAAGATTTCGTTTGGAAGCCGTCTTTTCTTCCAAATCCCCTAGAGGAAGTGTCATTTGCATGGTATACTGTTCCGTAGTAGTCGTCAGATTACGCATAAAAACCGTCCTTTCTGTAGGTGTGGTTGTGGTGACTTTCATTTTACAGGAAAAGACGGTTTTTTTGTGCACATTTTTAACATTCAACAAAAACGGGGCGTCCAGAAGTCAGCTTTCACTGACTTTCTGGACAGCCCCTTCGTATTATTAGGTCAACCAGAGTTTACTGGTTGGTCTTTTTTATTGGTTGTTTTACGATGGTGGTAGCCGGGAGAACGTGACAGCCCCTGGGGGGGGACCCCGTACAAAAAACAGTTCTCTCACTATCGCCTTCTACCATGTTTGAGCTGGTTGAGGCAAATGACCTCGTATAACAAGCGAAGCTGTGGAGTTGGAACCATTGTGGGATTACCGGCAAATATAATGCGGGAGGAGAAAAATGAAACCTGTTATAGGAATTGATGTAGCAAAAGGAAAATCAGTTATTCAAGCATTTTTAAAGCGAAATGTTCCCTATGGCCGAGATCAATTGATTTTGCATTCACCAAAAGGATTTGAACGATTATTTCAAACTTTAGTGGAATTAGAAGTTAAGACAAATCGGAAGCCCGTTGTTATCTTGGAACCAACAGGGCACTACCATCGTGTCCTTGTTAACTATTTACAAAGCGTAGGATATGAGACCATTCTCGTTAATCCCCTGCAGGCACAACGTGCTCGAAGAACGAATCTACGTAAAGTGAAAACGGATGCATCAGACGCTTGGCATCTGGGGGATTTATACTACCAGGAGGAGAGTTGGCTTGTTCATCCGAGTCCTAAAGAATCGTTAATGGACTTACAGTTCATAACAAGACAACACGAGTTTATTACTAGCCTTTACGTTCAAGCCAAGTTGAATACGCGGACGCTAATCGATCAGGTATTTCCAAACTATGAAGGTGTATTTAANACTGTTCCGTAGTAGTCGTCAGATTACGCATAAAAACCGTCCTTTCTGTAGGTGTGGTTGTGGTGACTTTCATTTTACAGGAAAAGACGGTTTTTTTGTGCACATTTTTAACATTCAACAAAAACGGGGCGTCCAGAAGTTAGCTTTCACTGACTTTCTGGACAGCCCCTTTATTTGACTATAATAAATGGTATCCACAGTTTTAAATTCCCCCGAATATCTTCGCTTTAAGCTCATTTATGGGAATGAATCTGGTTCTCTATCATAACCACTGGACGATCCGGTTCGTCTTTTGGGAGCATAGCTAACAGGAGTGGAACAAATAGAGCCATACTTACTGCAAAAATAATATAAGGAATAGTAGGACCATATGTATCAAACAAAAAGCCACCCAATGCAGGCCCCATGATCATTCCAAGGTTTGAGCCGATTGAATATTTGCCATAGGCATTCCCAGTATGCTCTTCTGCAATCTTCTTAAAAAACATGGCATCGAGAGAAAGATTAAACGTTGAATAGGAGAGGCTAAAAATCATCCACAGCAAAGCAAAAATGCTTAGTCTGAAAGAAAATACAATAGTCGTAATGGTTACTATGGATATAACTACTGAAAAAGTAATAGCCTTACGATAACCTATACGATCCCCAAATTTACCTAAAAGGGAACCTGAAAAAGACGAGACAAGCATCGGCAAGAAAAAAGTAATGGCAATCTCTTTAATGTCCGCATTAAATCTTGCTTGTAGATAGGGTATTAATAAAACGACAATCATACTGGATAACAAACAGTAAAGTACATTAACCAACCAGATTTTTCGCTTTTCCGGAGATAAAACAAATTTATAATCCATGATAACTCTCCTCTATTTTTTAAGAGATTGTTCTATGACGGATTGTCACGCTAAGTACGACAGCTCTTCCATGATTTGGAGTTCACTATAAAATTACTATAATTTTAAATTTTTATCAAAAAAATTTTCTCTCGTAACTTTTTGGGATAAAAGGTGCAATTTCACACATTATTTCACCTGTTTACTGTATGGGGAGTATATGAAAAATCTACCGCTCTATTGACTTACGATGTCAAAGGATTATAATGCTTACAACAACTGAAAAGATTTTTTATGTATATGCCAGAGAATATGGCTCCGGCGTCTCTACCAGGTTACCGTAAATGACTTGACTACATAAAAGATGAGAGAATCGTACTTTAGAACACCGAGATGATACAATACGTTCGCACATGTGCTGAAAATGTATTGATTAGATATGGTTTATTTTGGGGTCTCTTTTCCTTTATGTATAGTAACCCGGGCAGAACGCTGTCCGGGTTTTTCATGTCTTGTCACAAATGAATCTGGGATAAAACCAGTTTTTTATCATCGCGATGGGAGAGTGCTATAAATGAGTTCACAGAAAAGACAGAAGCTTTACGAGGTCAGCTATCCGCTTGGACAAATTGCCATGGGAAAGGCAGCCGCGGAAACGGTGATCAAGGACGGTACACTTGTGAATGTGTTTACGGGAGAGCTGTTGGAGCATGTTGATGTAGCGATAGCTTTCGGAAGAATTGCATATATTGGACAAGCCGATCATACGATCGATGAGCATACAAATGTGATCCAGGCAAATGGTCGGTACATTGCGCCAGGTCTGGTAGACGGGCATATGCATGTGGAAAGCACGATGCTGACGGTAACAGAATTCGCTAAAGCGGCCATGGCAACAGGCACGACTTCTATTTTTATGGACCCGCATGAAATTGCGAACGTATTTGGTTCCGAGGGCGTGCGTTGGATGCACGAAGAGGGGCAGCAGCTGCCGCTGAAAGTATTTACAACCTTCCCGTCCTGCGTTCCGTCTACAACCGATCTTGAAGACGCAGGTGCGGCACTTGGTGTAGCCGATATTGAAGCCGGGTTGAAGTGGCCGGGCGTAGAAGGTCTGGGCGAAGTTATGAACTTTCCCGGGGTCGTATTTGGTGACCCGACGATGTGCGGAGAAGTTGCTGCAACCTTAAAGGCTGGAAAAACGGTGACTGGTCATTTTCCTTCTGATGATGAACGTATGCTGCAGGCTTATATCGCTTCAGGGGCCAACTCCTGCCACGAAACGGTAACGAGGGAGCAGGGCTTGCAGAAGGTTAGACTCGGTATGCATCTGATGATCCGTGAAGGTTCCGCTTGGCATGATGTGAAAGAAGTCATCAAAGTAGTTACGGAAGATAACGTATGTACCGATAATATTTCTTTGGTAACCGATGACGTTTATCCGATGACACTGCTGAATCTTGGCCATTTGAATCATGTGGTACGCCGGGCCATTGAAGAAGGTGTTGATCCGGTGAAAGCCATTCAGATGGGGACGATTAACGTCGCACGGTACTTCGGGCTGGATCAGGAAATCGGAAGCATTGCACCGGGGAAAGCTGCAGATATTCTGCTGATCGATGATTTGAAGCAAATGATTCCGTCGCTTGTTATGGCTGATGGTGAGGTCATTGCGAAATCCGGAAAGATCGTGAAGGAGTTCCCGGTATATGTATATCCGGAGAAAGCTCGCAACTCGGTCCGGCTTCAACGCGCTCTGACCGCTGATGATTTCCTGCTCCATAGCAAAGGAAACGACGGACAGACAAAAGTAAACGTAATACAGGTGATTGAGAACAGTGCCCGGACGGCCAAAATCGTTGCAGACCTTCAAGTGAAGGAGGACATCATCCAGCCGGATATAGCGCAGGACGTTATTCAGCTCGCTTGCATTGAGCGCCATAAAGGAACAGGGCAAATTTCACTGGGCTTCGCAAGCGGATTTCAGTTGAAATCCGGTGCAGTTGCCTCTACGGTTGCCCACGATAGCCACAATCTGCTCGTTATGGGCACCAATCCGGAAGATATGGCCTATGCCGCCAATGAGCTTGCCGCTTGCGGTGGGGGCATGATCGTGGTGCGTGACGGCAAGGTGCTTGCCAAGGTGGAGATGCCGGTAGCCGGATTAATGTCAGATCGACCGCTTGAGACGGTAGCTGCTGAAGTGGTATCCATGGAGAAGGCATGGAAGGAGCTGGGCTGCATGATGAATGCGCCGTTTATGACTTTCTCTCTGATCGCTCTGCCGGTTATTCCGGACATCCGGATTACGAACCGGGGCTTGGCTGATGTATCTGAATTCAAATTAATCGAAACGGAATTGGATGCCGTCACCGTTTAAAAAGTTAAAAAAAAGAGACACTTATCATTGCGAAAAACAGGGTCACCCGTTGAGGTGTGCCCTGTTTTTTTCTATATTTTTCTGGAAACGTGATTTTCGTCACAAATTTATAACTATTTAGCCCCATACACCTCGCTTAAATGTGATAAATATCACAATCCATGTGAGGTTTGTTTGGGAAAATAATTAAAGATCAATTTTAAAAAGTTTCAATATGTGAAGTAAAAGAAAGGGGTATATTATGGATCCGGTTATGCTCGCACGTATCCAATTCGCTTCGACAACCATCTTTCATTTCATCTTTGTTCCGTTGTCCATTGGTCTGGCATTTCTGATTGCCATCATGGAGACGATGTACGTTGTCAAGGGTAATGAAACCTACAAGAAAATGGCTAAATTTTGGGGTAAACTGTTTCTCATTAACTTTGCAGTCGGGGTTGTTACCGGTATTCTGCAGGAATTCCAGTTCGGTATGAACTGGTCCGAGTACTCCCGATTTGTCGGGGATGTGTTCGGAGCACCGCTGGCGGTTGAAGCACTGCTCGCATTTTTCCTGGAGTCTACATTTATCGGATTGTGGATTTTTGGCTGGGATCGCTTATCCAAGAAGGTTCACCTTCTCTGTATCTGGCTCGTATCCATAGGTACATTGATTTCGGCATTCTGGATTTTGGTTGCCAACTCGTTCATGCAGCGTCCTGTCGGATTCGAGATGGTGAACGGTCGGGCTGAGATGAATGACTTTTGGGCGCTGATCACGAATGGTCAGCTGTTGGTTGAATTCCCGCATACAATTTTCGGGGCATTGGCAACAGGTGCTTTCCTAGTTGCTGGGGTTAGTGGATACAAACTGATGAAGAAATTGGACATCGATTTCTTTAAAAAATCGTTTAACATCGCCATCGTGGTTGCTATGATTTCCTCCATTCTTGTTGCTCTCTTTGGTCACCAGCAAGCACAATATTTGGTGGACACACAGCCTATGAAAATGGCTGCGGCCGAGAGTTTATGGGAAACGAGTGAAGATCCGGCTCCATGGACGGTCATTGCCGGAATCGATCCGGATAATCAGACCAATACATTTGAACTGAAAATTCCTTATTTGCTCAGCTTCTTATCTTACAGTAAATTTTCCGGTGAAGTTGTCGGCATGAAGGAGCTTCAGGCGCAATATGAAGAGCAGTATGGTCCTGGTGATTACATTCCACCGGTTCGAACCACATTCTGGAGTTTCCGCATCATGGTTGTTGCTGGTAGCATCATGATTTTGCTCGGATTGTATGGTACATGGTTGACTATGCGCAAGAAAGTAGAGAATGCTGGAAAGTGGTTCATGAAAGCACTTCTGTTCAGTATTTCGCTGCCATTTATCGCTAATACGTCGGGATGGATCATGACAGAGATCGGGCGTCAGCCATGGACGGTATTCGGGTTGTATCAAACACAGGACAGCATTTCGCCAAACGTAGGCGCAGGCTCCATCCTGTTCTCATTGATTGCATTCAGTACGATTTATGCGGTATTGGCTGCTATAACGGCTTATCTGTTCGTTAAAGTTATCAAGAAAGGGCCAAATGCGGAGGAAAAAGAAGATCACCTCGCAGCTGACCCATTCAACAAGGAGGGAATCAGCAGTGTCTCTTAATGAGCTTTGGTTTATACTGATTGCCGTTCTGTTTATCGGATTCTTCTTTTTGGAAGGATTTGACTTTGGTGTAGGTATGTCCACCCAATTCCTGGCCAAGAATGATAGCCAGCGGCGGGTGTTGATCAACTCGATCGGCCCGTTCTGGGATGCGAATGAGGTGTGGCTGATTACGGCGGGCGGAGCGATGTTCGCGGCCTTCCCGAACTGGTACGCTACACTGTTCAGCGGATTTTATATTCCGTTCGTTTTCTTGCTGCTAGCGTTGATTGGACGCGGGGTTGCATTTGAATTTCGCGGTAAAGTCGAGAATACACGCTGGAAAAAGACCTGGGATTTTGCAATTTTCGCAGGAAGCATCCTGCCGCCGTTCCTTTTTGGCGTAGTGTTTGCCGGGCTTATGAAAGGTCTGCCGATTGATGAATCGATGCATCTTCGTGCCGGATTCTTTGATGTCGTCAATCTGTATACGGTGGTAGGCGGGATCACCGTGGTTATGCTATGCTTGTTGCACGGACTTGTGTTTACAACACTGCGCACTACCGAAGATTTGCAGGAGCGTGCCCGGGTGATGGCCCAGCGTCTGTTGATCCCGGTTGCAGCGCTGCTCGTACTGTTCGGAGCGATGACGTATTTCATGACGGATATGTTTGAAGCTCGGGGCGGCATTTTGTCCGTATTATTGATCCTTGGCGTTGCTGCATTTTTGGCCGCCGGTTACTTTATGAAAGTTAAAAAAGACGGCTGGGCATTTGGAATGACCGGCGCTGTCATCATCATTGGGTTTATGTCTGTATTCATCGGGTTATTCCCACGTGTTATGATCAGCTCGATCAACAATGCGTTTGATCTGACGATTCACAACGCTGCATCAGGGCAGTATTCCCTGAAGGTGATGACGATTGTGGCGGTGACGCTGCTGCCGTTTGTATTAGGATATCAAATATGGAGCTACTTCGTTTTCCACAAACGGGTACATGAGAAGGAGCATTTAGAATACTGATGGGTAAAGATCTGCTGGGATACAAAGGAGTTAAGACGGTATTTTTCGTCGTTGCCGTATGTACCCTGGCACAAAGCATGGCCATCATATTGCAGGCAAAATGGCTGGCGGAGGTCATCTCCGCCCTGTTTGCCGGATTCTCCCTGCAGGAACAATACAGCACAATGGTATTGTTCCTGCTTGCATTTCTGGCAAGGCACGCCATTGGTCTGCTGCAGCAGGGTATAGCACAGCGGTTTGCCGAAGAGACGGGCACGGACCTGAGAAAGCAGCTGATGGATAAGCTGTTCCATATGGGACCGAGATTTGTCCGGTCTGAAGGAACGGGCAATGTGGTTACGCTTGTGCTGGATGGCATCGCAAAGTTTCGGAAATATGCAGAGCTGACTATACCGCGTATGATGGGTGTAGCGATCACTCCTGCATTGATATGGCTGTATGTGTTTTATATTGATCGTCTTTCGGCCATTATACTGCTCGTAACGATGCCGATTCTAATCGTGTTTCTCATTTTGGTCGGCTTGGCGGCTCGGACGCAGACGCAGCGACAGCTGCATACGTATCGGATATTATCCAACCATTTCGTAGATTCACTGCGCGGTTTGGAAACATTGAAGTTTTTGGGCCAGAGCCGTAAGCATAGCGAGAGCATTGGGGAGGTTAGCGAAAGCTACCGTAAGGCAACGATGCGTACACTTCGAGTTGCTTTTCTGTCATCTTTTGCCCTCGATTTCTTTACGATGTTGTCTGTTGCTGTTGTGGCAGTCAATTTAGGTTTGCGCTTGATTAACGGCAATTTGGAGCTGCTGCCTTCGCTGACGATTCTCATTCTGGCACCGGAGTATTTCTTACCGGTACGTATGGTGGGAGCTGATTTTCATGCGACTCTGGATGGAAAGCAGGCGGGTGAGGCGATTCAGGAGATCATCCACGATGAGCCGAAGAGTAGTATTGCAAAAGATAAGACGAATGAAGAAGGCTCTAGACCAGAGCCTGTGCTGAAATGGCAAGATCACAGTGTGCTAGAGTTGTCCGGTATCGGAATGCGCCATGATGAGAACGGACCTGCCTCATTGTCTGATGTTAGCTTCAGGCTACAAGGAAAGGGTCGAGTTGGCATTGTGGGCGAGAGCGGTGCAGGTAAATCGACATTGATTGACATTTTGGGGGGATTCCTTGCGTCAACGAGCGGCGAAATAACGCTGGATGGGGTAACGTTGGAGAACACAGCCTCTGAAACCTGGCGTAAAAACATGACCTACATTCCACAGCATCCATATCTTTTTAGCACCACACTTGAAGATAATGTTAGGTTCTATGCTCCGGACGCTTCACGAGCTGAGGTAAAGCGAGCGGTAGAAGCTGCTGGGCTAAGCGATTTGGCGGCATCTTTGCCAAATGGTTTGGATGAATTGATCGGTGGGGGTGGCCGAAGTTTAAGCGGAGGACAGGCACAGCGGGTTGCCATCGCAAGAGCGTTTTTAAGCAAGCGCCCTGTTCTGCTGTTGGATGAGCCCACCGCACATCTGGATATCGAGACGGAATATGAGCTGAAGGAAACGCTCATTTCGCTGTTTGAAGATAAATGGGTGTTCCTTGCCACACATCGCCTGCACTGGATGACGGAAATGGACTTCATTCTGGTCATGGACCAAGGTCGTCTAGCTGAATCAGGTACACATGAACAGCTTATGGCGCGTAAAGGAGTATATTACGGCTTGATCACATCGCAAATGGAGGGAGTGCTTTGAGACAGGAACAGTGGTTTCGCCCGTATGTAACTGTTTATTTCTGGCGTTTTCTACTCATCGTGCTCCTGGGTGCGCTGACGATTTTGTCAGCATCGATGCTTATGTTTACTTCCGGCTATCTGATCTCTAAATCTGCACTTCGGCCGGAGAACATATTGATGGTATATGTGCCGACAGTCGGTGTTCGCACGTTCGGGATCAGCCGGGCGGTTATGCACTATGTCGAGCGATTGGTAGGGCATGACACCATTCTGCGCATATTATCCAAAATGCGTCTGCGTCTTTATCAGCTGCTTGAGCCGCAGGCACTTCGGTTTTCCTCACGCTTCAAGACGGGGGATCTGCTCGGAGTACTGGCCGATGACATTGAATACTTGCAGGATGTATACATTCGCACGGTGTTCCCGGCCATTGTCGCTTTAGTATTGTATGCTGGTGTAATTATCGTCATTGGCGTGTTTGACCCGATATTTGCCTTGTTGATGGCAGCATATATATTTCTGCTCGTGTTCGTACTGCCGATCGTATCGCTGCTGCTTACCAAGCGCAACAATCGTAAAGTTAAGAATGAACGAGCTGCTCTGTACCAGAAGCTGACCGATGCGGTGCTTGGTATGGGAGAATGGTTTATCAGCGGCCGTCAAAAGGATTTTCTTACAGGATATGAACAGGATGAAGCCAGTGTCGACCGTACGGATCGGTCATTGAAACGTTGGGGACGGTTTCGTGGTTTTCTAAGCCAGCTCATCGTAGGTGCTATTGTCATATCCATAATCTATTGGTCAGGACAGCAGTATGCAGATGGTCAAATCGAGGTGACGCTCATCGCAGCATTTGTCCTCGTTGTATTTCCACTTATGGATGCATTCCTCCCGGTTTCCGAAGCCATCGAACGTATTCCACAGTATGAGCAGTCTTTCATCCGGCTGAACGCAATCACGGAGGAGACGCCCGAACAAGTGGATGGGGAAGATCAAGCCGGCATGACGAGAGAGGAAGCTGCTGCTACGGCTCTTGAAGGTGTTTATTTGAAAGTGGACAATGTACGCTTTGATTACGGAGAGCGGGGGGCGAGTGATCGCCCTACAGTAAGCAATCTGTCGCTGGACATTCCGCAAGGAGCGAAGGTGGCTGTCATCGGACGTTCAGGAGCTGGTAAATCGACGCTGCTGAATTTGATCCAAGGTGTGATTACTCCAATGGAAGGCAGGGTCACCATAAACGGTATAGATGCCTGCCAATTCGGTGATGGCATGCCTTCGGTCGTATCTGTATTAAATCAGAAGCCGCATCTGTTCGACACAACACTGGCGAACAATATCCGGCTTGGACGGATGGACGCGTCTGATGAGGAGCTTCAGGCTGCTGTTCAAAAAGCCCGGTTGGGGGAGCTTGTGAACGCTCTGCCAGAGGGTTTGGAAACCCGGATGCAGGAAACCGGGCAGCGCTTTTCCGGCGGGGAGCGCCAGCGTGTGGCGCTCGCTCGTATTTTGCTGCAGGACACACCGGTTGTTATTCTCGACGAGCCGACGGTAGGGCTTGATCCGAAGACGGAGCGCGATCTGCTGTCGACGATGTTCGCAAGCCTGGAGGGTAAGTCATTGATCTGGGTAACGCATCATCTGGTTGGTGTGGAAAAAATGGATGAGATCGTGTTTATGGAAGAGGGCCGCATTGTCATGCGCGGTACTCATGCTGAATTGATGGAGCGTTATCCGCGATATCGCAGCTTGTACGGGCTGGACCGTCCGGTTCAGGTGTAATCCATTGCAGTCGGCTGTTTTTATGTAATTGAAGCCGGGATGGCCAGAGGAAACTCAGGTGGTCCCGGCTTTTTGATGCTTTTTTGAGAATAAATAGATCGACAGTCGGCATTTTCCTTTCCTCAGCCAATTATGCGATAATAAGAGAATATGGAATATAAAGCGCTTTAAAAGCACGTATTGCAAAAGGAGGACAATGAAAATGGACTACCGTATTGAAAAAGATACCCTGGGTGAAATCAAGGTGCCAGCGGATAAGCTATGGGCGGCGCAAACCCAGCGCAGCCTTGAAAATTTTCGAATCGGAACAGAGAAGATGCCCATCGAGATTATCCGGGCTTTTGCCATTCTGAAGAAAAGTGCAGCCATTGCCAACGCCAAGCTTGGCAAGCTGGATCAGATTAAAGCAGATGCAATAGTAGAAGCGGCAGATGAAATCTTGACCGGGGAGCGGGATGATCATTTTCCGCTTGTTGTCTGGCAGACAGGCAGCGGTACCCAGTCCAACATGAATATGAATGAGGTTATTGCCAATCGTGCTAATCAGCTTTTAAAAGAAAAAGGTATAGAACAATCCATTCACCCGAATGATGATGTTAATAAATCACAAAGCTCGAATGACACCTTTCCAACAGCTATGCATATGGCTGCATTGATTGCGATGGAGGATCAGCTATTGCCAGCTTTACAGCGGCTGAAGCATACGCTTGCCGTGAAGAGCGAGGAGTATATGGACTTGATCAAAATCGGCCGTACGCACCTGCAGGATGCGACTCCTTTGACGCTCGGACAGGAAATCAGCGGCTGGCATCGGATGCTGGAGAAGTGTGAGCTGATGATTGCTGCAGCGGTAGAGCCGCTGCGGGAGCTGGCTATTGGAGGTACAGCTGTCGGGACGGGGATTAACGCTCATCCGAAATTCGGTGAAATGACAGCAGCCGAGATCAGTGCTGAAACCGGAAAAAGCTTCTCCACTGCAAGCAACAAGTTCCATGCGCTGACAAGCCACGATGAACTGGTGTATGCCCATGGGGCGTTGAAGGCATTAGCCGCCGATCTGATGAAAATTGCAAACGATGTGCGTTGGCTGGCCAGCGGTCCCCGCTCGGGTATTGGCGAGTTGACGATTCCGGCGAATGAGCCGGGCAGCTCGATCATGCCGGGTAAAGTCAACCCGACCCAGAGCGAAGCGCTGACGATGGTTGTCTGCCAGGTGATGGGCAATGATGCATCTATCGGCTTTGCGGCAAGCCAGGGCAACTTTGAACTGAACGTGTTCAAACCAGTCATTATCTATAACTTCTTGCAGTCGGTACGGTTGCTGGCGGATGGGATGGATTCATTTGACCGAAACTGTGCTTCCGGAATCGAAGCTAATATGGACGTCATTCGCACGAACATGGAGCGCTCCCTCATGCTTGTTACGGCATTGAATCCGCATATCGGTTATGAAAATGCGGCGTTTATTGCGAAGAAGGCACATAAAGAAGGCTCGACTCTGCGGGAGGCGGCTATTCAGAGCGGACTGCTCTCCGGTGAGGAGTTTGATCGGTTTGTGGTTCCTGCAGAAATGATTCGGCCGAAGGAGTAACGAATTGACAGCATGAAGAAACGTTTGATTTTACAATAAAATGTGGCAAGCGTACGTGGAAGACTGGTGTGGTCACTCCCAAAGTGACGAAGCTGTTATGCCTGGTTTTTCTATCATCGCTTAAGAGGGATGTCTTAAAAGGTCTATTGTCTATTGACCTAAAGACATCCCTTCTGTTTTGTTGAAATCAGTCTTGCCTTAAAGAAGAATTGTTGGCCCACTGCATTACCATGCGTTTTGTTCTTTGATTCTATGAAGTCCACTGCTATAATGGGTTTTGGAAAATAGGACATCATTTTCTAGGATTTATAAGGAAGGATGCTAATCTTGAAAAAACATCGGTGGATTGCAGCGTTTTTATCTTTGATCTGTACCGGTCTGGGCATGTTTTACATCGGCACAGCGGGGATGATTGCAGGGGGAACTGTGCTTATGGTTATGCAGGGGACCCTACTTTTTTTGTTTTTTATAACATTGGGTTTTTTGGGACTTGTTTTGGCTCCCTTGGCACTCGGATTACATATCGTTGGATTTATTATCACTATGATCTATTTCAACAACAGAGCAGTCCAAAATCCGCTTCTTGCCCAGAAGAAACAGCGGCGGTTCGCTTCTCCAGGGAAAATCATCGTAAGAACAGCGATGGGGGTAGCCATTTTCATAGGGTCGTTGTATGTAGGCTATACATGGGGGACGGAGCCTTTTACCAAAAGCATAGCAGAGAAGCGGGCAGTCAAGGAAGCAGCTGAAAGCTATCTTGAAGAGAAATACAATGAACCGTTTAAAGTAACAAATGTGAAATACACTTGGGCGGTAGGTACTTACACTATAGAAGCTCATCCGAAGCAAAATCCCGATCTGGTTTTTACTTTAGAGAGCGATAGTGGAAATCCTTCAGTCATTTCAAATGATAATTATCTAAACGAGTTATGGGCAGTGCAGCTTAAGGAGATTCTGACACCTTTGGTCGATGAGTTGTATCCAGATACCGCGGTTTTTAGAGTATGGGTAAATGCCGGGCATAATGAAACACCTGTGAAAAATTATAGCGATTTAACAAATGAGGCGGCAGCGTCGGTCGGCATGCAGCATGTCAGTTTAACCGTGTTTGCTGATCTGGCGGCAAATGATCTTTCCATGGAGCAGGAGCGTGTGATGGAGCTGATTCAGAGAATGCCAGAAGTGATGGCAGAAGGTGAGACGGGGTTGGAAGTAAATTACTATCCGTCTGAGCTGAATACCCCTGGCAACGTAGAGCTGGCGAACAAGGGCAGTTTTAATGAGGATTTTAACATAAATACAAAGACATATATGTTCAGAACGGATAACATAAGTCAAATTACTTCCCCGAATGACATTGAGATCAGGGAGCTTGGAAAGGATTAAAAACGGGATCTACAAAAAATGCTGCAATCAAAAAAGCCCTGCAGAGAAGCTATTCTCTACAGGGCGTCGTTATGTCTAGGATTCAACTTCTTCGGCAACAGCCTCGGTTTCCTGCTGCTCTGCGTCTTCTTTCACAATTTGCAGCTTGGTGTAGCGGTGTGTTTTCTTCTCCAGCACCGTAAAGGTTAATTCACCATAGGTCCAGCTGTCACCTTTAATGAGCTCGGGATTATGTCCGTACAACCATCCGCCGATCGTATCCAGCTCTTCTGTGTCCAGATCGCTGTTCAACAGATCATTCACCCGACTGATCGCTACCTTTCCGTTGACGATAAGACGATTCGGTTCTGGTTGAATCAGATCGCGCTCTTCGTCATTGTCGAACTCGTCGCGGATTTCTCCGACGATTTCCTCCAGAATGTCCTCAATTGTAATCATCCCGGAAGTACCGCCATACTCATCAATCAAAATGGCCATATGTGTGCCTTCCTGCTGCATTTTTTTCAGCAGCTTCTTGATCGGCATCGCTTCAGATACCGTCATGGCCGGATGGATGAGCTTGGAAAGATCCATATTTGAGTTGTCATCGAACTCCAGGAAGAACTGTTTCGTATTCACCATACCGACGACCTGGTCCTTATCCCCGCGAACGACCGGGAAACGGGTATATTGTTCTCTTTTAATAATCTGCAGGTTTGCTGCTAGAGATTTATCCACATAAAGACAGACCATATCGGTACGGGGTACCATAATTTCCTTGGCGAGCAGATCGTCAAAGGCAAAAATACGGCTAACGTAGCCATATTCGCTTTGGTTGATCTTGCCGCTCTCGTAGCTTTCGCTAAGGATCATCCGCAGCTCTTCTTCGGAGTGAGCTTCTTCATGCTCGCTGGCAGGATGAAGGCCGAACAAACGGACAAGTCCGTTGGCAGAGCCGTTCAAGAGCCAGATAAACGGATACATGAGGCGGTAGAACCATATAATGGGATTGGCTGTGATGAGTGTGATTTGCTCCGCTTTTTGAATAGCAAGTGTTTTAGGGGCAAGCTCACCGATCACCACGTGAATAAATGTCATGAAAAGAAATGCAAACAAGAATGACATGGCCCCTGCGAGATCAACAGGGAGTCCGATTGCGTCAAATATGGGATGAAATAGAGCCTCGAATGTGCTTTCCCCCAAATAACCGAGACCCAGGGCCGTAATCGTTATACCCAGCTGACAGGCAGATAGATATCCGTCAAGATTGGACACAACTTTTTTTGCAGCCAAGGAGTTTTTGCGTCCTTCAAGCACCAATTGATCGATTCGACTGGTCCGAATTTTTACAATCGCAAATTCCGTCATAACGAAAAAAGCCGTAAACGCAATAAGTAATGCTACTAAAAATAAATTAAAGCCTATACTGCCAACCAATCAAAACACATCCTTTTTTTTCTGGTCCGAATTTGTTTTCAATAGCTTACTGCAAAGCAAGAGGCAAATATGCATCAGCTCTAACATAATTCGACCTGAACTTCAAAGGTTCGAGAAGCATGTGCTTTAAAATGAGAATAATATGGGCGGTCTTAACGCTGAATTCGGTCATACGGGTGGATATCAGATGCATTACACGTGTTACAACAGATGGAATCTGTTCCGGCAAGGGAGCAGCAGGTAAGGCTGGTGCAGCACGGTTGCTCTTAGCTAGAAGCAATTCCTGAGATGGAATGGAGTTTTTGGACTTAACCTCCCCGTTAACGGGTGTAGTTGATGCCAGAAAACTTAAGCCAAGTGCCAAGTACATGAATCTGCTTATCCTTCGAATGGGGTCCAATTCGTCTATCTCACTCCTATAAAATGTAATGATGTGGCATTGTTGACCTTAATTTGTTATTACTCTGTATTAAACAAAAATATGATGATTGACTATATACTTTTGTAAAGAAAAAACAGGTATATGTTAACTATAATAAGAAAAAGTAAGTGCACATGTCAAATGGAGGCATAGGAAGTGGCTCAAAATAAGCCAGCTGCGGCATAGGAATGATTCCCACTGAAAGAACCGGGATTGTACAAGCCAGGCGAGGTCAAAGTTTCAAATGAAGCAAGAAATGTAATTCCAGCAAAAATAAAGGGCATCTTTCCGAAGATCGAAATGATCTTGGAGATGCCCTTGCTCTTTTTATTGGCTGCTGGTATGTTCCGGCAACTGCATTAAATAGCTGTTCGATAGATGAAGCAGTTTAAGCGCCCGGTCAAACTCGTCTTTAGTCGCTTCTGTCGCCTCCTGTGTCGTATGTGGAAGCGGGTGAAGAGTACCATCATCAAAAGAGTTGCCCGGGATAAACAGGGTCGTGCTGTTAATAAACGAACCTGAAGGCAGATAATAACGTTCCGGCAGCAGGTTGTAATCTTTCTGATTGATCAGGTCCTGACCGAAATGAAGTTGATTTTCCAAGGAAATGCCTGTCAGATTAGCGATTGTTGGTAAAATATCAATTTGCCCGCCGACTTGCTCCATAACCATAGGTTCAATATATCCTTCTCCATAGATCATGAGCGGAATGTTGATCATGTCGGAAGAAACATATTCACGGCCGTATATTTCTTTCATCAGTTCTTTATCGTCATTGTCCAGTGAATAAATCGGCAGACCCAAATGGTCTCCGTATATGATAACGAGACTGTCATCCCATATGCCGTCTTTTTTCAGTTGTTCAATAAACTGACCAAGCGCATAGTCTGCATAGTTTTGAGAGCGGATATAATCGCCCGCAAAAGTTCCTTCATATCTCTCCGGCAGCGTCATCTTGTGCTTGGATTCCGGAATCGTGTATGGATGATGAGCGGTCATGGAGAGGACATGGGCATAAAACGGTTTTCCCGACTCGTTCATCTTTTTCAGTTCTTCTGCCGTTTTTGAATACAGCACCTCATCGGATGAGCCGAAAAATATTTTATCAGGCTCGCCAAAGAAGGATTTGTCGTAATACTTATCAAATCCGATCGCTGTATAAAGCTCCTTGCGGTTCCAGAACTCTACAACATTCGTATGGAATGTGGCAGATTGGTAGCCATCCTGTTTTAACATTTTAGGTAGGCTTGGTACTTGCTTGTCTGCATATTGCTGCGCGGCTGCACCACGCGGCGGGATATAGAAAGATGTGTTTACAACAAATTCAGCATCGGACGTATTGCCTTGACCGACGTTTTGATAGAAGTTCGGGAAATAAAGGCTCTCTTTCGCGAGCTTATTCATTACCGGTGTAACTTCTTGACCGTCCAGCTCCAGATTGATTAAAAATTGCTGGAAGGATTCCATCTGGATCATAATGATGTTTTTACCTTTGGCAACACCCTGATATTTAGGATCAGATACGGGGGTAATGCCTTTCAGTTTATTGATTTCCTCCTGGGTGATGGACTCGGGATCTGCCAGCACTGTATTATCTTGCTCGAAGATAGTGTAAGCCTCGTAATTCAGTATTCCCATCTCCTGAGCTTTGACCGTCTCATTCATGCTGGCACGGTTCGGAATAATTTGAAACAGACAGACGATCAGGGAAATGACAAAGACCATCGATGCAAACGAGCGCTTGCCTCTTGTCGAGTGCTTCTGTTTCCAGGTCTTAAATCGGTCGCTTCTCCAGAAGAGTATGAATAATACGATGATGTCTGTAAAAATCAGTAGAAAATAAGGGTCCATCAGTGAAAAGACGCTGTTGCTTACAGCAGTCACCTGATTTACCTGCTCTAGAGCATGGTAGGTTGGTATGACACCGTAATATTTATGATACATAATAGCTGCGAAAAAAATTGCGGTAACGAGCAGGTTAACAGTCATATAAGCTGCCATCTTGCGCTTGGATGCAAACCATTCAATCAGGCTGAATACCAGCCAGATGAAAGGGATCTCTGTAATAAGCAAACGCCAAGGCATTACATTATCAAAAATGACCATCCAAGCCAAATAACCTTTAAGCAGTAAAATGACGGAGAAAAAGATAAATGGTTTCGTAATGCTCAATCGAAACCTGTTCCTTGCGAACACCAGTACCGCCTTCCTTTCAAGTCGCAAGAGGGTTAGGACAAAACCCTGACCTTACGATTTTTTATAATTTTTGTAAAAGGATGAACAAAGTTATTATGCCTTCTATTGTACACGCTTGTCAAAGAGAGTGTGCATAGTTTCGAATATTTTTCAAAGAATAGATTCATTCATTATAGTTTCTTGCCGTCATACTTTTAGAATATAAGATGGAAACGATCATTGTATGCCATAAAAAAAACCGGCCCAAAAGAGCCGGTGGAGGAAACCCGTGTTTATCGTTAGAACAGAAAAGACATTAAGATCGGTGCAGCACCGAGCGTAAACAATGCGGCAAGGATCATGGAAATGCTGGAAATCGTCCCTGAAAGGGAGCTGAACTCAAATGCTTTGGAAGTCCCTGTACCGTGAGCGCTCGTCCCAAACAATATGCCGCGAGGAATGTCACCTTTAATCTTGAAGAGCTTCATGACAGAAGGGCCAACCATAGATCCGAGAATACCGGTTATAATGACAAATACTGCTGTTATGCTCGGAACCCCGCCGATGACTTGGGAAACGTCCATAGCAATTGGGGTGGTGATCGATCTTGGTATAAGACTGGTCACCAGAGAACTGTCCAAATGAAGCCATTTGGCAAGTATAGCTGATGATAGAATTGCCATGACCGACCCGGAGATGACACTGACCATAATTTCGGCCGCATGTTTTTTTAGGGTTTGAAAATTTTTATATAGCGGTACGGCAAAAGCAACCGTTGCCGGCTGCAGCAGATCGCTGAGCCATTTGGCTCCTTCATTATATGCTTCATAGGATGTTCCGGTTTGCGTCAAAATGACAATAATGACGATCGGAGTAATAAGAAGCGGTGATAAATAAACTTTTGATTTATGATGATACAGTTTTTTAGCTGCCCAATAAATGATTACCGTAAGGGGCAGACCAAACCAAGCAAGCCAGGATAACGTCATCATCCCCTACGCTCCTTCCGTTTTGATATAAATGTAGCCATCAGTCCGGAGCTGACCATAACGATCACCGTACTGAGCAATACAACAATTAATATTTGTATCCCGTCACTCTTGAGCATCGGGAAATAGTTCATAACACCTACAGCAGCCGGAATGAAGAACAATAACAGCTCAGCAAGCAGCCAGTTGGCTCCAAGCTCAATCCATTCCAGTCGGATGATTTTGGTTTCAAGTAGAATAAATACGAGGGCAATACCTAGAATACTGCCGGGTATGCTTAAATGAAGCAGTTCAGCCAATTTATCCATAAGGATGGAAATGAGCATGAAACCGGCCACTTGGAGACTTCCTTTAACAAGTTGTTTCAAGACCGGTCACTCCTTTTCTTTCATCTTTAATGAAAATTTTACATCAATAGCTTTCATAAGTAAAATGAATATATAGAATGATTGTTATTCCGATTTGGAATGTTTGATGCAGGGAAGGAGGATTTTGAAATGGACATTCGGCATTTTCAATATTTTCTGGAAGTCGCTCGTCTTGGCAGCTTTACTAAGGCGGCCGAGATGCTGTACATCACGCAGCCGACGATCAGCAAGATGATCAAGAACATGGAGGAGGAATGGGGAGTAATTCTCTTTCATCGACAAGGTAAGGGAATCGAGCTTACCGATGCCGGGCGGATCATGTACCAGCAGGCACAACAAATGGTGGAAGCTTTTGACCAGGTTTCGAATGAGCTTGAGGACTTAAAGGAGCTAAAGCGCGGGCATATCCGAATCGGGTTGCCGCCGATGATCGGTTCCAGCTTTTTCCCGCAGGTGATTGGACAGTTTCATGATAAATATCCGCAGATTACAATTCAGCTTTTTGAAGACGGGGCCAAAAAAGTGGAGGCAGATGTGGAGAGCGGACAAACTGATATTGGAGTCGCTGTGCTGCCTGTAAACGAGGAAGTGTTTCATTATTATTCGTTCGTAAAAGAAAATTTACAGCTGCTGCTTCACCCGTCTCATCCATTGGCAGGACGTGATTCGGTTTCCCTTGCAGAGTTGGCTGAAGAGCCGTTTGTACTGTTTCGAGAGGATTTTACACTGCATGACCGAATTATTCGGGAGTGTATCGGGGCCGGTTTTGAACCTCGCATCGTATACGAAAGCTCGCAGTGGGACCTGATCAGCGGCATGGTTGCCGCAAACCTCGGTATTGCACTGTTGCCGGAAACGATATGTCGTGAGATCGATGCTTCCAGAGTCACTATCCTTGCGCTGGACAATCCCTCCATACCATGGCAGCTTGGCATGATCTGGCGTAAAGATCGCTATCTGTCTTTTGCCGCCAGAGAATGGATTTCATTCACTCGATCGTTGCTTGGGGAGAAGAAGTAAGGGATTTTGTATTTCTTTGCTGATAGCGGAGCTGTAATGCTAAAATGTGGTAAAGAGGTTATGACAAACTTTGTATACAAGCAGCACAACATACCTTGAAGAAAGTGGTGGTCGATAGATGACAATCCAAGTTGGCATTATCGGTTACGGATTATCCGGTTCTACTTTTCATGCACCTTTTCTTGCTAACCTTCCAGACTATAACATCTACGCTGTCGTATCTTCCAATTCCGATAAAGTTAAGAAAGACTTGCCCCGCGCCAAGGTCGTTGATTCCGTGAATCAGCTGCTGCTCGATGAAGAAATTTCTGTTGTAGTGGTCGCTACTCCGAATGCCACGCATTTTGAATATGCGAAAAAGGCAATCGAAGCCGGAAAGCATGTCGTTGTAGACAAACCGTTCACCGTTACGACGGAGGAAGCGGATGCGCTGATTCGTCTTGCCCGGGAAAAAGAGGTCCTCTTGACCGTGTATCACAATCGCCGCTGGGATAATGACTTTCTAACGGTGCGCAATCTGCTTGAAACGAAAGCATTGGGTAGGCTTTCCTTATATCAAGTGCATTTTAATAGATACCGTCCGCTCGTTCAGCACAGCTGGAAAGAACGGCAAGGACCGGGGGCAGGAGAATTATACAATCTCGGTTCTCATCTGATCGATCAGGCTATACTGCTGTTCGGCAAGCCGAAGACGGTATGGGCAGATATGGGGGCTGAGCGGGATGGCTCGGAAGTGACGGACTACTTTCATCTTGTATTTGGATATGAAAGTCACCGCGTTATTCTCCATGCAGGTTCGCTTGTACGGCAGGCAGGGCCCCGGTTTGAACTGCATGGGGATAAAGGCAGTTTCTTGAAGTATGGACTGGACCCACAGGAGGCACAGCTGAAGCAGGGGATGCTCCCGGGAGATACCGGCTGGGGGGAGGACCATCCGGATCAGTACGGAGAGCTGGTTACGGAGCTTAGCGGGTTGACCGTTCAAGGAGAGATTGAAACCTTGCCGGGAAGATACCAAGCGTTTTATCAGGGGCTTGCAGAAGCGATATTGGAAGGAGCCGAGGTTCCGGTAAAGCCGGAGGATGCGCGTGATACCATTTCCATGATCGAATATGCCATAGAAAGCTACCGCAGGGGCTGTGTTGTTTCGGTCTCCTGATTTTAGACCGCTGTCATGTGGGCATTATACCGCATGCTGAGAACTTCTGTGGGTAAACTTCAGCGGGATACATAACTTTCCTTTATCCGTGGGATAGTATGCTGTAATAGCCCTGTCATAATTAATGATACTAGGGCGACTACACTACGGAGAAGGAGTTACAACGATATGAACAAACGTCGCGTTCTTCAAGTGACGACAATCACTACACTATGTTTAGCAATGCTGCTGGCATTTTCGCTCCCCGCTTTCGCGTCAGGCAGCGGACCGTTTCATTTCGGTTTCAAGCGAAGTGTAAACGGGAAGCTTCCGTCTATTGACGAAGAGGGCTTTAAGGAGCTTTTGAAGAAGCATGGTGCTATTTTTATGGGAGACTCCAGCAAGAAAGAGCTGTATCTAACGTTTGATAACGGTTATGAAAATGGCTTTACTTCCCAAATATTGGATACGCTCAAAGAAAAGAAAGTGCCTGCGACCTTTTTTGTCACCGGTCATTATGTGAAGACACAGACCGAGCTGATGAAGCGAATGGTGGCTGAGGGGCATATCATCGGCAACCACTCCTGGAGTCATCCGGATGTGTCTACGATTTCGGCGGAGAAGCTGAAAGAGGAGCTTGATCGGGTGAAGATTGAGGTAGCCAAGGTAACTGGGCAGAAGGAGATGAAATATTTACGGACGCCGCGAGGGATTTTTGACGAACGTTCACTTGCGGTGAGCAAGGAGCTTGGTTATACGAATGTGTTTTGGTCGCTTGCTTACAAAGACTGGGATGTCAACGCCCAGCGCGGTTCCCAGTATGCATATGAGAAAGTAACGGCACAGCTCCATCCGGGGGCGGTGCTGCTGCTGCACTCCATCTCCCGCGACAATACGGAAGCGCTCGGCCGTATTATTGACGAAGCCCGGAGACAGGGCTATGAATTCAAGAGCCTGGATGATATGGAGATCAAAGCGCCGTAACAGCCAGCTTATAGGAAAAGGCACATTTCATGGTGAAGGAACATCATGGAATGTGCTTATTTTTTTTGTAGTATATCTAAGAAAAAAGCAACTTTTTACACAAAACCATTGTTCATAATAATGTAACTTCCGAAAAATGATGTCTGGAGGTGGTGGCAATTACCTTAATTGATATTTTCACCCCGGCTCTAATAGCCTCTATTATTGTCGTGTTTATCATTACAAAATTTTTTCCTAGAAAACCAATGAAAATGTTCTATTTAAGTATACAGAGTACATTATTAGGCATCAGTTTATTGATTTTAGAAATCATTGCACAAGGCAGTGAGTACTTGCTGATATATTCCGGAATCTTTTTTATTTTTATAGGTTGTTTATTGAGTGCTTTTACTTATTTCTTCAAAATGGATGATTGATATCCCCCATGCCACCTCACCCTTCGGAACGGATGTTTGGTATAATACGGACCAGAAGATTGTTCAAAGGAGACCGACTTATGCCTCATACCATTCAAATATCCGTCAGGCCGTTGGTGGAATATGTCTTTCGCAGCGGAAGCATTACTTCCGGCTTTCGGACTGTGGCAGCACTTACTGAAGGGACGAGAGCGCATCAGCAGATTCAGCGGGAATACGGAGAACAGGATCAAAAAGAGGTTCTGCTGGAGGCTGAAATTCCTTGTGGGGATTTGATGTTTGCTGTAGAGGGACGCTGTGACGGCATCATTAACGGGGAGGGGCCGGTAATGATCGATGAGATCAAGTCCACATCCGGCAACCTTGATGATATCGAGGAGGACACCTATCCGGTTCACTGGGCCCAGGCCAAAATGTATGCGTACATGTATGCGGAGCAGCACGGAGATGAAGAAATGGCCGTTCAGCTGACTTATGTTCAAAACCCAAGCGGGGTTACAAAAAGGTTCCGGCGCACGTTTCGTTTTGAGGAGCTCGAATGTTTTGTACAAGAAGTTGTTGAGGCCTATGCCCCTTATGCCATCCTTTTGCGTCAACATGCTGAGCGAAGGGACAAGAGCATACGTGAGCTTGCATTTCCGTTTCCCGCCTACCGGACAGGCCAGCGCAAGCTGATGGGCGCTGTATACAAAAGTATCGGGGAAGGACGCCGTTTGTTCGCCAAGGCTCCCACGGGCATCGGCAAAACGATTTCTACGCTGTTTCCATCGATTAAGGCGATGGAGGAAGGAACCGTTCAGCGAATTTTTTATCTGACCGCCAAAACGATTACCCGAACGGCAGCGGAAGAGGCGGTTGCACGGATGCAGTCGAAAGGACTGCATATGCACACCGTGACACTGACTGCGAAAGATAAAATTTGTTTCGGTGAGGGAGAAGGATGCGGACAAGAAGCGTGTATTTTTTCGGAAGGGTATTATGACCGGATCAACGGGGCGATTCTTGATCTTCTACAGCACGAGACGATGATCACGCGTCCAGTTATTGAGGCCTATGCACGCAAGCATCAGGTATGCCCGTTCGAATTTTCATTGGATGTCGCTTATGCCGCCGACGCCGTTATCTGTGACTATAATTACGTGTTTGACCCGCGAGTCTCGTTCAAACGGATGCCGGAAGAGATAAAGAAGCGCAGTGTTCTGCTGGTAGACGAAGCTCATAATTTGGTCGATCGGGCGCGGGCGATGTTCTCGGCTGAGCTTAAAAAATCGATGTTTTTGGAAGTGCAGCGGGCTTATAAGGAAACGAATCCCGGATTATATCAGGCTGCGAAGACCGTAAACAACCGCTTTATTGTGTTCCGCAAGGTTAGCGGCGGGGAAGAACGAATGGTTGGTTCGCATCAGCCGGAGCTGATGGATGAACTGTTAGAGAATTTCGTTCTGCAAGCTGAAGCCGAGCTGATGACCGGAAAAAGCGGGGAAGAGGTGGAGCAGCTGCTGGAATGTTATTTTGCCTCTCAGGCTTATTTACGGATTTCCAAGCTGTATGACGAGCGGTTTGTCACCTATGCGGAGATCGAGGGCAGCGAGGTGTTCCTGAAACTATTTTGCCTGGACCCTTCACATTTGCTCCAGCAGGCCGGGAAGAACTACCGCAGTACGGTGCTGTTCTCAGCGACGTTAACCCCGTTAATGTATTACCGGGATATGCTTGGGGCAGAGGAAGAGGACTACAGTCTTTCCATACCGTCACCGTTCTCCCGTGAGCAGCTGGATGTTCGGCTGATGCCTGTTTCCACCCGTTACAAGGATCGGGACCGCACCAAGGATGCTATTGTTCGCATGCTCGATCAGCTCGTTAAGGAAAAACCGGTGAATACGCTCGTGTTTTTGCCCTCATATTCGTACATGCAGGCTGTGTATGATGGCTTCACAGAATTAAGCCCGGATACGCGGACGCTGCTTCAAGGTCATATTATGCGGGAGGACGAGCGGGAGTCGTTTCTGGACTCTTTCCAGGCGGACGCCGAAGAGCCGCTGACCGGCTTCGCCGTAATGGGAGGTATTTTTTCGGAGGGCATTGACCTGAAAGGGGATCGATTGTCCAGCGTTGTTGTTGTCGGTGTCGGACTGCCGCAGTTATCGTTCGAGAATGATATTATCAAGGATTATTTCGATCGCAATGAGAAGAACGGTTACGACTATGCTTATGTTTACCCTGGTATGAACAAGGTGCTTCAGGCCGGGGGCAGACTGATTCGCTCCGAGCAGGATCAAGGAACGCTTGTACTGGTAGATGATCGTTTTCAGAATCGGCAGTATCAAGCTCTGTTGCCAGAGGAATGGAGGCATTATCGAAAGATTTCGCCTGATTTTCATGGAAAATGTTGACACATGGAGATGGCGGTCCTATAATACGAGTATACTTTTAGCAAAAGGAGGCTGATGTCATATGAAAAATGCAATGAAGACTTTTTACATGTTGACGTTGGTCTCTACGGATGAAAGAAAAACAGTCGTTTAATCCATAACCTTAGCATTTGCTCAGGGGTTGTGATTACGGTTGGCCGCAGGAGACCTTATATGGTTTCTTGCGGTTATTTTTGTTGTATAGAGGTTCTCTTTGATATTTCGGACTTGGACTTTCCACGAATGACAAGGGGATAACTTCTAGATGAGAGCTGACCGCAGAACATGTTCTGCGGTTTTTCTAATTTTTTAACAAATTTAATTGGATAAAGGGGTTAATCGATTTAAATATGGAGCATACAAAATTGATGAAATATGGATGGAATGAGCGCTGGCAATCTATAATGGACAGTATGAAGGATCATGGTAAGCCGCTTGTTCCCGCGCGCGTCACCGCCCAGTATTCAAAGCAGTATCGCATTATTACGGAAACAGGAGAGAGAATCGCCGCTGTAACCGGAAAATATGAATTTGAGGCGACGAGCCGCAGCGATTTCCCGGCGGTTGGTGACTGGATACTCGTTGAGCTTCTGCAGGGGGAGCCGAGGGCAGTCATTCATAAGCTGCTTCCGCGCACAACGGCCATGACTCGCAAAGAAGCGGGAGCTGTGCCGGACGAACAGGTTATTGCGGCCAATACAGATACCGTATTTATCGTTGTTGCGCTGAATCAGGATTTTAACGTGCGAAAAATTGAACGATATTTGATTGCGGTGTGGGAAAGTGGATCACAGCCCGTCGTGTTGCTGACCAAAGCAGATGTGTGTGATGATCCGGAACCGTATGTATCACAGGTGATGTCCTCAGCGCCAGGGGTGTCTGTACATGCTGTCAGCTCTGTGATGGATCAGGGAAAGGAAGCGATCTTACCATACCTCATCCCGGGTCATACGGTGGCGATTACGGGTTCCTCCGGCGCCGGAAAATCTACATTGCTCAACTGGCTTTCCGGGGAGGAAATTCAGCGTGTTCAAAGTATTCGGGAGGAAGATGCCCGCGGCAGACATACGACAACACATCGGGAGTTGTTCCTTCTGCCGGAGGGCGCCATTATGGTGGATACCCCGGGGATGAGGGAGCTTCAATTGTGGGAATCGGAGGACGGCTGGGGTGAGGCGTTCTCCGATATTGAAGAGCTGGCGCAGCAGTGCCGCTTCCATGATTGCCGGCATGAATCCGAGGCCGGGTGTGCCGTTCAGCTGGCCTTAACGGAGGGAACACTGGATCAAGGGCGCTTTGCCAATTATAAGAAGACGGAAAGAGAGCTTGCATATTTGGCAAGGAAGGAGAACAGCGCTGCTAAGCGCCAGAAAGACCGCAGCCGGGCCCGCCAATCCAAATCCAGACGAGATAGGAGGGCAAACGGCTACCATTTCTCGTATGATGGAGACGATTAGCCCAGCTTGTTGCAAGCCGTTCTTCTGTTGGAAATATGACGGGTAGCGACGGGTAACGGTTAAGGCAATGTTAAGAACGACAAAAACCATACCGCATGCTGCTGCTCATCTGCTGCGGCCCGTCTGAATAAATCCCGTGTGTTAATGTCGGGTGCGATATCGGACAATCCAAGGTAGAAGTCGACTGTTTTCTGCTCGTCTTGAAATGCAAAATACAATCCTGCCCGGTACTCATTAGGGCAGGATTCCGTAATTTGCGGTGTATGCTGCCGTCCTGTCAGCGACACATACAACTGCGAGAACAAGCGGTAATGTCTGATTTCATCCTGCCGGATTTCATGTATGATGTTCCGCTGCTCGGCCGATGGAGACATTCGTCCAAGCTGCTCATAGCACAATATGGCACTGTATTCACCGTTAATCGCTTGTTCCAGTCCCCGGATGAACTCAGGACTGACGCTTGGTTGAGTATAGGGCATATGAGAATACACTTTAGAAATAACCTCCTTGGTTTCGTCTATATGCTTTCGTTTCAATATCGTATGCAGGATAGACGCCTATGTTCCAACTCAAGCCTGGCCTTTAACGGAGTAGATTGATTATTTTGTGGGAAAATAGGATGGTAAAGCTTTGAAAGTCGTTGTATGTTCTATCCTTTGTGCTCTACAATGGAAAAATCACAGCAAGAAGGGATGTTAACATGTTTAAGTTGAAAGAACGCAATACAACGATAAAAACAGAGGTTCTGGCGGGGTTCACGGTCTTTTTAACCGTAGCCTATATCATCATCGTCAATCCGATGATTCTGAAAGACGCCGGTGTACCTTTTGATCAAAGCTTTACTGCAACGATTGCAGCCTCGGTAATCGGTACCTTGTTTATGGCGCTGTTTGCCAATTATCCGATCGTCATTGCACCCGCTATGGGGCTGAACGCTTATTTTACTTATTCGGTTATTGCAGGACATGATATTCCATATACGGTAGGGTTCTCGGCTGTATTTATTTCGGGCCTTATTTTTTTGTTAATCTCCTTAACGTCATTTCGTACGAAGCTGATCCAAGCGATTCCCGAGAATCTGAAGCATGCCATTGCGGCAGGGATCGGGTTGTTTATCGCTTTTATTGGCATGCGGTTATCCGGTATTATCGCAGATCATGAGACCAACCTTGTTACACTTGGTGACTTTACCGATCCCGGCGTAGCTTTAACATTGATCGGGATTGTTATAACGATCGCGCTGCTTGCCCTGAATGTAAAAGGAGCGTTGTTCGTCGGTATGATTGTTACCGGAGCGATTGCCTGGCTGACCGGGCAGCTGCATTTTGACCAGGGTATTGTTTCCATTCCTAAACTGCCTGAGGGCATTTTGGTGTACAACCCGATCACTTCGATCAGCGAGATTGTTGAATATGGGCTGTACAGTGTTGTGTTCTCCTTCCTGCTCGTCATGCTGTTTGATACGACAGGCGCCATGCTCGCTATCTTGAAGCAAGCAGGTCTGCTCAAAGACGGCAAGCTGGAGCGTGCCGGCAGTGCTTTCGCGGCAGACTCTGTCGGAACGATTCTAGGTTCCATGTTCGGGACAAGCCCAACTGCAGCAACGGTGGAATCGGCAGCGGGCGTTGGTGCAGGCGGTAAAACAGGTTTGACGGGTATCACGGTAGTCGTACTGTTTATTTTGGCGGCGTTTTTCAGCCCTTTGATTGGCTCGTTGTCTGGCGTGGCTGCTATAACAGCACCGAGTCTTATCGTTGTAGGATGCATGATGATCCGCAGCGTTTCGGATATCGAGTGGAATGATTTTGAAGAGGCGTTTCCGGCGTTTCTTGTTATTATCAGCATGCCCTTGACGTCGAGCATCGCAAACGGTATCGCGCTTGGATTTATCTCATATCCGGTGATGAAGATCGCCAAGCGAAAGTTCCGTGATGTACATCCGCTCGTGTATATATTTGCGGTGCTGTTCTTGATTCAGCTTATATTTTTTGCACATTAACAAGTTTGGAAAAGAGACTTAGAAAGACGGTTAGCTACGCAAAACTTTCACATTTTCTGTAAATAACCATCTATTTTCGTTGCATATTTTCAAACGCTTCTCTTATAATGTGAATGTACATTGGATAAGGGAGCCATGATGAATTGAACAAGTCTGTACTGAACCGAATCGTTACAGAATTGCTACGTCGGTCGGGCAGCGGAGTCACGGTGAAGCTGGAAAGGTATTTTCCCGGGGGACGGTTAATTGGCGGAAAATATTCACTCCATACGCACAGCGTGACAATGTATACCGAGGTCATTAAACAACAATGTTTACAGCTGTTTGGTTCTCTAGAGTCTGTTCATGATTATTTTGCCGTTGTGTTTGCACATGAGTTGGGTCATGCGGCTGATCCTCACCTTCAGAAGCTGAGTGATGAACTGGACGGCACTGAAGATGACACGAGACGAAGAGAGATACAGCTTCAAATTGAGGAAAATGCATGGAATTATGCTATGCCATGGATGATCGATATCCATCCGGCATTAGTGAATGTTATTGTAGATTGCTCGCTTGAAGCCTATCGTGAGCAGCTGGAATCGGTCACGGCTTAAGATTAAAAAAGGCAAGCTCATGGGGGTATGAAAGCCCCTTTAGAGCTTGCCTCTTTTTGTTATTCGTGAGGGTCCAGCTTTTTAAGCGGATCGATTGCAGGTCCTTCCAGCACTTCACCCTTATAGCTGTATCGGGAGCCGTGGCATGGACAGTCCCAGGATCGTTCGCCTTCATTCCACTGTGTTTCACAGCCGAGGTGCGTACAAGTCGTATCGAGCAGGTACAGATTGCCCTCCTCGTCCTTGTAAGCACCGGCCCTCTGGCCGTTATGACGGACAACCGCTCCTTCACCAGCCTGCAAATGTTCAATTTTATGATAGGTCATTTCTGTTTTGCCAGAGATGAACTCTTTGGCAACTCCTGCATTTTGAACAATAAATGTTTTTAAAGCCGGGTCAGCCTTGAACCGGGATGGTGTGTACAGCTCGGAATAACGGTTGTCTTTACCCAGAATATAATCTGTCATAACATGTGCGGCAGCCGTACTGTTTGTCATGCCCCATTTCCGATACCCGGTTGCCACCAGAATCCGATCCTGATTGGAAGTTATAGGGCCGATGTAAGGCAGATTATCCAAGGTGATTAAATCCTGTGTGGACCAGCGGTAAGGGATATGACGAGCACCAAGCAGCTCTCCTGCAAACTTCTCTAAGTTCTCGTAATGGGTATGGGTGGATTCACTTTTACCGGTCGGATGATTCTCGCCGCCAGCAATGACGAGTTCCTCGCCGTTATACGTTACAGATCGCAAAGAGCGGCTAGGTTTGTCAACACTCAGATACATCCCGCCCGGATAAGCGGTTTCCGGTTTCACGGCCAAGGCATAAGAACGCTCCACATGAAGTCTGGTGAAATAAAGCCCTTTTCCGTCACAGAAGGGAAAATGGGATGCGGACACGGCGTATTGGCATGTGATGCTATGGTTGCCCCGCTCGGCTTTGATCGTTAGTGGCCCTTTTGTTTCCACTTCTTCTCCGATCGTGGTATTCTCGTAAATTTCGCCGCCCATCTTGAGAAATTCCTCGACCATCCGTTTTAAATAGGCCAGAGGATGGAAACGGTGCTGTCCCGGCATTTTAATCGCTCCGTGAACCGACATGGGAAGGGGAACCGATTCCAACCATTCTCCGGGAATGCCCAGCTTCTCATAAGCCTTGTACTCATTTTTTAATTGCGAGAGCGTGTTGCTCTCATCCTGTGTGTAAATATAGGCATCTTCCTGTTTCCAGTCACAGTCGACGTTCCATTCTTTGATCTGATTTCCAATAAAATTCATCGCTTTATGGTTAACCTCATAATAGAAACGCGCTTTTTCTTCGCCAAAATGGTTGATGAGCTCGTCATAAATCATCCCATGCTGTGCCGTTACTTTGGCGGTTGTAAATCCGGTAGTTCCGTTCATAATTCGCCCGGCATCCAATAAAACGACCTGCTTGCCAGCCTTCGCCAGCAAATAGGCAGTGGTAATACCTGTAATTCCGGCGCCTACTACAGCGACATCGGTCTTTATATTCTTTTTCAGTCTTGGAAAAGTAGGGAGCTCTGTTGTCGCTCTCCACAAAGATTGCGGGTACTTTGGAAGTCCCTGCTCCTTCTGAATATGTTCACCCATTCTATCATGGCCTCCTAAGGTACAAGATTTGCCTCGCCTCATCTGTATGACATTCATTATTACCACGATTGAAAAAAAAGAAACGAGGGTAGGGGATATAGAAAAGACAGGTGCATCTACTTGTTTTAGCTTGATTCGGATCATGGATGAGGGAGTGTGAAAATAGGATATTTAGAGTTTTGCTCATAATTTGAGGGATACATGCATACAACCCCGAAATTTTAACGATGTAAATTACACTTCATACAAGAATCAGATTTTCCGGTTACACACGTTGACGTTAAGCACTATGAATTAGGGAAGATGATGCTAAAATAAAAGGAGGCATCTATCTTGCACAAGGAGGTTGACGAATTGTGGAATTCAGAAGGTTAGGCGGCAGTGGACTTAAGGTAAGCAGCATCAGTTTGGGGAGCTGGTTGACGTA
Source organism: Paenibacillus faecalis (assembly GCF_900289175.1). GTDB lineage: Bacteria > Bacillota > Bacilli > Paenibacillales > Paenibacillaceae > Paenibacillus_AQ > Paenibacillus_AQ faecalis. The sequence goes on along the minus strand of NZ_LT985747.1, from coordinate 1,856,157 downwards.
TGGCGGTTATGTGGAAAAGGAAAATGCCGTGAAGTCAATCCAGACAGCCTATGGCCTTGGTGTAAATTTCTTTGATACGGCCAATGTTTATGAGCAAGGCGCTGCTGAGATTGTTGTCGGAGAAACATTGAGAGCATTTCCACGGGAATCTTATGTACTGGCCACCAAAGTTTTTGGCAAAATGGGTGACGGACCTAATGATCAGGGGCTGTCCCGCAAGCATATGATGGAGCAATGTCATGCCAGCTTAAAGCGCCTTGGCACGGATTATGTAGATATTTATTACTGCCATCGCTTCAGCTCAGAAACGCCAATTGAAGAAACCCTTCGCGCACTGGATGATCTGGTTCGCCAGGGGAAAGTGCTTTATGTCGGGGTCAGTATGTGGACGGCAGCCCAGATGCAAGAAGCTTTGGCGGTGGCGGATCGTTACCTCCTTGACCGAATTGTCGTCAACCAGCCGCTGTATAATATGTTTGAGCGCAGCATTGAGGAAGAAATTATTCCGCTTGGCGAGAAGAAGGGTATCGGTCAAGTTGTATATTCACCGCTGGCTCAAGGTGTGCTGACTGGCAAGTATGCATCCGTGAAGGATATACCAGCGAACAGCCGCGCGTCTAAACTTGGGGCAGATCGATTGAAAATTAACGAAGATCGTATTAAAAAAGTACAGGCCTTGGGAGGCATCGCCAGCGAGCTGGGGATCAGTGTCTCACAGCTGGCGCTCGCCTGGGTGTTGCGTAAGGACAATGTGGCGAGTGCCCTTGTCGGTGCAAGCCGCCCGGAACAAGTTGAAGAGAATGTACAAGCATCCGGTATCAAGCTATCACCGGACACGCTGACAGCTATTGAGGAGATTTTGGCCTAATATAATCAGAAACGGATCATCCGTAAGGCGATGGGTCCGTTTCTTTTTTTATTTGTTCCTTCGTACTTATCTGCGAAAACCGTAATCCATCAATTTCCGGGTTTCGGTAAATCGTTTGTTGGAATCTTCTGCGCCCATGATGACAGAAATCAGTCTAGTGCCTCCGCGTTCGGCTGTTCCGGTGAAACAGTAGCCTGCCTGCGGCGTATACCCTGTTTTGAACCCGTTGCTACCTTCATATTCGTGAGTTTCGCCCGGAAGCATCAGATTGGTTGTATGCAGAGATATCTCCTTTTGAGGGATATACATATCCTTTTGCTTGGTTACCTCCAGCACTTCCGGGTATTGTTGAATAAGTGTTTTTGTTAAAAGGGCCGTGTCTCTTGCGGTCATCATCGTGTCTACGGAAGAGGCTGCTTCAGGAAATTCTTGAAGATCGTCAGCCGAAAGGCCTGAGGCGTTACCGTATACGGTTTGGAGTGATAGGCCGATATCTGTCGCTTTCTCGTTCATCAGATGTACAAATTCCGTCTCAGTACCGCTCAGATGCTCCGCGATCGCTACAGCGGCATCATTGGCGGAATGAATAACGAGCGCGTCAAACATTTGCTTTAAGCTGTATATTTCACCCGTCTCTATACCGACTTGAGATCCCGGCACTCTTGCGGCGTAGTCACTGACCCTTACCTCATCGTCCCAAGTGTAATTTCCCGAATGAACGGCTTCTAAAACGATAAGTTCCGTCATGATCTTTGACATGCTGGCAGGAGGCAGTGCCTGATCGGCGTTGTGGGAATACAGAACTTTACCGTTGTCGGCGTTAATAAGCACGGCAGCTTGTACCTCCAGTTGGGGCGGGATAAATATTTTAATGATATATAAAGCAACAATAATAACGCTCAGGGAGAGGAACACAAGGTGAAGTTTGAAACGCGATCTTCTATTTTTTCGTCGGGTCCGAGGTGGTATGTTTTCTTTGGATTCTGGCTTCATAGTTGGCGATTCTCCTTTCCTTTGTCTTGGTGATATCTACTAGTGTAGGCAAACAGAATTAAGTGTTTATAAATTGATTCTTAAGAAAAGTTAAAGATTGGCGAAAGGGCGTTTGGAACGGGAATGATTGACGTTATTAAGATTAAGATTTATACTTGATCTAAATATTAAGTTAAAAAAGGGGTGAATTTATTGAAGGCATTAAATTTAACGACACAGCGTCAGGCCGTTTATGATGTGATCAAGCAGTCAAATGATCATCCGACAGCTGCGGAAGTGATGAATCGTCTGATGGAAAAAGGATATAATCTGGCATACGGTACGGTGTATAACTCTCTTCGTTACTTGACTGATAAACAGCTTATTCGGGAGTTAAAGCTAGGCGAAAGTGCGAGCCGTTACGATGCCCGTACCGATGAGCATCAACATATCATATGTGAGGTCTGTGGTCAGGTGGATGAGGTGATGACAGAGGTCCCCAAGGATTGGGAGAAAGCTGTTGCAACAGAGACGGGGTACGCTGTACATCATGCTCATGTCGTGTTCGGGGGGGTGTGTCCGGATTGTCAAACCAAACGCAACAAATGATGGAACGATTAAGCGAAATCGTCCCGTTAAAGGGCTGGCAGACCGCCGCCCCATATGGAAGGCCTGCGTCGGAGACGTCTGCTGTGGATTCTTGTCCGGTCTCTTTATTCCAGGCTGCGATGATCAGCCGTTCTCCAGGCCGAATTCATGAGCTGGTTCGTATTTTGTCAGAGAACTGCTTTGATGTTATGGTATTGCGGAAATGGGAGCCGCGCCTGCAGTCAGCGCTGGATACGGGATTGATCGTAGCTGATATGACTGAATGCAGAGACATAGATCAATTTGAAGCGGAGCGGAATATGCTCATTCCGTCTGCTGCTGGTCTGAATATTCCTGTGATGTATCTCGTAAGTGAAGAGCTGATGAGCTTTGCCAGCAGCAGGCTGCTGCAGGAGGAGATCATGGTATGGCCTCCGCGTTCCAAGGAAACGCTGCTTTATCAGGTACAACGAACGATTCGTGTGCATTCTATGTCGGCTGCTCCCTCTCAAGACTTGGCGGATGCCAGCCAGAACCGGTATAAGGATTTATGGATCGACCGGGATAAAATGCTGGTACAGCGCGGACAAACACCGATACATTTGACAAAGACAGAATATAGCCTATTGGTCCTTCTTCTGGACAATGAAGGTGCGGTGCTCACGCGTGAGGAGCTGATGAGTGAAATCTGGGAGACCGATTTTCTCGGAAGCAGCAATGTGGTTGACGTTCATATCAAAAGCTTGCGGAAAAAGCTCGGTGACAGTGCAAACTCACCGCGTTATATCGCAACAGTTAGAGGAGTCGGATACCGCCTGGCGGATTGAGTCCTCTTTTTTTTGTTTGGATTTATACATTTTTTGCAAGAATGCTTTTTATCCTTTGCTTTATATTCATCGACCGGGCCAGTATACTGTATTAAAATAACAAAACACCAGCAGGAAGAGAAGATGGAAAGCATGGGAGGCGAATTTATGGCAGAAACGATGAAGGGAAAAGTGATTGCGTTGGCTGGTCCCCGCAAGGCAGAGGATATGGCAAAGCTTGTGATAAAAATGGGCGGCACGCCAGTGCTGCGTCCGGCTCAGGGAACGGTATTCCTTGATCATGAGTCGTTGAGTGACTCGATCAAGCTCTGGCTGAGTGAACCGCCGGCCTGGAATGTATTCACGACGGGAATTGGCTTTGAAGCGATCATGTCAGCAGCAGAGCAGATGGGATTGAAGGACAGGTTGCTTGAAGTTATAAAAGGTGCATCGATTGCTGCTAGAGGGTATAAAACAGTAAATGCATTGAAAAAACACGGTCTTTCGCCGATCGTAAGAGACGATGACGGGAGCACGGCAGGGCTGATTCGCTCATTTAAATCACATGATTTGTCTGGAAAACGTGTTATGCTTCAGCTGCATGGAGAATCGGCACCTGTGCTCGTGTCCTGGCTGGAGGAAAACGGAGCCGAGGTCACATCAATTTTGCCTTACAAGCATATCCCGCCTGAAGAGCAGGAACTTGAGCGGCTTATGAATGAGATTATCGCAGCTAAGGTTGACGCGGTCGCGTTTACTAGCGCACCTCAGTTTCGATTCCTGTCAGAATTTGCCCGGAAGCAGGATAAATTTGAGGAACTTGTCCAAGCTTTTAACGGCAGGGTTATCGCGGCAGCTGTCGGTAAAGTAACAGCTCAGGGGTTGCGGGAAGAGGGTGTTGATGTAAAGGTTGTGCCAGAAGAGGAAAGGATGGGCAGTATGATGGTTGAGCTTGGACGGTATTTTGCTCGAACAGATCAGCTCCTATAACAAAATTGCGATTAACATCAATACGTTAGGAGGATGTGAAGAATGGAAAGGAAAAAAGCGCTTCTAATCGGCAGTTATACTCACCCGAAACTTCATCCATTGCAGGGAATTGACTCACAGATCACCTATTTGCTTAACGAGATGTTCACGGTCCAATGTACTGAAAATCATAAAATGTTAAAGGAAAGCAATCTGTATCCTTATGACCTTTGTATTGCTTATAGTGATCTTTGGGACGAAAAAGTATCGCCGCAGCAAACAGCAGGTTTGCTCTCTTATGTGAGTGGAGGCGGCGGATTGCTCGTACTTCATAACGGAATCTCATTGGCCAATCGTTATGAATTGGCCCAGCTTATTGGAGGCCGCTTTAAAGGACATCCACCGATCCGAAAATTAATGTTTACTCCGGCAGCTCCGGAGCATGACATCATGAATGGCATTGAGCCATTCGAGCTGGAAGAGGAACCTTACCGGTTTATCTTTGACCCGTTTACAGACAAAACCGTGCTTCTTGAATACGAATATGAGGGCGAAGTTTTGCCAGCAGCCTGGTGTCATACGTATGGCATTGGAAGGGTTGTGTTTCTCATGCCTGGGCATCATGAGCCTTCGTTTATGCAGCCTCCATTTCGGACCCTGGTCACACAGGCTGCCAAGTGGGCCGCGCGCTTTCCAGGTTAACGCCAGCAGGCAAGGTTGAGTCGTTGCTTTTTTGGTAATGATTGTTTTAGAACCGTTTTTTGTGGAATGTATTCGGGGTATAATGGTGTTTAAACAAAAAGATAACGATCGGGAGGTAAATGTGATGGGTGATCTTTTTAAGAAAGCAATCTCGCTGGGATTAGGCCTTACCGTAGTTAGCAAGGAAAAAGTTGAGAAAGTCGTTGATGATCTGGTCAAACGGGGAGAGCTGGCTCCTGAACAATCCAAGGCATTGGTCAATCGTCTTATTGAGCGGGGAGAGGAAGAACAGTCTCAGATCAAATCATTCATATATGAGCAAGTGAAACGGATTCTAAACGAAATGGACATTCCTTCAAAGGATGATATTTCCAGTCTGGAACAGCGCATTAAAGCTCTGGAGGCGAAAATGACAGAGCTGGAAGGGACACGGTCCGAATAAATGGCCGTCCTCATCAGAAATGCCGGCCGTTACCGGGAAATCGCCATGGCGCTTATGCGTCATGGCTTTGGTTATATGGTGGAGGAACTGGGGCTGTTTCATGTTCTCTCCCTGCCTGTCAGATGGATATCACGGGAGGAACCGGAGAGCATTAAGCTGGGGGAGAGAATTCGCAGAGTACTTGAAGACCTCGGACCGGCCTTTGTTAAATTCGGTCAATTGGCCAGCACACGCTCCGATTTGCTGCCTGATCATATTATCCAGGAATTGGTGAAGCTGCAGGAGCGTGTTCCGCCCTTTTCCTCAGAGAGTGCCAGGGCATTGATTGAGGAGGAGTGGGGTGTTCCTATCGAGCAAGTGCTGCAAACATTCGATGATCGTCCGCTTGCCGCAGCCTCCATTGGTCAGGTTCATGCCGGGGTGTTGAAGAGCGGAGAAGCCGTAGCGATCAAAGTCCAGCGTCCCGGAGTGGAGGCGATGATTGGACGGGATCTTGAAATTCTGAAGGATATCGTTTCTTTGGCTGAGAAACATTGGGATTGGGTAAAACAGTACCGGATCGATCAGATGGTGGATGAGTTTACCCGAGCCGTGATGACCGAAATGGACTATAGTCATGAAGCGAGAAATGCGGAGAAGATCGCTGCTCAGTTCAGCGATAGTGAAGTGATTGGAGTACCGGCCATTCATTGGGAGTTTACAACATCCCGCGTATTGATGATGGAATATGTAGAGGGTATTACGCTTAGCCGCACCAAAGAGTTGGCAGCTAAAGGTCATGATCTAAAGGTGGTTGCCAAGAACTTGATTGAAGGCATGCTGCATCAGATGTTTATCGAAGGCTTTTTCCATGCTGATCCTCATCCGGGCAATTTGCTCGTCAAGGATGATGGGAAGCTGATATTTTTGGATTTTGGTCTTGTCGGTTATTTAAGCGAGGATATGAAGGATCAATTATCAGGTCTTATTATTGCGCTGATGAGGCGGAACACAGAAGGAATGATTCGTGCGGTGCTTCGCATGGGAATTGTGCCGGACGATTGCGATCTTGAGCGGTTAAGGGCTGATCTGGAACGGCTGAGAAGTGAATATTATGATGTACCTTTTGCACAAGTGCGTGTCGGGAAAGCACTTAGCGATCTGTTTGGCGTAACTCAGCGGCACCGGATTGCACTGCCTCCTGATCTGACATTGCTTGGAAAGGCGATGTTAACGCTTGAAGGTGTCATTGAGACACTTGATCCGAAGATCAGCATTTTTGACATGGCAGAACCGTTTGGAAGAAGGCTGCTGAAGGAACGATTCAGCTCGCGGCGCATCGGCCGAAAAGTGTTTCTTGGAGCCACCAATTTTGCGGAGAGTTTGCTTGATTTGCCTGAGCAGGCAAGGCAGTTGTCGTCGCTGATCAGCAAGGGCAAGCTGAAGGTGGAGATCAGTGTGCCGGAGTTGAAGCAGCTTATGCGCAAGCTGGATCAGATCACCAACCGGATTTCGTTCAGCATCGCCCTCCTTGCTTTCAGCATTATTATCGTTGGTTTGATCATCGGTGCATCTATCAATCGTAAATCGACGATGTTATGGAGTTATCCGACGATTGAGATCGGGTTCATCGTGGCATTGCTCATGATCGTGTGGCTGCTGTACTCCATTTTTAAATCGGGAAGGTTCTAACTGGGAATCAGTCATGGAGCGGGTGTGTTTGCGGTGTTGAATCCATGTCTGTACACCGATAAGAATCCATTCGATCATAAGATAGAATATCGCAATGCAGAGAGCCTCAAGCAGTCCATGTATATGAACACCGGGAATAAGCGAGATGACGTACAGAATGATGGTGTCCATGAATAGGGTGACCGATTGCTTGACATATACGGGTACATCCCGCCGTATCAAAAGACGGAGAAAAGCGATGCTGACGGGATGAACAAAGCTTTCGAACAGAATAAATCCGAGCAGCACCAACAGGGCAAAGTGGATCAGGTTCCCTAGATTTTCATAAATTATCATTTGCCCGATATTACCGGGAGCATGAAAAATAAGTTTAAATCCAATGGAAAACAGTACGGTCGGTACAATAATAAATGCGGACAGGGCAGGGATCAGCCACCATTTTAACCGCAGGGGAACAGGCCCCTCACCATCGCGCCGGGTTGTGTAATTGATGGCCATATTGATCATGCCGAACAGAATCATCAGTACGAAGAAGGCGAGTGTAAAGTGATATGCACTCATATCTGAACCTCCTTGAACCCAATAATGAGTATACATTGACATTACCAGATACGGGGGTATTTGTCATACTCGTTTAGGATCCAAGTTACTTTTTTTGTATTTTATATAACTTTTCTGGGTTACATGCGTTTATGTATAGAGAAGAATTAATCCGTGAGGGATGGGTTATGATGAAAAAATATAAAAAAATGTTGCTTGCTTTAGGGATCTTGCTAACGGGAGCTCTTACAGTTGGTGTAATATCATCTTCTGCCACGAAAACGGAAGACAAGGTACTGGTTCAGGTCGGTTCAGACGAAATTACAAATGTTGAACTTTTGACATTCAAAAAAATGAACAGCTTTTCATCGACTGACCTATCTGACTCGGAAATTGTTGAATATATGGTTAAGGAAAAGTTGGTTCTGCAGTTAGCGAAGCAAGTAGGTGTATCGGCAACGTTGGAAGAAGGAAAAATGGAAGCACAAAAACATAGAGAAATACTAGATCAACAACCAAAAGAAGTACAGGACACCCACAAGAAAATCGTTAAGGCGATGGGAATTACAGAAGAAGAGTATTGGGAGGATTATACTCCTTCACAATATCAGGATCTTTTATCCATGCAGAACTTATTTGATAAAATGCAAACAGATAAGGACCTTGCTCAGAAATATGCTATCGATGCGATTCCAAGTGCAAACCAAGTCCTAGAGCAACTATACAAAATGTCACTTTCGAATGGCACCGTCAAAGTGAAGGATGACGCGATTCGTTTGGATTAACGGCGGTGCATTTTACGCCAAAAGTCTTGCGTTGTATTCTAAAGTGTTTATACCGGAAATAATATGTGGAAGGTGACGCTTTTTAGTAAAGTAAAAAAGCTTGCTATTGTCAAAACATTAGGAGGACCTGTCATGTCAGAGCATAATCATGTTGTGAAAAAAGACGGTAAACTGGATATAAGCAAGATGGGGGATGCAATCGGCCGGATTGACGATGGGGAGAAGGATCGGATACTCAGTGATTTTGATTCTTTTAAATCGTATTTGCATAAACGCATTCATCTTGCACAGCGCATTGGTTTGAGCGAAGAGCAGCTGGCTCAAGCGGCCGAGAAAGTTGCCGGATATTTGGCAGCGAATGAAAAGCCACGGAACCGTGAGGAAAAGCTGTTGCAGGAATTGTGGAATGCAGGCACGCAGGAAGAGCAGCAGCATTTGGCTCGTATGCTTGTGAAATTGGCTTCGAAAAGCAATATACAATGAAATATGAACGGTAATCCTTCTTCGGCTAAGTCCGAAAGAAGGATTTTTTGTTTTTTTTTGGCAAGTCTATATCCATTGAGCTCACGCGGGTTTGAGCGATTATATGAAGCTTGTATTTGTTATTTTTTAGCGTTTATTGTTCGAAACCTGAACCAGAATACGTTATAATACAAAAAACGATTAACTTTTAATTTTCTTTTGTCCAAATTTAGTTAAAAATAGGAGGTATCTCCAATTGTATAGTGCAGTCCGTCGTACAGGTACCGGTTGAGAAAACGGAAGAAGTGATAGGGCTGTATAGAAATCGAAGCCGGTCTGTAGATAAACAGCCCGGTTTTCTGTCTTTTCAGCTGTTGCAGAATGAGGTGAAGCCAGGCGAACTGATTGTACACATGACGTGGACAAACAAAGAGAGCTATCTTTCATGGGTTACGAGCGATGATTTCAAGCGTATTCATGAACTCGAAAAGAAGTACCCTGATCAGGAACTGGCCAATATTAAACCGATCGTTAGACGATATACGGTTCGTGCGGATTAAAGCAGCACAGGAGGGACGTATTTGAGTATACAATTCCGTACCGCAGGCGAGACACTTTTGAAACAGGCGGGTGAACTGGCAGAATGGATTACGGACAGGCAGTATGCCCGGCAGCCAGACTTGCTCCAAAGATTTGGGCCGTCTGGAAGAATAAGAACAAAACAGGATACTTTATATAGTTTGAATTATCTAGCGGAAAGTGTACTCGTAAACAGTCCGGCACTTTTCATCCACTATGTATCCTGGTTGAAGGCTTTGCTGGAGGGATACCATGTTACTGCCGAAGATGTAAGAGTGAATCTCGGAGCACTGCGGGAGGCGATTGTTCTCAAGCTTGATCATCCGGATAAAGCCATTGTTTTGGAGTATTTGGATCTGGGGATGAAGGAGCCAGCTTCTTCTATACCTTCTTATATAGACAGTAGTAATCCCCTAGCCATGGAAGCAGAGGCCTATCTCTCAGCATTGCTGGATGGAGACCGGAGACGAGCTTCAACGTTGATCCATGCACTTTTGAATCAGGGAACGGATATTAAATCGCTATATCAGTATATTTTTCAGGTAACACAATATGAAATTGGACGCTTATGGCATAAAGGCTCGATTAGTGTTGCACAGGAGCATTACTGTACGGCTGTCACACAGTCCATTATTTCCGGGCTATACCCGCACTGGATTGGGAAAGGCAATAAAGGGCTGCGTATGGTAGCGGCGTGTGTGGGCAGCGAGCTGCATGAAATCGGACTTCGGATGGTTGCGGATACGTTTGAAATGGAAGGGTGGGATACGTATTACTTGGGAGCCAACGTTCCTGATGATAGTTTGATTCAGGCTATAAATGATCACAAAGCGCATATCATTGCTATATCGGTGACGATGACATTTCATATTCATTTGGCAAAAGAACTTATAACCAAGATAAAGGCTGAACGAGTTGTTAGTGGTGTGAAAATCATGGTCGGGGGCCTGCCGTTTAATTTGGACCCTAACCTATGGAAAGAAATAGGTGCAGATGGGTATGCACCTGATGCTGAAACGACCGTCATTTTAGCGGAGCAGCTGATCGCTTCTTCGACCACTGGTTGATTAGAAATGATGCTTTATTCCGTTACAGGGAAGGGGGAAGACCCTTGCAGAAATCAAGTATTGAGACGGGAAATGATCTACGGAAAATGATTGAATATTTGTCGGATCAGATTGTGCGTTTTCGAGCTCAGGAAGAAAAAGTGTTGAGTGAATTTTCGGCTATGAACAACGAAATGGTTACACTTCAGCGTCAGCTTGCCAAAAGCAACGCTGAACTGAAGGAAGCGCGGTTGGAGGCGGAGCGGGCTAACGAGGCCAAGAGCTCGCTTTTGGCCATGATCAGCCATGAAATAAGAACGCCGATGACCGGAATCATGGGGATGGCGGAACTTATGGATGGACCGGACCTGCCTGCCAAGCACCGGGAATCGGTTAAGGTTATTCATGAATCATCAGCCTTATTGTTAAATATGATTAACGATCTGTTGGATATGTCCAAGATTGACGCCGGTAAAATGGACTTGAAATTAGAGCCGGTTGGTATCCATCATATGATCAATCATATTTCTAAACTGCTGGATAGCAAAATTAAAGATAACGGCAATCGGTTATTCGCTCACGTAGATGACAGAATAGATCGACATCTGATTGGTGACTCTGCTCGCATCAACCAAGTGGTGCTTAATCTATTGAACAATGCGAATAAATTTACGAGCGGCGGTCAATTGAATATTCGGGTGCTTTTGCTCGAAGATTCAAGCCAATATCAGCTGCTGCGATTTGAAATAGAGGACAACGGTATCGGCATTTCATCAGAGGACCAGAAGAAGCTGTTCCAGCCTTATGTACAGACCGATGAGGGAAGCTCCTCGCAGTATGGAGGTACAGGATTAGGGCTTTCGATATGCAAATCGTTCATTGAGCTGATGGAGGGAGTTATCGGATTAGACAGTGAAGAGGGGCAGGGCTCCTGCTTCTGGTTCGAAATCAAGCTTCACAAAGGAGACGTGCATAGTATCGGGACATCGATGAGGACAGCGAACCACAGAACAGGACAAGGTACAGGGACACTGAACGGGCAATGTCTTCATTTGGAGGCTCCCGTGCTTATCGCAGAGGACAATCCGATCAATCGTCAGGTGCTTCTGATGCAGCTTCGGCGGCTAGGCATTGATAATGTGGATGTGGCCTTCAATGGGGAAGAAGCTGTTCTTGCTGCTCAACAAAAACAATACTCACTCATTTTTATGGATAATATCATGCCGAAACAAAGCGGGTTGGAGGCAGCAGCAACGATCCGAAGACTTGAGCAGGAACAGGGTTGCTCACCTGTTACGATCATCGCCCTAACAGGGGATACGAAAGAGAGCAACCCTGAGCGCTTCTTGGCAGCTGGGATGGACGATTATTTAACCAAACCGGTAAATCTCGATTCTTTGTCTGAAGCACTATATAAGTGGCTTCCGAAGGCAGAAGCGCATCAGGTGCTGGATGAATCCGTTCTTCATGATATTCAAGAGCTGAATGATGAAGAGGGGCCGGATTTATTATCTGTTTTGCTTGAAATGTATAAAGAGGAAACCCCATTTAAAATTGCTAAGCTTAAACAGTTCATACAAGCAGGTGATCTGGATGAGATTGCGCTTCTAGCTCATAACCTGAAATCGAGCAGCTTGAGTCTTGGGATCGATAGGTTTTCCAGACTGTTATCCCGAATCGAGACCGCTGCTAAGGATGGCCTTCTGGAACCTATACTTGCTGAGACGGATTCGCTGCTTCCGTTATATGAAGAAGCATGCAGAGAATTGGAAGCATATTTGAAATAAGATGGAACAACCACCGGGAGATAGCTTAGGCTACAATCCGGTGGTTTTGTTTAAATCTAAGAAAGTATAAGTTTGGCACGAACTCTAGTCTTTAACTGCAAAAGAACATTTAAACGAGCTATTTTTTCTCGGTTGGGCAGTTTACCTGCAAAAATACATTTAAATCAGCGATATATTCTCTTTTGGGGCAGTTTACCTGCAAAAATACATTTGATTCCGCACGAAACAAGCTTTTTGGCGAAAAGTTTGAATTTTAACTGTGCTTTCTCCACGGCCCCCTAATTGAATTGGAGTCCACCCCAACAATATATTATTGTATTTCTAGGGGGGATGAACAGGATGAGACGGTCAAGCAAGTTGTACGAGGAAGTGCGTCTCGAGGTGGTGCGCGAAGCCATGTCCGGGATCAAAGTGGGGGTACTCGCCCGAAAGTACAACCTCCACCCGGAAACGATTCGTACCTGGATTCGAACGTATCGGGATCAAGTAGATATTCACGAACTGCCGCCAGCGGATCATCAGTTGCAAGAACTGAAGCGGCTTCAGGTCGTGGAAGAGAAGTACGAAAAAGCGGTGAAGATGCTTGGCGAAAAGGAACTTGAAATTGAAATTCTGCGTGAATTGCTAAAAAAGAAGAACCCTGCTTATCCGAAAAATTCGAAATAGCCGACCACTTTATTAAGCAGGGAAATGCAGCAGTCCTTGTGCTGGGTATCTTAGGCCTGGCAGAATCCACTTACTATGAACGCCTCAAACGCTCGAAGCAGCCCGCAGAGGCTGCTGGTACCATCAGAAGAGGACGTCCTTGTCCCGGGTACTCCCTTACGCTGCAAGGTCACAAGGTAAGTGACGAGCAGATCAAGGAGTGGCTGCTGGAGCTTGTGGAAGGCGAAGAGCACATCTACGGCTACAAGTTGCTGGCTCAGTGTTTGCGCAATGAGCATGACTTGATACTCGGTAAGTCGAAAGCATATCGTCTCTGCAAGGAGTTAGGCATCCTTCAGCAGCAGCGAAAGCCAACGTCCAAGCACCCGAGGAGACTGGCTCGAAACCGACTCGTCACCGGTCCGAATCAGCTGTGGCAAGCGGACATTAAGTATGGATATGTTGCCGGCCGCGACCGCTTCTTTTTCGTTTTCAGCGTGATCGATGTGTTCGACCGCGTCATTGTCGCCTACTACAGAGGCGCCGTTTGCGAGGCCAAGCATGTGTGTCAGGCTTTAGGACGGGCGATAGAGAGTCGATGGCGACCGGGGAAGGAGATGCCCGCGATCCGCACCGACAACGGTCCTCAGTTTGTGAGTGTGCTGTTCGGCGATACTTGTGAAAGCTGGGGAATGCTCCATGAGCGTATCCCGCCGAAGACACCAAACATGAATGCCTACATCGAGTCGTTCCATAGTTTGATGGAGCGCGACCTATTGACCAAGGAAACATTTGAGACCATGGATGATGCGTATGCCGCCGTTGATCGTTACATGGATTTTTACAACAACCGTAGAATGCATGGCAGTTTGAAACGCAAGGCGCCCATAGTATTCAGCAGTTGGGTGATGCAACAGAAGGAAGAAGATCGGGCCAAGTTCCATCGAACGTTGTAAGAATTTGAAAAAATGAGTGTTCATACGACAAACATTATTTTTACGGTGTAGACTCCGGAATTAGGGGGCCTAGCCGCTTTTACAGTTAATTTCTCCCAAAACGGAAATACCCACTTTTTTAATGTACTTTTGCAGTTAAGCATGGCAGGCGACTTCCTATTGAATATACAATCCTGCTCATTGTAGATTAATCTTGGATTTCTTTCGCAAAACGGAAGGCTATTCGTCAAAGACGGTAGAGCTGTTTACGCTTGTTATACGTAATAGCGCCTGTTCAATCGGAATATCACCCTGTATTAGATCAAATGATTCGTTTTCCATCTCCGGCATTGTGAGTGAAAGTACAGCTGCTCGCGCTACATCGTCCCGGGAAATTTCTCCGAAATGTTTCAAATGTCTTGCTGCTTCAACCAAGCCTGTAGGCTTATCATCCGTCAACCTTCCAGGACGAATGATCGTATGCACCAGTGTGCTTTCTTCCAATATCGTTTCTGTTTTTTGTTTAGCAATGAGGGTCGGTTTGAGATCAGGAATACTGCTCTGGTGATTCGTGCCCATGGAGCTGATCATAATAAAGCGCTGAATGCCTTCAATGACACACTGCTCAATGAGTCGTACAGTCCCGACATGGTCAACCTCCTCTGGATCATCATCAATACCGGCTCCGGCTGCGCAGATAACCGCATCGACCCCCTTAAGACAGTCAGAGATATTCCCGTTTAAATCCCCGGATACACTTTTTACTCCCGTGACTTGAAAATCAGGTTGGGGAGCTTCTTGGCGAATGAGACAAATCACTTCATATCCATCCTTGGCCAGAAGCTTTGTGATTTTCTCTCCTGTACGTCCATTGGCCCCGGCCACGAACACGGTTTTCATGACAAAGCCCTCCTCTCTGTGTAAGCGAACTGGACTTTTCAGCCATATTTCAGCTAGAGTCTGTTATCTTTTTTTACCCTTGGAAAGCATAATAAAAACATGTCGATAAAGCGCTAAAAGTCAGAAATGTTGATAAACGCTATTGCGTTATTACGCCGTTGTTAAAAAGGCAATATCTTTTTGCTCACCAAATAAGTGAAAATATGAACAAAGTATGTCGAATATGGCAAAGCTATTGAAATGTAAAATAAATCACACTAAAATAGAAAACAACTCTAAGGTGAAATATTTCACATATCGCCAGGCATGATTTTAGATCAAAAAGATCATCTTAATCAGATAGAGATTCATTTTGAGGAGGAACCTATTTCATGAAAGTCGCAGTCATCGGATGTACCCATGCCGGAACGGCAGCTATTGTAAATACAGCTAAGCTTTATCCTGATGCCGAGATCACCGTTTATGAACGTAATGATAATATTTCCTTTTTATCCTGTGGTATCGCCCTTTATGTAGGAGGCGTTGTTAAAGATCCCGATGGATTATTCTATTCATCACCCGGGAAGCTGGATGAGCTTGGTGTCAAAACGAAGATGCTTCATGAAGTGTTGTCGGTTGATACAGATGCTAAGACGATGAAGGTACGCAATATGGAATCAGGCGAAAGCTTTGAGGATTCTTTTGACAAATTGATTGTTACAACGGGTTCCTGGCCGATTGTTCCAAAGCTGGATGGAATAAAACTTGATAATATATTGCTCTGTAAGAACTATAACCATTCCAATACCATTATTGAAAAGGCGAAAAATGCAAAACATATTACAGTTGTAGGTGCAGGCTATATTGGTGTTGAGCTTGTCGAGGCGTTTCAGATGAACGGCAAGCAGGTGACGCTTATAGACAGTGAGGAGCGAATACTGAATAAATATTTGGACCCGGAATTTAGCGGGAAAATTGAGGAAGCTTTCCGTAACCATGGCATTGAGCTGGCATTGAATCAAACGGTTCAATCTTTCCAGGGGAAGGATGGTAAGGTCAGCAGGGTCATAACGGACAAAGGGGAGATCGAAACCGATCTGGTGATTCTGTGCATTGGTTTCCGCCCCAACACCGAGCTGCTCAAGGGACAGGTCGATATGCTCCCGAACGGAGCAATCATCGTAGACAACTATATGCAGACCAGTAAAAAGGATGTTTTCGCCGCTGGGGACAACTGCTCGGTACACTACAATCCAACAGGAAAGACAGCCTATATTCCGTTGGCGACCAACGCCGTACGCATGGGGACACTGGTGGCGCGTAATCTTGTGACTCCAACGACTGAGTATATGGGGACCCAGGGAACGTCTGGACTCAAAATATATGGGCTCAACATCGGTTCTACCGGTTTGACAGAAGGGGCCTGTGCTGCTGAGAAAATGAATGTGGATACAGTGACGATCACCGATCATTATCGTCCGGAGTTTATGCCGACTTTTGAGTCGGTCATGGTTAAGGTTGTTTTTGAAAAAGACAGCCGCCGGATCTTGGGCGCTCAAATCATTTCTGAGGCCGATCTGACCCAGTCCATTAACACCTTGTCCGTATGTATTCAAAACGGAATGACAATTGACCAGCTTGCATTTATGGATTTTTTCTTCCAGCCGCATTTCAACAAGCCATGGAATTTTCTGAATACAGCTGGACTTGCCGCACTTCCAGAGGTGAAGGCAGGAGAGCCTATTCACTCTTAAGTTCATACAGCCCGTTCTTCATAGAGAAGGCGGGCTTATATTTTTTTAAAGTATAAGCAAAATACAGGTAAATATTAGTGAAGTAGCAGCTGAAATGATTGAAACGATATGGCGTTTTGTTTCCCTGATGTATCTCCATTCCATATAGGCACGAAAGATAAAAGCTAACATAAACAAAAATAAAATAAATGGCTGTGACTGCTCCAGATCTAAAGTCCAAATCGAAACAATCATTGGTATGATTATGATCCATGAACCCAAAAGGTACCATCTATATACAGTTGTATCCGACATTTCTCTTTCATCTCCAACGATAACTTTATTCAGGATAAATTGAAGGAGAATTAAAAAAATCATCGTAAAAAAGTAAAAACCGGTCATGATAACCTCCTTTATTAATGAGTATACATTGCAAATATGGATAATTGGACAAAAAATTCTAATTTTGGTAGTATAACAGCGCGTGTTTTCATTAATGAAAGAATGGAGGATGAGAGAACGATGTCTATTCGAAAATTCATGATTTTGACAGTAGCTTTGAGCAGTCTTCTGCTGATTGCGGCATGTACCAATGATAAAGAACAGGAAGAGGTCACGGATACACTCTCTACAACAGTAGAACAGGACCAAGGTACTGCTGCTGAAAATGAACCGGAAAGCAAACCGGAGAACGAGCCGGAAAAAGAGGCTGAGGAACCTTCAGAAAAGCCAGCTGCCAAGGCCGCTTCCGATCAGCCAGCAAGCATTGGAGAAACGCTGGATTATCACGGCATGATCGTTACCGTTCATTCCGTCAGGGAATCGAAAGGCGATGATTATCTTAAGCCCCAGCCAGGTAACACGATAAAAGTTCTTGATGTTAGCGTAGAGAATACGAGCGATGAAGAACAGGTCATATCCTCTGCACTTTCTTTCAAATTATCAGATGACAGCCAAGAGATGTACATGCCTGTTGTAACTTCAGATATCAAGCAAAGTCTTGACGGCAACTTGGCCCCGGGAGAGACTCTGCGAGGTGAGCTTCCATATGAAGTGAGCCAGAATTCCAAGGATCTGAAGCTAACATTTATGATTCCGCTGAAGGATGGAGAAGCGGTATGGTCGATCGAATAAGGGTGTTTTTCTAGTTAAGGATACCGGATTTACCGGTATCCTTAGTTTCAGTTCTTTACATAGCGATCTGTATCCACTAAAATTAAACCGTACAGTCGGTTTTTTATGGTAAAATGGTTTTTCTTGTAAGGGAGGTTGGCATTTGACTACTGATAAAGCACTCAAAAAACGGGACCTGATCCTTGATAAAGCAAAGGAGCTGTTTATCCAGCGTGGCTACGCAGCGACCTCTATGGATGAGCTTGTTCGCTACATCGGTGTTAGTAAAGGTAGCATCTACTACCATTTTAAAAGTAAAGATGAGCTGTTTATCCAGCTCCTTGCGCGGCAGAATCGGGAGTGGATGGATGCATGGATGGAAAAGAAGAGCCATTTTGCAAGCTTTGAGGCGAAGGTTTATGGCATAGCTGATCATATGGTCGACGACTTTCAGAATCCGCTTGTCAAAGTGGGACAGGAATTTTATATAAGCAACCCGGATAAACAGGCTTTGTTGGCTCAGATTATCGAGATTTTGCAAGCGCCGCGAAAGCTCTATCGTGATATTTTTGCAGAAGGAGCGCGAGAAGGACTCTTGCCTGAAAGTGAAATTGATGAGGTTGCTGTCATTTTTTCCTCTTTGCTGGATGGCCTTTCGACTTCTTATTATGAGCGTTCTGCTGATGAAATGCGTTTATTGTATCGTCGAGGTGTAGAGTATTTTTTGCATGGCGTATTCGGGCATAAAGGGCCTGAAAGCTAACAATTTGATGGAAACAGTATTTCGTTAATACCGGCATACTGTTTCGTCAACGCGAATAAACTGACTAGTCAGTTTAAAATGATGTTTTGAAAGGGGAAGGTTTATGAAGTTATTGCTGACGAATCGTTCATTCGTACTGCTGATGCTGTCTGATTTGTTGCAAAATGCAGGTATCTGGATTCGTAATATGGCGCTGCTGTATTTTGTTATGGAGAAGAGCGACAGTGATCCGGTAGCAGTATCTTTGCTAACTGTAATTGAGTATGCCCCCATATTTCTGTTCTCCATTATAGGAGGCGTTCTTGCGGACCGCTGGCGGCCCAAACGAACGATGCTTTGGGGGGATATTCTGAGCTTTGCCTCTATTCTTCTTGTCTTTCTTGTCGTGATGTCGGGGTATTGGCAAGCTGTATTCGCTGTTACCCTGATTTCAGCAATCGTCTCCCAATTCTCACAGCCCTCTTCTATGAAAATCATTAAACGCTGCTTGCCGGATGAGCATGTTTCATCTGCGATGGCATTGTCACAGACGATGATGTCCCTCTTTATTATCGGAGGTCCGGTTGTGGGAACGGCGATTTATCAGGCTTTTGGACTGGAGGCATCACTGATCGGTTTGCTAGTCATATTCGGTATGTCCGCTATATGCATCAGCTTCATCCCATCCTCCGTGGATCAATCAACAGGTCCGGTGCTTCCATCCGAAAACTCCTTTACGAAAGAACTCCGTGAAGGCTTCATTTATATGAAGGCAAACCGTCTGATTAAAATTATGCTGCTTGTGTATATCATTTTGGCACTCGGTTCCGGATTCGTTCAGCCGCTCGATATTTTTGTCATTACCGAACGTTTGCAGCTGGATATGACGAGTGTACAATGGTTCACTGCATTAGAAGGCTTCGGTATGTTGATTGGTGGTGTTATTGCTGCATTGGCTGCCGGAAAACTAAAGGGCTCGGTAATGATGTTCATCGGACTTGCTTTTCTCGGAACATCTACGTTTGTTGAAGTATTATCCACATGGCCAGTTTTGACAGGAACGATGCGTTTCTTGACTGGATTGCTTCTGGCAATGGCTCAAACCGTCTTGATGGCAGCTATGATCCGTCAAGTCGATGAGAAGTTTGTTGGCAGGCTGAACGGATTTATAACGCCGGTCTTCACAGCCATGCTGCTAATTGGATCAGGGACTACCGGTATGTACATGGCATCCACTTCAATTTTTGTCGTATATTTTACGGCCGGTACTTTGTTTTTAGTTGCT
This sequence comes from Paenibacillus faecalis, assembly GCF_900289175.1. Taxonomy (GTDB): domain Bacteria; phylum Bacillota; class Bacilli; order Paenibacillales; family Paenibacillaceae; genus Paenibacillus_AQ; species Paenibacillus_AQ faecalis. Next base: position 1,836,608 of record NZ_LT985747.1, on the reverse strand, counting down.
TCTATCGTTAGCTTAAGATTTCCTGTTTCGGCGGAGCCGATGTCATCTGTACCAGATTTGGCCAAGGAAGTGTAAGAAAACCATGCAGCTGTAAACTCTAGCAAGAAGGACCATCAAGCACTTCATCGGTGCTTTAGGATGGTCCTTTTGTACAAAAGGACAAATATTTGTTTGTACTGTCTTCCTCCCTCTGCATCAGAACTGAAACGTGACATATTTTACGTTCGAAAATTTATACTTACGTTACAATTAAATAAAAATAGATCAGTTTTTAGATAAATAGTACAAAGAGATGGGGTAGAGGAATGGCATACTACAAGCCGCAGCAGATTGCGGAGATTACAGTGGAAAATGGGGTTAAGAAAGCGACTAATCCGCTTTTGACCGTGTTGATCCTTGGCTTTTTGGCCGGTGCATTTATTGCTCTAGGTTATTTGCTGGACATACGCGTCATTGCCGGGGCACCTCAGGAATGGTCCGGTGTGGTCAATTTTATCGGAGCGGCTTTGTTCCCGGTTGGATTGATTCTTGTTTTGCTGGCGGGCGGGGAGCTGCTTACTGGTAATATGATGGCGATCTCGCTCGCTAAAGTAGCGAAACGAATCACTTGGGGACAAGCGCTTAAAAATTTGGCGCTCATTACGCTCAGCAATTTTTTGGGCGGCGTCTTTGTAGCCTACTTTTTCGGGCATGTGGTGGGACTGACAGGCAGCGGTATCTATTTAGATAAAGTGGTGGAGCTCGCGGGACATAAACTGGATGCCAGCTTCCTTCAGGCATTTGTTTCGGGGATTGGTTGTAACTGGCTAGTTGCACTGGCTGTATGGCTATGCTATGGCTCTGACCATATGAGCGGTAAAATTCTCGGAATCTGGTTCCCGACGATGGCGTTTGTCGCTATCGGATTTCAGCACGTGGTCGCGAACATGTTCTTGATTCCAGCGGCGATTTTCGAAGGTTATTACAGCTGGGGCGAGTACATCATAAACTTTATTCCTGTTTGGCTTGGCAATATGGTCGGCGGCGGGATATTTGTAGCTGTTGCATACTGGGCTGCCTATTTGAAGGATGGTAACAAGGCGGAGATTAGCGGGCCTAAGGCTTCTAGCCAAAAAGTTCGTGCTAAGAAGCATGCTTAGTCTAGAAATAGCCTAAAACAAGTACAACAAGTGTAAACAGTCTTTATTATATAAACAAATTCGCCATGCCGGTTTCGGGGGAAGAAACAGGGCATGGCGAATTTTTTTGGGAGTGGTCCATGATACGGCAAGAAGAGAAAGGGTCTGGGATTCTCTTTCATGCTCTCGATACGAACTTACCCCGTAATTTGAAGGCTGAAACAGCTAAATAGAAAAAAATTTACAAAACCTTACGGAAGCACATTACCTGCTGCACGATAAATTTCGTACCATTCTTGCCGCGTTAAATAAATATCGCTGGCTTTGCAGCAATCTTTCAGCCGGTCGATATTCATCGTACCGATGACAGGCTGCATCCGTGCCGGATGACGCAGAAGCCATGCGATCGCGATCGTTGTATTGCTGACTTCATATTTTTCCGCAATAGTATCAATCGTTTGATTCAGCTCCGGAAATTTTTCGTTCCCAAGGAATACCCCTTCAAAGAAACCATATTGGAAAGGCGACCAAGGCTGAATGGTAATGTCTTGAAGCCTGCAATAATCCAGAACACCGCCATCGCGGTTTATCGCGGCATCGTTCTCCATGTTTACATTAAACCCGCTTGTAATCATGGTGGAGTTGGTGATGCTTAATTGCAGCTGATTTGCTACAAGCGGCTGCTTCACCGATTTCTTGAGCAGTTCCATTTGAAATGGATTTTGGTTGGAAACGCCAAAGTGGCGAACCTTGCCTGAGGTTTCAAGTATGTCAAAAGCTTCTGCCACCTCTTCAGGTTCAACCAGTGTATCCGGGCGATGCAGGAGCAGCACGTCCAAATAATCCGTTTTCAATCGTTTCAAAATTCCGTCCACCGATTCCAAAATATGCTCTTTGGAAAAGTCGAACATTCCCTGCCGAATTCCGCATTTGGATTGAAGAATGATTTTTTCACGGATATCATCGTTCATATGTACTGCGTCCGCAAATATTTCTTCACAAGCTCCGCCGCCGTATATATCGGCATGGTCAAAGAAGTTCGCACCTTCTTCAAGGGCTGACTGAACAAATCGTTCAGCCTCGGTGTTGTTCAATGAGTTTATACGCATACAGCCGACGGCAACAACAGGCACCTCTAGGGAACTGGTTCCAAGCTTCATCGTTCTCATCGCTTCGTTCCTCCTCATATCAAATTCATGTATATTCATACATATCAATTTTGACATCAAATGAAGGGCTTTACAAGATAAGGCCGTTTGGCTCATCGGATTTTTAAATGTTTTTTTATAATTTTTCGGACGTGTTGATTTATAAACATCCTGTGGAAGTATAAAAAATCGCGGTTTTATTATATAGTTTCAATAATATGGCCGGAGTAGAATGTTCTTAAGTCCAGTGCAAGCGGTTACGCGCAGATGAATGAAGACGTCTTCTATAAGTAACCGCTAGAAATTTATAATTCTTGAACACGGGAGGAAGAACATGCCGCAAGCGACTACAGAACAGCAGCAGCCGCCAGTGTCCCCGCAGCCCAAGCCTCGCAGCAAAAACATATTCATACGCTTTTTTAGGCAATGGGATGTCCAGCTTATGGTTATTCCCGGGATCATTCTGGTTTTCATCTTTTCTTACTTACCTATGTACGGGGTGGTAACCGGATTTATGGATTACAACCTGTTCACAGGCTCAAGGATATGGGAAAATCCCTGGGTTGGATTCAAGCATTTTGAAGCTTTTTTTGCAGCACCAGAGTTTGAGAGACTGATTCGAAACACCATAGTGATCAGCTTATTGAAATTCCTGATTGGATTTCCGGCACCTATCATACTTGCGCTTATGCTGAATGAGGTGCGCCATATGTTTTTCAAGAGAGTAGTTCAGACGATCACTTATCTGCCTCACTTCCTCTCTTGGGTTATCGTAGCGGGGCTTACAATGGCTATGCTTTCTACGGAAAATGGAAGCGTGAACATGATTCTGCAGTCCGTGGGGGCTATAGATGAGCCGATCAACTTCCTTTCGATCAAAGAATACTTTTGGTCTATCCTTGTTTCGGTCAATGTGTGGAAGGAAATCGGATTCGGTTCGATCGTATTTCTTGCGGCAATCGCCGGGGTAGATCCCCATTTGTATGAGGCGGCTGATATTGACGGGGCGAGCAAATTCAAGCAAATCTATCTCATCACACTGCCTTCCATCATGCCGGTCGTTGCCATTTTCATGATTCTTGCGATTGGAAATCTGCTTAACGCCGGATTCGAGGATATCCTTCTCTTGGCTTCAAACCCAGTACTCAGGCCGGTTTCAGATGTAATAGATACTTATGTTTACCGCGTGGGTCTGGGAACACATAGATATTCCTATGCGGTCGCGATTGGATTATTCAAGGCGATTATCAGTATTATGCTGCTTACGATTGCAAACTATATAGCCCGCAAATCCGGTAACAGCTTATGGTAAGGCCGTTTTAGCCCGCAGGAGGTGCATTTATGTTAAAAAGAATCAGCTTTAGCGACAGAATCATGCTTGTCGTCATATATACTTTGCTTGGTTTACTGGCCTTTTCAGCGCTCTACCCATTCTGGAATGCGGTTGCCGTATCGTTCAACGTAGGCGTAGACACCGCTAAGGGCGGAATCACCTTCTGGCCGAGAGAATTCACCCTTGAAAATTACCAAATCATTTTGCAAGATAATCGATTGATCACCGGCTTTATGGTATCTGTTGCCCGTGTTATTGTCGGAACGGCGAGCTCCATATTTATGACTGCTCTATTGGCGTTTGGTATGACACGGACGTACCTGATTGGCCGAAACTACTACATGGTGTTCTTTGTGTTCACAATGTACTTCGGCGGGGGATTGATTCCGACTTATCTGTTGATACGCTCACTTGGCATGATGGATACGTTTGCTGTATTTATCGTCCCTTCCATGATTAGTGTGTGGAACATGATCATTTTCCGGACCTTCTTTAAGGGGCTGCCGGTTGGATTGGAGGAATCGGCTCATATTGATGGTTGCAGTACCTGGGGGATATTCTTCCGAATTATTCTTCCTCTGTCCGGTCCGGTTATCGCAACATTATCTCTTCTGACAGCTGTGGGCCACTGGAATGACTGGTTCTTGCCAAGTATTTATATTACCAACGAAGAATTGATGCCGATCCAGACGATACTGCGTCAAACGTTGAATGCCAACATTGTAAGCGGACAGAGTGCTGTGCTGGATAGTGCATCGGCCGCACTCGTTGAACAGACAAAGCAAGTCACTTCGAAGTCGCTTACGATGGCGATGATGATTGTTGTTACGCTGCCGATTATTCTTGTATATCCATTCGTGCAGAAATATTTTGTTAAAGGCGTGCTGGTAGGCTCGCTGAAAGAGTAGAAATGGGTACGGTTTAAGGCGAATAGCTTTGAACATATATATTCAGGGATGAAAGGGGTTTCGCGAATGAGAAGGATGAGAAGGCCGCTCCTGGTGATCGTGTCATTGTTTCTGGCGATGACGATGGTACTGGCTGGGTGCAGCAAGTCAGAAGAAGGCAGCCCGCCGAATTCTGGAACCGTGAATAACGAGACAGATAAGGATAACAAAGAGCAACCGAATGAAAAATCAGACAGCAAGTGGGTACTTGGTGAAAAGCCATTGGAGTTTTCAGCATATGCTCACTATAACAACACTGATTTTCCTAAGTGGGAAAGCACGCCAATCGGTAAATATCTTAGTGAGGAAAAACAGGTTAAAATCAACATGATCGCAGCATCGGGGGCCCATACTCAAAAATTGAGTGCACTGATGGCTTCAGATGATCTGCCAGATATGATCTGGACGGATCGTAACCATCCGGACATGGAGAGGCTGTATAAAGCTGGAAAACTCGTTGCGTTTGATGATTATCTAGATAAGTACCCTAATCTGAAAGAGTGGATGGGCGAAGACCTGAACATGCTTCGTCATGATGACGGCAAGCTGTATATGTTCCCGAACTGGTATTCGTCGAATCCTTTCGGAAATGCAGGTTACGTCGTTAACAAAAAAATCTACGATGAGTTAGGAAAACCTGCTTTGAAAACAACCGATGATCTTTATGACTATCTCGTCAAAGTAAAAGAAAAGTACGGCGACAGCATCATTCCGTTTGAGCCGCATCGTGCGCAAGATATGCAGGGACTGGGTGTTCTCTATACAGCATTTGGTGAAGGTGCGCTTTATACTTATCTCAATAGCGGGTTACGAGCTATACCGAAGGATGGAAAGCTCACGCCAGTATTCACCGATCCGGTATTTCGCGAAGCTCAGAAATATATAGCCAAGCTTTACAGAGAGAAACTCATCTCTCAAGATGCCTTCAACCAAACGGAAGACCAGGTATTAGAAAAAGTAATGACCGGAAGAGTAGCCGTATTTGCCGGATCTAGTCCGACAACATTTGCTGGTGAAGCTCATCCGGAATTGATCAAGGAAGATCCGGATGGCGGCTATTTCATGATCTGGCCTATCCACAAACCAGGCCTGGATAAGAATAAAATTTATCCAGGTACGTACACGAGCTTTGGATGGAATGCAGCATATATTACAACCGCTGCGGAAGACCCTGAAGCGATCTTTGCTTTCCTTGACTGGTATACAGGTCCTGAAGGCATGAATGTCCAATACTTCGGCCCAGAGGGTAAAAACTGGGAAGGATTTGACGAAGAAGGAAAACCGAACTTTACTGAAAATTACGATCCAAAGGAAGTTGCCGATATTCAAACTAAAAATGAGCCGGTAATGTTTGTAGGAAACACAAGCTATATTGATCCTGCCAAATACAAGTATATGGAAAATCTTCCGTTCGAAGAGCAGGATTGGAGAACAAAATATCAACAAACGATCACTTGGCCTACTCAATATAACGTTACGGAATTTATTAATCTGAACCCAGACCCTGAATCCGAAGAAGGCGTAATTAAGGCTTCCATAGACGAAATGTTCCTGGAGGTTTATGCTAAATCCGTCATGGCTGGAAGTGATGAAGAAGTTGAGCAAATTCTCGACCAGGGCCATAAGGATTTGATGGCGCTTGGTTACGATAAACTCTTGGAGTGGCGTACTGTTAAATGGCAGGAAAACCTGGCTAAAATGAAGCAGAAGTAAAATAGATCATACCTTACGTTTTATCCGATCCCAAAGAATCCGTCTGGATTCTTTGGGATATCTCTATTTATCTAAAATTTTCTAATTTTACAGTTCCTGATATGTGAATAGTCGAGTATTATATTGATAGAATCACGCATGATGAATAGGTTTCCCGACTATAATTTTAGGAGGAGTTCCATGTACAAGGTGCTGCTGGTGGATGATGAGGAGCTTGATTTGGAAGGGATGAAGAGGTTCATTCCCTGGTCTGATCTGGGCATGGAAGTGAAGGGAAGCGTAAATAATGCACTTTCAGCTTGTGAAATTATAGATAAGGAAAACATCGATATTTTAGTGAGTGACGTCAATATGCCTTATATGTCAGGCCTTGAGCTTGCCCGTATCGCGCTGGAGCGAAAGCCTAACATACGGATCATATTCGTTAGCGGATATCAGGAATTCAGCTATGTTCAGCAAGCTTTGTCGTTAAAGGCGTACAACTATGTGTTAAAGCCGATGAATGACCGAGAGCTGGTTTCTTCATTGCTCAAAGTGAAACGTGACTTGGATGAAGAGAACAAACAGCGTGAAGTGGAGCTCGCGTATCAAGAGATGATTCCCATCGTCAAAAGCGATATTCTTATTCGCCTGCTCGAAAGCGAAGGGGAATCGGAAGAGTCCTTATCCCGGTTGGCGAAGTCCTACGGATTCGACCAGATGAATTGGCCGATTCGTGTAGCGGTAATGGAGCTGGACAATTTGCCATGGAGACAAGCTGGAGACTTTACTTCACAGCGTAAAATGTCGAGGATGTTCCTGCAACAAATTCATGAAGCAGTCACAGCACTTGGCATGTTCCACTACTGCAAACTCTCTTCACAGCGAATCGCATTGTTGCTTGAAGACGACCGTACGAATCGCATCGTTCGCCTATTAACTGAAAAAGTGAAGGAACATTTACCGGCATCGATTACAACGGGAATCGGAGAGCCGGTATATGCGATTGATCAGCTGCAGGCTTCTTATCGGCAGGCTGTAGAGGCCGTGGAAGGGAAAATGTTTCTGGGCAAAGGAAGTGTGATTAAGTACGAGGATGTAAGTGCAGAACCGGAGATGCTGGATGCGCGAATGCTTGAGGAGCCAATGCAAGCCCTTCTGCATGCGATGGAGGGGTATGAGCTTGTTCGAATCTGTGATGAGCTTGAGAAGCTATTCGGGTCTATAACGAACCTGCGCTCCCGGTTTACCGTCCATAATATGTCCAACTATATTATTTGGAAGCTGGATCAATATTTAAGCAGCAGAAATGAAGATTTATTTGAGCTGCTGGGCATGGAAATTCATCATTTGGATATTTTGATGCAATTCGACACGGTTAACGACATTCGTTCGTGGTTTTTACAGCGAATGTTTGAAATATCCGAGAGACTGTACGAGAAAACAAATTCGAAGGATAGCAAGTTTATACGAAATGTCATCAGCTTCATGAAAGAGCGAATGAGCGATAATATCACGATTAAAGATATTGCGCAGCATTTTTCTTTTTCACCGGGCCATCTTGGTTTTCTGATTAAAGAGAGGTCGGGAAAGACCTTTAATGAATTGCTTGTACAGCTTCGTATGGAAAAAGCATGCGAGCTGTTAACACAGCCCGGAATGAAAATCTATGAAGTAGCCGATCAGGTAGGATACCGATACCTTCCTTATTTCAGCAGGCAGTTTAAGGAGAAGTTTGGCATGACTCCGATGGAATATCGAAAGAGAGTAAATGAATGAGCAAGCTTTGGGTACTGTTAGGTTTAGCTGACCGAAAGAGGTTGGGGTATTTACCGATCGGATACAAATTGATGCTTACCTTTCTGCTGTTTATTCTATTGCTGGTATCGGCTAACTTCTATATATCGCAGACGATGTATGATGATACCATGCGTAAGCAGACCCGTGTGACCATTCAAGGAACTTTGATACAGATTCGTGATAACGTCGCCTATAAAGTTGATGATATCGTCCAGACATCTGCTACACTTTATGATGATCCTACCTTGATTCAAAGCTTGCGCCGAAAGGAAGACAGCATAAATAAATATAATCGATTGGAAAAGGTGATCATACCGAAACTTGAGAGCGCTTCAAAAGCAATTGGGCTTAACTTAAGACTGTCAGTTTACTTTCATAATGAAACGGTAGGCGAAAGCTACCGGATCTGGGAGCCTGAGAATAATCTCGATTTTACCGAGCAAACGTTTAATATCTATCATATCAGTCATATTCACAACAAGTTCTGGTACTTCACGCTGCCGAAAGAAAGATACAATGTGACGATGCAGTGGAAGCAGGTGGAAGAGGATGAGCGGGACGAGCGAATATCGATGGTCCGCCGGATCGTAGATATGAAAAATCCGCTTGAAATCAAGGAAGTCGGGATTATGAGATTCAGTGTACGGATATCGGAACTGTTCGAAAGCGTGGATTATACGAAGCTTGGAAAAGGCAGTCTGCTATCGGTTGTAGATCCATACGGCAATATCGTATTTCGTTCGGGCAAGCTGGATGAGCAGGATGAAGGCCAAGCCAAAGCAGATAAGGGCTTGAGATCAATGGAATATGATAGACCCCATTTTTTGACGATTGAGGAGGATTTGCCTCAGAAAAACTGGAAGATTGTCGCACAGGTTCCGTTAAATATTATTGAACAGGAAGCCAAACGGGTACGTACGGTTTTTATTATCATTGGTATCCTGTGTGTCGTGCTGTTTACATATGCCGGATTTTTAATCTCTCAATATTTATCGAAACGAATTTTGAAAATCATATCGGTGCTTAATTCATTCCGGGAAGGAAATCTGCATAAACGTATTGCGTATCGCGGGAAAGGGGAGTTCTCTCAAATTGCCAATGCCTTGAACGCTATGGGTGAGGAGATCGAAGCTCTGATCAATAAGGTGTATCTGACCCAGCTGCAAAAAAAAGAAGCGGAGCTTGAAATGCTGCAATCGCAGATTAACCCTCATTTTTTATACAATACGTTATCGTCGATTAACCAGCTTGCCAAATTTGGCGAAAACGAAAAGCTTCAGGACATGGTTGTTCAGCTGGCGCAATTTTATCGTTTAACCTTAAATTCAGGGCGAACGATGATTCCAATCGCGATGGAGATCGAGCAGGCCCAGGCTTATCTGGATATCCAAAAGGTAAAGTACGGCCGCCGTATGGAAGTTGACTTTGATATGGATGTGGACATTTGGCCGTATGAAACGGTGAAGCTGATTTTGCAGCCGTTTATTGAAAATGTGCTAAAACATGCATGGAGCGGTGATCGGATTCACATTCGAGTTTCAGTCAGGAAGGAAGGGGACTCCATTATGTATCGGATTATTGATGATGGCCTGGGCATGAAGCAGGAGAGGATTGATGAAATATTGGATTCGCAGGATGACAGCCATATGGGCTGTGGCATTCGAAATATCGATCAACGTGTAAAACTGCATTACGGTAAAGAATACGGGGTGTCTATTTTTAGCCGGGTCGGGATTGGTACTTCTGTGCAAATTCGTATACCGGCAAAAAGGCGAAAACAACAAGGCGAAAAGCAACGGGTAAACAGACCGGACTTTTGACTTGATATGAAAGTATCCGATGGAGCAATGTGTTTTGGGAAAAACGTCTTCTCCCTTAAAACCAGGGCAGGAAGGCGTTTCTTTTTTATGCTTGTTAATGATCTTTCATCGTTATGGTGAAGCGGCAATAAAAGTGCTTGCCAAAAGACGCTCAATTGAGCAATACTGAAGTTCGAAGTCAGGACGAGTAACGGGAGTGTCAGATGAAATTATTACAGCAATATCCCAAAGAAGTTAAAGGATTTTTGATCGCAAGCCTTGTCAATTCTGCGGGCGGATCATTGATGTGGCCGCTAACAACGATGTATGTATTCGACGAGCTCGGACGCAGTATGCAGGATGCCGGGTTTGTTATTTTGCTTCAATCTGTGGGCGGTATAGCCGGACAATTGTTCGGTGGTGCGCTGTATCATCGAATCGGTGTAAAAAGATTGATTGTCGGTTCTCTGCTGCTGAATGCACTCGGTTTATTTTCGTTGCCCTTTATTAATGGTTACTGGCCGCTGCTGCTTCCCATGATGCTGTTTATCGGCTTCTGCAATGCGGTATCTTTGCCGGCGATCCAGGCCTTTATCGGCTTTCGGTTTTCCGACCGCCGTGGAGAGCTGTTTAACGTTATTTATGTAGCCAATAATATCGGAATTGCTCTGGGGACTGCCATGAGCGGGTTTCTGGCGGAAATTTCATATCATTTAAGCTTTGTGGCGAACGGATTGACCTCCATGGGCTTTGCCATTTTCTTCTTATCCTATTTGTCCCGGCTTGATCAGCCTGGAGATATTATGAAGGAAGATCACCGTCCGAAAGTGAAGACTCCGCTGCCAGCCGGACCTGGTGCATGGGTGCTCTTGGGAAATATTCGGATATACTTGTTCCTGGGATTCGGGTCGCTGTTTATGTGGTTCGGGATGTCGATATGGAATACTGGCGTATCACCTCATATCATTTCAGAGGGGATGTCCAAGGCAGCATTTAGTTATTTATGGACGCTAAACGGCATTCTCATCTTCGCTGCCCAGCCATTAACCACATGGATCAAGCGTTGGTTCGCCCGTACCGAAACGATGCAAATGACGATCAGTGCCGTATTTTATATCGCTGCATATATGGTCGTTGTTTTGATGAACAATTACCCGGGCTTTGTGCTAGCCATGGCGCTGGCAACACTCGGTGAAATGCTGATCTCGCCAGCGATCCCATCATTTATAGCAGATCGTGCGGGAGATGCTGCTCCGTTCTATATCGGAGTCGCGGGAGGTATGGGTTCTGCCGGTAGGGTAATCGGACCGTATGCGATGGGTACGCTTTATGATGGCGGCGGGTTGACACCAGTCGCATGGTTGGCCGTGGGGACGGCAGTGATGTCCTTTTTGTCTTTTGTTATCCATGCCAAGCTTAGCAAAAGCGTTCCCGTTCACGAAAGTATTTCTGCGTAGAAGTACAAATGATTTTCATATAAGAGAGCAATCTATGGAAAAGATATACTGGCTTATGAAGCAGCAAGCGGTTTTTGAAGCGTGCTGCTTTTTTTGTGATTTTTGTGCAAATGATTGAACTGGTTATGCCAGAAAAAGACTGAAAATATTTTAAAAAAGAATATTGAAATCGCTCTCAAGGGGAGCTATAATGAACCTGTCGAAACGTTTCAAAATAATATGCAATTATTTAAGTAATCAAGCTAACAACTAGAATTTAGCATCATTTCCATACGAACTTATATACACGATTTAAGCTTGTTAAGGTGCTTGATACAGGCAATAATTGGACTAAAGGGCTTTGGATCAATTGATTATTCCATGTCTTTATTTTTTCGAAAAAAATCGAAACGTTTCGAAGTAAGTGCTTTCAATTTTCGTTTTACAGGTAAGTAAACATTAAAAACGGGGTGAATGTACAATGAGGAAGAAATCGTTATCACTGATCTTGGCGACACTGCTTGTATTTTCGGTTATTTTGGCCGGATGCGGTTCCAATGAATCCGAAAGTTCAGGCGGAGACAGCGAAGGCGGAACAAAGGAATTGAAGGTTTGGCTTATGGGGGATGAGACAGACAAAACCTTGATCAACGAATTTGAGGAGAAAAACCCAGGAATTAAGGTAAGCGTTCAATCTATTCCTTGGGCCAACGCTCATGACAAGCTTCTTACGGCAGTCGCATCCAAGAGCGGACCTGACGTGGTACAGATGGGTACGACCTGGATTCCAGAATTTGCAGAAGCCGGAGCTTTGCTCGATTTGACGCCATATCTGGATAAGTATCCAAGTTTGAAACCGGAAAATTACTTTGATGGTGCTATAGAGACGATGAGTTTTAATGACAAGGTTGTCGGTATTCCTTGGTATGTAGAAACGCGGGTGCTGTTCTATCGTACCGATATTTTAGCTGACGTAGGCTATCCTGAAGGTCCGAAAACTTGGGACGAAATGAAGGATGCGGGCAAGAAGCTTGCAGCCAGAGGAGAAGGCAACTATGCGATCACAATTGATGCTAAAGATATGAACTATCTGTCCATGTTCGCTTGGCAGAATGGAAGCGAAATCATCGACAAAGATCGCACGCCTCGCTTTAATGAACCGGAGTTTATGGGAGCGATGGAATACTTGAAGAGTTTCTATGACGATGGTTTGACACCGCTTCACAGCGACCTGGAGTTGTTTGCTGCATTTAAAGATGGACAGTTTCCGATGTTTATCAGCGGCCCTTGGATGATTTCGGGTGTGAAGGAGAAAGCGCCTGAGATCGAAGGAAAGTGGGCGACTGCAACGCTGCCAGCCAAAGAAAACAATGCATCCTTCCTTGGTGGCGCTAACATGTCCGTGTTCAGCACGTCGAAGAACCCGGAAGAGGCCGTTAAATTTATCGATTTCATGAGTCAAAAAGAAACGCAGCTGAAGAATTACGATGTGTCTAAAAACCTGCCTGCTGTCAAGAGTGCATGGGATGATGCACGATTTGATGATCCGATCATCGCTACGTTTGGTGAGCAATTGGAAAGCGCAAGACCAGTTCCATTTATTAAAGAGTGGGACGCTGTTTCCCAGGAGGCCATTGGTGCTTTTGAAAGAATTACCGTTGGCGGTGCTGACATCAAGACAGAAATGGATCAGTTAAACACGAAGGCTACCGAGATTCTGACGAAATAATATGAGTTTTCATGCAGTCCCCGGCTTGCTTCGTTAATGACGTAAGCAAGCCTGGCTGCATCGAAAAGAGCTTCGTTTGACTGAAATCATACACTAACAGGAGGTGAATGACAGTGCAGAACTTTATCAAGCGTTTTAACCGCTATAAGTATCCATATATGTTTGTTGCACCTGCGATGCTGCTGCTTATTACGTTCTCGATTATTCCAATCTTTGTTGCGCTTGTCATCAGCTTCACCGACATCGACCTTGCCGGTCTGGCGAATTATTCGAATATTGAAGCTGTTGGATTTGAGAATTACATGAATATATTTAAAGATCCGGTTTTTCTGAAGTCTATGTACAACACTTTGTTCTATGTTATCATCGGGGTGCCGCTCGTCGTGCTGTTTGCCATGGGCGCTGCGCTGCTTCTTAATTATGGTACGGGATGGCTATTCAAGACGTTCCGTATTGTATACTATATGCCTTCTATCACCAATATCGTAGCGGTAGCGGTCGTTTGGGGCTATCTTTATAACAGCCATTATGGCCTGTTTAATTATATTTTGTCCCTGTTTGGAATTCCGGCGCAGCAGTGGCTGACCGACCCAGCACTTGCGAAGCTGTCCCTCATATTACTGGCTGTGTGGAAAGCGATTGGCTTGAATATGATCATTTTTCTGGCAGCGTTGCAGGGTATTCCACGCTCATATTATGAAGCGGCGGAAATCGATGGCGCAAGCAAGCGGCAGAAGCTTATGTACATTACCGTTCCTCTCCTTAGCTTTGCAACCTTCTTCGTTACGATTACAACGTTGATCGGCTGGATTCAGTTTTTCGAAGAGCCGCTGGTCATGACCAAAGGCGGTCCGCTCAACGAAACGATGTCGATGGCGCTCTTTATATACAACAACGGCTTCCAGCTTAGCAATTTCGGCTATGCGGCCGCAGGATCGTTTGTGCTCTTCATCATTATTATCATTGCGACGATCGCACAATTCGCCTTGAAGAAAAGAGATGTAGAGTATTAAGTTCAAGCGAGAAACCCGTATAACTGAAGGAGGTATAGAGCATGGCAGCTAAAAAAATTGAAAAAGCATTCATGACGGCTTTGCTCGTTGCAGGGGGATTGTTAATGATGATTCCATTTATATGGATGATCACTTCCTCATTCAAGCCGGAAAATGAATTTACGGCAATTCCGCCGACGCTCCTTCCGGAGCAGTTTACCATTCAGAATTATGTCGATTTGTTTGTAAGACTGGACTTTTTGATTTATTTTAAAAATACACTGATTATTGTGTTTTTCGGATTTATTGGCTTGTTCCTTAACGCGCTTGCGGGGTATGCATTTGCCAAGTTTGAGTTTCCAGGCAATAAAAAAATGTTCTATCTTGTACTTGCAACGATGATGATACCGGGGCAAGTAACGATGATACCCGTATACTTGATTATTAACAGTATCGGTTTAACGAACACGATGGCAGGTATTGTGCTGCCGGGTTTGGTAGGAGCCTTCGGTATTTTCCTGTTCCGCCAGTTTATGACGACGATCCCGATGGACTTGATCGAGGCGGCACGTCTGGATGGGGCAGGGGAACTAAGGATATTCTTCCAGCTGGTTATGCCGATCACCAAGCCGGTATTTGCGGTACAAGGGATATTGACGTTCATCGGCGGCTGGAACAGCTTTTTGTGGCCCCTTATTATGGCGAACGATCAGGATCTTTACACGCTTTCCGTCGGCCTGCAGCTTCTGAAGGGGCAGCATGGAACAGATTATGGATTGCAGATGGCGGGCGCGGCATTTATGGTCGTTCCGATTATTATTATATTTTCTTTCTTCCAAAAGCACATCATTGAAGGATATACGATCTCTGGTATGAAATAGAAATAGGTAGAGTTTTTTTGAAATTAAAGAAAGTACAGTAGGAGCGAAGATTAAAATGGCAACGATAAAAGATGTGGCGAAGCTCGCTGGGGTTGCATTGTCCACTGCTTCGTATGCGTTAAGCGGCGACAGCAGGGTGAGCGCCAAGACAAGAGCAAAGGTGCTGGAGGCGGCAAGGCAATTGAATTATCGAAAAAACGGCTTTGCCATGGATTTGAAACGGAGCCGCACAAATACAATCGCCCTTATTTTGACCGATCTTTCCGGACCGTATTACTCAGAGCTTATCCGCAGTGTGCAGGAGGTAGCGCTGGACAATGGCTATGACTTGATCGCATGTAGTTCTGTTGGCGGCAGGGATTCCACGGCAGTAAAGTTTTTGCGGGAGAAGCGGACAGATGGTGCAATTATACTCGCGCCTAATATTCGTGATGAAGTACTGATCGAGACCGCTGGCCCTCGTTTTCCGATTGTTATCATGGATCGGAAAATATCCAGCGAATATTTGGTCAATGTGCTTGTTGATGGTGAGCAAGGCGGATATACAGCGACTCGTTATCTGATTGAATCCGGTCATCGAAGTATTGCTTATATCAGCGGCCCGAATGACTCCTATGACAGTCAGCTTCGTTATCAAGGGTATTTGCGGGCACTGTCGGAGGCTGGACTGGAAGAGCAGTCGAAATGGCGACTTAGCGGAAACTTCGTGCGCGAAGGCGGCTATAACGCTACGAAGATGATGATTGTTCAGGGGTCTCTTCCAGAAGCGGTGTTTTACGGTAATGATGAGATGGCGATCGGAGGACTGAAGGCATTTGAGGAAAGCGGCATATCGGTACCGGAGGATATATCGGTGATCGGCTTTGACGATATTCAGATTGCTGAGTATGTGAGCCCGCCGCTCACGACGATCCGTCAACCGAAGAGTGAAGCGGGTTCACTTGCTGCACATTTGCTTTTTCAGATATTGAGCGGCGAAGAGGTAAAACGGGAGTATATGCTGACAACGGAAATGGTAGAGCGCAGCTCTGTGAAAAACATCTCTGTTATTAGGAAATAACGTTCATTAAGAAGTGCCGAATAGGAGGTGAAGAAGTATGGCGTGGATAGCTTGTGATTTTTATGCGGAGACTCTGGGGCTTTCTACGAGTATATACGTATTTTTACCGCAGTCCAGCTTAGGGCGATCCAGCTATCCTTCCAAGCTGCCGGTGCTTTATTTGCTGCATGGCCGGGGAGCGGACCATACGGAGTGGTGGCGTCACTCATCCATTGAAAGGTATGCTGAGCATAAAGGCATCGCATTGGTCATGCCAGGGGCTGGACGAAGCTATTACATGGATATGGCCAATGGATTACCATACTTTACGTTTCTGAGTGAAGAACTTCCCGGGGTTGTTCAGTCATTCTTTCCGATTTCGGATAGAAGAGAGGATACTTTTGTAGCTGGAATCTCGATGGGAGGGTACGGCGCGTTCAAGTTGGCTATGCGTTTTCCGGAGCGTTATGCGGCAGGTGCAAGTCTGTCGGGCGGTATGGATCTTGCCAGTCGTGCAGCCGGACCGGCATTTCAGGAGCATGAAGTCCGTGCGCTTTTTGGCAGTGTGGATCGATTGAAAGGGAGCCGGGATGATCTGTTGTTTCTGGCCGAAACATTTGCAGCTTATGAAGGGCCTAAACCGAAATTGTATCAATGCTGTGGAACGGAGGACTTTTTATACAGAGATAATCAAACCTTCCGCGAGCATGCCAAGAAACTGGGGCTTGATCTGACGTATGAGGAAGAGCCGGGTGGACATGAGTGGGGATATTGGGACTGTAAAATCAAGCGTGTGCTGGATTGGTTACCCTTGCCCTAATTTTTTTATGCATATCTTTTGAAACGTTTCGATTTATGGCTTGTTTCGTGGCGGTTTCTCATATGCAGGAAAAGATATTGAATATTGAATTTTTCTTTGATAAGTATATAATTTTATCGTGTTTTTGAAGTTGGATGATTACAATAAAAACGTTTCGATTTGTAAACGGTAAGTCCGTGCAAGGACAAGAGGAGGTTTAGGAATGGCAGATCAACAACTGATTTCTCTGGTGGAGCGAATGACGCTGGAAGAAAAAATTGCACAGCTTATGCAGCTGGCCGTTCCTTTTTTTGAGGGAGCTGAACAATCCGGGCAAATTACTGGACCGATGGAATCACTCGGGATTACGGAGGAAATCGTTCATAATGCTGGCTCTGTGCTCGGTTTGGCGGGAGCGAAGGAAGCCATCGCTGTTCAGGAAGCTCATCTTCGCAGCAATCGACTAGGTATTCCGCTGCTTCTTATGGCAGACATCGTGCATGGGTTCAAGACGATTTTTCCTGTGCCGCTAGCTATGGGATGCTCCTGGGACATGGAGCTTGCAGAGCAGAGTGCAAAAATCGCTGCCCGTGAAGCTTCCGTATCCGGCATTCATGTCACGTTTGCGCCGATGGTTGATCTGGTGCGCGATCCTAGGTGGGGCCGAGTTATGGAGTCTACCGGAGAAGATCCTTATTTGAACAGTGAATTTGCCCGTGCCTTTGTTCGGGGATTTCAAGGGGACGATCTCAGCGGTGATGTGCACCGGGTGGCGGCTTGTGTCAAGCATTTTGCCGCTTATGGAGCAGGTGAAGGCGGACGCGATTACAATACGGTGGATATGTCGGAGCGGCAGCTGCGGGAGTACTACTTGCCTGCATATAAAGCAGCGCTGGAAGAGGGCTGTGAGATGGTGATGACGTCCTTTAATACGGTCCACGGCGTGCCGGCTACAGGCAATAAACGATTGATGCGTGACTTATTGCGTGGTGAATGGGGCTTTGATGGTGTGTTGATTTCCGACTGGGGAGCGGTTAAAGAGATGATTCCCCACGGGGTTGCTGAAGATGAGGAAGAGGCGGCGCTGAAGGCGATTTTGGCAGGAGTGGACATTGAGATGATGACGCCTTGTTATGTTCATCACCTGCAAGATCTTGTACGTGAAGGAAAAGTGGAAGAGAGACTTATAGATGAAGCCGTGCTGCGTATTCTGTCGTTGAAAAAACGGCTAGGGCTGTTCGAGCGTCCTGTGCGGGGAGCTGATCCGGCATTGGAGCAGGAAATTGTGTTCTGCGATGAGCATCGGCAGGCGGCTCGTGAAGCTGCTGTCAAGTCTTGTGTTTTATTAAAAAACAACTCGGTTTTGCCGCTGAAGTCTGAGAAGCGCGTTGCGCTGATCGGTCCTTTCGCCGCAAGTGGAGATATTCTTGGTCCATGGTCATGGACCGGTTCGAAAGAAGACGCGATAACCGTGGAGCAGGGGCTTCGCTCCAAACTCGCTTCTGACATGCTCCTAACAGCCGAAGGCTGTGATGTGACCTCGGTGACCGAGCAGCAGCTCGATGAGGCGTTGAAGGTTGCCAATGAGGCTGATGTAATCGTGCTGGCGCTGGGCGAAGATTCCGAGATGAGCGGAGAAGCGGGCAGCCGTGCATTCATTACACTGCCGGAGCCGCAGCTTGAATTAATTCAGCATCTCAAACCGCTGCAAAAGCCGATCGTTGTCGTTCTGTTCAACGGCAGACCGCTGGATTTACACGGTGTTTTGGACGAGGCGGATGCCGTATTGGAAGCCTGGTATCCGGGCAGTGAAGGCGGTGCAGCTATTGCGGAGCTGTTGACAGGAGAAGCAAACCCATCGGGTCGCCTTAGCATGTCGTTTCCGTATTCGGTAGGTCAGATTCCGGTATACTACAATCATTTCAACACCGGACGTCCGAAGGATGCTCCCGATGCTCAGGAGCGATATGTGTCGCAATATTTGGACATTCCAAACGAGCCGCTGCTTCCGTTTGGGTTTGGCCTGAGCTACACGGAATTTCAATACGGGAAGATGATGTTGTCAGCTGAGGAAATGACAGCAAAGAGTCCTCTTGAAATTACAGTCTCTGTTACCAATGTTGGAGAAATGGCTGGGGAAGAGGTAGTGCAGCTGTATATCCGGGATATGTCCGGTGAGGTGGTAAGGCCAGTTCAGGAGCTGAAAGATTTTCGCAAGGTTTTGCTTCAGCCGGGTGAACAACAGGATATCACTTTTATTCTGACGGAGGAGCAGCTTCGGTATCACCATTCGGACTTGACCTATAGCAGCGATGCAGGAGAGTTTTGCGTGATGGTTGGTGGAAGCAGTAAGGATACAGAGATTCGGCGTTTTCGACTCAAGAAATAATATATAGATAGTATTTTTACAGATAGGACGTGAGATGATGACAGCCAAGATTGAGAAGAGAAATTCTAAACTAGTTCTCCAGTCGGGTAAGTTGATGTTTTCATTTTTGCCAAGTGGTGATCTTTATCAGGCGACATCCGGCGACATCATGATCAACCAGCTGCTTACCAATTCGATTGACGGGGCCATCAGCAACTTGTTTTTAAGAATTCATACCCCGGGCGGCATTGAAGCCTATCCACTTCTCGGTGTGCAATCAAACAGCGTGGTCACGGTTTCGGAAAACCAGATGATATGGGAAGGAAACGCAAGCGGTGTTGCCTACAAGGTTTTGTTCACACTGACAGATCGTGGGATATGGTTCTGGGATGTTGAGCTTCAAGGTCAAGGGATTCGGGCCGATCTCATGTACGGGCAGGATATCGGGATCGCACATCCGGGTGCTGTCCGAACCAATGAGGCATATCTGTCCCAGTATATTGATCATGCCGTATTTGAAAAGGAAGAGGGCGGATTCGTTATCTGCTCCCGCCAGAATCAGCCGCAGGGAGGTGCATTTCCATACCTGCAGCAAGGTTCGCTTACTCGTGCGGTCGGTTATTCGACAGACGGTTTCCAGTTTTTTGGCCTTTCTTATAAAGAGACGAACAAGGCGGAGGCTCTCTATAAGGAGAATTTGGCTAACGAAGTGTATCAATATGAGTTTGCCTATACTGCTTTACAATCCCCATGTGTAAATCTGGATGGTTCAGCCCGCTTCGTATTTTATGGAATGTACAAAGAGGATCATCCGGATGCGGTCAGTTCCCTGGAGTTTCAGGAGGAGCTTCAAGCTGCATGGAAGCAGGTTGAAACAATGCCTGCACCAGTTACTGGCGAGAAGCTTCCGCGGGTGGAACGTTCCCGGGATCTGGGGGATCTGCTGCGTACCTTGCCGATGACGGAAGAGGAGCTAAATGTGCTGTTTCCGGTGCGTCGTCAGGAGGAGCGCGACGGGCAGAAGCTGCTCTCATTTTTTACAGATACCTACGAACATATCGTTTTGAAGGAAAAGGAACTGCGTGTAGAACGTCCGCATGGCCATATACTGATGAGCGGTAATAACGTCTCGTTTAGAACTCCTGTTGTTACAACAACCTCTTATATGTACGGTCTGTTTAATTCCCAGCTCGTCATCGGTAATACCAATTTCAATAAAATGATGAGCAACGCTCGCAATGCGCTGAATGTGCATAAAACATCCGGTCAACGGATCTATATTGAGATCGACGGGAAATATCGTCTGCTGGGCATGCCATCCATGTTCGAGATCGGTTTCAACTATGTACGGTGGTATTACAAGACTGAAAGCGACATGTTCATTATTACAAACTTTACAGCTGCGTCTGCACCGGAAGTTACGCTGCAGGTTCGTTCCGAAAGCGGAAGACCTTATCGCTATTTGGTGACGCATCAGAACACGATGAATGTGAATGAATATGAAGTTCCTTATCATATGGTTCAGGAAGATGGCGTCCTCATATTCCGGGCAGATCATACTTCACTGAGTGCATCCGTCTACCCGGAGCTTCATTATCGTCTACAAGTGACAGGAGCGGATATGGATGTTGCGGATGAGACCCGGCTGGCGAGCTATGTACGTCCGGGCAGTGCATCTTTAACGGTATTGGAGCTCGGTCCAAGTGCCGACTGGTCCATGACGATCCAGGGAAGTCTTGACAAAGCGGAAGCTCCTTTACAAGTGCGCGATGCAGATGAGGAAATATCAAGCTACCGAGCGTTCTATTCTTCTGTCATGAATGAATTCAACCTGAGCTTTAAGGATAGTCCAAGTGACAGCCTGTTCAAAGTGAATGCTCTCGCTTGGTGGTATACGCACAACATGCTTGTTCATTACTCGGTACCGCACGGGTTGGAGCAATACGGCGGTGCGGCTTGGGGAACGCGAGATGTATGTCAGGGACCGGTGGAATACTTTATGGCCACACATCAATATGAGCAGGTACGGAATATTTTATTGGAAGTATACGCTCACCAGTATGAAGATGAAGGAAACTGGCCGCAGTGGTTCATGTTTGACAAATACGCTCATATTCAGCAGGAAGAAAGTCATGGTGATATTATCGTATGGCCGCTGAAGGTGCTTGCCGATTATTTGGCAGTTACCCATGACTACAGCATCTTGGAGCAAGAAGTTCCTTATACAAGAAGACATCACTTTGATTATACGGACGAATCGTTTACTGTGCTTGAGCATGTGAAGAAACAGCTTGCATATATCCAAACTCATTTTCTTCATGATACACATCTATCTTCTTATGGGGACGGAGACTGGGATGACACGCTTCAGCCTGCCAATGCCCAGTTGAAGAAGTATATGGTCAGCAGCTGGACGGTCGCCTTGACATACCAGACTTTGAATCAGTTCTCGCACGTCATGGAGCGGGTAAATCCGGATATGGCTCAGCATTTGCGAAGCCTGACGGAAGGAATTCAGCGTGATTTCAATCGTTATATTCTGAATTCGGAAGTGATTCCCGGTTTTGTATATATGGAAGATCCGGAACAGAGCAAGTTTCTTCTTCACCCGACCGATCAGGAGACGGGAATCCAGTATCGTCTGCTGCCAATGACGCGCAGTATGATCAGCGAGCTCTTGACACCGGAACAGGCGGAGCGTCATTACAAGATCATCCGTGAACAGCTGTTCTGTCCGGATGGCGTAAGACTGATGAACCGTCCTGCTCAGTATACAGGTGGCGTTAGCACCCACTTTAAGCGGGCCGAGCAGGCGGCGAATTTTGGCCGTGAAGTTGGTTTGCAATATGTACATGCGCATATCCGTTTTGTCGAAGCGATGGCAAAGCTCGGCAAAAGCAGTGAGGTATGGAGCGGACTTGAGCGGATTAACCCGATTGGCATAACCGACGTGGTGCCAAATGCGGAGCTGCGCCAAAGCAATGCTTACTTCAGCAGCTCTGATGGGAAGTTCAATACTCGTTATGAAGCTCAGGAGTCATTTGAAAAACTGCGCAGTGGCCTCGTTCCAGTAAAAGGCGGATGGAGAATTTACTCCAGCGGACCGGGAATCTATATGAACCAGCTGATCTCTAATGCGCTGGGCATCCGTGAAGAGGGAGGAGATCTTATCATTGATCCGGTATTGCCTTCATCCCTGGATGGTCTTCAGTTCCGCTTCCGTTTCTCCGGTATTCCGGTAACGTTCAGCTACCATGTGGACAGCGCAGATCAACCGTTCGTTTCGATTAACGGGCAGCAGGTGTACACCGAGACTCTTCAAAACCGTTACCGTGCAGGAGGCATGCGCATTTCAAGAGCTGACTTTGATCGGTTAGCTAAAGATAGCGAAAATGGCTGCACAGTTGAAATATATTGTGTGTCGGCGCAAAAATAAATGACAAGTTGATATAATAAGGGGGATGGTTATCGAAACGAGGGGTGTGACGATGAAGATCAGTCAACAAACCGTGACGATCCGATTCTCCGAAATGAAGGATGCAGCTCAGCTTATGGAGCTGGACGAACTTGTATGGGACAGATATACGGCGCCTGAGCCGCTTCACTGGACTTCAAGGGAAAGCTATTTGCTGAATTGTCCGCCGGGAACTCAGCTTGTGGCTGTCTGCGGGGATGTCATCTGCGGATATGTTGGATTCTGTCCACCGACAGGACTTGAGAGCAACAGCCATGTGTATGAGCTGAATATAGCTGTACATCCTTTATATCAACGAAACGGGATTGGAAGGCGGCTCATACAAGCGGTAAAGGACTTGGCCCGGCTGGAAGGCAAGACCAAGCTCAGACTGCGGGTTCTCTCGTGTAACCCTGGAGCTATTGCCTTTTACAAAGCTTGCGGATTTCAGGAAGAAGGCCGGCTGGCTCAGGAATTTTATGTGGATGGTCGTTACGTGGACGATATTTTAATGAGTTATTTCATATCAAGATGAAATATATCCTTTATAAATATGATGAGAATAGCCCGGCATATTGCCGGGCTATTTACCAATCTAATAAAGTATAAGTATGGCACGTTTCCTTTAATCTTATATTTTTACGCGAAACGTATGCTGTGCCCGTCAGAAGACGTCAAAGCTGTTTATGCTTGGCGCTTCCCTACCTTATCTTCTTCCATTCGCTTTGAATCATGCCGTATACGGCATGATTGACAAATCCGGCTGGGAGCTTTTCTGCCTCACGAATGACGCCTTCAAGGACAAAGCCGAGTCGCTCCGGAATGGCCCGGCTGCGGCGGTTGGTCGTCGCGCAGCGGATTTCAACACGGTTCAAACCCATACGCATCAGGGCGTGGTCTGTCAAAGCTCGGCAGGCACTTGTCATGATCCCCTGTCCTTGAAACTGTTTATCCAGCCAATAACCGATACCGACAGAGCGGTTGTTCCAATCGATTTCATGATAGGATATTACACCTGCCAGCTCTTCTTTTACCCAAATGCCGGCAGAGAATCCGCCGTTATCCGCAGCCTGTTTCATGGCTGCTGTGATATAGTTGGCGCTGTGTTCCACTTCCGTGACGGAATCCACCCATGGAAGCCACTGGCGAAGACGGTCCCGTGATCGGTCTGTAAGTTCAAAGAGGGCACGGGCATGTTCAGGGGCCAGCGGCCTTAGTTCCACATGATCATCCAAGGTGTAGGTAAACATGATACAACTCCTTTGTCTTTAAGAATATGCGAAAGCACCAGATAAATCCCTAGCGTACCGTTCCCACTGGCTGCTCAAGAGCGTAAATATCGTCCTCCAAGGAGAGCATCCGCTGGGCGACTAACTGTCTGCAGTCCTCCAGGGCTTGGTTATATATGTATGGACTGATCCGGGTCATGAAAAACTCCAGCATGTTGTCCGCAGCCAGATGCCCGAGCGATGCATCGTGTTCTTCTTCAAAATAATCCTGAATTTGCTGGATGATCCTCTCACGCTCTTCTTTTGGGAATTTTATCGGCTTCATTGGTAAAACGGACCTCCTCAATGCTGTTTTCTTCCATGCTACCTTATAAAAAAGACCTAGTCAAAGCTGTTTTTGCCAGTCAGCACACGATTATTTTTACATAGAATTAAACTTTGGGAGTATAGATGGCAGGGGCAATTCTCAAGTGAGGCTGAATCTCTGCAGATTCCTTGAACAATCGCGGAGTAACAGGTATATTTAAGAGAAACACGTTTATACAGGAATAGAGAGAATAAACAGGATGAAAGGTTGATTGACGTGGAGAACCGACCAGCTACACCCTCCAATTTTATAAAAAATATTATGATCGATGACCTTGAATCGGGCAAAGTGAAAGAAGTTGTTACCCGATTTCCGCCAGAACCGAATGGCTACTTGCATATCGGTCATGCCAAGGCGATCTGGATCAATTTCACATTAGCCGATGAATTTGGCGGCAAGACGAACCTTCGTTTCGATGATACGAATCCGGTTAAGGAAGATGCGGAATATGTCAATGCCATCAAGGAGGATGTGAAATGGCTCGGTTTCGATTGGGAGCAGCTGCGGTTTGCTTCGGATTATTTTGAAGAGATGTATAATCGGGCCGTCCTTTTAATCAAGAAAGGAAAAGCGTATGTCGATGATCAATCCCCAGAGGAAATTCGCGCGAACCGCGGCACGCTGACCGAGCCTGGCAAGAATAGTCCTTATCGTGATCGAAGCGTGGAAGAGAACCTGGATTTGTTTGAACGGATGCGCGCGGGAGAGTTCGCTAACGGAGAGCGTGTTCTTCGCGCCAAGATCGATATGGCCTCACCAAATATTAACCTACGTGATCCGGTCATTTACCGTATTTCACATGCGCATCATCACAACACGGGGGATAAATGGTGTATTTACCCGATGTATGCTTTTGCACATCCGCTTGAGGATGCGATTGAGGGCATAACGCATTCGCTGTGCTCGCTGGAGTTCGAGGATCAGCGTCCATTTTATGACTGGGTTATTGCGGAATGCGAAATGCCGAACACTCCGCGCCAGTACGAATTCGGCCGTTTGAATGTGACGCAGACCGTAACGAGCAAGCGTAAGCTGAAGCAGCTTGTTGATGCGAAGGTTGTGGATGGCTGGGACGATCCGCGCATGCCGACGATTTCCGGTCTCCGCCGTCTCGGGTATACGCCAGAAGCGCTTCGAAATTTCGTATATGAGACAGGGATTTCGAAAGCTTATGGACAAGTTGATCGCCAGGTATTGGAACATTTTATTCGTGAGGATCTAAAGTTGAAGGCTCCTCGTACCATGGCTGTACTGGACCCGATCAAAGTTGTCATCACCAACTATCCGGAAGGACAAGTGGAATGGCTTGAGGCGGAGAACAACAGTGAAAATCCGGAAATGGGCGTGCGTCAAATTCCATTCTCCCGTGAAATTTATATTGAACAGGAAGACTTTATGGAGAATCCGCCGAAAAAGTATTTCCGTTTGTTCCCGGGTAACGAGGTTCGTTTGAAGCATGCATACTTTATTAAATGCAACGAGGTCATTAAGGACGAGAACGGCAAAGTGATTGAGCTTCGGTGTACCTATGATCCGGAGACCAAGAGCGGAAGTGGGTTTACAGGCCGCAAAGTAAAGGGTACGATTCACTGGGTTGAAGCGACCCAGGCTGTCCCTGCTGAATTCCGATTGTTTGAACCGCTGTTCAAGGATGAGGAGTCGGATGAGGAAGTGAAGCAGATGGTTGCAGGAGAAGCAGAATCCGAGGAAGCTGGCGATACTTCCGAGAAATCGTTCCTGGATGATGTGAATCCTAATTCATTGCAAATTGCACACGGTTTTGTGGAGCCGAATATGAAAGATGCCAAGCCACAGGATAAATTTCAGTTCTTCCGACATGGATACTTTAACGTAGATTATAAGTATTCCGAGCCGGGACGTCCGGTATTTAACCGGGTTGTATCTTTGAAAAGCTCTTTCCAGCTGCCGAAATCTTAACGAAATAAAGGCCCGAAAGCGGTCGCCTGAGGCGATTCTTTCGGGCCTTTTCTATTCTCTTTGGTGCTTGTTATTTGTCCGGGAATAACTCTTCCCCTATATTCTCATCTGCTTCATGAGCTGACGTTAATGTATATTCCTGCTTGCGCAGCATGTACCACATCCATCCGAAGCCAAGCACACCGACAAGCGCCAGCATCATACCGATCTGATACATCGTCTGAGCGCCAAAATTTTGGAACAGCCAGCCGCCGACGATGCCGCCAATAATACCGGAAATGCCGCTCCAGGAAAGAGTGTAGATAGCTTGTCCAGAAGCTCGGTACTGCTGTGGGACGAACAGCATGGTCAGCTGGGTGCCGACATAGAAATAACCGCCGAAAGTCACGAAATGAAGAGTCTGGATAAAGACGACTTCCAGTGGAGTCGTTGCTTGAGCCATCAGCAGCCAGCGCAAAGAGAAGAGCAAGCTTACAATGGTCAGACAGGCGATCATAACGTTGATCTTGCGCTTCAGGTAACGATCAAACAGCAGGAAGATGACGACTTCAAAGATAGAGGCGAAGAAAATTGCCAATCCGACCATCTGTTTGGTGCCGCCGAGATCAAGTATATATAGGGACATGAAAGTATTGTTCATCGTATTCGGAATGGATACCACAATGCCGAGCAGAATAAAGCAAACGAAATATGGATTCAGAAACAGCTTGCTAAACCCGCGCAGGTTGACTGTGGCCGAGGCTGTCGACTTCTGACTTTGCGGAAGGGACAAGGTAAACACAATCGCGATAACCATCATAATGGAAAAGACCATCGAAATCCGTCCTGATCCTAACCGATCGATGACAGGTCCGGCCACAATAGCTGTCAATGCCCAGCCAAGTGAACCCCACATACGGAAAGCGCCGAACTTTTGCTGTGTACCTTCGATATACCCTAAAATAAGTGTGTTCGTCTGAGTAAACATAGGTGTCTGGAAGAAATAAAATATAATCATCGACATATAAATCATGGCATATGTGCTCGCCTGAAATACGAACTGGACAAGCAATAAAGTCCCCATCATCATAATGAGAAGGATGCGTTTGACATTTTGGGAACGATCAGCCCAATATCCCCAAAAAGGGTTGGCAAAAACGGAGACGAAAGGCGCGATCGCCATCAGGCTGCCGATCTCCACCTTGTCCATGCCGATATCTTGTAAATATAGTTGAAAGAACCCGGTGAATATAACCATGGTTCCATAAATGAAAAAATTAAAAAGTTTTAGTGACTTCAATGATAATGATTCGTTGTTCATATCCTGCAAGTGGGTGTCATCCCTTTCAAACTAAATGCATATAGGCAGCTTATAAAAGCCGAATATCCTCTCTCAATGTATCACGCATTGAAAAGGGATACAAACCATCTTCTAAGTTTTTATCCATATAATTACTATTTTAATAGAAGTGTAATATAGGAAGGGATGATGGCTGAGAACGGCACGAAGCAGCACTATATAGAAGGGAAATTTATGACAGCATCTATTTGAGAGGAAAAGGACGACCCTAAAAAACTTCAACAAAACAGGCTGTACAGACGTGTTGCATTAGCAGAAATGATATAGGCCAGAGCGCTTACGATAGATTTCATTGAGTCATTACCCGCCGATTTGTGACATGCGCCGGCTGGTGGGGATATGGCTTTGTGCTTTCTTCTCGAGAGCCCGTGCCATTTCATGGTTTTGCGGCTTGCTGCCAAGCGCTTTTCGGAACAAGGAAGCTATAGCTTCAGGATCGTGGATCACGCGGCGAACATTCAATTCATCGGACCAGTACAGACATGCTTTAATATGTCCGTCAGCGGTTAGACGCAATCGGTTGCAGGAGTCACAAAAGTGGTCGCTGACCGGATGGATGAGTCCAAAAGTGCCTGCAGCATTTTTGATCTTCATATTGCGGGAAGGACCGTTGCCCGCAGGCCCCTGATCATCCTGGATGCTCCAGCCTGCTTCATGGCAAACTTCCATCACCTGACTGAGCGGGATGTATGTTTTGCGCCATTCGTCTGAAGCCTGCCCGATCGGCATATATTCGATAAAGCGGACGTGCAGCGGACGCTTGATCGTCAGCGCTATAAAGTCCTCGATTTCATCTTCGTTAAAGCCGTTCATCAGAACCATATTCAGCTTGATGGGATCAAGTCCGGCTTCATATGCTGCCTCGATGCCTTCAAGCACTTTTCGCACATCTCCACCCCGTGTAATCTGGGCGTAGCGTTCTTTCTGCAGCGAATCAAGGCTGATATTGATTCGGGTCAACCCTGCTTCTTTTAAAAGGCGGGCCTTAGAAGATAGAAGGAGTCCGTTTGTTGTCAGTGAAATATCTTCAATCCCCTGAATGTCTGAAATCATGGAAACCAATATCTCCAGATCTTTACGGACGAGCGGTTCACCGCCGGTCAGCCGTACTTTGGTTACGCCCATAGGTGCGAGCACTTTCAGCACAGCAGCGATCTCTTCGTAGCTCATGATCTCATCATGCGGCTGAAATACCATACCTTCCTCCGGCATGCAGTATACACAACGCAAATTACACCGATCCGTTACCGATATTCGAATATAGTCATGAATTCGTCCAAAGGAGTCCGTTAAAGGCTCAACCTTCCCATTCATAAGTATTAGCCCCCTTCCAGCTTGACATGGTCACATTGTAGCGATTGCTATAACGGGAGTCAATGGAAGGAGATAATAAATTAAATTTTGAACAATAAAAATTTCAATAAAATACAAGGATTTGTGAACTGTGTCACAGTAAACGTTTTCAACCTTCGTTATACTTTATCTAAAAGGCACATACTCTCCCCTTCAAAGCGTGCCGCCAATAGAAAGGCTGTCCATCTGCAAATAGATGGCAAGCAAGTTTTCATAATGATTTCCGAAATTTTCCGAAACTTTGGAAATCATTTTTTCATAAAATGACCCCATCCTAGAATCTTTTACGATATAATGTGAAGGATATCAACATCCAACAAAGAGATGACCATTAGGAGGTTCGACATGGAGATATCATCTGATCGAACATTGGAGGTACCTGACGTTTGTCACAGGTGGCTGGAAAATCGGGGGATGATTTATCAGCTGCTCACTGAGTTTTTAGGCCATTGGCCTACGCTATCTTTAGTTGCACATTGGAGCCGCAGCAGCGGAATCGGTAAAGCGGCGGAACTGACCTGTGGAGGTCGCGAGTTGATGCAGTATTTAACCGGCCGTTCACCAGAGGAGCTTGTTCGAATTTGCGAAAGAGAAGGAGCAGAGTACCGAAAATTACAGCAGTACTCGAAACAGAGACCGTTTGCGGAATCCAGCTATTCTTCTTATTCTTGCCGTGAACAAGATTTGTCTGATTTTTATGCTTCTGCTGGCATTGCATTTAAAAAGGTTAACGGAGAGCCTGACGATCACATTTCGATCGAGCTTGAATTTATGACGATACTGCATGATCGTATGCTGAACTGTGCTTACAGTGAGGACACGACGCTTCATCTAATAGATAGACAGATAAAATTTCTCGAAGAACACTTGCTTTCCTGGACTCCAGAGATGTGCAGAGTGCTGAGTACTATAACAACGAGTCCACTGTACTTGGCGGTTTCGAGCATGCTGGAGCAATTTTTGGAATATGACTTGTCTATGCTTCGCACCTGGAGGCAGTCTTGTCAGACGGAAGATGAGTCACTCCGTGAAGTTGTGTTGGTGTAGCGGTTCATAATAAAAAAAAGAGGGGCTGTCTTTCACAAGGTCAATTTGATCTTGGAAAGGCAGCCCTTTTCATTTACATATTAGCTGGAGTGTTCGGTTTAATCTTCTATGTGATTTTTCCGGAATTTCATCAGGAACTCGTACACAACAGGCACAACGACCAGTGTAAGCAATGTTGAACTGATCAAGCCGCCGATCACCGTGATGCCGAGTCCGCGAGAAATGATACCAGCGCTGTTTTCCCATCCAAGTACGAGTGGAATGAGAGCTCCGATCGTAGCAAATGCGGTCATCAGAATCGGACGAAGACGTGTTGCCCCGGCTTCGAGCAGCGCATCGCGGGTAGATAAGCCTTCGCGCTCTTTGTGAATAACACGGTCGATCAGTACGATCGCATTGGTTACAACGATACCGATCAGCATCAGCACACCCATAAGTGCGGATACGTCCAGTGTTACCCCTGTAATGAGCAGGGCGATAATGACACCGATGATGATGAACGGAAGCGAGAACAGAATCGCAAATGGTGCGAGCGCACCGCCGAATGTGACAACAAGAATGAAGTACACGATGGCGATAGCTGCGAGCATAGCGAGACCAAGCTGTCCAAACGTTTCATTGATCTGTTCAGTAACCCCGCCGAAGCTGACAGATACGCCTTCCGGAAGTTTCATATCATCCACTTTAGCTTGCAGATTTTTTGAGGCAGTACCGACGTCGTCAGTAATAATATCCGCATCAACGGATACGACCATCTTGCCGTCAATACGCATAATGGAATCAGGAGATGTACCTTTTTCCACCTTGGCGACATCTTTGATTGGAACCTCTATACCAAGCGGTGAAGTGACGGTTTCATTTTGGATGTCCTCGATGCTTTTATACGTTTGACTATCCGCTTCGATATACACTTTGTATGATTTATCGTCGATCTCCACTTCTGTCAATACCGGGCGTTCCCGCACCGGGCTGAGCTTCATGGCCAACTGTCCGGCAGTCAGGCCAAGCGAGCTGAGCTTCTCTTGATCAGCCACAAGCGTGTACTGTTCATACGCTTCAGACAAGCTTGTTTCCGCATTGGCAAAGTTTTCAGTATCCTCACTAATCATATTTTTGACATCTTCAGCTACAGGCTTGATTTGGTCAAGCGTATCACCGAAAACATTAACAGTCAGCTGGCTTCCGCCAAAACCGCCCATGTCCATACTGTTCCATTCGCCTTCAGGAACTTGCTTTTCGAGCCCTTCCACCAAGTCCTTCTTCACATCTTCAAAGTTTTTCGTGTCCGGGTCATACATAACGTAAAACAGTCCTGAATTGGCTGAGCCAAATCCCATTGAGTTGCTGCCGCCGATGGAATACTGCATGCTTTGGACTCCATCTTGTTCCAGAATATATTTCTCAGCTTTCAAAGCACGCTTTTCTACATCTTCCAGGCGTACACCCGGCTCAGGAGAGTAAGTAACCATCGCATATTTGTCCTCTTGCTCTGGCAGGAAGCTGACACCAACGAACTTGGCCAGGATCACGCTTCCGGCAAGAAGAACAACAGCAAGGCCAAAGATGATCAGTTTATGATTTAGAGACCACCTGAGTACAGATTGATATCCGCGGGCAAGAGCGCCCGGCTTTTCATCATGATTACGTTTGTTCTTAAGTCCACTGCGGAACATGGAATGTGCCATTGCTGGTACAAGCGTGATTGCTACAACGAGAGAGGCAAGCAGCGCGAACACCATGGTTAACGCGAATGGAATGAACAGTTCTCCAACCATGCCGCTAACAATAACCAGAGGCAGGAATACAGCGATGGTTACGATCGTTGAGGACATGATCGGTACGGACATTTCGCGAGTTGCTGCACTGATGAGCTCGCGGCCTTTTAATTTTTCGCTTGAAAGCGACAATCTCCGGTAAATGTTCTCGATAACAACAATCGAGTCATCGACCACCCGCCCGATGGCGACCGTCATGGCGCCGAGGGACATCATGTTCAGTGTGATGTCGAACTGCTGCAGGCAGAGTATCGCAATGAGCAGCGATAAAGGAATCGAGATGACCGAAATGATGGTGGAACGGATGTTGCGCAAAAAGAGCATGATAATCAATATAGCGAACAGCGCTCCATATATTGCCTTAAAGAGCATGGTATGAACGGAGTCCTCGATTGGCTTGCCCTGATCCATCATGATCGTTATATCCATGCCCGGATATAGCTCTTGCAGTTCCTCGGCTTTATCTTTAACGAGGTTTACGACTTCCACGGTATTGGCATCATTGGCTTTAATGATCTGAACACCGATGGACTCTTTGCCGTTTGTTCGGGAGATCGATTCCGCTTTACCAACGACTTCAATATCGGCGATTTCGCTCAGCTTCACCGTTGGGATGCCGAAGGATGCAGGCCCGTTTGGCATGCCTGCTCCTGCTTGAGAAGAAGCACCTGCCCCTGGTGTTTGCTGGTTTGCAGCGGATTGGCCTGCTTGTTGCCCGGCATTTCCGGCTGCTGTACTGTCAGCTCCGGAAGCCGATGGATTGTTGCCCCCAGCCTGCGGCATTCCTTCAGCGGCAGATGGAGCTCCTCCAGCGGTAGGTGCTCCGCTACCCTGAGCTTCTGTGCCGCTGCTTGGCATGACGGGAATGGCAATGTTTTTTAGATCATCGATACTGATGATGCCGCCGTCAACGGCAACGGCTTTTTGGGATTTCTCCATATCAAACAGCCCGAGCGGTGCGTATAGTGCAGAGCCCTGAACGATCCCTTTAACCGTATCTTCTGTAATGCCGAGCTCTTCCATTTTCTCGTAGTCAAATTTCAGTTGTACCTCATTGACGTATTGACCGGAAACCTGCACGGAAGCAACGCCGTTTAGATCTTCCAGCTCAGGAACGACATCGTTCTCGGTAATCCGTGTCAGATCATCAAGCGATGTTCCTTCTTCGTTCGCAATACTTAAAGATACGACCGGCATGGAATTCATGCTGAATTTGGAAATTTGAGGTTTCTTCACATCTTCCGGAAGCTGTACCTCGTTGAGTGCCTCTCGCACTGCTGCTGTAGCGTTGTCAAGGTCGGCGCCATAATCGAATTCTATGATCAGATTGGCTGCATTCTCCATGGATGTGGAAGTGACCGTCTTAACTCCGTCTACATTCCGGAGCCGCGCTTCGAGCGGCTTCGTGACATCCTGTACAACCCCTTCTGGCGCGGCTCCTGGATAAACGGCCGTAACGCTCAGAAAGGGAACGTCGATGTTAGGGATGGTCTCTTGTTTCATGGTCATCCCGCTGTACAGACCACTGATCACAATAATGATCGTCAGCAGCCAGATGGCAAATTTATTGCGCAATGAAAATTGGATTATTCCTTTCATAAGGCGATTGTTTCTCCTCTCCCCCATAAAATAAAAATATCTATTTATTTAAAAAGCTTTCCTGAACCCTTGCATCCGATGAAAGATACAGATCCAGGACGCTGCTGATTGTCGCATTCAGTTCCTCGTACAGTTCGTCCATGCCTTCAATCCCCTCAAGATTCAAGAGCATGCCTTTCAGAACGACCCGACGGGGATGAAGGGCGAGCAGTTCTTTTTCCATCAGATCGAGTGAATCCAGAGCATCACGCCTCAGTTCCGGTGCCAAGGGAAGTTCTTTCAGCGCCGTTTTCATCGATTTGATAATCACCAATGGGTGACGCGAAGAATGGAGATCCTCTGGCGGAATGTATTTCAGCCGGCTCCACGCTTCTAATGGTACAAGAGGGTCTGGGCGTCTTTTTAACAGACTCTCTGTAACGTCATCAAGGATGGCAATGAGGTGGTTGGCTAAAATATTGACATTCAGCGGTAGGCCTGGCATGAACAAAAACCGGATGTATGATCCGAGCATTCCCCCGACAAACATACCGATTTCCATCGTATAAGGCGTAATCTCATCACCATATACGGAGGCAAGCTTGTCTTTGAACCAATACAGAGCTTTGCCAATCTCCTGATGGGTACATTCATGATCAAAAGGAGCTTTGCTCGTTCTGGAATGATCATGGAATTGTTTTAGCAAAAACTCGCGAACTTCCAGGAAATGAATGAGAAGCACTTCAGCTTGTTTTCGCAGCTGTTCTTTAGGCGCGAGATGGGATTCCTGATCTACTTTAACGACCTCATCCCGAATCCGTATGGCGATATGTTCATAGATGCTTTTTTCTAATTCCTCTTTAGATTTAAAATGAAGATAAAGACTCCCTTTCGATATCCCGCATACTTCTGCAATTTCCTGCATAGAGGTGGCGGAAGATCCTTTAGTAGAAAAAAGACGCATGGCGGTTAATAAAATCTGTTTTCGTCTTTCAGCCGCTTTATCCGACAATCTGTTATTCACCTCTCTTGAGAACTATGAAGTTCTATAATTGACCCATAAGTCAGAACTAATTATATATAAAAAAAATGACCGTTACAACTTTAGCTGTAGCGGTCATTTAGTAGAGAAATGGCGAGCATGAATTATATAGAAAAATTGTATTTTAACGGGGTAGATTATGTTAATACTTTCAAGCCTACAGCAGCACAGAGAATCATGGAAATAAACAACACTCTGCGCCATTCTTTAGGTTCGCCGAACACAAACATACCTACCAGCGCGCTGCCCACCGTACCGGTCCCGGTCCAGATCGCATAGGCGGTTCCCATCGGAATCCCTGTCATAGCGTAGGAGAGCAGAGAGAAGCTTGCTGTAAAGGAGGCGATCAAAAGAGCAAGGTAGGCCAAACCTTTACGCTGGGAAACACCTTTAATGCCAATAACGCCCGAAACCTCGAAAAGTCCGGCAAATATCAATGCAGTCCAATGCATTAGTTAGCCACCTCCTTACTTTGCCCTGCTGAATCATCGGTTACGAGCTTAAGCCCGATGACACCGGATAACAGAAGGCCGATCAACGCGATTTTGACAATTGAAAACGGTTCTCCAAAAATAAGCATTTCAGTCGTGACGGTTCCGGCTGTGCCGATGCCTGTAAAGACTGCATACACCGTTCCAACCGGCAGGCGTTTAGCAGACTCGACGATAAGATAAAAGCTTATAACAATAGCAACTCCGGTACCGAGCCACTCCCAAATGGAATTGGAACGGCTTAAACCTATAACCCAGACGATCTCGATCAATCCGGCAAATAAAACGTATAACCAATTACGATTACTGTTCATGAACAGATACTCCCTTCATTCGCATTCTTGATGTTTATCTTTCCTTGGCAACGCCCGCCCAATACACGGGCCAAGCCTGTTCCAGTCTACGGAATGAACGTTCCTCGCCCCCGTACAGTATTTCAACATTAATTCCGTCCATCAGCGTCAGAAAGGCGGAGGCAGCTTGCCGGGGATGCCGTACAATTCGTCCTTTGACAGGGCATCCAGCTGCAAAAAGACGAGAAAGATGATCCTCTTGACTGTCGAGAAAAGGATAAAGGAGTCCCATAACCTCGTCATACAATGCAGTTGGAGGGAAGAAGGACATACGCAAAAAGAATTTCGCTTCATCATCGCCAAGGTACTCGTGCTGTCTACGAGTAAGAAAGCCTTTCAGCTGCTCTTCCAGAGGAAGATGTTCGTGTTCCAGGAAATAATGTTTAATCTGATGTTCTTGTTTCTGAAAGACAGTCTTCAGCACTTGCATAAACAGGTCTTCTTTGCTTGAAAAGTGCGAATATATGGAAGGCTTCTTAATACCGCAATCGTCGGCTATATTTTTGAGCGTTGCTCCTTCGTAGCCGTCTCTTGCAAAATGGGTTAACGCCGCCTGCATAATATTCACCGAAGTCATACCGCTACTCACCTCCCTAACGAACGGTCGTTAGGGTTATTTTTTCAAATTTAAATCTATATGTCAAGAGGGAAATTCAAAAAATAAGATTTAATAAACTATGGAGTTATATTGACTATCAAAGACGATAAGGCTGTGTGCGCTTGGACAGATGTTTGACAAAAATGTATAATCGATGTACTTCATTGAAAAATCGTTAAAATCGTTACCAAATATATAATGGATAGTGGTTCATTGAACGGGAGGGACGTATGGATAATCAGGACAGGCACAACGAATCTAATGGTGGTTTAAAGCCTTCAGCGAGTAATGCATTTTCGGGCAACAAGGGCATGCTTCTACCAGATGTGCCTACAGGTGAGCGTAAAACGGAACATGTCA
This sequence comes from Paenibacillus faecalis, assembly GCF_900289175.1. Taxonomy (GTDB): domain Bacteria; phylum Bacillota; class Bacilli; order Paenibacillales; family Paenibacillaceae; genus Paenibacillus_AQ; species Paenibacillus_AQ faecalis. The sequence goes on along the minus strand of NZ_LT985747.1, from coordinate 1,800,603 downwards.
GGCTATGTCTTGAAGAAGAAGTGAATGGCAGGGATGTGACTACGGGATTTGAGCATTACCGGTTTCGCCATGCGGCTCTCCCGGAAGTGGATTTTAATGATGTGAATCTAGCTACTTCGTTTCTCGGATTTACGACTGCAACTCCACTTCTGATCAGCTCTATGACCGGAGGCAGCAAAGTAACTGGAGAAATTAATATGCGGTTGGCCGAGGCTGCGGAGCGTAGAGGCTGGGTGCTTGGTGTCGGTTCCATTCGTGCTGCTGTCGAACGTGAAGAGCTTGCGTATACATTTCGGGTGCGGGACAAAGCGCCGAGTATTCCGGTGATTGCAAACCTGGGCGCGGTACAGCTCAATTACGGCTTCGGCCCGGACAATTGCCGGAGAGCGGTGGATATTGCCGGAGCGGACATGCTCGTACTGCATTTGAATAGTTTGCAGGAAGTGTTTCAGCCTGAAGGCAATACAAGATTCGGCGGGCTGCTGCCTAAGATCGAGGAACTGTGCCAGGTAATTGATGTTCCAGTGGGCATCAAGGAGGTTGGCTGGGGGATTGATGGAATGACGGCACGCTGCTTGTTGGATGCGGGGGCAGCGTTTATTGATGTCGCCGGAGCCGGGGGAACTTCCTGGAGTCAGGTCGAGAAGTTCCGCTGCAGCGATCCGGTTCGCCGGGCAGCAGCTGAGGCGTTCGCGGACTGGGGCAACCCGACTGCTGAATGTATAGCCGAGGTAAGAGAGGCGGCGCCGTCAGCTGTCTTGATTGGCAGCGGCGGGTTGAAAAACGGCGTAGATGCAGCCAAGGCACTGGCGATCGGCGCCGATCTGGCCGGTTTTGGCCGCGGACTGCTCGGCTCAGCTGTGTCCTCTGAGGAAGCGCTCGATCAGAAGCTGGCTCAGGTTGAACTGGAACTGCGTACGGCGATGTTCGGAATTGGNTATAAGGGACAGATGTATAGCCGAGGTAAGAGAGGCGGCGCCGTCAGCTGTCTTGATTGGCAGCGGCGGGTTGAAAAACGGCGTAGATGCAGCCAAGGCACTGGCGATCGGCGCCGATCTGGCCGGTTTTGGCCGCGGACTGCTCGGCTCAGCTGTGTCCTCTGAGGAAGCGCTCGATCAGAAGCTGGCTCAGGTTGAACTGGAACTGCGTACGGCGATGTTCGGAATTGGAGCAGGCAATATATCCGAGCTGAAGAAGACGAATCGTCTCGTAAAACGCAGCTGACTTGAATTCTTTCATTCCGTATTCTTACGCGAAATATAAGCTTTGCCTCATAAAAAAGGCAAAGCTGTTTACGCTTGTTTCAACAAAAGGCTTGATCTGATATAATTAGTAGGATTGTTTAGAGAAACCCATAAGGAGTTGTCACATAAATGGCTTTAAAAGCGGGAATCGTCGGTCTGCCGAACGTCGGCAAATCCACATTATTTAACGCAATTACACAGGCGGGAGCGGAATCGGCGAACTATCCGTTTTGTACCATTGACCCCAATGTTGGTGTCGTGGAAGTGCCGGACGAGCGTCTCGACAAGCTGACCGAGCTGGTAGAGCCGAACAAGACGGTGCCGACCGCATTTGAATTCGTCGATATTGCAGGTTTGGTCCGTGGCGCAAGTAAAGGAGAGGGACTCGGGAACAAGTTCCTTGCCCATATTCGTGAAGTGGATGCGATCGTGCATGTCGTAAGATGTTTCGAAGATGAGAACATTACACACGTGGACGGTAAGGTGAACCCGGTCAGCGACATTCAGACGATTAACCTGGAGCTAATTCTGGCTGACCTTGAAAGTGTAGAGAAGCGAATTGAGCGTGCGAAGAAGAATATGAAGAGCGGCAATAAACAGTTTGCTCAGGAAGTTGAGCTGCTAGAGCGCTTGAAAGAAGTGCTGTACAATGATCAGCCTGCCCGCAGCATGGAGCTTAGTGACGATGAGAAGCTGATCCTTCGTGATTTGCATCTGTTGACATTGAAGCCGGTTCTGTATGCCGCGAACGTGAGTGAAGACGGCGTAGCCGATGCAGACAATAATCCGTATGTGCAACAAGTAAGAGAGTTTGCTGCAGCCGAGAACGCCGCTGTTGTTCCGATCAGCGCGAAAGTGGAAGCGGAAATTGCCGAGCTTGAAGGCGAAGACAAGGCGATGTTCCTGGAGGAACTGGGCCTGGAGGAATCTGGCCTCAACCGTCTGATTAAGGCTGCGTACAGTCTGCTTGGACTCTATACGTATTTTACGGCTGGTGTTCAAGAGGTTCGTGCCTGGACGATTCGCAAAGGAATGAAGGCGCCGCAGGCGGCAGGTGTCATTCACAGTGACTTTGAACGCGGGTTTATTCGTGCAGAAGTCGTTTCCTACGATGACCTTGTGGCAGCAGGATCGATGAATACGGCAAAAGAGCGCGGTCAGCTGCGTCTGGAAGGTAAAGAATACGTCGTTCAAGACGGCGACGTGATGCACTTCCGTTTTAATGTGTAAGCAGCTGTTATGATAACAAAGTAAAGACAGGGGTCTCTTCGTTTGTAAACTGCATCCCATATGTTGGGATGGTCAGCCATTTAAGGTGCAGTTCACTTGCAGAGACGCCTGTTTTTTGTAAATAATAAAAAGTTCGAGTTTTTCCCGGTAGTGTGCGGCTGTTACTCTAGTCAAAATATTTGATTCATGATAAAATAAAAAGTCGTTTATTACAGACTATATTGTAAAAGCAGATAGATGGACCATAGATAATAAATGGCGAGTTTTTGTTCATGATAAATTTTAGGAATATATTTGTAGAGGGGTGAATTCTCTTGCTGGAACGACTACAATCCCTTGCGGACCGTTATGATAAGCTAAGCGAGCTGCTCTGTGATCCCGATGTGGTGAACGATGCTAAAAAGCTAAGGGATTATTCCAAGGAACAATCCGATTTGCAGCCTGCTTACGAGGCCTATGTTGAATATAAAAATGTAATAGAAGAGCTTGACGCCGCCAAGACGATGCTGGGCGAGAAGCTGGACGATGAGATGCGTGAAATGGTGAAGATGGAAATCGAAGAGCTTACCGCACGTCAGCAGACACTTGAAGAGAGCATTCGCGTTTTGCTTCTGCCGAAGGACCCGAATGACGACAAAAACGTGATTGTGGAAATTCGCGGAGCGGCAGGCGGAGACGAGGCGGCGCTTTTTGCTTCCGATTTGTACCGGATGTATACCCGCTTTGCCGATTCCCAAGGCTGGAAGGTTGAACTGCTTGAAGCGAACTTGAGCGATCTAGGCGGATTCAAAGAAGTTATCTTCATGATTAACGGCCGCGGCGCATACAGTAAAATGAAATTTGAAAGCGGGGCACACCGGGTTCAGCGTATTCCGACAACGGAATCCGGGGGACGTATCCATACTTCCACCTCCACCGTTGCTGTGATGCCGGAAGCTGAAGAAGTCGATATCGAGATTCTTGACAAGGATATTCGTGTAGATACGTTCTGCTCCAGCGGTGCAGGCGGACAATCTGTAAATACGACAAAGTCTGCCGTACGTGTCACGCATATTCCGACAGGTATCGTTGCAACATGTCAGGACGGAAAGTCGCAAAACTCCAACAAAGAGAAGGCGCTGCAGGTGCTGCGTGCCCGTATCTATGACGCCATGCGTCAGGAGGAAGAGGCGAAATATTCCGGCGAGCGCAAGAGCAAGGTCGGCACGGGCGACCGCAGTGAGCGGATTCGGACTTACAATTTTCCGCAGAGCCGCGTGACAGATCACCGGATCGGCCTGACGGTGCATAAGCTGGATCAGGTCATGAATGGCGAAATTGAGGAAATCGTTTCGGCGCTGACCCTTGCAGAACAAGCGGAAATGATGGAAAAAGGAGAATAACGCTTTGGAGCGAAAATGGTTTAGATCGACACCGGAGCGCAGCATAAGAGAAGCCCTTGTAGAGGCTTCTTCTTTTTTAAGCAGCTGCGGTGTACTGGAGCCTCAGCACAATGCCCAGCTGCTGCTGGAGTCCGTGCTTGGTTTAACCGGGACGGCTTATTACATGGCGTTGCCCGAGCCTTTCCCGGAGGATCGGCGCGAGGCATGGGATGAGGCTATTACCCGGAAAGCAGAAGGGATGCCTGCCCAATATATTATTGGCGAGCAGGAGTTTTACGGCTACTCTTTTGAAGTGTCGCCTGCCGTGCTCATTCCGAGACCGGAAACAGAGCTGTTGGTGGAGGCGGTGCTGGAGTATGGACACATGCTTTCTCGCCAATTGAACAACGGATTAACAGCGGTAGACATCGGTACCGGAAGCGGCGCCATTGCCGTTAGTCTGGCTTTGAAAACATCTGGTTGGCGCGTGCTCGCGAGCGATATTTCGCCGGAGGCGCTTCAGGTGGCAAAGCGGAATGCACAGCGTCTAGGCGCCAATGTGGAGTTTCGCCAAGGGAATTTGCTGGAGCCATTTGCAGGTCTTGCGCCCGACATTCTCGTATCCAATCCGCCATATATTCCGGCGGGGGATATTGAAGGGCTTCAACCGGAGGTTCGGGATCACGAGCCGCGCACAGCACTTGATGGCGGCATGGATGGTTTGAATCCGTATCGAATCATGATTGACCAGCTTCCTTTACTGGCAGCACCGCCGCGGATCATCGCCTTTGAACTGGGTATGGGGCAGGCGGAAGCAGTGGCGGAGCTGCTGGGTGCGACAGGTCATTGGAACCGCATCGTCAAGGTGCCGGACCTGGCCGGAATAGATAGGCATGTATTGGGAATTTCGCTGTAATTGTCATTCGGTCCTTTTTTTCTTACAATAGGAAGTATGAATTTCAAACTGCCTTCGGGGCACAGGGGAGCGTGAAGCTCCGGTACAGGGGGACCAAGGATGCTTCAAAAGTTAAAAAAAGTTGATTTCGTTATTGTGGCCGCTCTGGTCATGCTGATGATCATCAGCATTACGTCGATATACAGTGTTACGATCGGAGACCCGAAGCTTGATGGCTTCCATATTAAAATGATTCTGTATTATATCGTTGGTTTCATTGCTTTTTTTGCCACGAGCCTATTGGATTACCGACTGCTGATCAAGTATGCAACTTATATTTATGTTGGCGGCTTGGGACTGCTCGCTTTTGTTATGTTTTTTGGAGCAACCAAAAACGGTTCCAAGGGCTGGATTTCGCTTGGTGAACTCAGTGTACAGCCGGCAGAGGTATTCAAGATTATTCTGATTATTTTTCTAACTTACGTTTTAGTCCGTAAGAATAAGCGGCAGCTCTCCTTTACCCGGGATGTCATTCCGGTAGGCTTGCTGGCCTTTATTCCGTTCGTATTTGTCATGGCCATCAATGACTTGGGGAATGCGCTCAGTTATGTCGTCATCCTGCTCGGGCTGCTCTGGATCGGAAATGTGAAATTTTCTCATGCTTTGATCGGGCTTGTACTTGGGGCGAGTGTCGTAGTTGGCGGAGCCATGGCCTATATTCATTTTTACGATGATATTAAAGAAGTCCTGGGCGATGGTCCACGTGCACACTGGATGGGACGGATTGATCCTTGGCTCATGCCTGAAAAGTCGGACCCGGCCGGGGCGGGCTGGCATACCTACAATGCCAAGATGGCGATCGCATCCGGCGGTATGAGCGGAGAAGGCTTTATGGAAGGGACGTCGGTTCAGTCCCAACGGGTGCCTTACACGTATTCCGATTCCATCTTCGTGCAGATTGCAGAAGAATATGGTTTTATTGGCTCATCTGTGCTGCTGCTTTTATATTTTATTTTGATTCACCGGATGATTCTGATCGCGCTGGAGTGCCGGGAACGCGCAGGTCCATTTTTGATCGTTGGTATCGTATCGATGTTTCTGTACCAGATCTTTGAGAATATCGGCATGTTTATCGGTCTGATGCCACTGACGGGGATTACACTGCCGTTTATCAGCTACGGAGGAACGTCACTTGTCATCAATATGGCTAGTATGGGTGTGGCGATGAGCGTGAAGCTGCACGGGAAAGAGATCGATGAAGACCTGCCGGAGCCGAAGACGCAGCGGACCACGGCGAAGCAAAGCCTGGTATGATGCATCACCGATAGCGCGTTTAAACTGCAATAAATAATCTGCTTCCCTCAAGATCAAGAGCAGAAACATGTAAGCCCTTCGGGGCTTTTTTTTCATGAATCTATCTTTCTCATAAAAAATGCTAGATTGCACGTTTATATCTTTTTTGGCCGGACATACTGATAGACATCACAGGTTATCAGAAAGTAGAGGCGAATCGGCATATGAGAAAGCATAGCGAAACACTTCGTACTATTGTCAAACCATTTATCATGCTCTTATCCATATTATTTATGGTTGTTATGTCATGGGAAGGTCAGAAGATTGATGCAGCTGTGGCGGGGGGGCCCATTCCGGAAGAGTCGATCCGACTTCGTATTTTGGCGAACTCCGATAATCCGTCCGATCAGCTCGTGAAGCGCGAAATTCGTGATGTGGTCGTGGAACAAATGCAGCGGTGGGTTATGGAATTGGACAATCCGCAAAGCCTGGAGCAAGCCAGAGAACTAACCCGGCGTCAATTGCCTGAAATCGAGCGTTTGGTGGGGGAAGAACTGTCCAAGCGAGGCATTACTTATGACTATGAGGTGAGCCTCGGAAACGTACCGTTTCCGACCAAGCTTTACGGCGGAACCGTATATCCGGCTGGGGAGTACGAGGCTGTTCGGATTACGCTCGGTGAAGGGACAGGGCAAAATTGGTGGTGTGTACTGTTCCCGCCGCTTTGCTTCATTGATGCAGGCAGCGGAGATGCGGCTGCCCAGCCGGTAAAAGCAGAGGGACAACAGGCGTCTGAGCCGCGTGAAAATGCAGCTTCAAGCGAGCCAGAGGTACGGTTCTTCCTATTGGATTTATTCAGTGATCTGTGGGAATGGATTGTCGGGTTGTTTAGATGACTGGATTGACAGCTCATTTTGAGAGTCTCTTCGATTGTTACAGCAAGTCTATAAGCAGCGATGAAATACTGGCTGTGTCGGTTTTGGGTGATAACTCTTCATCGTCATCGGCCGTGAAATATGATACAATTTCAAGCGGAAGCGTGATTTCTTTCAGGCGCAGGGGGCTGTGATTTCGGCTGCCGGAGCTGGAGGATACAAGCGCTTTTTCTTTTGGACACACAGAATGGTATTTTCATTTTTCGTCTGGTATTTAAGTATGCTGCCAAGACGGGTGATCTATTATATAGAAAGCTTGTGATAACAATGAAACATAGAGAGAACGATAATCCGGAACAGGCTTACCGCGCCGATGACAAAGCTACGAAGTTATGGCAGGTGTATGGTTGCCATCATACTAGCGGAAGTGCTACCGCTGCCGGATTGGAGTCAGGTGAGGGCAATCAACAGCATGTGATTAAGCAGGCGACGCCGGGGTCCATGGATGCCTTGGCTCTGAAGGAGGCCGGCGCGGTGCTTTCAGCTGGCGGCACGGTCGCCTTTCCGACAGAGACGGTGTATGGACTTGGCGCGGATGCTCGCAATACAGCGGCGGTGGAGCAGATTTTTGCGGCAAAAGGTCGCCCCTCCGATAATCCCCTGATCGTGCACATTTCGGATATGTCTCAACTAGACGGGCTTGTTGTGGGTGTGAATGATACAGAGCGGCGGCTGATGGAAGCCTTTTGGCCGGGACCGTTAACGCTGGTTATGCCGGTGAAACCCGGGGCGGTATCTCCGCGCGTCACAGCCGGCCTGGATACGGTGGCGATTCGCATGCCGGANGCCGGGGGCGCTGACAGCCCGGCGCCTCGCTCGCCGGGCATGAAGTACACGCATTACGCGCCCAAGGGTGCGCTCAGCGTGGTTCAAGGGCGGACGGCACAAGCCGTGTCCGCCACAATCCAGGCCGAGCTCGATGCCGCGAAAGCGCGCGGGGAAACGACCGGTGTGCTGTCATTCGACGAGCACATCGACCGGTACCGCGCGGATGTCGCCATCTCGCTCGGCAGTCTGGCCGCGCCGGAGGAAGCGGCCCATCGGCTGTACGCCGGGCTGCGCCAATTCGATGAAGCAGGCGCGACCTTTATCCTGGCCGAATCGTTGCCAGAGAAAGGTCTGGGCGCCGCAGTGATGAACCGGCTGCTCAAGGCGGCGGGCCATCATATTCTAAATGTGACAGATGATGAGCCGGCGAGCAGATAAGTACGTTCGTGTGTAACTCCAACGTTGTTAGCATCATTCACACCTTGTCCGCATATGGTTTACAAGACCATAGGACTTGGGGGAAACCGGCATGATAGAAACGTCTGTTCAGTCGGGGCAGCTTGCCACTATTTTGATGATAGCCGTAGCGCTGGGCCTTGATGCATTTTCACTAGGTATCGGAGTGGGACTCAAGGGCATTCGTCTCAGACATGTGCTGGGCATGAGCCTCTTGATCGCTCTTTTTCATACGTTGATGCCGCTTGTGGGCCTCGTAGCAGGCCGTTATGTCGGTTTTTTGCTCGGACAAGTTACGAATTTCGCCGCTGGCGGGCTGCTGGCTCTGCTCGGTGGACATATGATCTGGAACTCTTTTTGCAAAGAGGAAGGCGTTTCTGTCAATCATACGACGCTGCCTGGAATGCTGCTGTTTTCGCTCGGTGTCAGTATCGACTCTTTTTCAGTAGGGGTTTCACTGGGGATGTTTGTGAACGATATGGTGCTGATTGTAACATCGTTTGGTGTAGTTGGCGGCCTGATGTCGATTCTCGGGCTGATGCTCGGCCGGAAGGTGAGCGGGAGTCTCGGTGAATATGGAGAAATGTTAGGCGGCGTTATTTTGTTCGTATTTGGTTTGATGTTTATATTTTGATACAATGACGGCAGTGAAAAATATAAGGATACACTAAACTGGAGAGGTGGAGACCATGAAAAATATTTTGTTCGTCTGCACCGGCAACACCTGCCGCAGTCCCATGGCAGAAGGGATGCTGCGCAAGCTCGCCCAGGCAAGAGGGATTCCGCTTGAGGTTCAGTCCGCTGGCGTTGCGGTTGCCGAGGGGATGCCGATCTCATGTCATGCCGAAGCGGTGCTTCGCGATCAGCAGATCCATGACGAAATGTCGTCCAAGCCGCTGAGTGCGGAGCTTGTCGCTTGGGCAGATCTGATTTTGACACTAACGTCATCACATAAACAATTTACGATCAACCAGTTTCCTGAAGCGGCGGATAAGGTGTATACGCTGAAAGAATACGTTGAGGATGATGAACAGGTTCTCAAAGATTTGCAGGAAATGGATCGTTTGTATGCAGCTTACGAGATGGCGAAATCTTTAGGGAAAGACCCGGATGATCGGGATGAAGAGCGGTTAATCGAGCTGCAGCTGCGAATTCCAAGTTTTGATATTTCCGACCCGTTCGGCGGTTCGCTGGAAGAATATGAGGCGACAGCCGCAGAGATCCGTTCAGCGCTGTTTCGATTGCTTGACAAGCTGGAAAATAACCATTGATTTTCCTCTTCGTATGCTTTAACATGAAGGGGAAAAATGTAAGACCGGTGTAACTGGCGACAATGTGGACGAAACCACGATGGAGCACCGGGATATACGGCCGGTCGCCTGGGCAAAGAGCATTTCGTGCACATTACACGTGCGGGAGACTGCTCTTTTTTCGTCTTTTGTAAGGCATTTAGGGTATAATGAAACGAGTCATTATATTGAGCATTTGGCAACAGTGCTGAACCAAAAGATGAAACTAAACGAGGGGGCTTTCATATGAAAATCGTTTTGGGCACAGATCATGCCGGCATTCGTTTGAAACAAGAAATTACAGAAGTTATCGAAAAGCTTGGGCATGAGGTAGAGGACCTCGGCTGCAACTGTTTCGATTCGGTCGATTATCCGGACTTTGCGCTTCCGGTATGTGAGAAGGTTGTATCGGGAGAAGCGGAACGCGGGATTCTGATCTGCGGAACGGGAATCGGTATGAGCATTGCGGCGAATAAAGTGCCGGGCATTCGCTGTGCGCTGACACATGATGTTTTTTCGGCAAAAGCGACCCGCGAGCACAATGACAGCAATGTGTTGGCGCTGGGCGAGCGAGTAGTAGGGCCGGGCCTGGCTGCGGAAATCGTTACCGCTTGGTTGGGTACGGATTTCAGCCATGGCGAACGGCATGTTGGCAGAGTGAACAAAATCAAGGCCATTGAAGAGCGCTATCTGAAAAGCTAGGCAGCATGACTTGGATTACGGCAGAAATGATGGATCAAATCTTCGGAGGGCTGAACAGATGACAGATTACTCGGTTGATCATGATTTGAAGAAACAGACTGTAACGATTATGCGGGAGCTGGCTCAGGCAGCCGGACTTGACGCAGGCAAGGTGCTTGTTGTCGGGGCCAGCACAAGTGAAATCATCGGGGAGCGGATCGGCACGGCCGGTGCGCTGGAGACGGCGCAGCAGGTTCTGCATGCCATCGCAGAGGTGCAGGCTGAATTCGGGTTTGATGTAGCCTACCAGTGCTGTGAGCATCTGAATCGTGCGCTTGTTGTAGAACGGAAACTGCTGGATCGGTTGGGGCTTACAGAAGTGGCCGCAGTCCCGGTTTCCAACGCGGGCGGCTCGATGGCAACTGCCGCTTACCGCAGTTTTCAAGATCCTTGTCTGGCTGAGAGCATCTCCGCCCATGCGGGCATCGATATCGGAGAGACGATGATTGGCATGCATCTGCGTCGCGTTGCGGTACCGTTTCGGCCAAGTATCCGGTATATCGGGAAGGCGCGTGTGACCGCTGCATTTACGAGACCGAAGCTCATTGGCGGGGAGCGGGCCGTCTACCGGCTTGAACAGGCCGATGATTCGAATGCATGTCAATAGCGCCGCTTTGATTCATGTGTTTAATTCATAAACATATAAATTATTTTTTATTAGGGAGGATTCGATTATGATGGAACATTTGCGCAAGAGTGATCCGGCAGTGCTGGAGGCCATGAATCTGGAATTGAAGCGTCAGCGCAGCAACATTGAACTTATCGCTTCAGAGAACATTGTAAGTGAGGCGGTTATGGAAGCGATGGGCTCCGTGCTCACGAATAAATATGCTGAAGGCTATCCGGGCAAACGCTATTATGGCGGCTGCGAACATGTTGATATTGTAGAGGATCTGGCACGCGACCGGGCGAAGCAGCTGTTCGGTGCAGATCATGCTAACGTCCAGCCTCACTCCGGCGCGCAGGCGAACATGGCTGTTTACCTCGCAGCACTCAATCCGGGTGATACGGTCCTCGGTATGAATCTGGCACACGGAGGACACCTGACGCATGGAAGTCCTGTCAATGCTTCTGGCCTTTTGTATAATTTTGTAGCGTATGGTGTGCAGGAAGATACCTCTCTAATTGATTATGATGAAGTGCGCAAAGCGGCTTTCAAGCATCGTCCGCGTATGATTGTTGCCGGCGCAAGTGCATATCCGCGTATTATCGATTTTGAAGCGCTGGCTTCTATTGCCAATGACGTAGGTGCCTTGTTCATGGTGGATATGGCTCATATTGCAGGTCTGGTTGCGGCAGGACTTCATCCGAACCCTGTGCCTCATGCGCATTTCGTGACGACAACAACACATAAAACGCTTCGCGGACCACGCGGCGGTCTGATTCTGTGCAAGCAGGCGTGGGCTGCTGCGATCGATAAAGCCGTATTCCCGGGTACTCAAGGCGGACCTCTTATGCATATCATTGCATCCAAGGCCGTTGCTTTGGGTGAAGCATTGGACCCGTCCTTTAAGGAGCACGCCACAAAAGTGGTGAAGAATGCCAAAGTGCTTGCCGACGCACTGATTGCTGAAGGGCTGAACATTGTGTCCGGTGGTACGGATAACCATCTGATGCTGGTCGATACCCGGAATTTGAACATTTCCGGTAGAGATGCTGAGAAGGTGCTCGATTCGATCGGTATTACCGTGAACAAAAACGCAATTCCGTTTGACCCGGCGAGCCCGTTTGTAACCAGCGGCATCCGGCTTGGTACCCCGGCGGTAACATCCCGCGGTATGGACGAGGAAGCGATGGTGAAGATCGGTAAAATCATTGCTATGGTCCTCCATCAACCGAAGGATGAAGATACGCTTGCGAAAGCAGGGCGCATGGTAGCTGAATTAACGGATCAATATCCGCTGTATCCGGAAATGGAATATTAATTTTCGATTGTTCAGAAAAGTCCGGCATAGCCGAGTTGATCTTTTCCGGCCCCGCTTTCAAGGCGGGGCCTTTACCGTTTTTGCAAAAAGAAAAGGTCATGTTTTTTCAACAAAATGGAGACGATAAAGTGATGGCAGGATTTGCTTGTGCTGCCTTACTTTTTTTATCGGAAGAAACGTGACGGGCACAGGTGTAAAATCATCTCCGGGAATGATATAATAGACAAGATTTATGGAGCTGACCTAATTCCATATTGACAAGCAGAAGCGAATTCGTCGTCCTTTCTAGAAGAACGGCGGTCTTTCTGTGAAAAATATAAGAAAGTATAAACCGGATTTTGTACTTTCCTATATTTGAACATACTGTAATCAACCGGAGGGACAAGACATGGGAAAATTGGTGATTTGTGATCACCCCTTAATTCAACACAAACTGACATTTATCCGAGATATGAGGACGAACACGAAGGATTTTAGAGAATTGGTTAATGAAGTAGCCACGCTGATGGCTTATGAGATAACCCGCAACATTCCTCTGGAATCCATTGCTGTGCAAACTCCGGTAGCAGAGACCGAAGGAAAGGTAATTTCCGGCCGCATGCTGGGCTTGATACCGATTTTGCGTGCTGGTCTTGGTATGGTGGACGGTATCGTTAAGCTGCTGCCTGCTGCTAAGGTAGGTCATGTGGGCCTGTTTCGTGATCCTGAGACGCTGAAGCCGGTAGAGTATTACACGAAGCTTCCGACAGACGTAACCGAGCGGGAGCTGATCGTTATCGATCCGATGCTTGCGACAGGAGGTTCTGCTATTGCGGCGATCGACGTTTTGAAGAAACGCGGCTGTACGCAGATCAAAATGATGAACCTCGTAGCCGCACCTGAAGGTGTTAAGGCTGTTCATGAGGTGCATCCTGACGTGGATATCTATGTGGCTTCTCTGGATGAAGGTCTGGATGACCATGGATATATCATTCCTGGGCTTGGAGATGCGGGAGACCGTTTGTATGGAACCAAGTAGCAACTTGCACGTATAGTATGGGATGTAATTAAAAAGGGGGAAGCGAACATGTCTAAAGTGAAAGTGATGACGATATTCGGCGTTCGTCCTGAAGCGATCAAAATGGCGCCGCTCATTTTGGAATTGCAGCGACACCCCGAGCATATTGAGTCGGTGGTCTGCGTTACGGCGCAGCACCGTCAAATGCTCGATCAGGTGCTGGACGTGTTTAAGATCGTCCCGGACTACGATCTTGATGTTATGAAAGACAGGCAGACGTTGAATGAAATAACGATCCGTGTGCTGGAAGGCCTTGAGCCCGTACTGCGGGAAGCCAAGCCGGATATCGTATTAGTGCACGGGGATACGCTGACGACGTTTCTCGCCAGCTATGCCGCGTTCTTGCAGCAAATCCAAGTAGGGCATGTGGAAGCGGGGCTTCGTACATGGAACAAGCTTTCACCGTATCCGGAAGAGATGAATCGGCAGCTGACCGGCGTTCTTTCAGATATTCATTTTGCCCCAACCGAATGGTCTGCGGGCAATTTGCGTAAGGAGAACAAGAACGAGTCAACTATTTACGTCACAGGCAACACGGTAACGGATGTGTTTCAATATACTGTACAGCCCGATTACACACATCCCGTTCTGGACTGGGCATCAGGCAAGCGTCTGGTTCTTATGACGGCACATCGTCGTGAGTCCCAGGGTGAGCCGCATCGCAATATATTCCGTGCAATTAAACGCATTGCGGATGAGTTCGAGGATATCGCGATTGTTTATCCGGTACATCCAAGCCCAGCGGTCAAGGAACCTGCGCATGAAATATTGGGCAATCATCCCCGAATCAAGCTGATCGATCCATTGGATGTGGTGGATTTTCATAACATCTATGCCCATACGCACTTAATCGTAACGGATTCTGGCGGCATGCAGGAGGAAGCACCTTCGTTCGGTGTGCCTGTACTGGTGCTCCGTGACACGACTGAGCGTCCGGAAGGTATAGATGCAGGTACGCTGGAACTGGTGGGGACGAATGAAGAGGATGTTTACCAGCGGACAAAGGCTCTGCTTACCGATAAGGAGCTGTATGACTCCATGAGCCAAGCGGCCAATCCTTACGGAGATGGACAGGCTTCCAAACGTATTGTCAATGCGATATTGCACCATTTCGGCAAGGTGAGTGAGCGGCCTGGAGATTTTTCACAAAATGTTCACAAATTAAAAAAATAAGTTACTTCTGCCGATAATGCTCATAGCATACAGTTGAACTGTACGGTTTGGGCGGTTTTTGTCATGGTCCGGATGCCTGAAACGCTTGATTTTACACGCTAAAATGCGGTTGTCCGTTGATTGACAAAGTCTGGCTGTATTCAGTAAAATGAGTTGGGATTAGAGGTTTATATGAAAAATCCAAATAGTCAAGATAACCCTTGGTTGATTGCACTTTATATCAGTGGTGCCGGAGGAATGCTGGCCGTTTACATCCTGATCGGTTTTTTTGGAGGGAAGTGGCTGGCCGAAACGCTGGACGGGCCTAAGTATTGGATCGCGATTGGAACCGTTACGGGGCTCTTTTTGGGGATTTTGAATATTGCTCTTCTCATTAAAAAGTTTTTGGGGGCGCAAAGTGAATGAATTGACGACATCCATTGTGAACGCTGTAACGAGAGTGACACTGATCTTATTGTCCGCCTTATTTATGGGATGGGCTTTATTCGAAGGCTATCGCCCCATTTTTATAGGACTTATTTTGGGGTTAATCGGAGGCTTGGTCAATGTCCGCTACCTCTCTTTAAAAGTGCGGCAACTGACTCACCTGGTTCTTCATCAGGAGGGCAGACGATTCAGCTTTGGATTTGTTACTAGACTTTGCATCGCTTTTCTGTGTGTGATGTTTGCGGTGAAGTTCGAGCAGGTATCGCTCGGTGCAACCATTTCCGGACTGTTTATCCCCCAACTGTTGACCATTCCAGTCAGCATTACTATTATCTTGCGAAACAAGAATTGATCAAGGCTAATTGGAAAGGGGTGAAAACAATTACATGCATGACTCACCGATTATTAAGTTTGGCGGATTTGATCTGGATCTGTCGGCATTGATCATGCTGCTGGTAAGCGGAGCTATTGTATTTATTTTGGCGCGTTTATCGGTTAGAAATCTTTCTGTAGAGAATCCTTCCAAGTTGCAGAACTTCATGGAATGGGTTGTCGAATTTGTACAGAATTTGATTTCAAGCACGATGGATCTGAAAAAAGGAAAAGCGTACATATCGCTTGGTCTGACATTGATATTGTTCATCTTTGTATCGAATATACTAGGGTTGCCGTTTGCGATCATCACCGATTTGCCGGCTAACTTCGAGGTGTTTGGTAAAACGATTGAAGCAACCATCGGATTGGACCCAGGCCAGTACGCACACGTATTATGGTGGAAGTCGCCTACAGCGGATATATCAGTTACTGCGGGGCTGGCGGCTATCGTTTTCATACTCATGAACTACTTGGGTCTGAAAAAGAATCGCAAGCATTATCTCAAGCATTATCTTGAGCCGTTTCCAATTTTCTTGCCGCTGAACATCATCGAGAACCTGGCGAAACCAGTCGCGCTGGCAATCCGTTTGTTTGCGAACATTTTTGCCGGCGAAGTATTGATCTCGGTTATTCTGAAGATGAAGTTTTTCGGGATTCCGTTTCTGGCAGCATGGCAAGGCTTTAGTATATTCATTGGCGGATTGCAAGCCTTTATCTTCACCATCTTGACGATGGTTTATATTGCACAGACGACCATTCACGAGGAAGAAGCACATTAATAAACTCCAAGAAATTCAGGCGCGTTATAGCGTAGGATTTCAACAGAGCTCTATTATATATAAAATTTTGAACCAATTTTAAGGAGGAAGTTTACAAATGGAATTTATGGCAGCAGCTATTGCAGTAGGTTTGGGCGCCCTTGGCGCAGGTCTTGGTAACGGTATGATCGTAAAAAGTACAGTAGAGTCGATCGCTCGTCAACCAGAAGCTACGAACAAGCTTCAAACAACAATGTTTATCGGTGTTGGTATCGTAGAGGTTGTTCCACTTGCAGCAACAGTTATCGCTTTCTTGATTATGTTCTCTTAATAAATAGTCTCGGTTTGGCGGGGAGGGCGATGCCATCCGCGCCTTCGTTTTGTTATGAACGTAACACAGCAGTAAGTGGAAAGGAGTGACTTCAATGGTTATTTTATGGGAAAATATCGTAATTGCAATGCTGGCATTTGCTCTTCTTTATTTCTTGCTGGACAGATATGCGTTTAACAAGCTGTATGCTGTTATGGAAAAACGTCGTGAATTAGTGAAGAGCCAGATGGATGAAGCGGCTCAGACGAGAGAGCAAGCCATCACTTATGTAGAACAGCAGAAGCAAGCGCTTGAGCAAGCCCGTCAAGATGCTCATGAAATCATCGAGCGTTCCAAGCAGACAGGTGCTAAGCAAGCTGAGCAGATTATTGAGCTCGCGAGTGAAGAAGCAAGCCGCATCAAAACGGAGGCTGTACGCGACATCGAGAATGAGAAGAACAAAGCCGTTTCAGCGCTTCGTGAGGAACTGGGCAGCGTATCTGTCAAGATCGCTTCCAAGCTGATTGAACGTGAAGTGCAGAATGATAACGTACAGGAAGAATTGGTGGATCAATACCTTAAAGAGGTAGGAGGCAGACAATGAGCCAGGATACGGTAGCAGCCAAGCGATACGCGCGGGCGCTGTTCGAAGTGGCGGCTCAACAACAGAAGGGGCCTGAAGTGGAGCAGGAATTGAGAGTGATTGTATCGGCGATTGAGAAAGACGCTGACATTCAGAAGTTCATCTCTACACCGAACATTCCCCGCTCCCTGAAGATGGATGCCTTGAACAAGGCGCTTGAGGGAAAAGTTTCGAAGCCTGTTTTGAACACGATAGAGCTTCTTCTGGAAAAAGGACGCACAGATCTGTTCTCTGAACTGCTGAACAGTTATGTAAAAATTCAGGCAGCAAGCCTTGGAATGGTAGATGCGACGGTATACTCCACATATCCGTTAAATGATCAGGAGAAGGAGAAAGTAGCTGCAGAATTCGGACAGATGGAACAGCGGAAAATTCGCGTGACCAATGTTGTGGACGAGAGTTTGCTTGGCGGCCTGAAGGTCGTGATCGGTGACAAGCTGTATGATGGCAGCTTGGCTGGTAAGCTGGAACGTCTTGAAAAGTCTTTTAACAGACAAGCATAGTAGATAGGGGTGAAAACGTTGAGTATCAGACCTGAAGAAATTAGTACTTTGATTAAGAGTCAGATTGAAGAATATAAATCCGACATCGCTGTCTCTGAGGTAGGCACAGTTATTCAAGTAAGTGACGGTATTGCTCGCGTATATGGCCTGGAGAACGCTATGTCCGGGGAGTTGCTCGAATTCCCGAATGGTGTCATGGGTTTGGCGCTCAACCTGGAAGAGAGCAACGTAGGTGTTGTTATCTTGGGTCCATATACAGACATTAAAGAAGGCGACCAGGTAAAACGTACAGGTCGCATCATGGAGGTTCCGGTTGGCGAAGCAATGCTTGGCCGCGTTGTGAACCCGCTGGGGCAGCCTATTGACGGTAAAGGGCCGATTCAAGCTTCCGAATACCGTCCGGTAGAGAATAATGCACCTGGCGTTATTGAACGTAAATCGGTACATGAACCGATGCAAACGGGTATTAAAGCGATCGATGCGATGGTTCCGATCGGCCGCGGACAGCGTGAGCTGATTATCGGTGACCGTCAGACAGGTAAAACAACGATTGCAATTGACACGATTTTGAACCAAAAAGGTAACGGCGTGAAATGTATTTATGTTGCGATCGGTCAGAAGCAATCTACGGTTGCTCAGGTTGTTGAAACATTGCGTCGTCATGGTGCATTGGAATATACCATTATCGTGACCGCATCAGCTTCAGAGCCGGCTCCGCTGCAATATATCGCTCCATATGCTGGCTGTGCAATGGGCGAATATTTCATGTATAAAGGCGAACATGCTCTGATTATTTATGATGACTTGTCCAAGCAGGCAGCTGCATATCGTGAATTGTCCTTGCTGCTTCGTCGTCCTCCGGGTCGTGAAGCTTATCCAGGTGACGTATTCTATCTGCACTCTCGTTTGCTGGAGCGTGCTGCGAAGCTGAACGATGAGCTTGGTGGTGGTTCATTAACCGCTCTGCCATTCATTGAAACACAAGCTTCTGACGTATCTGCATATATTCCGACGAACGTTATTTCGATCACCGACGGACAGATCTTCCTGGAATCTGATTTGTTCTACTCGGGTCAACGTCCGGCGATTAACGTCGGTATTTCCGTATCCCGTGTCGGCGGATCTGCACAGATTAAAGCGATGAAAAAAGTTGCTGGCGGTATGAAGCTTGACCTGGCTCAATACCGAGAGCTTCAAGCGTTCTCTCAGTTCGGCTCCGATTTGGATAAATCCACATTGGCTCGTCTGAACCGCGGTTCCAAGCTGATGGAAATTTTGAAGCAGGGTGTAAACCAGCCGCTTGCCGTAGAACATCAGGTGGTAAGCTTGTATACGGCGGTGAAAGGTTATCTTGATGATATCGATGTTCAGGATGTGCGCCGCTTCGAGAAAGAATTCCTGGCGTTCATTTCCAGTAACAATCCGGAAATCCTGCAATCGATTCGCGATACCAAGGATTTGGTTGAGGATAACGAGAACCTGCTCAAAAAAGCAATTGAGCAATTTAAACAAGGCTTCGCAGCTTCCGTCTAAATTTCTCAGCTGAGCAGCAGGAGGAAAGGCCGGGCAAGGGAGCCCGGTATCCTCTTTCATATGGAATGGTCCTTGGCTCAGCCAAAGCTAGGTTATGTTTATAAAGTTAGCTTTGGCTTTGTCAAAGTTTAGTATACTTTTATGAAGTAACTTTGGCTGTCGCTAAAGTTAGGTTTTACGCTTACGAAGTTAGCTTTGGCTTCGCCAAAGCTTGGTCTATGCTTACGAAGTAACTTTGGCTCCGCCAAAGTTTTGAGGTGGTGAAAACATGGCAAGAGGATTACGTGACATCAAACGGCAGATCAAGAGTATCCAGAACACCAAGCAGATCACCAAGGCGATGGAGATGGTTGCCGCTGCCAAGCTGAGAAAAGCGCAGGAAAAGGCAACTTCTGCCCTTCCATATTCTGAAAAGCTGAAAGAAGTCGTAGGCAGCATTGCGGCTGGTACAGAAGGAATCAGCCATCCGATGCTGGAGAAGCGCCCGGTGAAGAAAACCGGTTATCTGGTCATTACTTCAGACCGTGGTCTTTGTGGTGCTTCGAATACGAACATTTTGCGAAAAGTATCGACTTTTATTGAAGAACGGCATCAGTCAAAAGAGGAGTATTCCATCTTCGTGATCGGACGTAAGGGCCGTGACTACTTCCGTCGTCGTGATCTCCCGGTTGTGGAAGAACTGACCGAATTGTCTGACAGTCCTACATACGCGGACATCAAGTCTATCGCGAATGCGGCAGTACGACAATATGAGCTTGGTCAGATTGACGAGCTCTTTATTTGCTACAACCGTTTCGTGAACGCGTTGACTCAGGACCCGGAAGTGGATCAGCTGCTTCCTATGGAGAACATTACGGAGGAAGCGACTGTATCAGGCCACGAATATGAGCCATCGCCAGAGGCTGTATTGGCCAACCTGCTTCCGAAGTATGCAGAAACGCTCATTTTCAGCGCGATGCTGAATGCTAAAGCAAGTGAGCTAGGTGCCAAAATGACAGCGATGGGAGCAGCTACGAATAACGCAACCAACCTGATTGCCGAGCTGACACTTACGTACAACCGTGCGCGGCAGGCTGCAATTACGCAGGAGATTTCCGAGATTGTTGCGGGTGCTGACGCTCAGTAATGCAGGCACTTAGAAGATACTGTTACGGCTATGCGGCATGAGGTGCCGCTTACGATAATCGTTCGCTGTATAGGCGGGCGGATAGGAGGGAAAACGAAAAGATGAACAAAGGACGCGTTGTCAGCATTACAGGTGCTGTAGTTGACATTGAATTTGAACGCGGCCAGCTTCCCGAGATCTTCAACGCCATTAAAATTGAAGGCACCGTGGAAGGCGGCCAATCTATTGATCTGACTTTGGAAGTATCCAACCATTTGGGTGATAATCTGGTTCGTTGTATCGCGATGTCCTCAACTGACGGACTCGTTCGCGGTGTGGAAGCTGTAGACTTGGGTGCTCCTATTACCGTTCCGGTTGGTGCCCCTACCCTTGGACGTGTGTTTAACGTACTTGGTGATCCAATCGATAATGCAGGTCCGGTCGAATCCGAGATTAACAATCCGATCCACCGCGAAGCTCCTGCATATGACGAGCTTTCGACACAAGCAGAAATGCTTGAAACTGGCATCAAGGTTATCGACCTGCTAGCCCCTTACCAAAAAGGCGGTAAGATCGGTCTTTTCGGCGGTGCGGGTGTAGGTAAAACCGTTGCGATCCAGGAACTGATTAATAACATCGCTCAGGAGCATGGCGGTATTTCCGTATTTGCGGGTGTCGGAGAGCGTACCCGTGAAGGAAATGACCTGTATCACGAAATGAGTGATTCGGGCGTTATCAGCAAAACAGCGATGGTGTTCGGACAGATGAACGAGCCTCCGGGTGCGCGTCTGCGCGTTGCTCTGACAGGTTTGACGATGGCTGAGTACTTCCGTGATCAGGAAGGAAAAGACGTACTTCTGTTTATCGACAACATTTTCCGTTTCACACAAGCAGGTTCAGAAGTGTCCGCGCTTCTTGGACGGATGCCTTCCGCGGTAGGTTACCAGCCAACGCTGGCAACGGAGATGGGACGTCTGCAAGAGCGGATCACTTCCACGAAGAAGGGATCTGTAACATCCATTCAAGCAATTTACGTACCGGCGGATGACTATACGGACCCAGCACCGGCTACAACATTTGCTCACTTGGATGCAACAACTAACCTGGAGCGTAAAATTTCCGAGATGGGTATCTATCCGGCGGTAGACCCGCTTGCTTCCAGCTCCCGGATTTTGACACCTGAAATTGTAGGGGAAGAGCACTACAATGTGGCTCAAGGCGTTAAGAAGATTTTGGCTCGTTATAACGAGCTTCAAGATATTATCGCTATTCTTGGTATGGATGAGCTTAGCGAGGAAGACAAAGCGATTGTCGCCCGTGCTCGTCGTGTACAACGATTCCTTTCCCAACCGTTCCACGTCGCGGAGCAGTTTAACGGGATGCCAGGTAAATATGTACCTGTTAAAGAAACGGTACGCAGCTTTAAAGAGATTTTGGAAGGGAAGCATGACCATCTTCCGGAGGCTGCTTTCTTGTTCGTCGGTACAATTGAAGAAGCCGTTGAAAAAGCAAAAACAATGTAAGCTAGCACTCCGTGAGCGGCGGACTGTCCGTATGACTTGCGAAGACGTCTGCTAAGCGAGTTTTCTCCCAGAAAACGTGAGGAGGGATGGAAGTGAGTACCTTTTTGTTAGAGATCGTAACACCGGATCGTCTTGTTTATTCTGAGCAGGTCAATGGTGTTACGGTGCGCGGAGTCGAAGGGGAACTGGGAATTCTACCAGGACACGTCCCGTTTGTAACTCCGCTTCAAATTGCACCTTTATATGTAAAGATCGGCAATGATAGAATTCCTTTTTCGGTGCAAGGGGGCTTTGTGGAAGTCCGCAAGGAAAAGGTTGTTGTTTTGGCAGAGAGTGCTGAAAGAGCTCAGGAAATCGATGTGGAGCGTGCTGAAGCCGCGAAGGAACGTGCTGAAACTCGCCTGAATGTGCGCGGACGACAAGATGAAATCGACCACAGACGCGCGGAATTAGCTCTGCAACGGGCTATGAACCGGATTAAGGTATCTCATCTTCGTCAGAAGATGTAATAGAATGATGAAAGGCAGTCTGCTGTATACAGAACTGTACCCTGTGGTTAGGAGCTTTTTCCTAGCATCTGGAGTGCGGAAACAGCAGGCTGTTTTTTTAATCACGATCCTCTAATAATAGTTTCTTTCGCGAAATGAAAAGCAGTGCCCGCCATAGACGGGCGAAGCTGTCTACGCTAGGGTATACATTCATAGGAAAAGGAGCCTTTTTAAGCATGGTTGAATGGGCTAACGCTACCCCCACCCGATCGATGCACTAGGGCAGGATGTATGCACATTTAACTGCAGATGCATTTAAACGAGGGATCTAGTGATATTTTTCTTTTAGATAGTTTAAGTGCAAAACTACATTTAAATCAGCAATATTTTCTATTTTGGGCAGTTTACCTGCAAAAATGCATCTGATTCCGCCCGATTCAACCTTTTTGGCGAAAAGTAAGAATTTTAGCTGTATTCTTACAGTTAATTGTTCTCAAAACGAAATACCCACATTTTTGAATGCACTTTTGCAGTTAAGCATGACAGGCGACTTCCTGTTGAATATACAATGCAAGTGCGGGTGACTTAAGGTCAGCAGTGGCGCCTTTCCGCCGATCACACTCTACAATTTTGAAGGCAAATGGAACTTTAACCGCAGTTGCTCATCCTCGAAGAGCTTCGATAGAAGTTTTTCTGAAAGTATAAGGTGGAACGAAATTTTAATCTTAGTCTCTTCTCGCGAAACGTAAGTAGTGACCATCAAAAACGGCAAAGCTGTCTACGCTCGGTTAGGCTGAAAGTCATAAGTTTCACATCCCTTCGACCTGGCTCTTATTTTCTCGAAAAGAATTTTTTTCTTCATTAATATATCGTGCACTCTTTTGGGTAATAAATAGACTATATCGGTGAGAGCAAACGTATGCATTGATTGAGGTAAAATCCAATAATACACAATTTATATCTATTTTATGGCGCTTTGTGATCAAACTTTTTTATTTCCAGCCAAATCCAAGAGAAAGTACTGGATTCTTAATGCTCTGACAAGTATTATATTAGAGTCGGTTCTTTTGAGGAGATATTCCAAGGTAATGGAGGAGGGAGCAATGAATCAAGGTATTTCGGACACAGTTACTGTAGGCGTAAGCGGATTGTTATCGATTGTCATTTCGCTTGTCTGTATAGCACTGGCGTGGTGGGCATTGCAAACTTTAAAGTTAGATTTGGTGATCCGTAATCCCAAAAGCCCGCAAGGAAAGCTGCTGCATGTGCTGCTTGCGGTGGTGCTCGGGCGTTTTGTAGCCGAATTTTTAATCGACTATGTAACGTGGAGCCAAATGATTCGATATATATTTTAGAATGGATGTTTGAGCTTTGTTTGACGGTTCGTATGAATGGTTAAAGTTCTGTTAGGTTGCTGACGAAAGTTGCCCGAATAAACATTTTTTATTATGTCAACACTGAGAACAAGCAATTGCTACCGGGCGAACCACACGACTTCCGAACTATAAAGTTCCCCCCGATTATGATTTTGTCACCAAGTAGGATATCCGGCATAGACTGCTTATGCAGGGCCAGACTGCTTGTAACAGGAAGTTCTTATAAGAATGACAGGAATAGTCCTGACAACAGAGGTAATTTATTCCTTAGCTTATAATTAGTCCTATCATCGCTTGAATGGTGAAATTTATCAGTGGTAATATGGAAGTTAGTAAATTGGCAATACTCTAATAAATGAGTTATATTATTATAAGTTATATTACAGGAAATTATGGACGCGGAGGGAAACCATGATGAGCAAATTTATCGTCCGCGGTGGCAAAAGACTGACCGGAAGCGTCAAAGTCAGCGGAGCAAAAAATTCAGTACTTCCGATCATCGCTGCCTCACTCTTAGGGGAAGAAGGAGAAAGTGTCATAATCGATGCCCCTCCTCTTGACGATGTAATTACAATCAATAAAGTGTTGGAGTCGCTTGGTGCAGGCGTTACATATGAAAACGAGGTTATACGTGTAAATGCAGAGCACATAACTACATGTGAAGCACCTTATGAATGGGTACGGAAGATGCGCGCTTCTTTTTTGGTCATGGGACCGCTTTTGGCTCGCTGTGGTCGAACCCGCATTTCACTTCCAGGCGGATGCGCGATCGGTACAAGGCCGATTGATCAGCATCTGAAAGGCTTTGAAGCGCTTGGGGCCGAGATCAGCCTCGGGCAAGGATACATTGAAGCGAAAAGTAATGGAAGACTGCGCGGCGCCAAGATTTATCTTGATATTGCCAGCGTAGGAGCAACTGAGAATATTATGATGGCTGCCACATTGGCAGAAGGTATCACGACGATTGAGAATGCGGCTAAAGAGCCGGAAATTGTCGATTTAGCTAATTATCTTAACGGAATGGGCGCCAAGATTCGCGGTGCAGGCACCGGTATTATTCGAATCGAGGGTGTAGAGAAGCTTCGCGGTGTGAAGCATCATGTCATTCCGGATCGGATTGAAGCAGGAACCTTTATGGTTGCAGCTGCAATCACCGGTGGGGATGTGTATGTGGAAGGCGCGATTGCAGATCATCTGGGACCCGTTATATCCAAAATGGAAGAGATGGGTGTTACGATTTTGCCGGATGAGAACGGAATTCGCGTCATTGCGGATAAGCCGTTAAAGGCTGTGGATGTTAAGACATTGCCTTATCCGGGATTCCCAACCGATATGCAATCACAGATGATGGCTCTCTTGCTCGTATCTGAAGGCACAAGCGTCATTACAGAAACGATATTCGAAAATCGGTTCATGCATGTGGATGAGTTCCAGCTGATGAATGCTGAAATCAAAGTGGAAGGTCGTTCGGCTATTGTAACCGGGGGTGCCCGTCTAACGGGGGCCAAGGTATGCTCAACCGATCTTCGGGCGGGTGCTGCCCTTATTTTGGCAGGACTTGTTGCGGAAGGAACGACAGAGGTAAGCGGTACTCATCATATTGATCGCGGATATGTTCATCTGGCCGAGAAGCTTTCCGGACTGGGTGCAGACATTTGGCGTATTTCACCGGAAGAGAAGGATTACGAAAAGGAAACCAAGTCGGCCAAGACCGAAGACAGCAAGCTGTTCAAAATACAGCCGACCTGGGTTTAACAGCTCCCGTGTAGCTTATACGGAAGTTTATATGATGGAACAATGAATGAAATGGATGAGGTCCTGCCGTAATGGCGGGGCCTTTTCTATTTTAAAATTTAAGAAAGTATAAGCTTTGGCACGATCCTCTAACTTAGATTCTTAAGTTGAAACGTAAGCTGTACCCATTAAAGGTGGCATTGGCGCTTAGGCCTGACATATCAGACATTTGTGGTGGGAGGGAGCTATATTTAATAAGCATGGTTGAATGGCATTAACGTTGTCCCCTTCCGATCAATGCACTGAAACGCGAAACATACTCTTTAACTGCAAAAGTACATTTAAACGAGCCAAGTCTTTTTTTGGAGTTTCCTGAAAAATGAAACTAAAGCAGCGCTATCTCTCTTTTGGTCAGTTTAGATGTAAAAAGGCATTTAAACGAGCTGTATTTCTTATTTGAGCGGTTTAAGTGCAAAAGTACATTTAAACGAGCCATATTTTCTCTTTTGGGAAGTTTAAATGCAAAAACTCCACGGCCCCCTAATTGAATTGGAGTCCACCCCAACAATATATTATTGTATTTCTAGGGGGGATGAACAGGATGAGACGGTCAAGCAAGTTGTACGAGGAAGTGCGTCTCGAGGTGGTGCGCGAAGCCATGTCCGGGATCAAAGTGGGGGTACTCGCCCGAAAGTACAACCTCCACCCGGAAACGATTCGTACCTGGATTCGAACGTATCGGGATCAAGTAGATATTCACGAACTGCCGCCAGCGGATCATCAGTTGCAAGAACTGAAGCGGCTTCAGGTCGTGGAAGAGAAGTACGAAAAAGCGGTGAAGATGCTTGGCGAAAAGGAACTTGAAATTGAAATTCTGCGTGAATTGCTAAAAAAGAAGAACCCTGCTTATCCGAAAAATTCGAAATAGCCGACCACTTTATTAAGCAGGGAAATGCAGCAGTCCTTGTGCTGGGTATCTTAGGCCTGGCAGAATCCACTTACTATGAACGCCTCAAACGCTCGAAGCAGCCCGCAGAGGCTGCTGGTACCATCAGAAGAGGACGTCCTTGTCCCGGGTACTCCCTTACGCTGCAAGGTCACAAGGTAAGTGACGAGCAGATCAAGGAGTGGCTGCTGGAGCTTGTGGAAGGCGAAGAGCACATCTACGGCTACAAGTTGCTGGCTCAGTGTTTGCGCAATGAGCATGACTTGATACTCGGTAAGTCGAAAGCATATCGTCTCTGCAAGGAGTTAGGCATCCTTCAGCAGCAGCGAAAGCCAACGTCCAAGCACCCGAGGAGACTGGCTCGAAACCGACTCGTCACCGGTCCGAATCAGCTGTGGCAAGCGGACATTAAGTATGGATATGTTGCCGGCCGCGACCGCTTCTTTTTCGTTTTCAGCGTGATCGATGTGTTCGACCGCGTCATTGTCGCCTACTACAGAGGCGCCGTTTGCGAGGCCAAGCATGTGTGTCAGGCTTTAGGACGGGCGATAGAGAGTCGATGGCGACCGGGGAAGGAGATGCCCGCGATCCGCACCGACAACGGTCCTCAGTTTGTGAGTGTGCTGTTCGGCGATACTTGTGAAAGCTGGGGAATGCTCCATGAGCGTATCCCGCCGAAGACACCAAACATGAATGCCTACATCGAGTCGTTCCATAGTTTGATGGAGCGCGACCTATTGACCAAGGAAACATTTGAGACCATGGATGATGCGTATGCCGCCGTTGATCGTTACATGGATTTTTACAACAACCGTAGAATGCATGGCAGTTTGAAACGCAAGGCGCCCATAGTATTCAGCAGTTGGGTGATGCAACAGAAGGAAGAAGATCGGGCCAAGTTCCATCGAACGTTGTAAGAATTTGAAAAAATGAGTGTTCATACGACAAACATTATTTTTACGGTGTAGACTCCGGAATTAGGGGGCCTAGCCGAAAATACATTTGAATCCACCCGAAACAACCCTATTGGCGAAAAGTTTGTGTTTTAACTGCACTTTTGCAGGTAATCGCTCTTAAAATGGAAAAAACCACTTTTTTAATGTACTTTTGCAGGTAAGGGTGATAGGCGACTTTCTCTTGAATATACGATACTCCTTATTTGTGGCTGAAAACTAATCGTTGTAGATAAAACTAATAAAAAAACGGATATAAGTACCGGCGATATAAGGTTAGCGTTGGCGTTTTTCCGTGATTACCCCAATTTCCACTTTAATATATGGATTTCAGGAAATATGGAGGGGTCAAAGAGTCGAAGTCAAATCGACACCTGACCATTATAGAATTTATAAGTTTTTCGAAACCTAAAGGAGATCATCAAATTTCATTTGGCGATAAAACAACCTATAATGCGTCTGCTCATCTTCGAAGACTTCATATAGAAGCTTTACGAAGTATCGAGGGTCGAGCTTCAATCTTCACTTCAATCTCAATTCTCTCTTAAAAAGGGTTCTATCAACCGGAAGGCTCTCATATGAATGTGTACTAGGAGATGAGAGAAGAAAGAGCATATCTATTTTGTAGATGAAATCAGCTTATGCTCCAATGTACACAGGGGAGGGAGCCAAATGAAAGATTCGAAGGTTCGAATCCAAATCCAGGTCACTTCGGAACAGGAGCGTCAGTCCCGTCATCCGATCCAGGGACCGAAAGAGAATGTGAACGCGGTCAGCGAACTGAAATCGCCCATTCTGGAGTGGAAGTTTCCACCAACTGAGAGGACCGATAGAGTATTTGAAGATAAAAGTGAAGCGGATGACACAGAAATGCCGGCACAAATGGAACAAAGTGAGNGCGCCCGCCCCTTCCGCCGCCGAGCCGCAGGCGGCGGAAGAGCCGATGGTGTCCGTCTACTTAACCGGGACGGACACCACCGAGACCCTCCCGCTGGAAAGCTATGTTACCGGCGTCGTCGCCGCCGAAATGCCGGCAGAATTCCAGCTGGAGGCGCTAAAGGCGCAGGCCATCGCCGCACGGACGTTCATCGTGCGGCGGCTTGCATCAGGCGACAAGAGCGGCGTGCCTGACAACAAGGCGGATGTCACCGATACGGTCAGCCATCAGGCGTACATACCGAAGGAGAAGCTGGAGCAGGAGTGGAAGGCGCTTGGCAAGGAAGCCGAGCTAAAAAAACTGCGCCAGGCGGTGAAAGACACCGAAGGAATCGTGATGACATATAAGGGGGAGCCGATTACGGCTTCTTATTTTTCAACCAGCAATGGGTATACCGAAAATTCAGAGGACTACTGGCAGAACGAGATTCCCTATCTTCGAAGCGTAGAGAGTCCGTGGGATAAGCAGATTTCTCCCAAATTCAAATCTACCGTTCAGATGGAAGAAGATGAATTTATGGAGCGCCTGGGTTTGCCGGATGGAGCCATACCGGTGTCTGCATCTAGTACGGGTTCCGGTTCTTCCAAAGTGATCTCCTATACGGAAGGCAATCGTATAAAAGAAATGAGAGTCGGAGGAAAGAAGTTTACAGGCCGGGAAATAAGAGAGAAACTGGACCTTCCTTCCAGCCAGTTTAGCTGGAAATTGAAAGATGGAAAGGTAGAGATCGTTACCTATGGATACGGCCACGGTGTAGGCATGAGCCAGTATGGCGCAGAAGGGATGGCAAGGGAAGGCTACCAGGCGCAGGAGATTCTGGAACACTACTATACCGGCATTTCTTTTTCCAAAGCTTCAAAGCTTCTGTCTTCAAAAAAATAATAGACATGCACGTATAAAAGAGATTACCCCGGTAACAATGATTACTGAGGTGATTGCAAATGAATGAAGAGAACAAGAATAGTCAACCCCGCGAAGAGTCTCCTAAAACAACTCAAGGAGAAGCGACAACGCCATCTTCGTGGAAAAAAATGTTGTCCAAACGGTGGGTGTTCCCGGCAGCATATCTGGCAGCAGCGGCAATTATACTAACCCTCGTGTGGGTCTACCAGGACGCCAGCCAAAAACCGCTTAACAAGCAGGAAGTGGTAACACAGTCCGGGGAGACCAATCAAACGGGAACAGCGGCAAGCGGTCAGAAAGAGGAAGCTGTTGAGGTTGTTGCAAACGCCCAGAACATGATCTGGCCGACAGCTGATTCAGCACAGGTCAGCGTGGTAAAGCCATTCTTTGATGCCAATGCTTCGGCAGAGCAGCATGAGCAGGCGATGGTTCAATACAACGACACCTTTACGCCGAACCTTGGAGTGGACCTGGCCCGTAAAGACGAGAAGACATTTGATGTCCTTGCTGTACTGGATGGTAAAGTAACCCGAGTAGAAGATCATCCTGTAAACGGAACCGTCGTGGAGATCAGCCATGCCGGAGATCTGAAGACCGTGTACCAAAGCTTGAGCAACGTGAAAGTAGAGCAAGGCAAAGAAGTGAAGCAGGGGGATACCATCGCATCGGCAGGACGCAGCGAGCTTGAGAAAGATCTGGGCATCCACGTTCACTTCGAAGTGTATGAGGGTGAAAACCTCATCAACCCGATGGAGATTCTTCCGAAAAATTAAATTTAAAGTTACACAAAAGCGTGTAACGCAAGTCGAAAGGCAGGATGGATATCCTGTCTTTTTTGTTGATCTGCAAGGCTTTCGATCATTTAGCGCATGGACAAAAACACTTTGAAAAATGGCCCCAAACACTCCAGCAAGCAAGCATGTCCCTAAAATAATTGGGACCAATGGAGCTTGTCAGCCCGTGAAACCGCGAATATCCCGCCACGCCACTCATATAATGTACCAAACTATCCACACAGTAGGGAGGCGGGAGCGTGCACGATTACATCAAAGAGCGGACCATTAAAATTGGACGCTGTATCGTGGAAACGAGGCATACGGTCCGGACGATTGCCAAGGAATTTGGCGTTTCGAAAAGTACGGTGCATAAAGACTTAACCGAGCGTCTGCCGGAGATTAACCCGGACTTGGCGGATCAGGTTAAGAATATTCTCGAGTACCACAAGTCCATCCGTCACCTTAGAGGCGGCGAAGCCACCAAGATTAAATACAAAAAATCAAACAGTGGCAACCGCGAGCCTGTCTCAACTGGGAAATCCTAACTTGTAGGGCTTAAGTCGCTAGAATGACGTTGAATCCCTCCCCTGAAGTATGATATGTTAAAAGATGGTACTAGATACAATGATGAGACCTAGTTGTGCCGAATTGCATCATGTCATGTTGTTATATGTCGAATCTCGGCAGTTAAGTCGTAACCAGCATTTTCGTACCATAGGAAGAAACGCTTGTCGTCTTTTTTAAAGGACGACGGCGTTTCTCGCAGAAATATAAGAAAGTATCCGAGCATGTAATTTACACTTTCTTATATTTTAAAATAACACTTTGGGGGCTTTTCATGATGCTTAGCAAGGATATTGGAATCGATCTCGGGACAGCTAACGTGCTTATTCACGTTAAAGGGAAGGGGGTAGTGTTAGACGAACCTTCTGTTGTCACCATTGAGAGCGACAAAAAAAGAGTCCTTGCCGTTGGGGAAGATGCACGGCGCATGATTGGGCGCACCCCTGGCAACATTATGGCGATCCGCCCGCTGAGGGACGGGGTCATCGCTGATTTTGATATTACGGAAACGATGCTTAAGTATTTTATTGATCGCGTAGGTGCTCGCAGCTGGTACAGTCGCCCCCGCATCCTCATTTGTGCTCCAACCAATATTACGTCCGTGGAGCAGAAATCGATTCGGGAGGCGGCAGAACATAGCGGCGCAAGAGATGTGTTCCTGGAAGCAGAGCCTAAAGCGGCAGCGATCGGCGCGGGTATGGATATTTTCCAGCCTAGCGGCAACATGGTCGTGGACATTGGGGGCGGCACAACGGATGTAGCCGTCCTGTCCATGGGCGATGTGGTCACTGCCTCTTCTATTAAAATGGCGGGGGACAAGTTCGACGAAGCGATCATTAAATACATTAAGAATAAATATAAATTGCTCATTGGCGAGCGCACAGCTGAAGATTTGAAAGTAACGATCGGTACCGTGTGTACGGGCGGCCGTCAAGCGGAGATGGATATCCGCGGCCGGGATATGGTTTCAGGTCTGCCTTTAACGGTGACGGTTACGTCAAATGAGGTGCAGGAAGCGCTGTGGGACCCGATGTCGTCGATCGTTCTGGCGGCCAAATCGGTATTGGAGCGGACACCGCCGGAGCTTTCCGCTGATATCATTGACCGGGGCGTGATATTGACAGGCGGCGGAGCTTTACTACACGGAGTGGACGAGCTGCTAACCGAGCAGCTGCGCGTGCCGGTGCTGATCGCAGAAGACCCGATGCACTGCGTTGTAAAGGGAACAGGCATGATGCTGGACAATTTGGATAAAGTGGTTAAGAAAAAGTTCTGATCTTCCGATATAAATAGGGATAAGAATTTTTCCATGGATTCTGCTATTGGTCCATAAGAAGGGAGTGCCTTCATGTTAAGAGGACTTTATAACGCAGCCGCAGGGATGCTTACACAGCAGCGGCGTCATGATACGATCACGCAAAATATCGTCAATTTGAATACGGTTGGATACAAGCAAACAGACAGCATTCAGCGTTCGTTCCCTGAAGTATTCATTTCGATGATTGGCGGCAATGAGCCGGGCAACCATGAACGTTCACTCGGCAAGCTCAGCACAGGTGTATTTGCGGAAGAAAGCCTGTCGCTGCATAAACAAGGACCCCTTCGGGAAACCACACGGGTGACCGACTTTGCGATTGTTTCCGAGCTGGGATTGGTTGACCCTGCAACCGGACAAGACATCCCATTTGATGCTTCGGGCAAATATATCGATGACAGCGGTGAGATCATTTACCGCCCGGGGGCATTTTTTACAGTTCAGGATGAAAACGGTGAAGTCCGATATACAAGAAACGGTCAGTTTCGCGTAGATGCGGCAGGAAATTTGCTGACATCTTATGGATACCAAGTATTGGATACAAATAACGACCCAATTGTATTGACAGGGCAGGCCGCTAACTTTACAGTGAATGAGCAGGGGCAAATCGTGGATGAAGCCGGCAACCTTACAGGTGTAACATTGGGGATCAGTGTGGTTGAAAGGCCGCATGATCTGGTTCGGGAAGGAAATGGCGTATTCCGTCTGGAAAGCACAGATGCAGACAGCACCCGTTTTCTCGCCTTAGGCGACAATGCGTTTGTTCGTCAGGGCTTTATCGAGGCGTCCAATGTGGACCCTTCACAATCGATGGTTGAGCTGAATGCGGCACTTCGTGCATACGAGACGAACCAGAAGATCGTTCAATTTTATGATAAGTCTCTTGAGAAGGCTGTTAATGAAATCGGCAGAGTATAGAGCTTATATCTACACCATAGGAGGTTAAGGTATGAACAACTCCATGATTAGCGCCATGGTATCCATGAATTCGTTGCAACAGCGGCTGGATATGATTGCTGATAATATTGCAAATGTGGATACGGTAGGTTATAGAAGCAAGGATTCATCGTTTGAAGATGTGCTGACTCAGGTGCAGGGACATCATAAGGACTTCAATTTGCCTGGCAGAGCTACCCCGCCGGGGTACACGATGGGCTTCGGAATGAGGGTGGCATCGGTCGTTGAAAACATGGACCAGGGCTCCCATAAAGAGACGGGCAGACCGCTGGACCTGGCGATTGAGGGCAATGCGATGTTTGCGGTAGAAGGCAGCGATGGTATTGCATATACCCGTGAAGGATCCTTCCATGTATCGCCTGATCCGCAGGACTCTAACTCCGTCTATCTGGTCAACAATCAAGGCTACAGGGTTCTTGACCGTGATAACGGCCCGATCCGTATTCCTGCGAACGCTAAAGTGGCTATAGATACGCAAGGGTGGGTTCATGTCGAAACGGCTGCCGGTCAGGGACCCGTAAGTCAGCTGAAGCTTGCCGAGCTGCAGCGTCCTGAAGGATTGGTGAAGATGGACGGAAACCTGTATGTGCTGGCTACCGGTTTAACGGAAGCCGAGGTATTTGAGCAGGCGGTTGCGGGCCAAGCGCCGCAATCTGAAGTTCACTCCGGATTTTTGGAGATGTCCAACGTGAATTATTCGGAAGAAATGACGAAAATGCTGGAAGTGCAGCGGGCATATCAGCTGGCAGCACGTGCACTGAGCTCCAGTGACACCATGATGAGCCTTGCCAACACTATGCGAGGATAGGTGGTATGAAGCGTGAGCGAAGCTAGTGAACCGGTACGGCGAAAGACACCCGGATGGAAAATCGCGCTTAGAATTATAGTTCCGACCTGCTTGCTCTTGTCGCTGGTCGGTGGAATGGTTGTCGGCTATGCCGTTATCGGCAAAGGCGACATTGCAGAAGCGTTCCAGTGGAGCACGTGGAAGCATGTTTTTGATTTGGTCTTTGCTTCCTAAGCTGAACGAAGATTTCACAAAATGGATGAGCTGAAACTCCCTTTGGGAGTTTTCTTTTTTTACAGTAAAACGGTATAATGGGATGGACTTATTTATCTTGAAAAAAATTTGCAGTTTTGTAGCGGCAACCATGAAGAACGAAAGCCGCCTGTTATCTTAAAGCGTTAAGCATACGTGGCGTAAATAAAAAAGGCCTCCTCCAAGGCGAATATGCCTTAGAGAAAGCCCCTTATCTCAACCTTCATGCCTGCAGTCAGTGAAGGATACCCCTAGTTTTTCCGTATACGCCTTACTTTATGCATCATCTGGCGTAAATCCGGTCCTGTGAAGCAAATTTATGCTTTCACAGATCGTTTTGGTGGGTACGTACATAAGAAAGGAGTTTTTCTGTGCTGAATATCGGACAAATTCAAGAGATTATTCCTCATCGTCCACCGTTCTTGCTCGTGGATAAGATTGTGGAGATCGAGGAGGGTAAACGTGCTGTCGGCATCAAGAACGTAACGATTAACGAGCCTTTTTTTGTTGGGCATTTTCCGGAATACGCCGTTATGCCCGGCGTGCTGATCGCTGAAGCTCTTGCCCAGGTCGGTGCAATCGCCATGCTTAAGTTGGAAAGCAATCGCGGTAAGCTGGGCTTCCTGGCCGGAATGGACGGGTTCAGGTTTCGGGGGCAGGTTGTGCCGGGAGATACGCTTCGCCTTGAGGTGGAAATTATTCGCTTAAAAGGAGCAATAGGGAAAGGCAAGGCTATCGCTAGCGTAGATGGCCGCACTGTTGCCGAAGGAGAGATTATGTTCGCTCTGTCAGACAAACCATAAGGGTGAAAACTCCGAACATTTATTTTTATGGATAAGGAAGGGAAAAAATCATGGCTGAAATGAGTCAAAGAACAATCGATACTGTACAGCGCTGGCTAAATGACCCATACGTGGACGAAGAGACAAAACAGGAGCTGCGCAGCTTTGAGAATGATCCCCAAGAGTTAGAGGAACGTTTTTATCGAGATTTGGAATTTGGAACAGGAGGACTTCGGGGCATTATCGGGGCAGGAAGCAACAGGATTAACAAATACACGGTTGGCCGTGCCACTCAGGGTCTGGCTCAGTATATTAACGAGATTCATGGCAGTGCTGAAGGCAAGCCTTCGGTCGTTATTGCCCACGATTCGCGTCACTTCTCTCCAGAATTTGCGCTTGAAGCGGCGCTGGTGCTTGCAGGCAACGGCATTGTGGCGAAGTTGTATCCGTCACTGCGCTCCACTCCGCAGCTGTCCTTCAGCGTGCGTCATTTGCAGGCAACCGGAGGAATTGTCATTACGGCAAGCCATAACCCGCCGGAATATAACGGCTATAAGGTGTATAATGCAGAAGGGGGCCAATTGGTACCTCATGAAGCAGAGCAGGTTATTGCTCACATTCAGAAAGTGGACTCTTTTGCAGCTGTGAAGAAGTTGACCCGTGAAGAAGCGGAAGCGAAAGGGCTTCTCGTATGGCTCGGCGATGCCGAAGATCAGGCATTTATCGATGCTGTAGCTGATGTAAGTGTGAACCAAGGCGCGATTTCCTCCAAGCTTGGTCAGGACATCAAGATCGTTTATACCCCGCTGCATGGTGCAGGGAACGTGCCGGTTCGTCGGGTGCTCGATCAGCTTGGTTTTAAAAATGTGTTTATAGTGCCGGAGCAGGAGCAGCCGGATGCCAATTTCTCAACTGTAAAGTCGCCGAATCCGGAGGAACGCGAAGCGTTCACGATGGCGATGAAGCTTGGCGAAGAGGTTGGAGCGGATATACTGATCGGAACAGACCCGGATGCCGACCGGATGGGTGCGGTTGTGAAGAACAGCCAAGGGGAATATGTCGTGTTGAGTGGCAATCAGTCCGGAGCGATCATGATCCACTATTTATTGAGCCAGTTGAAGGAATCGGGCAAGCTGCCGGATAATGCAGCCGTCATCAAGACGATCGTAACAAGCGAGATGGGAGCAACGATTGCCGAACATTACGGAGCGACTGTGCTGAATACACTGACAGGGTTTAAATATATCGGTGAAAAAATGACCCAGTTCGAAAAGAGCGGTCAGCACAGCTATGTGTTTGGATATGAGGAAAGCTATGGCTACCTGGCAGGTACTTATGCACGCGACAAAGACGCGGTGCTTGCCTCCATGCTCATCTGTGAAGCGGCTGCTTTTTACAAGGGCCAGGGCAAGACGCTGTATAATGTATTGGAAGAGCTATATGAACAGTTCGGATACTTCCTGGAAAAACTGGAATCACGGACACTGAAAGGCAAAGACGGGATCGCCAAAATCCAGAGCATCATGAGTGACTGGCGTAGTAATCCGCCGAAGCAAATGGGCGGCGCAGTAGTTGAGACCGTGCTTGACTATGCCGAGGGTCTGAACGGCTTGCCGAAGGAGAACGTGCTCAAATACATGCTTGCTGATGGTTCCTGGTTCTGTCTGCGTCCATCCGGCACGGAGCCGAAGATTAAAGTGTATTTCGCAGTCCGCGGTCAATCGCTTGAAGATGCAGAGCAGAAATTAAAGCACCTCTCTGATCAGGTTATGGCTAGAGTCGATGCTTGATTGATATATAGATTGAACTAGATAAACGCAAGGCGTTAACGGAGAAGGCGGAATTATTCTGGAGAAACGTCAGTGGTCGCCTTTGCATCCAGATTTCAACATTGTATTAAATACTTAAAAGAAATCTGGGGGCAACAGCGATCGGAAGAATAATCCGAATTCGTAGTGATGCTCTGAATATAAATGTTTGGTTCAACTTGTATAGATTTAAACAACCGGGATTCTTTCGCAGCTGAACTATTAGAGGCGAAAGAATCCCGTAAGTTCACATGAGGAGGAACTTTCGTGCATCAGAAATCGAAACGCTGGAATGAAGCAGCGCGCAAGTGGCTGTGGGTTCTGGTCATTCTGGGTATTGTGGCTGCCTTGCCTGTAGCCTATGACCGTCTACAAACAGAATCGACATCCAAAAATGTTGAATTTGTGTTTGATTATCGTGACCTGGTCGATATTTCAGCTTACCAGGCGCATCCGCAGGATTACATAGATGAGCAACTTGACCGGCTGAAGGCGGCTGGTGTTGGCAGTATGGCTTTATATGAAAGCACGCTGGATGAGCTTGTCAAGTCACGGCGGATCACCGTTTATGATAGTCAGCAAGCGGCTGATCTGACAGGAGAGGCAGTTTCCCCTAACGAGAACTACACGTATGTTGCCTTTAACAATGAAGATAGCGTCACTCATATCAAGCCTTTGATCGAGGATACGTTCACGAGACTTGGCATTCCGGTTCGTGCATGGACCTATGAGAAGAAGGAAGGACTCATTCTGGAAACCTCGAAATCGGATGCTGTGCTGAAGCCGATGTCACCGGACCCGATTACGGTGAAGATGCTGCGGGATAAGGGCTTTGCTATTGTACCGCGTTTAGTCGATAGTGTTCCGTATGATCAGGCATACATGGAACAGCTGATGGCTTATTTTGCCGATAATGGAGTTAAACGCATCTTGTTCGAAGGCGATTCGGTAAAAGGCTTCAATGATGACGCGGAGATGAAAAGCCTGCAAGCCTTTGGCGACCTGCTGAACAAGTATGACATCGGGTTGACGACGATTGAGAATATTAAGAAGCAGCAAAAAGGTTTTAATAAACTTGCTTATCTGACTGATTACAACGTAGCGCGCATTTACTCCCTTAGCGAGAGAGATGCAACGCTGGAAACGGACGTTATTAGCGACCGCTTTGTATTGGCGTCCAAAGACCGGAACATCCGGATGTTTTACCTGAACGCCGAGCCGCTTCGGGATACAACAATAGCATCGATTACAGACCCGATCGACAATCTGATTGAGAGCCTGACAGAGCCAGGCAATGCAATCAAGGATATTGAAGCTAACGGCTTTACGATTGGACAAGCTGAGGCATTCAAAGTAAAGGATTCCTCTTTGCAACGTTACTTTAAAGGTGTTGCCGTAGTAGGTTCCGTTGCGCTGATTGCACTAATGATTTCTTACTTCATTCCTTTCCTGACTATCGCGGCCTTTGTGCTCGGATTGATCGGATGCGCTGGACTGTATGTACTGCGTCCGGATTTAATGGAACAGGGACTGGCATTGGCGACGGCAATCAGCGGCCCAACGGTAGCGATGATCCTCGCGGTCAGAAAGGTGACCGCAGTCAACCGTACTGCTTCGGATATGAATGCTGGACGACTATTGACACATACGATCGTGCTGTTCCTCAAGACAACGATCCTTTCACTTGCAGCCGTACCGTTTGTCATTGCACTGCTTAATAATGTCACTTACATGTTGGTACTAGAGCAGTTCCGCGGTGTCAGCCTGCTGGCTATAGCACCGATGATATTAACCGGGATATACGTGCTTTTATATCGCGGCGGAAGTGCAACCGTTAAAGATGTGATCAAGCTGCTTAAGACGCCGGTCACTCTGGCAATGGTTATCGCTGCAGCTATTATAGGTGTAATTGGAATGTACTATTTAAGCCGTACAGGAAATGCCGGAAATGTTTCTTCTATTGAAATGGCACTCCGTTCATTCCTTGAAAATACGTTCGGTGTTCGTCCGCGGAACAAAGAGTTCCTGATCGCACATCCGATCATGCTGTTAGGTTTGTTCCTGTCCTTTAAATATCGTCATGCAGCCTATCTGCTAATTATCGGGGCTATGGGTCAACTGTCCATGGTAGGAACCTTCACGCATATTCATACACCGATCTACATTTCAACCGTTCGCACCGTCCTTGGTCTTGTGCTTGGATTAATCATTGGTCTGATTGCTATCTGGGTATGGCAAATCGCAGAAAGGATCTGGACAAGATGGTCACCAATTCTAAGACAATAGTTATTTCCGGGTATTATGGATTTAAAAATAGCGGCGATGAAGCGGTGCTGAAATCGATCTTGACGGCACTGGAGGAAGAGGGCAAGGCGGCAGGCATCAACATTGATCCTGTCGTGCTTTCCATCGACCCGGAATGGACCTCTAAAATGTATGGTGTAAAGTCTGTGCACCGGATGCAGCTGGGCGAAGTCAGACGGGCGATCAAGCAAAGTGACGGTCTCATCAGCGGAGGCGGAAGTCTGCTGCAGGATGCGACCAGTTCGAAGACGATCCCTTATTATCTGGCGATTATCAAAATCGCACAATGGCTGCGCAAGCCGACCTTTATTTATGCCCAAGGCGTAGGTCCGGTAAATCGTAAAATGTTTCATCCGATGATCCGATCCGTATTTCGAAAATGTACTTATGTATCGGTACGGGATGTTCAATCCGGCGAGCTTCTTCAGTCCATGGGACTTCGTGCAGAGGATATTCACATTGTTCCCGATCCGGTGATGGGACTGCCGCTTCCGGAAGATGCCGGTTCATCCGTTCATGCAGGTGCTGGTTCGTTAGAGGAAATAGGCCAACCGCAAAGCAGTCCGATATCCGAAGATATATCGCAAGAAGGCCTGGTTCCTGAAGAATTAGAAGAAGTGTCAGAAGTAACATCAGAAGAGATGTCAGAAGTAAGCCCTGCTGCAAGCTCTTCACCGGAAGAAATTCCAGTGATCGGGATTTCCGTTCGATTCTGGGACCCGGAACGAAGAGAGCTGAACGCTATTGCCGATGGATTGAAAGAGCTGGCGAGAAAACGGCCCGTACACCTTCGTTTCCTGCCCTTCCATCAGCCGGATGATGATGAAGCGTCCCGGTATATTACGGACAGAATGGGTGATATTACTTCATACGGCGGAATCGTGAGCTTTTACCGTGAGGAAGAGCAGCCGCAGGACATGCTTCGTGAAGTAGGAAGATGTCAGTTAATTCTTGGGATGCGCCTGCACAGCCTGATCTATGCAGCCAACCGCAGAGTACCGCTCATCGGGGTATCATATGATCCGAAGATCGATCATTTTCTGAATCGGCTTAATAGTGCGCCGATCGGGAACAGTAAATCCCTCGTTGCCGCCGATCTGACCCGGCATATGAACAGTCTGCTGGACAGCCCGCAATTATGGAAAGAAGAACATGAACCCCAAATTGCACAGCTTAAGCAGGAAGCTCAGCTGCCTGCCCGGCACATCGCCCAATATCTAGCTAACAGAAGGTGATATAGTGAAGCAGAGAACGATCCCGACCGTTCCGATTTTTGGGATACCTTTTTCCAAGCTGAATATGAAGGACACGGTATCTTATTTAACGGAAGCGGTCCATTCCGGCCGCCCGCATCAGGTCATAACGGCTAATCCGATTATGGTCATGACCGCCCTGAATGATCCGCAGTATAAAGAAATGATGCAAAGTGCCGAGCTGATTGTGCCTGATGGCACCGGTATCGTTTGGGCCGCAGGGGTAGGCGGTGATCCGGTTGCAGAGCGTGTTACCGGTTTTGATATGTTACATGAATTGTTCAAGGTTGGAGAAAGCTATAGGTGGAAGTTCTATTTGCTTGGTACAACGCCTGAAGTGATTCAGGAAGCAGCCCAGCGGTTACAAATGCAATATCCGGCAGCTGTGATTGCCGGCTATCGTGATGGTTTTTTTGGACCGGAGCAGGATGACGAGGTCATTGAAGACATTCGAAAAGCGGCTCCTGATATCCTGTTTGTTGCCCGCGGGGCGGACACGCAGGAACCTTGGATTGCACGTTATAAAGAGCGTCTCGGTGTACCTGTCATTATGGGGGTAGGCGGCAGTTTTGATATCATTTCGGGCAAGCTCAAGCGAGCTCCCAAGGTATTTCAAAAACTGCGCCTGGAATGGTTTTACCGTTTGCTTCGGGAACCGACCCGGTTCAAAAGAATGCTTGTGCTCCCAAAATTCGCAATGAAAGTGCTTCGAGAGAAAGAAAATGTGACTAAAACCAGCTAGAATTACACACTTCTTTCATGAGAATTCGGAAATTGACCGAAAATTGGCATTGGTTTTCGGTAGCGAAGGGAGTATAATTCAACACGGTAGACAAAATTGGGGGTTGGATGACTACATGGTAACGATATACATCATCGGGTTTGTCGTGTCGCTGGCACTGGCACTGCTCTTGACACCGCTCGTAAAGAAATTCGCGGTAAAGGTTGGCGCTATGGATGTTCCTGACGCCCGGAAAGTGCATACACGGATCATGCCCCGATTGGGTGGATTAGGTATTTATCTGGCTTTCGTTATCGGATTGATCGCTGTGCTCCCTTTTATTCCTGAAAGTTTGTCACTGCGTGATGCGAATTTTATGAAAGCATTTCTTATCGGCGGCTCTATGATCGTGTTGCTTGGAGCGTTGGATGATCGCTTCCAGCTGTCGGCTAAAGTAAAATTTTTAGCCCAGATCGTTGTGGCACTGGTTGTCGTATTCGGATTTAATATTGTGGTTGATTTTGTAAATATACCTTTTCAGGACGGGTATTCTTCCCTGGAAAGCTGGGTATCTATCCCGCTAACCATTCTATGGATTGTCGGTGTAACGAACGCCGTTAACCTGATTGACGGACTGGATGGTCTGGCTGCGGGTGTATCCGCGATTGCCATCGGAGCCATTCTGGTCATGTCCTTCCTGATGGGCAATACGATAGTAGCATTGATCTGTCTGCTTCTGCTTGGCGCCATTATCGGATTTCTGTTCTTTAACTTTCATCCGGCCAAGATCTTTATGGGAGATGCAGGCTCGCTGTTTCTTGGCTTCAGTTTGGCCATGCTGTCTTTGCTCGGCTTTAAGCAGATCGCGGTGGTCTCCTTCATTACGCCGCTGATCATTATCGGTGTGCCTTTGTCGGATACATTCTTTGCGATCATTCGCCGTAAAATTCAGAAGAAGCCGATTTTTGCCCCGGATAAAGGGCATTTGCACCATTGCTTAAGCGAACTTGGCTTTACCCATCGCCAGACCGTGCTCATTATTTACGGAATCGCTGCGTTCTTTGGTGTGCTGGCTGTCATTCAGTCTTCCGCGGCGATGTATGAAGCGAACTGGGTTACCTTCGTCGTGATCTGTATTATGATGTTCTTCATGCAGATCGGTGCTGAGATTCTC
Organism: Paenibacillus faecalis; assembly: GCF_900289175.1. Classification (GTDB taxonomy): domain Bacteria; phylum Bacillota; class Bacilli; order Paenibacillales; family Paenibacillaceae; genus Paenibacillus_AQ; species Paenibacillus_AQ faecalis. The sequence goes on along the minus strand of NZ_LT985747.1, from coordinate 1,759,030 downwards.
GGCTTGATCGGCAAGACCAAACGTCCGCTGCTCAGTCTCATTAACCGGCTGCGCATGAAGGCGAATACGGAGTCCCGTACGAAATAAGAAATGATTTTGTCATTAGTCTGGTTATTCATCCTATTAATCTTTACGCTAACTTAAATATGTACAAGCAGCCTTGCCCAAATTGGGTGAGGCTTTTTTATAGTTTTACCTAAAATTTGGAGTGTGTGAAGCCGATATAAGACATATCTGACTGTACAGAGGAGAGATGAACGAATGCGTCGAACGAAGAAGCCGATAGTTTGGCTGATGATGGTAGCTTTGGTTATATCGTTATTCCCCGCAGGGCTTACATCGACCGCGTCAGCGGCGAACGGGCAGACTAGTTATTTCACCCCGGATGTAACGGATCTGCGGAATACTGTTGATTTGAAACTGGACGGACCCGATGGATCTGGCAAGCTTAGCCGGGAGACCGTTTACAAGGTAACCGATGCCGAGCAGGTCATTACGGGTACATACCGGATGGTTACCGACTCTACACTGGGAGCAAACGTTCAGTTGCTGAATTGGGATCAGGCCAACAATCGTTGGGTTGAAGATCCGACTCGCGTTGCACCGGGTGTTGTAACCGTCGATCCAGAAAGACCGGATCAGCGCTTTAAAGCTAATATTACACTCTTTCCAGGTATGAACCAGATTACCTTGAAGGGTCAGCAAGGTCAACTTGAACGTTCCGAGACGTTCTATATTTTGTTTGATAAAGTCCCTTACGTCGAGAGACTTCAGGTACTTGGCGGTTCGGACAATCTGGATCTGAATGAAGGCGCTCAGATTGTAGTGAACCGGGAAGAGGTCACGCTTCAGGGTAAAGCGATGAACACGAACAAGGTGACCGTATCGCTCAATGGTGGTCAAGCTTTGGCCACATCCTTATTGCAGGACGGCACTTTCTTCTCGCCTCAACTTAAACTGAATCCGGGCTTGAACACTTTGAAGCTGGTAGCCCAGAACGGTTCGGATACACTCACTTTTAACTATTCTTTGTATTATTACGATGAGAAGAACCCAATCGTGGAGCTCGATTTGGTTGATTCAAGAGGTAATGCACAAAGCATGCTTGATGCGGAACCGACATTTACTGAACTTTCTGCAGATAAAGCAAAGGTTAGAGTGCAGATGCTCGTTCCTAAGGATGACACCATTTCAGGGCCTTTCAGCCAAGAAGCTGAGATTCAGATTAATGGTGAGGTTGTAACGGGGTCTAATTTTAACGAAATTTTGATTCCAAGTATCAAGAGCAATACACCTTCCTATTGGATGGTTACTTTTGATATTGACAACCTGATGTTTAACAAAGATTCAAACGGCCAGATTTTGACGGAGCAGGAACATGCGCTGACTGTCACTTACGGTACGAAGACGATCAGCAAAAAGATGGAATTTAGATATATGGAAGGGCAGACGGTCATTACCGATCTGAAATACCTTAAAGGGTATGATGAGGACAATAAAAACAATCTTCCAGCAGGCGAGCCGCTGAACGGAGCGAAAGTCGATTCCGGGGATTTCTATATTCTCGTTAAAACGAATGAACAGCCTAAGAAAGATCTGATTGCGAACTATCTGCCGCTTGGGACAAGCCCAATCAGTGTAAGATATGTAACTTCGGAATCCGATACAAGTCATGTATACCATATTACGGGCTTCAAGAACGGTAACCATACGATACGTTTTAACTTTGACGGATCTTCCGCATATAGGGACGCAACGATTTCATTTGCTTCCAAGAACTATATTTACGTTGAAAATCTCGTGGATGGACAAACGTATACGATTGATTCTAACGCTAGCAACAAATTAACGGTTACAGGTAAATATGTTGGTTTTGAAGATACGATTAAAAGCGATTATTTTCTTGCTGAAGTCTTTGTAAACGGTGAGAAAAAGGCATCTCGAGAAAATAATGCGAATACAGGCTGGCAATTCGATCCGAATACTGGGAACTTCAGCATTGATTTAAATATTTCGAAAGAAACAGGCCCGTTGGTATTCGGAGAGAACAAGATCGTCTTTACCGGAACAGGAACAGATGAGAAACAGCGGAGCCGGGAAATCAGAAAAGAGCTGCGCATCTATATTGTAGATAACAATGTATCTACCGTCTCTAACTTTCAACCAGCACTGGGCAAGAAACGCCCTGAATTCCCGTCAAAAGACTTGAATTCCAATGATGAGCAGTGGAATCAGCGGTTGAAAGAGATCTTTAACTTAACGCCTGAGTTTATTTATAAAGACAACAAGTATACAACTAGCATGAATACGTACGACCTGGTTATGCGAGGCAGCGGAGCCACCGAGATGAATCTGAAACTGGGCTCGAAGACGATTATGTCTGTCAAAATACCGAAGGATTCAATGGAAAATGCAGATGTTACTTTTTCAGGTGAACGCTACTCGTATGACTTCGCAGGAAATCAGAAAGACTTTGTGATGCGGGTTCACGATTTGAAATCAGATGCACCGGGAACCTATGTGTACTCTTTGGAATTAATCAACGAGACTGGAGCCAAAACGACTCAAAAATTGGAGTTGGTTCGTGAAGTCGGTGCGTATCGCATCCTATCTCCTCAACCAACCGTTGGCGATCAGATCGTGGTGAATAAGAACTTTGTCCGCTTCGATATTGAAGCAGAGGGAGCGACAGAGGTGCTTATAGGCAAGGAGCCGGCTGTGAAACGCCCGGATCTGGGTGAGCACCGCTTCGTATACGATTATGTAGGTTTGAAGCAGGATAAAGTAAACAAAATTAAAATTACGATCGACCGCGCTGGCACCAAAATTACAGATACGATTGAAGTGTTCTATACAGGTACGGTTGATGTCGATGCGCAATTTATGGCGCCAAAGCCATCAAACAAATACAACGTCTTTAATAAGGAGCTTCAACTAACTTTCCCTAAGGGAACTGTAATGCAAAGTACGAATTACCAGGGCATTAACAAGTACTACCCGGATACCAAGCTTCTGTTCGGGATTGCAGACCCGACCACCGGTGTTGTTGAACGCCGCAATGATTATGGGAACGTTATTGGATTCCCTGGAACCGGAGAAGACAGCGGTACTCCAAGATGGAGTATACCGGATGAATATTTGTATAACTTTGGTTCAACGAGCAAGACGAGCAACTTTAGTCCAATTTCTCAGGTATATTGGATTAGCGGAGGATTGGGAGAATACGGAGAGCGGGGAACGAACAGCTACTCACCTGCAACAAACGGATTGCAGCCTTATTCGGTAGAAGCCTTTTTCGGTGATCCGCAGATTCCGCTAGAGCGTAAGATTACTCCATCGAAGCGTGGGGAGCTGACCTTATCCTTCGATCCGAACGTGGTCGATGAAGCTGGCACAACGATAACCGTATTCCGTTATACGTCAGATCGCCAATGGGAGAACATCGGCGGCGAAGTGGACATGAAGAAGCATACCGTAACTGTTCCGTTTGACGAATTCGGTTATTACAAAGTCATGAAGCTGAAGCGCAGCTACAATGATATAACGAATCACGGATGGGCGCGGAATATCCTGAACGGAATGTATTCCAAAGGATTTATGAACAATTTGCGTTTCGAACAGTTTGGTACAGATGACCTGACTACTAGAGGAGAGTTTGCCACGATACTCGTTAAAGGATTGAACCTGCCTATGAACTCGGACGATAATCGCACGTTCGTCGATGTTGTGCCGGGCGCACATTCTGCAACGTGGGATTATGACAGCATCGAGACAGCAGCCAGAGCAGGTATCGTCACAGGTCTAACCGATGGAATATTCGCCCCGGATCAGCCGTTGACACGGGAACAGGCGGCAGTCATGATTGCCCGTGCCCTACAGCTGAAATTACCGAACAACGATACCAAGCTTGAAGCATCATTGGCTAAATCGTTCGTCGATTCCGGCAAAATCGGTAGATATGCTCGTCCTGCCGTTTCCGCTGTGAGCAAAGCGAAGATTATGGAGGGTTCTCCATCTACAATAGCAGGACAGAAAAAGCCGCAGTACAGCTTCAATCCGCAAGGCTATATGACCCGTGCGGAAGCGGGCAAAATTGGCGTGGAGCTGCTGAAGAAGAGCACGAAAGTGTTCCCTAAAAACTTGAGCTAACAACAGATTGTATAGCACTGCCCTATCCTAACGGATAGGGCAGATTTCATGTTTTAGTCAATCATTGCGGTTTACATTTCTTTGTAATTTGATGTAGAATACGCTACAATGGCAAAAGCACATACTATTTTTTAGAGGGTGAATACGAATTTATGAAGCCGATTTTATCGAAAGCACAGCTGGACTACATGAAGGCGAAGACGAAGTTCGAAGATAAAGCGAAGGTAATGGAGAAGAAGATTGAAGATGCTCGCCGTGTCCATGATGAGATCACTCAGGAAATCATGGAAGGTCTGGTTCTGGAGACAGGCTTTCACGACGCTTTCAATGAATTGACGATGGCTGAGAATGCATTGATCAGTTGGTCCCATAGCACGATCAAGCATGAGAAGACTTATCGTGATAATAAAGCTGAGATCGAGATGATGTATGATAAGTTGAATGATGATCCTCAAATGCGTGCTCGAATTGTTCAGCTCGCTATGAGAATTCGCTAGAATACGACAAAGGCGCCGAAAGGCGTCTTTTTTTGTAAATAAAGCTGCAAATTGCCGTTGTTAGCTTCAATTTACGTCTTTTATATAAACTTTTTTAAAAAAAGATAAAAAAATATGGAAACACCCGCAACTTTTTCTGTTGGCGAACGTTTAAGATGTAGAGCCCAATGAGTTAACCAAAATGTACCGATTGAAGAAACTTGTCTATAAATTAGAAAAATGTTCTTTACGGTTCATGAGACTCATTGTATAATACCTAGGTAGGATTGTACGAATCTACTCTAGTTTGTAATGTGCTTATGTTTACCGGTTTCTGTGATACCCGTCACAGACATCATTTATATGATTTCTGCTCAACTCGGGAAAGGAGGTGTACGGCTAATGAGTAACACGAGCTATCATTTTAAAGAAAGTAATCAAGTTATGATTCAAGGAGGAGAAAAAAAGGTTATGAAGAAAATTTTATCCGTGGCACTGTCTACAGCAATGGCATTCTCCATGTTTGCTTCTGTTGCATTCGGTGACTCTGCAAACCTTACATCACAACAAAAGTTTGACGTCCTGAAAGAGGCTGGAATCGTTTCTGGTTACAAAGACGGTTCTGCAGGACTTGAGAAAGATATGACTCGCGCTGAGTTCGCGAAAGTAGTTGCAAACCTTATGGGTCTTGAGCCAGTTAAAGGTCAATATTCTTTCAAAGATAAAGGATATGAGAAGTACTGGGCTGCACCTTACATCGAAGCAGTTTACGCTGCAGGTCTGATGGAAGGTAAGAACCAAACGAAGAAAATCTTCGACTACAGAGGTAAAGTAACTGTTCAAGAGATGGCGGCTGTATTGGTTCGTGCACTGAAACTTGAAGTTCCAGAGAACACGAACAACAACGCATCCAACTGGGCTAAAGGATATGTTCAAGCAGCAATCGATGCTAACATCATCGAAGCTAGCGCGAACCCTAAAGCTAACGCTACAAGAGCACAACTGATGGACACTGCTTATGAAATTTACCTTTCTCAGCAAAAACCAAAAGTTCTCTCTTACGAAGTAAAAGACAGCGGTAAAGTTGTTGAGTTCAAACTTGCTGACAACGAACTGGTTAAAGTAGAACTTGAAACTCCACTGAAAGCAAATGTTGCTACTGAAGTGAAGTTCAAGCACAACAACTTCGATTACACTGAAAGTGTAACTTGGGTTGTAACTTCCGCAACTAAAGTTGAATCCGCAAGCGCCAGCAACCTGAAAGAGGTTGAGGTAGTATTCGACGGTAAAGTTGACAAAGCAACGGCTACTGACAAGAATAACTACGTTGTCGATTCCAACTCCAAAGGAATCAAATCGGTCTCCTTGCTAGAAGATGGTAAAACCGTACGTATCTTGCTGAATAATTCTAGCAAATTTACACAAGGTACTACTTATAAAGTACTTGTGAAAAACGTAAAAGGGGAGAATGGTAACGTATTGCCGCAAGGTGAAGTTTCCTTCACATCTTCCGACAACACTTTGCCTACAGTAACTGAAGTAAAAGGTCTGGGAACTAAAGTTATCAAGGTAACTTTCTCTGAGCCAGTTGTAGCTCCAAGCAGCAGCAACTTCCAGTTGGATGGTAAAGCATACATTGGTGCCGTCACTCAAGGTGCTAACCAAAGAGAAGTAATTTTGAGAGACTACACAGGTACAATCGCTGTTGGCGAACATAAATTGACTACTTCCCTGGTTGAAGACTATGCAGGTCTGAAATCTTTGGCTGACACCAAAGACTTTACTGTTGCTGTAGACAGCGAAGGTCCTAAGGTTACAGAAATTTCTGCTACTTTGGAAAAAGTAACTGTAACGTTTGACGAAGAAATTGATCCAGACACAGTTACAAATGACAGCTTCTACTGGAAGAATGGCGACAGCAAGAAAACAGGTAAAGTTACTCAAATCGCTGCAAATGTATATGAAATTGAGTTCTCTCCAGAAAACCGTTTGCCAGGATATGAGTCGACATTGTTTGTTGAAGTTAAGGACTACTCTGGTAATGCAAATGCTGTGAAAGAACACAAAATCACTGCATCTGTTGATTTGGTTCAACCTAAAGTTGTAGAAGTTTCCTATGGAGCTAATAGAGCTAACGAATTGACAGTGCGCTTTGACAAAACTGTTAAAATCGATAGATATGACAGAAAATACTTCACCATTAAAAAAGGTGATGACGTAATTCCTGTTAAAGAAATCGAAAATGTTGATGGTAAAACATTCAATCTTAAGTTCTACAATGATCTTGAATATGGAACTTACAGCATCAAAATCGCGGGCGTTCAAGACACAACAGCTCTTAAAAATACTCTAGTTGAGTATAACGGTACTTTCATTGCTAGTGATTCCAACGCTCCAGTTCTGAAGGGTGAAGTTGACGCTAACAATGCTACTCGCAAAGTAACAGTGAACTTCGATAGAGACATGGATCTTGCTACACTGAACAATCCGAACAACTACTACTTCACATTCACTAAGAAGGGTTCTAACGTTTCTGAACAACGTTCATTGCCATCTGATGTGAAAGTGAATGCTGTGAATGGTGGTAAATCAGTAACATTGCAGTTCCCTGAGTACATCGATGGAACACCAGTGACCTTTGATGAGAACGGCAGAGATGGATCTGTATCTAGCATTACAGTAACAGGTTTGAAATCTAGAACAGGTCAAAATGTAGCTATCAGAACTTATGAATTTGCAGCTAAAGACCTGAAGGTTAAAGATGTAGTACAAAAAGATGCTAAGACTTTCGAAGTTGAATTTGATCATGTAGTTGCATCTGCTTCAACAAGTGACTTTAGAGTGGGTGGTTATACGCCTTCTTCTGTATCTGTTGATGGAACTAAAGTAACATTGAAAACTAGCGATGAATTCTTATACGGAGCAGAAGTTGTAGTATTGGCTAAGCGCGCTCAAACGTATTCTGGTAATACTCTTGATAGCGATCATATCGTAACAACTAAAGATTCTGTTGCACCTAAGATTGATAAAGCAGCTGGTTCTACTTTGGATCAAGTTGATCAAACTGTAACAATTCCATTTACAGTTGAGCTTGCAACAGAATATAAGGGTAATGATAACCTTGCGAAAGAAGTTGCATACGATTTGATCATTAAGAAAATGGGTGTTAAAGGAACTCCAGAGTTGACTGCTAACGTTGACTATAAAACATCATTTATAAACAACGGAAAATCAATTCTTGTGGAATTCTTGAATACAGATTATCAAGATGAATATTCAATTCAAATCAAGAAGGGTGCTTCCTACATCCGCGCTAAAGCTAATAGCGATAAAGTTGCTGCAGAATCAGAAGTCTTTATGACTAGCAGAAACGACTGGAAAAATGCTGAATTTGTTGAAATTAGTTCTGCAAACTTTGTTACAACAACTGCAGGTGTAAAAGCATCGGCTACTAATGGTGACTTTACAATTACAGCTAAGAATGAAGGCGTGGACGAAAAAGAATTTAAAATCGTAGAACGCTCTCAAAATAACAATGTAGTTCTTGACGATGATACTATCTATGTTAAGGATACAACTACAGTGACATACCAAATGGTGATGGATACTCTTGAAGATGAAGGATTCGCGTATGATGTAGCTGCTGAAGATGCGAATGCTATCGTTAAAGAAGATACCTTCAAACTCGCTGGTGGTGTTGACCCTGTCGGTAATGTCGTTGTTAAATTTAACAAAGATGTTGTTGAAGTTGACAATGTAACTATCGGTGGGAAAGTATATGCATCAGATGTTGCTAAACTTACTGATAAGAATACATTGACAATCAATGTAAACAAAGATGCTGTAGTTAACAAAGAAGTTTTTGTGAAAGTTAAAGATGCTAAAGGTCAAGTTGACACTATTAAAGCAATAGTTAACTAATCATTTATTTTAGTAAAAAGCATCAGGCTTATTGCCTGATGCTCTTTTTTATTTCGGAATCCAATTTTTGGAATAAAAAGAATACTTGTCCCAACTCCTTTTTTTCTCTATAGTAAAAAGAGTAATCATTACCAAAGGAGGAAACACCAACATGAAAACATATTGGAAAGTGTCCCTGGCTGCAATGGCGATTGGAGCTGGTATATGGATTGGGTCGGTATATAACAGCACCGCCATGGGGGCAGGAACAGCCTCACCCGGCACCACCGATGATCCGGTTGTAACCAAAAGCTATGTAGATGAACAAATTCAAAAGGCACTTGGCGGTGGAACGGGAACGAAGCCGTCTGAACCGTCAACACCGACGAAACCATCTCAACCTTCACAAGGTGCGGATGAAGTTAAGGTTGTTAAACTGAATCCGGGCAAAGTTCTGATTGCTGATGCGGGTACAGAAGTGATTGTACGCTCCGGTAATGCTGTTATTTATACGCAAGATGCCGATGGTGTTGCGAACCTTACGGAAGGTAAGGATCTGTTGAATGGACAACCTGCTCCGAAGAACCATCTGCTGTCATTCCCGCGCGAAGGGCGGGGTGTTACGGTGAAAGAAGGACAGAAGAGCAGTCTTGTCCTGATGGTCCGCGGTGGTTATCAGATTAAGTAACCCCTGTTCTTAATTATTGCCAGATGTGACAACGTTTTATACGTGTATCGAAGGCAAAAACCACAAATAATACTCTTGTAATCCACATTGCAGGAGGTGCTTTGAAATGGCTAGTAACCGACGAAACCGACAGGTTGTACCGGAAAGCCGTCATATGCTGAATCAAATGAAGTATGAGATTGCCGCAGAATTTGGATTGAATGTAGGATATGGCAGCGGCTCAAGCGGAGCAGATACTGAATTTGCTTCTGAACTGGGAGCGATAAGCGGAAGCCCGTCATCTCGTCGTCCGGGCTGGGGACACTTGACGTCCCGTGAAAATGGCTCGGTAGGCGGAGAGATTACGAAGCGGCTGGTAAGACAAGCCGAGCAGAGCATGTTTGGTCAGCTGTAATATTTTTTCACAGAGAAGCTGTACTTATTACATGATTATTTCACCATTCGTAATGGAAGAGAAAAATCGGGGAAAACCTTGAAAAACAGCCTGATTGCTGGATTGACACCAGGTTTCAAATAAGTTAATATGCATGTTGAGGATTTGTACATCAAACCTTTTCCAATTGGAAAAGGTTCATTTTTTGTGTGGGACCTCTTTCATAATATAAGAAGGTGTAATATAGAACTTTATGCTTCGCTTATATTTTTTCATTGAAACGCTATCGCCCGAATCAGGACGTTCAAGTCGTTTCTGCTTGTAAACCATACTATCCATACGGGAGGTTGATCTCATGTCTGTAACAGGGCGACGTTTATTTACATCCGAGTCCGTAACGGAAGGACATCCGGATAAAATCTGCGACCAGATTTCCGACGCGGTACTTGACGCTTTTTTGGCCAACGATCCCAATGCGCGGGTTGCATGTGAAGTGTCCGTAGCGACGGGTCTGGTTTTGGTCATTGGTGAAATCAGCACCAAATCCGAATATGTGGACATTCCGTCCATCGTAAGAAATACGGTGAAAGAAATCGGATATACCCGTGCCAAATACGGTTTTGATTCCAACACCTGTGCCGTATTGACTTCGCTTAACGAGCAGTCAGCGGATATCGCGCAAGGGGTAAACGCTGCACTGGAGAGTCGTGACTCTTCCAATATGGATCAGGAAACCGAGAACATTGGCGCAGGCGACCAAGGCTTGATGTTCGGTTTTGCTACGAATGAAACACCTGAATTTATGCCTCTTCCGATCGCGCTTTCTCACCGTATTGCACGCCGTTTGTCGGAAGTGCGCAAGAACGGTACGCTGAACTATCTTCGTCCAGACGGTAAAACGCAGGTGACGATTGAATATGACGGCAACCAGCCGGTGCGTGTAGATACAATTGTTGTTTCGACACAGCACGCAGAAGAAGCGACATTGGAGCAAATTCAAAAAGACATTAAAGAACAAGTGATTCTTCCGGTCGTTTCGGAGGAACTTCTCGATGAAGATACGAAATATTTCATTAACCCGACAGGCCGTTTCGTCATCGGCGGGCCTCAAGGGGATGCTGGTCTGACCGGACGCAAGATCATCGTTGATACGTACGGTGGATATGCCCGTCATGGTGGCGGTGCTTTCTCCGGTAAGGACCCGACAAAAGTAGACCGTTCTGCGGCTTACGCAGCACGTTATGTTGCCAAGAACCTGGTTGCAGCCGGACTGGCTGACAAATGTGAAATTCAGCTTGCGTATGCAATCGGTGTGGCGAACCCTGTCTCGATTAGTGTAGACACATACGGTACGGGTAAAGTAAGCGAAGATACGCTGGTTGAGCTCGTGCGCAACAACTTCGACCTGCGTCCAGCAGGCATTATCCGTATGCTGGATCTTCGTCGTCCGATTTACAAGCAGACGGCAGCTTACGGGCACTTCGGACGTACCGATCTGGATCTGCCTTGGGAACGAGTGGATAAAGCAGAAGCTTTAAAAACTCAAGCAGGGATCTAAGCGGAAGAATAATCCGAATTCGTAGTGATGCTCTGAATATAAATGTTTGGTTCAACTTATTCAGCAATCTTGAAACGCTAATCATAACCCAAAGATAGAGTTTCATATTGTTCAGAGAATGTAAAAATGATTTATAGAAGCTGATATCTGATCTCAGATATCGGCTTTTTTTGTGAAGAAATAAAAAATGAGAATTGGGAGTAAGCGAGGGTGGCGGTTTCTATCCGGAAATGGATGGGTCAAACTATTAAATTTTGTCATAAGTTTTAGTAGAATGTTGGACTTTTTGCGTAACTTTTCCTGTAGTTTGAAGTCTATTAAATAGAGACTGAATACGTTCTGCACAATATTGCCAGGACTAATAGATGGGAGAGTTACAATTCATATGATACGCAAGGAAGTGCTCGATTCGTCACGAAAAGGTTATTTGGGGAAAAAATGGTTGGTTATCACGTTGGCAGGTGTGATTTGGGTTGGTCCGGTACTCGGTAACGGAATCCCGGTTTTGCAGGGACCGCTGTCTCCGTCAGTAGTTGAAGCCGCGTCAGCTTCGGTTAAAAAGCTAAGTGAAGAAATCATTACATCCGGTGCGGTTCTGATGAAATACCAGTTTAAATCAGGTTCTCAGAAATCACTGGCTAACGTCATTCGGGTCGATTTAAAAAATCCCAATGTGAAGCTCGATGTGATGACAGGCAAGGATGGTTATTTTACAACGAGACAAAGTACAGGGGGCATGGCTAAGGAAAATGGTGCAGTTGCCGCGATCAATGGGGATTTTTTCAATACAGGTGCACAGGGTGCTCCGATGGGAGGACAAGTCTCCGATGGAGAACTGATGTCCACACCATCCATGTTGAAAGGTATGTACGCGTTTGCGGTAACAAAAGACGGTACTCCGATCGTTGACGAATTCTCGTTTAGCGGCAGTGTTACGGCGGAGAACGGAGCGACATTCCCGTTGGCAGGTATCAACAAATCGGCCTATGTACCTGAAGGCACGTCTTCGAAATTCAGCCATGTGGATGCAGCTTACATATATACAAGCGCATGGAAGGACTTGGAGCGTCCAACCAAAAGCTCAACTACGCCAACTGAGGTGATGGTCAAGGACGGAGTCATTACGGAAATTTCAGAGAAGGCCAGCATTCAGTCGTCGATCCCGGAAGGCAGTTATATTTTGCGAACCCATGGAAAAGCGACGGATTTTGTCATGAACAATCTGCAAGTTGGAGATAGGATAACAGCGGATTACAGCCTTGTATCCAAGAGCAGCGGGAAACAGATCGACCCGGAATCTCTTGAGATGATGATTGGTGGGCATACGATTCTGGTCAATAACGGGAAGCCAACCTCTTTTTCAAGAAACGTTAACAGTATTGGAGGATATCGTGCCCGTACGGCGGTAGGTTATTCCAAGGATCTTCGGTATGCTTATCTGATCGCAACGGAGAAGCACAGCGGAAGCGCAGGCATGTCGCTCAGCCAGCTTCAGACGTTTATGAGTGAGATCGGTGTATGGAAAGGACTTAACCTGGATGGCGGGGGCTCTACAACGATGGTGAATCGTCCGCTGGCAGAAACGAATACAACGCTTACGTTTAACACAGAATACGGAACAGCGCAGCGTAGTGTTGTCAATGCACTTGGGGTTTTTTCCACTGCGCCTGAAGGTTCGCTGAAGGGCTTCAAGATTAGCGGAGACACATCGCTCTTAATTGGTGAGAAGGCTACCTTTAAGCTGAAGGGGTATGATACGTACTATAACCCGGTCGATATGAAGACGGTGAACCCGACCTGGAAGTCCAGCAACGGCAACATCAAAGTAAACGGACAGACGATCACAGCCGTTTCTCCGGGAACGTCCACGATCACCGCGGTTAGCGGAAATGCGAAAGCATCGACCAAGGTACAGGTGCTCGGAGCTAACGATCTGAAAGCGTTGAAGGTGGGAACGCCGACCGCTCCTTTAGCTGCCGGAACGACCTTTTCTGTACCTGTAACGGCTACGCTTAACAATGGAAAGAGTGTTGAGGTTCCAAGCAGCGCGCTGAAGTGGGAATTTATCGGCTTTAAAGGCAGTGTCAAGGATGGCCGCCTGACCGTTACATCGGTGAATCCGAACACGAAGGTCGGTTACGCGATTGCTCGTTATGATGGATTCAGTACGGTAGCTGTTCTTACCGCAGCTGGAGAGAGCATGTGGGAAAATTTTGAGAATGTAAATTATCCGATTAACTTTACGACGAATGTGTCCGGCGTAACCGGAAAGGCATCGATCGTGAAAGGAAGCGGCAGCCGTGCCAATTCCAATGTGCTGAAGCTGGATTATGATATGAGCGCTGGAGCTGGGCAGAAGATGTATGCGTATGCTCAGTTGAACAATTCCAAAGGCAAGACGATTCCGGCAGCGGCAACTTCTATGAAGCTTGACGTAAACGGGGATCAGAGTATGAACTGGCTCCGCGCAGAGCTGAAAGACAAGAATGGCAAAACGGTATATGTGGATCTGGCCAAAACGATCGATTGGAAAGGCTGGAAAACACTCCATGTTGACCTGAGCGGCTATAACATCGCTTTCCCAGCACAGCTTAAACGAGTATATGTCGTCAATGTAGAGGAAGGTCAGGATGAACGTGAGTTGACTGGATCGGTATCTTTTGACAATATCCGGTTAACGATGCCGTCTGTTTCCAGTGATGCAGGATTGCCGACAGGGACTGCGGTGATGAAAATCGGGCAGAAATCGATGACGATGAACGGTAAGAAAAAAGCGATTGATTCCGCTCCGATTCTGAAAAACGGTACAACCTATGTTCCGATCAAGCATATTTTGGATGCCTTTGGCGGTCAGGCCAAATGGAATCCTTCGGCTCAGCGAGTTACGGTGATCCGTGGTGGAAAACTGATAGATCTTACCGTTGGCAAGAAGGATATCGTGCTGAACGGCAAGCGAATTCCTACCTCGGTCGCACCTATAATTTCCAAAGGAAGGACTTTAGTCCCTCTTCGTGTCGTATCAGAGCAATTGGGCCTTGGTGTAAAATGGGACAAGAAAACGAAGACCGTTACGATTAAATCATGATATGGTATGATGTGTATATGAAACGTTAGAATGGAGTAGAGTGCGTGGATTATCAAGCTGATGCCATCGACCGTGTCATAAAGAACGCCATCCGAGTGATGGATGAAAGCAAATACCAGATGTTTGAAATATTGGAGTCATCGCGCGATGAGCTTGCTTCTCTTAACCAGGAACTGCAGAAGGTTCTGAAAGAAACGACGGAAACCTTGGAAAAGGTGGACCAGTTGGAACTGAATTACCGCCGTTCCCGTATCCGGCTGACAGAAGTCAGCCGGGATTTTGTCCGGTATAAGGAGGAGGACATCAAGCAAGCATATGAGAAAGCAACCCAGCTTCAGCTTGACCTTATGATTTACCGTGAGAAGGAAATATATTTAAAGGCCAGACGCGATGAGCTCCAAAAGCGGGTTCGCAGTGTGGAAAGTTCTGTGGAACGGGCGGAATCCATCGGATCACAAATGGGTGTAGTGCTGGAATACTTGTCCGGTGAACTTGGGCAGGTATCACGGATTATCGAAACCGCCAAGAATCGTCAGGTTATTGGGCTAAAGATTATTTTAGCGCAAGAGGAAGAGCGCAAGCGTATTGCACGTGAAATCCATGATGGACCAGCGCAGCTGCTGGCCAATCTGGTCCTTAGGACGGAAATTGTAGAAAGAATGCTTGCCAAGCAGGAATTTAAGATGGTACAGGACGAAATAGTAGATCTGAAAGGGCAGGTTCGTTCCAGCCTTGAGGAAATGCGAAAAGTTATCTTTAATTTGCGTCCAATGGCACTCGATGATCTGGGGCTTATACCCACACTCCGAAAATACGTGCATGATTTTGAGGAGAAAACCAAAATCCGCATGTTGTTTGAAACACGTGGCAAGGAGCATCGTCTCTCTTCTGCGATGGAGGCGGCCATCTACCGGTTGGTGCAAGAAGCACTAACAAATGCGGCCAAACATGCTTACCCGACCTATGTGCTGGTAGAACTCACATACCAGGCACAAATGATTAAAATCGTCGTTCAAGACAACGGCCTTGGATTCAAGGTGGAATCGTTGGAACAGAAGAGCAAAAGCCACTTTGGGTTAATCGGCATGCGGGAGAGGGTCGAACTGCTCGAAGGGAGAATGGAAATTGAATCTGCCGAGAATCAAGGAACCAAGATTATAATCCATATCCCGACGAACGTAGAAAAGAGAAAGGAGTAACAGGATGGAAAACTTCGAGAATGAAACCCCGGTTATAAAGGTTCTCTTGGCGGATGATCATCAGCTGTTCCGCGAAGGGCTAAAACGCATTTTAAACATGGAGGATGACATTGATGTCATCGGTGAATGTGGTGACGGCATTCAGGTGCTGGAATTCTGTAACCTAGAGAAACCGGATATCGTTCTAATGGACATCAATATGCCTACGGAAAACGGTGTGCAGGCTACCGAAAAGCTGCGCGAGTTGTTTCCGGACATCAAGGTTATTATTCTTTCCATTCATGATGATGAAAGCTATGTGTTTGAGACGCTCCGTAAGGGCGCAAATGGATATCTGCTTAAAGATATGGAAGCTGAATCACTGATCAATGCAATCCGCTCTGTGTTTGAGGGCTATGCCTTCATTCATCCGAAAGTTACGGGCAAACTCATTCAGCAGCTTCGCCGTATGACTTACGTCAATGAAGCCGGAGCGATGGCCGAAGGCGGTACACGTGAAGCTGGCGTTAAGTTCGTTGCTGGTGAGAACAACCCGTTAACACGTCGCGAGGCTGAAGTGCTTCGTCTGATGGCAGAGGGTAAGAGCAATAAGATGATTGGGGAATACCTGTTCATCAGCGAAAAAACGGTTAAAAACCATGTCAGCAGCATTTTGCAAAAAATGGAGGTCGATGACCGTACGCAAGCGGTAATTAACTCCATTAAGTATGGCTGGGTGACATTGTAAGCTGCCGTTTCGAGGCACGATAAAGCAGCTTTAGCATGGGAGAGGAATCGCCAGGAATAGGGCGGTTCCTTTTGCGCTGGGCGTAAAGTATTTATGCCATGATTTATTTATGTCATAAAATATCTTACAAACAGAGGCTGACCGCAAGGTCACCGATCTTTGCCAAAAGGCAAGCGTATGATTTTATATGCGAATGCTTGAAGGCGCTCGCGTTATTCGCCTATGAACATAACACGTCAGCAGCTGTTTTACTGAAATCGAAGAAAGTATAAGTTTGGCACGATCTTTTATTTTATATTTACTTCGGGAAATGTAATCTATCCCGGTCAAAGGCGCAGTAAAGACGCCGTTTACGCTTGGTAAAATCAATGAATGCCGTGACCTCGGGCATACGTGTGGGCTTTAGCGTCCTCCAGTCACCGCTCCCTCCTGTTTGGCATATACTGTCGACAAGAGAAGGAGGTGAGTCTCATGGTTGCCCATTTGCTGTGGATCTTGGTCATATACGGGCTTGCAGCGGGGTTTATACACTTTCTGCACGCTCTTCGTCATCGGAAGGGTTCACGAGCTCGGCGTTCGCTGATGCATTATATCCTCATTACATCCAACCATGAGCGGCAGGTGGAATGGTATTTGAGAGCCCTTTCACTGTACGCCCTGTTTAGCGGGACGAGAATACGCGTTACGGTGCTTGATGATCGGTCTGAAGATGATACGATGAACATCGTACAGCGATTAAAGAATTTGTCTGGCATAGAACTGTATGCTGGCGATTGGAATACACTTGAGTGCATGAATAAGAAAATGCATTCCAAAGTGCTCAGCATAGATGAACGCATCATTCGCCTGGATCTGCGAATATCAAGTGAGGCTGCCCGAATCCCATATGTGCAGGGTTAGCCATCAGGCAAGCGGCTGCGGTTATGCCGCATATATCAATGATGTAATCAGGCTGTATACGTTTTGGCGTGAAGCACACTCCAACCTTAATGAGGAAGAGGAGGGTGCTTTTTTGTGTTTTCAGGGAAGTGATCGCAGGTAACTTATACATGCATGAATGGCGTTAACGTTATCCCCGTCCCAGCCTGATCGACGCACTAAAGCGCGACGTATACTCTTTAGATGCAAAAGAGTATTTAAACTAGCGTTATGTACTTTTTGGGAAGTGTAAGTGCATAAGTACAAATGAGTTAGCGGGTTTTTCTTATTTGGTCAGTTTACCTGCAAAAAGCGCATTTTAAGCAGCTATATATTCTCGTATGGGCAGGTTAAGTGTAAAAGTACATTTGAACTAGCGATATTTGCTCTTTTGGGAAGATTAAGTACATTTGAACAAGGCGTATTTTCTCTTGTAGGCAGATTTAGATGCAAAAGGGCATTTAAAGGAGCTGTATTTTCTTATTTGAGCGGTTTAAGTGCAAAAGTACATTTAAATCAGCCATATTTTCTCTTTTGGGAAGTTTAAATGCAAAAATACATTTGATTCCGCCGGATATAGCCTTTTTGGCGAAAAGTTTGTGTTTTAACTGCACTTTCTCCACGGCCCCATAATTAAATTGGAGTCCACCCCAACAATATATTATTGTATTTCTAGGGGGGATGAACAGGATGAGACGGTCAAGCAAGTTGTACGAGGAAGTGCGTCTCGAGGTGGTGCGCGAAGCCATGTCCGGGATCAAAGTGGGGGTACTCGCCCGAAAGTACAACCTCCACCCGGAAACAATTCGTACCTGGATTCGAACGTATCGGGATCAAGTAGATATTCACGAACTGCCACCGGCGGATCATCAGTTGCAAGAACTGAAGCGGCTTCAGGTCGTGGAAGAGAAGTACGAAAAAGCGATGAAGATGCTTGGCGAAAAGGAACTTGAAATTGAAATTCTGCGTGAATTGCTAAAAAAGAAGAACCCTGCTTATCCGAAAAATTCGAAATAGCCGACCACTTTATTAAGCAGGGAAATGCAGCAGTCCTTGTGCTGGGCATCTTAGGCCTGGCAGAATCCACTTACTATGAACGCCTCAAACGCTCGAAGCAGCCCGCAGAGACTGCTGGTACCATCAGAAGAGGACGTCCTTGTCCCGGGTACTCCCTTACGCTGCAAGGTCACAAGGTAAGTGACGAGCAGATCAAGGAGTGGCTGCTGGAGCTTGTGGAAGGCGAAGAGCACATCTACGGCTACAAGTTGCTGGCTCAGTGTTTGCGCAATGAGCATGACTTGATACTCGGTAAGTCAAAAGCATATCGTCTCTGCAAGGAGTTAGGCATCCTTCAGCAGCAGCGAAAGCCAACGTCCAAGCACCCGAGGAGACTGGCTCGAAACCGACTCGTCACCGGTCCGAATCAGCTGTGGCAAGCGGACATTAAGTATGGATATGTTGCCGGCCGCGACCGCTTCTTCTTCGTTTTCAGCGTGATCGATGTGTTCGACCGCGTCATTGTCGCCTACTACAGAGGCGCCGTTTGCGAGGCCAAGCATGTGTGTCAGGCTTTAGGACGGGCGATAGAGAGTCGATGGCGACCGGGGAAGGAGATGCCCGCGATCCGCACCGACAACGGTCCTCAGTTTGTGAGTGTGCTGTTCGGCGATACTTGTGAAAGCTGGGGAATGCTCCATGAGCGTATCCCGCCGAAGACACCAAACATGAATGCCTACATCGAGTCGTTCCATAGTTTGATGGAGCGCGACCTATTGACCAAGGAAACATTTGAGACCATGGATGATGCGTATGCCGCCGTTGATCGTTACATGGATTTTTACAACAACCGTAGAATGCATGGCAGTTTGAAACGCAAGGCGCCCATTGTATTCAGCAGTTGGGTGATGCAACAGAAGGAAGAAGATCGGGCCAAGTTCCATCGAACGTTGTAAGAATTTGAAAAAATGAGTGTTCATACGACAAACATTATTTTTACGGTGTAGACTCCGGAATTAGGGGGCCTAGCCGCTTTTGCAGGTAATCGCTCTCAAAATCGAAAAACTCACTTTTTTAATGTACTTTTGCAGTTAAGGGTGATAGGCGACTTTCTCTTGAATATACGATACTCCTTATTTGTGGCTGAAAACTAATCGTTGTAGATAAAACTAATAAAAAACGGATATAAGTACGGGCGATATAAGGTTAGCGTTGGCGTTTTTCCGTGCATTATCCTCCAATTTCCACTTCAGTATAGGGATTTCAGGAATATGGAGGCGGGCAAGAGTCCAAGGCAAATCGACACTTAACCATCATAGAATTTATAAGTTTCCGGAATCTGAGGAGATGTTCAAATTCTATTTGGCGATAAAAATAACCTTTAACCGCGGTCGCTTATCCTCGAAAGATTTCGATAGAAGTTTTCTAACATTTTCAGAAGAAGTAATCGCAGACTACACACACATAGTTGAAGCAAAAGGCTGAAAGGAGGGGTACGGGTGCAGGCAGCTTTGTATGCAGTGAGAAGTAAAGGGGCTTGGCAAGTGATGGTATCGCTGGATGTGCGGGTCGATGTGCAGTGGTGGCTGAATGGCTGGGAAGCAGATCCAAAGTCAGATACGAACGGAAGGTTTGATAAAGAGTTTTCATATGGTGGAACTGCTTTGAAGCACGATCCAATTATGGATGATGGAAAAACTGTGGAGCTTGTTCAGATTTCTTACGATAGGGAACAGCATGAGAAGTGGGGGAATATGAGCAGAAACCGGATGGCATCTGGTTTGGAAAAGAGGAGTAAGGGGAGCTTTATCTGTTTAGAGAACAGGCCATTGACGGAGCGGTTTGTTCTTTTGGCCCAGAGTTTGCCGCTTGGGTGGGCCGTTAGCGTCCGTGAGGGATTTCGGGAAGAACGGGGGATGGATCGCTGGGGCTTGAAAGAGTGGAGAGGATATGTGAAGCAGGCTGTAGCTGAATACATAGAAGCAGAGCCAGAAGGCCGGGGGAAGAAGTTATTAGGCAGGCCGGAGGAAATGGCGATATGGACGCCCCAGCAAGGGGAAGGGATATCGACCGGATTTGAGGATGCCGCTCTCCGGGACAGGCTTACTGCCTTGGCGGTGGAGCTGGGGGAGCGCATGGAGNGCGCCGCGCTGCGGTTTTTGGCGGAGCCGCCGAAGGCGCGCTCCGCGGCCTCCCGCTTCCTGATCTGGGCGGTGACGGGCGCCGGGAAGACCGAGATGATCTTCCCGCTGCTTCAAGCCGTACTGGATGCCGGCGGGCGGGTGCTGGTGGCGGCGCCTCGAAGAGACGTGGTGCTGGAGCTGGCACCACGGCTGGCCGCCGCCTTTCCCGGCGAGCACATCGTTACGCTTTACGGAGGCAGCCCGGATCGCTGGAAGCGGGGAAGCATCACCATTGCGACGACACATCAGCTGCTGCGTTTTAGGCACGCTTTTGACCTGGTCGTCATAGATGAGATCGATGCATTTCCGTATCATAACGATCCGATGCTGGATTTTGCCGCGAAGGAAGCCTGCAAGCCGGAAGGCAAATATATTTACCTGTCTGCGACTCCGCCTCGGAAACTGCAGCGTGAAGCTGCAGCCGGGAAACTGCCTCATGCGAAGGTCCCCGCCCGTTTTCACGGGTATCCACTGCCTGTGCCAAAGGCGGTCAAAATCCCTTCTGTTCAGCGCTGTCTTACGCAGAGGAGCCTTCCATCCAGCTTGATACGTGAGCTTAGAGTTTCGCTGAAGCGGGGGGCTCAAGTCTTTTTATTCGTCTCTCGTATTCGTCATATTGATCCGATGCTGCAGCTGCTGCGCCGTTATTTTTCAGAGATTGTCATAGAGGGAACATCTTCAGTAGACCCTGATCGAGCAAACAAGGTGATGTCGTTTCGAAACCGTCATATTCGGCTGCTTGTTACGACAACGATATTGGAGCGCGGGGTTACTGTACCGAAAAGCGATGTGTTTATCGTCGATGCCGACAGTGATCTTTTTGATGAAGCGGCTCTCATTCAAATGGCTGGCAGGGCCGGTCGCTCCAAGGATGATCCTGCCGGGAGAGTTGTGTTTGGCTCTCCGCAGTGGACAAGGTCCCAGCGCTTGGCTATAAGCCAGATTAAGCGAATGAACCGGATCGCAAGGAAGGGAAACTATTTAAAAGTTTGAATATTGCGAAAATCCGTCATCCCCGGTCACTTTAGGAGGTGAATGAATCATGTTCATAGATATGATGGACCGAATGCTGAAGCCGTTACACCGCATGTTAACGGTATCCGGTCAACAATGCCTTACCTGCGGCCAGACCGCTTCTCTGTCACGGGGGTATCTCGGAATATGCAAAACGTGTTATTTATCGATCCCGTGGATTACGAATCCAAAATGTGTGTACTGCGGAAGACTGATCGGCTGCCCGGATTGTACCCGTGAGGACGCGGGGCCTTGGCATTTTGTATGTAATCGAAGCGCAGCGGCCTATAACACGGTGATGAGGGAATGGTTGGCCCAATACAAATATCGCGGGAACGAGTCCTATGCCCCTCTGTTGATCCGTATGATGGAGCGGGCATACCGTCAACTTCAGCGGGAGGTGCATAGAAGACAGCGGTTTTTGTCACATGAGTCTGGTCATCCATCCGGTGTGAACTGGCAGATTCATCTCGTCACTTCCGTTCCGGTCAGCACGGCGAGACTTCAAGAACGGGGGTTTAATCAGGCGGAGGTATTGGGGCGTGGTCTGGCGGCTGCCTGTAAACTTCCCTATGCCGATCTACTTAAGCGTGAACGCCACACCGACAAGCAGAGTTTCAAAAGCCGGATAGCCCGGCTTAAGGATATGGAGGGGGTTTTTCACTGTTTACCGGAGGCAGGCGAAAGGCTGCTTGCCCAGGCGAGACGTACATGTTCGGGATCTACGCGTCGTGCACTCCCGGTATCCTTAGATTCAATCGACAGGGCATATCCGTTCAGAATCCTGTTAGTCGATGATGTTTATACGACGGGCAGCACGGTCAATGCCTGTTCTAAAGAGCTGAAATTGGCAGGCGAATCTTGTGGAATCTTGGTAGAAGTCTACAGTTTGACCTGGGCACGATCTTGATAGAAATAGGAAGAATTACGTATATTTTTCTAGTTCATATAGACGGAAGGCCTATTATAAGTTAATCTATGGGTATCAAAGGTTCTATACGACAGGGAGGTCGGTTTGTGTGAGCTTGGGAAATTGCCCTCGGTGCGGCAAATTGTATGCGATGAACTTCCGGGATATGTGTTCGGATTGTATGAAAGAGATAGAGGAAGAATACCAGCAATGTGCAAAATATTTGCGAGAATCCAAGGGTGCTACCATCCATGAAGTATCCGAAGCGACAGGGGTTACGATTCGTCAGATTACAAAGTTTATTCGTGAAGGGCGGATTTCTATTGCTAATGCGCCGAATATGTCTTATCCCTGCGAAGTTTGCGGAGTATTGATTCGTGAGAATAACATGTGTGACTCTTGCCGATCGCGGCTGACGAAGGAGTTAAGAAGTGCAGCTGCGAGCGAATCTGAGAAAGATGATCAAGATAAAAAGAGTGATTATACCTATAAAGCAGTTGAAAAATTACGCAAATATTAAAACGATACAATCGAACTATTAACTATGTCTCATTTTCGGCCGATAATCTTAGTAAAGGTTATCGGTTTTTCTATTAAAGGAAGGTGAGCGTTATGAAGATTAACGATACCGGACGCGTTGGCGCTGTCCACTCGTACCAACGGAATATGGAGGCCCACCGACAGGAACAGCAACATAAGCCCCGTCGCAAAGACGAGGTGTCTATTTCACCAGAAGCGAAGGAAATGCTTCACGCTCAAGAGCGTGCTGGCGATCCGTCCCGTATAGAGAAGATTCAGGCCCTGAAAGAACAGGTTTCCTCGGGAACCTACCGGGTGAGTGACGAGAAACTTGCAGAGAAGCTGCTGCCCTACTTTAAGCAGTTTCCTGAGAACTAAGGGTGTCTGACATGACCGTACAATTATTAATCGATTCTCTTCAGCGGCTTGAGATGGTGTATAACGATATGTTGACTTTGGCTGATGATAAGAAAAAAGCCATTATCGACAACGACGTAGATGCCATTGTCCAGCTGCTGAACCGGGAATCTAAAGGGATGAAAAATATTGAGCAGCTGGAGCGCGAGCGCGTTCAGGCGGCCTATGCTTTTCTGCAGAGCCGCGGTGTGAAATCCCAGCTGGATTTGACTCTGACCGAGCTGGCACGGCTCGTGTTCGATCCGAAGGAGAAGGCGAATCTGTTGGAAGTGCAGACACGTTTGTCTCACACGCTACAGGAACTGAAGCTGAAGAACGATCTGAATCAGCAGCTGCTGGTACAATCTCTTGAATTTATCGATTTTTCTCTCGACATGCTGACTGGCAAGTCATCGCAAGACGAGGCTATATATCATCATCCGTCTGATCGAGGCGGCAGTTCAGGCCGACCGGGCCTGTTCGATACCCGAGCGTAAACAGGAGGTATATTGTTATGCGATCTACATTTCACTCATTAGAAACAGCCAAGCGGAGCCTGTTTACACAAACAGCTGCACTCGGTACAACAGGCCACAACATCGCGAATGCCAACACGGAAGGATATTCCCGACAAGTCGTGAATATGAAAGCATCCATCCCGATCGAAGCCTACGGTATGCAACGCTCCACTGTTCCGGGGCAGATGGGAACCGGTGTGGAGTTTACCAGCATCGAGCGGATCAGAGAGCAATTTCTGGACGATCAGTTCCGGGGGGAGAACAATTCTCTCGGTGGCTGGATGGTACAGGCCGATACACTCAGCAAGCTGGAAGCGATCATTAACGAGCCTTCCAATACAGGCGTTCGGATGGTCATGGACCAGTTCTTCTCCACTTGGTCCGATCTGAGCAAAAATCCGGAGGACCCGACAGCTCGCAAGGTCGTTGTGCAGGCGGCACAGGCTTTTACGGATGCCTTGAATCATATGAGCGGGCAGCTGGACAACCTGGATACGGACCTGGGCAAGAATATCGATGCGAAAGCGATGGAAATTAACTCTTATCTGGCGTCAATCCAGGATTTGAACCAAGGCATTACACGTATTGAGTCTTTGGGAGACAATGCGAACGATCTTCGTGACCAGCGTGATTTATTGACAGATAAATTGTCCAAGATCGTGAACATTACCGTAACCGAGGGCGAAAACGGCTACAATATTTCAATGGGCGGCCAGATGCTCGTTGAAGGGGCTAACGAACCGGTTAACGTCACCGGCGATTTTTTGAATAATGCGTATGCTACAGGCGATCTTCGAGGCGGCGAAGTGTACGGAATGGTCGTATCCCGAAATGTATACGTGGCTGATTACAAGAACCAGCTGAACAATTTGGCTACTACGATTGTCAGCGGGGATGTTCCGGTGACGATTCCGAAAGGCTCCAGCATTCCGGAAGGGTCTACGTTTGATACAGATATTGAAATATCCGTCAGCGGTACTGTGAGTACGCTCCCGGCAGGACAGCAGGTTCCATCCGGTGCGGTACTGGCTCAGGAAACTACGGTGACCGTGAAAGGGATCAACGGACTCCATCAGCTAGGATATACCATGG
Source organism: Paenibacillus faecalis (assembly GCF_900289175.1). Lineage (GTDB taxonomy): Bacteria > Bacillota > Bacilli > Paenibacillales > Paenibacillaceae > Paenibacillus_AQ > Paenibacillus_AQ faecalis. Next base: position 1,734,329 of record NZ_LT985747.1, on the reverse strand, counting down.
ATGGGAGCACCAATCCGGGACTTCCATTCTTTATGATGTCTATCGGCGATAACAACAAGCTGAATATTCAGCTTAATCCGGAAATTGCGGCAGATCCGAGCAAAATTGCGACTTCCATGCGAACGGAAGGTTCGGGAACCGCTGAAAAAGTGATTCGGGGGAATAATACGCTGGCTCTTCTAATCGCCGGTTTGAACGTTTCTAAATTTACTGATGCACAGGGGACGGAAGGAACGATCTTCTCGTTTTACAACTCGATGGTTGGACAGCTTGGGATTCAGGCGCAGGAAGCGAATCGCCAAACAAATAACGCCCATACCTTGGTCACACAGGTGGAGAGCCGTAGACAGTCGGTAAGCGGGGTATCCCTGGATGAGGAAATGACGAATATGATCAAGTTCCAACACGCTTACAGTGCTGCGGCCCGTTTTATGACTACTTTTGATGAACTGCTTGATAAACTGATTAATTCCACTGGCGTGGTAGGACGTTAAGGAGTGAATAGCCGTGCTTAGAGTTACATCCAATATGATGAATTCCCAGCTGCTGTTGAATTTGAACCGCAATGCACGTTCGATGAACGAGAACCAGCTGCAGCTTGCTACCGGACGCAAGCTTAACAGACCTTCGGATGATCCAGTCGGCATGACCTACTCGCTTCGGTATCGGACAGAGCTTTCCGCAAATACACAGTATCGGAGCAATGTGGATAGTGCTTTATCCTGGCTGGATTACAATGATACCGTACTGGACCAGACAGGAAGCATTATTCATCGATTGAAGGAGCTGACGATCCAGGCATCCAACTCAACGAATCCGCAATCGGCATTGACCGCAGTCCAGACCGAAGTGGAGCAGCTGAAGGAGCAGTTAATCGATATCGGCAACAGCAAGTTAAACGGGAAATATATTTTTAACGGTCAGCAGTATGACGTAAAGCCTTATGACTTTCCGAAAGATGCTAACAATTTATCCGATACAAGCAGTGCTGGCGATTTGGAAACAGATTCGGGTATCATCAATTATATCGTTGGTGAAAATGTTCTGCTGCCGATCAACTTGACAGGGAATGACATATTCGGCAGCCCGTCTGAGAAAGATGGGGACCACCTGTTTGCAACGATTGATCGATTGATTGAAGGCTTGAGCACCGGTGATTTTGATATGATTTCTGAACAAATCGATATGTTTGATTCTCGCTTGAACAAGGTATTGACAGCTCGTTCGGATATCGGTGCGAAAACGAATCGCATTGAGCTCATGGCTGGCAGGCTTGAAGATATGGAAATCAATCTGACTGAGCTGAAGTCCAGAACCGAAGATGCCGATTATAGTAAATTAATTATCGAATCGAAGATCAATGAGAGCATTTATAATGCCTCACTTTCCACAGGGGCGAAGATTATTTCTACTTCGTTGGTTGATTTTCTGAGATAGGCGGTGAAATTTCGTGAGTTCTCAGTTTCAAATTACCACGCAGCCTGCCCTGCAGGAAATGAGCTCCAAAATGGCAAAGCTGTCGATTCGGCAGCCCCGGCCTGAGTTTCAGATTGAATCTCCACGTGCCAAGATGGACTTCAAACAGCCTAGACCGGGCATGGAGATTGATCAGAGTCAGGCATGGCGGGCCTATAACGGCGGTACTGCGTTTGAGATGAACCAGCAGATCTATTCGGAACTGCCCAGATTGTTTCTGGAGGGTCTGGCCAAGCGAGTGGAGCAGGGGAACCGGCTGGCTGAATTTCATCTTCCGGGCAACTCCATCGCTGAGATTTACGGTTCGGACTGGAAACGCGATCCGTTCGTGGAGTTTCGTGTACCGGCTTCTTACGATAACGTAGATATTCACGTGACACGGAACCCTCCTGAAATTTCTATTGAGCCGATTCCTCCACGTATGTCAGCCAAGACGTATACACCGGAGATTGAGTATCATCCTGGTTTTTTGGAAATTCGAATGAAGCAGTACGGGTCGATCGAGATTATACCACCTCAAATCGACATGACAATGTAATAGTTCAGTATACAAGCTATAGGGGGTGCAACCATCTATAGCTTGTTTTATGATAGGTTTAAAATATTTTAGTACGTTAAGGAGTGCCCATAATGAAGGTAGAAACAGCCCAGTTTGGAGCATTAGAAGTGTCTGATGAACAAGTTTATCATTTTTCCAAAGGAATCCCGGGATTTGAAAATCATTCGAAATTTGCGGTCATCGATGTCGCGGAAGGTCCGTTCTCCTATTTACAGTCCCTGCAGGAAAGTCATATTTCTTTGTTAATGACCGACCCTTTTGTGTTCTACCCTGACTATGAGTTTGACTTGCCAGAATCGGTCGTTGAGGAAATGGAGCTGAGTTCCGATCTGCAGATTCGTTGTATCGTTACGATTCACGAGGATGTAGCGAAGTCGACGATCAATCTGCTGGCCCCGCTCGTTTTCAATTTGGAGAATCGGACCGGAAGACAGGTTATTTTGCATAATTCCGAATACCAATCAAGGCATCCTCTATGGGTATATGTTCAGAAGCCAACTCCATCTGAAAAGGCGGGTGAGTAGTATGTTGGTACTATCACGCAGGAAAGGCGAAGCCGTCATCCTTCAGGATGAGATTGAAATCACGATCCTCGGAGTGGAGGGTGACAACGTCAGGCTCGGCATAAAGGCCCCGAAAAGTGTCGAGATTTTCCGCAAAGAGGTTTACTTGTCGATTCAGGAGGCGAACCGGGAGTCGGCTCATCAGTCTTCGATTGGTGTGGAGGAGCTTTTGAAACATTTGAACAACCCGAAATAATTTTTTGAAAATATTCGAAAAGACTCTTAAATTAAAATCATCTTCTGACGATATATGTATTAGACGCTACTTCGAGGGGCGGCCGACCTTACCGAAAGCAAGCGAAACCACACGGATGTGGGATTAAATGATTTCAAGGAGGAAAATTAAAAATGAGAATTAACCACAACATTGCTGCATTGAATACTCACCGTCAACTTGGTGCTAACACGGGTGCATCTTCTAAAAACCTGGAGAAATTGTCTTCCGGTCTTCGTATCAACCGTGCAGGAGATGACGCTGCAGGTCTGGCAATTTCCGAAAAAATGCGTGGCCAAATCCGCGGTCTGGACATGGCTCAAAAGAACGCTCAAGACGGTATCTCTTTGATCCAAACTGCTGAAGGTGCTTTGACTGAAACTCACAGCATCCTTCAACGTATGCGTGAACTCGCTGTTCAAGCTGCTTCCGATACAAACGAAGGCGTTGACCGTCAAAAGCTTCAAGCAGAAGTTGACGAGCTTTCCAAGGAAATCAAGCGTATTTCCACAGATACAGAGTTCAACAACCAAAAAGTGTTGAACGGTGACTTCAACGATAAAACCTTCCACATTGGTGCAAACTCTGGTCAAAACATCAAATTGACCATCAATGACATGAGCAACGAAAAGTTGGGTGTTGCTGGATTTAAGGGTGTAGAAGAGACTGCCGCAGATGTAGGGGCTAAAGTTACAAACTACAGCGATAAAGATCTCACTATTTCTACAGCTGCTCCTGCTGGTGCTGAAGTAAAAGAGACAACAGTTAAAATTGAGGATGACGGTACCGTTACAATCACACTTGCACAAGATGAAAATGACGTAGTCACAGCAACTAAAGAAGATGTTGTTAAAGCACTTCAAAAGGAATTTGATAAAAAGGGATGGGATGTAGAAATCAAATCCGATGGTACTAATGGTGCGGCTGCGGCAATCGGAACCGCAGTATCTGTTGCTGCAGCTGATCCTACAGTAATTGACGACACTAAAGGTGTTCGTATTTCTACTCAATCAGCAGCTGACAAAGCAATCACTACCATCAACAACGCATTGAACACAGTTTCCGAAGAACGTGCTAAACTGGGTGCGAACCAAAACCGTTTGGAGCACACGATCAACAACTTGGGAGCTACTTCCGAGAACTTGACAGCAGCTGAATCCCGTATTCGTGATGTAGACATGGCGAAAGAAATGATGGAGTTCACGAAGAACAACATCCTTACTCAAGCTGCTCAAGCTATGCTTGCTCAAGCGAACCAACAGCCACAAGGCGTTCTGCAATTGCTTCGTTAATTTGATAATCTTACTAAGAGACCTTGGATTCTATTCCGAGGTCTTTTTTTCTTATGTAGTGTGCCTAGCTAAGCACGTATCCTCTAGTCGATGAAAGGCCCGCATTGGTAGGAGTCAAACCCTGTGTAGTTTGGATTATTTCATATGGAAGAATCTGTGCGTAAAGCGAACCGACAAAAGTACTTATCAGCGTCAGGGTGAAAAAGCGGCAAGTCGTATCATGAATTGAATTCTGTTCGTATCAAAAAGGCCTCGCAAGAGGGAAGAGAGGAAGCCAAATCTGGTTAATATAGACAAAGACTATGTAAGCTGTTAGGAACTTGGAGCGATAGACAGAATCTCCGGTGTAGAGGGAGATTATGACTGGAAATAAAAGCCAAAGTTAGTGAAGAAATAGCGTTGGACCGACTATTACTTTTTATTGTAGATCAATTTCAGCTGGATGTAATGCTTAGAGCAGCAGCTAAAAAAATAGATGCTAATCTTTATTGGTTCTCACAAAATAGTTCAAAATATAACAGAGATCGAATTTGAGGTCGCATACATAATTTATTCATTTTTTGACGCTAAAGCTAGGACTAAGCATTTATTCAATTAGGAAAATTAACTATCTGGCATTAGCCATTATGGTGTTTTGGCACGAATTTCGCCTTTTCAAGCTACAAAAAGCACTATCTTGGCTAAATGATACGAAGTAATATTAAAAGACCAGTGAATATTAGTGACGTAGCAGCCACAGTAAATGAAATTAAATGGCGTCTTGTTTCCCTAATATATTTTGATTCCATAAGAGTTCGAAAACCAAAAAATAATGTTACTAAAAATAAGAGAAATGCTTGTGGCTCGCTTAAACTTAATGTCAATACAGCTATAATAACGGTAACTGCAAGAACTACTAAACCTAAAATATACCATCTGTATACTGTTGTATCAGACATTTTTCTTTCACGATCAGCTAATACTTTTTTACTCATAATAAATTCAATTAAAGTTATAGCAGCAATCATTAAAAAATATAGAGAAATCATTAGAGCTCCTTTAATATTTCCTAAAAAAGAGAAATAATCCTTTTTTGATATTTATAATACAAAAAAAGTCGGGATATAACCAGATAAACAGTTATGACTATGATGTAAGGAGGGCATTCTCGAGTATGGACTTAAAGATCTTCGTTATCGAATAAAAGAGTTGTTTCAAAATAAAGGCTACAATACACTCGCACATATGGCGATTTTGATAAAAAACAATTAAAGATTCTCTGATTCTTTGTAACTTCCTAAAACATCTGAACGGAATACCCGATATATATAACAACAGCAATTATTGCGAAAGAAGGTGCAATGATGAATCTGCAAATTTCGATTACAGGGAATCATGCGACTTCGAATGTAACATATGCTCAGCCACCTAAGAATGAAGTCGACCCTAAACCAATGGTAAATCAGGAGAAAGAGCTGCAGCGAATGGAACGACAGGGGGAGTATGTTACCTTGGGGGAACAGCAGCTGATTCGTTCCATTGATCGGGCCATTAAGGCACTCCAAGGGCCTGAAACGATGCTTGAAGTCAATGTCCATGAGAAGACACAGGCCATTATGATCAAGGTTTTGAATAAAGAAACGAAAGAGATTATTAGAGAAATACCACCGGAGCAGACACTGGAGATTGTGGCGAAGATGATGGAACTTGCAGGTCTCATCATTGACGAACGGAGATAGGAGGAATTATAAGAATGAGAGTATCTGGATTAGCTTCAGGAATCGATATCGATAGTATAGTTCAAGAGATGATGGTTGCCAGGCGCGCGCCACTCGATAAATTAAATCAGAATAAACAGGTATTGGAATGGAAGCGAGAAAGCTACAAAACGGTAAATAGCGCAATCGTTGATTTTCGACAAAATAAACTAGATAAATATAGAATGCCCTCGGAGATGAACGTTTTTACTTCGCAGGTGACAGGGAACAAGGATGCTATTAGTGTAAGGGCAACAACTTCTGCTAATCAGGTTCCTATGTCTGTCGAAGTTGAAAGACTTGCTACTCAAACGACTTTAAAGACAGCGTCATTAGGTGAGGGCACTAGTGTTCATACTAGAATAGGTACTCTGGCTTCAGGTTCAGCCCCGTTTACTTTTGAGGTCACTCGAGGCGGCGAGACCATTAAGGTCGATTTTGATTCGAACGCAACGATAAAGGATGTACTAACGAAGTTAAACAGCGATACCAAATTAGGGGTTGTAGCAACCTTTGACGAGGCAGGAAAGAATATCATCATTAAGTCCAAGGAATACGGAAGCTCTGATGTAAAGTTTGGAGGCACTTTATTAACAGACGCTTTTAAATTTAATCTGACTAACCCCGAAGAATCCACCATCGATATGACGAACCAAGGAGCACAGTATGTAAAAGGTCACAACGCTTCAGTAACGATAAATGGCGCTAAATTTGAGCCTTCATCTAACGTGCTCACCGTCAACGGTGTTGAGATCACGTTACTGCAGCCAACCGGTGATACGAATGCTGAAATTACAACTAAAGCTGACGGCAGCAAAGCAATAGAAACGATTAAGGCCTTCATTGAGGACTACAACACTCTCATTGCTACATTAAATAGTAAGGTCTCGGAGCAGAGATACAGAGACTTTTTCCCGTTATCCGCTGAACAGAAGAAAGAAATGACAGAGGACGACATTAAAAACTGGGAAGCCAAAGCGAAAAGCGGCCTGTTGAGAAATGATGATATCCTGGTTGAAGGGCTCACCAATATGAGAACGCTCTTGTCCACTTCTTACATTAAACATGGAGAGCAGATTATAAACCTGTCATCGATTGGCATCACTACAGGAGCTTATACGGAGGATGGAAAGCTTTATCTTAATGAGGAAAAGCTGAAGCAAGCAATTGAGGACAATCCTGAGCAAGTTATGGAGCTGTTTAGCGGATCATCCGATGGTTCGACCAAAGGTATTTTTGACAATATGTATGACCAGCTATATGGAACTCTAACAAGATTGTCTGATAAAGCGGGAACAAATAAATTTAGTACAGACCTTACAATAGCGTTGAACGAGCAAAGCACCATGGGCAAGGAATTAACGGATCTGAAGGATCGTATAGATGACTTGGGCAAAAAGCTTATAGATATTGAGAACAGATATTACGCCCAGTTTACGGCTATGGAAAAAGCGATTAATCAAATGAATGCCCAATCAGCTAGCTTGGCTGGCTTCATGGCATAATAAAGGAAGAGAGGTGGCGTAACTTGATTTCATCTCCTTATGATAAGTACAGACAATCATCTGTACAAACCTCCACTCCGGCGCAGCTGCTGCTGATGACGTATGATGGAGCAATCCGCTTTTGCAGGGGCGGGCTGGATGGGCTGAAAGCACAGGATTATGAGAAAGCTAATACATTTTTGAACAAGACACAGACGATTGTAAGTGAGCTGATCGTTACGCTGGACTATAATTTTGAAGTGTCGAAAGGTCTTGCATCCCTGTATGAATATATTAATTATTTATTGATCCAAGCCAATATTAAGAAGGACACAGCACCTGCCGAGGAAGCGCTCGGATATTTGGTAGAGCTTCGGGAAACCTGGTCACAGGCTGCGAAGATGGCTTTAGCTGAAGATGCTGAATCGGCCAATGGATGATTTGATATTAAAGCTGGAGAAACTGAGTCAGTCGGTTGTAGAGCGGCTTGAGGAGTCCACATATGAAGAGCTGGTTTCGTTTGTCGAAGCACGTCAACCTGTGTTGGATGAGATGTCGAAACGGATGTCGAATAATAAGCTTAATCAGGAGCAGAAGCAGCGGATTCAGGAGTTGCTGCGTCATGATAAGTTGGTTGAGGCACGGATGAGAGCTCTTAAGCAGGAGGCTTCGGATTGGCTCATTCAGCGTGATGCGGCAAAGATGCAACGGAATGCTTATGAAACGACTTATTATGCAGACAGCTATTTGATGGATCAGAGAAAATAATATATTTTTCGTTTATTTCAAAAAAATGAAAAAAACTTAATAATTTTTTACCCCTTCATTGTTTCATTTTATCCCTAAACGGGTTAAGATCAGATTGACAGCCTTTCCAATTGCTGACTAACGATTCGCTTCAACTCCATTGACATGGATATCTTTGGATGATATAGTCGGAAATGTGGACAAAAGGTGTCAACACACTTTTATTTGATGATGAAGGGAATGTTAGTGCATGCAAGGTAAAGTTAAATGGTTCAACGCAGAGAAGGGTTATGGCTTCATCGAGACTGAAGACGGCGGCGACGTATTCGTTCATTTCTCCGCAATCCAGTCTGAAGGCTTCAAGACTCTGGAAGAAGGGCAGTCTGTAGAGTTCGAAATTGTTGAAGGTGCCCGCGGACCGCAAGCAGCTAACGTAATCAAATTATAATCATCCCGGCTTAGCCGACCTACATATTCGGTAAGATGGTTAACAATTAAAGATTCGGTAGCGTAGACTCCGGTAGAATACCGGGGTCTTTTTTTATTGTTTAATGACCGCATTTTTTCTGCTTCTACCTATAATGGTACTCTCGATGATGCAATGAATGTAATAAATCAAATTCAATAAGGGTACATGTGGATAAGCTAAGTATTATCGATGTTTATTTCCCCTTTACCAAACCAGATTCGAACACCCTCTAAACAGACATTTTCAAGCTTAGAATTAATGCGTTTTCAAGCTTGTGAACATACACAATTTCGTCTTTTTACATGGGCTTAACAAAGTGTTATAATGAAGGTGCAAAAGGAGGAGTGCCCTATGCAATTCAGTATTCGAGGTCAGCAAATTGAAGTGACCGAGGCTTTAAAGGACTACGTTGACAAAAAGCTCAGCAGACTAGATAAGTATTTTGATGCACCCCTTACCTCGGAAGGCAACGTAACATTAAGCGTTGTTCGAGGATTGCACACGGTGGAAGTGACGATTCCGCTGCCAGGCGTTGTCCTGAGAGCTGAAGATCGAAGCGAAGATATGTATGCTTCCATTGATGGCGTTGTGGACAAGTTGGAGAGACAGATCCGCAAACATAAGACGAAGTTGAACCGCAAGTTCCGTCAGGATGGCAGTCTGAAGATGATGTTTGTGGAGGATGGAGCCGCTGTCGGGCCTGTCCCTGTTGACCAAGACGAAGATGAATTTAAAGTAGTCCGCACGAAGCGTTTCATCATGAAACCTATGAATGTGCAAGAGGCCATTTTGCAGATGAACATGGTCGGTCATAATTTCTTCGTATTCACCAACATTGATTCACAGGACGTAAATGTCGTTTACAAGCGTGACGACGGAAAGTACGGTTTAATCGAGAGAGATTAGGCTCACGAACTCTTACCGAAAATGTTGCTGTACACACAACTATATTTACAGCTCAGCATGAAAAGTAGAAGACGAGCCTTCACCCGCTACAGCGGGGGAAGGCTTTTTATATGTTATATAGGAAGAGATTGCTTAATGTGTTGCGGCATCTCATACAAACTGTTACAATTTATGCAAACATGCTTATCCTGAGCGGAGTGTTTTTTTGTCCCGTCAGGTCATGAAAAATTTTCATTCAGTTTCAACGAATCGATTTCATCATAACTGCCCTTTGTCATTTAATGAAGTTGATTCTATCATCTGTTATGCACGAAAGGGGTTAACCATGCTAGGACTTGTCAAAAAGATCTTCGGCGACACCAACGAGCGCGATATCAAACGTCTGATGAAGACGGTGGATGTAATTAATAAGATGGAACCGGAATTTGAGGCGCTCTCTGATGAACAGCTTAAAGCCAAAACCGGGGAGTTCCGTGCGCGGATCGAGAAAGGTGAGACGCTCGATGACTTGCTTCCAGAAGCGTTTGCGACAGTCCGTGAAACCTCCAAGCGGACACTGGGCAAGCGTCATTATGACGTTCAATTGATCGGAGGGATGGCCCTCCATGAAGGAAGAATTGCAGAGATGAAAACCGGGGAAGGTAAGACGCTCGTCGGAACCCTGCCGGTTTATTTAAACGCGCTTCTTGGAAAAGGTGTACACGTTGTCACCGTCAATGACTATTTGGCGACACGTGACAGTGAAGAAATGGGACAGATCTACAATTTCCTGGGGATGTCCGTTGGGGTTAACCTGAGCGGTATGGACCATTCATTGAAACAAGAAGCTTATGCTTGTGATATCACGTACGGAACGAACAATGAATTCGGGTTCGACTACCTGCGTGATAATATGGTGCTTTATAAAGAACAGATGGTACAGCGTCCGCTGTATTACTGTATTATTGACGAAGTAGACTCCATTCTGATTGACGAAGCTCGTACCCCGCTCATCATTTCGGGACAAGCTCAGAAATCAACGGAGCTGTATTATGCAGCTGACCGCTTTGTGAAGCGCCTGGAGCCAGAGGAAGATTACACGGTCGATATTAAAGTCAAGGCCGTCTCTCTGACGGAGAAAGGTGTGGCGAAAGCGGAACGCGCTTTTGGAATCGACAACCTGTACGATCATAACCATGTTACCTTGAACCACCATGTGGTTCAGGCGTTGAAAGCGAATGTCATCATGCGTCGTGATGTGGATTATGTAGTAACGGATGACGAAGTGGTCATCGTTGACGAATTTACAGGCCGTCTGATGGCTGGCCGCCGCTACAGCGATGGACTTCACCAGGCGATCGAAGCGAAAGAAGGCATCGAGGTTCAGAATGAGAGTATGACGCTCGCTACGATCACGTTCCAGAACTACTTCCGTATGTACCGGAAGCTGGCCGGCATGACCGGTACGGCGAAGACAGAGGAAGAAGAATTCAAGAAGATTTATGGCCTGGAAGTGCTGCAAGTACCGACGAACAGACCGAACCAGCGTAACGACATGCCGGATGTTGTGTACAAGAGCATAGAAGGCAAGTTCAGAGCGGTTGTTAATGAAATCGTTGAGCGCCATAAGAAGAATCAACCGATATTGGTTGGTACTGTGTCGATCGAGAACTCTGAGCTTTTGTCGGAAATGCTGAAGCGCAAAGGAGTTAAACATAAAGTACTGAATGCGAAGTACCATGCTGAAGAAGCGGAGATTATTTCCCGTGCGGGTCAGCCTGGCTCTGTGACGATCGCCACGAACATGGCGGGACGCGGTACAGATATTTTGCTGGGCGAGGGTGTACAGGAAGTGGGCGGTCTGCATATTATCGGTACAGAGCGTCACGAATCCCGCCGTATTGATAACCAGCTTCGCGGCCGTGCAGGTCGTCAAGGTGACCCGGGTTCAACCCAGTTCTACCTGTCTCTCGGTGACGAGTTGATGAAGCGTTTTGGTACGGACAATGTTCTGAATATGATGGAACGACTCGGCTTTGAGGAAGACCAGCCGATCGAGAGCAAGATGATTACACGTGCTGTAGAATCTGCTCAGAAGCGTGTTGAAGGCAATAACTTTGATGTGCGTAAAGTCGTCCTTCAATATGATGATGTCATGAACCAGCAGCGCGAAATTATTTACAAGCAGCGCCGTGAAATTTTGGAATCCGAAGATATCAAACAGATCGTGCTCGACATGATCAAGCCGGTTATTGAACGTGTTGTTGAAGCGCACTGCAGTGATGATATTCCAGAGAACTGGGAACTGCAAGAAGTTGCGGATTACATGAACAGCAAGCTTCTCGACGAAGGTGCTGTAACCAAGGATGAGCTATGGGGTAAGGAAGCTGCTGAAATTATCGAGCATCTCTTCGAGCGCGTACTTCAGAAGTATAAAGAACGCGAGGAATCCATTGGTGAAGAGCTCGTGCGTGAGTTCGAGAAAGTCATCGTGCTCCGGGCTGTAGACAGCAAGTGGATGGACCATATCGACGCGATGGATCAGCTTCGCCAAGGTATCCATCTCCGAGCTTATGGCGGAACCGATCCGCTTCGTGAGTACCAGTTCGAAGGTTATGAGATGTTTAATGCGATGGTTGCCAGCATCCAGGAAGAGGTCGCCACATATATTATGAAGGCGCACATCGAGACGAACCAGGAGCGTCAGGCTGTTGTGGAAGAGAGCAAGGTATCCACGAACAGTGAGCCTGCCGAGAAACGTCCTGTTCAGGTTGCGGAGCAAGTCGGACGCAATGAGCCTTGTCCATGCGGCAGCGGCAAGAAGTATAAACATTGTCACGGGCAGAACGCATAAGATATCATATAGAAGTAAATCAGGCGTACCACTTAAACAAGTGGCGCATTTACAGACTCCCTTGAGAGTAAACAAGGGAATACTCGGGTGGCTTTTTTGCACATCTGATATTCCCTTGTGCACCCTTAAGGGAGTTGTTCTGAAAAGAAAGGAAATACGGTGATCGGGAGCGGATTAGGAGATAAGGGTCTTTTGAAACTACACATGGGATGGATGCGGGGTGGAGAAGCGATAGCGCCGCCTTTAAAATCATATTTCTCCAATGAAGTGATAACTCAAAGAAATACGACCTTAACAGCAGGTGAAACCCGTGTTCATACCTTCCGAGAACGTTCTCTAAGTATGAAGGTTATACTGAATCTATAAACGAAAAGAAAGGACGAAGTGTCATGATCGACCCAAGTGTGAAGCAAGATCTGCGTGAAATCAGCAAGAAATTAAATAATCTTAGGGGGTCTCTTTGACTTAGATCTCAAGCATGAAATGATTGCGAACTTCGAAGAGAAAATGGCTGCTCCCGATTTTTGGGACGATAACGAAACGGCACAGAGTGTTATTTCTGAGCTGAATGCTGTGAAAACGAGCGTGGATCAGTATAAGAAGCTGCAGCAGGATTTTGACGATGCTGTTGTTATGATCGAGCTGGCCGATGAAGAGGGCGATGACTCCCTCACTGCTGAAATTGGGGAAACCATTAAGGAAATTTCCAAGCGTGTTGAGGAGTTTGAACTACAGCAGTTGCTAAGTCAGCCTTATGATAAATATAACGCCATTTTGGAGCTCCATCCCGGCGCTGGCGGCACAGAGTCGCAGGACTGGGGACAAATGCTACTTCGCATGTATACCCGCTGGGCGGAGAAGCGCGGTTTCAAGGTGGAAACCCTCGATTATTTGCCGGGGGATGAAGCGGGAATCAAGAGCGTTACGTTGCTCATTAAAGGCTATAATGCTTATGGATATCTAAAAGCCGAGAAGGGCGTTCACCGTCTTGTTCGTATTTCGCCTTTTGATTCCTCGGGCAGACGTCACACTTCGTTCGTCTCCTGTGATGTTGTGCCGGAGATTACGGACGATGTAGATATTGAAATTCGCAGTGAAGATTTAAAAATAGATACCTATCGTGCTAGCGGCGCGGGCGGTCAGCACGTAAATACAACCGACTCTGCAGTACGGATTACGCACATACCTACAGGTGTTATCGTAACCTGCCAAAATGAACGTTCCCAGATTAAAAACCGCGAACGGGCGATGACGATGCTTCGTTCCAAGCTGTATGAGCGCAAAATCGAAGAGCAGCAGCAGCAGCTGGCTGAAATTCGTGGTGAGCAATCCGACATCGCTTGGGGCAGTCAGATCCGCTCTTATGTATTCCATCCCTACAGCATGGTGAAGGATCACCGGACCCAGGTGGAGACGGGGAACGTAGGTGCAGTGATGGACGGCGATTTGGACATCTTTATTGACGGATACCTGCGCAGTCAGATAAAGCAGGATGTAGAGTAAGAGGAGAATGTAACGATATGGTCCAATCTGTACGAACCAGACGGAGAGAACCGCTCATTCCGGTGAATGGTCCGATTCGCCATCTGGTAGATACGTTGTTTATCATTGCGGGTTCATTTACAATGGCGATGGCGTTTAATCTGTTTCTTCTCCCGAATCAAATCGCCTCTGGCGGTGTGTCGGGAATATCAGTTTTGATTAAAGCGGTGTTTGGCATTGAACCTGCCTATACGCAGTGGCTGTTTAACATTCCGCTTTTTGTGCTGGGTGTATGGCTGTTGGGACGAAACTACGGCATTCGATCACTGCTTGGCAGCATCTTGTTACCGTTGTTTGTTTTCATTGGCAAGGACTGGACAGCGCTCACTTCGAACCCTCTGCTGGCTTCTATATTTGGCGGAATTGGTTTGGGGTTCGGAATCGGCCTGGTTTACCGGGGACGCGGTTCTACCGGCGGGCTGATGATACTGGCGCAGATCGTGCAAAAATTTAGCGGACTCAGCTTTTCCTTCTGCGTTGTATTGTTTGACGCGATGGTGATCACTGCGGCGGCACTGGTGTTGTCACTGGAGCAGGCGCTGTATGCATTGATCGGTCTGTACGTCACTGGCAAAGTCATCGATATGATCGAGCTTGGCTTTAACTTTACGAAGGTCGCTTATATTATTTCGGATCATACCGAGCCGATTACGAAGGCGATCTTGCAAGATATGGACCGCGGCCTCACGAAGCTGAATGCCGAGGGCGGATATACCGGAGAGAGTCGAACCGTGCTTATGGTCGTTGTTGGCCAGAATGAAATACAAAGGCTCAAGACATTGGTTCAATCTGTTGATGCGGATGCCTTTGTTATTATCAGCAATGCACATGAGGTGCTCGGTGAAGGTTTTCAGAAGATCAAAGCTTCATAACATGATAAACGGGTCAGTCAAGGTTTTATCTTTGGCTGGTCCGTTTTTTTATTATAAGTTTGTGGAGGGAGTGAGCCCTATCTAAGTAGGGTTGAATGGCGTTAACGTTATCCTCCACCTAAGCGATGCACTTAAGGCGCGAAATTTACTCTTTACCTGCAAAAGTGCATTTAAGCCAGCCATATTTTCTCTTTTAGGGAGTTTACCTGCAAAAATACATTTGATTTCGACCGAACTAAGCTTTTTGGCGAAAAGCTTGAAACTTAACTGCACTTTTACATTTAGTTGCTCTTAAAATCGAAACACCCACATTTTTAAATGCACTTTTGCAGTTAAGCGTGACTAGCGACTTCTTGCTGAGATATAAACAGGTGGCTTAAGGTCAGCATTGCAGCCTTTCTGCCTTCCTGCAGCGTTCCTTATGTCTAATATGCCGAAGGCAAATCGTTTTCTTGGCCAGGTTTCCGAAACCTG
This sequence comes from Paenibacillus faecalis, assembly GCF_900289175.1. GTDB lineage: Bacteria > Bacillota > Bacilli > Paenibacillales > Paenibacillaceae > Paenibacillus_AQ > Paenibacillus_AQ faecalis. The sequence goes on along the minus strand of NZ_LT985747.1, from coordinate 1,719,162 downwards.
AGGAGATCATCGAATTCTATTTGGCGATAAAAATGGCATAAAACAACCTTATAACGGCGGTCGCTCATCCTCGAAAGACTTCGATAGAAGTTTTTCTGAGTTTGAAACCGTAAATTGGTATTCGAGAAATATACTTCTTTCATTTTTACGAGTTATCGATATAATGATAACTAATTTACCTGGGGGTGTTTAAATGGAAATCAGAGAAATTTACGGGAATCTGCCGGAGCTTCAAACGGAGCGTTTGCTTCTAAGAAAGGTATCCATGCAGGATGCGGAGGATATGTTTGCTTATGCATCCGATGAGGATGTGTCCAGATACGTGACCTGGAATACGCATCAGTCGATGGAGGATAGCAAGGGATTCATTCGTTTTATTGAACAGCAATATAACAACGGCGGAGTGGCTCCCTGGGCAATTGAAGATAAGGAAAGTGGACGAATGATTGGGACCGTTGATTTTGTGTTCTGGAAACCACAGTATCAGATAGCGGAGATCGGATATGTGCTGAATAAGGAGTTTTGGGGCAAGGGCTATATGACGGAAGCGACCGGGAAACTGCTGCGTTTTGGTTTTGGGAAAATGGATCTGATCCGTATTCAGGCGTGTTGTTGTGTGGAGAACATCGGCTCACAACGAGTGATGGAGAAGATCGGAATGACCTATGAAGGCACACATCGGAAAGCGGCGAAGATTAAAGGAGTGCACTGGGATTTGAAGATGTATGCCATTTTAAAAGAAGAGCACGAGTCGAAATTATAAGGACAAGTTTATTAGTCCGTACTATGTTTAGATTGAACCTGAAAAAACGACAAGTGATCGCCCGAGCTTTCCGAAGGAAAGTTCGCATCAGGAGCATAAGCTGCCCTCAGACTTTATTTAAAAAAGTCTGAGGGCAGTAGTGATTTTAAGGGGAAACCGGATTCGTAATGATGCGAGAGAGATTTATTTTTATTTGAAATGAAATATACCTGTTGTATTAATATGAATACAATCGTATAATAATACATATTTATGAGACGTGTTGCATAAAATTACCAAACGAGTGGGAGAGAGGGATGGGCATGATGACAGATCACAAAATGTTGAGGGCCGCGATTGTCGGTTCAACCGGATATGGAGGAGTGGAGCTGATCCGATTGCTTCAGCATCATCCTTTGGTGGAGATTACGTCCGTCATTTCCTCTTCCAGTTCAGGCGTGCCGATATCGGAAGCATTTCCTCATTTAACGAATATCGTGGAGCGGAATCTGGACGGTGTTGTGCCGGCGGAAATTGCTGAAAGGGCGGATGTCGTGTTTACGGCAACGCCGTCAGGGGTCAGTTCCAAGCTAGTGCCGCAGCTGCTGGAAGCTGGACTGAAGGTTATTGATCTGTCCGGTGATTTTCGGCTCAAGGATGGCAGCGTGTATGAACAATGGTATAAGCATGATGCGCCAAAGGCCGAAGTGCTGGCACAGGCGGTATACGGTTTATGCGAAATTTTCGTTGAAGAGGTTGCGGATGTGGATTTCATCTCGAATCCAGGCTGTTATCCAACGGCTACGCTGCTTGGTCTGATTCCTGCGATCAGCTCAGGCTGGATTGATCCGACAAGCATCATCATCGATGCCAAGTCAGGTGTATCGGGAGCGGGAAGAGGTACGAGCCTGATGACGCATTATGCGGAAATAAACGAAAATTTTAAAGCGTACAAGGTGAATAAACATCAGCATATTCCAGAGATCGAGCAGCTGCTGAGCCATGTGGCCGGTGAGCAGGTGACGGTCACTTTCACCACACATCTAGCCCCGATGACAAGAGGAATCATGAGTACGATGTATGCCTCTCTGGTGGGCGCATATACGGAGGAAGATTTTGTCGAGCTGTATCGACAGTACTACAAAGGGCGAGGGTTTGTCCGTGTTCGTGATCAGGGAACTTGGCCTGCGACGAAGGAAGTGCTCGGCTCGAATTATTGTGATATCGGATTTTCAGTAGATTCCCGAACGGGAAGAGTTACCTTTGTATCCGTAATTGATAATGTGGTGAAGGGCGCCGCTGGGCAGGCGATCCAGAACCTGAACTTGATGATGGGATGGGAGGAGAGTCTCGGACTTGCGCTTACGCCAGTGTATCCGTGAGGATGGGAAAAACCATATGAAAGAAAATTTATATACCATCGTAAGCGGTGGAACGATCGTTTCGCCGCAAGGGTTTAAGGCAGGAGGTCTCCATTGCGGATTAAAGAAGACAGATCGCCATGATCTAGGCGTCATTGTATGTGATGTGCCAGCGGTTGCGGCGGCAGTGTATACAACGAACCAGATTCAGGCAGCGCCGCTGAAGGTCACACGTGAAAGCCTGCAGAACGGAACGCTGCGCGCGGTAGTTGTGAACAGCGGAAATGCCAATGCATGCACCGGCAAGCAAGGGGAAGTTGACGCATACGCGATGCGTTCACATACAGCTCGGCAATTCGACGTTGCCGAAGAGGATGTGGCGGTGGCCTCCACCGGAGTGATCGGGGAATTGCTGAAGATGGACTGTGTGCGGTCGGGTATAACCGAGCTGCCGTCACAGATTAGCGGTGAGGCAGGAGGGGCCGAAGCCTTTAGCCAGGCTATTTTGACAACCGATCTGGTTAAAAAAGAAGCCTGCGTCACCGTAAAGGTAGACGGACGGGACATTACAATTGGCGGAGCTGCCAAAGGCTCGGGGATGATTCATCCGAATATGGCGACGATGCTCGGCTTTGTCACAACGGATGCTGTCATTGAACAGCAAGCCTTGCAGCAGCTGCTTCGCAGTACAACCCATTTGACGTTTAACATGATCACCGTTGACGGGGATACAAGCACGAACGATATGCTCATTGCTATGGCGAGCGGGTTTGGGGGTAACGATGAGCTGACACCGGATCATCCGGATTGGAACGCTTTTGCAGCCGGGTTTGAATATGTGTGCCGGATGCTTGCCATCGCTATTGCAAGGGATGGTGAAGGAGCAGCGCATTTGATCGAGGTTACGGTGCAGGGAGCGGAATGTGACGATGACGCTCAGGCGATTGCGAAGACGATTATCGGCTCGAGCCTTGTGAAATCTGCCGTATTTGGTGCTGATGCCAATTGGGGCCGGATCATCGCCGCTGTTGGACGTGCGGGCCGGCCGGTAAAGCCGGATACGATAGATATTACGATTGGACCGATTCAGGTACTGAAACAGTCTAGTCCGGTTCCTTTTGATGAAGCTGCCGCACTGGCATACTTGCAAGGAGATACCGTTCATATCGATGTGAATCTTCATATTGGAAGCGGCTGTGCAACGGCATGGGGTTGTGATTTAACTTATGATTACGTTCGGATCAATGCGGCTTACAGGACCTAAGAGGCGGAATTATTTTGGAGAAACGGTAGTGGTCCCTAAGAGCTTTTCAAAGGAAAGCTCACATCGGAAGCGTAGGCAGTCCCTAGATTTCAATGGGTTAAGAGCGAGCGGAAGAATCATCCGAATTCATAATGATGCTAAGGCTAGAATCATTTAGTTCAATATAGAGAGAGTGACATGGGAGGGAAACGGTTATGAAGACGATCACGGATCGTCATACGGAGCGGCCGCAAAGCGCGGCTAGTGTTCATCATTTTGTAATGAAGTGCGGGGGAAGCACGCTGGCGGCGCTGCCTGAAGTTTTTTTTGAAGATCTAAGGGAGCTGCAGCAGAAGGGGATGGCCCCGGTGATCGTGCATGGCGGTGGACCCGCCATTTCAGCCAATCTGGAGAAACTTGGGATCGAGACGGAATTCGTGAACGGTCTGCGGAAAACAACCGAAGAGGTGCTCGATGTGGTGGAGATGGTGCTTGCAGGCAGTATAAATAAGCAGATTGTACGCCGTATTCAAAGTGCAGGAGGGAAGGCGCTGGGGATGTCCGGATCGGATGGTGGCTTGATTCAGGCTAAGCCGGTTGCGGGCAGCGCGGAGGTCGGCTGGGTCGGCGATGTCACCGAAGTGGAATCTTCTATTATCAATGGAGTACTCGATATGGGATATATGCCCGTCATTGCTCCCATCGGGGTAGATGCATCGGGCCAGCGATATAACATTAATGCCGATACGGCCGCAGGGGCGGTTGCTTCTTATCTCGGTGTAGACCGGATGGTCGTCGTGACGGATGTACCGGGCATTATGCAGGGCTCAGGCCGTCAGAAAAAGGTTCTCTCAACCGTAACCGTTCAGCAGATCGAGGATATGATCGCCACTGGGGAAATTTACGGCGGCATGATTCCAAAAGTACGAGCGGCAATTAGCTGCATCCATGGCAAAGTCCGTGAGGTGGTCATCGTTGACGGCAGCGAACCGGGCGTGCTGAGTCGGGTGTTGACCGGAGAGATTATTGGAACGCGAATTGTGCGTATGTAATCATACTATTTTTCATAAATGTGTAACCTCTTAGGTTTATATACATCGGCCGAGTATAACGGCCATGATACGTTAAGGGATAGGAGTGTGGCAGGAATGGGCAATCGCAGTGAAGCACAGTTGAATGGGGGAGCAGGCTGCAAAGGAGGGGCCTTGAATGAAGGAGCTTCGGAGAGTTCGTTGTTTCCCACCTATGCAAGATACCCGATCAGCTTGGTCAAAGGCGAAGGCAGCTGGGTTTGGGACGATAAAGGAAACAAATATTTGGACTTTATGAGCGGTCTGGCCGTTACGAATCTGGGGCATGCGCCGCAGAAAGTGAAGGAAAAACTTAAGGCACAGCTCGATGAGCTGTGGCATGTGTCCAACCTGTTTCACATTCCGGGTCAGGAACAAGCTGCTCGTTTATTGACGGCGAATACGTGTGCGGACGCTGTTTTTTTCTGCAACAGCGGAGCGGAGGCGAACGAGGCTGCGATCAAGCTGGCCCGCCGTTATCATCAGAAGGTGAAAGGCACGGGGCGCTATGAGATCATTACGTTTACGCAATCTTTTCATGGCCGGACAATCGCAACCTTGACCGCTACAGGTCAGGACAAGGTGAAGGAAGGTTTTCTACCACTTCCGGCTGGATTCAAGAGCGTACCGCTCCATGATCTCCCTGCACTTGAAGCGGCAATCAGCAAGGATACCGCTGCCATCATGATTGAGATGGTGCAGGCTGAGGGCGGCGTGCATACCGTGCAGCCGGAATTTCTGAAGGCGGTAGACCAGCTTTGTCGCAAACACGGATTGCTGCTTATCATTGACGAGGTGCAAACGGGCATGGGCCGCACAGGCAAGCTGTTCGCGCATGAGCATTACGGGATTGAGCCGGATATTTTTACCGTTGCCAAAGGGCTTGGATCGGGATTCCCGGTGGGCGCTATGCTCGGCAAGGAGTATTTGCGAGAAGCCTTTACGGCAGGCAGCCACGCCTCGACTTTTGGAGGGACGCCGCTTTCCATGGCCGTGGTGACCGCAACGATTGAGAGCATGCTGGAGGAGCAGGTGCCACAGCGGGCTGCGGAAACGGGGCAATACTTGATCGAGCGTCTTGAAGCGGAGCTTGGCACGCATCCTTTTGTGAAAGCCATTCGCGGCATGGGGCTTTTGATCGGAATCGAGTGTGCCGATCCTGTCGGGGAGCTTGTTCTAGCTGCTCAGCAGCGCGGATTCTTGTTCGTAACGGCAGGTCCGAATGTGATCCGTCTGTTGCCGAACCTGCTCGTGACAAAGCCCGAGATTGATCAGGCTGTGAGCATTTTGGTACAGATTATTCATGAACATACGGCTGCGGGCAGTATGATTTGAAATCGTAGAGAAGCTAAAGGCCAGAATTTTTAGTTCAACATATACAGTTTAAATGAATCGTTAAATGATGAATCAAGCCAATGGCAAGGAGGATACAGATTATGACCCCAGGCGGACAAGTACAGGAAATGACCTTTAAAGGACGCGACATGATCGAGCTGGATGATTATACGACAGAGGAAATTCAGTATTTGCTCGACTCGGCCATCGAGATCAAGCGCAAGCAAAAGAACGGTGAAATATACGAGCCTCTTAAGGGCAAGACGATCGGATTGATTTTTGAAAAATCGTCCACACGGACGAGAGTTTCCTTTGAAACGGGAATGTTCCAGCTGGGCGGGCATGCGCTCTTTCTGAGCAAAAATGATATCCAGCTCGGACGAGGCGAGCCGATTAGCGATACGGCGCAGGTGCTGTCGCGTTACCTCGACGGTATTATGATCCGCACCTTCGGGCACGACAATGTCATCAACCTGGCCCGCCACGCATCGATCCCCGTCATTAACGGACTTAGCGATATGGCTCATCCATGCCAGGTGCTGGCTGATCTTCAGACGATCCTTGAGCACAAGGGTGCGCTGAAAGGTCTGAAGATGGCGTTTATCGGTGACGGAAACAATATGGCGAATTCTTTGCTGATTGGCGGAGCCAAGATGGGGATGCACGTTTCGGTTGCCAGTCCAGATGGATATGAGCCGGATGAGCGCATTGTTCAGCTGAGTCGGGAAATTGCGATCGAGACCGGGGCGGAAATTACGGTAACGCAAGATCCGGTAGAAGCGGCAAAAGATGCAGATGTCATCTACACGGACGTATGGGCGAGCATGGGCTTTGAAGAAGAGCAGAAGCAGCGGGAAGCTGCGTTTGCTAGCTATCAGGTGAATGAGGAGCTGGTGACAGCGGCGAAGCCGGACTATCTGTTCCTGCACTGCCTTCCGGCCCACCGCGGCGAGGAAGTAAGCGAGGGCGTGATTGACGGCGCGAACTCGGTAATTTTTGACCAAGCGGAGAACCGGCTGCATGCGCAAAAAGCGCTGATGGTTGCATTGATGGCTTGAATAGCAGAGGTAGATAGCGATGGCAAGATAACACAGAATTCATTATATAGATTGAACTGAATAAGCGTAAGGCTTCAACGGAAGAAGACGGAATGATTCTGGAGAAACGTGAGTGGTCGACCGAACGATTTCCGTAGGAAAGCTCGCATCGGAAGCATAATCCGCATTCGTAGTGATGATGAGGCTATGAATCTTTAGTTCAACTTATATGACGATAAGAGAAGGGGTTTTAATCATGGCAAAAGAAAAAATCGTACTGGCGTATTCGGGGGGACTGGACACGTCTGTTATTTTAAAATGGCTGAAGGAAACCTACGATGCTGAAATCATCGCATTTACCGCTGATATCGGACAAAAGGAAGAGCTTGACGGCCTGGAGGAAAAAGCGCTGGCTACCGGTGCTTCGAAAGTATATATCGACGACCTGCGTGCAGAGTTCGCCGGGGACTTCATCTATCCGATGTTCCAGGCGGGGGCTCTGTATGAAGGGCAGTACCTGCTTGGCACAAGCATTGCGCGCCCGCTGATCGCAAAACGTATGGTGGATATCGCCCGCGCTGAGGGTGCAACGATGATCGCACATGGTGCGACGGGCAAAGGAAATGATCAGGTTCGGTTTGAGCTTGGCGTAGCCGGGCTTGCTCCGGACATCGATGTGATTGCACCTTGGCGTATGGAGGAGTTCCGCAGTAAGTTCCCGGGGCGTGCCGAGATGATCGCTTATGCAGAAGAGCATGGTATTCCGGTAACCGCATCGGCGGAGAAGTCCTACTCGATGGACCGTAACCTGCTGCACATCAGCTATGAGAGCGGCGTGCTCGAAGATCCGTGGTTTGATGCAAGCGCACCGGAGAGTAAGGACATGTACCTGCTTAGCGTATCTCCGGAAGATGCGCCGGATGAAGCGGAATATTTGGAGCTGGAATTTGAAAAAGGAAACTGTGTCGCTCTGAACGGTGAATCGCTTAGCCCGCTTCAGGTGATGGAGAAGCTGAACGAGCTCGGCGGCAAGCACGGCATCGGCCGTGTCGACATGGTGGAGAATCGTTTTGTCGGGATGAAGAGCCGTGGCATATATGAGACGCCAGGCGGAACGATTTTGTTTACCGCTCATCGCAAAATGGAGTCCATCACGATGGACCGTGAAGTGATGAATTTGCGCGATAGCCTGATTACACGTTATAGCACACTCGTGTATAACGGCTTCTGGTATGCACCGGAGCGTCTGGCTCTGCAGGCGCTGGTGACGGAAAGCCAGAAGAACGTAACGGGAACGGTTCGTGTGAAACTGTATAAAGGCAACATCATCTCCGCTGGTGTGAAAAGCCCGGTTAGCTTGTACAATCCCGATATCGCTACGATGGAAGCGGATCCGACACAGGCTTATGACCAAGGCGACGCAACCGGGTTTATCCGTTTGAACGCACTGCGTCTGAAAGTTGCCGTTGGGGTAGACCAGAACCAATAATAACAACAACTATATTGAAATAGGCGAAGGCCGTTTCATGTCAGCGGATGATACGCAACTTGTCCCTTACAGGGGGGTTCAGCGGCTGTGACGGAGACGGCCCTCTGCCTTAAACGAAAGTGAGGCAAACGGTAGTGAGCAAGTTATGGGGAGGCCGTTTTACCAAGCAGACGAATGCTTTGGTTGAAGAATATACCGCATCGATCGGTTTTGATAAGCAATTAGCTGAAGAAGATATAGAGGGCAGCTTGGCGCATGTATCCATGCTGGGCAAATGCGGCATTGTGCCGCAGGAGGATGTTGAGACGATTAAGTCCGGGCTGAACAAAGTGTTGGACCGGATTCGCAAAGGTGAAATTGAGTTCTCAGTATCTGACGAGGACATCCATATGAACATTGAGAAAAATCTGATCGAAGAAGTCGGACCCGTTGGCGGCAAGCTGCATACAGGGCGCAGCCGGAACGACCAGGTTGCAACGGATATGCACCTGTACTTGCGCAACCGGGTGGTGGAGCTGACGGGAATGCTGCACGAGCTGCAGACGGCGCTGATCGGTCAAGCCAAAGACAATCTCGACACGATTATTCCGGGATACACGCATCTGCAGAGAGCGCAGCCGATTCTGTTCGCCCATCATCTGATGGCTTACGTGTCGATGTTCCAGCGTGATATTGACCGTCTGATCGACAGTTACAAACGGATCAACATTTTGCCGCTCGGGGCAGGTGCACTTGCAGGCACTACCTTCCCGATCGATCGTCATTTTGTAGCGCAGCAGCTTGGATTTGATGGTGTGTACGAGAACAGTCTGGATGCTGTAAGCGACCGTGATTTCATCCTGGAGTTTCTGTCGAATGCTTCCATGATCATGATGCATCTTTCACGGCTGAGCGAAGAGCTTGTGCTGTGGAGCAGCACAGAGTTCAACTTCATTGAGCTGGACGATGCGTTCTGCACAGGCAGCAGCATTATGCCACAGAAGAAAAATCCAGACGTGCCTGAATTGGTTCGCGGCAAAACCGGACGTGTGTACGGCAACCTGATGGGACTGCTTACCGTCCTCAAGTCTCTGCCGCTTGCTTACAATAAGGATATGCAGGAAGACAAGGAAGGCATGTTTGACACTGTAGCTACACTTCAAGGTGCACTACAGCTGTTTGCACCGATGATTGCCACGATGAAAGTGAACAAGGGACGTATGCGTGAAGCGGTAAACACTGACTTTTCCAATGCGACAGATATCGCTGATTTCCTTGTAGGGAAAGGACTTCCATTCCGTCAGGCGCATGAGGTGATCGGCAAAACTGTGCTGTACTGCATTCAGAACAACAAGTTCCTGCTTGATCTGACGTTGGATGAGTTTCAGCAGTTCTCACCGCTGTTTGATGATAGCATTTATCAAGTGCTGCAGCCGGAAACGGTAGTAAACGCCCGTGATGTATACGGCGGTACAGCGATGCCTCAGGTGAAGGCAGCGATCGATCGTGCACAGCAGGCTTTGGCCGTTTCCGCTGATTGGATTCAAGCGCGTTCATCTGGCAGATAAAGAATAAAGGGGAGTAACCGTGTAGATTGGACTACAATGGGTACTCCCCTTTTTACATACTCGAACATTGGAAGACAATCAAAGGTCACATCTTTAGTTTTTACGAAGCGGCAGCCAGTTCAACACATCTTGAATTTTAACATCCCAGTAAGCCCAATCATGGTCGCCGGGGCCTTCATCGTAAGTTAAATCCAAAGATGTTTCCTGACAGGCCTTTAAAAACGTTTGGTTATCATTATACAAGAAGTCCTCTGTTCCGCAGCATTGATACAGTTTCGGCTTCGGTCCTTCGGATTGATCCAGCTGCTTCAGCAGCGACAGAAGATCGTTGTCACTTCCTCCAATCGGGTTGTTTCCAAAGACCAGCTGGATATCGTCAGCAAAAAATTCATTAATAAATTTTCCGGCGATGTCCAGTGCGCCGGATAAGCTGGCTGCTGCTGCAAACATTTCAGGCTTTCGCAGTGCAAGTTTGAACGCGCCGTACCCGCCCATCGACAGCCCAGCTACGAAGTTGTCCTCGCGTTTGTCGGACAGCGGGAAGAAAGAACGAGTCAAGGCGGGAAGCTCCTCACTGATGAAGGTCCAGTATTTGCCGCCGTAAGCCATATCTGTATAGAAACTGCGATGCACCTGCGGCATGACGACCGCTATTCCCATAGAGGCCACATACCGTTCGATGGATGTGCGGCGGAGCCAGATGGAATCGTCATCGGATAAGCCGTGGAGCAAGTATAACGTAGGATGCTTATGTGAGCCTGCAACATTGTTCATCCCGATCTGAGTCGTTGTGTTTTGCGGAAGAATGACCGTCATTTTTGTACTGAGTCCGAGCACTTCTGAGTAAAATTGACATTGCAACAGTGCCATGCGGGAAATCCCCTTTCGATCTTGTAACTCTTCTTTATTTTATTCAGATGATAGCACAAAATGGAGCATAGGTATGTGATGCAGAAGGTAATCATATCCGTCCCCAGATGTAGATGAAACTCCGTCAGGAGAATGTTTTTCGACATATCCTATTATGCTAAAGTTATGAGAAATAGTGTGACGGGTAAAATGGTAATGAGAAGAAACGGAGGATAACGAAGGATGGGACAATTCGCACCGAAACGTGAAGATCTGCATATTGCGGGAGTTGGGAAGTTAGAGGGAGGCGTTTACGGGAAGGTCCGATTGGATGGAGCGGGAAGCATCTCCGGTGATTTGGACTGTGATGACTTTATCGGAAATGGATCGGCCACTGTTAAGGGTTCCCTCACTGCGAGGACGATTCGCATCAATGGTTCGGGAAACGTGGATGGCTCCATGGATGCGCTTGAAGTGAGCGTGGGCGGATCAGCCAAAATAAAGTCCGATGTTCGTGCACGGAAGATGACGGTGGGCGGTATATGCCAAATTTACGGCAAGTTGACGGCCAGTGAAATAGAGCTGGGCGGAAGATTGAAGGCTGAACATATTCAAGTGCAAACCATTAAGGTAAAAGGCGGATTTCATGTAGAAGACACGCTTCTGGCGGAAACGATCGATATTAAGCTGTATGACCGCTGCGAAGCGAAGGAAATATACGGGGATTATATTCGCGTGTACAAGAAAGGAAGGCCTATTTGGGAAAAGCTTACTTTCTCAATCCGTCCGCCTCGATTGTTTGTTCAAGTTCTCGAAGGAAAAAGTGTGGAACTGGAGCATACTGAAGCAGATGTAATTCGCGGAGACCGGGTCATTCTCGGACCAGACTGTAACGTACGGCTGGTTGAATACAGGGAGGAGCTTATTCAGGACCCTTCTGCAGTCGTTGGCGAGGTACGCTTGATTTGAATTTTATAGCCTGTGGGATAATCGTTGGAAAAAAAGGTCGAGTTCAGAGCAACATTTGCTCTTGTACTCGGCCTTTTCGTTTGGATTCGTACTATGGAGTGCTGACCCCATCCTCAACAACGGGAGCCCTAGGGACGTCTTTTGGACCTGGCAGCACACCGCTTGATGGATTCATACCGACGATGGTGCTTTGCCCTCGATAGATATCGCGCGAAACTTTAACACGCTCGGTAACCTTGCCGTTTACCTTTTTGATCCGGTAGGTGTCAACGACATAGCCGGCCTTGCCTTTTTGCACAATTTTGTGCTTGCCGGGCGCAAGTGAGTTGTCTTGAACATATTTGACTGGGGAAGGGATATTTTGTACTGTTTCTGACTCAACCGAATAGACGGTGTCCTTCGGAAAGGTTCCGAAAAACTTGAGTGTCAAGGTTCGTTCGACGACCTCGGCTTGAATCAGCAGGTGTTTGCCGGTGTTGTTGCGGAACCGGAAATTGATGTACCCTTCCGCAAAAGTGGCATCTTGCCCTTTGGGCAAATAATTGACCGGCAGGGAGTGATTTCTGCGCTCTGTAATTTCAAGCCCGGTCAGCAGAGCAGTTTTGTACAAGGTGCTGGATACTTGACAGATTCCCCCGCCAACTCCCGGTACGAGCTTGCCGCTAATAATAACGGGTGCTTCCTTGAAACCGTAATCCTGCTTGGCTTTCTCCACCACTTTAGCGTAGTTGAACTCATCCCCCGGTTTCAAAATCATGCCGTCTACCGCTTTGGCGGCGGCGGTGATGTTGTGTACCCGGCCCGGTCCGCTTGCAGCTAATGAGGTTGAGAACTGAATGATTTTTCGCTCGATCCCTTCGGACTGCAGTGACTTCACCGTCACATCCGGCGCCAACAATGTAAGAGGCAGTTCAACCTGGATGCTCTCTGGCTGATCCGACGGGAGAACGGAGAAATCGCCGGGAATAGCTGCGGCAAGGCGGTCGGCCAGTGCCGTCCAGTCAATCCGGAACGCCCTTTGCTCGGGCTTGTATTGCACACGGTCGTTTGAAATGGTACGTACCGCGTTAACCGGTTCCCCGAATTGTTTTTTCTCCCATTCTGAATTAAATCTTTTCCGTAAAACATCGAGATTCAGATCAGGCTGAATGTTCCAGGTTTTATCGAAACGGTATCGATATAAAGCCCGGTCCCACACATTTCCTTCCGTCAACTTTTTCACTGCTCTTTGAAAATGTTGCGCCTTATACCGCACCCCGGCTTCCTTCAGGCTAAATTTTTCTCCAGCACCGCCTAGATGCTCCCCGGTAAACTGGATTTGGATCGATTCCATAGCTTGTAAGCGATCATCCAGCTCATGTAATACCTCAGGAATAGCTCTTCCCCCGATTTCCCAGCCGGAGAGCACTACATGTTTGGGCAAAGTATTCTGTTTAGCATAAAGGGCTAGTCCGCCATAAAAAATGAGGCCGATAAGCAGCAAATTAATGACAGCGATGAGATAAATATAAATTTTTTTCACGCTAAACCACCTTTTTGCTTCTGATTGATCGGAGTTGAAGCACCTTTTAATGTATATGTCACATTGCCGCTAAACTTTCGGGTACTCAAAAGGTAACAAATTTGTTACAATGGATGAAGTCAAAAGGATTTTTTGTGGATTCTAAAGGTTCTACGTTGTAAAGTGTCGAAAGTATAAGGGCGAATTAAGTAGTGGGAAGTGATGAAGTGATAGAAATGCAAGACATCTGGAAGACCTATCCTAACGGCACTCATGCGCTTAAAGGGGTCTCCGTCATAATCGATCGTAACGAATTTGTATACGTCGTCGGTCCATCCGGCGCAGGTAAATCGACATTTATGAAACTTATTTATAGAGAAGAAATACCTACAAAAGGACAAATTTCAGTTAACGGATTTAATATCGGCAAACTAAAGCAGCGTAAAATTCCTTATGTTCGCCGGAATATCGGGGTCATTTTTCAGGACTTTCGTCTGTTGCCCAAGTTAACTGCTTTTGAAAATGTAGCTTTTGCCATGGAAGTAATTGAGGCGCCAACGCGCCTGATCAAAAAACGTGTTATGGAAGTCCTGGATCTTGTGGGCCTAAAGTCCAAAGCCAATCGTATGCCGGCACAATTATCCGGTGGTGAACAGCAGCGGATCGCTATCGCTCGGGCGATTGTCAACAATCCATCCGTCATTATAGCGGACGAGCCTACAGGCAACCTTGACCCGGAAACTTCATGGGGGATCATGCAGCTGCTCGATGAAATCAATTTCCGGGGGACGACCATCGTAATGGCCACCCATAACAAGGATATCGTAAACTCGATGCGTAAACGCGTTATCGCCATAGAACAGGGACAAATCGTTCGAGACCAGGTGAGAGGGGAGTATGGATATGACTTTTAAAACCTTCCTCCGCCACTTACGGGAAGGGGCCAAAAGCGTATTCCGGAATGGCTGGATGTCCGTAGCGTCAATAACCTCGATCGTAGTGTCATTATTTATTTTGGGAGTTTTTACTTTATTAGTAATGAATGTAAACTCATTGGCCGATAAAGCCGATAGTGAAGTACAGATAAGCACTTATTTGAATTTAAACGTGGATAAGGAGATGGCCGAAAAGATCTCGAAAGAGATCAAAGCCATGCCTGAAGTGAAATCGCTCGAATTTGTTTCGAAAGAGGAAGGAATGAAGGATCTCTCCGAGAGCCTCGGAGAGGAAGGCGCCGAACTGCTTGAAGGGTTTGACGGGAAAGATCAGAATCCTTTGCCGGACGCCATTATTGTAGAAGTGATTGAACCGACAACCGTTCCTTTCGTAGCCGACAAGATCAGTGCGCTCAATGATAAGCATCCTGAAGAGCCGATTATGAGAGTGAAATACGGGGAAGGCACCGTTGAAACACTGTTCAAAATCACTCGCACTGTGCGTAATATCGGGTTTGTTTTTGTTGCTGGACTCGGTCTGATGTCCATGTTCCTGATCTCCAACACGATTCGGGTAACGATACTCGCCCGTCGCCGCGAGATTGGTATTATGAAACTGGTCGGGGCAACGAACAATTTTATCCGCTGGCCTTTCTTCGTGGAAGGGGCCTTGATCGGAGTCGTAGGCTCACTGATTACGGTCGCAATTTTGTTCTTCGGATACGATCGTCTGCATGCCGCAATACAAGACGATATTACCTTGTCCCAAAGCTTGATACCGCTGGGAGACATGTGGCTGCTGCTTGGGGGGTTAATCCTTCTGCTTGGTATGCTAATTGGCATTTGGGGCAGCACGATGTCTATACGTAAGTTTTTGAAAGTATAACTCGATAACTGTTGAGAACGTCAAATGGTTTTATTTATTCGAAATTTTATAAGAAAACTGAAAAGGATGGGGAGCGTAAGTTGAAAAAAATCGCCGCAGGACTAGCCGCCTTTTTACTGGCCGCAGTCGTATTCCAGCCCTCAGTCGTAGAAGCCGATAACAGAACATCTTCCGATGTTGAACGTGAAATCAAAGCACTGCAGGATGAGGTCCAAAAGGCCCAAAGCGAGAAGAACAAAGCTGCAAAGGAAAAGAAAGAAGCGCAGCATTACAAGAATAAAACGAACAAAAGTTTGGAATACGTCATGGATCAGATCGAAATCGTCAGTAATGAGCTTTCCAAAATTACGATGAAAATCGAAGAGACGGAAGATAATCTTCGCAAGACTGCGAAAGAACTGAAGTCAGCGGAAGAGCGAATCAAAGCCCGCGAGAAACTTTTGGAGGAACGAATCCGTTTGATTTATATGGAAGGGGAAGTTTCCTATCTGGAAGTGCTTCTGTCCTCCACAAGTTTTACCGATTTTCTGAATCGTGCAGACTCATTGAAGACGATCGTTGATCAAGACCAGCATCTTTTGGTCCAACATAAACAGGACAAGCAACTTGTCGTAGATAAGAAAAAAGAGCTGGAAAACCAGTACGCTGAGGCAAAGACACTATATGCCCAAATGGAAGAGCGCAAGCAAGACCTGAATGAGAAAGAGAAGGAGAAGAGAGTACTTATTGCAGAGTATGATCAGAAAATTGAAATATCCGATGATATATCGGCTGAGCAGGAACAAATGCTCGTTCAATTGGCTACCAAGCGCTCCGATCTCCTGAAAGAGAAAGACAAGCTTGCGGCGGAGGAAGCGGCAGCAAGAGCGGCCAAAGCCAAGGCAGAGGCGGAAGCAAGAGCCAGAGCAGAGGCAGAGGCAGCGAAGAAAAAGAACACCAGCTCCTCTCCTAAACCTTCCAGCTCCGGCGGAGGGACTTATACGGGCAATGGAGGTCCGTTCGCGATGCCGGTTTCTGGGGCCTACCTGTCTTCCCCATACGGTCCGCGTACTCATCCGGTTACGGGTCAAGTACAATCGATGCATACTGGACAGGATTTTGCGGCGCCTCAAGGTACAGAAATTCGGGCAGCGGAGAGCGGTACGGTCATTTTGGCAGAATGGTGGAGCAGCTATGGCAATGCGGTCATCATTGACCATGGTGGCGGTGTTTGGACGCTTTATGCTCATATTCGTAACGGGGGCATCAAAGTAAGTGAAGGACAGAAGGTAAGCCGCGGACAAAAAATTGCCGAGGTTGGTTCTACAGGACGGAGTACGGGTCCTCACTTACATTTTGAAGTACGGGTGAATGGTTCTGCTGTTAATCCGAACCCGTATCTGTAGTTTGGAAGTAAGAGCCGCTGTATAAATATTCCCGGGAAGTCAATCATATATTAGAATGAGTATAGTGACTGGGAAGCTGCAAAGTAAATGAGCTGATTCATACAAAGGCGGTGAAATCCATATTGAAGAAAAGAACGGTTGTATACCTTATGGTGATAGCTATGCTCACCGGAGGTCTGCTCACGATGGCGTTCACCCAACTACCAAATTTGGCAGATTCGGGTGCTAGCAGCGGGGAAGGTCTGCTGGCCAGCATGAAAAAAGGCGGGCTTGAACAGGATGAAGCGAAGAAGATCGGTACTGCTCTCGATCTGATCGAAGGCAATTATTATGAAGACGTCAATCGGGACAAGCTGATTGATGGAGCAATCAACGGGATGTTGGATTCTTTAGGAGATCCTTATTCTAACTACATGAGCAAGGTGCCAGCAGCTCAATTTGAAGAAAGCATTGAGGGATCGTTCAGCGGGATCGGTGCAGAGGTAACCTCCGTAGATGGGAATGTAGAGATCGTCTCCCCGATTAAAGGATCGCCGGCGGATAAAGCAGGACTTCGGGCGAAGGACATTATTTTATCAGTTAATGGTGAATCGCTGCAGGGAATGGATCTGAATAAGGCTGTTTCCAAGATCAAAGGTCCGAAAGGTTCAGAGGCGGTGCTCAAAATAAAGCGTGCCGGTTCACCCGAGCCATTGGAGTTTGTTATCACTCGGGATAACGTAGATTTGGAAACTGTCACCGCCACAATGGATAGCAATAAAATAGGCTTTATCGAAATCTCACAGTTCTCTCTGAACACAGGCGACCGCTTCAAGGAAGAGTTGAAGAAGCTGGAGCAGGAGGGAATGGAAGGACTTGTGATTGACGTAAGGAATAATCCGGGCGGTGTGCTTGATGTCGTCATTGATATTGCAGAGCAATTCGTGCCGAAAGGCGAATTGATCGTCCAGGTTGAGGATAAGAACAAAAATCGGAAGAAATATACTTCTGATGGAGATTCCAAACCGTATCCTATCGCTGTGCTGATGAATAAAGGCAGCGCCAGCGCTTCCGAAATTTTGGCAGGTGCGCTTCAGCAATCAGCGGGAGCTGTGTTGGTAGGCGAGAATACATTTGGAAAAGGTACGGTGCAGACCAGCTTTGAAAAGCAATTTGGAGACGGAAGCTTGATCAAGGTAACGATCGCCAAATGGTTGACACCTGATGGTTCATGGATTCATGAAAAAGGAATCGAACCTGATATAAAGGTAGCTCAGCCGGCTTACTTCTCGGTTGCGCCGATTGATAAGAAGAAAACATTAAAATATGACATGAACAACGCTGACGTGAAGAGTGCTCAAATCATGCTTGATGCGCTTGGTCATAAGCCCGGCCGGAAGGACGGTTACTTTGATCGATCGACAGAAAAAGCAGTGAAGAGCTTCCAGAAGAGCCAGAAGCTTAAAGCGGACGGAATCGTGAATGCCAAGACAGCGGAAGCGATGGAGACTGCGCTGATCGAGAAGATTCGTGATCCAAAAAATGACAATCAATTGAACCGCGGATTGACCGAAGTTCGGCAGGAAATTGCGGCAGAGGCGTCGAAGAAATAAGAAGGCTGAAACTTGGCCTTCTTTTTTTTAATCGTTTTTGATTAGAAGCCTTGAAGAAAGGAGTGTGGCGAGTTTTTGGAAACAGCCAAAGAGTTGTTGTGGCTTGGGTTGGATGCAGGATTACAGCTGTTAATACAGCCGTTTTATTATATTTCTATCGTTTTCATTGCGCTTTTGTACCGCAGGCAAGTGATGATGGAACGAAAGCTGTTTCACGTACGTGTGAACGGTTGGGGAATTCAGACATGGAGGACATTTCTTGGAGGTCTTGTTGCCGGGACTGCTGTTTCGATCGTTATGGCTTTTCTCGGTACAACTTTGACCTTGGCCGGCGTCATTTGTATATGGGTCACTGCACTAGTGCTTATGTTGTTCCGGATAAGATTTCTATGCTTTGCATATTCCATCGCTGTGCTCGGCATCGTTCAATTCGTATTAAGCTGGTTTCCACATTGGCAGCCTGAAGGTGTTTTGGGAAGCGCGCAAGCTGCGATCAACAGCCTCGATATCCCGTCTTTGCTTGCACTGGCGGCTGTGCTTCATTTTGCTGAAGCGGCGCTCCTTGTTTTGCAGGGCACGAAGTTTTCATCGCCTCTGTTTCTGGAAGGGAAACGAGGAAAGCTGGTTGGCGGTTATAACATGCGAAGTTTCTGGCCGCTGCCCCTATTCTTGCTCATACCGGCTTCGGGCGGCAGCATAACATTGCCCTGGACACCGTTTTTTGGCGCAGAAGGGGTCTGGAGCGGCGGATTCAGTATTATGGTGCTTCCTGTTTTGATCGGCTTTGGCGAAATGACGCATAGCATGCTTCCGAAGCAAAAGGCTGCCATTACATCGAAGAGACTGGTTATTTACAGTTCGGTGCTGCTTATATTAAGTTTGCTTGCTGAATGGTGGTTTCCGCTTATGATTGTTGCCGCTCTAGCAGCATGGATTTTGCATGAAGGACTGACCTGGTACAGTCAATACGAAGAATCTCAGCGCAGCCCTGTTTTTGTGCATCCGCCCAAAGGTCTACGTGTGCTGACGGTGCTCCCGGGAAGCCCCGCTGAGGAGATGGGCATCTTGGCAGGTGAGACGATCCTTAAAGCGAATGGAACCATGGTGCATACCAAAGACCAACTGCATGTTGCCCTCCGTCAGAACCCGGCGTTTTGCAAGCTGGAAGTTCTAAACCACCAAGGGGAGAGCAAATTTATGCAGCGTGCGATTTATGCGGGTGATCACCATCAGCTCGGAGCGATCGTTGCCCCTGATCCGGATGATCATCTGGCGGCGAAGAGAAAGCCGCTCACTGTGTTCGCTCTGCTTGGCATGAAGCTGAATATAATAAACAAGATGAAAGACGAACCAGCCGGCACAGCCCCGAGCAATTCGGAAACGCTTGAAATATAGAGTGTCCGGACTTATGCAGTGATAAATGGTTGCGTTTCGTCTATAAAATATGAATATTTCTTGAAGAAACGCACTTTTCCCGGGTGAATGGGGGATAAAGGCGTTTCTTTTTTTTGCAGTTTATTACTTATTGTAATAAGCTGATCATATACCTTGCATTCAAGTTGCCAGGAAGGAGAATTATATGAATAAGTTAGCCAGGGAGCTTTTTTTTAATATTAGTGTGCCCTCTATTTTACTTAGTGTAGTGTACAGCTATATTGTTGCCAATGTAGATGCTTCTCTTCTTAAAGAAGAAACGGCATATTTAGGTGATCCGGTCGGTTTTGCGGATGTAACCTTTTTGTTTCTGGCGTTTTATTTGCTTCATATCTTGATAAGTCTGTTTCAGTTTTTCATATCCAGGATGGTCGGGAACCGTTCTGCCAAGAAACTCGTTATTTTTAACGTCAGCGGACTGTTGATCTGCGGCTTGCTCTATTTTTACACCAAGGATTTAACCTGGGGCATTCTCATCGCATCCTTTATTCTGTTTTCTATCGTTTCCTTATTTAACAAAACGGAGCAGGAGGAGCAAGGCGAGCTTTCCTGATCGCTTTCCGTGCACGAAAAAAAGAAGTAACCCGCTACAGGTTGATGGCCTGGTTGGGTTACTTCTTTCGGTTTTATCAGAGAAAAGAAATCCTTGTCTCCGATACTGTATTGCTGCGGTCACTCGAAAAGATTACTGCTGCAGCTGTCGGAGCACCGTAATTTCGACTCGGCGGTTTTTCTGCCGTCCTTCAGGGGTGCTGTTATCGGCGGCTGGGCGGGTGTCGGCATACCCTGCATATTGAAATATGTCGGGACTCAGCTTGCTTACCTCAATAAAATAACGGAGCACCGACATGGCGCGAGCACCGGAAAGCTCCCAATTGTCCTTGTAGTAAGGCCCGGCGGGCACGTTGTCGGTATGCCCCTCGATGCTGACGGTCATATTGAGATCACGGAACAGGCTGGCTAGCTTGCCGAGCACCGGAGCAGCGCCTTGTTTCAGATCGGCTTGACCGGGATCGAACAAGAAACGGTCGCTGAGCGTAATCGCTATGCCTTGAGGCTCATCCGAAATGAAAATATCGTTTTCAAGTTTATTATCCTTCACATATTGCTCAATGATATTCATAAATTCCGTCAGTTCTTCTTCCTGCTTTCTGAACGCAAGCTCTCTTTCGCTCAATGGCTCGTTTTCTCCCATAGAGTCTGCCGGGGGATTTTTGTGTCTCTCGGTGTCTTGCGTACCCGTCAAGCCAGAGCCCATCTCTAGGATGGAATCTCCGCTCTGAAAAGTGGATTGCAGCGAATCGCTGACAAGCTTGTACTTTTCTGTATTTGGTGAACTCATCGCATACATGACGACAAAAAAGATCAGCAGAAGGGTGATCAGATCGGCATATGTAATCATCCAACGGTCCCGTTGGTCACCTTGAGCGCTTCGCTTGCGTCGTCTTCTTCTAATCGGCTGTCTCATAAGCCTCCCTCCCCTTTGCTTCCGGTATCAGAGAGAAACGGGTGGAAGCATAGGTAGCCAGCTTTTTGCGTACGAGAAACGGATGTTCCCCGTTTTGTACTGCCAGAACGCCTTCAAGGAGCAGCTCCATTTTTTGAATTTCTTCTTCACCGCGTGCTTTAATTTTGGACGCAATGGGAAGAAAGATAATATTGGCACTTGCAACACCATACAGTGTGGCCGTAAAAGCAACGGCAATAGATGGACCGAGCCGGGTCGGATCTTGAAGGCTGCCGAGAACGTGGATCAGGCCCATGACTGTACCGATAATTCCCATCGTTGGAGCGTAGCCGCCAGCGGATTCGAATATTTTGGCATGGTTTTCGTTTTGGAGTTCTGCGGCCTGAATCTCAAGCTCAAGAATTTGCTGGACGAGCTCGGCATCCGTACCGTCAACAACCAGCTGCATCCCTTCTCGCAAAAAAGGGTCCGGGTGATCGGAGGAAATCTGTTCCAGGGCAAGTACCCCCTGTCTGCGAGCGATGGATGCCATGCTGACAATATCTTCAATGAGGTCTTCAGTGGAATGGGTGCGGCGGCCAAAGGCGACTTTGAGGCCCTCTGGAATTTTGCGCAGCCGGGACCCAGGGAAGCTGATAATGACCGCGGCAATGGTGCCGCCAAATACAATTAGCGCGGCGGCGCCTTGCAGCAGCCCGCTCAGATTACCGCCTTCCCATAAGAAACCTCCCACCAGCGCTATAAGTCCTGCTATAATCCCGATCGCGGTAGTTAAATCCATAGAATTAAATCATCTCCTTATTTATATAAAATGGTTTATCATAGTGTTTGCATAGAAAAAACGAACAGAGTATAATAGTAGGGGAACAAGTATTCTTATTTACTGGATGTTCAGGGAAGAGTTTCCCTTTATATATTATCGGGACCATTCGACAAAACCTTTAATATACCTATTCTAGACGATAAGGGTGATTTTGGACAAATGAGTGATATCGTTGTCAGTACGAAATCCTTTGAACTTAAGTCGGAATTTCAGCCTCAGGGTGATCAGCCCAAGGCGATTGCCGAATTGGTTGAAGGGGTAAAGAAAGGTAAGAAGCACCAGACGCTGCTCGGTGCTACCGGGACAGGAAAGACGTTTACAATCGCGCAGACCATCGCCAAGTTAAACCGTCCTACGCTGGTCATTGCGCATAACAAGACGCTTGCCGCACAGCTGGCAAGCGAGTTTAAGGAATTTTTTCCAAACAACTCGGTTGATTATTTTGTGAGCTACTATGATTACTATCAGCCGGAAGCGTATATTCCTTCTTCGGATACGTACATTGAGAAGGATTCAAGCATTAATGAAGAGATTGATAAACTGCGGCACTCTGCTACGAGCTCGTTATTCGAGCGGCGGGACGTTATTATTGTGGCAAGTGTGTCCTGTATATATGGTTTGGGTTCGCCGCAGGAGTATGGAGAGATGCTGCTCTCGCTTCGGGTAGGTATGGAAAAGCCGCGCAATCAGATTTTGTCGCGGCTTGTTGATATTCAATATCAGCGTAACGATATCAATTTCGTACGTGGTACGTTCCGCGTGCGTGGTGACGTTATTGAAATCTTCCCGGCTTCGAAAGGGGAGCACGCCGTTCGTGTGGAGCTGTTCGGTGACGAGATTGAGCGAATTACCGAGATCGACGTTCTGACGGGCGAGCTGATCGGCGAACGCGAACACGTTGCGATCTTTCCGGCATCTCACTTCGTTACCCGTGAGGAGACGATGAAAGCTGCGCTTGTTAATATCGAGCGAGAGCTGGAAGAGCGGCTCGCTGCACTGCGTTCTGAGGGCAAGCTGCTGGAGGCGCAGCGGTTGGAACAGCGTACGCGTTATGATATTGAGATGATGCAGGAAGTCGGGTTCTGTTCCGGGATCGAGAACTATTCCGGACCGCTGACGTTTCGGGAGCGGGGGGCAACGCCGTATACACTATTGGATTACTTCCCTGACGATATGTTGATCGTTGTGGACGAGTCTCACGTAACATTACCGCAGATTCGGGCGATGTATAACGGTGACCGCGCTCGTAAAACCGTTCTGGTGGAGCATGGATTTCGTCTTCCGTCAGCACTCGACAATCGGCCGTTGATGTTTGAAGAATTCGAATCGAAAATCAACCAGATTATATATGTTTCTGCAACACCAGGGCCGTATGAGCTGGAGCACTGCGACACCATGGTAGAGCAAATTATACGTCCGACCGGACTTCTTGATCCGCTGATCGATGTAAGGCCGACAGAAGGCCAGATCGACGACTTGATCCACGAAGTTCATGAACGGATAGAGCGCGATGAGCGGGTGCTTGTTACTACGCTTACGAAGAAGATGGCCGAGGATTTGACCGATTACTTGAAAGAGATTGGAATCAAGGTTCGTTATTTGCACTCCGATATTAAAACATTCGAGCGGATGCAAATATTGAGAGATCTTCGGCTCGGTACATTTCATGTGCTTGTCGGTATTAACCTGCTGCGGGAAGGCCTTGATCTTCCCGAGGTATCTTTGGTTGCCATATTGGACGCTGACAAGGAAGGCTTTCTTCGGTCCGACCGCTCGCTTATCCAGACGATTGGCCGGGCGGCCCGGAACGCGGATGGCCGGGTAATTATGTATGCTGACAAGATTACCGATTCCATGGACAGGGCGATTAAGGAAACGGAGCGTCGCCGGAGTGTTCAGGTTGCGCACAACGAGAAGCATGGCATTACGCCGCAAACGATCCGCAAGAAGGTGCGTGATGTCATCGAGGCGACGAAGGTAGCCGAGAGCAAGGCGGACTACCTGGCAGGCAATGCCGGCAAGATGTCCAAGAAGGAGCGTCAATCGGTCATTGAGCGGTTGGAGGCGGAAATGAAAGAAGCTGCGAAGAATCTTCAGTTTGAACGTGCTGCAGAGCTTCGCGATGCGCTCCTGGAGCTAAAGGCTGAATAATTCGCTCTCGAATGTATGAAATGCCCTGAAATGATGGAACAAATGCAAGAGAACGGCCGAATGGTCGTTCTCTTTGTAGGGATATAAGAAGAAATTATAGTTTGGCTGAGTAAGCAGTGAGGAGATGATATCTTTTGGCAAGTGAGAATATTGTAATCAAGGGTGCGCGTGCCCATAATTTGAAGAATGTCGACGTAACGATTCCGAGAGACCGCTTTGTTGTGTTGACAGGATTGAGTGGTTCAGGTAAATCATCGCTTGCGTTTGATACGATTTATGCGGAAGGGCAACGCCGTTATGTGGAATCACTGTCCGCGTATGCCCGTCAGTTTTTAGGACAGATGGAGAAGCCCGATGTCGATTCCATCGATGGACTGTCTCCAGCCATATCGATTGACCAGAAGACGACAAGCCGTAACCCTCGTTCCACAGTAGGAACCGTTACGGAAATTTATGATTATCTCCGGTTGCTGTTTGCCCGCATAGGCCACCCTCATTGTCCGGAGCATGGTATTGAGATTACGTCCCAGACGGTAGAGCAAATGGTGGATCGTATTATGCAATATCCCGAGAAGACGCGTTTGCAAATTCTGGCTCCGCTTGTTTCCGGCCGGAAAGGTGAACACAAGAATTTGCTTGCTGACATTGCGAAGCAGGGCTTCGTACGTGTGCGGGTGGATGGTGAGCTGCGGGACCTTTCGGAAACGATTGAGCTGGAGAAGAACAAGAAGCATACGATCGAAGTTGTCGTTGACCGAATTGTGGTCAAGCCTGACGTTGAAGCCCGTTTGGCGGATTCAATCGAGACGGCGCTGAATTTGTCGGGAGGACAGCTTCTGGTAGATATTATCGGCCAAGAGGAGCTGCGGTTCAGCTCCAATTTTGCCTGCCCGGTTTGCGGGTTCAGTATGGAAGAGCTGTCTCCGCGGATGTTTTCTTTTAATACACCGTTCGGGGCATGTCCTGATTGTGACGGCTTGGGTGTGGAGATGATCGTAGACCCTGACCTGCTTATCCCGGATACGAGTAAAAGTATTGAAGAGGGGGCTTTCCAAGCATGGGCTGGGGGAACATCCAATTACTATCCGCAGTTTCTTCGATCTGTGTGTGAGCACTACAACATTCCGCAGGATGTTCCGGTAAGCGAGCTAAGTCCAGATCAGATGGATAAATTGTTGTACGGAACGGGCAATCAGAAGGTGCATTTCAAGTATGAAAATGATTTTGGGCAGCGCAAGGAAGCGTTTGTTACGTTTGAGGGGATTATTCCGAATCTGGAACGTCGTTATCGGGATACGAATTCCGAAGGGATTCGTGAATATATTGAAGGATACATGAGCAACAAGCCTTGTGATGTGTGCAAGGGGCATCGTCTTCGCAAGGAGAGTCTGGCTGTAACAATTAATGATCAGAATATGGCGTATGCTACAAGTCTGTCGATCGGGGAAGCAAGAAATTTCTTTGAAAACCTGAAGCTCTCTCCGAAAGAGCAGCAAATAGCGAATTTGATTCTGAAAGAGATTAACAGTCGCCTGGGCTTTTTGGTTAACGTTGGTTTGGATTATTTAACACTGAGTCGTTCAGCCGGTACGCTGTCGGGCGGGGAAGCCCAGCGTATACGGCTTGCTACCCAGATCGGCTCAAGCCTGATGGGTGTGCTGTATATTTTGGATGAGCCAAGCATCGGTTTGCATCAACGGGATAATGATCGTCTGATCTCAACGCTGGAGCATATGCGTGATCTCGGCAACACGCTGATCGTTGTAGAGCATGACGAGGATACGATGATGGCGGCTGATTACATCATTGACATCGGTCCGGGTGCGGGGATTCATGGCGGTCAAATTATTGCGCAAGGCACTCCGAAAGAGATCATGGAAGACGAGAACTCCTTGACAGGGCAGTATTTGAGCGGACGCAAGTTCATTCCGGTGAACAGCAAGCGACGTAAGACGGATAACCGCTGGCTCGATATCCGGGGAGCGAAGGAGAATAACCTGAAAAATATTAATGTCAAAATTCCGATCGGTGTCTTTAGCGTTGTTACGGGTGTGTCCGGCTCTGGCAAATCGACACTTGTGAATGAAATTTTGTACAAAACACTGGCGCGTGACTTGAACAAGGCGCGGGTTCGTCCGGGGCAGTATCGGGAAATGCGCGGTCTGGAACATATCGACAAGGTGATTGACATTGACCAGTCTCCGATTGGACGGACGCCGCGCTCCAACCCGGCAACCTATACCGGGGTGTTCGATGACATTCGCGATATTTTCTCCCAGACGAACGAAGCGAAGATTCGCGGCTATAAGAAAGGACGCTTCAGTTTTAACGTCAAGGGTGGCCGCTGCGAAGCCTGCCGCGGTGACGGAATCATTAAGATTGAGATGCATTTCCTGCCGGATATTTATGTGCCGTGTGAAGTATGTAAAGGAAAACGGTACAACCGCGAAACGCTGGAAGTGAAGTACAAAGGAAAGAGTATTTCCGATGTGCTGGAGATGACCGTGGAAGATGCGACGGAGTTTTTCATTAACATTCCAAGGATTCACCGGAAGCTGCAGACGTTGATGGATGTGGGGCTTGGTTACATTAAATTGGGTCAGCCGGCAACGACGCTGTCCGGCGGTGAAGCCCAGCGGGTGAAGCTTGCCTCTGAGCTGTATCGCCGCAGCACAGGCAAAACGATGTATATTCTGGATGAGCCGACAACAGGTTTGCATGTGGATGATATCGACCGTTTGCTCACCGTACTGCATCGACTGGTGGACTCCGGTGAAACGGTCCTCGTCATCGAGCATAATCTGGATGTGATCAAGACGGCGGACTATTTGATCGACCTGGGTCCAGAAGGTGGCAGCGGTGGCGGTACCATTATTGCTACCGGGACACCGGAGCAGATTGTACAGGTCCCGGAATCTTATACGGGCCGCTACTTGAAGCCGGTTCTGGAGCGGGATACGCAGCGAACGAAAAGCTTGAATCAAGAAGAAGTGGTGAAAGAGGAGTCAGCAGCGAAGTAAGCTTAAGCTAAGAAGCGATGTGTGACGAGTGATCATACAGAGCTGAAAAGCACTCTATTAACATCAAAGAACCGAAGCCTATGATAGCAAGGGCTTCGGTTCTTTTCTTTTTCACAGCAAGTACAAGATGTTTATAAAGCGACCGCTTCTGAGGCAAGAATCTCGGTCAGTTTCTCCTGAAATGCCGGTACACCGACACGCTGCACGTATTCAAAAAAGCTTTCCTCCTGCGACAGGCGGTTTTCTTTGTAGAACAGCAGTAACTGTGCAAGGACGGGGCCTACATGATCGCCTTTGACCCGGCCCTTCAGCGCCTTATTTAGCTGGGCACCCGGTCCAAGCGAACCGCCAACCGCGATATCGAAGGCGTCCACCATGCCATTGGGCGTTCTGATCAAAGAACCTTGCAGACCGATATCTGCGATATGCTTTTGGCCGCAGGAGTTCGGGCAGCCGATAAAGTGAATGCGCACCTTTTCATCGAGTTCAACATGCTCATCAAGATATTCTGCCACGATTTTTGCACGTTTTTTAGTCTCAACGACTGCGAGGTTGCAAAACTCGTTGCCGGTGCAGGAAACCGTTCGGCTCATGAAATGTTTCGGTTCCGGGGTAAGCCGCTGAAGCACAGGAGCCTGCAGCAGCTTTTCCACCTGATGATCCGGCACTCCGCTCAGGATGATGTTTTGCGACATCGTTGTACGGATTTTTCCATCTCCATAAGAGTCGGCTAGTTCTGCAAGCTGCACGAGCTCATCGGCATTCAGACGACCTACGGGAACATTCAATCCGACATAGTTGAGTCCTTTTTGCCGCTGAGGGTGAACCCCGTCAAAGTAGGCGGCTTGCCAGCCAACCGTTTTGTCTTCTCCGCGCGAAGGCAGCTCGCCAACCAGCTCAATCAGTTTTTCTTTAAACTTGTCTGGCCCCCAATCGGCGACGAGAAATTTGAGGCGGGCATGGTGGCGCTTCTCCCGGTAGCCGTAATCACGGAAGATTGTAGTTATTCCGACGGCAACCTTCAGCGCATCCTCCGGGCGAATAAAAATATCGAGCGGCTGAGCCAAATGAGGTTTGGCGGAAAGGCCGCCGCCTACCATCGCGTGAAATCCGATCACTTCTTCGCCATCGATCAGCTTCACCGCCGGGGTGAGCGCCAGGTCGTTAATTTCAGCGTTGGCGTTGTTAAAGATGTTTGAGGAAATGGAAATTTTATATTTTCGCGGCAGGTTGGAAAAATCTCGGTTCATGAGAAAAAAATTATTGATTTCCTCCACCAGATCGGTGGTATCCATCAACTCATGCGGATCAATGCCCGCCAAAGGGTTCCCGACAATAGTACGGGGGCAATCCCCGCATGCTTCGTAAGAGTACAGGCCGACATCCTCGAGCCTTTGAAAAATATCCGGCAGACTTTCCACGGTAAGCCAGTGAAACTGGATGGCCTGACGTGTCGTGACATCCACTAAATCCCGACCGTATAGCTTGGCGATATCAGCCAAGGCACGAGCCTGATCGGTGGTCATAATTCCCGTGTTGATCCGCACGCGCATCATGAAATGTCCCTTTTTCGGTTTTTGCTGGTAGACGCCGGCCCATTTAAACCGGTCCATATCATCGGCGGGAATGGAATCAAAGCCTTCGACAGCATATTTTTCAATAATGGTTCGGATAACATCCAATCCGTCCTTTTCAAGCTTCAAAAATTCAAATTTATTCAGTTTGTCGGAGTTAGCGAGCCAAATCGGTTCATAAGCCATGGGAATAAACGCCTCCTGCATTATTTTTGGTTTAGGACATAAAATATTTAATTCCGATTCGAATAGTATGATATTGAAAATGATATTATCACACATCCCAATATTCGTAAACAAGAAAATGGATTTATTTATAAAATATGAAAATAAAAAAGAGACACTTCTTCGATAAATATAAGTCAAACCTGCAAAAGAGCATAAGTATTTCTGATGCCTTACAAGGATAAAAGTCACAAATTATATGCATTTCAGGATCATATAGCGAAGAAATAATAACTTTTTTTACTTTTTTTGAGATAAAGGGCTTGCATCCGAAACTAGGCGCGGGTAACATAGAGGAAGATATGTAAAAAAATGCCCGAGAAATCACGAGGAGGTACGCTTATGTTCCTTGCAGCAGCAGCGGCAACCGGTTCCAATTTTAAGACGTTTGATATTTTTATGATTTTGTTTACGATCTTGATTTTTATCGGTGTAGTCCGCTTGATCACTGCCCGCCAGAAGAATAAATTCGCCATTGCCTTCGGTATTGTCAGTCTGCTCGTTTTTCTTTACTCGGATTATGCGATGATTATGAATTGGTTTAGCTCCAGTCAGTAAACGAACAACATACATAAAAGACGCTTTCGCTGGGACTCAGTGAGGCGTCTTTTTTTTGCCTGTTTGCGTGAACAAGAAGGAAAGTATGCATGATGCAAGGAAAATATTAGGGGGGAGGTCAGGTTTCAGAGCAATTGAGGGATTATACTTCTGTGCTACATTAAAAAGACATGAGCCAAAGAAAGGCTGACGTGTGGAGAGGAACAGGTGAGGAAATGAATCATTCGGGGAAGAAGGCTTCAGCAATGCTGCTGAGTCTTACGCTAGTATTAAGCTTGGGGGTATCGTCCATGTCGGTAAACATGGCAGAGGCGAAGCCCGCTGGCAGTGCTAAGGGGAGTGTCAAGAATACATATAAGCAGGATTTGGTTCCACAGCTGATTCAGAAAGTATCGCCATCCGTTGTAGGAATCATCGGCAAGACGTCCGTAGGAAGCGAACAAAGCGGAGAAGACCGCTACAATCTGTCTCATGGAACCGGGGTGATCTATACATCCGACGGCTGGATTATTACGAACGCGCATGTGGTTGACGGATTAACCGGGATTACGGTGGTTACGGCTAGTGGAAAAACATATAAAGCCAAAAAAGTTTTAAGCGATCCTGTCAGTGACATCGCATTGGTCAAAATCAACGCCAAATCACTGACGCCAGCCAAGTTTGCCAAGAGTAGTCAATCCACTCGGGTAGGGGAGAAGGTTGTTGCGATCGGCACGCCTATTTTTTTCACGCTTCGCAATTCCGCAACTGCCGGTGTGGTCAGCGGCCTGGATCGGAAGGTGGACAGCGCGTACCGATTGATTCAGACGGACACAGCGATCAATCCAGGAAATAGTGGCGGACCGCTCTTTAATCTAAAGGGTGAAGTCATCGGCATAAATAGTATGAAATTTTCTGACGTGCAGATCGAGAATATGGGGTTTTCCATTCCAGCGGAAACGGTACGCCATGTCGTTACTCATCTGCTGAAATATGGTGAAGTGAAGCGGGCAGGGCTGGGGCTCGAATTGGAGGAAAGCTGGTCTTCCATCGTCGGTCTTCCCAGTGATGAACCGCTGACAGTCACCAAGGTGCTGTCTCCTCAGGCCATGAGGGCGGGCATCAAGGTAGATGACCTGCTATATTCGATCAATGGGACAAGGGTGTATTCGTTAGTGGATATCAATGAATTGTTGAAGTCATACATGCCGGGGGCGAAGGTAAATGTGCTGATGCAGAACGACGGGGATATCGTTAATCGCAAACTTACACTTGTCAGGGATACCTGGGTAGAAGATGCTGCAGTAGAGAAGGCAGGGGAGGAGCAGGAATGATGAAGGGGAAGAACACGGTTATTCATCACAAAATATGGCGTACATCCGCTGCGTTTCTAGCTGCTTTCGTACTTAGCGCTTCGATATCGCTGCCAGTGTGGAGCGACTCGACAGAAAAACGGGTGCTTACCTTGGAAAATGGAAGCAGTCTAGCTGATGTTAACGGCAAGCTCTATTACAGCGCCAAGCCGATCATCAAGAAAGGAACGGTCATGGTTCCGGTCGGGGTGTTCAAAAAGGCATTCGGCAGCCAGATCAAGCTGGAAGGCAATAGTCGGGTACGGGTTCTCCATGGGCCGCATGCTGTAGTGATGTCCATCGGCAGTACGACCGCTTGGGTGAATGGGAAGAAGATCAAGCTTCCGGTTCAGCCCCAGATGGTGTCTGGAACGCTTATGGTTCCGCTTCGCCCTGTGGCAGAAGGCATTGGAGCCAAAATTCATAAGGGGAATAACGGCAAGCTAAGTGTCAGCATGGATGTAGTTGATAAAGATGAGAAGGTGAAGAATGAGACCGATATCGATATTGATGCCGCTGTAAGCAAGACGCGGATTGGCGACAGCTATTACGAATGGAGCATGAATTACCCTTCAGGTATGATCATCGGAGGGGGCTCGGACAATGAGAGTGTAGCGGTATTTGCTGATGCGACTGGGCGTTATTATTTAGAGGTTCATGCTACCCCCCAGCAGGTGAAGCTGAACAGCGAAGATCTTCTGCACAAGCTGGTGAAGGAGGCCAGACTTCAAGGAGATATCGTTTTGGACCAGACCGTTGTGACAGAAGCGGCAACGCCATATGCACGGATTGTATCACGTGATGCGGAAAGCGTATTGTGGGAAATCCGGGGATACTATGCGAACGATAAAGTGTACAACATTTATTTTGCCGATACGTCAGCTGCGCACTATAAAGATTTGGACAAACATGCCGGATTGCTCAATTCCTTTAAGCCTTCATTTCATGCCGGGGATAAAAATCTGAAAGATCTGTCATCGATTGAAAATGGGCTGCGGCGTGTGATGAACCCGGATTACGGGATTGCGGTTGGTGTTCCGGCAGATTGGCAGGTCAACCATCAGGAGATGTATTATGGTGACGAGGAGAAAGGATATCTATCCATCCGTGTAACCTCTGCGCCCAAGGGGATATCCGGTACACTGAACGGCTGGGTTGATCAGATCAAGGGGTGGTTCGAAGAAGCCTTTGTGTCCGAATCTTATGAAATTGTTGGAGTCACTCCGGTAACGATATCTGATGTCAAAGGTCTAATGCTGGAGGCTCGCTATAACTTTGGCGATGGATGGACGAGAGAATACGAGATTTTGCTGCAAAAGAACGGCTATCGTTATTACCTGGAATATGTCGTGCCAGAGGGTCAAGAAGAGACCGGCAGAGCATGGGAAGATGTGCTGAACTCACTTCATATTGATTATGATGTGGTTCCGGCGAACTTTGGCCGAATCGGTGAAGAAGATCATTTAACGGATAAATCGAAGGTAACCGTCAAGAGCTCGGCTGCTTACAATTACCATGTCGCGATTCCACGCTATTGGACGGCGATCAATGATCGCTTTGAGTCCTCTAAGGTAGAATACGGATTCGTTGGAGGAAGCTTCGAGATCATGGCGGATCGAGAGATAGAGGCGGATTACGTAATCAGTGGACTGAAACAATATTATAAGGAAGCGGCTTCGGGTAGCAGTGAAGTGAAACTGCTCGGAACAGACAACATAACGTTTGCCGGGGTTCCGGCGGTATCGTTCAAGTCGCACCGGGTTAGGGACGGGATATCATATTCGTCCAATCAGATTGTTTTTGAAAGCGGCGGTGTTACCTATACGATCTCTACGGTGCTGAATGATGCGAACGCAACAGATGCGCAGAAACAAGCCATCGAGAAGGCGCTGGCTTCGTTTGAACTGACGAAATAAGCGTCATCCATCAAAATACAAATTAAAAATGCCCTCGTAAATGAGAACTTTTTCTTGTTTCGGGGGTGATTTTTTTCTTCTTCACTATATAAAAGAGACATTCCATAGAAAAGCTTTTAGTATCTTCGCCAATTTGTTAAACTGGTTAAGTCAAAAAATCGACAGCTCTCCAAGGCAGTTGGATCAAGCTGGACCGAGCAGCTGTTGATGATGGATATCCATGTTTTCAGAAAGTTTTAACATATTTACAGTAACCGGCTAACGCTTGCTGGTTTGGGAGGATATACATGAATATAAAAGGGTTGCGAAGAGAAGATGTGGAGCTGCTGGCTCCCGCGGGCGATTGGGACTGTATGCGGGCTGCCGTAGCTAACGGTGCGGACGCGATTTTTTTCGGGGTAGAGAAGTTTAACGCTCGGGCACGCGCCAACAATTTTCGGATGGACGAGCTGCCGGAGATTATGGAGTTCCTGCATAGCTATGGCGTGAAGGGATTTTTGACGTTTAATATTCTGGTGTTCGAGAATGAGCTGGAGGATGCGAAGGAACTTATCGATGCCTGTATTGATGCGGGGGTAGATGCTGTCATTGTACAGGATCTCGGTTTGGTGAAGATGATCCGCGAGATTTCTCCGGATTTCCCGATTCATGGCTCGACGCAGATGACGATTACATCACCGGAAGCAGTGGAGTTTACGAAGCCTTTTCATATGGAGCGGGTCGTGCTCGGTCGTGAAAATAATTTGAAACAGATTCAAAAAATCGGTGAACAGGCGAAGCTTCCTATGGAAGTATTTGTGCACGGGGCTCTGTGTGTCTCTTATTCCGGTCAGTGCCTGACCTCTGAGATGTGGGGCGGGCGATCGGCAAACCGCGGAGAATGCGCACAAGCATGCCGCTTGCCGTATGATCTTATCGTTGACGGCGAGCAAAAGCCGATGGGCGATGTAGCTTACCTGCTGTCTCCTAAGGATTTGGCGGCGATCGATCTTATGCCGGAGCTGATTGAGGCGGGCGTGACGTCCTTTAAAATCGAAGGACGTCTGAAAAGCCCGGAATATGTAGCGAATGTGGTCGGCAAATATCGGACGGCGATTGATCGATATTTTGACGGAGATGATTCGAAGCCGGGCAAGGAAGAGATTCGGGAGCTGCAGCAGAGTTTTTCCCGCGGTTTCACGCACGGTTTTCTGGAAGGGACGAACAATAAGAAGCTGGTGGACGGCACGTTTCCGAAAAGCCGTGGTGTGTACCTGGGCCGAGTCGAGAAAATTATTCGCGACGGTGTAGTGTGTAAGCTGGAAGCGCCGCTCAAGCGTGGCGATGGCATTGTGTTTGACGCTGGTGATCCGACGAAGAAGGAAGAAGGCGGCCGGGTGTACGATGTTCGTCGTAAAGGTGTGAAGCTGGATGTTGACGCGCAAGAGGGCTGGATCGTGGACATTGTGCCAGGCCGCAGCGATGTGGACCTGCGCAAGGTGAAAATCGGCGACCGGATTTGGAAGACGAATGATCCGGCGCTCGATAAACGTCTGCGCCAAACGTACGAGACGGACAAGCCGTACCGGGTATTCCCGGTACATGTGCGGGTGAGCGGCCGTCCCGGGCAGCCGCTCTCGACCTGGTGGACCGATGTGCAGAAAGGCACGACGGTCCAGGTGGATTCGGAGCTGGAACTGGAGATTGCCAAGAAACGGCCGATGAATCGCGAGCTCCTTGAGGAGCAAATTGGCCGTCTTGGCGGAACGGTGTTCCAGCTGGAGCAGATTGACGTCGAGTTGCACGGAGACGTCATCGTGCCGATGCGCGAGCTGAACAGCATCCGCCGCCGTGCGGTGGAGCTGCTCGCTGGCGAGCGTCCGAAGCCGCCCGTATATGTGAAACGGGCGGTGTCGGTTTACGGCGATGCGGCGAAGCCAGCAGCGCCTGTTATGCGCGGTGAAGCGCAGCTTACCGCGCTGTGCCGCAGCCTGCCGCAGGTGCAGGCTGCGCTGGAAGCCGGCGTGGAGATGATATACGCCGACTTCGAGTTTATCAAGCAGTTCCCGGCAGCGGTGGAAGCCGTACACGCCGCAGGCAAGCAGATCGCGCTGGCTACACCGCGCATTCATATGCCGGGCGAGAACGGCTATCATAACAACATTTTGCGCCTTAAGCCGGACGCCGTGCTTGTGCGCAACACCGGTGCGCTGTATTTCTACCTGCGTCACCGGATGGAGAACCCAGACAAGGAGCATCCGCGCCTGATCGGCGATTTTTCGCTGAACATCGCCAACCATAAAGCGGTGGACTTGTTCATCGAAGCCGGATGCAGCCTGGTTACACCGTCGTATGACCTGAACATCCAGCAGATGGTCGACTTGCTTGGCAGAGCGGATACGTCCAAGCTGGAGATCGTGATCCACCAGCATTTGCCGATGTTTCATACCGAGCACTGTGTGTACTGTACGTTCCTTAGTGAAGGAACTGATTATAGGAATTGTGGTCGCCCGTGTGAGGAGCACCGCGCTTCCCTTCGGGATCGAATCGGCATGTCCCACCCTGTTCGCGTGGATGAAGGCTGCCGCAACACGGTATATAACGCCATCGAGCAGTCCGGTGCGGAATATTTGGCTAATTTCATGGAGCTTGGAGTTGCAAGCTATCGTGTGGAATTTCTGGAGGAGACGCCGGAACAGGTGCATGAGGTGATCGACCTCTATCATCGTGCGCTTCGCGGTGAGATCAGCGGTACACAGGTGTGGAAGAAGCTGAAGGCGACCAACCAGCTTGGTGTGACGCGCGGGCAGCTGGTGAAGTAAAGATAAGGCAAGACGGCTATTCATGAAGAGAAAACATGACAGATAATGAAGGGCATACCGGCACGATCCAGGCTGGTATGCTTCTTTTTTCTGTTTTCCGTACATAAGTTTTGCTAAGGAGGCATTTTCGCTAAACTCTGTTAATTGGCCTTATCCTGCTCCATTGCGTAAGTGATACAGCGTTCTACAAAATCAAGAACTTCCTCGGATACCGGATATAGACCCGACTGCTCAGCAGGCTGTTTTCGCACCTCCCAGAACTTGTTCATCAGTTCTTCGTCTCCTTTGAACGTTTCATTCGAAATCTCGATCAGACCCGTAGCAATGTGATAACCTTCCTCCGATTCCGGTGCGATGGACTGATCGATACACCACTCGATCCGGCGTAATAAGGAGACGTATTGCTGGGTCGTTCGGTCGTTTTGGCTTAAATTCGGAAGCGCCTGCTTTAGAAACTGTTGTTCATCCTCTTCGAAATAGTCGATCCATTTTTTAGAGCTCGTTCGGGCGATTTGTACAAGGTGGGATACCTTCTCCCATGACAGCGTTCCTTCCAGATCGATCATATTGATCAAGGTCGTGGTGTTCGAAATGCTGGTTTGCAGTGCCGAAAGCTGTTCATGGAGATGATTGTGATGTGCGATTAAAATGTCACGCAAGGACAGTTTTTCCAGCACATTGCGGATATCTTCAAGTGACAGCGAGAGCGACTTGAGCAGTGTTATTTTTTCCAGAGTAAAAAGATCCTCTTCAGAGTAGTAACGCCGGCCGTTATTATCTTTAAAGCTTGGCGTAAGAAGACCGATTTGATCATAATAACGCAGTGTGCGCACAGAAATGTTGTTCTGCTTGGAAACTTGTCCGGTAGTCCATCGATTCATGCCATCCCTCCTCAAACCTTGCAAGTAACGTATCGTCACCTTTTATAGTGCTGATTATATCATAGAGGATAAAGGAGCATGACGTTGATTACAAGCGAGTCAAACCTGGATCATTTGATCTATGAAAAAGGCTCGTTTGGCTGTTATAATAATCGGAAAAAGGAATATTATTCCACGAGGGCGAATTGATAACATGCTGTGCTCAGCAATGAATTCGGGCGAAGTATCTAATATGAATAAAGGAGTAATCAATGATGATAAGGACTCCACTTCAATTAAACGGCGTCAGTCTATTGGAACCGGTAATCCACCGTGACGATCGGGGCTTTTTTATGGAAAGCTATAATGAGCACGTACTTCGGCAGCATGGGATTAACTATCATTTTATTCAAGATAATCATTCTCTTTCCGCCGAACCGGGAGTGATAAGAGGTCTCCATTACCAGCTTAACCCGAAGGCGCAGGCGAAGCTGGTTCGCGTTCTTTCCGGTGCTATTTACGATGTTGTTGTGGATATACGAAAAAGTTCAAAGACGTTTGGGCAGTGGATCGGTGTTATTCTCAGCGAACACAACAAACATCAATTGATGGTGCCTCCGGGCTGCGCCCATGGATTTTGCACGCTTGTACCGGATACCCAGGTTCTTTATAAAGTGGATGAATACTATTCCCCTGAGCATGACCGCGGTATATTGTGGAGCGATCCTGCATTGGGTATCATTTGGCCAACTTCCAGCCCGATTCTTTCCGAGAAAGATCAGCGTCATCCATTGCTGAAACATGCTGAATTGTTTGATGAATAGGGGGTCTTTTCATATGAAGCTGCTTGTAACAGGTGGTGCCGGGTTTATAGGAAGTAACTTTGTGTTGTATATGCTGCGGAAGCATCCCGATTATCACATTATGAATATGGATGCATTAACGTATGCAGGTAATTTGGAAAATTTAAAGTCGGTTGAGGATGATCCTAACTATTCATTCATTAAAGGCGATATTGCTCATAAAGAAACGGTTGACTCCATTTTTCAGCAGGGGGTTGACGCCGTTGTTAACTTTGCGGCTGAATCTCATGTAGATCGCAGTATTTTGGAGCCGGAGGTGTTTGTGAACACCAATGTATTAGGTACTCAGGTGTTGCTTGATGCGGCCAAGAAATACGGCGTAAGCAGGTTTGTTCAAGTCTCTACGGACGAAGTATATGGTTCGCTTGGAGATAGCGGTCTTTTTACGGAAACGACTCCGCTTGCGCCGAACAGTCCGTATTCTGCGAGTAAAGCGGGAGCAGATCTGCTCGTCAGGGCTTATCACGAAACGTTCGGCCTGCCTGTTAATGTAACCCGCTGTTCCAACAACTATGGGCCCTATCAATTTCCGGAAAAGCTGATCCCTTTAATGATTGCTCGGGCTTTGAACGATGAGCCGCTTCCTGTTTATGGAGACGGCTTAAATGTCAGGGACTGGTTGTATGTAGAGGATCACTGTCGCGCCATCGATCTTGTGCTTCATCAAGGCCGTGACGGGGAAGTGTATAACATTGGCGGGAACAACGAGCGGACAAATATCGATATCGTCAAAACGATTTTAAAACAGCTCGGGAAACCGGAATCCCTTATAACCTATGTTGAAGATCGGCTGGGACATGATCGACGGTATGGCATTGATCCGACCAAGATGGTGAAGGAGCTGGGCTGGAAGCCGGAGCATAACTTTGAATCCGGCATTCAAAAGACGATTCAGTGGTATCTTGACAATAAAGATTGGTGGACAAGAATTCAATCAGGTGCTTATCGTGATTATGTAACGAGACAATACGGCGAGCGCTTGGGCGGTCCCCAATGAAGGTGCTTGTAACCGGGTCTCGGGGTCAGATCGGGCAAGATGTTGTTTCGTTATTTAGTGAGGCAGGCCACCATGTTATCGCTTGCGGCAGGAGAGAGCTGGACATTACCAATATGGAGCACTGTCAGCAGGTGATATCGGTCCATCAACCGGAAGTAATTATTCACTGTGCATCCTATACGGCGGTTGACGCGGCTGAAACGAATGTGGATGAGGCATATCTGGTCAACGCTACCGGAACCGGAAATATGGCGCTTTCTGCGGAGCGCGTCGGAGCCAAGCTGGTATATATAAGCACAGATTACGTCTTTAATGGCCAGAGCCCTCATCCTTATTATGAGTACGATCGTCCGGACCCGCAAAGCATATACGGAAAAACCAAACGGGCTGGTGAATGCCTTGTTCAAGGACTGTGCTCTCAATGGTTCATCGTCCGAACATCGTGGGTCTTCGGTCGTCATGGACAAAATTTTGTAAAAACGATGCTGCGTCTTGGTCAGGAGAGAGAACTCCTTCAGGTGGTAAATGATCAAAAAGGATCTCCTACCTACACGGTTGATCTGGTTCATTTTCTTTTGGAATTGACAGCTACAGAAAAGTACGGAATCTATCACGCTTCCAATAGCGGTGCGTGTACTTGGTATGAGTTTGCGAAGGCTATTTTTGAAAAAGCACAAGAACTCCTCGGTGTATCTTTCAAAGCCAGGTTAGAGCCGTGCAGGACCGATGAGTTTCCGCGCGCAGCTCCAAGGCCCGAAAACTCTGTTTTGGGGCATCTGGCAATCCGTAACAACCAATTTGATGAGTTTCGCCATTGGAGCGAGGCATTAGAGGAATTTTTACCCAGCATGAGGCATAGTTTGTAGCTTGATTGAGAGCAGCAAAGCAGAGGTTGGAAATGTGCGAATCGTACAATGGCTTACATTTAAAGAGAAATCCTTCTTTTCAAGATTGGATTTCTCTTTTTTATACGGGGATACAAAGGTAGAAAATGTTCGTATCCAATGCGAACATAAAATTGACTTGCTTACGCTGCTATCATAGACTTAGTTTAGTAGTAGACCGTTAACGTGGAGGAATGACGTTGAAAGATATAATAAAGCCCTGGAGGCATGTATTTAAGCTCGATCCTGAGAAAGAGATTTCAGATGATATACTGGATAAAGTATGCATGTCAGGGACGGATGCCATTATGTTGGGCGGCTCCACAGGCGTAACCTATGAAAATACGGTGGATTTAATGTCGCGTGTGCGCCGCTATGAATTGCCGTGCGTGCAGGAAGTATCCGATTTAGAGGCGGTTGTGCCTGGTTTTGACCTGTATATGGTTCCGATGGTGCTCAACACGTCTGACCCGACATGGATCGTAGATCGTCATCGTGAGGGAATCGAGCGTTATGGATACATGATTCCATGGGAACTGATCGTTACCGAAGGTTACATCGTATTGAACCCGGATGCTGCTGTAGCTAAACTTACGAAAGCCGAAACCGAGATCAGCGAAGAATCGGTAGCAGCCTATGCCCAGATTGCGGACAAACTGATGAGTTTGCCGATTGTTTATCTGGAATACAGCGGTATGTTTGGCGATATGGATACGGTGCGCACGGTGCGTAGATCATTGGATCACGCCAGGCTGTTCTATGGCGGCGGGATTACAAGTGCTGAACAGGCAGGTGTTGCAGCTTCCATTGCTGATACGATCGTGGTCGGTAATGTAATTTATGATGATTTATCCGGGGCATTGGAGACCGTTAAGGTCGTGAAAGGCTAATGACATGAATGATTTAAATCCTTATTTATTCTATACAAAATAGGAGGCCACTGAACTTATGCAGCCCATTAACATACACGAGGCTATCCAGCGCCTCAATCCCCAGCAGCGGAAAGCGGTTGAAGCGACTGACGGACCGCTGCTTATTATGGCCGGAGCCGGATCGGGTAAGACCCGGGTGCTTACGCACCGGATCGCATACCTGATCGCTACTCGAAAGGCTCCGCCGTGGAGCATTTTGGCGATTACGTTTACGAACAAAGCTGCCCGTGAAATGCAGGAGCGGGTATCCAGGCTTGTTGGCAGTGAGGGCCGGGATATTTGGGTATCCACATTCCACTCCATGTGTGTGCGGATTCTCCGTAAAGACATTGAACGGATTGGGTTCACCTCAAACTTTAGCATTTTGGATACGACTGACCAGCTTTCGGTGATCCGCAACTGTATGAAGCACCTTAACATCGATACTAAAAAATTCGAGCCTAAAGCGATTTTGGCTACGATGAGTGCAGCCAAGAACGAACTTATCTCTCCCCAGCAGTATGAACAGAGGGCCGGGGATTATTATGAAAGTCTTGTTGCCAAGGTATATTTGGAATATCAAAAACGCTTGAAGAGCAACAACTCTCTCGATTTTGATGATCTGATCATGATCACGATCCAGCTGTTTAAGGAAGTGCCTGAAGTACTCGACTTCTATCAGCGCAAGTTCCAATATATTCATGTGGATGAGTATCAGGATACGAACCGGGCGCAGTATATGCTATGCCGTATGTTGGCTGACAGCCATCACCGTATTTGCGTGGTAGGTGACAGCGATCAATCCATTTACCGCTGGCGCGGAGCTGACATCAGCAATATTTTGAACTTTGAAGAGGACTATCCGGAGGCACAGACGATCTTGCTGGAACAGAACTACCGTTCAACCGCGAACATACTGAATGCGGCCAACAAGGTCATCGCTTTGAATACGGGACGCAAGCCGAAAAACCTGTGGACTGATCAGGGGGACGGGCCGAAAATCAAAGTGTTCCGCGGGGATACAGAGCATGATGAGGGGTATTTTGTTACTTCCGAAATTAATAAAAACATAAGAGAAGGCAAGTCCTATCAGGATCATGCTATTCTGTACCGTACGAACGCCCAGTCCCGGGTGATCGAGGAAATTCTGATCAAGTCGGATATTCCTTACCAGATTGTCGGCGGAATTAAGTTCTATGATCGTAAAGAGATCAAGGATATTCTTGCCTATCTCCGGTTGATTTCTAACCCGGATGATGACATCAGTTTGACACGGATTATCAATGTACCCAAGCGAGGCATCGGAAATACAACGGTTGCGAAGCTGGCGGCAGCTGCGGATGAGCGGGGAGTCTCCATATACCGTGTGCTGGAAGTGGTGGACGACCTTGGGTTTGCCGGGCGGACCCGCAATGCGCTTGTTGAATTTTATGATATGATTGCAGCGCTAAACCGGATGACCGAGTTTTTGTCGGTAACGGAACTGACGGAGAAAGTGCTGGAAATGTCGGAATACCGAATAGAGATGCAGACGGAAAATACGATTGAATCCAGATCGCGCCTGGAGAACATTGAAGAGTTCTTGTCCGTTACTCAGGAATTTGAGAAAAATAACGAAGACAAATCTCTCGTTTCGTTCCTTACCGATCTCGCCCTTATCGCCGATATCGATACGATGAACGACGATGAAGAGGATCGAAGCGATGCGGTTGTGCTTATGACGATGCACAGCGCCAAAGGTTTGGAGTTTCCGGTCGTGTTCATCATCGGCATGGAGGAGGGAGTATTCCCGCACAGCAGGACCTTCTCCGATGATGAAGAGCTGGAGGAGGAGCGACGGTTAGCATACGTTGGGATTACTCGCGCAGAGAAGCAGCTGTTCCTCTCTTGTGCGCGTATGCGGACCTTGTTCGGCCGTACGACCGCTAACCCGCCTTCCCGATTCCTGGATGAAATCCCGGATGAGCTGAAGGAAGACACCCAAATGTCTCACGACCGCTACCGCCGCGGTGGTAACGTTGGCGGCTCCTATGGCGGCCGAGGTTTCGGCAGCGGTGGAGGCAGCAACTTTGGAGGAGGATGCTCCAAGGATTTGCCGCGCGGAGGTACAGCGGCTTCTGGCGGCGCAGTTCAGAAAAGCCGCGTGACCGTAACGAGCGGAACGCCTGCACGCCCGGCGGCAGCTTCCGGAAGCGCAGAAGGATTTAAAGCCGGCGATAAAGTTGCCCATGGGAAGTGGGGAACGGGAACAATCGTTTCCGTAAAGGGAGCGGGCAATGACATGGAGCTTCAGATCGCATTCCCGGCACCCGTCGGTGTAAAGCGTCTGTTGGCCGCTTTTGCACCGATTACAAAAGTAGAATAAATCGCATACTTGTTAATGATGGCCTATATGAACGAAGGAGGATGGCCCCGGCATGGATTTTAAGGAAAAGATGGAGAAGCTCGTCGCGGAGCTGAACAATTACAACTACCATTACTACACGCTGGATCAACCGCTTGTAAGCGACAAGGAATATGATGCTCTATACGATCAGCTTGTGGCATTGGAAAAGGAAACCGGAGTGGTACTCTCGGATTCTCCGACACAACGGGTGGGCGGAGAATTGTTAAAGGGTTTTGTGCCGCACCGCCATTTGGCTCCGCTCTGGAGTCTTGACAAGGCTCAAAATATCGAACAGCTTCGCACCTGGCAGGAACGTGTGATCAGGTTGGTTAACGACTATAATACGAAAAATCCGGACCATCCTCTGCCGGTACCTTGTTATGCCCTCGAACTGAAGTTTGATGGACTGACACTGAATCTGACTTATAAGGACGGAAGATTGATTCAGGCGTCTACCCGGGGCAACGGTGTTGTTGGCGAAGGTATACTGGCGCAGGTAAAGACGATTAAATCCGTGCCGTTAACGATCCCTTACAAGGAAGGCACGATAGAAGTGCAGGGCGAGGGGATTATGAATCTGTCTGTTTTGGAGGAGTACAACAAGACGGCTGCAGAACCGCTTAAGAACGCTCGGAATGCCGCCGCTGGCGCACTTCGCAACCTGAATCCGAAGGTGACGGCAGAGCGAAAGCTCAGCGCGTATTTTTACAATGTAGGGTATTCGGACCATATCAAGTTTACCGATCATAAAGAAATGATGGAATTTTTGCGCAACAATCGATTCAAGGTGAATCCGTACATTTTTTATTTCGAGAACTTTGATGATGTTACAGAACAGCTGGCCGATATCGAAGTCCGCCGTTCCGAGCTGGACTACTTGATCGATGGTGCGGTTTTGAAGGTAATGGATATGCGTACCCGTGAAGTGCTTGGCTATACCGATAAATTTCCACGCTGGGCTATTGCCTATAAATTTGAGGCGGAGGAGACGACAACCGTACTTGAATCCGTAAGCTGGAATGTTGGACGAACCGGAAAAATTACACCGCTTGCCCGTGTTGAACCTGTGGAGCTCGCCGGGGTAACGGTGCAGAACTGCACGCTGAACAATGTCGGTGACATCGAACGCAAAAACCTTAAATTCGCTCTTGGAACCCGTGTGTTCATTCGCCGCTCCAATGACGTCATTCCTGAAATTCTCGGAAAGGTAACGGCAGAGAATGACGGGGAAGAGATCATCTATCCGGAGCAGTGTCCCGCATGTGGTTTCCCATTGGAGCAGCGAGGGGCGCATTTGTTCTGTAATAACAAGCTGGGTTGCAAACCGCAGATTATAGCCCGTATTACCCATTTTGCTTCACGTGATGCGATGGATATCGAAACCTTAAGTGACAAAACGGCAAATCAGCTGTACGAGGAACTAAGCGTGCGCGAGCCGGCTGATCTGTATACTTTGTCGTTTGACAGTCTGGTAAAGCTTGAGCGTTTTGGCGAGAAGAAGGCGCAAAATCTGCTGAATGCGATTGAGAAGAGCAAGGAGCGGGATCTTGCATCTTTCCTCTATGCACTGGGCATTCCGAACACCGGTAAATCCACGACCAAAATGCTGGCAGATCATTATCGCGATCTTGATCGGGTAATGTCCGCTACCGAGGAGGAGCTGGTAAATCTGCCGGATATCGGCAGCATCGTGGCGGAAAGCATAGCTGGATATTTTGCTGATCCGTTTGCACGGGCAAGCATTGAGAAGATGCTATCTCTCGGAATTCAGGCCAAGGCGCCGGAAGCACCGCCTTCCGTAAGTACGGATTCCTTTTTCAGCGGCAAAACGGTTGTACTGACGGGGACACTTCATCAGCTGACCCGTGAGGAAGCGAAAGAGCGGCTGGAGCATCTTGGGGCGAAGGTCACTGGAAGCGTGTCGAAGAAGACCGATCTTGTCATCGCTGGAGAAAAGGCAGGCAGCAAGCTGACCAAAGCTCAGCAGCTTGGTATCCAAGTGATTGAGGACGAAGATGAGTTTGTTCGGTTGTTAAAGGAGTAAATAAAAAAATATAGTTACGAAGATGACTTCTGAATTTATTTTCAGGAGTCATTTTTATTTTAGGGCTATGGCCTAGGTTCCGATTTCGACAAAGGAAGATATTGACGAGGCGATAGAGGTGATTTGAATAACAGAACGGAGCAAAAAAGGACCCGTTGGAAAAAAGAAGAGCAATCTTTCACCGGTAACAGAGTTGAAGAATGGATTACTGATCATCCTGACTGCCATGTCGCTGTTTGGAGCCGGGTTGGCCGGCTATGCGCCTCTGTCCGCTCTTGTGCCGATGATGGCTCCTGATCAGAAAGGCGCTGCGACTTCTGCTCTTAATCTGGTCTCGGGGTTACGCAACTTTGTAGGACCGCTTCATTGTAACTGTATTTTTGAAAACACCTGAGGAACTGGATCAGACGAGTTCAGCGAAGGTATCTGCAAGTACGGTATTGTAGCAGTAGGACAAAAGCATTTTTATAATTAAAGGGTGGCAATCTTCTTGAAGGCTGCGCCACCCTTTAATTAATCTCTTTTCTTTATTATTTGGTGTTATTTATAGATTCGTTCCGACATGAACGGAGATGTTATTTTTCTCGCAAAATATAGCATATTCCTCCGTTAAAGGTTCAGAGGTAATAATCCCATCGATTTCTTGTAATTGGGCATATGTCAGCAACGTAGCTTTGCCGAATTTGGAGGCGTCGGCCAATAAATATAATTT
Organism: Paenibacillus faecalis; assembly: GCF_900289175.1. Taxonomy (GTDB): domain Bacteria; phylum Bacillota; class Bacilli; order Paenibacillales; family Paenibacillaceae; genus Paenibacillus_AQ; species Paenibacillus_AQ faecalis. Next base: position 1,674,263 of record NZ_LT985747.1, on the reverse strand, counting down.
ACGCGCCTTTTCGGCGATTCTTTTCTTGATTTCGTATTCCAGAATGTCCGAATTGGTTAAGCCGTTGGTTATGGAAACTCCCGTTGCGGCCATAAAAGCTTTGGTAATATTATATTTGTCAAGCAAATGCAGGTCATCGGTACCTACAAATGATTTGGTGCTCCGCTTATAATGATTGCCGATCGTCAGTAAAGTGATATGCTCCAAATTGGCCGCGGCGTTGATAATATCCAAACTGTTCGTTAAAATCGTTAATTTGTTGAAGCGGGGGAGAAAATCAATCATATTTCTTGTTGTTGTGCCTGAGTCAATAAAGATAAGGTCATGATCTTCGACTAATTGGGCCGCACTTTTACTGATAGCGACCTTCTCCTGTTGATTCGTATATCCTCTGTTCTCAAAGGGATCCAATTGGGAGACAGAAGTGACACCGCCATACACTTTCTGAATTGTACCTTTTTCAACAATTTTATCGATATCGCGTCGTATTGTGTTTTTGGATACCTGAAAATGCTCGCATAGTTCATCTATGGACGCTGTCCCGACAGAATGAATATATTCTTCAACATGCTGTAGGCGTTTTTCTTTCATAAAATCGTACTCCTGTTCTGGGTAACAAGTTTGTTAAAATATAACATATCACCAAGAGTTAATCAACACTTCATCTCCTTCGATTCTAGGCCTTAATTATCGGCATTGTTAGCGAAAAGCAAAAGCTTCTTTCTATTTTACTCCTTGGACCATTCGTTAAGCTGTGCATCTCCCGGAAGGAATAAGGCCAGCAAACCGAGTAAAGGAAGAAAGCCAACGGCGATCATTACATTCCCAATTCCCCATGCATCTCCCAGGCCTCCGAGTGCAAGTGAGCCAACACCGCCCATGCCAAATGCAAAGCCGGTAATAAGACCGGAGACGGTACCGATGTTGCCGGGGTACAGCATCTGGGCGTATACAACGGTGACGGAGAAGCTTGAGAGCAGGATGAATCCGCCAACTAACAGCAGTACAGCAGCCCAAAAAGGCGTGGCAAAAGGCAGGGCAATTGCAATCGGTGCGGTTCCGATCATCGAAAGCATGATCAGATTTCGCCGCCCAAAGCGGTCGGCTAACGGGCCGCCGAAAAATGTACCTACAGCTCCTGAAGCTAGAAATAAGAAGATATAGATTTGTGCGTTATCGATAGATATTTTATAAGCATCCATTAAATAGAAGGCATAGTAGCTGCTGATGGCCGCGCCGTACCATGAACGAACAAATACGAGAGTAACCAGGATCAAGGTTGCCATTCGGATGCTTTTACGTCGGGATGGGTCCATGGAGCGGGCGCTGGTTCCTTTTTTGAACGTGTAACCTGCATCCAGCATACCCTTGTACCATCGGGCTACATATGTCTGAACTATAATTCCAGCGGCGGCTATAACGGTAAATCCGAGTGCTCCGATCTGACCGAAAGGAACGAACACATATCGGGTTAACAAAGGGGCCAGGGATTGACCGGCGTTTCCGCCCACTTGAAAAATAGATTGGGACAGTCCTTTGCGTAAACCCGCAGCCATATGGGCAACGCGCATTCCTTCAGGATGAAATGTTGCTGAGCCAAGACCAATCAATACGACTGAGAAAAGAACTAGCATATATGAGTCTGCATACGCCAGGATAAATACACCGACAAAAGTGAAGCACATGCCAATGGGCAGAAGGATCGGTGTTGGCCGCTTATCTGCTGCATAGCCAATAACCGGCTGGATGATCGACGAAGTGAAGTTGATGGCGAACGAAATCCACCCGATCTGTGTAAAGGTGAGAAGCAGATTATCTTTTAGTATCGGAAAAATAGCGGGAATTACCGACTGGATAGAATCATTGAACAAATGTACAAAGCTGATCGCAAGTAATATTTTGTACACCGTCTCCTGCTGGGGGTTGTTTTGGATCGGTTTGGATGAAGAAGCGGCAGGGTCCAGAGTGAGTGGTTTATTTGACAATCAGGTCACCTCATCTCTCTTTAATAATATTAGAAAGAAAAAAACTTTAGTGATGAACTTACCTTAAAACCTTTTTATCTGTAAATCAATTCATTTATTTTTTAAATGTTTTTTTAAATGTGGAAGTTATAGATCAGCAGAAATTTTTTTGTTGAAATGTCTTGATAAATAAGTTCCAGCGTGGTATATTAATTCTTGTCGATTTTGACAGAGTAAAATAGAATGATGCGGAAAATAATACGGAAAAAATTTCGTCGAAAATCGTCGAAAAAGGTATTGACATCATTCGATAAGATCTGATATGATAATATTCCACGCTGCTGAGGCGGTAATGAAAATCACCGAACGAGTAGCGGACAAGTTCCTTGAAAACTGAACAAATGAATCACGTCAATTCAAACAAAGCAACGTTAATTCGTTAGCTTCTANATGTAACGGGGCTAAACACACCACCGAAGCTATGGCTTGAATCGACTTCACTGCTTCTTTGAGGTAGTGAGGGCCCAAGTGTTCATTTTTGTCAGACTTGAGATGAAATCAAGGATGACCAAATGCACTCCGGGGTTAAATACAGGACTTCGAAGCTGGAGTGAAGTCGATTCAGGGGTAGGGGAGCGTTGTATAGGCGTTGAAGGTGTACCGTAAGGAGCGCTGGAGCGTATACAAGTGAGAATGCCGGTATGAGTAACGAAAAGATCAGTGAGAATCTGATCCGCCGAAAGCCCAAGGTTTCCTGAGGAAGGTTCGTCCGCTCAGGGTAAGTCGGGACCTAAGGTGAGGCCGAAAGGCGTAATCGAAGGACAACAGGTTGAAATTCCTGTACCACCGTAAACCGTTATGAACGATGGGGTGACGCAGGAGGGTAGTGACGCGGACTGATGGATGTCCGTCCAAGCAGTGAGGCTGATGTGTAGGCAAATCCGCATATCGATAAGGCCAGGCTGTGATGGGGAGTGAAAATTGTAGTAGCGAAGGTCATGATCTCACACTGCCAAGAAAAGCCTCTAGTCAGGTGAAGGTGCCCGTACCGCAAACCGACACAGGTAGGCGAGAAGAGAATTCTAAGGCGCGCGGAAGAACTCTCGTTAAGGAACTCGGCAAAATGACCCCGTAACTTCGGGAGAAGGGGTGCCCCGGTAGTGTGAATAGCACGAGGGGGCCGCAGTGAATAGGCCCAAGCG
>NZ_LT985747.1:1377120-1670853 GCF_900289175.1 Paenibacillus faecalis | reverse complement strand
CATGAAGTCGGAATTGCTAGTAATCGCGGATCAGCATGCCGCGGTGAATACGTTCCCGGGTCTTGTACACACCGCCCGTCACACCACGAGAGTTTACAACACCCGAAGTCGGTGGGGTAACCCTTTAGGGAGCCAGCCGCCGAAGGTGGGGTAGATGATTGGGGTGAAGTCGTAACAAGGTAGCCGTATCGGAAGGTGCGGCTGGATCACCTCCTTTCTATGGAGAATTGTTCTCTGCAACGAGAACATTCAAATATAGGCTGACCACAAGGTCGCCGATCTCTTTGCCGAAGGCAAAGTTAAACATGACGTGAGTTCATTTGTTCAGTTTTGATGGAATTTGAATTGGGGCTATAGCTCAGCTGGGAGAGCGCCTGCCTTGCACGCAGGAGGTCAGGGGTTCGATCCCCCTTGGCTCCACCAATCAAATTTTCATCTTTTTTATATTTGATCCTTGAAAACTAGATAACGAAACGAATTTGCGAATTAGAAATATCCTTTTAGCTGACTTGTGTCATATATATGACCAAGTAAGAAAAAAGTAGCAGCGAAGGTTTTGGGATCATCGATCCTTTGGGAGTTTGTTTCCACCTATGAATGGTTTCATCCAATCAGGAAACAAACGGACAACAGAGCGATGAGCGCAAAACCGAAGCGAATGGTTAAGCTACTAAGAGCACACGGAGGATGCCTAGGCGCTAGGAGCTNGTAAGACCCCTTGAAGACGACGAGGTAGATAGGTTGGAGGTGGAAGTGCAGCAATGCATGGAGCTGACCAATACTAATCGGTCGAGGGCTTATCCAATAAACACCCCAAAAAGTGAAGCGAAGCTTTGGAGCAACGCCGATTACTTTTCGGGGACCCCGAACTGGAACCCACCAAAGTGAAGAGAAGCTTTGAAGCTGATTCTGAATACTTTGGCGGGGCCCGGAAAGATCTTAGGATCTGAAAGGAAATGCTACGGATTCTAACAACGCAAATAGTTTCGTATCTAGTTTTCAGGGAGCAAAATTCCTGAAATGATTTGAAGTTGCAAGCCTTTTATAAGGCTGGATATTTTGCTGGTGAGAGATCACGAAAGCAAAAGCAGCGCAAAAATCCTGTTTGGTGACGATGGCGGAAGGGTTCCACGCGTTCCCATCCCGAACACGACCGTTAAGCCTTCCAGCGCCGATGGTACTTGGACCGAAGGGTCCCGGAAGAGTAGGACGTTGCCAAGCGAACAACCAATGAAACCACTATCGTTGATCGATGGTGGTTTTTTTGTGTTCAAAAGATTTTATTCTCTCAACCATACATCAAATGTGCGAAAATCACCTTCGGTCATGCAGTATATAGACTCCTTCCTAAGCCTTCCCAAACTTCAAACATTTGTCGAACTCCCCCAACATTATCAATGAAGATATGATATCCCTTCTCTTGTCTTTTCCGATCACTTTTATATTCTTGAATCATTTGTATTTCTGATTTGCTACATCTCATTCATTGTAAGTAAAAAAACAATCATTTCCTCTCTTTACATTACCACTTCACTAGTGTACTATCTAACTATAACACTAATACAAAGGAAGTGTAAACATGAGCACAACCATTAATCAACCCCGTCAGGTTCTGCTTAGCGCAAAAAATATAACAAAAACGGTCGGCAATCGAAATCTTGTAGACGCTTTGTCTTTTGATATACATCAAGGTGAAGTTGTTGGTCTTCTTGGACCGAATGGTGCTGGTAAGACGACGACCATTCGAATGATTGTAGGATTGATCAAAATTTCGCAAGGTGACGTAATTGTGAGAGGGTACAGTGTTCGTAACGATTTTGTTAAAGCAATACGTCATATCGGAGCGATCATTGAAAATCCGGAATTTTATCCGTATATGAGCGGATTCGACAATTTGAAGCAGTATCAACGGATGACGGAAGGAATTAAAGATTCCAAAATTCATGAAGTCGTCAGACTGGTTGGGCTCCAGAATGCCATTCATAAGAAGGTCCGCGCTTATTCACTTGGGATGAGGCAAAGACTCGGTATTGCTCAAGCGCTTCTGCATGAACCATCTATATTAATACTGGATGAGCCAACGAATGGATTGGACCCGGCAGGAATTCGCGAAATGCGTGATTATCTGAAGACAATTGCGAGGGAAGAGGGGATTGCTGTTTTAGTTTCAAGTCATCTGTTGACTGAGATGGAACTGATGTGCAGCAGAGTTGTTGTCATTCAAGAAGGTAAATTTGTGACAGAGCGTTCGATTGGCAGTGAGCCGCAGAATGAACGGGTGTCAGTAACCTTCCGGGTGAATAACACACAGCAGATGCTGGAAGCTGTACACATGCTCGAAAAGGTCAATGTGATGGGTGTTCAGCCGGAACGAAATGAGGTTGGACTTCAGGTAAGAGATGAAATGATACCACAATTGATCAACATTTTGAGAGATCATGGGGTAGATATTTACCGAATAGAGGAAATAAAGGCATCATTGGAAGATGAGTTCTTGAAATGGACAGGGGGTAACCGCATTGCGTAGTTTCGGAAATCTTGTCATCAACGAATGGCTGAAAATGTTTAAAAAGAAAAGTTTCTTTGTACCGTTTATTTTAGTGGCAGGCATGATCTTGTTTACAGGTTCCATGATGGATGGAAATACAGGCAGCGATTTTGGCTTTGCGGATATAGCTATTTATTCTAGAGGGATGGGCCAGTTTTTAACGATGATTTCGATCATTGTTACAGCTGGAACTGTTGCAAGGGAACATAGTCTTGGAACGATCAAGCTGCTCCTGATTCGATCCCAGAGCCGAAGCAAGATTTTAGCATCAAAGTATGTCGCTATCGTGTTGTACGTCACCATATTGACGTTATTTGCACTGATTGTCGGACTGGTCACTGAAACGTTCATGATGGGAACGGTTGATGGAATATCGCGTATTTTGAATTCGCTTATGATTGCGGCACTCAGCATGATCTACACCCTTATGTATGTTACGATCACGTTCACTCTCGGTATTTTGCTGAAATCAACAGGGGCTGCCATCGGCATTGGGATGTGTATGTTTTTTTCAGAAAAGATTATAGCCATGCTGTTGGTTAAATACTCTTGGGCCAAGTATCTTCCTTTCTTTAATCTTGATCTTGTGCCTTACATCTTTGACAAGGAGTATGCGCCGATTCCTGGCATGACAGCGATGTTCTCTGTGATTATACTGTTTGCATATCTCCTCTTGTTTCTGGCCATAAGCTTTGTTACGTTTAAAAAACGGGATGTCGCTTAAACCGCTAGAAGCAATTCTTATAGAGGAGAGCGGCGGAAAGGAGCAAAACTGAAAGTGACTATTGAATTCGACAATAACCTGCCGATCTATTTGCAAATCATGAATTACTTAAAAAGAGAAATCGTAAGAGGCGCTCTTCAACCAGGCAATAAAATTCCGTCCGTTCGGGAGTTAGCAGCTGACCTTCAGATTAATCCCAATACAGTGCAGCGCACGTTTCAGGAACTGGAACGTGAAGGTATCGTTGAGACACGGCGAGGATTGGGAAGATATGTGACGAGTGAGGGATCGAAGATCATGACGATAAAAAAGGAAATGGCCAACGATCTGTTGGAGCATTTTATACACGGTATGCAAGAGCTTGGCTTTAAAGATCAGGATATTATGGCGATCGTAGCGGAAGCTGTGAACGATAATGATGAGGAATCGAAAGTAGAGAGGGGGGATGCGTAAGTGGAACACTTGATACAGTTTAAAGACATTTCCAAGAACTATGGGAGAAGGCATGCATTGCACAATGTGTCATTGAACATATCGGAAGGTAAAATCATTGGTTTGCTTGGAACGAACGGCAGCGGTAAAAGTACCTTGATGAAAATTGCGGCAGGCCTTATTCAGCCCACATCAGGAACAGTTAAAGTGAAAGGTACACCGGTAGGATTAACGACAAAATCATTAGTATCCTTTATGCCGGATCGCCCACTGACAGAATCATGGATGAAAGTATCGGATGCGATCCATTTTTTAAAAGATTTTTATCCCGACTTTAATGTTGAGAAAGCTCATCATATGTTGGAATTTATGAATCTGAAGCTAAATGACAAAATCAGTTCCTTGTCGAAAGGAATGAATGAAAGGCTGCAGCTGACATTGGCGCTTTCACGAAACGCTTCTGTGTATATGCTTGACGAACCGATCGGCGGTGTGGACCCGGTAGCCAGAAGCAAAATTCTCAATGCGATTGTAGAATTTTATAATGAGGACAGCAGTATTATCATTTCGACTCACCTGGTAAATGACATTGAACGTATTTTTGATGAGGTGGTCTTTATACGCAACGGCGAGATCGTCATGCATGAAGAGGTTGAAAATATTCGTTTCCAGCATGGCAAAAGTATAGATGAGATGTTTAAAGAGGTGTTTGCGGAATGATGAAGCTGCTGAAGTACGACTGGAAGCGCAATGCGAATTCAGTGCTTGGACTGATGACCATACTTTTGATCATTGAAATATTAGTTACGACGATCGGTGTCATGGAAGGTTGGGAGCATTGGGTTATTTTGTCCACTACTATGCTCACTTATGGTATCGTAAGTACCGTTTTGTTTATTATCGTATGTCGGACCTTTGATCAGAACATCAAGCAGTATAACCGTCGATTACTACCGGTATCCCCGATCTGGAGCATCATTTCCTCATTGATACAGGCCTGGATTAGCGTGATTGTCCTGATGTCATTGGTTATGCTTCACTTGTGGATACTGTGGAACCTTGAATATGTTATGGTTGATATGAGTAAATTCCTTTCAAGTGAAAGTGTTTTAGCTGCGCTAGTATCCGGCTGGAAATTTACATTTGTGATCATCGTCGTCTTTTTTTCGATAACGGTTGCTCGCGTTGTAGGCAAACAATCGGGTCTGTGGATCGGCATCCTGCTCTTTTTTGTGATCCAAAACGCGGTAGCATGGGTAGAATACAAAACGTTCTCATCGGGAAACACCTGGACTGGTCACATATATTCCATCAATATAGGATCAAGCGGTACGACTGGTGTGGATAATCATGTTTTCGATATACCGATAGGTCCTTTGCTGTTTGAAATCCTGCTTGTCGCAGGATTCACTTATACTATGGTATACTTGATTAACCGAAAGATCGAAGTTTGAAATGGTAATTGTAACCAAGACCTCGCAAGAATTTGCGGGGTCTTTTTTATGCTGGTGCAACGGAATATTTTCATTTTTTAACGGCTACACTGTAAAAAGAGAGCTCTTGGCAAATTTAAAAAATATGTTATAATAATACCAAAGTCAAAGAAAGTCAAAGTCAGCACACTCGATTCAATCGAGTGATACAATGGGTAAAATCAACGTATAGGCAAGGCCCTGTGCGGACGTGTAAGATCAGTACGGCTTAGCGTTTCAAGCAGTGGAGGATGAATGGACATGCGTAATATCTCTGATATTATCGAACATTACTTAAAGGGGATTTTGCAGGAAAGCTCAGAGGGCACCATTGAAATTCAGCGAAATGATCTTGCTGAGAAATTCTCTTGTGTGCCATCTCAGATCAATTATGTACTCAGTACAAGGTTTACGCTAGAGAAAGGTTATCTGGTGGAAAGCAAACGCGGCGGTGGAGGTTATATACGTATTCAACGCATCGAGCTTCCGGAGGATGCTGCGCTTCATCACCACCTTCATCATTCGATCGGTGACATGATTGATCAGACGGTAGCGGAGGGACTAATCTATCAACTTGAGGAATCATGTTTTTTGACCCCACGTGAAGCCAGCCTTATGCGGGCGGCCATCTCAAGAGAATGTCTTATGGTCAAGCTTCCTTACCGTGATGAGCTTCGTGCAAGAATCATGAAGGCGATGATTTTTTCTTTATTAGGCAAATGAGATTGGTTTTAAAAGGAGGGGCATGAATATGGTGTGTCAAGAATGCGGTAAACGACCAGCGACGCTCCATTTCACCAAGATTGTGAACGGAGAGAAGACAGAATTTCACTTTTGTGAATCTTGCGCCCGTGAAAAAGGGGAGATCATCCCCGGAACCTCGAATGGCTTCTCTATTCACAGCTTGTTGTCAGGACTGCTTGATCTCGATCCCGCAGGAAATGGTCAAGGTTCGGGTTCAAGGGGGCAGCAAGCCTCTCGCTGCGAGGAATGCGGTATGACTTATTCACAGTTTGGCAAGCTCGGTCGGTTTGGCTGTAGCTCTTGCTATAAATATTTTTCGGATCGGCTTGATCCGCTTTTCAAACGGGTTCATGGCAATGTCACTCATGTGGGCAAGATTCCGAAGCGAAGCGGTAGCAAGATCCAGGTGAAACGTAAAATTGACGAGTTGAAGAAAGAAATGCAGTACCGGATTGTTCAAGAGGAATTCGAGCTTGCTGCAGAAATACGCGACCAGATTCGTGAACTGGAAAAGAATATCGAGCAAGGTTAGCGTGGCAAAAGAAACTGAATTTGCACTTGTTATAGGAGGAATGCGTGATGTCGAATCTCCGATTCACCGAGCAGGCGCTTAGCGAATGGATGCGCGGTAGCGGACAGGATTCTGATATAGTCATCAGCACCAGAGTCCGGGTGGCGCGCAACCTGCAGAATCTTCCTTTTCCGCTGCTTGCGACTAACCAGCAGTCGGCCGAAGTGCTTGAGCGCCTGACTGGTGTATTAAAGGATCAGGAAGAGCTGAAGAGTTTCGGACCTTTCCATGTGATTAAGCTGGATAATCTGGAGGAATTGGATCGAAGAGTGCTTGTAGAGAAGCATTTGATCAGTCCGGCTCTTGCGAATGAATCCCGAAACGGTGCGGTCATCCTGAACGAGGATGAATCGGTAAGCATTATGATTAACGAAGAGGATCATCTCCGAATTCAATGTTTATATCCTGGATTTCAGGTGCGCGAAGCCTGGGATCGGGCGACAGCATTGGATGATATATTTGAAAACAAGCTGGACTATGCGTTTGACGATAAAAGAGGATATCTTACGAGCTGCCCGACAAACGTCGGTACAGGACTCCGGGCTTCAGTCATGATGCATCTGCCTGCACTTGTTATGACTCAGCAGATTAACCGTATATTGTCTGCCGTTTCACAGGTAGGGCTTACGGTACGAGGGATGTATGGTGAAGGCAGTGAAGCTGTGGGTAATCTGTTTCAGATTTCCAACCAGATTACGCTAGGGCAGACCGAGTCTGAAATTATCGACAACTTGCACAGCGTTGTTCTTCAAATTATAGAACATGAGAAGAACGCACGCGCACGGCTGATGAGTGAAGCGAAGCTGCGGATCAGGGACCGTGTGATGCGGTCATACGGAATATTGTCTTATGCAGCTGTGATGGATTCCAAAGAAGCGGCGCAAAGACTGTCGGACGTTCGGCTTGGGGTTGACCTGGGAATCTTGCCAGGACCATCTTGCTTCGTCATTAATGAGCTTACTGTGATGATCGAGCCGGGTTTTTTGCAAAAGCGTTTCGCTGGTGCAATGAAGCCGGGAGAACGTGATGTTTATCGTGCAAAGTTGATTCGAGAAACACTTGGTCAAAACCATAATAAGCAACAGTAACAGTAGTATGTTGGAATTTTGCAAATAGCAAAAGGCGATTAAACCGATGGATGTACAGAAGTTGCATTATTCCAAGTTATAAAACAATCATTCGTGGAGGTGTAGGTACTATGATGTTTGGTAGATTTACAGAGCGTGCACAAAAAGTTCTGGCGTTGGCACAGGAAGAGGCTGTACGTTTGGGACATAACAACATAGGTACGGAACATATCCTGCTGGGACTCATCCGTGAAGGAGACGGCATTGCTGCTAAAGCGTTGATTGGTCTCGGTCTTGGGCTTGAAAAGATACAGGATGAAGTAGAATCGTTGATCGGCCGCGGTCAGGAGCAGCCGACAAATATCGCATATACTCCAAGAGCCAAGAAGGTCATTGAGCTCTCAATGGACGAAGCCCGTAAATTGGGTCACACTTATGTAGGTACAGAGCATATTCTGCTTGGCTTGATTCGTGAAGGTGAGGGTGTGGCTGCCCGGGTACTTAACAATCTGGGCATAAGCCTGAACAAGGCACGCCAGCAAGTGCTCCAACTGCTTGGCAGCAGTGAAGCTGTTTCCAGCCATCACGGGCAATCACAAAATGTAAGCACGCCAACGCTTGACAGTCTTGCGCGTGACCTTACAGCTATTGCAAAAGAAGGCAATCTGGACCCGGTGATCGGACGCAGCAAAGAAATCGAGCGTGTTATTCAGGTGCTTAGCCGTCGTACCAAAAATAACCCGGTTCTGATCGGTGAGCCTGGGGTAGGTAAAACCGCAGTTGCAGAAGGGCTCGCTCAAAAGATTGTGAACAATGAAATTCCGGAAACGCTTCGCGATAAACGGGTTATGACGCTTGATATGGGTTCTGTTGTCGCAGGCACGAAATATCGTGGTGAATTCGAAGATCGATTGAAGAAGATCATGGATGAAATCCGTCAGGCCGGCAATATCATTCTGTTTATTGATGAGCTGCATACCCTGATCGGGGCTGGCGGTGCGGAAGGTGCCATCGATGCTTCCAATATTTTAAAACCATCCTTGGCACGCGGAGAGCTGCAGTGTATCGGAGCTACGACGTTGGATGAGTACCGTAAATATATTGAGAAAGATGCAGCACTTGAACGTCGATTCCAGCCGATTACTGTCGATCAGCCAACACCGGAAGAAGCGATCCAAATTCTTTACGGATTGCGTGATCGATATGAAGCTCACCACCGGGTAAAGATTACGGATGAAGCGATTGAACAGGCGGTTAAATTGTCTGATCGTTACATTACAGACCGTTTCCTACCGGATAAAGCGATTGACCTTATTGATGAAGCGGGCTCCAAGGTTCGCCTGAATACGTATACGATTCCGCCAAACCTGAAGGATCAGGAAGCGCATCTGGAAAATATCCGTAAGGAAAAAGATGCAGCCGTTCAGAGTCAGGAGTTTGAAAAAGCAGCTGCACTGCGCGATACGGAGCAGAAGCTGCGGGAAGAGCTTGAAGTTACGAAAAACCAGTGGAAAGAGAAGCAGGGTCGTACCGATTCCGAGGTTACTCCGGAAGACATTGCAGACGTTGTGGCCAGCTGGACTGGTATTCCGGTTAATAAACTGCAAGAAGAGGAAACCGAGCGTCTTCTCAAAATGGAAGAACTGCTTCACAACCGTGTAATCGGGCAGGAAGAAGCGGTTAAAGCTGTAAGCCGGGCCGTTCGCCGGGCCAGAGCCGGACTGAAAGATCCGAAGCGTCCGATGGGATCGTTTATCTTCCTTGGACCTACAGGGGTAGGTAAAACTGAACTTGCCAGAGCACTTGCAGAAGCGATGTTCGGAGATGAGAATGCTGTTGTCCGGATCGATATGTCTGAATACATGGAGAAGCACTCTACGGCCCGTCTCGTTGGAGCGCCTCCGGGATATGTCGGCTATGAAGAGGGCGGTCAATTGACGGAGAAAGTTCGCCGCAAGCCGTATTCGGTAGTCCTGCTGGATGAGATTGAGAAGGCCCACCCGGAAGTGTTCAACATCCTGCTTCAAGTGTTGGAGGATGGACGTTTGACGGACTCCAAAGGTCGCGTTGTTGACTTCCGAAACACGCTGATTATTCTGACATCCAATGTGGGTGCTGAAGCGATCAAGCGCAACTCGACACTTGGTTTTACTGCTGTAAACGATGCAGGCAGAGATTACAACAACATGAAGGAAAAAGTGATGGATGAGCTGAAAAAGAGCTTCCGTCCAGAGTTCCTGAACCGGATCGATGAGATCATCGTATTCCATTCGCTTGAAGAGAAGCATATTGCAGAAATTGTAACGCTGATGTCTGATGAGCTTCGCAAGCGTCTGCGCGAATTTGACGTCGAATTTGAGCTGACGGATAAAGCGAAGTCCTTCCTCGCGAAAGAGGGATATGATCCTGCATTCGGTGCGCGGCCGCTCCGCAGAGCGATTCAGAAGCACATTGAAGACCGTCTCTCTGAGGAGCTTCTGAAAGGTAATGTTGCGACGGGCGATGAGCTGGTTATCGATGAAGTGGATGGCGAGCTGACAGTCACGAAGAAAAGCACATCATCTGCTGCAACGAAAGCTGAATAACAGTTCCGTTTGGTTTTAAGGCCCCGCTGGTATGCCGGCGGGGTTTTTTTAAATATAAGCAAGTATACAGTTTATATTGTATACTTGCTTATATTTCTATCAGAAACACGGTCGTCCCTTATAAAGACGATAAAGTGTTTCTTAGTTTGCTAAACTTTTTGAATGTTCTTTACGATAAATCATAATAAATGGTAAACTTTGATTAATGCTTGAATTTGCAAGGTTTTGACGATTATCGGCAGATGATTGCATATCATAAAGGAGAGGCTATGGCAAAAACAAAAACAAAATTCCTCTGCTTCGAATGCGGATATGAAACGCCCAAATGGTACGGGAAATGTCCCGGCTGTCAGGCCTGGAATTCCATGGTGGAAGAAACGGAAACCGTCATCAAGACACAAGGGATGAATTCCCCCCTTTTTCATAGTAAAGAAAAGCCCGTATCGATCATAAATATAGAAAGTGGAAAGGAACCCCGGATCGAGACCGGGATTGTAGAGCTGAACCGTGTGCTCGGCGGCGGTCTTGTCCCGGGTTCACTTGTGCTTGTTGGCGGTGATCCGGGAATCGGGAAATCTACACTGTTGCTTCAAACGTCCAATCAGCTTGCGCGAAACGGTCTTCGGGTGCTGTACATTTCCGGGGAAGAATCGGTCCGTCAAACGAAGTTGCGAGCAGACCGACTTGGAGCGCTGTCACCTGAGCTGTTTGTTCTCTGTGAGACGAACCTGGAAACCATAGAGGAAGCGATTGAGAACATGCAGCCTCAATTCGTTGTCATCGATTCCATACAGACGGTGTATCAGCCCGAGGTATCCAGTGCGCCTGGCAGTGTAGCTCAGGTCCGGGAATGTACGGCCAGGTTCATGCGTTTGGCCAAGGTAAAAGGAATCGCTACCGTTCTTGTCGGACATGTCACGAAGGAAGGTGCGATTGCAGGTCCAAGACTGCTTGAACATATGGTGGATTGTGTGCTGTATTTTGAAGGGGAGCGACACCATACGTATCGCCTTCTTCGCGCAGTGAAGAATCGCTTTGGATCGACGAATGAAATCGGTATTTTTGAGATGGGAGAAGAAGGGCTGCGTGAGGTCGGTAATCCATCCGAGCTGTTTCTGTCAGAGCGGCCGCTTGGCGTGGCGGGGTCCACTGTTGTGGCGAGCATGGAGGGAACCCGTCCGGTGTTGGTGGAACTTCAGGCACTTATATCGTCAACCCATTTTCCTTCACCGCGAAGAATGGGTACCGGGGTGGATCATCATCGCATGAATTTAATTATTGCTGTGCTTGAGAAACGGATGGGGATGTTCCTGCAAAACCAGGACGCTTACCTGAATGTCGCTGGCGGGGTGAAACTGGATGAGCCTGCGGTAGACCTGGCCATTGCCGTCAGCATCGCTTCGAGCTTTCGGGATATGCCTACCAAACCATATGATGTTATTTTCGGTGAAGTGGGGCTAACCGGTGAAGTTCGAGCGGTTTCAAGAGCAGAGCAGCGGGTAAAAGAAGCAGAGAAATTAGGATTCAAAAGAGTAATTATGCCTGAGAAGAGCTTGAAGGGCTGGAAGCATCCGAAAGGCATACAAATTATTGGAGTCAATACCGTGGCAGATGCACTAGCAGTTGCGTTAGATTAGGGGGCATACTAAGGTGAAAGAAACGAGCCAAATGGACAGAATGAATGACCTGCTGAAGCTGGTGGCGCCGGGAACACCGTTTCGTGACGGGCTTGAAAATGTGTTAAGGGCAAAAACCGGTGCGCTGCTCGTCGTTGGTTACAGTCCTGAGGTTATGGAGGTTGTTGACGGGGGGTTTTCCATCAACTGTGATTTCTCGCCTAACTATTTGTATGAATTGGCGAAAATGGATGGAGCTATTATTTTAAGTGAAGATTTAAAACGCATTTTATATGCAAACACTCAGCTTATTCCGGACTCCTCCATATCCTCTACAGAGACAGGGATTCGTCATCGAACGGCGGAGCGGGTAGCTAAACAGACCGGAAAGCTGGTCGTCTCGATTTCACAGCGCCGAAACATCATCACATTGTATCAGGGGTCGATACGTTACGCGCTTAAGGAAATCGGAGTTATTTTAACAAAGGCCAATCAGGCTATTCAGACGTTAGAGAGATATAGAGTCGTATTGAACCAGTCTTTAACTAATCTTTCGGCTTCAGAGTTTGAAGAGATGGTTACGATCCATGAGGTTGTGAACGTCGTTCAGAGGGTTGAAATGGTTCTTCGAATCAAGAAGGAGATCAAGCGTTACATTAATGAACTGGGGAACGAAGGACGTCTGATCAGCATGCAAATGGACGAATTGGTCAGCAATATTGAGGAAGAAGCTTGGCTGCTTTACGCCGATTATGCACGTGAGTATAGCGAGGAAAATATCCGAGAAATCATTATGTCGCTGAAACGTTTGACGGATGATGAGCTCTTGGATATGCATCACATCGTTCGAATTTTGGGGTATCCATCTTCAGCTGCATCCTCTGAGGAAGAAATTTTGCCGCGCGGCTACCGTATATTGAATAAAATCCCTCGCTTGCCTAATGTGATTATACGTAATCTGGTGGATCGGTTTGAAGATTTGCCCAGCATCATGTCTGCGACCATCGATGAACTGGATGAAGTCGATGGAATTGGTGAGGTTCGTGCTCGCACCATTAAGGACGGCCTCAAAAGAATGCAAGAACAAGTATTTATTGACAGGCAAATGTAATTCTCATAAAATCGATGAATGTGATGTGAGAAATTAACGAGGTGAAAATACAAATGACGAAGTCGATTCCGAACATGTTTACTTTAGGTAACCTGTTTCTCGGAATGATTGGCATAATTCTGGCGACCAAGGGCAGCACGAATATGGCCGCCATTATGATCATTATTGCCATGCTTCTCGACGGATTGGATGGCCGCGTTGCACGTGCGCTTAATGCACAGAGCGAATTTGGCAAGGAGCTGGACTCCCTGTCTGATGTTATTTCATTTGGAGTAGCTCCTGCTCTTATTATGTATACCGTGGCTTTTGGTGGGATCAATGAAGCTTTTGCCTGGACGATTACAGCTATTTTTCCGATGTGCGGTGCACTTCGTTTGGCCCGTTTTAACGTTCGTCCTGGGATTCCGGGGTATTTTATCGGTCTGCCTATCCCGGCAGCGGGGGGTGTACTGGCTACTTTAGCCCTGTTTCATGAAGAGATTACAGCACCTTATATGATCATTGCCATGTTATTGCTTTCTTATCTCATGATCAGCAGTGTCAAATATCCGAATTTTAAAAAAATCGGTCTGCCGAAAAAAGCGATCAAGTACACGCCTATAGTGGTCATCGCGGCTGTGATGGTAGCTGTGTTTTTCCCTGAACAAACCTCGAAGCTGATTTTCGTACCGCTCTTGCTCTATGCTGGTTACGGTTTGAAACAGAATTTTCGCAAGCTGAGTCGTAAGAAGCGTCAAGAAGACCGCAATCCCGATGAGGCGTATCATTCCTCAGACCGTTAATTATATTTGCATAATAAAAAGCATTTATTTCACTGTCCTGTGGCAGCGATCTAAATGCTTTTTTTGTGTTAAGCATATGAAAGCGATAGCGAGTTCTTAAGAGAGGTTAAATAAACCTAGTGTTGAGCATTTCTTGGATTCCTCGATAACGACTTCATCCAACTGGATGTCGAGTAAATTAGCCATAGCGGACATATAGAACAAATTTCGGCCGAGCTCCGAGCTGATCGCTTCCCGGCAATTTTCGCATAAATGACCGTTCACGTGAGTACCCGCGAGTTCTTTGGCCTGTTCGAGATCCGCCTCCATATCGAAGGTTTGCTTCGTGGCGTGAAGTTCGATGCAGCCGCATTCCGTAATTGCTTTGGTAACAGCGCGGTTGACGGACGCATTGCTTTGACCATTTTTGGACAGCACATCCAAGAGACTACGGTGACGGAGCAACAATTCGGAAACTTGGTCCTGAAAAGCCTGTAAACTAGGAGCACTCATTATTATTATCCACCTCGATATCGATATTATGAATTGAGTTCATTATATTCCAGCCGTTCCGGGAATTTCAACCGATTTTCACACACTGGAAAGGTTCCATAATTATAGCTTAACACAGCCTTTGTCAGAAAAGCTCCCTTTCTTTGCTAATCTTTAGAAATTAAATCATAGGGAATAATTTTGAGAAAAACATAGGATGCACGATTATAGCTTGAAAAATTGGACCATACTGGAAAATATACAACAAATCAAGAAAAAGGAGGTGCGCCGAGCCTATGTTTAAAAAAGCTATTTTAGCATTTGCGGTACTGTGTGGAGCATGGACCGGACATACGTTATATGATGTATTGGAGCGGTCGTTTCCTGAGTTCTCCCTGATCTTCAGGCAAGGATTGATACCAGGAGGCAGCGGTGTATTTATACTGCTGGGGGGACTGACGTTTGGGATGATCGGAGCGCTTGTTTCAGATAAGTTCGATGGTAGAGTTCAATCGATGATTGCATCTTTTTCCCGGATGCCGATGAATGATCTTGCCGCCGGTATGGCAGGTTTGCTTGCGGGATTGCTAATAACTCTGCTCTTATCACCAGGGCTTTCCTGGCTTGGCCAAGGAGGACATTTGCTGCAAGTAGGCATCACCATGCTTGGGGGATATGTCGGATTAAGGATTGGACTGGAGAAGAAAGAAGAGCTTGCCTCCCTGTGGATGTCAGGAAGATGGAGTCAAGCTGTTGAGCCAGAAGGTCGACGGATTGAAGAGCATAAAATTTTGGATACCAGTGTCATCATTGACGGCAGGATTGCTGATATTTGCAAAACAGGATTTATAGAGGGAACTATCGTTATACCGGAATTTGTGCTTGAGGAGCTTCAGCACATTGCAGATTCTTCGGATCTGTTGAAGCGGAACCGCGGAAGGCGGGGGTTGGATATTTTGAATAAAATCCAGAAGGAACTGGATGTAAAGGTGCTTATTTATGAAGGGGATTTCGAGGAAATATCCGAGGTGGACAGCAAGCTGGTGAAACTGGCTAAAGTTCTTCAGGGCAAAGTGGTTACGAATGATTTCAATCTGAATAAAGTGTGCGAATTGCAAGGTGTATCGGTGCTTAACATCAACGATCTGGCCAATGCGGTGAAGCCTGTTGTGCTGCCTGGAGAGGAAATTTTAGTACAGATCATTAAGGATGGCAAGGAGCATGGTCAGGGGGTAGCCTATTTGGATGACGGCACGATGATCGTTGTTGAAGGAGGACGCGAATATATCGGTACGATGATGGAAGTGCTGGTGACCAGTGTGCTGCAGACATCAGCTGGGCGGATGATTTTCGCGAAACCAAAACTGTTGGAAAAAGCCCAGTAAACAGGGTATGATGTAGTGTGTACTGTACATATCCGTTCCCGGCAGGGATGAAGATCAAGGTGCCGGGTAAAGACAGGGGTTTTAAACATGAATACTAACTTCGGTGCTGTCATCGTGGCAGCGGGGAAAGGTTCGCGCATGGGAACCGCTGAGAGCAAGCAATTTTTGCAAATTGACGGCAGACCCATCGTTGTGCATACAATGGACATATTCAACCGATTGCCATGGCTGCAGGAGATTGTGCTGGTTACAGGCAAGGATGATGTAGCCCGCTGCGAGGCATGGGTTGAGCAATATGGCCTGGACAAGGTGTCGGCTGTTATCCCAGGCGGAAGTGAGCGACAGGAATCGGTTTACCAAGGAATCAAGCAAATGAATACAGAGTGGGTAATGATACATGACGGCGTCAGGCCGTTTGTTACCCACGACGAGATTTATTCTTGCTGCAAGACGGCTCTTCGCGAAGGCGCTGCCGTTCTTGGAGTTCCTGTGAAGGATACGATCAAACAGGTGAACGGACAGGGGCTGATTACAGCAACACCTGATCGTCATAGTCTGTGGGCTGTTCAGACCCCACAGGCTTTTCGTCTTTCTGACCTGCTGGATGCACATGAGTTGGCCCGCCGGAACGGTTTTTTTGGAACGGATGATGCAATGCTGTTGGAAAAAGCGGGTTTGCCGATTGCTGTAGCGGAAGGAAAGTATACGAATATCAAGATTACAACGCCAGAGGATTTGGAGTATGCTGCATTTTTAAAGTACAAGGGGGAGAAGGGAAAATGATTCGAGTGGGTCAGGGATTTGATGTGCATCAGCTCGTGGAAGGAAGGCCATGTATTATCGGCGGTGTGACCATTCCGTATGAAAAAGGCTTGGCTGGGCATTCCGATGCCGACGTGCTGCTGCATGCAATTACAGACGCTGTTTTAGGTGCTTTAGGCCTTGGAGATATCGGCCGTCACTTTCCAGATGATGATCCAGCGTTCAAAGATGCCGACAGCCTGAAGCTATTGGAGAAAGTATGGGAGATGGCCAAGGAAAAAGGGTATCGTCTGGCGAATGTGGATAGTACAATTATTGCACAGAAGCCAAAGATGGCTCCGTACATTCCGCAGATGACCGAAATTATCGCTAAAGCGCTGGAAGCGGATGAAGCTCAGGTTAATGTGAAGGCGACCACGACAGAGCAGCTTGGCTTTCCAGGACGGGGCGAAGGAATCGCCGCACAATCTGTTGTATGCCTTGTTCAAGGTATGCTATCATCTTGAAAGAATATTTGTAGAATGTAACGGAGGGATTGCAAATGACCGAAGAAGTCCGTGTTCGCTATGCACCGAGTCCAACGGGACATTTACATATCGGAAACGCCAGAACGGCATTATTTAATTATTTATTCGCACGTAAGCATAATGGGAAATTTATTATCCGCATTGAGGATACAGACGTAAAGCGCAATATAGAAGGCGGAGAGGAAAGCCAGCTTAAATATTTGAAATGGCTGGGTATAGACTGGGATGAAAGCATCGATGTCGGTGGCGATTACGGTCCTTATCGTCAGACGGAGCGGCTGGATATTTACCGCAAATATTGGCAAGATCTGCTCGACCGCGGACTTGCTTATCGATGCTACTGCACTGAAGAAGAGTTGGAGAAGGAGCGGGAGGAACAGATGGCTCGCGGGGAAACGCCGCGTTACTCTGGCAAGCACCGTGATTTGACGGAGGAGCAGTGCCGCGCCTTTGAAGCGGAAGGACGAGTTGCAAGCATCCGGTTCCGGGTTCCGGAAGATAAGACGTATACATTTGATGATATGGTTAAAGGGACTATTTCGTTTAATACGAAAGAGACCGGAGATTTTGTCATTGTGAAAAAAGACGGCATCCCGACATACAATTTCGCGGTTGCTATCGATGACCATTTGATGAAGATCACTCATGTACTTCGGGGAGAGGATCACATCTCCAACACGCCTCGCCAGCTTATGATTTATGAAGCGTTTGGCTTTGAGCCTCCACAATTCGGGCATATGACGCTGATTGTAGGGGAGAATCATAAGAAGCTCAGTAAGCGGGATGAGTCGATCATCCAATTTATCGAGCAGTATGATCAGCTCGGATATTTGCCGGAAGCCTTGTTTAATTTCATCGCCCTGCTTGGCTGGTCTCCAGAGGGTGAGGAAGAGATTTTCTCGAAAGAGCAGCTGATTGAAATCTTTGATGCGAAACGACTTTCGAAGAGTCCGGCAGTGTTCGATACGAATAAATTAGCTTATTTGAATAACACTTATATTAAGCAGTCCGATCCAACCCGGATTGCAGAACTGGCCATTCCTCATTTGCAGCGCGCTTCGCGTCTGCCTGCTGAGTTGACGCCGGAGCAGGAAGAGTGGGCTCGCGCTCTTGTTGCACTTTATCAGGAACAGATGACTTCGGCCTCTGACATCGTTGATTTATCCGATGTGTTTTTCCGCACTCATCTGGAGCTGGATCAGGAGGCTACTTCCATTCTTGCTGAAGAGCATGTCCCGGCTGTATTGTCCGCTTTCCTTGCGAAGCTGGAACTTTCTGAGGAATTCACAGCGTCTAAAATTGCAGCCTTGATCAAGGAAGTGCAGAAGGAAACCGGCTTTAAAGGCAAACAGCTCTTTATGCCAATCCGTGTGGCTCTTACAGGACAGATGCATGGACGTGATCTGAATCAGACCATCTGGCTGCTTGGTAAAGACAGAGTACTGGATCGTTTGCGTTCCCAGATTAAAGGTGCTTAAAAGGGTGAGCAAAACATAGCTGTACATCTTCTTGTCAGCGATCGAACTTTTGAGTAATATAAATAAGAAAGTATACATCGAAAAAGCTGGGATCAGGAAAAGTACGCATAATATCGTTAGCATCCAGAGAGGATAACCGGAAGAAGATGCAGAGCCATTTACTTCTTCCAGGCTGAAAGTTATCCTGCTGACATTAAGCGGAAATGCGCCTGTGAGCTGTATAATTGAAGCGATTCGTTTCGTTAGATTATACCGGTCGTCACCGTTAAAGACTTGAGTGAAACCTGGCATTCTTCTCTTTCGGATGAGGGAGGGATATCAGCTAGGTTTAAGCAGAGTGGAACCGCGTGTCTGACGTCTCTGCAGCGAAAGCTGCAGAGGCGTTTTTTTTGTAAGAAATAATCAGGAGTCGCTGCTTTCGTCTGAAATATCTTTATGCCGGTATAGCTGGGGGAGGAGGAGAAGTTGATGTTCCAGCAGATGAAGTCGGATATTAGAACGGTGTTCGAGAATGATCCGGCTGCCCGGGGACTTTTTGAGGTGGTATTCACCTATTCGGGTCTTCACGCTTTATGGTTACACCGAATAGCGCATGCTTTGTTTAAACGGCGTTGGTACTCTTTGGCCCGCATGGTTTCACAGTTCAGTCGGTTCATGACCGGCATTGAAATTCACCCCGGAGCAAAGATTGGCAAGAGGCTGTTTATTGACCACGGGATGGGTGTGGTGATCGGAGAAACATGTGAAATCGGTGATGACGTCGTGATTTACCAGGGAGTGACACTTGGCGGAACAGGGAAAGAGAAGGGAAAGCGTCACCCGACAATCGGCAGCAATGTAGTCATTGGATCAGGCGCCAAAGTTCTTGGATCTTTCACGATTGGCGATAACTGCAATATTGGCTCCAATGCTGTTGTGCTTCGGGAAGTGCCTCCAAACAGCACCGTTGTCGGTAATCCGGGAAAAGTCGTGAAACGTAACGGTGAACGGATTCGTGACCGGCTTGATCATACGAAGCTTCCAGACCCGATCGTGGACACACTTAGGGGGATGCAGAAGGAAATAGATGATATGCGCAAGGAACTGGCCGTATTGAAAGAAGGGAAGCCGTCAGCACCGGAGGAAGCCTTTATAGCGGCCTCTTTGAATAAAAATGACAGAGAAAAGCAATAAGATGAAAGGATCGTGACGTTACGTATGGCACTTCAAATTTATAATACGTTAACCCGCATGAAGGAGACGTTTAAGCCTCAGGAGCCGGGGAAAGTAAGCATGTACGTGTGCGGGCCAACCGTATACGACTATATCCACATCGGAAATGCGCGCCCGATGATCTTTTTTGATGTAGTACGCTCGTACTTTGAGCAGCAAGGATATCAGGTGAATTATGTTGTCAATTTTACCGATGTGGACGATAAAATGATCCGTAAAGCGGAGCAAACCGGAACCACTGTGCCGGAGATTGCAAGCAGATTCATCACGGCTTATTTTGAGGATTTGGACGGATTAGGTATCCCTAGAGCATCATCCAATCCGCGTGTTACGGAAAATATGGACAGCATTATTGATTTCATTCGTGAATTGATGGAAAAAGATTTTGCTTATGAAAACGGCGGGGACGTTTTCTTTCGGACAAGAAAGTTTGATAAATATGGGGAGCTGTCTCAGCAAAAACTCGACGAACTTCAGTTCGGCATTCGAATTGAAGTGGATCAGCGTAAGGAAAGCCCTGAGGATTTTGTCCTTTGGAAAGCGGCCAAACCGGGAGAGATTTTTTGGGAAAGTCCATGGGGCAAAGGCCGTCCGGGGTGGCATATAGAATGCTCTGCAATGGTCCGGCGTTATCTGGGAGATACGCTCGATATTCACGGCGGAGGCCAGGATCTGCAATTTCCGCACCATGAATGTGAGCTGGCGCAGTCGGAGGCGTTGACAGGCAAGCCGCTTGCGAATTATTGGATGCATAACGGCTATATTCGAATCAACAACGAGAAAATGTCAAAATCGCTCGGGAATGGTGTGCTGGTGAAGGAGTTACGGGAGCAGTACACGAAGGAAGCTATCCGATATTTCATGCTTTCAACGCATTATCGTAATCCGCTTAACTACAGCGATGAGGTCATGAAGCAAGCGCAGAACAGCGTAGATCGGATTGCCAATGCAGCTCTAAACGTGAAACATCGGTTGGAGAAGGCTGTTAATTCGACAGAAGGGAAAGCGGGAGTCGATATTTCCCGGAAAATGACTGAAGTGCTCGAAGAGTTTCACAATAAAATGCAGGATGATTTCAATACACCGGATGCGATTACGGCTATGTTCCAATGGGCTACCGAGACCAACCACCTGTTGCAGCAGGCGTCTGTTCCGGCGGAGGATCTTCGGGCGGTGTTGGATGTTTTTGAAGAAATGAACGGAGTGCTGCGCATTGTGGACTCATCCGCTGATGAGCTGCTTGATGAAGATATCGAGCGCTTGATTGAGGAAAGAGCCGCTGCTCGCAAAAACAAAGATTGGGCGCGTGCTGATGAAATCCGTGATATGTTGGCTGCAGAAGGCATTGTGCTTGAGGATACAGCGCAGGGTATGCGCTGGCGGCGCAAATGAGCGGCGCAGGCAAAGAGCTGGGAGGCGGGTGGTTGTTTCCCTACCCTCCTTCCAAGCCTGTCCGTTTGATTCCGCCGATCGTGCTTGCCTACATTGGAGATGCTATTTATGAGGTTGCAGTACGTCAGTATTTGATTTCCCTGCCGAATCTCAGGCCGCATCATTTACATCGTACGGCGACAAGCCTTGTATCAGCAAAGGCGCAGAGCAAGATATTATCTTTTCTCGATCCGATGCTGACAGAGGAGGAACGGGATGTTGTAAGGCAGGGGCGAAATGCCAAATCAGGTACTCTTCCGAAGAATGCCGACGTTCTGGAATATCGTCATGCGACAGCATTTGAATGCCTGGTAGGTTATCTTTATTATGCGGAACAGCATCATCGTCTTCACGAATTAATCGGGCAAGCCATTGAGTTTATGGTCAATCCCGCTAAATAGCGCACTACAGCCTAGACAAAAAATACATCTAAACCGCCGGCTTTAAATAATAAGTTCGGACAGGTATTCGGGAGGAAGAAATTATGCAGGAAGAAATGATTGCGGGGAAGCACTCTGTAACCGAAGCGCTCCGTTCCGGGCGTACGATCAACAAGATCTGGATCGCTGATCATGCACAGAAGCATCTGACGATGCCGATTATTGCGGAAGCTAGAAAGCATGGAATCGTGATTCAAAATGTTGATAAACGCAAGCTGGATCAGATGGTCCCGGGTGTACAGCACCAGGGTGTTGTTGCTCAAGCTGCTCCATATGCTTATGTAGAAGTGGATGATTTGTTGAAAATTGCCGAAGAAAAGGGACAGGCTCCTTTTTTGCTGATTCTTGACGAAATTGAGGACCCGCATAACCTTGGGTCTATTCTAAGAACGGCTGATTGCACAGGCGCACACGGTGTTATTCTGCCCAAACGACGCTCAGCCCAGATCACAGCGACCGTCTCGAAGACATCTGCTGGTGCAGTTGAATATGTGTCGGTGGCAAGAGTTACGAATCTTGCTCAAACGATAGAGCAGCTGAAAGAGATGGGGGTATGGGTTGTCGGAACCGTCGTGGATGCAGATCAAGAAATTTACGACACCGATGTGTTCAATGGGCCGGTTGCGGTCGTTATCGGTAATGAGAGCAAAGGGATGGGCAGACTTATTCGCGAAAAATGTGATGTGCTTGTCAAACTGCCAATGGCTGGACAGATCAATTCGCTCAATGCTTCGGTAGCTGCCGGTGTTGTCATGTATGAAGTATTCCGCCGTCGTCGCCCTCAAGGTTAGGGAAAAATGGCCGATTGGCGGGATGTGCTGCTGGTCGATGGATATAATATGATCGGCGGGTGGCCTTTCCTTGCACAGCTTGCACAAGACAGCATGCAGGAGGCCCGGGATGCTCTTCTGGAGAAACTGGCGGATTACCAGGCGTTCTCGGGCCTTCGCGTCATTGTTGTTTTTGATGCTTATCGAGTTCCGGGGCTCGGCAAATCTTTCACTCAAGGAAAGGTTCAGGTCTATTTTACGAAAGAAAAAGAAACCGCCGACGAATGCATTGAACGTCTTGTTATAGATTTCAGTCACCGGCGGCGTAAGATTTATGTTGCTACGAGTGATCTGATGGAGCAGCATATCATTTTTTCACTTGGAGCTCTTCGTATTTCAGCCCGGGAACTTCTTAATCAGGTAGAGTTGAGTGAACGTGAAGTGAAACGTAAAATCAAGGAGGACCAGTCCAAAGGAACGAGAAACACGCTGGATGGTCAATTGTCAGAGGATGTTCGTAAAATGTTTGAGAGATGGCGTCGTGAATAGTTGAAATGTTAATATAAATCATCAAAGTCCTTACATTTAGGTTGTTATCCCTTTATTTTAGGGATGTCGTGGTTGACGGTCTTATAGACATCATATATACTTGTCATATATTTCAAGCGAGTGACGGGGTACCGTGCGTTCCGGGGCCGGAGGGATTCTATTGAGTGTTAACCTCAAGGAAGTCATGATGTCGGGGTATGATTTGTTAAGTGATGAAGACATTGTTGAAGCGGTCCGCCAAGGTGACAGCGGAGCGCTTGAATATTTGATCAATAAGTACCGGAACTTTGTACGTGCCAAGGCTCGTTCGTATTTCTTAATTGGCGCTGACCGCGAAGATATCGTACAGGAAGGCATGATTGGCCTTTATAAGGCGATCCGTGATTTTAAAGGGGACAAGCTGTCCTCGTTTAAGGCTTTCGCTGAACTGTGTATTACACGGCAGATTATTACGGCAATTAAGACAGCAACGAGACAGAAGCACATACCACTAAATTCCTATGTTTCTTTGGATAAGCCCATTTATGATGAGGATTCAGACCGTACGCTGCTTGATGTTATATGCGGAACGGCGGTATGTGATCCGGAGGAACTGGTTATTAACCAGGAAGAGTTTGTTGGCTTGGAAGACAAAATGTCCGAAATACTGAGTGATCTGGAGCGGAAAGTACTGATGCTTTATTTGGATGGCCGTTCCTATCAAGAGATCGCAGTAGATTTGAGACGCCATGTTAAATCTATTGATAATGCCCTCCAACGGGTTAAGCGGAAGCTTGAGCGTTATTTGGAGGTTCGGGATAATTCGTGATAGAATTAGAGTTGAACGATATGTAGAAGGCTCGATTTGAGCCTTTTTTTACAATTTAAGAAAATATAACTCTTATGTTGTAAGTCAGAAGAAACGCTCTTTTCTTCCTGCAGAGGGAAGCGGCAAGCGTTTCTTTTTAACAATTCGGCGTTTCATTTGTCAAAAGAATGATCATAATGGAAAGTAGATGCAGCCCCTGCATTCAGAGAGAAAAAGGCTTGAAAAGGCGTTAACCATGTGATAAAGTGTTTTAGGTAGGCCTAAATTCGCGTGTTTTATGAATGAACGTTGTTACTGCACAGGAACAACGGTTTTGTTCATCTCGCAGAAATTTCGCTTGTCTGTTACAGGACGGGTCGATCTTTCTACTAGGATCAATATAGGGTTCTTCTGATGAAGAAGGACGTCTTCGGGAGGTGCACATCATGCGGGTAATTATTACTTTGGCTTGTACTAGCTGCAAACAAAGAAACTACACAACCACAAAGAACAAGCGAAATCACCCCGACCGCATGGAGATGAAGAAATTTTGCAAGTTTTGTAACGAGCAAACTCCTCATCGCGAAACCAGATAGTTTTTTGGAGGTGTAGTCGGCATGAAACGTGGTTTCAAGTCTCTGTTTTCCTTTTTCTCTGAAAGCTGGGCGGAACTTAAGAAAGTTCGCTGGCCTAATCGTAAAGAGTTGACAAACTATACGCTCATCGTTTTCGGCACTGTTGCGTTTGTCACGATTTATTTTTGGGTTTTAGACATCGGTATTTCCGCTGTGATCGAAGCGATAATTTAGAAGGGTCCCAGGTGGCTTGATATGGAAAAAAGATGGTACGTAGTTCATACCTATTCCGGGTATGAGAATAAAGTCAAAGCCAATTTGGAAAAACGTGTCGAGTCTATGGGCATGGAGGACAAAATATTCCGCGTTCTTGTTCCTATGGAAGAAGAAGTTGTAAACAAGGACGGTAAGAAAAAAACCGTCATGCGTAAAGTTTATCCGGGATATGTCTTGGTCGAAATGATTCAAACCGATGATTCTTGGTATGTTGTCCGCAATACACCCGGAGTTACGGGCTTTGTCGGTTCGACTGGCTCCGGTTCTAAACCTACGCCTTTGCTGCCAGAAGAAGTTGAACAGATTCTGAAGCATATGGGCATGGAGGAACCGAAACCGAAGATTGAATTCGATATCAAGGAATCTGTTCGAATCAAGGTTGGTCCTTTTGCGAATTTCGTGGGCTCCGTGGAAGAGATTTTGGCTGACAAGAGTAAGCTTAAGGTTCACGTTAACATGTTTGGACGGGAAACCCCGCTGGAGTTAGACTATACTCAAGTGGAGAAGTTATAAATTCTTCAGGTTTCTTGAAATCTAAGAGGGTATAAGTGAGACACTTTACTTTTATCTTAGATTCTTACGCGAAACGTAAGCTTTGCCAGTCCAAGACGGCGAAGCCGTTTACGCTTGTGGTAGGGCGTAAGGAACGTCCAGTACCACTATTGATGCAAGGAGGTGTCTTTCATGGCGAAGAAAATTATCAAGATGGTAAAACTGCAAATTCCTGCAGGTAAAGCGAACCCAGCTCCTCCAGTAGGTCCAGCATTGGGTCAAGCAGGTGTCAACATCATGGCATTCTGTAAAGAATTTAACGCTCGTACTGCAGATCAAGCAGGCTTGGTTATTCCGGTTGAAATTTCGGTGTTTGAGGATCGTTCCTTTACATTCATCACCAAAACTCCACCGGCTGCTGTTCTGCTTCGTGTGGCTGCCAAGATCGAGAAAGGGTCCGGCGAGCCAAACAAGAAGAAAGTTGCAACGGTTAAACGCGACGATGTACGCAAAATCGCTGAAACCAAAATGCCTGACCTGAACGCTGCAACCGTTGAGGCTGCAATGAAGATGGTTGAAGGTACAGCCCGTAGTATGGGTATTGCAATCGAAGATTAATTGTCTTTCGATGCTGTCGGACTTTAGTCCGGAATATTGTGGGAGGAAATTCCGCTATCACCACAAAGGAGGAAAATAATCATGGCTAAACACGGTAAGAAATACCTTGAAGCTGTTAAGCTGATTGACAGCGAAGCAACATATGAGCCTTTGGAAGCTGTTGAGCTTGTGAAGAAGGCGGCATCTGCCAAATTTGACGAAACTGTTGAAGTGGCAGTGCGTTTGGGGGTAGACCCTCGTAAACAAGACCAGGCTGTTCGTGGCGTTGTAGTCCTGCCTCACGGTACGGGTAAAACAAAGCGCGTTCTGGTATTTGCTAAAGGTGAAAAAGCGAAGGAAGCAGAAGCAGCTGGCGCGGATTTTGTTGGCGATCAGGATATGATCAACAAAATTCAACAAGGCTGGTTTGACTTCGATGTCTGCGTAGCTACACCTGATATGATGAGCGAAGTCGGTAAATTGGGCCGTCTGCTCGGTGGTAAAGGCCTGATGCCTAACCCTAAAGCCGGTACGGTTACTTTCGATGTTGGCAAGGCTGTTCAAGAAATCAAAGCCGGTAAAATCGAATACCGTCTGGACAAAGCAGGTCAAATTCACGCTCCAATTGGTAAAGTGTCCTTTGACGCGGATAAACTCTATGACAACCTCAAGGCTCTTGTGGATGCATTGAACCGCGCGAAGCCAGCGGCTGCTAAAGGTGTATTCCTGAAGAATATCGCTGTATCTTCGACAATGGGCCCTAGTGCTCGCGTGAACGCAACTTCTTTTAAATAATATATGCCATTGACTTCATTGTCAGGGTTTGATATTATGAAAAAGTTGTGAGTCCTTGTGACTGACCATTTAAAGTTGAATATGCTTACCGTAGACAGTAGGTGCCGTTAGCTGGCTTAATTTCCTACCGAGGTGTTATGATAGAACGTCAGCATTTTGTTCGGGTGACCGGCATAATGATGCTTTCATCAGGCCTTCGTGATTCTACGGAGGCTTTTTTAGTGCCCGTAGGATGGTGGCCGTTGAGGTCCCAGCTAACTATACAATCAGGAGGTGTAGACATTGGCAAACGCAAAAGTGATTCAAGCTAAACAAGAAGCGGTTGACGTATTAACTTCCAAATTCCGTGAAAGTGCGACAACAGTTGTAGCTGACTACCGCGGTTTGAACGTTTCTCAAGTTACAGAACTGCGTAAACAGCTTCGTGAAGCTGGCGTGGAATTTCAAGTATTGAAGAACTCCTTGCTTCGCCGTGCGACAGCAGCTGCAGAGCTGACTGATCTGGACGAAGCATTGACAGGTCCGACAGCTGTTGCTTTCAGTGTCGAGGATGCTGTAGCTCCAGCGAAGATTCTGAACGACTTCGCGAAGAAGAACGATGCCTTGAAACTGAAAGGTGCAGTAGTAGAAGGCCGTGTCGTTGGAGTGGAAGAAATCAAAGCGTTGGCGGAACTTCCGTCCCGCGAAGGTCTCTTGTCCATGCTCCTCAGCGTGCTTCAAGCTCCAATGCGCAACTTCGCGCTTGCGGTTAAAGCCGTGGCTGAAAAGGAAGAAGAGCAAGGTGCGTAAGCTCCTTATTCAACCAGCAGTATAAATATTATTTAATCTAAAATATAAAATGGAGGTTCAACCCAAATGAGCAAAGAGCAAATCTTGGAAGCAATCAAAGGCATGTCCGTTCTGGAACTGAACGATCTCGTTAAAGCAATCGAAGAAGAATTCGGCGTAACTGCTGCAGCTCCAGTTGCAGTAGTAGGTGGCGCTGCAGGTGCAGATGCTGCAGCTGAGCAATCCGAATTCGACGTAGTATTGACTGGCGCAGGCGCGTCCAAAATCAACGTTATCAAAGTTGTTCGCGAAATTACAGGCCTCGGCTTGAAAGAAGCGAAAGAACTCGTTGACAACGCTCCAAAACCATTGAAAGAAAAAGTAAGCAAAGACGAAGCTGAAGCTGTTAAAGCTAAGCTGGAAGAAGCTGGCGCATCCGTAGAAGTGAAGTAATTCCTTCTATCATTGCAGCATGAATCAAACCCCTTGAATATGTTCAAGGGGTTTGTTATTGTCATGGACTGATATTTGTGGAAGAAGGCTATACTGCTAGAGTTGGAGAATGTTTGAGGTTGGTGCCGTCATCACGGCAGCAGATTTTGTGATACGGAGGTTGTCATGCCGAATCAGCATTATTATTCAAAAAAGCCGGTGACCGGACATGACCGAAGGGAACTGGAAACGGAATTGCGTGGCAGCAAATTCAGGTTCATTAGCGATGCAGGCGTCTTTTCCAAAAGCGGAGTCGATTATGGGAGCAGGGTACTGATTGAGGCGTTGGATATTCCGAGTGCTTCTCATGTACTTGATGTCGGATGCGGTTATGGGCCGATCGGGCTTTCTGCGGCGAAAATGGTAAAAGACGGCCATGTAACGATGATCGATATCAACAGCCGTGCTGTTGAGCTGGCCAGAGAGAATGCGAAGCTTAATGGTATTCATAATGTTACCGTCCTGGAGAGTGATCTGTTCTCAGCTGTGGAAGGCAAAGAGTTTGATGTGGTTCTAACCAATCCGCCAATCCGGGCTGGAAAAGAGACGGTGCATAACATTTTTGAACAAGCCTTTAAACATCTGAAGGATCAGGGACAGCTGTGGGTCGTTATTCAGAAAAAACAAGGCTCTCCATCGGCAAAAGCCAAATTGGAAAGCCTGTTCCCCCAAGTGGAGGAAGTAACGAAGGATAAAGGATACCGAATTTTCAAAGCGGTAAAATATTCATCTTAAAAATGAGTCCTTGACTCGGATTTCCGGTTGTGGTATTATTATAAAATGTCAGTATTAGGATGGTCATCGTGTCTTTAGTTTGCTGAAATGTCAAGACTTAATATGCTTATCTTTGCATAAAGTCAGTCGTATTAACGTATAATATGTACATTTTGGGCAAATCTACTGGATATGAGAGGATTATCATAACCATGGATAAGCTGCTCTTTTTTCGAAAGATATTCGATAAGGGCTTTTCTCTATTTATGGGAGATTCCTCTGTTATGTTCCATTATAGTGTTACAAACAGAGGTTCGCAATGAATTTTTAAAAGTGAGTAGACATGAGGGGTGAGTTTAAGTTGGCAGGACATCTTGTTCAATATGGTCGACGCACTCGGCGAAGTTATGCACGTATTAATGAGGTACTCGAAGTTCCGAACCTGATTGAAATCCAACAGAAATCTTATGAATGGTTTTTGGAGGAAGGGTTGCGCGAAATGTTCCAAGACATCTCGCCGATTCAAGATTTCACAGGCAATTTGGTGCTGGAGTTCATTGACTACAGCCTTGGAGAACCGAAATATACCGTCGATGACGCGAAAGAACGCGACGTAACTTATGCGGCGCCGCTCCGTGTTAAAGTCCGGCTCATCAATAAAGAGACTGGAGAAGTGAAGGAGCAAGAAGTGTTCATGGGAGATTTCCCGCTCATGACGGAAACCGGAACATTTATCATTAATGGTGCCGAACGGGTCATTGTCAGCCAGTTGGTTCGCTCTCCCAGCGTCTATTTCAGCACTAAGGTTGATAAAAACGGCAAGAAAACATACACTGCGACCGTTATCCCGAATCGCGGCGCGTGGCTGGAGCTGGAGACGGACGCCAAGGATATCGTATATGTGCGGATCGACCGTACTCGTAAAATCCCAGTAACCGTTTTGCTTCGAGCGCTCGGTTTTGGTACAGACGCAGAGATTATAGACCTGCTGGGGGATGACGAATATATTCGGAATACCCTGGATAAAGACAATACGGATTCGACGGAAAAGGCGCTGATCGAGATTTACGAGCGTCTGCGTCCGGGCGAGCCGCCAACGCTGGACAATGCCAAGAGTCTTTTGGTAGCGCGTTTCTTTGATCCGAAGCGTTATGATCTGGCGAACGTGGGTCGCTATAAGATCAACAAGAAGCTTCATATCAAGAACCGTCTCTTTAATCAACGTTTGGCTGAGAGTCTGATTGATGTGGAAACCGGTGAGATCATTGCAGAAGCAGGTCAAACCGTGGACCGCCGTCTTTTGGACGAGATCATGCCTTATCTTGAGAAAAACGTTGGCTTTAAAACGTATCATGTTGCCGGCGGTGTTCAGGATGGTGAAGATATTACACTTCAGATGATCGATGTGTTCTCTCCGATTGAAGACGGGAAGGTCGTCAAGATCATCGCGAATGGAAATATCGATAAGTCGGTAAAACATATTACGCAATCGGACATTATTTCGTCCATCAGCTATTTCATGAACTTGCTGCATGGTATCGGCAATACAGACGACATTGACCATTTGGGCAACCGTCGTTTGCGTTCTGTTGGTGAGCTTTTGCAGAACCAGTTCCGCATCGGTCTGTCCCGTATGGAGCGCGTTGTTCGTGAAAGAATGTCGATCCAGGACGCGAGTGTAATCACACCGCAAGCTCTGATCAACATTCGTCCGGTAATTGCATCTATTAAAGAGTTCTTCGGTAGTTCACAGCTGTCTCAGTTTATGGACCAGACGAACCCGCTTGCTGAATTGACGCATAAACGTCGTCTCTCTGCACTCGGACCTGGTGGTTTGACAAGGGAGCGCGCGGGCTTTGAAGTTCGGGACGTTCACCACAGTCACTACGGCCGTATGTGTCCGATCGAGACGCCGGAGGGGCCGAACATCGGTCTGATCAACTCTTTGTCGACATTTGCTCGTATTAATGAATACGGCTTTATCGAGGCGCCTTATCGCTGGGTTGATCCGAAGACAGGTCAGGTAACGGATCAGATCGACTATTTGACTGCCGATGAGGAAGATAACTACGTTATCGCTCAGGCGAATGCAGAATTGACAGAGGACAATAAGTTTAAAGACGATATGGTTATCGTCCGTTATAACAAACAGTCCGATAACATTTTGCCAATGCCTAACGATCGTGTAGATTACATGGATGTATCGCCTAAGCAGGTCGTATCCGTCGCGACGGCATTGATTCCGTTCCTGGAGAACGATGACTCGAACCGTGCCCTTATGGGATCTAACATGCAGCGTCAAGCTGTTCCGCTTCTTGTTCCGAAAGCTCCGCTTGTTGGAACAGGTATGGAACATAAATCGGCGAAAGATTCCGGTGTGTGTATTGTATCCAAATATGACGGAATTATTGAGCGTTCAACCGCTAATGAAATCTGGCTTCGCCGTGTGGAAATGGTGGATGGCCAAGAGGTCAAAGGCGATATTGTTAAATATAAATTGCACAAATTTATGCGTTCGAACCAAGGGACATGCATCAACCAGCGTCCGATCGTCAAACGCGGTGATGTCATCAAGAAGGGAGATATCCTAGCGGATGGTCCTTCGACTGAGATGGGCGAATTGGCACTGGGACGCAACGTCGTTGTAGCCTTTATGACTTGGGAGGGTTATAACTACGAGGATGCGATTCTTCTTTCTGAGAAGCTTGTGAAAGAGGATGTGTACACTTCGATTCACATTGAAGAATATGAATCTGAAGCGCGGGACACGAAGCTTGGTCCTGAAGAAATTACTCGCGACATTCCGAATGTCGGAGAAGAAGCGCTGAAAAACCTGGATGAGCGCGGAATTATCCGAATCGGCGCCGAGATTAGTGCGGGCGACATTCTGGTTGGTAAAGTAACGCCTAAAGGCGTGACGGAGCTGACTGCTGAAGAGCGTCTCCTTCATGCGATTTTTGGTGAGAAAGCTCGTGAAGTGCGTGACACCTCGCTGCGCGTTCCTCACGGTAGTGACGGTATCATCGTGGATGTGAAGGTGTTTACTCGCGAGAACGGCGACGAATTGCCGCCAGGCGTAAACCAGCTGGTTCGCGTAT
The DNA here is from genome assembly GCF_900289175.1 of Paenibacillus faecalis. Lineage (GTDB taxonomy): Bacteria > Bacillota > Bacilli > Paenibacillales > Paenibacillaceae > Paenibacillus_AQ > Paenibacillus_AQ faecalis. The sequence goes on along the minus strand of NZ_LT985747.1, from coordinate 1,639,582 downwards.
ATATCGCACAGAAGCGTAAAATTTCCGAAGGTGACAAAATGGCCGGACGTCACGGTAACAAAGGTGTCGTAGCCCGTATTTTGCCTGAGGAAGATATGCCGTTCCTGCCTGATGGCACACCTGTACAGGTTGTCCTTAACCCGCTGGGTGTACCTTCACGGATGAACATCGGTCAGGTACTGGAAGTTCACCTTGGTATGGCTGCTATGAGACTCGGCATTCATGTGGCGACGCCTGTATTTGACGGAGCTAATGAATACGACGTGTTCGATACGATGGAAGAGGCAGGCATGAAGCGTGATGGTAAGACTGTTCTATATGACGGTCGTACTGGTGAGCGATTTGAACGTGAAGTTACGGTTGGTGTCATGCATATGATCAAGCTGGCACACATGGTTGACGATAAGATCCACGCTCGTTCTACGGGACCATACTCTCTCGTTACGCAGCAGCCGCTCGGTGGTAAAGCACAATTCGGCGGACAGCGTTTCGGTGAGATGGAAGTGTGGGCGCTTGAGGCATACGGCGCTGCTTATACACTGCAAGAGATTCTTACTGTCAAGTCCGATGACGTGGTCGGCCGGGTGAAAACTTACGAATCGATCGTTAAGGGTGAGAATGTACCGGAGCCAGGCGTTCCGGAATCGTTCAAGGTATTGATCAAGGAGCTTCAGTCTCTCGGTATGGATGTTAAAATCCTGAGTGAGAACGAAGAAGAAATCGAGATGAAAGAGCTCGATGATGAAGACGATGCTGCAGGCGATAAACTGAGCCTTAACTTGGAAGGCACTGAAGTCGGAGTGGAATAACGAACAGATCACCCCGCCAGTTCAAAGCTGGCGGCGGTGTTATGCTCGTAAGGCACATAATTAGGACTAAGTTGAGGAGGGTTGCTCCTTGTTGGACGTTAACAATTTTGAGTATATGAAAATCGGCCTGGCTTCCCCGGAGAAGATTCGTTCCTGGTCTCGCGGTGAAGTGAAGAAGCCTGAAACAATTAACTACCGAACATTGAAGCCGGAGAAGGAAGGTCTTTTCTGTGAACGTATTTTTGGTCCGCAAAAAGACTGGGAGTGCCATTGCGGAAAGTATAAACGCGTCCGTTATAAAGGCGTAGTTTGCGACCGTTGCGGCGTTGAAGTTACCCGCGCTAAAGTCCGTCGTGAGCGTATGGGGCACATTGAGCTGGCTGCTCCTGTATCCCACATCTGGTATTTCAAAGGCATTCCAAGCCGTATGGGTCTGGCTTTGGATATGTCTCCGAGATCACTAGAAGAGATTATCTATTTTGCATCTTATGTTGTCACAGATCCGGGCGATACGCCGCTTGAGAAGAAGCAGCTGTTGTCCGAGAAGGAATATCGCAGCTACCGCGAGAAATACGGATACGGATTTCAAGCAGGTATGGGCGCTGAGGCTGTGAAGAGACTTCTTCAAGATCTGGATATAGAGAAAGAGCTCGACTTCCTGAAAGAAGAGTTGCGCACTGCACAAGGTCAGCGCCGTAACCGGGCTATCAAGCGTCTTGAGGTTATCGAGGCGTTCCGTAACTCCGGCAACAAACCGGAGTGGATGGTCATGGACGTGCTGCCGGTTATTCCTCCAGAGCTGCGCCCGATGGTTCAGCTGGACGGTGGACGCTTCGCGACCTCAGATCTGAACGATCTGTATCGCCGAGTTATTAACCGGAACAACCGTTTGAAAAGATTGCTTGATCTTGGCGCGCCTGATATTATCGTTCAGAACGAAAAACGGATGCTTCAAGAAGCTGTTGACGCATTGATCGATAATGGCCGTCGCGGTCGTCCGGTGACAGGTCCGGGTAACCGTCCTTTGAAGTCCCTCAGCCACATGCTGAAAGGTAAACAAGGGCGGTTCCGTCAGAACTTGCTCGGTAAACGGGTTGACTACTCCGGTCGTTCCGTTATCGTAGTAGGCCCTTATTTGAAAATGTACCAGTGCGGTTTGCCTAAAAAGATGGCACTGGAACTGTTTAAGCCTTTTGTTATGAAAGAGCTGGTCAATAAAGGTCTGGCTCATAATATCAAGAGTGCCAAACGTAAAGTGGAACGCGTAAGTCCAGAAGTATGGGATGTGCTCGAAGAAGTAATTAAAGAACATCCAGTACTTCTGAACCGTGCACCTACCCTTCACAGACTTGGTATCCAAGCGTTTGAACCGATTCTCGTTGAAGGTCACGCGATCCGTCTTCACCCGCTCGTATGTACAGCTTACAACGCTGACTTTGACGGTGACCAAATGGCTGTTCACGTTCCGTTGTCTGCAGAAGCACAAGCGGAAGCGCGTCTTCTGATGCTTGCATCAGGAAACATCCTGAACCCTAAAGACGGTAAGCCTGTTGTTACACCTTCACAGGATATGGTTCTTGGTTCCTTCTATCTTACGATGGACAACAAGGAAGCCAAAGGAACAGGTATGATCCTGGGCAGCGTGAACGAGGCTGTGTCTGCATATCAGCGTGGTATAGCAGATCTGCATGCACGCGTTGCGATTCCGGTCAAAACACTGGGTAAGACTGTCTTTACGGAAGAACAGCAAAATGCGATGCTTATTACAACAATAGGTCGGATTATCTTTAATGAGATCTTCCCGGCCAGCTTCCCTTACATCAATGAAGCAACGCGGGAGAACCTCTTCCAAGGTACGCCTGAGAAATACTTTGTGTATGAAAAAGGCGTCGATCTGCGCGAAGTTATGCAGAACTTGCCGGTCAGCGGTGCTGTAGGGAAAGAATATTTAGGTCAAATTATCGCCCGCTGTTTCGAAAATTATCATACAACAGAAACGTCGATCATTTTGGATAAAATCAAGCAGATCGGTTTCACATACTCCACTCGTGCAGGTGTGACCGTTGCCGTATCGGACGTTATTGTTCCGGCTGAGAAAGCTGAAATTCTCAAGGAATCTGAAGAGAAGGTTACGGTTGTAACGAACCAGTATCGCCGTGGTTTGATTACGAATGAGGAACGCTATGACCGTGTTATCGATATTTGGTCCAAGGCCAAGGACGATCTTACCGATGTGCTTATGAAATCGATGGATCGTTTCAACTCGATCATGCTTATGGTTGACTCCAAAGCACGGGGTAACAAATCTCAGATTACTCAGCTCGGCGGTATGCGTGGTCTGATGGCCAACCCGTCCGGACGGATTATTGAGATGCCGATTAAATCGAACTTCCGTGAAGGTTTGACAGTACTCGAATACTTCCTGTCTACGCACGGTGCTCGTAAAGGTCTCGCCGATACGGCTCTTCGTACAGCTGACTCCGGTTATTTGACCCGTCGTCTGGTGGACGTGGCGCAGGATGTTATCGTCCGTGAAGAAGAGTGCAGCACGGATAAAGGCTTTATGGTTGGCCGTATTCAAGACGGTAAGGAAGTTATCGAGGATCTGTACGACCGTATCGAAGGACGTTATGCGTTTGAAACGGTCCGTCATCCGGAAACGAAAGAAATCATCGTTAACCGCAACGAGTTGATCGACTCCGACAAGGCAGACGAAATCGTCAAAGCCGGTGTTGAACAGCTTCAGATCCGTTCCATTCTCAGCTGCCGTGCCCGTCATGGCGTCTGCAAAAAGTGTTACGGACGAAACCTGGCGACAGGTAAATTCGTTGAGATCGGTGAAGCAGTCGGTATTATCGCTGCTCAATCGATCGGTGAACCGGGAACACAGCTCACCATGCGTACGTTCCATACTGGGGGCGTTGCGGGTGATGACATTACCCAAGGTTTGCCGCGTATCCAGGAGCTCTTCGAAGCTCGTAACCCTAAAGGTCAAGCTACGATCAGTGAGATTGACGGTGTGGTTAAGGAAATTCGTGAAACGAAGGACCGCCGTGAAATCGAAATCCAAGGTGAGGCGGAAACGAAAGTATATTCCGTTACGTATGGTTCCCGTCTGCGCGTAAGCGAAGGCAAACATGTCGAAGCCGGGGATGAACTGACGGATGGTTCGATCGACCCTAAAGAAATGCTTCGTATTAAGGGAATTCGCGGTGTGCAGAACTATATCCTTCAGGAAGTTCAACGCGTATACCGGAACCAAGGTGTAGAAATTAATGATAAGCATATCGAAGTGATGATTCGTCAGATGCTTCGTAAGATTCGCATCGTCGATGCGGGGGATACCGATCTGCTGCCAGGTTCTTTCGTGGACATTCACGAGTATGAAGCAGCGAACAAAGAAGCTATTCTTGACGGTAAAGAGCCAGCAGTGGCTAAACCAGTTCTGCTCGGTATTACGAAAGCTTCCCTGGAGACCGATTCATTCTTGTCTGCAGCTTCCTTCCAGGAGACAACGCGCGTGTTGACTGACGCAGCCATTAAGGGCAAGGTCGACCAGCTGCTCGGACTGAAAGAGAATGTTATCATCGGTAAACTGATCCCTGCGGGTACAGGCATGAGTCGTTACCGCAACGTGAAGTTTGAAGGTCAGGATGAGGCGAACGACGAAAGTCAGGAGCTCGAAACCGCAAGTGTAGAATAAGAAAGAATGATTTTTGGGGAGGGAATTTCCCGGCGGAAGCGGGGGATATTCCTTTCCCTGAATTTCTTTTTTGCGTTGATAATTTGCTTGACATCATTTAATGCAGATGCTAATATAGCAAAGGTGCGTGAGTAGTAGCTTTATCCCTGTTCTTTTGGAGGAATATAAATGTCTAATGATAAAGGATTACAGGATGCTCATGTTAAGATTGGCACCAAACAAACAATGAAGGCCGTTGAAAACGGTCAAGCCACAGAAGTGTATGTGGCTGAAGATTGCGACCCGCGTTTGATTTCCAAGATCGAAGCTTTGTGCACAAAGCACAGTGTAGATATTACCCATGTTCCTACCATGAAAGAACTTGGTGAAGCATGTGGCATCGAAGTTGGCGCAGCAATGGCAGCAGTCTTAAATCAATGATTACGAAACTGTTTTTGTTGGAGAAGGCAACTTCTTTCGGCAAAAACTTTTCATTTGTTCTTTTATGAACCGCCTGGGTCTGTGGACTTAAAAAGGTTTGTACTAGGATGAGAAATACAGGAAGGGGGTGGCAGCATGCCAACGATTAACCAACTGGTCCGTAAAGGCCGTCAAGCGAAAGTTTACAAGTCAAAGTCACCGGCACTGCAAAAAGGATACAACGCTTTGAAACGTGAGGATACTAACTTGAGTGCTCCACAAAAACGCGGTGTATGTACTCGTGTAGGTACGATGACTCCACGTAAACCGAACTCTGCACTTCGTAAATATGCGCGTGTTCGTTTGACGAACCGCATCGAGGTGACTGCTTACATTCCAGGTATCGGACACAACTTGCAAGAGCACAGTGTTGTTCTGATTCGTGGTGGTAAAGTAAAAGACCTTGCAGGGGTACGTTATCACATCGTTCGCGGTGCGCTTGATACCGCTGGTGTTAACAACCGTATGCAAGCTCGTTCCAAATATGGCGCGAAGCGTCCTAAAGCAAAAAGCTAAACAGTGATTTGCTGAATTAACACAAGATTTAAGAAAGGGGGATATCCATGCCACGCAAAGGTCCAGTTGCTAAAAGAGACGTACTGCCAGATCCGGTGTATAACAGCAAGCTTGTTACACGTCTGATCAACCGCATCATGTTGGATGGTAAAAGAGGTGTCGCTCAAAGCATCCTCTACAATGCATTCAATATTATCCAAGAACGTACGGGTAATGACCCAATGGAAGTATTTGAAGCAGCCATCAAGAACATCATGCCGGTTCTGGAAGTTAAAGCACGCCGTGTAGGTGGTGCAAACTATCAAGTGCCTATCGAAGTAAAACCAGAGAGACGTACTTCCCTGGGATTACGTTGGCTCGTTAATTACGCCCGCAACCGCGGCGAGAAAACAATGGAAGAGCGTTTGGCGGCTGAGATTATCGATGCCTCCAACAACACAGGTGCTTCCGTTAAGAAACGTGAAGACACACACAAAATGGCTGAAGCGAACAAAGCGTTTGCTCACTACCGTTGGTAGGATAAAGCCGTTACTAAACTTTAATTTTGAAGGGAGACTATTCGAATGGCAAGAGAGTTCTCCTTGAAAAATACACGTAATATCGGGATTATGGCGCATATTGACGCTGGTAAGACCACGACAACAGAGCGTATCTTGTTCTATACCGGTCGTACTCATAAAATCGGTGAAACCCACGAGGGTTCCGCTACGATGGACTGGATGGAGCAAGAGCAGGAGCGCGGAATTACGATTACTTCCGCTGCGACTACCGCTCAATGGAAAGGTCATCGCGTTAATATTATCGACACCCCGGGGCACGTTGACTTCACTGTAGAGGTTGAACGTTCCCTTCGTGTATTGGATGGGGCAGTAGGTGTATTCAGTGCGAAAGAGGGCGTAGAGCCTCAGTCGGAAACCGTATGGAGACAAGCAGACCGTTATGGTGTGCCACGGATCGCATACGTAAACAAAATGGATATTATCGGTGCTGATTTCCTCAATGTTGTTAACGACATGAGAGATCGTCTCCAAGCCAATGCGGTAGCTATTCAGCTTCCTATTGGCGCGGAAGCAGATTTTAACGGCATCATCGATATTATCAAGGAAAAAGCTTATATGTATAAAGATGACCTTGGTCAAAATGTCGAAGAAACCGATATTCCTGAGGAATACAAGGATCAAGTTGAAGAGCTTCGAAACGATCTGGTTGAGAAGGTTGCAGAACTTGATGAAGATTTGACGATGAAATACCTCGAAGGTGAAGAGATCACGGTTGACGAGATCAAAGCAGCCCTTCGTAAAGGTGTAGTAGAAGTTAAAATCTTCCCAGTAATCTGCGGTTCTTCTTATCGTAACAAAGGGGTTCAGCTGATGCTGGATGCTGTTATCGATTACTTGCCAGCTCCAACGGATGTTCCTAGCATCAAAGGTCAATTGGAAGATGGTAGTGAAGTAGAGCGTCACTCGTCTGACGATGAGCCGTTCGCTGCGCTGGCATTTAAAATCATGACAGACCCTTATGTTGGTAAGTTGACGTTCTTCCGTGTGTACTCCGGTGTTTTGCAATCCGGCTCTTACGTACTGAATGCAACGAAAAACAAACGCGAACGTATCGGACGTATCCTTCAGATGCATGCAAACAGCCGTCAGGAAATCACCGTGGTATATTCCGGTGATATCGCAGCTGCTGTAGGTTTGAAAGATACGGGAACAGGTGATACACTGTGTGATGAGAAGAATCCAGTTATTCTCGAATCCATGAATTTCCCTGATCCGGTTATCGAGATCGCAGTTGAACCTAAAACCAAAGCTGACCAAGATAAAATGGGTGTAGCTTTAGGTAAATTGACTGAAGAGGACCCTACTCTTCGTGCTCATACAGATGAAGAAACCGGCCAAACGATCTTGGCAGGTATGGGTGAGCTTCACTTGGACGTTATCATCGACCGTATGCGTCGTGAGTTCAAGGTAGAAACCAATGTGGGTAAACCACAGGTAGCTTATCGTGAAACCTTCCGTACACCTGCGCGTGTTGAAGGTAAATTCGTCCGTCAGTCCGGTGGTCGTGGTCAATACGGTCACGTATGGGTTGAGTTCGAACCTCTGGAGCCAGGTACTGGCAACCAATTCGACAGCAAAATCGTTGGTGGTGCCGTACCAAGAGAATACATTGGACCAGCACAACAAGGTATTGAGGAACAAATGAAGAACGGTGTACTTGCCGGCTTCCCGCTTGTTGACGTTAAAGCAACAATCGTAGACGGTTCCTACCATGATGTTGACTCCAGTGAAATGGCGTTTAAAATCGCCGGTTCCATGGCTCTTAAAGCAGCTAAAGACAAGTGTAACCCTGTCCTGCTTGAGCCAATCATGAAAGTAGAAGTTACTGTGCCTGAGGAATACATGGGCGACGTAATGGGTATGTTGAACTCCCGCCGTGGACGGATCGAAGGTATGGATTCCCGTGGTGGTACTCAAGTTATCCGTGCGAAAGTGCCTCTGTCCGAAATGTTCGGTTACTCTACTACACTTCGCTCCGGTACGCAAGGACGCGGTGTGTTCTCTATGGAGCTCTCACACTATGAAGAAGTTCCTAAGAACATCTCCGAAGAAATCATATCGAAAACGAATGGCGGAGAGTAAGAAAAAGTTTTTCATGCTGGGCAAAAAGGGCGGGATGAATATCCCGTTAACCTTTAGTCCGGCCCTAACATATAAATCCCCTTAAGGAGGAATTGTTCAAATGGCAAAGGCTAAATACGAACGTACTAAACCCCATGTTAACATTGGTACTATCGGTCACGTTGACCATGGTAAAACTACATTGACTGCTGCAATCACTACTGTATTGTCTACTACTTACGGTGGTGCAGCTATGTCCTTCGACCAAATCGACAAAGCTCCAGAAGAGCGCGAGCGCGGTATCACAATTTCTACTTCCCACGTAGAATATGAAACTGACACTCGTCACTATGCACACGTTGACTGCCCAGGTCACGCTGACTATGTTAAAAACATGATCACTGGTGCAGCTCAAATGGACGGCGCAATCCTGGTTGTATCCGCAGCTGACGGTCCTATGCCGCAAACTCGCGAGCACATCTTGCTGTCCCGTCAAGTAGGTGTTCCTTACATCGTTGTATTCTTGAACAAATGCGACATGGTAGAAGACGAAGAGCTTCTGGAATTGGTTGAAATGGAAGTTCGTGACCTTCTGAACGAATATGACTTCCCTGGCGATGACACTCCGATCACTCGTGGTTCCGCTCGTGAAGCTCTCATGAACCCAACTGGCGAATGGGCACAAAAAATCGTTGAAATGTTCAAAACAATCGACGAGTACATCCCACTTCCAGAGCGTGACACTGACAAACCTTTCTTGATGCCAGTTGAGGACGTATTCTCCATCACTGGTCGTGGTACTGTTGCTACAGGCCGTGTAGAGCGTGGTACGATTAAAGTTGGTGACGAGATTGAAATCGTTGGTATCGCTGAAGATATCAAGAAATCCGTTGTTACGGGCGTTGAAATGTTCCGTAAATTGCTGGACTCCGCTCAAGCTGGTGACAACATCGGTGCTCTTCTTCGCGGTGTTGACCGTACTCAAATCGAGCGTGGACAAGTATTGTCCAAGCCAGGTTCCGTTAAGCCTCACACGGAATTTACTGCTCAAGTATACGTATTGAGCAAAGAAGAAGGTGGACGTCATAAGCCATTCTTTACTGGATACCGTCCACAATTCTACTTCCGTACTACGGACGTAACTGGTGTAATCAACCTTCCAGAAGGTACTGAAATGGTTATGCCTGGTGATAACATCACCGTTACTGTTCAACTGATCGCTCCAATTGCGATTGAAGAAGGTACTAAGTTCTCCATCCGTGAAGGCGGCCGTACCGTTGGTGCAGGTTCCGTTGCTTCCATCATTAAGTAATTAAGGCTTAAAGGCCACGAATATATAAGCAACAATGTACTGTAACGAGCAACAGTGTGATGTAACGATCAATAGAGCCTGATCCTATGCGATCAGGCTCTATTTTTGAGAATAGTAGATCAGGTATGAATTACAGCGCTCATTTATATATGAAGAGAAAATTGAAGATGCAATTTAATCGGTTTGGCGGCAAGAAAAAAGTACCAGGTTTATTTTTTAATAAATAAAATAAAGTTTTGCTTGCATCGAGCCCGCCTTTTCTATATAATAATGAATGTTGTTCTGCGACGTTGCGATGATGTGAGAGGTTACTGACACACCCGGCCCCTTTGCCATGAGGTGGGTGGTCAGAAAATTTTCACGGAGTATGTCCGATACCAAATTGGGCGATAGAAGGAGGGAATGAAATGGCAAAGCAAAAAATTCGTATTCGTTTGAAAGCATACGACCACAGAATTCTTGATCAATCCGCAGAGAAAATTGTTGAAACAGCAAAACGTTCGGGTGCAGGTGTATCCGGTCCGATTCCGCTTCCAACTGAAAAACAAGTGATTACTATTCTCCGTGCGGTGCACAAGTATAAGGACTCTCGGGAGCAATTCGAGATGCGTACACATAAACGCTTGATCGATATCGTAAACCCGACTCCACAAACTGTGGATGCCTTGATGCGCTTGGACCTGCCGTCCGGTGTAGATATCGAAATTAAATTGTAAGACAAGAAGAATGAATTAGTGAGAGAAAAGAGGTGTCAACATGAAAGGTATCTTAGGGAGAAAACTTGGAATGACTCAAGTGTTTACCGCTGAAGGTAATGTAATTCCTGTAACGGTTATCGAAGCAGGACCTTGTGTTGTTTTGCAAAAGAAAGACCAGGAGAACGACGGATACGAAGCTATTCAAATCGGTTTCCTCGATAAGAAAGAGAATACTTCCAATAAACCAGAAGCAGGACATGCGAAAAAAGCAAATACTGCACCTAAGCGCTACGTTCGCGAAATTCGCGGTGTTGACCTCGCGAGTGTCGAGGTTGGACAAGAAGTAAAGGTAGATATCTTTGCAGAAGGCGAATTTGTTGACGTAACAGGGATTTCCAAAGGTAAAGGTTTCCAAGGTGTTATCAAACGTTGGGGACAAAGCCGCGGACCAATGTCTCACGGTTCCCGTTACCATCGTGGACCTGGTTCCATGGGTTCGATCCAAGCTAACCGCGTTCCTAAAGGAAAGCGTCTGCCAGGTCACATGGGTAGTGAAACGGTGACGATTCAAAAGCTTGAAATCATTAAAGTAGACGTTGATCGTAACGTGTTACTTGTTAAAGGATCTATTCCTGGACCTAGAAGAGGTCTGGTTCAAATTAAAGAAACGGTGAAGAAATAATCGACTGAAGAAAGGAGGAACAATCAATGCCTAAAGTAGCACTTTTTAATATTGAAGGCAGCCAAGTTGGCGAAGTTGAGTTGAACGATGCGGTATTTGGCATCGAGCCAAATGCACATGTTATGCATGACGCAGTATTGCTGCAACGCGCATCTTTGCGTCGTGGTACTCATAAAGTGAAAGGACGTTCTGAAGTACGTGGCGGCGGCCGTAAGCCTTGGAAACAAAAAGGTACAGGTCGTGCTCGTCAAGGTTCGATTCGTGCACCACAATGGAAAGGCGGCGGCGTAGTATTTGGACCAACTCCACGTAGCTACTCCATCAAGCTTCCTAAGAAAGTTCGTCGTTTGGCGATCAAATCCGCTTTGTCTTCTAAAGTGGTTGACAATGCAATCATCGTACTGGATCAATTGACGCTGAATGCGCCAAAAACGAAAGAGTTTGCAAACATCTTGAGTAATCTTAAGGTTGATCGCAAAGCTCTGATCGTTGCTCCTAGCTATGATGATAATGTTGCCCTTTCCGCTCGCAATATTCCTGGAGTGAAATTTGTAGCGGCTGACGGCATTAATGTTCTTGATGTACTGACATATGATCAACTGATCATTACGAAGGAAGCAGTTCAGAAGGTAGAGGAGGTGTTCGCGTAATGAAGGATCCTCGCGATATAATCAAACGCCCTGTAATCACAGAACGTACAGCTGATTACATGGTTGATCTGAAATATGCTTTCGAAGTAGATATTCGTGCGAACAAAACCGAGATTAAACAAGCGGTTGAATCTATTTTTAAGGTGAAAGTATCGAACGTGAATACGATGATCGTTCCTGCGAAACCAAAGCGTTACGGCCGTTATTCCGGTTACACAACCGAATGGAAGAAAGCAATCGTAACTCTGACACCTGACAGCAAGCCGCTTGAGTTCTTTGAAGCGGTTGAATAAGAAATTTTTGAGTAAGGAGGGAAAAATCAGTGCCTATTAAAAAGTATAAACCGACAACACCGGCGCGTCGTAACATGTCCGTTTCGACTTTCGAAGAGATTACGACAAACCAGCCGGAGAAATCGCTCTTGGCACCGCTGAGCAAAACAGCTGGCCGCAACAACCAAGGTAAAATTACAGTTCGTCACCATGGCGGCGGACATAAGCGTAAATATCGGATCATTGACTTTAAACGTACAAAAGACGGCATTCCGGGCCGCGTTGCTACGATTGAGTATGACCCGAACCGTACTTCCAACATCGCTTTGATTCACTATGCGGATGGTGAGAAACGTTACATCATCGCACCTAAAGGACTGAAAGTTGGAGATCAGGTTATTTCTGGTGCTGGTTCCGACATTAAAATCGGTAATGCTCTTCCGTTGGAGAACATTCCTGTAGGTACAGTTATCCACAACATTGAATTGCAACCAGGTAAGGGCGGACAATTGGTTCGTGCAGCTGGTACAGAAGCACAGCTTCTTGGTAAAGAAGGTAAGTATGTTACTGTACGTCTGTCTTCCGGTGAAGTTCGTCACATTCTGAAAACTTGCCGTGCTACAATCGGTGCTGTAGGTAACGGAGACCATGAGCTGCTCAAGATCGGTAAAGCTGGTCGTAGCCGTTGGCTCGGAAAACGTCCTGAAGTACGCGGTGTAGTAATGAACCCTAACGATCACCCTCACGGTGGTGGTGAAGGTCGTGCTCCAATCGGACGTAAATCTCCAGTATCTCCTTGGGGTAAACCGACCCTTGGTGCTAAGACTCGTAAAAAAGGAAAAGCCTCTGATAAATATATCGTTCGCCGTCGCACGAAGTAATACACGTTGTGCGTAGCTTCGTGCAAGGTAGCGAACTTTCGAAACAAATTTGTGAAGGGAGGATTTCTGTATGAGCCGTAGTTTGAAAAAAGGGCCTTTTGTTGACGGATACCTGCTTAAAAAAGTGGAAGAAATGAATGATTCCAACAAAAAAGCTGTGATCAAAACTTGGTCCCGTCGTTCCACGATTTTCCCGCAATTTATTGGTCACACGTTCGGCGTTTATGATGGACGTAAACACGTGCCTGTATATGTAACGGAAGATATGGTGGGTCACAAGTTGGGCGAATTCGCGCCAACACGTACCTATAAAGGTCACGAAGACGACAAGAAAACAAGAAGATAATTTAAGAAGCTCTTTGTTTGAGAGGAGGTTAAACAATGGAAGCAAAAGCACAGGCAAGAATGATTCGGATTGCTCCTCGTAAAGCTCAACTCGTTGTTGACTTGATTCGCGGTAAGCAAGTTGGTGAGGCGATCGCGATTCTTCGTCACACTCCGAAAGCCGCATCTCCTGTTGTGGAGAAATTGCTTAACTCAGCTATTGCCAATGCTGAGCATAACTACTCTATGGATGTTAGCAAGTTGGTCGTAACTCAAGCTTACGTCAACCAAGGTCCGACAATGAAACGTTTCCGTCCTCGTGCGATGGGGCGTGCAAGCCGGATTAACAAACGTACCAGCCACATTACTTTGGTGGTAGCTGAAAAATAAGGAGGGAAAACGTGTGGGCCAAAAGGTGAATCCAGTAGGACTCCGTGTCGGTATTATCCGTGACTGGGAATCCAAATGGTATGCAGATAAAGATTTTGGTGATCTTTTGCTAGAAGACGTTAAAATCCGTGAATACCTGAAAAACAAGTTGAAAGACTCCGCTGTATCCCGTATTGAAATCGAGAGAGCAGCGAATCGTGTGAACGTAACGATCCACACTGCGAAACCAGGTATGGTTATCGGTAAAGGTGGTTCGGAAGTTGAAATCCTGCGTGGTCAAGTGACTAAGATTGCAGGTGGTAAGAAAGTACACATCAATATTTCTGAAATCAAAAACCCTGAGCTGGATGCAATTCTTGTTGCTGAGAGCATTGCACAACAATTGGAGCGTCGTGTTTCATTCCGTCGTGCATTGAAACAAGCGATTCAAAGAACGATGCGTGCTGGTGCTAAAGGGATTAAAACATCGGTCAGCGGACGTCTTGGCGGAGCCGAGATCGCTCGTACAGAAGGCTACAGTGAAGGAACTGTTCCACTTCATACGCTTCGTGCAGACATCGACTATGGTACAGCAGAAGCGCATACGACTTACGGCCGTATTGGCGTGAAAGTATGGATCTATCGTGGAGAGGTTCTTCCTACGGCTAAGAAACAAGCTGCTAAGGAAGGAGGCAACTAATCATGTTGGTACCAAAACGTGTAAAATACCGCAAGCAACAGCGCGGCCATATGAGAGGCCAAGCAAAAGGCGGTACTGAACTGAACTTCGGCGAATTCGGCCTGCAAGCTACAGAGCCAGGCTGGATCACGAACCGCCAAATCGAAGCAGCGCGTATTGCGATGACTCGTTACATCCGTCGTGGCGGTAAAGTTTGGATCAAGATTTTCCCAGACAAGCCGATCACTCAAAAGCCTCTCGAGGTGCGGATGGGTAGCGGTAAAGGTAATGTTGAAAAATGGGTTTCTGTTGTAAAACCAGGCAAGATTATGTTTGAACTTGGAGGCGTGCCTGAGGAAATCGCGCGCGAAGCGATGCGTCTTGCCGCTCACAAGCTGCCTGTGAAAACGAAGTTTGTGAAACGTGAAGAAGTGGGTGGTGAAGCAAATGAAAGCTAATGAACTGCGCAACTTAACCACTGCAGAAATCGAGCAAAAAATCGCCGGATTTAAAGAAGAACTCTTTAATCTCCGTTTTCAATTGGCTACTGGCCAGCTTGATAATCCAACCCGGATTCGCGACGTGCGCAAAGAAATAGCTCGTGCTAAAACCGTTATCCGTGAAAGAGAACTTGGGATTAGTTAATGAAAAAGACGATCTCGTCTGCATTCAGGAAGGAGGCTAACAATGAGCGAAGAACGCAATGCTCGTAAAGTGCAAGTTGGTAAAGTTGTCAGCGATAAAATGGATAAAACCATTGTTGTAGCTGTTGAGACTTATAAGAAGCATAGCTTGTATCATAAGCGCATTAAATACACGAAAAAGTTTAAAGCGCATGATGAGAACAATACGGCTAAAATCGGAGATACCGTTAAAATCATGGAAACTCGTCCTCTGTCCAAAGATAAGCGTTGGAGACTTGTTGAAGTGGTAGAGAAAGCGGTCACCATCTAAGACGTAATCAGTTTTCCGAAAGGAGGATATTTAAATGATTCAACCATTTACACGCTTGACTGTTGCCGATAACTCCGGTGCGAAGGAACTGATGTGTATCCGCGTATTGGGTGGAACAGGTCGCCGTGCGGCTCATATCGGTGATTTGATCGTATGTTCTGTCAAACAAGCAACACCTGGCGGCGTTGTCAAAAAAGGCGATATCGTTAAGGCGGTTGTTGTTCGCACTAAACGTTCCGTTCGTCGGAAAGATGGATCATATATCGCATTTGACGAGAACGCAGCGGTTGTTGTCAGAGACGATAAAAGCCCACGTGGAACTCGTATTTTCGGACCAGTTGCTCGCGAGCTTCGCGAAAGAGACTTCATGAAAATCGTTTCCTTGGCTCCGGAAGTAATCTAATCGGATAAGTAATGCTTGCATGAAGCAGGCCCCAGGAGGTGTAACGAATGCCTAGAGTGAAAAAAGTTCTGGAATCTCACAACAATAAATTGCACGTGAAGAAGGACGATACAGTTATCGTCATCAGCGGTAAAGATAAAGGGAAAAAAGGCCGCGTGATCGCAGCATACCCTCGTGAGAACCGCGTTTTGGTGGAAGGTGTGAACATGATTAAAAAGCATCAGAAACCAAACCAGCAAAACCCGCAGGGCGGTATTATCGAGCAAGAAGCTCCGATTCATGTCTCGAACGTAATGCATGTTGATCCGAAGAACGGAGGCGTAACCCGTATCGGTTACAAAGTGTTGGACAACGGCAAAAAAGTTCGTGTTGCTAAGAAATCTGGAGCAGTAATCGATAAATAAGTTGTAAGAAAGGAGGTCCTTGAATCATGGCAATAAGAATGAAAGAACGTTTTCTGAATGAAGTAACTCCTGCCTTGATGCAGAAGTTCAACTATAAAACGGTAATGCAAGTACCTAAAGTTGAGAAAGTAGTTATCAACATGGGTGTGGGTGACGCTGTTGCTAACTCCAAAGTACTTGATTCCGCAGTAAATGATATGCAATTGATTGCTGGTCAAAAACCGGTCATCACACGCGCAAAGAAATCCATCGCCGGATTCAAACTGCGTGAAAACATGCCTATCGGCGTTAAAGTAACTCTGCGCGGCGAGCGTATGTATTACTTCCTTGACAAGTTGTTCAATGTTACGCTTCCACGTGTCCGCGACTTCCGTGGTGTGTCCACCAAAGCTTTCGACGGACGTGGTAACTATACACTCGGATTGAAAGAGCAGCTCATCTTCCCAGAGATCGAGTATGACAAAGTAGATAAAGTTCGTGGTATGGATATCGTAATCGTTACAACGGCTAAAACTGACGAAGAGTCCCGCGAACTGCTTGCTCAACTGGGCATGCCTTTTGCGAAATAAGACGGTTTCTCCGAAACTATTTAGGAGGTGTCAGGCTAAGTGGCAAAAACTTCGATGAAAGTTAAACAACAACGCAAACCTAAGTTCAAAGTACGGGCTTATACCCGTTGTGAGCGTTGTGGTCGTCCACATTCGGTACTGCAGAAGTTTAAAATTTGCAGAATTTGTTTCCGTGAATTAGCTTATAAAGGCCAGATTCCTGGCGTGAAAAAAGCAAGCTGGTAAGAAGTTTATAACCGGGAAGGAGGTTTACCCCACATGACTATGTCCGATCCAATTGCAGATATGCTTACTCGTATTCGTAACGCTAATACAGTGCGTCACGAAACAGTAGAAATGCCTGCTTCAACGATTAAGAAACAAATCGCTGACATCTTGAAGCGTGAAGGTTTCATCCGTGATGCGGAATTTGTGGAAGATAACAAACAAGGGATCATCCGCGTTTTCCTGAAGTACGGCGCAAACAACGAACGTGTTATTACAGGTCTGAAAAGAATTAGTAAACCAGGTCTTCGCGTGTACACGAAAAGCAATGAAGTGCCTCGTGTTCTCGGCGGACTGGGTATTGCGATCATCTCCACATCTAAAGGAGTTATGACCGACAAAGAAGCTCGTCAAGCCAAAACCGGCGGAGAAGTTCTCTGCTACGTATGGTAATCAACGTCACAAGATAGGAGGTGTAAGTGAATGTCCCGTATTGGTCGTAAACCAATTGCTATCCCAAACGGTGTGGAAGTCACACTTGATAACTCTGTAATTACAGTTAAAGGACCGAAAGGTACTCTGACTCGTGAACTGCATAAAGACATGCAGGTTACAGTAGAAAATAACGAAATCAATGTTGTTCGGCCTTCCGACAACAAAACTCATCGTTCTCTTCACGGTACGACCCGCAGCATTGTTTCTAACATGGTTAGCGGCGTAACTGAAGGATTCGCGAAAAACCTGGAGCTGGTTGGTGTCGGATATCGTGCCAGCAAATCCGGAGATAAAGTGGTTCTGAACGTGGGTTACTCCCATCCGGTTGAAATTACACCGGAGCCAGGAATCGAATTCGAAGTAGCTTCCAACACGAAAATCACCGTCAAAGGAATCGATAAAGAGCGCGTAGGTGCATACGCAGCTAAGATCCGTTCCGTTCGTGAGCCTGAGCCTTACAAAGGTAAAGGGATTAAATATGAAGGTGAGCGTATTATTCGTAAGGAAGGTAAGGCTGGTAAGAAGAAATAAGGTAGTAACCTTCGGGATTACCCGTTGGCTTGCTAGCCTGTTTGTCCTTACTTACCCGATGAGTCTAAAAGTGAAGCTGTTTAGGCAAAACTGAAGGGAGTGAAAGGGAAGCATGATCACAAAACAAGACAAGAATAAAGCTCGTCTGAAAAGACATTTGCGTGTGCGGAAAAAAATCCAGGGCACTGCAGAGCGTCCTCGTCTGAATGTGTTCCGTTCTTCGAAGCACATTTATGCTCAACTGATCGATGATGTAGCCGGCGTAACCTTGGCTTCGGCTTCTACATTGGATAAAGAATTGAGCGGTGAGATCCAAAACGGCGGTAACGTTGAGTCTGCTCGTAAAGTTGGCGAACTCGTTGCAAAACGTGCAGCTGAAAAAGGTTATAAATCGGTCGTATTTGACCGTGGTGGATATTTGTATCATGGACGTATTCAAGCATTGGCTGACGCAGCTCGCGAAGCTGGCCTTGAATTCTAAGATATTTTCAAAAGGAGGTAAACGACTTTGCGTGTAGATCCTAACACTTTAGAACTGACTGAAAGAGTAGTGAATATTAACCGCGTTGCTAAAGTTGTAAAAGGCGGACGCCGCTTTAGCTTTAGCGCATTGGTAGTTGTCGGGGATGGAAAAGGTTGGGTTGGTGCAGGTATTGGTAAAGCTGGCGAAGTGCCGGATGCAATCCGCAAAGCTATTGAAGATGCCAAGAAAAACCTGATCCACATTCCATTAGTAGGAACAACGATTCCTCACCCAGTAACGGGTCATTTCGGTGCGGGCCGTGTGCTTTTGAAGCCAGCATCAGAAGGTACCGGGGTTATCGCTGGCGGACCGGTTCGTGCAGTACTCGAACTTGCTGGCGTAGGCGATATTTTGACAAAATCATTAGGTTCTTCGAACTCCATGAATATGGTCAATGCGACTTTGGAAGGACTGTCCCGTCTGAAGCGTGTTGAAGAAGTTGCCAAGCTTCGCGGCAAATCCGTCGAAGAGCTGTTGGGTTAAGGAGGGAATCTCATGGCTAAACTTGAAATCACCCTCGTACGCAGCGTGATCGGCCGTTCGGAAGATCAGCGTGTGACCGTGAAAACTCTTGGATTGCGTAAAATCAACCATTCTGTGGTTCATAATGACAGTCCAGCTATTCGCGGAATGATTAAAAAAGTAAGTCACTTGGTTTCGGTTCAAGAAATCGAAGGTTAGTCCCGGGGAAGGATCCCGGATATATTAAGGAGGTGCAACGAACGATGAAGTTACATGAGCTGAGCCCAGCTCCTGGTTCACGGAAAGAACGCAAACGCGTTGGACGCGGACCAAGTAGCGGTACGGGTAAAACATCAGGTCGAGGTCACAAAGGACAAAACGCTCGTTCCGGCGGTGGTGTACGTCCAGGCTTCGAGGGCGGACAAAACCCGCTGTATCGTCGTCTGCCTAAACGCGGTTTTGTGAATCCAACTCGGAAAGAGTACGCGGTTGTGAACATCGAAGAACTGAACAGCTTTGCAGCAGGTACCGAAGTTACTCCAGAAGTTTTGGTCGAGAGCGGAATCGTGAAAAATACGAAGAGCGGCATCAAAGTTCTTGGTAACGGTGAAGTTACTGTTAAGTTGACTGTAAAAGCGAATAAGTTCTCTCAATCTGCGGTAGAGAAGATCGAGGCTGCCGGCGGTAAAACCGAGGTGATCTAATGTTTAAAACCCTGAAAAATATATGGCGTGTAGAAGATCTTCGCAAACGTATTTTATTCACCTTGTTCGTACTGTTTGTATTCCGTATCGGTTCATTCGTACCGGTTCCGGGTGTAAACACCGATGTGTTTGTTCAGGCAAACCAGGCAGGGAATGAATTGTTTGGTCTCCTCAACACGTTCTCGGGGGGCGCACTTCAGCAATTCTCGATTTTCGCCCTTTCGATCTTTCCATATATTACATCGTCCATTATCGTACAGTTGATGTCGATGGACGTCATTCCGAAGTTTGCGGAATGGGCCAAACAAGGGGAACATGGTAAAAAACAACTAGCTCAAATTACTCGTTATGGTACGATACTGTTGGGCTTCATTCAAGCTTTCGCGTTGTCCATCGGTTTCAACCGTCTCTACGGAACCGAAATGATACTAAACGCAACATTTGTTGATTACCTCGTTATCGCGATCGTGCTCACTGCGGGTACAGCTTTCTTGATGTGGCTCGGTGAGCAAGTGACGGAACATGGAATCGGGAACGGTATTTCGATCATTATCTTTGCTGGTATCGTTGCAGCTATTCCAACGCATATTCGTACAACGATCGAATCTGAATTTATTCAAGACAATCAGGCTTTCATGAACACCTTGAAGGTTGTTATCCTTCTTCTGGTGCTGGCTCTGATCGTTATTGGGGTAGTGTTTATTCAGCAAGGTATCCGTAAAATCCCGGTACAGTATGCGAAGCGGGTTGTAGGAAACAAGATGTACGGTGGACAGAACACGCACATTCCATTGAAAATCAATGCCGCTGGCGTTATTCCGGTTATCTTTGCAATGTCGTTGCTTCAGTTCCCTGTTATTCTTGCAAGCTTCTGGTCTACACTGCCTTGGGCTAAGTGGGTTACCACTTACCTTGCATATGACCAACCGCTCGGTATGGTTCTCTTTGTTATCATGGTCATTGGTTTCACATTCTTCTACACCTTCGTGCAGATGAATCCAAATCAGATGGCTGACAATATGAAGAAGAACGGCGGCTATATTCCAGGTATTCGCCCGGGTAAAGCTACCGAGAAGTATTTGACTCGGGTTATGACCCGTTTGACAATGACAGGATCTATCTTCCTGGCATTCATCTCTGTACTGCCTGTGTTCTTAGGAGCACTAGCTAACCTTCCTCGTACGGTTCAAATCGGTGGTACTTCTTTGCTGATCGTTGTCGGTGTTGCACTGGATACGATGAAGCAGATTGAAAGCCAGTTGATCAAACGTCATTACAAAGGATTTATTAATAAATAGTCGATAGGTTCCGGTTAGTGTCAACTGCTTCCGGCACCTATTGTGCTGTTCTTACTATAAGTTAGGAGGAGGGACTAAGGTGAATATCTTGATTATGGGCCCTCCTGGGGCTGGAAAGGGAACACAAGCAGAATCCATTGTCAATGAATTTGGCGTTCCTCATATCTCTACAGGCGATGCATTTCGTCTGGCGATCAAACAAGGAACTCCGATCGGAATCAAAGCGAAAGAATACATGGACAAAGGCCTGCTGGTACCTGATGACGTGACGATTGGTATTGTGGAAGAACGTCTGCAGCAGTCCGATTGCGAAAAAGGTTTTTTATTGGACGGTTTTCCAAGAACCCTTTCGCAAGCGGAAGCGCTGGATGACATCCTTTCTCGTTTGAATACGAAGCTCGACCATGTCATCAACCTGAGAGTTGACCGTGAAAAGCTGATGGCTCGTCTTACCGGAAGGCGAATCTGCAAGAATTGCGGCGCGACGTATCATGTGCTCTTCAATCCGCCTAAACAGGAAGGTATTTGTGATAAATGCGGCGGTGAATTGTATCAACGCTCCGACGATCAGGAAGAGAGCGTAGGCATTCGCTTGGACGAATATATCAACAAAACGGCACCACTCCTCACATTTTATGAACAAAAAGGTCTTCTGCGTCAAATTGATGGTGATCAGGAAATCGGCGCGGTTTCCACTGAAATTGCGTCAGTACTGCGAGGTTAAGTGTAATGATCATTTGTAAATCCGAAAAGGAACTGGGTCTGATGAGAGAGGCAGGGCGGATTGTGGCTGAATGTCATAAACTCCTTTCTGCTCATATCGAGCCTGGTATAACTACCGAGGAACTGGATCAAATGGCCGACCGATTCATTCGCAGTCAAGGCGCCGTGCCGTCTTTTAAAGGCTACAACGGATTTCCTTCCAGCATTTGCGCATCAGTTAATGAAGAATTGGTGCATGGATTTCCAAGCAAACGCAAATTAATCGAAGGCGATATCGTTACGTTTGATATCGGTGCACAGTATGAGGGTTACCACGGTGACTCAGCATGGACCTACCCAGTAGGGAAGATTACCGAAGAAGCCCAGCGTCTGCTGGATGTGACGGAAGGTTCTCTTTATGCCGGACTTGCGCTGATCAAACCCGATGTCCGCTTGTTTACAATCTCTCATGCCATACAGCGTCATATCGAGGACGCAGGGTTCTCTGTCGTTCGCGAGTACGTAGGTCATGGTGTGGGCACCGACTTGCATGAAGATCCGCAAATTCCGAACTACGGCATCCCGGATCGGGGGCCAAGACTCAAACCGGGTATGGTTTTGGCGATTGAGCCGATGGTTAACGCCGGCAAGCGCCATGTCAAGACGTTGGAAGATAATTGGACGGTCGTTACGGTTGACGGCTCATTGTGTGCTCATTTTGAACATACTGTGGCTGTCACTCCAGATGGCATGGAAATCCTGACGAAATTGGCTGATTAGGTGATTGATTTGAACAAAGAATTGATTCCGCAAATCGGTCAGATCGTCAAAGTTTTGAGAGGCAGAGATGCTGATCAATATGCCGTTATCGTTTCGATAGAAGACAGCAAGTTTGTAACTATTGCGGATGGGAACAAACGAAAGTTTGACCAGGCGAAGAAGAAAAATCTGATTCATCTGGAACTCCAATCCTTCATAAGCAGTGAGGTTGTAAACAGTTTGCAAGAAAGCGGTCGGGTAACGAATGGGAAGCTGCGGTTTGCCATTAACCAATTTTTATCCGACAAATCCAATGCTGATCAGAAAGGAGAATAACTGTGGCCAAAGAAGATGTTATTGAAGTTGAAGGTACGGTTATAGAACCGCTGCCGAATGCAACATTTAGAGTCGAGCTGGAGAATGGTCATCAAATTCTCGCTCACGTTTCCGGGAAGCTGCGGATGCACTTTATCCGCATCCTTACAGGTGACAAAGTGGTCATACAATTATCACCATATGATTTGACCAAAGGTCGTATCACTTACCGTAAATAGCATGACGTTCCCCTGGGGAACAAAGGAAAGCTGCGAAGCGGTTTTACTGGTGTAAAACTCAGCAGCGGTTACGAACAGTTTTGCAGCTGCAAAACGACAGTCTAGTTTTCGAAGCTGGTTTTACAAACGTAAAACTTGGAGGAGGTAATTAACATGAAGGTAAGACCTTCTGTGAAGCCTATTTGCGAAAAATGCAAAGTCATTCGTCGCAAAGGCAATGTAATGGTTATCTGTGAAAATCCAAAGCACAAACAAAAACAAGGTTAAAGAAGGGGGTGTAGCGTAATGGCTCGTATAGCTGGTGTGGATTTGCCACGTGACAAACGCGTTGAGATCGCCTTGACTTACATTTTCGGAATCGGTAAAACGACTTCTCAGAAAATTATTAAAGAAGCAGGCATCAATCCGGACACTCGTGTTCGTGATCTTACGGAAGATGAAGTTGGTAAATTGCGTGAAACGATCGACAAAGGTGTTAAGGTAGAAGGTGACCTTCGTCGTGAAATTTCCTTGAATATTAAACGTTTGACTGAGATCGGTTGCTACCGCGGTGTTCGCCACCGTCGTGGATTGCCGGTTCGTGGACAACGTACTAAAACGAATGCTCGTACACGGAAAGGTCCTCGTCGTACGGTAGCGAACAAGAAGAAATAAGAAAGGGGGATAACAGACAATGGCTAAAGCAAAAAAAGTCGTACGTACTAAACGTCGTGACCGCAAAAATATTGAGTCTGGCGTGGCACATATTCGTTCCACGTTCAACAATACGATCGTAACGATTACGGATCCCCACGGAAATGCTATTTCTTGGGCGAGCTCCGGCGGCATGGGCTTCAAAGGCTCCCGTAAATCCACTCCATTCGCAGCACAAATGGCTGCTGAAACAGCTGCTAAAGCTGCAATGGAACATGGTATGAAGTCCGTTGAAGTCATGGTTAAAGGACCAGGTGCCGGTCGTGAAGCAGCGATTCGTTCCCTGCAAGCAGCAGGTCTGGAAGTTAACCTTATTAAGGACGTAACACCAATCCCGCATAACGGATGCCGCCCACCAAAACGTCGTCGCGTATAATGAAGTCATCCTGTTATGTGGTATAAATCCGGTGCAATCTGCTAAGAATGGTTGTTTAGGCATACTACATGGATTAGTGGATAAGATGACAGTTTCATATAGGAGCGACGTTTGAAGGAGGGGTACTTGCGTGATTGAAATCGAAAAGCCGAAAATTGAGACCGTTGATGTCAATGAAGAAGGAACCTATGGGAAATTCGTAGTAGAGCCGCTAGAGCGTGGGTATGGTACAACGCTGGGGAATTCACTTCGGCGCATTCTGTTGTCCTCACTGCCTGGTGCAGCTGTAACATCTGTTCAGATTGACGGTGTTCTGCATGAGTTCTCCACTATTCCTGGTGTCATGGAAGATGTGACTGAAATCATTTTGAACCTGAAAGCTTTGTCGTTGAAGATCCATTCCGATGAAGAAAAAGTGTTCGAGATTGATGCGGAAGGCGAAGGAGTTGTTACCGCTGGCGACATTCGCGCGGATAGTGATGTGGAGATTCTTAATCCGGATCTTCATATTGCAACGCTTGGCCCTGGTGCGAGACTTCACATGCGAATTTTTGCCAGTCGCGGTCGTGGCTATGTCCAGGCGGATCGGAACAAACGCGATGACCAGCCTATCGGCGTCATTCCCGTCGATTCGATCTATACACCGATTAACCGTGTAAACTACGGTGTAGAAAATACGCGTGTTGGTCAGGTAACCAACTATGATAAGTTGACACTCGAAATCTGGACCGATGGTAGCATTCGGCCGGAAGAGGCTGTCAGCCTCGGTGCTAAGGTTCTGACTGAACATCTGTTCCTGTTTGTCGGTTTGACTGATGAAGCCAAGGATGCAGAGATCATGGTTGAAAAAGAAGAAGACAAGAAAGAAAAAGTGCTTGAAATGACGATCGAAGAGCTGGATCTCTCCGTTCGTTCCTACAACTGTCTCAAGCGTGCCGGTATTAATACGGTACAAGAGCTGACTACGAAAACGGAAGAGGATATGATGAAGGTTCGTAACTTGGGCCGCAAATCCTTGGAAGAAGTTCAGGAAAAGCTTGCTGAGCTCGGTTTGGGACTCCGTACGGAAGAATAGTTCGAGATCGTTCTAGCAAAGGAGGGAAAACACATGGCATATCAAAAGTTGGGCCGCGACTCCAGTGCGCGTAAAGCGTTGTTCCGTGACCTGGTGACCGACCTTTTCCTATATGAGCGCATTCAAACAACTGAAGCTAAAGCTAAAGAAGTTCGCTCGATCGCTGAGAAGCTGATTACGAAGGCAAAGCGTAACGACTTGCATTCTCGTCGTCAAGTAGCTGCATTCGTACGTCGCGAGACTGTTGATGGTGAACAAGATGCTATTCAAAAATTGTTCTCCGAAATCGCACCACGTTATGCTGAGCGTCCAGGTGGATACACTCGTATCCTGAAGCTGGGACCTCGTCGTGGTGACGCAGCTCCGATGGTTTACTTGGAACTGGTAGATCGCGCGTAGTTTACTCGATCCCGTTAGACTAATGTTTGATGCTGGGATGCCAACACATCCGAACATCAGAGTAAGCACTGCATTCTGAAGTGACTGTAGTTATGTATGCCCGGCTGTACACTTGTTTATCCATCAAGGATAAATAAGCTTTCAGCCTAACCACTCGGGTCGTGGTTCGAGATGGAACATAGCCGTTTTTCGGCTCATCTCGGCTACCCCAGGGGCATCGTAAGCAAGGACCTTCTAGTCATGCGGCTGAACATATACAATAAGGGATCGGCTGGCATGATGAAAAGGAGCTCCTTGGGGGCTCTTTTTTAAAAGTATAAGGAAATATCTTTCACATGAATCATGAAATATCTTTCGAAGAAACGCACATCATCTTTACGCAGGATGTCAAAAGCGTTTCTTCTTGGATATTAAATGATTCGTATATTTCCTGCCGGTATCCGCCTTTTGTGCAGGTAGCGCTGCGTAATTGGCAGTTGACTAAATGCTAGGATTCCAGCTTAGTTCTGTTTGAAGGCAGCCTAAGGAAGTGAACCAGGAGGGGAACCATGCGTAATCTTCTGATGAAGGTCACTTATGACGGAACCAACTATAATGGCTTTCAGACCCAGCCTGGAGGAAACACAGTACAGGATTTATTGGAAGAAGCAATTGAATGGCTTTCTGGTGAGAAGCTAAAGATTACGGCTTCAGGACGGACAGATGCCGGTGTGCATGCACGCGGGCAGGTGTTTAATTTCTATACCGTTTCCAAAATCCCGGTAGAACGTTGGTGTATGGCACTGAATACACGGTTGCCTGAGGACATCATCGTTACGGATGCGATGGAAGTACCGCTTGAGTTTCATTCACGTCGGGAGGCAAGACAGAAGACGTATCGATACACGATCAATGCCAATCAGTTTCCCGATCCGTTTCAACGGAAGTATCAGTTCCATCATCATGGCCGACTGGATATATCTGCAATGGAACAAGGGCTACGCCATTTAATTGGTACTCATGATTTTACAACCTTTGCTTCAAAAAAATCGACGAAACCATCACATGTACGGACGATTTACGATGCCTGGATCGAGACAGACACAAGTATGTGTCGTCCAGGTACAAGAGATCAGGGCATTATCCATACATTTGTGACGGGAAATGGATTTTTACAGCATATGGTCAGAATTATTATGGGAACGCTCATACAAGTGGGAGAAGGAAAACGAACACCGGAGAACATCTCTGAAATACTGGAAATTAAAAACCGGGCTGCAGCTGGTCCTACAGCGGTGAGCAAAGGATTAATGCTTTGGGATGTTGAATACGATATACTTCTTTGATGAAACCCGATTCTGCATAATACGTATCATCCCACCTATTGGGTTAGAAACACGTATTTTTCAAAAATATGAGGAGGGTTTATTTCATGAAATGTCCGGTGTGTAATGACGTGCGGTTGCGTGAAGTACAAAAGGACGACGTTATGATCGATATCTGCCCTGAGTGTAAAGGGGTATGGCTCGATCGCGGGGAACTTGAGAAGCTTATGCAAGAAGTTCGTGAAGTGCGGCCAGCATTTAATGAATGGTATGATAAGCATGAGGATGATCGCAAATATTACCGTAACGATGAGGACTATCGCCCATCGGGGAGAGAAACGGAATATGGCAAGCGATACCCGCACCATGGACAGGGCTATTATAAGAAAAAGAAGAAAAAATCGGTGCTCGATGTTTTTGGCGATCTGTTTGATTAAGCTGTAAAAAACGTTTATACCACCAGAAAAATCGCTTGCGATTTAACGGCTGTTGCTGTATTATATAAGTTGTGTTTTCTTGGCGGCTCTCCCACAGCCCCGGTCAAGAAAATGCCGAAAATAATCCATCACTTAAAAAAATGTATGATATATGAACGAAGATAGATGAAGAAAATTCAAGTTGAATTTTCGGATGAAAACAAGGAGGAACTATTCATGCGTACCACTTATATGGCGAAGCCAAATGAAGTTGAGCGTTCTTGGTACATCGTTGATGCGGAAGGCCAAACGCTTGGTCGTCTGGCAAGCGAAGTTGCTGCTTTGATTCGCGGTAAACATAAGCCACAATTTACTCCACATGTTGATACAGGAGATTTTGTAATTGTAATCAACGCTGAGAAAATCGCTTTGACAGGCAAGAAAATGACTAACAAGAAATACTATCGTCACTCCATGCATCCAGGTGGATTAAAAGTGACTTCTGCTGAAGATATGATTAAAAAATTCCCTGAGCGTGTGATCGAAAGCGCAGTTCACGGTATGCTTCCTAAAACTCGTATGGGCGAGAAAATGAAGCTGAGACTCAAAGCTTATGCAGGCACAGCACATCCACACGAAGCTCAAAAACCAGAAGTTTACGAACTTCGCGGTTAAAATTAAAAGGAGGACAGTTTCATGGCACAAGTACAATACTATGGGACAGGTCGTCGTAAGCACTCGGTAGCACGTGTTCGCCTTGTACCGGGTGAAGGACGAATTGTTATTAATAAACGTGACATCAATGAATACTTCGGTTTAGAAACTCTTAAACTGATCGTTAAACAACCTTTGAATCTGACAGAAACATTGGGCAAATATGACGTTCTCGTCATCGCTCATGGCGGCGGTATTTCCGGTCAAGCTGGTGCAATCCGTCACGGGATTTCCCGTGCATTGCTGAAAGCTGATCCTGAACTTCGGGGTTCTCTGAAAAAAGCTGGATTCCTGACTCGTGACCCACGCATGAAAGAGCGTAAGAAATACGGTCTTAAAGCGGCTCGTCGCGCACCTCAGTTCTCCAAGCGTTAATATCCTTTTATGTATCAAGCAAACTCAGCCCTTGGCCTTTATTGGTCAGGGGTTTTTGTTTTTGAGTCAGAAAGAGCCGTGACCATATTTTGACCATATATTTTTTTGACCATGTATGACCTCATACATCCATAAACTTTTCGAAGCGTGTTGCTGTTTGTTCTTTGAACGTTTTAGTGACGTGAGTATAGATGTTCATGGTCATTTTAATATCAGAGTGTCCTAGACGCTCCTGAACCTCTTTAATGCTGACTCTTGCTTCAAATAGGAGAGAGGTATGAGTTCCGCAGAGCGATTTTTTAAAGGGAATAACACCTTAACATATCGAATACTCCATCCTTGATTAAAAGTGCTAATAAGCGCCTCCTTTTTGAGCCGTGACTGGATGCGGTTAAAGGATGGATCTCCAGACGCAAGCCGACGCGTAAACAAGGGTCGGTAAATAAAAAAAGGCCCGCCATCAAGACGGGTTATTCCAGAGTGGATATAATGGAATCCACTTTTACTTTTATTTCCGGACGGCGATCTACATATTCCTGAAAGGCTTCCTGCAGCAACGCTCGTTGATCCGTCTCGGTCACGAAAGCCCAAGTACGGAGTAGTTTTACAAATTCATCAGGAAAGCGAAACGATAACGGTTTAGACATAAGCATTACCTCCTGTTCTTCAAAGCTTGGAACAGTGCAGCCAGTGAAACGATTAAGGCAGCAACAGCGATGACAAGGGTTAGTGTTTCCATTGTGGCGCCTCCTATTTTAGTAAATTATATTTTACAAAAAAGTATTAAGAGGGTATGATAAGCATAAGATGATAGGGTGCAGGGCGGGGATTTCTCCCCGTTCCTGCGGTGTCTCGGCCTCTTACGGTGCTAGCGTAAGGGGCTTTTACTTTAGCCTCCGGTTTTTTCGCTTGGACGATTGATAGTTAAGCCAAGCCGTTACCAAGTTAATTATAGCCGTTAGCAGAAGTACGATTTCAATCAGCCCCATCGTCTTATCCTCCTTTCCGGAGTGCTTACCGCACCCTCTATGAATATGTTACCATGATACTGTATTGCTATCAATACATAATACAAATTAAGTCGCTGATTATCGGCGGCTTTTTGTATTTAGGAGGGATAACATGACCTGTATTGTTGGTATCGAGCATGAGGGAAAAGTATTCATTGGTGGAGACAGCGCCGGGGTAGGAGGCTTGAGGCCTAACCGTTCGTTATGATGAGAAGGTGTTTTCTAAGAGTGAATTCATTATGGGTTTTACCTCATCGTTTCGTATGGGTCAGTTGCTAAGGCAGTGCCTAAAGGACGGTGGATAGTCACGGGGACGATACAACATTGTTGAAATATTTGGTATATTATTGATGGTGATTTACAAATCTGATAAAAGAAGAAAGTCCGGACAATCGTTCTACATGGGGGTTCTAAATGATAAAAAAGATGGATATTGGTTACTTCATTTTGATTTTATTTACTATCGGTGTGGGTATTTATAAAATTATGTATCAAGATGGATACCACTTTTTCTTTGGTATATTCTTAATCATGCTTTCGCTTGTCGGTATTATCTTAACTATTATAGAACGTTAGAGTGGGATGAAGTCGCTGATAAAGCGGCTTTTTTTGTATGCTAGTCACGTGTATAAGAGATGTGAGTCAGAAGATCGGAAATCAAGAACATGATTGTTCATGACATTAGGCTCGCTTCGCCGATCTTTTGCATATAATGAACGATATAAGAGTATAGAAAATAAATGATGAATAAAAAAATACAAATTTTGCTTCGTCGATGAGAATTAGGAAAAGTGATGCTAATATTCCGATTGCATTAAATATTATTAATGCTGAAGATATTTTTTGAGCCCTTTGCGAATGCCCAAAAGAATAAAATAAATGATTACATTGATTGGTATGCAAAGAAGCAAAAAAATGAAAAAGTAAAAAAACCATTCGTTCCTGTCTGGAACTTGCAAGTCCCATGTGGCAATTATTATGGCTTGCGCTATAAATATAATGGGTGTTGTTACATACAGTTGAAATAATAATTCTTTGCTTTTTGACATGCATGATATCTCCTTTTTGGTATCAGTCAAAGGTTCTCCTTAATGAAAGACTTTTCTTTTAAATTTTAACAGAACCAATTCATACGATAAACTCGTCCTTATTTGCGGTCCTGTATTGACATTTATTAGGAATCCATTATACTGTACTTAATTCATACTATTTACATGGGATTTAATTGATTTATAAAAATGAAGGGGCTGAATAACTTTGAATTTGCTTGAGAAAGAGGATTGGATTAAGGACAGAGCTGTTCGATTCGAACAGGCTTCCGCTGACGAAATTATTGCAGAGGCGATCGAAACTTTTCCTAATCTGACGTTTGCCTGCAGCTTTGGTGCTGAGGATGTTGTTTTGGTAGACATACTTCAGAAGATCAGCCCGTCTACTGACATTTTTTATTTGGACACGGACTTTCATTTCCAGGAGACATACGATACACGGGATCGATTACAGCAACATTATGGAAAAGAGTTCCTTCGCGTTTCTCCTGTCCTGACTCCCGTAGAACAGGCTGAACAATATGGTGAAGCACTGTGGAGCACCAACCCTAATCAATGCTGTGGTATTAGGAAGGTTGAGCCTTTAACCCGCATTTTGTCTCAATATGATGCATGGATTACGGGGATACGGCGCGATCAGGCACCAACCCGTGCGAATGCGAAAAAGGTCGAGTATGACCAAAAATTTGGTTTGGTGAAATTCAACCCGCTTGCCGATTGGACGAATGATGATGTTTGGCAGTATATTCGTGCTCATGATGTGATTTATAACCCTTTGCATGACCGTAATTACCCAAGCATCGGCTGCAGCTATTGCACACGTGAGGTTCTTCCAGGAGAGGACCCAAGAGCAGGACGCTGGTCAGGGAATGAGAAGACGGAATGTGGACTTCATAAATAAAAAAGCTTTTTTATAAAAATGCAGGAGGTACTTATATGACATCCATACGGCCGCACGGTGGGACGTTGATTCAAAGATTAGTACATGAAGAAAGACGGGCTGAGTTATTCACTGTCGTAAATCAGTTGCCTCATATTCTAATAAATACTTGGACGATATCCGATCTGGATTTAATTGCTGTCGGGGCATTTTCCCCTTTGAAGGGGTTTATGAACAAAGAGGACTATCAATCGGTGCTGAATTCAATGCGGTTGTCAGATGGTACGGTATGGAGCATCCCTATTACGCTTGCAGTCGATGAAGGAATCGCTGCACAGCTTTCCGTTGGAGACCGTGCCGCCCTTGTAGGGGAGAGTGATGGTGTCATCTATGGCGTGATCAACGTGGAGAGTATTTTTCAGGCAGATCAACATGAAGAAGCTATTAAAGTATTTAAAACGGATGACCCGAAGCATCCAGGCGTACAAAAATTGTACGAACGTTCTTCGATCTACGTTGGTGGTCCTGTAGAGGTCATTCATCGACCCCAGCCAGAAAAATTCAGACAGTTTTACTATGATCCAGCTCAGACAAGGGCTTATTTTCAAAAACAGGGCTGGAGGACAGTCGTTGGATTTCAGACAAGAAATCCGGTTCACCGGGCACATGAATACATTCAAAAAAGCGCAATGGAAATCGTGGACGCCCTATTTCTGAATCCGCTGGTTGGTGAAACGAAGTCGGATGACGTTCCTGCGGACGTTCGAATGAAAAGCTATTTAACGCTGCTGGAACATTATTATCCTGACAACAGAACGTTCTTAGGTGTGTTTCCCGCTGCGATGCGATATGCAGGTCCAAGAGAAGCGATATTTCATGCGATCGTACGAAAAAATTATGGATGTACGCATTTTATTGTTGGCAGGGACCATGCTGGAGTAGGGGATTATTATGGAACGTATGAGGCACAGGAAATATTCAGCCAATTTGAACCGGAAGAACTGGGGATTACACCGCTATTTTTCGAACATAGTTTTTTCTGCACGATATGCGGTGGAATGGCTTCGAACAAAACTTGCCCTCACGACAAAGACCAGCATTTGACTCTTTCAGGAACCAAAGTCCGTGGATTGCTTCGCGAAGGAAAATGCCCGCCACCTGAGTTTACCCGTCCCGAGGTAGCTCAGATTCTAATCGAAGGTATGAAGCAGAGTATTCCAATATAATGAAAGGCATATTTGTCCATCTTGTCCCATATTCATGAAGTACAACAATATGGGGACGAGGTGGGTTTTTTATGTCCAAACCGGGATCAGACAAAGTAACGCTATGGATATCGTTGCGACGGATCAAACAGGTATTGTTTGGCACAGGCTTGCTCATTTTATTGATCACCGTAGTGTTTTATGAGATTCCGAGTGCTAAAACGGCAAAGTACTGGAGTCTGCCACTTGCAGGCAAAGTGATTGCGCTGGATGCGGGTCATGGAGGACCTGATGGCGGGGCGGTCAGCAAGAAAGGTGTTATTGAAAAAGATATCAATCTTGCGGTAACACTTTATTTGCGAGATTATCTTCAACAGGCAGGCGCTTTGGTTGTCATGACAAGAGAAGGGGACTACGATTTAGCTTCCGAGAGCACAAAGGGCTACTCCAAGCGTAAAACGGAAGACTTAAAAAATAGAGTCCGACTCATCGAGGACAACGATGCCGATTTATTTATCAGCATTCATCTGAACAGCATCCCTTCCAATCGCTGGAGCGGGGCACAAACCTTTTATCCCAAAGATAAAATGGATAGCAAAAATTTGGCTGAGCTCATACAGGCTGAGTTAAAGCGTAATTTGGAGAATACACAGCGCGTGGCTAAAAGCGATGATCAAGTGTTCCTTCTTCAAGCGCTGCGAATTCCAGCTGCTCTGGTAGAGCTGGGCTTTCTATCCCACCCTCAAGAGTCAGAGATGCTGCGTGATGAACAATATCAAAGAAAAGTGGCTGCGGCTGTGTATAAAGGTATTTTGCGATATTCAGCAGGAGAGGATGCGAATCTGTCGGCAAAAACAGTGAAGTAATGGTATAATAGATAAGAATTAAGATATTCAGATTTAGCCATTACATAGAGCTGAGGTGCTGATTGTCATGCTAATAAGTAGAGAGCAGGTACAGGAAGTTTTACAGCCGATCCAGGACCCCGAAACCGGAAGAAGTCTGATCGAGTTGCAGCGAATTCGCGATATTGTGGTTAAGGAAAGTACAGTAAGGCTATCTGTATTTTATAGCAGTGAAGAACAGAAACTGCAGCTTGACGCGCAGATTCGTGAGTTGCTGCAGGCTCTTGGAGCGGAAGAAATTCATATTCGAATGCGTCCTTGGGTTAATCCGGCTGACCCCGATCCGTATAGCCGTGAGAAGCTTACCAAAGGGCATGCTGCAGGAATGCAAACGGATATTATAAGTAAGGACTCCGGAGTTCATTTTATAGCTGTAGCTAGTGGTAAAGGTGGCGTTGGTAAATCAACCGTTACTGTCAATTTGGCCGCTGCTTTGGCTAGGCAAGGTAAAAGGGTCGGTTTGATCGATGCTGATATTTACGGATTCAGTGTACCGGATATGATGGGCATTGAAGAGGGGCCGAACGTTACTGATGATGGCATTATTATTCCAGTGGAGCGCTTTGGAGTAAAAGTGATGTCGATGGGCTTCTTTATTCGAGAGAACAGTCCGGTCGTATGGCGTGGTCCTATGCTTGGCAAAATGCTGCGTCAGTTCTTTGAAGATGTAGGCTGGGGAGAGCTGGATTACATGTTGCTTGATCTTCCGCCTGGAACCGGGGATGTAGCGCTCGATGTTCATCAAATGATACCGCATAGTAAAGAAATCATTGTAACAACTCCTCATGCTACTGCCGCTTTTGTTGCCGCCCGGGCCGGGGCAATGGCTATTCAGACAGAGCATGAAATTTTGGGTGTTGTCGAAAACATGGCTTATTATAGCTGCTCTCATTGCGGGGAAAAGGACTATGTCTTTGGACGCGGCGGCGGGGGTAAACTAGCTGAAACGCTGCATACAGAGCTGCTTGGGCAGCTGCCGCTTATGGGTGCGGATAACCTTCCGTCAGATCCTGATTTTTCTCCATCCGTATATAGAGTCGGCACAGAATGTGCTAATATCTATGACGAGATCGCCGTGAAAATATCCAGCAAATGCGAAGGCTCAGCTTCCAATTCGTGATATATGCTGTTCAAATGGAAAAGCTCCCTGATTCAAGGGAGCTTTTTTTAAAATGTAGGAACATGAGAACTGGTTTCTTAGCGGGCAGGCCTCATAGTCATATGAATTAACCACCACCGCCAGCGCCGCCGCCGCCTTCACTGCCACCGCCGCCGCCAGTTTCTTTATTTTCCCCTTGACCGCCTTCTTGGCCTCCTTGACCGCCGCCCTGCTGTCCTTCTTTTTCAACTTTTGGCTGCAGTTCGTCTTTTACAACGGTTTTAAGGAGCTGAAGAACCTCCATCCGGAATAGAGGGTTTTGCATGGCTTCTTGCATAACGGTCATGGATTGTTTACGGTAGTCGGGTGTCTTTGTCAAATCGAGAAATGACTTCATAACCTCAGGCGATTTCATAATATCCTGCACGGATTTTTGATATGTTGGATCTTTAATAAGCTGCATATGAAGCTTTTTGGTCTCTGAACTGATCGCTTTTGCGAAATCGCCAGCAAATTGAGGATCTGTCATTATTTTTTCCAGTTCCTTTTTATACTCTTCAGACACGAGTGTGTCCTTTACGGCTGTACGAATTTGCTCACCAGATTGCGCTTTAATCATATTCATGTTCATAGTACTGCTGCCGCCGGAGGGTTCGCCCGAATCACCCTTGAGTGCTTCTTCGACCGCCTTTTTTCCCTCATCGGTTTTTAGGATATCAACAACCATAGACTTTATTTCCTTATATCCAAGCTGCTGGGATGAATATCCTTGATCGGAACCGCAAGCGGTAAGGAGTAGGGCAGCCCCACAGAAAATAATACATAAACGAAATAACGGCCACTTCATTACCGTTGTCCTCCTTTGATGGGATGCTACCGATAGTATGTGATGGAGTCGGAGAAATATGTCTTAACGGGAATGGTTTTTTATTGTGAACGTTGGTAAAATAATGACTTGTGGGGGTGGGAGCATTTGAGCTTACGAAAGTGGGCAAGATTATTTTGGAAAACGATGCTCGTTGGAGCTGTTGGTGCCGTAATTGCGGGATTGATATTACAGTTTTCCACAGGTACGATTGAGTTCAAGGGTACACTTGATATGCTGATTTATCCATTAATACTGCTTGGATATGGGGCTTTGGTCAGCGTGTATTCGCAACTGGGGTTCTTCGCCTATCTTACCTTGAATTATATGGGGAATGGGGTTTTTAAAAGAAAGACCTGGGAGTACATACAATTGGTATTGTCTGCGCTTGCGCTTTTGGAACTCATGTTTTTCCGTACTTTTGTGGGCGGGGAACATAACCTGACGTGGGATGTTGCCTTAGGAATCGGTATTTTGACTACTGCAATCATTGTTACCTATTTTAAAGTGAAATTAACAAACATCAGAGCACTTATTCCTACCATGTTCTTCATGCTGGCAGTCACCATCCTCGAGATTATCGGAGTGCTGAAGATTGGAGTCAATAACGCCACTGTATTTATTATCATCCCTTTACTTGCGTGTAATGCTTACCAGATATTGATACTGCATAAAGTAGCAAAAGACGAAAAAAAGAGCTAATTTCAAAATTAGCTCTTTTTCTCAACACTCGAACAACATCCATTCAGCATTTAATGAAACAAGATCTTTTTCGAAAAACGCTCTTCATCCTTACTGCAGGACATCAGAAGGCGTTTTTTCTTAACTAATAATAACGTCAACTATAGACCGGCTGCATCTTCAATATCCTTCTGGAGCATCGCCTGATCACGGACTTCTGAACCTTTGGCGCTGCTTTGCTGCAGAAGATCCGTAACCGTAACGAATTCGTATCCTTTATTACGTAGCTCATCAATGATTTGAGGAAGTGCCTCATGCGTTTGCTTGGCGGAATCACTCGCGTGAAAAAGAACAATATCTCCAGGATGTGCTTTGGAAACAACACGATCTACAATTTGTTCAACCCCGATGTTCTTCCAATCCTGTGAGTCTGTTCCCCACTGAATTACGGTGTAATTAAGACTGTCAGCGATGTTTAACACTCTTTTGTCAAAATCTCCATTAGGCATTCGAATCAAATTCGGTTCCTTACCCGTTAATGAGGTTAAAATAGTATGAGCTGATGTAATCTGTTTACGTATTTCTTCATCACTGAGGGTGCTGTAATTGTCATGCTTAAAACCGTGGCTTCCGATTTCATAACCGCCTTCTTTGATTTTGTTCACAATATCCGGATGGCTCTTGCTCCAAGGAGCTGACAGGAAAAAGGTTGCTTTTGAAACACCCTTGTCTTTCAGCACTTGTAAAATAGGCTCTGCACGTTTTTCACCCCAGCTGATATCAAAGGTTAGGGCAATCTGTTTTTTGTTTGTAGACACATTGTAAACTGCTGAAGGCGAGCTTTCAGAGAAGACGGAGATGTTGTCACTTTCTACATAAATGACACCTACAGCAAAAATCGCAGCGGCAAATACGAAGAAAAACCTTTTTATTTTCTTGCCGTTTAGTACATAGAAAAAATTCATTTGATAGCGCCCCTCTCCTTTCGAATGCAACTGCTTGTTTACTTAAAATCTATGCTCGTACTTTTGAGTTATTACTGTTAAGGAGGCAGGACATGTTTCGTTTTCGTACTTTTATCAAAGATTTGTCTTCAATTCGTGTTTCGCTGATCATTTCAGCCTTGCTGTTTGCAATGGGAATCACAGTAGGATGGGTTCAATCCGGAGCTATACAAGAGCTTATTTTAGAGGAAATCAAGAAATTGGGCGGGATAAGCAAGAAATTGATGCAATCTGAAGCTCCCGAACTCAGCTTTTTTATAATTATTTTTCTTAATAATAGTATCAAGAGTATTCTCGTATTGTTTTCAGGGATCTTGTTTGGAATTTTTCCAATTGTATTTCTGGTGATGAATGGTCTGTTTATCGGTTTTCTGTTGAATTTGGAGCACACCTTGGGGGGAAACCTCAGTGAAATGATTTTTAAGGGTCTACTTCCCCATGGCATTATTGAAATTCCTGTTTTATTGATTGCTGCGGCGTACGGTTTGTCCCTTGGGGGGCTCGTATTTAAAAGCATTGTTGCAAGAGATGGCAGGGGGAGCGGGATAAGCGGCAACTGGAGAGACTTTGGGCGCAAGTCGGTAACAGCTTCGTTGTGGATAGTGGTGCTTTTATTCGTTGCTGCTGTAATCGAAAGTACAATAACGTTGTGGCTCATGTCATAATTTTCCCGAAATATGAGCATACCTAATAAAGCGGCTTTGGTCGTAAACAGACCAAGGCCCTTAAAAGGGCATGATATACGGACTGAATAAAGAACAGGCACATTTCCGTATTCATTCGGACAATAAATAAACGACTATACATAGCTCTAAGGAGCCAAACTTAAATACTTGATTTACAGTATCGGCGGTACAATCAAAAGGAGGTCCTGTAATGCTGGGAATGCTATTTAATGAAAAAGAGTGTAAAGAACTGGATTATGTACTGCGAAAAGAACTCGATGAAATGCTGCTCGATTTGAGTGATCAACGCCTTGATCAAAATATTCGGCATGCGATTGCCAACCGATATAAAACGATATTTAGAATGTATGCAAGGTTTGCCCCACCAAAAGAGTTGTCCAAATATGCGCGTAACGGGAAGTTTCCGCAAATCAAGCATTAATTTTGAGAAAAGGTATTGACGAAATTAGTTTTAATGTGGTAAATTAATTTTCGCTTCCTTTTTCAAAGAGGATGCCGCCAATCGGCGGCTTTAATCTTTTAAAAACATCGCAAAAAACTTTTTTAAAAAAAAGACTTGCAAAGTTACTAGGAAGTATGATATATTATAAAAGTCGCCGCTGAGATACAGCGAAGACGAAAAAAAGTAGTTTTGACCTTTGAAAACTGAACAACGAGTGAGTTAAACCGATCTTGCTTTAGCGAGATCATAGAGAAGTAAAATTCTCGTCAGTTTTTCTATAATGAGCTAATCGCTCTTTCAATTTATTGGAGAGTTTGATCCTGGCTCAGGACGAACGCTGGCGGCGTGCCTAATACATGCAAGTCGAGCGGAGTTTTTAAGGTGCTTGCACTTTAAAAACTTAGCGGCGGACGGGTGAGTAATACGTAGGCAACCTGCCCTGAAGACTGGGATAACTACCGGAAACGGTGGCTAATACCGGATAATTTATTTTNGGCTGACCGCAAGGTCGCCGATCAACTCACTCGTTGGTCAGTTTTGAGAGGTCAATCCTTTCATATAATGCGTTTGGTGGTGATGGCGGAAGGGTTCCACTCGTTCCCATCCCGAACACGACCGTTAAGCCTTCCAGCGCCGATGGTACTTGGACCGAAGGGTCCCGGGAGAGTAGGACGCCGCCAAGCGCAGCATATGGGCCCTTAGCTCAGCTGGTTAGAGCGCACCCCTGATAAGGGTGAGGTCGGTGGTTCGAGTCCACTAGGGCCCACCATATAAATACTAACTTCATAAGGTAAGTAACGGGGTTACCGGAAAGTAATCGGAATAAACCTTGAAACCATACTTCACTTTTTGGGGTGAAATTATGGGGCTATAGCTCAGCTGGGAGAGCGCCTGCCTTGCACGCAGGAGGTCAGGGGTTCGATCCCCCTTGGCTCCACCATAAAACCTTTTGATCCTTGAAAACTAGATAACGAAACGAATTTGCGAATTAGAAATATCCTTTTAGCTGAACTTGTGTCAAGTAATTGACCAAGGAAGTAAAAAGTAGCACGCGAAAGATTCGTGACAGGTGATCCTTTGAGAGCTTGTTTCATCCTTGGTCATAATCCGATCAAGAAACAAGCGAACAACAGAGCGCATGGCGCGAAACTTGAGCAACAGGTTAAGCTACTAAGAGCACACGGAGGATGCCTAGGCGCTAGGAGCCGAAGAAGGACGTGGCGAACAACGATACTGCCTCGGGGAGCTGTAAGCAAGCTTCGATCCGGGGATGTCCGAATGGGGAAACCCGGCTGATGTCATAGTCAGTCACTACTGCCTGAATACATAGGGCAGTCAGAGGCATACCCAGGGAACTGAAACATCTAAGTACCTGGAGGAAGAGAAAACAAGAGTGATTCCGTCAGTAGCGGCGAGCGAACGCGGAACAGCCTAAACCAGAGAGCTTGCTCTCTGGGGTTGTGGGACGTTCCACATGGAGTTACAAAGGAATACATTAGATGAAGAGGTCTGGAAAGGCCCGCCAGAGGNCACGAGAGTTTACAACACCCGAAGTCGGTGGGGTAACCCTTTAGGGAGCCAGCCGCCGAAGGTGGGGTAGATGATTGGGGTGAAGTCGTAACAAGGTAGCCGTATCGGAAGGTGCGGCTGGATCACCTCCTTTCTATGGAGAATCGTTCTCTGCAACGAGAACATTCAAATACAGGCTGACCGCAAGGTCGCCGATCAACTCACTCGTTGGTCAGTTTTGAGAGGTCAATCCTTTCATATANGTTGGCTTAGAAGCAGCCACCATTTAAAGAGTGCGTAATAGCTCACTGGTCGAGTGACTCTGCGCCGAAAATGTAACGGGGCTAAACACACCACCGAAGCTATGGCTTGATGCATTGCATCAGGGGTAGGGGAGCGTTGTGTACAGCGTTGAAGGTGTACCGTGAGGAGCGCTGGAGCGTATACAAGTGAGAATGCCGGTATGAGTAACGAAAAGATCAGTGAGAATCTGATCCGCCGAAAGCCCAAGGTTTCCTGAGGAAGGTTCGTCCGCTCAGGGTAAGTCGGGACCTAAGGTGAGGCCGAAAGGCGTAATCGAAGGACAACAGGTTGAAATTCCTGTACCACCGTAAACCGTTATGAACGATGGGGTGACGCAGGAGGGTAGTGACGCGGACTGATGGATGTCCGTCCAAGCAGTGAGGCTGATGTGTAGGAAAATCCGCATATCGATAAGGCCAGGCTGTGATGGGGAGTGAAAATTGTAGTAGCGAAGGTCATGATCTCACACTGCCAAGAAAAGCCTCTAGTCAGGTGAAGGTGCCCGTACCGCAAACCGACACAGGTAGGCGAGAAGAGAATTCTAAGGCGCGCGGAAGAACTCTCGTTAAGGAACTCGGCAAAATGACCCCGTAACTTCGGGAGAAGGGGTGCCCCGGTAGTGTGAATAGCACGAGGGGGCCGCAGTGAATAGGCCCAAGCGACTGTTTAACAAAAACACAGGTCTGTGCGAAGCCGTAAGGCGAAGTATACGGGCTGACGCCTGCCCGGTGCTGGAAGGTTAAGGGGAGTGGTTAGGAGGCAACTCCGAAGCTATGAACCGAAGCCCCAGTAAACGGCGGCCGTAACTATAACGGTCCTAAGGTAGCGAAATTCCTTGTCAGGTAAATTCTGACCCGCACGAATGGCGTAACGATTTGGGCGCTGTCTCAACGAGAGATCCGGTGAAATTTTAATACCTGTGAAGATGCAGGTTACCCGCGACAAGACGGAAAGACCCCATGGAGCTTTACTGCAGCTTGATATTGGATTTGGGTACGATCTGTACAGGATAGGTGGGAGCCTAGGAAACAGGAGCGCAAGCTTCTGTGGAGGCGCCGTTGGGATACCACCCTGATCGTATCTAGGTTCTAACCTAGTGCCGTGATCCGGTACGGGGACAGTGTCTGGTAGGCAGTTTGACTGGGGCGGTCGCCTCCTAAAGAGTAACGGAGGCGCCCCAAGGTTCCCTCAGAATGGTTGGAAATCATTCGAAGAGTGCAAAGGCAGAAGGGAGCTTGACTGCGAGACCTACAAGTCGAGCAGGGACGAAAGTCGGGCTTAGTGATCCGGTGGTACCGCATGGAAGGGCCATCGCTCAACGGATAAAAGCTACCCTGGGGATAACAGGCTTATCTCCCCCAAGAGTCCACATCGACGGGGAGGTTTGGCACCTCGATGTCGGCTCATCGCATCCTGGGGCTGAAGTAGGTCCCAAGGGTTGGGCTGTTCGCCCATTAAAGCGGTACGCGAGCTGGGTTCAGAACGTCGTGAGACAGTTCGGTCCCTATCTGTCGTGGGCGTAGGAAATTTGAGAGGAGCTGTCCTTAGTACGAGAGGACCGGGATGGACGTACCGCTGGTGTACCAGTTGTTCCGCCAGGAGCACAGCTGGGTAGCTACGTACGGACGGGATAAGCGCTGAAAGCATCTAAGCGTGAAGCCCCCCTCAAGATGAGATTTCCCAATTTAGTAAGACCCCTTGAAGACGACGAGGTAGATAGGTTGGAGGTGGAAGTGCAGCAATGCATGGAGCTGACCAATACTAATCGGTCGAGGGCTTATCCAATAAACACCCCAAAAAGTGAAGCGAAGCTTTGGAGCAACGCCGAATACTTTGGCGGGGCCCGGAAAGATCTTAGGATCTGAAGGGAAAAGCTACGGATTCTAATAACGCAAATAGTTTCGTATCTAGTTTTCAAGTGATCAAACACTTGAATCGTTTGGTGACGATGGCGGAAGGGTTCCACGCGTTCCCATCCCGAACACGACCGTTAAGCCTTCCAGCGCCGATGGTACTTGGACCGAAGGGTCCCGGAAGAGTAGGACGTTGTCAAGCGATATATATTCCCTGATAGCTCAGTTGGTAGAGCACTCGACTGTTAATCGAGTTGTCACAGGTTCGAGTCCTGTTCGGGGAGCCACTTGCTTCCATAGCTCAGTAGGTAGAGTGCATCCATGGTAAGGATGAGGTCACCGGTTCGATCCCGGTTGGAAGCTCCACTTCTAAAATACGGCCCGTTGGTCAAGGGGTTAAGACACCTCCCTTTCACGGAGGTAACAGGGGTTCGAATCCCCTACGGGTCACCATTATTTTACTTGCTTCAGGGGATGAGAATCCCAAAGGTTCGTCGAAGCATGGAGATTGATTATACGGAGACTTAGCTCAGCTGGGAGAGCATCTGCCTTACAAGCAGAGGGTCGGGGGTTCGATCCCCTCAGTCTCCACCATAGTTTTAATTATGTTCTGTTGAGAAATGGGACAGACTATAAATAGTTACTTATTATTGGGGATTAGCCAAGCGGTAAGGCAACGGACTTTGACTCCGTCATGCATAGGTTCGAATCCTATATCCCCAGCCACTTTACTCTTTAATAAGTAAAGTAAGGCTTTTGAAGGTGTCGATTGTTTGTTCGGAACCTTTAAATGCGAGCCATTAGCTCAGTTGGTAGAGCACCTGACTTTTAATCAGGGTGTCGAAGGTTCGAGTCCTTCATGGCTCACCAGTGGTTTTACTCGTGCGCGTGTGGCGGAATTGGCAGACGCACTAGACTTAGGATCTAGCGTCTTTGACGTGGGGGTTCAAGTCCCTCCACGCGCACCAGGTTTGCGGACGTGGCTCAGTGGTAGAGCATCGCCTTGCCAAGGCGAGGGTCGCGGGTTCGAATCCCGTCGTCCGCTCCATAATTAGCGCCCTTAGCTCAGCTGGATAGAGCGTTTGACTACGAATCAAAAGGTCGGGAGTTCGAATCTCTCAGGGCGTGCCATTTTTAATCTTCTTAAATATCGGGATGTAGCTCAGCTTGGTAGAGCACCTGGTTTGGGACCAGGGGGTCGCATGTTCAAATCGTGTCATCCCGATTGTTAATCTGCGGGTGTAGTTCAATGGTAGAACTCCAGCCTTCCAAGCTGGTAGCGTGGGTTCGATTCCCATCACCCGCTCCATACATAAATCAGACATCACAGCGTGTGATGTTTTTTTACATATTGGTACAATAGTCCTGCAAAGTATCAGTGTGTTAAAGTCATTAGACGGTGGCGATGAAGAGAAAATCATGATATATATAGCTATGTCGTAGGAATTTCCATCAAGAAAACGTTTTATTTTGTCGAATTAGCGAATTTTTTCAGCTGGAAAGTAAAGATTTTCGGGCGCATTTATTGTATTATATTAGGAAGGCATAAAAAGATAAACTGCTGAACGGGTTTAGATGGGAGGAGTAGTATGACTGAACTTACTGTAACCGCAAAGAGCAATTCCATTAATCTGCTGCGACGTGATGTGCGGTTCCTGGGGAATATTCTCGGGGAAGTTCTTGTCCATCAAGGGGGCAATGAGCTTTTAGATTTAGTTGAAAAGATTCGGGAGACCAGCAAGTCATTACGTTCCGTATTTTTGCCTGAATTATTTGCAGATTTTAAAAGGATTATAAGCACGCTGGACGCGGACAATCGACATCAAGTTATCAGAGCGTTTGCTATTTATTTTCAACTGGTTAACATTGCAGAGCAGAATCACCGGATTCGCCGGAAACGAGACTATGAACGTTCTGCAGGTGAGAGTGTCCAGCCAGGTTCCATTGAAAGTGCAATCCAGGATTTGAAAGAGCGCAGTTTTACGTACGAAGAAGTTCAAGGCATTCTCGAAAGCCTCTCTTTAGAGCTCGTTATGACCGCTCACCCGACAGAGGCGATGCGACGTGCCATTCTCGACATCCATAAAAGAATTTCAGAGGATGTTATGCTCCTTGACAACCCAACGCTTACTTTTCGTGAAAGAGAACAACTTCGGGATAAGCTTCTTAATGAAGTGATAACACTCTGGCAAACGGATGAATTGCGTGACCGCAGGCCAACGGTATTGGATGAGGTTCGGAACGGAATGTACTATTTTCATGAAACGCTGTTTCACATTTTGCCAGAAGTTTATCAAGAGCTTGAGCGCTGCCTTACTAAGTATTATCCTGGTCATCATTGGCATGTACCGACATATCTCCGTTTTGGTTCATGGATCGGTGGAGATCG
Source organism: Paenibacillus faecalis (assembly GCF_900289175.1). Lineage (GTDB taxonomy): Bacteria > Bacillota > Bacilli > Paenibacillales > Paenibacillaceae > Paenibacillus_AQ > Paenibacillus_AQ faecalis. The sequence continues at coordinate 1,595,813 of NZ_LT985747.1, read as the reverse complement.
TGACGGCAACCCTTCGGTTACAGCAGACGTAACTTGGAAGACACTAGAGATGCAGCGTAAGCTTGCAATCCGGGAGTACCAGCGCATTTTGAAAGGGCTTATGAAAAATCTAAGCTTTAGCACAACGATCGTTAATGTGTCTGATGAGTTAAAGCAATCGATTCAGAAGGACCGTGAGAACGTAACGCTGAAGAAGATGGAAATTTGGCACAATGAGAAAGAGCCATACCGTATTAAGCTTGCTTATATGCTTGCCAAAATTGCTCATGTGTTGGATGACGATATGACCGGAGGAGAATGTTACCTTTCACCGGAAGAGTTTATTGAAGACCTGCATATTATTGACCGCAGTTTGCGGCATCACTATGCTGACTATGTGGCAGATACTTATCTTAAGAAACTTATCCGTCAAGTTGAGTTATTCGGGTTCCACACGGCGACACTGGACATTCGACAGCACAGTCAGGAGCATGAGAATGCAATGACTGAAATTTTGGCCAAAATGAACGTTGTGGATAACTATTCAAAGCTGGAAGAAGAAGAAAAGATTGAGCTTTTAAATAGCTTGCTAAATGACCCACGTCCGATCATTACTCCTTTTCAAGAGTATAGTGATAGCACCAAAGAGTGCCTTGAAGTTTATCGTACGATTTATCAGGCACAAAAAGAATTCGGTGAAAGATGTATCACCAGTTATTTGATCAGTATGGCAGAAGGCGCCAGCGATATATTGGAAGTTATGGTGTTTGCGAAGGAAGTCGGGTTGTTCCGCAAGGATAACGATGGATCTGTTAAGGCAACCCTTCAGGCTGTTCCTCTATTTGAAACGATCGAGGACCTTCATGCGGCGCCGGATATAATGCGTCGTCTGTTTAACCTCCCGATTTATCGGGAAGCTGTGAAAGCGATGGAAGATCTTCAGGAGATTATGCTAGGTTATTCAGACAGCAATAAGGATGGCGGTGTTGTAACGGCTAACTGGAAGCTGCAAGTTGCGATGAAGGAAATTACTGCGGTTGGTGAAGAGTTCGGTGTGAAGCTGAAATACTTCCATGGCCGTGGAGGTTCACTTGGTCGCGGTGGTATGCCGCTGAACCGCAGTATTTTGGCACAGCCGGCTAATACGATTGCCGGTGGTATCAAAATAACCGAACAGGGCGAGGTTATTTCCTCACGTTATTCTTTGAAGGGGATCGCATACCGCAGCCTTGAGCAGGCAACTTCAGCGCTGATTCGCGCATCGATCAATGCTCGCTTGCCTCAGGAAAATCCTCATGAGAAGGAATGGGAGCGAATCTCTTCAGAGATTTCATCTGTCTCTCAAAAGAAATACCAGGATTTAATTTTCCGTGATCCGGATTTCCTGAGCTTTTTTAAAGAATCTACACCGCTTCCTGAGGTTGGTGAGCTGAATATTGGGTCTCGTCCTTCCAAGCGTAAGAACAGCGACCGGTTTGAGGACCTGCGTGCGATTCCTTGGGTGTTTGCATGGACTCAAAGCCGTTACCTGCTTCCGGCCTGGTATGCAGCGGGTACGGGCCTACAGAGCTTCTATCAAGGTAATGATGAAAACCTGAAGGTTCTGCAAGAGATGTATTTGAACTATCCATTCTTCACATCCATGATTGATACGTTGCAGATGGCGATGGCCAAAGCCGATCTGATTATTGCGAAGGAATATTCACTGATGGTTAAGAACGATGTAGCTAGACAGCGGATATTCGGGTTAATTAAAGAAGAATTCAAACTTACGAAGGAAATGATTCTCAAAATTACAGGTCAGCAGGAAATTCTGGATAATCAACCGGTATTGCAGGAATCAATTCGTCTTCGCAATCCATATGTTGACCCGTTAAGTTATCTGCAAGTACAGCTTCTTAATGAACTGCGTACACTTCGTGAGAAAGGCGATGACGACGTGGAGCTGCTGAGAGAGGTCCTATTGACGATCAATGGTATCGCTTCAGGACTTCGTAATACAGGTTGATACGTCAAGTTATCATATTGGATCAGGGATAGTCACAAGTGAGGTTCCCTTGGGGAGCCTCGCTTTTTGCATTGTCGTTTCATTGTGATCAGTAAACTGTAATAAAGGTTGTCAGAATTGTAACAGAGATCGATGCAACAACACTTTCTTTTTTGAATTTTGTTGCATTTTCTAATAAGTTGAATTACGATTTGAATAATGCTTATTAGGACCTTAGACGTTACCCATCAGACTATTCTGGGGGAATTATGGTGGACAATTTAGATGTGAGATTGGCAAAGCTGGCCCAAAAAGGGGATCAGCGTGCTTTTGCTGAAATAGTAGAGTTATATAAAGATAAAATTTTTCATTTGGCGTACAGGATGCTGAATAACCGGCATGAGGCCGAGGACATCGTTCAAGAGACCTTTTTACGTGTATACAAAAATCTGGATCGATATGATGTGAATCAGAAATTCTCGACATGGATTTACCGAATTGGGACCAACCTGTGCATTGACCGATTACGGAAGCGGAAGCCTACTTACTCTCTTGATGCGGATATAAATGATCAGGAGGGAATGGACGGTTACTCCATGTTACCAAGCGATGATCACACACCGGAGTCAGAAATGCTGATCTCAGAAACACAGCAGATTATTCATCAGGCTATTGACTCTCTTCCTGCAAAATATAAGACGATTATGATTTTGCGATATATACAGGACATGTCGCTTCAGGAGATTAGTGACGTGCTAACTTTGCCTGTGACGACCATTAAGACAAGAGTTCATCGCGGGCGTGAATTTTTACGTAAAAAACTGGAATTTAAATTATAAGTTTTTGAAAATAATGAAACATCGCCGGCTCCCGTGCGTATGAACATTTAAGCAAGTCTTATGCCCTTCATAGGGAACAGACCCAGCAAAGAGATTTAACGAAAGGACTGGCTCATATGGATTGCAAATTGGCCGTCTCTTTGATGCACGAATATCTGGACAATGATTTGCCCAGACAGCAGCAGCTGGAACTTAAATCCCATTTGCTGCAATGTGTTGACTGCCGGAACAGGTTTGAGGAGTTGGAGAAGACAGACATGCTTCTGTATTCCTTGACCCATCATCCCACTGGGCCTTCTGAAGAACTGACGGATCGCATCATGGGAATGCTGCCTAAGGAAAAGCAGCCAAAACCTTGGATAACCTGGGTGAAAAATCATCCAGCTATTACGGCAGCGGCTCTGTTTTTGGTCGTCATGCTCTTTAGTACCGTCAGTTTTTGGAACCAGGAGAATCAACTCATCGTTAAAGGTAGTGAACTCGACAAGCTTATAATCGAAGGACAGACGGTTATCGTTCCACCAGATCAGACCATTACGGGGGATATTACCGTAGAGAATGGAGAGGCCCAGGTTTTCGGGGAGGTTCTTGGAAATCTCACTGTTATTGACGGAGAGCTTTTTCAAGCCTCTACGGCCCATATATCAGGACAAGTGAAGGATATAGACAAAGCAATGGATTGGATCTGGTATAAGATTACCAATCTGTTTTCGGATGTCGCTTACCGCTAAGATGAAGTTTGCATCAACATGAATAACGGCGCCTCTTTTCTCCGGAAAGATGGCGCTTTTTTTGTGGTTTTTGTTATTTTTGTTATCATGGTAAAGAGCTCGACTTGCATCGAAAGGATTAACGTTATAACCTAGATAGTGTAGAGCACATACTACCTATAAAGAAGCAACGTTATTAAGCAATGACGGGGGTTGCAGTATGGAGTATTTTGCGGACTTAACCTGGCAAGAGTCCATTAAGAATATTATCGATATACTTATCGTTACCTATATAATTTATCATCTGATACTGCTAGTCCGTGGCACTCGAGCTGTTCAGCTGTTGAAGGGAATTCTCGTCTTAGTGCTGATCTGGGCGCTTAGTACATGGTTTGACCTATATACACTGAAATGGCTCATGAACCAGATTTTCACATTTGGTGTGTTTGCCATTTTTATCATCTTCCAACCGGAATTAAGGCGCGGGTTGGAACAGCTTGGTCGAGGGAAATTATTCGGCAAGTCGGGAGACATAGATGAAGAGACGAATAAATTAATCGCCGAAACGATTAAAGCGGTAAATTATTTATCACGTAGAAAGATCGGTGCATTGATCGTATTTGAGCGAACAACCGGTTTGAATGAATATGTAGAATCCGGTATTCCAATGCGGTCAGAGATCAGTTCGGAGTTGTTTATCAACATTTTTATACCGAATACACCGCTTCATGATGGTGCTGTAATTATTCAAAATAATCAGATTGCAGCAGCCGGATGTTATTTACCGTTGTCTGAGAATCCTTTTATTAGTAAGGAGCTTGGAACCCGGCACCGTGCAGCTATTGGGATCAGCGAGGTAGGCGACGCGATTTCCGTGATCGTATCTGAAGAAACGGGGCAGGTTTCCCTTGCCATTAACGGGCAAGTTGTCCGTGATATTAAGGAGGAATCTCTAATATCCAAATTGTATGAAGAGTTACGTCCTGCCGCATCCATAAAGGAAAAACGTGTGCTTTTCTGGAAACGGAAGGGAGAAGGCCGTGATGGATAAATGGATTAGGAATAATACTGCAAGTAAACTACTTGCACTTGGAGTTAGTATTATATTGTGGGCTATGGTTCATATGGACAGCGGTACAGCTGTTCCACCGACAACATTTTATGAGACTAGAGTTATCGAAGGTGTTCAAATTCAGACCTATGGATTTGATGATAGTGAGTATGCGTTAACAGGGATTGATAAGGATCGTGTAAATCTTGAAGTAAGGGGTAAGCGATCTAATATCATGCTTTTCACAGATGATTATAAAGTAAAGCTGGATTTAAGCGGTGTAAAAGAACCGGGCACACACACTCTTCCACTGACGTTTTCAGGTCCATCTGGGGTGGAACTCGTTTCCATGGAACCATCCATGGTGACGGTTACTGTAGAAGAACGTATGACGAATCCTTTTAATGTAACGATCGGGACAAAAGGAGAGCCAGCCAAAGGCTTTCGTGCTGGTGAACCAACGACCATTGAACCAGGAACCGTAAACGTTACTCTTCCTGAATCAGAGCTTGCTACAGTGGCTCAGGTGAGGGGAACTGTCGATCTGGACGGAGCCAAAGAGAATGTCGTCGAGAAAAAGGTGAAGCTTACGGCTTATAATAACGAAGGGGAAGCGATGGAGGATGCGATTATTGAGCCTTCTTCTGTAGCTGTGGAAATACCGGTGGAAGCTACATTTATTACAGCTCCTCTTCAGGTGGAATATACCGGACGTCTGCCTGATGATCTCGTTATTTCCAAGGTGAACCCGAAGGTCAAAGAGGTCAAGCTGTACGGAAGTAAAGAAGTCTTGAACGGAGCCAGACCTTATGTAGGGGTTACTGTTAATTTATCAAATATAAAAGATTCCGGGACTACGGTTCTTACGGCAGACTTGACTCCGCCTGAAGGCTTTGAGAAAATCGAGCCTAGTTCAGTTGAGATCGAGGTGACCGCCGCCTCGCATGGTGAAAGAGTGGTGGAGGGAATCCCTGTTACCTTAAAGGGGGTTCCTTCCGGGATGGAGGCTACCATCACGGACCCTAGAAGTCAAACCATGTCAATGACTTTGACGGGGGCACCGGATCAGCTGAACAGCCTAACGTCAACAGATATAGGATTGGTTGCCAATGTAGCCGGTTTAAAGGCCGGTGTGCATGAAATACCGCTTCAGGTCACGCTGCCCAATTTTATTAATCGGGTAGACCAGAAGCGGCTTGTTGTTAAAGTGGAGTTGAAGGAGATCGATCGGCCGGTGACCACTAAGCCCACCAAGCCAAATGAAGGCAAAGATAACGATAAGCTGGATGATCCTGAAGAAAAGCCTGACTCTGGCAGCGAGGACACACCGGAAAATAGTGGTGAGGGGAATGATCAAGCCGGTACCGAATCTTCCTCCGGAGAGGGAAAGGAAGAGGCCCCGTCAGGGAGTGGAAATGAATCATCAAACGAATGACAATGTGAAAAGTAGATAAAAGGAGATAAACAAATATGGGGAAATATTTTGGAACAGATGGTGTTAGAGGGGTTGCCAATAAAGAGCTCACTGCTGAATTAGCATATAGCATTGGGCGTTGTGGGGGATATGTTCTTACAGGGGATAAGGAGAAACCAACCGTTGTTATCGGTATGGATACGCGTATATCCGGTGCTATGCTCGAATCTGCTCTCGTAGCTGGGTTGCTGTCGATCGGCGCGCATGTTATTCGCTTGGGCATTGTATCCACGCCGGCAGTCGCTTATATTACCCGATTGCTTAAAGCAGATGCAGGGGTTATGATTTCCGCTTCACATAATCCAGTTGAGGATAACGGGATTAAATTTTTTGGCGGTGATGGCTTTAAACTGTCCGATGAAACGGAATTGAAGATTGAAGAGCTGATGGATGCGGATACGGATGAGCTTCCTCGTCCAGTAGGTAAAGATTTAGGCGAAGTGGTTGTTGATAATGAATCCAAATATAAATATTTGGAATATCTGAAGACAACGATCAGCAAGCGTTTTGATGGTTTGAAAGTTGTTTTGGATTGCGCAAACGGCGCAGCTTATGAACTCGCCCCGAAATTATTCCGCGAGCTGGGAGCTGAAGTCATTGCTATAGGTGCAGAGCCGAATGGCTTGAACATTAACGATGAATGCGGATCGACGCATCCGGAGCGTTTGAAGGAAGAGGTCGTACGTCAGGGGGCTGACTTGGGTCTGGCTTTTGATGGTGATGCAGACCGGTTGATTGCGATCGATCATACAGGTGAAGAAGTGGATGGCGATTACATTCTTTGTATTTGCGGTGAGGCTATGAATCAGGCAGGCAAATTGAAGGAAGGTACCATTGTATCTACTGTCATGAGTAATATAGGTTTTTACAAGGCATGCGACACACTGAAGCTGAAGACTGCCAAAACGGCTGTAGGCGACCGGTATGTTATGGAGGAAATGCGCCGCGGAGGTTATAATTTGGGCGGGGAACAATCCGGTCATGTTATTTTCCTGGATTATAATACAACAGGCGATGGTATTTTGACAGGTATTCAGCTTGTAGATACAATCGTATCCTCTGGGAAACGTCTGAATGAGCTTAAGCGCAGTATGCGAAAATACCCGCAAGTACTTGTTAATGTTCGCGTAGGCGATAAGAGCAAATATGAAGGAAATGCGCAGATCGAAGCAGCGATTAAAGAAGTGGAGCAGATTCTTGGTGATAATGGACGAGTTTTGGTTCGTCCTTCAGGAACGGAGTCTTTAATTCGCGTGATGGCGGAAGGTCCAGACAAGGAAGAACTGGATCGGTATGTAGCCCAGATCGCTGATGTGGTAAAAAAGGAGCTTGCGTGAGTCGCAAGTTGGATTTTAAAGGGAAATAGGGCTGGATCTTGATTGGGCCGGTGGGACTATAACAACAGTTCCATCGGCTTTGTTATGAGGTTTTATATGATAAGAACACAAGTAACTGGAAGAGAGGCCCAGTTGCAATACATCTGCTGGATGAATATAATATAAAAATGTTATTCAAAGATAGAAAGTGAGGGTTGTAAGGTTATTATGCAATACAAGCGCCAGAGCTTGATGCTGCGCGGGAAGGGCTGAATGCAGGAAAGAAGGGTTAGCTTTTAAGATATACGCTATATAAGCTGACCGAACGTTTTTTGCATAGGCTGGCCATCGGCAGAGCAAGCTGACGAGGTGGAGGTGTTCGAATTGTTCGGCGGGGACCTCCCGGCAACCAGCACCAGCCGTAAGCCGGATCGGAAAATGAATGGGCGACCGTTCATACAACGTACCGGCAGGTGTACTATATGAACCTAAACCATGAGTGTGCGATGAACGCGGTTAATGTGACGAAAAGAAGAGTGCATTCATGATGATCAACTGAACGATTAAATTGTCTGATGTATCTGATGTATTGGTACGTTGAAAATTGAATAATTCATTCTTCTTTGGTTATAAGCCGCACAGGTGCGCCGCGTTCTATTCCACATGCTCTTTTTTGGAAAATTGAACGGAGGAATATTACTATGTGTGGTATTGTCGGATATATTGGAAATCAGAAAACGCAGTCAGTGCTGATTGATGGATTGAAAAAGCTGGAGTATCGCGGATACGATTCGGCGGGAATCGCAGTGCTTACCAACGAAGGTCTTAGTGTTGCTAAAGCGCAAGGGCGTCTTGCCAACCTGGAATCCAAGCTGGAGGAAGCTCCGCTTGTTGGTATGGCCGGGATTGGACATACCCGCTGGGCAACTCACGGAAAGCCATCGGACGTTAACTCCCATCCGCATACAGATGAGAGCCAGAAGTTCTCGGTTGTTCATAACGGGATTGTGGAGAACTATCTGGAGCTGAAGGAAGAACTGATCGCGCAGGGGCATCATTTTGTGTCCGAAACAGATACAGAGGTAATTGTTCACCTTATTGCCCGTGAGTATGACGGAGATATTGTTAAAGCGGTACAAAAGGCTATTTCCTATATGAGAGGTGCTTTTGCTCTTGGTGTGCTGACTGAGCATGAGCCGGGTAAATTGGTTGCTGTGCGTCAAGCCAGCCCACTGATTATCGGGCTTGGAGATAAAGAGAACTTTATCGCTTCTGATATTCCGGCGATTTTGAAATATACGCGTAATGTGTACATTCTGAATGATGGCGAGATGGCGCTGCTTACAGCAGACGCTGTCGAACTGATGACAATTGAGGGGAACTTTATTTCTCGGGAAATGATTCATGTCGATTGGGATGCGGTCACTGCAGAAAAAGGTGGTTTTGATCACTTCATGCTGAAGGAGATTCATGAACAGCCAAGAGCGTACCGCGACACGATGCTCGGTCGTATTGATGAAAGCGGCCGTAAGGTGGTGCTGCCAGATCTGAAGCTGACAAAAGAGCAGATTGCGAAGATTCGCAACATTCAGATCGTTGCCTGCGGTACGGCATATCATGCCGGTCTGATCGGTCGCACCGTTATCGAATCCTTGGCTCGGATTCCCGTTGAAAATGATGTGGCATCCGAATACCGTTACCGCTCCCCAATCGTTACACCAGAGACGCTTGTGATCGTAGTCAGCCAATCCGGTGAAACAGCGGATACGCTCGCTGCACTGCGTGAAGCGAAAAGCCATGGTGCTCATGTACTGGCTATCACCAACGTGGTAGGTAGCTCGATTGCTCGTGAAGCGGATGATGTATTCGGCACGCTGGCTGGTCCTGAAATAGCCGTAGCGTCTACGAAGGCTTACACATCTCAGCTAATCGCCTTTTATCTATTCGGTCTGTACCTGGCTCAAGTCCGCGGTACAATCACCGAGGAGGCTTCGGCTGAGATTCTAGCGGCGATGGAAGCTTTGCCGGAGCAGGTTGAGTCCATTTTGGCAAATACCGAAGCGATTAAAAATTACGCAGAACAAATTTCGAAGCATGAGCACCTGTTCTTCATTGGACGCGGTCAAGACTTTGCCGTCGCTCAAGAAGGATCGCTCAAGATGAAAGAAATCTCTTATATTCACTCAGAGGCATACGCTGCTGGTGAATTGAAGCACGGTACACTAGCTCTCATCGAGGAAGGAATACCTGTGATCGCTCTGGCGACCCAGGAGGACGTTCTTGAGAAAACCGTGAGCAACATCAAGGAAGTGAAGGCGCGCGGCGCTGACGTTATGGTCATCACCCATGAAGAGCATGTGGTGAACCTGCTGAAGTCCGTGGATCAGGCCTTTGCGATTCCGAAGACGCTGCCGCTTCTTACAGCAGCATTGTCTGTAGTACCACTGCAGCTGCTTGCTTACTATGCATCCCTTGCGCTGGGGCATGACGTGGATAAGCCGCGTAACTTGGCGAAGAGTGTGACGGTGGAGTGAGTGTAGAGGTGTTGTTTGAAGGTGTGGCTTTGAAAAAAAGTTGAACTGTTTATAAAAAAAGTCGCACCGTTTATAAAAAGATGAACCGAAATCCTATCTCTATTAAAGAAGGGATTTCGGTTTTTTTGTGGATTAAGAACCTATTAAGTGATAATAAAGTTATTCCATTAAAGGGCCAGATTGTTGAGGTGTAGACTTGGAATAAAGTTTGATACAATTATGCTAATAATCTGTTTTTTTAAATTCAATAATCTTGGTCATTTTACGGAATAAACCTTAGATTAATATTTAAGTTGTGCAAAGAACCTATTTCCTATAAAATATTAATTATCAAAATCTTGTCATTTTAAGAGAGAGGAGTATTCACCCATGAAGAAAAAATCACTTAAGTCTTTATCTTACGGATATGGATACTCCACTGCTGTTTTTTTCTAGAAGTCTCTTCAAGGGTGAAGTGTGTCTAAATTTGATCTTCTAGGAAAAACTGCAGAAAATTCTTTTAAATGGCGAGGTAAATAAATGGAATACGAAAGAATTATAAGAAAAAACCCATCAAGTATGCCTGCACCAGTTGGCAATTACACACATATTACAAAAATTCCAAGGAATGCAGAGTTATACGTGACATCAGGTCAAGTTGGTGTAGATCGAAATGGACAATTCCCACAAAATATGAATGAGCAAGTGAGTAATACGTTTACCAATATAAAAACAGTACTGGAATCTGAAGGGTTAAGTGCTGAAAATATTATAAAAGTGAACGTATGGGCTACTGAGAAAATTGATTGGGAGTTCTTAGATTCAGAGTGGGAACAATTATTTAGTAATGATTATCCAGCAATGACGATTGGATATATTGCTGAGTTAGGTTTACCTGAGATAAAAATTGAAATAGAAATTTGGGCAGCTAAAGTATAAAATTTAAACACACTTCATCAAAACCATGGAGCATCTAAAACCAGATGATTCCATGGTTTTTAATACGAGCACATTTTAAGTAATTAGGCTCGATTGTGGAAGAGGGGAGAAAATGATCAAACTTTTTAAAACATTCCACAAAGTCCACCGTTAATGGCCCCAAATCCTTGTTGTTTAAAGTAGTTTTTGTTAAGAATTATGTGCGCTCGATTATACTTAGGTTAATCGAGCACACATTTTTTTGTTAGAAGCGTAGTAACGGAATGGATGTTTTTTTGTCGTAGCTACAAATAGATAACTGTTCAAAAAGATTTTTTCTAAAAAATATGTTACATTGATTTTGATTTAATAAATTAAAGACTTTTATAGATATTAGGGGGGATTCATATTTTATTACTCTCTTTTAAACTCATTGCTTTCTAGGGGACGATGCCGATGTCAGTGATGAATAATGACACATACTAGTGGGATGTGGCGTTAGCTGCATCACAGTGGTTGATACAAATATACAAAATCAACCGTGGTTCGGATCAAAGGATTAAATATGCCTTTGTGAAGCTGGAACTAGAAGTAATCGTTTTATAGAATAAAACGGTGAATAGGTCTCTCTTATTCAAAGCCTGAAACTGCTAAAGCGCAGAAAAACAAACGGAACCCTTTTCTCCAAAGATGAAAAATTCATTTTGGAGGAAAGTAAATGAGTAGAAAACTAGAGAATACTTCTTTTCAATGTGAAAAGTGCAGTGCTGAAGTTTCACCATTAACCAATGGTAGCTATCGAAATCATTGTCCATTTTGTTTATATTCTAAACATCTAGATAATAAAACGGGTGATCGTTTAAGCCAGTGTAAAGGACTAATGAAACCGATTGCCCTTGATTACTCAGCCAAAAAAGGATATCAGATTATACATCAATGCATAAAGTGTAAAAAAACACATAAAAACAAAGTAGCAACAGATACGATACAAGAAGATAATATTATTTATTTTATGTATAAGTTACAAATAATCTAAAGTTATAAAATTTAAAGCGTTCTAAGACTTAAAATTAGAACGTTTATTCTTTAGTCAAGTGCAATGGGGAAAAGTGTAAAATCGCTTAGATGTACTTTAAACAAATGACGTGAATGCCATATGATTAACTAGAGAGACTTTTAGTTATTAATGAAATAAGGAGAACGATAAATGAATTATTTATCATCACTCAGTGTTAGTTTAATATTTATTGTTATCATTCCTCTATTAATCGTCATATTCTTTAGTAGAATGTTTAAGAATCACGAAAATCGTGCGAATCAAAAGTTAATGAAAGAACAAAAGATTTTACAAGATCAACAACAACAATTAAATGAGTTAGAACAAAGATTGAAAGAAGTTGAGAAAAAATTAAAGACTGTTGAATGAATAAGAGTATACCACCAAGGTATGTCAAGATTTTTGTATCTATGGAGTTGGAAGACATTACAATTTATCGGGGAACAGCTTTACCTAAGATGAACAAGCAGATCGATTCAACGGTGAATTTTTGATTATGTGCTGATCTGGTTCTTGTCCATTCTTTGTGGTTCTTGGATTAGTTAGCTATTAGCATACTTTGAGGCTCAAGCCATTACATAGAATAAAAGAAAAACATAGCGATAAGGGCATCAGACAAAGGACAGGACCTTTTTTAGGCAAACCATCCTTATGTCGGATGCCTTTTATACGTGCTGATCTTCAATAAATGAACTATTACGGTACACTATATATAGTGATTAAAATCCTTCCAATCCACACCATCCAAGTTTCCTTACACCATCTGTAAGTGTTTCCGGCCTTTTTTACTGGCTATAATGTGTATAGCTCAATTCGATTATCATTTCGAAATCATAAGAAAGGAGCGATATACAGTGGTCAGACGAGGAAAGTTGCTAGAAGTTCAAGACTTACAAAAAAATTACGGAAAGAAAAACAATATAACCCAAGCTTTAAACGGGGTTAGTTTTGATATTCTCCCAGGAGAATTCTTAGGAATAATGGGGCCAAGCGGATCTGGTAAAACGACATTATTAAACTGCATTGCAACAATCATAAAACCGACATCTGGACGTGTGCTTTTAAATGGTAAAAACATCAGTGCTTTTGACAGTAAGGATTTAGCGGAGTATCGCGGTAGTCGAATTGGGTATTTGTTTCAAGACTTTGAATTACTGGATAATCTAACTGGACAAGAAAATATACTGTTGCCATTATCGATTCACGGGGTGGATTTTGCAAAAGCACGAGCTAAATTAAATGAGCTGGCAGGTTTTTTAGAAATTACAGATATCCTTCATAAATTCCCATCTCAAATGTCTGGAGGACAAAAGCAAAGGGTGGCAGCTGCACGTTGTTTGATTCCTGATCCAGACATCGTTCTTGCAGATGAACCGACAGGAGCATTGGATACACGTTCTGCACGAACATTAATGAATAAGTTGGAAGGCATTAATAAAAGCCATGGAAGGACCATTTTAATGGTCAGCCACGATCCGAATGCAGCGAGTTTTTGTTCAAGAATCCTTTTTATTCAAGATGGTGTCATCTTTCATGAACTGCGTCGTAAACATGATGAGTCACAAGAGAAATTTTATGAAAGAATTTTGCAGTTACTAGCTCAGCTTGGGGGAGGAAGCGCAAATGTTCTCTAGGCTGATTTATCGTAATGCGAAACGAAGTCGTAAGGAGAATGTAATCTACTTTGCAACCCTTGTCACAGCAGTAGCCTCGTTTTATATCATTCTTTCACTAGGGAAACAAGATATTATATTATTCTTAAGAGAATTTGAAAGTGATGCGATCGATAAACTTTTAGCCCTAATGCCCATTGTGTATGGTTTTGCATTGTTTTTATTGTTTTTCTTAGTTTTATTCGCCAATCGGTATCAATTAAATCGGAGAAGCAAAGAGTTGGGACTTTATCTGATGTTAGGAATGCGCAAAGAACGCCTCGTTTTTCAACTTTTATTAGAGGGGTTCATCACTTCTGTTTTAGCGCTCATTGGAGGCCTGTTAATAGGCGTATTTTTAGCAGAAATCATCAGCTTGACGGTTTCCAGATTAGTCGGACAAGGCATTATCGGTCATCAAATAAGCTTGTCGGTAAGTGCGATTCTCTTTACGATCATCGGTTTTTTACTTATCCAGTTTATAGCATTAGTCATTCTTGGGGGAAGATTATTCAATCAAGAGGTACATCAATTACTGAAAGAGCAAATGGATAAGAAACAAGATATGGGGCATGTTAAAGGCAATATACTCCATATATTGGCAGGTTCTATTTTACTAGGCGTGGCATATTGGATCGTTTTATATCGTTTTATGGACTTTGGAGGACTGGTTCTGTTTGTGGCACTCACTCTCGGAAGTTTAGGAACGATCCTTTTTATGAGGGGATTTGGAAAACTACTAGGTTTATTGGCAAGCTTGTCTGAGCGTAAATCTACGAAAGGTCTGCGCACATTTACATTAAGGCAGTTTCAAGAGAACGTAGCTAATAAATCCACTTCTGTTGCTGTAACATCGATCCTTATCACGTTGTCGATCATTTTGATAGCAGAGGGTGCTTCAACGATTATAAGCTTTGAAAGTGTCTATGCTAGGAGTTCCTCGTTATATGATTTTACGGTTAAGGGGGACCATCAAAAGGTTGAGCAATTTCTTGCTTCAGAAAAAATGGTACCCTATGTAGAGGACTTGAATCTCTTGGAAATTGGAAGGATGAAACACCAGTATGAACGTGGGGAAGACGACTTGCCTTCATCGTTAGTTGATTGGTCAAAATTAAGAGAGCAACTCATTATGGCTCTGCCAAGCAACTACAAAGAGCAATTTTTATCTGGAGAAATGCAGAGTTACACGATCAGTTCGGAAAACCCTGAAGCACTTAATCTGCTTGGGGTCCTAGAGATTGATGCAACAAAGCCTTACCTCATTCCTGAAACATCATATAATGGACTTTTAGATGCTATAGGGGAAAAACCACTGAACCTAGATTCAGATGAATTGGCTTTATACTTTAATCCAGACCTTTTGCATATGGACAATCTGGAAAGCATGCCTGTACTAGATAATATTCTTGAGGAGGCTGCAAAAGAAGGGCAAAGTTTGATGAGCATTAATGATCAGGAAGTATTTATACGCCCATCACTTCCAATGAGAGGATTAGTAGCAGATCGTTCAGTAGAAATTTATTCCGCGTTCATAGTTTCTGATCAAATGTTTGAACAATTATTAAATATAGAAACCTATGCAACCTACTGGAATTTTCGCATCCCGCAAAAGCTGCAAGCCGAACAAGGTTTAATGAAACCGATGATGGAGGCTAGAGATTTATTAACGTCTTCAGGCCTCGAGTTCGAAAGTTATTTACAAAACTTTGGACGCAGACTTTTCTATGTAGTTGCTGGAAGTTATACGACATTATATATGGGATTTTTATTTTTGATTATTGCCTGTACAGTATTGGCTTTACAATTTTTGACGCAGATGAAGCAGACAGGTGGGCGCTATTTAACGCTTTCCATGTTGGGGGCAAAACGTCATCAAATGAAAAAATCAATGCATAGACAGGTGTTGCTGACCTTTCTGTTACCTATGTCTCTTGCATGCGTGAGCGGAGCTGTTGGTATAAAGGCGATGATTTCATTTGTGATGATTAGCATCGAAGACAACGCGTTACTTTATCCGATTGCCTTTACCATTGCATGTATAATCATCTTGATTTTGGTCATTTATGGAGTAGCCGTTGCCCGTTCAGCAGATCACGAGATCAATAAATTGCGTTGGAAGCCAAATATCGATTAAGAAACCGATATATTTTACATTGAAGGAGGTGCCAAAGTGGCGAGGATTACAATTGTTGAAGATGATTTATTGATGAGAGAAGAGTTAATGGATATATTGCAAAAAGAAGGGTTTGAAGCAGTAGCTATTACTTTTTTTCATGATGTCGTTTCTCAAATAGCCACTTTGGCACCAGATTTAGTCTTACTAGACATCAATTTACCGGAACAATCAGGATTTGAAATATGCAGAAGTCTAAGATTAAAAGGGATTGGTCCCATATTGATTCTTACATCTAGGGATAAGTTGCAAGATGAATTACATGGTCTTCATTTAGGTGCAGATGATTATCTCACGAAACCATGTAATCGAGATCGATTATTAGCGCGGGTACAGAACTTGCTCAAAAGATTTGAAGGACAACCGGACTTGATCGATGGTGGCAGTTTTTCGTTAGACCCCAATACCTTTACTTTGTATAAGGGATCTCAATCGTTATTATTGTCAGCTAATGAAGGAAAGATTTTATTGGCTCTAGCACAGAATAGACCTGAGGTTGTATCCAAGTCAACACTGAGTGAACTTTTATGGGGGACAGATCAATATATAGACGAAAATGCGCTTCAAGTAAATCTAACTCGCTTACGAAAAACTTTGCGGCAGTTAGGCTTGGAGAATCAAATTGAGACAATCAGGGGCCAAGGTTATCGACTTAGGGGGTAGATGAAGCCATGAAATGGATGAAGCAAATCTATGATTGTTTTCATGCTTATAAACAATGGTTTCTTGTGTTGATGGCGACAAGTCTCCTTTTTAGTTATTTAGCTTGGTTGGCTTATCCTGAAACGTTTCATATTTTAGTAGGGCTCATGATTGTGTTTACGCTAGCTATGATTTCGTTGTCTGTATTCGTCATGCTTAGAAAACAAAAAATAATCGAAGCTGCTTTTCAAGATTTTTTATTGGAACCGAATGAGACGAACGAAGAAATATTATGTCAGGTATCTCCTAAAACACATTGGTCATATATTCGTAGAATGGGAAGTACCATAAGATCATATCAGTCGGAACTGAATGATCAAGTCATTGAGCTTACCGATTATGAAAACTATATAGAAGGATGGGTTCACGAAATTAAAAAGCCTCTGTCATTGATGACATTGGTACTAGATAACCGCAGTGACGAAATGTCTCCCCTTGTTAGACAGCGTATGCTTCATATTAGAGATCAAATGCTTGGTGACGTCGAGCGAATTTTGTATTTTGCAAGGCTTGGGGCTGCTCATAAAGATTATATTTTCGAGTCTATAAACTTACTAGCATGTTGTAAACAGATTATTGAAAACCATCAAACACTACTAGATGAATCCGGTTTTCAAATACAGTTCATAGGCGAAGAGATGGAAGTTTTATCTGACCGCAAAGGGTTGGCCTTTATATTAGAACAAATCATTTTTAATAGTACGAAATACGTTGCACAGAATCAGGGGAGTCCATTTTTGAAATTTGAAACGGTTTATGACAAAGTAAATGATCAAACCATTTTACATATTAGTGATCATGGACCTGGTGTATCTGAAGAAGATTTACCATTTATTTTTGATAAGGGCTTTACTGGAGGACGAGGTACTTATACAAGACAAGCAACAGGTATGGGCCTCTTCTTAGTGAGCAAGATGGCTTATGATCTAGCCATTCAGTTGGATGCAAAATCAGAGTTTGGCTCAGGGCTGACCATATCGCTCATATTTCCGCATGTGAAACAGTAAAAACACCACCAACACAAAATAGGGGTGTAAAAGTTGAAACAAAGATATATCGTTTTTCGTAAACTGGGTTTAGGTTGGTTGATTATACTATCGACTTATGTACTGACATATTCCGTACCGTTCTAAATGGGGTTGAATTGAAAGCATGTTTTAGGTGTTTTATTGATGCCTTACCCTATGAAGGATCGCTTTATGCTGTTCTTAAAGAAGAAAAGCAACTAGGTAAGCTAGCTTCGGAACATGAAATTCATTCAATTCCGGAATGGAATGAATAAATTAGAAAAAGCACTTCAACAATTAGGAGCGATTGTTTAGAAATAAAATGATCAAACTTTAAAAAATGTACAGTACCTTAACAAAATGTACAGTACCTTAACAAAATGTACAGTACCTTAACAAATTGTAATAGCTTGGACGTGGAATACCTGCAATTTCATACAAAAGCCGATTACTGAATAACACCTCTTTTTGAAGCGCTTGAATGGCAAGGTAGATGTTTTCTTGACGATGTTGGCTTAGTTTCGCCTCCTTTGGAATTCCCGTAACTTTTTTAAAAATGCATTCTCCGCTCGAAGCCGTTCGATTTTATACTCCATTTTCTTCATCTATATCTCTTCGTTATCGCTTTCGCTCCACCTGAATAAGCTTTTAAGCTGCTATGACAATGATACTTCTTAATCCAGTTGGAAGCTGAGTTGTACTCGTAATTTTATATTTATCGATGATTTGGTATTTGAACCATCTTCCTCTAGATAATCTTTCACTTCCTGAAAGTTAAACTCAGCACCATCATTTATGGGATATCTCAAGGGAAAAAGCTCACTGATGATATTTCGAAAAGTATTTGACTATTTTAGAGATAAGTCTAATTTCATATTTGATTTTTAATTATTTCATAGGTTCCAGTCGATATTCTGTGAAATAATTAATAGTTTTAAGGGATAATTTGTTATTGAGAGTAGTTGCGTTATGATAACTGTCCTGCCATTGATTCATTGTTTCATTTGGATCAGATGTTTTATCAATGACGGCAGTATCTTTTGGCGTTATTGTTAATTCATTCATAATTTACCTCCTGAAATATAATAAGTCATAATGTAGTAATTATAGGGCAAAAGGTTATAATTGTAAATTAAATTAATTAAAATTATGTAAATATATCAAAATACAGGGTTTAAAGCAAGTGGTGGGATAAGTTTTTTGGGTTTTATTAATCGATGCGATTCGAATTAAATTACGATAAACAGTAAAACTTCAATAATATAAATTATCCTACTATAAATTTATATTATTTTATTGTTGACAATGGTTATATCTTGTAATAAATTGTAATTTGTAAGCTTACATATATTTCCTCGGATGGAGGTGATTTGGCATGGTTAAATTCAAAAGCCTAAACGTAGTTAAAAAGCCATCGTTTTTTCCGTCTACTCAACCATTCTAAGTGTCTAGTTAATTTATGAAATGAGGTGATTTGGCATGGTTAAATTCAATAGCCTGAATGTAGTTAAAAAACCATCATTTTTTCCTTCCACTCAACCGTTTTAATCATAAATAATTAAATGTAAAATTGGGGGGGATTAGATTCCCCCCTTTATAAAAATTGATAAGTGGGGTAATGAATAATGCGTGATACAGCATTCTTAAGAGCGATATTGCATTTAGAAAATAGCCATAATATTTCAAGCAACTGGTCAAAAGGAGTTTGTATTTCTTTCGAACATCATAATTTTGATAACGTTCCGTATAATTTAATGCAGTTGCTAGACCCATCAACTTTGTTTGAAGTATCAGTAATAACAAAAATTGAACATGCAGATATCGAAAACCTCAACTATGAAGTTCAAGGGCCTCTTAATAAATTGAAATGGCTAGTAAATAATGTGAATTTCGCAACTCCTATACAAAAACTAAATATTTGTTATAGTTTGTGTTCAATTGCTCGTTATAAATTAGCGAGTAATATTTTCGAACAGATTGATCTTAATAGACTGTATCCTAATGAAAAATTTTATTATTATATGCTAAGTTTTATTTTGAAAAATAGGAACAATCCATTTGAATCGGTGGATAAAGAATTCGAAAATATAAAAGCTTTGATTGAAGAAGGTTATTTATCAGATATAGAGATAATATCAGTATCGTCGCAGGCAAATACATGGAAGATCAAATCAAGTGCGCTTAACAATGACTTGTATAAGTGGTTTGTTGGTAAAGGATTTAAACTTGCAGAAGAACTCAGTGATAATATATTTGCATCACAGTTGTCAAAATCGCATTTTTATAGATCTGTGGCAATGATTCCTGCAGCTGAAAATGATCTAGATAATACTCGTAAGTACATGGATTTATCATATAA
The DNA here is from genome assembly GCF_900289175.1 of Paenibacillus faecalis. Taxonomy (GTDB): domain Bacteria; phylum Bacillota; class Bacilli; order Paenibacillales; family Paenibacillaceae; genus Paenibacillus_AQ; species Paenibacillus_AQ faecalis. The sequence continues at coordinate 1,576,073 of NZ_LT985747.1, read as the reverse complement.
GTATGCAGAAATGGCAGAACCTAAATCTGAAATACAAAAAATTCAAAGGTCGGATGCATTAAAGACATATTTTGAATCTTCCCTTAAAGAATTTGCATATTTACATAAAGACTATGATAAAGCAGAAGACATCGCTAAGAAATTAATTGAGATAGATCCTAACTGGTCAATAAGCTATCTAGAAGCTGCTGAAGTTAATATGTTATTTGATAATTACAACAATGCTTTAAGCTACATAAAACGAGCTCAGGAAATTGGTCTTCCCAGAGTAGTTGAATCACAATTTTTACTAGGCTATTGTTACGAAAAATTAGAGGATTACACGCAAGCAGTCGAGGCTTACAAAAACACTCTTGCTTTAGATCCACTGAATATTTCAGCTGCAGTTAATGGCTACTTAATATCTAAAAAACTGGTTAGTAAAAGTGAAGAGACTTACTTTAAAAGTATTTTGAATGCTATGGATGAAAATAATCATCTCAATAATGAATACAAGGAGATGTTACAAAAAATATGAAGAATAAACATATTGTAATTACAAAGTTTGATCATATTCAGTTAGATGTTGCAGATATTGAGGAAAGTGTGAAATTTTATTCAGATGTTTTCGGTTTTGAAGTTAAGGAAGTTGGATTAAGAGCTTTAACTAGATGGGTTATTGTGGGGAATGAAAATCAGTTATTTTTATGTATGCATGAGTTTCCTGAAGGCAGGGGAGTTGAAAACGAAGGGCTTGAAATTACACACTTTGGATTAATCGTTGAAGAATTTGATGAAGTTTTAAATAGACTTAAATCGTTTAATGTGAAACTCTTCTATGAAGAACCCGTCCAATATCATTCTTCTAGGTCGATTTACTTTCTTGACCCAAATGGATATAAACTTGAAATTTCTGAATATATTGGAGGTGGGCTTTAAGCTCACTTCCAACATATTACATGTGAGGGCGTAGCATGAAGAATAAGGAGTTAACTTATTTCACTGTACTATGGATGGCAATTCCATTAATATTCAATACCATTATAAACTTTTCCTTTACAATAGCTGATAGTATTATGATTGCTCCTTTAGGAGAAAAATACTTAGGGGCTATAGGACAAGGAGGAATATTTTTAAATGTTATTTTGACACCTTTTATCGGTATACTTGGAATGTTCACCCCTCTAGTTTCGCGAATTGGGAAAGAGAATAAGGATACGAAACAACAGTACTTAGTGAATTCTGTATATTTAGCATTTTTCTTAGGTGTTTTAATTTTTTTTATATTAAATTTCACATCGGAATTTTTTACACTATTTAATCAACCAATTGAAATTGTAACTATAGTTGATGAGTATATATCAACACTAAAATGGTCTGTTTTCATAATCTTAATATATAATGTAATGGCTCAAATGATTATTGTTAATAACAAAATGAAAGTTTTATTGATGTTAACTCTTATAGGAAACATCCTAAATATACTTCTAAATTGGTTACTTATTTATGGTAATTGGGGTTTCCCTGAATATGGGGTTATAGGTTCTGCTATTGCAACAAACATTTCAAGGATGGTTATGTTAATAAGTGCGATATCTTTAATCTATATACAAAGTAAAGAAAAAATAGCATTTAAAAATTTTGCAATAAGTTTGAAATTTATAAAGGCCTTGCTTATTAAGGGGGTTCCAAAAGGAATTACAAACCTTAATGACTGGTTAACATCATTTATTCTGGTATTAATGGTTGGATGGGGAGGGATCAATTTAGTAGCTGCTAATCAAGTTACTGATTTAATTTCTAGTGTACTGTTTATGGTTCCCCAGGCCTTTTATACCGTTATTGTTGTTCGACTATCTGATCAAATAGGAAAGGGCGAGGCTTCCTTAACAATAAAGGCGACTGCCAAAAAAATAATATTAGTTTCTATGACCAGTTCAGCCATTGTAATTGGAATTGTCTTATTAACCCTTGAATATATATTTTCGTTTTTCTCAATTCAATCTGGAACAGATACATATTTATTATCGATGAATATTATGATCGTACATTTAGTGTTTTATTTAATTTACACTATACAATATTCTCTACTTGCCGTTTTGGACTCGTTTTTAGATACTAAACTTCCAAGTTTAATTACATTAGTTATTTCGTATTTGTTTATAATTCCAGCAGCATACTTGATGTATAAATTAGGTTATAGTGCTGTGGGAATATGGGTAGCTGAAGGCATAGGAATGGTTATTATCAGTATATTGTTTTTACTAAGAATAGTAAAAATAATGAGAAAAAACACAGAATTTACTGAAAACTCAATTTCTCAATAAAAAAGTAACGTTAGTTTTATTTTTTACTCATTCTATCTAATAAATATGAGGGTCTAGTATATGATTAATTACAAATTAAAAGTAAGTAACTTAAAGAAATCTATAAATTTTTATAAAGAACTAGGATTTAACATTGAAGAAGTTGAAATTTCTCAAGTTATAGCTAGATTTTTAGATTGTAGCTTGTTTTTGTATACTGGTGAGTTTCAATCCCGAGATGATAATTTCGTAATAGAAACTTTATCTTACAAAACACGAATATATATTAATTGTAATGAAGATCTATTCAACGAAATTGTCAACAAGGAAAATTTTTTAAAGTACACCAAGGAAAGTTTATCCTTTGAATGGAAAAGTGTTTTTGAAGTCGTAGATTTAGATGGTTATATACTTCAATTTATTTGTGTTAGGCAATTAGAAGACCAAAGAATTTTAGATTTGTATCATGATTCAATAAAGATCGTAAATGAATTAAAAAAGACAATTGTTGATTGGGATTATATGCAAAATAATGGCTGGACTATAAAACAGGAATTATTCCACTTGATTGAGGAAGATCTGTGTTCTTTAGCAAGTTTGAGGATGAATATTACTTCTCCTGGACAAATATTTAATACTAATGTATTTGATCACGATCAGCGTTTGGGTAATTTACCAATAAACGAGTTATCAATTACTTATGTTCTAGATATATTCATTAACATTAGGCTGCATATGCTAGAAATACTTAATAATGGTGATTATATGAATAATTATATAATTGTTTCGAACAAGAAAGTATATCTTCGTAATCAATTACAATCTTTAGCAACTCATAGTTTAGAACATTTGGAAAATATTAGAAATTTCATATAATTATTGTCGAGTTTTTCTGCTTCACGTATTTTAAACTGAAACTCATCCATAATCTAATGTTCCTCAAATATACGGTATATAAGTTAATATTTATTCTTCGATAGGACTTAATGTGTGAAATGAAATATAGGAGATTAAAAAATGAAAAAATACTGGTATAAAAATAAGATGGATTTACGAAGTTGGAATTTTAACTGGTCAACTAAAGTTAATTATAGAATTGAACCATCAATTTATTGTGAAATGCTGAAACCCACTGAGTTTTGGAGCATACCTTCCTTTGTTAATGAATATACAGTCGTTATAGGTGGTTGGGATCATATTCTAAGATGTTATAACCTAAAAAAAATGAACCTGGATTGGGAATTGAAGTTGACAAGTCCTATTTACAGTTCTCCAGCGATAATAAATGAGAAAAGCTTCATATTAGGTGGGGAGGATGGCATATTACGTAGAATTAATATTGTTGGAGAGATTGAGTGGGAGTTTAAAGCAAAGGATCGAATACATTCAACTCCTACAGTAAGCCACTGTAAATCAGTGGTTTTTGTTACCTGCTATGATCATCATGTATATGCTTTGGATACTAATACTGGTGAATGTTTATGGAGTAAAATTTATAACGAACAGATTGAAGAGGATATCTACAGCTCACCTTCATTAACCGAATCAAATGACATTATATTTGGAACTGGAGAAAAAGTTATTTGCATTAATAACAATGGGCAAGAACTTTGGACTTTCAGTACAAATGGGGATGTGGATTCAACCCCTGCCCTAGATTATGAAAATAAAATTGGTGTAATTGGCTCCAATGGTAATTTGATATATGGATTCAATACTGAAAATGGAGATATTCTATGGGAATATGAAACAGGGGGACCGGTTAATACTTCCGCGGCAATAAGTAATGGAACCGTTGCAATTGGAAGTGATGATGGTTATATGTATGCTCTAAATATTCTTAATGGAAGTCTAGTATGGAAAAAGTATAATGATGGGAAAAAAATGTTGTATACTCCTTTAACAGTCTTACCAGATGGTAATTTTGTTTATGTCACTTTAGAAGAATGCTTATATTGTGTGGACCATCTAAATGGTCAGGAAATCTGGAAAAAGAAATTTCCGCGTGGTGTACACTCAGCACCTGGGATCTCAAGTAATGGCTATATGGCTATAGGATCAAATTGGGGAGCTTTTTACTTTTTGACATTTGTAGATGTGAACGATTACAGTCATGATTTATCTTTAAATTAGTACTTAATCTCTTGATTTTATTAGTGTTAAGTATCGCTCACACTTAAGTTTCTAAAATGAGAAATATATAAATGGATGAATAGTAAGCCATATCGAGTATTAGGTTTTGTAGAAAGGATTTGTTTTTTTAATGATATCGTTAATTTCAGGTAGTATGAGTGATAATTCGAATACCAAGTTATTATTGGAAATGATAGGGGAAAACATTCGAGGAAAAGGGGGGGATGTTAACATATTTAGTGTTAGAGATCTAAATCTGGAAATGTTCACTCCTGATAAGCCTAGAAATAGTAATTTTCAAGAAAAATTGAATACTATATGTCAATCAGAAGCTATAGTTTTTGGAAGTCCTGAATATCATGGCTCATTTAGTGGAGCATTAAAGAATTTTTTGGACCACTTGGTTATAGACGATCTTAAAGGAATCGTTGTTGGAATAGTATCAACTTCCGGAAGCTCATATTGTGGGGCTAACACTTTAAATTCTTTGCGCATAATATTGAGGAATTTTCATACATATACAATTAATCGTCAGTTGTCTTTATCTGAAAAAGAGCTCAGCAATATGAATGATCATGTGAAGTTAAAAATTCACCATTTTACTGAAGAATTGCTAAATGAAATTTCGTTAAGAAAAAGATATTGATTATCTTATTCTTGATAGCCAGAAACATCATGTAATAATTATTTACCGCGAAAATAATAGATATCAACCATTGTAACGGGGGTTAACTATTACTGTTATCGTTTCACGGACTGTCTAGTAGGATGGTCCATATTATTTGCACAGTATACAACAAACTATATTTGTTTAATTATTTTAGAAATAATAAAACACACTGCCAATTGTTGTTATCAATGTCGTTTTTTTATTATGCCTTAATATCCTTTTAAGGTGTGCTTAATTAACAGCTTATTTTATATATAAAGGAAGTATCTAGCATGAAATATTTAAATATAGCAATTGTTGCTCATGTTGATGCTGGTAAGACGTCGTTAACGGAAAATTTACTTTACCAAACAAAAACAATAAAAAAAGTTGGTAAAGTCGATAATGGGGATACACAAACTGATTCTTTAAATATAGAAAGACGAAGGGGGATAACAATAAAAGCTTCTCCGATTTCTTTCTATTTTAATGATATAAAAATAAATCTTATTGACACTCCTGGTCATGCAGATTTTATTTCAGAAGTAGAGAGATCGCTAGTTGTTTTAGATGGTGCAGTACTCGTTGTTTCGGGAGTAGAAGGAATTCAAGCTCAAACAAAGATAATACTTGATTCTTTAATTAAATTAAAAATCCCTACTATCATTTTTATAAATAAATTAGATCGCACAGGTGCTGATGTAAATAAGGTAATTCAGCAGCTAAAGGATTTTATACATGTCATTAATTTATACAACTTAGAGATATTAGAAAAAAACAAAATTAAGATAAAGAAAAAAGACTGGTCTTCCTTAGAATTAGAATTAGTTGATATTTTATCTGTAAATAATGATGAATTGATCTCTGAATTCATGCAACATGGAGAAATAAAATCCAAAATGATTTATGAAGAGTTTAAAAATCAAGTTAGTCTTTGCATGGTTTCGCCTGTAATTATAGGTTCTGCTATCAACGGTGTGGGAATAGTTGAATTATTGCAAGCTATTTCTGATTATATTCCCATAAATAAGAGACAAAATGTCCTGCTTTCAGGTCTCGTGTTTAAGAAGGAAAATTCATTACTAGCTGCCAATAACAAGTGTTTTTTTCGTTTGTTCGCAGGGTGTATCAATAGAGGTGATATAGTTAATGTAATTAGTAATCACGGTGTCAATTCAGGATTACTGAAAATAAAAAAGTTAAGTAAATTAGAACGTGGGAAACTAGTAGAGACCGATATGATTGCTTGTAATGATATTGGTGTTATTCATAACTCTGATCTTAATATTGGAGATGTTCTTGGTTATGATACCGAATTAATAAAAAAAATTAAGTTTACACAACCCAATATGGAGGTTTCAGTTAGATCAAAGGATCCAAGTGAAGAAAATAAATTATTTATTATTCTAAAATCATTGAGTAATGCCGATCCCAATATTCACATATCAAAAGATCCCATAAATAATTCAATTAAGCTTCGTATTTTTGGAGAAATACAAAAGGAATTTATACATCATACTTTAGAAGAAGATTATAATTTGCAAGTTCAATTTGGAGAGACGAGCATAGTTTATATTGAGAAACCTATTGGAGAAGGAAGACATATTGAAAAAATAGGAGATAGTCACAATCCTTTTATTGCTACTATTGGATTGAAAGTAGAACCTTCTTTTGATCGGAAGGACTTTGAATATGAAATTCTTACTGAGAAAGGAGCTCTACCTCAAGCATTTTATAATGCCATCGAAGAATCAATAAAACTAACTTTGGAGCAGGGGTTATATGGATGGGAAGTAAAAGGTATCAAAGTTACACTTTATGAAGTGAATTATATAAGTCCGATAAGCACAGCTGCTGATTTTAGAAATCTAACCCCTATAGTACTTATGCATGCATTGCATAAAGCAGAGACTAATATTTTTGAACCTATCAATTATTTTAATCTATACACAACCTCAAAAAATTTAGATAAAATTGTATCGTTTTTGATCAAATCAAGAGCTCAAATACTTTATCATGCTAGTAAAAATTTGAATGTACATCTAAAAGGAACTGTCCCTGTTTCGGAGATCAATAAAATTAATAAAAAAATTAAGAATTTAGCCGAGGGAGAAGGGAATTTTATATCAGAACCTTTTTCATTTCGGGAGATTATTAATAAAAACGAGTTACCTATTAAAAAAAGAAGCGGTTTTAATCCGTTAGACAGATCAGAATACTTATTGAGTTTAACCAAAGGGTTAAAGGATAAATCAGTATAATACATCACTAGAGACATAACTGAACTTATAAGATAGAAGGAAATAATAATTGAACAAATATCTTGATGCGGGAGGCTTTTATGTGAGTATTTGGAAAGATAAAGTTGTTATTGTAACTGGAGCTACAGACGGATTAGGGGAATTCATTACGAAAAAACTACTTAATAATGATATTAAGGTTATTGCAATGGGTAGGAGGAATATCGAGAGTTCTTATCTTAAAGAATACGATAATTCTATTTATGTACAATACGATTTTAACGATGTAGCAAATTTACGAAAAAAAATGCAAGAAATATTAAGGTATTATGGTCCAGTAGACATTCTAATAAACAATGCCTGTCACTTTGAAAGTTGCGACATTATGGATTTAGATTATAGGGATCTACTATCTCATTATAATGTAAATACTGTCGCACCTTTTATAATTACTCAAGAAGTTATCCCTAGTATGCTTTTAAGAGACATTGGGAAAATCATAATGATAAATACAGAGTCATCTATTCAAGTTAGACCAGAAATAGCGGCATATGCAAGTAGTAAATCGGCATTGCTAAATATATCTAGGGCACTTGCGCAGTCATTAAAAAACACCAGTGTTACAATTAATTCTTTACTTTTAGGTCCATTAGCAACTGATTATTATGTGGAAAATTACCTGAATACTGCTAAAAAAAATAACGTATCATTTTCTGAAACAGTTAGCGCAACGTTGAATGGAGCATACCCATTTAATACTTCAGAAAAACTAACCCCATTAGAAACTGTATTTGATACTATTGAATTTTTATGTAAAAGTGAAGTTAATGGAGTAAGTTGGAAAGTTGATGGCGGTGCTGTCCCAACAATTTTCTGATAATATTCTATTTTTAACAAACAATAGAGCTGTCCGGTATTATATGTAAATGTATTCTGGATATTGAAAGTAGTTCAACAAACTTGTGGAAGGAGAGAATTGTGATACTACCAATTGATGTTTTATTCAATAGATCGTCCTCTTTAATGCCCCGCTTATCCCCGGACGGTAGTTATATATCATACCTCTCACATTTAGAATCTATTAATTCTATTATAGTTAAGAGTGTAAGTACATCAAGTTTGTTTCAGACTTACCATTTTGATGGTGTTATAAGAGATTACTTTTGGTGCTTTAATAGTAAAAATATATTCATATTATCAGATAATAATGGGAACGAAAAATTTAGACTCTATTTATTATGCTTGGAATCAGGTGAAATAACTGATATCTCTCCGTATAATAATTGTCATATTGAAATACAAGCATATAATCTGGTAGATCCTTATCTAATTTTTATAAAGGTTACCAAGGCTGATCTGATATATCCATGTTTGGTAAGGCTCGATATTAATACTAAAAGTTATGATGTTATTGAGGAAAACTATGAAGGAAAAATTTATGATTGGATATTTGATTGTAACAATGAAGTAGTAGGGAAAATTATCAAGAGAAAGGCAAGCTTGTTTCTATTTTCAGAAACTAAATGTGAATGTAAACTAATTGATGTTTGGAACTTTGAATTATCCGAGAGCCTGGAATCTTATTATCTACTCGAAGGAAATTCTCTATTTGTTTTGGATAATAAATATACCAATACTACTTCAGTTAGTAAATATGATTTAGTATCAGGTAGTAGATTTTTAGTCTATGAAGATCTAAAATATGATACCGATTCAATAATTTTGGATAGTAGTAAAACGGAACTACTCGCAATATGCGTTGAGAAGCAGTTTCCTGAATGGGCGTATATCTCTCGGAAAATTGAAAGTGATTTTAAACTGATTAAAAGCAAACTAAAAGGTTGCTTTAAAATAGTCAGCACTACAATAGATGATATGTATTGGTTACTTGTTAACTATTCAGATATTACCCCTCCCCAATACTATATTTATTCAAGAAAACAAAGTGTCTTGAAATTTCTTTTTAATACTAGACCAGAAATTATGAAATATAAATTAAATGAGACTAAGCCTTTTTCATTCAAAACGACTGATGATATATATATTGATGGCTACATTTCATGTCCAAAAAATCACACTGAGGATAAGCGTATTCTTATCGTGAAAATACATGGAGGACCGTGGACGAGAGATATCTGGACATTTGAACCTGAACAACAATTTTTTTTAAGTCGTGGATATTCCCTTATGAAGATTAATTATCGTGGTTCAACAGGATACGGAAAGAGATTTTTTGACGCTGGGAATAAACAGTGGGGAGAATTTATGCAACAAGATATTTATCAAGGAATAAATTTTATAATAGAAAACGGATATTGCTCAGTTGAGAAAGTTATTTTTTATGGTTGGTCATATGGAGGGTATTCTGCTTTAATGGCTTCAGCTGATGAATATGAGTTATGTAGTGGAGTAATTGCCTATTCACCTCCGACTAATTTAGTGACATTCTTGAGGAAGAGCCATTTATATTGGCCATATTTCAAAGAGTTTTTGGATACTAGAGTCGGTGATCCTGATGGTGAAGAAAGCAAATTGTGGAGCAAATCGCCATTACATTTGGTTAATAAGATAAGTGCACCATTATTATTATTCCAAGGTGGAGAAGATCCTAGAATTGATGTGGATGATACTAATATTTTTTACAATGCACTTATTAAGTATAACAATAAAGTGGAATATATCACCTTTCCTGACGAAGGTCATTCTTTGATTAAATCAAAAAACATTGTTAATTTCTACAAAAGAATAGAGTTGTTTTTAGAAAAAATTGAGAAGTCTAATTAACACATATCTTCTTACGGAACGAATCACTTTATATTGAGTTTGACTTCTTTCTGGAGATAATTCGTACGTATGGCCATTAAGTTCATTGATTAGTTAATAGTCGCAATAAATATATGTCCTAATAATTATGGGGCATAGTGATATCTTAAGGATTAATTGGTGGTATTATGAATTCGATTAATAGGCTTAGGAATCTCCCTGCTAATTATATGATATTCACGATTTTATTTTGAACAGTTAGTTATTAAGTCGCCTTTTTTGGCGACTTTTTTCATTTTTCAAAATAGGGGTGTAAAAGTTGAAACAAAGATATATCATTTTTCGTAAATGTGTTTAGGTTGGTTGATTATACTATAGACATATGTATTGACATATTCCGTATCGTTCTTGATGGGTTTGAATTTTAAGCATGTTTTAGGTGTTTTATTAATGCCTTACCCTATGAAGGATCGCTAATTTCTATAATAATGACGATAATTCTCGTTAGATTACAAATAAAAACCAAGGAGCAGTAACGCTATGGGAAAAGTGGATTATGTTGAGATGAAAATGTTTTCGGATGAACATTTGGAAGTGCTTCATTCTTTTGAACTCCCTGAAGAACAAGAGCAGTTTACTGCATTGCCAAGCGAGATGTTAGAGGGTGCAGAAGGGCAGCATCGGATTGTTATTGTCAGTGATCATGAACCTGTAGGTTTCTTTTTATTACATTCAACTGAACGCGTAAAAGAGTATTCAAATAATCCAAAAGCTATGCTGTTAACTGCATTATCAATTAATCATGTGAAACAAGGAAAAGGTTATGCCAAGCAAGGTATGCTGTTATTAAGTGATTTTGTTAAATCAGAATTTCCTAATTGTGATGAAATCGTCTTAGCTGTGAATCATAAAAATCTCCCGGCTCAACGGCTATATTCAAGAGTATGTTTTGTAGACACAGGTAAGAGAAAAATGGGGCCACTTGGTGAGCAATTTATAATGAAACTTTCGTTGAAAGGATCATAACGTGTATTCCATCGGGAGATTTTCCGAAATATGTAATGTTCCTGTAAAAACACTGCGTTACTATAGCGACATTGGATTGCTTAAACCATCCTATATAGATCCTGAAACGAACTATCGATATTATGATTATGACCACATACAAACGGTGAAAAAAATTATGCTGCTAAGAAGCTGTCATATCTCCTTGGCGAATATAAAGGAATTTATGGATAGCGCGGATCGTGAAAAATGGCAAAGTATATTGGAGCATAAGATTGATGAACTCGAGGAACTCAAACAGCAAATTGCGAAACAAATCGAAGACATGGACCGTTTGAAAACACAAATCGATAGAGGGGCTTCGATCCTCCCAGGACCTTTTTTATCCGATTGTTTTATGGAAAAGCGGGAGGAAATACAGGTGTATACGATTCGTGAGAACATAAAAGTCCAATTTATCGATGATTTGGTGAGAAAGTTGTTTGATCGAGTGTACGCTTTTCAACTTGTCGTAACAGGCAAGCTAATGGCCATTTTTCATGAAAGATTTTTAGACCAACAAGAGGTAGACGTCGAGCTGCTTCTTCCGATCAAAGATTCCGATAAAATGGACGGTTGCCGAATTTTACCCGCTGGTACATATGGATGTCTGATGGTTAAAGGTCCATATTCAGAGCTGAGCGCAGGTTATGAAAAGTTGAAAAACTGGATTGAGGAACAGAATTTGACGCAGTCAGGGAAAGCGTTTGAGATTTATGAAAAAGGTCTTGTTCCATCTGACTTCAAGGTTGGAGACATACGACCAGATTTATCCCTACATCCATCAGATTTTATCACCAAAATATGTATACCCGTTGTTAAGAATGAATAGTGAATGAACAATAGCATTTATGAAAAAGCGGCTAAACTCTCCACCTGCTGGAGGGTTTATTCTTTTTATACAAACGTTATTCATTTGAACTGGGGGAGAGCGAGTATGAATTCAATGCAGACTTATTTTTCTTGGCTTGAAGGCAGCAGTTACGAGATTGGCAGCAGGCAAGGGGATGAGGTGAAAAAGAATGAAGATGCAATGCAGGCAATTTTATCGTCTATGCCAGTAGGGGAGACAAAACTTAATGAAATGAGACAGTTAATGAACCAATATTGTCCAGGTTTAAACGAAGAACTGCAAGGCTTTGCAGACGCACTGGGGGTAAAACCCAGGTTTCTTGCTTTTTTTGATGAAGCTTTGCTCCAGCCTGGAGGATGTAGTATTGGAGCGGTTTTACCGACGAAAACAAATGATCGAAAAACCTATGTTCTTAGAAACTATGATCTATCCCCTGTGATATCTGATATGAGATTATGTTCAACAAAAGTGAAGGGGAAATACAGTCATACCGGCTTTTCCGTTTCTTGTTTCGGACGAAGCGAAGGGTTAAATGAAAAGGGATTTTGTGTAGCTTTCGCTTCATGCGGTATACCGATTGGAAACCATCCGGGGATGAAAAAGCCTGTTGTAAAAGGACTGCAGTTTATGGTGATCGTCAGAGCTTTGCTGGAAAATTGTAAGGATGTTGAGGAAGCCATTACTTATTTAGAGGATATGCCTATTGGAGCCAACATGAATTTGCTTTTAGCCGATGCTAAGGGGAACGCTGCTTTAATAGCAACTTATGATGGGGAAAAAGCGGTGGAAAGAGCTGATCATAAAGCAGGGTTCATGATTGCAACGAATCATGCGCTCTTTCCTCATATTTCGCGAAGAGAAAGCGGGATGTTGGAGCAGTCTAGCATACGGTACAACTTAATGAACGATATGTTCACAAGCAATGATTTCATTTCGAAGAACGACCTGCGAAATTTAACGTTAAAAGAGTATCCTGAGGGGCTAACTGTGCACAATTATAGACAAAATTTTGGAACGGTCCATTCTATATTGTTTGATTTAGATGCTAGGCAGGTGGAGTTCTCTTTTGGCTCTCCTATTTATAACAAAGTAAATCGGCTGACCGTTGGAGAGGAATTATCGGACTGTGATTTACAGGTTGTTATTGAGAACAGGGATTACGGACCTGATTTTTGGAGGGCAATAAATAAGCCTATTTGCCGTTGAATTTGGTATATAAAAAGAACCTCATCTCCCGCTTAAGCGTGGAGTTTTGAGGTTCTTTTTGCTAGCATCTTGTACCGATTACTAGGCCGTGACCATGTCGGCAATAGGGTAATCCGGACGCATGCTTAATACTTGAATATTTCTGCGCAGGCGGTTATAGCGGAGCCAGCAGTAATCCAAGTAATCATCCCCCGTATAATGGCGAAGCAGCGCCCACACGGTCCATAACAAATCCTGGGCCATCATATAACATTTGACCTTCATCAGGTCATTCTTCGTAAACGCATTGCCGTAATAAGCCTCAAACAATTGGTTAATCGCCTCGGACGTCAAGCGCGACTCGATGATATACGCGGCAATATCAAAGGCCGGATCGTTCATTCCGGAGTATTCCCAATCAATTAAATAGACGGAGCCGCTTGAGTCTGCAAGAAAATTTTCCGGCACCGTATCATTATGACAAGGAACGGAAATGACGTCTTTGAGATAGTCTTGCATGAAACGGAGCAATTGTTCTTTCAGAGAAGCATAGTCAAAGAACAGTTCACCGTTTATTCGCATGACGATCGATTCATATTTAGCCAGTTCACTGAGCCAATCAAATGTGTTAGGGAAATGCTTGGGGCTGCCGTGAATTTTCTTCAGCAAGGAAGAAACGGCCCGCAGACTTTGCAAAGCAAAGGGGTCCGCCGCAGCAAGCGTTTTGCTGTCGGGGATATACCTGCTGATTTTAATGCCGCTTTCTTCATCAAAGTAAACACACTCCGAATTTACGCCAAACTCGGAGGCGATCCCGTTGTTCACTCGCTCTATCTTGCGATCGATCATTTGATCCGTCAGGTTACCGGGCTTGCGAATGACATATTCCTTCCCGTGAACTTTCATAATGTAATTATAATTAGTCAAACCGCCCGCATAACGGGACTTGTCAAATACAATGCTCTCATCTTTAAAAAAAAGACGGAGTTTTTGCTGCACCATATCTTCCATATTCATGTTTTCGGAGAAAAAGTTGGATAAAGGTTTCATAGGCGACCTTTTCTTGGCATTCAATGTGTATGCGTAGTATCGCATCCAACCCGCCGAGCCGTTTTTGTCATCATTATAGCAATACAGAAGGAGGAAATCAACGAAGCGAGAGAGCACACGGGGCGTTATGGTATAAGCGGTGCAAGAAAGACATTTTTGTACAAGATTGTCGGCAAGAGGGGCACAGGAGTGCTAAAATCAACTACCGAATCTTCAATAATAACGGGATAGGTGTGTGTTAACCTGAATGAGAAGTTAAGTATCCGATAAGCGGATTTACATAGGAAATTACCCAAGTGAGGAGAGGTTCGAATGGAATACCAGGGAGAAGAAGCTCTCGGGCTTGTGGAAACGCTGGGCATGGTTCCCGCCATCCAAGCGGCGGACTCTATGCTGAAAGCGGCAGACGTCGTTTTGGTATCCTACGAAAATGTTGGTTCCACGCTCGTAACGGTAATGGTAAAAGGCGATGTCGCGGCGGTTCGTTCGGCAGTAGAGGCAGGTGCTTCCGCGGCGGCGAAGATCGGTAAAGTCACCGCTCACAATGTAATGCCGCGTCCGCTTCGCTCTATTGCAGGCATTGTGAAGGCCCACGATATTGACACATAATGTGCCGGGAAAGGAGGAAAGTTCATGAGCAAGCTGGATGCACTGGGTTTCATTGAAACCTTTGGGCTTGTATTCGTCATGGAAGCGGCGGATGCCATGTGTAAAGCGGCCGATGTAGATTTGATCGGTTACGAAAACGTGGCATCCGGTTATATATCAGTCCTTGTCAGCGGCGATGTAGGAGCTGTAAAGGCCGCAGTAGAAGCCGGTGTCGCCGCCGTGCAAGCGATGGGGGCCGAGGTGTACTGTTCAAACGTTATTCCCACGCCGCACCCGGATATTGAAAAAATCATTGCCCGCTACGCCCTTCCGTCTTAGGGAATGGTTGTCGGAAGAAATTCAAGGGAGGTAACCGTTATGAACGACATCTTTCTTATTAAATCGAAAGTATACGCAGGCAAAGGGTCGCTGGAAAAGCTGGCGGAAATTCAAGGTACTAAAGCCTGCGTCGTTTCTGATCAAATCATGGAGAAGCTGGGATATCTGGGACAGACGGTTGATCTTCTGCAAAGCCGGGGAATCTCCACTTCGGTGTTTACCGATGTTAAGCCCGATCCCGACGTAAATATAGTGGCCGAAGCGCTTAAGGTGTATTGGGAAAGCGGTGCAGATGTATTGGTGGCGCTGGGCGGCGGCTCTGTCATTGATACGGCGAAAGGAGTGCTGTACTTTGCCCGGCAATATGCGTCGGAGAAAAACGTCCCTTTTGTCAAACCTTTATTTATCGCCATTCCTTCCACGAGCGGTACCGGATCGGAAGTGACCGACTTTTCGGTGATTACCGTGGACGGAGACAAAATCTGTGTAGTGGACGATTTTATTGCGCCGGACATCGCGATTCTCGATTCCACCTGCACCAAGCATGTACCGAACAAAGTGGTGGTGGACACCGGAATGGATGTTCTGACCCATGCGTTGGAGGCTTATGTCTCCACCAAAGCAACAGACTTTACCGATGCACTGGCTGAAAAGTCCGTTCAATTGGTTTTTGCTCATCTGGAAGCGCTTTACCACGATCCAGCGGATGCAGAGGCGCGGGACCGGGTTCAGAATGCGTCCTGTATGGCAGGGATGGCTTTTACAAACGCCGGTCTGGGCATCATTCATAGTTTGTCGCACGCCTTGGGCGGTACGTTTCATATTCCTCATGGACGGGCGAATTCTCTGCTTCTTACGGCAGTGATGGAGTATAACGCCAATTTGAGCGGGAAAATCAATGACAGGGTGTGCGAACGTTATGCCCGGCTCGCTTCATTGCTGAATTTGCCAGCCCGAACTGCCCGTGAAGGAACCGTAAGTCTAATCCAGGCGATCGGGAAGCTGAAAAAGTCCATCGGCATCGAAGACGGATTCGGTGAGCTGGGAATTGAGCGGGATGCTTTCGATGAGGCGCTGTCCCGTATGGCACAGACCGCGATGGCGGACCGCTGTACACCAACCAATCCTCGTCAGCCAACGGAAACGGAACTGGAGTTCATTTACCGCAAGAGCTTTTAAATTAAGAAGAAACGCATTCGGCGTCCTTTTAAAGGGCGGCGTCGTATTTCGAGAAATTAGGTTTGTATAAAATTTCACAAGATTGCGAGGGAATGATATTGGATATTCATGAGTTTTCAAGCAAGTTTGCTCAGGCTACGAAGGCTATGTCTCCCCAAGAACGTGAAGCGATCATGAAGCTGTTTCAAGGTATTTCAAAAGAGCTTTCGGAAAAGGGAGCCGAGCCACCAGCTGCAGGCATCTCTAACAACCTGCGGAAGGAAGACTGTGCATACCCGGATGGAATGACCGAACGTTTGCGGGCTTTGAAAGAGCATTATTTGACCGCTACGCCTAGCATTACAACCTACCGTGCGCGAGCCTTTACCCAAGTGTACAAGGAAAATCCGGGTCTGCCGGCGATCATGCTGCGTGCCAAGGCTTTTCGAAAAGCATGTGAAGAGGCGCCGCTACTCATTCAGGACAACGAGCTGATCGTCGGTCATCCTTGCGGTGCGCCGCGAGCAGGCGCCTTCTCGCCGGACATCGCCTGGCGCTGGACGCGGGATGAGCTGGAAACGATTCACAACCGTCCTCAGGACCCTTTTTACATATCCGAGGAAGACAAACGGATTATGCACGAGGAGCTGTTTCCTTTCTGGGAAGGGAAATCGGTGGATGAAGTTTGCGAGCAGCAATACCGGGATGCTGGTATTTGGGAGTTTTCTGGAGAGGCGTTTGTCAGCGATCTGTCCTACCATCAGATCAACGGCGGCGGCGACTCCAATCCAGGCTATGATGTCATTCTCATGAAGAAAGGGATGCTGGATATTCAGCAGGAGGCTAAGGACCATCTTGCGCAATTGTCCATGCAAAACCCCGAAGACATCGAAAAAATCTATTACTACAAATCCGTGCTGGACACTACCGAAGGTGTGATGGCGTATGCCAAACGGCTGTCTGATTACGCTTACCAACTGGCTGCAAAGGAAAAAGATCCGAAGCGCAAAGCGGAGCTGCAAAAAATCGGCGAGATCAACGCACGCGTACCGGCCCATGCGCCTACTACGTTCCATGAGGCCATGCAGGCGGTCTGGACCGTGGAATCTTTGCTGGTTGTGGAAGAGAACCAGACCGGCATGTCGATCGGCCGTGTGGACCAATACATGTATCCTTTCTATGAGGCGGACAAAAAAGCCGGCCGATTGACAGACTTGGAAGCGTTCGAGATTGCAGGCTGTTTCTTGATCAAATGTTCAGAAGTGATGTGGATTTCCAGCGAGGGCGGCTCCAAGTTTTTCGCCGGTTACCAGCCGTTCATTAATATGTGTGTCGGTGGGCAAAAACGGGAGGGCGGCGACGCTTGTAATGACCTGACTTATCTGCTCATGGATGCAGTCCGTCATGTCGGAGTTTACCAGCCTTCGCTTGCTTGCCGGATACACAACAATTCTCCTCAGAAATACCTGAAGAAAATTGTGGATGTTGTTCGTGCAGGATTGGGCTTTCCGGCCTGCCATTTCGATGATTCTCACATCAAGATGATGTTGATGAAGGGCTGCAGTATCGAAGATGCCCGCGATTACTGTTTGATGGGCTGTGTGGAGCCGCAAAAATCCGGCCGTTTGTATCAATGGACCTCAACCGGATATACCCAGTGGCCGATTGCCATTGAGTTTGTCCTTAACCGTGGTCATATGCTCTGGCACGGAAGCAAGCAAGGATTGGACCTGGGCGATTTGCGCAATTTTACGACCTATGAGGAATTTGAAGCGGCGGTCAAGAAGCAGGTGGCGTACATCACCGAGCTTTCGGCCGTGGGCACCGTCATCAGCCAGCGTGTTCATCGCGACTACGCACCGAAGCCGCTGATGTCGATCATGTTTGAAGGCACGATGGAGAATGGTCGTGACGTGTCTGCCGGCGGCGCCATGTATAACTGGGGGCCTGGTTTGGTCTGGTCTGGATTAGCGACTTACGCTGATTCCATGGCCGCGATCAAGAAGCTGGTTTTCGATGACAAAAAATATACGCTCGAACAAATCCGTGATGCGCTTCTCGCCGACTTCGAAGGTTATGAGCAGATTCAAAGGGATTGTCTGAACGCACCTAAATATGGAAACGACGACGATTATGCCGATTGCATCGCCGCTGATATCATCGGGTGGACGGAAAACTATCACCGAAAATTTAAAACCCTGTTCTCCACTTTCAGTCACGGCACGCTTTCCATCTCGAACAATACGCCTTTCGGCGCGATGACCGGCGCTACAGCCAATGGACGCAAAGCATGGTTGCCGCTGTCCGATGGCATCAGCCCTACCCAGGGGCATGACAAAAAGGGGCCGACGGCCGTCATCAAATCGGTGAGCAAGATGGATGTCGAGGCTATGAATATCGGAATGGTGCATAACTTTAAGATTTTGCGTGGTTTGCTGGAAACGCCTGAAGGAGAGAACGGACTGATTAATCTGCTGCGGACGGCCTCCATTCTCGGCAACGGTCAAATGCAGTTCAGTTATGTGGATAATGAAACGCTGCTTAAAGCACAGCAAAATCCCGACCAATATCGCGATCTGATCATTCGCGTCGCCGGCTACAGTGCATACTTTGTGGAACTGTGCAAAGAAGTACAGGATGAGATCATCAGCAGAACGATGATTGATCATTTCTAAGAAGACCCGCGCTTCTTCCCCGGCTTGCCGGGCCGGGGAAGAAGTAGATATGCGGCAAGGAAGGAGAGTAGCTATGGAGTCAGGCATGCCGGAAAGGCGGGCACGCATTTTTAACATCCAAAAATATTCCATATACGATGGCCCCGGTATCCGGACGCTCATTTTTTTCAAGGGATGTCCTCTGCGCTGTCAGTGGTGTTCTAACCCGGAGGGTCTGAAAAAGAAATATCAAGTGATGTACAAACGAGACCTGTGTACTGATTGCGGTGCTTGTATTGCGGTCTGTCCCCAGGAAATCCACCGTTTTTCCACGGTCGGCCCGCACGATTCGTCCAAACCGCGGCATTTGATTGACCGAATGAGTGATTGCATCGGCTGCCGGGCCTGTGAAAAGGTTTGTCCCGCGCAGGCACTCTCCATCGTCGGAATGGATATGACAGTATCGGAAGTGATGGAAATTGTGCAGCAGGATGCTCTGTTCTACCATACGTCCGGCGGTGGTGTTACTTTGGGTGGCGGCGAAGTAAGCACGCAGCCCGAATTTGCAATCCGTCTGCTCAAAGAGTGCAAGCGTTCCGGAATCCATACAGCGATCGAAACCTCGGGGTATACAAAGCTGGAAACGATTTTGGCAATGGCGGAATTTATCGATCTGCTGTTGTACGACCTGAAGCATATGGATTCTGACCGTCATTATGAACTGACCGGTGTGCGCAACGAGCGCATTCTCGAAAATTTACGGGAACTGATTATCCGCAAACACAACGTGAAGGTGCGGATGCCGCTCATGAAGGGGCTCAATGATGATGAGGACACGATTCGCAAAACGATAGAGTTTCTACTTCCCTATAAGGGATATCAGAATTTCCAAGGCATCGATTTGCTTCCTTATCACAAGTTGGGGATAAACAAATACAGGCAACTGGATATGGACTACACCGTCCAAGGGGATTTGAGTCTTAATGATGCCGATCTGGAGCGTATTGAACGTCAAATCAGCCAATACGATTTCCCGGTTCGGGTGATCAGACATTAAGGAGGAAATATTTATGCAGCGGCCTGTGGGATCTGATCGTGAGCGGATTATCCAGGAATCCGTGCCGGGCAAACAGGTGACGCTGGCCCATATTATTGCTTCGCCCATACCGGACATTTATGACAGATTGGGAATCGATAACGCGGGAGCTATTGGCATTTTAACGCTGTCACCCTATGAAACTTCTATTATTGCCGCGGACATCGCTACCAAGGTTGCGGGTATAGAAATCGGTTTTTTGGATCGCTTTACCGGTTCGGTGCTCCTCACGGGGGATGTAGCCAGTGTGGAAACAGCGCTGCGGGCTATCAATAACACACTTGGCGACAAACTGGGCTTTACGACGGCGGAGATTACACGGACATGAAAAAGCGTATTATGCTGATCGGCCCTACAGGCTGTGGAAAAACGACGCTGGCCCATGCGCTTGACGGTGTGGATCGCCCGCTGCGGCGTACGCAAGAGGTTATCTATGGCCCAAAGACGATCGATACGCCGGGCGCGTATGTTGAGAACGCCTGGATGTACAGCCATCTGATTGCAACGGCGCAGAACGCCAGCCACATTTTGATCATGGTGGACCAGTCCCGGCGTCAGGAAGTCTACCCTCCCGGATTTGCAGATTCTTTTACGAGACCGGTTGTGGGTGTCATAACGAAAGCCGATCTTGTGCCAGAAAATGAGAAGCACTGTGTGCAAGTTTTGGAACGTATCGGGATAGCTGAACCTTTTTTCCGCATTAGTTTTCCACGGGGAACGGGAATCGAGCAGTTGAAATGTTATTTGTCTGTTAATCAGAAAGTATAAGTTTTCATTGTGCTTTCCCTGATTAACTATAGGAAACGCTCCCGACATTCAGGACGGCGAAGCCGTTTCCTCTTGAAATCTAAGAAAGTATAAGTTCTGCACTATACTTTTAATCTTAGATTTCTCCGCGAAACGTATGCTTTGCCTGTCAAAGACGGCGAAGCCGTTTACGCTTGGGGTAATAAGAGTGGAGTTGAGACCATGAAATTTATTACCGAAATAGAATTGCGCAATATGTACAGGATAAAGCCCTTCACGTCATACATGGTGGAACATGGAAGTCGATTGACGCCGGAGGCGCGCCAGTTTTTAACAGATCGTCAGATCGCGGTGACCTTTGAGACAGAACAATCACCGCCGAATCCGGAGCGACAGGAGGAAAAACCGGACTTGCAGCGCAGGAAGCTCCGCTGTCAGATGCAGTCCATGTCCGCCCTGTTTTTGCTCACCGGGCAGGAACTGCTGGAGCGGGATGTGCTGCTGGCCCAGAAGGTGCTGGAGCTATCAAGGCTGTTTTTGACTCTCCAAAAGGGAGAAAGAGGCGGTAGATCTGCTGCTGGTTTGTCTTTTCGGGGGTGTACTGGTATTTCTGCTGATGCTCTTTCTGAGGATGCGGGAGATTGCTTTGAGGTGACCGAGTTTCACATGCAACTGGAAAAAGGCAGAGAAATTGCTTTGCTCCACCGTCTGCGCAGTGCTTTGCGAGAGTTTGGGATAGCGGTCCTGGAAGCCGCGGAATGTTGCCCCCAGAAAAAGCCGGAGGAAGATATCATTTCTGAAATAAACTATATGATTAACGCATTGAGTTCGCTTATTTGCCAATCTACAGAAGGAGGAAGAACATGCCAGAGACAAAACCCTTTGCATACTGCGACCAACTGGTAAAGCAATTCGAAGCCGTCATCCGAAAGCCGACTCCAAGACGGTCTTCGTTTTACTATACCGGGGTGGATCTGGGAACGGCCTGTGTAGTGCTTTCGGTGTTGGATGATACCCGTCAGCCGGTGGCGGGTGCTTACCGGTATGCCAATGTCGTTCGCGACGGAATGGTGGTGGACTATTTGGGTGCGATTCAGATCGTGAGGGAGCTTAAGGCGCAGTTGGAGCAGCAATTGGATACCCAACTGGAATATGCGGCTGCAGCGATTCCTCCGGGAACCGATGTGCTGGATGCCGGCGCCATCAAGCATGTGGTCCAGGCCGCGGGTTTTGAGATTACGGCTTTATTGGATGAGCCTACGGCGGCTAATGCCGTGCTGCAAATATCCGATGGAGCGATTGTGGACATTGGCGGCGGGACTACGGGCATATCGATTCTGAAGGATGGAAAGGTCATCTATGTCGCTGATGAGGCAACAGGAGGTACTCACTTTTCTTTGGTGATTTCCGGGGCTTACCATATGGAACTTGCTGAAGCCGATCACTTTAAGCGAGATCCCGCTCACCACAAAGAATTGCTGCCGCTGCTTCGGCCGGTTATTGATAAGGTTTCTTCCATTATCAACCGCCACGTTGCAGGTCATGAGGTCAAAGAAATGTATTTGGTGGGCGGTACTTGTTGCCTTTCCGGCATAGAGGCCATTATTGAACGGCAAACCGGGATCGCTACCTATAAGCCTGTGAATCCCCTGTTTGTCACTCCGCTGGGCATCGCTCTGAATTGTACGCAGGAGGCGATATAAATGGAGTTTCGGATTATTAAATCTCCTTCCAAGGGAACGCTGGATATTTTGCTTCGGCGCAGAGGATCGCCTGCCAATCGCGAAGTCCCCCGCTGCGATGCGATCGGTTTGGTCCAGGGAAGGCTGATCGATATGGTTTGGGCCGCGGATGTAGCTGAAAAGGTGGTGGGCGTGACCGTTGAAGATATCCGTGGCAGCTGCCCGCAAAACATGATGCTTCTCGCTATTTTTGGCGACACGGCTTCCGTGGAGGATGCCATCGCCGAGATCAAGCGGAGGAGCGGAAAAGCGGGAAGGAAGGAATGTCATGATTGCGGCTAAGTTGATTCACAATATCTGGTCGACTCGCAAAGCGGATTCTCTTATTGGAATGAAACTGATGCTGGCCGAGGTTATTGGCGGAGGCGACGACGGACGCCGCCTGATTGTGGTTGATACGATCGGAGCCGGCATAGGCGATCGGGTGATTGTCAGCACGGGCTCTTCAGCCCGCAAAATGCTGCAAACAGACGATGTTCCTGTGGATGCCGTCGTCGTTGGCATCATCGATTCGGATTGCATTTTCGAATAAATGCCGAAACAGGAATCAATTGCAGCGAAAGGGGGCGAGAACTGTGAAAAAGCTTATATGCGCTGCGGACGTGGAGAAATGGGTAGACACCGGACAAAAGCGATGCTGCATTGATAGCAACACGATTGTGACGCCAGCGGCCTGGGACAAGGCAAAGGAGCTTGGATTGGAGTTTACCGATGCGCCGTGTGAGACTTTGGGTGTGGATGCCGCAGGCTGCGAAACACAGGATGATCTCGACATGAATGCAATTTACAAATTTTTTAAAATTTTATCGGAAAAAGGTTTGGTTGAAAAGCTGTTGGAACTAGATCCAGCGCCACCTTATCAAGCGGAGACAGATTCAGCCGGCTTTAAGCTTGTGCGGGGCCAGACGGTAAAAATGGATGCTTGCAGCACGGGAACCTCTGGAGCCAAGGTTTGCGGTCAAGAGGTTATCGGAAAGCCGGAATCTTCCATGGGCGCCGGGTTTCTGACCGTCGATCGTTCCAGCTTCGAACGGGAGTCGGCCCATGAAGAAATAAATATTGTGCTGGAAGGCACGATCCATGTCACGTTGAACGACAGAACCTTCACTGCCCGAGAGGGAGACGTGCTCTACATCCCTAAAGGGGTCAAAGTGACTAAGGGAGCACAGCACTTTGCGAAACTGTTTTACGTGACCTATCCGGCATAGCGGCCTGATCTGAAGCCGCAGTGAAAGGAGGACAAAGCATGCAGGCGCTTGGGTTAATTGAGACGCGGGGGCTTCTTCCGGCGATTGAATGCCTGGATATTATGCTCAAAACAGCTCAGGTTGAACTGATGGAAAAATGCAATGTGGGCGGAGGTTTGGTGACGATTGCGGTTACGGGCGATATCGGCGCTGTTCAAGCATCCGTGGAAGCAGGCGCTTCCACAGCGCAACGCTTGGGCGACGATGTGCTGATCGCCCGGCATGTCATCCCAAGGCCCCACGACGACATAGAGCGCATCATCGGTCGGCGCAACGGTGCGAATATTGCCAAGGAGAGCGGCGAACTCGTGCAACCGATTCCGCATGGGCAGGTTGTAGAGCAGACGCCCAAGCAGTCGGCGGAGCAGGTGCTGGAGCAGGCAGCGGAGGAGGCGCCGTGGCAGGCGGCGAAGCAGACGCAGGAACAGGCAGCGGAGGAGACGCCGGAGCAGACGGTGAAACAGATGCCGGAACAGGCGGCGGGACAGACATCAGAGCAAGTGCCGGAGTTGGACGAAGCACCCAATATTCCAACCGATAGCGGGGGCGAAAGAAGCATTCCTGTGTCAGCAGCCAATACCGATCCGAACATTGCTTCTGAAGATGTCAGTCCGGAAAGGGACAGTGGAGATCCGGCAGCGTTTGACAGCCCGTCCAAACATAGGATCGATGAGATGGTAGAGAAGTCTGGGCTTGACAAAGCGATGGAACTGCTGGAAACCATGACCGTCGTGAATCTGCGAGGGCTGGCCAAGGAGTGCGGTGATGCGTTTGGAATGAGCCCCACGGCAATTTCCAAGGCAAATAAGGTGAAGCTGCTTAAGCAGTTGCGCCAATATTATCAGCAATAAGCAAAAGGAGGTTTTCTGCTTGGAAAATTATGATTATGACCTGCAATCGATTCAGGAAGCGCGGGTCTTGGCACGAGCCGGCAAAGCGGCCGCTGACATCCTTGCCGGATATGATGCTGAACAGATCGACAGAATCGTGCAAAACATGGTGCGGGCCGCGGAGGTGAACGCTGCCGAACTGGCTGCGCTGGCTGTGGAGGAAACCGGCTTTGGCAAGATAGAGGATAAAATCTTCAAAAACCGACTGGCTTCCACGGAGCTGTATGAATCCATTCGGGAGACGAAAACCATTGGGGTTATTCGCGAGGACAAGACGAACCAAATGATGGAGATCGCCGAGCCGGTCGGGCTGCTCATGGGTATTATCCCATCAACCAACCCGACATCCACTACGATTTTTAAATCCATCATTGCGATTAAGGCCCGTAATGGAATCGTCTTTTCGCCTCATCCCTCTGCATTGAAATCCATTAGGCGGGCCGCGGAATTGATGCATGCTGCCGCTGTTGAGGCAGGAGCTCCCGAAGGAATCATTGGCTGCGTTACCAAGCCTTCCATGCCAGCGACGCAGGAACTGATGAAGTGCGATGAAATCGCCATGATTATCGCTACGGGCGGATCTGCAATGGTGAAATCCGCCTACAGTGCGGGAAAGCCTGCGCTTGGAGTGGGACCGGGAAATGTACCGGCTTTCATAGAGCGCACCGCCGATATTCCAAAGGCAGTAGCAAATATCATTGCCAGCAAAACCTTTGATAACGGCACCATCTGCGCATCTGAACAGTCTGTCATCGTAGAGGAATGCATCCGTTCTCAGGTGATCGCGGAGTTCGAGCATCAGGGCGGTTACTTTATGAATGAGGAGGAAACCGCCAAGGTTGGAGCCAAACTGTTTGTCAAAGGCCATGCCATGAACTCGAGGCTGGTAGGACGTTCGCCCCAGGTGATTGCGGAAGCGGCCGGCATTCGAATTCCGGCAGGAGTCAAGGTGCTGTTAGGAGAACAGCAGGGCGTGGGTGCAGGGTTCCCGCTGTCCTATGAAAAGCTTACTACAGTGCTCGCGTTTTACACTGTGGAGGACTGGCGCGAGGCATGCGATTTGAGCATTCGGCTTTTACGAAACGGCGGCGTGGGCCACAGCTTCTCTATCCATACGCAGAACGACGAGATGGTTATGGAATTTGCACAAAAACCGGTATTCCGCATTTTGGTAAATACGGGTTCCACTCAGGGCGGCGTGGGCGCAAGTACCGGGCTTTCCCCGTCCTTCACGTTGGGATGCGGAACCTGGGGCGGGAGCGCCACCTCGGATAATGTAGGACCGCAGCATTTAATTAATATCAAGCGTGTGGCTTATGGCATTAAGGACTGTACGGCACCAAGCCCTTATTCTGTTCCTTCCCCGCAACAGCCAAAGCAACAGGAGGATGCGTTGCTGCTGAATTTGGTGGATGAGCTGGTGTCTATTTTGCAAAAAAGCGGTGATTGTTAGTGGAGGACTATAATAAAGTTTTTTCGTTGTTGCTAGAGGCTTTATCTGGTGCCGACGGTGCCGACAAGCCGGAAGAGGAGCCGCGCTCCATTCCCTTAGGGATTTCGAACCGACATGTGCATCTTTCCCGGGCTGATGTGGATACGCTTTTCGGAGCTGGTTATTCGCTTACTAAAGCGCGTGAGTTGTCCCAACCCGGTCAGTATGCGTGTAATGAGACCGTTACGGTCTGCGGACCAAGGGGGGCTATCGAAAAGGTACGGGTTCTCGGCCCGGTGCGGGAACAGACCCAGGTGGAAATATTGCGGGGGGACTGTTACAAGTTGGGCGTGAAGGCTCCGGTTCGCTTGTCGGGGGAGCTTGAAGGCACACCGGGCATCACACTCGTTGGACCTAAGGGGAGCATTTATATTCACTGTGGTTTGATGGTCGCACAGCGTCATATTCATATGACACCTGATGATGCTCGTTACTTTGGCGTAACCGACGGAGAACGGGT
This sequence comes from Paenibacillus faecalis, assembly GCF_900289175.1. Lineage (GTDB taxonomy): Bacteria > Bacillota > Bacilli > Paenibacillales > Paenibacillaceae > Paenibacillus_AQ > Paenibacillus_AQ faecalis. Next base: position 1,549,458 of record NZ_LT985747.1, on the reverse strand, counting down.
TAGCATTGGGTTTGATGGCCCTCGGGGCGGAGGGTACAACCAGGTCGTTATCAGAGTTAGCAACTCTGCCGCTCTCGACTGTCATATCGATGTTGAAGAAGCAAACGCCATGGATCTGACCGCGGCGTCTGTTGTCCAAATTATAAAGAACTAAGCGAATGCTTCCGAAGCCAGTTTTGTTCGGTGAGCTAGCGCTTGAGTCTTACAAAACGTTTAGGAGGAAATGAACATGAGATCAGAAGCTCTGGGATTAATTGAAACAAAAGGTCTGGTAGGCTCAATCGAAGCGGCGGACGCGATGGTCAAAGCGGCCAATGTCAGCTTGATCGGTAAAGAACTGGTCGGGGGCGGTCTTGTCACCGTGATGGTTCGGGGTGATGTCGGAGCGGTGAAAGCGGCGACGGACGCCGGCGCCGCGGCTGCACAGCGTGTAGGGGAACTGGTATCAGTGCATGTGATTCCTCGCCCTCATGGCGAAGTGGAAAACATCCTTCCTGCTGCTAAGGCATAATTCAAAAATTTAAAGCAAGCCTATGCTTTTAAAGCAGTTTTGCCAGGGAAACTAGCGCTGCTAAACAATCACAACTAAGCGAATGCTTCCGAAGCCAATTTTATTCGGTAAGCTGTCGCTATAGTCTCACAAAACTTTTAGGAGGTTTGAATATGAAATCGGAAGCTTTGGGTTTAATTGAGACAAAAGGTCTGGTAGGTTCGATCGAAGCGGCGGACGCGATGGTCAAGGCAGCCAATGTCAGCTTGATCGGTAAAGAACAGATTGGGGGCGGCCTTGTCACCGTGATGGTTCGGGGTGATGTCGGAGCGGTGAAAGCGGCGACGGATGCCGGGGCCGCGGCCGCGCAGCGTGTAGGGGAATTGGTGTCAGTGCATGTGATTCCTCGTCCTCATGGTGAAGTGGAAAGCATCCTTCCCGCTGTTAAGCTATAATTTATTCTATGTTCTGCAAACAGGCCGAAACCCGATAAAACGAGTTTTGGCCTTTGCATTTTTATCTGCAAAATCCCGCTTGCTGAACTTTGCCGAAACTGTGTATTTCTTTAAACATGGTTCTAAAGGGGGAGGGGAGAACCCTTTCTAAACAGGCTGAAAATTGCTATAATATAAACATATTATTTTGTGAAAACTTAGCGTGTAACGCCTGTTTTTCCGTTTATTTTCGGTGAAAGGTGCAACGAGTTTATGCAGAAAACTGATAAGCTGATCGCATCCAAAGTGTACGCCCGATACAGCGGCATCCTCTCCCTTTCCAAGTTTTCGCTACTGCTGCACGATATCAACGGAGACATTTTGTTGGAGTTTAACCCATCCCCTGACTTCTGCAGGCATATTTGCTGGGAGAATGAAACGCGGCCTTGCGCAGAATATGTGATGCGCTTTAATTCTGGCGAACAGGGGCGATTTGTTTGCTGTTACGGTCTGGAAAATATTTTGCTGCCCATTGTAGTCAAAGATGAGGTAGTTGGCTATATAACAGGGATGCAAGCGTATTCACGGGAGAGGGAATTTCAAAAATATCTGATTAACACGGCCGAATTGGCCGAAATGAAGGGGTTGGAATTGGAGGTTGTCGCGAAGGCGATAGCAGCTTTTCAAACCATTGACAAGGACAAGGCGGATATTCACGAACAGCTTTGCCATCATATCGCAAGAAATATTGCGCTCGATATCGCCGAAAGTACGCAGGATAACGCAAGGATCATCAATCGGTTGTCTGTGGAGAAGGAAATGCTAGAGAAGAAGGTGATTGATTTGGAGGCGAAAAATATGTCTCTTGTCATCAATCCCCATTTTCTGTTCAATACGTTGAATTCCATTGCCCGCATCGCCTATTTCGAACAGTCCCATACGACGGAGGAATTGATTTATTGCCTGTCCGACTTGCTGCGATACAATCTTAGGCAGGAAGACCAGCTTCATACCATTGCATCCGAAGTGGATAACATTGAGAAATATCTATATATACAAAAGGCGCGTTTTAAAAACCGCTTGCAATATGACATTTCCATTCCTGACGATATAAAGGCTTATCGCATTCCCAATATGGTCATTCAGCCTATTGTGGAAAATGCGGTGATTCACGGAATTACTCCCAAGCGGGACGGGGGAACGATTCGTCTACTTGCTGAGAAGTACAAAAATGATATCACCATCTCTGTTATAGATAACGGCAACGGGTTCTCGCCGGAGGTGCTTAAGGTTATCCATCGGCCGGACAGCAAGATCGGCGTAGGGTTCCGAAGCACCGACAGCCGTTTGAAGCGTTATTTTGGAGAAGAGTATGGGCTATCGATCGTGAAATCCGATTACAGTGGGAGTACGGTCAATATACGGATTCCTACCCAATTCAATGTGAGGTAATGCCATGAGCGTTGTCATGATTGTAGAGGATGAACCACTGGAACTGGAATTTCTTCAATCCATTGCGCAGGAAACACTGCGCGATGATGATCAGCTTCTTACTTGTGAGACCGGCTTGCAGGCGATCAAGCTCGCCAAGCAATATCGGCCGGATATTATTTTTATGGATATTACGCTGCCTGAAATGGATGGCATCTCTTCGTTGCAGGAGATTCGCCGGTTTCTCCCAGGTGCATGTGTGACCATATTGTCGGCCAGCTCGGATTTTTCCTATGCACAGGCCGCAATCAGCCTGCGGGTGCATGAATACCTGCTTAAACCGGTCAAGCCGGGAATATTGCGGCAAATGATTTGTAATGTGCTGGAGCAGGCCGCAAAGCCAGAAGGAAATGGTTTAATGGATGATTCTCCGATAGAACCAGTTCAAGAGCGTCAGCACTTTGTTGAGAAAGCCATCGATTATATTCAAGAGAATTACAAAGAAAAGCTGACCTTACAAATGGTGGCGGATCATGTGTATATGAACCCCCAATATTTTAGCCGCATATTCAAAAAGGAGATGGGCGTTACTTATACGGATTATGTGAACAGGCTTAAGATTGCGCATGCATGCAAACTTCTGGAGACTACCGGATATCCAGCTTTTCGCATCTCCGCGGAATGCGGCTTTACCGATCCGTCTTATTTCAACCGGGTATTCTGCAAGCAAAAGAATATGACACCGAAGGAATACAAAAAAAGCATCCTTACCCAGGTTCAAAAAAACGATCAATAGATGATTTTAAAGGAGCCTCCCCCCCGATGAGCTGTCGGGTGGGAGGTTTTTTTTCACTTTATCGTCCTAAAAGTACGAATAGTACCAGAATGGAGAAAAAGTGATTCAGGTAGTGCAACAATCAAGTACGGTTAGTCTCAATCGCAATGTCCACCTTGCTATACAATGAAAATAAATTTGCATAATAGAGGTGTGTGGATGATGAAGGAAGCAGTTGCAGCTCCTGTGGCTACGGCCGCCATGCTGAAACGAAAGATGGACGGTCGTTTTAGAAGAAATGGAATCGCTTACGGACTGATTTCCGGAATTACGTTTGGCCTTTACAGTACCGTCGTCGCCGTGGCTATGATGAAGGATCCTTTCCTGGGAGTCGTAGGGGCGTTTGCAGCGCCGCTTGTGGCATCAGCGATCAATGATACTCTGGCGGCGATCTGGCTTGTGATCTGGAACATTATGAAAGGAAGGACCAAAGAAATCGGACGCAGTCTGGTAACTATACCGGGGTTGATGGTTGCACTGGCCGCGCTGTTTGGCGGCCCGATTGCAAACGGGGCATATCTGGTCGGGATTGATATGGCTGGAGCGGCGGCTATCCCCATTTCGGCGCTGTGTCCGATGTTTGGGGCTATTTTTGCACGAATGTTTCTGAAGCAGAAGATTGATAAACGAGTGGCTATCGGCATGCTCATCTGTGTTGTCGGAGCGGCGCTCATTTCCTATGTCAAGCCTGAAGGAGGCACGGAGAATTTCACATTGGGTATTGTTTTTGCTCTGGTGGCTGCAGTTGGCTGGGGACTTGAAGGCGTATTTTCCGCTTTCGGCATGTCCATGATCGATTCCAATATCGCCATTACCATTCGTGAAGGCGTTTCCGGCATCGTTTATATTGCAGTGGTTCTGCCTCTCTTCAGCGCGACGGATCTTTTTGCTTCCGTGCTCGGCTCCGTATCGCCTATGCTCATTATTGCGATTGCGGCTCTGTTTACGGCAATTTCTTTCCTGACATGGTATATGGCCAACAATATGGTTGGCGTTGCCGTCGGAATGTCGCTAAACATTACATATGTGCTCTGGGGGGTTGTTTTTGCCGCTATATTCCTCGGTGATACGTTGACTCCGACGGTAATTGCCGGCGCAATTATTATCACTATCGGAGCGCTTTTGGTTTCGATGAATCCTATGGATCTGTTCAAGAAGGAGGCATAAGCAAATGGCGTTGTTACCGATCCGCTCCCGGGTGCTGCTCTTCATGTCCACTGTGCAGCAGGCAAATATTGATGATGCGATGAATGCTTTGAAAAGCGAATATGGTGGAGAACGGCAATTTACAAGGGAGAACTTTGTAGATCATATGTTGTCATTGCAGGCAAACGGACTGATTGATGAGGTTCATTATGAGTTGGACGCTAACGGAGAATTATGCATGTACTATGCGATCAATGACGAAGGAATTCGGACAATCCAGAAATATTTGCCCAAGAAGAAGCGGCTTCAGGGTTCTTCATAGAGGGACGTATTTCTTTAAGGATAATTAGAACGTATAATGAAATCATACACCTTAAAACCCCGATGAATTCATCGGGGTTTTTTTGGGCATGGGAGGGAGAAACAAAAGCCTTATGGTTGAAATCAATTTTGGAAGTAGCTTAAGATAAATTTAGAGACGAGGTGAACGATATGAGAAAATACGAAGTTTCCGCCGGGAAGTTATTGCAGGAATTCATGAAATAACAGCGGAAATAGGCTCTTTATTTTAAAATCAGCTCTTGCCTTGTTGTTTTTTTATCTTGTCTCCTACAAATCAAGAAAAAGAAAGGACTGGTAAGGATGAGTAAACGCACACAAATTGGACAGACAGGCATGTTTGTCAATCCGATTGGATTGGGTACGAATGCGGTTGGCGGTCATAATCTTTATCCTAACTTGGATGAGCAAGCAGGAAAGGAGCTTGTGCGGACAGCGATCGATCAGGGAATTAATTTTATGGATACCGCTTTTATTTACGGGCCAGGCCGTTCTGAAGAATTAGTCGGAGAAGTAATTAAAGAAACGGGAGCACGCAGCGAAATCATTCTTGCAACGAAAGGCGCGCATAAAATGGATGGACAGGATGTTGTATTTGATAACTCTCCAGCATTTTTAAAGCAATCCGTTGAAGATAGCTTAAAGCGGCTACAAACCGACTATATTGATTTATATTACATTCATTTTCCGGATCAGGATACACCGAAAGATGAAGCCGTTGGCGCATTAAAGCAATTAAAAGACGAAGGAAAAATCAGAGCGATTGGTGTTTCCAACTTTTCCATGGATCAGTTAAAGGAAGCCAATAAAGACGGCTATGTCGATGTGTATCAAGGTGAATATAACTTACTGCAGCGTTCCGCCGAGAAAGAATTGCTTCCATACGTCAAAGAGAACAATATTTCATTTGTACCGTACTTCCCTCTGGCAGCCGGGATATTGGCGGGAAAATACAATAAAGATACGGTATTCAACGATCTTCGTTCTGACATGCCGCATCTGCAAGGAGAGCAATTTGTACAGAACCTGGAGAAAGTAGAAAAGCTGCGGAAGCTGGCTCATGATAAACAAGCAGAAGTGGCTCATATTGTCCTGGCATGGTATTTGACGCGCGATGCTATTGATGTCGTTATTCCAGGCGCCAAAAGAGCTGAACAAGTATTAAGCAATCTGAAAACATTAGATGTTCATTTAACCGATGAAGACATTCAGGAAATAGACTGTATCTTTCAATAAATTGTAGTGAATTTAAAAGGAGGACAAGCCGCTTGGAGATTTATGCCGTCAAAGTTCCTGAATTTATCAATCCTGTGGTTTATCATCAATTACTTAAGATCGTTGATCAAAGTAAACAACGGAAAATTGAAAAATTTATGAAGAAGGAAGACAAGTATCGTGGATTACTATCCGACCTGCTCATTCGACGCTTGGTTGCATGTAAAACATCAAAACCAATTCACAGTATCAAATTTGTTTATAATAAATTCGGCAAGCCATTTATCGATGATTGCGACATTATGTTTAATCTTTCTCATTCAGGTAAGTGGGTGGTTTGTGTATTGGGTGAAACCTGTGTTGGTATTGATGTTGAGGAAATTACTCCGATAGATTTCAATATTTGTAAATATGTTTTTTCAGAACAGGAATATCAACAGTATTTACTGCAGCCCCAGGAGTTACAAAAAAATTTTTTCTTTGACATTTGGACGTTAAAGGAAAGTTTCGTTAAAGCATTAGGATTAGGCTTGTCTATTCCACCGAACTCCTTTTCCATGAACATAAATAATATGGATGGCCATATTTCAATTGTACAAAACATATCTAATGATACTTTTTATTTTAAACAATATCTGCTTGAAGACACCTATAAATTGTCCGTTTGTTCTGTTCGACAAACATTTCCGGACTCCTTTGAAATGATTAATGTGAATGAAATTCTATATAACCATCCTATCTCCATTTTTGAAGTGTGAAATGGATCGGTGGAAAATACACATATTGACAGCTAAAATATCATACTTTATTCTATACATACCAACGGTCGGTATGTAAGAGGAGGTTACTATGGCCAGAAACAAATACCCCGAGCAAACATTGGACCAGATTTTGACAGTTTCCACCCGGATGTTTACCGAGAAGGGATACGAAAAAACCAGCATTCAGGACATTATTGATGAGCTTGGCATATCTAAAGGAGCCATTTATCATCACTTCAAGTCGAAGGAAGACATTTTGACGGCGGTGATGAAAAAGGAGCTTGGGCGAGCTGAGAACATGTTCATCGAATTAATCCGGAATACGCATGCACCCACTGCAAGGGAGAAGCTGGTTAACATTTTGGAAAATATCATTATCGATCCCGGCATTCAATCCAACTCCATTGATCAGGTATTAAGCACACAGATTAAGAATCCGCAGTTTGTCCTGGCCGGAATTAAGAAGGGGGTGCAGAAGGATGCTCTGATTATTGCCGATATTATGCAGGAGGGCAAACGTGATGGCTCCATCGTTGTTGAGTATCCCTTGGAATGTGCAGAAATTTTCATGCTTCTGGTTAACATTTGGATCAACCCTCTGCTCTTTGAGCGGAACCGCGAGCAGACGCTCGAGCGTCTAAAGTTCTTACAGCATATGATGCGGCTCATGGGGGCGGACATTGTAAGTGATCAGTTGATCCAGCGAATTACGGATCGCCATGCCCATACAGGAGGCTATGTGGATGTTGAGTAACGGTATGATTGTTGAGGCGAAGGGCTTAGTCAAAACCTTTGCAGGCCGGGAGGTTATTCGGAATTGTTCAATTCATCTGCCACAAGGTAAAATCTATGGTTTTTTGGGACCTAATGGAGCGGGAAAAACGACCGTGATGAAGATGCTGACGGGATTGCTTAAACCAACCGCAGGAACTGCAAAAGTCCTCGGGATGGATATTTTGACCCAAAGGGATCAGGTATTGAGCCGGATAGGAAGCCTGATTGAAGTTCCTGTTTTTTTTGAACATTTATCGGCCCAAAAGAATCTCGATCTCCATCTGGCTTATATGAATATGGAAGAACGGGATGCTAGTCAGGTTCTTGAGATGGTAGGTCTGAGTCATACAGGTCAGCAGCCGGTCTCTACATTCTCGCTTGGCATGCGCCAGCGGCTTGCCATTGCTAGGGCGATTGTGCACAAGCCCCAGCTATTAATTCTGGATGAGCCAATCAATGGACTTGATCCGTTAGCCATCCGCGAGATGCGGGTTTTGTTCAAAAGTCTGGTGAATGATCATGGAATGTCCATTCTTATTTCCAGTCATATCATTTCGGAATTGGAGTATATTGCCGATATTATTGGAATTATTCTTAACGGCACCGTCGTTTGCGAGGAAACCATGACAGACATTCAGGCACAGTTTGAAAATGGGCTGGAAGAATATTTTTTCAAGGTCACGAACGGAGGGACAGAGAGTGCATAAACTCATACGTCTCGAGCTTCAGAGGCATCGGATGCACACCTATGTAAAGGCGAGTATCTTGATTTCACTCGGGCTTGTTGTTTTTATTTATTTTATATCTTATGTAGCTCAGGTGGAAAAGGAGCCTGATTTCCAGACATATCCGAACATCTTCCTGTTTACTTCCATTATCAGCATGATTTGTTTTTGCATCTTGTCTTCGGTCATATATTCGCGGGTAGTCATTGAGGAATACGCCGGAAATCGGCTACTCTTGCTGTTTACTTATCCGGTCAATCGAAAAAAAATGCTGTTGGCTAAAATTATACTGGTCTCCGTTTTTTCCATGGTAGCAATGATTTTGGGAAGTATTGTGCCACTGCTGATATTCAGTGTAACTGAATCATTTGTACCCATTGTCAATGACCGGTTATCTCTGGATTTGTTTATATCTATGCTTTCAACGATCTTTGTACTGATCGTCAGTGCGAACGTAATCAGTCTCATTGCCATGAGAATCGGTTTTGTTCGAAAATCGACGCCTGCTGCAATCGTATCTTCTTTCTTGTTATGTGCGATTGTTGGGAATGCTGTTATTGGCAGTCTTCAAAACAGTTTGCTTTTGCTGGTTCTCACTGTCATATTGATCGTTGCCGGTACATCTGTTGTCATTGAGTTGATGCAGAGAGTTCATACGATGGAGACAGATTAGACGAAACTTATATCCAAGAATCGGGGGATAAAAGATATGCAGATGAGCAGCGGACTTACCATTCGCAAGCAGGAAGTTATCGATCAACCCGTTACACACTTTCATGTTTACTGGCTGTCAGGAGACATTCGAATCTTCCCCAGTAAGGACGAGTCGATCCATGTTGTACAGCTTGCAGGCACCCGTTATCCTGAACGAAAACTATTGGAAGTGTCCGTACAGGGCGACAGACTGATGATTTCTGACGGGAGAAAAAAAGGGCTGCCTATCGGATTGAACCTCGGTAGGACGGAGCTTGAAGTCCATGTTCCGAACAGACTTTTCGATGCCTTGATGGTAAGCATGACAGGAGGGAATCTATTTATCGACACTATTCAAGTCCTCCGTTGTCAGTGCAAAATCACTTCGGGGAATGCAGTATTATCTGGAGACATCAAGGAGCTTGAACTCCATGCCACTGGTTCGAACATTACCGGAAAGGATCTTAAGGTAGAGAGGCTCAAGGTTCAGTCTACCGCAACCAAGGTTCAGATGTCCGGACAATTCCTTCAAGTTGAAACTACGAACTCGGGAAGGGGCATAAACTTGGAATGCCTGACGATGCCAGAAAGCATAAATACGGTGTCTACTGGTGCAAAAACCGTAATTGCTATCCCAGACAATGAGGGATTTGAACTTCTGCTAAATCAACGGTCAGGTAAATTCAAAAATGAATTTCATGTAACAACGATAAATGGAGAAAAAGGGCGATATGTCTATAAAAATGGAACCAAAACGATAAGGATTGATATTCGGGGAGGCACTGTCCACTTGAAAGCGATAAAGGGTAACGATCACCCGGATACCTAGGAACGAAATGAATTTCAGGTTAGAGAATAGAAGGAGGGTTAAGAAGATGGCAGGCTGGATCGTGGGGATTACCTTTTCTGTCATTGTGCTGCTGATCGGTATTTGGGGGTTGCTGGATAGCCGTCGAAAGCGGGTCAAGAACAAATGGGCGGGGTGGTTCATTTTGTTCGGGATCTGTGCAATTATTAGTGCCTTTATCAATTATCAATTCAGGTAGACTCGCGATGAATGTGAGGAGGGATTGTTATCAAATTAGGATTTAGTCGTGATTTTAATTTGATCCTGATTGGACAGATTATTACCTTGTTCGGAAGCTCCATTCTTCGTTTTGCTTTGTCGCTGTTTATTCTTGACCTAACAGGTTCAGCTGAGATTTTTGCATTGCTGTTGGCAATTTCAACATTGCCCACCATACTACTGTCTCCCATAGGAGGAGTAATTGCTGACCGAATGAATCGCAGAAACTTAATGGTTCTGTTTGATCTGATCAGCAGCATGGTTACTGGAGGCTTACTGGTTTTTCTCTATTTGAGTCAAGATATGGTACCGCTGATCGGGATTGTTATGACGATTCTGGCCTTAGTGAGCACATTTTACCAACCGACAGTACAGGCAAGCATACCGGTATTGGTTGAAGAGAAGGACCTGATTAAAGCGAATGGCGCAGTCTCTGGAATCAATGCAATCACCAATTTTGCGGGGCCTGTTTTAGGAGGATTGTTATACGGCTTTACAGGCATCAAGATGATTGTAGGCATTACCTTTATATGCTTTTTAATAGCCGCGATCATCGAGTGCTTTATCAGGATGCCCTTTACTCCAAAGGTACGACAGCACGGTACTTTCAAAACAATCGTTATGGATCTGTCGGCTGGTTTTAATTATATTCGTAAAGACAATCCGTTTCTGTTGAAAATCATTCTGATCGCCGCTTCCATCAACCTGTTTATTACGCCGCTGTTTCTAGTGGGTATTCCCTATATTGTTAAAGTGCTGATGAATATGGATGATCAGTATTTTGGCTACACCCAAGGGGGAATTTCATTAAGCATGATTATGGCTGCTGCGGCCATAGGCTGGATCGCGGGCAAGCTCAAGGTGAGTAATCTGTACATGTGCTTTCTAGGCTGCGGAATCATATTTATTCCGATGGCAGGTGCTATTTATCCGACCTTCCTGAGTGCAGGTGACGTCCCCTTTTTGGAATATATCGTGTTTTCCTTATGTGCCATGCTAATCATGTTTGTTCTTACTCTGGTAAACATATTTTTCACTACTCTACTGCAGCAGCAAACACCGAATGCTCTACTTGGCAAGGTAATGGCCATTCTTCTAACCATTTCGACATGCGCGGTTCCGATCGGTCAAATTGTAATGGGTACATTGATGGATCAGTTTACAGACCGCTTATATATCCTCGTCTTGGCGATTGGGTTTATCACAATCATGATCTCCATCATTATGAAAAAACTGCTGGTGTTCCGTGCAAAGAGAGAAGAACCGCTGACTTCCAATGCTTAACATAGATTGTAATCCAGTGGGAGGGGAAAGAGTACAAAAATGAAAAGGGTCCAATTGTTTTGCTTGCCTTATGCTGGGGGGAACTCATCCATGTTCCATGATCTAGCCTTGGGCTTATCGGACTGGATTGAGATCATTCCTGTTGAATATAACCATGTTATAGATATTGAAAAAAATGATACTTTTGATGAAATGCTTAACGAGGTAGTTACACAAATCATAAGGTTAACCAATGATCAGCCCTTTGCTATTTTTGGTTATAGCATGGGTAGCTTGATCGCTTACGAAGTCTATTATGAGATTGTCCGGCGAACAGATAGAAAACCGATACACATGTTTTTTGCAGCACATGTACCGCCTAACCGACATGTTCCCTATGATTTTGATGATGTAACGGCGCGGAAACGGCTGGAGGCTAACCTGAAAATCATGGGATGGACTTTGCCCAAAACGGAGTATCAGGATTTGCTGGACTGGGTAATGCCTAAATTTCTGGGCGATCTCAGGCTATACTCCCGGTATAAGTACAAGGAATCCAGAGAACTGATTAGCACCAATATCACAGTGCTGTTTTCCGATCAGGAGAATCAACAGGGGCAAATCTATGACTGGGCTGCTCTGACCTCGAAGTTTTGCATGTATCATCATATGGGCAATCATCACTTTTTTATTCACACCGAGGTGAAGGATGTAGCAAAAAAGATAAATGAGGCAATCACAACTGAATTGATACAGCCGATTCTGAATGTCTAAAGCTAATATATAAGATTATTTGACAATATGGAAGATTATGAAGGAAAATCTCTTTTTCTGAAGAATATGGTTATTTAAGACTATATTTTGAAGTTAGAGATTTTTTTTTGGATTTATTTAAAATATTCAAAAAATGTAATTTCTCGAAAGGAGAGAGAGTGCATGGTCGAACTTAGGCACGCTTTCAGATTTAGTTTGGAGGAATCATTGTCACAACGGATCAAGCATTTCTGTGTACTTCATCATGTGGATATAACCCGCTTATATGCCGTTATATGGGGTTACTATCACAGCCTCATGACAGGTAATAATGCTGATGTTAGGATTAAAGACCCTTCCGGGACTATTTTCCCGCTAAATATCCAAGTTGATATGGAGAAGTCTGTGTTAGACTTTTTAAGTCAAATTTTTGATGAAAATCTAAAGAATGTTTCTCAATGGGATCATGCTTCCGATAATATGAACATTTTGATGGATTTATCAGGAGGTATGAGAACAGGCGACGGACATGATATAACTGCGGCCATTAGTCAAGAAATGGATCTCTTTTGGATTGCATATCGTATTCATTCGGATTCCATCACTGAAAGGATGCTGGAACGAATACATTTACGGTTATCCACAATAATCGCGCAGATGCTACATAATACATCAGTTGCTCTTAAAGAAATCAGACTGATCGGTGAGACTGAGATGGAGGAGGTATTGGCTCAGTTCAATGATAATTACAGCAACAATTGCAAGGACAGAACTTATATTGAGTTGTTCGAGGAACAGGTGGACAAGCATTCGGACCACATTGCTCTGGAATTTAAAGAAGAGACTCTAACTTATAGGGAGTTCAATTCAAGAGCTAATCGTGTTGGACAAATCTTGAGGGAGGCAGGAGCAAAGCCGGATGTCATTGTAGGGGTTATAACAGACAGGTCGATTCCGATGATGGTTGGTCTATACGGGGTGTTAAAATCCGGTGCAGCTTATTTGCCTATTGATCCGGAACTACCTGTTCAGCGTATACATTATTTATTGGAGAACAGTAAAGTGTCGGTGGTGCTGATTGAAGAGAAATATCGGGGAATTCTAGCTGCGAAGGAAGATATCATTATAATTCCATTATCCATCGGGGATGAAGGACGGGCAGACAATTTGGAGCATATATCAGCCCCAGGTAATTTGGCCTATGTCATTTATACTTCGGGAACTACAGGTTTTCCCAAAGGGGTTATGGTTGAAAATCGGAATCTGGTCAACTTTACCCAATGGATGCTGCAGGATGGATTTTCGCCAGAGGATATTATTTTACATAAAACGACTTATGCTTTTGATTTATCTATTTGGGAAATTTTTGTGGGATGTTTGGCTGGTGCCAAAGTGGTGTTATTACCCAAGGAAGATGAGAAAGAGCCTGTCCAAATCATGAAGGCCATTAAGGAATACAAGGTGACTCGTACATCCTTTGTACCTTCTGTATTGGAAGAGTTCACGCTGATAGCTGATTGGGACGATCTTTCATCACTGAAGCGCATTGTGCTTTCGGGAGAGGCAATGCCGCTAGAGTTGGCCAAGCGTTTTAATGAGGGCTCCAGAGGAAGAACTCAGCTAGTTAACTGTTACGGTCCAACCGAGGCTACCGTATTTGCTACATCCTACATGATTCCAACGGATGAGTGTCTGGATGAGGTGCATATTGGAAAACCAATATCCAATACTTCTATTTATATCATAAATGACAATGGGATCTGCGGTGTAGGCATGCCAGGGGAATTATATATCGGAGGAGATGGAGTTACCCGAGGTTATATTAATAAACCAGAATTAACGAAAGAACGATTTGTAGACAACCCATATATACCTGGCGAGAAAATGTATCGTACAGGAGATCTGGCATGTTGGATGGAAGGGGGGACGCTTAAATATTTGGGAAGGCTCGATGATCAGGTCAAAATTAGAGGTTATCGGATCGAGCTGGCTGAGGTGAGCAGCAAGCTTCGCAGCATCGACGGTGTATACAATGCTGTTGTGATCAAGAGGGAAGATTACGGTTATCCGTATTTATGCGGTTATGTTATAGGTAGCGATACATTGGACACTCGTCAGATCAAAGAAAAATTAAGCGAATTTATGCCTGAATATATGATTCCTTCGCAAATTCTTAAACTGGACAGCCTGCCCGTAACCAAAAATGGAAAGCTGGATAAACAGGCGCTCCCTAAACCGGAGTTCATAAGCTTAAAGGCCTATGTGGCTCCAAGCAATCCATCGGAAGCTGGACTGATTGCAATTTTTGAGGAAGTGCTCGGTATCTCGGTCATTGGTATGGATGATAGTTTTTTTGAATTAGGCGGCAATTCTTTGAGGGCAACAAGGCTTGTGAATTTAGTAGAGCAAAAATATGGGACAAGGCTAGCGATTCGCGATGTGTTCAATGCCCCAACAGCACGTCAGTTACATCATTTGATCACAAATTCTTTTGAAAAGACTGATATCTCATACGAGCCGCTTGAAGTGCAGCAGTCTGCCAACAGCAGCTATCCTATGAGCTATACACAGAAGAGGATGTATATCATTCAGCAGATGAATGCGGACAGCGTGGCCTATAATGTTCCGTTTGTGGTAAGGGTCGAAGGCAAGCTTGATTTGAACCTTCTATACGATGCATTGAGTCGGTTATGCCAGCGCCACGAATTGTTAAGAACCCGCTTTACATATGATCAGGGCCATTTTCAGCAGGTAATTGAAGATGAAGTGGAGCTGACACTAAGTTTTTCAAAAGGTAAACAGAATGATCTGCCGGAACTGCTTCGAAATTTTGTACAGCCATTCGATCTGAACCAGGCTCCATTGATGCGTGTGGAGATGATTGAGATATCTGAAGACACTACGTTTCTGATGTTTGATCTTCATCATATTATTTTTGATGACGGGTCCAAAACAATCCTTCTTCAAGATTTGGCTCGTTACTACAATAGAGATGAACTGCCGCCACTAAAGGTGCAGTACAAGGATTATAGTTCTTGGCACAATACACGAGATATGCAGGCTCAAGAAAGCTATTGGTTAGAGCAATATGCGGGTGATATTCCGGTCCTGGATCTAAAGACCGATTACCCAAGACCCCAGCAGCAAAGCTTCGAAGGCAGCAGTATTACGACTTATCTGAACACTGAAGTAAAAGAAATCATGAAGCAATGGAGCCGGAATAGTGGAATGACAGAATATATGATTCTGTTATCCTGCTTTATGTATCTGCTTAGCCGCTACAGTCGGCAGGATGAAATCATTGTTGGCAGTCCCATTGCAGGCCGGGTACATCCGGAAACCGAGCATATGTTGGGCATGTTTGTGAACACTCTAGCAATGAAGGGAAACCTGCGGGAGGAACAGACATTCCGTGAATTATTCCATCAGGTGCGTGAGCAGTGCCTCAAAGCATATGAGCATCAGGAATATCCGTTCGAACGATTGGTAGAGAAGACGGGGGTAGAACGTGACCCTTCCCGGAATCCTTTATTTGATGTCATGTTTGTACTTCAGAATCATGAAAAGACCCCAGTCTCTATCGGCGGGCTGGACTGTTCTTTTGTTTCTACGGACAGTGTTGCAGCTTCTTTTGACTTAACTTTAAGCGTCGAGGAAGTACCCGAGGGATATGCACTGAACTGGGAGTATTGCACATCTCTTTTCCACGAAGCGACGATCTGTGCGATGGCGGAGCATTTTAGTCATGTGGTTAAGCATGCATTACAAAACCCGGATCAGAGGATCACTCAGATAGAGTTATTGAGTACAGATGAAAAAAATAGGATATTGAAAGCATTTAATGATACGGTATTTCCCCTTCCGGAACAGCAGACAATCGTTACATTATTTGAGGAGCAGGCGGCTAGATCCCCTGAGCGGATTGCTGTTGAACATGAGATGAAAGCCCTTTCTTACGGAGAGCTAAATGCTAGAGCTAACAGCGTTGCCCAAAGGCTAAGGGATCTAGGAACCGGTCCGGATCAGATCGTAGGTCTCGTACTGGAGCGATCGATTGAAATGATCATTGGCATGATTGGAATTTTGAAGGCTGGAGGAGCGTATCTGCCCATTGATCCTAGTTATCCGGTTGAACGTATCCGCTACATGCTTCAGGACAGCCGGGTCCAGTGTATATTGACAGGTCACGGAAGTGAAAAGGCTGCGGTATCTTTACATGAAATGACGGTCATTAATCTTCTGGAAAACTCGGAAGTCTCCGAGATGAATGCTGAGCCGGTGGCGACCCCTGAGCACTTAGCTTATGTGATTTATACTTCAGGGACAACGGGAACACCAAAAGGAGTTATGATCGAGCACCGGAATGTTGTTAATCAATCCATCTGGCAGATGACAGAGGGCAACTATGGTCCGGACAGTGTCATTATTCAGAAAACAACGCATGTTTTCGATGGGTCGGTGTGGGAAATATTCCCTTGCCTGCTTGCGGGCAGCAGGCTGAGAATCGTTAGTGATTGGCAGCATCAGGACCCAGAGCAATTGCTTGAGCTAATGCCCTACAGTCACATCGCCCTGATTCCTTCCATGCTGCGGATCGTATTGGAGTATGCAGAGGCACACAACAAAGTAGAGCCATTAATGAATGTGGAAAGATTATACTTAGCAGCCGAGCCCGTAACATTGGATTTACTCCAGAAATACGAAGGCTTAACCGGCGGGAGCATCGATAGACTTAGCAATTTATATGGACCTACCGAGGCGACGGTTACGGCAACGGCTTATTACTTCAAAGAGGGTGACCAAACCAGCCGTGTTCTGATTGGCAAGCCTATCTTTAATACGCGAGTATATATTCTTAATGGTGACCAGCTCTGCGGCATTGGCATGCCGGGTGAACTGTGTATTGCGGGTGCAGGTGTGGCAAGAGGTTATTTGAATCTCCCGGATTTGACCGCTGAAAAGTTCGTTGATGACCCGTTCTACCCGGGTGAGCGCATGTATCGTACCGGTGATTTGGCGTGCTGGACCCATCAAGGTGATATTGAATTTCTGGGGAGAATCGGTGAGCAGGTTAAAATCAGGGGTTTCCGGGTTGAGATTGGTGAGGTCGAGAGCAGGCTTAGACAAGTGGAAGGTGTACAAGATGCGGCGGTGATATCGCTAGAAGACAAGGGCGAGCTATTTCTGTCAGGCTATGTTGTGGGCCAAAATCTCCCAGACATGCAGGATATCCGAACAGGCTTAAGCGAAATACTACCGGCTTACATGGTCCCTTCTTATATCACAGAATTAACGAGCCTTCCGTTGACGACGAATGGCAAGATTAACAAACGGGCTTTGCCGAAGCCCCATATAGAAAGAGTCAAGGAATCAAGTGAGGCAGGGAATGAGATAGAGGCTGTAGTCCAGGAAGCCTTCAGACAAACGCTGGGCATTGAGCATGTGCATCATGATGATAGTTTTTTTGATCTGGGAGGACACTCGCTCCGAGCCATGCGTCTGATTAATTTTCTGGAGAAACGCCTGAATCAAAGACTAACATTACGTGAGATTCTCACGGCCAAGACTGTCCGAAATCTATCCCGGCTCATTATGACAGCTCAGTCAACAAGTCACTATGATCCGATTGAAGTGCAGCCAAGAGAAGGCAGCTATCCTATGAGTTCTGTTCAGAGAAGGATCTACCTCATTCATGAAATGCAGGGCGGCGACATCACGTATAACATTCCATTTATGTTCAAGACAGATGCACTGGACATGGAACGTCTGGAGCGTGCCTTTGTGAGACTGTGTCAGCGTCACGAACCGTTAAGAACCTCTTTCCATTCGAAAGAAGGCGATTTTCTGCAGATCATCCATGATCAAGTCTCGTTCAAGCTTGAGCATGTCGAGGCAAACCAGAATGATGCCTCTGCTATGATGCAGCAATTTGTCAGACCGTTTGACTTGACTGCTGCGCCTTTATTCCGAGCCGGGGTCAGTAAGGTGTCCGCAGATGAACATATTGTGATCCTGGATATACATCACATTATTTTCGATGAGGGTTCCAAAAAATCGTTAATTAGTGATTTGCTGCATCTGTATAACGGTGAGGAATTGCCAGAGCTGCGGCTGCAGTATAAGGATTATGCCGTCTGGGAGAGCAGACAGGATCTGAGTAAGCAAGAGCAATACTGGCTGAAAGAGTTTGCCGAAGAACTGCCGATACTGGATTTGCAGACGGATTTTCCTAGACCGCGCCAGCAAAGTCATAAAGGGAGCAGCATAGATTACTTACTTGATACCTCATCCAGTGAAGCTATAAAACAGCTGGCTAGACATCATGGTGTTACTGAATATGTGGTGTTGATGTCGGTATTCATGCTGCTGATGAATCGATACAGCAGACAGAATACGATTGTGGTAGGAAGTCCTGTATCTGGAAGAGTACATCCGGATACGGACGAAATGGTTGGCATGTTTGTTAATACCTTAGCAATCAAGGGAATTATTCATCCAGAAGATACGTTTCTTACATTTGTACAGCAGATTCAAGATAAGGTCCTGGCTGCAGGTGAGAATCAGGAGTACCCGTTTGATGCGCTGGTAGAGAATATCGTTCCGGAGAGGGACCCTTCGCGGAATCCTATTTTCGATGTTGTGTTTGTATCTAATGACCAGCAGCTGGAGTTCTCAGCAGGTACTACCCGTCTTCTTCCGATGCACTCCTCCAGTCTGGCATCCACCTTTGATCTTACAGTAAGCATGGCTGAGACGGGTCAAGGATACACACTGCATTGGGAGTATTGCACGGATCTATTCCGAGAAGAAACGATAAAACGGATGGCATCACATTATCAAGTTCTATTGGCTAACGCATTGTCGAATTCACAAAAAGAGATGCGGCTCTATCCAATGCTCACTCCACAGGAAGAGCATTTCATTCTGAACGAGTTCAACGCAACAGATACGGCCTATCCATCCGATCGGAGTATGGTGGACTTGTTCGTAGATCAGGTCACCCATACACCGGAGAAGCTCGCCGTGGTCTCAGAGGAAGAGCAGGTAACGTATCGAGAGCTGCATGAGCGTTCCGGTCGGCTGGCAAGCCAGTTGCAGGCATTGGGCGTGAAGCGTGGTGAATACGTCGGGATTATGGTGGAGCGGCAGGTAAGCACGATCGTAGGCATCCTGGGAATTTTGAAGGCTGGGGGAGCCTATATGCCGATCGATCCGAAGTATCCGGAGCGGCGTGTGACCTATATGCTTGGAGACAGCGGAACCAAGGTCGTACTGACCGGGGAACGGGAAGTGCCGTTGCTGGCGGATGAGGTCGAGGTGGTACAAGTATCCCTTGGGGCGGTCGCTGGAGGAACGTGTGAAGCTGTGGAAACAGAAACAGATATAGAGGCTGGTGAGGCCGGTTTAACTGGGGAAAGGTTCGAAGCAGGACCGGCGAAAGCAGGGGACGTCGCTTACTTGATATACACATCAGGTACTACAGGTGAACCAAAAGGAGTCATGATTGAGCACCGGAGTGTGAACCGGCTGGTGAAGCAGACGAATTATGTGGACTTCACGGATGTTCGAATTTTGCAGACCGGGTCGTTGTCCTTTGATGCGTCGACGTTTGAAATATGGGGGGCGCTGCTGAATGGAGGCACTCTGTTCCTGATGGAGGAAGAGATCCTGATGGATCCGGTGAGTCTGAAAGAGGCGATTACCCGTTATGAGATCAATACGATGTGGCTGACGGTCTCCTTGTTCAATTATATTGTCACGGAACATGTCGAGGCTTTTGATCCGTTAACTCAGCTGATCATCGGTGGGGAGCAGGTGTCATCGCGTCATGTACAGCTTCTGCGAGAGAGAAATGGGGATATCCGTTTAGTTAACGGATATGGTCCAACCGAGAGCACTACATTTGCCGTCACGTTTGATATAGGAAAGGGCGGATCGGCGCCGATTCCGATTGGCAAGCCGATCTCGAACACGCAGGTGTATGTTCTGAATGAGAGCGGATTATGTGGAATCGGTGTACCGGGAGAAATATGCATTAGCGGTCCGGGCTTGGCCAGAGGTTACCTGAATCAGCCGGAGCAGACAGCGGAGCGGTTCCTGTCCCATCCTCTGCTGCCGGGACAGCGGATTTATCGGACAGGGGATCTTGGATGCTGGCGAGCCGATGGGAACATTGAATACCTTGGACGATTGGATCAACAAGTAAAGATCAGAGGCTTCCGGATCGAGCTGGAGGAAATTGCTGGCCAGTTACGAAAGTTCCCGGATGTTCAGGATGCGGCAGTTATGGTATGGGAGGAGAATGGAGAGAAATTTCTGTGCGGTTATATAGCAGCTACTTCCAGACTTGATCTGGCTCGTGTCAGAGGATACATGGAAGAGGAACTGCCATCTTATATGGTTCCATCTCACCTGGAACAATTAGTCCAGCTGCCGGTAACAGCCAATGGCAAGCTGGATCATAAGGCTTTGCCCAAGCCTGACTTTGCTACTTTATCTGGAAAAATATATCATCCCCCTACCGATGCGGTCGAGACGGCTGTTGCTGAAGTATTCAGGGAAGTATTGGGTGTTGATCGGATTAGCATCGATGACAACTTTTTTGAATTGGGAGGGCATTCGCTCCGGGCTACCAAAGTGGTCAATGCGATTGATCAAGCGTTAGGAGTGCGGCTTTCGCTCCGTCAAATCCTAATGGAAAGAACAGTACGAAACCTTTCTCAAATCATACGAGCAAGACTAGAGGATAGCCAGAATCTGCCGTCGACTTCCATGCACTCACAAATTGCAATTGCAGTTGAAGAGGAGGATTGAGCGATCATGAGTAAAAAATATCGAATGAGTTCTGCCCAGAAAAGAATGTTTGTCATCAGTGAAATGAACAAAGACAGCATTATTTATAATGTGCCGATGCTTTGGAGAATCAAGGGAGCATTGGATGTAGATCGTTTGCAATATTCTTTTAGGGAGCTGTGTGCTCGACATGAACTTTTAAGAACCCGTTTCGTACACAATAAAGATAAATTCCTGCAGGTAGTTGAGGATGAGGTGGAATTTAATCTTGAATGTGTTGACGGCGCTGAGGAAGAAATTTCGGGAATGTTCAGGGATTTTGTCAAGCCGTTTGAATTAAGTCAAGCCCCGCTTATGCGGGCTAAGGCTGTGCGGATTACAGCGGATGAGATCATTCTTATGTTGGATATCCATCATATTATTTTTGATGACGGTTCCAAAAGCGTTCTGCTCGGCGATCTGTCACAGCTTTACAATGGGGAAAAGCTTCCGCCGCTTCGGATTCAATACAAGGATTACAGCTCCTGGCAGAACGCAAGAGATATGCAGGATCAGGAGAGCTATTGGTTGGGACAGTTCGCGGAAGAGGTACCGGTGCTGGATTTGAAAACAGATTATCCAAGGCCCCAGCAGCAGAGCTATAAAGGGTGTAGCGTTCCAGCTTTTCTGAATCTTGAGATTAAGGCTATGGTGAAGCAGTGGAGTCAGTCAAGCGGTGCGACAGAATACATGATTTTGTTATCCTGCTTCATGTATTTGCTAAGTCGCTACAGCCAGCAGGAAAGTATTGTTGTTGGAAGCCCGATTGCCGGACGCGTGCACCCGGACACAGAGCAGATGCTGGGGATGTTTGTGAACACACTTGCGATCAGGGGAGACATTCGGGACGGAATGACGTTCCGCACGCTTTTAAATCAGATTCAAGACACATGCTTTATGGCTTATGAAAATCAGGAGTATCCGTTCGAGTTTTTGGTAGAGAAATCGGGGGTAGAACGGGATCCTTCACGAAACCCGATATTTGACGTCATGTTTGTACTTCAGAACAGTGAGGAAGGTACACTGGCTTTTGGAGAAGCTAAACTAAGTCCAATGGATATTGACTTTACTGTCGCCAAATTCGACCTTACCGTCAGTGTGGAAGAAACAAAAGACGGTTACACCTTGAACTGGGAATACTGCAAGGAACTGTTCCTTCAAGAAACGATCGAGCATATGGCGCAGCACTTCAATCAGTTAATATTTGAAGCGCTTTCCCATCCTGATCGCCCGCTTGCTGAGCTTCAGATGATAACGACCTTGGAACGTGAAGCTATATTAAATAAATTCAATGCTACCGATATGGAGTATCCGAGTGATAAGAGCGTGATTCGTTTGTTTGAAGAACAGGCTGCTAGAGTACCCGATCATATTGCAGTTGAATACGAAGGACAAACGATTACCTATCGGGAATTGAATGCAAGAGCTAATGCTGTTGGTGCTCGGTTAAGAGCGAAGGAAGTAGGTCCGGATCGGATCGTTGGATTGATCGCCGAGAGATCCATTGAGATGATGATTGGAATTTATGGCATTCTGAAGGCAGGAGGAGCCTATCTTCCGATCGATCCGGAACAACCGCTTGAACGTATTCGTTTTATCCTCGAGGACAGCGGGGCAAGCCATGTTGTGTTCACTCAAGGTACGGATAAGGTTACAACGATGATAAACGGTATGAACGGGCTGCATATGATAGATTTGATGGAAGTAACGGAGTCGATGGACGAGAATCTGCCGTCTGCCGCAGGGCCTGAACACCTGGCTTATGTCATCTACACTTCCGGGACTACCGGACAGCCTAAAGGCGTCCTGATTGAGAATAAAAGCTTAGTGAACCTAGCTGCTTGGCAGCGTGCTCAGGGGGACATGGACGAGAACAGTGTGATGCTCCAGAAATCAACTTATATTTTTGATGCATCGGTGTGGGAGATATTTTCGGTTGGACTGGCTGGGGGAAGGCTCATCATGGCTTCGGAATGGCAAAACAAAGACCCCCGTGAGCTGTTGCAACTGATAGCAGCGAGACAAGTCAGCCATGCGCTTATTGTCCCGTCTTCGTTCAGGGCACTGCTGGAGTACGCCGAGACGCATCATAAACAAGATCAGTTCATGTCGCTTCAAAAGATCTATTTGGGCGCAGAGGCGCTAACTCCGGAATTGCTGGCTAAATATACCCGGTTAACAGGAAACGGGGCAGAGCGATTGATCAATCTTTATGGGCCTACAGAGGCGACAGTCTGCGCGACTTCATTGCAGCTTTCGGATCATTATACTGTTACAATCCCGATTGGAAAACCTCTCTGGAATACTCAGATTTACATTCTTCAGGGAGATTGGTTATGCGGATATGGGGTTCCGGGTGAGCTATGTATTGGTGGAGCCGGGGTATCAAGAGGATATCTGAACCGTCCTGATTTGACTTCGGACCAGTTTATATCAGATCCTTATCGCCAAGATGGGCGTATATATCGTACAGGAGACCTCGCTCGCTGGAGACCGGATGGCACGATTGAATACCTGGGAAGAACAGGGGACCAAGTGAAGATAAGAGGATTTCGTGTAGAACTTGGCGAGATTGAAAGCCGTCTGCGAGAGCTTGATTCCATTCAGGATACTTCGGTCATCGTAAGAGCAGATGCGACCGGTCACGACTATCTGTGCGCGTATGTTGTCGGAAGCGTGGAACTGAACACCGAAGAAATCCGGGAAAACCTGCGTCAGAGCCTGCCGGCCTATATGGTGCCGTCCTATGTTGTTCAGCTGGAGAGTCTTCCTTTGACCCGGAGCGGAAAACTGGACAAAAAGGCGCTGCCTGAGCCGGATCGTACATCCTCTCAGGCGTATACCGCGCCGCGGGATAACCTGGAGGAGGCCTTGGTTGATGCGTTTAGCGATGTGCTGGGGATGGATCGGGTCGGCATCGACGATGATTTCTACGCCTTGGGCGGGGATTCGATCAAAGCGATCCGGATTCTGTCCAAGCTCCGTGAGCGCGGATACGACATCGGAGTACGCACGATTATGCAGGGCCGGACGATCCGTTCCATGCGAGAAGACGTAAAGGCTAGTAACGGAGTTCAGGCGGAGCAAGGTGAGATCACAGGCATCGTGAAGCTCACACCGATTCAGCGACAGTTCTTTGAGGAAGGGATGGCAGAGCCGCATCACTTTAATCAGTCCTTCCTGCTGGAGACTGAGGAACGCCTTGATCTGAACAGTCTGGATCGGGCCTTGAGCGCAGTGACGGGACATCATGACATGCTGCGGGCCGTATATACCGACGGGGTTCAGAAGATTCGTCCCCTGGCCGCAGGGGCTGCCCATGAACTCATTGTATATGATTACACAGGACTCAGCCGCGAGGAAGATGGCGTTATGGCCATGGAGGTAGAAGCGGATCGGATTCAGCGCAGCCTGGATCTGTCGGCAGGGCCGCTGCTAAAGGCGGCCGTGTTCCGCGTCAGCGACCGGGACTACCTGCTGCTGGTGGTACATCATCTGGTCATTGATGGGATTTCATGGCGCATTTTATTGGAGGATTTACAGCGGGCTTACCAGGCTATTCAGACAGACGGGAAGGTGCTGCTGCCGCCTAAGACGGGGTCTTATCAAGGCTGGAGCGAAGCGCTGGAACGTTATCGGGAGAGTGAGGAGCTAAAGCAGGAGTTGTCATATTGGCAGAGCGTGGAGGAAGAAATCCAGCAGGGCGGGACGCACTGGATCGGCCGCGGAAATGGCGAAGGAATTGGGCATCTAGAGGTAAGCCTGGATGTGGAGCAGACCGAGGCGCTGCTGTATCAGGCGAATGGAGCCTATCATACAGAGATCAACGACCTGTTGATCACCGCCCTAGGTCAGGCGATGCAGGCCGTAACTGGACAGAATACCGTGTCGCTGCAGATGGAAGGGCATGGGCGTGAAGGAATTGGCGAGCCGTATGCGATTGACCGTACAGTTGGCTGGTTCACGAGTGTTTATCCGGTGGCAATCTCCGGCTTGGGAGAGGGAATGCGGGAGGATATCCGGCATACGAAGGAGACGCTGCGAAAAATACCGAACCGTGGCATGGGCTACGGTGTGTTGTACTGGCTAAGGGAACGGGAACTGACGGGAGTGCAGCCGGAAGTCACGCTAAACTACCTGGGCGAGTTCGGACAGGAAACCGATGAAGGACCATGGCAGCTGAGTGAGCAAGCACGGGGAGAAGAAGTATCCGAGGTGAACCGATTCGGGACAGCCATTTCGCTGAATGGAGCGGTGATGGACAAAAGGTTGCAGATGCGAATCAGCTACGAACGGAGCGAGTGTAATGAGGAGCAGATGCATGCCTTGGCTAGGGAACTCCGCTGTAAGCTGGAGAATGTGATTGAGCATTGTGTCTCGAAGAAGGAAGCAGAGCATACTGCTTCGGATTTTGGGGAAAGGAACTGGAGTGACCGGGAATTCACTGATGTAGTACATCGTGTTTATGAACAGGGATATGTTGTGAAGCGAATCTATCCACTAACTCCGTTACAGGAAGGTATGCTGTATCATAAATTGTCCGCCCCTGACTCAAGCAGCTATGTTGTCCAAATTGTGTATCAGATGGAAGGCAGGTTGAACGAGAACGCTTTGAGAGAAAGTCTTCAATTGCTTTCCGCCAAGCATGAGGTGTTGCGTACAAGCATCATTCATACTCATGTCAGTGTCCCGAGACAGGTTCTGTTCGAGCAGAGGCCCGTGGAATATACTCATCTGGATCTGTCTGGAGCAGAGCATGCTCTTGGAGTGCTTGAGCAGCTCATGAAGGAAGATGTCAAACGCGGCTTTAGCCTAGAGCATGACAGCTTGCTTCGGGTCGCTTCGGTACAACTTCAAGAAGATGATACAAGACTGCTGTTGACCTTTCATCACATCATCATGGATGGTTGGTGCATGTCGATTTTGTTGAACGACTTGATTCAGTTTTACACAGAGATTATAGAGGGAAAAAGCACCGAGGAAGTGAGACGTGCCATTGTTCTTCCAACTCCATATGAAGAATACGTCCGTTTAATAGATGGGAAAAATAAAACCTCTTCACTGAACTACTGGAGAGATCTGCTTGAAGATTATGACGGTTATTCCGGTATTGATGCTGAAGGCCAACCGGATGGAGAAGATGGAGGAGAAGAGTCCGCCCGGGTGGAACTCCGGCTGTCTTCCTCCGAAACGGCAGGGATCGAAAATCTGTGCTCGACATATGGTGTGACCGTTAATACGATTGTTGAAGCTGCCTGGGGAATCGTTTTGCAGAAATATAACAATGCTGTTGATGCCGTATTTGGCAAGATTGTATCAGGCCGGAATGTAGATCTGCCTAACATTGAGGAGATGATCGGCCTCTTCATTAATATGATTCCGGTACGCATCCAATCAGCAGATCAGGCTGCAATCGGTGACTTGCTCGTAACATTGCAGCAACAAGCCCTGCAAAGTGCAGAACATGACTATTGCTCACTGGCTGACATCCAGAGTCAGCATGAACAGGGAAGCCAGTTGATTCAGACGATGGTCGCATTCGAGAATTATTTTGAACAGGCCGGCAGCGATGATCATGGCAATACTTTATCCATGCTGGAGGCAAGAGAGCAGACTAATTATCCGCTTACATTACTAGCATTTAAAGGAAAGCTGCTGGAGTTCGCCCTTATGTACGATGTTAGCAGGTACGGCATGCAGGAAGCTGCTAGAATTTTGGCCAGCCTTCGAACCGTACTTGTTCAGATGATTAGGAATCCTGATATCACTGTGCAGGAGATCGTACTGATCGAGGATGCGGAGATGAGTCTGATCCTAAACGAGTTTAACGCAACAGACACAGCCTATCCATCCGACCGGAGTGTGGTGAACTTGTTCGTAGATCAGGTCACTCATACACCGGAGAAGATCGCTGTGGTTTCAGGGGAAGAGCAGGTAACGTATCGAGAGCTGCATGAGCGCTCCGGGCGGCTGGCAAGCCAGTTGCAGGCATTGGGCGTGAAGCGTGGCGAATACGTTGGGATTATGGCGGACCGACAGGTAAGCACGATCGTAGGCATCCTGGGAATTTTGAAGATTGGCGGCGCCTATATGCCAATCGATCCGAAGTATCCGGAGCAGCGGGTGAAATACATGCTGGGTGACAGTGGAGCGAAAGTGGTGCTGATCGGGGAAGAGAAAGTGCCGGTGCTGAATGAAGCTGAGGTTGTACAAGTATCCCTTGGGGCATTCGATGGAGGAAAAAAGGGAGCTGCGGAGAAAGAGGCGTCGATGTCCGCGGAGATGCTTGGAACAGGCCCGGCGGAAGCAGGGGACGTAGCTTACTTGATTTACACGTCAGGCACCACGGGTGAACCAAAGGGAGTCATGATTGAGCACCGAAGTGTGAACCGTCTGGTGAAGCAGACGAATTACGCAGACTTTACGGATGCTCGTATACTGCAGACCGGGTCGCTGTCCTTTGATGCCTCGACATTTGAAATATGGGGGGCGCTGCTGAACGGAGGTACTCTGTTCCTTGTGGAGGAAGAGACACTGACCGATCCGATCCAATTTAAACAGGTGTTGATTGATTATGGGATCAACCTAATGTTCATCACCACAGCGCTATTTAACCAGATGATTCGTCTGGAGCCGGGTATATTCGATTCGGTGGAGCAGCTGTTGTTTGGTGGAGAAGCTACCTCGGAGGAGCATGTAGAGCAGCTGTTGGCAAGAAAGAGCGGTGTCAGACTGACCAATGTGTATGGTCCAACCGAGAACACCACGTTCACTACGTATTATCCGCTGGATCGGTCAAACCGTCTGTCCAAAACGCCAATTGGCAAACCGATTTCGAACACGCAGGTATATATTATGAATGAAAGTGGATTATGCGGAATCGGGATGCCCGGTGAGCTGTGTGTGGGCGGAGCCGGCGTCGGCCGGGGCTATCTGAACCAGCCGGAACGAACATCGGAAAGCTTTGTTGCAAATCCGTACCGGCCGGGAGAATGGATGTACCGGACAGGGGACCTGGCAAGATGGAAGGCAGACGGGAACATTGAATACTTGGGAAGAATGGATCAGCAGGTGAAGCTGAGGGGCTTCCGGATTGAGCTGGGTGAGATAGAGAGCCGCCTGTTGGAGCTGAAGAACGTGGTAGAAGCCACCGTGCAGCTAAGAAAGGAAGCGGACGACTATCTGTGCGCTTATGTTGTTGGAAGCGTGGAACTGGACGCCGAAGAAATCCGGGAAAGCCTGCGTCAGAGCCTGCCGGACTATATGGTTCCGTCCTATGTTGTTCAGCTGGAGAGCCTGCCTTTGACCCGAAACGGCAAGTTGGACAAAAAGGCGCTGCCTGAGACGCAGATGCAAAGTAAAAAACACCTTGAGGCACCGCGTGATGCCATTGAGCAATGTATTGCAGACGCTTTTGAAGAAATATTAGGAGTGCATCCTATAGGAGTGCATGATCATTTTTTTGAACTGGGAGGCCACTCCTTGAGAACAACCCGATTGGTCAATTCGCTGGAACGCCGATTGGGTACCCGATTGTCTGTTCGTGATATATTTGCCTATCCAACCGTCGAGATGCTTGCCAAGCAAGTAAAAGATGTTGCAGCAGTGAGTACGTATACTCCCATACCTGTACAGCCTGTACAAGAGTGCTACAGCATGAGTTCAGCCCAAAAGAGACTGTACATTATTAACCGTATGCAAGGTGGAAGTATCACTTATAATATGCCGGAGTTTATGAAAATTCAAGGAAAGCTGGATATAACAAGGTTGGAGAGTGCACTACAAAAACTGACTGATCGGCATGAACCATTGAGGACAAGCTTTATGATTCATAACGGTGAACCCGTACAGCTGATAGCAGATCACGTATGTATAGAGCTGGAATA
The DNA here is from genome assembly GCF_900289175.1 of Paenibacillus faecalis. Classification (GTDB taxonomy): domain Bacteria; phylum Bacillota; class Bacilli; order Paenibacillales; family Paenibacillaceae; genus Paenibacillus_AQ; species Paenibacillus_AQ faecalis. The sequence continues at coordinate 1,520,815 of NZ_LT985747.1, read as the reverse complement.
TGAAGCAGACCAAGAAGAATCTGTACACGATTCGATGAAGGCATTTATACGGCCATTTGACTTGGCCAAGGCTCCTTTAATGCGTGCAAAAGTGAAGCAGCTTCACGAAAATGAAGCCATCTTTATGTTGGATTTCCATCATATTATTTATGACGGCGGTTCTGTAGGGATTCTGCTGCATGATCTGGCATGCCTATATAACGGCCAATCCCTTCCGGAGCTTGGTGTTCAATATAAAGATTATAGCTGTTGGCAAAATAAAAGGAATCTGGATGAACAGGAAGAATACTGGGCAAGCGAGTTTGCAGGGGATATTCCTGTGCTGGAACTGCTTACAGACGAGCCGCGTCCGAAGGAACAAAGTTATGCAGGTAGCAGTATAAACTACTCGTTAGATCAATCATTGAAACAAGCGGTTTGGGATCTGGCCAGAACAACAGGAGCAACGGATTACATGATTCTTTTGTCGGGATTTATGCTGCTCCTTAGCAGGTACAGCGGACAAGAAGAAATCGTTGTCGGAAGTCCGATTGCAGGTCGGGTTCATCCGGATACGGAACAGATGCTGGGGATGTTCGTAAATATACTGGCAATCCGGGGCAATCTGGATGCAGAGTTGACGTTTTATGATCTTGTGATGCAGCTGAAGGAAAAATGTTTGAGAGCTTATGATAATCAAGAGTATCCGTTCGAGCAACTGGTTGAAAAGTTCGCGGGGCAGCGTGATTTATCAAGAAATCCTATATTTGATGTCATGTTCGCACTTCAGAATCATGAGAACTCCAAGTTGAATCTTGACGGTGCTATGTTAGAACCTCTGGAATATCAGCATGAGATCTCCAAGTTCGATTTGACCGTGAGCATGTTCGAGACGGAGCAAGGTTATGATCTTCATTGGGAATATTGTACCGCTCTGTTTCGAAGAGACACGATGGAGCGGATGGCGGCGCAATTTGAAAAACTGCTAAAGAACGCATTGAATAACCCGGGGCAGAGGCTGAGCACGATCGGTATGGTAAAGGATGCGGAGATGAGTCTGATCCTAAACGAGTTTAACGCAACAGAGACGGCCTATCCATCCGACCGGAGTGTGGTGAACTTGTTCGTAGATCAGGTCACTCATACACCGGAGAAGATCGCCGTGGTCTCAGGGGAAGAGCAAGTAACGTATCGAGAGCTGCATGAGCGCTCCGGGCGGCTGGCAAGCCAGTTGCAGGCATTGGGCGTGAAGCGTGGCGAATACGTTGGGATCATGGCGGAACGGCAGGTAAGCACGATCGTAGGCATCCTGGGAATTTTGAAGGTTGGTGGCGCCTATATGCCGATCGATCCGAAGTATCCGGAGCAGCGTGTGAAATACATGCTGGGTGACAGTGGAGCGAAAGTGGTGCTGATCGGGGAAGAGAAAGTGCCGATGCTGAATGAAGCTGAGGTTGTACAAGTATCCCTTGGGGCGTTCGCTGGAGGAAAAAAGGGAGCTGCGGAGAAAGAGGCGTCGATGTCCGTGGAGATGCTTGGAACAGGCCCGGCGGAAGCAGGGGACGTAGCTTACTTGATTTACACGTCAGGCACCACGGGTGAACCAAAGGGAGTCATGATTGAGCACCGAAGTGTGAACCGTCTGGTGAAGCAGACGAATTATGCAGACTTTACGGATGCTCGTATATTGCAGACCGGGTCGCTGTCCTTTGATGCTTCGACATTTGAAATATGGGGGGCGCTGCTGAACGGAGGTACTCTGTTCCTTGTGGAGGAAGAGACACTGACCGATCCGATCCAATTTAAGCAGGTGTTGATTGACTATGGGATCAACCTAATGTTCATCACCACAGCGCTATTTAACCAGCTGATTCGTCTGGAGCCGGGTATATTCGATTCGGTGGAGCAGCTGTTATTTGGTGGAGAAGCTACCTCGGAGGAGCATGTAGAGCAGCTGTTGGCAAGAAAGAGCGGTGTCAGACTGACCAATGTGTATGGTCCAACCGAGAACACCACGTTCACTACGTATTATCCGCTGGATCGGTCAAACCGCCTGTCCAAAACGCCAATTGGCAAACCGATTTCAAACACGCAGGTATATATTATGAATGAAAGTGGATTATGCGGAATCGGGGTGCCTGGTGAGCTTTGTGTGGGCGGAGCCGGCGTCGGCCGGGGCTATCTGAACCAGCCGGAACGAACATCGGAAAGCTTTGTTGCAAATCCGTATCGGCCGGGAGAATGGATGTACCGGACAGGGGACCTGGCAAGATGGAAGGCAGACGGGAACATTGAATACTTGGGAAGAATGGATCAGCAGGTGAAGTTGAGGGGCTTCCGGATTGAGCTGGGTGAGATAGAGAGCCGCCTGTTGGAGCTGAAGAACGTGGTAGAAGCCACCGTGCAGCTAAGAAAGGAAGCGGACGACTATCTGTGCGCTTATGTTGTTGGAAGCGTGGAACTGGACGCCGAAGAAATCCGGGAAAACCTGCGTCAGAGCCTGCCGGACTATATGGTTCCGTCCTATGTTGTTCAGCTGGAGAGTTTGCCTTTGACCCGGAACGGCAAGTTGGACAAAAAGGCGCTGCCTGAGCCGGATCGTACATCCTCTCAGGCGTATACCGCGCCGCGGGATAACCTGGAGGAGGCCTTGGTTGATGTATTTAGCGATGTGCTGGGGATGGACCGGATCGGCATCGACGATGATTTCTACGCCTTGGGCGGGGATTCGATCAAAGCGATCCGGATTCTGTCCAAGCTCCGCGAGCGCGGATACGACATCGGAGTACGCACGATTATGCAGGGCCGGACGATCCGTTCCATGCGAGAAGACGTAAAGGCTAGTAACGGAGTTCAGGCGGAGCAAGGTGAGATTACAGGCATCGTGAAGCTCACACCGATTCAGCGACAGTTCTTTGAGGAAGGGATGGCAGAGCCGCATCACTTTAATCAGTCCTTCCTGCTGGAGACTGAGGAACGCCTTGATCTGAACAGTCTGGATCAGGCCCTGAGCGCAGTGACGGGGCATCATGACATGCTGCGGGCCGTATATACCGATGGGGTTCAGAAGATTCGTCCCCTGGCCGCAGGGCTTGCCCATGAACTAACTGTATATGATTACACAGGACTCAGCCGCGAGGAAGATGGCGTTATGGCCATGGAGGTAGAAGCGGATCGGATTCAGCGCAGCCTGGATCTGTCAGGAGGGCCGCTGCTAAAGGCGGCCGTGTTCCGCGTCAGTGACCGGGACTACCTGCTGCTGGTGGTACATCATCTGGTCATTGACGGGATTTCATGGCGCATTCTGCTGGAGGATTTACAGCGGGCTTACCAGGCTATTCAGACAGACGGGAAGGTACTGCTGCCGCCTAAGACGGGGTCTTATCAAGGCTGGAGCGAAGCGCTGGAACGTTATCGGGAGAGTGAGGAGCTAAAGCAGGAGTTGTCATATTGGCAGAGCGTGGAGGAAGGAATCCAGCAGGGCGGAGCGCACTGGATCGGCCGCGGAAATGGCGAGGGAATTGGGCATCTAGAGGTAAGCCTGGATGTGGAGCAGACCGAGGCGCTGCTGTATCAGGCGAATGGAGCCTATCATACAGAGATCAACGACCTGTTGATCACCGCCCTGGGTCAGGCGATGCAGGCCGTAACTGGACAGAAAACCGTGTCGCTGCAGATGGAAGGGCATGGGCGTGAAGGAATTGGCGAGCCGTATGCGATTGACCGTACAGTTGGCTGGTTCACGAGTGTTTATCCGGTGGCAATCTCCGGCTTGGGAGAGGGAATGCGGGAGGATATCCGGCATACGAAGGAGACGCTGCGAAAAATACCGAACCGGGGCATGGGCTACGGTGTGTTGTACTGGCTAGGGGAACGGAAACTGACGGGAGTGCAGCCGGAAGTCACGCTAAACTACCTGGGCGAGTTCGGACAGGAAAGCGACGAAGGGCCATGGCAGCTAAGTGAGCAAGCACGGGGAGAAGAAGTATCCGAGGTGAACCGATTCGGGACAGCCATTTCGGTGAATGGAGCGGTGATGGACAAAAGGTTGCAGATGCGAATCAGCTACGAGCGGAGCGAGTGTAATGAGGAGCAGATGCATGCCTTGGCTAGGGAGCTCCGCCGTAAGCTGGAGGATGTGATTGAGCATTGTACCGGGGGAAGTATGGTAAGCAATAATCGCATGCGGACGAATTCCGGGGATCAAAACGGATGGAGACCGGATCCGGTTGCTTTGCTTGATCTAGTTCATTTTCAACAGAACGTACATCAATCGGTTATAAGCCGATATGTTCCTTCTGCCATGCAGCGTCTTTTTCTCAGTACAACGGGCACAGTCATTAAAGAAACGATTAAATTAAAAGATTCATGGTCCAAGGAAAGGGTCATGGAAGCCTGTCAGCGGATCGTCCGGCAGCAGTCCGTCTTCAGAAGCTCCTATCTGGCCGAAAACGAATCAGGCAGCGGGATGATTTTCGAGCATGAATGGAATTCGGCATGGTATATACCTTATCTAGATTTACGTTATACCAGCCCAGAGGAGACCCGATTGGTTTATGAACAGATCGACAGCATGAAACATATATCAATCAACGAATGCCAACAGGACCTGCTCATTAAAATGATTGTCACTTGCGACTCGGATCGGCAGCATAGTGTTCATGTGGTTGCACACCACTGTGTGTGGGATAAAACGAGTACATCCATTTTGGAAGAAATGTTTGAGCACCAAAAGGCTCTAATCGATTTCTCCACAAGGGAGGCCCCAGGAGAAGTTCCAGGCTACAGTCATTATGTCGCCGAGAAGCACCGCAACAACATGCTGATCAACCGGCAAGAATTATTTTCTGTAATCCATATGGAGCAGTTTATGTTTGAAATCCATCGGTATCAGGAGCATAATGCATCTAATCTATTGCATCAATCCGTTGCTTCAATGATCAAATTGGGCCCTCATCTCTTGAATATGTATAAGGAAAAGCCTTGGAACTTGCTGATGTATGCCATTGGGATCATTGCAAGGGAGAACGGTCTTGTCCCTAAGGGTTCATCCGGGATTCCGGTATTCATTCTTCAGGAGGACCGCTCCTATATGTCCGGCGATTATAAACATGTTCTAGGGGAATTTCTTGATATGCTGCCAGTCCTTATTGATGGTGAAGTTGGAACATTACAAGAGCACATGCAGAAGTATGTGGAACGGATTCAAAAAGTAAAGAGAGACCAAAATATCCACTATATCGAAATGATTAGTGAGGTTGAAGAACGAATGCATTCATGGCTCCCGTCTGTTCTTTCGGTTAATTTTCAGGGGGCATTTGAACTAACCTATGAAGAATTACAGAATCTGATGCGTACCAATCATTATCGGACGACAAACGAGGTATTTGCTAATCGATATTCCAATTCACTGGTGATTTATTATCCGATCTATTCCAGACTCGTTAACGACTTGGAACAGGTGCTGCAGCGAGAGTTTGATCTGCTAGAAACGAAGCTTTCCCAGATGAAGACACCTTTTTTATAAGGGTAATTCAGAGATACTATAGAATTTTGGAATAGATGTCGTCCTTTCAGACGCCAAGAAAGCTGAATGAGTATTAAGCAACCTGAAAACATTAGATGTTCATTCAACCGAAGTGAGATTGTTAATGTAACTTTTTTTAAAAGCCGATTCCTTATAGTGGGGAGTCGGCTTTTATAGAGGGGAAGATGAAAATGTCTAAAATATTAAAGAGTTTAGCCCTGATTCCAATGGCATTTGCTCTTTCGGTAAGCGGCTTTAGTACAGCTTTTTCCAATGAGTTGCCTTCCGTTCAAATTCCTCCTGTTAATGAAGATTCGGGAGTAGGCGGTGGCCCTGTCATTTTTCCTTTGGATGTCCAACTGATTTCGCCATTTACATATATCGGTCATTCAGCCTATGAAAATACTTTTGTGCTTGATCCTTGAAATGGAAGGAATGCCAATGTATGGGTTAAAAATAATAGCAATGCAAAGATCTATATGAAAATTTATAGAGACGGTACAGAACTAGTTGAATTCCCATTTGACCCAGGGGAGCAAAAGACGGCAAATATTTATACAACAAGAAGAACTACTTATAAAATTTATGTTTTCAGTAAAACAGAGCATAAGCTAAATTTTGCAGTTAGTGCTAGACAATTTTAATGGATTACAGCCGGGAGAATACATTCTTGAATCAGTGTCCATCGATCTCGGGGGTGGATGTTGAATTGAGAGGCGATGGTTATGACCAGGTCTTTTTTTGGAATACAGCAAATCACATTTCCGCCGTCTCCCATAGCTAAGTATGCAAAGACACCGTCTTCTTCGCGAAGCCACCATAAATAACCGTATTTATTAGGATTCATCGATGTTGATTCATGAATCCAGGTCTTTGAAACAATCGGATGATTGTTCCAAATTCCATTGTTTACATATAGCAAACCAAAGCGTGCCATGTCACGGGGAGTGAGTGTTAGTCCCCATCCTCCAGTAGAATGGCCTTGGGGATCTTTTACCCATCCTTTCACATCCTTTCCGAATAAATCTTCAAATCCATATGATTTCATCTCATGATCGGGGATCTCTTTCATACCGAGCGGGCTAAATAAATGCTCGTTAGCGAACTCACGAGCGCTTTGGCCTGTGCTGCGGGTGATGATGGCTGATAGCAGGTGTGCTCCTGCGGTGGAATATTTAAAGGCTCCGATTTTTCCTTTTTCACCTAACATAGCTAGCGTATACTTGACCCAGTTAGGCTGCATACACATTTTGTCCAGCGGTTCGTGCCAGTCTTCAAACGGATAGGGCGCAGTCATGGTGAGGAGATGGCGTATGGTGATTTCTTGTTTTTGCTGATCCGCAATAGCATTGGAAACATATTCGGGGAAAAAATCGAGCACTTTCTGGTCAACATGTTTGATATACCCTGCGTCTATGGCAATGCCAATGAGAGCCGATATTATACTTTTGGTGACAGATGCGGCATGGTGGGGGTCTTCCGGGCCGTATCCGTTATAATATGATTCAAAGACGATGTACCCTTTTCTCACAACGACAATACCGTTGATGTTGCTATACTCCGATTTTATCTTCGCGTCTAGTTGCCAAAGTTGTTTCGGATTCATCCCCAAGGTTTCCGGTTCTGCGAATTGCCACTCCGTAGCGGGTCCGTCGCTTCTTTTCATGATCAACACCTCACATGCTATAGTTGTACATTATCTTTTCTTGACTGGAAAATATACATCGGTCACCATATCCTCCGCAGCAGTAGCTTGATTAGGGTCGGTTCTATATATTTCATAGGGTGAGCCCACCAATTCATATTCTTCCTTGTCGATCCATTCCATCAGCTTGGCATATACCGATGTCAATTCTGAATAGGCCCCGTTTAAAACAGATTTCGCACAAAGACCTCCGGGAAAATCTCGGGTTCCTTTTACCGACTCTTTTACAGGGATAGCAAACTCTGTATCATTGCCGTCAGGATTGTGTTCAGGACTGTGATAGATCGTCATGGGTGTACCCAGCAAGGAGAGTTTTTCAGTAGCAATCTTTTCATACAACCTAGCGAAATAAATCCCATAGCCTTGAGCATATTCATCACTGCTTAACATCTGGCGCATATACAGGATGTTGATTGGCAGGGTTTCAACAAGTTGTATTTCGATATGATCCAGATGTGATATTAAGGAGAGCCCTTGTTCTAAATTTGAAATATCATGGCTCATTTGGTTTAGGATGAATTCAAAAGCAGTGACCTTTTCCTGTATTTCCTTTCTCTTGCGATGAAGTGCAGAGTAAAGTTTCTCTTCAGATGGATCATCTCCCCATTCCAAAATGACTTTGATTTCCTCCAGCGAAAAAAGATAAGATTTCAAACGATTGATCACGAGCAAGGTTTTAAGCTGACTAATGGAATAGTACCTATAACCGTTTTCAGGGTTAATCTCATCCGGGTGAATCAAACCGATTTCATCATAATACCGGAGCGTTTTTGTAGAAACTCCGCATATTTTTGAGAATTCTCCAATCGATAGCATGAGAAGTCACCTTCATTTCCCCTTTTTTATACAGACCACGTGTATGAAGTATCGATACTCTTATTCAATTCGACTATACACCTTCCCCTAAGGGCAAAGACAAGTGCAAAAAACAAATAATGGAATACAGAAGTAATGGTCCTAAAGCAGGTGTGATCTGAGTTGTTCATTCATACATATTTTATGTAATTTATATTTTACATAATGGAATATATATGTTACATTGAGTGTAGGAGTGGTCATATGAAAAATCATGTAAAGGTAGCCCGTGTAAAAACAGATCTGACACAACAACAGCTCGCTGATCTGGTTGGCATAACGAGACAAACGGTCAGTCTTATTGAGAAAGGGAAATATAACCCTTCTTTAAAGTTATGTTTGCAAATTTGCTATGCATTAAATTCAACGTTGGATGAATTATTTTGGATGGATGAGGAGGATTTTACATGAGGAAAATTACAGATGAGCGGCTTGTTTTAAGAAATTTAAAACATATTAAAATTGCTTATATTGTCCAGACCATCGGGATTATTTTTATTCTTGGATTTGAGTTTTTTCAAAGTGGCTTTGAAGGGATGCGGGATAATCCGCTTTGGCTTGTATTTATTTTAACAGGAGTTGTTAATGCTTATTTATCAATGAGTCTTAGCGTTGAACATGAACAAATCAGAAATCCGAGAAAATCATTGGCTATGAGCGTTCTAGTACTAGCTGCTGTTGCAGCAGGGACTGCATATCTCACGTCAAACACACCCAATCTTGAAGGGACAGAAGGCTTGCTGTTAGGAATTATTCTTTTTATTTGTGGTCTTGTACCCCTGGTTTATGTATATCGTTTAAGGGTGAAGCAACAGCAGGATGCAGAGGATGAATAAATAAAATGATGGATGCGAGAGAAGAAGACAGGGACGCGGCAAGATAGGAATCAGTCCCTTTTGCATGGTCAGCCGCGCCCTTTTTTTATTCGTCTAAAAATATAAACAGCATTTTGAGGTGAAGGGGGCAAGATTAAAGAAGCCAGATGATCGCTTTGTTCCATAGAAAAATGATCGACGCTATAATAAGTATCGAAGTCGCCTGTATATGCAGGATCTTTTGTTCCAATCACGATATATAAATCAACGGAATCGGTGTTGAAAACGTGTTTTTCATACGAGTTTTTTGGTACGGGCCAAGAGCAAATGACGACTTCCGGGTTGTATTTATTCAGAGCGGTCTTTGCATCTGCTTTTTCAACAAAGCTTGGATATGTAATATATTGTTCCCAGCTGTAGTCATCGGTAGCTATGCAGTTCATGCCTTTGTCATTTAAAAATTGGGTTAAGGTACCGTCTCCGGCTGCGATTTCAACGCATTTTTTTCCCTCGATTAAAATTGAGAGCTCTTGGATTAAAGCTTTTGAATAGAAACAATAGATCCCTTTTTTATTAACAAGGGGCATCAAAATCTTTTTATTCCTCACCAATCTCCAACAAAATTTGAATAAGCCAAGTGACACGGGCTTTCTTTCAAAGTCTTTCTTGAATAAAAGTTTTTGTAATATCGTACCGTCCCAAAGGTTGAACCGTACATTTTTGGCAGTCGTTTTTGAAGAAGCGGCGATATTTAATTTTTCCAGTAAATAAATGGCGAATCGGGCTTTTATAATTTCAGGCAGAAACACATTAACTGTTTTTTCATTTAAACCGCTTTTCATCATTTTATTTTTAGCTATCTTTGCATTTGCCGTATATTTGTCCATAATGGCGTGAATTAAATTTGATTCATTGTTGTTGCTCTTTAATTTATTGATCTCTTGTAATACTTCGTTTTGGTATTCAGGATACTGTTCCAATAATGTTTCCACACTAATTTCATTGGATAATATTTTTCTCGCTGTGTCTTTTGTAAAATGTCTCATGAAATTCTCCGTTTATCAGTCTTATTTAACGATATAAGTGTACCTCAATATATGGAAAGAAAGAAACGACATTTTCCTCTTTTCCGCATTTAGACCGTGTTTTTCATACAGCAAAAAGCTCCGCTAGTCCGTTTTGGCTATCGGAGCTTTTTAATTACTGCCCAATGATTGTTATGAAGAGACTCATCTCTGTATATGTGCTGCCGGCTCACTACCGAGATGGGTGCGGCTCGATTATGAGTGTCGAGATGACTGGAAAATGATCGCTTGGATACTGGCCATTTTTCGAGAAATTATTTATTTCTGTTTCTTTCACGGATATATTTCCTTTGACCATAATCCAGTCAATCCGATTTCCGCCGGAAGGATCGTTAAACCCGTTAAAGGTTCCGAGATTTTCATTGATCCGATTCTCTGCTGCCAACATTGTATCTGCAAAACCTTCACTGATTAACGTCTGATATGGTTTCGTCCCCAGTGCGGTATTAAAGTCGCCTGCGAGGATAACCGGAAGCTGCGGGTTCAGTTCTTTTACTTTTTCAAGAATCAATTCAGCGCTCTTTTCTCTTGCGGGAACGGATATATGGTCAAAATGAGTGTTCATGAAGTAGAATTGCTGTTTTGTCTTCCTATCTTCAAACTTTACCCAGGTTACCATGCGTGTAATATCATTGCCCCACGTTTTTGAACCGATGACATTGGGTGTGTCGGACAACCAGAAGTAGTCGTATTCGAGCGGTTCGAATTTGTTTTTGTTGTAAAATACAGCGGTATACTCGTCTTTGCTGCCGCCTTGTCTGCCGATTCCGATCCAGTCATACTGTGGCAAGTCGGCATGAAGGTCTTTCAGTTGGTGATAGAGGCCTTCCTGAATGCCCATAATATCCGGTTTTTCCTTGTTTAACAGCTGGGCCATGACCGGACGGCGTACGTCCCAGGAGTTTTCACCTGAGCTGCTTGCGTAACGCAAGTTGTAGCTCATAACTTTGATCGGGTTATCCTTGCCCTTGGATTCTCCCTTACCTGCTGCCATCGCTGTTCCCGGCATAATCAGCGTGAACGCCATCGCCAGAAATACTAAAACTTTAAGCTTTTTGTACACGACAATTCCTCCTTTGTATGTCATTTGTATTTCACAGTTAAGCGTACCGATTTTGAATTAGGGGGGTGTCAAAACCAGGTGAAAAATATGTTAAAAACATGAAAATAAAATAAAAGTAGTCGCAAATCTTATAGAAAACTATGCAATGGTTGGTCCATTTGCAGGGAGAAATCGAAAAGAAATTTTTAGAGATCCGCTTTCCATTATTCTTGGCATTGCGTTACCGCTTTTGCTTTTAGTCGTGTTCACAACAATTGAAAAGAACGCCCCCCTCGATACATTTAAAGTTGAAAATTTAACGCCGGGCTTGATTGTATTTAGTTTTGCCTTTTTAATGATGTTTTCGGCACTATTGATTGCGAAGGATAAGCAAAGTGCATTTTTAACAAGGCTGTTTGCTTCGCCACTGCCAGGCGGGGCTGTTGAAATTGGAGAAACCTTGGAACAGGCTGTTATTCGCGAAACAAGGGAAGAAACGGGATTGGTTATTGAAGCGGGAAGTATACTTGCGGTTAATGAAGCATTTTTTTACAAAGCATGGACACCACGGTTTAATGATTACATTTGCTGTTAAAGTTACAGGAGGGGATATCACGATAGTTGATCAGAACGAAATCGCCGAGGTTAAATGGGTGGATATTGAAACGGCGAATCTTTTGATGCCATATCATCCGGGTGGAGTAGAAAGCTTGTTAAAAGCAGCTGCACCGTATGTTTTTCAAGTTGAATGTTAGATTTGAATCAGGCTTCTTCATTATTATAGAATAGAAGAAACTGGGATTTAGGGTGCTGTTTCAGGCTCGTTATGCGGAATCAATCACGGTTGATAAACGTTAGAGGTAAGGCAATCTAGTGCTGTACAAGAGAGGAGCGGGAAATATGGTTAAGGAATTGATGCTTGGTGATGTTATGCAAGAGTTTGCCGGTACGCGGCGTATACTGGAGTGTATTCCAGAGGAGCATTTAACGTGGAAGCCGCATGAGAGATCGATGAGTGTGGGTGAATTGGCTACACATATCGTTAATTTGTTCATTTGGCAGGAAGCGATCCTTCGTTATCCGGCATTTGATCTTGCAGCTGCACCGCCACCTCGGGAACCTTTTAAGAGCCGTGAAGCGATTATCGAGGAATATGATGAGAGAGTTACACGGGTCAGCAAGCTGCTATCTGAAAGTGGAGAAGAGTATTTAGGCGAAGTATGGACACTTCGGCGTGGTGAGACCCTTATTCAACAACAACCGCGGGCGCATGCGCTGCGTACGTTTGGAGTAAACCACATGATCCATCATCGTGCTCAGCTTGGAGTATACTTACGGCTTATCGATATACCGGTGCCGGGACTTTACGGACCATCAGCAGATGACAAGCTGCAAGCAAGGTAGTGTATGTTCGAGCCGAGTAAGTTGCAACACCATGCTTGGCTCCCAGTACGAGCTATGGGCGCTGCAGATCGTGATCCGATGTGCGGGAAATGTTCAGCATTTATCTTACATATGTTTTTATGACCGTAACAATATGAAAAACGCCAGAGTTGATCTGGCGTTTTTGTTTGCGTTTGAGCGGACTTTGAGGAATGATTTTAGACCGAGCTTTTAATGCTGTTTTCCAAAAAAGGTCAGGTTACGGTTTGTCGTTGCGGATGCCAATGTCTCGGATCAGCACCGTTCCTTTTTCTGTTTGATCAAACACAAAGCTGACTTTGCTTATCTGTTCCGGTTGAAAATCCGGGTTTGCCTTTTTAAGATCAGATAGCTTGAAGGCAAAGTTTTGGAACACCGGCTCTTTTGTTGGCATGAAAGAAGTGAACGGCCATTTCACAATGTTACCTTCGAGCATCGGCAATAAGGCAGCTTCACTGCTTAGCGGTAAGGCTGCGGTATTGCCGTCCTTGTCCTCGACTTTTATAGTTAAGTCAATGAGGGCGTGCGTGCCGGAAGTCTCGACCTCTCGATCCCCGTTGGCCATGGAAAACACAATCGAGTTATGATCGGACACATCAAGCCCGTCATTCGGCAAAATCATCGTATATTCGGGAACAACGGAAGTCGATGCACGATCCCATCCGAGAGAAACTGTGCTGTATTGGTCGGTCATGTTTTTCATCTCCACCTTTTCTTCCTTCCATTCCTTTAGTCCTTCTCCGATCAGCCGTCCTCCGGCCAAGGTTGTCGTGCCAAGATCGATGTCCTCGTCAAAGCTGCTGATGATTGTCGTATTTGCATCCATATAGTTGCTGATATACATCGTGTCCGGCAGCCACTCCCGGGCGTAACCAAGGTCTTGAAAGACGGTGCGGTATTCGTCACTCTTTTTCAGCGTTGTATCCAGAAAAGATGAGATCAGCACTTTTGTCGCCTGCAGCTGTTCTTCCTGCGGGATAAGCTGGGCTATATTAAACAGTTTGTTGCCTAATCCGGCCCCATCCGTTTCCCCCCATTCGGTATTGAATTGCCCGTGGTTCGCTCCATACATATATACGGACGCTTTAAAATATTCACTGCCCTCTGTAAAGCCGATGCGGCTGTACAGGCTTGCTCCGTCAAACGAGTTGACGTCCATATCATGTGCGCCTTGAATAGCCAGATAGTTTATATCTTTAAGTTCCGTAGGTTGACCAGCAGGCTTGTATTGTCCATCGGTGCCTGCAATAGAAATAATCGAACGGATGCCAAAGTTGTAATTAAACTTGATGTTTCCGTCTTCCGGAGAGGCCGGCAGTTTATTATAAGCCGCGGCTACCGATACCGCTTCACCGCCGCGGGAGTGGCCGATCAGGGCGATCTTGCTCATGTCCGCTTTGCCGTATAACGGGTTGCCCTTGGTTGTGTTCCACTCGTCCCACACCTTCAAATGCTCCAGCATAAGCCATCCCCTGGCCGGGTTCTCATTCTTAAGCACCTTTACCACAAACATGTCGTCATACGGAGAGGTGTTGAGGAAATTTTGGTCGATCGATACGAATATATACCCACGGCTTGCCAGCAGCTCGCCCAGATATTCATAGCCCGGATCAGAATAATCGGTTGCTATATGATTGCCGTGAACAGTGACAACAAGCGGAAAGGGCCCTTCACCTTCAGGATACCAGACCAATCCGTTTAGCGGCATCGCGTCCGGTCCAAAACCGAACGAGCGTGTACGAATCGAGGACCAATTATCTACAAAAGACGATCCGTCCACCTGCTTTGTAATGAGTGACCCTTCTGCGTTAAACTCCTTGCGATAGTTGTTTTCACTGCCGTATGTTAAAGTTTTTACTTTAAATGCACCTTGTTCCGCCGGGTTCGCCATCGTTGTCTTATATCGGTCCGCAGGCTTCATCGCTTGCAGTCGGTATGGCTTCGGCAGCTCCGCATTGCCGTCATCTAACAGCCAGTACCCGGCGATGCAGACAATGCCGAATGTCACTGCAGTAACAACGCCAGCAATCACTTTTGAAACTTTCTTAGCCTCACGATAGGCTCCGGTTATCCATCGATAGAGGAATGCACCGAGAATGGAAAATGCAATAATGATCGAAAATGTCACCAGAAACATCAGCTGCATCGGGCCAGCGAAGCTGATGAACAGTAAACAGAAAGAGGCTAACGCCACCCAAATGTAGCGAGAGGGCATCTTTTTTGCCCAGTGGAAGAGACCGGCAATAACGCCGGTAACGAGAATGATCGCCAGCAGGAATAGGAACGTTCCGGTTAAATAATCGATGGGCCCCCGGGTCCCAAGAAAATAATATCCCTGCACGAAATAAACACATAACGTAATGAAGGCGAGCGCAATGAAAGCTCCTTTCCAGCCTGGGGTAAGAGGGGCTGTACGCTTAAACAGGTGGCTGAACAACGAAAATCTTTTTTTAGCCGATTCTTTTACGGTTATTTCTGTATTTGCCATGGACAAGACCTCTTTCTTTTATTAGTTCGCGCTGCGCCAAAAACTCGAGATATCTGATAGAACCTATTATATGGATCTTTTCTTTCTACCGACTTTCACAATTCTTAAAATAACCTTACATTGCAGGAGATTGCTGGCAAGGCTCGAACCATTCGTATAACAGGGGAGGGAGACACGATGCGCAAGACGATTTTGCTAGTTGACGACGATCCGGATATTGTGGAGCTGTTAAAGCTGTTCCTCGAAAAAGAGTTTGATGTACTTGAAGCGCACGATGGTCAGACGGCAATCCAGCTGTTCTCAAGGTCTTCAATTGATTTGGCTGTCATCGACATCATGATGCCGCATCTCGACGGCTTTCAGCTGCTGCAATGGATTCGTATGCATTCAAAGCTGCCGGTTATCGTCGTGTCGGCCAAAAATCAGGAAACCGACAAAATTACCGGGCTTGGCCTAGGGGCGGACGACTTTATAACCAAGCCGTTCAGTCCGCTGGAAGTGGTCGCGCGTATACAGGCCCAACTGCGGAGAACCTACGAGTTCAACAATCCTGCTCTAGTGCGGGCTGAAGAGGAGATGACCGAAACAAAGCTAGGCGATCTGACGCTCGATCACGAAGCATGCATGTTGTATAAACGGGGCGAGCCGATTGCGCTCAGCGCCAATGAATATAAGCTGTTGAAGCTGTTTATGAGCAAGCCAGGACGAATTTATACGAAAAAACAAATTTTTGAAAGCGTATGGTCAGATCCGTATTTTGCTGACGACAACACAATTATGGTACAAATCAGTCGATTACGGGACAAAATAGAGGATTCGCCGCGTGAGCCAGTTTATTTGAAAACCGTTCGTGGGCTTGGATACCGGTTCGCCAAGAAGGAGGAGTTGCATGCGCCGTAAATCAAAATTGTTCGGCATGCTTCTTCGAAACTACATTTTCTTTTCGCTGACGGTGAGTGTAAGTGTGCTTTTGCTGCTGCTCTTTTTTGTTTGGCGAACAAATGAGTGGTTGGCTGAACAGGAGCTCCCCCAGGTGCAAGCGAGCGAGATCGTTCGCGCGAATACGGCGGACATGCCGACAGATACGATTGAATCGCTGTATGGGTGGGTGGAAATTCTCGATGAACGATTGAGGGTAATTGAAGTGAAGGGGAAGAAGCTGGACAAGCCGGCTGCGTATTCGGAAAAAGAGCTGAACACATTATTTTACGATACAAAGGAAAATCCTTATCACACGTCGATCGCCCCGTTTCATTCAGAGGACGGACAGCTCAGATACGCTCTTGTCAAACTGCCGAAAAACAAAATTAAATTTGAGGTGAGCATCGACGAATTGACGGCGGCCGACCGCAAATTTTTCTGGGGCGCCATATTGGAGATAGGGTTATTGTTCATTGTCCTGTTCGGAATTAACGTGTACGTGTACAGCCGTCTGACTGCAGTTAGACTGACCAATCCGCTGACCGCCATTGCAGAGGGTATCCGTAATGTGGCTGGTGGGCGCTACTACGAGAGGCTTCATTTCGAAGCGAATTATGAGCTGGCGCAAATCCAGGAGAGTTTTAACGCCATGGCTGAAAAATTGGAAAAGGCGCAGGAGGATAACAAGCTGCTGGAGGAGAGCAAGCAGCAGATGCTTGTTCATATTTCGCATGACCTGAAGACACCGATCACGACGATTCAGGGTTACGCCAAGGCATTGCAGCTCGGGATGATTGAAGATGAAGCGAAAAAGTTGCGGACCATGAAGCTTATACACGACAAAACGCAGCTTGTCGCCGAGCTGATTGACGACGTGTTTGAGCTGTCAAAGCTGGAGAGCCCAGACTATCCGGTCGTCAAGGAGGCTGCGGACCTTGCTGAATTTCTACGCGAGATGGCGGTGGATTATTATGACCTGTTCGAGGAGAAGCATTTTGTGTTTGATTGCGATATTCCTTCACAGGAAGTGATTGTTACGTTCAACAGGAAGCTGTTGTATCGTGCTGTTTCCAATCTGCTTGCCAATGCGCTGAAATACAATCCGCTAGAAACGACTGTACGATTAATACTTACTGATGGGGACACGAAGGTGTCAATCGAAGTGGCTGACAACGGCGTCGGTATTCCCGACCATCTCCGAGACCGGGTGTTTGAAGCGTTCGTCCGAGGCGATGCGGCGAGAAAGAGTGATGGCGGAACGGGCCTTGGGCTGACCATCGCAAGGCATATCGTAGAAAAGCACGGAGGCTGGCTCGTTCTCGACACCGAAGGAGGAACGACGCGATTCGAGCTGATGTTGCCTAAGGCTGTGGTGAAAACAGATTCGCTTGTCAGTGCAGCACACTAACGTGCATAAATAAAACCAGGTGCTATAAGGAACTCATTTCCGATTTCCAGTATTCCTTGGGTTCATTTCACAGGCTTTAATATTAACGTCTTTAACGATGGTGATTATTTTATTGCCTATCGTGATTGGAGGTAAGTATTTCTGCCAAGACGGCCGAACCTTATTACCTGTTTCATTACAGGTGCATCATTCAGTGTGCGACGGATATCATGCAAGTCTTTTCATGAATGAACTACAACAATTAGCGAACAACTACGCTAAATGGCTATAGTTATCATGAGCAGTACGTCTAGCTGGTGTGAAATAAGGCGAGATAACCAGAGTTGAAAGAGCGTCTTCCATAAATAGGAGGATGCTCTTTTTCCTTCCTGATAGGCTATTGACCTTTACGCCGCGTCATAGCTTAAGGTGGTCGTAGGAGGGATTTTACGATGAAAATGATGATAGAAGATATGGTAACCCAGTACGAAACTATGCTGTCGCTGCCGGATGAGAAGCGAGAGGACTTTTTTAGACATACTATGATGAAGCCGTTGGAAGAGATGGGGCGGACCATTCATGTTCCAATGAAGGCCAAGGAGCCAGGTGGATACGATGTTGTCATGGCTACACAAATGATGGGATACTTAAATGTCCAACATACGGATGCTGCTATAAAGGCACTTAAGGATTTACAAGAAATCAAGGCGCTTGATATGGCGAAAAAAAGTTTGACGGACTGTATTGCTTTTTCAGAAGTGTCAGGTCTAGCGATCAAAGCGGATAATTTGCATTTCGGGATGTATATTGCCGATCCTGTAAAGCTGGAAAAAGAAAACGGCTATTGCGGTTTTGGTGGTATTCCGGGTTATGTCACGATAGCGATTTATCCGAATGATTACAATAAGCCGAGAATACCTTCACTCATTGCTCATGAGTTTCATCATAATCTGCGATTTTCCTATTTTGACTGGGATTATGGCGATGTTACGGTAGGCGATTATATAATTATAGAGGGACTCGCTGAGTCGTTTGCAACAGCGATGTACGAAAGAACAGTATTTAGGTCCATGGTTTTGTTTAAATTTTAAAATACCCTTGCTTTTTTATCAATTGAGTAGTAAAGTGATATTAAGGCTAAGGTTTGGAAAGGGGACATGAGATGGAGAATAATACGATTGGTTCATTAATCTGGTTACGGTTAATTCGTTTTATGAACCAGAGCAACCATATGTCCAATGAGTTTTTGAAAAGATTTCATTTAACTACAGCACAATTTGATGTGCTTGCTCAAATATATGTTTATCAGCCATTAACTCAGATTGAGCTTGCTGAGAAAGTAACCGTGACACAAGGGGGAATTTCTCGTATGCTTGCACGTCTTGAGAAGGAAGGATACATCGAACGTAAGCAGGAGTGGAAGACAAAAACGATTTCCCTATCTGATAAAGGGGCGAAAGTACTAGAAAAAGCCATGCCAGCGCAGCTTGCGTTTCAATCATCATTTTTTGATGAGGTATTGAATGAGGAAGAGAAGAAAGTATTATACTCATTAATGACACGCGTGCATAAGCACAGCCAGAAGAAGCAGATCCCACCACAATAAACACGACAATAAATTTTTTTTACAATTTCACTTGACTAGTAAAGTCAAAAAGGAGGAAGTAAATATGTATCAAATTCCAGGACACCATCACATTTCCATGCTCACGAAAAACGCTCAAATCAACAATGAATTTTATCAAAACATACTGGGTATGCGCAGGGTAAAGAAAACGGTCAATCAAGACAATCCCTTCATGTACCATTTGTTTTATGGAGATTTAACCGGAAGTGCAGGGACAGAGTTAACCTTCTTTGAAATGCCGGCGGCTGGCAGAACGGTTCGCGGCACCAATGCAATTACACAGATCGGATTGCTTGTTCCCTCTTCTGAGAGTCTGGTTTACTGGAAAGAGCGCTTTGAACAGTTGGACGTAAAACATAGTGATATCACGACGTATGCAGGCAGAGAAGCATTGCCATTTGAGGATTCTGAAGGGCTTCGCCTCATTCTGATCAATAATGATGGAGCGGAAGTGCCGAAGGATTGGACAGCGTGGGAGCAGTCATCGGTTGATCCGAAGCATCGTATTTTAGGGATGGGATCGGTAGAAATCACAGTTCGCAATCTGGATAAATTGGCGAAAACATTGATGGAAATATTCGGATATGTTGAAGTGTCTCGTTCAGAACAAGAGGGTGTTTATCAGTCGGTTGAAGGTCAAGTTCTTGGTGAAATCGTAGTGAAAGAGCAGGATGGACCGAGTGAGAGACCGGGCCGGGGCAGCATCCATCATCTAGCCATTCGTGTAAAAAATGACGAGGAGCTGGCTTACTGGGATGAGGCTGTGAAGAAACGCGGATTCAGTTCGTCAGGCATCATCGATCGTTTTTACTTTAAGAGCTTGTACTTCCGTGAATCCAACGGTATTTTGTTTGAAATTGCAACGGATGGCCCAGGGTTTACCGCAGATTCAACGGTTGAAGCGTTAGGAAAGAAGCTTGATCTGCCGCCATTTCTGGAACCAAGACGTGCTGAAATTGAAGCCGGATTGGCACCGCTGGATTAATAAAAAGTGCTGGAAAACAGGATTGAGAATGTACAGGAAAAGCAACAGTTTTATAAAACGCTCTCGTGTTCAATCAGGACAACGGGGGCGTTTTTTCTTGGGTTCAAGCCAAGATGTATATATCATTCAATTTTATCCCTCTGAAATGAGAAAATCCCCCTTCCTATATGATAAACTTCATCCCATTATTAAATTGAATGAATTTTCATACACAACATTATTTTGTAATGAAGGGTGGGATCTGTACAAAAAAGTAGGAAAGAAACTAGAAAACAAGGAGGATGGGCAAACACTTACAGTTTTTTTGGTAAACGCTTACAAAAATATCACAGATAAGGGGAAAAAGTTATAACAATTCATCAAATCTTATGTACAAAATTCAGTTTGAAGAGGTGAATTCATGCATAGATCCGGTCGGAAGAAATATTTTAACATAATGGTTCTGTTCCTGAGTATGCTTTTAGTTTTTGGTACATTGTTTGCCGCTCCAGCCTCGTATGCGGAAACGGATGTTATTGATAACCCTGTGGAGTCAACACCTGCTCCTGACAAGCCTGTACCACCTAAAGAAGAAACCCCGTCAGACGAGACTTCTCCCGTAGAGAAGCCTAATGAAGAGACTACTTCAGAAGAACCGGGTAATGGAGAAGGTGGACCGAAAGAGGGGGGAGATTCTCTGAAAGCTCCGCAAAATCTAAGAGTAAAAGAAGGGTCGATCACGGCCACCAGTGTAATGATTGAGTGGGAACACCATCCGGAAAACAATGATATTCATCTTTGGCACGCGGATACTAAAGAATATGTCGGATCAGGCAGTAACGGCAGTTTTACACTCGAACAATTGAAGCCGGATACAACTTATAAACTTTTTGCTACGTGGGAGAAAGATGTAACTAAAGACGCAAGCCATGCTATCGAGTTTACGACGCTTGCAGGTGATGAGGAGCTTGAACCGCCAAGCAAGGACGGCCC
Source organism: Paenibacillus faecalis (assembly GCF_900289175.1). Lineage (GTDB taxonomy): Bacteria > Bacillota > Bacilli > Paenibacillales > Paenibacillaceae > Paenibacillus_AQ > Paenibacillus_AQ faecalis. The sequence goes on along the minus strand of NZ_LT985747.1, from coordinate 1,500,005 downwards.
TAGAAATCTTAAAGTTGTAGAGGTAACTCATAACACCGCAACTTTGACTTGGGACCCAGCTTTAGAAATCGAGCATTATTGGGTTTGGGACGCCAAAACCAACAAGTATGTAACTTGGGCAAACAGTGGAATCAGAACTGTAGGTGGATTGGAACCATCAACCGAGTATTCGTATTTTCTTGGGCCGGATGGAATACAAGTTGCCGATCTCAAACCAGAGCAAAAAAGTAATGTAGTGACATTTACGACAACTGAAGATAAAACAGAATACAAAGATCCCCCATTAGCACCTCCAAGCTATTTGAAGGTAACGAAAGTGACCGATGATTCGGTAACACTCGGCTGGGGAGGTATTTCTAAGGCAACGGGGTACGACTTATATGTGAATGGAGCTTGGATTACCGGATCATGGGACAACAGTTATTCCATCACTTATAAGCCGGAATCGGGGATGGAAATAGGGAAAACGTACATCTTTATGCTTGGGTCACAGAACAAGACGGACCCGGTTTCCCCGGCTTCAGAGAATAGCAATCAAGTGAAGATCACTTGGGGAGAGCTGGCAGCCCCCGAGGATTTACAGGTCATTACAGCGACCAGAACGTCGGCATCACTCGGTTGGGCTCCTGTACCTGGAGCGACCAGCTATGACATCTTCCAAGATGGAAAGCTTGCAGCAACCAGTACGGATAACCGTTTCGTAGCCAACGGCCTTACGGAAGGGCAAACTTATTCCTTTACGGTTGTGGCCAAAAACAGCTTGTGGACCTCTCCTTCAAGCAGTGATGTTAGTGTTGTGCCCGGAGCGAGTTATACGAATGTAACTTACTATAGTTCGTGGTCTGGCCTTGAATCAGCGCGGAATTATAAACCACAAGATATTGATGTATCTCAAATTACACACATCAACTACGCGTTCGCGGATCTGTGCTGGAAAAAGTTCGGAACAGGGGCCGCAGCTTGCCAGAACGAGAACATTCCTTTACAGAAGGATTATGTGCACGATGGTGAGATCATTATAGGCGACTCTGAGGTGGATGTAGACAATTTCAAAACATTTGCCCAAATCAGAGAAAACTCTCCGCATCTGAAAATAATGATCTCGGTTGGCGGGTGGTCATGGTCGAAAAACTTTTCCAATATGGCAGCTACTGAGGAGACACGCCATGTTTTTGCCAATTCGGTAGTGAAATTTTTAAGGGAATATCAATTGGATGGCGTAGATATCGACTGGGAATATCCAGTTGAGGGGGGCGAGAGCTATAATGCCAGACGTCCAGAGGATAAACAAAACTTTACGCTCATGATGCAGACGGTTCGTGACGCACTGGATGCGGCTGGCTCGGAAGATGGCAAATATTATCTGCTATCGATTGCTTCCGGACAAGGAGACAATTTTGTTGTCAATGCCGATTTTGAAAATTCAGTACAATATCTCGATTATGTCAACATTATGACCTACGATTACAGCGGAAGCTGGGAAAAGCTTGCGCATCATAACGCACCGCTATTTTACGATAAGAATCATCCTAGCCGAAATGCCCCAAGAAATAACGTGCAAGGGGGAGCATTAGGTCACTTAAACGGCGGGGTACCGAATCATCAATTAGTGCTTGGCATACCGTACTATGGAAAGGGTTGGCAGGATTGTCCGCCAAACGGACAATATCAGACCTGCTCCGGCGGCACGACTGACGGTTCATGGGAAGCTGGTGTTTTTGACTTCAGCGATCTCGAGGATAATTATATAAATAAGGATGGCTATCAGCGTTACTGGAATAAAGCATCAAAGGTAGCTTACTTGTATAACGGCGAGAACAAGACTTTTATAACGTATAATGATGAGGAGACGATGTTGTACAGCGCTTCTCTTGTAAAATCGCTCAATATTGCCGGTGTGATGAGCTGGGATAATAGCGGTGATCGGAACAAGACACTGACGACAGCGCTGGTGAATAACTTGCCAATTCACGGCACCATTAATGCATCTGAGTTAGCTCCTCCCTCTCAGATTACGGTTGCTTCAAAGCAGGCGAAATCACTGCAGTTCAAGTGGAAGCCTTCCGAGGGAGCAACAGGTTATGAAGTATATGTGAATAACCAGTGGGTTGGCAATACTACAGAGCTGGAGTACACGTTAAATGATCTTAAACCAGCAACGGAATATAAGATTCACGTACTTGCGGTTGAAAAAGATGATGACAAGGTTCAAAGAGTATCAAGAAGCAGTGATGTGTTAAAGGTGACCACTTCGTCAGATACGGTGACTCCACCACCTTCCGGGGGAGGGGATACAAGTTCACCACCATCTACATCACCATCACCGACAACACCAACCAAACCTTCACCTCCAGATAAAGACAACAATGAGCTAAAAACCAAGGTGAGCAAAAATGGCGATACTACGGTAGTTACGCTGTCAACAGATGCTGCATCCTTGAAGCAAATTGATGACTCAACTTCCACCACATTTAGCATTGTTATCGACAGCGACAGCAAAAATCCAGTGGAACTGTCCCTGCCTGAGCAGATCATTGCAGCTGTTGCGAGAAAAGGCGAGAAAGCAGTATTGTCCATTCGCATGAAGGATGCGGAATACACCATTCCGATTCAGGCGATTGACGGGGCAGCTGACGTTAAAATGATCTTCCAAACACCGGAGCAAACGGTGCTGGATCAGATGAAAAAGGGACTACCTTCCGGCACGATAACAAAGCTGGTTCAACCATTTGAACTCAAGATTAGCTCCGGATCTAAGGACAAATTTGTTCATATTGGAGAACACTATATTAGCCGTAAATTCACTTTAAATGCGAAGGATATCGATATCGGTCGTTCTTCCGGAGTGATTTTTATCCCTGAAAGCAGCGAACTTCGTCATGTTCCAACACTGTTTAAAGTGAATGCGGATGGAACGATTACGGTGGAAATGAAAACAAAAGGCAGCGGTATATACGCTGTGATTGAAACCGATTACACATTCCAAGATTCAGCCCAGGGTTGGGCACAAAAGGATGTTCATTTAGCAGTTGTGAAGCAAATTGCCTTTGGTGAAAGTGCGAACACGTTTGGTGTGAACAAAAGTGCCACTCGAGCTGAAGTCGTGTCCATGATCGTAAGGGGCCTTGGAATCATACCGGATTCCACCAGCTCCGCGTTCAAAGACGTTGATATACAGTCCCAATATGCCGCTGATATTGCAGTTGCCTCCAAATTGGGACTGATCAAAGGCAAAACGAAAGATACATTTGATCCAAACGGTACAATAACTCGTCAGGAAATGGCGGTTATGCTGGCAAATGCACTGAAGTATGCAGGTAGAACAGATGCTGCCGATGACGATGTGCTTGCGCATTTTAATGACCAGGCCGCGATTGCATCTTATGCAAGATCGTCACTTGCCTTCATTGTACAGGAAGAGATTATGAAGGGCGTTTCAAAAACACGCCTGGCTCCTAAGTCCAACGTAACGAAAGCTCAAGCAGCAGTGACCGTGATGAGAACGCTGCGATCTTTGGAGTTATCGAATTAAATTTTGCAAGGGAGAAGTCCCATAAGGCCGGATGGCCTGAGGGTTTCTCCCTTCTTTTGTGAAATAAGCTGAGAAAAAACAAGAAACTTTTAAGGTTAATTAACGTATATTCCATTATCTTCAAATCATAAGAGGAGGGTTATGTATGTCTTTTTTTAACAAAATGTTGGCGAGTGTTGGAATCGGGTCGGTACAGGTAGATACTCTTCTTGAAAAATCGTCCTATTATCCAGGTGAGGAAGTAAGGGGAGTCGTACATATTAAGGGCGGGAATGTGGATCAGAATGTAGATCAAATCTACATTAAGCTGATGACAGAATATATCAGAGAGCGCGATGACAAAAAGTTCTCGGAATCGTTCACGATTGCTAAAGTTAAAGTATCGAACAAACTGGTCGTAAAGCAGGGGGATAAGCTTGAAATTCCTTTTGAATTTCCATTGCCGCTGGAAACGCCTCTAACCCTGTACAGACAACCGGTTTGGTTGCATACGGGTCTGGATATTGAGTATGCGATCGATCCGAAAGACCGGGATTATATCGAGGTTACACCGCACCCATACACTTCTGTTGTACTGAATGCAGTATCCGAGCTTGGCTTCCGGTTTAAATCAGCAACTTGCGAGTACCATCCGAGACTGGGGCGGGGCCTGCCATTTATTCAGGAAATCGAGTTTTATCCGGGACCTGAATATGCCAGAAGAATCTCGGAGCTGGAACTGATCATGTATTTGGATGTGGACCGGCTGACTGTTCTAGTAGAAGTTGACCGCAGAGGAAGAGGGATATCAGGCTGGCTTGAGCGTTCGTTTGATATGGATGAGCGTCAGAGCCGAATGGTCTTGGAGCGGGATGAACTGAAAAAGGGTCCTGCATATGTGGTTGGAATTTTGGAACAATTGTTGAATCGACTAGCGAATTAATGGTAAGAATTTCAGCTGTTCATATGGATACACACGAAAGCAGTTTATAAATTGAAATTTATGGTAGATACTCTCGTGATTTTTAGTATAATAGATGTACTTTAAAACTAGAAGGGAAGGGTTATACGATGAGGTTTTCGGATTATCCATACAAACGTCCGGATTTGAAAGAAATTGAACAGCGGTTTAATCAATTACTAAAATCGTTTAATGAAGCTGATACTTTTGAAGAACAGGATCAGGCGATGAAGGCGATCAATGAGCTGCGTCAGCACATGGATACCCAGGCTACACTGGTCAGCATCCGCCATTCGATTGATACTACTGATCCGTTCTATAAAGAAGAACAGGAATTTTTTGATGAAGTGGGACCGATTTATCAGGGATACATAACCGACTATTACAGAGCGTTAATTAAATCGAAGTTTCGTCATGAATTGGAAGAGAAATGGGGGAAGCAGCTGTTCGCATTGGCCGAACTGTCACTGCGAACATTCAGCCCGGAGGTTATTGAGGATCTTCAGCTTGAGAACAAGTTATCCACCGAATATTCTCAACTGATCGCCTCCGCCAAAATCCCATTCAATGGCGAGGAGCTTACGCTCTCTCAGCTGTCCCCTTATGAATTGTCCACAGATCGCGAAATTCGTAAGAGTGCTTTCAATGCTCACTATCAATTTATGGCCGAGCATGAAGACGATTTTGACCGGATTTACGATGAACTGGTTAAAGTCCGGACGAACATTGCCAAAAAACTAGGTTATAACAGCTTCGTAGAGTTGGGTTATGCGCGTATGGCCCGCACCGACTATAATGCGGAGATGGTCGCGAATTTTAGACAGCAGGTACTCGATAACATCGTCCCGATAGCCAGCAAGCTGAAAGAACGTCAGCGCAGCCGTATTGGCGTAGATGAATTGCTGTTCTATGACGAAGGCTTCAGCTTTAAGTCCGGAAATGCAACGCCGAAGGGTGATGCGGAATGGATCGTGAAAAACGGTAAAAAAATGTATAGCGAGCTGTCACCGGAAATGAACGAGTTTTTCACCTTTATGACTGAAAATGAACTGATGGATCTGGTTAGCAAAAAGGGTAAGCAAGCAGGCGGGTATTGTACATTTATTCCTGATTACCGCGCACCGTTCATATTTTCCAACTTCAACGGTACTTCCGGAGATATCGATGTGCTGACACATGAAGCAGGTCATGCGTTTCAAGTGTACGAAAGCCGCGGGTTCGAAGTGCCGGAGTACACGTTTCCAACGTATGAAGCTTGTGAAATCCACTCTATGAGCATGGAGTTTTTCACATGGCCTTGGATGAAGCTGTTCTTTGAAGAGGACACTGAGAAATATAAATTTAGCCATTTGAGCGGCGCCTTGGAGTTTATTCCTTACGGTGTGTCGGTGGATGAGTTCCAGCATTTCGTATATAGCAACCCGGATGCGACGAAGGAGGAACGTAAAGCGGCCTGGCGCGAAATCGAACGTAAATATTTGCCACATCGGAATTTTGCAGGAAATGAGTATTTGGACAATGGAGGCTTCTGGCATAGACAAGGTCATATTTTCAGATCACCGTTCTACTATATCGATTATACACTGGCTCAAATTTGCGCCTTCCAGTTCTGGGTACGTCTGCATGACAACTATGAAGCGGCTTGGTCCGATTACTTGAAGCTGTGTCAGGTCGGCGGAAGCAAATCGTTCATTGAGCTTGTGAAATATGCGGGACTTCAATCTCCGTTTGAGGACGGCTGCATCGCTTCCGTTGTCGGAGATATCGAAAATTGGCTGAACAGCGTTGATGATAAAGCACTTTGATGCTTTCACCGTCATAATGCGATAGCTATATGTATAAGATGGTGAAGTGGTTTCTTTTGGATGAATAGGTTAAAATGAAATCAGGTTACTTAAAGTAAGCCGAATATTGTAGAGTGGAGGATTGAATGATGTCCCAAAATATTTTACACACGGGTAAGCGGGTTCATAACATGGCTCTCCAACAGATCCAAGCTATACCGGAGGAGCTGTTTGATGTTCAGCCGCCGCAGTTCAACAACACGATCCGTTGGCATGTCGGGCATATGATCGTCACCCTGAATTATTTCCTTTACAAAGCTACTTCGTTTCAATTCGAAATTCCGGAAGTTTACGGTCGATTATTCAGTCCAGGAACCAAGCCTTCCGACTGGACGGTAGCGCCTCCTACGAAAGAAGAGCTGCTCGAATGTATTTCCGGCCAACTTAAAGGTTTGGAAGGGATCTCTGCCGCTTCACTCGAAGAACCATTGAAACAACCTGTTGATCTAGGCCCCATGCACTTTGAAAACGCAGGGGAACTCGTCAACTTCGCTCTGATCCATGAAGCGATGCATCTTGGAAACATTGCAAGCATGTTGAAAGTCATTAAACAAGCGTAATCATATGATACAGAACAGCCCCTGGTATCCGTGTGGAACGGACGCTGGGGGCCTTTTGATTCAAATGAAGGAAAGTAAATGGTGTTTTTTCTTAAGTGATGGCACGAAAAGCAGCCGCAAAAGTTATACGGCTCTTTGCTCACTGTGCGCAGCATCTAATTTACGATCCGGGTATAATAGGCTCGCAGCAATACCAACGATGAGACAGATGAAGAACGTGCTGAATTTTGCTGAAACAATTGCTTCCATCGGCGAGATTGTCCATAGAATGGCGCTGAGAAAGCCTGTAATAATCGTTGCGATTACACCAATACCCGATATTCTTTTCCAGAAGAAAATCAATAAAATAACAGCGGAAAACGTATTGCCTATACCTGCCCAGGCAAAGCTTACAACGCCGTAAATGATCGATTCAGACCATAATGAAATGATCAGGCCTAAAATCCCGGATATGATAACGACAAGGCGAGACAGATTCACTAATGTGCTGCTTTTCATCTGAATTCCTATCGATTTATGGATAATATCCTCACTTACAGATGTCGTAACGACCAATAGTTGAGAGGAGGCCGTAGACATAATCGCTGCTAATATACTGGAAATCATTATTCCTGCCACCCAAGGTGGAAGCAAATCGGAAACCATATAAGGCAAAATCATTTCGGCATCCTTGATCGTATCTTGTTTATAAAGAATGGAACCGAAAATCCCTACTAAAAACGCTCCTACATACACAATGAGTGTCCAGATAAATGCAACCTTCTTGGCTGTGCGCAGTTCTTTTTCATTTGTCAGCGCCATAAAACGCGAGCTTAATTGCGGTTGTCCGCCCAGCCAACCGAAGAACCACGAGAAATTCGTCATCAGCATGGTTCCTAATGCTAGCCCTGTTAATCCGCCAAACCAGTTATCCGCGCCATTTCCCATTTCAGTTAAAGCATAAGAGATGGATAAATCCTGATTTTGAATCTGTACAAAGGCTGCAATCGGAACGAGGATAAAGGTTAACACCATTAAAAAGCTCTGCACGGTATCCGTCCATACAACGGACATAAAGCCGCCCATACACGAATACGCAATAATAATGGCTGCAATCACAACAGTTCCTATAGTGATATCGATACCGGAAATCGAATAAATGGTTTTACCTGTACCAGAAAATTGGCCTGCAATGTAAAACACCGAGAAGGTTCCCATTATTAAAGCAGACAATACTCGAATGATATGACTGTGTGTCGGAAATTTAACAGCTAAATAATCCGGCAGCGTATAGACGTTGTATTTCTTTCTTTCGTTCATAAATTTTCGTGCCAAAAACAGCCAGGAGCAAACCACCCCTAAAAACATACCCGACAATATCCAAATACCTGACAAACCTGTCAAATAAATAAATCCTACGGCTCCCAAAAACATATATGCAGATTCGCCGGTCGCTCTTTCAGAGAAAGCTAAAGCCCATCCAGGCAATTTATTTCCGCCGAGAAAATAATCATGCTGATCTAATTTTTTTCTGCTAAAATAAACGCCGATCCCTAACATAGCCAGCAAGTAAATGACGATTTCTGCGTAGATGATAAAGCTGCCTGTAAAGTTCATCGTTATCTCCTTTTTTAAAATCCTATTAAGTTTATATGATTAATAAACTTAGGCTATATGCGATGAACTGTCAATAAGATAACATATAATTAAAAGATAATTCTTAGTAAACCCATATGAATTTGAACCAAATGCTAACCGGTTATATAATATTAAGAATAAAGATTTAAGAAATGCCCCTTTTGCGGGCAAGAAAATATCATTGGGAGTGTTTACGATGAATGAAGCTAAAATTAACATCCCGCCATTGTCCATGTATGCTATAACAGCGAAGCTTTTTACACATGTAGAAAGGGCCGTTGTGTCTAAATATGGTAAACAAGGACAAGATTTGATTCAACAAGCTGTAGAGCGCTTTGGATATAAAGATGCTGAGGAAATTGCCCAACAGGCGACGGTCGATGGCGAAAATCATACGTTGTTTGATTATATTCCAAACCGACATCAAGCAGAAAACAAGTATAGAGATCTGACGATTTATGCATTGATGGCCAAACTGTTTGCCCAGTTGAGCAAGGCGGTCGTTGATGAAGTCGGCGATGATGGCAAAGATACGATTCGTGAAGGGGTTCGTACATTCGGTGAGGAACGCGGCCGGGGCATTGCACAAAGAGCTCGTGCGAACGGGGTGAGCAATACAATTGAGAACTATCTGTCCAATTATGATATGGGCAGAAGCGATTTATTCACCTATACGTCTGATATCAAGCCTGAGGAAATTGAACAGAACTTTACAGCATGTCCTTTTGGGCAGCAATGGGCAGACGATCATATGCATGAATACGGTATTTTGTATTGTGAAATGATCGATCCTGCTGTTGCGCGCGGTTATAACCATAAATTTGAAGTGGAGCATGATCAGTATGTGTTAAAAGAAGGAAACTGCCATTTTAGATTTAAGTTAAAGGCATCTGATTCCCATGATTAACATACAGCGGCTGAGCGAGCATATTGAACAGCTATCAAGGATTGGAAGAACCGCTGACGGAGGCATTGATCGTTTTTCGTATACAGATCATGACATCAAAGCGAACGAGCTTGTGGCTCAATATATGAAAGCAGCTGGGCTAAACGTCCATTATGATGCTGTCGGCAATTTGATTGGAAGTGATGAAGGCACCGAAGATTTGCCTGCCATTGTTTTAGGTTCTCATATCGATACGGTCCCTAACGGTGGTAAATTTGATGGCAGCCTGGGTGTTTTGGTAGCCATCGAAGTTATTCACTCGTTTAAAGAACAAGGAATAGAGTTTAGGCATCCTGTAAAAGTGATTGCTTTTAGAGATGAGGAAGGTACTCGTTTCGGGTTTGGCATGATTGGAAGCAGAGCGGTTGCAGGGACATTGACAACGGCCGATCTGCAAAGAATGGATGAGGACGGTATAACAATCGAGCAGGCTATCGCCAATTGTGGTTTAGAAAAGAAGTCTCTTTCCAGCACTAGATTAAATCATGTTAAATGTTATCTGGAAGTCCATATCGAACAAGGAAAAGTGCTAGAGGCTAAAGGGGCAGCAGTTGGGAATGTAACGGGAATAGCCGGACCTTTATGGCTTAAATTTCAGTTAACTGGACTAGCTGAACATGCGGGAACCACTCCGATGAATCAACGTCAGGATGCTTTAGTAGGAGCAAGCTTGATTATTGCTGAAGTTGAGAAAATGACAAAACGCTATAATTCGTCAGTAGCGACAGTCGGCAAACTGATAGTAAAACCCAATGGCGTCAATGTCATCCCGGGTGAAGTGGAATGGACGATCGATATGAGGGATATCGATGAAGCACAGCGTGACCAGCTTGAGAGAGAGATTAAACAGTATGCTGAGGCTGTAGCTAGAGAACGTCAATTGGGCCTGCATGTGATTGAATTGCAACGTGTCGAGCCTGTTCATTGTGATAAGATTCTTCAAGCTCTTATTAAAGAGAGTATTCAGGAAATAGGAGAGACGGTTGTATCCCTGCCAAGCGGGGCAGGGCATGACGCCATGCAATTCAAGGACTGCTTTCCTGTTGGAATGATCTTTGTCCGCTCTAAAGATGGAATCAGTCATAATCCTAAAGAGTTTACAGCTGAAGAAGATATGTTAAAAGCAGCACAAGTGCTATACAAAACGATGGTAAAACTGGATCGATAGTTATATTTCGCTAGAAGATCTCCTCGGGAAGTTATACTCCGGGGAGATTTTTAGCGTTATTGGCCGTTATGCGTGGTTTATTATGGAGCACCTGACTATGGTCAGTCTAAAATAAAATGCATATATCCTTTTATTGAAAGGGTATTGACCTTTTAGCCTGACTGCTGTTAAATTAAAATGGCCCATAAAACGATACCCTGCCTAAATGAAATGATAGGATTTGAATCTTTGTTATTTTTTAACACAGGTGGCGAGGTTTATGAATGAGAGATTGATCAAAGAGATTGCTATGAAGCATTTCATTTTATATGGATATGAAGGAACGAAGTTGGCTAAAATTGCGGAAGAAGCCGGCATCAAGAAGCAGTCTCTGTATCACTATTTCAGGAATAAGGACGAATTGATCCTCAAGATGAACGAGGAAGCGATAGATGAGGAAATTGAGTTTCTTAAAAGTTATTTCAGGGAGCCAGTTGCCAAACCGCTGGATGAAATCCTGGTAACTTTTTTGACAGACTACAAACAGCGTTATTTGACAAATGATAATCTGTCTTTCATGCTGCTGATGGCGTTTATGCCTCCGTCTCATTTATGTCAAGTGTTTCAGCCGAGCTACCGGAATTACTATTCACATTTGGAACTGCTGCTCGAAAGGGTCTTCGTAGATCACAGCGAGGTTATTCGGGTTTCCCCGGAGGATGGGGCTGCATCCTTTGTCACGTTTATGGATGGGGTCGTTGTGCAGCTGTTTTATGATACGCCGCAGGCTTTTGATCATGCTTTGCGGATTTCATGGGACATTTATTGGAGAGGAATCTCCTGTGGATAAATTGTGAAGATCGCAATTTTAATTTCATATTTCGCGAATATAAGAATGAGGTTACTAACATGAATATCAAGCAAAAAGGACCATTAATTTTATTGTTAACAAATTTATTTATCGCTTTCTTAGGTATGAGCCTTGTTATTCCGATCATGCCGACCCTTATGAAGGAGCTTCATTTTAGCGGCGAAATCATGGGGTATCTTATCTCGTTGTTTGCTATTGCCCAGCTTGTGACATCTCCAATAACCGGGATCTGGGTGGATCGGTTTGGCCGAAAAAAACTGATCGTGATCGGGCTGTTCATGTTCTCCGTTTCCGAGTTGATCTTTGCTGTAGGCAGCGATGTATGGGTGCTTTACCTATCCAGAATATTGGGAGGAATCAGCGCGGCGCTAATTATGCCTTCGGTGACAGCGTTTGTGGCTGATATCACAACTTTGGAGGAAAGGCCAAAGGCACTCGGTTATGTATCTGCAGCGATTAGCACAGGCTTTATTATCGGGCCGGGGATTGGGGGATATGCTGCTGAGTGGGGAGTCCGCGTTCCATTTTACCTTGCAGCTGCGGTTGCGTTGGTGGCGGCGATATTTTCACTGTTCATGTTAAAAGAACCGTTATCGCAGGAACAATTAAAGATGAATAGAGAGAAAAAAGCGAAGATTAACATTTTTGAAGAATTGAAAAAATCTACGCATTCAGTTTATTTTGTCCCGTTTATTATCATTTTTGTTCTATCTTTTGGACTGTCCGCATTTGATACGATATTCGGTTTGTTCGTGGACAACAAATTTGGTTTCACGGCTAAAGACATCGCTACTATTCTCACGGTGAGCGCGATTTTGGGAACCATCGCCCAAGTCTTTTTGTTTGACAAGCTTGTAAAGATCTTCGGAGAAAGAAAGCTTATCCAGATGTTCTTGCTCATCTCGGCCATTTTCATGGTCATATCCATCTTCGTTAGAAGCTACTGGGTGATCTTGGGTACAACTTTTGTTATGTTCCTTGCCTTTGATTTGCTTCGTCCGGCCTTAACCACCTTGCTGTCTAGAATGGCAGGCGAGGATCAAGGGTTTGTTGCTGGAATGAACTCCACTTATACAAGTTTCGGCAACATTATTGGGCCTCTTGTTGGGGGAATGTTGTTTGATGTGAATATCAACTTCCCATATACTTTCGCAGCGATTATGCTTGTCGTTGCGTGGGGACTCTCGGTGAAATGGAAGGAGAAGACTGGCGCATCTAATGCGGTTTATTCAACAGCAAGCGATAAAATCTAGAACTATTGCAAGTTACAAGCATAGGGATTGTCCTGAAGTAGACTTTTACTACTTTAAGACAATCCCTTCTTTATACTCCAAACAAAATTAGGGTCAAGAAGCTGTTGCTGTATACTTATCCGTTATGCTTTTTGAACCATTGGGGTCTGATCAGATGTTATATCTGCAGATGGTTTTGCTCGTTTGATAAACATGGCCAGCAGGAGCGCAAGTACGATGATCCCGGCAGATACGAGAAACGAATCGTTGATTCCTTCCACAGTTCCCTTGGCTGAAATTTCTTGTGTTAACGTTTGAAGCTCTTCAGCGGTAGGTTTGGCAGGCAGCTTCGACAGGGCCGATTCCATCATCGTTTCGATATGAATCTTTGTACGGTTCGACATGATTGTAACGAGCAGTGCCGTGCCGATTGCACCCGATACCTGGCTCAACGTGCTGTTCATCGCTGTCCCGTGAGGCATATAGCTCGGAGGCAGCTGATTTAACCCGTTGGTCATGATGGGCATCATGACCATAGACATTCCGAACATCCGGAAGGTATACATAAGAATCAATGTGTTGTAAGACGTTTCAAGTGTGAGCTGACTGAAAAAATAAGTTGTCACAATCGTGATGGACAACCCGGTTAAAGCCAATATTTTTGCTCCGAATTTATCGAATAACTTACCTGTAATCGGGGACATAATCCCCATAACGATTGCACCGGGAAGCATAAGTAATCCAGAGTCCAAAGGTGTAATTCCCCGGATCATTTGCAGGTAAATCGGCATGAGCAGCATGGCCGAGAACATCGCCATGTTTACCGCGACAGAGATGACGGATGCTAGTGCAAACATCGGATATCTGTACACCTGGAAGTTTAGCATAGGCTGTTTAAGTTTAAACTGGCGAAGAATAAAGTAAAGCAGTGCGATTGCCCCGATAAAAAGCGTAATATATACCTCAGCATTATTCCAGCCACCCTTTTGAAGATCGCCGGCAGCGCTAAAGCCGTATAAAATACCTCCGAAACCGATGCTGGACAAAACAATCGAGAGTACATCGAGGTTGATAGCGATCCGTTCTTTCTTGTCTTTTAGCTTGAAGAATGCCAACACCAGCACAAGGAGTGCTATTGGCCAAATAATATGAAACAGCATGCTCCAATGGTATCGACCGATAATCCAACCAGATAACGTAGGCCCGATGGCCGGCGCGAAGATCATAACAAGACCGAACATGCCCATCGCGCTGCCGCGCTTTTCAACGGGAAAGCTGGTGAGCATCACGTTCATCAGAAGCGGCATCATGATGGCTGCTCCGGAAGCCTGAATCATACGGCCCGCCAGAAGCATGGGAAAGGAAAAGGCGAAACCGCCCAAAATTGTACCGGCTGTAAATAAGCCGACCGCTGTCAGGAATAAATGTCTGACCGAGAACCGTTGGATTAAAAATGCGGTCGAAGGAATCATGATCCCGTTGATCAGCATGTAGGCTGTGGTGAGCCACTGAACCGTCGAAGGACTTTCTATTTGAAAGTCTTCCATAATTGAAGGAAGCGCAATGTTCAGCAGCGTATTGCTTAAGAAAGCGACGAAGGCCCCCGTCAATAGAATCGCGATCATCCCTAAGGGTGAGTTGGACTGACGAGAACGCCCTTTTATATTTTTAATCATTACCCAGGCCCCCTATCTATGACTCCAATAAAAATATTGTTCTATTAATGTCATAAAATTATATTATAATACAGTTAAATATCATTGCAATTAATAGAAGGGCGGTAGTGAGAGATGAGTATATATGAAACCAATTTTGAGGAATATGAGGACCCGGTTATGTATGACCTGGAAAACGCCCCCTTTTTGGACGATGTCGAGTTTCTGATGAAGTGGGCGGATCAGGTGCAAGGCCCCATCATTGATCTGGCTTGCGGTACAGGAAGAGCGACGATTCCCCTTGCTCAGCAAGGATATTCCCTTATTGGCGTTGATTTGCACGAAGGAATGCTGGAGCATGCAGCCCGGAAGTCGGAAAGACTGAAACTGCCGATTCAATGGGTGAAGCAAGATTGTTCCAGGCTTGCACTTCATCAGACCAGCAGTCTGATCTTTATGGTCGGAAACTCTTTTCAACATTTTTTAACGAACGAAGCACAGGCTGATCTTATGAACTCCATTCATCGTCACTTGGTGCCAGGCGGGAAATTTATTTTTTCTATTCGTTTTCCGAATGCAGATAAGCTGCTCATACCGCCAGAGGAAGAGTTTTGGCGTTCGTATCAGGATGATCGAGGCAGAACGGTAGATGTGTACACGATATGCCGATATGATGCGATCAGCCAAGTCCAGCATTGTACAACGATTCGCCGTACGAAAAATGAACAAGGGATCATCGAAAAGGAACATAAGACTGACATCGCTTTGCGTTTTACGTTTCCTCAGGAAATACAACGGCTGTTCGCGGAGACCGGCTTCGATGTGGTGCATACATTTGGAGATTGGCAGGAAAGTCCTTTGACTGGAAACAGTCAGAGTATGGTATATGTGTTGAAAAAAATATAAAGAATATGAACATTCGCTGAAGCGATATTGTAAAATAAGAGGTATATACGGATTAAGGGAGTGTGTGAATGATGGCTCGTACAAAAACTCAGAAGGCTATCCGCAAAGCGGAACGCGCTGGCAGCTGGTGTGCTGCAAACATGCGCAAGACCAATAATGATTATGGTGCTCTATCTCAGCATGTGAGAGTCATGCCGACAAAACAGGAAAAATTACAGAAGATTAAACACAAAAAGCGGATCGGAGACGATGGCGCTTTTTTTCATATATCGGACTTTTATGCCGTGAAATAACTTTTTAACTGTAAAAGTACATTTAAACCAGCCATGCGGTTAAGCGGGACAGGTGATTTCCTGTTGAAACATACAATACAAGCTTATTAATCTTAGATTTTTACACGGAATGTAAACTGTACCCGTCAAAGACGGCAAAGCCGTTTACCCTTATTTATATAGGTGAGGCTTTGCACTTCCTTATCACTACTGCTATAGTACGCTAGAGAGGTTGATCTTTTAGTTGGAGGGGCTTTATGGCGAAGCAGAAATATTATGTTGTATGGGTTGGAAATCAGCCCGGAATATATACAAGCTGGAATGAATGCCAGCAGCAGGTGAATCAATACAACGGTGCGAAATTTAAAGCTTTTGCATCGAAGGCAGAGGCCGAAGAAGCGTATGCAAAGGGTTGGAAAAGCTTCTGGGGCAAATCATCTCAAGGCAGCCCGATGACAAACGCCAAATCGAAAAAAAGCCGTGTGTCTGCTCAAGAGGAACCGGGTGAAATCGATTATGACAGTATTTCTGTGGATGTCGGCACACGTGGGAATCCGGGTCTGGTGGAGTATAAAGGTGTGGATACACAGACGGGAGATGTGATATTTTCCTGCGGTCCGATCCCGAATGGGACAAACAATCTGGGGGAATTTCTCGCCATCGTTCATGCACTGGCCTATCTGAAGAAGATCGGCAGTACAAAAACCGTCTATAGCGATTCTGTGAACGCTATGAAATGGGTGAAGCAGAAGAAGGCTGTCTCCACGTTGCCGCGGAACGCGTCAACGAAAGAAATATGGGATTTGGTAGACCGGGCCGAACAATGGTTGCGAAATAATACGTATGAGAATAAAGTGTTGAAATGGCAGACGAAAAGTTGGGGAGAAATTAAAGCGGATTATGGTCGCAAGTAAAGCGATCATACACAGTTTATCCCCTGTTTGTGTGTAAATCGTGAATAACATGGATGAAATGCTCCGTAAAACTGTCGGAGCATTTTTTGTTCACATGTGGATAAGGTAGGGGGGAATCTATTTTTAGAAACTTAAGGATGAGCTGTTCATAAGATATGATACGGTCTGCTTGGAAGGAGGATGATCATTTGAAGAGGGAAAAAACAAAAATGAACACCAACAACAGGCGTCCAACAGCGTCCCAATTAAAGGAGTTGGGCTTTATTTCTGCCGTGTTGGTTGTAATCGCTGCGTTGATCGGAGTGTATATTGCGTGGATGGAATTATTTACACCAGGTCAAGCAGAAATTCTGATTATTTAAGTGAGATTAGATCGAGAAGAACACAGGACTTTTCAGCTTGATGGCCGGGAATCAGAGGATTGATTTCCGGCTTTGTGATCGTTATGCATGTTTAGATCCACATTTTCCGTGGATAAGTGAGTGAATATGTGAATAAGGATGGGAATATGGGATACATAATCTTAAGTGAAGTTACATTGCGCTGTTTAACCTGTGTATAAATGAATTTTGCTCAGGGATAAATCCCGGAATATATGAACCGGATGTCGCTTTTTACAGGAGTGCTTAACGAAAACCGTGTATGGCTGCTCTCGATATTTATTCGATAAGCCTGTATAATGTACCCAATTCTTAAATACGAACGATCATTATATTAAATTAAAGTAGGTTAGATGAAATGGATAATGAAAAACAACGTTTAAGTATTGAAGCAGCAAGGTTGTACTACCTTTCGGATTTCAGTCAGCAGGACATTGCCAACAGGCTTGGCGTGTCGCGGCCAACGGTTTCAAGATTGCTTCAGTATGCCAAGGAACAGGGATATGTGCGGGTCAGCATTGTTGATCCTCTGGAAGATCTGGATGCTTTGGGGGAACAAGTCAAACGGCGTTACAAGCTGGAGCAGGTTTTGGTATGTTACAGCACTCTGAATGAATATCGCGAAATTCAGAAGCAGATCAGCAAAAAAGCGGCTGAATATTTGCATGAAACAGTGCAGGATGCGGATATTATCGGAGTGTCATGGGGTGTTACGATGCATACCATAGCACAGGAGCTTCAGCGAAAGCAGGTAAAGGGCGTTGAGGTTGTGCAGCTGAAGGGAGGCGTAAGCCACTCTCATGTCAATACATATGCTGCGGAAACCATCAATCTGTTTGCAGATGCGTATAATACGATTGCCAGATATTTGCCGCTTCCGGTCATTTTTGACCATATTGAGGTGAAGAAGATGGTGGAGGAAGACCGGCATATTCAGCGCATCATTCAGTTAGGGAAGCAGGCAAACATTGCAATTTTTACGGTAGGAACAGTACAAGAAAATGCTTTGCTGTTTCGCCTTGGTTACTTCAATGAGGAAGAAAAGAAGCTGCTGCAAAGTAACGGAGCAGGAGATATCTGCTCAAGGTTCATCGATGCTCAAGGAAACATATGCAGCGATTCCATTAACGATCGGACGGTCGGTATTGAACTGGAAGATTTGCGGAACAAGGATAAGTCCATTCTGGTAGCGGGGGGACAGAGAAAGATCGATGCAATCAAGGCAGCTCTTTACGGCAGGTATGCTAATATTTTGGTCACAGATCAGTATACGGCTCAGGCTTTATTAGGATGAATGGTATTTTTATAAATAAAATGAATATGAAAATAGCTGCCGAGACATTCTCGACAGCCTGAGCAGCTTCGAAAAGCTGCTTTTTTGCGTTATGCGTACGCTATGTGTAACTAATAATTCAATTTAAATACGATTCTTATCGATTCAACAGGGTATAAAGCTTAATATAAATACGATTTTTTCGATTCACAGAAAATTCATGCATGAACATAGATCTTTTTGCGAAAAATGACCGGTAAAACTTGCAAAAAATAACTTGAACATAATTTCATAAGTTGTTTTACATATGTTCAAAGGTATGTTATGATGGAGGCGTTAAGAGATTTAAGGTGTTTGAAAACGCTCTTGTAGCTCTTAAAACTATGAAACAGGGGTGCTGGACAATGAATATAGCAGGAATGATAGACCATACACTTCTAAGACCCGATGCTACGAAAGAGGATATTGCCAAATTGACCGAGGAGGCGAAGAAATATAAATTCGCTTCTGTGTGTATAAACCCGACGTGGGTTACGTACTCTGCTGAACAGCTGAAAGGTACAGATGTGAAAGTATGCACAGTCATCGGATTCCCTTTTGGAGCGACAACGCCATCGGTTAAGGCTTTTGAAACAAAGGAAGCAATCGCAAACGGTGCCCATGAAGTCGATACAGTCATTAATATCGGTGCATTAAAGGAGAAGAATGATGCGTTGGTATTGGATGATATCAAGGCCGTGGTTGATGCCGCTTCTGGTAAGGCTTTGGTTAAAGTCATCATTGAGACCAGCCTTTTGACGGATGAAGAGAAAGTTCGTGCTTGCCAACTCGCGGTTCAGGCAGGTGCTGATTTTGTGAAAACATCAACCGGATATTCTACAGGCGGAGCAGTAGCCGAAGATGTGGCGCTAATGCGTAAGACAGTCGGTGAGAACATCGGCGTGAAAGCTTCTGGCGGCGTACGCAGTCTGGAAGATCTGAACAAGATGATTGAAGCAGGTGCTAGTCGAATCGGTGCAAGCTCAGGCGTGAAGATAATGGAAGGCGGGCAGTCTTCTTCATCTTATTAATACATTTAAAATACCTGTCTTATGAAGGAGGAATAACTCATGAAAGACGAGTTGATTCAGGAAGCAATTGAAGCCAGAAAGCAAGCATATGCTCCATATTCCGGATTTCAGGTTGGCGCTGCCATCCAGACAGGCGGGAAGGTGTACCGGGGATGTAATATTGAGAATGCATCCTACGGACTCACCAACTGCGCCGAGCGAACAGCTGTGTTTAAAGCCGTGTCGGAGGGGAATCGGAAGATCGAGGCGATTGCTGTTGTAGCGGATACAGAAGGGGCTGTATCCCCATGTGGAGCCTGCCGTCAGGTATTAGCCGAGTTTTGCGATAGCGATACGAAAATTTATTTAACTAATCTTCATGGAAACACGGAAGAGTGGACCATATCGCAGTTGTTGCCAGGTGCATTTCAGGCGAAGGATATGGATAAAAAGTAATCGTTCCAGCGCGAACTATTTTTTTTCGAAATGTAAGCGCTTAATGAAAATTCATAAGTGAATTTTCAACATCTTGCAGATTTTAAAATGCTATCAATGGGGGAACATTACAATGAAATATTTAATCGCGATATTAGGGTTGCTTGTCGTTTTTGGGCTAGCTTTTCTGATTAGTAATGACAAGCGTAATATCCGGTACCGACCACTGGCTGTAATGGTTGGATTGCAGCTGATTTTGGGATACGCGCTGCTGAATACAAATTTTGGCGAATATCTGGTTAAGGGTATTGCTAATACATTTAAAGCTCTGCTTGATTATGCAGGGGAAGGTGTTAATTTTGTATTCGGTGGTATAGGCATTGTAGGAGATGGACCGTTTTTCCTTAATGTTTTGCTTCCGATTGTATTTATTTCGGCATTAATCGGTATTTTGCAATACATCAAGGTTCTTCCGATTATTGTGAGATTTATTGGTGTCGTATTGAGTAAAGTAAACGGTATGGGTAAACTGGAATCGTATAATGCTGTAGCATCTGCCATTTTGGGGCAGTCGGAAGTTTTTATTTCCATAAAAAAGCAGATTGGGCTTATTCCGAAACATCGGATGTATACACTGTGTGCTTCTGCGATGTCTACCGTTTCGATGTCGATCGTTGGTGCATATATGACGATGATCGAGCCAAGATATGTTGTTACTGCGCTTGTGCTGAACTTGTTTGGCGGATTCATTATCGCTTCCATCGTGAATCCTTACAAAGTAACTGAGGAAGAGGATATTCTGGAGGTTCAAGAAGACAAGAAGCAGTCCTTCTTCGAGATGCTTGGCGAATACATTATGGACGGGTTCAAGGTAGCCATCACGGTGGCTGCGATGCTGCTTGGATTTGTCGCATTGATCGCCATGATTAACGGTATTTTTGATGGGATCTTCGGAATTACTTTCCAGGAAATGCTTGGATATGTGTTTGCTCCAGTTGCCTTTGTGATGGGTATACCTTGGAAAGAAGCGGTCGATGCAGGCAGTATTATGGCTACGAAGCTCGTATCAAATGAGTTTGTTGCCATGCTGCAGCTGTCGGAATTTAGCGGTATGACTGAGCGTACGACCGGTATTGTTTCCGTGTTCCTCGTATCCTTTGCGAACTTCTCCTCCATCGGTATTATTTCCGGTGCGGTGAAGGGATTGCATGAGGAACAAGGAAATGTCGTTGCTCGCTTTGGATTAAAACTGTTGTACGGTGCAACCCTGGTAAGTGTGCTGTCAGCAACGATTGCAGGACTATTCCTGTAATATAAAATCATAATAAAGAGAGCTGGGGGAATGTGGAATGGAACAATTTAAACGGATTCATCTGATCGTACTGGACTCAGTAGGCATTGGCGAAGCTCCCGATGCGGCTGCATTTGATGACGTAGGTTCTGATACGCTAGGACATATCGCCCGCGAATGCGGCGGCTTGAACATGCCGAATATGTCTGCGCTAGGTCTGTCTAATATCCGTCAGATCGAAGGAATTCCAACAGCCGATAAGCCGCGCGCTTATTTTACAAAAATGCAGGAAGCTTCAAATGGCAAAGACACGATGACCGGACACTGGGAAATCATGGGTCTTTACATTGATAAACCGTTTCGTGTATTTCCAGATGGCTTCCCGGATGAGCTGATTACCCGAATTGAAGAGAAGACAGGGCGAAAGGTGATCGGCAACAAGCCGGCCAGCGGCACGGCCATTATTGAAGAACTTGGCGAAGAGCATGTCAAGACAGGAGCGCTTATTGTGTATACCTCAGCCGATTCTGTTCTGCAGATTGCAGCACATGAAGAGGTTGTGCCTTTAGAGGAATTGTACGAGATCTGTGAGTTCTGCCGTGAAATTACGTTGGATGATCCTTATATGTTAGGACGTATCATCGCCCGTCCATTCGTGGGAGAAGTCGGACAGTTCAAGCGAACAGCTAACCGTCATGATTATGCGCTTAAGCCGTTTGGACGTACCACGATGAATGAGCTGAAAGACGCAGGCTTCGATGTGATTGCCATCGGGAAAATTTCGGACATATATGATGGTGAAGGAATCACGGAAGGAATCAGAACCGTCTCTAACATGGATGGCATGGACAAAGTAGTTTCAACGATGGATAAAGCGTTTCACGGTCTTAGCTTTGTAAATCTCGTTGATTTTGATGCGGTGTATGGACATCGCCGCGATCCGAAAGGATACGGTCAGGCATTGGAGGAGTTTGATGCTCGTCTGCCTGAGGTATTCGACAAAATGACAAACGATGATCTGTTAATTATTACAGCGGACCATGGTAACGATCCTACATTTAAGGGAACGGACCATACTCGTGAATATGTGCCGCTTCTCATATATTCCCCTCGATTTGCTGAAGGGAAGGAGCTGCCGCTTCGTAAGACATTTGCGGATATCGGAGCTACAATAGCCGATAACTTTGGCGTAACCAAGCCGGAATATGGAACAAGCTTTTTGAAGGATCTTAAATAAGATTAGAACGGGGAGGAAGGAAAACATGAGTACACATATTGGAGCAAAGCCGGGAGACGTTGCTGAATCCATACTGCTGCCTGGAGATCCGCTTCGGGCGAAGTACATTGCGGACACCTACCTGGAGGATGTTGTCTGCTACAACGAAGTACGCGGAATGCTTGGCTTTACCGGAACGTACAAAGGAAAGCGTGTGTCGGTGCAAGGTTCAGGGATGGGTGTGCCATCCATTGCGATCTATGTAAATGAGCTTATTTCTGAATATGGTGTGAAAAATCTGTTTCGCGTCGGGACTTGCGGCGCAATGCAGCAGCATGTACGTGTTCGTGATGTGATTTTAGCCCAGGCTGCTTGTACGGATTCTGGAATGAACCGACATCATTTTCAAGGCTATGATTTCTCGCCGATTGCCAGCTTTCCGTTGCTGAAATCAGCCTATGAGCGTTGCGTAGACAAAGGACTAAACCCGCATGTAGGTAATGTATTTACTTCTGACGTGTTCTATCGCGAAGATAAATCAGCTGTTCAAAAATTGATGGATCACGGAGTTTTGGGTGTAGAGATGGAGACGACCGCTTTGTATACGATCGCAGCGAGAAAAGGAGTCAATGCTTTGACGATTTTGACGGTTAGTGATCATCTTCTGACAGGGGAAGAAACGACAGCTGAAGAACGTCAAGTGACATTTAACGAGATGATGGAAGTGGCTCTGGATACGGCAACATCCATTTCATAAAGTGATTCTTAAGTTTTTATGCTTATTCAAAATATATCAATGCAAATAGTGAGGAGAATGTGCGATGAGAATGGTTGATTTGATTGCGAAGAAGCGCGACGGCAAGGAACTGACAACGGAAGAGATCAATTTCTTCATCGACGGATACACTAAAGGCGAAATTCCGGATTATCAGGTTAGCGCGATGGGGATGGCTATCTTTTTCAAAGATATGACGGATCGTGAACGTGCAGACTTAACGATGGCGATGGTGAACTCTGGTGAGACGATTGATCTGTCTGCGATTGAAGGTATCAAGGTAGATAAGCACTCTACCGGCGGCGTAGGCGATACAACAACACTCGTACTGGCCCCCCTCGTAGCTGCACTGGATATTCCGGTGGCAAAGATGTCCGGACGCGGGCTCGGCCACACCGGTGGTACAATTGATAAGCTGGAATCCATTGAAGGCTTCCATGTGGAGATTAGCAAAGAGGAGTTTATCAATCTGGTTAATAAACATAAAATTGCTGTAATCGGTCAAACCGGGAACCTGACTCCTGCCGATAAAAAGCTGTATGCCTTGCGTGATGTTACCGCAATCGTTGATTCTATTCCGCTCATTGCAAGCTCGATCATGAGTAAGAAGATTGCCGCCGGCTCTGACGCGATTGTACTGGACGTAAAAACCGGTGCAGGCGCATTTATGAAAACGGTGGAAGATGCGAAGGAATTAGCACATGCGATGGTCAGCATCGGTAACAATGTCGGCCGTAAGACGATGGCGGTTATTTCCGATATGAGCCAGCCGCTTGGAGTGGCAATCGGTAACTCTCTAGAGGTACAGGAAGCGATTGATACACTTCGCGGCAAAGGACCTAAGGATTTGGAAGAGCTGTGCCTAGCTTTGGGCAGACAGATGGTATTCCTGGCGAACAAAGCTGAATCGTTGGAAGAAGCTGAAGAGAAGCTGAAGGAAGTTATCCGTAACGGCAAGGCGCTTGAGAAATTCAAGGAGTTTATTGCAAACCAGGGTGGAGATCGGTCTGTAGTCGATCATCCTGAAAAATTGCCGCAAGCGAAGTATAAAATCGAGCTGCCTGCTCTTGAGGACGGTATGGTTTCCGAACTCGTTGCCGATGAAATCGGAACAGCTGCTATGCTGCTTGGAGCGGGACGTGCAACGAAGGAATCCGAAATCGATCTGGCTGTCGGTCTCATGCTGAACAAGAAGATAGGCGATACTGTGAAAAAAGGTGAATCTTTGGTGACGATTCATGCCAACCGTGAAAACGTGGATGATGTAAAAGAAAAGTTGTATGCAAGCATCCGGATCTCGGATCATGCAGAAGCACCTGTTCTGGTGCATGATATCGTAACTGAATAAATGGGAATGCCCTGCCGGTATTTTTCCGGTAGGGTTTTCTTTTTGATAGAGCACCCGCTAGACATTTGATCCTGTGTATCAGCCTGCAGGAACTTTTGGTCATATTCCTTGGGAGCCGCTCATATATTTGGTAATGGGGAAAGGTAAGTAAGGCAGTTTTTTGGCGGGAGAGAGAAGTCGTCCGGAAGAGCCATCCTGATTAGGGGGGCGGACGGTTATGACAATCGATCAGCTGATTGCTTTGCTGGCACTTATCGTTATGATCATCGGACTGGCAGTGAACAAGAGTAAATCATAAGCAAGTCCGGTTGAGGGCAAATTAGCCCTCTTTCTTTTTGTTTTCACAGGGGAAGCATGGATAATCTTTAAAAATGATATGTGTATGTGATATTGCTAGATTTCCCGGAAAGTCATATACTGTGATTAATCGTAAATGTACTCCATATTTCAACAACTTAGGAGGAAATCATGCTTTATCTTTTTGCATTTGTCGTTTCTATACTGCTCGTGCTTCTGCTGATTCCGCCATTTCGCAAGCTGGCTGTCAAGATAGACTTTGTAGATAAACCCCGACCTGACAGTGAACGCAAAATTCACCGTGAGCCTATTCCGCTTACCGCGGGCTTGGCGATATTTCTCGGATTTTTTATTACATATTTTATATTTATAGACTCCATTACGAAAGAAGCCATTGGAATCTTTCTTGGCAGTGTGCTTATTCTGGGCATCGGTATGGTCGATGACTGGTACAAAACCCATGGCAAGGAGCTGGCTTCTCTGCCCAAGCTGATCGTTCAGGTGTGCGCAGCCATTATCGTATACAGCTCAGGCATTGCCTTTGAAGGTTTTAATAATCCGTTTAATGGCCAGTACATTAATTTACCGGAATGGCTGCAACTGGTGCTTACCATTCTGTGGATTTTCGGCGTTACCACCGTCATCAACTTTTCGGACGGTATTGACGGATTGGCTGGCGGACTCTCGGCTATTTCGGGAGGGACGCTGTTTGTGGTCGCCATGACAATGGGAAGAGGAGACTCGGCGCTGATCGCTGTCATTCTGATAGGTGCTGCTCTTGGGTATCTGCGATACAACAAGCCGCCGGCAAGAGTGTTTATGGGGGATGCAGGAGCTACATTCCTTGGGTTTATTCTCGGTATTATCGCGCTTGATGGAGCATTTAAGGGAGCGACGCTTCTGTCCTTGTTCGTTCCGATCTTTGCTCTGGGCGTTCCGATTTTCGATAACGTTTTGGTCGTGATTCGAAGAATACGCGAGTCCAAACCGATTTACAAGGCGGATGCGTCTCAAGCCCATTATCGACTGCTTGCGATCGGTTTGAATCAGAAACAGACACTGGTTTTTCTCTGCTTGCTGAACCTGTGTTTTGGATTAACGGCAATCATTCTGGCTTTAACTGAAGCCGGAGTTTAGCCGGTTTTTCTATGAGGGGTGTCTCAAAAGGTGATTTGAGACACCCTTTTTGTTGTAAGATCCTTTCCGTTTGGGTCCACAGAAAATGATTACACAACATGCGTGAAGCGCGTCTTCTTAACTCAAGCTTGCTCTGAGAACAGCTTTCTGGCCAGCAGAGCTGCACCATCCGCAGGAGTAAGATCATTCTCTTCATCCATAAATGATAAGGCAGGAAAACGATTTACTAGAGCCTCGCGAAACGCATGGCGGAATATAGAAGAGTGCTTGAATATGGAGCCGGTGCATACTACCTCGGCTGCCTCAAGCTCAGGGTCCCGTCCGATCAGCACGGTGGTGGTATCTGCCAGTTCAATCGCTTGCGCCTGCAATATGCCTTGAGCCAGCTCATCACCGTCTTTAGATGCCTCAATGCAATGACGGGCAAAAGCGGCAATGTCATTTCTTCCAATAGTCGATTGGTAGACATACGCTTTTAACTCTGAAATATGTTTGAAGCTATATGCATCTATAATGCGCTCCGTCATTGATGTAGCTGGCAGCATCCCTTCAAGGCTTTTAATGACGGTCTTCAGTGTAAGAAGTCCGATCTGGTAACCGCTGCCTTCATCACCGAGAATATGTCCCCAGCCGCCGACTCGATAATGCTTTCCTTTTTTCGTAATGCCATAGGTGTTGGAGCCCGTTCCTGAGATGACCAAAATACCGTATTCCCGTTCCAGGGACGCCATTAATGATATTTCTGCCTCGGTTTTAATCGATATAGGGAATGAGAAATGATGCTTCTGCTGATATGAGCGGAGAAAGGAGATGACGTTATTCTTTTCTTCCGGTGTACTTATGCCAGACATGCCTAAACAGATGCCTTTGATGAATGCATCGGGATAAGATAGGAATAAAGGCTTTGCCACATGATCTAGAACGCTGGAAAGCTCCTGCATGGCACCCTCAAACGTGACGACATATGGATTGGTGGAGCTCCCTAAATATCGGGATAACACGTTACCATGGCTGTCTATAGCGGCCGCTTCTGTTTTCGTACCGCCACCGTCAACCCCTAAAAAAATATCCATCATTATCACTTCGCTTTCCTTTTCAGTATAGGAGAAAAACGCAAATATGTAAAATAAAATTTTAAAAAATACAATAATCAATTGAAATATTATTTCATACATTTTATAATAAACACAATCTTACTTTTTGAAAGCGATATCATTTTCTTGTTGGGATTTATTTTTGACAGCATTCCTTTTGATCTCATTTAAAGGCTGGAGGAGGGGGTTGCGGTTATGATCGTATCTGGATGGGGGAAGGATACGCCGGTCGTTGTCGTCGGACTCATGTCGGGAACTTCGTTGGATGGCATCGATGCGGCTGTCGTTCTAATAAAAGGAAGTGGATTGCAGACAGAGGTAGAACTTCTTCATTATGCAAACACACCGTATGATGCAGCAACCAGGGAGAAGTTGAAGCTGCTGTGTAGTAGAGAACATTCCAGCAGTGCTTTAATATGCAGCATGAATGCTTATTTGGGCAGTCTGTTTGGCGAAGCTGCTCTGCAAGCTGTATCGGAAGCCAAGTTATCCATCGATGACATACATTTGATCAGTTCGCACGGTCAAACGGTATGGCATATTCCTGAAAGGGAGAGCGATGATCGTTATTCGGTTCCATCCACACTGCAGATTGGTGACATATCGGTTATAGCCAAGCATACCGGAACCATGGTTGTTGGTGATTTCAGACCTGCGGATATGGCCGTAGGCGGACAAGGTGCACCGCTTGTTCCCTATGGTGATTTTATTCTGTTTCGAGATGAACATAAAGGGCGTTTGCTTCAAAATATTGGAGGTATCGGGAACTGCACAGCCATTCCTGCTTGCGCGGAACCAGCTGAAATACTCGCTTTTGATACGGGGCCTGGCAATATGGTTATAGATGAAGCGGTTCAGGTTTTGTCTGAAGGCCGCCTATCTTACGATGAAGGAGGGCGCTGGGCTGCTCAGGGTAAGGCTGACGATGTGCTTTTGGCGGAAATGATGTCACATCCTTATTTTGATACGTCTCCTCCAAAATCAACAGGCAGAGAGCTGTTTGGCAAGGCCTATACATCCTGGTTTCTGGAGACAGCTCGGCAGCAAAGTCTTTCGGATGCGGATATCATAGCGACCGCCACGGCGTTTACGGCACATTCTATTGCAGACAGTTACCGAAAGTATGTGTTTCCAAAGTGCAGCATTGATGAAGTGATTGTTACTGGCGGGGGCGCTCACAATTTAGAGCTGCTTCGGATGGTATCCGAGCTGCTGCCGAATCAGAAGGTGCTGACGTCTGCACAGCTTGGCTTTCATGATGATGCGAAAGAAGCTGTTATTTTTGCACTGCTGGGCAATGACTTCATGCATGGCATTCCGAATAATTTGCCGGCGGCAACAGGCGCGAAGCGTCCCACAGTGATGGGGAAATTGGCTTTGCCGTAGAGGACCGGATTATATACAGCTGATATTTTATGTATGGTTTTTGATTTAAGGAAGGGCTTGTAGAAAAGGGAACAGGAGAGAGTGCTGTAGAAGAGAGGGTGAGGAGCTGTGCTTAAGCCGCATATTCGAGAGCAATTAGCCGCGGTTGTTGGAGATAAGTGGATAAAGGGTGATCCGGAAAGTCTTGTTTCATACAGTTATGATGCTACTCCGCTGTATCAGTCGATGCCCGATGGGGTTGTTTTTCCTGGAAGCACACAGGAGGTTTCTGACATTGTAAAAATATGTGCTGCGAACAGAATTCCGATTGTCGGAAGAGGGGCCGGCAGCAATCTGTGCGGGGGAACTGTGCCGCTTCAAGGCGGTCTTATCGTCGTGATGACTCGAATGAACAAGCTGCTTGAAATCGATGCGGACAATCTGACCGCAACTTTTCAGACGGGGTTGAATACGAAGCAATTCCATCAAACCGTAGAGCAATCAGGGCTGTTTTATCCACCGGACCCGAGCAGTATGATCATTTGTACGATGGGCGGAAACATTGCGCTTGGAGCAGGTGGACTAAGGGGACTGAAATACGGCACAACAAAGGATTACGTATTGGGACTGGAGGCAGTGCTTCCAGATGGAAGCATTATGCGGACAGGCGGCAAGCTGGTAAAAGACGCAGCCGGGTATGATCTGACCCGTCTTTTGGTTGGCTCCGGCGGTACGCTCGCTATTTTGACAGAAGCTACAGTTAAGCTGATTCCAAAGCCGGCTTACCGGCGCGCGATGGTTGCCGTTTATGATGATTTATATGCAGCCGCACGCACAGTATCCAATATTATTGCGAATCATATTTTTCCTTGTACTTTGGAATTTATGGATCAGCCGACCCTTCAGGTTGTCGAGGATTTTGCAAAGATCGGTCTTCCGGTGCACGCCAAAGCTATGTTAGCGATTGAGCAGGATGGAAACAGGGAGGACGTAGAGCGTGATTTAAAACAAATCGAGGAGATTTGTTTGGAATCCGGGGCTGTCCAGCTGAAAATTGCGGCTACACCGGAAGAAGGGTTCAAGGTGATGGAGGCCCGGCGAAGCGCGCTCGCGGCATTGTCACGTTTGCGCCCGACGACCATTCTTGAGGACGCAACTGTTCCGCGCTCCAATATTGCCGACATGGTGCTTGAAGTACAGCGTATAGCCCAGAAATACAATGTGCAGATCTGTACATTTGGCCATGCGGGGGATGGAAATCTACATCCGACAGCGATGACGGATGCGAGAAACCCGGAGGAAATTGAAAGAGTGGAGCAAGCATTTGCCGAGATTTTCGAGGCGGCGATCAAGCTGGGCGGTACGATTACGGGAGAACACGGCGTAGGGATTGTAAAGGCTCCGTATTTGGAATGGAAGGTTGGTGCTGCCGGGCTCGACATGATGAAACGGATTAAAGATGCGATTGATCCGGCAGGCATTATGAATCCAGGCAAAATGTTCGCTGAGACGAGAAAGCGGATTGTGGTACAGGAGCGTTCTAAGTTAACAGAAGTATGAAGGGAATGACTGGAATGGAACAATCACACAGTGCACTTGCCAGACGGATGAAGCTGATGCTGGATGAAGAACAGCTGACCAATTGCATGCGCTGCGGCTTTTGCCAGATGGCCTGTCCGACTTTTCTGGAGACCGGGCTTGAAGCGGCATCGCCGCGTGGGCGGATTGCCTTGATGAAAGCGGTCGTAGACGGGATTATGGAACCTGATGAAACCTTCCAGAGCCAGATGGATCTTTGTCTTGGCTGCCGTGCCTGTGAGCCTGCTTGTCCATCGGATGTGAAATACGGACGTCTTATTGAACAGACGCGGGAAGCCATTACGCAAGAAAAAAAGTTCTCCATGCCTGTAAAGCTGGCCCGAAAGACTTTTTTGCAAGGGATATTTCCGCATAAAGGCCGGCTTAAATTTATGGGCAAGAGTCTAAGGTTTTATCAACGGTCAGGATTGCAGAATTTCGCCCGTACTTCCGGCGCGATGAAGATGTTTCCGCCGCATCTTCAAGAGCTGGAGAAGGTGATTCCAGAGGTAACGGGAGACGGATTGACGGACCTTTGGGGAAAATCGGGTTTCCCGGCGCGTAACGAGAAGACTTCATCTGGATCGGATGTGCTCGTTATTCCGGCTGTAGGTGAAAAAGTTTCTCGTGTTGGGATGTTCCGCGGCTGCATTATGGATGTGATGTTTGCTGAAACGAATGTGAACACGGTTCGATTGCTGCGACAGGCCGGTTTTGAAGTGGTGATTCCGGAAAATCAGGTGTGCTGCGGGGCGCTGCATGCTCATGCCAGCGAGATGGAGGATGCCCGTGAATTGGCTGGACAAAACTTGATTGCATTCAAGGAAGCAGAGGTCGATTATATCGTGAGCAATGCCGGGGGATGTGGAGCGCTCCTGAAAGAATATGACCATTTAATGAAGGATGCAGCTGATCCAAGCCAGCGGGATGATGCGCACCGATTCGCCGGTCAGGTGAAAGATATTTCCGAGCTGTTACAGGATATCGGGCGTCCGTTGGTACCATTAGAGCATATACCGGGGAAAGACGTCACAGTGAAGGTGACTTATCAGGATTCCTGCCATCTCCGAAATGTAATGCGTGTTCAGGGACAGCCAAGAGAACTGATTCACCAGATGAAGGGGGTCAGTTTGTGCGAACTTCAAGGATCTGAAGTATGCTGCGGCTCGGCAGGCATTTACAATATGACGCAGCCTCAAATGTCGATGGATTTGCTTGATCATAAGATGGAACATGTGAAAGATACTCAGGCTGAAGTCGTCATTACATCCAATCCCGGCTGTTTGCTTCAAATGAAATGGGGCGTCGACCGTGCCGGAGTTTCGGATAGAATTCAGGCTGTTCATCTCGTAGACTTTTTGACAGAGCGTGTCCAGTTTGATGATCAGGAAGAGGACATGTAGACCCGATAGGGATTGTGTTTGGTTTAATTCAAAAAATTATGAGATGGCTTTTTTGAATCGGATATAAAATTATGCTATGTAAATGTCTTTATAATCGACTGAAAGCGTGTGCGTAAATGGGATTATGACATGTAATGCTGGGGTTTCTCCATGTTATTTAGGCCGCTGGGACGTTATAGTTAGATCAAGCGTAAGCCCCAGTACCTTTAGGAGGAATCATACATGTCTAAAATAACGTTTATTGGTGCAGGCAGTACGGTATTTGTCAAAAATGTGTTGGGTGATGTCATGCTAACCCCCGCACTCCAAGGCTTTGAGCTCGCTTTGTTTGATATTGACCAGGAGCGGCTTCAGGATTCGGAGCGGCTGCTTAACAACATGAAGAGCACGCTTGGCAGTACCTGTGTCATCAAGGCATACACCGACCGGAAAGAAGCGCTAAGAGGAGCCAAATACGTCATTAATGCGATCCAGGTAGGCGGCTATGACCCTTGCACCATTACGGATTTTGAAATTCCGAAGAAATATGGATTGCGTCAAACGATTGCAGATACGGTTGGGATCGGGGGGATATTCCGTAACCTGCGTACAATCCCGGTAATGCTGGATTTTGCGAAGGATATTCAGGAGGTTTGCCCGGATGCGTGGTTCCTGAATTACACGAACCCAATGGCCGTTCTGACTAATGTGATGATTAAGGCTGGCGGCGTGAAGACGGTTGGATTATGCCACAGTGTTCAGGCTTGTGTGCCAGAATTGTTCAAGGCATTGGATATGGATTCGACCGGTGTAGAGTCTAAAATTGCCGGAATCAACCATATGGCATGGCTGCTCGAAGTGAAGAAGGATGGAGTCGATTTGTATCCCGAAATAAAACGCCGTGCGGCCAAGAAGCAGAAGGAAAAGCACCACGATATGGTCCGGTTTGAGCTGATGCTTCGCTTTGGTTATTATGTGACGGAATCTTCGGAACATAATGCTGAATATCATCCGTATTTTATCAAACGCAACTACCCTGAGCTGATCGAGAAGCTAAATATCCCGCTGGATGAGTATCCGCGCCGCTGTATTAACCAGATTAACGGCTGGAAGGAAATGCGTGAGAAGTTGTTTGAACAAAAAAGCATTGAGCATTCCCGTTCCAAGGAATATGCTTCTTACATTATGGAAGCGATGGAGACCAACGTCCCGTTCAAAATCGGCGGTAATGTTATGAACACAGGCTTGATTACGAATTTGCCGAAGGAAGCTTGCGTTGAGGTGCCTTGTCTCGTAGATGCATCGGGTGTAACGCCTACGCATGTTGGAGATCTGCCTCCTCAGCTGGCTGCGCTGAACCGAACCAATATTAACACCCAGCTGCTTACCATTGAGGCGGCTCTTACCGGCAAAAAAGAACATATCTATCATGCTGCCATGCTTGATCCGCACACTTCAGCCGAGTTGTCTCTCGACGATATCGTAGCCCTTTGTGACGATCTGATTGAAGTTCACGGCAGCTGGCTGCCTTCCTTTCAATAGATTTATCTAAAAGAAATAACATATTACGAAAAGAATCTTCCTTTTCTGCACTGCTGCAGGACAGGGAGATTTTTTTCTAAAATTTGAATGATTTTATCTTGGCATAGTTTAAACAGCGTGTTATAATTCTCGTAATTAGTAAAGGGGAGTAGCTAACAACAAAGTCGTCATTCCGTGACATGATATTGTCTCCGGCTTTGTTGGCAACATTAGTTGTTTGCGAGACCTTTGCCGGTTAACGGTAAAGGTATTTTGTACTCCTGCATATTTTGGGTAAATACCTTTATCGCCGACTTTTCGGGGTAAAGGTTTTTTTGTTTTCCTTGAATCTGAAAAGAGCGGACTAATTCTAATATAGAAAGGAAAGATGCTGTTGGATACGGCACTGTTACTGGAGTATGGATGGGTTTTGCTGGTATTGATTGGTTTGGAAGGAATTCTTGCAGCAGATAATGCACTTGTCATGTCGATCATGGTGAAGCATCTTCCCGAAGATCGAAGAAAGAAAGCTTTATTTTACGGCTTGGCCGGTGCATTTGTGTTTCGATTTGCCTCTCTCTTTATTATTTCGTTTTTAGCAGATGTTTGGTACGTTCAGGCACTTGGGGCATTTTACCTGTTGTATATTAGTATCAATCATATTGTGAAGCAGTTCTTTGTGAAGAAGAAGGCTCATATGAAAGAGGCTGCACAAAAAGATGAGAATTTCTGGGTTACCGTTTTAAAAGTAGAGCTGGCGGATATCGCTTTTGCCGTTGATGCCATTTTGGCTGCCGTTGCACTTGCACTTACGTTGCCGGAAACCAGCCTTCCGCAGATCGGTGGAATGGACGGTGGACAGTTCCTAGTTATTTTAACCGGCGGTATCATTGGACTCATTATTATGCGTTTTGCAGCATCGTATTTTGTAAAGCTTCTCGAAAGAAAGCCTGGACTGGAAACGGCAGCGTTCTTAATCGTTGGATGGGTTGGGATAAAATTGGCGGTATATACGCTGGCACATCCTGAAATCGCAGTGCTTGACAAGGGTTTTCCAAAGAGTGCAGGATGGAAGCTTGTTTTCTGGGGAGTTCTGATTCTGATCGCCGTACTCGGCTGGTTCTTGTCTAAGGATAAAAGCGAGCTTACGAAAAGCGAGAGAAAGCAGCTGGAATCATAATCCAAGAAAATATGGGCATCATGAGAATGACGTGCGTTTATTGTGGTAACTTCTATATAGGAGTAATATACTAATAGCAGGCAACGCGTTTTTTATAAGCTACCAGCCTTATTGGCCGGGTGTACGGAAGCGGGCAGACCCTTGTCCGAGGAGGTGCACTGGCCGTTAAGGCTTTTTGGGCTTTTATATCGAGAAATTAATAAGGACAGGAGTGCGGTTTATGATTATTATGAAGACGAAAGAGCAAATCGCTAAGATGAAGAAGGCCGGAGAACTGCTTGCAGAGTGTCATCGACAAATTGCCGGAATGATTAGACCTGGTATCACCACGTTGGAAATCGATCGATTCGTTGAAAAATTCCTTGAGGAGCGTGGAGCTACCCCCGAGCAAAAAGGTTACCACGGCTATCCCTTTGCTACATGCGCTTCAGTTAATGACGTGGTTTGTCATGGTTTTCCGAATGATGTTCCTTTAAAGGACGGAGATATCGTTACGATTGATATGGTCGTTAATTTGGATGGATGGCTTGCAGACTCTGCTTGGTCTTATGCTGTAGGGAACATATCCGATGAAGCACGGCATCTGCTGGACGTGACCAAAAAGGCGCTTTATCTTGGGATTGAGCAGGCTGTAATCGGGAATCGGATCGGAGACATTTCACATGCAATCCAGTCCTACGCTGAATCAGAGAACTTGTCTGTAGTACGGCAGTTTGTCGGTCACGCGATTGGCCAGAGTATGCACGAAGAGCCGCAGGTTCCCCATTATGGACCTCCCCATCGCGGCCCCCGCTTGAAAGAGGGAATGGTGATTACCATTGAGCCCATGCTCAATCTCGGATCTTACGGGTGCAAGATCGATGCGGATGGCTGGACAGCACGAACGGTAGATGGAAAATGGTCGGCGCAGTATGAGCATACGCTGGCTATTACGAAGGACGGCCCGCTGATCCTTACGGATCAAGAGATATAATTACTTTTCTATAGCTTAAAACCGTTATTTTTTTTAAAATAATAGGAAAACTGTAATTGAGTAATCATCTTACGCATGAGGGGACAAAGAACATGACAATTAAAAAAGCTTTAACGGTTGCAGGCTCGGATACTAGTGGCGGTGCCGGCATTCAGGCGGATTTGAAAACGTTCCAGGAATTTGATGTTTACGGTATGACCGCTCTGACCACGATTGTGTGCATGGAGCCAGAAACATGGGATCATCAAGTATTTCCGGTAGCTTTGGATATTGTGGAAACACAGCTCAAAACGGTCATTGAAGGCATCGGAATAGACGCCATGAAGACAGGGATGCTTGGCTCGGTTGAAATTATAGAGCTTGTCTCACAGTATATTGATCATTACAATCTGAAGCGGGTTGTGATCGATCCTGTAATGGTATGCAAGGGCACAGACGAAGTGCTCCAGCCAGAGAACACCGAAGCGATGATTGAATTTTTGCTGCCGCGCGCAGATCTTGTAACACCTAACTTGTTCGAAGCTTCGCAGCTTGCAAAATCCGGACCGATCAAGACGCTAGAGCAGATGCAGGAAGCGGCAGCTGTGATCCATGAAAAGGGAGCCAAGAACATTCTGATTAAAGATAGAGGAAAAATTCAAGCCGGCAAGGCGATGGATCTTCTATATGACGGCAGCAAATTTGAATGGTTTGAAGTGGATGCAATTTCCACTCCATATACACACGGTGCAGGCTGTACTTCATCCGCCTCCGTGACAGCAGGGCTTGCCAAAGGGCTTACTGTTCGGGAATCTGTTCAGCAGGCGAAGCTCTTCATAACACAGGCGATTTCAAATGGATTCCGATTGAACAAATTTGTAGGTCCTACACGTCATTCCGCTCACCGCAGAACCGAGTAACATTCTGATATCTATGTTATCTAGAAGAAATGCCTTGAACCTGATATAGGATGCAAGGCGTTTCTTTTTTAGTTATGTGCATATACATTATTTATAACAAGAAATTATGTGATATACTTCAAATTAAGGTTCTTTTTAGAGACATAAGAAAAATGTTTAGGGGTTGGGATATGTTTCAGGATGTTCTGGATTTTTTAATGACATTTGGTCCATGGGGATTGTTTATTCATTCATTTTTTGATGCAGTGATTTTTCCGATTCCTGCTTTCTTTCTGCAAGTTTCTTTAAGTATGCTTCACCCGTCATCCGCTCTGTGGCTAGCGACATACGGTTTTATTGGCTGTTTGCTGGGCACGCCTTTTGGATATCTGATCGGTAAGGTGCTGGGAAAATCAGTCATGTACAAATTATTAAAAAAGAAATGGATCGATGCTGCGACAAATCTGTTCACAAAGAACGGCGAAGCGGCTATTCTGGTTGGTTCATTTACACCGATACCATTTAAAGTATTTACGATCCTGTCCGGTTGTCTTAATTTTCCGCTGTGGAAGCTTATGGTGTACGCTGCTATAGGCCGAGCCACCAAATTTTATGTTGTTGGACTTCTCTTCTACTTATACGGAAAATCAGCCGAAGGTATGGTGGAAAACGTATCTCTTTACATTTTTCTTATAGCGGTTCCAATATTACTGCTTGGTGTGTATTGGAATCGGAGACGTAAGCGTAAGCGCGAGCTTGAGCGTGAGGCCCAGACTGTAATCGAGAGTGAGAATGAGAAAGAGGATGAAAAAGTAAATACGGTTCTCGAGACCAAAGTTCCAGAACAACAGACTCCATCAGCATAATTATACAGTTTTTTTGAAAAATATAAGCCAGAAAA
The DNA here is from genome assembly GCF_900289175.1 of Paenibacillus faecalis. Classification (GTDB taxonomy): domain Bacteria; phylum Bacillota; class Bacilli; order Paenibacillales; family Paenibacillaceae; genus Paenibacillus_AQ; species Paenibacillus_AQ faecalis. The sequence goes on along the minus strand of NZ_LT985747.1, from coordinate 1,463,496 downwards.
ATATAAGCCTTGAATGAAAGAAGCAGCCGGATCATCCAGCTGCTTCTTTATTTGTTATTGTCTTCTACTGAGCATTTTCATATTATCGATCTACATCCCTATGTAATCTAACTCAGCTTTCTGAATCTGAAAATTTTCCCTTTGTTCTCGTTGTTTGTCACAGGATGATAAATAGAAGTAGAGGAAAAGGATGAGTCCGCTATATTTTTCAAATAACCTTGAAGAGATCCCTGATAGACTTCAATTAACTGTGATGAATTGGAGAAATCTTCTGGTGTGACGAGATGTGGAGGTTTATCGACCAGATTGAGTCCGGCACGCTCCAAGACAGTGGCTACAAAGTGAGAACAGAAATAAGCATCTGCTCGATCGATATGAAGTCGAAATAATATTCCCAACAATCCGAGCAAGTTGTACCTATACCGATCTTGATTACGCATCATTTCTATGACCAGGTTGTACATGCACTGGTAATCATGACTGCTCACACGCAATCGATAAACAGCGCATTCCGAGTTGCGAAAGAAGGGAGCTCTAAGATTCTCGCGGACCAGACCGGCAATGAACGGATTGTTCGCTTGTTTACGACCGAAGCTGTAAACTTCATGCAGATCGGAATCAAACGCGATAGAAGCGTGATTCAGCTGGGCATTCGTAAAACATTGGATCATCCTGCTGAACCAGGTTCCAGTGTTGGTGAGCACGATCCAAATATTGTGTTCCTTATACATACTCGCAAACTCCTTTTTAACTTTCCAAAACCTGTATTCATATATGCTTGCTTCTTTCACAATATACGAAAAGAGCTTTCTATTCAAGTCAAAAAGCCCCACTTTTTTTCAAATCAGTTATTATACCACTTATTTAAAAAGAGATTTCAGAAGAGTAACAATAAAGGAGAAAGGGGGAATGATGCTATGACATTTTTCTCTTAAAAATGTCGATTACAGTAATGCGTTGAAGGAGAACGTATTAAAGATCTAGAATGTATGAACGATAATTGCACAACCTGAGATTGAGGGAGGGTGACTTCAAACGATGACTAATGGTAAAAGTCTTTGTGGCGATCTTATGGTTCAGACCATAGAGAGAGCACCGATCGGTACGGCGTTCCTTAATCTCGAAGGATACATCATCCATGCGAATCCTGCTGCCTGCATAATGGCGGGATACGAATTAGACGAGCTTGCGGAGCGTCCCCTTCATGATTTAATTCATCCGGAGGATGTTCCGATAGTTTATTCACATCTCACAGACCTGTTAAAGGAGGAACATTATTCTTACCAGATTGAATTAAGGTTGCTTCATAAGCTGGGCCATGTGCTATGGGCCTCATCTACATTGTTTGCAGTGAAGGATGACGAAGGAAAGAACAACGGATTTGTGCTATATTTGATCGATCTGACGGTACAAAAGAGAGCGGATCGTTTTGCAGCAGAAATGATGATTCAATCGGATAAGCTGTCGATGGCTGGGCAGCTGGCAGCGGGGATAGCTCATGAAATTCGAAATCCGATGACGTCCATCAAAGGCTTTGTTCAGCTTCTACGTTCCGATACGGGAAGTAAAAAGAAATATTTAGACATCATATCCTCTGAAATTGAAAGAATCGAACTTATTCTCGGTGAGCTCCTGCTATTAGCCAAACCCCAGGGGGTCAAATATGAGAGTAAAGATATACGGCGCCTTCTTGAACAGGTGATCACATTGTTGAATTCACAGGCTATCCTCAACAATGTGGAGATCATTACGAGATTTGGGTCTAAACCGGCTTTTGTAAAATGCGATGAAAACCAGATGAAGCAAGTGTTCATCAATTTCATTAAAAATGCAGTAGAATCCATGCCTAATGGGGGGAAATTGACGATTTATTTAGAAAAAGGAGAAGCCGATCGGGTCCATATTTGTTTTGTTGATGAAGGCTGCGGTATTCCGGAAGCTATTTTATCCCGAATGGGTGAGCCGTTTTATACAACTAAGGAGAAAGGAACCGGTCTTGGCTTTATGATCAGCAAAAAAATGATCGAGGATCACGATGGTCGGGTTGTTGTATTCAGCAAGCCTGATGAAGGGACGACGATAAAAGTTACACTGCCGCTCGTACATAAGGAAAACGACTGAAATCGAATACAAATAACAGCTTGTAAACGCACCTCAATTTTTGACGGATAAAACGCTTGACCAAATGCATCCGTAAACCTAAATTATAGAAAGACATAGGAGGGGGAGGGCTGTTTATGAGCCATATTGAATTGATCAGGCATCCTAAGCGGCGTAAACTGCTGTTTAGCACAGGTCTTAGCTGGATGTTTGATGCTATGGATGTTGGTATGATTTCGTTTGTTGTGGCTGCGCTGGCCTCAGAATGGTCGCTCAGTTCACAGCAAATCGGTATATTGACGAGTACGACTTCTATAGGGATGGTATTTGGCGCTGCGTTTGCCGGGTTTTTGGCAGATAAGTACGGCCGGAAAAATATTTTACTGTGGACATTGCTTATTTTCTCGGTAGCCAGCGGACTATCTGCACTTGCCACAGGCTTTGTTATGCTCTGCATTTTTCGGTTTATTGCAGGTTTCGGGTTAGGAGGCGAGCTGCCTGTGGCTTCCACTCTGGTGTCTGAAAGCATGCCGGTGAAAGACCGGGGCAGAGCGGTTGTGCTGCTTGAAAGTTTTTGGGCGGCAGGGTGGATTTTGGCGGCGCTGATCGCTTATTTTATCATTCCGAATTATGGATGGCAGATGGCCTTTGTGATCGGGGCTTTGCCTGCGTTTTATGCGCTGTACTTGCGAAGAGCGATTGAAGACCCTCCGAGATATATTCAGCAAAAAAGTGCAAGAAAACTAACATTGATCCAGCGTGTGCAATCGGTCTGGTCTCAAGAGCATCGTAAAACAAGCATCATGTTATGGATTTTGTGGTTTACGGTTGTATTTTCTTACTATGGGATGTTCTTGTGGCTGCCTACCGTTATGCTGGACAAAGGGTTTAGTCTCGTTACAAGCTTTCAGTATGTGCTGATTATGACGCTTGCACAGCTGCCAGGATATTTCACAGCCGCTTATTTTATTGAAAAGTTCGGGCGGAAGTTTGTGCTGGTTACATATTTGATTTGTACAGCTCTTAGTGCCCTATGGTTTGGCTTTGCGGATTCCGTTGGTATGCTGATCGCTGCCGGTATTAGCCTGTCTTTCTTTAATCTTGGCGCCTGGGGCGGTTTATACGCATATTCACCGGAATTGTACCCAACGCGTGTGCGCTCCACAGGAGTGGGGCTGGCAACATCCTTCGGACGTATCGGCGGTGTGATTGCCCCCTTGCTGGTCGGCTTTTTGAAGGGTGGAGGGACAAGCATCGAATCGATTTTTACGATGTTTTTTATTACGATTCTGATTGGTGCATTTGGGGTTATGCTGTTAGGCAAGGAAACCAAGGGACTGGAGTTGGCAGATTAGCTGGCGATCGGAAGAAAAAAATTCAAGCCAACAATCTAAGAAGGGGCTACCTTAAAGGTAACCCCTCTTGTGATTGAGTCGCTTAAACTTCCATGATGGAAGGCATGATAAACGGACTGCGTCCGAGTTCTCTTTTGAAATAACGCTTTAAACTAGTTGTTGTTATCTGTTCCCAAGCTGCACGATCATATTCCCGCTGATCGCCAGCTTTATTGAGATGCTTGCGAACCATAGCCTCGGCACGGCGCAGCAGCGGTTTCGAATCTTGCATGTAGACAAAACCGCGCGTAATTAGTTCCGGTCCTGCGAGCAGCTTGCGTGTTTTAGGGTCAATCGTAATGGCAACAATGACAACACCTTCATGAGCGAGTTGAACACGCTCTTCGACCAGTTCCTTTTCATAGATCCGAAGCTCGCCGTTGTTGATGTATACATCGCCGGATTGAACATTTCGGCCTTTACGTGCTCCGTTTCGGTATAGAGACAATGTGTTTCCGATGTTTAGAAGATACACATTTTTTTCGGGTATGCCTACCTCTATGGCCAGTTGACGGTGACTCAGCATCATTCGATATTCACCGTGGATAGGCATGAAATATTTAGGGCGCAAGCTGCTGAGCATGAGTTTCAGATCTTCACGGCATCCGTGTCCGGATGTATGGATGTCCAAGATCGATCCGTATCGCACTTCGGCGCCAGCCCGCATAAGCAGATCGATACTACGGTTGACATTTTGCGTGTTACCCGGAATGGGAGATGATGAGAAAATAACCGTATCGTCCGGGTAAATCTGGATGGAGCGATGTGCTCCTGTAGCGATTCGGGTTAGTGCAGCATTCGGTTCTCCCTGACTGCCGGTACAAATGATCAACACCTGATCATTAGGGTACTGGTTTACGTTTTTGACGTCAATGATCATTCCTTCTGGTACCCTGAGATATCCAAGCTCCTGACCGATCACGAACACTTTTTCCATACTGCGTCCGATAATCGCGATTTTACGGTTCGTGCGAATCGCCGCTTTCACAACCTGCTGTAGCCGATGGACATTGGAGGCAAAGGTTGCGAACAATATCCGGCCAGGGCATTCCTGAAATTGCTTGAGTATCGAGTTGCCCACCGTTCGTTCAGAAGGTGTGAAACCTTCTCGCTCACTGTTCGTACTATCCGCGAGCAAAGCAAGTACACCTCTTTGGCCAATACTCATGATTTTGTGAATATCGGCAGGTTTATCCTCGGGGGTAAAGTCGAATTTGAAGTCTCCTGTATGTACGATCGGGCCGTAAGGTGTTTCAACAACAACGCCAAAAGCGTCGGGTATACTGTGCGTCGTCCGGAAGAAATGGACCGAAAGATGCTTGAAAGAGAACTTGTCGTTTTCATGGAATATACGCAGATCGCTTTCATCCAGCAAGCGGTGTTCATCGAGTTTGGCTCGAACCAGTCCGATTGTTAGCGGACCGCCGTATATCGGCATCTGAATTTGACGAAGCACATAAGGGATTGCGCCTATATGATCTTCATGACCGTGCGTAAGAAATAATCCTTTGATCTTGTTCTTGTTTGCTACGAGATAGCGGATATCTGGAATAATATAATCGACTCCGCTCATTTCAGCATCCGGAAATTTAAGACCGGAATCAATGATAATAATTTCATTTTTAAACTCAACACCGTACATATTCTTGCCGATCTCGCCAAGTCCGCCAAGTGCAAAAATACGCACGGGGGGTAAGGACGGTTTTTTTGGTTTCTTTGCAGCAACCGTCTGGATTTTTTCTGTTAGAAGGGGTTTAGACATAATGTTGAAGTATTCCTCTCTATAGTAATTAGGGCAGAGCCCATCTAATATGAACGCTCAAGAAAGCATCTTTAAATAAGATATCAGAAAGTACAATCTTATTGAAACGTATTTCTGCAACACACTGAACCAAGGGCTGGTTCACAAAACAATGATATGGACAGTCACCTATTTTCCTTATTTTTATAACCTATATAGGAAGAGGAGGGCTGCCCATGATCAAGCCGATGAAGCTTGAAGATATTCTTCAGGCCCAAGAAAAATGCAACAGCTGGCATATGGATGCCATCCAACACTGGACGGCGAAAATGACGGATCGTGAATTCAAGTTTCCTTGTATTCCGGCGGTTCAAGGATTTGCTCTACATCAATTAAGGTACGGATTTGTACAATATACCGATGATTTCGATGCAGCCGAGCAGCTGGCCGCTTTGCTTCTGAATTATGGTAAACAATCCAGAGCGATAGGACCCTATACTTCACTTGTCATATTTATTCAAAATGAAACTGAGCCGCAACGAAAGGACGGCGTAGAGCATTATGAACGGTTGTTCTGGTCCCTTCTGAGCCATACGACAGCGTTGGACCGTAAACCGTGGCCCGCCCATGTACCGAGTGATCCGTCTGATCATCTGTGGGAATATTGCTATGACGGCGAGCCTTACTTTGTGTACTGCGGAACCCCCGCTCACAAAATCAGGCGCAGCCGCAGCTTCCCTTACATGGTGCTTGCATTTACACCACGATGGGTTCTTGAAAGATTCAATTCGGTACCGGAACGGGTGGATAAGGTAAAACGGATGATACGAAGACGTCTTCACGCATATGACCCTGTGCCTCCGCATCCGGATCTGAATGTATACGGGGCGAAAAACAATTATGAGTGGAGACAATATTTTTTACGTGACAGCGGCCATTCATTGTTATCCTGTCCATTTATGCGTATGTATTTAGAGTGTGAGGACAAGACGTAATTATACAAAGAGCAACCTTTAAGCGGGTTACTGCACATTTATTTGGAAGGCGTCGTTTGCTAAACGGCGCCTTTTGCCTTTTCATTAGGGATTTTGAAGTCGTCTCTTATTGAACCTTGCTGGCTATCTATACGATTTTTCCCCTAGATTATACAATATTCCCCTTGTTGTACCAATTTTTACCGAGTTACACTGAAACTGATCTTATATTAAGTGTACCATTTTTGAGAGGGGGTGTGGAGGAAGAAAGTTTCGTTAGAGCTTAAAAGCGCTCGTATATTTCAAAATGCAAAGGAGAGATGTAATGACGAACAAACGAACGACAAAAATGAAAGCGCTTCTTCTGTTTTTTGCTCTTATGCTGTTATTAAGTGTTTTTCCTCCATCTCCGTCTGTAGCAGCGTCAGCTTGCACCGATCCGGCCTGGAGCAGTACGACAGCTTATAACGGTGGAGACCTTGTTTCCCACAGTGGGAATACGTGGAAGGCAAAATGGTGGACCCAGGGAGAGGCACCTGGTTCCGGGGGAGCTTGGGGCGCTTGGCAGGATCTGGGGCCTTGTGGTGGCGTAGAGCCGCCAGTAGAGCCGCCAGTGGAGCCTCCGGTTCAGCCGCCAGTAGACCCCCCTGGAAATCCAGGGGACCGGATGTATGTAGCCTATGCCAGCTCGTGGAATACAAGTATTTATGATCTGACAACAGCGAACATTCCGGATTATGTTACACATTTAAATCTGGCATTTGTAAGACCGGATACCAATTATGTCAAAGGCTCTTATGCATTCGATCAGGGAGTTGCCGGATTGGAATTTTTTGAGGGAGCTTCAACACCCAATGGGCAGAAAAAATTCACTGCCCAGCAGGCACAGGACCTTCGCAATAATATCGCTGCACTAAAAGCTCGTGGTACGAAGGTGTTTCTGTCGGTAGGCGGCTGGTCATACAGCCAGGGCACGCAGTGGTCCCGATTCAATGCCAAAAACATCGTTGATTTGGCCCAAGATCTTGGTGCGTCCGGTGTGGACATCGATTGGGAATCCAGCGGCAGTATATGCAACAAGCAGGTGGCTAGTCAGTTCAGCTGTAGTAAAGATGGGGAAATCGCCGGCATTATTACAAGTTTGGATCAAGAGGTTAACGCCCGTAATGCTAATCTGCAAATTTCAATCGCCGGTTGGTCAACGGGAGCTTATTATGTGAAAGGAACACCGTTTGAGGAAGGGAAGGTACAATGGGGATCGCCATTCGGAGGAACCATGTACAGAGTTGTGAAGGATCATGGCAATAAGATCGATTTTATCAATTTGATGTCTTATGATGGCGGAATTTATTATGATCCGCGTGAAGGCTATGAATCCTACCGTGCCATTTATAACGGTCCGATCAATATGGGGATGCAAATCGCTCCAGAAGGCTCTGGAGGTGCGGTGTTAAAACTGAATGCAGAGCCGGGAACGGTATATGATGCAGAAATGCTGAATGGACAAAATAACATCGCAAGCAAATATTACAACGTGGAAACTATGGTGAATTATATTAAGAACAAGGGCAGAGCCAATGACGGATTTATGCTATGGCAGCTGTGGAAACAGCGGGTTCATCAGCCAGCCCCGGCAGGAGCTGCAACAGAAAACAATGCAGGCCAGTATGTTTGCAGTAACCTGCCTCTTGAGGGCAATTGCAGCCAGAGCATCCCATCATTACCGAAATTATAATGTTTTGCTGAATTCAGATTTTCAGATTTGAAGAAGCAGTCGGCAGCGGCATAGGAGTCTATCGCCCGGTCCGGCTGCTTTTTATGTAAACAACAGACAATCAGCATGCTGCTGTGGATACATATGATCAACGAAAGGTGTTAACAAAATCAAACCAAACTTTCTTGCTTTTTCGTTGTTTATAATGGGGAGGAACCCGGAAATAGAGGGAAGTGAGAATATGAGAAAAACTTGGATAGGCATCTTGGCAGCATTTATAGTGATTGCAGTCAGCTGGATTGGGAACATATCGTTCTTTCAGGCGCATCAGTTGGGTGATTCCATTTTTCTGGAACATCGGATTGAAGTGCTTAACGAAGGGGGCGACTCTTTCTTTTTGTATTATTTGGAGGATGCACAAGGGAAGAAGATCAGGACGATTGCTTTTCCACAGCATCCCGAACTGAGCATTGAAACACATGACGCTGAGTATATGAGGTATACTCGTCAACATTTGGGAAGGTTTCTCGTATCCATTCAGCCTCATTCGAATAACAAGGAAGCCAAAATGTCATTGGAACCTGCTGTTATCGACAAGGTTCTGGTTCAATATGATGACGGTTCAACAGCTGAACAAAACATTGGCGAAATCCGGTTTATAGATCCTTTCGAACACGGGAAGAAGGAAGCGCCGATTAGCGGAACTTCTTCAGGCAGTAGTTCAGATGGTACCGGATATGGGCACTTTAATGTGGCCCGATCAGCGGAGCTTCATTCTATGGAGTCAAACTATATGTCTATCATGGACACGATCCAGCTTTCTTTTCATTTTGACTATCGACTTCCAGAGATCAGAAGCGGCATTAGAAGTACCGGCAATGGTTCTAATGCCATGAATACGCCGGGAACTCCGCTCGAACAGCTGGAGCTGCCGATTCAACTCGCTAAAGGTGATTCCTTTTATGTTTCGTATCAAACAAACCCGGATGATCCGGAGAAGGTGTTCGAACTTCGTCTTCAGCTTGTTTTCAAAGAGAGCAGTAAAGAGCAGTGGATCGAATATATGTTTATCGGTTCAAATCAGCCATATTTTACCGAGGCACAAGTACGGAGCTTGGTGAGAGAGAAGAGGAAGCAGCCATGAGGAGAGCATGCAATCAGATCTTTTGGGGATTTCTATTGATTCTCATTGACATACGTATTGATTTGTTGGACATTTTCCCGGATCTTTTAGGATATCTTTTGCTGCTTACTGGACTTTATCAACTGAAGCGGCTGAACGTATATTTTAGCATCGGTTATGGGAGCGCTTGGGCGCTTATGATCATATCATTTATACAATTTTTCGCAGGTTTCGATCAGCAGCCGGTAAGCAGTGATCCGTTATATTTTAGTTCACCCGTGAATTACGGATTGTCCATCGTTCCTTTGATCGTTCAACTGGTATTTGGCTATGGACTATGCAAAGGGATTGAAGTTCATGCGGATACTTTAAAGCAGACGGAGCTGAAAAGAGCGGCACGAACCCGGTTACGTTTTTATGCAGCTGTTTATCTGATGTGGATGTTTATCCTGCCGTTCCATTTAAATGTAAAAGGTGAGATCATGCAGATGCTATTCTTTATGTTTGGCATCGGAATTTTGATCTGTACGTTGTCTGTTATTTTGCTAGTTCGGGCAGCGGCCCGGTTGTGGGATGATAAACGAGGAGTTTTCTAATATAGATGATACATAAAGTAGTACAAGGGTGTTTCTTCAGGTCAGATGACTTTGAGGAACACCCTTTTGGTTAGACTGAAAAATAAAAAACGTTTTTTGAGCAGCTAAAAACAGGAGAAGACGGTTTCCATCTTTGAAAATGTGATAACATAAAAAAGTGCTGGTCCAAAAAAGTCATTCATCGTTCCGATGATCTGATTTATATACAATCGTCACACCAAGATGACCGAAGGTTTCCTCGGTGTAGTGGTGGTCGGGGCAATGCTTGGTCAGCGACATGTTATCGTAATGCGAAACTAGTTTTTGCTCGCATTCGGGACATTTATCTTGCAACAGGGATTTGAATTTGCTGAACATGTGACACACCTCCGGTTTTCCGATGTTTTTACTTGGTTTTAATTATTATAATTTATATTTTATGGTAAGTACAGTATTAATGTTACCTAAATATCCAAAAAAATAACGAATGGAGATTGGTCAGCGTGGTAACACAACTTCTGGTTATGGTTCTCATCGGTCTTGTTGGATCATTTTTTTCCGGACTGCTTGGCATAGGCGGCGCTATCATTAATTTTCCACTGCTGTTGTATGTACCGGAGTGGTTCGGATTTACAGCATTTACTCCTAAAGAGGTCGCATCTATTAGCATGCTGCAGGTGTTTTTTGCCTCCCTGTCTGGCGTAATCTCTAATCGTTTAAGCACGAAGGGCGGAGCCTCGCTCGTTCATAAAAAGCTTGTAATACAGATGGGGTTTAGCACATTGATCGGCAGCTTGATCGGAAGTGTATCTTCTATATACCTCAATGGTGAAACCATTAATATCATATATGGATTTCTTGCTGTGATTGCTGTCATTATGATGGTGATTCCAACCAAGGCCGCTTCAGAAAACATCTCAGTTTCACAAGTAACCTATAATGTGCTGCTCGCTGTAATCTCCGCCTTTCTGGTCGGGATTGTTTCCGGTATTGTCGGAGCGGGTGGAGCCTTTATTCTTATACCGATTATGCTGACGCTGCTTAAAATCCCAACAAGGATCACGATTGCTTCATCCCTTGCTATCGTATTTCTTTCCGCGGTCGGCGGGGTTATCGGCAAAATCGCGGCCGGAGACATCCCGTTTTGGCTTGCTACCTTTGCAGTGATCGGCAGTCTGCTGGGCGCTCCACTCGGTACTTATTTAAGCCGGAGAATGAACGTAAGGATGCTGCGCTATGCTCTGGTCGTTCTCATTGCCGTCACGGCGGTGAAAGTATGGGTGGATATTTTGGTTTAGGGTACAGGATTCATTGTAAAAGGAGGATGCTGCATGAAGAAAAACCGTGTGGGCTCATCGGATTTATATGTAGGTGAAATCGGACTCGGCTGCATGTCCCTAGGTACGGAGGAAAAACAAGCTGTACGTCTTATTCATGAAGCGCTGGAACTAGGCATGAATCTGCTTGATACCGCAGACTTGTATGATGCAGGAGTCAATGAGGAACTGGTCGGAAAAGCGATAAAAGGGCGCCGTGATGAGGTGATCCTTGCGACGAAGGTCGGTAATCGTCGTGTTTCAGGTCAAGAGGGGTGGATTTGGGACCCGTCTAAGGAATATATCATGTCTGCCGTGAAAGACAGTATGCGCCGGCTCGGCACGGATTATATTGATTTATATCAGCTTCATGGCGGGACTTTGGAAGATCGGATTGACGAAACAATAGAAGCTTTTGAACAATTGAAAAAAGAGGGCTGGATTCGTTACTATGGAATATCGTCCATTCGTCCGAATGTAATTCGCGAATATGTGAAACGTTCAAGCATCGTCAGTGTTATGATGCAGTACAGTATATTGGATCGGCGTCCAGAGGAGGAAATGCTGCCTTTGCTTGCGGAGCGTGGTATCTCGGTTATTGCCAGAGGGCCGATCGCCAAAGGCATATTGAGCTATCGCAGTGAAGCTAAGGCAGATAAAGGATATCTCGATTATTCCAAAGAAGAACTGCTCGATGTGACAAGACAGCTGAACAAGGAATTCGGTTCCGTGAGAGATCTGTCCCATACAGCGATTCGCTATGTGCTTTCGCACCCGGCTGTAGCTAGTGCAATCCCGGGAGCCAGTTCGTTGGAACAACTGAAACATAATGCTGCGGCAGGAAACCTAGAACAGCTAACGCCTCAGGAGATTCAGCGCATTCAGGTGATCAGCCGTGCGAATCGGTATGAACAGCATCGCTGATCATTTTTTAATCATATATTTTTTGAGAACGAACACCCGGCGCCGATTACAGGCAGCCGGGTGTACCGGGTATGTGGCGTAAATGATGAAGTTCAATTTTTGACAAAACGTATAAATCCAAACTTTTTTTCGTCTGGCTCGTTTTCAGTTATAAGAACCGCGCGGACTTATTTTATTTTTGAAGTGATGAAAGGGTACCTACATGATTACGATTGAACATTTATCCAAAACCTACCGAAAAGGTGCATGGGCGCTCCTGGATGTTTCATTGACACTTGATAAAGGCATGACAGGTCTGTTGGGTCCCAACGGCGCAGGCAAAACGACACTGATGCGTATATTGGCCACACTGCTGACGCCTACATCAGGACAGGTGACGATAAATGGAATACCTTTGGGAAGACCGGAAGAAATTCGCAGAATGGTTGGATATCTACCGCAATTTTTTCATATTTATCCGCAGATGACCGGCCGTGATTATCTTGATTATGTCGGTGTCATGAAAGGAATTACAGATAAAAAGGTGCGCCGCAAGGAGATATCCACGCTGCTGGAAATGGTCAATATGCAAGAAAAAGCGGACAAAAAAGTCCGTACTTATTCGGGAGGCATGAAGCAGCGGATCGGTATAGCTCAGGCACTGCTCGGTTCCCCGGATGTGCTTATCGTGGATGAGCCTACAGCCGGGCTGGACCCGCAGGAACGGGTACGGTTTCGCAACCTGTTAACCCGGTTTAGCATGAACAGGACGGTATTGCTATCGACACATATTGTGGCGGATATTGAGAGCAATTGCCGGCGCGTTGCGGTAATGAATCGGGGCTGCCTTCTGATGACGGGTGATTTGGATGAGTTACAGGCGTGCGGAGAGGGATACGTATGGGAAGCCGTGTTAAGCCCTGCACAATTTGCCAAAGTTGATCCTTTTCTTATCGTATCTACTCGGAGCGTTCCGGAAGGAATCGTATGCAGAATGACAGGGGACAGACCGCCGATGAATGGCGCAATTCCAGTGGAACCTACGCTGGAGGATGGTTATTTGGCGCTGCTGCGGAGGGATCGGAAATGAATAGATGGGTGAAACAATGCGAGCTTGAATTCCGGATGGTGTTTGGAAACCTTCTGTTTTTATCGTTTCCTGTTATTTATGCCGTTTTATTTCTTTCATACGCTCTTTCTACAAGTAATTATGTCAATCCTCAACTATATACGATGCTGTACGAGTATTATTCCATGTTTCATACGTTGTCGCTTGGTCCAGCGATGCTGCTTGGCATTTTAACGATTCGCCGGGATATCAAGCGGTCATCCTTTGAGTGGAACCGCAGCTTGCCTGTATCTTTCGGGATGCTCTTGTCTTCCAAGTATGTTGTAGGAATCATCTATTTGTCGTTGTTTACACTAAGTGCCTCCATCATCTTTTATGTTGTCTCAACAGGATACGGTATTGATGGCAGCGTAGCAATGCAGCACACGATCAATATTGTGGTTCAATCTGAAATATCGTATATGGTTACTTTTGCGCTTGCCATGCTGCTTTCTGTCTGTATACCGAATCGGGTGGTATATCTGATCGGTTTTTGTGCGTGGATGTTCGGGACCTTATTTATGGATATTTTTCTTATTAACGAACTCGGTTTTTTTTCACTTAAAACCTTTCATCTTAACCAGTTTTTCCTGCAAGACAATCCGTTTTCGAGTGAGACATGGGGATATCAATTGTTTGGGGAAGAGATACTCCATTCCAGAGTGTTCGTGCTGGCTTTTACGCTGTTGCTGCTTGCAGTTAGCCTTTTAATACTGAACCGTACTCGTCCTACGATGAACCTGAAATGGTGCTGGCTGGGTGCTGCAGGTGCTGCTATGATAGCTGTTGCAACTTTTGCTCCGTACAATTCGATTTGGCAGGAACGTTATGCTGGCATTGATGAAAAAGTAAATGACTCCACGATCCGCTTATCTGGAACCAAATTTTCAGAAGATGTCAAGCTTATCGTTTCGAAGTATGATATAAAGCTAAAGAGAAAAGCGGACAATATGCTGCAGTTTCAGGTCGAACTTGAAATACCGGCGAAGGAGTGGTCAGGTAAGTCTTCATTTCCGCTCACCCTGAATCGAAGCTTTCAAGTAAGTAAGGTGCTGGTTCAGGGAGCTGAAACAACATACCACCGTCAAGGGGAACGCTTGAATGTAGAAATTCCGAATGAGGCGGTCGGCGAGCTTACTATTGAAGTTCATTATGCCGGTGAAATCATGGATTTTCTGCATGAGTATAACAATGAAAGATATCCTGCTTTCAGTGTAGGAGATGAAGTAAACCTACCCAAATACATGGCTTGGTATCCGCTTCCGGGATATCAGGATGTTTATGTGAAGAGTGAGTCTGGGCAAGATCGTATTTTTACTGGTTATCGGTTTAATAGTATGTATTTTCCGCCAGCGGATATGACGCTGACTGTTGAAGGATATTCGGCTCCATTGTATACCGGGATTCAAGAGCTTGAACGAAAGGAAGGATATCAGCGGTTTGAAGGCAAGGACGTCATGGGTCTTTCCTTGTTTGGTAGTGAAGGCTGGGTTGAGGTGAAAGAGGAAGGGATACCGATAACAGTCGTAACGACCCAATATACCTTAGAGAATGCACGGCTACTATTGAAAGAGCTGAAAGGGAAATACGATTACTTTAAAGAGTGGATTCCTGATTTAGAGTTAATGTCCGATGCCATAAAAATTTTATACTTTGGCACGACTGTAGAAAACCTTCAGGCAGAAAACAGCCTGGTAGACAATGGGTTAATTCTTTCATCCCGAACGATTTTTTATCATTCAGGCAGCGGGCTTCCAGGCGAATGGATGAATGCTATTCTTTTTGGAAGTCAAGAGGAATTTGACATGTATTCTGAGAGTGATCAAGTGGAGAAGGATGTGCGTGCAAGAATCAGCAGTTTGTTCTGGTATTTATATTATCGGGAAGCTGAAGGTGTAAGTGATAAGGAGCTTAGAAATCAATATGGCTGGGCAAGATCGATCCAGGTGTTAACGATGAAAGATACCGATTATGATTCAAAAGGGATCGGACGTAAAATGTTGAATCAAGTGTCGAAAGCGTTAAGTGAAGGCAAGGATGCGGAAGTCAAAGAGCTTCTTCTTTATTTTTACAATAAGGGAATCAGACAGCCGAGCGAGCGGAATAATACGTTCCTGAAAGAACAGGCCATTTCTTATGAGGAATGGAAGCTGGAATGGGATCGGATCGTAGGCAATCGCTAAAAGTCAATAGAAATGACTCATCCTATTGGTATAGGTATGAAGAGAAAATATAAAGGGGAAAGGGGGAGAGTAAGGCATGATTTCAGATCAGCAGTTGTCTGAAAGAATGGCGGCTGGTGACCAGGATGCTTTCGAGATGCTGGTTACCCGATATCATGGTCCGCTGTTAAGTTATATATCGGGTCAGCTGCAGGACCGTCAGAAGGCTCAGGATATCGTTCAAGAGACATTTATACGTATGATTCGTCATTTCAGGCAGCATGGAGCTCTGGAGCATGTAAGATCCTGGCTTTACCGTGTGGCACTGAACCAATGCAAGGACTATTGGAAAAGCTCGGCTTACCGATCAGAGGGTCTGGTTGGTGAAGAGTTTCCGGAGCGTTTCGATCCTTCAGCAGGTGCTGAAGAACTGCTCGAGAGGCAGGAGACTTCAGCGGAAATCGCTGCTTCTCTTGAAACTTTGCCGGCTGCCCAGCGGGACATTATAACTTTGCGTTTCTTTCATGACATGAAGCTGCAGGAAATATCAGACCTGTTGGACCTCCCCCTGAGTACCGTGAAGACCCATTTATATAATGGACTAAGAAAGCTTAAAAAGCTGATGACCGTAGAAGACTCATACGCGCCGGCAATAACGGCTCGTTCAAGCGGACCGCCGGGCGGCGTCCGAAGGAGAAACAGGAGAGAAGATGACCGGCAAGTTAAACGAAAAGAAAGTGAGGTGTATTCCCATGGATCATCCTTCCGATAACGAACTAAGAAGGCTTGAAGAGGAGCTTAGAGAACCGCTTACTCGCGGTGTTTTTTCACCACCGCTCCCTAGTGAAACCGCGCATTTGATCGCCTCTCTTCAAGGAGAGTTTGACCTGCTGAAGATGGAGGCTGCGCCTCCCAAGCTGGATTTTAACCCTCAAGTCGATCCCCCCTCATTAAGGCAGCTGCTGCGCAGTCAGCTCCGTCTCAATCTGAAGTACATTTTTCTTGCTAGTGCGGCGGTGTTTACGATGCTGATTTTGCTGATTGATCCGGATTATCCTTTGGATAGTATGGGGGGGATTCCCGGAGGAATCTTTCCACTTATTACACCTCTTCTCCTGATTGCATCTATGCTGTTTAGCAGCCGCACATGGGATCGAGGGATGAGAGCCGTGGAAACGATCACTCCATACCCGCCGGCATTGGTTTTGTACAGCAGGCTCCTTATGGTGACGTTTATCGTGATCGGCATGGCGCTGATCAGTACAGTTGCCCTTGGCATAAAGGCTATGAATTCAAATGAAACTCATTTTTTGTTCGGGCCCTTTGTACTTGAATGGCTGGGTGTTCTCCTTTTAACTGGTGGGACAACGATGTATATGATGTTCCGAAAGGGTATGGTGGCTTCCATATTATCGGCCATATTAGTCTACGGTATATGGATTGTCATTCAAGGACAGATTTATGAAGTCACCCAGTTCTTGAAGACACCTGTAGATTTTATCGTCCTCCTCGTTGGGGCCGCTTTACTGATTTCATCGTATGGGTACAGCCGTAAGGATAAGGTATCTCCAGGGAGAACGGCTTTATGATTCATATCGAAGGGTTAATACGTCAGGCTGGTACGTATCGACTGGAGATCGGAAATGCCAAATTAAATGCCGGATTGAACTTGATCGTCGGTGCGAATGGTGCAGGAAAGACGACGCTGATGGAAATATTAACGACGCTTCAGGCTCCGGATGAAGGAACTATATTGTACAAAGGGCGCAAGGCATCAGAGCATTTGCCGCTCGTTCGGAGCCAGATCGGGTATGTGCCGTCGGATATTGAATTGTACGGGGATATGAAGGTCGGAAAACTGCTGACTTATTTGGCGGAGCTTAAGGGAGTATATTCTTCTGAAATGATTAACCGTCTGATGGAGGATTTTCGTCTGGATGTGCACCGGCGAACCAAAGTCAGAAGCCTGTCTCAAGGGGTGCAGCGAAGAATTGCGATTGTTCAGGCTCTACTGGCTTCACCGTCGTTTTTGTTTTTGGATGAACCGCTGAATGGAATGGATGCGGAGGAGCGGAAGTTTTTAATTACTTATCTGACGCGCTATGCCAAAGGCCGGATGGTAGTTGTAGCTGCCCATGAACTGAATGAGTGGGAGGATGCGACGGATACCGTGATCTGGATACATCGGGGACGAATTCGTTATAACGGACCTCCCCGAACCTGGAAGCTTGCAGCTCCTTTAAAGGTTTGGGAAGGAGAGGTTAGTCTGACGGAATTTGAACAGATTCCGGAGCAGAGCATTATTCATTTTAAAATGCTGAGCACAAGTGTAGTGGTAAGGGTGATGGGCAGTACGGCACCGGGTTCGGAATTTTCTGAAAAAGAACCGACGCTGGAGGATGCATTTTTTATCCATATGGATGTTCTTGCCCAAAGAGCATAAAGGAGTGAGGTGTCTCAAGAAGGTTATTGACCTTAGGGACACCTTTTTTTTGTGGGAAAAGTCAATCAGGGACGTGTCCTTCGGGTATAAAACGGGTAAGCACGGCAATGATCCAACGGAAGGTTCGCGTGAATGACCAGCCGTGCAAGACGTTTCAAGAAGGGAGAGCAGATTATGGAAACGGTTGAGAAAGAACACGGAAATGAAAAGATAGCGCTCGTTACCGGTGCAGGGACCGGCATCGGTCGAGGCATTGCTAAAGTTTTGGCTCAGAAAGGCTATCGATTGGCGTTGACGTATCATTCCAGTGAGGATGGCATACGGGAGGTTGAGCAGGATATTTCTCATATTTACGGAAAAGCCCCGCTTGTCCTTCAAAGTGACCTGACGGTTCGGAGTGAAGCCGAAAGGGTTGTCAAGCAAACGATGGATGAGCTGGGTCGAATAGATCTGCTGGTGAACAATGCAGGTGTCGGAAATCACGCACTTTTAACGGATATGGATGAAGATGACATGGATGCAACGATCCATCTTGATTTCAGGGCTCCGATGCTGCTCAGTAAATACGCGGTACGGGAAATGATTGCAAAAGATATTTCGGGCCACATCGTTTTTATAACTTCTTCCCGCGGTGAACGAGCTTATCCGAAGGATAGCATATACGGAGGGATGAAAGCTGCGCTAATACGTGCGTCTCAGTCGCTTGCTCTGGAATGGGCACCCTACGGTATTCGGGTTAATTGCGTCGCCCCTGGAGCGACCGTCAACCGATTGGAGCAAAACGCGGAGGAAGAGGCGTTCGGGAGGAAAATACCGTTAGGCCGCATTGGAACGCCTTCGGATATCGGGGAGGCCATCGCCTGGTTAAGCTCCGATGCTGCTTCATATATTACAGGCATTAACCTACGTATTGACGGAGGTTTGATCTTGCCGGGTATGCCTGAGGATACATCACCAGAGGCAGGCTATGGATGGGGAAAAGTGATGGTAGACGAATCTTAATAACAGGGAAAATCCAATCTTATTCTTGAAGAGTACATCCTTTTTCATAATTCCGATGAATTTAATGGGTATTCCCTCTTTTCAAACGGTGGAAAGTATGAGAGAATGGGAGAAATTTATTTTCCTACATTTCCATCGGAAACAAAAGGAGGAAGTATCCATGTCAGAGGAACGAAAATTTTCTATTGAAACATTAGCCGTACATGCAGGCCAGGAGATCGATCCGGCCACCATGTCCCGCGCGGTGCCGCTTTATCAGACGACTTCTTACGGATTTCGGGATAGTGAGCATGCAGCAAATCTGTTCTCGCTAAAAGAATTCGGCAACATCTATACTCGGATCATGAACCCGACTACCGATGTCTTTGAACAGCGCATAGCAGCGCTGGAAGGCGGGGCTGGTGCATTAGCAACTGCTTCGGGGCAGGCAGCTATAACATTCGCCATTTTGAATATTGCGGGCGCAGGCGATGAGATCGTTTCCTCTTCTAGCCTGTACGGCGGCACATATAATCTGTTCGCTACCACACTGGCAAAACTCGGAATTAAAGTCCATTTTGTTGATTCCACAAACCCGGATAACTTCCGCAAATACCTGAATGATAAAACAAAGGCTTTGTTTGCCGAAACGATCGGCAATCCGCAAGGAAATGTGCTGGATATTGAAGCGGTTGCGGCCATTGCGCATGAGCATGGAGTTCCGCTGATCGTGGACAATACTTTCCCGAGCCCGTACCTGCTTCGTCCGATTGAGCATGGTGCAGATATCGTGGTACACTCGGCTACGAAATTTATCGGTGGTCATGGCACCTCGATCGGCGGTGTGATCGTAGATGGAGGGAAATTCGATTGGGCGGCAAGCGATAAATTCCCGGGCTTGACTCAGCCTGATCCAAGCTATCACGGGGTGGTATACACGGAAGCGGTTGGTCCGATCGCCTACATTATTAAAGCCCGTGTACAGCTGCTTCGGGACATCGGCGCGTCGATTTCTCCATTTAACTCATGGATGTTGCTACAAGGTCTTGAGACACTTCATCTGCGAATGGAACGCCATAGCCAAAACGCATTGCAGGTGGCTCAATATTTGGAGAACCATGACGCCGTCGAGTGGGTTAGCTATGCCGGTTTGCCAAGTCATTCGTCCTATCATTTAGCGCAGAAATACATGCCAAAGGGGCAGGGGGCGATTTTGACATTCGGCATCAAAGGTGGAGTTGAAGCAGGGCGTAAAGTGATTGAGAACGTAAAGCTGTTCTCTCATCTTGCTAATGTCGGGGATTCCAAATCGCTCATCATTCATCCGGCGAGCACAACGCACCAGCAGCTGACCGAGGAGGAACAAATTGCCGCAGGTGTAAATCCGGAGCTTCTTCGCATTTCGGTTGGAACCGAAGCGATTGATGATATTTTGTATGATCTGGAGCAGGCTCTGGCTGCCAGTCAGAAGTAAAACGGTAATCATTTTAAAGCATCTTTCTCGGGTTGAACCGAGCAAGGTGCTTTTATTTTTTTATAAATGCATATCATGAAGGAAAGTGTTAGCGTTCTCCCGTAAAACTTTTAGATTTTTAAGTGAAACGTAAGCTTTGCCTAAGCCCGGTCGTATATTTCCTGTTTTTGTATAATAATCATTAGGGATGGAGAAAGAACCTCCAATTCAAGTGGAAAAGGAGTAGAATGATGATCATGAATGAAGGGAAACGGAGAAATGGCACTGAATTGGGGAAGCGCTTTTACAATAGGCTTAGTCGCGAAAGCCGCGAGCATTCATCCGGAAACCTTAACGATGTGAATGGGTTGAAAGACCTGGCAACGACCGGTGGGATTACCTATGAAGAAGCGCTGCTGCTCTTCGCTGCTCCTGAGGATTTAGAGGAAGCTGTGCGGAAAAAGGAGGCTTCTGAAAAGGATCGGTCTTCTCTGCAACGCCTGCTAGGTTGGAGTGACGAGAAGAGGAAGCTGAAGGTGTTGTCTCGCGCAGATACAGAAGAACAGGCATTAGTCGGTATGAAATATGGCGCTCAGGGCATTGGTCTGATGAGAGGGGAAGCTTTACTTTACTCTAAAAACCAACCTCTGAATAAAGTATATCGCAATTGGTTGGAAAGTCGGGGAGAAACGAAGAAACAGCATTATCGGTTTCGCCTGATTTCGTTATGGACCGAAGAATGGATGGGCGTGCTCCAGGCGGCTAGCGGCTGCCCGTGTGCAGTGAGTCTTGCATGGGATAGAAGAGTCGAATGCAGCCCTCAAGACAGGGTGGAGCTGCAAGATATACAGTTGGAATCGGTGTACCGTGCGGCGGCACGCTGTCAGAGTGAAGGGCTGGATTGTCAGCTGGAGCTGCTTGCGCTTTGGCCATCTGATGTATCGGATTTTACAGAAGCTCATGATTTTATTGAAGAGGTGGGCAGTCAGACGCTTTGCCAGTTGAAGCCCTCTGTAAACATCAAGATTGGTGCGTTGCTGCACCCGGATATATTGCCATCAGATGCAGCCGAGATTGCTCGTTTGGCTGATGTTATTGTTATAGATACGGAAATGGAACCGGGTCTTCGTGGCATGGTAGAGGAGAACGTTTGTGATCGTATTTGGGAACGAATCAGGATGCAAGAGCCGATAGCAGAATGGGCCAATCCAGCTTTGCAGCACAGTAATTTGGAAGAGACGATCCGTCAAATTCGATGTGTAAAGCCGAATATCGGCATCAGGGCGGTCGGAGAAGTAACCGTCTCTGATCTGAAAGCGGTATACCGATTGGGTGTGACCGAAGTATGTTGTGCCCCGTCGATGATGGCAGCCGTGCGGCTTGCGGGAGTTCGGTTTGAAAAGATGTGAGAATATGCTGCTTGCCGTGAAAAAAGCTTGAAGGAATAAAAATTTGGGAAGAAACGCCGCTGTCCATTAACGGGGACACAGGCGTTTCTTTTTACATAATAAAGAATGTTGTTTCATCTAAACTGTGAACTGCTGAATAACAGCAAGATGAAAAAAATAGGCGGAAAAGGTGTTTACATTTCGCTGGATACCGATTATGATAAAATTGTAAAAGTTTCTCTAAGGAAAATAATTTGTACTAAGACAAAAATGATTTTCATTCTCATTTAGACATGCTGCTCCGGCTTAGCCGGGGCAGCATGTGTCATTTTCAGGGCATTAATAATGGCTCTCATTATCAAGAGAAGGAAGGGTGGTTTAATATGGAATGGTTACAGAAAGGAACGATTAAATCTACACCATCAGCAGACAAGGGAGAAGGACCACAAAAACCTCATCAACCTGGCAAGTGGGATCTTCGTAGCTTGCTGGCTAATTCGGAAGTTCTGGCTGTGCTGGGCAGCGGCCTTCTCATGCTTATAGCATGGATTGCAGGCCAATGGTCAGAATGGCTGTCCGTTGTTCTGTATGTGGCTTCCTATACGCTTGGTGGTTGGATAAAGGCGAAGGAAGGTATCCAGACCCTAATTAAAGAGCGGGATTTGGATGTGAATTTACTTATGATCGCTGCTGCCCTGGGCGCTGCTTCAATCGGCTATTGGGGCGAGGGTGCGATGCTCATTTTTATTTTTGCACTGAGTGGTGCGCTGGAGAGTTACACGATGGAGCGGAGCCGAAAGGATATTTCCTCGCTCATGGAGCTTCAGCCGGAGACGGCGCTTCGAATGGAAGATGGCCAGACGGTATCGGTATCAATTAGGGAATTGGAAATCGGTGATTTGATCCTTGTCAAGCCGGGTGAGCTCATTCCAGCAGATGGCACAGTGGATCGGGGTGGATCTTCTGTGAATCAGGCGTCGATTACGGGAGAGTCCATTCCTGTGGATAAAGCGGTAGGCGATCCTGTATTTGCCGGGACCCTTAATGGAGAAGGTGTGCTTTATATCGTAGTGACTCAAAGGGCAGAAGAAACTCTTTTTGCAAAAATTATTAAATTGGTGGAGGAAGCTGAAAGCGAAGTTCCGGAATCAGAGCGGTTCATTAAACGTTTCGAATCGATATATGCTCGTGTAGTAGTGATCGTTACTGTGGCATTGATCGGACTGGCGACACCGATTCTTGGATGGGATTGGAACACCTCATTCTATAAAGCGATGGTTTTTCTTGTTGTCGCCTCTCCATGTGCGCTGGTGTCATCCATCATGCCAGCCATATTGTCCGCCATCTCGAACCGAGCCCGGAAAGGTGTACTGTTTAAAGGTGGAGCCCATGTCGAGAACATGGCTCGCACTGCGGTGGTTGCATTTGATAAGACAGGAACACTAACGATTGGTTCTCCAAAGGTTACCGATTTTATTGCAGGTGACATGCTGACACGAGAGGAACTGCTTGCGATTTGCGCGTCGGTGGAAAGCATGTCCAAGCATCCGTTGGCGTTAGCAATTGTGAACAAAGCTGAAGAGGAAGGTATCGAGCTTTTCCCGGCGGAGAATGCGCAATCTATAACCGGCTGGGGAATGCAAGCTGAAGTTCAAGGAAAGCTGTGGAAAATCGGAAAGAGCGATGTGTTGGACCGGATAAAGGATACCACGTCTGAGACTGCCCTCGGAGCTGAGATGACAGACATTGCTGATCATACAAAGAGCTTAACAGATGCTTCGGACTGGATTGCTATTCGTACCAGATTGGAGTCGGAAGGCAAGACGGTTTCCGTCGTGCTGGCAGGTGATACGGTAGTTGGAATGATCGCTTTGCAAGATACGGTGCGTCCGCAGGCAGCTGCGGCAGTAAAACGTCTGCAGCAGCTGGGCATTAAGGTAGCTATGCTGACAGGCGACCGCAAAGCAACCGCTCAAGTTATAGCAGAGCAAACAGGCGTTGACATGGTATTCTCTGATTTGCTGCCGGAAGATAAAGTGGAGCATGTAAAGAACTTGCGTGAAACTTACGGCCATGTCGTTATGATTGGTGATGGAGTCAATGATGCTCCGGCACTGGCAACAGCTACAGTAGGTATTGGTATGGGGGTAACCGGCAGTGGAACGGCCCTGGAGGTTGCCGATGCGGTATTGATGAATGACAATATTGAGGAGATTGCCAGTACTGTGAAGGTTGCCCGCAAGGCACAGCGGATCATAAAGCAAAATATAACATTTGCGATTGCAGTCATTTTGACACTGATTGTAACCAATTTTATGTCAGGCGTTGCACTTCCGCTGGGCGTGGTCGGTCATGAAGGCAGTACCATTCTGGTTATACTGAACGGACTTCGTCTGCTTCGTACGAAATAAGTCATATTGACAGTTACGTTTAAATAAATCATAATTGATATTAACTTAAAATAATTATAAATTGTTTGGTGTCTAATGAATGGAGGGAATTATAGATGTATAAATCCGTTGTTATAGGTACGGGGCCAGCAGGTCTTACTGCCGCAATTTATTTGGCTCGGGCGAATTTGAAACCTCTCGTTATTGAAGGGCCTCAGCCTGGCGGACAGCTGACGACAACAACAGAAGTAGAGAACTTCCCCGGATTTATAGATGGCATCCAAGGTCCTGAACTTATGGATAATATGCGCAAACAAGCTGAGCGCTTCGGTGCAGAATTCCATATGGGTTGGGTGAACAGCATAGAGTTCGGAGAGCGTCCTTTCAAGCTGCACGTTGAAGATCTGGGAGAGGTCGTTACAGAAACCGTCATTCTTTCAACAGGTGCTACTGCAAAATATCTCGGAATTCCAGGGGAAGAGGAGTATGTCGGCCGCGGAGTAAGCACATGCGCTACATGTGACGGTTTCTTCTTCCGCAATAAAGATATCGTTGTCATTGGCGGGGGAGATTCTGCGCTTGAAGAAGCGAACTTCCTGACCCGATTTGCTTCCAAGGTGACGCTGATTCATCGCCGTGATGAGCTTCGTGCCTCAAAAATCATGCAGGATCGCGCTCGCGCCAACGCAAAAATCGATTGGGCGCTGGATCGCGTGCCGCTTGAAATTATTGCTAATGATGAGCACGGTGTAAAAGGCGTCAAGGTTCGGAACAACAAAACAGGAGAAGAAGAAGTAATCGAGACGAGCGGAGTTTTTGTGGCCATCGGTCATCATCCGAACACCGGTTTTTTGGGAGGCGCAATTACGACGGACTCCAACGGGTATATCGTCACCACACCAGGAACGACCGAAACGAATATTCCCGGCGTCTTCGCTTGCGGAGACGTGCAGGATACTCGCTACAGACAAGCGATTACGGCAGCAGGCAGCGGCTGTATGGCTGCCATGGATGCAGAGAGATACATTGAGAGTTTGGAGCATAGCGCCATCGCGATGTAAACTGCTTCACCACACTAATCAGGGCTCTTCCCTATCATTCGGGGAAGAGCCCTTTTGGACGTACTCAAAACTTATGTGTTATGCTGTCTCTTGCTTGTGTTACCTTATCTTGTAGTTATGATTTCCGTCAAAAAAAGATCTTCATGAACAGCTGGAAAACGACATATGCAGCAATTCCTGCAAGGACCAGCAGCAGACCCGCCTTTTTCTTACCTTGAAAGAGGCGTAGAATGGCTAGGCTGAACAGTGGCGCAATGATCAAAAGAAACAGCAGCACGGTTACAAACATCTGCGCCGTAATATCCGATGTGTTGACATAGGTCATGAAACGTTCCTCTCCCATCTGTTTCTTTCCTGAATGATACACTGTATTGTACAGTGACATTTATCACACTTATAAAATCCATTATATAGGAAAGGAATGTTTTTTACCTTAGCTACACTGAAAAAAATGAGGCGAAATTACGTCAAATTTGCATTTTTGGAGCACATTAGAATATTAAAGTTACAATTTTTTTCGATATTGCGATGGTGTGCAGTTCATTATTTTTCGAAATACCCGAACAAAATAGCTGATATGACCAAATCCGACATCAAATGCGATGTCGGATATTTTGTAATCCGGCTGTCTTAGCAATTCGGCGGCCTGCCGCACGCGGTAGGAATTCATGTAATCAACGGGGGTTTGACCTGTCATCGATTTGAAGAAGCGGCAGAACTGCCCCTCGCTCATCGGGATCAGCTTGGCCAACTCGCTGAGACGGATCGGACGCTGATAATGGTTTTGAATATAGACGATCACCTTCTTCAGCCGTTCGGTTCGTGTGAGGTCGGTTGCATCCGTCCGGCTGCGGTTGACCAGCCTGCCAGAAGCGGCAGCATGATGCAGCATGAGGTACAGATGCCCCTTAATCGCTGCCTCGTAACCAGCTGTCGGCTTCTTGGACAAGTCGATCATTTCCCGGATATGCCCAAGGAGTTTCTCATCCGTCTTCCTCGTCATCCATCTTGGAAATACCGCTTTCCGCTCTTGGAACGGGACGATCAACTCTTCTTGCAGTGCATCGTATTGAGCGCTCGCAAGCATCCCGAAATCAAACACCATGGCACAGAAGCTGCAGCCCTGATCACCCTGTGCATGTCCGGTATGGATGTCCCCGCCGTCAATGAACAGGGCTTCCCCCGCCTTTACAGGAATGTATTCCGTGTCATTAATCTGAAACAAAACCTCGCCTTCGATACAGTAGAAAATTTCGGGCTCCGTATGCCAATGAGAGTCAACGACGTGTGCTCCAGGGGCAAACTGATACCAGTAAACCCCGAACGGAAAGCGTTCATTGCCATGAACTTTGCTTTCCTTTAGAGATTGGTGCAGTGTCTGGTCCATTACAAAAATCCCCCTTTCTTCCATAGGAAAAGCTAGACAGCTTATTATATATCAAAATTGTGCTATAAAATCGCCGGATACTGTTAGTTTCATCAAAATAAGATCACTATAATGATAGTATAACGCTTTCAACTAAACTTTCAATTTTCAAAATATAGAAAGGCGGTTCATCTTATGAAATTTACTGACGGCAACTGGCTTGTACGTGAAGGCTACTCCATTGCTGGAGCCGTACAAGCCTATGATTTTGCGGTACAAGACGGAACACTGACAGCTTATGCATCAACAGCACCGATTCCAGGCAGAGGAGCGACGATCAATGCCCAGCTTATTACGGTTCAATTCCATTCGCCTCTTCCTGGCGTGATCGGAGTGAAACTGGTTCATTACGCGGGCGTTCGCGACCGTGGACCGGCGTTCCAATTGTATAAGGAAGAGGGCAGCCACGCTGTTATCGAAGAGAACGAGCAGGAGGCTGTACTTCGCAGCGGTAACCTGAGTGTCGTGATCAAAAAAGGGCCGCAGTGGTCGGTTCACTTCTATCGTGGAGACGAGCGGATTACCGGCAGCGGATTCAAATCGATCGCCCATATCGCTGAGGATAATGGACAGACTTACATGCGTGAGGAGCTGGATCTGGGCGTTGGCGAGTGGGTATACGGGCTCGGTGAACGTTTTACGCCTTTTGTGAAGAATGGTCAAGTGGTTGACATCTGGAATGAGGACGGGGGCACAAGCTCGGAGCAGGCATATAAAAACATACCGTTTTATATGACGAACAAAGGTTATGGTGTGCTTGTAAACCAACCGGATCTCGTGTCCTTCGAGGTAGCGTCCGAGAAAGTGAAGAAGGTGCAGTTCAGCGTTCGTGGCGAGTCTCTGGAGTATTTCGTTATTGATGGTCCAGAGCCGAAGGCTGTGCTGGATAAATATACAAGTCTGACGGGTAAGCCGGCTCTACCTCCTGCCTGGAGCTTTGGCTTATGGCTTTCGACTTCGTTCACAACGCAGTATGACGAGGCAACGGTCAACTCGTTCGTTGATGGGATGCTGGAGCGTGACATTCCGCTGCATGTGTTCCATTTTGACTGCTTCTGGATGAAGGGGCTAAATTGGACCGATTTCCAATGGGACGAAGAAGTGTTCCCTGATCCGCAGGGTATGCTGAAGCGTTTGAAAGAGAAGGGCTTGAAGATTTGCGTATGGATCAACCCGTACATCGCGCAGCGTTCCCGTCTTTTCGAGGAAGGGCGCGAAAAAGGCTATCTCGTGAAGAAGCCAAACGGCGACGTATGGCAGTGGAACTTGTGGCAGCCAGGTATGGCCCTTGTTGACTTTACGAACCCGGATGCATGCGAATGGTATGCAGGATATCTCCGCGAGCTGGTGGATATGGGCGTGGATAGCTTCAAAACGGATTTCGGTGAGCGCATCCCGACGGATGTTGTGTATTTCGATGGCTCCGATCCGCACAAAATGCATAACTACTACACCCAGCTGTATAACAAAGTGGTGTTTGAAGTGCTTGTCGAGAAGCTTGGCAAAAATCAAGCGGCTGTATTTGCGCGTTCCGCAACGGTCGGCGGTCAGCAATTCCCGGTACACTGGGGCGGCGATTGCTATGCCGATTACGAATCGATGGCTGAAAGCCTTCGCGGCGGACTGTCGCTGGGGCTGAGCGGCTTCGGCTTCTGGAGCCATGATATTGGCGGCTTTGAAAATACCGCACCTGCTCACGTGTTTAAACGTTGGCTGGCGTTCGGGCTTCTGTCCAGCCACAGCCGCCTGCACGGCAGCACGTCTTACCGGGTGCCGTGGGCTTACGACGAAGAGGCTGTTGATGTTACACGTTTCTTTACCAAGCTGAAAAGCCGTCTGATGCCATACCTTTTTAATACGGCGGTTCAAGCCCATGAACAAGGAACTCCAAGCATGCGTGCCATGTTCCTGGAATTCCCGGATGACCCTGCCGTTGAAATGCTTGACCGCCAATACATGCTTGGCGATTCTCTGCTTGTAGCTCCAGTGTTTAGCGAGAAGGGAGAAGTATCGTATTATCTTCCGCATGGTCGCTGGACTCATCTGCTGACTGGTGAAACGGTGGAAGGAGGTTCGTGGCGCAAGGAAACCTATGATTTCCTCAGTCTTCCGCTCTTCGTACGTGGGAATTCTTTCCTGGCGCTTGGTGCAACCGATAACCGTCCGGACTATGACTACGCGGATGGTGTAGAACTTGGCTTGTATGTTCTGGAAGACGGACGTGAAGCTTCCGTGGTGGTGCGAAACATGGATGGTCAGGTGGAGCTTACCGTTCGCGCCGTACGCGAAGGCAGCCGAATCACGGTGAAATCGGAGGGCAGCAAAAAGCCATTTGCGATGAAGCTGCACGGTATGGATTCAGCCGCTTCCGTTGATGGTGCAGGAGTGAGCTTGAAAGAAGATCGTATTCTCGTAGAGGGCAGCGAGCAAGCTGAATTTACAGTTCAGCTGGAAGCATAGATGTAAATACGTTTGAAATGTAAATGGGATAAGTCCGGAGCAGCCATCTGCTGAAGCCCGGGCTTATTCCATATTTCGTTAATCTTTTTGTGTAGACAGGGGCGAAAAGCATCCAATGTTATCGAAATTCATTCAATTCATGAATGATATGAAAATCCGAAAAAAATTAATACTATCCTTTGTTGTCGTGGTTTTTGTCCCCGTTGCGATCGTCAGTATTTTCCTGACAAGAGAGCTTCGGGAGCTTGCTTTTAACAATGCTGTAGAACAAGCATACCAGAACGTGGACCGGGTGAAGAAGCGGTCTACGGAGGTGCTAAACGTGGCTGATGATTTAGCGTACCGGCTCTCGTATGACGAGCGTCTGAAAAGCGTCGCCAGCCGCCAATATGAAAGCGCATACGAAGTGTTTATAGCTTATCGTTCTTACCCGGATTTTCAGCAGGCCAAGCAGATATACAAGGAGATATCCAACGTTCGATTCTATGTTGAAAACGAGACGCTGCTCAATAATTGGGAGTTTATGAACCCGGGAGAAGAGATTCGACAGTCAGATTGGTATATCCGTGCCCAGAAAAATATTGGGGTCGTTCACTGGGTTTATTTAATGGATGAACGGGACAAGAAATATTACCTCAGTCTGGTTAAGGGGATCGATCTGGGAAGCAAAGGCAAGCGCGGTGTGCTGGTGATTAACGTGAATAGCAGTCTGCTCAATACGATTTTGAACCAAGA
Organism: Paenibacillus faecalis; assembly: GCF_900289175.1. Taxonomy (GTDB): domain Bacteria; phylum Bacillota; class Bacilli; order Paenibacillales; family Paenibacillaceae; genus Paenibacillus_AQ; species Paenibacillus_AQ faecalis. Next base: position 1,434,049 of record NZ_LT985747.1, on the reverse strand, counting down.
GATGTTCTTTACAATGATCGTTGACAGCAAAAACAATATCGTTGCCTCTAACCGTACCGAACTGTATGGCAAGACGCTGGGCGAGATCGATGACAATTCAGGCATTTTGTATGAGAAAAACGGGTTCTTTGAAGCGGTCATCGACGACGAGGCATCAAAGGTGTTGATTGAACCGTTCAACCCGGAGCTGGGACAGAATGGCCTTCGGATCATATCGATTTTCTCCATCGACAGCATCGTAGCCGATGCCAATCGTATAAACAAGCTGGCGCTGACGGTAATCATCATCAGTCTTTTGCTTGCTATTTTGCTCATATATAGCTTTTCTTCTCTTATATCCAGCCGCTTATTGCGATTAAGCAAACATATCACGAAGGTTAGCATGGGGAATTTGGAGCTCGCGATGGCCATAGACGGTAAAGATGAAATAGGACAGCTGTCTCGGCAGTTTAATTCGATGGTTGGTAATGTCAACAAGCTGATGAATGAAGTTCAGGAATCCAACCTGCAGAAACGGCGCATGGAGCAAAAGCAGAATGAAATCAAATTCAAAATGATGGCCAGCCAGATCAATCCTCATTTCCTGTTCAATGCTCTGGAAGCAATCCGTATGGAGGCACACCTGAAGGGGGAGAGCGAGATCGCACGGATCGTTCGACTGCTCGGCAAGATGATGCGCAGCAATTTGGAGGTGGGAACCGGCAAGACCACGATGAAAGACGAGATTGAAATGGTCCGGTGTTATTTGGATATTCAAAAATTCCGCTATGAAGACCGCTTGAAATATGAGCTGCTTGTAAAACCGGATGCCGAACATGTCTCTATTCCGCCGCTGATTATTCAGCCTTTGGTGGAAAATGCCGTCATTCACGGAATGGACCATAAGGAGGAGGGAACCTTCATTCGGGTTCAAGTGACTGCTGGCAGCGGCATGATCCATGTCGTGACCGAGGATAACGGAGCGGGCATTACGCCGGAGCGGTTTGCCATAGTTCGCAGCTATCTGAATGAAGCCGATGAGCATGAAGGGGGGCGGATCGGACTGCGAAATGTACATGTCAGACTCCAGCTTACTTATGGTTCCGAATCCGGTTTAACGATCCACAGCGAGCCAGGAGCAGGTACCCGAATTGAATTCCGTATTCCGACAGGGGGAGAAATCGATGATGAAAGTGCTGATCGTAGATGACGAGCCCAAGCTGCGTGAAGGATTGAAAACGATCGTGCCTTGGGCTGAGCTGGGATATAAGGTTGTGGACACGGCAGCGAATGGAAATGAGGCACTCGAAAAGCATAAACGGTATGCACCGGATGTCATGTTGGTAGACATCCGTATGCCCGGTATGGACGGATTGCAGTTGATCGAAGCCATCCGCTCTGACGATCCAGCGATTCATCTGCTCATTTTGAGCGGTTACGCTGAGTTTGATTATGCCAGACGTGCCATTACCCAGCGGGTCGATGGATATTTGCTGAAGCCGGTGGATGAGGATGAGTTGTCTGGCTTTCTGATTCAGATCAAAGAGAGCATCGAGCAGGAACAGGATGATAAAGCGCTGAATCAAACGGTCGGTGGTTTCAACCGGGAGCAGGCGATTCAGTCCTGGATCGATCAGAAAACCCAGAAGCCCGTATCCCGCCAGCTAGCCGAAGAGCTCGGCCTGGTGTGGAATCGGTATCAAGTTGTTCTGATTCATATACACGACCTGGATGAAGCAGAATCAGAAGCGCATCGTCTCTTCAAAAGCAAGCTGATGGAATGCTTTGAGGAATGTTTTGAAGATGAAGGCTGCGCTGTCGTATTTACATTGCATGGCTTCATGGGGGTATTGATGCCGACACCTGTTCTGTCTGTATCCGACCGGGAGACACTGAAAGTACGGCTTGATCAGGCGGCTGATTTATCCGGAGTGTCCATTACGGCGGCCTTAGGGTATCAGGTGCACGAGATCAGCGATATTACCAAGTCGTACGAAGCGGCAAAGAGGTTGCTGCAAAGACGATTTTTTTATCCTTCGGGGAAATTGTTGTACCCGGAATCCGTAGCGTTCGGCGAGGAGACAGAAATGAAGGAAGTGCCAGGATATCATTCCGAGCCATTCATGGAGCGGCTTTACTATGCGGTGGACGTTGGTAACGTAGACGTGCAGAAGAAAGTACTTCGTCTGGCTGCTCTTGCGATGATCCATGAGCATTTTTCGGAAGATGACATGAAGCGTGCGTTTACCGAGCTGCTGACAGGTGTGTATAACAAGCTGATCATTCACCACACAGGGCTGCAATCGAGGACAAAAGAATACTCTGATCGCATTTCCGCCATATTTTGCCAGACAACCGTATTTGATCTATGTCATCACTGTGCCCAATTTCTGGAGGAGCTTATGTGGCAGACGGGAAGTGGGGGAATCGATCAGGAGATGAAGCGAATGGTGGACATGATTCAGCGAAATTACAGCGAGAATATCAAGCTGAAGACATTGGCCGAGGTATTTAATTATGACAGAGCCTATTTAGGAAAAATGTTCAAAAACATCACAGGTGAAAACTTTACTACGTATCTTGACAAGGTTCGGATTGATAAGGCCAAGGGTTTTCTGAAACAGGGCATGAAGGTGTACCAGGTTGCGGAGAGAGTAGGTTATACGAACGTAGATTATTTCCATAGCAAATTCAAAAAATACGTCGGAACCTCACCCTCCAATTACCGCAAGGAGACAGGTCTTTAAAAGAGCTGCACAGCTTCGAGTATATGGCAATGTGCCGCACGGGCCATGTCTCATTTTTATATGATTTTTGCACCCATTCGTCGGGTACTCCGCCTCTTCCGATTGATTTATCATCAAATTATACAAGAGAGGAGGGGTTGGTTTGAAAGCGATAACAGAGAGTGAAGGCAGCGTCCAACCTGTCGCCATAAAGAAAAAAAAGAAAGGTTTTTGGACCACTTTCAGGGAGCAGAAAGTACTGTACGGTATGTCGCTTCCTTTTATCATCATCGTTTTCATATTCAGCTATTTGCCAGTATGGGGCTGGCTTATGGCATTCCAGAACTATAAACCGGGCAAGGGGATATTTGAACAGAAATGGGTCGGCTTTGATCACTTCGTAACCTTGTTTACGGACGAAAAGTTTTATTTGGTGCTTCGCAATACGCTAGCTATGAGTTTCATGGGCCTGCTCGTCGGCTTCACAGTTCCGATTGTGTTTGCGGTACTGCTAAATGAAATTCGTGGAAACGCTTTTAAGAGAACGGTGCAGACGGTTTCTTATCTTCCTCACTTCGTATCCTGGGTGGTGGTAGCCGGGATCGTGACCAAAATGCTGTCTGTGGATGGAGGAGCGGTCAACCAACTGCTGATGTGGCTTGGCATCATTGATGAGCCGATTCAATTTATGGCACAGGGAAGCTGGTTCTGGTACATCGTAACAGGCGCCGATCTTTGGAAGGAAATGGGCTGGAATGCCATTATTTATTTGGCGGCGATATCAGGGATCGATCAGGAGCAGTTTGAAGCCGCTAAGGTTGACGGAGCGAATCGCATCCGCCAGATATGGCATATCACACTGCCAAGCATTGCGCCAACGATTGCGATCTTGCTCATCATGTCGATCGGTCGTCTGATCAGTATTGGGTTTGAGAAGCAGTTTCTGCTTGGTAACTCGCTGGTGGTGGATTACTCTGAGGTCCTGGATCTCTATGCACTCAATTACGGACTTAATATGGGACGATTCTCCTTTGGTACGGCCATCGGGATGTTCAATTCCATCGTCAGTATTATCCTGCTGTTCGTCGCAAACGGTCTTTTCAAAAAATTTACGAAGCAATCGATTATGTAAGGAGGAGGGAACAGCATGGCTCGTACAAAAGCAGCATTCAAGCCCTCACTTTCCGACCGGGTGTTTGATATATTCAACTATACGTTTATGACCATTGTTATGATTGTGACCTTATATCCGTTTTTGAACGTGCTCGCCATATCACTCAACGATTCTGTTGATACGGTGCGTGGGGGGATTACGATTTGGCCGAGGGAGTTTACCTTGGAGAACTACGCCCAGATCTTTCAGTATGAAGGGTTGCTCACCGGGGCGAAAATATCGGTGCTTCGGACCATAACGGGAACAATCCTCGGCCTGCTCAGCGGAACGATGCTCGGTTACGTGCTCAGCCGTGTAGATTTTCAGGGAAGAAAGTTCATGTCTGTTTTTCTCGCACTGACGATGTACTTTTCTGGAGGTATGATTCCGGTTTTTATTCTCATCCGGGATCTTAACATGATGAACACGTTCCTGGTCTATATTATTCCGGGTATGGTAAGTGCGTTCAACGTTTTTGTCATCCGTTCGTTCATCGACGGTCTGCCATACTCTCTTCAGGAATCGGCCAAGCTGGACGGGGCAAACGACTTTACGATCTATTATAAAATCATTCTTCCACTGTGCAAGCCGGTGCTGGCAACGATCGGATTGTTTTTGGCGGTCGGGCAGTGGAATTCCTGGTTCGATACATACTTGTATAACGGCTCTGCACCGCATTTGACAACACTACAGTTCGAGCTGATGAAGGTGCTGCAGAGCACACAGGGGCAAACCAGCTCCATGGTACCCGGTCAGAACATGGCTGAGATCGTTAAACAGGTGTCTCCGGAATCGATCAAAATGGCGATTACGATCGTCGTAACCGTTCCGATCTTAATCGTTTACCCATTCCTGCAGCGGTATTTCGTAAAGGGAATGACGCTTGGTGCAGTTAAAAGCTAATCTGTATCGGTATCAGCAGGCTTTAGGCCTCTTATACGATAAATTCATAACATGAGGTTTAGGGGGTATAGAAATGAAACATAAGAAGAGATTATCGCTGTTGCTTGCCATCATGATGATGGCTTCACTGGTCCTTTCGGCTTGCGGTGGCGATAGCCAGAAAGGCACCGCTGCTGATTCGCAGCAAGGGGATTCGCTCGAACCGATGACCATTACTTTCTTTAGCGCCGATTCCAATGCGAACTGGGTGAACATGGAGGATGCTGTCGGAAAGAAGCTGACAGAGAAGACTGGAATTACAATCCAGGCTGAATTTGCGGTCGACGGCTCCAATCAGAAGCTTCCGCTGATGGTGGCGAGCGGAGAATATCCGGATCTTGTATTTGCTAAAAGCGATGCGAATATGTTTGTCGATGCTGGTGCATTCATCGACCTTACGGATCTGATTGAGGAGCATGCGCCTAATCTGAAGAAGCTGTATGGCGATTATATGAATCGGCTGAAGTGGAGCAGTGAAGATGAATCGATTTATGTGATTCCGACGCTGAATGCAGTGGAGCATGAGCAGTTGGATGCCGGAGGTAACTTCCACATTCAGCATGAAGTGTTGAAGGAATTAGGCTACCCGGAGATCAAGACGGTTAAGGACTTCGAGAATGCATTGAAAGAATATTATGAGAAGCATCCTACGATCGACGGCCAACCGACGATTCCACTGTCGCTCAATGCGGACGGATGGAGATTCATTATCTCCGTAACGGACCCGGCGTTTATTTCGACAGGTCTTTCTAGTGACGGTGAATATTACATCGATCCGAACACTTACGAAGCACAGCTGCATTACAAACGTCCGGAAGAGAAAGAATACTTCCGCTGGTTGAATCATATGAACGACATCGGATTATTGGATAAGGAAGCTTTCGTACAGAAGACGGATCAATATGAGGCGAAAGTTTCCTCCGGGCGTGTACTCGGGGTGATTGACGCAGATTGGGGCTTCAGCCACGCAACGAATGCGCTGAGAACTGCTGGCAAGGAAAATCGCACGTATGCAAAATTCCCTGTTCAATTGGATGAAACAACCAAAGATGCTTCATTTCAAAGCACAGGATATCCTGCGGGCTGGGGCGTAGGCATCACGACATCTGCCGAAGATCCGGTACGTATTATTAAGTTCCTGGATTATCTTGCATCTGAGGAAGGACAAATTCTGTTGAACTGGGGAATCGAGGGCGAACATTATAATATCGTAGATGGCAAACGTGTCATTCCTGAGGATGTTCAAGATCGTAAAATCAACGACAATGCCAACTTTACTAAAGAATCAGGAATTGGCTTATACAACAGCTTGTTCCCTCGCTACGGCGATGGGGTGCTCGATTCGACCGGGAATTACTACACGACAAATTTCCCTGAGCAAATCAAGGAAAATTATACGCCATCGGCTAAAGCAACGCTGGAGGCTTATGGTGCAGAAATGTGGAAGGACCTGTGGCCGCAAGCGGATGAATTTGAGGAAAAACCTTGGGGAGCTGCGTATCTCATTTCTCCTCCTACCGATTCCAATATGGCGATTACGTTCAAAAAGGTAGAAGAGATTACACGTAAGCGTATTCCTGAAATCATTTTGGCTGATCCTGCACAATTTGATCAGTTGTACGATCAATTCATTCAAGAGCTGAATGATGCGGGTGCCGAGAAAATGGAGGAGGAATATTCCGAGTTGATCCGTAAACGCGTTGAATTATGGAATGATTAAAACATAGTTAAGGGGCAGGCGAGTTGCTGCCCCTTTTTTTAAAAAAATTTTGTGAAATGGAACAATTCTAAAAAGATACGAAAGGAATGCATTTTACTTACAGGGTACGACAGTCTATCACTTTTGGAAGGATGGGGAAACGGAAAATGATGAATAAAAAGCTGCCGAAAGTGTGGTACGGCGGGGATTATAACCCGGAGCAGTGGGATGAAGAAGTTTGGAGACAAGACGACCGCCTATTCAAGCTGGCTGGTATTGATATCGCAACGATCAACGTGTTTTCCTGGGCACTGAATCAACCGAATGAGGATACTTATAATTTTGCCTGGCTCGACGAAACGATCGACAGGCTGTACCGCAACGGCGTGTATGTCTGTCTTGGAACGAGCACGGCTGCTCATCCCGCTTGGATGGCACGAAAATATCCGGATATTTTACGTGTCGATTACGAGGGGCGCAAGCGGAAATTTGGCGGTCGTCACCACTCTTGCCCGAACAGCGCGACATACCGTAAATACGCAAAACGTATGGCAAGCCAGCTGGCGGAGCGGTACAAGGATCATCCCGCTCTTTTGATCTGGCACGTATCCAATGAGTATGGCGGTTACTGTTATTGTGATAATTGCGCGGGTGCTTTTCGCACATGGCTTAAGGAGCGCTACGGTACGCTGGATGCGCTCAATAAAGCGTGGAACACACGTTTCTGGGGACATACGTTTTACGATTGGGAGGATATCGTCGTTCCGAACGCGCTCAGTGAGGAGTGGGCTGGAAATCGAACGAATTTCCAAGGTATTTCCCTTGATTATCGGCGCTTCCAGTCAGACAGTCTGCTGGACTGCTACAAGCTGGAGCGTGACGAGCTCAAGCGCAGCACGCCGGACATTCCGGTGACCACAAATCTGATGGGGTTCTATCCCGAGCTGGATTATTTCAAATGGGCAAAGGAGATGGATGTTGTGTCCTGGGACAACTATCCGTCCCTGGATACACCTTTTAGTTACACGGCGATGACGCATTCGCTTATGCGCGGGCTTAAGCATGGACAGCCGTTTATGTTGATGGAACAGACACCGGGCGTTCAAAATTGGCAGCCATACAATTCGGCCAAACGTCCCGGCGTCATGCGGCTTTGGAGCTACCAGGCCGTTGCACACGGTGCCGATACGGTCATGTTCTTTCAGCTCCGGCGTTCTGTCGGGGCTTGTGAGAAGTATCACGGTGCGGTGATCGAGCATGTCGGTCACGAGCATACTCGGGTTTTCCGGGAATGCGCGGAATTGGGGAAGGAGCTGCAGCTTTTGGGGGATCGTCTGCTGGATGCGCGTTCTGATGCCAAGGTGGCGATCATGTACGATTGGGAGAATCGGTGGGGACTAGAGCTGTCCAGTGGACCGACGATTGCTCTGAATTACGTGAATGAAGTGCATAAATATTATGATGCGCTGCATCAACTGCACATTCAGACTGATATGGTCGGTGTGGAAGCTGATTTGGCACAATACGACGTTGTGATCGCCCCGGTCATGTATATGGTAAAGCCGGGATTGGCTGAGCGCATTGAAGCTTTTGTGGCTCGGGGAGGTACTTTCGTGACCACCTTCTTTAGCGGCATCGTTAACGAGAACGATATCGTGACGCTGGGGGGCTACCCGGGAGAGCTCCGCAAGGTGATGGGAATCTGGGCTGAGGAGATTGACGCTCTGCTGCCGGATCAGAAGAATCAGATGGTGATTCGCGGTAAACAAGGACAACTGGAAGGGGCTTACGATTGCGGAATTCTGTGCGATGTGATTCACGCAGAAAGCGCCCAAATTGTTGCCGAATACGGTTCCGATTATTACAAGGGGATGCCATCGCTTACAGTAAATCGTTTCGGGCAAGGCAAGGCCTGGTATGTCGCATCTAGTCCGGATGCGAAATTTTTGCAGGATTTGATGAAGACGATCTGTGGCGAGCACGATATCGCACCTGTGCTAGAGGCTCCGGCCGGTGTGGAGGTTACTTCGCGTGTGAAGGAAGGAAAGGCGTATACGTTCGTTCTGAACCATACGGACGAAGCCCAAACAATTCCTTTGGGCGAAGCCGTATACAAGGAACTCTTGACAGGCGAAAAGGAGCAGGGGCATTGCCAAGTTCCTGCCCGGGGTGTGATGATTTTGGAGAAGCTATTAGGGCATGACGGGTAAATGCGAGGACAGCATAGATCTCCATACTTAATACAGCTTTTCGCACTATAAAAAGCAGAGCAGCGAGGTATTTTCTTGCTGCTCTGCTTTTTTTTGCAATTAAACGCCATTATTTGCATGCTATGCGTGCTATGCATGCTTCGCATGCCGTTTCCGAAATTCATTTGGTGATATACCTTCATGCTTCTTGAAAACCAGACTGAAATATTTCTCGTTTTTAAATCCGATCATCTCGGAAATCGCTGCCATTTTAAGTGTAGGGTTCTGAAGCAGAATTTTCGCTTTGGAGATTCGAAGGCGATTGATGTACTCCGGTATATTAACCTGATGTTTCTGTTTGAATTTGCGAGAGATGTACTCCCGGCTAACATGAAAACGGCTTGCGATATCATAGAGCGATACTTCGTTCTGGTAGTTTTGATCGATGTATGCCGTAATATCTTGAATTAGATCCCCGCCAGCCTGCGTTTGGGTGAGCAGGGTGGAGGAAAGGCGACTCATCGATGTGATCCAATATTGCTGCCACTCGGCAAGTGAGCAAACATATTTGTCGGGATTTGGACACACGATCTCATTCATTTCTTTTCGATAGGTCTTGAGCAACGTTTCAGAAGCACTGTTAACGGTTTCATGGGCGATATGGTTTGAAAATCGTTCGATCTCATGGTCCCATTGCGCCAGCAGCTCAGGTGTGATGAAACCGCTTTTTCGAATATCATGGGTCCATTCTTCCACCGCGTCTGCGATCAGATTAGGCTGCCCGCTAAGAACGGCGAGCTTCCATTGATCCTCATAGCTGCTAAACTGCACTGCAGTCGGTTGATCCTCGGAACGATTCTGAAACTCACTTTTGTCATGAACAAAGTGGTTAAGTACTGTCAAATCCCTCGAAGCAAGAGATGCCACACATTCAGCATATAGCTCGGGCATATCTTCGGGATAGCGTCCTTCACGGGCGATGCCGAAATGCATGTAACGCGATAGCGTCCGCTGAATTCCTTCGTTTATTTCGTTTAGGAGAACGGTTACAACGTCCAGCTTATCCCAGAAGAGGAGCACGATTCGATGATGAGCGCCGAAGTGGCGGAACGCGATTCCTGCGCCATTTTTTTGCAGGAATTCATTACAGATGTTCAGCAGAGCAAACATTAGAAGATCCCGATGATGATCGAATCGCTCAAAGAGTGCAGTATCCGTAGGATCGATTTGCAGGACGGCAAGCCTTACTTTCTCAGCCGATTCAGTAACGATCCCTTCGGTTTTCAGTCGATTGGCGACATGGGGATGGACGCTTGGCTCTTCAAGCAAGCTTGTCAGCAGCTTCTCTGAATAGACAGGCCGATACTCGTTGACCTGAACATGCTGCTGCTGCAAAATCAGGCGTTCCTCTTCCTCGGCTTTCCATGTGGAAGCCGCTTTACTGACGGCCTCATTGATGGCTGACTCGTCGATCGGCTTCAAAATATAGTCCATGCCGCTGTATCGGATCGTATTGCGTACGAATTCGAAGTCGTCGTGCCCGCTGATCACGATGAATTTCATGTCCGGATAGTGATCGCTTATCCACTTCATCAAATCGACACCGTTTTTTAGTGGCATCAGCATGTCCATCAGGACTAAATTCGGGCGGTAAGACGGGATAAGATCCATCGCCTCCTGGCCATTGGCTGCTTCCTTTATTTCGGTTATACCGTGCTCATCCCAATGGACAAGCAGCTGAATTGCTTTGCGTACCCGGCTCTCGTCATCGACGATCAGTGCCTTCATCTGGTTCACCTTCCACATGTATTGTTAGAACAACACGAAAGCCTTGTGGCTGGTTGTTCTCGACCTTGAAGCTGGATTTCCCCCGGGAATAGAGTTTAAGTCTTGTCATGATGTTGATGAGACCGATCCCGATCTGGTCTGTTTCGCTCTCAGAGTGAATATGAAGCTGCTCCAGGTCCAGCTGTTCTATTTTTTGCAAATGCTCTTGAAGCACCTTGTATTGTTCCTCCGGCATGCCGTTTCCGTTATCCTCGACTGTGATTTCAACAAAGGAAGGCAAGAGGCGGCTTTGAATGAGAATATAGTTATTCTCCATGACCGGATTCATGCCGTGCTTGAAATAGTTTTCAACTAATGGCTGAATTAACATCTTTGGAATCAATGTCTGCAGTGTAGACTCTTCCACATCGTAACGGAAATCGAAACCGTTCTCAAATCTCTCTTTTTGCAGTTCGATATAATCTTTGACGTGATTCAGTTCCGTTTGGAGCGTTACAGGCTGGTCGGTATTGTACATGCTGTACCGCATCATCCTTGCGAGTGCCGAGATGAGTGAATAGATTCTTTTCATGTTGTTCTCAAGCGCAAGCGTACCGATCGTCTGCAAGGCATTATTCATGAAATGAGGGTTTACCTGAGCCTGCAGTGCGCGCAGCTGATTTGTTCGGTTAGCCAGCTTCAGCTTGTATTCCTGCAAAATCAGGTTGTTGATCGTATCCATCATGCTGCCAAACCGTCGGTACAGAATGCCGATTTCATCTTTCCGGTCTGATTCGATGTCCACCGACATGCGACCGCTCTTCACCTGGCTCATGAATCCGACCAGCTCGCGAATGGGAGCGGTGATTCGTACCGATATCCAAATCGTGGCGACAACGATGACAAGAAATGATACGGATAGTAACAAAATATTGATGAAGGCTGTCCTTTCCGCGCTGCTTAGAATATAGGAGGTCGGAATCTCCTTGACCATTAACCAATCGCTTACAGTGGACTGAATTCGATTATAAACGTAAATGTTGTCGTTGTGCTCGAAATGTCCTTCCTGTTGACCGGAATCTCTGACGGAATGATACCAATCGGCCTGAATTGGTTGTCCGATGGCTTCTTTATTGCCGGCATACATGATAACTCCATCTTCGTTCACAATGTAGAGCTCTTCATGTTGCGGTTGATACAGCTGGCTGCTGATCCGACTGAGGAATGTCATATCCAGATCAATCGCCAGCAGACCTATGCGCTCCGAAGATGGAACACGCTCGATGACACGATACAGCGTAAGGACCTGCGCATCTTCTTCATAAGGAAAAGCTAGCTGGAAGCCGTAAGAATGCAACGCATGAGGCGGCTGAATAAACAGGCTGCGGTCATGGAGATCAGGGATCTCATGGTACAGGTTGATGTCGCTGGCCTTTTTGGCGAAATCCTGGGCATATAAAGTGGATTCCCGGTACGCGTCAACATACAGATAGACCTGCCGGATTCCCGCCATAGCTTGATACATCGATTGCAGAGTAGCTGTCTGTCTGCCGCTGGCGCTGATATTTTCGTGACTATAATGCAGGCTTCGGAAAAAATCAGGATCGGAATAAACTTTCAGAGAGTTCCGGTTCAGTTCCTCCAGGCTGCTCTCTAGATTCATCCTTCCTTGATAAAGAAGATTTTGGTTCTCGGCCACCGTACGTTCTTTGAGCGCATTTGTGGTCGTAACGTAACTGATCATGATGGAGACTGTTGTTGGAATGATCGTCGCCAGCAACATAAAGGCGATCAATTTCGTGCGTATGCTGCTCCAGTTCAATTCATTCACCCGCCGATCAATTTTCTATACCTTTTCGTTCACATCCTAGGGTAGTCCCGTGTTTCTTATCTTAGCATAATTGAATTAGAGAGAAACGTTAGGTCAAGCGAAAGGGAGATTCACATGAAGGAGAAAAGAATAACAGCACTCCTGCAACAGTTGGTATATGTAGGTCCAGCGTTATTGTTTTTCAGTATTACAATCATGATCCCGTTTGTAATGGGGATGTATTATTCTTTTACAAATTGGAATGGCGTATCCGGAAATGTCGAGTGGGTAGGGTTTGATAACTTTGTCAAAATATTTACTGATGACCCTTCATTTGCCGACTCTTTCTGGTTTACGACCAAGTTTACTATTGTCGGTGTTATATTAACGAATCTGGTCGGATTTTTCCTCGCATACTTCTTGACGAAGAAGATTCGCGGACGAAATTTTTTGCGGACGATCTTCTTTATGCCGAACGTGATCGGCGGTCTGCTCCTTGGTTTTATCTGGCAGTTCATCTTCGTGAAGGGCTTTGCTACGCTTGGAGATGTAACCGGTCTATCTTTCTTCCAACTGCCGTGGCTGGGCGATGAGGTTACCGGTTTCTGGGGAATCATCATGGTATTCGTATGGCAATCTTCCGGATACTTGATGATCATCTATATTGCCTCGATCACCAACGTGTCGAAGGAAGTGCTCGAAGCCGCTGAAATCGATGGGGCCAGCCGCTTCCAGGTCCTTAAGAACATCATGGTTCCGCTGATTATGCCGGCGGTCACGGTGTGTCTATTCTTGGCGATATCCTGGTCTTTCAAAATGTTTGACCTGAACCTGTCGCTGACCAAAGGTGGACCTTATGGTTCGACCGAGTCACTGGCAATGAACGTGTACAATGAAGCTTTCTTGAATAACCGCTACGGTTTGGGAACGGCGAAGTCTTTGATCTTCTTCATTGTGGTGGCCATCATCACTCTTGTTCAGGTCCGCCTGACAAAGAATAAGGAGGTTGAAGCTTGATGAAGACCAAATCCTCAAAATCGTCATCGGCCCTGTTCTTGCAAATCATAATGTTTATCATTGCTATTATCTTTTTGTCACCTTTTTATTTCCTGCTCGTCAACTCGGTGAAATCGCTCGGGGATATTATGGTCAATGCGGCTGACTTCCCGAATCAATTTCATTGGGACAACTATCTTAAAGCTTGGGAGCTAACGAGATTTCCGGTAGCATTTAAGAACTCCCTTGTCATTACGGTCATCAGTAACTTGATCATCGCGATGCTCAGTGCAATGGCCGCGTACCGGATGGTCCGTGCGAACACGGTTTTCAACCGGGTGGTGTTTATGATCTTCGTATCGGCGATGGTTATTCCGTTTCAGTCCATCATGATCCCGCTGATGCAAGTCGTTGGCTGGCTGAACGTTAACAACAGCATGGTTGGTCTGATTCTGTGTTACCTGGGGCTGGGTATCCCGCTTTCCATCTTCCTGTTCCATGGATTCGTTAAATCGATTCCGCTGGAGATCGAGGAGGCGGCTACGGTTGACGGGGCATCATCATACGACGTCTTTGTCCGCATCGTTCTGCCGATGTTGAAGCCGATGCTCGTGACGGTCATCATTCTGAACAGCTTGTGGGTCTGGAATGACTATCTGTTGCCGTCTTTGATTTTGCAAAGTCCTGAGCTGCGGACCATTCCGCTTGCGACATTCACCTTCTTTGGAGAGTATTCCAAGCAGTGGGATATGGCGCTGCCAACATTGGTACTCGGGGTTACGCCGATCATTATATTTTTCTTATCATTGCAGAAGTATATCGTTGAAGGTGTTGCCGCAGGATCTATTAAAGGTTGATTTGATCTTTTCGTGGTGAACACACTCAGGATGGTTTCTCAAACTTTATATAATTCATAATCAGGGGGTAACCAAAGATGAAAAAAATGAAGTTCACTCTCATCATGCTGTTGGCTTTCTCTATGCTGCTTTCAGCGTGCGGCGGCAGCTCAACAGAAGGGGAAAGCGAGAGCAATGATACCGCTTCCGGAGAAGTCAAGACGGTAAAGATCTTTCAGTTCAAGACCGAAATTGTAGACGCATTGAACGAGCTAAAGGTTGAATTTGAAAAAGAGTATCCGAATATCAAGCTCGATATTCAAACGGTTGGCGGGGGCGCAGATTACGGCGCGTCCTTGAAGACAAAGTTTGCATCGGGTGATGCGCCAGACATTTTCTCCAATGGCGGTTATGCCGAAATGGAAATGTGGCTTGAAAACCTGGAAGATTTGTCTGATCAGCCATGGGTAGACGATCTGGTTGATATGGCTAAACAGCCGATGACCAAGGACGGCAAAGTATACGGCATGCCGATGAACCTTGAAGGTTGGGGCTACATCTACAATAAAGATTTGTTCGAGAAAGCCGGCATCACGGAGCTGCCTAAGACCTACTCTCAGCTGGAGGATGCAGCTAAGAAACTAGAAGCTATCGGTGTAACGCCGTTCGCCAATGCGTATCAAGAGTGGTGGCTGTTCGGTAACCAAGGTATCAACCCTGCATTCGCAATGCAAGATGATCCGGATGCATTTATTCAAGGTTTGAGTGACGGAACCGAGACATTCGTGGGTGATCCATTGTTTGAAGAGTGGGCGAAGCTGATGCAGCTTACGCTCGACTACGGCAACAACAATCCGTTGACTACAGACTACCAGACGGCTATCTCTTTGTTGGCGACTGAAGAAGCAGCCATGATGCAAAACGGAAACTGGTCCCAAGTCGAGATTGATGCGATTAATCCAGATTTGAACCTGGGCTTCCTGCCGATGCCTATGGGCGAGGATGCGGAGCTGAATGACAAGCTGAGCGTCGGCGTACCAGCTAACCTTGTGGTCAACAAAAACTCCCCGGTGAAGGAAGAAGCGAAGATCTTTTTGAACTGGCTTGTCACTTCCGATATCGGTCAAGAATATATCGTGAAGAAATTTAAATTTATTCCGGCTTTGACCACAATCGAACCGTCGCCTGAGGATATGGGCGATCTGGGTACAGCCGTATGGGAATATGTTGAGGCTGACAAAGTACTGCCGCAGCAGTCTTCCAAGTTTCCAGATGGCGTAACGCAGGAGTTCGCGAATTCGATGCAGGCGTACTTTGCCGGCAAATCCGATGTCACTAAAATGCTTGAGGATATGCAGGCTTCATGGAATAGTTTGAAACAGTAAACTCCGACAGGAGCATGAAAGCTTGAAGCATTAACTATATGCACCGTCTCCTAGCCGGTTTTTTGGATGCAGGAGCGGTGCATTTTTCATAAGACTAAATAAAGAGAGGGAGAGATTGACGATGAGTATTCATAAGTTTCCCCAGGATTTTAAATGGGGTGTAGCGACAGCCTCCTACCAGATTGAAGGGGCCTACAATGAGGATGGGCGAGGGATGTCGATCTGGGATACCTTTGCCCACACGCCGGGCAAGGTGAAAAACGGTGACAACGGCAACATCGCCTGCGACAGCTATCATCGCGTGGAAGAGGATGTGCAGCTGCTGAAAGATTTGGGCGTAAAGGTGTACCGTTTCTCGGTATCCTGGCCTCGCGTGCTTCCTCAAGGAACGGGTGAAGTGAATCGGGCCGGGCTTGATTATTACCACCGTCTGGTGGACGCCCTCCTTGCTAACGGGATCGAGCCGTTCTGCACGCTTTATCATTGGGACTTGCCGCAGGCTTTGCAAGATCAAGGAGGCTGGGGTAGCCGAGTATCTATCGATGCATTTGCCGAGTATGCGGAGCTGATGTTTAACGAGTTCAAAGGCAAAATCAAGCATTGGATCACGTTCAATGAGCCGTGGTGCATGGCTTTCCTTTCGAACTATCTCGGTGTACATGCTCCGGGCAATAAAGATCTGCAATTAGCGATCGATGTGAGTCACCATCTGCTCGTTGCTCACGGAAAGGCCGTTCGGAAGTTCAGGGAACTCGGCATTCCAGGTGAGATCGGCATCGCCCCGAACACGGCTTGGGCTGTGCCTTACCGTAATACGCAAGAGGATATCGACGCATGCTTGCGAATCAACGGTTGGTCGGGCGACTGGTATCTTGATCCGATCTACTTCGGGGAGTATCCGAAGTTTATGCTGGAATGGTATGAAAAAATCGGCTACAAACCTCCCGTTGTCGAAGGAGACATGGAGATAATTCATCAGCCGATCGATTTCATCGGGATCAATTACTACACTTCCTCAATGAACCGTTACAATTCGGATGAAGCCGGCGGGATGTTGTCCAGTGAAGAAGTGTCACTTGGCGTTCCTAAGACCGATATCGGATGGGAGATTTATGCGGAAGGGCTATATCAGCTGCTGCGTTATACCGCTGACAAGTACGGCAACCCAAGCCTTTATATTACGGAGAATGGCGCTTGCTATAACGACGGTTTGGAACTGGACGGACGCATTCACGACCAGCGCCGGATCGACTATCTCGGTATGCATTTAATCCAAGCCAGCCGTGCCATCGAAGACGGGATCAACTTGAAAGGTTATATGGAATGGTCGCTGATGGATAATTTTGAATGGGCGGAAGGCTATGGGATGCGATTTGGTCTGGTGCACGTGGATTACGATACTTTGGTCCGTACGAAGAAAGACAGCTATTACTGGTATAAAGGTGTTATCTCAAGAAATTGGTTCGTATTGTAATTTTACAGTGGGGAGGTTCCTATTATGATTAATCCAAAGATTCCAAAAATATGGTATGGCGGGGATTACAACCCGGAGCAGTGGGATAAAGCGACGATGGACGAGGATATGCGAATGTTTAAATTGGCGGGGGTCGATGTCGCTACAATCAATGTGTTCTCATGGGCCAGAAACCAGCCGGATGAGGAGAGCTATCACTTCGAATGGCTTGACGATATTATGGATCGCTTGGCGGCGGAAGGTGTTAAGGTCTGCCTTGGTACAAGTACGGCAGCCCATCCAGCGTGGATGGCGAAGAAATATCCGGATATTCTGCGCGTGGATTACGAGGGACGCAAGCGCAAATTTGGCGGCCGTCATAACTCATGTCCGAACAGTCCGACTTACCGTAAATATGCGGCGCGGATGGCAAGAAACTTGGCTGAGCGCTATAAGGATCATCCGGCGCTGGCTATCTGGCACGTCGCTAACGAATATGGCGGCTATTGCTATTGCGATAACTGCGAGCGGCAGTTTCGTGTCTGGCTGAAAGAGCGCTATGGGACGCTGGAGAAGTTGAATGCTGCATGGAACAGCGGTTTTTGGGGTCATACGTTCTACGATTGGGACGAAATCGTCGTGCCGAATGCACTCAGCGAAGAATTTGAAGGGAACCGGACCTTCTTCCAGGGCATTTCCATCGATTATCGTCGCTTCCAATCCGACAGCTTGCTGGAGTGCTACCTGCTAGAGAGGGACGAAATTAAACGTATAACGCCGGATATTCCGGTGACGACGAATCTGATGGGATTTTATCCTGAGCTGGATTATTTTAAATGGGCCAAACATATGGATGTTGTATCCTGGGACAACTACCCTGCCATTGATACGCCGGTTAGCTTTACGGCGATGTCTCACAACCTGATGCGCGGGCTCAAGAGCGGTCAGCCGTTCATGCTGATGGAGCAGACGCCGAGCGTTCAGAACTGGTCTCCATACAATTCGGCCAAGCGTCCGGGAGTGATGCGGCTCTGGAGCTATCAGGCGGTCGCGCACGGTGCTGATACGGTTATGTTCTTCCAGCTCCGCCGATCAATTGGCGCATGTGAGAAATTCCACGGTGCTCTGATCGAGCATGTGGGACATGAGCATACGCGGGTGTTCCGCGAATGCGCTGAGCTGGGGCAAGAGCTGCAGAAGCTTGGAGACAAGATTCTGGATGCCCGCTCAAACGCGAAAGTGGCGATCATGTACGATTGGGAAAACCGCTGGGCGCTTGAGCTGTCAAGCGGACCGACGAAGGAATTGAAGTATGTTGATGAGATTCATAAATACTATGCAGCTCTGTACGATCAAAATATTCAAACAGATATTATCAGCGTTGAAGAAGATTTCGGTAAATATGATGTTGTCATCGCGCCTGTTCTGTATATGGTAAAGCCAGGTGTTGCAAAGCGGATCGAGCAGTTCGTATCGGATGGCGGGACGTTCGTGACCACTTTCTTCAGCGGAATCGTTAACGAGCATGATCTGGTTACGCTGGGTGGATATCCGGGCGAGCTTCGCAACGTGACGGGGATATGGGCGGAAGAGATAGACGCTCTGCTGCCGGGACAACACAATCAAATCGTGATGAAACAGAATTCAGGCGCGCTTGCCGGAAGCTATTCCTGCGGAATTTTGTGCGATGTGATCCATGCGGAAACGGCTGAGGTTCTGGCGGAGTATGGAGCCGATTTTTATGAAGGTACGCCGGTGCTGACGAAAAACCGATTCGGTAAAGGGCAGGCGTATTATGTTGGCAGCAGTCCCGATGCAGCTTTCCTTCGCGACTTTATCACGGATCTATGCGACGAACAAGGAGTCAAGCCGCTGCTGAATACGCCAGAAGGCGTTGAGGTTGCGGAGCGGGTGAAGGAAGGGAAATCGCTGCTGTTTGTTATGAACCATAATGCGGAAGAGATGACATTTGACGCAGGTTCTGAAAGCCTAACGGATCTCTTGACTGATCGGGCGCTATCGGGTTTGGTTTCGATTGCTGGAAGGGGCGTTATGATCTTGGAGCGACCTGTTTCCAACTGAATCCTTCAAGGAGCCATCCCAAAAGATCTAAGATCTCGCGGGATGGCTCCTTGGTTATGGCTGCGTAAACCCCAGCCATTTATGTTGCAGGGACAGATACCCTGACAGGTCCTAAAAATTGTGATATAGCGGAGTAGGCAGCCCCGATCATCGTGGAGCGGCTGCCAAGCTCAGCAAATCGAATCTCCATCAGCTCCCGGTGATACGGAAGCGTACGCTCTGCGACAACTTGCTGAAGGCTGTCTTCGATCCAGGCTTTTGCATCCGACAACGGTCCACCGATGATGACGGATTGCGGATTGAATCCGTTTACGAGATTTGTAATGCCGATTCCTAGATAGCGCCCGATCTCTTGAAAGTGGCGGATGGTCTCCGCATGTCCAGCCTCGGCATGGCTCACCAGTTCCGAGGTGCGGTTGGAAGGGAGAAGGCCGCGTTTGTCGGCATACGACTTTTCCGATGCATACAGCTCCCAGCAGCCTCGGTTGCCGCATGAGCAGGCTTTGCCGTCCGCCTCGATCGACATGTGCCCGCTTTCCCCGGCATAGCCACGAGCTCCTTTGTACAGCTCACCGTTAATAATGATTCCCGAACCGATGCCGCTGCCGGCGCTGATGTACAGTAGATGACGGGCATCCTGTCCTGCTCCAAAGCGAAGCTCGCCTTGAGCGCCTGCATTTGCTTCATTGTCGATTGTAACGGGCAGTCCTAGCTCTTCTTCCAGCATGCGACGCATCGGAACCATGTCCCAGCCGAGGTTGGGAGCGAAAAGGATCGTTCCATCACCATCCACCATGCCGGGAACGCCGACGCCGATACCGATCATGCCGTAGGGAGAAGGTGGAGCCTGTTTCACAAGCCTGTTCACCAGTGTGATCATATGCTTCGTTACGGTTTCTACATCATGGTCTATGAGCGTATCCTCCGCCTCGGCCACTATGTTACCTTCCAGGTCCGTCAGGATCGCCGTCATTTGGTTGACGCTTAGTTCAACGCCGATCGCATAACCGGCCTGGCCATTGAACAGAAGCATCTGCGGCTTCCTTCCGCCGCTGGATTTACCGGGCCCGATTTCCTGGAGCAGATGATGGGCAGACAGCTCCTGAACAAGATTGGATACCGTAGCTTTATTAAGACCGGTCAGTTCGGATACCTTAGCACGGGAGATTGGAGCGTGGCGGCGAATCGTATCGAGAATGATGGATGTGTTTATTTTTTTGACCAGTGCCTGGTCACCTGTAATTCTAGTCATGTTTCTTCATCCTTTAACACAGCTTAGCTAACGTTTTGATATGCTCATAGTCTAGGCGCAACGTTCGGAAATTGCAACCGTCTTCGCAAGAAATAAGGATGGTGTAAAGAAAGAAGTAAGTACCTAAGACAAGCAGGGAAGAAGAGACATTGATCCGTGAAAAAAATGTAAGTCCACTACTTTGTTTAACCAATAGACAAAGTGGTTAGGGTGTGTTAGGATATCCCTGTAAGCGTTAACGACTCTTAACTAGGTATAGGAGGATTTATTTAATGGCCTATTTCAACAACATCAGCAAAGTCGAGTATGAAGGAAGCACATCCACCAATCCTTATGCTTTTAAATTTTATAATCCAACAGAAGTCATAGCCGGCAAAACGATGGAGGAGCATCTCCGTTTCGCTATGGCTTACTGGCATACATTAACGGCGGGTGGGACCGATCCGTTTGGTTCAGACACCGCAGTTCGTCCTTGGGGGAATTACTCCGGCATGGATCTTGCGAAAGCTCGCGTTGAAGCCGGATTTGAGTTTATGGAGAAAATGAACCTGCCGTATTTCTGTTTCCATGATGTGGACATCGCTCCGGAAGGCAGCAGCTTGCGGGAATTCTACAGCAACATCGATACGATCGTGGATCTGATCGAAGAGCATATGAAATCCACGGGTAAGAAGCTGCTATGGAACACGGCAAACATGTTCACTAATCCTCGTTTTATGCATGGCGCAGGTACGACATGCAATGCGGACGTTTATGCCCATGCCGCTGCACAGATCAAGAAAGGTCTTGAAGTCGGCAAACGTCTTGGCGCCGAAAACTACGTGTTCTGGGGCGGACGTGAAGGCTATGAAACGCTGCTGAACACCGATATGGCGCTTGAGTTGGACAACCTGGCACGCTTGTTCCATATGGCAGTGGATTACGCGAAGGAGATTGGCTTCGACGCTCAGTTCTTGATCGAGCCTAAACCGAAAGAGCCGACCAAGCATCAATACGATTTCGATGCTGCAACGACGATTGCATTCTTGCAAAAATACGGCCTCGACAAACACTTCAAGCTGAACCTTGAAGCCAACCATGCGACGCTCGCTGGCCATACGTTTGAGCATGAGCTTCGTGTAGCTCGTATCAACGGTATGCTCGGTTCCCTCGATGCGAACCAGGGCGACATGCTGCTTGGATGGGATACAGACGAGTTCCCGGTAAACATCTATGATGCTACCCTGACGTTGTATGAAGTGCTGATGAACGGTGGGTTGGGACGCGGTGGTGTGAACTTCGACGCGAAGGTTCGCCGTCCGTCCTTCGAGCCAGAAGATCTCTTCTTGGCGCATATCGCCGGCATGGATACCTATGCGAAAGGCTTGAAAGTTGCTGCCAAACTGATTGAGGATCGCGTGTACGAAGATTTCATCGAAAAACGTTACAGCAGCTTTAAGGAAGGAATCGGAGCAGACGTTGTAGCAGGCAAGGCAACGCTGTCTTCCCTGGCTGAGTATGCACTGAACAACGAATCTCCTCGCAAAAATGAATCCGGCCGCCAAGAAATGCTTAAAGCGATTTTGAACCAATACATTCTTGCGAACTAATCATGAGGCCAAGACGGCTCATTTCCTGAAATTCAAATCTTCACCGGCTCCCCGTAGGGAAGCCGGTGTACTTATTTGATAACCTGAATAAGAGCCCAGGTAGTTTTGTTTTAATCCCGTTTAAACGGTTAGGAGGAATGCAGATGAGTTACGTCATCGGAGTTGATTTGGGTACCAGCGCAGTGAAGACAGTGCTGGTAGACCGCAGCGGCAGGGTAGTTAGCGAGCATTCGGAATCGTATCCGCTGAGTCAGCCAAAGCCGGGATACAGCGAACAGCGCCCGGAAGATTGGGTAGATAAGACGGTATTGTCTTTGCGACTCTTGCTTGAAGAGGCGAAGGTATCTCCGTCCCAGATCGAAGGGCTAAGTTTCTCCGGTCAGATGCACGGCCTCGTTTTGGTGGATGAGGAGGGTGCAGCGCTGCGTCCGGCTATTTTGTGGAATGACACCAGGACGACAGCCCAGTGCCGCCGAATCGAGAAGATCCTTCAGGAGAAGTTGCTGCGCATTGCACGCAACCGTGCTCTGGAAGGCTTTACGCTACCGAAGATTTTGTGGGTGCAAGAGAACGAGCCGGAGTTATTGGATCGGGCATCGCTGTTTCTGCTGCCGAAGGATTATGTTAGATACCGGCTGACTGGACAGTTCGCGATGGACTACTCGGATGCGGCGGGGACACTGCTGTTGGATGTGGCAGAGAAAACCTGGAGCAAAGACATACTCGATGCTTTTAACCTGCCGCATTCTTTATGCCCTCCGCTTGTGGAATCTTTCGCAGAATGCGGAACGCTGCTGCCTGAAATGGCAAACCAGACCGGCCTCCTTCCGGAGACAAAGGTTTTTTCAGGCGGCGCGGACAATGCCTGCGGTGCGATCGGCGCAGGCATTCTGGCAGACGGGCAGACGATGTGCAGCATCGGCACGTCCGGTGTAGTGCTTTCTTATGAAGAACGGAAAGATGTTGATTTCGAAGGCAAGGTTCACTTCTTCAACCACAGCGAGAAAGATGCGTATTACATTATGGGTGTCACGCTTGCGGCGGGATACAGCCTTACTTGGTTTAAAGAAACTTTTGCCCCGGATACCTCGTTTGATGAGCTGCTGAATGGCATCGGGGATGTTCCGGCAGGCAGCGGGGGCTTGTTGTTCACACCGTATATCGTCGGTGAGCGCACGCCTCATCCGGATGCTGATATCCGCGGCAGCTTCATCGGAATGGATGCAGGCCACAGGCTTCCGCATTTTACGCGTGCAGTTTTGGAGGGAATTACTTTTTCACTTCGCGAATCAATCGATATATTGCGAGCATCGGGCAAGTTAATCGACCGGGTCATTTCGATCGGCGGCGGTGCAAAGAATGAAATCTGGCTTCAGATGCAGGCCGATATGTTTAATGCCGAGATCGTGAAGCTGGAAAGCGAGCAGGGGCCGGCCATGGGCGCTGCAATGCTTGCCGCATATGGCTGCGGCTGGTTTCCAAGTCTGCAAGCCTGCGCGGCGGAGTTTCTGCGTGAAGCTAAAACCTACGTACCGAATCCCGAAACGGCTCAAAAGTACGAGAAGTTGTTCGGACTATATAAGACAGTATACGGTGCTACGCGCGAGCTGAGTAAGGGACTAGCGGAATTTCATGGTTAACCGGGGCTTTAAGGAACACGGTTCAAGCCGCCTCAAGAAGGTAAAAAATCATATCCGTATAAAGTTACAGCGGTGCAAAGTGTTATTTTGCATCGCTGTATTTTTGAATCTAGCAGGTAACATTTACATCCTTCTAATCTATTATATGTCTTATCCATACATGCAAGTTGGCAGATATATGACTTTTGGTGAATCGATCGCACGCGCTTTTTTGTTAGTAGAATTACAGTTTAAGCAGCTGCCGTAATTCGTACTTGTTCGACAAAATTCGAACTTGGTCGACAAAATTAGAAGCTTCAAGCTCTGGATTATTATGTTATAATCAGAAATACAAAATAGTATGGAAGACGAAAGGACGGGTATATTCATGAAACGAAGCCGGTCGGCACTTATAAAATTGCTGTTGGTTGGGAGTTTGGCCGTAACTGTAGCCGCTATTCCTGAATCGGTTGAATTCAATAAAGTATATGCCGAATCCAATATGCAGGTTGTAAAGTCTATTGATCAAATTCAGCAAACGCTGATCACAGCGATGAACAACAGACAGACAACCGTTCGCTTTGTATATGAGGGGCAGACCAATTCGCTCAAGACCCAGCTGAAAGAGGCGCTGGAGCAGGCGATGGTGAGCGATCCTTATATACATTACACGATAGCCAGTTATAGCTATGATTACCGGGGGACATCTAGTGCAGCGGATGTGACGGTACGCCTTACATACCGGGAAACTGCGAGCGAGACTGAATATGTCAACAAACGGGTCAAGAGTATTTTGGATACGATCATAAAGCCCGGCATGAACGACCATGAGAAGGTAAAAGCTATTAACGATTGGGTCGTCCTGAATCTGGAGTATGATACATCATTTCAAAAATATACGGCGTATGACGGATTGAGTACAGGAAGCACGGTTTGTCAGGGGTACTCGCTGTTAACGTACAAGATGCTGAAAGAGGCAGGTATTCCTAATAAAATCGTAGAAGGAACCGCTTATCCTGAAGGTAACCCGCAAGGGATACTCCATGCGTGGAATTTGGTTCTTTTGGATGGAGAATGGTACCACCTGGATACGACTTGGAATGATCCGGTGCCCGACCGCAAAGGGAAGGTATCTTATAATTACTACCTCCGAACGGATGAGCAGATGAGAAAAGACCATACCTGGACAAAGCCTTATCCGGCGGCGAACACTACTTACCACAGTACACTTCAAAAGCTGGCATCGCAAAATTCGTCTGAATCCGTTGTTTACCGCAAGATGATGGTGGAGCTGGAGTACCATCTGTATGATCATAAAGAGGTTGTGCGTTCTTATAGCGATTTAAGTCCTAAGGTAAGAGCTGCAAACCAATCCGGTAATAAAGAGCTTGTATTCCGCTTTGACGGCAAGGAAAGTGACTTACTGAAAGTACTTCAGGATTTGCAGCTCAGCGAAAACATTGGAGCGATCCGTTATTACCACGGTCCATTTGAGAACACAGATGATTTGAAGGTTCATATATCTTGGTAAATCGATAAAATGCCTTTTAAAAAAGGAAGTCCCAAGGTCAACAGACCGTCGGGACCTCCTTTTTTTAATATATCAGACATCGAAGGCAAATCGTTTCTTGATCACAATTAGTTGTCATTCGTGCTCAGATCGCACTCGGTAAGCGGTACAATTTTGCTTTTCTTAAACAGACGATATCCGAACCAGATCGCAAAGAACAGCGGAATGCTGATATAGGTTGCAAAGAGCGTAGTCCAGTCCGTTTCGCCGCTGAAATTGCCTTGACCGATGATCGCAACAAGACAGAGCAGGAACGCAAAGATCGGTCCGAACGGGAACCAGCGAGCCCGAAACGGTAAATCCTTCGGATCATGGCCTTGGGCCACATAAGCTTTCCGAAAGCGATAATGGCTGACGGCAATAGCTAGCCAGTTAATAAAGCCGCACATGCCCGAAGCGTTCAACAGCCAAATGTACACGACACCATCCCCGAAAAATGAAGCCAGGAAGGCGAGCATGCCGACAGATGCCGTTACAACAAGGGCTCCAATTGGAACACCGCGGCTGTTTAGGCGGCTTAGCCATTTTGGCGCCATCCCTTGCTTGGCCATTGAGTAGAGCACGCGTGTTGAGGCGTACATGCCGGAGTTTCCGGCGGACAGCACTGAACTCAGGATGACGGCGTTCATGACAGAAGCGGCAAAGGCTAGACCGGCTTTTTCAAATACGAGCGTAAATGGGCTGACACTGATATCTTCGACACCCGATTGAACCAGGCTTGGATGTGTGTACGGAATAAGCAAGCCAATGACGAATATTGCAAATATATAAAAGATCAGAATGCGCCAGAACACTTGACGTATCGCGCGAGGTACGTTCTTTCTCGGGTTCTCGCTTTCCCCGGCGGCAACACCGATGAGCTCGGTTCCCTGGAAGGAGAAACCTGCAGCCATAAAGACACCGAGAATGGCGAAAAAGCCGCCATGCACCGGGCTTCCGTCAAGATTAAAGTTCGTAAATCCGACAGCTTCACCACCGAGAATTCCGAATATCATCATAACACCGACAATCAGAAAGACGATTACGGTGACGACCTTGATAATGGCAAACCAGTATTCGGATTCGCCGTAGCCTTTGGCTGACAATGCGTTTAAACCGAACATAATGCCGAGGAACAACAAGCTCCACAGGAAAGACGGACTATCAGGGAACCAGAACTTGATAATGACCGTAGCGGCAGCAAGCTCCGCTGCGATCGTGACGGCCCAGTTATACCAGAAGTTCCAGCCGACCGCAAAGCCGAACGCCGGACTGACAAAACGTGTTGCATACGTACTAAAGGACCCCGAATCGGGAAGGTAGGTGGCCAGTTCTCCCAGGCTGGTCATGAGAAAATATACCATAAGCCCAACGGCAGCGTAGGCGATTAACGCCCCACCTGGTCCAGCGGAAGCGATGGCACCGCCGCTGGCGAGGAACAGGCCGGTTCCGATCGAACCGCCCAAAGCGATCATGGTCATGTGACGCGTTTTAAAACTTTGTTTAAGTGAGTTCGCCGGTGCTTTCTCACGTCCCATGATGAAACACTCCTTTTTTATAAAATAAATGATCAACACGTTCATGGACATAATGCAAAAGGGCTGCAGTGTACACTGCAGCCCTGGATATATAACCGCATCATACTCCATGAAGATAGCACAACACGGGAAGCTAAGGATTGGCTCCCGTGACAGTTTCGTCCCTTTCGGGATCGAACCCAGCAGACGTTGTAAGAGTCCAGCCGTCCACTTCGGCGAAGGTGCCTTTCAAGCGTGCGTCACAGGTGACTCCTCACCTCAACACGTTTACTGATCACATTCGCAACCTCTACCTCATCGAAATGATGAGGCTATCTTTATTATGTTCTCGAAAGATAAGTATATAGCATCATTTAAGTTTCAAGCAATGGATATTTATACCATTTACGATAATCCCATGTACGCTTAGTACCTAATCACGTAATCGCTTCGCCATTTGCTGCCACACGGTACCGGCGGCTTCTTCGCCAGATTGGATTCGTTCCAGCGCCATGCGAACTTGAAGACTGACTTCAAATTCCGGATCTTGTGCAGCTTCCTCTAGTGCTGGAAGAGCTTCTTCGGTTCCCACTTCATACAGGAACCTGGCTGCACGCCAGCGTACAAGCTTATTGCTGTCTTTCAGCGCTTTCATCATGACAGGTGTGGCTGCTGGGTCGCCGATATCGGACAGCGTATCACCGGCAGTTCGCCGTACAGCTGGCTTTTCATCTGTCATCGCCTCGTATAAAAGCTCCAATGCATCGGCTGTGCCCAAATCGCCGAGGTAGACAACTGCCAAACGGCGAATTTGCATTTTATCATCTTTCAGTGCAGCGCTTAGCAGAGGGATATGGGCTTCTGTTGGCTCCAGCACATCAAGGGCGGCATAACGAACACGCCAGTCAGGGTCCTTCATGGCTGCCTCGATTTCCTCATCGCTCAGCTTTCGGCGCTGCTCAATAAACTCTTCCTCGCCTGAGCTATGGGCAATCGCTTGCTCAACCACTTTTTCCAGCCGTTCTGGAGGGTAGGCCGCTTCGATTTCCTGCTCCACTTCACGCGCAATATCTTCAAGCTCGCCGTAGCGTACACCGTAATCCTTCAGTTTTCGTTCCTTGATCAAGGCGGAAGAGGCTACTTTCCCAACGGCGTTTGTGAAACGGGAGGAAAGTCCGATTCGTTCTTCACGCCCTTCTCCTTTTACACGGATTTGCATCGGGATTCCGCGGAACAGTTGGATAAATACTTGTGCTTCCCCAAACGCCGCGCCGTCATTTTCGTTATCCAGGCCTGATTTCAGGCCTTCTTGGCCAAACTTTTCCTGTACTGCCGCCAGGATGGATGGCCAATCGGCATTACCTTTACGATCGAGTGCGATAAAATCCAGCGTGTGAAAAATACTTTTAACACCGGGGATATGGAGCAGTTCACGGATCCATGCTGGTGCGGAACGTTCGTTATCCAACGTATATGTTTTGCGAATCCCGGGTTCCAGGGATTCATCCAAATGAAGCTTCATGGAGTTTGGACTCGGGGTAGGTTCGATAAACGTAATCTTCATTTCATTCTCAACCTCCTTTTCAATCTATCCTATTGTACCTCTTTTATCGACAGGAAAAAACATAGCGGCTCTTTTCTTCATATGAATCTTCATCAAGCTCGTTATTTTCCCCATTTTGGATAAAAAGAGGAAGGATTGTCAAACTATATATGGGGGTTTCTTGAATGAAGGAAGCAGACCTAGAAGGGAGCTTTTACAGCATGAATCTAAAACAGGATAAAAAACTGGCTGTTATATGCTTTATAGCCGCGGCGATCATGTTGTACGGCACCGTAAAGGCTTTTATACGTTACATGCATTAATTCGGATAATTACAACAAGGAGTGAACGTGATGTCTTCCCTGGACCCTGTAATAATGAGCCGGGTGTTAACCGCATTAACACTGTTCGTCCATATCATTCTCGCAACGATTGGGGTAGGTGTACCGGTGATGCTTGCTTTGGCGGAATGGAGGGGGATACATAGAAATGACGGACACTATACACTGCTTGCTCGCAGGTGGGCAAGGGGATATGTCATTACTGTAGCGGTCGGAGTCGTGACGGGAACCGCAATCGGACTTCAGCTGAGCTTGCTGTGGCCAACGTTTATGCGTGTAGCGGGCAAAGCGATTGCGCTGCCGCTGTTTCTGGAGACGTTCGCTTTTTTTATAGAAGCTATTTTTCTGGGAATCTATTTGTATACTTGGGATCGGTTCAAGGGGAAGTATACCCATCTGCTGCTGCTCATCCCGGTGGCGATCGGTGCTTCCGCCTCTGCTTTTTTCATTACTAGCATGAATGCTTTTATGAACCAGCCGCAGGGCTTTGAACTGGTGAACGGGGTATTTACGAATGTAAACCCGTTAGTGGCTATGTTCAATCCGGCTACACCAACCAAAGTTAGTCATGTCCTCGCCTCTGCCTATACAACGAGTGCCGCCGCCCTGGCAAGTATAGCTGCCTACAGCATGCTGCGGGGAAAGAAGCATGAGTACTTTAAAAAGGCACTGAAGCTGACGGTCATTTCCACCTTGGTATTTGCAGTAGCCACCGTCATCATCGGTGACTTCTCCGGTAAATTTTTGGCTAAATATCAGCCTGAGAAGCTGGCGGCTATGGAATGGCATTTTGAGACCATGAGAGGGGCTCCGCTTATTTATGGCGGTGTTTTGGATGAAAATCGTGATATCAAATATGCGTTAAAAATTCCCTATGCATTAAGCATACTGGCCGGGAATCGACCGGATACCGAGGTGATCGGATTAAATGAATTCCCGGAAGATGAGCAGCCTCCGCTGCTGATTCACTATTTCTTTGATTTAAAAGTGTTGAATGGGGTTCTTCTTGTCATTGTTCCACTTCTATATATATTCCGTAAATGGCTTCCAGGCAAAAAAGCGTATCCGAAGTGGCTGCTTATATGTATTATGGCACTTGCTCCAATGGCCTTGGTCGCGATTTGGCTAGGCTGGTTTTTAGCTGAAGTCGGACGGCAACCGTGGATTTTACGGGGATATATGAAGGTGGGGGAGGCAGCGACAACATCAGCGAATGTCGGGTGGATGCTGCTGCTTTTCATATTGCTGTATTTGGTGCTTGCGATATCGGCTATTCGCGTGCTTGCCAAGCTGTATCGTAACAAAAATGCGGAAGAAGAGCTTGCGATGCTTGATATAAACAGCAAGGGAGATGGCGGAAGATGAGCTACGGATTGGTCGCGATCACCATTTTATGGACATTTTTGTTCGGATATTTAATTGTGGCGTCCATCGATTTTGGGGCCGGTTTTTTCAGCTTTTACAGTGTGATGACAGGACATGAAAATAAAATACATAACATTATTCAGAGATATCTGTCTCCTGTGTGGGAAGTGACGAACGTTTTTCTGATCTTTTTCGTTGTCGGACTTGTCGCTTTCTTTCCGGATGCGGCGTTCTATTACGGTACAGCGCTGCTCGTACCCGGCAGTCTGGCTACGGTGCTGCTTGCGATCCGAGGCGCTTATTACGCTTATAATACATACGGCAGCAGCAAGGAGAATAACAAAATTTACATGGCCCTGTATGGGGCAACCGGGCTGTTGATTCCAGCAGCCTTATCTACTATCTTAGCCATTTCCGAGGGCGGTATCATTTATGTGGCTGACGGGAAGGTGCGCTTGGATTGGGTTAATTTTTTCACGAACCCGTATACATGGTCTGTCATCATGCTGGCTCTCGTCAGTGTTCTATATATATCTGCAATGTTTTTGGCTTATTATGCGAACCGGGCCGGAGATGAGATAGCGTTCGGTGTCGTCAGGGGATATGCACTTATCTGGAGCGGACCGACAATCCTGTTTTCATTTTTTGCATTTCTAACGTTAAATCGGCAAAATCCGGAGCATTTTTCGGCCATGCTTGATGATTCGTGGATGTTTATCGCATCGTTTCTGTGCTTTCTGTTCGCTGTTTACGGAGTGTGGAAGCGGAGGTGGCTCGGTTTATCCTTCATCATGGTTATGCTCCAGTTTGCTTTTGCCTGGTATGGGTACGGCCGCTCACATTTGCCATATGTACTGTATAAATACATCAACATCTATGAAAGTGTAACGAATGATGCGATGGCGATTACGATGATCACGGCATTTGTTCTCGGTCTGTGTGTGCTCATTCCGTCACTGGTTCTGCTGATGCGACTGTTCTTGTTTGATGCCAACTACATCCTGGGAAAATCCGGAAAGAAGGGGTGAAATCAATGGCCGACTTCACTATTTTCATCGCGCCTTTTCTGACGGTTGGAGTCTCTATAGCTTTTATGGTAGTGTATGCAATGAAATACAAAGACCCGTCTTAAGCAGGAAGCACACGGTTTAAGTGTATGAAATATATATAGTAAAATGTGAGTCCGGTTGAGCATTATAAGAAAAATTGGTTTAAAATATACAGTAATGGAAGGAGGGACAGAATGCCAAAAATCCGCTATAACAATATCGATAACGTCAGTACAGATAAAACCTTGAAGCAGTTCAGGCAGTGGCGTGACGAACGGCGCAGGAAGAAAAAAGACTATTCATACGTCATTCCAAATCTGGCGCCGGATCTCGATTATTTACACGGAAACCGGCATGAAACCTCCGTCACCTGGGTGGGGCATTCAACTTTTTTCATTCAATATGAGGGCTTGAATATCGTAACCGACCCGGTATGGGCACGGAGGATGGCATTCTCGAAACGTTTGGGAGAGCCGGGAATTCCGATTGATCAAGTCCCGCCGCTTGACCTCATTCTTATATCGCATTCTCACTACGATCATATGCATATTTCTTCTATCCGCAGGTTGTATCGGGCAGAGACGACCATTATCGTTCCTGTCGGACTACGGCGTAAAATGCTCAGCAAAGGCTTCCGGCGCGTCATTGAGCTGCAGTGGTGGGAGTCGACAACAATTGGCGGTGTCGAAATTTCTTTTGTGCCTACACAGCATTGGACACGGCGTACGCCGTTTGATACCAACACTTCGCATTGGGGAGGTTTTGTGCTGGAGCCGGAGCTTCAGCAGAAGGAATCCCGCGATCCGGAGGCAGACTCCGAGGATACAACACGGGTTCTTCCACCGAATTTATATTTTGCCGGAGACAGCGGTTATTTCCATGGTTTTAAGGAAATCGGCAACCGATACAATATTCATATTGCGCTTATGCCTATTGGAGCCTATGAACCTGAATGGTTTATGACCTCGCAGCATGTGACCCCGGAAGAAGCTTTGCAGGCGTTTTTGGATGTAAAAGCCGAAACGATGATTCCGATGCATTACGGCACATTTCGGCTGGCAGATGATACCGCACAGGAAGCTTTGGAACGGCTGGAGCTTGAGCGTAAACGGCTTGGAATCAGCGAAGAACAGATTCGCATCTTGAAACACGGGGAGACCTTTAAAGTGGAGCCGAAACGTAGAGAAGTACAATCCTCATAATCAGCAAGCTAGAAAAATCTTATAAAAAACCTTCTGATGCCTGTTTCCCGGACAGCGCTTTTCAGAAGGTTTTTTCTGTTGTTCACACTTTTTTTGTCCCGTATGCATCATGTTGACGTTTTTAAACGGGCAAGGCTTCGTTAAAAAGGCTTCTTGTGCTATAATGTGCTGGGAAACCAATAGTATAAAAGGATGGTAATGCTTAATGATCAGTACAAGCGGCGTAACGCTCCGCTATGGCAAACGAGCACTATTTGAAGATGTAAATATAAAATTCACTCCCGGGAACTGCTATGGCCTGATCGGAGCTAACGGTGCGGGCAAGTCTACGTTCCTTAAAATTCTGTCCGGTGAAATCGAGCCGAACCAAGGCGAGGTTCATATGACACCGAATGAACGGTTGGCTGTCTTGAAGCAGAACCATTATGAATATGATGAATTTGAAGTTTTGGAAACCGTTATTATGGGTCACGCACGGCTCTATCAGATTATGAAGGAGAAAGATGCGCTATACGCAAAACCGGATTTCTCGGAAGAAGACGGTATGCGTGCTGGTGAGCTGGAGGGAGAGTTTGCAGAGCTGAACGGTTGGGAGGCCGAATCGGATGCGGCAGCGCTCTTGATCGGGCTTGGTATTCCACGCGAGCTTCACGACAAGAAGATGGCTGAGCTTGGCGGTAAAGAGAAGGTCCGCGTGCTCTTGGCTCAAGCGCTGTTTGGGCGTCCGCACAATTTGCTGCTTGACGAGCCTACGAACCATTTGGATATTGAATCGATTCAATGGCTCGAAAACTTCTTGATGGATTATGAAGGTACGGTTATCGTCGTATCCCATGACCGTCACTTTTTGAACAAGGTATGTACGCATATTGCGGATATCGATTTCGGTAAAATTCAGCTCTATGTGGGCAACTATGATTTCTGGTACGAGTCCAGCCAGCTGGCGCTTCAGCTGCAGCGTGAATCAAACAAGAAGAAGGAAGAGAAGATTAAAGAGCTTCAAGCCTTTATCCAGCGTTTCTCGGCGAATGCTTCGAAATCGAAGCAGGCAACGTCACGTAAGAAGCAGCTCGACAAAATCACGCTGGATGATATTCGTCCTTCGAATCGTAAATATCCGTTCATTAACTTTAAGCCAGAGCGTGAAGCGGGTAAGCAGCTGCTGACTGTTGATGGCATCACCAAGACGATGGAAGGCCAGAAAGTGCTGGATAACGTGAGCTTTGTTGTAAACAAAGGTGACAAGATTGCATTTGTTGGCCCGAACAGTCTGCCGAAAACGGCGTTGTTCCAGGTTATTACCGGTGAAACGGAAGCGGAAGCCGGTGAGTACAGCTGGGGAGTGACAACGACCCAGGCTTATTTCCCGAAAGACAACTCCGCATACTTCGATGGCGTAGATTTGAATCTGGTGGAATGGTTGCGACAATACTCCAAAGATCAAGATGAAACGTTCCTACGTGGTTTCCTTGGACGGATGCTGTTTTCCGGTGAGGAAGCATTGAAGAAGGCAAGCGTTCTGTCCGGTGGAGAGAAGGTCCGCTGCATGTTGGCCAAAATGATGCTGAACGGTGCGAACGTGCTTATTTTTGACGAGCCTACGAACCACTTGGATTTGGAGTCCATCACTGCGCTGAACAACGGGTTGATCGATTTTGACGGCACGATGCTGTTTACGTCGCATGACCATCAGTTTATCCAGACGATTGCGAACCGGATCATTGAGATTACGCCGACCGGCATTATTGATCGTACAATGAGCTACGATGAATATTTGGAGAGCGAAGAGATCAAAGCACTGCGCGCGAGCATGTACCCGGTTGAAGCCTAAATTAGAATTTGAAAAAGCTGTATCCTCGGAATGAGGAGCAGCTTTTTTGTATTTTATCCTGGTTCATCATTTCACGTACTTGTTCGGGAGTTGCATTCGTTATTAAAACGGCGGCAAAGGTAACAATAGATATATTCGGCTATGGTTTTCTTTTTTTGCCCCAAGCAACTCTGTTTCTTATGTCTTACAAGGTTTCTCTTGTCTCACAAGGTTTCTCTAGACCCACAAGGGATGCCTTTGCTAGGATAATGAAGTAAGTTATGAAGCGGCCCTTGGTAAGAGAGAAGCAGCGAAGGAGACATGTACAGTGAGTGTATATGAAGATATTAAAAAAGGAGAGCGCGGAGCGTGGATCAGCATTGCTGCTTATCTGATATTATCTGCGTTTAAATTAATCAGCGGATTCCTGTTTGCCTCAAGCGCGCTATTGGCAGACGGTTTCAATAACCTGACGGACATTGTAGCCTCGGTTGCTGTATTGATCGGTCTGAAAATATCGCGGAAACCTCCAGATTCAGATCATGCATATGGCCATTTCAGAGCCGAGACGGTAGCGGCACTGATCGCCTCATTCATTATGGCTTTAGTTGGCATACAGGTGCTCGTTCAAGCGGTCGGGTCCTTTTTCGAAGGAAGCAAGGCTGCACCGAACCTTTGGTCGGCAGGTGTGGCTGTAATGTGTGCTATTTTTATGTATGGCGTATACAAATATAATGCCCGGCTGGCACGACAGATCAACAACCAGGCGCTGATGGCTGCTGCGAAGGACAATCTATCAGATGCGATGGTCAGTATAGGCGCGGCTGTAGGTATTATCGGAGCTCAGTTTGGTCTTCCTTGGCTCGATACGGTAGCGGCACTTGCTGTTGGATTGCTCATTTGCAGAACGGCGTGGGAAATTTTTCGTGATTGTACACACAGTCTCACGGACGGATTCGATGAACAGAGGCTGTTGGATTTGCGCAGGACCATAGCACGAACACCTGGTGTAGAAGGAATCAAGGATTTAAAGGCAAGAATTCACGGCAATCATGTGCTCGTTGATGTTGTTATTGAGGTTGATCCGCAATTAACCGTTATCGAAGGGCATCAAATAAGCGACACGATTGAAGAGCGAATGGTAAAGTACCACAATATTATGCACGTTCATGTTCATGTGGAGCCGAAGGACCTGTAAGGTCAGCATTCAAATTCAATACAAAAAGGACTGCAAATCTGAACCGTACTCAAGTGGCTAGATACATCTAACCATTGAAGTGTAGTTCAGTGTACGCAGTCCTTTTTTGAAATCTAAGAAAGTATAGTTTGGCTATTTATTTTCTACAAAGATCCAGGCCTTTCCAAGCCAAGTGTAAATTTCAACCCACTCGCCGTTTTCGACAATCACTTTATCATTGCGCGTAGCATCGACGATTTGAGGTTCCAGTGCCCCCATGAAATCACCGTTTGGCATAGTATAGAAGTACGTTACTTTGGTGAGATCTATCATCTCTGCAGGGTCTAATATCACTTCATCTGCTTTAATGGTAGGTTCTTTGAAAATCCATTTTGTTGGGGGTGTCGGGGTTGTGTTTACAGTGCCCTCAACGACCGTTTCAGGAGCTGACTCAGTGGAATCTGCGGAATCTACGGGATCAGCCGCCGCTGCTGTGGATACGGATAAAGCAAGGCCAAGCGCTGCTGTAATGCTAAAAATTTTTTTCATGATTTGTCTCCTCCTTAAAAACTTTTTATTATGTAGTGCTATGAACGATATAACCATTATATAGGCAAAATGAACCAAATAATAAGGTTTGTTTTTCCAAAACAGATTCGCTTTGTACTCGGGAACGTGACAAGGGAGACCGATTTCGCTATACTTTTGGACAAGTATTACCGGATCAGCTCATCCGGAAGAATACTTAAAGGAGGGATAGGAAAATGAGTCGCCGGAAGAGGAAAGGCAGCCGGTTTTTGCTTGCTTTTTTCATATTCATCATGATTGCAGCCGGTGCAGGGATCTGGTATATCGCCCCGACCAAAACAATGGATTTAACATATCGTTCAATTGATATAAAGGATAAACTCATAAGCATGATAGAAAATCGCCAACTGGAAATGACGCTCAGTGAAGAGGAAGTAGTTCAGATGAGCAAGAAAAATCTGGTCCAGTATTTGAACACACATGAGCTCGGCGTAGACATCACCGGTGCGGATTTTCATATGAATGGGGCGGTGATGACGGCGGATATGAATGGGAAGTGGGGAGTTTTGCCCTTTGGAGTTACTTTGGAATTCCATATGACTTCTAGCGGAAGCAGAATCATTTTGGAGCATCAGCAGACCAAGGTCCGTAGTTTAGACATTCCGTTGTCTATTTTTAAGCTGGACCCTATTGAAATTTCATTGAAAGACTATACTCCTGATATGGTGACGGTGAAGGATGTTGAATTTTTGCAAGAGGGTATGAAGCTGACATTTAAAATCGATTGGATGAGTGTTCCGTCATTATGGTAGGTTTATAGAATATGATAGCAGTACCGGCTTTAAGCTAAGGGCAGTTCCAGGTCAATTCGGCCTTTTGGGACGGCCCTTTTCTTACATATGAGGATGATTTAAGTGAAAACCAGACAACGCTTTCTTGTTTCGTGCCAAAAAAGAGGGGGTAACTAAGAAATACCGGAATAAACCAACTGAAAGTGAGGTCGTATCCATGCTAATTGAGATCAGTGTTCTGATCATCGCAGCTGCGTTTGCCATTCTTGTCTTTTATCTGATAAAGACCTTAAAGGCAGCGACAAACTCCTTGGATAAAGTAACCCAGACGCTTCAGGAAGTTCAAACGACGATAGATGAACTGAGTTATGAAGTCAAGCAGACGATTCGCAATACGAATGATATTACCGAAGATGTTCAGCACAAGATGAAGCAGATCGATCCGGTGATGGTTACTGTTAAAAATTTGGGCGAAGCCCTGAGCGAAGTGACCTATGCGGTGAAGGAAGTTTCTGCTGGTGTCATCAGCCGAGTGAAACAAGCTAAAGCAGAAAAAGGGAAAAATGAACGGATTCAGCCACAAATGCCGATGACGGCACAAGACCGCACTTTCCAGTCTTACGATGCTGCTTATCGCGAATCGAAGGCTTCCAATTCGGGAAAATGGTTGAAATATATCGATATGGCAGCAGGTCTTT
Organism: Paenibacillus faecalis; assembly: GCF_900289175.1. Lineage (GTDB taxonomy): Bacteria > Bacillota > Bacilli > Paenibacillales > Paenibacillaceae > Paenibacillus_AQ > Paenibacillus_AQ faecalis. The sequence goes on along the minus strand of NZ_LT985747.1, from coordinate 1,397,002 downwards.
GGCACAGTTTTCGTCGTCAGAAAGTCCGTTAAGTTACAGCGGAAAATCTGAGTTGGCCGGTTGTCGTAAGGAAAAAGAAAGGGTGAACAATCATGTTGTATGTCACACTTCTGATGCTGGGTATGCTTTCGCCCTACAGCGGCGGAGCAGACTTCGAGCCTGTTTTTGCCGCCGGAATGACTGCACCTGTAGTTCATGCGTCAGTATCTTTGAGTCCTGCGGTTTCTGCTAAACAGACCGAAGTGATCAAGGAATACGATTCATTGAATGGAGTAACCCTGATGGACCGCAAAGAGGATGTAGTACGCAAAAAAGGGGAGCCGCTGAAAGTGACACAAGATCCATTATTAGGAACGACCGAGTACCATTATAAGGATATGCTGGTCGGCCTCAATGACGGGTTAACGGAGTATGTACATGTGAAGCCTTCGGCTAAATCCATTCAGGTGAATGATCAGTCCATCTTTCTGACAACCGGTCATCTTTCAGCTTCTCTCGGTAAGCCGGATCATAGGGCCGAAGATGGAGATGTGTACGTAGAGGATGATAAGGCCCTTAAAGTATTTAAAGATCACAGTGCCGGAAAGATTACCGGGGTTGATTTATTTTTTAAATACAGCGAATAACTTGTTTCAAATTTATAGATTAAGGTTAAATAATCTAGGGCTAAAACCTAATACATCCTACAGGAGGTATTGATCATGGAATCTGCTAACGCAAAAGCCTACGCAAAAATAGTTGAAAATGGTACTCTGGCTGTTCAGGAAATTCAAAATTTACAAAATGCCGGTTATGTGACCGATCAAATTTATGTGCTTGCCCATGATTGGGAGAAGACAGAGCGTATAGCAAAAGCTTCAGAAGCGAAGGAAATTGGAATTTTAGAAGAGGGCGTGTTTGACTCTATAGCGAACTTGTTCCGCTCACGTGGAGATGAACTGCGTGCCAAGATCGTTTCACTCGGATTCTCGGAGGCGGAGGCCGATTTTTATGAGAAACAGCTGGATCTTGGGAGGGTTCTAGTGATTGCCAAAAGGGATCTCAGTTAAGAAACAGGCTTTAAAACATAGATAAGGAATGGGACGAGGAAGGCGTCCCATTCCTTATCTATGTTTAATATTTGCTACTGTATTGCTAGTCTTGAATTGCTCTTGATGAAACATAAACTTTGCCGATCAAAGAGCGGCGGAGTTGGTTGCTTATAGTATAATGTTTTGGGAAAAGATTCTTTTTTTTATGTATTTACAGAACGTTAAGGAGAAGGTTATGAAAATATTAATCGTTGATGATAATCCGACAAATGTCATAATTATCCGGGAAATATTGAAAAAAGAACAATACCGTAATATTGCTACTGCATCTTCTGCGCTGGAAATGTTGGACACGCTCGGCATAGAAGCACAGGGTGCATCCGCTTCTTCCAAGCGGGTTGACGTTGATTTGATTCTCCTCGATATGATGATGCCGGAAATGGACGGAATTGAAGCTTGCCGGATTGTTCAGCAGTATGAACATTTGAAGGATATTCCGATCATTATGGTGACCGCGGTCGGTGACTCCAAAAAGCTGGCTGAAGCGCTGGATGCTGGAGCCGTAGACTACGTTACCAAACCGATCAATAAAGTAGAGCTGATGGCAAGAATTCGTTTGGCGCTGCGCTTAAAACATGAGAAGGATTGGCATAAGGAGAGAGAGCAGCGAATTCAGGAAGAATTGAAACTTGCAGCCATGGTGCAAAATGCGGTCTTAAGTTCTCCGATTGTTGAGAACTTATTTGAGGTTCATGCCCTTTACCAGCCATCGGCTGAACTGGCCGGTGACCTTTATGCATGGTTCTCGCTTGGGGACGGTCGGTATGGCATTATACTGCTTGACATGATGGGGCACGGAATTTCCTCTTCTCTTTTCTGCATGTTCATTGCTTCCGTTTTGAAAGATACAGTTACCACTTATGTGGAACCAGAAAAGGTGATACAGGAACTGAACCGCAGGTTCAATCAGCTTCATCTGGATGATCAATTAATTCAATATTATTTTACGGCGATTTATCTGGTCGTGGACACCCGCATGAAACGTGTCGATTATGTCAATGCAGGACACCCGCCGGCACTGTTCTTTCAGCATAACGGGGATATCATGACACTGGATCAGGGGTGTTGTCCGGTAGGATTGTTTGACCGGATTGAGCATATGGAGCCGCGCAGCTTTCACTATGAAGGCGACGCTCATATAGCGATGTATACGGATGGCATATTGGATCTGGTTGAGGGCACTCATGAGGACAAGCTTGAATATTTGAAACAGCATTTGGCCGGTTCCAGTCAGTGGAGAGAAGATGAGATGAAGGAGCATTTCTTTTTAGAGCATCCCGCCGGGGAACGCGATGATGATAAATGTCTTGTATGGATAACGCTGAAAGAGACAGAGGGGGACGGGAATGAAGATTAAAAGCAAGCTGATTGTAGGCTTCACAACATTGCTTTCAATCATGCTTATTCTGACGGTGATAGGATATGATCGAATCAGTTTTATGAATGACCAGCTTGATCAGATTTATAACGAACGTTATGTGAAGGTACGGGATTCGAACGCTGTACGTGGGCAAGTGAATGATATGGCACGCGAGCTTACCAACATGATGCTGAGTGAGGAGACAGCAACTTCGGACAAGGCAAGAGCTGATATTGAAGCGATGGACAAGAAGGTATCAGAATATTTTGAGAGATTGAAAAATAGCATCAATACAGCGGAGGAGCAGCAGCTGCTTAACCGAATTGAAACGGCCAGAGAAGAATATGCAGGATATCAGTCCAGAACCCTGGAGCTTTTATCCGAAGGAAACTTAAGCGGAGCCAATGCTTACCGTATTACGACAGGGCAAGCGGTCCAGGATGAAATGCTCGACAGTCTGAACGCGCTATCTAGTTATCAGAACGCTAAAATCGATGAAGATATAGCAAGCGCGAAAGCAGCCTATGAGCGGTCTGTTCAAATTACAATCTTGTTTATGACGGCCGGGCTTCTGATCGGCATGGCTGTTATTTTGTGGGTCGTTCCGAGCATTACTCGCGGAATCAATGTCGTTTCCATGATGATTAAAAGCTTTGGAGAAGGCCGAATGAAGGCGATCCGACGAATCAAGGTGACCTCCAAAGATGAGATAGGGCAAGTTGCGCAGGTATTCAAGGAAATGGCTGAAGATATCGAAGAGAAACAACAAATGGAACAGACTTATTTGCAGGCGCAGCGTGATCAGTCATGGATTAATTCCAATCTGGCCAGAGTGACTGAACTTCTCGAAGGGATCAACTCATTAGAAGAAGTCAGCCAGCGATTTATCAGTGAATTTACGCCCGTACTGGGTGCTCATTATGGGGCGATTTATATTTGTGAAGAAGATAAAGACCCAAATAAGCTCGAGATTCGGGGTTCTTACGCATTTGTAGACGATGAAGCTCCAAAACAGAAATTTACGATAGGTGAGGGGCTGGTAGGTCAGGTGGCTCTTGATAAAAAGCCGGTTTCGCTCGCCAGTCCTCCTGAAGATTATATGAAGGTGAAGTCTGGATGGGGTTCTTCTAAGCCGGGGTCAATCCTGATTTATCCAATTTTGTTCGAGAATGAAGTCCTTGGCGTTGTGGAAATAGCTTCGTTCGAAAAATTCACATCGCTTGAGGAGCAGCTGCTTTCACAACTAACTCAGGCACTTGGCATCATCCTGAATAATATTATGGGCCGTATGCGGGTGGAAGAGCTGCTGCGTGAATCTCAAGCACTTACGGAAGAACTGCAGTGTCAATCGGAAGAGCTGCAATCCCAGCAGGAAGAGCTTCGCCGTTCGAATGAGAATTTGGAAGAACAGACAGAGGCGCTTAAAAAGTCTGAAGAACTTCTTCAGCGCCAGCAGGAAGAGTTGGAGCATTTCAATACAGAGCTTGTTGTCAAGACACGGGCTCTGGAGGAACAGGTCCAGGAAGTGGAAGAAAAGAATCTTGAGATCGAAAAAGCGCGCGAACAGTTGGAGAAACAGGCGATGCAGCTTTCGATCACGACCAAATATAAATCGGAGTTCATGGCCAATATGTCCCATGAGCTGCGCACACCGCTAAACAGTTTGTTGATTTTGTCCCAGCTTCTTTCCGAGAACAAAGAAGGAAACCTGTCGCCTAAGCAGATTGAATATGCCAAGACGATCTATATATCGGGTGCGGATTTGCTCAAGATGATCGATGAAATCCTTGATTTGTCGAAAGTCGATGCCGGAAAAATGGTTATCAATAACGAACCGATCTACATGAAGGAGATTGAAACATTTGTACAGCAAAACTTTGCACCGATCGCCTTGGATAAAGGGATTGAATTGAAGGTGGAGATTGAGACCGGGGTGCCTGAGAGTATCGTTTCGGATAACCACAGGGTGAAGCAGATTTTGCGTAATCTGCTGTCCAACGCCTTTAAATTTACGAGCAAAGGTTCTGTAAAACTGAACATTGCTCCAGCGGATCCGAAGAAGCTTCCTCCATTCCTGAAAGATGAGAACGGTTATGTAGCATTTTCTGTCCAGGATACGGGGATTGGAATTCCAGAAGATAAAACAGATCTGATCTTTGAAGCGTTCCAGCAGGTGGATGGTACAACAAGCCGCAAATATGGAGGAACCGGACTTGGTCTATCCATTAGCCGGGAACTTACCCGCCTTCTTGGCGGTGGTATTGATGTGGAGACGGAAGAGGGTAGAGGAAGTTGCTTTACACTCTATCTGCCTAAGAAGCGCATAGAAAGCATGGCTGAACAGGAAGCGGCAGCGACGGAGCAAGCACCTGACTCAGAGCTGCTGTTATCCAATGATTTTGTTTCTGAACCGAAGAATGATAAGAAGGAAGTCCCGCCATTACAGATTGAGGATGACAGGGATCAGATCGGGCCAACCGATAAAGTGCTTTTGATCGTGGAGGATGATGATAAGTTCGCCAGAATTTTATTGGACATGGCCAGAGGACGCGGATTTAAGGGATTGGTAGCACTGCAAGGTGATGTCGGTCTTAAAATGGCCCAGTCGTACCAACCAGATGCGATTATACTGGATATTCAGCTGCCGGTTATGGATGGATGGTCCGTGCTAGGCGAGTTGAAGAGTTCAGCATCTACCCGTCATATCCCGGTGCATGTGATTTCGGTTGTTGATGAAGTGAAGCAGGGGCTGATGATGGGAGCCATAGCGTATTTGAAAAAGCCATCCTCGCGCGAAGCGCTGGAAGGCGCCTTCTCGCATATCGAGTCCTATACAGAGCAATCGGTGAAACATCTGCTCATTGTGGAGGATGATGATATCCAGCGCCACTCGATCATCGAGCTTATCGGGCATGATGATGTTTCAATAACCGCTGTACCAACGGGCAGCGAAGCGCTTGAGGAGCTGAAGAAGCAGCGTTACGACTGTATGGTGCTCGATCTGATGTTAGCGGACATGGACGGTTTTGATCTGCTGGATCAAATTCGTGATGATGAAAGACTCGTCGATTTACCGATTATCATTTACACAGGCAAAGAGCTGGACAGCAAGGAAGAGACCCGCCTGCGGAAATATGCGGAATCGATCATTATTAAAGATGTGAAATCACCGGAGCGACTGCTGGATGAGACGACGTTATTTCTGCATCGAGTAGAGGCCAATTTGCCGGAGGACAAGCGAAAAATTTTGCAAAAGCTGCATAATAAAGAAGTTTTGTTTGAAGGAAAGAAAATACTGCTGGTCGATGATGATATTCGGAACGTGTTCGCCCTCTCAAGCGTACTTGAAGGCTATAACATGGAAGTCACTTTTGCCGAGAATGGTCGAGAAGCTATAGAGATTCTCGAAGCAAATCCGGATTTTGATCTGGTGCTGATGGACATGATGATGCCGGAAATGGACGGATATGAGGCTATGCGAAGATTGCGTCAAATGCCTCAATTTGAGAAGCTGCCGATCATTGCCCTTACCGCAAAAGCGATGAAAGAAGATCGGGCGAAGTGCATTGAAGCCGGAGCATCGGATTATATGAAAAAACCGATTCAAACGGAACAGCTTCTCTCGTTGATGCGGGTATGGCTTTACTCGTAAAATGATATTTTCGGAATACTTTTGGGTAATAAATAATCGATAGAATAATGTTAAAGGGAGAGCCGGTGTTAAATGATGACATCTATGGACCATACAGAGATTGAAGGGACTTTAGAAGATCAGAATGATCGGGAGCTGGAACAAATCGAGATTGAGCTGCTGCTTGAAGGCATACATCGATTTTACGGTTATGATTTTCGCAACTATGCTCTCCCTTCATTGAGAAGAAGGATCTGGCACTATGTTCATGCAGAAGGTTTATCTACAATCTCTGCTTTGCAAGGGAAGGTGCTTCACGATCGAGAATGTTTTGAACGCCTTGTTCATAACCTGTCCATTCCGGTTACGGAAATGTTCAGAGACCCTAACCTTTTTCTAACATTCAGGGAAAACGTGGTCCCGCTTCTAAGAACGTATCCGTATATCCGAATTTGGCATGCTGGCTGCTCAACCGGCGAAGAGGTTTACTCCATGGCTATTTTACTGTATGAGGAAGGTCTGTACGACAAAGCCCGTATTTATGCTACGGACATGAACTCCCGTTCTTTACAGCAAGCTAAAGAGGGTGTCTTTGATATAAAACGGATGAAGCAATATACGAAAAACTATTTGGAGGCAGGCGGCACACGTTCGTTTTCTGAATATTATACGGCGAAATACAACTCTGTTATCTTTCAACCGTTCCTGAAGAAAAATATGATTTTTGCAGAACATAATTTAGCCACGGATCGTTCTTTTAACGAGTTTAATGTCATCTTTTGCAGAAATGTGATGATCTATTTTAATGATGAGCTTCGCAATCATGTGCATGGACTTTTTCATGAAAGCTTAAATCATTTTGGTATTCTTGTGCTCGGAGCAAAAGAGTCGATTCATTTTACAGACTATAGTGAATCTTACGAAACGCTGGACCGGGCAGAGAAAATATACCGAAAGATTAAATAGTGTGTTTAGGAGGATTTCATGGGGTTTCACGATCCGATTCATATTTTGCTGGTAGATGATCGCCCTGAGAACTTGCTTGCACTGGAAGCGGTGCTTGACAGTACGCAGTATACGCTTGTCAAGGCAACTTCCGGAGAAGAAGCGTTGAGATGTCTTTTGAAATATGATTTCGCTGTAATTGTACTTGATGTTCAGATGCCTGGCATGGACGGAATAGAAACGGCACGGCTCATAAAAGCGAGGGATAAGACGAAAGATATTCCGATTATATTTATTTCGGCAAACAGCAAGGAAGCGGAGCACTTGTTTGCCGGATATTCAGCCGGAGCGATTGATTATATGGTCAAGCCGTTCATCCCGCAGATTTTAAAGTCGAAAATCGAAGGGTTTGTCGACATGTATCTGACGAACAAAAGGCTGAAGACACAATCCATGCTGCTGCATCAGAAAACACAAGAACTTGAGAAGATCAATCAGGAACTGGTTCAGGCTAAGGAAGCGGCTGAAATTGCAGCTAAAGCCAAAACCGAATTTTTGGCGATGATGAGTCACGAAATCCGTACGCCCATGAATGGGGTGATCGGTATGATCGATCTGCTCATGGATAGCGATCTGAAGGATGAGCAGCGGGAATATGCTGATATTATTCGCAACAGCGCTGATGCGCTGGTCTCGATTATCAATGATATTTTGGATTTCACCAAAATGGAATCCGGGAAAATGGAACTGGAGGAGCATCCCTTTGAGCTTAGAACTTGTGTTCAGGAGGTCTTTAGCCTTTTTTCAGCGGAAGCCAGTAAAAAAAATTTGGAGCTTCTATACATCGTAGACGATCAGATCCCGCATATGGTTTATGGGGACATGGGGCGTTTGCGGCAAGTGCTGATGAATCTCGTATCCAATGCGATCAAGTTTACGAACCAGGGTGGGGTATATTTGGCTATTTCACTCATTGAACGAGAGGGTGAAACCTTGACTTTGGAATTCAATATAAAAGATACGGGAATCGGTATTTCGGCAGATAAAATGGACAAGCTCTTTAAACCGTTCTCTCAGCTCGATTCTTCCATGACTCGTAAATACGGGGGGACAGGACTGGGCCTAGCGATCTGTAAGTCGCTTGTACAGATGATGGGCGGAGAAATTCGGGTGGAATCCACGGAAGAGACAGGAGCTATGTTTGTTTTTACGATTAAAGTTCAAAATCATGAAGAGGAAGATCAGTTGCTTGGCCGGGATATGCCTGATGATTATTTTAATATTCATGAAGATGAGCAAACCCCTCACGTACTTGTCGTTGACGATCATCCGATCAATCGGAAGCTCATGGTGAGTATGATGGATAAGCTTGGGCTGAATGTCGATTTAGCTGAGGACGGGAAGCAAGCGGTGGATATGGTGAATGCGGGCCAGTACTACGACATGATATTTATGGATCTTCAGATGCCGATTATGGATGGGCTGGAGGCTACCCGACTGATTAGAAAGAAGGAGTTCCCAGGTTCGGGACCGATCATAATTGCGATGACAGCCAATGTAATGGATGGTATCCAATCGAAATGCCTGGAAGCCGGTATGAATGATTACATCAGCAAACCGGTCAAAATTACGAGTGTTAAGGAGCTTTTGACTCGTTATCCACTGCCGACATGTCCGGATACCTCGCTTTCGAACAAGCAACAAAAGGCTGCTAGTGTTCACCATGTTCAATAGTTTCAGATCGAAAAAGCTGCACGATTTAGTTACTCAATTGTTTCAAAATATCGAATTACGGGTTATTTGTAAGGAAATCAAATAATGGGAGAGATTGTGCCTATGAATATGAACAATGATGATAAATTCAATGCTAGGACTCATATGAACGAAGGAAACTGCACCGTATTTTTAAGTGGCGAGCTGGACTTATCCGTTGCACCTGATTTTCGAATGGTCATGGAACCGCTAGTAAATAATTCAGAAATCGATTTAATCGTCAATATGAAAGATATGACATACATTGATAGCACAGGTATCGGAATTCTATTGTCTATATTGAAGGCAAGACACAACATGGAAGCTCGCTTTACCGTCGAGGAAGTTCCTGAGCAAATTCAGAAATTGTTTGAGATGACGGGTATAGCGAAGTTCTTTACCCTCCAGGAGAATTCCCCAATAGGAAAGGAACGAAAAGAATGAGTGCTGAAATACAAAAAATAACGTTGAATTTACCTGCCAATGCGGAATACGTTGATATTGTTCGATTGAATTTGTACGGAATAGCTTCCAAAATGGGTTTTACTTATGAAGAGATAGAAGATATGAAGGTAGCTGTTTCCGAAGCTTGTAACAATTCAGTTTTATATGCTTATGGGCAGGAAGGCGGAATGGTGGAAGTCGTATTTGATGTTACCAATGATTCGTTATCCATCACGGTCAGAGACGAAGGGGAGAGTTTCGAAAGTGGTGCGAATTTAGATAACCGACCTACCCTCCATGATAAAGATCTGGATGAAGTACAGATTGGAGGTCTGGGTTTTTATTTGATGGAGGCGCTCATGGATGATGTGAGTGTGACGAACGAGACGGGAAAGGGAACAAAAGTTGTTCTTACGAAACGACTTGCGAAAAGCGAGGAGCCCATATGAATGAAAAAGTGACTCCCCCAGAGTCCAGAGATGAAGCGATCAGCCTGATTGAGCAATACCAGAAAAGTAAGGATAACGAAATTGCAACCGTCTTGATTCAAAAATACGAGCCCATGGTCAAAATGGCCGCCGGGAAAATTTCCCGGAATCGACCTGATCTATATGAAGACTTGTATCAGGTGGGCCAGATGGCTTTGATACGACTGCTGCAGCAGTATGATATCAGCCTGGGTATTCCATTTGAACCTTACGCCATGAAGAGCATGATCGGTCATATGAAGAACTTCTTGCGGGATAAATCGTGGTATATTCAGGTTCCCCGCCGCATTAAGGAAAAGGGTGCACTGGTCCAACAAGCGATCGATGATTTGATGATGAAACTGGAGCGTTCACCAGATGTTAAAGAAATTGCAGAGCATTTGGATCTGAGCGTTGAGGAAACGGTAGAAGTACTTGCCGGACGTGAATGCTATCATTATGTATCATTGGATTCTCCATTATCTCAGGAGGAAACGGGTGCTACTCTGGGCGAGCTGATCAGCTCGGATGTCAATGATTTTGATTCGGTGGAAAAACGTATGGATTTACAGCAGGCGTTAAGTCAGCTGAAGGAGCAGGAACAGAAGGTGCTGCTCTTGGCATTCCAGGATGGGCAGTCTCAGCGGGCTATCGCTCAAAAGCTGGGTGTTTCACAGATGAGTGTATCCCGTATCCAGAAGAGAGCAACGGAGAAACTGAAACAAATTATGTCTAACTCATCGTATTGATATGGACAAGCATTTCTATATCAGGTGGAAGGACTGGACTACATAAGGCACGCTATTTTCGTACAGAGGATAGGCGTGCCTTTTTAAATACATAAAGGAGGTGAATCGGTAGATGGTTCTCTTGAAACCGGAGGAAGGCCAAAGATTATACAGCTACGCGGGAGGCTGGGACTGGTACGATCTTCAAGTGGATGATTGGAGTTCACCTCTTATTGGCGAGCTGCGTGCAGAATATCCTTATACATCGCGATGGTTTGATCTGATCCCTTCATTGGAAGATCAGAATTATTTGTCTGTTCGTTTTCCTGATGGAGTAAATCCTGTTATTGTAGGTTCCATACTATATACAGTAGCTCCTGATCTGGATAACCATAAAGATGAGTATGAGCAGTTTTATTTTTATATCGACAAACAAGTTCTGATGACATTTAACCTGGATGAGCAAACCCGAGAGATGATGGGAGAGAAGGAACGCATCTGTATGCTTCATCAATGCTCACGCCCCATTGAAGGGATGTTTGTTCTTTCACGAGCGATACTGCATTATTTTCATGTCGGTATGGACAAGTTTGAGGTCAGGCTCCGTGAAGTTGAAATCACGATGAGGGAGCAGAATGAGCGTAATTTGATGGATAAAATACTTTCAGCCCGTTTTGAACTGCTTCACTGGAGCAATCTCTTTATCCCTTTTCAGGAATTGATAGCAGCCTCTAAGGAGGGGTATTTAGATACGGTGGAGAACAGCAAATCTTATAAACAACTGGTTCACCGAGTTGAACGAATGGATAAGCTGTTTCGGCATTATGAGGATGAGATCGACACTTTAGTTTCGATCGATGATGCGATTGCGGGCTTCCGTGGGAATGAAATTATGAAGACGTTAACGATTATGACCGTAATTTTTACTCCAGCAACAGTCATCGGCGCTATATGGGGGATGAATTTTGAAAATCTTCCTATCATCAAGGCATCTTGGGGATTTTTCGCGGTTATTCTTCTCACTCTGTTTTTTACAGCGGCGATGTATATTTGGATGCATGTTAAAGGCTGGACAGGTGATTTATTGAAGGTCAGATCCAAGAGTAAAAATATATAGGGTAGAGGCCTCAGCTCATAACATAGATGTAAAAAAAGGTGTTCAAGCTTTGGAGGAAGGCTTGTAACACCTTTTCTTCGATTTTGGAGGACTCGGACGAAAGCGAAAGTCACGTTTGTCTTGAATGCTACATGGATTGATTAATATATTTTTGTAATTCTGCAATATAATCACCAATAAGCGGCATGTCTACAAAAAGACTCAGGATGTAACCGAGCAGGCCGAGAACGATAAACGTTCCGACCGTCATTCCGAGACCGCGGGAAAGTCCAGCAGTGAAGTTAGTAATTAAACGCTTCTTTGGACTCATGTAATTTTCGACAATGTTTTTAATATCGGCTTTTTCCAGGGAATCTGCGATTTTATCAAGTCGGCTATTCAGTTTCTTTACTTCATGTCTCAGTTCAAAGGGGTGTTCATCCACATCAAAGGAGCTGGGCTTTCGCTGCTTTGGATCAGATACTTCGCGTTCTTTGTTTGCCTGATCACGCTGATCACGCTGCTGATCACTTGGGCTGCTCTGCTTTTGCGAATGTTTATGATGATTCGGGCGATCAAAAGATCCAGCTCTGCCGTTATAAGATTCGGCTTTACCCATATTCGATCCCACCTTTCTAAAAAGCAGCCGGTGCTTTCTATTTTAAATATAGATCTGCCTTTCATGTATCGTCTTCATGTCTTGAAATGGAAATAGCCAGCTGATAAAGCTGGCTATTTTGAGCTTGGGGGCTTAGTATCTAGTCGGCTTCATCTCTTGGTTCGCCTCAGAGGAAGCTTCTTTTGCTGTGTTTTTAACTTCCTCAGAAGCAGCAGCCGCTTCATCTGTCACTTCCATGGAAGCCTGTTTTACGCTCGACATAATGTTATCCCGACTTTCATTTACGGTTGTCATCACATCTGAAGTCTTGCTTCCTACTGTTTTGGCAAGCTCCGTAGCTTTGTCCCCGACGACGCCTGCAACTTCCTTGGTTTTATCTGTAACCAATGTGATTTTGTCTGAAAGATCTCCGCGAAGCTCACGTCCGGTCTTCGGTGCACACAGCAGAGCTGCTGCAGCGCCGACGATCGCGCCGATAAAAGCACCTTTCAGAAAAGCTGATCCGTTTTGTGTCGAATGTTCTTGTTCCTTGTGATTCATAACATTCACTCCTTTGGATTCATATCATTCAGCATGTCTAATCTTGTAGGATTAGGTAGTTCTTCTTAATAATTTGGATAAAAGTCCTAGCAGAAATACGAAGATTGCTGTACCGATGATAGCCGGAACAATAGCAAATCCGCCGATTTCCGGCCCCCAAGCACCCATAAGCATAGGTCCGAGCCAAGCGCCGATAAAGCCGGCGATCATGGAGCCAATAACACCACCTGGCATATCATGACCTACTAGCGCATCACCGATGATGCCGATAATGATCGCCATAATGATACTGATAATAACTCCCCACATATATTCGCCTCCTTTTCAGAGTCTTGACCCTCGATGGGGCTTGCTTATCTGTATATAAACGTGGAGGAAGTCGATGAAACAACATCGGGGAAGAAAGAACAGCGTATTTTTGCCTGCTGATATATGATCATTTTTGTACTATAATAGTTAAGCTGAATGACCAGATTTAAATTTTTACATTTCATTATGGGCATGAATATAGGGACTGTATTAGAAGGAGAGAGGCATTATGGAGACCGTTCTGGTTAAGGAATATCGAGCAGGTATCGTGGAGTGTATCCATAGCGGACATATATGTATCGTAAACGATGAGGGAAAAGTAAAGGCCTTTGCAGGAGACCCGAATTACGTTACATTCACTCGTTCTTCTGCGAAGCCGCTGCAGGCTATTCCGGCCATTCGTGCGCATATAGCAGACCGTTATAAACTGATAGATCAGGAAATTGCTATAATGACGGCGTCCCACAGAGGGGAGCTTAATCATCAGAAAACGTTAATCTCTTTAATGGATAAGACCGGAATCGAAGAACATGAACTTGTATGTGCTTCGAGCTATCCGCTTGATCAGGATACAAGAGAGGCTCTCATCCGCAAGGGAGGACATAAGCGCAAAATTTTTCATAACTGTTCGGGAAAGCATCTTGGAATGCTTGCCTACAGTCAGATGAAAGAGTTCCCCCTTTCAGGTTACGAGGACCCTGATCATCCCATGCAGCAAGAGATTGTAAACACGATTGCGTACATGAGCGGTCTATCTAAAGAGGAAATCATACTTGGCACAGATGGGTGCGGCCTTCCGGTGTTTGCATTGCCGCTGCAAGCATTGGCTGTAGCATATATGAAGCTGGCTTGTTCTGATCGGATCGATGACGAACCGACCCGTAAAGCGGTCAATAAGATTACACATGCGATGAATTCCCATCCCCTTATGGTGGCGGGAAGCGGCAGATTGGATACGCTTTTGCTTCAGGATAATAATATCGTCGCCAAGGGCGGTTTTAAAGGAGTTTACTGTTTTGGTCTGAAAAAGGAGCGTATTGGCGTAGCCTTTAAAATTCTGGATGGTTCGGAAGAAGAATGGGGATATATTACGGAATCCATACTGGAGCAGCTCGGTTACGATAACCGTTCCACGATGGAAGCCTTAAGGAAGGCGTGCACGAAGGAACTGTACAATGACGAAGGGCAAAAAGTAGGCAACACGGAAGCGGCGTTTACTTTAAACTTCGTGTAGATCACTATACAATTCATAAGTTGCAGCCTCGTTCTCACAAGAAACGGTTCCGTTGTCTTTTAATAAAAAGGACGACGAAACCGTTTCTTTTTTGTACATTCGCACCGCACGAAGTTCCCAGCGCACGATGTTTCGCTGCGTGACAGCGGTCGGTCGACCACTCATTGAGGAACTTTCATGTTTGAGTGGCGTTAACGTTATCCCCACCCGACCGATGCACGTAAAGCGAGAAATATACTCATTGCCTGCAAAAGGGACAGTTTAAGTGCAAAAATACACTTAAATCATCGATAGTTTCTCTTTTTGGTCAGTTTACCTGCAAAAATACATTTGATTCCGCCCGGTACAACCTTTTTGGCGAAAAGTTTGAATTTTAACTGCACTTTTGCATTTAATTCTCTCAAAATCGAAAAGCCCACATTTTTGAATGTATCTTTGCAGTTAAGCGTGACAGGCGATGGCCTGTTGAATAATAAGTACGGGCGACTTCAGGTCAGCGTTGACCTCATTCTGCTATCCTTACGTCCTACGATGTCGTAGGCTATTTGTTTCTTGACCACGATAGAATCTATAAGTTTCCAAAGCCAAGAGGAGATAATCAAATTGTATTTGTCGATAAAAACAATCTTTAGCCTTGGTTGCTTATCCTCGCAAGACTTACTATAGAAGCTTTCTAATTGTTGAACCGTACAGAACTTATTGAGTGTAACGAACGTGATAAGGCTACTTTAGTCGCAAGCGCCCTAACTCAGATACGAGTGCTTCTACTTCGGATATGCTCAGCGTGTCCTTGCTCATCACCATACCATACAGATCACGAATATCTTCATATTGATCAACAGAGAAGGCTGATGCCTGCATAGCGGCCGCTGAAGCCATGCGCAGCTTTAATTTCATTTGCTCGATCATAAACTCAACATTTTCTTGAGACTTTTTATCCAGATCCATTATTGACATCCTTCCTTTTAAATTAATCGTTTACCGTCCCTGTATTGTATCACGCCGCTGCCGGACGAACCAATGATTTTGCCACCGGGCTTTGGTTAGGGTAAAATCAGGGAAACTGAGGATTCAGCAGTATGATGTAATCTGTAGCAAATGGTATATTTGTGGGAGGGAAGAAATGGGGAACTATGCAGGTTTTCAGCAGGCTGTGCCTGCGGCAAAGATCAAATTGTCGGGAGAGGAGCTGCACGGTTTTTTCAAGAGTGTATCTGATCAATACTCCATGGACCAAGTTACGTTTTTATGTATCGGAACAGACCGCTCAACAGGCGATTCGCTTGGCCCATTGACAGGAAGCAGACTGCTCGAATATGGTTTTCCGAACGTGATCGGAACACTTCCTGACCCTTGTGATGCTTGTAATTTGGAGTCCAAGTTGAAGGAGATTCCGAAAGAAAGTATTATCATCGCGATTGATGCTTGTTTGGGACAGCCCTCTTCTGTCCGCTTTTACTTTGGCTCGCAAGGCCCGCTGCATCCGGCCCAATCCGTGGGAACTTCGCTTCCTGCAGTTGGTCATTACAGCGTTGCTGCGGTTGTGAATGTACAGGGACCCAAGCCTTACTGGACTTTGCAGGTTACTTCTCTTTATTTAGTGATGACCATGGCGGAACAGATCGCTCATGCGGCAGCATCGGCCTTTGGCCTTAGTGCTTGAGGCGGGCGTTTCAGCCGGATTGTTTATGGTTTAATATTAGTACATCTTTTATATCTAAAATAAAACAGTAGATCGCTTCATTGAAGAGTCTATTTATAGAAAGAAGGGTATCGTCATGGAAAGTGTACAATGCAACGGCAATACAATATGTTATTTGCAGCAGGGGCAAGGAGAACCGGTTATTTTGCTTCATGGTTTTTGCGGAAGCTCTTCTTATTGGGAGCATATGCTCCCATATTTGAACGGTTACCGTGTGATTGTCCCGGATCTTCGGGGGCATGGCCGTACGGATGCGCCTGTAGGGCCTTATACGATTGAACAAATGGCTGATGATGTGTTGCAGTTGATGGATGAGCTGGATATTCAGAAGGCAACGATCCTCGGACATTCCATGGGTGGATATATTGCGCTGTCATGTGCCCAACGATACACTTCGCGCTTGAACGCATTTGGTCTGATTCATTCTACAGCCTATCCGGATTCCGATGAGGCGAAGGAGAAGAGACTGGATGCAGTGAACGCGATTCAAAGAGAAGGAATGACAAACTTTATTGACGGACTGATCCCTGGTCTGTTTGCTCCGGGAATGGAGCACAAGAAGCCGGAATGCATTCAGAAAGCGAAAGAAATTGGATATTTGACTCCACCGCAGGGAGCAATCGGTGCGGCCATGGCTATGCGTGAGCGTCCTGATCGGAGAGATGTTCTATCTTCCACCATACTTCCTGTCTTGCTTGTTGCGGGTGAGAAAGACGGTCTTATACCGCCAGAGCGAGTCTTTACGGCAGATCAATCGAATGTAACCCGGCATATCATTAAAGAAGCGGGTCACATGAGTATGATGGAGGAGCCAGAGACGTTGGGGAAAGCAGTTTCTGCATTTTTGGAACATGTACATTCATCTTGATGACCATATAGAGAAAGTTGCGGGGCTGTCCCCATAGTAGCTTTTATGTTCGATGGGATACCGTTGAATTCGAAAAGGTCGAGTTAGGGGTTGCGTATACTCCCGTACTCGATCTTTTTTTCTTCAAACGTTCATCTGGGGCATATTGATGGATCAATTCCGAAGAAGCGTGCAGCGCGGTTTGGCTTCACTGGAAAAACGATGCATGATCTTTTACAATCTAACTAATCTGTCTAATCTGTCAAGAAATGGGGAGTCAAAACATGTATCGCAAAGATTATATCCTTCGCCTTGTAGAGGAAATGACGCAGATGATATCCAAAGTATTTGGCTTAAAGCAGGAGAGAAAACTGAATGAAGCACTTTGGGAAATTGATGAAATGCTAAGCCGCCGATTTCGTCTAAATGCCAAGTTGTTGAAATCTTTGTCAGCCGAGGATATCGTTCAGTTGTTCCGAAACAGTTCGATGATTGAAGCGGATCAACTGCAAAGTGTAGCAAGGCTGCTGGAAGAAGAGGCGAAAATTTATAGGGAAATGGATCGCTTTGAGGATGGAAATACTTTGTTGGTAAAGGCTCTTCATTTATATATGACAGCTTCTTTGCATGGTGGAGATCGACATATGCTGGACATGTCTTTGCCGGACAAGATTTATGAACTTTTGGAGCGAGCACGCCCCTATGCCCTGCCAGATGTGACAGAGCGTCTATTGTTTGCTTTTACAGAACAAGAAGGCGCATATGCGGCGGCGGAGGACAGCCTATTCCGATTGCTTCAACGCGAAATGGCAGATTACCGGGAGGGCAAGCTGTTTTACGAACGTCTTCTGAAACTAGACCCGAATGAATTGCAGCGGGGAGGGCTTCCCCTTGAGGAAGTTCAGGAAGGTCTACAAGAGATGGGACTGCGTTACTCGCATAAGACCAAAACCAAGGATTTTGATTAAAGCCCCGAACTCTTTATAAGCATTGACCGAGGATGTTATCATAAATAATGTAGTTTAAGTGGGCTGCAAATACAACATGAAAGTGAGATGTATCTCTTTGGATGCACTGCGTAAACTCATTCACCAAATCATGGAGAACACGTCATTGATTACGGCCACCCTCAGCCATTTGCGTAAGCGGGAAGGGGTTTCTTATACGAAGGTGACAGTCAAACCGGTTGAACTGAAAACGAAGCTGCACTATCAGTTTGCCTATTATTCAGGAGCTAAGGTTACGCATGAGAATATTCCCGCTGATGAAGCCGAGGCTACTCTGATCAAGCTTTTGGAAGAGACGTTTCGCCAAGCGGTCATTTGTACACTCGAAGCGGACTATCAAGTGCTGATATCGAAGAAGTATAAGGTGTCCATTTTAACCAAATCGCCGACCAAAACGCGAAGTGATCTGTCCCATAATCGAAAAAAGACCTATGTGCTTGAGGAAGGCAAGCCTGTTCCTTTTTTAGTGGAGCTTGGTATTATGAACGATGAGGGCAAGGTGTATGCCCGGAAGTATGACAAGTTTAAGCAGATCAATCGTTTTTTAGAAATGGTTGAGGATGTGATCCCTTATCTTCCGGATGACCGTCCAATAACGATCGTTGATTTTGGTTGTGGTAAATCGTATCTTACATTTGCGCTTTATCATTATTTGGCGGTTACCGCGAACAGATCGCTGAAAATTGTCGGATTGGATCTGAAGGCGGATGTGATCGAACACTGCAGTATGCTGGCGAAAAAGCTGAATTACTCGCAATTGCGGTTTCTTGTCGGAGACATTGCGGAATATGATGAATTGGAACAGGTCGATATGGTCGTCACGCTTCATGCCTGTAACACGGCGACCGACGCCGCTTTGGAAAAAGCGGTTCGCTGGGGAGCGTCCGTTATTTTATCGGTCCCATGTTGTCAGCATGAGCTGTTCAACCAGGTGAACAGTCCTGTGATGGAGCCGCTGTTATCGCACGGCATTTTGAAAGAACGATTCTCGGCGCTTGCAACGGATGCGATTCGTGCCAAGCTTCTGGATTGCATGGGCTACCGCACTCAGCTGCTGGAGTTTATTGATCTGGAACATACGCCAAAAAACATTTTGATTCGCGCAGTTAAGGGAACGGCTGGAGATCAAAACAAGCTGTGGCAGGAATATACTGCGTTTAGAGATTTTTTGAGCGCTTCGCCATACTTGGAAGAGGCTTGTCGGGACCTCTTACCGAAGCCTTGAGCTTCATCCGTTCATATATCATATGTACACAGGTTAAAACGGTTTGTCCTAGAGCGTTGTCGCTATAGGTGCGAGCCGTTTTTTTGTTCTTAAAAAATATCGACATTTAGTGTTCATATCTGACGTTATATCAATTAGAGAATACATTGGATGTTACTCGACCAAAATGGGGATATATCCCGATTATCTAATGCGGGCTATATGGAATATTTCGATTTAGATGTATTTGCTGTACTTTAATTAGCTTGTGAAAAGGAGAGAAGCAAATGGGAAGCCTGCTTGTCCGGCACGGTAGAATGCTAATGTTAATGCTGATCATGGGAACAGCGAGTGTGAGAGCAGGCTTGTTTTTTGATGAGGATCTTTATGGAGTCAGCATGGTGTGGGGGATAAGTTTTGTGCTTGTGTTGATGAATAGCGGATATGCTTTGAAAAGTGACCCATTTCGTTTTCCGAAGCACTTGAAGAGTCCGCTTCTTCCTTTTCTGATATGTGCCGGTGCAGTGCTGGTGATTTATGTATGGCATGGAATACAAGGCTCGATATCCGCAGAGGGTACAGGAAATGAACTTATTCGATGGGGATTGTTCGCATCGGTTGGGATTGCTCTTTGGCTAGCGGGCAAAGAGCGAGAGGGCGAAAGGATGCTGCGCCTGATATGGCATATGACAGGCGTTATTTTGTGCGGCAGCGCTTTGCTTGCCGTCTATGGATTGCTCGATTTGCCGAACGCGATCTTTCGTTCGGCTGATCCTGAGGTAAGTGCTGTCGGCGCGAGATTGGGCGGCCTGCTCCAGTACCCGAACACGTTCGGGGCGGTCATGGCTGCCTTTCTGCTCGAGCGGCTGTTTGCACTGCCCGCCGCGCTCGGCAGGCGGGCGAGCC
>NZ_LT985747.1:1356849-1377072 GCF_900289175.1 Paenibacillus faecalis | reverse complement strand
GCCCAAGAGCGGCGCCGGGCAGCGCCGCTCTTGGCGGCAAGTGCCGCGCCGACTGCAGGCGCGGCACTGCTCTATCGCCAGCTGGCTGATGTCCAGCTGGCTCCGGCGGTGCTGCCCGGCCTGCTGTGGCTGGCCGGGCTTTGGGCCGGCAGCGTGCTCGCCGGCCTGCTGTTGTGCCGCGGGCTTTCAGCAGGTGGCTTGGGCCCGCGGAAATTTGCTCCCGTTGCGGCTGAAAGCTCATCTCCAGGCCCCGTCCGGGGCAAGCTGGTGGAGCATACGGGTGACGGGAGCTCTCAAGGTAATGCGCCCGGCGCCGCCTCAGATGCGCTGCCTGCCAAAGGCTATCGCCCGCGAATCGTTCTCATTCTGTCCGCGGCGCTTTATATCATCGCCTGTGCAGCCGTCCTGTCACGTGCTGGTGTCCGGCTTGCAGGCGAAGCAGAAACGATGAGCGCGCGCCAGCTCATGTATCACGATGCATGGGGCTTGTTCATGTCGGCACCTTGGCTTGGACATGGGGGAGACACATGGCGGATGTCCTACCGCTCCATTCAATCACAGCCATATGTCGGGGCTGAAGTGCATAGCGGGTATATGGATCTGCTCCTGAATATCGGAGCCATCGGTTTGCTTATCGTGCTGCTCTCCCTTTTCCTGACCGCGATCCGGTTAAAATCCGCCTGTCCGTCTTTGCTGCCCGCTTTTTCCGTTCTGCTCATTCACAGCATCATCGATTTTGACTGGAGCTACGGACTGGTGTGGCTGCTTATGCTTTGGCTGGCAGCGATGGGAACCGCCCGGGCAGCACTCAACAAACCTGGCCATCCCTTAGCCGTACGGGTTTCTTCCCGAGTGATGAAAGGCATCAGGACAAGATTTTCTGCATGCGTTTTTGATCAGGGTTTCACCGTTCGAATGACTTGGCTCGGCCGCCGGATTTTATTTATTACCGGGGTGGCCTGTCTAACCGTTTGGACAGCTTTGGTTTCATCCTATTGGCTCGGAGACCGTTATTTCGAACAGGCGATCTTCACCGTGGACGAAGGGAAGCGCAAGCAGCTGCTTGAGTCCTCGATACGCTGGAACCCAGCTTCCCCGGAAACAGCATTGCTTCTTGCAGAGCAGCTGCCCCCTATGGAGGCGGCTGAGGTGCTGAAGCGGGGCCTCGTCCGCTCACCGGGACACCCGGCATTGATATGGGGGATGGCTGAACTGCATGCTTTGAGCGGGAACGCTGAACAGGCTGCGATCTGGTACCAAATCAGCGTAGAAAAAGATCGTTACCATACAGGGAAGCAGACACAAGCGATTCTTTCCCTGGTTCGTTTAGCCAGAAACGAATGGGCTTTAGGAAGAAGCGAATCCGCTTTAACTACAGCTTATTCCGCTATTAATGCTTATGACGCCTATCACCAAACGGCCAAAGCGGTAACGGAAAATCCTTTTGCCAGAAATGACAGAGACTTCAGAATGAGCCCTCAAGCGGAGCGGGTCGCAAGAGATTTGAAGCAAAGGATTGAAAAGATCCATCTCGACGCTTATCAAAACGCCATAAGTGTACCTGTATTTCTTATACCTAACACTACATTACAAGAAGAAATGTCTTCTTTGCCCTTATAAAGAGCAGCAGGGCTGGTAAGCTTTTAACCCTTTAGGTCGCCGGTTAACCGCCAAACGCATCTCTGAAAGCGGAAGCCAGCGGTTTTTCTGGTATTTGCCACAGCTCGGCAAGCTCGGGACATACGTCTTTTTCCCACCAGTCGCATAGAAGCTTTTTATTACTACGGTTTTCATGAATCCAGATCAGGTTGCCGATGACCTTTCGGTAATAGAGATCCTCCCCTTGTTTTATCAGCTCTGGCGAAATATATTGTTTTAGCCGCTTTGTCGTGCGGTATAATTCCTTGCTGCAAGCACGCCTGATCCCTCGTGGAGTTGGAGGACGGTTTCCGGTCTTGCTGTTGTATGGTGTATGCATGATAGCTCACTCCTTTTACTCCACCATATGTAAAATTCCGGGCGAAAGTCACAACCGTTAGTCCAATTGGGCGAACATTCGAACGCATGTCCAGCGCTTCATCAGAATAGGCTTTATTAAGATGATATAGAAGCGGGGGGACGGATGTTGGAGCTTGTTTATGATGTGGTTGGGCAGTTGTTTGACTGGATTCAAAGTCTCGGTTATTTCGGCATTATGCTTGGATTGATGATGGAAGTCATTCCGAGCGAAATTGTACTCGCCTATGGCGGGTTCCTCATTTCAATCGGAGAAATCAACTTTTTCGGGGCGATGATATTCGGTACAATCGGAGGAGTCGTTGCCCAGCTGTTTGTTTATTGGATTGGGCGCTATGGCGGAAGGCCTGTTCTGGAAAAATACGGGAAATATATATTGATCAAGAAGAAGCATATCGATTATGCTGAAGAATGGTTTCAAAAGTATGGTACGGGCGTTATATTTTCAGCACGCTTTGTTCCTGTCGTTCGACATGCGATATCGATTCCGGCTGGCATTTCCAAAATGAATGTTTGGCGTTTTACTTTTCTGACAACACTTGCCGTGATTCCATGGACTGCGCTATTTTTATATATGGGTCTCTTATTGGGCGACCGATGGGAACTGATCGATGAGAAAGCTTCCCCTTATGTACGTGAGCTGCTGCTTGGCGCATTGTCATTAATGATTATTTATTTTGTGATAAAATGGTTTCAATCCAAAAAAGGGAGGTTATAACCAGATGGCAGTTAATCTTGCCCATAAATTTGGCAGCGGTATTTCGCCAAAACAGTTTATGGATGGCATGGAAAAGAACAAAGAAGATTTTCAGGCAGGGTATGATCAGTTTTCCTGGAGCAATGAAGAGGACCGGGAATTTTTTGAAAGCCTGAATTTCCGGGATGATCTGCGTGTACTTATACTTGCAGCCGATTGGTGCGGTGATGTCGTTCGGAACGTGCCGGTAGTTTTCCGGGCACTTGAGACGGCTGGCATAGAGACAGAAGTGCTCATTATGGAACAGCATCTGGATGTGATG
This sequence comes from Paenibacillus faecalis, assembly GCF_900289175.1. Lineage (GTDB taxonomy): Bacteria > Bacillota > Bacilli > Paenibacillales > Paenibacillaceae > Paenibacillus_AQ > Paenibacillus_AQ faecalis. Next base: position 1,374,037 of record NZ_LT985747.1, on the reverse strand, counting down.
GATCAATTCCTTACGATGGGTGGCCGATCCATTCCGATTGTCATTTTTACAGATACCGGAGGACATATACTCGGTCAATGGGGCCCTCGGCCGAAGCATGTACAGCGGTTTATGATAGAGTTCAAGGAAGAGAACAGTGACCGGGAAGCGCCGGACTACGAAGAGAAGCTGGGAGCTGTTCGTCAAGAGATCATCAAAGCTTATGGGGAAGGAAATGAAGTTCACGCGGTGATTATATCCGAGCTGCGTGAGCTGATTTCAGGGTTTTAACGAAATATGTTGAATATTGAAACGTTCAGCTTGGGGCCTCTGGAGACGAACGCTTATCTCTTAACCGGCGCAGAGGAAGGAAAAGCAGTGATTATTGATCCGGGTATGAATCCGGAGCCGCTCATCCGGCGAATTGAAAATCTAGAAATTGAAGCGATTTTGTTGACACATGCTCATTTTGACCACATGGGAGGAGTGGAGGAGATACGGAAGCTGAAGGGCTGTCCGGTTTATCTTCATGACTTGGAAAAGGACTGGCTTGGCAGTCCGAAGCTTAACGGTTCATTAAGATGGCCAAGCGTATGTCCGCCGCTAGCAACAGAACCGGCAGAATATGATCTGGCAGCTGGACAAAAGCTGAATTTGATCGGTCTTACGTTTACCGTGTATCATACGCCAGGTCATTCCCCGGGAAGCTGTAGTTTTCTGTATGAAAACCACTTGTTTTCCGGTGATGTTTTGTTCCGAATGGGTGTTGGCCGCACAGACCTGCCTGGCGGCAGAGAACAGGACCTGCTGAATTCCATTCAGAATACGCTATTTACTTTTTCCGATGAAACGATCGTGTATCCGGGCCATGGACCCAAAACGACAATTGGTATGGAGAAACAACAAAATCCGTACGTCTATTGATGTTAGATGAATTTTCCTGCGACAAAATTCGAGAAAATAGACTAGACAAGGCAGGACAAGATTGATACAATACTGTTAATTAAATGTTACCTTTGCGAAGCACGCAGACTGTGGAATATTAATCCCGGTTTGCGTTCTTTTTATTTTCGGGGCCATTTGTGCGGTGTGGTCTATATTAGGGGGACTTCGGAATGAAGAATAGCAGGTTGCTGCAGTTTGTCAGGAACAATGCTGTGAGAGATGTCGACATTGAACGTGCAGCTGTGAAAAGTCCTGACGATCAATCGACACCATCTGTCGTGTGGCACAGATTATTGAAAGGAAATAAAGCGGGGACTCAGCCATGGCATGATCGATTGAACGAATATCGATACAATAAGTGAAATACATACAGCTATCGGGGCAGTCCCGAAAATAGTTTTGAAATTGTTGAAATGTTTATTCGACAACGAAACGGAAGACCATCCAGAGGAATTTTTTCTCTTTGGGTGGTCTGTTTTCATTTATATTTAAAATACATGTTATATTTCGATTTCTATGATCATTTGATAGATATGGAAACGAAAAGCATCATTGAAATCATCAGTTTCTGGATGAAAATTTTTAGCTCATAACGCATTGAACGATTACAGCGAGCAAATCGTATTATCTATAGAATGCGAAAGAGGTGAACAAGCTCGTATGAAAGGTACAGAGGAAGAAGTGATTCGCCAAGCGACAACAGGTGACACTAAAGCTATGGCGCAGCTATTTCAGCGACATTATTCCTTTTTATACAAATATTTGCTTAAAGTCACCATGAATCCATCCACAGCTGAGGATATAGCACAGGATACGGTGATCCGATGCATGGAGAATATAGGGCGTTACAATGGCACATCTTCTTTTTCCTCATGGATGATCACGATTGCTACGCGTATTTACATGGATAGAATCAGGCGTAAGAAACGGGAACAACAATGGCTTCAGAATGAACGCAAGCAGGGCATTCGCAATATGCGCTGGCAGCTTGAAAGCCGCAACGAAGAATGGAGTGATCTGATGGAAGCATTATCTCGTCTATCGGAGGAGCACCGAATCGCTATTTTATTGAAGCATTATTACGGTTACAGCTATGAGGAGATAGGAAGTATGCTTGGTGTCCCTGCAGGAACGGTAAAGTCGCGAACCGCTTACGGGATCAAATCATTGCGAAAGGAGATGAAGATGGATGTCTGAAAGATCAAATGAGCAAAATGAACAATTGATTGCAAGTCTGAAGGCGGAGCTAAGTCAGATCGACTCTGCTTTTGAGAAGCCTGCACCGCCGCTCGATGATTTTCATAAATTGGCTGTTCATACACTGGCGAATCAGAAACGGAGATGGAGAAATGAGCTGTTTATTTTTCTATTGGTTGCTGTGTTTATCGTAAGTGCCGTCTTTTTGGCAGCGTGGCTTCAACCTGTTATGCTGTGGATCGTTCATGGCGGCAGTATGCTGGTCGGAGCTGTCATCCTCACGCTATCACTTCGCTCTCCAGAAAGCAGGGATTCTCATGACTAATCCGATCGAGACGACGCCTGTTTGGGTACTCGTTGGAATGACCATTCTTGTTCTTTGCCAAGGCGTATGGCTTTTTATCGATTCGAAGAAGCGCGGTTTGGGGAAAATGTCCTGGTTTTGGGGGATATGGGGCTCGACAACGATGCCGCTTCCGCTTCTCCTTTACTGGCTTATCGTCATCAGGCCAAGACGAAAGAATACAAAATCACATGATTGAATAATAAAAGGAGGGGGATTTCCGTGGATATCAACTGGGGATTGATATGGCCGCTCATTGCACTCCAAATTATTCTTGCGGTCACCGCACTCATCTCACTGTATAAAGCGGAGCCGCAAGATATTAAAGGAAGCAAGTTAATGTGGGTGTTTATTATACTGATCATTAATATATTCGGAAGTGTTGCGTATTTTGTTATCGGGAGGAAGCATACATGAGTGTTAGCTTGTTGGAAGTCCGGGATTTAAAAAAAAGCTTTGGAAGCATTTCTCCGGTAAAGGGAGTATCTTTCCAAGTCAAAAAAGGCTCCTGTACGGCGCTTCTTGGCCCGAATGGAGCGGGAAAGACGACGACACTCCGGATGTTGGCCGGACTTCTGAAGGAAAGCGGCGGTTTGATGGAATATGCCGGGTTTCAGCGAGGAGATAGCTGGCGTAACCGGATCGGTTATTTACCGCAACACCCTAAATTTTATGGATGGATGACGGGAAGAGAGTACATTAGATTCAGTGCTGATATCTCCGGTCTCGATGGACGCAAGGCGGGTGAGCGGACGGAAAAGGTTCTCGAGCAGGTTGGTCTGAAAGATGCTGCCAAGCGAAGGATTTCAGGTTATTCCGGTGGGATGAAGCAGCGTCTTGGACTTGCACAAGCTCTCGTTCACGAGCCGGAACTACTCTTGCTCGATGAGCCGGTCTCGGCTCTTGATCCGCTGGGCCGCAGGGAAGTAATGGATATGATTCGTGATTTGAAAGGGGACAACATAACGATTTTGTTTTCTACGCATGTCCTGCATGATGCTGAAGAAATATGTGATGAGATGCTGTTCATGGTGGATGGTCTTATTGCGGAGCAAGGGACGCTTGATGATCTGCGCACCAAATACCGTCAGCCGGTCCTTCATATTGCTGTTGAATCTGCAGGAAAAGGAGCAGAGTGGCTAAAATCTCTTGCAGCAAAGTCTTTTGTGGCGGATGCGGAGATCGGAAGAGATTCGGCAAAGTTGACCGTTAACGATATAACGATAGCCAGAAAGCAATTAATGAAGGAAATATCAGAGCAGGATATTCCGCTTGTGCGCTTTGAGGCGGGAACGTCATCACTAGAGGATATGTTCATGAAGGTGGTGAGCGGGTGAGAGGGTTATGGATATGTTACAGGAAAGAGATGCTTGAGCATACTCGAAGTTATAAATTCATTTGGGTTCCTATCGTATTTCTGCTGATCGGCATAACCCAGCCGATATCTGTTTATTATTTGCCTGAGATCCTTTCGCTGTCGGGCAATGTACCGGAGGAAGCTTTGGCTTTATTTCAGACGCCGTCATCAAGCGAAGTTGTGGCACAGACGCTTGGTCAGTACAGTATGGTCGGTCTGTTGGTGCTTGTTTTGGCAGGCATGAATACTGTGGCTGGAGAACGAACTTCGGGGACCGGTGAGCTGCTGCTTGCACGTTCCATATCTCCAGCGCTGATTATCACCGCTAAATGGGGGGCACTGATGACGCTTCTGGTCACTTCCTTTGGGCTTGGTTTAGCGGGATCGGCTTATTACACTGCCGAGCTGATCGGACCACTGGATTGGAGTGCTGTTGCAGCCTCAGGCGGAATTTATGCACTGTGGCTTGGTTGGGTACTGGGCCTCGTTCTTCCTCTTGGCGCTATATTCAAAGGGCCGGCTACTGCATTTATCAGCTTGGGGACAGCGGCGCTTTTATCGCTCTTGTCCGGATTGTTTCCTTCCTATACGCAATGGAGTCCTGATCGTCTTCGAAGCTTTGCAGCCGATTGGCTTGCGGGAGGAACGGAGGCCGCTTATGGACCTGCAATCATCGCCCTTGTGATCATGGTGCTGTCTGTAGCTTTTGCCTCTTCGCTGCTCAGAAGAAATATTCTCCCTGGCGAGTGACGGTTATTTTTTTGATGCGGGACGAATCGACCATACCTTTCTGAGTCTATTGATTTATATAATCTTTTATAAGAACATGGACTTTTCTATCGCTTTTTAGTAGACTAATGAGATAAAAGAATGACATCTCAGGAGGTAGACGATGCTGCGTTTAGGGGAAAAGGTTACAGTCGTCGAAGATACCTTTGAGCAGAATCTTCCGATCGGTCATCACGCCTATATTATTGCTTATGACCGGAATCCGGATAATGCGTTCGATTACGTAATTCGCATTCCGTCTCTCAACCGTAATTTTTTCGTTCCAGCTGCTGATATTGAACTGGAATCCGTCGTGTTGAAGCAGGAAGCTGAGCGGGTCGAGCGTGAAGCGCTCATCGATTTCGCCCTGTCGACATATAATGAGAAGCTGTTTTTTCAAGTGTTGAACGGTGAGTTGGAATCTGCCGAAGAGGAAGAAGAAACCGCGGAAAATTTGTCGCAGGCGGATTTTATCAAACAAGTTAATCTTCGAGCTTGGATTTAAGAGAGTCGGCCTAGGGGCCGGCTCTTTTTTGGAATCGCCCCGATGATTGAATTGTCCATGCTTCTACAATATAATGAGAAAAGTTATCCCGGAGACTTTATCCCTTTAATTTGAAAGGGGAAGAAAAAGGAGTGAATGACATGAGTATTACACCGAAAGACGTTCAGCATGTGGCCAAGCTGGCTCGTTTAAATTTGACGCCGGAGGAAGAGGAGATGTTTACCGGTCAGCTGAACGCGATTTTACAATATGCCGAAAAGTTGAATGAATTGGATACCGATGGCGTTGAGCCGACGACACATGTTTTGCACTTGCACAATGTAATGCGTGAGGACAAGGTCCGTGAAAGCCTGCCAATTGAGAAGGTACTGCTCAATGCGCCGGATGAGGAAGAGGGACAGTTTAAAGTACCGGCGGTATTGGAATAGAACCTGAAGGGAGGATGTTCAACTTGAGTCTGTTTGATTATAAATTATCGGAAATACATAGCAAGCTAAAAGAGAAGGAAATTTCGGTCAGCGATATGGTGGATCAGGCATTTCAGAATATTCAGCAACGTGAAGACCGGATAAAGGCTTATATTACCCTGGACGAGGAAGGGGCTCGCGCTTCTGCTAAGCGATTGGACGACAAGCTGGTTTCCGGAGAAGCTCGCGGCCGCTTGTTTGGTTTGCCTGCTGGCATTAAGGATAACATCGTAACCGAAGGGCTTCGCACAACCTGCGCCAGCCAGTTTCTGTCCAACTTCGAACCGGTATATGATGCAACGGTGATCAACAAACTCCGTGAAGCGGATACCGTTACGATCGGCAAGCTGAACATGGACGAGTTCGCCATGGGCGGCTCCAACGAGAATTCAAGTTTTTATCCGGTTCGCAATCCGTGGAATCTGGAGTATGTTCCTGGAGGTTCCAGCGGTGGTTCTGCTGCTGCGGTTGCTGCAGGTGAAGCTTACTTTACACTCGGGTCCGATACCGGCGGATCGATTCGTCAACCTGCTTCCTATTGCGGTGTTGTTGGCTTGAAGCCGACATACGGTTTGGTGTCGAGATTTGGTCTGGTGGCTTTTGCCTCATCACTTGATCAGATCGGGCCTTTAACGAAAAATGTTGAAGATGCTGCTTACGTGCTTCAGTCGATCGCAGGATATGACTCGATGGATTCAACCTCAGCCAAGGTAGACATTCCGGATTATACAAGCGCTCTGACCGGTGATGTTTCTGGCCTGCGGATCGCCGTGCCGAAGGAATATTTGGGCGAGGGCGTTGATTCTGAAGTGAAGGAATCCATTCTGAACGCGCTTAAGGTTCTTGAGGGATTGGGCGCTGTTTGGGAGGAGGTTTCCTTACCTCACACAGAATACGCTGTGGCTGCTTATTACTTGCTGGCTTCGTCAGAGGCTTCTTCGAACCTGGCTCGTTTTGATGGGGTTCGCTACGGACAGCGTGTGGAAACCGGCAATTTGCTTGAGCTGTATCATGAATCCCGAAGCCAGGGCTTTGGAGATGAAGTGAAGCGCCGGATTATGCTCGGAACCTATGCGCTGAGCTCAGGCTACTACGATGCCTATTATTTAAAAGCCCAAAAAGCCCGCACTTTGATTAAACAGGATTTTGACAAAGTATTTGAAAAATATGACGTTGTTATCGGACCGACCGCGCCTACAACCGCGTTTAAACTGGGTGCACAAGTCGATGATCCGCTTACGATGTATTTAAATGATATTTTGACCATTCCGGTCAGCCTCGCTGGCGTTCCGGCTATTAGTGTGCCGTGTGGTTTTTCAGGAGGAATGCCTGTAGGTATGCAGGTGATTGGCAAGGCGTTTGACGAGTCGACTGTACTGCGTGTAGCCCATGCCTATGAACAAAATACAGAACACCACAAGCAGCGGCCTGCGTTGTAAAGTGACGGCAGAGAAGGAGGGAAATAAAACATGTCTACATCGAAATATGAAACGGTAATCGGGCTTGAAGTACACGTGGAACTGCATACGAATTCCAAAATCTTTTGCGGTTGTTCCACAGAGTTTGGCGCTCCACCCAACACGCATACTTGCCCGATCTGTCTGGGACATCCCGGAGTGCTGCCGGTACTTAACCGACAGGCTGTCGAATATGCTATGAAAGCGGCGATGGCACTGAACTGTACGATCGGGGATGTCAGCAAGTTTGACCGTAAAAACTATTTTTACCCGGATTCACCCAAAGCTTATCAAATTTCGCAGTACGATCAGCCTATCGGCTTGAATGGCTGGATTGATATTGAAGTGAATGGCAAAACAAAACGGATCGGCATCACACGTCTTCATTTGGAGGAGGATGCAGGAAAGCTGACGCATGTCGACGGAGGCTATGCATCACTTGTTGACTTCAACCGGGTGGGAACACCTCTGGTAGAGATCGTTTCTGAACCGGAGATCGCATCGCCGGAGGAAGCAAAAGCCTATCTTGAAAAACTGCGTGCCATCATGCAGTACTGCGATGTATCCGATGTGAAAATGGAAGAGGGCTCGCTGCGCTGTGATGCCAATATCAGTCTGCGCCCTTGGGGACAGAAGGAGCTGGGCACAAAGGCCGAGCTGAAAAACATGAACTCATTCCGCGGTGTTCAGCGCGGATTGGAATATGAACAATATCGTCAGGCTGAGATCCTTGATGAAGGCGGGGTTATCGCTCAGGAGACTCGCCGCTGGGATGAAGCGCAAGGTAAAACGCTGTCGATGCGCGGCAAGGAAGAGGCACATGATTATCGTTACTTCCCTGATCCGGATCTGGTTACTGTTCACATCAGCGAAGAGTGGAAGGAAGAGATTCGTGGGTCGATTCCGGAATTGCCGGATGCTCGCAAGGCCCGGTATACATCGGAATATGGCCTGCCAGATTATGATGCAGGCGTCATTACCTCTTCCAAAGCGATGGCTGATCTTTTTGAGGACAGCCTGAATTATACAAAGGATGCAAAAGCTGTTTCCAACTGGATTATGGGTGAACTGATGGGTTACCTGAATGCGAGCAACCTTGAACTGACAGACGTGAAGATCACCGGGCAAGGTCTTGGTGAAATGATCGGCTTGATCGAGAAAGGGACGATCAGCAGCAAGATCGCAAAGACGGTATTTAAAGCGATGATTGAGACTGGGAAGCTTCCTAAGCAGATCGTCGAAGAACAAGGGCTTGTACAGATTAGCGACGAGGGTGCTATCAAAGCCATCGTTGAGCAGGTGGTTGCCTCGAACCCGCAGTCCGTAGAGGATTATAAGGCCGGCAAGCAGAAGGCGATCGGTTTTCTCGTTGGTCAGGTTATGAAGGAGAGCAAGGGTAAGGCGAACCCGGCGCTTGTTAATAAGCTGTTGGTTGAAATACTGAACAGCTGAGGCTTAATGTGAAAAAGGAGCTTGTCTGTTATCAGGCGAGTTCTTTTTTCTCATTTATGTTGTATGCTGAGAGTTGGCCGAGCACGCAAACAAACCATGCTGCATGGGTGTTATGTTTTATCAGCGACTGGACTATACATAGAGTACTGCCGAAATGAATAAGGACGGGGGTACTGCAGGAGGCTAGAAAATGATTCATTCTTTATCATTGGAGCAGCGTGACATCGTTCAGCAAATATGGGCATTGCAGCATATGGCTTACCCCATTGAGGCAGCATTAATTGGATTTAAAGAGCTGCCTCCCTTGCAGGACACATTTGAAAGCATTTCTTCATCAGGCGAGTTTTTTTATGGTTATATAACGGAGGAGGGAGAGTTGATCGGTGTCATCGCAGTTGAAGTTGAACAAGAACAGGTGACCATTTCCAGAATGATGGTGCATCCGAACCATTTTCGGAAAGGGATTGCCAGAGGCTTAATTCAGCATGTACTGGACACGTACCGTGATACTCCACTCTTTATTGTGATGACCGGCACGAAGAATACCCCGGCGGTTTCGCTGTACGAGAGGTTCGGATTTCAGCGGAAAGGTGCTTTTGAGGTTGCACCAGGGGTCGAGCTGACAGAGTTCCATTTGCAATTGAAGTGAAGCTTCTAACTTCAGTTAAGAAGAGAAGTAACATCAGGATAAAGGAGGTATCGTAATTGGGTGATCCTTGGGCTATCGATCATTTAAATATTTTGCTGCGTTTATTGCTTTCGATGTTAATGGGAGGGGTAATTGGCTGGGAGCGTGAACGTTCCAATCATGCGGCGGGACTTCGGACACATATTTTGGTATGTCTTGGCTCAGCACTCATCATGCTTCTCTCGATCTATGGTTTTTCAGACTTTGTGGCGGAGACGAATGTTCGAATTGATCCGGCACGTTTGGCTACAGCAGTCATAACGGGCATCGGCTTTCTCGGAGCGGGAACGATTTTGTTCACCGGCAAGTCGATCACTGGTCTGACTACAGCGGCATCGATTTGGGTGGTTGGCGCTATAGGGTTAGCTATAGGAGCAGGCTTTTATTTTGCGGCTGTCGTAACAACGCTTCTTATTTTACTTAATCTGGTCGTATTTAATAAACTGGAGGAGCGTTATATTCGTGGTAGTAAACTGCACCTGATTACGATACATGCAGCGAATGCACCGGGACTGCTCGATGGGTTATCTGCTATGTTGACTGCTGAAGGTTTTACGATCAAGAAGTTAATTGTGAATGAAAGAAGCGCTGTACCATACGGTGAACTTCAACCGGCTTTTCCAGGTGTGGAGATCCAGCTACAAGTGCTGACGGACCGAAAGTTTGACCCTGTTGAACTGACGAAGCAGGTTCAGCATATGGGTGAAGTAACATTGGTGAGCGTGGAATAAATATGGAGAAACGTCACCCCGGATAACAACGGCAGTGGCGTTTTTTTAAATACATAGAATATGCTTTTCATAGGCATCCCGTTTTTTTACAGTTACTCCTGACCCGAAATTAGGGTACTATCAAGAAAAAGAAAGATGGCTGATGAGCGAAAAAGGAGAGAAGATCTCATGAGTACGCCAGAACACCAATCTCCCATAAACATGAAGAAGTCGGATAGAAAAAATACAGGATTGGTGCGAAGAAAGCGGAAGCTGTCCGCTTTGCTGCTTGCTGCACTCCTTCCGGGCATGGGACATATCTATCTTGGATTATATCGTAAAGGTATTACGTTCATTATGTTGCTGATGCTCGATGTATCGGCACTTCTATACTTTTCTTCTATTGGCATGCAGATTAATGTCCCGCTTATCATACTGTTAGCGCTGCTGATACCCTTGGGATACTTCTACAATGTTTATGATGTTCTCCAGGCAGCGGAATATATACTGTCCCGTCGCCGCCGTGAAGAGGCAGTGGTGCTATCGGCTCATCGTCAAGAAGAAGCGAAAGGCGGAGGGAATCCATTTCGTAAAGAGCGGGGACTTTCGTTTGGCCTGATGCTCGTTGGCGGTGGAATCCTGTTGATTCTGTTCCATCAAAAGCCGCAATGGCTGCAAACAGGACTGCGTGATTACGGCACGATGATGGTTGCTTTGCTGCTTATGGTGGGCGGTACTGGGGCAGCGATCAAAGAGCTGATACGCATTCGTAAAGACCGTAAAATATTATAGTGGTTGAACTACCATGCGCTCGTTTTATGGAGTAAGGGGGGAAGTGATGAAGCACAAAATCAGAGTTGGCCGATATACAGCTGCCTTGCTGCTTATTATTACAGGTGCCCTTTTGCTCTTCGATGAATGGAATGAAACGAATCATATTTTTTTAATACTGAAATGGTGGCCTTTGCTGTTTATCATATGGGGTGTTGAATATCTGTTGCGGTATTTGCTTGCACGTCTTCAAGGACGACGGGGGAGTTTTCGGTTCCGCCCGGATTTTAGCGGAGTGATTCTATCTGTCTGTCTCGTGGCTTCAGTATTTCTGGTAACGCAGCAGGAACATTTCTTGCATCTGTGGAATCGTGTCAGTCTCAATCTGACAGCTGCTGGAGTTGATTATAGTGAGGCGGCAGATAACAGGTTTCGGAAAGAGACGCTGGAGATTCCAGTCGAACTTGAAACCGGTAAGATCATCGTGGATCACCTGAATGGAGACATCACGATATACCGATCGGATGTGGATCAAATCGTTGTCGATACGGTGGTTTGGGTCGATCAAGAGGAGAAGGGGATGGCTGAAGCAATAGCTGAGATGTCAACGGTTGAAGCGGACGAAGGGGATACCATCGTTATTCGGGCCAAGGGAAAGGCATACGGTGAATCCGGAAAAAGACAGCCAAAAATGAACTTGGAAATTGCCATACCGGATGATCGGCGGTTTAATCTGGATATAAGAACAATGAACGGTGATGTGTCCTTGCTGAATGTAGAGGCGATCGATAGCATCACGTTGGAGAGCGGTAACGGTGGACTAACACTCAGCCGTGTCTATGGTGACGTCAGCGGGAAAACATTAAATGGTGACATTCATGTGCGAGGGGTTACCGGTGATGTCAAACTGTCTACCAACCGTGGAAATGTGGAGGCATATGACGTTTCGGGAAGCGGCTTTTTTACGACACAAGTAGGTAACATGATCCTCAAAAGGTTTGAAGATGAAGTGGATGTGAAGACCAGAAACGGGAATATTACAGTATATGATGCTGAAGATAAGCTGACGGCTGAATCACTTAATGGCAGCATTAATGTTCAAACTGGGGTCCTCGGCGGGAACTGGAATGTTTATAGTGCCGTTGGCGTGATCAATCTAGGCCTTCCTGCGGAAGGGGATTATCAATTAGAGGGGGGTGTCAGCTACGGCAGCATTCAGACGGAACTCCCTCATCTAAGTGTGGATCAAAAGACAATTAAAGGTATGGCTGGCACCGGTGAATACAGTATAAAAATTGAAGGAACCAGTGACCTTAATATCTATAATATTGACCCTCCAATAGAAAATGAGAAGTTTGAACGAGGAATGACGCCTCTTTCGGATTGACAAAATTAAGAAGGTAGCCGTACAATAAAAAAAAGATATCTATTTTAAAGTAATTCTATTTTAACTTAAGGCGGTGGACAACATGGGAACGTCCGTTCAGCATGCACTGGAACAACTGAAAACTTCTGGTGTCCGCATTACACCGCAACGTCATGCGATTTTAGCCTATTTAGTGGAATCGATGGCTCATCCAACGGCTGATGATATATATCGTGCTTTGGAACCGAAATTTCCAAGCATGAGCGTAGCTACTGTATACAACAACTTAAAAATGTTTATCGAAGCGGGCATGGTACGTGAACTTACCTATGGCGATAACTCTAGCCGATTTGATGCCAATGTTTCTGACCATTATCATGTGATTTGCGAAAAATGCGGCAAGATTGAGGATTTCAGTTATCCTTCTTTAGCGGATGTAGAACATCAGGCGGAGAAGAGCACGGGATTCCAGGTTAATGGACTTCGGATGGAACTGTATGGAATTTGCAAGTCCTGCAAATAAATATCTGTTCTCAATAAAACGTGCGGAATGACAGATTCCACACGTTTTTGTTGTTAATGGGGACAGCTTGGAAAGAGCATTGGAGGGAGCATTCATTGGTAACAAGAAGGAGGCGCAGGAGGCGTCGCAGTGGAAAGAAGTCTATATTTTTGGGGATCATTCTGATCGTGGCCGGAGTTTGGTGGGCAGTGGCCGAATACCTTCCGAATTCGAGCTATACTGAACCGGATTGGCGCGGTATAAAACAGCCTATTTTTGTCGAAGGTCATTTGATGGATTATTCGGCTATAGGTTCGGGAAAGGATTTGAAGCTGCCTGTGCCTGTACTGCAGGAAGCGGTTGATTCGCATATACGGTATGAAGAGGCAACGAAATCTGTTATTTTAACGACGGATTCGTCCGTTGTACAAATGAAGCTCGATAGTAAGGAGGGGGAGAAGAATGGCAAAGCGGTTTCTTTTCCCGAAGCTCCTGAACAATTGGACGGAGTGGTATATGTTCCAATTGCTCCTCTTAAACAAACTTATGGTATAGCTGTACACCAGGATGCAACGACAGGCGCGGTTATTCTTATGAATGCCGGTGATGAGATTACTTTTGCCAAAGCGCGGCCGGACAAGAGTGGACAAACCGTTGCTCTGCGGGAAAGTCCCACGATTAAAGCTCCCATCCTCATGGATCTGCCTGAAGGGGAGCGAATCCGGTTATGGGGACAAGAGCAGGGATGGTATTTTGCTCAGACAGACAATGGTTATACAGGTTATGTAAAAGCAAAGGAAATCGAGACGAGCACCAAGAAAAAAATTCCGGAACTATCGGTTCCTGCTTCAAGAGCGGAAAAAGAGTGGAGCGGTAAGCCTGTTAATTTGGTATGGGAAGCTGTTTACTCCAAAAAACCTGATCCGAAAACGATCGGCAAGCTTCCGGGGGTGAATGTTGTCAGTCCAACCTGGTTCGATGTTGTAGATGGAAACGGAAAAGTGACATCGAAAGCCGATGCTGAATATGTGACATGGGCTCATGGTCAGCAAATGGAAGTTTGGGGGCTGTTGAGCAACAGTTTTGATCCGGATGTCACGACATCATTTTTGGCCAGATATGACAGCAGATCCCGGGTTATTGATCAGATGCTATATTATGCAGAGAAGTACAAGTTGGATGGAATCAACATCGACTTTGAAAATGTATATACAAAAGATAAAGAAAACCTGGTTCAGTTTATGAGGGAGCTGAAGCCTCTCGCACATGCTAAAGGACTTATTATATCGATTGACGTTACTCCAAAATCAAACAGTGAAATGTGGTCGGCCTTTCTGGATCGCCGCGAGCTTGCACAGGCCGTTGATTATATGATCGTCATGTCATATGACGAGCACTGGGCATCCAGTCCGAAAGCGGGATCGGTTTCTTCACTGCCTTGGGCAGAAGGTACAATAAGACGAATCATCGAAGAAGATGATGTGCCGCCATCTAAGCTGATTCTCGGCGTTCCGTTATATACACGGATATGGACAGAAGAGGGCGAGAACGGAGGGGGCGAGGTATCTTCGACAGCTGTCGGCATGGACAAGGCTCAGCGTTTGATCAAGGAGAAAAAGCTGAAACCTTCGTTCGATGAGGCCAGCGGGCAAAATTATGTTGAATATAAAGAAGGAAAAACATTAAAAAAGATTTGGATCGAGGACGAGACCTCACTTAAAGCGCGGGTTGATTTGGCGAAATCATTACAGCTTGGCGGGATTGCGTCATGGAACCGAAGTTTTGCTGTCCCAAAAGCATGGGAAGTTTTAAGCGAAATTCATAATTAAAATTATAAATGAAAAGAATATAAAAGAACCGGCTCATCCAATGAGGAGCCGGTTCTTTGTTAAATCTAAGAAAGTATAGGATTGGCATCATCCTATACTTTCTTAGATTTCTTTCGCGAAACTTAAGCTGTGCCCGTCAAAGACGGCAAAACCGTTTACGCTTGGGTTATTATAAGACGATTCATGTATGAGCATCTCTGTTTTCTTTATCAGCTTTGTGTCACAGCGGTGCCGCAACCAGTTCACTGCTGATCAGATTTTATTTTACGTTACACCGTTGTATCGGCTGGATCAGGTGATTTCGCTGCAGCATGCTGAGCTTCAAGCTCGTCGGCTGTTATATTTGCGATGTTAGGGTCCTGTGTAAGTATGGTTCTGCAAAACATGCAGCGATCGGTTTTACCGAGCATTTTTGTTTGTTTCGTGCATTCCGGACATTGGATTTGTACGGCACTTGTTGAAAGCATACCTGCCCAAAAATAAATGGCAAGGCTGCCCATCATCGCTATCAGACCAAGTACAAGTCCTATACCAGCAACCACTTTGCCGGCCTGCCCCCAAAACACGACCCCGGCTGTTCCCAGGACCATAAGTCCCATTCCGATCATAGTCAGCAATAAACCCCAGGTGCGAAAAGCGTTAATCTTTGCGGTTTTAAAAATCATAGATTAAGTGCTCCCGTCGTTTAAATATTGTTTTTTTAAAAGAAGGAACTTACATGGACATGTAGAATTACATTATAACTGAATTGACCCAAATTAGCCAAGGAATGTATGGAGGGAATCGTGGAACTGACCAACTTTTCTTTTTTTTATAGCAATTCGGTTGACGAGGAAGCAGTAGGAGCAATAGCTTATCGTAACTCGGAGAATACGTTTCACGGTTCGCTGGTTCATGATTTTGATATCAGTATCGTTGTTGTTTATAAAGACGACGTCGACGAACCTGCAGTCAGGCATACTATTTTGCAGGGAGAACAGTGTCAGGTGCTTAGTGTTGGAATCGATAAATTGCAGAGAAAACTTCTGACAGGGCAAAATCATGTGTTTCTAAAATGTATTCTCGAAGGAGAAATCATTAGTGACACGAATGAACAGCTAGCTGTTTTAAAGCGTGACTTTTTACGCTTTTCCGGTTTGAGAAGGGACCATCTGCTTCTTATAGGCTTTGCCCGTTTTCTTCAGAAATATATGGATGCCAAAATACATATGAAGAATGGGCGAATAATGGATGCCTATCAGAGTATTCTCGGCGGGTTGTATCACTGGGCTGAGATTGAGCTGATTGAAAGAGGAATTCATCCGGAGGCTGCGGTATGGGAGCAGATTACAGGTTTAAACACTCCTGTACGTAAGCTGTACGAAGAATTAACAGTCAGCACGGAGACGCTTGATCAGAGAATTGAACTTGTTTTGCTCGCTTGTGAGTTTTCTATGGTTTCAAAAATAGCCGATTGTTCATCTATCCTTCTTCGAATATTACGGAGCAGGCGAACACCATGGACGGTTCAGGAGTTGATGCAGCATCCGGATCTTGAATCTGTTAGCAGCGAGTTACCGCTTATTCTTCGCAAACTTGTTTATTGTTCTTTGGTTAAAGAGGTACCTGTTTGGAAAGAAACAGTATTGTATGGTTGTGAACATATTCGATACTGTGCAGAATAAATGTACTAGAACAAACGGCTGCTTTCTGTAAGGAAGGGGAGCCGTTTTCGTTTATATATGAAAAAGTAGACGGATAAATAACCGAGTAAAGTGCATCCTATTTTCGAAAGAAGATGGACTCTCGAAAATACATGTCACCTTAGTGAAAGAGCATAAATTTAATAACTTGAAATTTTTTTTGAAATAAGGTTGACGTCCAACTATAATCTATGGTAAGTTATTAATCGCCCCTTTCGTAAGGGCATGAAACAAATGTTGTTTTAAAAAGTCGTTTAAAGAAAATTAAAAAAAAGTTCTTGACGAAATATAGGACAACATGATATATTATAAGAGTCGCCGCTGAGAGCGAGTTTGAACAGCGGAAACGAAGTTGATCTTTGAAAACTGAACAACGAGTGAGTTAAACCGATCTTGCATTAGCAAGATCAAAGAGAAGTAAAATTCTCGTCAGTTTTTCTATAATGAGCTAATCGCTCTTTCAATTTATTGGAGAGTTTGATCCTGGCTCAGGACGAACGCTGGCGGCGTGCCTAATACATGCAAGTCGAGCGGAGTTTTTAAGGTGCTTGCACTTTAAAAACTTAGCGGCGGACGGGTGAGTAATACGTAGGCAACCTGCCCTGAAGACTGGGATAACTACCGGAAACGGTGGCTAATACCGGATAATTTATTTCGCTGCATGGCGGAATAATAAAAGGCGGAGCAATCTGCCACTTGAGGATGGGCCTACGGCGCATTAGCTAGTTGGTGAGGTAACGGCTCACCAAGGCGACGATGCGTAGCCGACCTGAGAGGGTGAACGGCCACACTGGGACTGAGACACGGCCCAGACTCCTACGGGAGGCAGCAGTAGGGAATCTTCCGCAATGGACGCAAGTCTGACGGAGCAACGCCGCGTGAGTGATGAAGGTTTTCGGATCGTAAAGCTCTGTTGCCAGGGAAGAACGCTTAGGAGAGTAACTGCTCCTGGGGTGACGGTACCTGAGAAGAAAGCCCCGGCTAACTACGTGCCAGCAGCCGCGGTAATACGTAGGGGGCAAGCGTTGTCCGGAATTATTGGGCGTAAAGCGCGCGCAGGCGGCTCTTTAAGTCTGGTGTTTAAACCCGAGGCTCAACTTCGGGTCGCACTGGAAACTGGGGAGCTTGAGTGCAGAAGAGGAGAGTGGAATTCCACGTGTAGCGGTGAAA
>NZ_LT985747.1:1051849-1354349 GCF_900289175.1 Paenibacillus faecalis | reverse complement strand
ACCATTTTTGTCAGACTTCTTATGAAATGAAGGATGACCAAATGCACTTCGGGGATAGACACACTTCGAAGGCGGAGTGAAGTCGATTCAGGGGTAGGGGAGCGTTGTATAGGCGTTGAAGGTGTACCGTAAGGAGCGCTGGAGCGTATACAAGTGAGAATGCCGGTATGAGTAACGAAAAGATCAGTGAGAATCTGATCCGCCGAAAGCCCAAGGTTTCCTGAGGAAGGTTCGTCCGCTCAGGGTAAGTCGGGACCTAAGGTGAGGCCGAAAGGCGTAATCGAAGGACAACAGGTTGAAATTCCTGTACCACCGTAAACCGTTATGAACGATGGGGTGACGCAGGAGGGTAGTGACGCGGACTGATGGATGTCCGTCCAAGCAGTGAGGCTGATGTGTAGGCAAATCCGCACATCATCAAGGCCAGGCTGTGATGGGGAGTGAAAATTGTAGTAGCGAAGGTCATGATCTCACACTGCCAAGAAAAGCCTCTAGTCAGGTGAAGGTGCCCGTACCGCAAACCGACACAGGTAGGCGAGAAGAGAATTCTAAGGCGCGCGGAAGAACTCTCGTTAAGGAACTCGGCAAAATGACCCCGTAACTTCGGGAGAAGGGGTGCCCCGGTAGTGTGAATAGCACGAGGGGGCCGCAGTGAATAGGCCCAAGCGACTGTTTAACAAAAACACAGGTCTGTGCGAAGCCGTAAGGCGAAGTATACGGGCTGACGCCTGCCCGGTGCTGGAAGGTTAAGGGGAGTGGTTAGGAGGCAACTCCGAAGCTATGAACCGAAGCCCCAGTAAACGGCGGCCGTAACTATAACGGTCCTAAGGTAGCGAAATTCCTTGTCAGGTAAATTCTGACCCGCACGAATGGCGTAACGATTTGGGCGCTGTCTCAACGAGAGATCCGGTGAAATTTTAATACCTGTGAAGATGCAGGTTACCCGCGACAAGACGGAAAGACCCCATGGAGCTTTACTGCAGCTTGATATTGGATTTGGGTACGATCTGTACAGGATAGGTGGGAGCCTAGGAAACAGGAGCGCAAGCTTCTGTGGAGGCGCCGTTGGGATACCACCCTGATCGTATCTAGGTTCTAACCTAGTACCGTGATCCGGTACGGGGACAGTGTCTGGTAGGCAGTTTGACTGGGGCGGTCGCCTCCTAAAGAGTAACGGAGGCGCCCCAAGGTTCCCTCAGAATGGTTGGAAATCATTCGAAGAGTGCAAAGGCAGAAGGGAGCTTGACTGCGAGACCTACAAGTCGAGCAGGGACGAAAGTCGGGCTTAGTGATCCGGTGGTACCGCATGGAAGGGCCATCGCTCAACGGATAAAAGCTACCCTGGGGATAACAGGCTTATCTCCCCCAAGAGTCCACATCGACGGGGAGGTTTGGCACCTCGATGTCGGCTCATCGCATCCTGGGGCTGAAGTAGGTCCCAAGGGTTGGGCTGTTCGCCCATTAAAGCGGTACGCGAGCTGGGTTCAGAACGTCGTGAGACAGTTCGGTCCCTATCTGTCGTGGGCGTAGGAAATTTGAGAGGAGCTGTCCTTAGTACGAGAGGACCGGGATGGACGTACCGCTGGTGTACCAGTTGTTCCGCCAGGAGCACAGCTGGGTAGCTACGTACGGACGGGATAAGCGCTGAAAGCATCTAAGCGTGAAGCCCCCCTCAAGATGAGATTTCCCAATACGTAAGACCCCTTGAAGACGACGAGGTAGATAGGTTGGAGGTGGAAGTGCAGCAATGCATGGAGCTGACCAATACTAATCGGTCGAGGGCTTATCCAAAAGAAACCCACCAAGGTGAAGAAAAGCTTTGAAGCTGATTCCGAATACTTTGGCGGGGCCCGGAAAGATCTTAGGATCTGAAGGGAAAGCTACGGATTCTAATAACGCAAATGTTTCGTATCTAGTTTTCAGATGATCAAAAATCTGAATTGAATAATGTTCCCTGATAGCTCAGTTGGTAGAGCACTCGACTGTTAATCGAGTTGTCACAGGTTCGAGTCCTGTTCGGGGAGCCATTTATGGAGAGGTGTCCGAGTTGGCCGAAGGAGCACGATTGGAAATCGTGTAGGCGTCAAAAGCGTCTCGAGGGTTCGAATCCCTCTCTCTCCGCCAGTATATGTTTTGATGTGGCCCGTTGGTCAAGGGGTTAAGACACCTCCCTTTCACGGAGGTAACAGGGGTTCGAATCCCCTACGGGTCACCACTATTTTACTTGCTTCAGAGGATGAGAATCCCAAAGGTTCGTCGAAGCATAGACATCGTTAGGAATACTTCGCAGTCTCGAACGAAGTGAGAGTATCCCTACGGGTCACCAATTACTTACTAAAGAATATTTTAACTCTTGATAAGTAATACACAATTTGATATGATAAAGGTCGATTTAAATTATGGAGACTTAGCTCAGCTGGGAGAGCATCTGCCTTACAAGCAGAGGGTCGGGGGTTCGATCCCCTCAGTCTCCACCATTTATTCCTTACAATGACGCGGGGTGGAGCAGTTCGGTAGCTCGTCGGGCTCATAACCCGAAGGTCGTAGGTTCAAATCCTGCCCCCGCAACCAATTATCGCTATATAATGCGATTGAACAACAACGTGGAACTGTGGTGTAGAGGCCTAACATGCCTGCCTGTCACGCAGGAGATCGCGGGTTCGAATCCCGTCAGTTCCGCCATTCTTTTTATAACCGAAAGAGCTTTTGTGGCTCGGTAGCTCAGTCGGTAGAGCAAAGGACTGAAAATCCTTGTGTCGGCGGTTCGATTCCGTCCCGAGCCACCATTTGTTTTAACAACTGTATACGCCGGTGTAGCTCAATTGGTAGAGCAACTGACTTGTAATCAGTAGGTTGGGGGTTCAAGTCCTCTCGCCGGCACCACATGGAGGATTAGCGAAGTGGCCAAACGCAGCAGACTGTAAATCTGTTCTCATTCGAGTTCGGTGGTTCGAATCCATCATCCTCCACCAGTTTTATAGGGGCATAGTTTAAAGGTAGAACAGCGGTCTCCAAAACCGTTAGTGTGGGTTCAATTCCTGCTGCCCCTGCCAATAACAGATTTGAATATGGCGGTCGTGGCGAAGGGGTTAACGCACCGGATTGTGGCTCCGGCATTCGTGGGTTCAAGTCCCATCGATCGCCCCATACTTTCAAATCAGATTGGGGATTAGCCAAGCGGTAAGGCAACGGACTTTGACTCCGTCATGCATAGGTTCGAATCCTATATCCCCAGCCATTTATTGCGGACGTGGCTCAGCGGTAGAGCATCGCCTTGCCAAGGCGAGGGTCGCGGGTTCGATTCCCGTCGTCCGCTCCATTTTTGTTTGTGGCGCCATAGCCAAGTGGTAAGGCACAGCTCTGCAAAAGCTTTATCCCCAGTTCGAATCTGGGTGGCGCCTCCATCATATAATATGTGCCCTTAGCTCAGCTGGATAGAGCGTTTGACTACGAATCAAAAGGTCAGGAGTTCGAATCTCTTAGGGCACGCCATTAGGTAAGCCGGTGTGGCGGAATGGCAGACGCGTTCGACTCAAAATCGAATGGGGAGACCCGTGGAGGTTCGAGTCCTCTCACCGGTATAAATTTGTGAAAAGAGTCCGTTAGAGACAATCTCTAGCGGGCTTTTTTTATTGATTTTTAGTACTGCATTCATCAATATAAAACTAAATTGCCTGACTTACCTGTGTCGGCAGCGACAGATATCGCCTATAGTAAAACACGCCGCGGTCAACGACCAGCAGCGCGTTTTAAAAATTATACCTGTTATGAGACTGCTTTGAGACCAGTCACACCTATTACAATGATGATGAGACTTATAATACGTCCAATGCTTTTGGATTCGTTGAAAAAAATCATGTTTACCAAAACGGCTGCTGCCGTTCCAATCCCAATCCAAACCGCATAGGCAATGCTGACTTGAAGATAGTTAAAGGATGCGTATAGAAAAACGAAAGAACCGCCAAATCCGCCAGAGAACATAAGCATATTAAAAAAAGATTTCTTTTGGCTGAATTTTTTCAAACCAATTACTCCGATAACCTCAAATAATGCAGCGATAAAGACGAGTAGCCAACCCATATTAATGTACTCCTTTCTCTGATCTGAATTTTGTCGATTCCGTTTCCGGAACATTATCTGATATTTTCAATGCTATAACCCCAATAACTAAAAGTCCCATAAACAGACCTTTTGCAGCACTAAATTCTCCTCCGAAAATAAAAATGTCCATCAACGCCGTACCTACTGTACCTGCTGCTGCAAAAATGGCATATACGGTACCGGTTGGCAGTGACTCGCATGCTTTTGAAAGAAAATAAAAATCGATGATAATCATGGGAACAATGATCATCCAGTGCCACCAACTATTTGCGACATTGAATCCAAAAACCCAGAATAACTCAAATAGAGAAGTTAGAATGACATAAATCCAACCCTTATTCATGAAGCACCACTCCTTTTTCTAAAATATAGACTTGACGACAAAAATGAATGAACATCAGTCATTTTGAAACAAAAAAATAAAATGTTAATGCTGTAAGTATCTTTTTATGTTTTCAATAAAGATCTTTTTATGAAGTTATATATCCCGATTTTAAATACATCGAGGGATTCTTCCTGCTCAAGACCGATGTAAAATCGCTCAGCGGCATTTTCAATCAGATTGATAAGGAGCTTGGCTGTCCATTTAACATGAATGTCGCTGGTGATCTCATTGTTTTCTATGGCTTTATTTAAAAGATCCTCTAGCCAATCATAATAAGGCGAATAGATCGCTTCCCATTTTTCCATGGAATGCTCTATCGCAAGACCGGAGTAACAAAAGACAATAATATCTTTATATGAGTCGGTTATTTTAAAGGTTTCGTTAATGATCACCTCTAAAATTGCCCAGAAATTTTCTTTTCCAGCGGTCTCTTTTTTAATCATATCCAGCGTCATTGTTAGAAGGTTATCTGCAATAGCCGGTACCAACGCTTTTTTGGATGAAAAATATAAATAGAACGTTCCTTGCGCAACTCCCGCTTTTTTTACGATGTCTGAAATGGACGTATTATCGAATCCTTTTTCAGTAAAAAGTTCAATGGCAGCTTTTAAAATTGTATCGTATTTTCCGTCAGACAGGTTTGTCAAAAGCGTTTACCTCCTCCTTGAATATGAATGATCATCATTCATTGTACTAGAAATTGAAAATAATTTCAAAATACATTTTTTTACCCTCCATAATTACAGAGTTATTCAGGTTGTGAGCTTGTTTAGACTGGGGTCTAACTCTTTCCCCGACTTAGGTCTAGTATGAAAAACCGTCCACGGTCCGTTTTAGGATGTTCTCAATTAACCTAAAATAAAGTCATAAGGATGAACAAACGTAATTAAATGATGAAATGGACGGAAAGGCGGTGTATGCATGAGAAGTTCAAAAGATAATGGCTTGGCGATCCTCCTTATTGGCTTAGGTCTGTTAGTACTGCTTGGAGTGCTGGGTCCATTACTTGGATGGTTATTTAGCTTAATAATACCAGTAGCTATGATCGCCCTCGGTTATTACGGAATCCGTCGCGGCAACTCATTTTTTGGCTGGATTATATTAATCATCGGTGTAATTGCGCTGATGGGTAAGCTATCCTGGATCATTGGCCCGGTTCTTGGTATTGCCCTTATCGTCTATGGTTTTTCTAAACTGAAGGGTGGTAAGAATCGGCATTATTACTAACAACCTGTGAACATTACAATTTCGTAGAAGAGGAGGATAAAGAAAATATGAGTGTTTTTCGACGCATAAGGGACATCACGGCTGCCAATATCAATGAGAAACTTGAGCAAAGCCAGGACCCGGTTCGATTAATTGATCATTTTCTGCATTCCACACGTCAGGACATTATGGAGGCAGAGAAGCTGCATAAGCAGTGTGAGGCACATACGAGACAGTTACAACAGCAGGTAAATCAAGCTCAAACGATGATAAACAAGCGGGAGGAACAAGCTCTTCTGGCGTTGAAAGCTGGAGAAGATCATCTGGCGAAGCTGGCACTTCAGGAGAAGCTGATCTATGAGGAAAAGGTTGAACAGTATGATGAATTGTTAGCGACCAGCCGCGAAGCGCTCAAAGAAGTTGAAGAACAATTGGGTGAGCTTCGGATGGAATATCAAACGGTCTACAGCAAGCGTCAGTATTATGTAGCTCGGATGGAGACACTTCGACTTCAACAGAAGATGAATGAGCGTACAGGAGCCTACGGTGGTCAAGATGTACCGAGAATGTTTAATCGATTGGAAGACAGACTCAGCGATTGGGAGCTCGAAGCTAAGAGCCTTCGTGATATTCGCAAAATGGGCCAGGAGTATTTGGTTCAGGCTGGTGAGTCGGTATCCAGTGTGCTGGATCGAGAGCTTGCCCGTTTGAAAGAGAAGCTGAATAACAGCGGAAAGGAGTAAACATGACAAGATTGTACCGTTCTACCAGAGATAAGGCGTTCACCGGGCTGATTGGCGGATTGTCTGAAACGCTTGGTGTTGAATCAACTATACTTCGTATTATATTTGTCATCAGTATCTTCTTTACTGGCGGTACGACATTATTGATTTACTTGATCGCGTCCTTGGTCATTTCGAAGGAACCTTATCATTATGATCCATACGGTCCAAGAGGCCAAGACCATGGTCCGCATCATTATGGACCGAACGGTTATCAAGGTAACTATAGTAACCATCCTGGTGGAGGTTATCGGGATGATCGGGAATATTATGGACCGCGAAGCGGAGAACCCTCCGCGTATAACCGAGATTATTCACGGCGTCAGGAGGAACCGCCAGAGGCTGATTTGGATGCCATGATGAAAGACATAGAGAAGAAGGCTTTGAAGAAAGAAATAGAGGAACTTAAACAAAAGTTATCTAAATACGAGAAGGGAGATTTATAAAATGGGAGTATTTAAAAGAATTAAGGATATGACAAAAGCATCTGTGAATGAATTGCTCGATAAGGTTGAAGATCCAATTGTTATGCTGAATCAATATTTGCGCGATATGGAAGCCGAGATACATGAGGCAGAAGTAACGGTTGCGAAGCAAATGGCGAATGAGCGTCGTATGAAGCAGCGTGTGGATGAGGCTGTGAAAATGGCAGCTCAGCGCGAATCTCAAGCAGAACTGGCGCTGAAGAATGGTCAAGAGGAAGTTGCACGCAAGCTTTTGGAAGAAAAGATTTATTTTGATCAAAAACAAACAGAGTATCATGAGCTCCACATGCAGTCTGAAACGCAAGCCAAAGAGCTGGTTGCTCAGCTTCATGAAATGAAGGATGAGTTCTACAAAATGCGCAACAAGCGTAATGAGCTTGTAGCTCGTGCACAAATGGCTAAAGCGAAAAAGCAAATGTCTCAAGTCAGCAGCCTGCATACGATCGAAAGCGGCAGCGCTTCGATGGGCTTCCACCGTATGGAAGAAAAAATTATGCAAATGGAAGCGGAAGCTGATGTAATGCGTGCGCCATACCGTCCAAACAACGCAGTTTATACAAGTCCTGTGGACGTTGAAAAACAAATGAAAGTGGATGAGCAACTCGCTGCTCTTAAAAACAAAATGAATGGCGGCACTGCTAAAGAAGAAGAGTAATAGGCAGTTGAACCAACGGTTTTTATAAAAGAGTATTGAGAAGCTAGGAAATGTGATAAACTACTGGATGAACTGAATGTACTCGATTGTACGGATATTGGGGTATCTTCATAGTTTCGAGAGTATCCGTTCAGTATATATCGGTAAGCCATACGGTGCGGATCTCCGCACTGTTTTGGCTTTTCAGAGCTTATAATCATCTTGGGGGAGGTGCGTCATGGATAGAAACCGCTGGATTGCAATAGGATTGATTGGCATCGGATTATTTATGCTGTTCGGCAGATGGATCGGTTTCTTTACGATTGTCGCTCTTCTTCTGATGGTTGCAGGCATCCAGCAGATCCGAAGCGGTGGCTCGATCCGAAAGGGATATATCATACTGGGGATAGGAGCAGCGATGCTCTTGCTGGATCATCTGATGCTCGTTATCGGAATTGGCCTGGTGTCCCTCGGTATATTTTATGGAAAAGCACGTCGCGCTCAAGGAAGTGATCGATACATTCAACGGCAAAGCTTTATGTCCAACTTTGATTGGGACAGAGCACCGTGGGTTATGAAAAGTATGAGTGTATGGCATGTCCTTGGCGAAGCCGATGTGGACTTGTCGCTTGCATTACCGGAGGAACAGCAAACGGTTATTATGTTTCATGGTATTTTAGGGGATATCGATTTAGCGTTGCCGGATTACTATGGTGTCGAGATCGAAGCGTTTGTTTTATTTGGGTCTATCGATGTCGGAAGACAACGGGAGACCGGGGTCATGAATCGTCTGAACTGGAAATCACCCAATTATGAGACAAGTGAATATAAAGTGAAGTTTATCGTTTCATACCTTGGTGGAGATTTAAGCATTCGTCTCGTCTGATCCAGGGGATAGCGAGTATAAAAAAGAACAGGAGGGCTGCCCGATGAAATCGGAGAAAGAGGCTAATATCATTACCCGAAGCATGCGTGAGGGCGCCCTTCTGGGCTTTGTAGTTATGCTTGTTGTGTTGTACATTTTATATACATATGATTATTTACAGCCTTTTGATTCGTGGCAAAACACGATTCAAGCTGTGATTACACTAGTGCTTCTACCGATCAGCTTGGGAGCTGTGTATGGTTTTTTTCAGGGGTATCGGATAAAGCGAAGGCTGGATGGGGTTAGAGAAACCTTGATCACTTGGGAAAAAGGCGGTGTAACCTCTGCGGTCATGCCGGATATGGGTGAGGATGAGCTTGGACGTCTTGGAGAGCAGCTGGGACGTATCAGCAAACGCTGGGAGGAGCAGGTGAATTCACTTCAGCGTTTATCCACAAACAATGCACAACTGGCTGAACAGGCCCGTGTAACGGCTATTGTAGAGGAGAGACAGCGTCTGGCTAGGGAGCTTCATGATGCCGTATCTCAGCAGCTGTTTGCTATATCGATGACGGCCACGGCCGTTGGCCGTACACTTGAAAAGGACTTCAACAAAGCGCAGCGTCAGGTTGCCTTGATAGAGGAGATGTCCGCGGTAGCTCAGTCAGAAATGCGGGCGCTTTTGTTACATTTGCGTCCAGTATACCTGGAAGGGAAAAAATTAGAACAAGGGCTTCGGGAGTTGATTAGGGAACTTCAGGTGAAAGTTCCGATGGAAATTACTTTGGAGAT
This sequence comes from Paenibacillus faecalis, assembly GCF_900289175.1. Lineage (GTDB taxonomy): Bacteria > Bacillota > Bacilli > Paenibacillales > Paenibacillaceae > Paenibacillus_AQ > Paenibacillus_AQ faecalis. The sequence continues at coordinate 1,345,099 of NZ_LT985747.1, read as the reverse complement.
AGATGAAGGACTCAATCTTGTAAAAGGAATTGAGAATCATATATTTCGTATTATCCAAGAAGCGATGTCCAACACGCTGAGGCATGCCAAAGCTGACAGAATGGATATTCGTATTCAACGTAAACAAAATACGGTGCGTGTGACCCTCCGGGATGATGGGGTTGGATTCGAGGCAGATGAGAAGAAACAAGCGTCTTATGGTCTGTCTACGATGCAGGAACGGGTGACGGAGCTTGGAGGCTCCATCCAGTTTATTACTGCCCCCGGTAAGGGAACTCGCATCGAGATATCCGTCCCTATAGTGGACGAAGAACGAAACCGAGGTGAAATGGATGGATCTGGAAACACCGATTAAAGTACTGCTTGTAGATGATCATGAAATGGTTCGAATCGGGCTTGCTGCCGTACTGGGTACAGAGGAAGGAATAGAAGTTGTTGGAGAGGCCGGCAGTGGAGAAGAAGGCATCCGATTAGCTAAAGAATACCGTCCGAATGTGGTTCTGATGGACCTAGTAATGGAAGGGATGGACGGTATTGAGACGACTCGGCAGCTTCTCAATCTGTATCCCGACTGTAAAGTCATTGTGCTAACCAGCTATCTGGATGACGAGAAGATGTATCCGGTCATAGAAGCCGGGGCATTCAGCTATTTGTTGAAGACATCCAGAGCTTCCGAGATTGCCGATGCTATTCGGGCAGCTGCGCGCGGCCAGTCGGTTTTAGAGTCCCAGGTAGCATCTAAAATGATGAACCGTTTCCGGCACCCGCAAGACGAGGCTCCTGCTCATCATGAGCTGACGGATCGGGAAATGGAAGTGCTGCGTTTGCTCGCACAAGGGAAATCCAATCAGGATATTGCCGATGATCTGATTATAGGAATTAAAACGGTGAAATTCCATGTGACGAACATTTTGGCGAAATTGGGGGTAGAAGACCGTACCCAAGCTGCCATTTATGCTTACAAAAACGGACTGGCAGAGTAACTGCTTGCCATGATATCAATATATGTTATGTTACCGAAAGATCCCGGCTGTTCGATGAGTCGAGGGTCTTTTTGACATATGGCAATGGGAAAGAAATTCTGTGAGACTATACGTATAATTTCACTTTAGCCGGGAATCCTTTTACTAGATTGATAGATTTCATAAAAGGAGTCGGTGATTATGCAGCTGTTTGGCATGAAATTTGCAGCATCTATCGTGTTTGTATGTGGAATCATTATGATATTGTCCGGATTTAAAGTAGATTCCGAAAGAGAGAAGGATGCCGGACTATTGGCGGAGTCAGCTGGAAGTCAGCTGGAGCTTTTATATTCGCTGGGAGAGGCACACATTGATTCGCCGCTGCGTCTGACCATAAAGCTGCAAGGGGAAAGTCCATCTCTGACAGATAAGGAGGCGGAGCAAGCTGCCAACCTGCTTGCTGAGGAGATTGGGTTGAATGATTTATCGGCCGAGATCGAGCAACATCATGGGGGAAAGGCTTATCGAGGACGGGAAACGATGGCTGATACCGATATACGTTTGGACTGGGTTCAGGCTGGAGAGCGGAGCCTTGTGAAGGTACAACTGGATACAGATGATCCGGAAGATCTCAAATATTTGATCGGAATTCAGGGGAAGGCTGAAGAGGCTATGAAAAAAGCGGGAATGATACCTGCATGGAATGCTTCAATCCAGGGGAATGTAGATAATGGAATAACTGCTGGTGAAACGATTTCCAGTCTGGAGAACAAGCTGGCGGCAGACTTGTCATTTCATGCAGTGGATTCTTATCAGGATGTAACTACGGAAAGCCGGTCTTATGAAGTGCCTTCACTGGACACCTATGTGACGAGCGGAGACAGGCCTATTCATATGCAGTTGGCGGTGCATGAAGATTCGATAAAGGAAAATAATAGAATAACGATCGGATTTCCTGTCATTACAATCGAATATTAGACATTCTTTCTGAAAAATCGATGAAAATGTATGAAATACGATAGCATACTTTATACGAATATGCTAAAATGTCATCACATCATAATATATACTGATGTATAAAAATACACCAAAATACATAGAGAGATGAGGAGCCATGGCTGAAAATCAAAGTCTAGACACATTAAAGACACCGGGTGCGGTATTTTTTATTTTTGGAGCGACTGGTGATTTGGCAAGGCGCAAGCTCTTCCCAGCGATTTATAGTCTTTATCGCGAAGGAAAGTTAGCAGAGGATTTTGCGGTGATCGGCGTGGCACGGCGTCCACGGTCTCAAGATGAATTTCGGGAGGACGTGTATCGTTCGATTCGGGAATTTTGTCGATATCGTTCGGAACAGGATGAGGATTGGCAGAAATTCGCGCAGCATTTTGAATATAAATCTTTAGATATTAATAATATTGATGGGTTCCGCGAGTTGCGGGAACAGACCGAGCAAATGGAGGCCAAGTTTAATATACCGGGCAACCGTTTGTTTTATTTGGCGCTTGCTCCGGAATTGTTCGGCAGTGTCTCCTTCAATCTCATGAAGGGCGGCATGCTGGATGGAGCAGGCTGGAATCGCCTTGTTATTGAGAAGCCGTTCGGTTATGATCTGGAGTCGGCTGCGAAGCTGAACGAAGAAATCCGACAGGTGTTCAAGGAAGAGGAGATCTACCGGATCGACCACTATCTGGGCAAAGAAATGGTGCAAAATATCGAGGTAATTCGTTTTGCGAATGCATTCTTCGAACCGCTGTGGAATAACAAGCATATCGCTAACGTGCAAATTACACTGAGTGAAACCGTGGGGGTAGAAGAACGCGGAGGATACTACGATCATGCAGGAGCGCTTCGGGATATGGGACAGAACCATATGCTTCAGATGCTTACAATGATTGCTATGGAGCCGCCTAGCCGTCTTCTTCCGGAAGATATCCGGGATGAGAAGGTGAAGGTGCTTCGCTCACTTCGTCCTTATGCAACACATGAAGAAGTGAAAGAGAACGTTGTTCGAGGGCAGTATACGAGAGGCTCTGTTGACGGTAAAGAGCTTCCTGCCTACCGTGAGGAAGATAAGGTTGATCCGAATTCCAATACGGAGACGTATTTTGCAGCACGTGTATTTGTCGACAATTTCCGCTGGGCCGGTGTGCCGTTCTATATTCGTACAGGCAAACGCCTGCCGGTTAAAACAACGGAAGTCGTTGTCGAATTTAAACGTATGCCGGGTAACGTCTACCTTGGGCAGAAACACTCTCTGGAACCGAACTTGCTTGTCATTCGAGTGAACCCGATGGAAGGGCTGTATGTAAAGATTAACGCCAAAAAACCGGGCTCAGAATCGGAGATCAAGCCGGTTGCTATGGACTTCTGTCAAAGCTGTGTAGTCGGTATAAACTCACCGGAAGCTTATGAGCGCCTGCTGTATGATGCAGCTCGTGGAGATTCAACCTACTTTACACGTTGGGACGAGGTTGCATCGGCTTGGGCGTTTGTCGATCGGATCGCGGCGGCTTGGAAAGAAAACCAGGGCGAGCTGGAAAACTATCCAGCGGCATCATGGGGGCCTAAAACAGCGGATGAACTGCTTGAGAAGGACGGATTCCACTGGTGGCCTGTTAATGGTCAGGAAGAAGAAGATAATGTTGTGTGGCTGAGCAGCTCCAATTAAATATAGATATGTTTACCATTAAAAATCATCCTCATACGCTATGCGTATGGGGTTGGTTTGCTTATGGATTGTTGGTACAATAATGTACATGATTCTAGTGACGAAGGGAACAGTGAGATGGGCAAAACAAAAGATGAGCTGCAAAGCGAAGTGGATAAGCGCAGAACCTTTGCGATTATATCCCACCCGGACGCCGGTAAAACAACACTAACGGAGAAGCTGCTGCTATTCGGTGGTGCCATTCGTTTGGCAGGTTCGGTTAAAGCGAGAAAGGCAAGCAAACATGCGACTAGTGACTGGATGGAAATCGAGAAACAGCGGGGGATCTCGGTTACGTCATCCGTCATGCAATTTGATTACAAGGGTCATCGGGTGAATATTTTGGATACACCAGGTCACCAAGACTTTAGTGAGGACACTTACCGGACATTGACGGCAGCAGACAGCGCAGTCATGCTGATTGACGTGGCGAAAGGTGTCGAGGTCCAAACGATTAAGCTGTTCCAGGTATGTGCAAGAAGAGGCATCCCAATCTTTACCTTTATAAATAAATTGGATCGTGAAGGGAGAAGTCCTTTTGATCTGATGGAAGAAATTGAGCAAGTGCTTGGAATCCGATCTGTTCCAATGAACTGGCCTATCGGCTCCGGGCGCGAGCTTTGCGGTGTTTATGACCGTATGAAAAATCAGGTTGAGCTGTTCCAGGGAGATGATCATTCATCGATCAACGTTCAAAAAGTTAAGGATTATAACGATCCTGTAATTCGAGAGATGGCAGGAGAGTTTTTGCATGATCAGTTATGTGAGGATCTGGAGCTGCTGGATGTCGCCGGAGATCCGTTCGATTATGAAAAAGTATTGAAGGGTGAATTGACTCCCATATTTTTCGGCAGTGCGGTAAACAACTTTGGTGTTCAGACTTTTTTGGAAAATTTCCTTCAGCTCGCACCAAAACCTGAGCCTCGGAAGAGCACGGCAGGTCTCGTACAGCCGACGAATGAGAAATTTTCGGGTTATGTGTTTAAGATTCAGGCGAATATGAATCCGGCACACCGCGATCGTATTGCATTTCTCCGTGTTGTGTCTGGCAAGTTTGAACGCGGTATGAGTGTAAAGCATGTACGGGTCGGCAAGGACGTTAAGCTCTCACAGCCGCAACAGTTTCTGGCGCAGGATCGGGATATTGTACAGGAAGCATATCCAGGGGACATCATTGGTTTATTTGATCCCGGGATCTTTCGGATCGGCGACTCTCTTAGTCAGAGCGGTGAGATCAAGTTTGATGAGCTTCCGACCTTTTCCCCTGAATTGTTTGCCAAGGTTACTGTAAAAAATGCATTGAAGCACAAGCAGTTCCAGAAAGGAATCGATCAATTGACTGAAGAGGGAACCATTCAGGTGTTCCGCACGATCAATTTTGACGATATGATTCTTGGCGTTGTCGGTCAGCTTCAATTTGAGGTGTTTTTGCATCGGATGAAGGGGGAATACGGTGTGGATGTTCAACTCCAACGTATGCCTTATCAATTTGCTCGCTGGATAATCGATGAGAAAGTGGACCCTTCGAAATTCCGGATTAACTCAACACTGGTGAAGGATAAAAAAGATAATTACGTTGTTCTCTTTGAGAATGAATATGCGATGAGAACAGCTGTGGAAAAAAATCCGACAGCGAAGTTTTTGGAGACGGCTCCTTAAAAGAGAAACGATAAGAAACAATCCCCCTGCAAAATCATAAGCAGGGGGATTGTTTGTTTACCGACACCCGGCCTTATGTTAGACAATCTTGCCGGGAGTAACGGTTTTGAGGTGATTATGAAGGGAAGTGACAAGTTCACTTTGAGCGGACTTGTCCATGTTTTTCCACATCATCTCGAACATGACACCGAGACCGGGAAGGGCTTCCTCGGGTCCGTCCACGGAGCCCTCGATCATGGAGCGCAGCTGTTCTTCGTCCTGATTGTGGACTTTGTGAATGACGGCCTGCCTTAGATCTAACAATATGGACATCGAAATGTTCCTCCTTGCTATTAAAGGGTCATTTTAATGTACCCGACAAGGGAGATATCCATTCAAGATTAACGCGTAGTTATGGTATACTAACACAGATAGTCTAGGGTTCGGGGAGGAAAGAGTATGGCTAAGAAACAGTATGCGGTTATCGGTATGGGCCGCTTTGGTACAAGCGTAGCCAAGGAACTTAGCTCAATGGGTTTTGATGTGCTTGCGATCGATGCTAGCGAGCAGCGTATACAGGAAGTGTCCGGTTTGGTCACACATGCGGTGTCATCGGATTCGACAGAAGAAGAGGCTCTTCGGGCATTAGGCATCCGTAATTTTGATGTGGTCGTGGTTGCGATTGGTGAAGATATTCAATCGAGTATTTTAACAACATTGATTCTAAAGGATTTGGGTGTTCCCGTTATTATTGTAAAAGCCAGAAATGAACTTCACGGTAAGGTATTGCAAAAAATTGGCGCCGATAAAGTGATATTTCCTGAAAGAGACATGGGGTTAAGGGTGGCTCACAATCTCATTTCACCGAATATTTTGGATTACATTGAAATTTCCGATGATTACAGCATTATGGAAATGAAGGTGTCCTCGGACATGGTTGGACATAATTTGAAGGAGCTTAATATCCGCGCTCGTTACGGCTGCAACGTCATGGGCATACGCCGTGACAAGGAAATGAACATTTCTCCACATCCTGAGGATCGGCTTGTAGCCGGTGATATTTTGGTCATGGTTGGACATAAGAATGACTTGACGAAGTTTCAGCTTGCTTATCCGAAATAAGGCGACGGATTGGATTGATATTAGGACAGGTGAACATATATGGAAATTTTATCGCTACAAAATGCGAGAGTGAAAAGCTGGGCTCAGCTGAAAGAGAAAAAGCATAGAGATCGGCAAAATAAATTTGTAGTGGAAGGCATTCATCTGGTACAGGAGGCGTTGATGGCTGGAGCAGACATGGAATGCATTGCTTATAACTATGAATTAGGCATTCCGAATGAGCTTCAACCATGGTCTGACCATAAACAAGGCGTCGAATGGATCGGTGTGACAGAGGCGATTATATCTAAGGTGAGTCATGCATCGACTCCACAGCCGGTATTTGCGGTCGTTCGTAAAGCGGAAGTGACCTGGGATGCTCTTTTTGCCGAAAAGGACAAGCTGGTTATCGTGCTGGATGGCCTGCAGGACCCGGGGAATGTCGGCACGATCATTCGCAGTGCGGATGCTTCGGGAGCAGGGGGCGTGATTTTAGGCAAGGGCTGTGCTGACCTGTATAATCCAAAAACGTTACGTTCTACGATGGGTTCTTTATTTCATCTTCCTGTTATAGAAGGGAACTTAACCGATATTCTCCCTCAAGCGAGGGAAGCGGGGGCGCGTTTGGTTACGACTTCACTTCAGGGACAAACGACAGCCTTTCATTATGATTTTAGTGGATCATGCTGGATCGTAATCGGCAGTGAAGGCAGCGGCGTATCACCGGAAGTGGCCGAATTGGTAGATGATGCTATTATTATCCCTATGCCCGGTAAAGCGGAATCGCTGAATGCGGCGATGGCCGCGTCGGTGTTAATGTTTGAAGCGCTGCGGCAACGGGAGTACTCAAGTGAGTAATTGGAAATCTATATGTTTCAAATGACGAAGAGCAGGCCTTCTTTTTCGGGACCCAAGCTCTTCTTTTTTACGTTTTGTCCGCATATCCTCTAGGGAAGCTTGCCAAGAAGTGGGGTACAGGACCTCCAGCGCAGATGAGGGGAGGGGCATAAAGTGTGAGACGAAAAAAATGGGGGAGCCGGCGAATATCGCTTCCGTCCTTGGCTTCATGGCCTAAACCGAAATTTCGGCGGCGAGCACGAGCATATAAAAGGTTGTCACCCATGAAGCCTTTAATGCCTGTTAAAGCGTCATGGAAGCAGCAGCATACACGTCCTCAAGGATCAAAACGAGGGAGTCGGCGAAAATGGTGGCTTATCGCATCGCTGATCGTATTGTTTGGATTGGTTCAACTGTTTCTATATGTGGAGCGGAATCTGAAGCCGCCGATTATGCATCTGGCGCAAATCCGTGTCAAGCAAATTGCGACAGAAGCGATTAACAAGGCGATTACAAGCCAAGTCAATGAAAGTCAACAGTTTGAAAATCTGGTGAACTGGAAAACGGACAGCACAGGCAAAGTGAGCGGGTTCATGCTGAATTATGCAGAGCATTTAAAGATCACATCGTTTACGACCGAGCTCGTTCAGGAAACGTTGGAATCGATTGAAAAGCAGAAAGAGCATATTCCGCTTGGACAGGTGTTAAAAAGCCCGATCGTTGCATCTTTTGGACCGCAAATTCCAGTTAAAATCGAGCCTCAAGGAGCCGTTAAAGTTCAGCTGGATACGAGGCAGCAGGAGCTCGGCATCAACATGATTTTGGTAGAGGTGTATGTTCATATCATCACAGAGGTTGCCGTTGTGGTTCCTTTTGATATGGAGCCTCAGGTTATTGAAACAGATATCCCGATTTCCTATATGCTGGTGGTCGGTGACGTGCCTATGTATTATTATGACAACCAAGGCAGGCCTGTCGGTGAGAACAGCCATCAAGCACCGAGCATCGCTATTCCTCCAATGGTTAAGCCTGAGGAGGGAAGTGATGAAACGGAGAAACAGACAATTCCGAATCCGGGAATCTCATCTCCTGTACCGGAAGTGCATGAAGAAATGCCTCCTACAGATTCAGAGCATGTTCCGGAAACAACGGAAAGCCCGTAACTCCAGCAAAAGGTTAAAGCGCGCCACAATTGACTTAGCGGCGCGCTTTTTTATTTTTTCGTAAAGATTGACGTTCCTGATATTCCCAACGCTTAAGAAGCGGGTATGGATCGAAAGACCATTCGGACAGACCGGTGTCACGATAAATCCCATAATGCAGGTGTGGAGGAAACTTGCCCTGTGTTCCCGGCTTTCCGTATCCTGAGCTTCCCACCCAGCCAATATTTTGTCCCGGGGTGACGACGTCGCCTGTTTTGATTCCTTTTTCAAAGCCTTGAAGATGTGCATAGTAATGATAGTGATTGTTCAGATCACGGATTCCAATCCGCCATCCCCCGTATTTATTCCACCCCTTGAGTTCAACGACCCCATAGCAGGTGCTTCGGACAGGAACACCGTATCCGGCAAACAGGTCCGTTCCCTCATGAATGCGTCTGCCTCCCCAGCTTCGTCCCATACCATAAGTGCTGCGATAAGAGTAGTTGTTACCGATAGGGAGCGGAAAGGCATGATCAAACAGGTCTAGTTTTCCAAAACTTTCATAAAGCTTGGCATACTGCATGATCCGCTGAACAGCTCTTCCGTTCTGATAATATGACCATAATCCGATGGCGAAATCATCTTTGGAGTGACCATATGGTTTCAGTTTGGCAGAAATGCTATATAGTAAATCCATGTTATTGTTCGGGTCGGCTTTGCCATCTCCATCGCCATCCCGCCCAATTCCGTAATACAGTTCGATCGTTGGAGGATGCGTATCCTCTGGATTGGGATTCATCGGGCCTGCCCAAGCTGTTGGAGGAACAAACACACCGATGAGACGTTCAGGATGTTTGCGATCTTTCGGATGAACCCGCGTTAACGTCCGTTCATATTGATCGATGGCTGCTAGTCGATACCAGGGGATCTGGGTTACGGCAGAAATTTGGTCGTACAGCATTTTTCGGGACTTGAAAACGTCGTTTTCTCTCGATTCCACAGGTTTAGTTGAATGAGTTAGGATGGTTGATTTTGCTGCAGCATCGTCCGGTCCCCATAAATAGGTGACCGCTGTAACAGCAGTCATTAGAGCAGCAAAAACCTGCCGCTTCATTTTCCATCGACCGGATTGTTGTCGTGATTGTTTCATGATAGTACCGTCCTCCTAACTTGTTGTTTTCAAAAATAAACGGATATGGATGCCTACCTGTAGGGTGAATCGAAAGGATGATTTTTATCCATGCCGCTAAAAGATGAATTTGATATCGATGAGGATAGGTAATCATTAGATTTTCATGATATAATATGGAACTATAAATTGAGCGATTTCAAATCAACTCAAATATACTCAAATCAAATCGAACGAAAGAAGGTTTTCTTCTTGTCCAAAACATTGAACAAACAACCAAAACCGGACTGGATTAAGATCAAGCTCACCACGGGTGATAACTATAACGAAATCAAGAGTATGATGCGTTCTAAAACACTCCATACCGTGTGTGAAGAGGCGCGTTGCCCGAACATTTATGAATGCTGGGCTAACCGTACCGCTACGTTTATGATTCTGGGAGATATTTGCACTCGGGCATGTCGTTTTTGTGCAGTCAACACGGGAATGCCAACAGAACTGGATTTACAAGAGCCAGAACGTGTAGCTGAGGCAGCCGAACAGATGAATTTACGTCATTGTGTTGTAACAAGTGTTGCTCGGGATGATTTGAAAGATGGAGGGGCTTACATATTTGCGGAAACGGTAAAGGCTATTCGCAAGCGTTTGCCACTATGCAGCGTTGAGGTGCTGATTCCCGATTTTATGGGTTGTGATGATTCACTGAAAATTGTGATGGACGCAAAGCCCGATATTTTGAATCACAATATTGAAACGGTTGAACGAATGTCTGATCGTGTTCGGGCGAAAGCTAAATATAAGCGTTCTTTGCAGCTGCTTCAGAATGCGAAGCGAATGCAGCCGGATATCCCGACAAAGTCCAGTATCATGCTGGGCGTAGGTGAGAAGTGGGATGAAATTTTACAGACAATGGATGATCTTAGAGCCGTCGATTGTGATATTATGACAATTGGACAGTATTTACAGCCAACACCTAAACATCTGAATGTCGAGAAATATTACACTCCTGAAGAATTCGCTCTATTGAAGGAAGAAGGATTGAAGCGTGGATTTAGCCATGTGGAATCCGGACCGCTTGTGCGAAGCTCTTATCATGCGCATGAGCAGGTTAAATCGGCTGAACGCCGAAAGGATGAAATTATGCGGTCGTAGCCGGGAAAGGCAGGGGAAGCTTGCTTGATCGTTATTGGCAACAAAAGTTATGAAGTGCTTGAAGACCATAGAAATGGTTGGAATGCTGAGGCTTTTCGCAGCAGATACAGTGAAGTGCTTGATCGGTATGACTATATTGTTGGAGACTGGGGATACAACCAGCTGCGACTAAAGGGGTTTTACCGGGACAATCATCCGAAAGCCCCTAAAGAATTAACTTATTCAGCGATGTCTGATTACATTAATGAATATTGTAATTTTGGCTGTGCATATTTTGTGATTCATAAAAGCAAGGAAATCAAAGATCCGAAAGAACTTAAGGAATTGAAGGAACAAGAATTAAAAGAGGCGAGAGAAGCTCAGGAAAAGCGTGCACAGTTAGAAGCAAACGGCCCTGAAAACTTTGAAAGAAAAGATGTTACCAAGTCCAACGGCGGGCGTTCGGGTGAGCAGGGTACAAATATAGAACAGCAGGAATATAAGGTAAAACGCGAATCAAAAGAAGCTAAAGATGTTAAAGATGTTAAAGATGTTAAAGATGCAAGAGAATCTCGCCCTAACAAATCGTCGAAATCGTGGAAGGAGCCGAAACATCGGGATCACCGCGAAAGTCGAGTGAATCATAAGAACCAGCATCATGAAGATAATTAGGGAACCTTCGACAAATATCTTCTAATAAGAAACACCTCTTCTGTATGGTATAGTGCTTTTTTTAAAATCACTAAACCATAAGAAGCGGTGTTTTTTGTTGCCAAAAATATCTACTCCCGCACCGACATGGTGTATGAAGTAAAAAAAGTCCATGCCCATGTAAATTGTGTGCATGGGCATTGTAGTCCTTTTGTCGTAGCATAAAAGCATAGGAAATAAAAAGAGACTTGGGAGGGGCATTCAATGAAAAAACATAAGCTGTGGTCTTCGGCTCTTGCTTTGACGCTAGTGGCATCTTTATTTGCTGGCTGCGGTGGTGGCAAACAAGCTGAAACGCCGCAGGCTGAGCCGGAAACGACGGTTAATGCCGACGGCACGAAAGAATTTGCAAACAAAGAGTTAAATATTGCAGTTTTTGAAGGCGGTTTCGGCAAGGTGTACTGGGAGGAAGTAATCAAACGCTTTGAAGCAGACTATCCCGGAGTAAAAGTGAATTTGACATCCAATCCGAAAATTATGGATGTGATCAAGCCGAAGATCGTGTCGGGGAATCCGCCGGATATGATCTACGCACCGATGTCTGACCAAACAGGTACGATTTCTTCCATGATTAAAGAGAAAGCGCTTGAGCCGCTAAATGACATATTCGACGAAAACGCGTTAGACCAAGATGTTCCGCTTAAAGACATGATGACTGAAGGTATTTTGGACTATGCGATGCCTCATGATGACGGCAACATTTATTATGCTCCATTTTATATGTCATCTTTAGGTTTGTGGTATAACAAAAATCTGTTCGAAGAAAAAGGCTGGGAACCGCCTGCAACTTGGGACGAGTTCTTCGCTCTTGGTGATGTTGCCAAGGAAGAAGGCAGATCGCTCTTCACATATCAAGGTATTTACCCAACGTATCTGGAATCGGTGCTTTGGCCTGCGATCGCTTCTGCAGGCGGTGAAGAAGCGATGAACAATGTGCTTAGTTACGAGAAGGATGCGGTGAAATCGGATGCAATTCGCCAGGCATTTACTGTGTTCTACGATATTGCCCACAAAGATTATTTAATGCCGGGTACGGTGGCGCTCAACCATACACAAGCTCAAACCGAGTTCCTTAAAGGAAAAGCGCTATTTGTCCCGAACGGCAACTGGTTTGAAGGTGAAATGAAGGATGCGCCGCGTGAAGAAGGCTTTGAGTTTGGCTTCTTGCCGATTCCTACATTCGAGAGCAGTCAACAGCGTTATGTGGCTGTAGCTTATGAAGGGCTGTTCGTTCCTGCCAAAGCGAAAAATAAAGAGCTCGCCAAAGAATTTATCCGTTATCAATATAAAGAAGATAATGTGAAACTGAATGCAGAGAAAACAACCGGTGTATTGGCCATTAAGAACGGAGCCGAAATCGCTAAAGATTATATTCCAGAGTCCGTTTATGAATCGATGAAAGTATTTGACAACGGCGTTAAACCTCTTTTCTTCCAATGGAAAGTAACACCAAAGACTGAAGTGATGATTAACGAAGAGATGTTTAACCCAATCAGCAACATTATGAACAAAGAAATGACGGTTGATGAGTGGATCGACCGGGTGGATACAGCGTCCACGAAATTGCGGGAAATTATTGAAAAGTCGAAGTGATCCAAATGGCAATGTCCGTCTCGGTGAAGGGGTTTCCTTCACCGAGACTCGTTAATAGGAGTGAGACGACATGAAACATAAAAGAAAAGGTTTATTTATACTCGGATGCACGATTCCGGCGTTGTTGTTATTTGGCATATTCAGCTTGTATCCATTTTTGAAGGCGATTGTGATGGCGTTCTACAGTTGGAGCGGTATTTCCGATACGACAGAATTTATCGGTCTCGGTAACTTTAAAACATTGATCGATGACCCGATTGTTTGGAAGTCGTTTAGCAATAACTTGTTGCTTCTGGTCGTTGCCCCTGTGATAACGATGTTTTTAGCTCTATCTTTTGCATACATGTTGACACGTAAGAAACTGAAGGAAAAGGCGTTTTACCGTACTGTGTTCTTTTTTCCGAACGTTCTTGCACTTGTCGTGATTGCCGTATTATGGTCTTTTATTTATCATCCGACTTTCGGGATATTGAATTCACTATTGAAAAGCATCGGCCTGGAGGCTCTAACACATGCATGGCTCGGTGAGACGGGAACTGTCCTGTGGGCAATCGTTCTGCCGATCGTTTGGCAAGCCGTTGGTTATTATATGATCATTTATATTGCTGCTATGGAAGGCGTTCCCGATCATCTGTACGAAGCTGCGCGTCTGGAGGGAGCAACCGAGTTTCAGCAGTTCCGCCAAATCACATTTCCGCTGATCTGGACAGTGGTGCGAATTACGATTATCTTTTTCCTGATCGGCATATTTAACCAAAGCTTCGTTTACATCAAGGTGATGACAAACGGCGGTCCAGACCATGCATCTGACGTGCTCATGACTTATATGTACCGCCAGGGCTTTGAAAATGGAAACTTTGGCTACGCGATGGCTGTGGGCGTATTTACATTGCTTATTACCATTACACTTTCCGTCATCAGCGAGAAGCTGACGGCGCGGGAAACGTACGAGTATTAAAGGAGGAGAACGCGATGAATGAAAACACAGGAAGGAACTTTGCTTCTAATCTACTCACACGCATCGTTCTTCTCATCTATAGCTTGATCGTGCTGTATCCCTTGTTCTGGACTTTAATGACATCATTCAAAACGACGACAGAGTTTTATGACAATCCTTGGTCACTCCCATCCTCGTTAAGTTGGGAGAACTATATAAACGCGCTTGACAAGGCAAATCTTGGTGCCTATTTCTTTAACTCCATTTTGGTAACGGCGATTGCTCTGGTCGTATGCAACGGTCTTTCTTTTGCAGCCGCATATGTCATTGCTAGATTCCAGTTCCCATTTCGTAAGTGGTTGCAAAAGCTGTACATGGGCTCTTTGTTTATCCCGGTTGCCTTCAGTATTATACCACTATTTATTTTGCTCAATAACATGAATTTGCTTGATTCCCTTATTGGACTCAGCCTTGCTTATGCTGCTAGCGCGATTCCGTTTACGATTTATTTGCTGATCGGTTTCCTGATTACGATTCCGAAGGAATACGAAGAGGCTGCGGCGATTGACGGCTGTTCGAACTTCAAGACGATGATCCAGGTTATATTGCCGATGGCCAAGTCGGGCATGATTACGATTACGATTTTCAACTTTATGGCTTTTTGGAACGAATACGTGATGGCTTTATCTTTTATCACAACGGAGACAAAACGGACGCTGACGCTAGGACTGGCTTACCTGATGGAAATTCAACGCTTTTCCACTGACTGGGGCGCATTGTTTGCAGGTTTGGTGCTCGTCATGCTGCCAACGATGCTTATGTATGCTTTATTGCAGCGGAAAATAACTGCTGGCCTGAATATGGGTGGCATTAAAGGATAAAAGAATTGGAGGAGATGGATGATGGCAAGTCACGGACGCCTCACATTACCGATTGAGTCGGGGATGGACGAGAAGTTGAAGGAAATCATGCGGCGCTGGGGAGCGGATGCTGTTCGGAACAGCGATGGAACGAGTCTGCCGGATTGTTTGGAGGAATTGGGTGCAAAGGTATATTCCACTTACTTCCCGACACGAAATGATCAAGAGTGGCCTAAGAAGCATCCGGATCAAATCCAGCAGCTCTACCTTATGACTCCGCATACTACGGCTGTAGCCGAAACGTTGGAAATCGATCTGATGCACGGTTACTTCAAGGAACAAGTCATGGTGGACAAGGATCATGATCCGAAAGTTTGGTGGGAAGTGATCGATCGGACAACCGGACAGGTTGTGGACCCCACTACTTGGGATTTCGATGCAGATAAGGAAACGGTGACGATTCGCGGTACAAAGAAGTTTCACAGCTATACCGTCTCATTTCTCGTATGGCAAATATGGGATTCGACGCAAATGT
This sequence comes from Paenibacillus faecalis, assembly GCF_900289175.1. Lineage (GTDB taxonomy): Bacteria > Bacillota > Bacilli > Paenibacillales > Paenibacillaceae > Paenibacillus_AQ > Paenibacillus_AQ faecalis. The sequence continues at coordinate 1,329,813 of NZ_LT985747.1, read as the reverse complement.
ACAATCATTTGACGAATGATTGGGGCGACAAACCGCATGAAATCCCATACGATGCCCGCCAACCGGAAACAAGAGCACATATCATCAAAGTTATGAAGCGCTGGCTCAATGACAATCCACATGTGGATGTCGTTCGTTTTACGACGTTTTTCTATCACTTTACCAATATATTTAATCAACATGCCAAGGAGAAACTGATTGACTGGTTTGGGTACTCAACGACGATTAGCCCGCTTGCACTGGAGCAGTTTGAACAGGAATACGGATATAAGTTGCGGCCGGAAGATCTGGTTGATCAGGGCTATCATAATACGCCGTTTCGTAATCCTAGCCCACAATATCGTGATTGGATGGATTTTCAACAGAAATTCGTATGCGAGCTTGTGCGGGAGCTTGTAGAACTGACCCATCAAGAGGGCAAAGAAGCGATGATGTTCCTTGGTGACAACTGGATCGGAACGGAGCCGTATGGTGAGTTCTTTGAGGCAACGGGGCTTGATGCAGTTGTTGGTTCGGTAGGAAACGGTGCGACGCTGCGGATGATTTCTGATATCCCAGGTGTGAAATACACAGAAGGACGCTTCCTGCCATATTTCTTCCCGGATACGTTCCATGAAGGGGGAGACCCGACGACAGAGGCGATCGATAACTGGCTGCAAGCGAGAAGGGCGATCCTTCGTAAGCCAGTTGATCGAATCGGTTATGGCGGTTATTTAAGCCTGGCGGTTCAATTTCCGGATTTTGTTGAATGTGTTGAAAATATCAGCAATGAATTCCGGACGATTTATGACCGGATTGGCGGCACGAAAGCATACACGCCGAAATTTAAGGTAGCTGTGCTAAATGCATGGGGGAAACTACGCTCCTGGCAAACAGCGATGGTGGCTCACGCCCTTTGGTATAAAAAAATCTATTCATACGTTGGCGTCATTGAAGCGTTGAGCGGAATGGCTGTGGATGTGGAATTTATCAGCTTTGATGATGTGAAGGAAAAGGGAATCCCGTCTGATATCGGTGTTATTATCAATGCCGGTGATGCGGGTACGGCTTGGAGCGGACACGATTACTGGGTGGATGAAGACATCATTTGCAAGCTGAAAGAATTCGTGTATAACGGCGGCGGATTTATCGGGATTGGCGAGCCGAGTGCATATCAGCATCAAGGCCGCTTTTTCCAAATGGGTGATGTGCTCGGTGTGGATAAAGAAGTCGGATATACACTCAGCTATACGAAGTATGACCAGGAGAACACAGCTGATCATTTCATAATGAAGGGGATAACAGGCCCTGTGGATTGTGGTGAGAAGATCGAGTTTATCCGCAGCGTTAGCGAACAAACGCAGATCGTACAAATGCAGCGTGGTGACATCGCCGTTGCGGCGAATGAATTCGGAAAAGGCCGTAGCGTATATATTGCCGGACTTCCGTACTCACCGGAGAATGCAAGATTGCTTCTGCGCTCGATCTACTGGACAGCAGGAGCAGAGAACGACCTGAAAACATGGTACTGTGACAATCCTCAGACGGAATGTGCAGCATATTTGGAAACAGGCTGGGTGATCGTGATCAACAATTCACTGGAGCCGCAAACGACAATGCTTTATAAAGATGTAAATACAAGTGTGGAGGTTTCACTCGAAGCAGGCGGACATCGATGGTTCCGTGTGGATGAACTGTAAAGCCTTCATTGTTTAGTGTACTGTTGAACCGGACGAATCTTCAGGCTAGATTATCGTTCGGTTCATCATTTAAATTGTAAATCAGTCCATGGTAATAATCGGCTTCAGCTTTATCATAGAAATGAAGATTCAGTCATTTTGATACGAAAATTTTTGAAAGCGCTTTTAAGGTGTTGAATGATAAAAGGAGGCGATTTAATGAAAAAAATAATTTACAGCGTTTCATTTCTCATTCTTACGATTTTTGTCTTGATATTTGGCTCTCGGGTCGTAATGGCAGAGGCAATGATGGAGGCGGTGGATGCGAATGTCGTTGTAGAGTTGACGGATTCGAAGAATGAACAGACGGATGCTGCTGAAGGGAAGGATATGATGCGCATGTTGGACAGTGAATTTGTTTTTTCACCAGGAGCCACTACATATTATGTTGATGATTTGAACGGTTCAGACAAAAATAGCGGGCAAAGTCCGGAGCAGGCATGGAAATCTTTAAGTAAAGTGAATACGGTAACATTTATGCCGGGGGACAAAATCCTTTTTAAAGCGGGTGGCAAGTGGACCGGGTCCTTGGAGCCGAAAGGATCAGGCGAACCTGGGAAGCGAATTGTTATTGGTTCATACGGTGAAGGCCCCAAACCGCTGCTGCAAGGGAATGGAGCAGAAAATACAATCAAGTTCTATAATCAGGAACATTGGGAAGTTGGACATTTGGAAATTACGAATACAGGTGCTCAAAAAGCTACAAGTCCGCGCCGCGGCATCCTGATTTTGGGTGTGAATGCCGGCCTGGGCAATAAAACGGAAACCGACCTGAATGAAATAACGGTACTGCGTGATTTCTATCTTCATGATCTTTACATTCATGATGTTAACGGTGAGGATAAGAAAGATGGGGATGGCAGTGCAGCCATTCAAGTGTCGGTACGAATTCCCGGGTTGGCCAATAATCAAATACCAGAAGGCAGTGTGAATCAAAGAACAACTTTCGATCAAATCGTGATTGAAAATAATGAGATTCGTAACGTTGATCGCTCTGGCATCATTTTTTGGACCGATTGGAAAAGCAGAGACTTGCTTCGATTCAAGGATAACGTTTATGGGGACAAAACGATAACGCCTTGGACTCCGATGACAAATGTTGTGATCCGCGGTAATAAGCTTTATAACATCGGCGGAGACGGTATTGCTCCGCATATGACAGATGGTGCGCTTGTTGAATATAATTTCATCGACGGTTATAACGTAAGATCTGCTGGTTATAATGCCGGTATGTGGCTGTGGAATGGTGACCATGCGCTTTTTCAATTTAATGAGGCAACAGGCGGGAAATCAACGAGAGATGGAATGCCTTGGGACTTTGACCAAGGTACGCAAGGAACGATATATCAGTATAACTACTCCTACAACAATGAAGGAGGAACGCTTCTGTTTTGTACAGAGAATGAAGGCGGAGGTGTGAAAGACGGTATTTTTCGCTACAATATAAGTCAAAATGACAAGTATCAGATTTTCACGGTTTGCGGCGGCAGTGCGATGGAAAACGTCAAGGTATACAATAATGTTTTCTATGTCGGACCTGGGATGAACACTCAAATGATGGTATCTCAGGGTGGGAATGTGGAAGTACAGCTTTATAACAATGTGTTTATTAACCATGGAACTGGCCGATATCAGTCCAAGCCAAGCTGGACGTATCATAACAACGCTTTTTTCGGCAACAATGTTCCTTCGTCAGAGCAGATCCCCGATCCATTCATGATTACGGAAGATCCGGGGTTAGTTGATCCAGGCAAGTCGGGTTCCGTACTAAATATTCCAGGCACAATCCGGCCCGATCAGGTGAAGTGGGATGAACTTGACGGATATAAGTTAAGCGCCGGTTCACCGCTGATCAATGCAGGCCGTTTTGTAATCGAAACGGAAGATCCGGGACAACGGGATTTTTTCGGTAATCCGCTTTATAATGGTATGCCGGATGTGGGTGTACATGAATATGAACAGGACCCATATCCTGATGTTGAACCGTTTGAACCTGTGATTCCAAGACCGCAAGCAGCGATCAAAAATGGAGACTTTGAGAATACATCTCAGCATGAAAATAAAGCGCCTTGGAATTGGCAGTGGAATGCGGGAATTACGAATGACGGAAACGCATATCAAGGGAATTATGCAGGTTATATTAAAGCTGTTAACGCTGGAGGTTCGATCGAGCAACAGCTTGCTGTTGAGCCTAACACAACCTATCGGATTAGCGCACATACAAAAAACGGTGACGCCAGTCAAAAGGTTTATATGGGCGTGAAATGGAATGAGGGTGGGCAGCACCATGAGTATAAAATTCCGGTAACGTCAACAGACTATAGTCTGCATTCTATTGAATTTTCAACAGGAAGTGCAGCAAAAATGGTCACCGTATATTTTTATAAACAATCGGGCCCAGCGAAAAAAGCTTATATCGATCATGTGAAGATCGAAGAGGTAAAGTCGAAGAAGTGACTTTAAGAATGCTCTGCAAGCATCGCTGGAGACAGTGAACAAGCTTCACAGGAAGCGATACGTCGAGAACAAGAAGTTGCGTTCTTTCGAGCAAGACCAAAAATTGAAATCATTTAAAACAGCAGCCCGTTGCAGTGAAGCACCAGGGCTGCTGTTTCGGTAATGCGTGGCACATCAGATTATTCCAAATAGTTAAAGATACTATGAAGAGGGGAGCATGATATGACATCAAACCGAATTATAGTTTTCCGCACCATATCATCTACGCTACTTACCCTAACCGTTATACTATTTATTATTGATTTGTTTCTTCACAGCGGTGATAAATTTGATGGAATTGGCCTGCTGTCCACATGGTTTCTTCCTCCGATCGGTTTATTTCTTGCAGGAGCCGTTTATCATAAAAACGGATCGAAACAAGACATCTTTCTTTTAGTTTTAAATGGGATAGCCTTTTTAGCAATATTTATCATTATGGTTGTTGGCACATGGCTTTTTGGGCCTTAAGGATGACCTGATCGGCTTGTCCTTTAGTTTTTTTCTTACTCAATAATTTCGCTGCAGCGATTGAAACCCGCCTGAGCGAGGAAATACGTGCGGATCGTCCATGCCCAAAATCCAGATTGATTATCAAGGCATCGAATAAGGGCTGCATCACATTCGCAGTCAAAGTATCCGTTCCTGTCATAGCACAAATCATGTGTCTTACAACAAGAATCTACACCATCAATCGGATCGCTCGGGCCACTGCAACCCGGTCCGCACCAGTTCCCGTATATAAGGCAATTGTCTTGCGGTGTTACAATCCCACTCTCGGTATTTAGGTTATGGATCGTACTTTCTTTAAAAAGTAAAACCTGCCCCTCCTTTACATGATACAGTTGCTCTTGATTTCCTTTGATAACTACCCCGGTTACATTCTCAGCTGTCGATAGGTTTTGCGTATGATTAAATGTGCTGTACCAAATAAAGGAATCCCTACCAAGAGAAACTTCCATGTTAATTCCTGCTTGATGTTCGGAGACAAGTTGTGAGCCTTGTGTGACTTCAAAAGTAGATTCGGTACCACCTTCTTGAGCAAAAAAATCGATCAGTAAGCGAGCTTCGTTATTCTCTTGCAACCGTCTCGCCCAAAAATTCCTTTCAGCTTCACTCAAATTTCGTTTGTAGTTAGTAATATTCATAATAAAACCCTCCTAATATGTTTTTAGTTGCATGAATTAATCCATGCCCTACAGCATTTACAGCGAACTCCAGCGGAATCGCATGGTCAAATAAGAGCTGCTTCAATTGTCCAACGGTTGGTCGATAACCGTAATCCCTTTCCCATCCTTTACTGAGCAAGGCGGCTACTCCTGCTACCATGGGAACGGCGCATGATGTGCCTGATAAAAATGCAAATCCTTTCGGGACTGTGGAGTAAATATTCAAGCCTTGTGCTACAAGATCAAGTTGTGCATTGCAATTTGAAAAATAGGCAGGTTCAAGGTTTTCATCCACCGCACCAACCTGAACAACTTCAGAATAGGCACCTGGAAAGGAATATTCATCGGTTCTCGTATTTCCATCTCCTTGATTTCCTGCAGCAGCAATAATCAAAATTTGGCTTTGTGTAATTAGACGAATGATGTCATATAAAGCTGGGTCATGTTTTCTACTACCAAGTGACATAACAATCAAATCTACTTTTTCTTTGTTTGGCCCTCTCCACTCCAGCACATAACTCAGGGCGCGGATCAGCGTTGCGATATCGGAACGACCATGCTGATCGATCACTTTGACTATAAGCAATCTGCTACCTGGTGCAACTCCCCAAAACCCTGCAGCCTCTCCCACAATTGATCCCGCAACATGTGTACCATGGTAATGATTGTCCTCAAAGTTAAATGGATCTTTGTAGTCGGCCGTGAAATTATAACCGTCGATGATTTTCCCCTTTATATCCGGATGGTTTTTATCACACCCGGTATCTAACACCGCCAATATCGTGTCTTTACCGTAGTCAGCTTTTTTCCATAGCATGTTGGCTTCCACAAGTGAACTGGCAGTTCGCTTCAATAAAGATGGTTTCAAATGATGTGGGAATGAAAAAGGCAATGATACACCTCCTTTCTATGTGAAGTTACTGTGAAAGATCATTTTATCTGTTCACGCGTTTATAATAACATGCAACGTAACGATACGCAATATAAAAATATTGCGTATCGTTACGTATTATTGTATGATTGGTTTACAACATCATTTTATTTAAAGGAGGTATGGATTAATGAATCACGTCTGTGGTGAGAAATTACTAAAATGCATTCAGTCCGTTCATGTCGCAATTATGGCATACGCTAATTGCTTATGTATTGACGGTACTGAAGAGGATCAGGAAATTTTTTTTAAATTCGGAGAGGAATTATCGCTTCAACTTAAAGAACTCAGGCAGCTTTACATTTCGTTGTACCAATTTGATCCTTTAGACGGATATCCTCCAATTCAAACCAACTAGGGCAGTGTATAAGGAAAGACAGGAACATAAAACGCCTAAGCTGAGGTTTTTATCTCTGACTTAGGCGTTTCTTTTCTAATTATAGGTTAGTCCCTGGCGGTATGTAGCGTCTCTTACACTACTATCCGAGGAACGCGTCTCGTACCCGATTCCAAAAAGGGAAAGGACGATACCGGGCAAAGCTTACTTTTTGTTTCGCGACCTGACAGCGAACAGAAATAAGATCATCGATCATGAAATTGTTATGATCGACGGTCAGCAGTAAACGCTGTTCTTTGCGGGAAAAAATATCGCAATGATGATGTTTCGGAAGAAGGAGCGGAGAGCCTAACGTTCGGAAAATTCGATTGTTAATAGAGGCGATTTCCGCGATTTGGAGCGCATCGATGGAAGGATGCACCATGGCCCCTCCCACACTTTTGTTATAAGCTGTGCTGCCGGAAGGCGTTGAAACACAAATACCGTCCCCCCGAAACATTTCAAAGGTTACGTCATTAATGTCCACCTGAGCAACAACAGTACCATCAACACCTTTAAGTGTAAATTCGTTTAAGGCGATATAAGATGCCGTTCCTGATTTTTTATGAATTTCGAGCTGAACTAAGGGATACTTAACAATGCGGGGTTTAAGAAGATTAGGATCGCCGATGCCACTCATGAGTTCAATAAGCTCGGGTATTTCGTCGGCTTTCCAGTCAGCATAAAAACCGAGATGTCCAGTATGAATTCCGACAAAAGCAAGGTCAGGAATGCGGTCGATAAACGTATGGAAAGCGTGAAGCATCGTACCATCTCCGCCAATAGAGACAACGATCTCTGGAGATTCTGCATCCAGTTCGAAGCCCCGTTGTTCCGCCAGCTTGTGAAATTGTTGACTCAATTCTACAGACAATGGGTCTCCGCGGTCCAGAACATAGTATCTCAAGTTGATAAGCTCCTTTTATAAGGTTATATATCGATGATAATCAATCTTGAAGAATAAAACAATCTCACCTTGGGAATTTGCGGAGTTTTCGCCGGAGCAAGATAAAACCTTCCATCAACAAAGCCAAGGCTATAAAACTGCCAAGCATTAGACAAAATGCCAACATGATATGACTGTACCCACTTGAGGACAAATAAGAAGCAGCTGGAACCACTTGAGCTGCAATCGACCCTCCCATGATCGGTTTCCAGAACAGTAAGACGATAGCGGCTGCCACGATGCCATGAATTAAGCGAGCGATCATAAATGGCAAGTAACGAAGATTCGTTGCGTTCAAAATGCTTGCGATCTGAGCATGCACCGACAAGCCTCCCCAGGACAATATAAAGGCGGCTGCAGCAGCTTTGTAAGTCAGAGGGATCATTTCTCCGGCTTCCCCGGCATAGCGCGCCCCTAGTGTGACCTCAAACAGGCCTCCAACCACCGCCGTTGACAATTGTTCCGGTATGCCCACAAGAGACAGAAGTGCATTAACGGCATGATTCAGGGTAGTGATCATTCCCGCGCGTGTCCAAAGCTCCAGAAACACGGAGAAGAATACAACCAGGCCGCCTACGACAATAATAAGCTGGAGAGAAGATTGAACCGATTGTCGCAATAGTGGCCCGAAATCACGCCCGTCTGCTTCTCTTGCGTGATGCATGGCAAGAACTGCAGCTTTAAGACGACCGCCTTTTGGCAAATCTGCAGGTGAAGATATTGTATCATTTTTACGTCCGTGGAATCTCATCAACAGACCTACCAGGAAACCTCCGCCATAATGCGCTAAGGCAAGAATTAAACCGATCTGCGGATTATGAAAAAATCCGACAGACACGGCACCGATAAGAAATATAGGGTCTGACGAGGTCGTAAAAGCAACCAGGCGTTCTCCTTCATCCCGATTGACCATCTTTTGCTCCCACAGCTTAGCTGTCAGCTTCGCTCCAACGGGGTAGCCTGAAACATAACCCATCGCTGCAACAAAACCACCGCTTCCGGGAATACGAAATAGCGGCTTCATTAGCGGGTCCAGCATCGTTCCTATGAGGTGTACGACACCAAAGCCGAGCAGCACTTCCGATATGACAAAAAAGGGAAAGAGCGAGGGGAAGAGAACATCCCACCAAATGGAGAGACCACGGACTGCTGATTGAAGTGCCGCTTCTGGAAAAACAGCCATCAGGAGGACGATGCTGAATAAACCGAGCATGAGAAGGACCCAAGCCATTTTTTTTATAGTCATATGAGAATAACGCCCCCTGGGTAAAACAGATCATGTCTGTGTAGTCTTACTGCTCCATCTCTATGCAGAATGTGGGACAAACAGTACAAAAAAGAGTTGGAAAGCGGTTACAAAAATGCTTTATTTTCGAGGACATTGTGCTATAATAAAAATACCAAAAGCACATCTTTCGAATTATGTTTGGATGGAGTGATGATCATGAGCATAGTCGCGGGTATACTGGTTTGCGCCTTCGTTTATGTAATACGTGCCTCTCTCGTCCATCAGGGTGAAGAGGATTGGCGCAGTTATTGAATAGGAACAAGGTGCTAAACTTGGTTTAGCACCTTTTTTTGAAATATTGGATAGGGATCTAATATTTCTCGAAGAAACGCTTATCATCCTGTGCTGGGTGTTGATGGCGTTTCTTCTTGTTTTTTTTGCTATAATAGTAGACAGATTACTTTTATTCAAGATGGGAGATACGGAAAATGAATCCGAGCTTGAGCATCTACGATAATCTTGGCGGTGCTGAAGGCGTCCGCTCTTTAGTGGAAGCTTTTTACCCGCGAGTTCAGCAAAATCAACTGTTGGCTCCTCTGTTTCCAGAGGATATCCATCCGGTCATGGATAAACAGTATATGTTTCTCAGCCAGTTTTTTGGAGGACCAGCCTTGTTCTCGGAAGCTTTTGGACACCCGATGATGAGAGCAAGACATCTTAAATTCCCGATTACGGATCGCCATGCGGATGAATGGCTTGGTTGTATGGCTGGCGCATTAGAGGAAATTGGCGTGGAAGAGGCGCTGCGGGATTTAGTTCTCAAGCGTTTATCCGGACCTGCCCGACATTTTGTGAACACACCTTAACGCTGCTTAAGTCGAGACTAACATTATGAGGGAAAGGAATGTCTATGGTATGGTTTTAGAGCCTTTGTACACGATTACAGTTACATGTGGGAACTGTGATCACCTTTTTAAAACATCAAGAGTACGGCCTAGCTTTAAAAAAGCGGTGAAGACAGATACCGATTTTTGCGGTTATTACAAAAATGAGAATCCGGACTACTATGTCGTTAGAGTCTGTCCACAATGCGGATTTGCCTCAACAGAGAATTCCATTGAAAAATTGAATGATCACCAGAGATCGGAATTTCGGACTAAAATCTCGAGCAGATGGATCAAGCGTGATTTTGGAGGCCATCGTAGTTTGGAGGATGCGCTTGAAACGTACAAATTAGCTTTGTTGTGCGCCCAATGCATCGGAGAGAGGGATCGAATCATTGCCAGTCTTCTTCACCATATTGCATGGTTATACCGCTATCAAAAGAATGAGGAACAAGAACAGCGGTTTTTAGCTCACAGTCTCGAATCATATATACGGGTTTATGAGCTGGAGGGCGTTGGGGCGAACGATGCCCGCCTGCTGTATCTGATCGGAGAAATTAACCGCCGATTAGGGCGGTTTAATGATGCGGTTCAATGGTTTTCACGGGTTATTCAAGATAAGAAAATTATGGATGCCGCTATGATCCGTGCTTCTCGCGAACAATGGAGTTTATTGCGAGAACAAATGATGAATGAGAAACTGGAGCTTCCGGAAGAAATGAATTCCCTGTAACGCTACATAGAACGGTTTTTCAAGCAGAAATACCGCTTCTTGAAAAAAAGGCGCTGGTGTTTCTGCTTGAAACAACGAGAACAGTTTAAAAATGGGTACTATACTTTCTCCGATTTTATCTCTCGAAAAGCTGTTTACGCCTGTTATCTCAGTTTCCGATCAGTTAAAATATAATCGGCATCGCTGTCAAGAACCGTTACTTTGTTATGACAGCAAGGGAAGATGAGCAGTTTCTTCTTACCTTCACGCACGCTGATAAGCTCTTTTGGTTTCATGGGAAGCAATACATTGTCCCTGCTACAGAGTGGACAGCTCTGCACATACATATCGCCGGCAATGATGTCATAGGGCCAGGTGTTTGAGAAGGGGATCATGGCTTCTCCGTGAAACGGTTGTCTGTATTTTCTTCTTTTTCAGGTGACTTCTGCTCCGACCCAGCCAGTTCTGCAATTTTCTGCATCAAAATGTGCTGCGGCATATGCATGAGATGCTCCAATGGAACACCAAGCTGTTTTGACAGTTTAATGGCTGTCTCCGGTGATATTTGCAATGGTCTCATAAACGTTGTCCTCCAACAAAATTTAATTAGGATATAGTTATATTTATACACTTTTACACGGAACCGTACAAATTAAAACTTATGATAAAAATATAGAAAGGTGATGAATATGAACAAATCGCTTCAGCAAACATGGGATTTGGAAAGTATCTTTCCGGGAGGCTCGCATTCACCAAAGTTTGCAGCATTTCTGGATTCACTTGAGAAGGAAGCCCGTGAACTTCGCTTAGCAGTACAGAATGCAAAGGTGCCTAAGAATCTGGAGGAAGCTAAAAAGCTGGAGGATATTGTCTCGATGATGGAGAAATGCACCGCTATGACGAGTGAAGCAGGTGCATTTGTCAGCTGTTTGTCGGCCCAGGATCAAAATGATAAAAAAGCAGTTCAGCTATCCGGGCGCATCACCTCGATCCGGGCAAACCTTCAGAGTGTGATTTCTGCATTTAGCAACGTACTTCGTGAAATGGATGACTCTTTATGGGATGCGTGGACTTCTACCGAAGCCGTTTTCCCTTTGAAATTCATTCTGGATGAAAGTCGTAATGTGGCACGTGAGAAGATGAATCCTGAACTGGAAAGTTTGGCGCTGGAGCTTGCGATCGATGGATATCATGGTTGGGGGAGCTTTTACGACACCATCGTCAGCAAAATTCAGATTCCAAATGAAGAGAATGGCAAGACTGAGATGCTCTCTGCTGGTCAAGCCTTTAACAAGCTGCATCATCCTAGCCGTGAAGTGAGACAGGAGATGTTTGAAAAATGGGAGCAAGCGTGGACAGATGCAGAGGATTATTGTGCGGACACACTGAATCACCTTGCTGGCTTCCGTCTCAAACTTTACGCTAATCGCGGTTGGGAAGATCCTTTAAAGGAGCCGCTTGCGATTAACCGGATGTCCCATGAAACGTTGGATTCGATGTGGGCTGTTATTCAAGACACGAAGCCATTGCTTGTGGAGTACCTGAATCGAAAAGCCAAGCTTCTTGGACTTGATCGATTAACCTGGACCGATGTAGAGGCGCCGATACGTACTTCTGTTTCCAAAATTACTTATGATGAGGCTGCTGAGACCATCACGCAGCAATTTGAGAAGTTCAGTCCCAAGCTGGCTGAGTTTACTCAAATGGCTTTTGACAAGAGATGGATCGAAGCTGAAGATCGGCCGGGCAAGCGTCCGGGTGGCTTTTGTACATCATTCAAAGTAAGCAATCAGACGAGAATCTTTATGACCTTTGGCGGGACAGTCTCGAACGTGTCTACGCTAGCTCATGAATTGGGTCATGCTTATCATCAGCATCTGATGAGAGGCTTGCCTGTGCTCAATCAAGGTTACGCCATGAACGTAGCCGAGACAGCCTCCACGTTTGCTGAGATGATCGTGGCTGATGCCCTTGTGAAAGGGGCTAAAGACGAGCAAGAAAAGCTGGCATTACTTGAAGAAAAAATTCAGAACACGGTATCGTTCTTTATGAACATCCATTCTCGCTTTTTATTTGAAACACGTTTTTACAACAAGCGGAAAAATGGACTGTTAAACGCCAATGAGATTTCAGAAATGATGGAGAAAGCTCAGAAAGAAGCGTATTGCGAGGCGCTTTCTTCTTACCATCCACATTTTTGGGCATCGAAGCTTCATTTTTATATTACAGGTGTGCCGTTCTACAATTTCCCGTATACTTTTGGCTATATGTTCAGTACGGGGCTTTACGCCAGAGCGCTGCAAGAAGGAAGCGCGTTTGCAGACAAATACGATGCGCTGCTTCACGATACCGGTGTGATGACGGTAGAAGATCTGGCGAAAAAGCATCTAGATGTTGATTTAACTCAGCGTGATTTTTGGCAAAGTGCAGCGGATATGTGTGTTTCCGATATTCATCAATTTTTGCGCATGACAGATCACTTAGCATAAACGAAGGTTTGAATTATGGAACACGGGTTGTCCTGAAAGTAGTTTTTATGACCTAATGGGACGTCTATTAGATTAGAGAAAGGTCGAGTTAGGGGTTGAAGTGACCCCGGACTCGGCCTTTTTGTTGCTTGCGAATAGTGTTTATTTTTGTCGTATAAAACAGAATCATGACGTATAATAGCGGGCTCCATTAGGGACTTTGTGAAATAAATAGTAATTAATACCTAATTATGTTGTATATTGTTGATGAACTAAAACATTTGACCTATAATGAGTCATAAGCCCTAAAATTGGGGGTTTTCGAAAAAAGGTTAAGGGGGTTGGAAATGATTAAAGTGGATCAATTATCGCTGGCTAGACAGTTGGATTTAGTGTTTCGAGAGTTGGAGGAAGAGTTGTCAGGACTATCGTCGGGAACTGTATTTGTGCAAATACGAAATAATGTGATAGGAAAATTTGGTATTCGTCATAATCCGCTTACTGGTCAAAATGGTGTTATTGCTCCGGCTGGTAAAGGTCTAACACCAAGTCAACAACAATCTTTTCGAGCGATCGCGCTTGAAAGTTTGAAGCACAAACGTCGTTGGACGCATGGCGAAATTAGCTATGACTTTACGGTGAGACAAGGTTTGATCATCATAGATGCCATCCTTGAATCAAACTATAATATGGCGAATCTGATGATTCGCTACCCGCGAAAAAATATTTCAGAAGCTGCTTTGGAATCTTGATATTATATTATTTTTAACTGGATACATAGCGAAAGAGACGATCTTTGGGGAGAAGATCGCCTCTTTCTTTATTTTGGAGGAACAGAATCACTACATATTCGAACGACCTGACAATTGTTGTTCAGCCATTTGTACCAGACGTTTTGTGATATAACCTCCCAAAGAACCAGTCTCGCGGGAAGTGTAGTTACCCATATAACCGTCTTGTGGGATAGAAACGCCCAGTTCCTGCGCTGCTTCATACTTCATTTGTTGAAGTGCTGCATTCGCTTGAGGAACGACCAGGTTGTTAGAACGGTTTCTGCGGCCTTGTCCGCCTTGTCCTGCTTGACCCATGTTTGTCACCTCCTTCGGCATTGTATGAAGTTATTATGGTTGAAAGGAGAGATTCTCATGCGTGTACGTGCCAACATCATTCCTGGTAATATTAGGACAAAAAAAGAGCCCTGAATATAAATCAGAGCTTCTTTCCAATGATAAAATTCTATCTTTAAATATTTGGATAATGTATTTGCAACTTAGTGTAAAGTTCAACCGTTTGGTCTGGTTCCAGATGGATAAGACCGGTCGTTTCCTTCGGTAAATTGAGATTCGGTGCATTGGGTAGCCAGGTATAAGGTTCAATACAGAGAAACTCATCCGCAATTCCCTTGGTGTACAAAACCCAATGTTTAAAATAGGAGCGATCGGCAGAATAATGGATTTCATATCCGTCACTTCGGGAAAGAATGGCTTCTGCAGGCTCGCCTTCAGGGATACTAAAGATGGTGTCAAAATTACTGTCTTTCAAGTTATATCCTGTATTCAGGGAGTTCAGTTCACCGAGCGGAGCTCGTTCCCCTGTAGGAAGCAGCTCTTCATTCAAGACGTAAATCCCTTCCACTGGAAGCTTTAAAGTCCACTCGTCAGGTCGTCCATCCAACAGAAACCAGGTGTGGTATCCCATACCAAAAGGAACCGGTGCGGTACCTTGATTTGTTACAATAAAACGTTTGTGCAGTTCAGAGCCTTGAAGACGGAAACTCATTTGTAGTTTGAGCGGCTGCGGCATTTGTGAGATCCAGCGTGGATCGTTGGCCGTCAAAAATTCCGTTGCGACTGCGCATCCTTCTTCATCCTCTTCAATATCACTGACACACCAAGCTTGAGTACGGTGCAATCCATGAATATGGTTGTCATTGGCTGTATTTTGCTCAAATTGATAATGGCTGCCTTCGTACTCAAAACGGCCTTTCTCAATTCGTCCAGGTGGAATTAGCATCGGCATGCCGAAGTGGTAAGGCTTTTGTAAATAAAATGCCAGTTCACTTTCATCAGGCCTCCGGAGTACATGGCGCTGTTCTTGCAAATCCTTAATTTCAATGACGTTGTTACCGAGACGGGGAAGGAGAGTCACTTCCAGCCGGTCTGTTTTTAAGGTGTAGGTGTCGTAACCATTCCATTTTCCTTTGGTCACTTGATTCATATCGATGCCCCTTTACCACAGTAATCAATAGTAGATGATTAATCTCATCATAACAGATTTTATGGGGTGACGTAAAAAATACTTGGGAAGATTCATGGTATGCCGTAATGACAAAATTAAGAACGTCTGCGTTTTGCTTTAATTATAAAACCCCAGCCTATATTTAAAATGGTAAGTAGACCGAGACCTATAGCTACGAGAACGTTATGACTAATGCTTATGGTTGCTGCCGTCATCAGAATGATGGAAGATACCGCAAACCAAAGGGACAAGCCTTTGCTCATGCCTAAATCACCTCCCAATTTTTTAATTTAATCAATCGGTATAAGGTTGCGAGAAAAAGACATAATAAGCTTGCAAGCTTGCACTGGAACACAGTTATATTTATTCAGTGAAGGGAGATCAGAATAACATGGCACAAAGAGGTTCCCGTAGTAATAATCTGGTTGTACCACAAGCAAACGCAGCACTGCAGCAGCTTAAAATGGAAGCAGCTCAGGAGCTGGGTATTACGATTCCTCAGGATGGTTACATGGGACATTATACCTCCCGTGAAAATGGATCGTTAGGTGGATATATTACAAAGCGTCTTGTACAGATCGCAGAACAGTCCCTTTACGGACCTAACTCTTAAACATTTTATAGTACGCCATTCAAGCCTGAAGCAGATGCTTCGGGCTTTTTCAATATGAAAAAATTAGAAATACATTTAGAAATACATATAATAATGTAAATTACTACGCTGTTTACAAAAGCCGCTTAAACAAATTGTGCCTTAATGGAAGGCATAACGTCAAGGCGAAAAAATGACAGCTAATTTCACCGAATTGTCATATAGATGGCACAAAAATCGAAGGATTGTTAAATACTTTTTCGAAATGGTATGATAAACTTTATAGCGGAGGCAGTCTTCCTCCATTTAATGATTGAAATAAGGAGGAATGTTTGAACGTGGAAAATCACATGAGTTATAATGCTCCTTCTGATTCCGCTGCACTGGCTTCCGCAAGACCTAAGCCCCCTGAAAAAGCGGGAACATGGAAAGATTTTATAGCTGTTACAAAACCGGGAATTATTCGTTCGAATTTAATAGCGGCATTTGCCGGATTTTGGATGGCATCCCGTTGGGAAATAGATTTTGGCCTTATGATTATGACACTTCTTGGAACCATGCTGGTAATGGCTTCGTCTTGTGTCTTTAACAATTATTTCGACCGTGATTTGGATGTAAAGATGGAACGCACGCGTAACCGCTCATTGCCAACCGGACGTCTGACCCCAAAGGTGGTACTATGGTATGCCATTATTTTGGGAGTTGCCGGTTTGTCGGTTCTATTTCTGTTTTCCGGTGTGCTTGCCGGTATTTTTGGAATTGTAGGCATGTTTGTATATGTAGTTGCATATACCATTTGGCTTAAACGCACCTCTACCTGGAGTACATCGGTCGGTGCGATTTCAGGCGCTATGCCGCCGGTTATCGGTTATGTGGCTGTCACACAGACTGTTGACATGGGAGCATTTTTATTGTTTGCATTGTTGTTTTTATGGCAACCTCCTCATTTCTGGGCACTCGGAATTCGCCGTGTTGAAGAATATCGCGTTGCCGGATTTCAGCTGCTTCCAGTAGTGAAGGGGGTTAAGCGGACCAAATTTCAAATGATTCCATATATTGCACTGTTGGTACCGCTACCGATTTTGATGTATGCCTACGGATATGCCGGAAAATTCTTTCTTGTTGTTTCACTGCTGCTATCTTTGTCTTGGCTCTACCTTGCCTTCAAAGGTCTTCGTGCGAAGGATGATGAGGCTTGGTCAAAGAAGGTGTTTTTATTCTCTATTAACTATCTGATGGTCAGTATGATTGTACTCGTTCTTAACACGCTTTCCTAAGAGTGTGTTTTCCATAAATACAAACTTGAATGGATGAAGGGAGAACGGGGGTTAATGGCATCTTTCAAACGTTATAAGTGGCATTGGCTGCTTTTCGCAGCCTGCCTGCTTGCTGCGGTAATTCTGGTTTACAATGCACTCGGAATCGGTAAAAGCAAATATCCTGTCGTAGGGCAGGTTGGGGACTTCACGATGGAGAACGTGGATGGTAAAACGATATCCAGGGACGATACGAAGGGAAAAGTTCGCCTGATGTATTTTTACTTCACCAGCTGTCAAGATGTTTGTCCTTTAACGACTTTTGTACTGTCCCAGATCCAGAACGAACTAAAGAAGGATGGAACCTTTGGCAAAGATGCTACAATTGTCTCCATTTCTTTTGATCCGGAAACGGATACAAAAGAAAAAATCAAAGAATTTGGCGATAAGTTTTTTGCAGACTACAGCGGTTGGTATTTTCTCCGCGGCGATCAAGAAGAAACACGTGTGCTGATGAATGATTCTTTTGGAGTCCAGTTATATGGCGATGATTCAAGCAACTATACACACGGAAACAAGATCGCATTGGTTGACCGTGACAATAACATTCGTAAGATGTACAACGCCATTGACCCTAACAGCGTGCAGATTGAGGAAGTTGTGAAAGATGTTAAAGCATTGGTTAAAGAGTAGGGAACATAAAGTGAAGAAGCGCTTGAACTATTCCACAGAATAATTCAAGCGCTTTTTTGATTCTCACGGAAGTTCATTGTATCTCGAAATTGGAGACCGGAGGGGGATAAAGTATAAATTCCTCCAGCCCGGCTTTTTCTAACTGGGCGATGAGATATTCGTCAGGCGTTCCCTCAACTCCGGCATAACCTCGACGTGTGTATATGTGGATGGCATCGGGGAACACATCTCTCAGGACGCCGCGAATTTTTTTACCCGAGCTGTCATTATCCATAAACAGATACACTTCTTGATTTTGGACTTGCTTGTATAGAGATTCTAGTTTGACACTATTCAATGTCCCGAATGTGCAAAGAATTGTAATGTCGGAAGTCAGCAATCGGCGCAATTTTCTGCGATCATTTTTTCCCTCTACGATCATAAAAATCGACATGTCATTCACCTCTGTCATATTGCGATATACCCACCCGAAATTCCCCGGGAAATGTTGCCCTTCGAATTAGTCTTTACATCCGTTATGTATAGTGTAGCTTGTCCAATATGCTTATGCAAAAGAAAGAACTCTAAAAAAATCAGGCCACCCAAGACTTGAAATTCTCGAAAAATGGCCTGATTTATCATTTGGAATATCCTAATATACAATCAGATGATTTAGGTAAGGACAAATTCACTTTCGTGATATACCTTAATAGAAGCAGCTGAGTATAATTACCAGCAAAATGAAGAGGACTAAAATAATGCCTATAGAAGCTCCAGGATAATAACAATGCTTATGAACGTGACTCATTTATCTTCACCCCTCAATTAATCTCAGTGGTCATTTGCCACACTGTATATTATGTGTAAAAACCCATATGGATTGTGTGTTGGCCTAACTTGGTGTTTTTGGGCTAGTTATTTGCTGATATGATTCATACGACATTTGGTTTGTGCTAAGTGTTCGCACCGGTCGGTATGTCGATAGAAGATGTTTTCCTCTGGTAAGGGAGAAGAAGCAGAACGATCATCAACATGATAAAGGCGATAAAATACGGGGAGATCGAATCTCTAATCATTCCCGATGCTATAGGCCCAACAAATGAACCGATAGACATGGCAATGGACTGATAGGAGAACACTCTCCCCAGTCTTCCGCCGCCGCTAAGCTCGATAAATAGGGATGAGAGGGCAGGGAAAAGCAGTCCCTTTGCTGTACCGAGCATAAACAAAATACCGATTATAGGAAGCTGATTCGCCGCTGCCAAAGCATAAAAGCATAGGGCGAATCCGAGAATGCCGATGGCAACTCGTTTGCCTGGACTGTAATGGTTCAGGAATAGCATGCTTAAAGTGACCAAAGCGCCTAAACTGACCGCAGAAAAAAGAAGGCCGGTTGACATAATGCTTGCCTGGCCGTTTGCACGCAGCGGAATCTCAAAAAACAGAATGCCCTGAGAGCAGGCAATAGCGAAAGGAATTAAATACAGGCGAAGGCTGAAGGGGAGTGCTCCACTCGTTTCAATTTTCGTTGTTTTGGCGCGGTCTGGATTGGTCAGTGCTGAAGATTTAGGCAAGGTAAGATAAGCCATGAGCCCCGTAAAGATCAGCAGCCAGCCCAAACTTTGAAATGTACCTGAGAACCCTGTTTTTGCCACAATAAAAGCGCCTGCCGCTGGCGACAACACGGAAGCCAATGTATGAACAACGCCATGCCCGGACATATATTTACCTTGAATGACCTTATCTTGGGACAGAGATGCGAGCAGAGCAAGACATGCTGGTGACAGAAAGGCGAGAACAAACCCGCTGATGGAGCGTAGCACAAGCAATTGCCAAGGCATTTGTACATGAGCTTGAAGCAGCAGAATGATGCCGGCAGCCGTCAGGCTGAAGATGATGTATCTCCGGCTTCCGTGTTTGTCGATCAGTCCGCCGGCGATCAGGTTACCCGGCAGATGTGTTAACGCATAGATCCCCATCATCCACCCGATGAAGGTTGGGGCGGCACCGAGTGAAATCGCAAACGGTGTAAGGACAGGATATTGGGCATGAAGATCAAAAAATGCCAAAAACAAAAACATATATAACCAGGTTGCTGTTTTCATAAAGCACCTCCTACCCTTATTAGACAGGTTATGTTCTACTTGTACGTTGAACTTGCCAAGCTTATACCTTAATTTGTACAACCGGGGTTTTACTGACACCGAGGTGGGGAATCATGTATAATCGATAAGGACGGTAAACTGGGTACCGATCCAAGTGAAGTGATGGGAGTGAAATCACATGGATGCACAAGTATGGCTGGAATTTTTGAAACAAAATTGGCTTGTGATTGTTATTGCCTTGATCGTGCTAATCATTGTGATCAATTTGGTCAAAACAGTCATCAAATGGGCACTGGTTGTTTTAATAATCGGGGGACTGCTTATATACAGTGGAATATCACTGGATCAGATTGGTGAAGTGGTAACTACGGTAAAGAACGAAACGGTTGATACCGTCAAGACAGAAGCTATGAATATGATGATGAAGGAAGTTAAAGACGCACAATATACATCTAATGGGGACGGGACATTTACGGTGAAGTCACCGAACCTGGAGCTGAAGGGAAGCAGCGGGTCCAAGGAAGTGGAAGTGAAGTTCCGGGGAGTACCTGTAGGAAAATGGGATATTAATGAGACAATTCAAAAATATATTGAACAGGCGAAACAGAATTAAAGCAGCTAGATTGACAGACAGGAAGGAGGGGTTCCTATGCTATCTGCATGGATTGACAGTTTAAGAGAAGGTAATGCCATTACGATTCTCCTGCTGTTGATTGTAGCCTTTTCTTTAATACAGGGTTGGAGTCGGGGAGCTTCCCGTTCGGCAGGGAAGCTCGCCTTTTTTCTTGGGGATGCCCTTCTTCGTATAATCGGTATTGGCATTTCGGTTCCACTTACACTTTGGCTTTCACCTCAAGCCTCTGCATGGCTTGATTCTCTAGGGAACCAGATTCCTGATCGGGAGCTTAAAATGTGGGAGCAAATGTATTATACTTTTGTGAAATCGATGGCCGATTTTGCATTGTTGAGATTTGCGGTTCTTTTCATGATCAGCTATTGTTTGATCATTTTTATACTTCGTTTGCTGGTATCACTGACCATCGGCAGCCGTTTGGGACTATTCGATCTGAAGAAGGAGAAACCAGCAACGTTTGCCAGCCGTATGGCAGGAGCAGGCATCGGTATCGTTATGGGGGCAGCTCGCAGCATTGTTGTCATTGCAATTTTATTTATATGGGTAAGCCTTAGTCCGAATCATTCATTCAGCAAGTATGTGGAATCGTCACCTGTTTACCAGCAAGGTGCGCAGGCGGTTATGGAACCTTTGTCGGGCTCACTTGTCCGAGACAAGCTCCCTGTGTTTACAGAATCGGTTCAGGAAGAACTAAACGGCATTATGCAGCAGAAGTATGAGGTCATTGACCATGCGATTCCTGATAACATTGAGCAAACGGCCGCCCATGTTGTAAAAGGAGCCACAACCGATGAAGAAAAAGCCCGTAAGCTTTATGATTGGGTAGGTACGCGTGTTTCCTATGATTATGACAAAGTAAAGGCTTATGAGGAAGAGCGGATTTGGCGTGAGCAAACTCCGCAAGATACCTATAGTACCCGCTCGGGTGTATGCATTGACTACGCTCGTCTATATGCAATGATGGCCCGTTCTCAAGGGTTGGAGGTCAGAGTGGTTACAGGCCGAGGATACAACGGCCAAGGTGGATACGGACCTCACGCATGGAATGAGGTATATTTAAGCGAGCAGCAGCAATGGATACCGCTTGATCCGACATGGGCACAAAGCGGGGATTGGTTCAATCCTCCCCGGTTCTATGAAACCCATATTAAAGAGCAGGTGTTTTAACAGTTTAGTTATTGACCTAGAACCCCTTTTTTCTGCCTTGAAATGTCAGTTGGCGTTTTTTTTCTGTATTTGTCTTGGATTACTTTTATCCCAATATTTATGATAAGATTATTTTATCTAAAGGTGAACTAGGGGGAAAAGCTCAAGGTGAAGCTTTTTAAGTCTGGAATATCAAGGCAGGATGAGGGAGAGGTCAAAAGTCAGCTAACCTTAAGGTTAAATGTATTCTTTTTCTGTACATTTATCATTTTTTGTGTTCTTATTATCCGACTTGCCATATTGCAGTTTGTAGAAGGACCGAAGCTGACAGAGCAGGAAGCGGGTGGTCAGACCAAAAACTTTCCGCTGCAGCCGATCCGGGGCAATATTTTGGATGCTTCAGGAACTCCACTGGCTTATTCCAAACCTTCCAATGCCCTGTATATGACGCTTCTAAAGGACTACAGCAGTAATTCGGATAAGGGGGAGGAAAATCGACCCGAAATCGAAAAGATCGCCAAGGATATCGTTGCTGTGTTTAACAAACATGGTGATGGCAATCCAGAACAGAAAATGACGTATAAGGATGTCATCGAACAGCTGGATCTGGACTCGCAGAAGCAGCACGGCTATGAACCCAGACGCATCAAAGGGAATTTGACCGAAGAAGAGGTTGCTCACTTCCTTGAAAATAAAAACTTATTTCCAGGAGTCGAAATCGTCGAGGAAAATATTCGTTATTATGATAAGGACACGGTGGCTGTTCAGACAATCGGTTACGTGCAGGAATTTAAAGGTGTTAAAACGATTGAGAAATACAAGAAAATCGATAAAAAAAATAAAGATCAAGAGCCTGGCCTAGTCTATTCGGAATCCGAACGTGTAGGCAAGGACGGACTTGAACTAATGTTTCAGAATGAGCTGCGCGGCAAAAACGGATATATGAGCATCCCAATCAATCCGCAAAATATGATTGACGGCGTACCGACGATGGTTCCGCCGGAGAAAGGCCATAATGTTTACAGTACGATCCATAAGGAAATCCAGTTGAAGACGGAACAGGCGATTGTGGATCAGCTGGAATGGCTGCATACCGTACCGTTTTCGGGTCAGACCCATTCCAATGCTCAGACCGGGTATGCTGTCGCCATGGAGGTGGATACCGGAAACGTCGTGGCCATGGCAAGCATTCCGGATTACGATCCGAATATGTGGAAAGATGGAATAAGTAATTTGGACGGCGTGAATTATGGAAACGGGGCGATCTCACCATATAACAGCGGGCGCTCAGCAAGAGGCCTGGATTCGGTTCCGTGGCTGGGTTCTACCATTAAGCCGCTGACAGTGCTGATCGGTTTGAATGAAGGCTTGTTTGGGGTTGATGATTATTATATCGACCAAGGTTATGCTCAAATCGGAAGGGACCCCCGCAAGATCAGAAACTCAGGGGGTAGAGCATTCGGTTCTATTGACCCGGCCAAAGCACTCGAAAAATCTTCTAATGCATTCATGATTGATATGGTAGGCGAGGGGCTTCATAAAGAATATGGTGACAAGGGCATTGATGTATGGCACAAGTATATGACAGATTTTGGTTTGGGTGAGTTTCCAGGTTCCGGATTACCAAGCGAATATAAAGGAAAAATAGACTATGATGAGATTGAACAGGCGGGCAGTCATATGGCAGCACTTTCCTTTGCTTCATTTGGTCAGTCCAGTGGGTATTCGGCGCTTCAGCTTGCTCAGTATACGGTGATGCTGGCCAACCGAGGCGAGCGGATCAAGCCGCAGCTGGCCAGTAAAATTGAAACCCAGGATGGAAAAACGGTTAAAACGTTTAAGCGTGAGGTCCTGAATAAAGTAGATATTCCCGATCGATATTGGGATGAGGTGATTCAGGGAATGAATACTCAGGGGCTTTCTTCGTTTGACGGGTTTGGATATGATTTTGCCCGTAAAACAGGGACATCCCAGATGACCATTTATGAGAATGGTGAACAAATTAATACGGACAACGGTGTCTTCATTGCGTTTGCTCCCCGTCAGAATCCAAAACTTGCCGTAGCTGTCATCATTCCTGAAGGAGGTTTTGGTTCATACAGCGCTGCTCCTGTTGCCCGAAAAATTTTTGACGCCTATGATGAAGTATATGGCCTGGATGGTACACCGAAACCAAAGAAGGCGGAAACTGCAAATGAAGCCGCTCAAGGCTCCGAGCAATCGGATGAATCGGGTGCAGAAGGTACGGAATAAAATATATATTATGAAGTGGAAATATTTGCAGAGGGCCTTTCTTTAGGGAGGGCCTTTTTTGCGCTTTATCTCAACGAATTGTTCCCAACCCTGGTAGTATCTGCAAAGATGAATCGGGGGCAGGGTTTATGTTAAAATCTAAGGAAGACAAGTTCGACATTATACATCTTAGATTTCTCCGCGAAAACGTCAGTTTTTTCCTCCCAAAGACAGCAAAGTCGTTTACGTTTGAGTTATTCTTTATGCGAAAGTCAACCAAAAGGGGAGAAGCTTAGGGTGAAGTTTTTTAAGCCTGGCAGACGAAAAAAAGATGAAGCGGATGCCAGTAGTCAATTAAATTTAAGAATCAATTTGTTCTTTTTCAGCACTTTTATCATATTTTGTGTCATTATTATCCGGCTTGCTATATTGCAGTTCGTAGAGGGTCCGGAGTTAACGGAGCAGGAAACGGGAGGTCGGACGAAAAACTTTCCGCTTCAGCCGATTCGGGGCAGCATCATTGATGCCTCGGGGACTCCGATCGCTTATTCCAAGCCATCCAATGCCCTATATGTAACCCTTCTAAAAGACTATAGCAATGAGACTGAAAAGGGGAGGGCAAATCGGTCTGAGATCGAAGCGATTGCGGAGAAGATGTATAAAGTGTTTGAAAAATACGGTGATCCGAACGGGGAGAAGCTGACGACTCAGGATATCATTGAAAAGCTGGATTTACAATCCAGAAAACAGGGAGGATATGAACCGCGTCGAATTAAAGGCGAACTTACCGAAAAAGAGGTTGCTTATTTTATTGAGAATAAGTCCCAGTTTCCTGGAGTGGAAGTTGTGGAGGAAAATATTCGGTTTTACGACAAGGATACGGTAGCTGTACAAACGATCGGTTACTTGAAAGAGTTTAAAGGTGTTAAAAGTATCAATAAATATAAAGAGATTGATGAACAGAACAAGGATCAGAAGGACCCCGGCTTGAAATATACTGAAACGGAACGAGTGGGCGTTGATGGATTGGAAATGATGTTCCAGGATGAACTTCGGGGCAAAAACGGCTATATGAGCATCCCTGTTAATCCGCTAAATATGATTGACGGTACGCCGACATTGGTTCCTCCTGAAAAGGGTCACAATGTGCATACAACGATCCATAAAGACATTCAGATGGCTGCAGAGCAGGCGATTGTGGATCAACTGGAATGGCTGAGGACTGTACCGTTTTCGGGCCGAACCCATCCTGAAGCCAAGACAGGGTACGCGGTGGCTATGGAGGTGGAGACCGGTAACGTTGTTGCCATGGCCAGCATTCCGGATTATGATCCGAATGTGTGGAAAGATGGTACGGATGATTGGGATAAAGTTATGCCTTATTATGGAAACGGGACCATTACACCGTACAGCTCCGGGCGCTCAGCTAACGGATTGGATTCCATTCCATGGCTCGGTTCTACCATTAAGCCGCTGACAGTGCTGATCGGTTTGAATGAAGGATTATTTGGGGTCAATGATTATTACCCTGACGTAGGTTATGCACAAATCGGTAAAGATCCTCGTAAGGTAAGAAACTCCGGGAGTAAAGCATTCGGTTCTATTGATCCAGCGAAAGCGATTGAAAAATCTTCAAATGCATTCATGATTGACATGGTTGGTGAGAAGCTGCATGCCAAATATGGTGCTAAAGGTATTGAGGTATGGGATGAGTATATGAAGGCTTTTGGACTCGGAGGGGTTACCGGTTCTGGATTGCCGAATGAACATCGAGGAAAAAAAGACTATGACAACATTGAACAGGCGGGCAGTTATATGGCGGCTCTTGCCTACGCTTCGTTCGGTCAATCCGGTGGCTATACTACGCTTCAGCTGGCACAGTATACAACCATGTTGGCCAACCGAGGCGAACGGCTAAAGCCGCAGCTGGCTAGCAAAATCGAAACCCAGGAGGGAGAAGTTGTTCAAACTTTTGAGCGTGAGGTACTTAATAAAGTAGATATTCCTGATCAATATTGGGATGAGGTTATTCAAGGAATGAACACGCAAGGACTTCCTTCATTTGATGGGTTTGGATATGATTTCGCTCGAAAAACCGGTACATCTCAAATGGAGGTCTACGTCGACGGGAATCGAATTTTAACAGACAACGGTGTATTTATCGCATTTGCTCCGCGGGAGAAGCCTAAGCTTGCCGTAGCAGTAATTATCCCGGAAGGCGGATTCGGTTCCTACAGTGCAGCACCTGTAGCTCGTAAGATCTTTGATGCTTATGATGAGGTTTATGGGCTGGATGGAACGCCGCATCCGAAGAAGGAAGAATCGTCTGATGAAGGCACGGGTACGAATGAAGGTACTGCTGATTCAGATGTTGAAACTACGGAATAACTTCATTTTCACGAATTGTTTAATATATCAGGCAGGTCGGGATTGTTATAATCCTGACTTGCTTTTTTTCAAGATAGAGTACATTGTAAATTTGGTAAAGCGATTGTGTTTGCAGCCGCGTTTGTCTTTGGTCATCAGGTTTTGGGCATCTTTTTTTATTTATGGTAAAATGGCGTTATGTCTAACAGGAGAGAATCAGAAGGGGGATTATGTCATGAGTCATAAATACAAGTTGCTGGCATTGGATATGGATGGAACATTGCTTCAGGATGATCTTGAGATTTCACCGGAAACGGTAAAATGGATTAAGGAAGCGGTTCGTCAAGGGATTCATGTATGCTTGTCTACAGGTCGGGCATTTTCCAGTGCGTATCCATATGCACAGCAATTAGAGCTGACAACTCCGATGATTACTGTGAACGGAAGCGAAGTATGGAGAGCACCTTATGACTTGTATCGCCGTTCCATGCTAGATGTAGAGCTTGTCCGAAAAATGCATCGAATCGCGGTGGAGACGGATTCCTGGTTCTGGGCATACGCTGTAGACCAGCTGTATAATCGGGACAACTGGGCCGAAGACATTGCGAATGAGGAATGGTTGAAATTTGGATATCATATAGAAGATGATGATGTACGTCATCAGGTTTTAATGAGGCTTCAAGAAATAGAAGGTCTTGAAATCACGAACTCATCTCCACAGAATTTTGAGATTAATCCGAAAGGAATTAACAAAGCGGAAGGAATTAAGCAGGTATGCGAGCTTCTCGGTCTTGACATATCTCAGGCAGTTGCTGTAGGTGATAGTCTGAACGATTTAGCAGCGATTCAGCAGGCTGGCTTGGGTGTGGCAATGGGAAATGCCCAGCAGACGGTCAAGGATGAAGCGGATGTTGTTGTAGCTAGCAACAATGATAATGGCATCGTGGAAGTGATTCGTGATTATATTTTGTGTCGGGAGTGATTTATAGGTGGATGTATTGGGTTGGATCATCGTCATTGCCCTGTTTGTCGTCGGTATGGCCGGGGCTATATACCCGATCTTGCCAGGCGTTGTCGCCATTTACTTGGCGCTTTTCGTTTATGGCTGGTTCTTTACATTTGAGCATTATAATTGGTTTTTCTGGATTATTCAGACTTTGATCCTTATTATTCTGTTTGTTGCCGACTATGCCGTTAACGCCTGGGGAGTTAAAAGGCTTGGCGGTTCCAAAGCATCCATCTGGGGAAGTACGGTTGGTTTATTGGTTGGCCCGTTCGTTATTCCGGCTTTCGGACTTGTCATTGGCCCTTTTATCGGAGCTATTGTTGGAGAGATGCTGGCAGGTTCGGCGCCAGGAAAATCAATAAAGGTGGGACTGGGTTCGGTTTTGGGACTGTTCAGCAGTATTGTTGTGAAGGTTGTTTTACAGCTTGCCATGATTATTATTTTCTTTGTTTGGATTTTTTAGGGGAAACTGCGGGTAGCAGGGCCTTTTTGGGAGAAAGAAGGGTAAGAACTTGTCAAAGAAAGATACTTTCATCAAAGGTACAATCGTTCTGGCCGTTGCTGCTTTAGTGGCTCGGGTTTTAGGGTTGGCTCAGCGGATACCGCTCGAGCATTTACTCAATAATGTAGGGGACGCATCCTTTACGATTGCAAACAATGTTTATTTAATGCTGCTGACCATAGCTACGGCCGGTATTCCGAGTACGCTCAGCAAGATGGTATCCGAGCGCTATGCACTGAACAGAACGTCTGAGGCCAAACGGGTGTATCAGGCGGCTCTTTTCTTTTCGGCCGGTGCCGGAATTGTTATGACACTGATGCTGTATTTCGTTGCACCGTACTATGCCACTTATGTGGCAGAGATGCCGGAATCAGCAGCTGCAATAAGAGCTTTGGCGCCAGCGCTGCTTCTTTTTCCGACCATTGCGATGATGAGAGGGTATTTCCAGGGGCGGAACTTCATGACAGCCGGCGGTATATCCCAGATTGTTGAACAGATCGCAAGGGTGCTTACCGGGATTGGTCTGGCGTACATTCTGGTTCGTCTCGGTTATGATGACACTTGGGTAGCAGCCGGTGCATCCTTTGGCGGCGTGCTCGGCAGTGTTGCTGCGTTCGGTGTTATGATCTTTTTTGCGATGAAGCTAAGGCGTCAGGATCGGAAGCAGAACCTGCCCGGAGCGGATACATCCATTCCGCTTTGGGGGATTTATAAAGCGATTTTTACCCTGTCTATTCCGATTGTACTGTCATCGCTTGCGGTTCCTGCTATCAACTTCATCGACGGTTCGATTGTCAAGCCGCTCTTGACCGGACATATCGGTGCGGAAGCGGCGACGGAAGCTCTGGCGGTACTAGGTACGAGAGCGCAAAGCATTGCGGGGATTCCACCGATTCTTGCAATTGCTCTAAGTCAATCGTTGATTCCTATCATATCTGCTGCCTATGCCAAAAAAGATCAGGATCACCTTCAGCGTCAGGTTACACTTGCCTTAAGAATATCTATTTTGACGGGAATGCCCATTGTTCTGGCTCTCGTTGCTGCATCCTATTCCGTCAATGGTTTGTTGTTCAGTACGTTGAATGGAAGCGAAATAATCGCTATGCTCACTTTTGGGACCATATTCCAGATTACGATGATGACATCTGGCTCGATCCTGCTTGGAATCGGTAAAGCCAAGGTTTCCATGATTCACGTTATGATCGGTATTGTTATCAAGCTGGTCGCCAGCGTTCTGCTTGCTCCGCTGTTTGGAATTTATGGAATTATCGGTGCAACAGCTCTATGTTTCCTTGTTATTACTATACTTAACATACGAGCGATTAAGCTCATTGTTCCGTTCTCTATTCTGGGCTCACGCTGGACAGGCTTTGTCGTTACAGGGTTGGCTGCTTTGAGTATAGGCTATGGGATGAATCAGCTAGGTATTCAAATGGTTGACTTTATGCCTGCCCGGCTCGCATTCTTTATTACATGCTTGCTCGTGGGTGCTATCGTTGTTGCGCTTTATTTAGTACTGTTGATCATGTTCGGTGTGATCAGGAAGTCAGAGCTTTCGAGTTATCCGGGTATACTCCAAAAACTATTCCGGCCTTTAATGCGTTTGCAGCCTTCAAAACTACGGGAACGCGGCTGAACAAAAGATGATATTGATGAAAAAGCAGCGGTTCTCCGATATGGAGGCCGCTTCTTTTTGCAGAAACCGTCATTCAAAAGGTTCATGTGCCTATGGACTTAAATGCCCCTTGAGATCATGAGCGAATGCTGTTTTTTCCAGAGCTGTGCGGTGAGCATGAGTCATATCAAACAGGAAAGGGCGAATGGGTTTGCTTATATGATGAAGCATTTCAGTTTCTGAAAACCAATCATAACGAGGAATCGGCTCATATTCTGTATCATGCCATACCTCTTCAAGGATCGGGCTGTATAGCCGCTGTCCGTCATTTAGCCACTCGGATTGAAGCAGCTCATGACTCTCTTGAAGCGAGTTCATCGCTTTATCCCGGCGAGTCGTGAACAAAGCGGGCCAGTACTCGGCACGAGAGCCCAAATGCGGCGAGGAGTGGACATATTGAAGTACACCCCGATAAATATCCTCATATCCAAACAGCATGGCATATAGCGATTTTCCAGCTTTAATCCGGCTTGATGGATCATCGAAATGATTCATGTTCAGACCGACTAAAGGCCGAAGGGGCAGGTTGGTTTCCTTAGAAAAATCATGTTTGCATCGGACTTCACCCAACGGAAAAATGACCTGATTTAATCGCATAAATTCATGCAGACGGAAAGAGGGACTATTTAATACGTTTTGGCGGAAATAAGGATGCCGTACGACGCGCCCTTCTATATAATTTTGCTCATTGATGATCAAGGCGACCGTCAGCAGGCTGCTGTTACGCTCTATCCAGAAGCGTTCCCAGAAAGGATACATAAATGCGGAAACGTGAAAATAAGGTAGAAGGTGGAAGCAGCTTCGTTCCTGTTGTCTGCTGAATTTATACAGTAACAGCTGAGGATAAGCATCCTGAAATATAAGGGCATTACAGCGTTCGAGAAATCGGTATAGATGATTCTTGAACCGGCTGTCAGTTAAATCAGACATCAGACCGCTTTGAAGATCGGTCATATTCCAGCCAGCATTTCTGGAAACCATATGAGCAAGAAGGCTCCAATGCACCTCGGGATAATCATCGTAAAATTCGAGGTAAGCTTGAGTTCGTGTGATGTTGCTTTTATTCGCATTGGCAACGGTCTCGTGAATTCGTTGGATGAGAAGATGATCCTGTGCTGGAAGCTGATTTAGATCATTCTCGTCTAGGCAATCGTTTGACTTCGGATCGAAATTTATCGTCTGACCAGCACGCTCCCTTTGGTAACACTCAGCTGTTTTAACGAGCAAATCGCTCATGCTTTTTGCAGCACCTTCATTCCAGGTTAACTCCCTTGGACGGCGCCGAAGCTCACTGGATGCATTCCAAGCGGCCGCTAAACCTTTGAATGCCTCAGCAGTTGCACGGGGAACAGAAGCAAGCAGCGACCAGACGGATCGGCGACTGGACTTGGAACGATGAGAACGACTCATATGGCAACCTTCTTTCCTCAATGTCAGTAAAATTTATTGTAGTATGGTTCTAATGTTTGACTTCCACTCTACATTTTGCTTCACTTAGGGAGAACGAATTCATATGGAAGGGGAGATTTCCATGGAAAAGATTACTTCAGAGGCTGAATTTCAAGTATCGATTCAGTCTCCAAGATTGACAGTAGCTGTGTTTAAGGCAGACTGGTGTGTCGATTGTAAATTTATTGACCCGTTTATGCCGGATGTAGAAAGTAAATATGCTGA
This sequence comes from Paenibacillus faecalis, assembly GCF_900289175.1. Classification (GTDB taxonomy): domain Bacteria; phylum Bacillota; class Bacilli; order Paenibacillales; family Paenibacillaceae; genus Paenibacillus_AQ; species Paenibacillus_AQ faecalis. The sequence goes on along the minus strand of NZ_LT985747.1, from coordinate 1,298,789 downwards.
TCGTTTAACACTGGTGGAAGTTGATGTGGACGCTGTAGGAGATGTAAGTCAGCAGCAAAACATACTGGGAATCCCCAGCTTTGTAGCCTATACAGATGGTCGTGAGCTGGTCCGGTTTGTAAACAAGATGCGCAAATCACGGGAAGAGATTGAAGCTTTCCTCGACCGCGCCTTAGAAGTGTACGGAGCGATTCACAAGTAAAAAAATCACACCGCCAGCCCGATATACGGCAGGCAGGTGTGATTTTTTTGAACATTTTGTCACAAACGGTCTGTGATGATTGTCATTGAATCAGTTATAATAAATATTAGGCTGCATTTCGAAAATTTGGAAACCAGTAATGACTGCCCGGATTGATCATAATATTGAATACGTCAGCAGGTGAAAAATTGTGAGTAATAAACAGTTGAAATGGCTCAGTTACGTGACGTGTCTGGTCATGTTTCTCGCAACCTTTGGCGGTATGGTCGTAACTAAAACTGAGTCCGGCCTGGGATGCGGACAAGAATGGCCTTTATGTAACGGAAAATTTGTTCCCGCTTATACATTGGCATCGATGATCGAGTATTCTCATCGTGCGATTAGCGGTTTGGCCGGGTTGGCGGCCCTTGCTTCCCTGATTGCATTCTGGAAGTTCAAGCGCGATCGTCGTGACCTGATGACCTATGTGATTCTGACCTCTATATTTGTCATTTTACAGGCGATTATGGGCGCAATGGCAGTAGTTAAGCCGCAAACTCCATCGGTTATGGCTTTGCATTTTGGCTTTGCCCTAATTGCGTTTGCGAGCTCTACGATGCTTGCATTGGGGATGCGCAGAATTGAGAAGGCGAAAGAGCCGGATCATCTAATCTCTCTGCCGCGGGTCAGCAAGTCATTTCGCAATTTAGTTTGGTTTACAACGATATACACTTATATTGTTGTATATATTGGTGCCTTTGTTACTCATACGGACTCAAGCGGAGGGTGTTCGGGATGGCCGCTTTGTAACGGCCAGGTTATACCGGAGCTTTCAGGCGGCGTAGGCATTGCTTTTATGCATAGAGTCGCCGCAGCTATTTTGCTTATCGTAGTCGCAATTATGGGGCATTATGCATATTGGCGCAATCGGGATCATCGTGAAATCCAAATGCTTGGCATCGCCTCCGTGGTACTTTGTGTCCTGCAAATATTGAGCGGTCCGCTTCTGATTGCGACGATGGATAACGCTGAGCTGTATATTTTTGCAGCTTTAGGGCATACCCTTCTCATCTCTGCATTATTCGGCGTTTTATGTTATTTGAGTGTAAGGGCGTGGCAGTTAAGCAAGTCTGAATTTCAAATGCCGCGTCATTCAGACTCCGTTTCTTATAAATGAACCCAGGGAGGGTAACGCCATGCTTCGAACCTTACTCGGGGAGCCGCCCCGCAAGAATGAGGGTTTGCTTGAAGATGCTATTGAGACCATGATGGAGACAACCCGGCTTTTGCAGGAAGAGATTAAGAAAAATCAGGATCCGACACATGACTTTCGTAAGCTTGAGATATGGACCCGAGGCCTTATTGTATCGTTGGACGAGCTGGAGCAAAGCTGGTTCGCAGCATGTTTTTTTCGTAAATCGGTTAAGGCTGGATATGTGGATGACATGTCAGCGCAAGAGCAAGGAGATTATGCGCGTTATGTTTATTTTTATAAAAACGGGTTTATTCGGGTGTTTTCCATTCTGGATAAACTCGGGACGGTGTTGAATGAACTATATGATTTGAACACCTCAAAGGTAAAGGCGCATTTTTCATATTTCACGGTACTTCGTCAGTTCAGATATTTGAAATATCATGATGAGTTGGCAGACAAGCTTGAGATGATCAAAGAGCATTACAAGTCATCGCTAAGCGTGCTTCGCAAGCGGCGTAATGCCGAGGTGCATTATATGAACGCCGAGATGCAGGATGATCTGTGGCAGCGTCACCGAGGTCTTAACGACAAGATAGAGTTGGAAGATATGGATGAGCATTTGAACGACCTGAAGCAAGGCCTTGATATGGTGTGCAAGACGATGACGGCTTCATATCGCTACACGAATGAGGTATGGGCGAAAAAGATATTAGCTTCCAAAGAATCAAATAATCTATAAAAATGTTTTGACAAATGTGTTAAAAGAATCTATACTAACAATTGCATTCTATGATCAAATGTGAAAGAAAAGTCAATTTAAAATATCATATCGAAGTTTTCTTATCGAGAGAGGCGGAGGGAAAGGCCCGATGAAGCCCGGCAACCGATTCCAGTGCAATGCTGAATTAAGCTAATTGCACATGGGATGTCATGGTGCTAATTCCTTCAAAACTGCGAACAACTGCAGTTTTGACAGATGAGAAAAGGTCTTCGTTTATTACGTAAAGAGCCCTTTTTGATTCTGAGAACAAAAAAGGGCTCTTTTATTTTTGAAATTTAAGAAAGTACGCTTGACTTCATAGAATTTGGGCTATGGGGAAAGAGGAGGGACCGGGATTGATTGAATTAAAACGATTAACGAAGCAGTATGGAAAATCGGGAATGTTGACCACCGCCTTATCTGAACTGGATCTATCCATTGAAAAAGGGGAGATCTTCGGAGTGATCGGACATTCCGGTGCAGGCAAGAGTACGTTGATCCGCTGCATTAACTTGCTGGAACGTCCAACCTCCGGAGAAGTATGGGTGAACGGGGTCAACCTGACAGCTCTTAATAATAAACGGCTGCAGGGAGAGCGGCGCAAGATCGGAATGATTTTTCAGCATTTTAATCTACTTTCTTCCGCAACGGTGTTTGATAATATTGCATTCCCGCTTCGTTTAATAAAGACATCCAAGGCGAAGATTGAACGGAAGGTGAACGAGCTGCTTGCTTTAGTCGGGTTGGAGGCTCACCGGAACAAGTACCCGTCGCAGCTGTCTGGTGGACAGAAACAGCGCGTTGGGATAGCCCGGGCACTCGCAAGCGATCCGGAAGTGCTGCTCTGTGATGAAGCCACGTCAGCGCTAGATCCACAAACAACAGAATCCATTCTCAAGCTGCTGCTGGATATCAATAAGCGCTTTAACCTGACGATCGTATTGATTACTCATGAAATGCACGTGATTCAAAGTATTTGTGATCGGGTTGCCGTGATCCATCAAGGAGGCATCGTTGAACAAGGGCCTGTAGCAGAAGTGTTTCTGAAGCCTAAACATGAAGTGACGAAGGAATTTGTCCGTAATGAAACAGATTCTGAAGAGGCATTGAAATTAGCCACTTATGCACCGTATATAGGGTCATTCCGTGCGGCCAAGATCACTTTTCTTGGTTCCAAAACCTATGAATCCACCCTTTCGCAAACGGTGCGTGAAACCGGCGTAGCTTTTGCAATTCTACAAGGTACGATATCTACGATTAAGGATACGCCATATGGTCAGTTGATCGTTCGTTTTGAAGGAAAGATGCCAGCCATTGATTTGACGATTCAAAGGCTGCAGGAGCAAGGACTTGATGTGGAGGTGATGGGCTGATGTTCGGATTGGATTTTTCCCAAGTAAACTGGGAAGAGATTGCAACGGCTACCTTGGACACACTTCGGATGCTTAGCGCCTCGGCACTGTTTACCTTTCTGATCGGGCTGCCTCTTGGGGTGTTGCTGTACATGTCGGCCCGTTCGACCTTCGGTTGGGTGCGGCTTGGATACGCAGTTCTATCGTTCGTGGTGAACGTCCTCCGTTCGGTTCCGTTTATTATTCTGATCGTGGCTATGATTCCGATTACGAGATCTATTGTCGGCGTATCTTACGGGGTGCTAGGTACAATTCCTCCTCTTGTCGTCGGTGCAGCTCCTTTCTTTGCACGGCTCGTAGAGACTTCGTTAAATGAGGTGGATAAAGGCGTGATCGAAGCGGCACATGCGATGGGTTCCTCCGCACTTCAGGTCATCTGGCGGGTGCTTCTGCCGGAAGCTCGTCCGGGCCTGCTTGCAGGGATGACGGTTACGATCGTCACACTTGTTTCCTACACGGCGATGTCAGGTATGGTAGGCGGCGGTGGATTGGGTGATTTGGCTATTAAATACGGTTACCACCGTTATGAAACCGAAGTGATGATTGTAGCTGTCGTGCTGATGGTGCTGCTCGTGCAGCTGCTTCAAATGGGGGGCGACAGACTGGTACGTCGTTTTACGAGAAAATAAAGCAATCATAAAACATGATTCATAATTATTTGGAGGGAGAGTTAAACAATGAAAAAATGGACGTTAGCATTTCTGAGTCTGGCACTGGTCGCGGTATTGGGAGCATGCGGGGAAAAGCCTGCGGAAACCGGCAGTAATGATAATCAGACGTTGCGTGTAGGTGCATCGCCTGAGCCGCATTCCAACATTTTGGAGCATATCAAGCCGCAGCTTGAACAAGAAGGCATCAAGCTTGAAATTGTAGAGTTCACCGATTATAAACTTCCGAATCAGCAGTTGGATCAAAAGGAGATTGACGCCAACTTTTTCCAGCACAAACCTCATATGGACGGTGACGTGAATCAGCGTGGAATGGATCTGGTATCGGTTGTTCCTGTTCACATTGAGCCTTTAGGCGCTTATTCCAACAAGATTAAATCTGTAGATGAACTGCAGGATGGTGCTATTGTTGCTATACCGAATGATCCTTCCAATGCCGGTCGTGCACTTTCACTGCTGGCGAAGCATGGTTTAATTAAACTGCAGGATGAGAACATGCTGGAAGCAACATCCAAAGACATTATAGAAAACCCGAAAAATCTGGAGTTTAAAGAAGTGGAAGCAGCGATGCTGCCGCGTATGCTGGACGAGATGGACATGGCGATTATTAACACGAACTATGCTCTAGAAGCTGGTCTGGACCCAACGAAGGATGCGCTCTTTATGGAGGATAAAGATAATCCGTATGCGAACATTCTCACTGCCCGCTCGGACAATAAAGATTCTGAAGCGATCAAGAAGCTGGCAGAAGCACTGACCTCCGATGAAGTAAAGAAATTTATTGAAGAAAATTATAAAGGTGCCGTCATTCCGGCCTTCTAATTGAATTTTATATGCTCTGAAGAAACGCCTCGCCCTTGAGAAGGGACCGAAGGCGTTTCTTTTTTTGTCGGCTCATAGGATGTTCTTTTTGTGGAATAATAACCAAAACTTACGAGAGTTTGTCCTATTGACTACAGGAGGTAATGATAATGAGCTTTGCCTTTAACCATTCCCGGGCATCTATACTGGGGATCGGAACGGCTTTGCCGAATCATGTGATCGCACAATCGGATATAATCGAGATTTTGGCTTCTTCTCTACAGAATCAACCGGATTTAGCCCGATTCGCCAGAAGGATTTTCAAGTCTTGTGGAGTGGAGACTCGGTATACATGTGAACCGGATTTTTTAAAACCATCTGAATCATGTCGATATCTTCCTTCCGATGACCGATCCCGTATTCCTACAACAGAAGAGCGGATGAATACATACAAAAGGGAATCCCTGCCGTTAGCAGTAGAGGCTGCTCAAAAAGCATTAGCCGATGCCAACATTCGCCCTGGGGATATTACCCATCTCATCCCAGTTAGCTGTACCGGTCAGTTTTTGCCAGGGTTGGACGTTATGCTCATACAAAATTTAGGCCTCTCTCCCCGTATTCATCGTCTACCTCTCATTTTTCAGGGCTGTGCTGCAGGACTCAAAGCGATTCAATTCTCGAGGGATATCGTACAAGGCGCGCCGGAGTCACAAGTTCTTATCGTCTGTGTTGAGCTGTGTACGCTGCATTTACAGCCTGTGATGAAGAGGGAAGCTTTGTTTGCAGCTTCATTTTTCGGGGATGGGGCTTCGTCCTGTGTTATCGGCAGCGCACGGCAGGATCGTACACATTATTTACAGCTGGGTTCCGGCTATTCTGTTCTGCTGCCTGATTCTACAGAAGACATGACCTGGGAAGTAGGGAATACGGGCTTTGATCTTTATCTCTCCCCCCGCATTCCTAAGCTGTTAGGTTCTTATCTCTTGCCTGAGTTGGAACTGTTATTGGCAGGGGATGAACTACCGGAGCTATGGGCGATTCATCCGGGAGGCCGTGGAATAGTTGATTCGGTTCAAAAAGTATTGAACTTGCGTGAGGATCAGACCAAGTACAGCCGGGACATACTCAAAAATGCAGGCAACTTGTCCTCAGTAACGATTATGTTTGTTTTGGACGCTATGCGTAGGGAACTGCAATCTGCGGGCAGCCTGTCCAAAGAAGGGGTGGCTCTGGCCTTCGGTCCAGGTTTGACGGCAGAACTTATGCGCTTCCGGTATGTTTCTTCCTCTACATCAGATCTTACGGAGCCTGAACATGCCAATCTTTAGAAAGTTAACTAAAAGGGCGCATGAAGGTGAATTGATGGATGACTTTTCAACCGGGGGTGAAGAGTTGGTTGAGGCGCTTCAACATTTAAGACGTCTGAACAAAATGTTTAATGCACCCGGGCCTACGAGATACGGAATTGAAAAATTGTGGAACAGCATGGGCAGACCTGAGGCGCTGACTATTTTGGATGCAGGTGCAGGCTCAGGGGATGTGAATCGCAAGCTGCTTCGATGGGCGGATCAGAAAGGGATACATCTTAAAATTACATTAGTGGATATGACGGAAGAAGCGTGCAAGGAAGCTAGATCTTTCTTTGAAAATGAGCCGCGTATACAGGTCAGACAAGGGGATATTCGCAACATGCCTGAGGCTAGTGCCGATATAGTAACGGCTTCGCAATTCCTGCATCATTTTGACGGTGACGAATTGATTGAAATCGTATCTCATATGCTGAAGGCTTCCAGGTATGGGGTCGTTATTAATGATATCCACCGCCATGCGGTTTCTTATACAGCCGTATGGCTTGCAACGCGCATGATGTCTCGCAACCGTTACATTCGGCATGATGGGCCTTTATCTGTTGCCAAAGGATTTACAGGAGCAGACTGGAAAGACTTGAGGGAAAAATTGAAGCATGATTCGATGAGCTACGCCTGGAAACCTCTGTTTCGGTATGCTGTTGTGATCCCACGTCAAGATGTACAAAGTAAATGAAATGACGGAAAGGTGTTGTCCCATGGATAAACAGGTAGATGCTATCGTAGTTGGAGCCGGGATTGCAGGCAGCAGTACAGCCATTCAGCTTGCAAGATCGGGACATCGGACCCTGCTGTTAGATCGGCAGCTGTTCCCAAGGCATAAAACTTGTGGTGAATTTATGTCCCCGGAAACTCAAGAAATGCTGGAATTTCTCGGTGTTGATCTGCTGAAGCATCACGTCAAACCTATCATGATGAACAAGGCATGCATCTATATGCCCCGCGGTGGTGAAATAAACGTGCCGCTTCCTGGAAGCGCCTGGGGGATCAGCCGATATGAGCTCGATCATCTGTTGCATCAGAAAGCGCTATCCGCCGGAGCCCAGCTTATAACCAAAGCAACTGTGATTGGAATTGAGCTGTTGGATAACGAGCAGTACAGGGTTGACATCAGACAGGGTAGCCATACGGCTAGCTATTATGCGAAGGCTGTGATTGGCGCTTACGGGACTCGAAAGCCCAAAGGTGTTATACATACGGAACAGAATTATCGGGATGAAGTTGTATATGTTGGGCTGAAATCACACTATACCGGGGTTGAAGCAGGGGCACAGGTGGAGCTTTATTTTTGCGATGGTGGTTACACAGGAATCTCTCCTGTTCCCAATGGAATGGTTAATGTAGCGGCGCTGCTTACTCGGGATGTGACTCAATCCAGTGGTAAATCGGTACAGGATATATTGAAAATTGCTTCACGCACCAATCCCAAGCTGGCCGCCAGGCTGAACAATGCCGTACTTGTTCCGGGAACTCAAGTGTCGATCGCGCCAGTCAGGTTGTCGGATATTCCGGAGCCTTGGTCCACGTTTCCGCATGTGGGCGATGCCCTTTTGATGATTCCGCCACTATGCGGAGATGGCATGTCTGTGGCACTTCGATCATCGATCCTGTGCTCCAATGCGACGGATCGGTATTTACATGGGGAAATAACATACAATGAATGGAAGAGCGAGTATACCGAAAAAGCCAACCATGAATTTGTAAAGCTGCTCAAAAGAGCTCGCATGATTCAGAAGCTGGCCTTTGTAAAGGCCAATCGATTATACCCGGGGATCGCACGTATATTTCCGGGCCTGGCTACTTATGTAGTAAAGTCTACACGACTAGCAGAAGCAGAATTAAATCGTTTTTAGCACTGTTCTTCTTGATGGAAAAGGGTCCAAGTTGTGGGGATGGAGTAAATCTTTTATACTTAATAGAAGGCGAACATGTGCGGAGGAGGGAAGGCCTTGAAGGGGAAAGTGGCTTTGATTACCGGCAGTGCGACCGGATTAGGCAAAATGACGGCATTGACGCTAGCCCGGAAGGGCTGCAATATTGCGCTGAATTTTGTCAACAGCAAAGACCAGGCGTATGCACTTCAAAAAGAAATTGAAGCAATGGGTGTTCGTGCGATTGCAGTGCAAGCAGATATTGCTGTGGAAGAGGAATTGTACAGTCTTGTGGAAGAGACCGAGAAGAACCTTGGGACAGTTGATATTTTGGTGAATAATGCCGGGCCTTTTATTAGGGAACGACGGCTGTTCTCGCAGTATACCCGTGATGAAATCGTACATTTGATCAATGGGAATCTGACAGGTGTTATGCTGCTGGATCACCGCGTGCTTCCTTCCATGAGAGAGAAGAAATGGGGGCGCATCATCCATTTTGGATTTGGTCATGCAGGAGAAGCGAGATCATGGCCGCATCGTTCGGTGTATGCAGCTGCGAAAGTGGGGCTTGTTTCTTTTACGAAAACATTGGCTGTGGAAGAGGCTCCTTACGGTATTACGGTAAATATGGTCTGTCCCGGCGATATTCGGGGAACGAACAAAGAGAAGACCATTGACGAAGTATCGGGGGTAACAGATGGTCTTACTCCTCGGGGGCGCTCAGGAAGCGGGGAGGATATTGCCCGGGTCATCGAGTATTTTTGTTTGGAGAAATCGGATTTCATTACCGGTAATATAATGGATATATCCGGCGGGCTGGACCCGATCAGGCCGCGAATCAAACCTGAGTAAGTTAACGGAATTTATATAATTTTTAAAATAAAAAAAGTCTTGGCTACTGAAGCCAAGACTTTTATGATCTCTTACGTATCTCGCGAAAAAACGCCTTAGCCCTTAAAAAGGACGATAAAGGCGTTTCTTCTTACGCTTAGAGTTATATTAAAATACTTGTACTACTTCTTGGATGCCATCAACTTCTTCAACCAAGGCGCGTTCAATACCGGCCTTCAAGGTTATTGTGGAGCTTGGGCAGCTGCCGCAGGCACCTACAAGTTTCAATTTTACAATGCCGTCTTCAACGTCGACCAACTCCACGTCACCGCCGTCGCGCTGCAGGAACGGACGAAGCTTATCGAGCACTTCAGCCACTTCATCATACACTGTGCTTTGTGCGTTTTCGCTCATCTTGTTCAACTCCTTTCCACAATATTATAGTACATAAAATTTAAAATGCCAATCTAAAGACAGGTTGATTATTATTATGCTCGAAAAAATTTGAATCAAATCAAGAATCCATGTTTTTAGTTAAAATACAAACAAAAATGATTAAAAGCTTCGTTTCGACTTCCAAAGCACACCACTTTTTAGCAGTCTAGGCACACGTCCAATGACGGAGGTGTTGCCCATCAAGCCAAAGCCTGCTCTTTTGCCAAGAGAACCGAGAGTTCCCTTCAGCTTAAGCGGGTGTACCTTCGGCGTGTCACCTCTCCATAAAGCTTTCATGGCACATCCAATCTGTTCTGCCTGAGCACCTGCAGCTTGTGCACTTGGCACAAACGGCAGGCTAGCGCAGTCGCCGATCACATACACTTCCGGATAGGAAGGTATTTGATACAGTTCATTCAGCAAAATTCGGCCACTGCGATCTTTAGGCAAATCCAAATTTTGTACGACTGAAACAGGTTGAATGCCAGCAGTCCAAACGGTTATATCAGTAGGTATAGGTTGATCCATATTGTATACCGCATCTTTTTCCACTCTCGATACAGAAACACCACTATGAATTTCCACGTTATGTTCTGAGAACCAGCGCTGCACGTAGGCAGACAATCGATTAGGAAAGGATGAGAGTACACGAACTCCACGGTCAAGAATAGCTATGTTAAGGTCAGGGCGGCTTTCCCGCAAGTCTGCGGCTAGCTCAATCCCGCTTAACCCTCCGCCGATAATATGAACCTGGCTGTACGGTTTAAGATTATTTAACTTTAAGTAAGTTTCACGAGCCCCGGAAAAAGATTGCAGGCTGCAAGTGAATTCCTCGGCTCCTGGTACACCGTGATATCGGTCTGTGCAGCCAAGGGCTATAGCCAGCTCATCATATTCCACAGGATCATCATTTAATAAATGAACTAACTTGGATTCAAGATCGACTGAAGCAACTTCTCCGTAATGAATGCTCAATTTGTCATGGTTTGGAAACTTTATCCGCACCTCCGTATCAGCAACAGTACCTGCAGCCACTGCATAGTATTCTGTTTTAAGACCTTGATAAGGCATGCGGTCAATGAGCACTACTTCCAGATCGGGAGGAAGATAACTGCTGAACAATTCCTGAATTAAGGCAACACCACCGTAGCCTCCCCCGAGAATAACGAGCTTTTTCATGTATGTCTTCCTTTCTAAGAGATAAGAAAACAGAGCTCTATATTATCTCTTTAACCTGATATCCGTATTTTGGAACTTTATTATTCGTACACTTTAATTTCGTTATAGAATGTATCGCGCTCTACCGGAATCCGGCCAGCTCCTTTAATCAGCCAAACCAGCTCTTTTCGGGTCAGACCTTCAGGTGTTAATGCGCCAGCAGCATGGCTTATTCGTTCTTTCAGGATCGTACCATGCACATCGGATGCTCCGAAGCTGAGAGCGACCTGTGTTAACTGAGAACCAATATTGATGAAATAAGCTTTAACGTGGTCGATGTTATCCAGCATGAGACGGCTGATTGCAATGGTCTTCAGGTCCTCATAAGCCGAATTGCGTCGCATGATGCCTGCATTTTTATTCCTTGGTTGCATGGAGAGCGGAATAAACACCATAAATCCGTTCGTTTCATCTTGCAGCTCCCGAATTTGCATCATGTGACGAATACGATCTTCGTGACTTTCAATCGATCCGTATAGCATCGTAGTATGTGTCTTCATACCAAGCTGATGTGCAACACGATGGACCTCAAGATATTGCTCTACATTGGCTTTGTCGACTTTCATTTTCTGACGGTATTGATCTGATAGTATTTCAGCACCGCCCCCGGTTAGCGATTTCAGCCCTGCTTTTTGCAGTTCTTGGAGCACTTCCTTAATGCTAAGGCCGCTGATCCGAGTGAAGAATTCAATTTCCGCTGCCGTATACGCCTTCAGTGTCACATCCGGAAAGCGTTCATTCAGAGCTTTTAACGAATCCACATAGTATTGAAACGGCACATGGTTGTTATGACCACCAACGATATGAAATTCCCGAATACCCGGATGAAAGTGTTCTTCTACATATTGAATCATTTCCGGACCGGAAAGAGTATAAGAGCCTTCTTCTCCCTCGTCTTTACGAAAGTTGCAAAAAGCACAGCGGGATTCACACACATTGGTGAAATACAAGCTCATGTTCTCGATAAAATAAACCTTTTTCCCGTTTTTACGCAGATTTGCCTCGTTCGCAAGCTGCCCCAGGGTCAGAAGGTCATCAGTTTGATACAAATAGATACCGTCTTCAAGGTCCAAGCGAACTCCGTTTTGGACTTTCTCAACGATTTCGGCCATCCTTTTGTCCATTAAAGGGCTTACAAATGTGGACATATAGTTCCTCCTTATCATGCATTTAAGTACCGGTATATGGATACAAAAATGCAGAAATTGTCCGTCTTAATGAATATTTCGCTAACGGATTGATATACATAGAGGCAAGTAGTTATAATTAAAAAATTTTGTGAAAAAATATACAACTATGAACACGGACACATTAAATAGGCAGCACAGGCTGCCGGATGTGACAGAAATCCAACACTTGGCCTCTTCAGTTCCTTCCTTATTATAAACCTGACCTCTCAGGGTAGCAATACATATGGAGGAAAAGGGAAGACTATAAAAGATTTTGTCGAGTAAATCAGCCGCTTGAGCGTTACTTTGTTGTGGAGTATACTAAAAAGTGAACGAAAAGGAGGGGTGACCTATGATAACAATCAGTGATGCTGCAGCAGAACGTTTGAAAGAAATGCTTGCAGAGCAGGAAACACCGAATATGTTCCTTCGTTTAGGCGTCACGTCCGGCGGGTGCAGCGGTTTTTCCTACGCTATGGGATTTGACGACGACGAAACGGAAGATGATGTATATATGGACGTTGCCGATATGAAGGTTGTAGTTGATAAGGATAGCATGAAGTATTTGAATGGTCTCGAGATTGATTTTGAGGAATCCGGCATGACAGGCGGGTTCACCATTCATAATCCAAACGCTACGGTAACCTGTGGCTGCGGAAGCTCCTTCCGTACGAAAAACGATGCAGGCAAGCCAAATGCGGAGCCTTGCTAATCGCCGTAGTGACGCGGTTTTTCGCCCGTTGATCTGAACGGAAGCCGAAGCGCTAGCGACACGGGAGTACGCGTTCGGGGTTACGAACTGTTTCCGGGAAAATGAAGCATTAACAACCCCGCACGATGAACATTAACAACCCTAAAAACGCTGTTTCTGGGTTGTGGATGACGGCCTCTATAGCGTGATAGTCACGTACTATCAAACCTATGGAGGTCTTTTTGTATGTCATTAAAAAAGCGTGAACGACGCGTTCCAGTAGGCGCAAGAACTATGAAACAGTATCCAGAACTGACGTTTGACCAGGCGATCGATTTAGTTATCGTTACAAAGAGAACGGAGGGTCTACGCGAAAGGACTTTAGCGGATTATAAGAAGCATTTCGGTTATTTCGTTGATTGGGTTCGCGAATTTCATCCGATATCGAATACGTTGGTCAACTGACGATCAGTAATTTTCGTGACCACATATCGTATATGAAGTACGATAAGGTTCGTTATGAGGGGCATAAATATATATCAATTGAAAATCAAACGAGTTGGACTATCCGATACTACGATCAATATTCGGTTGCGTACGCTAAAAGCTATATTTAACCAACTTGAGCGCGATGAATTAATCGAGATCAATCCGACCTCCAAATTGAAGTTACTGCGCCAGGATATCGATTTGACAAACTGCCTTACGGATGAAGAAGTAATTGCGATATTAGCGCAACCCAACCGTCGTGATTTCGTTGGTTTTAGGGATTATGTAGCGATATGTTTGATGTTGGATTCTGGTTGTCGAATTTCAGAAATGTTAGGATTGCGAACGGGGGATATTGACTTTCAAACGAGATTCATATCACTAAGTGGAGGGCAGAATATAAATCGGAAACCGCAAATGTTTCCGATTTCTGCGGAGGTTACAAAGTTGCTGCTACAGCTTATCGAAGAAAATCGTGCTGGTATGCGTGACTACGCTCTCATACTTCTTACGCTGGATACAGGTATAAGGCCTTCGGAAGTTCTTGCGCTACAGCCCAACGATTTTAATCTAATATCCGGATGGATACGGGTGCCAGATAAAGTGGCAAAGACTCGCGTTTCCCGAACGCTTAATATATCCCCGGTTACCGTAGATGCGCTGAAGCACTTCGTAAGAATGCGCCCGCGCTCATGGGTGAATAAGGTGCAGGTTTTTAGTACGGAGTCCGGAAACCATTTAAACAGACATACATGGGGGATAGACTTGAGCGACATAGCAAAAAAGTAGGTGTACATATAACGCCATATGCTTTACGCCATGCTTTTGCGCTTGAATTTATTCGTAATGGCGCTTCGGCGTTCAGTTTACAAAAAAACGTTAGGCTACGTGGATATTACTATGACGAAGCGGTACGTTGCTTTAGCTGACGAGGACTTAAGAACGGATCACGTCAAAGCAAGTCCACTGATCAAGTTAGTTGAAAAAGCGTTTCCTGCCCAAAAATAAATTGACTCCGTGAAGGGACGACTTTGGCCGCATTTATAGGTCTCGTTGTATTGAATTAAAAAGCGCAGTAACTAGCGAGAATTAGTCGTTAGTTACTGCGCTTCTTTGATCCGTAAATTTAGCGTAGTATTATCGTTTTTTTCTCGTACCCTACCTGCCTAACCCTCCACCTAATAGAAAACACCTAATTTGCCGCTGATGTTTTGTGACAGCTAGGCGTTTTTTGTTCATTCTATATCCGTTGAAACATCGCTGTATTACGAGAATAATGCGTTAGGTTACTGGTCTTTAGCGTTTCGAATGCGCACGTAATCCGGTGTGTAGCGCTCGCGTTGGACTCTACGTTAGGCCGTAAATTCGCCTGGTTGACATCGCCTTTTGATGCCTCGATGTGTTAAACCGCTTCAGTGTGTTGCCCGATAGGCATCGACCTCATTCGCGAACAGCGATAGCATGGCGTTCGGCGCATCGTAAAAGTCTTTGGATATGCTTTCGTAGCTCGGTTGCAGCGCTTTCCATTCGCTATCGCTCAAACCGTTCACTAAGTTCTTGAGTTCATTCATGGACTCTGCTGCGACCTTATTCAGCCATTCTTGTTCTGAGATCGCAAAATTTTCATAGTATTTCTTAGCTGCCGCTAGATGGCCTTCAGTATCGAAGTCTATGCGATCGGCTTTCGCAGGTTCTCCCACCGAATCAATTTTCTCCGGCTGCGGGCCGCGTTTTAAGACATACTCGTTGTAAGCCTCTTTAGTTTTGCTCGCGTACTCATCATAATCGCCTATAACCTCTACAATATCGGTGAGCACTTCGCTTTCATCTAAATCCACCACGTTATCCGCGAGCGCCTCCCTTAGCATCCCTTTAAAATCATCACGAGGAATAGCTTGTTCCGAATATTCATCGTAGTCATTAAGAAAAGTATTATAAGTTAGTTCCTTAGATTCGTATTTCTCTAGTAACTCAATATAAACCTCACCCGGTTTTCGACTATCTGTCGTGGAAATTTCCTCCTTTTCTTCGTAACTGGCATCACTTTCGGTATTTCCAAGTTCCTGATCTCCGCAGCCTGTCGCCCCTACGAATAGGAACGCCGCCAAAATGGCCGCAGTTGCTCGTTTCTGTCTACGTTTATGTTGGTGTCTCATATTCTTACGCCTCAATTCTACGATGTAATGGTGCCTTCAGCTGTGCGCTTGTTGATTCTTATCGTTGCGGTAATGCAGTTTACGGTAGGTGCAAATGAAAAACGCCGATCGTTTCGGGTCAGAAGACGCCAGGCAGTATAATCTAAATAAAAGGGCCGCGCCCATTAACAGGTTAGCAGTATTTCTTCGTCTATATTTGCTGAAATATCGCCGTATCGCATAAGTAATACGTTCGATTACCGGTATTAGCGTTTCGAATGCGTACAATATTCGGATCGTACCTATCGACAAATCCGCGTTCGATTTCGATGTACTCTCCGGCCGGATTTTCTTCCCACATGGAAATAAGAGATTCCGATAAGACAGCCGCGAAGAAATGTATGTCCTGCGATAGATCAACGCGTTATCATTCGTCTTTATCCTCTATCAACTAATGGCGAACTGATTTACGAGAAAAAGTAATAAACTACCTCTCATCACTAACTGTCTTTTAATCGCATAACCAAGCGCTATAATCGATACATTTAAAGGTGGGTATCGAAGCTTAGCGGCTTCATAAATCGACTCATTTCGAACCACCTCACTACTATTCGCGCATCCTTGCGTTATTTCACGTTATTATAAAAAAATTTACCATATTCAGCGCCTAAAAAGGCGTCTTTTTCGTTTTTGACCGTGCATTTTGTGCCGTTAGCTGGCTATACGTCATGAGGGTAGTTTATGCGCATTTACTTTGAGCTAACCAAACGTCCACTTACGGAATAATACCGTGAGTGGGCGTTTTTACTTAAGCGCGGTTTTTTTTGCGTTCTGATACTCCGAGATACGTCTTTAACGCATCTTGCAATACGTGCGAATAATTAACCTTGTGTTCTGCGGCCAGGTCGTCAAGCCATTTCGGGATCGTCAGCGTCTTTTTAACCGCACGATCGGCCACCTTATCGCGGAAGGGCGGCATCCAGACCTCGATTAGTACGACCGCCTGATTAGGATCTTTTTCGATATCGGCAGCACGCGAAGGCTCCGGAATAGGTTCGCCGTCTTCTTCCATACCGTAGAGATGTAGCGCAAGGCAATCCTTCGCCATATACAGCGCTTCTTCGTCTGTATCGCCGCAAGTTAGTGCGCCAGGGATATCCGGGAACTCTACGGAGATGCCGTCCTCGTTATATTCGAATATAGCCGGGAAGATATAACGATCTTTTAACTTTGACATTTATATTAACCTCCTTAGGAGGGGCTTATTTTAGCCCTGCCTGTTTGAGAATGCTTGCTATGGTTTTCTTCGGTAAATCTTTCTTGGGATGAGGGACCGTGACCTTGCCGGGCTTGGTTGGGTGTTTGTACTGATAATGGTCGCCTGTCGCTCTTATGTAGCACCAGCCATCCGCTTCTATCATCTTGATCACTTCCCTCGAAGAGTATCCCTTCATTTCATTGTATCACCTCCTTACATTTCTATTATAACATAACACGTATTTATATACGTGTAAATAATTCAATTCCATCTCCTGAACGTATAATTTGTTCCGTTTTGTGGCTATAGGTTATGAAAGCTGCATTTCACGCGGTATCCGTAATCGTTGATGTTGCGGATGCTTTAAGCGGAAAGCGATCCAGCGCGAAGCGAAAAAAGCTACGCAGGCATTGCGTGGGTTGGAGGCGGCCAACTATAACGCATATTTGAAATAATCTGCGAGTTAGTTGGCGCAATACCTGACGATTGTGCATTTGATAAGTTAGGCGATTACGTAGACGGGCGTATTGACAAGATTACACAATTTAGTCGGATTAAGCCGCGGCTGTTGCAGTTACACAGGCGGTCTTGCTTGCGGTAACAAAAAACGTTGAATGGCGAGTCCGGACGGTCGTCCGGCAGGTAACAGCGTAATCCATGCGTGCCAATCTCGCCAAGGGCGTTAATGGTCGCCGAACAATAAGGCCGTGACATACTCGATGGCTTGCGCAAAAAGCTCGGCGACTCTATCGATACCGGAATTATTGACGCAGCAGGGCGGCGGTGGAAGTCGGAAGTATATACGTCGAGATGGTGACGCGGACGAAGTTGGCGGAGACTCACCGTGATGCAAGGATAAACGAGGCTTTAGGCCGCAACGCTATATACGGGCGGATTTCGAGACATGGCGCAAAAGATGCGAAGGAACAATCGTTAAACTTACGCCCCGAAGCACCCGGCCCTTACCGATATATTGGCGATCTGCCGCCCTGGCCGGGCTCGTAACAGGTGTGATGGCTGCGGAGCTGTTTGCCAAACATAAAAACAACGCCTCGGGTTGGACCCGCAGGCGTTGTTTTTATGATTATTTTTCGCGGTTAAACAGTCTGATGAAGAGTTTAACGACTTCTACAATCGGAATGATGGAGAAGGCGGAAAGAACAACGATCAGCCACTGTTCGCCATTCAATGGTACGACACTGAACAAATCATTCATGAACGGAACCAGGATGACGACCAGAACGAGAAAACCTGATATCACTGCTGCACCATTCAAGTATTTGTTGGAAAATACACCGATCGAAAAAATCGACTTGGTCGTTGAACGAACGTTGAATGCATGCGTTAGCTGAATCATCCCCAGTGTGGCAAAGGCCATTGTAACGGCTACCGCTTCGGAATAGTGCGTATGCCCATAATAGTAAGCAAACAATGTTAAGGCGGCTTCCAAAGCACCTTGATAAAGAATTCCTATGCCGATTCCATTGGCAAATACACTTTCCGATGGTTTGCGCGGTCTCCGCTTCATGATGTCACTTTCTGCTTTCTCAAGCCCCAAAGAAAGTGCTGGTAATGTGTCAGTAACGAGATTGATCCACAAAATGTGAATTGGGAAGAGAATCTTCCATCCGAGTAAAGTGGCAATGAAAAGGGTAAGGACCTCCCCGAGATTGGCGGATAAGAGAAAATGAACTGTTTTGCGAATATTGTTGTACACTTTCCGTCCTTCTTCTACAGCCACAACAATCGTACTGAAGTTATCATCGGCGAGTACCATATCGGAGACACCTTTGGAAACCTCGGTGCCTGTAATTCCCATGCCGACCCCGATATCGGATGCTTTAAGCGCAGGCGCATCATTCACTCCGTCCCCGGTCATGGCAACAACCTTGCCTCGTTTTTTCCAGGCTTGAACGATACGTACCTTGTGTTCTGGTGACACCCGGGCATATACGGAATATTGCGTCACTTTTTCTTCAAAATCTTGATCACTAATCTGATTTAACTCACTGCCTGTAATAATGCCGCTCTCATCCTCGATAATATGAAGCTCCTTGGCGATTGCCGTAGCGGTATCACGGTGATCCCCCGTAATCATAATTGGGCGAATACCGGCGCTCTTACAGATGCGAACCGCTTCCTTCACTTCTTCACGAGGCGGATCGATCATTCCGACAAGACCGACGAAGATTAAATGTTGCTCTACATCCTCCGGCTCCATGCTGCTTGGTATCGCTGATTCATCCCGGTAAGCGAGCGACAAAACCCGCAGTGCCTTATCGGCCATTGATTTATTGGCTTTAACAATTTTTTTGCGATGCTCATCGGTTATTTCAGTGACCGTTCCGTTCACCAGAATATGGCTGCATCGTTCGAGCAGAACATCAGGGGCCCCTTTGGTCATTACTCGATAAACGGTATTATCGTCGTTTAATTCATGAATAGTAGTCATTAATTTTCGATCAGAATCGAAAGGGATTTCAGCTTTTCGAGGGAATTTCTTTTCCCCTTCCCGCTTATCAAAACCGTGCTTGATTCCGTAATCAACCAAAGCCGTTTCTGTTGGGTCACCGATTAATGTAAATTTTTCACCATTCGTTTCATTTGAAATTTTCGTATCATTGCATAGTGCCATCACTTGAAGAAACAGTTCATAGTCCTGCATCGTTTCAAGTTCTTGATCGGCCCCTTGCATATGTTGTCCGATAAATGCTTGCTGCACCGTCATTTTGTTCTGGGTCAGAGTGCCTGTTTTGTCTGAACAGATGATCTCCGTACTTCCTAACGTTTCAACGGCCGGAAGCTTGCGGATAATCGCTTTTCGTTTGGCCATTTTCTGAACGCCAAGCGCTAAAATGATAGTGACGATTGCAGGCAAACCTTCAGGTATCGCCGCTACCGCTAATGAAATAGAAGTGAGAAGCATATCGAATACTTCACGGCCTTGAACCATACCGATGATGAAAATAGCCAAAGCAACACCGATCGTAATGATCGTAAAGTATTTCCCTAGCTCATTCAGCTTGCGCTGCAGTGGGGTGATCTCTTCTTCATCTTCCGAAATAAATCCGGCGATCTTTCCGACTTCGGTATTGCTACCGGTTGCTGTAACAACACCAACGCCCCGACCATAGGTAACATTGCTTGTCATGTAGGCCATATTTTTACGATCACCGATTACAACATCCTCTTTAAGCAGCGGTTCAGTTGACTTTTCAACAGGTACAGATTCTCCTGTTAATGCCGCTTCCTCAATTTTGAGAGAGGCAGACTCGATTAACCGCATATCGGCGGGGATGACATCGCCAGCCTCCAGAAGAACGATATCTCCTGGAACAAGCTCCTCGGCTTTGACCTGGACAACCTCACCATTTCTTTTGGTTCGAGCGTTCGGGGAAGACATTTGCTTAAGAGCTTCAAGCGCTTGCTCAGCTTTATTCTCTTGAACCACTCCCAAGACAGCATTCAGCACAACGACGAACAGAATGATAAAGGAATCGGTCCATTCTCCAAGCAATCCTGAAATAAGTGCTGCAACAAGCAAAATGATAATCATGACATCTTTAAATTGTGCGAGCAGCTTGGCAAACAATGATTTTCCTTTACGTTCTTCGAGCGCATTTTTACCATACTGCTCTAGTCTAGCGGCGGCTTCTTCTTGGGATAGACCGTCGTTATGACTGTTTAGTGACGCTAAAGCTTCATCACTGGAAAGTGTGTGGAATGTTTCACTTGAAGTATTGTTACTGCTGTCCAATTCGGTCACTCCTATCCTTATTTCTTCATCATTCTAGAATAAATATCTGAAGAATGATGCTTATAGAAGTTAATACGTATGATTTTATTAAAGTTCCATAAATCATAAAAAATATTCAATGATTTAAAGTGTATTACCCTGAATCGCAAATTTAGACACTGTAGTTTCTAAGAGTCTTTTTGGGCAATAGACCGTATGAAGAAAAAACCGCCTTAATGGCGGCTTTCTAACTTATTTTCATTCATGTATTATGATTAAATCCCTAATAGCCTTGCCACATAAGCGGCAACCGCTTTGTCTTGAAACTCTTGCCAGCTGCTAAGTTTAGAATGATCTGCGAGAAAAGCGTCAAAATCTTTTTGAACGAATGATTCGAATTCTTCTTGGCTTTGCCCCTCATAACCTGCCGCTTTCAACAATTCTTGTAAGGAGGAGAAATCGGAATACATCTGAACGAATGATTCTGGAAATAAATCGTCTGTATGTACTTCCCGCTCGAAATTTGAGAGTTTTTTTGTGTTTTCTTGAATGTCTTTCAGCTTTTTATCAAGATGGTCGAGCTCGCCAAATTCAATATTCATCTAGATCACCTCCGCCTGTCTGTTCTAAGGATGATTCAACCTTATTCTCATGTATTTCGATATATAAAATCAAGAAGAACGGTTTTATGAACACGTATATGTTACTCCTATAAGGCAAAAAAGAACTGTTTATTAAGCATAAATACGATCATGCCTGCGGCTACAAGAGAAAATGCGATGCAGCCAGCACCGAGACCTGTGCGCTTGTCTTTTATAAACTTGAATCCGATAACAAAAATGAAGAGGGTAATACCGATGAGAGAAACGGACATTCCGATCATGGCTATCCAATACAGCACTTCAAATAGAGCTTCCAGACTTAAAACCTCCTTCTATTTCGTTTGGACAAATTTTCAAAAAAATATCTGTTCCTAATATACTTTAAATTGGAATTTTTGGAAAGATGTCAATCGATCTTTGCCTGGCATACTCAAGGAATAGGCGTTATAACCCGGACAATCATCCAAGAGAGAACCTTCACAGCCGAGTAATATAATGTATGTCATGATAAAGGGAGGCGTTGGCAGCATGGCGGGAAGGCAATTAGCCAGCAAGTGGCTCAAAACGGAAGCACTGCTGACCGATCCTCAGATAATCCCTTATATTCCGGAAACGAAAGCTTACGGACGGGAAGATCTGATGTCGATGCTCTCACAACACGACATGGTTGTCATTAAACCAGTTGTGGGAACAGGTGGTAACGGCGTCATACGTATTCAAAAGGACGATGAAGGCTATTACGTCAGCCATAAAGGGCGTACAGGGTTTGTCAGCTCATCTTCGGATTTGATTCAGGTACTACCCAAATTGAAATTGAAACGGAAATATATAATCCAGCAGGGAATAAATCTGGCTACGATCAACGGGCGTCCTTTGGATTATCGCGTTAAAGTAGTCAAAGTAAAGGGGAGGTGGGAGTTTAGAGCGATGGTTGGCAGGCTTGCCAGACGAGGCTTGTTCGTAACGAATCTGTGCAAAGGAGGAACACAGCTAACGTGCAGAACGGCGATTCGAAATTCGCTTCCCCATATTAATTCTGTTGAAAAACGAAAAGAGATGCGGCAATTGACCCGGAACTGTATTGCAGTCTTGGAAAGACATTTTCCCGGCATTGGCCAACTAGGCTTTGATTATGGACTTGATGATACTGGAGCGATATGGATATTAGAAGTGAATACTCGTCCAAGTTAAATACCATTTAAAGGAAAATTAGTAGATTATATGAACGAATATTAGGGTATTTAAAATTATCTATTAAATTCCGATATATATATTAACTGTTTCTCAAAAAAATTTTAGCCTTTCTAAAAAGGCGAATATCCTGTGTATAACATTTATCCCCATTATCCACGTTGATGGAACTGCAATTACGACACTTACCAACAAATTATACACAGGATTTCCACAGGAGCTTGTGGATAAGGGAACAGTTGTTCTGTTATATGATGTTTGATATGATAGATTTAGGAAATTAAAGGAAAGGGGTGTGAGAGGGATGGCTATGTTGACGGACGAGATGTTGCTTGACTCCTACCATATGGCTATTGAATTGAAGCTCGAACGTGAGTTTATTACTTTATTGTTGGCGGAAATTCATAAACGGAACTTGGACACCGATTCCATCAGCATCCTTCACTAGTTCCATTTATTTTATAGATAAGAGAACGTGATGTAGGCATACATTTCAAGAAGATATCTACATAATGTATGTCGTACAACCATAGAAAAGGTATCTCGTATCCACCGATTGATATGTTCGTGGATAGTAGATACCTTTTTTGTTCTATTTAAAATTTTCTTTCATGATTTACAGTTTCATATTGCTGCTGTGACCGGGAGCTAGCCGGGCCTCAGGATCAATGTAAACTTTGGCGTTATTGATCGCCGTTGGAGCTTCACCAAATCCGACAGCAATCAGTTTTACTTTACCGGGATAGGTGGTAATATCGCCAGCTGCAAAAATTCCCGGGATACTTGTTTCCATGCGGGAATCAACCACGATCGAATTGTTTTCAATAGCGATTCCCCAGTCCGAGATCGGACCAAGTGAAGAAATGAAGCCGAAATTGACGATAACATCATCGACTTCGATCTCTTGAGTTTCTTTTGTTTTGACGTGAGAAAGAGTTACCTTGTTAATGTGCTCGTCCCCGTGAAGCTCAGAGATCTCTGCCGGGGTAATGATGTTCACTTTGGAAGCAAACAGCTTTTCCACACTGTGTTCATGAGCGCGGAATTTATCACGGCGATGGACCAGACTTACCTGTTCGGCAATGGGCTCAAGCATAAGGGCCCAGTCGACGGCAGAATCACCTCCACCACTAATAAGAACCTTTTTATCTTTGAAGCGGCTTAGATCGCTGATAAAGTAATGAAGGTTACTTTCTTCAAACTTATCGGCATTAGCGATTTCGAGACGGCGAGGCTCAAAAGCTCCTACGCCAGCAGTAATAATAACAGCTTTGGCATGATGCTCATCTTTATCCGTCTTGATCACAAAGTGACGTTCGTCGATTTTTTCAAGCGATAGCACTTTTTCTTCTAGCCGAATGTCCGTGTTAAACAGATCCATTTGGCGAGAAAGAGAATCTACCAATTCCTGAGCGGTAACTTTAGGAAATCCAGCTACATCGTAAATATATTTTTCTGGATAAAGAGCAGCCAGTTGTCCTCCAAGCTGGGGCATACTCTCAATAAGTTTAACTGAGGCTTGGCGCATGCCTCCGTAAAATGCAGCAAACATGCCTGCAGGGCCGCCACCGATGATGACAAGGTCCGTTATCGGTTGATTCTGCGGTGATGATGTCAAAGGAAAGCACCTCCGTAATGATATATTTAGAATCAGACAGACGATGTCTAACATAATTCTGATTCATTGAATCCTATACTATTATATCCGTCCAGAATCACCATTGAAAGTCGAGAATGATGCCAAAATGCTTATGGCACAAATGATTACGCTTTCTTTGTTGGTTGTTTTATTATGCGAGAATCTTATCCCTTTATCGGTCAAAATATGTCTTGATCTTTGCACTATTTATGCATATGATTAACGTGATATCTTGTGCGCAAACACGAAATATCGACAATTTTTTAAATATTAAGAAAGTATAAATTTTATCATTTATTTGTATACTTGGCTTATATTTTTCGTCTAACGCTGTTGCTTTCAGAATGTTGTAACGATTTAAACTTTTTGACAGCAGTATTTTAAGCGAAGAAACATCAGGTCGAAATCTTAGCGGGCTCTGATAAAGAGCTCTTCTCTTTTTTTAGAGGTTAAAAAATTCACAGAAAGTTAACATATCACACCATACTTATACAGAAGTAAGCCGGGAGGAGCAGGAGAATGAGCAGCATACCGAAAATCGTAATCCTTGGTGCGGGTTATGGTGGCATATTGACAGCACAGCGGCTGCAGAAAGAGCTTAACTATAATGAAGCTGATGTAACGTTGGTGAATAAGCATGACTATCACTACATTACGACCCATTTGCATATGCCGGCAGCCGGTACTGACAGTATAGAAAATACTCGCGTTTCGATATCCAAGCTAATTGATGAATTCAAGATTGATTTGGTCAAATCATCTGTACAGGAAATTCGTCTTCATGATAAAAAGGTTATTTTGGAAGATGGGACCTTGTCATATGACTATTTAATTATCGGACTCGGCGGCGAACCGGAAACTTTTGGTATCCCTGGTCTTGCCGAACATGCGATGTCCATCCGGAGCATTAACTCTGTTCGTTTAATCCGAGAGCATATTGAGTATCAGTTTGCTTTGTACAAAAATGAACGTAAACCGCAAGAAAGAATTAATTTTGTTGTTGGTGGCGCCGGCTTCAGCGGCATTGAATTTGTGGCGGAGCTTGCGGACCGCATTCCCAAGTTGTGTAAAGAGTTTGACGTCGATCCTGCCCTTGTGAACATCTATAATGTAGAAGCTGCGCCAACTGCGCTTCCGGGTTTTGCCCCTGAGCTAGTGGAATATGCGATAGATGTTCTGAAGAAAAAGGGTGTTACCTTTAAGCTTGGTGTGGCGATCAAGGAATGTACACCAAACGGGGTTTTGTTGAGCACAGGGGAAGAAATCCGGTCTGCCACCGTCGTATGGACTGGTGGGATTCGCGGAAATCGTCTGATTGAGGCGGCTGGCTTTGAAACGATACGTGGACGTGTTAAAGTAGATGAATATTTGCGTGCTCCGGGCTACGAGAACATTTATATTATAGGTGATAATTCACTTGTGTATAACGGTGATCGCCCATACCCGCCTACAGCCCAGATCGCCATGCAACAGGGCGTTTGCTGTGCGCAAAACATCGTATCTGCTATAAGAGGTAAGGAATTGAGGAAGTTCGAGTTTCATCATAAAGGAACGGTGGCCTCTTTAGGAAAGGGTGCAGGAATCGCTGTTGTCGGTGATAAAACATATCAGGGCTGGAAAGCGGCTCAGCTCAAAAAACTGGTAGATCTCCGCTATCTCTTTATTATTGGTGGCATAACACTCGTCCTGAAAAAAGGAAGGTTCTTATAAATGAGACACTGCAGTGTACAAGTTCGGGGACTGCTGACGCGCGAAGAGCTGGATCGGTATAACGCACTGATGGAAGTTGGATCATATTTGGAATCCCAGGAAAAATACGATCTAGCATATACTGTCCAGAAGGAAATCGATATATTGATTTTGCCCGCTATTGAGCGGCTGAAGGATAAGAGCAGAGCACGGGACCGAGCTACTGCACAATATTTAGAGTCCTTGCGTGAGGATAATGGTGAAGATTAATAAAAGGCAGGCTTTTTAATGGACGAAAAGTTCATTTACAGGCCTGCCTTTTATAATGTTTGAATCATTTGTTTTGGTAATGAATATTTATGTTCTGATCAGAAGCTTGCTTAAACCTTCATTAACTTTATAAAAGAGTCCTGATTCAGCAAATTGCCGACATAGAACGACCCGAACTCCCCGAAGCGGGCGCTGACTTCGTCAAAACGCATTTCATAGATCAGTTTTTTAAATTGGAGTGCATCGTCAGAAAAGAGTGTTACACCCCATTCCCAATCATCGAGTCCGACCGATCCGGTAATAATTTGCTTCACCTTTCCGGCATAACTGCGGCCGATTTTCCCGTGACTGTACATCATGGCGCGTCTATCTTCCATGCTGAGCATGTACCAGTTGTCGTTCAGATCACGTTTTTTGTTCATTGGGTAAAAGCAAATATGTTTGGATTTTGGAAGAGTTGGCTTTAAACGTGCAATAACATGGGGATTCTCCATCGGATCGCCATCCGATGATCCAGCCAAATAATTGCTGAGTTCGACAATGCTGACATAGGAGTAGGCCTTGGTTGTGTATTGGGCAAATGTTGTTTTGTTAAAGGCGTTCTCGATCTCATTCAACTCTTCAAGCGTTTCGCGTAAATGCATGAATACAAAGTCTGCTTTTTGCCCTACGATGGTATATACAGCGGTGCTTCCTTGCTTGGATTCTTCTACTTGATTCCATTCTTGCAAAAAAGCAAGCAGCTCGTCCAGTGCAACGGCACGCTGCTCATCATCCGCGGCTTTCCAGGCTGGCCAGTTGATCGAGCGGAAATCATGCAGAGAATACCAGCCATCCAGCGTCATTGCGGCTTCGTTCATATGATCACTCCTAAATATTCATATAGGTGTTTATATATCAAGCGAATAAACCGCTTGCCAAACCTTATTCTATTGTATCTGACCGCAAGAATAAGGGCAATGATGACACAATCTATTCACGAAAAGTTCGTTGAAATGTGACATTCTTTCTAGTACACTATCTACTAGCCGCTCTGGCGTGTGCTATTACTCATTGTTATATATAGAATACGCAGGTGACAAAGAAGAGGTGATATAACGAAATGCTTCAGTATCTTCCCGTGCTCGTACTGATGATTTTATTGTTTGTCATGATGTTCGGTATCGGTTTTATTGTCAATATGTTGATGAAGACGACTTGGCTTCCTTGTCTTTTTTTCGTAATCGTTATATTGCCTGTTGTTGTATACAGCATGTGGAACCATGATGAGGCAACGTTTTGGGCTCATATCAGCTCATATCGGGTAGTGGATTACTTGACAGGGGTAGCCGGGTTAGCGGGTACGTTTTTAAGCGGCTGGGCTATTCATACACTGCGTGTGAAAGGGTTTAAAATGTTTTAAGTGTAGTATTATTGCGGCTCTCTCCCGAGTGGAGCGAGTCGTTTTGTTTTTTTATGAAATGTGATTATAAATACCAGAAATTTGAATGCCTTTGAGTGTGGAAACAGACTTTTTGGCCTGCTTTTTATGATAGAATAGAGAAAGTCTATTTTTTTAAAGATCTAAGAAATGATAGGCTCATTACTTCACTGTTTCTTGGTTTATATTTCTTGTGAAAAACGCCGCCGTTCTTTACACAAAGATTTCGAAGGCGTTTCTTCTTGGACAAAAAGGGAGGAGCAACAACGATGCGCATGACAAACTTTTTGCATTTTACTGAAAATCACCGTTACTGCGTATACCGCGACTTCTGTCTGAGCGGATTGGATGATAAAATGCTCAGCTCCATATATCAACCAATGGTAGGGGCTTTTGCTATCAGTTTATACCGCCTTTTGGTTTTGCATGTCCCTGCAGAAAAAGTAGGGTATTCGGCAATCGAGCAGCAGCGTCGGCTGTTTTTGACATTGGGGCTAGAGCCGAGTGAAAAGGGCCGGAAATATTTAATTGAGCAGACCTCAAAGCTGGAGGCTGTAGGATTGCTGCAAACGAGCAGGATGTATGTTCTGGAGACGGATGATTATGTTTATGAATACGAACTGCAGGCGCCCTTGTCTCCGGCAGAGTTTTTCAATACACAGCATTTAACGCTGTTATTGCGCGATAAAGTGGGCAAGTTTGCGGTATTGTCGCTGCGGGAACAGCTATGGAGCAAGGAACCTTTGGAGTGGTCAGGCATTTCACTGAACAAGGAAAATATTTCGGTGCCGTTTTATGATATTTTTGAACTGAATACTCACGTCATCGATTATGAGCTGGAACAGGCACTAACTGAAGTAGAGCCGCCGCGAACTCCTGCAGTGAATATCGTTCCTCAGGATGAGGGGCTTAACTATTCAGATATTATATTAAGATTTCCGAGAGAATCACGAAACCGTGTGTTTGTGGAGCGGCTTCGATATGATCATGAACAGATGGGCATTGTCAATTATGTCGTTCGAAAATACGATATGAGCATACAGGACTTGTGCCGGCTTTTGGATGAGGATGGAATCTTCTCAAGTCAGGGGGAAGTGATGCTGGATGAGCTTCAGCATAGGGCGAGCCTCCATTTCCGTCAAAGTATGAAGCTGGAGGAGAAACGGCAGATCACAGCTGGTAAAGTAATTGCGCTTCACCAAGAGCTGAATGCGGACCCGGATGCACCGGTTGAAGAGCATGCTGTACAGATGGAGTATTATGTAGAGGTGCCGCCGCAGTTTCAATCCAAGTGTGATATTCATCAATATAATATGATGCTTCGAAACGAGCCATATACAAGGCTGCTTCAAACTTTTTTCCCGGGCTCGGTTCCGGTGCATTTTATGGAAATGTTCGAAAAGATCGATCTCAGCTACAAGCTGCCAGGTGAAGTCATCAATGTGTTGATACATTACTTGATGTCTTTGATTGCTGCCGGGGGAGATCAACGAATCAATCGCAATTTTGTAGAGGCTATTGCTTCTAATATGCTGCTCAAGCAAGTGAACAGCTATGAAAAAGCCGTTCAGTATATTCGTGATCAGGCGAAGATGAAAGGCAAACAGGCGGCGGCTGCTTCGCGTACGCGTACATACGCCAAGAGCGGAAAGGCCAAGCCGGAAATTCCGGTGGCGCTGGAGTCTGCCCAAGGCGAAGCCGTTACTGAAGAAGAATATGAGAAAATGCTGAAGCTTGCTGAAGAGATGCAGGCTAGCAAGAAAAGAAGCGGGCTTAATTGATCTGCTTTGTTCTCGTGAAAGGAAGGTGTATATGTGGAATCACTTGGTGAATTGCTGGATAGCATGAAAAGCCCGGCGTTTCGCCGCCGCACAGATCAAATTGTTGATCAGCTGCTGAAGCATCCGCTGATTCTTGCCCTTCGGGCTGAACATCCGGATTTGGATGAAAGCGTGCTGCGGACGAATCTAAGCCGTTTATATCAATATATTGGTGATCATGAGAATTGTAAGCAGTGCCCCGGTCTGGAGCGTTGCCCTAATGATTTCCAAGGTCACTACAGCAAGCTGGACATTCAGCCATTGAACGGTTCTTTGGAAATCTATGAACGTAAGGCGCCTTGTTCGCTCCAAATCGCCAAAAATAACGAGGAGCAGATTCGGAAGCGGGTCCGGAGTTTTTATGTGGATGAACGGGCTTTGAATGAAGGATACGATGAAGTGGAGATCATGGGAAAAGATCGTCTTCGGGCTCCGGCGGTACACCAGGTCTTTCGTTACATCAACGATACGAAGGAACAAGGGTTATCTCATCGAGGTTTGTATTTGACCGGATCATTCGGTACAGGCAAAACATTTCTGATGTGCTATCTGCTGCACGAATTGGCGAAGGAAGGTTATACCGGTGTCATTGTATACATGCCGGAATTTGTGGAAGATTTAAAGTCAATGATGCAGGATGGAAGTAAGCTCAAAGAGACCGTAGAGACGATGAAAAACTGTGATCTGCTTATTTTTGATGATATCGGTGCAGAGAACCTTAATCCGTGGGTTCGAGACCATGTGCTGGGTGCTATCCTCAATTTTCGCATGAATCGGAAACCGACCTTTTACACATCAAATTATTCGCTTGAAGGATTGGAAAGACACCTGAGCTTTACAAGCAAGGACGGTGAGGAAGCCCACAAGGGGCAGCGCTTGATGAATCGAATCTCCCCTTTTGTAGATGTTGTTCAGCTGTTCGGTGAGAATCAGCGGGGGAAAGACTAAGGTGTGACCATGAACGTAAAAGTCTGATCTTTCGTCCACAGGGCGCAGGATTAGGCTTTTTCCAATAAAACAGAAACGCCGTCGTCTTCACAAAGACGACGGCGTTTCTGTTGGTACAAGCGGCGAACTCTATTATAAGAGAGCTCGCCGCTTTCTTCTTGTGTGCAAAAACAGAGCATCAGCCTGCGATGAACTTGATAATAACCATAGCGAAGAAAATAACGAACATAAAAGCAAACATGCCCGTAAAGCCTACAACCAGATCGCTAAAGTCATTACGCGGTTCTTCGTTAATATGCTCTCGAGGATCTACTGCGCGTACGTTCGTATCCATCAGCCTGCCTCCTCAAAAAGTGAACTTCCGTGTGACATAATGCCTTGACAAATGTCTTTCGGGTTCATTATTTGTAGTATACCTAATGGTTAAATCATTTGTAAAGAATGGTTGAACATTCCATTTGGCGTGTCATATCTATTTCACATCGTCTATGTGATTATGGTATACTGTAATGGTCGGCTTAGCATAATATTCTAAGCACAAAATGTAACTTTTCTAAATAAGGAGGAGAACCTCATGGCTATCGTTAATGTTACCGATCAGACCTTTGCTAGCGAAGTAGAAGGTAAAGGAACGGTTGTAGTTGATTTTTGGGCGCCTTGGTGCGGTCCTTGTAAAATGCTTGCTCCGATTTTGGACGAATTGTCCCAAGAGGTCGGCGATGATGTGAAAATTGCGAAGGTGAACGTGGATGAGAACCCTGAATCTGCTTCCCGTTTCGGTGTGATGAGTATTCCGACTTTGATCTTCTTTAAAGACGGCCAGCCTGTCGATAAAGTTGTTGGCCTGAATTCCAAAGAAGCATTGAAAGGCATCATTGCCAAGCATCAGTAAGCGAGCATCTGTAATATAGGATGTCGTGTACCATACAGCGCCTTCGGTTTTGGACCGGAGGCGCTTTGTGTGGTTTCAAATCGATATCTCCTTCGGAGAGGAGTAGAAAGATGGAAGATTTCGCGAAGAAGCTTCAGGAACAGGAGAAGGCGCTGGAGAATATCCGCAATAAGCTGGCTCTTTTGCCCGATCTGCCGGGCTGTTATTTGATGAAGAACGGGGAAGGCACGATTATATACGTAGGCAAGGCCAAGGTTCTCAAGAATCGGGTACGGTCCTATTTCACAGGCAGTCATGACGGGAAGACCCAACGATTGGTTTCTGAAATCCGCGATTTTGAATACATCGTTACGAGCAGCAACATGGAAGCCTTGATTCTGGAATGCAATCTGATCAAGACACATCAGCCGCGGTATAATGTGCTCCTTAAGGATGATAAGACATATCCATATCTCAAAATTACGAATGAAACGCATCCCAAGCTGGAAGTTACACGGCGGGTGCTTAAAGATAAAGCAAAATATTTCGGACCTTATCCGAACGCTTATGCAGCCCAACAGACCAAGAAGCTGCTTGACCGGATGTATCCACTTCGCAAATGTGGAGTCATGCCCAAAGAGGTTTGCCTGTATTATCACATGGGCCAGTGTATGGCTCCGTGTGTGAAAGACATTCCGCAATCCGCTTATGAGGAGATTACACGGGAAATCAGCTCTTTTCTAAGCGGTGGACATGAAGAGGTGAAAAAAGAACTGCAGCGGAAAATGCAGGAGGCTGCGGAAGAGTTGTATTTTGAACGCGCTAAAGAGCTGCGCGACCAAATCATGCATATCGATACCATCATGGAGAAGCAGAAGATTACAACGGCCGACAAGAAGGACCGGGACGTATTTGGCTATGCGGTCGATAAGGGCTGGATGTGTGTACAAATTTTATATATGCGTCAGGGGAAAATGGTTCAGCGAAACGCATCCATTTTTCCATATTACGGAGAAGCGTACAGCGACTTCATGTCATTCGTGGCGCAGTATTACAGTGAGAATCCAGCTTTGCCTCAGGAAATATTACTGCCGGGGCCTTCAGCTGATGATACAGCTAAAGCTGCAAAAGCCGAAACAACCACCTCTTCTGTTGAACCTGAAAAGAAAGATGCGAAGCCGCAGCATACTGAGACTGTCCGGCAAGAAGCTGCTCCGGCTATATGGGTTGCCGAGTCTGAGGAGGACCTCGGCGAAGGGGCAGGAACGGTGGATGCGGCTGGTGGCGCGGCAGCATTGCAGGAATGGATCGGTGTGAAGGTTCACGTACCGCAGCGTGGATTGAAGCGTCAGATGGTTGGGATGGCTTTGCAAAATGCGAAGGTCGCACTGGATGAGAAGTTCCGGATGATTGAACGGGATGAGGAACGAACGTCGATTGCTGCCGCCAACCTCGGCGAGGTGATCGGGATCGATACTCTCCACCGAATCGAAGCGTTTGATAACTCCAACATACAGGGGACGAACCCGGTGTCTGCCATGGTCGTGTTTATTGACGGCAAGCCGGCCAAGAAGGAATATAGAA
This sequence comes from Paenibacillus faecalis, assembly GCF_900289175.1. Classification (GTDB taxonomy): domain Bacteria; phylum Bacillota; class Bacilli; order Paenibacillales; family Paenibacillaceae; genus Paenibacillus_AQ; species Paenibacillus_AQ faecalis. The sequence goes on along the minus strand of NZ_LT985747.1, from coordinate 1,266,538 downwards.
AATATAAAATCCGCTCTGTACAAGGGCCGGACGACTATGAAACGATGCGGGAAGTTATAAGGCGCCGTTATGAACGGGTGCTTAAGGAAAATCTGCCTATGCCTGATTTGATCGTAGTGGATGGGGGCAAAGGTCAGATTTCGGCAGCTGTAGACGTGCTGGAGAACGAGTTGGGCCTGTTTATCCCGGTCTGCGGACTGGTGAAAGATGCTAAACATAAAACGGCACAGCTGATGGTGGGTGATCCGCCAGAGCCGGTCTCTCTGCCGCGGGACAGTCAGGAGTTTTATTTGCTCCAGCGAATCCAGGAAGAGGTGCACCGCTTCGCGATCTCGTTTCACCGGGAACAAAGGGGTAAATCGATGGTTACCTCCAAACTGGACGCTATTCCAGGAATCGGAGAGAAACGGCGGAAGATGCTGCTGAAGCATTTTGGTTCTGTCAAAAAAATAAAAGAGGCAAGTGTGGAAGATTTTCGCCCTTTATCTATTGGCGATAAGCTGGCTAAAGAGATTCTCAAAGCGCTGAATGATGATTAAGTAAATCTTCATATGGGTGTTAAACAAGAAAAACGGCAATCCGCCTTACATGGACGGATCAGCCGTTTCTTTTTTTCATAAGTCTGTTTGATCAAAAGTAGCTAAGTCGCTTACGACTCCTTGAATTGAATCTGTAAATCACATACCCGACGATGGCTGGCAAAATAATATAGAAAATGCCCATCCATAAGTTTACCGGATCGTTCATCAACATCAGGCTGTAGCCCATCAGAATGCTGTTGAAAACGACATGCGCGAATACGGCGGTCAAATAACCGAAGCGCAAGAAGATGTAGCTGAACAAAAGCCCGATGATGATCAGCTCAATCGGTCTTGAAATGATCGGATAGATCGGATACAGGGTGTGGCCGAGAGCCCAGATGGTCGATGTGATCAGACTGGCGACAAACGTATTACGTACGATTTTTTTAACCATTCGGATACCGAACAGACGATACACCGCCTCCTCAGATATCCCTGCAAACCAGGCCATCAATGGAAATAGCCACGGATACAGCATGTTAAAAGGAGATTGGGTTGCATCTGTTGTAGACCACGTATTGAGGGTCAGGCCGAGCACGATAAAGATCAGAGACTGTACACCGAGCAGGATACAGGCCCATATATATCCGAGCTTCATGCTTTCCAGCACGTACTTGCCATACCCCGGCTCCTTCGCTTGCGGCCAAGGATTCAACCCATCTTCCTTGTGCCATAATCCGCTTCCTCCAACAAGTGAGAAATAAAGCAAAGCCGAGAAGACGAGTGAATAGCCGACGTAAAAGATCATCATCCATTTGATGCCAGCGTCGCTCATACCTTCAGCCTGAAAGACCGGAATCAGATTATAAGTGTTCAACATTTGGATAACAAACAGCAGTAACGAAAGGAAAATCCCTCTTTTGAAAGACGTGTAAGCTCTCGTTTTTATACTGTAGACAATGGCTAAAACACCTAGAATCAGGGTGAACAACCCAGAGCCCAAAAAGGTCAACAGCGTAGCGTTCGTCGTTTGCTTTTCTACATAAGTAGTATGAGCGGCAGGGACAGAAAAGGCTGGTTCGTACGAACGTAACTGTCGGTCTTCGAAGGTGAAGTTTAGTTGAAGAGTCGAGTCACCGATCTTCGCTTCCGGCACCTTATATTCCAAGCCCGGATCTCCTTCACCCGTAACTAGTTCAAGCTCTGATCGCTCGTATCCAGACCTCTGAAGCCATGGCTCTGCCAGAGCCTCCTTCTCGCTCAAAGACATACCGCCTTCGATCAACAGAAGCCATTGACGTTGAATCTCGTCTTTCTGAAGCATGGCCCCTTCATAACTGGAGCCAATTCTGTCATACATAAATCCTGTAATTGTGCCGTTTTGCATATGTACATCCACATTTAAAGCGGAGCCATCGCTTTTTTCGAATCGGACTCGATAAACATCATAAGGATACTTGCTTTCAAATGTTTTATTATATTCTTTCAGCAAATTTTCCTTCGACAGGTATCCATATACATCCGACCTGGTTTGATAGGTAACGAGAGGCTCTTCATCGGACGCAGTATCGTATTGAAGCTGTTCCTGGGCGAAGCGTTCGGCAGCCTCGGCAGCAGCTGTTTTGGTGATGAGTTCGGGAGCTTCAACCTCCGCCGTATCCGTGGTGATTGACGGAAATACTTGAATGATAAGAAACAGAATGAGGCCGATGGCCCCGAGTATGATTAAAGGCTTTTTGTTCGATTGAAGGTTAAGAGGCTCTCCTGCTCTATTCATGTCATTCCTCCTTGTTATAGGGTTGGTACTTGTTCCAGACGTTTCATTACAGAAAGACATAAAGTCAATATAACATAATATGAAAGTCGACACTGGCTTATCCTATTCAAAACATGAAAAATACAATGAAAATGAAGGAAAGATTTCGAAAACCTCAGAAAATCATATGCTACTACTCTTGAATATACCCAATTTCGCTCTTTTTTAAGTTAATTTACGTAAAAAGCGGTTTTGGGTTACTTGGGGTATTGCGTTATAATCACATCATGCTAATTGAATAAAACAGCCGAATTTCGAAAAGAAAACGGGGGAACCATTTAATTGGGGTGAATTTCACTAACGCTAAGGCAGTGAATAGGGCACCTGTGATATGCCCGAATCCGTCAGCTAACCTCGTAGGCTGCAGCGCAGGAACCCAAACGCGTAAGGGCATTGGAATTCCAGTGTCTTTTTTGTTTCATTTTGAAGAGGTGTAGAATATGATGACTTCCAAATTACTATGGCTTCGCTTGTCACCGCCGCAAATTCTTGCTTTGGGATTCGGAGGAATTATCATCATTGGAACCATGCTCCTTATGCTTCCGCTTGCCAACACGACCGGAGAATCGATGAGCTTTATCGATGCTCTGTTTACGGCAACATCTGCGACCTGTGTGACTGGGCTTGTAGTAGTGGATACAGGCACATATTTCAGTCCTTTTGGGCAGGTTGTCATCATGCTTTTGATACAGGTAGGCGGTTTGGGTTTTATGACGATGGCAACGCTGTTTGCGCTTGTATTTAAGCGTCGGATCTCTTTAAAGGACCGGCTTGTATTGCAGGAAGCGATGAATCAGTCATCGATGGAGGGCATCGTCCGGTTGATCCGCAGGGTTCTGCTGTATTCCCTAGTTATTGAAACTTGTGGAGCGCTGCTGCTGACTTTTCGCTGGGCTTTTGATATGCCTTTTGGCCAAGCGTTGTATTACGGGATATTTCATGCGGTTACGATGTTTAACAATGCGGGCTTTGACCTGTTCGGCGGGTTTAGAAGCTTGACTGGTTATGTGTACGATCCGCTTGTCAATTTTGTCGTTATGTTTCTGATTGTATCTGGCGGAATCGGTTTTATCGTAATGGCCGATTTGGTTGATTATCGAAAAACTCGAAAACTATCGCTTCATACCAAAGTGGTTCTTTCCATGACAGGCGCGCTTATTTTAATAGGTGCTGCAGTTATTTTTATATTTGAATTCACGAATCCGAAAACATTAGGGTCGCTGAATTGGGGCGGGAAAATACTCGGATCTTTCTTTCAGTCGGTTACACCGAGAACGGCAGGGGCGAATACGCTGGATATAGGCGGTTTGCGTCAGGCTACCCAGTTCTTTATCGTTATTCTCATGTTTATCGGAGCCTCCCCTGGCTCGACAGGCGGAGGGATTAAAACGACGACATTTACGATGATGATCGCTGCCGTCATCGCGATGATGCGGGGGAAAGATGATATCGTGCTGTTCCGGTATCGATTGGTCCAGGAACGGATTCTTAAAGCGTTGACGATAACGCTGCTTGCTCTCCTTCTGGTGATTACGGTTGCGATGATCCTTTCGACAACAGAAAACGCAAGTTTTCTTTCCATATTGTTTGAAGCAACATCTGCGTTTGGCACCGTAGGGTTGTCCATGGGCTTGACGCCTCAATTGTCTTTGTTCGGAAAGCTGCTGATCAGCATTACGATGTTTGCAGGACGTCTTGGTCCTTTGACACTTGCCTATGCACTAGGCCCTAAAAAGGGTAAGGAATTGTATCGTCATCCAGAAGGAAAAATGATTATCGGATAAGGAGAATGGCGGAGAAATGAAACCGAAGCAATTTGCAGTAATCGGGCTCGGGCGATTCGGGTCCAGTCTGGCGCTTGAACTGATGGATTTGGGTTATGAAGTGCTCGGGATCGATCGGGACGAGGAAGTGGTTGAAGATATGAGCGAACTCCTTACCCATACTGTGGTCGCGGATGCAACGGATGAAGAAGTGCTTAAGTCGCTGGGAATAAGGAATTTTGATTGCGGTATTGTAGCTATAGGGGATGAAATTCAGACCAGTATTTTAGCAGCTATTCTTCTAAAAGAATCGGGTGTAGAAACGGTGGTTGCGAAGGCGATATCCGTACTCCATGGCCGCGCTTTGGAAAAGCTGGGTGTGGACAGGGTTATTTTTCCAGAACGAGATATGGGAATACGTGTTGCGCATCAGCTGGTTACCCCCAATCTCCTGGATTATATCGAGCTGTCGAAGGACTATCGAATTGTGGAAATGACAGTGACAGAATGTATGGATGGGAAGACGCTTAGTGAGCTGAATACCCGTGTCCGTTATGGGATCAGCGTTGTTGCGCTCAATCAACGTTCCGGTATTATAGTGGCTCCTACTGCGATGGATGTTTTACGTGCTGGCGACATTATGGTCGTTATCGGATCAAAAGAGAACATTGACCGTTTTGAAGGTGAAGTTGTGAATATGCAGTAACGAATGGGAACGACACCAGCTTTATTTACGGTGTAATTCCCGAACGATGAAAGCCAATAACCTTGACGTATGTTATTCGTCAGGTTATTGGCTTTTTATTTTCTTTCGAGTTCACGGAATAAAGTTTCCGTTTCAGCGATCCAACGGCTGGCGGCATTGCTTAGTTCAGTGGGATCGCCATAGATCAGACTGGTTGTTCGGCGTGTCTCGATGAGGGCGGGAATATGAATGTCAACAAGGTCATTATCCGACAGCAGCTGCGGACGGAGATAGGATTTGGGAAGGAGCGCAGCGGCTTTGCAAGTCGGGATGAGACGGACAATCGCCTCGAAGGAATCGATTTCCATTCGGATATCGGGCATAATGCCCCAGCGGTGAAACAGTTCATCGGTCAACTTGCGGTACCAGGTCCCTGTGGAGAAGGTGATCATCGGTAGGCCTTGAAGGTGCTCAATCCCGACCTCTTGATTCTCGGCTAAAGGATGACTTGTTGGAAGTACGAGTTCGAGATGATCGTCGAATAGCGGAATACAATTAAGGCCTGGCTGACTGATCGATGAGGCAACGATGCCAACTTCTACTCTTTTATCACGAACGTAGGACACGATTTCATGTGTCTTGCCTGTAACCAGCTTAATTTCAGCTGTAGGATGGCGTTCCATAAAGGCATTCACCAGCGGCGGCAGTGTCGTCTGAAGTGTGGTCAGGCTGGCTCCGAGAGAGATGGTAATCTGATCCTCTCCGCGATAATGCGCGAGGGTTTGCATGAACTTTAATTGCTGCTGGCGCTGCTCCAGAGCATAAGTGTAGGCTAACTGTCCAATGGAGGTGAGCTCCAGCCGCTTTCCGCGCCGATTAAACAGCTGAACGCCGAGCTCATATTCAAGCTTGGCGATTTTGCGAGACAGGGCGGGCTGGGAAAGGTTCAGAAGCTTTGAAGCTTTGTTTAGGCTCGACTGTTCTACAACGACTGCAAACACATCTAATTCTTCGAACATGATGGGTTCACCTCCTGAATATATTGCTTATGCATAATAATTATAACGATTAATAATTATATTGCAATTCCATTATAAGAGAAAAAGGAGTAACATGAAATGTGACACAGGATGTTCACAGAATATGCGAGATTGGGGGCATTTTGTCGTTGTATGCATAATAGTGCAAGGAAATAACGCATGGATAGTAACAAAGTAGTGGATCGTTATGGGTTTTAATGAAAACGCTACACATTTGGAAAGGGGAACGTCAACAGATGAAAGGGTATTATTCCAGAAAGCTGCATTCTCTACTTGGTATCATACCGCTCGGAGCCTTCTTGATTACTCATATGATCACCAACTTTAAGGCTTTCGACGGTGGAAAGGAAGGCTTTGATAAAGGTGTTCAATTTATAAACGGCTTGCCGCTCATATTTTTCCTTGAACTGTTCCTGATCTGGCTGCCGCTTCTTTATCATGGTGTTTACGGTCTCTACGTCGCTTATCAGGCTAATAACAACGTTGGAAATTACAAGTTTGAGCGGAACTTGCGCTTTACTTTGCAGCGGGTCACCGGTGTGATTACGTTTGTATTTATTATTTGGCATATGTATGATACACGTTTTCAAGTCGCTTTGGGCAATATCACGCATGATGAGTTAGGGGCAACGATCCATGCCATTGTGACCAATCCATTCCTGTTTGTCCTGTATGTGATCGGGATTATCGCAGCTACGTTCCATTTCGCGAACGGACTCTGGGCATTCCTGGTAAGCTGGGGTATCACGGTCGGTCCGCGTGCGCAGCGTGTATCTTCTTACATTTGTATGGGTCTGTTCGTTCTAATGAGTGTATTGTTCATTTTGGCACTGGATGCTTTCCGTGCTTCCGAGTTTGAGGCAACCGCTTTTATCGATACATTAAAGACAGTTTTGAGCTAAAAGGAGTGAACAGAAATGGCATCTAATATTATTGTTGTGGGCGGTGGACTGGCTGGTTTGATGGCAACTATCAAAGCAGCTGAGGCCGGGTCTCACGTTCAATTGTTCTCATTGGTCCCAGTGAAGCGTTCCCACTCTGTATGTGCGCAGGGCGGTATTAACGGAGCGGTTAATACCAAAGGAGAAGGTGACTCTCCTTGGGAGCATTTTGATGATACTGTTTATGGCGGTGACTTTCTGGCAAACCAGCCGCCGGTTAAAGCGATGTGTGAAGCAGCTCCGGGTATTATCCACCTGATGGACCGGATGGGCGTTATGTTTAACCGGACTCCGGAAGGGCTTTTGGATTTCCGCCGCTTCGGCGGTACGAAGCATCACCGGACAGCTTATGCAGGCGCTACAACGGGCCAGCAGCTTCTGTATGCGCTCGATGAGCAGGTTCGCCGCTGGGAAACAGCGGGCCTTGTTACCAAGTTTGAAAACTGGGAGTTTATAAACGCTGTTATTGATGATGAGGGTATATGCCGCGGTATTTCCGCTCAAGACCTTCGTACGATGGAAATTCGTACATTCCCGGGCGATGCGGTGATTTTGGCTAGCGGTGGTCCTGGTATTGTTTTTGGCAAGACCACAAACTCTGTTATTAATACCGGTACTGCGGCAAGTGCTGTATATCAGCAAGGTGTGCACTATGCGAACGGGGAATTCATTCAGATTCATCCGACAGCGATTCCAGGGGATGACAAGCTGCGTCTCATGTCCGAATCCGCACGTGGTGAAGGCGGACGGATCTGGACCTACAAGGACGGCAAACCGTGGTATTTCCTAGAAGAGAAGTATCCGGCTTACGGTAACCTGGTGCCGCGTGATATTGCTACACGGGAAATCTTCAGCGTCTGCGTCGATCAGGGGCTGGGAATTAACGGAGAGAACATGGTTTATCTGGACCTTTCCCACAAAGATCCTAAAGAGCTTGATGTAAAGCTTGGCGGCATTATTGAGATATATGAGAAATTTATGGGTGACGACCCTCGTAAGATCCCTATGAAAATCTTCCCGGGAGTCCATTATTCCATGGGTGGTATGTGGGTTGATTACAATCAGATGACCAATATTCCGGGCCTGTTTGCTGCCGGTGAGTGTGAGTACCAGTATCACGGAGCTAACCGACTTGGCGCAAACTCTCTCGTATCTGCCATCTATGGCGGTATGGTAGCCGGACCCAAAGCCATTGAATATGTTAAAGGGCTCAAAAAGTCGTCCCAGGATGTATCTTCGGCAGTCTTTGACCGGGTGGCCAAGGAACAAACAGCCAAATTCGAAGGTCTGTTAAAAATGGAAGGTACAGAGAACGCCTATGTACTTCATAAAGAACTTGGTGAATGGATGACCAACAACATGACGGTTGTTCGCTACAATGATAAGTTGGAAGCGACAATTGACAAGATAAAAGAACTGAAAGAACGTTATAAGAACATTAATATGACGGATACTTCCCGGTGGAATAACCAGTCTGCGCCGTTTACTCGTCAGCTGTGGAACATGCTTGAGCTCGCTGAGGCGATGACGCTTGGTGCGCTTCTGCGAAACGAGAGCCGCGGTGCTCACTACAAGCCTGACTTCCCGGATCGCAATGATGAGGAGTTCTTAAAGACAACGAAAGCAACTTGGACACCGGATGGACCGAAGATTTCATATGAAGAAGTGGATGTTTCCTTGATCCCGCCGCGTATTCGCGACTATTCGAAAGAAAAGTAAGGAGGGGATTTGACATGGCTCAAACTTCAGCAGCCTCAAAGAACGTCAAATTTATAATTACCCGCCAGGACAGTCCGGATTCGAAATCCTACACTGAGGAATTTGAGCTTCCGTACCGCCCCGGCATGAACGTCATTAGTGCACTGATGGAAATTCAGCGCAATCCAATTAACTCTACAGGTAGTACAACCACCCCGGTATGTTGGGATTCCAACTGCCTTGAGGAAGTTTGCGGAGCTTGCTCAATGGTTATTAACGGCAAGCCGCGTCAAGCCTGTGCCGCTCTGATCGATAAGCTGGAGCAGCCGATCCGGATACAGCCGATGAAGACATTCCCGGTTGTGAGAGATCTGATCATTGACCGCAGCCGGATGTTTACAGCGCTCAAGAAGGTTAAGGCATGGATTCCGATCGACGGAACTTATGATCTTGGTCCTGGACCGCGCATGTCGGAGAAGAAGCGTCAGTGGGCGTATGAGCTTTCCAAATGTATGACATGCGGTGTTTGTCTTGAGGCATGTCCGAACGTCAACGAGAAGACGGACTTTATCGGTCCGGCAGCCATCTCGCAAGTTCGTTTATTTAACGCGCATCCAACAGGCGAGATGAATAAGGAAGAGCGGTTGGAAGCATTGATGCAAGACGGCGGCATCGAAGGATGCGGTAACTCGCAAAACTGTGTACGCTCCTGCCCTAAAGGGATTCCGCTCACAACATCGATTGCTGAGATGAATAAAGATACGACGAAGCATTTGTTCAAGCGTTGGCTGAGTGTATAATAATTAAGGATAGTTTTAAAGAGCACCTGTCCCATAATGAAGGAGGACAGGTGCTTTTTTTCAAAATCCGGGGCCGGCAGCGATCGAAAGATCAATTGCTTTTGTAGAAAAAAGACAAACGAAGTTGTTGGTCTGTTTTTAAGTAAGGAGAGAGAAGGATGATTGTTGAAAGACCGGTAACGATTGAAGATATTTCAAAGGATCTGAGAAACCTTGGCGTCAAACCTGGTATGACGCTGCTGGTTCACTCTTCTTTAAAGAGTCTAGGAGGCTGGGTTGTTGGCGGAGTAGAAGCGGTTATCATGGCTTTGGAGGAAGTGCTCGGGGATGAAGGAACTTTGGTAATGCCAACGCAATCTCCGAATTTGACGGACCCATCCATCTGGAGAAATCCTTCAGCGGATTCTAAATGGTGGCAGCTGATTCGGGATTTCATGCCACCTTATGATAAAGATTTCACACTCACAACCGGCATGGGGCAAATTCCGGAAACGTTTCGGAAGCAGGCCGGTGTTGTTCGAAGTGCCCATCCTCATGTATCTTTTGCAGCGAAAGGTAAACATGCAAAGGTTATCACACAATCTCATCCATTGTCTGATAGTTTAGGTCAAACATCGCCCCTTGCCAAGATGTATGAACTGGGAGCTTATGTTTTATTGCTCGGAGTGACCTATGAAAGTAATACTTCCTTTCATCTAGCGGAATATCGGGGGAACTGGAAAGGAAAGCGGAAACGAACAGTCTATGCACCTGTCAGAAGAGAAGGCGGGAAAACAATATGGGAAGAATACAGTGATATTAACTATGATTCTGGTGATTTTGGCAAGGTGGGGGCTGATTTTGAACGTGAATGTCCCGAGGCCTACACCCGGGGAAATGTGCAAAACAGCAGTTGTATCATTGCGCAGCAGCGTGCTATGGTCAACTATGCCGTAAAGTGGCTAGAGGCGAATCGAGGGCTGTAAAATGATATTCGACTAGAAGAAACATGGGGGGGGGGCGTCCTTTTTAAAGGATATCGGTGGGCGAAAGCATTTTTTAAGAAATATAAAACCAAGTAGGGGCTGGTCATGAGACCAGCCCCTTGCTATTTTAAGGTTTCATCAGTTTACGCAGTAGGTTCAACCCCTCTTTACCGGGATAACGGAAATGAAAGTCGAACATATTCGTCTGCTTTAGAACACTCTTCATATGAGAGAAGGTTTGAAAGCTATGCTTACCGTGATATGCGCCCATCCCGCTTTCCCCAACGCCTCCGAAAGGAAGATAAGGAGTAGCCAGATGCATTAGCGTATCATTTACACATCCTCCGCCAAAGGAAATGCTCGATAAAATCTTTTGTTGTACTTCAGAGTCTTTGGTAAACAGATAGAGTGCCAGCGGTTTGGGTCTCTCGTTAACCGAGGTTATAACTTCGTCCAGATTTTCATAAGTCAATATAGGAAGAATCGGACCGAATATTTCTTCCTGCATCACCGGCATGTCCCAGGTGATCTCATCCAGTAAAGTCGGTTCAATCAGGAGTTTCCCAGCATCGGTTTTGCCGCCATGACGGATGGAGCCGTTACTCAGGTAGTCGGATAGACGGTTAAAATGCTTTTCGGATACGATTTTGCCATAATCCAGATTATGAAGGGGAGTATCGCCGTAAAATTCGATGATCGCTTCCTTCAAGTGTTGAATGAGCGGCTCCTTTATACGGTGATGAACGAGTAAGTAATCAGGAGCTATACAGGTCTGCCCTGCGTTGGTAAACTTGCCGAATATGATCCGCTTTGCGGTTAATTCCAGAGGGGTATCCTCGTGAACGATGCAGGGGCTCTTGCCACCAAGTTCCAATGTAACTGGAATAAGCTTTTTGCCAGCTGCCTCCATTACGATTTTGCCGACAGGAATACTGCCTGTGAAAAAAATGTAATCCAACTGCTGCTCCAAAAGACGGGTGCTAGTCTCCGGACCGCCTTCTACAACCGCTACATATTGCTCAGGGAATGTTTCCTTGATAAGAGATGAAATCACACGGGAAACGGCAGGCGTCAGCTCTGACGGCTTGATGATGGCTGTATTGCCTGCGGCCAGAGCTCCAATCAGCGGCGCTATGGCGAGCTGCCAAGGATAGTTCCATGGAGCGATAATAAGAACAGTACCGTACGGCTCTGGATGGATTTTACCACGGCTTCCGACATGTGTCAGTGCGGTTCTCACCCGGCGAGGTTTGGCCCATTTGCGAATGTTCTTTATGATGTGGGACATCTCTTTATATACGATACCGATCTCGGTTGAGAATGCTTCCTGCTCACTTTTATTTAAGTCCTTACGCAGAGCGTCGATTACTTCATCTTCCTTGGCAATTAAAGCTGCTCTCAGCTTTTTTAGCTGCTCGATCCGAAAGTTTACATCCCTGGTTGCTCCTGTTTTGAAATAACGGCGCTGGCCTAGAACAATTTTTTCAATAGAATCGTTAACAGTCATAGGTGAATAAAACTCCTCTCTGCATCACGTGTAAAGCTGCTATGTTAATGATGCTTTCTATTAGATTATAAAGGAGACCGCTCTAAAATGAAAAATAGTTCGGACCCCTTGTTGTCGTCCAAAAATAACCAGACTGGGGACGAGCCTCCAAAAACCTTAACGCGGCGGCAGTTTCTAAAGCTTGGCACATCTGCTTTAATCGGGACTGCGCTGGTTGCCGGTGGTTACGCGTCGCTATATGAGCCGAATACGCTTGAGGTTGTCAGAATGACACTGTATCAGGAAAGGCTGCCGGAGGCTTTCGACGGGACGAAGATCGCTCATTTCAGTGATTTTCATTTAGGGTTTCAGACTGATGCTGAAGATGTCAGAAGAATAGTGAGTGCTATCAACTGGGAAAGACCTGATCTGGTTTGCTTTACGGGTGATATGGTCGATGGTTCAGCGGATGCTTTGGCGGGAGCTGTAGATTCGTTTGCTGCATTAAAGGCGCCTCTCGGTGTGTTGTCCATCCTGGGAAATCACGATTTTGATGATGTGAACAGACTGGTACAGCTGCAGCAAAAAGCGGGATTTACCGTGCTGCGTAACGAGCATGTGATGCTGAGGCGAAATGGAGGAAGCATGGCTGTCGCCGGGCTGGACGATCAGTTACTTGGTTTTCCCGATCTTGACAAGGCACTGAAAGGAGTCCCTGAGAATACATACACTTTACTGATGATGCACGAACCAGATTATGCCGATTGGGTGATCCGACATCATGTTGATCTGCAGCTGTCTGGACATAGTCATGGTGGACAGGTTCGCTTGCCGTGGATCGGCGAGGTGATCACACCTCCCGGTTCCAAAAACTACATTAAAGGATTGTACAGGATAGAAGGGTCGCGGTTGCTTCTCTATGTAAACCGTGGCATCGGAACGACAGGGTTACCTTTTCGCTTTCTATGTAAGCCCGAGCTGACGATGTTGACACTGAGAAAAAAGAGGATATAACCCAAATAAGTCTATTTTTAGGAGAGAGGGCGGCTTTATTCCGTCACTTTTGATTTTGTTACACAATTGAAATATACCTGTTATCAAACGATAACAGCCACAGGGTACACTTAACTCATGACCCCCTTTTGAGAATATATATATTGTTTGAGACCCGAATCTCTCGGGTCTTCTTTTTTTTTGAAATTATAACCGAAGCCTCTATGAAAGAGGCACGGTCACCTTCTGTTTCTGTTTGTAATACACCCATTCGGTATAACCGATGTCTTTCAATACAGCGGCAACCTCCTCGAATTCATCGCCTACTCTGGAAGGTTTATGGGCGTCTGAGCCAAACGTAACTTCTACACCGTGGAAGTGAGCCCGTTCCAATATTTCATGGGAAGGATACCAGCCGCCACTTAATTTTGTTTTGCCCGATGTGTTGATTTCGATGGCAACTCCGCATTCTGCAATCACCTGAAGTGTTTCTTCCAAGGCGTCCTCGGTTAAAATATCCGTAAATGATGGATAATTGCCTTTCATCGCATCGATATGGCCAAGGATCTGAAACATACCGCTCTTTGCAGATTGACGAATGAGAGAGAAGTATTCTTCTTTCTCGGCGATCTTTTGTTTAGGGCTCAAGTTTTTCCATCGATTCTTGTTAAATATACTGACACCGCTCACTTGATGCACAGAACCGATGATGTAGTCGAAAGGATAGCGGGAAAGAGCCTCATGGTACGTTTTTGCATGTTCAGGAAAAAAATCGGACTCAATGCCGAGAAGTACATCAATTATTCCATCGTATTCTTTCTTTAATTCAAGAACTTCATTCACATAATTGGCGATCTCGGCTTTAGCCATAGAAATGTAGGGAAATGGATGTTCCTCCGGGTTACCGAAATAAGGCGTATGGTCTGATATGCCGATAACCTGAAGGCCGGCGCTTATTCCAGCCTCAATGTAATCTCTGATGTTCCCGTCTGCATGTCCGCAGCGGAAATGGTGAGTGTGCAGATCGAATTTCATGATGTCCTCCTTGAAAGAAAGTGGTTGTAAATGCTCATTCGCTGCTGATGAACTGGGTCTCCGGCATTCCCTTCAAATCACTGATAAATTGTCGCATCGCTGAACTGACGTATCTCCCGTTTTTATAAATGACACCAACAGGATGACTAACTTCCAGCTCCGAGAGAGGGACGATTTGAAGTGTTCCTTTCCGAAGCTCAGATAACACAGATTGCTTGGAAATAACGGCCGCTCCGAGATTGATTTCGACCATTCGTTTAATTTCCTCGCTGCTTGAGAGCTCCATGACAACTTGCGGGTTAATTCCATGTAATTTCATCACTTCATCGGCAAACCGACGGCCGACGGTATCTTGAGTTAGGAGAATTAAAGGAGTTTGACCGAGCACATCGATGCTTGCTTTTCTTGCTTTGGCCAGAGAATGCTGTGGAGATACAACCAGTTCAAAAGAGTCGTAAAATAAAATGGAAGAGTTTACGTTGGGGTTCCGTTCAATTAGGTACCCGATTCCAATGTCGATCAGGTTATTCTCCACGCTGTGATAAATTTGTGAAGAGGCCATCGATTGAATCGTTGTTTTGATATTGGGAAATTGATCCTGAAAATAAGACAGCACACGCGGCAAAATCTGAATAGCGATCGAGGTCGTTGTGCCGAGCCGGATGTGACCTTGTGGGGTCTGGTCCAAGTCAGCCAGCCTCTGCTTTAGTTCATCAACGATTCTTAGAATGTGCTCAGCGTGTTCTACGAACACCTGCCCCCGGTCCGTCAGTGTTACAGGCTGACTGCGGTCCACAAGCACGGTTTTAAATTCATCTTCAAGGCTCTTGATTTGAGCCGAGACGGCCGGTTGGGTTAAGTTAAGCAATTCCCCCGCTTTACGAAAGCTCATCGTTTTGGAAATCATGATAAGTGTTTCCAATTGGCTGATGTTCATGACCGTCCTCCTGACCTGATTTGATTTTTCCGTACTTACTAAGCGAATAACCATTGATTAAATTATAGGTGATTATGAATAAGGGGGCAATGTAATGCTGTTAACTTCGGTGTGGCCCAGCAGTAGGCCTTTAATTATATTTTCCATTATTTAATTATAAAATGTGAAGGATAAAAGCCGATAATAGTATAGATTGCTATTATGGAACTAAGACTAAAGACCTTTTCTTTTTTTTCGTGAAAAAACGGCTTAATCGTTGATAATCAGTGCGGTTATTGTTAATTTATGATGATTTATTATAGGGTATCCTTTATAATAGCATTAGTTTAATTTTTAACACTTTAGGACTTTAGCACCCTGGGCCATCAACCTAGTGAAAGGAGATAAATCGGGAATGAAAGCGGAAGTCATCAATCCTTTTTTAGAATCCGCGTGTCACGTCATTGAACAGGTCATACAGGTTTCACCTTCAACGGGCAATCTGCGGGTTCAAGAAATTACATTAATCGATAATCATATATGGATTCAGATCGGAATGACAGGTCAAATGAACGGAGATATCGTATTTGGACTGAAAGAGCAGGTTGCCCTGCGTATAGTTTCTGTTATGATGGGCGGATACATACTGACCGAGATGGACGAGATGGGGCAGAGCGCCATTTCGGAGCTCGGCAACATGATCAGCGGGAATGCGAGCACGATTTTGTCCAATCAAGGCGTTAATGTGGACATTACACCTCCAAAGGTGATGCGATCGTCTAATTTAACGAACTTTTCCCGGAAAAAAGCGCTCAGCATCCCTCTAACTATGGACGGAATCGGTGAATTGGATATTCAAGTCATGATTTCTTAAAATAGATTCATCACAGCAGTCTTCTACATCTGGTAGGAAACGAAAAGGTTTCAACCGCTCGGACTGCAGAGAGGAAGAAGAAATGATGCTTGAAAATAAAATCATTGTCGTTACGGGAGCCTCCAGCGGCATCGGTGCGGTAACGGCAGAGATGCTCTCGAATGAAGGGGCTTATGTGGTTCTTGCAGGTCGATCGGAAGAACGATTGGAACAGGTCGGCAGCCGTTTGAATGGGCCGCATGAGCTTGTTTTACTCGACGTACGGAATACGGAACAGGTTAGAAGCGTATTTGATCGGATCTATGAAACCCACGGCAGGGTGGATGTGCTTCTGAATAATGCGGGGTACGGTGTTTTCGAAACGTTTACGGACATGCCAGAGGAACAGTTCGAAGATATGATGGACGTGAATTATATGGGAGTTGTGCGGTGTACACAAGCGGTTCTTCCCGGTATGCTGCAGCGGAAAAGCGGACAGATCGTAAATGTGGCTTCGATGGCAGGTAAGATCGGCTCCGCCAAATCAACAGCCTATTCAGCTACCAAGCATGCGGTGCTCGGTCTGACCAATTCATTGCGCCAAGAGCTTCGGGGGACAGGCATTACGGTCTCTGCGGTCAATCCAGGGCCGATTGATACACCGTTCTTTTCGCTTGCCGACCCAAGCGGCGGTTATGTGAAAAATGTAGGCTGGTTTATGATGAAGCCCGAATATGTATCCAGGCGTATCGTTAAACTGATTCAAAAGCGAATGGATGAGGTTGATCTTCCACGCTTGGCCGGGGCAGGAATAAGACTATACAATTTGTTTCCGCGTCTGGCTGATCGGCTGTCCTACCGCTGGATGAATAAAAAATAACGAAAATCATATATGTATGCTATGGGCGGGCTCTTAGGGAGCCGCCTTTTTAATTTTCTTATCATGATGGAGTTTCATTTGGTGAGAACTCTGTTTTAGCATATAATGAAACGTGAGTGTGAACAAGACTCAAAGATAAAGGATGGCGAACTATGACTTCTACTACATTTATAAACCTCGGTATAGCAGAGGATTTGGCCGATCGCTTGGCTGAGTTTGGTATACATACGCCTTCCGCGGTACAGGCTGAAACGATCCCGCATGTATTGGAGGGCAAGGATGTTCTGGCCACTTCCCAGACGGGAACGGGCAAGACATTGGCGTACTTGCTGCCGTTGCTGCAGAGCATTGACCCTGACAGTAAAGCGGTTCAAAAAGTAATACTTGCACCAACGCAAGAGCTTGCAATCCAGATTGTACGGGAGGGCGAGCGATATGGAGGGCCAAGAGGAATCGGCGTGTTGGGTCTGATTGGAGGAGCATCGGTCAAGCGGCAGCTGGACAAGTTGAAGCTGCGTCCTCAGCTGATTGTCGGTACGCCGGGCCGGGTACGCGAGCTGATTGAAATCAAAAAGCTAAAAATGCATGAAGTTACCACCATCGTGATTGACGAAGTGGATCAGGTGTTTCATCTTGGAGCATCTGACGATGTGGAGCGGATTTTGCGAAGTGCGATGCGTGACCGACAGCTTGTCTTTCTGTCGGCTACGGTTAGCCCGGAAACAGCTGCTCTGGTTAAGCGCGAGATGGATCAGCCCGTTGAGATCGGCATCGATCCTGAGCTGCGGACACCAAGTGTGCTGGAGCATTACTACTTTGTATGTGAGGAGCGGGATCGCATAGATATGGTGCGCCGTATCGTTCGTCACTATCAGCCGGAACGGGTGCTTGTGTTTGTGAACGAAATCAATGATCTTGCTGAAGTTGAGGCGAAGCTGAATTATTTGGGCTTTAAAGCCGCGGCTTTATATGGAGACGCAGACAAAATGACACGCAGTCGGGTGTTAAGCGATTTCCGGGAAGGACGAACACAGCTGCTTGTTGCTAGTGATGTTGCGGCAAGAGGACTTGATATCGAGGGGTTGTCTATGGTCATTAATTACGATCCTCCGATGGATGCCGAGCATTACACTCACCGTGCGGGCCGAACGGGGCGGATGGGGCGCAGCGGTACGGTCATCTCACTTGTAACAGATCGACAAACGTTTATTATGCGAAAGTTTAACCGTGAGCTAGGCATTACCATTGAGGAAAAAGCGATGTATGGCGGTAAAGTGCGATCCCCGAAGGCATTCACTTCAGGCAGCGGACGTCCCCTAGGCGAAGATGTTGTGAAGGGAGCCGCAAAAGAGAAAGCCGCTCGTTCAAGCCGTGGGAACCAAGTGAAGGCTATGGGCAAGCCGAGTACCAGAGGTTCATCTGGCAAGGCTTCGCAAGAACGGCAAAGTGAGCGCATGCGCGATCGCAAGAACAAGGGCGCACCGAAGTGGCTGAAGAATAAGCCTCCGCGCGGATAGCGTCTGCATTTTTTATTGAAAATGGGGTGAAGAGGAATGAAAGAGAAGCCGGTATTATCTGTCCAAGGATTGACCGGGGGCTACAGCTTGAATCGTCCAGTGCTGCATGACATTTCTTTTGATGTAAAACCCGGAGAGATGGTAGGTTTGATCGGGCTGAACGGAGCGGGCAAGAGTACAACGATGAAGCATATCCTCGGACTTATGAATTCGCAAAAGGGAGAGATTCGAGTCCAGGGCCATACACGGAATGAGAACGCCGAGGCTTATCATAGTGCAATTGCCTTTGTACCGGAGGCACCGCTTCTCTATGAGGAAATGACAGTAAGGGAACATCTTGAATTTACAGCAAGATCCTATGGTGTTTCCCGTGAGGATTATGAGCGGCGTGCAGCGCAGCTTTCCAGTATGTTCAATATGGAGGAGAAGATGGACAGCTTGTCGTCACATCTATCCAAAGGGATGCGGCAGAAGGTAATGATTATGTGTGCCTTTGTCGCAAGGCCATCTCTTTACATTATTGATGAGCCGTTTTTGGGCCTCGACCCGCTCGGCATTCGTTCTCTTCTGGATTTTATGCTTGAACTGAAGGCAGCCGGTTCTTCGGTACTGCTCAGCTCACATATTTTATCGACGATTGAGAATTATTGTGATCGGTTTATCGTGCTGCACCACGGTAACATTATAGCGCAAGGAACGCTTGAGGAAGTGGCCGAGCAGGCCGGAAATCCGGGACTTCCGCTGGAAGAGTTGTTCTATGCCCTGATTCAAGGCGGGAATGGCGGATGAACCTGCGAGAGTTATTTGCCAAGAGACGAAGTCAGTTTTGGGGAAAGGTGTTTCCATATCTCGGATATGTTATTCAGAGCGGTGTTGCGGTAGTCTTCTTGTTTGTGATCATTGCTTTTTCGGCGTGGTACACCTCGCTTGTGCAAAATATCCCGCCGGAACTGCCGATTCGCTGGATCATGCTTGCGGTTTTATTTCCGTTGACGGTTAACAGCAGCGTGCGCACGTATCTGCAGCCTGCGGATACGGTGTTCTTAATGCCGCAGGAGGCCAGGATGAATGAGTATTTTGCCAAGGGATGGGTTGGGGGCACGATTTACAAAATAGCCGGTCTAATCCTTGCGGTGTTTATTTTATGGCCTCTATATACGCGCAGTGATCTTTCCCCCAAGTCGCTGGGTGCTACTATTCTTGTGCTTGTCGGATTGAAACTTCTCTCCAGTTACGGAAGCTGGAAGGAGCTCGCTATGACGCAGCGGAACACGGCTGCAGCATACCGGGCGCTGCGCTGGGCTGTCATTGTGCTCGCCATTGCATCATGGCTGTGGTATCCAAATTTGCGCAGTCTTATATTTATCATTCTGATCAGTGCGGCTTACTTCGCTGCCTTGGCTGTTCCGGCAAAGCATAAAGTAGCCTGGGAGTGGCTCATTCAAGTAGAGAAAAGGCAGGACGCTCGGGTCATGATGATATTAAGCTGGTTCGTCAACGTACCTCAGCGGGAACAGCGGGTGTATGCCCGGAAATGGCTGTCCCGCTTTGGACGGACGATTCCTTGGCGCAAGGATACCGCATATCGGTATCTGCTGGTCAAAAGCCTGATTCGAAGCGATGTCTTTGGCATTTTGATCCGTGTAGGTGTCCTTGGAGCACTGCTCGTTTGGTGGACACGTGACAGTGTGGCTTCCAGCGCGGTTTACTTGGTCAGTTTGATGATAGCGGGCCTTCAGCTCTCATCACTTCGCAAACTCCATCAAGAGTCCTTCTGGCTGCATGTATATCCTTTACCTGAAGGCTCGCGCCGGATAAATGAGATAAAGCTCGTGTTCCAGGTACAGCTGTTATGGGCAATTCTGATGTGGCTTCCGCTGCTGGCCTCACTTTCCAGCGCGCCGGGTCTCGTATTTGGAACGGGGATCAGCGGTGTATTGCTTGTGATCCTGTTTCGTTCTGCCGCTATACGAAAAGGGCGGAAAGTAGATGAGGATGATTTATAAATTTGAAGACAAGGCGCCTCATGGGGCGCTTTCTTCAATTTATTGACGGGATTTTGCTGCTTTTTAAATCCAGTAGGAACGAACGATGATGACGAGAAGGATAAAAAGGACTAGAATGATTCCTACACTTCCGTGACTGCCGTGACCGGCGTATCCTCCGCACCCGCAATGTCTGGTTTCTTCAACTTTACCCATAATTCATTCCCCTTTCACCAACCAGGTTGTTGTTGATACACGGTATTGTATGTAGTCGAGTGTCCAGGTGGTATGGGCAAGTGTTTATATCAAGCAAAACTCCCCTTAAGCATCGGTTTATTTATTAAGCCGGTCTGCTTTAAGGGGAGTTTATTTCATCCCGCTAGGGGACAGTCTCATATATTTTTAAACCTTAAGCTTGCTTCAAGTCCTGAATGCCTTTGTAAATCAGATCAAACATGTCTTCCAAGTGTTCTTCTTCGATACAGGAGAACGCAATCCGGAGATCATGCTCGCCCAGGGCGATCGTTCCCACACCATATTCATAAATCAAATGTGTGCGCAGCTTTTCGGCTGAAACGCCGTTCAGTTTAAGACACATGAAGTATCCGGAGTTGAACGGATAATATTCCCATACATCACCATACTTGCCGCTGTCGAGAAGGGATTTAACCTTGTTCGCACGGCCCTTCATGATGTTGAACTTCTCTTGCTGCTGTTGACGAAAGTCTGGTGATTTCATGGCATCAAGCAAGAAGGTCTGGGAAGGATGGGGACCGCTTGAGATCGTTGCCCGAATGATTCCGAGTGTCTTCTGCTCCAGAGCGTTCAACATGTCTTGGTCTTCACCTGCATAAGTGATAAAGCCAACCCGGAAGCCCCATACAAACTCTTCTTTGGTTGCACCGTCAACCTTTATCGCAAGCACACGCGGATGAAGATCGGAAAGACGGCCGAAGAGAGATTCTTTCAGTGAATCTTCGAAGAACAGGCCAAAGTAGGCGTCATCTGTGACGGCAACAATGTTAATACCGGCTTCAGCAGCTTCGTGAATGGCGGCGACGATCGCCTCACCTTCCTCTATTCCTGGCGTATAACCTGTCGGATTGTTCGGGAAGTTCAGCAGCACGATCGCTTTGCCTTTGTCCTTTTGGCTTAGGAGCGCTTCACGAAGACCCTCTGCATTAAATTTCATATCTTCTGTAAAGAGAGGATAATTTACGGTAACACCATGACGGCGGATACCAAAAGTGAGCTCATAGTTCTCCCAGTTCTTATCTGGATAAACGATCGCATCGCCTTCATTGACGAACAAGTCTGCAACGATGCTCAGTCCGTGGGTCAGAGCGTTGGTAGCAACCGGGTTGCTGAAGCTTTTGCCTTCAAGAGACGGATTATCTTGAATCATCTTGCTCCGCCAGATGGAGCGAAGCTCAGGCTTTCCGGCAGGCGGGGCATAGCTGTAAAGGTCCTTCGGCTGGAATGCCGACAGTTTGTCCTGGATGACTCCCAAATGCATCGGAACTCCGCCTTCTGTGGCAATACCGATCGTGGCGTTATATGTTTTGGCATGACTGGATGCTTCCGCCGATTGACTCAGAATGCCCTCTTTAGGGAAGTAAATTTCTCTCCCGAGATTGGACAGCATGTCATACACGTGAGGGTTTCCTTTTTTAATGTTTTCGTTCAGTTGTTCAGCCATTGAGTTCATGAGTTGATTCCATCCTTCCGAATACCTTGGTTAAGGTGCAGTATCTCTCATTAACAATTCATCGCCTAACATTATATCACTTCACCATCAAAGCGTCACGGAAAAAGGTTAAGCTTTTGGCTGATTTGAAAGGGTGGGATGGTACTTGCATATCAGTTCGGCTGTAAGGGCATCCATGAAAATAATAGGCTCCTTCCACAAACACGAAATTAAGAGGAGTCACTCGCGGGCATCCGGCTTCATCTACCGTACCGAGAAACCCGAAACTCATTTCTGCTAAGAATTGCTCCACTTCCTCTGGATTATCCATCATAAACTCACTTCTTCGCATAGCTATCAATCTCCCCTTCGTCTATCGCTTCCTCTTAGCATATGGGGAAAATTGACAAGAAAAAAGAGCCAATATACATTAATTTTATAAGTCCAATTATTAAAAAGGGAGATTTTTCATGGAGCTAGGTTTAGCGATTGATTCCTATTTGAAGAAATACAGATATAAATATTTGGCTTTATATCATGCTTTACGGGATGCGATTGTAGAAGGGATGCTGTCTGAGGGGACAAGGCTTCCTGCCACACGCGAACTTTCCCGTCAATATGGGTTGTCGCGGGGAGCGGTTGCCCAGAGTTATGACATGCTTCTTGCCGAAGGCTTTGTGTTTACGAAGATCGGCAGCGGGACTTATGTGGCCAAGGGAGCTTCGCTTGCTACTCATGACATTGAAGATGTACACAGCAGCCCGGTTTTATCGACATGGGGACAGCGAGTGTCAGATATCATGTTATCCCCAAGCAGTCATTCAAAAAAGAGCACGGCTGTTATTTGTTACTCCGAGCCGCCAATATCCAACCGGAGCAGTGCTGTCTTTAGAACGGCGCAGAGAGCTGTTGAGATGGGCAAGTCATCATCAAGGAATGATTATTGAGGATGACTACGATAGCGAATTTCGCTGGGGAGGCCGCCCGATGGAGCCGCTCAAAGCATTGGATGACGGAGGACATGTGATTTATATCGGTTCTTTTTCCAAAACGATGTTCTTCGACTTGCGCCTGGGATACGCTGTTCTTCCAAAACCGCTGGTGAAGCCGGTAATTGCTGCAAAGTCATTGTATGAGCCGGTCACATCAGCGCTGCTGGAGCAGCGGGCCTTGGCTCGTTTTATATTTAAGGGTGGATATAGCCGCCATTTGCGCCGGATGACCCGGTTGTATGGAGGGCGGCACCGTTTTTTCCGGAGTCAGATGGAGAAAAAGGCGTCACATCTGTTTCAGCTTGAGCCGGGGGATGCTGGTCTGCATGTCTTTGCGACGTGGCTTCACGATAATGTCAAATATGATCTTTTCAAGGAGGCTGCGAGCAAGAGAGGCGTGGAATTCAGGGATGCGGCGGTATACCGGCTCTCACCTGGTTCGCCATCAGCCTGCTTCGGTTTCTCTCATTTGAACGAGGAGCAAATTGAAAAAGGTGTTGATCGAATGGCTCTGGCATGGGAGGACATGCAAAAGTAGTAAAAAAAGAGTATCATGAAAGAGTATCAATGTGCAGAAAAGAAACAGATTAATTTTGGAGAGACAAGGGGGAGTGACGTGATGCTGAACGCATCGCCGTCTTCTTTTATCATCAAGCCCGCCTTGGCCAAAATCGCCTGTGAGCCAGGGTGGAAATGGCAAAAGCGCGAGAAGCCGATGCAAAATTACGATTTGTTTTACGTATGGAGTGGAGAAGGTACGGTAGTGCTGAATGACAAGCCGTTTGAGGTAGGGAAAGGAAGCTGCTTTCTGTTTACCCCCGGTGATTATACGAGTGCGACACATAACCCTCAGAAGCCTTTGGTTCTAACTTATATTCATTTTGATATTACAGAACCGGTCAGTGAGGTGCCGGCATCGTACCGAAGGCTGAATGAGACGATGGATTTTGAATATTTGCTTGCTAGATACGTTCGGCTGTATCTTGATCAACCTTACGGTGCCGAGGAAGAGGGACAGATCATTTTAAAACAGCTGATGATTTACCTGCTCCGGGAAGATCGAGATACACCGATTATTAAAAAATCGAGCAATCATCTAAATGAAGTCATACACGAGATTGCCAATTACGTCCGATTGCATCCCGGTTTACCCCATCGTGTTGAAGCTTTGGCTGCACGGGCCGGGTTGTCTCCCCGTTATTTTTCGATTAAGTTTAAGGAGCTGATCGGTACGCCGGTGCAGTCATATATTATCAAGATGAGGATAGAACGCGCCCAACATTTATTGCTCCATCAGGGCATGAATGTGACGGAGGTGGCGGACGCCCTGGGATACAGGGATATTTTCTTCTTCAGCCGTCAGTTCAAGCAGTATACGGGGAAAAGTCCTTCAGAAATTCGCTGATCAAAAAGCAGCTGTGATTCACGATGAACTTCAGCGGGTAATATATTTGATTAAGGTCTGAGAAGACAGAGAGGGGGATTTTTGCAATGAGCCCAAAAAGACGGGTACGCAGTCTCATTGGCAGCCGCGGAGGGTTTGGCATTTTTAGAAACCGCTTGCGCCGTTCCAGAAACATAAAGCCAGAACTGAATTTGTGGTTTTAATTTATTCGACATAGACAATAGCACCATCGTTATTTCCCGAAAAAGGAGCGATCCTGATCGGCCGATATAACGGGGTGCTTTTTTTAACCTATATCTGAACTCAAGGAGAAACGGATGAAATGATAGCGGATTTAACAGGGAAAACAGCGCTCGTAACCGGAACGTCCAGCGGTTTCGGACTCCTGATCTGTCTGGAGCTGGCTCGGCTAGGATATCAGGTGGCAGCAGGCATGCGAAGACCGAAGGATTCGGAGCGGCTGCTCAGTTTAGCGATGGAGGCAGGGGTGAAAGACCGAATTCATGTGATGAAGCTGGATATATGCGAGCCGAAGCAGGTTGCAGATGCTGCGCTTGAAATAGAAAAGCGATGGGGGCGTCTGGATCTTCTGGTGAACAATGCGGGGGAGGCTATTGGCGGATTTGTCGAGGAGGTGCCGCTTGAAGCGTGGAGGAGACAGATGGAGGTTAATTTTTTCGGAACTGTATCTGTCACGCAAGCTGTTTTGCCGCTCATGCGCAGCACAGGCAAAGGCCGGATCATTATGATGAGCAGTATTAGCGGAGTGGTTGGATTTCCGGGCTATGGACCATACGCTTCTTCCAAATTCGCGATTGAAGGGCTTGGGGAATGTCTCTCTTTGGAGCTTCAGCCGTTTGGAATCGACGTCGTATTGGTTGAGCCAGGAGCTTATGGAACCGCTATTTGGAATAAAGGGTTCAGCGATATGAGCGGACAAGAGGGTTCGCCTTATCAGGCGATGCTGGAGGATGTGCTCCATTTCTCAAAATCAACGGCCGAAAACAGCGGTGATCCGGCTGAGGTGGCCAAACTGGTAGGGGAAATCGCCGGGATGAAATTTCCCCGCTTCAGATATCGGCTGCCAAAGGGAACTCGTCTAACCGCCGCTGCCAAACTTTTGCTGCCAGATCGAATATTTCGGCGTATTGTATTGAAAACGCTGAGCAGAAAGCGTTGAAACTCAGGAGTCCTTGGTAGAGGGATGGTGAAGCAGACCAAGCAGTTCCCCCATCTTAACCTTGTCGCCTACCTTCAGATCACCGCGAGGCGTAAAAGTTTCGTTCTCTGTCAGCAGGACGACGGTGGAGCCGAATTCGAAATAGGCGAGGTCATCGCCGATATTCCATTCGTTTGCTTTCTCGTCCGTATAACGTATGCTGCTGACATTCATCGCTCCAACCTTGACGACAGCTACTTCCCCATGCTCATGAGCGATATAGGTAATGAGTCTTTCATTGCGGCTGAGCACATTCCGAATGTTGGTCAAGGCGAAGTCGTTGACCGGATACACTTTGCCGCGGAGATGCTCACTTTCCGCTTTTTTGCCGGTGACAGGGGAATGAATCCGATGGTAATCGGTAGGACTCAGATACAGCACAAATACATAGCCGTTCAGATAGTTCCCCATCCGCGGGGAATGGTTTAACAGCTCGTCAATCGTGTAGTCCTGGCCCTTTACGTTCAGAATGGTTCCCGCTTTGATAGGGCCCATGCCCGTGATGAGGGCATCAACAGGACTGGTCATGGCGTCTGCTGTATCATCGATGCTGCGCATGCCCATTTTTAGGCGGCGGGAGAAAAACTCGTTCAATGACCGATATTCATGTATTTCTTTTTCAGCCTCGTGGGCGGGAATTTTATATATTCGTATAAACGTTGGTATTAAATAACGGCTCCATCTGCTATGGGAAAAGCTGCCCATAATACGGGATAACCATTTTCGGGAGGAGAGCTCCGTCATAAGCTTCAGTAATTGTTTTACCATGCGATTCTCCTTTTTCTTGCATGAACAAATAGCAACTTTGGATAATATGCGTACACTGCCTTATATTGACATAGAATAAGGGCTAAAGCAATAAAAAGGGTTTTTTGAAAAATGCGACTTGCAAACATAGGAAGGTATGGTGTATTTTAGAGACAGCATAAAACCGAATAGGGAATACGGGGGCTTGAGTGAATCAGGCTGAGACTGCAGATGTTATCCGCTGCTGACCGTTAATCTGAACTGGGTAATGCCAGCGTAGAGAATATCCGAACCCAAGTAGGGCTTATTTTCCGTCTGCGCATATTTATCCAGACGGTTTTTTTGCGTTTATATCAAATCATGAGTTTTGGAGAGGAGAAACTGTGGTGCAATCAAATGTTAATGCCAAAATGAATGGAAATGTAAGAAGGGGATTGCGGCTTAGTGATATTCTCGTCACGATTTTGATCTCGCTCGTTTTGGGTGTAGTCTATCATTTCTGGGGATCGGTATATGGCTTGTTCAAGCCGTTGTTTTTCCAAGCGGACGAGATGATGTACGGGATGTGGTTTGCAGCGTCAACGCTTGCTTTTCTGCTGATTCGCAAACCCGGGGTAGCGTTGATTGCAGAGCTTGCGGCCGCTCATGTTGAAGTGCTATTCGGAAGTGGATGGGGATTAAGTATGCTTCTGTATGGGTTCATCCAGGGCTTGGGGGCTGAGTTGGTCTTTGCCGCTTTCCGTTACCGGAATTATACGGCTTGGGCTGCTGCTTTAGCTGGTGCAGCGTCTGCGGTCGGGTCGATGTTCGTCGATATTTATATGGCTTATACGGACAGCTATGTCCTATGGATGTATCTTGCCAAGTACAGCATGCGTATTGCAAGCGGCGCAATCATTGCCGGTTTGTTGATGTTCGCTTTGGCCAAAGCGTTGGAGCGGACAGGGGTAGCCTCTCTGCTGCGGCCTGCTTCAGCCAAGGATTATGCTGCTTTGGATGATTCCCGCGATGTATGAGACTCAAGATCATCAGCATGCTGTAAGAGCTGGCAGCGGGGCAAGAGCATCACGTTCTTTGTATGTGGAGGGCTTGCGGCTGAAATTTCCGGGAGAAGACAGGCTGGTGTTCAAAGATCTTTCTTTTGCTGCAGAAAAAGGGGAAAAGGTACTTCTGCTTGGACCGAGCGGATGTGGAAAATCAACACTGCTTCAGGTGCTCAGCGGGATGATCCCACAGGCTATTGAAGTGCCTATGAAATGCTCGGATCAACTAGTTCCGTCTTCCTGGGCGTATGTGTTTCAAGACCCGGATACCCAGTTTTGTATGCCGTATGTAGATGAAGAGCTGGCCTTTGTGCTGGAAAACCAGTCTGTACCGCAGGAGGAAATGACAGGCCGGATGCAGGAAGCATTAAACGCCGTAGGTTTGCAACTGGATAATCTACATACACCGATTGCTCATCTTTCCCAAGGGATGAAGCAGCGTCTTGCCCTTGCATCTGCACTGCTGCTTCAGCCGGAGGTGCTGTTTCTGGATGAGCCATCAGCGCTGCTGGACCCGGAGGGCCGTGAGCAGATTTGGGAGGCGGTAAAAGCTGTTTCGGATGGACGGACACTCATTATTGTGGAACATCGGATTGAAGAAATGGCGGCGTATGTGGACCGGGTTGTTCTGTTTGGCCCGGATGGTGCAATTTTGGGCGAGGGAAAGCCGGAGGCAGTATTTTCGGCATTTCAGGAGGAGCTTGTTGAATACGGGATCTGGTATCCGGGAGTATGGGATGACTACGCTAAATCCCCGGCGGGGGCGAAAACGTTCAGGCCGTTAAAATCATCAGCACTGATGGAGATGCCCGAAAATACGAATAGCCGCAATATTTATCGAATGACGGACTGGACTGACGGAGATGACAACCAGGCTCATACAGGGAGCTTGATTCCAGTGCTGGAATTGAATGATTTTACGGTATTGCGAAAAGGCCAGCCCGTTGCAACCGCCCATAAAGCGAAGTTGTTTCCGGGTGAATTCACAGCGGTCATTGGACCGAATGGAGCCGGAAAAAGCTCTTTCCTGCTCGGATTAATGGGTTTGCTTCCGATCGAAGGGCGATACCATCTTGGAGAAAATATGGTTCCAACAGGGAACAAGCGAAAAGAGCGCAAACTCCGGCAGTCCATGCTGCGGCATATCGGTTTTGTATTTCAAAATCCAGAGCTTCAATTCGTCACTGAACGAGCTCTGGACGAAGTGGCCTACTCGCTGCTTGTGGATGGAATGCCGACCGAAGAAGCAGAGGCAGTTGCATATGACATCCTGAAGCGATTCGGGCTTGACGGAATGGAGCAGCGTCATCCGTATCAGCTGTCTACCGGCCAAAAGCGCAGATTAAGCGTTGCAACTGCTATGGCTCGTGAACCGAAGGTGCTCCTGCTCGATGAACCAACATTCGGGCAGGATGCGCGAAATACGT
Source organism: Paenibacillus faecalis (assembly GCF_900289175.1). Taxonomy (GTDB): domain Bacteria; phylum Bacillota; class Bacilli; order Paenibacillales; family Paenibacillaceae; genus Paenibacillus_AQ; species Paenibacillus_AQ faecalis. The sequence continues at coordinate 1,238,124 of NZ_LT985747.1, read as the reverse complement.
TCTCGATTCTGGAAATGTGTGAGGAACTGCGTGAAACAGGTACAGCCATTCTGATGGTCACCCATGAGATGCAGATTGCCCAAAATGCGGCTACTCATATTTGGGAAGTCCGAAAGGGAAATATTGTTTCACAGCAGCCTTCTTACAGGCTGAAGACCGATATTATCGATGACAGAGAAGCTGTTGAGGGCTCGGAAGAACGACAGTTGATGGTATCGGGGGTGAGAACATGAGTTTTTGGAAGCCGGAGAGGCTAACCTGGCTGCATCGCGCGAACCCTGTCGTCAAGCTTGGCGTGCTGGTGGGTTTGTTCTTAATGACCGTGCTGACACATGATATTGATTTTATACTGTATCAGGCTGTTGTTTTTACCGTATGTCTGCTAGCTTTAAGCGGTATAAAGCTTTCGAAAATGCTGCTGTTATCCGTCCCGTTTCTCATCGCGTTTCTATCTTCCTCCACATCGATGATGCTGTTTGGACGGGGGGAGGATGTTTGGTGGCAGTGGGGATTGTTTCGTGTAACAGAAGAAAGCTTTTACCGTGGGTTGCACCTGGGCTTTAAAGGAATTACGTTTGCAGCTGAGGGGCTTCTGTTCGTAACGACCACGTCCTCGGTAGCTTTGTTCTATGGATTGATGCAAAAGTTGAAGCTTGCACCCAAATATGCCTACAGCTTCATGGCTTCCATCCGGCTTCTGCCCATGGTGTGGGAGGAATATGTAGTTCGACGTCAGGCGCTTCAGGTTCGGGGGATCAGACCGATTCGCGGAGTTAAGGGGGCGGTACACAGAGCCGGAATGTATGCAGTACCACTCTTGGCACAAAGTATCCGAAGGGCCCACCGGGTAGCTGCCGCGATGGAGGCGAAGAAGTTTAACGGGGAAACCGGGAAACATAGGACCTATTACTATGTGTCACGTTTTACAGTATATGATGTCCTCATCGTTCTTTTACTGGCAGGAGCTGCTTGTATATCCTATATGATCGCCAATTTCTACCCATGGTTTGGGATCGGTGATGTCAGATTTTAGTTTACTTTTTTGAGGTGCAATGCTAGACTTGATGTAAATACTTTCCTGCTACCGTATAAAGCGGAGCTTGCCGAAAACCTCGGTGGGCTCCGCTTTTTTTCTTGATGGATATGTTGTACGCCAGTTTGGTTTTTATGCAGACTACAAAGCAGGTTTATCTTTCAAAAAGGCGATGTTTTAAGAGGGGGGGTGTCTATTTTACTAGAAAGAGATAGGTATATAATACTAAAATAATATAATATATGATAATATAGTCATAGTTTTACTATGGTGAGGATGTAGGCTTATGCACTTTTGAAGGCTTTCAGGGGATGAAGTTCCCTAATTTATGAAAGCGATTAAGTGCAACACCCTGAATTTTAAGGGGTTACAATTTTTAGGGAGCGTGAAATGAATGAAAGTGATCGTAAAAGGATTGCTTGCCGGTCTATTGACTATAACCGGTGTACTTCCATCCATCGGTACTGGAGAAGCCGTCGCATCGTTTAAATTTAAGGATGTGCCGGCGAACCATTGGGCAAAGGACGCGATTTATAAGGCGGTAAACAAAGGCTATTTCAAAGGGTATTCTGACGGCACCTTTCGTCCAAATGCTAAAGTTACACGCGCTGAATTTGCTGCGTTAATGGCGAGAGTATCCAATAACCCTACAACTCAGGGGCTTGAAAATTTCTCGGATTTGAAAGGACACTGGGCAGAAAGCGCCGTTGCAAAAGCGATCGGTATGGGCTTTATTTCAAAGAAAGATTACCCTAATGGTTTTAAGCCTGGGACTGCTTTGACCCGAAGGGAAATGGCAAAGTGGATGGCTTCCGGTCTAGCTGCCAACAAAGAAGATTTCAAGCAGGCTCTTTCCGATACAAAGGATACTTTGGTTCCCGTTGCTGAGTATTTTAAGGGTAGCTTGAATAAATCTGATTATCCTTATATCTCGGTTGTTCTTGGTACCGGACTTATGGCAGGATATCCGGATGGTAGTTTTGGTCCAAACAAGACAACGACACGAGCCGAGGCGGCAGTCATTCTAGCTCGATACGAGAAAGTGAGTACGAAATCAGCGGAATCATTTGCAGATTTGAACGAATTGAGAATGGTGGGGACTAAAAAAACAAATCTTGAACTTGTCACACCATTTACTACAGGGAACACCTCATTTACTGATATTTCAGGAAAGAAGAAGTCTTTTAGAAATGGTGCAGGGAATCTCGTATTTCACCGTCTGATCGCTGTAAATACGCAAAATTGGAACGACAAAAAAAGCGTGTATGCTCCCTTTTTTGTAGATGATAGCGATAAAAACTTTTTAACTAAACATAAAGGTTTGTACCCTGTGTTTATGCAAATAACGATTTATCCTAAATCTAAACAGTTTGATGTGGATCACTACTACAATGGTGTTTATGATTTTTTAAGTGCAAGTCCAATAACAAATGATCTGCCTAACAAATTTGGATACTTTACATTACCGCGTATGTATACAAAGGAGTTTTTTAAAAATCGCCCTAATGGAGTAACCGTATGGGTAACTAAAAATATGGATGATAACGGAAGAGTCGGGGGGCAAATTGATATGGACGATGGATCTGTCGTCTATTTCAGTCGAAAAAAGTAAGTGGGGCTGATTGAATGAAATTGAAGAAGACAATTTCAATATTGTTGCTGTTATCAATCTTTCTCATAAACGGAAATGATACAAGTTATGCAAGATTTCCAAACGGTTATCCAACAGAAGAAATAGAAGTAAGTCCAAGTGGTTTAGCCTATAAAAAACAAACAGTTAAAGTTACAGTAAAAGGACAAAGTGATCCTAGACCTAAGACAGTATGGACACAAACGGATACAGATCGCTGGGAAGCTACAATAAACGGAGGAGCAGAACAAATTTATACCGGTACACATGGCTCTGGATATAATGCGGTGCCTACTAAACAAATGGTTAGAAACAAAATTAATACATTTAATTACGCTCCTAAATCAATGAGGGACAAGAATAATAATCCATTCAAAAGGGATAAAGTGAAACAGTTAGGTATTGAAGATATAAATTATATTAAGGATTCTGCGTATGAACCCTTGGGAGCTAAACCTGAGTTTCAAAAAGGAAAGATATTTGCAACTTTAAAGACTTACACAGGATATCCTCTTCAAGAAACCAAAAAAGTACAATATGGTTGGCGAGCAGACGGAGCACCCAAATTTAATGTCCACTATAACACTCCGCTCGAAATACATTATATTGGTTATGTTCAAGAGACGAAAGAACTTAAAGTTACAGGAAATGCAATCTTAAAAAAGGGAGAGACCAAGCAGTTAAAAGCCGAAGTTCGAACACAGGAATATGACATGAATGGGTTTAGTGATCCTGTGGATGTTACTAGAAGGGATCAAACGATATGGAGCTCTGACAACAAAAAGGTTGCTACGGTAGATGAAACCGGTTTAGTGAAGGCAGAAGGAAAAGGTACTGCAAAAATTACAGCCAAGTGGAAGAGAGACCCTTATTACATTTATGATACGGTAACCATCACGGTAGATGACAAAAAACCAACATGTAAGCCCGGAGAACCCGGATGTGATGATAATGAAGAACCACCACCAGGGGGTGTATGTACTCCCCCACAACCCGGAAGAGTGATATCGGGGAAATATATGGACCCGGTGGCTACCGCGGTCATCAAAGCAGACCAGCGTGGGAACGAGCGGTTTGATGTGCTGCAAGGCATACCGACATCGGAGAGCTTATACGGAAATATATTAGCAAGGAATTACCTCTTCCAGAATAACTTTGTCAATATGACCGGCACATGCACATTTAACGTTAATGTCGAGAAAACATGGACACTCACGTGGGACCCTGGCAAGACAGTCACTGGAGCGGATGGTAAAACAAAAACAGTTCCGGACCCACAAGTAGATCAAGAGCCTGTTCAACAAACGCATCAAATTGTACGGCCGTACTCTTTTTGGGTCATTGACAACCTGGAAGTGTATAAGATCGATCAAGGGACACTTCGGAACTATGCTCTCCCCGGCGGTGAGGTTACCATCTATCCGGAAGGGTATGAAGAACCAAAGTTCACGGCAGAACAAACAGGCAACTTTTATCCTCCTGAAAACCCCGGTACGGTAACAGCTCCGGGAGGCACCAAAAACGGAGGGAAAAGCAGGCCATCACCGCCAAATGAAAACTTAAAGAGCCACGCTGAAAAGGCTGTAGGCAAGGTTCAGGTGACCAATGATTCTTTAGAGTTTAACAACCAAACCATTATGAATGGTGAAAGAGTCGAAGAAACCGGAGCGACACCAGGAAACATTCCAGCGCCAACACATATTGGGCCAGACGTATTATATAGTTCCGGTCACATCATTAGCAGCGATAAAATCAACAAGGCCAACACAGCAAGTAATGGTACGATTAACTATGGTTTGATGCCCGGAAACATGAACGGCGGCAGCAACCAGGAGTTTCCGATTTACGAAATCAACACCGTTACAGTACATACCCCGGTTGTAAACTATTCTTCCGTCACCGATGATCAGGCACATAACCAAAAAACGAACCCGAATCCGGATCGGGCAGCGTTTATTTTAGAACGCCCCTTTACAGTCCGTATTCCAACAAACGGCCAGCATACGAATTATCCGGGTTACAGGAATCGCGATTATGCGAAGTATTTCCGCACCAAACAAGTGAAATTTCCATTCGATACGTATAACAGCAGCCGAACCATTTTCTATCCAAAGAACACCTGGATCGATATCCCGGTCCATCAATTGGATACGGAATTTTTCCTGCCGGTGTGGGTTGATGAAGGAGACTATCAAGTAGAATTTCGGAATATCGCAGAAAATGCCCCTGCGAATTTTACCCAGCAGCCCAAAGCGAACCTGGACTTGATGCACCATGTGGCGACAGAGGTTGAGCCCGTTGAAGTGATCGGGCGGGTATACGATTTTCGAATTACGGACATCGCAGACTATAACTGGCAAACCGTATTTCGGACGCATAAGGGAAGCGCAGTGCCCAAGGGTAACGCTTATTGGACAGGCCAGCGAGATATCGATGGAGCTCCAAGAGGCAACCCGCTACCTTATACACTGCCGATTGCGCCGGGAAAACATCCGCAGCCAGGATACAAAAATGTATCTGTGAAAACAGGCTACCATTTCAAGTTTGACCTGAAAACGAAAGGGAATATGTTCAGCGCAAAAGATGGCATTGCGATCACACCCAGCTTTTATTTTGTGAAAAAGGACGGGACCGGACGAATCCCGGTAGATCTTTATTACCACAGCAGCAGTCGAAACTTTGTTCGGATTGGCTCACCTGAAGACAAAGAGAAGCGGTATGTCATTCTGAATGAACGGCTGAGAAATGTGCCGCTACGTGAAATGCAGGATACGGCATCCTATATGTACAATCACAGCGGCGCTTCACGCCAGATGTCGCCTGAGGCCTTTGCGAAGCAATATATCGAGCGGATATCCAGGAAGAGGACGTGGATCGGCCGCTATGATTGGCTGCTACTCCCTTCTGAAATCCGTACGCTGATCGGGCCGAAAGCTGGACTTCCCGCTTCGGTAGATCCGGAACGAGCGAATGCATCGATCCAGCGCTGGTATGGGGAATACAGCATTCCATCTGACGTTTACGTCGTGAAAAAGGGAACGAATCTAGCCGAGTACGGGCGCGGTAAAGGAATCGATGAAAAGTCGGATGTTTTTTTGAAGGATGGTTTTATTGTCGTTAACTTTAATATCGAGACGATTCAAAACGGCAACCTGACTCGTCCGCATCTTCAGTATATCGATGCTCCTTTGATGAATCAGTGGAAGCTGGAAGGTTTCAGCAACACGTATATAGACCCGTATGGCTCAAAGTTCTCCCTGAAGGATGGGGATGCGGTATTTTATCATGCGGATCAGTCCAGCAAGAAAGATTTTTCTTCACAGGTTCCTCATTAGATAGTGGTAACCCGAAAGGATGAGAGGTCTGACACTGATTAGGCTTTTTCAGATCGATTTATTTTTTTAGGATTTATAAAAGAAACGTATCATTCAAATAAGGACTGGCGCTAGAGTGCCCAGTCCTTTTAAGCATTAAATCCCAATATAGAAACATATGTTTGGTTATGTGTCAAAAAAATATAGCATTTCCTGTGGAATGCCTGCTCGCAGATAATATTCCCGCATGCTTTCTTCACTCATGGGCGTTAAATCAGCTGTTAATAAAGTGATGGCAAACCGATGGGCCTGTCTTTCGAGCTTGCCTGGACAAAAGAAAGAATGCTCTTCCAAAAATAAACGATTGATTCCCTTGTGAAGGCGGTCGTGTCCCAGCTCATGAGCGCATACAAAACGCTGCCACTCCGATGGCAGATGGGAGTTTATCACGATAAACCGCCTTCGAAGCTTGCGGAAATAAAGCCCTTTCGTTGTTTTGCCGAGATCGGCGTACCGGATGTGGATTCCGAGGGCAGAAGCCAATTGAAAGGGGCAGTTGGTATGATATTTTTTGATGAGTTTTTGAATTAATGATTGTACTAGATCATCCATCCCGTTTCACCTGCAACATGATTGTAATTTCATTTCTGATTGGAGTTTGCCCTTTATCGCTTTTTGTTACGCCGTTTGTTCATCTGCTTAGCCTCCCAAAACAACCCGGTTAACACATCCTTGATCCGCTGTTTATCTTCCTCATCCAGTGGAATGCCGTCAAACATCAGCTCGCCATCCTCCTCCAGCATTTTTTTGAAATCCCTCTTGTCTTTGTACGTTGCCCATTCTGGAACAGAGATGTCCTCTCCAGATTTTTGGGTAGTATATTCGCTTTCCAAATAGCCTGCCTGGTTCATTAGCTCCTCATAAGAGACGTCTAATGCTTCGGCAATTTTGCGGATTGTCTGTGGCTTGGGGACACCCCGGAGACCGTTCTCAATGCGTGATATTTGTGATCCACTGACCTCAGCGGCCTTGGCCAACTGATTGATGCTCCATCCGCGTTCTTCCCTTAACTGCTTTAAGTACGAACCAAATGATTGCTTCACGATCCGGCCACTCCTTACTTCGTCCATAAATAGCTTCTTGTTAATCATAGTATAAACAGAGTGCATGATTTTGCCAACAGGTAAAAGAAAAAGAGAAATGTTGCCAAAAGGCAAGAAAAACAAAGGTACAGTGTTATTCAAGACAATAGGCTCGACAATATCGTGTTTTACGACAATGTCCAAATAGTGGTATATTGAATGAAAACACGAACAAAAATACGAACACATTGAGTTCAAAGGGTTTATGACAAGTGGCAAAACAAGATGGATGTTCACCTGCTGCGGGCAGGGCTGTTGTATCCAGATGATTTTTATGAGGAGTGAAGGATATGAATTGTATTTTACCGGAATTGGATCGCAGGAAGACGCAAAACGCGATTGAAGCGATTTTTGAGAAATATCGAATTTATAAAACGATTACGTTTGAGGCAAGGGAGACGAGCACAACCGCTTCGTACACCGAACGGTTTCACGGACCGACCCATGTCACCTCAGATCAAACGGCGAAGGTTGCTATATATAATGTAGATGTTCCTGCGGCGAGAAAACGTTACTGTGAAATGATTGAATCGGTTGTGGAGCGGCTTGGCGAGCGCGAGCAGGTGTTGATCCGGGAGCGGTATATGAAGCATGACGATATTTATGATTACAAGGTGTACAACCATATTCTCGAACCGCCGGTCAGCAAGGATACGTATACGAAAATAAGAACCAGGGCTTTTTACAAAATGGCGCTGGCTTTTGCGGACAGAGGGCTGTTGAAGCTTCATGAGCTGGAGAAAAATCCACCACAGTGTAGATGAAGCTGATTGCTATCTGATTGTAATCACAATGAACCGGGGGACCTAAAGGTCTTTCGGTTTTTTTGTTAGAAGACACGCTAAGCCCCTTTAATTAAGGAGGACGAAGGCGTGTCTTCTTTTTTTAAGTCCAAAAACAGGAACGTATGTTCTTACATTTTTCATCCCTAATTTCGCTTGAAGCTCTTCTTAATTCGTCCGCTTCGCCGTCAGCGTTTCTGGTTAGGGGGTGTAAGCTTGTAGTATCGGGAATGAAGCAAAAGAGCATATCGAACACACACAGTGAATTGTCAGCCGGCCGCCAGAGGCCGGTTTTTGTTTGCGAATGATCTCGAATTGATTCATTTCCGATTGTCATAAAGAAATAGAAAGGAGGAGCCGTGTTGCGCAAGCAAGCAGTCTTTATGAACGGTTTCGCTGCAGATGGTATGAAAATAAATTTCCGGCGACCCGCAGCATGAGAGCGGCGGTTAAGGAAGCCGTTCGATCCATCGTCCCGGAGCTAGCAGGCCGGGTGTACGATGTCCAACCGCTAGATGGAGCGGCGGATGATCAATATGCCGTTTTTACGCTTGGCGAAGAGATATGGAAATCTTCATGGGCAGGGTATCGGCAGGTCGTAAGGCTGAAGCTTTATGCAGACAGCTCAGGTCTGTCTCAACTTGATGCATGGGCGGAGCGTCTGGTGAGCGGATTAAACCGTAAGCGGGTAAGCGGCACAGAGAACGAGGCGTTTGTGCTTCATTATCTGGGTGTTCCGGAAACGGACAAGCTTGATGCAGCGTCAGGCAAAATCGTTCGGGTCATGCGCTTTGGCGTATACATGCCGGAGGCTACCGGAGCAGTTGCACCCGGTGAGACGGACGAATGGCTCAGCACTCTGACCGCCTTGACGGGTGAGATGCTGGGAACCCCTTGGAAGATCTACCATACGGCGTGGCCAGCTGGACGGGAGGAGCATGCTGTTTTGTGGCGGATGACAGGGTGCGAGTCGAAAAGCGCGGGAGCTTCGATGTACGAAATTCGTAAAAGCTTCACCGGGCATATTGTGTCGCCGAACCTGGAAAGCGAACAGCTTGCGATTGTGTCGCTTGTGGAGAAGCTTGGATCGAAGGTACGGCTGATGCTAGAGCCTGTGGATCAACGGTATGTATCGGTTGTTGACGTATCCAGCGATTTACAGGCTGATCCGATTCTAGATGGTCAGATAAAGCTGACTTTAATGCAGCGGCAGATGCGGCCGGCAGAGGAAGCGGCACTGATCCGCCGCGTTAACATTGATCCTATTTTAAAGTGAGGTGTCCCTTATGGCTGTTAAAAAAACAAACAACACGAAATTCCGCAAAAGCATCACTCCGCGTTATGCATTGTCAGAGCTGACAGCGCATGCTAAGGAACTGTTTGATGTTCCGGCAGAGGTGCTTGCGGGAGCGATGTACAGAACAGACGGAGAGCGGTTTACCGTGGCTGAGGTCAAACAGAAAATCGAACAATTTATGAAAGCGAAGGTGGTCTAATCATGGCAGGCGGAACATGGGAAAGTACAAATAAACCGGTGTTGCCGGGATTGTATATGAACTTTAAAGCAGCGGCTGCATCTGCAATTCAGGGGGGAAACCGCGGTACAGTCGTTGTACCGGTCAAGGCGAACTGGGGACCGGTACGTGAATTTGTGGAAATCGGAAGTGAGCAGGCAATCGCTGAGCTATTCTCCACGGACAGTTTGGATGGAGCAACAGCCTATCAGACACTGTACCTGGCCTTGCTTGGCGGCCCGAAGAAGCTGCTGGCTTACCGTTTGGCAGACGATACTACGGCGGCTGCATCTGTGATGCTTCAGAGTGAAGCGGAAACGCCGTCCGATGTATTGCAGCTTCAAGCCAAGTATCCGGGTAGTCGAGGCAACGGCTTCTCTGTGACGATTCAGCCCTCGCTTGCCGATCCGGCGGCGAAAGAGCTTCGTCTCTACGAGGGAGCCAAGCTGCTAGGCACCTATACAGGGGCTGACGGAACGGCCGCCTCCATCGCTGCTCAAATTAACGATGACAGCGAGAATGAATGGGTAACGGCGAAGGTGCTGGAAGATGGCGGCATTCCTGCCGATGTCAGCGGCGCTGCGCTCTCAGGAGGAAAGAGCGGAAACGCCGGTCTGACGAACGCGGACTATATTGCGATGCAGGAAGCGATTGAAGGCCAGGAGTTTGATGTGCTCGCTCTGGACTATGCCGCTGATATGGCTTTGCTGCAAAGCTTCTCCGCTTGGGTCAAACGACTTCGCCGTGAAGGACGCGGTGTTATGGCTGTCTTCGGCGGAAGCGCAGCAGATGATGTATCCAAGAATGCAGCCGATCTGGCGGCAGCCCGTTCATTGGCTTTGAACCATGAAGGAATTATTAACGTGGGTACAGGCGTGCGTCTGTCCGGCATGGACTACAGTTCTGCCCAGACAGCTGCTTATGTGGCAGGACTTATTGCGGGTCAGCGTCTGAATCAATCGGCAACGTATGCCGCCACTCCTTTCGAAGATGTCACCCGCCGTTGGACACGTTCCGAGCAAGAGCAGGCACTGCGAAACGGTGTATTTTTGCTTTTCTTCGACGGACGTCAAGTGAAGACGCTGCGCGGCATTAACACGCTCGTGAATCCGGCAGAGGGTCAAAACAATGCATGGAAAAAAATCCGCTCTATCCGGGTGATGGATGCGATTAATGCCGATCTTCAGCAAACGGCCGAGCAGGTGTATATCGGTAAAGTGAACAACACGGAAGAAGGCCGACTGGCGCTGATCGGGGCCGTGAAGGAATATCTTGCGCAGCTGTCACTCAGCAATGTGATTGAGTCTGACGGTTATGATGTCATTCTCGACCCTGCCTATTATGGCGATTCTGCCGTTGTTCAGCCGGAGCCGGATCAGGTGTTCCTGCAGTGGAACGTGAAGCTGACCGATGTGATGGAACAGCTGTTTGGCACATTTTACGTGCAATAAAAGGCTCTGATTTCATGTTGAGTCTGAAAAAACATTAAAACTTTGAGGAGGAATCAAATATGTTGGATGCTTCAAGAGTCATTCTGGGAACGTACGGCCAGGCATATATCGATGGGGTCTGGCAGACGCATATTAACAAGTTGGAAGCGAGCGTGGAGCTTGAAAAGCGGGAGCTGAAGCTGGTCGGAAACGACTGGACGGTGCACAAAAAAGGGAGCAAAAAAGGAACCGGCACAATGAGCGGCTACAAAGTCACTTCGGATATGATTGCCCGCGGTTTCACCAAATTCGATATTATTTCCAAGCTGGATGATCCCGAATCTTACGGTCATGAGCGGGTTCGCCTGATCCGCTGTATGCCGGACAAAATCCAGCTCGCCAACTGGACAGCCGGAGAAGAAGTGCTGGAGGAAACCGAATTTACGTTTGAAGGCTATGAGCTGCTGGACCCGATTACGGCGGATTAATCGCTTTGCGTCTTACTGGCGTTGGTTGATAGTTATCTGATTAAAGGTTAAAGGGCAACCCATTGCTGCTTTGTTATTAGTAGATTTCCTGTAAAGAGCAGCCATTAGCTGCATAGCGAAATGCTGTAACGGCTGTTGTGGATAGGGGCTATCCCATAAGTGTTTGTCTTGGGAGAAAAGAGCGATTGCAGGAACGACTGGTAAACGTAACGTCTTACCAGGGGCAACGTAAGGCCCAGGTCATTTTGGGATAGCCCCACCAGTTGCAGCTTTACCGCACGTTTCATTCGAATTCAGAACATATTTTAACAAAGGAGATAAAAAGCATGAGCGTACATGAGAATTTGAGCGAAGAGCAAATTTTGGACTGTCTGTTTGAGGCGGCTGAAAAGCTGCCGGAGGAAACCGTGCGCATCAAGCGGCTGGATATGCAGATCGTTTTGCACGGTTTGACCTCAAGCCGTGTTGACAGCATCCGTGAACGCTGTACAGTTCGCCGCACGGTGAAGGGTGTGGTGGATGAGAAGGTGGATACCGAAACATTTAACGCACTTCTTATTTCGGAAGCGACGGACAGCCTTGTTGTCAAAGGGCTGAAGCTGAATGGTTGGGGGGACCCGCGGATTACGAGCCGTTTAAAGCTGTCAGGCGGAGAGCAGGCGGTTCGCCGTATGCTTTTGGCCGGGGAGCTGGATGCAGTTGGTGATAAAGTGCTGGAGTTGTCCGGCTTCGGGGTTGAAATAACCGACTTAAAAAACGAATCAGCTCCGGGGGAATGATCACGATGCTATACCATCTGTGGGTACGGCATCATATTCGGCCCGGAGAATTTTGGCGTCTGCCGCGAGGTGAACGTCTGCTGCTGCTTGCTTTTTCCGAAATGGAAATGGACAGCATGGCAGGTTAGAGCTAGGGACAAAGGAGGTGAGCACATATGGCTGAAGCGATAAACTACCGCATGAATCTCGTTATTGATCCGAAAAACGTAATTAAAGCGAACCGGGAACTGCGGGCGATGGAACGTTATTTTGAACGGATTCAAGGGCGTGTACTAAAAATCGGAAGAACCCGCATGGTTCCTGAGATTGTGCTAAAGGACAACGCTTCGAAAGGTTTGGACAGTCTGTTGGCAAAATTGAGCCGTGTAAAATCGCAGGTCATCAATACGTCTGCCAACCTGAATTTGAGTGTAAAACAGTCGTCTGGCGGACAAGCAGACTTTTCCGCGGTGACCCAAGCGCTTCAAACGAATACGGATGCGCTCGTTGCACTGACGGGAGCATTAGGGACAATGGGGGCTTTGAGCGCCACTAAAGAAGCTAATCCAAAGAATCCGAAGACGATATGGGACAAAGTAAAAGACGGGTTTGGCACTGCTAAATCTATCGGCGGCGGCGTGAAAAACCTGGCGGAAATACCGGAGAAAGTGCGGGCGATCGGCGATGCATGGAAGGGCAATGAGGCTGGTTGTCAATGCTGCTGCGGCGGGGTAGCAGTTGGAGGAAGGCGTAGAGGTTCGAAAGCGAAGGGTTCGAAAAAAAGAACGGGAAAAAGAGCGGGAGCAAGCGGCAAAGGAAGCAAGAATGATCCCGGATATGTAAAGCCAGGAACACAGTCAAGGCTCGAAAGAGGGCGGGAGCGACGAGTCCAAAACAGAGGAAGATTAGGCAGAACCGCAGGAGCGGCAGGCGCACTGCTTGAAACGATCGGTGGGGCAGGTGAAGGGCTGATTGGCGGAATTCAAGGTATCGGCAAATGGTTTGGCGTTAAAAGCGACAAAACATCCGCCGTCTCAGACGCATCGAAAGCTGTCAAAAACGGCAGCAGCGGTATCGTTGCCAATACTGCCAAAGGTCTGGGCAAAAGGTTGCTCGGTCCGTTAAGTTTTGCAGCCGATGCGGCATCCATTGCGACAGCTGCACCCGGAAAAGAGCGGGCCAAGGCAATCGGCTCTACGGTGCTGGGAGGTGCCGGTGCTGCCGTCGGCGGCTTCTTTGGATCGATCATTCCAGGTGCAGGGACGTTGGTAGGGTCTACTTTAGGCGGAGCGGCAGGCAGCTGGATTGGTGAAAAGGCAGGTGCCTTGGTTGCAGACGCTGGCAACAAGATCAAAGAAGGGGTATCCAAAGTATCGGATTGGTTCTCAAGTAAATTTTCTTTTGGCAAAAAGAAGAAGCCTGCCGAGGAGCCTGCTGTTACCCCGACACTTGCTAGAAAACCTGCGTCTGTTGCTGTCCCTCCCGCAGTACCAGGCATATCGAAAGGTGCTGCGGCTGCTGCATCTGTTCCATATATTCCGCAGTCGGTTCCTCCAGCAGGTTTTGTCCCGCCACCTTATCATGGACCTGTTGTTCCATACGGACCGATCTCTCCTGCGATGATGGCTACGCCTCCAAGCGGCGGCACCAGAATGGGCCCGGCCGTCAACGGAAGTCCGAATGCTGATGGGAAAAACAAAATGACACCGCAGATCGTCCAGATCAGTCCGGAGCAGATGACAGCCTTGTCAGGCTATTTGAAGGATTTTAAGACGGAAACGACGATGAACTACAATCTTCCGCCGGGAGCGGTGCAGGTGACGGTGCATGAGGAGTATCCGGTCGATGTAGAAGGGCTGATTTTGCAGATCGGACAGCGTTTGAGAGCCGAATTTGCCAGAGCGGCACAAAACCGGAAGCCCGTCCCTAGGGCGTATGTGTAAACAGAAAGGAGGGAGGCGGCGGTGGAGTTTATTTTAATAAACGGTAAGGGCAAAAAATTTACATTCCCGGTCAATCCGGAAGAGGTGACGATCTCACGGCAAAAGGGCTTGGACACGGCCATGATTTTGTCGCGCGGGGAGTTTGATTTTCCACAAGGGAACAAGATTAAGGAGATATCTTTTTCATCTTTTTTTCCAATGGAGTATGACGAATCCTTCTGCAAGGGGACAGAGGGCAGCTTGCCCGATCCGCAAACCGCGATGAACCAGCTGAATGAATTTCTCGTATCGAAAACCCCGCTGCGCTTTATTATTACCGAGACAGCAGTCAATGTGCCCGTGTTCGTATCCTCCCATCAGTCGATTTTTCGGGGCGGGGAACCGGGGGATGTGCATTTTGACATTACGCTCCGGACCTGGAGTGAGATGAAGGTGGCGAAAAAGAGCAGCAAGGGCGCAGCAGCGAATAAGAGACCTCGGACAGATATGAAGGAAAAGAAAAAGACCTATACCGTCAAGCCGGGTGACTCGCTTTCCAAAATCGCCAAGCTGGAGCTGGGGGACAGCTCTAAATGGAATCAGATTTACAAGCTGAATCAGAAGGTGATCGGGAAAAATCCGAACGCCATCAAGCCCGGACAGAAGCTGGTGCTGCCATGAGCTACAAGGTGATTTTGCAGGATAAGTATGATTTGTCGCCCTTGGTGGAATCGATTCAATTGCGGGATTCTTTGGAGCAGATCGCGTATCAGGGAACGGTCGATCTCGTAGTGACGCCGGACATGCCCCCTGTTTCGCCGGGAATGGCGATTCGGGTCAGCGGTATACCTTACGGGAAGAAGGATTATGTTTATCTTCTCCATCCGGCTGTCATCTGGGAGGTGTCTACCTCTAATAACGGGGTCAAGCGAATGAGCTTGACGCTGTACGACCGCACGGTGTACCTGGATAAATCCGAGGAAGAATATTTGTTTCCGGCCAAGCAGACTGCAACGCAGCGTTTTAAAAAATATGCCGCTGACTGGAATTTGAAAGTGGCTGCTTTGCCCGATACAGAGAAGAAGCTCGGTCGCAGTGTATACCGGACGCAGTCTATTTATGCCAGTATGCTTGCCGATCTGCGCGAGACGGCCAAAGCCGGAGGAAAGCTGTATCATCCCCGGATGATCCCATCCGGTCTGGAGCTGTATGAGATTGGGAGCAACAAGGATGTGTATGTGCTTGAGGCGCTGACAGATACGACGCAATCGCGAACCCTTGAAGGCGCTGCTACGCTGGTTAAGGTGTTGGCAACAACGGCAAGCGAAAGCGGGAAAGAAGTTCCTTCCAAGGTTTTGGCGATAGAGAAGAAGGATATTGAGAAATATGGACAGCTGCAGGCGATTATCCAGGACGATGAGGTCAAGTCAAGTGCGGCAGCCCGCCAGCTGGCCAAGAGCAAGCTCCGCGGTATTCAGGAGACCATTTCTTTGAACGCGCCGGATATCAATACCATTCGGGCCGGAGATGCTGTCATGCTGGGCTCGATGAAGCTGATCGTCATTTCGGTCAGTCGAGAGCTGGGCAACCCGGGAAGCATGTCGCTGGAGCTGGGGACCTATGGCGATGTAAAAAGGAGGTTTTACCTTGAATAATGACCCCTACGGACAATTGGCGTCTTCCCTCTATTCTTCGCTGAATAAGCAGACGAGGCAAGCTTTGGGCGGTGTTGGGGCGGTGCTGGGAACAGTCACTTCGACCGGACTGAAGCTGGATGATTTCAAGCATGAGTTTCAGGATTATATGGTTGCAGAACTACCCGGCTTGTTATCTCTGCCCCGGCGGACAGTGACGGGGCAGACGACGTGGGAAGGCAAGCAGGTGGAACTGTCGTTTGATTTTGAAGAAAGTGAAGTGGAAGAAGCGCGCCTTGAGCCAGGAAAAGGACTGAAGCCCGGAGATCGCGTGCTGGCGATTCGGGTGAACGGCGGCAATGACGTTGTTGTCGTCAGCAAGGTGGTGAATGCTCATGGCTAGTTTGTTTCCTGAAACGGAAGATATGGTTTGGGCGGAACAATATGAACCGGAGATGGAAGAGGAAAGCGGGGCTGTCTTCGGACGGAGCTGGCGTTTTGATTTTGAAGCTGGGGAGTTTGTCATGTCCCCTACTCGTAAAGTGGCGGCTGTAGATGAGAAGGAAGCTTGGGTCATCTGGTGTGAGAAAGCGATCCGTACCCCGCGCTACCGCCACCTGATCTATTCCCGCGATTATGGCAGTGAGCTGGAGGAATTGATCGGCAGCGATGACGACCATGCGCTGCTGGAAAGCGAGATCCGGCGCATGGTAACGGAGACGCTGATGGCCGATGCACGTACGGAGAGCGTGGATCAGTTTCTTTTTACATGGGAAGGGGAAGCGTGCCGCTTCAGCTGTCAAATTACAAGTGTCCGGGATGAGACAGAAATGATTGAAGGGGTGGTGATGTAATGGCACAATTGCCTCAATATTTGCTGGACCAGACGGAAGAGAGCATCATGAACCGTATGCTCGAGAGAGTTCCTTCGGATATCGACAAGTCGGAGGGCTCTTTTATTTGGGATGCGCAGGCGCCGGTTGCGTTTATGCTGTCCGAGGCGGCCCTTTGGGCGCAGGAGCTGCTGCGCCGGGGGTTCGCCAGTACAGCGGCGAGCGATAACCCGGATTTTCGTTCGGCCGAGCTCGATCTGAGGGCCGCTGAGCATGGGATTACAAGGCGGCAGGCGGTTGCCTCGACCGGGAGCGTTTTATTTACAGGGAAACCGGGCACTGCGGTTCCGGCAGGAACTTATGTGGCGACGCCTGCGGATGAAGGCTCCGGGGAGTCCTCGGTAGAGTATGTGACAACAATGGCAGTTACGCTCAGTGATCTTGGCACAGGTACAGCGCCCATTAGGGCGGTTACCCCCGGCAAGAACGGCAACGTTCCCGCAGGCGTGATCCAGCTTATGTCGACATCCGTTAGCGGCGTATCGTCAGTTACGAATCCCGAGCCCACGAAAAGCGGGACGGATATCGAGACGGATCAATCGCTGTTGGAGCGTTTTTTTGCCAAGGTTCGCAGTCAGGGGACGAGCGGCAACAAAGCGCAGTATATGCAGTGGGCCAATGAGATTGCCGGTGTTGGGGGTGTCGAGGTCGTTCCTTTGTGGAAAGGAGCGGGCAGTGTAGGATTGTATTTGCTGGACACGGACAAGCGTGCGGCAAGTCAGGATATCGTGGATGCCGTTCAGCGGCACATCGACCCGACTCAGGACGGGCAGGGAGAAGGCGTAGCCCCGGCAGGCCCGGTGATTACTGCGATGCCCGCAGAGGAAGTGGCGATTAACATCTCGGTGAAAGTGCAGCGCACGCAGGAACAGCCTTCAACGATGGATGAAATCCGGCAGCTGATCGAGGAAGGGGTGCGCACTTACTTGCAGCAGATTGCTTTTAACCGGAAAGATCCTTTGGTGCGTTATACGAGGATCGCCGCCGTTCTGCTGGATATCCCGATTATTGTGGACTATGCAGATCTGACCATCAACGGCAACACCTCACAGCAAAACATCGAGATCGGCCTCGGTCAGGTCGCGGTACTGGGGACGGTGAGCGTTAGTGAATAATGCGAAAATGAACAGCTTGCGTGGTCGCGAGCTGTTTTCTTATCTTCCGGCCTATTATGAAATGTCCCGCGTTATGCAAGCGGATATGGACGCCAAGGGAAGCGAGTTGGACAGCTTCTACCAGGCGCTGAACTCAGTGGCAGATCAATTCTTTGTGCGTACAGCTACCTGGGGGTTAGATCGCTGGGAAACGGAGCTGGGCATTCCTATTGATCGCACCAAGCCGATCGAGCAGCGGCGGGCCGTGATTGAATCGAAGCTGCGCGGAGCGGGTACTTTTTCAGGCCAACTCGTTAAAAATGTGGCAGAAGCTTATGACGGAGGTGCGGTCGAGGTATCCTTCCAGCCGCAGGAGTGGAGCTTTACCATAAAATTTATGGATACTTTGGGGATTCCGCCAAATTTAGACGATTTGAAGGCCGCGATTGAAGAGATTAAGCCAGCGCATCTGGCGGTAGTGTATGAATTCAATTATTTGCTCATTCGTGACATTCATGATGTGGTGACGCTACATGAAATGGAACAAATTCCATTAAATAAATTTGCAGGAGGTGCTTGAGTTGTCAAGTAACACACCGAATTTAGGACTGCTAAAGAAAGACCCGATGGTGGATGGCAGTGAGACGTTTAATATCAAAACGATGCTGAACGACAACTGGGATAAGATTGATGAGGCGGTGGGGAATATATACATCCCAGACGCTTCTCTAACAACAAAAGGTATCGTACAACTCTCTAATGCTACAGATGGAAATAGGGAGGATGTAGCCGTTACGGAGAAGGCCGTAAAGGATGCTGCTCTTCAGGCAAAGTCATACACCGACCAACAGATCAGCCTAGTTACGGAAACAGGCATCCCGAAGCTGGTCAGCTACCCGCTATTGGTGACGGCTACAGCCGATAATCAGAAGGTGTTCGATATTCCGCTTGATCTTTTTGACGCAAACACTGACACCTTGCTAGTAGCAATTAACCGGGCAGTATTGGATTCAACTCAGTACACCGTGACCAACACGGTTCGGAACGAAGCCGGAGAAGTCACGCAGCGGGCGAAGATCATCCTTCTATCTGGTGTAGCCGCAACATCTGAGGTGACGATGGTAGTCCTGAAAAATGTCCCGATCGGACCGGAGGGCGCGATCAATGGTGCAGTGTTGGCGGCTAATAGCGTGCCTATTAACAGGGTGAGTGGGCTGCAAGATCAATTAGACGAGGCTTTTCAAGCTGCAGTTACGGGGTGCTACGGGGAAAGTACCAACAGCGGTAACGCATACAGCGTAACCCCATCACCTGTGCCTTCAGCTCTTGAGTCCGGATTAAGGGTTACTGTAAAAATCAATGCAGCCAACACCGGATCAGCAACACTGAATGTAAATGGACTTGGAGCCAAAACGATTAAGAAAAGCAATGGAAAGACTCTATCATCAGGTAATCTCAAAAAAGATTCTATTTATACATTCGTTTACGATGGGGTATCGTCTTTTATCTTACAGGGTGAAGGGGGTGAGTACGGGACAGCTACCGCCGCCGATGTAGCCGATGGCAAAACTATTGGTACCGAAAATGGGATTGTGACGGGAACGTTAATACTGCCGACTAGGACTATCGTAAACAAAACCGTTCCAAAACAGAACTTACCAGGCGAATCTAACTCGTTTTTAGTTCAAGATATTTTCCAGATTCCAGCGAGCCCAAAATTTGTCGATGTGTACACGGCGCCGTTATCAACAACACAGCTTAAACTTGACGCTGCTATTTGGTCGGAGTTTTATACCATTGAGTCAGGATCGAGTGTGGCAACTCTGGAGCTAATTGATAGTGAAGGCGTGGCGTATCCCATCTTAGAGAGGTCAGTGGTTGGGTGGTATAGTATGTTTAGTCTTGGGTTGTCTAGTTTTAGTATTGATCGTCAGGTTAAGAAAATAACATATGTTGTTAAGCCATTGGATGCGCCGATTTCAGCCGACCTGCCCTCAAATTTTAATGCTACTGGCGTAATACGACTTGCGGCGAGGCTGGTCAAAACCAACTCAGGGGGTACTGGGCCAAGTATAAAATCTGAGGTTCAAAACGCATTCATCATAACGATTTAAGGAGGTTTAAATAATATGCACATAGTGTACCAACCTGAGAACGTCAAAATCGGCAGGGTGACTGAGATTCTTTCACGCCGCGATGCTGATCGGGAATACAAGCACATTGTTGATATGGGCGACGACGCTCTAATGATCTACCCTGACAATATTCCAGGAATGACTTCTGTTCTAAAAGTTGATTTAACTAAAAAAACTTTATTTTATGATTATTATGCTCCTGAGACACTGGAAACAAAAATTCAAGCTTTAGAAAAAGAGAACGCCGATCTAAAAGCTCAACTAACCGAGGCGCAATCTGCAACACTGGAACTACACGAAGGCCAAACGCAGCAAGACGCTAAGATTCAAGAGGCTAACAACGCAACGCTGGAACTTTACGAATTAATCGCAAAGGGAGGAACAGTATAATGGCAGAGATAAAAGTTATGTACATTCACCGAGTCTACGCTACTGTGATCATTGACGGAGGACGGACATATAACAGTGTGATGGAGAGAGATAAGGAACCGGTTAAGCTTGCTCTTGGGGAAAAAGGATATAACGTAGACGATGCGGGGGATATTCACCCGATACAAACGGTATAACAAACACGCTTTCTTATGGGAGTGTGTTTTTTAATGCCCGACGATATTTTGTAACAAAGGAGATGAACATATATGGCAAAGGGAATAACAGCGCAGGAGATGGATTCAGCGACGGCATCGGGCCTTGTCCCACACCTTGGCACAACAACCAATAGTGGCAATGCGTACAGCATAGCAACAAGCGCAGAGGTCAAGCCGAACACCAAATTCACGCTTAAGATCAATGCAGCAAGCACAGGAGCGCCTACGCTAAAAGTCAATGAGAGATCAGCAGCACCTATCAAGAGAGCTGGCGATAAGGACGCCAAGTTACTCGCTAGTGTGTACACTCTATTCTGGGATGGAACGGTTTTTACCTTACAGGGTGAAGGAGGTGAGTATGGAACGGCGGTAGCAAGTGATGTTAGATCTGGGAAAACCATTGTCACGGAAAACGGGTTGGTAACAGGTAATCTACCAGTAAGAGCAACTGGACCGACAACAGTAAACCCAACTTCATCTAATCAAACTTTATATTCCGGTATTTATGATGGTTCCATCACAATTAAAGCGGGCGGAAGAAAGGCTAGTGGCTATATAGGTAGCTATAACGACAATCTAATACAGGTTACAGGATTGGAGTTTCAGCCGAGTTTAGTAGTTATCCAGTTTATTTCTATTGGTAGGTATCGCACTGTTTATTTAAATAGTAGCTCAGGTCCTGTCGGGTCTAAAATGGGAATGGTCGCAGGTGCTTATTGTGATGCTACAGGCGCTGAAGCAATCGGTAGATTGGCAGATGATGATTACTCCGACAGAAAAGGGGCCGTATCTGGAAACTCTTTTCGGCTTAGATTTTATGGCGACAAGACTGATCTCAGATGGTATGCCTATGAATAGCAAGGAGGATAATAATGGCTGGAATTAAACGTAAGAGGAAGCTCTTTTATAACTTAGCTGATGGAGCTGCAATCCAAATAGTAGATGGCGATATTGTTTATGCAGGTGCAAGAGAAACGACAATCGAAGAAGCATTCACCTACTATAAGTCATTAGCAGAGCGTGTACCAGAAACAGTGGGATTGTTGGAATTGGAGTATGATGACTATTTACAAGATTTCAACGAAGGGGTATGGACAGGCGTTGATCTAGGGACACTCAAACCACTGTTTACCTATCCTGATCCCACAAGTCCGGAAACACCACCAGATCCACAACCAGCTTTATCTTAACAGGTAGCTGTGCTAAAATCCGAAAACGGAGCGCTCAAACAAGCAGTAGCAGAACTAACAATGTTGGTGGCTACTCCAAAACCCTAGAAAGGAGGTGATGCACGATGACATTTACAAAAGACAGTGGTTTGGTAAAGGTATGGGTTAGCTTGGTTATGATAGGGACATATTCACTTCATGAAGTACCGCAATTATATAATCTTAAAGTAGTTGTCACAGAAGTAGTAAACGGAACAATATAAAAACAGCTAGCGCCGCTAAGGCGTTTTTATTTTGCCCTCAGTTACCTGGGGCCTAAATTCAAAGGGACTGTCCAATGAACAGTCCCTTCACTAATTACAACAAGCCAGCGGCCTTTAAATCTTCTGTGTTTAACATCAGTGAACCTTTAATTTTGGTAGAGTAAATGACAATGCCGCTTTGAGAGGCCACGCCTCTTTCTTCATTTTCGTTTAAATCCCGTGCGTTGAGCGTGAGAATGGTATCTTTACCTTTGATAACATGGTAGACGTCCTTTTTCTCTTTATCGGCTTCAACCTTTAAATTTGAGATTTCAGAAAATTCCGCTAGAGAGATCCATTCCTGATCTTGATGAGTAAAATGAATGGTCTTATTCGGGCCATCAAATTTGGTCTTGTACCCGAAAAGTGAAGCAGCTTCACGTAACTGTATATATGTATTCCCTTTATAAGATAGCTGATTCGAGGAAACGGATTTCGGTTCCCCGTTAACCATCATCTTATATTTTACAAGCGTAGCCTTAACGGTAGGGGAAGTCGCTGCAAATGCGACAGTTGAAGAACTAATTAACATGCCGAGTGTAAGACCAATCACCATCTTTTTCATTTTCATTATCGCACCATCTCCTTGTTAAATGAACTGATATAAAGATTAATACCTTAAAATTCTACTTTTGGCAATACGTTCACAAGATTATATCTTTTCAGGACCTCCGGAATTCCGGGGGTCTTTTTATATCACAATACCAAAGGAGGAAAACTTATGCATGAGCACATCGGTCAGTGGTTCAAGATGTTTATGGCGGGTGTGGGGGCCGTGACCGGGTATTTCTGGGGCGGTTGGTCGCTGCTGCTTCATCTGCTGCTATGGTTTGTCGTTATTGACTGGCTGACCGGATGGGCGGCTGCCTGGATGAATGGTGAGCTTCGGAGCCGGATTGGTTATATCGGCATCGCCAGAAAAATAACTATCTTTATAATTATCGCGATTACGCACCTGATCGATAAGGTGCTTGGAGAGATGAATTATGTTCAAAATACGGTAACCTTCTTCTATTTAGCCAATGAGCTTTTGTCGATTATTGAGAACGTCGGGCGGATGGGGGTTCCGATTCCGCAATCATTGCGTAAAGTCGTCAAAGTCTTCCACACGAAATCAGAGGAGGATCGCTACACGGAAAGGAAGGAGGAGAACAAAGATGAAGCCTCATGAATTTATTGCAAAAATAGTACCTGCTGCTGTAGAAGACATGCGCCGCCACGGTGTGCCAGCCTCTTTGACGATCGCTCAGGCGATTTTGGAATCGAACTGGGGAAAGAGCGGTCTGACGCAAAAAGCGAACAATCTGTTTGGCATCAAAGGCACTGGCCCAGCCGGGAGCATTACCATGCCCACGGTCGAATACAGGGGGCAAACACGTTACACAACGAACGCCAAATTTCGAAAATACCATTCCTGGGACGAATCGATCGAAGACCACACCCGTTTGATTTTAAACGGAACACGTGACAACCCGAAACGCTATCATGGCGTGCTATGGGCTGACTATAAAACAGCTGCTACAGAAATATGGAAGGGCGGTTATGCAACCGATCCAGGCTATCCGCAAAAACTCATTTCGATTATAGAGAAATATGATCTGGATCAATATGATCGGCAGGGACGAGAAGAGGAGGAGGATATGATGAAAATCGAGACGTTAACGGCTGAGGTGAAGAAGCTGCAGGAGCAGGTGCGTTTGCTCACGGATCAACAGTCCAAACAAGGGAAACTTGTAGATAAGCAGGAGTCTCAGATCAAGAAGCTGCAAAAAACGGTGGATTCATTACAGAAGCGGCATACGTATGAATCTGTACCAGTCTGGGCGGAGCTTGGGGTAGAAGCTGCGTTAAAAGCTGGCGTTATTCAGGACAAAGAAGGCAGTTATGACTTTTACCGGGTGATCACCGTTCTTTACCGACTGGGCCTTTTGAACAACACAAAATAAGGTTGATCGCGCCCATTTCATTTCCTTATTTTCGTTTCCATGCTGTGATGACTTATAATGGATGAAACAAAAATTGAAGGTTAATGGAAGGAAACAGATAAATAGGGGTGGAGACAGCATGGAAACGATCAAATTGAAGGAGCTAAGAGAACATCGTCAATACCCGGAGCAGACGAAGGTGGACGCATCCCGGGCAGTATATGAGCGGGATTATTCCCGTCTCATTCATTCCCCGACCTTTCGGCGTTTGCAGGGGAAATCCCAAGTGTTCGGGGCTGGGACGGGAGACTACTACCGCACCCGTCTTACCCATTCCCTGGAAGTCGCGCAGATCGCCCGCGAAGCGGCCCGAAGTCTGGCCCGAGCATACCCCGAGGTGCTTCCGGAAGCCGCGGATAATGCGGGGCTTATAATCGATTCCGAGGTCGTGGAATGCGCTGCGATTGCGCATGATTTCGGTCATCCTCCGTTTGGTCATAAAGGCGAGGAGGTGCTGCAGGGTATTTTGGAACGGCTGATTGATCAAAGAACGGAAGAGGAACTGATCGAGTTGCCGGGTGTGCCTACTGCGGAACAGGTCGCGAGCGTTCGGGAGCCTATTCGCCGGAAGTATGAGCATTTTGAAGGCAATGCGCACAATTTTCGCCTGATCATGTTTTTGGAAAAAAGGGAGGATGTCAACGGGCTCAACCTGTCTGACGCGGTGCTGCTCGGCATTAATAAATATCCGTTTTCCGGGCTTGAAAATCCGAAAGGGATGTACCGTCACGAATGGGAATATATTTCTCATATTCGCCGGGAATGGGGCATTCCGAATCGAAAAAGGACGTTGGAAGCCCAGCTGATGGATCTTTGCGATGACATTGCATATTCGGCACATGATCTGGAGGACGGTATCAAGGCTGGAAAAATCGAGGTTCATGAGCATTTTTTGCGTGATGGGCATTTGAATCGGCTCATTGTGGAGAAGATTATGACCTTGGAGGACGAGTTTTGGAAGGGCTGGACCAGGGAGCAAGTTGAGTTAAAGGTGGGGCAGGTGCTCGATTCTTTTTTGCGGATATGGAATGAGAAAATGCCGGTATGTGAGAACGATTATTCCCGTACCCGGCGTGAGGTAAAGGCTTATTGGGTCAGTCTTTTTGTCGGGAGCCTTGGCGTTATTTCGGACGGGGACTGGAAGAAGGTCACCTTTGTGAGAGAGGGTGTGGAGGATGAGGATATGCTGCGCACCGTGAGCGTGTTGAAAAGCTTTGCCTGGGTCACGATGATCCGTGATCTGAGAGTCCAGCGTTTGCAGAAACGAAGTGAGTGGATCATCAAGCGGCTGTGGGAGGCCTTCATGGACCCGATTGCTTCCAAAGCCATTATTCCGCCGGATTGGCTCCGCCGTTATGAAGCTGACCAGCGGCGACCGAATCCGATCTGGACCTGGGAGCATATGGTTATCGATTACATTGCCGGGATGACCGATGCCTATGCGGAGAAAATCTATAATGAATTGTACGGTCTTAAGGTAGGCTCTATTTATGAGCTGGATTAGGAGATCAGCGAAAAGGAGAATACATGATGAGCGAGATCAGACTAAGTGTACTGGACCTAGTCCCGCGGTTTGGGGACACCCCTTTTGAAGAGGCGCTGGAGCAAGCGGCAAATCTGGCAGTTCATGCGGAAAAATGGGGCTACGGGCGCTACTGGGCAGCCGAGCATCATGATATGAAGGATCTATCCTGCGCCTCGCCCGAGGTGCTGCTGGCACATATCGGTGCCCGTACCCGCAGCATCCGCCTCGGCTCAGGTGCGGTTCTTTGCCCCATTACAGTCCTCTTAAGGTAGCCGAAAATTTTCACATGCTGGCATGTTTGTATCCGGGGCGGGTTGACCTCGGCATTGGCCGTGCGCCTGGCGGGTCTGCACATGCATCGAAGGCGCTGAGCGGGAACTTTTTAAGCCATGTTGCCAACATGCCCAACAAGGTGCACCATCTGATCGAGCTGCTGGAGGACAGCTATCACTACGAAGTATGAGTGACAAGAACGGCGCAGAGGTGCTTGAAGCTTACCGGGAGGCATTCCGGCCTTCGTCTCTTATGGACAAGCCGAGAAGCATCGTGGCGATAGGAGTCATTTGTGCGGAGACTTCGGAGGAAGCTTTGCGTCTGGCCAAACAGGTAGCGAAGCCTGATCATGGGTTCAAGGCAGCGGTTCAAAGCAGCAGTGATGCTGGGTCACAGCCTAAGAAAGCAGATGATGACAGCAACAACCGTTCCGAAGCAAGGGAAGAGCTTGAGAGTGACGGCGATAATCGTCTTCTTGTCGGCACACCAGAACAGGTGTGGGACAAGCTAAAGCGTATGGCGGCGCAATATTCCTGTGATGAATTTTTGATATTCTCCCCTATAAATGATTATAAGAAGCGGTTGGAATCTTACCGTCTGCTGGCGAAAGGTCATGTCTAAAGTAATCTTGGGGCAAGAGCGATCGTAAGAATAAATTGACGAAAGAATGATGACAGACATGATAAACAATGAAATTTTAAACCTTACACCCGATCGCCGTTATCGTTATCTATATACCTTTGCATGTCATGAAACCGAGCGGGAACTGTGCTTGCTGGAGATGCGTGAACTGTTGGGGGAGAAAGCCGAAGTCGGAAACTCATGGGTTTTCAGTGAACAAAGGATTGACCCTGACCGCAGCCCGTTTCTTTCTGCGAGGGTGGATGTGCTGTATACCGGCGATACGATTGAAGAAATTGCTGAGCAAGCATCCAATATTCGGCTTGAGGATTCCAGCTTTAAAGTCGTTTATATTAAGGCAGGGGACAAGCTCAGCTACGATGAACAGCGGTCAGTGGAGCGTTTTGTAGGGGGATGCATAACCGGAAAGGCAGATATGAAGCAGCCGGATATGACGTTCGGAATAGGGTCCCTTGGCGGAAGCTGGCTATTTGGCGTATGTCATTATCCGCAGCGTGCCTGGCTGGTCCATAAACAGAAACCGCAAAATTACTCCACCGGGCTCAGCTCCCGGGTTGCACGCGCTCTTGTGAATATTGCCGCTCCCGAGACGGAAGGCGTTTCGATGCTGGACCCCTGCTGCGGTATGGGAAATGTGCTGATTGAAGCTTTATCTATGGGACTGAGCATACAAGGTTGTGATATGAATCCGCTCGCCGTCCGGGGAGCCAGAGTAAATCTGCGGCATTATGGATATTCCGATACGCTCGTTACGCTCGGAGATATGAACGATCTACAGGGAAGGTACACCACCGCATTGCTGGATCTTCCTTATAATGTGTGCTCTGTGTTTCCGCTGGAAGACAAGCTTCGGATGCTTGGCAGCTTGCGGAAGCTGGCGAAGCGAGCGGCCATTGTGAGCACCGAGCCTTTGAAAGACGTATTGAAACAGACGGGATGGCAGGTCATCGGACAAGCACAGGTCACAAAAGGGACCTTCGTGCGTGATGTATGGCTATGTAATTAATGCACTCGTAATTGAAGTGAAGTGAGAGGAAATGTAGGGGGAGAAGCGAAAAGGGGGGGAAATGGAAGTGAACAGGGGTTGCTATTAAAAGTGTCTCGTTAGTTGAAATTACTCTAATGGAGAAGGGAACATCCAAAAATTAAATTTAAAGTTACGCCAACGAAGAGTGTAGTACCTAGAAAAATTTTATATCAATGGAGAAGGGAGTGCCCAGAAATTTGAAATTACTTCAATGGGGAAGGCAGTATCCAGAAATATTGAAGTTACACCAATTGAGAAGGAAGTATCTAGAAGATATTGAAGTTACTCCAATAGAGAGGGTTGTATTTAGAAAATCGTAAAATTGCGACAACGGAGAAGGCGGAATTATTTTGGAGAAGCGAAGCGTTCGCCCGAAAGCTTTCCGAAGGAAAGCTCGCATCGGAAGCATAAGCTGTCCCCAGATTTCATCGAATGTAAAATACTTAAAAAGAAATCTGGGGGCAAGAGCGATCGTAAGAATAATCCGCATTCGTAGTGATGCTTAGGCAAAGGATCTTTTCATCTTTTAATATGTAACTTCTTCTAACTACAACTTAATACGCCTTCTCATAATCAATCACATTGCGAGGCAAAGGCTTGCCTTGACGATAAGCCTTCAAATTTTCCAGGAAAATTTCCAGTACACGTTCGGCGTAATGAATCGTGTCACCGGCCGTATGCGGTGTAATGATCACATTGTCCATTTTCCATAACGGATGATCGCTTGGCAGCGGCTCCTGTTCGAAGACGTCCAGTCCCGCGCCGGCGAGCTTGCCGGATGTTAACGCCTCAACAAGTGCCTCTGTATTGACGCTCGGACCTCTGCCCATATTGATAAAAAATGCCCCGTCTTTCATCGCCTCAAAACGCTCCCGATCATATAAACCTTTCGTTTCATCCGTAAGCGGCAGGATGTTGATCACAAAATCGCCCTCAGCTAAAGCCTTGTCCAGCTCATCCAATGAATACATGATGTCGATATTCGGGTCGGGTTTACCGGACTTCCGAACTCCAACGGTCTTCATGCCAAAGGCTTTGGCCGCCTTGGCTGTGGCGCTGCCGATTTGTCCGACACCAACGATGACAGCGGTTGCACCGAAAAGCTCGCGGAATGTCCCGGATCTGTCCCATCGGCTTTGGGATTGCTGCCGGATCGCATGATGCAGGTTTCGGGTATAGGCCAGAAGCATCGAAAAGATTTGCTCTGTAATCGGTATCGCGTGCACGCCGCTGGCGTTGGTTAGCGCAATATTTTTTTGGTTCAGCTCTTTAAGCGGCATTCTATCAACACCGGCGGACCAGATTTGAATCCAGCGGACCTGGCTGTTATCTCCAAGCGCTTCTTCCGTGGCGGCAGAGGTCCATCCAAGCACGATGTCGGCCTGGGCCAGGGTGCCGGAAGGCAGCTCTTTATACTTGCCCATAATAAGCTCATAATCTGGAGCGATATCGTTAATTTTTTTCATTTGTTCGGTTGTGAGTTCATGAAGAGCAACAATTTTTTTCATGAAAAATAGCCTCCTGTCGGTGTATTGAAAAAAATGCCAAGCTTTCACCATCATCTTATCAGATTTAAAAGGGATGCGCATGTCCGAAAAATGACTGAAATGGCTGATCTAAAGCGATGGAAGATGGAATGATCGGCATGTTTTTTGGACCTGAAAAGTTTGCAGAAAAATACATTTTCCTCATAAAACCTAAGATGAAAATTTGATTAATGTCATTTTTTTGCATTCACTTTTATCGATTTTATGGTATCATGTTAAACTTAGTGCGGGTTTTGTACAAACTAAAGGCATCAAATCCATTGCATAAGCAGGAAGAAGGGTGTATTTATTGGTGGCCACAGATACAGAATCAGTTATGCGCTTGTTTATCGCGGTCCCTCTGCCGGAAGTGGTGTCAAACCGCATTGCACGGTGGGCGGAAGCGCTTCGGACAGATGTTTCTTTTCGAAAATGGGTTCATCCGCAGGATTATCACATTACGCTCCAGTTTCTTGGGGACACGAAAACAGAACGTGTGGAATCCGTGTTAACATCGCTGCGCAGGATTGCTGACGAACAAGAGGCTGTTCAATTAAGGCTTCAGGGCGCGGGCGTTTTTGGGCCGGCATCTGCTCCGCGCATATTATGGGCAGGCATTTCAGGGGAGCTGGAAAAGCTAGGACTTTTGCAGCAACGGGTATCCTCTGTGATGGCTCCGTTAGGCTTTACAGTGGAAGACAGGCCTTACAAACCGCATATTACAACAGCGAGAAAATATACCGGCGGTAACATCACCGCCGACCTGGTTAGAACAGGGCCAGAGCCGGTAAGCTGGAAAGCCGATCGCTTGGTGCTGTTTCGAACCAAGATGCATTCTAATCCTATGTACGAAAGACTGGGCAGCATGGAGTTTAAACGGTAAGCCGATTTATTTATCGATTTGGCATAGCCGTGTTTTCATCTCCTGGATTTCTGGTTACATAGTGTAGGAATGTGCCGACATATAGGAGGAACAATATGGGGATCAAAATGTTACGACAAAACCGCTGGGTGGCCCTGTTGGTTGGGGCCCTCTTTGTGAGTTTGTCTTTAATAAGTCTGCTTGGGATGCAGACGAAAGAAAGTCAAGGGGAGAAGGAGCAGCATACACAACATAACGTTGCTGCAGCTATGCCGAAGGCTGAAGAAGTGAATCATGCAGGACAATGGATCATTGAGAATCATGAGAAGATTTTGTCATCTTTTTTAACTTCAAATCAATTCCAAGAGTGGAAAGTGAAAGAAGACATGATGTTGTCCTTTCCAGAATCAGGGCTAAAGGAAAAACAGTTCGCGGTGAATACCGCAAGCCAGACTTCCAAGAGCAAGTCCGAGGCTGAGGCAAAGTCAGTGCCTGTAAAAAAAGACAAGCCCAAGACCAAACAAGCGAAGCCCAAGAAGAAACAAGAGGGGACAACAGCTGTAAATTCTCAGGCTAAGAGCCTACAACCCCCCACAACATTATTCTTCACGAGAACGGAGACATTGACTCAGGCAGAAAAAGAAAAAGCGACCTGGGAATATGCTTTGTCAGCTGAAGAACTGCTGCTGCTCCAGAAGATTGTGATGGCAGAAGCAGAAGGCGAACCGTACGAAGGCAAAGTGGCAGTTGCCAATGTTGTCTTAAACCGGCTGCGGTCAGCCAATTTTCCCGATACGATTACAGATGTTATTTATCAAAAGCATCAATTTAGTCCGGTAGGAAACGGGCGTCTTGAGCGTGTCCATCCCAATGAGGAAACCGT
This sequence comes from Paenibacillus faecalis, assembly GCF_900289175.1. Taxonomy (GTDB): domain Bacteria; phylum Bacillota; class Bacilli; order Paenibacillales; family Paenibacillaceae; genus Paenibacillus_AQ; species Paenibacillus_AQ faecalis. The sequence goes on along the minus strand of NZ_LT985747.1, from coordinate 1,207,574 downwards.
TCAAGCTGTTAATGCTGCCCTACACGGCGATAAAGCAGTAAGTGATGACACTTATTTTTTCCTGTCTTTACAGCTTGCACAGGATCTTACGGTGCATCATTCAAGAACTTTTGTGAAGAAGATTGGTAACCACTCCTTTTACAAGTAGCCCAAGTTTTGGGTAAACTATAGTCAGGAGGTGTGTTTCGATCTATGAAAATTACGTATTACGGCCATTCAAGCATGTTGGTGGAGGAAAACGGGGTACGCGTCATTATCGATCCGTTTCTTTCAGGTAATGCCAATTCGGGGATATCGCCTGATGATATCCAGGTTGATGCTGTCATTCTTACCCACGGACATGATGATCATTTTGGAGACAGCATTCAGATTGCCAAGAGGAATGATTGCCCGGTCATTGCTGTTTTTGAGCTTGCCAATTATTGTGCAAGCCAAGGTGTGAAATCCCATGGAATGAATATTGGCGGAAGCCTTGCTTTCAATGGGTTCAAGGTTAAATTTACGCAGGCTTTTCATTCATCATCGATCTCTGTGGGAGATACATGGTTCTATGCCGGACTGCCGGCAGGCGTGCTGTTAACGATGGGTGACAAGACATTCTATCATGCAGGGGATACAAGTCTGTTTGGAGACATGCGCCTCATTGGAGAAATGAATAACATTACGTGTGCGGCACTGCCGATCGGTGACGCATTTACAATGGGTCCTGATGATGCTTTGCTGGCTGCTCAGTGGTTGTGTACCAAGAAGGTCATTCCGGTACATTACGACACATTTCCGCCAATTAAGCAGGATGCGGCGCTTTTCTGTGACCGGCTTTTGAAATCAGGTATAGAGGGATACCCTCTTAAGCCAGGAGAAAGTATAGATATATGATTTTGTATAACAAATGGCGGTGCTCAGGATGTGATCCTTGCACCGCCATTTTCTTTTTTTCGGTCCGTTAAATATGTTAATGATTGCACTAATTCGAATCGGCCAGCAGATGGACAAACTCGGTATAATCTTCTTCAATAAGAGATAGCATTTCAAGGACCTGAATCGCACAGTTGTCCGGGTCGAGGTAAGGCAGTCGCCTTCGAAGCAATTCATGTCGATAGTTTTTAACATCGTCATAGCGGCTGGATAGAAGGTCGAGCCATTTATCCACAACCTCAGGAGATTCCAGTATTTCTCCGAATCCTTCATTTACGAAAAAAAGACAGTTCTCTTCTTCCTGACCGGGAATTGGCTCATAGAAGAGCATAGGGAGCGCTTTGGCGGCTCCTTCGGTACAAGTCATTCCGCCGGGCTTGGTAATCAGAAGATCTGAAACGTCCATCAGCTTGTGAATGTCCTGACGATAACCGAACACATGAATGTTCGGGTGCTGGAACAATGGATCTTCACGCATGCTGGATACCAACTTCTCGTTTTGCCCCATGACGAATACAAGTTGTACATCATTCGCCCGGGCTGCCAGCTTGCCAAGGAAGTCTTGATTGAACACGAGTCCCCAGCCTCCGCCCATAATAAGAACGGTAGGCATATGGCTGAGCTTCAATTCAGCTCGAAGTTCATCCTTGTTCTCCTGATCCCAAAACTTGGGGTGAACTGGAATGCCGGTTACATGTATGTACTCCGGTGGTATTTCACGTTGGATCAACAATTGTTTGACCTGCGGAGTAGGTACAAGATATTCATCGACCTCATCATTCACCCAGGTGCCGTGTGCATCGTAATCTGTAATGAGCGTATATAATGGAACATTCAGCCCCTGGCGCTTTAACCGGGAAACGACAGCGTTTGGAAACGGATGAGTACATATAATGATATCCGGCTTTAAATGATTAATGACATGTTCGGCCTGCGCATAAAAGATACGATGTAGCGCCAGGCGTGTAATCCGGTTCAGCGATTTTTTATATTGTGAACGGTAGAGCTTGCCCACCAGCCGTGGACTTGTGCTGACTGTTTTACGATATGCCGATACAATCAGCGGGCCTACTGTCGGGTTCAGGAAATTACCGAGCTCAATGACGCGGCACTTGATGTTGGGGTTTTTTCGCATCAGCCCCTCACCTAAAGCATACGCCGCCTGCGTATGACCTGTGCCGAATCCCTCCGAAAAAAGGAGCACCCTGGTTTTTCGCATAATTTCACCTACTTCTTTCTCCCTCTATCTTACAAAATAGGAATCATTTTTTGAAGAGCGGCGGTAAAAAACACATGTATAGTAATATACGTTCCAATTCCTAAAGCATTTCATTTTTTCATCTATATCTATTTATTAGACGAATCATCTAATCAGTCCCCCTGCATATAAAAGAATACTTCTTTTAAAAGGTATATTGCAATGTAGCTGGTATATCCTGATTCAGGTTTTCTTGGATTTTTTTATCTGCTAAGTTCCTGATCTTGAAAGATCGGAATGTCTTTTTTGACATCTTTTTTGCATTATAATACATAAATTTTTTCGGGTTTTAGAGAGCCGAGTGACAAAAACAATTCTTATCACATTTATAAAAAGATTGAATTATGCAGATATCATGCACGGTGATAAAATAATTCCACAAAATTAATTCGTTATATTTATGAATGATCCTCAGATTTTGTTTGCATAAAATTGCATTACATTGTCTATGTCCTTCCGATTGAACAGCTGAAACAGCCTGATTCTCCTCATGCTGTCCTATCCAGGCACGGCACTACTCTATAACAGGAAAGGTTGCATATGTATGAAACATACCGAATTTCCTCGACAACAAGGGCTTTATGATCCTAAGTTCGAAAAAGACGCTTGTGGAATGGGTTTTATTGCTCACATTAAAGGAAGGAGGTCCCACCAAATTGTAAGTCAAGCCCTTGCGATGCTTGGCCGAATGGAGCACCGGGGCGGTCAAGGAAGTGAACCGGAATCGGGTGACGGTGCGGGCATCATGATCCAAATTCCGCATGCTTTTTTCTCAGCAGAGGGGAAGCGTCTCGGATTTGCACTGCCGGAGCAGGGATGCTATGGAGCGGGGATGTTATTTCTGTCTCATGACCCGATTGTTCGGGAGAATCACGAGAAGCAGCTGGCTGATATCATTGCCGAGGAAGGCCAGAAGTTGCTTGGATTCCGCGATGTGCCGACAAACGATGAGATGCTTGGTAAATCCGCGAGGGCAGCCAAGCCGTATGTCCGTCAAGTGTTTATCGGACGCAGCAAGGATATTCAGGATGATCTCAGCTTCGAACGAAAGCTTTATGTCATCCGCAGAAGAGCGGAACACGCCATTCGTTACAGCGGTACACCGGAGGGGGAAACCTTCTACGTATCCAGTCTGTCCTCCCGCAAAATTGTATATAAAGGTATGCTGACGACCTTCCAGTTGGGACCGTTTTATGTGGATCTGCAGGATTCACGCGTTGAATCGGCGATTGCCCTGGTTCACTCCCGTTTTAGCACGAATACTTTTCCTAGCTGGGAGCGTGCGCACCCCTATCGCTTTATGATTCACAACGGTGAAATCAATACGCTTCGGGGGAATGTGAACTGGATGCATGCCCGTCAGTCTCTCTTTGAGAGCGAGCTGTTCGGAAGCGATCTGGACAAAGTAAAACCGATCATTAACCCGGACGGCTCCGATACAGGGATGTTTGATAATACGTTTGAATTTCTGTATTTGAGCGGACGTTCTCTGCCCCATGTTGCCATGATGATGGTACCGGAGCCGTGGAACAACCACGAAAGCATGGATGAGACGAAAAAATCATTTTATGAATATCACAGCATGCTGATGGAGCCGTGGGACGGGCCGGCGGCGATGGCGTTTACCGATGGCATTCAGATCGGCGCTACACTGGATCGTAACGGGCTTCGTCCATCCCGTTACTATGTTACCAAGGACGATTTGATTGTTCTGTCTTCTGAAGCGGGTGTACTCGATATTCCTGCTGAAAATGTGCTGTATAAGGACCGTCTTCGTCCCGGACGGATGCTTTTGGTTGACACGGAGGAAGGACGTATTATATCTGATGAAGAGGTGAAGGCCAGTATTGCCGCCGAGCTGCCTTACCGGGATTGGCTTAACGAGCATCTTGTGAATTTGGAAGATCTTCCGGAAGCGAAGGAATTGCCGAACCCGAAGCATGAAAATGTGCGCCAGCTGCAGCAGGCATTTGGCTATACATTCGAGGAGCTGCGCAAGGTTATTGAGCCGATGGCTCTGACTGGAGCCGAAGCGATCGCATCCATGGGATATGATGCGCCGCTTGCTGTGCTGTCGGATCGTCCGCAGCGTCTGTTTAATTATTTCAAGCAGATGTTTGCACAGGTGACGAATCCGCCGATCGATGCGATCCGTGAGGAGCTGATTACATCTACGGCTACCACCATCGGACCAGAGCGAAATTTGCTGGAACCGGAGCCTGAGAGCTGCCGTCATATCCGGCTGGATTGCCCGGTGCTCTCCAACGAGGATTTTGCTAAAATCCGTCACGTTCATCGTCCCGGTTTCAAGGCCATGACCATTCCGATTTTCTTCACAGCAGCTGATGGCGCAAGGGGGCTTCGTCAAGCTTTAAACGTATTGTGCGAGGCAGCGGATCGGGTGATTGCGAAAGGGCATAACATTCTGATCCTGTCTGACCGCGGTGTTGATAAGGAAAATGCGGCGATTCCCTCGCTCCTTGCAGTATCAGCGCTTCATCACCATCTGATCCGTCAGGGCACACGGACGAAGGTCAGCCTTTTGCTGGAGTCCGGCGAGCCTCGTGAAGTACATCATTTCGCACTCCTGCTCGGATACGGTGCCAGTTCGGTGAATCCATACCTGGCATTTGAAACGTTGGACGATATGATTCAAGAGAAGATGCTGCGCGGCATTTCCCGTGAGAAGGCCATTAAAAATTACATGAAAGCGGCAAGCAAGGGCGTTGTCAAAGTGTTGTCCAAAATGGGAATCTCCACAATTCAATCGTATCGGGGCGCACAGATTTTTGAAGCTGTCGGTCTTAACTCGGAGTTTGTCGACAGCTACTTTACGTGGACTCCGTCGCGGATCGGCGGGATTGGTCTGGAAGAGGTCGCTGCTGAGACGCTGGCACATCATGAGCGGGCATTTTCCGATAAGGACGGCAATGACAAGGTGCTTGATTCCGCCGGGGAATATCAGTGGAGAAGCGGCGGGGAAGAGCATCTGTTTCACCCGAGAACGATCCATCTGCTTCAGCAGGCGGTCCGCACGAATGATTACGAACTATATAAGCAGTATGCCAAGCTGGTGCAAGGTGAGAGTAAGCGGCATCTGACCTTGCGCGCATTGCTGAAGATCAAGCCGGCAGGAGCGCCTGTGCCGCTTGAGGAAGTGGAGCCAATCGAGAGCATTATGCGCCGCTTCAAAACCGGCGCGATGTCATTTGGCTCCATCAGTAAAGAGGCCCACGAAAGCCTCGCGATCGCGATGAACCGAATCGGAGGCAAGAGCAACACGGGTGAGGGCGGTGAAGATCCGGGGCGATATGCTCCGGATGCGAGCGGCGATTCGCGCCGCAGTGCAATCAAGCAGGTCGCTTCTGGACGGTTCGGCGTAACCTCCAACTATTTGGTGAATGCCGATGAAATCCAGATCAAGATGGCACAAGGAGCCAAGCCGGGTGAGGGTGGACAGCTGCCCGGACGGAAGGTATACCCTTGGGTCGCGGAAGTTCGCGGCTCAACGACGGGAGTCGGGTTGATCTCGCCTCCGCCCCATCACGATATTTACTCCATTGAGGATTTGGCGGAGCTGATCTATGACTTGAAAAATGCGAACCCGCGCGCGGATATCAACGTCAAACTGGTGTCAGAGGCTGGCGTAGGAACCATTGCGGCTGGTGTAGCCAAGGGACGGGCCGACATTATTCTGGTCAGCGGTTACGATGGAGGCACGGGAGCTTCTCCGCAAGGCTCTATCCGCCACGCCGGCATGCCGTGGGAGATCGGGCTTGCCGAAACCCACCAGACGCTCATTCTGAACAACCTCCGCGACCGTGTCGTGCTGGAGACCGACGGGAAGATGCTGAGCGGACGTGATCTGATCGTTGCTGCTATGCTGGGAGCCGAGGAGTACGGCTTCTCCACAGCTCCGCTTGTCGCAATCGGCTGTGTTATGATGCGTGTCTGTCAGATGGACACCTGCCCGGTTGGGGTCGCGACCCAAAATCCGGAACTTCGGAAGAACTTTACCGGCGATCCGGCACATGTCGTCAACTTCATGACTTTTATCGCACGAGAGCTGCGCGAGCTGATGGCTTCGCTTGGCTTCCGAACGGTGGAGGAAATGGTTGGCCGCACCGATTGCCTGGATGCAGTGAAGGCGGATGATCATTGGAAGAAGAGAGGGATCGACATCTCAGCTCTTCTGCATTCGCCGCAGCTCCCCGAAGGCAGCTCCAGATTCCGCACTAAACGTCAAAACCACGCTTTGGAGGAAACGCTGGATATGCGCTGCCTGCTCGTTCATGCGGCTCCTGCGCTGGAATCGGGAGCTAGAGTTCAAGGCCGATTCCCGATTGCGAATGTAGATCGCGCAACAGGCACGATCTTGGGCAGTGAAGTTACTCGTAAATACGGAGCGGATGGATTGCCTGAGGATACGATTCAGTTTACTTTTGATGGCTCGGCAGGTCAGAGCTTTGGAGCGTTTGTACCGAAAGGAATAACGCTTATCGTGGAGGGGGACAGCAACGATTACATCGGAAAAGGACTTTCCGGAGGCAAGATCATTGTCAAGCCATCTTCAAAATCAACCTTCGCGGCGGAAGAGAATATTATCGCTGGAAACACGGCGTTTTACGGGGCAACGAGCGGAGAAGCTTTTATACGCGGTATCGCCGGAGAACGTTTTGCGGTTCGAAACTCGGGCGCTCACATCGTGGTAGAAGGCGTAGGGGATCACGGCTGCGAATATATGACAGGCGGGCGGGTTGTCGTTCTGGGAGAGACAGGGCGCAACTTTGCAGCTGGAATGTCAGGCGGCATTGCTTACGTATATGACCCGAGGGGCTTGTTGGTAAACCGTTGCAACCTGGAAATGGTGCTTCTGGAACGGATGGAAGATCCGAAGGAAGCTGCAGCTTTATTCGCAATGATTCAGCGGCACTCGATCTATACGGATAGCAGTTTGGCTCAGCGCATATTGGCAAATTGGGATCAGGTGCTTAAACAATTCGTTCGCGTGATTCCGAAGGATTACAAGCGGATGATGCTACTGATCCAAAAGGCTCATCAGCAGGGGCTAGAGGGAGATGCTGCACTGCTGGCGGCCTTTGAGGCGAACATGCGTGAGCCGGCCCGAACAGGCGGCAGATAAATATAATCGGGGCGTTATCATACGGACAGGTTCACTTGAATAAAATATGATCATAAAAGGGCGGTATCAGAAGCTACTTCTGTACCGCCATTTTGCATTTCATGTTATTTTCAACCATTCGATTTCTCGCGGGGAGAATACAATGAATCATGCTTTTGTGATTCTTATAACAGAGAGATGGTGATATCCCGAATGAAAGGACTTTTTAAGACAATCTGATATATTGTTTCGACAAAAATAGAACCTAACGCTTAGGACAATGGTTCCAACAGACGACAGTACTATGGATGTTGATCAGGTATAATATCCATTAGTAAGATAAAAGTTTAAAAATATCAGCTGAGTAATTACATTAGGGATGGATAACTAAAAGTTGACGATAAGCGAGGTTAGGGAATGATGAATGTGGAGAAAGAGACCGGATCAGGAGAATTTGAAAGACAATTGCAGCAGACTAAAACGGACTTGGACATCTACAAGCTCCTGAACCAGATGGGAATCCATCCCGATAAATGGTTAGAGTTTCAAGCGAAAAAAGAAGAAATGTAATATACATAGCTATGATCGTTCAATATAAATCCCCGGTACGCGTTATTCGCGAGCCGGGGATATTTTTTTACTTCATCATGCGTTCCATTCGAACAAAAGCAATGAAGCGTTTGGCTTCTTCCTCAGTCAGTTTCCGTCCATCCACTGTAAGATTATAACGCTCGAGCAGGTCCTCATCGGAAAGCTCCAGATTGTCAACAAATTCACGGACCTCGGAATCCAGTGAGACCTTGTCTTGTTTTGTTCTACCGATCAAATAATCGATCGTAACATCAAAACGATCAGCCAGGCGGGTGAGAGTTTCAAAATCCGGTTTGCGTCGGTTTTTTTCGTAATGAGATAAAGCGGCGCGAGTAATGCCCACCATTGTGGCTAATTCTTCCTGGGTCCAGCCTTGCTTTTCGCGTAATTCAGCTATTCGATTTCCGTAATTCATGCGCGGGTCCTCCTCCGATTGCTTGGAAATGCTCTTTAGAAGATGATGTTTAAATTCAGAAGGTTTATCCGAATGTATTTCATATTGACTAGATACACTTTGTATCGTAATATTGGAGATATTATAGGATACGAAATGTATCCATATGTGACGATTAGTATCATTTTATCTTTTAACGAGATGTCTTATACCCAAAATCACAGAAAAAGGAGTCAAATGAATATTTGTATGCTTAATACTGGACAGCATTCAATAAATGTCAGGATATCGGTTTCGGCAATCGGACAGTTAGACATTCAGGGTCGAAGACATCAGGTGATTCCACTTGAGCTGAGCCCGGAAAGACTTCTTTTTCTATGCCCCTGGAACATTCCGTTATCCTTGAATGTAAAGCTCTGTTATGAGTTGAACGATTCCTATGATCACTTGAGAATTCAAGGAAAATCCCTGACAAAAGAGCATTGGAAAGACAGCGGTCTGTATACAGCTATGCTCCAAGCTTCCGAGAATGAGAAGCTGAGGATCACAGGTATGCTAAACCGGATGATATGCCACTACTTTTTGAATTCCCCGATTAACCTATACAACAAGAGCGGAACGGGGTTACATGCCAACCCGTCCCGTCGACTGCAGAACAATATGATCCAATAATTTTGGTTACAAACATTTTACTATATTTACGTTGCTTGGTCATTAGTTCTTTTACCTTATATCCTGGCCCCTTCTTTAAACGAAAGGTGTTGGACTTTTTTAATAGGGAGGTACCAGAAAACAGAAAGAGCGAGCGATGGAGTAGTTCATATTGTCGATACAATCTGTTTCTTTTATGGGAAGAAACTACCATTTTTATATAATGAGAACCATATCTACTGTGATACAGGTGCAGGAAATGCGGTTTTTAAGGATTAGGGGAGGTAAATAAATATGGCGACAATCAGAAAGGCTATCATTCCTGCAGCCGGGCTCGGAACAAGGTTTCTCCCAGCGACGAAGGCGATGCCAAAAGAAATGCTGCCTGTGGTAGATAAACCTACCATTCAATACATCGTGGAAGAAGCGATAGAATCCGGGATTGAGGATATTATTATCGTTACAGGGAAAGGAAAGCGGGCAATCGAGGATCATTTTGATCATGCGTTTGAGCTGGAGTATACGCTGCAGCAGCGCAACAAAATGGATTTGCTGTACGAGGTTCAACGTCCTTCACGGATGGCGGATATACACTATATTCGGCAAAAGGAGCCGAAGGGCCTTGGGGACGCCATATTTTGCGCACGAAAATTTATTGGGGATGAGCCTTTCGCCGTGCTGCTTGGAGATGATATCGTGCTGGCTGAAAAGCCGTGCATCAAGCAGTTGATCGAACAGTATGAAGTGACCAAGAGCTCGGTACTCGGGGTCAAAAACGTGCCTGGCCATGAGGTGAGCCGATACGGCATCATAGAACCTTTCAAGAAGACACCAGCAAGGGGGCTTTCCCGGGTTAAGGGATTGATAGAAAAACCATCACCTGAAATGGCGCCTTCCAATATGGCTATCATGGGCAGATATGTGCTTACCCCGGCCATTTTTCATTATCTCGAACAGATCAGCACCGGCATTGGCGGAGAGATTCAACTGACGGATGCCATTCAACGCTTGACGGAAACCGAAGAAGTGTATGCTTATCCATTTGAGGGGATTCGTTATGATGTTGGCGAAAAGCTTGGTTATATACTTACTTCGGTGGAGTTTGCATTAATGAAAGAAGATATGCGTATTCCGCTGTTGCATGGTTTGGAACAGATGATCCATTACAATCGACGACTTGTAAAGTAGGGGATAGGCGATGACTATAAAACCGTTGAAATCAACCCCGCATATCGAAGGAAATCCAGGAGAAGTGCCTCAAGCAGCCGTACTATATCCGGTTTCTAAGTCCATTCGGCTTTTTAAATTAAAACGGATGCTGGACCTGGTGATGGCTGGCTTCGGCCTGCTCCTATTAGTGCCGTTATTTTTCGTGATCTATATCATTATAAAATGGGAAGACCCGCGCGCGCCTGTGTTTTTTTCTCAGACTCGGGTAGGTAAAGATGCCAGAACATTCAAAATGTATAAATTCCGTACGATGGTTGTCAACGCAGAGCAAATGAAGGGAAATCTGCTCCATTTGAATGAGATTTCCGGTGCTATGTTCAAAATGAAAAATGATCCGCGTATTACGAACATAGGACGCATACTACGCAAGACCAGTCTTGATGAGCTGCCGCAGCTGTGGAATGTGCTTCGGGGCGATATGAGCATCGTTGGTCCGCGTCCCCCACTGCCGGAGGAAGTGGCGGAATATACAGCCTATGATGTACAGCGGCTTGCAGTTATGCCGGGGTGTACGGGGCTATGGCAGGTAAGCGGCAGAAATGATGTCGGTTTTCGGGATATGGTTGAGCTTGATCTTCAATATATCCGGGAGCAATCGTTATTTATGGACTTGTATATCATAGTAAAAACCTTCAAGGTGATGTTCGGGGCCAAGGATGCCTTTTGATCGATTTTTCGGGTTGATTCGTGAAAGGCAGGCGATGATTTCATGCCCAAAAAACTGAAAATTACAGTTGGGGTAGTGGCACTTTTTCTTATATTCGTTGCTGGTTACGGGGTGTACATATATCAGTCGGTTAAGACGACAGCGGATCATATATATGAAGAGAGGAAGCCGGCTAATATAGTAGCTGACGCCAGGATTCAGGTTGAACAGGCACAACTGGCTCAGTGGAAGCAAGAGCCGGTCAATAAAGAGAAGCTTACCCCGTTTACGGTACTTGTGCTTGGGGTGGATGAAAGGGCGCATGATCGGGGACGCTCGGATGTTATGATATTACTTTCTGTCAGCCCGGCCCAAAAATCTATATTGATGTTCAATATCCCCCGGGATACGCGAACAAAGATCGTTGGACACGGAACGACAGACAAAATCAATCATGCCTACGCCTTTGGCGGTGTCGATATGTCGATTCGCAGTGTCGAAAATTTTTTGCAATTTCCGATAAATTATTACATTAAGGTTAATATGGAAGGATTTTCGCGGATCATTGATTCCCTTGGGGGAGTTACGGTTATGAACACATTGGCATTTGATTACGAGGGCTTTCATTTTCAGAAAGGCGAAATAACCCTTGGGGGAGAAGAAGCGCTCGCTTTTTCACGTATGAGATACGAGGACCCTAGAGGAGATTTGGGACGCAATGAGCGGCAGAGAGAAATTCTAAAGGAACTTATTGATAAGTCTTTAAATATTTCGACGGTGTTTAAACTCCAAACGATTTTGGATGAAGTTGGCTCAAGCGTCAAGACGGATATTTCGTTTGAAGAAATGAAAATATTCATCAAGGATTATCGGACGAAACTGGAAAAGATCGAACAGGTTGAAATCCAAGGCTATGGAAGCAGAATAAACGGCATTTGGTATTATAACGTTAGTGAAGAGGAACGAAGCAGAATCCATTCTCTGTTGAAAGCTCATATGCAGGAATAGGATTATTATGTTTTCTAGATTTATTTATGCAAAGGCCCCCCTTACTTTATTTCATAAGGGAGGCCTTTGTTTGTCAGGAGAATCGTAGGGATCGTGTTATTTAATCTTTAAGCTCCAAAGTCTTTTGTGTTAGTTCAGACGAGGGCGGATTTTTTCTTCCAATCATGTAATCAATGGAGACGTGAAATATATCAGCCAGACGTGTCAACGTTTCCAAATTTGGCTTTCTGCGGTCCTTCTCATAATGTGATAATGATGCCCGGCTGATACCAATCGCCACTGAAAGCTCTTCTTGAGTCCACCCCTTGTTTTCTCGCAGTTCTGCAATTCGTTGTCCATACAACGTTCATCTCCACCTCCTTTGTCATTATTCGTTTTCTGATATGTGACATAATTAACGCTTGACATGATACAAAATGTATCGTAAATTAACGTTACCGTCAATACGAATTGTATCCTATTTTTCGAAAAATGAAACATATTGTATCAATAAACTTTGTAAAATATGCTGTTCAGGCCTTTTTAAAGCAAGTACGAGAGTAAGAGGGGAAAGGAAGGGGGCAGATGATTGATATCCATTGTCACATCCTACCCGGAATCGATGATGGACCGGGAGCGATGAAGGCTTCCCTGTCTATGGCTAGGCTGGCCGTGGAGCAAGGGATTCATACCATAATCGCCACCCCGCATCATAGAACCAGGCGTTACAGCAATCCGGCTTCTCGAATCAAGCGCAGAGTTAATGCCTTTAATGCCATGTTGAAACAAAGCGGCATCCCGCTGACGGTGTTGCCCGGACAGGAGTTTCATTTAACCAGTGGCTACAGCAAAGAACATAAAAAGGGCCGGCTGCAGACGTTGGGGAACACGTCATATGTATTGGTTGAGCTTCCGTCGCGAACGTTTCCGGCACATTTTCCACAGTTTTTATCGTACATGAAGCGGCATCAGCTGCGCGTTGTTCTCGCCCATCCGGAGAGAAACGCTGCCTTTGTTCAAAATCCGGATTTTCTTTACGAATGGCTGCAGCAGGACGTACTGCTGCAAATTACAACGCAATCTTTAGTCGGGTACTTTGGGCGCCGGATTCAAAAAACGGCCGCTTATATTTGCCGGAATCGATGGGCCCATTTTTTGGCCAGTGATGCACACAATTCGTTCCAGCGGAGCTTTTATTTCAAGGAAGGATACGAGATGGCAGAGCAGCTTGGAGGTCTAGAGTTTCGCGATAAGCTGCAATCTAATGCAGCTAATTTGATTAGCGGTAAGGACATTTCGGGGCTTCATTCATTCTCATGGCAAGTCAGACACTTGGAACAAAATTAGAATGCCTTCTGGGGGTTGAACAGATGGAGATAAAGTTATTGATGTCCATGTTAAGAAAGAGGATATGGCTGATCGCAGGTTTTGTTCTGGTGTGCACAATCGGAGCAGGATATTTCAGCAAATTTGTCATGACCCCGGTCTATGAAGCGTCTGCGACATTGATTGTTAACAAATCAAATCTGGATAGCAGCGGCAACCCGGCTTTGGACATCAATCAAATCAATTCGAACATCATGCTTATTAATTCCTACAAAGTCATTCTAAGCTCCGCTTCGATCATGGATAAAGTCGTGGAAAAGCATCCGGAGCTGGGTGCTACTTCTGAAGATTTGAGAGAACGGCTTAACATTATTACTACACAAAACTCCCAGATCATCACCCTAAAAATTCAGGACCAAGCGTATGAACGAGCGATGCTCATCGTTAATGCCATATCGAAGGTGTTCAAGGAAGAGATTCCCCAAATTATGAAGGTCGATAATATTTCCATACTGGATACTGCCAAGCCTCAAGAGTCACCGGTGCCGATCAGTCCAAGGGTGACCTTAAATATCATCATTGCATTTATAGCCTCACTGATGATATCCGCTGGAATTGCTCTGCTTGTGGAATATTTGGATGATACCGTAAAGACGGAAGCGGATATTGAGAAATACCTGGAGCTACCTACCCTTGGCGCAATAGGGAAAATCAGAAAGAAAGACATGCGTCCAAAGCTAAAGTCGTCATCAAAACAACAGGCAGGTGAACCTTATGCATCGGTCAGCCAACGATTCGAAGCTGATTATGAACGTTAACCGGCGATCGCAAATCTCTGAGGGATATCGGAACATTCGAACGAATATTCAATTTTCGGAATGGAATCACAGGCTGCATGTCATTGCCGTGGTATCAACACAAGCCGGAGAAGGCAAGACAACGACCATCGGCAATTTGGCCGTGGCATACGCGCATGAGGGAAAGAACGTATTGCTGATTGATGCGGATCTGCGGCATCCTTCCATTCAGTCATTATTTAAAGTATCCAACAGAACGGGACTCTCGAAGCTGCTCGCCAATCAATGCTCTCATGAGGAAGCGGTGCAGCTGTCTGGTATCGAAAATCTGTCGCTCGTTACGGCCGGTCCGATCCCTCCCAATCCGACGGAGCTTTTGTCTTCGGGAAAGTTACAGGAGCTTATAGAGGGTTGGAAAGAGAGCTACGACGTTATTCTGCTCGACACTTCACCTATTATGGCCGTTGCCGACGGCTTGATCGTTTCTTCCATCAGCGACGGCGTCATCCTTGTTGTTAAGTCCGGGAAAGTGAAGCGGGAATATATACGTAAAACGAAAGAAAGGCTGGAGCACGCTAAGGCTCAAATCATCGGTGTGGTATTGAATCATAAAAAAATTAGCAAGTCCGAGGCCCGTCATTACAATTACTACGGGTATCGAGATTAGTCAACTATATACTCGTTCATTTCAGGTCATGTCTACTGCACCTTTATCACGGTAGGCACTCGGTCATGCTGTGGGTACTTGAATTACCTTAGACGTGTATCGTCAAGAGTGTGATGTGAGGGAGGGTTCAATGCCCGTTTCATACTTCTGGATAGAAGTATGAGCTGTATTGGTATGCGTGCCGATATAGCTGATACTTTTTTTCAAAATTAGAAAAAGGCAGGGACGTTCATGGCTAAGAAGGTATGCGTTATAGGTCTTGGATATATCGGACTTCCAACGGCCAGTTTACTTGCGATTAAAGGATTTCAGGTGCACGGAGCCGATGTAAACCGGCACGCCGTAGATTTAATTAATCAAGGTGAGGTTCATATTTATGAGCCCGATTTGGACATTATGGTCAAAGCGGCTGTGCAAAGCGGTCAGCTGCATGTATCATGCGAGCCAGTGGAAGCGGATATTTTTGTTCTGGCTGTTCCCACTCCATTTCAGGACGATCAACGGCCGGACTTATCGTATGTGCATCAAGCGACCATGTCCATTGCTCCGCTTGTCAAACCGGGAAATCTGATCATTCTGGAATCGACAAGCCCGGTCGGCACGACGGAGAAGATTACCCGTTGGATTGTGGAGTCAAGACCGGAACTGAACGTTTCGGAGTCGCTGCATTCGATTTGCAGTCGTATTTATGTAGCCCATTGCCCGGAACGGGTCATGCCGGGTCAAATATTGCGGGAGCTTGTGGAGAACGACCGGATTATCGGAGGGATCGACAGACCGTCCACTGAAAAGGCTGTGGAGTTTTACCGCCAATTCGTCAGCGGGAACTTGCTGGAGACAAATGCGAGAACGGCAGAAATGGCAAAGCTGACGGAAAATTCTTTTCGTGATGTGAACATCGCCTTTGCTAATGAACTCTCACTCATATGTGATCATCTTGATATCAATGTGTGGGAACTGATCCGTCTGGCCAATCATCATCCTCGGGTGCATATTTTGCAGCCTGGACCCGGCGTAGGGGGACACTGCATCGCGGTCGATCCTTGGTTTCTTGTAGATGCGGCTCCAGAGCAGACGAAGCTGATTCATACAGCTCGGGCCGTGAACGACTATAAGCCGGGCTATGTTGTTGAACGGGTAGCCGAAAAGGCGGCACGGTTTAAAGAGCCGATTATTGCCTGTCTAGGGCTCACCTTTAAAGCTAATATCGATGATCTCCGAGAAAGCCCCTCGGTTAAGATCGTGGAGCATTTAACGAGAAGGCAGGTCGGCAAGCTGAACATCGCCGAGCCTCACATTCAAGAATTGCCGGGCACTCTTCAGCTGGAGCATGTAAGCTTGATGCCAACAGATGAGGCGATTAAAAAATCGGATATTGTGCTGTTGCTGGTGAATCACGATGTCTTTCATGCGATCGATCGAAATTTGCTGAAGGAGAAAATAGTGATCGATACACGGGGAATTCTGAATTGATCATCCCTTGGCGATCAAGCCTGGAGTGTGAACCATGTCTTCGATGATGGAGAAAATACGAAAGCTGAGCGACCTTCCGCGAGATAAAGCGGCAAAGCTGGTCATGTTCAAAGCCTTTGCCTATTTCAAGAACAGGTTACGGAAATATCGTTTGTTAGCGGCTCCGATTCATTTGAATTCTGTTCATTTTATCGACTTTCAGAGCAAGAATTGTTTTCTTTACGAGGAAAAGGACCGTGAATTATATTCACAGCTTCTTCATGATCTGAAGCGAGATCAGAGCATTGTTCAGGATGCGGACCGCATATGCCTCCACAAGTTCAATTTACTTGGTTCGGGAGATGTGCAGCTGGGTGACAAGCTGCCCTGGAATACCGATTTTAAAGTGAATTACACCTGGAAGAATGATTTTTACAAACTGATCCCAATCGTTGACCTGTCCAACCATGCGGACGTGAAGGTTCCTTGGGAGCTGTCACGGTTCCAGCATGTTTTTACACTCGGAAAAGCTTACTGGCTGACCAATGATGAAAAATACGCTCGGGAGTTTCATTCTCAGGTAGAGGATTGGATACGTCAGAACCCGGTTGAAATGTCGGTTAATTGGACGTGTACGATGGACGTAGCTATACGGGCGGTCAACTGGATCGCGGGGGCATACTTTTTCAAAAAGAGTTCTGGTATTGAACCGTCGTTCTGGGGAAGATTTCATGCCTCGCTTTATTTGCATGGGTCGTTTATTATGAACAACCTTGAAAATAGAGGGGAGCACACCGGCAACCATTATCTATGCAATTTGGCAGGTCTTGTGGCGCTGGGACTTTATTTCGATGGCTTTTCGATTGGCCAGATTACAAGCCGTCACGGCATGCCGCAGGAATGGCTGAATTATGGGCTGCAGGAGCTGGAGCGGGAAATGTTCGTACAGGTAAATCCGGACGGATCAAATTATGAAGCATCGACCTCATATCACCGGCTGGTTACAGAATGTTTCTTGGTCATGACGGTACTGTGCAGCCGTAATGAAATTGTTTTTCCGGAAAACTATATGGAGCGTTTGGAAAAAATGTGTCAGTTTCTCTTCGATACGATGAAGCCAAATGGACTTACTCCTGTTGTTGGTGATGCGGATGACGGACGGTTGCTGATTCCGGCCGATTACGGCACATGGGTAAGAAATGACTTCAGGCATTTGCTGGTGATTGCGGGTGAATTGTTCAACCGGGAGGACTTTCGCTATGCTGGCCGGGAATATGCGGAAGATGCGTTATGGATTACCGGACCGCGGGTGATGTCTGCGGCCCCGTCGGCGCTTATTCATCAACCTCAGCGATGGTCCGCAGCGGCGGCATATCCGGACGGGGGCTATTATGTGCTCCGTCAAGGGATGGCTTATTGCCTTATCCGCTGCGGGGAGTTGTCTTTTCACGGACACGGGGCGCATAGTCACAATGACCAGTTAAGCTTTGAGCTGAACATTGAAGGTCAGGACTTTATCGTTGATCCGGGTTCATATGTGTACACCGCGGATTATCGAATGCGCAATCTGTTTCGAAGTACAGCGATGCACAATACGATTGAAATCGATGGGAAAGAACAGAATGACTTTGAAGAGAAGGTGCTGTTTCTTATGCGAGAGCAGACCTTTGCACATTGTGATCGGTTTGGCAGGGGGTATTTTGCCGGCAGTCATCAGGGATATGTGAAAAAATGCGGCGTATTACATAAGCGAGAAATAACCTTAACAGAACATTCCGTGGAAATCATGGATAAGCTGGAGAGCTTGCCTGGACACTCCTTTGCGGACGTGCCTCCTTACTATGCCACGTTTGTATTTGCACCTGGTGTAGAAGTAGAGAAGCATGGGGACAAGGTACTGCTTCGTCAACAGGAAATATCAGCTGAGATGACTTTTGTGAATGCGGAACATATCAAGATTGATACATGCTCGGTATCACGCCGCTATGGCGAGAAGGAAATGAGTCTCCTGCTTCGGGTCAAAGGGGCAGACCGGACGCTGCGAACGTTCATGTATTGGTCAACAAGTGAGAAAAGAGGGAATGTAGATGAGCTTTACCAAAGAGATCGCCAAACAGATCCTGTCCTATTTTCCTTACCGATATATTAATGTGGGAAAGGAATTTTACGTATGGCTGAACAAGTTCGAGCGCATGAAAACGATGACTTCCGAGCAGATTCGTGAGGCTCAATTCCAATCTTTCGTGAACATGGTTACGTATGCTTACCAGGAGACGACATTTTATCAGCAATTATATGATGCGCATGGTTTTCATCCCGGACAGCTGAAGGATTTTTCGGATATACGGCGCATTCCGCTCATCAACAAACAGATGGTCAAAGCGTGCGGAAGGGACATTATAGCAGACAGACATAAGCATAAACGTCTGCTTATCGGCGCGACAAGCGGTTCAACAGGCAAGTCGCTGACGCTGTATTCCAACCGGGCAATCAATCAGCGGGAGTGGGCGGCTACCTGTTTTATGTGGCAGGACGTTGGGTATCGTCCGGGGGATGGAAGAGTGGAGCTCAGAGGTCTTTTTGCTGGTGAGGAAGAGTACAAGATGGACCCGTATCACCGGGTTCTTCGTGTGAATGTTTCCAGATTGTCTCACTATAATATTGAAATGATCATGAAGCGGATACTGGAAACCGGGTATGAATTCATCCATGGTTATCCTTCGTCAGTCAGTCTGTTTTCCAGGCTTGTTCTTGAGAACAATCTCGTTAACCACTACCGTCCCAAAGCGATTATGCTGGCCTCGGAAACCGTGTACGATTATCAGATCGATACGATACGCAAGGCTTTTCCGGTTGCCAAGTTAAACATGCATTATGGTCAGTCGGAAAAGGTAGTGACAGCCTGCTGGGATGTTGATGGCATCGGCTACAGCTTTAATCCTTTATACGGGTATACGGAGATCGATCCAGATACGAACGCGTTGATCGGAACCTCTTTCATCAATGATGTCACTCCGTTTATCCGCTATGAGCTGATGGATGTTGCAACCGTTACAGACACCTCTATTCATCCAGCAGACAGTTATTTGTTGCCGACAATCCGATCCATTGACGGCAGGGTTAGCGAAATTATGTACAGACCGAGCGGAGATATGGTTTCGTCGGCTTTGGTCGCGATCGCGCTTCGGGGCACAGCCTCGGTCACCGCGTGTAAATTAATACAGCATCAGTTGAATGAAATCGAAATGGTTGTAGAGACGACCCGATCTGAAAAGGAATTGATGGATGAAATCAAGCCGATTCTCAAGCGGTTGCAGGTCATTTTTACGAATGAGATGTCATTCAAAATAACGTTGGTCACGCATATTCCGAAAGAACCTTCAGGGAAGCTTAAAACGGTGGAGGTACTCATAGACCGGGAAGGTGTTCCCGTATGAAAATCGTATTGGTCGGTCCTTATCCGCCACCGATCGGAGGCATATCCATTCACATCCAAAGGGCTGCAGGGCATTTGAGACAGCATGGTTGGGATTGCGATATTTACGATGAATCGAGTGGAAGCAATCGCCCCGAAGGAGTGTATCCAATTCATAGCTATACATCGTTCATTATGAGATTTCCTTGGCTTCAAGGGGATCTTTTTCATTTTCATTCCATTAGTAGAAGCTTTCGGATCATGTTGGGGCTGTTTAAAATGTTCGGTAAAAAGATAATGCTTACCGCTCATGGCGACAGCCTTAAGCGGCAAATTGAACAGTCGAACCCCGCTTCCCGATTTCTATTCATAAGAAGTCTTCGCATGATCGATCACATTGTATGTGTCAACAAAGCAGACAGGGACATGCTGCTGAGCTTCGGCTTTAGATCGAATCAAGTGACAGCACTTCCTTCATTTATCAAGCCGATCGAGACCGAGCAACACCTTCTACAGATACCAAGAGAAGTGACAGACTTTATGGAAGCGGGCGAGTTTACGATCACAGCAAACGGCTGTATCCGGCTTGATCAGGGACGTGATTTATATGGTGCCGATCTGCTTGTTCAACTGCTGCAGGATTTAACGGTGAAGGGATATAAAGCCCGAATTTTATTTGCCCTTCTGGGCTCTTCGGAGCAAAGTGCAGAAGAGAGGCGATATTATAATGAGCTGAAAGAGCGATTGAGGGAATGGGGATTGGAATCTCGTTTTTACTTTTATGAAGTCGATCAGACGGAGCTATACCCACTTTTGAGAAAAAGCCATTTATTTGTCAGACCTACGCTGACCGACGGATTTGGTGTCTCCATCGCGGAAGCTTTAGCTTGTGGCATCCCTGCTCTTGCTAGCGATGTTTGCAGGCGGCCGGAAGGCGCGACCTTGTTCAAGAGTGGAAATGCAGATGATTTGCTGGAGAAGGTGCAGGATGTGATGGACAACTATTCATCCCGCAAGCAGGAGATTCTCGATTTGCCGATCCCGGATTACATGTCCGAACTTCTGATGCTGTATAAACGAGTCATGTCAAAAACAAGACTGGACAGCAACATGGTCATCGGCCCTGATGGAAAATAAAAAACTGCTCTCCAACGGCTTGATTTACTTATGCTCATCGGTGTTGACGCAAGGTATAAATCTAGTATTGATTCCGCTCTACACCAGAAATCTGACGCAGGAGCAGTTTGGGCAATATGACCTCATTCTTAGCGTTCAGCAGCTGCTGGCTCTCGTCATCTCACTCGGTGTCCATTCAGGGATGGTTCGTTTTTTTAACGAGGTCAAGGACAGCACGATGCTTAAAAATACAGCCATAACCTTCTCGCTCCTATGGGGGGCTGTCTGTATCGGATTGGCGTATATCGTAAATCCCTGGCTGCACCCGGTGTTATTCAACGAGGCACAAGGGGCCGAGCTGTTTATTCCCTTTGTGGTGATGAACGCGATTCTTGTCGGGTTGAATGCGATTTACTCCAGTGATTATGCGATGAGATTCAAAGCATTGAAATCCTCGTTGATCCATTTCAGCACGATTCTTTTGACTCTCATCTTTGCAAGTGTCTTCATCATTGGATGGAAAATGGGGATTACGGGTATTTTTTTAGCGCAGCTGCTTGCGGGGTTTGCCGTATTTTCCTTCTTGTTTATGATTGATATTCGAAATTTCAAGCCAAGGCTTTACTCTAGAGATCTGATGACCATGCTTCGATATGGAACAGGCCTTCTGTTGGGTGACATATCATCATGGGTGCTGATGCTGAGCGATCGATTTTTGATCAAAGGCTATTTGAATCTTTCTTCCGTTGCCGTCTATTCGATAGGCTATAAAGTAGGCATGCTTATTAATCCGGTTTTTATAAACCCGTTTACCTCCATTTTTACTCCGTTCAAGTACAAAGTGTATAACGAGGCCGATGGAGGGAAGCGGATCGGCACCATGTTTCGAATTTACAATTTTATCGGCTGGTTTTGTGTGCTCGGCCTGTCGATCTTTGCCCATTTTGCGGTCAGTCTGATTGCAACGGAGGAATATGCAGCTGCAGGTTATCTCGTGCCGATCATCGCTTTTTCATATTTTTTGGCGGGGGCGATCGATTTTTATTCGTTGGGACTTCATATTGCCAGGAAGATGCGCCTGGCTTCCATGATTACGATTCTGGCAGCTGTTGTGAATGTTGGTGGAAATATGATGTTGATTCCATACATCGGTATTTACGGTTCGGCCATTTCTACCGTCATGGCATATGTTGTTTCCAATGCGGTGTTTTATTATTTTGGTTCAAAATATTATTCGCTGGGCTTCGGATGGTGGTTTCCTTATAAATATCTCGTGATTTTCATTCCGCTGTACGGAGTTTACTGGATAGGCAATCTGATCATAAATTCCATTGTGATCGAAATCTTGCTCAATATTGTACTTTGTATAGCTTACATAGGGCTTAGCTTTGGTCTGAAATTTGTTTCAAAGGAAGAGCTGGATGCTGTATGGGTGCGCTCCCGTTTTGGTCGAACAACAAAAATAGCCGTAAAAGGAGAAAACGAAAAGGTATGAGTACTAGGATTGTTACTGATACTGAAGGCTTTTTAAGTATAAAGGAAGATTGGGAGAGGCTGGAGCAAGTGGACACCAACATTACCTATTACAGCACGTTTCATTTTAATTATACCTGGTGGCTTACTCATGGTCAGGCTCAAGCGAATCAGCTGTTTATTATTTGCTGCTATCGGGATAACAAGTTGGTGGGGATTGCACCGCTTCAAATCCGAATGGTTGATAAGAAAATATTAAAATGCAACGTTCTTTGTTTTTTAGGAAAAGGGGATTATTTCGATTTTATTATCGACAGCCGCCAGTTCTCGGTAGGAACCATTATGAAGAGCTTGTTTGCCGTTATTGAGGAAAATGCAACCAAATGGGACAAAATCGATCTGACTCATCTTCCTATGCAATCACGGCTCCTTGGGTATCTACTAAGGCACGATCAATATAATCCTCATGTGAAGTATCTAACGAGTTGCCCAAGAATCCATATGGATGAGCATAAAACTTATGAGCAATTCAGCGAGGAACATTTCAGCACAAAAATGAGGAAAAAGCTTCAGAAGCTTCGAAAGCAAGCACCCTATCGTTTCAAGGTGATGACCGGAAGGGAAAGCAGCGATATTTACGATAAGATATCTCATGTTCATAAAATGCAAAAGCAATATATGCATCAAGAAAAAGGAAGGACAGAGAGAAGGAGCATATTTGAAGACCCGGGCAATGAGAGGTTTTTAAAACGTTTGTTCAACAACAATGATCATGTCGTCATTTTTCTTCTGGAGCTGGAGGACGGCGAAATTATCATTTATTCTTGCTGTTATTTGTATAACCAAATCCTGTATGACTGGAATTCAGGTTATTCACCGGAATTTTCTCATTTTCACGGCATTTCGGATGTACTGCAAATGGAAATGATGAAGTATTTATATGAAG
Source organism: Paenibacillus faecalis (assembly GCF_900289175.1). Classification (GTDB taxonomy): domain Bacteria; phylum Bacillota; class Bacilli; order Paenibacillales; family Paenibacillaceae; genus Paenibacillus_AQ; species Paenibacillus_AQ faecalis. The sequence goes on along the minus strand of NZ_LT985747.1, from coordinate 1,184,588 downwards.
CAAGGCAGGTGAAACAGATTGATTTGGGAGCTGGAAGCTATTCCTGGAAATTTAAATGGACCCGAAATTTTATAGTCAGTTATTCGTTCACTTATTGGAATACGTCCAATCGCCGCATGATGCCGCTTCGTTTCGCTCTGAGGATAAGAGAGACACTACGGACGGCAACGAAAAAAAATGTCGGTCAAAGGAGTACATTTTAGGCTATGAATACAAAAATATATACAGATATGGAAGGGTTCCGCAGCATCAAAAAAGACTGGGAAAGATTAGAGCAGCAGGATTCAGACGTGACCTATTACAGTACGTTTCATTTCAATTATTCCTGGTGGCTTACCTTTGGCGAGAACAGGGGCAACAAACTGTTTATCATATGCTGTTACCGGGATAACAAACTGACGGGAATCGCACCGCTAATGATCAAGCATATCGACAAGAAGGTGACGAAGCTGGACGCCCTGTGCTTTATGGGTAGAGGGGATTATCTAACATTCCTTCTCGATAAGAAGGACCCTAATGTGCTAAAGACTCTTAAGGCGCTATTTACGGCGATTGAGGATCATTCGGATCAGTGGGACAGGGTGGAACTCACGCATTTGGCGGAGGATACAAGCCTGCTGTACTACCTTTTTCGTCATGATAAATACAATGCTGGGGTGGATTATTTAACGTCTTGTCCTCAATTGGATTTGGGGCAATATTCTACATTCGAAGAGTTTAAACAGATCGGACTTTATCCCCGGGCACGCAAAAGCGTGGAGAAATTTCAGCGAGAGGTGTCTTATCAATTCAAAGTGATCATCAGCAGCGACAATGACCGTCTGTATGACCGAATATCGCATATTCACAAGCTGGAGAAAGATTTTTTACGGTTGCAAAAAAACAGATTGGACCGAAAGAGCATATTTGATGACAAGCTGAACGAAGAGTTTTTAAAGAGGATTTTTCATGACAATGAGCAATTGGTGACCTTTTTGTTGGAAGATGAAGAGGGCGAAATTATTATCTACAGAACCTGTTATCTTTACAAGGATACGATCCATGGATGGAATACGGGGTATTCACCGCGGTATGCCCATTATCACAGCTTGTCCGATGTTTTGATGATTGAAATGATTCAGTATATGTATGAGCATCAGTTTGGCCGCAGAATTGATTTTGGAGCAGGGAGTTATCCGTGGAAATTTAAATGGACCCGTCAATTTATCGTGAACTATTCTTTTACTCAATTAAATATGTCCAGCAAGAGAATGAAGAAATACCGCTTTTTTCAAAAAATGAAAAGAGCACTCGAAACGTTCAGGGGAGAGCGCTATGCACGTTGAAATATGTAAATGGTATGAGGGAGCTCACTCCCCTGTGTTGTTTATGATTGATGACTTGGCTAACACCTGGGTGGACAGCAACGATAACGGCTTGCTGGATTGGGGTGAGGATTGGGGTTATTTCAAGAACGAAGCCAATTCATCATTTCGTTTTCTGACGGAGAACATTCTGGAGCATTTTCCTGCGGTCAAAGTGACGTTTTTCGTTCCTGTCGGCGTGCGCACTGGCATACTGGAAACACCGCTGTTTCCTATAAAATCGTTACCTATGAACTCGGACGAAGAAAGCAAGCGTTTCTTTCGGTTCATTCATCAGCATCCAAACTTTGAGCTTGCTTATCATGGGACGACACATGGAAAGGCTGGGCGATATGCACAGGATTTTGTGCAGGAATGGTCCATGTTTCAAAGCACTGAAGAAGCGATTTGCCGGGTTCAGGAAGGCATCGAAATATTTCAGGATGCGGCAGGGGCGAGGCCGCGCGGGGGAAAGTACTGCGGTTATACGAGCAATGAATATTCGGATGAAAGCATTGATCAAACGGGGTTTTCCTGGTGGTGCAGATATTGGAACCGGGGCATGCTGGAGAGCGGGGCGGAGGATATATGCGGGCAGGATTCGAATCCGTTAACGAACTTCGATGTGAAACGTTTTGGAACCCGCCATGTGATCGATATCCCTTCCACCTTAAACGGGGCGCTCTTGAACGGAGCGTACCGTAAAGACCGCTCTGTAAAGGGAATGCTCAAAAAGGTGCTCAGAAAAGCATTTATCCGCTGGAAGCTTCATCAGATTGACGAACTGTTAAAGCATCGCCTTGTAATCAGCATACAGGAGCATATTGCTCCTTCAAGAGATGACGGGAAAAGACAGAGTCCGAACATATTTGATGATTGTAAAAGTCTTCACGGTATATTTCGATATCTTGCAGATAAAAAGGTATGGTATTGTACCGGGAGTGAGCTGGCGGATTATGTGAATCTGCGTGATCATGTCACTTTAGTGATGAAGGATACGAACCGATTTGAACTGGAACATGAAACGCCTTACCGGAATCAGGTGATTTCTCTTGCACTTCGTGATCATGATCAGGGGTCATACTCGATCAAGCTCCCGAATCAAGGACATGTTGATGCGTCGGGAGGAATCGTGAATTTGCCTGTAATGAAAGGGGAGTATTTCATTATTAAAGGTGGGGGTTGAATGAAGAAAAGCATCATTGTCATCTCGGATTATATGGAAGGACAACCGGTGGTTGCATCTGTCAGATACGCAGGGATCATGCAGTGTTTTGCAGAGAAATATACGTTATTAGCCGTGAATGATCAACGATGCGGCATGAAGAAAACGAAGTTTTCCGATGACAATTATAAATTTCAGACACTTGACAGTGTATTTACGCAACATTTTCAGGGCGATGCTGCTGCTCGCAGTAGACATCGAAGTAAATTAGAGAGATATTTACGGCAGAAATGGCTGCTCTCGATATGGAGAAATTATAAATTAAGCAAATATATATTTATGCAGAAAAATAAAACGCTGTTTCATCAGCTCAAACGTTATCTGAACGAGCATGAGGTGGCTGCTGTTTTTGTAACCGTACCGGATATTTATGGTCTTTACATACTGGATTTTATTAAACAAACGAGCTCTCATATCCCGGCTATCGTCGAAATTCGGGACATTATCAATCATGACATCGGGGAAGGGAACCCGAAATTTTCACTGAAGCGGGCAGAGAAGCTGTTGTGCAAACATGCGGACGGCGTCATCGCCCTCACCTCAGGCATCGAGCGTTATTATCGGAATATGAACCCTATGCTTGACTTACGGGTGATCATGAACGGTTATGATGAGCGGCATTTCTCCGACTGTAATTTTCCTTTAAGTCTAACCGAGAAAGAGCATATAACCTTAGCTCATATCGGCTCCATTTATAAAGGAAGAAATATTAGCGAGTTTATTGAGGGCCTGATGCTGTTCAATAGGCGGACCGGAATCCGTATAACGTTTAACATTGTAGGGCTGCTTGATCAGCAGGCTCTCCAGGATATTCACAGCTTGAAGCTATCCGGGGATGGAGTAACTGTTCAGATCATTGGCAGTGTTGAGCATGAACAGGCTGTCGGATGGTTGAAATCGGCAGATATCGCCGTTATTTTAACCCATGTCAAAGGCAGCGATTATGCGATTCCCGGCAAAACGTTCGAGTATATCGGCGCCTGCAAGCCTGTGATCGCTGTTACGGAAGATCGGGAGCTTACCGCCTTGGTACATGGGAAATACGGGGAGTGTGCCAGACACGAACGAAATGATATTGCGAAGCGGTTAAGCTGTATGCTGACGAAGACATATGATTATGCAGATCGAAGAGCATATTCAAGAGCGGCACAAGCAGGGAAGATACTTCATTTTATAGAGCAAAAGGTGGCAGAGACCAACGATAACAAGCGGTTTGCCAAAGAGGTATGAAATGGAGATCATCATCGCTGTTATTTATGTGTTTCATCAGGCTGTAGGCGCTAATTTGGACCTTTTTTATTTCTTGAGTGCAGCATTGATTGTGATGGAGCTTTCGAAACGAAGAACGATAACCCTTAAAGCCGTCGCCTATATGTATCTCATTGTGCTGTACTCATTACTGCAAATTGTATTGAATGATCACATGGATATTCAGCGGCTTGTCGTTAACGTTGCCAAGGTTTTTCTGTGCGTGTACCTGTTCCTTCAGGTTCGGGAGATGAAGCTGACAAGACTTTCCTTGGGCAAAATAATAAAGACCGCTTCGATGTTCCATCTTTTTTTGCTTCTAATTTCCCTCGTTTACAAGACCGATCTATTATGGCGCTTGGATGATAACGTGAACATCTATCAGAAGGTGAGGCTTTCCCTTCTTTATTTTGAACCGAGCGAGGCGTCCTTTCATGCAGCGATTCTGATCATTATGCTGATGTATCAAGCACTAAGAGAGAATGATCTTAGGAAAAACATGCAAAATGTATTTTTCATCGGGACAAACTTTACGATCGTTATGCTGTCGGCGGGAATGGGAGGCATACTTGGTCTGGGGCTCGCTGCAGTCGTGATGTATTTTTATTATTTGCGCGAGAAGATCAGTGTAGGGAAAGTATTGATGCTTATTGTACTGTCTATCGTGGGTGCGATAGGCTTATTTGTATTTATAGCAAGCAAGAACAGTTTCTACATGCGGCTGATTGATATTTTGAACGGGAAAGATGGGTCAGTCGTCTACCGTTTTGACGTTAGCTTTCAGGTGATGAAGCAGATGCTGATCGAATCGAACTATTTAGGTATCGGGTTCGGGAATTTAAATACAGATGAAACACGTAGCATGTTCTACAGCTTTGGACTGGTAGAGGTTATTTCAAACTCATTTATGTATTTTATTGCCGAGGGCGGGGTTGTGGCATCCATTCTCTTGGTCTGTCTGTTCATTACAATTCTGCACCGGGTTTCTCCCCATGAACGAATACTGAAATATGCACTTTTCGTCTTTATTATAAGTTACCAGATTGCTGGCGGTTATTTTACAAACCCGGTGAACTGGATCATCTACGGATTGATCGCTAATCAGGTATTTATGCGGGAGAATATATATTCCGGCAACCCGGCATCTGTTCGGTATACCCGCTTCGAATCATCTGCTTGATAATTTTCGAAAATGGAGCTGGAATATGAAAATAATGCATGTATCTTTGGGTCTGCCCCCGCTGCGAACAGGCGGGTTAACGAAGTACAGTGTGGATTTAATGCGGACCCAGCAGCAGATGTCGCATGAGGTCTGCCTGTTGTACCCGGGTCACTATACATTAGGGGGCCGTTTGCGAATCCAGAAGAATGATTCATATCACGGCATCGAGGTTTATGAAATCGTAAATCCGCTTCCGGTTTCTTTGCTGGGCGGCATTAAACATCCGGAACCATTCATGCAGCAGGGGGAGCATGAGCCTTATGAACAGTTATTACAACGGGTCAAGCCCGATGTAATTCACCTGCATACGTTGATGGGAATTCATAGATCATTTCTAGAGGCAGCGAAAAGATTAGGGATGACGATCGTATTTACTTCACATGATTATTTTGGAATCTGTCCGAAGGTGAATCTGTTTAATTCTGAAGGGAGACCATGTGACAGTTATCAGCAGGGTCAGGCATGCATTCATTGCAATCAGCACGGATACAGCGCCCGAATGATACGTATAATGCAGTCTCGTATGTACCGACGTTTGAAGGACAGTTCTGTTCTTAAGCCTTTACGCCAAAAGTTCAAGCAGCGTGCTCGCTATAGTCCAAAAGATGTTTCCGGCAAAGTACAGCCTGTCGTGTCTGATCTGACGCTCGCTTCCCGATATGTTGAGCTTCGCCGTTACTATATGGAGATGTTTTCACTTGTCGATCGGTTTCATTTCAACAGTTCCGTCTCGCAGCAGGAGTATGCCAAATATGGGATGACAAACGGAGATACGATTCCGATCCGTCATCGGAATATGAAAGATCAAAGGCGCAGGAAGTCGTTGGATGAGGATAAACCTTTGCGCCTGACTTATATGGGGCCGATAGATTTTTATAAAGGATTTTATTTGTTGAAGGAAAGTTTGGATTTGCTGGAACGGACCAACTCGAAAAGCTGGCATCTTCATATTTATGGAGACACGCCATCATCGATGGAAGGGTACCGTACCGATCGGTATACATTTCATGGACGTTATGACTATAACGATTTGGAAGATATATTCAACAATACGGATTTGCTCATTATTCCAAGCATCTGGAAGGAAACGTTCGGATTCATTGGGATGGAGGCACTCTCACATGCTGTTCCGGTTCTAGTGTCGGATCAGGTAGGGTTTAAAGATTTGATCCATGATGGTTTAACCGGATTCATCGTTCCTCCGGAGGCTTGTCCGTTTGCAGCCTGCCTAGGCGAAATACTGAATAACCCCCGCATTCTAAGGGAGCTGAATCAGAATATGATCGATATACCGATAGATTTTTCTATGGAAGGGCACACGAGAGAGCTTATGCAATGGTATTCCACAGTAAGAGAAGAGGTTAGGGTATGAAGCATGTGTTTGTGATCGGCTCCAAGGGAATTCCGGCGCGGTACGGAGGGTTTGAAACGTTCGTGGATCAGTTGACGGCCAGGAGCAAAAATAAGGATATACAGTATCATGTGGCATGTCTTGATGAAGAGTCCGGGGAATTTGAATATCATGATGCACGCTGCTTTCGAGTGAAAGTACCCAAACTAGGTAGTGCAAGAGCCGTGATTTATGATGTGCTTAGTTTACGGGCGTGCATAAAGTATATTCGCAAAAATAAACTTAATAACAGCATTATTTACATATTGGCTTGCCGGATCGGGCCTTTTTTTTATGTTTACAAAAGAAAACTTGAAAAAATGGGTGTTCGTGTATGGGTGAACCCTGACGGTCACGAATGGAAGCGTGGCAAATGGAATAAAGTTATTAAGCAGTATTGGAAATATTCAGAGAAGCTGATGGTCAAGCACGCTGATCTTCTCATCTGCGATTCAAGGGGGATCGAGGCATATATTCAGGCTGAATATTCTCAATATAAGCCGGATACTGCTTTTATCGCATATGGTGCTGATGTGGAGGAATCCGGTTTGAAGGATGATGATCCTACGTTGCTGCAATGGATGGCACAGCATGAGGTAAGAAGGAAAGAGTATTATTTGATTATTGGCCGCTTCGTTCCGGAAAACAATTATGAGCTGATCATTAGGGAATTTATGATGTCCGATACGAATAAGGATTTAGTCATCGTAACCGGACATACAAACAACAAGTATTATCGTGACTTATTAAACCGAACATCCTTTGATGAGGATCAACGGATCAAGTTCGTCGGAACGGTGTACGACCAGCCTCTCTTAAAAAAAATTCGCGAACAGGCATATGGTTACTGTCATGGTCATGAAGTGGGGGGCACGAATCCATCGCTATTGGAGTCGCTGGCATCGACCAAGCTGAATCTTTTGTATGATGTTGTTTTCAACCGGGAGGTCGGTGCTGACAGCGCTCTTTATTTCACAGCAGAGCCTGGCTCATTGGCCCGATTCATTCGTGAGGCGGATCGTTTCAGCAGCGATCAGATCGATGAGCTTGGACGCCGAGCGAAAGCTCGCATCATGAAGGAGTACGCATGGGAGAAAATCGTGGGAGAGTATGAACGTTTATTCACTGGAAAGGAGCTCGTCCATGAAAGGGATTATATTAGCAGGTGGCAACGGAACAAGGCTTTACCCGTTAACGAAAACCGTCTCTAAACAGCTGCTGCCCATTTACGATAAGCCGATGATTTACTATCCTCTATCCGTTTTGATGCTGGCGGGAATCCGGGACATTCTGATCATTTCAACGCCCCATGACAGCCCTCGTTTTTACGAGCTTCTGGGGACAGGAGAGCAGCTGGGCATTCAAATATCTTATGCTGTTCAGCCGTCGCCAGACGGACTGGCACAGGCATTTATTATTGCGGAGCGCTTTATTGGACAGGATCATGTGGCGCTTATTCTGGGGGATAATCTTTTTTACGGACATGGTCTGACAGAACTGCTGCAATCGGCGGCGAAGCGGGAACGGGGAGCGACGATATTCGGGTATCATGTTCAAAATCCGGAGCATTTTGGTGTCGTTGAATTTAATCATGACTCTGAAGTGATCTCGATTGAAGAAAAACCGAAGTTTCCCAAATCAAATTATGCCGTGACCGGGCTTTATTTCTACGATAACCATGTCGTGGATATTGCCAAGCAGATTTCGCCTTCAGCCCGGGGCGAGCTTGAAATCACGGACGTCAATAAGGCGTATTTGGCGAACGGGCTGCTTAACGTTCAGATTTTGGGCCGGGGTTATTCCTGGTTTGATTCGGGTACCCATGAATCTTTATTGGAAGCGTCACAATTTATCGAAACGATTGAGAAACGGCAAAACCTGAAGGTTGCATGTATCGAAGAGATCGCCTACTTCATGGGATATATATCGGGGGAGGAGCTGCTTGTTTTGGCTGAGCATTTGGGCAAGACGGCATATGCGGCTTATTTGTTGAAGCTTGTCCAAGAAGCTAATCACTCGACTTATATTTAAGTCTGTATACGTGACGGCCTATTTTTTTTCAGAATATATTATAAATATGCTTCAGGAATCGAAATGACCATATCCAATGTCATTGTGCTCGAATACTATATTATCGTAAATACGACTTTTTAGGAGCGAGGGAGGTTGTTATTGTATGGCAAACAAGAAAAGTCGTTATAAAAAGGCACTTAAGACGGTGCTTCCTGCCAGTGTGATGATCTCATCGATTGGACCATCTGCAAATAACAGCCCATTGCCGCCCAATTCTGTTGTTACCGAAAATATAGTAGACGGCGCAGTTACAAGCTCCAAGCTAGCTGATCATTCGGTCGGTACAGAGAAATTAGATGTACCCTGGTTATTGGCTGCGGATACAACTTCTCTTGCCGAATCATTATCAAAGCTGCGAATGAACGGTGGCGGAGTGCTTGTACTCCAAAAAGGAACCTATGTCATAAATCAGAACACCACGATTGATGCGAATATTACACTTCATTTTATGCAGGGTGCTAAATTTAGTGTGCCCAAAGACCGAACACTTATGATTCATGGAAGAATCGAAGCAGGATTTTCAGAGATTTTCACAGGTGAAGGTGTAGTTTCAGGCAATCTTCAAGAGCAAGAATTTATTCCACAATGGTTTGGAGCGATTGCAGACGGGATTCACGATGATACCTGGGCGGTCCAAGCGGCTGTGAACGCGGCCGGCGCCCTAGGAGGCACCGTTATTTTTCCTGCAGGAACGTACAACATCAGTCGTTTGGATTTACGATCCCATGTGAAGCTGACCGGAAAGAAGGGAGCGGTGTTAAAGTCTTCTTCAGGAAGTCAGGATTTCACAATGAATGCGATGGGGATTACCAATTTTGCAATAGAAGATTTAGAAGGAGCTTTTAACTTTAATATTATGAGCAGCTCTGATTTTGAGATTCGGGATATTAAGGTGACCGGAAACTCCGGAACATGGTATGTTTATGAGTCATCAGACGGAAGCTTTATTAACAATCGAATTGAAAATACGAAAAACACAACAGAGCGGATCATTTATATTAATAAAAGCGCCTCGATACTCGTTCGGGGAAATCGAATCAAAAATCAAACGTTGTTCAACAACGTGGGACCGAACCTGAATATCGGAATTAACGTTTCATCCTCGAAATATTGCCAGGTTATGTACAACCATGTGGAAAATGTAGGCGGTCAAGGCATTTTGTTCGATACCAATATCGGCATCAACAATCCGGATGAACGGAAAAACTATAATCATATTGCTTTTGGCAACGTCGTGATTGGCAATGGTCAAGAGGGAATCACCGCTTTTTCCTCCAATCAGTATGAAACGTATGATATAACCATTTCCAATAATATTACGGTCAATAATCGGTATGACGGGATCGAGCTGTGGGGAGTCAGACAATGCATTGTGGAGTCGAACAACGTAAGCGCACCAGATATGAAGGAATATAGTTTTGGCGCGATTAACATCTTTGCTTCTAAAGATATTATTGTGAATGGCAATTCCATTGACGATGTGCCGAATTCAGGAATCGCTACTGCGCACGGAACACAATATCCGGAGCCTTATTCTACGAATATCATCATTACGAACAACAAAATCAGGAACTGGAACAACCTCGATCTGAATCCAGCTGTAAATCATGACCAGAATGTAGGCATTAATTTGTTTGGATCATTATACAGCGTCGTTCAGGGGAATTTCATTTGGGATACGAAGCAGGGAAGAAGGTATCCGGTGAAGGCGATCTCTGTCGTTCAAGGCCGTCACTTGATTCGAGGCAATGTGAATCCCGGCAATTTGTTGATCGATGATCATCTTGAAGCAGACCAGACCTGGACGGGCAGCCAAATAGGTGAACGGATTCCTATGCTTCGTATGTCGCAGCTGCCGGGGGATATTAACAACGGCAATATGTCGGGGATCGATTCCGGGTCCATCTGGTATAACCATGTTAAAAATGCCCTTTATTACAAAGGGTACGTTAAAACGATGATTGCCCCGATCGTTATTGATGAAACAAGCACTTCAGGATATCCGGCAGCAGATGTGACCCCCGGATACTTTCACTATCAGGCAAGAACCGGAAAGTTGTTTTACAGAGGGAACCCCAAGAACTCCAACAGGAAATATTCCGAAGTGGTCATGAAGGATAAATTTATGAATTTAAAACAAAGTGCCGGGGTATCGAAAACACCTGAGGAAGGAGACACCTACTACGATACGATATTGAAAAAACCAGTTTATTACGACGGCTTGAGCTGGAGAGATTATACAGGAGCTATTGTACGAGTCAGGCCTTAAGATTATCGATATTTTTGTAAGAAACGCTTTTCATCCTTTGTGAGGATGTAGAAGCGTTTTTTTTCGAATCTGATGAGTTATATAAAAAGGTGGGATACTCTCTTGGAAAAAACAATGCTTGGATTGGTCAAAGAAAAACGCGAGCCCGGAGCCGTTCTTAAAGAGCTGCCAGTACCTGTCATTCATGATGATGAGGTACTGGTTCGCATCAAGGCAAGCTCTATTTGTGGCACGGATGTACATATATACAATTGGGATGCATGGGCAGCGCAAACGGTCGTGACGCCGAATGTGTTCGGACATGAATTTGCCGGCATAGTAGAAGACATTGGAGCTCATGTGACCAATGTGAACATCGGTGATCATATTTCGGCAGAAGGCCACATCGTATGCGGTTACTGCAAACATTGCCGTACAGGTCATGCCCACGTTTGTTTAAACACGCGAAGTTTCGGGATTACGGTTCCGGGATGTTTTGCAACCTATGCTGTCGTCAAAGCAAGCAATGTGATTCATAATGAGCCGGACATGCCTTTTGAAATTGCTTGCCTGCAGGACCCTCTTGGCAACGCCGTGCAAACGGTACTGGCTGGTGATATTGTAGGAAAATCGGTTGTCGTTATAGGCTCCGGTCTGATTGGGCTGATGTCGATTGCCGTTGCCAAAGCATGCGGCGCTGGTAAAGTGATAGCAGCTGATATCAATTCCTATCGGCTGGGTATGGCTCATAAAATGGGGGCCGATATTGTTATCAACAGTGCTTCAGAGAAGTTGTCAACAGCAATTTATGAGCATACGAAGGGGGAGGGGGCCGAAATCGTTCTGGAAATGACGGGAAATCCGGGTGCAATACAGGAAGGATTCCAGGCAGCTGCAAAGGCAGCACGTATTTCGCTTCTCGGTATCCCTACTGAAAAAGTGGCGCTGGATATGGGACAGATCATATTTAAAGGGATTCGGGTGGAAGGCATTACAGGTCGCCGTATGTATGACACATGGTATCAAATGAAAGGGCTGCTTGCACGCGGCACACTTCAGCTGGATTCACTGATTACACACACATTTACGCTGGATCGTTATAAGGAAGCGTTTGAGCTGATGCAAAGCGGAAATTGTGGAAAAATTATCTTTGTGCATGAGCCTGTCAAGAACAATTCAAAAGAACATTATTCTGAAAGCTGCCCCTCTCCGATCGTTTAGGAAGATTCTCGCTTAACTCGTTACATTCACCACATCTTTCATATTCCCCTCGTTTTCTCCCCGACGGATCATAAGTTCTCTTATAGGTTCATGATGTAGTTGACAAAACTTGTGAGATTATATACATTCCATTTATAAGATACAAAGTGTATCGTTTTACATATCCCTCTGAGAGAGGATGTTGATAGGCATGAATGAATTGAGAATGTACTGTGTCCGTTGTTGTCGAGTTGTGTCTCATGGGGAAGGGGGCAGTCTGTTTCGAACCGGCTTTTTTAAAAATGATATTCCGATGGGAATCTGTCAGGATTGCTCAAAAATTCCTCCGCTTCAGTCTTCGCTAATGGAAACACTCAGGAAGGAAAGTGTGTTACTATAAATAGGCTTATATATATTTGCTAAGGTGTATGGGTATGACAGGTTGTAAAGGAGTAATTCACATATGCAGGAACCGCTTGTAAGGCTGATGGGGGTTACGAAAAAAATCTCCTCTAAAACATTGGTTCAGGATTTGACTCTGGACATTCCCGCGGGACAGGTATTTGGCTTTCTGGGCCCTAATGGTGCGGGGAAAACAACAACGATCCGGATGATGGTCGGATTGATGTCGATTACGAAAGGGGATATTCTGATCGGAGGACACAGCATCCGTGATGATTATGAAAAGGCCTCTTCTCAAATCGGCGCGATTGTAGAAAATCCGGAAATGTATAAGTTTTTGACCGGCTTTAAAAATTTGGTGCATTACGCACGGATGATGCCGGGCATTTCAGAAGATCGTATTTATGAGGTGGTGAAGCTGGTCGGGCTTGAGGACCGGATTCACGACAAAGTGCAAACATACTCGCTCGGGATGCGGCAAAGATTAGGCGTGGCGCAAGCATTGCTGCATCGACCGAAGCTTCTCATTCTGGATGAGCCGACGAACGGCCTTGATCCGCAGGGCATACGGGAGCTTCGCGACTATTTGCGCAAGTTAAGTCGTGAAGAGGGAACAACGGTGTTCGTTTCCAGTCACTTGTTGTCCGAAATGGAGCTGATGTGTGACACGGTTGGCGTCATCCAAAACGGCAGGCTGATCGATATCCGGCAGCTGCGAACCTCGGAAGGGGAACGGTCATTTGAAGAAACAGCCTTTGAGGTGAATGATGTTCAGAGTGCGGTACAGCTGTTAGAAGCTTTTCAGCACAGAGTACATGGGAACCGGATCATTATTCGTGGAGACCGCGATACGATTGCCAAAATCAATGCCGATTTTGTACGCGGCGGTGTTCAGGTTTATGGCATCCAGCCGGTCACGACATCGCTTGAGGATCAATTTTTGGAAATGACGGGAAGTGAAAGCCATGACTGATTTTTTTAAACTGATCGCCAATGAAAATATGAAAATATACGGCCGTGTGCGAACCTGGGTGATGCTTGGGATATTGGCGGCTTTTAACGTGCTTATGCCCGTACTGTTGAACTTGACCGGCGCGCAAATCGACGTATGGACGGCCTTTTCGTGGACTGAGAGCATCACTTTCATGTTGAATGTTTTATTTACGGTAGTGATCGCTGCGGACATCGTAGCTGGGGAATTTACATGGGGAACGATCAAACTGCTGATGATCCGTCCTTGGGGTCGGGGGAAAATACTGCTGTCCAAATTTGTGGCTATGCTCCTGTTTTCTCTGTTTGGCACGATCATCGTGGCTAGTATCGGCATACTGTCATCAGCGCTTCTGTTTTCTGAACCGTCTGCGTTCATAAGTGGTTCGGGCGGTGCGAGGTCTTCGATGCTTCTTTTGCTAACGGATTATGTTGAGCTGTTTGTTATCGCGCTTATCGCTTTCATGATATCGACCGTTTTTCGTTCCAGTAATCTCGCTATAAGTTTATCGATGATTTTGTTGGTTACGAAGGATATTTTTACCTTGCTGTTTAACCCGGAAAAACATGAATGGCAAAAATACATTCTGTTTCTTCATCTGGACCTCAGTGATTATATTCACTCATCCGTTGGTCCGGGCGGCGTTGGGATCGGGTTCTCGATCGCTGTGTTGATTGGATATTGTTTCGTATTTGCCTTTGTATCCTGGTGGGTTTTCTCCAAGAGGGACATTGCGGCATAAAGCGGCACTAGCGGTTGCAAGATCAAAGAGCTCCTTCGGCAGATGTACTGCTCGCAGGAGCTCTTTGGCTTGGATTGGCATGGCACTTCGTATGATTTGATAGAGTCCGGTTTTGATTCCCGGCAAAATCAGCAGGTATGCCATTATCCTGCTTCAGGTCTTTGCAGGGGCACTGCCTCTAAGGTAGAGTCGCTGGATTCCACATCGGCAATCGGGCTTTCCATATGACTTGCTCCATTTAGAACGCCGCCTTCCATAATAATAAGCGATGTAGCGATGACATCCCCGTGCATTTGCCCGGTCGGGGTGATGGTCAGCTTGCCATCGGCTGCAATATCGCCGTATACCTTCCCCGCAATAATGACTTCTTTCGCTGAAATGTTGGAGCGTGCAACTGCGCTTTCACCGATCGTTACATTTCCCCGGCTTTCAATGGTGCCGTCAAATTTCCCTTCGATCCTTAAGTCCGCATCGCAGTTCAGAGCGCCCTCCATATGGCTTCCCTGTCCGATGAGCGTGCTTGTACCCGCAGATTTTTTTCTTTTGGATTTTCCCACACGAAAACCTCCTTGTTTCTGTTATTGAATGTATGGCAACGGGTTAACGGTTTGATCGTTTTTAACGACCTGAAAATGAAGATGTGGACCGGTGCTGCGTCCGGTGCTTCCAAGACTGCCGATCTGCTCGCCTTGTTCCACATGATCTCCAACTTGTACAGCCAGACTGTCAAGATGCAAGTACCAGGTTTCGAGCCCGTTCGGATGACTTACCACGATGTAAAGCCCACGCGCTCCGCTTTGCTCTGCGGTAGTTACTGTCCCTGAACCTGCAGCAAAGACGGGATCGCCTCGCTCTCCAGCAATATCGATTCCAGCATGATAGGCAGAGCGGCCGTTAAACGGGTCGTATCGATAGCCGAAATTGGAGGTAAGACGTTTGGAGATCGTAGGCCATTGCGTTGGATTTCCCTCGCGTATATTTTGAGTTTCTTCCGCTTGATTTAGCGTTTGGGGAATATGGCTTTCCATCGTCTTGATCAGGTTTTGAATCTCTTCAAAATCATCTTTCGTTTCCTTGGCCAAATTCAGCATTTTGTTCTCATGAACGGCAATATACTCTCCACCGACACTGCTGTCTTTGTTCTGGGAAAGGGAAGAGGTATTTTTGCTGCTGGCCGATCCATGTTTCTGAATAAACTGTTCCAGTTCATGTTCCAGCTCCTTTACACGCTTCATCTGTGTTTTCGTTTGTTCCGCTTCGTCTGATAGCTGGATGATCGCTTTGTTCAGCCGTTCAATCGCTTCCTCTTTATTGGTAACGGTAACCTCCATTCTGAGTGATTCCAAGGTTTTAAGTGTCAACTGTTGTTCCAGCTCTGAAATCGTGCGAGCGTTGTTGATCTGCATGGAAACAATCAGACCGGATATCGAAAGGATTGCAGCGACAGGAACGGCGATCATTAAGGGTTTTGACAAGTGAACCTGCTTTACCGAGTGCTGGGCATCACGGAGCACCAGCAGTGTCATGCGTTGTTTCCGGCGCTTGTTCTTCATGGCATCCCCTTTCATTCTTTTTGTGAGTATTAGATATAGATAAAAACTTGGACTTCTCCTTATCCTCTATGTATTCTATTTCTGCGAGAAACATGTCAAAAATTTTGGAAGACGAAAGATAGTGTCATTCATATTGCGGATTGGGTATGTACTGATTAATACATAGTTGAATGGTCAATGATGTAGTTATCATACTTATTTCAAGTTAGGGGGCTGCCGGTATGCTGTGGCTTCTGCTTGCACTTATCGCATTTATATGTCAGATGCTAGCGGTGCTGTTGCTCGAATTCAGAAATCCGTCCAAAACCGTAGCATGGCTGTTTATTTTGTTTTGTTTACCGCTTGTCGGCTTTGTGCTCTATTTTTTCATGGCTCGAGACTATCAGCATCGGCTGATGGTTCGGAATCGTGGAACACGGCTGTTCCAGGAAATCCGGGGGCATTTATGGGAAAAAGCAGCTGTTGTGCGGCGTGCATCCGAAATGCATAACCCTGAATTTCATCATCATTTGCGTCTGTTTAATTTGCTGAGTCATCTTTCGGAAAGTCCGATTACGGGATGTAACAGCACCAAAGTGCTGACGGATGGGGAGCAAACTTATGCGGCTATGCTGGATGCGATGGAAAAGGCGAAGGATCATATCCACGTTGAATTTTATATTTTTCGTCATGATACGATCGGAACGAAGTTTCAGGATGTGATGATTCGTAAAGCGAAGGAAGGCGTTAAAGTGCGCCTTATTTGTGACGGACTGGGCAGCTACAAGCTGAAAAAATCATTTGTAAGGCGGTTTAAAGAGTCGGGGGTGGAATTTCATTATTTTCTCCCGGCGATGATTTCTGTTCTGAACCGAAGAATCAATTACCGAAACCATCGAAAGATTGTTGTCGTTGACGGCACCGTTGGCTTTCTGGGAGGGATCAACGTAGGTGATGATTATTTGGGGAAGTACCAAAAGATGGGGTACTGGCGAGATACTCATCTGGAAGTGGAGGGGGATGCAGTTTATTTTTTGCAGAACGTCTTTCTCCATGACTGGAGGCTTGCATCTGGGGAAAAAATCGTTGATCTAGGCTTGTTTCCCGAGCATCACTGTACAGGTGAAGAGCAAGTGCAGATTTTAAGCAGCGGACCTGACATGAGCTGGAATGCGATACAGGAAATGTGCTTCGGCTCCATTTCGGTAGCCAGGAAGCGGATTTGGATAACGACACCGTATTTTATTCCGGATGAAGGACTGTTTGAAGCGATCAAGACGGCGGCAGTCAGCGGAGTGGATGTACGTATAATTATTCCGGACAAGGCCGACTCAAGACTTGTTAAGCTAGCATCCTTATCTTATGTGGAGGAGCTGCTTGCGGCGGGAGTAAGGTTTTATGAATATCAAAAAGGGTTTATTCATGCAAAGGTGCTGATTGTTGATGATTTGATTGGTTCTGTTGGTACGGCGAATATGGATATGCGGAGCTTTTTCTGCAATTTTGAGCTAACGGCGGTTCTCTTTGATAAAGAGCCGATGGAGCGCTTGGTTTCTGATTTTGAAGAGGATCTTCGTAACAGTCGCATGATCGATGTCGGAAAATTCAAGGATCGGGGAAGGCTGCAGAAGGGTGCTGAAATTTTTTGCAGGATGCTGTCTCCATTGTTATAAGATGTGTGGAGGCGAGTTTGAAATGGTAGTATTTTGCTTTGTAACGGAAGTTTGAGATCGCCCCTTTATTTTGTGATAAAATAGACATATGAATAAAAACGTATTGGATACGTTCGGCTATATTCTCAAAATGATCGGGGGAATTTTATGTCCAGTGAACTAAATGAATTGAAGGAGCTGCTGCAATCGCAACAGAAGATGCAGTCACAGCAGGGAATGTTGCAGACAGATCAGCGGCAGCCGGAAAAGCCGTCTTCGAAATCGCTCCAGGCAAGGCTTTTCCGTCGGATCGTTTTTTTAACGCTTGGAGCAATGTTAATGGCGGTTGGATTGGAAATATTTCTGGTACCGAACCGTATTATTGACGGCGGCATTACCGGAATCTCCATCATGGTTTCACATATCACCCAGATACCGCTTGGTATTTTCCTTACCCTCTTCAATCTTCCATTCTTGTTTATGGGGTATAAGCAAATCGGCAAAACGTTCGCATTGTCTACACTTTTCGCCGTTTTGGTTATGTCGGCAGGGACGTATTTTCTTCATCCGGTGTCCCCGCTTACCATTGATCCGCTGTTGGCTGCTGTATTTGGCGGCGTCATTCTCGGTATCGGTGTTGGTTTGGTGATCCGGTCGGGTGGTTCGCTTGATGGTACAGAGATCGTAGCGATTTTGATTAACAAAAAAGCGCCGTTTTCTGTCGGTGAAATTGTGATGTTCATTAACTTTTTTATACTTGGCAGTGCGGGATTTGTTTTCGGATGGGATCGCGCGATGTACTCTCTTATAGCATATTACCTGGCTTTCAAACTCATTGATATTACGATTGAAGGTCTTGATCAGTCCAAGTCGGTATGGATCATCAGTGAGAAATATAAGGAGATTGGTGATGCCCTTACTAAGCGTTTGGGACGCGGCGTAACTTATCTGGACGGGGAAGGGGCTTATACGGGCGACAGCAAGAAGGTTATTTTTGTCGTCATTACCCGGCTTGAGGAAGCAAAGCTGAAATCCATCGTGGAAGATTGGGACTCTCAGGCATTTCTTGCGGTTGGCAATATCCATGATGTAAAGGGCGGAAGATTCAAGAAGAAGGATATTCACTAAAAAAACCGCTCCGGAGTTGAAGTGCCCCATCCACTTGTTAACAAATGGGGGCAATTTAGTTCCGGCGCGGTTTTTGAATACATCGTTATGAGATTGGCTGATCAGGACCTTGCGTATACCTATCTTTATAGGGAATTTGGGTGATGCCCTGGTAGGTATAAAGGTTGGGGATGAATTGACAAATATGTACAGCAGAGACGGGGGAAGAAGACAGAAAAAGCCTGCTCCAACAAGGAAGGTATGAGTAAGAGCAGGCTGTTTGTTTGGCTACAGGAAAACTTATTTATGTTTTGAAGATAGGTGACGTAGTATTGGTTCCAGCGGTTGAGGCGGGAGCATTGCCAGAAGGTCGCCCTTCTCCTGCAGCCGCTCCACGATATTGAGCAGATGAAAATCCACAGGTGAAACATCTCGGGATACCTCTTCCCAGGTAAGAGGGGTTGACACGGTAGCCAAAGGTCTTGCCCGCGGCGTATAAGGTGCTGCGAGTGTTCTCCCTCTGTAGTGCTGAAGGTAATCAAAATAGATTTTGTCGCCGCGGTTTTTCTTCAGTCTTTCAATGGTGAACAGCTTCGGGTGCTTTTCGGTAACATATTGGGCGACAAATTGACCGATGCTCCGAAGCTCGTCAAACGTAATTTTTTCCGGAATCGGTACGATGATCTGAACCCCGGTGGCCCCTGATGTTTTAGGAACCGATGAGATGCCAAGTGAACGGAGCACATTGCCGACAATGGATGTCGCTTCCATAATTCTCGGTTCTTCCGGTTGGGAAGGATCGAGATCGATCATCCATTCGCATGGAAGATTGCTGCCGACATAGTGCAGAGAGGGATGAAATTCAAGCGCGGCAAGATTACCAAGCCACAGCAGCTCAGGCAGCCCGTTCAGTACAACATAGTTGATATTTTCGTGCAAGGCTGTTTTGACGAAGGAAGGTATAGGCTCCGGTGCATTTTTTTGATAGAAGAACTCACCGGATACACCGTGCGGGTAACGGATCGTTGTGAGCAGTCTTTCGCGGCAATAACGGAGCAGATACGGAGAGAGGGCGGCAAGTTTCTGCAAATACATCGCCTTCGTTATTCCAACCTCGGGCCACAGCGGTTTATCGGGATTGGTAATAGGAATTTTCTGGCCTTCGATCGTTAATGTGCCTTTGACCTGTTTTTTCATAAGCGATCCAGTCCTTGAATTTGAAGCAGCTTTGGATGGCGCATCATTCCGTCCTGACTCCACTCCAGGAACGTCACCTCAACCGTTAATGGCGTACTTAACCAAACGAGCTGTTCTTTTTTTAAATCAGTATGCAGTTCCTTCCACCGCGCGCTTCCCGGATGTAGCCCGGCGTAGTCCAACAGCTGCCGCTTGCTGCGTTCGTTTAATCCGAGCGAGGCCCTGCCAATATAAGAGCCGTCCTTCCCCGTAAGGACGAGACTGGCAACACGTCCCTCCCGCATAATTAGCGCTACAGCCTCTGTTTTCAACCGTATGGATATTTTTTTCTTATACCAGTCCCGATGCTTCTTTCCTTCTCGATAGGGGGAAGATAGACGTTTGATGACAATACCTTCCCAGCTATGATCTTCAGCCCACTTCCATAGGTTCTCCCCGTCATTGAACAGGTCGGCGATCAGCAAGCCTGGCGTATTTTTGATCATCTGCTGCAGATGATGATGTCGCTCAATGTAAGGCCATGATTTCAGGTCCCGGTCACCGTCCAAAAGTATATCAAACAGTACATACGTAAACTGGGGAGCTTGTGTGCTAATAGTTCGAGAGCGCTCCCGCTGCAAAACTTTGTGAAACAATGGACGGCCTAGCTCTGGATGAAAATATACGATCTCGCCGTCCAGCAGCAGGCGTTGGTGTTTAAATGTAGACAGGGAAGAGACGATTTCCGGGTATAGTGCTGTCTTGTTCAGAAGCTTGCGAGAGAAGAGCGAAACCTCGCCTTGATCCAGAAGTGACAGGATACGCACGCCGTCCCATTTTAACTGATACCCCCACTCGTTTCCTGTTGGGATGGTTTCTGACGTAATGGGAGCCATAGGTTCTTTAGGAAGATAGTCTTTTAAGCTGTTCATGATTATGAACCTGTTTCGGTTTTCTTGGATTTCGTAGTGCGGCGTTTCGGTTTGGGTCCTTCGTGGTCAGGCCCTTCACCGCTCGCTTTGGCTGCTGTTTTCTTGGCAGCGGTCTTGCGGGTCGTTTTCCGCGGTTTCGGTGTCGTTCCCGGATCGGTGGCAACCGGCGCTTTAACCGCTTCAATGCTTGCCTGAAGGGCGGCCATCAGATCGACGACATTTGTTTCTTGACGGGCAGGGGCGATCTTCACTTCTTCACCTGCGACTTTGCTTGAGATCATATCGAGTAGACGCTCGCGGTAATCATCTGTATATTTTTCCGGATCAAAAGGGGAGGAGAGCTGTTCAATGAGCATGCGTGCCATCGAGAGTTCTTTTTCATTTACATCTGCGTTTTCCGGCAAATTTGGGACCTGAGAGATCGGGCGGATCTCATCGGGATAAAAAATAGTCTCAATCGCCAGACATTCATCGATAACTCGGATTGCAGCCATACTGCTTTTGGAACGGATCGCAATTTTGGCTATGCCGATTTTTCCAGATTGTCTCATCGCTTCGAGCAGCAGACGGTACGCATTGGCTCCAGCTTGATCGGGAGACAGGTAATAGGTTTTTTGAAAATAGATCGGATCAATTTCTGTTAAATCTACAAAATCGAGAATGGTAATATTTTTACTGTTTTGTCCCGACAGCTGATCAAGCTCTTCTTTTTCGAAAAGAACAAATTTCCCTTTTTCATATTCATATCCTTTGCTAATCTCGTCCCATCCGACCTCTTCCTCACAAACCGGGCATTTACGAACATAAGAGAGCGGACTTCCGCATTCTTTATGGATATATCTCATGGATATATCCTTGTCCTCGGTGGCCGAGAACATTTTGACTGGAACATGAACAAGCCCGAAGCTGATGGCACCTTTCCAGACGGTATGCATGTATCATTCCTCCCTATGCTTTTTTTAGTAGAACCCCACTTTTAGCTTGCCCCAAAAAAAGCTTCTATATAATAAACCTACTACTATTTACTCCTCCATTTTTCTTTCTATCTGTATAAATTTTTAAGCTTTGAGGCATATTGACGTTGGATATAGGGGGAGCTCTACCTTGTGCAAGGAGGTGCAGGAATGAGCTTGGAGCAGAAGGCCGACAAAGAAGCGCAGACAGATTATTCAGCCGAATCAGTGAATGGTGAACAAGTGGATTGGGAGAACGTAACCTCAACTGAAAGTGAGATCATACGCGAGTCCACGATGCTTGACATTGACCGAATGGTAAATGAGGGACTGGGTGGCGGCAACGTAACCCGGGATAACGGTCTGATCGGCCATACAACAACGGATACGATGAAGACGGTGGATGAAGCACCGGGAAATATGGAAAAAAAGAAGGGAGAATAACGGATGGATCTGGATCGCGCATGGCGTATTTTTAAATCCGAAGATACGTTTAAGGTAAATCTGGAAGGAAAGCCGGTTTGGATTGAGGAGATTGATAAGGCTAACGGCATGGCGACGGTTCAAGTTGGCTCTCGGCCGACCGATACCGTGACGGTAAACGTTGAACGTTTGGAAGAAGGCGAGTAGAAAATTTTTTGCTGTCCGTAATCACCGTTTGATTCTGTGACAGCTCCGCAGCATGAGACACCATTTCCCGAGTGATTGCCGGCTTAACCGACTTTCACCGGAGAATGGTGTTTTTTTATCGCTTGTCAGACTCCCTTGCGGCATACTGTGGAGACCGATATAATTAAGGGCAAGTTTAAGTCATACAGCAGTTATGTCATAAAAAGGTGGGTATATCAGTGGTAGGAAGCGGTAATGAAGAGCAGTTCCGTTACATTTCCAAAAGTCTGGCTCATACGGAGCAGCTAGCCGCCTGGCTGGCCCGGCGATCCATACCGGGAACAGTCATCGGTCTTGATGGGGATTTGGGAGCGGGGAAGACGGCGTTTTCTCAAGCCTTCGCGAAGCATCTGGGTGTCAGTGATGTCGTGAACAGCCCCACTTTTACCATTATTAAAGAATATGAGGGGCGTCTGCCTCTTTATCATATGGACGTCTATCGTTTATCTCTCGATGAAGCGGACGAGCTTGGACTGGACGAGTATTTTTTTGGAGAAGGTGTTTGTCTTGTGGAATGGAGCAGTCTTATAACCGAGCTCCTTCCGGAAGGTTACCTTCATATATCGATTGAGACGGAAGATTTATCGGAGCGAACCATTACGGTTAGCGGCTTGGGTGAGCCATACGGTCAGTGGTGCCGGGAATTAAATGAAAATGGGGTAAACATCGATGAATAATCATAGCATGAAGCCGCGCCAGCGGTTTTTGGCGCTGGATTCGTCCACGGCTCAGCTGGCAGTAGCCGTAATGGACAATGATGAACTGCTTAAAGAAATGAACGTAAGTGGGGAGCGCAATCATTCCGTGCATATGCATCCAGTTCTAGCACAGATCGTAGAGGAAGCAGGCTTGACCATAGATGAGATTGATGGGATTGCCGTTGGGATGGGTCCGGGATCATATACGGGCGTTCGCATGGCTGTCACGGCAGCCAAGACGCTTTCCTGGGCAAAAGGCATTCCGGTTGTTGGTGTATCCAGCCTGAATGCGATCGCGTGGGGAGGACTTTCATTTGCTATGAGAGATTACTCTGCCCCTGCGGACAATGAACAGCATTGGGTGATCCCGCTGCTCGATGCCAGACGCGGACAGGTGTATACGGCACTGTTTACCAGCGGAGTGGATGACGCACCGCAGCGGCTGGAACCGGATGCGATTCGGCTAATGGCAGCATGGATCGACATTGTTGCCGCTCGTTTGGATGCTCTTAAGGAAGAAGAGCGGCCTGCATCGATCTCGTTTATCGGTGATGTTGCCATTCATAAGGAAGCGGCTGAACGTCTTGGTGACGTATACGGCGGAGTGCTGAACATGGTTCCGTATGAACTGGAAGGCCGATGGGTCGGCCGATTGGGAGCGATGCGGCTGCTTCAGGGAGAGTCGGATGAACGGCATGCATTGGTACCCAACTATACGCAGCTTTCAGAAGCGGAAGCCAACCTGCAGCGCAAGCGGTGAAGGGAGTGCACAATCATGGAACAGAAACATCAGACACAGATTCATGATGAAGGCTTGTCCTTTCGGTTGATGACACTTAAGGACATACCGGATGTTATGGTTGTAGAACGTGATGCATTTACACTTCCATGGACGGAAGAAGCTTTTCAGAACGAGCTTAAGCTGAATCATTTTGCACGTTATATGGTCATGGAGTATGAAGGCCGTACGATCGGTTATGCGGGGATGTGGACGATTGTCGATGAGGCCCATATTACCAACATTGCACTGCTCGGAGCATACCGTGGGCGCAAATGGGGGGAACGGCTGCTGAACGAGTTGATGAAGACGGCTTCGTTTTTGGGAATGGAACGAATTACGCTTGAGGTCAGGGTCAGCAATGAAGTGGCCAAGTGTTTATATTTAAAAAAAGGATTTCAGCCTGCAGGCATCCGAAAAGGCTATTATTCAGACAACGGAGAGGATGCGCTGATCATGTGGGCCGATTTGCCTCCGTACCGTGAGTACGAAAGCGAGGAAGGAAGCGAAGGTTGGGTATGAATGTACAGAAGACAGAACAGCACAGCTTGATTCTGGCGATTGAGACAAGCTGTGATGAAACATCAGTGGCAGTTGTTAAAGACGGACATGAAGTGTTGTCAAGTGTGATTGCAAGTCAGATTGAAACCCACAAAGCATTCGGTGGCGTTGTGCCCGAAGTGGCGTCACGCAAACATGTGGAAAGTATTACAATGATTTTGGAGGAAGCTGTCGAAGAGGCAGGAATCGAGCTGCGGGATTTGTCGGCAATTGCTGTTACCCAGGGACCCGGTCTTGTGGGGGCGCTTCTCGTCGGTGTCGTTGCAGCCAAAAGCCTTGCATATGCGCTCGGAAAACCGCTGATCGGAACACATCATATTGCAGGTCATATATACGCGAACCGCATCGTTGGGCCGATTGAATATCCGTCCATGTCCTTGGTTGTTTCGGGAGGACATACCGAGCTTGTATATATGAAGTCCGAGGGCAGTTTTGAGCTTATCGGCCGCACGCGTGATGATGCTGTCGGCGAGGCTTATGATAAAGTGGCGCGTGCGCTCGGTTTTCCTTATCCGGGCGGACCTCATGTGGATCGGCTGGCTCTGGAGGCGGATGATGCAGTAGAACTGCCTCGTGTCTGGCTGGAGCCGGATTCCTATGACTTCAGCTTTAGCGGCTTGAAATCAGCTGTATTGAATGTGGTCAATCAGAGCAAAATGCGCGGAGAAGAGGTCAGAACCGGGGCAATTGCCCGTGGATTTCAGGAGTCGGTTACCGAGGTACTTGTCGAAAAGGCGGTTCGCGCTGTGAAGGCGTATGATGCCAAGCAGCTTCTGCTTTGCGGAGGGGTTGCTGCGAACCGCAGCTTGCGTCGGTTGCTCTCAGAACGATGTGATGCTGAAGGGATTCCTTTGACGATACCGCCGCATGAATACTGTACGGACAATGCGGCGATGATTGCAGCTGCCGCTCATCTGAAATGGAAGAAGGGGGACCTGACGCCTTTGGATATGAAGGCTGATCCTCAGCTGTCTTTAGAAAAATGGGCAGAGTAAACAAAGAAAATCGTCCTTGACAGCTGTTATTAAAGGACGTATAATCAACCTCAAATTCCAGATTGTTGAAACGCGAAGAACAGGAATAGTAGGGATCTTTTGGACTTAGAAGAGAGCTGCGGGACGGTGCGACGCAGTGGCAAGAGACCTGAAGCTCGCCTGGGAGCGGAACGAAGGAACACAGCGCAGGATCGCTGGCCGGATATGGTTCGGCATTACTTCGTTACGGCTGGCCGCCGTCAGAAGGCTTGAGCATACGCTGAGGATTCGATGTGGCGTATGACGATGAGGGGACTTGAAGGACCGGCATTATCTTGTGCTCGGGACATCCTGCAAGTCAACAAGAGTGGTACCGCGATAGCAAAGCCTGTCGTCTCTTGAATAAAGAGATGACGGGCTTTTTTTATATAAGGAAATGTATATAACAAACGCAATGAACGGGAGCAAGTAGAAGGGGACTGCCCGACAGAGAGCTGCGAATTTGGTGCGATGCAGCGGCAAGGAACCTTTGAATCTCGCCCGGGAGCGGAAGAGGGGAAATGAAAGGACATAGCTTATCGTTGTTCTGATGAGCTTGGAATGGGGCGAGCATCCCGTTCTAACGTCCCGAACAGTACTCTCTTACGGGTTCCTTTCGTGAACAGGAAGTTCCATAAGCAATGACCCGGCCGGCGTTGTTTATGGAGCGTAAAGCGGATGTATTGTGATCGGCAGGCATTATGCCAGAGATCCATGCATCAAGTAGAGTGGTACCGCGGAGGGTTGCAAGCCCGTCGTCTCTAATTCATAGAGATGGCGGGCTTTTTTTGCTGCCGGCAGCAGTTAGGGTGGGGTTGGCGGACGTAAGTCGACGTACGGACGCATATATTCAGGTGAGAAAGCAGGCAAAGGGAAGTTCGATATGGCATATGAAAAATAAGGGAGGAACCCAGGATGGTACAAGAAGTTCGAACAATTCGGTTGATGGATACAACACTTCGTGATGGAGAACAGGCTCCTGGAGCAAGTTTGCAGCCTGAGCAGAAGATTATGCTGGCCGCCAAGCTGGCAGAGCTGGGTGTCGATGTGCTGGAGCCGGGCTTTCCCGTGTCCAGTCCAGGCGAGTTCGCCGCTGTCCAAAGTATATCTCGCAATCTTCAAAATGTTGAAATATGCGGCTTTGCAAGAGCGGTGAAAGGTGATATTGACGCCGCTGTCCGGGCGACTGAAGATGCTGCCAATCGGCGTATTCACTTGTTTATTTCCTCGTCTGACATCCATATCAAACATCAGCTTCGTAAAACACGCAAAGAGGTTGTTGCAGCTGCCCGGGAAATGACCGCCTATGCGAAGCAGTTCTGCGATCGGATAGAGTTTACTGCGATGGATGCATCACGCACGAATATAGATGATCTGATTGAGATGGTGGAGGCTGTAATCGAGGAGGGGGCAAGTATAATCAACTTGCCGGATACCGTTGGATACGCGCTGCCTTTGGAATATGGGGACATGTTCCGGCGAGTGCGAGAAGGGGCACGGGGTGGCAGTACTGTGGAGTACAGTGCTCACTGTCATAATGATCTGGGTTTGGCTGTCGCGAATAGTTTGGAAGCGATCCGAAACGGAGCCAGTCAAATTGAGGTGACGGTGAATGGTGTAGGTGAGCGTACAGGGAACTGTGCCCTGGAGGAGCTTGTGATGGCTCTGGCAACCAGAGGGGACGTACTTGGAGCCGAGACGGGGATATCGCCTGAAAAGCTGTATGAAACGTCCCGTTTGGTCAGCAGCGCGATGCATTTTCCGATCGCCTTCAATAAGCCGGTAGTTGGCCGAAATGCGTTTCAGCATGAATCGGGTATACATCAGGATGGACTTCTGAAAGAACGAAGCACCTATGAGATTATGAATCCAGAGGCTCTCGGCATTCCACGCAGCATGATTATACTCGGCAAGCATTCCGGCCGCCATGCGCTGAAAGACAGGCTCACCCGGTATGGTGTATCCGTTCAAGAGCAAGAGATGGAGCAGCTTTACCATACGTTTAAGGAGACGGCGGACCGGCAAAAGGTAGTGAGTGACGATCAGCTGCTGCAGATGGTGAGCAGCACGCTAGGAAAGCCAGCCCAGGTGTATGAGCTGGGTGAGGTGCAGGTCGTATCCGGTAGCGGTGCGAGCCGTGTCGCCGCAGTCAGCCTGCGTCACCTGCATGAGAATCAGGAGACGACTCATTCGAGCGTAGCAGACGGTCCGGTTCAAGCTGTTATATCTGCGATCAGTCAAGGGATAAACAGCAGTATTTCCTTTGTCGACCTCGAACTTCATTCACTGAGCAGCGGAGAAGATGCGCATGCAGAAGCGGCTGTTACCGTAGAAAGAGACGGGAAAGTGTTCCGCGGTACAGCGGTTCATCAAGATATTGTGATGGCGGCGGGGCTCGCATATGTAGCTGCATGCAACTCGGCCCTCTTGTCGGTTTAACTAACATTTGTCTATATAAAAGGAACCTATATATAACGAATCGATTAATCTGTCAAGTTGTGGACAATGTTATCCACATATCCCTTTAAAAATGTGTAAAATGCGAAAAAACGTTGATATAATAACGATTTTTCAAAGCTGAAAAAAGGGGGCAACATTTTCAGAGACGAGTCGTTGAAGTTGTGGATAATGTGGATAAGTTAGTGGATAAACCTGGGGGTCTCGCGTGAAAAGCTAGTTTAAAAGTAAAAAAGGCATTGAAGAGGTCATTTTCAAGCCTGACTTATGCACGGAAACTGGGGATAAGCTTGTGGATAAGAAAAATAAGGAGATTTTCAAACATATCTATGAATTTTTTTGAAATATAATAAAACGCCGTCCTTTATCAAGGACGGCAAAGTTTTTTCTCCGATTTTTATAAATGAAATGAGACTAATGTTCCAGCAAAGCTTCCCACTCTGTGAAAACTTCTTCCAGCAAAGTCTTTTTAGTATCAACAGCTTGTTGGCGTTCTTGCAGAGCAATGTAGTCTTGATATATTTCGGGAAGCGTCATCTCTTCCTCCAGTTCAGCAATTTCGGTCTCCAGTGCATGAATTTGCTCTTCCAGGCTGGCCAGCTTACGCTGCCGGTTTCTTTCTTCACGCTTTGCCTGTTTATCAGCTTCGAAGGAAGCGGCCCCTGATTTTTCAGTTGAAACTTCTGCAGTGCTCTCCTGTCTGGCTGCTGTACGGTTAAATGGATCGGATGGCTCTTGGTTCATTTCTTCGAGCTCCTGCTTTTTATCTGTGTAGTCATCATAATTACCCAGGAAATGTTGAATGCCGTCTGGATGCAGCTCGATGATACGTTCAGCCATTTTGTTCAGAAAGTAACGGTCGTGAGAAATGAAGAATAGCGTTCCTTCGTAATCCAACAATGCAGACTCCAGCACTTCCTTGCTAAACAAATCCAGGTGGTTGGTCGGCTCGTCCAGAATGAGCATGTTGGCTTCGAGCAGCATTAGCTTGGCAAGAGCTACGCGTGCTTTTTCACCGCCGCTTAGTGCGCTTATTTTCTTTAGAACATCTTCACCGCTGAACAAAAAGTTGCCAAGAACGGTTCGGATTCGCGCCTCCTCCATATGAGGGTATGTGCCCCATAGCTCTTCCAATACGGTGTTTTTCGGGTTGAGCTCGGACTGCTCCTGATCGTAATAACCGATCTTGACCTTGGTTCCCCACTGCACGGTTCCTGAAGCGGGCTTCATATTGTCGATTAGGCATTTGAGGAGCGTGGACTTGCCGATTCCGTTCGGCCCGATCAGGGCGACGGTTTCTCCTCTCCGCAGATCGAAGGATACATTGCGGAACAACGCTTCTCCGGGCTGAAAAGCAGCGGAAAGGTTTCTAACCTGAAGGACCTCTTTACCGGACATGTACTCGATCTCGAAGGAAAAATGAGCTTTTTTCAAATCGCCCATCGGCTTGTCCAATCGATCCATTCGTTCGAGAGCTTTGCGCCTGCTCTGTGCACGCTTTGTCGTGGAAGCACGTACGAGGTTGCGCTGGATAAAGGTCTCCATCCGTGCAATTTCTTCTTGCTGCTTCTCATATTGCTTCAGCTGAGACTCATATTCGGCTGCTTTGAGTTCAATATATTTGCTGTAATTTCCGGTATAACGTTTTGACTGATGACGCTCAATCTCAACAATCGTTGTCACAAGACGATCGAGAAAATAACGGTCGTGGGATACAACAAGCAGAGCTCCGGAATAGCCGCGCAGGTAGTCCTCAAGCCAGGTGAGTGTTTCAATATCGAGATGGTTTGTAGGCTCATCCAGCAGGAGCAGGTCAGGAGCTTGAAGCAGCATCCGTGCCAGCGCCAGACGTGTTTTCTGTCCGCCGCTTAAAGTGGCGATCGATGTATCCGGTGAGAAATCTCCGAAGCCCATGCCATGAAGAATGCTGCGAATCCGCGTTTCTATCTCATAGCCTCCATGGTCTTTGAACCAGTCAGAACGAACGGCATATCGATCAAGCAGTTCCTGATATCGTTTCGGATCTTCACTGGAGGCGGGATCAGCGATTTGCTGTTCCATTTGGCGAAGCTCCCGCTCCGTTTCAATGAGCGGTGTGAATACGTCCAGCATTTCCTCCCATATCGTACGCTCTGACTGTAAACCGCTGTTTTGTGCCAAATAACCAATAGTTGTTTCTTTGGCTTTAAATATTTGACCTTCATCATAAGATATTTCCCCGGCCAAGATCTGAAGCAATGTCGATTTGCCAGCGCCGTTTACACCAACAAGTCCGATTCGATCGCGCTCAAGAATTTGCAGATTGATGCCCTCAAGCACCGGGGTAACTCCAAACAATTTCGTAATGCCATTGGCTTGCAAAAGCATGTGAGTTAAAACCTCCATCTATATATAGTTCCAGATTCATCGGTAGAAATTAAAGAGGGATATAAGGTAAGTTTACATGAAAAATGGTAAACAATCGACTGAATCATCGGATTTCGCTATTCTTGGCGAAAGGAGGGAACAGTGGTAAACTAATCTTAATTATAAGCGTGAAGGGAAAGACCTGTGTGAACATTTCGGGCTCTAAAAAAGAACTTCGGGCACTTCAAGCTTCTCTTCGAGATTCGATCTCGGCTCATGATCGTGAACAATGGTCTGAGCGGGCTTGCCGTCATGCGTCAGATTTGCTTGTATCCTGTCAAGCGCGCAGTATGCTGGTATATGTTCCATTTCGTTCGGAGCTAGATACCCGGCCGCTGATTGCCTGGGCGTGGGAGCATGGGATCGATGTTATAGTGCCGAGAAGTCTTCGGGAAAATCGCATGATGGAGCTGTACCTGCTCCGCAGTTGGGACGAACTGATTCAAGGTGCTTATGGCATTCCTGAACCGGACCCTGAGCGTGCAGAGAAGTGTCCGGTGGATGCTGCTTTGGATGTGATATGGGTGCCGGGTTTGGCATTTGACCTAAAAGGTGGCAGGCTTGGTTACGGAGGCGGATATTTTGATCGTCTGCGGGATCGGGTGTTGTCGGGTGCTGCAACTGGAAACAAGCCTCCTTTATGGATCGGGCTATGTTATGAAACCCAGGTTATAGATTTTGTGCCTATGGAATGCCACGATCTGCGTCTGAACGGGCTTATAACTGAAAGTGGATACATAAAAACGGGATACTAGCGGAAGGTGATGGGATGGAGCTGAGTCATTTTAATGATCAGGGGAGAGCGAAGATGGTGGATGTAAGCGACAAGGACATAACATCCCGGACAGCTGCTGCACGAACAACTGTGAAGATGCATCCAGATACGCTCTGCCGCATTCAAGAAGGTGGGATACAAAAAGGCGACGTACTTGCGGTAGCGCAGGTAGCCGCAATCATGGCTGCGAAGAAAACATCTGAGTTCATTCCGATGTGTCATCCGCTTCCCGTAACAGGTATCGATGTGGAATTCGGCAATAATGGCCGGGATGAATTATATATTGAAGCAACTGTAAAGACAACAGGAAAGACCGGGGTTGAGATGGAGGCTCTGACCGCCGTTTCTGCCGCCGCGCTGACAATCTATGATATGTGTAAAGCCATACAAAAGGATATGGAAATCGGTCCGACGAAACTGCTCAGCAAAACGGGCGGAAAAAACGGCGATTACCTGTACGAAAGCAATTAAATTACGAAAGCAATTAAATGGGAAGAAGATTCGGCGTAGAGGGAAGGAGAGGGTTCTCATGTTGTGGAAAACGGCGATCCTGACGGCGAGTGATAAAGGCTCGCGAGGGGAACGTGAGGATACGAGCGCCCAGGTTATTCGGGAATTGATTGAAGAGGAATTGGGCGGAGAAATTATCGAATATCGTATTGTTCCTGATGAAGAAGATGAGATTATTGCTGCGTTGATCGAATTGACAGACTATTATCAAGTTGATTTGGTAATTACGACCGGGGGAACGGAACTGGCGATCAGGGATGTCACACCTGAGGCAACCATGCGGGTTATAGAGCGGGAAGTACCGGGCATTGCTGAAGCGATGCGGTCTACGGTGATGCAAAAGAATCGAAGTGCTATGCTGTTCCGTGGGGTATGCGGCATTCGCGGTCGAACGCTGGTTCTGAATTTGCCGGGATCGCCCAAAGGTGTTCATGAGAACCTTGCGGCTATTATGGATCAGCTGCCGGAGGCGCTGCTTATGGTGACGGGACAGTATCGGGAAGAATCATAAGCCTCTGTACCCCAACCCAGAGCAAATATGTAAAAAATATCGTGAATCGGCACTTTTTATGTGATTTTTGTTATGGTATGATGACGGTATACATGTTATTAGGGCTGATTTCATGCTATTAGGAGGAGAAAGCTATGGGTCCAATCGGGGTACCGGGGATTATTCTGCTCGTCATCTTGGCTCTGCTGCTGTTCGGACCGAACAAGCTCCCTGAACTGGGACGTGCTGTCGGCAGAACGTTCCGTGAGTTTAAGGATGGAGCACGCGAGATTATCGATGATGAGCCGGCTTCGAAGAAGAAGGAAGAAGCGCCGCAACCTGTTGTGGCACAGGCCAAGACGGAAGATCGACGTCTTCCGGAATAAAGAGCGGTTTCGTAAGTGAATCCCCTCCTGACGGAGGGATTTTGTTTTCGCACTTTTTTGGTTAGAAACGGATCTCTTTTACATATAAGGGTATATCCGTTTCTCTTGTGCTGCCCGGGATACAGATGAGGTGGTGTCTAGCATGTCGAAAAAAATGGAAGAGATGCCGCTTGTCGAGCATCTTGGCGAGCTTCGCAGGCGTATAATTATGGTGCTGATCGTGTTTGTATGCGGACTGATCATTGGCCTTTTCATCGCTGAACCGATTTATCAGTATTTGACGGGGACGGAGCAGGCCAAAGCCTATGCATTCCATGCTTTTTCTTTTTGGGATGGTATAGGGATTTATATGAAAATTGCGGCTATATTTTCGCTTGTCCTATCGATTCCGTTCATATTTTATCAGCTTTGGGCGTTTGTAAAGCCGGGACTGCGGAAGGACGAGCAGAAGGCGACGATTCGGTATGTGCCTTATGCCTTTATACTGTTCATTGTTGGTATAGTGTTTGGTTATTACGTCGTATTTCCGATGACGCTGTCCTTTACAACAAGCATTACAAAGAGCATGGGGCTTCAGGAGACTTACGGCATTACAAACTATTTAAACTTCATGTTAAATTTGATACTGCCGTTGGCTTTATTGTTCGAGCTTCCGCTGATTGTGATGTTCTTAACCAAAATTCGGATTTTAAACCCGCTGCGGTTGAAGAAAATGCGCCGAGTGGCTTATTTTGGACTTGTATTTGTCGCTGTGATCATTACACCGCCTGATTTTATTTCTGATTTTTTGGTGACGATCCCGCTGATTCTTTTATATGAACTCAGTGTGTATCTTTCGGCCATTGTGTTTCGCAAACAGCTGCAGGCCGATATGGAACTGGAAAGCCGATATGTACGCGTTGATGAACAGTGATGGTGAATTATTGTATGTTCCAAGCATAAACAGCTTCCGTTGCCTTAACAAGCAAAGCTTAGGTTTCGTGAAGAAAATAACCCGTTTAACAGTTACTTCGTTGCAGTGTCTGTTAAGCGGGTTATTTGTATTATAATTTACTCCTCTTCATATCTGGCGAGCGTCTTCATCGCTGATTCCTGCATACGCTTTTGCAGAACCTTGCCCTCTATGATTTTTACACGGAGACCTAGAAAGCGGATACGTGAAAGCAGGAAATCACGCTCATCCTCTGGATATTGGACAGTCACATGATATGTATCTGTGTCTTCATCGTAGCTCACCGTTTTTTCAAAACAGGAAAATGCGTATAGAATTCTGGACAGCTCTCTGTTAAATTTTCGGTTGATTTCAATGACAGCATGTTCTTTTCGGTTGTCCATCAGATTGGCTAACCGTCCTTTGATTTCCATCATGCGATCGGACGGGAGAGTCGTTTCCTGAACGTATAAAATATTAAATAGCTTAGTATACATCAGG
Organism: Paenibacillus faecalis; assembly: GCF_900289175.1. Lineage (GTDB taxonomy): Bacteria > Bacillota > Bacilli > Paenibacillales > Paenibacillaceae > Paenibacillus_AQ > Paenibacillus_AQ faecalis. The sequence goes on along the minus strand of NZ_LT985747.1, from coordinate 1,150,977 downwards.
CTTTTGCGCTTTGCACTGTACCAGATCAGTACCCAATCTCGTTTAACCATCGAATATTCAAGTTTGTAGGGGAAACCGGAATGATTGCTGCGCAGATCGCCAAGCTTCGTTTTGTAGGTCAGCCGAAAGCCCCGCTCCAACATGATCAGGCGGCGCAGTGTGCGAAGAAGCGGGTGGTAGATGCTGCGTTCATATCCTTTTGTTTTTTCAAGAATAATGTCTTGCACATCTGCGCTCGTATTTTCCAGGTGAAGTAGTTCCTTTAGGTGTTCCAGCGTACCCGGAGTAAAAGCATGAACGGCTTCGGAATGAGCCAGCATTGTTTTTAACCAGGATCGTTCTTGAGACGTTATGGCGATAGAGTCGCTTTCATCAAGCCGTGTCATAATCTGATAATTAAATATTTTCTCAAACAGATTCATCCGCATAATAAGCCACAATCTCCTTCCATTCTTTAATGAACTCCTGCCTTAGAGAGCGGGGCGTAAGCACCTCACAGCTGGAACCGAAGCTGCGGAGCCATGGTTTAATTTCGGTTGTGCCGTTCACTTGAATTTCGTACAAGAATGAATCCTCTGATTCCCATGTAATGGTTCCCCATTGTCCCTGTGCACGAACTCGTTCCAATACAAAGTTCACTTTGCTATTTTCGGGGTTGTAGAACCTGACAACGACCTGTACCGGATTGCCGGTATCCGTAACCCAGCTGTGCTCAAGCTCAGACAACGCGTTATGAAGTTTGCTCTGAAAAAACTCCTCTTGTACTTGTTCCCCTTCTTCGAGCTGTGTCAGCCCTTCCATGCGGAATTTCATCAGCCCCTGCCTTCGATTATGCCCGATTAGGTACCATCTGCCGTATTGGTGATCGTATATGATACGAAGCGGAAGTACGACTTCTCGCAGCCCCTTAGACTCCCGATGAAACAGCGGATTCGTGTTTTTAGAAGCGTATCTTGAAGTGCTTTTTGGTGATAAATAAAGAAACTTGAGCTTAGTCCGTTTTTGAATCGCTTGAAAAATGGTGTATAGATGGGCTTCGTCCAAGATACGGGAGTGGTAATGGTATTTATAAATGAACGTGCTCATGGCATTGTCGGTAAATCCGCGCTGCCGCAGCGCTCTTTTTAAATTGTCCCGAAGGATGTACCCCTGAACGGATGGAAGCTGTGTGTTTGACATGACATCAACGAAGTCATAAAGATCGACCAGTTCGTCGTCAGATAATCGGTTAATCAAATCCGTGGAAGCGCGGTAACGGAAAGGGCGTTCTCCATCCATCCTTACGATGACGCCGACTTCCTCCAAATATTTAAGGTCTCCACGAAGCGTCTTCTCATCAGGCAGCGTCTCTTCATAAGCCAGATGGCAGTCAAAACGTTCGAGCAATTCCTTCGCTGTAAGACTTTGGTGCTGTAGCTCGGTCAAGATCAGTGACAGCCTTGCACTTTCGGATGCCTTAAGTGATTTGCCGCGAAATAAAAAGAGAAGGAGCGGATCGGCTGACTCGTAATATGAGTAACGGAGCCCTTCCGACAAAGCGGTATTTTGCTCTGTAGAAAGTTCCGGCTGGAGCGTTTCAATCATCAATTTTAAATTTTTGAGCGTTTTATCGTAGGTATGCACCGATATGCCGAGTCGGTCGGCGAGCTGCTGGCGATTGTAGGCGCCACCGGCCAGTGCGAGAATGCGAAGGAACTGAATTTCTTTATCGAAGCTTTCTCTTGCCATGGTGTCCTCCTTAAGAACAAATTTCCATCGGACTTCTATTCATTATAAATGGTATGGCAAGGATGGTCTCTTCTTTAGGTTTCGGAAACTTATAAATTCTAAGGTGTCAAGAAACAATTGTATATTCAAAAGGAAGTCGGCTGTCACGCTTAACTGCAAAAGTGCATTAAAAAGGTGGTTTTTTCGATTTTGAGAGTAATTAACTGCAACAGTGCAGTTAACATTCAAACTTTTCGCCAATAAGCTTGTATCGGGCGGGAATAAATGTATTTTTGCAGGTAAATTGCCTAAAAGAGAAAATATGGCTCGTTTAAATGTACTTTTGCAGTTAAAAAAGTTATTTCACGCTTCAATGTTCAGATTGCCATACTTTCGCCCTGTTGAAAAACGGTCTAATCGAAGACAATGAGTATATTCCAAATGACCAGTCGATAACAGAAATAGAAAAAGGAAGGGGGAGAACTCCAAAATGAATGTAACAGAGGAAATGAAGTTATACATACAGCAAGAACTTGAACGCATCGAACGAGATGAGCAGGTCGTCATTTTGTATGCCTGTGAATCAGGAAGCAGGGCTTGGGGGTTCCCGTCCGAAGACAGCGATTACGATGTCCGGTTTATTTATGTCAGACCTGTGGAGTGGTATCTATCCATTTTCGATAAAAGAGATGTTATAGAACGACCGATTAGCGACGCTCTCGATATAAGCGGTTGGGACTTAAAGAAAGCGCTGGGTCTTTTCCGCAAGTCCAATCCATCGCTGCTTGAATGGCTTGAATCCCCGATCAGATATTTGGAGAGACACAGCATAGCCGGCCAAATTCGAAGCATTTCACCCCTGGCGTTCTCGCCTAAATCTTGCATGTACCACTATCTCAGCATGGCAAAAGGGAACTACCGCAAATACCTGCAAGGGGAGTTCGTTAAGATTAAGAAATATTTTTACGTGCTTCGCCCGCTGTTGGCCTGTCAATGGATTGAACAATATAACGAAATGCCGCCTATGGAATTTGAAAAGCTTGTGAATCGGCTTTTGGAGGCGGACAGCGAGCTTAAACGAACGATCGATACGTTGCTTATCCGCAAAAAATCGGGCCAGGAGATCGATTTCGAGCCAAGACTTCCTGTGCTCAATGATTTTATTGAGGAGCAGATCAGCGTTTATGAAGGGCGGGTCCGTGAAATACAGACACAGGAAACGCAGCTGGATGATCGATTGGATCATCTGTTCCGCACCGCTTTAGCGGAAGCATGGGGAAGAGAAAGACCATGGATATGTAAACATTAGAAGGGAGAGAGCAGCTTTGGCTATTGTACAGTTAACCTCAAGGAACCCGCAATTTTCATTTTTAATCAAAAAAAATCCCGAGTCGGGGATGCAGCTGCGCAGCCTCCGTCAAGGAATGGCTTACGGCTGGTATTCGGAACCGTCCGTTTTCAATGTGTACTTCAAGGATGCGGATAACGACATATCCTATAAGCAGCATCAGGGGGATAGCTTTGAATATTTGAACGTATCGAGATATAACACGCCGCTGTTTCCGCTGGCCGCTATCAGTGAATTTTTCTCGGCTCCCTTCAGGAAGCAGGACGAACGGGATGTGGACGGTTATGAGCATATTTTTTTCATCAATCTCATTCATATTGAAAAGCTTCATTACATTGAGTTTTTTCGGAAGCACCTCGATGGATACACGTTCACTCTCCGGCATGAGGCTCATAAAAGCTATGCATTAACGATTTCTACACGGAAAGGTCTGTATGATCTTTTGCATACGGTAAGCGTGTTAAGCCTGTTTCTGTCGATGTTTGGCAACGAGTATCTCGATACGTCGGATGCTGTGCTTGAAAAATATATCCGAAGCCTGAATGTGATCGATGCACCTTACTACATACGCAGCCTTTTTGTACGCAATTTCCTTAACAACCGCAAACGTTTCAAAAAATACAAGCATGAGCTTGAGCAAACCGAAAAGTACAGTATTGATTTTGCTTATGGGAATACGGCGATGCAACGCAGGAGCTATATTGCGAGCGTGCTTCCACTGAATAAGCCGATTTTGGATATCGGCTGCGGTGAAGGATTCTATGCCTTGTCTTTTGCCGGAAAAATGGATGACTCCTACTACGCTGTAGATGTGAACGAGGATGTACTTGCGGTTGTTGAACGCAAAGCAAGAGTCAAAGAGCTGGATAATCTGGTGACCTATCCATCCCTGTCGCATTTTCTGGAAACGTACAATGAAGAGATGGTGGATGTGATTTTGACGGAAGTGATTGAGCATATGCCGGTCGAGGAAGCTGCCGAGTTTATACAACAGATTGTGCATAAGGTTCAGTTTGAGAAGTTGGTCATTACGACACCAAATGCTGATTTTAACCGTTATTACGAGCTTGCCCGCTTTAGGCATGATGATCATCAATGGGAAATGGGGCAGGATGAGTTTCGGTCGTGGATTAGCGAAATACTGCAAAATCAAGCTGTCCAGTATGAATATGTGATGATAGGTGACGGGGTGGACGGCATGCATACGACACAAGGCGTAATTGTGATGAAGGGGGAGTAAGGCGTGAAAATTCATACCAAAATGCATACGATCTTTTTGCTGGTAGGACCGACAGAATGCGGAAAAACGACGTTTGCGAAAGAAGTTCTTATTCCAGCGTTGCAGTGGGAGTACCCGCAAAAAAATTATAAAAGCAATGTCCAGTATTTGTCTTCTGATGCAATCCGGCAGGAGCTGCTCGGGTACAGCTACGATAAATATGATCAAGTGATGTTGGAGGCAAGTTCACACGCGTTCCAGTTATTGTTCGAACGGCTGAAATTGACGACTTCTTTTCCGATTCAGGCTGATTTTGTTGTTGTGGATACGACGGCGTTGTCGGATGATTTTCGAAGCAAAGTGCTTCAGGTGGCACGTGATAATAACTACCGGGTGGAAGTGATCCTGTTTGATTATCGCAAACGGGCAGACTATTACGCCTCGGATCGCTCCAAGAAGCTGATTTCGACACATATTAGCCGATTGAAAAAAGAGGTTCTTCCTGTTCTCGCGCGTGAGGGATATGATGCGATTCATAAAGTGCGGGCCAAGGATTTTCTGGCTTCAGATGGAGCGCGCCTGAATCCTGTCTATGAAGTGATTGTAAACAATAAAGAGGAATATTTATCTTCCATTCTTCTTCAAGATGAAAAATATATTATCGTTGGGGATGTACATGAACGTGTCGATGCGCTGCAGGGCCTTTTGAAGAGCTATGGATATGAGCTGGTTGCAGGCAAGCTGGTTGTCACGGATAGGGTGCGGAACACTCGTATTATTTTGGCGGGGGATTGGATTGATAAAGGGAAGCGTACGAGGGAAATCATTGATTTTCTCTATATTAACCGTGAGCATTTCCTGCTTTTGACGGGGAATCATGAAAACTTCGTCTACAAGTATATGAGAGGGGAGATCAAGGGCGCTGATCCGGAGCTGCTGCGTAGTTATTTTGACTCAACGGAAACGCTTGGCGGGGATGAGATGTTGCTGCAGAGGTTTAATGAACTGGTTAGTCGCTCTAAGCCCTTCTATCGATGGATCGGCCAAGGCGGGCCATCTTACTATGTGACACATGCTCCTTGTCGGAATAAATATATCGGTAAACTGGATAGCCATTCCATGCGTCACCAGCGGTCATTTCGTCTGGATCGACAGGAGCTTGAGGTTACGATCGAGCAGCAGCTTTCTTTTCTTGAAGAGGAAGCTGTCACTAATCATCCATATCATATATTTGGGCATATCGCTGCGAAAAAACCGTTTCGGATCAAAAATAAAATTCATATCGATACCGGAAGTGTACATGGGCACATGCTGACCTCGGTTGTGATCGGACAGAGGCCGGTCTACAGAAGCTATAAATCGCCGCTTATGGATGCAGAACGGTCCATTCTTCAGGAGGAACTGCCTGAATTGTTTAAGAGATCAGAGCAGAACAAGATCAGCATTGAGGATCTGGATCATGAAGCGCTGCGAAGATTGGATTATTGCTCCAAACATAAGGTCAATTTTATTTCTGGAACGATGTCGCCAGCTGATAAGGATATGGAGGCGGGAGACCTGGAGTCACTAGCACGTGGACTTGATTATTACAAGGAGCAGGGGATATCTGAAGTCGTGCTGGAACCCAAATACATGGGATCGAGATGCAATATTTATCTCTACCGTGATATTGATCGCTGCTATGCTGTTAGTCGTAACGGTTACCAGATTCGCGGCGTGGATCTGTCAGCTATTTATGAACAGCTTCAGGTAAAGTTCGCATCCTATATGCGAACGGAAGGGCTTGAAATGATGCTGCTGGATGGGGAGCTGCTGCCGTGGAAGGCGCTTGGAGAAGGCTTGATCAGAAGGCAGTTTCAGCCCATTGCTCGTGCGCTTGAGACTGAGACACAGTTTTTGAAGGAAACGGGGTTTGAGAAGGCATTCGGTGAACTGCTGGCAGCTTATGATGCAAGCGGGTTTGAGAAAGAACAGTTCCAATTTTCCAAATCGTCATTGATAGAAAAACATGGCTCCAGTCATTATCAATCTTATAAAAATATGAGGGCTGCCCGGAGATCCTATATGCCGCTATCAGAACATGAGAAAGCATATGCAATGTATAAAAAGCAGTTGGACATTTATGCAGGTGACGCAGAGCTCAGTTACAAGCCGTTTGCTATATTGAAGGAGGTTTTGGAGAGCGGGGAGGAACGAATTCCGGATATGAAGACCTCGGAGATGTTTCGCTTTTTGAATGAGGATGGGCATTTGGCATTGGATTTAAATGCGACGGACAGCTATAAGCAAGCGGAGGATTTCTTCTCCAAACTGACGACGGAAAAGCGAATGGAAGGCGTTGTAATAAAGCCAGAAAAAGTACAGGCTCACGTTGTTCCATATTTGAAGGTGCGTAATCCGGAATATCTGTCGATTATTTACGGATATGATTACCGTTTTCCACACAAATACGCCAAGCTGTTGAAACAAAAAAGCATACACAAAAAGCTTCGTACTTCTATAACCGAGTATCAGTTGGGAAATCAGATGCTTGCTGTAAAATACGAAGATATTACCCCAAATCATGAGGAATACAAATCGATAGCAGTCCAGCTGATGTTTGAGATGGAAAAAGAGAAGGAGATTGATCCGAGGCTGTAAGGGGGTTACCGTGAATACGGTTGGGAGTTGCGGTACTGCTACTGCCTGCGGTGCTGCGGTGCGGTCATATATGACCGCCTGGGCCTGGCGCGTGTAAGCCGCCGCCTGTGTCTGCAAGCGGGAGTGCTTGCCTGACGGCGGCACGAGATACGGGCTTTGGCGGCTGCAGCAGCCCGAAGCGCGGTAGCTTCGTGAGATAGAGCTTTAGGGCGCCCACGGTGGCAAGATCGTATGACTGAGGCATGTTTTCTCCAAGCATATTTTGCCTATCTACGGATAGAATGGAAGAATGGGTTTGCTGAAGAACTAGGTAAAATACATTTTAAGGGAAAAAAAGAGTAAAAAATAAATGCAAAGGACTTGAAATCTTTAAGCAACTTGAGTATCATAAAATTGGTTGTTAGCACTGACGGCAGTCGAGTGCTAACGAATAAGGCTTTAATCCAAAAGCACGACAACATATTTTAAAGGAGGCTATTTTTTCATGATCAGACCTTTAGGTGAACGCGTATTGGTAGAACCGATCGAACAAGAAGAAACTACGGCATTCGGGATTGTACTTCCTGACTCTGCTAAGGAAAAGCCGCAAGAAGGTAAAGTAATCGCTGTAGGCAGCGGCTCCATTAAAGATGGCACTCGCGTACCTTTGGAAGTTAAAGAGGGCGACCGTGTTATTTTCTCTAAATACGCTGGCACGGAGATCAAATACGAAGGTAAAGAATATTTGATTATGAAAGAAAGCGACATCCACGCGATCTTAGGCTAATGAACGCCTGAATATATCTGTTTAAACATTCATTAATCCACTAGGGAGGTAATGTAATACCATGGCAAAAGACATTAAGTTCAGTGAAGATGCTCGCCGCGCAATGCTTCGTGGTGTAGATGCTTTGGCAAATGCAGTTAAAGTAACACTCGGACCGAAAGGCCGCAACGTGGTTCTTGAGAAGAAATTCGGAAGCCCGCTCATTACTAATGACGGTGTAACGATTGCTAAAGAAATCGAACTTGAAGATGCATTCGAAAACATGGGTGCTCAGCTCGTTAAAGAGGTAGCGACTAAGACTAACGATGTTGCCGGTGACGGTACGACAACCGCTACGGTTCTTGCTCAAGCAATGATCCGTGAAGGATTGAAAAACGTAACCGCTGGTGCAAATCCTATGAGCGTTCGCAGAGGTATGGACAAAGCGGTTAAGGCTGCTGTAGCCGAGCTTAAAAACATTGCGAAAGAAGTTAAAAACCATCAGGAAATCGCTCAAGTTGCTTCCGTTTCCGCTGACGATGAAGAAGTAGGTCAACTGATTGCAGAAGCTATGGATAAAGTTGGTAAAGACGGTGTTATTACCGTTGAAGAATCCCGCGGATTCCTGACTGAGCTGGAAGTTGTAGAAGGTATGCAGTTTGACCGTGGCTACATCTCTCCATACATGATTACAGATACGGATAAAATGGAAGCTGTCCTTGACGATCCATACATCCTGATTACCGATAAGAAAATAAGCAACACTCAAGAAATCCTTCCGATCCTTGAGAAAATCGTACAACAAAGCAAGCCACTCGTTCTGATCGCTGAAGATATCGAAGGCGAAGCTCAAGCGATGCTGATCGTGAACAAGCTGCGCGGAACATTCAACGCGGTTGCTGTAAAAGCACCTGGCTTTGGTGATCGCCGCAAAGCGATGCTGCAAGACATCGCTGCATTGACTGGTGGTCAAGTGATTACAGAAGAGCTTGGACTCGACCTGAAATCCGCTACGATCGATCAACTCGGTACTGCTCGTCAAGTTCGTGTTACGAAAGAGAACACGATCATCGTTGACGGTGCTGGTAAAAAAGAAGATATCGAAGCTCGTATTAAGCAAATCCGTAACCAACTGGAAGAAACAACTTCCGAATTCGATAAAGAGAAGCTGCAAGAGCGTCTGGCTAAATTGGCTGGCGGCGTAGCTGTTATCAAAGTTGGTGCGGCTACTGAAACTGAGCTGAAAGAGCGTAAACTGCGCATCGAAGATGCTCTGAACGCAACTCGCGCTGCGGTTGAAGAGGGTATGGTATCCGGTGGTGGTACTGCACTCGTGAACGTATACAATGCTGTTGCTGCTGTAAATGTAGAAGGTGACGAGAAGACTGGCGTGAACATCGTTATGCGTGCTCTGGAAGAGCCAATCCGCACGATTGCATCGAATGCGGGTCAAGAAGGTTCCGTCATCGTTGAGCGTCTGAAGAAAGAAGACATCGGCATCGGATACAATGCGGCTACCGATGAGTGGGTGAACATGTTCGAAGCAGGTATCGTTGACCCTGCGAAAGTAACTCGTTCCGCACTGCAAAACGCAGCTTCCGTAGCAGCGATGTTCTTGACTACTGAAGCGGTTATCGCTGACAAGCCAGAACCAGAAAAGCCAGCAGCACCTGATATGGGTGGCATGGGCGGAATGGGCGGCATGATGTAAGTTAAGGTCTACAAACCTTATAATACCGCTATTTAAAAGGCTCCCGAGAGGGAGCCTTTCTTACAATTGAGTATCAATATTTAATATATCTGCGAAATAAACCTTTATTTTTTCGGTTACACGCTTTCTATTAGGGAGTGTGTTTTTTTATGCTTTCAGTTAGGTAAAGCTATCAAGGTAGATTAATCTAGTGGGAAGACCATCGAACAATCTTTGCATTTTATAGATTTATAATACTAACCGATAAGCTTCAACTAACGGGCAGGATTACATAACCGATTATGGAATATAATTGTATATCAAATCAATTATGTGAGGAGGGAAAATTTGCGTTATAGAGCATTTTCATCTTGCAGCTTACTAAATTTGGTTGTAGTAAAATTTTGGGAGGTAAACTTATGCACGAGAGAAAGCTTGCTCCTTACAAGCACTACTTATGCGGCTTGTTGACGGTTTGCTTATTATTTTCAATGATACCGCTATTAAGCAGTTCGGCATATGCTGAAGCTCTGCCTACAGAGATCTCTGCTTCTACTTCCTCGCAGCAGCTAACGGATCAGAAGCTAACTTCAGCCGCAGAGCTCCTCGAATATGAGGCACAAATGGCATTTATGGCGGCACTGCACGCTTGGCCAGCTTTGGACAAGCTATGGCCAGACACTCAGTATCAATCTCGTCTTATACTCCTCACGAATGGCGAACAAACGTACGAGATAACCACGTCAGGCTATAAGCTAGTCGAACCGTCCAATCCGGGACTACCGTTAGAACTGTATTTTGACAGCCAGTATAAAGCACTGGATTGGAACGGCAAGAAGGCAGTTGCCATTTTTGTTGATAAAGATAAGCCCCTTCAGGATCGATTCGAGCCTCATACGAGTACGCCAATAAGCTTTATAATCGCTACACATGAAATGTTTCATTTCTACGATCAACCGTCATGGCCAATAGTACAAGATCCGAATAAAAACTATTCCCGTTCATCCATTTATCCAGCTGAAGTAAAACCACGAATCCAACGAGCAATGCTTTTTCAGGCCTTGTATCAAGCGTATACGGATCCAGAAGCAACCCCCATGCATCTCGGTCATGCTGCTTATTGGTATCAACAGTATAAACAAGACAATCCTACTGAATACGAAAATAGTCTGTATTACGATACTATAGAAGGTATAGCATCGTATATTGACAAAATGTCAGTGATGTACAATGCTCTCGAAGGTAGCGCATCAGCCCAGCAAATACGTGATTTTTTCACAAAGCAGTATCAAGATATTAATATGAATGGCTTTATTACCTTCGATCAAGAATCATACCTAATTGGGAGTTGGTCGGCGTTCTTGTTGGATGCATTGAACAAGGATTGGAAGGGGTTGATGACAGAGGGGCATACTCCGATTGAACAACTTCTGGAGGGTGTTACGCCGATACCTCAGCAAGCGGATGACAAGATTATAGCAGAACGTGAGGCAACGATTGCACAGTTTAATACGGATCTTGCCATTACGCTTGATCCGCTGAAAAAAGCGTTGGATGACCCCAATATACCACTCTTATTGATTCCACCAGATATTAAAAGAGGTGCGTTCGGCACAACAGGATTTATTACATTGAAAGGTTATGAGCCAGGCTATGTCATTATGAAAATGTCTACCCAATTCTCAACGAGTGCTGGAAAGTTAGAATTGAAAGAACGCTCGATGTTGAGAATGCTTACCTATAATGAGACCAAAAAAGGAGATTATCTTATTACACCGCTGCAAGCAGACGAGTATGTAAGAACAGATGGCACGCTTACGTTCGATAAGAACGGGTTGAAGGGTACTGTCTATGTTAAGCCATTTAAGTATAATGGGCGTGAAGCTTATATGGTGGCACCGTAGTACGGTCATCTTTGGCTATTTTCAAGTGAAGAGTAGCTTTGCCATTCTATTAGAACAGAGAGCCGAATGTATTCGACTCTCTGTTTCATATGTCCCGTTCTCCAAATTTCTGAAAAGCTGATCACTCATATAAGTCTCTGATACCTTAGTTATTGTATAGAAGCATTAATATGCTGCTTGAAGTTATATTAATTAAAATGTGGGCTATCATAACAGGAAGAATGCTGCCGTTACTTTTCTTCTCAAGAATATAACCAAATGTATATCCTAATAAGAAAGCATTTATTATTCTAACAATAATGTCAATATAAGATGCTGAGCCGTTTATTACGAAGTGAGGTAAAGCAAATATAGCTGCTTGAATAAGGTTTCCTTTTTTATATCCTAAGATAGAAAATAATTTTTTGGCAATAAACCCTCTAAAAAATATTTCCTCAGCAATCCCTGTTTTGAGACCGTAAATAATAATGGACAAAACAATGGAAATCCCTGTATATTCCAGACCTTCACTACTTCGTAAACTGTTCCCGGACTCTATTACAATGATATTTGCAGCTAAAGTAATAATATAAACTGTCACTATCATAATTATTACTTCAAGTGAATTGAACTTCTTAGGTTTAAAAATACCAATGGATTGGAAGAAGCCCTTAAAGCTTTTATTCCGAATGATATACCAGATAAAAGGAACGGATGAAAATAACAATATATTTGAAATCATACTTATTATTTCAGCACTTAAGCTATTTATATAATTCATACAATCCCCCATGTTTCAATAATGCTTTAACTATAAGTTTACCTTATTTTTCAGCCTAATGATGTGTTATATGGATGTAGTTTTGTACATTGTCATAATTTTGATGTGGAAAGGAGAATAGCAATAGAATCAAGAAAACATTTAGGATCGTGGTATCACATTAATGTTTTTGTAAACATTGCAATCGAAAAAAATTAAAAGACGATCAGAGACTTGTCATTGATATCAATAAACTTGAGAGGAATCCTGGTGCTATTAGTCGATCATTATTTTGTGATTTCTGAAAAATTGGCTAATCAAATAAAAGGAGACTGATCTAATTGCTTTGTGGGAAATAAAAATAACGCCCGAGAATTGGGCGTATATCTCATGTTTTTATTAAATTGTTCAGTTAAGGGATGAAGGCAATTAGAGAGTGATGGATCCAAAAATCGAATTGTCACTTGGGTTTCTGAAGGTGATCGAAGTGATGCTTGTGTTTTCCGGCAAGGTAATCAAAATTTGGACAGTTTTTGTCTCGCCATTCAACAAATTAATATGGTCGTATGAGGAAGCTGCACTTATTTTTTTGCCGCCAATCATAGCATGATCAAAAAAATCCAAGGCTCCCCAGGATGATCTGTCCTTCGGATCAGCTTTTAACGTCGCTTCAAATTGGATGAGAGCAAACTTGTTTCCTTTTTCGGCAATCATACCAGATGTTGCTTCGGATGCATAAGGGATAAAATCGGTATAGTTCACGCCTTTTATTGTTAAGGTCATATCATTTCTAGTAACTGTTTCATTGAGCTTGAGTTTGAGTGGTTTTGGTGGCTCTGGTTGTACGTTTTTTTGTGTTGTTGGTGTTTGTGATTTATTTGTTTTCAATTCGATTTTTTTAGACTTGTTATCGACTGAAGACACTTCGGCATCTAACATACTTGCAATCTCACGAACCGGAAGGTAGGTGGTGCCTTTATAAACAAGTGGATCTGATTTAAGTGTTTGTTGTTCTCCGTCAACGATAATTTTAAACTTGGATAATACAGCTTGGACCGTATCGGGGGCAGCAGCCACTACAGTTGCTGATCCAATCATCATGCCTACTATTAATGTTGCGACAGTTTTGACAAAAGATTTTTTCAAGGGTGAACACTCCTTTTTTGTTTTATTATACCATTTATTTAGGAGTATATTGGATTTTTAGTTTTAGAGGGGGGAAGTATGAAGGCTGTACAAACAGAAATACTATAAAAATATCGTCATCAATCCAAACACTAAAAATATGGAGCCTAAGCATATCGTAATTAATCCACCGAATTTAGCCCATTCAAGATAGGCATAGCTTGGTTCAGGATCCCATTAAAATAAGAATCTCAACTTATTTATAATTAACTGTTCTATCCATTGAATCTTTATTAATTCCAAACATACTAATTGGTTTGTAATTGTCATCATATATCATAAGATTATAATCCAAGTTATTAAGTAGCAGCTCAATCTCTTCATCTGATAATTCATTGTTCATAAACAGTGGTAATTCTATAGCGTACTTTCTTTCCCCATCAGGTTCGATAGGTTGAAGTTGAAAATAATCGGATTCTTCAACTTTAAGAATATTTGAGACTTCTTTTGGAAAAAGTAATTTGTAATATATTTTTGGTTTTGTGTTTAATAATTTTTGATAAAATTTCTCGTGAAATGTAAATGTCCAAGTATAAACTAGTTTATTATTTCCAGACTTTATATTAAATGAACTTACACTGAAGTTGGCAGGCACAAACCAAAGATTATTTTCGGTTCCAGCGGCTTCATCCAATTGACGATTAATATTTTCAAACGACATATCCTGATAATCATTGCTACAGCCAGCAAGAAACAAACAGAGAACTATAACAAATAGTCGTAATTTAGGCATGTCTATTCACATCCGATGTTTTACTTCTTTTTAGGAGTATATTGAATTTTTAGTTTTAGAGGGGGAGGTATGAAGGCTGTACAAACAGAAATACTATAAAAATATCGTCATCAATCCAAACACTAAAAATATGGAGCCTAAGCATATCGTAATTAATCCACCGAATTTAGCCCATTCAAGATAGGCATAGCTTGGTTCAGAATCGCCATTTACTTTCCATCCTTCGTTGAACTGCCACCCGAAATCAGGCTTCTTTCTAATCCAGATCCCAAATCCAATCAATATAATGGCTATAAATAACAATAAAAATCCATTCATTTTATCAGCTCCCTTCAAGGTATATACGCAAGAGTCGGCGGATAGGTTCCATTATGTGTAAATTTCCTTCAGCCTTTAATTGATCAAAGTTTACAATGAAAACCTAAATATGGTAGGGTTTGAATGGTTGGGCTGGCCAGTCTACATGAAAACATCTATGAGATTTAACAATGAGAACAAGGCTTAGATTTCTAATTCTTACAGCTTACTTCGCAACGCAATCCATCGTATTACATTCGGAGGAAGATTTTTTTATGAGACTATATAAAATTATACTAACTATTCTCTTTGTGTTTTTGCTAGGCGCTAATCTTGTTCAGTATCATATTCACTCAGAAAATAAAAAGGAGCAGTTAACCATTAATTCTGATTTTGCAGCTGCGATCGGTCGAATTTCAGCAGGGCTAGAAGAAGGTAAACCTCCTTCAATCATATCTTTAGAGCATGCATTTAAGGCAAGTGCTTTGGAAAAGTATACTACCTACAATAAAAGTAAGATACGATTTATTTCCATATTAGCAAATACATTAAGACATGAATATCTAAATAATCAACCTATTAGTCATGTTGAAAAGATTCAAGAATCTTTAATGCAGTTATCTAATAATCCAGAGGATCGAGAGCTTGCAGACAATATCATATTAATGATCAAAAAAGAATAGGAATTTATTCTAAGTCAACATAAGAATTATAGGGTAGCACTTAAAAGCGTAAAATAAAAGCGATTCACTGAGGCTGAATTGAAAGCAGGAGGTGGTTTTGCTGCATTTGTCAAAACAATACATAATGAAAAAACATTGGGGATTATGGATAACTGTCTTTATAGTTGTATCTATCGCCATTTATTTTTATCTGTCTACCTTTACTTTGCTTTTTCTACCAAAAGGAGATTTGATTTTAAGCTTCGATTCACCTACTACGAAAATATTATCATAATTAATGATAAGCAGCTTGATGTAAACAAGGATAGTTATGATTTTAGAAAACATAGAAATTAGAAACAAACAACTAGGCAATATAAAAGAACAATTTATTGAGATCATAAATAATATCATATAATGAACATTTCACTTAGAAAGGCAATGTAAAAATGACTACACTACTCGTAAAAAATTTCTTGCTTGCTTTTGGCATATCTATATTTGTGAGCATCGTTATAGCCGTTAAAAACGCTTCGAAACCTGAATATCGGTTTGGGTTTACTGACATAAAACATAGTCTTTTTTTGTCACTAGCTTTGGCAATAATTTTTACGGTCATTGATTTATTGTTTGATTTCTGGCATCACATATAACGATATAAAATATTGTTAATGTGGTTGGAGGTGGTTATTCTTTCAAAAAGAAAAATACAATGATAAAGACCTCTCAAATTATTTGAATGGAGAGGTTTTTATTTTGCGAGTAAATCAAAGCCCCAGTTTATATGAATATATACTTTCATATAAATTTACTTGTAATTCCGGTATACTCGTAAGAACAATCAGTTCTAAAATGGAAATTACAGTTCACAACTGGACAACAGAAGCTTTGCTTAATCTGGTGAAGAATTGCTCAGAACATACACCGGGTGGGGGAAGCATAACGATTGCTTGCGATCAGAATCCGATCTGTACACAAATTGTTGTCGAAGATACAGGGTCTGGCTTTATAAAGGAGGATACTCCACATTTATTCGAACGATTTTTATAAAGGAAAAACGGCAAGCAAAGATAGCATTGGAATTGGTTTGGCATTGGCAAAGTCAGTTATAGAGAAGCTAAATGGTTCGATTCGAGCGGAAAATAAGCCTGAGGGCGGTGCACGTTTTGTTGTAAAGATCTATAACGATTGAGTTTCCTGCTGTCACCGTAATGTCATTTTGGCTTGGTACATTGAAGCCATCAGCAACTACAGGAGAAGATCAGCGTGGAAATTTTGCGTTGCAAGCAAGTTAACAAAATGTATGGGACGGGGCTAACGAGTGTAACTAGAATGAATCTACGATGATTGAGAGGAAAATTAAGTTTTTATTTTTCTCTAATGTTAAATTAACCTGCCATTAAGTCTTGCATCTTACTATATAGATAACTCCTTTATATATAGTGAAGTCCCTCTAAGCTCGGTTAGAGGGACTTCGTGCGTTTTTTATCTCAGACGCAATTAGTTTGAACAAGATTTATGTACCCCTAATGTTAATTTAATCTCTTATTAAGATTCAGGACTTATTATGAAAATACCCCTTATACATTTCTTTATATAAAGGAAACCCCTCTTACATTGATTAAGAGGGGTTTCGTGGGTTTGCACGGTTTGGAAAAACATACATGACAGAAGAGGTTTGACAACCCGATTTAAATTCAATATACTGACGTTAATCAAAAACAACAAATACAATGAAGGAGATAAGTAGCAGCTTTGTCCCTGTTTCCAGAAAGCTAGGGGTTGATGGAACCTAGCACACACAAACCTGTGAATTACACTCTGGAGTATCTTAGTTAACGCTAAGCGGTTTGGCAATCGATATCATTGCCGAGAGTGGCATTATTAGTGACTGCAGCGCTAATAATGCAAGCTGGGTGGTAACACGGTTAATAAATCGTCCCTATGTCTACAATAGACAAGGAGACGATTTTTTTGGTTTTTAAATACAATAAACACCACATAAAGGAGTGGAAATGATGAACATTATTGATGAACTGGAATGGCGTGGAGCAATTAACCAGCAGACTGATGCAGAAGGACTTCGCGAATTAGTAGAAAAGAAAAGTATTTCTCTATACTGTGGTGTTGATCCAACGGGCGATAGTATGCATATCGGTCATCTGATTCCATTTATGATGTTGAAGCGATTCCAGTTGGCAGGACATCGACCTGTAATTCTGATCGGCGGAGCAACCGGTACAATCGGTGATCCAAGTGGCCGTTCAACAGAACGTCAACTGCAAACTATGGAGCAGGTCCAAGCGAATGTTGATGCATTGACTGCACAGATGAAAAAACTGTTCGATACAGATAGCAATAATAAATTGAAAATGGTAAACAACTACGACTGGACACACAACTTAAACATTTTGGATTTCTTGCGTGACTACGGCAAAAATTTCAGTGTCAATACGATGTTAGCCAAAGATATCGTAGCAAGCCGTCTGGAAAGCGGGATTTCATTTACTGAATTCTCATACCAGATTCTTCAGTCGATAGACTTTCATCACCTCTTCAAGAATGAAGATGTTCAGCTTCAGATCGGTGGCGCTGATCAGTGGGGTAACATTACGAGTGGTCTGGACTTGATCCGTAAAAAAGAAGGACCTGAAGCGCAGGCGTTCGGACTAACCATTCCATTGATGCTGAAAGCAGACGGTACGAAATTTGGTAAGACAGCCGGCGGAGCTATATGGCTGGATGCGAACAAGACGACACCGTTTGAGTTTTACCAGTTCTGGGCCAATACGGATGACCGCGATGTCGTGAAATACTTGAAATTCTTTACCTTCCTCGACAAAGAAACGATTGATGGCCTGGAGGCAAAAGTGAAAACCGAGCCTCATAAGCGGGAAGCGCAAAAGGTATTGGCAGAAGAGATGACCCAATTTGTACATGGTGAAGAAGCCTTGAAACAGGCGAAGAAAATAACAGAAGCATTGTTCAGTGGTGATATCAAGTCTCTGACAGCTGATGAAATCGAGCAAGGATTCAAAGATATGCCAACCTTCGAAGCTTCTACAGAAACCAAAAACATTGTGGATTGGTTAGTCGATCTAGGTATCGAGCCTTCGAAGCGTCAAGCCAGAGAAGATATCGCAAACGGAGCAATCACCATGAACGGTGAGCGTGTCAATGATGTGAATATGGATGTCACACCTGACAATTCATTTGATGGAAGATTTATTATTATTCGTAAAGGGAAGAAAACTTATAGTTTGGTGAAGCTTGTTAAATAATACAGGCTCGGATAAACGCATTTTGCAGGTAAAAGGGACTTTTCCAATGCCAATATGGGCGATGGGAAAGTCCTTTTTTTGCTGTTGAAAAAATTCAGGTTTTTAGAATACAAATCCATACATTTAGACATCATAAAGCCATTCAGTGATAATCACGACCAAATACGACTTAAAAGGACAGAAAGAAGGGCAGATAAATGGCCAAATCAAAACAGTTAACACTATTTGGGTTGATCGGGATTACGATGGCTTTCTTTGGAACGGTTCGAAGTGTCCCGACACTATCGATCACAGGCTGGACGCAAATATTTTACATGCTTGTTGCAGCGATATTGTTCGCACTTCCCATCGCTTTGATGTCCGCCGAGCTTTCCACTGGATTTTCGGGAGAAGAGGGAGGGCCGCAAGTATGGGTAAAGAAGGCATTAGGCGAAAAATGGGGATTTGTAACCTCCTGGCTGCTGTGGGTTCAGATGTTCTTCGGCATGGTAATGGTGGCCTCAACCGTTGGTGTGCTCTTTGGATATGTCATTAACAAACCAGAGCTGTCTTCCAATAACCTGTTTATTTTTGCGGTTATTTTAATTTCGTATTGGGGGGTCACGATCCTAAATATTAAATTTGATATGGTAAAAATAGGGGGTAACTGGGGAGCGGTGATTGGGGTATACATTCCATTTGTGCTTCTCGTACTTCTCGGGTTGTGGTTCTTTTTTAAAAATGGAATTCAGCAAGAGAGCTATTTGGGCAACTTTCAGGCCAAGGATTTATTACCGAATTTTAGTGATTTAGGGAGCTTAACTTATTTATCAGGCATTATCTTTATATTCGCCGGGGTAGAAATCTCATCCGTACATGCGAATAATATCGATAATCCAAAGCGTAATTACCCGATTGCGGTTATTGCATCGGTTATTTTGCTGGTTATCTTTAACCTTGTGGCCGGACTTACGGTTTCCAATGCAGTGCCGTTAGGGAAAATGGAGCTGTCTAACATTACGCAGCCTTACCTTATTTTCTGTCAAGATCTCGGCATACCGCTTATATTTGTCAATATTATTTCGGCCATGATTCTGATTGGGGTATTGGTGCAATTAAGCGCATGGGTGCTTGGACCGAGTAAGTCCATGATTAAAGTTGCTGATGAAGGAAACCTGCCACCATTTTTCCAAAAGAGAGGCGAAAGAGGCATCCCGATTACGTTTGTTCTCATTCAGGCGTCAGTGATTTCCTTGGTGGCATTGCTATATGTTGTTGTGCCTGACGTCAATAGCGCCTTTTTGATGATTACCATTACAACCACGATTTTGTATTGTATCGTTTATGCTTTGATCGGCATTTCGGCGATTAAGCTTCGCTACACAATGCCAGATCTCGAAAGACCATTCCGGCTTGGAACAAAGGGGAACGGCTTAATCTGGTTCATCTCGATCCTGTCATTGATCAGTGTAGCCCTGACGATCGGTGTGAGTCTGATTCCGCCATCTATTCTTGATCCGAGCCAGTATACAGGCTACATCATATTCCAGGTTGGAGCGACAGTCATCATGGTAGCTATCGCTTTGATCATATACAGATTTAAGAAACCAGAGTGGAAGAAAGAAAAATAAAAAGTGGAGGAAACAAAAAATGCATAATGAGAAACTTGAAATTACGGATATTAATTTAAAGGCGTTATTTTTAGGCGATAAGGGCGAAAACGTCGATATCTTCAAAGAATTACTGCTTAAAATGATTGATGAACATGTAGGCTGGCGTCAAAATTATCAGCCTCAGGATGCTCCGGTTATAACTCCGTTTGATAAAAGCTCGGAAAGTTTTAATGATACGGTGGACCATGTTCGCAACGTATTTAATGAATTATCTTCCAAGCTTCGCTCGAAGTCGCTGCCTTGGCATACGGCAGGTCGTTTTTGGGGACATATGAACTCTGAAACACTGATGCCGGCCATTATCGCCTATTCAGCTGCTACATTGTGGAATGGTAACAACGTTGCTTATGAATCCTCTCCCGGCACTTCGGAAATGGAAGAAGAGGTCGGCCATGAACTTGCAACATTGATGGGATATCAGGAAGATGAGGGTTGGGGCCATATTTGTGCCGACGGTTCCATCGCTAACCTGGAGGGTTTATGGTATGCACGGAACTTGAAGTCACTTCCGCTTGCTATTAAAGAAGTAGCTCCAGAACATGTAGAGGGCAAGTCCGAGTGGCAGCTTCTGAACATGTCTACGAGAGAAACTTTGGAAATCATGGAGAAAATACCGGAAAAGCTGGATGATATCAAAGCTAAATCGGTTCGGAGCGGCAGACATATCGAGAAACTTGGCAAGTGGATTATCCCTCAAACGAAGCACTATTCCTGGCTGAAAGCTGCTGACATTATCGGTATAGGTTTGGATAATGTAATTTCAATTGATGTAGACAACAATTATCGGATGGACATTGAAAAACTGGAAGCGAAAATTCGCGAGCTTGCAGCGCAAGAAATACCTATTCTTGGTGTCGTTGGAGTAATTGGTACAACAGAAGAAGGCCAAATCGACCGGATTGACAAGATTGTCGAGTTGCGTGAAAAATTGGAAAAAGAGGGCATCTACTTCTACATTCATGTGGATGCGGCTTATGGAGGCTATGCACGATCCATCTTCCTTGATGAATATAATAAGTTTATCGATTATGACAAACTTGATAAAGTTTATAAAAAATACGGTGTCTTTCAAGGGAAAAATGAATGGCTAACGAAGGACATCTATGACTCCTTTAAAGCGATGGATAAAGTGGAGACGATTACGATTGACCCTCATAAAATGGGTTACATTCCTTACTCCGCCGGGGCCATTGTCGTTAAAGACAAGAGAATGCGTGACGCTATTTCGTACTTTGCTACGTATGTGTTCGAGAAGGGAGCCGATATTCCGGCACTGCTTGGAGCTTATATTTTGGAGGGGTCCAAAGCGGGTGCAACGGCTGCTGCGGTATGGACTGCACACAAGGTGTTGCCGCTCAACGTAACGGGCTACGGAAAATTAATGGGAGCAAGTATCGAAGGTGCTTTTTACTTCTATAACTTCTTAAAGGACAGAAAGTTCCATGTTAACGGGAAAACCATTAATGTTTACCCATTGACTAAGCCGGACTTCAACATGATCGATTATGTGTTTAATGAAGAGGGGAATACAGACCTTGGTGTAATGAACAAGCTGAACAATGAGTTCTATGGACACGCCTCATACGTTAAAGGCGGCTTGTATTACAATGAGTTCCTTACGTCCCATACAGACTTTGCTGTTCCTGACTATGGAAACAGTCCGCTGCCATTCGTAAAATCGCTTGGATTCAGCGAAGAAGAATGGGAGCGTGAGCAGAAAGTAACCGTACTGAGAGCTTGCGCAATGTCTCCGTATGTGAATGATAAGGAAGTATTTGATGAATATGCAGAGAAGATAGAAGCTGCCATTCAGACTAAGTTGGAGACCATTTTTAACGAAATGGAGAAAGCTTAAGAAAAAGGACGGAATGCGTGACGGTTCGTCACGCATTCCTTTATATCTTGATTCCACCTTAGAGCATCACTTTACGACAAGGAGCTATATCCATGGCAAAAGACGTGACTTTAAGAGAAAGCACCTTCCTTTTGATCGTAATATTGGCGATTATAGGGGTATGTATTATCGGCTTAGGCATGGACCCTCAAGTGCCGATTTTAATCGCTATAGGTGTATTAATTATCTTTGCAAAAAGCAAAGGTGTTTCATGGGATTCGATTCATAAAGGTTTTCAGAACGGAATTACCCCGGGCCTGATTCCAATCCTTATCTTTATGTTGATTGGAGCTTTAATCAGCGTTTGGATCGCGGCTGGAACAATACCTACAATCATGGTGTATGGATTCAACATTATGCTTCCTCAGTTTTTCCTTCCCTCGGTCTTTATTATTTGTGTCGTAGTAGGAGTCACCGTAGGCAGCTCCTTCACGACGATATCGACCATCGGTATTGCTTTGTTCGGCATGGGTCAAATCATGGGGTATCCTGGTGCCATGACGGCCGGGGCTATCGTATCGGGGGCCTTTTTAGGCAATAACATATCTCCGCTGTCTGATACAACGAATCTTTCCTCTGCCATTGCAGAAGTAGATCTGTTTGAGCATATCCGTAATATGATGCGAACGATGATTCCTGCCTTTATCGTTTCGCTTGTTTTCTTCATTATTATAGGACGCTCGAATGCATTGTCTACAGGGAGTCAGATCAATGAACTGGTTGATACGCTGCGTTCCTCATTTACGATCTCAGCGTGGACGCTGCTTCCTGTCTTAACGCTATTTCTATGTGCGTGGAAGAAGGTTCCGGCTATCCCCACTTTGCTATTGAGTATCGTGATTACAATCGGTGTCATTTTCTTATATGAGCCGCGCACCAATTTTCTGGACATTTCAAGATTGATGCAGGATGGGTTTGTATCGAATACAGGCGTAGCCAGTGTGGATGAACTGCTTACACGAGGCGGTATTCAAAGTATGATGTGGTCTGTCTCACTCATTTTGCTGGCACTTGCTTTAGGGGGACTGCTTGTCGAACTGAAAATTATTAGAACGTTAATCGACAGAATCTCTGCCTTTGTCAGCAGCAAGGGAAAATTAATTCTGATGACAACGCTGAGCTGTATCGGTGTTAACCTCCTCTTGGGTGAACAATATTTGTCCATTATTTTACCAGGTGAAGCTTTTAAACAGCAATTCAAGGAGCTTCATCTTGCATCCAAACATTTGTCGTCAACAGTCGCTAATGGTGGAGCAGCCTTCAATGCGTTGGTTCCTTGGGGGGTCAGCGGTGTATTTATTGCAGGGACTTTGGGAGTTTCTACATTAGAGTATTTACCTTATGCTGTATTCTGTTTTACCGCTCCATTACTTACGATTCTGTTCGGCTTTATAAGCAAGGGCAATAGAGATTTAAATCAGCAAAATGTATAATAAATAGTGGTACGACAGGTAAAAGTTGGCGCTAGCCAACTTTTTTCTTAGTCGTATAATGAAATCAAGAGAATGATTGATGAATAAAGCAAAAGTTTCGTGAATGAGTAATGTTTATCCTAAAGAGGAGGAAAAGATATGCTTATCGACAAATTAAGGGGTCCTATGTTAGATGAATTTTTTGAAGGTATACTGGCATTGGAATCCGTTGAGGAATGCTATGCTTTTTTTGATGATCTATGTACACTTAATGAAGTTAAAGCGTTAACCCAACGATATCAGGTTGCCAAAATGCTGCATAATGACCATACGTATATTGAAATAGAGGCCAGGACCAAGGCAAGTACAGCAACGATCTCTCGGGTAAAGCGCACGGTTACGAACGGAAGCGGCTCTTATGACATGTTGTTTAAACGATTGGAAAAGTAAAAAAACATAAATCATATCTCGAAGAAACGCAACTCAACTCATCCTAATGGCTGCACTGAAAGCGTTTCTTCTTTTATTCAAAAATTATTCAGTGGCTTATGCTTTAATTGGATTGATGTGCTTTTTTGCATAAATTATTTACTAAAAATATGAGTGGTGAGATTTACAAGATGAATAGAAAATTATCAAGTAAACAGAAAGAGGCTCTTAAAAAGGCAGAGCATAACGGCGGACGGCTGATCAGAGGCAAGGGGGGACTATGGACATACGAAGGAGCAGCCACTTCTGGAGAGACATGGTATGGGCTCGTTACCCCGGAATGGTATTGCACAACGAATACAATTTTTGCTTTAGTGCGGCGGGGACATATGACTTTGGATGATTTTGATACATGTTCCCTAGTAAAAGATGAGCAAGGACATAAAACTGGAGAACAAAAGGGAGATCAGTACATATATAACATTTAAAGTTTGAATGCGGAACAATCGTCTTCTATTTTTCTTGATATGATAAAGTTAATCGAAAGACAAGGGGGAAGTTTCGCAGATGGAGATGCATTTAAAGGCTATTGTTGTTGATGATGAATGGCTAGCTCTGAAAAAAATGGAGAATCTGTTGGCAGTAAAACAGTCCGGGTCTAACGTTAAAGTTGAGCTAGCCGGAATTTTTCATGATCCATATGAAGCTTTAAAATTGGTACAGAAAGAAAAGGTCGATATTGCCTTTTTAGATGTGCAGATGCCGGTAATCGATGGATTTGAGCTGGCTGAACGGTTACAGCAAATTCAACCGCATATTCGTATTATTTTTGTTACAGCTTATCAAGAATATGCAGTAAAAGCTTTTGAGATGAACGCACTCGATTATTTGCTGAAACCCGTACATCAGAGCCGATTGGTGACGACATTGAACCGTGCGGTTGGATCGGCATCAATAAGCAAACCGATGCCTGAACATGCAGCTCCGATTACCCTTTGTTGTTTGCAAAGCTTGCGCTATATCGATGCCCATGGCGAAGTTCAATTTTTTCCGTGGAAAACATTGAAGGCGCCTGAACTATTCGCTTATCTTGTGTACCACCGTAATAAAACGGTTAGCAAGCAAATGCTGATCGACTTGTTATGGCCGGGATACGATGCTGAAAGAGCAACGGCACAGCTGTATACGGCAATCTATCAAATCCGAAAAATTATTAAAGCAGCCGGTTTAGATCTGGAAATAAAATACAAGGATGAAGGCTATAGAATGATATGGGGGACCTTGAGATTGGATGTGGAAGATTGGGAGAATGATGTACGTCAAGCTGCTGAACTCACTTCCGATTCCCTTAACAAGCATTTATCGATAAAAGCACGTTATGCAGGTGACTA
Organism: Paenibacillus faecalis; assembly: GCF_900289175.1. Taxonomy (GTDB): domain Bacteria; phylum Bacillota; class Bacilli; order Paenibacillales; family Paenibacillaceae; genus Paenibacillus_AQ; species Paenibacillus_AQ faecalis. Next base: position 1,126,049 of record NZ_LT985747.1, on the reverse strand, counting down.
TTTGGAAGAACATCGTTATCTATGGGCTGAGTACGAGCAAGAGCGGATTCGTCTGATCTGGCTAAGCCATGTGAAACAAATAGCGGAATATTATATTTCGCAAGATCAACATACGGAAGCAATACTGTTGTATCAGGAAATGAAAGAAAAGGTACCTGATATGGAAGAAGGATACTTTGGGTTAATGAAGCTGTACGCCTCTTTGAATTATCAGGCTGAAGTCCGAAAACAGTTTCAATTGGTTACGAACAAATTTAAAGAGGAGTTTGATGTCCCTCCAAGCAAAGAGTTAACGGATTGGTATGGTGAATGGAACAATGAAATGCAGAAATTAAATCTTAAGGTAGGGCAAATATAACATGAAAATAAAAATATCAGCTGCGCTACTCATTGTTTTTGGAATTTTTGTTCTTTTATATCCAACCATTTCGGAAAAATATTATGAGAGTCAGCAGCAAAAAATAGCAAGTGATTGGCTAACTAGTATGGCAAATATAAGTACAGGCAATGAGGATGTTGAACCGAAAGCACTGGTTAATGACAACGAAAATAACACCGAAGAAGCTGAAAGCGATGAAACCGCTGAAGACCGCAAAGATTCAAGTCTTTCAAGCTATAATCCGAATGCAGAAGGCATTTTAATGATAGAAAAAATCAATCTGCGTCAGCCTATACTTCGCGGGGCTACGACCAATCATTTGAATATTTCCGTGGCTAGTGTTGAGAACACAGGAAAAGCTGGCGAAGTCGGAAATTATGCTGTGGCGGGACATCGAAACCGTACGTACGGAAGGAATTTCAACAGGCTTGATGAGATGAAGAAAGGCGATAAAATTCAGGTTAACAACGGAGAAGAACAATTCGAATATACCGTTACGGAAAAATTGTATGTAAAGCCGGAAGAAGTATGGGTGCTTGAACCCAATGGTAAAGATAAAGAGATCACCTTGATCACTTGTCACCCGATGGTAAACCCTACACATCGCATTATCGTCAAAGGTAAGATCATGGAAGAGCCTAAAACTGAAACATCGTCTCTTTAGGGAGACGGTGTTTTTTTGTGTGTTTTCATAGGTTCTAAGGCGTATTCAGAAAAAATTCAACATGCTGCTGTATATTTTATGTGAATTGTCATTGCCTTGACCCGAACATCAAAAAGAGAAATATAAAAAATTAGATCATACCTGCTTTAACCAGGGTTGATGCATTGAATATGTGGATGAAACATAAGGGGGGGGATCAGGGGGCATAACACGTCTTTAAAGTTTGATTGATCCGTTTAAATCGCAATGCATCATGCACGGAAGAATAAATTAGGTGAAATATGAGGTGAACATGACTCGCTATGAGGAAAATCGGGAAAATATTATCTTTATTATTAACAGCAATGTTATTCATAAATCTCATGACTCCTTTTTCAACGGCCAGTGCTGCTGATGAAGTGACAGCTTCTCAAGAAGGGCAGAACGGAGCAACAGGACCAAATATAGAAGAAGGTACTGTAGGTGAAGGTGGCATAGATGAAGGTTCCATCAATGAGGATGCTACAGGTGAAGATGTTTCAAATGAAGGTGTCCCAGGTGAGGATACTACAGGCGAGAGCGCCCCAGATGCAGGTTCAGAAGGTGAAGGCACTACGGAAGGGGAGAAGCCAAGTGAAGGTGCAATAGATGAAGGCGCGGTAGAAGAAGGGACTGACGTGGCAACTCCGGAAAAGGCTAACATTATCACCGAAAATCTTATTACAGATGTGAAAATGAAAGATGGCGAAGATACGGAAGGTCAACCAGCGAATAATATTGAGGAGATTCGTCCAGAACAAGGATCGCGTGTCACGATTTATTTTGACTGGAGGCTTCCGGCCAATCACGGGTATAAGAGTGGAGCTACCTTCACTTTCAATCTGCCGGATAAATTTGGAGTAGATAGAGTGTTGAGCGGTAATCTTGATGGTGAAGTAGGGACGTATGAAGTCTCTCCAGAAGGCACAGTTACCTTCACTTTCAATGATTCAATCGAGGATAATGAAGAGCTGAAAGGATACTTTTTTGTATGGAGAGAGTTTGATGAAAGCAAGTTCGAGGGAGGAACACAGCAGGAGATTGTTTTCGAATTTATTGAAACGGATAAATTCACTATTCCTGTTCATTTCAAGAGTAAATCAAACAATGAAATCGAAAAACGTGGAATAAAAGATAAGGGGATGAACCCTAATGAGATCAGCTGGGAAGTTGATTTTAACATTGGAGAAAAGAAGATCGAGAATGCGCTCTTTACAGATGAACTGCCTGATGGATTGGAACTGATTAAGGATTCAATCGAGGTATATCCAGTGGAGGTTCAATTAGATGGAAGTGTCATTCCTGGATCGCAACTTACCGATGTGACACCTCATTTTAATGGCAGCACGTTTGAACTACAATTTGGAGATATTGACAGTGCTTATCGGGTAAAATATACAACCAAAATTACGAATACGATCGAAGATAAAACATACACCAATAAGGCAACTGTCTCTGGCAGCAATCTTTCAATGGAATTGCAGAAGTCGGCTAATGTATGGGTTGACTTCAGTGAGCCTTTGAGTAAAGCATCGACTGATTATGATTCCTCGACTCAAACGATTTCCTGGGCTATTCAGTATAACTACAATGAACGGGCCATCGAGCAGTCCAAGGCATGGATTGAAGATACGTTTCTTGACAAGAATCAGCGACTGGATTTAGAGTCTTTGAATGTATATGAGATGACGATTGATGATAACGGAAAAGCAGTACAAACAACAGGGACACCGCTCGTAAAGGACGTGGATTATACAGTTCAAATCAATAACGCAGAAGATGGATTCAGATTAGAGTTTAAGAATAATATTGAAGCAGCTTACGAAATCACCTACAAAACTTTTGCTAAAGAACGTGTTCATGATGATGCGTTAACGGTTATGAATGAAGTGGAAATGTATGAAGGTGAACCCGTAACAGGAAAGCGGAACATAAAACAGGTGATTTTCTGGAAATCAGTAGATAAAGTTAACTTTTCTGAAAAAACAATTACTTGGGGACTCCGTCTGAACGACGACAAGAAAACGATGAATGAGGTCGTCATTCGCGATAGCTTTGCTGGCCAGAATTTAGAGTTTCTTCCGGAAACCCTATCAGTTAGCGGTCTTACTCTAGATGAGGGAGACGGCAATGGAGATTACACTATTGAACCCAATACGACATATCATATGGGTTTTGTACTGAAGTTTAAAAATCCGGTATCTACAAGCCATTTTATCACTTACAAGACTAAATTTGATCCCCGCTTACCGATACCTCAACATGGCACTGAGAATGGGTACAAAAATAATGCAGTGCTGGATTGGGTAGAAAACAACACAGCTCATTCTATTACCAAATCAGCTCTAGCAAAACCGGATAACTATACGCAAGGAAACGGTGATAAAAAGGGTAAATATGATGCAACAACAAAGGAAATTACCTGGACGATCGATGTAAACTATAACCTCCACAATATTGAAGAAGCAGTTGTGCGTGATTTTTATACAGGTGAACAAACTTTTCTTCCGGAATCACTGACTGTTCATCATTTAACCCTTAACGGAGCGTACAATGGAGTACTTGTCGGAGAAGAAGTGCCGACGGATCAATATCGATTTGAAGTAAAAACGGAAGGCGACAACAATGGATTTGAACTCAATTTAGGCTCCATCCATTCTCCTTATCGTATTACTTACAAAACAAGTCTCAAAGGTCATCCTGTCGTTTCTGAGTATAGCAATTCTGCGACTTTACATGATCATAAACAACCAGACCACATACTGTTTACAGATACAGCTAGTGTTAAGCCTCAACATGGCGGAGAATATGTTTACAAAACAGGAACGCAAGGGACAGGTGCTGAAAGTGATTTGGCTTTTTGGGAAGTAATTATTAACCCCGGCCTATCACATATTAAAGCAGGATCTGAATTGACTGACACACTGACTGGCGATCAGATGCTTATTCCGGATTCGATCAAGCTTTATCACCATATTCCGAATATTTTCGGTGAATTGAGCAGAGGAAGTCTGGTAGATGAGTCACAATACTCATTGAATATTAATGGTAATTCCTTTGCACTCACCTTTAAAGATGAGATTGAAGGCGCGTTTGTTTTAGAGTATCAGTCATTCATTAATGCGGATCACGGTGCAATTATAAGCAACGAAGCTAAATTTAATGGACAATCCTCTTCAACTGTGACAGGGAACGAGAACGGGCGGATTGAAGTAAAGTTATTTGGAGCAGGTGGCGGAGCGATCTCTTCCGGCAAAGGCAACTTGAAAGTGATTAAGGTAGACGCTGCAGACGGAAAGCCGTTAGCGGGAGCTACGTTCGGACTTTATGACAAATCAGGAAAAATACTTTTGGAAGAGCTTGTGACAGATAGGAATGGGGAAGCGGTATTTAAGGAATATAAGTATAAAGATTACATTCTTAAAGAACTGGCCGCACCAGAAGGATACTTGATTACAGAAGAGTGTAAGAACGGGGTCAAAATTAAATTCAGAGATGATGCTACCAACTTTACCGTCGAGAACACAAAAGGCAACTGGGATGTAGAGTTGGCGAAGGTAGATCAAGGCGATGAGACCCGAACGCTAGAAGGGGCTGTCTTCAAGCTTCAAATCCATGATGGTGCTGGTTATGTCGATGTACCCGGGCAAACAGAACTTACTACGGATGCCAATGGGAAAATCCAGCTTACTGATTTAGAGCCAGGATGCTATCAGTTTGTCGAGATCAAAGCGCCTAAGGGCTACAAGCTTAATACTACTCCGATTTCATTTACAATCGAACCTAGCCAAACAACGCCTAAACAGCTGAAGGTATCGAATGAAATTTATGTCGGCTCTGTTGAGCTTTTGAAAGTGGATGCACACACAGGTACCGTTCTTGCAGGTGCTGAATTTGAGCTTCGAGATGCAGAAGGGAAGGTTCTACAGAGCGGGTTGATTACAGATCAAGACGGCATGCTGTTGATAGAATCTTTGAAAGCCGGAAGCTACCAATTGGCTGAAATGAGAGTTCCTGAAGGTTATCTGTTGAATGTTGAGCCGCTTGTGTTTGAAATTGTTGACGACCGTCAAATACAAGTAGTGTTTAAAAACACACCAGAAACGGGCTCGGTAAAACTGATTAAGATCGAACAAGATCAACCGGCGATTACATTGACTGGGGCGGAGTTTCGGGTGCTGGATGCCGATAAAGAGCCTGCCAAGAACAGCAAAAATGAGGAAATAGCAGTGCTTACTACGGATAGCCATGGCGAGCTGCACATTCCGAATCTTTTGCCAGGTAAATATTATATTGAAGAAATAAAAGCACCATATGGTTACAGCATCAAAGACGAGTTGACAGAAATTGAAGTACGCAGTGGGGAAGAAACCATAGTCTTCGTGGAAAATAATCGGGTTCCATCTACAGGTGGCGGGGGAATTACCCCGAACCCTCCTGACAATTCGGAAACACCGATCAAGCCTGATCCGGAAGAAACTGTAGATCCTGTAGATCCAACTGAGCCGACAGAGCCAGTTGAACCTACAAAACCTGGGGAAGAGACAACAGTTCCGACAGATCCGGCAGATGGCGAAGGTTCACAACCATCTGGTGAAGGAGAAACAGAATCAGATGATGTAGACAGCTCAGGCAAAAATCCAAATGAAGGTGCAAAACCTGTAGACGGAGGTAATGGTACAACCTCAACAGAAGGAAGACATCCTGAACATCCATCAGGCAATGTATTGCCAAAGACAGGTGAGAACAGTCCGCTTCCATTACAGTTGGCTGGGCTCAGCTCCATCATGATGGGACTTGGATTGCTTGCTTATAGGAAGAAACGAGCAATCCATAAATAAAGACAGTGATCTAGTATTTACAAAAGCAAGGCGGTGCAGGAACTTTTTCTGCGCCGCCTTTTCGTTATTTTATGTCATCTGATTATAGTCCAGTGGAACTTTAAAAGAAACTTTCGTACCTTGATTCGGCTCACTCCATATACTGAGCCCCTCACCATACAATTGCTTCAAGCGTCTGTCCGTATTCAAGAGCCCGATTCCCCTGCTTTCCTGAGCTTCATAATGAAGCAATCGATTCAGCTGATCTTTCTTCATTCCAAGACCATTATCCTCAACTGAAACTTCAATATGCTGCCCATGCTGTTCTACTCGAACTAGAACCGTCCCGCCCTTGGAAAGGCTGAGCACTCCATGTCTTACCGCATTTTCCACGAGCGGTTGTATCGTCAGCGGCGGTATCATGATATGAATACCGGATTGTATATCCCAAATGAAGTTCAATCGGTCCTCAAAACGCTGTTTCTCTATGTACAAATAAGAATGAACGAGATCAAGCTCATGTCGGATCGGGACGAGCTGTTGTGAATTCCAAAAATCAAAGCTGATTCTCAAGTATGAACTAAATGCATCAATCAGATCATTCATCTTTGGCAGATCAAATTCACTTAATGCCGTTATCGAATTCAATGTATTAAACAAGAAATGGGGTTTGATCTGTGCTTGCAGATAGGCTGCTTCCAGGCGCATCCGCTGGCGTACCGAACGTCTTAAATCAGTCAAGGCGGCAACCCTCGGCTTCAACTCGAACGCATGAATCGGTTTGGTAACATAATCATTGGCCCCTGCCTTAAATCCCGCGTTCACGTCCTCCGGCTGACTGCGTGCGGTGAGCAGCAAGATAGGAAGCTCCGAAATGGTGTAGCGTTCACGAATAAGCCGGGTCATTTCATAGCCTGACATTTGCGGCATCATCACATCGGCGATGACCAGATCCCATGAAGCGGAGTCCAGCTTGGAAATAGCGTCCTTTCCGTTGGTTACCTTCACCACATCGTATTGATCTGCCGATAGCATATCGCCAAGGATCTTCAAATTCACGATGTCATCATCAACGATCAGGATTTTAGGTTTGTCAGTCAATGAAATTATCTCTGCGGATGGTAGGACCTGATCATTGCCCCCTACTGCTATGTAAGATTTAGAAGTTTGAAGCATCGTTACAGCATTCATCTCTTCATCATCTGTCAGCTTGAGCGTGAAAGTGAATACGGAGCCTTGACCAGGTGCAGAACTTACAGTTAAAGTGCCTCCATGCAATTGAACCATCTGTTGGCAAATGCTAAGCCCAAGCCCGATCCCGCCAATCGTTGTTGACGTTCCCGTGCTTCCTTGTTCATAAGCTTGAAAAACCCTTTTCTTTAAATCTTCGTCCATCCCGATTCCTGTATCTGAAACATGAATCCATGCCTTTTTATCCCGCACCTCTGCGTTGACGGAAATCATCCCTTCATACGTAAATTTGATGGCATTATGAACTAGATTGTACAGAATCTGGACGAGTCTCTTCTCATCGGCAATAACACGGGGAAAAGAATCAGGTATATCCATGGACAAGGTGATCGGTTTGCCCTCGGTCATAAATTTAAGCATGTCCATAACGCCAGTTGCTATGGATTGAACCCGGATGCTGTCGAGTTCAAGATGGATTCGCCCTTCATTTAGTTGTGATAAATCAAGCAGGTCATTCAGCGTGTGGGACATGCGTTTGCCAACTGTCATAAGCAGCTCCAAGTTTTGAATGTTTTGCCGATTGATCGATTCCTTTTCTTCATTTAATACATGCTGAGCGATATTCATTATTCCATGAAGAGGTGTTTTAAGCTCATGTGATGTATTGGCCAAAAAGTCATCTTTCATTTTGTCTGCCATCTGAAGTTTTTTTGCAAGCAGTTTGGTTTGATTGGCTGTTTGAATAAACCGTTTGAACCAGAATGAAGCTATGGCGATTAAAGCGATAATTAAATCAAAAGGATAGTACAGCATATAAATGGAGCCAACATTTTTCATAATGCCCCAAAAAACATTGGTCGTCAGGGCAGAGGCTGCCAGCATTAACAATGCTGCGTCCTTGCTGCTTCTTAGCGCCATCTTTACAGCGAATAGCGGCATGGCCAGATAAGTAGGAAAATATAAACAATAAAATATCGGCAGTGAAAGCAGGATAAACTTCGCTGGTGATAGCAAAATGAACACGATATATATCAGGTTCAAAATGCTAAGCCAACGGAAGGATTGAGCAACTGTAAACTCGTGCAGGGTAAATCGTATACAATGAAGCAAAAATAGAGCAGTTCCTATATAAGACAGAAAAAATATTTTTACGCTCCATTCGTAGTTGATAGACAGCCAGTTAAACAGCAGTTGACTGTCGTCAATGAGTATACAAAAGATACCAAAAATCAAGGAAAGGGACAGAAAGATCAACGATTTCTGACGGTATCCGCTCATATACAAAATACTTGCATAAATGGCGTGCAGCAGCAGAACAACAGCCATCATAATTTGCAGACTTATCGTTAAGTTTTGCTCACTGCTGATTGAAGTTCCACTTCCGAAGCGGATGGCACTCAGAATGCCGCCTTCAAGGGGACTATTAAAGTTTGCTACATGGAGGATGAGCTCAATGTCATTCTCATTTGTAGAGAACGTTACGGTTGATGGTGCGGTTCGGGCTGTATACTGCTCTTTCGTTGACGATGGATAGCCTGATTTCGTTAATGAATGGCTGTTTACAAACAATTCAAACGAGGTTTGAATATGAGACAGGTGAAGGCTGTAGGTTTGGCGTTGGTCCGGATTAATCAAAATACGCAATCGATAAGATCCGTAACCTTCAGCGGTTTTCTGCTCCTTAGGGAAGTGGCTTTTCCAGTTCCCTGGAACCTGGATAAAGTCACCCCTTTCGGATGAATCCTGATCGGTTTTCTCATGCAGAAGAAACTCGTTTGGGTAGAACTCCCACTCCCCATCCAATGAGATCGGGCGACTGGATGATATATCCCAGTTTCGTAAATCCAAAACTCCCTGTACCGCTTTCGGTTGATTCGGCGCATTATAGAAAAAGATCCAGCCCAAACGCAGCAATGTGAGAGAAATTAAAAAACATATTAAGATGATAAATACTTTTCTTTTCGTCATCATGTTACCTATTTTCGACAAATCATTCGTTATATCCTTTATCGTGTAAATATTAAAAAGAGCTGAACACCCCGTCACGCCCTTGTGGTCACGCCGGCCTTGGTTCTGCTCTTCTAAAGCCATTGTATAGTATGAAAAGCATACCAGAGCAAGCCTTTTATTCAAATTCAATTTATTCCCCATTCTCGTCTAAAGATGATTCCGAATACAAAACATGCTACTATTCAAGCTAAGGTACAATAATCAATAGGGGGGACATTGAAAATGGCCAATATTAAAGAAATAGCCAAGCTTGCAGGCGTGTCGGTGTCCACAGTATCTCGTGTACTGAACAATCATCCATATGTTAGTGAAGAGAAAAGAACACGGGTAAACGAAACGATAAAAAAGTTGAAATATGCGCGTAACATGAATGCGGTTCATCTTATAACAGGAAAAACCCAAAATATTGCGATCATGCTGCCGTTTATAAACCATGCTTATTTTTCGATTCTGTTGGAGGGGATTGGCAAGGAAGCTCTCGCGAATCACTATCGACTGATTATATGTCAGACTGGTTACGACCAGGATGAGGAGCGCGAAGTGTTCGAAATGCTGAGGAACAGAGAGATTGACGGAATTATCGTGCTCTCAACCGCAACGCCCGTAGAAAAAATTGAGGAATACTGTAGTTACGGACCGATTGTATGTTGCCAGCAGGCGGGCAAGAGAGCTTTTTCATCTGTCTATATAGATCATGCACGCGCGTTCCGTTCGGCCATGGCGTGTCTCATTGACAAAGGCCATCGGCACATTGGCTTTACCGTTGGCCGCATGGATAGTCCAAGCACAAGAGCTCGTATGAGCGAATATGAGAAGGTATTGAGCGAGCTGGGAGAACCGCTGCGGGAAGAGTGGATTTTGGACGGATGTCTCGACATGGAGGAGGGGGCAGCAATTATGAAGCGTCTCCTTGATCTGTCCGAAAGGCCGAGCGCGATGCTGGTTACCGGTGATCATGTCGCAGCAGGATTAGTATGGGAAGCCAGAAGGCTCGGCATTTCAATTCCGGAGGAGTTGGCTGTGATCGGTTTCGATAATCAGCCCATTGGTAAAATGATCGGTTTGACGACCATCGATAATCGATTGTACGAAATGGGAGCTGAGGCGTTCCGCATTCTGTTTCAGTGTATAGAAAACCCTGATCAGGAATCCGTTCAAAAGGAACTTGATTTTGAGCTGATTAAACGTTCATCGGTATGAGGATATGGGAATAGCCGTCTACAAGTAATTACAAACTTCGACAAATATGATATTCTTAAGATGTTTAAATTTATTGTTTTCAAGATTGATTTTTTGCGTCTGCAAGATTGTTGCAGGCGCTATATTTATGATTGAAAGGAGGTCATCTGGTGAGTTTTTGGACACAGTTTAAAAAAGCTTCACGGATGCAGGTCATTCCGGTTATGTTGATTCCGGTAGCCCTTGGTGCGTTAGGGGCCTATGTATGGACAGATACATTCCACCTTGGGCTTTTTATCCTGACTTTGGTCGGTGCAGGAGCTGCCCATTTGTTTTCCAATATGGTCAATGATCTGTGGGATTATAAGAACGGAACCGATGTTGAAGCGAATAATAGTGTCGATGCTATATCCACAAACTCCGGTTTTTTGACCCAGAATAAATGGTCGGTACGTAAATTCAAAGCCATCACCTGGCTGCTATTTGCGATTGCGGCCTTGTGCGGTATTGTTCTTAGTCTGTTCAGCGGTTGGTGGGCATTCGTATTCGGCGCATTTGGTGGATTGATCGCTTATTTTTATGTGGCTCCGCCGATTCGCTTCGGATACCGCGGCAAGGGTTACAGTGAGGTAGCGATTTTGCTTTCCTTCGGTATACTGCCGGTGATGGGGGCTTATTATGTGCAAACTTCTCATTTGGACCTTCGCGCATTGCTCCTTTCGTTGCCGATCGGTCTTTTGACTACATTAATTTTGTTTAACCATCATTTTTTGCACTGGCAGGCTGATCGTCTGGCGGGGAAAAAGACATTGGTGGTTGTGTGGGGGGAAAAAAGAGCACTTCGTTTCTCAAGGGTACTGCTGTTGTTAGCTTGCTTGTCTCTGATTGCCTGTGTGGTTCTAGGTATATTGCCACCATACGCACTCGTAGCATTACTTACAGTGATTCCACTTTATTTAATGTATGGACGCTTAAAGGAAACCAATCGTTCAGAGGCGTATCTGCCGCTCATGAAAATATCGACCATTACAACTTTACGCTGCGGCGGGGTTCTCATCCTATCGCTGATCGTTCAGGGATTAATTCAATCTATATAAGAAAGAAGGGACTAACATGGAACAAGAACGTATTTTTGGTGATTTTCATACGATTTTGTCGGAAGGCGAAGTTTGGAAAATAGGAGGATTCTCTCTTCCGGACGGTACGTTCTGGGAATACCGGGAGCCTAACGCGGTTGTTATCGTCCGCAATGGCATCCTGTATGTTCGCGCTCCGCTAAGCCGTCAGCATGACCAGATTCAAATACTCGATAATGCAAAGCATATGTATTATTCCGTTGAAGAGGTGCAGGTGCCTGAGTCGGGTGAGGTTAGTTTTGAGCTGCAAATGCGCGCTCGGACCCAAGGGACGGCGCCGGGTGACTTGTACGATGGCTATGTGTCATTAAATTTGCTCGATTTTTCCACAGGCGCCGCACTGGACTTCTTTGCCTCCAATGATCAGTATGCAAGCGTGTATGCCGTACTTCAATTTCCGGGGGTGAAGGTACCGGAGTCGGACAAGACCCGTTATTTCTGTATTTTCAAAGAAGAAGACACCCATTTCAAACCGCGTGAATTCAACACCTATAAAATTACGTACAACCGCGGAAATGACGAAGCGATTTTTTATGTCAATGGTGAGGAAATTCGCCGGGAACAGAACGTTCCGATCAAATTCAATAAGTTCACGATTGCTCTAGGCATTATGACTGAAAAAGACTTAACACCGGAAGGCAGCGTGTCCATCCATGGCCAGACCGTCATCGCGGAGTATTCGCCGGTAAAAGTGACGATTAAGGAATAAAACTGGTCAACCTAGAATTAGGTTGGTACTATATTGGCATCTGTATGATCCTTTTTTGTTGTTGGCAGGAAGCTCAACAAAACAGGACTGGCAGATGCTTTTTTTGTTTAATACTATGGTCTTAGCTATTGGCTTTTGTTTTGAGCTTTAAGATTGGGGGAAATGGAAATGATCAAATCGGCTAAAATTTTAATTATTGATGATGATCTTGATTTGGGTAGACTGCTTACAAACTGTTTAAAAAAAGAAAATTATCTGCCAACTTATGTTGAAAACGGAATTTTGGGATTAGAAGAAATTAAAAAAACGATTTTTGATTTGGTTGTTTTGGATATTATGCTGCCCAAGATAGATGGTTTTTCCGTAATAAAAAGTATAAGAGAAATTAGCAATATCCCTGTTCTCATGTTAACTGCCAAAAGTGAAGAAGGAGACAAGGTTATGGGACTGAAGCTAGGAGCGGACGATTATTTAACAAAACCATTTGGTATTGATGAGTTCTTGGCAAGAGTAGGCTCGATTATAAGACGAGCAAACAGCTACAACCAGGAACCGGAGAGGGGAATTATAAAGTATGGAAATATTGAATTAAATAGCTATCAACGAACATTGAAGATAAATCGCGAAGAAATCATATTAACCAATAAAGAATTTGATTTATTGCATCTTTTAATGAGTAACAAAAATAAAATTTTCACAAAGGAGCAACTATATGACCAGATATGGGGAGTTGAAGAGTATGATTTTTATAACGAGAAGAATATGGTATCATTCATCAGCAAGTTACGAAAAAAGATATTTATCCATGAGAAAGAATACGGTGGTTTTATTGAAACAGTTTACGGATTGGGGTACCGATGGAGGGTAAAATAAAATGTTTTATATAAAACTATTATTTCTTCCTCTGTTTGGTTTGCTTGTATATTTAATGTATAAGAGATACCTGGAAAAGAAAAGGTTGCTTCAACTAAAAAAACTTTTAAAAGAAGTGAAATCCGGCGATTATGGCAGGCGTGGTATCATTGCTCCCAATGATGAATATTCAGAAATTTACTATCTTATCAATGAAATAATAAGGAAAAATCAGACTGATTTACTTCAGATCAATAAGCTTAATGAACAGAACAAGAGAATGCTTACAAGTTTATCTCATGATGTAAAGACCCCTGTTGCTTCGCTTTTAGGGTATTTAGAAGCTATACATAAAGGAATAGTAAATGAAGAAGAAAAAGAAGAATATTTTAAAGTAGCATTGGATAAAGCTTATAAACTAAAAGAATATATTAATCAACTGTTTCAACTGCTTCAGCTGGAATCGGGTGAATATAAATTGAGAAAGCAGCCTTGCAATATATGTGAGGAAACAAGGCGAATTTTTATTTCATGGGTACCTATGTTAGTGAAACTTAGCATAGAGTATACGGCAAACATCCCGGATGAAAGCATTATCATTACATTAGATGTTGACGCCTATGAAAGAATTTTGGATAACTTAATTAAAAATGCTGCAATCCATAGCAAATGTGAAAAAATATCGATTACTTTGTCAGAGGACGAGAAACTTTTACAAGTGATGATAGATGACGATGGAATTGGAATACCTGAGAACGCTAAAGAAAGGATTATGGATAGATTATATAAAGTAGATGAATCGAGAGCTAATGAAGGAAGCGGACTAGGACTGGCTATAGTAAAGGAGCTGTCAGAGAAATGTGACATGTCATTAGAATATACTAGTGAAGAAGGGAAAGGCACATCTTTTATTCTTTGTATACAGAAGACTCCATAAAAAACGTTATGCAGAAACGCCGTCGCATTTAAAAGAAGGGCACAGGCGTTTTTTCTTGTTGGTTATAATTCAGCAACCATTGATAGCTATAATGAGAGTAAGGAGGGAGAGGGATGCAAGAGGAAGCGATCATTCAGATAAGAGGATTAACTAAAAAATTCAATAACTTTTTAGCTTTGGATGATGTTTCATTAGAGGTCAAGAAAGGGAGGATTTATGGTCTTTTAGGGAAAAATGGAGCGGGAAAGACTACGATTATGAAGTCGATTCTAGGACTTGTATTTCCTTCAAGCGGAGAAATTTATATTAAAGGCAGGTCTGTAGACTATAAAAATAAGGAGCAGTTTTCAATAATAGGCTCGATGATTGAGACTCCTGCTTTTTATCCTAACTTATCTGCTAAAGAAAATTTAAGGTTGTTCGCTTTAAAAAGGGGGATGACGAAAAAAGATGGGGTAGAACAAGCTCTGGACTTGGTTGGACTAGAGGTTAACTCCGACAAACCTTTTAAATCGTTTTCCATAGGTATGAAGCAGAGATTGGGTATAGCCAATGCTTTATTACACGAGCCAGAGGTATTAATTTTAGACGAGCCTACTAATGGACTGGATCCAGTTGGAATTGTCGAGATTAGAAAAATATTATTAGACTTATGCAAAAATTTCAATAAAACGATTGTAATATCCAGCCATATCCTCTCTGAGATTGAAAAAATTGCGGATGATGTAGCTATTATTAAAGAGGGAAAAGTAATAGAAGAGTCATCATTAGAAGATATAAGAACAAAATGCAAAAAATACACTGACTATACTGTTTCAGATGTTAATAGTACTGCAAGATTGTTAAATGAGAACTTCAGTAAACCTAATTACTTAGTTATAGATGATCAAAAAGTTAGAATTTTTGGAATGGATGATCAAACAAGTATGTTTAACCGGTTATTTATAGGAAATGGCATTGATGTGTTCCAAATAGTAACTCAAAATGAGAGCCTAGAAGATTACTTCAAAAAAACGACAGGTGATGATGCACATTGAAGAATGGAATAATCGTTGAATGGAGGAAGGTTAGACATAATAATTTATTAAATATTGCGTTGACAATTATTTTTATTATGACAACTATTGTAGTGCTCAAAGATATTTTAATCAATGTTGGAGTTAAAGACTTGGGGCTAGAATCTTGGGTCGTATCATTAGGGACGATCTTGAATTATTTGTTGATACCCATTGTTAGCGGATTATTTTATACGAGAATGATGAATAGTGAATATACTGAAAGGACAATTATTAATTACATACCAGCTGTAGTCAAGAGAAGTATTTTTGTCTCTAGCAAAATAGTTGTTTGGATGGTTTGTCATCTTTTAATGGTTTTTATAGTGTATTTGGTAGCTTGTATAGGGTCATTAATATTATTTCCTATAGCCAATCCGCTTTTGAGACTATATGATCTGGGTATATATTTTTTGAAATCTGGTTTGCTTGGTTTTCTTTCTCTTGCATTGTTAGTGCCTACGTCTATTCTTCAAAGATCATCCTACATTCCTTCTATTGTAACAGCGATCGGAATAGCAATCATTGGAATTACAGCAACACAATTAAATGGGATGCTACCGTTCATATTCCCGTGGACAGCTGCTTTCATTTTAAGTCAACCAGTCGCAATACCTGATGCCTTGAAAATTACAGGTTATGCGGTTACAATTGCATCCTCATTAATGTTTTATACGCTAAGCATGGTAATATTTAATTCTCAAGATATATGAACTGGTATCATGATGATGATTAGAGTTAGTGTACCGTAGGGAATATTACAAAAACAAACGCCCTTTCAACTACTTAACATGAAGTTGAAAGGGCTGAAAAATCTTGTTTATTTCGTTTTCAAATCCTCAATCGAGTTAATGTCCATGTAAGATGGAACGACCAGTCCTGTTTTTACACCTTCCATGTTAGCACCCAGATCTTCTACCTGGTCCTTGAACTCGTTCCAGTAGTCTGCGTGAGTTAGTGGAAGCCAAGCGGCTACTGTCGCATCCACATCACCATTGGCAACACCTGTCCACATTGGACCGGCTTCAACCTGCATAGCCGTTACCGTATATCCGAGCTTCTCCTCAAGAATGTACATAACGAGATGTGTACTTGCGATCTCGGAGTCCCATGCTACATAGCCGAGTTTGATCTCTTTGTTTTCTACAGGCTCGATGCCTTCAATCCACTCATTGACACGGTCTGGATTGTTCTCAGCCCATTCCTTGGCTGCATCCACAGGTGACTTATTATCCTGGATGGCGGTCATGATTTCCCCCATCTCTTCAGAAGTCCATTTGAAATTTTGCAGGAATTGATACGCTTCAGGATGATCGTCTTTTAGACCTTTTCGAGCTAACGTATGAATTTCCTCAGCTTCACCGAATGTTTTTTTCGGATCTTCCAAATATTTAAGATCATACTTGTTGAACATCCAGTGCGGAGTCCAGCCGGTAATAATGATCGGCTCTTCCTTTTTGATTGCTTTGTCCAAAGTGGCGGTCATTGCAGCACCGGAACCTTCAATCAGTGTCCAATCCGTCAAGCCGTAATCTTCAATCGCTTTTGTGGTAGATTTCATAATGCCGGCACCCGGATCGATACCGATGATTTCATAATTCACCTGCTCACCGACTGTTTTCGCTGCAGCTTGATCACCTGTACTGTCTCCGCCGCCGCTGCTGCAGGCAGATAAAACAAGTACGGTTGCCAAACTGAGAAGCGTCAATAGCTTAGTTCTTTTCATGTTACTACGCACCCCTTTTTTTAGATTTAAATATATTTTGTGTGAAGCGGTCGAGTACAATCGCCAGGATGACGACAGCAAGACCGGCTTCAAACCCTTTACCAATCTGAAGTTGGGTCACTGCACGGTAAACCTCGGCTCCGATCCCTTGTGCTCCGATCATCGATGCGATGACGACCATGGAGAGGGAGAGCATGATTGTCTGGTTTATACCAGCCATCAAAGTAGGCATGGCAAGTGGAAGCTGTACCTTGAACAGCTTCTGTGCAGAGGTAGAACCGAATGCGTCCGCCGCTTCTGTCAGTTCGCCAGATACTTGTTTGATTCCGAGCTGAGTCAAACGAATCGTTGGCGGAATAGCAAAAATAACGGATGCAATAACACCTGGAACAACCCCGAGACTAAAGAAGGTGACAGCAGGCAATAGGTATACGAAAGCGGGCATCGTCTGCATGAAATCAAGCAGCGGGATGACAATCCGCGAAGTCGTTTTGCTGTAAGCACACCATATGCCGATCGGTACACCCAGAACGACAGATATCAGTGCTGAGGTCAGAACAAGGCTTAATGTATCCATCGTTTGAGCCCAGTAGCCCAGATTTTCAATAATGAGAAATCCGATGACCGTAAACAGAGTCAGTGATAATCGACCTGCCAGAAATGCGAGTATTCCAAGAATAACGATAAAAATAAGCGGATGAGGCAACATAAACAGATCACTGAACGCATTAACGATGCTTTCGATGACCGTTGCTATCGCATTAAAGAAGCCTGATAAATATTCTTCCATCCAGCTGACCAGCAATTCAATCCATTCGGCAAGCGGTATTTTAGGCATCGGTCTTCACCTCCCCGTTATTGTTTTCTCCGGCGAGGGCTCCAAGGACGGCTCCCCGCACAATGACACCGAGCAATCGATCGGCATCATCGACTACGGCGAGAGGAACCTTCGATAGACTTGTAATTTCAAACAACTCATTTAAAAGAGTATCAGGACCTACACGCGGCCCATCCTTTATAATAATATCTTCCAGTTTCTGGTTGTTTCGGTGCGCCTGAATTGCATCCTCTGCTGTAATAACACCGAGCAAGCGTTTGGAGCGGCCGACGACAAACAGGTTGGAAATGCCTCTTTCACGCATAAGCTCAAGCGCAACGCGAGGTCCTCTATCTGTTGTAATCGTCTCTGGACGGCGCATAACATGAGCGGCAGTCAATACTTTGGACAAGTCCACATCCTTAACGAAACGCTCAACATATTCGTTGGCAGGCTGTGTTAGTATTTCTTCCGGCGTACCGATCTGTTCGATTGTACCGTCTTTCATCAAAGCGATGCGGTCACCGATACGAAGCGCTTCATCCAGATCGTGAGTAATAAACACGATTGTTTTTTTCATTTTGTCTTGCAGCTCAACCAATTCGTCCTGCATATCACGGCGAATCAGCGGATCAAGTGCGCTAAAAGCTTCGTCCATAAGCAGAATTTCAGGATCGTTTGCGAGCGCACGTGCCAGACCGACACGCTGCTGCATCCCGCCGCTCAGCTCATCGGGCATTTTATTTTCCCAGCCCTTTAATCCGACAAGCTCCAAAGCCTTTAATGCAGCTTCACGGCGCTTTTTCTTATCCACCTTTTGAATTTCCAGACCGTATTCGGCATTCTCGGCAACAGTGCGGTGCGGAAACAATGCAAACTTTTGAAACACCATGCTGATCGTTTTACGACGCACGCTGCGAAGCTGCTCTTTGTTCATTTTTCTTAAATCCTGTCCGTTAATCAGTATTTCTCCTGACGTAGGTTCAATCAAGCGATTTAGCAAACGCACTAATGTGGATTTGCCGCTGCCGGATAACCCCATAATGACAAAAATTTCGCCTTGCTTAATGTCAAAGGTGGCGCGATTCACGCCAACCGTTATATTTTTTTCTTTAGCAACACGTTCTTTGTTCCAGCCTTGTTCAAGAAGCTTAATTCCTTGTTCGGCTTGAGGTCCAAACAGCTTACTTACATTTTTAACTTGCAAAATGCTCAAAGATACTCCTCCTTACAATGTATATGGATAATATTCGCCGAACGAAAAATGGTTTCGAAGCTTAAACCCATGTGCATCATTGTAACAATGTCGTATGTATTGTATCAAACGTTATATCCGTACATATAGTACATACAGTAAAAACTGTACGAAGTTATCCTTTCATATCCTCTCGTATGCTCCTTAATACTTCGCAGTACGGCTCTTTACTTTTAAAATAGCTTTCCCTACAATAAGACGAGGGAATGTGTAAAGGATTAACCTAGGCGGTTTTTTTCCTGAAGCAGCATGTTATTCAATTTTCCGCTTGGTATGGATAGGTAACAAGTACAGTGCGGGATCGTTACAGAAAGAGGAGGCTGCAAGCATGGGCTTGTACCAATTAGATGAAGAACGGCAGGCCGCCGTGCAAAAAATTCGTAAACGGGTTATTGAAAATATCGGGCGCAATATGGATTTATACGGAATTTCGATCTCGACGGGACATTTATACGGTCTGTTATTTTTTTCGGACAAGCCGATGAATCTCGATGAGATGGGACAGGAAATGAAGATGAGCAAGACCAGCATGAGTACAGGTGTGCGAACTTTGCTGGATTACAAGATGGTTCATAAGGTGTGGGAGAAAGGTTCCCGCAAAGATCTATATGAGGTCGAATATGATTGGTATCAGACGTTTGCTGATTTTTTTGATATTAAATGGAGAAAGTCAGTCGAGAGCAATATTTTAATTCTTGGAAGGGCACTGGATGAAACCAGCAAGCTGATGAAACAGCATGAAAACGATGAAGTTTTAACCGCTGTGCTGCTGGAAGACCAGGCTAAGATGAGAGAAGCTATTGCTTACTACAAATGGCTTGACCGGTTAATTGATACGTTGGTTAGCGGTGAAATTTTCAAGCTGGTCCCTAAAGAACCAACAGCAGATGACACTCCATAAATTTTAGGATATCGAATTGACGAGGTATAGCCCGTTTTGCGGGTTATACCTTTTTTGATAGGGGATACTGTGTTTACATCAATGTTTTTGTTCATTTAAAAAGTTAGTGTGCATTTGTTCCTGCGGTGAGTTAGGCATATACTTATGAAGTGTTTAAATTTCATCATGGTCAGACTTGGAGGATATTATGATTATCAGATCAGCAGTAAAAGAAGATGCAGCTGTAGCTGCCAGACTGCTTTATGATGCGCTGCATGATGTGGCTCATCAGCTGACAGGTCAGGATGGCGAAGAAGAGGCAGTTTCGGATTTGGAGCAGTTTTTTACAGAAGAGGAAGGGCGCCTTAGCTATCATCAGGCATTGATCAGTGAGATTGAAGGCAAAGTGGCCGGAATTATTGTGAGTTATGCCGGTGATGAAGCAGAGCGGTTGGATCGCCCAATGGTTGAGCGGCTGCGGAAGATGAAGAATGATCCGACGATTTCGCTCGATAAAGAAGCGGATGAAGACGAATTCTATCTGGATACGCTGTCCGTTTCTCCTCTTTACAAAGGAAAAGGAGTAGGGTCTGCGCTTATTCATGCGGCAGAGGAACAGGGAAAGAAGCGCGGTTATAACAAAAGCGCGTTAGCTGTTCTTACGACCAATAAAAGAGCGTACTCTTTATATCTAAGAATTGGATATGAGGTCGATAAAGAAATCATCATTAATGGCAATGTTTATTACCACATGGTGAAGCATTTGTAGGAACTTCACGGGACCGAACAGAAATAAAATAAAAGAAGCCGGCTTGAGTATTTCAGGCCGGTTTTTTTATAAGATAACTCCCGGCTTGTCATGCCCGTCTGCATAATGTGAACAAGTCCTTCATAGACATGTATCAATCAATTCAAAACATGTGCTGAAGGGGATGATGACATGCGCCGGATTTCGTGGGTGCTGCTCGCAGTTTTATTAAGCTTCACCTTGGTATTAGCCGGATGTGGGAAAAAGGACGCGGATGGAGTTATTAAGGATCTAAGTAAGGTCGCAGATAAGCTGGAGGGGGCAAAAGGAGCTTATCAGGGTGCTGGAGTAATGACCATACATACAGGATCGACTCCTCAGCAGTATCAGGTGGAGGTATGGTACCAATCCCCGTCTTATTACCGGATCAGCCTGACCAATGGACAAAAGGACATTACACAAATTGTACTGCGCAATGACGATGGGGTGTTTGTTCTTACACCAAGCCTTAACAAGAGTTTCCGTTTCAAGAGCGACTGGCCGGAAAAGCAAGGACAGGTGTACTTGTACCAGACGATACTCGGTAGCATTTTAAGCGACAACACTCGTCAGTTTGTGGAGGATAAAGATAGCTATGTATTTGATGTTTCTGCCAATTTCCACAGCCCATCCCTTGTTCGTCAAAAGATTTGGCTTAACAAGGACAATTACGCACCGAAGCAGGTACAAGTATCTAATTCTGAAGCCAAAGTGGTCGTTGATGTAAAATTCAACTCTTTTACTTTTGATACGAATCTGACAAAAGAATCGTTCGATACCAATCGAAATCTCAGCACGACAAACGAGCCATCTGAAAGCACGATGGCCGAAGTGGATGAGAACGGTATGCCTGTTACTTCAAGCGGAGAATCCGGAGAAGCCCAACAATCCGGCGAGGGACAACAATCCGGTGAAGCACAACAATCCGGAGAAGCTCAAGGATCAGAAGAGGCAGAGACAACAACTCAGCAGCTTGGATCATTCGGTATTATTGAGCCTGATTACACACCGGCAGGAGTTACCCTAAAACAAGCTCAGGAAATTCCTGAAAGTGAGGACCATGCGGTCATTCTCCATTATGACGGTATGTACCAATACACCATTATGGAGTCCCGTCCGCTGGATCGAGCTGCATCGCTTGCGCCGGGGACAGCAGTAGATTTGGGCTTTACTATGGGCTTGCTGACAGGTGACGCGCAAAGAACACTGACCTGGACCACCGAGGGGGTTGAATTCCGTATTACAAGCGAAAACCTCCCAACATCTGAAATGATACAAATCGCTGCTTCCATGCAGGAACAATCGGGTAAATAATACGATGAAGGCGGATACCGAGTATTGCAGACAGGTTAACCTTGTTTACAGTACAGGCCATTCGCCTCTTTCTTCAAAATGTAAGGAAAAGGAATGTTTCATCCTTGTTTCCTTATGTTTCAAGCGGGAATCATCTATATTCTGCTTGTCCGCTTTTTCGGATTTACAACTTTAGCTGAGCTGGAAAAACTGACCGAATTGACAGTTGCCTGCTGGGACATTACCATTAATTTATTGCAGAGCATGATGTTTTTTCAAAATGGTAAGAAGGTGACTGGAATTGCAAGTGACATATCGACCTACCCAAGCGGAAATCAATTTGGATCATTTGCGTGACAATTATAACAGCTTCCGGAATGCTCTTCCTGAATCAATGAAGCTGCTGGCCTGTGTCAAGGCGAATGCCTATGGACATGGGGCTGTAGAGATTGCACGGGAATTGGAAAAGCTCGGCGCAGATTATTTAAGCGTCGCCTTTTTGGATGAAGCGATGGAGCTTCGACAGGCAGGGATACACATACCTATTCTGGTGCTGGGGTATACACCTCCAGAAGGAATCGAGACGGCATGGAAACATGATATTACCGTAACCTTGTTCAGTCCAGAAGTTCTTGAAGCCATTAAAGCTCTGCCAACAACAGAAGAGCGGTTGCTGAAGGTGCATATCAAAATTGACAGCGGAATGGGCCGATTGGGTTTGCTTCCGGGTGAAGCTGCCATATCTTTTATTGAGGAAGTCTTTTCGCTGCCGCAGGTTATTGTCGAAGGTATGTTTACCCATTTTGCAAGAGCGGATGAAGAAGATAAAAATTATACACTGGAACAGTATCGGCGATTTAAAAACGTAGCGGACGCCCTGCGGGATTTGGGTTACACCATCCCGATTATACATACGGGCAATAGTGCCGCCGCCATCGATACCCCTGATCTATCCTATAATATGGTCCGTGTAGGTATCAGTTTGTATGGATTGTATCCTTCGGATGAGGTGAATCGAAAAGCGGTAAACTTGAGCCCGGTCATGACGTTAAAGACGCAGCTTGTCTACGTCAAACAGCTTCCGCCTAACTACGGAATCAGCTATGGAACGAAGTATGTAACCGAGGAAGACGAAATGATAGGAACCCTTCCCATCGGTTATGCTGACGGATATACCCGTATGCTGAGCGGAAAAGCAGAGGTGCTGATACGCGGCCGCCGCGTTCCTGTTGTCGGTAACATTTGCATGGACCAGTGTATGGTGTCGTTGAAATCTTTCGCCGAGATGGCGAAGCAAATCAAAGTCGGTGAAGAGGTTGTGCTCATCGGTCAGCAGTCTGGCTCGTGCATAACGGCAGATGAGCTGGCATCCAAGCTGGGTACCATCCACTATGAATTGGTCTGCATGATTGCCCATCGTGTGCCACGGGTGTATATACGCGAAAGCATACCCGTTAAAAGGATAAACTCCCTTTGGTAGCACTTCTTGTTGACGGCATTTTTTATTATTTTATTTGGGGAAGAAGGAATAAGTACAGCCTGTAACGAATTATGATTATAGACAGCAGTCTATACGAAAGTGCCGATTGTAGTTTATAATGGGATGCAGCATACTTGATATACTATCGGCATATATATTCTTTTGTATAAATTTCCTTGAATAACGTAATACTGGTGCAACAGGGCTAGAAGGTGTGGGGGTGGAATAGAAGGTGGCCAACATGCAGAACACGAAACGAATCATGATCAGTTTGCCGGATCATCTTTTGCAGGAAGTGGACGGGATTGCTCAGCTGGAAAATTCCAACCGTAGTGAGCTAATCAGGCAAGCCATGAAGCTGTATCTGAATGAACGTAAGAAGCGTTACATTCGTGAATCGATGCAGCGGGGGTACATGGAAATGGCTAAGATTAACCTGACTATGGCATCTGAAGCGTTTCACGCGGAGGAAGATGCAGACAGCACTCTGGACCGCTTAGTTAGCGGGGTGTAGACAGTGATCGTAAAACGCGGTGACGTATTTTTTGCGGATCTTTCACCCGTTGTTGGTTCCGAGCAAGGTGGTGTAAGGCCGGTCCTCGTTATTCAGAACGATATCGGTAACCGGTTTAGTCCTACCGTTATTGTTGCGGCCATTACCGCACAAATTCAAAAAGCCAAGCTTCCGACGCACGTAGAAATCGACGCGGCGTCGCATGGATTTGACCGGGATTCCGTAATTTTGTTGGAACAGATCCGAACTATTGATAAGCAGAGGTTAACCGATAAGATCACTCATCTTGATGAGGAAACAATGACTAAGGTGAATGATTCTTTGCAGATCAGTTTGGGTTTAATTGATTTTTAAGATATTCATGCTAAGCGCTGGCTTATAACAAACGACCCGCCGGGAATTTCCCGGCGGGTTACTCATCGTTATCTGCAGACATATAATAGGGTGATTCAGGTAATGTGCCGGGGCCTGTGTTTCCGTCGGGTATCATGATGTACGCAGCAGTGGTCAGGGCAATAAAAGTGGCAAGACAGAGTACTGACCATGTCCAGGCTTTCTTATCGTTCATTTGGTATGACCTCCAAAGACAAATGCTCTCTCTCTAATTTGCTTGTTTTCTTATAAGTGTATATCCGTAATCTTAAAATAAGATGAAATAAACATTAAGGTTTACTTAAATGGAGCTCGAATCAGGCAAGCTGGAAATGCAGGCGGAGATTTGGGATAATGGCTGTATAGTTTTTTTGAAGAGAAGAGGGATCAATATTGTCTGAATTAGAAGCTGTCGTGGAAGTGAATGAAGAACAGATCCGCCAAGAAGTAAACGAGAGGATCGTCAAACAGGTTGCCAAGGAGCTTCAGTTGTCAGTCAAACAGGTTCGTACAACCGTTGAACTGCTGGATGAAGGAAATACCATACCTTTTATCGCACGATACCGTAAAGAAATGACAGGTGAACTGGATGAAGTCCGCCTGCGGGACATCGAGGACCGCACCAATTACTTACGTAATTTGGAGGTTCGTAAGCGAGAGGTCATCCGGATTATTGAGGAACAAGGCAAACTGACAGACGAGCTCCAATTATCCATTGTACAAGCGGTGAAACTTCAGGAAGTAGAGGACTTGTACCGACCGTACAAGCAAAAACGGAAGACACGCGCTAGTGTGGCAAAGGAGAAGGGGCTGGAGCCTCTGGCCTCTTGGATCTGGGATCAGCCGAAGCAAGGGGATGCTCTTGCAGAAGCTTCGAAATATGTGGATGAAGAAAAAGGAGTAACCACGGCAGAAGAAGCGCTGCAAGGCGCAATGGACATTATAGCGGAGAATATTGCTGATGATGCCGCCATTCGTTCATGGGTACGGCGCTACACGCTGGATCATGGCATTTTAACCTCGGAAGCTAAAGATAAGGAAGCGGAGTCCGTCTACGAGAATTATTACGAATATCGTGAACTGGCCAAGAAAATGCCGCCTCATCGCATTTTGGCCATTAATCGGGGGGAACGTGAGAACATTCTCAAAGTTGGCTTGGAGGTTCCTCCGGAGTCGATTTATAATTATATCGGCAAGCAGGTGTTAAAAGGAACATCTATCGTATCCGATATGTTGCAGGCGGTGATCGAGGATGCTTACAAGCGTCTGATCGCTCCTTCCATTGAGCGGGAGGTCCGCGGCGAGCTGACGGAAAAAGGCGAAAATCAAGCGATCTCTATTTTTTCAGGGAATTTGCGGAGTCTTTTGTTGCAACCGCCGGTTAAGGGACGCTGCGTGCTGGGTGTTGACCCGGCATACCGGACGGGCTGTAAGCTGGCCGTTGTAGATGAAACTGGAAAACTGCTTGAAGTGGCTGTTACGTATCCAACACCGCCGAACAATAAAAAACAGGAAGCGGCTGTTGTTTTTAAAGAGCTTATTAACAAGTATGGAATTCAGCTGATTGTGATCGGCAACGGTACAGGCTCTAGGGAGACGGAGCAGTTCGTTGCTGAAGTCATTGCTGATTTAAAAGATACAGAGCTGGCGTATCTGATCGTCAATGAAGCAGGTGCCAGTGTTTACTCGGCTTCCAAGCTGGCTCAGGGGGAATTTCCTGATCTTGATGTGGCAGAGCGTAGTGCAGTCTCTATTGCCCGGCGTGTTCAGGACCCGCTTGCCGAGCTGGTGAAGATTGATCCGAAATCGATCGGCGTAGGGCAATATCAACACGACGTATCGCAAAAACGGTTGGAAGAAAGCTTGAAGATTGTCGTGGAGTCGGCGGTTAACCATGTCGGCGTTGACGTCAATACGGCTTCTCCATCGCTCTTGTCTTATGTGGCGGGGATTAATGCAACCATCGCCAAGAACATTGTGAAATTCAGAGAAGAGAACGGGAAGTTTGTGAATCGAAAGCAACTTCAGAAAGTGCCTCGTCTTGGAGCCAAAACCTTTGAGCAATGCGTAGGCTTTATGCGTATTTCCGACGGGGAAAGCACATTGGATCGTACGCCGATTCACCCTGAATCCTATCCTGTTGTGGATCGGTTGTTCAAAGAACTGGGCGTTAGCGCAGACAAGGTTGGAACAAGAGAACTAACTGAGCTGCTGGATGTTCAGTCCGTGGATAACCTGGCTGCGAGGCTGGATGTTGGCGTACCGACACTTCGCGATATAGTGGACAGCTTGCAGCGTCCGGGGCGTGATCCGCGGGAAGAGCTGCCGCTGCCGATCTTCCGCACAGATGTGCTGAAGATTGAGGATCTGATGCCAGGTATGGAGCTTCAAGGGACTGTTCGAAATGTAATTGATTTTGGCGCATTTGTGGATATCGGCATTAAGAGTGATGGGCTGGTTCATATTTCACAGCTCAGCGACGGGTATGTCAAGCATCCGATGGATGTTGTATCGGTCGGTGACAATGTGACGGTATGGGTACTGAATGTCGATTTGAAAAAAGGCCGTGTCGGTTTAACCATGCGTAAGCCCAAGGATCAATAAAATGAGCAGCACATACCAAAACAAGCCGGACCTTTAGGTCTGGCTTGTTCGCTTTCTGGAATAAATATGATCGTGCGCACCCGTTAATTACGTATCCGGGCTCTCACCTGGGGATTTTCGGTAAAAGAACCAGCACTCGTTCAATAGTTTGATCTGGCGTCTGTCCTTTTTGCGAAAGGCACGAGTCAGTTGATTGCAGAGCCATTGCGGCAAGGGTATCTCCTCCTCTTGCGATCTGTCTGTATGGATAGCATATGGGGGAAACACCCAAATCGTGCAGGTCTACTGAGTTTTTAAAATTTCTTCTTATACTGCCTCTTCCTCATACCACTGCTCCAGTTGTGCCTGAAGAGCACGAATTTCAGTGAGCAAAGATATGAGTGGGTACTCGGTCTCATCCAGGGAGGCAAAGGAGCTCTCCAATTCATTGATATAGTCAAGGCCGCTGATCGTTTGCGCAGATTCCTGCAGCAAATCCAGATTGTCACATTCAGCTACGGCGATGGGCAGCACCGGTTTGTCCGGTACAGTCAGCTTGCTGACCTCCTTATTAAGCCTGAGATTGAGCGCGCTAAGCTGGTAGGCGTAGTCCGAAGGCATTTCCACGTACTGTAGTTGATCGTTTAACTGCAAAATGACATAACGCATGTTTGACATGATTGCGAGTTCTCCCTTCATCCATTCCTGCTTTCAAATATCGTTGCAAACTAGATTCTGGCCGCTTGACAAAACCGTTCATTTGCATCAACCTTACTTGACAGTGTAGCTTAGAGGGAAGTTAGAATTCAAGTCGTATGCTGCATGATTCATATGACGAATACAGGAATAGGAAACAGGGAGGGGAATCAGACAAAATGCATAAGATGAGCGATGAAGAGCTTCAGGCTTGGGTAGAAGAGATTTCTTTAAACAGCTTCCAAGTGCCATTCAAACACCGTGCTACGTTTAATCGCAGGCTTTCGACCACGGGCGGACGATATTTTATGAAAAGCCATAATATAGAGATTAATCCGCATCAGCTTGAGGTTTATGGACGGGAAGAGGTTGAGAAGATCATAAAGCATGAGCTGTGTCATTATCATCTGCATTTGGCAGGGCGGGGCTATAGACACCGTGATTCTGATTTCAAAAGGCTGCTTCAGGCTGTCGGGGGAAGCCGGTTCTGTAAAGCGATTGTAAAGCCGAAAAACAAACAACGAAAGCCGGAACCGTATCGTTATTTGCTACGCTGTGTCGATTGTGGGACAGAGTATAAACGCAAGCGAAAAATGGACCCGACACGTTACCGATGTGGCCGTTGCGGCGGTCGTCTGCTTCTTCGGTCACTTGACTGAAAGCATAAATCATGGTAAATTAATAAGCAACTAATGTTCCCTGATAGCTCAGTTGGTAGAGCACTCGACTGTTAATCGAGTTGTCACAGGTTCGAGCCCTGTTCAGGGAGCCAGCTTTGGAGAGATACCCAAGTGGCTATAAGGGGACCCTCTGCTAAGGGGTTAGACTGCGTAAGCGGTGCGAGGGTTCGAATCCCTCTCTCTCCGTTCTGTAATACTTCATCAAAAGCTCCCGACACGAAAGTGAAGGGAGCTTTTTTGTAAAGGGATGAGAACCCTAAAAAGGGTTCGTCGGAGCATACGCTTCGATAGGAATAGCGTCGCAGTCTCGAACGAAGAGAGAGTATCCCTCTCTCTCCGTTCTGTAATACATCATTAAAGCTCCCGCACGAAAGTGAAGGGAGCTTTTTTTGTAGAGGGATGAGAACCCTAAAAAGGAGGCAAGTTTATGATGAAACAAATTATAGCGATGGGTGGAGGAGGATTCTCCATGGAGCCGGACAATCTGTTATTGGATGAATATGTGTTGGCTCAATCTTCTAAGAAATCCCCAAAAGTATGTTTTATCCCTACAGCTAGTGGTGATCAGGACAACTATGTAGAACGGTTCTATAAAGCGTTTAATACCTTGTCATGCACCCCCAGTCACTTATCGCTATTTAAACCTAATTTCAAGGATTTGGAATCCTACATTTTTGAGCATGACATTATTTATGTCGGCGGGGGAAATACAAGAAATATGCTCGTACTTTGGAGAGAATGGGGGCTTGATCAGGTACTTAAGTCAGCTTATCAACAGGGTGTGATCTTAACAGGCTTAAGTGCAGGTTCTATTTGCTGGTTTGAAGAGGGGGTGACAGATCCCGTGAATGCATCTTTATACAAATTGCAAGGCCTAGGTCTTTTGAAAGGAAGCCATTGTCCGCATTTCGATGGTGAGAGTTCTTATTACGAACTTATTCGCAACGGCAGTGTTCAAGCGGGGTATGCGGCGGATGATGGAGCAGCCATTCATTTTATAGACGGGCAAATGTTTCGTGTTGTAAGTTCCAGACCGAATGCTAAAGCATATTATTTGAAAAGTGAAGAAGATACCGTGATAGAGGAGATGCTTGAGACCCGTTTTTTAGGTGAATCCTAGCTTTTTTATTTTTTTGAAATAAATTTATAAAAAAGGCTTGTCATAGCTTTTAGGTTTATGCTATACTCATTCTTGTCGTCACGGCGATGTCATAAATATGGCCCGTTGGTCAAGGGGTTAAGACACCTCCCTTTCACGGAGGTAACAGGGGTTCGAATCCCCTACGGGTCATACTTTCTATACTAGCTCCAGGGGATGAGAACCCCTAAGGTTCGTCGGAGCACAGGCATCGATAGGAATACATCGCAGTCTCGAACGAAGAGAGAGTATCCCCTACGGGTCATACTTTCTATACTAACATACTTTTTCATGGCAGCTACATGATTGTCATCGAGAGCCATTAGCTCAGTTGGTAGAGCACCTGACTTTTAATCAGGGTGTCGAAGGTTCGAGTCCTTCATGGCTCACCAGTTTTTTTATTTTAAACCTTTCTATGCGGTAGTGGTGGAATGGCAGACACGCTATCTTGAGGGGGTAGTGGGTGTATACCCGTGGAGGTTCGAGTCCTCTCTACCGCATACTTAAAAAGCTCCTGTATTTTACAGGGGCTTTTTTTCATATATATGCAGGATTTATTTCCTGATCGCTAGCTTCTTCTTTGCATATTTGAGAATCGGCTCATGTTTCATATTAGGCCAAGCGGTTAATATGATACCGTGGACGAGCAACTTCCCAAAAACCTATAAGGAGTGATTCAAAATGGCTAGAAACAATAATGGTAAAATGAGCCGTGAAGAAGCAGGACGTTTAGGTGGAGAAGCAACTGCGAAGAACCATGATCGAGAGTTTTATCAGGAAATTGGCCGTAAGGGTGGCGAGGCAACCTCTAAATCTCACGATAAGGAATTTTATCAGGAGATCGGCCGGAAAGGCGGAGAATCCACGTCCGAATCCCATGGCAAAGAGTTTTATCAGGAAATCGGTCAAAAAGGTGGAGAATCCACATCCGAATCCCACGGGCAAGAATTTTACGAGAACATCGGTCGTAAAGGTGGAGAAGCAACTTCGAACTCCCATGACAGAGAATTTTATCAAGAGATTGGGCAAAAAGGCGGGGAGGCCCGCAATCGAAATGATGGAAATGACGGCAAGATGAGCCGTGAAGAAGCAGGGCGCAAAGGCGGTCAAGCCAGAGCGCGTCAACGACGAAACTCATGATGATATAACAGATGAACTTTAAATACAGGAAAGCCATAGTTCGGTGCATACCGGCTATGGTTTTTTTTGACTTCCCAGGAGCATGATGGCCAATAGCTGTTGCTTTTATAGACAAAGTGAATAACAATATGTTATTTATATGATGATGATAACCATTCTCAAATGAGGTTTAAAAAAGAGTTTGGCCTTTCTCCTTCAGCTTACATAAAAAAACGAAAGAACAAGATCGCCCTCTACGGCTCCACCTCCCTGTTAGGTTATTTAATTACGCTGAATGTCATTCCGTACGCTGCTCCGCTGCATCCCAAGTGGTCTCGCGATTATTATCATTCCTTTGGTCCGGATATCCCTGTACACCTTAATGCATTTCGGCAAAATCACAACAAAACAGCGAATCTGAAAAAGTTTGAACAATCTCAGCCCGAGTTCATTATTTGCACGCAGGACTTAGAAGTGTGGGAAAAGGAGCATTTGCAGCAGATTGCCCCGATTTATGAGCTTCCTGATGAAAATATGGGGTGGGAGATGGCAAAACGATATTTGCACCTGCCGAGCTGGCAGCCGGTATTGTGATATCCATTATCGGCGTGCTCTATTTTGTTTATTTGCTCATTCGAATGAAAAAATAAGGAGGGAGAAAATGAAGCATTTTGAACATGTTAAAGTCGGTCAAAGAGAAATTATTTTATATCTGCCGCCTTCATATACACAGCAACCCGATCGGCGTTATCCCGTTGCTTATGTCCAGGACGGGGGCTATCTTTTTACCGAGTGTTCAAATTATTTAGAGCATTTATTTACGATAGGTGAGCTTGATGAGCTGATTCTGGTCGGCATCACGACTTTAAACCGAAATGATGAATATACGCCATGGCCTGCGGAATCACTATTGCCTCATAGGAGCCCTTTTGGCGGCAAAGGGAAGGCATACGTGGATGAGGTTGCGGATGTACTCAAACCTTACATAGATGATCATTATCGAACACAAAAAGAAGCGGAATATACGGCGATCATCGGCGGTTCTTTTGGCGGTTTAATCTCTTTGTTTGCCGGATATTGGCGCCCTGAAACCTTTGGCCTTATCGGCCTGCTGTCAACATCTTTCTGGTATGAGGGAGTTATGGATTACATTCAGGATCATGAGGGTCTGAGTAATCGCTTGAAGGTGTTTATGTCCGTAGGCTTGTGCGAAGGGATATATAAGCAAAATGTACAGAAGCATATGGTGCCCAATACGAAAGCAGCAGCTTCATTGTTTGTAGAAAAGGGCCTGCCTGAACATTCCCTTCGTTTTGTGGCCGACCCCCAAGGTACACATGATGACTTGTTTATGATTCAGCGGTTCCCTGAGGCGCTTCAGTGGCTGTTTAAGAAGCGTGGAGATGTACAGAACCCACAGGACCCACTGGACCCTGCTGCAGAAAGCATAAGAGAATTCAGCATACCAGGGACTGAGGTGTGGGATATGAAGTCAGATCGTACCGGACGCTCGTACCGTATTCATATTGCCAAGCCTGCAGATCCTCCACCGGAAGAAGGATATCCTGTATTGTATTCGTTGGATGCCAACGCTTCATTTGGGACTCTTGCTGAGTCAATGAGGCTGCAATCCAGGCGTCCACATGGGATTTCACCGGCGCTTATCGTTGGAATCGGCTATGATTCGAATGATCCGATCGTAAGCAATGAGCGTTTTTATGACTATACGGTTCATGCGGATGAAGCTGAATTGCCCGCTCGTCCGAACGGGGAACCATGGCCGAAAACCGGCGGTGCTGACGAGTTCCTTACCTTTATCGAGGAAGAACTGAAACCTAGAGTGGAAGAGCGATACGCTATTGACCGTTCAAAGCAGTCATTATTCGGTCATTCTCTAGGAGGATTTTTATCTCTTTATTCGTTGTTTACCCGGCCTGGAACTTTTCAGCGATATATTGCCGCAAGCCCTTCAGTTTGGTGGAAAAACCATGTTCTCTACAAGGTATGGAATGACAGAGAGGAAGCTAAAGCGCAGCAGGAGAAGCGCCTAGAGCTGCTTATAGTCGTAGGAGCGGAAGAGAAGCCGTCTATGGTTAAAGATGCAAAAGATTTGTATGCGTTGCTGCAGGCGTCTTCCACAGGCATACACTCGATGCTGCAAGTGATCGAGGACGAAGGGCATGTATCGGTTATTCCTTCGTTAATCAGTCCCATGTTCCGTTTTATCACCCGATAAAGAAGATAGATATAAGCCTTCGTTCGTCATATGAGCAAAGGCTTTTTTTAATTCAAATTTGCATGATCATTTGTCCAAGAAGGAAGAATATTTAGGATACAGCTTCCGAATACAGCCTGGGCAAATATCATGAGTGAACTCAATCGGTATCTGTTTTTTCAGATAACTTTCAACTGGCTCCCACACTTCTGCCGTTCGTATATCCTTACATACAGCGCAGATGGGTACGTGGCCATGAAATGAGCAAGTGTGTGAAAGCGCCTGTTCGAGGTTAAGCTCTTTTTGCTTATAACGTGTTATATCGGAAAACGAAACAATCATTCCATGAGGCGCGACGTCATTTTCTAGGGTAAGGGAATGGGCTTCGCATAAGATCCAGGTAGTGTTCCTGCTGCTGTCTACTGAATATTCCACTGTATAGTTTGAATTTTTTCCTGTTAATACATTTTTCAAAGAGGTCGTATATATCGTGATCCAAAAATCGCTTACAGAGGATTTGCCAAAAATCTGAGGTGTCATTTCAAAAAAAGAGGTTCCGGTCCATTCAAAATGAGGTGATGCCCCGATCTTTAAAGCCATCTGCCTCCATGAATCGTTAACTTGATCTATTGTACCATCCGGACGAATGATCATCAGTCCAGTTTTTAGGAAATGAATTGCACAACTCCAAGGTGTGGATAAAGATTGTCGCAAATTACTCGCTCCCTTGGTATAGATACTTGGGAAAAGAGACAACAAGCATCAAGAGATGGTATAATTTAGACGTACATTCATCTTATTATACACTTATTTAAGTCATTAATCAAGTATAAAATCACTTAATTAAGTGTTTATTTTTTAGAGGATTGGGAAAGGCGGTTGTTTCATGCAGTCAATTTACCAACGAATCGAACATCTCATTGAAAGCCGGGGGATGACTAAAAAGGCATTTTGTGAAAACCTCGGGATCAGCACAGGGAATTTTGGTGACTGGAAAAGAGGGAAGACAACCCCAAGCACCAATAAACTGATTGAGATTGCCGGCTATTTTGAAGTGAGTCTGGATTGGCTTATTATTGGGAGAGGTTCACCTTCGCAAGGCGTGATGGAAGCAAAGGAAGACTATGAGGCCAATGATACACAGGAGACGCTTGAACAGATTATGGCATCGAGTTTGACGGATGATGAGAAGGTTTTTTTACGGGAATATTTAGAGTTTACAGAATACAGGAAATGTCGTGATAAAAATCCAGACGAAAAAAGATAATGGAAATAACGATATACAGCTGTATTTTTACATATGTAACGCGTACCGAATGAGGTAGTAAGTTATTTCCTCTTTACTTATTGATCAAATATCTATATAATAGGGGATGTTCTCTCTTAGAGACATTCCCTTATTATATGCGGTAGTGGTGGAATGGCAGACACGCTATCTTGAGGGGGTAGTGGGTGTATACCCGTGGAGGTTCGAGTCCTCTCTACCGCATCATACACGGATTAACAACCTTTTGCGTAGTGCAAGGGGTTGTTTTTTTATTACGGCATTGAAGTCTCGATACAAATTTGCAAATCGAAAATCAGTCTCCTTCGTTTCATAATTTCTCATATGTTTAAGACAATAGGGAAAGGATAAATTCAGACAGAGGAGATGATCGAAAGATGCAACCATTATACACAGCAGATGTAAAGATAACAGGAGGTCGTACAGGTGCGATCGAATCGTCTGATGGGGCTTTAAAACACAGCTTGAGCATGCCGAAAGAACTGGGCGGATCAGGCGGTGAAGGTACGAATCCGGAGCAGCTGTTTGCAGCTGGTTATGGAGCGTGCTATGAAAGTGCCCTGGCTCATATTGCACGTCAAGAAGGCGTGGAACTTAAAAATGTCGAGATTCATTCACAGGTAATGATCGGAAAAGATGAAAGTGCAGACGGCTTTAAATTAGCTGTGAAGATGGACATCAAAATGCCTGGAATCGAGCGCAGCAAGGCGGAGGAGTTGGCGGAAAAGGCCAATGCATTTTGCCCTTATTCCAAAGCGACACGTGGAAATATCGATGTGGAGTTGAATGTGGTCTAACTGTAAAGATTACAGTTTGTAAGGGACCGCTTTACACGTTAACTATTAAAAACATGCAACTGTAACCCCTCATCATCCGTAAGGTAATGTATGGATGTACTGAAAGGGGATACTCAAAAAAATGAATATTAAAGAAATGATAAATGAACGCTTTGAATGTTCTAAATGCGGGGGAACCTACTGTGAAACCAAAGAAGTATCGATGTCCGGGGCGGGCCTGAGCAAAATGTTTGATATTCAGCATAATCATTATCTGTTCGTGTCCTGTATGAATTGCGGTTATGTGGAAGTGTTCAATCCGGATGTATTAGAAGGCAAGAAGCGTGGACAGCTCGGCTCCGTGCTGGATGTCTTCTTTGGTTGACATCACCTTTAAAATTTTTTAATATGTCTAAGTACTAGAAAAGTACGAGGCGATTTAGCCGAAACTTAATAGATGGGTGATGGATGTGTCATACAGACCACAGATTTCTAACGTGATCAAAGCCGGAAGCAATGAGAAAGAAGGACTTTATGAGTTCATTATCAGTTTAGCTGACGGAACAGACTGCCGAGTGTTTTATAGTCGTTTGCCAGAATGGAAAATGACTTATGTAAACAGACTCGGAAAAACGCCTTGTCCGGTTTGCCGTAAAGATTTTATCTGCAATTGTATGGAGAAATACTCCATTGATATTGATCAACAGATGAAAGACGGCGATTGGTTTAACAAAGCATCTGCAGAGTAATGGTGCTCGGATAGAGCACGGGAGTTTTTCCCGTACTTTTTCTGCAAATATTAGAATTTTTATGTTTCGGGTATAAACATTTTAATATTTCTCGAAGAAACGCTTTTCGTCCTGTGCAGGATATAAGGAAGCGTTTCTTCTTGTATATAGGGATAATGAAAGAAGCTGTCGATATAATATGACCGTATCAGGAAGGTGAGATTTATGGGCGCAAAGCGAAAACAGGATCATCATGTGATTGTGCTGATCGATGGGGTATGTCATATGTGCCAGGGGCTCACAAAATTTATCATCGAGCGTGATCCTGCGGGTCTGTTCAAGTTTGCATCACTTCAGTCTGATATCGCAAGATATATGCTTCGGCAAGGCGGATTGCCTGAGGAAACGATGGAAACGGTTGTCGTTGTAGAAAACAATACGTACTACACTCGTTCTGCGGCTGCCCTGCGTATTATCCGTCGACTTTCTTTTCCTTGGAGATTGCTGTATGGGTTTATCATCATCCCGCGGCCGCTCCGAGATTTGATATATAAATGGGTAGCCAAAAACAGATATCGCTGGTTCGGGAAAGACGAGGCATGCATGATTCCGACCCCAGACATCCGGAGTCGGTTTCTTGAATAGAGCTGGCTTTCAGATAAGTTACCGCGGGGCACGAAAACCAGCTTGTTCAGCTTCTTTTACGCTGCAAAACCACTGCTCCTGCTTCGTTTGGTCGTAATATGGGGATTCAGTGGTATGATATATCTTTTCACCTTTGGAATTGATGTTGCCTTTAATATTGCATCCCTTCTTAGGCTTGTTGGTATTGGAATTTGTGCTTGCGGCAGTACTTTTCTTCCCATCGCTTTGCTCATCGGGATGAAAGCCATCTTCTTGCGCGTAATTCTCGATACTCCAAATCCCCAATGATTTATCGCGACTGATTCGCTGAAGATCGTTGAATTTATCGACATAGCGCACGTTGGGTTCGTAAATATAAGCTACCCGGGCAAGCCCTTGTTCCAATAGAAGTTCTTGAACCATTTGACCGTCTGCGTATACATACGCAAGCAGTCTGGAGTATTTATCCCGTTTCGGTCCGATATCGAACTCAAGCTCAAGCGTATCGGCATTTTCCACAATATCTTTAGTAAATGCTTTAGCTTCAGGGCCATAGGGCTGTACACCGAGCCGTGGATGACTCGTTTCCGGTGTATCTACCAGCAAAAAACGAACCTTTTCCGTTTTCCCTTCATATTGAACATGAATCGTGTCTCCGTCTACTGATTTAACAAGTTCTACTGGAACTCGCGGGATGTTAAGGTCATCGGTTGGATAGGCTTTATTATCGGTTTTTGAGGATTCTGACGGAGCATTGTTTGATGATGCTGTCCTAACCTCTGTGTTTGATTGCTTCGACAGTGCAGTGTCATCCAGCGTGAGCAGCGGGTCGCTGCAGCCGGACAATAACAGCAGGCCTGTAATAATGATCGGTAAAATACGTCGTTTCACAAGTTGTCACTCTCCTGGCTAAGATGCTATACATCAGGTGATAGGAGCTTCTATGTAGGTTGACGCTAAATAGAGTTCCTGCTAAGAACGTTTGTTCCTGTCGGATTCATTATGACGGTATTTCATCTTTTTGGCAAGGGGTTGACGGATGATTTACTGGATTTATAAAAAATCGCTTGCTGACTGTTCCAAGTTATGATATTCTTATGTAAAATTATAACAAGACAACGGAAGCACCGTTCAAAGATCGCTTTAATGCGGCTTGAACGGTGCTTTTTTTGTTGTCTGAGCGAAAGAAGGGATCTGTAAAACATGCTACCGCTCAGGGTTGTGCTGGCTGTACAGGATTCCGGATATGTTGAACCGCTGCTTCAATATATACACGGAAGTGATTACGTGAAGAAGCTTCAGGTAACGGCGTTCACCCGGACTGAAGCACTGCTGCAGTATAGAGACATACCGGATCTAGTTGTAGGTGAGACAAAGATGCTGGAAGCATGGCTGAGTGAAATGGAATCAACCATACCGTGGATTGTGCTTGTTGAAGGGGGAGAAGAACCGAGTCTGGATGGCGATGGGCTGGTGGCGGCGAAGTATCAGCCTCTGCCTCAGCTGCTGGATTTATGGATAAGTCATGTCGGAGGAAACCGGCTGGGAAAGAACGAGTCTTACTCTGGTAGTACCCAGATTATTGGTCTTGTTTCGGCACTTGGTGGGAGCGGCCGGACAACTGCGGCGGTTAACATAGCCAGGCAGCTGGGGATGATGGGCCGGAAGGTTTTTTATTTGAATCTGGAGACGATCAACAGCAGCGCTTTGTTTTCAGGTGGTTACCGAAGAGAAGGTACCTTCTCAAGGCTGCTCTATGACATTAAATCCTCACAGGAAAACGCCGGGAGAGCAGGGCTTACTCATACTCCTTATGTCATGGCACATGAGGCTTTGAAATGTGATGTATTCGAGCCGAGTGATCATTTGAAAGAGCTGATGGAAATAACGGCTGAGGATGTGGGCGCATTGATCGAGCTGGTCTCCGGGAGTGGAGAGTATGATGTCCTCGTCATTGATACGGATAATCAGTCTAGGGAACGTCTGGATGCGGTCATGGATCACTGCCAATGGCTTTTGTGGCTTTTGCTAGATGACCTGATCAGCATGCACAAGAGCGGTACATGGCTGGATTATCTGGAGAAAGAGAACCCGGATTGGTTCAGGGAGATTATGAATAAAAGCAAGTTTATTGTTAACCGCTATACCGGCAGTTTAGGAAATCCGCTTCCCCGCAAGGATATGAGGGTAGATGGCGCATTGCCTTATATTCCTTCATGGAAGCAGGTGCAGCAGGAAGAGCTGCTGCTAAGCTCTCCTATTTTTCAGAGGGAGATCTTGAAGCTATGCAGTGATTTGCTAGGGGAGCGTAGATGGCTTGCCGGTGAAAGCAATGGGGGACGCGCCTATGGATGAGGAAATGTTTCTCTCAATACGTGATGAAGTGCGCGCCGGATTGGATATTACGGCAGCTGTTGGAAATAGTGAACTGATGCTGTATATCGAGGAGGTGGTGTGGGCGCGGCAGGAGCTAAGTGAGCTGACTGCATCGGAAAGACGGATGTTGGTGCGAAGGGTGTTTGATTCCTTTCGCGGCTTGGATGTGCTTCAGCCCTTGGTTGATAATCCCGCGATTACAGAAATTATGATCAACAGTCACAAGGAGATATTCATTGAAGAGGAAGGTGAAGTTAAACGACTGTCGGTTCAGTTTGAATCCCAGTCCAGGCTGGAAGATATTATTCAGACGATCGTAGGGACGGTGAACCGGGTCGTCAATGAATCCACGCCGATCGTTGATGCCCGTCTGAAAGACGGATCGCGGGTTAACATAGTCCTTCCGCCCATAGCGCTAAAGGGGCCGACAATGACGATCCGCAAATTTCCCGAATCTCCGATGACGATGGACAATTTGGTGGAGAGAGAGGCGCTGAGCCGTGAAGCGGCAGATTTGCTTCGGACGCTAGTGATCGGCAAATACAACATTTTTATAAGCGGTGGAACAGGCTCAGGGAAAACCACTTTTCTAAATGCATTGTCCCAGTTCATTCCGGCTGATGAGCGAGTGATTACGATTGAAGATTCAGCTGAACTGAAGATTGTGACGGTACCCAACCTTGTGTCACTGGAGACGAGAAATGCGAACACTGAAGGACGGGGCGAAATATCGATCCGGGATTTAATTCGTTCGTCTCTTCGGATGAGGCCTAACCGGATTGTAGTTGGTGAAGTGCGGGGAAGCGAAGCGCTGGATATGCTGCAGGCTATGAACACTGGACATGATGGAAGCTTATCAACCGGGCACGGCAACAGTACCCGGGATATGATCAGCCGATTGGAGACGATGGTATTAAGCGGTGCTGAACTGCCGGTATCGGTTGTCAGGCAGCAGATCAGCTCGGCGATCGATATTTTTGTTCATCTTTCCAGGCTGCGGGACCGCTCACGACGCGTCACGGAAATCAGTGAAGTAATCGGGATGAACGGAGATGACGTTCTGATCAATCCGCTGTATAAGTTCCGGGAAACGGGCGAATCCGGGGGACGTGTACTTGGCAATCTTGAGCCTTGCGGCAATCCGCTGGTCAATATCGACAAGCTGCAAATGGCGGGGATTACAACGTGGCCACTTCAGAACGTTGAGGTGATGAAATGAGACCAAACGAACGTGTGGGTATGAACCGAGAAGTGCGAAAGATCCAACGAAAACAAAAGGGGGCTGATAAAGGTAACCTAGGCGCTGCACAATCGGGCTTGCCAAGAAACAGCCTTCCGGATTACAGGGTTTATAACTTGTCGAAAGGACAATGGTTTAGGTGTACTGCTGCGGCTGTGCTTTTGTTTTTTGGAGTGGGCTATCTGTTTTATCAAAATGTGATCATGTCATTCATACTCAGTGCTGTCGGATTGATTGCACCCAAATTTTGGAGAAAGTATCTACTGAATCGCAGACGAGCGATGCTGAAGCTTCACTTCAAGCAGGCTCTTTATTCTTTGTCTTCTTCTCTGTCGGCGGGGCGTTCCGTTGAGAACGGTTTTCGGGACGCGGTAGAAGATTTGCTGCTGCTGGACCCGGGTGCTCAAAATGACCTCATTTTCGAACTGAAGATCATTGTTTCACGGTTGGAGTTCGGTGAGCCGGTCGAAGCCGCGCTCCAGGATTTTGCCGTCAGAGCTGGTATGGATGATATAACAAATTTTGCTGACGTATTTTCAACTTGCAAAAGAACCGGAGGGGATCTGGTAGAGGTTATACGCCGGACATCTTCTGTGATCGGGGAGAAGCTCGATATCCAGCAGGAAATTTCAGTTATGATCGCCCAGAAAAAATTTGAATCCAAAGCACTGTTAGCAGCTCCGTTTTTGCTGTTATTGTTTATGAACATATCGGCTTCGGATTATATGAAGCCGATGTATGGCAGTGCGGCAGGGTACATCATTTCTACCTTTGCACTTCTAGTCCTTGGAGGATGCTTCTGGTGGATTACGAA
This sequence comes from Paenibacillus faecalis, assembly GCF_900289175.1. GTDB lineage: Bacteria > Bacillota > Bacilli > Paenibacillales > Paenibacillaceae > Paenibacillus_AQ > Paenibacillus_AQ faecalis. Next base: position 1,085,701 of record NZ_LT985747.1, on the reverse strand, counting down.
GATGATGGACATTAAGGTGTAGGAGGTGTAGCCAATGCTGGTATGGCTAAGCGGTGCTCTCTTGATTCTGCTGGCGGGTGGCTGGGTGGTATTGAATCAAATGGGAGGAGAGCGGTACCGACGCTTCAGCAGACTGCCAATGGAAGGACTCAGGCTGGCGAAGCTTACGCCTCCCTTGTTGTTCATTCTGGAGAAGAGCAATATGCCCGTTCGATTTCCTGTTGTCTTCTTCCGAATACAGAGGTCGATACAGAAGATCCATGGCCTTCGCCATAGCGCGGAGAAGAGCCTACTCTTTTTGGCGGATGCGCTGGCGTATAGCTGGTTGTTTCTGATTGGTGGCTGTCTATTGTCGATCGGAACAGGCGAATGGGTCGGTCTTCTTGGGGGCGGCTTTCTGGGCATACTTCTTCCGGTTTCAACGATCAAGGATCTGAGTAAAAAAGTGCAGCTTCGAGATCAGGATATTATCATTGAGCTTCCTGAACTGTTAAACAAGATGATTTTGCTCGTTGGGGCCGGAGAGACCGTTCAAAAAGCGATCATTCATTGCGCAGAACGAGCAGGTGACAAGCAGCATCCATTGTATATCGAGCTCCGTAAAATGGTTGATGATTGGGAAGGGGGGCACTCTTTTCAACAAGCGTTTGAACAGTTTAGCAAGCGCTGTGCTGTACAAGAGGTGTCGATCTTTACGACAACGGTTCTGCTGAACTTCCGGCGTGGAGGGAATGATTTTGTTCTTGCTCTTCGAGACCTTTCCAGAGTGTTATGGGAGAAACGAAAGGCGATCGCCCGGACGAGAGGTGAACAGGCATCGTCCAAGCTGATATTTCCAATGGTCGTTATATTTATGGTTGTTATCGTATTGGTCGGCGCGCCGGCTTTTATGATGATGAATATGTAGAAGGGATTGATGATGAAGATGTTATCCATACTTCGTAATCAGGTTAGATCTTTTTGGAAGGATGAGAGAGGAATCGGCACGCTGGAGATGATCCTTATTATTGTAGTTATCTTGATCATTGCGCTCATATTTAAGGATCAACTTAAAAGTTTAGTAGAGAAATTGTTCAAGAACGTTAACGAAAGATCAGATGAATTCATTAGTTCGTAACAAGCGGCGGCTATGGAAGAATAATGAGGGGAGCTTCACGATTGAAGCCACCCTTGTTCTTCCTATTGTCCTCATCGTGACGGCGTTGCTTTTGTTTCTCTGTCTATACATTTATCAAAGATCCTTTCTTGTTCAGGCTTCATCTGCTGCCTCGGAACGTACAGCTTTTATATGGGATAACAGTCATAAGGATGCAGCTAACGGAGCGGTAGAGGAAGGGCTGTATGATCCCCTGTATTGGCGATTGACGGATGATCATTTGCTCAGCTCGTTATTTGGTCTGGGAAGCGACGGGTCAGCCGCGGTTGTAACGGTCCCTGGAGGAAACCAAGGTGGTGACCTGCCTGAGGTGAAAATGTCCAAAGGAGCCTCTGCTGTCCCCCAGGGGATGCAGGGTGAGATGACATATGACAATAAAGTACTTTTTCGAAAAGTAAGTACAGAACTGTCATGGCCTATAACAATCTCCCCGTTGGAAAAGGTGATGGGTGGGGGAACGGATCTTCGGGTCGCTTCACAATCTGTTGTTGCGGATCCTGTAGAGTTTATCCGAACCGTAGAGCTTATGCGGTATTACGGCTCGAAATTTAAGGGAGCGGGAGGAAGCAGAACCGATCCGGGTACAGCTTCCGAAGTGCTTCAGAAGTATAGGGGGCAATGATAGCGATGAAACGGGGCAGCCAAAACAACAGGTTAATCAGTAGAGCGAGAGCTTCTGATGGTTCTGTCTCTATCTTTTTGATCACCGCTCTGTCTTTTGTATTTTTATTCGTTGCTGTATTTATTGATTACGCCCGAATAGCTGCGATGAAGGTTCAGAGTGAGCGATTAGCCCGTGCATCGGTTCGGTCTGTCATGTCCTCTTATGATCCTGAGCTGCAGCAGCAATACGGTTTATATGCATTTGGAGATAGCAGCGGTGATTTGATCATGGGCAAGACGCTTAATGCTAGCTTGAGTCCGGGAAACAGAGGTGATGCTTTTAATCTGTTGCCGATGGAACTTGACAGCTCGGGCCTTATGCTGGAACGCCCATTAGGGAAATATGAGATATTTAATCGTCAGATTATAGAAGATATGAAATATAAAGCACCCATTGATTTTACGCTGGAACTGGTGAACAAGTTCAAACCGATGTCACAGTCAATGAAAGAGACATCCAATACGGTGGATGTTTTGAAAAAGCTGAGGAAGCTATATGACGAAAGGGAAGAAGCACTGGATGAAATGCTGGCGAAACAGAGGAAAGCCGGTAAAAGTGCTGAAGCGTTATCCAAGCTGATCATGGACCCTCCGGGATCATCGATTGTCGATACTGATTTGGGGGGAAGCATTCGTACAGCTGCCGATGCAGCGGCACAGTATAACGATTATGTTGCTAAATCGGAGGAGGATGCTGCCCGTCCGCCTGATGAAGAGAAACAGTATACGGATCTGATTCAGTCCTATCTGGCGGGAGTTTCTTCCCTGAGCAGCTCGATATCTCGTCAGGCGGAGAAGGCTCGCAAGGAACATGACAAGTTGTTGAAGGAAGCGAAGGAACGGTGGGAAAAAGCCCGTAAAATAAACGAAGAAATGAAACAGGTTATTAAAGATGCGGAAAACCGTTCTGGAACGGAAGGATACGATAAAGTGACCAGCATGAACACGCCGGGTTCAGATGGTTCAAGTGTTGGTGACGCTGAGATGATCAGGTCGATCCGGCAGCAGGCGGAGAAGCTTATCCATTCGGATGATTTAATGAATGGGCTGAACAGAGAGATCGAAGCCCAGAAAAACATGTGGATTTCGGTTGACAGTAAAATTTCAGAGCTTCTCTCCTCCATGGGGAGTAGCAGCATGAAAGGAAGTACAATTCGTGCCAGCAGCAGCCTTCAAGATTATCTTCGGAAATACAGCATGGCTGGGAGTGATAATGTACTGGATCGCCAGCTAGCGATGTTAGAGCAGTTTCGTTCTTCGGATAAAGAGCGAAAAGAAACGGAGAAGAAAGCCCGGATGAAGCTGAAGGAGGCGAGCAAGGCCATTGATGCGATCAGTCGATCGGGCGGACAAGGCAGTGAGGTCATGAAGCAGTTTCAAGAGCTGCAGCGTTATTACGAAGAGAGTCTTGCGTTTAACGAAGGCCAGGGTGGAGCTGGCGGAGCTCCCATGAAAGGAGCATCGCTTGGGAATGACCCTTATGAGGCGGGGAAAACTTCGATGAATGAGATGGACAGCGCCTATGGCTCGATGGGCAATATGCTGGAAGGCATCAGAGATGAGCTTTATCAAAATGAGTATGCAGTTCATTATTTTCAGCATTTTGATATGACCAAGGTGGATGAAATCATTGCCAATCCTTCATCGGTAAGTGGGGAGTTTGCCGTAGGCAATCAGGAAGTGGAGTACATATTGTACGGCTTTCATAATCCGGCAGGCAATGTTGCAGCTGCCTATGCCGAGGTGTTTGCATCGAGACTCGCCATACGAACGATGGAAGGCTTTGTAGAGAACAGCAAAATGGGTAACCCACTGCTTATTCTAGCAGCAGCGATTTTGTACGGTATTGAAAAGGCGATCGAGGATATGATCCAGCTTGGCAAGACAGGCTCGGTTCAGCTATCGAAGTACATACCTGTTGAAATAACATACAGGGATCATTTGAGGATGTTCTTATTTATTCATAGTAATAACGAGAAAAAAATGTCTCGTATGCTGGCGTTGATTCGGCTGAATACGGGGGTGAATCCAGCCGAGAGAGGGACATATGCATCCGGCGAAATCGTTACAGGAATGCGGCTTTGGTTCTTGCCCGGGGCTGCAAAAGCGCTCGGAACTGTGTTTAGCAGCAGTACTGACCGGGTGGAGGGTAATCGCTACATGGTAACCCGTAAAGCTGATTTTTCTTATTAGGAGTTTATACATGAAGAAAATGATGTTGATGAGGCTGAAGAGGAGGCGGGAGGTTCCTTCGTCTGAACAAGGCAGTATGGTTGTAGAAGCAGCGCTTGTACTGCCGATGTTCATGTTTTTTGTTATCTTTCTAATTTATATGGTTCAGATGACACTCATTTCAACGGCGTTGCAGAATACAGTGGCAGATGCTGTGAAGACGGTTTCCTCGCACATATATCCAGTTCATTTGGCAGTTAACAAGGAAAACGGCGGGAGCGGAACAACAGGACAGGCAGGGCAAGCCTCGCATTGGGAGATTCCGAAGCTGTCTCTTACGGATTGGGCTTCGCAGTACAGTGCTTTACTGCCCGCTCCTTTGGACCAATGGGTGAGAGAAGCTGCAGTAGCAGGCGACGTACCGCTTCAGCAGTTTAAAAATCAAACGGCAGAAGCGGTGCTCGATCCTGTGATCAAGCCGATCTTGAAGCCGTTTATGCCTGAAGGTTTTCTGGATTATGACCGTATTCATGTATCGAATGTTACGGTGCCCAATCTAAAGAGCGGCGAGCATCCGTACTTTGGAATCGAGGTCAGCTATGATCTGCCGATTCGAGTTCCTTTTTTAAATAAGAAGATTGTGCTTCAGGCCAAATCTGAGGAAAGGCTGTGGATTGGAGATACCGGCGAAGGCGGAGGCAGCAGCACAAATGGGGGCGCAGAACAAAGCGGGGGCATTCAGCTGCTCGAGAAGCCGGATCCCGCCATTGCAAGCCAACAGACTAAGGTTAGGGTGAAACTTCAGCCCGGTGCTTCGGCAAATCTGTCGGTGTATTACAAAACAGGAAAAAGCACGGCCAAGTATTTGGGCTGGAAGACGGCTGATGCGAACGGATATATCGAATGGGAATGGAATGTAGGCTTTAATACGACCTCGGGCACTTGGCCGCTCGTAATTGAAACGGCAGATGGGGAACGTATGGAAGTGATGTTTACGGTAATCGAGCGGCAGTAAGAGCGGTTTACAAGTGAAAGAGGGAGACAGAGACATGGAAATGGCCTATGCATTTTGTGCAGTTTTTTTGGCAGCAGCATTTTATACCGATGTTCGTACCATGACAATATCAAATCTTCTTACCGTACCTGCTATGGCATTAGGCTTGGCTTATCATGGAGTAACAAATGGCTGGGAAGGAATCCTTTTTTCTGTCAAAGGATGGGCTGTCGGCTTCCTGATCGTGCTGGTCATGTATTTTATAGGCGCAGTGGGTGCTGGAGACGTTAAATTATTCGGTGCGATAGGAGCTTGGTGCGGGCTGTGGTTTACGCTTCAAGCTATCGTTTACTCGGTGTTGTTCGCTGGAGCTATTGGTTTATTTATTTTAATTTGGCGCAGGGAAACGTTTAAAAGATTGAGAAGATTGGTCATTAACGTTGCAGGCGTATTTATACTCAAAAACCTATCTCCATGGAGAAGCCATCAGGAGGAGCATTTAAGATTTCCTTTCATGATTGCCGTTTTGCCCGGTGTCATCTTTACTTATTTTTATTATTAAGCTGCAGGAGGGATGAAATTGTACGGCTTGAGGCGAGATTTTGTACAAAATGGAGGAACCTTTATGGTTTTGGATCGACCGGAAGGTCTGTTGTCCAATCATCTCAGCCAGGTTCAACTCGGGATGATCCGCTCCTCCCGGATCCCCCATTTTTTACCGCTGCATACGAAGGAAGTAGATTTACGAATTACGCTGGAGTACAACATCACGGGAAAGAAAATGCTTTCACAAGCACTGAAAAGTGAAAAGCTGTCGCTTACGGAGTTCTATGGTCTTCTGCTTCAAATAACTACAGCTTTAAATGATGGATATATGTATATGCTTCGGCCGGAGCAGTATATTTTGGATGAAAGTTATATGTTTATTGAAGGACCTCTTCATCTGGGAAAACTGTACATGACTTATGTACCGCTTGATAAGGTTGAAGCTGTTCCAGATCAGATCAAAAATTCGATCAAAGAATTAATTACCCGCTTGATGTCCTCTATCTCTGAGCTGAGAGGTAACGGTGTGCAGGCGATGATGAATTATTGTAGTGATGAGGGATTTAATCTGGATGGACTGAAACGCCTCCTTATTGATTTATTGGCGAATGAAGCGGGACAGGGACACCCTGAACAACGAGAGGTGTCTTCGAACGTTTACCAGACGGACTCAGTGAATATGGTTTCTAAAGTCGGTGAAGCGGGGATAACTCCATTAAGCAGAGACAATGAAAAGAGCTTGGAAAACAGCAGAGATTTAACGGGTCACCCATCAACTCATCAACGAAACGGAGCTGTTGTAAATCCGTTGAATCACCGTGTGCCTCATGATATATCAAATAACACCTTCATGAAACAGGGAATTGCCAGCAGGGCTGAGCCGATAGAAAGAAAATCAAACTCGCCGTTTCCTTCAAGAAACCAGCCGGAGCTTGAGTGGGATGTGCAGCCGGACTCAGATTCAGACGAAAGCAAAGGATCATCATCGTTCAAAACCTATTGGTTGTTGGGAGGTCTTCTCGCCACGGCTGTGGTTTGGAGGTTCTTATATTTGAACAATCCAAGTGGAGTTATGCTGGCAGCATCGATTGGGTGCACAGCTGTACTTGGCGCCGTTTCCTTCATGGGCTGGAAGGGGAAATTCGGAAAATCTACTGATTTATCAGAAGATGATTCCGATTCATTTCCTATGTTTGATTCCATGGAGCTGGAGCCTCCCAAACGGCAAAAGCATAAAGGTTCTCGCCTTCAAGTCAATAAGTTGAGCGAGTGGTTCACGATGAGAGATAAAGCAAAGGATGATGATGAGGCTGAGCCCGCTGAAGAATGGAGATGGCCCAAACCAGCACCTGTGGCCTTTGAAAGACCGCAGCCGTCGGCAGGGCCATTTGCACATCGAACAATGGAGACAGAAAATGAGGAAATACCGTCTGCTGGAGAGTATTACAATCAGCTGTCCAACCGGACGGAAGTGCTATCTTCAGCTGGCGACGGAGGGACCGTGCTTCTTCAACCCAAGGGAGATACGATGCAAGATGAAGCGGTAAAAGCTGCTGTTTTTGCACCAAAAGCTTTTTTGAAAGTGGTTGGGGTAAGCAGCGACGGGGTTCCGGAACGAGTGGAACTGAGCCACTCTCATTTTATTATTGGACGATCGGCTGAGGTTTGCCACTATGTATCTCAAATCGTCGGCACTTCCCGCGCGCATGTGGAGGTGTCCCGTGGAGCTGAAGGGTATATGATCAAAGATCTGGGTTCCAAGAACGGAACCATTTTGAAAGGTGAGCCTATGGTTCCGTATAAGGAATATCCGCTGCAGGAAGGTGACACCTTCCTCATTGCCGGGGGGAAGTATACGTTTCATGCGTCTTGAACTCTACTAATGCACTTTCCTTTATGGTATAATATTCCATGATAACATACCTCTCTTTAAAGTTTATAGAGAGGTATGTTTATTTTAACAATAAAGGGTGGCTAGGGAAGCATGACAGAGATACAGATTATTCAAGATTACGAAAATAGTCGATTAATTGATACAGGTGTTTACGACGAAAATTATATATACATCTTTCATGAACTTGTAGATTCAAGTCATGACAATAGTACATCCTATGAGGCTTTAAAATATGATTACGTTAATAAAGAATGTATTTCTCTGCTTCCTTTTGAGAAACCAGTACATGGATTGCATCGATCACAAGGAAAGAAACATATATATTACTCTAATTTGGAATGGAATAAAAACGAGGCGATTATTAATATTTATCAAATCGATTGTGAAGTTATGAGGTCGAAGAAAGTATATACCTTATCTATTGTTGATATGTTTGCGAAGAGTGAAGAATATTCAAGTATTTGTAGATATGAGTTGTTTGGTATTGACGAACGATATTTATTGTTTGGCAAACCTGAGTTAAACCCTTCCACAAAACTGAATTCATCGGGCTTTTCTGAGTATATTTTGATAGATATATTGGATCAAAAAAGTTATTCAGTTCCTGAAATGATAGGTCGGCATGATAGTATATTGCATTTATCATATTTGAGTGTTTTTGAATGCTTGGATCAAAGGGAAATCATAATAGAAACTGGAAGGATAGCGCCTTGGGAAAAAAAACAATTATGGACTCAAAAGAAAGCAAACATGTCTGAAGGTGAAAAAAATCAAAGCGTTGTTGTCATGCCTTTGGATATTTTTATCGATAATATTAAAAAGGGTGAACCAATACAAGAATCATATATTATACAGAAAATATACGAAGATTCTGCATTAATCCAATTAGTTATTCAGGGATCAAACCTTAAAATATATAAAGGGAATTTCTTAGATGATAACTCGGAGATCATTACTTACTCTTTAATTAAGCAGCAAAAAACTGAGTGTGTGTTGGTAAATAGCATTTACTATAAATTGTTTTTTGATGAGAATGAAATATTTGGTTTAAAAAAATTAGATGACTCAGATGAGTTATATTGTTTGAAAAGTGATAAGTTAATCTATTCATCTAGAAGCTGTACTGATATTTACTGGGCTAGCCAAAAATATTTAATCACTCGTCAGTACCTGGAAAAAGAGGATTTAATAAGTCTAAAGCTTATTGATCTTAATACGGAGAAAACAATACACGAAATGATTGGGAATAATCCTAATTTTAGTTATATTCCTAGTGCTGACATTTTATTATTTTCATGATTTCACTATAAGGAGGAAAACCAACCTAAGGGAGATATGATGCAAGATGAAGCGGTAAAAGCTACTGTTTTTGCACCAAAAGCTTTTTTAAAGTGGTTGGTGTAAGCAGGGTTATGATCAAAGATCTGGGTTCCAAAAACGGAACCATTTTGAAAGGTGAGCCTATGGTTCCGTACAAGGAATATCCGCTACAGGAAGGTGACACCTTCCTCATTGCCGGGGGGAAGTATACGTTTCATGCGTCTTGAGCTCTACTAACGCACTTTCCTTTATGGTATAATATTCCACAATAACAGAATGGCTATATGGGCGAATCGGCTAATCTCCCGGAAAGGGAGGTGATGCCTGTGAAGGGTTACCAAGCATTGACGCTTATGAGTTCATTTGCGACATTGGTTGTGCTGATCCTCTCCCCTTCAACCAAAAGAAATAGACCGCCCTAGGTAAAGGATTGCGGTCTATTTTTGCAAACTTTTCAGCTTACCGCCCTTAAAAGCGGCTGTTGTTAAGGAGTGAGGATGTTGGAGCATCCTTGTTCCTTCCGTTATTATACTCTTATAATACCCATTTTATCACAATTTTTCAAGCATGCTAAACGCGGAATTGTCTGGTGCTAACTTCAAAGAACGGAGCTATTTTTGAACTGGTCGAATTTTCGACTGGTTCTTTTAGTTAGATAATATAGTAATGACTTCCCCTTAATGGAGGTATATGGTATGAAATATTTGTTTATGTTCATTTTCCTTTTAATTATTCTCTCATTTATTTTTTACTATATCGGTGAATATGCTCCATCCTTGATCCTGCCTATTTGGATAGCGATAATTATAATCCTTTTATTATTAATCATGTATTTAATCAGATATTATTTTGTCAAAAAAAAGAGATAGCGGCTTGCACTGTTTATAACCGAGTCTAACGATATAACCTATTTATTAATTAAATGCTGGTAAGGTGTATAATCGATGCCTTTTTTATGAAGAAAACTTATTAGAAATTTATAATCACGCTTTGGGGTTGCTATGATATATCCTTTAATGCAGTGATCCCGCGTAACCTCTTTGGCTCTGGCTTCCACCGCGATCTTGCCGATTTCTGCAGCGATGGAGTGTTTGGCGATGTCTCGGAAAGGACCGGGTACCGGCCTTACCAGTTCATCCAGAAACTGCTTGGAATCTTCTGTCCAGAGCGAACGGCTTTTCTCAACCCAATAATTCTGCCAGTCCAGTTTGGACTTACCATCGGATTTAGGAAGTACTTTCAGAAATTTGCGGAACATGAAAAATCCGCCGATGCACATAAGCGCAAGCATGATCCATCCCCAAAATGCAATGGAGTTCATAAACCATGAAGGCGGTGCACTGGTTGTTAAAGTCAAAGTCCGGTGGACAACCGTAGTGTGGAGCATCTTTATATCACCTCTATGATATATATCACATGATTGTTTCATGAGAATTATAACGCATTTCTAAACTTATTTCGAGATATGGTGCGAAAAAACATTACATCTTTTGAATGAACTGTAATTATTGGTGAGATGTCAGTGCGACCGGCTCGTAGTGTAAATTTTGTTAAAAAATTCTTTTGGTGTAGTAAAATGGTGGTTTATGTTGTAATATATCTCAATAATAATAAATTAAAGGAACTTCCCTACTTTTTGTTTTTGGGAGTACTAGTTCCGACCATGATAAGGAGGTGATAAGTATTCATTGGATTTATCTAACACTTGCTATCCTGTTTGAAATCGCAGGAACGACAAGTATGAAGCTTTCCGAAGGGTTTACGAGATTGGTCCCCAGCATACTGCTTGTATTGTTTTATTTAGGAAGCCTGGCATTTTTGACGCTTACGCTCAAGAAGATCGATGTTTCCGTCGCTTATGCCATCTGGTCTGGAATGGGAATTGTTTTAATTGCCATTATCGGCTTCTTTTATTTCAATGAGCAGTTTTCATTTGTTAAACTCTTTGCGATTCTATTGATTGTCATTGGTGTTGTAACTTTGAATCTGACAGTGCAAAAGGAAGAGTCACCTAAAGAGGCGACTTATCAGAGCAGCAACGAAAGAATCAATTTATGACAAATGCAGGGGGGACTATTTTGGATGTATTTGATAAGTGTATAAAATGGGACTTTGTAAAGAAACTTCGTTTAAATGATGCTTACCCTTACTTCAAGCCTATTCAGGAAAAAATGGGTACAAGAGCCATAGTTGATCATCGTCATATGATTATGATTGGTTCTAATGATTATTTAGGGTTATCAGGAGATTCAAGAATTGTTCAAGCTTCGTTCGAGACGTTACAGCGTTACGGAGCCTCCTCGTGCGGTTCAAGATTTTTGAACGGAACGACCACCTTGCACATCGAATTGGAAGAACAACTTGCACAGTTTATGAACAGGGAGAAGGCAATTGTTTTTTCGACGGGCTATCAGACGAATCTCGGAGTTATCTCTTCCATTCTTGGACGTAATGATGTAGCGATTATTGACCGTCAAGTTCATGCTTCAATCATTGACGCTCTTCGTCTTGCATCATGCAAAATTTTACGGTTCAAACATAATGATATGGAAGACTTGGAGAAAAAGCTTAAAACGGTTCCTAAAGATACTGCCAAATTAATTATCGTAGACGGTGTGTTCAGTATGGAGGGGGATATCGCCAATCTCCGGGATATTATAACGATCAAACGTCAATACGGAGCCCGGCTTCTTGTCGACGATGCCCACGGAATTGGAATATTAGGCAAGTATGGACGAGGGACAGGTGAGTATTTCAACGTAGAGTCGGAGATCGATCTCATTACAGGCACTTTCAGTAAGTCATTCGGAAGCTTAGGCGGATTTGTCGCAGGTGATTTGGATATTGTGGATTATATCCAGCACCAAGGAAGAAGTATGATATTTAGTGCTAGTATGACCCCAGCTAGCGTTGGGGCCAGTTTAAAAGCATTGGAGATCATTCGCAATGAACCTGAGCGAAGGCACCAACTGAATGAGAATACAAAATACTTCATCTCAGGATTGCGTGCACTTGGCTTCAATACAGGAAATAGTGAAACGCCCATTGTTCCAATTCATATCGGCGATACGATGCGCACATTTGTTTTTTGGAAAAGACTCATGCATTCCGGTATCTACACCAATCCCATCATTTCGCCGGCTGTTCAGGAAGGAAATGAACTGCTGAGAACTTCTTTAATGTCCACGCATACGAAAGAGGAGCTAAACACAGCTCTGCGTTTATTTGAAGAAATTGGACTTGATTTAGGAATTATTAGCGGTCAGAAGAAAAAAATAGTTGCCAAATAAGTAGATCATTTCAAAAAGAGGTATTCATATGATCAACAAAATTAAATTATTATCTAAACTTGGTTGGTACAAAATGACCCAAAAGTATGCGAACAGTTCACAGGATTATGATAAAGCGAGCGGTGATTACGATACTTTTTTTTCTGACAAAATGGGCAGGCATTCGATTCAATTGCTAAATAAATTGGATATCAAGCCTGGACAGGATGTTTTGGAACTGGCTTGCGGCACCGGTTTTATTACCAATGAAATTGCCAAACGGCTTGAGGGAAGTGGCTCCATTACAACGGTTGATCAATCTCAAGGAATGCTTGAAGTGGCTAAAGCGAAACTATCTTCTTATTCAACCTTAAAACTCAACATGCAACAGAACGATATGATGAGGTTTTTGGGCCAAACGCCGGACTGTCACTTTAACACGGTAGTGTGTGGGTGGGCAATTTGTTATACCAATCCCGTTCAGTTTATGCGGGAAGTGAATCGAGTTCTTAAGCCGAATGGACAGGTTGGCATAATCGAAACAAGAATCGATTCAGAAGAGTTATTGATGACAGCTTTTGAAAAGGTTTTGAGCAATGACCCATCTTATTTGCGTCGATACATAAACATAAAATTGCCTTCTAATAGCGATGTGTTGAAAAGATGGTTTTTAAAAGGAGATTTAAACACTACTGACTTATGGGAAGGAGAACAGCCTATTCCATGCGTTACATCAGAAGATGCATTGGAGTGGATATTACGGTCAGGAGCAGCTGCTGGGTTTTTGGACGTTATTGACCGAACTCGTGAGCAAGAAATGCTTGGAAAAATAAAAGAAGAGCTTGACCGGACGCTTCTTGAAGAAAAGAAATTAAGGCTAAGTCATACATATGTTGCCGGCGTTGCTTCGAAGGAGATATCCTGAAATGAGCAAGAAAATTTTTTACCTGGATAATATTAAAGTTTTTCTTGCATTCTTAGTTATCTTTTTTCATACGAATAGCTCTTACGGAGGAGAGGGCGGTTGGTATTACATTGAAGCATCAAACGATGAAATATCCAAATCCATCTTAACCTTCATCAATGCTTTGTTTCAAAGTTTTTTTATGGGACTGTTTTTTTTCATATCCGCATACTTCACACCACGATCCTATGACAATAAAGGGTTTCATTCCTTCTTGAAAGGAAAAGTAATGAAACTTCTTATTCCTGCATTGTTTTACTTCTTTGTACTGAATCCATTATGCATTTCATTAGTTAATCCTCAGCCTTATCTATCTTCACTCGGTTTTTACAACACGTGGTTTATCGTTGCGTTACTGTACTTCTATATTATTTATGCGCTTGTAAGGAAATGGACAGGCGGTCATACGCTAACTGCATCGTTTCCTAATAAAGGTGGTGTGCTGGTATACATCCTTGTTATAGGTGTACTTAACTTTTTGACAAGGCTTGTATTCTCCACGAATGAACTGTACATTCATGACTTCTCTCTAGGGTACTTTCCTCAATATATTGTACTGTTTTGGTTGGGGACGGTAGCTTATCGCAACGGTTGGCTGGAACATATCAATTCACAGATCGTTTCATTTTATTTTAGAGTTTCCCTTGTATCCCTACTCACATTGCCCATTGTCTTTCTGATCTCCGATCTTTATGCGGACGATTTCAGTGCTTTTTATGGAGGTATGACCTGGGAATCCTTATATTATTCTTTCTGGGAACCATTCACGGGTGTCGGGATTATGATGAAGATTGTTTATGTATTTAAATCGAAACTGAATTTTACGACATCATGGTTAGGCAAATTGAGCAGGTCAAGCTATGCGATTTATATTATCCATGCTCCGGTCATTGTCAGCCTGCAGCTTGCTTTAAAGACAATACCTGTTCATCTCATGATAAAGGTAGCTATTGTAACGGTTTTCACCTTGATTTTCTCCTTTTTCATCAGTTATTGCTTGCTTAAAAACCGAATGATCAGTCAAATTATTTAACTTACTTTGGAGGTAGCATGAAATTTCTAAAACCGTTTTTTCTAGTTACGGATATCGGATTTATTATTTACTGGATTGTAACATATTTCAAAATTATTCCAGAGTCGTGGGCCTTCAAGGATTACAATAATCCTATTTTGGTAGATTGGAATTGGTCTTTCTTCCCGCTGGACATATTAATTTCGATTACGGGTCTAAGCAGCTTGTATCTCTATAAGAAAAAACGTTCTTCCTGGCAGTCCTGGGCGTTGATATCTTTGGTATTGACGTTTTGCTCTGGTTTACAAGCCATTGCTTTTTGGGCCTTTGCTGGCGATTTTGATGTATTTTGGTGGGGCTTTAATTTATATTTATTAATTTATCCTTTGTTTTTCTTGCGACTGGTGATGAAACCTGCACAAACATAATGTTAAACTGCTCAATCAAAAACACATGAGGACTCTATGTTCTCATGTGTTTTTAAATCATCATCGGATCGATGACGATACTTTTAACGGGACGCTGCTTGAGTTGCTGTGATACTAGCTTAATGATTTCTGATGAGAACAACATGCCTGTTTTAACGGCATTTACGCCAATATCGCAGATAACCGTTTCTGATTGACTTTCAATCGCTTCTTAAAAGATACCGATCATATTTAAAAACACTACAATAATCGCAATAGGCAGCACATAACGAAGCAATAAAAGCCAAATGCCAAACCAACGTTTCGCACCAGGACTGCCTACGATAAATTCGGCCATCAGCACTTCACGCTTCATTTTTAAAGGGACAAAGATTGCAATCGACAAAGCCCCTAGCGGCAGCAAAATATTGCTTACAAGATAGTCAGCACAGTCAAATATGTTCTTGCCAAAGAGGGTAATGTTGTTTAATACGCCGTAAGACAGCGCAGAGGGGATTCCTAATACAGCAACGATGAATCCGACGATCCAGGTTGTCTTCTTGCGTTTGTTGATATCACCTTTGGATAGGGAGGCTACGCCGATCTCTAATAATGAGAAGGAGGAAGTTAGTGTTGCGAATAGGAATAAGATTAAGAAAAGGAATAAGAACAAGCTGCCAAATGGCATTTGTGAGAAGACAGCTGGTAGTACGATAAAGAGAAGGCCGGGCCCCTCGGCGGGTTCCAACCCGAAGGAAAATACAGCTGGAAAAATAGCTAACCCTGCTAAAATCGATACGATAATGTTAAAAATCGCAATGATTCCAGCCGAACGGGTGAGGCTTTCTTTTTTGCTTAAATAGGAGCTGTATGTGACCATGCATGAAAGGCCAACGCATAGGGAGAAAAACGATTGCCCCAAGGCAAATAATGCGGTTTCGCCTGTGATTTTTGAAAAATCCGGTTTCAGAAAGAAGCTTACGCCAGCCATAGCTCCTTCCAACGTTAACGAGCGAATAACGAGAATGATGAAGAAAATGAATAAAGCCGGCATTAAATATTTGCTCATCTTTTCGATTCCCTTCTGTACTCCGCGCGCGATTACGACGATGTTGAGTAACAGAAAGAGCAATTGCGAGCCGACTGCGGCAAACGGGTTGGAAATGATTTGATTGAACAAAGCATCATAAGCGGTCCCTGGTGAAACTAAGAAACCTATGACGCTCATCCCCGTATAAAGCAGCACCCATCCGCCAACGACACTGTAAAAGGAGAGCAGCACTGTGCATGAAAAAACGCCCATCTTCCCGATCCAGTCCCAATGTGTGCCTGGTGCAATCGCTTGATATGCACTAATAGCTTCTTTCCCGGTACTTCGTCCAATAACAAACTCGGCTAATAATAGAGGGAGTCCAATGAATAGCGTAAAAATGAGAAACAGTAAGAAGAAAGCGCCGCCTCCACTAGTCCCGGCTACATAAGGAAATTTCCAAATCGCTCCTAATCCGATAGCCGCTCCCGCTGCCGCGAGAATAAAGCCGATTTTCGACGACCACTGTTCTGTCCCGTTCATTTCATATTTCACCCTTTCCGTTTAATCGAAACGAGGACATTAGTTTTGTGAACGCATTCATATTATTTTTTGGAAACATGCCGCTTTACCTGGAAAGCGGCATGTTTAGCACTTTAGGTCTGTGAAGGTTTCCTATTTCTTGATCGGTTTCAGACGGGCAGTGAAGTGACGCAAAATAGGCGGTTCGTATGTGAACTCCAATCCAACTAGTGTGTTAGCACGATCTTTAATCGCGATTAAAGCATCGGCGATCACATCCATATGGTTGTTCGTATATACGCGGCGCGGAATCGTCAAGCGCAGCAGTTCAAGCTTGCTTTCCAACTGTTCTCCGGTCGTCGCATCGCGTCCAAGCAGGAATGAGCCGATTTCAACACCGCGTATTCCTGCTTCAAGGTACAATTCATTGGCCAACACTTGGGCCGGAAATTCTACACCTGGAATATGTGGCAGCATCTTCTTCGCATCAACGAATACGGCGTGGCCACCTGTCGGGGATTGGAATGGAATTCCGCCTTCCTGGAGGCGTTTTCCAAGGTATTCGACCTGGCCGATTCGGTAAGAAAGATATTGCTCGTTTACACCTTCGCGCAGGCCCCTGGCAAGCGCTTCCATATCACGTCCGGTTAATCCACCGTAAGTTGGGAAGCCCTCCATTGGAACGGTCATCGAACGAGCTTGGGTGTATAGTTCTTCGTCCTCTTTAAAGGAGAGCAGACCGCCGATGTTTACCAGCGCATCCTTCTTGGCGCTCATTGTGAATCCTTCTCCATATGAGAACATTTCGCGGACGATTTCTACGATTTCTTTATTTTCATAACCTTTTTCACGCTTCTTAATAAAGTAGGCATTCTCGGCAAAGCGCGCAGCATCGAGAAAAACACGTATGCCGTTTTCTTTGGCAATGGCGGATACTTCGCGAATGTTTTCCATAGAAACCGGTTGACCGCCTGCACTGTTATTTGTGACGGTAATCAGAATGAAGGCAATGTTTTCCGCACCTTTTTCAGCGATCGTTTGGCGCAGTCTATCCGTATCGAAATTCCCCTTAAATGGATATGGTGTCGTTGTATCAAAGGCTTTATCTGTCACGAGGTCAATCGCATGTCCGCCTGCAAGATCGACGTGAGCGCGGGTTGTGTCGAAATGCCAGTTGCTTAAGACGTACTGCCCTTTTTTGACAAGCAACGGGAACAACACTTTTTCTGCTCCTCGGCCTTGGTGAGTCGGGATGACATATTTATAACCGATAATGTCTTGTACTGCTTCGCAAAGATTGTAATAGTTGCGGCTGCCTGCATATGCCTCGTCACCCAACATCATCCCGGCCCATTGGTTATCGCTCATTGCGCTCGTGCCGCTGTCTGTGAGCAGATCGATATACACTTCCTCGGCCCGCAATAGAAATGGATTGTAGCCTGCCCGTTCTAAGGCACGCTCGCGTTCTTCACGTGAGATCATGTTCAGCGGCTCCACCATTTTAATTTTGAAAGGCTCAGCGAATCTCATTGTCCATACCTCCAATTATTTTAGTAATAAATAAATCAGGTATTTATAGAAAAGGAGTTTCCCAGCCAGGCGCCGATCTATCGCCGAATTTCGTCTAAATAGTTGTAAATGGTGTACTTGGATGTACCTAACTTTGAGGCTACGAGATCAATCGTACCTTTTACTAGAAAAACTCCTTTGCTATCGAGCTTGCGAATGATCATCAAACGTTCTTGTTTATCCATCAATTGAAGTGCTGTACCTTTGGCGTCAAGAGTTTCATCGATAATGTTCTCTGCAAACTCTTCGATGTTTTTAGCGAAATATTCATTTTGTTTCTGTGTATGCAACTCTTCTTTACTTTCGGTCTGAAACGGCTGGCAAAATCCCGCTAAAAAATGCTGTGCAATTTCAAACTCTTTTAAATTAAAATTAATGCATAAGCAGCCTATAATTTCATGGTCTTCCCGTAGAAACATCGTTGTCGATTTCATCGTCACGCCGTTATGGCTCGTTATGTATCCTAGACGATCCTTTGCGGCTTGGCCTTCATTTTGAATAATCTCAATGACGAAGTTCGTAAGGGGGGCGAAGAGGGGGCGGTTTGTCACATCTCCGATAAGAGCTACCAGAGAACGGTCCGGACTTTTTACATCGTGCAGCACCGTCTCGCAATTTGCTCCGAACTGGGCGACAATCGCCTTCATAATGGGAATATATTTTTGCAACTGAATATCCATATTCTCATCGTATTTAACTTTCATCCTCAACATCCCCTTAAATGCTTTTTATTCACAACAAATCATTAACAGCAATCGCCTCGATTTCTAGTTTAGCTCCCTTGGGTAGCCCGGCAACCTCTATAACGGAACGGGCTGGAAACTCGTTATTGCTAAAAAAGGAAGCGTAAACTTGATTAATTTGATCAAAGCAAGTGATATCTGTCGTGAAAATTGTTGTCTTTACAATATTTTTTAAGCCGGTTCCTGCTTGTTCCAAAATAGCTCGGATGTTCTTCATCGACTGCTCGGTTTGGAGCCCGATGTCTTCAGAAACAAATTCACCTGTTGCCGGATCGATCGGCAGTTGTCCGGATATAAAGAGAAACGACCCTGTCTTAATGCCTTGTACATAGGGACCGATCGCAGCCGGAGCCTTCGCGGTTATCACTTTTTCCATAGTCCTAATCCCTCTTTCTTATTGTAAAAGTTGATGGTTACCTTTTCATTAAGATGTGGTTTAATTAAAATTTTTTAGGACTTTACTATTTTTTTGAAATAAGATCTAAAATTTTTTTGTTTGTTGAACAATTTTTTGTATGTGATTTCATTATGAATGATAAATAAAGCGTTTTCAATGATGCCGATTGTTTTAAAATGACAAAACTGTGACTGAACATGTTGCTTTATGAACTATTTATTAGCGCATTATCCAACCTAGATTTATTTCGCTATACACGCTAAAATAAGTGATAATTGTGTGAAAAGGGGGATGCCACATGCTGAAAATCGGTTCCCACGTGTCCTTTTCTGGACAGGGGCTGCTGAGTGCAGCGACGGAAGCCAAATCCTATGGCTCCAGTTCGTTTATGATATATACCGGCGCACCGCAAAATACGCGTCGTAAACCAATTGATACGATGTTTTTGGAAGAAGGCAGAGCGATGATGCAGGAGTGCGGGATTGACGAAATCGTCGTTCACGCACCATACATTATTAACCTCGGATCGTACAAGCCTAATACCTATGAGCTGGCGGTAAGTTTTCTTCAAGAAGAGATTCGCCGTACACATGCTGTCGGTGTGAATAATATCGTTCTGCATCCAGGTGCTTATACAGATAAGGATGCGGCGTACGGGATTGATCGAATCGCGGAAGGACTGAATGAGGTTCTTGGCGGTACGGATGAGACGGATGTTAAAATAGCGCTGGAAACGATGGCAGGCAAAGGGACAGAAATGGGCCGCAGCTTTGAGGAAATCGCGCAAATCATTGACAAGGTGAAATACAATGACCGTCTATCCATCTGTCTGGACACATGTCACATTCATGATGCGGGCTACGATATTGTCAATGACTTCGACAGCGTATTGGACGAGTTTGACAAGCTGATCGGTCTGGACCGCCTTGCCGTTGTCCATATTAATGACAGCAAAAACCCGCGGGGGGCAGCGAAAGACCGCCATACTCCGCTAGGGACAGGCTTTATCGGATTTGAGACCATTCACAATATCGTTCATCATAACCGTCTGCAAGGACGTCCATTCATTCTGGAGACGCCTTGGATCGGCAAGGATGCCAAAACTCAGCGTCCGATGTATGAAATCGAAATTGCACTTTTACGTAATAATGTCGAGGAACGTTTTGGATCAGAGTTTATCGCTCAGGTTGAGGAGCTGGGACGCTTTTTTGCCAACGAAGGAATCGAAGGGCGTTCATTTGTACTGGACACATGGACTGTGCTGAAGAATGATGCCAAAGCGAGAAAGGCTGATCCGCGCGAACCGATGGAGCGTCTTTACGACATGGTTACCGTAGCAGGCTTGCTGCAGGACTGCACAGAAGAACAGATCAACCAGCGTATTATCGCCTGGCTTGCTGGAAAAGGGGAGCAGGCTTAAGGCGCAAGAGTGAGCAGCTATTGGAGGGAGCTTGTAGTTACATGGATATTCATATGAAAAAGAAATTGCCTTCAGCGGCAGACGAACATCTGAACCGAGCACGTATGCTTATTTCCTGTCCAGATGGACCCGGGATTGTAGCTACGGTATCACATTTTTTGCATCAGCACGGTGCAAACATCGTTCAGTCGGACCAATATACGATGGACCCGGCGGGCGGCATGTTTTTCATGCGGATTGAATTCGATTTGCCGGAGCTTGTGAGTAAGCTGTCTGAACTTCGAGAGTCCTTCCGCAGTGTAGCGGATCGATTCCAGATGGAATGGAATATAAACCATGTTGCGCGCAAGAAGCGGCTTGCCATTTTTGTATCCAAAGAGGATCATTGTTTGGTTGAGCTGCTGTGGCAATGGCAGGCAGGAGACCTGGATGCCGATATCGCTCTTGTTGTCAGCAACCATCTGGATATGAAAGAATATGTCGAGTCATTCGGTATTCCGTACCATCATATTCCGGTTACAGCGGATACGAAGCCGGAAGCTGAACAGCGCCAGCTGGAAGTGATCGGAGATGACATCGATGTGATTATTCTGGCTCGTTATATGCAGATCATATCACCGGAATTCATTAAGCATTACCGGAATCGGATCATTAACATTCACCATTCCTTCCTGCCGGCGTTTGTCGGAGGCAAGCCGTATGCTCAGGCCTATAAGCGCGGCGTGAAAATCATCGGGGCAACTGCGCATTACGTGACAGAGGAGCTGGATGGCGGGCCGATCATCGAGCAGGACGTTCAGCGAGTGAGCCATCGTGATGACGTCAATGAGTTGAAGCGCATTGGCCGCACCATTGAACGCGTCGTTCTTGCCAGAGCAGTAAAATGGCATATCGAGGATCGCATTCTCGTTCATAACAACAAAACCGTAGTTTTCTAGAAAAAAAGTGATGTAAAAAGACCGGACTTATATACTTGTTGGATCTGTTTTGGTTTACTGCAACAAGGATGACACCCTGTTCCAATGTGGAATGGGGTGTTCTTGTTTGTTCCAAAAAATGCTTTGGAACAAACTTTTATTCCAGGAGGCTCGTTATGAAGTAAGAGAGTGTTAAGAATCCTGTTATGAAGAACAAGGAGAAAATCGTTATGTTCACAGGGCAAACAATTGAAGGAGAGGGGAATCATCATTTGTCGTTTTATAAGAAGCTAGTGGGCATCTTGGTATTAACTGCGGTACTGCTGCTTACAACAGTGTTCCCGTTTCAGGGGGAGACCGTTTATGCCGAGAGTCCGAAAATCAGCATTAAAACAGAGCCAGGCTATAAGGGGAATATCAAGCAAGATAAGTGGAACCCGCTAAAGCTGATACTGACAAGCGACCGGGATATTTCAGGTGATATCGTTTTTCGAGTAAACAATGCGCATGGAATGGGGGAGGGGGCATATGTACAACATGTCGAACTTCCTAAGGATACGCCTAAGGAAATAACGATAGGTATTCCCGGATACAGCTATTCTAAAGACAATAATGAAATCGTATTTTATGAAAATTCGTACAAAAGCGGAAAACCGATACCGTTCAGCACAGGAAAGAAATATATACAAAAACCAACGATGATGGGCGCAGTCGTAGGCGTGTTGTCCGATGATCAGGACACCATGAATTTTCTCAGTACGTTGAATGGGAAGGGGAATAGTTTAGTCGTTCTCCCTTTAAAAGAAGAGGACATTTCGCATGATCCGATGCTTCTGGATGGACTGGATGTGCTTGTGATCAACAATTTTGCATCCGACACGCTTTCAGAACAGAAACAGGAAGCGATTAAGAAATGGGTACGGTCTGGCGGAACGCTAGTGTTATCCGGCGGAGCGGGATACGTCAAGACAGCGGCGCCGTTTCAAGATATTGCTCCAGTGAAATCAAGTGGAACTATAGCGGTGGAATCCTTGCCCGAGCTGCAGAAGCTTGGAGGCAAGCCGCTGAAGCTGGATGGGGAATTTACGCTTTCTGCCGCTGAACCGATCAAAGGTGCAGTTGTGGAGAGTCAGACATCAGGTGTGCCCCTTTTTGCTTCGCGGGATGTGGAGCAGGGAAAAGTATGGTATGCGGCTTATGACGTAGCTATGGAACCAGTCGCTTCCTGGGGCGGACACAGCGATGTGTGGGCTTCCGTATTGCGCAGTGATCTTCCGTTATCGAGCAATGTGTACTATGGATCGATGATAGACAGATTTAGCTACATACTGGACTATTTTCCTTCCTTAACGATGCCATCATTTCAAACGTTGATGTGGCTGCTTATTATTTACGCGCTGATTGTAGCGCCGGTTCTTTATTACATTTTGAAAAAAATGGACAAGCGGGAATGGTCCTGGTTTCTCATTCCTTTGATCGCGATCGTGGCGAGCGGGACTGTCTATATGATCGGATCAGCCGACAAGACGAAAGAGATGGCTCATACGATCAATATTATGGAACTGGATGGACAGGGAAATGCGGTTAAATCAACGGCTTCCGCTTTCTTTACACCTAGGAGCGGAGATTACGAGTTGGAATTTCCCGAAGACACGTATATAAAAACGATGGCTTCCTATGGTGCGTTGTTCGGCCAAGGGGGCGGAGAGGACAAAAACTATATCCGTGTTGGGGAGGAGCAAACCAAGCTCGAATTAAAAAACATGCCTCAATGGTCGCTGGCCAAAGTATGGGCTGAGTATCCGGCCAGTGAAAAGGCGGGCCAGTTAAAAATGGATTTGAAGCTGAATAACAAGGGTGAGATCACAGGCAAGATTACGAATGAAACAAAGAGCGACCTTAAAGAAGTTGTGCTTGTTATCGGTGGCAAAGCTTACAAGATGGGGGATATCGCCCGCAAGAGCTCCGCGGATGTTCCGACTTCAGGAAAATCCGTTGTGAGAATTTTGGGTGGGGATTTGGGCTCCTCTCTGTACCCTCCTCGCAATGATCAGTATTATCGCCAGCATGAAATAATATCGGCGTACAGTTTTCATGTAGATGGAAATAACAAGGATGCGTTTGTATTTGGCTGGAGTGAAGACAAGTTGACTAACTATACGCTTAAGGGCAAGGAGATACAAAGTGATCAGTTGAACTTCTGGGCACAGCCCGTCAGTATTGACTGGAATCAGAATGGGAAAGTAAACATTCCATACGGATTCCTTGTTCCTCAAGTAACGCAATCGAATGCTTCGATATTCTATGAAACTCCTTATGGAATAGAACTTGGACAAGGTTCGGTAACGGCCGAGTTTCCGCTGATGTCAGAACTGAAGACGAAATACTCCGAATTCTCCATCAAAGGAACCAAGATGGCCGGAGGAATGACGATGGAAATATGGAATGCAAATGAAAATGAGTGGGAACCGATCCCGGATCAGAACAATGTCTTTACGGTGAAGGGAAATACGGAGAATTATATTGTAGATAACCGAATACGCATCTCCATAACCGCGAAGGATCAGGCCATGCTTCAGATGCCGGAGCTGTCGTTGAAGGGGGAAGTTATAGAATGATTGAAATTCGAGAATTAAGCAAACGGTACGGAACTTTTGAAGCATTAAAAGGCATCAGCCTGGATATCGAAAAAGGAAGCGTGTTTGGATTTGTGGGCCCGAACGGAGCCGGGAAATCCACTACGATGTCTATACTTGCAACACTGGCACTTCCGACTTCCGGTACAGCCAAAGTAGGCGGATATGAGGTGACGGAACACCCTAAGGAAGTACGCAAGCGGATCGGATATATGCCGGATTTCTTCGGTGTTTACGATCAGTTCAAAGCAACGGAATATCTCCATTTTTATGGGGCGAGTTACGGTATTCCCCGGCAGGAACGAAATAAACTAATTCCCCAGCTGCTGGAGCTGGTGAATTTAAGCGATAAAGCGGACGCGTATGTTGACAGCCTTTCGCGGGGAATGAAGCAGCGTTTATGTCTCGCGCGATGTTTGGTGCATGACCCTGATGTTCTAATTCTGGATGAACCAGCTTCTGGTCTTGACCCAAGAGCGCGTATTGAAATGCGTGAAATTTTAAAGGAACTTAAACTGATGGGCAAAACGATCATTATCTCCTCACACATTTTGCCTGAGCTTGCGGAGATGGTCGATGAGATCGGTGTTATTGAACACGGTGAGATGATTGCTCAAGGTAAAGTATCCGATATTCAAAATCGACTGCAAGTGAAGAAGGTCATTCATATTCGCACTCTTGGGGGGGAGGAAGAGCTTGCCCAGAAACTGCGTGACGAGCCGTTTGTTACGTCTGTCTTGACGGACAATACAGGTGTTCACGTTCATTTCAGCGGGGATGACATCCAGCAAAGCGCTTTGCTGCGCCAGGTTATCTCCTGGGACGTTCCCGTTGTATCCTTCCAGGAGGCACAGAGCAATCTTGAAGATGTGTTTCTGGAAATTACCAAAGGGGGGCCCAAAGAATGAATTGGAGCAGAAAATGGATCAATCCGGTCATGGATAAGGAATTCCGGCTGCGAATGCGCTCTCCGCGTTCCATGCTGTCCATATTGCTTTATGTACTGGCACTCGGTGCAGTGGCAATGGGGTTTATTTATATCTTTTTGTATTTG
Organism: Paenibacillus faecalis; assembly: GCF_900289175.1. Lineage (GTDB taxonomy): Bacteria > Bacillota > Bacilli > Paenibacillales > Paenibacillaceae > Paenibacillus_AQ > Paenibacillus_AQ faecalis. The sequence goes on along the minus strand of NZ_LT985747.1, from coordinate 1,061,016 downwards.
GGACAGAACGGATCACACCGCTTTGATCCCTCAATAAGCCAGAGGATGTTTTATGTATTAAGCTTTGCCCAACTCATACTGATTGCTTTCATGGCACCGGCGTTGACGGCGGGAGTGATAAGCAGTGAGCGTGAAAAACAAACGCTCGGTATGCTGCTCACAACACAGCAAAGCTCTTCTACGATCGTTCTTAGCAAGCTGATATCGTCTCTGAGCTTCATGACATTGATCGTGCTTGCGACGCTTCCGATCTACAGCATTGTGTTTCTATATGGAGGCATTTCGCCTAAGCAGCTAATTTCGGTGTTCTTATTTTATCTGTTTATTATGCTGCTGCTCGGTTCGCTGGGGGTATTATTTTCGACCTTGTTCAAGCGGACAATTGTAGCGATTATCGTAACGTATGGGGTTGGGTTTGTCATTTTTTTGGTGACAGGACTGTTGTATTTGTTCGTTATGGGAATTGAGCAGCGAAGCATGTACATGTCAAACACACCACAAACGCAGACCTATTCGTGGGTCGGTTATTTGCTCGGTCTAAACCCTGGTGGAGCTCTGATTAGTCTGTTTGAGCCTTCATTTTCTAAGCACGCATTTCTGATGCAAGGAGCGTCCATAAACAGCAAGGCACCGATTGATCTTTGGCTTGAGTTTATTCTTGTGTATTCGGTCGTCATTGTAATTTCGTTATGGATCGCCATCCGTAGAATCCGCCCTGTTCGCAGAGGCAAGTTGCTGCGCAAACGCAAGACATCCAAGTCTGCCGATGTAATGCGGGAAGAATCCGGTGTGTAAAGCTGCAGAAGATCGGAGGGTAGTTCAAGGTGGAAAATATTATGCGTTTCATTGAAACAGCTCGTCGCAGATTGCAGCGGTTTCGAATGGCCATTTATGTGCTGTATGCACTTGCTGTCGGTTTTGCGGCTGCTATATTGCTTTTAATTATCGGAAGGTTCGTGCCGATTCCTTCGCTTTATACCATCGCGGTGTCCCTTCCTGTCGCCAGTGCTGCGATCGGGCTGTTGTGGGGACTGCTGCGCCGTGTACCGGTGAAAGAGGCGGCTTCTGTTATGGACGCCTCTCCTGAAGGGACAGAGCGAAGCGATATGATGGTTACCGCTCTTTCTTTTAAAGAGGATATGTCGCCTGCTGCACAATTTCAACGGGTACAGGCGGAACATTATGGGAGCCGTTATATAGCTGAAATCAAACAGCGGCTGCCTGCGCCTAAGCGCAAAAAACAGTTACTGCTCTGCCTGGTGGGCCTTGCTGTCATGCTGGTTATGGTGTTTATCCCTAATCCGATGGACAAGAAGGTTGAAGCGGCCAAAGAGCAGAAAAGCTGGGTGAAGAAGCAGGTGAAAGAGACGGAGAAGCTGGCTGAGGAGCTGAAGGAAAACCTTCACAAACCGGAGGATCGGGAGAAGGTTCAGAAGCAGATCGATGAATTGAAGAAGCAGCTGATGAATGGTAAAGATCCGGAGAAGGCTCTGGAAAAGATGGAAGAGGTCATGAAGGATCTGGAGAAAGCCGTTAAGAAGCAACAAGAGCAGTCTAAAGCCGTTTCTGAGCTGGCGAAGCAGATGAGAAATCATAAATCGTTATCAAGTGCAGGCAAAAGTCTTCAAGAAGGCAATTCCGAAGCGCTGAAACAGGAAATGAAGAAGCTGACGGAGCAGGTCAAAAAGATGTCGGAGGAAGAAAAGAAAAAGCTTTCCGATGCACTACAGAAAATGGCGGATGAAGTGGCTAAAAACATCGATGCAGACCAATTGAAGGAAGCCCTTCAAAAAGCTGCGGATACGTTAAAGAATGGCAAGCTGACGAAAGAGCAGGAGGAAGCGCTCCAAAAGCTTGCGGAGGAGCTCGCCAAAGCTATGGATGCCAAAAATGCCGCTGAGGGCGCGTCAAAGGCCGCATCTGATCTGGCGGCTGCATTAGCTTCCCAGGGAATGGAACTTGCTGAACAAATGGCCGCTGCCGGAATGTCTGTATCGGACACATGGAGTGCGGGCGGAGCTGCGGAAGCATTGGCTCAAACCGGGCTTGGTGAAGGATCGGCCAGCGGAGAAGACAGTGATGGTGAAGGCAGCGATGCAGAAGGCTCCGGTCAAGGCCAAGGTCAAGGGGGTCAAGGAAAAGGCTCAGGGCAAGGCTCCGGAAATGGTCAGGGGGCCGGTAGTGGTCAAGGTGCTGGATCAGGCTCAGGAGGTGGTTCCGGGTCAGGAAGCGGCTTCGGAGCGGGTCAAGGCGCTGGTGCCGGATTAGGGTCTGGCGGCCGTGATTTGGTAACGACACCCCGTGTATATGAAGGAAGCGGAAACGTGCAGAAGGATTCCGGTGCTTTGAGCGGAAAGGGAGGCGAAGTTCAAAAGGGCGGTGTTTCACCGACTGTATCCGGAACATCTCGTCCTTATGAAGAGGTGTATCAGGATTACGCGACCGAAGCTCGAAAATCTTTGGGACGGAACCAGCTGCCGGAACAGATGCAGGGATTGGTGGAAGATTATTTTACCCAGATCAATCCCAATCCGTAATTTCATAAATTTAGAACCATATAAGAGAGGTAGGACAGCTCATGTCGGAAATTACAGTGAAACCGCAGGAATGGGCGGAAAACATATCAAAGCTGAGAGAAAGCATCGGTGAAGTTATCGTCGGTCAACAAGAAGTTGTTGAGCAAATGCTCTGGTGTATTTTTGCTGGCGGTCATGCCTTGCTGGAAGGAATTCCGGGTCTGGGCAAGACGATGCTTGTACGGACCGTGTCCGAAGTACTCGATCTATCTTTTTCAAGAATTCAGTTTACACCGGACCTGATGCCGAGCGATATTACCGGAACGAATATTCTTTCGTTTGGACAGCAGGGGAGCACGGATATGACTTTTCAGAAGGGACCGATTTTCAGCAGCATTGTGCTCGCCGATGAGATTAACCGCGCTACGCCAAAGACACAAAGTGCGCTGCTTGAGGCCATGCAAGAAAAGACGGTTACGGTCGGTAGCCAGACGCACAGACTACCAAAACCATTTTTTGTATTGGCAACCCAGAATCCTCTTGAGAATGAAGGGACCTATCCGCTGCCGGAAGCACAGCTTGACCGCTTCCTGTTAAAGATTGAAGTTTCGTATCCGAGCTCAGATGAGCTGAAGGAAATCGTCAAGCGAACGACTTCCCCACACGAGATAGCGGTTCAAAGACAAATGTCTGCCGAAGATCTGATGGAAATACAGCGCGCTGCCAAAGAGGTTTTGGTCGCTGAGGAAATGCTCGATTACGCAGTCAAGCTGCTTATGATGACTCATCCGGAGGAAGCGTCCGCGCCTGACGAGGTTCGTAAATATGTCCGATTCGGCTCTGGTCCGCGGGGAGTGCAGTCTATGATATCAGTTGGCAAGGTGCGAGCGTTAATTAGCGGAAGAATGCACCTGTCAACAGGCGATATTCGTGCTGCGGCACTGCCGGCGCTTCGCCATCGTTTGTTCTTGAACTTTGAAGGTCAAGCCTCGGGGGTTAAGACGGACGATGTCATTCAAGCTGTGCTGAACAAACTGGAGGGATCGATGTGAGCGGGACGGGACATCTGCTGCCGCCTGAGTGGCTGACCCGTCTTGAACGGCTCAGCCTGGGGGCAAGAACGAGAGTTGCCGGCACGCTGCAGGGTAAGCGGCGCTCCCGCCGTCTTGGTTCATCCCTTGAATTTGCTGATTATCGCCAATATACACCGGGAGACGATGTGCGCAGATTTGATTGGGGTGTTTATTCTAGAACAGGAAAGGCGTTTGTAAGACAGTTTATGGACGAGCAGGAGCTGATGGTCAGCATCTACTTAGACTGTTCTGCGTCCATGGGCACTGCCATTTCAGCATCTTCCCCGGAATCTGCGTCTTTATCAGAAGCAATGAAGGCTGCGGGCTCGGACCAAGGTGGAGCCAAATGGCTGTTGGCCAGGCAATTGGCGGCGAGTATTGGCTATATGGCACTAGCTTCTTATGACAGACTGCAGGTAGCTTGTTACAGCCGTACACTGGACTTACGTCTTCCGATTCTTCGCGGAAAGGGTGCTGCACATCGGTTGTTTGCTCATTTGCAGCAGGCTCCGACCGGCGGGGATGGAAGTTTGGCTGCGGCGTTGTCGGTGCCCGGGGCACTGCCAAGACTTCCGGGCATGACCTGGATTTTCTCGGATTTTTGGCTGGAAGGCGGAGAAGAGGAGCTTTCAAGATCTTTGTCGCTGTTGTCAGGTGCGGGGCAGGAGGCCGTACTGGTTCAGGTATTGTCAAGAGAGGAATTGGAGCCGCGCCTGTCTGGAGATTTACGTCTAGTGGACAGTGAAAGTAGGACTGGCAAAGAGGTGGCTGTAACGGGCCGGGTACTGGATGCATATCGGGAGGAATTGAACAATTACCGTCAGATGCTGGCCAGGGTATGCGCGGAGCGCGGGATGACCTATGTGCTGATCCCGGCGGATATGCCGCTGCAAGAGGCGGTATTTGGCGTCTTGGCGGGTGCGGGACTGATTAACGGGTAGTCTGCCTGTGAGCTTGTTTCCTGGTAAAGGTTCGCAGGCTTATCAGGAGCCGCTGTTTTAAGGAGGAGACTTTTTTGGGAATTCAATCATGGCTCAGTCTATGGTTTGCTTTGGCTTTGCCGGCCATCGTGCTAATGTATTTGTTCAAGCGTAAATATGTAGATACGACAGTACCGAGCCATCTGCTGTGGGACCGGGTGCTTCGAAATATGGAGGCGAACCGGCCTTGGCAGAAGTTGCAGAACCGACTTTTGTTGTGGCTTCAGCTGCTGGCGGCGGCTCTCATCATCTTCGCACTGATGCAGCCCTTCTTGCGGGTGTCCGGAAGCGGCAGCCAGCATATTGTTATGGTCGCGGATACCTCGGGTAGCATGAGCGCGGAGGCGCAGTCTCAAGATGGCGAAGCGAACAAGAAAGAGGAGCAAAGCTTTTCACGAATGGATCTTTTGAAAGACCGGATGAAGGAATACGTAAAGGATGAGGGAAGAGGCAAAGATATCACTTTGCTGACCGTCGGCGCAAGGCCGGTTACTCATTTGTCCCGTGAAGAGGACGATGACAAGATTATGAAGGCGATCGATGCATTGCAGCCCTACTATGGTCAGGCTTCATATCGTGAGTCGTTGTCGCTGGCCTCAGCGTTAACTCGTGAACAAAGCGATGCTGAGGTGGTTGTCTTTTCGGATGGACAGTGGGAAAAGGATACGGTCCAAACGGTGTTCAACGTACCGGTTTCCGTTGAGGAAATTACCGGGGGAGATGTGGTGAATATCGCTGTAGAACAGTTCGGTATTTCGAACAAGAGTACGGAAGAAGCTTTAAATACAGCGGTAGCTGTGGTCAGCAGTAATTCAACACAGCCAGTACCGGTTGAAGTTAATTTGTATGGTGATAACAAGCTGTTGACCACCAGGGAAATTGAAGTGAAATCAGGGGCAAGGAAGACGGTATCTTTTGCAGATATTCCCTTTGCCGAGGTGTATCGTTTAGAGCTCACAGGAGCTGACGGCTATACTGCAGATAATGAGTCGTATGCATTCGGTACAAAACATGGAACCTCCAGGGTGCTGCTGCTCACGCCGGGCAATTTGTTTCTGGAAAAAGCGCTGCAGCTGAGCGGTGCCGAGGTGACCCGGGTTACGGTGAACAATACAGCCGATACCGAGGAAACCCATCATCAAGATGCAAAAAATAAGGACGATGCGGTACCCGTGCCGGATGGCCATTTCGATCTGATCGTGATGGATGGTCCGATGCCGGAAACGTTTCGCCAGGGAGAATGGGCGGAGCTGACAGCAAAGACTCCGCTATGGACCATCGGCACGGATGGGAAGGAAGCGAACAATCCGGGAGGACGCCCGGTCATATCAACTCATCCGGTAACCTCTTATATTTCCTTGTCAGGCGTGTACATCGGCAACCTGATGAATGAACATCCAGCGTGGGGAGAGGCGATCATCAAGCTTGGGGATACACCGATCGTTTATGCGGGCAAGGAGGGAGGACTTCCGCGGCTATCTTTTGGATTTTTGCTGCAGGACAGTGATCTTCCTTTATCTTCAGAATTTCCGGTGCTCGTCAATAATGTGATGCAGTGGATGACTTCAGGCAAGGGAAGCGGTCTGGGACGTTATATGGCCGGAGCGGCGGCGGATATTCCGATTGCCGCGGATACCGTAAAGGCGGCATGGGCTCCGAAGGGAGGGCTTGCGCTGCAATCCGGCGTTCAGCCTGCTGAGCCTGTACGAACGGAGAAGGGATACTCCCCGGCTCAGACGGTACCAGAGGTCCCCGGGTTATATGCGTTTGAACAAGAAAATGAAGCAGGAGAAAAAGTGAGCTACTTGTTGGCAGTCACACCTGATCCTTTTGAAGGAGACTTTTCGGCTAACCAGGGCCCTGGTGTAAACCTCGCCGCTGAGGGACAGCTGGAGACAGAAAATGATCGTGCGGCAGCAGGTACAACAGAAGATGCAAAGACCGGTGCAGCTTTAATGCCTTGGCTTGCATTATTGGCGCTTGTTGTGATCGTGGCGGAATGGGGGGTGTACCAGCGTGGGCGTTCAATTTAGTAGTCCGTGGTTTCTGCTGCTGCTGATTCCAGCTGGGGTATTTCTCTACTATGCTTATAAAAAAGATTTTCGGTTAAGCGGCTTTCGCAAAAAGCTCGCAGTGGCATTACGGGCTGTTGTTATTATATTACTTATTTTTGTTTTATCGGGCCTGCATGGGTTTACAGTCATACGGGATAAACAGGTCGTGTATTTGGCTGACCGGTCTGACAGCATGGGCGATACGTCCAGGCTTAGTGAATGGATTGGAAAATCCATGGATGCCAAGGGGGAAAAGGACGGAACGGCCGTTGTTTCCACTGGTCTTGATGGTGCGGTAGAACGGAAGCTTTCATTATCGGAGGAGGCCGGCTCTTCTTTAAACGCTGAAATTAAAGGGGAATTTACCAATCTTGAATCCGGTCTTCAGCTGGCAGGCAATTTATTTGAGGGAACGGTTGATTCCCGAATTGTTGTCCTCTCCGATGGTGAAGAGAATGTCGGGGATATGGCGGCAACAGGAAGGCTGCTCAAGGACCGGGGGATTACGGTAGACGTCCTTCCGGTTCCTCAAAGAGAAGTGCAGGATGTCGCCGTTGAGGAGCTGACCGTGCCGGATAAGCTGTATCAGGCGGAAGCTTTTTATGTGGAAGTGATGATCCAGAGCACTTACAAGACATCCGGTGAGCTTCGTATTTATGAGAACAACCGTGAAATTGGGCGAGAAGTGGTTGAAGTATCACCAGGTGAAAACCGCTTTGCGGTGAAGGGATTGGCTAAGTCGCCAGGACTTCACAGGTACAAGGCTGAAATTTTCATGGATGGTGATGAGTTCTCGGCGAACAATGTCGGGTTCGATTTTACCCGCGTTGACGGTCCGCCGAAGGTGTTGATCGTGGAGGGAAAACCGGGGACCTCCGGCAACATTACAGCAGCTTTGGAGTCCGGTATGATCGGGACCGAGGTGATTTCGCCTCATATGCTGCCGCTTGAGGCCGCCAAGTATGCGGTTTATGACAGTATTATTTTTAACAATGTGTCGGGGAGCGATGTCGGCGGCAAGCAAATGGAGCTGATCGAGCAGGCGGTTCGAAGCTTCGGTGTCGGATTTATGATGGCCGGGGGCGAGGACAGTTTTGGTGTGGGCGGTTATTTCAAAACTCCGATCGAAAAGGCGCTGCCTGTTTCAATGGAACTTGAAGGCAAGCGGGAAATCCCTTCCCTGGGACTGATTTTGGTCATTGACCGATCGGGAAGTATGTCCGGCAACAAAATGGAACTGGCCAAAGAATCAGCTATGCGGACAGTGGAGCTGATGCGCTCCAAGGATACGGTTGGGGTCGTCGCATTTGATGATAATCCATGGTGGGTCGTTCCACCACAGAAACTTGGCGACAAGGAAGAGGTGCTGGAGGCGATCGGGTCCATTCCAAGCGCAGGAGGAACGAATATTTATCCGGCTGTTGAATCGGCTGTCGAGGAAATGCTGAATGTCAAGGCGCAGAGAAAGCATATTATTCTCCTGACTGACGGGCAGTCCGCTTTTCAAGCCGGTTATGATGATCTGACCCAGACGATGGTGGATAATAAAATTACATTATCATCGGTTGCTGTCGGGGCGGACGCTGATATGGCGCTCTTGCAATCGTTAGCGGATTCGGCCAAAGGCCGGTATTACTATGTTGAAGATGAAACCACGCTCCCTGCCGTCTTCAGTCGTGAGGCGGTTTTGATGGCGAAATCTTATATTGTAGACAAACCGTTTGTTCCTGCTATACAAAATGCGGGTGAATGGGAGTCCTTGTTCGAGCAGGGCGTGCCGGGATTATACGGTTATGTGGCCACAACACCGAAGGCGTCGGCACAGACCGTTCTGGTCAGTCCGGAACCGGACCCGATCCTTGCCCGGTGGCAATACGGTTCTGGTAGAACGGTCGCCTGGACGAGTGATCTGAGCGGGAAGTGGTCGAAGGAATGGGTGTCCTGGCCTGCATTTGCCGATACGTTAACGGAAATCGTGAAATGGACGTTTCCGCAGTTCACCTCCTCACCTTATGAGGTGACGACGACCGCAGTAGGCAATCAGGTGAAGCTGCAGGTTGAATCGGGCAGCGATCATCCGCCGGAAAAGCTTATCGCCCAAATTGCTGGTGACGAGGCCGGGGAGCAGACGGTCGAGCTGGTTCAAGAAGCTCCCGGACGTTATACAGGCGAGGTGAATGTTTCAAAGCCAGGCGCGTTTTTAATGTCTCTTGAAGATGTTAGCGGCGGTGAAGGAGAGGCGGTTCAAGTGGCTCCGGCTACAGGCTTTGTCGTTCCTTATTCGCCGGAATATCGGATCTCTTCGGGCAGCGGGGAAGAGGAGCTGAAGAAGCTGGCCGAGATCACCGGCGGCCGCGTCCTTTCCTGGGATAAGCCGGAGGAAGTATTCGACCGTGAGGCAGCATCCCGCAAGGAGCTCCATGACTGGAGCTACGGTCTGCTTGTCGCGGCCCTCCTGCTGTGGGTCGCGGACATCGCCGTGCGCCGCCTGGCGCTGCCATGGGCCGCCATCGGCGCTCGCCTGGCCGCCCTCCTGCGCAGGCG
>NZ_LT985747.1:372249-1051744 GCF_900289175.1 Paenibacillus faecalis | reverse complement strand
GCAGCGGCGGGCGCTCGGCAAGCCCGCCGCCGAAGCCATCCGGCGGCAAGGCGCAGGCTGCGGATGAGCAGGGCGAATCCGCAATGGATCGCCTGCTCAGAGCGAAAAATCGGAATTCACGTTAAATATGGTGGGATAGCTTATCGTCATTTTCTACTCCCGTCTTTGCAGGTAGGTTCATCCACTTGCAAGGGCGGGAGTTTTTTTTGAATAATGTGTGAAGTGCGTCGATTTTTAAATGATTTTGTCGATATTAAACAATTAAATGTAAAAAATTGAACTTAATTAACATTAGTATAATAAATTGCATTTGTTTATTTTTTAAATAGTTAGTAGAGTTATTATTGTGAGCGTTCAAAAAATAATCGGGAGATGATTTTAATGAAAGCTTTGAGATGGCATGCTGCTAAGGATTTGAGATTGGACAACATTGAGGAGCCAAAGCCCTCCAAAGGCCAAGTTAAAATAAAAGTGGAATGGTGCGGTATATGCGGCAGTGATTTGCACGAATATACGGCCGGGCCGATCTTTATCCCTACTGAGAATCATCCGCTTAGCGGCGATAAAGCTCCGATTGTCATGGGGCATGAATTTTCCGGACAAGTCGTTGAGGTGGGTGAAGGTGTAACAAGAGCAAGCGTTGGGGACCGCGTCGTGGTTGAGCCGATTTATTCATGCGGAACATGTGATGCGTGCAGACAAGGCAAGTATAATCTGTGCGATAAGATGGGCTTTTATGGATTGGCGGGCGGTGGCGGCGGATTTTCTGAATATGCATCCATACCAGAAGTGATGATACATAAAATTCCGGAGGCGATCTCTTTTGAGCAGGGAGCCCTGGTTGAGCCAGCTGCCGTTGCTCTGCACTCGGTGCGAAGCAGTAAGCTCAAAGTGGGTGACAAGGCGGTTGTATTTGGAACAGGCCCGATCGGTTTGCTTGTCATTGAGGCGCTGAAAGCATCCGGAGCATCCGAGATTTATGCGGTAGAGCTTTCGGAGGAGCGGAAGCAGAAAGCTGCGGAATTCGGTGCGATTGTTATTGATCCAAAGCAATATGATGTGGTGGAAGAATTACATAAGCGGACCGATGGCGGTGTCGATGTCGCCTTTGAAGTTACCGGTGTTCCAGCGGTATTGAGTCAGGCGATCCATTCCACTAAAATTGGCGGAGAAACGATGATTGTCAGCATTTTTGAACAGGAAGCATCCATCCAGCCGAATATTATCGTGAACAAAGAACGCTCTGTAACCGGGATTATCGGATATCGGGATGTATTCCCGGCTGTGATCAGCTTGATGGAGAAAGGTTTCTTCTCCGCTGATAAACTGGTAACCAAGAAAATTACATTGGACGAAGTGATTGATCAAGGCTTTGAAGCATTGCTCAAAGAGAAAAATCAAGTGAAAATTCTTGTTAAAGCGTAAATAAGGGATATGACAGACCGGGATTCCAGAAGATGGGGTTCCGGTTTTTTGCTGGATCGAAGCCGCCCTTTGCTTCAAATGGTTCTCTTCCGGTTATAACCCCTCATATAAAGGACATAATGCATGAAGGATGTTCCTAGTCCGTATAGAAATTAATATCGTATTGTGGAAAAGAATCCATACAGATGGTACAATAAGAGTCAAAATGATATACTCAACTTTCCTAATTGCTTTTATACCCGAATGAACAGTTTTCGGGTAACCTGGGCGAAGTGTAAGAAGCTTGTAATGAGCAACGTAATTGAGGAGGACGAATCATGACAACCAATACAAAAATTGACAACCTGTCCATTGCTACGATCCGGACGCTGGCTATCGATGCTATCGAAAAAGCAAAATCCGGTCATCCCGGCATGCCGATGGGTTCGGCACCTATGGGCTACCAGCTGTTTGCCAAAACGATGAAGCATAACCCGGACCAGCCTGAATGGATCAACCGCGACCGCTTTGTATTATCCGCTGGCCACGGCTCGATGCTGTTGTACAGCCTGCTTCATCTATGCGGATATGATCTTTCGATTGAGGATTTGAAGCAGTTCCGTCAGTGGGGCAGCAAAACACCAGGCCATCCGGAATACGGGCACACAGCTGGCGTTGATGCAACGACAGGTCCGCTGGGGCAAGGTATTGCTATGGCTGTCGGTATGGCAATGGCGGAAGCGCATATGGGTGCAGTTTACAACAAAGATGACTTTAAGGTTATCGATCATTTCACGTACGGTATTTGCGGTGACGGCGATTTGATGGAAGGTGTGTCAGCAGAAGCCGCTTCTATGGCTGGTCATATGAAGCTTGGCAAGCTGATTATGCTGTATGATTCCAATGATATTTCACTTGATGGTGAACTGAATCTTGCTTTCTCCGAAAATGTAGCTAAGCGCTTTGAAGCCTACGGCTGGCAAGTGCTCCGCGTAGAAGATGGAAACGATTTGCCTGCGATCGAAAAGGCGATTGAAGAAGCGAAAGCTGATCTGAGCCGTCCGACATTGATTGAAGTGAAGACGATCATCGGTTACGGAAGCCCGAACAAGCAAGGTAAAGGTGGCCACGGCGGTACGCACGGTTCTCCGCTTGGAGCCGAGGAAGCCAAGCTGACGAAGGAATTTTACAATTGGGTTTATGAAGAGGATTTCTATGTGCCTGAAGAGGTTCGTGAGCATTTCAACCAGGTGAAGGAGCAAGGTATCGCATCCTTTAAAGCATGGGAAGAGCAGTTTGCGAAATACAAAGCGGCTTATCCGGAGCTTGCAGCACAGTTTGAACGGGCGGTAGCAGGTGAACTGGCTGAAGGCTGGGATAAGGACTTGCCTAAATATACGGTGGAAGATAAAGCGATGTCTACCCGTATTGCTTCCGGTAAAGCCTTAAACGGTTTGATTGAAGGCGTACCGAATCTGCTGGGCGGCTCTGCTGACCTGGAGAGCTCCACGATGACGCATCTGAACGGCCTCGCTTCCTTCACGGCAAACAGCTACGAAGGACGCAACATTTATTATGGAGTTCGCGAATTTGCGATGGCAGCAGCTATGAATGGTATTGCCCTGCATGGCGGACTGAAAATTTTCGGCGGTACATTCTTCGTATTTACCGATTACTTGCGTCCGGCTGTACGTTTGGCTGCGCTTATGAAGCTGCCTGTCACGTATGTGTTGACACATGACAGCATTGCGGTTGGGGAAGACGGTCCGACTCACGAACCGATCGAGCAGCTTGCATCCTTGCGCATCATTCCAGGTTTGACTGTACTCCGTCCTGCTGATGCGAATGAAACATCGGCTGCATGGGCTTATGCGGTTCAGAATCAGGATCGTCCTGTAGCGCTTGTACTCACTCGTCAAAACTTGCCGATTCTTGAAGCTACGGCTGAAAAAGCACGTGAAGGTATTAAGCGAGGGGCTTATGTAGTCGCGGATGCGAAGGAAGGCAAGCCGCAAGCGCAAATTATTGCAACAGGTTCCGAAGTTCAATTGGCGGTAAAAGCACAAGAAGCGCTTGCTAAGGAAGGTATTCAAGTTCGCGTGATCAGCATGCCAAGCTGGGATCTCTTTGATCAGCAGGATCAGGCTTACAAAGATTCCGTTCTGCTGCCTGATGTGAAGGCCCGTCTGGCTGTCGAAATGGCTCATCCGTTCGGATGGGAGCGTTATGTCGGTGAAAAAGGCGACATCATGGGTATCTCCACATTTGGCGCTTCCGCTCCTGGCGATCGTGTAATTGCAGAGTACGGATTTACAGTAGAAAATGTGGTTAGCCGCGTGAAATCGCTGCTCTAATCACCAAAATCGATCAATATCATGATTAGATAGCTATCGGCACTCGCAATTTTGCGGGTGCCGATCTATCTATTGCTTATTTAGAGGTTGTTATTTGCTTTCAGACTCCTCAGGAATATCGACGATCACGCCTTTGTAGGATGGATCATCTTTATTCAATTCGATCCAGCCGCTGGTGATTGTACCTTGGCTGTTGATCAACTCGTAGGAGGTCACACCGACCGGATAGCGGAAAGTAAATTCGGCAATCGTCCAATTTTTCACGTTAGGCTGGGTGCCGATTTCTTTCTTGATATCGGTCTTCAGAAAGAATAAGTTACTGTGCTTTTTGCTTTTGTTATCAAGTTTGGCCTGCCATTTCAGTTCAGCTATATTTCCCTGAATTTCATAATAGCTGACAAGATCGTTGTCTAGAATAAAGTATTTATCCCATTCGTTTTTAGGGAAATAATAATTTACACCCTGCATTTCCATATAGGTTCTTTCTAACTCTGCCTGAGGCAGCTTCGATATATGTGGAAGTGTAATAACTGCATTTCTTGCGGTGGCAAGATCCTTGCTCTTTAAATCGGCAATGGTCTCGGAACGAGGCTTGGTGATATACGCGGTTTTGGCAGGACCGTTCCAATATACATATGCGTCAAAGGCATCAGCTACGGCGCGTAGCGGAATCATCATTTTACCTTTGTGAAGAAACGGCGCGACCTTTAACGGTACTTTGCTGCCGTTGTTCTGCATGGTTTTGCTGCCGGCGGTAACCATGACCGTCGTACCTTTTCCGGTAATGGTTACTTCCTTTTTCACGTTATCGTATTGGTAGACGTAGTCTCCGAGTTGTTTAAGATCGGTTAGCGTGACAAAGGTGTTTCCTTCACGAATCAACACTACACCGTGGGCTTGATTGCCGTTTATGTAAGCCTGTGGAGCTGTGGTTGAAATCGTGTTCGAGGCTGCCTGCGCATGCAGGGGACGGAGCGAGGGGATCAGCATAGCTGCGGATAAGACGGCTGCGGCCAATATTTTGAATCTCTTGGTTTTCATTTTGTTCATTCCTCCCTGTAGTATTAATGACGTAATATTCCACAAAATGTTACAGTCAGGCAAAAGAAAAAACCTGCCGTCTCGGGCGACAGCCTTTAAAAGTCAAGGATACAATCGCAGAAAGCAGGTATGGGCTGTTAATTTATGATTTCATTTTTGTCCGCCGATGGTTTGGCCGATCCATGCTTCGTAGCATTTCACGACAGCCGAAAGATCTTCTTCACTATAGCCTTCGGTTGCACCGGCTTGGAACAAGCTTTTTGCCAGGTTCAACATAGGTGAAGGCATGCCGATGCCGTCTGTAAGGGAAGAGGCAAGCTTCAGATCTTTTAGCATCAGGCCAAGAGAGAACTGGTTGCTGAAATCACCTTCGATGATTTTATGGCCCTTGAGTTCAGCAGCTTTGCTTCCAGCAGAGCCGAGCTTAACCAGCTCAAGGAAGTTGTCCGCTGGAATGCCGGATTTCGCAGCAATGGCAAATCCTTCGGCCAGAGCGAGATTGTTGATTCCAACGACTGTATTATGGGCCAGCTTGGCTACAGCTCCGCTGCCGTTTGGTCCCATATGAATGACCTTTTGCCCGAGGGTATCGAACAGATCAGCTTGAGCTTCAATCACGTTTGCATCTCCGCCGACCATAAAGACAAGGGAGCCATCAATCGCCGCAGGTTTGCTGCCTGTAACAGGAGCATCCAGGAAGGAAGCGCCGTGAGACGATACTTCTGCAGCGATTTCTTTCACAAGGCTCGGGGAGATCGTGCTGCAATCGATCACGGTCATGCCCTCGGTTAATGAGGAAAGGATGCCGTTATCGCTGTAAAAAATATCGCGTATGGAGTCATCGTTACTTACCATCGTAATAACGACATCTGCACCTTTAGCAGCTTCGCGAGGGGTTGGCGCAGTAGCAGCGCCTTGTTCCGCAAGCGGGAAGCATTTCTCCGTCGTGCGGTTGTAAACCGTTACTTTGTAATTTTGTTTTAGCAGGTTGGAGGCCATAGGAGCGCCCATCGTGCCAAGGCCGATAAATCCGATTTTTTTCATGAGTACCACCTCTAAGCGTATTTTTTCTCGGATATGTTCATCTTAACACGGTGTTATCGTATATTCTACACGCTATACACCGCTGTAAGGCGGATTATGCCTTCATGGCTAAAGCTTGACAGTTCCGAGGCGAAACTTGATCGCTTGAAAAAATTAAAGTATCCTATTATAAATGTTGACTCTCTACAAGACAAATACAGGAGGCTCTAAACTAATGTCCAAAAAAGTGAAGTTTGATTACAGCAAAGCCCTTTCTTTTATTCATCAGCATGAGATCGATTATTTGGCTGAGCCGATTCGTTTAGCTCATGATCAATTACATAATCAAACCGGTGCCGGTTCGGACTATCTCGGATGGATCGACCTGCCGACTCAATATGATAAAGAGGAATTCGCACGCATTCAAAAAGCGGCAGCCAAGATTCAAAGTGACTCCGATGTTTTGATCGTAATTGGTATCGGCGGTTCTTACCTTGGTGCGCGCGCAGCCATTGAAATGCTGTCCCATTCCTTCTATAACGTACTTCCGAAGGATAAGCGGAAAACGCCAGAAATTTATTTTGCAGGGAACAATATCAGTTCCACTTATGTTAACCATCTGCTTGAGGCCATTGAAGGCAAAGACTTTTCCGTCAATATCATTTCCAAATCCGGTACAACGACGGAGCCGGCGATCGCTTTCCGTATTTTCCGTGCAGCTTTGGAGAAGAAGTATGGCAAGGAAGAAGCGCGCAAGCGCATCTATGCTACAACGGACAGAGAAAAAGGAGCGCTCAAAAAGCTGGCTAATGAGGAAGGTTATGAATCCTTTATCATTCCAGATGACGTAGGTGGACGTTATTCCGTTCTGACGGCTGTAGGCTTGCTGCCGATTGCAACAGCAGGCATCAATATTGAAGAGATGATGCAGGGTGCTGCTGACGCTGCGAAAGAGTACAGCAACCCGAACGTTGCGGAGAACGAAGCTTATCAATATGCAGCTGTCCGCAACATGCTGTACCGCAAAGGGAAAGGCATTGAGATTTTGGTCAATTATGAGCCGTCCCTGCACTTTGTTTCCGAATGGTGGAAGCAGCTGTACGGCGAGAGCGAAGGAAAGGACTTCAAAGGAATCTATCCGGCGTCTGTGGACTTCTCTACCGATCTGCACTCCATGGGTCAATTCGTACAGGAAGGCAGCCGTAACATTTTTGAAACCGTCATTCAGGTAGAGAATGTATCGAGCCATATTACGATTGAATCCGATCCGGAAGATCTCGATGGACTTAACTTCCTGGCTGGAAAAACGATGGATTTTGTCAACAAAAAAGCATTCCAGGGAACGATGCTGGCGCATACGGATGGTCAGGTTCCTAACTTGATTGTTACAATTCCAGATTTTTCTCCCTATTCCTTTGGATATCTGGTATACTTTTTCGAAAAGGCCTGCGGAATCAGCGGTTATCTGTTAGGTGTGAACCCGTTTGACCAGCCAGGAGTAGAAGCGTACAAGAAGAACATGTTCGCTTTGCTTGGCAAGCCGGGTTACGAGAAAGAAAAAGCAGAGCTTGAAGCCAGACTTTCCGAATAACACCATCTAACACATAAGACAGAACAAGCTGAAGGAAGCAGTTTTCCGGTTGATAGGGCCGGGGACTGCTTTCTTGGCAATAAGGGGTTGATATCGGCATATGCTGGAACGTTACAAAACGGTGCGGTCGTCGGGTTCGAAAGAAATCGTCATTAAAAAATCCCGGTTTATTGGGCATGTAATGCCTGTAGAGACTGAGGAGGCCGCAGTCGCATTCATTGAGGAAATAAAGAAGAAGCACTGGAACGCAACTCATAACTGTTCCGCTTATATGATTGGGGAACGGGATGAGATCCAGAAGCAGTCAGACGATGGAGAGCCAAGCGGAACGGCAGGCAAGCCGATTCTGGAAGTGATCCGAAATCAGGGGCTTAAAAATGTAGCCATTGTTGTCACACGTTATTTTGGCGGCATCATGCTCGGGGCAGGCGGGCTGATCAGGGCCTACACCGACGGAGCGGTAGCGGCTATTGAAGCCGGGGAAGCTATTACACGCGTGCTTCACAGAGAAGTGTTTGTTGAGCTGGATTATACTTGGCTTGGCAAGGTGGAGAATGAGCTGCACAGCCGGAATATTCGAATGGGTGAGACGATGTTTGCAGACAAGGTTACACTCACTTGCTTGCCATTGAATGAAGGAAAAGATGATTTTATCGCATGGATGGTCGATTTAACACAGGGACAGTCCGTCATTACGGAGGGAGAGCGGCTCTACTTTACTGAAGGGGAATAAAATGAGATGGCAAGAAGAGCGGTAGAACGGGAGTTGTCTAGAGAGCGTATATTGGAAGCGGCCAGGCATTTGTTTATTACTAAAGGATACCGGGCCATCTCGATGCGAGGCATCGGGCAGCACCTGGGTTACAGCCACGGGTCCTTATATTATCATTTTAAGGAAAAGGCGGAGCTTTTCTACGCCATTGTCATGAAAGACTTCAACGATCTTACTATACTGCTGAATGAAGCAGCCGGAAGAGCACCTACAGAAGGCTTCTCCAAGGTGGAACAATTATTGCTTGAATTTGTACGGTTCGGACTCAGCAATCCTTACCAGTACGAGATTATGTTTATGATCAGGGACGAAGAGCTGCTTGCTTACTGTCGTACCGAACAAAGCCGATGTTTTGAATTGTTCTCGGCATTGGTACGGCAGCATTTGCGGGATGATGTTTATTGTGAGGAGGAGAGGCGCAACCTGCCCCTCACTTTGTTCTTATCCATACACGGCTTTGTTTCGTTTTATATTCAAGACAGGATTAGCTTTGAGGAGATTAAACCAGCCGCTGTCTCTCACGTAAGAGTACTGTGCCGAAGCTTATACAGCAGGGTGTAACCCCCGCTTGTATACGTAAAAGGCGAATTTTTTTAAGCTTTCACTTCACTGAATTACTCCGTTGTTGCGTTGAAACGTCAATTTCCTAATGAATGTAAAGACAGGCAGCAGTGAACTGTTTTCAAATGTTACCCACGTATAACATTTGGGATTTAGTTCGAACCAGCCGCCTGTCTTTTTTTGTTTTCGGTAACCTTTGCTATTCCCTTTATTACTGAGATTACCCCTGCATGATTTTGACGTAGTACTCTCGATTTCGCGGCCCGTCAAACTCGCAGAAATAAATTCCCTGCCACCGTCCGAGAAGAAGCTTTCCTTCTGCAATAATGATCTGCTGTGAGGGGCCGCAGGTGATGGATTTCAGATGGGAGGCGGTGTTGCCCTCAGCATGATGATATTTCGGATGCTCCCATGGAAAGACTTCGTCAAGACGCATCAAGACGTCACGTTTAACGTCAGGGTCAGCATTTTCGTTAATGGCGATTCCTGCGGTTGTGTGCGGGCAGTAAATAAGCACAGTTCCATTTTGTACACTGCTCTCTTTTACCAGGGCGGAAACTTCACGTGTAATATCTCTCATTTCATCCCGTTTTACAGTTGACAGCTCCATATGATGCAGCATGGATATGATCCACTCCTTTCATCGCTTTAATGGTTTCTGCTATTATTTTACCCGAATAAGTCTAAAAGATGGATTGACGATCATAATCTTCTTTTGGTAAAGTGTTAAATAACATTTAATACCAAGTATACTAATAGGAAATGTTAGTTTATAAAAATGGGACCGGTTTACCCGGAGTCAGGAGGGAACGAAGTTTGGCAACGCTGATCCGTCATAAAAGTTGGCTGTGGGGATTTAGAAGCACGATTCTTCTTTATTTTGGTGTACTTATTGTTCTTCCGGTATTTGGGGTGTATGTGCAATCATTTTCCGACGGATGGGAGTCATTTGCAGCCAGTTTGCTTGATCCGATTGCTTGGAAAGCTGTACTGCTGACCTTAAAGCTGGGCCTTGTTGCAGCGTTGATCAACATCGTTGTCGGTACGATGGTTGCATGGGTGCTGACCCGGTATCGTTTTTTCGGAAGGATGGCGCTAAACAGTCTTGTGGATTTGCCTTTTGCTTTGCCTACGGCCGTTGGAGGGCTGATGATTCTCCTTTTGCTTGGGCCGGGCAGCTGGCTCGGGAGGGCTGCAGAAGCTATAGGCGTTGAAATCGTATTTCATCAACCGGCTATTGTCATTGCCATGGTATTTGTAACCTTCCCTTTTGTTATACGGGCGGTGCAGCCGCTGCTTGAGGAACTGGAAACATCCCAGGAAGAAGCGGCTTATACGCTGGGAGCCTCGAAGGCTCATACGTTCTTTCATGTGATTCTTCCATCCATGAGATCAGGGATTATTAGCGGCGGGATGCTGGCCTTTTCCAGGGCTATCGCTGAATTTGGCGCTGTTGTGCTAGTGGCAGGAAACATTCCAGGCCGCACACTGGTGGCGTCTGTATTCATCTACGGTGAAATCGAAAGCGATAATCCAGTCGGCGCAGCGTCAGTCTCTGTCATTTTGCTGACTCTGTCTTTTATCGTTTTATGGTTAATGAACCGGGTGCAGAGGGGGAAGCGGGGATGAGAAGGTTAACGATTGGCCTGACCTACGCAGTGTTTTTCGTGCTTCTGATTGCCCCTCTGTCCAGGATCATTGCGGAGTCC
Source organism: Paenibacillus faecalis (assembly GCF_900289175.1). GTDB lineage: Bacteria > Bacillota > Bacilli > Paenibacillales > Paenibacillaceae > Paenibacillus_AQ > Paenibacillus_AQ faecalis. The sequence continues at coordinate 1,041,289 of NZ_LT985747.1, read as the reverse complement.
TTCAGCGGCGGGATCGCCGGATTAGGTAAAGCTCTTGGAAGGCCAGAGGCGGTTCATGCACTGCTGATGACCGGATCGATTGTTGTCATTGTAACCGTGCTTAACGCCCTGTTTGGCATTATGCTGTCTTTGTATCTCGTTCGGGCAAAGTGGCTTAGCGGGAAATTGAAAAGACTGCTGAATAGCATTGTCGATCTCCCCTTCGCAGTCTCTCCCGTCATCGGTGGCTTGATGATTGTTCTGATCTTGGGACCGGATAGCATTATCGGCGGCTTTCTGGAAGGCATTGGCTTTAAGGTGGTCTATGCGTTTCCCGGTATGGTCATAGCGACATTGTTTGTTACCTTTCCGCTGATGGTTCGTGAAGTGATGCCTGTTTTACAGGAAATCGGATTGGAGCAGGAGCAGGCGGCCTCTACGCTTGGGGCATATGGCTGGCTGACGTTTTGGAAAGTAACCTGGCCTATGATCCGGTGGGCCGTTGTTTACGGTATGGTCTTGACGATTGCCCGCTCATTGGGCGAATTTGGCGCTGTCCTCGTTGTTTCTGGAAACATCATGAACAAGACACAGACGGCAACAACGCTCGTGTATCAGGATGTCGAAAATTTTAATGTGGCGGCGGCAAGCAGCGTTGCTCTAGTACTGGTTACTATATCAGCCGGACTTTTACTTTTGATGGAATGGGTCAAAAAGAGAAAGGAAGTGCTTTGAGATGCATGTGCTGGTCCGTGATCTAAATAAACACTTTGGTACCTTTCATGCTGTAAAGGATGTATGCTTTGAGATCGAAAAAGGACATTTAATCGGTCTTCTCGGTCCGAGCGGAGGCGGAAAAACGTCTATTTTGCGTATGTTGGCCGGGCTTGAAGCCCCGGACTCCGGTGAAATCTGTTTTCACGGCCAGGTTGTAAACGACATTCCGCCGCAAGAGCGCGGCATCGGGTTTGTTTTTCAGAACTATGCGCTGTTTAAGCACATGACGGTGTATGATAATATCGCTTTCGGATTGAAGGTGAAGAAAGTACCCAAAACCCGGATTAAAGAGAGAGTGATGGAGCTGGTGGAACTGACGGGCCTTCGTGGTTTTGAAAAGCGGTATCCGCATCAATTATCTGGTGGACAGCGACAGCGTGTTGCTTTTGCCCGCGCTCTGGCACCAGAGCCGCAGCTGCTGCTGCTCGATGAGCCTTTCGCCGCTATTGATGCAAAAATCCGTCAGGAGCTTCGCTCTTGGCTGCGGGAGCTCATTGAACGGGTGGGCATTACATCTATTTTTGTAACTCACGATCAGGATGAAGCGATTGAGGTTGCTGATGAGATTATGATCATCAATCAGGGACGGGTGGAGCAGATGGGGACGCCATGGGACATTTACAAAGAGCCGGCAACCCCGTTTGTCGCAACCTTTATCGGAGAATCGACCATGGTGGAACGTGCGGCGGACTTGAAAGGGTTTGATGAAGCAGCGGAAGGAATACAAGTGCGCGCACTCATTCGTCCTGAATATATCGAAATTGGCGATGAACAAGACTTTCCTATTCTTTCAGCGACGGAGAAGGGCATCGTCAAACATTTGCATTTTCGCGGAAGCGAGTGGCTGGTTGAGGTTGAGGTGAACGGACTGAATCTGATGACCTATCGTTCTTTGGAGAAAGAAACGCTTCAGCCCGGGCAGGCGGTTCGAGTACTTGTACATCGCGTTTATCTATTTAATGACGAGAACAGTTGGATAGAGGAGAACAGGCTTAAGGTAGATCCGATGCCGATCATGATCTGAAAAAAATACGGGTGGAGGTGGGAAGGTGAAGACGCAGTATCGATATCGGATGTTGAAGATTTTTAGACAAACATTCCCGCCTAATCCAAAGGCTGCTGGAGCTGTTTATTCTTATCGTATTGGAACGGGGATGCTGTTTATGCTGTTGATCGCACTGCTGACTGGATGTGCGGGCGATGCAGAGCAGGGCAAGGCAGCTGCTAAATCCGGAGAGCGGACGCTGGTCATTGGCGCTTACAGTGTAGCACGGGATGCGATGTCTGAAATTGTACCGGCTTTCGGAAAAAAGTGGCTTGAGGAGAATGGCGAAAAAATTAACTTTCAGGAGTCCTATGAGGCGTCTGGTACTCAGGCCCGCTCGATTGCAGGCGGCTTTGAAGCAGACGTTACTTTGCTGGCACTGGAAGGAGATGTGGATAAGCTGGTGAAGTCAGGTCTTGTGAAAAAGGACTGGAAGAATCAACCCTACAGCGGGATGGTCACCCGTTCGATTGTAGTTCTGGGTACTCGGGAGGGAAACCCGAAAAATATAAAGGATTTCGATGATCTAGCCAAGCCTGGTGTAAAAGTGTTGTATCCGAACCCGAAAACATCCGGCGGTGCTCAGTGGGATATCAATGCGATCTATGGGGCAGGCCTGAAACGTTCCGAAGAACAGGGACATAAGGACCCCGCTGCGGCAAAAGCTTTTTTGGAGCAAGTCCATCGTAACGTAGAGTCGCTCGACAAGAGCGGCCGCGCCTCCATGGCTGCGTTTGAGTATGGTGTAGGCGATGTGATCGTTACCTATGAAAATGAGCTGCTTGCACGCATTGCGCAAGGGGTAAAGTATGAGATTGTGATTCCGGAATACACGATGCTGATCGAGAATCCAGCTACTGTTGTCCACCGTTATGCAGAAGAACATGGAACCCTTGATGTGGCGGAAGCATTTGTCTCGTATTTGCAGTCGCCTGAAGCGCAGCGTGTATTTATGAAATACGGCTTTAGGCCAGTAGAGGAATCGGTATACCGTGAAGGCGGGCAGCAATTTCCGCAGCCTCCTGGACTTTTTGATATTGAATATCTTGGTGGGTGGGAGCATGTACGTGAAACACTTTATTCCAAGCGCGGCATTTGGTATCAGGTTTTGGCGGGGATATAAGAGCGATGAGGATGCGTGCCCTAAGGAGATTTTCCAAAGTATGAATAAGGTGGTACCCGGTATTGGAAAGTAGTACCGATGAGACTGACAAGGGCGATACAGGAATTTTTCTGTACCGCCATTTTTTTGCGTTTTGTCCAAGTGGACGTTGCCTTCGATAAGTTCATGACTCTTTGAACGACTCGCTATTTTTAGAGTGTTGTTTGTTTTCTGCTTTCCCATTCTTCCCGTGTCATCCCCATCCGAATGGAGTCATAATATATACCATTATAATACCGGCATTTACGCATTCGGCCTTCCATTTGCATACCGACTTTCTCGGCACATCGCATCATTCGGGGGTTCCCCGACCAGGTTGTAATCCCGACTCGGCCAATTTCCAGATGTTCAAACAAGAAATCGACCCATAGAGAAAGGGCATCTGTTCCGTATCCGCCGCTCCAATGATCAGGGGAATAGATGACGATCCCTGCTTCCAGCCAGCGTGTCGGTTTATATTCCCAATAATAAGTGACTGTTCCGACAATTTGATCGTCTGCTTCAATGAGCAAGTCATTCGGAAGCTTATCCGATGTGAAATCGGTACCCCACTGCTTTAAAAACTGTTCATAGGTTAGGTGTTCGTGTGGGAAGTAAGGAGCGTCAAACTTTTTCCATTCCGGCTGCTCACATCCATAGATAAGATCATACAGCACAGGCATATCTTCTACCGCACGCGTTCTCAGAACAACGCGCTGGCCTTGCAATCGTATTTTTTTCATTATTGAAAAAATCCTCCAACCGCTTTCATTTTAGATAAAATAAGATTTCTGCATACCCGCCCGTAACTCCTTTTTCATTTTTGTTATCTCAGTACACAAAACTATGGCTATTATCACAGTCTGTTTATTCATTGTTTACATATAATGAATAAACAAATAATTCCCAAAAAATAGTTAACTTTGTTATAATAGTCGAATAAAAGTAAATTGAACAACAAGGGGAGTATATGATGTGCCTATGTCTAATCCAAAACCGAATTTATTTATTGGTTCCTCCCGAGAAGCCATCAAGTATGCTCGCGCCATTCATGAACAAATCAAGAGATCAGCTCAGGTAACACCGTGGTATGGCGGCACCTTTGAAACGAATGCGTATACGATGGAGGCATTGGAGAGGCAGTTGGAGCGAAGTGATTTTGGGATATTTGTATTTTCTCCTGATGATGTGGCTCTCATCCGAGGCAAGCCAGTTTTTGTAACAAGGGATAACACTTTGTTTGAGATGGGGCTGTTCTGGGGAAGGTTGGGCAGGCAGAGAGTCTTTTGCATCGTTCCCGATCAGGTGGAGCCGAATGATCAATTGATTAAAGATGTTACGATAAAAGAATATCATCTTCTAACGGACCTGCAGGGGCTTACCTTGCTGGAATATGAGCTGAGAAACGATCAGGATTACAAGTCAGCGGTGGATGTCGCATGCGGTCATATTATTAATGCGATCGCGGCGGAGTCGTTTTTTGAAACCCCGGCCGAAGTCATAGAGTCAAAGAAAACGGAGCTAAAGCGTAAGCAAAGTGTACTCCATTTTTTCTGGGAATATAATCGTAATATTCATGTGAAGGATCTTTCCGAAAAATTTCATGCGCTTAGTGAAGCGGTGCGTAATTCATTGCTTCCGCCTGCACGCGGCGACTTTCGGGTCACCGGAGCTGCATTTTGGGCGAAGTCCGGAAATGATGGAATTGCTCAAATCGGGGGTAATGTAGGGAGAGGACGTTTTTTTTCGTTTGACGCAAATGACATTAAATCAGGTACCCAGCAAGAAATATATATTGTAGATGTCTATAACAGCGGTAAATGGGCATTTTATCACGAAGAGGAAGTTGCGCAGGTGTATGTGTTCTGCTATCCTTTAGGTGTAAATCATGTATTATCGGTTCATTTTACAGGACATCAGATACTATCTGATGAAGAGCTTGGAGAAGTGGTTGAGCATAATCGTGAATTGCTCCGAACCATCAGACATTTAGTTGGAGGAGATTCCATATGAGCAGGAATGGCAAGAAGAAAGTCGCGGGAAATCTTGGGTCCGCCAGCGGTCATTGGGTGGTCCGCGGAAATATTCCTGTTGAGGGGTCTTTAAAAGCGCGAGAGCGTCTAGCAAGACGACAGAAGCAATCAAGCATTTATATTGGTCCTTCTGTAGAAGGTACAGATAAGAAATATGTGAAGGTCATTAGCGGATCAGTTGATGACAAGAAGCCCTCATTTGCATAAAGATAAACTTAATAAAAAGGCCCGAACCTTAAGGATGCAAACCTTAGGTACGGGCCTTTTACTGATATAAAAAGTTATTATGTGTTCAGCACAAACTTTTCGATAACATGCTTCACGCCATCTTCATTATTACTGAGCGTTACATAATCAGCCAATTCCTTGAGCGGCTCGATCGCATTGCCCATAGCAACGCCAAGTCCAGCGCATTCAAGCATTTCATGATCATTCCAGGAATCACCGATCGCAATCGTCTGTTCCAAAGCGCAGTTGAAATGATTGGCAAGGAATTTCAGGGCATGGCCTTTCGTACCCTCTTTATGCATGAACTCCAAAAATTGCGGTTTGGATTTCGTAATATGCATTTGATCGCCAAGCATTTCCTGGAACACTGGAATGAGCTCGTCGAGATAAGCAGGGTCGTCGATAATAAGCATTTTTGGTGTAGGCTGCTCCACCATTTTGATAAAGTCAGGCTCAATATAATAAGGTGTGCGGTTCAGTCCACAGTAATCAATCAGCTTCTGGTTCTCTTCCCGTGAATACAGCTTGTCCTCAACATAGGTTTGCAGATGTAGATTGTGCAAAACACAATACTCATAGAGCTTTTTGGCTGCATCAACAGGAACATAACGCTCATAGAGAACCTGCTCATCCATCAAGTTTTTGATCAAAGCCCCTTGATAAGTGATGATCGGTACATTAAGTCCGGTTTGTCGGGCAATCGCTTGTGCGGATGCATAGGCTCGTCCGGTCGCCAGTGTTACGATGACGCCCTGTTCGATAGCTTGCTCCAACGCTTGCTGAACTCCAGGGGTAACTTCCTTATCGTCATTGATGAGGGTATCATCGATGTCGATGGCGATCAGTTTGTAATCGGTCATGGTTTTCTCTCCTTTTTGACTGTATCTCTATCTATTTAACTCTATTGTACCGCCAGTCGTGCAGAATTCAATTTCGGCATAGACAAGTCTAACATGTAATACATAAGCAAGGCAGGTCTATGTCCTGTTCTGCCTGACGCTTCTTCAGCATAAAGAACTCCATTAAACAGCGCAATAACATTTATCGGCAAGGGAAGGTCTTTACTAAGTATTTGTTCAGATCATGAACTTTGAGCGAAGAGAGAAAATGGTAGACAAACGAAAGAGGTTTTTGTTATACTAAAATACCGAACATATATTCCCATATATCTGGAAGATTAAATCGAACGGGCTCTAACAAGACAACATGAGCATGAAAGGAAGTAGTTTACTATGATGGGAAGAGCCCATTTAATGATTGGCACGGGCGTTACATTGTCGGTTATGGGGCTGGCCGGAATTCCCGTTACACTTCCTGCAGCGGCTGTAGCTGCTGTCAGTTCGCTGCTGCCTGACATCGATGAGCCGAACTCCATTTTGGTCAGGACCGTTCTTCCTGCCGGAGTGCTTCGAGTCATGCAGTTGGCATTGATTGCAGGAGCGGTATTTGTTTATTATTACGGACAGGATTATGCCCCGTGGAATTTGTTTTTGGCTGGCCTGATCGGCGTTGTGTCCTTTCTGCCCGGACGGACGCTGCGTCATATTGTCATGTTTATGATCGGTTTGGGGCTTCTTCAATTCGGACAAGCCTTTAGTCCGTGGAATACCATCGCCGGATGTGTGCTGATTATTTCTACGCTGGTGTCCCATCGAGGGCTGACACATTCGGTATATGCTGCGGTTGGCTGGACCATGCTGCTCTATTTTGCTGCACAAGGAACGATGGAGGAGAGAAGCTTGTGGATTGCAGGTGGAATGTCCTACACTCTTCATTTGGTCGCTGATATGCTGACGAACCGGGGGATACGACCGCTGCCTCCGTTGAAATTCAGATTGAGGTTAAAACTGATGAGCACCGGAAGCAAGTGGGGAACGTTGGTAGAGAATGTGTGCATTATGCTAACACTGGTTTTACTCTGGTACACGTTTATCGCTTCACGCTAAAGCATAGCTGGCTGGAGAAAGAAAGGCACAGTATCCGACAATAATGGCAGTGAAAATAACACTTTTGCCCGTTATTTGTGCTCGTTACAGTTAGAACAGGTACATAAACAGAATTAGAGGCCGTCCTTTGAGGACGGCCTCTTTTGTGCTGCCGCATGAAGATAAGACTATTCTTCCAGGAAGATCAGGCCGATCAAATCTTCAAGCTCCAGATTTCCGAAATAATGCTTGACGTCAATAGAAGAGAGGGCTTCCCTTACTGTTTTTTCCTCGTAACGCTTGCCTCGAAGGGCGTTCTCGATATCGGCTACATCGCCTACGCCGAAGAAATCGCCATATATTTTAATCTCTCTGATGTGCCCGTCCTTGATATCCATCCGAATATCGATAATGCCAATCGGAAATTTTTTCGCATGTTTTACGTTGCTTTCCGGAGATAAGCCATAGTTCCAATCCCAGTTCTGGTAACGCTCTTTGGAAATTTGATGGATCTTTTCCCAGTCTTTCTCTTGCAGAACATATTGCGGAACCTGATCGGGTTCCATGCCAAAAATTGAACGCAGCAGTTCCGAACGGAACTGTTCAATTGTCATATCTGTACCCAGCAGCTCTTTGATGTTTGCTACCCGGCTGCGAACAGACTTCGTGCTCTTCGATTTGAATTTCTCTGGATTCGCACGAAGTGAGGCTTGTACATTGTTCAAATCCAGGTCGAACATGAGGGTTCCGTGGCTGAACATGCGCCCTCTTGTGGAGAATTGGGCATTTCCGGAAATTTTCTTCTCTCCAACTTGCAGGTCATTGCGGCCGCTCAGCTCAGCAGGGACCCCCATTTTTTGCAGGAAGTCAATAACTGGCTGGGTGAATTTGAGAAAATTATGGAATGATTGTCCATCGTCTTTGGTAATAAAGCTGAAATTCAGGTTGCCGAGGTCATGATAAACTGCGCCGCCTCCGGACAGTCGACGAACGACCTGGATGTTGTTGTCACGGACAAATTCCTGATTGATTTCTTCTATCGTATTTTGGTGCTTGCCAATAATGATGGACGGACGGTTGATGTAAAAGAGAAGGTAGCTGTCTTCCATCGGTAGATGCTTCAAAGCATATTCCTCAATCGCCAAATTAATGGCGGGATCATGAATTCCCTGATTGTCGATAAAAAGCATAGGTACGCCTCCATGTGATTTATGTACGGTGATAGGTTACACCAAGATGACTACAGATTTATTGTAAACCAATGTCCCGCCTCAGGGCAAAGGGTAAGGGGCAATTGTGGAATCGGTGCTCAGCTATAGGCTGAATTATATTTAAAATTGTCAACATTATTGATGACGAAACTGCGTTTTCATTTCGTTGAGGCTTCGTGCGGGATAACATACGATAAATATGTGAGATATCCATACTGGAGTTCGGCTAACTCCGATCTGAATAAATATTACAGGAGGTTAATCATGAGTAACGAGGCAGCAAGCAACAAAGCAGCTAGCGGCGTTCGCGTTAAAGTGCAGCAGCTGGGCCGTCTGCTTAGCGGTATGGTTATGCCGAATATCGGCGCGTTTATCGCGTGGGGACTAATTACGGCGCTCTTTATCCCGACAGGCTGGTTTCCAAATGAAAAACTCGGTGAACTCGTCGACCCGATGATCACGTATCTGCTTCCTCTGCTGATCGGATACACCGGAGGGCAGATGGTTCACGCCAAGCGAGGGGGAGTGATCGGTGCCGTTGCAACCATCGGTGTCATCGTTGGTTCAGACATTCCGATGTTCCTTGGGGCCATGATTGTCGGACCGCTGGCGGCATGGGTACTGCAGTTGTTCGATAAGCGGATGGAAGGCAAGGTTAAATCCGGCTTCGAAATGCTGGTCAACAATTTCTCTCTTGGCATTATCGGTGGCGCATTGACACTGGTCACTTATGCAGGAATCGGCCCTCTTGTGCAAGCGATTACAAAAGCGCTTTCGGCGAGTGTAGATTTCCTGGTCAATGCCAACATGCTCCCGCTAGTTAACATCATTATAGAGCCTGCTAAGGTTTTGTTTCTGAATAACGCGATCAATCATGGCATTCTGAGCCCGATTGCAACTGAGGAAGCGGCACGCCTGGGACAATCCGTGTTGTATATGCTGGAGACGAATCCCGGCCCGGGCCTCGGTATCCTGCTGGCTTATTGGCTTGTGGGACGGGGAACGGCCAAAGCATCCGCTCCAGGAGCAGTCGTCATTCATTTCTTCGGTGGTATTCATGAAATCTATTTTCCGTATATTTTGATGAAGCCGGTGCTGATTCTTGCTGCGATCGCCGGCGGCGTTGCCGGAACGTTCACATTTCAGATTCTTGGCGCAGGCCTTGTCGGTCCGGCGTCGCCGGGCAGTATTTTCGCGTACTTTGCCATGGCTCCGAAAGGCGGACTCATTCCGGTGCTTGCCGGTGTCCTGTCCGCGACCATCGTGTCCTTCCTGGTTGCCGCACTATTGCTGAAGACAGGGAAGAAAGGCGAAGAGGAGCTTAATCTGGAGGAAGCGGCCGCCAAAATAAAAGAGATGAAAACAGGCGGAAGCAGTGGTCAGACCACGCCTGCGGCCGAAGCTGCAGCTTCGATCCAGAAGCAGGAAGTCAGCAAAATCGTATTTGCCTGCGATGCCGGGATGGGCTCAAGCGCTATGGGAGCTTCGGTCCTTCGCAGGAAGCTTCAGCAAGCAGGCGTCAATATCACGGTCATTAACGCGGCGGTCAGCGAAATTCCGTCGGATGCGGATATCGTCATCACCCAGCAGACATTGACGGATCGCGCGAAAGGGGTAAATCCCGATGCGGAGCATATATCTATTGACAATTTCCTGAAAAGTCCGCGCTATGACGAGCTTGTACAACGGCTAAAAAGCTAATTTCACTGCAATTTCAAGACACGCTTGGTCTGTCATTTCTAAAGAAAGGAGCCGCCATGAGACAAATTACAGCCCGCCAGCGTCAAATTGTTCTGTTATTGCTCGACCGGAGGGAAGGCATGACGGCTGCCGAAATTGCGGCCGAGGTTGGTGTCAGTGTACGGACAATTCACCGTGAAATGGAAGAAATCGAGAAGAAGCTGGATGCCTATGGACTATATGTTTACAAAAAATCGGGAACCGGGATTTGGATTGAGGGAGCGGATGATGAGGAAATAGCCACTTTCCGGAACCGGCTCCTGTCCGACAAGCCCTCGGATTTCTCGGGTGAGGAGCGAGGGGTATTCGTTCTTTGTGATCTGCTGGATGCGGAGGAGCCTGTTAAACTGTTTGCCCTCGCACACAGTCTGAAAGTGACGGAAGCTACCATCAGCAACGACTTGGATGAGCTGGAGTTATGGGTGAAGCGCTTCAATCTGGAGCTGATCCGGCGTCGGGGGTATGGCGTGGAGATTGAAGGCGAAGAAGCCGATAAACGGAACGCGATCGGACAGTTAGCGATCGAACATTTGGATTATTCGAATCTGGTCGGCAAGAACGAGACTTATCAAACCAATCCGGTGGTTGCCCGTCTTCTGGCCATGATCAGCAAGTCTGTTTTGCTGGATGTGGAGAAGACATTATGGGATATGGACTGGGCCAGGACGAGTGAGCTGAACGAAGCCGCATACACCCATCTGCTGATAGATTTGTCCGTCACGGTGAAACGAATCAGGCAGGGGCTTAGAATCAAGGCTGGCAGTATGCATGCCCGGTATCCGGCAAGCGAGGAGATCAGGGTGTTTACCGGCCGGCTTGAAGCGAAACTTCAGATCTCGTTTACGGAGGATGAAATTCGGTATGTCACTTCACTGTTCGACAGGGCGGCTGCTGCTTCAGCTCATTCCGAGCTGGTGCTTACGGATATGGAAATGGCCGAAAATGTGCGGAAGCTGATCGAACGCTTGATGAAGCTTACAGGCATGCCGTTTCCAGAGGACCGGTCGCTCCGTGAGGGGCTGTTGGAGCATATGGGAGCTGCGATGAAGCGGATCAGGGAAGGGGCACGAATCCGCAATCCACTTCTTGGAGCAATCAGGAAGGATTATGAGGATCTTTTCCGGATGGTTCGGGAATCCGTAGACGAGATTATCCGGGATCTTGATGTTCCGGATGAGGAGATCGGCTTTTTGGTCATGCATTTCGGGGCATCCATTGAACGCCTTCAGCAGTTGAGCCGAAATGTCCGGGCGATTCTGGTGTGCTCCAGCGGACTAAGCTCTTCAAGGCTGCTGGGCATACGGCTGGCGAAGGAGGTGCCGCAAATTGAAGTGCTTGGCAATGTGTCCTGGTATGAGGCAACCCGTCTTTCCGCGTCCGATTACGATCTGATCATATCTACAATTAATCTGCCTCTGGCAGAGGATCAATATGTGAAGCTCAGTCCGCTGCTGACTTCCGAAGATATCGAGAAGCTGCTGAAATATATCCAGAATACGATATTAACCCCGAAAACTTCAGAAGCAGACAGTACGATGCGGGAATTGGCGGAAGCCAGGACAGCCCCGTCGATGGAGTCGCTTCGCATTCGGGCTGCCTTGATGAATGAGATTGTGTCTCTCTTGGATAGATTTCAGGTAAACGATGTGGACAATGATGGCAGCCTGGAAGGGGTTCTTAAACAGATGATAGGCATTGTCAGTCGAAATGGAGGGGTCAGCGATCCGGAGACAATTATCGCCAGGCTGCTTGAGCGGGAGCGGATGGGCAGCCAGCTTATTCCCGACACATCGCTGGCATTGTTTCACACACGCAGTCGGCTGATTCCCCAGCCGTTACTCCATTTATTCAGACTTCGCAATGCTGTATCTCTTGCTGATGAAGCGCGAGCTTCTGCCATCTTGCTTATGCTGGCCCCCAAAGAGCTACCTCGCGAAAGTCTGGAGGTGCTCAGCGAGATTAGTGCCATGCTGCTGAGAACGGAACTGATCGATCTGATGGACAGAGGTGCAGAGGAAGAAATCCGGTCTTACTTGGCGGAAGAACTACAGCATTATTTTCATATTCACTTACCAATGACTCACTAACCAATATAAGGAAGAGGAGAACGAAATGAACATACTGTCTAAAGATAAAGTCATCCTGAACGGCACAGCTAGCGACAAGTCCGAAGCGATTAAACTGGCGGGAAGCCTTCTTGTTCAAGCGGGGCATGTTGAGGAGGGTTATGTGGAGAAAATGCAGGAGCGGGAAGAAATGGTTTCAACTTATATGGGAGGCGGATTGGCGATACCGCATGGAACGAAGGAAGCAAAGAGCATGGTGCTCTCCACGGGCCTGTCCATCGTTCGCTTTCTGGAGGGGGTTGACTTTGGAGGCGATGAGCCGGCATTTGTAGTCATCGGAATTGCTGCAGCAGGTGGAGATCATATGGAAATATTGACGAATGTTGCGATGATCTTTACAGAGGACGAAAGTATTGAGCGTGTCATGAACGCATCGACGGAAGAGGAAATACTGGCTATATTCGAGGGAGGATTACAGACATGAAGGCGGTTCATTTCGGTGCGGGGAACATCGGACGCGGCTTTATCGGGCTGATGCTCTCGAAGGCAGGGTATGAGGTTTGTTTCATCGATGTAAACCAAGATGTGGTAGCCGCTCTTCAGGCGCGCGGAGAGTATCCGGTTGAGGTGGCCAGTAAAAGTGGGGAGACCTTCACGGTCAGGGGCGTCTCAGCCATCAACAGTGCGACAGACCCCGCCGCTGCTGCCCGGGCAGTGGCGGGGGCGGATCTCGTAACGACTGCCGTCGGAGTGGATATATTGAAACATATTGCAGGCACGATTGCGGAGGGATTGTCCATGCGGCTGAAAGCAGGCGGCTCCAAGCTTCATGTGATCGCCTGCGAAAATGCCATCGGAGGCAGCACCCGCCTCAAAGGGCATGTGTATGACCAGATTGAGAAGGATACCCGCCTTCTCGCGGAACAATGCGTGGCCTTTCCGGATGCCGCTGTGGACCGGATCGTGCCGTTACAGCAGCATGAGGACCCGTTAAAGGTGGTCGTGGAGCCTTTCTATGAGTGGGCTGTGGACCGTTCACAGATGTTTGACGATTATGTGCCCGTGGAAGGCGTGAATTATGTAGAGCATCTAGAGCCTTATATTGAGCGGAAGCTGTTTACGGTGAATACCGGGCACTGCTCGGCGGCCTACATGGGATTTCTGAAAGGCTTCGATACGATCCAAGAGGCCATAAACGACAGCGATGTCGCAGAGCATGTGGCTGCTGTGCTGGAAGAGACCGGAGCACTGCTAGTAAGCAAGCACGGCTTTGATTGGAAAGAACATCAGGAGTATATTCAAACGATTCTCGGACGCCTTCGTAACCCGTCACTGGCCGATGAGGTATCTCGCGTCGGCCGCTCGCCGATCCGTAAAATTTCACCAGGCGAACGTTTGGTCTTGCCCGCCGTGCAGGCCTGTGAGCTGAATCTTTCTTACACGGCTTTGGCCAAGTCGATAGCGACTGCACTTCTATTTAACGAACCGGGTGATCCGGAAAGCATCGAGCTGCTGAGCTCGGTCCGCGAGTCTGGCGTCTTGGAGACGGCTATCAAATATACCGGGTTTCCGGCAGCGCACCCCGTCATGAACGAAATTATGCAGCAGTACAATGCTCTTCAGCCGCTGTTAAGGTAGCCAAGGGGCAGGGCAGTCTATGAAAATAGGTTGTAACCTGAGAGGAAATCTCATATAATCGTCAACAGAGAGGCAAGCTTGTCAAATAGAATATTCAATAACCCGCGAGGTCCTGGGAAAGCAGTGAATGATATGCTGTTCCCGGGTTAAAAGGGAAGCCGGTGCAAATCCGGCGCGGTCCCGCCACTGTGAAACAGGGAGACTTCCATTCTAGCCACTGGCCTGCTATTCAGGCTGGGAAGGCGGAAGTATCATTTAACCTGTAAGTCAGGAGACCTGCCCGCGTAACTGACTGACGGTCCTTCGAGGAGAGGATTACGTTTGGCGAACCTGCTAAGGGTAAGCTGCTTTATACAGCACTCCTTCCCCTTATTCGATGAATAAAGGTTCATTACTACCGAAACGTAGCTCCTGATTCTTATGCGAAGAGATCAGGGGCTTTTTAATATTGTTCTATGAAAAGGACGATCAGCCTTGTTTTGTGAAGCAGATTACTTCGTCAGTAATCAGGATTATTGAGTACTTCAGACAAGCTAGTATTCTTAAAAAAGGGGTTTATTAAGGAGAGAGAATCGATGAAGAAAATATGGAAGTCTTGGTCTCTGATGCTGGCTGCACTCATGCTTGTGCTGGCGTTGACTTCTTGCGGGGGAGAAGAAGCGGCCAAAGAGGCGACACCTGAACCGGCTCCGGCGGCTGAACAAGAGGAGAAAGCGGAAGCACCTGCTGATGATTCTGCCAAAACCGTATATCCGTTAACGTTAACGGATGCTACCGGCGAGGAGATGACATTTGATAAAGCTCCGGAAAAAATTGTCTCATTGTCTCCTTCTGAAACGGAAAAGCTGTTCGCACTTGGCCTGGATGAAGAAATTGTGGGGGTATCTGAAGTAGACGACTATCCGGAGGCAGCCAAGTCCAAACCGAAGATGGGCGGATATGAAATGGATGTTGAGGCGATCGTTGCTTCAGAGGCAGATGTTGTATTCACAGCGGCGATGAATGAACAGAACGTACAGAAGCTGCGTGACCTTGATATCAAACTTTTCGTGATTGATCCGAAGACGATTTCTGAAGTGATGGACAGCATCAAGGTTGTTGGAGAAATTACGGATCGTCAGGCTGAAGCTCAAGGCATTGTTGATCAAATGCAGAAGGATATTGACCTGGTGAAGGAAGCGGTCAAATCCGTAAAAGATGAGGAAAAGAAAAAAGTATATGTAGAGTTTTCACCAGGTTGGACCGTAGGTAAAGGTACGTATTTGGATGAAATGCTGAATATGAGCAATGCAGTCAACGTGGCTGCGGACAAAGAAGGCTGGTTCGAGATCAGTGAAGAGAACATCATCGCTGCAAACCCGGATGTGATTTTGTATTCTGGAAATGTTGTAGATGAATCTCAAAAAACGTTGGATCAAATTATTAAAGAGCGCAGCGGCTGGGATCAGATCGAAGCGGTGAAAAACGACAAGATTGTGAAAGTAGATGACAACTTGATCAGCCGGCCGGGACCTCGTGTAACGCAAGGATTGATTGAAGTAGCCAAGGCGGTTTATCCGGAATTGATGACTCCATGAGTAAAAAGCTTGCAGGTTATGGAACGGCGGGAATACTCATCTTATTGCTGACGCTGGTCGTCAGTCTTGGCATCGGCTCCGTTCATTTACCTGTCAAGGATATTGGAGCTATGCTGCTTCATCGATTGCCCTGGGTAGGCGACCTGATCACTGCCGATTGGGAGGTTTCTTCCGAGCAGATCATTATGCAGGTGCGTCTTCCCCGAATATTGCTAGGCATGCTGGTAGGCGCATCCTTTGCGGTGGCAGGTGCGGCTTTTCAAGGGGTTCTTAGAAATCCGCTTGCCGATCCGTTTACCCTTGGAGTATCCTCTGGTTCATCTTTGGGTGCAGCAATTTTGATTTTTTATGGATTGCAGTATTCATTTGCAGGCGAATGGACGCTGCCGATCGTTGCTTTTACCACCGGAGCTGCGACGCTCTGGGTCGTACTGCTTCTTGCGCGGGATCATGGAAAAATACCGATTCACTCCTTGATTCTGTCAGGGGTGGTGATGCAGTCTTTTTTAGGAGCGGTCGTTTCTTTCCTGACGGTTATGTCACGGGATACGCTGACCGATATTCTGTTTTGGACGATGGGAAGCTTAAGCATGAGAGGATGGTCTTATGTAGCCGTTCTTTTGCCTTATTTTATTGCCGGACTTTTATATTTATGGAGCCGGGCGCGTACCCTTAATTTGTTGTCACTTGGTGAGCGTCAAGCGGCACATATGGGACTTCATGTAGATCGGCTGAAGACCAGCGTGCTATTGGTTGCTACTCTTCTAACCGCGGCTGCTGTTTCGGTGTCTGGCGTGATCGGCTTTGTGGGATTGGTCGTTCCTCATATGATCCGACTGATTACCGGCTCGGACTACCGGATTATCATTCCATTATCGGCATTAGGCGGAGCGATCTTCATGGTTTGGTCCGATACGGCTGCTCGAACCTTGTTGTCACCCTCCGAGATTCCGATCGGTGTTGTGACAGCGTTTGTGGGCGCCCCGTTCTTTGCTTATTTGCTGTACCGAAACAAAAAGCAGCGCAGGGAGGGAAGCCGATGATAACACTTCACAACGTAAGCAAACGCTATGATCGGGTGAATGCGGTAACCGGTATCGACTGGAATGTAAGCGCCGGGCAGTGGTGGGGTGTCATCGGCCCGAACGGAAGCGGAAAATCTACACTGCTTCATCTGGTGTCAGGAGTGGAGAAGCCATCGTCCGGGCAGCTGCAGTTTCGCGGGAAAGCTATATCAAGCTACGGCAGAAAGGAGCTTGCCCGCTCTATTGCAGTGCTGCAACAGGATGGACTTGCCCCGACTGATTTCACGGTACGCGAGGTGCTCGAAATGGGCCGTTATCCGTTTCAAGACTGGCTTGGACGGGAGAAAAAGGACTTCGGGCCGTTTCTTGATGATATCGTCCATAAGCTGGAGCTGAAGGACTTTGAATCGAGGCGGCTTGATCAGCTGAGCGGGGGACAGCGCCAGCGTGCTGCTCTTGGTAAAGTCATGGCTCAGGAACCGGAGCTGCTTTTGCTTGATGAGCCGACAACGTATCTGGATATCCATTACCAGCTGCAATTTATGAACTTGGTTGCGAAATGGCGTCAAGATACCGGTATAACGGTAGTTAGCGTGCTTCATGATTTGAATTTGGCGGCTCAGTTCTGTGACCGGCTGTTGGTGCTTCAGGATGGGAAGATTGCGGGAGAAGGAGCTCCGGCCGACATACTAACGGAAGACTTTATCCGGGAGGTTTTCCGGGTGAATCCATCTGTTGTCAGCCATCCCGAAAACGGGGCTCCGCAGGTCCTCCTTACAGCCAATGCTCCATCCTGAATTGGATGAATCGCACCTGGAAAAACGAAAAATATTTACTATGAAAAGACGGAGATCTGCCGTCTTTTTTATATGTATTATGCATAACTTTTGTTAAAATGGATGTTGAATCGGATTTGAAAGGGTAATGTTTAAAGTACATTCGTATTTGGAAATGAATACGTAGTATTACATATTAAGAAAAGGAGGCATCAAGCGCGATGGATACACTATGGATATTAGTGAATGTCCTTGTATTACTTTTGCTTATGGGTATATTGTATTGGATGCAAAAGAAACATTATTCCTTTACAAAGCGGGTGTTCGCCGGGCTCGCTCTCGGTGTGCTTTTTGGCGCAGTTTTGCAGTACATATTTACGGCTGACTCACCTGTTATCGCAGAGTCGTCACAGTGGTTTAACCTGGTAGGGTACGGCTATGTCCGTCTGTTGCAAATGATGGTCATACCGCTGATCATGGTATCGATTATCTCTGCCATCATGAATCTTAAGGGCGGGCGCAATCTGGGGAAAATGAGCGGACTTATTATTGCTGTTCTGATTTTAACCACAGGGGTGGCTGCATCTGTCGGCATTGTAACGACGCTGACGTTCGATCTGTCGGCTGAGAATATTCAGGCCGGTGTGGCAGAAGAAGAGCAGGGCGCACTGTTAGAGGAAAGGCTGGGAGAGGTGGAGGACCAAACCTTGCCGCAGCAAATTTTAGAATTTATTCCTTCAAATCCATTCGCTGATATGACAGGTGCGAGAAAATCGTCCACGATAGCGGTTGTCATCTTCTCCGCTTTCATTGGCGTTGCTGTGTTGGGGATCGACCGGAAGTATCCGGAGCAAGCGGAAACGTTCCGCGGTATGGTCCGTGCAGTTTATGCAGTAGTGATGCGGATTGTAACCTTGGTCCTAAGGCTGACACCGTATGGGATTCTGGCATTGATGGCCAAGACGATAGCAGGAACGGATCTTCGGGTTATTCTGGATCTCGTTGATTTTGTTCTGGCATCTTATGTGGCTCTGATCGTCATGTTTATTATCCATTTGATTGTATTAGCCGTCTTCGGATTTAACCCGTTGACATATCTCAAAAAGGCGCTGCCTGTTCTAACCTTTGCTTTCACATCCCGTTCGAGCGCAGCATCTATTCCGCTGAATGTACAGACCCAGAACAAGAAACTGGGCGTTCAGGAAGGGATCGCGAATCTGTCAGCTTCCCTGGGTGCTACCATGGGGCAGAACGGTTGCGCGGGCATCTATCCTGCCATGCTGGCGGTCATGATTGCGCCAACCGTAGACATTAATCCGCTTGACTGGTCATTTATACTGACCCTTATCGTTGTGGTGATGATCGGCTCGTTCGGCGTTGCCGGAGTAGGTGGGGGAGCAACATTTGCATCTTTGATTGTGCTGTCCACGATGAATCTGCCTGTAGCTTTGGCAGGGCTTCTGATTTCGGTTGAACCGCTGATTGATATGGGGCGAACCGCGCTTAATGTCAACGGTTCTATAACGGCAGGGTTGGTTACGGGGAAAGTGATGAAAGAAGTGAATACTGACGTTTATAAGGATCAGAATCAAGATATTGATGTGATGCCGACATAAACGAAATTAAACTTTGAATGTGTCCCAAAGGTCTGCTGACCTGGGGCACTTTTTTTTCTGGTAAGACCGTCAAATATCAAAAAGATAGATGAAAGACGGCCGCTTCCCCAAAATGTCTTGGGAAAGCGGCCGAGTCTTTATCAGGATTAGCCGATGACCGTCAACTTTTTAGGAAAAGAAGTCAGCACTTCGACACCATTGTCTGTCACATAAACATCATCCTCGATCCGGACGCCGCCTACCCCCGGCACATAGATACCTGGTTCGATTGTAAATACAGCCCCGGACTGGAGCAGTTCTTCATTGAGACCGTGAACGGACGGATACTCATGCACATCCATCCCCAGCCCGTGGCCTAAACGGTGCAAGAACGCAGGTCCATAACCAGCCTCTTCAATGACTGCCCGGGCAGCCTGATCGATTGAACCGTATGTAACGCCGGGTTTAACAGCATGTATAGCAGCTTCATTAGCGGCCAGAACCGTATTGTAAATACGCTCCTGCTCGCTATTGATCTGCCCGACTGCAAAGGTTCGGGTAATGTCTGAAGCGTATCCGCCTGCATACACACCGAGATCAAACATCAGCAAGTCGCCTTGTTCAATCGGCCTTGAGCCCGGTACACCGTGAGGCAGAGCTGTGTTTGTTCCTGTCAGGACCATTGTATCAAAAGAGGGACCGTCAGCCCCTAGCTTTTTCATCAAATATTCCAGTTCGGCTACAAGCTCGATTTCACGCATACCGATCTTGACCTGCTTCAAACCTTGGGCGAGCACCTCTTCAACGAGTACAGCGGCTCGTTTCAGCTTGTTGATTTCATCCTCGGATTTTTTTACACGCATCTCACGCAGCACTTTACCTGCGTCTTCAAAGGCACGAGCGTTTAGAAAATGCTGCAGCTGCTCATATCGGGATACGGTAAGCTGATCCTTTTCCAGTGCCATCGTGCCGATCGCACCTTTAATCTGTTTGCTGAGCAGTTCATACGGGTTATCTGTATCCTGATGGGTAATGATTTGGTTGACGGATGAAGCTGCTGCCGCTGCCTCACCATCAAGCGCTGGAACGATCAGGAGGGGCTCTTCTCCCCGAGCCAGCAATAGGCCGAGAAAGCGTTCGTGCGGATCACAGGCAAAGCCTGTCAAGTAATACACGTGCTTGGGATCTGTAATTAACAACACATCCCATCCTTGATGGTTCATAGCGTTCGATAATTGCTCCAGTCTGTTATTCATTTTTCGTTCATCCTTTCGATTGCATCCTGGGCGATTTACTTTCACTATTTAGCGTAGCTTTTTATGATACGGCTGTAAAGTTATGTCTGTATCAACTGTCGGAAATACTTCAAGTGTAATTCCTTGTTATAATATAGACGCTTAACCAAAAATTAAAAATCAGGGGGGGTATTATGGATTCGAGGTTATGGACCACGCAGCCGGTTCGCTTTCTGGAAGGAGAGCGAGTATATTTAAGACCGATTGGGATAGAGGACGCAGAAGGGTATTTTCATATGTTGTTTAACCCGGAAGTTCGGAGGTTAACCGGAACGAAGAAGCCTTTCACGTTGGAAGGCATTCGCCGCTATATTGAGGGCAAGTCAACGGATGACTCCACAGTCCTCCTGCTTATCGCATTAGCGGATACGGATGAAGTGATTGGGGATATCGCCTTACAGGATATCGATCATATCAACCGAAATGCCAATATGCGGATTGCTATTGATTCGGATAACCATCAGGGTAAGGGATATGGGCCGGAGTCAATCCGTCTTCTGTTGGAGTACAGCTTTGGAGTTCTTAATCTGCACCGGATTGAGTTGCAGGTGTTTACATACAACGACCGCGCGATTAGGGCTTATGAAAAGGTCGGATTTCGTAAAGAAGGCATACAGCGGGATGCGTTATATTATGAACATCAGTATCATGATTCGATCATGATGAGCATGTTGGAGGATGAGTATAGAGCTCTTTATCATAATCCATAAGGCGTCTCGTATGTATTGACTTTTTCCGTTTGATGTAACTATGATAGTTACAATTTCATTTGAGAAGCTACGATGGGGGAGAGTCACCTTGAGTTTAAGCACCCGTTTTGCGGTCGCCATTCATATTTTGTCTGTGTTGGAGATGAACAAGTCTGAACCGAGCACCTCAGATTATGTTGCAAGAAGTGTCAATACGAATCCGGTAGTCATTCGAAGGCTTACAAGTATGCTGAATAAAGCGGGTCTTGTTGAAGTACGTCCAGGAGTAGCCGGCGCCAAGCTTAAGAAGCCCGCTGCGGAAATATCGTTGTTGGATATATATCGTGCAGTTCACGTAGTTCAGGAGAATAATCTGTTTGCGGTTCATGAGCATCCAAATGTGAAATGTCCTGTGGGAAAAAATATTCAAGATGTCATCCTGCCTGTGTTTCAGCTTGCCCAACAAGCGATGGAAAGAGTACTTCAGGAAGTTACGCTTCATGACGTCGTACAGAGTATATCATTGATGGATGCAGAAAATGAGGGCAGACACCCCTCCTTAGACCCGAAGGTTAAGGATTGACGACATTTCATGAAAAAATGTAATTGACTTTACTTTTGTTAGCTAATATAATCAGTCATATACAACCTGTAACTATTGTTGTTACATCCAATGACTTGTTATACTATTAAAACGTAAATTCAATTCATGATTTGATGAAAATAAGGAGTGGTGATGATGTCAGCAGCGCTTCATCCGTCCACAGAGCTTGGACAAGTTTCTTTGCGTATACGTAACTTGGCGAGATCCGTTACGTTTTATACTAAGGTTATCGGCTTGAAAGTGCTTCGACAGCAAGGAAGAGTCGCCGAATTGACGGCCGACGGCAAGCATCCATTGCTTGTGCTTGAAGAGGTGGAGGGATTAATCCGGCAGCCGGAGCGAACAGCGGCAGGGCTGTATCATTTTGCGATTCTTGTGCCAGATCGTAAAACACTTGGACTTGTGTTGCGAAACTTATCAGCTCATCAAATTCCGGTTGGGCAAGGAGATCATCTTGTTAGCGAAGCTCTTTATCTCAGTGACCCGGACAATAATGGCATTGAAATTTATGCAGATCGACCGAGGGACACATGGAAGCGGGATGCAAAGGGCGAAATCATGATGACTACAGAACCTGTAGATGTGGACGGTTTGCTGGCGGTATCCGAAGGATTGGAGTGGGCCGGACTTCCGGCAGAAACGGTAATTGGTCATGTGCATTTCCATGTATCGAATCTTCAAGAAGCGCAGCGTTTTTATTGCGACGTGATTGGATTTGAGCTGACGGCGCATTACGGCCGAGCTGCACTCTTCGTTTCGGCAGGTGGGTACCATCACCATCTCGGATTGAATGTATGGGCTGGTGTGGGCGTGCCGAATACACCTCGTCATGCGGCGGGTATGAATTATTTTACCGTTGTTCTTCCAACCGAAGAAGAGCTTGAGGTGGTCAGCAGTAGAATCCGTGCGGCAGGGTTGACGTTGGAGAAGCGTGATGACGGTGCTTCTTATGTAACCGATCCTTCCGATATTGAAGTTCGGTTTGTCGTTCAATCGAAATAAGAGCAAGCCACTTGAAGAGTCAATCCTTCAAGTGGCTTATTTGCTAAACACTTAAATATGAAATTACAGCTCGGTTAATCCCTCAAGCGTTCGGATCATATGCTCCACCAGATTGGGGAGTTCAGACATGTTATTTTCGTTGATTTTATGCGGGAATTTAAGTTCTATCGTATTTTTGAAAACGGCAGGGTCTTCACCGAAAACACAGCTTAGTGTCTGTACCGGGGTGATCTGAGGGTCCCATATGGCCTCTATCAGTTCAGCAATACGTCGGCACTGCTCGGGTACAATTCTAACTTGTGTATAGAAACGAAGGGATAGCGCGCAGCCGGGCTGTTCCCCGGGAGTTTCCAATATTTCAGCGGCCAGATCCTTTAAAAAAGCCTCAAGCCGAATCTCAGCCTCTGCTCCCGTTTTTGGAACAAGCTCGAATTTGAGACTGAAATGCCGTGACATGACGGCCATATCTATCCGGTCTGTCCGGTCGGTGACCAAAATCCGTTTATCCAGATTATCCAGATCATAGACTATATTCTCCACCGCAACCTTCAAATTTTCAAATATGGTTGGATCGAACATACAGGCACTTCCTTCTGACATTGATGATAATTACACGAATGTGGATAATATACCATAACCAAGAGCAGAGAGGAAACAATATAAGCTATATTCTTATGTTAACATAGCTACAGTGAACAAAAGAGTGGATTGTTCTAATCCAGACGATGACAGTGACATTACCATTCAATAGTGAAATGGCGGGGGATACGTATGAACAATGAGATTGTTATTGATGATGCATGGTTTACAGTTTCGCAGATCGATGCTGAGACGTTTGCGATCAGTGAGTTTGGCCACTGGGAGAAAGTTCACTCCTTCCTTTTGCTTGGACAAGAAAGAGCGGCGCTGATTGACACGGGACTTGGTATTGACCAGATCAAACGGATGACCGATCAGCTCACCGACTTGCCGATTATCGTTCTGACGACACATGTGCACGCGGATCATATTGGAAGCCACGGTCAATTCGAGGAGATATATGTGCATGAAGCTGAGGAAGATTGGCTGGTAAGCGGTATTAAGGGGCTCGGAATCGAGCAGATTCGAAAAGACATGTCGAGAGATATTACAAGGCCGGTCCCAGAGACGTTTGACCCGACGTCTTATAAGCCATATCAAGGGAAGCCGACAGGATTGCTGCGTGACGGGGATGTGGTTGAACTTGGAGGACGAAGCCTGAAAATTTATCATACGCCGGGTCATTCACCAGGCCATATCGCTCTGTTTGATCCGAGTCGAGGCTATCTGTTTACAGGAGATTTACTGTACGATGAGACACCGGTTTATGCTTTTTATCCGACAACAGACCCTGAAGCTCTTCTGAACTCACTCGACACAATTTCGCGTATTCCCGAAGTGAAGCGAATATTCGGAAGCCATAACACTATCGGGCTTGATCCAAGCTGGCTCAAGGTCGCACAACACGCGGCACAGGATTTGCGGGAAAAAGATCTTGTTCGCTACGGCACAGGTATTCATACATATGAAGGATTGCGAATTCAATTCTAATCTAGATTTTAAAAAGGGGCGTTTCCACTGTAGTTACGAGCTGGAAGCGCCCTTTAAGTTTATTTGATTGTTGCTTTCGGAATAGAGATGGTATGGGTTCCAGCAATATGATAATATAATTTAATGCTTCATGGTGGAAGCGCTTACTATACTATCTATCATTTGTGTAATGTAGCAAGGGGGAATGGATTTAAATGAAAGAGATGCCGTTATTTTATAAATATTTGATTTCCTACTTGTCGTTGCTCATTATTCCGGTACTGCTTATTGGATTGCTTGTATTTCGGTATTCTGTAGACATTTTGAAGGAAGAGATAGTATCCAACCACCAGCGAATGCTTGAACAAATCCAAGGTTCTTTCGATACGAAAATAAAGGAAATGAACAAGATCTCAGCTGAGATTGCTTCAAAGCCTGAGCTGACGCCTTATCAGTTAAATCAAAACATGTATAACGCAGTCAAAGCGAAACAATGGTTTCGCACATATACATCTGCCAACAATTTTATAAAAGAAGTTTTTCTTTATTTCAAAGGACAGCCATACATTTATTCCGGCTCCAGTACCTACCCGACGTCCAAGTTCATCGATACGTTCTACCCGTATGAGAATTGGAGCTTCGAGCAGTTTATGAAAGACTTGGGCGAGCTTGATCGTCCTGTCTTGCGACATTCAGAACCGATCGTATCTTCTCGATTGACAGATGATC
This sequence comes from Paenibacillus faecalis, assembly GCF_900289175.1. GTDB lineage: Bacteria > Bacillota > Bacilli > Paenibacillales > Paenibacillaceae > Paenibacillus_AQ > Paenibacillus_AQ faecalis. The sequence goes on along the minus strand of NZ_LT985747.1, from coordinate 1,016,666 downwards.
GCGTGCTGACATATATCGTGCCGCTTCCATTGAATTCGGCGTCACCCTATGGATCGGTTCTATTCATGATCGAGGAGAAGACTGTGCGCATCATGCTGCAGGGGCTGTTGGAAGACAATAGGGGAAATACGATCATTATAGACGATGACGGAGAACGGATTGTCTCCTTGCGCGATGAGGCTTACTTGGAACAGCCGGAATTTCATCAACTGGTCGAGTCACTGCCATTCGGGATGAGTACGGGGACGTTGGAAGGGGAAGAGTTGGCATTTTCCAAGGTGAAATCGGATCAATTCAATTGGACATATATAACGTTAGTTCCCGTCGAGCAATATATGGAGCGCGTGAACGAAGTGAAATCGAGAGCGCTGTTGTCGCTCGGCCTGGTCCTTGTCGTCGGTTGTGGACTCATATTTGTCATGCTGAAATTCAATTATCATCCACTTCGGCGTTTTCTGCTGTTTACCGGTAAACAATGGGGTGAATCGTATCGTAATTTAAACGAAGTGCTGCAAGCTGTACATAAAATAACGAATGAGAAACAGAAGTTGGGGGATGCATTGCACGACAGTCGGCCTGCGGTCCAGGAGCATCTGCTGCTCACGTTGATGACGGGAAAAATAAATGAACCAGAACCGTTTCTGAAGAAAGCAGAGGAAGTAGGAATCCGGTTCATGAAGTCTGGGTTGTTTGTTGTTCGATTATCAGTTAGACATATTGATCAATTGCCGTGGAAACAGCAATCCGACTTGCTGGCAGGAATAGAAGAGATGATGCGCCAGCAGTTCAACTGTTATCGAGTCGAGGGGTTAGAAGGACAAATTATTAATTTTATTTGTGCCGTTGATCCCGAGGACAGACAATGGATGGATGAGATGAAGATGCTGCATGGAAAAATGCGTGAGCGTTACGGCATCGGCATTACAGTAGGCGTTGGCGATCTCCGGCAGGATATCCGTCAGCTTGGCAAATCATTCATCGAAGCTTCGGCCGCTCTCGATTTCAGGTTGCTGAAAGGCTATAACGAAGTAATTCTATATTCGGAAATTTCCAACCAGTCGAGTCCTGGATTCGAATATCCGAGGCAGGACATTGAAGCAATGGAGATGTTGATCCGCAAAGGAGATACCGAATCGCTGAAGCAGGTTGTTAGTGATGTCCTGACCTATATCGAATCGAGCGCTATACCTCTGCATATGGTCCGATGTATTTGTTACGACATGATCAATTGCATCGTCAAGGAGACTTATCGGTTAAAGGGGGCGCTTGAGACCGAGGACAATCCATATCCAGATGTTTTCAGTCTGACCAGCTTCGATACGATTCAGGAGCTGGCTGATGTCATCGGATTCATGTGCGAGCGACTGTGTGCAGATATTGTACACTCTCAGACAGAAGTAAAGTCAAATAGCCAAAGACAGGAGATGCTGGCGTATATTCAGGCTCACTACAGTGACCAGCAGTTCTCAGTTCAGAATATGGCCGATCACTTCGCGGTTTCCTTATCGTACCTAAAGCGACATTTCAAGGAACTGACCGGCCAGACCGTTACCGACTATCTGACCTATTGTCGGATGGAAAGGGCGAAGTATCTGCTGGAAACGACCGATATGAAGCTCAAAGACATCGTCGAGCAAGTCGGTTACTTGGATGTGCCGAACTTTATTCGGAAGTTCAAGCAGGTGTTTAAGGTAACGCCAGGTGATTATCGCAAGCTTTACCTATCGCAAAAGGATATCGGTGGTTAGGAGATCCTCGCTATAGAAACACCAAGTATGTGGAATGTCTTTCCGGTTGTCAAATCAGGCTGAAACCAACGATTTGACAATTGGATAGACGATTTGCATATTTACGATCCATGTATATCCCCTTAACGTTGTATATGCCGCGGTATCAACAGGTCGACATGAGAGGGGAGAATGACAACGAAATCAACAAACTCGACAAGTCTTTCGTATAAATGGAAGCGCATACGTAAACATCACCAGTTGTATCTAATTTTATTTCCGACGATATTGTACTTTTTGATCTTTCACTATGTTCCGATGTACGGCGTTATCATCGCATTCAAAAACTTTATGGCTAGTAAAGGGATTCTTGGCAGCCCGTGGGTCGGTTTCGAACATTTCGAGCGCTTTTTTTCTTCCTACAAATTCGGCACTGTGATTTGGAATACGCTGGCTATCAATTTGTATGAGCTGCTTGTCGCTTTTCCAATCCCGATCATTTTGGCTTTACTGCTGAACCAAGTAGCAAACAGTAGATTCAAGAAACTCGTGCAGACGGTGACGTATGCACCGCATTTTATATCGGTCGTCGTCATCGTCGGGATGCTTTTCTTGTTTCTCTCCCCGAGGAACGGTTTGATCAATCAGCTGATCTCATGGTTCGGTGGCGATCCTGTCTTCTTCATGGCTAGCGCAGACTGGTTCAAGACGATATTCGTATTTTCAGGAATATGGCAGAACGCTGGCTGGTCGATGATCATCTACTTGGCAGCGTTGACATCCGTCAGCCCAGACCTTCATGAGGCGGCGATTGTCGACGGTGCGAACAAGCTGGACCGCATTTGGTATATCGATCTGCCATCTATTTTACCGACGATCATGATTTTGCTCATCTTGAATATTGGAAGCTTTATGGCTGTTGGCTTTGAGAAAATGTATTTGATGCAAAATCCGCTCAATATGAGCTCTTCGGAAGTTATTCAAACTTACGTTTATAAAACCGGTCTGTTAAGCGCCCAGTACAGTTATTCGGCAGCGGTTGGCTTGTTCAATTCCGTCATCAATTTCCTGCTGCTTATCGGGTTCAATCAATTGGCGAAATCGACAAAGCAAGCAAGTTTATGGTAGAGGAGTTGACATAGATATTGCAGGTGAAATCAAGCGCGGCGGACCGATGGTTCGATGCATTGAATTACACGTTTCTTACAGTGCTCATGTTGGTTGTCCTGTATCCTTTGTACGTCATCGTTATCTCTTCTATCAGCGATCCGAACAGCGTTAATGCCGGACATGTCTGGCTGCTGCCTAAAGGGCTGACGTTTGAAGGATATGAGCGAATTTTTCAAGACGAACGGATCTGGAGGGGATATCGCAATTCACTGATCTACACGGCGCTTGGTACATCTATCAACGTTGTCTTGACGATCACGGCGGGGTACGCGCTTTCGCGAAACCTTGTTGGTCGTAACGTATTCATGTTTTTAATCGTATTCACGATGTTCTTCAGCGGAGGTCTCATCCCGTCTTACCTGTTGATCAAGGAGTTGGGTATGTACAACTCGATCTGGTCACAGGTGATTCCGACAGCGGTCGGCGCATGGAATGTCATCATTACACGGACGTTCTTTCAGACGACCATTCCGGACGAACTTTACGAAGCATCTGAAATAGATGGCTGTTCGGATGTCGTTTTCTTTTGGAAAATCGCGCTGCCTCTGTCGATGCCGATCATTGCAGTGATGGTTTTGTTCAGTGCGGTCGGACATTGGAATTCATATTTTCAGGCTCTTATTTATTTACAGGACGAAGCGCTTCAGCCGCTACAAATTGTGTTAAGGGAAATTTTGATCGTGAACGAAACGCAGGAGAATATGCTGACAGTTGGGCAGGACGATTCCGAAATGCTTCGGATCGTCGATGTGATGAAATACGGGATCATTATTGTCGCCTCGCTGCCGGTATTAATGATATACCCGTTCTTGCAACGCTACTTTGTGAAGGGTGTCATGATTGGCTCCATCAAAGGGTAGATACGGCCGGGCACGAGAGAAAACATATATTTTAAAGGGGAGCTTTATGCTATGAAATCAAAAGGATGGATTGCACTCGGACTTTCACTGACACTTGCATTTTCACTTTTGCTGTCAGCCTGTTCTTCGGAACAAGAAGGGAAAGACAAAGACGGCGATCAACCAGAGGATGCAGCAGAGGTCAATTTGACTGGGCTTCCGATTGTAGAGGATAAGGTAACGCTAAAATTTATGACAACGAGAGCGGCTCAACAGAAGAAATCGCATGAAGAGATGAAAGTTGTTCAAGATTTCGAAGCGGCAACAAATGTCCATATCGAATGGGATGCAACTGTCGAAGGATATGAAGAGAAGAAAAACTTGATGTTCGCCGGTGGCGAGCTGCCCGATGTCTTTTTCGGCGCGGAGAGTCTGACAGACGATGATCTGATGAAATACGGACCACAGGGCATGTTGATCGCGCTCGAAGATCTGATTCCGACCTATGCCCCACATATTCACAAGTTGTTAGAAGAGAACCCAGAGATTAAGAAGATGATAACGGCGCCGGACGGCCACATCTACTCTATCCCGCAAATCCAAGAAGGACCGGAGCAAGCGCTTGGCGAAGTTATGTTTATCAACAAGGTCTGGCTTGACAAACTCGGGTTGCCGCTGCCGACGACGACGGATGAATTCGAGGCTACGCTCAAGGCGTTCAAAGATCAGGACCCGAACGGAAACGGCAAAGCGGACGAAATTCCATTTAGCTTTCTATATGACAACATGTTGAATGGCATCTCTTCCTTACATGGCGCATTCGGCCTATTGGATACGCCTTCTCATATTTCGGTTAATGATGGAAAGGTGATCTTTAATCCTTCTCAACCGGAATATAAAGAGGCAACTGCCTACTTGGGAAGGCTGTTTACACAAGGGTTGATCGACAAGGAAGTGTTCACGCATGACCGAAACGTCTATTTCGCCAAAGGCAAGAACGAAGGTGCGCCGCTGTATGGTGTCTTTAGCGGATTTCGTGCGGTTAACGTTGCCGGGGTTGAATATATGGATGAATATGTGCCGCTGCCGCCGCTGAAAGGACCGAAAGGTGATCAGTTATGGAATGAGTATAATCCACATTACTTTACTCGAGCAGGATTCGCTATTACGTCGGCGAACCCCCATCCAGAACTGTCGCTTCGCTGGGTGGATGAATTGTATAAAGAGAAAAATGCGCTGCAATGGGCTTATGGCCCGATCGGTACAACCATGAAGGAAAACGCGGACGGTACTTACTCTTTCCTGCCGACACCGGATGGCATGAATTTTGATGAGTTCAGGCATAGTGAAGCGCCGGGCAATACGACGGCGACTGCGATTTTGATGGATACGGCGAACAGGATAGAGAGTAATGAAGCAAAATTGGAGCGGATGGAGTACATGAAAGTATATGAACCGTTCATGGAAAACACGGCGTATCCAAACATGCTCTTCACCGCGGAAGACATGGAACGAATGGCGATACTAAAAGCGGATATCATGAGCTACGTGCTGCAGATGCAGCCAAACTGGATCATGAATGGGACGGTAGACAAGGAGTGGGACGCTTACCTCAAGAAGCTTGATGATATGGGCCTTGGCGAAATGATGAACATTCTTCAATCCAATTATGAACGTTATCAATCAGGGAGTTAGGCATTCTAGACGTCCCCGATATCGGTTATCCGCTGTCGGGGCATACTTAATTGATGAGTATGAGGAGGATAAATCGGAAAAATGGCTCAAAAACCAAACATTCTGTTGATTACAAGCGACCAGCAGCATTGGAATACGATCGGTGCGTTTAACGATGAGATTTCGACGCCGAATCTTGACCGTCTCGCAAGAGAAGGGACCGTGTTTTCGCGTGCTTATTGCCCGAATCCGACCTGCACACCAAGCCGGTCGTCGATCATTACGGGCATGTACCCGAGCCAGCATGGCGCTTGGGCGCTCGGGACCAGGTTGTCCGAGAACGTTCCCACTGTTGGAGATGCTCTTCAGGAGGCAGGCTACCGAACTTCGCTGATCGGCAAAGCGCATTTTCAACCGCTCGTCTCAACCGAAGCGTATCCTTCCGTCGAAGCTGTGCCGAAGTTGCAAGATCTCGACTTTTGGCGGGACTACACAGGACCTTTCTATGGTTTTGAGCAAGCGGAAATGTTGCGCAATCACGCGCATGAGCATCTAGTCGGCCAGCATTACGCTATCTGGATGGAAGAGCGGGGATTCGATTGGAAAGCACATTACGCTGAGCCAACCGGTAGTCTTCCGTATTCTACGGAACATCGGTGGTCGCTTCCGGAGGAATACCACTATAACGCGTGGATCGCGGAACGGACGAATGACCTGATGGAAGGGTATGCCGCAAACGAAGAGCCTTTCTTCCTATGGGCCAGCTTCCCTGATCCGCATCCACCGTATCTTGTACCGGAACCTTGGGATACGATGTATGATCCAAAGAAGCTTACGCTTCCAGAGATGATGCCTGGTGAGCATGACGCCAATCCTCCTCATTTCGGCATGACACAGCTTCATCATCCGGATTTCTCTGCATATCAAGAAACCGGCAAAGGAGTACATGGACTATATACCCATGTTATTCCCAGAGACAAACAACAGAAGAACATGGCTGTTTATTACGGCATGATTAGCTTCATGGACAAGTATGTGGGGCGGATTCTGGATAAGCTGGATGAACTCGGACTGTCCGAAAATACGATCGTAGTTTATACGACAGATCACGGCCATTTTTTCGGACAGCATGGCTTACAATACAAGGGGGCATTCCATTACGAAGATTTGTTGAGACTACCGTATATCGTCCGGTATCCGGGCAAGGTTCCTGCCGTGCAGACAGAATCGGCGCTGCAGTCTCTTGTTGATCTGGCACCGACATTTCTCTCTTTCGCTGGCGTCAAGGCTCCGCGTACGATGACGGGGGTGGATCAGAGCCGGGTATGGCAAGGGGAACAATCTGCCGCAAGAAACCATATCATCTGCGAGAATCGAAATGAACCGACTTTCATGCATGTCAAGACGTATGTCGATGAAAGATACAAGCTGACTGTGTATTATGAACGTCCTTACGGGGAACTATTCGACTTGCAGGAAGATCCGAGCGAGCTTCATAATCTGTGGGATGATCCGCGATATAGCAACCTGAAGACCCAGCTCCTGCACCGATTTTTATGGGCTGAGATGGGAAAGGAACCGATGCCGATGCCTCGTCTTCATCATGCCTGAACATAAGGGAAGCCTTGGATTCGGATCGGCACGGTCTTTCATGAAAGGGGAGACATACATAAATGCCTGCCGCACAACGGCCAAATATATTGATGATCATGACCGATCAGCAGCGATGGGATACGCTGGGTTGTTACGGTAATGAAGTGATCGAAACCGTTAATTTGGACGCGCTGGCCGCAGATGGCACCGTATTTGAGCACGCATATTCACCGTCGCCATCCTGTGTCCCTGCTAGAGCGAGTCTGTTAACGGGCATGGACCCTTGGCATACGGGAATATTGGGCATGGGTGCCGGTCAAGGCCCGATGGAGACCGGGTTTGTCAGCACACTTCCCGGTGTATTGGCAGACGCCGGATACCATACGCAAGGAGTCGGCAAAATGCATTTTTACCCGCAGCGTTCTTTAAACGGTTTTCATCATACGGTACTTGATGAATCCGGTCGCGTTGAAGATCCTAACTTTGTCTCCGATTATCGGCTTTGGTTCGAACAGAATAAGACGGGTCCTTATGATTATGTCGAGCATGGTATTCACTGGAACTCGTGGATGGCAAGGCCGTATCATGCTCCCGAATATTTGCATCCGACCAATTGGACCGTAAATGAGTCGATTGCATTCCTTAAGCGGAGAGATCCACGGAAGCCGTTTTTTCTGAAAACTTCATTTGCACGACCGCATTCACCTTATGACGCACCATCGTTTTATTTTGATCTGTATGAGAACAAGTCATTGCCGGGGCCTTTTGTGGGGGATTGGGCTCATATTCATGATAAGTCGTATGATGCGGCAAGCCCCGTTGCCTGGCGAGGTGTTCGCAAGCCGGAGGAAATTCATCGCGCTCGCGCAGGTTATTATGGATTAATCCACCATATCGATCATCAGATCGGGCGATTAATCCAGTATCTGCAACGTGAAGGATTGTATGGAAACACGATGATTGTGTTTCTATCGGATCATGGAGATATGCTAGGCGACCACCATCTCTGGCGTAAAACATACGGTTATGAAGGCTCGGCGCATATTCCAATGATTATTAAGCCGCCGCAGTCATTTGGCAAGGTGAAATCTAGAGTTGGGAAGCCGGTTACGATTCAGGACGTGATGCCTACAATACTGGAATTTTCCGGTCTTGCCATACCGGAAACCGTCAACGGTCAAAGCATGAAGAGGCTGATGCAAGGAGAGAACGCTGCGGCAGAGGAGTGGCGCACTTTCGTTCACGGTGAGCATTGTGCTTGTTATTCGGATGAACAGGAGATGCATTACCTGACGGATGGCCAATTTAAATATATATGGTTTCCACGCCTTCACAGCGAGCAGCTGTTTGATCTGAGCGGCGATCCAGGCGAATGCCGGGACTTGGCAGGGCGAGAGGATGCTCGTCCTCTCCTGCTGCAGTGGAGGCAGAGATTGGTTCAGCTGCTTTCAGAGCGGAATGTGGGGCTTACAAATGGGACGGAATTGGTCGGTCAAGCCGGCAAACCGTATGTAGTGTCTCCACATTACAAAGCGAGGGTAAATGCTCTAACTGACAAGGAAGCAGCCGAAAAAACATAGGCAAAAAGAAGGCTGGGCTCGTGTGAGCCCAGCCTATCTGTATATTTGAAAACCTTGCAGACGGCTGCTGGCAACTAACCGATAATGATGCAGTCTTTTGTCAGTTCCGATCCATATTTTTGCCATAATAAATTTCATCCATCTCAAGCTTTAGTCGAGCTGTAATTTCTTCCCGCTCTTCCGCAGTGAGCTTGTCTTTCGTGTAGCCGAACAAATAGTTGTCCAGGTCGAACTGTTTTAGCTTGCATTTGGTGTGAAAAATATGTTCCTGATAGACATTGACATCGATCATGTCATACCGTGCTTGAATCTCGTCCGGGATATAGTTCTGGATGGAGCTGATTTCATGATCGATAAACAGTTTCTGTCCGCTGATGTCTCGCGTAAATCCTCGTGTTCGATAGTCGATCGTCATAATATCTGTATCAAACGAATGGATAAGATAATTCAATGCCTTGAGCGGTGATATTTCCCCGCAGGTGGATACATCAATATCAGCCCGGAAGGTGCTGATGCCTTCATTCGGATGATATTCGGGATAGGTGTGAACGGTAATGTGGCTCTTGTCCAATTGAAGAACGATATTATCAGGCAACGGCCCCGGTGACTCATCAAGGGATGCGTCGGGGACCTCGATAACAGGACCCTCGGATACGAGCACCGTTACACTGGCTCCTTGCGGTACATAGTCCTGTTGAGCGATATTGAGTACATGAGCTCCAATAATATCGGATACATTTTTCAAAATTCCAGTGAGCCGGTCCGCATTATATTGTTCATCGATATATTCAATGTAAGCTTCGCGTTCTTCCTTGGTCCTGGTATAGCATATATCATACATATTAAAACTGAGTGTTTTGGTGAGGTTGTTGAATCCGTGCAAGGTGATATGTTGTATCGGATCAGGTTTCATCGCTCATTTCCCCTTATAATCAAGTATTGGATAAGCCAAGATATGCCCTTAAATTTTCCAGAATAATGCGTTCTTACTCTTGAGGAGCGAAAATGCTAAATAAGGTCATGTTTAACTATGTTTTTACCCAATCCCTTAAGGTCCATAACATAACTGCCCTTGCACGGTACCGAACATATTCCCTTCTTGCTTTCATGCTGCAAAATATAGAAAGAGATTATGATTGTTGCTTATGAGCGACTTTTCCGAAACGTTCTCATGAACGAATGGGGGATGCTGCTCTCAAAGCGCATAAGTTCTCCGCTTGTCGGGTGGATAAAGGCCAATGCTTTGGCATGAAGACCGAGTCTGCCGAGGATTTTGGATTTTGAACCGTATTTTTTGTCGCCTACGATGGGATGTCCGATGTCTTCCATATGTACACGGATTTGATTTTTTCGTCCGGTTTCCAGGTTGACCTCCAGCAGTGAAAAATCCCGATTGGTCTCCATCGTCTTGTAGTGGGTTACTGCATGCTGTCCGTCATTCGGATAAGGGCTGGAGTACATTTTCAGAGTGCTGCTCTCTTTCAGCCATGACGTAATGGTTCCCTCGGCTTTTCTCACCGCACCTTCAACCAGGGCTATATAAGTACGCTCTTTGACAGTGTTCCGCCAGTTATTTTGCAAGGTTTGCTGAATGCTCTCACTTTTGGCGAACATCATCACACCGGACGTATCGCGGTCTAGTCGGTGAACGATAAAGATTCGCGCATTTGGATTGTCGCTGCGCACATGAGCTGTCAGCTGGCGATAAGCTGTCATTTCGTTTTCTTTGGGGGAGGCAATGGAAAGAAGACCGGCATCCTTTTCGATCACAATCACATCGTCATCTTCATGCAATATACTCAGTCCGATTAGCTCGGGTCTATCGGCGGCTTTATGCTTGCTTAGTGTGATGGTTTGTCCAGGTTTTAAGGCATGATTATACGCCGTGACAGTATGACCGTCTACTAGAACTTGTCCGCGGGCAAGAAGGGATTTGATCGAATTTCGGCTCATATTTGATATATTGTTTAGCAAAAAGGCGAGTAGTTCCGCAGGCTCTTTAACAGGATAGGTTTTCTCGGAACCCGGTTTGGAGATGTTTGCTGCATGGCCCGCTTTACGCTTACGCTCATGATGCTTACGATTGAGTTTTGATGAATCGTACGGCTTGTTGGCGCGGTACTCGCTTCTTTTTTCAGCAGAGGCTCCTGTATGTGTTCTTTCTGGTTTCAATGATCTTGGTCCCGTGGAGGGACGTTTTTTGTTAGTCATGGTTATTCTCCATCCTGAAGTAGATTTCCAGTCAACTATACCATGTTAGTGCAAGGCAATTCCATGGATCGCATTATAGAATGGTTATTGGTTGCCGATACAACCAAACCCCGGTAAACTTAAAGGTAGAGACTGTCCTGTCGCAAGAACCAAAAGGTTAGAGTTAGGAGTTTTAAAATGTTAAATAGGGAACGGAGTCATTCGGAATTGATGAATTTGAATACTGCCAGACAGTATTTGCAGAAGTATTACGGTTATCCTGACTTTCGGGAAGGACAGAAAAAAATCGTAGCGAGCCTTCTTGAGGGACAGGATACGCTTGGGATTATGCCGACTGGTGGAGGTAAATCAATCTGCTATCAGATTCCGGCATTGATGTTACCGGGAATGACCCTGGTCGTATCGCCTCTGATTTCGTTAATGAAGGATCAGGTGGATGCCCTTACAACAGCAGGCATTTCAGCTGCTTATATCAACAGTACGTTGAGCGGCAAGGAAGTGAATGAGCGGATTCGGCAGGCGAAGCGGGGAGAGCTGAAGCTGCTATATGTAGCTCCGGAGCGACTGGAGCTGGATTGGTTCAGGGATGAGATGGCACAGCTTCAAATTTCCTGTGTTGCCGTTGATGAAGCCCACTGCGTCTCCCAATGGGGACATGATTTCCGGACAAGCTATTTGTCGATTGCCCCCTTTGTAAGGGAGCTGCCCGTTCGTCCGATTTTGGCTGCTTTTACGGCTACAGCGACACCGGAAGTTATGGAAGATATGCAGCGACTTCTCAGCTTGAATGAGCCGCAGGTGTTTGTTACCGGGCTTGGCCGTGATAATTTGGAGATGTCTGTGCTCCGCGGCGAGAACAAGCGAGAGTATGTGCTGGATTATGCAGCATCACATACACATCAATCCGGTATTATCTATGCCGCAACCCGCAAGGAAGTCGATGACCTGTGCCAGCGTTTGCAGCAGCAAGGATTGGCCGCAGGACGTTATCATGCAGGGATGAACGATGCGGAGCGCGCTTCCAGCCAAGAGGCTTTTTTGTATGATGATATCCGTGTGATCGTGGCGACCAATGCGTTTGGCATGGGGATTGATAAATCCAATGTTCGCTATGTCATTCATTATAATATGCCCAAAAATATGGAGTCTTACGTTCAGGAAGCCGGTCGTGCAGGGCGTGACGGCGAGCCGAGCCAGTGCATACTGCTGTTTAGTGCGCAGGATATCATGACCCAGAAGTTTTTGATTGAACAGAACCCCCAGGACTCTGAACGAAAACACAACGAATACCGGAAGCTGCAGCAGATGATCGACTATTGTTATACAACACGCTGTCTGCGCAGCGCCATGCTGGATTATTTTGGCGAAGACCATGAGGATAAACCATGCGGGACCTGTAGCTCCTGTACGGATGATCGGGAACTGATCGATATTACGGTGGACGCCCAGAAGATTTTCTCTTGTATTCACCGGATGCGTGAACGATTTGGTGTTTCTATGGTAGCGTCCGTCCTTAAAGGCTCACGTGCCAAAAAGGTGCTGGAATACCGTTTTGACCGCCTGCCTACTTACGGTGTCATGTCCAATCGAACGGAGAAGGAAATATCAGAAATGATTCATGTCCTTATTTCCGAAGGATTTCTTGCGCTTACCGAAGGGCAGTATCCGGTTGTGAAACTTCAGAGCGGTGCAGCAGAGGTGCTTAAAGGCCAGCGAGAAGTGATGCAGCGGGTTCCGCGTCCTGCGAAGGCCGCGGCGGGACAGCGACGGAACACCAGTCGCGACTATTCACCGTCAGCTGTCAATGAGACCGTGTTCGAACAGCTGCGACTTATCCGCCGCGAGCTGGCCAGCCGTGAGCATGTGCCGTCCTATATTATTTTTAACGATGCGACCTTGCGTGAGATGAGTGTGGTTTGTCCGAAAAGCGAGGAAGAAATGCTGGGCATCAAGGGAGTTGGCGAAGTGAAGTTCCGCAAATACGGCAAGCCGTTTCTCGATTTTTTTCTAAATCAGTCCGGAGATTCGTATACAGAATATGATTATGATGAGTATGAATAAATCGAATCGATGCAATAACGATAAATAAGCGTTATCGATATGATGAAATACACGTATGGAATAAAAACCAAGCGAGGTCGTAAACCATGAAAGTCATCTTGTCTACGTTAAATGCAAAATACATTCACACGTCACTTGCCATTCGCTGCCTTAAGGCTTACAGCGAGAAGGATTTTGACATTGAGCTCACAGAGTACACCATCAAAGATCCAGTGATGAATATCGTTTCCGATCTGTTTCAACGAAAACCTGATGTTATCGGCTTTTCCTGTTATATTTGGAACATTGAAGAGACGATTAAAGTGATTGACATTATTAAAAAAGTGATGCCAGAGGTAACGATCATTTTGGGAGGACCGGAGGTTTCCTACGATACAGAGTATTGGATGCATCGGCTAAACAACGTTGATTTTATCATTATGGGCGAAGGTGAGGAGACGCTGCATCATCTCCTGAAGGAGATTGAGGGCGAGCATAAATATCATTTTGTGTACGGAGCCGCGTATCGTAAAAACGGTGAGGTCATTATTAATCCGCCGCGTCCAAAATGTGATTTGAACGAACTGCCCTCACCGCATCGTTTTGCCGAGGATATACCGCATCTGAGTAAACGTGTCGTCTATTTCGAGACAAGCCGGGGCTGTCCGTTCAGCTGCCAGTTTTGTCTCTCGAGTATTGAGGTAGGCGTTCGTTATTTCGATATCGAACGGACGAAGTCCGATCTGTTATATCTAATTGATCACGGTGCCAAGCTGATTAAATTCGTGGATCGCACGTTTAATATCAAACGTGATTATGCACTTGAAATGTTTCAGTTTTTGATTGAAAATCATCGAGGGTGTGTTTTTCAATTTGAAATTACGGCAGACATTATGCGGCCTGAGGTCCTTGAATTTTTGGCTGAAAACGCCCCGCCAGGCATCTTCCGTTTTGAGATTGGTGTTCAATCGACGAATGACCCGACGAATGTGCTTGTCAAGCGTCGCCAAAATTTTTCCAAGCTGTCTCGTACGGTCCGCATGATTAAGGAAAGCGGAAAGATCGATCAGCATTTGGATTTGATTGCAGGCCTGCCGCTCGAAGATTACGACACATTCCGGAAGACGTTTAACGATGTATTCGCACTCGAACCGGAGGAGCTCCAGCTCGGATTTTTGAAAATGCTGCGCGGTACCGGAATGCGAATCGATGCGCCTAAATACAATTACACGTATATGGATTATGCGCCTTATGAAATATTGGGCAATGATGTATTGTCGTTTTCGGATATTGTCAGGTTGAAGCGGTTGGAGGATGTGCTTGAGAAATACTGGAATGCACATCGTATGGATCATACACTGAAATATTTAATGACGCATGAATTCCCGTCTCCTTTCGACTTCTTTCAGGAGTTCGGGGATTACTGGGAAGCTCAGGGCTGGCAGAAAATTGGACATCAGCTGGAGGATCTGTTCACACGTTTGACAGCATTTCTCAAATATCGGCAAACGCCGCGTATGGAAATCATTACAGGGTTAATGAAGTTTGATTATTTCCTGGGACATAAATATAAACCTCGAAAAATCTGGTGGGATTTCGTTCAGGATAAAAATGAATGGACTGCTCAATTGAAGCAAGTTTTGAATGAGCAGGAACAATTCTCAGGCGGTTTGAACAAGCTTGAAGTCGGTGAGCGTGAGCTGCAAAAACATGCCATGATTGAAGTGCTTCCTTTCGATCTGGAAGAAGTTATACACCACGGTGGCTCCGGGATTTCAGCTAGTGGAGAGAGGGAAGATACTTCTTCCCGAACGATGCTGGTTGTGCTGTATCAGCAATCAGAGGATGGACGGCCGCTTTATTTTACAAAGGTTGTTTAAAAATCAGCTTCATCCGGCAACCTAACGGGTGAAGGGGTGATAAACATGATAGAGAGGCAAGATCCCAAGCATAATGATGAACCGACGGTTGCAGATGGGATGGAAGATCATGACGAAATGTTGCAGGAAGACGCAACGGAAGAGGAGATCGAAAAGGGTGATTTTACCGAGGTCACTCAGCTAGTTATCGATCGGACGCCGGAAGAGTAGATTTTATAGATTGAGCTAAATTACGCTAGGCTTCAACGGAGAAGGCGGAATTATTTTGGAGAAACGTTGTGGTCGGCCGAAAGAGGCTGTCCCAAGAGTAGCTCTACTCACTAGACGAGACACTCACTTGATGAGTAAATTATGCAAAAATAAAGAAATGGCGGTGCCAAGGAGGTTATCTCTGCAGCCGCCATTTCTGCTTTTTGGTCTATTGCTGCCTTCTTGAAGCAATTCTGAAAAAGCGGTAGCGGTCGCCTTTGTCCCCGATATATCTTCCTTGTAAAATGAATTCAGGATATTCGGGGGCAAGAGCGATTGGAGGACTGCTTCGTTCCGATAGCGTCATTAGAACAGACAAAGGAGCCGCCCCGGGTCAATGGGCCTTTCGGGACTGCCCTATTTTTTGTTAGATGTACATATAGAAAGGTAAAAAGCATTCATCTGTTAAAAGAGTCATGCAGAGCGATTGCTTTTTTTAATTTAAATCTATCAACGTTTATCTAGCAGAACATATGGTCATAGAAAAATTGATTCTTCAGTTCTATTGAGAATTATTTACAATTAATGTAGTTTATTCTTGTAGTGTGATATAGTTGTTTATCAAAATTTAAATCTACCAAAATGTTTAACACAATGCAAGAAAGCGCTACCAATATTTGTGGTATCATAGGTGAAAGAGTGTTTTGAAAGGAGGTGGTGTCGTTTTACGTGGGCAGGCAGAAGTCTGATTTACTATTTTTTTAGAGGAGGGATTTATAATGAAAAAGGGTTTATTTAGATTGCTAGGCAAATCGAAAATGGTTTTGCCGTTGTTGGTCGTCGCGGCGATGATCATGAGCTTTTTACCGCTTGAGGCTTCTGCAGCAGATCGGGGCCCGTGGGCACCTAATGTATCTTATACCGTAAACGACACGGTCACGTATGGTGGAAAAACGTATAAAGCTATTCAATCTCACACTTCTTTAAACGGATGGGAACCGCCTAATGTACCTGCGATGTGGCAGCTTGTTCAAGGCGGAGGAGATGGAGGCGGAGATGCTATAGCTCCTACAGCTCCAGCGAACGTGACAGTAAGCGGTGTCACCTCATCGAGTGTAACTCTATCCTGGCAGGCATCGACGGATAATGTAGGTGTGACAGGATACGATGTATACCAAGGCAACGCAGTGGCTGTATCTGTTACCGGTACGACAGCGACAATGACCGGACTTTCAGCTAACACCACATATACGTTTAAAGTCATTGCCAAGGACGCTGCTGGAAATCTTTCTCCGGCCAGCGCGACCGTAAATGCAAGAACACCGGATGGCAGCGGCGGGGGCGGTGGTGGCCAGCTGCCGAAACATATACTGACAGGATACTGGCAGAACTTTGTGAACGGCGCAACCAATTTAAAAGTAAGAGATATACCGGCTCAGTACGATATCATTGTATTGGCGTTTGCTGAGATGGACCCGGCGAATCCCGGAGCTGTCACTTTTACGGTAGATCCTGCTCTTTCCGCAGCTTTGGGCGGGTATACAGATACTGAGCTGAAATCAGACATTCAGGCTAAACGTGCTCAGGGCAAGAAGGTTATCATATCCATTGGAGGCGAATTGGGTAATATTGATCTCAATAACCCTTCACCGAATGTAACAAATTTTGTGAACAGTATGTATGGAATCATCACTGAGTTTGGCCTGGATGGGGTGGACATTGACCTGGAGCATGGTTTGCATGTCAATAATTTAACCAATGCAATCCGTCAGCTGAAGCAAAAAGTCGGCAATGACTTTGTTCTGACGATGGCTCCGCAAACGATAGACATGCAGAGTCCGAATACATCCTATATTCAGCTTTACAACAATTTGAGAGATATTACAACTGTAGTCAACGTACAGTATTATAATTCCGGATGTATGCTCGGTCTTGACGGAAAATGTTACACACAGGGCAGTGTTGATTTCCTGACGGCTCTTTCTGATTTAACGTTGCAGTGGATATCCCCATCTCAATTGGGACTAGGTGTACCGGCTACACCTTCAGCAGCAGGGGGCGGATATGTTTCCCCAACCGTCGTCAATAATGCGCTAAACTGTTTGGCTACCGGAAACAGCTGTGGAAGCTATAAACCGGTTGCTAAATACCCTGATATTCGGGGAGCCATGACATGGTCCATTAACTGGGATGGAACGACAAACTATAGTCTTGCCAATACGGTCAGACCATTTTTGAACACACTTCCTTAATATAGATGAGGTGCTATTGAAAAGAATATAAAAGAAACCTCCCTTTGGGTATATGGCGGCGGCACAAACTGCCACTTCCCCCTGGGGAGGTTTTTTTAACAATATTAACTATGAAATATGTTTACGATTCAATTTTCCTGTTTTGCTTAACTCTGCGCATTCATGAAATGCAAACTGTTTACATCCAAGGCATTTGTTATATTGAATATTTTCAAGAGCGAAGTTTATAGCTTCGCCTGTATGCTCAAAGAAACGATCTTTACCAATCATGGAGTAGCATCCGGTTTTCATCAGCAGTTTCTTAGGCTGTGATTTGATCCCGGAGACAACAACAACGACACCGCGATCCATAAGTTGCTGGATCAGCCTGGAAAAATTCGATTCTCCAGTCGCATCCATGAATGGAACTTTTCCCATTCGGAGCAAAACGACCTGAAGATTGGAGTCCTCCAAAAGTTTGCGTCCAAAGCTTTCAAAAATATGGGAGGCACCGAAGAATAAAGTGCCCTCGACCGTATAAATGCCAAGTTGCGGACAATCACGCTTTTCGGTTACCATATGCGGCTGCATTTTTTCTTTATCGGAGGTGTGATCCGGCAATACTTTATTAACTGCTAACATACCGCTCATTCGTTTGATAAATAAGATAACAGCCAAAGCCAATCCGACCTGAACGGCAATCGTTAATGTTGTGAATACCGTTAGCAGGAAAGTGACAAGCAGAATAAGCGAGTCCCCGGTGCGGGTTTTAAGCATATGTGTAAATGTTTTATATTCACTCATGTTCCAGGCTACAACCATAAGAATGGGCGCCATGCTGGCTAGAGGAATATTCGATGCATAAGGGGCGAACAGAACGACGATGAGCAAGACTACCACACCATGGATGACTCCGGATAGTGGAGATACTGCACCGCTTTTTATGTTCGTCGCTGTACGAGCAATAGCGCCTGTAGCGGGAATTCCCCCAAACAGCGGAGCGGCGATGTTGGCTACGCCCTGTCCGATAAGCTCACGATTGCTGTTATGCCGGCTGCTTGTCATTTCATCGGCTACTACAGCTGAGAGCAGGGATTCGATGCTCCCAAGCATTGCGATAATTAGAGCCGGCTGCAGCATCATCACGATGCGATCCCAGCTTAGTTCCAACGGAACGAACTCTGGGAGTCCGCTGGGAATGTTTCCGTAAGCGGTGCCGATGGTCGTTACCTTTCCAGGGAACAGCCAGACGGCGATCAAGGTGGAAACGATGATGCCGACGAGAGAAGCGGGAACTTTAGGGAAAAATTTAGGTGTAAAAATGAGTGCAGCCAGACAGATAATTGCGGTTAGCACACTGTACAGATTCAACGAGGAAATACGCAGAACGATTTCTTTCATATTGTAAAAGAAGTATTCGTGACGCTGCACGCCTTCCAGTCCGAGAAAATTAGCGATTTGTCCACTGAAAATAATAACAGCGATACCGGTCGTAAATCCAATGGTGACCGATTTCGGAATGAATCTGATCAAGGAACCCAGACGCAGAAGTCCCATAAGCACGAGGAATATTCCTGCCAGAAAGCCGGCAATCAGCAGGTTCTCATAACCGTACTGAATGACGATTCCAAGCAAAATAGGAATAAAAGCACCCGTTGGGCCGCCGATTTGAAACTTGGAGCCCCCAAACAAGGAAATCAATATACCAGCAATGATCGTAGTGTACAGCCCATACTCCGGCTTGACTCCGGAAGCTATCGCAAAAGCCATCCCCAATGGAATGGCAACGATCCCTACGATAAAACCAGAAATCAAATCCTTGCGAAAATCATTAGCCGAGTAACCATTAAAACGTTTCATCCATTTCATTTGCTTTACTCTTCTCCTCTTAATTTTTACATTACATTCTTCCTGTAACTTTAATAAGCCCCGCTGTCCGGCGGGGAATGACAATGAACTTCGTTTGTTATGTGGATGCGCCTTTGGTTAAACAGCCTTTCATTCCTACGTTTGCTTGTTAATATCCTCCAAAAGAGAAATCGACTCTACCAAATGGTTGTTAAATATTTGCCGGGCAACCCCGAGCAGATCGCTGATGAGCGGATCACGAAGGGAATAGATCACTGTTGTGCCTTCCTTTACGCTGTTAACTAGGTTCTTGGCGCGAAGCACTGCAAGCTGTTGGGATACGGCTGAGCCCTCTGACCCAAGCATCGACTGAAGTTCATTAACATTACGCTCCCCCTGGCTCAATATTTCCAGGATGCGAATTCTCATGGGATGAGCGAGCGCTTTGAAGAATTCGGCTTTAAAATGTTGAATATTTTTATCCATGGGATGTTATCTCCTTGATTTATGATATTCATATATCTGAAAATTTGAATATTTGAACCAAACGTCATGTTACCATGATAACCTGTTCTTGTAAAGGGATAAATGCCGGAGAAATGATGACATATAGCTATAAAATAAAGCCGAGAGTTATAAAAATAAGCGACCGCCATTCAAATGAATCGCGAGTCGCCTATTTACGGAAAAAATCTGCTTAAGTTTTGTTAATTACAGAACAGACCCTGCAGGAGATTCTTTATCTGCTCCAGATACATGCCGCTCAAGCCAATCCAGTATATGAGAAGCGACCTCGTCTCGGTTGATCTCGTGAAGCATTTCATGGCGACCGCCAGGATACAGACGGTATTCCAATTGCTGCACTCCGAGCTTCTGGTACAGGTTGATGAGATTACGTACACCTTTTCCATGCATCCCTACCGGGTCTTCATCGCCGGAAAAAATATATATCGGTTTGTCTTTCACCAGATTATTCAGCATGTCAGGTCTGTGGATTTGCTTCAGTAAACGGAAAAATTCCCGGAAGAATCGCGCAGAACATACCTTTCCGCAGTAGGGATCGTTTATGTAACGGTCAACTTCTTCCGGATCTCTCGACAACCAGTCGAAGGGAGTCCGGACAGGGCCAAAGCCTTTATTAAAAGGTCCAAATACGATTGCATTCATAAGTGCGCTTCGGTGAACAGGTCCTTTTATTTTGGCCTGGGCCGCAGCGAGAGCTTCACCTAGGCCGAGAAACCCTCGCGGGCCGTTGGAGCCGGAAAGGAGAAATCCGTCAAAATGCTCGCTATGTGTGCACATGATCTTTTGTGTTAGAAAAGACCCCATACTATGGCTAAGTAAAAAATGCGGCAGTTGAGGGTGTTTATCCTTAATTACGCTGGATAGAAGGATGATATCCTGTATCATTCCGTCAAATCCGTTTTCTCCTGTATCTCCGAGTGCTTCCAGACTATTGGCTGTTCTGCCATGTCCACGGTGATCATTGGCGTAAACGGCGTAACCATGTTTCGTAAGCAAGGCAGCCAGTTCCTCATACCTTGCCCCCGTTTCACACATACCATGAGCGATCTGAAGGACTGCCTTGATATTCGTATTCTCTTCAGGTAGCCATTGATACACAAAAATGTCCATTGCTTCAGTATTCAACATCGTAAATGTCTCTGATTTCATCGCTTTCCGGCACCTCCACAAAACGATTGATTTTTCAGATATACTTCAGAACAAGTCCCTTTAAGGCAAGTAAGAACGAAGGACGGTTGAATTGCCTTCTAATGTGTAAGACCCAAGGCTTGCAGGCAGCAGGAAGCATTGACCGGAAGAAAAAGTCTGAGACCCTTCATCCCATTTTATGGTTCCCTCTCCGTCACATATAACCAGAATGGTAAAGCTGTCATCGGTTGTTTTCAAACTCCATGGTCCTTCAACAATCCCTTTTTCTACGATAAAATATGGCGATCTGGCCAGTTCCAGCCATTGTCCAGGCACCGCATGGTCCGTGCTCATTGTTGTTGCACCTGATCCTTCATAAGCTGTTACATTCAAGGAGTCCTCAATGTGGAGCTCACGAGGTTTGCCGTCAAGCCCTGGACGGTTGTAATCGTATATCCGGTAAGTTGTGTCGGAATTTTGCTGGATTTCAGCTACGACAACACCAGCACAGAGGGCATGAACCGTTCCAGCCGGTATGTAGAATGAGTCACCAGCCTTAACGGGCACTGTTTGGAGAGTATCCATTACTGTGCCGTCTTCCAGCGCTTTTTTAAGAACCTCCCGGGTAACATCTTCTTTCAGCCCGTAAATGATTTTGGCATCCGGCTTAGCATCCAGCACGTACCACATTTCTGTTTTCCCCAGTTCACCTTCTGGCAAACCTTCATAATCATCTGTTGGATGCACTTGAACGGACAGGTCATCATTACAGTCCAGCAGTTTAATCAACAGCGGGAAGCGGCCGTTCACTTCAGAAAATCCTTTTTTGCCAAACCATTTGGCACCGAATTTCTCGCGGACCTGATCCAGACCGAGACCAGCCAGCTCTCCGTTAACTACAGAAGTGGTTCCGTTCGGATGGTCTGCAATCATCCAGCCTTCTCCAATATGGCCTTCTGGAATGTTTAAGCCAAATTGTTCAAGGGCACGTCCCCCCCATACTCTTTCTTTAAATTCAGGTTGAAATAAAAGTGGATACGGTTGTGTCATGTTGTTTCATCTACCTTTCATAAACGATAGTAAAGGATAGCGATTCACGCTTGGGGTGTCGGATAGAACCTTATAAAGCGTACTGCTAGGTTTCTATCATAACCGTTTCTTTCGTTCCAGTGCAATGAGATATGGCGCATCTGAACGCTGAATACCACGATACATTATAGCCTGTGCAGCGCGAGGGGGCAGAGCCGATGCCCATGCTTCCACTGCAGCGGCTTCTTGGCTACCGCCTTCATGTCCAGGATAAAGAACCACAGTTATAACACCGCCGGGCAGAAGTAAATCCAGAGCTGCTTCTAGGGCTGTCAGCGTGCTTTCGGTCTGAGTTATAACCTGTTTATCGGATTGTTCGGTCGGCAAATATCCAAGGTTGAACATAATAACAGATATTTTACCGTGATATTCGGCAGGAATGGTGCTCTTCATCAGGGAATGGCTTCCCAGGTGCAAAGATATTGGGGCCAGTGTCTCATCAGGTTCCTTTTCCAATCTTTGTCTGGTCAGGGCCAAAGCTTCTTTCTGAATATCAAAAGCGAAAACACGGCCGCGAGGGCCGGCGGTCTTGGCGAGAAACAGAGTGTCTGCACCGGTTCCAGCTGTGGCATCGATGGCGATACCTCCGGGCTGAAGCCGCTGGGCTGCCAGCTTGTGAGCAAAGCTCAAAACGGAGAGGAAGCCCATCAGGACTCCCTCCATAATTTACCCTGCCATGTATCACGCCGTTTTAACTCGGCATCAATGCCGTTCAGCACTTCCCACTTTTTCAAGCTCCACATCGGTCCGATCAACAGGTCGCGAGGAGCGTCTCCTGTTAAGCGGTGGACGACCATTTCTGGCGGCAAAAATTCAAGCGTATCTACAATCAGTTTAATATATTCATCCTTCTCCAGAAAACGTAAAAGTCCTGCTTCATACTGCTTCACCATCGGGGTTTTTCGCATAAGATGAAGCAGATGGATTTTAATGCCCTGAACGTCCATTCTGGATACAGCACGGCCGGTTTCTAGCATCATTTCATGGCTTTCTTGAGGAAGACCGTAAATAATATGGGTGCATACCCGAATATTATGTTTGCGGAGTTTTTCCACAGCCTGTAGATAGCATTCGGTATCATGAGCACGATTGATGAGCTCTGAAGTCGAATGATGGATCGTTTGCAGCCCCATTTCAATCCATAAATACGTCCGCTCATTCAGTTCGGCCAAATATTCAATAACATCGTCAGGAAGGCAGTCCGGCCGTGTGGCAATCGATAGACCGACGACACCGGGCTGCTGCAAAATCACTTCATAATATTCTCGAAGTACTTCTACAGGAGCATACGTATTAGTATAAGCTTGAAAATAACCAATATACTTCGCATTTGGCCATTTCTGATGCTGCTTGTCCCGAATTGTATTGAATTGGGTCACCAAGTCATCACGTCTGCGTCCTGCAAAATCTCCCGATCCTCTTGAACTGCAGAAGGTACAGCCTCCTGCGGCGATGGTACCGTCCCGGTTCGGACAAGTAAAGCCGGCATCCAGCATCACTTTGAATACTTTATCTTGAAACTGGCTGCGCATTTCGTAGTTCCATGTATGGAATCGTTTATCACCCCACATCAGTGGCGCGGATTCAACAGATGTCTTCATGTGTACTCCTTCTGTAATGAAATGGGATGTTTCTCATAGCAAGAATTAAATTCTTTATATATTGTAACAAAAACAAGGGGATGCCGTCATGTTCAGTAAACTTCTGCATCAACGTCTCTTGATCGTTATACATGAAATTGCTATATTTATATAAGTAATTGTTTCATTATGACAAACAACAGTTTATTAACAATGCTTGCGTGGAATTCATACTCATCTGATGGATTGTATATACTTTACTGTGAGGTGATTAGAATGAATTCAACACCAAGGAAGACATATGCTAAGGAACGTATTGCTGTGGAATTTACCCCGGATGAAGCTTTGGCCCTGACAGGAGTGGAATTTAATTTCAATCAGGAAATAAAGGCTTCAGCGCAGCGCAAGATTCGGGCTGCCTTTGAGAAGACATTTGACTTTGCAGTTGAAGAAAGGTAGACATCCACAGTTTGACTCCCGTGGAACCCCAATTCCAAATATACCGAAAAAGGAACACTTTCTTTTGTTTTTTATGCAGAAGAAAATGTTCCTTTTTCTATTCACTCTTTACTTTTGAAGGTAACTTCGTCACAATACATCAGTATAAGTTAATTATAATTAATTATAAGCATAAGTTTCGGAGGTATATCATGCGTCTACGTGGAAGAAAAGGGATCCGGGAAAGCCTCGAGCAACAGAGTGACTTGGTTATTCTGGAACCGGGACAATATAAAGGAAAATGGGCTTCCCTGTTTGGAAATGACAAGCCGATTCATGTGGAATTCGGTATGGGCAAAGGGCAGTTTATTAGCCAGATGAGCTATAGAAACCAGGACGTGAATTTTATCGGGGTCGATATGTACGATGAGTTGATCCGGCGGGCAAGTGAGAAGGGGAGAAACGCCTGGGCTGCTGACGGAGTAACGACACCGCCCAATTTAAAGCTTGCTCTCATGAATATTGAAAATGTGGAAGATGTGTTCGAATCCGGGGAGATTGAGCGAATCTATTTGAATTTTAGTGATCCTTGGCCCAAAAACAGGCACGCTCGCCGTAGGTTGACACATCCACGATTTCTGGAGAAATACAGCGCTATCCTGAATGAGCGCGGACAGATTCATTTCAAGACCGATTCTGTCACCTTGTTTGAATTTTCTCTAAATGCTTTTTCAGATTTCGGGCTTCAAATGACCAATATCTCGTTGGATCTTCATCGGGACGGATTGAATGAAGAGTTTGTCATGACGGAATATGAAACGAAGTTTGTCAATCAAGGCATAAATATTCATCGTTGTGAAGTGATTGTCGGACAAGAAGCACTGTCGGAGTACAAAAAAGAACGGCTAGAGAAGTACAGCAAGTAATAAATTCGTTTTAGGCAAACACATCGTTTTTTAATGGTTAATAAATGAACGAAGGCGCCTCCTAATCAGGAGTGCGCCTTTTCATTTTCCAGCATTTCAATGATGCTCATCGCGCTTTGCAGAGGATGGTAACGCTGTATATCTTCTAAATTGCGCGAACGCTGCAAAAGGATTTCATCATATTCATTAAGGAGCATATTCATCCATTTACCAAGCACCTCCAGGGATGAAATAGGTTCTCCCAAGCCCTGGGCCACGAAATAATGAAAATTCTCTTCTTCTTGTCCTGGCAGCGGATGGTGAAACAGCATCGGGATTCCTTTTGCCAGACCTTCTGTACAGGTCATGCCGCCTGGTTTGGTTATAAGCAAATCGGAAACTTCCATCAATTTATCGACTTCACGAGTGAAGCCGAATATCCGGATGTTCGGATGACGAAAGCGCGGGTTCTCTTCCATTTCCATTCGGGCTCTATCATTGTTCCCGAAGCAAAAGATAACCTGGATTTCTTCACGCCATCGGGTCAGGTATTCATGTACGACTTTATCATTCATAAGGCCCCAGCCGCCTCCCATAACGAGAACGGTGGGCATCTTGGCGAGATTAAATTTCTTTCGGATTTCATCCTTGCTTGGGTGCTTCCAGAAGTCCGGATGAATCGGAATACCGGTAACCTGGATTTTCGACTGGGAAACACCTCGATTCAACAGCTTGCGCTCAACTTCCGGGGTGGAGACGAAATAGCGGTCGACCTCAGGGCTGATCCATGTATCATGAGCATCGTAATCTGTTATAACCGTACATAAAGGGATGTTTGTTCCCAAGCGTTTTAAACGGGAAATAACAGCGTTTGGAATGAAATGGGTACATACGATGATGTCAGGTCGCAGCTGTTTTACAACATCTTTAACACTTGTATAAAAAATCCGGTGCAGTGCCAAGGCTGTGAAACGGCTAAAGGACTTTTTATGCCGATATACATAACCGAACAGACGCGGCCGGGACGTAAGGGTTTTGCGATAGGCCGAAATAATCAACGGAGCCATTTTAGGATTCAGAAAACTGCCGAGCTCCATGACCTTGGTCTGTATGTTCGGAGATAATTGACGCAAACTGCTGGAGAGCGCGTAAGCGGCCTGTGTATGGCCGGCGCCGAAGCCCTCAGATAACAGCAATACTCTTTTCTTAGCCACTTTTTTCACCCGTTCCTGCAGCGATTTTCAATACCCATAACATATCGGCTTTGAGAGGAGATTGCAACCGACCGGAGCAGGGTTTTCAGAAGTTAGGCTGTATTATTTAACTAATTTACAGAAACAAAAATCGCCAATACCATCCAAAATGTGCCAAACGATGCGCTTTTCTGAGAGGGAGGACTTTTGTCCCGTTATCCTTTTTTTCTGTGCAGTGAGCGGTCAAAACGGTTTTAACCGTTTCGGTTGGCTTTGAGAAAGATTAAGGATTTTGACGGAAATAAGGGTCTGAGGTCTTTTGACTTGAATAAAAGTTCTCGCTACAATGATTCAGACGAGGGGAAAAAGTTTAAAATAAACTGGACCCCTAACCAAAACTTTTTACTGTTTCATTGCGTCTAAGATTTAGTGGACAAAGTTTTTTTTAAAAAAAAGGCAGGTAGAGAAATAAAAAGCACTAAAACAGCTGAAAATAAGTCCTAATGCCGTTTGAATCGAAGCTTGCTGGTTTGGTGGGAGCATGCAAAGCTCTTTTTCGATCATCATTTGAAAATACGAGCTAATCACACTTTTGACAAATGAACTTAAAGTGTGGAAAATCGACTTTAGACGTGCGAATTGACTCTGTGACACCAGAGTCGCGATTCATTAGACAGCAGACAGTACAAAGTATGTAACAAAGTACAGTAACAAAGGGTCATGATGTAAAAAAAAGAAAAAAATAAAAGAGAGAAAAAACATCACTATTCTCGGGTTATAAAAGGGGGTTACAGAGAATTATGTTAGACGTCATCTTTGTCGCGCTCCAGGTATTTTTGGTCGCGATAGGTGTATATCAGTTTACATTCTCATTATTCGGACTGATCAAGAAAAAGAAGAAGAAGCAGTTCGAACCTACAAAGTCTTTCGCTGTAATCGTAGCGGCCCACAACGAAGAACAGGTTGTTGGGGCATTGATGGAAAACCTGAAGCAGCTTAACTATCCTAAAGATCTATACGAAGTGTTCGTTATTTGTGATAACTGTACAGACCGGACAGCTGATATTGTTCGGGAGCATGGAATGAACGCCTGTATCCGCACGAATCAAAACCTTCGCGGCAAAGGCTATGCGATTGAATGGATGCTAAAAGAACTGTGGGCAATGCCCCGTCAGTTCGACGCGGTTGTTATGTTCGATGCTGATAACCTGGCACATCCGGATTTTCTGATTGAAATGAACAATGATCTTTGCTCTGGAGCCAAGGTTATTCAGGGATATATTGATACCAAGAACCCCGAGGATTCCTGGATTACCGCTTCTTACGGTGTATCGTATTGGTACATTAACCGTCTATGGCAAATGTCACGTCATAATTTGAATATGGCGAACTTCTTGGGCGGAACCGGCATGTGTTTTGAGACGAATCTGCTGAAGGAAATGGGCTGGGGAGCAACCAGTCTCGTTGAGGATTTGGAGTTTACAATGCGCAGTGTCATGCGCGGTGTATATCCTAAGTTTAACTATGACGCCAAGGTTTTTGATGAGAAGCCGCTCACGTTTAAAGCTTCGGCTAGACAGCGTCTGCGCTGGATGCAGGGACACTTTACGGTCGCGCGTCGTTACTTTTTCCCGCTCATTTGGCGTGCTATTAAAGATCGCAGTATCGTAAAACTCGATCTGGCGCTGTATGGAATCAACGTATACATTGTTTTGCTAACGTTTGTTCTGACGGCTGTGATATGGATCGATAACTCATTCTTTAACGGTCCGAATATCGCCAACTTGTTCGGATACTTGCCATTTTGGCTGAGCTTTGCTGCAATTGCGGCGAATGTCTTTACTTTTATGATGGCTATGATTTTGGAGAAGGTAACGTTCAAGAAAGTGTATGCTTATCTTGTGCTTTTCCCGGTATATCTGCTGTCTTGGTACCCGATCACGGTCTATGCTTTCTTCACGCAAAACAACAAGGTGTGGAGCCATACAGAGCATACACGTGTCGTGCGTCTGGAAGAAGTACAGAGCAAGCAAGGCTAGGGTCTCGGGAAATTTCAAAGCTAATTTTGTTGACACATAATGAGTGACGTGTTACACTACTCTAGTGATGAACAGAATACTAATCGTTAAGCAGAAGCGCACCGCTTCTCACCTGTCCGACTGAAGTTGGCTGGTTTGATACGAAATCTACGGATGAATTAACTTCATTTATTGAGATGTGTGTCAAATAGGGATGCCGGTGATTGAAACGGTATCCCTTTATTTTTTATTTCAAGACAGGTCGCAATGATTATAATCGGAGGTGGAGGACTATCAGTAAGGAACATATGATCAATGAGGAAATTCGGGCGAAGGAAGTACGTTTGGTTGGTGCAGAAGGTGAACAAATCGGTATCAAACCGATTCGTGAAGCATTGCAAATGGCGTACGATCTCAATCTGGATCTGGTGAACGTGGCTCCTCAGGCGAAGCCGCCTGTATGTCGCATTATGGATTACGGTAAATTCCGTTACGAACAACAGAAGAAAGAGAAGGAAGCCCGCAAGAATCAGAAGATCGTTGATATTAAGGAAGTATGGTTCCGAGCTAACATTGAGGAGCATGATTACCAAACCAAGCTTCGCAATGTCGTAAAATTTCTTAAAGACGGCGACAAAGTGAAATGCTCTGTGCGTTTCCGTGGCCGTGAAATTACACATGCCAAAATTGGCCAGAAGATCTTGGAACGTGTAAAAGAAGAAGTTGCCGATCTGTGCATTGTGGAGCGCCAGCCTAAACTGGAAGGCCGCAGCATGATTATGATTTTGGCTCCTAAAGCCTAAGAGACATTTTGAGGAGGAAGTAGCATTATGCCTAAAATGAAAACACATAGCAGCCTGAAGGGCCGCTTTAAAATTACCGGTACCGGTAAAGTTAAACGTTACAAAGCTTACAAAAACCACTTGCTTTCCCACAAATCCAAGCGTGCGAAGCGCGTTCTCGGAACTAGCCCGGTTATGGCACCTGGAGATGTTAAACGTTTGAAGCAAGGTTTGTCTAACTTGAAATAGTAATCAACAATTATTGGGAGGTCTTTTAATATGGCACGAGTTAAGGGCGGATTTGTTGCTCGCCGTAGACATAAAAAAGTATTGAAACTTGCAAAAGGTTATTTCGGTTCCAAACACCGTATTTTCAGAACAGCAAATGAACAGGTTATGAAATCCCTGGTTTATGCATACCGCGATCGTCGTCAAACGAAACGTAATTTCCGCAAGCTGTGGATCGTACGTATCAATGCTGCTGCGCGCCTAAACGGCTTGTCTTACAGCAAAATGATGCACGGTTTGAAGCTGGCTGGCGTGGATATCAACCGTAAAATGCTGGCTGATCTGGCTGTAAACGACCTGAATGCATTCAATTCTTTGGCTAATGTAGCAAAAGAAAAAGTGAATGCTTAAGATATAAGACGAGAACTGTCTCAAAAGTGATTGTTTCGCTGGAGACATAATTTGTTTTGAACAAAATCATGCAATGAAACAATGGCGGTACAGAATTATAATTTCTGTATCGCCATTTTTTGTTTTAACATAGTGGAGATTATGCCGCGATGCGGCAGAAAGTATAAATTCATGGGGAACGAGCCATATTTGGTCAAGTCCCTTTTCGGGAAGTTTACCTGCAAAAATACATTTAAATCAGCCATATTTTCTCTTTTGAGTAGGTTAAGTGCAAAAACGGCTAGGCCCCCTAATTCCGGAGTCTACACCGTAAAAATAATGTTTGTCGTATGAACACTCATTTTTTCAAATTCTTACAACGTTCGATGGAACTTGGCCCGATCTTCTTCCTTCTGTTGCATCACCCAACTGCTGAATACAATGGGCGCCTTGCGTTTCAAACTGCCATGCATTCTACGGTTGTTGTAAAAATCCATGTAACGATCAACGGCGGCATACGCATCATCCATGGTCTCAAATGTTTCCTTGGTCAATAGGTCGCGCTCCATCAAACTATGGAACGACTCGATGTAGGCATTCATGTTTGGTGTCTTCGGCGGGATACGCTCATGGAGCATTCCCCAGCTTTCACAAGTATCGCCGAACAGCACACTCACAAACTGAGGACCGTTGTCGGTGCGGATCGCGGGCATCTCCTTCCCCGGTCGCCATCGACTCTCTATCGCCCGTCCTAAAGCCTGACACACATGCTTGGCCTCGCAAACGGCGCCTCTGTAGTAGGCGACAATGACGCGGTCGAACACATCGATCACGCTGAAAACGAAGAAGAAGCGGTCGCGGCCGGCAACATATCCATACTTAATGTCCGCTTGCCACAGCTGATTCGGACCGGTGACGAGTCGGTTTCGAGCCAGTCTCCTCGGGTGCTTGGACGTTGGCTTTCGCTGCTGCTGAAGGATGCCTAACTCCTTGCAGAGACGATATGCTTTTGACTTACCGAGTATCAAGTCATGCTCATTGCGCAAACACTGAGCCAGCAACTTGTAGCCGTAGATGTGCTCTTCGCCTTCCACAAGCTCCAGCAGCCACTCCTTGATCTGCTCGTCACTTACCTTGTGACCTTGCAGCGTAAGGGAGTACCCGGGACAAGGACGTCCTCTTCTGATGGTACCAGCAGTCTCTGCGGGCTGCTTCGAGCGTTTGAGGCGTTCATAGTAAGTGGATTCTGCCAGGCCTAAGATGCCCAGCACAAGGACTGCTGCATTTCCCTGCTTAATAAAGTGGTCGGCTATTTCGAATTTTTCGGATAAGCAGGGTTCTTCTTTTTTAGCAATTCACGCAGAATTTCAATTTCAAGTTCCTTTTCGCCAAGCATCTTCATCGCTTTTTCGTACTTCTCTTCCACGACCTGAAGCCGCTTCAGTTCTTGCAACTGATGATCCGCCGGTGGCAGTTCGTGAATATCTACTTGATCCCGATACGTTCGAATCCAGGTACGAATTGTTTCCGGGTGGAGGTTGTACTTTCGGGCGAGTACCCCCACTTTGATCCCGGACATGGCTTCGCGCACCACCTCGAGACGCACTTCCTCGTACAACTTGCTTGACCGTCTCATCCTGTTCATCCCCCCTAGAAATACAATAATATATTGTTGGGGTGGACTCCAATTTAATTATGGGGCCGTGGAGAAAATACATTTGATTTCGCCCTAAACAAGCTTTTTGGCGAAAAGTTTGAATTTTAACTGTATTTTTACAGTTGATTGCTCTAAAAATTGAAACACCCTCATTTTTGAATATACTTTTGCAGTTAAGCGTGACAGGCGACTTAGGTCAGTGCTGCGCCTTTGGTGATAACAACAACCTTTAACCGCGGCCGCTCATCCTCGAAAGACTTCGATAGAAGTTTTTTTGAAAAATCTAAGAAAGTATAGTTTGTCACTATCTTTTAATCTTAGATTCTTACGCGAAACGTAAGCTGTGCCCGCCAAAGATGGCAAAGACGGCAAAGCCGTTTACGGTTTGTTCAAAGCTGTAATTTTGAGCAAGCCTGTGGGTTGGTAAAGCACTGTAAAACCCCATTTTCATGCCTATATTGCTGACGCAGGGCATTAAAACAAGCAATAAGATTATTCCGGGAATAAACTGAACGGTATAAACCGAAGGAGGGATCTTATGCATAAGCCTGTCAGTAAAAATGTTGCCAAGCAATATGTGGGCAAGAACATTGTGGCGTACAAGAAGGACGGAAGTGTTGTGACGGGTAAGTTGGTTCGAATTTCCGGAAACCGTCTTATTATGCAAGAAGTAAAAGGGAAAAAGGTAAAAACAAAAGCTTTGGCACCGCTTGCGTTGTTTGATCTTCTGGCAATTGGGACATCTCCATTTGGTTTCGGTGGATTTGGATTCCCTGGTGCAGGATTTGGATTTCCGGGAGCAGGATTTGGCTTCGGCCCATTCGGCAGATTCGGGCCAGGATTTTTCTGGTAAACCACATCACAACGTCTTTTCCATTTCATAGCATTGGTTAGGAGTGACTATGCGGACGATGCGGTAGCCGAGCTTTTGGTAAAAAGAGAGGCCTTTTTGGTTTCCGATGTCGACCATGACTTTGGCTCGTTTGCACCCGCGTGACAATGCGATTTTTTCGGCATGCTTCATCAAGGAAGTGCCCAGATGCTTTCTTTGGATGGCGGGTGCGACGGCCAGCATATCAATATACAACCACTCATCATGAGGCATGAAATGGATAAAAGCGATGACGCTCCGCTTCCGATTCGGCGAAGCAACCAAAGTGATTCCACGGCTTAATCTTGCCGGGATATCTTTACGGATGGCGTCCAATTGATTATGACTTAAATGGGATAAAGGGACCAATTGCGATTCGATTAATTGCAGAATAGCCGCATCATCCCTTCCGGGTTTGCGATAGCGAATCATAAAAAAATCCTGCCTCCCTTCGCGCCGTTAGACAGATCTCGATTTATCATATGTAGCAAGGGATACATGGGTGTTTAGGGGAATGATTGGAAGAAGAATTATCAGGTAAAGAATAACAATTTTATGCAAGAAGTGAAATAAAGGTGTTGACTTCTCGAATCAATGAATCATATAATGTTTCTAAACATTTTAACGACATAGTTCAATCGGCAATGATGAGGACGAAGTTTAAAGGGCTCTTTTGCTCAGAGAGTGGATGGAATTGCTGCAACCTCCACCAAAATCCCTTTTATACGAGCTCACCTCGGAGCTGTTTTCCTGAAAAACACTTAGCCTTTCGCTTCAGCGCATTAACATAGCAGTGTCTATTAGGGGAAATCGTTTGGTTCTCGTTACGAACTGCAGATATGAAAGCTGTGGGTAAACTGGCGGCTGCTTTATATCTGCTTGAGGCTTTGCATTGGAAAATGTAAAGCAAACATGGGTGGTACCACGGAAGCTAAACCTTTCGTCCCTCACGCGGAGTAAAATCCGAATGTGAGGGGCGAAAGGTTTTTTTTAATCTAAGAAAGTGTATCTATCCAATATTTGAGAGGAGGATGACTGATGAGCGCGCAAAAAACTCCAGAAGTGCGATCTACAGAACAATTACGAGAGAAATGGATGAAACCTGATGTGATTACCGGATCGGAAATTTTGCTTCGAAGTCTTCTTTTGGAAGGTGTTGAATGTGTCTTCGGATATCCGGGAGGAGCCGTATTGTATATTTATGACGCCATGTATGGATTTGAGGATTTCAAGCATGTATTAACTCGCCATGAACAGGGAGCTATTCATGCGGCTGACGGATATGCCCGTGCAACCGGTAAAGTTGGTGTCTGCATTGCAACGTCTGGCCCGGGAGCAACGAACCTTGTGACTGGCATTGCCACAGCTTATATGGACTCGGTCCCGATGGTTGTTATAACGGGTAACGTGGCAACAAGCCTGATCGGAACAGATGCTTTCCAGGAAGCTGACATTACCGGCATCACGATGCCGATTACGAAGCACAGCTACTTGGTCCGGGATGTGGAGGACTTGCCTCGGATCATCCATGAAGCCTTTCATATCGCATCCACTGGACGCCAGGGACCTGTACTGATCGACATTCCGAAAGACGTTTCGGCGGCCAAGACATTGTTCCAACCCAATGTAGAGCTGAACCTTAGAGGGTATAATCCCCGAACAATTCCCAATCGCTTTCAACTGGATAAACTATGCCGGGCCATTGAGGAAGCGGAGCGTCCAATGATTATCGCTGGTGGTGGGGTTATTTACTCCGGGGCACATGAAGAGATTTATGAGTTTGTGAATCGGACTCAAGTTCCGATTACAACGACGCTGCTTGGGCTGGGTGCTTTCCCGAGCGGAAACGAGCTGTGGACAGGAATGCCGGGGATGCACGGTACGTACACTTCCAATCATGCTATTCAACAATGTGATCTATTGATCAACATTGGCGCCAGATTTGATGACCGGGTAACCGGCAAGCTTGACGGCTTTGCACCGAATGCAAAAGTTGTCCATATCGACATCGATCCTGCTGAAATCGGCAAGAATGTTCCAACGGATATACCTATTGTTGGCGATGTTAAGACGGTATTGAAGATGATTAATCCGGTTGTACCTACAGCAGTGAAAGCCCAAGCGTGGAGAGAACAGATCCGCAAGTGGAAAGCAGAATATCCGTTCAAGTATGCGGATTCCGATAAGGTTTTGAAGCCGCAATGGGTTATCGAAATGCTAAATGATACGACAAATGGTGAAGCGATCGTTACAACGGATGTGGGCCAACATCAAATGTGGGCAGCGCAGTACTACAAATTTAACCGGCCGCGCTCATGGATTACATCCGGCGGTCTTGGTACGATGGGCTTTGGTTTCCCTTCCGCGATCGGTGCTCAGATGGCGCATCCGGATCGCCTGGTTATCTCAATCAATGGCGACGGCGGTATGCAGATGTGTTCTCAGGAGCTTGCGATCTGTGCCATCAACAACATTCCGGTAAAAATTGTCGTGATCAACAATCAGGTGCTTGGCATGGTTCGTCAGTGGCAGGAACTGATATACGACAACCGATACAGCCACATCGACCTGTCGGGAAGTCCGGATTTCGTCAAGCTCGCTGAAGCATACGGAGTAAAAGGTCTTCGAGCTACAACGAAGGAAGAGGCGCAAAGCGCATGGGCGGAAGCGTTGGAGACGCCGGGGCCAGTACTGATCGAGTTCGTCGTAGATAAAGACGAGAATGTGTATCCGATGGTAACCCAAGGCTCAACAATCGATCAAATGCTGATGGGGGATGCGTAAGATGATGAGCATGAAACATACCATAGCCGTACTTGTAAATGATCAGCCCGGCGTTCTCCAGCGGGTCGCCGGACTGTTCGGCAGAAGAGGGTTCAACATTGAGAGCATAACGGTAGGTCAATCGGAAGAAGCAGGTTTGTCCCGGATGGTCATCGTTACGACAGGCAGTGATACGACATTGGAGCAGATTGAGAAGCAGCTGTACAAATTGATCGATGTCATTAAAGTGATTAATCTGAGTTCCAAACCGATGGTTGCCAGGGAACTGGCGCTTATAAAAGTGAAGGCCGAACCGGCAGTTCGGCCGGAAATACTCGGCGTTGTTGAAACATTCCGTGCATCGGTTGTTGACATAGGCGCGGTAAACATGATGGTGCAAGTGGTAGGCGATACAGGGAAGATCGATGCAATGATCGAATTGTTACAGCCATACGGAATCTGTGAACTTACCCGGACCGGAGCTACTGCAATGGTTAGGGGTAACGCGTAATCACTTTGGATTATTTTATACTTACTGTCAGGCAGGAGGGGCACCCGAGAAGATGAGCGGGTGTTTCAGAAGATCGGAGATAATCGGGTCGGTTGAAATACCCGCTCATTCATGAAGGGGCTTTAAATCAAAGGAGGACTAATAAAATGCCAGTAACTACTTACTATGAACAAGATGCAGATTTAAACGTACTTAAGGACAAGACGATTGCAGTAATCGGATACGGAAGCCAAGGTCATGCTCAAGCGCAAAACCTGCGCGACAGCGGAATCAAAGTTGTTATCGGCCTACGTGAAGGTAAGTCGTTCAAGAAAGCGAAAAATGACGGATTTGAAGTGCTGCCGGTAGGCGAAGCTGTAAGTCGTGCAGATGTCGTTCAAATTTTGATGCCGGACGAAACACAAGCTGCTGTATATAAAAATGAAATCGAACCAAATCTCAAAAAAGGTGCGGCCCTTATGTTTTCCCACGGGTTTAACGTACACTTCGGCCAAATCGTAGCTCCGAAGGAAAACGATGTGCTGCTTGTTGCGCCTAAATCCCCAGGTCACATGGTACGCCGTACTTATGTTGAAGGATTTGGCGTTCCGGGGCTGATCGCTGTGGAGAAAGATGCGACAGGGAAAGCGAAGGAAATCGGTCTTGCTTATGCGAAAGGGATTGGCTGTACCCGTGCAGGGGTTATCGAAACTTCATTCCGTGAAGAAACGGAAACCGATCTGTTCGGTGAACAGGCTGTATTGTGCGGCGGTGTTTCCGCTCTGATCAAAGCTGGTTTCGAAACATTGACGGAAGCAGGTTATGCCCCTGAAATGGCGTACTTCGAATGTTTGCATGAAATGAAGCTGATCGTTGACATGATTTATGAGGGTGGCCTTGCTTCCATGCGCGATTCCATCAGCAACACTGCGGAATATGGTGATTATGTAACAGGATCTCGCATTGTAACTGAAGAAACGAAGAAAGCAATGAAAGAAGTATTGTCCGACATTCAACAGGGTAAGTTCGCTCGCGACTTTATTTTGGAAAATCAATCGGGGCGTCCGTTCTTGACAGCAACGCGTCGTAATGAAGCAGAGCATCCGATCGAAGTGGTTGGGGCTGAGCTGCGTGAAATGATGCATTGGATTAGGAAATAAGGCTTATAAAGTACTAAATGAACAATCTGCCGGCGGTTAGGGATCTTTACATTCCTGCCGCCGGAGGTGTATGTATAGCTCTAAACTACAAAGGAGGTGCCAGCATGCGAAAAATTTATGTCTTTGATACAACGCTGCGGGATGGAGAGCAATCACCTGGTGTCAACTTGAATACCCGCGAGAAAGTAGAGATCGCTTACCAGCTTGAAAAACTGGGAGTCGATCGTATGGAAGCGGGTTTTCCTGCGGCTTCGCCCGGGGATCTGGCCGCTGTAAACGCTGTGGCGCGTGCTGTTAAAAATATGACGGTAATCGGTTTATCCCGTTCGCGGGAGCAGGATATCGATGCTGTTCGTGAAGCACTTCAGGGGGCACAGGAGCCATGTATTCACGTATTTCTCGCTACATCCCCGATTCACCGCAAATTCAAACTGCGGATGGAGAAAGAACAAGTATTGGAGACGGCACAAGCTGCTATACGTTATGCTAAAAAATATTTCTCCAAGGTAGAGTTTTCGCTAGAGGATGCGGGACGTACCGAACGTGACTTTATGGCTGAAATGGTAAGCATGGCTGTTCGTGAAGGCGCTAATGTGATCAATATTCCCGATACGGTCGGTTATTTGAATCCAGCGGAATACGGAGCTATCTTTAAGTATTTGAAAGAAACGGTTCCGGGTATTGAGAAGGTGCAGCTGAGCGCTCATTGTCATAACGACCTTGGCATGGCGACAGCCAATACGCTGGCAGCTATTCAAAACGGTGCGGATCAAATTGAGGGGACGATCAACGGGATCGGGGAGCGTGCAGGCAATACGGCAATTGAAGAAGTCGCGATGGCTCTTGAGACACGCCAGGATTTCTTTCAGGCTAAAACAGGGCTGAATTTGACAGAAATCGCTCGTACCAGCCGACTTGTCAGCAGACTAACGGGCATGGTTGTGCCTGGAAATAAAGCGATTGTTGGTGCGAATGCGTTTGCCCATGAATCTGGTATCCATCAGGACGGAATGCTGAAAGAAAAAACAACCTATGAAATCATGACACCGGAAACGATCGGTTTAAAAGAAAGCAAACTGGTGCTCGGAAAACATTCCGGCCGTCATGCATTCCGTGAAAAGCTGCTTGATATGGGTTATGAGCTAAGTGAAGAGCCATTGAACGAGGCCTTTGCCAAGTTTAAATTACTGGCTGATAAGAAAAAGGAGATATCCGATGAAGATCTCCTCGCGCTGCTCGAAGAGAAGCTGACCGATACGCCCGAAGTATTTAAACTGGAGACGATGTTTGTCGCTTATGGCAATGCTTCAATACCTACAGCTCGAGTTACGATTGAAACAGAGAACGGAACCATTGAAGAAGAGGCCGAAGGTAACGGTTCTGTTGACGCTATTTATAATGCGATTGATAAAGCGACCGGCGAAGAGGTTACGCTATCGGATTATTCAATCAAATCCGTATCCCGCGGTAAGGATGCACTCGGTGAGGTACATATCGTACTGTCCCAAAATGATATTGCCGCTCAAGGCCGCGGGCTCAGTACAGACATACTGGAAGCGAGTGCCCGCGCTTATGTTGATGCGGTGAACCGACTGATTGAGAAGCGTAAATCATTTGGAAAGCGTGACCGCGTCACCTTGTAACGCTGGGAGTTACTTCTTTTGTTCAATTTAATAAATCAACAGGCTTCCGGCTTTTGAGTCCGGAAGTTTTTTTGTGAAAGCCTGCATCGGCAAAAGTCCTTTATAGGAAAAACCTATAAAGTTGATAGATTCTATATCTTGGTCAAAGCCCCGCAAAGTATGTTACAACAGTAACTAAGGATAACTCGGGCGAACGTACATCATAACTAAGGAGTGACTTGCCATGACGCAAACGAAAAAAATTGCTGTAATCGCGGGGGATGGAATTGGACCAGAAGTTGTAGCCGAAGCAGAGAAGATTATGAAGCGAACGGAAGAAGTATTCGGCTATTCTTTTACGACGGAGCATGGTCTTTTCGGCGGCATAGCTATCGATCAGAAAGGGACACCTCTGCCTGAGGAGACGCTCAGCATGTGCAAAAGCGCCGATGCAGTATTGCTTGGTGCGGTCGGGGGGCCAAAGTGGGATAATAATCCGAAAGAGCTGCGCCCAGAGACTGGATTGCTCGGTATTCGTAAAGAATTGGGTCTGTTCTCAAACCTGCGGCCAGCTGTTGTTTTCGATTGCCTGAAGGATGCATCTACACTGAAACCGGAAGTTCTGAAAGGTACGGATCTTATGGTGGTGCGGGAGCTAACGGGTGGCATATATTTCGGTGAGAAATTCAGACGCGAAAGTGCAAGCGGGGAAGAAGCGGTAGATACTTGCACATACAGCACGGAGGAAGTAGAGCGCATTGTGCGGCAAGCGTTTGAAATCGCACAAAAACGGCGTAAAAAGCTTGCGTCAGTTGACAAGGCTAATGTACTTGAGACCTCTCGGCTGTGGCGCGAAACCGTAAATCGCATCGCTCCTGAATATCCCGATGTAGAGCTGGAGCATGTGCTTGTAGACAATTGTGCAATGCAGCTGCTTCGACGTCCGTCCAGCTTTGATGTTATTGTTACGGAAAATATGTTCGGCGATATATTAAGTGATGAAGCAGCCATGCTTACTGGTTCTATCGGTATGCTGGCATCAGCTTCACTGGGTGCAGGTGCGTATGGATTATATGAGCCGGTTCACGGCTCAGCTCCTGATATTGCAGGACAGGGCTTGGCCAATCCGATCGCTACGATCTTGTCTGTTGCCCTGATGTATCGTTTGACGTTTGGATATGAAGAAGGAGCAGTTGCAATTGAGCGTGCTGTAGCAGAGGTGCTGGATGCAGGACATCGCACGTCAGACATCGCTGCTGATAAGAGCAAGGCGTTAAGCACAGCTCAAATGGGAGATTTGATCGCGGCAGCTATTCGTAAATAATTGAATTCAAAACAGGACGAAGACCTTATTGCCTATGAACGGATAGGCAACAAGGTCTTTTTTAAAACTACAGATTTTTGCACAATATTCCACTGTGCGCCAGGAACTTTCACGTGATTCAAAAAATTGTTATCTATAGTAAGTTAAGGTCGAGGAATTCGTTTACGTTTGTGCAATAATGGTTGATATAATATATATATATGTAGGCCTTTTTACTTGCATCCGGGGTCAAATGACCTAATTTTTTAAGATGATGATCAATTTAAAGGAATTAGAGAGGATAAAAGAGAATAAACTATTTAAACAATTCAAACAATATCGAAAGCAGGGGAAGGTGAACGAAATGAGTTTTTGCTGCGGGGCTAGTATGTTGGGAACAAAAGGTACATTGAAGCATTATCGAACTCAGGTGCATAATGTTCCCCTGTTGTTTTGTCCGGTATGTAATCGAATAGAAGTCCATTATAAAGTGGAGAATGAATATGAGATTTTGGCTGAATATGCACATGGAGACGGTGCAGACCATGTTGATTTTCAGGACTATGTGATGGAGGATGAAGATTCCATTTTTGAAAACGTAGTCAATCGGGAATCCGAGGATGATCTTGAGATCGTTCAAAGTCAAATTGATATGTCACTTGACTTGTTGGTCGTCGCAAAGTGGATGCAGGATGAAAAGTGGCAAGGGGAGTTAAAGAGAAGGCTTGCCGCTATGAGTCAGCGTCGAATTCGGCTTCAGCAAAAAGCTTAACCCACATGTTAGCCCTCATTCCAGAGGGCTTTTCATGATGAGATAGATCCAATTTTCGCCGCATAAAGCTTCGGGAGTACCAGACAGCATCGTTGCTGATAACAAGTAACGCCTATCTCACCAAGATGTTATGCCAAGCACGAATGTGAGGAAATAAGTATACATTAAAACTTTTTCCTTGAGATCTGATTTTATTCGACAGTATCTCTGGTTGACGATTCTCTTCAAGCATGACTATCATGAAGAAAACGTCTAGAAACAG
Organism: Paenibacillus faecalis; assembly: GCF_900289175.1. Classification (GTDB taxonomy): domain Bacteria; phylum Bacillota; class Bacilli; order Paenibacillales; family Paenibacillaceae; genus Paenibacillus_AQ; species Paenibacillus_AQ faecalis. The sequence continues at coordinate 976,508 of NZ_LT985747.1, read as the reverse complement.
GCGACAGACAACCTTATTTTCCATAGAGATTGCATGTCTTGGTCTGTATGAAGCTTGTGTTTTGGCGATTCGTCTTTTGAGAAAAGGGGGGACCATCTTGTTAAGTGAAATCCGAGGAACAGAGTTGGAGGAGATGAATTCATTTCATCCTAATCGGCTTGTAAGAACAAAGTATGAGAATATTTTGGAAAACCTTGACAGTGGAATCATTCTTTTTGATAGCGATGGAGTTCTGGCCTTTGTGAATGTACAGATGGCCAAGTTGCTGGGGGTGTCCCGAAAATCATTGACGGGCTGCACACTTATGGAGCTTTTGCGTCATCCCCAGATCACAAGATTCAAGAGGAAGAAAATATTAAGGCTATTTCGCGAAACGATCTTTCACCGTAAAAGATTTCATGAGTTGTTGGATGAATATGGAAAGTCATGGTTGATTACGATGACATATGGTGATCAGATGGAAGGAGATTTTCTGATCAGCGTTAAGGATGTATCCGACTTCAAACAAATCGAGCAAACGGCCTATCAGAATGATAAACTGGCTATGCTGGGCAAAATTTCAGCATCCATCGCCCATGAAATCCGCAACCCGCTGACATCCATTCGAGGCTTTATCCAGCTGCTTCGACCGCACTTGATTAGCTTGGGAAAAGATGAATATGCTCGTATTATTTTGGCGGAGATCGATCGGGCTAACGACATTATATATGAATTTCTGAACTCCTCGAAGCCCTCAGCCCCGCAAACCAGGATCATTTCGGTCGCTTCCTTACTGAAGGAAGTTGTTCTGTTAACTGAAAGTGAGGCTTTGATGAAAGGCTCCCAGATTTTTTTGCATCTGGACGAGAGTGAATCTACATACGTATCGGTTGATGTAAAGCAGATAAAGCAGGTTATTTTGAACCTTATTAAAAATGCACTGGATGCCATTGAGAATGAACTGGAAGAGCATGGCAAGGGCATGATTCGAATCGGTATGCAACACAACGATAAGCAGATTAGTATAGTTATTACCGATAACGGTGGCGGAATGGATCAGAATACATTGAACCATCTGTTCAATCCGTTTTTCACTACAAAAGAGGGTGGAACAGGGTTAGGCCTATCTGTCAGTTACCGTATTATTAAAAATCACGGTGGTTCGATTGCTGTAAAAAGTGATATCGGAACGGGGACAGAATTTATATTAACGCTCCCTAAAGTTGAAAGGACAAGCTGATTTAATAACGAACACAACAGGGGTCGTCTTGTTCTTAGGAACAGACTATTCCTTTTTTAATAATATAAAGCGATAGAGAATATATATTTTATACAGATGAATGCCACAAAGTGAAAGTCCGCTTCAGCGGACTTTTTTCTTTACTTTTCGCTAGCCGTTCAAGTATGATGAAGAGAAAAACTTGGAAGAAGGGAGCTTATCTGGATGAAAAGTGTAAAGACCAAAATCGTAGATTGTACAATTCGCGATGGCGGACTCGTAAACAATTGGGATTTCAGCGTAGAATTTGTGCAAAACTTATATGCAGGCCTGAATGAGGCAGGCGTGGATTATATGGAAATCGGCTATAAAAATTCGCCCAAGCTGTTGAAGGGTGCAGATAAGTCGGGACCATGGCGCTTTCTCCGTGATGACTTCCTGCGTGAAGTGATTCCGCAAAAAGGCAGGACCAAGTTGTCGGCACTGGTTGACATCGGGCGTGTTGATGTGGATGACGTTCTTCCTCGTGAAGAGAGTATGCTGGATTTGATCCGTGTTGCCTGTTATATCAAGGACGTGGACAAGGCATTGGAGCTTATCCAGGTATTTCATGACCGGGGTTATGAAACTACGATCAATATTATGGCTTTATCCAACGTTATGGAAAATGAGCTTCTTGAAGCGTTTGAACTGATCAAGGACAGTGTAGTTGACGTTGTATACATCGTCGATTCTTACGGCAGTCTGGATCATAAAGATATAAAATATTTGGTGGATAAATTCAAGACTCATTTGCCTAACAAGCGACTTGGGGTACATACCCATAACAACATGCAGCTGGCGTTCTCGAACACTTTGATTGCAGCAGAGAACGGTGTTGAACTGCTTGATGCCTCTGTTTATGGTATGGGGCGTGCTGCCGGGAACTGTCCGACAGAGCTTCTGGTTACACATTTAAAGGGAACCAAGTATGAACTTCGTCCCGTACTGGATATCATCGAACGTTTTATGATCCCTCTTCGGGAAAAAGAAGAGTGGGGATATCTGATCCCTTACATGATTACAGGTACGCTTGATGAGCATCCCCGATCTGCGATGGCTCTGAGAGCTTCGGATGATAAAGATAAAGCGGTTGATTTCTATGATAAGCTGACAACGCCTGAAGTGACATTTGATAATTAACATGACAGAACAAGTTGTTAACACAGAATATGATCAGATATATAAATAATGAAATGGCGGTACAAGCGAGGCTTGTATTGCCATTTTTTATGTCCGCTTTTGAAGCGTACAAGCTCCTTTATCCTCAAAATTGTTCCAACAGGCAGAAGGGGAGTCGATCTTCATATGTTGCTGAACAATGTCATGGAATCGTGTTTCTGAACACATGCATACAGCAGGAGATTGATTTGTTCATGTGGAATCCATAATTTAGAAAACACATGGATATAACACAGAACGGATGGGAGGGCACGCAACATGCTGAATAATATAGAAGAACGAAGGACGATGATAACGGGTTTAGGCGCCTTTGCAACAATCCTCCTGGTTTTATTATTTCAAAATGAAGATTACAGACTTCAAGAATGGAATATGTACGCTTCTTTATATTTGACAGCTGGTATAGCCAACGCAGCTATTTGTTTTTCGATTTTTACACAAGGTTGGTTATATTTCTCCAGCCAGCTTTCCCTTCATCGACTTTATACGGGAGTATTGTTCTTGTTCGTGTTTATATTTGATTTGATCCATACCTTGGGGGCAGCTGGAATTCCTCTATTTCGCTGGACGGTATCTTTAAATGAATCTTTGTGGATGTTGGTGTTATCAAGGTATGTTGTTGCGATTGGGATTTTGGTTATATTCAGCTTCCGGGATCGTTCAGTGGGCATATGGCATAAACGCATTGTATTAATGATCAGTATGGTTATCAGTTTTGCAGCGATAGCTATATTTTATGGCTGGGCTTCACAGCCGATTTTGATGAATGAGCAAGGCTTGACAATGGTTAAAAAAGTAGCGGATACGGGTGTTCTGCTCCTTTTGCTGTTAGCTGTCGGGATTATATTGTATAAAGGGCGAAAGGAGAAACCTCCATCCCTTCTGATTATTGTCCGGGGACTCATCTTTTTTATTGCGGGCCAGATTTTGTTTGTGAAATCTTTCCACATTACTGATTTGGACCATATATTGGGGTTGTTTAGCGGTTGTATCGGCAGCTTTCTTGTTCTCCGCGGCGGTTATCGCCTTTCCATTCAAGACCCACTTGATGAGCAGCGAAAAGCAGAAGAGCATATTTGCTACCTTGCTTATCACGATGATTTAACAGGGCTGCCCAATTTGCGAAAGCTGATCCTGCGTTTAAAGACGTTGATCCAGCATGGACATGAAAATGAAGGGATGACGATCGCTGTATTGAATATAAAGCGCTTTAAGACGATAAACGAATCATTGGGGCGTGATGCAGGCGATTGTATTTTACAAATGGCATCCGAACGTATTGTACAAGAAGCGAAAGTGAAAGAAGAGGTCTACAGCATGGGGGGAGACGAATTTGCTATTATTTTCACCGAGGCCGCTTCCCCGGAACAAAAGATTAATCGAATGATGGACTTTCTGAAGCTGTTTAACGACCCCATTTTATACGAGTCAGGTGAATATCACCTGTCAATTACCGCTGGCTTTGCTATGTATCCAGAGGACGGGACTTCGGCAGATCAGCTTGTTCAGAATGCGGATACAGCTGTCCACGATACAAAAGGAGAGCACCGCATACGGCGTTATGCTCCGTCTATGAAATTGAAGGCTCAGGAACGGCTCAAAACAGAATCGGAATTACGGCGGGGATTGGAACGTGAGGAGTTTTTTCTCGAATACCAGCCGTTGGTACATTTGAAAACCGGTCAAGTTGTAGGAAGCGAAGCGCTCGTTCGCTGGAATCACCCGATGAGGGGAATTGTATATCCTGGTGAATTTATTACGATTGCTGAAGACAGCGGACTGATCGTACCGCTAGGTGAATGGGTTCTAAGGCAGGCTTGCCAACAAAATAAGCAGTGGCAGGCAGCAGGGTACAGGCCGATAAGTGTTTCGGTCAATCTTTCTTTAGGACAATTTACTCAGCCCAATCTCTCGGAACGAATTTTCACGATTTTAAGTGAAATTCAGCTTGATCCCCAATATGTAGAGCTAGAAATTACAGAATCGATGACGCTTGAAAAGGAAACAGCTCTGGACCAGCTTCATCGGTTGAAACATTTAGGAATCAAGATCAGTATCGATGATTTCGGGACAGGCTACAGCTCCTTGCATTATCTAAAAAATTTACCCATTGACCGTCTTAAAATTGATAGAAGCTTTATTAATGAAATCAAACAGGATAACAATAATGCAGCGATCGTATCGACCATTGCCACAATGGCTCATCATTTGAAATTGAAGGTTACCGCTGAAGGCGTGGAGACAGAGGAGCAGTTGATTTTTCTTAAAAATCAGCAGTGTCATGAAGCTCAGGGTTATTATTTCAGCCGCCCGGTCGGAGCATCGGATTTTGAGAAATCGTTTTTGACTCAATGAAGGTGCGGAAGGAGAGGTCTAGGGGAGGTTATACTCCCCTGAAATATTGCATTGTATGAAAGTACCAGTTGCAATTCGTTGCTGCACATGGTATATTTATTTTTGTCTTCAAGAGAGCAAGTTGTTAACGGGATGTAGCTCAGCTTGGTAGAGCACCTGGTTTGGGACCAGGGGGTCGCATGTTCAAATCGTGTCATCCCGATTGTTAATCTGCGGGTGTAGTTCAATGGTAGAACTCCAGCCTTCCAAGCTGGTAGCGTGGGTTCGATTCCCATCACCCGCTTTTTGCTTTTGTAGCACCTGAAACCCTTGTGCCGCAAGGGTTTTTTCTTTTTCCCTTTTTTCGACAAACGATTGACGACTTTCTCCCGCGGGGGCAAATTAGGGGGCAAATTTCGTCCTTTTTGGATTAAGCGCATCAAGCGGAGCAATCGCTACACGACTAATGACTTCTGTATCTATTTTCCTAACGATGCTTAATGATAGTATACTATAGAAAACATAGCCTCTGGCAGCTTGAATGCGCCAGAGGTCTTTTTCATATATCCTTCCTTTTTTCGTTTTATTACACATTCCGCTTTTAAGGTGCTCTCTTCGCTTTGCTGCATCTCGTTCTGTGCCGTCTTCCGTAAGCTTTACCGTATGCAACAATTTTGCGTAGAGCTCTGGAATCCGGCAGCAGAGAGAATGGACATGCATCGGGATACGTATTCACTTCAAATATCCACGGCTTAAGCCTCCGATCCAGGCCGATATCCACGCCAAGCTCGTTTAATTGCGGGTAGGTACGGCTTAGTCGTGTTGCAGTGACGTGAGCAAGTTTATTCATACGACGAAGTATTCTGGCTGACCGTTTTTTGTTTGCAAAGGGGGAAAGCAGCGCGGAAGGTTCGTAGATCGTGCCTCCCTGGCTTCCGTTCGTAACGGCTTTACGTGGATGGGCAAGACGGCCGAACGTGCCGGTGCATTCCCATTTTCGCTTAGGGTTGCGTTGAATCATGACACGAAAATCGAAAGGACGGCCTTTGTACTTGAGCAGACGAATTCCTTTTTGAAGCACATATTTCTTTTGTCCAAAATGTTTACGAATCGAAGAGAACATGGAGCAAAAGCTGTTAAATTTGAACACTTTCATTCCTTTTTGATAACGGTAGCCGTACTTTGTTTTCTCAACCCGGATGACGCCTTTTCCTTGGGATCCTTTATCCGGTTTTACATATATCATGCCATGCTTCTTCAGCATGCGGGATAAAAGCGATCGGTTTAAACGTTTGGTGACCGGAATATGCTTGGCTAACATTGAACTATGAAGTATCAGATTGGTTTTGTGTATTTTGCTTACGAGATTTCTTTTGGCCATGTTTGTATCCTTCCCTCCATAGATAGGCGATGGTACTTCCCAGTGTATGGTGAGGAAGGCTGGTGTGTATGGTTATATGCCTACATGTAGTGAAAATGTCTGTAACATTCAGCTTTAAGGCATTCTTATGACCGTCATGGTCCCATGGTCGAAAGAACATTGACAACTTACACTGCATACAGTGAATTGTAAAACAGGGTTATTTGCCTAATAAGAGAGGGGGTCTGGTATGATCTCGTCGGTACAACTGAATCAGATGATTGACCGGATTGGAGCGTATTGCCCCTGGTATGTTCGATGGGTAGAATCACTTGGGAAGGATCGGGTCGATGAATTGAAGCAATTGCCGCTGATGACCGCATCTGTTCTGGAGAAGTACTATTATTCTGCTGATCATCCGCCTAACCGTTTGAGTGGACTTAACGAATACCGTACCTCCGGTACGAGCTCCGGCAGGCGTAAAGTCATCTATTATTCAGAAGCGGATGAAGAAGCGTATATAAAAATCAAACTGGATGTGTTTCGTACCATTTTAGGATCGTCAAGTTATCAAACCGCTCTGGCCGATATGGGAACAGGCCATGCTGAGGCTACGGCTGTTCAGGTGTTTAGACGACTGGGCATGAAGGCTGATTCGATTCACTTCAGCTTGCCAATCGAGCAACATTTAGCTCGCTTGGAAAGCTTTCAACCGGAGGTGCTTTATACGATGCCTTCCATTTTGGATCGCATATTGCTATCGTCTGAGCATCCCGAATCGTATGGAATCCGTCATGTGATTCTAGTTGGGGAGATGGCTCCGGCCAGCTGGATCAGGCAAGCGGCAGATCGTCTTCAAATTTCTGTGGATAAGATTACGGATACGTACGGCTCGATTGAGATAGGGACATTGGCTTATTTCTCGCACCAGCATGGACGATATTTACTAACAGAGGGCCTCGTTGCTGAAGGAGTCGGAACAGAAGAGTTGCTTGATGAAGGGGGAGAGCCGCTGCCGGAACAGGAGCAAGTGCTTGTTTTAACATCAACTGTTAGGGAAGCATTCCCCGCGATTCGATATGTGACTTACGATGTAGTACGGGATTTGCGTCCAGTTATCGTGGATGGCGTAGAGCGAATGAGCTTTCAAAGTCTTGTGAAACGGATCGGACCGGATTTGAAACATGGAGAGAAAATAAGTATTTACGATATTGAAGATGTTGTAAATCAGCATTTAGGGCAGTTGAGCAGTGTTCGGGTTCATATGGAAGGAAATAGCCTTAAAGTAATTGTGTACACTCCAAATCATCCGGGAGATTCCAATGAATGCAGCAAGACAGACGGACAGCAACCTGCGTATGATACAAAGTCGATGAATCGGCTGCTGGAAACCATTTCGCAACAATTGGAGAGACGTATACCGGAGATCGGGGCGATGATTTCTTCAGGAATTCTTGGACGGATTCAGGTTATTTCCGGTAGCTTTCATGATGAAGAGCAGCGAAGCGGAGTGAAGCACAAAAAAATTTATTATGATAAAACTGAGGGATTCCAATGAAGCTTGAAGGAGGAATTGTTGACACGATAGGCGATACACCTCTCATTCGATTGTCACGATTGTTTCGCGGAGAGTCTTGTGAGGTTTACGGAAAACTGGAGAGTATGAATCCCGGCGGAAGCGCCAAGGATCGGCCTGCGCTTTATTTGCTGAAGGAAGCGATCCGCCGCGGCGATATTACGGAGCATAGCGTCATTGTGGAGTCCAGTTCAGGAAATTTGGCCATCAGTTTGGCTCAACTATGCCGTTATATGGACCTTCGTTTTATTTGTGTTGTTGACCCGCGGACAACGGAGCAGCATAAAAACATCATTCGCAGTTTCGGTGGGGAAATCGATCTTATTACGGAGCCAGATGAGATGACGGGGGAATTTCTGCCGGCCCGCATTCGCCGGGTTAAACAGCTGGTTGAACAGATTCCGAATGCTTTTTGGACGAATCAGTACGGGAGTCTGGATAACAGCCTGTCTCATACCGAGACGACGATAAGGGAAATCTACGAGCAGCTTGGTCATGTTGATTATCTGTTTTGTGGTGTCAGCTCTTGTGGTACGATTCGGGGCTGTTCCGATTTTATCAAAACCAAAGGGTATCCGACTAGAATTGTGGCGGTTGATGCTCAGGGCAGCGTAATTTTTGGAGGAGAAAAAAGCAAACGTCACCTTCCCGGACTGGGTGCAGGCATCGTTCCATGTCTTTATCAACAGGGAGTGGCGGATGAGGTGCAGTATGTTNAAACGTCACCTTCCCGGACTGGGTGCAGGCATCGTTCCATGTCTTTATCAACAGGGAGTGGCGGATGAGGTGCAGTATGTTTCGGATCGGGACTGTGTGGAGGGCTGTCGCCAGCTGATTCGCCATGAGTCTATTCTGGCAGGTGCTTCAGCCGGGGGTGTTATTTCAGCGATACTTCGGATGAAATCACATATTCCGAAAGGGGCTGTATGTGCAGCGATTTTGCCGGATCGTGGCGAACGATATATGGATACGATCTATAACGATGATTGGGTACAGCGGGAGCTTGGCTTCTGTCCCCGTCTGCCATAGGAGGAATAGTCCATGCTGTACCTGAATGACAGCCATATTCGGGAGCTGGGAATCGATTGGCATGTATTAACCGGTATTATACAGGATGTGATCCAGACTGAGGATGAAGGGGACTGTGTACATCCTTTGAAGCCATATTTGCGATTTCGAAATCCGGACAATCGGATCATCGCAATGCCGGCTTATGTTGGGGGACGCTTCAATCTGTCGGGGATCAAATGGATTGCAAGCTTTCCGAAAAATCACCTTCGCGGGCTGCCAAGGGCCCATAATACGATTATTTTAAACGTTACAGAAACGGGAATGCCGCAAGCTTGTTTAAACAGCGGACTGGTCAGTGGTCTTCGAACGGCTGCGGTTAGCGGTGTGATGCTTAAAGCGTATATGGACGCCCGGGAGCTTTCAGAGCTTCGTCTTGGGATTATCGGCTGGGGTCCAATCGGCCGGCTTCATCTGGATATGTGTGCTTCGATCCTTGGCGAACAGCTGAAGCAAATCACTTTGTACGATCTGAAAGGAATTGATCTAGCTACGGTTCCCACCGAGCTAAGAAAAATAACAGTTATAGCTGATGATTGGCGTGCCGCATATCAATCGGATATCATCGCTACTTGTACTGTATCGAAAGAGCGATACATCGATGAGGCTCCGAAGGATGGAGCGCTGCTGCTGGGCATATCTCTTCGTGATTATATCCCCGAAAGCGTTAAATCGATCAAGACGATCGTGGTTGATGACTGGAATGAGGTTTGCCGTGAAAATACAGATATAGAGCAGCTTCATCTCAAATATGGATTGCAGTCATCAGACGTCATTACGTTTACAGATGTCGTATGTCGCAGCGCACTTATTCACAGTGATCCGATAAGCCCGGTGTTTTTTAACCCTATGGGTCTGGCGATTTTTGACATAGGAGTCGCCGGTTATTACTTGAAGGAGGCTCGAAAGCTAGGCATTGGCGTGAAGCTTGATTAAGATGTAAGATGTAGACAAGACGAGAGCATTATTGTTATAATGAGACCAATTCATCTTAAAGAATGCGAGGTAACCTGTACAATGGAGTAAGACACCCTTTCTTTCAACAACTGCAGAATTGTGATGCAGGCGTTTCTCTACGGCGGTAGAGGGAAGATTTGGTGTGTCTGAACAAGATGATACGGTATACTTCGATCGTATAAATCAGCGAGATATAGGTTGACTGCTTCTTTGTGGTATCCATGGAGAGGCCTATGTTAGAAATGAACTGCCCGTTCATTGATTTTCCTGTAATCTCGTACTTTAATTTCAGATATACGTACTTTCCAATCATCCGCCGCAGACAATCGTCTGCGGTTTTTGTGATTTTCTACTTGGAAAGGATGAGGGAATATGAGCATTGTTTTAAAAGCTTCAGATATTAGCATTGAGCTGCAAGGCACCCCGCTGTTTTCAAATGTTCAATTGGAGATCGCTGAAGGCGAGCGGATAGCTCTGTTTGGCAGGAACGGTTCCGGGAAATCAACGCTTTTATCCATTCTGACAGGAGAGCGTGAACAAACAACTGGACGTGTTGAAGCCCGTTTACCGCGGGATCGCTGGGGCTGGCTCAAACAGCAGGATCAGCCGGAAGATGATATGACAGCGCTGGAGATGGTACGACGTGGAAGCAATGAAGCGTTATGGCGTCTAAAGTATGAACTGGCTGATCTGGAGATGCAGATGCAGCAGGCAGATCCGAATGATATGGAAAAGCTGCTTGAAAGATACGGTCAGCTGCTTGGGGAATATGAGACGAAAAACGGTTTTCAGTGGGAAACCGAGGTGGAGAAGTCCATGACCATGCTCGGGATTCATGCTGAGCTGTGGAATATCCCTTTCAGAGAACTGAGCGGAGGCCAGAAAACCCGCGCCCAATTAGCCGCGTTATTGGTATCCGATCCACAGCTGCTTTTGCTGGATGAGCCGACCAATCATCTGGACGGTGAGAGCCTATTATGGCTGGAACAATGGTTGCTGTCCTATAAGGGAACCGTCTTGTTTGTATCGCATGATCGTGTATTTATGGATAAGGTAGCTACAGCGATCTGTGAACTAACGTCTGAAGGCTTAAAAAGATACAAAGGCGGCTATAGCGCATATCGACAGGAGAAGGAGCGGGAACAAAGAGAGCTTGAGACGCTGCACCGGAAACAGGAGCTTGCCCGAAAAGCGCTGGAGGAATCCATTCGGAGATATCAAGAGTGGTTTCATCAAGCGCATCGTTCGGCCGGAGATCAAAATGAAGTCAAGATTACAGCGAGCTTTTATAAGGCAAAGGCAAAAAAGAACATTTCCAGGTATCATGCGAAGCAGAAGGAGCTTGAGCGTCTTGATGCTGAGAGTGTTGAGATGCCGAAGAGTGATCCCAAGCTTCATATGAAGCTGAGCGGGGAGACGTTAGGCGCAAGGACGCTTGTTCGTGTTGAGGAGATAAGCTTTGGTTACGGGGGACAGCTTCTTTTTAACAAGCTTTCCTTTCAATTGTCCCGCGGTGACCGCTTGGCGGTTCGCGGTCCGAACGGAATCGGCAAGAGTACGCTGCTCAAGCTATTGATGGGTGAAATTGAGCCGTCTGAGGGAAATGTGGTTCGGCATCCGGCGCTGAAAATCGGGTATTTCTCACAAGAGCTGGAAGGATTGAATTTCGAGTCGACCCTTCTGGACAGTTTGCTGGTACTTCCTGATATGACACAAAGCCGTGCGAGAACGCTATTAGGTTGCTTTTTGTTCAGCAGGGAGGATGTATTCAAAAAAATAGGCGATTTAAGCATGGGGGAAAAATGCAGGGCGGCTTTTCTAAAATTGTATTTTAGCGGTGCCCATCTATTGGTGCTGGACGAACCAACCAACTACCTCGATGTAGATACGAGAGAAGTGATTGAAGAGGTGCTGGTCAACTATCCCGGTGCGATTGCACTTGTATCTCATGACCGATTTCTGGTCAAGAGGCTGGCGAATCGTCTGCTTACATTGAAATCAGGGCAGGACCCGGTTTGGTTTGAAGGTAGTGTGGAGGAGGAAGAGCAGCAGCTGGCCCGAACGGATGTGATCAAGGGGGACAGTCAAAAGGAGAATCGTCGGATGGAGCTGGAGTTTCGCATTCAGGAACTTTTGGAAACTGCGCCGGAAAATAGTGAACAAGAAGCAGAGCAGCTGCAGGAAATACGAAAGCTTCGGGATGAACTGGAGCAGCTACGGCGTTAAGTTATTGATTGATTTGTTGCATGGATGATGTTGTAACAGGAGATGATAACCATGACGATAGATGAAATGGTGAAAGATATTAGCGGTAAGCTGGAAACTGTGGCCGGGGTGGTCGGTATTGTTCTTGGCGGATCAAGAGCCAGGGGGAACCATCATCCAAACTCGGACATCGACATCGGCGTTTATTACGATGAACAGGCCGGATTTCATATTGATGCAATGAATTGTATCGCTGGAAAGCTTGATGATGAGCATAGAGAAAACTTGGTGACGCCCTTAGGCGGCTGGGGGCCATGGGTAAACGCCGGGGGCTGGCTTAAAGTTCAGGGATACCATGTTGACCTGATTCTCAGAGATATACACCGAGTTTCGGATGTCATTGAAGATTGCGTATCCGGAAAAGTATCTACTTACTATCATGCCGGGCATCCACATGCGTTTTTGAATGTAATGTATATGGGTGAAATATCCATTTGTAAAGTGTTGGCAGATCCGATGGGAAAATTGCGAAATTTAAAAGCGAAAACAACACCTTACCCCAAAGCATTACAGGATGCTTTGATCAGCTATTTCAGATTTGAAGCTTCATTTTCTTTAATGCACGCAGACAGTAACGTGAACAAAAATGACGTTTCATTTGTTGCCGGATGCTGCTTTCGAACGATCTCCTGTTTGAATCAGGTGCTTTTTGCAAAGAATGAGGAATACTGTATCAATGAGAAGAAGGCGGCAGCCATAGTTGATTGTTTTCCGGTCAAACCGAAGGATTACAAGCGGCGGGTTGATACCATCATCACATTGCTTTCTTCAGAGCAAGAACGAACAAGAGAAGGTGTGGATATGCTCGGGCAGCTCGTTCGGGAAACAGAAGAGCTTGTCGATCAACGCTGAGCAAGAAAGCTTGTCAGAAGAGACAGCATTGAATATAATATAGATTATATATGTTGAAAATGTAAATGCGTTGATGGAGAAGAGTAGACAGTGCTTCTTTACAGGGAGGAGATGCCGATGATTGAGAGCGTCTCTACAGAATCAGGCTGTTGAAGTTCGCTCCGGAGCAGTTCCCTGAACGTGGCCTTCGGCTGATCAGTAGGGGTATCCGGGTTCCGACACGTTATGTCGGCTAAAGTGAGCACACTTTAATGACTGAGAACTAACTAAAGTTAGTCAGTCATGAATCAGTGTGTTAACAAGGGTGGTACCACGGTCTTTTCGTCCCTTTCGGGAGAAAAGGCCTTTTTTGTTGAGTTAAAACTATTTTGGACTTGAATGGGATAAAGAAGGGAGCATAAGAGGCCATGAAAGAAAAAATGGAAGCATTGAAGCAGGAGGCGCTGGCCCAACTGCAGGAGGTAACCGATCCGCAAAGCTTGAATGATCTGAGGGTTAAGTACTTGGGTAAAAAAGGAGCCTTGACTGAAATTTTGAGAGGCATGGGGTCTTTGAGTGCTGAAGAGCGTCCGGTGATCGGCCAGGTCGCGAATGAAGTGCGGGGAGCAATTGAAGAAGTAATCACAGGTAAGCAGGAAGAATTTCAGCGTAAAGAAACAGAAGAGCGACTACGCGCGGAGAAGGTCGATGTCACATTGCCGGGCCGCAAGCTTGCTCAAGGATCTGTTCACCCGCTCAGCCGGGTCATTCAAGATATCGAGGATATCTTTATCGGCATGGGATATCGCGTAGCAGAAGGTCCGGAGGTTGAGACGGACTATTTCAACTTTGAAGCGTTGAATCTTCCGAAAAATCATCCGGCTCGTGATATGCAGGACTCCTTCTATTTAACAGATGACCTGCTCATGCGTACACAGACATCACCGGTTCAAGCTCGCACGATGCTGGACATGAAGGGGAAAACACCTGTCAAAATCATATGCCCTGGTCGGGTGTTCCGTCGTGATGATGACGATGCAACGCACTCCTTCCAGTTCCACCAAATTGAAGGTCTTGTTATTGGAGAGCATGTCCGCATGAGTGATTTGAAGGGGACTTTACTGCAATTCGTGCACGAAATGTTTGGGGAAAACACGCAGATTCGTCTTCGTCCGAGTTTCTTCCCATTCACGGAACCAAGTGCTGAGGTCGATGTATCGTGTGTAAGATGCGATGGCAGTGGATGCCGTGTATGCAAGCATACCGGCTGGCTTGAAATTTTAGGCTGCGGAATGGTTCATCCGAAGGTGTTGGAGATGGGTGGATATGATCCGGAGAAGTACAGCGGGTTTGCGTTTGGTATGGGTGTTGAACGGATTGCAATGCTGAAATATGGTGTTGACGACATCCGTCATTTCTTTAATAACGATATATCGTTCTTGAAGCAGTTCGCACGGATATAACATCAAAACAATAGAAGGAAGTGAACGGTCATGAGAGTATCAACAGAGTGGTTGTCTGAATATATTTCCCTGGACGGTGTATCTGCTGAAGAACTGGCAGAGCGCATTACCTCTGCGGGGATCGAAATCGATGTGATTGAGGAGCGCAATCAGGGGATTCATAAAGTGGTTGTTGGATACGTAAAAAGCAAGGAGAAGCACCCTGATGCCGATAAATTGAACATTTGTATTGTGGATGCCGGACAAGAAGAAGATCTGCAAATCGTGTGCGGCGCTAAAAATGTGGATGCAGGTCAAAAGGTGCCGGTGGCCCTGGTTGGCGCAAAGCTTCCTGGCGGGTTCGATATTAAAAAGGCGAAGCTGCGCGGTGTGCTATCACAAGGGATGATTTGCTCTGCGAAAGAGCTTGGCATGAACGACAAGCTCCTCCCTAAAGAGTTGCAGGAAGGCATACTGGTGCTGCCGGAAGATACGCAGATTGGTGTACCGATTGTGAACGTGCTTGGACTTGACGATCAGGTGCTTGAACTGGATTTGACTCCGAACCGGTCTGACTGCCTCAGCATGATTGGGACTGCTTATGAAGTGAGTGCTATTTTAGGTAGAGAAATTACACTGCCCAAGCCTGAAAAAGAAATGATAGAAGTTAGCGACCAGGCATCTAAGCATATTTCGGTAGCGATTGAAGCAAAGGAGCAGTGTCCTTACTATGCAGCCCGTTATATTACGGGTGTGAAGGTCGGTACTTCGCCGCTATGGATGCAAAATCGCTTGATGGCAGCCGGCGTTCGTCCAATCAACAACATTGTGGATATTACCAACTACGTGATGCTGGAATATGGTCAGCCGCTGCATGCATTCGATGCAGATCAATTGAAAGATGGTTCTGTCCTTGTCCGTATGGCTAAAGCCGGAGAGACAATGACGACACTTGACGGTCAAAAGAGAAATCTTGAGCCGCATATGATGGTCATAACAGCTGGAGGCCAACCAGTTGCTTTGGCGGGCGTTATGGGTGGACTGGACTCCGAAGTGACAGACAACACCGTAAACATTTTTCTGGAGTCTGCAAAATTTGATAGCGGCACCGTTCGCAAAGCGTCTCGTCAGCTTGGTCTTCGTTCCGAAGCAAGCTCTCGTTTTGAGAAAGGAGTAGACCCGGCAAGAGTCATTCCGGCACTGAATCGTGCAGCTGCACTTTTGGCCAAATATGCCGGAGGTACAGTACATCAAGGGATCGTTGATGCAGGATCAGCGGTTGCAGAACCAAAAGTGATCAGGCTTTCTCTTGATAAACTAAACTTCTATTTGGGTACAGATCTGTCTCTGCTTGAAATCAAAGCGATTTTTGCCCGTTTGCAATTCGCATGTCGTGATGTGGATACATGCTTAATTGAAGTGGAGGTTCCATCGCGTCGCGGCGATATTCAGCTGGATGTTGACTTGATTGAGGAGATCGCTCGTATTTACGGTTATGATAATATTCCAACTACAGCTATTGAAGGACCGACAACGCGTGGGGCATTAACGAAATCCCAGGCTATCCGCCGTGGAATCCGTCGTCTGCTTACTCATGCAGGATGGCAGGAGGTGCTTGGATATTCATTTATCCATCCTCAGCAATCGGAAACATTTACTTCGTTAGGGAGCGGCCGAAAAGCGGTGAAGCTGGCGATGCCGATGAGCGAGGATCGCGCTGTACTCCGCACAAGCCTGATTCCCCAGCTGCTGGATATCGCTGTTTATAATATAAACCGAAAACATCCGGATCTTGCGCTGTTTGAAATTGGGAACGTATTTCATACAGATGAAGATACATTAACCAAGCAGCCGCTGGAGCGGCCTGTGTTGGGACTTCTTTTGACAGGCCAGCGCGGAAACAGACAGTGGAATGTGCAACCCGAGCCGGTTGATTTCTTTGATCTGAAAGGTGCGTTAGAAACGGTATTTGAGCTGCTCGGTTTGGAAGAAGAGCAGATCACTTATGAAGCGGATCAGCCTGAAAGCCTCCATCCTGGAAGATCTGCATCAGTATATGTACGGAACAATGGTGAAAAAGTCAAGGTTGGAACACTAGGTCAGGTTCATCCTCAGCTTCAGCAAGATAACGATCTTGAAGATACTTATGTAGCGGAGATATTGCTTGACTCGCTGTATGAGCTTGCAAATGGTCGAATCCAGTATCGCGATCTCCCACGGTTCCCGGCTATGGAGCGTGACCTGGCGATCGTGGTAGATGAAGCGGTGGAGGCAGGCTCTTTGATCGGTGTCATCCGCGAACATGCGGGCGACTTGCTTCACCATGTTCAGGTGTTTGATGTTTTCACCGGAAGCAAATTGGGTGAGGGTAAGAAGAGTGTGGCCATTTCTCTTACGTATCGTCATCAGGGACGGACATTGACTGATGAGGAAGTTGCGGCAGCTAATGAAAAGGCGATACGAGCGCTTGAACAAACTTTTGGAGCGGAATTGAGAAAATAGAAGGAATTGGGGAAAGCCGCATCGAATTACACATTCGATGCGGTTTTTTTGACAATGTAAGAATGTGAAATACATGACCAAGAACGACAAATATACATGAAAAAATACGGTCTGGCTTACTTGAAGTTCGTCTGGTGAGGCTTTCTCATATATAATAGAAAAAGTGGAAAGACCGTAAAGACATCTTAGAATTAACCCACAATTGAAGGAGGGTACAACAGTGACAACACCGGATCGTACACGTGTTACCGTAGAGATTTACGGAACTTCCTATAAACTGCTTGGCAGCAACGTTGAGTACATGAGACAGGTGGCCAATTATGTCGATGAACGAATGCGTGCGATATCGAAGGCTCATTCCCGTTTGGATACGCCGCGAATTGCCGTATTAGCTGCTGTACATATGGCGGAAGAAGCTGTCCAAATGCAGCAGTTCCAGAATGAAGTCAAATTTCTTACAGCTGAACGAAGTGAGCTTCGTTCGGAATTATCTCGTATTCAATCTTTGCAATTAGAGCAGAAGGAATCATATGAGAAGAAGAAAGAAGAGCTTGAACAGAAACTCAATGAACAGACGGCGCTTGCATCAGAGCTTGGAAAAGCGAAAGAAAGTTTAGCTGCGGAATCCAAACGCTTGAAAGAGCTTTTACACAAAGAATCTGCAAAAGTGACAGACATCCAGAAAGCGAAGGAACAGCTGGAGCAAAAAATTAGCCATGAAAGCAGTGAGCTTGAGAAACGCCATAAACAGGCTTTGGAAGATTTGAAGCGTCAGCATGAAGCTCAGATTCAGCAGCTTCAAACTAAGCATAAGCAATCCATTGAGCAGCTGGAAGAGAACCATAAGCGTTCGATCCAGCAGACAGAACAAAAGCATGCCCAATTCGTTCAGCAGCTCGAACAGAAATATAAACAGGCCGCTGAACAAAAGGACCAGCAACATAAGGCAACGGTTCAATCGATGGAGAAGAAAACTTTGGAGCAGCAGAACACAGCAAAAAGTCTAGAGTCCCGGTTGTCTGTATCGGAGAAAGAGCTTTCTATGCTTAAGAAAGAGGCGTCCAAGCTGAAAGAGAATCTTCAGCATACAAGGCAGCGGCTTGAAAGTTCAACCAAGGAACTGCATGAAGCCAAGTCAATGGTAGAGAAATTGACTGAGGAACGCGATTCATTAAAGAAAGAGGCTGTAAAGTCCAAGGAAGAAAGAAGTCGGCTTCAGCAGCTGGTGCTGGATGCGGAGCAAAACTCACGTAAGCTGCAAGATGAAATCCAGCGTTTGGAAACCGAAGTCAAGTCCTGGAGCACTCTTGCAGAACAGCGTAAAGAGGAAATTGGGGATTTGGAAATACGTATAGTTGAAGCTCTTGAAGTGACGGAAACTTTGGAAGAGGGAATGAAGACCCTTCAGGAAGAGCTGAGTGTTCTGAAAGAAGAGGCGGTACATGACGCAGCCCGGCTTCAGTCATTCGAACGGGAGCAGCGTGAGCTTCAGCTGGCAATCGAAAAGCTGGAGAAGTCTAATCAAGAGGCTTTGACCCGAGAGGAAGAGACTCAGAAACTGTATGCTATACTCGAGGAAGAATACAATACTGTGTCCAATCAGTTGGAGCAGCTGCGTAAATCGGCATCCGAACGAGAACGCCAAGAGCAGGAAGCGAGAGCATTGCTAAGGAAGGCAGAAGAAGAGTTGACAGAATGGCGCAGTAAATATGAATCATTGGCCGCTGAACAGGAACAATGGGAGCAAACGAAATCGGCTCTCGAAGAGGAAATGGATTCCTGGCGTCAGGAGGTAGCTGTGTCACGTCAGACCTGTGAACAACTGGACGATGAGAAAAAGTCTGTATCTGAACAGCTTTCCCAGCTTGGCGAGCAGTATGAAATGATCATGCATCAATACAGACTTTTGCAAGCAGAGCGTGAAATTCAGCTCGAGAAGTCTGAAAAGCTGGAGGAGGAACACCGTAAGCTTCAAGAAGAGTACTCCAAGCTGCAGGTTGAATACAATGAATGGATTGAGTTGATTGAGCAGGATCATCAATGATACTACAGACCCTGCCCTTGAGAATGCAAGGATGAAGTTCATTTGAACATGAAATAACCTCCAGAACGACAAGTGAAGTTTCTTGGATTCTGGAGGTTATTGTTGTGCTTGTATCCTTGCTTAATTCGGGATAAGTATGACTCACTCTTCGATAATAAGTTTAGAGATCATATTTGAATGGCCAGAGCCGCACATGATCGAACAGGATATTTCAAATTCTCCTGTTTTATCGGGCGTTACTACAGCGGTATCATTGTTGCTGTCGAGCTGAAGATTCAGGGCGGGGATCATCACACCATGGTTGCCCTCTTCATTTTTATAAGTGATTTTCACAGGAACCCCTTTTTTGAGTGTGTATTCGGGTTTATCAAATTGAAAGTTTGATCCGCTAATGACAAGCTCTGCTTCGGGCACGACATCTGTATCTCCGCCGGTACCATTGGCTGGAGCTGCTTCTTTATCTCCGCCGCAGGCTGCTAAAACGAGGAATAACATGGATGTTGCAATTAATGCAAGTACTTTTTTCATCATTTCCTCTCCTAACTATAAAAATTTTGTGTCAATCACCCTCTCTATGATAGCGTATAAGAAGTGTCTATGTGCAGGAAAAATTATGAAAAATTCGTGAACTTAGGAAGGAAATGAGGATTAATCCCCGCTAAATATAGAAATGCTCCTGCTCGGGCGAACAGGAGCTTTAAGAGACGACGCAGCGCTAAAATAGGACGGCGAAAGCGTTTCTTGTTATGAAGCGAAGGATTATGTTTGTTCGCTTTTGGTCTCATCGAAAGGCCATGCGATTGGAATAAACAGGTCGATGATTCCAATAACGAGTGCGGCAAGAAGAGCTCCCAGGATCGATACCCGAACATCGGGAATAATGAACTGGGCAATATAAATGACCAGCGCACTGACAAGAAAACCGACGATTCCACGTCCGAATGGGGTAACTCGTGTCCCGAACACACTTTCAATAATCCAACCCAAACCAGCAATAATCAGAGCCAGCAGCAGGGCGCTACCAAATCCGCCAACGCTGAATTGGGGGACAATCCACCCGACAAGCATGAGGACGAGCGCGGAAACGATAAATCGAACAACGTGCCCGAGAAACTGCATAGATCGTACCTCCTTATTTGCTGCATTCATGCGCAAAATTATTTTGTTCAGATGTATTGTAAGTTATGTGTGGAAGGTTTTATTGAAATACTCCTTATAAATAGCGAAAATGTAATGTCTCAGCTATAATAAAAGCAACGATTGAGAGGAGTTGTGAACTTCTTGGATGACAAGATTTTGCATACATTGGAATATCAGAAAGTATTAAATACATTGTCACAATACACCCAGACTTCGATGGGGAAAGCGAGAGCGGAACAGTTAAAGCCGTCAGTCCAACTGGAGAATGTGAAGCATTTGCTGGCAGCGACCGATCAGGCTTGTACGATTGACCGCTTGAAGGGAAGCCCTTCGTTTGGAGGCATTACCGATAATACAGATTCATTAAAGCGGGCCAGAATCGGCGGTACGCTGAATCCGCACGAATTGTTAGCTATAGCTAACACGATTAACGGATCACGGAGATTGAAGCGATTCATTACTCATATTCATGAAGATGAGTCTGTTGATATTTTGTTCAACCTTAGTGAGCTGATTTCAGAACAAAAACCGTTAGAGGATGCTATAAAGGCATGTATAGATGAGAGTGCTGAAGTGATGGACTCAGCGAGTCCAGAGCTTGCTCAAATTCGGCGTGATCTGAGAAATGGAGAGGCACGAATTCGTGAGAAACTCGACGGTATGATCCGGTCACAGTCGGTGTCCAAAATGCTTCAGGATCAGCTGATCACCATTCGGGGTGATCGCTTTGTTATTCCGGTAAAAGCTGAATACCGCTCTTATTTCGGAGGAATTGTGCACGATCAGTCCGGTTCAGGAGCAACATTATTTATTGAGCCGGAGTCGATCGTATCGATGAATAACAAGCTGCGGGAGACAAGGATGAAAGAAGAGCGCGAGATTGAAGTGATCTTGCAGAAGTTAACCGCTTTGGTCGCTGAGCAGTGCGATCTGATCCGTGACGACATCGATATTACCGGCCAGCTTGATTTTATTTTTGCTAAAGCAAGGCTGGCGCATAGTATGAAAGCTTCTTTACCACGAATGAATGATCGTGGGTATTTAAAACTTAAAAAAGCCCGACATCCACTCATTCCAACGGATAAAGTTGTTCCGACTGATGTGGAATTGGGCAACTCTTATACCTCCATCATCGTTACCGGTCCGAACACAGGCGGTAAAACGGTAACGCTGAAAACGATTGGATTGCTTAATCTAATGGCGATGTCCGGATTGTTTATCCCGGCTGAAGATGGAAGCCAGATGTGTGTATTCGATGCGATTTATGCAGACATCGGTGACGAGCAAAGTATTGAGCAAAGCCTGAGTACCTTTTCCAGTCATATGACCAATATTATCCGTATCTTGAATCATATGACTCCGAAAAGCCTGGTTCTGCTGGATGAGGTCGGCGCAGGGACCGATCCGGCAGAAGGTTCGGCGCTGGCGATAGCGATACTGGAGCATATCCATAGAATGGAATGCCGCATGATTGCGACAACGCACTATTCTGAATTGAAGGCCTACGCTTATGAGCGAAAAGGAGTCATCAATGCCAGCATGGAGTTTGACATTAATACATTGAGTCCAACCTATCGTTTATTAGTTGGTGTTCCGGGTCGAAGCAACGCTTTTGCGATCGCAGAAAGACTTGGACTTCCAGGCAAGATTCTGGATTTTGCACGTGGAGAAGTAACAGAAGAAGATCAACGTGTGGAGCATATGATTGCATCTTTGGAAGAAAACCGTCATGCAGCTGAAGTTGAGCGAAGCAAAGCAGAGAATCTTCGGAGGGAACTGGATGAGCTGCGAAGCCGGCATGAACGTGAGCTGGCTAAGCTTGAGGAGCAGCGGGATAAATATGTTGAAAAAGCTCGTCTCGATGCGAAGCAAATCGTGGACAAAGCCCGAAGAGAAGCCGAAGAAATCATCGCGGACTTGCGCAAACTCGCTCAAGAAGAGGGAGCTTCGGTTAAAGAGCATAAGCTTATTGCAGCGCGTAAACGTTTGGATGAGGCAGAGCCGGAGCAGAAGAGGAAAACGGCTGCACGGCGCAGCGCTAAGCAAGAAGACAGACGTTCGATTGAACCTGGTGATGAGGTCATGGTATATAGTCTGAATCAGAAAGGACATGTTGTAGAACTGGCCGGATCTAAAGAGGCTCTCGTTCAGCTGGGCATTTTGAAGATGAAGGTGTCGATGGATGATTTGGAACTGGTGTCTGGCTCAGCTTCCTCCAAAAAAACCCAAGCCCAGCGTCACGTTACGACATTAAAACGTACCCGGGATGAGAATATCCGCAATGAGCTCGATTTGCGCGGGGCCAACTTAGAGGAAGCGTTAATTGAAGTCGACCGATTTATGGACGAGGCTTTCCTTGGTAACCTGGGTCAAGTATCGATTATTCACGGCAAGGGAACAGGCGTTTTACGTACCGGCATCCAGGACTATTTGCGAAAGCATAGACATGTTAAATCCTATCGTCTTGGAAATTATGGAGAAGGCGGAGCGGGAGTTACGATTGTAGAGCTGAAATAGTCGTACAGATATCGAGGAGGAAATGCTGCGGCAGCGATGGCTACGTGCGGTAAAATAAAGAGATCAGCAAGGATCATCGGGCGGCTGGATTGATTGTTTTGGTTATAACCGTGTCTCTGTCTTATGTAACGGGCGCAAGCATTATGTAACCGACGATAACTTGATATGGAGGAACATGATCATGAAATATTTACCGCGAGTGTTATTCGCAGCGGCTTTGATCTTTTTTCTGTCAGGTGTTGTATATTTGATATGGAATTAATGTAAGGGATCATTTTGGATCGTTTGTATAATGAAAGGGATGAATGAGTTTATGGAGCCAACTGTATGTCCATGGTGCCACACTGAGATTGTATGGGATGAGGAGATTGGACCGGAAGAGAATTGTCCTCATTGTGAAAATGAGTTGAAGGGATATCGTACACTTAGCATCTCCCTTGATGCTGATGACGATGAAAAGGAGAATGGACAACAGGAGGAGTTGGATGAGTCTTACGGTGATTTTGAAAGCAGTGACCTATTAAATCAACCGTTTTGGGGAACTGAAGATCGCTCGGCCCCTGCTATACGTGCTTTGGACAAGTACGGAGAGGCCCATGATCTTATGGCTTATGAGGAGTCTGTAGAGCAGGTGCTCGATCATCAGGACGAGACGCCCGAATGTTTCCACTGCCGGGAATATATGATGCTGGCGGGAACACAGCGTGTAAACGGGGATAGTTATGCCCCTGCGTTCATTCCGTTCTTGAAAGGGCCGATCTTAAAGCCTCCGTTTAACTTGAATGTATATATTTGCCCAGGATGCTTTCAAGTACAGCATAGCTTGGCTGAAGATGATCGTTTGCGCTTGATCGAAGTATTGACCCAAAACAAATAGTCTAGTCTCTAAAAAAGCGGCTGCCCGAGATATCTTGGGCGGCTTTTTTGTTTTATGGCATTTCATTCGGTAAGAACAAGTTGCCAATTTCGGTTTTTGGGTTATGAACCACTTTGAGGTTGGGCAACTTAACTTAAGAGGAACAAGTCGACTGCTGAGGGGGCGGATTTATGAAGGCGCCTAAGGACCGTCAGGCGGTTCTCTTGTTGGCGGTAAACGGTATGTTTGTACTGGCCGGTGCGTTATCAGGAGCTTTTCTGAACGTATATTTATGGAAAAGCAGACAGGACTACATGATGATCGCCTGGTTTACGGTAGCTCAGCAGATAGCGCTGGGTTTGACATTTTGGATTGCCGGCAAATGGGTGAAGGAAGGCAATAAAATGAATACGTTAAGGCTTGGGATCGCCGTGGCTGGTTTGTTTTATTTGTTCATTTTGGCTACAGGGCAGAATGCTATTCATTATATTTGGCCGCTAGGCCTGCTTTTGGGAACTTCGCTTGGGTTGTTCTGGCTTGCTTTTAACGTTGTTTATTTCGAGGTTACAGAAGCGGACAATCGGGACTGGTTTAACGGCTGGGTCGGTTTGCTGGGGTCAATGACCGGGATACTAGGGCCGTGGATCTCTGGCTGGCTCATTACACTGTTAAGCGGGGAGAGAGGCTACCGGTTAATCTTCACGATGTCCATGGTGATTTTCGGGTTAACTGTACTGCTCAGTTTCTTTTTGAAAAAGAGAAAGGTCAGCGGTAAATACAACTGGACTGAAGGAATCAATCGATTGAAGGAAACGGACGGCATTTGGCGCTTGGCGATGGGCGGACTTGTTATGCAGGGAGTGCGAGAGGGGGTATTTTCTTTTCTTATCTATCTTCTTGTATATTCGGCTACAAGCCAGGAAGCACGTCTTGGTCAGTTTATGCTGATTACATCTGCAGTATCGCTGGTCAGTTACTGGGCTGCAGGAAAATGGTTCAAGCCTGATTTTCGAAGTTACGGCATGTTGGCAGGGGCCGTTATTATGCTGCTTGTCATCTTACCGCTTTTGTGGCGGGTGAACTATACGACCTTACTCATATTTGGAGTAGGCACGTCATTATTTATTCCGCTGTATATGTTACCTGCTATCGCGGTTAGTTTTGATCTGATGGGGACCAGCCGAAAAAATGCTGAGAAGCGAGTTGAGCTTGTGGTTGTAAGAGAAATTTGTTTGATGCTTGGAAGAATAGCAGGTCTCCTTATTTTTATCGCTGTGTTATCCTTCCGGCAGGACCCTTTGACCGTTACGCTGTTGTTGTTGGTACTCGGGATGTCACCTATAGGAGCTTGGGTATTCATGCGAAAACTGATGAAAAGCAAACAGACTGCCGCCTGACATAAAGCCATCATCTTGCAGATGAAGGCTTTATTGCTTTATATCGTTTGCCAAAGAGACGTTTTTTCTGGTCTAGAGGGCAGATTGCTGTTTAACGGGTAAGAGAAAACCAGCTGAGTTCAGCAGGCTCTTCTCCAGCAGCAGCTTTTGTAAGCAAATCTGCAGCTAACATGCTATATATTGTTCCGTTTCCGCCGTATCCTTCAATGAAATAGCTGTGAGGATAATGGGGATGCCGCCCAATAAGGGGGAGTCCATCTTCTGTAGAGGCGAATACACCGGACCAGCAATAAGCTGCAGAAATCGTTCCGAGATCGGGAAAGAGTGTCTGTATTTTTTCCAGAAGCTGTTCGCTTCGAACCGAAAGGTTCGTTTCGGGATATCCGGATTCATGAAGAGGCTCATCCATTCCACCGGCTATGATCCTGTTATCTTTGGTTGTTCGCATATAAACATAAGGACGGTTGGTTTCCCAAATTAAAGCACGTTCATGCCATGATGATAAATCCACTATCGGATCGGTCATAACTGCATAGGTACAATCCAGTGAAACGATGGGATCTGGCTTCCAGTCCTGGGCTTCATACCCCACTGTCCAGATTACGGTTTTGGCATGGATCGTACCGTATTTTGTTTTTGCGGTAACACCGTTAACTTTGTACTCGACGTTTTGAACACGGCTGTTCTCAAATGCGCGCAGCCCTTGGCGAGTAGCGTCCATCATCAATCCTTGCACCATTTTATATGGGTTTAATTCAGCGTCACGTCGTGTATATATAGCAGCTGATTTGGAAAAGGGAAAATGTGACTTGATCGTGTTCCTATTCCAATACTCCACCTGGAAACCATGGCGAATAAGTTTGTCATACTCGTTACGTATTTTTCCTGCATCCGCCTCTGTGCTGGCATAGTAAAGGCTGCTGCGGCGTCTGAACTCTATATCAACAGACAGATTGGCAGCCACTTGGGACAAGCGCTCAACCGCTTCACCGCACATTCTGTAAAAGCCGGTTCCTTTATGTTCTCCGAATTTTTGAATAAGTTCGGTCAAGGCCATATCGTTCATAAAATGAATGGTGCCGGTGTTGGCGGATGTACTGCCTTTGCCGATATGTCCTTTTTCAAGCAGAATCGTTTCCGATCCATGATGAGATAGAACATACGAGACGAGCGCACCACTTATCCCCCCTCCGATGACGAGCACATCACATGATAGTTCGCTCTCCAACCGGGAAAAGCTTTGAATATCCAGACCGCTCCATGGCGTATAGCCGCCGATTAATTTCACGAAAACACCTCCTTTGTATGTAGACTTTATACTGAATTCGTACACTGTTTTCAGTATGAACTTACTTTGGATATTTACACGCATGACATAGAAAAAAACAAACAAGACATACTACATATGAGTCATTAAAATGGAAGGAGGATCATATTTTATGACATCCAATAACCAGTTAAAGCCACTGACATCGAAAGAGCTCGATTATATTGTCGATTGTATTTCGAATGAAAGTTTACTCGCAAAGTACTGTGCTGCAGCGGCAGCATCTGCTCAGAACCCAGCCGTTCAGCAGGCGATGATGGGCTTCATGAACAAGCATGAAAAGCATATGGATACACTGATTCAAACGCTGCAAAGTCATCAAAATATTGCACCTTCTCAGCCACAGTAAAATTTCGACCCAACTACGAAGGAGGAAGTTCATATGCCATCCCAGAATGAGAATTCTTTTCTGCCGGAAGAAGATACACTTCATACGATCTTGAATGAGTTGAAACGTACTGTCAGTGAGTATACAACTGCAACCACTGAAGCTGCATGTCCTACTGTTCGCAGTATGTTCAGCAATTTGACTTCTGAAATGCTTACAATGCAAGGGGAAATGTATCAATTGATCGAGCAGCAGAAGCAATATGCCGCCTCTGTTCCTCACGCCTTGAAGAGCGATATAGACAGTCAGCTGCAGCAGATGCAAAACACGATTCAGCAAACCCGTCAGTTTACAGGTCAAAAAACGTCCGGTCTGGCTGTTACTTCACATACACCGAATGTGTCCGCACATCCGTCCAACGTTCATCCTACACATTAAATATGTAACTTTTTCCACGTATTTCAAAGCATACAAAAATCCGACTGTCGAATGTTTAGTCATGGCGATAGTCGGTTTTTTTTGCACATCATGCCTAAGTTATTGTAATATTAGTATTATCTCGTAACTGGAATCCGGCTTTGGCCGAATTTCTCTAAAAAAGCGCTGGAGGACTTTATATGGAAGAGCTTAGCGAATTGAAATTGAAAGTGCTTGACCTGTTGAAGGAGGACGCGAGAAGATCTCCGGCCCTTCTGGCTACTTTGCTCGGCGTAGAGGAAGAAGAAGTAAAGACTGCAATTGCGGAACTGGAACAAGACAATGTGATCGTAAAATATGCGACTGTGGTGAACTGGGAGAAGGTAGAGGAAGACAAGGTTACGGCACTTATTGAAGTGCAGATTACACCAGAACGCGGAAGAGGTTTTGAGGGGATTGCCGAGCGCATTTATTTATTCCCTCAAGTCATATCTGTATACCTGATGTCAGGAGCGTATGATCTGCTTGTTGAGGTGGAAGGCCGCAATTTGAGAGAGGTCTCCAACTTTGTATCTGAGAAATTATCTCCTATTGATTCGGTATTGTCGACCAAAACCAACTTTATTTTGAAAAAATATAAGCAAGACGGGATTATCTATGAAGAACGTCAAGAAGACAATCGTCTCCTGATCTCGCCGTAAAGGAAGAGTGTGTATGATTGTAAATGAAGAGCAACTTCCAAAAAATAGCGGAAAGTCGATGAGCTCCTATTTAGCACCGTTGGTTCGTGATATTCAGCCATCTGGCATCCGCAAGTTTTTTGATTTGGTAAGCGAAAACAAGGATATTATTACCCTTGGTGTTGGAGAGCCTGATTTTGTAACGCCATGGCATGTTCGAGAAGCATGTGTGTATTCGCTGGAACGGGGTTTTACCGGATACACATCAAACGCTGGCATGCCTGAGCTGAGAGAAGCGATTGCGAAATATCTTTATGAGAGCTTTCATACCGCTTATGATCCAAAGGATGAAATTATCGTTACGGTCGGTGGAAGCGAAGCCATTGATTTGGCATTGCGGGCGCTGATTGTTCCAGGCGATGAAATTCTTATTCCTGAACCGTGTTATATATCGTACTCGCCGATTACGTCGATTGGCGGAGGCATTGCGGTTGGCATTGAAACGACAGCGGAAAATGATTTTAAGCTGACGGCGGAGGCGCTTGAAGCGAAAATTACGCCGAAATCCAAAGTATTGATTTTGTGTTATCCTAGCAACCCGACAGGTACTACAATGACCTATGAAGACTGGCTTCCGATTGCCAAGGTTGTTGAAAAGCATGATCTGATCGTCATTTCAGATGAAATTTATGCCGAGTTGACGTATGAAGGCAAGCATGTCAGCTTCGCGTCAATTCCAGGTATGAAGGATCGTACCATCCTGGTTAGCGGCTTTTCGAAAGCATTTGCGATGACTGGCTGGAGAATGGGCTATGTATGTGCTCACCCGGAATTAACAAGTGCTATGCTAAAAATTCATCAGTACACGGTGATGTGTGCACCCGCTATGGGGCAGGTGGCGGCGCTTGAAGCCCTTACATACGGTATGGAAGAAAAGGATCGTATGATCGAGTCCTACAACCAGCGCCGAAGGCTGATTGTGAAAGGTTTATGTGATATCGGTCTGGACTGTCACGAGCCGCAAGGGGCGTTTTATGCATTTCCAAGCATTAAACGGACCGGTTTGTCGTCAGATGAATTTGCTCACCGATTGCTGAAAGAAGCCAAGGTGGCTGCTGTTCCTGGCTCTGTGTTCGGGCTTGGCGGTGAAGGTTTTATCCGCTGCTCTTATGCCACATCGATTTCGCAGCTTAATGAAGCCTTGGAACGGATCGGTAAATTTGTAGAGAAATTAACTTGAAAAAGAAGATAGTTGGTTTCACTTCCTTGAATTAACAAAAATTTTACTTTTCATTACAAATATCTATGATATAATTTGATTTTGGGAGCATTATTATCTGAAGCCAAGGAGGGATTGCTAGTGTATTGTGATTACGAGTTGTCGCCATACCGTGGCGACTTTGTAGCCGAAGGCCATGAGCACGGTGAATGGTCGATGAAGTCAGCTAAATCCACTCCGCAGGACATTTCCTTGGAAGAAGAGATTCATATGCTCCGACGGAAAATGGAACAGATTTTTTTGCAGGAACAGTCTTTTACTTCGGAGATTGTTATCGAGATCAGCAGCTTGCTCGACTTAAAGATTAATGAATATATGAAAGCCAATCCGAAGAAGAAAATATAGTGTGTGATCGTATTGAAGGAGGCCTAAAGAGGTCTCCTTTTTCGATTAGACGGACCCATATTCATCTGAACATAAAGTTATGTTATAGTGAAGCATAACCAATACCGAAAAGCTTTTTCCTGAAGGATAACATAATATTTGTGAAGACGGAGGAATAAAGGATGAAAGTATATACGAAAACCGGAGATAAAGGCAAAACATCCATTATCGGGGGACGTGTTTCTAAAGATGATCCGCGTATTGAAGCTTACGGAACAATAGATGAATTAAACAGCTTTACAGGTCAGGCGGTCTTTTTAGCGAAAGAAGCTGGATTTAAGGAGCTTTATGAACAGTTGGTGGAAATTCAACACGAGCTGTTTGACTGCGGGTCAGATCTTGCGTATGCAAAACAGGATGAGAACAAATACAAAGTAACCGCAGCGATGATAAGCAAGCTGGAGAAATGGATTGATGAGCTAGAGATGGAAAATCCACCGATTGAACGGTTTATTTTGCCAGGAGGCTCTGGTTTATCTTCAGCCCTTCATGTTTGCCGGACCGTATGCCGCCGTGCAGAACGGTTGACCGTTACGCTTTGGCGAACGTCGGAAATCAATTCTCAGGTGCGTATGTATCTGAACCGCTTGTCAGACTATTTCTTTGTGGCGGCCCGTAACGCAAATGTTCGATCGGGTGTGCCGGATGTGGAATATGTACGAAGTGGAAAGGTGTTCCGATAATATATGGGATTGTATTATCCGCCGATCGCTTACCGCGTGCCGGAAAGTGAAGATGGCATGCTTCTGAAAACCATTTTGCAAAAGAGAATGAAAGTTTCACGCAAGCTTCTATCCAGGCTCAAGCTGACCGAAAAGGGAATTATGCTGAACGGGAAAAGGGTATATATTAGTGTAAACGTTCAGGCTGGCGATCTGGTGGAAATTCGCATGGAACAGGAGAGGTCAGAGGATATTCTGCCCCAGCCTATACCATTGGATATATTATATGAGGATGAGCATCTGCTTGTTGTCAATAAAGAAGCCGGCTTGATTGTACATCCGACCCATGGCCATTATACCGATACATTGGCGAACGGCGTTGTCTACTATTGGCAGCAGCAGGGCTGGAATTATCGCTTCAGAGCCATACACCGTCTCGATCAGGAAACCTCGGGAGTTTTGGCCATCGCCAAGAATCCTTATGTCCATCAACATGTATCAGAGCAGATGATTGCAGGCACTGTTGATAAAGCATATTTGGCGCTCGTTCACGGTGTTCCTGAGCCTCTGCAAGGGGATGTTGACGGTCCAATCGACCGGGACCCACAAGACCCTCATCGCCGCATAGTGACCCCGGATGGTTACCCTTCGTTAACCCGCTATGCAGTGCGTAAGGTTTATGCTGGGGCTTCCCTTATCGGGCTGAAGCTGGAAACCGGGAGGACGCATCAAATTCGTGTGCATATGAGCAGCATTGGGTGTCCACTGGTCGGTGACAAAATGTACCGGCACCCAATCTATGCGGCAGCATCAGCGGTGGAGGAAGGAACGCCGGAGCAAGCTGAATCGCTGCCTGATGAAGCTGCTTTTTCAGCGATCGTTTCGTTGGATGAAGCGATTGAGCGTCAGGCGCTTCATGCGGAGCTTCTATCTTTTGTCCATCCGATTACAGAAGAGGTGATGACCTTTCGAGCGCCGATTCCGGAAGATATGAAGCGGTTGATCATGCGATTGGATGAGAAATCAGATGCTAACGATGAAGTAAGACGATAACCATCTAAAAGGAGAGTTGTTCCAATGAGCCAACTGATCGTATATCAATATCCAAAATGCGGCACATGCAGAAAAGCCGTGAAATGGCTGGAAAATGAAGGCCATCATCTCACACTCCGGCATATTAAAGATGAACCGCCTACACCGGAGGAGCTGTCTGAATTAGTGGAGAAAAGCGGACTTGAGCTGAAAAAGTTTTTTAATACGAGCGGTGAAGTCTATCGGCAAATGTCATTAAAGGACAAGCTTCCAGGCATGTCTGCTGAGGAACAGATCAAACTGCTGGCTTCCAACGGAATGCTGATCAAGCGTCCGATTGTATCGGATGGGACAAAGGTGACCGTAGGCTTCAAAGAAGAGATGTTTGAGGGAGCATGGAAAGCATAAATGCAGGCTTTATAATTTGATTGAATGGAGAGTTCGGAGAGAGCAAGTCTTCGGGCTCTTTTACTATTTAAAAGCAAAGTTTTAGTTTGAAATATGACATGATTGGCGAGAACGCTATAAAATAGGTAGATATGATATAATGACTAAGGCAGATTATGATATAACAAGATTTTGAACAGATAGGCAAGGAGCGATGAAATAACAGTGAATACTACGAAGCAACCATCACTGATGCTCGTGGACGGCATGGCCTTGTTGTTCCGGGCTTACTATGCTACGGCTTCCAGTGGGTATATTCGCCGCACGAAGGCAGGGATTCCGACGAATGCAATTTACGGATTTCTTCGTTATTTGTGGGATGCTATTGATACATTTCAGCCGACCCATGTGGCCTGCTGCTGGGATATGGGGTCCAAGACGTTTCGCAGTGAGCAATTTGCAGCATATAAAGGCAATCGGCCTGACGCGCCGGACGATCTGATTCCTCAGTTCTCTTTAATCCGTGAGGTTACAGAAAGCTTGAATATTCCAAACCTTGGCGTTGAAGGCTTCGAAGCTGACGATTGCATTGGCACATTGGCCCGTCGTTTTGGAAGCGATACGAATGTTATGATTTTATCTGGCGATCACGATCTTCTCCAATTGGTGAACGAGCGAACTTCGGTCATCATTATGAAGAAGGGTTACGGCAATTATATGGTTTATACACCGGAGACGCTGTATGAGGAAAAAGGTCTTCTTCCGCATCAAATCATTGATGTCAAGGGGCTGATGGGGGATACGAGTGACAATTATCCGGGCGTGCGTGGAATCGGAGAGAAAACGGCTATGAAGCTGATTCAAGAATACGATAGTATTGATGGTGTACTCGCGAATTTGGATTCTCTTACAAAAGGGGTTCGCAGTAAAATTGAAGCCGATCTGGAGATGCTGCATTTGTCCAGGTCCCTTGCCGCCATTCATTGTGAAGTGCCGGTCGACTGTGAGCTGGACCTGTGTCTTCTTGAAATAGAGGATGAGCGTATATTGCCAAAGCTTGAGGAACTTGAAATGAAGAGTTTAAGCCGTATGATGGGTGTGGCCCTGGTGCCATGAGCAGCTTGGCGGCAGATGGATCTTAATATAACCGAAGCTGAACATTTGATTTGAGAGTACCTTAATCTTTTGGATGTAGAGGGAAAAAGAATGAAACAGATCGGAAAAAGTACATGGATAGCATGGATGCTTGTTTTATCGGTCATCATAATGACGGGTTGCATGTCGGTTGAACGGCAAAATACTCATTCTTCGAAGCAATCATCAACGCAGATTGAACTCACCGTATCCGCTGCAGCTAGCTTGAAATCCGGACTTGAAGAAGCGGCAGCTCTATTCGAGAGCCGTAATCCGGATATCAAGATTCAATTTAATTTTGGAGGATCAGGATCTCTTCAACAGCAAATTGAGCAGGGGGCGCCGGTTGATCTATTCTTTTCCGCTGCCAAGGAACCGATGGAGCAGCTTGTCCAAAAAGGGTTGATTGAACGTTCTGAATCAAAGGTGATGCTTCATAATCGGCTGGTGCTGATCGTTCCGAAGGGCGACGATAGCATCCACGGGTTACAGGATCTGATAAAACCTGAGGTTCAGGTGATCGCCATCGGACAGCTCGATACCGTTCCTGCCGGAGCTTACGGAAAGGAAGTTCTAGAGGGAGAAGGGCTATGGAATAAAGTCGAGTCCAAAGCTGTGTATGCCAAGGATGTGACGCAGGTACTATCGTATGTAACATCCGGCAACGCCGATGCGGGATTTGTTTATGCCAGTGATGCTATCCAATCTTCGGATGTGAAGGTGTCGGTGGAGATCGACCCGGCTTCTCATACTTTGATTGAATATCCCGCTGCTGTAATTAAGATGGGAAAAAATCCTGAAGAGGCGAGGAAACTGCTGGATTTTTTGCAGACGGATGAGGCTCGCGACATTTTTGAAAAATACGGCTTTATCCTTCCGGAGGGATCGATTTGAGCATAGACGAAGCCTTTTGGATGCCGGTGTGGCTGTCTGTAAAAACATCACTGTGTTCCAGCATCATTACGTTTATACTGGGGACAGTGGTTGCCCGGTGGATGCATCGTGCGGTGTTCCGCGGCAAGATGCTTGTAGAAACGGTACTGATGTTGCCACTTGTTTTACCCCCTACCGTTGTAGGATTTCTCCTTCTGGTTGCTCTAGGTAGAAACAGCTGGATCGGCTCGCTGGCGGAGTGGTTGTTTAGTCAGCCGATCGTATTCAGTTGGGGAGCGGCGGTTATTGCGGCAGTCGTTGTCTCTTTTCCGCTCGTTTATCAAACGATGAAGGTCGGATTTGAGGGAGTAGATTCCGAGTTGGAGGATGCCGCACGTTCAAGCGGCGCGGGGGAATGGCAGGTGTTTCGCTGGATTACGTTTCCGCTTTCGAGAGAAGCGGCTGTAACCGCTTATATCCTAGCTTTTGCTAGAGGGCTCGGGGAATTCGGAGCAACCTGGATGGTTGCAGGAAATATACCTGGCAAGACGCAGACACTTCCGACAGCAATCTATCTAGCTGTAGGAAACGGGAATTTCCGGTTGGCTTGGGCTTGGACAGGGATTGTTATTTTGTTTTCCTGGTTTCTTCTGGTGTTGGCTGGTAACGGACGTCCAACTCGGGATGAACCGAAAAAAGCTTAATAAATATACACATTGATACATCTAGAGAGGATGAACTGACATGATACTTGGAGCGATAGAAGCTGGTGGAACAAAATTTGTATGCGGAATTGGTAAAGAGGACGGCACGGTTATTGAACGTGTAAGTTTTCCGACCACAACGCCGGAGGAAACGATGGCACAAGTGTATTCTTTTTTTGAAAATAAAGGGGTTCAAGCGATCGGCGCTGGTTTTTTTGGTCCGATTGACCCTGTAAAAGGAAGTCCTACATATGGCTGTATCACGACGACACCGAAGCCGCATTGGAGCAATTTTAATGTTGTTAAAGCACTGAAGGAGCGTTTCGACGTGCCGATCGGTTTTGATACCGATGTGAACGGTGCAGCGCTTGGAGAGCATACATGGGGTGCAGCCCAAGGTCTAAACAGCTGTTTGTACATTACGATCGGAACGGGCGTCGGTGCGGGTGCAGTAGTGGATGGACAGCTGATTCATGGTTTATCTCACCCTGAGATGGGCCATATTATAGTGCGCCGTCATCCGGATGACAAGTATGAAGGGACTTGCCCTTATCACCACGATTGTCTCGAAGGTTTAGCAGCTGGACCATCGCTAGGAAAACGCTGGGGAGTAGCCGGAGCTGAACTGACACCGGATCATCCGGCTTGGGAGATGGAAGCTTACTATCTTGCCCAGGCACTGATGAACTATGTCCTGATCCTTTCGCCTGAACGAATCGTGATGGGCGGCGGAGTGATGAAGCAGTTGCAACTGTTCCCGCTAATTCATAAAAAGCTGCAGGAAATGCTGGCTGGATATGTTTCCCATCCGAGCCTAAACCAGAACATTGCCGAATATATCGTACCGCCGAAGTTGGGCGACAATGCGGGCTTGTGCGGTGCATTGGCACTGGCCAAACTCGCTGCGGACGAGGCTGCAAAGTAATTGTTGTTGAAAATACGGCAGAAAATGCTGCCGCATAAGTGATGTACAGGCCGCTTTGGGGTATTGAACCTCGGGCGGCTTTTGTCTGCGTTTTAAGGTTATCCAGCTAATGATGAATATGCACGAACCAGCGGAGAGGACGAAGCGATTTCGAAGAAACGGCAGCGTTCGCCTTTGTCCCCGGATTTTCTCATCTAACGAACAATTCATAAAATTCGGGGGTAAGAGGGATCGTAGGAATGATCCGTACTCGGAGTGCCCTTAATTGCAACCTATGCAGCATTATTGAAAATTCTAGCATCCAACCAACTTATACTATACACTGAGTAGAAGAATGCTGAATATAAAGTGTGGTGACTTGCTATGTTCAAAATTATGTTGATTGAAGATGATATGACTTTGTTTCAGGAGATAAAAGAAAGGCTATCGCAGTGGTCTTATGACGTATACGGAGTTCAGGATTTCGGCGATATTTTGCATGAATTCACCTCCATTAAGCCGGAGCTGGTTATTATAGATATTCAATTGCCCAAATTTGACGGCTTTCATTGGTGCCGAATGATTCGT
Source organism: Paenibacillus faecalis (assembly GCF_900289175.1). Classification (GTDB taxonomy): domain Bacteria; phylum Bacillota; class Bacilli; order Paenibacillales; family Paenibacillaceae; genus Paenibacillus_AQ; species Paenibacillus_AQ faecalis. The sequence continues at coordinate 941,101 of NZ_LT985747.1, read as the reverse complement.
GCCCATTCCAATGTACCGATCATTTTTCTGTCATCGCGAGACCATCCGACTGATATGGTGATGTCCATGCAGCTGGGTGCAGACGATTTTGTCAAGAAGCCTTTTCACTTTGATGTGTTAATTGCTAAAATTCAAGCTACGCTTCGGCGTGTATACAATTACAACACCGAGCGGACTGACCTCAGATTCTGGCGCGGTGCAACGGTAGAGTACGTAAAAAACACCATTACCAACGAGAAAGGCTCTGTTGAACTAACTAAGAACGAAATGTTTATTCTGAAGATGCTTATTGAGCGGAAGAACCAGATCGTCAGCCGGGAAGATATTATTAAAAGCTTATGGGATCACGAGCATTTTGTAAGCGATAATACGTTGACTGTTAACGTGAACCGTCTGCGCAAAAAGCTCGAAAATATCGGATTGGACCCTTTTATTGAAACGAAGGTCGGACAAGGGTATATGGCTACGGAAGAGGCGAGTTCATATGCTTAGGAGGTATATTGTAGAGAGACGAAGCTGGATTGCGTTATTTCTGTTTCTGCAAGTGCTCATCCTTTTAATAGCTTTCGTTGATCCTTCGATTCCTTTCAAGTCCTTGCTTTATGGAGTGCTTTTATCCCTGCCGATTTTCATCTTTTTTTTCCTGGTGAGGTATCAAAAAGAAACAAAGTTTTATAAGAGTATTGAATTATGGGACCAAGTGAATGGGATTACAGCTCTTGTGGAAGCGGAGAGTCCTATTGAAAAAATCGTGGAAGAGAGCGTTATTGCTCAGAACGAACGATACCGAAATGAACTTTCCCAAAGAATGATGGAAATGGAGCAAGAGAAGGACGAAATGCTGTCCTGGATTCATGAAGTGAAAACCCCACTTACAACGATGAAGCTAATGATTGAACGTTCGAATGATGAAACGCTAAAAAAGCAACTGATGTATGAATGGCTGCGTATTCACCTCTTGCTCGATCAGCAGCTGCACCAAAAGCGCATACCTTTTATCAAAAATGACTTGTATATCGAACAATCGGAACTGGAACAGATTATTTTTAAAGAGATTAAAGAGCTGAAATCATGGTGTATGCAAAAAGGGATAGGTTTCGATGTACACCTTCAGGTGAGAGAAGTGCTGACGGATGCGAAGTGGCTCGGTTTTATCATCCGGCAGCTCTTAACCAACGCTATAAAATATAGTGAAAGTTCCGACATCATCATTGAAAGTGAGCGTAACGCCGACGGTCAAACTAGACTTGTGATCAAGGATTTTGGCCGTGGAATTGATCCGAAAGATCTGCCCCGCATATTTGAGAAAGGCTTTACCTCGACCATCCAGCATCAAGACAGTGCCGCTACCGGTATGGGGCTGTATTTAACTCAAAAGGTGGCCCACTCTTTACTGATCCGTATCGATGTGTCTTCTAATCTTGGAGCCGGCACAACATTTACATTAACGTTCCCCAAAAATAATGAGTTTGTGAATATAACAAGCATGTGACAGGATTGTCACATGCTTTTATAATTTGTTCGGCGAATCGAAGGATTTGATTTGAGAGCTGATTTATGATGAATGTAATGAAAGGTGCAATGTCTTTAATGAATTCATTGTTAATTTATAGTGGGAGTGATTACAATTGGCGATTCTGGAAACCAATAAAATTTATAAAAGCTATGGCAACAAGTTGAACAGGCAAGAGGTGCTGAAAGGCATCGACATTAGCGTTGAAAAAGGTGAGTTTGTGGGCATTATGGGGGCCTCCGGCTCCGGCAAAACGACCCTTCTTAATGTGCTTTCATCCATTGATAATGTGAGCCAGGGGAGCATCAAAATCGAGGGAAAAGAATTTACCGGCATGAAAGAAAAGGAGCTGGCTGAATTCAGAAAGCACCATTTGGGTTTTATTTTTCAGGAATATAACCTGCTTGATACTTTAACGGTTAAAGAAAACGTGCTGCTGCCGTTATCTATAAGGAACGTTTCCAAAAAAGAAGCGGATCAAAGATTTAAAAAGGTCGCGACAGAGCTTGGCATTTATGAGCTGAAAAGCAAATATCCCAATGAAATATCAGGGGGACAAAAGCAGCGGACTTCCGCAGCACGCGCTTTTATCCACGAACCGAGCATTATATTTGCGGATGAGCCGACGGGTGCGCTGGATTCCAAATCCGCCTCGGATCTGTTGAATAAACTAGGCCAATTAAATCAAAAGCTGGCGGCGACGATTGTTATGGTTACCCACGATCCGGTCGCTGCAAGCTACTGCAGCAGAGTTATTTTTATTAAAGACGGACAGATTTACACACAGCTGAACAAAGGTGAGGAAACGAGACAAGCTTTTTTCAATGACATTATAAAAACACAAGGCGTACTGGGTGGTGTTCAAAATGAGCATTAACTCTCTCATCTATCGAAATCTAAAAAAGAACATCCAAAATTATTTTCTCTATGTGTTTGCTTTAATTTTCAGTGTGGCCCTTTACTTCGCTTTTGTTACTCTTCAGTATGATCCGGCGATGGGTGCATTGAAAGGATCGGTCAAAGGATCAGCAGCTATACAGGCCGCTTCGGTCCTGCTCGTTGCGATTGTGGCGATATTTCTACTGTATGCAAACAACATTTTTATCAAGCGCAGAAGTAAGGAAATCGGGCTGTTTCAATTGATCGGAATGACCAAAGGAAAAATATTCAGCATTCTTACTCTGGAAAACTTAATGCTTTATTTTGGATCTATGCTGGTCGGTATTTTTGTAGGCTTTTTGGCTTCAAAGCTCGTTTTAATGATTTTATTTAAAATTACAGATGTAGAGACAGAAGTCGTCTTGCAATTTTCAATAGAAGCGTTAATTCAAACGGTTATTATCTTTGCTGCGGTATACGTTCTTATTATGATCATGAACTATACGTTTATTAAAAGACAGAACATTTTATCTTTGTTCCGTGTCGATTCGACGACTCAAGAGAAAGTGAAGAAGATGTCTATCCTTGAGATATTGATGGGATTGGCTGGAATTGGACTAATTTTTTATGGATACTTTACATCAACTCAATTATTTAACGGTGACTATAATAGTGATGAATTGTTTAGGGCGATGACGATCATTTTAGCTACGGTTATTATCGGGACCTATTTATTCTATAAAGGTTCGGTCAGTTTCATTTTTAATATGATCCGAAAAAGCAAAGATGGATATCTGTCATTGAACGAGGTGCTGTCCCTTTCGTCGATCATGTTTCGGATGAAGTCGAATGCTTTTTTGCTAACGATTATCACAACGGTTTCCGCTTTGGCGATTGGGCTGCTATCACTAAGTTATATTTCTTACTACTCGGCTGAAAAATCAGCTAAGCAATACGTACCCAATGACTTTGTTTTCTCTTTTAAAGAACAGAAAGATCAGTTTACAGAAGCATTGTCGGCTCAGCGTATCGATTACGATGAGGTCCATCGAAATGTGCTGCAAGTAGAGGTGGATGTTTCACATATTGTGGGTTCTAGTAAAGTGGATGGCAATAAAACCATGGTGCTTAGTGTGGTAAGTGATAAAGAGGTGGAGCATATCGATTTATCTCCCGAAGAGACCCTTTTTACAGGCGCCAATGATGTAATGGACAACATGATCGAGCTAAAGAAGACAGGGGACATTGCTCTGAAAGGCAAAGAAATTTCAATTCAGCAAAAATTAATAGATACAACTAAGGAAACGGTAATTTCCATGTATCTTAGCTTAGGATTGCCGGTGGCGATCGTGGATGATTCAATCTACCAGCAGTTGGCGGGGGATTTGAATCTGAAGATTCAGAAAGATATTTCCGATTATTTCGGTATTGATATTCAGGATGAAAACAAAATGGAGAAAGCAAACGAGATTTTTCTTGGATTGGATTTAGGTGAGGAATCACAAGCTTCGTCGCAGAGTATCCTTATGATTGAGCAGAAAGCCAATATGGGGCTGGTCATGTTTATTGTCGGTTTCTTAGGCTTGACCTTTTTGATTACCTCTGGATGTATCCTATACTTTAAGCAAATGGATGAAGCCGAAGAGGAGAGGGGCAATTACACAATCTTAAGAAAGCTTGGATTCACGCAAGGAGATTTACTGCGGGGGATTCAAGGCAAGCAGCTTTTCAATTTTGGCATACCTCTAATTGTAGGATTATCTCATAGTTATTTCGCTGTCAAATCGGGATGGTTCTTCTTCGGAACAGAGCTTTGGACTCCGATGATTATCGTTATGCTGCTATACACGGGGTTATATTCTATCTTTGGTCTGTTGTCTGTGCTTTTCTATAAAAAAGTAATTAAAGAGGCACTATAAAACACTCACCCCACAAGAAGATAGAAACAGCACTCTCTTGTGGGTGTGAAAATTAATCTGTAAAATGAGCATCTCCCAGCACTAACGTCAGAAATTGTCGCAAATCTTTTGCTTCATCTTGTTCTAGATTGAACGTTTGCTCAAGATAGCCTTCCTGTTCAAGATCATCGGCAGCCAAAATAGCCGTTCTTCCAAACTGAAGGTCGGTCACTAATTTTTTTCCATAGAAATGGTTTGTTGTCGTGACGGCCAGGTCAAAACGTTTGAGTGAGGGGCCAATAAACGTAACAAAACGGGTGGATGTGGATTCTGTACTGTCGGATAAAAAATCAAGCTGCTGCGATTTCCCGGTCATATTCGCAGTTCACTCCTTCATGTCATGTTGTTGTCCATTATACAGGAAAAGTCCGGACGACTTAATAACATTATGTTAAATTTAAATATTGACGTTGTTACAAATTATGGTATTATGATGAATAACAGTATAATGCGGAATGTAACATGGGAAGCACCTTTCTTGTCGCTGCGGCGGGAAAGGTGCTTTTTTTGCGTTATGCTGATATTTCAGTGAACGATAAAGGAGGTTATGGTGTGCAGATCGTTTTTATGAATCAGATGTCCCGGAATAATGGAGTGAGTGATGGAAGCACTGCACAGGTTTGGATTGGGGAAGAGGAAGGAATGTGGCGTTTGGGTTGGAGAGATATCGAGCCGGATGGACATGCCCTGGACGTTGATTGGTATGAGGGCGGTTCATGGCAGGAACTGTTATGTGTATACCGTCATCAGCTTGCTATGAAGCTAAGCGAGGGTTACCGACCGGTCATCGAAGGGATATTTCATGAACCTGAAATTTCTAAAGGGAAAAATTATTCAGTCTTGAAGTTGCAATGTTACAGTGAGCTGTATGGATCGGAAGAGCTGTATACGGAGCTTTGTGCATGGCGCCGAAGAAAAGCTGCCGCGGGTCGCAAAGCGCCATATTTTATAGCGAGCAACCGTGTGCTCCGCCTCATCAGTGCCTTTATGCCGCAAACCGAGGAAGAGCTGCTCCAGCTGCCGGGGATTGGTGCGAACAAGGCTGCTGAGCATGGAGCTGAATGGCTGGAGATGACATCACAGGTGGAGCGAACGACAACATTTCCACTGGATTGGGTGAATGATGAACTGAAGGAGGATGAGTTTTTGTCCTGGCTATATAAGCAGAAAGAGCATAAATATAAGCAGGAGCTGGATAACTATCGAAGAAACCGCACGATGCTGAGGGGAATAGCTGAAGGCTTGAACCTAGAGCAGCTGAGTAAGAATACGGGAATGACGCGTAGAGAACTGGTCGAGCAATTGGAGGGGCTGGAGAAGGATGGGTATGATACGGAAGCGCTTATCCGATTGGAGCTCGGGAACTTGCCGGATAAAGAACTTTCGGACATTTGGAAAGCTTTTGAGGAGTTGGGGGACACCTTTCTCAAACCGGTAATGCAGCGTGTCTATGGTGAGGAGCCGGCTGTAGAAGGCGGATTGGAGCAACTGTACGAGCGTTTGCGTCTTATTCGGATCAGGTTCCGCAGGCAGCAGCAGGTTCAAGAGAGGAACGCCGGATAAACGTAAGAAACGGGTGCACCTTCAGTAAATGGAGGAACACCCGTTTATCTTTTCATAACCAATCTTTTTTACGGAACAGATAATACATGCCAGAGCCTAGAAAAATCATAAGTCCAAGGATGGCAAAGTAAGAATATTTCCATTTCAATTCAGGCATATAATCAAAGTTCATACCGTATATACCAGTAATGACCGTCAGCGGCATGAAGATTGTCGTCATGGCGGTAAACACTCTCATAATTTCATTCGCCCGGTTCGCAATACTGGATTGATATGCTTCTCGAAGGTTACTCATCAGATCGCGGTAGGTCTCGAACGAGTCGGATATTTTGACAGCATTTTCGTAAATATCGCTAAAGTATTTTTGCAGCTGATCATCGATCAGGCGAAGGTCTTTTTTGTTGAGTGTGTTAATGACTTCTTTCTGAGGCCCAAGCACTTTTTTCAGCCATAGAATCTCGCTTCGCAGTCCGATAATTTCGTTCAGATGTGACTTTTTGGTATGCATCAATATATCTTCTTCGAGCTGATCGATGCGAGCCTCAATTCGGTCTCCTACCGAGAAATAGTTATCTGTGACCAGATCAATCAAAATGTATAGAAACTGGTCAGGTGAGTTCGTCTCCTCTTCCCATAGAAGAGGTTTTATAGTCCGGAGTTCATGGATTTTTTGCTTGGTTACTGTAATGATAAAATGTCTGCCCAAGAAAATATTTAGCGCCCGGAGGAAAATTTCCTCATCATCAAAGCGGATGCTGTTTACGACGATAAAATAGTGGTTTTCATAAATTTCAATCTTTGGTCGCTGTTCATCTTCGCTCTGAGAGTCTTCAACTGCCAGATCGTGCAGAGAGAACAGGGGCTGGAGTTCCGCCAGATCTTCAACGTCGGCATCAATCCAGTAAAATCCGTCAGCCGGGGCTGTTAATGTCGCTTCAATGTTGTCGATAGGGGTAAAAATACCCGAATTCACCAACCGGATTTTCATCTGATATCACTCCTTAATTCACTGCTTGCGCATACTAGAATAAAGGCATAGGTATCAGCATACCGGCATATTGGCAGTTCGCATCGTTAGAATGAAAAGCTTCTAAAAGAATGCATGAAAAATAACGCTGCCCGCCGCCGGTAGCTGATCTTGGTCCTATGCGATTGTGGGTCACTCCCATCCAACTTCTGGCTCGGGTCACCGTCCATTTTCATGTCACCTCTTTCACATGGCTTATTAGCACCTGTCTAGTATAACGCCGAGGTTATTACCTTTCAAGGTAATATTAAGTGTAACATACTTCCTTGAATAGAGTATGGGATAAGGAGGTGAGGTGTTACTTTTGGGAGGCCTAAGCTTCTTGACGAAAATTTATTCTTGATTTAAATTGATAATCAGTATAAACTGATGACAATTGCATACAGCGAAATCTTATCAAGAGCAGGTGGAGGGACTAGCCCAATGAAACCCGGCAACCGGCGAATTATTGCACGGTGCTAATTCTTGCAGGATATACGCGCTTTATTTTTATTTTGAAGCGCGTAATTCTGACAGATGAGAGAGGCGCATGGTATACGTGTACGTACAAATGACCTTTCTCAGTAGAGAAAGGTCATTTTTGCGTTACCTTAGCCTTCTCTAACATCTTTAATTTAATTATTTAATTATTTATTAACCTGAAGGAGGCTTAATTATGCCGATCAAAATTCCAGACACACTGCCGGCAAAGGAAGTCCTTGCCCGCGAGAACATTTTTGTAATGGATGAGAGTCATGCGTTTCATCAAGATATCCGCCCGCTTCGGATCGCCATTTTGAATTTGATGCCAACGAAGGAAACGACGGAAACACAGTTGTTGCGTCTGATCGGTAATACGCCGCTGCAGGTAGATGTTGTATTGCTTCATCCGGGCTCTCATACTTCAAAGAACACGCCGGCGGAGCATCTCGAGGCATTTTATAAAACATTTGAAGAAGTGAAGCATACTCGCTTTGACGGGATGATTATTACTGGTGCGCCTGTCGAACAATTGGAGTTTGAAGCAGTAAACTATTGGGAGGAATTGACTGAGATTTTTGAATGGAGCAAAAAAAATGTCACCTCAACCTTCCATATATGCTGGGCATCTCAAGCCGGGCTTTATTACCATTACGGTGTACCCAAGCATAGTCTTTCAGAGAAGTGTTTCGGCGTATTCTCCCATACTGTGAATGAACCGAATGTAAAGCTTCTTCGAGGCTTTGATGAATTGTTCTATGTTCCTCACTCCCGGCACACCGAGGTGCGCAGGAAAGATATCGAACGATCGGGAGAGCTCCAAATATTGGCTGAATCCGAGGAAGCTGGAATTTATCTCGTAGCCTCAAAGGACGGAAGACAGGTGTTCGTCACAGGCCATGCGGAATATGACTCCGATTCGCTTAGCTGGGAGTATGAGCGGGATATCGCCAAAGGGATGGATATCGCACCTCCTCGTCATTATTACCCGAAGGATAACCCGGCGCTCAAGCCGCTGTCTGTCTGGAAGGCTCATGCAAATTTATTATTCTCTAACTGGCTGAATTACTATGTATATCAGGAAACGCCTTACGATATCGGACCGCAAATATAGATAAGAAGGTAAAGGTTAAAGGAGGAGTGAACATGGAGAGGAAGCAGCTGAAAATCGAAAGCAGGCTAGCGCAAATCGGTTCGATGGAGGAGCAAGCAACGGGAGCTGTGAATTTCCCTATTTATCAAGCGACTGCGTTTCGTCATCCGAAATTGGGTCAAAGTACGGGGTTTGACTACATTCGTACAAAAAGTCCGACAAGACAGGTGTTGGAGGAAGCAGCGGCTGATCTCGAATCCGGTGATGCCGGGTTTGCCTGTAGCTCTGGTATGGCAGCGTTACAAACGGTGTTCGCCCTTTTTAGCCAAGGGGATCATCTTATTGTGTCGCTGGACTTATACGGAGGAACTTATCGTCTGATTGAAAAAATATTGACCAGATTCGGAATAAGCGCTACATATGTGGATACGAATGACATGGATGCGTTAGAGCAGGCCAGAGGACCACATACCAAGGCGGTGATTATCGAGACGCCGACGAATCCGCTCATGATGATCACCGATTTGGAGGCTGTTTGCAGCTGGGCCCGTCATAACGAATTGACCAGTATTGTTGACAATACCTTACTGACACCGTTCTTCCAGAGACCGCTCGAACTAGGCGCCGATATCGTTGTGCACAGCGCCACCAAATATTTGGGAGGGCACAATGATGTGCTGGCTGGACTCATCGTGACCAAGGGGAAAGAACTGTCAGAGGAAATGGCCTTCTTGCACAATTCGATTGGGGCTGTGCTCAGTCCGTCAGATTCTTACCAACTGATGCGAGGCATGAAGACACTAGCATTAAGAATGGAGCGTCATGAGAAGAATGCTGCATCGATCGCGGCGTTTCTTAAAGAGCATTCGGCCGTATCTGAAGTGTTTTACCCGGCATTTTCCGATCATCCAGGTTATGAAATTCAGATAAAGCAGGCGAGTGGAAATACGGGGATTTTCTCGTTCAAAGTTAAAGACTCACGTTATGTTGAGCCTTTATTGCGTCATATTAAGCTCATTGCTTTTGCCGAGAGTTTAGGTGGGGTTGAATCTCTGATGACCTATCCGGCCGTTCAAACCCATGCGGATATCCCGCTCGAAATTCGGCAAGCTGTCGGTGTTGACGAGCGATTGCTTCGTATTTCTGTAGGCATTGAGCATGCAGATGATCTGATTGCAGATCTGGATGCCGCGCTGAATGCAGCTGTGACTGAAGTAGAAGGAGAAGAAGGAGGAGTATAAAGATGAGTCGAGTCCCTTATCGATTTGAAACTAGACTATTGCATTTTGGAGGAGAAATTGACTCAGCTACTGGTGCATCCAGTGTTCCAATTTATCAAGCCTCCACTTTTCATCATGAGGATATCTTTCATCCGCCTGTTCATGATTACAGCAGATCCGGGAACCCGACGCGTCAAAAGCTGGAGGACTATATAGCACAGCTTGAGGGCGGTGCGCAAGGCTTTGCTTACGCATCGGGCATGGCGGCGATTTCGAGTACATTTATGCTGCTTTCAGCAGGTGATCATATCATCGTAACCGAGGATGTATACGGCGGTACCTACCGCTTGCTGACAAGTATACTAAACCGGATGGGGATGGAGTTCACATTTGTTGACATGACCGATCTGGAACAAGTAAAAGAAGCTTTACAACCGAACACAAAGGCTGTATATATGGAAACCCCTTCGAATCCAACCTTGAAAATAACGGATATTGGGGCCATTACGGCATGGGCTTTGGATCATGGACTATTAACGATCGTAGACAATACGTTTATGACGCCTTATTATCAGCGGCCGATTGAGCTAGGTGTGGATATCGTTCTTCACAGCGCTACCAAATTTCTTGGCGGTCATAGCGATGTGCTGGCAGGTCTCGCTGTTGCCAGAACAGAGAGCCTTGGAACGAAGCTGAAGCAGCTGCAAAACGGGCTTGGAACCGTGCTAGGGGCGCAGGATTCCTGGCTCCTCATGCGCGGAATGAAAACGCTTGGTGCGCGCATGACCTACAGTGAGCAGGGGGCCGCCAAGCTAGCGGCTTGGCTTACGGGACGCAGTGATATTGAAGCCGTTTACTATCCCGGACTGCTGGATCACCCGGGACGTGAAATTCATGAGAAGCAGTGCAGCGGTTACGGCGCAGTCGTGTCGTTTGATGTGGGTTCAGGTGAAAGGGCCAAGCAGGTGTTGAATGCGGTCAGTCTGCCGCTCGTTGCAGTGAGCCTGGGTGCGGTAGAGAGCATTTTATCTTATCCTGCGATGATGTCTCACGCTGCAATGGGCGAGAAGGTACGCCATGAGCGAGGAATTACCGATGGACTGCTTCGCTTTTCCGTGGGGCTGGAGGATATTGATGATTTAATTGGAGATTTGGCTCGTGCTTTGGATGTGTATAAATAACATATATTGTAGAGCGACATTCAATAAACTGGATGTCGTTTTTGCTTCCTTTTTGTGGTACGATGAAAAAGTTATGATATATCTAGACATGTGAAACCCACTGTCTTTTAGCTGTGATAAAGGAGGATCAAATATATGAGTACTGTCGATAGTATTCTAGATAAGGCACTGCGCGGTGAACGGTTGAATCTGGAGGATACCGTGACACTCTTTGATAGTGATGAGATTGAAAAAATCGGACATGCCGCCAATATTATGACCAAGCGGATGCATCCTGATCCGATTACAACATTCGTGATTGGACGTAACATCAACTATACGAATGTGTGCGATGTATATTGTCGGTTTTGTGCTTTTTATCGCAGACCGGGACATGAAGAAGGATATGTGCTTTCAGACGAGGAGATTTTTCAGAAAATCAAGGAAACCCAAGACGTTGATGGGACTGAAATCTTAATGCAGGGCGGAACAAATCCGAACCTGCCGTTTAGCTATTATACGGACTTGCTTCGAAATATTAAAAAACGTTTTCCTGATATTACGATGCATTCCTTTTCACCTGCCGAAATAGTGAAAATGATGGATGTGTCAGGCCTTAGCATGGAAGAAGTTGTACGCGAGCTGAGAGATGCAGGCTTAGACTCGTTACCTGGAGGCGGTGCCGAAATTTTGGACGACCGTATCCGACAAAAGGTGAGCAAGTTGAAAGGCAGCTGGCGTCAATGGATGGATGTCATGCAGACGGCGCATAAACTTGGAATGAACACAACAGCAACGATGGTTATCGGATTGGGAGAAACGATGGAGCAAAGAGCGCTTCACCTGCTTCGGATTCGGGATGCTCAGGATGAATGTATTCAAAATGGCTGGAACTCCAAAGGATTTCTTGCCTTTATACCGTTTACTTTCCAGCCGGATAACACCAATCTGAGACGTGAACGTGAGACCCCTGAATCTTACTTAAAGACGGTTGCAATCAGCCGCCTGGCTATCGATAATGTTCGGAATCTTCAATCCTCTTGGGTGACCATGGGACCAGAAATTGGCAAACTGTCGCTGTCATACGGATGCAATGATTTCGGAAGTACGATGATGGAGGAAAATGTGGTTTCTTCTGCAGGTGCGATATATAAAGTGAACATCGAGTCTATTCTGAAGCTGATTCGCGAGAGCGGCAACATTCCTGCCCAGCGTAATACGAAATATGATATTTTGCGTGTGTTCCATGATAACAGTACGGTAGAACGCGATTTTGTCATGCAAAACTAGAACTCATTTAAGTCATACAAGAAGCCCTGTTTATCGTTTATATTTCGAAAACAGGGCTTTTTCTTTTTCAATATCCGATGCACAGGTTCGTCTTACATATTTGCACTTCAAAGCAGGTGGGTGCTGTTAGAGTGAGCTTGCTTCTTTTTCCAAAAACGAGTTCCGTATATCCCCATTAAGGTCCCCATATACTGAAACAGGGAACCCGAAAGGAGCGATTCCATGGAACTGTTCAGCATATCGGTCAATACACGGACTGACGGTGAAAAAGAAGCTTTTTACCGTATCTTATCAAACCAGCAGAAGGTGCTACGCAAACAATGCAAGCAGCTGAAATTTTCATTCAGCGCTTCGGGAGATCGGGTTGTTTGGAAGTGCTCGGGAAAATTGCCGCTCGCATCTTGGACGGCATCGGTAGAGAAGGTGCGCTTGTTGGTTTCTGAAGCGGCCGCAGCTTACATTATGGAAGAGAAAGAACAGGAAATTGCCGCACGGATTTTGCTTTCTGACTTTGAATTTCATGATCTGGAAGAATCAGAACATGTTCTGCAATGGTATTTCATGCTGCTTGCCAAGGATGAACCTTCAGGAGACTTTTTACAGCAACGAGTGCAAAAGCTGAAAGACAGTATCTTTATGTGCCTCAAGGAGTATTCTGAATTGAACCTTGATGGTTTTATGACCTTTAGATTACAGGCGTATGAACAGGAGCTAAGGGAATTAGCGGAGTACGCGGTGGATGAGTTTATGCTGGATCAGCAGTACAAAGAGTTTGTTAATTTACTTAAATATTTTGTGTATTTTCAGGAACCGGCAATGCCTCTTGCTCATGTCATTCATAAAGGAGGAGAGGATTTTCTTCTCCTGGATGGCAGCTTAAAGCCGATTGAAAAGTTAAGGGGCGAAGGGCTCGTGATGGAACGGCTTGATCAGGAGATGGAGATTGAAGACATGATCGTCAGTACACTGATATCCGTTTCTCCTGCTCGCATGATCATCCATACGCGGGAGCCGGATCTTGCAGTTATTGTCACGCTTTCGCATATTTTTGAAGACAGGGCGGAGGTATGTATCGGATGTTCCGAATGCAGCCCTTTTCTGGGAAGCCTGGCGAATGATGACTTGACGTTCCCGGCTAAACGGGATTATAATAACTGATAAATTCACGTGAAAAGCGTTGACAAAGACATGAATCAAACAGTTTAAGACCGTTCAGAGAGAGGGAACCTCGGCTGCAATTTCCTCCGGTATGCTGTTGATTTACCCCTTTGTAGCTGCGTTGTCGAAATGAGAAAGTAGGCTTCGCCGGTTCATTGCCGTTACCCAATGCCAACGAAGGATCTTCTTAAAGCACCTTGAATGCATGACAGGGCTGTTTTGATGATTGAATTAGGGTGGAACCACGAGTATAGCACTCGTCCCTTTGCGGGACGGGTGTTTTTTATATTGTCCTGCAAACAGGTCATGAGATGAGACGTGAAAATGAATTGGAACAAGGATTTTTAGGAGGAATGTAGGATGTCTATTCGTATTAAGCTTCCGGACGGCTCTGTCCGGGAATATGCGAAAGGGAGCAGTATTGAAGATGTAGCGGCATCGATCAGCAGCGGGCTTCGAAAAAATGCCGTTGCCGGCAAACTGAACGGTCAGCTGGTGGACCTGTCGACCCCCCTTGAAGAAGGAGCTCTTATTGAAATTGTGACTCAGGATTCACCAGAAGGACTTGAGATTATGCGTCACAGTACTGCCCATTTGATGGCGCAGGCAACGAAGCGTTTGTTCGGGGCTAAAGCGGTAAAGCTTGGCGTTGGACCTGTTATTGAAGATGGCTTCTACTATGATATGGATCTCGAAGAGGCGCTGAATCCGGAAGATCTGCAAAAGATTGAGAAAGAAATGGATCGTATTATCGGTGAGAACCTTCCGATTGTACGCAAAGAAGTCAGCCGTGAAGAAGCGCTTCGCATTTTCGGTGAGCTGGAGGATCCTTACAAACTGGAGCTGATCAATGATCTGCCTGAGGACAGTGTTATCTCCATTTATGAACAGGGTGAATTCTTCGATCTTTGCCGCGGGCCACACGTGCCTTCTACCGGGAAAATCAAAGTTTTCAAGCTGATGAACGTAGCGGGTGCTTACTGGCGCGGTGACAGCAAGAATAAAATGTTGCAGCGTGTGTATGGTACTGCTTTTGTAAAAAAAGCACAGCTTGATGAGCATCTTCGTCTGCTGGAAGAAGCGAAAAAACGTGATCACCGTAAACTGGGTAAAGAGCTTGAAATGTTCACCTTCTCCCAGCTGGTCGGTCAAGGATTGCCAATCTGGTTGCCTAACGGGGCGAAGCTTCGCCGGACGCTGGAGCGTTATATTGTAGATATGGAAGAGCGCCTTGGATACCAGCACGTTTATACACCGGTTCTCGGTAACGTAGAGCTGTACAAGACGTCCGGGCATTTGGCACACTATGAGGAAGACATGTTCCCTAGAATGGTGATGGACAACGAGGAGCTGGTGCTCCGTCCGATGAACTGTCCGCACCATATGATGGTGTACAAGAGCAGTATGCACAGCTACCGCGACCTTCCGATCCGCATTGCGGAGCTCGGTATGATGCATCGCTATGAAATGTCTGGAGCACTGACGGGTCTTCACCGTGTCCGCGCGATGACATTGAACGATTCACATATTTTCTGCCGTCCGGACCAGATCAAGGAAGAATTTAAGCGTGTCATCGATCTGATCATGACTGTGTACAAGGACTTCGGTATTGATGATTACCGTTTCCGTCTGTCTTACCGCGATCCGCAAGATACCGAGAAATATTTCCCGAACGACGAAATGTGGGAAATGTCCCAGCGCATGCTGCGTGAGGTTGTGGAAAGTCTGGACATGCCGTTCTATGAAGCCGATGGGGAAGCGGCATTCTATGGTCCGAAGCTTGATGTTCAGGTTCGGACAGCGCTCGGCAAAGAAGAGACGTTGTCTACTGTTCAGCTGGACTTCCTGCTTCCGGAACGCTTTGAGCTTGAATATGTCGGCGATGACGGTCAAAAGCATCGTCCGGTCGTTATTCACCGAGGCATTCTTGGAACGATGGAACGGTTCGTTGCTTTCCTTCTGGAGAATTTTGCAGGTGCGCTGCCATTGTGGCTTTCGCCTGTACAGGTTAAGGTTATTCCGGTATCGACCGCTTTCGAAGATTATGCGAAGGAAGTGGCTGATAAGCTCAAGCTTGCCGGTGTTGCTGTAGAAGCCGACCTCCGCAATGAGAAGCTTGGCTATAAAATCCGTGAAGCGCAGCTTGAAAAAGTTCCTTACATGTTCATCGTTGGCGAGAATGAAATGAACGCCAAAGCGGTGTCTGTTCGTAAACGCGGTGAAGGCGACCTTGGTGCACAAGGTCTGGATGAAGTGATCGTTAAGCTTCAGGAGGAAATTAACAATCGTACCATTTGATATTTCTGCAAAGTTTACTATAGCATGAGATCAATCAACCTCTGTCATGTAATGTATAAACCTTTTGGAAATTGGGAAACCTCACTAGCAAGGGGGAGGTACTCAAATGAACAAATGGAAAACATGGCAGAGGTTTTTAATTTGCACATTGCTATCAGGATTGATGTATAGCTTCGTCTCGTTTGAAGCGGACGCTGTAGCGATCTTACAAATATCTTCAGACTCCTATGGAACCACTGAGCAGGTACAAACAAGCAATGAGGATGAGAAGGCAGAAGAAAGTTACTCTGTAAAGATGCCTGATTTATATGCATTCAGTGCTGTAGGCTTGGGCAATATGAGTTATTTGCTTCACTCTTCTCCGGAGAAGAGTGAGAATATCGAATCTCTGAAGAAAAAATCGCCTTCCATGCCTGTATTAGCACCTAGAGAAGATCAGGTAATTCACACGATTAAAGTAACAGCTACCGGATATACTGCCGGCTACGAATCAACAGGTAAAAGACCAGGACATCCGCAGTATGGAATTACCTATTCCGGTGTAAAGGTAAAGCGTGATAAAAATAAGGTATCGACCATTGCAGCTGACCCAAAAGTGTTTCCGCTGGGAAGCATTTTGTATATTCCGGATTATGGGTACGGAGTTGTTGCTGATACCGGGTCTGCGATTAAGGGCGAAAAGATCGATTTGTATTTTTCCACGACCAAACAGGTTTTTAAAGAATGGGGTAAAAAAGATGTCGAGGTACAGCTGATTAAGCGCGGAAACGGCAAGTGTACGGAAGAGATGCTGAACAGACTTGGTGAAGCTGTTGAAACGTACCGTTTTCTGCCTTCTTTTGTACTGGAAGAGGCTGTTTAAAGAGGAAATCAAGTTCACCGGATATAAGAATAATGACCGCCTGTCTATCACATACTATTTTCGGGGAGACGTTCCCCGAAGAGGATGATGGTATTGCTGGACAGGGAGGTGAATACTGTGGCTAAGAAAAGCAAAGTACAGGAAAACTACAAAACCCCAAATGAAAAGTTTAATGCTGAGTTTGCTGAGGAGAATAGTACTTCTGTTGCTCAAAAAGGTTCCCAGAAAGTTCAGGAGAACTACAAAACGCCAAACGAAAAGTTTGACGCTGAGTTTGCTGAGTTTGGTTCCCAAAGCACAAACAAAGCTAACCGCTAAATATCCACCTCATATTGTTTAATGCAGCCAAGACCTTCGTATATATGCGGAGGTTTTGGCTTTTTTTATAAAATAATCGGGATTTCGAAAACTTTTTAACTTATTATTCCACCCGCCTCGGTCTCCAGACCGATCCCGGTTTCATCCCGGCGCCGCTATTCCTGAAGCAGCACTTGTTGTACACTGTAATCAAAGGAATCATATGAAATGAAAAACAAGGGGATGCGGTTATGAATAGAAAAGGATGGAACCAGCTGTTTTGGGGGCTTCTTCTCATTGGAGCAGGAGTATTTTTTATGCTTCATCAGGCAGGATTTATTAATGTAAGCCTGGTACATCTCGTTTCCACATTTTGGCCTGTTATTTTGATATGGGTCGGCATACAAGGGATTGTGGGCTCACCCAGAAACGGAGGCGCCATATTGGGATCGATGATACCGTTAATCATCGGTTTGTATTTTCTGGGACGAAATCTGGACATCATTTTCTTTTCGTTTGGTGATCTGGTCAAATTTGCGCTGCCTGTTATGTTAATCGGCTACGGAATATCCGTTATCTTGAAGCCGAAGCATCAGGAACCGCCAAACCCGCCACAACCCTATAATAGGGACGATTACGAAAGTGTTGATCCGATTCCGGAAGCACCGAAAATGGAGTCCACTCTAGATGAAATGTTTGAGCAAACTTTTGGTCAAAAAAATGATCGGGAAAAACAATCCATTCCGGAGCAGAAGGAATATGTTATCCATGAACAGCCTCGTCATAGATCTCGACGCAGAGAGTATGAAGAGGGTATGGAAAGCTGGAATGATCATGGATGGCATCAAGGAAGCACAATCAATAAATCCGTCTTTATCGGTGATTTGAACTTCGGCAATGAATACTTCACACTTAAACCGACCAACACTTCGCTATTTATCGGAGATACTGTATTAGATCTAACAAAAGCTCAAATTCCTTATGGAGAGACCCGAATCAATATTTCGGCTTTCATCGGTGATGTTAAGGTGTTTGTACCAAACGATTCCGATCTCGGAGTTTATGTACAGACAAGTTCATTTATTGGAGATATGTCGGTTCTCGATCAGGAGCGCAGCGGTTTCATGAGCAGTGCCGGAATAGAAAGCCCATTTTACAGAGAGGCCGGCAAAAGGATACGTATTCATATCAGTGTCTTTATCGGCGATGTAAAAGTGAACAAGGTAGGATAACAATATGAACTTTATAAAAAATACAAAATGGGTGCTCATGCTTTACTTTTTGTTGATCGGTGCCGGGGTGGCTGTGTTTCTATATATCGCAGACCAGGCAGGCTACATGATTATTGAGGATAACCGGCTGTGGGTTTATTACACGGTCGGTATCATTCTGTTTACAGGAATTGTCGGATATATCGCTGGTCAGCGTATTCAAAGGCCGCTTGATCTGTTGCATTTGAACATGCTGCAGGTTGCCAAAGGCAATCTGGCGATTCGGCTGCCGGAAGCAGAGGATGCTTCATTTGCACGCGTATATAAAGAGTTTAATCGCATGACAGAAGCGTTAGAGAAGAAAATGAAAATTCTTCAGCGGCTTGGAGAACAGGACGTTATTGAAAAAGAAGTTGCTGCAGAAGCTGCTGTTCTGGAGGAGCGCAGGCGAATGGCTCGGGATTTACATGATACGGTCAGCCAGCAGCTTTTTGCTATTCACATGTCAGCTTCATCATTGCCGGGGGTTATGAAAAACAATCCGGAGCAGGGTGATAAAGTGCTGGAGCAGCTCATTTCGATGTCACATACCGCTCAAAAACAAATGCGAGCTTTAATCGCACAGCTGCGACCGCTTGAACTTGAAGGGAAAACATTAGAAGAAGCGCTGGAGCGCTGGTTTCCTGACTACTGCCGGAAAAACAACCTGAAAGGGATGAAGGATGTCGAGCTATGCGGCGGATTATCCGAAGCGATTGAACACCAGCTATTTCTCATTATTCAAGAAGCCATAGCTAACATTGTCAAACATGCCTGTGCAACGCTTATAAGCATGTCGCTACGAGAGGAACGTAACCGGGTTGTGCTGAGCATAAGCGACGACGGAATGGGCTTTGATGAAATGACGCAAAGACAAGGTTCGTATGGTTTGTCCACGATGCGTGAGCGGGCAGAAAAGCTGGGAGGTCAAGTCGATATCATCAGCCGGCGGGGGGCCGGAACGACCGTAAGGGTACATATACCGTTGTTTGAAAACCGGGTTGAGGATGAGGCGCAGCCTGACTCTGGTGAAAGAAGCCAGGAAGATATGAAGTCATCAGAAACCGAAAGGGGGAAAGTAAATGAGTGTAATTAAAATATTGCTTGCTGATGATCATGATATGGTTCGAATGGGCTTAAAAACATATTTGTCACTGGACCCGTCATTTGAAGTGATCGGGGAAGCTGCAAACGGGATGGAAGTGTTGGAGTTTTTAAGAAACGCTGAGGCGGGGCATCAGCCGGATCTGATATTGATGGATTTGATGATGCCAGTGATGAACGGTGCTGAAACCACAAGGGAGGCCATGAAGGAGTTTCCCGGGCAAAAGATCGTGATCCTGACGAGCTTCTTAGAGGATGATCTTGTGGTTGAATGTGTTGAAGCAGGAGCGGTCAGTTATGTTCTCAAAACGGTTTCTGCTGATGAACTTATTTATGCTTTGCAAGGTGCATATCGAGGAATGCCGGTCATGACAAAGGATGTATCTGAAGCTTTGACTCGGGGAATCCGCCAACATTTAGTTCAAGAAGATCGATCGGGGTTAACGGAGCGTGAGAAGGAAGTGCTTTTGCTTATAGCTGAGGGAAAGAGCAACAAGGAGATTGGGGAAGAGCTTCATATTAGCATTAAAACAGTCAAGACTCACGTCAGCAATCTGCTGATGAAATGTGAGCTGGAAGACAGAACTCAGCTGGCGATTTACGCGCATCGGAAAGGCTGGGTCGATGTCAACTGAAGCCTGAGATATGTTTTGCTCGTTCGTTTTTATCTTCCTTTTAATTGTTTTTAAGGTGATATTAAGGTTTATAGTACACAATAAGAACAGATCAAAAATTAACACCTAAAAACAATAAGGGTATTCTCAAATAGGAGGTAAAAATATGGACGATCAAAGAAATCGGTTTGGTCCTAACAATGAGGAACAAACCAATGAGGGTCAAGAACATCAAACGCAATCATCGGACAGCTCTTCTTATTATTATTCTTATGGTCCATTCAAGTCGATCAGTGATGGAGACGGTCAAAGAGAAGGGCAAGACGCTTACGGACAACATGGAGCGCAGGAAGTGGAAATTACAGCTCCACAGCCGGTAAAACAGGTTCCTGCTCCAAGTTATGCATCCGGAGCTTCAGGCCAAGGAAATGGGAATGGAGGAGGGAAAGGGGAATCCTTTTCAGAGAAAAACTCTGGCGGACAATGGAACTTTAATAACAGCAAGCCGAAAAGCTCTGTAAAAACCGTTCTCCTATCCTTTCTTGCAGGTATGCTTGTCATTACCGGGCTTATGTTTGCAGCGGATCGGGCAAATCTGTTTACCCCTGATACAGTAGCATCACAAGGTGCTGATTCAGGTGCTGGATCATCTGGCGGAAATAATGCTGCTACGGCAGTATCAGCTTCTTCTAATCCGGGTGATGTAACGTCTGTTGTCGATCAGGCGAGTCCTGCTGTAACACTGATTGAAACGTTTGTAAAGAGTGACGGAAGCAGTCAAGGCAATCCGTATATGAATGATCCAATATACCGCTTCTTCTTTGGTGACTTGCCGAATGGAAGAAGCAGCAGTGAAGGAAGTAGCAACGACTCTCCTCAGCTGATACAGTCTGGAATTGGGTCCGGCTTTATTTTTGACAAATCCGGTTATATTTTGACAAATGAGCATGTTATTCATGGTGCTGATGTTATTCAGGTAACTCTCCAGGATAATAAAAAGCCATACGAGGCCAAATTGCTCGGCTCAAGCTATGAGCTCGACCTGGCAGTTCTTAAGATCGAAGGAGATAAAGATTTCCCATATGTGGAACTTGGCAATTCGGAGGATTTGAAGGTTGGAGAATGGCTGGTTGCGATCGGTAACCCGAAAGGTTTTGAGCATACGGTAACAGCGGGTGTGCTTAGCTCCAAAGAGCGTAGCATTGAAATTGCCGGACAGAATGGTGAAGAGGATCGTAACTATGAGCATTTGCTTCAAACCGATGCTTCCATTAACCCAGGTAACTCAGGCGGTCCGCTCCTTAATATGAATGGTGAGGTCATTGGAATGAACGTCGCTGTAAGTGCAGAGGCGCAAGGTATAGGTTTCGCAATCCCTTCCGAGACTATTCTTGAAGTTCTGGATTATTTGAAGAACGGTCAAGAGGTACCGAAAGAACCGGTTCCTTTCATTGGAGCAACACTTGGCACACTGACCCCTCAAATAGCGCAGCAGCTTGGTACAGATGTGAAGGAAGGCACTTATGTTGACAGTGTATTATACCGCAGCCCTGCTTATGAAGCGGATCTCCGCCAGTATGATATTATTACCGGAGTGGATGGTACCAAATATGCAACGCATAACGAGCTCGTTGAATTTATTAAATCCAAGAAGGTCGGGGATAAAATTACGCTGAATGTTGTGCGTAACGGGAAGAAGCTGGACTTGCCGCTGACGATCGGTGATCGGAATGAATATCAAGCTTCCCAGAAACAGCAACAATAAAGTTTGAAACAATACAAGCGGAAGGGGATGCTCCTTCCGCTTGTGCTGTTCTCTAAGGCGTGGATATAATGGGGTTGTAGGAGAAATGATATAACAAACAGAGGAGATAATTATATGCGATCCCGAATTTTAATAGTAGACGATGATGAGAAAATCATTTCCATGTTAAGACGCGGTCTCGCCTTTGAAGGGTATGATGTTTATACCGCTTCTAATGGTGCAGAAGGCTTGAGAATGATTCTGAATGAAGAGCCGGACGTTGTTATACTCGACGTTATGATGCCGCAGGTGGATGGCTTTGAGGCGCTCCGAAGGCTTAGGGAAGGCGGGAGCAAAATACCTGTACTTATGCTTACAGCCAAAGACGAGGTTGAGAACCGGGTTAAGGGATTGGATACCGGGGCGGATGACTATCTGGTCAAGCCATTTGCTCTCGAAGAATTGCTTGCCCGTGTTCGGGCTCTGCTTCGCAGGAAAACGGATGAAGAGCTGGAGACACGGAAGATTGTATACGAGGACCTGGTTATGGATACGGATGCAAGGGAAGTCACCCGGGACGGCAAGAAATTGGAACTTACAGCCAAAGAGTTTGAGCTGCTTCATTTATTTATGATGAATCCGAAGCGGGTGCTGTCTCGTGACCTGATTATGGATAAAATCTGGGGCTATGATTATAGCGGTGAGTCGAATGTACTTGAAGTCTATATCGCGATGCTTCGGCAAAAAACGGAGGAGCATGGCGGTAAAAGATTGATTCAGACGATCCGCGGAGCGGGGTATATTTTACGGGGGGATACTTAAATATGTCTATTCGGCTGCGTCTTACAGCATGGTACTCCGGTATCCTGTTCATAACGCTGCTAGCCTTCAGCCTGGCTGTGTACGGGTTTGTTCATTTGTATACGTATGATGAATTGAAATCACGTATCCAGCAGCAATATAACAAAATCCGTCCGGTGCTTAGGATCAATGACGATGGAGGCACGAGTTTTTCGCCCGATCCTTCTTCCACCGTGCGTATGGAAGAGGCAGACCTTTATGTCCAGTCCTATACGTATCATAATCAGAAAGAATGGCGTTCCGACAACATGAAGCTTCGTGGTCTTGAATTTGATGTACCTTCCATTTCCAGGGCAGGCAAGGAAGCAGGATTTAAGATGCAAAATGTTGCAGGATATCCATTTTTAATATATCAGGACTTTGTTTATACACAGGATAACGAGGTTTACGGATGGTTACAGGTCGGAGCTTATACAGGACCCGCCGAAAGAACGCTGGCCCGGTTGAGATCCGTGCTGTTTACGGGATCTCTCGCCACACTTATCATTGCCTCGACGTTAGGTCTGTTCATGGCCCGGAAATCGATGAAGCCGATTCAGAAAGTGGCCGATGCCGCCAATCAGATTCAGAAGGGGACAGATCTTAGTTTGCGAATTGAAAATGACGGTCCGCAGGATGAGATTGGGAGTCTGATCGACACATTTAACGGCATGCTTGAGAGGACAGAAGGCTTCTATAAAGAGTTGGAGGATGCCTATGCCGCACAGCGTAGATTTGTTTCAGATGCTTCGCATGAGCTGAGAACACCTCTGACGACAATCCGAGGAAATGTGGACCTGCTCCACAAAATATGGGAGGGCTCCCCTTCTGAAAGACCGGATTTGGATGAGGAAACCTTGAAGCAAATATCGGTGGAGGCCATTGGGGATATTTCAGATGAAGCGAAACGAATGAGCCGCTTATTGTCCGATATGCTGTCACTTGCGCGTGCAGATACCGGCCAGACCTTTGAGAAGGAACCTGTAGCTCTGGAGCCTCTCCTTGAAGAAGTCGTCCGTCGGGCCAGCTTTCTTCCGCGTAAAGCCGAGTGGCATACCGGCGACTTGTCGATTCTTAACGGCGTATACGTGGAGGGCAACCGGGATTATTTACAACAGATGCTGTTCATTTTTATAGAAAATGGCTTTAAATACACACCTGAGGGCGAAGTCAGACTGGACGTGATCTTGTACAAAGGTCAGGTTGGCATCCGTTTCTCGGATACGGGAATTGGAATGAACAAAGACGAGGTTCCGTATATTTTCGATCGGTTTTACCGGGCTGATCAATCCAGAGGGGTAACGGAAGGGACCGGTCTTGGCTTATCGATTGCCAAATGGATTATCGATGTGCATGGGGGATCGGTTGAGGTCGTAACCAAAAGAGGGGAAGGCACCACGTTTATCGTCTGGCTGCCAATCATTTTTGCTCCTCCGCTGGAATAGCGTTATAATGAGAAAGATCGTCACGTAAATCAGAAAGCAGGTGAAGACCATGGAAGTGATCAAAATCTCGCCGCGCGGCTATTGCTACGGTGTTGTCGATGCAATGGTTTTGGCACGGCAGGCAGCGAAAAATTTGAATCTTCCGCGGCCTATCTATATATTAGGTATGATTGTTCATAACAGTCATGTTACGAAGTCTTTCGAGGACGAAGGGATTATTACGCTGGACGGGCCGAACCGTGTGGAAATATTGAATCAGGTGGATAAAGGGACCGTTATTTTTACAGCTCATGGCGTTTCTCCTGAAGTTCGCAAGCTGGCCAGAGATAAGGGATTGACTACGGTTGATGCTACGTGTCCTGACGTAACGAAGACCCATGATTTGATACGGGAGAAGGCTGCGGATGGGTATGTCATTATTTATATCGGCAAAAAAGGTCATCCTGAGCCTGAAGGTGCGATTGGAATTGCACCGGACCGCGTTCATTTAATCGAGAAGGAAGAAGAGATTGATTCTCTACAGGTGAAAGCTGACCGAGTGATCATAACGAACCAGACGACAATGAGCCAGTGGGACATCAAGCATATTATGAAGCGGCTGTTGGAGAAATATCCTCATGCAGAAATTCATAATGAAATCTGTCTTGCCACCCAGGTCCGGCAGGAGGCTGTGGCCGAGCAGGCCGGTCAGGCTGATTTGGTTATCGTTGTTGGTGATCCGAGAAGCAACAACTCAAACCGACTTGCTCAGGTGTCTGAGGAAATTGCAGGCGTCAAGGCATACCGGATCGGTGATGTTACTGAGCTGAAACGTGAGTGGTTTGAAGGTGTAAACAAAGTTGCTGTAACGTCGGGGGCATCGACTCCAACCCCTATCACGAAGGAAGTTATCGCGTATCTGGAGCAATATGAACATGATCAGCCCGATACGTGGGAGATTAACAGAACGGTTAATATGAGCAAGCTGCTTCCTCCGGTGAGGAAGAAGAGCCCTTCATCTTCCAACTAAAGCGTTTGGCCTAATTCGATATTTATTGATAATAACCCGAGCGGAATTTTTCGCTTCGGGTTATTTTAGTTAAAAGAAACGATTTTCATCCTGATGAAAGGGTGTTTATGTCGTTTCTTTTTCCATTTTTATGGATAAATATGAAAGCGTTTTAAAACTCGATTGATGAGTATCATTTTTCGTTGAATAGGCAAATAGTAACAGATAATTTATTCAGCTAAAATGAAGGCAACTAGATCAGTCGGGGGAGGAACAGATATGGCTCAGACATCCATTGAAAGAGAACACATCCCCAAACGGAGACAAGACAACATCCTGATCCGTTTTTTTAAACAGTGGGATATTCAATTGATGGTACTTCCAGCATTGGCGCTCATTTTTGTATTTGCTTACATACCTATGTATGGCGTATTAATGGCTTTCCAAGATTACAGTATTTTTAAGGGGATGGCGGCGAGCCCATGGGTCGGATTTAAGCACTTTCAGATGTTCTTTGAATCACCAGAATTTCTTAATGTTATGCGAAATACCATCGTCATCAGTTTAATGAAATTTTTTATCGGGTTTCCGGCTCCGATCTTGCTCGCTCTTATGTTGAACGAGGTCCGGAATATGGCTTTTAAACGGGTTGTACAAACCGTCAGCTATCTACCGCACTTTCTGTCGTGGGTTATTGTTGCGGGTTTCGCAATGTCTCTTTTGTCCACAGATAACGGAAGCATCAATATACTACTGCAAAAGTTCAACCTGATTGAAGAGCCTATCAGTTTTCTATCGATACCTGAATATTTCTGGGGAATATTGGTGACAACGGGAGTTTGGAAAGAGATCGGTTTTGGTTCCATTGTATACTTGGCTGCGATCGCTGGCGTTGATCCACATATGTATGAAGCGGCGGATATAGACGGTGCAAGTAAATTCCGACAGATCTTAACGATCACCCTTCCTACAATTATGCCGGTTGTCACAATCTTTATGATTCTTCAGATCGGAAACTTGCTCACCGCAGGTTTTGAAGATATTTTGCTCCTTGGTGTGAATCCGGTACTTCGTGACGTAGCGGATGTTATCGATACATATGTTTATCGAGTCGGTATTCAGAATTCACGATTCTCGTACGCTACTGCAGTCGGACTGTTCAAAGCCGTTATCAGCGTAGGGCTATTAACCATAGCAAACTTCGTTGCGCGTAAATCAGGTAACAGTCTATGGTAGGATTCAGGCCTCTAGTTGAAAGGAGCGAATGATCTTGGTACGTCTAAGCTTTGGAGACCGTGTAATGGTCATCATGATTTATATATTCCTCGTATTTCTGGCATTTGTAACATTTTATCCATTTTGGAACGCTGCGGTTATCTCTTTTAACGAAGGGGCTGATACATCACTTGGCGGCGTTACATTCTGGCCTAGAGAATTTACACTGGAGAACTACAAAATCGTATTTAACGATGATCGCATTATAAACGGTTTTTATGTTTCCATAATGCGGACCATTATAGGTACTATTTCATCAATCATTACGACTGCGATCTTTGCTTATGGGATGACCAAAAGAGAGCTGATTGGGCGTAAATATTACATGATTATGTGTATCGTCACGATGTACTTCAGTGGCGGATTGATTCCAAGCTTTCTTTTGATTCGCGCTTTGGGTTTGATGGATTCCTTCTGGGTATTTATTATCCCGTCTCTCGTTAGCGTCTGGAACATGATCATATTCAGAACCTTTTTTCGAGGACTTCCTGCAGGCTTGGAAGAATCGGCCAAAATTGACGGGTGTGGTAACTGGGGAGTGTTCTTCCGAATCGTGCTGCCGCTCTCAGGCCCGGTTATCGCTACGCTATCCTTGTTTACAGCAGTTAACCACTGGAACGACTGGTTTTATCCAAGCATCTATATCAACGATGAGAACCTGATGCCGATACAGACGATGCTGAAACAAATACTCAATACGAATATCGTTTCCGACCAGATTGGTAATCTGGATTCAGCGGCACAAGGACAGCTTCAAAAAATGCAGACCGTAACCTCAAAATCATTGTCCATGGCTACAATGATGGTCGCGACGGTTCCAATCATCATGGTATATCCGTTCGTCCAGAAGTATTTCGTTAAGGGTGTATTGGTAGGTTCATTGAAAGAATAGTTTGCTGACCATGATGTTAAAAGCTTACGCTTTAACATAAAACCATAGGCATTAACGAAAGGGGAAGAAAGAGAAATGAGGTTAAAAAGAAGGGCACTGACGTCATCAATGGCGGCTTTGTTGGCAGGGGCAATGCTACTTGCTGGATGTGCTGGAGGTAATGGGGGCAAAACGGCTAGTGAAGCTCCTGCGGAACCAGAGAACACAGATACTCCGAAAACAGAAAGCAAATATGTTCTAGGCGAAAACCCTTTGGATTTTACTTTCTATGGTCACTATGACTGGTATACAATGCCTCCATGGGGAGATGACGAAGCTTCAAAGTGGGTCAAGGAGAATAAGAAGGTTAATATCACAGCCATTCAATCTGGCGGTAATGCGGAACAGAAATTGAACACGATGATTGCGTCCGAGTCATTGCCTGATGTGATGTGGATGGACCGTGGACCGACTGTAGAAAAGTTGCGTTCAGAAGGCTTGCTCGTTCCTTTTGATGACTATCTCGATAAATATCCGAATTTGAAAGAATGGTTAGGAGAAGCAGGTATTAACATGCTTCGCTCGGAAGACGGCAAGTTGTATCAGTTCCCGAACTGGTATACAAGCCAGCCGAACGGTAACGCCGGTTACGTTGTCAACAAAAAGATCTATGAGGAATTGGGTTCACCGCCTCTGGAGACAACAGATGACTTGTACAATTATTTGAAAATGGTTAAAGAAAACTATCCGAACGTCGTTCCATTCGAGCCATATTTGGCTAAAGACGGACAGGGGCTAGACGTATTGTACAGTGCTTTTGGTGAAGATGTGCTTACTCGTTACATCAGTATCCGTGCTGTACCTCAAGGCGATAAATTGACTTCGATCTTTACGGACCCGGTATTCCGGGAGTCGATGCAGTATAGTTCCAAACTGTTCCGGGAGAAATTGATCTCTCAGGATGCCATGACACAAACAGCTGATCAGGTAAAAGAAAAAGTGAACACAGGCAGAGTCGCTGTATTTGCTTCATCCAGCCCGACGGAATATGCGATGAACGCTCATGCGCTCTTGACTGCGGAAGATCCAGATGCCGGTTACTTCATGATTTGGCCAATTCGCAAAGAAGGATTGGACAAAGATAAGATTTATCCGGGAACATACACTCAGCTGGGTTGGAACGTCAGCGTAATTACCAAAAATGCTAAAGACCCTGAAGCCATCTTTGCTTTCCTCGATTGGTACACAAGCCCTGAAGGACAGCGTATCCAAATGTGGGGACCAGAGGGTAAATACTGGGATGGCCTTGAAGAAGACGGATTAACACCAAAGTTTACTGAAGCTTATACAGAGGATGCAGAAGGTTTGGCTAAATTCCAGGCACTCACAACCAATATTCAGTGGACAGGTAACACAGTATACATCGACCAGGCAAAAGCTAAATACGAAAGCACATTGCCGGAAGAAAAGCGTAACTGGTCTACACGTTGGCAGCATGAAATTACATGGAAAACACAAGCGGATGCAACAGAGTTTATCAACTTGGACCCAATGCCGGATAGCGAGGAAGGAATTATTCGTCAGCGTGTCGAAGATATATACCTAGAAGCTAGAGCTAAAGCCCTCTATGCGAAAAGTGATGACGAAGTTTTAGCCATTCTGGATCAGGCGGAAGCAGATGCACAGGCTGCTGGGTACAGTAAGCTGCTTGAGTTCAAGACACAGAGATGGCAAGAGAATCTCCAAAAAATGGCGGGGAATTAATGTTTAATTCCTGAGCACTTAAGTGGGTATACTGCGGTCGCAGTATACCCTTAAGGTTTTTGAAGGGGTGAATCTTTCATGTATAAAGTACTATTAGCCGATGATGAGATTTTGGATCTAGAAGGGATGAAGCGCTTTATTCCTTGGGAGTCTTTAGGGATGTCAGTCGTAGATAGCGTGAACAACGGCTTTGCCGCATATGAGGTTTTGGAGAAAGAAGATATCGATATTTTGGTAACTGATATTCGGATGCCGAATATGACAGGGCTTGAGCTGGCTCAAAAGGCAATTGAAATACAAGAAGATATACGTGTTATATTTGTAAGCGGTTACGAAGATTTTGGATATGTGAAGCAGGCCATTGCTTTAAATGCTTGCAGTTATGTGCTGAAACCGATGGATGATCAAGAGCTGATTGAGGCTCTGCACAAAGTTCGTCGTGAACTCGATAAAAGTAAAGAGCATCAGTTGACTGAACTGGCTTATAAGCAGATGGTTCCGCTCGTTAAAAATCAATATCTGCTTCAGCTTTTGGAAAAGCCTTACGAGGCAGTCCCTTTGGAAGTCCTTAATAAAGAATATAAGTTAAACGAAATAGCATGGCCGGTATGTGTAGCGCTGCTGGAGATTGATGATGTGTCCTGGAAGCTTAATCAATTGGACGAGGCTGATCAAGAGGACGTTGTTGACCTTTTTTTCTCGCAGCTTCATCGGCTGCTTGCTGAACAAAATATTGATTATGTTTGCAAAGTATCAGATTATCGGATGGCCATGCTTTTGGATGAAAAAAATGAAAAAGCGATTGCAAGTCGTATTTTAGAACAATTAAAAGATGAGTTCCCATTTACCGTAACTGTAGGATTAAGCAGTCCTGTAAGCAGGCTGATGGACTTGCATCCGTCTTATCGCGAGGCTGTATCTGCGCTGGATCATAAGATGTTTTATGGAAAAGGCAGATGGATACCCTATGCGGATGTGCCTTCTGAAGATATAAAGGATGCGGAAAACTTATACATCCGGCTGGATTCATTGCTGAGTGCGATGACGAATTATGAACTGGTACGCATTCATGACGAACTGGAGGAACTACTGCTGCTCGCATCCAGCTTGCGATCGAAATTTACTATTCAGAACTTTGCCATGTACATTGTTTTGAAGCTGGATGATCATTTGCATAACAATAATGAGAATTTATTTAAAATATCAGGTATGGAGCTGAAAAACCTGGACATTTTACTTCAGTTTGAGACGATCGATGACATCTTTTCATGGTTGAGGAGACTTGTATTTGAAATATCGGAGCAGCTCCATAATAAGAAGCAGTCTAAAAACGGGCGTTTAATTCAAGAGATTATCGAGGACGTAAGTTCACGTCTTCATGAGAACATTACGCTTCGGGATATTGCTAATCGATTTTCCTTCTCACCCAATTATTTAGGGCTGCTCTTTAAAGAGGAAACCGGTCATAATTTTAGTGATTATGTCATTGCGATGCGAATGGAGAAGGCCAGGGACTTATTGCGAAACACCAAACTTAAAATTTATGAAATTGCATCACAAACGGGATATCAATATCTTCCTTATTTCAGTCGTCAGTTCAAGGAAACCTATGGAATGACCCCGCTGGAATACAGACGAAAATTTTCATGATTGATTAGCGATAAGCAGGGGCGTGAGCAACATGTGGTCCAAATTTAAAATAACACGGATGTCATTCGGCCATAAGTTAATGCTGTCTTACTGTATTCTTATATTGATACCGGTCATTCTCATCAGTAACGTAGCCAGTCACATCTATACAGAATCCATTAGAGAACAAGCTCGCGGCACGATTCAAGGAACGTTGCATCAGATGAAAAATAACATTGCATTTAAGATGGAGGATACGAAGCGGATATCTGACATGCTTTATTTTGACCATCATCTGGCCAGGGTGCTGCGCCATTATGAGGAAGGCTGGACGAGTTACAATTCAACGAAAAATACTCTTATACCGAAGTTTCAAACCGCAGTAGAGACATCAAACCGGGGAGTGTGGCTGTCCGTCTATCTTAAAAACGATACATTTCCCGAAGTTTATAACCTTTATGAAAATATGAATCCACTTGAAACGAACGAAAGACAATTTGATATTTACCACTATGAACGATTGATAAATAAAGAATGGTATACGAATTATCCGAAAGAGGAAGTGTACGGGAACACCATGCAATGGAGGCAGGTGGAAGACGACGAAAAGTACGGTAACATCTCCCTTCTGCGAAGAATTATCGATATTAGCGGGAAGTCATATCCCAATGATGAAATTGGATTTATGAAAATTACTGTATCTCTTAAGGATTTGTTTGATAGCATTGATTTTCAAAAAATAGGCGAAGGCACGACTATATATATTTCGGACTTGAGCAGCAATGTGATCGTATCGTCTGGACCAAACGATATTTCAGAAATTGAGGCATTAAACGAACTAAATAATGAAAATGCCCTTGTCATTCGGGACAGTCTTCCGGGGCTGAATATGGAGCTGGTAGCCATTATACCCGCACATATTTTAGAAAAGGACACGGTTAAAGTTCAAAACATGACGGTGTTGATCAGTTTGGGTTGTATTGTCATTTTCTTTTTCCTGAGTATTATCGTATCCCGTTATTTTGGCAAGAGGGTGTCCAAAATTGTAAAGGTGGTAGACTCCTTTCAGGAAGGTGAGTTTCATAAGCGTATCCATTTTAAAGGCAATGACGAGTTTACGAAAATTGCTTCTGCTCTGAATGAAATGGGGAGTAACATTGGTCAATTGATCCAGGAAGTTTATTTGGCCGACCTGCAGAAGAAAGAGGCGGAGCTGGAATCGCTTCATGCGCAAATCAACCCGCACTTTTTGTATAATACACTTTCCTCGATCAGCCGTTTGGCTAAATTCGGCAAGTTGGAGAAACTGCAGCGGATGGTTTTGGACTTGGCTAAATTTTATCGCCTTTCCCTGAATGAGGGCAGAAACGTTATCCCTGTAAAAAGTGAAGTGGAACAGGTTCAGGCTTATATCGATATTCAAAAAATCAAATATGAAAACCGGATGCAAATAGAATATGACATTGCTCCTGAGGTTGTTCGCTACGAGACAGTAAAGCTCATCCTTCAACCTTTCATTGAAAATGTATTGGAACATGCCTGGATGGGAGATTCGATTTACATTCGAATCAGCGGCAGGATAACGAATGAGGGATTGGAATTTAAAATCATTGATAACGGTGTTGGCTTTCCTCCAGGAACGATCAGGGATCTGGCAGGAGCGAACGAGCTAACGAATGCCGGCTATGGTATTAAAAATGTTGATCAGCGCATTAAGCTACATTATGGCATGCAATACGGGGTGACTTTGTTCAGCCGTCCTGGAATAGGAACGTCGGTCAGAATTATAATTCCTTTGGTAAAACGGCAAGTTTATGAGGGGCGAAATAAAACCAGCTTTCATTCATGATAGAATGGCTCCCTGTTTGTCAGGTATGAATTAAGGCTTGACGAACAGGGAAATTTTTAGTACATTTACTTCAATGCATAGAAGCTTAAAAGCAAACAAGCGCTTAAGTATGAAAGTGAATAAATAGAGTTGAGATGTGAACAAAAATATATTTAGAAAGAAGGATATAGAAATGATCGTGATTACATCTAATAAAATTCCGGAAGATCAGTTCCGTCAAATCGTTAACGAAATAGAGAAAGAAGGACTTCAGGTCCATATCTCGAAAGGGACAGATCATACTGTTATCGGCCTCATCGGAAGTGTTGATCCGAAGCTCTCGGAGCATCTTCGCCAAATGAAAGGTGTACAGAATGTCGTTAAAATCTCTAAATCTTACAAGCTCGCAAGCCGGGATTTCCATCCGGAAAACACGGTGATTAATATTAAAGGTGTGAAGATCGGTGGCGATAACCTGGTCGTTATGGGGGGGCCTTGTGCAGTAGAATCGGCGGAGCAGATTGATGAAATTGGAAGACTGGTCAAGGCTGCAGGCGGCCAGGTGCTTCGGGGCGGGGCATTTAAGCCTCGTACCGGACCTTACAGCTTCCAAGGCATTGGCGTTGAAGGGCTTATTATGATGGCTGAAGCTGGGGAGAAACATGGACTGCTTACCATTACAGAAGTGATGACACCGGAATATGTAGATATCTGTGCGGAATACGCTGATATTTTGCAGGTTGGAACCCGAAATATGCAAAACTTTGATTTGTTGCGGAAGTTGGGGACTTGCGGCAAGCCGGTTTTATTAAAACGTGGTTTCAGCTCGACTTACGATGAATTCCTTAATGCGGCTGAATACATTCTTGCTGGTGGAAATCCAAATGTTATGCTGTGCGAGCGTGGAATCCGAACATTTGAGACGTACACCCGCAACACCCTTGACTTGTCTGCGATCCCTGTTTTGCAGCAGTTAAGTCATCTGCCTGTTATTTCCGACCCAAGTCATGGAACAGGCAGACGTGAGCTTGTTGAACCGATGTCCAAAGCTTCGGTTGCAGCTGGCGCAGACGGGCTAATCATTGAAATGCATACGGACCCGGATCATTCCATGACAGGGGATGGGGTTCAATCGCTGTTCCCGGACCAGTTCGCTCAGTTGCTGAAAGACCTGGAGAAGCTTGCTCCGATCGTCGGAAAAACTTTTAATACGGTAAAGGCACCTACTGTCGACTTCCAAAGGGTTTGATCATACAGGACTTGAAATTGTACAAGGTCACAAAGTTTAAGCAAAACGTCTTTCTTCAAGAAAGGCGTTTTTTTGGTTGAAAAAAGTTATCTAGCCATACTTTAGCATTTTAGATGGGTTGAGCCGAAACGTAATTATGGCATATTCAAAATGCCGAAGCTGATGCACATGTAAAGTTATATTAAAATATATGTAAGGTTTTATAACATTAATTTGAAAAATACCTGACATGAGTATTGACGTTACATATTACAGCAGAATATAATGACAAAAAAGAAAGTGAAATTTAAGGAACGTTATCGTGTGAAAACATCTTTAATGTTCGGAAATAGGAGGAAGAGACATGTCGGTAGAGAGTGTAATGCAGATGATTCAAGCAAATAGCGTTGAATGGGTTGATTTTCGGTTTGTAGATTTGTCAGGACGGGCGCATCATATTACATTACCGGCATCAGAAGTAGATGAGGAAACGTTTGTGAATGGGGTGGCCTTTGACGGTTCTTCCATTGTAGGTTTCCGCGGCATTGAAGAATCGGATATGGTGATGATCCCGGACCCGGAATCATGTTACATCGATCCCTTTACTGCACATCCTACACTGAATATTATGAGCAATATTTATACACCGGATGGTGAAGCATATGATCGGGACCCCCGCGGGATTGCAGAACGGGCTGAGCAATTTTTGCAGGACAGCGGCATAGGTACCGCTGCGTTTTTTGCTCCGGAATCTGAGTTTTTTCTGTTTGACGATGTTCGTTATGAAAGTTCGATGAATCGTTCCAGTTATGTCGTTGAGTCCGGGGAAGCGGCATGGAACACCAATCGGAAGGAAGAAGGCGGTAATCTCGGATTCAAGATCGGTGTTAAAGGTGGTTACGTGCCTGTGGCTCCAGTTGACACTCATCAGGATATCCGCAGCGAAATGTGCCGTTTGCTAAACGAAGCTGGACTTCGGGTAGAGCGCCATCATCATGAGGTAGCAACCGCAGGTCAGGCGGAGATCAACTTCCGTTTTGATACATTGAAGAAAACAGCAGACAATCTGCTGATCTATAAATACATTGTTCATAATACCGCACGTCAATATGGAAAAACCGCTACATTTATGCCGAAGCCCCTCTTTGGTGATAACGGAAGCGGGATGCATGTCCATCAGTCTATTTTTAATGGAGACACTCCACTTTTCTATGAAAAAGGGGCTTATGCCAATCTTAGTGAGACCGCAATGCATTATATCGGCGGCATTCTGTATCATGCTCCGGCTCTTATTGCACTAACGAACCCAAGTACGAATTCTTTCAAACGTCTAGTACCCGGTTATGAAGCTCCTGTAAATCTGGTATTCTCGAAAGGTAACCGTTCAGCGGCGATTCGGATTCCGGTTGCAGCGGTCACACCTAAAGGTTGCCGAATTGAGTTCCGTACGCCGGATTCAACAGCGAATCCGTATCTGGCCTTCTCTGCGATGCTGATGGCTGGTCTGGACGGTATTAAACGGAAGATTGATCCAGTCACGCTCGGATACGGACCGTTTGACAAAAACATTTACGAACTGTCTGATGCGGAGAAGAGGGAGATCCGCAGCGTGCCGGGAACGCTGGATGAAGCACTGGATGCCCTGCAGGCGGATTATGAGTTTTTAACAGAAGGCGGCGTATTTACGAAGGAGTTTCTTGACAACTTCATCGAGTTGAAACGGAGTGAAGCCAAAGCTGTATCGATTCGCGTGCATCCGCATGAATATTCGCTCTATTACGATATTTAATGAAGCAAGAAAGATGCCCTGTGGGTAAAACTGGTCAAGCCCCATTTTTGTAGACATTGAAAAAAGCCCTAAGCTACAAGCTTGCTCCGATACTGTATCGGTGTCAACTTGTTTAGCTTCCTTTGAAGCCTCATGGTTATAAAAGTGTATAAATTCTTCTATTCTCTGTTGTGCCTCATCGAGAGAACGAATATGATAAGGATAGAGCGTTTCTGCTTTAAGATGTGAGAAGAAGCTCTCCATAGCGGCGTTGTCTAAACAATTGCCGCGCCTGGACATGCTGATTTGGGCGTTAACCGTAGACAGCATGTCGTGATACACATGAGACGTGTACTGGAAGCCTTGATCGCTGTGAACGATCAATCCGGCTAACTTGCCAGTCGCGTCTTTTTGCATGTCAAATGCGGCTTTAAACGTCTCCAAGACCAATTCGTTGTCGTTGCGTCTGCTTATGTGATGAGCAACAATCTCTTTGGTACACAAATCTTTAATAGCTGACAGATATAATCGCTCCTCCCCAACACATACTGCGTCACATCCGTTACCCACTTTTGGTTTGGTCTGTCTGCTGTAAAATCGCGTTTAAGCAAATTATCCGCTACACGACCCTCGGCCTCAGCTGCTTGGTATGCACTTCGGTAGTTACGCTTCCTTCAAATCACAGCTTTCAGCCCAAGCTCTTGCATCAGGCGAAGCACCTTCTTGTGATTCACCTTTTTACCGTACTGGACTTCTAATTCATCTTCTATTCTCCGGTATCCATATGTTCCATTTCTCTGCTTGTAAATCGCTTTAATGAGTTCTTTTATCTCTTGATTTTTATCCTGACTCTGCCTGCTTAGATAACGATAATATCCACTTCTTGAAACAGCTAACAGACGGCAGAGCCCCGTTACGGGATAATGTTCTGCGGCTAAATAGATGATTTGATATTTGCCTTGCACACCTCCTGTATCCAGATTTCCAAGCACTTTTTTAAGACTTCATTCTCCCTTTCGAGTTCCAAGTGGCGAAGGTTTACAAACTCTGTTTTTCATGATTTTGTAGGTAGCTTCAGCGACGGCGTTGTCATATGGACAGCCTTTCATACTGAATGAGCAGCCAATTTAAACGCCTTCAAAAGCTCATCCATCTTTTGATTCTTAAACTCGCTGCAAGGTCGGTATGGAACCATTGAATCTGACGCAGATCACCCTTAACCGTCGCAAAGGCGCGAGAAATCAAAGCAGCGTCTTTGTTCGGACCTACACTATGACCAATAATTTCTCGATTAAATAGATCCATCAGCACACAGATGTAATGCCATTGGTTCTGGACTTTTACATACGTTAGGTCGCTGACAACGAAGCGTTTAGGCTCCGATTGCTCAAACTCCCGATCCAGGATATTCGCCGTTGTTGCTTCGTTACATGCCGTTTTATGGGGCTTGTATTGAGCTAATGTGTACGTGGAGACCAGGCCTTGCTGTTTCATAATCCGACCAATTCGCCGTCTGGACACAGTGAGTCCGCGTTCATGGAGCTTCACTTTGATCTTACGTGTACCGTAGGCTTTCCGATTCTTGTGGAAAATCTCCACCACGGCTTTGGTGACCTCATCTTCATTTGGTCGTTCTTTGGCTTCATAATAGAATGAACTTCTTGCGATTTGCAGGACGTCACACATTGCTGATACCGAGTATTTATCACGGTTGTTCTGAATGATAGCTACTTTCGTCCCATGATCAGCGCGGCTTGCTTTAAAATGTCATTCTCCATTTTGAGGCGTTGGTTCTCTTTTCGTAAGGCGATGAGTTCATTTTCTTCCGCAGAGCGATTGTCCTTCTCCGAGAACGAACCTGATGTTTGAGATTGTTTAATCCAACGATCTAAGGATGAGGTTGTGAGCCATATTTCTCTAAAATTGCAGCTCTCGATTTTCCATTCTCATAAAGCTCTACCATTTGATTCTTGAATTCTGCTGTAAATGTCCGTCGTTCTCTTGGCATTGTAGATCCGCTCCTTTATCTTATCTGCTTATTCTACTAGCCCTTATTTTTTCTGTCCAACTAAGTGTAGACGATCCATACAGGTCATCAAACTAACCTTTTGGAATATGTTTTATTAAAAATAAATTGTTTAAGTATATAAGAGTTTATATTAATAAGGGGGTATAAAAAGTGTTGAAGAAAATAATGTCTACAAGTCTAGTGGTAATAATGTTCTTTTTCCTGGGAATTAATGGAATTGAAGCTCGAGAGTCTGACCTATTAAGTAATGGAATTAGTGAGAATGAATTATTTAATCAAAGAGCGGTTTTCGGACTCCCAACTAATTCATTACAAAAAAGTGAATCTGGAGAAATGCGTGTCTCTCAAAAGTACGGATTCTACTTGACAGAAACTGAAGAACTAGCTCTCGATGAGCGTTTTAAAAAGCAAGATGAATACATTCCTAAGTTAAAAGAGGAAATTACATCAACTCCAGATTTAAAGGAAGGTTACTTAGGAATGTACATAGATCAAACAGAGGGTGGAGTTGTTTATATTGGATTTAAAAAAGATATGCAGGGCTTACAGACAAAACAAACGAGAGATTCGCAAGTAAAGGAATTGCAGAATGCAACAAACAACGAACTAACGTTGAAGATATATGAGGCAACATACTCAGAACAAGAGCTGGACGAAGCTACTAATACAATATCTCAAAATGTTCAACAATTAAAAGAAGACGGTGTACCGATAGAATATGTTAATCTGGATTTTATAAATCAGAAGATAGTTATTGGAATTGACGGTGAAGTTGATCAACAATATGTTTCAAAAATTTCTAAATTAGTCTCTATAGATCCAGCAGTTATTGAATTGAAAAAGATAAGTCCTAATTATTCGACTTACGAGGAAGAGCGTTATTTCACTTATCCTAGAATTCATGCAGGATTAGTCATTGATATAAACCCTAATACTACAGGAAATTGTTCAGTTGGTTTCTCTGCAATTGATTCTTCCTCAAATCCTTATATAGTCACTGCTGAACATTGCTGGCCAAAGCAGGTAGGGACAGGAATATATCAAGGTTCAAATTATATTGGTGTGCTTAGTAGTAAGAAGCATTACGGGAACGAAGTAGATGCCGTAGCAGTAAGAGTAACTTCAAATGACATATTAAGCAGTAAAGTCTACGGTGAGGCGCAGAGGTTCACGGGAGTTCAGGTTGCAGGGGATGATGTTCTAGGCGAGAGAGTGTGTAAGGCCGGGATGTGGGGTAACAGATGTGGAACTTTGCAAAGTAAGAATCACAGTGCATACTGGGGGCATGATAATCCGTATGGAAAAACTTGGTTCACCAGTTTACGGGTTGCAAATTATCTTTCTAGTGGGGGCGATAGTGGCGGTACAATATGGAATGATAAAACAGGAACCCTAAAAGGAGTTCACAAAGGAAGTTATGAAAATGAGGAAGGTACAACACTTAGAGTTTATAGCCATGTTACCCATGTTCAGAATCGATTGGGGGTCACACCTGTAACATGGTTACCAAATTAAATACAATTTCGTAAAAAGCTGAAACTTTTTTTGAATTCATTACGTCGAACTTAATAAGGGGGGAGGAGATTATGAAAAACTTACTAAGTTCGCTTTCCATTGCTTGTCTATCGTTTCTCATTCTGGTGGGATGTAATAACGATGTCCAAAATATTGGAGGTGATAGCAATGGGAAAGATGACAAGCAGATTGAAAAAGAAATGACTTCAATGGACTCTTTTAAGGCGTCTATAATTAAAAAAGATGACACATCCATTACTGTTTCATCCACTGACAATGATGAAAATATAGAGCAATTTTATAGACTTGGAACAAGTCGAATTGATCACACTGCTGAAGTTGGAGATAAGGTTATAGTATGGACTACTGGTAGATACGAGGATTCTAGAATAAGACAAGGTGTGGCAACAAAAATTGTAGTTGTAGAATAAGTTCTATGATCTACGAAGCCATTGGTCCAGAATATTGTTGTTCAATAAATTGCGAATCCTCTTTAATTGTCCCATGGCTTGGCGCGAGAACTGAGAAAGCATTTAATTGAGCTCTTAACCGAAAGTTAACGACAAATATTTTGAAGGAACCAATGGGACTGGGGGATGACGAAAGGTAAGCTTAGGATCATTGGACATCGCATTAATAATACACCCCTACCAGCGAGTTTGGTCAAGCCCCCTTCTTGTAGACAGTAGAAAAAGCCCTAGGCTGTAAACTGGCGTCGGTATTCAACCGGCGTCAGCTTATTTAATTTCCTCTGTGCTCGTTCTTCGTTGTAAAAACGAATGTATTCCTCCATTCGTCTTTGTGCTTCCTCGATACTTCGGATATTATAGGGATAGAGAGCTTCCACTTTCGAAGAAGCTTTCTATTGAGGCGTTGTCATAACAATTGCCTCGACGTGACATGCTGATTTGGGCGCCAACCATTGGCAGCATGTTGTGATAGGCATGGGACGTGTACTGGCACCCCAGGTCACTGTGAACGATCAATCCGGGTATTGTGCCAGTCACGTCTGCATGTGCTTCAAATGCCTTTCTAAATGTTTCTAACACTTGTGGATTATCATTATGATTACTGATGTGATAAGATACGATTTCACCGTTCCTAAGATTCTTTATAGCAGATAAGTATCCGATCATCGAATACACAGTATTGTGTAACATCAGTGACCCACTTTTGATTTGGAGCATCAGCATGGAAATCCCGTTGTAGTAAATTCTCAGCTACTCTCCCGTTGGATACGGTTGCTTCATAGCTTGTTCGATGGGTATATTTCTGCCTTATAATGGCTTTGATTCCTAACTCTTGCATAAGCCGTAGAACTTTCTTATGATTGACGATAAGGTTATATTGACGATAAAACTCATCTTGAATACGCCGGTAACCTACAGTCTTGTTACGTTGCTCATAGATTTGAAAGAATGGTAAGCTTTAGTTCTTTATCCGGATCTGTAGTACCGTGCTTCAAATAGGCGTAGTAACCATTTCTACTTATATTCAAATAAGAGCATAGCTCTTTAACGCTTTGCTGCTCCTTCATTTCATCAACGACGTAGTATCTGTCTTGGACACCTCCCGATTCAAGATGTGTAACCACTTTTTTAGAACATCTACCTCCAATTGTAATCGTCGAATCAAGCGCTCCTGCTCTGTCTCTGTCCGAAATGGCTCTTCACGCTTATCTTTGAAACTTTCCTGTCCATTCTCGCGATACTTTCTCATCCATTTCTTCACACGATCCTTGTCGTGTATCTCCAAGTGCTCTATGATCTTCCTGTAGCTTCATCCTTCTTCCACATGTAACCGAATAGCTTCAATCTTTATAGATTCTGGATAATGTTTGAACTTTTGCCCTTTGATTGCCATGAAAATGCACCCCTTATAATTCATTGGATTTACCTAAGGGTTTTTCCAATGTCTACTATAAGGGCTGCACTTTAACTTAAAACCCAGGGTTTTTTTATCGTATCCGGTATGGAGCAAGTCCTGCCTTTGGTTATTTGTGACTTTTATTAGAGAAAAAAGCACTTGCGCATACTTCCTTATTGTTGCTATGATAAGCGATAATATTTAGTTAGATAAAGAAAGGGTGGAGAGTCGTTTGAGCAAGAGAGCATACAATTTTAACGCAGGACCGGCCGCATTGCCGCTGGAAGTGCTGAAGCGGGCACAGGCGGAGTTTGTTGATTTCAGAGGGACCGGCATGTCCATCATGGAAATGTCTCACCGGGGAGCTGTTTATGAGTCGGTACATAATGAGGCGCAGGAACGGTTTTTGGCTTTGCTGGGCAATCCGGAAGGTTATAAGGTATTGTTCTTGCAAGGTGGAGCTAGCACGCAGTTTGCTATGATTCCGATGAACTTTCTTGGTCAGGGACAGCAGGCTAACTATGTCATGACAGGAAGCTGGGCGACCAAGGCGTATAAAGAAGCGAAGTTGATCGGCGAAACACATATTGCTGCTTCCACGGAAGAGGACAATTACATGTCCATTCCGAAGCTGAGCGATATTTCGTTATCTGACAATCCGGCCTATTTGCATATAACCTCCAATGAAACGATTGGAGGAACCCAGTATAAGGAGTTCCCTGATACCGCTTCAGTGCCGCTGATTTGTGATATGTCCAGTGATATTTTAAGTCGGCCGTTTGACATCAATCAATTCGGAATGATCTATGCTGGAGCCCAGAAAAATCTGGGGCCATCCGGGGTAACGGTTGTCATTGCTAAAGAAGGGCTAATAGCAGATTCGCCTAAGCATCTTCCAACTATGCTGCGTTACAACACGCATGTAAGCAATAACTCCTTGTACAATACACCTCCATCTTTCGGCATTTATATGATAAATGAGGTGCTCAAGTGGATTGAAGAGCAGGGCGGCTTGGAAGGTATGCATAATTATAATCGTAAAAAGGCGTCGCTTCTCTATAACATGATCGATGGAAGTGAAGGCTTCTATCGCGGTTGTGCGGATGAAGCCAGCCGTTCTGACATGAACGTTACGTTCCGCCTGGCTTCGGAGGAACTGGAGAAGGAGTTCATTAAAGCTTCCGAGCAAGAAGGATTTGTGGGTCTGAAGGGCCATCGCAGCGTCGGAGGATTGCGCGCATCCATTTATAACGCAGCTCCTTTGGAAAGCTGTCAAGCACTCGTTGATTTCATGAAACATTTTAAGCAAACTCGCGGATAATAACACACGATGGACCTTCCGTTATGGCGGAAGGTTCTTTTATGTGATTGCGTTGAAATATATTTTTTCAGTTATAATAGAAGAAAACAGATGAAAAGGGTGGAACTTGACGACTATGGCATTACACATCGTACTCGTAGAGCCGGAAATACCGGCCAATACAGGAAATATCGCCAGAACTTGCGCGGCAACCGGGATACATTTACACCTGGTTCGACCGCTCGGTTTCAATACAGATGACAAAACTTTAAAGCGTGCGGGCCTTGATTATTGGTACGCTGTTCATATCGAGTATCATGATTCGTTTGAAGAACTTAAGGAGCAGTATCCGGAGGGACGATTTTTCTACGCATCGACTAAAGCGGATAAACGCTATACTGATATTGCTTTTCAGGACGGCGATTTTCTCGTATTTGGAAAAGAAACGAAAGGACTTCCACCCGAACTGCTGGCTGCAAACGCTGACAACTGTATCCGCATGCCCATGACCGACAAGGTCCGTTCGCTGAACCTTTCGAATTCAGCAGCCATCATCGCATATGAGGCGCTTCGTCAGCTGGATTTTCCGGGAATGGACTAGTTGGAAGGGTAGACGATGCTGCTTGGTGAAGTGCAGGAGTAATTCTTAAAACTATATATTTTGCGAGACGCCCCCAAGGAAATATGAATAGAGCTTGGGGGCGTTTTTTTTGCTGTTTGAAGCGAAAATTGTCGAACGATAGAGACGTTTAGCCTATCATAAAAACCTTAGTTTTTTCCGATGTTAGTAAGTATCAGTTTGATTTCTCAATCTGAGTTAAAGAATGTAAACGCCTTTTACGATATGAAGAGCAAACAAGGAGTTTTTATCAATGAAAGTATTGAAAATCAGTTATCCGACTTCTTTATCGAAAATTAGTAATAAGGAAAATGATAATATTGATGTATTCGTTGAACTAGAGGATGGTTCCCATATAACTGTTGTAGTATCGACACCACTTAATCTACTTGAGCAAATGAATAAAGATAAT
Source organism: Paenibacillus faecalis (assembly GCF_900289175.1). Classification (GTDB taxonomy): domain Bacteria; phylum Bacillota; class Bacilli; order Paenibacillales; family Paenibacillaceae; genus Paenibacillus_AQ; species Paenibacillus_AQ faecalis. The sequence continues at coordinate 898,235 of NZ_LT985747.1, read as the reverse complement.
ATTAACTATACTCCTGCTCCCCAACCAGAAATCATTGTTAGGTCTTTAACAGAAGAGAATATTACAAAAGCGATAGAGGATTATGCTAGAGAAGATGCTTTTTGGCTTAAGTTATTATATGCTGCCAGTGTTGATAAAGATGCAATTGATATGGATAGAATTCAGTCACATCTAATTGAAATAAAAAGATCTAATGATTAACTAATTGGTGAATGAATTGATGAGTGAGGGTTTGTTATGAATAAGATGTAGTGAAACCGGTTAAAAACTGACTTTGATAATGATCTAACTGGCTTTTTCATGACATGTTCAATTAATCGGTTAAGGACTTTAGCAATGATAGTTATGGCCAGTCTGGGGTGACTGATCACCGAGGTAATACATATCCGTATAGATGCTTCAAAAGAGGCGGGGTATAAATGAAAATGAAAATTTTAGTATTAGCAATAATACCTCTATTAGTTGTTTTAATTCTTACATTACCATGGTTGCTCATATATATCGGAAATCTATTTGTACCTACTCCCCTAGAACCAGAGATTGTATATGGAGAATTTCCATTCCGGTTGGAGTATGAAATCAATGGGCGCAGGGAAGTTATTCAAGACACTTTAATATGTGAATACAAAGGTGTTGGAACAGATGAAGGTCGAGGGAAATATAGGGGATGGGAACAAAGATTAGCTAGCGGAAATGATAGAATAACGTTGCTTAAAGTAGATGATTCACTGGAAATATATTATCCTCCTGGTAGTGCTAATTATTATATGGATGACTTGGGGGAGAATGAAACATTTACTCATATAATCCCAGATGCCGCCTTTATTGTAACGGATGGCAATATAACTAGAAGCGGAACTGTCAGTGCAGACAATTTACTGGAGATTTACAATATTAAATTGATCAGTTGGGATTATACAGGGCCTATTTCTAATTCTTTTTCTAGAACCAAGTAAAGATAGTGAGTCCCATAAAAACCGTGCAGAATTATTCCACATGTGAGTATAAGGCTCCATGTGGTTTTTTAACAATTAAAGAGAGATCAATCATTTAATAACAAGAGTTCATAGCTCATTTCATTCAGGCACGTAAAAAGAAAGCATCCAAAGATGTATGTATAAAAACAGAGAAGATACTACGACGAAAAAGGACGAGTTAGAGAAGATATAGATTATGAACACTCAAATGGAGACAACAGCCACGAATTCCCCCATAGACATACTTGGGATTTGGAGTAGTGGTTCTCCAAAAAGAAGCAAATAAAGCATCACTTTTCCTTGTTAGGAGGTTAGGAGAAATTGCTTAACATTCATGATAATGAAATTGTATCCTATGAAGTTGATTTCCAAAAATCTAGAATTAAATTACACACAGTTGGTGATACACAAGTAACTATTGAGTTTATTGATGTTTTAACTCATATGTTTGAGACACAGCTACAGGGGAGTATTATTCTTGATATTAGCACATTTGAAGTAAGCCGAATTCTTTTAGATAACAAGGAACTATTGGAGAAACAGAAAAATTACGGGTGGCCCATGTATTATGAAACAGTCGAGGATTTACTGGAATATCTACAAAATGAAAAGTATAACTATTATGTAATTTTATCTTCATATGGTCTTAATGGATGGGTAATTTCTAAGGAATTTAAAATTTATGGATGAGATTCGTAGTTACCGTCAGCAAGCAAGGGAATTACGTGAACAGGCGGCAGTGATACAGCAATCAGGGCTTACAGTTTTACAGGTTAGAGTGAAGATAACTTCCAGGACAGACATACATCGGCATGCTTGGATTGCCAAGGAGCAGGAAAGCGCCTTTGTAGAGATGGTTGTCGCCATGAGCGAGAGCCAGCAGAAGAAGTAGTGGGGAGTGGCAATCAAAGAGCGGGATAAGCTGACTAGAAGGGAAAGCGAACTGCAAACGATTCAGCGAAAGCTTTATGAGGATAATGCTTTAGGGAAAATCACGGATGAGCAGTATGTGGTGTTGTCACGACATTTTACAACAGAGCAAGCCCAATTGAAGGATCGGCTCAAACAGCTCGAAGAACAGCTTAAACAAGCAGAAAGCAAGCGGGAAAACACGACTCGATTTTGGAACTGGTACGAGAGTACACCGATATGAAGGAATTAACGAAACCGATATTGAATGAACTAATTGACAAGGTTATTATATTTGATGCCGAGAAGGTGGGCGGCAAGCGTATGCAACGCATTGATATTTACTACCGATTTGTCGGTCTAATTTCGTAAACAGTATGCTGTTCAAAATTTCACCAAGATACAAAAATGAGGTGTAGTTATGAGAATGCTGATATCACCACAGAGTATTTTGATTTCACTTTTTTTATTGGGTCTAACTTTTACAATGATTAATAGTTAAGACACACGATGACGCATTCTTGAGTGATATTGGCAAAATAATTAACGATAGAACAGTATCGTTTGTAGATAAAGGGGACTTTGAAAAAAGATGGTGAAGTTTTAAATATTTATAGGGGCAAGGGGATGACAGTTGCTATGCTACTAAATCAAATGGAGAGTTTGTTACTCTACTAGAATCAGGGAAGGGTATGGACTTAAACATTCAGTTTGTCCCTTAATGAAGGAGAGATTATATGCTCGAAGAATTTGTTGATATCTTCAAGAGTGGCTCAATCCAAGATATATATTTGCTTGGTTTTGCAGATATTGAAGATGGAGTAGCGGATTTTTGCCCAGATAAGCATTACTATTATTTCGAAGTAGGCAAGAAGTATATTGAATTTGAATCAATTAACCAATACTCAAAACTAAGTGTGAGGATAGTTGATTCGATTCAATATCAGTTTGAAATTGATGAGGATATGTTGCCATGCAAGGCGTCGGTAAGTCAAATAATATTGACTGACTCAATGTCTGCCAAAAATACTGTTAAGAGTTTCGTTATTAACGGTATGGAGTTTAATGACAATAAACGAATTGTCTGCATTAGCCTTCAGTTGAACTTGGATAATGGACAAGAATTGTTTATTGATCCATCTTTTTATTATGGTATAAACATCGGTGGGGGAGAACAACGGAAGTTTTGGATTGAGAACCTTACCGATGGCATAAAGCCTGACGAAATAATAATCGAAATTTAAATTTGCTAAAGGCCTTGAGAATAAACCCCAAGGCCTTTCTTTTATCCCCAGCCAGCACCGATTTAGTCGGGTGAACCAGAGGAAACAACCGAAACAGTTCCGGACGTGATTCGTTATTCAGGGGAATACTGGGATGAAACGACAGGGCTGCAGTATTTACGTGCACGTTGGTACGATCCGGGGACGGCGCGGTTTATGGGCGAGGATACGTATGAGGGAGAGATGGGGAATCCATTAAGTCAGAATCTTTATACGTATGTGCATAATAATCCGCTGAGGTATATTGATCCGAGTGGGCATCTCCCAGCCGAGCCATATAATGCTCAGGAACTTAGAGGCTTACTGAAGGAAGCCAGAGTGAAGACTAATTTCAATAGAAAAAATAAAAACTATCAAGTATACAAGGATTTCATATGGGATCGATACGATTTTGTATCCATCGGGTAAGAATCGGTATATTATACGATTTGTTAACGGGAACGAGTCCCTATGATAATAGTGAAGGCATTGCATCTTGGGGGTAGAGATCAGTTAGTAAGTGCGTACATTGAAGCAAAAGAGGCAGAGTATATCGCTTATTTTGCTCTAGGAATGGTAGCCAGCTTAGGTGGAAAGAATGATGGTACAAATAAAGTTAAGGGAATGCCCGCTATTGTTCAGTCTCGAATTAATATAAGTAATAATGGATGGAAACATTAATAGATAGGCATTTTTCTAACAAGAACGCTTCGCAGTTTACAATTACACAAGGTGAATTACGTTTATTGTTATCAAGTAAAACTATTGTAAAATCTCCTGTTATTAGAAGTATGGATAGTGCTGACGGTGTTAGATATTTAAGAGAAGTTACTTTGAATAAGCCTATCGGACTTGATAAATTCAATGATTTCAAACCGACTTCCACAATGACAATCCTGACTGACAAGCATGGAAATTTAATCACGGCAACACCCGGAGTAATAAAATAACATAAAAAGGGAGGGGAAACCGTGAAACTAATTGGGAGTAAATTGGAACAAGAACTAAAGGAGCAACTTATTAAATCCAATCAATCACTATTTAAGAGTGAAGAAAAAAGAAGATTACTTGAAGTGATAAGAAGTTCATTTTCGGAAATGAAAGCAACGTACATTGTTAACTGGATACCTGAACAGGGTGAGGATATATATAAGATACTAATTAATGATAATATTATCGCAGAGATTGAGTTAGATCGTTATAGCGATGAAGTTGAACCTATTGTTGAATTTGAAGATGTTCCCCATTACTTGCAAGGGCTCAGTAAACATAATCAAATTAAATTAGCGGTTGCTCTTGATTTAGCAAAGCAAGAATTGAAGAATATGAAGTGACACCAAAGTTCTAAATGTATAATTAGGTGGTAAAACAATTCATAAATAGGTGATTGGAGATATGTTTATTCGACTATATGTAAATGCAAAGGGTGAACCTGAAGCACGTTCAGTTTTAGATAAAGTTCTTGAAATATTTGATCCTGTACTACAAAACAAGGAAATTCAGAAGGTAGAACCATATTGGAAGATAGATGGAGTATATGTTGTAGAAATGACAATGTTAATTCTAGAAGGTAAAACCGAAGTGGAAATAAATGGAATTTTGGAAAGCATTGCAGACAAGTGGATACGATTTGGAAGTCCTACAAATGAACTTCTAGCCTTTGATACTACTGAAAATTGTAATTTTTTGTTAGAAGGGCTTAAAATGATAAATATTCATTTTGAGTAATACAGAAGCCTTGGGAGATAAGTTACGAATTAAAAAGTACGTACAACAATTGTAAATTGTATGTCTTATTTAATGTAATGTACTTAATCAGGAGAAAAAATGAAACCATCAGAATTTGTTAAAGCATATACTCTTTTTGATAGCCTTGTGGAGGATTTGGAATATGATGAAGTCAAGAAGCAGTTAAGGATGGCTTTAGAATTGTGTCAGTGGAAGCAGTCCTTTTATGTTGAAACAGAAGCCGAAATGCAGCTTGGAATATTAATTTTCTCTGGTGTAAGATTTTACAAAACTGAACCTCGATTATTTAATTTAGATAGTAGTGAAATTTTAGAGGTTGTTTTACTCCCATATGAGGGAGAAGATGAGTATATTAAAATAGTCCTTAATGGTTTGGATGATGTAGTTGTACTTAAAAATACTTGATAACTTTCAAAGCTCTTTCCCACTTAAGTTCAAATTGGGAAAGAGAGAGGAGTATTACTTTGAATATAAGGGGCAAATGCACGATAAGTTTTATAAACAGTACGCTAACTAATGAAGAAATAAACAACTTATTAAAATTGTCTGCAACAAAAATTGTTAATAAGGGCCAGATTATAAGTAAAGCTCTAAAAAAAAGTGCTGAGTCAGACAAATGGATATATGAAGAAGAAGTGATAGGAGGAGAGGAACCTTCTCAAACATTAAACAGACTTCTAAATCGGCTAGAGAAGGACAAAATGAAATATATTATAAAATCCTGTACTGATGCTGTTATTGGACTATACCTTAACTCTGATTACGGACAATTGGGTTTGGAATTGTCGACAGAAAACATTGAAATATTGTCTAAGTTAAATATACGATTAGAAATTCATATTTTTTCATTTGGTATGGTATAGTAATAAATAAGTGAAGATAATAAAAAAGTAAGCGCTACGAACCACAAGAGAGAGTTCTTTCTTTGTGGTTTGTCTTGTTTAAGAGAAAGTATGTCGGCATGTGTTTTTACTTTGATCTATGTTGATCCAAGTGGAAAGGCCTGGAATGGGTGAAAAAAAAGTGTGCTAAGACAGCAGCTGATTTTATAACATGGATGACTTGCGCACTTTATTTGATCCTGTATCATGAGTCCATTCTCTTCTGCAGAGCGATTGTCCTTCTCCGAGAACGAGTCTGATTTTTGAAATTGCTTAAACCAACGACCCAAAGATGAGGCTGTGAGGACATATTCCTTTACAATTGCTGATTTGGTTCCGAAACCGGTAGTTCTATTAGAACTGATATAAATAGACTTATAAGACATGATCAAAAAAGGTTGTGATATCATGGATAGTAAAAAAGACAAAAGCTATAACCTATACGGAATGGGTTTAGAGAGTTTTCAACATAAAGAATTTGAAAAAGCACTAGAATACTTTAAACGGTCATTAAAATTAAATGAACACTCTAGAACATACGCAAGAATATACGAGTGTTTGATTAATCTAGGAAAGTTTAGGGAAGCAAGACCATATATTGAGACTGCGTACAATATGAATAAAAATCACGATAAAGTAGCAATGCAGTATGTTGCTGAACTTGTTAAAGAAGAGAAAATAAGCGAAGCAGTAGCAATTTTAGAAGGTATTTTGGAAAGAAACTCGACTTATAATCCTGCAAAAAAATTACTAGATAAAATAAAAACAAAAAACAAAATTATTTATTAGAGCCTTAAGAGTTAAACCTTCTAAGGCTTTTTTAAAGAGGGGTTAGTTCGATTGGACTCTAGATATGACCTTCATTAAATGTATCGGGGGTTGGTTTTTCTGGATATTAAAGTGATATCGGAAAAAGAAAAGGAAGCATTAATTAGTATTTGCGAAATTATCATTAAGAGAGTTATGCTTCTCAAACTTCTTTTTTGATCATTCTAGCACTATCATCATTGGAAACTATGAATTAAGTTTTCCGATTTACTGTTTGCACGAGTTATCAATGAAAAGTTATGAGAGGGTAGCAACTGAAATTGGATTATTAATCAGAAAGTAAGATGAATATCAAAAGTTACATTTTATGAACCTTGAAGTGAGTCATACTATTTCAAGGTTTCTTTTTGCGTGGGGATACCCAGTGCTGAATAAAGGCCTAGCTGATAACCTGCATCATAAGAAGTTTGCACAAGGTCAACCGTCCCATCGATCAAACGCCGGAATGTATTTTTTCTTTGTATTATTTATCAATAGTTCTTGCTTCTCAATTTGCTAATTATTGCATAATATCGAGTGAAGGGCAGTTGCTGCAAGGCATTTCGAAAACAGCATATTTAAGATATGGATGAGGAACAGTAAAAAAACAAATAATTTCTTAAAATCTAGCAGGATTCGACAATCAGGTATCGAACTATTATACTAGGCCCATTTTATCATACGACTGGGAATAACACATAAATTACTTGTTGAACGGAGAGGTGTACTATAGTTATGAAACCTGCTGGCGTCGTACGCAAAGTGGATCAGCTGGGGAGAATTGTACTGCCCAAATCACTGCGCAAGAGATATCAAATGAACGAAGGCGATCCTGTAGAAATTTTGGTACAGGGTGACCATATTATTTTGGAACGCTATCGTCCTAAATGTGTATTTTGCGGATCTATGGATGCGGTAAGCGAGTTTAAAGAACGTCATATATGTGCACAGTGTATGACTGAGATGAATCACATTCCAAGACATGCATAAATTTGTGCGATGAGCGCCGCTGCTGCGGTGCTTTTTATTTTTACACCCGAATAAAAAAAGCTTCCTCGATTGAGGAAGCCGTGCCTTACAGGCCTTTGGTTTTATCGTCATTGTATGCGGCCGTTAAAATTCCGACCAAGTATAAGGCTAGAACCAGTGCGACGATCCAAAAGGTAAGAGAGAAAGACATCAATGGCCACCTCCTGCTACTGATAAGCTATTTCTTATTATACCCAGCCTTGGTAAAAAAATAAATGAGAATATGATGTTTGTTATAGATTTTATGAAAAGAAATGCTATTTAAAAAATAAAAAATGCGTTGGAACAGGGCGAAGGCTGCCATCCGAAGGATTATTCACAACTCTGCCGTTCAGAATTAATGATGAAGAACCGCCGCCGTCCAGATTATAAGCGTCCTGTACTCCCAGATGGTACAGCTTGCTTTGAAGTTCCTCTAAAGTTGCTCCTGATTTGCCATTTTCATCATAACCCTCTGTTACGAGAATTAGCAGCTGATCATCTTTATAGTTACCAATGACAGTACGCGGGGCACGAGCAGGCTCTGTTTTCCATTTCTCGGGGATCGGCACTTTTTTGCCGTTCTTCATTAATACGGGAACGAAGGTAGCCCCGAATTTCGGATTCAGTCGGTCAAGCTGCTCCTTACTCCAAAACTTCCCGCCAATTAACTGTCCGGATTGATTCATTCCGACAAAGGCCAGATCCTTGAAGGATGGCTGAAATCCGTTGATATATTTGCCGTCGATGAATGTTGTTCCCAAAGGGTATCTGCCCCCTTTGCCGTCGGCATATCCGCCTGCATTAATTCCGGCAACTGCACCATGGCGATTTACAGCTTGCAGTGTCGTTTCGGCGGAGCCGCTTTTTCCACTGGCATTGCCGAGTGACATTTTCATTGCGTTTGGATCCTTAAGCTTTACTTTCATGGCATAGCCATGGTATGTGCCGGGGTTTATTTTGAAGAGTTCAATATGAATCCGGTCACTGCTCACTCTTTCCTTGGGAATGCCGAGCTTGGCAGTAATCCGGCGATTGTACACCCGTTCGGGCACTTCCGCCTGAGCGGTAGCCGTTTTCAGAATATTGTTCATCGCTGCAGTTGTCTGCTGGTATAATTTCGCTGTTTTCTCAATGGAAGCAATAGTTTTATCCGCCGTAACCTTAGCTTGATCCAGTCCCTTGACAATCTGCTCTGTTTCTTCCGATAAGTCAGTGTTAGGGACATAAGCGGAAGGATCGACTTCAAGACGCGGTGGTTCGAAAAAAAGCCACATGCAGAGCAATGCGCCTATAAACGGCGCAACGGCAATCATGAACCATCGGTTGATCTGTTTGGGGGGCATGTGGATCAAAGTTTTCACTTGAGCAGCTCCATCTTTTGTTCAAGCTTGTTAAGCTGTTTTTTTACATCGTTCAGCTGGCTGTACAGCTTATTGCTGTTATCCGTTTTTCCACTCGCTTGGTCTTTTGTAAAGGTCAGCAATTCGTTAAAGGACTGAACTTTGCTCTGTAATTCGTCCATTTGCTGGGACAATTCATTAAAGCGGGTATCATATTGCGTCTTTAAGGCCGCTATTTCTTTTTGAGTATCCTGCTGTAGTTGTGCGACCATTTCATCTTTTAGATGATTGCTATATGAGTAAGCTCCAGCTCCACCTAGTGCAATAAATATAATCCAGAACATCCAAAACCATCTTGCTTTTGGCTTTTTTTGGGTGGAAGGTTCCCGGGATGCATAAGGAGGGGTTGTCTTTGTTTCCAGCCCTGGCATCTCATCACTCCTTGTAATACCTATCATTTTTTCCAGTAATCATTCTATCATGGTAAAAATGTTTTCGCAAAGACGAAAAAGGTCTCTTAAAACTTAAAAATAGATTGCTTAAAATGAGGAAAGTGGGATACAATTTGTATAGATTGTTTACCGAAAGAGATACATATAAGTCGTTTGCCGTATGGTTCTGTCCAAGACTAAGTCTCTGGTAGTATTTCATCTTTTTTCTATTTTCATGAAAAAAACTGGAAAATAGAGGGCGGCAAACAACAGGATATCGCGTTTCTATGATTTTCAGGAAATCAACATACTTACTTTACTATGAGATTTTGGCTTTTTGAAACAGGGGGGTTAAGTAATATGAATCAGGTTTGGCGAGTAGTTATTGTAGGAAGTCACCCTACAAGTATGCTGGGAACCAAATTGATTTTGGAAGAAGAGGAGCATTTAAAGGTGCTCGGGATGGCTTCTACCTCTCAGGAAGGAATCAAGATGGTAGAGGAGATTATGCCTGAGCTTGTTCTGTTGGATTATCGCCTTTCGGATACTACGGCTGAAACGGTGCTGGAGAGAATAAAGGAACTGTCACCGGAGTCTCATGTTATTGTTATAACCGATAATGACGGAATTTCATTGCTGCAAGTATTAATAAGTCGGGGGGCCAGCGGACTTTTATCTAAACAGGCTTCGCCTTTTCAACTGATGCATATGATTGCAGGTTTGCGGGAAGGTGTGACTTCGCTTCCGCTTGAATGGGTTAAACAGGGGATTTGGCCGCTGTGTACATCGGCTGTGTCTGAAGGAGTTCTTCCTCTTTCCGAGACAGAAACCTTTATAATGGAGCGGATTGTACAGGGAATTACATATGATAAAATCGCTCAGGAAATTGAAGTAAGCCGGCGATCTATAGACAATTACCTTCGAAAAATTTATGTTAAACTTGGTGTAAGCACAAGAGCCCAGGCTATTGAAAAGTATGCGCTTTATGCGCATCAAGGACGTCAAATGTATGCTTAATTGGCATCACCAGTTATAATGGTGAGAATTCTGGAATACAATAAGAGGCTGAAATAAAGAAAACGGTTAGAGGGAGGGATGATCATGCAATATTCCTTTGCTTCCCGTGCACAGACTCTATTATCATCCCCGCTGCGCAGTATTCGGGAGCTTGCGAAGCGGGATTCTTTTATTTCCCTGGCGGAAGAGCTTCCTGCTGAGGAATTATTCCCTCTCCCGTCACTGGCTGAGGCGGCCAGTTCCGTTCTTCATACGGATCGACATTCGCTACAATACGGAGAGGCTGAAGGGTACGGACCGCTGCGTGAATGGCTTAGCCATGACTGGAGCCGCTGCAAACATTTGAACATATCTCCGGAACAAATATTGCTGACTACGGGAACCCAACAAGCACTTGATCTGCTGGTCAGAGTGTATGTTGACCCAGGGGATCGCGTTCTTGTGGAGAATCCGACATCACCAGGCGTGCTTCAGGTGCTGAGGCTGCAGGGGGCTCATATTGTTCCTGTTGAGGGGGATTACAGCGGAATTTTACCAGATTCTTTGGAATCTCTTATTCATGCACATCGTCCCAAATTGCTGTTGGCCGCTCCTAATTTTACGAATCCAACAGGTGTGTTGTGGAGTTTGGAGCGCCGCAAGGAAGTACTTCGATTGTGTAAGGCACATCATGTGCTCATCGTTGAGGATGATTCGCTTGGTGAGTTGTATTTTCCTCAAGGGGGAGTTTCTCCTACGCAGCTTCCATCGCTGATTTCCCTGGAAGAGAAACAAGGAGATCATGTGCTGTATGTAGGCTCCTTCAGCAAAACGGTTGCACCTGCCCTTCGGACCGGATGGGCAGCGGGAAACCGGAAAATCATTGAGATGATGACCGCAGTGAAGCAAATGGCGGATTGGCAGTCCAGCTTATTAAATCAGCGATTGCTTCACCATTTGCTGGAGTCCAAGCATTTTAATTATGACGAGCACATTGTGATGCTCAACAGAGAGTATGGCACCCGCCTGAAATTAATGGTGGAGTTGCTTAAACGAAATGCCTGGAAAGATGCGACTTATAAAGTTCCTTCTGGAGGTATGTTTCTTTGGGTGAAGCTTCCCTCAGGGTTGCACGGGGATGCATTGCTCAAAGGCTCCGTGCTTAAGGGAGTCAGCTTTCTGCCGGGTTCAATGTGTTCACCGGGAGATGAAGCGGATGAATGCATTCGATTGAACTTTACCCATCCGGGAAGAGATGAGCTGCTGCTCGGGATGAATCTGATCAGTGAAGCCGTGATGGAATTTACCGCCCGAAGTTAGCGAATCATCGCATCAAACTGCGTTTATCAAGAATAGGGACTGCATACGAGACCCATGAGTGGATTCGTATCCAGTCCCTTTTTGTAAGGTTTAGGATGTATAGTGAGTCATTATGTCAATAAGGAGGTTGAGCCTGAGCTCTGGAGGCTTCAAGTACGGCTGTGTAGTCTTCTAAAGCTTGCCGTCCAGACTCTGTAAGTATATAGCGTCCGCGGCTGATGCGATCGAACCATCCGTAATAATTGTTTTGAAGAATAGCGGCGGCGTTGCCGATCCCGGTAAAGCTTCTTATATCTGCTGGTGTAATGCCTGGCTTGAGAGAATTGGCAGGCTTAGAGCTGTTTTTCTTGTGAGACGGAAGCGGTTTTGAAGCCGGCATGGGCTCATCTGCACAGTTGCCTGCCTGGCTTAGCTGGTGTATTGCCGAAGCAACGCGAAGTGCTTTTTCACGGTAGGCCGTCACAAGCTTGGCCCGGGTTACGCCCCCTGTGTTATAGTCCCCGCTGCGTTCACGGAACTCCATGAGCAATCTTTCCCGCTTTCTCGGCGCCTTCCGCATTTCTTCATTTCCTTCCCAAGGATCACATAGTACTTCGACAAACGGCGCTTTTGTTTTATAAAACGTGACTGTAATCAACCCAAGCCCCAGCTTGCGACACAGGTTGCGGAGCTCTGACCAGCGCTGATTAACAGCTCCCTTTTTCGTCCGGCATTTCTCAACAGCCAAGTATACGAGGGAGCTCATTTTAAGTCTTTCGACGCCCTGCAGCAGCAGTGCAAGGTTAAATGTTTTTTTCATTTCCACGATTAGCGGTTCATCCAAACCATCCTTTATGCCAACGATATCACAGTTTCTCACTTCGCCTTTGATATCATATCCACGCAGCTCAAAAAAAGCTTTCAAGGGAGCGTACAGCTCAGCTTCGTGTTTTATTGCCATGGTGATTCTCCTTTTAACCAACATTCGGGGCAGTGCCTGTTTGCGCTCTATTCCATCAGTATATCATGCCGGGAACGGATGTGCGTATATACAGGGAACAACAGCTGCAATCGTGGAAGGCAAGCCCTTTAGTTCGAAAATATGGTCAACTATTCTGTTTATAACGCATAGGTATGTAATACACTTTTCGGGTGTTTAACTGGCTTTAAAGGCGCGAGTGGAATGGAAGCCAATCCTCATAATCAGAGTCATAGGAGGTAGCGGTATGGATATTTTCGAACGCATAGCATCGTATCGGGCAGAGAGCGAACGTTTGGCGTGGAGCGGCACATTCAGGGAATATATTGAGATGTTAAAGAAGGACCCCTCTCCCGCCATGACAGCACATGCACGCGTATACGACATGATTGAGTCTTATGGGTTTGAGGAGATTGGAGGCCGGAAAAAATACAAGTTTTTTGAGCAGGAAATTTTTGGCCTGGATCGGGCGATTGAAAGGCTTGTAGAAGAGTACTTTCATTCTGCAGCCCGCCGATTGGATGTACGCAAACGGATACTGCTGCTTATGGGGCCGGTCAGTGGGGGGAAATCTACCATCGTTACGCTTCTAAAGCGCGGGCTTGAAAAACATTCCCGTACAGAAAGAGGCGCGGTATATGCGATATCCGGCTGCCCGATGCATGAAGAACCTTTGCATTTAATACCGCTTGAGTTACGGCCTGAAGTAGAAGAGCAGCTCGGTGTTCGGATTGAGGGCAATCTGTGCCCTGCCTGCCAAATGAGATTAAAAACAGAGTATAACGGTGACATTGAATCGGTAAAAGTAGAGCGTGTGCTGATCTCGGAAGAGGGACGGGTAGGTATTGGTACATTTAGCCCATCTGATCCCAAATCTCAGGATATTGCGGATTTGACGGGAAGTATTGATTTTTCAACGATTACAGAATATGGCTCGGAATCTGATCCGCGCGCATATCGCTTTGACGGTGAATTGAACAAGGCGAATCGGGGATTAATGGAGTTTCAAGAAATGCTGAAATGTGATGAGAAGTTTCTTTGGAATTTGCTCTCTTTGACGCAGGAAGGAAATTTCAAGGCTGGTCGGTTTGCGCTTATTAGTGCGGATGAATTGATCGTTGCACATACGAACGAATCAGAATATAAAGCATTTATTGCGAACAAGAAAAATGAGGCGCTTCAATCCCGGATGATTGTCATGCCGATTCCATATAATTTGAGAGTGACTGACGAGGAGAAAATATATAAGAAGCTGATTGGACAAAGCGATATGAAACATATACACATTGCGCCTCATGCGCTGCGTTCGGCTGCTATATTTTCGATATTGACCCGTTTGAAGGAAACGAAAAAGCAAGGGATGGACCTGATTAAAAAAATGCGTATGTATGATGGAGAAGAAGTGGAAGGCTACAAGGAAGCCGATTTGAAGGAGATGCAAAACGAATATTTGGAAGAAGGGATGTCGGGGGTCGACCCACGGTATGTCATCAACCGGATTTCAAGTGCTTTGATCAAGCAGGATCTTCAGTGCATTAATGCATTGGATATGCTCCGGGCCATTAAAGATGGCTTGGATCAGCATGCTTCTATAACGAAGGAAGAGCGGGATAGATTTTTGAATTTTATATCTGCCGCGCGCAAGGAATATGATGAGCTGGCCAAAAAAGAGGTACAGAAGGCGTTTGTATATTCCTTTGAAGAATCTGCCAAAACGTTATTTGAAAACTATCTCGACAATATCGAGGCGTTCTGCAACTGGACCAAAATCCGTGATCCGCTGACCGATGAGGAGATGGACCCGGATGAAAGATTGATGCGTTCCATTGAGGAGCAAATCGGGGTATCCGAGAATGCCAAGAAAGCATTCCGTGAGGAGATTATGATTCGGATTTCTGCCTACTCCCGCAAGGGCAAAAAATTCGAATATCACAATCATGAACGTCTGCGCGAAGCGATCGAAAAAAAGTTATTTGCAGATCTGAAGGATATCGTAAAAATTACGACCTCCACCAAAACTCCGGATGCTGTACAGCTTAAACGGATCAATGAGGTCAGCTCTCGATTGATTGAGGAACACGGTTATTGTCCGGTATGTGCGAATGAACTGCTACGGTATGTAGGAAGCTTGCTGAACAGGTAACAATCAATCATGATGAATATGACCGTGACGGCCTTTTCCGAAAGGCCGTTTTTTTGCTGCGGAAGTCATTTAATTAAAAAAAGGCTATTTGAAGGCGGATGATGCTAAATAATAGAATATTTTGGAGATGATAAAATATTTTTGGGGAAAATATACAAAAGGTTGGGTCTTTGGTATTATGTTTATATAGTATAAATTGTCTATAATGAATCCATCGTGTTATAATTTAAGTGATTTTGATCACCAAATTTGGGAGTGAGATTTTCAAGATGATTGACGTATCCCTTGAAAGACGCAAACAGTTGGAGTATCTCGGGCTCAGTGAAAAGGAATTATCGCTATTAGCGAGTCATCGTAACATTTTTGAAAAAGTGGTGGACGAAGTCGTTAAACGGTTTTATGAGCAGATCGGGACACAGCCGGAATTGATGAAAATTATCAGCAGAACATCGACAGTGGAGAGACTGAAACAAACCCAGCGCGTATACTGGATGTCTTTAGCAGATGGAGTGATTGATGATACATATATTGTTAACCGAATTAAAATTGGACAAGTTCATTCGCGGGTTGGGTTGTCAACGGATTACTATTTAGGAAGCTATATGGTGTATCTGGACATCGCTGCAGATCTGATGAAACAGATCATACCGAAGGACTGGATTCATGTTATCCATGCATTGAGCAAAATGTTTAACCTTGATTCCCAACTTGTTCTCGAAGCCTATAACATGATGGAAAGAGAACAGATTCAGTCACTTGCATCTGAACAAGAGAAAATGTTGAAAGCGGTTACGGAAGCGGTTCAAGAGTTGACTTTAATGATTGTGGAACTGGATCAAAGTGCGGCGCTTATGGCGGATAATGCGACGAAGACGGCGGAGGCTCAAGAGAAAGCTCATGCGCTGACGGAAGAATTAAATGAGGAAATTCGCCATATTGAGCAAATGGGAACGCTTATTAGAGAAATTTCGGATCAAAGTCATCTGCTCGGCTTGAATGCTGCAATTGAAGCTGCTCATGCAGGTGAGTTCGGTCGGGGATTTGAAGTGGTAGCTGGTGAGGTGCGCAAGTTAGCCAATCATTCACGCAAAGCGATGGAGGAAATTCAGAGTAAAGTGTCGGGGATCATCCTTAAGCTGGAGCAGGTTGAACATGAGTCGGAGCAGACTTCTATCAATGCAAGGAATCAGGCTGCAAGCTCGCAAGAGTTGGCTGCTTTTGTCAAAATGATGGAGAAGCTGGCGGAAGATCTGGAAGCTTTGCAGCGGAATTCTGCGATAGAGGTAGAAGAAGCGGCAGTATCGGTATCTAGGTAAGAGGGTCTAATTGTAGTTCCTCGGATTCATTCATAAAAAATCAAGCCCGCTCCAATCGGAGCGGGTCTTTGTTCTATATAAACCTTCGTTGAATCTTTTGTCCGTCGAAAGAGAAAATGATCGCTTTATTCTCAACAACACTATGCAGATGCACGGGTTTTCCCCATAGTTCGTATACATACGGCAGCGTACGCTCCATGTATTTCAGGTCGAGCTCTATGCCTTCATATTGGTGCTTGATCATTAATTCTCCGGAACGGAGGTAATCCCCATCTTTGATCACCAGGTAAGGAGATCCGCCATTTACACGGGATACAACAAGCTGATCACGGATTTTTTCCCAGGACTTGTCGGTGATTTTCCATTCGGGTCCTTTTTTCTCAAACACATATAGATCAAGGTCATTAACCAGTTCCTTGGTCAGGTAATTGCGAAGGAACGAGATGTCGGAATCGTATTCTCGAACCTCGAATATTTTTTCGCGGTCCCAGCGGCGTTCGATATCCTCGAATATTTTCAACCCTAAATAGTACGGATTCAGGCTATGGCGGGACGGCTGTACAACGGAAGCGTTAAGCTTTGCAAATTCTACTGTTTCCTCGCTGGTAAGATCCATTTCGCGCAAGATGCGTTGATGCCAGTATGATGCCCACCCTTCATTCATGATTTTGGTTTCCATCTGAGGCCAGAAATAAAGCATTTCCTCACGCAGCATACTCATGATGTCACGCTGCCAATCCTCCAATATTTCAGAGTATTCCTGAATGAACCACATCATATCTTTCTCTGGCACTGGCGGGAACTTCCGCTGTAATGCAGGCTGTTCTGTCGGCTTTTTTTTGCTTTCTTGCTCGATTTCCCAAAGATCGTCATAAGGCCCCGGGGGCTTGATTCGCTTGGCGTCATTTTTTTGTTCCTGGATCATCCTCTCTGTATACCTCTGTTTGTCGAGCTTCTCGGGCCTTAGAATCTGGGGATCTACATGCTCTTGGATCGCCAGAACAGCGTCGATGAACTTCTCTACAGCATCTGCGCCATACTCCAGCTCATAACGGGAGATTCGTTCCGCGGTGGCGGACATGCTCTCGACCATGTTGCGGTTGGAAACCGAAAAACGAGCATTGTTTTTGAAAAAATCGCTGTGTGCTAGTACATGGGCGACGATCAGCTTGTTCTGGATTAAGGAGTTTCCTTCAAGCAAAAAGGCATAGCAGGGGTTCGAGTTGATGACCAGCTCGTATATTTTACTCAGTCCAAAATCGTACTGCATCTTCATTTTATTGAAGGTTTTTCCGAAACTCCAGTGACTAAATCGGGTGGGCATCCCATAGGCCCCGAACGTGTATATGATGTCTGCCGGGCAAATTTCATAGCGCATCGGGTAAAAATCAAGGCCAAAGCCCGCAGCAATCTCCGTAATTTCCGAGATAGCCCGTTCCAGTTGTTCCATTTCGTCTTGATGCATGAGGATTCCCCCTCTGTTCATTAAAAGATGGTTCTTATCATGTATATGGCATTTGCGCAATGATATGCGAGTCTAAGGCTTAAGTCATGAGGTTTGGATGCGTGGGAAAGGGAAGAAAGTCGCTTTTTCCATGAAAAAACTGTAGTTCCAAGGTGGCTTTGACAAAGCCCAAGTTGGCGTGACAAAATATTTTAATAAGGGAAAATGTGGAATGTATGGAGGTACAGTATGACCGAAGCGGCATTAAATACCCATGATGAAATGATCCGGCTCATCGGACACCGTGAGCTGTTTTTTTTGATGCATATGCTCGAAAGCCATGGTATCGTCGGCTTTGCCGATCCGTATCGCGGCTATCTGATCGATGAACTGGAAGCACAGTGGGAGGAGTGCAAGCAAAACCTGCTCAAGGCAGGGCTGCTCATCCAAAAAGAAGATGAACTCGAAGTCGAGCCGGTCATGGAAGCGTTCATGGCCGTCATGGACAGTCCGTATGCGATGCGGATTCAGCTGATCCGCGGCGGTGCATCTGTCTATGACGGATACATGCATATGCTGCCGCAGATGGTGATCGAACGGATCGAGGATGAAGAAGCAAGCCAGACTTGCCGCATCAGCGCCATCGCCAACGTCCAGCTGGCGACGATGTTTCTGGAGCATGTGTTTCCCGCCGATCCGCTACAAGGGCAGCCTGGCTTTGCCGCCCCTTTTACGCTTCCGGAGGACGTCTACGATGCGCTACTTCCGGACGGAGAAGAAAAGGATGTAGCGGATTGGCTGAACCAAGCGCAAGTGAGGCAGCTCAAAAGCATGATGAACGAAGCGACAGAGCACGGCCGGCTGACATTGTTGGAGCGGCGAGGGTCTGTATGGCGCCAGGAGATGCTGACCTACGGCCTGGGTGCAGGTGGAGGGTGGATCGCTAAAAGCAGCAAAGAAGAAGGAGTGCGGATCGAGAGCTATCGCCAGGCCAAGATGGGGCAGGCGATGAAGACTTTTGCCCAGGAACTGATGCGCAGAATGGAAACGGAAAGCGAGGATGCAGGTCATGACGAAAATTAAAGTCAACCCGGAACAGCTGGATCAAGCGGCAACGAGGTTTTTGGCGTGCAGCCAACAAAACCTGGAGATGGCCCAGGAGCTGAAAGGCATCATCGACGGCATGTCCGGGGAGTGGGAAGGCGTTACGCGGGAGAGATTCTACCAATCCTACACCGGTTCGCACGAGCAGTTGCAAAGCGTATCCGAGACGCTAAAAACGGTCGGTGAGGAACTAAAAGCGATTGCCGAACGCTTCCGAACGGCGGATAACAGCGCGTAACATATATAGGATATGTCGTGTGCGGAACGAGCCATATCATGTCGTGTGGCAGCAGCAATAAGCATAGCACTTGTATAGAGTGTGCCAATTATGAGTGCAGCAGGTACAGAGCGCGTTATAAGTGCGTCAATATGGGGAGAAGCAGGTATAGATGGTGCCATAAAGTGAGACAAACGTGAGCGAGTACTCACAGGTCGTGTCATAAATGCATCAACATGAGTGGAGCAGGAATAGATGGTCCGATAAGCGTGTCACACACGAGTGTATCACGCGATAGAGCGTATCTAACTTGGACCGTAGAGTGCACCATGCTGCAGCAGGCATACAAGGCATAGAGCTTAACATGCTTAAACGTGGCATAAGTGCTCCGCACATACACTTAAAACACCTTACGTAGCATGAACCCGCACAGGCAGCACCTTAGAGGAAGGGAGGACAGCTTTCATGTCAAGAATACGCGCCAACATTGCGGCACTGGAGAGAGCGGCCGCACAATTTGCCAGAGCCGGGCAAGAGTTGGGTCAGATCGCAGGTGAACAGCAAAGCCGAATTGCTTCTATCGATTGGGCTGGACGAGCGGAGCAGAAATTCATGCTGTCCTGGAATGAAAGCAGGGAGAGCGTCAAGCGGCTGACCGCCCTCACCGCCCAGATGGCCGCTCAGTGTCAAAGCTTGGCTGAAGCACTGCGGCGAGCTGATGAAGAGCAGCGCAAATAAACACGCAACACATTAGCGGGATCATAAAGGAGGGAAAGCCGCCTTGCGTATCGTCGTGGACCCGGAGGAGCTAAGTGACCTCCATAAAAAAATGAAAAGAGCAGGACGTGACATCGAACGCATGGGCAACATGCTGGAAGGCGTTTGGCGAAGCGTTGATTACGAAGGTTCCCAGCGGGGATCTCTTGATGCGACCTGGGCAGAGATGGCTGCCCTTTTTACACAGCTTGTTCAGCAGTATGAAGAGATGTCCGCTTTCCTGAACAAAAAATCCGGTGACTTTGCCGAAGCCGACGGACAAGAGAGCGGATTTAAGGCAGGCACACTGCTGAAATGGACCGCCATCGTCCTGGGAACGACACTTGACTTTGTCCCTGTAGTCGGCAATGTCAAGGGCGTGGTTGATGCCGCCCTCGGCTATGATGTGTTCACCGGAGAGAAGCTGTCGCGGACAGAGCGAACGCTTGGTATTTTGGGCCCTGCTGGGAAAGTGCTTAAACATGGCTCCAAAGCCATCGGCCTGATCGATGACGTGTCTGGCATCGGTAAGCAAGGCGACCGTGTATCCGATGTTCACAAAGCGGTGGAAGGTGCAGAACAGACTGCCGATGCGGCCAAACATGCAGATGCCGCCACGGGCACAGCTGGGACAGCCGCGAAGCATGGCGACCAAGCAGCGGATGCAGCCAAGCATGGCGATGAAGCTGCTGAAGTCGGTAAGCGCAGTGATGAAGCGGCTGGCAGTGCCAAACAAGGGGATGAAGCGCCAGCAGCAAGCACCGCCAAGCACAGTGATGAGGCGGCTGCTGCATCGGAGACTGCTGATCAAGCCGCCATCGCTGCTGCGGTCGGCACAGGCGGGGGAGCAGCCGCTGTTGGGGCAATTAGCGGCAAAGCAGGCGCCCCTCATGTGGCCAAGAAGGACAGGATTCATCCGAACTCCAAAGCCGCCGACCCGGTTGATACCTCCACAGGAGCCCAGGTGATCGAGCATCCCCTGCTTTACCTGCGCGGCGCCGAAGAGATTGCCTTTACCCTCCAATACAATTCACTATTGAGCGGGAAGGGTGCTCTGGGATACGACTGGTCCCATAACTTCGAGACAAGACTCGACATCAAAGACCATGAAATTGAGCTTTGGTGGAATAGCTTCCGTCATAACACTTACATCGCTGACGAGAGCGGAATATATCGAAGCACCGACTTAGACATGCTTCAGGATCGGATTATTCCTGTAGAGGGAGGATACCAGCTGGTTCGGGGCGATCATCGGATATTGTTCTTTAACCCCGAAGGGCGGCTCCAACAGATCGAGAGTGCGACCGGACAGACCCAGTCGCTTTTTTACGACGAGCAGGATCGGCTGATGGAAGTCAAAGATGACCTGACCGGACGGACATTTACCTTTACATACAATGACGCCGGCTTGCTTCACGCCGTCACCGATCCGCTCGGCCTTGCCGCTCGCTTTGACTATGCCGAAGGCCGGCTTTTGACCATTTACCCGCCCGATGACAGCCACATCGGATGCAAGTATACGACCGAAGGTCGTCTATCCTCCATCCGAAGCAGCGAAGGCATCACCTACTTTGTGAACGAATATGATGCCGAAGGCCGGGTCATCCGTCAAAACGATGCGCTCGGCAACATCTTTACCTTTCAATACGACGAACAGACCCGGCCTGGCTATATCATCACAACCTT
Source organism: Paenibacillus faecalis (assembly GCF_900289175.1). Lineage (GTDB taxonomy): Bacteria > Bacillota > Bacilli > Paenibacillales > Paenibacillaceae > Paenibacillus_AQ > Paenibacillus_AQ faecalis. Next base: position 876,928 of record NZ_LT985747.1, on the reverse strand, counting down.
TACCGACCGGGAAGGCGCTAGCCGCGTGTTCACTCACAATAACAGATACCGCTTGGTTGAACTGCAGAACGAACTGGGGCACATCACCCGCTATGACTACAACGAACAGGGGCTGTGCATTCACGAGTTTAGAGCTGATGGAAGCCAGATCGACTATGCATACGATGAAGAGGGACGCCTGCTCGAAAAGCGTCTGAACAAACAAGTCGAAAGCCGCTATGCGTATAACGAGCAAGGCCTGCTGATGTCCTATATCGATGGGGAAGGCCATACCATCTCCTTTCAATACGATGAACATCACCGGCCGGTGCAGCGGGAAGATGCCGATGGCGGAATTACCCGCATTTCGTACAATGAACGCGGCCTGATGGAGAGCATGACTGATCCGTCAGGCGCTGTAACAAAATATGCTTACGACGCTTTTGGCAACCTGATCGAAGTGACCGATCCGCTCGGATTCGTTACTCGGTATGAGTATGATGCCGGAGGACGAATCACGGCTGTGATCGATCCGTCAGGAGGCGTCACCGCGCGCACATATAATGTGAGCCACCAGGTGACCTCGGTGAAAGATCCGCTCGGTGCAGTAACCACCTGGACCTATGATACAGAAGGGCGTCTGAAGCGGCAGACCGATCCGCTCGGCCATGTAACTTCGTATTTGTACAACGCCATGGGCGACATTGCGGAGGAACGGGACGCCATGGGCCGCATTACCCGTTACCGCTATGACCATGAAGAGCGGCTCATTCAAGTGACCTTGCCTAACGGCGCTTCCACCCATTACGCCTATGATGCCGCCGGGCAGCTGGTGCAAATCACCGACCCGGCCGGAGTTATAACATGTTATGTCTACGATGCGGCCGGGCGGGTGATTCAGGTCACCGATCACGAAGGAAACCCGCTGCGGAAGATCGAATATGACAAGGATGGCAATCCGGCAGCGATCTCAAACGCCCTCGGTCACACAACAAAATACCGCTTCAACCGTCTCGGTCAGATCATCGAAGAACAAAACGCCAAGGGCGATCTCAAGCAATACGCCTATGACGCGCTGTCTCGCCTCGTTCGGGTTCATGAACAGGGCCATGAAAGCAGCCGAGCCTTTAATGCCGCGGGTCAGCTGAGCGGTTACCGTGATCCGTCCGGAAACGAAACGCAGTTCACATACGACTTGAACGGAAGGCTGACGAAGGAACTCACCCCTGCCGGAACGACGCTGGCGTACGCCTATGATCCTCGCGGCTTCCTGGTCCAAAGCGAAAATGCTCGCGGACAGACAACGAACTATACACCGGATGCCCTCGGCAGACTGCACATTCAGGAGGACGAGGCCGGAGTGATCGAGCGGGCTTACGATGCGTCCGGTCGCCTTTTGACTGTAACGGAGCGATCCCATGCAGGCGGTCGGGCCCAAACCCGTAAACGCTCATATGACCCGCTTGGCCGCGTCACCTCCTATACGAATGAACGCGGTAAGACGCTGCGGTACGAATATGATTGGCTCGGCAATTTGGCTGTTTTGCACTACCCGGATGGAAAAAAAGTGTCCTATCGCTACGACGCCGCTGGTCGAATGACCGAGGTCCGCGACTGGAAAGGCCGTGTAACGAGCTATACGTATGACAGCCGCGGACAGCTGGTGCGCACCGAGCGGCCGAACGGTACGGTGGAGCAGCGGGTATATGATCAAGAAGGCCAGCTGATTTCCCTGCTCGATACCGGAGCCAAAGGGGAAAATCTGCAGTTGTTTCGCTTTACGTATAATTCGCTTGGGCAACTGGTCAAGGAGAACGAAACCCGGTTCGAGTATAACGCCTGGGGCGCGCTAGTGGCTGCCAACCGCCGGAAGTTCAAGTATGATCCGTCAGGCAATATGACGGAAAGTACAGCAGGTGATGATCTCCTGCAGATGGTATATGGAGCGGATAACCGTCTGCACCGGGTGAACGGCGAGGAAGTTGCTATGGACGAAGACGGCAATCTGCTCAGCGGACCGCTTCGAGGAAGAAAGCAGACGTTTACCTACGATGCCCGAAACCGCCTGATTCAGGCGGGCAGCATCCAATACGGCTATGACGCCGAGAACGAGCGGTCCTGGATGACGCTTAACGGAGAGACACGCCGGTATGTGGTCAACCCGCATGCGGAATACAGCCAGCTGCTGATGGAAACCGATGAGAGCGGTAACCTGACTGCAGCTTATGTATATGGTTTGGGACTGATCGGCCGGGAAGACGCAGACGGCAGTTACCAAACGTATCATTACGACCTGCGCGGAAGCACGACGTTGTTGAGTGATGAGAAAGGTCAGATCACGGACCGCTATAGCTACGGCGCGTTTGGCGAGCTGCTTCGCCACGACGGAAAATCCTGTCAGCCGTTCGCTTACAACGGACGCGACGGTGTGCACACCGACCCGAATGGACTGTACTATATGCGTGCCCGGTATTATCACCCTGAGCTGAAACGGTTCTTAAACCGAGATATATTGCGAGGCGATATAACGAGCGGGCTGAGCATGAACCGCTACGCCTATGTCAACGGCAACCCGATCACGTTTGTGGACCCGCTGGGGTTAGATGCGATTCAAGCGGGGAAGGTTGGGGGGACTAGGGGTGAATGCAACTATGTTTTATACAATAAAACGCATAAAGATTCAATGCCAAGACCAAAAGGAACAGGTCCGAATGGAGGGAGGTTACAATCACATCATGGTTTACAGCAAGAATGGGCTAAACAAAATCTCAGTCAGTATGGATATAATCCTTCATTAGCCCCAACTGTAACGTTAGAAACAGGAAAAGGTTTACCTCATACAACTATAAGTAATGCTCAAAATGCTAGACGTGATTCTCGTGTAAATTCGGGACAAGGTAAGTGGAGTTCCTCACTACAAGACGAATTACAGTACATCATTGATGACTTTAAAGCGGCAGGATTTTCTCGAAATACTATAGACAATGTATTAGAACAACAATATAAGATGCTTGACAAAATTAAAGTACCATATGAAAGGATTAAATATAAATGAGATTATTGGATAATATTAGTGAGCAATTTCGTATTGATGCTAGTCAAGGACCATCTACTGAGAGAGAAATAGAACTGCTTCTTGAGTTTTCGAGCATCACTGTGCCAAATGACTATTTGGATATTATTCGATTAGCAACTGAGATAGAGATAAGTGTCGCTAAGGAAGTTTACATCCGCATTTGGGGAGCTACAGGCTGTACAGAAATGAATGAAGCATACCAAATTCAACAATATATTCCAAATTCTCTTGCAATCGGTGATGATGAGGGGGGGCGAGCATTAATTTATCTCAGTGGTAGTAAAGGATTCGGACTTTATATAATAGGGTTCGGAAATCTTGATATTGAAGATGCAGTATTTATTGCTCCTACACTAGAGGATTTACTGACTAAAAATATTGGAATAGATAATCTTTTAAACTTATGATCATTAGTGATTAATGTAATTATGAACCTTGATTGGCTTCTTGCCTTCCAAGGTTTCTTTTTTTAGGCGGGTTATCTAGTCCCGAATGAAACCATCATTCAACCAATAACTTATACAAAAAATAAATCGGGTTTACACCCCCAACAACAAGATCCTACAAATACAATCAACAAACCAAACACAAAATGATTCAAACACTTAAAAGCTCTTTGTTACTAGACTAGAAAGTCGACACAGAGAACTAAGAATAAAATAGAATAATAATATCTCCATTCGAGGTGTCCAACATGACGACAATCCTAATAATCCGAATCCAAACCAAATAACCAAATATTACAAAGAGTTTGACGGTAACATAAGTACACCTGGTACTCCAACGGGAAGTCACAGACTATTTGAACACCTTGATGATCCTACCAGAAGCTCACACTTCCCTTATTGTGCAAAGAAAAAAAGAATAAATGGGTGAGAGAAAATGTGTCTATTTTTGTATCATGCTTATTTACCAGAAAATCACGCATATTTTGTTTCGAAAGAACAAGTTATGCGAGAAGGAATACAATTTTCTACTAAATCTAATAATCGATATAGTAATGGTGGTAGAGTGAAAATTGAAAAGACCGAAAGTTTAAGACCTTTAGATACACCTGATTGGGTTAACTTTGAAGAAGCTATAGGTGTTGATATATCTAAACGTTTTTCTAAGTCCTTCTGTTTCCCTGTATTTACGATAAATACTCATATTTGATGGTGAGATTTCCATTGCTATTTATGACCAAGCGTTTCACGATGATTTCAAGGATTTTGATGAGGAAGCCCTGAACTTTGACACAGGAGAAAACATTGAGCATTGGATTAAGTTGTATTGGGGTAGTATGATGACACTTCGTGAGTACTTGTTAAAAAGGCCCTATCCAAAACCAGAGATATTGGTTTTTACGTCAATACCTAAAGAGATTATTCAAGTGTGTTAGGAAGTTTGTAAACTGTATATATAACCTTGAATGTGTATGTTCAAGGTTTATTTTTTGTATACCAAACGTATCATTACGACCTGCGCGGAAGCACGACGCTGTTGAGCGATGAGAAGGGTCAGATCACGGACGGTTACACCTACGGCGCATTGGCGAGCTGCTTCGTCACGAAGGCAAATCGGCCAACCGTTTGCTTATAACAGACGTGACGGTGTGCAGACTGACAAGAACGGTCTGCAATATATGCGTGCCCGGTATTATCACTCTGAGCTGAAACGGTTCTTGAACCGAGATATATTGCGAGGGGATATAACGAGCGGACTGAGCATGAACCGCTACGCCTATGTCAACGGTAACCCTGGACCCGCTGGGGTTGGATGCGATTCGGGCGGGGAAGGTTGGGTCTGGGGGGGCGGGACAAGGTCTTAAAGTACCACAAGGACTTACACAGGCACAATTTGATAAAGTATCGTCAATGATACGAGGAAAAGTAGGGCATATAAGTGACGATTTAGTTGTTCAAGGCAGCCGGGCAAAAGGAATAGCAAAACCAACTTCTGATATTGATATTGCTATTAGGGTTCCAGCGGAGAAATTTGATGAACTAATCCAAAGCTCTTTTAGTAAGGTTAAGCCGCCTAATCCAGGGTCTGCTAAGGAGAAAACAATGCTTCATGCTATTGAAACAGGGAAAATTCAATCAGGAGAAGCGAAACTGAGCAAGTTTAGAGAACAACTCCAACTAGGTATGGATGTCGATATATCAATTATTAAAATAGGTGGACCTTTTGACAATCCCCCATTTACACCACTCAAATGATTTGAGGTGATTATATTGGAAGAAGAATTCGATTTATTTACTAAAATTTATGTAGATAGCGATGTTGATAAAGAGATGTTACTAGATACAGTCTCAAACATCGTTACGGGTACTATTAGTGGTTCAAGCATATTGACGATGCAAGCAGAAATATTTATTTTTAATAACGGTGATTTCGATGAAGACAAAAGAAATCAAGGGAATGATGGCTTTCTATATTACAAGTACTACCTTGAAATTGAACCAACTGAAGATGTGGATGACCGTAACTATATATTAGAAATATCTAATTTGCTGACAAAGTTATGGGATGCTGATTTTAAAGCGATAGCATCGTGCGATTTTGAAGACTTGCTGCCAAGAAAAGGCGGTTATAATTTTGATGAGCGTTAAAGGTTAATACTTGCAGGTTTACATCAAAACAACTAGATCGTACAATACAACCACTTTCAAAAGCTCTTTCCTTCTTGAACTATGAGTTGGAATGAGCTTTTTTTGTATCAGAAAGGGAGATGAACAGACAGTAGAAAAACGTTAACAGGTAGCGTCAGAATAGTTGAAGGAACGGCAGTTAGCGGAAGCACGACGCTGTTGAGCGATGAGAAAGGTCAGATCACGGAACGCTATAGCTACGGCGCGTTTGGCGAGCTGCTTCGTCACGACGGAAAATCCCGCCAGCCGTTCGCTTACAACGGACGCGACGGTGTGCAGACTGACCCGAATGGACTGTACTATATGCGTGCCCGGTATTATCACCCTGAGCTGAAACGGTTCTTGAACCGAGGTATATTGCTAGGCGATATAATGAGGGACTGAGCATGAACCGCTACGCCTATGTCAACAGCAACCCGATTACCTATGTGGACCCGCTGGGGTTGGATGCGATTCAGGCGGGGATGGGGAATAATTTATCTTCAAGAAAAAGGATTGCCTCTCTATCCTAACCAAGGAGCAACAGTGGAACTTTGGGAGCGGAAATTGAGTCAATTGATGAATTAACGTGAAAGGATGGAGAATTAAATTGAATAGCGAGGAATTACAGTCTCTAAAAGAACTGTTATACAATGAAGATATTCATAATGTTATTTTAGAAGTCAAAAAAATAAAGAATCCATTGTTTCTTCATATATTTGCCGCTAACTATAACTGGAATAGTGAATTTGAAGTTCCTAAGGCTATTCTGGATAATGAAAATTGTGACTTTGGAACTGGTTTACTAATGTTTTATCGTGCGGATGGTTATCGTTTACTCGAATCAAATGATTCTATCTCGGGGTCTTTTTTTGGAAAGTGGAAAGAGTTCATTAAAAACTTGTACAAGAAATTACTTGATGGCAATTTCTCAGATAAGAGTATTTCTTATACTCCTCCATTAACAAACTGAGAAAACTAGCTCCTAATATTCCCAATGTGTTTTTGGATAAATCTCCTGGTAATGACGTGGAAATTCCAACTCTCTAGTATATCATGGGTGGGGTTTCCCAGTACAGCATAAATTAATAACACATATAACCCACGTAATATCTGTATGAAAATTTATGTTTCAAAACATTGAGTACATAAGATTTGGGCTTCAATATTCGTAGCAGTAAACTTGGTCATCCCGAGGAAAATCGTAGTGGATTATAATATAAATGTGGCATATTAAAGCGCTTACTATGATACAAGGGGAGGGTGAATATTTTGGATTATATCAAATGGATTAGAGGCAAAGTGGGACATGAGTGTATATTCTTGAATTTTGCTGGGGAGTGATTGAGAATGAAGATGGAGAAATTTTGTTACAAAAGAGAGGGGATAAGAAAGCATGGGGATTTCCTGGGGGTGCTTTAGAATTGGGGGAATCTACTGAAGAAGCAATGATTCGGGAAATAAAAGAAGAAACAGGCCTTTCGGTAAAAGCGGATAGATTAATAGGAGTATATACAAAATACTTTGATGAATATCCAAATGGAGATATAGCGCAATGCATCGTATCTGTTTTCAATGCTCGATAGTTGGTGGGAACTTGGAAGCTGATCATAATGAAACACTTGAACTATCTTTTTTTAAGCCAGATCGCGTTCCACCCTTGGTAAATAAACAACATGAAGATTGCTTAAAGGACTATATAGCCAATAAATCAGCGGTGTTTAGATAAATATACATAGCAATATAAAATTAACTATATCAAGAGGAAATAAATCACAATGTAGATATGAGTCGCACACCAGAGTCACCGGGTTGGTTGCTTGAATAAAAGGGGGAAACTCAAACAGATGGTGAAAATATTATTGACAGCCTAAAAAGCCTGAGAGTTCAGGCTTTTTTCTGTCTATACGTTTTGTTTTTCGCACGATTTCCGCAGGCTTTCATTGTACACCATCTACCTGTTCCGGGGCGGGAATGGTCCACAAATACCCACTGGCAATCGGCTGCAGAACACACTTTAATCCGGTGCCATAACTTATTTTTTCTAAGTTCAAAAATAAGTACAGCCAACCTTGCGAGTCCGCTCATTCCATCGGTTTGAAGGGGCTGTAAACTCTCTTGATCCTCCGTAAAACAGATCGAAAAGCTGAATCTATTTATAATTTCATTTAATGAACTCAAACCATGATCCTGCTCATCAAAAACATTGTTTACGATGATTTTCCTTGCTGCTGTCCTTAGCCTTATAGCAAGCTCCAGATCCTGATCGGTGACTTCTGCCTTTTCCGAGATAAGCTGATGCTTTAACAACCAATCGTATAGATCCTTAGAGGTGTTGAAATGCTCAATTCCCGGATCATTTTCAAAACGCATGCGTTTATCATGGGTATTAAAAAAGTCAGCCATAACCTCCAGATTATCGTATTCAGTCCCCATAATAACACTCCTATTGACTATTATGATGTTAACCATTAAAGTATGTTTACAGGTCACCTAACCTTTAAAATAATTTTAATGGTCATAGAGGAAAGCAAGGGAATATGGAAAGCAAGTCCCATCTTCCAATTAAAGATTTAATGCGGGAAAAAAAGTATTCGCAATGGTCCCTTGCTTTACAGTTTATCAGAGCACTGATGATTATGACATCTCTGGCTTTTGTAGTTATCAGTAATTATCTGAAGGGTACGCCTTCGCTTGGCATCATGATCACATCGTATGTGTTAAGCATGACTCTATTTACGATACCTGGCGGGAGACTTATAGAAAAATAGGATTACATTTTAATGATCTCCTCCATAGCTTTACTTGGAATGGTATGAATCATAAGCTTACGACGTACCCGAGCAGTGGTACATTATTTTATCGGCTTTGTCTGGCGGCAGTATTGCAGGAGACCCGGGTGCTATGTGTTCTTTGCTTGCTCATTGCTGCTGTTTCATCGATTTGCTGGGAACCGCAGAAGCGCAGCATTACCCTTGGTTCAACAATTCGGAAAAGGGACCAGCGAAGCCGCAATCCTTTTATCTGCACTAGCTTTTTATAGTGTTTTTAGTGGCATCGTGTATGCTTTGCTATTTCATAAGATCAATGTTTCGAATCTCAAACAAGCTATTTTACTTGTTCTCACCCTCATATTCAGTTGTTTGTAACTGGCCTTCTCACCCGACTTTTTTCATTCATGGCTGTCAGTCTGATTGGATTATCCGTGGCTCTACTCATGACGGTTCGTTCAATTGCAGTTGAAGGAGTAATACCGAATGAGCATAAGACGGAAGGGTTCAGTATAATCAACACCGCTCATACGATTGGATTTGCTTTAGGCGGACCTTCTGATTTCAATATTGCCGCTGTTCTGGATGATTATAGCTGCTGCTCATCATTGGAACCCTCACCATCGTCGCAACTACTCTTCTTGGAGCTGATCACTAAAAGTTACGAGCTAAGGAACTACACACAACTCGTAATACCCAATAATCATTAAAGGAGATCTGAATATGAACCTTAAACCATTCACTGTCCATATAGAAGATAAAGAGATTGAAGATTTATATAAGCGCTTGGAATTAACACGTTGGCCGGATGAGATCCGTGATTCCAAATGGGAGTATGGAATACCTTTGGATTTTGTAAAGGAAATGGTCAGTTATTGGCGGGATGATTTTAATTGGAGAAAAGTAGAAAACAGGATCAATTCGTATTCCAATTACATGACTAATATCGATGGGCATGACATTCATTTTATTTATGAGCGTGAAAATGGCCGGAACGCTCAGCCGATCCTTATTCCGCATGGTTGGCCGAGTACCTTTTACGAAATGCTTGATCTGATTCCTTATCTGACACATCCGGAACAATTCGGCGGTGATCCAGAAGATTCTTTTGACGTGATTATCCCTTCGATTCCGGGACATGGCTTCTCATCCTCTCCGTTAACATCGGGCTTTGAAGATCGGCAAGTCGCAGCGCTGCTCGTTAAATTAATGAATGGACTTGGATATACCCGATTCGGAGTCCATGGATATGATTTGGGAGCAAGTATACTAGGCTTGATGTGCTTAGATTATCCAGAGAGCATCATTGGATATCATACGACTTCACCGGGGAATCCTAGCCCCTATATCGGGCAGGATACGATTTTATCAGAGGCTGAGCAGGAGTTTCTTTCGTACTGCAAGCAGTGGTATGGGGAAGAAGGGGGTTATGCTCACATTTTAGGCACAAAGCCACAGACGATGGCATACGCGCTTCATGATTCTCCAGCAGGTATGGCAGCTTTTATTCTTGAAAAATGGTATTTATGGACAAGTCCGCCAAGCGGAGATCTATTGCAGCATTTTAGTAATGAGGTTTTAATGGCCAACGTTTCAATCTATTGGTACACGCAAACGATGAACTCGTCCAACCGATTTTATTTTGAAGGCAAGCATACGAAATGGCCTGATCATACCGATTTTTCACAGGTTCCTCATGGAGTTTTGCTGACGGCCACACAAGCACATGAACGACCTCCAAGAGAATATGTTGAAAGGCTATTTCCGAATATTGTAAGCTGGAAAGAGTTACATAAAGGTGGACATTTTGTAGCAGCTGAAGATCCACAGCTTATGGCAGATCATATCCGATCATTTTTTAAGTCCCTTTCATAAAGCTTAAAGTCCCGGGCATGATGAATGGATTAAAGCGGACTAAATAAGACTAAAGAGGATCACGAGTTTTTGCAATTGTGATTTCAGAATTATACAATGAATAAGGTTGAATTGTTGGAGATTTCAAACAGCTGACTCTTCATTTCCCGGGAAACATAATTCATTGATCACTCGCGCTGCTGCCGAGATTAAGGAGAAGGTATGTCACATGTAAACAACAAGCAGCGGTGGAACGATATCGTTGAGCTTGGGCTATATGTTATTTGCGGTGTTTCTTTAGTTTATTTTGCAATAACCGGGGTTTATGCGAAATGCTTTCAAGCGCTGCTTATTATTGCTGTTCTGCTGTTACTGCGGGGATTAATCAAAATAACAAAGAGCGAGCTGCCTTCGGCATTGCGTTTTTCAGTACTGATGTTTATTGCGCTTACCATGATGTTTGCTAATCTATTTAGTATGTATGGTGTCATTCCATATCTGGATAAAATCGAGCATTTGCTGTCCGGGATTATTCTTGCATTTGTCGGTTTGTATCTGTTCCAAAGGATGTTGCAGCATCAGGATAAGCAAGTACAGCTTCCAGGAAAAATTGCCATCTGGTTCTCGTTTTGGTTTGCGGTCGCCATGGCCGGAGTTTGGGAAGTATACGAATTCACAGTGGATCACCTGCTCGGTTTTAACTCACAAAATGGCAGTCTAAAGGATACGATGCTCGACATTATATGTGGAATAGTCGGTGCAATCATAGCTTCGCTGTATCTCAAGGTTAAGATGAAGCGAGAAGCTGCAGACAGTTAGCTGTTCTGAGGCTAGACAGCTGTTTTAAATTCAGTGCTCATAATTTTCCAGCATCGTTTATAATTGTACATAACGAATAGTATTATTGCCTTAGACAACTGATTCTGTTGAATGGAAGGTGAAGTCATAGTGGACTATCTAAGCTCTAAGCAAAGCGGTGGCTCATGCTCTAAGGCACGCTCCCTGGGAATATGAATTGGAGATGGATTCAGAAGGGTGGGTGGAAACAGAGCAGCTAGTCTCGGCTTTGCGTCTGGAAAAGCAGTGGGTATCACTTCAAGCTGATGACTTGATCAATATGCTGGATGCAGCCGATAAAAAGCGGTATGAAATCAGGGATGGCAAGATTAGAGCTTTGTATGGACACTCGTTTCCTCAAAAAATAACGAAAACTCCAGGAACTCCGCCCCCTGTCGTATATCATGGAACGCCAAGACGGTGGGTGGAGCAAATTATGAACGATGGCTTACGGCCTATGGGGAGGCAGTATGTGCACCTAGCTGCGGATCCCGAAATGGCGCTCACTGTTGGAAAGCGGAAGGATTCTGAGCCGGTGCTGCTTGGCGTTTATGCCGAAGCGGCTTCTAAAGACGGTATCCTGTTTTACCAAGGGAATCATACCGTATGGCTAGCCGATTACGTTCCATCGCAGTACATTTATATATGTCAAACGGCCCCTAAAACCTTGTTGAGTTGAAACAGCTCTTCAAGGTTTTTTGATCTGTAACCCTGATTTTGCTGTAGGAGGAAAGCTTCTCGTGGTATAGACTGGCTCAATCCATTAGGCAGAGAAGGATTTATGCAAGAGTTGTTTTCTTAAAGCATGAAAGAAGCTTTACCACGCTGTTATCGTAGGGCTCATTTTTTGAATAGATATACTTCTGGAGGAGGATGGGTAGTCATACCGGGGATTGATTTATTTACCAGATTTGATGTTATATAATGGGGACTAACTGTAGGTTAACGGACATATTCATTATCCTATAGATTATACTTTGTGGTCAGGGGAGGCATTCTTGATGATTCAGTTTCCAAAACCGGATGTAGAGCAGTTTTTTCAGACCTATGTTATTCGTTGCTTCGGAGTTCATACAGATGAGTCGCGTTTAGTATTCAGCAGCAGCTTGAACGGCAAGTTTAATTTATGGGCCATTGATTTGAATGGAGAAACATCATATCCGTATCCGCTTACGTACAATGATCAGATCTGCGATTTTATTAAGCTGGACCCGGAAGGGCGCCATATTTTGACGGCCTTTGACCGCGACGGAAATGAAAACTATCAATTTCATGCACTTCGCTGGAATGGCGGAGATCCGATGCCGTTGTTTGAAGGGGTCTCGCCGGAGGATAAGCATTATTTTGTTCATTTATCGGAAGATGGAAAGCGGTTGTATTACAGCACTTCTAAAGATAACCCAACTTATTTGAATGCATGTGTGTATGATCTGGAATCCAAACAGACGAAGCTATTGCTCGAGGGGAAAGATATCACTACTTATTTGGCCGCGGTGAGTCCTGACGAAAAAAGTATAGTTTATAGCAAAATGTACGCCAATACATATTATTTAAGCTATGTGCATCGTGAAGGGGAAGAGGATCAATGTCTGACGCCTTCATCGGAACAGATTCATATAGCAGGCGGCGCCATTTTCCTGGATAATGATACAGTGTTGTTCGCAACCAATTTTGATTCGGAATATACTTATATGGCAACATACGATATTCCCAATAAACAATTTAAACCACTCTATCAATTTGACCGTGAAAGCATCAGCCAGCTGAAATATCATAAAGAATCCCGCACGGTGTACATGGTCACGGATAAGGGAGTTGAGGATAAGCTGTATGCTTATTCATTGGATAGCGGCGAAGTGACGCCAATACCGCTTCCTTCGGATATCGTCGAGCAGCTTACTGTGGCCAGATCGGGCAATCTGTATTTGCTGGCCCGCGGAGCAGTGAAACCGTTTAACATCTACCGTTATCAAGACGGAGCGTGGTCGATGATTACCCGGAATGTAATGACCGGTTTAAACGAGGAGGATCTGGTATCCCCTGATGTCATTACATACCGCTCGTTCGATGGAATGGAAATTGAGTCGCTTTTGTTCCGTGCCAAAGAGCACCTTGCGAACGGTTATACGGTATTCTGGCCGCACGGCGGGCCTCAGGCTGCTGAACGGAAACAGTTCCGTGCCATGTTCCAGTACATTATTGCACAAGGATATAACATCTTCTGTCCGAACTTCCGCGGCAGTACCGGTTATGGCAGCTCTTTTGTAAAGCTGGTGGAGAAGGATTGGGGAGAAGGGCCTCGCAAGGACTGCCTGGCCGGCATGGACTGGTTGTTTGAGCAGGGTATATCTAGCCGTGAGAAACTGTTCGTCATGGGCGGCAGCTATGGTGGCTACATGACGCTGCTCCTGGCAGGGCGCAACCCGGAATATTTCCGTGCAGCGATCGATATTGTAGGTGTCAGCAATCTGTTTACATTCTACAATTCTGTACCGGAACATTGGAAGCCGATCATGGAGCGCTGGATTGGAGATCCAGAGCGGGACAAGGAACTGTTTATCAAAGATTCCCCAATTACGTATTTGGATAACATGGTGAATCCGATACTGATTATTCAAGGAGCTAATGATCCACGGGTTGTTAAAGAAGAATCGGATCAGATCGTTGAAGCTCTTCGTGCCAAGGGACGTGATGTAGAATACATTGTGTTTGATGACGAGGGTCATGGTATAACGAAAAAGGCGAACGAAAAAATCGCTTATGCGCGCATGGTCGAGTTCCTTAATCGTTGCCAATAAAATAATGCATCATAACGGCAGACCGAGAAAAGATCTTCTTGGTCTGCTTTTTGCGTCCTGATCCTGTTTAAAAACGGCAAAGTTCAGCCAATGAGTACATAAATTTAAACATAAGTTGATTTTTACGAAATACACTAGGTTTAGAGGACCTGATGACAATGCTGACCATTGGCAGTCCGGTGAAGGATGAAAGTGAAAAACCGAGGAGGAATAAGATGAAAACGCTCACAAACCTGATGGCTGGGAATGCAGACAAAAGTAAGGATATGGGACTGATCATATGCTCTAACTGTGACGAATTGATTGATACATTGCCAACGGATGGTGTGAAAATTATTCATAGCCAATGCGGCAGGGATGAATGCCGTGGGATGTGTTCCAGGGAATTGTAAGCGTGGAAATGATTAAATACCAATAATTATTTGGCCAAATTTATCATAGGTTTATATTTCGCTCAAAAAACGCCGCCGTCTTTTAATTAGGACGCGCAGGCGTTTCTTTATGTATTAATGTCGCTAATATTGTGATAAATGAAGGATATAACGGCATTTGATCTGTGAAAAAAGAATTATTTATATCGTCATAGCGTGGATTTTCTTAAAAATATGTTGCATATATAATATATATGACGTATTATATCGGCAGGTAGAGAAAGCAGCAGCAGGCATTGGAACGTATCACGATACAACCATTATTTATAATCGAACACTATGAGAACATAAGGAGGAATATCACAATGAGTACTTTCAAGAACATGGCGAAAGAGAAGGATGAAGGGAGCGTTATGGGGCTTATTATTTGTTCCGGCTGCAATGAATTGATCGACATCCTTCCAACCAATGGCGTGCAGATTATTTATGGTTGCTGTGGAAGAGAAAAATGCAAAAGCTGCGGCTCTGAAACTGTATAAAGATTGAAATACTGATTTCCGGAGCAGTCGTACTTTTCTGGCATCCGGGAGCAGGAGGGATATACTATCGAACTGACAGCGCGACAAAAAGATATCTTAAACATTGTAAAAAAACACGCCCCTATTACAGGAGAGCAGATCGCGGAAATGTTGAATGTCAGCCGCGCTACGCTTCGTACCGATTTGTCCAAACTTGTGATTTTGGATTATATCGATGCAAAACCTAAAGTTGGATATTTTCTTGGCAACCGAGGAACGACGGAGCATGATGAAAAATTTCGTTTTCTAAAGATGAAGGTTGGGGATGTACACAGTGTCCCGGTTATTGTGCGGGAGACAACAACGATTCATGAAGCAGTCGTATCTTTATTTTTAGAAAATGTGGGTAATTTGATTGTGACGGATGCGGAAGGACATCTGGCCGGTATCGTTTCCAGAAAGGATCTTTTGAAGGTTACCATTGGTAATCCAACGGCTTCATCTATGCCAGTCAGTCTAATTATGACACGTCAAGCCAACGTGACGACCGTACAGCCAGAAGATTCCGTACTGGAGGCGGCGAGAAGAATCATTACACATCAAATCGACAGTCTGCCAGTCGTGGTTCCGTCGGATTCTGGTAACCCGGGCGACTGGAAGGTAGTTGGACGCATTACTAAAACGAATATCATAAAAATGTTGCTCGATATGGTAGCAGAGGAATAGTGGGAGGAATGGGATGTATCAGGAACCGACTCATTTCATAGCAATATGTTCGGATTCAATCGGTGAGACAGCCGAAGCCGTCGTTCAGGCGACCATGCGTCAGTTCGAGCTCCCGGATATGGAGCTCAAACGGTTTATGAATGTACGTGAAGAGGATGAGATCACTGAAATCATGGAGGAGGTAGCGAGTAAAGGCGGTTTTGTCGCTTATACGCTGGTTCAGCCGGAACTTCGTGAAGTAATCAAGGCGGAAGCCGTCCGCCTTAACGTTCGGGCTGTGGACATTATGGGGCCGATGATGCAGGCTTTTGCCGATACATTTAATGATTATCCGAAACGGCTTCCCGGTCTTTTACATCGTCTGGATGAAAACTATTTCCGCAGGGTAGAAGCGATGGAATTTGCAGTCCAGTATGATGATGGCAAGGATGTAAGTGCTATTTTAAAAGCGGATATCATTTTGCTCGGAGTATCTCGAATTTCGAAGACTCCGCTATCGATGTTTTTGGCACATAAGGGATATAAAACCGTCAATTATCCGATCGTGCCGGAGATGACACCACCTTCACAGTTACGCGAAGTGACGGAAGGCAAAGTATTCGGATTGACCATGGATGCCGAACACTTGCTGAAAATAAGAATGGAACGATTGAAGGTCATGGGCCTTCCTTACGAAGTACAGTACACAGCGATGGAACGTATTAAGGAAGAACTGGATTATGCGCACCGTCTATTTGCTGAATTGGAATGTCCAGTTATTGATGTAACTGATAAAGCTATTGAGGAAACTGCGGGACTTATTATGAATTCATGTAAAATGTAAGAGGGAATCGAAAGGAGTGAGGATCGTGGAGAGTCAGCTAGCATTAGAGCTTGTGCGGATTACAGAAGAGGCGGCGCTGGAATCGGCCCGTTGGACAGGAAGAGGCGACAAACACAGCGCTGATGAGGCCGCGACAGCAGCTATCCGTCATCATTTTGATTCCGTGTCAATGGATGGTGTCGTCGTTATTGGCGAAGGCGAGATGGATGAGGCCCCGATGCTGTATATCGGCGAAAGAGTAGGGAATCGGAAGGGCCCTAAAATGGATATCGCTGTGGACCCGCTGGAGGGAACCGAGACAGTCGCAAACGGTTTAAACAATGCTTTGTCGGTTATTGCAGCGGCTCCCCAAGGCAGTCTCTTACATGCGCCGGATATTTATATGCATAAATTGGCTATGGGGCCTGCTCTTGCAGGAAAGCTAAGTCTTGATGACCCGATTGAACTAACTCTGAGCAAAGCTTCAAAACATCTGGGAAAATCATTGTCCGAATTAACGGTATCGATTTTAGACCGTGAACGGCATAGCGAGATGATTGCAGCCTTGCGTAAATCGGGTGTTCGCATCAAGCTGCTCAGTCATGGTGATGTGATGGGCTCTATTGAAACCTGCACGAACAGCGAGGTTGATCTGTATGTCGGGTCCGGTGGAGCACCGGAAGGTGTTCTGGCGGCTGCAGCGTTAAAATGTTTGGGCGGGGAAATACAGGGACGGTTGATTCCTGAAACAACAACAGACTTTTCACGCTGCCAGCGTATGGGACTAACTGATCCGCATCAGCTGCTGCGTATGCATGATATGGTAGGACACGAGGGTGTACTATTTGTAGCTACCGGCGTAACACCGGGTGATTTTTTACGAGGTGTGAAATATCTGCCGGGTCATCGTGCAGAGACGCATTCGGTAATGATGTATTCCGGGACACGTACAATCCGGTATATCCGGAGTGTTCACTATTTGGAGGAGCTTTCTGAAACTCTACCCGCTGCAGCGTCCTCTTGATATATGATATTAGTAGTATCTCTGAATTGTTGTCAATTAAATGTTTAACGGTGCTTTAAACCGTGTATATAACGATAAGGAAGGGACTTTTGTCTCTTCCTTATTATTATGTATAGAGTTAAAAACGGCCTGGCGTACGATTATTAGAGAGAGGAATGAATCGGTGTTGGTCCATAACGGAACTCATATCCTGCAGCAATTCATTTCGGAAGACAGCGTATATCGCTCATTGTATGAGCACCATTTGTCTTTTTCTCAGCTGCATCCTGTTTTCAATCGCAAACCGCTTCAAACCGTATCCAGCGAAAACTACAGATAAAATAAAAGAAAGCGGCAGTCTATTGGGCTAGCCAACAGAATTGCCGCTTTATTCAATATGAGAGTCAGCTTGGTTTCTTCGTATATATAATACCAACCGTACCTGGTCCGCAGTGGCTGCAAATGACACATCCTGCGGTGGAAATGCTGACTTGTCGTGCGCCTGTCTTTTCTTGAAGGGCTTTTTGAAGCATAATTGCTTCCGATTCAGCCATGGTATGTGTAACCATAATAAGATCGTTATCCATATTCTCAACTTGATTCAATGCATTGTTTAGCAACTGTTCCATAGCTTTTTCTTTCTTGCCCCGGACTTTATAAGCGGGGATCATACCGCCATTAACAACCTTGATAACAGGCCGGATCTTCAGTAAACTTCCAATTACATTTTGCATACCGGAGCAGCGTCCGCCTTTATGCAAGTAATCAAGTGTGTCGATGACAAATTCGCATTCGACTTTATCCTTATAGCTATTTAGCATTTCTACAATTTCCGGAATCGAGCGACCTTCTTTCGCCGCATGGACAGCTTTCATGACTAGCAGACCGATCCCAGTGGACAGGTTGCGTGAATCAATAACGGTTATCCGGTCCGGAGCAAGCTCTTCTGCCGCGATGATGGCGTTTTGATAAGTGGAAGACAGCTCTGATGAAATACTAAAAAATATAATGTCGTCTCCTTGTTCGATAAACGGAGAAAATGCAGTAATAAAATCAGATGGTGACGGTGCAGCAGTCTTCGGCAAACTACCTGTTTCTTCAACTTTGGCATATAGCCCCTCAGGTTTAATATCAACTCCGTCTCGGAGTGACTCCTCTCCAAACACAACATAAAGCGGTATGATGCCAATGTCGTGCTCTTGAATCCATGACGACGGTAAGTCACAGGTGCTGTCAGCGAATATTTTTATTTTACCAGACATGAACATCTCCCTTTAACTCTTTCAACTTCTCTTTATTATATCAAGGTTAGATATGATTTCAAAGGCAAGAAAATTCGTCATTGTTTCTCTGTTCCTGCTTCAAGGTAGGTCTTGATAAATTCCAATGCTTTAGCTTCGTTTCCGGATTCTCCGCGAATTCCCGCTATCATTTCCTTTTTAACAATTGGCAGCTCTTCAGCGAGTGGGCTGTCTGTAATATCTATCGCGTAGACTTTCTCCGTGGTGTCTTCCTCCAACTTTGTTTTTATCATCTTATCCGGAGTGACCAGCGACTTCAACTCCCCTTCAAGCTCACGCTCCAGACTTCGAACAATACCTTGATGCCCTACCCAGTCAAAGGCTGCCCGATCCATAATGTATAAATCCGGACGTTCTGTAGCGACCATTAGCAATGCTTTTTGAAGAAGGGCCACATCATTTGGTGAATTGGAATCGATTGGAGGAACATAGGTAACGTTAACTTGAACTCTCTTCCACTCCGGGAATTGTGCCAAGATCGCTTCCTCGATCGGTTCGTAGTTCTGGTCAGCATTGGGGGTCATGAACGAGCCCAGAAACATGACAGATAAATCTACCGGTGGAAGTTTAGCCAGTTCTGCTTGCTCTTGGCGGTGGTTAACGAAACTGAAGATAGCATAAATAAGAATACCAAGGAGCGCGAGTCCACCGAGTACATGGTATTTATAATAGCGGAAGAAATGCTCCGTTTTTTCTACAGTCCCGGCCATACCTTTATATTTCCCGTATTTTTTTCCTTTCTCTTCTTCCAGTTCTCTTCTCTTTTCTTCATCCAAAATATAATTGTATGCTTGTGTTATTTCTGCGAAGCGTTGTTCGACTTCGTCAGCTTTATCCGGATTCCTTCTTTGTTCCGATCGGGCTTGTCGCATAAGAAGGGTATATCGGTCATCCAGTTCTTCATTGGTTGCCGTTTCCGGAAGACCCAGCTTCTCGTATGCCTCTTTCATCTGATTCATGAGTGTGTCACCTCTTCATGTACTGTGAGAGTTTCTTACTTATCAGTATATAGTGTAATGGTCCTATGATACAAACGTTTAGCTAAGCGTAAGGCATAATGTTCAGCTTGTTATGATGACTGGATTTGACTTACGTCAAGGAAATGATGTGAATTTTTTTTGGATTACATTTGAGATGAAGTACAATTTTTAAAAAGACAAGCATATGAATAGACATTCCTACTTTTTTGGAGCTGTTCATTATGCGGTTTATTACAAAATACTTCATTATGATTATCGGGAGTTTCCTGATCGCCGCCGGCACGAATTTCTTTCTCGTTCCGTATAAAATTCTCGATGGCGGGGTCATCGGCATTGCGCTGATCGTTAACTATGTATTTGATTTGCACATCGGTTTTGTCATCATATTGTGCAGTATTCCAATGTTTATGGCCGCTTGGCTGTTAAACCGTTCCATCTTTTATAACAGCTTGACGGGAATGCTTATTTCCTCTTTTGTTATCGATTTATTGTCTCCTTTACGGTCGGTTTTTCATCCTTATCTGGATTGGGGAGCGGTTCCCGGAGCTGTGGCTGGCGGGTTGCTAATCGGGACCGGGCTTGGCATGATGCTGCGATTTGAGACAAGCACGGGCGGAACCGATTTGCTTGCACATTTTCTCGCCCGTCGTATCCAGTTAAATGAAGGAATCATCATTTTATTGATGGATGCCGTTATTATCGGAGTAGGCGGGCTTCTTCTTTCAGGGAGCACCTTCATCCTGTCGATTTTCACGATTGTTTCAGGTGGAGCAGCTACAGGTCTATGCACGATGAAACGATGGCCCCGAAAAAAATAAAACCGCAGTGCGGCATGAATGACGCACTGCGGTTTTGCTAAAAAGCACAGGAGTCAGGAAAGTTTTTGGGCCTCCTGGAAAGCACGAACATAGGCTGCAGCCTTCTCAGAGATCAGATCGAAGTTTCCGCTCTTCACCGCTTCCTTGGTTAGATCTGAACCAATACCGATTGCAAAGGCGCCTGCTTGCACCCACTCAGCCAAATTATCCAGGTTTACACCGCCAGACGGCATAACATTGGCTTGAGGGAGTGGCCCCTGTAGAGAAGAGATGATGGATGGAGAGAAGAGGTTGCCCGGGAACAGTTTGACCACATCAACTCCAAGTTCCAACGCAGCTATGATGTCGTTTGCGGTAAAAGTTCCCGGCATAATCGGAACCCGATATCGATTGCACAGAATAATGCTCTCTTTGTCTAAGCCCGGCGAAACAATAAATTCGGCCCCGGCCAGAATGGCAAGTCTGGCTGTCTCGGAATCAAGAACGGTGCCAGCACCGATGATCGCATAATGATCTGCATCGGGGTCGGTGGATGAATACTTTTTAGATAAAGTAGTAATCGCTTCCATAGCATAAGGAACGGTCATCGTAATCTCCATGATCTTGATTCCGCCTTCAATGGCTTTGTCTGCCATACGAACAACTTCTTCCGGTGAATCGCCTCGCAGTACTGCAACGATACCTGCTTCATGGATTTGCTTGATTAATTTCATCTTTTTCATCGTGTTCACTCCTAATAGTAGTTTCCTGCTTCAGTGCTGTTGTTTCATGATCAGCGCTCAATATGTGTTGTGTTGCCGCGTAAAAGTTCTACTTCGTCCCACGTTGGGAGCGCTTCCCAATCGCCAGGCGCTTGAATAACAAGGGAGCCCGTAAGTCCTGCTAATTCAAGGGATTGTTCGAGAGAATAACCTTTGGATATGCCCCCCAGAAAACCTGCACAGAAGCCGTCGCCCGCACCCACGGTATCGACTACCTGCTCTACCTTGTTAAATGGAATAGATAGGGTATCGTTCTTTCGCACGATCATGTTCTTTGCGTGAAAGCTTTTGATAACGGTTACAGCTTGGAGCTGACAGAGATGTTCCAATATTTCTTCATCGTTGTCCGTTTGATACAAAAGCTTTAATTCATCGTAACCCGGTAAAAAATAGTCACATGATTGCGCCAACTCCAGCAAGACAGCTCGTGCCTGCTGCATGTCCCAAAGCTTCAACCGGACGTTCGGATCAAAGCTGATCTGTACACTGTTTTCTTTGCATATCGAGATGACATGGCGGATCGTATCAAGACAGCTTTCGCTCAGAGCAGCTGTAATTCCCGTGAAATGGACAATATGTGCCTGGGCAATATAATCGGCATCGACCAGATCAGGAGTTAATTTGCTTGCAGCCGAACCTGCACGATAATAATAAACGGACGATTTCCCCCTAAAGGATTCTCGAAGCATTAACCCGGTTGGGGCTTTATCTGTGTATCGAACTCTGGATACGTCTACACCTTCCCCGCGAAGCGTCTTTACAATTCCATGCCCTAGGGGATCTTGCCCCAGTTGTCCAAACCATCCAGCTCTGCATCCTAATCTGGCGAGGCCAATGGCTAGGTTGCTCTCTGCTCCACCGAAAGATTGCGCCATAGTAGCGCCTTGGCCAATCCGGCGGTGTCCTTCCGGATATAACAGTCCCAACGATTCTCCAAACGTGATGACATCATAGGGACGATGTTTTTCAATGGTCATAAACAGGCTGCCTCCTCATACTCACTTCTGTATATGTAACTTCTGTATAAGTAACACTTTAACTCGCTCAAGCCCATAACTCAATGAAAAAAAGCGCTTTCGAGTAAATAAGATTTTGAATGTTTTGAACCTGACTTTATGTGGAAAAAAATAACTCGGTTTAGAAATTTTTTTTGACAAATAATTTATAGATAGACAAATACTGAGGAGGCATATGAAAAAATGCAGGAGTGGCTGGAGGTTGTACTGCGAACGCTATGTGCTGTAGTAGTATTGTTCTTACTTACGAAATTACTTGGTAAACGTCAGATTTCGCAGCTTTCATTTTTTGAATACATTACAGGAATTACAATCGGTAGCTTGGCGGCTTATATTTCATTGGATTTAGATGCCAACTGGTATCTGGGTCTGGTTGCTTTAGCGGCATGGGTAGCCGTATCGCTGCTTATTGAATTTTTACAATTGAAGAGTAAGCGGGTTCGAGATTTTATCGATTTCAAAACAACCGTTTTAGTTCAAAACGGAAAAATACTTGAGGATAAATTGAAGAAGGAACGTTTGACTTCTGACGAATTGATGGAACAGCTTCGAAAAAGAAATGTGTTTGATTTAGCGGATGTCGAGTTTGCGATCATGGAGTCCAGCGGTGAAGTCAATGTGATGCTGGTCAGCGAGAAACAACCGTTGACGCCGATGCATATTGGACTTTCTGTAAGTAAGAAAAATGAGCCGCAAGAGGTGATTATGGATGGAGAGATTATGGAACCTTCACTTTCAGCAGCTGGAAAAAGCAAGGAGTGGTTAAAGCGGGAATTAAACAAGAAGGGGGTTAAACCAGAGGAAGTTTACCTCGGACAAATAGACTCAAACGGTCAGCTGGTTGTGGATTTGTATGATGATCAAATCAGTTTGCCGCAGGTGAGGCAAAAGGCTGCATTGTATGCGAGCTTGAAAAAATGCGAGGCAGATTTGGAAATGTTCAGCTTGGCGGCTCCGACAAAAGAGACAAAGGAGCTGTATACCAATATGGCGAACAGGATACATCAACTGTTAAGTGAAGTGGGGCCTTTGCTAAAGCAAAAAAAGAAATAGGACAGTTATAATTGTGTTCCGTAAGGAATAGGATATCTTTGTGTACTGAATTGGAGCATCCGATACCATCGCAGACAGTCATACACTGGAGCCGGTGGCAGCCGGCTCCAAGAAGGCAACAGCCAGCGGTGCAGGGGGCGAGTATGGTTTAAAATGCTTCAATCAACCGATAAGAAATAGGTTCATTCTGGAGGGAAAGAGCTATTTCTTATTATGGAAAGCAAGCATCGACACAACCAAAGTGGCGAACGAAATCATCAAAGTTAACGCTTCATTCACAGCCATAGATTACACCTCCTATCATTCGCCCCCTTATTAGCTGGTATTGTACTATATAATATGCCAATTGCTTACATAAAAAGAACTAATTACAGGAAGCGCTTTCACGTTTTATTCGAAAATATTTGAAAATATCGTCATAAAGAGTAGATATATTGCGATCTAACACCAGGATATCTTCAAAATGGCAAGTTTATTGGGACATACACTACATACCGGAAGTAAATGATTTCGAAAGAAAAAACAGTGGATCGATCCTTTTTGGAGTGTGTTGTAACAGTAGCACATCTTTATTACGGACAGTTTTTTTGTCGTGTGATAATATAGATGTCACTGATTGATATTGATTAGGAAGGCAGGCCTAAGCATTATAATGAACACAAGGTCGGACAAGTTATTTGAACAAATGAAGGACCAGGTGCTGAACATGATCCTGGAGCGTGGATTAAAGCCTCATGATCCATTGCCCTCGGAAGGAGAGCTTGCGGAACGTTTTGGAGTAAGTCGGATGACAGGGAAGATGGCGCTTCAAGCATTACAGGAGGAAGGAATTGTGTACCGTCTTCCAAGAAGAGGGACCTTTCTTGCGGATATAGAGATAGAAGAGCTTAGACAATCGGCAACGCTAAGGCTGGCATACGATAATAAGCATCTGCGGCGTAACGGTCATTATATTGCTTTGATTGTACCATTGATCGATGATTACATCGGGGGCATGATCACTTCGATAGAGCTGGCTGCCAAGGAGAGAGGATTTGAAGTGGTGCTCAAGGTGACAAGCGATGAAGCCGCTGAGGCTGAAGCGGTGCGAAGTTTGTCCCGGCAGCCCGACATCATGGGGATTTTGCTGTTTCCGGTTGATCGAAAAATATGTGGTGATCATCTTCTTCGCCTGAAGCTTCAAAAATACCCTATCGTTATTCTGGATCGCCAATTCAACGAGGTTGGCTTTGATAGTGTTAGTCATGACCATTATGGCGGAGCTTATGAGGTTACTTCACACCTGCTGCGTACCGGTCACCGGAACATCGGATTTATAACGAGCCATATGGATAAAGTGAAGAGCCGGGAGGAGCGATATCAAGGATATTTGGATGCTCTCCATGAATGGAAAGTGGGCACCCATACAGACCGAATTCTTTTTCTTGAGCTACATGAGGGGAAGTATGAGGAAATAATAGCGCGGCAGATCGCTATTCAGACGTTTTTATACAAAAATCATGAGCTTACAGCCGTATTTTGTTCCGATGATTTTCTCGCGCTTTCTACACTGAATGCGGCTGTTGGTCTCGGACTTAAGGTGCCGGAACAGCTATCGATTGCCGGGTTCTCGAATCACAATATGTTAAAGTATGCTCAGCTGCGTATGACGACTGTTGGCCAGCCGATGAATGACTTTGGTACTTCAGCAGTTCGGTTGCTTATGAATCGTTTAGATTATCCGTATGGTGATCCGGTAGTTGTAAGACTAGGGACCGAATTAATTTTAAATGATTCCACTGTACCTGTAATCAATTGAAGTTATACTTATCGATAAATAATTTGCAGTAATGTCCAATTTTTAACCCTTTTTCCTAGTGAATAGGCTATGATAGAAATATTAACATTAGGGATTATGAAGGGAATTTTATATATATATGAAAAAATTATTGTGCTCATTTGTTGCGGCTGCATTGATTTCATCGGTCATATCCATTTCAGGTAACGTAGATGCTGCACCCTCAGAGGTTCTTATGCTCCGAATGGACGAAAGAATTGAGAAGCTCGATACAGACCCTGTAGTGAAGAATGATACACCTTTTTTGCCGATTTATATGTTAAGAGACTGGTCGGGTGTAAAGCTGAGGTGGGATCAGGAGAGCAAAAGTGTCACGGTTTGGTCCGATGGTGGACAATATGTTATAACAAACGGAAGCAGAACGGTTGTGAACGGGAACAAAAAAGTGATACTTGATACGCCTGTTTATATTACTCATGGCCGAATGATGATTCCAGATTCGCTGCTGGAGCAGATGACGGGTGCTGATGTAAGGTGGGCAAAGGGACATCAGGTTGTTAAGGTGAATTCCAACGGGAGAAGTCCAATTGCGATAGCGGACAACCGTCCGGATGTCAAACTTTATGGGGTAGATGAGAAGGATGGTGTTTATCAAGAGCTTATATTGGAAATAGGCAATAAACGTCATAAGTATGATTGGAAAACTCCGCTTGGTTGGAAGGAAATCCCTCAGGTGACCGTAGCAGATTTGAATCAGGATGATGAGCCTGAAGTGGTCATTTTGCTGAATCAAGGCTCAGGAACAGGAGTGCACTCACAGGATGTTCATGTGGTGAATCCGGTAAACTTCGAGGAAATCCCTGTCGAGTCTCTGGAAGAAACGGTGGCACAATGGGTTACATCGGAGCTGAAAGTAGATGGCAACAATCTTCATGTTTCTGTTGATATTAAAGGTACAGATCACAACATAACGATGAATATACCGGATCATGCTTTTACAGATATGACTGAACTGGGATTTGGTGCTGTTGATTACCATTCTGTTAAGAATAACAAGCTGGTGTTGCGTACAGGCGCTGCTATTTATTTCGGTGTATTTATCGGTGATTTGGAGATCACCTATGAATTCCGTGATGGACGCTATATAGCCGGAGAAGTCGAATTTATTCCATTTGAGGAATATAAGCAGTATGTGCAATAGTCATAAACCATTACAGTGAAATAGAAAAGAACTGTCCTTGAGATTGAAAGGCTGCTTATTAGGACAGTTCTTTATAGGTTTTGACTTCTTGCTTGTCTGAAACTTGTTTTTTTGAGTGAAAGAGCGTTACGATCCAATAGTACACAGGGATGCACTCGACAATGATCCAAAATAAGACAACAGGCAAAGAGTTTACTTGGATCTGATAAAGGATAGGATCACGCGAGAATTGAAAGGCAGCTACCGTGGCGGTGCCCCCGAGCAGAGTGACAAAAGTCTTCTGTAGATTTGGTGTGCGAAAAACTTTGGCAAGGCACAGGGAAGCGACATGGATCAGAAAGGCGCTGTGTATAAACATAGAGCTTGACCACAAACCAATGATCAGTGGATCGGTATTTCCCATTATTCCTGTCACTGAACTTCTTAGCAATTCGATTAGTGGGTACTGCATCATTTTTCCAAGATGGGGTCCGAAATTCAAGAAGGTTAATGCCCATTGGAGTGTGACCGCAAGTATAACGAGCAGCCCTGCACAAAATAAGTTTCTCATTGTTCTCCAGCCGATTTTCAAGTAAGGTGCAATGAACAAAAACACGCCCCATTCTCCAAGATAAGACAGGACTGTCAACGTATCTACTGAAAGAGAATCATAACCGTGAGGTGAAAAGAATCCGGTGAGCATGTTCGGATCGGCATCTTTAACGAATGAGCTTATCGTTAGTACCAAGACTATAACGGTTAGCAAAAACAAGCCATCGGACAGATAAACGATCGTTCTAAATCCCCAGCGCGCTGTAATAATGATCACGATCCCGAGAATGGCCTGGATGAACCACTGTGGTGTGTTTTCCATATAATTGGAGCCATAGAATAAGGTGAAGCTTTCAATATCTACAGCTGCATACGATACAGCCCAATAAGATAGGAGCAGTAGAATCAGAACGTGGATCCATTTGGACACAAGCTCTTCTCCGAAATCCAGCCACGGTTTCTCGGGGTTCCACATACCGACCCGAACCGTACACCATAGAATCAAGAAGCTTAAAATACTTCCGAATAAGATGGCAAGCCAGCCTAAATAGGATGAATTGCTTATCAATGTGGTAATCAGGTAAGTCGAAGGCTGAGAGTTGAGATATAGAAAGGCAAAGCGAAATGTTTGCCAGGGTGTTGTTTTCATAGCTATCTCTCGTTACCTCCAGTCGTGGTTTTATAAAATCCAGCTAAAAGCCATATAGATGATATCGAATGGATCTGCCCACCAAGGTAATAGATTGGCGCATATATTCCAAGCTGTGAACAGTACAATGACGAGCAGCATCATCCATTTCTCACGTTTAGGCTTGGCTTTAACAAGAAACCAGTCCAATAGAGCGATGCAGGCAAAAAACAAAGCCAACATGCTGAAGACCTCCTAACGAAATAGAGTGATGATCTTTTTAATCAGGAGGTTGATGCTCCTGAATGACGGACCATTATTTTCGTTTTCACATCAATTTGGATATCATCCTTATAGCGGTCGTCCCAGTTGACAACGAACTCACTCCATATTTTCGGGTATTTTGCTTCAATCATATTTCCAAACTGCAAGACATCTGTACCTAGCTCTTTGGTTACACGCAGTGCGTTTTCCATATCGGTACGGATCATCTGTTCCAGTTCATGTGTAATAATTTTGTTAACTTCTACAGGTGTGCGATTCCCGGAATCCTTTAGAAGAATCAGATCACCGGTACCTTTTAATTTCACAGTAAACGCAGGACCTGAATCGGTCATATGAAGCTCCTTTTTAGCTTTTGTATTTATAAAAAGAACGCTTGCTTTGCTTTTACCGCCATCCCAGGTTACCGTATAAAGTGGCTTGCGGATGTGGTTTAAAGCCCAGGCCAATGCTTTCGTTTCTTTTTCACTCATCACGCCTTTCATTTTGTCTTTGTGAAATAAAGCAGCGCCCTCTATGCCGGTCCACCTCTCCAACTTCTCCTTTTCGCTCAATAATGGTTTAAGCTCACTGTTTACATAAGTGAGGGCAAACCCTTGGCCTCCCAGCATTCCAAATAAACAATCTCTGGCGGTTGTTGCCAGCGCGTTGTTTAACACTTCAAATCGCATTAATACAGAAGAGGGCATTTGTTCAAATACCGGTGCTAATTCAGCGATTTGTTTGGCCTTTCCTTCAGACGCCAGCAAGAAGGAGCTAAAGTTTAGTGAAGGTTCCCTTAGAATCCAGTCGAGGACATCCCGGATCCCCGACTCTGCAAACTCTCGGCTAATGACAACAACACGGGTATGGCTGAAATCCAACTGTCTTGTTGCATCTCTTTGGATGGCATTGATCGTTTCCGGTATCGAGTTTCCCGTTTTGTTGATCATAGTATAGGGGGTTCCGTCATTGCTGCCTCCTGTTTGTTTGCCGGGGGACAAGCGATTGGGTAATGGAGAACCTAGGGTGACCTCGACAGAATCCGGCTGTTCGCCTTTGTCAATAAAAATAGCAAAAACAAACATTTGCTCGTTGATCTCCACTTTGGACCAGCATCCGGTAAGCAGCAACAGGGGGAGAATGACTTTACAAAGACGTAAGGCATTCATTTATGCGTCTGTCTCCTTTTGTTTTTTGAAGCAAAATTGGCGGGTCGTTTGGTCATCCAATATGAAGGAACACGAACCAGCATGTCTTTCCAGTCTGAAAATACAAGAGGGGAAAGTGGATACATGTAAGGTGTGCCGAATGTGTTCAATGAAGTCAGATGTCCATATACGATAAAGGTTGCTGCAAGCACTCCAAGCAGTCCGGTTGTACCACCAAGTATAAGTAAAGGAAATCTTAACAGTCGAAAGGCTAACCCCAGTTCGTAATGCGGAACAATGTAAGCGGCAATTCCTGTGATGGAAACAACAATGACCATGGGCGTTGAAACGATACCTGCCTCAACAGCAGCTTGGCCGATAACGATCGCGCCGATAATGGAAATGGTCTGACCGACTGGCTTGGGAATTCGCGTTCCCGCTTCCCGAAGTGCTTCGAAAGTAAGCTCCATAATGAATGCTTCCGTTAATGCGGAGAAGGGGATGTTCTCGCGAGCTGCTGCAATTGTAATGAGCAGATCCGTTGGAATGATTTCCGGTTGAAACGTAGTGATCGCCACATAAAGTGAGGGCAGCATTAATGAGACCAGAGCGAACATAACCCGGATGATACGCATCCAGCTGGCAGAATAAAAGCTTTGATAATAATCCTCCGATGATTGCAGTAACGAAAAAATAGATACCGGCACAATAAGCGTCGATGGAGTGCCATCGAGCATGATGCTCACCCTGCCCTCTAACAGGGAGGAGGCAACGGAATCAGGCCGCTCTGTATATTGAAACTGAGGGAATGGAGTCAGTCGGCTAGCTTTAAACTGCTCGGATATATAACCCATACCAAAAATGCCGTCTATGTCTATTTTTTTTAATTGTTCATCCAATTCATCCAATACTTCCTGTTTGCATAATCCTTCGATATAAAGGACGTAAACAGTAGTCTGGGTGTAAGATCCGATCGTGTAATGAACGACTTTCAAATCAGGATGTTTAATTTTGTGTCTGATAAGAGACAGATTGACTTCAATGTCTTCGATGAAAGCTTCTCTCGGTCCAATGACAACCTGTTCGTTCTGAGATTCCTCGACCGCTCTGGTATGATACATGGGGATATCAAACAGAATGACGTGAGAGTATCCTGCGACGTATACAGCGGCGCTGCCCTTTACAATACAATTCGCTATATTCTCAGGATCTGAGTTTTGGGTATAGGGAGCCGTAAAAATAGCCCCTTCATCCAACGTTTTTCTCAAGTTTTTAGGATTGGACAGGCTTAGGGACAATAATGGGGTCGCGATTTGTTCCTGCAGCATCTGGAGATTGATGATGGATTGAATATAAATGACAGTGCATTCATGCCCCTGCACATGAATCGGCAAATATGTAACGTCATCGCAATTCGTCAGCTTTTGTTGGATATCTTGAAGCAGGTGATTAGCATGATCCATCGTTTCGCCCTCCTTTGAAAACATGTTAACGATAGGTATTGTTTATATCATGCCGGCAGTGTGCTCAAGTTATGCAAAAATGAAGAATATTTGGGTAGAAAGAAAAAAACAAGCAACCTTTTTTTGAACTGCCCCTCCAACTGTTAGAGTATGTCTAACTTTTGGGGGTCACTTCATTCGGTGGCTTGTTTTTTGACGAGATTAGATTTTGCTAAGGCTCAAAGTTTGATTGTAAGCTCAAGGATGTTTCTGTTTAATATACGGGTCATAACCTTTAGCTCTGATCGCTTCAACCAGTTCTGGGCTCATGCTCAAATATCTTATTTCATTAGATTTGTAATTTACACTAATGGTAAAGAATTCGTTTTTATTCCCGATAACATTTCCTTCTAATACGACTGCAGTAGCTACGTGAGTTGGATGTATTTTGTCTTTCGTTATTTCGACATCTAGCTTATATTTGTTTTTCAAATATTTCATGGCCGTAGCTTTTGCCTTTTCAATGATGTCTTTGTTTTTAGCGCTTTCAGTGACATGGTTACTTATGATTTGTTGACATTGTCCTAGTAGAAAAATAATAACGATAAAGAAAAACAAGTTCATAATGACTCTGGATTTGGAAGCAAGTATGTTACTGAAGCGTGTCATGATATGCCATCTATTTGTTTCATATGTTGAATGTATCGGAGCAGTTCCGCTTTTTGCTGCTCGATCTCCTGGATTTTGCGTGACATATCTTCAAAGAAAGTTTCAATCCGGTTTCTGAGCACATTTGCTGAATGTCCCTTCCAGTCGTGCAGACGGTTGTAGAGCGCTTTGGCTTCCTGTACATCTGCACGTATGGTTACAAGCAGATTGGATAGTTCTCGTTCTGCCTGCTGCAAGTCGTTTAATTCAAGAAGAATTTCTCCGTTCAAATTAGACCCTCCCCCGGGGTGTTATATTCTCTCTGTTACCCGTAGTTACGAGCTGTTATCGGTTTGTTCAAACAAGTCAGCTTTATGATTAATATAGTATAGGATTTCATTAGTATGCTGGAGATGTGACTGACTCATGGAGACAATGGCTGTATCCAGCTGTTGAATGATTGGCTGAAGGCGCCGACTGTGGCTGGAATACAGATAGGTGGATAGACGCTGACGAATTCCTTCCAGCTCAGCATGACATTGCTGTGCATTGAACTTCCAACGCTCTGCCACATTTCGCAGTTCCGCGGGCGTAACCTGAATGGTTCCTGCTCCGGATGCTGATCTTACACTTGCAGATACATAGGCTCCGGTGGCAAGAGCTATATTATGGAGAGCTGTCATTTTGTTACCCATTTCGTTAATCATCATCTTTACTCCACCCAAGAAGCCGATTGTAGAAGGGACACGTGGTGAATCAACCTGTTCACCGGTTTTACCATCAAATACCGGATTGGAAATATACCCATCTTCAAATTTGTAGCGGTCAAGACTGTGATAGCTAGGGCCTCCAAACGAGTTTTTCACTTTTTCCTTAATGCTCACCCCGTCGTTGGCATCTTCATAGTTGGAGTCAATATAATAAGTCGAGCCTACATGACCTTCATACCCGCCAAAAGCACCGCTTGCGACGATGTCTCCGGGATGAGCAAAGTTGGTGATTTGATAGTCAAACCCACCCTCCTCAGCTTTTCTTCTAGCTTCCGGTGTCAGACTGCCAATAATGGAGGGGGCACTGAAGGTGACCGCATCCATATCGGTATAGGCAGCGGCATATTGTGCATTCGCTCCGCCCAGAGAATGACCTGTTAAGGTAAAATCAAGGTCTGGATATTTACTTTGCATTTCTTTAGCGTAGTCTTCGGCTTGATAAAACTGATTCCTTTCTGGAAATTGCATGAATTTATCTATCTCTTTTGCAGCTTCACCTGTCCAGTTATTCAACTTGGTAATACCAACTGCATCTTCAAATTTGGTTATTTGCTCATCCCAAGGCATTTTAATTTCGGTTTTTCTATTTACTTCTGCCAGACCAATATCGATATCTTTTAAAAAATCCGGTACCGAATGAACGAGTTCTTTGTCCCCCTCTGTTCCTCTGAAGGCGATCACTGCCTGCTTTGTTTCATTATTTACGAAAGTAACGGCATCAAAGCCGGAGACTGCTTTGCTTTCTGTATCTAATACAATCCATCCCGGGAGGTTCTTAAAAGCTCGGTTATCTTTGTGTTCACCATAAGCAATGTCGGACATTATTTTGTAGGTTTCATCATCGATCTTGGACGACATAGTCAAGTTAAATACCTCCAGAAATTATTATTTTTTTTTATCAAAAGGTTCATATCCCTTGGCTCTAATCGCTTCAACCAGCTCTGGACTCATGCCGAAATTAGATGTTTCATTCGTTGTATAGTTCACAGTTATACTGAAGTTTTGTTCTTTATTCCCAACTACATTTCCCTCAAGGATAACTTTTTGAGCTATATAATCAGGAAGTATTTTTTCTTCTGTTATCTCGACTTCCAGCTCATACTCAGCTTTTAAATGCTTTATAGCTGTAGCCTTAGCCTGCTCTATAATCTTCTCGTCCTTACTGTCACTGTCAGCGTTATTGTTTTTGTCCATTGGTTGACATCCTCCCAGCAATAAAATAATTAAGAGAAAACCAGTCATTGCTAATAACGATTTGTTTTTAATAACAATCAACCCCTTCAATGATTAATTACTTTTCTTTGTCAAAAGGTTCATATCCCTTGGTTCTAATCGCCTCAACAAGTTCTGGGCTCATCGAAAAATCTGATGTTTGATTTGTTTCATAATTTACACTAATACCAAAACTTTGATCTTCATTCCCGATCACATTTCCTTCCAAAATGACTTCTATAGCTACATATGTTGGAAGCATTTTCGCTTTCGTTATTTCGACCTCCAGCTCATACTTACTTTTTAAATGCTTGATAGCTGTAGCTTTAGCCTGTTCAATAATCTTTTCGTCCTTTGCTCTCACGGTTAGCGCCATTGTTTTTGTTTACTTGCTGACATCCCCCAAGCAATAAAATAATTATTAGAATACCTATCAAAGTAATGAACGATCTGGCTTTAATAACGATCACTCCTTTATGAAGCGGCCGGATTTAATGAATTTAAATAACTATTAGTTATTTGTATGGATCAACCCCATTGGAAATAATGCTTTCTTCAAGTTCCGGACTCATTACAAAGTCCGAAGTTTTTTGAGTCTTGTAGTTTACAGAAATATTGAAACTCTGATCTTCATGGCCAACGACATGACCTTCTAAATCAACTTCTGTGGCTACATAAGATGGAAGTTTTTTTTGTTCCGTAATCTCGACGTCCAAGTTATATTTTTCTTTAAAAAATTGAATAGCAATGGCCTTGGTTTCATTCATGGTGTCTTTATCTCCGGTATTAGCTTTAGTGTCCATTGGTTGACATCCTCCAAGCAATAATATAATTAAGAAAAAACCAATCATAGCAATTAACGACTTGGTTTTAATAACGATCAACCCCTTCAACGATTAGTTGTTTTTTCTTTGTCAAAAGGCTCATACCCCTCGGTCTTAATCATCTCAACAAGTTCTGGGCTCATGCCGAAATTAGATGTTTCATTCGTTGTATAGTTCACAGTTATACTGAAGTGTTGTTCTTTATTCCCAACTACATTTCCTTCAAAGATAACTTTTTGAGCTATATAATCAGGAAGTTTTTTTTCTCCTGTTATCTCGACTTCCAGCTCATACTCAGCTTTTAAATGTTTAATGGCTGTAGCTTTAGCCTGTTCAATGATCTTCTCGTCTTTGTTGTCACTGTTAGTAATATTGTTTTTGTTTATTTGCTGACATCCCCCAAGTAATAAAATAAGTATGATAAAACCAATCATAGTTATGAATGATCTGATTTTAATAACAATCACCCTTTCAACGATTAGTTGTTTTTTCTTTGTCAAAAGGCTCATATCCCTTGGCTCTAATCGCCTCAACAAGTTCAGGACTCATCGAAAAATCTGATGTTTGATTTGTTTCATAATTTACACTAATACCAAAGCTTTGATCTTCATTCCCGATCACATTTCCTTCCAAAATGACTTCTAGAGCCACATATGTTGGAAGCATTTTCGCTTTCGTTATCTCGACCTCCAGCTCATACTTGCTTTTTAAATGCTTGATAGCTGTAGCTTTAGCCTGTTCAATGATTTCTTCGTCCTTGCCGCCACTGTTACCGGCATTGTTTTTATCCAATGGCTGACATCCTCCAAGCAAAAAAGGATTACTGCCAGACCAAGAATGAATGTGATGAATTGAGTTCTGGCTTTAATAGTGATCAATCCTTTCAAAAAATTGATTGATGCCTGTTCCAGTATTTGGATGTACTCAACCTTAAATTTTACAATTTGGAATCATTTTGTTCTATAGGAACAGATGCTTAATTTAACAATTAGGATTAAATGGCGGCAATGGGGTTGTAGTGGGGTGTTTTTGCAACTGAAGACTCTTGACAGAATACTTTATAACAATAAAACCTAAAAGCTTAAGATCATATCGTTGAGAATTTCAGAAAATTTGCAGTATAAAAATAATATTAATCCAACAAAATATATGTCACTAATATTACTTTGACAGACATAGTTCTGTGTGTTAAGTTGTACTCATCCCACATGAGGGAGGAAAAACCAATCATGGATTCACTACATAACAGCGATCTAGTTCGCGGCCATATTGATACATTTATACTGCGGGTATTAAAGGACGGAGATAATTACGGCTACCAGATTATTAAGGAAATAGCGCTGCGCAGCGGCAATCGATTCGAACTGAAAGAACCCACGCTGTATTCAAGCTTAAGAAGATTGGAGAAGCAAAAGTTTATCACTTCATATTGGGGAGAAGAGACACAAGGAGGACGGCGGAAGTATTATACGTTAACCGTGTCAGGACACGACCGATTTATTCAGAATTGGAATGAATGGAAAGCAGCTAGAGAAATTATCGATGTTCTGATCGGTTGGGGAAAGGAGCACTAAATGATGAGCAGCAAGAGCGATTTAGAAATTTTTGTAGACCGTTTATTTGCGCATCATAGAAAGACGAAAGCCGTAATAGATCTCCGCAATGAGATTCACAGCAATTTGGAGGCCAAGGTAACGGATTATTTGAACAGTGGAATGGAGTACCAGCATGCCGTTAGTCTTGCTATTCAAGATATTGAAGCGATTGACAATCTAATTGATAACAACCAGAGAGTATATGTAAATCAATTTTGGTATGACATGATTCAAAGCGCCCTTTTATATGTATTAATCGCATGGATATTAACGATTCCGTTACGGCTTACATCGATGGGAATGATGGTGAACAATTTCCTGATCCTTATCGTCGTTCTGACAGGAATCTTCTTTTTTTATTTCCGTAAACAAAAAGATGAACAGCGTACCGCCATTATCAATACGTTAAGTTTGCAGAGATTAAACCGTGGGGCATGGATCATTTGGGGGCTATTTGCGATTGTAGTTACGGTTTTTACAGTGATGACCCATATCGGCAGCGACTTATACTTCGGACGAAGTATCCAGATCGATGGGCCGTATGCTCTTTATATCATTATATTGGAGGTTATCATTCCATTGATTACGGTCATCATTCCGCTTTTGTTTTACAAGGCAGACCGTCTTATTAGAAAATATGAGGTGTATGATCATGAATAGGAAGAACCTCTGGATTCTTATTCTGCTTATCGTTGGTATA
The DNA here is from genome assembly GCF_900289175.1 of Paenibacillus faecalis. Taxonomy (GTDB): domain Bacteria; phylum Bacillota; class Bacilli; order Paenibacillales; family Paenibacillaceae; genus Paenibacillus_AQ; species Paenibacillus_AQ faecalis. The sequence continues at coordinate 840,912 of NZ_LT985747.1, read as the reverse complement.
TGCGGTATCGTCGTGGTAGAGGGGATCATCAAGCCTAAGGCCAGACAGATGGAAATGCAATATGAAGCGGAGCAGAAAAACCCTTATACTCATGATATTTCACGAACTTTAAAATATAGAAATAAATACATGGGGAACGCTGGAAATATTGCCAATTTGAACTACAGTCTTCCTTACCATGATTTGAACCAATCATTTCAGTTATATCCTGATGATTTAACGGTGGAATTGAAATACAATGTTCAATCAGAACAGCTTGAAGAGAAAAAACTGCAGGAAATGCTTTTATATGTTCCAACAGCCAATTTTGTCATGATTGATAACTTGCAGGCACTACGTATGACGTTTGAAGATGCCGTTTATACGATTGAAAGAAAAGAAGTTGAGAAATGGTATGGTGAAGAGGGTAGCTTGGTTACGTTGCAAAATATACAAAGTTGGCGCGAATTGGTTCAGGAAAAAATGAAGGATAATCAATTTATTCAGCAGTTTAACGATCAATTGGTAACACGTGAAGCCGTAAAATAAAGAATTGTTTCAGGAAAATAACGAAAAAAGCATATCGAAGTAAAACGGCTCGCATGGTTTCAACCTGCGAGCCGTTTTACAGTTATTGTTCAGCGGAATGCACGGAGCGGCCATATTTGACGGTGAGCACGATTCCGAATAACATTCCGACCAGCGACATTATCGAAATAGACAGGTACAGCATTTGTCCACCGAAGGCTTCATAGACAGCACCTCCCGCATACGATGCAATAATACCGGATACTCCGAAGAATAAAAGAGCAAGCACGGTTTGACCTGTAGCACGCCATTCCTCAGGTACGATCCGGTATAGATACTGGATAGCGGCTGAGTAGAAGATCGGGAAGGTGAGCAGTTGCAAAACCTGAAGATAGGCAAGCATATGCGGGTCAGTAACCCATGCTGAAATAAAAAATCGCAGGAAGTAAAAGGCGCCGGCTATCGTAATGATGATCAGCTCTTTTCCTTTTCGCAGCCACCAAAAGCTCAAAGCAAAAATCGCAATTTCGCTTCCGGCGGCAATAAACCAGGCTTGCCCGACCAGTTCCGGGCTTCCTCCTAACTCCTTGATATAAACACCAAGAAATGTGTCATTCATTCTTGCAGGAACCGAGCTGATGAAGATGAGTACGAGAAATAACAAAGTCTCTTTGTTGCTTAGAAATTGTTTCAGACTGCTGAGGGTCACCGGCTTTCCTGTTACCGGGGCATCGGGCATTCCTATGATAAGGATAAAACCGATAAGGCCAATGCCGGCGAACAGATAGGCAAGACTATGAGCACCGAAGTAGGACATAATGTAGCCGGAGCAAAGAGCCATAACACCGTACCCTAATGCTCCATATGTACGAATCGAGCCGTAGCTGATTCCGGCAGCTTCTGACATGCGAAAATTCAAGCTTTCTGTTAAAGGATCGATCGGCATCAGAAAAAAATAGAGCAGCATCGCAAATATAATCAGTAAGGTATAGCTGCTCGATGCATACAGCCAATATCCAATCAAGCTGGAGCATATAAGAAGCAGCAGTAGAACCTTGCGGACGGTCCGGGTCCGGTCACTGATCATCCCCCATAAAGGCTGGGCGAAAATCGTAATTATTCCACCGCTGCCAACGATAAAACCGATCTGTGCCGGATTTAGTCCTTGACCATCCAAGTATACAGGCAGAAAGGGGATGAAAATTGCCAGAAGTGCAAAATATAAAAAGTTGAAACTTCGTAATAATGTGATTGCTTTCATCAATCGTACATAACCTCACTTGTTTGGTTTCCAGGTCGGAAATTCAGACTATACATCACATCATAACACGAAAGGTATGAGCTGGTAGCTATCGAATTTAGTATATACGTCTTCTAACATAATCACTGTGGTGTCTAGACGAACAATTTCACTGTGAAAGGTTTTCGTTTTCGAAAAAATTGTTAGAATAGGTATAGCAAGTTAATGAATAATTAAAGAAAATAATATTTTGATTTAAAGAGAGGAATTTAAAATTATGATTATTAAACCTAGAACACGCGGTTTTATTTGTACGACCGCTCATCCGGAAGGCTGCGCACAGCAGGTGTTGGAGCAGGTGAATTATATGAAATCCAAACCCGAGATCCAAGGTCCCCGAAATGTGCTTGTCATTGGCGCTTCAACAGGATATGGTCTTTCAGCACGCATCGCGGCTGCTTTTGGCGCGCGCGCTAACACTGTTGGAGTTTATCGTCCAAGCCAGGCAACGGAGAAGAGAACGGCATCGGCAGGATGGTACAACTCCGCAGCGTTTGAGAAAGCGGCGCGGGAAGCCAATCTTAAGTCTTTCAGTGTAACCGGGGATGCCTTCTCTAATGAGACGAAGCAAAAAGTTATTGAAGTGATTCGAAGTGAGATCGGTCAGGTTGATCTGGTCGTGTACAGCGTGGCATCGGCGCGCCGGGTGAATCCGAAGACCGGTGAAACGATTAATTCTGTACTGAAACCGATAGGAGCTTCGTATACGAACAAGACGGTTAATTTTCATACGGGAGAAGTGAGTGAAGTAACGATTGAGCCTGCAATGGAGCAGGAGGTCCGTGATACGGTAGAGGTTATGGGAGGCGAGGACTGGGAAATGTGGATTCACCAGCTTCGTGAAGCCGGTGTGTTGACAGACGATGTCATCACGGTTGCGTATTCCTATATCGGTCCGAATATTACTCATGCTATTTATCGGGATGGCTCCATCGGACGAGCCAAGGATCATCTTGAGGCAACAGCGTTGAAATTGAATGATGAGCTGTCTGCTTCAGGAGGTAAGGCTTATGTGTCGGTCAGCAAAGCGTTGGTCACCCAATCCAGTTCGGCGATCCCTGTTGTCCCTCTGTATGTTTCAGCTCTATACAAGGTGATGAAGGAGAAAGGCCTTCATGAAGGATGTATCGAGCAGACTTATCGTTTGTTTGCGGAGCGTTTATACACCGGTCAAGAAACTCCAGTAGATGAGAAAGGCCGTATTCGTATTGACGATTGGGAGCTTCGTCCAGATGTACAGGAGGAAGTGAACAAGATATGGGATCAGGTTAACAGTGAGAATATTTATGAGCTTACAGATTTGGAAGGATATCGCCGAGAGTTCTTCCAGCTCTTCGGGTTTGAAACAGAAGGTGTTGACTACGATGCCGATGTAAATCCGATGATTGATATACCGGAAGCACGATAAATTAACGATAAAACAAAACTGAGGATGGCGGTACAGGGGTGATTATTCCCCGTATCGCCATCTTTCTATTTTTGAAACATTCAAGGAAAAAACATAGTATGTGTTTATTGGTTGACGATGGTTCAAAGCCGGACTATCATTATCGTGAGTAGAACGGTCCCCGATATCACGGGCATCGGTTGCAAGGAAGACGGGGATGAGTCTGAGGTATCAGATTAGAAACGCTCATTAAGGAAAGGTGGTCTGAATATGGCAGGGTTTACGTCTTTGGTAGAGGAATACCGCGGCGGATTGCTGGAAAATGTGCATTATGGGGCAGTCAGTGTCGTTGATGAGGCAGGAAAAGTGCTATACAGCGCGGGTGACCCGGAGCATGTCACATTTTTTCGCTCAGCCGCCAAACCGTTTCAAGCTATACCGTCTATGAAGCGCCGTATAGATGAAAAGCATGGATTAACCCATGAAGAAGTTGCACTGTTTGCTGCTTCACACCGGGGAGAAGCTTTTCATATCGATGCTTTGGAATCGATGTTGCGCAAAACAAGCATTCATGAGGAAGAGCTCTACTGTAATCCGGCATATCCGCTGAATGAGGAAGCAAGGGCACAACGGCTCCGCAGGAACGAAGAGAAGCGCCGAATATTTCATAATTGTGCAGGAAAGCATATCGGATTGATCGCTCTTAGCAAACATATGGGATGGGACCCGAAGACGTATTATCGCCTGGAGCACCCTGTGCAGCAGGAAATTTTGCAAACGCTTGCTTTTTTTACGGACACCCCCCAAGAGCAGATTGGTTTGGGTATCGATGGTTGCGGTTTACCGATTTTTGCAGTACCGCTTAAGTCAATTGCATCTGCATATGTAAAGCTGGCTTGTCCTGATCTGATCCCCGATGAAGAAACACGCGTTGCGGTCGAGCGGATCTCTGCGCGGATGAATGATTATCCGAACATGGTTGCAGATACCAGGTTTGTTTGCTCCACGTTATTAAAAGATCCGAACTTGATTGCAAAAGGAGGTGCAAAAGGGGTATATGGAATCGGCCTTCGTAAAGAGCGGATTGGCATATCGCTGAAAGTGTCTGATGGTTCGGAACAGGTATGGCCATGCATTATCGCATCGATTCTTGAATATATCGGTTACAGTAATCAGCTTACGATTGATCGCCTGAATGAATTGATACCGAATCAAATTTTGAATGATAACGGATTGGTAGTAGGTGAACGACAATCCGTATTCTCGTTGAAAGCTTCAGACAAATGACAGGCTTGACTTTTGGCCAATAACGATGACGGGAAGTGACAATATGGATATAACTTTGAGCGCAGACCGGAGATCGGATGTTCAAGTATACCCTATATATAAGGATGAACATTTTATGTATCCGATTCGCGATGCTGATCAGAAGCCCGGTCATGCGATTTGGTTTCGCAGCCGTAGCGATGAAGAATGCAACATCCTCGCAGTCAGTCTAGGAAAACGCAGCGAGATGAAATTGGATACAGTTCGCCGGGCAGGGGGATTGTCTGCACGTCAAATTCAGAAGGAAGGACTGGCAAAGGCCTATCTTGCAAGGAAAGCTGAACAAGGATATTGTTCCTCCGATTCGGTGACACCTTCTGAGTGGCTTCATTCCTGGCTGGAGGGATGGCTGCTAGGCTTGTACAGTTTTCATAAATACCGTACTTCATCTTTGAAGTCAGTGAAGATAGAACTGGTGATTCATCCGGAAGAATGGCCTGAACTGACAGAAACAGTATTACTGGATATTATAAATACAGCTAAGATCCGGGCGGCAGGCACGATGTTTGCAAAGGATCTTGTGAATGAAACACCTGATTATTTGCATCCAGGACGAATGGTTGAATGGGTAAAAGAACGTTTTAAAGATACGCCAGTAAAAACCAAAGTGTATAAAAACGAGGAATTGGTAGAACGCCAAATGAATGGTCTTCTTAGAGTAGGAGCAGGAAGCGTCTATCCGCCTGCTTTGATCGAGCTTCGATATGAAGGAGATAACTCACTTCCGCTGATAAGTCTTGTCGGCAAAGGAATTACCTTTGATATGGGCGGTATGAATATAAAGAGCGGCAAAAATCTCAGTGATGCACGAATGGATTTGGGAGGGGCGGCGGCTGTTGTCGGCGCAATGGATATCCTTGTTTCACTGCGAGCAAAGGTTAATGTCGTAGCATTGGTGGCTGTTGCTGAGAATGTGCCGGACGCTTATGCGATGCTTCCCTCTTCGGTCGTTTCATTTCCGAATGGGTTAACGGTTCAGGTTGCCAATACAGATGCCGAAGGGCGGTTGGTACTGGCTGATGCTCTTCTTCATGCAGCAGGGCTTGGAGCAGAGGAAGCGATTGATATGGCAACGCTTACGGGCAATATAGGTCAAGCTTTAGGATTAGGCATTGCGGGCATTTGGGGTGATGCGGCTATGACGGAATCTCTCGTTTCGATCGGTGAACGAAATGGAGAAAGATTGTGGCCGATGCCGCTTATGGAAGAGTATGAGTCGGAGCTGCATAGCGACTATGCGGATCTTTGTAATATCGGCTCTTCATCTTTGGCCGGAGCGATTACGGCGGCGCTCTTTATCCGCCGGTTTGTTACTAAATCTATGAAGTGGGCTCATATCGACATGGCCGGAACTGTGCAGTATAAAAGGGATGTTGGTTATAGCGCGGCAGGTGCTACTGGTTACGGTGCCCGTCTGCTTGCTGATTATGTTTTATCGCGGCACGGTAGCAATATAACATAAAGAATGACAAGGAGAAATCATCATGATATTGGAAGTGATTGCAACAACGCTTCAGGATGCTCTGACTGCAGAAGAGTGTGGTGCTGATCGGATTGAACTGATTACGGCTGTAACAGAAGGGGGATTGACCCCAAGTATAGGTTTGATTGAGAGAGTAACCGATAGAGTGAATATTCCGGTTAATGTGATGCTTCGACCTCATAGCCGCTCATTTATAATGGATGATGAGGATTTGGAGACGATGCTGGCGGACATATCTCGAATTAAAACCACTGGGGCAGCGGGACTGGTTCTGGGTCCTTTGACTTCAACAGGTACAATCGATGAGCCGATGCTGAAACAGCTGCTGGCTGAAGCGGGCTCTCTGGATATTACTTTTCATCGGGCTTTTGATGAAGCATCGGATCAATTGGCGGCTTATGAAGTGCTCCGAGGGTATCCGCAGATTTCCCGGATTTTGACCTCTGGCGGACCTTTACCAGCACCACAATCCATACCTCAAATCCAGCAGCTGGTACAATGCTCGCGGGAGAAGGGGCCTCGGATTCTGGCCGGTTACGGCTTGACGCCTGAAGGAGTCGTTTCTTTTATTGAAGAAACGGGTGTGAAGGAGGTTCATTTCGGTTCTTCGATTCGACAAGGACGCAGTGGGCTTGGATTGATTGATAAAGGGAGTTTGCGTTCATTAGCTGATCAACTGCATCAAATTAACAACTAATACCTGTACATAAAAACCCGTTTCTCTTTATTAGAGAGAGACGGGTTTTCTTTGATTTTCCGTTATGCAATGATCCTTAAAACCTGTTCAGCCACATATACGGATAAAATGGCTCCCAGAACAATCAGGACCAGGTTGCATCCTCTCAGAGCGAGCAGGACTGCTGCGGCTCCGCCGATGATGGCTGAAAACATGCTGCCAACAGATGTTAAAATACCAGGGAATATCAGACAGGCCAGTACAGTATATGGAATGAATTCAAGGAATCTTTTTAATCTCGGGGTCAGTTTGATATCTTTCAGAAAAACCATGGGGATCATCCGTGGAATGTATGTAACGAGTGCCATGCCAATGACAAGGAGCCATAAATTATTCATTGGTATCACCACCATTTGGAAACAATAGCGCGCCGATGGCCGATGCCAAAATGGTTGTTATGATAATGCTCCAGCCGGCAGACATATTGATGTATTTTGGGATGATCCAGTAAAAAACAGAATGAATACCGATCGCTAACAGGCAAATCCATATGACAGGTCTGGATTTTTTTAGTGAAGGGATGATCAGACCGATAAACATGGCATACAGCGCGATTCCCATACTGCTCTGGACGGACTCCGGCAGCCCGCTAGACAGAAATATCCCGATCCAGGACCCGATATTCCAGGCTGCAAAAGCGATTGCATTCAAACCGAGGACAAAGCTTGGGTGCAACTCTCTTGATCCTTGAGTTGATGCAACGCTGAATGTTTCATCGGTGACGCCGAAGGATAGCAGGGCAGACCATTTTTTTGATACACGCGCCGGTATTCGTTGAGACAGTGAAGCTGTCATGAAAAAATGACGAAGATTCAAAATAAAGGTCGTAATGATAATCTCCCAGTTTGCTACACCTGCAGCCATAAGATTGATCCCGATGAACTGACTGGCGCCAGCATAAACAAGCAGAGACATCATGATGGCGACACTTATCGGTATATCAGATGTTTTGGCCAGCAGACCAAAAGTCATGGCGATGGGCATGTAACCGATGGCTACCGGTATTCCGGCTTTTAACCCAAGCTGGAAATGGGAAGGCTTTGCAAGCTGATGCTCTATTGACGGAGTCGTCATAAATTCACCTCATCTTGTATTTCAGATGGAACGCAAGCTGGTATTTAGTATTTTTTAAACATGCCAACCGAACGGGGCTGCGTATATTCGAAGCCAAACTTCTTATACAGTTTGTCTGCCGGAACATCGGCAATGAGACTAACGTAACAATCTTGTGGTGCGTGTTCATTCAGGTAATTCATAATTTCAGACATAATCAAAGAACCAAAGCCTTTTCCTTGATAATCAGGATGTACTGCAATGTCTACAATTTGATAAAAGCATCCGCCATCCCCAATAATTCTCCCCATTCCGACGAGTGCATTGGAATCTCTCAGAGAAACCGAAAAAATACTGTTTTTCATCGCAATGGCTGCGGTAGATATATTTTTGGGGCTTAGTCCCGTAGCTATTCTGAGGTTAACATATTCCTTAGGTTCCGGTGCTTCATAAACTATGTTTATATTTTCTGTCATAATCAAACCTCCTATGTTCATGGCGATATTATGGAAAGCTTCCTTTAAATAAATGTATATTACATATATTGTAATGGGAAGTCAACTTTCCATGGTTGTTCAGGAGGTACGATGATTGAAAAACAGGCTTGAAGAAATCAGAAGAAAACAAGGGATGAAACAGGAGGAACTTGCAGACAGGTTGAAAGTGTCCAGGCAAACGATTGGTTCACTTGAAAACGGTCGCTATAACCCATCGATCATTCTTGCATTCAAGATCGCCCGTTTTTTTGGAATGAGTATCGAAGATATTTTCATTTACGAGGAGGAGCAGGAAGATGAAAACGATAAATAAGTGGGTGCTTTTAACACTCGCAGGATTGATCTTCGTCTATGTTGGCGGATTTATATACTTCTTGCTTTAACTGGCACATTTAGTTTAGCGGGTGTAAGTTCTACGGTAGTTCTTGTCTTATGTGCTGTTATTATTTTTCAAATTGTTTTAGGGATTTTCCTGTTTAATCATTATGCCAAAAGAATGTAACAAAAACGGCTAGATCGCCTTTTTTAAGACAATCTAGCCGTTTTGACATTTTCTGGTTCAGTTTTATTTTGAAATATCAATAAACCCTTCACCAAATACGTCGCGAACATCGTGGATTGTAACAAAAGCATTTTTATCCTCGGCCCGAACGATTTTTTTGAGATTAGAAACTTCTTGCTTGCTGATCACAATGTACAGTATATCTTTGGTTTGCCCCGTATAATAACCGTACCCGCGTAATACCGTCACTCCGCGGTCCATCACCTCTGTAACGTGATTAGCGATGCGCTCGTGTTGAGTTGAGATAATGGTGACTGCTTTTTTCGGATTCAAACCTTCAATGATGAACTCCATCGCCTTCGTTCCAATGTAGAGGAGAACAACCGTAAACATCGTCTTTTCCACGCCGATAACAAAGATGGACGCTCCCGCAACGATGAGATCAAAGAACAGCAGGGCATAGCTGATATTCCAGTCCCAATATTTATTGGCAAGACGGGCCAAAATTGCCGTACCCGCCGTCGTACCTCCAACTCGGATAATCATACCGATTCCGACACCGGCAAACAACCCGGCAAAAATAGCATTGATCACGGGGTCGCTCGAAGAAATAGACCAGTCCTGTGTTAAATGCAGGAACAGTGCGTTAAAAGCAACAGCGATGATCGTATAGTACGTTGTTTTACTGTCAAGCAATCTATAACCAATAACTAGCAAAATGCCGTTGGCAACGATGTTGACAAGTGCTGGTGACCAACTAAACAAGTAGTATAGAATGATTGAAATACCGGTTACTCCGCCTTCACCGAAGTCGTTGGGGATGATAAATAGATTTACGGACAGTGCAAACAAAAATCCTCCAACCAGCAGCATAACCATGTCAAACACTCTTCTTTTCATACAATTCCCTCCATACATTCCTATAAGTCCACAAAAAAAGCGATCAAAGGAAAAGAATCATCCTTTAATCGCTTAATGCAAACAACATAGATTGCGCAGCTCTTTTAATAATTTCATTATAATGAACAAAACCGGTGTTGTAAATGATTTAAGGCCGTAAATTAGTCAGTTAATTATAGATGTTTTAGGGATACCACGCGTTTCTTATACAACAATTTAACAGTTAATCCATCATGATTCATCTTCACTTTTAATTGGATATTCTCTGTGTTTCATTTTTCTGTCTGTTCATGCAGCTGTCGGTACTGTCCCGGCGTCATGCCTTCGAGCTTCTTGAACGTTCGATTGAAATATGAAGGCTGATATCCGATCGCTTCAGCAATTTCGCTCATCATCATATCGGTTTGGACAAGCATTTCCTTCGCACGGTTTATTTTTAAAGTTTTGACGTAATCAACATAGCTCGATCCGACCATTTGTTTAAACGCCCGGCTAAGTTGCGATATGCTGACTCCTGCATCAGCAGCGACTGTTTCGAGTGAAAGATCGCACATGAAGTTGTTTTCGATGTGAGCAAGAACGTTTTCTACAAGCTGCTTCATTGTTGTGTTATAACTTTTGCCAAGTGAATCGATATAAGGCCGAATTATCTTTCTCTGGAACCAGTCAAGACATGCCTTTGTATCACGTAGCTCGTTCAGTTCTTCATACAGCCGGGCGCCGTCATATACAGCATAAGGGTTCTGACCGGCCTGAAGCATGGCGCGATGGATGTTGGCCATCAGCCGCATCAGCCCCTGATGCACGAGCCATTCGGCTGCTCCTCCGGCTTGCATTGCGGCAACAAAGCGTTCAAGTCCTTGCATCGCTTCTTCTTCCAGTCCCATATTGAGCGCATGGATCAGGTCTTGTTCCAGCTCAATCGGGAACTGGCCCCGGTCGATCAGCTTCGGTTGGGACAATACTTGCTCCGCTTCAAGCAGTTGGCTCCCGGCATTGAAGGCGCGATAGCGCAGAGCCCTTCGTGCCTGTTCCAGGGCATGAGGGATGTCTGTCCACCTATCAATCGGGCCGTTCATGACGATGGTCGTCTCTAAGCGCAGTACATCGCGCAGTGCACGTTCATACTGTTCACACAGTTGATGAAGCGCCTTTTGCCCCTCATCTTTCGATGGTAGTGGTGAAAGGATAAGCACAACGCCAAAGGAGCAATCGTCAAAGACAAGCGTATGCACATAGTCCGCATCCCTTTCGGATAATTCCTCGACAGCATTCATAGCCGCATACATTAATAAGTCATCATCCTTGTCAGACAAGGGAGCTCGCTCTTCATTAAGCGGATGCTGGCGAAAGACGACGGCTGCGAATTGCTTACCTTCGATGTCTACATCGAAGCTATGAAGTTTCGATGTCAATTCCGTTTCCGTCAAGTGTGTGGACTGACCGGTAACGAAACGGTTGATAAACGCTTCACGCAGTGTAGGAAGCGACTGATTCAATCGGCTTTGCAGCGATTCATTTGCGAATTGGTACTGCTTCCATTCACTCTCGATATAATCAAGCTCGTTACGTATAACGATTTCGGGTTTTCGCCAGCCGGCAAGCATATCCATAACCCGCCGAATCGGGTTATAAATCCGCCTTGTTGCGTACCAGCTCAGTACAAGTGCGGCTATGAGTACGACGATGAAACATATCAGAATAATATGTGTATATGCCTGGGTTGGAGCTGTAATAACGGATCGCGATGTGCCGGAGACGAACGTCCAGCTGCTGCCGAGCTTCTCGAATGTGACAGCATTAACGAGCAGTGTATCTCCGTTTAAAGGCAGTTCCCAGCCTCTAGGCCCTCCGTTATCCACTTCGGTTTCAGTCAAGCTGCTGCGAATTTCATCAAGCGCCTCGGGCGATTGTGCAGCACGTTCAGATTGGCCGATAACATGCCCTTCATTATCGAGCAGGGTCGCCGCTTTATCCGTATCGGAGAAGAGATGCAGTTTGGATGGATTTAAATAAATGACGATCGCTCCATATGGCTTCGGTCCATTGAAAGGAAGCTTCATCACGATCGCATGGGTGGAGCCGCCTTGCCGGAACGGACGAACCAACTGGTGAGTCCAGAAGATACCGCTCTCGAAATCCATCAGTTCCTGCCACTGTTTCAATTCTGTTTCGCTCTCTAACGCACGTGCGCCGAGTGATGGTTGCAGTACTTTAGCTTGTTTATCCACGTACAAATATACTTGATCGATCAGCGGGTCAGCGTTTTGAACGAGCGACAGCACATCCAGAAGCTCATTGGTTTCTTCAAAGCGATCGGCGAAGTCCATATCGGATAAAGTTGGCTTGAAATGCGGTTTTACGACCATTTGCACTGCATATTGAATAAGCTGCCCAAACTGATTGTCAATTTGCTTAGCGGCATCGAGGACGGCTTCCTCATTTTTTAATTGAAACTGTTGAACCAAATGTTGATTTCCGAAATACCAATAGGCCGCGCTGATTACGGTTATTGGCAAAGATGTAAGCAGCACAGCAAGAACCATGCTTTTCCAATAGAAAACACCTTTTTCCGAAAACTGCTTTATCCAAAGATGCTTCATCTGTAACCTCCCTGCCGATGATATCAATCCTTTAGCCCGGCAACATGCATATATCTTAAATATACTGAATTGCGACTACAATGAAAAGGCTTACATTCATTTCGGGAGCAGATTCGTTCATTATTTACTTCAGAAAAAAAGTGCAATAAGCGGAAATTGATGTCCTTTTGAGGTGATATTCCATCTGGTAAAGCCTTGCCCAGCACAGCTTTCATACGTTTTTCATCACAGCGGAAAAAAAGTCAAATTGCAGGGAATGATGATAGCGTTTACATTTAGGTTGACCGTTCAGGAAATGACATCATTTGTATGAACATGAAAGAGAGGGGTTTCTATGAAACAACGAGAGACCGCTACAGCTGTCGCAGGAGAGAAAGGCGGCGCAATTTCGGCCAAGCGAAAAGGGAAACGGAGCGTTTGGGGCGAGGTTAGGCGGGAAAAGTATTTGTTTTTGCTGGCTTTACCGGGCATTATTTTCTTTATTGTTTTTAAGTATATACCGATTACGAACCTGGTTATTGCTTTTCAGGATTATTCACCGTATTTCGGTATAACGGGGAGTCCGTGGGTTGGATTCGAGCACTTCAGCCGGTTTTTCAGTAATGAAGATTTCTATATGCTTCTGCGAAATACGCTGGCCATCAGTTTTCTTAACTTAATTTTCTTCTTTCCGGCTCCAATCATTTTGTCCATCATGCTGAATGAGGTGCGCAATTCGATCGTTAAGCGAACGGTGCAATCACTGATTTACATTCCTCATTTTCTCTCATGGGTGCTTATTTACGGTTTGACTTTCCTGATGTTCTCTCAATCCGAAGGGTTGATCAACAAGTTTATGATCTCCATGGATCAAAGCACAATAGATATTTTATCAAATCCAGACTATTTCTGGGCTATGTTGACAGCGCAATCGATATGGAAGGAAGTTGGCTGGGGAACGATTATCTTTCTTGCCGCCATCGCCGGCATCGATCCGCAATTGTATGAAGCTGCGGTTATGGACGGCGCGGGACGAATGCGGCGCATTTGGCATATTACGCTGCCCGGCATGCGCAATGTCATTATGATACTGTTTATTCTTCGCCTTGGTACGATTATGGATACGGGCTTCGAACAGATTTATTTGATGATGAATGCGGCAGTCTCGCATGTGGCCGAGGTGTTTGATACTTATGTGTATCGGGTCGGTATCAAGCAAGGAGAGTTCAGTTACAGTACGGCCGTCGGCCTGTTTAAATCGGTTGTTGGCGTCACCCTTGTCGTCATAGCGAACAAAGTAGCTAAGAAACTTGGACAAGACAGCCTGTATTAAAAGGCGGAGTTACGCGCATGAAAGGAGTCGAGCTTCATGAGAGATTTAGGCTGGAAAGACCGCCTGTTTAACGTGACGAATATATCGCTTTTGCTGTTGTTCAGCATAGCCACTGTTTTTCCGATTTATTACACGGTGGTTCTGTCCTTTACAGACCCGACGGAGTATTATAGTCGACCGCTTATTCTGTTTCCAGAGCAATGGACACTGGATGCCTACCGTCATCTGTTGTCAAACAAGCTGTTTATGAGCTCATTTGGTGTCAGCACGTTTCTTGCTACCGTTGGAACAGCGCTGAGCCTAATTGTAACAGGGGGGCTGGCTTATGCCTTGTCACGAAAACGCCTTCCGTTTCGTAAAACGATCATGTTCCTTGTACTATTAACGTTCTTATTCCAGCCGGGGCTGGTACCGCTCTATCTGGTTGTTCGGAATCTGGGGCTTATCGATAGCGTCTGGTCGCTAATCTATCCTGCGCTTACGAGCGCTTGGTATGTACTTTTGATGAAAGGCTTCTTCGACAGCATTCCGGATAGTCTGGAAGAAGCCGGGCGAATTGACGGCTGTAATGAAATCGGAGTATTTTGGCGTATTATGCTGCCGCTGTCGCTGCCGGCGCTTGTGGCGTTCGGACTGTTCTTCGCTGTCGGATACTGGAATACATACTTCAACGCTTTGATGTTCATCAACGATCAGACCAAGTGGCCGCTGCAGGTGTTGCTGCAAAACATGTTGGTTGATCCATCGACGATGGGGGGAGCAACAGGTGGACTGGAGTTTCGCGTAAACCGTCAGATGCCTTCAGAGACACTTAAGATGGCGGCGGTCGTCATTGCGACGGTACCGATTATGATGGTGTATCCATTCTTGCAGAAGCACTTCGCCAAAGGGGCGATGGTTGGCTCTGTTAAAGAATGATCAGGATATCAGGGTACACAACGTTAAAAATCATAATAAATTGAAAGAGAGGGTCTATCTATGGAATTTAAACGAAAAAAGCAATCATCCGTATTCAAGACATCCTTGCTGTTGATATTGTCCGGATCGCTTTTGCTCACGGGCTGTGGAGGCAAGAACAATGCAACAGGTGAAGGGGATGAAGCCCCAACAAAGATTACGATGCAGACGCTGAATTACGCACAGGATATGGTAGATAATTCAAGTCCGCTTTGGCAGGAACTTGAGAAAAAAACGAATACAGAACTGGAGATAACATGGCTGACGCCAACGACGATTCAAGACAAAGTGAACGTTATGCTTGCATCAGGAGATTTGCCGGATGTAACTTTTGTGGAGTCCCTTAACAATTCACAGCTTCAGAAAATGATCCAGCAGGGGGTGTTCTGGGATTTATCTCCGTATATTAAGGATTATCCGAATTTGAGCAGACCGGATCTCGCCCAGATGTGGGAAGATTCGAAGGTAAACGGCAAAAACTATGCGATCCCGCGTTATTACCCAAGCTATGGCGGGGGAATGTTCCCGATGCTGCGCAAGGATTGGTTGGATAATCTTGGTTTAGAGGTGCCGACAACGATGGATGAGTTTTTTGACGTGTTGGTGGCATTTAGAGACAAGGACCCGAACGGAAATGGTCAGAAGGATGAAATTCCTTATGCAACAGCACCTACCTCGCTGCTCTTTGTTTACGGTATTTATAACGAAACTTTAGGTAACTGGAAACTGAAGGATGGCAAGCTTGTACCGATTATTACAGAGGATGCATCTCGCGACGCGCTTCTTTGGATTAAGAAGGCATTCGATGAGGGGCTGCTTCCGAAAGATTTTGCCATTATGAAATTCTCTCAGGTTGTGGATCTTTTTCGCGGAGGCAAGGTCGGTGCAAGTGATTTCTCCATGAATGCGGTTTGGGGACACGGGAAAGTCATCAAGGAGGTTGACCCGGAAGCAGAACTGATTCCTACAACGTATTTGGAAAATCCAAACGGCGTTAAATATACGCCATCTGGACCTCCGTATTACGGGGTATATCTGATTCCGAAAAAAGTACCGGAAGAGAAAATGAAGAAAATTCTTGAACTGTTCGACTATGGAAACAGTCCGGAAGGCAACGTTATGATGTATCATGGGTTTAAGGATGTTCACTACAAAGAGGTTAACGGAAAGAAAGAACTTACGGAACAAGGTAAAAAAGATATGGTCGGCGACGGCAACATGTCCAACCTGTTCCATCTGATCAGTGATGATATGTCCATTGGCTTTGTTGGCATGCCGGATGAATTGTATGAGCGAAACGTACAGATTGTAAATGAGCGCAAAAAGGTTCAAGTGCCAGATCCATCGCGGGGACTGTATTCTGATACGTATAACCGCCTTTACCCGGAAATCGAGAAAAAAGTGGAAGATATGAGAACAAAGGTTATCATCGGACTAGAAACGATCGAGGCGTATGATCAATTTATTGAGCAGCTGAAGCAGGATAAAAATCTGCAGCTCATTACTGAAGAAATGAATAAGGAATACGAAAAGAAAATGGCGAGTGAATAAATTAACGAACAGGTAAGGTATAGGGCCGTCCTTATGCAGTTTTATGAACTGAGGGATGAATCTTAGATCGAAAAAAGGTTGAGTTAGGGGCTTTAATTGCTCCGTACTCGACCTTTTTACTTCATCATTGCATCCATGAACCTTTTGGGGCATGTCTTTTTGATTTATTTACAATAAATTTGCAAGAAAACGTGCAACTTTTCCATTAGAGTAGATGTTTAGTTATATAGGAGAACATTGCACAAACAGCATCGATTTGTAAATATTTTATATGAAAGGACAAGAAGTGATGAACAAGAAATGGATGGTTTCTGCCGCTTTACTTCCTGTATTCGCCGGAATGTTCTTTTTTGTCTCTCACAGTGCTGCCCAAGGTCCCGATCAACAAGCTGAAACGAAGAACGTCGTTCACGGTCGGGTTGTGCCGGGAGATCAAGATAAACCGGTAACATCACCAGTCAAGACGATTGATTTTCCGGGTACAAATGGTGGCAAGGTTCAGCTCCCGTTTCAAATGATAGAAGCTGAATTGAGCCTGGATGAGAGGACTAGGGCAGTGAATTCACAGCCTTCGAGCCCTCCGGTTATGAGTTATAAAATACCGCCGAAGAAGAAGGACATGCTGCAAGCGGTAATGGTCTACCGTTCGGACATGGCTGGCGGATATATGCTGCTGGCGCCGGCAGGATGGCAGGCATCGGCTACCGTTGGAGCGAATGGTTCTTTTGGCGTCACTTTCAGCGACCCCAATAATAAAGAGCAAACGTTGAATTATTCTGATACTGCCGGATCGTGCCAGGGGTGCGCTATCACCAATATAGGCAGCTATTTTCCGGACCAGGCAAAGTGGGCAGACGAGCAAGGCTTTACCGCTGATCTGTTATCATTTAAAGAATGGAGTCAGGCGGGCAAGTCTGGGCAAGACGCCAGAACAGCAAGCTATAGGACGGAGCCTGAGGAAGGTTATGATAATAAAGGTGCTGTTTACTACCAAAGAGACTCCGCAGGGTATCTGTTCCGTAAACTTGAATTTAAGCTGTCGAATAAGAACAGGACTCCTGGTGATCCATTCGACACCATTTTAGATTTCTTCAAAACCTATCATGGAGCTTTGGTAATGGAAGAGAATAACTCTCCAAAAATACTGCAAGCTCTACAGAAAGAAATGGATCAATACATGAAAAATAAAAGAACAGATAAAATAGAGGTAAGCATCATGCTTAGACATGATTTAAATATCAGCAAAGAACAGTTTATCAAGACTGAATTTTCTTCATACCAAGACTCAATAACGAATGAAAAGGGCTTTGGAGGGTATAGTTTTTTTGCTAAATTAACGCCGGATGAAATTATAGAAATCAGCCAATGGAACTCGGTTTCCTCCCTTTCTGTTCCGGATGATGTTGTTTCTGTATGGTAACGATAGAACTGGCATAATGCACAGCAGTCAACGAGATCTTGTTCGTTGGCTGCTGTGCTTTTTTCATAGGATGGACTGATATCAGTTATCGTCCAACGCGAGCGGACCGCATCAGCATATCCATTACTTATCTTCAAATGGCTTCCTATATTATCTGTTTACGTTTCATCCGGTTTCCCGAAAAGCTTGTCCGCATGTTATATTTAGGGAAAGAGAGAAAGAGGAGAGAGAAGGAGTGAACAGTCAGATCGTGACTATTTTTAAAAGTGGACAGGCTGTGAAATGGGAGGGCCGGAGATAGAATGAAAAAAACGATTGCAGATATCGCTAAAATAGCAGGGGTTTCCAAAAGTACGGTGTCTCGATATTTAAATGGCGGTTCTCTCAGCGATGCGACCCGGCGTAAAATTGAGCACGTGATTAAGGAAACGGGATATATCCCGAACTCCTTCGCGCAAAGCTTGAAAGCGAAGAAGACGAGTATGATCGGTGCTATCGTGCCCCGGCTTGATTCCTTCTCTGCTTCGCAAACGGTGACCGGCATGGATGAAGAGCTCAGGGACAGCGGCTACCAGCTGTTGATTATCAATACAAGCCAAAATTTATCCCGCGAGATTGAGGCCCTGTACGACCTGGCAAGGCAAAAAATATCGGGAATCGTCCTGTTCGCTACTCAGATCACTGAAGCTCATTTAAAGGCCGTCAAGGAAATCGGTATCCCGGTTATTTTTCTCGGCCAGCAGCATCAGGATGTCCATAGCATCATTTATAATGATTACGCTGCCGGATATGATATGGGCCGTTACATTTTAGCCCAAGGTCATCGAAACATTGCATACCTCGGTGTAACCGAGAAGGATGTAGCCGTAGGAGTTCAGCGCAAGCGTGGCTTTCAGGCAGCCCTGAAGGAGCAAGCTGGGGCCAAGGCTGGCTTTTATGAGAGCGGATTTAAAATGTCGGCGGCAGTGAAGGCTGCTTCCGATATACTCGACAACTGTGATCCTCATCCATCTGCCATCGTATGTGCAACGGACAATATTGCTCTTGGAGTGATGAAGGCGGCTCATATGCGAGGGATCAGAATTCCGGAAGATATCTCGGTTACAGGCTTCGGAGGCTATGATGTGACCGAAGTGATTCATCCGGGGCTTACTACGGTGAAATATGGTTATGAGTCAGCAGGGCGTTTGGCAGCACGCCATATCATCAAACTTGTTCAGGATGAGCCTCTCGATGCCCTTACAACCTTGAGTTATGAATTTATAGAGCGAGAAAGCGTTGACAAAATGGAGAGGCATCCATTATACTGACATCGACGGAACCGGTTCCAAAGCGATGAAAAAGTCTTTGGAACTGCGTTCATTATTTTTACACCGCGTTGGAACCGGTTCCAATGAATTCAGAATTTCATATGTATTCACGTGAATGAATCGGAAGGAGAAGGGATATGAACAGAGATCAGAAATACCGCCGCCTGGAACAGGCTTCTCCCGAAGAAATGGCCGCTTTGAAGAAGAAGGTGAAGGAAAGTCCCTGGAGACAGACCTATCACATCCAGCCTATTACCGGTCTTTTGAATGACCCTAATGGTTTTGCTTATTTTGCAGGAGAGTACCACCTCTTTTATCAATGGTTTCCGCTTGATACCTATCATGGACTCAAGTATTGGTACCACACGGCTTCAAAGGATCTGGTCTTTTGGCGCAATGTCGGCATTGCGATTGAACCGGAGGAGCCGTATGACACGCTTGGGGCCTACTCGGGAAGCGGAATCGTGAAGGATGGGAAGCTTCATCTGATGTATACGGGCAATACCCGGGATGACGACTGGAACAGACAACCGTTTCAGTGCATGGCTGTGATGGATTCCCACGGAACAGTGGTCAAATTGAAGGAACCGCTCATTGGTTATGTACCGGCAGGATATACAGCGCATTTTCGGGACCCGAAGGTA
This sequence comes from Paenibacillus faecalis, assembly GCF_900289175.1. Taxonomy (GTDB): domain Bacteria; phylum Bacillota; class Bacilli; order Paenibacillales; family Paenibacillaceae; genus Paenibacillus_AQ; species Paenibacillus_AQ faecalis. The sequence goes on along the minus strand of NZ_LT985747.1, from coordinate 821,424 downwards.
TGGAGGGACGAAGATATGTACCGTTGTATTATCGGTGCCCAGAGGGAAGACCTGACCGGAACCGCTGTAATTTACGAGTCTCCGAATTTATCAACGTGGCGGTATGCTGGCGAAATGAAGACATTACTGGATAATTTTGGTTTTATGTGGGAGTGTCCTGATTATTTTGAACTGGACGGCCAAGGTGTGCTTCTCTTTTGTCCCCAGGGTTTACAGCCTCAAGGGGATCGTTTTCGCAATATTTATCAATCCGGTTATATTGTCGGTAAGCCGCTGGACCGGGATACGCTGGATTTTGACCATGGGGTGTTTCATGAGCTTGACAGAGGTTTTGATTTTTACGCACCGCAGACAATGGAAGATGATCAGGGACGCCGGATACTGGTTGCCTGGATGGGACAGCCGGAGATCGGTTATCCGACAGATTCGCATGGCTGGGCGCACTGTCTGACTCTGCCGAGAACGCTGGAGCTTCGTAGTGGCAAGCTGGTGCAGCAGCCGGTAGTGGAATTGCAGAAGCTTAGAGGGACGCGACGTGAAGTACAGGATACTTTAACTAGTGAAATGAAGGCATATGAAGGCCTGAGAGGGCAGGCTTTCGAGATGATCTGCGAGTTCAATCCGGTGAATGCCGAAGGCGTCGGACTTGAAATACGGACCGGTGAAATGGAGCGAACCGTCATTCGTTATGATATTGACAGGCAAAGGCTGACGCTGGATCGTTCATTTTCAGGGGAAAAGATCGACAGCCGATATGGGCCAACCCGGTCTTGCAGACTGGTGTCAAGACATATCAAATTGCATCTGTTTGTAGACATCTCCTCGGTTGAATTATTTGTCAACGACGGCGAAGAAGTGTTTACAAGCCGCATTTTCCCTCATCCTGACAGTCAGGGAATCCGATTTTTTGTAAATAACGGCAGTGCTGGCCTGAAGGTTGTCAAATGGGATTTGGCAAGGGCCGTAAATGATATGGAAGGGAATGAATGAGTATGGCAGCAGATAACCAGAGCATCGCTAAGCAGATCGTAGAAGCTATCGGTGGCAGGGAATATAGCCTCCTTTGCCCACTGTGCAACACGGCTGCGCATTATGGTACACGATGAAGAGAAGATCGACCAGAAAAAAGTGGAAAACATCGACAAGGTAAAAGGTGCGTTTTTCAACTCTGGTCAATACCAGATTATATTTGGTACAGGTACCGTCAACCAAATCTTCGAAGCCGTGGAAAATCTCGGCCTGGAAAGCACTAGCAAGGAAGAGATGAAAGCCGAAGCGAAAAAATCAGGCAATATGTTTCAACGGGCGATTCGCACATTTGGTGACGTATTCGTTCCCATCATTCCGGTATTGGTTGCTACGGGGCTGTTCATGGGGCTTCGCGGCTTGCTGACTCAGGAAACGGTGCTTGCCTGGTTTGGCTTGACGCCGGGTGATATTTCGGCCAATTTCCTGATGTTTACACAGGTGCTGACAGATACGGCATTTGCGTTTTTGCCAGCCCTGGTTGCCTGGTCTGCCTTTAGAGTCTTTGGCGGCAGCCCAGTGCTTGGCATCGTACTGGGGCTGATGCTCGTCAATCCGGCGCTGCCGAATGCTTACAGCGTGGCCAACGGGACGGAGGAAGCACTTGTCATGTTTGGATTTATCCCGGTTGTGGGATATCAGGGCTCGGTCTTGCCGGCGTTCTTCATAGGACTGCTCGGAGCGAAGTTTGAGCGTTTTCTGAGAAAGCGGATTCCTGAAGCGATTGACCTGATTGTTACACCGTTTATGACCCTTCTCGTTATGATTATTCTCGGCTTGTTCGTGATCGGTCCGATTTTTCATTCCTTTGAAGAGATCGTACTGAATGCGACTCTTTTTCTGCTTGATCTACCGTTCGGCATTGCCGGGCTGCTCATTGGCTTCTTTAATCAGATTATCGTAGTTACGGGCGTTCATCATATTTTTAATTTCCTCGAAATCCAGCTGCTGGAGCAGACGGGAAGCAATCCGTTTAATGCCATTGTCACCAGTGCGATGGCTGCTCAAGGTGCAGCCTGTCTGGCTGTTGGCATGAAGACGAAAAACAAGAAGCTGAAGGCACTATCTCTTCCGTCCTCGTTCTCCGCATTTCTCGGAATATCGGAGCCGGCAATATTCGGAGTGAATCTGCGTTATGTGAAGCCCTTTATCATGGGCCTGATCGGCGGCGGTATTGGAGGCTTCATGGCATCGATCTTTCAGCTGAAGGCAACTGGCATGGCAATTACGGTAATACCGGGCACGCTGCTGTACCTGAACAGTCAGCTTCCACTATACATTCTGTGCAATCTGACGGCAATGGCTATCGCTTTTGTATTGACCTGGTTGTTTGGTTTTCATGATGACATGCTGAATGACGTAAAAACGGAAGCAAAATCATAATTTAAGGTAAAAAATGTCAGAAAAATAATATCGCATGAAATATGTGTTTGTTGAGCATAAATAATAAGCTTTCAGTCTCATCATCAAACAAAATGCACAGCAGCCAAGCGGAAACATTCGTTGATTGCTGTGCATTTTTGCAGTTTTAGTGGAATCATTCGGCTTCTTCTATGATGGTTCCATCTTTTAAGACGATGATTCGGTCACACCTATCCGCTACTTCTCGATTATGAGTTGCGATGAGGAAAGTAACTTCATTCTCTGTGTTTAATTTCTTGAACAGCTCCATAATCGTTAGAGTCGTTTTCGAATCCAAGGCCCCTGTTGGTTCATCCGCAATAACCAGATCTGGATTATTGATGATCGCTCTCGCAATGGCAACTCTCTGTTTTTCGCCTCCGGATAATTGTCTTACTTTTTTATGCGCATAATTAGGCATATTTACTTTATCCAATGTTGCAGCGACTAATTTTCCAATCTGATCGATGCGTATATCTTGATTGAACAACAACGGCAATTTCAGATTATGATAGACCGACATATCCTCAATTAGTCCGAAATTTTGCATCACATAACCGATATGCTTGTTTTTTATTCTCGCTATTTCTTTCTTATTAAATGATTGAAAATCTTTTCCCAGAAACCGATACAACCCAGCGTAATTCTTTATATTTCCCCCGATAATGTTCAGTAAAGTAGATTTTCCCGACCCGGACGGCCCCGTAATAGCAACCATTTCACCCGTCTGTATCGAAAGAGTTACATCATGAAGAGCTAGCTCATGCGCACTATAGCTTTTTGTCAGGTTGTCCAATACAACAATATCATCATGCTTACGATTCATCATCTGTAATCTCCTAATCCAGAAACTTCTCATCATATTTTACTTTGCTTATAAAATAGGACTGAAACACAGTAATGAGCACCACCGTGAAAATGGAAATACCTATTAAAGCGAGGCTGTGTGGCCAAATAAATTTTATATCTACCATCAGACATATTAAGAACCAAAGGAGTTCTTGCAATAGAATCGGAAACGCAAAGAAAGTTACATTTAAAATAAACATGGATAGAGAGTAGAAGTAGGGATCGATACCGCAGGTTCTGTAAATGTATAGTTCTCTTTTCTTGTTTTGAAACTCTAAATAAAGGAAACTTGCGAGCGAAACGATAATAAGCGGAATAAAAACGATTAATAGCGTTATATATAAATAAATATCGTTATACGTTAATCCATTTTTTCTAAGAATCTCTGTTTCAAGATTGCTTATATTGTCAAGTCCATCATCTTCTAGTAATGAAATAAATGAGCTTTCTGAGTATGAAGTGTCATTTTTAATGACGATCGGAACCCGGTTGTCGTCAGCTTCGTAGAAAGAGCGGGACAGCTCCCCCGTTACATCATAGATTAATAGAGTTGAATCCCTTTTATATATATTAGGAGAATTGAAAAGCTCTAATATATAGTTATCCTTCCGGCTGCCTATAATTTTCACTTGAATGGACTGCAGCGGCTTAAAACTTTTATTTATTGTAATATCATAAATTTCGCCGATTTTATATTTATTGCTTAGTTGTTCTGGAATGATAGCTGGATAAATGTGTTCCCGATAGGGCTCATTTCCGAAATAGTCGCCGTTTGACACGGAATAGTTATACTGCTCGATTTCATTCTGTGATAGAAAATGGACAGTCACTTGTGTGTTATCATGCCTTTGATCCGTAAACGCTGATTTCTTTACAGGGGCGATGATGTTTACACCAGAGGGCAATTCTTTTTGCATCTTTTCTAATTTCATATCCAAATTAGCAGGATCGTCTAGGCTAAAATCAGCTACATATAAATTACTGGCTTCGGCGCTTTCCAATGTTTGCTTCATATACTTCATTTCCCAAAGGTTATAAAACACAAGATGGAAAATGAGGCCGATAATTAGAAATTGAATCGAATGATATAGATATTTTTTTTTACTAATGCGAATGTAAGTCTTGATAAAATCAATTATTTTGCTCATTTTCTCCTCTTCAATGTATAGGCGTTATTTCTTGAATAACTGGGCCTATGAAATGAGATAAATAGCTTCCAGCAACAATGGAGCTGCATGTTAACAGGAACAATATAGCCGCAAAATTAAGAACAATATATTTATGTTCATAACCAAGATTTCTGTATATGTTCATAACAGTCTTATTACGCAAAAGGATGATTTTAACCAGATGCATTAGATTAAAGATACAGAGAACGCTAACGATCAATGCAGCAATAACGCTTCCTGAAATATGTTTCAACATGCTTTTCAGCTTCCAGGAGGACGATGTTGTAATACGATATTCGGTATCGTAATCTAATTTGCTTTTAGCGGATTTAACAATTTGTCGTATTTCTTTTTTGCTTGCTTTTTCTTCTAAAGTGATATAAGCCTCGTTAACACGGAACTTTTCTTTATATTTTAGTATGGTGCTGTAAGGGATGAGAGAACCTACTTTTTCACGATCATCCTTACTGATGCCAATTAGTGTAAAGTCAAGATCGGCAATTGGAATCGTATCTCCTACCTTATAATTTTCATAATGATTTACATGATCGGTTTTACTTAATATGATGACATTTGAACCATGTTCCAATTCGCTTTCGCTAAAAGCTCTGCCAGAAATCATAGATTTAGCCGTATTGCGCGGGTTCAAGTAAGCGTCCTTATCGTCGAAACGGGGATTCAAGCGATGTAAGGCACTATCAGTAACGGTTACATACATAAATGTTATTTTTTCTATTTTTTTTTGTTTGAATTCGTTCAAAATAGAGTGAAAGGATTGCACGGAATGAGCACCTGAAAACCTGATTTCATATGTTCTTGCTGCTTCATTCAGGTCTTGATATTCTGAAAGCTTGGCCATCATGGCTGCCGAGATTAAAAATAAAAAAGTAAAAGTAAAAGTTAGCGTACAAAGAATGACAATATTAATTTTTATATCATGCACAAACTGTCTAAATAACATCTCAAGGAATGTTCTAATCCGCCTCATAGTCCTCACTCCCCGCCCAATCGATGCACTGAAGCGCGAAATATATTCTTTAACTGGCTGCTCCTGTAATAGACTTATAAAAAAAGCAAAAGTATTATGGAAGACAAGAAACCGAACCTGCCCTCCATAATACCATTTTTTGTTTAATAATAAGTTAATTGTTTGTTATTGATCCATAGCCGACCAAATATATACCACTTGATAGATAATCATTATTAATTACTTCTACAGTGTAGCTTCCACCACTTTTTAGGCCTGAAATGGTTCCGGACTCTGTTCCGCCAATATCAAACTGTAAGCTTTTCGATGACAATAATCGATTTAGCTTAACTGTATATTTGTGTCCAGAGTACCCACTCTGTCGATCTCCAACTGAATTTTCAACCCAGGCGGTAGCATCCACACTAACTGAAGAACTATCTATTGTAAAGCTAGATGATTCAACGGTATACCGAATCTTAAACTCAAAATCTTTTGCTACCGTTCCGGCTGTCGTCATTCCTTTTTCTGCAGGATCAATCCATCTAAAATATTCACCAGTCTCTTTATTTTCATAATTCTGACCATAAGATAGTTTAATAGGTTGATTGCTTTCTTTAGCTGATACACTCGCAGGAGCACCCAATACCGTTACCAGACAAAGTAAGACGGAAACAATAAGTGATTTCTTCATGTTCTTCATGCTTAAAATCATATTATAGCCTCCTCTTTCATTTTGAACTTTTAAAACAGCAGCGAACAGTTCAGCGCAAGATTCAGGAATGACCTTCCATCTATCTAGCTGTTATCATCTATGTATGCATAAGATGGTGTCATTAGGTAATGACCAATTCTATCACCCCCTTGCATATCAACGATCTTTCAACTTTAATATTACTATAGATACTTAAAATGTCAATAATAGAAGATATTATAATATTGGTTTGGGTTTGTATTACAAAATTGTGCACTTATACCGTATCCATCAGATTTCCTCATAGATTATCAAGCACTTCAGCTGTCTAAGGGGCCAATTATTGAGCGATCGATTTAAAATATCGGTACACCCGTTTTAATTTTTTTTCATGCTGGCCTTTCGGACTTTCCATGTTCCCAAATTCGAAAAATTTCACCTTCCGAATCCCTACGTATTGAAGCAGTGCTTTTTTCATTAGGATTTTATGTGCATTGTTCAGCCAATACAACGGATATAGTGTAGGTCCTTTCATCACAGAAATACATACAGCAGTTTTACCTTTCAATAACCCTTCTGGCAAAAGCCCGCCATGATCCTGATAGGCAAAGTTCGAGGCAAAGAGCTGATCGACATACCCTAGCAGCATCGCAGGAGGCCGCCCCCACCAGATCGGATACACAAAGACGAGCTTATCCGCCCATCGTATTTGTTCCCGAAAGCGCTCGAAATTTGGATCAGTATGCATATCCCTTCTACGTTTTTGATCGTTAAATACTAGAACCGGGTCAAAATTCTCTTCATAGAGGTCAAGTACATGAATCTTTGTAATGTGCTCGTTCTCATAGCTTCCCTGGATGACTTGTTGTAAAAAAGCATAGCTTAGGCTTCGGTGATTTGGATGTGTAAAAATAGCTAATACGTTCATAAGTTCACCCCATTAATTATCAAATGATAACGAAATGGTAGCACGCCCTCGATCCTAGTTGTCAAATGATAATTGTATATTGATAAACAATTTGTTATCGTTTCTGTATGAGGTGATCGTGATGGACAAGAAAAATCTATTTCATAAGTTTGTGGCCTTTACAACAGCCGTGCATGAAGTGACGCACGAATTAACCAAAGATGTTAAGCCAGAGGACATTACGCCCGTCCAATACAGCATCTTGGAATATATCGCGGTCAGCCAGCCTGTAACCTTAAGCCAGATTAGCGACTGCAAACATATTTCTATGCCGAATACGAGCCGTGAGCTTAAGAAGCTGGCGGAGAAGCAGTTATGTGAAAAATTTGAGGTTACGGAAGATCGGCGCAAGCAATTGATTCGGCTCTCCGAAGCAGGACAAGCAATGATGGATCGTGCCTTTGGCCAGATTGAAAACCAGTTCCGGACACGGATCAAAGATGCTTCTGATGAAGAGTTAAAGGAGATCGAGCGTGCTCTGGAGGTGCTTCACACGAAAGTGTTTTATGAGGAGTAAGATAGATAGTGAAGGAATACCCCAAAGTGAACTCTCCCCGTTAGTAGACAATGCGAAAAATAAAATAGTTTGTATAGCCTTGGTTCTGTATTTCCTCAGACCAGGGCTATTTTCCATTCAATTGTAAACGTTTGCAATTTGTGAAAGTGGATGAGATGTTCATATATCGTAGGTACAGAGTTTATATCCTATACCTCTTACCGATTTAATATATTTCGGCTTGCGGGGGTTATCCTCGACTCTTGTACGCACGCGGTGTATATAAACATACAATAATTGCAAATCAATGTTTTCTTCTGCAGGTAACCAAACATATGTGTATAAGGAATGAAAGGAAACGGGTTCATTAAGGTTGTAGGTCAGACGGATTAGAAGACGAAGTTCGATTCTTGAAAGTGAACAGGGGAGATCATTTTTCATAAAAATTGATTTATTTATATCTATGAAGCAGTTGTTATCTAAAAAAATAGGTTTAAGCAACAAGATATCCATTGTTATGTTACCTCCTTAATTTAAAAATGTTTTTTGTTATTATATGGCATTTATAGGATTTATTAAAGATATTTAGCTAATTTTGAAAACTAAAAATCTTGTAAGTTTTTAGAAGGGAAAATTGTAGTAGACTTAAGAACAATAAGTTTTCAAAATCTTGAAAACTTAAAACATTCGAAAAGGGAGGATTTTTAATGAAAAAGAGTAAAATGTTGCTACCGTTGGTTATGGCCTTGTTGATGGTTTTTTCTACGGCGATTTATGCATCGGCAGAAGCTACACAATTTAATAAATCGATACAGAGCTCCGAATTTAAGTTGAACATGCCTGCTCATACGGAAGAAAGTACTCAAAATAGCTTCTCTTTTCATTTAGAGGATTTTGATTCTAACGACTTTCAAGTTCAGAATTTTAAAAGGCAGTCCAAGATTCTAGATCCGTTAAAAGCGAATCTCAATGATAAAAGTTTAAACAGCCAGGATCGAATGGAAGTTAGTGTCATGCTAAAGCATGATAGTAAACTTAGTAAGAATGAATTTATTCAAAAAAATGCAGAGCTACTGAATGAAAAAATAACAGACATCAACGGGTTTGGAGTCTATGGTTTTTTTGCTAACCTATCAGCTCCAGAGATTGAACGATTAGCACAACTGGAGGACGTCTCGACCATTTCTACGACTAATGATGTTGTTTCCGTATACGGTATGCCAAGTGAGAACCAGGATCAGTTTGAAACATATCTAAATGGTGCTACTGAGATGACTGGAATAAAAAAAGCCAGAAGTGATTATGGTGTCACCGGCAACCGTGATGGCAGTTCCGGTTATTCAAAAAATGATTCGGTTATAGCAATTATTGATACAGGAGTTGACAGCAACCATGTTGATTTAAGAGGAGGTAAAGTTATAGGATGGAAGGATTTTGTTAATCCGTCATCCACTACAGCTTACGATAACTTAGGACATGGTACACATGTGGCCAGTATAGCGGCCGGTGCAGGAACTGGTGAAACTGGAGTTGCACCAGGAGCTGCGATTGTCGGTATAAAGGTTTGCGCAACGAACACATCTTGTTCTTTCCAAAATATACTGGAGGCTATGGATTGGGCTATACAAAATAAAACGAATTTAGGTATAGATATTATAAACTTGAGTTTAGGCAGCTCAGGAGCAGCAGATCCACAATTTTGCAGTAGAGTGAGCAGTGCAGCAAGTAAAGGAATGCTTACTGTAGTAGCTGCAGGAAATACTTCGGGTGGGGCAAAATATAATTCATTAAATCGTTTGGGAAAATGTTCAGGGGTGCTGTCAGTCGCAAACCTGGCTGATCCTAATGAAGGTGGCTGGTATCTGAATCCCTCTTCAAACAGGGGAGTAGGGAACGAAAGACCGTCGCTAGCTGCTCCGGGAACTAATATTCGTGCTGCTAAAGCAAATTCCACAAATCAGTATATTAGTTATACAGGTACATCCATGGCAGCCCCTATGGTAGCAGGATTAGCTGCACTTATGCTGGAAGCCAGCAATGGTAATACTAATTATGATTTTAAAACGGAAGACTATGGAATGAGTGGAAGCGACAAAGCTTATGGGAACGGACTGGTTCTCGGCCATGAGACGATCAAAGCTGCAGCAGGATCTTCCGCCGGATCGTTTAATAACGATCGTCAACATCTTCGGATGCAAAGCAGTATTGCTGCAGGAGCCGTTGATTTATATGAAGTCAATGTAACGAATACTGAGGCTTTCTTTGCGAATACACTTGTAATTGACAATGAAAATGGTGCTGATTTAGATTTATTCATTTGGGCTCCTGGTGTTGATCCTATGCAGAATGGCGAATTGAATATGGATCAAGCACTCCGCAGCAGCACAGGGCTGCTTCCACAGGAAATGATAAGCTTCAAACCTTTAACAACCGGGACATATACGGTAGGTGTTGTTGCATATTCGCCAGCAACATATGCGATTGACTGGGTAGGGCAGATATCATCTCCTTAACAGAGATTTGAATCGTATAATGCCATCTGATTGTCGTCAAAGCTCATCCAATCGCTTTCAATTGAAGAATCCACCTGCGATTGAATTGCCGAGATTCTTGCTCATATGCGAATACTTTTTGGCTCAATAAAAAAGGGATGCTCATCAGAGCATCCCCTATGTATCTTATTGACCGCTTGTTAGCTGTCCCACTGTCGTGCCGAATTTAGCCATATTTTCTGCGATCCAAACATTGTCCTCGAGTATAAATTGAATCGTTTCAGACTTCTGATCTTTAGAAGGCTCAAGATTTTTATACGCTTCAATTAATTTATTGACGAACAATTCAGCCATTTTATCCAACATTTCTTGTTCATTCGTTATACCTGAATTTTCGAGTTCGGCAATAACATCTTCAACCACTTTTTCCTGCATACTCAGTTCATCAAAGTAAGTAGTGCTCAGCTTAACCTCAGCGGACTCCTTATCCTCAGAAACAATTTCAGCAGTAGCACTTAATTTTTTAATCCCTTCTATACGAGCTTCAACGATTTGAGTAACCTGTTCATCCGAGATTACCAAACCAGTTGTTTCCATATAGCCTTTAAATAATGTGATGAGCGTTTCCTTTGTCGTTTCAAGCAGCGTGCTTGCCTCATCTTCGTTCATTCCAAGCTTGGTGGCACCAGCTATATCTCCCTTGATATACAGATCATAGAAGATCTTGGCTGACTCCGCAGCATCTGCTTCTGGTTTGCTTGTGCATCCCGCTAACAACATCACGACTAGAAACATACTCACCATAACCAATAAACTTTTTTTCAATCTTACTCTCCCACTCTTTCTCTATATAATATTTTCCATTATTTTATTATTCCATGATTATCCGTTTATTGTTGTGAACAATTTCACAATATAATGAATATTATTTTTTCAGCATCTGAGCATTGACTCCGTGTTGACATCAGGGCAAAAAAATACATCGCCCAAGGCAAGTACCTCAGTGACGATGTATTTATATACTACATACTATTAAATATTCTCTAGGCTTTTTTCATCTCCGGTAGCGATCCGGTTCTCTTTGTACGAAATCCAATCACTCCAGCTGCCCCCATACAGCTTTACATTCCTGTATCCTGCTTCTTCCAGGGCTAGCACGTTCGGGCAAGCAGAGACGCCGGATCCACAGTATACGATGATATCCTTGTCCTTGGACAGAGTGGAGAAGTGCTGTTCAATCTCCTCAGTACTCTTCCAGCCGCCAGCATCATCCAGCAGGTCCTTCCAGAAGAAGTTCGCCGCACCTGGAATGTGACCAGCTACGGGATCAATCGGCTCCTCAGCTCGGCATAACGGCGTGATTCCCTGGAATCGATGATGATCGCTGATTTATCTTTGGATGCATCTCTCACATCCTCGACACCAACAAGCATGTCTGGTCGAGGTTTAGCCTCGTATGTAGCCGGAATGACAATCGGTGTCTCATCGGTAACCGGATACCCGGCTTTGCTCCATGCCGTAAACCCTTCGTCCATGACATAAACCTGATCATGTCCTGTATAGGTTAGCATCCACCAAAGCCGGCTCGCTACCATTCCGCCCTGGTCGTCGTAAATGACAACACGCTTATCTTTGTCGATACCGCAGGCTCCCATCTTTCTGGCAAAGGCCGTTCGTCTGAGAAGGCTGGGAATCGTCGTTATTCTTTATTCTTTGCTGGCGAAGCTTGTTCTTAATATTCTGATCTGCCTGCTCGTCACTGGCTTCTTCTCAATTAATCTGGGGGGAATCTCTTTAATCGGAATTATTATCGGCATACTAGTTCTGTTCGTCTCAGAGATTTTCAAGTACGGTGCTCTTCTGCAGGAAGAGCATGATTCAACTTTATGAGAATGGGGACTGATGATAGTGCCGATTATTATACGCCTGGACCGGGTCCTAGCCGACAAAAAAATGAAATTGAATGACCTGACGGACAAGGTCGGGATCTCGAACGTCAATCTGTCCAATCTGAAGACGGGTAAAGTGAAGGCGATCCGGTTCTCAACCTTGGAAGCGATATGCGAAATTTTGAATTGTCAGCCAGGAGATATTCTGGAATTTGTTCCGAAGGATAGCGATAGCTTTGAAGACGATTTAAGGGGGGCTAATCCTCCCTTTAATCGTTTTTTTGAGCAAGCTTATTTAAGGGGGCTGCTTGATTCATGATGAGCCGTAAAGTCGGACTCAGCATTTTGGCCTCGAGTGTAATTTCATTAAGGCATACTGTCTACTTGCCTCATAAGCTGAACGTAACGGACCAGCTCGAGCTTCTGTTGCTCGATTTCTATGATTCGCCGAGACATGTCCTCAAAAAAGGTTTCGATTTGGTTCTTAAGAACATTGGCGGAATGACCTTTCCAATTCTGCAGACGGGCGTACAGACTTCTAGCTTCTTGTTCATCAGCACGAAGGCGTGTCAGCAGATCGGTTAATTCTCTCTCTGCCCCAAGTAAATCATCGAGTTCAACTAGTATTTCACCGTTCATATCTTAATCCTCCACAAGCGCGTGTTATCTGTGTTAGCTGCTGTTATCGGCTTGTTCGAACAAATCAGCCTTATGATTGATAAAGTATAAAATCTCGTTGGTTTGCTGTAGACGTGCTTGACTCATGGAGACGATGGAGGTCTCGAGCTGCTGGATAATAGGCTGAAGCCGCCGACTACGGCTGGAATGCATGTACATGGAGAGCCGTTGCCGAATTCCTTCAATTTCAGCGTCACTATACTGAGCATTTAATTTCCATCGTTTCGCAACACTTCGAAGCTCACTCGGAGTTACCTGTATGGTATCAGCAGCGGCGGAGCCAGTTGCATTAGATAAAGCCCCGGCCAATGCAGATAATGAACTCACTGCACCGGTAATTGCATCGGCAATTCGATTTTTCACTTCGTCTAAGAAATCTGTGGAAGAAGGGACCCGTGGTGAATCTACAGGCTCACCCGTAGCTCCATCGAATAAAGGGTTGGAGATATAGCCGTCTTTAAACTTGTAGTGGTCCATAGAGTGGTAGTTAGGACCGCCAAAAGAATCACTAATTTTATTCTTGATACCATCGAGACCCTTTAGACTAGTGTCATCCGGGTTAGCATCTTTATAGTTAGAGTCTATATAGTACGTTGATCCTACATGACCATCATAACCGCCGTATGTACCACTACCGACGATGTCTTTCGGATGGGCGAAATTGATAATCTGATAATCGAATCCGCCTTCTTCAGCTTTTCTTCTCATCTCTGGTGTTAAACTACCTACAACTGAGGGAGCACTAAAGGTAACGGCGGTCATCCCTGTATAAGCAGCAGCATATTGTGCATTAGCACCACCCAGGGAATGGCCTGTCAAAGAGAAGTCGAGATGTTTGTACTTTTGCTGCATCTCTTTAGCGTAGTCTTCGGCTTGGTATAGTTGCTTTGGTCCAGAAAGCGGGAACATTTTGTTCATTCCTTTCGATACATCACCCATCCAGTTGTTAAGTTTCGTTATACCAACAAAATCTTCAAATTTGGTTATTTGACTATCCCAAGGACGCGGGATTTCGTTCTTTCTGCTCAGTTCGTTTAATCCGATTCCAACATCATTGAACAAATCGGGGGCGGCTCTTTCAAATCCTGCTTTTTTTATGTCTTCTGTTCCTCGAAATGCAATGACAGCTTGATTCGTTTTTTCATTTACGAAAGTTATAGCATCGAAACCAGTTGAACTATCGCTTCTAGTGTTCTCTAAGACTTTCCAATCATCAGAAAGTCCCTCGAGTTCTGATTTTTCTGTAAGGTTCCGATAGGCAAGTGCTGACATAGTTTTATAGGTCTCATCATTTACCTTGGAATGTTTCCCCAACTACAATACCTCCACTAATTTATTTTTTCTTGATAGAAGGATCAAACCCCTTAGCTCTAATTGCAGCAGCTAATTCTGGGCTCATTACCATATCAGCTTTTTCATTTGTTTTGTAATTCACAGAAATGCTAAAATATTGCTTTTCATCGCCGATAACATTTCCTTCAAATATGACTTCGGAAGCTACATATGTAGGGAGGAGGCTTTCACCTGTTATTTCAACATCCAATTCATATGTATCTTTTAAATACTTGATTGCAATGGGTTTAGCCTTGTCGATGATTGCTTGCTCCTCTTTGTTGTAGACAACTTCCTCGTTAGTATCTCCGTTATTTTTTTCCATCCGTTGGCATCCTCCAAGCATTAAGATGATTACAACAAATCCAAGCAGTACCATATAAAAGCCGAATCTGGCTTTAATAATAATCAACTCCTTTGATTGTGACTAACATTATGTAAATGGGAATGGTGACTTGGTCTTCAGATCGTATATATATTAATTGTATTCGGTTTGATTTTCAATATTTGTAAATGTTTAGTTCGTTAGTATGGTGCGACATGGTACTTAAACGGTACTTAGATATGATATCCTGAGTCAAAAGTTATACTCTCCCGATTACATTCCCTTTAAATATAACTTGGGAAGCTACATATGTAGGGAGCAGCTGTTCACCTGTTAGTTCAACATCCAATTCATATGTATCTTTTAAATATTTGATTGCAATGGGCTTAGCCCTAACGATGATTGCTTGCTCTTCGCTGTTGTAGACGGCTTCGTTGTTACTACCGTTGTTATATTTCGTCTGTTGATATCCCCAAAGTATCAGGATGATTACAACAAGCCCAGACAGTATCATATACCAGCCAAATCTGGTTTTGATAATAATCACTCCTTGGATAATCATAGATACAGTTAATACTGGTTTTCAGATCGTATATATATTAATTGTACTCCGGATTAAATTCAATATATTGTAAATTATCAGTTCGTTAGACTCATACCCACCATGACTGAATCATGAAACAACAAAACTGCTCTTCAAAAAAAAGTATTTCTCCAGATTTCCATAAAAAAGAACCCGCGCCAAGCGCGGGTTCTTGCAAGTTATTCACTTCCTGTTGCTACCGGATTCTCGCTATAAGAAATCCAATCACTCCAGCTGCCCCCATACAGCTTTACATTCCTGTATCCTGCTTCTTCTAGGGCTAGCACGTTCGGGCAAGCAGAGACGCCGGATCCACAGTATACGATGATATCCTTGTCTTTTGGGACATCGCGGAAGCGGTGCCGAATCTCCTCTAGGCTGATCCAGCGTCCTTGCTCATCCAAATTGTCTTTCCAGAAGTAATTGACGGCTCCAGGGATGTGACCGGCAACCGGATCGATAGGCTCCTCAATGCCTTCGTAACGGGGTTGCTCCCGAGAATCGATAAGATATGCCGATTCGCTATGTAACGCTTGTTTGACGTCCTTGACATCAACCAGCATATGGTGCTGAACGTCCGGTTCATAATGTCCCGGAATGACGACTGGTGTTTCAGCGGTCACGGGATAATTTGCGTTCTTCCATGCTGAGAAGCCTTGATCCATAATATAAACATGTTTATGACCCGTGTATTTTAACATCCACCAGAGCCGGCTGGCGATCATGCCGCCTTGATCATCGTATATGACAACCCGCTTGTCCTTATCGATGCCCGCTTGGCCCAGCTTGCTCGCAAATTCCCTCATATCCGGCAGGGGATGACGTCCGCCATGCAAGGAAAGGGGGGAGGAGAGGTCTTGATCCAGGTCCAAGTAGACGGCTCTCGGAATATGTTCCTCCTCGTAGGCGAGCCTGCCTGCTTCAGGCTGCCCTAGTGTAAAGCGGCAGTCCACAATGACCAGATCCGGCTCAAACATTCGGGCGAGGAGCCACTTCATGGATACAATATATTTCATAAAGAAAGGCACCGCCTTTTGCTGGTGTGTATAGGATTCATATCAGGCCGCGGCCATCTGCTCCATAAATTGATTCAGCTGACCAAACGATTTAGATATGGTGGTCGTTGCTACATCATGCTTGGCAGAAAGATCGGCTTGAGTAACTGAAATATCAAGCGCTCGTGTGAAAAGCTGGTCCAAAGCCGCTTTAAATCCTCCTGATTTGCGGAAGCGCGGAGACTCTTTCAGACAGAAGCCGTTCCAAATAATGAGCATGTTATAAAGAACAAGCATTTTATCATGATCGTTGTACTCATAGTCATTGTATAACTGCGGGAACAGTTCTTCCGCCAGCTCCCGATAAGAATCGTTATCCCATTTCATTTCCCTTAGCGCTGCCATAAACTCAGCCATATTCGTCGGCGGATTCAGCATAGCTTGTTTCTCTTCTGGGGAAGGCTCGATATGATGGGGTTGTCTCTCTGCCTCACGGTCTTTTTCAAGACAGCATCTTTTGTATTTTTTGCCGCTGCCGCAGTGACAGGCATCATTTCTACCTATCTTGTTCAAAAATCTCACTCCTCAAATGGTTGTTTAACAGAAAATGAACTACTCATCTATATCATCATAAAAGATAAAATAAAATTTGACCACATCTTGACCGGGGATTCCCGTACATTTTCAATAATTTCTTTAAAAAAAAGTAAAATCTAAGGCTTATTCCCTCCTTTAACGAAGAAAATAAGCCTTTTTTTGGATAAAGTGCATGTTTTTCGATTTAATTCGAAATAAGTGCGATTGTCATTTTACCAAATATAGAACCGGTTTATGCTTTCTGATATCGATTCCGGTCGTTTCCGGAAAAAGTATCTATTTGATCGAGTTTACAATGAGAGATGTGTAGGCAGCCGCTCCTTCAGGCTCCAGATGTACACCGTCGGATCTGAAATATTCCGGATGATCTTTACTTGCTGTGTACCAATCGACAAGCGTCGTATTCGGGAATTTCTGGCTGGTTTCAGCCAGCATGGTGTTTACGTTATGCTCCCAATCTCTTGGAACTTTGGTGTTAACAAGGAGAACCTGTTTAGCCGTACTCAGCGAACTAAGCAGAGATTCTAGATCTTTTTTGGCAAAAGCCCCGTTTGTCCCCAGCCCTATAATGACAACGCCGTCAAGCCGTCCTTTGGCTTTGAGTCCCGAAATAAGCTCATCGGCATCACGCATTTGTCGACCGATCTTGGCGTCAATCATAATGCCGGGCAGCTGTTTTTCCAAATATGGAGTAACCCCAACCATAACTGAGTCGCCTATTGCCGTAATGGCTGATCCGTCTTGAGGTTTTTGGGTATGCTGACCATCTGCTTTCTCAGAGCTATTAGGCTTCTTGGTCGTGCCGCTTGATGGTTTATTTTCTGGAGTCTCGGGTTTTTTCGGTTTTTCAGCCGGTTTCTTTCCTTCTGATGTACCCGGTTTGCCGGAAGTTTGGGCTTTATTCTCACCGTCATCCGTTTTTTTAGCTGGCGGATCTTCAGGTGTTTTATTGTTTGGTGGTACGTTAGCAGTGCTTTCTTCAGGTTTTTGATTTGCCTCTGGTTTCTTTTCGGCAGTTCCATTCTGAGAATCGGAAGGAGCTTGGATGCTTTTATCCTCCTCAGGTTCTACAGCTGGTGCACCAGGGGGAATAAGTACGTCCACGTAAGCTTCTTCAGATATTTGGGGTGTGGTTGCACCTGAGACGCTATTCATCATGCCTGCAGTAAAGACTCCGATCACGATCAGCGTACTGCATGTAACGATCCAGTTTTTCAAAGAGAGTCGACCTGGACGCCAATGGGGATGACGGATTTTTTTCCAGGCCGCCTTTAGGGCCCCATGTCGAATCGGTTGTTCGATATATTTATAGGACAAGGAAGCGATAAGAACGCTGGCTGCAATTTGTAAAAATGTGTGCAAGGTGCTATTACTTTCAGGGCTTCCGTAGCGGCTCGTAAGAATGATAATTGGATAATGCCACAAATATATTCCGTACGATCGAACACCGATCCATAGCAGCGGCTTACATCCTATTATTTTTGCCAGCCATGATGCCGGATGAGCCAAGACAGCAATGACGATAGCAGAGGCAATGGACAGGATGACCATACCGCCTTGGTAAAGAGTTTCATCATAGCGATCCGTTGTCCACATCATAGACAGGACGAGGAACAGGGCTGCTGCTCCGACGATATCCAGCCCCAGGCGTCCAGAAAGCGAGACCTTGGCAGAGAGCCTGTAGCTAGGCCAGATGATAGCGAGTGCAGATCCGATCAATAGTCCAAAGGCACGGGTGTCTGTACCGAAATATACACGGCTTGGGTCGGTGCCAGGCTCGTAAATCAGTGCCATGCCGATGGCTGAAATACCAGCAAGAGCACTGATATAATAAAACAATTGTCCTCGGCGCGGAAACAGATGAAGACCGAGCAGCATCATGAGCGGCCATAATAGATAAAATTGCTCTTCTACCGCCAGGGACCACATATGTCCCAAGGGAGAAGGGGGACCAAAGGATTCAAAATATGAAATGTCTTGGAAAATAAACTGCCAGTTGCTTATGTATGTGACAGCCGCTGCAACTTCTCCGCGGAGTGTTGACAGTCGGGAGGGATCAATTAAGGTAACCCAGGCAACAACGATGATAAGCATTACGAACATGGCTGGAAGAAGTCGCCGGAATCGTCTATACCAGAAATCTTTCAGGTCGATTCTGCCGTTCAGACGCCACTGCGATGCCAAAATATCGGTGATCAAGTAGCCGGAAAGCACGAAAAATATGCTGACTCCTAAAAAACCGCCAGGGGCAAAGTCAAAGCCCCAATGATAGCCCATGACGCCGAACAGCGCCAAAGCTCGAAGTCCATCCAGTCCCGGCATGTATCGGAATTGTTTCTTCATTGGTTCAGGCATAGGCTGTCACCTCTGCCTTGCACGAAATATGAAAGTTTTTGTCATAAAAAAAACAGGGTGTCATCGTGAAGTTCATATTCACAAAAGTCTGGGTGTCGTTATTCAAATAGGTCATTTGGAACATGCTGAAACCTTCCCTTTCCAAAACAAGATGTCATAGGTTAATACTAGCATTACAGGAATAAAAGTAGGTGACAAAATGGTAAACCTCAGGAAACATAACGATGTCAATAAAAAGACAGAATTTTAACTAAAGGCTTGTGTCGAAATAAAACGAAAATTGGAAAGGTGCGGCAATTCGAAGTTACACAACTTCGGCTGCAATAGAAAGAAGAGGAGGTGATTGTAACCTCCTCCTAACCTTTTGATATAAATACCAATAATTACTAGACCCCTGATCCCTCCCTTTTCTTGAAAAAAGATTTGAGAGCTTCGTACACTCCACCTTTATCTTTGATTACATAATATAAAAACTGACTCATCTTGATGTTCTTGTACGCAGACATCAAGGTGCTGCTTCGATTGTATTGGTTGACCTCGCCATAACCGAACATATTGCTTACTTTGAGCAGTTCACCAATCAGCTTTACACATCGCTCATTATCGGAAGTCAGGTTATCGCCGTCTGAGAAATGGAAGGGATAAATGTTGTATTTGGAGGGGGGGTAGCGAGAGTGAATAATTTCAAGTGCTTTAATGTAAGCGGAAGAACAGATGGTTCCCCCGCTCTCACCGCGAGTGAAGAAGTCTTCCTCAGTCACTTCTTTGGCTTCTGTATGGTGGGCAATGAATACAATTTCAACTTTTTCGTATTGCTGACGCAGGAAGCGTGTCATCCAGAAGAAAAAGCTGCGGGCACAATACTTCTCGAAGGAGCCCATCGAACTGAGTGTACCATAATTAACTATAAGTTACTATACGATAAATTAGCTGTATTTTGCTTTACAATGATATTATGAAAAATATGCAAAAAACAACAGATGGAGGACTCAAAATTGAATAAGCTAATCGTAACATATCATATAAATAATGAATTTGCAGGTTCTGACCGTTTAAAGATGAGCGAGCAGCGTGTAGAACATATTGACGTTGAGAGCGATCTGAGGGACTCTAAGGAGCTGGTTCATACAGAGGTTAAACAAAAGCTTAGCGAAGTTGAGGGACTGCCTCTGGAAGAAATTAAAGTGACTGGAATGGCTATGGTCCGTTATACCAGGAGGTGAGAAAATTTTCTTTTGATATTCTTAAACGAAGATTCTGAATTGATGGCAAAGTGTCTTCATACAGCCATTTCTGAAAACTCTCAGCTTTTGGTTGATTAGTTTGACCCATAACTCTGTACAGAGAATAATTTGATACAAACTTCTCACCAGCATTGTTCACGAATCAGCTATTGCAAATCTTATCAAACAGAATAGACAAACATTTAGTGATATCAAGGCTAGTTGTAGATAAAAATATTATCCATATTAATAATTAGAGATTGCCAATAGAAGAAGGAGGCAGACTTGTTCTACTGGGCAATTATCAGAATTTTTAAAATGATTCATAGAAGACAAAGCAAAAACTCTCCCAAATCAATGGAGAGTCTTTTTTTGTCCTAGTGCTTTCTTTGGCATTCATTTTTAATTTGAATCAGATTCAATAACTCTAACCTCAAACAGATCATTTGGAGTGACATCAAAGTAAGCACACAGTTTAGCAATAAGTGAAGCAGGTATCCTTTTGCTTTCCATATCTTTATTGTGTACAAGCTCATTTATTGTACTTCTGCGATGGTCAATATCTTCCGACAGCTTTAAGGCTGAGATTCCATGTTTATCAAGTAGCTCACCCAATTTGGAGTAAAGGACAACACGATTAGTATCCAAATAGAAACACTCCTATATTAGTTTGAAATTAAGTATTGACCGTTAAACGTTCATATGGTATATTTTAAATGTAGGGTTGAACGTTAAACGGTCAATGTAAATGTATTATACCATAAATCACATAACTTTATAACTCAATTATGGAGGTATCCAGCATGTTAAAGCAAGTGACTATTTCTCACATCTTGAATGTACTCGAAATTAACCCAAAGGCATACGAACTTATAGCACAAATTGAATTCTTGCTCCGTACTGACGAAGAGCGTTCCCGCTTCCTGTACGAAGCAATAGGTAGGGATGGTAAGGAGATTAATAAGATCCTAAACAACATAAGACGAGACAAGATAAGTTGTAATTGTATAAGCTTGTATGCCTTTATAGCTGAGTGTGAGCATGATGAAATGTTGGCTATAGAAAGTCTGCTGCAGGAGCGTATAACGGAAGCTAAGTATTCCAAACTCAAGCAATCAGGAATGACACCTATAGAATTATTCAGTATACATAAGCGGAATCCTTTTGCTCGACTTATGGGCATTCTATTATACGCCTAACAAGGAGGTGAGTGTTTTGTATAGAACAGGAAGGTTAATTGAGGGTAAGTTGTATTTAAAAACACGTCAGGGTAACTGGGTGAGTATTGAACTTATTTTTTCAGATTGGAGTGATAAATTTGACAATAGTTAACGTAACGCTTGATCCATCAAACAAATCACCAGGTATTATTTTAAGTAATGATAATTTGACGCTTTCCTCTAACCGGAATTCTTCATACGTTATAGCAACTCACGGTAAAACGAAAGGTAAATGGTATTGGGAAGTTAAATTCGATAGCGGTTCAGCTATAAGCATTTATATCGGAGTTGGAAATATTAACTTCAAGATTAGTTCGAGTAATTGGTCAGCTGTACAAATTAGGGGCGCTGTCCCTGGGGACACCATTGGCCTAGCATTGAATATGGATGATTACAGGCTCAGATATTTTAAAAATGGGACTGAGTTGACGGATCTTGAGCGTAAGATTGAGCATCTAGGTGAAGGAATTTTTCCATTTCTTAACAGTGCTAGTACTGCCCCTAAATCTGCCACCATTAACTTTGGATCAACCCCTTTTAAGTATCCAATTCCGGAAGGCTACTTACCGTATATTGATTATCATGTACGACATGCTCTGTTTACAAAAAACAATCAAAGTTTTAGTATTACTGATCCTAAGCCAACCGATCTTGTTCCCAAAATGACTTCTAACACTCTTCCTAGCGGAATTGTTAAAGCTAGTTCATCAGCTTCTGCTGGAAGTGAGTATCGTGTTTTTGATAAAAATAAGTCGGGAGCAGTATGGGTAACCAGTAAATCTAATAGAACAGGCTGGATTCAGTACAGCTTTCTGAATAAAACAATAGTAAATAGATATGGAATCACACCCCAACTAAATGCTATTGATCGAGCGCCAAGAAGTTGGATACTATCAGCATCAAATACAGGCATATTCGATGGTGAAGAAGTTGTACTAGATGTCAGAGAAAACTACCCTGATTGGAATGATGAAACAAAATACTTTGACATCCCAAATAATACTGATTATCTATTCTATAGACTAACTATTACTGAAAATAATGGAAGTCCCGATTACACAGGATTAAGTGAACTTGAATTGTTCTACCGTGAGACAAAGCTAGTTAAACTTTCTTCTCAAACCGAAGAAGACTTTATTAAGCATGGCTTAGATATGCCGATAGATGTATGTAGTTTTAATGGAGAAGTGAGTATTAATAAAAACAGTAATGATCTAGGTTCAGGTAAAACCTTTGAACATACTATTGATCTGTCGAAGCGAAAAACGAATAAGATTTCTCTCAACGGAAGCTAAACCAATAAAAGTTTTTATGGCTAACACAACTAAAAAGAACAGGAGTGAAATTATTGAGAATTGAAAATGTTACATTAGATTCTGATAATAGTTATGGAGATTTTGATTTATCAACTACTAAATTAACTGTTTCAAAAATATCCGATAGTGATCGAATTGTTGCAACACATAGTAAGAGAAGTGGAAAATGGTATTGGGAAACATACTTCTCTGCGGCAGATACAAGGGAAACTAGAATTTATTTTGGAATTATAAGAGAAGGGAAAATGCCTATATTTTCAAGTATGCCTTTAGATGATAATGTAAGAATGTATTATGGAGGCGGTACGAAAATCCCAGAAAAAACTCCGTATGGCTCTAGTATTAAAGTTGGAGATACTATAGGTATTGCTCTTGACATGGATAATTACACATTGGAGTTTTATAAAAATGGTGTATATATGGGTGTGTCGCATACAGACCTAAATTATCTTGGAGAGGTATATCCTTTTTATGCCAGCACTGGAGCGCCAACATCATATAATTTAAGAATCACCGTAAACTTTGGAGCCACTCCTTTTAAATATCCTATACCTGATGGATTTGAAGCATACAATATATATTACGATAATAAGGCATTAATTTTTGCTAATAACGCTTACGCTTCCATTAGCAATGCCCATTATAGTAGAAAAGAAATTAAGTCCATTTCTGCAAGTAGTTATTTACATTCTGGATATATACCTGAATATGCATTTGATGGAAATATAAATAAAGAATGGATTTCGTCTACTGGAGACTCTAATCCTTGGCTTTCTGTTGAGCTAAAAAACAAGCAGAAGGTGTATAGCTATTTTATTACCCCAAGACAGTATCTGTCTTCATCTCCTACTACATGGACATTTGAAGGAAGTAATGATGAGACTGCTTGGACAGTCTTAGATAGGAGAGATGATGTTACTTGGGAAATATCTGAAACTAGAGAATTTGTAACAGAAAATAGTGGAGATTATAAGTATTATAGAATCATTGTTGAAAAAACATTAGGAGGCTCCTTCGGCTTGGCTGAGTTTTCATTAAAATATGCAAGAACTTTTTTGATGGGGCTTGACGGAAGTGAGGAATCATTCATTAAATATGGAATAGAGGATGATACACAGATTAATCTAAATGAATCAATTTCTACAGTAAAACACTATAATAATAAAGCAGAACCATTGGGATCAGGTAAAGTATTTAAACACTCCATTGACACAACGAAAACTCCAATTAAGAGACTAACGATTGAGTAAATGATTTATTACTCAAGTGGAAAATAAAATGACCATTTTATCGAAAAAAAATGATGAGCTAGGTTGAAGAACAGAAAGATATTATACAGCCTAGATCGAGAAGACAAAAAGAATCAACACGTAATTGTGATGGTTCTTTTTTTATGTTGGACGTTGTGTACAACTGTCTGCAATTTGCGTATGGTAAAACTGATTTCTATATTGGAAACGAGTACCCCTCAGTTTGGGAGCTACCTGAAAGGGTGTGTGTTTAAATCACCCCCTTGAGAGTGTTCGGATTCGGCATTTCACCGTAACTTAAACATTTATAATTTTCTGACCTTTCGATTCAGAAGGTCTAAAAGGCGTGTCACCAAATGTCACCCAGTTATGACGTGATCTAATCATCCCGTCTAGATCCCATGTAATCTCAACATACCCCACAATAAACAAAGCCCTTTAGACAGCCTTGTAGAGCCTGTGGTAAGATGTGGTAAGTGGTTCAGTACATCAAGATTGGGGAGTAATGTGAGTGTCTGGGGTAGTAAATGAAGAAAAAGGGAAGTAAACGAATTCCTTTATTAAGTGAAGGTATACTGATAGCGATTTTGACAGCTATAGGTTATGCGTGTGCGTATTATTATGATAAAGGATACAAGGGATATTATTTAGTACCAGAAGAATTCATCGAACTAAATATTACAACAATAGTAAAGGTTATAAGCTTAACGATTGTAATCAGTATGTTCTTGTTCGTTTTAGTTGACAGTTTAACTATCCCAATTAGGCAATTAAAGTCAATAAACAGAGCCATTGCGTATAAAGTTGATGAACTGCTTAGATCATCTTTGCTCTTATTATTTATGTTCTTATTTTTTGAACTGAACATAGCATCAATATTGCTTTTTCTTATTGCTGTTTTTGGGGAAGCCATGATCTTATTTGTTTTACCTATACTTCAGTTTAGAAGAGTTAAGGGTTACAAAGAAAAGTTGGAAGCCTCCATATCATGGGAGGAGGAAACGAATCAAAGTCCACCTAACGGTCTTACAACAACGATCCTTAGACGCTTAGGTTATAAAAAACTCAAGGTAGTCTTTTATTGCTTATTCGTATTAGCAACAATCCCTAACCTATCTATGATTGGAAATCATAATGCGGCTAAACAAACAGAATACATGATAATTGAAGGGAATCCAAACTATGTTGTTGTAGGTACATATAAAGATTATGCTATTGCAGCTGAATTGAATATGGAGAATAAAGAAATAAACCCCAATTATAGGCTAATCAAAAATGAAAACTTTAGAGCAAGGATATACAATACTGGAAAACTTAAAGTGGCTGAACCTATAGAATTGTTTAAAGACAAATAAACCTAGTTCATAATTGAGCTAGGTTTATTTAGTAGAGTAATTCATGATTAGTCTATTTTTTTATGTAGGATCGATCTAATAACAGATGTTGCTATAGTTTAGTACGCACAGCGTTTTAATCGTGATGTTAGCGCCTTCGATGAATAATCGTTGAATAGTAGGATGATTGATAGAATCAATTGTACGTTAGAATATAATCAAAGAAAGGAAATATGAAGTTTCTTTAATCATTTAAATCTAAATTATATGTCTTCCACTTTCACATTCATGTTATGATACGATACGATTTTGGGATATTAAAAAAACCTTATAGAATAAGGAGTCTTACTTTTTAGGGATGAAAGATAATCGTTAAAAAAACAGACGAAAACCCCTTTATTTATAAGGGTTAATGAACTGTATAAATAGTAATAATTACGATTTAATATACGATGTTAAATTAATAATAGAGTTTTCCTTTATTTATAAGGGTTTCTTACGTTTATACGAGACGATAACGATATGCTTATATCGTGTACGATGTGAATGCGAGGATGTCCTGTTCTTCCAGTTGGGATTATTGAGCGATCCACAATTTGGTTATACATAAGGATATTTCTATTTCTACAAAAGGTAGAATTAGAAATTTACATAACACGGGAGAAATATTCATCACTTCACAATGGTGATATCACTCCTGTAAAATGACAAAATATAAATACAACATAATATAAATTATGTTGTAAAACAGACCCGTAATTAGTATAATCATATTATGAAATGCAACATAATTTATGAAGAAACGGTTATTATATAATGCAACATAATTTACAGGAGTGGTCACAATGCTGAAGCTATTTGAACAATATCTGATAGACCAAGACAAAAGCGATAATACGATTAACAGTTACGTATTAAATGTGAGAGGATTTATGAAATGGTTTAAAGAAAGCAGAGGAATTGAGTTCAAGAAGCTATACAGGGAGAATGTGAAAGAGTACATAAGCTATTTAAAGACAATAAAGAAAAATAGTCCATCTACATTGAATACTAAGATAAGTTCACTTATTAAGTTTAACGAATATCTTATTGATGCTGGTATCCAGTCGGAACAAATGATAAGCAAAAAGGATATGATGAAGATACAACGTCAATATGCTTCATTAACTAATGTTGAACGTACTGATGTTGAGAAGTTTAGACAATTAGTGTTAGAGAGTAATTCGAAACGGAACTATGCAATTGTATCATTGCTTGCATATTGTGGTTTGAGGATAAGCGAGGCATTGAATATTAGGATGGATGACTTTCATTTATCCTCTAGTGAACTTGTAGTGACCGAAGGTAAAGGTAGTAAGTCAAGAACAGTTATGTTGAGTGATAAGGTAAAGGCAGCACTTCAAAGTTGGATAAGAGAACGAAAAGAGAAGGGGATTCAAAGTGAATACCTGTTCCCAAGCAACAGAGGAACAAAACTAAACAGAACAGTGATAAACAAGTTATTTAATGAGTATTCGAAGGTTGTAGGTAAAGAGATCACTCCGCATGATCTTAGACACTTCTTTTGTACGAATGCTATTGAGAACGGAATGGATTTTCATCAAGTTGCTTCACAAGCTGGACATAGTAACATACACACAACAATGCTTTATACGAATCCTAACAAACAGAAATTACTTGAGATGATGAATAAACTATAAAGCCCTAATCAATGGGCTTTTAATTTTATCTTGGCAGCCTATGGATTATGAATTGTTCGCAGCAAACAAAAGAAAAAGAAGCCTAATGCTATAGGCCTCTCTGTCTTGGGTTAGGCTGATCACGAAGTATCCACCATGTCTTAGCTTTCTTCTCTGCTACTATAGTACCAGCGACACATAACCTCTTGATATAGTCTTGATGAAGACCCCACAACTCACTGGCTTCCTCTGTGGTCATGAGTTTGCTAATTACTTCATCTAGTTGTTCTTCTAACCTTTGTCTATCCATATTGCTTGCTCCCCTCAATGTTAGGTGTTTTTATGTCTAATCATCATAAAGACAGATGCAATTGCACCTAATACACCGATCATCTGAAATGCACCATCGTAACGTGGATATGGCAAAAATATACTTACTGCAAATGATAAAGCTAGCAACAACCAGGTAACCTGATTTCTTGTCATACTATTCAACCTCCTTAATTGTTTATTGTCAATATCTTGTTGTATGTTGATTATATGCAATGGGAATGTGTATACTTGTTGTAAGGGAAGACTAGGGGAACTTTATGCTCCCCTAGCTGGTGTAACCCCTTAGTGCTTGGAGTGTGTTACCTTTCGAGGAGGTAATGCACTCTTTTCATTTGTTGATGGTTCTTGGTGTATCAAGCGTTCAGCCCGTTCCTTCCTTCTAGCCCTTTTTTCATCGAGGATGAACTTTAGCCAGAAGCCGAATACGTTTAGTGCCGTTAGGATAACAGCTATGTATTCATTCATGTTCTCACCCCCCTCACCCTTACAATCTAATTATATCATGATATCGGACATAATACAACGACTTTATAGTTATTTTTCATATATTTATTTAAGGTGATGGGGGGGGTAATATAAAGATGGAATTGGAAGCGAGTTCCATAAAATCGCCATAGCACATTCACTCCCACACCAAGCATAATTTTTGACAATGTAGTTTCAAACTACAGCATCAAATCAATTGCCAGATGTAGCGTATCAGATTATCATTGCCAGATGTGGCAATATCACACTGAGTAATACCTTCTCAACATGTGCAAAGGGTATGGGGAGTACATTTACATCAAAAAAGCCGATTAAATTTACAAATAATGCCCTAGCACATCCTTTCACACCCGAAGGTTAAATTTTGACGATATCTCCAAGAATGTCTGTTTTCTTTGAAAAACTGATAAAAATTTAATCGAAAGAGCGTAATTACGCACAATACCCCATTTAAATAGTTTTTTTTGATATATTTGTATTTTATTTGACAATTCTCGACTTGCATTTAATTCTAATAGAGGTATATTGGTAATATGAAACAAATAATAAATATTTTAGGAGGCGAAAGTTTTGAAAAAGAAATTGCTAATGATTTGTTCAAGTCTCGTTTTAAGTCTTACTCTAACTGGAACTAGTTTCGCTGCCGATAGTCAGCAAGCAACAAACCAATTTAGTGGTTTTAGTTATAACTCAAATGAGAACGTTTTCTCTGTTGGTTCTGATTTGAAAAACGCTAAGGTTTCCAAGGCTGACTCTCATCTCTCACTCTCATATTCTTTAGAGGGAAAAAATGTCTCAATCGAGGCAGATTATTATTCTAACATTGATTTTGAAGAGTATACTGGTGAAGCAGTAATTAATGACTCGACTATTCTTTCAGCAACTGTTATTACAAATGAAAATGGTTTGAGTGGTTTAGTTTATGATGAACAACAAAATGTGGACCATGGTTTTGTTATTGACTACAATGGTGAAATTAATAATAAGTCCAATGAAGTAATAAGTACATTAAATCAAGCGCAAACAGAAGAACTACAGATTACATTTGAAGAACCTCAGATCGGTACTATGGCTGCATCTAGAAATTTTGTTGCCCATCTATCACATAAACCTGTAGAGGGCGCAGGAGTTAGAACTGGTTTTAATGAAGGTTGGTTACATTACACAAGGTATACAAATAGTCCTGATGGCATTAGAATTTATTTTGATAAGCTTGTCGCCTCAATAGAAACACTTGGATCTCCTTTTGCTTCCTTTTTAATTAAAAACGAGGATGCAGCGTATGGCATACTTTACACAACTAATATCAATGAAGTTACTCAAGAACAAAAAACCTATCCAGTTAAAACAACATCAACCAGTGCAAAGAATTTCATTTTTAAAACTAAGTCTGCAACAAAGGCAACTGTTGGCGGTCTTCCGATTTATGGATGGAGTGGTAAAGAGATAATCTTACAGTAATATGATTAATAGAAGGAGTTTAAGATGAACAAAGATTGGAGAATTATTCAAGCCATAGTAATATTTTTGATTTTATTAGATGGCTATAACAACTTTAGTTATTATTCCAGCGGTGATAAATTTGAAATTCTCAATCTGTCATTAAGCTCTTTTTGGTATTTACCACCAGTAATACTAGCGGTTTTCGTTGGAATTTTAGTTATATCCTATTCTTTTTTGAGAAAAGATATTATAAAAAAAATATTGGCTTTTACTATCATGATACACAGTATCTATCTAATTACTTTTTCGTCACTAGCTTATCTACCTTTGTTTAATAATTACTGGTATTTATTTTTCCTTACCTTATTCGTTAGTGTTATTGAGTTTATGGTTGGAAAAAGAATGCTCAGTAAATAGAGATGATCAATTTAAATTGAATTTCTTAGCCCGCCCTCATTACAAAAAAAGTAATGGGGGCTTTGCTTATGTCATAATTAATTTCCCAATATTCCTTTAAAAACCCTGCAATCCTTCCTTTCTTAATTGGGTCACTTTCAGCTTCTCCCCTACGCATAGAAAACCCAAGCACTCAGAAATTAGAATGTTTGGGTTTGTGGCTGGAACGCCATTTCCTTATTATTTCATTGTGTTCCTCTTCACTAATATGGTTAGGATTAATGATATTTACCTTTCTTCTTTTCTCCCCAAAAGAATAACCGACACGATTAAATGTAATCATTTCTATATTAGCCTTTGGAATTAACGTTTTATTCTCTGCAGACTTTCCATAAGTATCTCCCACCATCAATCCACCATCAATATTGGGATTTACGATAAATCTGTCTTTAATTATTTCACCATTTTTTAAGTGAATGTTGACCATAACTCTGTCGAAGTAAACATTAAGAAAAAACATGCGAACAAAAGATATTAAAGCTGGATACACTGTTAATAAGAAAAGTAAGGCAAGAAAATAGAGTGGATTGTCAACTTTATTTAAGTCAAATAAAACAAGCAAAGTGTGTTCTAAGCCTAACTCATATATATTATTTATTTCATATAAAATTACGTTTACACCTAAGCCAAAGTAAAAAGAGAGTAGGGCACAAAAGACGAGATTTATAATAGTAATGACTATTGCATATGCCATGCTAGTTTTAGCTTTCGCTAAAGTTAACCTTCTTTTTAGGAAATTCTTAAATATTGGAGTGAACGACAATAAAATTAGTATAAACAAAAATAAAGTTATTAGTGGAGTTATAGGATTTACAAAAATGAAATTTATAACCTTCAAGCTCAAACTAGTCCTGTTTGTTTCAAAACCAGCAGCAACAGTAAAATAAATTAACAAGACAGAAGTAAAAAGAAACCAGTGAACGATTCCTCTAAAACCTCGATTAACACTGTTCATAAATTGCTGTTCTTCTTTGGAGTATCTACCCAGAGCAGAAATAAGCCCTATTATTCCTGTGACCAGAACTGTAGACTTAAGAATGATATCAATTAGTGCTATATCAATAACCCCCTATAAGTTTCTAACTATAGTATCGCCTGAAATTGGGGAATTTTCCATATTAAAAGTAGTGGTCAAATTGACCACCACTGATAACGTGCTTGGGTTCAACATTTTTTGGGGAACGGAACTTCGTTCTCCTTACAGATGTTCAGACGTCGGAACGTATTCGAGAAAAGTCTATGATTAATTCACATACTTAAAATCCCCTTCAATATTAGTCAAAGGGGAGCGGGATTCAAATTTGAATTGGGGTGTCATGTGTCACATTCACTTACTTTTATATAGTCCGAAATTACACATAATAGATTATTGTTAAAGCTATAGGGGAGGGGAGTTAAGTAGTGAGAAGGGAGGAAAGCAATACAAGCACATATATACCCATATCACTTTCATAACAGTTGTTTATTTTTTATTTATAATTTGTATATATTTATTTATTGATGAAATATACTACTGGGTAACTCAAGTTTCCTTTCTCGTTGTAATGGAGCGGGATATTTTCTTTTTCTATTAGTTCATTATTCAACTTTTGTTTGTTTAGTTTATATTTGATCATCAAACCACCTATTATTTTTTTTAACTGTCTACGTTTGAGTTCATACAGCCATTTATCTTTATCTTCAATCGAAATGATATCATCTTCTTTTATTCTTCTGTCTCGTTTCCTCATTTCAGAGTCAATATCAGCAATGTCTAATGAAGTATTGTCGATGATCCTTTTTTCTGTTACCCATCCGAATTGTTCTATGTATTTTACCATCGTTTTTTCTAATTCAAGACAGATCATCTCATTCAACTCTGATAATTTTTCACCTTTACGCATTGGAAATACACGATCAGCTTCATCTTCTCCAAGTGTTTTCAATATCATCTGTCTATCAAAATTACCAACAGTCATTCCAAGGTTCTGAAATTGTTTAGCTAGTCTTTCAACATCTTGCATGTGTGTAGCAGCCATAGAAGGGAGAGACCAAAAAGTGATCAAATTTTTATAATGCTTTTTCTCTGCTTCAAGTTTAGCTCTTTTTACGTACTCTAACGGTAATTTGTCTGTACCAATACGATTAAGCAGTTGAAGGTAAACCAGTAACGACAGTATAACTTTTAGTCTCTTCTCCTTACTGCTTTTGAATCTATCAAAATCACAGAATCTATCTAGTCGCTTTAAAATGTGATTAACAGATGCATAGAATACAGCCTCGTTTGATTCTTTTGTCTGTATAAGAGTTGAAATATTCTCTAAGGCAATCAGATGGATCTCTCTTAGAACAGAATAATAAAATGGAGTCCGTAACAGGGAGTTTAAATATGGATATGCTTCCTTGATGTATTCTTCATCACTCAACAGTTCTAGGTTCTGTTGAATCAAGTTTTCGATTTCAAGTTGCCATTCAGATTTCTGAATTGTGATATTAAATGAATCAAGTAAGTATTTTAATGATTTTGGTTTATTAAGTTTGGTTAAGCGTTCTGTAACTTCTATGATTGTTCCAGTGAACGGATTACTATCGCTCCTGCACTTATACCACCAATAACCCGTATTGGGATCTTGATATATATCAGATGATGGACTCTTCTCATAATGGAATATGTCAAAACAATGTTTGTACTGTATACCGAGATAATCATGTAGGTTAATTCGTTTTAGATAGTCGTATGCTTCTTTACGTGATGATACTGTAATTGGTAAATATTCTTTATTCATTCTTTCACTTATATAAGTATATTTACTTTTAATGATATCTATATTGCTTAGTATATTTGTATCTTGTTGGTTATTGTTGGTCTGAGGGGGGATATTATTACCCCAATTATTCTCTATATAAGGACTATAACTTATTGGGGTTACAATATGGGGGTCATTCTTCAATCGGTTAGAAAAATCAAATGTATGTAGTTCAGTTCCCCCAAAGAAGATACGATTAGCTTCAAATGTTGATTCATCTGCAAATGGATACTTTTCGAAAAGTTTATCTGTATTAAATTTTAATATGTTTATATTATTGAAAGGCTCTTCAAACGCAAACACAACTCTAAATTTAGGCCACTCATTTGTATGGCTGAAGGTTTTATACATGAACATAGCGGTATCTACAAATTCTTGCTTCGCTTCTTCCCATGTCATTCTAACATCTTTAATCTTCTTCTTTAACTTCTTGTCATAATACCCATTATCAATGTCTAAGCATACAATCTGTTGTGATGTCCATGACTCTGCAGTACGTCTTAATTTACCGTTTACCTTTGTTGTAATGTAGCCAGGAACGAATGATTTACCTTTAATGATTTCTTGTGCAAGTTGTTCGGGTTCGAGATCAACAGGATTTGCTAGGACTGCTTTATTGATTTCGTATCTTATTGTTTCAGGCGTGGGTTTATGACTGTACATCGTGTTATCAAGCAATAACTTTATATTAAGCACCTCCGTAATAGTTTTGTATCAGATATTAAGTAATTGAAGAATCAAATTCGCATAATCCTACTAATATCTATTATTTAATTGTATTTAGCTAAATGAGATATGTCAACTCTATATTCATCCTTTGACGATCCTTATTTCAGGAAGCGGGATGCATGTTTTCATGTCTATTTCCTTGATTAATTAATAGGGAAATCAAACATTGATGACTATCAGATGTATTTGTATAGGAAGCGGGTTGCTATCTCCATTTCATTGATTACTTATTATTATTTCAACTTAGAATTGATTTAGGATGGAGTATGTTAAACATACGTCATCAATGAGGGCGTTTCAATCGAGGGCATAGGAGATCATATGTCTGTGGTGGAGAATATGATTTTAGGCTGCAAGGTTGGTGGTGTGGACCAGTGAAAAAACACCCACAAAAAAGCCTTATGTGTCAAGGGTTTTAGAGGTCGATTTTTTGGCTTTCCACACCAATGACCGTGGACAGAATTGTCCAACGAGCAGTGAGAGGTCGTAAGAGAATTATTACAAACAATGGTTCATTTTTAACACATCCATAATAGGACAAGATACCGTCAATTTGAGGGCTGCTGATATCAATATAGATAAATATAAACAAATTATTGACATTGATTTCATCGGCTGATAAGATTGGTTCATGAGTTGTTCCAAGCTGATTGATACATAGCGAATTGCGGAAGGTAAAGGAGCAAACCTATAAGTCGGAACGAAGCCAAGGATAAACCCCTTGGGGCTTAAATATAGTGGGAAGGAGGAATGACGTATTTACGATATTTTTAGTGTATAGAAATGTAAGTGTAATAAGATAATATTGGATTGTAGCTTGTTGGAATGACTTATATAAGTGAATATATACAAAATAATAAGAAAGAAGGTAGCAAGAGGATGGAAATTACACCAATTTTTACTTTTGAGAATGGTTACAGAAAGACTGGAGAATCCTTTGATTTAGAGAAGGTTACATCACAAGATATTGAAAGATTTTTGAACATCGAGTACATAAAAAATGGTTTCAAAAACGATGGAAATATTACTTTTGTCGAAAAGGATAATAAAGAGACTATATATAAATATTCTGATTTGATAGCTTTGACTTTTCAATTTTCTAAATAAGGAGGCTGTAACGGTGAAAAATTATTATATTTCATTGAAATTTGAGGACATAACATATAAAAACCCTATTCATTCTTTTCCTGAGAATTTAGATATCGTTAGATTCATTGCTACTAGTAGAGAAAACAATGCACCATTTATTGATGAAACAAACGGAGTCAAAAGAAATTTGGCTGATTTGAAATCAATTGAAATTATTTTCGAATAAATATATACATAATAGGAGGGGTTAAATGAGTTTAGGGTTAATATTAGCGTCATCAAATAAAATTATGATTGGAGCCGATTCAAGGCTTTCAATGACAATGAATGGTCTAAATTATGCTGCAGGGACTGCAAGAAAGATTGAGCAAATCGACAATTCAGTTGTATTCTCTAGTGGTCATGGTGTAGTAAGTCGCAGAATTATGGATTCATTTAAGTCATGTTCTGCTAAAACGGTGGACAATTTAAAATTAATCATGATTGAAGAGATGAACAAATATTTAGAGGAAAGTAAAAATTTCAATTTTAGTGAAGAATATGATTTTAAAAAGAAGCTTGTGGCTGATATGACTTATTGTTGTTTTGAAAACAATTTACCAGTTATCTATAATATTTGTTCCAGAACAAACTATAAGGTAATTAGAGAAACATGTACCAATGAAGAATCAGCCTTTGCAGCAGTTGGGGTTCAAGTAGAGGAAGCGGTAAGTTTAGCAAAGCAACTGAGAAACAAACTTTCGCCACTAGAGCTGTACCCAGAAGTATACTCTCGTCTTGCTAATGAACAAGTTGGTGGACAGCTAACCGTATATACTCTAACTAACGGAAAAGTAATACATAATTTGACTTGTCCTATTTTAGACAGAAAACCGATACGTCGATATGAAGAACAATTTAATTTAACTAATGAAGACGGTTTTTTTATTGATAAAAATGTCAATGGAACAATGGATAGGGTTGTTTGGCTTGATCTTGATGGAAATTTGAATGCCAAAAGCGGACATTTCAAAGATAGTTTCATTACAGATGGTCAAATCGTGGGTGCTACTCTAAAGATTGGTTCAGGCAACCATGTATTTAAGGCTGATTACAATGGAATTTATCTAGGGTCTGAGAATTTTAACGATGCGCCATTTAGGGTAGGTCTAGATGGAATTTTATATGCAAAATCTGCTCATCTTAAAGATTCATTTATAACTGATGGAGAACTGGTTGGGGGTTCTTTGAGGATTGGTAGTGGCGATAGGGTTCTACACGTTAATAAAGATGGGATTTACCTTGGAAATGATAATCCTAATTTGGCGTCGTTCTGGGTAACCCCCGAAGGTAAACTATATCTTCGGGGGCCAAACGGACAGCTCTTTATAAACACAGAAGACGGATTTGCTGATTTTAATGGGATGGATGTTCGGGGGATTGGTGCTATTGACGCTGAACTCTTAGCCGCTAATATGCTTTCTGTACAAGATGGGATTATCTCTAATCTAACAGCAGGGAGACTGTCTACGTTGACCAATGCCGCTTTGAACAATTGGTCAAATTATATTCGTATTGAAGGAAATAGTACAGCGTATATCACGGGTAAAGTTAAACCTGGAAGTGAAGTCCACAAAACATTATCGGATGGAAGACCACTATATTGGGTTTCTTCTGAAAAAAAAGGGTTAATGACTGTTGAGCCGACAGCTTGGCCTGTAATGGTTTATGATATGGAAGAGAAAGAAAAAATGAAGTTTTATTTTGAAGGAGATGGACAAGAGGCATATCCTATCATTGATATGGGCGAAGGGGATTTAAGGGGCTATGGAAAAGGCTCCATAATAAAACCCAAAGGTTCCTTTGATCTTGTATACTCGAACAGTAACTACGGTCGGGAAAGAAGTTTAAAGCTGCATGATGACGGTATATCAGTTATATCGGAGAATGGACAATTTATAGCCAAGAGTAAGGATTTCAATTTCATTGTGGATCAGGGAGAATATAAAATAGGTCTGTCTAATGGGACGATTTTTGAGGTTTCACCAACTGGTGTAAATATGGATATCCAAGGTAACATTAATATTAAAGCCACAGGTGTTGTTACTATCAACGGTCAACAAATCAAACTTAATTAACTCATCCAATTAACCGATAATAAAGTAAAAGTCTGTTTATCCATACTTATTATCGGAGGTACATAACATGAAAAAAATCGTTTCAAAAGTTCCAACATTTGCACTAGGTTTGTTTGTAGGTGTGGCATTAACCGCTGGTACAGTAGTTGGTGCTGCATCCTACCTTAAAGCAACTGTCTATGATGTTAAAATTGTCGTAGATGGGGAAGAGGCAAAATTAACAGATAAGCCACTGAACGTAAAAGGCAGAACGTATTTACCTGTACGTGATACGGCAAATGTATTGGGGTATGATGTAGCTTCGGTGACTTCTTCTAAGATTGAGCTGAAAGAGTCAAGCACAAGTTCAAGTACATCAATTAATAATTCAGGCAGTAAGACAGACAATGCGAGTAACAAAGGCAAATCTAATAGTAAGGGAGTGTACGTTAAAAACTTGAGAGAGACATATTCAACCGATGGAAAGTTGGACGCTAGCAAGATTCGCGCAGACTTGAACAGCGGGAAACTTGACGTGAATTCGCATGACGAGGCTGGGAACACACTGCTTCATTATGTGATCTTGGAAGACAATTTCGAGGCATATAAGGCCATCAACAGAAATGCACTCAACGTAGATATTCAAAACAAAGATGGGAAAACGCCGCTTCATACAAGTGTAATTGAGAAGAATGTCTTCTATTTTTCTGAGTTAAAGAACTTAAAAGCAGATGCGACAATTAAAGATAAAAACGGTCTACTTCCAATTGACTATGCTCAAAAGAATTCTATTTTCGAACTGGGCTTAGAAGCGTATATGATGTAGAGGAGGGACTAAATGCCCGGAGTTGCATTAAACAACGCACCGATCCAGCAAGCAAGTAAATCAAGTCATGTATCATATGTAGAGAAATATAAGATTGGTACAGAGTGTGCCAGTAGGGACGAATATGGTAATTGTACCAGTGAGAGAGACGTATACACTACTATAACCCATTACACAAATGCCAAAATAACTGGAACAGTAAGTGGTTCACATAATGTCTTTGTTAATGGGTTATCGGTTTTAACTGTGGGCGATCCCACATCAGAACAGTGGGTAGCTGACCCTTCTCCAAGCCCAAAGAATGGTGGTTCAATCATCTCTATAAGTCCAGGAACATCTGGTAGTGGACAGGGAAGCGTTGCGGTGGGAAGTCCAAATGTATTTGTAAATGGTAGGGCATTGGCTCATATAGGTTCAAGGGTCAACACTCACTTAGGAACACAAAGCTCAATAACATCAGGTAGCAGTAATGTGCTTGTCAACTAGCATGTAACAGAGAGGGCGTCTACTATAGGCGCTCTCTTTTTATTATGGTATAATTACCCATGACAATAGAATGGCTAATATGGGCGGTCGGCTAGTCTCCCGGAAGGGAGGTGATGCCAGTGGAGGTTAAAGATGCTATTACGTTAATGCTGATGTTCGGCATGTTCATTTTGGCGCTTCTGACCTACATCAAAAAGAAATAGACCGCCCCACGGAAAGGTAGCGGTCTGTTACTTGGACTAAACACCTTTTTAAGCCTACCGCCCTTAAAAGCGGCTGTTGTTAGGGGAGTGAGGATGTTGGTAGCATCTTCGCTCCTCTTTATTATATACATATTGTACCAACATTATTACCCGTTTTCAAGCATTGTGAATGCGCAAATGTCCAAGATTACTTTTTACATAAGAGGGAAAAGTTTGCTTATTGTACTGTTTTCATCAAGCAGTTCAAGTTCAGTGATTTTTTTTCTGAGTAAAGCTGAAAGCTGGAAGACGTGATTTACTGAGTTAATGATATAGTCATGATTCTTCCCTCTTTCTAAGTTTCCGGTTGAATGCATAACGTCATTCCTCCATTTAACGACTTCTCTTACTCTCTCAATATCAATATTTTCTAAACTTCGATTACTGAGGGTTAGCTCTAATAGACCAGACAGTTTCATGGAAAGCGTGAATTCATTAGGCAAAAACTTCTTTATTTTCTTTTCACTAAACCCCTTATATTTACGAAGATATAAGTGTAAGAACTGGTTAAGCACAATTTCTAAACCTATTACTGATTCGGCTACTGCTAATCTGTAGTTATTAGAGCCAATGTGACCAGCTGCATTAATTATAAACTCTCTTTCTGGAGGTAGCGGAATTTTATTTTGCAATGCAGCTTTGATATTGTTCCATCTTGCTATTTCCAGTTCTACTCTTTGAATTGTTTCTCTATTTTGTAACGAAAAATAATATTTCTTAACCTCATCTTCAAAATCAATAGGAATTACTGGAATCCAATTATCTCCATGATCATGTGATTTGTGTACCTTCCATAGAAATATTACTTTTTCGAATTCATTAAATTCATAAAAAAATTCATGTATGTAGGGGACAAATCCAAAATTACGAATTGTGTACATAATTTTGTTTGTGATAGCTAAAATCTCTTTGAATAACTTTTCGTTGTTGTTATCACTCAGATGGGCGATTAATGGATTTGCATATTCAGTATTTTCAAGATCAATAGCAGTAATACTGATCATATCCATATGTCTAAACGGCTTGATTTTACTTTCTTTGTATTGGAAATCGTGAACAGGCGTTGAAGATTGAAGCGAAACATCTATTTTCACACGATTTTTATAGACATAATCAAACTTCGGTAACTCTAAGTCTTCAGGCTTGTCACAGCTAAAAAGAATGTTTGTGGGTATTCTCCAATTAAGTTGCATCAAATTCACCGTCCATTGAAGTTGTGTTTACCTGATTTTAACACATAGAAACTATAGATAGTTGAAATATGAGAGCTTATATAGATAAACATATACAAAACAAATATATTATGGTATTATAACTTTGGGAGCGGATAAGTATCCCGCTTCAATTCAAACAGTAGTGAGGTGGATCAATGGATTAGAGCATAGGGAGATTCATAAATCTTGATGAAAGATGTGTTTTATTAACTAAGAACCACATAAAAAGGAGCTGCAAATGGATAATACAATCTACAATGAATTATTCAAAGTAAAGGACAAGCAATTAGAACAGTGTAAGGATGAAATAGACGCTTTTGAAGACTCTCTTCATGACATGGATAGACTGGTTCGGAATATTCTCGATGTAGTGAAAAGCTACGGGATTGCTGACCATGTGCATGATCATGTACTAGATAAGGTGGACAAGCACTTTGACCAGAATGGCATTACAAGAGACACATATCAATATTTAGTAGAGATTCTTGGGTAGGAGTCAAAATGACGTTTCCCAACTTGTTGGGAAAGGATTAACCAACATGGTTAGTATTGACGATTCATCATTTTGATGATCTAAATAAAATAAACATATACAAATCAAAATTATAAAAGGGACAAAATGGGCAAAGACACAACATTAAATGAAACAACAAGTAACATTAAAAGTTGTGGAACAGATCAATATGACGCACTCCACAACATTAAATGCGAAATTACAGGTCAAACATGTCCTTTGTTAAAGAGGCTTAATGATAATCATGAGAGCAGACTTTACAAAGTAGAGGAAGTTCTGAACGTTGCTAAGGCATTTCTACCTTGTGACTATTGTTCACTAGGATCGGCTTGTCAGAATATTAGTAGTCTCCAGAAAGTACGATTGGGCAGGTTGGAGAGGAGAGCCCTACAAATGGCTCCCCATGAAGATGAAAAAGGGCTAGTCTTGGAACCAGTGGATAGGACTCGTTCAGCAGATGAAGCAAACAGACGCGCT
Source organism: Paenibacillus faecalis (assembly GCF_900289175.1). Lineage (GTDB taxonomy): Bacteria > Bacillota > Bacilli > Paenibacillales > Paenibacillaceae > Paenibacillus_AQ > Paenibacillus_AQ faecalis. Next base: position 781,410 of record NZ_LT985747.1, on the reverse strand, counting down.
ATAAGAAAGTTGAATAAACACGGATTGTTGTACATCGGCACAACATATGTTCCATATGAGACTAGAAATAAGAATTATATCTATAGTGTCATAAAGAGGGATTATAGAAAAAGGTCAATATGGATTACTCCATTGGGCAGATCAGTTCGCAATTATTTTAAGGATGAACTTGAAACTGGCAGACCAATAAGATGGGAAAAGTTCATATCAAAAAAACCAGACTTTGTTGAATATGAAGAACAGTTATTTGATAGATTGGAGAGTACATGTAGAGCGGAAAGTCGGTTTTATCAAAAGAGCCATACAATGATGTACATTGCTGATTTAATCAAAAAACTAAAAGGAGATGTCAAAAACGGTTAATCAACTCAATTTAAGCAGCTTGTTAGAGGAATATGGACTAGTAGCGGGACAGTTGAGTACAGACGGTTTACATTTGGAACCTATAAGTTTTATCAAGACATTATTAAGGGATGAAGATTATCCAATTGATATCGTTAGAGAGTTCTTGAACAATTATTACATACCAGACGTAACAGAAGCGTTTCTACGAGAGTTTTACAACGAAGGGGTATAGAATGAAGCAGATACATATTACAGGCTTAGACGGGCGTACAATGCGTGTGTACGTCCATGATAATTATGGTGAGAGTGAATGTGATTATTTTGAATACATAGAGAATGAAATGGAAGAGGAATAGGGTAGACCCTACGGACGATAGTCCCAGAGGTTCTGTGGAAATCAAATTGATTTAAGCGAAGACTAGAAGATATAGGGTTGTACGGAGTGTACAACTTTTCAGTTGCGGTGGAACGCACAATCTAAATACTGTTCGTGATCACAAGATTAGACATGGCGAAATCACCATATCCGAAAATTACACATTGATTTAACTAACGGAAAAATTCCGTAGGTTATTGGGATATGTTGAATATACAACCTACACGAAATTAGGGATAGTTTAATTAGATAAAAATACATAAAAAGAAAGTGGATTATACATATTGAATGGAAATCAAATATATCGAATGAGACAAGTTCTTCAATTCATAACCTTTAGAATGAGGGGAGGGGTTGAGGATAGCAATCACGGTTTCATCAGTTAATGGCTCAAGGTCACCTTATGAATGGTATGCAGAGAAATTAAAGGAGTTTGCTAAGGATAAATATGGTTTAGAAATTAATGTTGAACTGATACCCAATAATACATATAAAACAAATAACGAAAAAATCAATGACACCCAATAATAGGGTGTTATTTAGTTAACATTATACGTATAATTAATAATAGGTGTGTCATTAACTAACTATGAAAACGAGGTTGTTAAATGGTAATTGATAAAATTAAATGTGGCATCTATGCAAGGGTAAGTACAGACCGTCAGGGAGACTCAATAGAGAATCAAGTAGACCAAGCAAGAGAGTATATTAGACGGTTAGGGGATGAATATGATTCCGATGACATAACTGTCTATCCAGATGAAGCTGTATCAGGATATTACACCAGTGTATTTGATCGGGCAGAAATGAAGAAGGCAATTACAGACGCAAGAGAAGGAAGGATTCAATTACTTGTCTTCAAAGAAGTTAGCCGTGTGGGAAGAGATAAACAAGAAAATCCGGCTATCATTGGGATGTTCGAACAGTACGGAGTAAGAGTTATTGCGATTAATGATAATTACGACTCTCTGAATAAAGACAATATTACATTTGATATTCTTTCCGTTTTGTCTGAACAGGAAAGCAAGAAGATATCTGTACGTGTGAGTAGTGCAAGAAAGCAGAAAGCAGCGAGAGGGCAATGGAACGGTGAACCTCCCTTTGGTTATCGGGTTAATCCAGAAACTAAAAAATTAGTCATTCATGAAGAACTAGGGAAGATTCCTCCACTTGTTTTTGATCTGTATGTCAATAAAGGAATGGGTACTTTTAAAATTGCTGAATATTTAAACAAAAAGGGCGTGCTAACAAAGAATGGAAAGCTGTGGAGTAGAGAAACAGTTAATAGACTTATTCGAAATCCGGCCTACATTGGACAAGTTGCTTATGGAACAAGAAGGAATGTATTGAAGCGGGAGTACGATGAAAGAGGAGCAATGACCAAAAAGAAGATACAGATAAAAATGAATAGAAGTGAATGGCAAATAGTTGAAGATGCTCATCCTGCATTGGTGGACAAGGAAATGTTTTATAAAGCCCAAAAAATATTGGCATCTCGTACACATGAAAGAGGGATTAAAAGAGCCCATCATCCGTTAACGGGTATACTTGTATGCGGGATCTGTGGCGTAGGAATGGTATGTCAAAAACGCACACATGGCAATAAAGAATATCGTTATTACATTTGTAAAACTTATCATAAATATGGTCGGGATTCCTGTCCCCAAGCTAATATAAATGCTGATGAACTTGAAGCAGCAATTTTAAGTGATGTAAGAGACAAGTTAGGGAGTCTACCTAAACATTCGTTATTGTTAACTGCAAATAGGGAAGAGGATGTCAATAATCTGAGAAAGGAAATTAAAGCGGTCAACATTAAGCGAGACAAATTGATTAAAGATCAGAAGGATATATTTAATCAACGTGAACTTTTCACAGAAGAGTTGTATCGCTCTCAGATGATTGAATTAAAGAATAAAATAGCAGCTCTGGATGATGAACTTGTATTAATTGAGAATCAAATCAAAGGGATCGAGGAAAAGATTACCGAAGCTTCATCCCTTCAATATATAATTGAGGAGTTTAACGAGGTAAAGGTTGATGATACACAGCGTTTAAGGGTATTGCTTCATGACATTATTAGCAAGATAACAATAAAAGGTGAGCATTCAGTGATTGAATACATCTATGATTTCAGTAGTTAATTATGAAACACCCATCGAACCCGAAGTATCCATCATGGCGATAATGACCGCGTTGGATTCCGGAATCACCGTGTCATCCCACGTTTTAAACCTCAGATCATCGGGACTGATGCGGTGGATGCCCGGATTTCCGGCCATGGCATTACGACGGAGGTTCTCCAAAATTGTCCTTTTTTTATCGATGTTCGATACAATCCCTTTTTTTCGAATATCGTTAAAGACGATGGAATGAGTTTCGATCGCCTCCTTATCTTTTGGCTGAAGTAGCGGAAGCTCAAGTTCCTCGAACAGCATGTTTTCAAGTTCTTCAATACTAACTTCCGTCTCGATGACATCATATCCCGGCTGGTCTCCGGCTTTTTCGCCTTTTCCCGGCTGCTGCGAAGAATCGCGGCCTAGAACATCACCTACCTTGCTGTCACCGTCTCCCTGCCCAACATGTTTTTGCTTCTGATAATTATAAATAAACCGGTATTCATCAAGGCTTCGGATCGGCACTTTTATAATTTGTTTGCCATCGGAGAGGATAATATTTTCCTCTGTGATGAGATCAGGCAGGTTCTGTCTGATAACATCCTTGATTTTTTGTTGATGGCGAACCTGGTCCTGGTAGCCTTTGCGGTGAAGCGACCAATCTTCACGGGATACGATGAACGACAGAGAATCTTCGTTTTTCACGGACAAGCACCTCCCACCTATGTCCTTTACCTCATACAGGTTATAAGGTCTGTAGTACCCCATTATATTCCTGTAAACGTTCGTTATGTGAGTGTAGATACCGGGAACCTGCTTTTGAGCTTGGTCTATTTTTAAACCGCCTTTCACCAAAAAAAAACGATAAAAATCCCTGCACCCTCATATGTTGAAGAGGCAGGGAATGTAACTTAACCGTTCAGAACGAATACAAACAAGGCCAAAATCGTAAAGAGGACGACACCGTTAATAATGGCGCCGAGTATGGAGTAAGATCTTTTATGGGTTTTGGAAAAGCTTCCGATCAATCCAATGAGCAATCCGATCAGATTGATAGTCACAATGATAATAAACACGGCCGCCAAAGATGTCATCGCTTCTAGCGATTCCTGGGAAGGCTGAAGTACTTTACCATCAGGGGTAATATACGGCTCGATCATGGTCGTTCCGAGTGAAGCCATGAGGATATAACCAATCAAAGTTACTATGGAAATAACAAAAGAAATAATGCCATAACGGAACTGTTTAATATCCTCAGGTGGATTGATTTCGGTTTGTCCTGGTGGCTCTTTTTGATTCAGTGGTGGGGACTTGGTTTGATGTTTCATTATGTATTCTCTCCTTATTTTTTCCTGCAATTTTTTATCGTATTTGTTTTAAATTTTTCATAAAATTGTCGTGAAATCAAGCCTTTTGCTTCTGCTGGATTGGTGGCAAACGTGTATTCCTTCGGTTAAACTGATAAATAGACATTGATTAAAGGATAACACACTGTACGAGTAAACGTTAAAGGAGTGGTTGACAAAAATGCAAAAAGTTTTTATTGCCTGGGGAGCTGTCCTAATGGCACTGTCCGTAGCTCTTGGCGCATTCGGCGCCCATATACTGGAAGGAAAGATCAGCCCGGATGAAATATCGGTATATGAGACCGGAGTCCAGTATCATATGATTCATGGTATTGCAATTATCATTACGGGGATCGCGGCAGGATTGTTCGGTGAATCTAGAAAACTGTTCTGGGCGGGTGTGTTGTTTATCGCAGGGACGATTATTTTTTCTGGCAGCTTGTATGTTCTGAGCTTGAGCGGAATCAAATGGCTTGGGGCAATTACGCCGATTGGAGGCGTATCTTTTATAGCTGGCTGGCTAGTGCTTATGTCTTCGGCCTGGTCAGGAAAAAGAGCATAGCAAAACATAAATGTAAAAACGGCTTACCTGTTCCAGTTAAGGAAGGGGAAGCCGTTTTTCTTGAAGGAATATCGTCGTCTTTTAAAAAAAGGGACGACAAAATCGCTTCTTTTTAGTTTTAGCCGGCGCTGAACTCGTCAATTTCATTTACCTTAAATGTATAAACCTGTTTTTCATCCACATGATACACATTTACCATTTGATTGATTTCATCGTAATTGAGGATACGGCAAGGCAGACTAATCTGTTTGCCGTTACGGTTAGCTGTCAGTCTAACAAGGCGATTGTCTTTTGAGTAAATTTTAATCCATTCGTAAGGGTTATTCTCAGGAGGGGGTGAAACGCTGCTTTTAGCAGGCTTCTTTTCCTTTTCCGGTAGGATTGGACCTTTACTTGAATGATTATTGGAGTTAAATTCTTTATTGCTAGATGGTAATTCATCTGCTATGGAAATTGGCGCTTTGGCTTTAGAGATGACGGAGCGCTTCTTCGCCTGAACCAGGGTATCGATAATTTCTCCAAGCTCCATCCCTGATTTAATGCGAAAATCCATGACTGCTTCATTATTGTTCAGCATCTCTAGCAATTGCTGCAAAGCCAGTGCATTTGAGCGGCTTTTTATTAAAATATCAACATTAAATAAAAAGCCATTTTCATCAGTAGTTGCATTATTGTTCATAAATATACGGTTCACCAGCTTTCAAAATCATTCCTAAATTACACTATATCATACCTTCCAGATAATCATAGTCCTAATGTCATGATGTTTTTCATAAAAGTGTTTTTTTAGCCAGAGACGTTTGCACCATACTATCGCTTATAGAATACACATGATCTTAGTCAGGTGAGGGGAGGTGTGTTTCATGGTTACACTGCTGCCTATCGAAGTTGAAGGACATACCGTTATGGGAGTGGAAGTGAAGCTACCCAAGACTACACTTTTGGCCATATATACAACTCGCGGATATATCATGTGCGGGGCTTTGGATGTAGGTCTTCTTAACCAGAAGCTGTCAGACCGTCAGATTATTGCCGGAAGAGCTGTCGGAGTTCGAACACTTGAGGATTTGCTTGAGGCGCCGTTGGAGTCAGTTACCGTTGAAGCGGAGAAGTGGGGGATTCAGCCTGGCCAAAGAGGCAGGGATGCAATCCTTAAGATGCTGTAGATGTCGACTGGCGCATTGCCAGAAGCGCGATATTACAATGTTCGATTACAAACGAAAAGCTCGCACAGGCAGGATATTACGATTTTCCTGCGCAGTACGAGCGTCTGCGTAACTTGCACTCAAGCGATTGAACCCTGTATACCGAACGCTGGTGCGGAAGGTCGGCTACTCAACTAATGGGTAGCCTCCTATCCGATTCGATGGCAGTTAGATGGACGAGTTTACTAATATGCCCATTCTTTTTTCGTCTTTTGTTGACAGGATAAAGTGGATTTACTTGATTTTGTAGCTTGGGCTGACGATTTCTCCGCCGTCTACAATTAAATCTTCCTGTTTTTGCGCTTTTCCTTCAAAGAAGTTATCCAGAATCGCTTTTGTTCCAAGCTCAATGCGGTGTTGAGCTTCCAAAGTCATACCGGAGTAGTGGATGGTCATAGCTTGTTTTGGCATTGTTCTCCAAGGATGATCGGCAGCAGCAGGTTGTGGATACCACACGTCACCAGCGTAGCCAGCCAAATGTCCGGATTTCAGGGAGTCTACAAGAGCGTTTGTTTCCATGATTTTTCCGCGTGCGGTATTAACGATATAAGCACCTTGTTTGGTGCGACCTAAAACATCGCGGTTGAACAGCGTATCTGTTTGCTCTGTCAATGGAGCATGGATAGTGATAACATCACTGGTTTCCACCAGTTTGTCGAATGGAACGTATTCAACGTCCAACTGAGCTTCCAAATCTTCACGACGGTATGGATCGTTGTAAACCAATTTGACATCGAATGGGCGCAAACGGGCAGCGACACGTTGGCCGATGCGTCCAAATCCAAAGATACCGACTGTCTTCCCTTCGAGGTCGTGTGCATATGCACCAACTTTAGGCAGGCTCCACTCGCCACTTACTGCTTGCTGGTGACCGCCAACGAAGTTGCGGAGCAAGATCAGGATTTGCATGACAGCATGTTCCGCCACACTTACAACGTTACTTCCTGTAACTTCTGCAACCGTGATATTCCTTGCTGCGCAAGCTTTCAGATCAAAATGGTCAGAACCGACACCAGCTGTCACAGCCAATTTGAGATTCGGAGAACGCTCAATGAGCTCTTTTGTCAGGTAAGCAGGGTAGAACGGGCTACAAATAAAGATGGACATGTCAGCCAAGTGAGGCTCCAAAGACTCCTTTGCGTCGCTGATTGTAACGAATTCATGGCCCTTGCTTGCAAAGTACTCATGCAGGTTATAAGCTTTCTCAACGTTAAACAAATACCCTGGAGATTGTTCTGGCAATTCAACTACTGGGGGCAGTACCGCTACAATTTTCATGACGTATTCCTCCTTGGAATGAAAAATATAAATATAAAAAACCACTATATTTTGGTCAAAAGGTAGCGTTGGCTGATCCTTTTATCCAAAATGATAGTGGTTAGTTACTAAGCACATAAGTACCGTATACCATCCGCTTGTCATATGGAAAACATATTTTCTGTTCCATCTATGGGCTTTTCAAAAACAAATATAGATACAACTTCATCTTTCTCTAAATCTACATCAGTAAAAAGCTTTACAAATTTTACTCCTACCAGTTGTTCCATCTCAGTGGGAGCAAACTCGTTGTACAGCTCTTTTACCATGCGAGTACGCGCATGCCAGATCATATCTTGCCCTTCTTTTGAGCGGGTAATAAACCGTTCTACAGGACTTAGGCATCCACTCATATAAGCAATTGCCCAATTCCTAATAAAAGTTACTTTAATCTTTTCAGGGCCTTTTCCAATCTTATTTTTTCGATAAGTTCGAATAAGATTAGAAAATTGCTGTTCAAGTTTTTGTATAAATTTACTCATTCAAAACACCAAATATATAAATTGTCTATAATTTTTCTCACACATTGAATTGTATAACATAATAAACTAAATGTAAATAGTTTTGCATAATTAGGAATTTTTGTTGTTCTCTGTTTGCTAGAAAAATACATATTCTCACCATGACACCCAGCAATCTATAATCAATATAATGAAAGTGTGCGCGATATTCTATTTGAAATACAAATATGGAAATCGACACTTGGCGAAACTAAAAGGCATGAGTCCGGTACAGTATCGAACTCATGCACAACAAGTCGCCTAAAGAATTAACCTGTCTAAACTTTATGGGGTCACTTCATTAGACGGGTGGTCATACTTCATATTAAAATAAGTCATATAAAAGAAAACGCATTTTTTATGTAGGAAGTTGAAAATGTTCTTTAATTTGTTGATTATTTTGATTCGGAGTCAGGCCGGTAGGGTAAACTACAGGTAGCTGCTCAGTTTATTGTTGCAGATAATGTGTACTCCTAATGTGCACTGTAATGAAGTAAAAAGTTCAAGGCCAATGTCGGGCTTAAAAAGCCATTTTTAATGAATGAAGTATGGAAAAGGAAGGGGATTGACGATGGATAAAACACAATCAACGAACTCGGATAGCAAAACGAAAAACCATGGGGTAGAACAGGTGCTTAACCAGCAAGTAGCTAATTTGAATGTTCTATATGTAAAGCTCCATAACTACCATTGGTATGTAAAAGGTGATAATTTCTTCTCCCTTCACTCCAAGTTTGAGGAACTCTATGATGAAGTTACCTTGAAGATGGATGAGGTGGCTGAACGGCTGCTTGCGATCAAAGGGAAGCCTGCGGCAACGATGAAAGAATACCTTGAGCTTGCTACCATTCAGGAGGCCGCTGGCAATGAAGATAACCGCGGTATGGTACAGAAGCTGATCGAGGATTTTGCAACGTTGTCCGAGGAGCTGCAGGAAGGTATTGAAGTCGCTGAAAAAGCGGAGGATATGCCTACCACAGATATGCTGACAGGCTTTAAAACAGATTTTGAAAAGCATATGTGGATGCTTCGTTCTTTCCTTGGAAAATAAAAAGAATACAGTGAAGAGTAAGAGTGATTCCGAGGCTTGGCCGCTTGATGTGGTCAAGCTTCTTTAAATTTAAAATAAATCGTGGATTTTATACCTTTTACGCAATGACAAATATCACAGTTTGGCTTGTCCGGTTGAATTAAAGCACCTTTTATTATAAAATGACTTGAGAATCAGTGAGAATCAGATTAGAATAATTATAAATAAAGTTTTGTGATAAACCAGGGCGACCAATCCTGTTATCATATATACACCACAATACTTTTTTCGACGGAGGGAATATCATATGTCAACGAAGTTTGTCATTGAGGGCTTGAAAGCACAAATCGAAGGCAAGGAAATTTTGAAGGGCATTAACCTTGAAATGAATGGCGGAGAAGTACATGCCATTATGGGACCGAACGGAACAGGTAAAAGTACTCTCGCTTCTGCTCTGATGGGTCATCCTAAATATGAAGTTACCGAAGGAAGCGCAGTTTTGAATGGTGAAGATCTGCTTGAAATGGGCGTTGATGAGCGTTCATTGGCAGGGCTGTTCCTCGCTATGCAATACCCAAGTGAAATTGCAGGTGTGACCAACTCTGATTTCCTTCGTAGTGCAATTAATGCACATCGTGGTGAAGGCAATGAAATTTCTCTGATTAAGTTCATTCGTCAACTTGAAAACAAGATGAAAGATTTGGATATCAATCCTGAATTTGCTCATCGTTATCTGAATGAAGGCTTCTCCGGTGGTGAGAAGAAGCGTAACGAAATTTTGCAAATGATGATGATGGATCCAAAGGTTGTTATTTTGGACGAAATTGACTCCGGTCTGGATATTGACGCACTGCGAATCGTAGCTGACGGTGTCAATGCCATGAGAAACGAAGAGCGCAGCTTTTTAATCATTACCCACTATCAGCGATTGCTTAATTATATCACACCTGACTTTGTCCATGTAATGATGCAGGGGCGTATTGTTAAATCCGGCGGACCTGAACTCGCACAGCGCTTGGAAGCGGAAGGCTACGACTGGATCAAGGAAGAGCTGGGTATTACGGATGAAACTGTAGGTCAAGAATCATAAATTGACGGGAGGAGAAGACGAAATGACTACACAAACGATTCTTCCGGTCAACATTGAAGCATTGAAGGCACTGTCCGCAAGCAAGCAGGAACCTGCATGGGTAACGGAAAGCCGCCTGACGTCGCTGGAACTGGCCGGTCAGTTGGAATTGCCTAAGCTGGAGAAACAGCGTATAGACCGCTGGAATATCCACGCATTTGGTGAATATAAGGAAAGTGAACAGCTCTCGTCTTTAGAAGATCTTCCTGAAGAAGTCGCAAAGCTAGTTGAGGGTTCAAGAGAAGGCGGACTCGTAATTCAGCGAAACTCAGGGACGGTGTATTCGAAACTATCGGAGGATCTGTCTAAACAGGGCGTTATTTTTACCGATTTGCAAACAGCAGTTAAAGAGCATGAGAATCTCGTCAAGCCTTATTTACACGAGGCTGTGAAGCGTGACGAGCATTCCCTCGCCGCGCTGCATGCTGCTATCTGGAATGGCGGAATATTTTTGTACGTTCCTAAGAACGTAGAGGTGGAACTGCCATTGCAGGCTGTCATGCTCACGGACCGCGCTGATGCGTTATTTGCTCCGCATGTGCTTATCGTTGCTGAAGCGAACAGCCGTGTCACATATGTGGACAATTATATTTCTCATGGTTTGTCAGGGCATGTTACTCATAACGGAGCTGTTGAAGTTTTCGTTAAAAACGGGGCCAAGGTTCGCTTTGCAACGGTTCACCAACTGTCTTCAGATACGACGGATATCACATATCGCCGCGCCGTTGTTGAGAATGACGGAGCTATCGAATGGATTGTCGGCGAAATGAATGATGGCGACACTGCAAGCGATACGATGAGTGTTCTGAAAGGGAGCGGATCTGAGTCCGATGCGAAAGTAATTGCTGTTGGCTCCGGATCACAAAAGATTAATTACACGACTCAAGCACGTCATTTTGGTAAAAGTTCTGCAAGCCAGATGATCACCCGTGCCGTTATGCGTGAAGAAGCTCAGGCGATCATTAACGGGATTACAAAAATCGAAAAGGGCGCAACCAAAGCGGACGGGCAGCAAACCGAACGAGTATTGATGCTTAGCCCGAAAGCGCGTGGAGATGCCAACCCGATTCTCCTGATTGATGAAGATGATGTTACAGCAGGACACGCGGCATCCGTAGGACAGGTGAATCAGGAGCAGGTGTATTATCTGATGTCTCGCGGGATATCCCGAACAATGGCGGAATCGTTGATTATTTACGGCTTCCTGGCACCTGTAATCAGCGAGATTCCTTTAGAAGGTCTGCGTGACCAGCTTCAAGGGCTTGTTGAAAGGAAACTAGGACAATGAACGCTTTAATCCGCGAACAGTTTCCTATCCTGCATCAGGAAATAAACGGGCATCCGCTCGTGTACCTTGATAATGCTGCGACTTCTCAGAAGCCGCGTGCCGTTATTGATGCTGTAACCCGCTATTACGAGTGGGAGAATGCTAACGTACACCGCGGTGTTCATACGCTCGGCAGCCGTGCTACGGATGCGTATGAAGGAGCCAGGGAGAAGGTAGCCCGTTTTCTCCATGCGAAAAGCACGGAAGAAATCATTTTTACACGCGGGACGACAACGGCTCTTAACCTGGTAGCTTCATCGTATGCACGTTCTGTCTGCGGACCCGGTGATGAGATCGTTTTGACGGAAATGGAGCATCACAGTAATCTTATTCCGTGGCAGCAGGTGGCTTTGGCCGTCGGCGCTACGCTTAAATATATACCGATTCAACCGGACGGTACGATAAATCTGGATGATGTGGAAAAAACGGTAACCAGTCGTACTAAGATCGTGGCTATTGCCCATGTGTCCAATGTGATGGGGGTGGTTCACCCCGTAAAGGCGATTGGGGAGATCGCTCACAAGAACGGTGCTGTAATCGTCGTCGACGGTGCCCAGAGCACGCCGCATATGAAGGTGGACGTTCAGGACTTGGACTGCGACTTTTACACCCTTTCCGGGCATAAAATGTGCGCACCGACCGGTATTGGAGCTCTATACGGCAAAAAGGCGCTGCTTCAAAAGATGGAGCCGATAGAGTTCGGCGGTGAGATGATCAACGATGTTGGTCTCTACGAGTCCACCTGGAAGGAGCTTCCTTGGAAGTTTGAAGGAGGTACCCCGATCATTGCTGGCGCGGTTGGACTGGGCGCAGCCATCGATTTTCTCGAAGAGATTGGCATGGATGAGATCGAGCGCCATGAGAGCCGTCTTGCAGCTTATGCCATAGATCGGTTGGATGAGATCGATGGTATCACTCTGTACGGACCGCGTGAGCGCAAAGTTGGCCTCATTACTTTTAACCTGGGTGATGTGCATCCGCACGATGTCGCAACGGTGCTTGATACACAAGGGATTGCCATTCGTGCCGGTCATCATTGTTGTCAGCCGCTGATGCGCTGGCTCAAGGTATCATCTACAGCACGTGCAAGCTTTTATCTGTATAACACAGAAGAAGACATCGACAGGCTTGTCAGCGCCTTAATCCAAACGAAGGAGTTTTTTGGCGATGCAACTTGACGATTTGTACAGACGTGTCATTATGGATCATTATAAAAATCCGCGCAATCGAGGTAAGTTCGATGACGATGCTGTCACGATTGAACTGAACAACCCGACGTGTGGAGACCGGATTTCACTCCAGCTGAAGGTCGAGGATGGTATCGTGAAGGCTGCGAAGTTTTCAGGGGAAGGCTGCTCAATCAGCATGTCTTCCGCTTCGATGATGACCGATGCTGTCAAAGGGAAAACATTGGAAGCAGCTCTTGAGATGGCTTCTAAATTTTCCTCCCTGATGCAGGGCGAAGATGTGGAATTTGAAGATTATGAGGATATTGAAGCTTTGTCCGGTGTGAACAAGTTCCCTGCACGCATCAAATGCGCAACGCTGGCTTGGAATGCGCTGCGAAAAGGAATAGAAGGCACAGAAGAGAAACATTAGAACGATAGGGAGGTAAGACGAATGGCTAAGAAAGCTCCTGAATTAGAAGAGTACAAATATGGTTTCCGCGATGAACACAAGGCTATTTTTCAATCCGGAAAAGGTCTGACACGCGAAATTGTTACAGAGATATCCAAAATGAAGAACGAACCTCAATGGATGCTTGATTTCCGCCTGAAGTCTTTGGCGCAGTTCGAGAAAATGCCGATGCCGACATGGGGAGGTAATCTCGATGAACTGGACTTCAACGATATTCAGTATTACGTAAAACCTTCAGAGGGCAAAGGGAAAACATGGGAAGAAGTTCCGGCAGAAATCAAGGAAACTTTTGATAAGCTCGGTATTCCTGAGGCTGAACAGAAATTCCTGGCGGGTGTATCTGCTCAGTATGAATCTGAGGTTGTATATCACAATATGCAAAAAGAACTTGAGGACCAGGGAGTTATCTTCTCGGACACCGATACAGCGCTCAGAGAGCATCCTGAAATTTTTAAAGAATACTTCGCTACTGTCGTTCCAGCTACGGACAACAAGTTCGCGGCGTTGAACAGTGCGGTATGGTCCGGGGGCAGCTTTATTTACGTTCCAAAAGGAGTAAAATGTGAAATTCCGCTGCAAGCTTACTTCCGGATTAACTCGGAGAACATGGGTCAATTCGAACGCACACTCATCATTGCCGATGAAGATAGCTTTGTTCACTATGTTGAAGGTTGTACGGCTCCGATCTATAGTACAAACTCGCTTCACAGTGCTGTCGTTGAGATCATCTGTAAGAAGAATGCTCGCGTTCGTTACACGACCATTCAAAACTGGGCTCCGAATATTTATAACCTGGTTACGAAGCGTGCAGTTGCAGAAGAGAATGCAACGATGGAATGGGTCGATGGCAATATCGGTTCGAAGGTAACAATGAAGTATCCGGCAGTTCTTTTGAAAGGTCGCGGTGCTAAAGGTTCGGTTCTTTCTATCGCCGTTGCCGGTAAAGGACAGCATCAGGATTCAGGCGCCAAAATGCATCACCTGGCTCCGGATACGACCTCTACGATCGTATCCAAGTCGATTAGTAAGCACGGCGGTAAGGTAACCTACCGTGGACTTGCTTCCTTCGGCCGCAACGCCGATGGTGCTAAATCCAACGTAAAATGCGATACCTTGATTCTGGATAACGAGTCCACATCGGATACGATTCCGTATAACGAAATCAAGAATGATGATGTGATGCTGGAGCACGAAGCTACGGTATCCAAGGTATCCGAGGACCAGCTGTTCTATCTCATGAGCCGCGGATTGAGTGAAGATGAAGCAACGCAAATGATCATTATGGGCTTCATCGAGCCGTTCACCAAAGAGCTGCCGATGGAATATGCAGTAGAGATGAACCGTCTCATCAAATTCGAGATGGAAGGTAGTATCGGATAACCTTGAAGCAACAGGGCTTTCCAACTTTGATTTAGGGGTTTGTCCGTTTACTTTACGTACTGTTCGTACAGATTAATTTTTTCAGTAACATGTAAATACGTGTCTGCAGTGACTTTCACGCTCGCGTGTCCTAGTCGCTCGGACACGTATTTTATATTTGCGCCAGCTTTGAGTAGATGAACAGCATGAGTATGTTTAAGAGCATGCGGTGATAAATACTAGGACTGTGGCCCGCATACATACTTCTTTCGAATCCTGTCAAAGCTTTAAGAAAAATAAAGGAGCTCCCCCCAAGTTAATTGAAGATGAACCAGTGTTTCAGCAACCAGAACGTTGTGAAGGCTGTGTATGGGGAATGGACGGACACTAAGCAGGTTACCGTAAATTTGACGGGTATTGAATCAGTGCTGGACAATATGTCCCCAGTGATTAAAATGTGGGTTTTTTCTAACAAAACCCACATTTTTTTATGCCGATATCATATTGAACAAGCCACTCCCATAAAATCTGTTATTAGGTCAATGCATTGTAACCGGATACTGAATGGAGTGATGTTTATGTCAGATCCTTTTGTTGTACGTTCATTAGATGAGATACGTTTTTGGTCGCGCATTATGAAGGAACATTCCTTCTTTCTTCGCTTAGGTTTTAGGTGCGAGGACACTCAATTAATTGATGAGGCCAATCAATTCCAAGCGATCTTTGAGGATATCGAAAGAAGAGCTCATATGTATCAAGAAAATACTGATCCTCAAACCATAAGACAGTTTAACTCAGAAGTTTACAATGCAGCCACACACATTTGGGCATTTAAGCGGAAGGTACTCGGACTGATATTGCGGTGTAAACTTCCCGGAGGTAACAATTTTCCTCTGCTTGTAGATCATATTAGCCGGGAAGCAAGATATTTCAGTAACCGATTAGATGAACTTAATAAGGGAAGGCTTGAACCATTAGCTGATGCGATTATTGATGAGAATGTATTTTTTCTGAAAATTATGGCCGACCATGCAAAGTTTATAGGTCATTTGCTTGATCCGTCTGAAAGAAAGCTGGTAGAGCAAGCAAGAGAGTTTAGTCATGAATTCGATACGCTCATGTATCAGGCTATCGATTTAAGTTCAATGCGCCCTCAGTCGCAAACACATCCGCTTTTAAGTCAATTTGTTGATGAAAATCGCGTTTCAGTAAAATCATTACGTGATTTTAAGAAAACTGCACGTGACTTAATTGAAGAGTGCCGAATAAAAAGTATCATTCATCCTTTGTTAGCGGATCATGTTTTCCGTGAAGCAGAAAGATTCTTGTTTATTCTTGACATGTTTGATCGGTCATTGTCCGGTATGAAGGTAAACAGGAAAGAAATATTATTCTGAAATTGACTGAACATTTCGTATTATTAGGTCAACCAGAGATGTCTGGTTGGCTTATTTCCTTAGGTGCTAATCTAATTCAGTTATGGAAAGGTGTAACTCCTAAAATACATACTCGGGATAAAAGGGTAAAGGAGAAGAATCACTTATTCATATCGAACACCCTTTTTACAAAAACCTCCTTTGCATCTGTGTATTCATTAATTCCAGTGTTTTGCTTTGCAACAAACGATATTTTGATTTGCTCGTACTCTTTTCTTAGGGATTCATTAGAGTTTAAACAATCTCTAAAAAAAATTAAGTCTCTCCACTTTTCCCCTTCGAACTGAACTAAATGAATAAAATGAGTTTTTTCATTAAAAGAATCATCTTTAAATTTTGCTAATACAATTTCATTTTCCCTCTCAATTCTCAGCCTATAGAATCCAATTTTTTTAAACTTATCAAATAAGATTTCTTCAATTTCCTCTAGATTATCAACACCAACAAGAATATCTAGTACCGGTTTGGCTGCAATCTCTTTAATGGCTGTACTGCCAATATGTTCGATTCTTTCAAAATCTAGATCTAATGCAGACTGAATATCTATTTGAACTTCCTTAAACTCCATGGACCACTTTTGATTGTGAGGTACTAATTTAACTTCATTTCGTTTCAATCCTAAATTCATAATATATCGATCCTTTCAAGTGCTTAATGGTAAAGCAATTATCGATTGAAACTTATTCGTGATACATGAGCGACACTATTATACAATAAAAGGAAAATATGTACACATACTAAGTTCAATCATTTCAGGCACTATCAATGTATTGTCAATTACCTTGTAGCAGCAAAAAAGAGCGCCTATTAGGGCGCTCTTAAATATGGTATAATATGCCATGACAATAGAATGGCTATATGGGCGGTCGGCTAATCTCCCGGAAGGGAGGTGATGCCTGTGGAGGTCTACCAAGCATTGACGCTTATGATTTCATTTGCAACATTGGTTGTGCTAGTACTCTCCTTCAATCAAAAGAAATAGACCGTCCCTCTGACTAAGGATTGCGGTCTATTTCGGAACTTAGTTAACAGCCTTCCGCCCTTAAAAGCGGCTGTTGTCAAGGAGTGAGGATGTTAGCGCATCTTCGCTCCTTCTTTATTATATACATATTGTACCATATTATTACCCGTTTTCAAGAAGCTAATGCACTGCCCTGTGGCAAAAACTATAACGATGTCTCTTTTACTGGGCCTGCTTATCATATATTGTTTGAAGGCTTTGGACACTCCTGCTTGATCCTACATTTTCTTGCAAACGACGGCGTTTGTTATCGATTTGACGACTTAAATTGACAAAGTTTATGCTATGATCATGGACCGGCGGTATGTTTGGCTCCAAATTTTACGAAGGAGGAGATGAAATTGGTTAAGCTTAAAGATATTGCCGAGCGGGTTGGCGTATCCATATCTACGGTTTCCCGGGCAATTAATAACGATATAAGCCGTCCGGTCAGTGAAGAAACCAAGCAGAAAATCCGGAAAGCAGCTCTTGAGCTTGGATACAAACTAGATGAATCATCCAGAAACGCAGTGGGGAATAGCACAGCGATCAAGCGGATCGCGTGTATCGTTCCCCAACTTCTGATGGACGAACACCCTTATTTTTCAAAGGTTTTAGCCGGTTTTCATAAAAAAATGGAGGAACTTGGTCAGCCTCCGGCAATCGTTCGTACATGCGAAGAAGTATGTGATACGGAAAAAATGCGTCTGATGCTAAGAGAGACAAAGGTTCAAGGAATTGTCGCCATCAGCTGGTACGACGAAGAGCTGTTTCAGCTGATCCAGGAGGAGGGTATTGCGCTCATGGGGGTAAGTCTGAATGATGAACGGCTGAGCATACCCGTTGTGGACTGTGATCGCATCCTTTCGACAAGGGCAGCAGTACGTCATTTGATAGACCAAGGTCATACGAAGATTGCTTTTATCGGGGGACCCGCATATTCCAAGCAGATGGAAAGTGAAGAACGGTTTGTTGGGTATAAATTTGCCATGCTGGAGGCCAACCTTGAGCTGCGAAAGGAGTGGCTGATGGATACTCGCTGGAATGTGGACCGGAGCTTTACACTGCTGTCGGATCTTCTGGGTCGACTTCCAAAGTCGGAATGGCCGACTGCTGTTTTTTGTGCCAGTGATATGCTTGCTATTCCGGCCATGCGTGCCGTTGTCGAGAATGATGGCAGCATTCCAGAAGACATTGCGATCATGGGGATGGACAATATCGATGTGGCCCAGTATACAACCCCGCCGTTAACCTCCGTTTCGGTTCCTAAGTACGAAATCGGGAGAGTCGCAGCGAAATCAATCGTGGATTATTTGGATGGACATTTTCCGATAGCGACCAAAATATTGCTCCCAGGTTCACTTATTATCCGGGAATCCACTAATTTTTCTAGAAAATAAGACTTATATTCTGTGTTATATTATATTACATTACATCGAGTAATAGCCCTTCCTTGAAAAGCAGTCGCCGGTATGAAATACGGGACTGTTTTTTTGTGCCTAAAACAAGAAATTACAGGCGTTTCACTCCAAAACAATCCAAAAAAGTATTTGACAATACATAATTGCTATATTATTATAATTAAAATCACAGAGGGATTTGGAATTTTTCATTTCATTTGGAATCAATAAGTACTATCCTTCGATCAACCCACCTCAAATTTGATTGCGCTTACAATACTGATATAAAAGGTGTTTGCAATAAATGCATTCCTCGTGATGATGATGGTTGCTTTAATTAAGCATCTAGTTTAACTTCCATTACACCAAATTTAACTCCAAAACAATCCAAATATAACTTATTATTATCCAAAAAACGTATTTTCCGAAAATTATATATAGATTGATAAAACGTTATGATATCTAACATGTTTCGTTGAGAACCGCACAACACCATCGGTTTATCCGTGTTTTAGCGGCCATATTAAAAAGCAAGGGGGGGCATTAACGAATATATTAACGAGCGTACTGCAGCCGTAATACTTTCAATCTAAAAATTTGCGCTAACCGAAGCTTTGAATAATTGCCGTGATTTTGTGCAGTGCTGATGTTTTGCGGTGAATTGAACGCCCACAAATACATAACGAGGTGATGCTCTTTGGCGAATACGACTGTACAGCCCGTTGTAGATGCAGTACCTGAAACAAAACGTAAGCGTTTTAATTGGAAGCGTGTCTGGCGCAATTGGCAGCTTTATCTCCTTATTTCTCCGGTTATCGTTTATTACATTGTTTTTCATTACTTTCCGATGTACGGCATTCAGATCGCCTTTAAGGATTTCATAGCAACGAAAGGGATTTGGGGCAGTCCGTGGGTCGGCATGGAGCATTTTAACCGGTTCTTCGACAGTTATTATTTCTGGCGGCTAATCAAAAACACGCTGGGTATCGGTTTATACAGCCTTGCCGTCGGGTTTCCGATCCCGATTATTCTGGCTTTGCTCATGAATGAAATCAAAGCGGAACGATTCAAAAAGTTTGTACAAACGGTAACCTATGCGCCGCATTTTCTGTCAACCGTCGTCATTGTCGGAATGATGATGATCTTTCTGTCGCCGCGTTACGGCATCATCAATCACTTTATTGAAATGTTCGGAGGACAACCGATCAATTTCATGACCGAGCCTGCCTGGTTCAAGACATTATACGTTCTGTCGGACGTATGGCAGACGATGGGCTGGAGCTCCATTATTTATTTGGCTGCCCTTGCCGGCATTGACAACCAATTGCATGAAGCTGCGCGTGTAGACGGTGCAACACGGCTTCAGCGAATTTGGCACATTAACATTCCGGGCATCAGGCCAACCATTATCATTCTCCTGATTTTGAACATTGGAAGCGTTATGGGTATCGGCTTCGAGAAGGTACTCCTGATGCAAAACAATTTGAATTTAGAAAGCTCCGATATTATTTCTACATACGTGTATCGAATGGGGATACAGAATGCTGAATACAGCTTCTCCGCAGCCGTCGGATTGTTCAATTCCATCATCAATTTTGTTCTGCTGGTCGTTGTGAACTTTATTGCGAAGCGCGTAAGCGAGACGAGTCTTTGGTAGAGAAGGGAGGTTCAACTATGCAAATTGAAACCAGAGGGGACCGTATTTTTAATGTTCTTAACTATACCGTTTTGATCATGATCACCCTCATTGTGTTGTACCCGCTGCTTTTTGTGCTCAGTGCATCATTTAGCGATCCGCAGACGGTTCTCCGCGGCGAAATGCTGCTGTGGCCCAAGGGAGTCAATCTGAATTCATACGAAAAAATATTTCAGAACAAGGATATTATGAGCGGTTTCACCAACACGCTAATTTATACAACGGTAGGTACTGCAATTAATCTAACGATGACCATTCTTGCGGCATATCCACTGTCGCGGAAGGATTTTGTCGGGCGGAATGCGATTATGGCCTTGCTTGTTTTCACGATGTTTTTCAGCGGCGGGATGATTCCGACTTATTTGCTGATCAAAAACCTCGATATGTTGAATACGTTATGGGTCATGATTATTCCGAATGCTGTATCCATCTGGAACATCATCATTATGCGGACTTTCTTCCAACAGTCGATACCCGGCGAGCTTCAGGAGGCAGCAACGATCGACGGCTGCTCGAACATTAAAATATTGACCCGGATCATACTGCCACTGTCCATGCCGATTATCGCGGTGACGATTTTGTTCTATGCGGTCGGCCACTGGAATGCATTCTTTAACGCACTTTTGTATTTGTCGGATAAAGATAAGTTTCCGCTGCAGCTTATATTGCGGGAAATTCTGATACAGGGACAAACCAACGACATGGTCAAAATGTCGACAGAATCGGCGATCAAGCAGCAAAGGGAAGTGGAAGGGATCAAATATGCGGTGTTGGTTGTGGCTAATATTCCGATGCTGGTGCTCTATCCGTTCCTTCAGCGGTATTTTGTCAAGGGCGTTATGATCGGGGCCATCAAAGGATAATTCCTTGCATGGATATATGGATAAACATGAAAAGGGGAGGAAAACGGATGAAGCTAAAGAGATGGGGAAGTCTTCTGTTAACCTGCATGTTGTCGGTATCATTAGTGGTGGGATGCAGTTCGAAAAGTTCAGGAGGAGCGGTTGAATCGGATTCGTCAGATGCCGAGAGCAAGATGAATGAAACGGGATTTCCAATCGTAAATGAATCGATGACGGTGACAGGATTTGCCGGAAAGTTCTTTGCGAACGCGGACTGGAACAACATCAAGCTGTGGCAGGAATATGAAAAAATGACAAACATCAAAGTACAGTGGGAGACGGTACATAAAGATAATTTGGCTGAAAAACGAAATCTGCTGCTCGCAGGCGGCGATTATCCGGAAATGTTTTACGCTTCTGCGTTCCCTAGGGGGGACCTGTTAAAATACGGAAAACAAGGTGCGTTTATTCCGCTGAATGACCTGATTGATAAACATGCACCGAACTTCAAGGCATTGATGGAAAAGTACCCGATTATTGAAAAGGGGATTACGATGCCGGACGGTAACATTTACGGATTGCCGACTCTTTTTGATCCGGAATTCAAATCGGTGCTGTATGGAACGCCGTGGGTGAAGTCGGACTGGCTCAAGAAGCTTAATATTCCAGAGCCGCAAACGTTGGATGATTTTTATAACATGCTAAAAGCATTTAAAGAGAATGATCCAAGCGGAAACGGCCAGAAGGATGAGTACGCCTGGGGCGGCGTTGGGACGGCCGGCATTGTGAATTATTTACGCGGTTCGTTTGGCCTTAATTATAACGGAACATCGAATATACACGTCGACACGCACCCGGAGAGCGGCAAGGTTCGTTTCATACCGACAGATCCACGATACAAAGAACTGCTTCAGTTTGTTCATAAGTTGTATAAAGACGGCCTGCTGGAGCAGGATATTATGTCCGTTAAAAGCACGGAGATCGATGCCAAGGGAACCGAAGGGCTTCTTGGGGTCGTGGATAACGTGGACCCGGTCGCTATTTACAACCAGAAGGGATATGTCGGACTGCCTGTACTGAAGGGGTCACACGGAGATCAGATGTACAGCGCCACAGGTTCGCCGCTTGGCAATATCGGAATGTTTGTCCTGACCGATAAAGCGAAAAATCCGGCCGCAATGATCCGCTGGATGGATTATTTTTATAGTGATGAAGGCATTCGCATGTTCTTTATGGGCTGGAAGGATGAGACGTATAAGGAAGACGCGGAGGGTAATGTAGACTATGTAGACGACATCAAGAACAACCCGGACGGACTCAGTCTTGACCAAGCGGTTGGACAGTATTTGATCTGGCCTGGCGGATATTATCCTGGCTTTGTGACGCAGAAGTATTTTAAAGGAGCGGAAGGATTGCCAACGTCTGTAGAAAATGCAAAAAAAGCCGAGCCGTACGTAATCCCTCAAGACAAAGTTTGGCCGCCGTTTAACTTTACAGCAGATGAGCAGTCCGAACTCACCGGTATTCAAACAGATATTTACACGTATGTGGACGAAATGCGGGATAAGTTTATATCCGGCAATGAATCTTTTGATAACTGGGATCAATACGTAGCGAATCTGCAAAAAATGGGGTTGGACCGCTACCTGTCCATTTATCAATCTGCGGCAGAACGATACGCCAAGTAAAGATGTAAAACCTGAACATAAAGGAGACATTATATGAGCCAAATAAAAGCAATATTAATCGGGGCAGGAGCAAGAGGGGCGGGGGGATATGCCCCTTACGCCCTGGATTATCCGCATGAACTGACCTTTGTAGCTGTAGCTGAGGCAGACCCGGGGAGAAGAAACCGCTTTGCTGAGAAGTATGGGATTTCTCCTGAACGATGTTATGAATCCTGGGAGCCGCTGCTGGCAGAACCGCGCTTAGCTGATATTGCCGTGATCTGTACACAGGATCGCATGCATTATGGACCGACGATGCAGGCACTGGACAAAAAATATCACGTTCTCTTGGAGAAGCCTATGTCTCCCGACCCGAAGGAATGTTTGGAGATGGAACAGGCGGCGATTCAGAACAACAGGCTTCTGACGATCTGTCATGTTTTGAGATATACCCCGTTTTGGAGCACCATGAAACGTTTGATTCAACAGGGAGCTATCGGAGAAGTCGCTTCGATCCAGCTGAATGAAAATGTGGGGTACTGGCATATTGCACACAGTTTTGTCCGGGGGAATTGGAACAACTCCGAGAAAGCCAGTCCGATGATTCTGGCCAAATCCTGTCATGACATGGATGTATTGTCCTGGCTGATGGACCGGACGTGTACGCAGGTGACCTCCTTTGGCTCGTTGATGCACTTTCGTGAAGAGCATGCGCCTGAAGGTTCGGCTGACCGCTGTCTGGATTGCAAGGTGGAATCCACCTGTGCTTATTCGGCGCCACGCTTTTATTTGAGTGATCAGTACAAGGGATGGGCAGGGCACTTTACCCAGGAGCTGACCAAGGCAAGCATCATTCAGGGGCTCCGGGAAACAGACTACGGCCGCTGCGTATATCGGAGCGACAACAATGTAGTCGATCATCAGGTCGTGAATATGGAGTTTGAGGGGGGCGCTACTGCTATGTTCAGCATGTGCGGCTTTACATACGAGCAGGAGCGAAGAATTCAGATCATGGGCACACGTGGCGAGCTGCGGGGAGAGGAAGACAAAATCATGGTCTTTGATTTTTTATCCGGCCAAAAAACAGAGATTACGATCCCTTCCCAATCCAGCGGACATGGCGGGGGAGACAGCGGCATTGTTGCCAGCTTCCTGAATGAGGTCCGTAACTATAACGGACAGGAAAGCCTGACATCGGCCAGTGCCTCCGTTCGCAGTCATCTCATCGCGTTCGCCGCAGAGAAGTCACGTTTGAATCACGGACAATCGATCAATCTGAAGCAGTACGCAGAGGAGTTGATGTCGCAAAAGGAAACAGTAAAATAAAATGGAAATATGTTTAACATAAACTGTAACCCGAGAGATGGACACTTTGAAAAAAGCACCTTCTTTCGGGTTCTCTGTTCTTAAAAGCCTAGCTTCATATCTAATAATAGGTTTTAACATATTTGTTTTTTGTGAACAACTTCATTGTATTGGTGTTTTTGTGATCGAATTTCACCTGTATTTTGGCAATGCAAGCGCTTTACATTTAACAATTTGTGAATGCAATCACAATGTTTTCGTTCAATGTTATAATGATTATACTTCAAATTTTAACATGTTTACCCATCGTGGTAAGGAGGAACGGATATGGCCAGATTTTTTAACGGGAAAGAAGTTGAACTGTTAGCTCCAGCTGGAACATTTGATATTTTTAAATCCGTTATCGATATGAATTGTGATGCGGTTTATTTCGGCGGACCGTCTCTAAATATGCGTATGATGCGTAAAGGATATAACCTGAGCTATGAAGAAGTGCGAGAAGCGATCAAAATAGCGCATGACCGCGGCAAGCGTGCGTATGTGACGGTGAACAATCTGATGAGTGAAGAGGATTTGGACGAAGCGAAGCGTTATTTTGCCTTTTTGAATGAGGTTGGGCCGGATGCGATTATTTCACAGGATATGGCTGTATTTCCTCTTATTCAGAGTATGAATTACACGAATATTCCAGTGCATTCTTCTGTAATGATGAATGTGCACAATCTCGATATGATAGAAGCGTTGAAGGAAATGGGCGTAACCCGCGTGGTTGCCTCCCGCGAGATGGATTTGTCTACAGCTGAACTATTGATATCGAAGACGGGCATGGAATTTGAATATTTCGTTCATGGGGATATGTGTACAGTGCATGGGGCGAACTGCTTTATGAGTTCCATGCTGTTCGGCAACAGTGCTAACCGGGGACGTTGTATGAAGCCATGTCGCTGGGATTACCGTGTGAAGAAGGATGGTCATATCTATCCTACAGAATATCCGATGGCTGCCAAGGATATGTATATGTACGAGCATATTCCAGAGCTTATCAAGTCCGGTATCGTCTCTTTCAAGATTGAAGGGCGTATGCGGGATGTGGAGTTTCTTCGCCTGCTCGTCAATAGTTACGGTGATGCAATCGATCGCTATATCGCCGATCCGATCGGCTTTAATCGTACACAGGATGCTGACGTATTGTATGAGAATCGCAAACGCGATTTCTCGACAGCGTATGCTTTTGGCAAACCCGGTCTGAATTACATTAACCGCCGCTACGAAGGCACAGGCAAGTTTTACAGCACAGGCAAGGTGTTCAGTACACCGACGGCAGAACGGGAGCTAAAGGCGGAGCGTGTAGAGCAAATTCGTAACAGGCTGAGCAGTGTAAAACGGTCAGGAAGCGCGACTACTTCGTCTAAGATCAGCGTTCATGTGAATAACATCGATCAGGCCCGCGCTGCCCTTAAAGCCGGAGCTGATGTGATATATCTGACCGGAGATGTGTTTCAGCCGGATCGTCCATTTACACGCGAAGAGATTGAGACCCTCACATCAGAGAAGGGGCAGGCACAGATCGTACTTGGTATGCCTAGAATGATGACCGAGCTTCATATGGAGCAATATAGTCAATTTATTCATGCAGGGGCTGAGCATGGCTTTTATGGCTTGGACGGCTTACTTGTAACCAATATCGGTGCGATGCACAGATTCCGTGATCTGCCGCTGCCTAAGATTGCGGATTTTAATCTGAACGTGTTTAACCATATGTCGGCTGACCTTTATCATCAGCATTTCAATGTAGAGCGGCTTCATGCTTCGCTTGAGCTTTCTTTGAATGACTTAACGATGCTTCTTCAGAACACAAATGTGCCTGTTGAAATGGTTGTCCATGGTTCACCGATCGTCATGTATCTGGAGCTTGATCTGTACGAAAATACAGAGGTCATGGAATCGATCGGTGAAGAGGATAATCAATTCGTTGATAATCAACATCTCGTTTTGATGACGGATAAAGGAGAGAATCCGGTATATCGTGATTGGAGCGGACGCAATCATCTGGCTCTTTCGAAAGAACTATGTTACCTGCCTATGTTGAAGGAACTGCATGAAGCCGGCGTTAATCATTTCCGGATTGAAGGAAAGACATACACGCCTGATCAGCTTGGGCACATCGTTTCTGTTTATAAGCAGGCCGTTAAGGACCTGATGCAGTGTGATCAATTGTTTAAGGGGATGCAATCGGTATATGCCGGGTATACCCTTGGAGCGCTTCATTTTGGACAGGCCCCTAAATTGGAAGCAGAGCCTGCAGGGGTATAACCACTTAAAAAGTAGTATCTAATCACATATCATGGCAGCACTCAAGGAGGGCGGCAGACATCCTTGTCTGCCGTTTCTTGCGAAAAAGGCACACCATCTGTCATTTGATATCAGCTTGTCTGATTGCACCGTCTTGAGGAGCTTTAAATCGTGAAAAATATAAAAAGGGTGAGTGAACGTGAGTAATTTGAAACAAGATCCAGAACAGGGTCAGGAACAAGAATATATCGGACCTGCTGGTGTATTGAAGAAGCGTAAACAGTATTTTTTCCCTTGCACACATCATTTTTATAGCAATCCGCCGCAAATTGTACGGGGAAAGATGCAGTATTTGTATGATGAGCAGGGACGTGAATATGTCGATTTTTTTGCTGGCGTCTCTGTCGTGGCCTGCGGACATTGCAATGAGGAGATTACAGCCAGAACGATCTCGCAGCTTCAAACATTGCAGCATACCACGACGATCTATCTTACACAGCCAATGGTGGATCTGGCTGAACGATTAGCAAACAATGTGCTGCCGGGTCAACTGAAGCGCACCTTTTTCTGCAACAGTGGTTCCGAGGCAAATGAAGGCGCGATGCAGCTTGCCCGGTTGCATACGAAACGCCGTGATTTTATCGCTCTTGAATATGGGCTGCATGGGCGGACCTATTTGACAATGGGCGTGACAGGTATTCCGATGTGGCGTTCGGATGATTACCTGGATACTGGCGTTACATTTATTCCGCGCCCTTATGATCCGGAAATGGATGATGAGATGGCTGCCCGCCGCTCTCTTGAAGCACTTCGTGAAGTGCTTTCCAGGAAGGGAGACTCGATCGCTGCGATGATCGTAGAACCTATCCAGGGTAATGGCGGCATGATTACGCCACCGGATTGGTATTTTCGCGAGGTGAAGACACTGCTCGAACAGCATGGTGTTTTGCTCATTGCGGATGAAATTCAGACTGGCTTCGGCCGGACAGGAAAAATGTTTGCCATGGAGCATTACGGTGTCGTGCCGGATATCATGTCGATGGCGAAAGCGCTCGGCAACGGAGTACCGATTGGGGCATTTGCGACGACAGATGAGATTGCTGCCAGCTTTAATCGCGCGTCTGCTTCTACATTTGGGGGGAACCCTGTTTCAGCTGTTACTGCACTTGCTGTGCTGGATTATATCCAGCAGGAAAATCTGGTTGAGCGTGCAGAACGAACAGGCGAACGCCTTATGAAGGGCCTGCGGGATTTGCAAAGGAAGCATTCCGTGATTGCGGATGTGCGCGGCAAAGGACTGATGTGCGGAGCAGAGCTTTGCGGGGCAGATGCAGAAGCAAGCGCAGCTATGACAGATGCTGTACTGGAGAAAATGAAGGATCGCGGCTATATTATTGGCAAGAACGGCATTGGCCGCAATGTAATGGCTTTCCAGCCGCCAATCATCATGCCAGATCGGGATGTGGATATGATGCTTATGGCGTTGGATGAGGTGCTAGCTGCCTGTGAAGCAGGGGAGTGCTGATCTGATCATGGAAATGATTCGAAAGCTCACACATAAAACCCGAATGTTTGGTGAGCTTGTTATGTTTTCTCATACATTGTTCTCTCTGCCCTTTGCTCTTATATCGATGGTATGGGCAGCAGGAGGCATTCCAGCGGGGCGTGTACTCCTGTGGTCGCTCATTGCTTTAGTGGCCGCACGTAATGGAGCCAATGCCTTCAATCGTCTGGTGGACTGGAAGTTCGACGCAGCGAATCCGCGTACAGCGCATCGTCACCTGCCGCGCAAGCTGCTGCAAAAAAGTGAAGTGGCAATTTTTGTTGCCGTGAATTTTGCTGTTTTTATCTTTGCAGCAGGTATGCTGAATCCGCTCTGTTTGTGGTTGTCGCCAGTGGCTATTGCACTGATCTGTTCCTATTCCTATACCAAGCGCTTTACTTGGCTGTGTCACTTGTATCTGGGCTTTACGATCGCTTCCGCACCGATTGGCGCATGGTTTGCTGTAACTGGTGAATTTGCTTTTACTCCATTTGTGCTGGGCACGATCGTAATGTTGTGGATTGGCGGTTTTGATATTATTTACGCAACGCAGGATATCGATTTTGACCGTGACAGCGGTCTTTGGAGCGTACCGTCTGTGTTTGGTCTTGATGAGGGGCTTTTTATTGCGCGGGGCCTGCATACCATTATGGTGCTTTTGTTGTTTTCCTTGTACTTTATTATGGGTCTCGGATGGTTGTATTTGATCGGAATCCTGATTTCATCGGTATTGCTGGCAGTTGAGCATAATATCATTAAGCCGTCCAGCCGGAAACGAATGAAGATCGCCTCCTACAACTTGAATCAGGTAATTAGTATGGTGATTTTACTCTTCACCATGACAGATTATTTTTTAGCGATGAGTTGAGAAGTGGGAATAAAATCATATCATATCTAAATAAAAGGGAGTGCTCGGGTCGATGGACCTTTAGAGCGCTCCCTTTTTCCTCGTTCTATTCAAAAAAGGATTTCATGAATTGCGCAATCCGGCTCCTTAGAGAGGTCGATAAATCGCTCGGAAGTTTTAATGAGTGGACGGAAGTAGTCCGATTGGTTGTTCATAACGATAATCCCGGTTTCTCCTGTGTTAAGCACGACTTTTTTACCAATAAAGTTCGGGAGCATGTGCTGAATAAAGGCGTGCGAAGGCTTGCCGTTTAATTTGCCAAAGCTAAGGCTGTACAGTTCTCTTAACACAATTAACAGCTGTTGCTTGGATTGGTAGACCCTGTTGGTTGTCATCGCACTGTATACGTCGGCCACAGCCGCGATATGAGAGTATGGATGAATCTGATGCTCGTAAAGCCCCTTAGGGTATCCGCTACCGTCATCCCGTTCATGATGCTGAAGAGCAACAAGAGCGGTAACCTTATCGTCGATGGATTCTCGAATGATATCATAACCATATATTGTATGTAATTTAATCTTCTCGAACTCCTCAGCAGTGAGTTTGCCGGGTTTGTCCAATATTTCCTTTGGGATTTTACTTTTGCCAATGTCATGCAAATAACCGGCTCTTCCAACTTTATAGGCTTCTTTAGATGAATAACCCATCCATATGGCAAGGTAATAGGAGAGCATGCCTACTTGCATGGAATGCTTGTAGGTATAATCATCTTTTTCGTTAAGCAGCAGAAGCAAGGAAACAACGTCTTTCTGTTCCATAAGTGAACCAACAACGGGCTGAAATGAATCATCAACAACACTTTCATTAAACTTTCCGGTTTTAAGCGCTTCCAGATACATTGTGGTAAATCCGTCGATGGCTTGGTCGAATTTCGGCTTGATCTGATTCAGTGCCTCAGGTGTTTCGGACGATGGATCAATAGACAAGAGGATCTCGCGGGGTTCAATATCAATATAGTCTATACCATGCTGCACTAGCCTCGATATTTCCTCGAGCTGAACAATCGTTCCTTTTTTTAGGACATGGACACCATTTCTGTTGAAAACTTCTCGCAGCATTTGATCACCGGGTATCAGGTCCGTAACGTGTATTCTCAAATCGTTGCACCTCTTACCTGTGTAATAAAATGATAGACTTCATGATAAACCTATCTTAGCAAGAAAAATTTGGATTTACAATGACTTATTGACTAATGGCTAGCCTGATATCGGGTCCCAAGTCCCGCTTTGAGGTCCTATCCACTGGGACCCATCTTCCCAAACTTCCTTCTTCCAGATAGGAACCGTTCGCTTTAATTCATCGATGGCGAAGCGGCTTGCATCATAACATGTATCACGATGGGGAGAGGAAACAGCGATAACGACGCTGATTTCACCAGCCTTTACCCTCCCGATCCGGTGTGAGATTGCACATGCTGTATCTGGCCATCTCGTTTGCATGTTAGAGCGGATCTTCTGCATTTCCTGCAGCGCCATCGGGATATAGGCTTCATATTCCAATAGGACAGTTCGAAGGCCGTTCGTTATTTCTCTCGTCGTTCCGATAAAATTCAATGAGGCGCCGTGGTTAGGATGGAGAACCTTTTCGATTGTAGACTGAGGGGATAAGATGTCAGATGTAATAACACACATGCCATCGGGTGTAGCGCCGAAATGTGTATGGTTTGGTTCTGGATGGTGGGACGGATCTTCCCCACCGGAAACGGGTGGAATTAAGGCTACCTCATCACTTTCAGTAATAACGCTATCTTCTGTTGCGTATTGTTGGTTTACAGCAGCAAATGATACTTTGATCAATGAACTTGCTTGTGGATATGCGGTCTGGATCGCAGCTTTAAGTTCACTGGCGGTGATCGGGAAATTTTTAACGGGAATCGAAATGCGGGATGCACCGATCTGATCTGCCAGTCCTGCAAAAAGTAAGACTTGAACATGATTGCTCATTTTCGCTTCACCTCAAATTGTTATGGGCTTCAATATACCATAATTTTAACGAAAATGTTATGCTTGTAAGACCTGAAAAATCGATTATGTCATAGGGAGGGGCCGCTTATGAGTCAGACGAAAGCTGATAAGCTGACGATATTGCACACGAACGATATACACAGTCATTTTGGGATGATGAGTGCAAATGCGGCAGTTATTTCCCGGGAAAGAATAGCTGCAGAAGAAGAGGCTGTATTGGTTCTTGATATCGGCGATCATATGGACCGGGCAGCTGTCGAAACGGAAGGCACGATGGGACAGGCGAACGTGGATGTAATCAACCTGACCGGTTATGACGCTATAACGATCGGTAATAATGAAGGGTTGACCGTCCCGCCGGAAGCTTTAAAGACAGCTTATGCAGGCTTGCTGTGTCCTGTCGTATGCTGCAACATATACGAGATAGCGACAGACAAACCTCCGGAGTGGATGAAAGAACATGTGATTGTGGAAAAGAGCGGCATTAAAATTGGATTAATAGGAGCAACCGCAGCGTTCGATCGTTTTTATGAGCTGTTGGGCTGGAATGCCATGGACCCTGTAACTTGTATCAGTAAGCAGGTACAGCTTCTTAGAGAGCAGGTAGACGTAGTAGTCGTAATGTCCCACCTCGGTATTCAGGCGGATCAAATCATAGCAGACAGCGTGAGCGGGATCGATGTTATTTTGGGTGGTCATACTCACCATGTGTTAGAAGAGCCTTTAATGATTAAAGGAACGGCTGTATGCGGAGCCGGAAAATTCGGTCATTATGTTGGAAAAGTTGAGCTGAAGCGAGAGGCATCGAATGAGAATTTTACTGTTACGGGAGGCTGCTGCATTCCGGTGAAATGTTCGGAGCTTGATCCGGAAGTAGAGAACGCGGTGCTGCTGCATCGCAAACAAGCCGAAGAGCGCTTGCAGGAAGCTGTTGCGGTAACGGATCGAAGACTGGAAATAAACTACGAGAAGGAGTCCTCGTTCGCCAATTTGCTCGCACAGGCGGTTCGTCATCATACGAGTGCAGAAATTGCTATCGTCAATGCGGGCCAGCTGCTCGGTCATCTGCCTGCCGGAAAGATTAGTACAGGTATGATCCATGCGCTTTGTCCATCGCCAATAAATCCTTGTGTCATGAAGCTTCGAGGCTCGGAAATTATGCAAGCACTGGAGGAAAGTCTCCTTCCTGAATTTTACAATAAAAAGATTACAGGCTTCGGATTCAGAGGAAACGTGCTAGGCGTTCTGGCTGTAGATGGACTGGAAATTATATACGACAGAGAAGGGCCTTATTACCATAAAATTACACAGGTGAGCGTTCAAGGTAAGCCCATGATGAAAGATCGGGAGTATACGGTAGGAACGCTTGACATGTTTACCTTTAAAATCGGGTATGAAACATTGGCCAATGGTCAAGATATTCTTTTCATGCTTCCGGAGTTTATTCGTGATTTGCTCAGACAGGAATTGTCGCGCCCCGGAGCTTTAGAGGAAAGTTTTTTTCCAAGATGGTTATCCTGAGCATCCGACTATCTTTCTTCAGCCGAGCATACATATGAGTAGGACAAAGCTGAAGATGAGAGGGGATGGCCATGGATTTTATCACATCCATTATATTGGGGATTGTAGAAGGATTAACGGAATTTATTCCGGTATCATCGACAGGTCATATGATTTTGACGGCCAAGGTGATGGGGTATGATGACCAAACACCGATCATGAAAACGTTTGAGATTGTCATTCAGCTCGGCGCAATTCTTGCGATCGCGTTGGTTTATTGGCGGCGCATAATGAATCTTCTGGGCATTAGTCACAGCGAACCGTTATTCAGACAAGGCAAGCCCAAGAAACGTTTGAATCTGGTTCATGTATTTCTGGGGATCGCTCCGGCGCTTCTGGTTGCTTTTTTTGCAAAAGATTTTATCAAAAGTTTATTTAGCGCCCAAACTGTGCTGTACGCTCTTGTAGCAGGTGGTATATTTATGATGTTTGCAGAGTGGTACAATAAAACTAAATCCCGGATTACTGCTCATGAACTGGATGATCTGACATACAAGCAAGCACTGCTCATTGGCTTGTACCAGATTGTATCGGTGCTTTGGCCCGGATTTTCACGTTCAGGATCGACGATTTCCGGTGGGATGCTAAGCGGAGTGAGCTATAAGGCTGCTGCTGATTTCTCGTTTTTGATCGCTATTCCGATTATGTGTGCCGCAGCCGGGTATGAGCTGCTGGAATCGTACCGTTACTTTACAGGCGATGTGCTCGGTCTGTTTATTACCGGGTTTATCGTATCCTTCGTGGTCGCATATTTTGTAGTTTTGGCGTTTATGAAGCTGATTCAAAAAATACGGCTAACTCACTTTGCAATCTACCGTTTTGTACTAGCTGCTGTTTTTTGGCTATTTATTATGCGGTAAATTGATTTTTTAAACCTATAACATTTTTGTTGTAGAAACAAACCATTCATATATTGATATGCAGAGGAAGTGGCAGCTTGCGTCTTATACCCGTAAACTTATTGAAGCCCGGAATGACACTCGGTAAAAAAATCTACAATAACGACGGATTGATCCTGTTAGCAGAAGGTGTGAAGCTGACAGATACGATCATCCGACGCTTGAGCGTTCTGAATCTTAGCTATGTATATATCGAGGATAAGAAAACTGAAGATATCGTTATTCCAGAGTTGATAAGCGAAGAGACCAAGCTTGAGGCTATCGGTTCGATTCGAGCGGGTTTCAAGAACCTGGAGGAGCGGTCTACCATCAAGGGCAGTTTTCTTCATTTGGGCAAGACCTTTTCCGGGCTTATGGAGACGATTATGGGCGAAATATTTGCGGTAGATGAATCGATGGTGCTGCTTACCGATATGAGTACGAGTGATTATAATCTATATCAGCATTCCTTGAATGTATGTCTGTACTCTATCGTGCTGGGGATCTCTCATGGCTACAGCCGGGATGAGATCAAAGTACTTGGCTTTGGAGCGCTGTTGCATGATATCGGCAAAACCCGGCTTCCTGCAGCTCTGATTCAAAAGCCGGGGCGCTTGACAGATGAGGAATTCCGGGAAATACAAAAACATGCTGAAATAGGCTTCAATATGTTAAAGGACGAGCCGAATATTCCACTTGTTTCTGCGCATTGTGCGCTTCAGCATCACGAGCGGTTGAATGGCTCAGGTTATCCACGAGGTCTGAAAGGACCGGATATTCATGAGTTTGCCAAATGGATTGCCATTACTGATTCT
Source organism: Paenibacillus faecalis (assembly GCF_900289175.1). GTDB lineage: Bacteria > Bacillota > Bacilli > Paenibacillales > Paenibacillaceae > Paenibacillus_AQ > Paenibacillus_AQ faecalis. The sequence continues at coordinate 747,854 of NZ_LT985747.1, read as the reverse complement.
TATGATGCTATGACAACCCATCGGGTTTATCGCCCTGCCATGCTGCCACATCAAGCGGTAGAGGTGATGTACGCCGGTTCGGGAACCTTGTATGAACAAAGCTTTCTTGCGCTGTTCCGCGATCGGGTTGCCATTTATCCTCCCGGCATGACGGTTCAGCTCTCGACGGGGGAAACGGGAGTGGTTTCCAGGATTCACCCGGATGTACCCCATCGACCGGTCGTTCGTGTATTATCCAGCGCTGCAGGAGAGGAGCTCACGCAGCCTTATGAAATAGATATGTCGGAATCACTGGCTGTGATGATATCCAGTATAGGGACAACGAAGCAGGAATGAATGGAACGCAGGGAGGAAGTACCATGGATCAACATGGCGGGGATCATCTGTTATACCGGTGGGGCCGGTTCGTGTTTCGCTTCCGTCGCGCTATTGTTGCTGCATGGTTTGTTTTATTTTGCATGTTAATACCGTTTGCGTTGCAGCTGCCCTCACAGCTACATCAAAACGGGTTCTCTCCAAAAGACAGCCCTTATTTGATCGGAATCGAGAAACTTGAAGAAGGACTAGGTTTGTCGGCTACAATGATTGATGTTGTTATCGAAGGTGAAGAAGACCAGAACCTGACCACTGGCAAACAGCAAAAGCGAATTCTGGATGAGCTAGCTCCGTTGCTGGACAAGCCTTATGTTCGTGATATGTTTATCAACATCGCTTCGAGGAAACCTGGACAAGACCACATTATTTCTGTAACCGTCATGCTGAATGAAGATACAGCAACGGCGCTTGCGAACTTTGATGAAATTCGGGCAGACATCCCGGCGATTACAGGCGCAAATACATATTTGACCGGCAACACGGCCATATTTGCCGACATGAATGAAGCGGTGAAAAGTGATATTTTTAAGGCGGAAATGATCGGATTGCCACTGGCATTCATCATTTTGCTGCTTGTGTTCGGCACGCTTACAGCTGCATTGCTGCCGTTGATTGCAGGTTTGATCAGCGTAACGGTAACGATGGGCTTGCTTTATTTCGTTGCGGTTGTTGATGGAAACATCAGCAACTTTCTTCCGAATGCAGTGACAATGCTGGGCCTTGCGGTAGGCATCGATTATGCGCTCTTTGTTGTTAGCCGTTTCCGCGAAGAAATATCAAAGCGGAGTACGGAGCAGGCGGTATCGATTTCCTGTGCTTCGGCGGGAAAAGCGGTAATGTTCTCAGGTGCAGCGGTTTTAATCGGATTTTTCGCCATGTCATTTATCGACCTGCCGATCTTTCGATCGTTCAGTATCGGTGGAATCGCGGTGGTGCTCATTTCGGTGTTGGCCGCCAACACGTTGTTGCCAGCTCTTTTATCTTTGCTGGGTCCTAATATCAATGCTTTGCCTATTTTCGGGAGCCGTTTTCGCGATTTTTGTCATGGACGCGGATCGGGGATGTGGCATAGGATTTCTGCTTTTGTGATGGCACGGCCGATCCTTATTTCTATTTCGGTTATCATGTTATTGATGTTCGCTATGTTTCCGGTTAAAACCATGAAGGTCGACATTCCGGAAGCAGAGATTCTTCCACCGTCTTATGAATCACGTTATGGATATGAACTGATGAAGAAGGCCTATGATGAAAGGGAGCTGAGTCCGATATTGGCTGCCGTTGAATTGCCCGATTCCTATGAATCGCCGCAAAGCATTCAGGCCATGAGAAGCTATATGGGACAGGTGAGACAGCTTCAAGGCGTTCAGCGGGTGGAAAGCTACACCAGCCTTACCCGCGGCAATGTAGTGCAGGCATCCATGGACCTGTCGCGTCCAGAGATGAAGCAGATGTTGGAGAAGCATCATGTTGTCCGTGATAATATGGCTGCGGTTGCGATTGTACCGAAATATGACGATTCCAATCAAAAGACGGAAGAGCTTATTCTTCAGCTGCGAAGTATGGATACACCGGAAGTTCAGACCTATGTCACAGGGGCTGCGGCCTTTAAGCTCGATATTATGCAAAAAATTAGACAGGCCACACCAATTGTTCTTATGTTTGTGTTTATTACGACGTATGTTGTATTGTTATTCGCTTTTCGCTCTGTCATCTTGCCGCTCAAAGCCGTAACAATGAATGTTTTCAGCCTGGGAGCAGGTCTTGGTATTGTCGTATGGGTGTTTCAGGAAGGGATCGGTGCTCAATGGTTCGGCATCACCCATACCGGTTCTGTATTTGCGTTTTTGCCTATATTGATTTTTTGCGTCGTATTTGGTATTTCCATGGATTATGAGGTTATTTTATTATCGCGTATTATGGAAAGCTACAAATCTACCGGTGATAATGAACGGAGTACGGCGGACGGACTGGAAAAAACGGGAGGATTAATTACAAGTGCGGCGCTTATTCTTGCTGTTGTTGTCGGAGCGTTTATATTTACAGACAATGAAGTAATGAAAGCGATTGGTCTTGGTCTCACCGCTGCTGTTCTACTGGATGCGACCATCATACGAATACTGCTTGTTCCGGCTTTTATGAAGCTGCTTGGTCAAGTGAATTGGTGGAGTCCCGCATGGATGTTTCAGCATCGCAGTCATTCCAAACAAGCTGCCTCCATTTCTCCGGAAACGGATTAGATAACGAGAAAAATAAAGTTAGTTACAATAGGTGTGCTATAATATTGAAATGGATATAATCCGTTATTTATTAGTTTGAATCGATCGTTTGTTATAGAAGCATTCGGTTAATAAATGATATAAAGGTGGATAACAATGAGTAATACAGCTAGACCCTATCAGCCTGTTTTGAAAACCATTTCCCCAAGTTATGATCCATGGGACCCGATTACATCTTTGCGAGAACACGGACGACATGTGCTGACAAGTGTGGAAATGACGGTTACCCATCTGTGTAATATGCGCTGTGAGCATTGCGCCGTCGGCGATATGCTTGTCATGAAAGAGTCGCCGATGCTGCCGCTGGATGTGATGCTGAAGCGGCTGGATGAAGTGGAGCATTTAGAGACGATCAGCATGACAGGCGGGGAGCCGGCCTTTTTGGGGAAAACCGTGGATAACGTTATCGTGCCCTTGTTGAAGTATGCCAAAGAGCGCGGTATACGTACCCAGATCAATTCCAATTTAACATTGGATATTGGCAGATACGAGAAAATGCTGCCTTATCTTGATGTTATGCATATTTCGTTCAATTATTTGAACGGAGATGATTTTCATGAGGTTGGTTTTGCTAACAGCGGGCATCCTGTATCCAAAGAGGCCGCGTATCGGCTGTATGACACTATGCTTCTGAATGCAGAGAAGCTTAGCGAAGCAGGTATGTTTATTTCCGCTGAATCGATGATTAACTATCGTACACACGAGAAACTAGGTGGGATTCATAACCTGATTAAACAGATGGGCTGCAAACGACATGAAGTTCATCCGATGTATGCATCCAACTTCGCAGCTTCATTGCCAGTGTTGCCTTTGTCTGATATAAAGTCAGCTATACATCATTTGCTGGATGCGCGGGACCCGGATATATGGATGCTGTTTGGCACACTTCCTTTCTTCGCCTGCAGTCATGAGGAGAGTGACCGGGACTTGATCCGTCGTCTCCGTTCTGAACGAAACGTGACCGTACGCAATGACCCTGATGGACGAAACCGAGTCAATGTTAACTTGTTTTCAGGCGATGTTTACGTGACGGATTTTGCAGACATCCCTCCATTTGGAAACATTAAAAACCAGACGCTTGATGAGATTTTTGAAGCATGGTTAACAGGTCATCCGCTCAATCAGACGGTAAATTGCCATTGCGACACGGTGAGCTGCTGTGGTCCTAACTTACTTGTTGCGGATATGTATTACAAAGGTATTGATTTTAAAACCAGAAAAGCTATTACAGACTAGAATCCGAAAGAAGGCGTATCGCAATGGAGGAGTTTGAGGTCGGGAAACTGATTTTAAACCTGCTCTTGGTTTTTTTACTTGTTTTGTTGAACGGTGTATTTGTTGCCGCGGAATTTTCTCTCGTCAAAATGCGCCAGTCCAGGCTGACCCAGCTTGTTAGTGAAGGAAACCGTTTGGCGGGTGTAGCTCTCAAAGTGAACCAAAAGCTTGATGCTTATTTATCAGCTACGCAGCTGGGCATTACTTTAACCTCTTTGGGGCTTGGTTGGATCGGGGAACCGGCTATTTCCGAACTGTTAATTGAGCCGCTGATGTACAGTGTAGGAGTAACAGACCAAGTTATGATCTCAACGATTTCTGTCGCCGTCGGCTTCTGTATCATTACGTTTCTGCATATAGTGTTAGGGGAGCTTGCACCAAAGTCACTTGCTATTCAGCGAACAGAAGGAACGGCCCTTGTGTTATCTGCCCCCCTGTTATGGTTTTATCGTCTTTTTCTTCCGGTCATCTGGGTTTTGAATGCATCTGCTAACGGTATTTTGCGTTTGTTTGGCATCGAACCGGTAAGTGAAGCGGAAGCAGCTCACTCTGAAGAAGAAATACGCATTCTGATGAATGAGAGTGCCAAAAGCGGGGTCATCGATGAGAATGAGATGAAATTAATGGACAACCTGTTCGATTTTTCGGATCTTCGGGCAAGAGAGGTCATGCTCCCGCGTACCGATATGCATGTGCTGTATACCAATCTATCCCTGGATGAAAACCTGAGAATCATGAAAGAGACGAAGCATTCACGCTATCCTGTAGCCAGAGAGAACAAGGACCGGATCATCGGCTTTATCCATATTACCGACCTGCTTATGGCCCCGGCGGAACAGCGGAAGGATTTGGCTTCTATTGCTAGACCGATTATGGACGTGCCGGAGTTTATGGAGATCAGCCATGTACTTCGCTTGATGCAGACAAGGCATGAGCAGATGGCTTTGGTCGTGGATGAGTACGGGGGAACAGCCGGCATTTTAACAGCGGAAAAGATACTTGAGGAGATTGTTGGAGATTTATATGATGAGTTTGAGGACGAGCGTCCGGAAGTGGAAATCGAAGGTGAGATGATTTCCGTGGATGGCCGGATGTTAATTGAGGAGGTCAACGATCTGATCGGGGCGGATATTGATGAACAGACGGTCGATTCGATTGGCGGCTGGTTGTTCAAAGAGCTTGAGGGAGATCCTCAAAAAGGCAAAAAAATAATGTCAGACGGCTTTGTCTTTGAAGTCGAAGAAGCCACCCCCTTGCGCATCACCCGTGTTAATATCTACAGGAAACGCGCTGCCAACCAAGACGTAAATCCGGAATAAAGGTAAGGAACTTGATCAGTTAGTAAGGAAGTGAGCCATGTCTGGGAAGCAGTTAGTTTTAATTGGTTTGGGGCTCTTGTTAATCTACGGTATGTTCACAGTGGGAGCCCCTTTTTTACTGGCGTTAGTTATTGCCATATCGCTGGAGCCGATCAATCGTTTCTTAATGAAAAGAGCACGTTTAAGCCGGACCGTGTCTTCCGTAATTACGTGTACGCTGTTTTTGCTAGTTTTGCTGCTATTGGCGTATTTAATGGGGCTTCAGGTTTTTGCCCAACTGGTGGAGTACTGGAGTAAAGCCCCCCAATATTTTGAAGGGGCAAATCAATTTTTACAGCAAACGATCTTGCAGGCACAAGACATGCTTAACAGCATTCAACCAGGACTGGCTGACAGCTTAACAGTGTTCATGTCCAACATATCATCCTATATGCAGTCTTTAGTGAACACGCTCTCCTCCACGTTTCTGTCATTTGCCAAAACATTGCCTAATATGTTCGTTACATCCATTGTGTTCTTTGTCGCGGTCTATTTGTTCAGCTTCAGTCTGGATACGATGCGTGAGAGTGCCTTGTCTTTCTTTGACGAGTCGTCACAGTCTCAGGTCAATGAAGTTCTCGGCAGCCTGAAGAGCTCCATCTTCGGTTTTTTACGGGCACAATTAATTCTTAGCTTGTTCACCTATGTGATCACGCTGTTTGGTTTTCTGCTGCTCGGGGTAAGCTACCCGATGGCCATTGCGCTATTGGTCACGATTGTTGATATATTGCCGATTCTGGGTGTAGGCTCGGTACTTATTCCCTGGGCAATCTATCTTCTGTTTGTAGGCGATCTTTTTACAGGATTGGGACTTGTCATCATGTTTATTCTGATCACTGTCATCCGGCGTGTCCTGGAGCCTAAAGTGATCGGCGATGCCGTTGGAATCGGAGCGCTTCCTGCTTTGATCAGCATGTATATCGGATTTAAGCTCGTTGGCATCATTGGCTTTTTTGTCGGACCGTTAGTTGTTATTTTGTATTCAGCTATGCGAAAGGCAGGGCTGTTTCAGATTAAAATCAAGTTTGAATAGGATGGCGAATACCCCTTTTTTCCGTTATTTGAGCGGAGAAAAGGGTTTTTTATATTTTTCGGGTTCATTTTCTGGGCGAATGACATATGTTAGTTACGAAGAGCGATATTTTGTGCTTCTTGGGGAAATTTGAAGCGAAGGAGGAAAATGTTTTGAAACCGAATCCAGAGGAACGTGTATACGTCCCGTTTCGCGGCCCATTTGATCCTTGCCCTCCACTGCCGTATAGAACTTATGTTGTTCCAGTAAATCAATACATCGTATTTCAGCCCGTTGACCTGCCCCAGTTCAGCCCGGCAGAGGCACTGAGACATGGAACGTTGTGGCCTGCTCTCTATAGTCCCTACTATTCAAGGAAACAGAAAGGAGAGTAGATCATGGAGGAAGTCAGACCTAAACCTGGAGATCATCGGTATTATGAGCTTCTGGAACAGTTGCAGGCTATTGATTTTGTACTGGTGGAGCTTAATTTGTATCTCAATACGCATCCGGATGATCTGAAGAGCATCGAGCAGTACAATAAAATGGCCCAGGAACGAATGATATTGGCAAAGCAGTTTCAGGAGCTTTATGGTCCCTTGATGAATTTTGGTCACGCTTATAGCAGGTATCCGTTTCAATGGTCCGAAAGCCCATGGCCGTGGCAGGTGTAACGGTGTCAGCAGCTAAGGTTGCCTTCGGATAACGGGAAGAATTCATGACCGGGGCTCCCCTGGCTGTAAGCAAGGCTAAAATTAAGGAGGCGGTTCATCCCATGTGGGTATATGAGAAAAAGCTGCAGTATCCCGTGAGGGTCAGTAAATGTGATCCGATGATGGCTAAATTCCTGATCGAACAGTATGGAGGAGCCGATGGAGAGCTAGCGGCGGCTTTGCGATATTTGAATCAGCGGTATACGATTCCAGATAAAGTGATCGGTGTGTTAAACGATATCGGGACGGAGGAATTTGCCCACCTGGAAATGATTGCCACAATGGTATACAAGCTGACGAAGGATGCTACGGTGGAGCAGATGAAGGCTGCCGGTCTCGGTGCCCATTATGCGAATCATGACAAGGCTTTATACTACGAGAATGCGGGGGGTGTGCCTTGGACAGCGAGCTATATTCAAGCCAAGGGCGACCCCATCGCGGATCTGTACGAGGACATTGCGGCGGAAGAGAAAGCGAGAGCTACATATCAGTGGCTGATTGATATGACAGATGATGTGGACCTCCAGGACAGCCTGAAGTTTTTGCGGGAAAGAGAAATCATTCATGCGATCCGTTTTCGGGAGGCCGTTGAAATTATTAAGGAAGATCGGGCGGCAAAAAAGATTTTTTAAAACCATATCAGGTCACCCACCAAGGTGGCCTGATTCATTTTTTCGTTTTCAAGTTTCAAGCAACAGCGACGTCCACACGAAAATAATATACAGAAGAACGGGAAAAGCGATCCCACCGGCAACGAGAAGCCAGAGGTACGGGGGGCGCCAGACTTCTTTAATATCCATGATTTGATTGGTCTTATGTTTTTTCTCCAATCGATTTAAAAAATGATTGAGAATGACAGCTTGTTCTTCTTCGCTGTAATTGTCAAGTTCTGTTTCAATACGGCTGTGCAGCTCGCGAAGCTCAAGGGTAAGATCATTGTTCTCCATTTTTGATATGGTCCTTTCTCCTCACGGATGTGAATCAGTAGACATTTTTCGCTCTATATTTATAAACAATTTAAATCGTAAATAGTTTGTATATTATTTGTCATCATTTGTTGTATTTGTGAGAATGTCGTTTGCAGGGGGGACAAGCTTCCTTTATGATGGGGGGAGTGTACTAATTATCATCGAGGAATGAATGGAAGGGAATGACAGGAAGATGGAGAGAAACGTAAGGCTGACCAAACCGGAAGCGATCATATTTGATATGGATGGAACGTTGTTTCAGACAGAGACCCTGCTTTTGCCAGCCTATCATAAAATGTTCGACATATTGCGGGAGGAAGGTCTTCATACGGGAGAGACACCGAAAGAAGAAGTGATGCTGGGCTGCCTAGGGATGCTGCTTGAGGATATTTGGAAAATTGTACTGCCAGAAGGTACGCCTGAAGCTCATCGCCGTGCCGACGAGCTGCTGCTCCAACTGGAGTTGGAGGGGTTGAAAAATGCGGATGCTGTACTATACCCCGGAGTGGAAGAGACGCTGCAGGAGCTTAAGCGCCGAGGGGTTCGATTGTTCATAGCAAGCAACGGCCTGGAGCATTATGTAAAGGGTATCGCAGAGGCTCGCAATATTATGCCGTTGTTTGAGGAACTATACAGTGCGGGTCAACACGCTACAGCTTCGAAGGTAGATTTGGTTGCCTTGCTTCTTGAAAATCATGGAATCAAGCGCGCATGGATGGTGGGAGACCGTTCATCTGATGTAGAAGCAGGTAAGAAAAACGGACAGACTGTTATCGGCTGCCAGTATGCAGGGTTTGGAGATGACCAGGAGCTGAACGGTTCGGATGCCATTATTACATCTTTCCCTCAGCTGTTGAATCTGTATGAAAACGCTGTTGAATAATTGCCTTTTTGAATAACAGGGCTGTTTCAAAATCTTTGGATCTTTTGAAACAGCCCTATGTTTTTTTATGATATCTATTTTGTTTGTATGATACAGTGATGACGTTTCAGGCGTTTTTGGAATGTTTACGGTGGTTGTAAACCCAAAGTGCATATTCCAGAGGTCTTATTAAGGAGATACGGTAAGCATTTTTATCGCCAACCTGAGAGAATACTTCGCGTGATGGTTTCGGATTCACTTCTAAAAGCAGGGTTCGGCCGGATTTGTCGATAGCCAGATCCAGTGCAAGTTCGCAAAGCGCCCCGTATTGTTCTTCAAGGTAGCGGGATACATCGATGCCGAGTTTTGCGGAATCCCTTCGTACTCTTTCACGTTTTTCCGCATCAGGAATCCATTCTTCCAGCAGTTCGTCCATCCCGGTTGCTCTTCCGCCTCCGTGGAGATTCGAAGTTACGCTGTTAATGGCTCCGACCCGGCCCACACAACCGGTGACTTCCCATTCCCCGAATCCGTTTTTCTGCACAAGCATTCGGTAATCATGCACCCTTCCGTTCGGCAGTTCAAGTGGAATTCCTTCCTGTACCAAATAACGGCCCTTGACGTCCCATCCGGCCAAATAAGAAGCAAGCATGGCTGCAGGAATCCGTTTCGGGGTGATGATACTCCGATCCGTATTTCGTCCGCGAATTTCATAGGAAGAGCTATTGCTTTTAGATATTCGTAAAATACCGCGTCCCCCTGTTCCGTTGATCGGCTTCAGGTAGACCGCATCGTATTTATCTAGCATCCGATTAACATCTCCGATACTGTTTACCAGCATCGTGTCCGGCAAATGAGGCTTGAATCGTCTAACCTCGAAAAGTGTCTGATGAACAGTCCATTTATTACGCAGCGGCTTGTTCAGAAACAACAGATGATTATAACGTGATCGAAAGCGTAATAATTGCTGGAATCGTTCACTTTTTTGAATACGGGAGCGGTCAAAGATCATATGAGGAAAAGAGCGCCACCGCCTGGTCCATCTGCCTGTGTCCGGATTGAATTGCAGAGCGTGGATAAGTCTCTTGGATGAATTCACATCGGCAGGTGTAAATACAAATACATCCAGCCCCAATTCACGTCCTTCGCTAATCATACGTTCATAGACAGGGACCTCTTCAAGCCTTTTCCGGTTGTTCAAATACAGTGTCAGGATACCTAAGACGGGTTGAGACACAGAGCTTCACCTTCTTGAGTAAGAGTCTAAGTCCAAATTATTAAAAGCGCCATCAGGTATTTTATATTCTCCCCTCATGACCAGGGCAGGCTTACCTGAAGGCCCTTTTTTTAAAGCTATAGCTTGCATACCGGCATGAAAACACATCTTAAGAGCTGAATATGGTCAATGGCTACATTGCAGTGCATATGCTTTAATTTTGACAGCTGGAAGAGGATCAGCGAGGTGCCGATACGCCGTTTCCTGTAAAGCGGATGAACGGCAATCAGGCAAGCATCTTCTCCGAATCCTGCCGTAAAGCATATGCCAACAGGTATCTTGCCAAGCTCGCCGCGAACGGTTGCTGCTATGAGTGAAGTACCTGGAAGCTGGAGCTGATCATAATGCATATTTTGCAGGATGCTGCATCCTTCAGAGGAGAGACGTCTGCTGCCGAATCGGCACAAAAAATCATAACACTGCTGACGAATGTCCGGCCATTCTACCGAACTGTCGGGCAAGATAGAGCTGATCTCCACATGATCCCCTCCTTCTAAAATTAATTTACTTGTTTCTCTATGAGATAATCGCAGTAATCGAAAATTCGCTCAAGCGAGCGTTTGCGGATAGAGGGCTCATCAAATTTCATCGGTCTGGAGTTTGCCTCGAAGAACCATAGCCCTCCGGACGTATCCAGCCCAAGGTCCATTGACATTTCACCCAATTTGTATCGGCATCCCCACTCAATCTGCTTGGCAATATGCACGGCCGCATTCCGAACTTTGTTCAAGATGACTTCGGTTTCTTCCGATCCGAAAAGGCTCGGGAGAAGCTTTTCCGGGTCTTCGATCGTGCCGCCGCGAGGAACGTGAGTAGTAATACTTCGGGTACCTGCCATACGGGCGCCAATGCCGGTGACCCCCCACACGCCGAGATCCGACTTCTGAACCAGAAGCCGAAGATCAAAGGCACGACCATGTACGGCTGTCAATTCGATTCCTTGTTGAATAATGTAAGGAGCACCTTTGGTTTCTTTACAGATACGTCCCCATACCCGTTCCAGTGATGCTGATTTGTAGGTGATACTGTTTTTATTATTTTGAATCTGCAGTCGATATGGCATCGGTTTGCTTTTTTGATATTTCAGCCTCATAATCCCTTGTCCGGCCTTTCCCTCTTCCGGCTTGAGGTACAGGTATGAACAGCGCCTTATCATATCATAGAGTGATGGCAGACCTTTCAGCTTTTTGGTGATCGGCGCCCATTTACGTGTCAGTTGTGATTTGCATAGCCAGGTAATTAACTTTCGTTTGTTAAAGAAAAACGGATTGTAAATCTCTATGTGAGGATGAAGAATGCATTGTTTTATTTTTCGCCGCACTCGCGGTTTTATTTCATCTTCACGGTAAGGAATGCGGTTATAGATAACCTGGGGCAGAGGAAACATTCTCTGCTCCCAGGTATGGGGATCGCCGTTTGATATAAAACCTCTGATCGTATCAGCTTTCAGTTTTAGATCGCGTACAGTAACTACGTAGACGAGATATCCCTTATCTTTTCCGGTCTTGATGATTTCGTGAAAATTTTGCCGATTTCCCCGAAACTGACGCTCGGAATCATGCATGGTAAGAATCGCGACAACAGGTTTGGTATCCTCCTCAACTCGATGGATCACGAATCATTCCCCCTGTAGAACCCGCCGAGATATAAGCAGTGCTCAAAAATATGTTCAATTGACGCTTTTCCTTCGACTCGAAGGGAAGGGTGATTGAAGATGGAGCGGCCCGGCTTTGAGTTGGCCTCAAACATCCAGATTCTCTCATCTTCATCAATTCCAATATCGAATCCGATTTCCGCCAAGACATGGGGGTGATGGTTTTCAATGGCTTCTGAAAGTATGATAGCCACTTGCTTTGCTCTTTCCAAAACCTCCCGCCCCCTTACACCGAACGCACGGTTAAGAGCCTGTTCTGGAGTCATCAATGAGCCCCCGTTTTTGACATGGGTCGTTACGCTTCCCCGTCCGGCCTTTTTGGCTCCGATTCCGACAGGTACCCAACGGTTTTTTCCGTCTTTGTGCATGTGAAAGCGGAAATCAATAGGACATCCATCAATTTCGATCAGTCGAATACCCTGCTGGATAACGTAGTTTTTCAGGCTGGCGCCGTGTTTGGATTGCAGCAGTCGCATAAGGCTATTGAATTTGGGGAACTTCAACAGCGTGTTTCCCCTGGCGCCGCTATAACGAGCAAAGTAACCTTTTTTAGGTTGGTAGGTAAGTCGGTATATGCCGTTGCCGAGGCTTCCTGCAGAAGGTTTATAGTATACGAACCGATGGCGCTCAAGCATATCTTTTATACGTTCGGGACTTGGGTTCGAATACGTTTCTGGAACAAATCTTCCCGCCATCACATCATTTTCCAGCTGGCTGTTAATTTCAGATTTATTAAAGAAAGCCCAGTTGAAAAAGGATATATTTCGTTTTAAAAACCGATCTCTCAGCTGATTGGTAAAAGGCGAGAAATCTGTACGTCTGCTCGGCAGTCTGTTGTAGACAACATCTGGAAGGGGCACGGTTTTGCGGATAAATTGGCCGCTGGCTCCTAACATATAGGCATGAACGGTTTCCCGCTGCCAATTGATATCCCGGGGAGTAAAGGCATAAACGAACATTTTTTTATTGCCTTCACGAAGGAGCTGTTTAATGTAAGCGGTTCGTGCACCGAAAGGAGTGGATGGATTGGCGGGTCCATCGGACAATACTCCGACTACCGGGCCGATCTGAACCTCTACATCCTTGGTCATATGAACGTAAACAGGCCCGCTTCTAGGAACATGAAGACTGTTTCGGATGCCCGAGCTTAAAAACAAATGTTTCCCGGAACGTTCTGTACTTTTTACAGTAGCTGATACGGTATTTCTGCCCAGTCGGAGCTTGATTTGTTTTCTGCTTGCAAGTCCCAGGCTTTTCATGAGCGAGCTGGACATAAAGACCACTTTTTCGGGCTGTTGCGAGAAATGAACATTAATAAAAGTCAAACTCATGTATTAACCCTCCTAAGTTGTCGAAGCAATAAATAACGTGCATAACGGAGGGGGTTCTCCACTGACAGCTTTGCTGCCGGAATGTCCCCTGTTTGTCTGAATGCGAGCCGCCCCGGTTTTGAATTGACCTCAAGCAGCCATACCTTTCCGGAATATTCTATTCCGAAATCGATGCCGAGTTCGCCCAGACGGCCAAATCCGCCTTCAAGTATCGGGGGAATGAGGTCGCTCAGCTGTTTGATGCAGGTGATAATGTGTTCTGCTGTGAGAGCACCGAATTCAGATTCCAGAAAGACAGAGACAGGTAACGCTGTTCCTCCGCCATGAAGATTGGAGGTTATTCCTTCGGCTGAACCCTGACGAATGGCCATCCCTGTTGTCGTCCAGAGACCCTGTGCATTTTTTTGAACCAATACTCTGACATCATAGGGCCTGCCATCGCGACTGGTTAATGTTAAATATGGCTGAATGATAAAGCGGCGTCCTTCGGTGAACTTTTTTATCCTGGAGGCCAATTCAGAGGTCGGCAAAGTTGTTTTGAAAATGGAATTGTCTCGATTCCTTCCTTGCAAGTAGGCAATTTTATGATCGGTACAATCAACAAAGAGGGTGTGTTTGCCGTGTGAGCCTCCGCTGGGTTTCAAAAACAGCTTTCCGTCAAACATGGATATAGCCATTTTTAGTGAATCATTTCCGGTATAGGTTAACGTATGTGGTAGATATGGCGCGAGGCGCTGCTCACGCTTTAGAAGATCATATACTCGCTTTTTCCCAGGCAATCCTCGCGATAACCACCACCAACGTTTGTCAGGCAGATTGCCTAAAAACGTCGCCACGGCAGAAGTTTCACCAATGTTTTTAAAGAGGCAGCGATCATATATAATATCCGGGACAGGAAAGCTACTCTTTTCCCAGCTTCCGTTTCTGTAGGTATAGCCAGGAATCTGGTCATTTCGCTCGGGTGTATTCTGTTTATCTTCCGGAGAAAAAACAAATACGGTAATGTCAAGGCAGGACGAGGCCAGGCATAATTCACGTAGGAACTCTTTCTCCGCGAAAGGAGGCGTGCCTGTTCTCCGGCACACCATGACACCGAGTGTACCAAGGTTGTTATCAGAGGGCATAGCCTGCTCCTTTTCAATAGCCAGTCAAATAATGGCTGTATTGTACAAGGCGTATTGCTGATGGACGAACTTTCTGAACATTGAGAGGGGCATTATCGCCCTTGGACGGTTTGGAGTTAACTTCCAGCAGCCAGATTCGCCCCGTAGTATCCACAGCCAAATCGATACCAAGTTCTCCAAAATGATAAGGAATGGCCTCTTCGATCCCTTTGGCGATGTCGAGTGCGGCTCGTTCCATGCGTGCACCAGCCGATAGTTTTGCGGCAGGCGGAATACCGCTCGTGGCAAGCGCATCTTTAACCGTGGATAGTGATCCTCCACGGGCGAGATTGGATACATAATGGTTTCCTCCCGCAATTCTGGCTACAATGGATGTTAGGCTCCACCTTCCTTTTTTGTTTTTGTGGACTAGTGCGCGAAAGTCCACATTACGTTTATGGAGTCGGACCAGGTTCAGTCCTTGCTGAATTTGATAGCGATTTTTTTTGATTTTGCCGGAAAGGCTGCTGAACAGTTTCGGCAGTGACGGATAGCTGTTTTTTTTAATTCCTTCAAGTGAAGTGGTCAGTGTCTGATAGCTGCCGTTTTCCTGACGTGTGATACGGATAATGCCTTTGCCCAGACTTCCTCGAATCGGTTTAAGAAAGACTGTTGAATGGGCAGTGCACATTTTTTTAAGAATAGGGTAGCTTTTTAATGAATAGGATTCGGGTAAGTATTTCTTTAGTTTTTCATTAGAGCCCAGTGCATCAAATACTTCCGTTTTATCCAGAAACTTTTCATTAAAAATGTGTGTGCCCAAACGGGATTTTACTTCTTTCATAAAATGCTGTACGCTAGGACTATTCTCCAATTTACGAGTGGAAAGCCGGTTGTTAATGACATCAGGTATAGGTACGGGCCCCTTCTTCCAGTCTTCGTCATACTGCACCGCTTCAAGGGTTAACAGGTCTGGAGCAATCATTTCAGGGGTGAAAAAGTATACGTACGCGCCTAATTTTTGGCAGGCATTGACCATCTCCATGCAAAATGATGAGATCGATCCGAAAGGTTTGCTTGGTTCATCCGGATCATAACGACTTATCATCACTCCGATTACGGGACCGAGCCGTAATAGTTTATCGATGGCGTTGTATTTGACGTTAAGCGTGGATCGAGGAAGAAGTCCAGAGCTGCTGGACAGGGAAGGACTTATACGGAGTACAGTCGATTTTTTGCCTGGTATAATGCGTACCTCCTGCCTGAAGGAGCCGATTGCAAGCTGTATAGGTTGATCTGTTGGAATCCGGAGCAGTTTTATCAGCCGCTCGCCAAGCTTGATCTCATTATCCTGATGATGGTTTGAGCGAAATAGCTGAACCGATATCTTGGTTTTGGACATCTTGGATCTCCTTCCGACAACGACTTGATGTCTGGTGGACAGATTGGACTTCATCTGAACATTGCATGTAATTCATCATATGAGGACATATATCCCTTGGTGATTGTACGGATTTGGAAAAAGGGAGGACTTTAAAAATGCCGGATTGGTTGTTTATATTGGTGAACGTAGGAGTAGCTGCGTTTGTCGGCGGCATTACGAACCATTTTGCTATTAAAATGCTCTTTCATCCGCGTGAGGAAATCCGCATTTGTGGATGGAAGCTGCCCTTTACACCCGGATTGATTCCGAAGCGAAAGGAAGAGATCGCGGAATCTCTCGGTAAAGTCGTTTCCGATTATCTGGTGACGAGTGAAGGTCTTCAGGAAATGATCCGCAAACCGCTCTTTCGAACGAAGGTGGAGGACATCGTCCATCAGAAGTTGAACCTGCTCTCAGAGAGCGAAGAGACTCTGGGTAGTATAGTATCGAAATGGTGGAGCAATGAGGAGTGGCAGCAGCTGAAGGACCGTGCTGTTATGAGCGCTCAATCGGTGACGGCTCGTGGAGCAGCGGCGCTTTGGTTGAATCACGGCTTGGAGGACAAGCCGCTTAAGGAGCTCATTCCCGGGTGGTCCGAAGATAAGCTGCAGCGGTGGAGCGAGGCAGCTGCGGAAGCGGTGTTGAAGGAGCTGGGGGATACGCTGCTTTCATCCGAAGGCCAGCGTTTGCTTAAAGAGATGGCTTCTGCGATGATGGATAAGGCAGGAGGCTTTTTGGGTACGATGGCCGCCATTTTTGTAGATGAGGACAAGCTTGTTCAAAAAATGACGCCGATGCTGATCGGTCAGCTGGAAGGAAACAAGGTTCGACAGACGATCGCTTCTGTTGTTTCCTACAAGCTGGAGCAGTATGGAGAAATGTCTCTTGGCCGTGTAGTACAGGCTGCAGCTGGTGAGCCTGCTCTTGATTTAATCCAGCGAAGACTTGAACAGTCGATTCCGTGGAAAGAATGGATAGATCATCTGGAGAAAATTCGGCTTGCCGATCTCGTGACTCCCCGTCTTCCGGCAGTAGAGCGGATGCTTCCCGGTTTGATGGAGAAAGGGCTTCGAATGCTTGAGGATGCAGTTCCCGGAGCAGTAAGGGCCGTTGACTTGTCAAGCCTGGTACAGGAACAGGTACAGAAATTTCCGATTGAACGTCTTGAAGAAGTGATTTTAAGTGTATCCGGCAGGGAGTTTCGGGCGATCACATGGCTTGGAGTTCTTCTGGGCGGTTTAATCGGGTTGTTTCAATCATTTTTCACTTTGCTGTGGAGATAAGAGTAATAAACATGATGCGGGGACATTCCCGCAAACGAGGAGGATACATATGACTATATATGACAAGGCGCATGATTTGGCTAAGGCAATGAAGGAAAGTAAAGAAGTACAGGAGATTACAAGTGCTGTAAAGTTGATTGAAGCAGACCCGGAAAGTAAACAGATGCTTGACAACTTCCGTGAGCGCCAGATGGAAATTCAGCAACGGATGATGACTGGCGATATGCCTTCACAGGAAGAAATGGAAAAGATGGAGAAGCTGTTTGAAGTGCTTAGTCTAAACCTGAACATCCGCCGTTTGTTTGATGCGGAGCGTCGGCTGAGTGTTATTATCGAGGACGTGAACAAAATTATTTCGGACAGTCTTCAGCATCTGTATGGTCCGGCTCAATCCTAGTTTTTACAATCCGCAGCGGAAGCTGCGGATTTTTTAAATCTAAGTATAGTATAAGTTTGGAACGATCCTTAGCTAATCTTCTTTCATAATTTGGACCAGCTTCTCATAGAGTAGAAATATAGAGTTTAGAAGAAAGCAGAGGAGCTGTAAAACGATGAAGAAGAAGAAAAACAAAATCAAGCATTTCGTTTATTTGCTGATTGCGCTTGGAATGCTTGTATATGCACTGCCAAGCATTTCGTTCGCAGGAGGGTTCTCCTTGACGTCGCTGTTTGGAGCTGTATGGGCAGGCTTCGCCCTGCTGGTTATTGGGGCACATCTGCATATTCTGATCGGTGTAGATGAAGAGAAACAGAAGGCTCTGGATGAAATACGCAAGCATAAAATGAAGCAATGGCAATTGAAATGGCCGGAGGAGCAAAAGAGCCGCAGCGTTTAATATCCGCATATAAAAACCGTTCGTTATCATTTTCGAACGGTTTTTTTGCGTTGTTTATGTTATTTTTTTAAGCATGTCTGGTATACTGGATACAGTATGGTACAGATCTGACCAGGGAGGTGGAACAGTTGGATGCTCAAGACGGAACAATTACGAAGCATGAACAACTGGTACAGCATATCGAAGGGTTAAAGGTAGGGACTAAAATATCAGTCCGGAAACTTGCCAAGGAGCTTTGCGTAAGTGAAGGTACAGCTTATCGTGCACTTAAGGAAGCGGAAGGTCTGGGGATCGTTGTAACCAAAGAGAGAATCGGAACCGTGCGGATTGAGCGAAAGCCGCGGAATATTTCGGAGCAGCTTACTTTTGCTGATGTCGTTGAGATTGTTGAAGGGCATGTGCTGGGCGGAGCTGAAGGGCTTCATAAAAATTTGCATAAATATGTGATCGGGGCAATGAAGGTCGAAGCGATGGTTCGCTACATTGATGCAGGCAGTCTGATGATTGTCGGAAACCGGGAGGATGCGCATTTTCTCGCTTTGGAACAAGGGGCGGGTGTCCTCATCACAGGCGGTTTCGGAACGAGCCGGGAAGTAAAGCAGCAGGCTGACAAGCTGAATCTTCCTATTTTTTCTTCACGTCATGACACCTTTACGGTTGCTTCGATGATCAACCGAGCCATTTTTGACCGACTAATCAAGAGAAAAATTATGCTCGTTGAGGACATTGCCGGCGTGAAACCAAAGATCCATGCACTCAAGTGCTCGGTCACTGCCGGGGAGCTTATCAAAATGTCTAAAAAATACGGGGAGCAGCGTTTTCCTGTTACGGATGAATGGAATCGTGTGATCGGTATTGTCGGTGTCAAGGATGTTGTTAAACTGCCGGAGGATCAGGCGATTGATCGGGCGATTACACGCAATCCGGTGACGGCTACGTTAAAAACATCTCTTGCTTCAGCCGCTCAGATTATGATGTGGGAGGGGATAGACTTTCTCCCTATTGTGGATCGCAATCGCAAGCTCGTGGCTACAGTTACGCGAAAAGAAGTGCTTGAGGCGATGCGAAATGCCAGCAATCAGCCTCAGCTGGGCGAAACGTTTGACCAGTTAATCTGGAATGGAATGGCTGAAGATCGGGATGCTGAAGGGAATTTGTTTTTTAACGGTTTTATTACACCGCAGATGGCGACAGAACTGGGGACGATTTCTCAAGGCGTGTTGACAACGGTCATGAGTCAGGCTGCATTTAAGGCAGCCAAGGATATTAGCGGCAGAGACCATGTGCTGGATAATATGTCGACATATTTTATTCGTCCAATTCAAATTGAGGACCCTATCGTGGTGACTCCGCGACTATTGGAGATCAGCCGGAGAACGTGCAAGATGGAGATGGAAATCAGTCACCAATCCAGTCTGGTTTCCAAGTCGGTTATGACATTACAGGCCATTGATTGAGGATAACGAGATATGTTCATTGTAATACTGCATTACAAAGAGGGCTGCTCATCCGGCTGAGTATATTACCGGCATGAGCAGCCCTTTTATTTGTTTCGTATACCACACATCGTTATTTATTTCGTTGCCATAGAGCTGCTTATACAGCTTTTTTTATTTTGCCAATTGGTTTCCGCATTTTAGAGTCATTGCTATATTTCTTGCTGTACGCTCCATATTGGCAGCTGCATGTGTCATGGCATGATCCAGACTGCAAACGCCGGGCACAATCGAGAAGGTAATATCGATCCCATGCTCATAAACAGCCTCATATCCGTCTGTCAGTGAACCGGCGATGCCGATGACCGGGATTCCGTACAGCTTAGCCGTCTTAGCTACGCCGATCGGCGTTTTCCCGTAAATCGTCTGGCTGTCGATTCGTCCTTCACCGGTAATAACGACATCTGCATCCTTTACGTGCTCGGCCAGACCAGTCGCCTCGATGACGATGTCCACCCCCGGCTGTAATTTTGCAGACAGGAAGGCGAGCACGCCGGCCCCTAGCCCTCCTGCGGCGCCTGCTCCGGGAATTCCGTTCACATCGCGGCCCAGGAACTGTTTAATCATAGCTGCATAGTGGGCAAGATTGTCGTCAAGCTGCCGTATCATGTCAGGCCCTGCACCTTTTTGTGGGCCAAATACGGCTGCGGCTCCCTGTTCTCCGGTAAGCGGGTTATTTACATCGCAAGCGGCTACGAAGGTAACCTGCTTCAGTCGAGGATCGGCTTCCCCCATGTCGATGCGGGCGAGGCGATGCAATTCACCACCGCCGTAGCCTATCTCCGAGCCATCTGCCGCAAGCAATTGAACGCCGAGTGCTTGCGCCATGCCAGCCCCACCATCGTTCGTTGCGCTGCCGCCGAGGCCGAGAATAATCGTGCTTGCGCCCTCGTCCAGTGCCGATGCGATGAGCTCGCCCGTGCCGCGAGTCGTCGTCACGAGCGGGTTGCGCTGATCCGGCGGAACGAGCGCCAGTCCCGAGGCGGCTGCCATTTCAATAATCGCTGTTTTACCGTCACCCAGCATTCCGTAAAACGCTTCAACGGGTGTGCCAAGCGGGCTAGTCACTTGACGGTAAATCAAGCGTCCGCCCGTCGCATCCACCAAAGACTGCACCGTACCTTCACCGCCGTCAGCCATAGGTACCTTTACAATTTTTGCATCGGGAAACACCTTTCGAATCCCTTTCTCTATAGCCTGACAAGCTTCTAACGCAGATAAGCTCTCTTTAAATGAATCCGGAGCAATTACCATCTTCATTTTGTCCACTCCCTCTTTCGTATACCTCAATAGATTCTTACTAAACATGGAGGATGAATCTAATTACAAGAACCAGCCGAATACACCGAATACAAGTGTTGATATAACGGCCAATACAAGACCGATTAATGTTTCATAAGGAATAAGCTTCAGACGTTCCTTCATCGCCATATTGACGCTGCCGCCCGTTGCATGGAAGAAGCTTCCGTGCGGCATATGGTCGAACACAGTCGCCCCGGCGTGTATCATCGCAGCAGCACCTAAGGAAGCGACGCCAAGCTCCATAATTGTAGAACCGAACACCGAGCTCGCAACCGCGGTTCCCGCCGTCGTCGAAGCGGTGGCCAAAGACATGAGTGCGCCGCTGATCGGGGCAAGCAAGTAAGCCGGCAAGCCCGAAGAGGCCAAACTGTCGATAATAACGTCCTTCAGTTGCGAATTCGATATAATGCCCGCCAGCGTTCCTGTCCCAAGCAGCATGACGGCTACGCCTGTCATCTTACCGAGACCGGATATCGCATACTGATTCACTTGCTTGATGCGGCCCATACACAATGCACCGACAAGACCGCCGACCGGCAAAGCAATGATCGGGTCGATGACTATGCCTGCTAACGGACGCAGCGCCAGCAGCGCAATCGCCGTAATTGGAGCCGCCATTGCCGCCAAGAAGCTTGGCAGCTGCTCCTGTCCATCATCTACGCTTTCCTTGGCTGAAATCATTGTGCCCTTCTTGCTCAACCGCTTTGCAATCAAATAGGTGACAAAAAGGCCAAATAGAGCCGGTATGATTCCAGCCATCATCATCGATGTTAGCGGAATGCTGAAGGCATCTGCGGCCGAGATGGCGTTCGGATTCGGGGACATAATGTTCCCGGCCTTCCCGCCGCCGATCATAGCGAGCAGTATCGCCATTCGAGATAAGTTGGCACGCGATGCAATCGCGAGCGCAATCGGCGCAACGGTAATGACCGCCACATCGATAAATACACCAACCGCCGTCAAAACCATCGTCGCAAATGCCAAGGCGAACAGCGCTCTTGTTTCTCCGACTTTTCGAACGAGCGTCTCAGCGATCGTCTTAGCGCCGCCCGATTCAATCAGTACACCGGCCAGTACGCCGGCGGCCAGGATGCGCAGCACGGCCGGAATCATGTCTTTCGCGCCATTCATCATCAGGTCTACCGAATGAACCAGTCCGATCCCGCCCGCAATCCCGCCGGCAAGAGCCCCGATCATCATGCCGTAAGCGGGGGGGACTTTACGCAATATGAGTACAATGGCTACGATCAATGCTGTCAAAGCACCAAACACAGTTACAGATACGTCCATAGATGAATCCCCCTTAAGTGAAACATTCTCTTGTTACACTATTACTGTACCTGTAAATAGAAAGCGCTTCATCATGCATAAAAATGAAATAAAGCGCTTTAATAAGGTCGTTTTTTGTTCAAATGCACAATTTATGCCGTTTCGTTACAAAATATTTCTTATTCTGGAACCGTATCTTCCAGTGCGCTTAACCAACTGGCTGTTATGAGCGTATACAGATCACGAAAATTGTTCGGATCTTTGCCTGTCATTTCATGAATGCGCCGTAAACGATAGCGCAGCGTATTGCGGTGAATTGCCAGCTGCTCGGCTATACGCTGATGTTCTCCGTTTTCTTCATAATAAGCCTGCAGCGTCAGCCTCAGTTCCCCGCTCTTATCCTCCTGAATAAACCGCCGCCACAGATGCAGCAGCTCTGATGTGATCCAGGAGGGCTTGACGTTTGCAGCCACCGCTTCATTCGGCATGTTCTCGGTGTAGTAAACCGTCTGCTCCGGCAAAATCGCCTGGCCAACCCGCATCGTATCTTGGGCTGAACGGTATGACTCGATTAAGCCCTCGATGCCGGAGTATGCTTTGCCAACGGCAATGCGAAGCGGAGAGATCCGCTTCTTCTCCAGCAGCCTGCGAATGTGGCGGATGCTTCCGTCTATTTCAGCGAGCGGTTCCTGCCCCTGAACATGCACCTTAAACATGACGATTTGACGCGTGTTGCGAATAGCGATCAGGTCGATGGAGGGGCTTCCCTCCAGCATTTCAACCGCCCGCTTAAGTACTGGCAGTGAGTCTGCATCCTGCACGTCCGACAGCTCCATAATGCAGGCCACTCGTGTCTTATCCGGATTGAGTCCAATCCGTTCTGCCTGAAGGCGCAGCATGGCAGTATTCTCGCCGTCTGCATGAATGACAGACAGAAGGAAATCTTCCTTCATCCGCTTATCCCACTGGGCCTTCTCCAACAGATCGGCTTGCTCCAAATACATTTCCGCCGTCATTTTCACCAATTCGCCGTACTTGGTCACCTCGTTCGGATCACCGGTAATGCCGATAACACCTACGACTTCGCCCTGGAATTGGATGGCAAGATTTGTGCCTGGCAACACCCCTTGCAGCTTGCGTGCACTTTCCTCGTCAATCTCGAAACGCCCTTTTCGCTCAATCGCAATAACTGCGCCTTCATGTTTTTGATACAAGCGCGAACGGTCGCCAGAACCGATAATTCTCCCGCGTTCATCCATAACATTAACGTTGTAATGAATGACTTGCATCGTTCGTCTAACGATTTCCTGCGCCAATTCATTTGTCAGTCTGCTCATGCTCGCTACCACCTTTATTCATATCCAAAATGAAAAACGCCCTATCCAAGATTAACGCGAATGAATGCGTTTTAGCCAGGATAGGGGCATTAAGTTTTAGTTACGTTAAATATACCCATCATAAAGGTTGTTCATAAGAAGAGTTTACAAACCAATCGTTCAGAGTTTATGGTAAGTTTTATATCAAAAGTATGTTGTTCGTATGTCGTTTTTATGTTGTTTTTTGTTTTAGCTTTGTGCTGATTTTTGACGAGAGTAATAAGTAGTGTTTCTTATGCCTGCAAAAATGTTGAAAGCCCCCAGTACGATGAAGACCGCTTCGACGATTACTGCAGGTGTTGAGCCTCTGAACATCAGCATGGCAATAAAGGAGAGGGCGACCAGCATCGTTCCCATACTGATATTCATCATTCCAAGAAAGATTCCGCGGTCAAGTGGGTTCGGCATCCTGCGGGCACGGAAGCTGAACAATGCAGCAGCGATGCATGAAATAACAAGTACGGCGAACAGAATATAGCGGATAATATCAAGCATGGTATTATAGCACCCCTTAACAATGTAAAGAATATCCATAGTGTAACATGAATCCTTTCAGAAGTGCAGATTAACTGCTGATATCTACCCAAATTTGCAGAACCCCTTCCATAACAAGCATGGTTCTGATTTGGATCTTATAGTCTTTATCCCGGATCGTGTATATTTTATCGTCTAGCAGTGAGCGTGTAAGCTTGCTGTCAGTGTCGATATCGAAGATGCTTCTGCCCCGGAGTGCTGCGAGATCCCGACCCATCATCTGGATGATTTCTTTTTCAACCAATGAATCGATCGGCTTGTCTTTTTGTTCCGTGCGAATCTTTATTTCCCGTATGACGGTCGGCTGCTTGCTATATTTTTTCAAAGTTTTAATATCTTCCTCGTACTGGTGAATTTGGATTTGAAGATCCTTATTATTCATCCACAACTTGTTATAACTGGCGTGATACAGCGAATTATAGACGACACTCCCGAAGACCATTCCAAGTACAAAGATCGAGGCGGCCTGATAAAAAGGACGGAAACGGCGAAGTGGAGGCACTCTCATTTATTAGCTCCTGTTGGAGCAGACCCATTTGACCAGCTCACTGCCCATATGTGCTCCTAAAAATGCGAAAACCAAATATAAAATCTGTTTTATCGCGGGAGACAGATTCCCGCCGAGCATATTGCTTTCAATGACGCGCATGGGATCAATGGTTCCGCCAACAGCGGCAGCGAGCGCCCAAAATTTGATACGGTCTGCAACATCAAGCATCGTCTGGGTCGGAGGCTGTAACGAGAGTACTGCGCCCACTCCTCCAACCATGGCTCCGCCAACGACAATGCCAAAAGCTATGAAAAAATCTACAATTGCTTTCGATAAAAAAACATTCATCATTTTGTCCCCTTTCTTGCCGAATGAAAGAACAGACTGCCTGTCCGGATGCTCTTGTTTCATTCTATGGGCGGGTAGAGCTACATTATGATAAAATAAGAATAAGAATTTAAGTGGCGAAAGGAAGGCGAAGGATGAGTACTTTCGTGCATTTGCATGTGCATAGCGAATACAGTTTGCTCGATGGAGCGGCACGTATTGATGATCTTGTACAGAAAGCGGCAGCACTTGGTATGAAATCATTAGCGCTGACCGATCACGGGGTCATGTACGGAGCCGTTCCATTTTATAAATCATGCCGAGCGCATGGCATCAAGCCGATTATCGGATGTGAAGCATATATTACTACAGGATCGCGCAAAGAGCGGGGGAGCCGTAAAGATCAGCCTATCTATCACCTCATCTTGCTTGCCAAGAATGAAACCGGCTACCGGAACTTGATGAAGCTGTGCTCCATCGGCCATCTGGAAGGCTATCATTATAGACCTAGAATAGATATGGAGGCGCTCGCTGCCTATCATGAGGGAATCATCTGTCTCAGTGCTTGCTTGGGCGGTGAGGTTCCCCAGCTTCTGCTTCATGGAAAGGAAGCGGAGGCTAGGGCAGCTGCGCTGCGATATAAGGCTGTTTTCGGAGATGATTACTATTTGGAACTACAGGATCACGGACTGCCGGAGCAAAAACGCGTCAATCCGCAGCTCATTGCCTTGAGTCGGGAATTGGGCATTCCCCTGGCTGCAACGAATGATGTGCACTATTTGACGTCAGACGATGCGGAGGTACAGGATGTGCTCATCTGTATCGGGACAGGTAAGACGGTGGAGGACGAAGAGCGGCTTAAAATCCCGACAAGCCAGCTGTATCTGAAGAGCGAAGACGAGATGAGACGACTGTTCCCACACGTGCCGGAAGCCGTGGATAACACGGTTGCGATTGCGGAACAGTGCAATCTTGAACTGGAGTTTGGAAGGTATGTTCTTCCGCAATATCGGCCTTTGCCGGAAGGATTGGATGCCGCTTCTTATTTACGAGAGCTTTGCAATAGCGGCCTTCGTGAACGCTATGAAGCAGCGGAGATATGGGCATCAGAGGAGCGCCGGGCTGAACTTGAGCGCCGGCTGGACTATGAGCTGAATACGATTGAAAGTATGGGATTCAGCGATTATTTTCTGATCGTATGGGATTTCATCGCGTATGCTCATAAACAGGGGATTGCCGTGGGACCCGGAAGGGGATCTTCCGCCGGGAGCCTTGTTGCGTATACACTGCGGATAACGAACGTAGATCCGATAAAGTATAACTTGCTCTTTGAACGGTTTTTGAACCCGGAGCGAGTGACGATGCCGGATATCGATATCGATTTCAGCGACGAGCGCCGGGATGAGGTTATCGATTATGTGGTACACAAGTATGGGCAGGAGCATGTTGCCCAGATCATCACCTTCGGTACGATGGCAGCAAGGGCAGCGGTGAGGGATGTCGGACGCGCCTTGAATGTTCCATATGGCGATGTGGACCGGGCGGCCAAGCTGATTCCCAACCATCTGGGCATCAGCATTTCCAGGGCATTGGAGGAAAGCCCCGGGTTGAAAGAACAGTACGATACTAAACCTAAAGTGCGCGAGCTACTTGAAATGGCGCTCAAAGTAGAGGGGATGCCGCGCCACGCCTCCACTCATGCGGCCGGTGTCGTTATATCCCGTGGTCCGTTAACCGATGTCGTTCCTCTGCAGGAAGGCAGTGAGAAGACGGCGCTGACCCAATATTCCATGGAGCACTTGGAAAGCATCGGACTGTTGAAAATGGACTTCCTCGGGCTCCGGACTTTATCGATTATCGAGCGGACCATGAGATGGATCGGTGATGAAGCGCCGAATTTCGAAAACATACCCGATAACGATCCGATGACGTATCACATGCTGGGGCGCGGTGAAACAACAGGTGTATTTCAGCTGGAATCGGCCGGAATGCGCCGGGTATTGAAGGATTTGAAGCCCTCTTCTTTTGAAGACATCATATCTGTTCTGGCGCTGTACCGGCCAGGACCGATGGAATTTATACCGAAATATATTCAAGCCAAGCATGGGCTGATTAAACCGGAATATCCGCATCCTGACCTTGTTCCGATTTTGGCCGACACCTATGGAATTATAGTTTACCAGGAACAGATTATGCAGATCGCCTCTTCGATGGCTGGCTTTTCGCTCGGGGAAGCCGATCTCTTGAGACGGGCGGTTTCTAAAAAGAAACGGGAAGTGCTTGACAGGGAACGGGATCACTTTGTGTCCGGCAGCTTGAAGCAGGGGTATAGCAAAGAGGATGCAAACCGGGTGTACGATATGATCGTCCGTTTTGCAGATTATGGATTTCCGCGAGCGCATGCAGCCGCTTATGGTGTGCTTGCCTTTCAAACAGCTTATCTTAAAGCTCATTATCCGGTTCAATTCATGGCTTCCATGTTGACAGCTGTCATGGGCAGCCATCGGAAAGTGGCGGAATACATTCTTGAATCCCGTCGCATGGATATCGATATCATGCCGCCGGATGTAAATGAAAGCGGGACTTTTTTTACGCCGGTATCCGTTCGTTCCGGTTCCGATTCAGACAGCCATTTCGAACAGAAAAAAGGCGGCATCCGTTTCGGGCTGGCCGCCATTAAAAATGTTGGTACTCAAGCGGTGGAGAATATCGTTAAAACCCGCGAAGACAAGCCTTTTGAAAGCTTGCTTGATTTCTGCCGCAGGGTTGATCTGCGCGTGTGCAACAAGCGAGTGATCGAATCGCTTATTCAAGCAGGCGCCTTCGATACTCTTCCAGGTCACCGCTCCCAGCTGATCGCTATGCTGGATGAAACGGTGGAAGCTGCCGTGAAGTGGCGAAAGGAACGAGAAGATTTGCAAATCCAGCTGTTTGATTTTGTAGAAACGACAAATTGGGACATCGAATATCCAGATATTCCGCCATATTCTGCAGGGCAGCAGCTGGAGTTGGAACGTGAGTTGCTCGGTATGTACCTCTCTGGTCATCCGCTGGACGCATACGATTCTTTACTCGAAAAGCATGGAGCGGATCGTCTGATGGATTTGGCCGAGGCGCCGGACGATACGATAGTTACGGTAGCGGGAATGGCGGTGTCCGTAAAGACCATCACAACCAAGCAAGGGAAAGCGATGGCTTTCATGGAGTGGGAGGATCAGATTGAACGATGTGAGGTCGTTCTGTTCCCTGAAGTGTGGAAGCGAAGCGCTCATCTCGTCGAGAAAGGAGCTCTTCTCGTGCTTCGAGCCAAAGTTCAGCAGCAGGACGAAGGCTTTAAGCTGTTGGCAGAAGAACTGCTTCCTCTAGAAGAGGAGCAGCTGATGCGGTTGATCCGACGTGGCCGGGCCTATCGCGGTGGATTGTCAAGCAAGAATGGAGGAGCTGTGGTTTCACAAGGTACGTCCGTAAGCCGCCGGATACCGCCGAAGTCTTCTTCGTTGGCATCCGTTCCGGTGGATGAACAAAGAGCAGCTTCTGGCGAAGATGCTGTGGTTTCTGCGGTGAAACAGGAGCAGCGCGTTTTTGTGAAAATTACGGCGGAGGCTGAAAATCCTCAGCTGTTGTCCCGTTTGAAAGAGCTTTTACAGCAGCACCCGGGGCCTGTGGCAACTGTGCTGTTTTATGAACGGAGCCAGAAAGTGCTTGGTCTGAGTGATGCTTACCGAATCAAACCATCCCCTTCATTGTTTTCCCGGATGGAAGACATGCTTGGAAAAGACACGGTTAAAGTGAAGTAGACGTTACTCACGTTATTTAAAAATGTATGAACGTTTTAACCCTCTCCCGCATACACATAGGACACTACAGGACAACAAGTCCGGAATATTCGTTACCAAAGCTTCTTTGTCGAATCGAGGCGATGATAGCGGTTGTTTCGGTTAAGGCCGCGGGAGGGGTTCGTTATGTCAATGAAAATGGCTGAGAACATGCTGAATCGTAGAGGTGTCAGCGTATCCGCCATTGCGGATATTGTTTATCGCCTGCAGAGAAAATACCATCCGTTTTTGACGATGAAGCAATGTGAGGAGAGCGTACGGGCCGTGCTTGGCAAGCGAGAGGTGCAGTATACTCTTTTTACCGGAATTGCGCTGGATGAGCTTGCTGAGCAAAAGCTTTTGCCAGAGCCTCTGCAATCGATTATGGAGAAGGATGAGCCGCTGTATGGTGTTGATGAAACGCTGGCGCTGGGCGTTACGAGTATATACGGGATGGTGGGGCTTACCAGCTTCGGTTATTTGGATAAGGAAAAAATAGGAGTTATTGAAACGTTGAACGATAAAGCGGATGGCATTCATGTTTTTCTGGATGATCTTGTAGCAGGAATTGCCGCTGCCGCTTCTTCCCGCATCGCTCATAACAATCCGCAAGCAACTTTTTATACGACGGATAATGATTGATTTTCGATGGATAATACCCTTGTTTTATAACCGTTGAATCGCCTTTTCTGCTCCCTTCTCTTTTGTTGAGGTAAAAAGTGAAGTATGTTATCATTATCCATTATATCGGCTCAGGATATATCTATGGCACGAGATTAGGGGGAACAGAAAAGGCATGTGGACGGTAATCTATATCGCGCCAACCGCTAAGGTGGCGGAAATGATTAAAACCAAGCTTACGGAAGAGGGTTTTTTAGTTAAGAGCCGTCCTGTAAATCTTTCCAAACAACAATTCGAGATTTTGGTTCCCTCTGGTGAGCTTGAGGAAGTACAGGAAGTGTTGAATTCGATTTTGCACCCCTAGCTTAAGGGATACATAGCAAAGATTGTTTTAATCCAAGTACCATGCTTAAAACTTGGGTAAGTTTTGCCTGTCAAATAAGACGAAAAGCCGTTTGCGCTCGGATGTACAGATTTGCTAAGTTTGCGGCATTCAAATTTACGGCTGGAGAGGTGTAGTTGTGTTTAAAGATCTGTTTCAGAAAAAAAGAAGATATGCAACCATTCCTTCGGATCGTACACGGGCTGGCCTAGTTGAAGAAGGTGAACGTCCGAAACGGGAAATTCCCGAAGGTCTGATGAATAAGTGCAGCAAATGCGGCAGTATTCAATACAGCAAAGAGCTTGAGAAGAATCTGAAGGTATGCCCGGAGTGCGATCATCATATGCGTTTGAACGCATGGGAGCGCATTGCCGTCACACTGGATGAGACAGGCTTTGAAGAGTTTGACGCAGAAATGATATCCGTCGATCCCTTGCAATTTCCCGGCTATGCTACCAAGCTGGAGCAGCAGAAGATGAAATCGGGCCTTCGTGATGCAGTCATTACAGGCAAAGGCTCTATTCATGGACAACCTGTGATCGTAGCCGTAATGAGCTTTGATTTCTTTACAGGAAGTATGGGATCGGTTGTAGGGGAGAAGATTACCCGTGCGATCGAATTTGCAACGGATGAAGGATTACCGCTTATTATATTTTCTACTTCTGGTGGAGCTCGAATGCAGGAAAGCATTCTCAGTCTGATGCAGATGGCCAAGACGAGTGCAGCTCTTTCGCGATTTAGCGAACGGGGCGGCCTTTATATTTCGGTCATTACAGATCCGACAACAGGTGGTGTTTCAGCGAGTTTCGCAACACTTGGGGATATTAATATTGCAGAACCTGGCGCTGTGTTTGGTTTTGCCGGACGCATCGTAATCGAGCAGACAATACGGCAGAAGCTTCCGGATGATTTCCAGACGGCCGAGTTCAATCTGGCACATGGTCAGCTGGATATGGTCGTACATCGTAAGGAACTGCGCACCATGCTCGGAAAATTGTTGGAAATGCATACCTCGAAAGGGGGATTTTAATGTCAGGCGAACTTCCTTTTGAAATGCCGCTAGTAGAAATGCGCAAGAAGATTGAAGAGCTGAAGCAGTTCGGACAGGAAAAAGGGATTGATTTTACGGATGAAATCGCCCGTTTGGAAGAACGCTATAGTCGTCTGGAAGAAGAGATTTATTCCTCTATTTCACCTTCACAAAAAATGCACTTGGCCAGACATCAGCAAAGGCCAACTTCGCTTGATTTGATTCAACTGATCTTTACCGATTTCATTGAATTGCACGGAGACCGGCTGTACGGTGACGACCTGGCAGTCGTAGGCGGTTTGGCCAAGCTTGATGGGGTCCCGGTTACAGTTCTTGGCCAGCAACGGGGAAAGGATACGAAGGATAATATCGCCCGTTTCTTCGGAAGCGCGCATCCGGAAGGTTTCAGGAAGGCTCTGAGGCTTATGCAGCAGGCAGAGAAATTTAAACGTCCTGTCATTACCTTTGTTGATACAAAAGGGGCTTATCCGGGTAATACAGCTGAAGAAAGAGGACAATCCGAGGCGATTGCCCGCAATCTGCGGGAAATGTCGGCGCTCGGAGTGCCCGTTGTTTGTGTGGTCATCGGCGAAGGCGGTAGCGGCGGTGCTCTTGCGATGGCCGTAGGAAATCGTGTATTGATGCTTGAAAATGCGATCTACTCGGCTATTTCACCGAATGGAGCCGCTTCGATTTTGTGGAAAGATGCCTCAAAAGCAGATCAGGCTGCAGAGGCGATGAAAATTACAGCGCAGGATCTGCATGAGATGGAAATTATTGAAGAGATTATTCCGGAGCCTAAAGGCGGAGCACATCGAGGGTATGAAGAAACTGCCACAGCGATCAAAGATGCACTCATACGTCATCTGAAGGAGCTGTCGGTTATGGATGCCTGCGAGTTGATTGAAGACCGTTATAGGAAGTTCCGTAAGATCGGAAAGTTTGACTTTGAACAATCCGAACAGCCGGACCATCTTGTATAAGTGAACTACGTATGAATATATGACAAAACTCCTATACAAATAAGAAGTTTTGTAGTAGATTTAATTGTTGGAACAGAGATAAAGAGAACCCTTGAAAAACGGAGGAAACCCAAATGCGTAAAACTAAAATTGTATGTACTATCGGTCCTTCCAGTGAATCGTTGGAAAACACGAAGAAGCTCATTATGGCCGGCATGAACGTTGCCCGTTTGAACTTCTCCCATGGTGATTTTGAAGAACATGGCAACCGAATCAAAACGATTCGCCAAGCTTCTGAGGAATTGAACAAAACGGTTGCTATTCTTTTGGATACAAAAGGACCGGAAATTCGTACCGGCAAATTGGAAGTGGAACCGGTAGAGCTTGTAGAGGATGAGTTTATCACCCTTACTACCGAAGAGATCCTTGGTGACAAGAATCGTATTTCCATTACTTACAAAGATTTGCCGCAGGATGTTCAGGTGGGATCTACGATCTTGATCGATGATGGTTTAATCGGTCTGACTGTCGTAGAAGTTCAAGGCACTGAGATCAAATGCCGTATCGTTAATGGTGGAACAATCAAGAGCAAGAAGGGCGTAAACGTACCGGGTGTGAACATTTCGCTTCCAGGTATTACTGAAAAAGACGCCAACGATATTATTTTCGGGATCGAGCAGGGCATCGATTTTATCGCAGCCTCCTTCGTTCGTAAAGCTAGTGACGTATTGGAAATTCGTGAGCTGTTGAAGCGTCACAACGCCGAGCACGTTCAGATCATTTCGAAGATTGAGAACCAGCAAGGTATCGATAACTTGGATGAAATCCTGGAAGTGTCCGATGGCCTGATGGTAGCCCGTGGTGATCTGGGTGTTGAAATTCCGGCTGAAGAAGTACCTCTTGCGCAAAAGCGTATGATCGAAAAATGTAACATTGCAGGAAAACCGGTTATTACAGCAACACAAATGCTGGATTCCATGCAACGCAACCCTCGCCCGACCCGTGCAGAAGCAAGTGACGTGGCGAATGCTATTTTTGACGGCACGGATGCAATCATGCTTTCCGGTGAAACAGCTGCAGGTAAGTATCCGGTAGAATCCGTACTGACGATGTCCCGTATTGCAGAAAAAGCAGAGTCTGCTTTGAACTATCGCGACCTGTTCTTGAAGCAGCGTATTGCTCAAGAAACAAGTGTTACAGAAGCGATCAGCCAATCCGTTGCGATTTCTGCATTGGATCTGAACGCGAAAGCGATTATCTCTTCGACGGAATCTGGACAAACCGCACGTATGGTTTCCAAATACCGTCCTAAGGCTCCTATCATCGCTGTAACGACTCAGGAAAGAACGCTGAGACGTCTGGCATTGACTTGGGGGGTAACGCCTGTTAAAGGCGAGAGCGCTACGTCTACGGATGAGATGTTTGAATACGCTCTTCAAGGCGGACAAAAGTCCGGCGTTGTGAAGGAAGGCGATCTGGTTGTGATTACAGCTGGTGTTCCGCTTGGAAAATCCGGTTCAACCAACTTGATCAAAGTTAGTCAAATCCCTGCGCAGAAGTAATCTTCTGTATAGGTAAAGATAGATTCGTACAAAAAGCAATGGACGAGCAATCGACCATTGCTTTTTCTAAAATATTAGAAAGTACAAATTGCATATTGTATACTTGTTTTATATTTACTTGAGAAACGCCGGGCAGATCTCCTTTGAAAAGGAAGCCAAAAGGCGTTTCTTCTGTCAATAATGGGGTGAGCATATGCCAAAAGCATCAGATCATCAAGTAAGCAGCTGGTTTTCGACTTCCTTCAGGGTACGATATCAGGAAAGCGACCAAATGGGCGTCGTTTATCATGCCAATTACTTGAACTGGTTTGAAATCGGAAGAACCGAGATGATTCGACAACTTGGATTTACGTATAGAGCAATGGAGGAAGAAGGAATACTTCTTCCCGTTGTAGATTTGGATATTCAATATAAAAGTCCGGCACACTATGATGACCTTGTAACTGTGTTTACACGTATAACGACATTTACCCCGCTTCGAATCCATTATGAATATGAAGTTCGCCGATTGAATGAAGAGGAACGGGAATTACTTGTTTCTTTGGCGAACGGGGCAGGGGAGCTTCCGGGAGATAAGCTTGTCACAGGTGCTACTCGGCATGTTTGGGTAAATCGAAGCTGGCGGCCGGCAAGACTGGATAAAAGTGTTCCCAAGTTGTATGATGCTCTAAGGAGTTCTCTTTTGGGAAGGAAGGAGTAAGTAATATGTGGAAGTGGATGCTGGCGGCCATTATTTTTCTGCCTGCTATAGAAATATTTGGATTTTCTTTTGTTGCGGAACGGGTCGGCGGCATAAATACGCTGCTGCTAACATTACTTACTTCCGCAATTGGTGTCGCAATGATGAGATTTGAAGGGCGCAAGGCCATGGAAGATGCCAGATTGAAAATGAACTCGGGGATGGTTCCCGGCTCTTCGATGGTGGACGGTCTCTGTATTTTCGCAGGTGGAGTTTTATTAATTATTCCTGGATTTGTGACAGATATTGTCGGGTTCACGATGGTATTTCCATTGACGCGTCCTTTGTACCGATTCTTGTTGCTTAAGTGGATGAAGAAAAATATGAAGAACGGAAAAATTACGATTTTTCGGCGTTAATAGCTGGGAAATCAAAGTTTTTCACTGTTTAAAGACCGGCTGATAAAGCCGGTCTTTTCCAATATATTTAATTATGATACAATCAATTTGAAAAAATCAAGATTCGACAATGACAATTGTCATGGTTATAATGGAATTGTAAGTGGTTTCAAAAATGAGAAGAATTGATGCAGGAGTGGTAAACACTGCCGACTGTCTGAAACTTGCCGGAATCATTTGAAAATCAAGATCCATACTAAGAAAAAGAAAAGAGGCTGATTCCCAAGGTTATTAAGATCTTTTGGGAGAGCCTCCTGAAACTTATATTCGATTATTAGAGTTCGTTATTATTTGTGGCGGATAGCCCCCAAGCTTGGCTGCTCATATTCTTTCCCCCAGCTCGGTAGGTTATCACATACTGTCCTCCTTTGACTCCTTGAGGAGTGTCGGTGAAACTTCTCCAATCCAAACTACTACCTGGAGCTATGCTTTTGCTAAAATATATTTTTTTTGAATCAGTATGCTCCATAGTAGCAGTAATAGTTGATGTGCCAGTGTTTTTAATGAAGACTTTTACATGACCGTAACCTCCAGCAACATTAAAAATTGAGGTGCTGTTAGTGCCTGCAAGAGTAGTGTTGAATAATGGATCAACTACCTGAGGTGTAATAACCGGTCCGGTTTTATCTTCTTGGACATTAGATTGATTGGTGTTTGTAATTGGACTTTCTTGAAGATTTGGTGAGGCAAAAACAGATGTTGCTAGTGCAAAAGTTAAAACAAATAGAAGAGCTACTTTTTTCATTGATACCCCCCATTTCTATATTTGATGGTAAATATACATCTTAATTATGAAATAATTACCTTTTAAAAACAATATATTTCCAATTGGAATTATTTCAATTGAAATTAAACTGCTGAGGTCATATGATGGAAAATTTAAATATATCTGTTTTAGGAAATGTCCGATTCATTCAAGGAGGTGATTTACCTCCCACATTTTAACCGCGTATTTTTGAATGTTTTTATACTTTATTCTATTGAGAAACGTATGTGATCACCCAGACGCAACCAGTGAAAGACCTTGATATATATAGTGATTTTGCACACTGATATATCCAGAATTGTAAGCGTATAATATTTTGTTTATGGTTTCGATAAAACATTTTGATGCAGATAATGACGCTGCATTGTTCACATATCAGACAATATCCAGTATGATATGAGAAGGTTTTAAGACAAAAATCATGGCTATTTGCCACTTCGAGTTATTTTTTATTTATTATTCGGCTTCATGAAAACAGTTTCATGAGGGTCCAATTCAGTTTATCCCGAAAAGGAGAGATGATGCATGACAGCTACCAAGGGTTTGGAAGGCATTGTAGCTACAACTTCCTCGATCAGCTCGATCGTTGATGGTGTTCTTACATATCGAGGCTATAACATTGATGACCTCGCGGAACATGCCAGTTTTGAGGAAGTCGCTTTTTTACTTTGGTTCGGAAAGCTTCCGAATGCACAGGAATTACAGAAGCTGCAGCAGGATTTAAGCAATTACGCAGCTATTCCGGATAAACTGATAGAACAGATCAAGCTCTATCCCAAAGACGCGAATACGATGGCCGCTCTTCGATCTGCCGTATCTGCCCTGGCACTTTATGATGAAGATGGAGATGACATGAGCCTTGAAGTCAATGAGAAAAAGGCAGTTAAGCTTCAAGCCCAGCTTCCTACAATCGTTGCGGCTATTGCTAGAACTCGCCAAGGGAAGGAGCCAGTTGCTCCGAAAGCTGGTGCTTCGATTGCTGAGAATTTCCTGTATATGCTCAGAGGGGAGCAGCCGGATGAAACCTCGATTAAAGCTCTGGATCAAGCACTTGTGCTTCATGCCGATCACGAGCTGAACGCATCCACATTTGCTTCACGTGTGACTGTGGCTACGTTGTCCGATATTTACTCGGGTGTTACATCTGCGATCGGTGCGCTTAAAGGCCCGCTTCACGGAGGCGCCAATGAAGCCGTCATGAAGATGCTGAAAGAGATTGGAACGATCGATAAAGCCGAAGCCTATATTCTGGAGAAACTGGA
Organism: Paenibacillus faecalis; assembly: GCF_900289175.1. Lineage (GTDB taxonomy): Bacteria > Bacillota > Bacilli > Paenibacillales > Paenibacillaceae > Paenibacillus_AQ > Paenibacillus_AQ faecalis. The sequence goes on along the minus strand of NZ_LT985747.1, from coordinate 711,778 downwards.
TAAACGCGAGAAAATTATGGGCTTTGGACATCGGGTTTACAAAAACGGTGATCCGCGTGCCAAACATCTGCAAAAGATGTCTCGTGAACTCGGTCAAATGAAGGGAGATACTTCCCTGTATGACATGTCTGTACTTATCGAGGAGACTGTAACTTCTCAAAAAGGTCTTAAGCCTAATGTGGATTTCTACTCGGCATCGGTATACACGCAGCTTGGGATTGAGCATGAGCTGTTCACCCCAATTTTTGCAATCAGCCGCGTATCCGGATGGACAGCTCATATTCTGGAGCAATACGACGGTAATCGGATTATCCGTCCGCGTGCAGAGTATACAGGTTTAACAGATCAAAAATATGTACCGGTTGATATGCGCTAATTAACAATTCATTATGTACAATAGGGACAGAGTAAACGATGGCAGCACATTTTGATGTATGCAGCGATGCACTCTGTGCCCTTTCCCCATGTTTTGGTAATGGGATTTATAAAGAAGCAATTACTTTAAAGGAGGAACTCATACTTATGAAACTTGAGAAATTTGCACTACCTACCGAAGGCGAGAAAATTACAATTGATAACGGAAAGCTGCAGGTGCCAAACCATCCGATCATTCCATTTATCGAAGGTGATGGGACAGGCCGTGATATTTGGAGAGCATCTAAGCGTGTTCTTGACGCAGCTGTTGAGAAAGCATATAACGGTTCCAAAAAACTGGCATGGTACGAAGTGTTTGCCGGTGAGAAGGCGTTTAATACATATGGGGAGTGGCTTCCTAATGATACGCTTGAAGCTATTCGCGAGTATATCGTAGCGATCAAAGGACCGCTTACAACGCCAATCGGTGGTGGAATCCGTTCTTTGAACGTGGCTTTGCGTCAGGAGCTTGATCTGTACACTTGCTTGCGTCCTGTTCGTTATTTTAACGGCGTTCCTTCTCCAGTGAAGCGTCCTGAACTGGTGGATATGGTCATCTTCCGTGAGAATACAGAAGATATCTATGCAGGAATTGAATATATGGAAGGTTCTGAAGAGGTTAAGAAGGTCATTAAATTCCTTCAGGAAGAGATGGGCGTGAACAAAATCCGCTTCCCTGAAACTTCCGGTATCGGTATTAAGCCAGTATCCTCTGAAGGTACCAAGCGCCTTGTTCGGGCTGCTGTTGAATATGCTATCAAGCATGGCCGCAAGAGCGTAACGCTCGTTCACAAAGGCAACATCATGAAGTTTACCGAAGGTGCTTTCAAGAACTGGGGATATGAAGTGGCTGAACAGGAGTTCGGAGATAAAGTGTTCACTTGGGCACAGTACGATATCATCAAGGAAAAAGACGGCGTAGATGCTGCAAATGCAGCACAGAAGGCTGCAGAAGAAGCAGGTAAGATCATCGTTAAGGATGCTATTGCTGACATTGCTTTGCAGCAGGTACTGACACGTCCTACAGACTTTGATGTCATCGCAACGCTGAACCTGAATGGTGACTATCTATCCGACGCTCTTGCTGCTCAAGTTGGTGGTATCGGTATCGCTCCTGGAGCGAACATCAACTATGTAACAGGACATGCCATCTTCGAAGCTACTCATGGAACGGCTCCGAAGTACGCTGACAAGGACGTTGTGAACCCGGGTTCCGTTATTTTGTCCGGCGTTATGCTCCTTGAGCATCTGGGTTGGCAGGAAGCGGCTAATCTAATCTACAAAGGGATGGAGACGTCGATCAATAACAAGACGGTAACATATGATTTCGCTCGTTTGATGGATGATGCTACTGAAGTGAAATGCTCTGAGTTCGCGAACGAAATTATTAAAAATATGTAAGGGGGACAATCATCGTGGCCATTACTCGTAAAAAAATAACTGTAGTTGGTGCCGGTTTTACAGGGGCAACCACTGCACTTATGCTTGCACAGAAGGAATTGGGCGACGTTGTACTTGTAGATATTCCACAGCTTGAGAATCCTACCAAAGGGAAGGCTCTTGATATGTTGGAAGCAAGCCCGGTTCAAGGTTTTGACTGCAATATCGTTGGGACGTCTAGTTATGAAGATATCATTGATTCTGATGTTGTTATCATTACCGCTGGCATAGCGCGTAAGCCTGGTATGAGCCGTGATGATCTTGTCAATACCAATGCGGGAATTGTGAAGTCCGTTTGTGAAAACGTGAAGAAACACGCTCCTAACTCTACCGTTATTATTTTGAGCAATCCGGTAGATGCTATGACATATGTGGCTTACAACACGCTTGGTTTCCCTAAAAACAGGGTAATCGGTCAGTCTGGTGTGCTGGATACTGCCCGGTACTGCACATTCATTGCTCAGGAGCTTAACGTATCCGTCGAAGATGTACGCGGGTTTGTTCTGGGTGGACATGGGGATGACATGGTTCCCCTCGTTCGCTACTCCAGTGTCGGTGGCATTCCGATCGACACGTTGATTCCGGCGGATCGTATTGAAGCGATTGTGCAGCGTACACGCGTCGGAGGCGGTGAAATCGTCAATCTCCTGGGTAACGGCAGTGCATACTATGCACCGGCTGCCTCCCTGGTACAGATGACAGAGGCAATCCTGAAGGATAAGAAACGTATTCTGCCGGTCATTGCCCTTTTGGAAGGCGAGTACGGCTATGATAACTTGTTCATGGGCGTACCGGTTATCCTCGGGGGTGACGGTATTGAGAAAGTATTTGAGCTGGATTTAACGGCTCAGGAGAAAGCTGCACTTGATAAATCTGCTGAATCCGTTCGCAATGTTACTTCCGTGGTGAAGCTCTAATACAGTTCTATCTATTTTTGACGATTGAATGAACAAAGCAATCCTGTTCCACATTTTAGGAGCGGGATTGCTTTTCTTTATGGGTTTTGTTCAGTATAATATGGGTCAGTGCAACAAGTGTAAAATATATCACATCTTTTTGATTGGAGGAGGAGTATAATGGGCGGCATTTTTTATCTGCTACATATGATCGGAACCGCTGCGGTTGGATTCTATTTGATTATTCCATTTGTCGTAGGCAGTCTTCAAAAATTATCATTAAATGCTCAGGAAGGTGCGATCAACACCGTTCGTTTAGCGAATCGTATTGCCCAGTACGGCTTGGTTGTCCAACTTATAACTGGCGGTTACATTATGTCCAAGGGTGAGTATTCAGTAGCTTGGATGGTCATTGTGTCTTTGTTGCTTCTTGCTATGTTTGCTTTTGGCGGCATAATGGGTAAGCCTCTCAAAAGTGCTTTGGCAGGCATTCGTGAGAAGCGGGATATAAAGCAAGATATAGGCAAACTTCGCACATTCAGCTTGCTGCTGGCGCTCAGCTTGCTTGTGATGATCATCTTTATGGTATACCAAATTTAATTTTAGCGTTTAAATGAAGAAGTCACTCCAATGTAATTGGGGTGGCTTTTTTTGTTGAACTGTCATTTGTCTGAAAGTTTTAAAAGTAGCATAGAATCGTGTCATTTTCGTTTGATTAACCTTTGACTGTGGTAATGAACATATCATAAGAGGTTTTGATAATATGGCCGGGTCTAACGTATCCTAACAGCGATGCTGGCCATAAACAGCAAGCAGAAGAACTGAAAGGAGCATGAAATATGGCACAAAACGGACAAAATCAAACGCTCCCCCCACAGCATCAGGATCATCGCCCCGGAACGGAGACAGAAATGAATCCACATCCAGCATATGAATCCAGTGAATACAAGGCAGCCGGCAAACTTAAAGGAAAGGTTGCTTTAATTACTGGGGGAGACAGCGGGATCGGCAGAGCGGTAGCGGTCCTCTACGCCAAGGAAGGTGCAGATGTCGCCATCGTTTATTTAAATGAGCATAAAGATGCGGAAGAAACGAAGCGTCAAGTAGAACAGGAAGGCCGCAAATGCAACCTTATCGCTGGCGACGTTGGTGATGATGCATTTTGCCGAAATGCAGTGAAGCAGACGGTGGAGCAGCTTGGCAAGTTGGATATTCTCGTCAATAATGCGGCTGAACAACATCCGCAGCAGAAGATTGAAGATATTTCGAAAGAACAGTTGGAGCGGACGTTCCGAACGAATATTTTCGGAATGTTTTATTTGACACAAGCCGCTATGCCGCATCTTGGCAAAGGCAGTGCAATTATTAATACGGCGTCGATCACCGCTTATCGGGGAAGCCCCGAACTCCTTGATTATTCGTCAACGAAAGGAGCCATCGTATCGTTCACCCGTTCCTTATCGATGAATGTCGTGGACAAAGGGATTCGTGTTAACGGTGTAGCGCCAGGCCCGATCTGGACGCCTCTGATTCCATCGACATTTCCAGCAGACCAAGTTAGCAAGTTCGGTGCAAGCCAGCCGATGAAACGTCCGGGACAGCCTGAAGAGCTAGCTCCGGCATATGTGTACCTTGCTTCATCCGATTCTTCTTATGTGAGCGGACAGGTGATCCATATTAATGGCGGCGAGGTTATTAACGGTTAAGTGATGAATCATCAGCTTATATGAGAAACAAATATAATGTGATCAAAAGGCTCTGTTGTATCGCTTAAAGCGGTAGTCAGGGCCTTTTTATGTTGAACCATGAGTATTTAGATTGAAAGAATCACAAATTTAAAGAAAACCCTTTCATGAATTTTTTAGTATGATATGATAGGACTGAAGGGTGTGTTTTAGATCACAGTGCACAGCTAACTGGCATAAAAGAGAGGGGTAAGTAATCAGACATGAAGCATTTTGAAGAAAGTGTTTATCAGCTTATTGTGGAAACTTCAACCAACCTCCCCGGTGATGTCCGCAGAGCGGTCAAACGGGGGCGTGAGGCTGAGGATTCTGCTACTCGGGCGGGTCTGGCGCTGACTACGATTGCGGATAATATAGAGATGGCGGAAAAAGAGATTTCACCGATCTGTCAGGATACTGGCATGCCTACGTTTATTATACATACTCCAGTTGGAGCTAATCAGATTGAAATGAAGAAGGATATTTTCAAAGCGGTCGTTCGTGCAACCCAAGACGGGAAGCTCCGTCCGAATTCTGTCGATTCTTTGACGGGAAAGAATAGCGGCGACAATCTGGGATCTGGAACGCCTGTCATTCACTTTGAACAGTGGGAACAGGATACGATAGATATTCGTTTAATTCTTAAGGGCGGCGGTTGTGAGAATAAAAATATTCAATACAGCCTGCCGACAGAGCTTGAAGGGCTGGGGAAAGCCGGTCGGGATTTGGATGGAATTCGAAAATGTATTTTACATGCGGTTTACCAGGCACAAGGGCAAGGATGCAGCGCCGGTTTTATCGGAGTTGGCATCGGAGGCGATCGGACGACGGGATATGAACTGGCCAAGCAGCAGTTGTTCCGTCATGTTGATGATGTGAACCCGAATCCGGATCTGCAGAAGGTGGAAGATTATATTATGAAAAACGCAAACAAGCTTGGAATTGGTACGATGGGCTTTGGTGGAGAAGTTACTCTTCTCGGCTGTAAGGTTGGTGCCATGAACAGGCTTCCGGCAAGTTTTTTTGTCTCGGTTGCATATAACTGCTGGGCGTTTCGACGTCAAGGCGTACTGATCGATGCAACAAGCGGTCAAATTCAGGAATGGTTGTATGAAAGCGGAAGCGGGATCAAGATGTCGGATACAGATACGGCAACGGCTGAAGCACCGGTTTCCGAGTTTTCATTAAACGAAGAAGAACAGCCTAAGAGGAAGGAAGTGGTGCTGCAAACTCCGATCAGCGAAGAGCAGATCCGCAGCCTCAAGGTTGGTGATGTTGTCGTCATTCGTGGAGAAATACATACGGGACGAGACGCTCTGCACAAACATTTGATGGATCATGATGCACCGATCGATCTAAACGGCGCGGTTATTTATCACTGCGGTCCGGTGATGCTTAAAGATGATGAGGGTTGGCATGTGAAGGCGGCGGGACCGACGACAAGCATCCGGGAAGAACCTTACCAAGGAGAAATTTTAAAGAAGTTTGGTATTCGGGCGGTCATCGGCAAAGGCGGTATGGGCCCCAAAACGCTAAAAGCGCTTCAGGAACATGGCGGCGTATATTTGAACGCAATCGGCGGTGCGGCGCAATACTATGCCAAGTGTATTAAGAAAGTGAACGGCGTCGATTTTATGGAATTTGGAATTCCTGAAGCGATGTGGCATCTGGAGGTCGATGGCTTTGCGGCTATTGTGACAATGGACTCACACGGCAACAGCCTTCATGCGGATGTTGGCAAGGACTCAGCTGCCAAGCTGGAAATGTTCAAGGAGCCTGTGTTCAGTTAAACATCAACAGCCTAATTTTTTATTAGTATTTTTCAGTATCCTTCGGAAGTAAGTTTTTGCCGAGGGATACTTTTTTATATCCATCGAAGAACGGACAGATCATTTTTTTCGTCCATCATTTGAACGTTGCGGTTGATGAAAATGAAGTTTATCATGGAAAGCAGAGTAGAATCGTTACAATTTCACCGTAAAAGGAAGAGATGGATGAGACCGTTTCGTAATCGACTTACATTTATTATGATGACATTGATAGGGCTGTCCATGCTTGGTGCAGGGTTTGCCATGGCGAATGTATTCAAACAGTCCCATATTGCCATTTTGGAAGATAATATGGTTCGTGAAATCAAGCTTATGCAGGCGACTATGGAATTTCCGCCTCTTGAGAGGGAACAGAAAATCCAATATTACACAGAGAAGTCACGTCAGCTCGATGCGTTAACGGAAGCCAGAGTAACATTTATTTTGAAGGACGGGACGGTAATAGGCGATTCGGAGAAGGACCCGGACTCCATGGATAACCATGCGTATCGTGATGAGATGCTTCAGGCCAAGGAGGAAGGGGCCGGCAGTGCCATTCGTTACAGCAGCACGCTTGGGCAAGATATGCTTTATGTGGCGCTGCCGGTGAAGCAGGGGGATTATGATGGATATATCCGCTTGTCCATGAGCTTGAAAGAGGTAGACCAAGGTGTTAAGCAAGGCTGGGCAGTGATGGGCGGAGGGATTATTATACTGTTCGTTCTTGCGGCTTTTGTAAGTTATAGGGTAGCTGCAAGCCTGACCTCCCCGCTTGAGAAAATTACACGTGTTGCAAGGCAAATTACAAGACAGGACTACGATGCCAGAGTTCGGTTTCATCGCAAGGACGAGATTGGCCAATTGGCATATGCGATCAATGGAATGGCTGACAGTCTTCAAACCCAATTGCAGACGATCAAGGACAACGAAGCGATGCTGCAAAGCGTCCTTGATAATATGACAGGCGGTATTGTCATGCTTGGGCATGACGGGAATATAGTGCTGGTGAATCGAGCAGCAGAGCAGATGCTAGGCATCAAGGCTGATAATGTGACAGGCAAATCCTACAGGGAACTCAGGCAGCATTATGAGCTTACCAAGCTTATGGAAGAGGGGCTGGAGCATCGAAACAATTTTCGTGAAGAGCGCAGCTTGTATTTTCCGATGGAATCGATTGTACGCCTGGACGGAGTGGCTTTGCTGCAAGAAGATGGAACGTATCGGGGGATGCTGTTCTTGCTTCAGGATGTAACTGATATTCGGCGACTGGAGCGGATGCGAAGCGAGTTTGTTGCCAATGTGTCCCATGAGTTGAAGACTCCGCTAGCGGCGGTGAAGGGCTTTGCCGAGACTTTGCTCGGGGGAGGCGTAAAGGATGATGAGACCTCGCGATCATTCCTGCAAATTATTTATGATGAGTCTGAAAGGCTGAACCGGTTGATTCGGGATATATTGGAATTGTCCAAGATTGAGTCAAAACGGATAGCAGTGGAGTATTCACCGATCCATCTGTCTACGTTTTTTGAATCGTTAATGAAATTTATGCGGCCTGAAGCAGCTAAGAAAAGAATCAGCCTCAGTATGCAAGTTCCGGAAGAGCTGTTTATGGAGGGCGATGAGGACAAGCTCAGACAAATATTCACAAATCTGCTTTCTAATGCGATTAACTATACGCAGGAAGGCGGGCGAGTTCAATTGACCGTGAGGGATATGCACCGAGCTGAACAGGGGGATACCGTGGAGTTTACCGTCATGGATTCAGGGATCGGAATTCCCAAAAAAGATCTGCCGCGTATCTTTGAGCGATTTTATCGGGTGGATAAAGCTCGTTCGCGCAGCTCGGGCGGAACGGGGCTCGGATTATCGATCGTGAAGCATCTGGTAGATCTGCATCACGGGACAATTAAGGTCGAGAGCGAGGTCGGCATGGGCAGCTCCTTTGTCATTGAAATGCCGCTGCTCCAAGAAAATGATTAGAAAGTTATATTCATGCTTAACATTGGGTTAACATTCTGTTGATATACTGTGACAAGTAATAAAAATATATATTTTCGAGGGCGGGGTTAACATCATGGCTCAACGTTTGCTTGTTATTGAGGATGAACCTACACTGTCACGGCTATTGTCGTATAATTTGACACAGGAAGGTTTTGACGTCACCGTGGAGGAACACGGAACGGCAGGTTATGACCGGGCGTGTGAGCAATCATTTGATCTGATATTGCTGGATGTCATGCTTCCAGGCATGAATGGGTTTCATATTTTGGAGAAGCTGCGTCAGAAGGGATTAAGGACACCGATCATTATTTTGACCGCGAAAAATGCCGAGGAAGAAGTCGTTCAGGGACTTAAAATGGGGGCTGACGATTATATTACAAAGCCTTTTGGTGTGTCGGAATTGCTGGCCCGGGTTTCTGCCGTTTTGCGCAGGGTTTCCGGACATGCTGAGGAAGTCAAGGAGACAGAAAATCAGCAGAACGTAATTACGCTCGGGCAGCTCGAGATTTTTCCAGATAAATATGAAGTTCGGCTTGGTGGTCAGAACATCAACCTTCGGCCTAAAGAATTTGAAGTGTTGCTATATTTAGCTAGAAAACCGGGCGTTGTTTTAACCCGGGATGATCTTATGAATGCGGTTTGGGGATTCGATTATATTGGTGGACAGCGGACAGTCGACGTACATGTCAGCTCTCTTCGTAAAAAGCTGGAATTGGACCCGGAATCGGTTTTTATCGATTCGATTCGGGGTGTAGGCTACAAGCTGGTTGTCAACCCTAAAAAAGCTCCCATCATGGAATAATGATGCGAGCTTTTTTATATATCATTCACAAATTCGAAACTTCTTACAGGTAAAAAGACATAAAAAACTTTTCGAGTTTACATTCCCTTCATATTGCAATCACATTCTGTTAATACTACTTCGATAAGATGCGTCTAAAGAACCATATAAGGGGTGGGACTCATGACGCTGCTTCAACATAAGTTACATAGATCAACAACTGTGAACAACAATGAACGGATGCTAAACGATCAACGTGCACAGTCGCAGCATATTTCCGCACTTTTCTTATGTAGACAGGTTCCAGTCATCGGGATGCTTGAGACCTGCCGTGAAGTGATGGACATCTTCAAGTCCAATCCGGAGCTTCCATGTATCGTTTATTGCCGGGAAGCAGACAGACCAGAGGGACTCATCATGAGAGACGATATGTTCCGCCGGATGACAGGCCGTTTTTCCAGAGAAATATATGATCATCGCCCGGCAACTTATATAGCAGATATGCAGCCGATGATGGCAGATATATCTTTGCCTCTGTCAAAGCTGCTTCATCAAGCATTGAATCGGCAGGAATCGAAGTTCTATGACTGTGTTCTTATGACGGATCAGAACAAGCTTCTTGGTGTGCTTACAGTGCAAGATTTGCTGCATCTTTCAACATCATTGCAGAAGGAAGCGGAGAGCAAGCGGGAATTTATTTTAAATGAAAGTATCTCTCATACTCTTAAGATTGAACAGTCTTTAAACCAGGTTGCAAGTGCGGCTCAGGTAACTCAGGCTCGAAGCCAAGTCATAAAGGAATGGTCTCAGTCCGGAAATGAAAAGCTGGAACATGTAAGCAGCTCATATAAAAGGCTGGTTAGCAGTATAGAGCAAAGGGCTGACTCCGTTTCGCAGCTTTTGCAAAATGCTGATCATATTTCCTCGATGACTAAACAAATTACGAGTCTTGCCGATCACAGCAAACTGTTAGCCATTAACGCTTCGATTGAAGCAGCACACGCGGGTGAGCATGGGAAAGGATTTCGGATTGTTGCTGGAGAAGTTCAGAGCTTTGCGAAACAGATACGGAATTTATCGGAGGACATCTCCAATCTGCTCATACAGATTCACCGTCTCGTTACAGAAACGGCTGAAGCTTCAGCGTCCAGTCTGCAGGATATTCGTTCCTGTGAGAGCGCTGTAGCCGAGGGAGGGCACATATTTGTTCAGTTGGAGCAAGTGGCCAAGGAAGTTGGCGATAGCGGTGGCCAGGTCCATGATCTGACAGAGGAGGCGAGCGCTCTGATTAAACAGATCAAGGGGGAAATGGAAATGATAGACTTGCAAGATTCCTAAAGTTCTCCAAAATAGTCTATAATTCTTGTGAATTGTTAAAGATTTTACACAGAGTTTACAATTCTCGATAACTGAAATTACATTCCAGCTTTAATATCGATATTGTAATAGTGGTTAGTAGACCAGATCTGAAGGAGTGGATAGGTTTGTTTAGTAAAAGGGGTCGTAAAACAGCAGGGATTCTCGCATTGATACTGATGTTGAGCACAGTGCTCGCAGCATGCGGTGGCGGGGATAAGAGCGACACGGGAGCTGGTCTTTCCGGAACGATTGAAATTGACGGGTCCAGCACAGTACATCCGCTTACAGAGGCCGTTGCTGAAGAATTCGGAATGGAGAACAGAGATGTTCGGGTTCCGATCGGAACAGGTGGAACAGGCGCTGGCTTTAAACGTTTCATCAATGGCGAAATCGTTATGACGAACGCATCCCGTCCAATTAAGGATAATGAAGCTAAGGAAGCGGAAGAAAAAGGATTTGAATATCACGAGGTTATGGTAGCCTATGACGGGCTGGCTGTCGTTGTCAATCCGGAGAATGATTTTGTCGATAAGCTTACGATTGAAGAATTGAAAAAAATATATGAGCCAGAAAGCAAAGTGAAAACATGGGCAGATATACGTGAAGGCTGGCCAGCAGAGGAAATTCGAATTTATTCGCCTGGTACAGACCATGGAACATTTGACTATTTTACAGAAGCCATTAATGGCGAAGCGCAGATTAGCCGTAATGATGGCCAAATTACATTCAGTGCAGACACCAATGCGATCGTTCAGGGCGTAGCCGGTGATAAGAAAGCGATCGGTTACTTCGGCTTCTCCTTCTACGAAGAGAACCAGGACAAGTTGAAGCTCGTTCCGATCGATAACGGAACAGCTACGGTTTCACCGAATGCAGAGACAATCAAGGATAACAGTTATGCACCTTTGTCCCGTCCATTGTTCGTTTACGTAAGCAAGAAGGAAATGGAGCGTCCTGAAGTGAAGGCTTTCCTGGATTTCTACTTGAGCAACGCTGGAGCGCTGGCGAGTGAAGTTGGATTCGTACCGCTTCAAGATGATCAGTATCAACAGGAAAAAGAAAAATTAGGTTTATAAGTCATGGATAGAAAGGGAAGAGAAGAATGAATAAAACAACATCCATGGCGGGAAGTTCCGGGAACATGACGTTCCGCAGAAGCAAAACGCGTATTTCTGACAAAATCATTCCGTTTTTTCTAGGGATATGCGCAGTGCTTACGGTATTTACCACCATCGGTATTGTGTACACACTTCTACAGGAATCCATTTTATTCTTCAAGGAGGTTCCGATTTGGGACTTCTTGACAGGAACGGTATGGAGTCCAATACTCTCCCCACAACAATTCGGCGTGCTGCCCCTGCTGGGCGGCACATTGCTGATTACAGGCATTGCGATTATTTTCGCAGTGCCTATCGGCTTGGCATCCGCTATTTATTTGAATGAATATGCGCCTGCCCGGGTTCGTGGGATTGTAAAGCCGGTTCTGGAGATTCTTGCTGGCGTACCGACCATTGTGTACGGTTATTTTGCACTTGAGACGATTACGCCTATGTTGCAAAAAATATTTCCCGACATGGGTCTGTTCAACGCGTTGAGTGCAGGTATTGTTGTCGGGATCATGGTGCTGCCTATGATTTCATCTCTCAGTGAAGATGCGATGCGTGCAGTTCCGAAGAGCCTTCGACATGGAGCTTATGCACTTGGTGCTACTCGCTTTGAAGTAGCGCTCAAAATCGTGTTGCCTGCAGCGATCTCCGGCGTCGTGTCCTCGTTCGTGCTGGCATTTTCCCGTGCGATTGGCGAAACAATGATCGTTACGGTAGCCGCAGGAGCGACACCGCGCTTAACTTTGAATCCGCTCGAAAGCATCCAGACGATGACTTCATACATTGTCCAGGTTACCAGTGGTGACGTTCCGCGTGGCACGCTTGAGTACGGGACGATATTTGCCGTTGGTCTAACCTTGTTCGTGATTACCTTTTTTCTTAACATCTTGGCGCAGTGGGTTGCTCGCCGTTTCAGGGAGGAATATTAGATGGAATCAATGAATCTGGGGGAAACGAAAGAAATAACCCGCAGACGTCGCGGCGATAGCACCCTGCACATGATTTTCCTGGTTTGTACGAGTATCGGTATCGTTGCGTTGATGGCGCTCATTGTAACCATTTTGATGGACGGTCTTCATCGGCTTTCGCCAGAATTATTTACGAATTATCCTTCTCGGATCGCCTCGCGTGCAGGGATGAAATCGCCGATTGTCGGCACTGTCTACCTGCTTTTGCTCATGGCTCCGTTGTCATTCATTCTTGGCGTTGGTGCTGCTATATTTCTGGAAGAGTATGCTGGCAAAAAACGCTGGGTGCGTCTCATTCAGTTAAATATCAGTACGCTAGCAGGTGTTCCTTCTATTATATATGGTATTCTTGGCCTTGCGATTTTCGTTCGCGGTTTCGGTTTGGGTCGAAGCTTGCTGTCCGGTGTCTTAACGATGACGCTGCTTGTTCTGCCAATTATTATTGTCTCCGCTCAAGAGGCGCTCAGGGCAGTGCCGAAAAATCGGCGTGATGCTTCTTACGCTCTGGGTGCAACGAAATGGCAGACGGTCTCCGGATCGGTTTTGCCGTCCGCTATGCCAGGTATTATGACAGGGGTTATTTTAGCTCTGTCTCGGGCGATTGGAGAAACGGCACCGCTTATTATGATCGGGGCGCTTACCTATGTTGCCTTTTTGCCGGAAAATCTGCTGGATTCATTCTCGGTCATGCCGATTCAAATTTATAACTGGATATCCAGACCGAATGAGGAGTTCCACGATTTGGCTGCCTCGGGTATCATCCTGTTGTTGATTATGCTGTTTACGATGAACCTCTTGGCCATCTGGATTCGCAAAAAGTATCAGAAGAACACCTAGGCTCCAATATAACTTCATTATCGATAGCGTGAATGTTCGAAAAGAAGGAGACATGATTATTTTATGAAAGCCATAATACAAATTGAGAAGCTGAATCTCTTTTACGATTCTTATCATGCGCTGAAAAATGTGGATCTTGACATACCTGAAAAAACAGTGACGGCGTTTATTGGTCCTTCCGGCTGCGGTAAATCAACATTGCTTCGTACTCTGAACCGAATGAATGATATGATTTCGGGGACACGGATTGAGGGAAGTGTAAAGATCGGTGGCACCGAAATTTACAGTGATGAAGTCCATGTTGAAGCTTTGCGTAAACAAGTGGGGATGGTATTTCAGCAGCCGAACCCGTTTCCTAAATCGATCTATGATAATATAGCATACGGTCCACGTCTGCACGGTATTCGGAATAAATCGGAGCTGGACGGTATTGTGGAGCAAAGTTTGAAGCAGGCTGCACTGTGGGAAGAGGTAAAAGATTATTTGAAGCGCTCTGCTTTCAGCTTGTCCGGGGGACAGCAGCAACGTCTTTGTATTGCGCGTGCCTTGGCCGTTCAGCCTGATATTTTGCTGATGGACGAGGCAACTTCTGCACTCGATCCGATCTCCACGCTCAAAATTGAGGAATTAGTTCAGGAGTTGAAGAGTAAATATACCATTGTCATGGTTACTCACAACATGCATCAGGCTGCGCGGATTTCAGGGCGGACTGTATTTTTCCTGAATGGTGAGGTCATCGAGTCGGAGGATACGGAAGTATTGTTCTCCACACCATCTGACCCTCGTACTGAGGACTATATTTCTGGTCGTTTTGGTTAATGGTTTAATACATTTTGAACTGGAGGGGTATGTACATGATTCGGAGAATTGAATTTGATCAGCAGCTGGATGAGCTGAGAACACTGCTACGGGATATGAGTAAACATATGGAGAAGGCACTGGCGGATGCCGTGTCATCACTTCAAACATTGGATATAGAAAAAGCTCAAAGTGTTGTAAAGCAGGACGTCCAATTAAACGAAATGGAAGAGCAGATTATGGATATCGGCTCCCGTCTTATTATCACTCAACAGCCTGTAGCGAAGGATTTGCGCCGAATATTGGTTGCTTTTCGGATCGCAAGTGATCTGGAACGGATGGGTGATCTGGCACGTGACGTCGCAAAGGCAACGATTCGGCTGCAAGGCCAGAAGCTGATCAAGCCGCTTGTAGATATCCCTCGAATGACAGAAATTGTAAGCTCCATGGTATCAGAATCGATTGAGTCTTATTTGACTGAAAATACGGACTTGGCTTATAAAATGGCTAAAGTCGATGATCAGGTAGATCATTTGTACAGCGTAATTTTGCATGATCTGTTCTCTCATCTGGCGGGTGACCCGGAAACAGCCAATCAGGCGATGCTGCTCGTCATGGTCGGCCGCTATATCGAACGGATTGCCGATCATGCAACGAATATCGGAGAAAGCACGGTTTATCTGGTGACCGGACATCGTCCGGATCTCAACCAATAAAGAAAACGTCCGGCGAAAGCCGGCGTTTTTTTATCTTTTTAAGTAATTTTGCCAAAGACGTGTCATGTGGTTTTTTCTATAAATTTACATAAGGTGAGGGCTTGGTCTTCGGTTTTATGGGGAACCTATGTTATCATGTGTGAAGGAAGTAAAAAAGGGGTAGGTGCCTGAATGGACAAGTTGATTGTGATCGATGGGAACAACATTATTTACCGTGCGTTTTTTGCGATGCCCCCGCTGACGAATGCCAGTGGGCAGCAAACAAACGCTGTTTATGGATTTACGACGATGCTGCTTCGTCTAATTGACGAACATAAGCCTACACATATGATGGTTGCATTTGATGCGGGGAAAGAAACGTTCCGTCATGCGGATTTTCAGGACTATAAAGGAAAACGAGAGAAAACACCGCCGGAGCTGTCTGGACAGTTCCCGCTGCTGAAAGAGCTTTTACACGGACTTGGAGTTGCTCAATTCGAAATTGACGGCTATGAAGCGGATGATATAATCGGAACGATTACCCGGCAGGCAGATGAGCAGGGGCGCAAGGTTATGGTCATTTCCGGGGATAAGGATATGTTGCAGCTAGCGTCCGAGCATGTCACGATCGGTATGGTCCGCAAAGGGGTAACGGAGATCGAGCAATACGGCCCCGCGCAGATTAAAGAGCGGTATGATCTGACACCGGAGCAGATTATTGATTTAAAAGGTCTGATGGGTGATGCGTCAGATAACATCCCCGGTGTACCGGGGGTTGGCGAGAAGACAGCCCTGAAGCTGCTTCATGAGTTTGGCTCTGTTGAACAAGTATTGGCCCGTTCGGATGAGCTGAAAGGCAAAATGAAAGAAAGAATTCAAGACAATGCGGAGTCGGCTATTCTCAGTAAAAAGCTGGCGACTATTTTTCGTGAAGTGCCGCTCACACAGTCCTGGGATGATATGAAGTTTGATGGATTAAACAAGGAAACGGCCGGACCTGCATTGGCAAAGCTTGAGTTCAAGTCACTGCTGGAGCGGTTAAACTTGAGTGCAGGCGGAGCGGGGGATGCAGAATCAAGGCAGCCGGAAGCTGAAGTTGAAGTGGTAAGGGTAGATGCGGAAAAACTGCCCGAAGTTGCAAGTATACTGGATCAAGTCCAGGCGATGCATGTGGAGACTTATGGAGAAAATCCACATCATGCGAGTGTAATCGGTATCGTACTGGGGACGGAGAAGGTTCAATATTATATGCCGTTCGAGCTGCTGAAAGAGGATGCGGCGAAACCCATTCGAAGCTGGCTG
Source organism: Paenibacillus faecalis (assembly GCF_900289175.1). Classification (GTDB taxonomy): domain Bacteria; phylum Bacillota; class Bacilli; order Paenibacillales; family Paenibacillaceae; genus Paenibacillus_AQ; species Paenibacillus_AQ faecalis. Next base: position 695,652 of record NZ_LT985747.1, on the reverse strand, counting down.
GCTGATAGCCGTATTCCTAAGCGAGGTTATGATCTTCACCGCATAGATCTGGCACTGCACTGGCAGGGTATCGAGTTTGCAGGTGCTACCTTCGATGTGCATCTGGCTGCTTATTTGCTCGACCCAACGGATTCGAATCAAACGCTTAGCAGCTTAGCGGCAAAGTATGGATTATCCTTCTTGTCCCCGGATGAGGATGTGTTTGGTAAAGGAGCGAAATACAAAATACCGGACGAGGAAACGCTCAGCATCCATCTCGCACGGAAATGCGCTGCCATCGCTCAAATTGTACCGCTTCAGGAAAATGAACTAAGCGATAATGAAATGCTGCCGTTGTTCCATGACCTTGAGATGCCGCTTTCTCGCATTTTGGCTGACATGGAGAAGCAGGGGATTGCTGTGAACGTAGAAGACTTAAAGCAGCTTGGTCATGAATTTGAGGAACAGATCAAATCTTTAGTTGAAAAAATTTATGAGATTGCCGGAACGGAGTTTAATCTGAATTCTCCGAAGCAGCTTGGTGAGATCTTGTTCGTGAAGCTGGAGCTTCCGGTCATCAAGAAGACAAAAACCGGTTATTCCACAGATGCGGAAGTGCTGGAAAAGCTGGCTCCATATCATGAAATAGTCCGCTATATTTTGCAATACCGCACACTGTCGAAGCTGCAATCAACCTACGTTGAGGGGCTGCTCAAGGAAATATCAGCGCAAACCGGTAAGGTGCATACGTATTATCGTCAGACGATTGCAGCAACCGGACGGCTTAGCAGCCAATTTCCGAACCTGCAAAATATACCGATTCGTCTGGAAGAAGGCCGTAAGCTTCGCAAAGTGTTCGTGCCATCTGAGCTGGGTTGGTTCATTCTCGCGGCAGACTACTCCCAAATCGAGCTGCGTGTTCTTGCTCATATCTCGGATGATGATCGTCTGAAAGAAGCATTCTTGCATGACATGGATATTCATACGAAGACGGCAATGGACGTTTTCGGGGTGAGTAAAGACGATGTGGATTCAAACATGCGCCGCTCGGCCAAGGCTGTCAATTTTGGGATTGTGTACGGAATCAGTGATTACGGATTGTCTCAGAATTTGAATATTACACGGAAAGAGGCAGCTCAATTTATCAATCAATATTTTGAGGTGTTCCAGGGCGTTCGTCATTATATGGATGATATTGTGAAGCAGGCCAAACAGCTTGGATATGTCAAAACCTTGCTGGAACGAAGACGTTATTTACCGGAGATCAATGCCAGCAATTACAATATGAGATCTTTTGCCGAGCGGACTGCCATGAACACACCGATTCAAGGAACAGCAGCGGATATTATCAAGCTGGCTATGGTTCATATGGATGCTGCTTTGCGTGAACGTCAATTAAAGAGTCGTATGTTGCTTCAAGTACATGATGAGCTGGTGTTTGAAGTGCCTGAGGAAGAGATTGAAACGATGAAAGTGCTCGTACCGGAAGTGATGAGCAAGGCACTGGAATTGGCAGTTCCTCTGAAGACGGAAGTAAGCTATGGCAGGAACTGGTACGAAGCAAAGTAAGAGCAGTTTTTTTCCAAAAACCGTAGTCCCGCTTGAGCTTCACATCCGCTATAATGGGGTAGAGGTGAAGACATCATGCCGGAATTACCGGAAGTAGAAACGATAAAAAACACATTAAATCAACTTATTTGTGGAAAGCATATAGAACGTGTTACAGTAAAGCTTCCGCGGATCATCCAGCGCCCGGATGATAGTGAGGCTTTCGCCTTTCTGTTGCAGGGGCGGACGATAGAACGTGTGGAACGACGCGGAAAGTTTCTGAGAATCAAACTTGATGGCTTGGTGATCGTCTCCCATCTGCGGATGGAGGGGCGATACGGGCTGTATTCTGCCGAAGATCCGGTGGAAAAGCATACACATGTCATTTTTCATTTTGATGATGGGACTGAACTGCGTTATAAGGATGTTCGGCAGTTTGGAACAATGCATTTATTTCCTTCCGGCGAGGAGTTCAATCATCCTCCACTTTCGAAGCTGGGAATTGAACCGTTGGATGATGCGTTTACGTTCGAGATCTTTAAGGAAATCATCTCCAGCAAAAAGACAAAAATCAAAACCGTTTTGCTGAACCAATCATATATCGTCGGAATCGGAAATATTTATGTAGATGAAGCACTGTTTCGGTCAGGCATCCATCCTGAACGAAATGCCAATACATTGAGCGAAGCGGAGTTAAAAACGGTTCATAAGGCCATTATCGATACGCTGACGGAATCCGTGGAAGCAGGCGGCTCTTCGATTAAGTCCTATGTAAATGGACAAGGTGAGATGGGGATGTTCCAGCATAGTCTGCGTATTTACGGACGAAAGGACGAGCCCTGCAATAACTGCGGTACACCTGTTATGAAAACGGTCGTTGGCGGCCGCGGCACACATTTTTGTCTGAAATGTCAACCTGTTAATCCTTAATTTATAGGCGTGCACCCATCCCTTCCTGTACCCATATACTACTTGGAGAACTAGCCGAAAACATGCCGAAAGGCTCGTTACCGGCCATAGGGAGGGAAATGGGTGCTTACTCTTCTTTTTTCGCCTGTATTGCTGGCTTTGGCATTAAGCTTGGACGGCTTTGGGGCTGGCGTTACATATGGGCTGCGCAGAATGAAAATCCCGCTGTTATCTGTACTCATTATTTCGCTGTGTTCGGGTTTGGTGCTTTATATTTCGATGCAGGCTGGAGCGCTGCTTCAGCAGGTGCTATCCCCTGCAATCGCTTCGATGATTGGTGCGCTTATCCTTATTGCACTGGGAGTTTGGTCCTTCATTCAGCAGCTTGGGAGCGGTATGGCTCGCTCTGATGATAAAGGAAAACAGATTCCGACCAGGACAAATAAAGCAAGGATAACGTCTGCTGCTGGCAGCGGGTCATATCCTCAAATGGCTCAAATGGCAGTGTTCTCCTGGGAAATCCGCAAGTTTGGTCTGGTTATCCAGATATTAAGAAGTCCTGCACGTGCGGATATGGATGACTCCGGCAGCATTACATCATGGGAAGCTGTCTGGCTTGGTACAGCTTTATCCCTTGACGCTTTCGGTGCCGGACTTGGCGCTGCGATGCTCGGATTTTCCCCTTTGGCTACAGCGGGGGTGGTGGCATTGTTTAGCGGAGTGTTTCTTGTGCTCGGCATGAAAATCGGGTTTCGGGTCGCTTCCAAAGGCGGTATGAGACTGATCTCATATATGCCAGCGTTTTTACTAATCTTCATGGGTATAATGAAGTTGTTGTGAGGTGAAATCATGAATATCGGTTTAACCGGAGGAATTGCAACAGGAAAGAGCACCGTATCCTCCATGCTGACCCGGAAGGGAGCGCTCCTCGTGGATGCGGATGTGATCGCCCGGGAGGTTATGCTCCCGGGCCACCCGGTTTTGGCAGAGGTCGCCGCGTATTTTGGACAAGATATTATCCAGGCGGATGGGCAGCTGGACCGGAAGAAGCTTGGCGAGATCATTTTTCATGATGAAAAAAAGCGGCAAGCACTAAATGAGATTACTCACCCGGCGATACGCCGTGAGATACGCAAGCAGATGATGGATTATGAAGCAGCTTATCCCGATCGATTGGTAGTGGTGGACATTCCACTGCTTTATGAATCAGAGCTGCAGTCACTTTTTGAAAAGATTATTGTCGTTTATGTACCAAGGGAAATACAGCTTCATCGGTTGATGGAGCGTGATAACATTACGAAAGAACGGGCAGAAGCCAGGCTAAATAGCCAGATGGACATTGAGCAGAAGAAGCAGTTGGCTGATGAAGTTATAGATAACAGTGGAACTCTTGAGAAGACAAGCGATCAAGTGGACGAGCTGTGGAAAAGGTTATTCAGATCATGAGCTGGCTTCGTAAAAAACGTGTGCTGCTCGTTTTACTGGTTTCGTTCATAGCCATACTTTTTATGAATGATATCTGGATGAAATGGTTTTACCCGATTCATTATAAAGACGAAATTCGTAAGCATGCGATTCACTATGATGTCGATCCGTTTCTGGTCGCCTCTATTATCCGGGTAGAAACAAACTTTAAACCGGGTAAGGAGTCGAAAAAAGGGGCACTTGGTATTATGCAGCTTATGCCGGATACAGCTACCTGGGCTATGGAAATGGCCAAGCTGCCCACGATATCGTTAGAAAGTGTAAAGCATGAAACAGATGCTAATATCCAGCTGGGAACATGGTATATTAAGAAATTACACGATGATCTGGACGGGAATCCGATCGCTGCTATTGCAGCTTACAATGCAGGACCGGGGCATGTTCGCAGCTGGATAAAAAAGGGGATATGGGACGGGACCTATGAAGATGTTAAGAACATACCTTTTGGGGAAACCCGTCACTATGTACAGAGAGTCATTTACTATTACAATCAGTACACTGACGTGTATGACACATTCTAGAGAATAACGCGAAAAAGAGCATTGGACAGGCTTGTTAACAAGCCTGCCAAACACTCTTTGTATGACGAATAATTATTGACCGGATTGTTGACCAGCCAATTGTTGCTCGGCCATCGTTACCAAACGCTTGGTAATGTATCCCCCGATCGAACCGTTCTCGTAGGAAGTCATATTACCTTGGTAACCGTCTTGTGGAATGCTGATACCAAGCTCTTGAGCAACCTCATATTTCATTTGCTCCAGAGCACCAGTTGCACGAGGTACAACGAGGTTGTTGCTGCTTCTGCTGCTACCGCCTTGTCCCATATTTGTTCACCTCCTTGAGTTGGTACAGGTATTATGTCTCGGAATTGCAATCTTCATAACCATGAAATGTAGTCCATTTAATGGAAGATGGATGAAGCACAATTTTAGCTTATTAAAAGGGAGTGATTTACGCTTTATGAAATGCCCATATTGTAGTTATAACGGAACGAAGGTGCTTGACTCTCGCCCGGCTAACGAGAATAAATCGATTCGCCGCCGAAGAGAATGTGAACAGTGCAGCCGTCGTTTTACAACGTTTGAGACCGTGGAGGAGACTCCGCTCATGGTCATTAAGAAAGATGGTAGCCGCGAGGAATTTAGCCGTGAAAAGGTGCTGCGCGGCCTGATCCGTGCCTGTGAGAAACGTCCGGTATCTGTCGATCAGCTGGATAGTATCGTGTCTGAGGTCGAGGTTGCTCTTCGCAACACTGCTGCCGCTGAAGTAGAGAGTCGTCAGATCGGTGAGCTTCTGATGGAACAGCTGTATCCGGTTGATGAGGTTGCTTATGTTCGATTCGCTTCTGTGTATCGGCAGTTTAAGGACATCAACATGTTTATGAAAGAATTGAAAAACCTGCTGTCCAAAGGGGCTATGCCGGATTCGGAATCGTAATGAATACAGCCTTAGGCTGTAAGATATGGACGAGAAAAAGTCCTCTGAAGGTATGAATAGAGTTATGAGGGCTTTTTTCTCCGGATTCTTAAAAATTATGATTGCAAGTTATACAATGCTATGATATATTATTAAAGTAACTGTTTGAAAGCAAATAAATAATTAAGGGGCCTTAGCTCAGCTGGGAGAGCGCTTCGCTGGCAGCGAAGAGGTCAGGGGTTCGATCCCCCTAGGCTCCATAGAAGAAAAACCCTTGATGATCAAGGGTTTTTGTTTTTTTATAGGACGAAATTAAAAAACATATCTAAATTGGTTTGGGGACGATATTCGATTTTTTGAAGATAGCAATCATATTTTGGTCATGAGAACATGCAGCGTTGGGAACCCGGCGCTGTTTTTTATAAATATAATGTCTCCATGTCTTTTTTTTAATCGTTCTCTTTAGATTCGTAACTTTTTGTTTTGTTTATGTAGTAATCAGATTATTTATTAATTGAATTTAAATGATTTACAATATAATTGTTTTTCCAAACCAGCTACTGCAAGAAGCGTTGTATGGTGATAACTATCATGTCCTTTTTAAGCAAAAAAATGACCTTTTTTACAAAGAAATGTATAGTTGATCCATTAGTATTAGGTTTAAGATCGTAAATGCTTTAGAGATTTATGATCTTGGAAGTGCATAAACTCGAAAGGGAGGTGGTATTTGAAGGACTCGTGTTCTGAAGCTTAAGGTATATATGGAGGTGTATTAACATATTGGTGACTATACAGTCACTTCGTTCCTGCCAAAGGTAGAACTATATGTTCGTTGTTTGAATGGTTCGTCTACGCAGTAGACTATCATAACATTTTATAGGAGGGACAGATCCGTGAGAAAAGGAAGAACTGCACTTTTAACAGCAATTATGTTAACGCTTACATCAAATCCTCTTCATGTATTTGCAGGTGACGCCATGCCGCCAACTGGTAATGCTGTCTTTGGAGAGAATCAACCCGTCACACACGGTTACCGTGCTGTGGATATTGAGCGTTGGAATCCGGAGACAGACCCACATGCAGAACGATTAAGAGCCCATGTGCCTTTGCAAACCAGAAACGAAGCATTTGCACCTACGCAGGCTAATCCGAAACTAAGTCCGGAAACCGAGTTTTTCAACTTGACCGGAGATTATGATAACTACTTCTTTGGGGCTACACCTTACAACAATGAATTTTCGAACTATTTGTTTAATTTCTGGCAGTATACCGATTATTACGGCGGCTGGCATGGGCAAGCAACAGAGGATGTGCCTCCGAGCTTGTTTGATCCTACGGAGTCGTGGGAGAAGAGAGCATTCGAGTTCGGAGTCTTGGACTTACCTAACCCCGCGTATACAAATGCAGCGCACAAAAACGGCGTGAAATCCATAGGTACGATATTTATCCCTCGCGCAGGACAGCCTTATGATCTGTTACTCAGACAGCGGGAAGACGGCTCATTCCCGGTAGCCGAGAAGCTCATTGAAATAAAGGAATACTTCGGTTTTGACGGGTACTTCTTCAACCAGGAAACCTCGATCAAACCTGAGCATATCGAAAAATATAAAGCCTTCACTAAGACACTGGTAGATGCAGGAGTATATACCCAGTGGTATGACACGGTAGACGATAAGGCAGGGAAACTGTCCTATCAGCCGTCTCTGATCCCGTCACACAGTTCTTTTCTGCGAGATGATGAAATGGGCGGAACGATTAACAAATCAGTCTTCATGAACTATAACTGGAATTCTCCAGATGGCTGGAACAATGGAGACAGCGCAAATCAGCAGTATATTAACAAAACGGTTAAAGAAGCAGAGCGTAGAGGCATAGACCCACTGAAAACGGTCTTTTCCGGTGTAGAGGCTGGAATGGGTGGCTTTGGAGGTAACCACAACTCGACTCGTAATATGGATGTCATCTTGGACCCGGAGACAGGAAACCCGATGACGTCGATTGCAACATTAGGTGGTAATTTTGTTCAGCATGCTTTAGACGAAAATTTAGGAGATCCCAGCAAAAATCTCCGAGCCGATGACGATCATCAGTGGATGATTGCAGAGCGTGAGCGCATGTGGTATACCGGCGTTAAGATCGATCCAACGGATACGGAGGAGCAGAAGGGGTATGCACGGCCAGATGTGGCGGTGAAGGACGCTTCAGAATGGACCGGTATTTCCAGATATATTACTGAGCGTTCGGTTGTTGACGGAACTACCTTCGTGACGAATTTCAATACGGGACATGGCATGGAGTATTATGTGAATGGCAAAATCTCGAATGACGAAGAGTGGTCGAACATGAATCTGCAGGATATTTTACCAACGTGGCAGTGGTGGATCGATACCGAGGGTACCAGGCTGCAGGCAGACTTTGATTATGGAGATGCTGTAGAAAAAGGTGACAAGTTCACTTATGAATCTATCGGAGGTTACAAAGGTGGCAGTTCTCTTGTTGTCAATGGAACACTCGATGCGAAGAACTTTCTGCGTCTTTACAAAACGGACCTGGATGTCAAGAGTTCATCAACAGCTTCGATGACGTATAACAAATCATCATCCAAGGATCGTTCTGAGATTCAACTAGGACTCATCTTCAAGGATGCTCCTGATCAAGTTGAATACATTACAATACCTGACAGCGGCAAGAAGACAAAAAGCTATGTTACGGAGGAACTCGATTTAAGTCCTTATGCGGACCGTGAAATTGCTGTGCTGGGCCTTGCGTTTGATCCCAATGGGGAGAAGATTTCCAATTACCAGGTCAACATTGGCGAGCTGAAGATTACGGATGGGCAGGACTATACGCCGAGCAAGCCAACGGGTTTCGAAATGGATAACAGGTTCGATACGGGTGAAGTCAATGTCGCATGGGAGCGGGAAGATTACAGCAAGGTGCAGCAGTACCATCTGTACGCTCAGTTGAATAATGGTAAAGAGGTGTTCTTGGGCGGCGTTTATGACGACAATTTCTATATTAAAAACCTGGATAAACATGCCGTTTCCCTTAAATTGATTGCCGTCGGCCTGGATCATTCGGAGAGTGAACCGGTTGTTATTCCACTCGATCGGAAAAACTTCATTTCGAATGTGAAGGTCACTGAGCTCAGTGATGGATTTGATGTCAGTTGGAGCAAAGGAAACCGAGGCCGTGAGGTTCGATTGGATCTTAGCTTTACCGATGGCAGAGAGGACACGTACACCAAGACCGTTGATAAGAAACGGGGCGCTGCCAAGTTCGAAGTACCCGTCAAAGACGATGACCGATATCTCTTGAACATATCCACCTTGGATGCGGAGGGCGAAGTCATAGATACGGTTAGTTTTACAGGGAAAATGAAAGATAGCTACTCCGAACCTTTCGACGGCGGTTACTATATCAATGGCGCAACATTGGGAATTGACGTGCCTTCCTCAAAAGATTGGTGGCATATGTACGTAACTATTAATGGCGAGCCAGTACGGCCAGCGAAGAAATACAACGGCACCATAACAGATTATTTTATCCGAGGATATCATGATCTTAGTGGAATGCGGGTACCGGAGAAGGGATCGGTGATCAGTATCAAACTGAAGGACTATAAGGGCAATATGTCCGAGGCAAAAAATATTACTGTGGAGTGAGGGAAGCCTACGTTCTCATTCGTGATACAAGTGTAAGGAGAGGAAAAGTAGTTATTGATGAACTGCATCTCCAATAATTAATTGTGTCTAACTATTGGGGTGCAGTTCAATCATCTTTAGATGACTTTTGGAACAGCTTCTTCTTGTCTCTTTTTTAGTCATATTAGTACTCCGTCCAATACTGAGCATTAGGCTTTACCGTTGGCTGCTTTGGTATGTTTGATTCTCCTTCCCAGCAACAGTATAGCGTCATGTACGCGCTGTTTACTTTGTTCGGTCTTGTTCTCCAGTTCGTGTACGGTTGGCATCCGGTGCCGCTGACTAGTGTAGTTGTACAAAATTCTGAGGACTTTACTTTTGTAGTCAGGTAGCATGTTGATCACTCCTATGAACATTGATTAATTCCCTTTTGTTTTCCATATGATTATAAATATTAGAGTAAAAAGAAATATACACGCCAAAACTAGTTCTAGTATTGAAAACTTTCTATCTATTAAGTAACGAAATAAAAAAATGCCTCCGAATAATACGATGCCTCCAATACTGACGTGCATTAAATTATCAATCTTTTTCAATCCTCAACACCTCCCCCATTTTTTCATACATTATATTACAATAGACCTACCACTACATAGCTTCTAAACATGATCGCCAGTCTTCGTTTTGCCAAGGAATACAGCGTGCTGTTCAGGGATTTAATTATGAAGCATAACTCCTATATGAAGCTTGATCGTAATGACGTCAGCCACAAAGTGGTGGAAAAGATGAAGCAGGACAAAGAATTGGCTGGTTTCTCTGACGAAGAGCTGATGAATATTTTGTTCAAGATGCAAATTTTTCAAACAGGGCTTTCGGTTATGGCGGCGAACGGATTGCTTCCAGACCATTTGAAAGAAGAGCAATTAATCGAAGTGCTGGATAGCGCTGCGTTAGACATTGTCACGGCTGCTCGCATACGACAGAAGGAAGTATGAAAGAAGTCGGGAAGGGGAGTGTTAGGGCGCAATGAACGATAACATAACTCAGTCGCTGTTGGATGATCTGGTGGTTCAAGTCACGGGAAAGAAAAATATTTTTGGTGCTGTAATGTGCGTGGAAAAGGGGGATGGATCGCTTTCGCTCGTCAGCGGAGCAGGGAACCTTTCATTCGATACTCCATATTTCATTGCCAGCGTAACAAAGTTGTACGTCACAGCGATTTTGTTGAAATTGCGCTCTCAGCAGAAGCTGCGTGTGGAGGATAAAATCTCTAAATACCTATCGCAAGAAATTTTAAACGGAATTCATGTGCTGGATGGGGTTGATTATAGCCATGAGATTACCATTAAGCATCTGTTGTCTAACACTTCGGGCATTCCCGATTATTTTACGTCTGAACTCGTCTCGGAGTTGGTGGACGGAAAGGATCAGGCGTGGTCCTTTGAAAAAACGTTGGAAGCAATCAAGAGGAAAAAGCCCAAATTCAAACCGGGTCAGAAAGGGAAAGCACAATATTCGGACCCGAATTTTCGGCTGCTTGGAAAGATTATTGAGAGTATTACCGGTCAGAGCATCCAAGCCGTGTTTAAAGCTTATATTTTTGATGAATTGCAGTTGGCGAGTACATATTTGTTTGAAGATGTGAGCGACAAACGCCCAATCCAGATATTTTATAAGAAACGGCAGCTGCACGTTCCGCTTTACATGTCCTCGATCGATTCGGAGGGAGGCATTGTTTCAACCGCACAGGAGTCGATGGTTTTCTTAAAAGCTTTTTTTAACGGACGGCTGTTTCCTAAAAAAGATCTCGCTGAATTGACCTCCCATTGGAATCTGTTATTCGGACCTGGACTCTTTTATTATGGAATCGGGATTTCGAGACAGCCCACCACTCTTTTTAATTTGAAAAAAGGGTTGATCGGGCATTGGGGGCAATCCGGGGCGTTTGCTTTTTATCACGAAGATACCGATCTGTACTTTACGGGCACGATCAATCAGTTTACCGGTCATTCCGTTGCTGTGGGCATGATGATGAAGCTCATTAAAATGATGAAGCATTAATGTATCCTGGGCACTAGAAAGAGCATATCTTGAGTTAGTCAAAACATGCTCTTTATTATGTACGGGAAGATCTATCGTGAACTGATGGATGCGAATGGGTGATCGATGCGGATTTACGGCGCTTTTTCGGAGCCGTTGAAATAAGCTTTGGAGTATTGGTCATTTTTTCTTTATATATGATAAATTTATGTATAGTATCTATATTTTCATCTAGATATTTTTGATAAAAATGATTTATTACATCAAAGAACTAAATTAGGGGCAAGAGGCAGAATGTTGAGGATGATGTCTGCTGCCAAATAGGAGGTTTACTATGATTAATGAAACCGATCTAAAGCATTTGAGACGCTGTATTGAACTTGCAAAGAATGCTTTGGAGGCAGGCGATGAACCATTCGGTTCAGTGCTTGTCTCATCCAACGGGGACGTGCTTGCAGAAGACCGCAACCATGTTGCAGGAGGCGACCATACCCAGCATCCGGAGTTTGCGTTGGCGCGTTGGGCAGCTTCAAACATGACATTGGAAGAACGAAGCAAAGCAACTGTCTATACTTCGGGAGAACATTGTCCAATGTGCGCTGCAGCCCATGGCTGGGTTGGCTTAGGCCGGATTGTTTACGCCAGTTCCTCTGAACAATTGGCACAATGGCTGAAAGAAATGGGGGTTGCTGCGTCGCGCGTTCGCAATCTTCCGATCCAAGACGTAATTCGTGATACGATTATTGACGGCCCTGTATCAGAGCTTGCAGAAGAGGTTCGAGAACTCCACCATCAATTTTACACTAGGAGATAGGGAACCTGGGATGCGTAATTAGAGATTCTGGGTTAAGTGGTTAAATCAGACGAGACTGAGTATTATTTGCTGACAGAATACAATTGCCCGATTCAAGACATCGCTATGAGCTATACCGAAGCTTGCTGCTGAGCTGTCTTTATTCCAAAGATTGCTCAATGCTGATTTAGAGCGGCTCGAATGCAAGTCTAAAGGGGATCATAAATGCGTTTATGCCATTAAACCTAAATCGTAATAAGTTAGACACGCCGACTATGGCGTGTTTTTTTATACAACGGATATCTGTTAAGCAGCAGCTTGTTATTCTCCAAAAAATTAACACACCTATAGTTACCAATTTCCTTGACCAATATTGTTAATGATCGATATAATAAATCATAAGTAGTAAGTAGTAAGTAAATTGAAAATAATACCATCTAAGAGTAAACATCAGCCGCATGATTTAAATCATGAATAGGGGTGGTTATCGTGACTGACCTAAATTTAGCACAACGTTTTTCGATCATTGGCTTGAATGCACAAAGCAGTCTTTACATGACTAATGTGAAGAAAGTGTCTGTTCGCTGCATGGCTGCAGCCGTGATTTTGGACGCTTATCTGGATAACGCTTTTGAAAAAACGGGGAATCGGCTAACATTGCATAGTGATGTATTGAATCAAGCTGACATAATGCCTTATCAGGAAATGATTTTGAAAGTCTTCTTTAACAAACAAGCGGAAGCAAATGGTGATCTGAAATGGTGGCTGAAAAAGGCCTCTAGCCTGTCCAAGAAAAAATTAAAAAGCTTTGAGCTTACAATAACGGATTCCCTAAAGGAAATGGGGATGCTTGAGGAAATCCCTAGTTTGTTGGGGAGCGATCTTTATTACGTTTCTGCGGGGGTTGCCGTTAAAGATTATCGCAGTAATATAGAGGAATACTCCAGAATCTCCGAGAGCGTTCGAGCAGAAATATTGGAAGAGGGATCGGTTACCGATGATGTTATTTGTATGATATGGCTTCTTCGCGAAAGTGGATGTATGCATGATTTTTTCTCGCAAAATGAATTAGCCAAGGTTAATACCAGGATGAATGATTTGTTTCACAATACGTTACTAGCTCAAGAATTGTTTCCAATTCATATTCGTCACGGAGTTGAAATCGGGATCAAACAATACCTTCAAATGAAGTCAAGGTTTGCGAAGACTACTGTCGGCACCAGTATAAACTTCTTTTTTCCCATGCTTGAGCGTTCGAAAGCCGTATTTATTGAAACGGAAGCCTGGTTTTCCAACTCCAGTCAAAGACTGAATGATGTAGTTCAGCGGTTGGAGTCCTATGGTCATGAGGTTAACGTCTTGGAGAAGGGGACAATCCCGACAATCAAAATTGATAACTTGGTTTACGAAGCGGTACCGCATGTGGTTCATAAACAAATACCGATTCAAGGTGTACGTCTTGTGCCGAGGCTTCCCGTTTAAAGGAGCAAGTAAACATGTCCAGACAGCGTTCTATGGAGGCGATCTTAGCCTCTGAGTTAGTTACTATAGGGGAATTAGTTCGAATCACGAATACTCGCTACAGTACTTTGAAATATTACACAGAAGAAGGTATGCTGCCTTTTGAACAGGCGGAAGAGAATTTGACACGCAGATATAAAAGAGTAAAAACCGTTGAACGTATTCATTATATTAAAGAACTGAAAACTCGCGGGTTATCGATACCGCAAATTAAAGAAACTCTTGGCATCAACAAAGCAGAAAAGTAAGAACCAATGCGATAGCTTCTACGAATTTTTGATTATTCTTCCAGTCGCTGTTGCTCCCAGGTTTCTTTTCATGCTAAATCCATGAAAACATCGGGCATTTCCGGTGTTTTTTTATTTTGTTTTTGAAAATATTAGAAAAGTTTTAATCGATTTGCAAAAGTTAATAATTACCATCAAAAAAATTGCGAAACAGGTATTTACTCTCGACATTTATTTAGGTAAACTAACTAATAGCCAATCTAACTAATTAGGTTGTTTAATTGTTGAAATCCGAAAATAATACCCATGGAATGGAGGGATAGCATGGATCGGGAGGGCAGTCAAGGTAAACGATTGATTGAGGCTATGGCCAAAATACAACGTGTAGCATCGAAGCATAAGTTTGATGATATTTTGCCCCAGCGTGAATTTTACGTATTGGAAATTATCAATTGTCGAATCAATGGTAATCACTCCGGTGAACTGGGACAGGATGCACCACCCGGCATTAAAGTATCCGAATTAAGCGAAATTTTACACATTACGAAGCCGTCCGTTTCACAAATGATCAACGGTTTAGAGCAGAAAGGCTTTGTGAAGCGTGTCACTAGTAAGAGTGACCGGCGAGTTGTATATATCGCACTTGATGAAAATGGAGAAGCCGAATTACAAAAAGCTAAAAAAGCTTTTTTATCTTTTACCGATGAAATTGTAAACCGGCTAGGACATGATGAAACAGAACATTTAATTGCTCTGTGCAATCGCCTTTACGAAATTATTGGTGATATCAGGAAACGTGAATCCTGATCCTGCTCATTTAACATGCACTTTTATGTTTTCAACAAGATTTTAGTTAAAGATTAGAAAGGATCATGTCATGGTTAAACTTGTAAAATATTTGAAGCCTTTCACCGTGTCGCTTATAGTAGCGATTGCGCTGCTGTTTGGGCAGGCGTTGGCAGACTTGAATTTGCCGAATTACATGTCCAACATTGTAAACACGGGTATTCAGCAAGGCGGTATTGAAAATGCCGTACCTGAGGCGATTAGCGAGGAAGGCTTCACACTGATGACCTCCTTGATGGAGGAACAGGATAGGGCAGTTGTAGAGAAACATTATACGCTTGTTCATGCAGGGGATGAAGAGTATATCGATAAGTATCCCCTTTTGGAAAGTCGAAATGTATATATCTTAGAGGATTCAGATAGCAGTACGATCGATACATTAAATCCGATCTTTGGCAGAGCGGCATCCACTTTCATTCAAGTCTCGAAGCAGTTGGCTGAAGTCTCTGGTGATCAGGCAGCACCTGCCCAAGAGATGGACATGACCAAGATCGATTACGATCAGCTGTATGCCATGATTCCGATGCTCCAGCAGCTTCCGGCTGAGAAACTGGATGAAGCCATCACAGCTGCGAACAAGATGGACCCGTCTATGCAGATTCAGACAGGAACAGCTTTCGTCAAGCTGATGTACGGTGAGCTGGGATTGGATACAGGCAAGATTCAAAGCATGTATATTCTCAAGACCGGACTCTTCATGCTTCTAATCGCTTTAGGCGGAGCAGCTGCTACAGTGGGTGTCGGTTATCTGTCAGCCATTATTGCAGCCGGAGTAGCCAAGAAGCTTCGTCGTGATGTGTTCGGCAAAATTGAAAGCTTTTCTCACAATGAGTTTGACAAGTTTTCCACCTCGTCGCTGATCACCCGTACGACGAACGATATTACCCAGATTCAGATGCTTATTATTATGGGGATTCGGATCTTGTTCTACGCACCAATCCTGGGGATTGGCGGCGTTATTATGGTGCTCAAGGAAAATAGCTCCATGACGTGGATTATCGGTTTGGCAGTCCTTCTCTTGATCATACTAATCGGGACTGTTTTCTATGTTGCGATGCCGAAATTCAAGCTCGTCCAGAAGCTCATTGATAAATTGAACCTTGTCTCTAGAGAAAATTTAAGTGGTCTTATGGTCGTACGTGCTTTCAGCACACAGGATTTTGAGAAGAAGCGTTTTGATCATGCAAACCAGGATTTGACCAAAACATATTTGTTCATTAGCCGCGTGATGGTGTTTATGATGCCAGCGATGATGCTGATTATGAACTTGATTACCCTGCTGATCGTATGGGTCGGTGCCAACCAGATCGCGGCATCCGCGATGCAAGTTGGCGATATGATGGCGTTTATGCAATATGCAATGCAAATTATCATGTCCTTCTTGATGATTTCGATGATGTTTATTATGGTGCCGAGAGCTTCGGTGTCTGCACAGCGTATTGTAGAAGTGCTCTCAACCAAACCTTCTGTTGAAGATCCTGCTCAGGCGAAGCCATTCAAGTCCGACAAAAAAGGTGTGGTTGAGTTCCGTAATGTCAGCTTCCACTATCAGGATGCGCCTGAAAATGTGCTGACGGATATTACATTTACAGCTAAACCTGGTGAAACCACGGCATTCATAGGCTCCACAGGCTCAGGAAAGTCTACACTTATAAACTTGATTCCTCGATTCTATGATGCAACGTCAGGTGAAATTTTCGTAAGTGGTGTGAATGTAAAAGAGGTAACACAACATGATCTTCATGAACAGATTGGCTATGTACCTCAGAAGGGTGTTCTGATGTCAGGTACGATTGCAAGCAATCTTCGCTACGGTAAAAAAGAAGCTTCCGATGAGGAAGTGAAGCTCGCTGCGGAAATTGCTCAAGCAACAGACTTTATTCTCAAAGATGAGGACGGATTTGAGAAGACGATTTCGGAAGGCGGGGCCAATGTGTCCGGTGGTCAGAAGCAGCGTCTATCGATCGCACGCGCGCTTGTGAAGAAGGCGCCGATCTATATTTTTGACGACAGTTTCTCTGCGCTTGACTATAAGACGGATACCGCTCTTAGAAAAGCCTTGAAGAAATATACGGAAGATAGCACTGTTCTTATCGTAGCTCAGCGTGTAAGCACGATTCGTCACGCGGAACAAATCATTGTACTGGATGAAGGTAAAATCGTCGGAATTGGTACGCATGAAGAACTGCTTCAGAACTGTCCGACCTACCTTGAAATTGCTTCATCCCAGCTTTCGAAGGAGGAATTGTAATGAGTGAGAAAACCTCCAAATTTAAAAATACGAAGAACAAAGAGCCTATGGGCGGCGGCCACGGGATGATGATGCCGGGTGAGAAGGCGAAGGATTTTAAAGGAACTTTCAAGAAACTGGTCGCCTACTTGGGCAAGTATAAGACGGCAGTCACTTTTGTTATTCTTTTTGCCATTGGATCAACGATATTTAATATTTTGGGTCCTAAAATACTCGGTGAAGCAACGACCAAAGTGTTCGAAGGCGTCATGGATATGATCACAGGTACAGGAGAAGGTATAGACTTTAACTTTATCGGTCGGATTATCATCATCCTGATCATTCTCTATCTCATCAGCGCATTGTTCGCTTATATACAGGGGCATATTATGTCTAACGTCTCGATGAAGGTCACTTATAATTTGAGACGTGATATTTCGGAGAAGATTCACAAGCTGCCGCTGAAATATTTTGACAAGAAAAATTACGGCGAAGTGCTGTCTCATATTACGAATGATGTGGATGCGATCAGCAACAGCTTGAACCAAAGCTTGACGCAGATCATTACTTCAGTAACTAGCATTATCGGGATTATGGTCATGATGTTTACGATCAGCTGGCAAATGACGTTAGTCGCGCTCTGCGTACTGCCGTTGTCCTTTATATTCATCATGCTGGTAGTGAAGAAGTCACAGAAGCACTTCGTTTCCCAGCAGGAATCTATCGGACATGTCAATGGCCATATCGAAGAAATGTACAGCAGCCATACGGTTATGAAGGCATTCAACGGTGAGGAAGAGTCGCTGAAGAAATTTGACGAGCACAATGAGAAGCTTCACGATGCGACGTGGAAATCTCAATTTCTTTCCGGTATGATGATGCCGATCATGAACTTTATTGGGAACCTTGGATATGTAGCGATCTGTATCTTGGGTGGATATTTGGCCGTTAATGGCCGAATCGCTGTCGGTGATATTCAGGCATTCATCCAGTATATGCGTCAATTTACACAGCCGATTGCCCAGGTGGCAAACATCTCGAACGTCTTGCAGCAGACGGCTGCTGCGGCTGAACGTGTATTTGAATTTTTGGCCGAAGAGGAAGAACCTGCAGATACGACAAAACCGGCAAATGTGTCTCGTATTCAAGGTGCTGTTCGTTTTGAAAATGTGAAGTTCGGATATAACCCGGAGAAGACGGTTATTAATGACTTTACCGCAAGTGTTAAACCTGGACAGAAGGTTGCCATCGTTGGACCTACAGGTGCTGGTAAAACGACCATCATCAAGCTCTTGATGCGTTTTTACGATATTCAGGAGGGTGCAATATTGATCGATGGTACCGATATTCGCGACTTTACCCGCAATGACCTGCGCTCGATGTTCGGAATGGTGCTTCAGGATACCTGGTTGTATAACAACACAATTCGAGAAAATATCCGCTATGGCAAGCTTGAAGCTACCGATGAAGAGGTTTATGAGGCGGCCAAGGCAGCGCAGGTGGATCACTTTATCCGCACACTGCCTGATGGTTATGATATGGTGCTTAATGAAGAAGCAAGCAATGTGTCACAAGGTCAAAAGCAGCTTCTTACGATCGCACGTGCGATCTTGTCCAACCCGCAAATTTTGATCTTGGATGAAGCGACCAGCTCGGTAGATACCCGGACCGAGATTCTGATTCAGAAAGCGATGGCTAATCTGATGAAGGGACGCACGAGCTTCGTTATTGCTCACCGCCTGTCGACCATTCGTGATGCAGACCTCATCTTTGTGATGAAGGATGGCGATATTATCGAGCAGGGTACGCATGACGAGCTGTTGGCACAGGGAGGCTTCTATGAGAGCCTGTATAACAGTCAATTTTCCGAGGGTGAGGAAGAGGCTGGTTAAGAAGAAGCTGCCCTAAAAAGATTAAAATAACTTAGAAGTTTTCCTCGTGTGATCTGGAACATTTGAAGGATCAACGGGGAAAGCTTCTTTATTTTAGAAATAATGGAAACAAAGGTGTATAATAAACAGTGTTCGAGATGTTATTCAATCCACGAAAAGGAAAGGAGAAGCATTGGTGAATACAAAACAATTAGATCAAATCCGCTCGGGAAAGGGATTTATTGCAGCCTTGGACCAAAGTGGCGGAAGCACGCCTAAAGCTTTGCAGCAATACGGCGTTCAAGAGAGCAGCTATTCTAATGATGAGGAAATGTTTGAACTGGTTCATGAGATGAGGACGCGTATTATTAAGAGTCCAGCGTTTGATTCCCGGTATATTATAGGGGCCATTCTTTTCGAGAACACGATGGATCGAACCATTGACGAGCAATTCACTGCCGATTATCTTTGGGAGAAAAAAGGGATCGTTCCTTTCCTAAAAGTCGACAAAGGACTTGCAGAGCTGGAAGACGGCGTTCAGCTGATGAAGCCCATACCTGATTTAAATGAATTGCTGAAGCGGGCGGGCAAGCGAAACATTTTTGGAACAAAGATGCGTTCGGTTATTAAAGAAGCCAATGCTGCCGGAATTAAAAAGGTCGTTGAGCAGCAGTTTTCCATCGGCAAACAAGTTTTAGATATGGGGCTGGTTCCCATCATCGAACCGGAAGTTGACATCTATAGTGAGGATAAAGCGGCTTCGGAAAAGATCTTGAAGGATGAAATTTTTGCTCAATTATCGACTTTGAGCCAAGATGAAAAGGTGATGCTTAAGCTCTCTATTCCAACGGAAGACAACTTCTACAGTGAGCTAATGGAACAACCGCAAGTAATACGGATTGTGGCTTTGTCAGGCGGTTATACGCAAAAAGAAGCCAATGACAAGCTGGAACGTAACCAGGGCTTGATCGCCAGTTTCTCGCGTGCTCTGTCACAAGGGCTAAACGTGAATCAAACGGATGATGAGTTCAACGCCATGTTGTCCAAATCCATTCAGAACATTTACAAAGCTTCTATCACATAAAAAAGTCTTTTCTTGTGTTAATAAGCACAGAAGGATAAAACAGGGCATCTCCAAAGGTCTGCTTGAGTCAATCTTGGAGATGCCCTTTCTTTTAAATAATAGGCAACGAAGTCATCTATTTTTGTCGGTATAAAAAGCATAGGTGATAGACTCATTGAAACAGACTTTGATATAGTAAACGTATCTATCGTTATTTTATAGCAGCAATGAGCATTATATTTGACTTCAGGAGGAACCTATGAAGCCTATTAATAAGTTGAACGTTCAAGATGAATTTATTGGCTTTTACTTGCTGAAAGAACTGAATCTAAGACAGACTAACAGCACACCGCCAAAGGATTATTTCGATATCGTACTCTCTGATTCCAGTGGTCAAATTTCGGCCAAGTATTGGGATGTGACGATACAAGATAAAGAAACTTTTCTTCCAATGCAGTTGGTAAAAATTCAGGGTGTTGTTCAAAACTATCGCAATCAATCTCAAGTAAAAATAAACAAAATCCGCAGAGCAAGGGAAGACGATGGGGTGTCATTGACCGATTTTGTAAGATGTGCCCCCATTCGCCCAGTGGATCTGTTACATACGATAAAGCTTGCGATCCATGAAATTACGGATCAAGATATCCGGAATATTGTACAGTTTTGTGTGGGCAAGGTCGAAGAGAAGCTCATGCATTATCCTGCGGCCAAAACATATCACCATGCCTATTTTGCCGGGCTGGCCTATCATATTGTACGAATGCTTGAAATTGGAGATTTTATATGCAAGCAGCGTCCATTTCTGAATCCGGATTTACTAAAAGCGGGTATTATTCTTCATGATATTGCGAAGCCGGAAGAGATGATTGCACAAATGGGCATCGTCACCGATTACAGCAATCAGGGAAAGCTTGTCGGGCATATCGTGATGGCATCCAATTGGATCGTGGAAGCTGCCATTACGCACAATATCCCTATAGATTTCGAGATCATTCTTGGATTACAGCATCTGGTGCTTTCTCATCACAACTTGGGAGAGTGGGGTAGCCCGGTTCAGCCGCAAACGGCAGAAGCTGTTGCCCTGCATTATATTGATCTGATGGATGCGAAGCTGCAGATGGTAGAAGACGCTTTGGATACGACAGCTGATACGGAACCATGGACTTCCATGATTAGAGGGCTTGAAAATAAGTCCATATACCGTCTGAAGGTGTAATTAACGTAATGATGCGGGGGATTCGGGAACGGACGAAGCTTGAAGCGATTGAAGGTTAGCCGCCATAGGCGGTGAATCATTGGAAATGGGCTGTGAGACTAGTTGACTTTATAAATAACTGACTGTATAATTCATCACAACGAAACACCGATGCATGGATCTGAGGTTCTGATTTCAAATCAATCTGTTACAAGCGATGAAGGAAAGAGTAAGCGGAGAAAATTCCTGACAGGGACGGTATGCCACCGACTGAAAGCATCCGAGCGAACGTTTCCCGCCGAAGTTCATTCCTGAGCTGGTATTCTGATAGCTTGCTGATGCGAGCGGTAGGAGTACCCGTTTTCCTTGCGTTAAAAGGTTCAAGTGAGATGTGCTGATTTTTTTCGAATAAGACACGATTGTGTTCGGCATATCTAATAAGGGTGGTACCACGAACTCCACGTCCCTTTGCGGGCGGGAGTTTTTTTGTTTTCAATAGAAAAAAGGGAGAGATACTGTATGAGTCAAGGGCGTTTGGAACAATTAAGAACACAATTGGATTCCGTCAACCTTCAAATGTTGGAGCTATTATCTGAGCGGGCACGGATTACAAAGGAGATTGGAGAGGAGAAGAAAAAACAGGGAGTTCCTGATTTCGATCCGGTTAGGGAGAAGAAGATGCTGGATACACTCGTTGAAAATAACAAAGGTCCTTTTAACAATGAAACCATCCGGCATTTGTTCAAGCAAATTTTTCAGGCATCTTTAAAACTGCAACAGGTTGAGCATAAAAAGCATCTGCTGGTCAGCCGTAAAAAGAAAAAAGAGGATACGATCATACATTTGGGCGATGTCAACGTTGGTGGTGGAAAGCCGGTCATGATTGCCGGACCATGTTCTGTTGAAAGCTACGAACAGGTACGTACGGTTGCAGCCGCTCTTAAAGAAGCTGGAATTACAGTATTGCGGGGAGGCGCGTTCAAACCGAGAACATCTCCTTATGATTTCCAAGGGCTTGGAGTTGAGGGGCTTAAAATATTGAAAGAAGTGGGGTCCGAATTCGGATTGAAGACGATCAGCGAAATTGTTGATCCTGCTCATATCGAAATCGCATGTGAATACATCGATGTGATTCAGATTGGCGCCAGAAATATGCAAAACTTTGAACTGTTGAAAGCTGCGGGTGATGTACAAACTCCGGTCCTTCTCAAGCGCGGTTTGGCTGCTACAATCGATGAGTTTGTTCACGCTGCAGAATATATCGTATCTCGAGGAAATACACAGGTTATGCTCATTGAACGTGGTATTCGGACGTACGAGAAGGCGACAAGAAATACACTTGATATTTCTGCTGTCCCAATTTTGAAACAAGAGACCCATCTTCCGATACTGGTCGATGTTACGCATTCAACAGGCCGCAAGGACATTTTAGTACCATGTGCAAAAGCGGCTTTGGCCGCGGGAGCAGACGGTGTTATGGTTGAGGTTCATCCGGACCCTGCTACGGCATTGTCTGACGCGGCGCAGCAACTGGACATTCCTGAGTTTCAGGACTTTCTTGCAAATGTGAAGAATTCCGGTTTACTATAAAAATCGTTCTCGTTACAGGAACAATGGTGTGATTCCAGGGATTTATGTGAAGGGAAACCAACTCTATAGGGTTTCCCTTCGTTCTTTAAATGTGTCGGGAGACCATCCGTTTATTCTGAACCATGATCTGAACCATGATATAAAAGACTATGTTTCCAACTGATCTACGTAATTTTTAGCATCTTTAAGGGATATCCCTCTTGCTTCCCTTAGCACTTTGATCGCTTTAATTTTTTGATCTGATGCAATTAATATACGGAGCCGTTTTTCCAGATCCGCATCTATTCCGTAGATATTCGGTTCGGAGGTAATTGGTGAGCTTGATTCGATCATTGGGCTATGGTCTGAACGATTTTTGATCCACTCCAGCTCGGATTGGATATCATTTAGCTTGCTCTGAAGACTAAATACCTTGATCAATAGAAAAACAGAGAGGACCAATGCTGCAATTGCAATTATTTCGATAGTTTCCATTTGATCACCTCCTTTTTTAGTTCCCGCTACTAATTTTAGCAAACATGTATGATAGCATTTTAACATACATGCCTAATTTTGGTGCGCATGATACTAAAGTCATTGCACATTCTCTCTTTTTATTGCCATAATAAAAGTTAGAGTCTAGCACATTTATAGCTGTTATAGGAGATAATCAGCTTACTTTTTTATAGTAACTGTGGTAATATTAATTATATGAATAGATTTAGAGAAGGAGAATCATAACATGGACGCTACTACAACGAATTCATTTGCATCTTTTACTGAGCTTTTAAAGACCAGAAGATCTGCAATGAAGTTTATTCCGAATGTAAAGATCAGTAAGCAGGAGCTGGAGGACATATTCAGTCTTGTTAAATTTGCCCCCTCTGCTTTTAACCTGCAGCACGCGCATTATGCAGTAGTTACAGATCCTGCGTTAAAAGAGAAACTCTATGAAGCAGCGTATAGACAGTATAAAGTATTGACCAGCTCTGCCGTTATTATTGTTCTTGGGGATATGGAAGCATATCATGATATCGGACCGATGAATGAAGGAATGCTGAACCTGGGGATTATAGATAAATTTGAATTCGATAAAACGGTTCGGGAAGTAAATGAATTATACGAATCCAGAGGAGACGTCTTTAAGCGGGAAGAAGCAATCCGCAATGCAAGCTTGTCGGCTATGCAGTTTATGTTGATTGCCAAGGATAAGGGTTGGGATACTTGCCCGATGATCGGTTATGATCCTGAAGAGGTTTGCCAGGTGCTTGGCGTTTCGGAACAATATGTACCTGTTATGATGATTACTCTTGGAAAAGAGGATACGAGCAAGCAGAGACCTCGCGGCTACCGCAAACCGAACGGAGAATTTGTTACATATTACGGTGAATAATTTGAATAATAGAAATAGATGAGTGTCAAAAGCCCTTCCCGATTCCGGTCGGAAAGGGCTTCTTTAAAATAACGAGTTTAAGGAGCTGGCTGGACTGGTGCAACGTTTTTTATCAAGTACAGCAGCTATTAACAAAGGGGAGGGAATTCAATGACGTTGCAGCAATTAAAATATGTTATTGAAGTAGCCAATCGGGGTTCCATGAATGAGGCGGCCAGACGCTTGTTCATTTCTCAGCCCAGCCTGTCGAATGCGATTCGTGATTTAGAAGAGGAATTTCAGATTGAAATATTTGAACGCACGAACAAAGGAATCTCTTTATCGAAGGAAGGGACTGAGTTTCTTGGTTATGCTCGTCAGGTGGTAGAGCAGGCCGAGCTTTTAGAGACACGTTATGGAAATAAGAAGCCTTCGCCGCAGCATTTTTCAGTATCTACGCAGCATTATGCATTTGCAGTCAATGCCTTTGTGAACCTGGTTCGAAAGTATGGACAAGAGGAGTACGAGCTTGCGCTGCGGGAAACCAAAACATATGAAATCATTCAAGACGTAAAAACACTGCGCAGTGAAATTGGAATCTTATATATGAACGAATTCAACGAGAAGGTGATCAACAAGCTGCTGAAAGACGCCGGTTTGCAGTTCAACAGTCTGTTTACGGCTAAGCCGCATATTTTCATCAGCATTAAAAACCCGCTGGCTAAACAATCTGTCGTAACCATTGAGCAGTTGGAGAATTATCCGTATCTTTCCTTTGATCAGGGAGAATACAATTCGTTTCATTTTTCAGAAGAGATTTTGAGCACGTTGTCACGTAAAAAAAGCATTACAGTGAATGACCGGGCAACTTTATTCAATCTGTTGATCGGATTGAACGGGTATACCATTTCCACTGGTGTGCTTAGCGCTGATCTAAATGGAAATGAGATCATTCCAGTTCCGCTTGAGAGTAAAGAAAGCATCAATGTTGGGTGGATCAGTCATAAAAACATTTCATTATCCAAGCTGGCCATTTCGTATGTTGAAGCATTGCATGAAGCTATAGCGGAGAACTAAAGACTATAACAAGGGGATGTCTTAAAAGGTCCGTAGACCTTTGAGACATCCCTTCTGTCTGCTGAAAGACGCTTCAGGTATGAATCATTCCTCCGTGCTCTTAGCAGTATATTTTCGAATCAGCGATATTTGTCCGGCGTGCATACCCGTGTGATACATCAGCCTGCCCACCGCTTCAAGTGGTGTAGAGACACCCATCGGAGATTTGACGGGTTCCGTCCATTTTTCCTCAGGCAGTTTTTGCATCGCTTGAATGATATGCTCGTTTGAGGCTTTCAAGATGGAAAGGAGTTCTTCGAGGTTCGTAAAATCATCCCCGGCTTTTGTCGCTCCACGTGAGGTAACAATGGCAAGCCCTTCTGGCATCGGTCGATTAAAAAACCATTCTGCAAACATATATTCAACCTCTGCGTTATGGCGCAGCATGTAGCCAATAGAAGCATGGCCCAGCTTTAGCGGCAAATCTTTTTCCGGGAGATTTTTGACGGACTGATGAAATCGGTCCTGAAGAGCATTCCAGATGTGAGATACAGTATTAAATGTCACTTGTGTCCGTACTCCTTTCAAGGTTTTATATGGATGCTTCAGACATATGTCCATCCCTTGAGACAAGGTCAAATCGGTTGCCCGATAAATCGATGTCAAACGCTTGACCGAAACCGACCACATAACGCCCTTCATGTACAGTTAGCTCAAACAGTGAAAAATCCAATCCCTGAAGCATTCGAATCATACTTTCCCCAAAGATCTGACCGAACAAATCAAAGATATCTTCGTATCCTTTGTTTCCTAGATTGATGGCTGTACAAGCGAATCTTGCTCTTTGACGGGCGAACAGATTTCTGCATTGCATCTCGTCTTCGATAAACATGACGTCTACAGCTGGATGATTCTCGATGTGATAATAATGATTGGCGATTTTACTGATGTAGATGTAGAGCTTACCGTTCTTTTTTACAAAAGGGGCATAGGAGATAAACGGCTGTCCATCTTTATTCACCGTGCTTAACATGATTGTTTTTGTGTGATCTGTAAACGTTAAATATTCCAACTTGATTTTTTCTTTATCCAATGGCTTCATAACTGATCCCTCTACTTTTCTTTAAAATATGAATGCGTGGGGTGGAACTACTATCAACATATTCCACTTCCGATTCAACGCCGTATACTTCACGAATCAAATTCGGGGTGAGCACTTGCTGTGGAGGACCGTAATCATGAATGATGCCGTTTTGTATGACAGTGATTTTGTCACTATAGGCACTTGCATGATTTAGATCGTGAAGGACCATAACGACCGTCAGGTTTAATTCATCATTGAGTCTGCTTATCAGTTCAAGCACTTCCAGCTGATGCGCAATATCTAGGTATGTGGTCGGCTCGTCAAGAAGCAGTATTTTTGGACGCTGTGCAAGGGCCATGGCAATCCAGGCGCGCTGTGTTTCTCCACCTGACAACGAAACGATCAACCTGTTTTGGTATGGAAACATGCCCGTCTGATCAAGCGCCCATTCAATAACTTCCTCGTCGTTTGAATCGAAGCGTTCATACCATTTCTTGTGTGGAACCCGTCCGTAGCCTACTAATTCTTTAACGGTCATGTCAGCCGGACATGAATTGGATTGACAAAGCATGCACATGATGCGGGAGACCTCTTTGGTGCTAAGGGCTGACAATTCCCGATTAGCAATACAGATACGTCCGCTCGTGCTGGGAATATTGCGTGTTAATCCTTTAAGTATCGTTGATTTGCCGGAGCCATTCGGTCCAATGATGGATACGACTTCTCCTTCACGTACCTTAAGTGAAAAGTTGTTGATAATGGTTCGATCGGCATAACGTATCGTTAAAGATTGGATATCAAGCATATTAAGTTTCCCCCTTACGCATCAGGTAAAGAAAATAAGGTCCTCCAAGCATAGACATCACAATGCCGGCTGGGATTTCAGTCGGTGCGAAAGCGGTTCGTCCCGCTGTATCTGCAGCAAGCAGTATCAATGCTCCGAGCAGAAGGCTCATCGGCAATGCTTGCTTATAGTCCGAACCGACGAGCAAACGGGCAATATGCGGAACGATGAGGCCGACAAAACCGACTAGTCCGACAGTTGACACAGAGATGGCAGCCAAATAAACGGCTACAAATGAAAGCGTAAATCGGATGCGATTTAAATTTTGCCCGAGATTATGTGCAACCTGTTCTCCTAACCGTAAGATGTTGGCTTGCCGGATACACAGCAGGGCTGCAATCCATCCGATGAAGGAATAGAGGAGCAGCACTTCTACAGCATTCATCCCTTTGCCGGATAAGCTCCCGTTCAGCCATTGCAGTGCAGAGGGGAGCTTATCGCTGTAAAGTAACGACAACAGCCCGATAACTCCGCCGAATACAGCGTTGACGGCTACACCGGACAGAATAATTCGGATCGGAGTGAATCCGGTTTGCCGGTTCCAAGCCCATGTATAGACGAGGAACGCTGCAATCAAGCCGCCGACAATCGCAGCTAATGGAACCAGTGACACGTATTTGGGTTGAGCCAGCAGGATAAACAGTACAGCTACTGCGGCTCCGCTAGATACCCCCGTAAGACCGGGATCTGCCAAGGGATTCAGCATCACTGCCTGTAGCAATGCACCTGACGCCGCCAAGTTTGCTCCGATCAACAGAGCGAGCAACACTCTCGGAATGCGGATATCCCACAAAATGGTACGGTTGGCTTCATCTCCACTTCCAAACAAGGTACTTATCGTATCTGTCGGAGATAACTGTACACTGCCCAGGCCGATGGAAAGCACCACGGCTGCGATCAAAGCCAAAGTGGTGATTCCGAGAAGCGCAGCTTTTTTCAATGGTTTCTCCGTCACACTGTATTCCTCCGTATCAGTTGTACAATATGTTAAACAGCTCTTCGTATGCCTCAGGAGCCTTGATTATGGATGCAATGCCGAACAGGCTGTTATCGAGCGCAATCAGCTTGTTGTTCTTGAATGCGTTAAGTTTTTCCCAGGCGCCGTTTTTCTTTATATCTTCTTCAAATTTTTTGGCAACTGCATCCGGATCACCATGAGCAACCAATAAAATAACGTCTGGATTTGCAGCTACAACGCTCTCCATATTGAGCGGAATATAAGTTTCCTCCAGCTTGAGCACATCACTAACCACATTCGATGCGCCGAGTTTCTTTACTAAACTGCCTGTGTATGTATTCTCATTCATGAACATAAGTGATTCGGCAGATCCGAACAAAATCATAACTGACGGTGCTTCTTTGCCTTTGGTTTTCTCAATAATGGCGGCTTCTTTCTCGTTGAACTGCTGTAAGTATGCTGCTGCTTTATCTTCTTTCTCGAACAGACGTCCGAGGGTAATCATTGAAAGTTTCAATTCATCCAGTGAATCAGCGGGCAAGTAAGCGGATGGCAAGGATGCGGATTGAAACACTTTGTCCAGACTGTCTTTAATCGATGATGGTCCAAGGATGAAATCAGGTTGCAACTTGGCGATCTGTTCCAGATCCGGTTGGTGGGATGTACCGATACGAGGTACATTGTCAAAAGCCTCCGGCAGTTTGCTGTTTGTTGTTGGCACGCCAACAGGGGTGATACCTAACTCATTTAATAGCTCCGATATCGAGACGGATACCGTAGCTACTTGATCTGGCTTTTTCCCGTTGAATTGCTTCATCAATTCTTCCACCTGTGCTTCATCAACAGTAGAGGACTGCGATTGTACGTTTGAAGCTTTTTCCTGATCAGAGGCTGTTTCAGAGCCTTGATTCGTATTAGCTACTGTTGCTGTCTCAGATGAGGAGACAGGCTGTGACTGTGATGACGTGCTATCGGCAGACGGCGTTTGATTGCAAGCTGCGACGATAATTGCGAGCATGGTAAGAATTAGAGCAGGTTTTATGCGTTTAAACTTCATAAATAATCCTCCTTTATATAATTGATAACGATTATCATTATATTGATAATGATTATCAATATCAATATATATTTTTGATTTTGATGAAATAAATTTTAATGATTTGGTTTGAAGCAGAGATTTGCTATAGCTTAAAGCTATAACCAGCAATAGTTATTTGGAGTTACTCTATAACCGGAGAACTGTGATATCTTTCATATAATGTAAATGCAGCAGATTAATAGTTAAAGGGGATAGTGAAGATGAGTCAGGTTATAGAAAGTGGCAAACAAAGAACAGTTGCACCTTTTAGGCATGATACGGTTGGCAGTTTTTTGCGTCCGGAGATTCTGAAAGAGGCCAGAAACAAATTTGAAAAAAACGAGATCAGTGCGGAGGAACTTGAGCGGGTAGAAGATCGGGAAATCATCAAGCTTGTAGCCAAGCAAAAGTCTGTAGGGTTAAAAGCTGTAACGGATGGAGAGTTCAGACGTTCATGGTGGCATCTTGATTTTATGTGGGGACTGGATGGAGTGGAAAAAGTGAAATCAGACAAAGGTTATCAGTTCCATGGTGCTAAGACCCGTGCAGAAACCGCCCGTTTGAATAGCAAAATCGGCTTCTCCAGCCATCCATTTGTAGAGCATTTTAAATTTCTAAAAGAAGTGGCCGGAGAGGGTGTCATCGCTCGCCAGGCGATACCGGCACCGGCCCAATTTTTTGCAGAGCTTCAGCGTCCGGAGAACAAGGCCAGTACCGACTCTTATTACAGCAGCACAGAGCAATTGACAGCTGATATAGCAGCTGCCTACAATGCAGCTATGCTTGCGCTTTATGAAGCAGGCTGCCGCAGCATTCAGCTGGATGACTGCACGTGGGGAATGCTCTGTGACAAAAATTACTGGAGTTTGATTCAGGAGGATGCAACGAAATTTTCTGACATTGCAGAGCTTTATGCGACTATAAACAGTCAAGCTGTTGCCGGGCTGCCGGAGGATCTCATCATCACTATGCATGTGTGCCGGGGGAATTACCAATCAACATGGGCTGCCTCCGGCGGGTATGAACCTGTGGCAGAATATCTTTTTGGCATCGATCGGATTGATGGATATTACTTGGAGTTTGATACAGACCGGGCAGGGGGCTTTACGCCACTTAAACATTTGAAGGATCAGCAGGTTGTCCTCGGGCTGGTCTCGTCCAAAACAGGCGAGCTTGAAGATAAGCAGGAGATCATTCGCCGCATTCAGGAAGCGGCTCAAATTGTTGATTTGAATCAGCTTTGCTTAAGCCCTCAATGCGGCTTTGCATCCACAGAGGAAGGCAACATATTAACAGAAGAGCAGCAGTGGAAGAAGCTTTCTTTGATTAAAGAGATTGCGGACGAAATCTGGAAATAACAAAAGGTTAGGAAAACCCCTTTGATGAGAACGAACCTCTTTGCGGGATGTGGTTCTCAATCAAAGGGGTTTTTTGTTGTGAAAAATAAGTCTATATTATGATTACGTGAATATATTTATACTAGCTTCCAAAGGGCTGAAGCATTAGGAGGCTCCCAGCCGTTCAATGAAGTGTGGGACTGACGGCATTCATATGTCGAGCCATTGTAGCTTACCTGTGTGCCAACGGTATATGACGTGTTCGGTGCCCACGCTTGAACGGCAGGTCCATCTACGGTTGTTGCGCTTACAGAATTACTGGCGGGTGATTCGTTACCGGCTGCGTCAACGGCAAGAACGGTAAAGGTATAGGCGGTATTTGGACTTAGGCCAGATACGGTGTAGCTGCTGGTTGTGCCTGATACGGTCCCTGCCAATGTTGTGCCGCGGTAAACCTTATAACCCGTTACACCTACATTGTCTGTGGACGGGTTCCATGCAAGAGAAACACTTGTCGAAGTTGGACTGCCATTGACACGCAGATTTCCAGGGGCAGTCGGTGCTTCGTTATCAACTACAGCAGGACTTGTGGTCACACGAACGGCATTGCTGGCATTGGACAAGTTGCCAGCAGCATCTACAGCCTTTACCGTAAAGGTATAGGCTGTATTTGCATTCAAACCGGTTACTGTATAATTTAGCGTTGAGCCGGATACGGTTGTGACAAGATCGTTGCCGTTGTATACTTTATAGCCAGTCACACCTACGTTGTCTGTGGCTGCTCTCCAAGCCAGAGATACAGATGTGCTTGCAACGTTTGAGGAAGCAAGTGAAGAGGGCGCTGTTGGAGCTTCATTATCGACCGGGTTGCTTCCACCGAAATTAACATCAATTACGTTGTAAAATGCATTGGCTGTGTCCGCGATTTCCCAAACAGCCAAGATGACATGATAACCGGTACGTTGTGGTACATTGCACGTATCGCTATACGTGTTCGGAGGACGGGTACCGCCGTGGTCGACGGAGCAGAATGGGGTAAGGTCAAAGGAATCACGTGTCAGAGCAGCGTTCGGATTCCAGTTCGGTTTCGTAATATAATACTTCCAGCTGCTTGTAGCGTGAGCTGCAGTTAACTTCCAGGTAAACGTGTTGGTTCCAGGGGACATATTCACCTTGGTCCAGCGTGTGGCTGACTGCTCATCCAGCTTTGGAAAGATTCCGCCTGCACTTGCAATTTTTCCGTCAGCAGGTCCAGCTGCAGGAAAGCCTTTAGGTGCTTCCAAGCTTTGAGGCTCATAAATGATTGCTCCGCAATCCGTATTTTGACCGTTTTTACATAAGATAGCGCGGCTTCCTGGGCTATCAACCCAACCGTGAGCAGACACTTTTTCTGACATAAACATCATAAAAACTGCAGCAGCAATCATCATACCACACATAGCGAGCAGTTTCGCAATCGTTGAATTAGATGAACGAGTAGTCATTGGATGATCCTCCTTTAATTTTGAAAATATTAAGTTTTTTTGACTTAGTTCCTTGATATCAAAGAATACCTCCCCTCATTATGGATTTAGATGTCCTGGTTGAAAGATATCACCTCCTTATGTATAAGGTTTTATATAAACTCATAAAGAGTCTATATACATGAAAGAAAAGATGAGAATGAAGTAGGATAGAGTCGAATAAAGTAGATAATAGATATGGAAAATAGCAGCGATTAGATTAGGAGTAATAGAACGGAAAAATAGAGGAAGCGGATTTAAAGATTAGGTTGTATTATATTTTTTCTGGAAATCCTGCCCTAATTATATACTTAAATGTGAATTTTGTGTGAACTAATTTTACATTTAATTGAAATTTATAACATTTCGTTAATAATTATAAAGTTCAAAATGACAATTATTAGGTTAATAAAGGGTGGTAATCAATTTGTTAAAACAAGACTTTATGAAAGCTTCATCCATGCAAACAGCCTTTATGGTATAATGATATCTAAGTTTTGGAGCTGGGTAGAGATGATGAGAAGCCTTTGCATGACTAAAACGCTTTCTTTGTGTTGGAAACGTTTTATGCAGAGTGCTTCTTATTTTTGTATATACATAAAAAATGCTTGATGTGCGATTAGGGGGAGTTTGGATGCACCATTATAAAGGTTATATATTTGATCTGGATGGAACGATCTATCTTGGAGATAAAGTGATTGAGGGCGCAGTTGAAACAATTCGTTATTTGCAATCGATGGATAAAAAGCTGCTCTTCTTAACGAACAAAACGATTGAATCCAGAGAAAATTATTTGAAAAAACTGAATTCTTTCGGTATCAAGGTTGGTCTGAACAATATATTGAACCCTGTGCTTGTTACGATTCACTATTTGCAACAGCATCATAACGGAGAAAAGGTGTTTGTGATCGGTGAAGATATATTGAAAAGAGAACTTTTTGAGAATGGAATTGAATTTGCTGCCTCTCCTGAAGAAACGGATGTGGTGGTGGTTTCCTGGGATCGGGGATTTCATTATGACCATCTTGAATTCGCTTACCGGGCGATTAAAAATGGGGCCGATGTTATTGCCACTCATCCGGACCGTACTTGTCCAATGCCGGACGGAGATGTGCCTGATTGCGGCGGGATGATAGGTGCGATCGAAGGAACGACTGGCACGAAGATCAATTTAATTATGGGTAAACCTTCGATATTAACGGCACTGGCTGCTCTTGACATATTGCAAGTGGAAGCGAAGGATTGTCTGATGGCTGGAGATCGGCTGGAAACGGATATTTTGATGGGTAACAATGCAGGAATGAGCACTGCACTCGTGCTTACCGGTGCAACTCAACAGGAGGATTTATCAGCTAACCAGGTTAAACCTACCTATGTGTTGAACTCTATCTATGATATTTACCGCAGAAGTCTTAAAAGTGTACAAATTTAATATTTCAACGTGAAATCAAATATGTTGTTACAACGGGAGAACCGGAGAAGTTGTTTCAACAAAGAGGTGAAGGAAATGAAAATGAATTTGAAAGCTAGCGTGAATGGTGCCGAGCGAATTGCTTATTGCTTGAAACGTAAACCGATCATTACTTCGTTATTGAATGTAGATGAACTGCCTTCTGTTCTTGAGACGGATTCAAATATTGTATTTATTCTGAAGACAGATATTTTTGTCATTGATTCGATTGTTGAACAAATTCGGGAAGCGGGAAAATTGTCATTTGTTCATTTTGATCTGATTGAAGGAATTGGGAAGGACAGAACGGGGATAGCCTACTTGGCTGAAAAGGTCGGAATTGACGGCATTGTCACAACGAAAAATTCAGCGATCACCGAAGCGAAAAAGTGGGGACTGCTTACCGTACAGCGGCTGTTCGTATTTGATTCGGTATCGCTCGATAACGGGATCAGAATGACGAAGGCATCTGGTCCGGATGCTATTGAAGTGCTGCCTGGCATGGTCTGTCAGAGAATAATGGACAGAATTCGTAAGGAATTGGATGTACCTGTCATCGCAGGTGGTTTAATGATCGATCTGGAGGATTTTGATACAGCGTTAAAAAGCGGAGTCATTGGGATATCAACTTCCAGCAAGGAGCTGTGGCGCTGGCAGGATGAAAATATATGATGAGTTGAAGGGATAAAGATTAAACTTATCGCTCCCTTCTGCCGATTTCCAATGTTATACTTGACCACTTGATGGGTAACAAAATAGGGAGCTTGATCCGATAGGAGCAGGCTCTTTTTCTATGGGTAAAAAAAGTTCTTGCATTTTTTATTTAATCGGAATATACTCTTAATTACGGTGATTGAAACAGTCGTTAAAAAACAGTGTTTTTGATGTTACCGTTGACCTTACATCTTCATCATATTTTTTGAGGAAGATACATATTTGCGGTCGTGGCGGAATTGGCAGACGCGCACGGTTCAGGTCCGTGTGGGCTTACCCCCGTGGAGGTTCGAGTCCTCTCGACCGCATCATTCATTATAAAAAGCTCTTGAATTTGTCTTAATGACAATTCAGGAGCTTTTTGCATATTTGCTTAATTTTCATCTGTTATGTTAACAACGTTATTTTCAACAGTTATTTTTATGAAGTTTCTTAAGTTAAACAATGTTATCAAATCTACTTCCTCAACACATAACAAAAATGTTATTCAACTATAGGTGAATAATCAAAATATTGCTTGATAAGTTAAACAGAGTTAGAAAAGCAGAGAAGGCTGTCTCCAAGTAATTTTTGCTTAGGGATGGCCCTTTTCTTTTGGGTATCTTTATTTGAATGTACACTTATTTGCGAGAAATCGGGTGAGTTGTTTGTGTTTTGTTATTCAGAAGTTTGGGAGGAAATTATGGGTGAAGATAAAGAAAGGATAGTAAGGGAGAATCATTATTTATAAAACCTTCCCGTCTTATGATTTGCGTGTTCGATGTGACTTTACAGCGTACCAAAGCCCAGCGAGCACACCGATGCCTCCGCAAATGCTTACGATCCAAATCAGATTGTAGGAGTGCCAGTTTAGCAGAAATCCGATGCCGCTACCAAAAGTCGTACCCCCAAGAAGCCCGAGTGCCATGCCTGTATCTTTATCTACCATAGCTACATTCTATCTCCTTTAAAAATCAAATCTATTCTGTTTTCTGGTATTCCCTAAAAACTCGTGAAGTATGTATACAAATGGCAGATCGTTTTATAAATTGAAGAAAGCTCCGATTTCAAGCCTTGAAGGCTAAATCGGAGCTTTTACATGCATTATGAACGGGGTGATTTCGTCTTCGGATGCAATACACAATCGGCGAACAATACCGATTTTGGAATTCGGAAGAACGCTTCAGCTTTATCTTGAAAAGCGTTAGACGGCAGAGTTCCCTGATGCAGCCATTTACGGAACGTTCCTGGATGTACACCGATCCAGCGGCTTACATCGCTGACGGACAGATCATGCACCATGCAAAGTCCGGTTAGAATTCGGTTGCTTACGGGTGAACGTGTCAGTGTTCTCTTCATAAACCGGGAAGCCTCCGGCTGACAAATGACCGGAGATTTCTCCAACAGCTCTTCTCTGAACAA
Source organism: Paenibacillus faecalis (assembly GCF_900289175.1). Classification (GTDB taxonomy): domain Bacteria; phylum Bacillota; class Bacilli; order Paenibacillales; family Paenibacillaceae; genus Paenibacillus_AQ; species Paenibacillus_AQ faecalis. Next base: position 660,517 of record NZ_LT985747.1, on the reverse strand, counting down.
AATATGACGCGGGTATCCCAAATAATTGCAAGCTTTCTCAAGGTTGTTCTTCCCAGGAATCCGGCCTTCATACACCCAAGCGCTGACGCTTCGGGAAGATACGCCGAGCTCCTCGGCTAACTGTGACAATTTGATATCATTGGCCATCAGGATGGCGAGCAGCACGCGATTACGAATCTGACAGCGGGTCGGTCTGCGGAATCGCTTGACACGTACGCCTTTCCCTAAATATTTTCGGTTGATCAGGGACCACGCCTCGATGGAGTGTTTTTCTCGATGTTGTTTAGTAGGCATAATTCCTCCGACTTTTTTTACCACAATACTACAATATTCGACATGGTATTTTCAATAGGCTTCTCCTATCATTTGTTTCCATTTCGTGTACTTGAGACATTTGGATCATGCCAATCTCTCTGATAAAAGGATATAACTACCAATGTCTATTTAATAATGTTCGTTTTTTATGGAGTTTTATATCTATAACAGAATATAATCAACCATTTAATTAATAAAAAACGAACGATAAAAATTATTATCATTGACATGTTCGTGTTTTTAGGGTAAGTTATGAGATGGGTGTTCAACATAATAACTGGTACAAAATTCGTATAACCCTAATAATATGGTTAGGGGTTTCTACAAGGAACCGTAAATTCCTGGCTACGATCAGGGCTTTTTTCATGCCTGTTCATAGCCGGGGTTTTTATTGTGCCTGTATATTTTCTCAAATGGTTGGATTGAAGCGCCCATCTGTATCCGAACAGTATGAACTTACAGGGGGATAATATGAGCAAGTATGATGTGATTGTTATTGGAGCCGGTCCGGCTGGTATTTTTGCATGTTATGAACTGACGTTGAAGTCGCCGCACAGCAAAGTTTTGCTGGTAGACAAGGGACATAATATTTACCGGAGAAGATGTCCGATTCTGGAGGATAAGATTCAACTGTGTCCACCCGCTGCAGGAAGAAAGGAATTTGCAGGATGTTTGCCTGCCTGCTCAATTACAGCGGGTTTTGGCGGTGCAGGGGCTTATAGTGATGGGAAGTTTAACATTACAACAGAGTTTGGCGGTTGGATGACAGACTACTTGCCTGCTTCCAAAGTGCTTGAATTGATTCAATATGTAGATGATATCAACCTGAAGCATGGCGCTGCTACTGCTTTAACCGATCCTACAACAGCAGCGATTCAAGACATCGAGCAGCGCGGTTATGCGGCGGGGCTTAAGCTGCTGCGTGCTCAGGTAAGGCATTTGGGAACCGAGCAGAACCTTGAGATTATGCGGTCCATTTATGAATATTTAACAACGCGAATTGATATGGTCTTCAGGGCTGAGGTTGAAGACTTGAATACTGTCAAGGAGGACGGTGTACACCGGATCACCGGCATTACCATGAAAGGCGGAGATGTTCACGAGGCCGATTTGGTAATGGTTGCTCCGGGAAGAGACGGATCAGCATGGCTCAGCAGTGTACTGAAGAAACGCAGACTGAAAATGTATAACAACCAGGTCGATGTAGGGGTTCGGGTGGAGACGCCGGACATCGTAATGCGAGAAATTAACGAGCATTTGTACGAAGGAAAGTTTATTTTTAATTCCTCGGTCGGAACTCGTGTGCGTACGTTTTGCAGCAATCCGTCCGGTCACGTCGTTGTAGAGAATCATAGCGGCGTTATGGCTGCTAACGGGCACGCTTATAAAGATCCTACACTTGGTTCATCCAATACGAACTTTGCTCTTCTCGTATCGCATAAATTTACGGAGCCGTTTGATAAACCGAATGAGTATGCTCGGGAAATATGCAAACGGGCGAATGATCTATCTAGTGGAGGAGTTATCGTGCAGAAGTATGGTGATATCCTTCGCGGTCGCAGATCTACTGCGGGGAGAATTCGGGAAGGTTTTCTGGAGCCGACCTTGAAGGAGGCTGTTCCGGGAGATTTGGGGCTAGTGCTTCCGTACAATACGATGAAAAGCCTTGTGGAAATGATGGAGGCTCTTGATAAAGTAACACCCGGCATCGCCTCTGAGCATACGCTCTTTTACGGGGTGGAAGCGAAGTTTTATTCAGCTCGTCCGAAGCTTACGGACACATTTGAATCGGAGATTCAGGGGCTGTATTGCGGCGGCGATGGCGCCGGGATCACCCGCGGTCTCGCTCAGGCTGGAGCGGCAGGAGTATGGATTGCGCGTAACATGATTGAACGGATGGGGGAAGTGTAAGCATAAAGAACCAATAGATATACAGCAGAAGGACGAGCCGCCAAGCTCGTTCTTTTTTATATGTCTTGTAAGCTATTGTTTCATTTACAGCTAATGCTTGAACTAAGGAGGCATGAAAAAGAGTGATGAAGTCTTTTCTTCTTGCGTAAGCGATTTCCTTTTCCGCTTGGTAAAGGTATGATAGTACAGGAGACATTTTTAGTGACGAAAGGAGCAGAGCATGATTAAACATATCGTTTTTTTCAAATTAAAAGAACCGACTACAGAAAATATCGAACGGACCGTGCAGGTACTGCGTGATATGGAGGGCAAGATTCCCCAGCTCCGTTCTCTTGAGGTAGGAAGTGATATCGTTCGCTCGGATCGTTCCTATGATCTTGCTTTGATTTCGGAAGTGGATTCATTGGAAGATTTAAAGGCGTATCAGGTGCATCCGGTGCACCAGGAGGTTATTCGTTATATTAACGAAGTTAAAGATGTTTCGATTAGTGTGGATTTTGAAGTATAACGAGTTGATCGTTCATACATTAAGCTTGGAATGAATCAATGAATCTATGATTATAAACACATACAAGATTATGCTAGAGGAGGGTCAAACGTGTATTACGTTAACCAGGAACAAATTGAACGTCGACTGAACGCCATTCCCGAAATTTCAAGTGGACTCAGGCAGGCGGCCGAGTCTTGGGACGGCAGTCTGGTATATGGACTTGTGCAGGAGCGTGCGCTTCACTTGGCGATTGAAATTGTGACAGATGTAGGCAGTTATTTAATCGATGGCTTTATTATGAGAGATGCCAGCAGTTACGAGGACATTATAGATATAACGCATGAAGAGAAAGTGATGAGCGATGAAGTTCACGCTGTTTTGACCGAACTGGTTCGGCTGCGAAAGCCGTTGGTTCAAGAATATTATGATTGGCAACGCCACGACCTTCATCCGCTTTCATCTGTCCTACCAAACATATTGGAGCAGTTTGCAGCCAGCGTCCGTGATTATCTTAAGCGGGAACTGTAAACAGCATGATATAAGTCAGTGGCTGAAATCGACGTTACATATATTATAATCAGAATAAGTCTTCGCGCAGGAATTGTCTGTGCGAAGGCTTTTTTGACTTTGCAGGAAGAGAATTCATCATAAAAAAATGCAATCCTTGTGTCAAAACAAGCCCATTGTGCTTATAATGCATCATGCGACTAGGCATTCGCCCGGTCAGCCAGGCAATAGGGAGGGTGGACATATGGCGGAATGGAGTGCACTGGCGGCTGCAGCGGGCATCCTGCTCATTGCTGCTGCAATCATAGGCATTATGCTGTCGGTCAGACGAACGCTGCTCCGAACAGAAGCAGTGCTTGGAAAGCTGGGGAGGGAGTGTTCACAGCTATCGATGGAAGCCAGAAGAGTGATGGATCGGGCTTCGGTATGTCTGGACAGCATCCAACGTCAGCTGGAAGCAGGTGAATCCATTGCAGCATCCATAAGCGAGGCAGCGTCTGCCGTAGCGAATACAGCTAGTGCGGTTCATTCGGTCAGCAAGCGGGCATCAATGGCCGCAGTTGAGCATATGGAACGGGCTCGTTTGGAGAACGAGCGCCGCATTGGTGAAGTGTTCCGCTGGCTTGATGCAGGCATGACGCTCTGGTACACATGGAACCGCCGCACCTCCAAGTCAGGCGGGCGGGCGGGCCAACTAGATGATGAAGGAGAGATGGACGAATGAAAGAGAAGAGCAAGGGCATTTTGATTGGGGCTTTGATCGGAGGAATTGCGGGCTCTGTCACAGCCCTTCTGTTCGCACCGAAGGCGGGCAAGGAGCTGCGTCAGGATATTGCAGACGGTGCTCGTCAGGTTGGCGGCAAAGTCCAGGAAGTTGCTGGGAAAGTTGGTGAGCAGGGGATTCAGCTGATCGGGACAGTAACGGACCGGGCAGAGGGTGTTATTTCCGACATTCAGGCCTGGAAAAATAAAAAAGAAGCCAGTTACGAGAATGAAGGGAGGGAAGCCCAAGTATCTTCGGCTAAGGATCATGATTTCGAAGATCAAGATGTATTCATTAAAAGCTGAACATAATATGAACATACAGTCAGTCAACAGCCCTGATAGACCCGGATAATGGGATCGTTCAGGGCTGTTTCAAGTGGAGAGATGAGCTTGTTTTTGAACGATATTCCCCTTGAGATTGTAAAGAAATCCGGCTGTGCCCGGTTTTGTCAAAGTTGAAGACGATACAGAATTGGGTTAAGATCTAGGTACGTTTCATATGGAAATAACATATGGTAACACAGCTACAAGATCAGAATAATGACAAGAAGGAAGCGTGTGTTCGTGCAGCAAGCAATCGCAATACTAGATTCGGGTGTAGGAGGGCTGACTGTTGCTAAAGAAGTGATGAGGCAGCTCCCAAGAGAGAAAATTATTTATTTCGGAGATACTGCTCGTGCACCTTACGGACCCCGTACCCCGGAACAAGTCCGTTTATTTACGGAACAAATCGTAGACTATTTACTTCAATATGAACCGAAAATGATAGTGATCGCTTGCAATACGGCAACTGCGGCAGCGCTGGATCATATTTCGGAAAAAGTGTCTGTTCCGGTGATCGGCGTCATCCATCCGGGAGCTCGCGCGGCGATCAGTGCAACAAAAACGGGGCATATCGGTGTTATCGGTACGATCGGAACAATAAACAGTGGGGCTTACACGTTAGCACTCAAGCAACTGTCCCCGTACGTGGAAGTGGAAAGCCAGGCGTGTCCTGCTTTAGTACCGCTTGTTGAACATGGCCTGTTCCGTTCCGCTGAATCGTTTCAGGTCGTCCAGGATTCTCTCGAAGGCATTCAACAATCAACGATTGATTGCCTTATTCTTGGATGCACTCATTATCCATTCTTGATGGATACGATACAGCAGGTAATGGGGCCTGCTGTGAAATTGATCAGCTCGGCGGATGAAACAGCTCGTGAAATCAGCACCATTTTATATGATAAGGGCAAGCTTTCAGCTGGTGAAGAACTGCCAATCCATCAGTTCTTCTGCACAGGTGATGCTGAAATGTTCCAGAGCATTGCGACTGATTGGCTTGGAGAACAGATTAAGCGAACTCCTGTCGTATGGCAGGTCACCAAGCTATAAATTTCATTTCACATTCGTTAAGACAAGCCGAATTCCTGTAGAGGAGTTCGGCTTCTGTCGTCCCATAGCGCTTTTTCTTTCGGACATTTCGTACAACCCTTGCTACATATACATGCATTTAAGACGGTTAAGCAAATAGGCGGGCGGCGCTTTGCTGCCGGAAAGGAATCGTGTTATGCGGCAGTATATCGTACGTAAAGGGGATACACTTTTAAGAATTGCGGCGAGGTATGGCTTGGCTAAAGAGCAGCTTATTACCGCAAATCCATGGGCCGGACAGCAGCCTTATCTATTGCCGGGTCAATTGATGTTTTTTCCGGCGTCATTACGGCGAAGATATGTGATTCAAGAGGGAGATACGGCTGAACGTATTGCTCGAGCATTTCATTTTCAGCCAGAGGCGTTGGAGGATATGAACCCAGGCATGTCTATTTATACTTTTCCCATCGGTAAAACAATTGTACTTCCGCCTTCAGAGTCTGAGCATCGGATCAGACTGTTGGGGGAGTATGGGCCGAGGGAATTGGCAATGGATCTGGATGCGCTCGCAGCTCAATATTCTGTAATCGAATGCAGTACAATCGGGGTTAGCGTTATGGGCAAGCCGCTGCATGCGGTGAAAATCGGTGTTGGTGATAAGCATCTTCATGTGAATGCAGCATTACATGCGAATGAATGGATAACGACTCCTTGTTTGCTCAGATTTCTGGAAAATTACGCTTCGGCTTTAACGACTGGTCATCCTATCGATGGCTGTGAACCGGAAAAATGGTATCAAAACTATACATTATGGCTTGTTCCAATGGCTAACCCGGACGGCGTTGAGCTTGTCCAGGAGGGGGCTTTGCCGGATCATCCATACTATGAACAGTTATTGCGCTGGAATAATGGACGAAGCGATTTTCGGCGGTGGAAAGCAAACATTCGTGGGGTTGATCTGGGGGATCAGTTTCCTGCCCATTGGGAGGAAGAAGTAGAAAGACGAGGTAAGACAGCTCCATGCCCGCAAGATTACGCAGGTAAGGCACCTCTGTGCGAGCCCGAGGCAGAGGCTATAGCCAAGCATACGCTTGAGGTTTCTCCCCTTAGGGTGATCTCCTTCCACAGTCAAGGTCAGGAGATATATTGGAATTATAGAGGATATGAACCGCCGGAAAGCGAGAAATGGGCAACAGTTTTAGGAAAGGCAAGCAGTTATCGGCCAGTCAAGCTGCAGGGAAGCGATGCGGGGTATAAAGATTGGTTCATACAGCATTTTCGCAAACCGGGATTTACGGTTGAAATTGGGCGGGGAATGAATCCTCTTCCGGTAGAGGATTTTGAGGACCTGTGTGTAGAGGTAAGTTCAGTAATGGCTGCATTCATGTCGCTGGATTGAAATGGGAATGAAACTTTTTTTGTAAAAATGCGTAATCTATATAAGGGGAGACAGCTGCCGAGTTCAAGGTTTTTTATCGATCCGGTGGTTGTCTCTTCTTCATACATGCTAGAATCGGGTATAAATATAGAAGAGGGTTGATTAAAAAGATGGGAGGAAAGCGCCAAATGAAATGGAATAAACTGTTCTCGCTCCGGCGTTGGTCCCACGTCTTTAAGCGTATTTTCACATATTTGATTTCATCGCGAATCTCCATAGGAGACAAGCTGTTGTTCTTTATTCCAGTGTTGCTGTATTGGGTACTTCCCGACGCTATACCGTTTATGCCTATTGATGACATCGGGGTAACCATGCTGCTGATGAACTGGTTCGTAGGACGAATTGAACGAAAATATCCGGAACTGAACTCGGACAACCCCAATCAGCTTCCGCCGTCTCGTTAACGAAAACGTTGCTTGCGAAAATATGCCATGAGGGTTAAAATAAAATATTGAATAGTTGAATGAGAAAATGACAGCGGCCATCAAGGTCGTGTATTAAAAGAGGGATAACTAGACATGGCAAATGATATTCGCGTATGTGAAAAGTGCAAGGCTACTTCACTAAAAACGATTATTCCCAAATTGAAAAAGCTGGCACCCGATGCTGATATTAAAGTAGGCTGCAAGTCTTACTGCGGGCCGTGCAAAAAGCGTGCTTTTGTTTATGTGAACGGTCGTTACATCAGCGCTCCAACGGAGGACGAAGTAATAGAGAAGGCAAAGCCTTTTATCAAAGTATAAATTTTATTTTTAACATGACACAAGTTAGAACGGTCAATTATTTCCCTTTTCTTCCCGTATAGTTCCTCTCGAACCCATCCATGCTAAGGATGCAGCAGGAACTTTGAAATGAGAAGGGAGCAACCTTTATGAACAGTCATGATTCCAGCCTTCAGTCGAACAATCCGGCAAACAGTGCTTTGGACTCGGTGGAGAAATTGCATCGTTCGGTTTCCTCGGCGTTGTCTCACCCCACCGATCAGATGATCGAGCAAGCGCAGAACTCTTTGGCTCATACCGAGCAGGCTGTTCGTCAGGCTAGGGGAAACGCCAATAAGCAAGCTGTTGAGCTCGCAGAAGAGATGCTCGGCGAAGAGAAGGAGCGTCTGTCCAAGCTTCATTCAAATCAAAGATAACATGTATGCTGTGCAGCCCGCCAAGAATAATCTTGGCGGGCTTTTAGCTATTTCTTATCGGGTGATGAAGTTTTAAACTGTTTGAGCAGGTCATACGTGATAACCTGGTCCGATAGGTTTAACATTTGTTTAGTTTCCTCGTATCCAGCACGACAAGCGTTAACATCGGTTGGTTGACGTGTCGACAGACTGTAGCAGACGCCCTTTTCAAAGCTGCCGGATTCCTCAGGAATATAAAATACCTCGTTGTTTGAGAACGTCCCGCTACGAAGTGGAATCAGGCGTTCCTGATTTTCCAGCAAGCTGTCTCCCATCAAGAAGTAATTCTCTTGCGAGATGCCGAGCAGATGATAAATCGTTGGGGCGGTGTTCATCATCCCTGCTGGTTCTGGATAAACGCCGGCATGGTCTCCATCGGGCAGGTGGATCAAAAGAGGAACCTGATTCATGATTTGCTCCATGTCGAGATCATTCAGCGGACGGCCCAGAAATTGCTCATACATCGCTTGGTCTTTGATGGAGTTATCGTGATCTCCATAAATGACCAAGATCGAGGTATCCCATAGTCCTTGAGCTTTCATCTGTTCCATGAACTTGCCCAGCGCTTGATCAACATAATGCATGGATTGTAAATAGTCCCCGAACATCGTTCCCTCAAATTGGCCGGTATCGAGCATTTTTTTCTCTTTCGGCAATGTATATGGATGATGGCTCGTTAATGTAATCAGAAAAGAGTAAAACGGCTCAGGCACGTCTTTCATCATGTTCAGCGACTGGTTGAAAAAGGATTCATCGCTCACCGACCAGCCGAGCATTTCATCTTGCTTGAAATCTTTTTTGCTGTAATAACGGTCATAATTCATTTCCTTGTAGACGTTATGCCGGTTCCAAAAGCTGCTGTCATAGGAATGGTATACATTAGCAGCATAACCGTTCTCTTTTAATATCGTCGGTATCGTGTCGTACTCATGGGAAGGATAGCGCGTAAATACCGATCCTGCCGGAAGCGGAAGCAGAGAGCTCTGGGTTACGAAATCTGCGTCCGAGGTCCGTCCGAGCGCGGTTTGATGATAAAAATTGCTGAAGTACATACTTTCTTTCATAAGCTCGTTAAAATTTGGAGTGATTTCTTGACCGTTAATTTTTTGATTGACGACAAAATTCATGAATGCCTCGGTTTGAATCATAATAACATTGCTTCCTTTGTACTGGCCAAACGAATCACTTGCCGTATTCCGATTTGCTTTTTTTTGTTCAAACCATTTCCGATGGTTCTCCACTTCCTCAGAAGGCAAAGCAGGCTGAAGACCTAAATGGTCTTGGGCATATCGATAGACGTCATAACCATGAAATGCAATCAGACCTGTGACGTTATAAAGCGTGACGTTCCACCAATTGGCTTCAAACAGACCGGCTGCCCAGGTTTCGGCACTTTTTTTAATCGGTACAAAAGTGAGCATCATTCCAAGCAGCAGTACGAGCGCGCCTGTAATGAATCTTCGAATTACCGTTTTACGGCGAGAGCTGGTGCCGTAGGTGGGGGCGCTGATGTACCCCCGCTCCTTTTTTTTGCGAAAGACCAGAGAGACTGTTAAAGGAATCAGTACGATCCAATCGATAAAAAAGAACAGGTCCTGCCAGTATATAAGGGATCTGATGCTTTCACCCAATGATCCGACCTGACCGGCTTGCAGAAGAATCGGAACGGTAATAAAATCTTCGAAATAGCGGAAAAAGACGAGATCAGCATATATGATTCCGGTCAGGATCATATTGAGCAGCATTAGCGCGCTGATCCTGCCTCGTTTGGGCAGCCAAAAGGTCCAGAAAGATACAAGGAAGAGTGAGCCGATGGCAATGATATAATCGACCCGGTTCATGTCGATATTTTTGACTTGCAGACTATAGTGCATGAGAACAAGCTTGAGCAGCATGACTACGATAAATAACATGTAGGTAATGTACCGGTTTTCCAAACTGCGGCTTAGCCGGTACTTTAAGCCTCCAGATGACAATGTCAGCAAAAGTAAAGCCCCCTCCTTAAGGTTATAAAAGCCTTGATTTAACGATTCTATTTCACACGAAAAGCATGAAAGCCGCCTGTATGGGCGGCTTTTGCAGCAAAACAAGGATGTAAACTGATTCAGCCGGATGTCGGACGCGGTGGAAGCGGGCCGAGAAACTGTAAATACTGACATTCAATCCGTCCGTTGAATAGCTTGCGCCGTTTATCCGCTTTGCGGCCGAAATAATGCTCGAATTGCTTGGTTGGACTTAGCGCGAAGAAGGACCATGTTGGAAGCTGAGCGGACATTCTGCCAAGCTGCCGGGTCAGAAGCTCCACTTCCTTCTTCTCGCTCAGGCGCTCGCCATATGGCGGATTCGTGATGAGACACCCATAATCGCCTTCTGGCAACGCTTTGGAAGCCGGGAGGACGCTGAAGTCGATAACTCCGGTCAGCCCTGCGCTTTTTGCTGCTGCTTTGGCCACTTCGATCGCTTTTGGATCGATATCGCTTCCAGCTAGCTGTAGTGGGATGTCGTCGGTGACAGCATCATAAGCTTCATTGCGCGCCTCTTCCCAGCGATCGCTGCCAATGATGTTCCAATGCTCTGAAGGAAAGGAGCGGCGCAGGCCGGGAGCGATATTCCATGCCATCATGGCCGCTTCTATCAGAATGGTGCCTGATCCGCAGCACGGATCATAAAGGGGGCGATGAGGACCCCAGCGGCTCAGCTGGATCAAGGCGGAAGCCATCGTTTCTTTCAATGGCGCTTCCGTAACAAGTTTGCGGTATCCCCGTTTGTGAAGGGCAGGGCCTGTTGTGTCGAGCGTCAGGATCGCCCGGTCTTTAAGCAGAGATACTTCAATAACGTAACGTGGGCCGTTCTCAGGAAACCAATTCGTATGATGGGAAAGCTTCAGTTTTTCTACAATCGCTTTCTTAACGATACTTTGACAGGCGGGAACGCTGCTTAGCTGTGACTTATGTGAACGTCCTTCAACAGGAAACTCGCCATTTGCCGGAATCCAGTTTTCCCAAGGGAGAGCTTTGGTTCCTTCAAACAATTCGTCGAAGGTGAGCGCGTTAAATTCCCCCATTTTGACCAGAATACGGTCAGAAGTTCGAAGCCACAGATTGCAGCGGCAGATGTCGATCAGATCACCGGAAAAGATGACTTTTCCGTTCTCCACCTGGATGTCCGTATATCCGAGTTCTTTCAATTCACGTGCAACTACAGCTTCAAGTCCCATAGGGGCGGTAGCAATCAATTGTAATTCAGGCATGAAACAAGTCAACTCCATTTACGGTGTGTACGGTGCGAATAAGCACCGCCAATTCAACCTATATAGTATAGGCGATTGTACAAGTCAAGACAATTAGCATATGATAAGATTCGTCAAATTCATATTTTGGGCGCGGATAATGAATATTACATAAGGGAGGAACTTTTTTTGCATATAACGCCTGATGATTATGTTAACCAACTATATCCTGAAGATGGACAATTGGAGCATGTGAAGAAAGTGATACGGGAGCGGGGGATGCCCGAAGTGTCGGTCGCTCCGGCTTATGGCCGTTTACTTACGCTGCTCGTCCAGACATCGGGGGCGAAAGAAATATTGGAAATCGGCGCGCTTGGCGGATACAGCGGTATTTGTCTTTGTCGCGGTTTAGAAGGTGATGGAAGGCTGACCTCGCTTGAATTGAAAGAGGAATATGCGAACCTGGCAAAATCCCACCTGGAAATGGCAGGCTACGGCGATCGAGCAGAATATCGGATCGGGCCGGCAGCGGCAAGCCTGGAACAGCTCAAACAGGAGGGACGCCGCTTTGACTTTTTCTTTATCGATGCAGACAAAGAAAATTATCCGCTTTACCTCGATTATGCGATTGAGCTTGCCAATGCAGGCGCCATCATTGCAGGGGATAACTGTTTCTTGAGAGGGAGGACATTAAACCGTGAAAAGAATGGGCCGTCTGTGCAAGCGGTTCGCCGTTTCAATGAAATCATCGCCAGAGACGAGCGATTGACCAGCACGCTTCTTCCCGCCTACGATGGTTTGATTATTGCACGGGTGCAGTAAAAAGGGAAGGCGGCTGTACAGGAGTATATCTGTTGTATGAAAAGGGGGGACTGCCAGTGTACCATTCGCGAAAGCATCGCTTTACTCGCGATCTGGGGGTATGTCTGCTTACGATGTGCTTTTTTCTTGGTTCGGTTTCTGCGGCAGCTGCACATGCCGAGAAATCGATGCTGGACGAGCATCACGCAGCACAGCCAGATGGCCCAACCATTCAGTTTGATCCCAGTTTCCGCTATTATCAGGATCGTTCTGCGGAAAGCATCGCTGATGAATTTTTGCAAAACGGGTATACTACCGTGCGTTATTTTGTCGTGAATGAGAACAACGTAGATCGCGAGCTTGTTGAGACGCTTAAGAATCGCGGTTTATCCGTCTGGGCGCTTGTACTGGGCAACGGCTCTTACTCCGTTGAGGGTTTTCCCTCCGATTGGCCGACCTGGCAGATGAAGCTTCTAACTCCGGTGAAAGACGGGTATTATCGTTTCTCCCCTCATAGCAAGGGGTATACAGAATGGAAGAAAAGAAAGCTTGCTGATCTGGTTAAACATATTCCATTTGACGGTATCGAAATTGCGGAGCCTTATTTTCCAGAATGGGACGGCTTTAAACGAGGAGCGTATGGTGATGTGGGACCGCTTGCGAAAGCTGATTTTTATCAAAAGCACGGTCTTTCCATCCCGAATTTTAAAGATCGGTCTCACCCGGACTATTATCTTGCCAACAGAGAGCTGTATAAGAAATGGGTGCAGTTTCGGGTAGATGCAGTAAATCGTTTTTTAAATGAATTGATCAACGGTCAGGGCGGTGTCCGGGACACCAGAAAGGATATACAGGTTGCCACTTGGTCGCTCGCTATCGATGCGGGAGCAGACTCGGTAGATAAGCTGCGGGAGATGCAAGGTCTGGATGCAGCAGAAATGATTTCCGCGGTTCGCCCCGATGTTCATTTCCTGCAAACCCATTGGCCGGATTGGTTAAAGTCACAAAAAGAGCTTCCGCCGACATATATACACCGGTATCAAAATTTTGTGGATCAGATTCGTGCGGTCCATCCGGATATACCTCTTGGCGTACAAGCCGACATCGGTTCAAATCCCAGAATGGTCAAGGATCGCCATTGGTACCATTCTTTCGGACGGGTTGCGGGGAATATGGGGTTTAAAACCTGGACGGCTTACGAATATCATCTTGGGAAGTATATGTATGAAGAAGCCCCGAAGCCGGTTGCGGTTGCTCGTCCCGATCGTGATCAAATCATCATCTCGTTTCAAAAACGGATCGATGAAGCTTCTGCCAAAACTCCAGGCAGTTTACTGATTCTTACGGAGGACAGGAAGGTTCCCGTGGAGCCGGAACAAATAACCGTTGATGGCAATCTGCTGAAAATCCGGTCCGCCGAGCTCCCTAGACAGGGGTTTCGTTTACGAATTCAGCATGTTAAGGATACGCCAATCTACAGGCTGTACCACAAAGATCGGCCTGCGAACGTGATAGCAGACGGAACAGTTGTTCAAGTGAGTCCAAGTGAATCAAAGGAAAGATGAAGAAAGTTTTGAAGCCAGATGATGGCATAAAAAAACCCGGGAACCAGCTGACCCTGCACTAGGCAGAATCAGACGAGTGTCCCGGGTTTATCTTTGAAACGCTAAATTATCCTCCTACGGGATGACGCAGTCCTTTCTTTTTATAAAGCTTCAATCTGACCCAGATCATATTTACGAGCAGCAGTATTCCTGAAGCAATGAATAGTCCCTCGATCCCGATGAACCCGGATAAGAAACCGCCAATGACTGCTCCCAGCATGTTGCCGAGGGCAAGCGCACTGGTATTGAAGCCGAATGCTCGGCTTTCCATCCCTTCCGGTGTAAACGAACGAATGAGTGCATTGACGCTCGGAAGGAGACCGCCCATAAACACACCCATCATAAAGCGGACGATAACCAGCTGCCATACCGATGTTACAAATGCTTGCGGAATCAAAGTAAGTCCGGTTCCAATCAAGGCGTAAGTTAAAATCCGGTTTGCTCCGACCTTGTCGCTTAGTTTTCCAAGGAGTGGAGAGGCGATCATATTGGATAATCCGGTTACCGCTATAACAAAACCGGACCATAGAGCAATGTCTTGGGCTGAGCCATGCAGCTTTTGTACATAGAGCGGCAGCAATGTCATCGGGCTGATCATTGCGAACTGCAGCAGAAATGTTACGGCAAACAATGCAGGGAGCTGCGGTATATGGCTTAACTCTTTCAAGCCTGCAATAACGGATGCTTGTGGCATCGCTTTCGCCTCTTCACGGTTAAAGTTTTCCTTAACGAGAAACAGGGCGAGCAAGGAAGCTGCAAAAATAAGAGCGCCGGTAATGTAAAATATCGGACGGAACCCAAACCAATCTGCCATCATACCGCCGATTAGCGGGCCGAGAATCGTTCCTGCTACTTGACCGGATTGCATAATCCCCATTGAAAAGCCCATGCGGTTTTTCGGTGTGGTGCTGGATACGAGTGAAATCGAAGCCGGGTTGAACCCGGAAATCGTACCGTTTAGCAGGCGCAGTACGAGAAGATGCCATGGATGAGTGGCGAACCCCATACATGCAATGACGATCGCCATGCCGAAGCCTGAACGAAGCAGCATCAGCTTTCGTCCATACTTATCTGCAACTTTTCCCCAGATGGGCTGGAAAATAAATGAGGTCAAAAAGTTGGCGGCAAATATTAATCCTGCCCATAATCCGATCTCGCGGTCCCCGACAACATTCAGATCTTGAGCCAGGTATAATGTCAGGAAGGGAGTGATCATAGTCATTCCTGCATTGACGAGAAATTGTCCGAACCAAAGCACAATGAGGTTGATTTTCCATACTTTCAAAGTGCTTATCACTTCCTTTCTATGCTGTCCCATCTGGAAAAACTGCAGAAGTTTCTTTATTTCTCAAAAAAAGCCGTTCTTTTAGTATAACATATTTTTCAATTTCCTGTTGACAGCAGCCTCATCGTATTGTCATTTGATTTTCATATGAAGGCATGCTCAGACGGTTGTTACTTACTTTTAAAAAGGGCATAATGTATATGTGTGGAAACTTTTTATTACAAATATGGGGGCCTTGTCATGACTTACAATGATCAGTTTATTCGAGCCTGTCGAAGGCAGGAGGTAGATCATATTCCCGTGTGGTATATGCGGCAGGCAGGTCGCTACGATCCGGAATATCGAAAGATTAAGGAAAAGTACTCGCTTCTGGAAATATGCAAGCAGCCTGAACTGGCTGCAGAGGTGACGTTAATGCCGGTTCGCAAGCTCGGTGTTGATGCGGCTATTTTATATTCGGATATTATGAATCCCGTTGCATCGATTGGGGTGGATTTTGATATCGTAAAAAATATCGGGCCTGTCATTTATAATCCGATCCAAAGTGCCGCCGATGTAGAGAAGCTTACGCCAATTGATGTAGAGGGTGACCTCGCTCATGTGCTTGAAACGATTCGTATCCTTGATAAAGAGCTTGACGTTCCTCTTATCACATTCGCCGGAGCTCCATTTACGATTGCCAGTTATTTGATTGAAGGTCGTCCGTCCAAAAATTACATACGCACCAAAGAGATGATGTACAGTGAACCCAGCGTGTGGTTTTCCTTAATGGACAAGCTAGGTGACATGGTGATCACTTACTTGCGTGCGCATATAGCCAACGGCGGCAAAGCATTTCAGCTGTTTGACAGCTGGGCTGGCGCTCTGTCTCCCTTTGACTTCCAAAAGTATGTATTACCGACGGTTACCCGTATTTTTACCGAACTGAAGGATTTAAATGTACCTAAAATATATTTTCCCGGTGTCAGCTCAGGTGAACTGCTCCCAACTTTATCCGGTTTGAAAGCGGATGTTATCGGGTTGGATTGGAGAGTGTCCATTACCGAAGGCCGCGAACGCTTAAATCACCAATTTGCGGTACAGGGCAACTTGGACCCAACCGTTTTGACTGGACCGATGGAAATGATCAAGCAGTATGCCAAGGATATTATAGATCAGGGTATTCTTGAGCCGGGATACATTTTCAATCTGGGTCATGGTTTGTTCCCGGAAGCATCTCTGGAAAAACTTCGCGAATTAACGGCATATATACATGAGTATTCTGCAGAAGCTCTTAAAACAGGCGCCCGTCAAATGTCTTAAAATCGGGTAATGATGTAGATCGATATTCTAAAAGTCAGAGGTGAATGGGATGAGTAATAAAGTAGGCGTTTTGGTCATGTCTTATGGAACACCGGAAAGTATGGAGGGAATCGAAGCTTATTACACGCATATCCGCCACGGAAATAAGCCGTCTGAAGAGCTGCTCAAGGAGCTGACCGAGCGATACGAGGCGATTGTAGGTGGTGTATTTCCACTTCGTGAAAACACCGATCATCAGGTTCAGACCCTGCAAGACACGTTGAATCGTGATGAACGGGCGCAAAACACGCAGTTTGTATGTTATCAAGGCTTGAAGCATGCGGCTCCGTTTATTGAAGACGGGGTGGAGCAGATGGTGAAGGATGGTATCAAACGGGCGATAGGCATTGTTTTGGCACCTCACTACTCCGGAATGAGCGTTGGTACTTATGTGAAGCGAGCACAGGATAAAGCTGAGGAAGTTGGTCTTGAGATTTCTTTCGTAGAGAGCTATCATATGCATCCTTTACTGATCGAGGCTTTCGTAAAACGAGTGAACGCCAAGCTGGATTTATTCGAGGAAGCTGGAGCGCTTCGCGAAAGTGTGCGCGTATTGTTCAGTGCGCATAGCCTGCCGGAGCGGATTTTGTCCATGGGTGATCCATATCAGGAACAGCTGCTGGAAACCTCAAAGGCGATAGCTGAACAAGCCGGGGTCTCGCAGTGGCAGTTCACTTGGCAGAGTGCTGGTCGTACGCATGAGCCATGGCTTGGACCGGATATTCTGGAGACATTACAGGAACTTAAAAACGAGCAGGTCGAGGATGTGCTTGTCGCTCCGATCGGTTTTGTATCTGACCATCTGGAGGTACTGTACGATCTGGACATTGAAGCCAAGACGATTGCAAAAGAAATGGACATGCGCCTTGAACGAATCGATTCCTTAAATAGTGATCCTCTTTATATGAAAACCTTGAGCGATTGCGTAATTACACGTTGGAAACAGGATGGAAAACTATAGGATATCAACGGCTTAAGCGCTTGGAATCCCGATTTTTTGATCATAACTTTGAACAGGGACTATCCCGCAGCAGATCTTTTCTACTGTGGGTGGTTCCTTTTTTTGCGCGTTCTTCTTGCCATCAAATATTTGGTATAATAAAGTGAGTTCATGGAAAAATTGCATCGCATAGAGAAAAAAGGGGGAAACGATGTACCCATCACGAGCAGAAAGAGAACATGCCAAACAGCAAGCTAAAAAGGAGCATCAGCGACGGGTATGGGCTGTCATTAATTTAATTTTTATTGTTGTGATCATCGCTGTGCTTACTTATTATTTCGTGTTCAAAGAGGATGAAGAACAGACCGGAACAGAACCTTCATTTCCAGAAACGGTGATGCTGATCGATTCAGGAGAACCAAGGTTGAAAAAGTATTGAATTTTAGATATGTTACTATTGAAATTTTTGATTGTTACGCGAAAAAGTGTCTGGGTGCTGGAATGAACGAAATATTGTAAACTCGGGTACGCACCAGTTAAGAGACACTTGGGAGGTCTTACCATGAACAATTTATGTGTAGCTCACCGGGGCTTTTCAGCTAAAGCGCCTGAAAATACTCATGCTGCCATTAAACTGGCAATGGCAGAGCCTTTTGTAAACTGGATGGAAATCGATGTACAGCTGACGAAAGACGGCGTTCCTGTCGTTATTCATGATTTCAGTGTTGACCGGACAACGAGTGGTAAAGGGAAAGTGAGAGATCTTACCTGGCAGGAAATACGCCGGATGGATGCGGGAATATGGAAGGGAAGGGAGTTTCAAGGAGAACAAGTCCCTTCGCTTGACGAAGTATTGCAGCTAGTCAAAGGCCGCTTAAAGTTAAATATTGAACTGAAAACAAGCGGAGATATGTATCCTGGGCTGGAAGAAGCTGTACTAGAACGGGTTCATGCTCATGGCATGATTTCGGATGTTGTCCTGACATCCTTTGAACCGAAGGCGCTTCTTCGAGCCAATAGGATAGATTCTGGCGTACGGGTAGGGCTCATTATTGATGCACACCCGCGCGATCTGTTGTCACGCCTGAAAAAAATAGGCTGTTCTTTTCTGTCCATCGGTCATTCTCATTTGGACGCTGCCTTTGTTTCAGAACTCATCAAAAACGGAATTACGCCGATGGCCTGGACGGTAGACGATAAGCGGAGTATGGCTGCGCTGGCAAAGATGAGCCCGGAAATTATGATATGTACCAATCGGCCTGATACGTGGGGGCAGTTGTTTCTGAATAAAATAGCACCTCGAATCCCGTTTTGGCGCAGAAAGTGGAGAGGATGGTTCTAAAATGAGTGCTTTGGTGAACAACGTGTTTTGTGTAGGCCGTAATTATCGGCTTCACGCTGCTGAATTAGGGAATGCCGTACCGGAAGAGCCTTTGATTTTTCTAAAGCCATCCCATGCGGTCGTTCCGCTCGACGGCAGCCGCCTGGCCATGCCGAAAGGTCGGGGAACTGTTCATTTTGAGGGAGAGATTGTGATCCAGGCATCCAGAGATTATACTCCCGGCATGACAGTAGACGAGCTGGTTGAGGTCATGGCATTGGGCTTTGATTTTACGCTGAGAGATGTGCAGTCCGTTATTAAAGAAAAGGGCCATCCATGGACGGCGGCTAAAGGATTTAAAAACTCGGCACCATTGACTGCGTACATTACTTTCCCGGGAAATGATCAACTATCGCAAACTGATTTTACGGTTTTGAAGAACGGAAAAGAGAAGCAGCGGGGAAATGCCGGAGATATGATTTTCTCCCTTCAGCATATTATTGATTATATCGGTCATCATTATGGTCTGGGCAACGGTGACTTGATCTTTACCGGGACACCGGCTGGTGTGGGCCCTGTGGATCGCGGAGACGTGTTGGAATTGTTTTGGGGCAAAGAGTGCCTTGGCCGCTGCCAGATCGAATAGAGATATGCGGATTCGTAAGGGGGATTAAGCTTTGAATTGGCTCATTGGTGGTGTGGGTGCACTGATCGTAGCAGGTGCTGCATACAAGAAAAGATCACTGTCATTATCGGGCGCTATAGCAGCCGTTATGATGGGGACGATTTATTATGGAGCAGGGAACCTGTTTTGGTTTGGGACCCTGCTTCTTTTTTTCATCACGTCAACCTTGCTCTCAAAATATCGGCAAGAAAGCAAGCAGGATTTGGAGAAGTCTTACGCTAAAACGGGCAGACGTGATGCAGGGCAGGTGTTAGCTAACGGAGGCATCGGCATGATTTTATGTCTCGGTTACTTTATAAACCCTGATGAGACATGGAAGCTTTTGTTCATCGGTGTCATGGCTACTGTGACAGCTGATACATGGGCTACTGAGGTCGGGAGCTTAAGCCGCAGACCCCCGATTTCGATCTTGAATGGTAAGCGGCTGCCGCCAGGAACCTCCGGCGGAATTTCCTGGCTTGGTTCAACAGCAGCTGCTATTGGAGGGGCTGTCATTGGAGCGGGAGCATGGGTGTTCGGTCAATGGATGGGGATGGAGGCTGGGCTTTTCACATATATATTATCCGGATTTATTGGCGGTTTGGCTGGAGCCTTTGCCGATTCATGGATGGGGGCAACGGTGCAAAAAATGTACCACTGCAGTGTCTGTGGCAAGGACGTAGAGGTTCATAAGCATTGCGGACAGGCGACAGATCGATCCCGCGGCTGGGGCTTTATGTCAAACGATGCGGTAAACATGATCAGCTCGATGATCGGAGGGCTGGCGGCTTGGCTGACAGCTTCATTGCTGTAATTTTAGATCAAAATGAGAAATAAAGGGGCAGTAAGACGGGCGAAATTACTGTGTTGTTCGCACTGCGCAGGAGCTCCTAGCGTGCGCTGTATCGCCTATATGGCGGCGTTTAACCACTGCGCGTGTTTCGACAACCGGACCATGTTATGATAAGGTTTATAAGAAAGTATATTTATATAATAAGTAGGGAATTAAACGATGAATATCATGACTGTTGAACAATTGACTAAAAGTTATGGCGATAAAATATTGTTTCAGAACGTGTCCTTTGGGCTGGAGGATCAGGATAAGATCGGTGTTATTGGAGTAAACGGAACGGGTAAGTCAACGCTTCTTCGCATTATTGCCGGTCTGGAGCAAGCCGATTCCGGTCATGTTACAGTTGGTAACCGGATCAGAATTCAGTATATGGCCCAAAACCCGGATTTTGATCCGGACAATACGGTGCTGCAGCAGGTGTTTGCCGGTGATCTTCCAGAGATGAAGCTTGTTCGTGAATATACGGAAACGATGGAGCTGCTGGAGGTCAATCCGGAGCATCGTGAACTGCAAGAAAAGCTGCTAAAGCTGAATCAGAACATGGACACCTTGCAAGTATGGCAGCTGGAGAGTGAGGCCAAGACGGTTCTGTCCAAGCTGGGCATTCGACATTATGATGCGAAGATGAGGACATTATCCGGCGGTCAGCGTAAGCGGGTGGCGCTTGCTGCTGCTTTAATTCAGCCGTCTGATCTGCTTATTCTGGACGAGCCGACCAACCATATTGATAATGATTCGGTCGCTTGGCTGGAGCAGTATTTGCAAAAGCGGCGCGGTGCTCTGCTGATGATTACCCATGATCGTTACTTTCTTGATCGAGTTGTCAATGTGATGCTGGAATTGGATCACGGTCGTCTGTTCCGATATGAAGCCAATTACAGCAAGTTTCTGGAGCTGAAGGCAGAGCGCGAAGAGCGGGAAGCTGCGGCAGAGCAAAAACGGCAAAACCTGTATCGTCAAGAGCTTGCCTGGATGCGAAGAGGGGCCAGAGCTCGAACGACTAAGCAAAAAGCAAGAATTGAGCGGTTTGAAAACTTAAAAGAGCAGGAGCTTGTTCAATCAAACCGGGAGATTGATGTATCGGTCGCTTCGACACGCTTGGGTCAAAAAATTTTAGAGATAGAGCATCTCCACAAACGTGTGGATGACCGGGTCCTTATAGAGGATCTGTCTTATATTGCTGTGCCTGAAGATCGGATTGGCATTGTAGGACCAAACGGTAGTGGAAAGAGTACATTACTCAATCTCATTGCTGGAAAACTCCAGGCTGATGGTGGAGAAGTGATCATGGGTCCGACGGTCAAGCTCGGTTATTTCACGCAGGAACATCAAGAGATGGATGGAAGCTTGCGTGTGATTGAATATATTAAGGAAGAGGCTGAAGTGGTGCGAACCGATGATGGCTTTTCCATTACAGCGGCTCAAATGCTGGAGAGGTTTCTGTTTCCACCAGCGATGCAGTGGACTCCGATCGCCAAGTTATCCGGCGGGGAGAAGCGTCGGTTGTATTTGCTTCGAGTTTTGATGAGCGCGCCAAATGTGCTGCTCCTGGATGAGCCGACCAATGACCTGGATATCCAAACCTTGTCTGTGCTTGAGCAGTATTTGGATGAATTCCCTGGCGTGGTGATTGTTGTATCTCATGACAGGTACTTTCTTGACCGAACTGTGGATAAGATTATGGCATTTGAAGGGGAGGGACAAGTCCGTGTTCATGTCGGTTCTTACAGTGAGTATGCCGAATGGATGTCCCGCAATACCAGTGAAAACAAAAGTCAGAGCAATTCTGTTCCTGTGCAAAAAGCGAAAGAAGCACCGCCGCGAGAGAAGCTTAAATTCAGCTATAAAGAACAGCGGGAATTTGAACAGATCGATGACTGGATCGAGGCCGCCGAGGCCAAGGTCACGCAAATTCAGTCTGACATGGCAAGCGCAGCGAGTGATGCGCCGCGCCTGATGGAATTGATGAATGATTTGAAAGCCAGTGAAGCGGAGCTGGAACGTTTAATGGACCGCTGGACATATCTTAATGAACTGGCAGAAAAAATGGAGAGAAGCAAAGGCCGAACGTAATAAGAGTTATATACGCAAAAAAGACTAAGAGTAAATACAGCAGGGGCTGTTCGATTAAAGGTTATGAACCTGTACCTCGAACAGCCCCTGCTTGATGTTATTGGATTATTGCAAAATATTATTTTACATAGGCTGCAAGTAATTTCGTCGTGTTGATAACGGCTTGTTTATGAGTTCTTTCCATCGCATGGGAAGCATGAACACCAGGCCCGATCAGTGCAGCTTTTATGTTGCTTCCGGCAGATAAAGCGGCAGAAGCGTCGGAGCCGTAGTTGGGATATACGTCGACTGCATACGGAATCCCTTCCGCTTCTGCCAGCTCAATAAGACGGCTTGTCATGTCATAATCATACGGGCCGGTAGAGTCCTTGGCGCAGATCGAAACGTCGGTTTCTTTACAGCTCAGGTCGTCACCGATACAGCCCATATCCACGGCAATGAGCTCGTTAATATCCGAAGGGATGTATGCGGCTCCGTGTCCAACCTCCTCATAGTTGGAAATAAGCACTTTTACTTGACAGCGAGGTTTCCAGTTTTCGCGTTTCATGGCTTCAAGCAGTCCAAACAATGCAGCTACACTGGCTTTATCATCCAGATGGCGCGACTTGATATACCCGCTTGGCGTAATTACCGTACGAGGATCAAAGGAAATGAAGTCACCGACAGCAATGCCTAATTTTTTGACATCTTCATCATCTTCCACATTTTCGTCAATGCGTACTTCCATATGACTTTCTTTACGTTCAAAAGTATCAGCATCATCGTACACATGAACGGAAGGCTGGGTGCTCAAAATTGTTCCGGTATATGTTTTCTCGCTTCGTGTGTGGATGACACAGTATTCATTCTCAATGCTGTTCATCATAAAGCCACCAACTCTTGTCAAACGCAGCGTGCCTTCCGGTTTAACTGCGCGAACCATAGCGCCAAGCGTATCCACATGCCCGCTGAGACCGATCGTATAGCTGTCGTCTTGCCCTGGAACAGTAAGGACGGCACCGCCTTTTTCGTTAAAAGTTATAGATACTCCCAGGTTTAAGGCTTCTTGTTCGATTCGTTTCATAACTTCCCGGGTAAAGCCTGTCGGGCTTGGTGTAATCAGCAGATCTTTAAGCAGTGACAAAATGTAAGTTTCATTTGGATGTATAGACATGATAAAGCGCTCCTAACTGTTTTGATGTTACATCACAGTATAAAATCCCCTGCTGCCAGGAGCAAGGGATTTTATTGTTTCAGATTAAAGTTTATTTCGTCAGCTCTTCCATTTGAGAGATGACATCTTCGAATACACTCATCGCTTCTCGGATCGGCTCCGGCGATGACATATCGACACCGGCTTTTTTCAAAATGTTGATGGAGAAGTCACTGCCGCCGCTTTTCAGGAAGCTGAGGTAACGGTCCACGGCTGGCTTTCCTTCTTCAAGAATCTGCTTCGAGAAGCTCGTTGCTGCTGAAAATCCTGTAGCATATTTGTAAACGTAGAAGCTGGTATAGAAATGAGGAATCCGCGCCCATTCCATACTGATGTCTTTATCTACCGTCATGTTCTTGCCGTGGTATTTCACGTTCAGCTCATAGTAGATATCCGAGAGGTCCTGCGGAGTGAGCGATTCGCCGCGTTCGGCACGTTCATGTATGATCTTCTCGAATTCAGCGAACATCGTCTGACGGAACAGTGTTGTACGGAACTGGTCTGCATAATAGGTCAGCAGGTACATTTTTTCCTTCGGATCTGTCGATTTTTTCAGCAAATAATCCATGAGAAGTGCTTCATTGGTTGTTGAAGCCACTTCCGCAAGGAAGATGGTGTACTGGGCATTGCGATATTTCAGGTTGTTGTCTGAGTAAAACGAATGCAGGGCATGCCCCATTTCGTGAGCGAGCGTGAACATGCTGCTCAGATTGTCCTTATGGTTCAGCAGCACGTAAGGATGTGTGCCGTAAGCACCCCAGCTGTATGCGCCGGTACGTTTGTTTTCGTTCTCATAAACGTCGATCCAGCCGTCATCATAGCCGCTTTGAAGGTTTTTCAAATAATCTTCCCCTAGCGGATGAAGCCCCTCCTTGACGGTCTGCTTCGCTTTCTCGTAAGAGATGTCCATTTTATACTCCTCGACAAGCGGGGCAAACAGGTCATACATATGCAGCTCTTCCACACCGAGCAGTTTTTTGCGCAGATCCATGTAACGATGGAGCAGCGGAAGACTTTCGTGAACTGTATCGATCAGGTTCGTGTACACTTCCTTCGGAATGTTGTCGCCATACAGGGACATTTCAAGTACGGAAGGGTATTTGCGGACACGGGAATAAAAAATGTTTTTATTTACATTGGCGTTTAGTGTAGCCGAAATCGTATTTTTCAGCTTGCCATAGGTTTCATAAACTGCTGTAAAAGCAGCCTTCCGCACTTCGCGGTTCGGATTTTCGAGGTACTGGATGTAGCTGGCGTGTGTTAATTCCACCTCTTTACCGTTTTCGTCTTTGATTTTCGGGAATTTGATGTCCGCATTGTTCAGCATGCCGTACACCGTTTGCGGTGTAGAGGACATGTTTCCGACCTGGGCAAGCAAAGCTTCTTCGGTTTTGGACAGGATATGGGCCTTTTCTCGCTTCATTTCCGTCAAGGTGAACTGGTAATCTGCAAGTGACGGATCTGCGATCAACTTGTCTAGCTCACCTTCCGACAATGAAAGGATTTCAGGTGTGATAAACGAAAGGGCTTCTCGAGCTTCGACACTAAGTTTTTTGGCTTTTTGAGTGAGAGCCTGGTATGTAGGGTTAGCTGTATCTTCATCATGATGCATATGCGCGTAAACATACAGTCTTTCCACATGAAGACTGATTTCATCTTCCAGCTCGAAGCACTGTTTGATCGTTTGAGCATTGCTTAGCTTGCCGTGAAAATCAGCTGCGGTCTTGATCAGTTGCTGGAGTTCATTATAAGTATGATCCCAAGCCTTCTGGTCTTGGAACAGATCTTGCAGCTTCCAGCGATATTCAGCAGGGACTTCAGAACGTTTCATTACTTTTTTCATAGGGGGCCGCCTTGTTTGATAAGTATATGATATAGATCGGGTTCCTTCAGCAAAAGCGTCGGAATGAAGGGGGAGAAGTGGCAGGAGACTCAGTGCTAAAGTCAGACAGAGCGTTCTTGCTCGCTTCACGGGCATAAACCTCCTCGAAAACATATTTTCGAGCGTTAGTATGCCGCATCCCTGTACCTTTCATCCTTGGGCTTTTAGGAGGAACCCAGCGTAATTAAACTGTATACAATGATAAAGAAGGCAAACAGGACCAGAAAGATAGAGGTCAAGGCCATCCCTCTGCGAAGCTTCGGAGGAATGCTGTCCTTATACATGATCATGACAAGTCCCAGACAGAAAGCAAGAATAATGAAGATAACAGCGTTAGTATAGTCCATCTGTTTACACCTGCTTAAAAGCGTCCATTATTCGCTGCCATTCATCTTCCTGCCCGTTGTATTCATCTTTTGGAAAGCGACTATGCGCCCATTCCATTAAAGCCGGGCGGCTCATGAAGGTATGAGTTTCTTCACCCCACTGGTCGGAAATTTCACGCAAGACGATATATCTGCCTTGTACCTCGACAGTCATCATGTTCCATTTGTCTTTTTTGTATATTTCGTATTTTTTGATCATTTGCATTCTCCGTTACTTCATTAGGCTTTTGGGTAAATAATAACGCACTCCTGGTCTGAAAAGCAAATAAGAAAACGCTGTAATTCAGGAGGAAGCGCCTTCATTAAAAGCTCTATAAGGCAAATGACGGATTGCATTGTCTGGAAATATGAGATATAATATGGTTATTCGCCACTAGATGGCGGTATTTTTAGGAGGTTGTTCATTTTGAAAGGTACAGTTAAATGGTTTAACGCAGAAAAAGGTTACGGCTTTATTTCCGTCGAAGATGGTGAAGATGTATTTGTACACTTCTCCGCAATCCAGGAAGAAGGTTTTAAATCTCTGGAAGAAGGCCAAGCGGTTGAGTTTGAAATTACTGAAGGTAACCGTGGTCCTCAAGCAGCCAACGTAACAAAATTGTAAGTTAACTCCGCTCTCGGAGATCTTATAGATTAAGAGTCAATCTTGATCAGGATATTTGTTTACTAAGGCATTAGGCACAGTTCTTACAAAGAACTGTGCCTTTTTGTTATTTTAAGACAGGTAAAAAAGTTTTTTTGGAAAATATAATGAAATAAGTAGTGAAAATTACCGAAAATCTTTCTTTTATGATGAGTCTTATTTGTACAAAAGGGTTGATCATATTATAATAAGGTTTGATTTGGATAGGTATAAAAATGACAACCATGTGGAGGCAGAGTTCATTGAATAATCAAGAGCTAAGCCGTAAAGTTCCGTGTAGTCCGGTCGGCCTTATGACCCGGGTGTATAAATTCATACTTCCGGAAGTAGCGATTGAGCTGGATAAGTGGCGTCGGGAAGCCGAACAAATTCCCGATGAAGAGCTGCGGAAGCAGGCGCTTGCCAGTATTGAAACGAAGAAGTTTCATTGTCAAGGCGGGGCGGTATATGCTGCAGCTAATTTACCGGAGAAGCATGTTTTAATTCCGTTAATCGTCGCTTATCAGACGATCAGCGATTATCTTGACAACTTATGCGACCGCAGTACTTCCCTCGATCCTGTCGATTTCAGACAGCTTCATCAGTCGATGCTGGATGCGGTAACTCCGGGTACGGAAATGGCGGATTATTATGCACACCGTTCGGAAAAAGAAGATGGTGGATACCTGGAACGTCTTGTACATACTTGCCGCAGCTGCATTGACCAGCTTGCCGGATACAAAGCCGCCAAGCCGTATATTCGGGATTTGGCCGAGCTTTATGTAGACTTACAGGTGTACAAGCATATTCATCCTGAGAAAAGGGAAACCGCTCTTTTGGAGTGGTGGTCGAAGCAAGCTCATCGGGCACCGCATTTAAAGTGGAATGAGTTTGCTGCCGCAACAGGATCTACCCTTGGGGTGTTCATGTTGTTTTTGGCTGCTACAGATCCGTCTCTGGATGACCAGGCTGCCTCTTCTATTCATGCGTCTTACTTTCCCAATGTATGTTGTCTCCACATTATGCTGGATTATCTGATCGATCAGGACGAAGACAGGTTGGGCGGCGATCTTAATTTCTGCAACTATTATGAAGACGCTGATACGATGTTGAACCGCATTGCTTCCATCGTTGAATGGGCCCGGAAGGATGTCACAGCAATTCCCTCAACTTCTTTTCATCGGATGATCATTGAGGGGTTACTGGCTTTATATTTATCTGATCCCAAAGTCAGCGAGCAACAATCGGTTCGCTCTGTATCCAAACGATTAATGAAGAGAAGTCCGATGACGCGTCTTTTCTTTTTTGTCAATAGTCGATGGATTCGCAAGCATAAGAATGAGTGACATTTAGGAGGAAGAAGACATGGCAAAAGTGAAAAAAATTGCAGTTCTAACAAGTGGAGGGGACTCCCAGGGAATGAACGCTGCACTGCGTTCCGTTGTACGAAGCGGTTTGTATCACGGCTTGGAAGTGTATGGTGTTCATCGCGGGTACCAAGGTCTGCTGAATAATGAAATTTACAAAATGGATCTTCGCAGCGTGGGCGATATCATTCAGCGCGGAGGCACAATTTTGCAGTCTGCCCGCTGTCCTGAATTCAAGACGCCGGAAGGCCAGCAGAAAGGTGCCGACATCTTGAATGAGTACGGGATTGACGGTCTCGTTGTCATTGGCGGAGACGGCTCCTATCAAGGTGCCAATAAGCTGAGCAAGCTGGGCATTAAAACGATGTGTTTGCCAGGTACAATCGACAATGATATTTCATTTACCGACCATACCATTGGTTTTGATACGGCTGTGAGCGTTGTTGTGGACGCAGTTAATAAATTGCGTGATACGATGTCCTCTCATGCCCGTTCGTCTGTTGTTGAGGTTATGGGACGGCATTGCGGCGATATTGCATTGCATGCCGGACTTGCTTCTGGAGCTGAAGCCATTCTTGTGCCTGAAGTACCGTATAACATGGATGAAATTGCGGATCGCATGAAGGATAACTTCTGCAATGGAAAACGACATAGTATTGTCATTGTAGCTGAAGGCGTTGGTAAAGGTGAGGATGTAGCCCATGCTCTGAAGGAACGCCATTCCTCCATCGATGCACGCGTAACCGTACTCGGTCATATCCAGCGCGGCGGAACACCAACACCGTTTGATCGGAACCTTGCAAGCCGCCTTGGTGATTTCGCGGTTCGCAGTTTGATTCAAGGTGAATCCGATAAAGGTTGTGGAATTATAAAAGGCGAGCTTGTTCTTACCGACATTGACCAAGTTGTCAACACGAAAAAAGAATTTAACATGGATCTGTACGAGCTGGCACTTCGCTTGTCTCAATAAGCAGTTTTTTGGGAAGGCAGCCCTGTGGGAAATCCTGCGGGGCGTTTCTTCTTGAATCGATCGAACAGAAGGGGAGAGAGGGATGTATTTATATCGCTTGGAAGTGGAATGCAGCAAGGGGAAACTGACCGTCATTACGGCTGCTGAAGATGAAGAAAAAGCGTTTCGTGCAGTAGATGAGCATATGGAACGGCATTTCCTAACCATGCCGGATATTCATGAAGTGACATTGCTTGAGAAAAAACGAATCTCTCCCGGTACCGCTTATGTGATTGATATGAAATAAAGGGACTGTCTGATGACGGTCCCTTTTTCATATGCAACTTTATGTTATCTATGCGGTGCTGTTACTGCCGATCTTGCCTTCGAAGAAGCTGCGCTGAACTTTGATCAGTCTGATCAGCATAAGGGTAGCGCCAGTGGCCAAACCTGCAATGAGGCCGATCCAGTAACCGAATGCGCCAAATGAAGTGAAGTTAGCGAGCACATATCCTACTGGCAGACCGATAACCCAAAACGAGAGAAATGCGAGTACAAAGGCCACGTTAACGTCCTTATATCCGCGTAGTGCTCCTTGGGTCGGTGTTGCGATGGCATCGGATATTTGAAAAAAGATGGCAAATATTAAAAATTTCTGTGTTAAGCCGATAACGTCCGGCTCGTTGGAGTAAAGTCCGGCCACCTGACGCCCGAATACAAGTAGAATAAGCGCCGTAACCAACGATAGCAAAACAGCCAATCCAATTCCCAGCTTCGCGTATTGCTTAGCATCCTGCATGCGTCCAGATCCGGCTTCAAATCCGATCAGGATTGTCAGGCTCATACAGATGCTGAGAGGAACCATATACAGCGTTGTTGAAAAGTTCATGGCTGCCTGATGAGCTGCAATGGTAATCGTATCAAAATTACTCATGAGCAGGGTGACCGCCGCAAATACGGCTGATTCAAAAAAGATGGAAAACCCGATGGGCACGCCGATCTTCAAGTGATTTTTCCAGGAGCCAAGCGAAATTCCTGGAATGTTTCGAAACACCTGAAAACTGGAGAACGGATGCATCTTTTGGACAATAATAATCGCAATAAAAAAGACAATCCAGTATGTGATGGCTGAGGCTACGCCGGCCCCCACGCCCCCAAGTCTCGGAAAGCCCAGGTAACCGTAGATGAAAAGGGCATTCATTGCGACGTTAAGCGGTAAAGAAATGAGTGTTATCACCATGGACATCCGGGTTTGTCCAAGTCCGTCTATGAAGCTGCGGAGCACCATATAACCGAACAGGGGAATGATACCGACCGAGATGGCAAGCAGATAACGCAATGCGATATCTCGGACAGCTGGTTCCAGGGTCATGGCGTTCAATATACTTGGAACGATGAGATATCCGATAGCAAGTACAGCCAAGGCTAGGAATACGGATAGCCACAGCGCCTGTATGACCTGATAAGCGACTTTGTTATCTTTTCGCGCCCCCATAAATTGGGATACAATCGGGGTAAGTCCTAATAATATTCCACTGAGTCCAGTCTGTACGGGCACCCAAATACTTGTTGCAATCGCTACTCCGGCTAGATCAGTTGAGCTGAACTTCCCGGACATATTCGTATCAAAAAAAGTAATGGCAGAAAGCGCAAGCTGTGTAATGAGAATAGGTAGCAGAATCACTGCAAACTGTTTTAGCTTCTGCCGAGTTGTAACTGTAACATTCATAGGATGAGAGCCTTCCTTGCAAGTAATATTTTAGAGCACAACTTCTTATTGTAATCAATCTGCCTTCATATAACAAACCTTAAATTTTCAAAAACAAAGATCCGGCATGCATACCGGATCTTTGTTCAGTACTATTTTTGCTGTCTACAGAGTTCATTGATGAAGACTTACTTGTAGTTTACTCCCGGAGTATAGCGGTTAGCCGCATTCCAGAGCAAGTATTCATCCACGTTCATATCATGAAGCGCGCGGATTTGTTCCTCGATTTCTTTCTTGCCGTATTTCATATAGTTGCCGCTGCCGAGCCAGCTGGCAGTAAAATCCTGTATCCAGGGGCGGATGATTGGCTTATCAGAGCCAAGCGGATCAAGCTTGTTATGCGTGTCCTTCATGGACCCTTTGATGGTTTGATACGGAGCTTTATCAGGCACCTTGGAGCCGTACCAGCCGGTCGAATAGTGACTTGGATAAACCATTGGGCTGATGACGTCCACATTTTCAGATATTTTCACAAAGTCCTGTCCG
Source organism: Paenibacillus faecalis (assembly GCF_900289175.1). Taxonomy (GTDB): domain Bacteria; phylum Bacillota; class Bacilli; order Paenibacillales; family Paenibacillaceae; genus Paenibacillus_AQ; species Paenibacillus_AQ faecalis. Next base: position 629,801 of record NZ_LT985747.1, on the reverse strand, counting down.
ATGCCTTCAGCTGCCGGCACAGAAGCGGCGTATCCGAAAATATCGACCGATACGCGAATGCCGAGCGGTGCAAGCTCTTCACGTGCTTTTTTTACAAAATCGGATACGACATCGACCCGGGATTGATCTGTTTTTGTATATTTCAAGGAATTCGCCCGTTTTTCAAAGCCTTCAGGGAAACGCACATAGTCAAACTGGATTTCTTTAAATCCGAGCTTGGCCGCTTCTTTGGCGATTTCGATATTGTAGTCCCACACTTCTTTGCTGTATGGGTTCACAAAGCTTTCGCCTCTGCCGTTTTTCCATACGGTGCCATCGCTTTTACGGAAAGAAAGCTCGGGATTTTTGTTAGCGAGGATCGTATCTTTAAAGACGACGACTCTGGCGATCGGATAAATGTCGTGTTTTTCCAACCGCTGCATTAGCTTGTCGATATCCTTAATAAAAGGCTGCGATTTCCCGAGTTTTTGAAGCTTGGGATTATCCGTCTCATACGTTATGTATCCCTCATCATCTTTAATGTCGATAACCATGGCATTCAGTTCGGTCTTATTCACCAGATCCACGAGCTGATCCATACGTGAGCCCCCTGCGCTGTAGGCGGTCACATAGATGCCCTTTACTTTAGGTGCATCCTTCTGCGGGTCGGTTTTCACAGCTTTTTGTTTGGAGCCGGTGCCTTCGTTAGTCTGGTGCTGGGCAAGTGCAGAATTTACAGTTGTCTCAAGCAGGCTGGTTGATTGCCCGTCTGGCTGAACGGTTATTCCCATGCCTCCTGCAGCCCAAATTAATAAAGCTAAGATGATGTTCATAATGGCTTCTCTCCCTTGTCTGCATTCACTACATGATTATAAAGGAACACTTGTCAATAAAAAGAACAGCTTTGTTACAATGCTGGTTCATATTACCGAGGAACTTTAAATGTAAAATGGTATACCGGTACGTAGTGTTCTTAAACGAAATGGGAGTCAGTTAAACGAGAATTTTGTCAGGAGAGTCACAGTTTGATGGATATAACAACAAACAATGCCGTTACTCCGCGAAGATGATCGGGAAGTAACGGCACCGCTCTTAAAATCATGTGATCTTTAACCACAAAAATCAGTGAAGGTAAGTTTGGTTTTGATATTCATAAATACTACATTGTATGATCTGCAATGCGTCGTCCTCTTCCAGAATATTGAGCCCATCCCTTAGAACGATGATGGAGTTCAGCTCGTTCTGTCTAAAGAAAGGCATCATGTCCGGAAACCATTTCATGACGATTTCTGACAGTTTTACAGTTTCCATTTCCATCAAAATCACCCTTTCCTTCCTTGGATTTAGGTTAGGCAGGACGTCTTTTAGTAAAACGGAAAAACTTGGTTTGAGCTGATTGAAAATATCTCTTGCTATTGTAAGAACTGCGCAACAATATTATACCACAAACTTTTTTTATAAAAATAGATGAAATTAACTTCTGCGGAATTGCCCCATTACCGCGATCGTCTCCACCACATTAACAAACGCTTCAGGATCTGTCTCCGTAATGATTGCCTTTAACTCGGCAAGCTCATATTTAGTCGTTACCGTCATCAGCATATCCTTTTCTTTATGGGTAAAAGCTCCCTCGGTTCTAATTTTGGTGACGCCGCGCGGACGCTTCAGCAATTTTTCCAGCAGATCCTCTGTTTTGTCGGTTACAATAAACAGCGTTACTTTAATATGGCTGATATGAACAAGGTCAATTACTTTTCCTGTTAAATACATGGACAGCATGGAAGCTAGAGCGATATTCCAGTCTTGTTCCAGGTAAGCTACAGCCAGGATAACCAATGTATTCATCCCGACAAGCACATTGCCGACCGGAAAATCCCGATGTCGTGTTACAAGGGAGCCAATGATATCGAAGCCGCCTGTTGAACCTCCGACCCGAAAAGATAATCCGCCGCCAAGCCCGACCAGAACGCCGCCAAACACGGCAGAGAGAAGCATATCGGGTGCTACGGCTTGAACGGGTATGATCTCTAATAAGAGAGTAACTACAAGTACAGACAATATGCTGAGCCAAACGAATCGTTTGCCAAGCTTAATCCAGCCGGCAATCAAAATCGGAATATTTAACACAAAATACATGATACTGATATTAAATGGAGAAAAATAACTGATAAGTATGGCCACCCCGGAAACACCGCCGCTGAGAAGATGGTGGGGGATGATAAACAGGTTAAAACCGCATGCGATAACGATTCCACCCAATATTATGGCAAGATAGCTCCATAAATATTTAATCAAAAATTTCACCTCTTGAAGTAGTATGAGTTAAAGTAGCTTGCTGGTATTCCAGAATTGTTTTGTGATATAATGTGTTGGATATTCTTGAGTAGTTCGTTACAATGATAACTTTGTATGTTTAAAAACATGCTTAACAGGATGACTATACAGATAGCTGACCTTTGGACTGGCGGCATTATAAAGAACGGTCCATCTCTTGCAGAAAAGCGTGCGGACCAAAAAACAAGGCCTATAACGTTTCTGCTACTTAAGAATACAGAGAAGAAAGTGGGATGTCCACTAGATAGAAGGAGTTTGAACCTATTGAAAACATTTACAGAATTTGGCCTGGAGCCACAAGTGCTTCAGGCAATAACAGAGCTCGGCTTTGAGGAAGCCACTCCGATTCAGTCCCAATCCATTCCGATTGCGCTTACCGGAAAAGATATGATTGGACAAGCACAGACGGGTACAGGTAAAACCGCAGCATTCGGTCTTCCGCTCATTAGCAAAATTAACAAGAATGAAGATCGTATTGTAGCACTCGTGATGACACCAACCCGGGAATTGGCAATTCAAGTAGCTGAAGAGATCGGTAAATTATCCCGTTTTAAAGGAATCCGTTCCCTCCCAATTTACGGCGGACAAGACATCGGACGCCAAATTCGCGCTCTTAAAAAGAAGCCTCAGATTATTATCGGAACACCAGGACGTTTACTTGACCACATCAACAGAAAAACGATTCGTCTCGACGATGTTCAGACCGTTGTTTTGGATGAAGCGGATGAAATGCTGGATATGGGCTTTATGGAGGACATTCAGACCATTCTCAAGCTTGTCCCTGAAGAACGTCAAACCATGCTTTTCTCGGCAACAATGCCCCCTAATATTCAAAAGCTTGCACAACAGTTTTTGAAAGACCCAGAGCACGTATCCGTAATTCCTAAACACGTTAGTGCCCCATTGATCGATCAAGCTTATATCGAAGTGCCTGAACGTCAGAAATTCGAAGCGCTGAGCCGTTTGATTGATATCGAATCTCCCGATTTGGCGATTGTTTTTGGACGTACCAAGCGCCGGGTAGACGAGCTGGCAGAAGCGCTTCAAAAACGAGGTTACTCTGCAGACGGATTGCATGGCGACCTGTCTCAGCATCAGCGTGATACCGTCATGCGTAAATTCCGTGACGGAAGCATTGACGTTCTGGTAGCCACTGACGTAGCAGCCCGTGGCCTTGACGTATCGGGGGTATCGCATGTTGTGAACTTTGACCTTCCACAGGACCCTGAGAGCTATGTACACCGTATCGGTCGTACGGGCCGTGCCGGTAAACAAGGTACTGCATGGTCTTTCGTCACTCCGCGGGAAATGGATCATCTTCATTTCATCGAACGGGTGACCCGTCACCGCATTCCACGCAAGCCGCTTCCAACGATGGCGGAAGCGATTGAAGGGAAACAGCGTGTGATTGCCGAGCAAGTGATTGAGATTATCGAGAATGGCGAGCTGAACGAATACAAAGGCTTGGCTATTCAGCTTTTGGAGCAGTATGATTCTGTACAATTGCTGGCTGCAGCGATGAAACTGTTGACTGGCGACAACAAAAAAGAAGCTGAAATCCAGCTTACACCAGAAGATCCGATTCGTGTGAAGCGCCGGAAGCCAGATCTCCGCAGCGGCCGCAAGCCTAGCGGCTATGGTCGCAGCAATTACGGTGGCTACAATCGTGACCGTAACAACAGCGGCGGACGCGGAGGCTACTCCAAAGGCGGCTACGGCCGTGATAACGGTGGTGGCAGTCGTGACCGCAACTATAGCGGAGATCGCAAGCCGCGGACGAACAATGGAGACCGCCGTCCGAACCGGAGCGGTGATAGCTCTTACAGAGGCTAGATTCGGTATTAACAATTTCAGACAATAGAGGAAGACGGAGCCCGCTCTATAGCGGCAGCTCCGTCTTTTTGATTATCCAAGAAAGTACAAGTTCGAAAACGTTATTGTGAATCTTGGATGCATTGTTCAAGCCTAAGCATGGTTCGTCATAGACTGAGTGAACTTACGCTTGATATTATTGCAGGACTTCAGGCTTAATGATTAATTTAGATAAAAGCACGCAGGATTATAACCAGCAAGATAAAGAGGACCAGAACGATTCCTATAGTAGAACCAAATCCGAAGCCAGAGCAAAAAGACATGTGCATTCAACTCCTTTACCATAGGTTGGTTATTAATGATTACGTCCATATATTATGGGGAAATCGTTAAGATGGATTGGACACGAACCTAATCAGCTATAAATTAGGCTCTGGTCATGTGCATGTGAAATAAGGTATATTATTAAATACATGCATGAGATTTAGTGAGGAGGAAACGTTTTGGAAATGAAAGGAGCCATGGGTGGCTTATATAAAGTTACCGAGTGGATAACCCGCATCGCGTTCACTAATATATTGTGGGTTCTGTGTACTTCCCCTTTTTTATTTGTGCTTTTCACAAAGTTCTTGATGTTTATTCAGATCCCGGAAGCGCACAATGAGCAAATACTGTTAAACTGGGTTTTGGCAATTCTAACCCCGTTTCTGGTGTTTCCAGCTACTTCTGCAATGTTTACGGTTGTCAGAAAGTGGGTCATGGGAGATCCAGATATTCCGATTTTTAAAACTTTTTTCAGAGGTTACAAGGAAAACTATAAGCAGTCGATGCTCGGTGGTATCGTGTACACCTTGCTGTTCGTTATCATGTACATTGACTACACCGTTTACATGACACAGTTTAAGAACTTCCAGATTGTTGGAATGGTGATGCTAGTTCTTCTTTTAGTATTGTTCGTCTCGATGTTCAATTTCTTCTCAATGACGGTTCATTATGAAATGAAAACCCGTCATTTGTTGAAAAATGCGGTGCTGCTTACGTTGATTCGTCCGTTTCGTGTTTTCTCAACATTGGCAGGAAGCGCTGTCTTAGTATTTATCGGTATGAAAATGCCTGCGCTATTTATCATTTTCCTGTTTTCTTTGATGGCTTTGCTCGCATTCTTTAACTTCTACGCTACTTTTCTAAAAATGCAGGAGCAGGCAGAGCGGATGAAACAGATTGAAGAAGAAGAGTCTGCAGAACAAGCTATGCTAGAAGAGATGGAACATGTTAAATCTGACGATAAATAGTCGAAATAACAGAAATGACAGGTTTACATTTTAGCAAAAAGCCCCTATAATTAAATTACATCCTGCGATGTGCGTAACGGTACTCCGTTGTTTTGAACCAATGACGATGTCTCGGGAGATCAACATTGTTTCGTGGCTGAAATGCCCTGCTTGTCTAAGGGGAATTCATATACGATTACTGAGATCACCCACCTGTTTTACGCAGGTTCGAAGACAATGTTACCGAAACGGCATAGGCGGGTTTTTCTTTAGCTGATCATTAAAGCGTCCTTCTTTCGATTTTGAAAGATGGGCGTTTTTTTATAAACAAATAAGAATAATTAATCTATATTGTTCACTTGGCGTATACTACTTTCAGGAGCTGATTTTGTCTTTTAAAAAGGACGCCAATGCTGGTTTTTTTCTGATTGTTGTGAGCATGTTCACAATTACAATAAAGGTTTGCTGAAAGCATAAACAATTGATAAACTAGATAGTGAAAAGGGAACGGTCATTGAGAAAAAGGAGGAACGGTCTTTGTCATTAAAACGAGTTCTAACGGGTATCGTGCGAAGTTATGACGGCACAAGCGACCGTGCTAAAGACCCCAAACTGAAAACACGTTACTACAACCTCTCTAAAGAGAAATGTCTTGAAGAAGTATCTTCAACGCTCAAAAAAATACCAGGGTATAAAGTGCTGCATGAGGTCCCTTCAGTCGGAGAAATTACTTTGGAGAAGAAAACCTCCCTCGGGCGTACATTGGATATCACAGTATCCGTGCTTGGAATAAGTCCAGTACGATCTGCTATCGATATTTATTCAGCCTCTCGTGGCTCTTTAGGTGATCTTGGAGCTAACTATCGTGTTATTTTAAATTTATTTTCAGCCTTGGAGAAAAAGATCGGCAAGTATAAAATCGATAGTTAAACACGAAAAAGCGGGAGAGCTGCTCTCCCGCTTTATAACTATAGCCTGCTGTTGTCGTAAATAATTATTATCGCAGTGATTTAACGGCCTCTACGGCTGCTTCATAGTTCGGGTGCTCGGACATTTCGCCGAGATACTCGACGTAAGTAATTTTGTCGTTCTGATCTACAACGAAAATCGCCCGCATGTCGAGCTGGAATTCTTTAATCAGAACGCCGTAGGCTTGCCCGAAGGAGCGGGATTTATAGTCAGACAATGTGATGACCCGGTCTACTCCGGCTGCTCCACACCAGCGTGCCTGCGCGAATGGAAGGTCTGCACTTATAGTCAGGATCACTACATCGTCACCCAGTGCAGCTGCTTCCTCGTTAAAACGGCGAGTCTGAGCATCGCATACGCCGGTATCGAGGGAAGGCACTACGCTGATCAGCTTGATTTTCCCCGCAAAATCCTTAAGAGTAACCTCTTCCAGCAGGTTTTTGCTAACGGTGAAATCAGGGGCTGAATCGCCTGGCTGAAGCTTTGGACCGATAAGGGTGATAGGGTTGCCTTTAAATGTAGCGACACCTGTACGTTCTTGAGCCATGAAAAATCTCCTCCTTGAATATCAAAGTTTGGTGATCGGGTTCATGGTACATTATAATCTTTTTAAAAAGGGAATGTCCACCTAAGGATGACCTGTATCCGGTTGGGATAGGAGAATGCCATGATATTTATTCGATATGAAAACTGGAAAAGTTATTTGCGTTATTACCCTTTCACTTCTTTGCTGTTAATTGTGAATCTTGCTATGTTCTTTGTTCTGACATTTAACGGCGGGTCCACCAACTTTGGAACATTGCTGGAGTATGGCGCGGTGACAAATAGGGAACCTTTTCGTGAAGAATGGTGGCGGTATTTCGCAGCAATTTTTTTGCATAGCGGGTTTGATCACTTGTTCTTTAACAGCTTTGGTTTATTGGTGATCGCACCGCCGTTGGAACGAATACTTGGATCGTTTAAATACGCACTGCTGTATCTCTCCAGCGGGGTTATAGCAAATATCGTCAGTGTTGCCCATTATGATCGAGTTGGGGAATATACGCTGCTTGTAGGGGCTTCAGGTGCGATTTACGGAGTGTACGGAGCTTTTCTGTATATCGCCTTGTTCCAGCAGAATAAGATGGACGAAGCTTCTAGAAAGATTCTTTATACTTTGCTAGTATTGGGGATTCTGTTCTCGTTTGCCCCTGGGATCGGCTGGATGGCACATATAAGCGGAATGGTTGCTGGTTTCTTTATTTACGGCCTGCTTATTCGTCTCGTAAAGCAGCGCCGAGTGTAAAATCGTTCAAGGAACGGTTAATGTTTTGTTCTAAAAAAAAGTAGCATGGGATTTCAGAATGGAGCGATCATCGCGTGGAATTAAGACAGTTGCAATACTTCGTAAAGGTTGCGCAGAAGGAACACGTTACCCAAGCGGCAGAAGAGCTTCACGTGGCCCAGTCTGCGGTTAGTCGGCAGATTCATCAGTTGGAGGAAGAGCTCGGCGTCAATCTGTTTATGCAAAAGGGACGTAATTTGCAGCTGACGCCTGTTGGACAGTTGTTCTGTAAGCGGGTTGAAGAGATTATGAAAGACCTTGAGCGTGCAGTAACGGAAATTCATGAGTTTTTGGACCCGGAGCAGGGAGAAATCCGTATCGGCTTTCCTCACAGTCTCGGCATTCATCTGATACCGTCGGTCGTGGCGGAATTCCGTAAAAGCTATCCGAATGTAAGATTCCGTTTCAAGCAGGGGATGTTTCCAACGCTCATTCGGGATGTGATTTCTGCGGAAGTCGATCTGGCATTTGTATCCCCGTTTCCTGAGCGTCATGATCACGTGGAAGGAAATGTAGTACTGACTGAGGAATTGTTCGCTGTCTTGCCTCCTAATCATCCGCTTGCGGGTGAGAAGGGCATCAAGCTGGAGCAGCTAAAAGATGAGCACTTCATACTCTTCAGCAAGGGTTATTCTCTTCGCCCGATTGTATGGCATGCTTGTCTGGAGGCAGGTTTCACACCGAAAATAGCCTTTGAAGGGGAGGAAACAGATACGATCCGGGGCCTGGTTGCTGCGGGTATGGGAGTAAGCCTGCTGCCGGAAATGGCGCTGTTCCAGACGAACCCGCTTCAGCCGGCAAGAGTAAGTGTTACGGAACCAAAAGTAACTCGCTCAATCGGGCTGATTCATCGGGCGGATGATAAGCTTCCACCTGTAGCTCAGGCATTTCGAAGGTTTTTGCTGGAATATTTCGGTCTGGAGCCGGAAGCCGAGCCATCCAAAGTGATGGACAGTGCCCCGCCTTTATCCCGCACTTAGTTAATCTTATAAAGAAAAAAAGCAGGCCACTTGAGAAGAATCAATCAATCTTCCAGTGGTCTGCTTGTTTTTTTGCGATAATAGTCGCGGGGTTATTCGCGGTTATTGACAAAGATTAAAATATAACGAATCAACTCCAGCAAGGAGAGAAGAGCAGCGGCTACATAAGTTAAGGCAGCGGCGTTTAATACTTTGGATACACCGCGTTCTTCTTCGTTTGAAATATATCCTTCAGAAACCATAATGTCACGAGCCCGGTTGCTGGCATTGTATTCGACCGGCAGTGTAACCAGCTGAAATGCAACAGCCGCCGAGAAGAAAATAATACCAAGACCAATCAGATTAACTGCCTGGAAAAAGAATCCGGCAAGGAGCAAAAATGGGGCGATCCCGGATGCAAAGTTGACGACTGGGAACATTTTATGACGGGCAACGAGCATTGGGTATTTCACTTTATGCTGTATGGCGTGGCCAACTTCGTGACAGGCAACAGAGACAGCGGCAATTGAACGCTCGTAGTAAACGGGTTCGGACAATCTGACAACACGCTGAATCGGATCATAGTGGTCTGTCAAAGCGCCCCGTACGGGCTCGATCGGTACATCATGCAGGCCGTTGCTGTCCAGCATATGGCGAGCTGCATCGTAGCCGGTCATTCCGCTTGAATTCTCTACCTGGGCCCATTTATTAAACGTTCCTTTTACCCGGAACTGTGCCACCAGGGTGAGGATAAATGCAATGATAATAAGAATTAGCATAGGGTCAAAATAAAACATTCATCATACCTCCGTTAGTTAGTATTAGGATTACATAGGAGTAAATTGATTGAGCAATATTTGCAGCGACTCGATACAAGCCGCTCCCTTTGGAAGAATATTAGTTAAAGCCGCACGTGCCTGATTGGGCTTCAGGTCTTTCAGAAGAGGCTTAAGTTCCTTGACATCTCGTTCCAGCTGCTGGATATGGAGCTCCAGCTTGGTTAATTTATCCGTAACTACAGCATCTTGGGCAATTGATTTCCAGCGCTCTAGCGTATTTTTAATCTCTTCCAGGGTATATTTCTCTTGTTTAAGTTGATTAATACGTTCCAACGTGTTTAAAGTTTCAGAACTGTATAGACGGTAATTTTTCAAAGTTCGTTCCTCAGGGGAGATCAGACCCAGCTTCGTATAATAGTCGATGGTTCTTTCGCTGATCCCTGCCGCCTTTGCCAATTCACCGATACGATACAGCTTCGGTGCACTCAAACTTCCCACGTTTTATCACCTCGCAGGCCTGTATGATTATGATATTAACTTCTAATAGAAATATGATACATGATCGCTAACCGTACAGTCAAACGTTATGCTTTCTATTACAATGATGTGTACATTTATACAGAACGCAAAATGACATAGTCTTTCTGGCTTAATGTCCACTGCTGTCCATTTCGTTCGGGTGCTCTGCGCTGATCGGGTATGATCTGATAAGCGCGGAGCTGATAATCACCGGGAGAAGAGAGTTGTGGTGAGCCGATAAAATATACTTTTAACAGTCCGCCGAATGATTGCAGCTGCTTCAAGTCTTCAATGGAAGGAAGTGGAGGGCTGGTGGGATGACTGTGATACAAGCCGCATATGCGGGGTTCATTAAACAGAAGAGCGGTCCAGACCACCGGGTCCAGCGAGAAATAAAGCTTTGGATCGGTGGCGGTGTTGGGAATGGCAATATAGTCATCAAGCCGCAAACCTCTTTCTGACAGATTCCCTAGAAATACGCCACAAGCCTCTTCGGGAAGGCAGGAAAAGGTTTGCTCACGGATCTTGTGCAGCACCTCGGAGGTTATTTGTATAGGGAAATCATTATCATTTCGGCCGTTCATGGTATTCTCCTTTATTATGAAAAGTATCATATTTCATCTTATAGCTGGTTTGAAAGTTATGGTATTCAGGGTACAATAGGGACTATAAAAAGTCTATCAGTAAAGGAAACGATCCATGAAACGTAACTTGACCATTTTGGTAATGATTGTTCTGGTGGGGATCTTGGTGGTATACAATCAGGCAGGGGACAAGATCGTGTCTGTATTTATGGATGAGAAGCCATTGCCTACTGAAACCGGAGCTAAGGCAGGTATGCTTGCACCCGCATTTTCGCTCGAAGGATTGGATGGCAAGACATATACTGGTGAGGGGCCTCGGGATAAAGCGCTCCTCATTAACTTCTGGGCTTCCTGGTGCGAACCGTGCAAAGAAGAAGCGCCGGAGCTGTCGAAACTGGCCGCTGCCTATGCAGAGGATCTGGACATTTACGGGATTAACGTTACGAAATATGACAATGAGAAAAAAGCCCGTCAGTTTGTTAAGGATTTTAACCTGACTTATCCGATTATGTTGGATAAGGAGGGCAAGGTGTTTGAGGATGTTTATAAAGGAAAAGTGTTTCCGACCAACGTTTTGATTGACCGCAGAGGTGTCATTACAGAAGTTATTTTGGGAGCGCCGGAACCGGAAGATCTCGAACAGAAGATTAAAAAGCTTATTCGTTCTTAATACAATGGTAATCTGGGGGGGCGTCCTTTTACAAAGGGTGTCGTTTCGTTTCTGCAAACATGAAAGAGCACGTTCTTCGAACTAGAGAAGGGAGCGTGCTCTTTTTGTATCGTTTTTATGAACAAAAGGGGTACTCTTAGTGATTTATAATACCCTGCCGTGGCAAGGATTCGATTTCGGTCTGTGCCGGTGTCATCTGGCCCAGCAGTGCATATCGCATACTGTCGACAAGTGCTTCCCAGCTAGCTTCAATCACATTACCTGATACGCCGACCGTATTCCATGAGTTTTCAATATTTTTGGATTCAATCAGCACCCGGACTCTGGCTGCCGTAGCGTCATTATCGTCCATGACACGTACTTTGTAGTCCGATAGATGCATTTCTTTCAAGGTAGGGAAATATTGCTGCAGTGCTTTCCGCAGTGCATTATCGAGTGCATTGACGGGCCCGTTTCCTTCCGCAGCTGTATAAATGCTTTGTCCAGCCACTTTAATCTTTACAAATGCTTCGGACATAACAGGACGCCCTGCTGTTTTCTCGACAAGCATTTTGAAGGACTCAAAGGTAAACAGCTCTTGCAGCTCGCCGCTTGCTTCCCGAAGAAGCAGTTCCAGTGAAGCATCTGCTCCTTCAAATTGATAACCTTGATGCTCCAGTTCCTTGATTTTACTAATGACATGCTTGGACTGCTCGCTGGTTGGATCGAAATCAACTCCCATATCCTGCGCCTTGGATACGATGTTGCTTTGCCCGGCAAGTTCGGAGACGAGTATCCGCTGTTTGTTGCCGACCTTCTCAGGCTCGATATGCTCGTACGTTCTGGAGTCGCGCAATATGGCAGAAACGTGAATGCCGCCTTTATGGGCGAAAGCTGCGTTACCAACGTAAGGCTGGTTCACAGGCATATTGACGTTGGCGATTTCGCTCACATAGCGTGCGGTGCTTGTCAGCTGGCTCAGATTCGCTTCGCCAATGCAATCATAGCCGAGCTTCAGCTGAAGATTCGGGATAATAGAGCATAAATTGGCATTGCCGCATCGCTCCCCGTATCCGTTCATCGTTCCCTGAACATGCCTTACACCGGCTTGAACAGCACTTAGTGTATTGGCAACGGCCAGCTCGCAGTCGTTATGGGTGTGAACACCGAGCGGAGCTTCTGGAAGGGAACTGTTCAATGAAGATACAATTTGATGCACTTCATGCGGGAGAGTGCCTCCATTGGTATCACACATGACGAGCCAGTCGGCTCCAGCTTCAAGGGCCTTCGACAAGACAGAAACGGTGTACTCCGGATTATTCTTGAATCCGTCGAAGAAATGTTCGGCATCGAAAATCACTTCAAGGCCCTGTTGTTTCAAATAAGCTATGGAATCATAAATCATGGCCAGATTTTCTTCAAGAGAAGTTTGAAGAGCGGTGTGAACATGGAAGTCCCATGATTTTCCGACAAGTGTGGCCGCTTTCACACCAGATTCCAGAATCCGGTGCAGGTTCGCATCCTGATGTGCGATAGATTCTTTACGACGTGTACTGCCAAAAGCTGTAACTTTAGACGTCAGGCCGAGCTGCTGTACTCTTTTGAAAAATTCGATATCCTTGCTGTTGCTTCCCGGGATGCCGCCTTCAATATAATGGACACCAAGAGCATCCAGCTTTTTGGCGATTTTGATTTTGTCGTCCGCCGACAAGCTGATTCCTTCGCCTTGTGTACCGTCGCGAAGCGTCGTATCAAAGATGAAAATTGACTTAGACATGATGTCCTCCTTTTTTTGCAAGTCCGGGATGGACCGTAGAAGTGATATAATGTTGTCATTATAGCATTTCTTTACGGCAAAGTGACAAAGAATTGAAATTTTAGAAGAGTGCCTATTTCTTGACCCCTGCTGCAAGGGGACATATGCTTAATGCAAAAGAATACTTAAGAAGAAGGTATGTACCCGTGGGAAACATAAACGATTATTATCCGGCAAGAGGACGTGTAATTCTTCATGTGGATATGAACGCTTTTTACTGCTCGGTACATGAGGCGGAGGAGCCGGAGCGGTATCGCGGTAAACCGACTGCTGTTGCCGGCAGCGCGGAGCTTCGTAAAGGTGTTATTGTTACTTGTTCTTATGCAGCGCGCAGGAAAGGGATTCGGACGGGGATGAATGTGCGTCAGGCGCTGAAGATCTATTCTGATCTGATTTTGATCCAGCCGGATTTTCATTTATATCGTAAATATTCCAATGCCTTCATGAACATCGCTTATGCTTACACGCCTTTGCTTGAAGCGACTTCTATTGATGAATGTTATCTCGATATTACAGGCTCCAAGCAATTCGGGACGCCGACCCAGATCGCAGAGGAGATTCAAACGCGCATTCGGGAGGAGCTGTCACTGCCGTGCTCGATCGGAATTGCTCCAAATAAGCTGCTGGCCAAAATGGCGTCTGATATGAAGAAGCCAAATGGCATTTCCGTGCTCCGCATTCGGGACGTTCCGAAGCTGCTATGGAACCGGCCCTGTGCTGAATTGTTCGGTATTGGCTCGAAAACGGCGGACAAGCTCAAAAAGCTGAACATCGTAACGATCGGTCAGTTGGCGGCAGCGGATGAGGAGATGTTAACCGAAGCTTTTGGAGTGATGGGAAAATGGATGAAGCAAGCGGCAAACGGTTTGGACCATTCCCCGGTTAATGCTGAGCGAGAGCCGAGCAAATCCATTGGCCATGCGACTACACTGCCGGCAGATATTACTTCCCGAGAAGATGTCAAGCGTGTGCTGCTTAATCTGAGCGATCAGGTGGCAAGGCGTCTAAGAAAGCAGAAATTGTTGGCAGGAGGGATTCAAATCACGCTGCGTACGCCTGATATGAAGACGACGACACGCTCTCGTCAGCTTGTCACGCCAACGGAGAATACAGAGGATATATATCGGGAAGCCTGTTTATTGTACGATAAGCATTGGGTGGAAGAAAGACCGCTTCGGCTGCTTGGTGTTACGCTGCAACAGCTCGTCTCGCGTGAAGAGTCGGCTATTCAGCTGGATCTATTTGACTATGAGAAGCAACCAAAGAAGGAATCATTAACGAGAGTGATGGATGAGCTGCGTAACAAATTCGGGGAAAGTGCGGTGCTTACAGCAGGAATGCTTGGGGATGATCCTTCAGCGTTGATCCGTAATCATAAGGTTAGAGGAACTTCATTGCAGATGGATTTTATTCGTAATACAAACCGTAAACCGGAACAGGAATAAATTTCTGAATAAAGAAATGTAATGAATATCATTTGTGTTGCAAAAAAAATTGTATTAATATGAGAGTGGTGCATACAAACTATGCACCTTTAGTTATGCTTTAGACATACAGGAGGCAGAGGAACAATGGCGAAGTTTACATGGGTAGATAAAGATACATGTATTGCTTGCGGCGCTTGTGGCGCTACAGCACCCGATATTTATGATTATGATGACGAAGGTCTTGCGGAAGTTATTTATGAAGGTGATAACAATCGGGGAATAACGGAAATTCCTGAGGACTTGTACGAAGATTTGGAAGATGCGTGTGACGGATGTCCTACGGATTCCATTCGGATTGCGGACGAGCCTTTTAACGAAGAGTAATCATATTCTGCGAGCGAATTTCGCAGGTTTCATTATAGGAATTGACTTAGGCGTCTTTGCTCGTACTTATGCAAAGGCGCCTGTTTTTTGCTGAAAATGTTTGTAGACGGATATTATATTCGCAGCCTAGCGTAGGGAATACAGAATGGAGGCCTTTGTGCCGATAAACAGAATATACAAGAAGAAGCACCCAACGTTTCTTCGAGAAATAGGTTCTGACGGAGGTTCTCATGTTGAACAATTCACTGTATCTCAAACGCTATGTAGAGACGCATCCCGATAATAAAATGGCCTGGTATTTGCTAGGGAAGGATTACGAGTCTAACGGGGAGCAGGGAAAGGCCAATTATTGCTATAACCGTGCTGAAGAAGTGTATGAGGCGTTTGAACTGAGTAAAGTTCCTTCAGATATATGGAAAAATTATGAGTCGCGGCTTTTACAACTTGAGAAAGAAAAGGATAAGAGGAGAAAAAGAGTCCGGCATATGCTTTTGGCAGCTGTACTGCTGCTTCTGGCTATGATTCCTTCGGTGGACGCTCCGGGAGGGCCGGGGTCAAGTTTCGCCAAGAGCAGGCCGAATGGTCCGGAGGAAAGTCAGCTGACTATAGCCGCGGCAACAAATGAGGAGTATCGTGGCCCTCTATTCACTGCTGTTGGTAAGCGCGACAAGAGATGGTCCAGCATACTTCCGCACCTGATGACCGAATCGGATCGTTTGCCTTCGTGGACAGTGGCTCTTGGGATGAAGCGGGCAGGAAAGTGGGAGATATGGTCTGAGAACATGCCGATCCTGTACGGCATTTATAAGGATGCAAACGGTGTGATCGGCATCGAGCCTTTCGAGGCTGTTCAGGCCGAATGCGGCGGTTGCAAGCCGGCGAAGAGTACGGCGCTAAAGGGCGATGCGCAGCGTTGGGCAGACATACAGGTCCAGCATGCTGTATTAAAGGAAGCGATTCAGCGTTATCAGGAGCAAAACGGCAAAGCCCCTGAAAGTTTGGATGATCTAACAAGACCGTTTCCGAATAACTGGCTTTCCGGGAAAACAGAAACGATGAACATGTTATTTCCGATTTTAACAGGTGGCGGTAACCCGGATAAAAAGCTGCCAGGAAACCTCGGCTCCTCTCCGGATGGGGAAGCTTTTTTTAAAGAGCCTTTGGAAGTCATTATAGACCGCAAAAATCACCGGCTGGGCGTTGTCAGTGGATCGGTACTGCTTCGAAATTATGAGGTCGGGCTTGGCCGTGACAATAAAACGCCGCTGGGCCAGTTTCATATTAGCGATAAGGTAATGAACCCGAACGGGTCGGCAACCGGGACATACGGCTCTCGCGGAATGCAGCTTTCGGATTCCAATTACGCGATTCACGGCACTTTGGATACGGAAAGCATCGGAAGGAATGAATCAGAAGGATGCATTCGCATGTATGGGGAGGATGTTGAGGAATTGTTCGATCTTGTGCCCATGGGGACCCAAGTGAGTATTGAGGAAGGGGTTCTGCCTGATGACCTGGTCATACCGGATGAGCGTTTTACACTCAAACATGCAAAGGGACAAACGAACCCCCACAAAGTATATAATTGGCTTGATTAAGGCTGGGCGAATATGATCAGAACGACGATCAGAATGATCAGCAAAGTGATGCTTGTGCCGATCCACAGAATGGCTTTTTTGTTGACTTCCTCTTTTTTCTGTTGCAGTGTCGGTGGTTTGCGCTTAGCTGACATTTCCATTCCCCTCTTCTCATTGTTTATGGTGAATTACTTCTTACATTGTATAAGGTTTGTCCAAAAAATGCTATAACATGAGGCGGGAAGCAGATGCCCAAAAGTGGCAAGAAAACTTTCCTTTTACTTCAGAAACGGATAAACTGAATGATAGAGAAATTATAAGCCATGAGAGGAAGAATGGATGTGCTGTACCGTAATATAGGCAAGCCTTTATTTTTTAAAATGGACCCGGAAAAAGCTCATCATCTCGTCGTTGGGGGGCTTGAGCGTACCGCTCTGCTGCCTGGGGCTGAGGCAGTTATGCGCACAGTATATGGCGTTAAGGAAACCCCGGATCTTGCCGTAGATTTATTCGGCTTGCACTTTCCCACACCGATCGGACTTGCAGCCGGATTGGATAAAAACGGGATGGCGGTCAGAGGGTTTTCTTCCATCGGCTTTGGTTTTATGGAAGTAGGCACAGTCACGCCCAAGGGACAGCCGGGTAACGAGCTTCCTCGATTGTTCAGGCTGCCTTCGGATGAGGCGCTTATCAATCGGATGGGATTTAATAATGAAGGTGCTGAAGCGATGGCTCGCCGTTTATCACTGCTTAAGGAGCGGCGAATCCCGGTGGCGATCAATATTGGAAAAAACAAGGAAACGCCGAATGAGGATGCGCATGATGATTATAAGACGTGTATTCGGCAGCTGTTTCCTTATGGCGACTTTTTTGTTGTAAACATCAGCTCTCCAAACACACCGGATTTAAGAAGCCTTCAGCATGGCAGTGAGCTGTCTTCATTACTGGATGCGGTCATGAACGAAATGTCACAGCAGGCAAAGGTCCATGGAACGCAAAAAGCGGTTCTCGTAAAGATCGCTCCTGACGTTAGCGACGAGGAACTTGAGTATATGGTGGATACGATATCCGGAAGCGGAGTATCCGGCATTATTGCAACAAATACGACATTGTCCCGAGCTGGATTAAGTCACGGAAATGCAAAAGAAACGGGAGGACTGAGCGGCAAACCGCTGCGTGAGCGGTCCACCGAGATCATTTCAAGGATATATCAGCAAACCAAAGGCTCCCTGCCGATTATCGGCTCAGGGGGGGTCTTTACTGCTAAAGGCGCATATGAGAAAATTCGCGCCGGAGCAACCCTGGTGGAAATTTACACAGCACTCATTTATGAGGGCCCTGAGGTGAATCGAAGGCTGCATGCAGGTCTTCGAGCGTTGCTGAAACGTGACGGATATGCACACATATCTGAAGCTGTAGGAGCAAATCATCGGTAAGGGGTAAAGACAGGAGGCATGACGATGGACGGTAGAGACTGGGGGACATTTTTGCTTCCGTATGAACAGGCCGTTGAAGAATTGAAAGTGAAATTCAAGACAATGCGCGCTGAGTTAAAAAAACGAGAAGAGTATGCACCAATAGAATTTGTAACCGGACGGATCAAGCGAATATCCAGCATTCTGGACAAGGCTAAGCGATTGAATGTTCCTATGGATCAATTGGAAACCGGGATTGAGGATATTGCAGGGATTCGTATCATGTGTCAGTTTGTGGAGGACATTCGGCGGGTAGCTGAGTATATCCGCGAGAGAAAAGACTTGAAGGTCGTCTATGAGAAAGACTATATAACCAACTATAAAGAAAGCGGGTATCGCAGCTTTCACATGATTGTGGAATATCCGGTTCAAACAGCATTGGGTCAGAAAATTGTACTTGCTGAAATCCAGATTCGTACACTTGCCATGAATTTCTGGGCAACGATCGAGCATTCTTTAAGCTATAAATATCGTGAAAGCCTGCCGGATGAAATCCGTGCCCGACTGAAAAAAGCGGCGGAAGCTGCAAATACGCTGGACAATGAAATGTCGAGTATCCGTGAGGATATATTGGAGGCTCAAAAACAATTTGAGGATAACTCCAATATTACTTCACAGCTGCTCAACGAGATCCATCAGCTATATTTCTATCATATGGTCAATGAGGCGATTGAATTTCAAGCCCGGTTTAATGAAATATGGCAGAAGAAAGAACATAGTGAGTCCATGGAAGCGGTAAAGGAACTGCAGAAAGAGGTTAAGGATTTATTGGCAGCAGCTAAAAAGAAAGGTCATGAGAATGAATTATGATCCGCTCTACGCTGCCTACCTGGTTTATTTCAATCGAGACCGGGATTATTTTGAATGCCACGAGGTACTGGAAGAGCTGTGGCTTGCTAATGACCGAGACCCTCGCTATAAAGGGCTTTTGCAGGTAGCTGTGGGACTGTACCATTTTCGGAACGGAAATGTTCGAGGTGGTTATAAAATGATGACAAGCGCCTATACACTTCTCAAGCCGTGTCGGCCGGATGAACTGGGGATCGATATGGCGAAGCTGGTTACCGAGGTCGGCATCTATGCCGACCGATTGGCATCGTATAGTACAGAGCCTTTTTCATATTATGATCTCACGATCCGGATTTTGGACTCGAAATTGTTGGCGCTTGTAGCCAAGATGTCAACAGAAATTCGTCCTGCCTTATCCCAGCCTCGCGGTTCACGGCGTACATAGGCGCGTACTATATTCAAGAGAATAATGAGAAACCCGCTGCGTATGGATAGCAGCGGGTTTGTTGAGAATAAAGGAAAGTAAATAATAAGTTCGGCATGATCTTCAAGCCTTAATGAGAAGATTATACTTCAGGAGCTGTTCCTTTGTATTTATTATCGATGAATTCCTGAATCTCCTCCAAGGACTTGCCCTCGTCCTTCAGACGCTTGGCATCTTGCAGTTCTGCCAGGCAGGTGCCACATTGCGCGCCATGATCTGTCCACTTTACGCCTTCTTCATTCTTTTCAGCTATGAAACAACGGTGCAAGGAGTCATGCAGCTTCTCATTATCCATACAGCCACAGTAACATTTGAGCTCCTTAAGAATCTCTTCGAGCTCCCCTACGGCAGCATAAGAGGCTTGGGTGTTATCTGTGTAAACGGAGAGAAGTTCTGGCATGACATCAACAGAAGCTGTCGTTTCATACTGTTCGGAGTCGAGACCGTGAGAGTGAGAGGATGAAGAATCCTTGTCAGAACAGGCAGTTAGCAGCAGTGCACTGATCAGCCCCGTGATCAGTATGGAATGTATTCGCTTCATGGAGATACACTTCCTTTATATTTATCGAGAAATTGCGAAAAATCTTCTGCCGTATTGCCATCCGCATTGGCATTTTCCGTAATGCCGCCAACGAGGCGTTCTTTCTCTACTCCATTCTCGTAGAAGACAAGGGTTGGAGTATATTCAATGTTGTACTGTCTTAAACCTTCCTGAAATTCACGCAGGTTGAACTGGTGAAGGTATGCTTCGCTTTGTTCCGCAAGCGGCATCAGCTTTGGTGTTGTCACCTGACAGCTAGGACAATCCGGTGAGAAAAAGTAAACAAAGAAGCTTTCTTTGTTCTCAATCTTCTTGTTTAATTCATCAGGCAGGATGATTTGTTGATAATTGGGATCATCCAAAATGGCCTTCGTCGAAGGATTCATTTCAGAGACCTTCATGCCGCCGTACAGCTCGCTTTCCTCTCCTTGAGTATTCAGAAATGCAAGCAAGCCGATAAGTACAAGAAAAATACCGATAAACAAGAACAGACCTGTATATTTCTTTTTCTTGTGGTCCAATTACTCACCTCCATCGTTCAAATTGTATGGTTTTGTTCATACCTTTTTTAACTTTTTTTATTATACAATATAAAATGTCACAGCGAAACAAATAGAGTTCACTCTCTTATATTCTAATAGACAAGGCAGGTAGATATATGGTTTTACAACTCCCAGCGCCTTTTGAGGCCAGAATGAAGTCGCTTCTTGGCGATGAATATGAACAGTTTAAACAAAGCTATCAACAGGCTCCGCACGCAGGCATTCGGATCAACACGTTGAAGATCAGCAAGGAGCAGTTTAGCCGGATCTCTCCGTTTTCGCTCGCTCCCATCCCCTGGTGTGAAACCGGGTATTATGTGGAGAAAAGCGTTCGTCCAGGTCGGCACCCGTATTATCACGCTGGGTTATATTATATTCAAGAGCCAAGCGCTATGGCCCCGGCTGAGCTGCTGGGCGTTGTACCCGGCGATCGTGTACTGGATCTATGTGCAGCACCGGGCGGTAAATCGACCCAGATCGCTGCAAAACTTGCAGGCTCGGGACTTTTGATCAGCAATGATCTTTCACCGGATCGAACCAAAGCATTGGCTAAAAATGTGGAGATGTGCGGTGTGAGAAATGCGGTGGTTCTTAATGAAACTCCTGAACGAATTGCCGAGGTGTTTCCGCAGTTTTTTACAAAAATCCTGATTGATGCTCCATGTTCAGGAGAAGGGATGTTTCGTAAAGACGCCGATATGCTGAAGCATTGGGACCCGTCCTCACCTCATAAATATGCGGACATGCAAAGAGAGATTTTGTCTTCGGCTGCCAAAATGCTATGCAAAGGAGGAAGGCTCGTCTATTCCACATGCACCTTTTCTCCCGAAGAGAACGAAGGGATTATTGCGGCTTTTCTGAAGGACCATTCGGAGTTTTCAGTAGTTCCTATTGGTGACTCCGAGTGGTTCTCGCCAGGAGAAGCGCAGTGGGTGATGGAGCATAGCAGACAGCAGGATGGCGCGGGTGACCCTGACTTTGAAACATACATTGAGCAAACCCGGGGGACAGGCCGTTTATGGCCGCATCGGGTCAATGGAGAAGGGCATTTTATAGCTGTTCTCAAGCGGGCAGGTCAACTGGATGAACAGGTAGACTTGCATGATTGGCCGAAAGCGGAAGCCAAAGGGGCATGGCAGTCATCGAGACCAGAGAAAAAACAAAAACCATCACGAAAGAGCGGTGATCGGCTGAAGCAGAAGAAGGTAACTACCTTTAGACGATCGGGCGAACGTTCTGAGTCTGACCGCAAAGGAAGCGAGCAAAGTCATCTTGAGATTTTTTATGATTTTGTCCATAAACAGTTGAATTTGGATTTGTCTAAAGGCTATCCTGTAGTCCACGGAAATTACATCTATCTGTCGCCGCTTCCAAAGGGCCGACTGGAGGGACTAAAGACGGTTCGTGCAGGTTGGTACATGGGTCAGATCAAGTTTGGAAGATTCATTCCCAGCCATCCACTCGCTACAGCGCTGAAACCTGGCGAGGCTTTGAGATCGGTCAGTTTGTCATCGCAGGACGGAGAAGCTGTTCGCTACCTGAAAGGTGAAACGCTTGAAATCCCATCAGACCGAATTCATTACGAGTCTGTCACCGATTCCAAAGGGTATGTGTTAGTATGTATAGATGGGTATTCTGCCGGTTGGGGAAAATGGCAGTCCGGTATATTAAAAAATGAGTACCCGGCAAGCTGGAGGTGGATATCAACATGAGCGCCAAGGGCAGAACAACTCTAAGGCTGGATAAGGTTCTCTCCAATATGGGTTATGGTTCTCGTGCCGAGCTGAAAAAGATCGTGAAGCGGGGAGCCATAACTGTAAACGGATCTTCTGTAAAGGACCCGGCCATGCATGTGAATCCGTATCAGGATACAATAGAGATTGAAGGAGAACAGATTCATTACAGGGAATTTGTATACTTAATGCTGCACAAGCCCCCTGGGGTCATTTCGGCAACCGAAGACATCAGGGAACGGACTGTATTGGATCTACTGGACAAGTCTTATCTGACCTATGAGCCGTTTCCGGTTGGACGGCTGGATAAAGACACAGAGGGATTGCTTTTACTAACCAATGACGGCAAGCTTGCTCATGAGCTGTTGTCTCCGCGCAAGCATGTGCCGAAAACGTATGAAGCTCATATAGCCGGAAAGGTATCTGATGAGGACGTCGCTCTTTTTTCTCAGGGGGTTACCTTGGATGATGGGTATGTGACATTGCCTGCTGAGCTGACGGTGTTGTCGATTGAAGAACGGGAAAACGGACCGCTGTCTAAAATTTCGCTTACGATTCATGAAGGCAAATTCCATCAGGTAAAGCGAATGTTTGAATCCGTTGGCAAAAAGGTCATTTACTTAAAGCGCGTCCGGATGGGAGAGCTTCAACTGGATGAATCACTTCCGATCGGCTCATACCGTGAGCTTACAAACGAAGAATTGGCGTTGTTGGGAAAGCACAGCTAAAGCACCCTGGCTGACAAAACTTAAGTAGAGAATATATACAAAAGGATGGGTGGAGTCATGACTTATAAACTGGTAGCGCTGGATGTTGACGGGACGCTGTTAAACGATGAGCACGTAATGACGGAGCGGACGATGAGGACGATTATGGAGACCGCAGAAAAAGGAATTGAAATTGTGCTGTGTACCGGGCGGGGACCGCAAAATACGATTCCTTTTTTAGAGAAAATGGGCCTGACCGGTTACGTAATCAGCCACAATGGGGCAGCTACGGTAGAAGTAGAGTCCAAGAAAATCATTCATCAGTTCGAGATGGAGAAGAATAATCTGAATCCCTACATGGATTATTGCCGGGAAAAGGGAGTACATTTTGATGTTAACACGGCGTTTGAGATGTATGTAGATAACGTAGAGGAACTGGCGGGACCTGTGCGTTTTATGTATGAGAACTATTTGATGTTGCCTTCCAACCTGCCGGCATGGGAAGAACTGAAAGAACCGGTTGTTAAATTTACAGCTTTTGGAGAGGCAGCGGATATGGAAGCTGTTTACGAAGATTGGAGCAAGTGGGAACCGATCTTTAATATACAACGCAGCGGCGAGTATTTCATCGACCTGATGCAAAAGCAAGCTTCCAAAGGCAATGCGCTGCAGCAGCTTGCGTCCAAACGCGGCTTGAAGCCGGAAGAAGTGCTGGCGATTGGTAATTATTATAACGATATTACGATGCTTACATTTGCTGGTATGGGTATTGCGATGGATAATTCTCCAGTTGAAGTAAAGGCTGCAGCAGACGCGCTGACGGCATCGAACAACGATGACGGTGTACATGAGGCGCTTGTGAAGTATTGTTTGTCATAATGGATATGGATTTTTCAAACCTCCGTTCCCTCCTTGCATGGGGCAGCGGAGGTTTTTTAATGCGCTTTTACTCCGGTGAAAGCGGATGGATGTTGAGAGTTCCATATGTCATAATAATAGAGGAACACATATTCCATAAATATATATATTGTTGTATGTATAGATATATGATTTTTACGAAAAAGGAGATCTTCATGAAATTACTTCAGGCATTATTTTTCCCTCCTGAACAGCCGGGGGGCGTCTCTTCGATGATTCCGCATTTGCAAGACCGATTTCAATCTTCACGCTGGGACATGGAGCTGTTCTGGTTGCCGAAAAGGGTTCGCAACAAAGGAGAAGGAGAGCCTATATTTCATACGTTTGACTGGAAAGTTTACGCGAAAAGCCCGATCGTTCAAAAGTATATCCAAACGTATCTCGACTACATATGGTGGATTCGCCTTCGTTTGAAGAAGCCTTTCGATCTGATCCATGCGCATCATCCTATTGCCGGAATGGCCATGAAAGCAGTATTTCCGGATACGCCGCTGATCCAAACGGTACACTCTAGTTATGAGCGGGAGCTCATTTTAAACGGGAGGATCGAAGAGAATGGTCTGGAGCATCGTTTTCTCGTATCGTTGTATCGGGAGCTGGAGTATATCAGTCAGGAGCTGATTACGGTATCGCGATCTTTTGCCGATTATATGTCATCTTACGTAGAGTCGCCACAATCCATTAGGATCATTCCGAACGGATTTGATGAAAAGCGCTTTAAGCCTGTGCCGCATGAGAATGAGATTCCACAGCTGGTTACGGTATGCCGCCTCGTCCCGGCTAAAGGGCTGGATGTTCTGCTTAAAGCTTGTGCGGAGCTAAAACGAAAAGGCTATGATTATGTGCTTCATATTATAGGTGACGGACCATCCCGGCATGAGCTCGAGGATTTGGCCAGGGATCTTGGTATATATCAGGAAACGATATTTTACGGGTATACACTGCATCCGGAAGAATTTATGCCGTTTTTTGATATTTTTGTGCTTCCTTCACGAGCAGAGGCGTTTGGTTCCGTCTTTGCGGAAGCAGCGCTGAGCTGTCTGGCACTTGTCGGCAGTGATGTTGGAGGGATTGCGGAGCAGATTGAGGACGGAGTTAACGGACTGCTTGTACCTTCGGAGGATTATATGGCTCTAAGTGAAGCGCTTGAGAAGGTGATTTCCGATCCGATGTATCGCTACGAACTCGCGCGATCTGCTTGGGATAACGCCAAGAAACGATATTCGCTCACAAAGTCTGTCAATGAACTGAAGAAATTATATTTGAACTATCAAACATAAGAAAGAGGAATCGATCATGCTTCCCTTCCGTTTTATTCATGCAGCCGATTTGCATCTGGACAGTCCGTTCGCCGGGTTGTCCGGATTAACAGACACGATGCGCAAGCATTTGCAGCAATCGACCTTTGCCGCGCTTAACCGGATGGTGCAGCTGGCGGTTCATGAGAAGGTCGATTTTGTCGTTATAAGCGGAGATATCTATGACAGTTCGAACACGTCATTACGAGCACAGCTTCGCTTGCTGGAGGCGCTGGAGCATCTGAATCGGGAACATATCCCTGTATATATCATCCATGGCAATCATGATCCGCTGGACAGTCCGAGGCTAGCGGTAACGCTGCCTCCATCCGTGCATGTATTCGGAGCTGAGCCTGAGTCGGTGACCGCTGTTCGCCGCAGCGATGGTCAACAGGTTGCTGTTCTTACAGGCATGTCGTATCCGACGTCCAAGGTTAAGGAAAATATATCGCTGAAATATAATCAGAGGTCGGCACAGTCCGATCTGTTTCATATCGGATTGCTTCATGCGAATGTGGACGGTAATCGGGAGCATGAGACGTATGCCCCTTGTTCGAAAAAAGATTTAATGGCAGCAGGATACCATTATTGGGCGCTTGGGCATATTCATTCACGTCGAACACTGCAAGAGTCCCCCTATATTGTCTATCCAGGAAACATCCAGGGGAGAAATATCCGGGAGACCGGGCCCAAAGGGTGTTATTTGGTCGATGTAGATGAAGCAGGGGCAGTCACGATGGATTTCCGTGAGCTGGATGCGGTACGTTGGTTCGATACGGACGTTTCCATCGATAACTGTCATCATCCGGAACAATTTCGGACGAGCGTAGAGCGTCTGTTGAATGATGTATCAGAGTCTTTCCCAACCGGGCTTAGCATGGTGCGAATACGTATCATTGGCAGAGGGACGATTCATCGGGAACTTGAAGATGGATTTATGTTGGAGGATCTGTTGAGCGATCTTCGCCGAAAAGCCGATGATCAGGCAGAAACTGTCGGTTATGGCGGATGCGTATGGGTAGAGAGCTTTAAGCTGGCGTCCGGCGCGGAAATTCAGCTGGATGCGCTGCTTCAGGAAGACAGCTTTATTGGAGAGCTGTTGCGCTTGGCCGAAAGGGAGCTTACTGGAGATATGGGAAACGAATCTGTGGTTGCACATGCGTTAAGGCCGCTGATGGAACAAGCAGAAATCCGGCAGCTGCTTCAGAGCCTTACCCGGGAAGAGCAGCGTGACTGGCTGCTGAGAGCGATGGAGCTTACGGCACTTCTTCTGCTCGATGACCAGGAATCGGGAGGTGCTTCGGCTTGAAAATACAACGTGTGAACATTCAGGGATTCGGTGCGGTACGCGATATGGAGCTGGATTTGGGCCGCTCGATGACCGTATTATATGGACCGAATGAAGCGGGAAAGAGCAGTGTTCTATATTTTATCAGAGCGATGCTGTATGGTTTTCCTGCCAGAACACAGCCTGCTTTGCGCGGAGAGCCGCAAGATGGCGGCGTTCATGGGGGCGAGCTGTCTCTCATGGATGAAGATCGAAATGTATGGATTGTTCGGCGTTTTCATCATCGAACGGATGGAAGGACGAGCCGGGGAAAGATGGAGCGTGTGCATATATCGATGCAAAACCTAGATGGGCTCCTCACGGAATACGGACAGCAGGAAATGGAGCGAAATTTGCTGAACGGTGTGTCAGAGAGCATGTTCCGGCAATTGTTTGCGATTTCGCTTAGTGAACTGCAGGAGATTCGGACACTTCAGTCTGACGAGATGAGCAGATACTTGTTTCATGCGGGCATCAGCGGCGGAAATGCGATCGTTCGCGCCGAGCGGAAGTTGAATCAGGAAATGGACAAGCTGTTTAAACCGAGGGGCAGAGTTCAGGAGAGCGCAAAGCTGATTCAGGACATCGAGCAGCTGCGTGGGCGCATTGCAGAGAACCGCACTTATGTTCAGAAGTATAATAAGGTCATTTCCGATCTGGACGAGATCGATGATGATCTGTCGGCGAGAGAAGCAAGTCGTAATAGCAGTATGCATGAGCTTGCTCTGTACCGCAAGGCGATGGAAATTCGGCCGCTGTGGTTAGCCCGGAAGGAGGATAACCTTGAATGGTCCACACTTCCTGATAGTTCGTCATTTCCAGTCGACGGGCTTGAACGTTGGGAAAAGATGATCGAAGAAGAGAGGGAGTTGAAGCAGAGGACAAGCCGGATTCAGAAGGAGAATTCAGCTCTTTCTTTGCGCCTAGACAAGCTGCCTGAAAAACCGCTGTTCGAAAGACACGGTCCCCGGATAGAAGCGTTGTGGTCTGAAAGATCGTTGTACTTAGCAGGCCAAGCCGAAAAAGATGAACTAATGACCGAGTATCGATTGCTCGATGATCGTCTTGATCGCATCTTGAAGGGAATTGATGAATCATGGACGCCGGATCACCTGGCATCGTTTAAGGTGTCAGTTTCCCGTCGGGAAGAAATACGGCGAATGGGATCCATGTTTGCTGGATATGACCGCCGAATGGAGGCGCTCTCACTGGAGCATCGAGGTGCTGTCCGGGCGCTGGCGGCTGCCGAAACTACACACCGGGAAGCACAGCGAAATTATCGTGAGGAAAGTGAGCGGGGCGGCGAGCTCTTTTTCATGATAAAGCCTTCTGATCCACGGCAAACGAATACGCTATGGAACAAGCTGCAGTTGGAAGCTGAACGCTGGAGAGAGAAACGATTGACCCGATCTGCTTCAAGTACATCACAATTGCAGGGAGCCCGCCGCAAGAAGGAAGTATTACCGGTTTACCGCAAGCTGTTGATGGGGATGTTGACCTTGACCGTTATTCTTCCCGGAGTGCTGCTGTGGACGAGAGCTGTGGAGGCGGCGGCCGTTTCTGCCGTATTTCTTCTTGGAGGTGACCTTTATATTTGGTGGAGCGGCCGACGTGAGCAATCGATGATCGGTGAAGAGGCACATGTTGATGGAATAAGCAGCGATGAGGCTCTAGATGGAAAAGAGGTTATCCGTCTGATCAACGGTCTGGTTGAGGACCCTTATGCTGCTTCGGATCTGGAGTCAACACCTCGGCGCGGGCAGAGGGCCGGACAAATGACCTTTTCTGTTGATCCAGTTCTGATCGAGGCGCGCCTGCGTGAATTGCGGAAAACGATGGAGGATTGGCAGTCCTGGCAGCAGCGGCTAGAGCGGCTGAAGGGGGAAGTGAGCGCGGCGGAAGAACAGGTATCCCGGCAAAATTCCGAGCTTGCACAAATAGAGCAAATGATTCAGCAGGAAGAAATGCGCTTTCTTCAGTTGGAACAGCAGTGGGATGATTGGCTTCATGAATGGCAGTTGCCGGAACGCTTGTCCCCCGATGCAGTGATGGATATATTGAACGGAGCCGAACAAGGGAATGAGCTGATCCGGCAGCTGGAAAAGCTTCGAGGGAAAATAGAAAGGCTGTCGCATGAAGGCGCTCGCTATGAGGAAGAATGCCTTCTTCTGATACGAGAAATGGGGATGGAGGAGACCCAAAACCCATCGCTTATGGAAAATGTGTATCATCAGTGGAGCAGTTACAAGGAGACGATAAACGAACGGAAGCATCTGTCTGTCAGGCTTGACGAGCTGTTGAAGGAGGCTGATGAAGCAGATGATGAGAGCAGCAGGCTGAAAGAGCGAAGGCAGGCTCTGCTTCAAGTTTGCGGTGTAAAGCGGGAAGAAGAGTTCCTTAGGCTTGGTGCTGCTGCTGTTCGCCGTGAGGAACTAAGCCGAAGTATACGTCATGCGGAAGTGGCTATGTTCAGCGGCTGGAGCTTGGAGGAGCGAAAGCAGCTGGAGTTTGTGTTGGATCAATGCGATGCTTCTGAGCTTGAAAGTCGATGTCAGGAAAAAGAAGGAGCAGCAGCTGCTGAAGAAGCATTACGGGGCGAGCTGCAGGAGCGACGCGGTCGTCTTTTGCAGGAGAAGGAGAGTCTGGAGCAAAAGGGGCTTCAGGAGGATGCTATTCAGCAGCTTGAGGAGAAGCAGGCGGCATTAAAAGATATTGTCGTTCAGTATGCCGTTCGTTCAATCGGTGCAGAACTGATCAGCCGGACCCGTAAATATTACGAGGAAGAGAAGCAGCCTCATGTTCTGAAACTCGCTTCAGGTTATCTAAAGCGATTGACTGGCGGGGCTTATATCAGAGTTTTGATGCGGATGAAAGATCAGATGCTGCTGACCGAGCAGAAGGGCGGAAACATGATGGAGAGCTCGCGGCTGAGCCGCGGGACGCAAGAACAGCTGTACTTGGCGATGCGTCTTGCTTTGGCGGAGCTCATGCCGCATAAAGAAAAGATACCGATGATCTTTGATGATGTTTTCGTAAATTTCGATAAACAGCGGCTGGGATATGCACTTGAGGTATTGGCGGAGGTGTCTTCTGAAAGACAGATTGTCCTGATGACCTGCCACGAACATGTAATGAAAATGATGCGCGAGCTTCATCCGTCCGTTCAGATGATAAAGATGTAAACAGGGGACAAACGCTAAAAACAGGCAGCCCATCCAGAGAAAAGAATCTGTTGGATGGGCTGCTTTCATTTGAGTCAGAGATCAGAAGGCTGCATAACATGATACATGGATCGCAAGTTACCTGCGCGAAGGTGAAGTACGGAAGACAGATAAGCGTAAAGCCCAGAAAAAACAGATTAACCCAAATAGCGGATAGAGCACGGACAAGAGAGAGCTGAATCCAAACTGGCTGAAAAAGTAACAGAATACCATTATGCCGATCACAATGGTCTGTTGTGAAAGGGAAGTTCTTTGCTGTATTTGCAGCGTGATTCCATAAACATCGGCGACAAACGTGCTGAAGATTTCCAGAAAAATGAGAATAACATAGACGGTTTGTACAAACCATCCGAGCTGGTAAGCGATATTCCCCATTGGAATTTCAAACTGGGTAATGCCGGGCATTTGAGCGGACATGGCAAAATGGGCAGACATCAGCATAAATCCGACTCCTGCGCCGCCGATTATACCCCCCCATCGGACGGCTCTGGCGCTATCTGTTTGACTGCCAAGGGGGACCAGGACAGGCATGGCCATGACCAGGTTGAAGGCTGTGTACAATAGCGGTGCAATCCAGGCTGAAGGCAGGCTGTGATCGGTGGTCAGGGTAAGGAACCGGGTCGCACCGGGCGTGTTTAACGTTTGAGAAATGATAAGCAGCGACAGAATCAGCATCATGGGCACGACCAGGCTGTTCATATAGAGGATGGACTTTATTCCTTTGCGCAGAATGAAAAAAGCGCCAACTATCGTGATGATCAATCCTGTCTGATAATTCAGATTGAAATTTTCCATGAAAACAGAGCCGGCACCTGCGAGCATAATGGAATTTACTCCTAGCAGGATGACAAGCATGACCAGACTTATCGATCCGCCTAACCGTTCACCGAATAAATGCTTGTTTAAGTCCTCATAGGATTTCGCTTTGATTTTTCTGGAGATGGTCATCATTTTGGTCCCCAGCCAAATAAAAAGCATCGTTGAAAACAATATGGTGATGGTTGCCCAATGTCCATACTGCGTAAAAAACTGTAAGATTTCACGCCCTGTAGCGAAACCTGCACCAACGATCGTACCAATGTATGTAAAAGCGATCTGGAAGACACGAATCCGACTTTTCACTTGGCTGCCTCCTTGTTTGATGAGTTTTCGCTCCATACTGCATAGTACAAGATATGCCTGGACAGGTCAGGACATGACTGTAACATGTCCTTGGACCATGACGGGAGTACTTGCCGAAAGCATTTCATATATGGTACTTTTACGACAAGGAATTGTAGCGGGAGGTCGTTGAATGGATTGGTTGAAACAGCAGATCATTGAAGAAGCCGTCGTTGTATCGGATCAGGTTGTTAGACTTGATGCGATGCTGACACATCAGGTGAATCCAGCATTGATTATGAAGATGGGCAAGGAATTTGCAAACCGTTTTAAGGACAAGGGTGTGACCAGGGTTGTTACTCTTGAATCTTCCGGTATTTCTGTTGCCTTTGCGGCAGCGCTTGAGCTTGGAGTCCCGATGGTGTTTGCCCGGCGGAAAAAAACACTGCTGGCCGATCCGGATGCGTTATGTGAGCGGGTGCCTTCTTTTACGAAGGGGATTGTTACGGATATTATGATGTCTCGCCAATATATTGGAGAGAGCGATCATGTGCTGTTTATAGATGATATCATCGCAAACGGTGATGCAGCGCGGGGGCTGATTAAAATTATCGATCGTGCCGGCGCCAAGCTGGCAGGCCTCGGCGTCGTGATCGAGAAGAGTTTTCAGGCAGGAGCAAGAACGCTTCGTGAACAGGGGGTTCAGGTCGAATCACTTGTCTGCATCACCTCACTTGAAGGCGGGAAGATCACATTTGGAGAATAGTCTTTTCGGGTTTGCTTTTTTGTCTTATAATAAAAGGGTAGGAAAAAGAGAGGAGGCAACGATAGTGGGAAAAGAACCGGTAACCGAGCCGTTTTTGATTGAGAAGTTGAGTGGGGCGAAGGTCCATTTTGAACGTGCTTTGGATTGTAAACATACGGAGTTTGATGATCTTTATCCCTATATGATTGAACATCCTCAGTTTTTCTGGTATAAGCGTTACGTTGCTTGGTCTGAGCTGCTCACGATTACGGGTCTGTGTGAAGAGCTCTCTTATGATTGGAGAAAGCAATTTACACCACAGCAGGTAGAGTATGTTGAGAAGCGGGTCATGTCGTCTACGGTGCTCGATTTCTGGTTTGAAAAAAACGATAGCATCGAGCCGGCTCAACGTTAGTGAATTTTCTGGGGACATCTGGTTGGATGTTAAACCATACTACTGAAGAGACCTAAATGATTTTCATTTAGGTCTCTTTTTGGAATACGAGAACAATAGGTCCTTTAAGGAAGAGGAGAGATAAAACAGATGATAAGCGATGAACAGTTGAATCAGCTGCGTTTATCCGGGAAGAGAGTCCGGGTGGTGCGTGATGATCTTGAAAGTAATGATGTGACCGGCATCGTCGTTGCATGGGATGAGCAGCATGTGCTCATCCGCCGTCGAAACCGCCGTGTAGTAAAGCTGGATCGGAAATACAGTTACCAGCTTTTTGATGAACCGCGAACAAGCCCTTTGGGCTGAAAGCATAGATTTACAACAAGCAGGACACCTTAAGCAGGAATTCTGATGAATCAGTGAGGTGTTTTACGCGATGGATTTATCGAACGACAAAATCAGCACATACAAGGATGAGATTCTTCATCTTAAAAAAGCTATGCCGAAGGTAGCGGAGTCTTATCATCACTTTACAGGCGCCTGCTTTCAAGGAGGCGAGCTTGACGAAATGACGAAACAGCTTATAGCCCTTGGCATTGGACTGTTCGCGAACAACGAATTATGCACGTTCTATCATACGGAAGAAGCGCGTTCAAAAGGTGCTACAGAGGCGCAGATAATGGAAGTGGTAGCTGTCGCTTCGGCAGCGAGTGCAGGTCATGCGCTGGCTCAAGGATTAATGCGTGTTCAGCCCAACCTTCATTAAATCAGTCTGTGCAGTTGAAAGTTTTATAAAACCGTCTTTGGACCCGTGAAAAATTGATGGGAGAAGACGGTTTTTCTCATTTTGTTTTTTTATATTAAGAAGGCTGTCTCTATAGCCATATTAATGGCCAGCTGCAGCTTGCGGGGGATGGGAGTGCGTTGGAGTGAGTCCGAGATAAGCCCGCATACGGGACATCATTTCTTCGCGAAAGGAAGGCCACAGAATTTCCATGCTTCCAACATAACCCCGACAGGCGTAGCGTGCTTCGATTCCATTGTGATTTCGGTGTATATCAAATACTTTAATCGTTCGGGAGCCGAACTCCTGTTTAACCTCCTTCAGCAAGATAGCAGCGCGTTTCGCTCCATTTCCAACGACTTCAACGTACAAGTGGGGAGTCTTAAAGACGCCACTCTCTTGAATAATCCGGCAATCCCTTTCGAACACTTTGTGTATGAACAGGAGAAGCAGATAGCTTTTGATCAAAGACCTTTCCTCTACTGTAATTCCTGTGAGTGCCATGGATAATCACCGCCTTTATATAGAAAATCACTCGAAATACGAACCTATGTTCTTATTTTATCCTATTTCTCATGTTTTAATCAAGATTAAAAAAAGTTGTTGACTCAAGAATGCTGGCGTGTTAGAATATATCTTGTCGCTGCAATAAGGAATATTGATGTGACAACTCAATATGCGGTCGTGGCGGAATTGGCAGACGCGCACGGTTCAGGTCCGTGTGGGCTTACCCCCGTGGAGGTTCGAGTCCTCTCGACCGCATCCTGAAGACGTATCCCTCTAAGTGGGATGCGTCCTTTTTGCGTTTCTGCCTTACATATTTACCGCTTGTTTCTCAAACACTATAGAACATGTTTCTACAGTGAAAGGGGATTGTTATGTGTAACAGAACATCGAAATTTGCATTGGCACTTTTTGGGCTGTTCGTTTTATGGTTGGGAGCTCTGTGTGCAGAAACGGCAGAAGCAGAACCATCGGCTGTACAAGAAAAAAATACATCCCCGGCGAACAAGCTGGCTGTGATCATCGATGATTTTGGCAACGGGCAAAAAGGAACGGATGAAATGCTGAATCTGCCTGTGAAAATTACGGTTGCGGTCATGCCTTTTCTCCCAACGAGCAAAAGTGATGCGGAGCGGGCACATAAGCTTGGGCATGATGTAATTATTCATATGCCGATGGAAGCCAAGCGTGGGAACAAGAAAGGACTGGGTCCAGGGGTTATAACGAGCCAGATGACGGACGAAGAGGTTCGAAAGCAGCTGGAAGATGCGATTGATCAGGTTCCGTATGCGATCGGAATGAACAATCATATGGGGTCTAAAATAACAGGTGATGAGCGGATCATGTCGATTGTGCTTGATGTTTGTAAGGAGCGAGGGCTCTTCTTTTTAGACAGCAAGACCAATTATCATTCCGTGACCGGTAAGCTTGCTGCCGAGAAAGGAATGCCGAATTTAGCGAATGAGATCTTCCTTGATGATGTACACACTGTCAAACACGTTACGAAACAGCTTAAGGCTGCTGCTCAGCAAGCGGTTCAGAACAAGTACTGTATCACGATTGGACATGTAGGAACCTTTGGCGATCGGACGGCTGCTGCATTGAAAGACTCTATTCCTGAGCTGCAAAAACAGGTGCAGTTCGTCGGCGTTCAAGAGCTTGTACAAGAGAGATTTGATTGGTATCCGAGCCCGGTTCAATATTAACAAGAATATGTATGTCGTGTTTAAGGTTGCAAAAAGGCGGTAGGTGTATTCATACCTAAAAAGGTGTTTCCATTTTGTGATCATGGAAACACCTTTTTTTCATGAATGCTGGGCAAGGATTTGTATTACAAGGTGGTCAGGTAGTCGGCAATTCCATCGACAATCGCCTCGGCTATTCGCATCTGGCCGTCTCGGCTGCATAGTTTCTCGCGGTCATGGGGATTACTTAAAAAACCAGTTTCCACAATGACGGCAGGAACTTTAATTGTATTGAGCAAATAGAAAGGTTTGCCGACTGAAGTGCGATTGCTTTTTGTATACAGATGGTTTAATTGACGCTGTATCGATTGTGCCAACAGAAAGCTGCGCCCTTCCGCTTGGTGAAGAACAATACCGCCTGAATTGGACGAGCTCTTTCCCCAGTTCACATGAATGCTGACGACCAGTTCTGTAGGGATCTCACTGCTCAGCTGTTTCCGCTGGGCTAAATCTCGTCGATGACGGGATTTGCTTCTATGCCAGCGATTATCATCGCTTAAGGCATAATCGCCATCCCGATTTAATACCGCATGATATCCTTCACTGCGCAGCAGCATAAATAAACGGCGTGAAATTTCCAGGGTGATGTCTTTTTCTAAAATATCGCCATAGGATGTCCCTCCGTCGATTCCTCCGTGACCAGCGTCGATCAGAATGACATCATGAGGAAAAGGGTGATGCTGATTACTCCTGCTGTCTTCCGGTTCTTGTTGAAAGTTGTCTGCGTATATGGGAAGGGTCAGAAGACAGAGGGCGAGGGACAAGATCGTTATAACAATCAGTGATGTTCGCATAATCATGATGCTACCCTCTTTCTTCATCGAGTAAATGCACTGGTTGTTCACTACAGTTATATTTTGTGCAAAAAACGGGAAAACATGCTGAGGTCTAGATTGTTGCAAATCGGTGCATCCTGATGATAAGAAGCGCAAAAAGATTAGCATTTGAGGAGGAATGCATAATGGCGAGTAGTAATGATCTCATTAAATATATAACAGAGCGGGTCGTCAATTATATCGATACACCGAAGGAAGTCAGGAAGCAGGGAAGAAGGAAGGAACCGTGGACCGTTCGTTGGTTCGGCATGATCCCGTTTTCTATGTCATTATGGAAAAAGGATATCGTGTCAAAAAAGGACGGGAAACGTAAGGGATGACGATCAGAGGGGCTTCAAGTAGCAGCCACGATATATCTTTATCATAAAAAGACGTACCCTGGAAAAAGGATACGTCTTTTTGTATGACAAAACCCGGCTTGAGTACGGAATGTTCTGGATGATTTCTATTTCTCACGAAATTTACCGGGACCGATGAGATGATTTGCGGGAAGAAAACGAATCAGGTCCGTATTTCGCTGCGGAACAGTTACATAGATGACTTCGGCATTCGGCTTGTCCCTATGAGTCCAGCGCTGCCAGCCGGTCACATGAAATGGGGCACCGTAGGCTGCGTTTTGCTTGTCCGCGGTATAGACGAGAGATGTCTGGCTTCCTGCGGGAAGATGAGAGACCAAATCTTTTTCCGTTCGGATGGGGAGTGCCTTTTTACTAAGCCACATTAAGTTCTGGTAAGGGTCTTGATCAGCCTTTGTCGTGATTACAGTACCGGAAGACCAGGTGTTTTTACCAGAGGTGAGATTCAAAGACAGAGCATTGTCCTTCATCGGTGCTAGTGGCGCTTTCGTGCTCGGCGGGTCAGGGATGATCTCATACGTTACAGCATGAACATAAATCGGCTTTTTGTCTTTAAGGGTTATTTTCCAATATGGGGCAACGGAGCTGTAAAGAGCCTTTATATTGCTTCCCTTAGGCAGAGTAGAAGATTTGTCTTGTTTTTTCTGCATATTTTCTTGTAATATGACCGTCGATGCAAGTGTATTTTTCAAGGGGGCCAGGCTGTATGGCAGTTCGGAACCGATTCCGTATTCACTCAAAATATATCCACCGTGATCGTCAGAAGTGATAATGATGTATCCAAGTGGCTTTTTATCATCTTTGAGCGTGACCAGCCAGCTGTGGGTTCCCGGTCCAAGCGGTGTATAAACCACATCGGCGTCCTGCCAACTGTTGAAAGGGATGTGCTGTGCCAGATCTTCAATCGTTTGTTTCGTGAATGTCTCGAGCTGCTGGGGAACCTTATGCGCGGCTGTAGCAGCGGCTGAAGCAGAGACTGCCAAAGCTGAATTCGCTGCGGGAAAACAAGTGAGAAGCGTTGTAGAAATTAGGGCTGCTGATAGGAATCGAATTATTTGATTATGTAATGCGGATGAGTTAATCATAGGCAAAAACCTCCCGGGATCATCGTAATATCATTCAGGATAGATTTATTTTAAAAGACAAGCCCTGAAAAGACTGTTGCAAGATGTCTTTGTTCAGGGCTTATATAGCTGTCTTTTTTTAGCTTGTTTTGGTGATGGTCGTCAGGAGACCCCGTTACTGGACGAGCATAGGTGGAACAGCCCGCAGGTTATGGCAGATACGCTCACTTTGGGTGAATACTGCCATTTCATTTCGGAGCGGCGGTTTTGATGCTGCTCTTGTATCGCAGACTTTTTCTCTTCTTCAGGCTCGTTCAACAGGTCCTCGTAATAACTGTCTACAATCGCGAGTTCCTCTTGGAGACGAATTTCAGCTTGCTCTGCCCAGGTGTAATCCAACTTGCTGATCTTGCTGATTAAATAGTCTTCCAGCATAGCGGAAGCTTGTGCCAGCGTGATGGCAGCAGGACGGACATGAACATTTTCAGGAAGACGGGGAGTTATAACTTTGCTGTCCAGCTGTGCATGGAATTGATCGATGATCTTTTTTCGGGAAAGAGAGATACCGAGAAAATGAAGCTCTTCCCGTTTTAGATCACAGCTGAACTCCACTTTAAAGCAGATGCCCAGCCATTGCTCGTATGGGGCGGAGCGCGTTTTGGGACGCTTTTCTTCATTCGGCTGCTCGAACAAATAGACGCATTTACCTTCCTCACGGGAGGCTTCCCAAATTTGAGCAAGTCTGCGGCTGCCATAGAGGACATCCTCCCGCTGGATTCGTCCCGGCCCAACGACGGGAAGGATCGGGGCATTGCCGTAGTATCTCGAGAGAACAGCGTCCTGTTCTGCTCCTTGTTTTGAACTTTGCCTGGATGCGGCTTCTTCGGCTAAACGCTCGTCGTATTTAGGCGGGTCAAATACGAAGCAGAACGACAGGGTCTCAGGTGGTGCGCCGGTTCGTTCCACGAAGCTCCAGTAATAAGGACGGTTCGTCAGCATTTTATCCGCTTGGGGAGACAGCTTGACCGTTACGTGTTCAGGTGATTTTTCGATGACGGTGCATTCGGTGGCTTCCAGATAGGCCATGAAGTGCTGCTGCACCTCCTGCGGCGTCATGGTCATATTAGGCTTCTTCCTCTCTTAAGGGTACTTCGGATGATTCTTGTTCCAAATCCCGTTTAATAGTATGAAGTGAGTCGCCAAGGGTGCTGAGACGTTTCCGGATTTCGTCGTCACTGCCGGACTCCAGCATGATTTTGTACAAACTTTTTTCGATGGATTCCTTCTTCTCGAATCGCTCTAAAATAACGTCAAGACCGCCAATAACCATCTCGAACATATTGATTTTCTCGTGCAGGAGATTAAGAATATGTTCCTCGATTGTCCCGGCCGTGGACAGGTTGAAGATCCGAACGTCGTTCGTCTGTCCAAGCCGGTGAACCCGTCCGATCCGCTGCTCCACCCGCATCGGGTTCCAGGGAAGATCGAAGTTGATCATATGGTGGCAAAACTGCAGGTTGATGCCTTCGCCTCCAGCCTCGGTTGCAATCATGACCTGAGCTTTTCCGCGGAACAGGTCCATCATCCAGTCCTTCTTGCCACGGTTCATTCCACCGCGGTACGGTACGGAGATCAGGCCATAATCCCGAAAGTAGTTAAGCAGGTATTCCTGGGTGGCCCGGTATTCAGTAAAGACGATGACTTTTTCATTCATTTCTTTAATCAATTCGATTGTTTTCTCGGCTTTCGTGTTGGTCTTGATCGCTTTGATCAGATAGACAAGCTCCCATATTTTATCGCGAAGCGGTGAGTCTTCGGGCAATTTTTTGGACAAGTTGACAAGCGTGACAAAGACAGCGTCACGGCTGCTGCATACTTCCCGCTGAAGGGTAACGAGAGAAAGCATACTGCTTAAATTTCCCCCTGCTGCCTGATACTGATCTTTGACGAAAGCTGTAACTCCATCGTATAATGACCTTTCTTCGGGTGAAAGCTCAAGGCCGACATTGCGAACGGTCCGTTTGGTAAATTTTACAGGTCCATCGCCTCTGCGATTACGTATCATCACTTTGGACAGCTCGTCCTTGAGCTGGTCCTCGTTCTTTGGCATGCGCTTGTCGACGACAAAATTAGCCGAAAAATCACCTTGCCGTCCCAATTGCCCCGGCTTCAACAGCGTGATAAGATTAAACAGCTCGCTAAGATCATTTTGTACGGGTGTTGCGGTAAGGAGAAGGCAATATTTTTTTCGCAGCTTTTGCACGAATTGATAATTTGAAGTTTTCTTGTTTTTTAGTTTATGTGCTTCATCAATGATGAGCATGTCATACTCTTCGTTTAATAGAATTTCCTGGTGCGGACTGCGCTTGGCTGTATCCATGGATGCGACGACGATGTCGTTGCTCCAAGAATAGACCTTTTTTTGTGCGATGGCCGGTATTCCGAATTTGGAGTTGAGCTCACGCACCCATTGCAGCACAAGGGAAGCGGGCACTAGAATCAACACTTTGGAGACGAGTCCGCGTACGATGTATTCTTTTAAAATAAGTCCGGCTTCAATCGTCTTGCCAAGGCCGACTTCATCCGCTAAAATCGCTCTGCCAGACATTTCGAACAGCACACGCCTTGCTGTATCCGTTTGATGCGGAAGCGGGGACAGGCTGCCGATATGCTTTAGGCATTGCAGCTCTTCAAAGCTTGTGACCAGACGGGATTGCTCGCCTTGTATGGCCAGCTGTGACAGAGTCCAATCTCCCCAAGGTCCGCCTTTATCGAGACGGTTCTCTAAATCTTCAAGCCAGGAGCGATCCACATGAATCGGGACAGGGAGACGCGGATCATGACAAGAATCCGAGGTAACGGGTAATGAGTTGTTCACAAAATCTCCTCCTAGATGTCGATTTCAGAGTAGCGATGTATGTGTAGTATGGACGAAAAAAGAAGACTTCATAACCAATCGGGTATTTCTCCTTGTTTCAGAAAGCCGGGAGGTCGCGTGGATACTGTATTTGGCGGTTTTCAGGCTCTTTTCATAGATGGATCGGCGAAAAAAGGAGAGAGAGATAGGAAAAGGAAGGCTGAACGCTTCAGAAAGAGGTACAAGCCTTAAATTTCATTTCTTAGGTATAGTTTTACCATATGTAGTATAGTATAATGGATTTCGCCCACAATATGTGGTGTCGAACCTTGTGTTTTTCGTTTAACCGGTATACATATAGGTTAACTTGTAATTATAGACAGGACTTATAGCGGCTTAAACGCAAACTTGTACAATTTTTTGTTTTTATAGGAGGTAGTTGCTCTTGAGTACGATGCAAAATCAGCGGCTGGAAGGTTTAAGTGAGAAGATCTTTTTGGATCGATATGCATGGAAGGATGCGGATTCTAACAACGCCAAGGTAGGCGATGTTGTTCTGGTTCTTACTAAAGATGATCCCAAGTTCCCGACGAAGGAAGTCGGAGAGATTGTAAAGCGTGATGGTCGTGTAGTCACAGTGAAAACCCGTTCGGGTGAACTGGTGGAAAGCGATGTAGAGAAGCTGACGCTAACGATTGAGAAGACACCTGGGGAAATGTGGGAACGCTTGGCAGCTGCAATGGCATCGGCAGAAGCAACGCCAGAACTGCAGGAAGAGTGGAAGGAAAAATTCCGTTATATTCTGGAAGACTGGAAACTGGTTCCGGGCGGACGGATTGCGGCAGGAGCTGGAGCAAGCAGCGAGCTGACATTATTCAACTGTTATGTTATCCCTTCACCGAAGGACAGCCGGGGCGGCATTATGCAGACATTGTCTGAAATGACCGAGATCATGGCTCGCGGCGGCGGTGTAGGCATTAACCTGTCCTCCCTTCGTCCGCGACGTTCGATTGTAAAAGGCGTGAATGGATCTTCCAGCGGCGCTGTATCCTGGGGCGGACTGTTCAGCTACACAACCGGACTGATCGAGCAGGGAGGCAGCAGACGCGGTGCCCTCATGCTGATGATGAATGACTGGCATCCGGATGTAATGGATTTCATTACAGTGAAGCAGACGATGGGGCAAGTGACGAATGCTAACCTGTCGGTATGCGTCAGCAATGACTTCATGAAGGCTGTAAAAGAGGACCTTGATTGGGATCTTGTTTTCCCGGATACAAACGACCCTGACTATGATGAAGTATGGGATGGCGACCTGGATAAGTGGAAAAAAGCAGGTCGTAAAGTGATCACATACAAAACGGTCAAGGCACGCGATATTTGGCATACGATTATTGAATCGGCATGGAAGTCGGCGGAGCCTGGCGTCGTATTTATGGAATACTATAACCAGATGTCCAACAGCTGGTACTTTAATCCGATCATCTGTACGAACCCGTGCGGTGAGCAAGGTTTGCCAGGCTGGGGGGTATGTAACCTGTCCGCCATGAATCTGTCCAAGTTCTATGATGAAGAAAATCATGATGTAGACTGGGATGAGCTGGCGACCGTTACACGTTATTCCGTTCGTTTCCTGGATAATGTTATTGATACAACTCCTTATCATTTCCCGGAAAATGAAGCGAATCAGAAAAAAGAACGCCGCATTGGACTGGGAACCATGGGTCTTGCCGAGATAATGATCAAGCTGAACATTCGTTACGGAAGCCCTGAATCTTTGGAATTCCTGGATAAGCTGTATGGCTTTATCGCTCGTGAAGCATATCTGGCATCTGCGGATATCGCTGAAGAAAAAGGTTCGTTCCAGGCATTTGACGCTGATCTTTACCTGCAAAGCGGCTTTATGAAAAATATGTCTGAAACATATCCTGAGGTGGAAAAAGCGGTACGTGCAAAAGGTATGCGTAACGTAACGGTTATTACTCAGGCGCCTACAGGCAGCACGGGTACTATGGTCGGCACGTCAACTGGCATTGAGCCGTACTTCGCGTTTAAATATTTCCGTCAAAGCCGTCTTGGCTTCGATGAGCAGTTCGTACCAATTGCCCAAGAATGGCTTGACAGCCATCCGGGCGAGGAGCTGCCGGATTACTTCGTTACGGCGATGGATCTGTCCGCTGAGGATCATATCCGTGCGCAGGCTGCGATCCAGCGCTGGGTAGACAGTTCGATCTCGAAGACAGCGAACTGCCCGGCTGATTTCACGGTAGAAGAGACAAAACGTTTGTATGAACTTGCTTTTGATCTGGGTTGCAAAGGCGTAACGATTTATCGTGACGGCAGCCGTGATGTTCAGGTGTTGCAGACAGAGAAGAAGGAAGATAAGGCAGAAGATGCGGTAGTAGCAGCGGAAAGTGCTGGGAAGGAAAGTTCGGTATCCGCCGAGGCTTCCAGCAAGAGCGGTTTAGATAAGCAATACAAGAGTCGTCCGCAAATTTTGCGTGGTGCGACTTACAAAATCAATACACCGTTTGGCATGGCGTACATTACGATCAACGACATGAACGGTATTCCGGGAGAAATCTTCCTGAACGTTGGGAAGGCCGGTTCGGATGTGTTTGCCATGGCTGAAGCTCTTGGCCGTGTCTGCTCCTTGTTCCTGCGCTATGGTGATCATGGCAACAAGGTGGAACTGCTGATTAAGCATCTTAAAGGCATCGGCGGATCAGGGGCTATCGGCTTCGGTGCAAACCGTGTGGAGTCCATTGCGGATGCTGTTGCTAAAGCGTTGGAAACCCATGTTGCCCATGGAACCCATGATGATCATGACCACGATCCCGCTCCGGTAGCTGCAACGATAGCACCTGCCGAACAGCTGGGCAGCCACACATCAGGCGGTCATGGCAGTCATGTCGCCACTTCCCGCGACCTGTGCCCGTCCTGCGGCGGCGCTTCGCTGATTAATATCGAGGGCTGCAAAACATGCAGCAGCTGTGGTTACAGCAAGTGTTCTTAAGGAAAAAGGTTAGAGAAGAACGGTTAATGATATAGATCATAGATAGAGATTGATAAGAACATTGTCTGCATTATCTATAGAGAAATGTTCAGGGATTATTGTCTAGGGATAGACAGATAGAAGCGATAGTAAAAGAGATATAAATAAAGGCTTCGGAGAACGAAAGACCTGCAGGTCACAAAAGTGACTTGCGGGTCTCTTTTTTATATTCAGGTAGGAGGTATTTGTAGGCAGATGGAGGTTGTTTTCTTTGCTTGATGTGGTCGTGGTTTCTCACATAATACGAGAAAGGCAGGGGGATGGAGATGGTTGAGGTCAAGTTGATATGCGGGATGGATATTGGTAGGACGTGAAATTGAGGTCTTTTGCTGGAAACGGCATTAATAAAATTTAACAAATACAGGGACGACGGTGGATTTCGAGCGAATATGTCTATAGCGTATCCACTGCTTCAACGATATATCGAGTTGTATAAATCTAAAAAATGGCTTTTCCCAGGCCTGTAGGAAGTCACTTAACGGAGAGATCTATACAGAAGGTGTTCGAACAAGCGCTAAACAGGTCCAATGTAGCGAAAAAGGTGAGTTAATATACTACTCCAACATTTTTTTTGCCACGCATTTACTGAAAGTCGGTACGGCTCTCCGGATATGTACAAGAGTTACTGGGACATCAAAGCAGCCGAACTACAGAGCGTTATACTCTTGTATCCGTGAAAGACGCCAGGCGGATTAAGAGCCCGGTAGATAATTGAGAAGTGGTGTTAGGTAGGGGAAGTTCGTAAATATCCTGGTGAAGGGAGTGTTTACGAAGTACGGGAACAAGCGTAATATGGAAGTATTCGCGAAGTTCGTAGATAGGAAGTTATGCGAAATTACATTAAGGGAATGATTAGCTAAAATGAAATTTTTCTATTCATCTTTGTACATACATGAAACATTGAATTCATTTGAAGACCTCAAAAATAAAATAGATCCTAAATTAATCAAACTATATTTAGATACAAATATTTGCATTTATTTATCTAAATTTTACAAAGATCCAAGTAGTTTTGTGAGTGTAACAGATAATATTTCTGAAGAACTACTGAGTTTGCTGAAGAATATTGTGATGAATGATTTATTAGTTGATTTTTCACTTGGACTGGAAGAAGCATGTAGAGAACCTAGTAATTTTGAAATAAACATATCCAAGTTTCATGATATGAATAACGCAATTAAATCTTTATTCGAAATGGATTATTTTGAAATGTTGCAATATAGCAAACTAATAAAATTTGAACCATTCATAAAACATGAAACAAGAAATACAAACTTCCAGATCTATTAATAAAACCATACTCTAGTAAGATATATGGGAGTATCCTATAGAAGACATCACCATCTCATAGCATCGCATTCACACCGCGTCGCCTAACGGATCCTTGATCTGCTCGAGGAATTTCGGAGATGTGGAACCTGACAGATAACCCTGCAAGGCAGAGCCACCCGGTGCATTCGCGCCTTAAGTTATCGGGCTCGTGAATGCAGAGAACGTTACAAGAAATATCTACAAGAGCAAAAAACCACTAGCTAACGGAGTGAATCACTTCAGTTATAATTGAACTTTATTGCCTAACTATTGGAAATGCGCGGTATAATTCATTTTATTTGAGTACTTTAAGAAGTTTTAGTTATTTTATTGTGTCGTAAAAAATGGGGGATTGAAATGAAAATTGATTTTAGAAATTTCGATAATTCTTATTATGATGAAGTTTATCAATTTTTGATTGAATTATCAAAGGATGACCGTTTACATATAAATTGGAATTGGGCTAGGTGGGAGTGGATGTTTTTTCATCCTGATTTTAATAGTAGCTTAATGGATAAGATTGGCTTGTGGTATTGTAATGACGAGTTAGTAGGTATAACAACTTATGACCATTATTTTGGCGAAGCATTTTTTGCAACTAAACAAGGGTATAAAGAATTAGAAAAAGATATATTAGAATATGCCATTGCTACTTTCAGTGATGAAAAAGGCCTTGGGATTGCGGTGAATGATACGGATACTCACACTATAGACTTATTGCGTAGTAGGAAATTTGTGAAGAATGATCAGACTGAAAATGTACTT
The DNA here is from genome assembly GCF_900289175.1 of Paenibacillus faecalis. Taxonomy (GTDB): domain Bacteria; phylum Bacillota; class Bacilli; order Paenibacillales; family Paenibacillaceae; genus Paenibacillus_AQ; species Paenibacillus_AQ faecalis. The sequence continues at coordinate 585,367 of NZ_LT985747.1, read as the reverse complement.
GAAGTTGAACTAGAGAATGTTAGGCTTGATTACATAACTCCTGAAGGCATAACAGTGAAAAATCTTAATAAAGAGAATGATTTATATAAGCATCAGAAATTATTATGGAAGGCATTTGACCACGAAGGACATGTACCTGTTGATGAAATTACAATTCATAAGCATAAAACAATGTTGTCAGCAACGAATATGAATTCATTCTTACATATTGTGGCAGAAAATGAAGATGGGGAATATGTTGCATACTGCGGCTTATGGTATAGTCAGAAAACTGATTATGCTTATGTTGAACCAGTATGTACGATTCCAGAGTACCGGCAGAAGGGACTTGGTAAAGTGGTGGTTTTAGAAGCCTTAAAAAGAAGCTGTTCCTTAGGTGCTAAAAAAGCATACGTTATTTCTGATAATCCTTTTTATAAGTCCATAGGCTTTCATCAGCATTCACATTATACTTTCTATTGGTATAACATCTGATATTTCAATCATGGATTTAATATTTACTGTGGCTTAATTAGATTTTGTGTCATTCATGGGATACTGTTTGTGTCACCTGACTATCGGAAATTTACAATAAAAAAGACTCAAAACCTTTTAAGGAGGCATTTCATTGTCAGCGCCTAAAATACTCGTTCGTGTAGCCGTGAAAGAGGATATACCGTCTTTGGTAGAATTGAATTACCAATTTAATGGGGTTCAGCGAAGCAAAGAAGAGGTGGAAACTGATCTATTAAATGCTAGGGAAACTATTGTAGTAGCTGTAATGGAAAAGCAAGTCGTGGGATTTGCATGTGGACAGATCTATAAATCGTTTTGCTATGCAGAATATCAGGCAGAAATTACAGAAATGTACATACAAGAATTTGCACGAAGGAATGGTTTGGCTGTAATGATGATAGACTTATTAGAAGAAATATTTAAGAGTTCTGGAGTAAAGAATATAAAAATCTTGACAGGATTAAAGAATATAAAGGCTATAAAAACATATGAAAAAGCAGGTTATATTCAGGAAGAAGAGCTAGTATTTAGTAAGGACTTGGAATAAATCTTTGGAAGTATTTCTAGAAGTCGTTAATTCCGGATAACACTATATTCACGCGGCGGTCCTAACGGTCCTTGGTCTGCAGAGAAATTTCTAGGTAGCGTATTAGCAGACAACCCTAAAGTCTGAATGCGAAACGTTATATGAAATCTACGAAATACATAAAAGGATGGATAGGATGATTAGTAGGAATAATGCAGAACATTATATTTGGGGCGATAAATGTGACGGTTGGCGGCTTATAGATGAAGAAGAAAGAAGTATAATACATGAGAGAATGCCGATAGGTACAAGTGAAGTAAGACACTTCCATAAAAGGTCAACGCAATTTTTCTTTATGTTATCAGGTACAATGACTATCGAAGTGGAGGGAATGGAATACATTCTTAAGGAACATGAAGGTATCGAAGTAAAACCGTATAGAGCTCATCAAGTATTCAATAAGTCGGATAAAGATATAGAATTTTTAGTCATATCTCAACCGAATACTATGAATGACAGGATAATAGTAGATTAATATTACGCAATACCCATATGAATGACGATTGTGTAAAGGGATTCTTATTATGAATATTTGTTTAAAGTCCGGAGATACAAATTTTATAGGATTAGTGAACGCTCAGGAATACAAGTCATTTGTTAATGATATTAGAGCATTTTAGTAATGAAATGTTAAGTGAAAATATTTTAGTGTGCCAGATGACAAATGAGGGCATTGAGCATTCGTGAGAATAACGGAATTTATAAAGTTGCTTTTTACCAGCACTATAATGTTGATGAAGATAGATTTATTGGCAGAAGTTATATTGATATTAGGATTATTTTAACTGAGATACCTTAAATTGTAGGGCAGGCTAATAAGGTTTTTTGGTGTACTTTCTATTAAGAAGATAATATTTAACCACTAATAAACCAGGAGAACATGAATGAAGAGAATAATGGTCATTGGATCTGCAGGGTCAGGAAAATCTACTTTATCAAGTAGACTCTCTGAAATTTTTGGATTACCCTTGTATCATTTAGATGTATATTATTGGGAACCGGGATGGGTTGCAACCCCTAATCATGAATGGGATGAATTTCAAAGAAAGCTTATTCTTAATGATGAATGGATTATTGATGGAAACTATAATAGAACATTAGATATTAGAATTTCGAGAGCGGATACAATCATTTTTTTGGATTTACCTTCGTGGATAGCTACTTTTAGAGTCATTAAAAGAAGAATTAAATACCATGGAAGAACGAGACCAGATTTGAATGAAGGATGCCCTGAGAAAATAGATTGGGAATTCATTAAATGGGTATGGAATTTCAGAAAACATAAAAGACCAGGAATACTCGAAAAATTAAAGAAATATGAAAAAGAAAAGAAGATCATCATACTTAGAACACCAAGGGAAGTAACAAACTTAATAGATCAATTAAAAAAGTGAAAATAGAGCGGCAATTGATCCTTATAAGGGATTTTAGATTTAAATCGCTTGTCATAGTAAAAAAATGCTTTAGAAAATTAAGATTAAGGATATGACGAAGAATTAATTATTTTTATAACTAAACGGAAGAAGAGGGAACTCGATAACACAGTCGTTTCACTGTCGCTACTCGGTCTATCTATTGGGAATCGATACAGTAACAAAACAAGTCAAGCGAAACCCGTGCAAGACAAAATAATCAAAATAATATATTATGCAAATCTTCAAGAGTTCAAAAATACTAAGAATAAGAACACTTGTTCTATCATTTTGTATTTGTTACAATTATATATAAGATTTATTCTTAGATTCGCAGTCTTTCTTTCAAGGAGGTGGAAAAATGGCAGTTAAACATATTCCAACTGGAATAGTTCATAATGGGACAAAAGGTGGGACAACTGGTTGCGGATTTAATACCAATGAACATTCAAGTCATTGGGTAAATACAGCTTCTAGAATTACTTGTGATAAAAACGGTTGTAAAAACTAATTATCATAAAAGACCGTTCCCAATTATCCGTTGGCGAACGGTTTTTATTGTTTAATAAATTTACTCTAGGGCTCATAGTTACAAATCGGCGGTCTAAAGAAATTGGGAAAACAAATAATTATTTTGGGAGGGGTTGTTATGGATATCGGTTCGGAGTCAATGAAGATGGCTTCAGAACTAGTTGGTCAAATTGGAAAAAAAAGCGTAGAAGCTATATTTGATAAAATACGTACTGTAAAACAAAAAGGTAATAGCGAAGAAGTAATTAGTAGTCTAGAGGAAATAATTAATGAATTAATTTCCGATAAAAATCAACTTATTCAAATTACTCAAGCATATGAAGAGAAATTAATAGCACAGAAAATTTCTGAAGAAGACATAAGCTATATTACAAGCAGTTTCATTCCATTATTGGAAAGTCTTATTCAACAGAATAGTAATGAAGAAGCTGATAAGATAAGACAAGGTATTGAAATGTTCAAGCCAATATTATCAAAGGAAACTTTTAATATTCTACAAATTATGGGATTTAATTTTAAACAGGCGATCGGAATACCTTTAACGAGACTTATTGAAGCTCTAATTTCTTCGAAGATACCTCCTACTGGTGATAAAGCTGTTGAACTCCAAACTTTAGTTGAGCAGAGACAAATAGAATATTTGAAAGTTGTTCAAAATGAAGAATATTATCGGAGATTGGTAAGCATTTACGAATGAAAAATATAAAAAGGTTGAATGTAAATCAACGAAGAGACCTACACCCTTTAACATTTGGATGCTACCACCCCTTTGGTTGTCAGATACTTAATTTATGGAAGAGAGTCTGACAACAAATGACCCAGCCTAAGATAGGAATCCTGAGGCTGGGTCATTTCGTGAAATAAGAAAATACAGGAATTTTTATCAGAAATCATTAGTAAAATTATAAAACACAAGGAGCTAAAACATGGGGAACTTCAAAAGCTATATATTCAACTCAATTAGAACTGATTTCTCTAAGTATCTTGACTTTAAAGATCGTGCAAATACTACCGATACAAAGAAACGGTACTATGATGATCTTGAAGTGTACATAGAGGATCATCTTAAGTCTAGAATTTTAGTTGAAGATTATACTGATATTTTTAACAAATCAGATATAAAGGCATTTCTAACTTCTAGAAAGAGTGCAACTGCAAAGTATGCACTTTCTAATCTGTTATCTTTTTACCATTATAATGAGAGAGTTAGTGATAGTTTTTTTCTGGAAATTAAAAATGAATTGAAGAAATATAAAGAAAAAAAGCCACAAGATATGGACTTTTTATCTGAGAATGACTTCAAATTTCTTTTTAGTTCTGCATTAGAGTTAGAAGAAAATGATCAAGAGAAAATGGAAAAACAACTACTAAAACTAATATTACTTTTCTCATATAACTATCTGTTTGAACAAAGGCATTTATTTAACCTTCAATGGGGAGATATTGATTTACAGAATAGAACAATAAAAAATGCTAGATATCAAATAACAGAACTCAACCAAGAAAAATTTGATATGAGTAATGAAATATATGAATTGGTAATTTCTTTATATGGAATGTCGGAAAAAGAAGACAGCGAATATATATTTGAAAGTATGAGACATAATAAAAATTCAATAAATAACTTATTGGGAATTCTAAATGGTAGGCAAAAAATTTTTTTGAAATTATCTTCAACTGTAAATCTACAAAAAGTAATTAGGTCCAGAATTCTTTTGGATCTAATCAACTCTGAAGGGAAATCACTTATTTACTTTTATAAGATATTTGGATTAACTAAAGATACTCAGTTAATAACTGCAATTAAAGAATATTTAGTCTTAGAGAAATCGAGGATGGAAAATTATTCTGATAATATTGTAGGCTCGTAGATACAGCAAGAGGTATGGAATATGTAAATTGAGATGAAGGCGAGTTGAATTGGAAGCATATAGATGAACTTGAAGAACTACACACGTCAAGGATCATAAAATTTATGCTAGAGCACTATCAAAACAATCAAAATAAAACTGTATTTATGATAGGAACTATTACAATCGATGAAGATGAAAACCATAAAATACAATGGAGAACTCAAAGATCCAAAAATTTTCAAGGATTAATTCTGAGGCAGTACATTCAATACGATCAGAGTTCGAAAGAGAGTTGAAGAAATGAAGCGTCTTCAGATGATTAGAAAAAAAGAAAAAGAATATCATGATGATTGTTACGAAAATCTTGAACTTTTCAAACCAGGATCATGGCTACATAAACCAGTAAAGACAGTAATGGATTTAATGTGTAATTTTGAAAGCTTGGATACAGTGAATGTATTAGATTTAGGGAGCGGTGTCGGAAGGAATAGTATTCCTATAGCAGAGATTTTAAAACACAAAGAAGGCAAAGTAGTCTGCATCGATTTATTGGAATCAGCTATAACAAAATTAGAGGAATATAGTGAAAAATATGGTGTGAGTGCTAAGATAAGTCCGGTGTTATCAGACATTGCAGATTATATGATTCCTAATGATTATTTTAATTTGATTTTTTCAGTCTCTTCACTTGAACATTTGGAGTCGGAGGAGAGATTTGATGACGTAATCGAAAATATGCTCTATGGTACAAAGAAAAAGGGTGTAAATTGCATAATTATTAGCACAGGGGTTAGAGAGACACGAATGGATACTGGCGAGCATATCGAGCCAATGTACGAGTTGATGTTCGAGACTACATATTTAAATGAAAAACTTGAGAAGATGTATAACAACTGGAAGGTATTGAAGCATACAGTAAAACCGTATGAGGTAGAGATATCCAGAGATGGAAGTAGAGTTTTGCTTGAAAGTGATGAGTGACATGGATCGTACAAAATATATAACGAAAGCTAAAAGGAGGCCATAATGAAGAGATTGATTTTACTGTTTACAGTTATCATTCTAACAACTTTATCCGTTGTAATTGTGGCCAATTTTTATCCCAAGGAAGTTAAAATTAACGCACAAGGAATAAAATATAGATTAGGAACTGAGCATGATGAGTCAGAGAAACTTGTAAATGTAAATATTGAAGGAAAGTTATATAAAAAAATTTCTGGTGAAAGAAGATTTGAAGGGACGATCGACATAGAAGGTGAAGAAATACCTGTTCCAAAAGATCAGAGGAAACTAAATATACCAATAACAAATGATGGCTGGGGCGCTATTAGCTACCCGTATTTTACATACAGAAAAGAAGACAATGGAGTAGCTAGTACTAATATTTATCAGTACGGATCACTCGTAATAAATAATGACTTCAGTAAAGTGACGATTTTAGTTTCTGATCAAAATCAAATAAAAGGAAATGGGGGTATATCTTGGAGTGAGGAAGATGGTCAAATGATAACAGTGCCAGCTAGTAGCAGAGCAGAAGCAATCCATATTTCAAATGAGATCATGGAATTATTTTTAAAAGGATTGAAATTGAAATAATGAAGTCATGAGTATGATGATAGGAGGTTAGATAATCATAACTGATTATTGAAAGAGAGATCATATTTGAAGATGACGGTTGGGATGGTTGGTTTGTTGCTTTAGATGAAGAAGAAGTTGTTGGTGCTATTGGTGGAGGCATCAAACAAAAATGGAGAAAAATATAAGGTGTTTAGATATGTTCGGAAAATATGAATGCACATTTATCAGAAAAAATCGGCTAAGAAAGGAAAAAATTTATGAACAACCAACCCTTGAAATTCACTAAAGGCAGCAAGGTAGGGCTGATAGCTTGTTCGGATGGTTTGAAAGAGGAGGCGTTGCCCAAAATTAATGAACTCATCCAAACTTTAAACCATTTTGGACTTGAAGTCATTGTTGCGCGTACTTTGATGAGAAGAGCCAGCTATTTCAGTGGGACTCCAGCGGAACGAGCGGAGGAACTGAACCGATTGTTCAAGAACGATGAAATATCCGCAATATTCGATATATCCGGCGGAGATTCAGCTAATCAAATCCTAGATTACCTGGATTATGATTGTATCAGAATAAATCCAAAACCTTTTTTTGGAATTAGCGATCTGTCGGTTATTTTGAATGGATTGTATACAAGAAGTGATTCGATTTCATTTCACTTTCGGTTAATGAATCTGGTCTATTCTGATGGAGAAGTACAAAGGAAATGGTTTTACCGAACCTTTTTCGAGGGCCAGCACGATCTTTTCGATTTTAAATACAAATGGGTTCGCGGAAATCATATGAGTGGAATAGTCATTGGTGGAAACATTCGATGCTTTTTGAAATTGTCGGGAACAAACTATTTGCCAGACCCCGAAGGTAAGATACTATTTTTGGAGAGCTTAAGTGGGCGGGCGAGCAGAATCGTTTCGTTAACAACTCAACTGCATCAGATCGGATATCTGGATAGATGTGCGGGATTGATCCTTGGATCATTTACAGAATTAGAGAACTATAATGAATATTCTATCGTCGAAGAATATATTAAAGAGATTACGCAACGAACCGGAATTCCTATCATCAAAACCGATGAATTAGGGCATGGAAGTCATAGTAAATGTATTATGATTGGGCAGAATATTGTTTTGTAATACAAAGTATAATCGGACGGCATGCTATATGAATATATCGGCTAGTGAACCTTCTTGCTAAAAAGCAGAAGGTTTTTATAGTTTCAATTTATATGTCAATAAATCCAAACTAATCCATTTCTGGTATACTGAAATCCTTTTTTATGTTATTATATATCCATATTTTAGTTTATATCTATGTTTATTGTAAATTTTTTGTCGCAACTTGTCGTCCTTATTATTCATCGAAGGGGTGGTAGTAATGCCAGATGCAAGTTTAATGACACCAGAAAGAGTACAAGCATTATATTCTTTCAGAACCGCAGATTTTTTTATGTTTCGTACTCCTTTATTGCCTCTAAATGTATATGACGATGTCTTCTCAGGGACAGAAGGAGGCGGGCAGGATAACGGTCAAAATGAATATCAGGCTCATGCTAGCTACCTAGTGCATACGGCTCTTCATCCAATAATTCGGGAAGCGATTGCGATCTCAAGTCCAAGTTTATTGGCTTCCCTTGATAATTTTGATTTTTCATTCAGCCATAAAAAGAGTTTGCAGCGAATCCGAAGCCTAACCCGTTACCTGATACGCATCACGACCCGTCCAACGCCATTTGGATTACTTTCAGGTCTGGATTATGGCACTTTTAAGGATCATACCCAGTTATCTTTAGAACCTTTAGAAAGCTATACAAAATATACACGTCCGGATATGGAATGGTTGCTGAAGGTAATCAGTGATCTGGAAAAAGATGACCGGGTCATCGACGGCGTTACGGTTCAGAGTAATCCTTCCGTTTACAGAGCGGGCAGCCGATTAAAGAACCCTTACCACACTGGCTTTGGTCAAAATTTAAAGGTAGGGAAATCGTTTCAGAACGATTCCGTGACGATCCGCTTGACCCCGGTTGTCGAGGATGTATTAGACAAGGCACAGAAACCGCTCTCCTTTTTGGAGTTACAGGATTGGGTTTACAATAAATATCCCGAAACCGATCGTGAAGTCATCAAGCCATTTCTAAAAGAACTCATTCGACAGGAATTTTTAATGACCTCCTTACGACCACCTCTGATGAACACAGAGCCTTTCTCCTACCTCTTGCAGGAACTTCAGAAAAACAGCAGGATAGACGACATGAACAGCATCTTAAATACGCTTTATAAAATGCTGCAGGACTTTGACAGCTTACCGATCGGAGAAGGGGAGAAGCAACTGCGTAATATACGGCAGTTCATGAAACAAATTCATGAAGCAAAAGATGTCTTGCAAGTGGATTTGGCCTTATCCAGCAAGCCTCTCCACCTGCACAGTTCCATCCAGGAAGAAATTGAACGTGCGGCGGATGTTCTATGGAAACTTGCTCCTTCGATGACAGGCACTGTTTCTCTACAATCTTATCTGAACGATTTTATGGAGCACTACGGAGAAGATCAGGAGGTCCCCTTGCTGGAATTGTTAGATCCTGACTTGGGATTAGGGGCCCCGGCTACATATTTATATCCGCCATCCAGCCGAACACTGGGACAAAAACCGGAGATTTTCCCTAAAGAGAGGGAGATTCTCATAGAAGAATGGATTCGCCAGGCGATGATGGATCACAGTATGGAGATTGAGTTGACAGAGGAGAAGATTAAACAGTTACAGGTAGGGGAGCTACAGGAACATGAGCTTCCTACTTCAATGGAACTCTATTTCAACCTGTCTGCGTCCTCTGCTGCAGCCGTCGACCAGGGGGATTATCAGCTGATACTTGCGCCTAATCCTGGTTCCCTGGGAGCAGGTAAGACGTTTGGGCGTTTCATGCATATGATGGGCGAGTCTACTAAAGATAAGCTTAAACAGTTGTATGAAGAGGAGAAAAGCCTTGGTGAGGATGAAATCTGGGTGGAGATTGTCTATCTACCTTCTGCCGGCCGATCTGCGAATTTAGCGATCAGCGACAATCTTTCGTTCTATGAGCTGGCGATTGGCACGCATTCTTCTAAGAGTGAGAGACAGACCATTCCCGTTTCAGACATTCTCGTAGGATGCCATAATCATTGTTTTTATTTAAAATCCAAGTCGTTGGGCAAGAGAATTGTGCCGCATATTAACAATATGCTCGATTGGTCTAAAGCTCCGAATATATATCACTTCCTGGCGGATATGGCTTTTGAAGGCAAGCGCAGATGGGTTCCGATCCACTGGACCAGCAAAGATATTCTTCCGGTCATCCCCCGAATTCGAGTCGGCCGTGTCGTCCTGATTCCGGCGGAATGGAGACTAAACCAAAGTACGCTTGAAGTCGACAAAAGCATGTCGCTAGAAGCGTGGATGAAAGAATTTATGGCATTTCGGAACAAAATGAAAATCCCCCAATATGTCTTTTTAAGGGAAGAAGACCATCGTCTACTGCTAAATTTGGATCAGATTCTTCATGTGGATTTAATTCGGCAGGAGTATGAACGGCTGAAGCCGGGTGAGTTAATCCGCCTAACCGAAACGGAGATGCTTTCAGAAGAACACTGTTGTACAGGCCCGGACGGTAGATATATGACGGAGATCGCCGTTCCATTGATTAGAAGATCTTCAACTTCTACTCATCATCAAAATTCTTCCCCTCCGGTTAAGCATGAGTATATTTCAACAGCCGAGCGTTTGCACCTTCCGGGCAGTGAATGGCTGTATGTAAAAATGTATGGTTTTAGTGGGCGGCAAGAAGAGTTTATTGCTAATCCACTATACAACTTTGTTAAAGAGTCTTTGCAAGAGGGGTGGACGGATCAATTTTTCTTTATCCGTTATTCAGATGAAGGGGCCCATCTGCGGATTAGATTTCACGGGGATGCTGCGAATCTAGTTCAAGAAGGAATACCGAAGCTCTATCAGTGGGCGAAGGGTTTACAGCAGGAAGGTTTGCTATCGCGCATGGTCATTGATAGTTATGATCCTGAAATTGAGAGATATGGCGGTAAGTCGCTCATTTCGGCGGCAGAGAGGCTATTTTGTCAGGACAGTCTCATGGTTACGGAATGGATTCGGAATAAGCAGCTGGGTCTTCTTGAGATGGATTATGACTTTTTTGGCATTGTCAGTGTTATTGATATGTTAAACAACTTTGGTTATTCGACCTCAGGATCTATGGACTGGCTTATTCCTGGATCGTCTCATAAGGAGTATTTGGATTTGTACCGGAAATACCGGACTAAACTGCTAGGATGGGTTGAACCTGGTCTTGTCAAGGCTCCCGAGAATGCGGACCGTCCTCTAGTGACAAATCTGCTTGATGCGAGAAGCGCTTCGATACGCGATTATGCTGAACGGGTCCAAATGATGGACTTGCAGGGAAGTTTGTTGAATCATCCACAATACTTAGTAAGAAGCATGATTCATATGCATGTAAACCGATTGGTTGGAACGGATCGTGTTAGAGAGATGAAAATTCTGACTATGGCTAGACATACGATGCGGAACTTGGCTCAGATCCGAGGAGTGATGCCATGACAGTCAGAGAAGAGATCCTTCATTTCAAAATAATCAATATCATTCGCTCGTTTAAATTGCTCCCACGTGTGTTCAAAATATTGTGGGAAACCCACAAGGTCTACTTTCTTATCATTCTGATCTTAAATGTGATCAAGGGACTCATCCCGGCTGCGCTGCTTCTGGCGACCCAAAATCTGATAAACAGTGTAGTTATCGCGCAGGACAGTGGCAACTTTGAAAGTATTATACATGCATTTATTTGGATGGTAGGTATTACCTTGTTTAACGAGCTTTTAGGTTATACCGACAACTATTTTCACCATTTGTTTGAAACGATGCTGTCCAATGAAGTGAATATTAAAATTATGGCTAAATCCGTCAAGTTGTCTCTGTCTACATTTGAGGAAGCAGAGGTTCAGGATCAATTAACGCGGGCGCAAAACGAAGCAAATATTCGTCCCTATCAAATATTTACGACGATTCTTTCTTTAATAAGCGGGACGGTTACGCTTTTTTCTACCGCGGCCATTTTGCTTGTCTGGCGGTGGTGGGTGGCGGTCTTATTAATTTTGCTGCCAGTATCTTCATTTGTCTCTTTTTTAAAATTAGGCCAGCGAGAGTTTGACGTTCATTTCAAGCGGGCACCTAAAATGCGGGAGTCCTGGTATTTATCTTTTCTATTAACGAAAGACGTCAGCTTTAAAGAAATAAAACTGTACAATCTGGGCAACTACTTGCTGGGTCACTACAAGGCTATTTACAGGCAATTTTTTGCGGAAGATAAAAAACTGGCGTTTCGAAGGTTTTCGCTGTCCAGTGCTTTTCAGCTGTTTCATTTGTCTGTGATCAGTTCCGTCATTTTCCTCGTCCTGTGGTCTGCGTACACCGGGGAAATTATGATTGGCAGTCTTGTAGCCATGATACAGGCTGTCAGCAGTACACAGTCATCTTCTCAAGGAGTACTTCAGCATCTGCTATCACTCTGCCAACACAACCTCTATATGCAGCAGTTATTTTCATTCCTGGATTTGAAGGTGGAGGAAACAGGCGCTCAAAAACCGGAGATTGCAAACAATGACAAATTAAATCGGTTGGAGCTTAAAGGAGTCAGTTTTAAATATCCGAAAAATTCAAAGTATGCTGTTCACGAGGTCAATCTGGAATTGAACAAAGGGGAAACGCTGGCTTTGGTCGGTAAGAATGGTTCGGGTAAGTCAACTTTAGTGAAGTTGCTAACTCAACTTTATCAAGATTATGAGGGAGAGATTCTGATCAATGGGCACTCCGTGAGGGATATGGATCACTCTCAGCTTTTACAGAAAATCGGTGTCGTTTTTCAGGATTTTGTACATTATGAGATGCCGATGAGGCATAACATTGCTTTCGGTGAAGTTCGGCAAGTAGACAACGATCAGCAGATTATGGAGGCTGCAAGGAAAGTTGGCATTTTACCGTTAATAAATCGGCTCCCTCAAGGTTTGGATACACAGATGGGCAAGTGGTTTGAAGAAGGGCATCAGCTCTCCGGAGGACAATGGCAGCGGGTTGCTATAGCCAGGGCCTATATCCGAAACGCAGATCTGTACATTTTGGATGAGCCTAGTGCATTTCTGGACCCGGAAGCGGAGTATGAAGTTTTCCAAATGTTTAGACAGCTAGTGGAAGACCGAATGGGAATCTTTATTTCCCATCGCTTCTCCTCTGTTCGATATGCCGATAAAATTGCAGTCATGGATGAAGGGAAAATTGTGGAGTATGGCAATCACTATGAGTTGATGGCGCTCCGGGGCTTATATCACGAACTGTATACGATGCAGGCTTCGGCTTATCTCGATAATGAAAAGGTTGTGAGAGTATGATGAAAGCAGACCTGATAGATTTAGGAGAAGGTGAGTTGAAGGAAAAAGTACGGTCTGAGGTGCTTCAAGCGGCTGCTTTATTAGGAGACCGTGATTACGTCAGAAAAATAGTGTTACAGGAAGCAGAAAAAACCGAGTCGCATCCTCTGCTCGGAGCTGTTTGGGATGATTTAAGCCTTTCCCATGGATTGCCGGGCCTTTGTATCTTGTTTGGACAGCTGGATCGGTTAGATCCGGATGGGGGCTATGACGAGATTGGACACCAATATATGCTTGACATGAAAGCGAGAATTGATGAGGAAGGTATTCAGCAGCTTTCTCTATGGGGCGGGTTAGCAGGGATTCTGATGGGGGCAAAAGCATTGTCGCGTGATCGGACCCGATATACTCATTTTATTGACCAAATGCTGAACCTGTTTACGAATCATTATAAATTGCAGCTGGATGCATCTGTGGAAGCTATATCATCCGGGGGCGATATGTTTCACTATGATGTGATCCAGGGATGGAGCGGCATGGGGCGTTGTTTGTTACATTTCATAGATCAGCCTCACATTCGGAAGGCAGTAGAAGATATTTTGGAATATTGCGTACTTTTAGCTCAGCCTAAAACGGTGAACGGGCAGTTGGTTCCAGGATGGCATATTCCTTCCCGTTTTCTCATCCATGAGCATGAACGGGAGTTATATCCGAATGGCCTGTTTAATTGTGGATTGAGTCATGGAATCCCTGGAGTATTGGCTTTCTTGTCTCTCTCCTATGAACAGGGTGTGATCGTTCAGGGGCATAAAGAAGCGATCGAGACGATTACCGGATGGCTTATTCAATGGGCAAGCGAGGATGAATACGGCCTATTTTGGCCTGCTTCTATAAGTTGGGAAGAACAAATAACGAACACATATTTGAGAGAACCCAAAAGCCGTGAAGCCTGGTGCTATGGCTCCCCCGGTGTCGCTAGATCGCTGTGGCTGGCAGGTACTGCGTTAGATCAACCAGAATGGAAAGATACAGCGTTGTCAGCCATGCTCGCTACTTTTAAGAGACCTCTTGAACAATGGAATCTTTTTTCTCCAATCTTTTGCCATGGGTGGAGTGGATTACTCCAGATTACGAATCGAATGTGGAGAGAGAGCGGTCATAAAGATCTGCAGCGGGAACGCGGCCGGCTTATTCAGCTTATTTTTGAATCTTATCAGTCTGATGCTCCATTTGGATATACAGACGTCGTCTCTGTCGATGGCAAGTTTATCGAAGTGAGCAAACCAGGACTGTTGGAAGGTTTGGCAGGAATCACTCTGGCATTACTGGATACAGTATTTGAGCCGGGAGATGATTGGGACTCTGTATTCCTTATTAAGTAAACATAGTAATATATTGTAAATGATAGATTTATATGTTACTATAAAAGAGTAGATAATCATCTACAAAATTATTTTTGAGAGGAGTAAGTAAAATGGCTAAAAACTCCATGTTTGACTTGGACGTTCAAGTAACGTCGGTGAAAGATGAGGTAAATGTTCAAGCAGCACAGAGCAGACTGATTTGCACTCCTGGTTCTTGCAGTGGAAATAATTGTGTTCTTACTACATGGAGAGGTTGTCCTACTTACGGTCCGAAATGTGATATCTAGCAAGCGAATAAAAAACAACCCCCAATTCCTGATCCTGGGGGTTGTTTTTTATGACGATATGATTTTTAAACGCCGCTGCCTTGCACATCACTGGATACATAATGATAGTAACTGATGGCAGTACATAGAATGGACAAGGTCAGTAAGGTTCCAAAGCCGCGGATCATGAGCGGGCCTTCCAGCGGGCTGTCGATAATAAATGTGACAAATGAATACGGATTATAGACGGAATATTGGAATGGAGTGGCGGCAATCATCAGAATGACCGATGAAGTGACTCCTGCAATACCGACGATAATCCCGGCGATGACCTGTCGGCTGAGGACTCCTGCGAGAATAGCGATCGGAACGAGCAGAAATTGTAGTCCTATAATTTTTAAAAGCTCCAGTACTTTGTTGGTAAATAAATCGAAGGGTAAGCTCGTTGTTGTAAATATGGACCCAATTCCCAAGCTGATGAGGAAGGTAACCCCAATGATCGCAGCGATGAGCAGGAGCAGGATGCATAGTTTACCGAAAAAAAACAAAGCGCGATGCCGGGGATACAAAAAAATAGAGTTAACCGTTCCCTCGTGGTATTCCCTCGCGAACAGGAAACTGGCCAGCATTGCAAACACAGGAGGGCCAATCAGCATATTAATTAATGCTTGGCTGTACACTAAAAACCCGCTCCATTGAGGTGGAGAATCCAGTACATACCAAGAACCGAAACCGATAAAAAACGAGATGAGAGAAGGAATTACAATCACTGCTGCTAAAACCCATAGAATAGAAGCTCGCTTACATTTAAGAAGTTCTGTATATAAAATGGTTCTCATTGCACTACCTCCGCTAATTTCCTAACTTCCACTGTGTATATCCGATTGTGTATAACTGTAAAGGGTGGTGTAGAGGCATACGATAAAAATAATCAGCATCGTTAATAAGCCTCTCCATAAAATCCAATCAGGAATACCATTGCCAACGGTCAACTGACTTACTATGTAGGAGGGGAAGTAGTAAGGATTGAATGCGGAGTATTGTGGAGGCACACTTGTAAGGACAGTCATAATGGAAGCGGCCACCCCGCCTGCGCCTACGATGATACTGGAATAGCTGTTTTTCAACAAAACCGCTGGCACGAGGGCAATAAAGCATAGGGCAAACTGCCATATAGCGATAATAACCAAATTTTGAAGATGGATCAGCAGTGTCGCTCCAGTCAGTTGTTCCTGGGTCAATAATAATCCTGCGATCCCTACCAGCACATAAGATAGAAACAAGCTGATCAAAATGATGGGAAACAGCAGCAAGATTTTTGTTAAATAGATTCGCAGTCTTGAATAAGGTGAAATGAAAATATAATTAACCGTGTTTTCCTGATATTCACGCGCAAAGATAAAACCAGCAATTTGAGCAAAGCAGGGCGGAGCCAGCAGCAAATTGATCAGGAATTCATGTGTAGCAAATATATCAAACCAGCCGACACTTTTTCCGCTGCTGAAAATTCCCAGGCTAATGACAATTTGCAGAATTAGCGGCAGCAGAATAAAGATGGATAGGACTGCGGCAACCGGCGAACGCTTCAGCTTGGTCATTTCCGTGAATAATAGATTAGACAACAGCATTCCCTCCTGTAAGATCGAGGAAATATTCTTCCAGGTTTCCTTTATGGAACACCAACTCCGCGACATCGACGCAGTTTTCAACTAGCGTCCGGTTAATCATCATCGATTCGTCCATACGCTCATAAATTCTGATCTTTCCCGATTCTATAATGATGTAATCCTCTATTCCCAAGTTCTCCTGCAGGATGAAGGCAGCATGCTGATCGTTCGATACGGTAACCTCCAAAAAGTGCCTGTTCTTCTGCCGAAGCTGTTCCATATTCATTTCCTCAAGAAGCTGGCCTTGATGAATGATGCCAATTTTGGTTGCGAGCTGTTCAATCTCATTTAAAATATGACTGGATACGAGAATCGTAATATCACGGTGTTTGGCCAAATCCAGCAAAAGGTGGCGAATGTCTTTAATCCCTTGCGGATCGAGTCCATTGGTCGGTTCATCAAGGATGAGAAAGTCAGGTTGGTGGAGCAGGGCTCGGGCCAATCCAAGCCGCTGTTTCATGCCGAGAGAAAATTTGCTGACTTTCCGGTTTCGCACTTCCAGCAAACCAACCAGTTCGAGTGTCTCCTCAATTGAAGATTTCGAAGATATCCCCATCAGCCTTCGATGAATATCCAGATTCTCGTAAGCTGTAAGATTTTTATATGAACCGGGGGTTTCGATGATGGCGCCTACTCTTTCAAAAGCTCTAAAACTGTTTTTGGTAATTTTCTCACCAAACATTTCTACCTCTCCTGAAGTAGGCTTCACTAGACCGAGCATCATCCGGATTGCAGTTGTTTTTCCGGCACCATTTTGTCCTAGAAAACCATAAATTTCACCTTTGCTGATCGACATATTCATCCTGTTGACGGCTATATGTTGATCATATGTCTTCGTCAAATTGATTGTTTTTAGTATAGGTTCCATAGAGAGAAAACTCCTTTCTTACTTTCGATTGTAATCGCAGAATCTTACAAAAACCTTACCGATTAGCAGGGAGTGTAAGAAAAAAAGTCGTCTTCTCGTAGGGGACGCTGGTAACGGTCAGTGATCCGTTTTGCTTCTCGGCTAGCTTCTTAGCGATAGCTAACCCCAATCCGCTTCCTTGTATATGATGGCCTCTGGAACGCTGACCTGTATAGAAGCGGTTGAAAATGTAAGGCAAATCCGCAAGAGCAATCCCTTTGCCCCGGTCCCATACTTGTACAATAACATCATCGGTGGACTCCTGAATTTCAACACCGAGAAGTTGGCCATCCGCGCCATAGCGATATGCGTTAGTGATCAAATTCAGCAAAATCCGCTCTGTTCCAAGCGCATTGCCGTAAACAAGTACCGGTTGATCTGGAAGACGCAGCACGGGCTCGACCTGACTAAGTTCTATGGGTTGATGCAGGGATAGAATGACTTCTTGAACAACTGCAACAATGTCAAAAGGGGCAAGATGGAGAGGGGACTCTATGGAATCAAGTTTGGCCAATTCAAAAAAATCATTAATCTGGGTTAGTAATTTTACAGCTTTGGCATGGACCACATTCATATAGGAATCCTTATCTTGCAAAGATAAGCCGGCAGCATTTCTCTGAATGACCTCAATATATCCTAACAATGAAGTGAGCGGGGTTCTCAGGTCATGGGAGAGATGCACCAGCATCTGGTTTCGCTCCTCTTCCAAGAAAAGCGTGCGCTCCCCTAACTGTTTATGATGTTCCAAGAAGCGATTGAGCTCATCAGTCAATTGATGCAGCAGCTGCACGGATGATTGAACGCGCACACGCTGGTGGTCATTGGCTGTTCGGATGCGCAGCAGGGTATGGGTGATTTTACGGAGCTGCTTGCAAAGATGTCTATACCGAATGATCAAGCCGCCCAGTAACAGAGTTACGACCAAGGCATAAACAATTAAGATCGTTACCATGCGGCGGTCTCCGATTCCAATTTGCCCATTCTGTAACCGATCCCCCAAATAGTTTGGATATAGACAGGTTGAGAAGGATTTTCTTCAATCTTGCCACGTAATCTCCGGATGTGAACCATAACGGTGTTGTCATCTGAAGTATAGTCATCAGGCCAGACGGCATCAAAAATCTGTGACTTACTGTATATTCGTTTCGGGGAGCGCATAAGCAGCTCCAAGATGGCAAACTCTTTGGCAGTTAGAGGAATGGTCTGATTTCGCACCGTGATTTCGCAAGTATGGCAGTTGAGCGTTAGATCACCATGAACCAATATAGGAGGATCTTCTAAGGGCTGCTCGTTCAGTTTCAAGTACCGTCTGAGCTGAGCATTGACCCGTGCTATGAATTCACCGACATGGTACGGCTTGGTTAGATAATCGTCCGCACCAAGATTGAGCCCAAGAATTGTATCAGATTCTGAATCCCGGGCGGTCAAGATCAGAACAGGTATATTCATATGTTCCCGAATCCATTGCAGTACTTCCCAGCCGTCCATATCAGGCAGCATCAAGTCGAGGATAACCAAATGATAAACTCGATTCCGCAAGGCTTCACAAGCCGTTTTTCCGTCATATACAGCATCTACCATATAATTCTCTTCAGAAAGTGTTTTCACGATCAGCTTACTGATCTCCAGATCATCTTCCACTGCTAAAATATGAGGCTGTATCATGTTTACCAACTCCAAAAATGTTCATTTATCGTACTCTACAAATCTAATATATTATAAAATTATACCATAAAAGTATAATTCTAAAAGAATACGTGCTTTCGGGAATGTTTGCAAGGATTAAGAGGTTCAAAATTAAGGCGGATTTTAATACCCCATAGAGGGAGGATAAGTATGCTTGATAGAACGTTCGCATCTTTTTATGTGGTATAGTTTGTTTATACTATTATAGGGGAAAAAGGTGTGAAATTTGATGAAGGCCGAGACCGTCAAAATATATGGCAGAGTAACCGACTTCTATAATCATCCTCTTGAAGGAGCAGTCGTCCGTATTTTAAATGATAGATTTGAAGATATTACCAATACATATACCAATGATCATGGACAATTCGAGGTTGTTTTGGATAAAGGGATGTATTACGCATTTTATGCCTGCAAAGATTATGGAGTTCATTATTTGGAATATTGGGCATGGAACATACCCGCATATCAAGATATCGAAATGAATTCTAAAATAGACGGATTAGAAGTTTATTCACTAAGAGCATTTAAAGTTTTTCGTAATTTTCCTCAATTAATGCTTTACTTCAGGCCGATGAGTTTAAAGAGATCGCAACCACTAAGAGAGAATATTCAAATATTAGATTCATCCCAGATCATAGATATCGCCCCCAATTTAAAAAAAGATGATCTTAAAGTATTCATCAATGGAAAGAAATCAGAAATCTATCAAATCAACAAGGTCCAGGAATACGCGGATCAAAATAATATATATGCTTACTTAATACATGTTAGTTTGGATTCAAGTACAAATCTCTTTGAATATAACAGAATTGATATAACGATAAAGGATGATGAAACCGGCGAATTTGGAATGGGGACAACGTATTGGAAAGAAGAGGCGACAATAAACTATTAAACGTTGTACGCAGTATGTAATGTAGTATAAAAATGAAAAAATGACCAATAATAACAATTGAAGGGTGGAAATGTGACAACTTTTTAAAAAAGGAGATTTTAAACGAATTATTTGTTTGTAATCATTATAAACAAGCTTGACAGATTTCATAATTTGGTTAATTATAATGATTGTAAGGTAGTTCGGAGATGGTGTTGCATGTTCTGAATAGCCTCAAACTAATATTCAACAAAGGAGATATGAGACATGTCAGTAATTGGAACAGAGGTATTACCATTTAAAGCATCCGCATTTCATAACGGCAAATTTATCGACGTTACCGAGGAAAATTTCAAAGGTAAGTGGAGTGTTGTTTGCTTCTATCCAGCGGACTTTACATTCGTTTGCCCTACCGAGCTTGAAGATTTGCAGGATCAATACGCAACATTAAAAGAACTCGGTGTTGAAGTCTATTCCGTTTCTACTGATACTCATTTTACACATAAAGCATGGCATGAAAGCTCTGAAGCGATTGGCAAGGTTACTTACATTATGATCGGTGACCCTTCCCATGTCATCTCCCGTAACTTTGATGTACTGAATGAAGAGGAAGGACTTGCAGATCGCGGTACTTTCATCATTGATCCAGACGGTATTATTCAAGCTGTTGAGATCAATGCGGGAGGCATTGGCCGTGATGCAAGCACTCTTATTAACAAGATCAAAGCTGCACAATATGTCCGGAACCATCCAGGTGAAGTTTGCCCAGCTAAATGGCAGGAAGGTGGACAAACACTTAAGCCAAGCCTTGATCTTGTAGGAAAGATTTAAGGTGATAAAATGGCACTAGATCAAGAAATTAAAAATCAACTAGCGCAATATCTTGAACTCTTGGAAGGTGATATCGTCCTCAAAGTCAGCGCAGGCTCTGATGAGGCATCCACAAACATGCTGGATCTGGTCAATGAACTGGCCAGCATGTCTTCCAAGATTAAGGTTGAGCATACGCAGTTATCCAGAACACCGAGTTTCAGTGTAAATCGTGTAGGTGAAGATACAGGAGTTGTCTTTGCTGGAACTCCGCTGGGACACGAATTTACCTCATTAGTGCTGGCTCTGCTTCAGGTTAGCGGCAGACCTCCAAAAGTGGAGGATAGCGTAATTGATCAGATCAAAAACCTTCGCGGTGAATATAAGTTTGAAACTTATATCAGCCTGAGCTGTCAAAACTGTCCTGATGTTGTACAAGCTCTGAACTTGATGAGCATCCTGAATCCTGGCTTCAGTCATACGATGATTGACGGTGCAGTATTCAAGGAAGAGGTAGAAAGCAAGGACATTATGTCTGTACCGACCGTATACCTCAATGGTGAGTTTTTCGAAAGTGGTCGTATGACCGTTGAAGAAATTCTTGCTAAGCTGGGAAGTGCCCCAGACCCATCTGAGTTTGATAATAAGGACCCTTATGATGTGCTCGTTGTTGGCGGTGGTCCGGCAGGTGCAACTGCGGCCATTTATGCGGCGCGTAAAGGGATTCGGACAGGCCTTCTTGCTGAACGCTTTGGTGGTCAGGTCAATGATACTTTGGCTATTGAGAACTTTACTAGCGTTAAATATACCGAAGGTCCTAAGCTTGTAGCCAGTATTGAAGAGCAAGTTAAAGCGTATCCTATTGATGTTATGAAACTACAACGTGCAAAAAGCTTGGAGAAGAAGGATCTTATTGAGATTGAACTTGAGAACGGCGCTGTTCTAAAGAGCAAAACGGTGATCCTTTCGACAGGTGCTCGTTGGCGGAATTTGGGTGTTCCTGGTGAAGCGGAGTTCAAGAACAAAGGTGTGGCGTACTGCCCGCATTGTGATGGTCCTTTGTTCACTGGAAAAGATGTTGCCGTCGTCGGCGGTGGTAACTCAGGTATTGAAGCGGCGATTGATCTTGCAGGTATTGTAAGACACGTAACCGTTCTTGAGTTCGCACCGGAGCTTAAAGCAGACGCTGTGTTGCAAGATCGTCTCTATAGTTTGCCTAACGTGACTGTACTTAAGAACGTACAGACGAAAGAAATTACCGGAACCGATAAGGTCAACGGTGTTTCCTATATCGATCGTGAGACAAATGAAACTCACCATATCGAATTGCAAGGTGTGTTTGTACAGATCGGCCTTGTACCGAATACAGAATGGTTAGGTGACTCGGTTGAGCGTAATCGCTTCGGCGAGATCGTTGTAAACAGCCACGGAGCTACAAACGTTCCTGGAGTGTTTGCTGCTGGTGATTGTACGAATAGTCCATATAAGCAGATCATCATTTCTATGGGATCAGGCGCAACTGCATCCTTAGGTGCATTCGATTATATCATCCGCAATTAATGAATCATAGTTATTAAACAAAAGCCCTCATCTTCTTATAAAGTGAGGGCTTTTGTGATGTTTTTTTACAATTTGTGCAAATAAGAATTTACGAATCCAGCATGTTTTCCAAGGATTAAGTCGAGATTGTAGTATATAATATGGGTTAGTGATCCATTTATACAATTAGTGGAACAAATCATTCAGAGATGGAAGTTGAGGTAGCGCTGATGAGAACTGCTGAAATCCTATCGATTAATATTGGCAAGCCAATACAAGTACAGTTTAAAAACAAAGAAATTTCTACGGGGATATTCAAGACACCCACGAATGACCCCCTTTTTTTGTCGTGGTTGAAGTTTGAGGGGGATGGACAAGCTGATCTTGTCCACCATGGAGGCAGAGAAAAAGCTGTATGCGTTTATTCTTTTGATCATTATTCTTATTGGGAAAAGGAATTGCAGAAAACGTTAGAATATGGAGCTTTCGGCGAAAATGTAACGATTCGGGGGATGGTGGAAACGGAAGTTTGTATAGGTGATATTTTTAAGTTGGGTGAAGCGGTTGTTCAGATCAGCCAGCCGAGGCAGCCTTGCTACAAATTGTCCGTCAAATATGATAAACCTGATATGCCGTTGAGAGTACAGGAAACGGGCTATACCGGATTTTATTTTCGTGTTTTGGAACAGGGGATGGTATCCAGGTCGGATCGCTTGATCAAGCTCGACTCCCATTCGAAAGCAGTATCGGTATCATATGCAAATCATATTATGCACCGGGATAAAAACAATATCGAAGGTATTCAAAAAATCCTTGAAGTGGAAGAGCTGTCGGCAAGCTGGAGAAAAACATTTTTGAAACGGCTGGAAGGCAGCGAAACGAACGCCCGAGAGAGATTAACCGGTGATAAATAGATAAACCATATAAATAGAAAGCAAACACTTTTGGTCTGGCTTTTGTACAAGTCAGGCTTTTTTGATGTTTCATCAAAAAAATTGGGAGATTAACGGTATAAATGATTCCTCAATCTTTGAACCACTTAAAGAGGGTTGAAAAAGCACCCTCTTTCTTAGTCTGATTGTGGCTCTGCCTATTGTAATGCCTTTATCACATCTTGTCTCGTCGCCCATAGAGCAGGATATAAAACCGCTCCAGCACCAATCATCGGAGAAGCAACAACTAAACCAATCAGAAGGAAAGGCATTGCATGGAAGGTAGCAGCATTTAAACTTTCAAGCAAACAGTAAGCGGAAATTGTTGAAAATCCGACTGCGAACATCCCAACTGTTCCCGTTAAAAGAGCTCCTTCCAGTAATAACAACGAGAATAACCGTTTTTTTGTATTACCAAGCACTCGTAACATACTCAGCTCTTTAAGTCTTTCTTTTATACTACTCGCAGCACTGTTCATTAATCCAATGATCGTAAAGACAATGATTAATCCTACAGCAAAATATAAAATAAAAACCCGTTGGAGAAACTGTTCCTCTAATGCTGTTAACTCTTCAGCGCGGTCGTATAAAATGGTATTCGAATATTGAGGATCTTGTAGCAGTGATTGAATGGATGCTGCAGTTTCTGTCTTTTCATCATGAAGAATATTCATATCTACCCGATAGAGTGTTTGAATACCAAATAGTTTATCCATGTTCTTCCGAGTCGTATAGAAGTGGTAATCTTCGTTCAAATGATCCGCATTTATAACAACTCCTTCTACCACGAACTCTCTTTCATCTAAAACAGCAGAGTCATCTGATACATTCACAACAATTGTATCACCTAATTCATACCCCAGCTTTTTTGCTGTTTTTTCCGGAATCACTACGCCATTTTTACTCATCTTGTCTTCGGATGACAAACCATTCTCTGTCATAATATTTCCTGCATCAAAACTCGATTGGAGATCTGTCCCGTTAATCCCAAATACCACATTTGATAAGCCATCTTGATTTAATAGATCAAAAAGAACTACATTTGTATAATAATAAGCTTCTATGCTCGGATCGGTTTCCACTATTTCATAGAAAGAGTATGAAAATCCTTCTGATTCTGGTGACGAAATCGAAGTCACACGGAAATCATATGGATGTGTTTCTTTTATAATTTCAGTGGTATCGTTCTTGACGGTCGTTAAAATGACAATTCCAATCATCGAAATCGCAATTCCAATCGTAAAAATTACGGAAAGCTGTACATTCCTATTTAATTGTCTAATTAAATTTCGATCAGCTAAAACCACTTCGATTGGTACTTTGTAAAACTTAGAAATTAAAGCGATAAGCTTGTTACAGAGCGCAAAAATGATCGGTATACTAAGAAATGCACACACGAGGAATAGGATTGCATTGACAATGTACATGTGCCTTGATTGCCATAGAAATAAATTGATCAAGAATAAGGCACATCCGATAATTGTCACTAGGATACTTATGAGTGAAAATCTCTTTGACAATGATTGAACGTTCGCAGAACCTCTATATGCAACAATCGGTGGGGCTAAGCTGGCTTGATAAGCAGGCATAAACGAAGAAATGAAGATCACAAGGCTAAATATGCCTAAACTTAGGAATAAGTCTGACCAAGGAAAAACAAGCTCAACATATTGAACACCCATCTTATTCATAAACCAGTCAATGAAAGCAATAGGTACTAACATTCCTGCAACCAACCCTACCACTAAAGATAGTAATCCTATTAATAAGGATTCCATCAAGACAAGCAAGAGGATATGTCTTTTTTCAAAACCTAACAGTCTCAACGTTGCTAATTCTTTTTGCTTTTCTTGAACAGACATGCGCATTGTACTGATCATGATCAACGCACTCACAAGGTAAATAGCAATATGAAGACCTTGTATAATCGGTCCCAGGCCTCCAATATTCTCACGCTCCTTATCAATCACTTCTCTTTGGTCAATAAAAAAATCAGGATTTACTTCGCGCAATTGGTTAATTACCTTGGATTTATTCTGGTAGTGATCCATTTGAAGAATGACCGCTGTCGTTCGCCCTTCATTGGATGTTGCTTGTTGCAGCCATCCGTAGTCAAAAATAACCATATTGGAGAGTGCTTCATTGTCTTCGGTAAACCCGGAAATCACAATTTCCTTCATCCCATTTGGCGGAAATCTCATTTCAATTGAAGAATCTATCTTCAAGTTATGTTGTTTTGCATAGAAAGAAGAAATTAAGGCTTCCCCTTCTTTCGGAAAATGCCCTTCCGCTACGGAAACAAAAGGATGCTCTAAAGATAAATCATTATTTTCAAACCCTACATAAATCGGTTCTCCCCACATATCCATTTCCGTCTCTTTATTTAAATATGGATATAAGATCAGACTTGTATGCTCAACAGCACTTAAACTTTTAATGGCTTTTATTTCCTCTGCTTCAACGGATTTCTCTGCTGTCTGATAACCTACTAATAAATCAAAGTCACCATGTTGCTCTTTCATCGCCCTTTCATTGGACGCTTCTAAACTAGCAATCAAAATTTGGGCAACAACGATTAACGCAACTCCTAACGAAACGCCAGTTATTAGAAAAACATTTCTGCTTTTATGAGCTAACAAAAATTTCGCAGCAGTTTTAAATAACTTTCTCATATGCCCAACCCCTCGACTTTTGAAGAGATTATCCTAACCTTCTCCTGATTCTCTAAGACGGAATTGGACAAATGAAGCGTATCAACAATTTTTCCGTCAGACATAAAAACGACTCGATTTGCATAGGCTGCTACATTTGCATCATGTGTCACTAAAACTAACGTATGATTGAATTGACTACAAAATTGTTGTAGTATACGCATCATTTCTTTTGATGTTTTGGAATCAAGGCTTCCGGTCGGTTCATCTGCCAGAATTAATTCGGGTTCATTGATCAGTGCCCTTGCGATCGCTACTCTTTGCTGTTGCCCTCCAGATAAGAGAGTGGGTTTAGATTGAATAAAAGAACCTAAACCAACTAAATTTAGTAAATCCACTGCTTTTTTCTCCAAACCTTTTTGGTTTTTATTGTTTAGCATGGCTGGGAGTGTCACATTCTCGATCACAGATAATACGGGGATTAAATTAAAAAATTGAAAAATAAACCCGATTTTTTCTCTACGTAAAAGAGTCAATTCATAGTCCGAATACCCTTTTATGTTTTCACCGCTTATCAGCACTTCTCCCTCATCATACTTGTCCAACCCAGATATCATATTTAAAAGAGTTGATTTCCCGCAACCACTTGTGCCCATGATTGCAACAAATTCTCCTTGTTCAACGGTTAAATGGATATGATTCAATGCTTTTACTTTGTTTTGTCCTTGACCGTATACTTTAGATAGTCCTTTGACTTGAAGAACTGGCATTTTTATCTCCTCCTTATTTTGCTTCACATATTATAACGAGGAGGTATCATTTTTTTATCCAGCTTGTATCAAGACTTTATCAAGAAAGATCATCATTTTATAAAAAAATCCGAAGGGAATGATTCCCTCCGGATTTTTATGTTCTTTTGTAATTTGGAAATACTTTCGGTAGCTTTACGATGATTTTAGCACCTTTTTCTTCCTCATTTGAGGCCTGGATTGTACCATTATGCTTCTGAATAATCACTTGTGCAATGGTTAAACCTAGCCCCATTCTTTGATCTGAACTGAACTTTTCTTCTTCACCTTTATATAAAGGTTTGAATAGGTGCTTTAGATCTTCTTCGGTAAACCCTTTGCCATGATCACGGATCATCGTTTCGATAAAATCTTCACTTTCACTAATGAACACTTCAATTTTCTCTTTTGACGGGCTATGGCGGATACAATTGACAAGCACATTTTCAAATGCTCTTCGTAGTAGTAGATAGTCACCAGCAATGAATTGACTTGTTCTATTCTCAACTTGGAGTATAAGGTCTTTCTCCGAGAGGTTGAAAACTAACATTTGTTGTAAGTCGATGATCACATTGTTGACTTGAAATACTGTTATTTCTTCGAGTTTAATTTGTCCTTCAATATTTGCGTAATTAGCCAAAGACGTGACCAGTTCATTCAGATGGTTGGCTTGTTTCATACTCATTTCTAAATATTGCATTTTCTTTTGTTCATTTTTAACGATCCCCTTTGTCAAGCCTTCCAAGAAGCCTCGTAATGAAAAAATAGGCGTCCTTAAATCATGAACAATGGAAGACACAAAGAGCTTTCTTTCTTCTTCTAAGCGTTCATTAGCCTGCCTCGATAATTTAAGTTTTTTAGCCATTTCAATAAAGGCATGAGCGGTATAGTTCATTTCTTTAATACTTGAACTTGGCAAGCTTATGTTGTATATCCCTTTCGCTATAAGATGTGAAGATTCATTTATAGAGCGCAAGGGCTTTATTAAATTTACTTGTAGAAATAATATAAAGAGCACGGACACTAGAGAAAATGCACTAATGTAGATGATGAAGTCATAGTTTATACTTTTAAGTTGTTCTTCTGCAGGTCTAGGATTGTTAATATATACGGATGCAATTAATGAATTGTCTGAATAAATATTATAATGGTCTAGGGCTGGATAATAGAGTTCATAGAGATTTCCCGAAAGAGCTCGATCACTTTCAATTAACAAAGTATTGTCAGGTTTCTTCATGTCTTTGGTTTGAAGCAAATCTCCATTATCAAAAATCATTAGTAAACCCATGTTATCTTCTTCGGCTTTCATTTTGATTTGACTTTTCCATTCGTCTTTGTAGAACTGTGTCTTATCTACATCCAATATGTTCTCTTGTACCCATAAATTCGAGTTGTATGTTTGATTCTCTTTGGGTGACAACATGTCCGTTAGATTTGAAACTGTCCTCACCAAAAGAATCGGTGAGAAAATAATAACAACTAGACTCAATAGAATAAACACCCTAAAACTAACCTTTGGCATCTTTTATCCTTTCACTCTTTTATGCAGCTGGTAACCAACGGCTCTTACTGTTTTTATCTCAGGAATAGAAGAAAAAGGAGCTAACTTTTCTCTTAAGTTTGCAACATGGACTCGCACACTATGAAAGCTCGTTACGTCATCATTCCATATTCTTTCTATGATCTGCTCATATGTAAGTACAATCCCTTCATTTTCCATAAAAAAATGCAGTAAATCGAACTCAATTGTCGTTAGGTCAACCTCTTTCTGCGCTACTTTCACTGACCTTGTGTCTTCGTTTAATTCAAGTTGATCGATAGATAAAACTCTCCGTGCTTCTCTAGCTTTCCGAGTATGTATAGCAAATCTTCTTTCAACTGCCTTAACCCTTGCCACAATTTCGCTTGGGCTAGCTGTTTTGACAATATAATCATCAGCTCCAAGCGTAAGACCTCTTATTTTATC
The DNA here is from genome assembly GCF_900289175.1 of Paenibacillus faecalis. Taxonomy (GTDB): domain Bacteria; phylum Bacillota; class Bacilli; order Paenibacillales; family Paenibacillaceae; genus Paenibacillus_AQ; species Paenibacillus_AQ faecalis. The sequence continues at coordinate 557,049 of NZ_LT985747.1, read as the reverse complement.
TGCATCGCTTTGATATGCACTCAAAAATAAGATAGGAACTTCTGATTCTTTTCGAATTCTCTTGCAAAGTGCAAAACCGTCTATTCCAGGCATCATAATGTCTAAAATTATACAATCTATTTTTACTTGACGTAAAAGGGATTGTGCTTCTTCAGCATTTTTAGCACTATAAACTTTGTAATTTTCCATTTCTAAAAAATCAGTCATCAATTGTATAATTTCTATATGGTCATCGACAATTAGAATATTCGTAAAAGACAATTTAACCACCTCTTCATTAAAACGAAAATCCCTCTATGAATCGGGCTTTACGTATCATATACTCTAAATAATATAGAATCATTCAAAGAATATCCAAGCTTTATAATTTATATCATTCTCAATTTATAGGATTATCCAACGTAGCGTTGAAAAATTCGAAAGAGAAAGGGTGGTCCGTGGGTGGTAACCATTAGGTCTGTCGCAGCGAGCGACTTAATACCATTGAATGAGCTTTATGAACAATTATCAGGAGAAAGAGCAAACAATGACTCTATGCTCCAATTGTTCCACACGATTCAAAACAATCCTCAGTATCATTTACTTGGGGCATATGTGGACGATGTGTTGGTCGGTTCGGTAATGGGAATCGTATGCCACGATCTGGTCGGTTCATGTCGGCCGTTTATGGTCGTCGAGAACGTTGTCGTATCAGACATGCACCAGGACATGGGCATTGGCAAAATGCTAATGGGGGACATTGAACGGATCGCCAGAGAACGCGAATGCACCTACATCATGCTGGTGTCAAGCGATTTTCGTCAGCAGGCGCACCGCTTTTATGCATCGCTCGGCTATGAGCCGGAGCGTGTGAGAGGATTCAGGAAAGAGCTAAAGTACAGCAGTATATGAAATCCAAGTGCATTGCCGTAGTATATTCATTCGAAAAAGCAGACTCGGCGTCGCCGTGCTGCTTCATTTTCGATAGTCGGTTATATGATATTACCCGGCGTGAATTCGGTTTAATGCTATAGGGGGGAGCACGTGCTCCCCTTTTTTGTGTCAGTTTCCGTTATATAGCCGCTCCAGCAATCCAAGCTCGTAGCCTTTAGCTACCGCACCGATTCTTGTCTTGACGTCAAGCTTCCGGTTAATAGCTGCCATATGGTACTCCACCGTTCGCTGGCTCATCGCCAGCTCTAAGGCGATCTCCTTATTTGTCTTCTCCAGCGCGATCCATTTCAGCACTTCCCGTTCCGTTGGCGTTAACTGGTCGGCTCTCGGCAGAGTGGTCATTCTCTCCGGCACAAGTCGGTGCCCGAGCATACTCTGGCGAATGGCGTTAATAATTTGCGGATAGGTTGCTTGCTTGGACAAGTAAGCGTGAACGCCTATTTCATATGCTTTATGTATATATTCGTCGTACACGTACCCTGACAGAATGATCAGTTTGATGGTTATAGCGTAAGTTCGTTTCAGCTCCTCCGCCAGCTCGAAGCCGTTCATGCCGGGCATCGAAATGTCGATGACGGCGACGTCCGGGTTAAGCCCCTGAATGTCTGCAAGCAGTTTTCGCGGGTCGCTGAACGTCCCGACGATCTGCATATCCGGCTCACGCTCCAATCGGTTTTTTAAACCCTCCATAACTAGCGGATGGTCATCCAGCAGTAGAACCTTGATCGGTTGCTCCATTTTTTACTTCGCCTCCCAGCTTTGGCAGCCGAATATGGATTGTTGTTCCGCATCCGGGTGCCGCTTCAATATCGATGTCGCCTCCGAACTGGGCGATCTGGCTGTTTATTGTGACAAGCCCAAACCCCCGGTTCCCTGTTCGAATGCCACCTACGTCAGCCGGATCGAATCCAATGCCGTCGTCTTTGACCTGAGCATATATGGCAACATCCGTTTCCCATAGCCGAATCGTCAGCCTGGCTGCGCTGGCATGCTTGACCGCATTATTGGTAAGCTCGCGAACGATACGGAATAGCGTAAGCTGATATAACGGAGGTAGCGTTTCCGGCAGCTTGTTTTCCAGATCGGTCGACGGTCCGCCGTTTTCCTTCAACGTGCGCGCAAGCCAGCGAAGTGCAGCCCCAAGCCCTGCCTGATCGACGATGTGTGGGTAGAGATCATCGCACAGCATTCGAATGTCACGTTGTGTATCGTATAGACATTTCAACCAGACAGAAGTCAGCTGCTTGTCGCTTTGTCCGGTATCATGTAATTCCTCTAGATCTCGTGTAAGGAAAATAAGATTTTGCAAAACATGATCATGCAAATAGTAGGATGTTCGAATCCGCTCCGCGTGCTGTGCTTCCATCAGCCGGTTATCGAGTGCTGCTCCGGATACATTTCTGCGGGCTTCACGAAGTTCTTCGAGCAAGGAAGCGTTCGTTAACAGGCGGACGGTTTCGAACTTTATTTTGTCAATCAGGTTCAGTTCATCAGGGGTGAAGGAAGTATGGTTTATTTTCGTACCAAGTCCCAAATGCCCAATGACTTTCCCGTCCGATTGCGCAAGGTCGATGATCTGCAGGAAGCCGCTCTGACTGGAGAGTGTTTCGTGTGAGATGGTTTCTCCGGCAGCAGACAGCTCTGATAACTCAGCGAATGGTCCAGTTCCGTATACAAAAGTTTCGCTTCCGCGATTCCAGATGAAGCATAACCCCTCAATGTCCGTTACACTATGGACAAGCTCCGCGGGCATCCGAAGTAGATCACGGCTGTTGCGATGCTCGGCAAGTCGGATCGACATCTCCAGACGAAGTTGATCGAGCCGGACTTCTCGCTTTTCCCGTTGACGCTTGACAACGTCGAGGCCAAGACGATGCAGCAGTGCTAAAACAGCGAAGGCGCCGCACAGTGCTAGAGTTGCCGGGGATGCGCCGCTGCGGACAAGTGCGGCGACGATAACGGTCGCAAGCCCCACATATAGGCCGTGAATGGCCAGACGGGGAAGATAGAAGGACATATCCAGCAGCTTTTGACGAGCCCATATCAACAGCACCGAAGCAGGCAGAACGATAAGACCGGCCAGCGTCATATCCGGCGGTGCCATCGGTTCGCCCCACAGCAGATCAGGCAGCGCGTACAGGAACAGGTATGGCATTAATCCGAATGACAGAGCTGTAACAAATGTGAGCAGCCGATTCTTCTCGGCGCGGTCCATTGCACGCCAATATATTGCTGCAATGGCGAGTATGCCAAGCAGTGTGCCGATCAAAGCCGTATGAATGACGCTGCGGGTCCATCCCGGAATAGCGCCGATCGAGAAGACAATCAGCACATAAACGGCAAACAAGGCTGCGAGTATTCGGTAGGCTGCCATTGCCGAGACGAGCCATCTAGGGACGCAGCGGAACACGAAGGCTACAAAGAAGGCGAACAGCAAGTATGGCATCCAGCTTGCAGCGACCGGCAGAATCAGCCCGGTCAAGTTCGTTTCCGTCGAATAGACCGACAGCAGCGTTGCGGCCATGAAAACGTTCAGTGCATAGAAGCGGCGTACCATATAAGACTCTGGCTTGTTTCTGTAAGCTGCCAGTCCGATTGCAAGAAGCGCCAGTTCCGTACAGACAGCGAACATTCCCTTGTACACGTCCGTGATGGCAGCATTGTTATGTATTTCAAAGCGTCCTATGCCCTCGCGCTGAAACAGTAGTGTACCTGATTCTTTCAGGTATGCACGATCACCGAGCTTTACCAAGTCCGGATGTTCCCCATCGACAGCTAGAAGGTGGTCACCGATGTGGATGTTCCATTCATTCGCCCGACCCGCAGGATCGACGGATGCGACAGACCAGCCGCCAGCATCTTCGCGGAACAATAGACCGGTGTACGGATTCTGTAGCGTAACAGTATGAATATAAGCCGCAATAAGAAGAAATAGAAGGGCTGATCCGTATACAGCCCAGTTGTATTTGCGCATAATTTTCGGCAAAGTGCATCACCCGATCCCATTGTACCATTTTTTACAAGCCCCGAAATGATCAAAAAAATAACAAAGCCAGGTGTTTGAAAGCACGGGTGATTTATACCCCGACAAGGTACAATGTGATTTTCCCCCACACAAAGTTAACGAACAAGTGTAGCAGGATGGCACCGTAAATATTTTTACGCAGCTTGACGAGTATTTCTTCCGGGATGAACATGGCCAGCAGCACGAACGCCCAGTTGATCGGAATTTGCCACATATGATAAAACTGAAAAATGATAGCGATCCACAGCCAGTCGAATCGGAGGCGTCCCACCTTGCGCAGCAGATAACCGCGGAAATAGACTTCCTCGCCGATAAAGTTGCCGATCAGGCCAATCAGAAACAGCGGCCAGGGAAAGTTAGGGTCGTAATAATCATGATGAAAAATATGCCATTCTCCCATATGGAAAATCGGAAACCCGTTCAGCCAATCGTGTAGCGGCGGGTACACATATTTCATATAAGGCAGTGATATGAGCGTAAACAGTATCGTTAAGATTGGAAAAACGATCAATAGTCCTTTCAGATCGAGTCTGGTAAAGCCGAGATATACGAGCGATTCCTTAAATGTAAGTCCGTCCTTGTAACGCAGCATCAGGAACGGAACGATCAAATGCCAGCCGCCGGCCATGAAAGTAAGCGCCAGTAACTGCACATATTGGGCCGACAATCCCGTCCATTCCATGATCGGCTCGCGAAGCGGATAGACGAACAGGTACGCGACCAAACCGGGCAAAAGGCCGAGAAACAGGTAAAAGGCGATTTGTTTTTTCGTTTTGGCTTCATACTTGCGGATGAAAGAAACGTAGTTTGGATCGGACAAGTTGAAAAAGTTAACAAGTTTGCGGTACATCGTAGACATGATATATCCCTCCGTGTAAGCTCAAAGTTACTCTTTGAGCATAACGGACTTTGGCGCGCGGGAAATCCGTATTTCCCGTTGATTTCGGGGCGTGCTTACGCATTTGTTTTTGCGTGATCACGCATTCGACGAGTCTCCTTCATGCTAGGTAGCATAGTGTGTTTCAACGACTTACCTTACCTAGTAACTGCATGTATAATAAAAGAAGAATAAGATTCAATAAACGTCTCAGCCTTATGGAAGAGTTATATACTGAGGTGTTATACAAGAATGGGGAACGGATTTGAATGCAGACTGAGGTAAATTACCAAATACTAACGATGAGCATGGTCAAAGATGGAGATCAGATACTGTTGATTAACCGACCGGAGCATAAGGGATTCCCGGGTTTTATTGCCCCCGGCGGAAAAGTGGATTTTCCAGAAAGTATTGTAGATGGAGCCATACGCGAGGTTCGAGAAGAAACAGGCTTAATCGTAAAAGACATCATATATAAGGGATTAAATGAATTTTGTGAGATTAATTCAGGACTTCGTTACATGGTCTTTAATTATTTGGTCACATCATTTGAAGGCGAGCTTCTTGTAAATCCTCCAGAAGGGGAGCTGTTGTGGGTCAACAAGGATCAACTTGATGAACTGCCTATGCAGGATTGGTTTCGGGAGAGAATCGCGTTGTTTTTTAGACCAGGAATATTTGAACAAAGTACAATATGGGATAAAAACAATGATATCGAATTAAACAAAACGATCATGCATTATATTGAGAGCGAAATGAATGATCGTTAGCAGGAGAAGTTAGCGCCATCTATTATGACGCCATATTATACCGTTTCTAGGAGGAAGTCATGAACAGAACTGAAGTTTCTTTGGATATAGGGACTGTACCTTCACCCATAAGAGAATACTTAGTAAATGCAAAAATATATGATAGCAGCTGTTCTGAGGATGCAAGAACATTGTTAGTAGAAGGTGAAGTAAGAGCCTATCTGAAGATTAGCAAAAGAGGGAGTCTTGGACGAGAAGAGAAAATGACCTCTTTTTTAAGCAGGTATCATGTTGCACCCAAAGCCATAGCGTATGAATCAGATGTGGAGAATGACTTTTTACTTACGGAAGCCGTGAGCGGTGAGGACGGAACAGCGAGAATACATATTGATCATCCCAAAAAGCTGGCCGCTGCTTTCGGTGAGAATCTGCGAATGTTACATTCCCTTTCGACAGAAGGCTGCCCGTTTCAAAACCGGACCGCCGAAATGTTGAATGAAACAAGTCATGGTAAGGACGATATGTTTGAGGATTTAAGAAAAGCGGCTGTTGACGATGTTGTCATTCATGGCGATTATTGTTTACCTAATATGATTATGGATGACTTTACGTTCAAGGCGTTTATCGATTTGGGAAATGGCGGCATTGGAGATAGGCATTATGATATCTACTGGGGATTGTGGACACTTGGATTTAATTTCAAGACTAGTGCGTATAACGATATTTTTTTAGATGCTTATGGCAGAAACGATATTGATACCGACAGGCTGAAATTATTTACTCACTTTGTTGAGGCTACGGATTAATATGGATAAAAATAAAGAGTCATACAACGACTAACGTTGAAGTATGACTCTTTTTGTTTGGTTGTTGATAACGTCAACTGGTCGATCCTCTTGAAAGGGAAAATAGGGATATACCCGATACCTTCCATGATCCTCAGATAATATTTGAATTTCATCTCGTAGAACGACCTTTGTATCTGGCTGTGGGTTATTGATGAGGGAAGTAAAAAAAATCTTTAACCCAGTGAAACTCTATCTAGATTACTTTAATAGCTCAGTGAAACGATCTGCCCGTTTCTTTCCATATGTGTTAATGTCTATATATGTATATTATTTACTTGGAATCATGTAAAACGGGAGGATGGGGATGGAACTGATCAAAGTGGACGGCTTGGTTAAAAAGTACAACGAAAAAACAGCCGTTGCAGGAATTACGCTGAGTATTGAAAAGGGAGAGTTGTTTGGTTTGCTTGGACCAAATGGGGCGGGGAAGTCCACGACGATTTCCATGCTCGCCGGGCTTGTCAAACCGACGTCCGGGAGCATTCACATTAACGGGGCAGACATTTCCAAGCATCCGATCGAAGGAAAAAAGCGAATCGGCTTGGTCCCTCAGGAAATCGCCTTGTATCCCACGTTAAGCGCCGTTGACAATTTGCGATTCTGGGGGCGGATGTACGGCGTAACTGGCAAGCGCCTGAAGGAACGGGTGACGGAGGTTCTTCGCATCGTAAATTTGGAAGACCGTAAAAATCAAATAATCAAAAGTTATTCAGGCGGGATGCAGCGCAGAATCAATATCGCGGCGGCTCTCATACACGAACCTGAAATCCTCATTATGGACGAACCGACGGTGGGGATCGATCCGCAATCGCGGAATTACATATTGGAGACGGTCAAAGAGTTAAACGGTGCGGGCATAACGGTCATCTACACAAGCCACTATATGGAGGAAGTAGAGTTTCTCTGCACCAAAATCGCGATTGTCGATGACGGCAAAATTATTGCGATGGACGATAAGGAAAATCTCAAAAAAACCATGCTTGACGGAGAAGTGATCGATATCCGGCTCTCCGAAATTTCTCCGGAGTTGGTAAAGAGTCTTCATGGACTTGAAGCCGTTCGTCATATTCAACAAAACGATTACGATCTCAGCCTATCCGTAAACGATGCGGACCAAGCTTTGACCGACATTCTGACCGTCATTTCGGGACATCAAGCTAGAATCGTCCAAATGAAAGTGGAAGAGCCGAATCTGGAGAGCGTTTTTCTGAAACTGACTGGGAAAGCGCTCAGAGATTAGGGGGAATCCGGATGAAGATATGGAGCATCGCTTTAAAGGATCTGCGTGTGATCCTCAAAGATAAACAGGCATTAGCGCTGATCATTCTGATGCCAATAGTGCTGATCCTTGTTCTGGGATTAAGCTTGAATTCTATGTTTAGCGGAAGCGAAGCGAAGATGGAAGCGATCGAAGTTGGTTTTGTGGATCTGGACGGAAGCGATGATTCGAAAAGTATAAAGAGTTTCCTTGAATCGGATTCGCTGTCCTCTTATATCCATGTTACCGAGATGAAAGAACAAGAAGCTTTGGAGAAAGTGAAAAACGGAGACCTGGCCTCCGCCGTCATTGTACCCGAAAATTATTCGTCAAACATTGAAGACGGAGGGCGGGCGCAAATTCGATTGTACGAAGATAAAGGCAATGAGCTCGAAAGCTCAATCGTAGGCAGTATCATGAACAATTACGCAGGCATGTCATCTGCGATGCTCGCCGCCGCAGATGCGGCGGGTTCTTTGCTTACGGAATACACGATCCCGGGGGAAAGCATTGTTCCAGCGCTGATGGAATCCATCAGCTATTCGGAATCGGTCGTTTCCGAAGGAAATATTACGGGGGACAGCAAAGGTCTGTCTGCAATACAGTATTACTCTGCGGCCGTAGTTTCCATGTATATATTGTTTGTTGGGATGCTTGGAACCACTTCTATTATTGAGGAAAGGGAAGATCAGACGCTGCGGAGACTGTTGACGACCAAAGCGGGGAAGGCGGAAATTCTCACCGGAAAATTCGTGGGATTGACGATATTGGGCATCATGGACGTAGCTATCCTAATTTTGTTTACAAAGTATGTCTTTCGCGTGGAATGGGGGAACTCGTTAGCCGGGCTGATCGTGCTTTCGCTGGCGATGACGTTTGCGGCCTCCGGGCTGGCGATGCTGCTCGCCACGCTGTTCAAAACTTCCAAAACCGCCGATATCGTAAATCCAGCCGTCATTATGCTTATGGCTTTTGTGGGAGGCAATATGATGCCGATTTATGATATGCATCCCGTCCTTCAAAATGCGGCAAACATGTTGTTGAACAACTGGGCGCTCAAAGGCTATTTGAACCTGATGGTTAACAACGGCTTTTCGTCCATTATTACTCCTTCAATCGTGCTTTGCTCGATGGGAGTGGTGTTTCTAAGTCTCGGTATATCCAGACTCAAGCTGCAATAGGAGGCATTCTCGTGAAACAATCGCTTTATATTGCTTTATTGAAAATAAAACAGGTACTTAAGGACAAAACCTCCTTGGTATGGATGTTTTTGACCCCTTTATTTTTTGTGACGGTAGTCATCTATGGCTTTGGAGGCGGAACTGGCGATGATAAGTTAAAAATTTTGATTGTGGATCAGGATCAGACTGAATCTTCTAAACAGGTTGTTGCCTGGTTACAGGACAATTCCGCCTATGAAGCTCAATTGAAAAGCTATAGCGAGTCCAGAAAGGCGATCATTGAAGGCAAGGTAGTGGCGGCAGTTGTGATCGGGAACGGATTTTCTGAGGATGTCTTGACCGGTGACGGCACTCCTGTTCAACTTCTCCATTTGCAGGACAATGAAAAAATACGCGGATTGAAAAGCGAATTGGACGGATACGCCAACAGACTGAAAATACAGCATAGACTTGTGGACGAAACTTTGAATGTCGTCTCGGCTATGGCTCCTGCCGAAAAGGAAACCATTCCTGAAGACAAGCGGGAATTGGAACAGTCTTTTTTGAACAATATGCGTGCTCCCCGAATTGAAATTGCGTCTAGCGACAATACTTCCGGGGAAGAGACTGGACTGAGCGACATGTCCTATACTACGCTAGGGATTCTGATCATATTTATCGCATTTTTTATTGTGAACAGTACAGGATCGATTTTGGAGGATAAGCAGAACGGAACGTGGAGAAGACTGCAATCGACTTCCGTACGTTCAAGCTATATCGTGCTTGGGCAGATTTTTTCCATCTTTGTGCTCGGGTGGATTCAGGTCGGAGTTTTGCTTCTTTTCAGCAGGTATGTGTTCGGGGTAAACTGGGGGAATTCTCCCGGCGGAATCATTTTGTTGTTTTCCACATTTCTTCTAAGCGTAACGGGACTTGGCGTGCTGATGGCGAACCTGGTTTCGACCAAAAAACAGCTTAGCAGTCTCACAGCGATTGTCATTATGCCGACCTCGCTGCTTGCCGGATGCATGTGGTCCAGAGAACTGATGCCCGATGTTCTGCTTAGAATCGCTGATTTCGTTCCGCAGTCTTGGGTCATCAAAGGAATGACCGACCTGGTTTCCAGAGGTTCCGAAATAAACGCTGCTTTTCTGCCTTCCATGATCCTGCTGCTGTTCGCCGTCTTGTTCTTTGTCGCCGCCAATGTGGTGGCCATGAGACGGGGGAAGGCGTATTAATTCATGTGTTGAAAAACAGTGAGTAACCAATCTCGCTTCTCTTCGGAATGGATTGGATACCTTGTAGCGAAAAAAAACGTCATGCTGTACTCATTTGTTCAGCATGACGTAGTCTTTAAAGAGGCATGGTTTAGATTACTTTATAGCTTAGTGAAACGATCTGCCCGATTCTCTCCACCTGTGTTAATTGAAAAGTACTGGGCACGGTTCCTCGAGGGAACAGCGGAATGCCCTCCCCGAGTACTTTTGGAATGACAGCGATTTGAAGTTCATCAAGTAATTTGGCTTCCAAAAAAGCCGATACAAGCTGTCCTCCGCCTACCAGCCAAATGTCCCCCTCTGAAGCCTGTTTTAGTTTTGGAATAAGGGTTTCTATATCCTCATCCGTATAAATAACATGCGGTTGAGGGGATTGCTGTGATCTGGACAAAACATAGCATGGTTTATCCGCATAGGGAAATTCATCAGATAGTTTTAGCACTTCCTCATACGTGAGTCGCCCCATGACAACAGTACCCACCCTTTTATAAAATGCATCATATCCGTTATCTTTTCCATCTCCTTCAACATCAAACAGCCAGTCAACAGCACCATCGGGTTTTGCAATATAGCCGTCTAAACTCATGGCGATGTACAGCACGATTTTATCATTGTTCATGTTTTATCGCTCCTTTCTAAATAGTATGATACATTATAACTATGACAAAACATGACGTAATTAGGTGAATAAAATGAACGATCGAAGACTGATGATGATGCGGATGCTTGACTCAAGAAAAAAGTTTACGGCCCGCGAACTGGCTGAACAATTCAACGTATCGGTTCGCACGATTCAGCGTGACCTGGATTATTTGCAGCAGATGGGCGTACCTCTTTACACCGAGGTAGGGGCACATGGGGGATATCGTGTGCTGCCGAACCGAATTTTGCCACCGCTTCAACTTAGACAGCATGAGGCGTTTGGTTTATTTATGATGTTGGAATACTTGGAAAAAGTACCGGACTTTCCATATGGATCGATTCGATCCCACCTAGCCGAACATTATTTCTCAAGTTTGCCCGCCGATGTACAGGATAAAATCACTCGCATGAGACAGCACGTTACATTTCTTCAATACGATTTTGTACATCCGGAGTTATTAACTACGAAAATATTAAGTGCTGCTGTAGAAAAGAGAAATATCGAATTCATCTACTCATCTCGCAGCGGGCCGAAGAATGTAGTCGCTTGTCCGATTGGCATCTATTATGAGCATGGATTTTGGTATATGCCGGCAATGAAACATGAACGGGTATGGTTGTATCGTGTTGATCGGATGAAGCAGGTGGACATCCTTAACCAGAGTAATGAACCGGTCCCTACTCTTAAGGAATGGTTTCATTCTGAGGAAGAAAGGGAAGGTGTGGAAGTAATATTAGAGTTTACGGACTTTGGTGCAAGACTCGCAGGGTCAGATCCTTTATTCAAGGCTGTGCAGCACAATGAGTGGCGGGGGCAAGTTCCAACGGATGAGATCCCCTTTGTGTCACGCAGATTGCTTTCGTATGGCCCCGAAGTTAAGGTTAAAGCTCCCAGACAATTGCAAGAACTCGTCATGGAAATGCTGCACAGAAGCTTGAATCAGTATGAACAGCCACACGATAATTCCTAGGTTTTGAAATTTTCAAACCGTAAGTATAATATATATGGAATGAACGAAAGTCAAAAAATGTTTCAGGAAAGTCTTGATTTTATTCGGCATTTTTTAGCAAAGGGGCAACAGCTAGGCACCATTCATCCATTGCCACCGGATGCATTGATTGCTATTTTTTACGGAGCTCTTGTTCAGCTATTTAATACGACTAGATCTGGGATATTAGAGGAAACAGACGAGCTTATTGCAGGTGTTGAAGAATGCTGCTGGAATGCAATCAGAGTTCAATGACTCGGCGCGGTAGTTGAAATGGAGGTCTGGCATGATTTTCTTTATAGTCAATCGACGTTCCGGAAACGGACAAGGATTCAAGGTGTGGAAAAGAATACGGCTGTTGCTCCGAAAAAAAGGAGTTCATTATCAGGTCAAGTTTTCGGAAAGCCCGGATCATGCTGCACAAATACTAAAGAAACATGTGAAAGAGGCTGCCCAAGTGAAAGCTGTGGCTGTCATAGGCGGTGACGGAACACTCCAAAGTATTGTGGGTGAATTGGCAGGGACCCGTATTCCACTAGGTGTGATCCCCGCAGGGTCGGGAAATGATTTTGCCAGGGCGTTAGGGATACCGTCATCTCCCAAAAAAGCGCTGGATTACTTACTGACAGGAGCCATTCAAAAAATAGATTTGGCCCAAAATGGGAACAGAACTTTTATAACCGTCGTTGGCATCGGATTAGATGGAAAGCTGGCTCAAAACGTCAATCAGTCGAAATATAAAAAATGGTTTAATAGAGTCAGAATGGGACGTTTAGCTTATATAGTAAGCTTTCTACAAGTATTTACTCGCTATCGTCCTTCACTCTCAGTAAGCATACAAGTGGACGATAAGGAGATGACCTTTTCGGATGTATGGCTTATTGCCGTGGCCAATATACCCAATTATGGGGGAGGAATGAATATTTGTCCTCATGCGTCTTATACGGATGGATTTTTTGATATATGTATCGTTCATGGAGTGTCTCGTTTTGAAGCTTTACGATTATTTCTGCGAGTCATCACTGGAAAACATACATCATGTTCTGGAGTGTCGATGCTTAAAGGCAAAAAAGTAAAGGTGCTTTCAAGCTCCGAAATGATTGCCCATGGAGATGGGGAAATCATTGGTGAGACTCCGATCGATATTTCCATTCGTCAAGAAGCAATACATATCATTTGTAAAGAGAATAGACGAGTAAGTTGAAAGCGTTGATGGGAGAAATATACTTGAAGGAAGATGGATATGAACATTACATCCTGGCTGCTTGGACTCGTTATTTTTTTGAACATCATATTTGCACTTATCGTTATTTTTCAGGAGAGAAAAGAAGATGTAGGGTCAACGTGGGCATGGCTGCTCGTATTGCTATTGATCCCTGTTGCCGGCTTTATACTCTATTTATTCCTGGCCCAGAATTTCAGGCGCAAGAAGTTGTTTCATTGGGATGATATTAAAAAAAGAGGCTTGGATCGAGGAGTAAAGTCCCAGGTTTCGCAGTTTCAATCCCAGCAATTTCAGTTTCGGAATTATTCTTCTGCTCGTTATAAAGACTTAATCGCGATGAACCTGCTTCATAATCAAGCCGAGCTGACTGAAGACAATCAGGTGAAAATTTATACGGATGGAAAGGAGAAGTTCGCCGCTTTGTTTAAAGACATTGAACAGGCGAAAAATTATATTCACCTTCAGTATTATATTATCCAGAAAGACAATCTCGGCAAACAGTTGATGAAGCTGTTAACGAAGAAGGTTCAGGAAGGGGTTGAAGTCCGTGTCCTGTATGATGAACTGGGCTCCAGACGAATCAATAAAAGGTTTCTTAAAGAGCTTCGTGCAGTCGGTGGACAAGTAGAGGCATTCTTTCCATCCAAACTCCGCCTAATTAATCTTCGCATAAATTATCGGAATCATCGGAAACTGGTCATTATCGATGGTAAAATCGGTTATGTGGGCGGGTTTAATGTAGGAGATGAATATCTCGGTCTTAATCCTAAATTCGGCTATTGGCGGGATACACATCTTAGAATTGAAGGAACAGCGGTATATGCGATACAGACCAGGTTCATTCTGGATTGGAATCAAGCTTCGCATATTCACGACATTGCCTATTTTCCAAGTTTGTTCCCCCTGGTATCTACCACGGGCAATGTAGGTATACAGATTGTTTCTAGCGGTCCAGAATCGGAGTACGAGTATATCAAGAACGCTTATTTAAAAATGATCACTTCAGCTCGCTCGTCCATTTATATACAAACGCCATATTTTATTCCGGATGCCAGTGTCCTTGATGCCTTAAGGGTGGCTTCATTATCCGGAGTAGAAGTGAATATAATGATCCCGGATAAACCGGACCATATGTTTGTATACTGGGCTACCCTTTCCTACATAGGTGAACTGTTAAATACAGGCACGAAGGTATATTTGTACAACAATGGATTTATGCATGCCAAAACATTGGTCGTTGACGAAGAAATCGCCTCCGTAGGAACAGCGAATTTTGATTTCCGAAGCTTTAAGCTCAACTTTGAGGTGAACGCTTTTATATATGATGAAAGAATCGCCCAGCAGTTAAGCCAGGAATTCAGGAAAGATATTGGCGTATCTACTTTACTTACGATGGAGAAGTATTTGAAACGTTCGCGCTGGATCAAGATCAAAGAGTCGATATCGCGTCTGTTGTCACCGATTTTGTAATTTGTAGAGGAAGCAAGATTTTATAAGGCTTTCGGATATGCGTAAGATTTCTCTATTTAATAGGAGGAGTTTAGTTGATTAGTTTACGAGAAATTGATCGTTCCAATTGGGAAGATATCATTCACCTGAGCTTAAAGGAAGAGCAGCAGCACTTTATGGCATCGAATCTTTATTCTTTAGCCGAGGTGCAATTTCTTCCAGGTTTTATGACAAGAGGTGTATATCTAAAGGATCAAGCGATTGGTTTCCTGATGTTTGGCATTGATCCAGATGATCACAATTATTGGATTTACCGATTTATGATTGATAAACAGTTTCAAGGAAAAGGTTATGGGAAGGCGGCTATGAAGCTGCTGATCGAATTAATTGAAGGAATGAACAACTCAGGAAAAGTAATCATGATTGGCTACGACCCAGATAATATTGGTGCAAGAAAGTTGTATGCAAGTGTAGGTTTTGAAAAAAGGGGCATCGCGGATTGGGGAGAAGAATTGGCCCAGTATACATTCAGTCGCAGCTCTGATCCCAATGGAGGGGACAAATGATAGAAATCGATTGTCTCGGTGAAATTTGCCCCGTCCCTGTTATTTTGTTGAAAAAACATCGACAGGCTATCCAAAACGGTGAGAAAGTCATGTTGGTTACGGATCATAGCTGTGCGAAGACAGCTATTTCTGATTACTGTCGTACTTCCCATCTAAAATGCACCATCGAAGAAGTGATCAACGGTGTATGGGAAATCACGGTTGAAGCGTAGATGTTGAACTCAACACAATGTATCGTTCAGCGTTTTTTCCATGTATCGAAGCAATTGCTTTGTATCATGATCACAACGCTGGTTCTGTTTCTTTACCATATAGATCTCATTATAAATTTGAAACTGATCGATATTTATAATTTTGAGCTGTTTGCTGTACAGCTCTTTTTTTATGGACATATAAGGGAGAAAAGCGGCACCATGTCCTTTGACGGCTGCCAGTTTAACGGCTTCAATAGAGTCTAAATTGTACAAAATATTCAAACTGACATTTCGATCGAGCGTACTATTGATAGCTTTGTGAACACAACAGAGCTGCGGCGACCAGATGAGTGGATAACGTGGCAGTTCATTTAGAGTGATTTCATCCGGGCAAAGGGTGGAGCGGCTTATGACGAGCATAACCTGGTCCGAAAACACTTTATACGAACTTAAATCAGGGTTGGACGAAGGCCCTGAAATAAACCCGATATCGCCTTCTTCCAGCAAAATATGCTCTTCTATCGCGGTAGAGTTGCCTTCATTTAGTGAGATATGATATTCCGGAAAATGCTTTTTAACTTCATATAACGTACAGGGAAGAGCGTAATTGCATACTTCCGGGATGGCGTACACAGACAACGTATGTTGACTTGGATTTAATTGGGTAATTTCTGTATTCATATCATCATACAACTTGCATATTTGGGACGCGTATTTCTGGGCAACTTTCCCCGCTTCTGTCAGGCGTGCCCCTTTATTGCTTCGATGCAGCAGCTCGGTTCCGAGCTCATTTTCCCAAGATTTCAATTGTTGACTAAGTGCAGATTGGGTGAGATGAGATTTCTGGGCAGCTTTTGAAATGCTCTTTAATGCAGCGATGTCCAGAAAGATTCTAAGCGTTTCCAGGTTCATGATTTATTCCTCCAAAGGCTCGAAATTTGAACAAAGCTAGCCAATGCGATACAAGTTTATTCACTATTAGCAAAACTTATATTGCATAAATAAAGCATATAACTACACTCATCATAAGTATGTTACTATTTTCACATAGTCATTGAAATACATGTGTTGGGGGTGTAAACATGGGACAAATCAATCGTCCCGCAACGAAATCAACCCGAACCAGAGCTCCGAGAAAGCCTAAGAAAAGTCAGCTGCCCATCGCTTTATCGGCTATGGTTCTCATCATTGTATTTGGTGTTCTATTAAACCAGTATAATGACAAAATGGGCGTCTATTTGCTCTTCGGAATTTCGTTTGGTGTTATTTTGCAAAGATCACGGTTCTGTTTTACCGCATCTATGCGGGACCCTTGTATTACTGGCAGTACTTCTGTAACAAGAGCTGTATTGGTTGCATTCGCTATAGCTACGATTGGTTTTACAGCGATCAAGTACTCTGCGTTTACAGGAGGAAATCCGATTCCAGGCATGGGCAATGTCGGACAGATCAGTCTGGCTTTGGCCATCGGAGGCATATTGTTTGGTATAGGTATGGTCATTGCCGGAGGCTGTGCGTCAGGAACCTTGATGCGTGTAGGGGAAGGGTTTACGATGCAGATGCTCTCACTTCTCTTTTTTGTTATCGGTTCCCTTTGGGGGGCGCATGATATGGGCTGGTGGCGTGCTCACGTCATTAAAGATTCACCGGCCGTATTTTTGCCTGATGTGTTTGGATGGCTTGGCGCATTAATCGTCCAGTTTCTGATCATTGTGCTGCTATATATCGCAGCAGTGAAGTGGCAGGAGAAAAAGATGGGCAGCGCAGATTAAGCTTAGCAAAGTAAGTGATTATATTCACAATTAACCAATCAACAAAAACTAAAAATAAGAAAAGGTGGTTTTCAAGATGGCTGAATTTACACTTGATTGCATGGGAGAAGCTTGTCCGGTTCCATTGATGAGAACGGAGAAGAAAATGGCTGAACTTAACGTTGGAGACATTTTGGTTGTATCTATCGACCATAGCTGTGCGATGAAAAATGTTCCGGAATGGGCAAGAAAGCAAGGCCATAACGTTGAAATCGAAGAGATCGAAGACGGCGAATGGGAAGTTGTTATTGAAAAGACAAAGTGAAAATGTTGAAAAAGAGCAAGAAAGGACGGTGAAATAAGCAGTGAATGAATTCTGGTTAAAAATAACTTCTAACCGCTTTTATAAAAAGCTGCTGAAAGAGCCGCTGACTTATGTTACCGGAGCCGTACTTCTCGCTGTATTTGCTACTGCCCATCTGGCTGTATTTTCTAAAGGATGGGGAGTGACGAGTGCATTTGCGGATTGGGGAGCTTGGTTATATCAGCTGTTCGGCGGAAACGTTGAAAACTGGGCTTACTTCAGCTCAGAAAAAGCCCAAAGCAAACTGTCTTCCGGCTTTCTGAATGATGGCGGATCAATCCGAAATATAGGTATAATCCTGGGTGCTTTATTGGCTACATTGTTTGCATCCGAGTTTAAGATCAAAAAGATTAAATCGAAGAAGCAGGTTGCCGCTGCTGTGTTTGGTGGTTTGCTCATGGGATACGGAGCCAGACTGGCAAACGGATGTAATATCGGCGCATTGTTTACATCGATCGCTTCGTTATCCCTTTCGGGATGGGTTTTTGCACTTTTCCTGTTTATAGGTGCTTATATAGGCAGCAAATTATTAGCAAAGTTTTTTATGTAGCATTCAAGGAATGCAAAATTCAGGGCTGACGCAGGTCAGCCTGTTTTTTAAAACGATAAGAGGGGCGAAAGAAATGAGTAAAAAAACCGAGCAATATGACGTAGTCATTATCGGTGGAGGCGCAGCAGGTTTGACGGCTGGAATTTATTGTGGACGTGCCAGATTAAAAACACTTCTAATAGAGAAATCTTTAATGGGCGGACTGGCTACATATACCAATGAAATTGAAAACTATCCCGGGTTTCCCGAAGGGGCTACAGGTACCGAGCTTATGGGCCTATTTCACAAGCAGGCTAAAAAATTTGGTGTTCATTTTAAAATGACCGATGTGAAAGGGGTAAAACTGACGGAAGATACGAAAGTGGTGGAAACCTTTCGAACGAATTACGAATGTAAGGCGGTTATAATTGCCTCAGGTGGCAAGCCAAGAGTTACAGGTGCGGCGAACGAGGAACTGTTCTTATATGATAAAGGGATTTCCTTCTGCGCGACATGTGATGCGGCGGCGAATACAGGCAAAACCGTCATGGTTATTGGCAGCGGGGATGCGGCGATTGAAGAAGGGATGTTCCTGACCAAGTTCGCGGATAAAGTGATTGTGTCCGTTATGCATGATCCTGGAAAAATGGACTGCAACGAAATTGCCAAAACCGAGGCGCTTGAAAATCCGAAGATGGAATTCATCTGGAACACGGTGGTGGATTCTTTTGAAGGAGACGGCCATTTAGATACCGTTGTATTGAAAAATGTGAAAACCAACGAGCGCTTGCCGATCAAGGTAGATTCCTGTTTCTTGTTTATCGGGTATATTCCGAATACGGAAATACTTTCCGGTGTGATCGACATGAACCGAAACGGATATATTCTTGTAAATGAAAAAATGGAGACGAACATTTCCGGTGTATTTGCGGCGGGAGATGTTTGTGACAAGTTTCTAAAGCAGGTTGCTACGGCGGTTGGTGATGGTGCGATTGCAGGGTATGGTGCGGAAAAATACATTTCTGAATGTGAAATTTATGAAAACCAGATTCAGAATAATGGCCAGCCTTCGATTGTTTATTTATGGAACGCTATTGATGCCGCATGCCGCGAACTATTGCCCCTGATCGAACAATTTGAACAGACCCACTCCCCAGAAGTTCGAGTTACGAAAGTGGATGTTTATAAATCCCCTGGACTTGCAGCTANTATAAGAGACAGAGGGTATGGTGCGGAAAAATACATTTCTGAATGTGAAATTTATGAAAACCAGATTCAGAATAATGGCCAGCCTTCGATTGTTTATTTATGGAACGCTATTGATGCCGCATGCCGCGAACTATTGCCCCTGATCGAACAATTTGAACAGACCCACTCCCCAGAAGTTCGAGTTACGAAAGTGGATGTTTATAAATCCCCTGGACTTGCAGCTAAACTGGGCGTAGAAAACGTACCAGCTGTTGTTTATCTGACGGACGGAAACATTCAATCCGTGATGACCGAAAATATAAATGAGAACTCGTTAAAGCAACTGTTATCGTAAAACGAATCTGAAAAAGCAGCCTTTCCGATAATCGGAAGGGCTTTTTTTGCAGGTAAAATGAAAAATCCCCTTTCGGCTAAGCAGCCTTTGGCATCATCTGAAACAGATGAGTACTTGCAGCTGTCCGCCTTAAGGGGAGCGATACGGAACATATATGGATAACGATTAAATTACACTTCGTCCCAGATGCGTTTTACATTATCGAAAGCAATCTTGGTACCTTTCGTGCACTCTTCCATACCTTCATATTCAATGGACAGGTAGCCATCATAACCGGAATGTTTTACGATGCGCAGGATCTCGTACATATCGAGATCGCCGTGTCCAGCGATTGCTCCGCGAAGGTAGTTGCCGCTTGCACTGGTGAACCAGCCTTCACCCGGATTACGGTAGGATGGACGGATATAGAAATCTTTAATGTGTATCATCGAAGCGTATTTCAAGTTGTTTTTCACGGCAGCTACCGGATCTTCGTCTACACATACGAAGTTCCCGACATCGAGTGTCGTTTTGAAGTTAGGGCGATCGACAGCATGAATGAGCGTTTGAACCCGGTCGCTGGCTTGAACATAGAAGCCATGGTTTTCTACGCTTGTTGTAATGTTGTACTGCTCTGCATGATCGGCAATCCGGCGGCAAGCAAGAGCGACCTTCTCCAAATCCTTGTTGAAGTTGGCAATGGATATATCTGGACGGGAAGCAACGTCATGGCGCATCCGTTTTGCCCCAAGGCGGTGAGCCCGATCCACTTCGCTCATAACGCGAGCAATTTCTGTTTCATACTCCTCTTCCGTTTCAGTGATGAAATTAGCCCCAATCGCATAATTGGAAATATCGATGCCTGCAGATTTAGCCTTTTCTATAATTTGTTCTTCCAGCTCTGGGTTTGTCTCAAAGTCGAATCCGAGTTTCGGAACGATTTCAATATGCTGGGCGCCGATCCCGGCTACCCAGTCGATAACATCGATGATGCTCATTTTTTTCGCATGCATTGCTTGAAATAAACTATAAGAACTAATCCCTAATTTCATGATGTGTATGCTCCCTTCGTTCTCACATTCCTGTTAGTTTCGATAAGATTTAATGAATTCAACGGCTTTGCGGATGTCTTGCTCTGGATTGCTGCCGACTTCTCTTTCGATGGTCAAATAGCCGGCATACCCGATTTCTTGAAGTGCTGCAAAATATGCAGGGAAATCCACACTACCTTCACCTAGAGGAACTTCTTCAAATGCGGCACCTGAGGAAGCCATCTCCGCAATCTTCTCATGATCCATCTCGCCGTATCCAAGGAAGCCGTATACGTCTCTTGGGTCAACCGGACGAAAACGTTTGCCGTCCTTGACATGAGTATGCACGAGATAATCTTTTAACAGCTTGACGCCTTCAACTGGATCGTCACCTGTAACCATCACCATATTGGCAGGGTCAAAGTTGACAGAAACACCGTTCGTACTTAGCGTATCCAGGAAGCTCTTTAAATGCGCAGCCGGTTCCGGGCCGGTCTCGATGGCGAAGTAGGCGTTCATGCTTTTGGCATATACGCCGAGCTCCTCACATGCACGGTACATGGTGTCGTATATACGACTGTTCTTGTCGTCGGGAACGATGCCGATATGGGTGGTGACGACAGAAGTGCCCAGCTCTACGGCAAGATCCAGGATGCGCTTCGATTTTTCGATTTTTTCGGGATTGGCTTCAGCATCCTGAAAGCCGTGCCCGGCCAAGTCACCGCAAAGCGCAGAAATTTCAAGTCCTAAACCGTCAATGTAGCTGCGAAGCTCTTTGCGCTTGGCCGGAGATAGGGCTGCAGGGTCCATCTCACCGGATACCGCGTAAATTTGAACACCGTCGGCTCCAACCTCTTTTGCTTTTTTAAGACCTTCCATCACGCCTACTCCAAAACTGTCTACAATAACACCGATTTTATTATTTAATTTCATAGCTGCTATAGCCTCCTAAATCATTGAAATAGTGTTAGTTACCTCGTGATCAAAAGTCGACTAGAAGTGGATTTCAGTTCCTTCTGCGGCGGACTTATACACAGCGTTCAGTATTTTAATCATTTCTACACCGTCATCTACAGGGCTGTTCGTTTCGATAATACCGAGACAGCTGTCGATAAAGTGATTGATTTCATTATTAAAGGCTCCTTGGAAATCAAAGCCTGGTGTTGTGAGTTGAGGAGCGATATTGATCATCGTATTATGGCGTTCCGTAATGATGGACAACACCGGTTCAATTTCAGCTCCGCCTTTGTCTCCATAGATGTTGATTGAACTGGAATCATTTTTGGCGTGAAGTGAGAAGCTGACGTCAACCATAATAGAAGCCCCGTTCTCAAAACGAATAAGCGCATTTGCCATATCCTCAACCGTGTTAAGAGACGCGTCATAATCTGCAGCTTTATAAAAGTCATAATGTTCGATGTTGGAGCGGTTTCCAAGCTTGCTGTACGTATTCCCGCTCACCGACTTCACCTTGGGCTTGCCCATTAGATACCAGCAAAGGTCAATAACGTGAACACCGATATCAATGAGCGGTCCTCCGCCAGAACGTTCTTTATCAGCGAACCATCCACCCGGATTGCCGAGACGCCGGGTCAAGCTGGCTTTGGCGAAATAAATCTCTCCGAGATCACCTGCATCGATAAATTTTTTCAGTACGGAAATGTTGGATGCATGGCGGCGAACATATCCAACTTGAAGGATTTTACCCGTTTCATGTACGGCTTGCTCAACCGCAAGAGCTTCATCAACCGTTTTACAAAGCGGCTTCTCACACAGAACGTTCTTCCCTGCACGAAGTGCGGCGATACTGATTTCAGCGTGGCTATTATTCCATGTACAAACGCTGACTGCATCGATATCGGTATTTGCCAACAGCTCGCGATAATCAGTGTATACATGGGAAGCGTTGTATTTTTCAGCCTTTTCACGGGCTCTATCTTCTTTCAAATCACAGACAGCAACGATCTGTACATTGGGATTGTTTTGATAAGCTTGAAAATGAGATTCGGAAATGGAACCGCAGCCAATCACACCAATTTTTACTTTACTCATGTTTACGCTTACACCCTTTCATGATCTGCATCGTGAAACTGCAATATTATACGATAATTACGACGCAGATATGTTATATTTAATCAAGCAAATATAATTTAACACAGTTGTTTTAAAGGGAGAATGTGCAGGATGACAAAATACATGGACTATATGATCAGTTCTCACCCTATTCGTGTATTTAATCCAATGATCGATCCCAGCAAGCAAAAGATCAAGTCACTGACGATTATAAATGCAGGTCATTTGCCAGGCAGAACTTTACAAAGAATAGATGCCAAATTTCACAGCTGGGCGTTTGTTATGATTACGAACGGAAGCGGTTATTACCGGGTGGATGGGGGCGAGACACAGAAGGTAGAAGCAGGGAGTTGGTTTTGTTTATTTCCTGGTGCATCGTTTGATTATGGTCCTTATTCCGAGGGATACTGGGATGAATATTATTTTACCGTGGAGGGATCCAGAGTTACGGAGTGGCTGGAGCACTGGCTTCAAAGCCCGGGATTGATTAAAAGGGCTGCTTTTGATGAGTCATTGATCCATCGGATGGAAATGATGTTTATGCTAATTGACAGCAATGTCCCCAACAATATGGACCGGGCTGCGTTGATTTTGGAATCTTTCATTTATGACCTTGTATCTCAATCGGACAAAAGCGAGCTGAACAACCGGGAAAGCTTCGTACTCAAAGTGATCGACGATATCTCACAATCGATATATATGAAGCAGGAACCGGCTGAAATGGCATGCAGACATCATATTTCGGTTTCCACTCTTCGCAGAATTGTTCATGAGCATACCGGCTATCCGCTCAATGAATTTTTGCATCGACTTAAGGCAGCCGAGGCAAAAAATATTTTGCTCAATACCGAGCTGACGGTCAAAGAGATTGGTGAAGCGCTCGGATACAAAGATTCATTTTATTTTTCACGTGTATTCAAACGAATCACCGGTGTCTCACCGAAAATTTATCGAGACAGGGTAGGGCAGTAGATGGTCTATTATTTATAGAAATATTTTTAAAAATGGAGGGGAATATGCAGCCTTTTCTTGAAAATGAGAGAATAACAAGTGAAGAAGAGCTTCGGGATATGCTAGGTTATCCAAGCCCGTTGGTTATGAACAAGACGATCGATCACATTGATCATCATGCGATGAACTTTATACGGCATTCGCCGATTATTTTTATATCGACTTCCGATGCTTCAGGGTCTTGTGATGTGTCTCCGAGGGGCGATGCCGCCGGATTTGTTCATATGATCGATGACAAACATCTGGTCATTCCAGAACGTCCGGGAAACCGCCGCTTGGATTCCATTTTAAACATTCTAAGCAATCCTCACATTGGTATCGTATTTGTAATCCCGCAGATTGAAGAGACGCTGAGGGTCAATGGGAAGGCATGTGTCATCAAGGATAAAAATATACTGGAAGCCATGTCGGCAAACGGAAAAATGCCTCTTGTCGGAATTGGAGTAACCGTAGAGGAGTGTTACATCCATTGTGCCAAGTCTTTCAAAAGGTCAAAGCTATGGCATCCCGAAAGCTGGGCGGATCGCAGTACGTTACCTAGGCCTTCGGAGATATTGGCGGCCCATGCCAGAGCAAAGGAAGAGGACGTTCAAAAGTCGCTCAAGGAATCTTATGAGAAGCGATTATATTGAGTTTGAAAGGAGAGAGACCTGATATCGATTGGATCGTCAGCTTCGAAATCTCGTTCTCGTTAGTGAGCCGCGGACCACGGCTTTAATCTCGATAACCATGAAGGTGTCTGCTCCTTACGTTGAGGTGCGGGTAAAGGACAGTGGCATAGGGATTGACGAGGCGCATATTCCACATGTATTTGAGCGTTTTTTTAAAGCAGATGCTTCCCGCAATCGAGAGAAAGGCGGTAGTGGCCTAGGTTTGTCCATTGTGCAAAAGATCGTGCAGCTTCATAACGGCACAATTGAAGTCACCAGTACGAAAGGAGTGGGGACAGCTTTTATTGTCGAGCTTCCGCTACATGAAATAATGGAAGGTGAAGTTGTGTGAATTTTTACTTAAACGCCAAATTCAAGCAAGCTCGATCGGGTTCTCTTTGTAGCGGATAAAATCGCTTGGGACCAGTCAGGCACTCCTCCTTACATCCATGAGCTCCGTCGAAGTTTGGAAGTTTCATTGTCCCATGGTGCTTTTGCATACATTCATTACCTATGGGAACGAAAGGAATCGCTTAAAGTAGTACATCCATGGCTGAAAGATGCTTATGAAGAGTTAAAAGACTTGTTAAATGACAACGAAAGTCGGTATGAGTAGCTCTTGGGAGGTGAAACGTAATTGAACTTGGAACAAGAGTTGATAAGGATTATGAAAACGAATGAAAATCTAATGAGAGATTTGGAATGGGTGCGGCAATTGGAATTGCCACAGGGGTGTATAGCGGCTGGTTATGTACGAAATTATGTATGGGATTATCTCCATGGATACCCGAATCGAAATCCGATGAATGATGTGGATATCCTTTACTTCGATCCAAGTGATTTTCAGGAAGAGACTGAAAAACATTATGATGCCCAGTTAAAGCAACTGTACGATCCGTATGATTGGTCGGTGAAAAACCAGGCCCGCATGCATATTAGAAACGAGGATCATCCTTATGTATCTGTGGCGGAAGCTATGAAGAGATGGCCGGAAACGGCAACGGCTGTCGGTGTCCGCCTGGATGACGATATGAACATCGAAGTAATTGCTCCTTTTGGACTTGATGACCTGTTTCAGATGGTCATTCGAAAAAGTCCTTATTTTAAGGATGAAGCATATTTTAAATCCAGAGTAAGAGGTAAGAAGTGGCTGGATATTTGGCCTCAGTTGAAAATGATGTAGTATGGTTATGGGTCGACGCGGATGATTTGAGGGTTATAGGAATAGATGCCTTATGAAGCGGAATCGGTGAGGGGACATTTTTATCCAAGTCATCGATTTGCAGTTATTGTCATGAGTCATTAGAAGAAGGCGCTTTGAAATGCAAATATTGTGGAACACTGGTATCGAAATCTCCTTCCCGATTTGAAGGCGATGATTTACACGATGAGGAATTAACACCATTTCCCGATAATACTGCCATGGCACTGATTGTAATTTCAACGATCATCATCCCATTTTTCGGACTTATTGTAGGAGGCGTTATTTCCTTCAGCGACGATGGGCATAAGCGCGATACGGGTAAAGCCTGATGATTTTTGGATTCGTGATGATATTTGTTCAATTATTTCTGTATTTATGGATATTTGCATGAATAGGGTGAAGGATAAGAAGTACATATCGGTTGTTAACGAAGCATCATTTTGAGGAAAAGCATGAAAATGAAGAAGTGAAAAGCCACCTCCCGGTGGCTTCTTAAATCTGTTATATCGACGTGAGTACCTTGTCAATAATCCCGTATTCGACGGCTTCATCTGCAGACATGAAGAAATCCCGGTCCATGTCCCGTTCTATTTTTTCGGTGGATTGACCCGTCCGCTCTGCTGTGATTTGGACAATTTTTTCACGGATTTTAAGAATCCGTTGTGCGCTGATAGCGATATCACTTGCCTGGCCTTGAACTCCCCCATGCGGTTGATGAATCATAATTTCACTGTTGGGCAGAGCGAAGCGTTTTCCTTTAGTACCGGCAAGCAGCAGCATAGACCCCCACGAAGCAGCCAAGCCTGTGCATATGGTCTGAACCTGTGGCTTAATGTGCTGCATCGTATCAAAAATACCGAAACCAGCGCTAACCGAGCCCCCAGGACTGTTAATATACATATGGATGTCTTTTTCCGGATCTTCGGCCGCCAGTAACAGAAGCTGCGCAATTACGCTGTTAGCGACGGCATCATTAATTTCAGATCCAACAAATATAATCCGGTCTTTCAGAAGTCTTGAATAGATGTCGTATGATCTTTCACCCCGGCTGCTTTGCTCAACAACATAAGGGATATAGTTGGTCATGATGTTACCTCCTTGGTTCGAGTGATTTAACAACAGGTAAACGAATCGGTAACGGTAAAAGATACGGAGAAGGTGTCAAAAAAATTTATGTAAATAGCGTAACGTAATGAATGCATTGTTCGTTTACATATAAGATAAATCTATACAACGTTAAAGGAGCTGACTGCGGAAAGATGACCAATCCACGAAAACCTTTGGCCAAGACAGAAGACGACGATCTGGAACAGTTAAATGCTCTTCTGAACAGGTACTGTCTTTCCCTCACGGAATCAAGATGGGATTCCGACGATCTCGTGCAGGATACATGGGTGAAATCACTGGAAAAGATCAAGGAACAACAGCATAATAATCCAGAAGCATTTTTACTTCGAACAGCCAAGAATGCCTGGATTGATCAAATACGCCGAAGAAAAGTATTAAATCGGATTTTGGATCAGGAAAAAGAACAGGCCAAAGCTCATGCCAACTCCGTGATGGACAGCAGCACCTTAAACATAGAGATGGCGTTTCATATGCTGATGAAACATTTGTCTCCACTGCAGAGAACTGTTCTGTTGATGCGAGGGGTATTGGGTTATTCCGTAGCCGAGACAGCCCAAAAGCTTAAGACGACGGAAGGAGCTGTCAAAGCTGCGTATCATCGTGCACGGAAAGAGCTTCAAGCTGTAGGGCAGGATGTAGAAATCGATGAAATTGTCGTTTCTGAGGAAGAAGAAACACAGTTTAGAGTAAACGCAATCGCAGTCGCATATGTAAATGGTGAAATCAACGAAGTGCTAAGGCTTGTTCAAGGAGATCCGGAAGTTCTTCAAGTAGTGGGCACTTATTCGGGTCCGCCTCAAGATCAGCCTAAATATAAAGCCTTTAATCACTCATTCCATCATGTTGAATCAAGAATGGCGGCGTAGCAGGGGTTTGACTTTATGATGAATATAGTAATGGATATCAGACGTTTGCCAGTTTTATTCAGGCAGCGTCTTTTTTATGAAGGATATGGTAAATTTGAACCGAATATTTATGACTGACAACTCTAAAAGAAGTGAGCTGATCTTATGCAGAAAAAAGTGGTTCTTGCAGGGGGAACAGGGTTCATTGGCAAGCTCCTGGAAGAGAAGTACACATCGCTTGGTTATGATGTCCGTATGATTTCAAGGCAAGAGCAGCACATTTCCTGGAACAATTCTCAACAGATGGTGGAGGCTATTGATCAATCTGATGTATTAATTAATCTTGCAGGCAAGTCGGTGGACTGCCGGTACAACGAGAAAAACATGAAAGAAATATTTAGTTCCCGAACTGAGACGACACGAATATTAGGGGAGGCACTGGAGAAGTGCGAGAATCCGCCTCCATTATGGATCAACTCAAGTACGGCTACGATTTACAGGCATGCCGAGGATCGTCCTATGACGGAAGACGCTGGGGAAATTGGTACGGGTTTTTCAGTGGAAGTGGCTAAGGAATGGGAGAAGGCATTCTTCTCTTTTCAGCTGCCGCAGACAAGACAGGCTGCGCTACGAATCGCGATCGTACTTGGACCTGGCGGCGGTGTTATGACCCCATTTAAAAATCTCGTTCGTTTCGGACTTGGTGGAGTCCAAGGTCCGGGAAACCAAATGTTCAGCTGGATTCATATTGAAGATGTATTTGGCATTATACGGTTTTTGCAGGAGCGGCAAGACTTAAGCGGCGTATTTAATTGCTCCTCTCCGCATCCGGTAACGAACCGTGAGCTCATGGCCAAGCTGCGGGATGCGATGAATGTGAAAGTGGGATTACCTTCTCCTAGGTGGCTGCTTGAGATGGGGGCGGTCCTCATCAGGACGGAAACCGAGCTCATCCTGAAAAGCCGCTGGGTTGTTCCTGAACGGCTGGAAAAAGAGGGATACAATTTTAAATATAAAGATATCGATCAAGCTATTGCCCATATTTTAAAAAGTGATATGTATTGAACGATAATAATCAAATTTTGTTGTTGAAAGGTCCGCGTAGAGGCTGGGAGCTGACGGGAGGACAGGTTGAGGAAGGGGAGTCCTTATCAGATGCGGCAGTTAGGGAGACCAAAGAAGAAACGGGTATCGATATCGAAATCATTAGGTTTTGTAGAATATTTCAGAACGTAAAGGATTCAATATGTAATACGCTGTTTGTAGGCCGGCCCATTGGCGGACAGTTGGCAACTTCGAGTGAAGAAAATACAACCAATTATGAACCTAGGCAAGCTGCTCGACCCTCTAGCTGACAAACTGTTAATTTCGGTAGCACTTATCATATTTAAAGCGAGGATATTGATGGAAATTTTAATTATAATTTTGGTAATTGGGTTGTTTGGTATTATCAGTAATCAATTTTCCGGGCTAAGAAGGATTGAAAAGCTGGAAAAAACATTGGATGAAATTAATGAAAGCATGAAGACGATGAATGACCGGAGAAACAGACCGTAAGCATTTTGAAATTACAACATCAACGAAGACGGTATGACAAAGGAGCAGCATCATGGGAACTTTAACGATTACGCGTGTTAATGGAGACCCATCCGAACCCAGAAGAGGACTTGCGCAAGGATATAACATCCGCTGCGCGGTCCTTTTTTATTTTGATAAAACGGTACCTCAGGGGGCTACTGACGTCATAATGGAACTTTGTTATATTGAGAATATCTTTAACTCAGTGAAGGAGGAAATTTTGTGAGAAGCAGCTCAAGCAAACAGGCATCATTGCTTATACGTTTTTTTGTTCCTTATGCAATTATTCTGTTCAGCGCACTGCTTGTCGGCTGGTTCGCCTATAATAAGACCTCTGATCTTGTTGAAAGCGAGACTATGAAGAGTAATGCCGCCTTATTGGGCCAAATCCGGGAAGCGCTCGACCGACGCCTTGCTGAGATAGAGATGATTGCCAGGCAGATGTCCAGTGAGCCCAAGGTACAGTCTTTTCAATACGTGAAAGAGCCTTTCGGGGGTGAAAATCCATACAACTTATTGGATTTGGAGAAAAGCTTATTTGACTACCGTATGTTTAATCATTTTATTGTGGATTACTATGTGGCTTACAAGAACAGCGGCATGTTCATTTCACCGCGAAAAATTTATACGATGAAGCAGTTTTATGACCTGCAGCTTCATTATGAGGATCTTACGATGGAGGAGTGGCAGAGCCGGCTGTTTGATACATATCATTACAAAACGTACATGCCGGGTACCTCGGTTGTGTATGAAGGAAAACTATATTCTGTGGTCAGTTTTATGCAGTCATTTGGTATTAAGGGCAGTGGAGGGGTTATCACGGTTCTCATCAACAATGAGCAAATTCAGGAAATGCTGCGAAATATCGATTCTGAACAGCGGGGGTTTGCGTATATTGCGGACCAGAACGGAAACCTGATCAGCCATATAGGATTGGAGAAAGAGTCGATTGATTTGAAAGCGCTTCCTATTGAGGGGGACTTCTCCCAGCTCATATGGAACGGTGAAGAAATGCTTGTGACCAAGGCGACATCTGGATATAACGGATGGACATATGTATCCGCACTACCCAAAACGGTTGTACTCGAAAAAGCGTATTACATTAAACAGTTGACGTTCACTGTATTTCTGATTGCGCTTATTTTTGGGCTTATGGCTGCAGCCTATTTTGCATATCGAAGCAGTCGCCCTTTTCTCAAGCTTTTGCAAATGCTCCCGGTTTCCCGTACAGAGAACAATTCGCGAATGCTTCGAAACACTGTCGATTATATCCGTACCTCGGTATCCGATCTGATTGAAAGACATGATCTGTTAAAGGGCCGGCTGGAGGAACAACTTCCGCAAATGCGAAGTGTGCTTTTGGATCGCCTTCTAAAGGGAGGATATACTTCAATGCGTGATGTAGAGGCTGCAATGGAACATGCCCGTCTCGATCTTCGAGCATCTCAGTATGCTGTTGGAATCTTACGTCTACGTGGATATCATGCTCCGTACAATGAAGAAATTTTAACAGAGATGGATATCGTGAAGCTGGGCATAAGTGACCGTATTGAAGAGTCACTAAGTCACTGTGTCATTGTGCATGATTTAGGGGAGAACTTGATGGTCTTGCTGCTGTATGAAAGTGAAGGCAGATCGGATGATTGGATAAACATGATGCGACGGCTGCTTGGAGATATGATTGGAGAGCTGACAGGAAACTTGGGGGCAGGGTTGTATATGGCAGTCGGCGGCGTGCAAACTCAGCTAATAGAGCTGTATCGTTCATTTGGAGAAGCAAAATTTGTTCTGCAGCATGCCAGATGGCAGGAGAGTGAGCCTATTCTTTGCCATGAGGACGTTGAATTAGCGGTCCCAAGCTATTTTTATCCTTCTGATGTGGAGCAGAGATTGATTCAGCTTGTAAAATCAGGCAACCAAACGGAGACAGGACGGCTTCTTCAACAAATCCGAAAGAGTAATATAGAGGAGCGTCAGCTGCCATTAGCTGTTGAAAGACTGTTCGCCCATGAATTATGCGGCACATTGATAAAGTGCTGTGAACAGGCCTCAGGAGTTGACATTGCTGAAGAAGCAGAAACGGTGCTAAAGGCTTCGGATGCGGCCATCCTTCCTGCTGATGCCATTAACATGCTGTGTGCTTCACTGCTGGGCCTGTGCGTCAAAAACGAAGAGCGGAAAAAAAGTCACAACGATGATCTGACAAACCGTCTGATTGCCTACATCGAAATGCATTATTCCAATAGTGAATTAAGCTTGACCGTATTGGCTCGTGAAGCGCGAACTTCAGAGGCGTACGTGTCTTACTTCTTCAAGGAACAAACGGGTCTTAATTTTTCCGATTATTTGGAGAACATCCGCATGCGTGAAGCGAAGAGGCTTTTACTAAACAGCGGCAAGCCGGTCAGTGAAATTGCTGCTGCTGTCGGGTACTTATCTTTGAATACATTCAGTCGGGCGTTCAAGCGGGCAAATGGGATCAGCGCCACCGAATACAGGCGGAATCATGAGGCGGGATAAGGGATTTTCTAAAGAAAAGTTAAGTCCATGAATGCTGAATAATGGCTTTCTAAAGAACGGAATAACTTTAAAAATGTGATGATTTACGCGAAAAATAAGTCCTTTTATACTTCTAATCACCGGACCGGTCAGCAAGACCATTTTATTAGATTGGGGTGATAGGCACTGAAGGGCTGGAAGAAGATCAGAGTTAAATGGCAGCTGTACGCACTTTTTTCGCTGCCGCTTCTGTACATTATTATTTTCAAGTATGTGCCTATGTACGGAGCGTCGATTGCCTTTAAAGATTTTAATGTAACGAAAGGAATCGGAGGGAGTGCGTGGGTAGGTTTCGCTCATTTTGAGCGGTTCTTCCACTCGCATGAGTTTTGGAGACTGCTGCGAAATACGCTGTCCATAAGCTTTTACACACTGCTTGCCAGTTTTCCATTTCCGATTCTGCTGGCGCTTGGATTAAATTATGTAAGAAACAAAAGATTCAAGAACATGGTTCAGATGGTGACGTATGCACCGTATTTCATTTCACTTGTTGTTTTAGTTGGCTTGATGCTTCAGTTTCTGGATCCCAGGACAGGGCTGATCAACACGATTCTTGGCTGGTTTGGTATCGGACCGGTTCACTTTATGGCGGAGGCGTCCTGGTTCCAGTCCATCTACGTCTGGTCTCATGTATGGCAAAATGTCGGATTCGCCTGCATTATATTTTTGGCAACGCTTGCAGGAATTGACCCGGCTTTGCATGAAGCGGCTGTAATTGATGGAGCATCCAAGCTGCAGAGAATGCGGCATATTGATCTACCGGGTATTATGCCAATTGCAGTTATTTTGCTCATTCTAAACACGGGACAGATGCTTGAGACCGGTTTTGAAAAAATACTTCTCATGCAAAATGCACTCAATTTACGTTCTTCAGAAGTCATTGATACGTATGTGTATAAGGTCGGATTAGTCTCTCAGGCCATGAACTTTTCTTACGCGACAGCGATTGGTCTGTTTAAAGCGGTGATTGGATTCATTCTGCTGTTAATTGTGAACCAAACGGCCAAACGGCTTAAACAGGAAAGCTTATGGTAGGAGGGCGTAACGTATGCAATCAAAAACAATAAAAGAAACCGGCTCCGACCGCCTGTTTACGATTTTTAATTATGTCATGCTGTCGATTGTTCTCATCGTAGTGCTGTATCCGCTTATTTATGTTGTAAGCGCTTCATTCAGCTCGAGCAGTGCGGTGCTGTCCGGTAAAGTGTGGCTTTGGCCTGTTGAACCGACTTTGGAGGGCTATAAAGCTGTATTTAAAAATGCCATGGTTGTCAAAGGCTTCAGTAACACGATTTTTTACACATTAGCCGGCACGGCTATTAACTTGGTGCTTACTGTCATGGCTGCATATCCGCTTTCGCGGAAGGATTTTAGCGGACGTAATTTTTTTATGCTGGTGTTTGTATTCACAATGCTGTTTAACGGGGGACTCATCCCGACGTATCTGATCGTCAAGGATCTTGGCATGATTGACACCGTCTGGGCCATGCTGATTCCGGCGGGGCTTTCCGTATGGAATGTCATTATTATGCGAACCTATTTCCAGACGACCATACCAAGTGAACTGCTCGAGGCATCTCAATTGGATGGGTGTACGGATTTCCACTTTTTGCGAAGTATCGTATTACCGCTTTCGGGTCCCATTCTAGC
Source organism: Paenibacillus faecalis (assembly GCF_900289175.1). GTDB lineage: Bacteria > Bacillota > Bacilli > Paenibacillales > Paenibacillaceae > Paenibacillus_AQ > Paenibacillus_AQ faecalis. The sequence continues at coordinate 523,962 of NZ_LT985747.1, read as the reverse complement.
GGTTATCGCATTGTTTTATGCTGTTGGACATTGGAATCAATACTTCAACGCCATGATTTATTTAAAACGGGCGGATTTGTATCCGCTGCAGCTGGTGCTTCGAGACATTCTCGTCCAGAACGAGGTCAATATCGAAATGCTTGGGGACGCGAAAACTGCAGCAGCCCGTCAGGGATTGAGGGAACTTCTTAAATATTCACTGATTGTCGTGACCTCGCTTCCGCTGCTTGTTGTGTATCCGTTTCTGCAAAAGTTTTTTGTTAAAGGCGTCATGATCGGGTCTATTAAAGGCTAATAACGGTTTTCCATTTCCTTTTGAAATCAGGGAGGGGCATTATGAACAAAAAATTAAAGGTAGCATTCAGCGCATTTACCGCGTTTAGCATATTTCTTGCCGGCTGCTCGGGAGGTACGGATAAGGCGGGAACCGATAAGGAGAAGGACAACTCAGCTTCAGCGATTAAGCTGACTGCCCCAGGCACTTATCCGCTTGTAGAAGAGAAGCAAACTTTAAAAGTTATGGTTCGGGGAAACCCATTGGTCGAAAACTTTGCAACAAATGAGTTTACAAAGTGGTATGAAGAAAAGACTAACGTTCATATCGAGTGGGAGGTTGTTCCGGAGCAAAGCATGCAGGAAAAACTGAATCTTGTACTGGCGAGTGAGGATTATCCAGATGTCATCATGGGGCTGAACATTTCTCCTTCGCAGCAGATGATTTACGGCTCGCAGGGTGCTTTTTTGCCGCTGAACGATCTGATTGAAAAGCAGGGAACTCAGACGAAAAAGATGTTCCAGGATTACCCGGAGATCAAATCGACGATTACTGCTCTTGATGGCAACATTTACGCTCTCCCCGAAATCAATGATTGTTACCACTGCTCCATGAGCCAAAAAATGTGGATTTATGAACCGTGGCTCAAAAAGCTGAATTTTGAAATGCCAACAACGACAGACGAATTATTCAATGTGCTGAAAGCATTTAAAGAGCAGGACCCGAACGGAAACGGTAAAGCGGATGAAATTCCGTTATCCATTTCGCAGAAATCATGGAGATCCTCGATCGATTCGTTTCTGATGAATTCTTTTATCTACAATCCGACTTACGGATCAAGCTATAAACATATGTTTGTTAAAGACGGGAAAATTGATGTGGCGTATAACAAACCGGAGTGGAAGGAAGGGCTTCGTTTTATGAACAAGCTGTATCAGGAAGGCTTGATCGCTCCGGAGTCGTTTACGCAGGATGATAATCAATTGATTCAGGTCGGTGAAAATCCGGATACGGTTATTTTGGGAGCGTCTACGGGAGGCCATCAGGGTGTTTTCACTCAGCTGATGGGTGACAGCGGACGATGGGCTGAGTATAAAACGGTTCCTCCATTAAAAGGTCCACAAGGTGTTCAGTATGCAGCTAATGATACAACGGGGTTGAATCCGGGCGCCTTCATCATCACAAAAAAAGCGAAAAATCCAGAGCTTGCCCTCCGCTGGGCTGACGGCTTGTATGAAAGAGAACATACGCTCCGCAGTGCATATGGCCGTCCGAATGAGGAATGGCGTGAGGCGAAGGAAGGTGAAATCGGGATTAACGGTGAACCGGCGGTATGGTCCGAATTGAAATCCTACGGTACAGTTCAAAACGTAAGCTGGGCTCAGACCGGGCCTGCTATGCGTACGAATGAATTCCGATTGAGTGCGGTAGCAAAAGGTGACGATGATTTAGAGGTAATTCTGTATAACGAGACGAAGAATAACTACGAACCATATGCGCCGAAGGATGTTTCCACGGTACCTCCTCTTTTCCTGACGAATGAACAGGCATCGGAGGTTGCGGATCTGGCCAAAACTGTAAACGATTACGTAGACGAGATGATTGCGCGTTTTGTTATTGGAGATGCGGATTTGGACAGCGATTGGGACGGGTATGTCCAGCAGCTTGAGGCCATGAATCTTGCACGTTACTTGGAAATTTACCAGCAGGCATATGATGAGAAGAGTAAAAAACAGCAGATGGAGGGGTTGTAATCAATGAATCCGAGATTTAATCGAACCGCTACGCTCATGAACGATCGTTTTGGACTGTTTATTCACTGGGGGCTTTATGCCATACCGGCAAGAGGGGAATGGGTGCGGAACCGGGAGCGTATTTCGAATGAACAGTATCAGCCTTACTTCCATGAATTTGATCCTTCGCGTTATGATCCGCGGAGCTGGGCAAGGGCCGCCAAAGCCGCAGGTCAGAAATACGCGGTAATGACGACCAAGCATCATGACGGCTTCTGCTTGTTTGACAGTAAACTGACTGAATACAAGGCAACCAATACACCTGCGGGTAGAGACCTGATTCGAGAATATGTTGACGCATTTCGTGAGGAAGGCATTGCTGTTGGATTTTATTACTCTCTCATCGACTGGTACCATGATGATTATCCGGCTTACAGTGACCGCATTCATCCTATGCGCGGAGTGGAGTCCTTCAAGGATAAAGAGCGCGATTTCAACCGTTATCTCGACTATATGCATGGCCAGGTGAAAGAGCTGCTTACGAATTACGGAAAAATCGACATCATGTGGTTTGATTTCTCCTATGATGATATGACTGGAGAAGTATGGCGGGCAACGGAGCTGATGGAAACGATCCGATCCCTGCAGCCGGATATCGTGATAGATAACAGGCTTGGCGGTAACATTATGGCGGCAGAGCCAGAGGTGTATGCCGGGGATTTCTATTCTCCTGAGCAGATTATCCCTCCGCGCGGGATTGTGAATGAGCTAGGAGAGCCCATTCCTTGGGAGGCATGTATTACGCTGAACGGCAACTGGGGATACCATGCCACCGATAAAGCATACAAGTCACCGCGACAAGTGATACGGGCACTCGTGGAGTGCGTCAGCAAGAACGGAAACCTGCTGCTGAATGTCGGACCGGATGCAGAAGGGGAAATACCTAAGGAATCGCTTGAGATATTATCTGAGGTCGGCGAATGGATGCGCCGGAATGGAGACAGTATTTATGGCTGCGGAATGGCGGAGCTTGATAAACCGGAATGGGGACGTTACACACAGCGTGGAAATAAACTGTACGCCCATATTTTTGACCGCGGCATCGGCCCGATTTATTTCCAAGGTTTGAAAGGGAAAATCAAAAGAGCTCGCTTACTCGCGGATGGAAGTGAGTTGAAGGTAGAGACGCCTTGGATGGCGGAGCAATATTCTGACACGGACAGCGGTGCTTTTATTTACCTAGCCGGTGGAGAGCTTCCGGATGAAATGGATACGGTAATCGAACTTGAACTGATCGATGACGAATCAACTGCTTAGGGGGTAAACAGGCATGAGAGTCGGAGTCAGCATTTACGGTCTTGAAAATCTGAGACGAATTTGGGACGAAGTGTAAGCGGATTCCTTAATGAATTAGAAATGAAATGATCAGTTTCCGAGTCAAAAGTACTAAATCACATAATACTGAGGTTTATTTGCTCTAAATTAGGGTATAGGTGAGTACTAGACAAGGAGGCGATGACATGAAGAAAAGAACGTATCAAACAAAGCATATCGTTGGGGCATTTCTTACCGGGGCTATGTTGTTTTCAGGTTTTTCCTTTGCTGCAGTAAGTGCGAGTGATTCATTCAATAGTGCTGGACAAACGACTGAAAAGGTAAGTTTTTATGTAAACGGCGAGGATCGTTCCACGGAGGATGTATATGAAAATCATGGAATTGCAGCGCCTGCATCTATTGTTCAATACGGAACGACATATGTTCCAGTGCGTATGGTTGCTGAAATGATGGGTACACCGGTATTCTGGGATCAATCTACCCGTTCGGTTTCCATTGGGACCCCTTCAGTAAAACTGTTTAATACATCGGGTGAGCCAACCGGCTCTGCCACATTGGAACAGGTGAATGACGGAGTAAAGGTAAAAATTTCCGCATCCGGTTTAACTCCGGGCAAGCATGGATTCCATGTACATGAAAATCCGATTGAGTCGAATGATTTCAAGTCCGCCGGAGCGCATTTCAATCCAATGAATAAACAGCATGGTCTTCAAAATCCGAAAGGAAGTCACGTTGGTGATATGCCGAATTTGATCGTTGAAAAGGATGGTACGGTGGAAGCGGAGCTGATCATCAAGCATGCAACGCTCGAAAAGGATCAAACCAACTCCTTGCTCGGAAGATCATTGATTATCCATGAAGGGGAAGACGATGAAAAATCCGACCCTGCCGGAAACTCAGGTGATCGGATCATGGGCGGCAATATCCCTAAATAACTCATTTCAGTATATTGCCAATTTTGATGTTTATGTTATAATGATGTCGAATGGACGACCATTCAAGATAAGTAGAATAGAAAAGTTTTAGGCAATGGAAGTTTGGTGCAAATCCAACGCGGTCCCGCCACTGTGATAGATCGAAGTGTTCGATCTTAAGTCAGGTCGTTTGCCTATGAACTGTTTCTGGACCAGTCACTTCGAGGCGAAAGTGACTGGTTTACAAGTCTAGTGACATTTAACGCCTCGCTAGGCTTTTTTCTTGTTACTAGCAGGGCAGCCGACGCTGCTGTCGGCAAGGCCTGGCGCGCCGCCAAACTTGATACAATGAGGTATAGAGTGGACAACAGGAGGTTCTTCAATGCTGAAGAACGATGATGCACAAGGATGTGCATCCCTTTTTTTCAAAATCATTGAGAAGTTTTTATGATACATTTGGTTGACGAGTATCTGGTTTACGTTGTACATTGGAGATAGACAATTTCATGAATGCTGCACAATGTCGTGCACATGATATAACAAGCAAAGAGGCTTTTGAAGGGATACATTCCTTTTAGAGGTCTCTTTTTTTGTTTCTAGCTCATTTTTGGAGGTGCCTTATACAAATATGGACAAAATTTCGATGAAAACTGACATCTACTTGGGACAAGGTACGCTGGATCGCCTGATGGAATGGAGAGACAGGAGGATTTTTGTTGTCACAGACCCGTTTATGATCAAGTCAGGGATGATTAATATGCTGTTTGAACGGCTGGATGATAGCAATGAACAATATATTTTTAGCAAAATTGTACCTGATCCTCCGATCGAAGTCGTAACAGAGGGGGTTGAAACACTTGGTGAGTTTCAGGCTGACCTGATCATTGCAATTGGCGGGGGTTCTGCAATTGATGCCGCCAAGGCGATGAAACTGTTCGCTTACAAAATATTGAATCTTCAGGAGATTCAGTTTGTAGCGATTCCGACAACGAGCGGGACAGGCTCAGAAGTGACCTCGTTCTCTGTCATCAGCGATAAGGAGAAGAATATCAAGTATCCTCTAGTAGACGATCACATGCTCCCGCAAGAAGCGATTCTGGACCCGGAACTGGTCAAGAGCGTACCTGACTTCATAACTGCGGATACGGGGATGGATGTGCTGACCCATGCGATTGAAGCATTCGTGTCGATCAAGGCAAATGATATTTCCGATGCGCTCGCCGAAAAAGCAATGAAGCTGGTGTTCAAATATTTGCCAAGGGCTTATCAGAACGGAAATGACCTTGAGGCAAGAGAGAAGATGCACAATGCTTCTTGCTTGGCAGGCATGGCCTTTAATATAACTTCACTTGGCCTAAATCATGGAATCGCTCATGTGGCCGGAGCCAAATTCAAAATTCCACACGGTCGAATGAACTCGCTGCTGCTGCCCTATGTCATTGAATTTAATGCAGATTATAAACCGGGATACGGTAAAGAAGAGAGCAACAAGACAGCAGCCAGATATGCCGAATTATCAAAAAGCATAGGTCTGTCTGCACCTAATGCCAAGAGCGGTGTTCGAAGCCTGGTGCAAGCAATCAAGCAGTTACAGAAGCAGTTACAGATGCCGCAGACGCTGCGGGAGTGCGGAGTAGAGGAAGATTTGTTTGAAACGATGAAAGTGGAAATTGCGGAAGGAGCGCTTCAAGACGGTTGTACTGCGACCAATCCACGTGTTCCTGCAGCTTCTGATATCGTTGAAATTTTGAACAAAATGTATCGAACCTAAATCTGGATTGAAGTTTCGGACGCGCTCATATTGACAATACCAGCAGGTTAAAATATAGTTAAGATAACACAACGGCGTGTTTATAGATTGAAAGCGAAGAGGCTTCTTAAAATTTCCGCGTGAACTTTTAAGGAGTCTTTATGTGTTTTTTTAGAGATAATCATTTGTTAGTTGTGTTTGACATGAGAGTGGGATGATCAATGGAACAACATAATGAAAAGCAACGTGTCATTCAGGAATATGTACCTGGTAAACAGGTAACATTAGCTCACATTATCGCGAATCCTAACGCGGATATTTATAAGAAGCTAGGACTCGGAAACGATGCGAAGGATTCGATTGGCGTCATGACGATCACGCCAAGTGAAGCTTCTATTATTGCGGCAGATATTGCAACAAAGGCGGCTGGTGTACAAATCGGTTTTGTCGATCGATTCAGCGGCTCACTTGTTATTACAGGGGATGTATCTTCTGTGGAATCTGCAATGAATGAAGTACTTATTGGGTTGCAGAATATTCTGGGGTTCTCGGCCACGAAAATTACGAGAACGTAAAGGAAGAAGCTGCTATGAAAAAAATTATTTTTGCTGGAAGCACGGGATCGGGTAAGACCACGCTGTGTCAACGATTGCATGGGCAGGAAATAGCTTATAAGAAGACACAAGCTGTTGAGAACTTTGAACAGGCGATTGATACGCCTGGAGAGTGTATTGAAAATAGACATCTATATAAGATGTTATTAGTTTCCAGTGTGGATGCGGACGTTATCGGACTTGTGCAAGATTGCACAAAGGAAGAGAGCTACTTTCCACCGGCCTTTGCGACGATGTTCGCCAAACCAGTTATAGGGATTGTAACGAAGGTGGAGCTGGCTCGGAATGATGAGGATATTGCGCAGGCAAGATCATTTTTGCAGGCTGCGGGTGTAGAACGTATTTTTGAAGTATCATCCGTGAAACATGTGGGCGTAGATGAGTTGCGAGCCTATTTGGAGGCGTGATACTTCCGATCATCATCGATGGTACGTTCACGAGATACAAGCAAATAATCGGTAAACAACGAGGTGCATAATTGCATGAATAGAAAAATTGTGATAGTCGACGACGAACCTATTACAAGAATGGATATTCGTGAGATGCTTGAAGAAGCAAACTACAACGTTGTAGGCGAAGCTTCTGATGGTTTTGAGGCCATCGAACTATGTAAGAAGCATCTGCCCGATTTGGTCATTTTGGATATTCAAATGCCGATACTAGATGGGCTTAAGGCGGGTAAGCGAATTATTTCGGAGCAACTGGCCGGTGCCGTTATTTTATTAACCGCCTTCAGTGATAAGCAAACGATTGAAAAAGCATCTTCTATTGGTGCGCTTGGTTATCTGGTGAAGCCGCTTGATGAAAAATCGTTCATCCCTATGGTGGAAGTGACGATTGCAAAAGGCAAGGAAGTGCGCAAACTCGAAAATGATTTGTCAAAGCTGTCGCAAAAGATGGAGGAACGGAAAGTTGTTGAAAAAGCAAAAGGGATTCTCATGAAGGAAAATGGCTATACCGAAGAAGAAGCCTATCAAACCCTGCGCAAACTAAGCATGGACCGGCGATGTCCGATGATGGAAATTGCTACAACGATCGTCATTTCCTATGATTGAATTCCCAAAGCGCATTCGTCAACTTTGCAAGCGTTATACCGGACTAAGCGATGCTGATATCGCAAGGATTATAGAAATGGCTGAGTCCATTGAAATGTCTGACGGACAGGAGGACATATTCATCGATGTGCTTTCCAGCGTAGAGGATGAAGCCGTAGTGGTGTACCAGTATCGACCAGTCACAGGAAAATCGTTATACAAGCGTTCTGTCGTTGGTGAGAAGGCGCTGCGCGAGAATGAACCCGGGGCGTTGCGAACATTGGAAACCGGTGTTATGTCCCAGGGGCTGATCGCCAATACGCAGGAAAATCAGCTAGTCCGGCAAACGGTGCATCCGATCAGGAACCAGGAGAAAGTGATTGCTGTTGTTATTTATGAAAAAGATGTAAGTGATAACATCCAGGCACACTTTAATATGACGCAATTTGAGGACAGCCAAATGTCCTCTATGCTGACGGCCATGCTGCGCTTCCAGGATTCGATTATAAATCAGTTAGAAGATGCCGTTCTGGTATTTGACAAGCATGGATTTTTGAAGCAGAAAAACAAGCAAGCTGATATGTGCTATCGTCGGCTTGGTTATTTGGAAGACATTCAAGGATTGCATTATAATAATCTTTCGCTGGATCAAACGACGTTCTCAGATGTAATGAGACAGTACTATGCGTCTTCAAGTTGTCCATTAATGACAAGTGTAAAGGCAGCGGATCGATTTTATCAGGTGAAAAGGCTGTTTATTAATGAGGAGGATCTGTGCATAGGCATAATTTTACATGATGTGACGGAAATCAAGGAAAAGGAAGCGCAGATTATTTCCAAATCGGTAGCTATTCGAGAGATTCATCACCGGGTAAAAAATAATTTGCAGACGGTAGCTTCATTGCTTCGTATACAGAGCCGCCAATGTGAGAGTCCGGAAGCTAAAAAGTGTTTGAATGACAGTGTCAGTCGAGTGCTCGCTATTGCTGCGACCCATGAATTGTTATCGATGGAGATCGAAGCGCAGGTGGATCTGGTTGATGTCATTCAGCTTATTTCTTCGAACATCCAGCGCTGCTTCGTCGATTGTAATGCGATCGATATCCAGATATCAGCTGCGCAAAGTGTTTTCTTGGACAGTGATCGTACCGTTGCGATTGCGTTGATCATTAGCGAACTGCTGCATAATAGCTACGAGCACGCGTTTGGCGATTGCAAGAAAGGTACGATTACGGTGACTGTGCAGCTGGAAAGTGGTTTGATTACCGTTGGTGTTATTGATGATGGGGCCGGATTCACGGTTGAAGAAAAGCCGTCTAAAAGTTTGGGGTTATCCATCGTCCGCAGCTATGTAAAGGACAAGCTGAAAGGTAAGCTTTCTATCGTGTCGGGCAGTGACGGAACGGCTGTTACGTTTACATTTAAAAAATAACAACTTCTTGAAAAATGAATAAATCAGGCTACAAGGGTGTAGCTTTGCTAAGCAATGAGGCTTAAAGTTAACCATTTTCGTTCAGGCGAAAAGGTTATGACTTTAAGCCTTTTTTCGTCTATTTTACTGGGTCACGATCGGGTAGGGGGTGAGAGAAGTGAATGAGCAATTGTTAAGTGTAGGCATTGATATGGGGACGTCTACGACCCAGCTTGTGCTCTCAAAGCTGCATATCCAAAACATGGCATCCTCTTTCTCAGTGCCGCGTTTGGTGATTACGGACAAAGAGGTGATTTATCGCAGCGATATTTGCTTCACGCCTGTTCTGGAAGACAATCGGATCGATATGCAGAAAATCCAGCTTTTCGTGCAGGAACAGTATGAGAAGGCTGGCATTCGCAAAGAGGAGATTCAAACAGGCGCTGTCATCATCACGGGTGAAACGGCGCGCAAGGATAACGCGAATGAAGTGTTGCTGTCATTAAGCGGATTTGCCGGAGATTTCGTCGTTGCTACCGCTGGCCCTGATCTGGAAAGTATTATTTCAGCTAAAGGTGCAGGTGCCCATACGTATTCAAAAGAGTTTTCCACATCTATTGTGAACATTGACATTGGCGGAGGGACCAGCAATCTTGCACTGTTTGCAAACGGTGATCTGCTGGATACGGGCTGCCTTGACATCGGGGGACGATTGATACGAGTTGATCCGAATACGCATCAGATTACGTACATCGCTCCGAAGATCAAGCAGCTTGCGGCGGTAAGAGGATTGAACCTCGCATTGGGCCAGCGGGTGACCCCGGATGATCTTGCGCCGATAATCGCTGAAATGGTCAAGCTGTTGGAGGAAAGTGTTGGTCTCAGGCCGGCGGGAGATTTCTATGAGACCATCGTAACGAACAAAGGTCTGAAGCTGGATCGGAGCATTTCGTGCATTTCCTTCTCCGGAGGGGTGGCGGATTACATCTATCACGAAGAGACTGGAGATGAATTTCGATATGGAGATATCGGAATATTGCTCGGAAGAGCCATCGCCGCATCTTCCTTGACACAGCAGTTAACCGTCGTGCGTTCTACGGAGACGATTCGGGCTACCGTCGTTGGAGCGGGTTCTCATACGACCGAGATCAGTGGAAGCACGATCACCTACACGGAAAAAAGTTTTCCGATCAAGAACATCCCGATTTTGAAGCTTGCTTCGGTGGATGAGTCGGGAAGCAGCGATGTGCTGGCGCAAGCTGTCAAGGATAAACTGAATTGGTTCAAGCTGAACAATGATTTACAGCGGGTTGCCATCGCTGTGGAAGGAAAGAGCAGTCCGAGCTTTCAAGAGGTTCAGAAATATGCTCAAGGATTGTACAAGGGAATGTCAGAATTGCTGGCAAGGGAGTATCCGCTCATCGTCATCGTTCATGAGGACATGGCGAAGGTGCTGGGGCAGACGCTGTATGCTCTGCTTGGCTACAAGAAGGATGTCATCTGCATCGACAGCATTCAGGTGGATAATGGCGATTATATCGATATCGGCAAGCCGATTGCAGGCGGAAAGGTACTTCCTGTCGTCATTAAAACGCTCGTGTTTCATTAATCGAGTTGGTATTTGGGAGGAGGAGCTATTGTGATTTTAAAAACAAAACTGTTTGGCCGAGTCTATCAATTTAAATCACTGATGGAAGTTATGGCTAAAGCAAATGAGGAAAAATCAGGGGATACGTTGGCCGGAATAGGTGCGGCTTCATCTGAAGAGCGCGTGGCTGCCAAGGTGGTGTTGTCCCAGATGACATTGTCAGACTTGCGCAACAACCCTGCGGTTCCATATGAGACGGATGAGGTAACCCGAATTATTCAAGATGGGGTCAATGAGCGCATCTATAGTGAAATTCAAAACTGGACCGTAGAAGAGCTGCGGGAGTGGATATTAGACGAGAACACAAGTGAGGCTGACATCAAGCGAGTATCCCGTGGTCTGACAGCCGAGATGATCGCCGCAGTGGCCAAGATTATGTCTAACCTCGATTTGATGTATGGAGCTAAGAAAATTCGGGTTACGGCGAGCGCCAACACCACCATCGGTCGTCCGGGTACCTTATCGGCTCGCTTGCAGCCGAATCACCCTACTGATGATCCGGATGGAATCATGGCTTCCCTAATGGAAGGTTTAACTTTCGGGATTGGGGACGCGGTATTGGGTCTGAACCCGGTAGATGACTCGGTTGAAAGTGTAACCCGTGTTCTCAAGCGATTTGAGGAGTTCCGTCAGAAGTGGGAGATTCCGACACAGACATGCGTCCTGGCTCACGTTACGACTCAGATGGAAGCTGTTAAAAGAGGCGCGCCGACAGGGCTGATCTTCCAATCGATTGCGGGCTCGCAGAAAGGGAACGAGGCATTTGGCTTTAATGCAGCCACGCTTGAAGAAGCGCAGCAGCTTGTTCTGCAGCACGGCCAGGTATCCGGGCCGAATGTCATGTATTTCGAAACAGGCCAAGGCTCGGAGCTGTCTTCCGAAGCCCATCACGGGATTGACCAGGTGACGATGGAAGCACGCTGCTATGGCTTTGCGAAGAAATACAGCCCGTTCCTCGTCAATACGGTGGTCGGATTTATCGGACCTGAATATCTATACGATGCGAAACAAGTCATTCGGGCTGGGCTTGAGGATCATTTTATGGGTAAACTGACCGGGGTTTCTATGGGGTGCGATGCATGTTACACGAACCATATGAAGGCTGATCAGAACGACTTGGAGAACCTGGCGGTTCTATTGTCTACAGCCGGTTGCAATTTCTTCATGGGTATTCCTCATGGTGATGATGTCATGCTCAACTACCAGACGACCGGCTATCACGAAACGGCAACGCTGCGCGAACTGTTGGGCCTGCGTCCGATCCGCGAGTTTGAACAATGGATGGAAAAAATGGGCTTTATTGAAAATGGCAAGCTGACTAAAAAAGCCGGTGACGCATCGGTATTTCTCAAGTAAGGAAAGGAGGAAACTCTCATGAACGAAAAAGATATAAGATCGATGATTGAATCGATTCTAAACGAGATGGTAGGAAACAAGCAGGAGCAGGAAGAGAACAACATGAACCCTGGACAAGCTGCATCACCTGTCGGGCACTCAGCAGCAGCAAATCCGAATGAAGGCGGATCGGCTACTATGCTAACCGAAGATCATGTGGATGATGGCGAATGTTTGGATGATATTACAGAAATCGATCTTCGCAAACAGCTGCTCGTTCCGGAGCCAACAGATCGCGAAGGTTATATGAAAATGAAGGAAAAAACGCCGGCTCGTCTTGGGGTATGGCGTGCAGGACCGCGTTACAAGACGATTACGTCACTGCGGTTTCGCGCCGACCATGCTGCCGCTCAGGATGCAGTATTCTCCTATGTGTCCGAAGATTTTGTCAAAGAAATGAACCTTGTTCCGGTAGAAACCTTGTGCGGGGATAAGGATGAATACATTACACGCCCAGATTTGGGCCGACAGTTCTCTGCCGAAACGATCGAATATATCAAGCAGCATACAGCCAAGAAGGCCAAAGTTCAGCTTATGGTTGGAGACGGTTTAAGTTCGGCTGCTATTGAGGCGAATCTGCGTGATATTGTGCCAGCTATAGCTCAAGGGCTCAAAATGTATGGCATGGATGTAGGTAATATACTGTTTGTCAAACATTGCCGCGTTCCTTCAATGGATGTTATTGGCGAAGTAACGGAAGCAGATGTGGTATGTTTGCTTGTCGGGGAACGCCCTGGGCTGGTTACAGCAGAATCGATGAGTGCCTACATTGCATATAAGCCAACCGTTGGTATGCCGGAAGCTAGACGTACAGTCATCTCCAACATTCACTCAGGCGGAACGCCTGCAGTGGAGGCGGGTGCGCATATCGCTGAGTTGATCAAAACAATGATTGACAAAAAAGCATCAGGTATTGATTTGAAACTATAGGAAGGCAAGGGAGGCGTTCGTATGAGAAACGAACCGATTCATGCCCAGGTGCTGGGCTTGAAGCTCATTTCCAACGTCAGCGCGGACATGGCAAGCAAGCTGGGTCTGAAATCGCACCATAAAAGCTTGGGAATCATTACCGCTGACATTGATGATGTCACTTATACAGCATTGGATGAAGCGACAAAAGCAGCAGCTGTAGACGTTGTTTATGCAAAAAGTATGTATGCCGGCTCGGCGAATGCTTCAACAAAGCTGGCAGGCGAGGTCATCGGGATCTTGGCTGGTCCGAACCCGGAGGAAGTTCGCAGCGGATTGAACACGGTCGTTGAATTCATCGAGAACGGTGCTCATTTCGTTAGTGCTAATGAAGATAACAGCATCACCTATTTTGCACATTGCGTTTCACGCACAGGCACGTATTTATCCCAGACTGCCAACATAAAGGAAGGGGAATCCTTGGCGTATCTCATCGCACCTCCTCTGGAAGCGATGTATGCACTGGATGCGGCGCTGAAGGCCGCTGATGTATCCCTGGCAGAATTCTTTGGCCCGCCTTCCGAAACCAACTTTGGCGGTGCTCTGTTAACAGGCAGCCAATCAGCCTGCAAGGCAGCATGTGATGCTTTTGCAGACGCTGTTCAATTCGTTGCAGATAACCCTACGAGTTATTAAGGGTAGCAGCAGATGAGACATAACGCGTTAGGGCTGGTTGAGGTAAGAGGGTATCTGGGAGCTATTGCCGCTGCGGACGCTGCCTTGAAGGCGGCGAGTGTGTATTGCATCGGGGTGGAAATCATCAAGGGCGGACTGGTGACGATCAAGTTAGGCGGTGACGTCGGGGCTGTGCAATCTGCTGTGGCGGCTGGAGCAGAAGTAGCTGCCCAGCTGGATGTTCTGGTGACAAGGCATGTCATTGCCCGGATGCATGAGGAGACCGCCGACATGGTGGTGAGCCTAATTGACGTGGAAGAAAAACAAAAACAGCAAGAAGACGCTGCGAAAGGCTCTGAACCGGATGAACGTGCAAGCTTAAACATCAAGAAAGCATCCGAAACTGCTGCTTCTAAATCGGATGTGATCAGAGCAAGCGCAGAAACAAAGGTGAAAAGGTCTGATGAAGCTCCAAAGGATAAGATGAAGGAGAGTTCAAGGACAAAGGAGCCGAAAGCTGAAAAAGCTCAAGATGTTGAGACGGTGGAATTGGCATCTGCTGAGGCGGTCAAGAAAGCTGACAAGGACAAGCCGGATTCCAAGAAGGCGGAGTCCACGGCAAGCAAGGCTGAAGCTGCAGAGAAGCCAGACGCCGCCAAGAAAAACCAGAGTGATGTACGAGTAAAGCCAGTGCCCGCCCCGGCAGCAAAGAGAACCAAGAACAAGAAGAATGCCAATTCATAAAAAAATAACAGGGAGAAGGAGTATTGATGGAAATATTGGATAAAGACCTGCGATCCATTCAAGAAGTTCGCGATTTGATCAAACAGGCCAAAGAGGCGCAAGCCAAGCTTGCGGTCATGACGCAGGAGCAGATCGACGCCATTGTCAAAGCAATCGCTGATGCTGCTTATAAGCATCGCGAGAATCTTGCGAAAATGGCTAATGAAGAAACAGGTTTTGGCCGCTGGCAGGATAAGATCGTCAAAAATGTATTTGCTTCGAAGCATGTGTATGAATCGATCAAAGATATGAAGACGGTCGGTATTCTGAAGGATGACAAAGTGAACAAGGTGATGGAGGTGGCTGTGCCTGTTGGTGTCATCGCTGGATTGATTCCATCCACCAACCCGACATCAACGGTCATTTACAAGGCGCTGATTGCGATCAAGTCTGGAAACAGCATCGTCTTCTCTCCGCATCCGAATGCGCTAAAAAGCATCTTGGAAACAGTGAAGATCATTAATGAAGCAGCTGTGCAGGCAGGATGTCCACAAGGGGCTGTTTCAGTCATGACAGTTCCGACCATTCAAGGAACGGACCAGTTGATGAAGCACAAAGATGTCGCCTTGATTCTCGCTACTGGCGGAACAGCAATGGTCAAAGCGGCATACTCGTCCGGTACGCCTGCCATCGGCGTTGGTCCAGGTAACGGTCCTGCATTCATTGAGAAAAGTGCAAATATCCCGCTTGCGGTCAAACGTATATTGGATTCCAAAACGTTTGACAATGGGACCATCTGCGCTTCAGAGCAATCTGTTGTCGTTGAAGCGTGCAGCAAGGAAGCGGTAGTGGCTGAGTTCAAAAAGCAGGGAGCTTATTTTCTCTCTGAACAAGAAGCCGCTCAGCTAGGAAAATTTATTATGCGGGCTAATGGAACGATGAACCCGCAAATCGTTGGCCGCAGCGTGGAGCATATCGCCAAGCTGGCAAACCTGGATATTCCAGCAGGTACACGCGTTTTAATTGCGGAAGAGACTCGCGTTGGGCACAATGTGCCGTATTCCCGTGAGAAGCTGGCCCCGATTTTAGCGTTTTACACAGAAGAAAACTGGGAGGCCGCTTGCGAGCGCTGTATTGAGATTCTAAACGGGGAAGGCGCTGGACACACGATGATCATTCACTCGGAGAATGAGGAGATCGTACGTCAATTCGCCTTGAAGAAGCCGGTATCCCGTCTTCTGGTAAATACACCGGGCGCCCTTGGCGGTATCGGTGCTACGACTGCACTTGCGCCAGCGCTAACGCTCGGCTGTGGCGCAGTAGGCGGCAGCTCGACATCCGACAACATCAGCCCGCTTAATCTGCTCAACATCCGCAGAATGGCTTACGGTGTGAAGGAGTTGGAGGATTTGATGGAGCAGCCGACGACTCAGCCGGAGGCAAACATCAATCCGGGTGATAAAGAAGAGCTGATCAATATGATCGTGGCTCGTATTCTTGAAAAAATGTAATTCAAAAAGCAATACTAACTCAATTCATGTTGATTCAAAAATTAATCATAAATCAATTCATAAATTTTTAGGAGGAATTTTATTATGGCAAACGCAAACGCATTAGGAATGGTAGAAACAAAAGGTTTGGTAGGAGCAATCGAAGCAGCAGACGCAATGGTGAAAGCAGCTAACGTTACATTGATCGGTAAAGAGCAAATCGGTGCAGGTCTCGTAACGGTTATGGTTCGCGGTGACGTAGGCGCTGTTAAGGCAGCTACTGATGCAGGTGCTGCGGCAGCTGAGCGAGTTGGAGAATTGTTGTCCGTTCATGTGATTCCAAGACCACACACAGAAGTGGATGCGATTCTTCCGAAGACCAAGATTGCTGAATAATTGTTGATCCAAAATAAGGGGATGAGGGCAGGGTGCGGCATCAAACCGCACCCTGGGCTTCACCTGCTTTAGACTATTTTTCCTATCGTCAGCGGCTCGAACGACTGCGTGTGAAAAAGTACACGCATGAAAAGGATGTGAGAATATGGCTGTGGTTACGGAAAGTGAGCTGCGCAGGCACTTTCGCAATCGAAATATGAAGGAGGCTGCCGTATACGAAGCAGCGCCGGGCACCATTCTGACTCCTTCGGCCAAAAGCTTTTTGACCGATCATCAGATAGAACTGCGTTATGTGCATACACCTGAGAGCGAAGTGGAAGCGAAAGCACCTCAGAAGGAAGTGAAGCTTCAAATCACTAAAAATTTGAACGTTGAACAACCTCCTGAAGGAAAGAAAAGGTTTCGCACTTTATACGGCGGATTTCTGGAAACGAAACCGGAGCATATGACCCATCTGCATGGGAATCTGCTTGTGTTTAAAGATCATCCCCGGATTTTATTTCGCGGCAAACTGGACTCATTGGAAGCGAAAATTTTGGAAGCACAAATCAGCTGTTTTAAATTAAATATGACCAAGCTGGTCGATGATTTGGAAGAAATCTTGCAATTTGTAAGAAGAATCGTACGTTGTGAAGTGCTAAGTGAAGATATTGAGGAATTTTACTTGCTTGGGATGACACCAAAGGAGCTGCGTGAGCAGTCTCATTTTCCCAAAAAATATTTTGGCTTGGAACATTTTCAACCCAGCTATGATATGGGCGAAGCGGTTGTTGCTATAAATGCGTTGCGCACATTGACAAGAGAGACAGAGCTGCTGGCTTATCAAGCATTTAAAAAGGAACACGGCGATACTGAGCGTGAAGACATCATCCGGTCGCTGAACCGTCTGTCTTCGTTGTTCTGGATCATCATGTTCCGAATTCGTGTTGGTCAGTACAATTCATGAGGTGAAATTGGTGGATAATCAACTGGTAGATAGCATCATAGATGAAGTAATGAAGCGCGTGCAGGAAGAAGCTTGCATCGAGATCGAAGCATCCGGTAAACATGTGCATTTGAATCGCGAGGCGATCGACGCTCTGTTTGGTCAGGGATATCAATTGACAAAGGCGAAGGATCTTTCTCAGCCCGGACAATATGCCTGCAAGGAGCGTGTTACGCTGATTGGTCCCAAAGGATCTTTGCATAATGTTGTCGTACTCGGACCGGAACGTAAGGAATCCCAGGTTGAAATATCACATACGGATGCTGTCGTGCTGGGAACACCGGTTCCAGTAAGAGAAAGCGGCAAATTGGAAGGAACGCCGGGGATCGTGATCGCTTCAGGCAGCAGCATGATCCGGCTTGAACGCGGATTAATCGCTGCCCAGCGGCATATTCACGTGAAAGCGGAGGATGCGGAGAAATACAACGTAAAAAACGGGGAAATCGTACAGGTAAAAGTTTACGGTAAACGTCCGCTTATTTTTGACGATGTGCTTGTTCGTGTCAGCCCAAATTATGAGACATACATGCATATTGACTATGATGAGGCCAACGCATGCGGTTTTACGAAAGGCACCAAAGGAAAGATTTTGAAGAAGAGCATCTAGTTTAGGGGTGTTAAAAAATGAATGCTGAAGCTCTGGACCGGGCGGCAATTATTGAAGCAGTTACAGCTGAAGTGATCAAGAGGCTGGAGCAGGCAAAGTGGAAACAATCTACGGTTAAAGCGCCCAGAAAAATGGCGGTCCTGATGGCTACGGAGCCTGTGACGGAACTGGAAAGCATATTAAATCAACATTTTGAGGTGCAATATTATGATGAGTCACTCAGAGAGTGCGATGTGCTGATCCTTCCGAAACTGTGTCTTCAGTTGCTGTCCAACCTTGCACAGGGTATCAGTGCCGGCCAGCGTGAGCGATTCATCTTGACAATGCTTTTGAAGGGCAAACAGGTTATCGTCCTGGAAGAAGGGCTGCTTTACCGAAGATACAAGTCAACTGCCCCAGTGTTGTTGTACAAGCTGTATGACGGATTTGCAAACAAGCTGAGCAGTTACGGCATCCAGCTCGTTAAAGAGTCGGAGTTGCTGGCGACTTGTTTGCAGGAAGGGCGAGTGGAGCAGGTTCAGCAGTCGTTATGTGCTGCTCAACATGAGAAGATGGTTACACAGCCGGAAGTGCTGAACCGCAAAGTCATTACCGAAGCCGACCTGAAAAAATACCGTCTGCAAAAACAGATTGTAATCGATAAAAACAGTATCATTACTCCGCTGGCGCAGGATTATTTACGCATGCAGAAAATTGAGGTTCATAGAAGATAACGGCGAGGTGAAGCTATGATTGTGGGACAAATTATGGGAAGCTTATGGGCTACCCGCAAAGACAGCAAGCTGAATGGTCTAACCTTCTTGGTGGTCAAGCCGTTATCGTATAATGATGCTTCTGAGAATCTCGACTATTTTGTGGCCGCGGACAATGCGGGAGCCGGTATTGGTGATACGGTGCTGGTGACGACAGGAAGCGCTGCCAGAGCATCACTCACCGGCTCGGACGTACCGGTTGATGCAGTTATTGTAGGGATCGTCGATTCCATTGAGATGAACCATGAATAACTCAAATGGAAGTGGTAGAACGCATCAGCAACAAGATACGAGCGGCAGAGTTTCAAAAAATGAACCTTGGCATGATTGGAGTCAAGTTTGGAAAAAGAATGGAGGAGCACATTCGTGGAAATAAACGAAATTATCATATATGGTATGGTTATTTTCATGATTCTTGGTGCCATCGACAAGTGCATCGGGAACAAATTCGGTTTGGGCCAACAATTTGACGAGGGGATCATGGCTATGGGTTCCTTAACACTGGCTATGGTAGGGATTATCTCCTTATCTCCGGTATTGGCAGATGTGTTAAGCCCGATCGTCGTTCCGCTGTATACAGCGTTAGGAGCGGACCCTGCGATGTTCGCAACTACGCTGCTGGCTAATGATATGGGTGGATATTCACTCGCTCTTGAGCTGGCCCAGAATCCTGAAGCCGGATTGTTCGCTGGCACAATTCTGGGGGCCATGCTGGGGCCTACGATTGTATTTATCATTCCGGTGGCGCTGGGCATTATTAAAAAGGAAGATCACAGATTTTTGGCCACTGGTGTTTTGGCGGGCATTGTCACCATTCCGATTGGATGTTTAATTGGAGGGTTGGTGGCGGGTTTCTCCATCGGGATGATCCTTTCTAATCTGGTTCCAATCATCCTGTTCGCTTTGCTTATTGTGCTGGGCTTATGGAAAATCCCGCAAGGTATGATCAAGGGTTTTACAATATTCGGAAAATTCATCGTCATCGTGGCAACGCTTGGACTGGCTGCTGGCATTACGGAGCAGCTGACGGGTATGACGATTATACCGGGCATGGCTCCAATTGAAGAAGGCATCAAAATTGTGGGTGACATTGCCATCGTGCTCGCCGGTGCTTTTACAATGGTATTTGTCATTACGAAGGTATTCAACAAACCGCTAATGAAGCTTGGCAAGATGCTTGGTATGAACGAGATCGCAGCAGCGGGAATGGTAGCAACGCTTGCCAATGTGATCCCGATGTTCGGTATGATGAAAGACATGGATAACCGGGGAAAGGTTATCAACGTGGCCTTTGCCGTATCCGCCGCTTTTGTACTTGGCGATCATCTTGGTTTTACGGCAGGGGTAGCCAGAGAGATGATCTTCCCAATGATTGTTGGAAAGCTCGTTGGCGGAATCACCGCAGTCATTGTTGCTATCTATATATCCAAGAAAATGGTGGATAAGCCGGAGGCTGAGCCGCAAGAGGCTGTATAGAAGAAGGCGGACAATGTTTGTTAGTTTTGGTTTTGACGAAATATAGGGTAATCGCTCTGAATAATCTAGGGTTCATCTATTGATGTCCCGTATGTCATGCAAATGACTGCGGGGTATTTTTTTTGCAATTTTTCAGTAATTGACGGGTGATATGCACAAAATGATATGTTGTGTTTTTCCTCTTTGCCGGGGTTTACCAAAAGCAGCTAAGGCAATAATGGTGTTAAAAGATATCCTTGAGAGGAAGAACATCATGATTTTTCGAAAAAGAAAACCGCATAAAACGAAACAAACTCCTGACATCAACAGTGATAATCATGCCGATGATTCTGATCAGAAATTGAGCAATGATCTGGAGCAGAACGTACAGAAAATTCAAAAAAGCCTTGGCCACAGCTCAGATCTGATCATAAGAAAGATACCGTATGGTCCGGCAAATGGCCGAATGATTGCGATTTTATTTATCGACGGGTTGGCGGATGGAAAAGTAATCAACGATTATATTATGGAATCTTTAATGCAAAAAGAAGAGGAAGATATCGATTCAGGCAGTCAGAAAGCTGTTTCCTCATCCCACATTATACAAAGGTTGAAAGATGAAGATTTAACGTTTGGCGATATTCGCGACCTGACCGATTTTGAAAAGTTATATCATTCGCTATTGTCTGGCGATGCGATTATTCTTATCGATGGGGAGTCGAAAGGGATTATAGCGAGTGTACGTGGATGGAGAGATCGGGGCGTTACTGAATCTTCAATAGAGAATGTGGTTCGTGGGCCGCGTGAGGCTTTTTCAGAATCACTGCGAACCAATACAGCATTGATTCGGCGTAAAATCAAAGACCCTCGTCTTTGGCTGGAATCCAAGCAAATCGGTCGTGTATCTCAAACAGATATAGGCATTATGTATATCAAGGGCATAGTGAATGAGAAAGTTGTCGGTGAAGTTCATGCTAGGCTGGATCGCATCGATATTGATGCTATTTTGGAGAGCGGTTATATTGAGGAATTGATTCAGGATAAAACGGCGACTCCTTTTCCTACAGTGTATAACTCCGAACGTCCTGATGTTATTGCTGCGGAGCTTTTGGAAGGAAAGGTAGCCATTCTGGTTGATGGAACTCCGTTTGTACTGATCGTCCCTGCACCGTTTGTCTCTTTCATGAATGCTGCGGAAGATTATTATCAGCGAACAGATATCAGCAGCTTTATCCGCTTCCTTCGCTATGCCGGAGCTATTATCTCTCTTCTGGCCCCGTCGGTCTATATTGCTGTCACTACATTTCATCAGGAAATGATACCGACCAATTTATTGATCGGTCTTGCAGCCCAACGTGAAGATGTTCCGTTTCCCGCCTTTATCGAGGCGCTCTTGATGGAACTTACGTTTGAAATATTGCGTGAAGCCGGAGTTCGAATGCCTAAATACATTGGATCGGCTGTCTCCATCGTTGGTACGCTTGTGATTGGACAAGCGGCTGTTGAGGCCGGAATTATCTCCGCCGCCATGGTTATCGTCGTTTCGATTACGGCAATATCCAGTTTTGTGCTGCCTGCATATAACATGTCTATCGCTTTTCGACTGATGCGTTTTCCGATTATGGGGCTTGCTGCCTCCTTCGGAATATTCGGTATTTTCGTAGGTTGTATGGCTCTTGTTCTGCACCTTTGCAGTCTGAGAACCTTCGGTACGCCCTATATGTCTCCCCTTGCACCTTTGGTTACAACGGATAATAAGGATGCTTTGTTTCGGTTCCCTCACAACTGGATGTTTTCCCGCCCACGGTTAAGCAATGATAAAAATATCAGGCGGCAAGATCATCACGACAAAGAGCAAAAATAACGTGGAAGGAGGCATGTGAACCGGGATGAAACGGTATGTAAAGAGCCTGATCTTGATTCTTTTTGTGATCTCTTTTCTTACCGGATGCTGGAACCGCCGGGAATTGAATGAGCTCGCTATCGCTATGGGCATGGGAATCGACAAGGTGGGAGATCGATACCGGGTATCGATCCAAGTGGTCAATCCGAAAGAAGTGACAGCTGATAAGGGAGGGGGCTTGGCTCCGGCTATTTTGTATACAGAGGAAGGGGATACCGTCATAGAAGCTATTCGAAGAATGAGTATTCTTAGTCCGCGAAAAATTTATATTTCTCATCTGAGAATGCTTCTTATCGGAGAAACGCTGGCTAAGGAAGGCATTGCCGAAAGTTTGGATTTAATGTATCGGGATCATGAATTTCGCTCTGATTATTACCTCGTGGTAACACATGACAGTACACCGGAAGAGGTGTTGAAGGTGTTGACGCCGCTGGAGAAGGTTCCAGCGAACAAATTGTTTGCTACTTTGGAAACATCTGAGAAATATTGGTCTCCCAGCTTGACAGAAACGCTGGATGAAGTGATCAGGGATCTTATTAGTGATGGCAAGCATCCTGTCTTGTCGGGACTCCTTATTGAGGGAGACAGGGAGGTGGGAGCCACACAGAAAAACGTTGAAAATATATATACCCCTACCGAATTGAAAGGCTCCATGCTTGCAGCATTTAAGAAAGACAAGATGATTGGCTGGTTAAGCGAGAATGAGAGTAAAGGGTTTAACTATATTCGGGGAAACGTGAAAAGTACGGTTGGTCATGTGGATTATCCTGGAGGCGGTAAGGTTGTTTTAGAGACGATTCGTACGAAGTCCGATATAAAGGGTCACGTTGAAGAGGGAAAGCCTCGCGTAAAGATTACCATTCATTCGGAGCATAACGTCGCTGAGGTAGAGGCCAGGAATGTGGAACTGGAGAGCCAGGAAACGATCAAGAACATTGAACAAGCAGCAGAAGCCAAAATCAAGCTGCTCATGGAATCAGCCATCAAGAAGGCGCAGAAAACGTTTCGTTCAGACATTTTCGGTTTTGGTGAGGCGATTCGGCAAGCTGATCCGAAAGCGTGGAAGGAGATGAGAAACGACTGGGATGAGCGATACTTTACCGAGCTTCTGGTCGATTTTGATATCAATATAAAGATTCGAAAATTTGGAAAGGCTAGCGATTCATTTCTGAACTATATAAAGGAGTAAGCCGGTATGACAGGTGTTGCGATCATCATTGCGGTTGGTGCGTTCATTGCTTGGCGAGAGGTCCCCTCTTTATTTCAAAATAAACAAAAAAAGGAGCTCTGGGCTTTCTCTGTACTATTGCTTTTTGGTCTTGCTGCAGGGATCACAGTCCAAATCAATCGCAATGTTCCGAGCCCGTTGGAATGGATCACGCTTATATTTAAACCGATCAGTGATTTATTGGCCGCAATCGGTCTGATCGTCTGACGACAAGAGGTGAACTTAGGTGGATGAAAAAATAAAAATAACGGGAAGACAATTCACAATTCTAACGACTTTTTTCACGATCGGCAGCGCTATTTTGGTCATTCCGTCAAATATAGCTGCCATCGCGAAGCAGGATGCCTGGATTGCGTCTCTCATCGGAGTCGGTTGCGGGCTTGGTATTACCCTGCTATATAACGCATTAACTTTACTATTTCCCAACATGAATCTAATTCAGATGATGGAGAAAGCTTTTGGAAAGTGGCCGGGGAAGGTTCTCTCTTTGCTGATCACCATTATTTTAATCTTTCTTGCTCCTAGAGTGTTATATTATGTCGGGAGCTTTTTGACGACTCAGATCATGCCTGAAACTCCAATACAAGCGGTCAATATCTTATTTGCCGTTGTTATAGTTAGAGGGGTAAAGCTCGGACTGGAGGCTTTAGCCCGAACAGCCGAGCTGATGTTCCCTTGGTTTATGCTGATCTATATTTCGCTGGTTATTTTAATACCGTCCCGTATTGAGCTGGAAAATGTTCAGCCTGTACTTGAAAGGGGAATGGGGCCTATTTGGCCGGCTGTGCTCTCCTTTCTCGCCACGGTGTTTCTTCCTCAATTTTTAATGCTAATGATTCACGGTCCTAACACCAATCAGCCCGAAAAAGCGAGAAAAGCCTTTCTCGTGGGGAGCCTGATTGGTGGGCTCGTCATTGCTTTAATTGTGGCCTTGTCGATTCTGGTATTCGGCCCTGAGATTATTTCACAAAGTGCATTCCCAAGCTATATGATCGCTCAGAAAATCAATATCGGAAATTTTCTACAGCGAATCGAAGTGGTGATGGCGATCATGTGGCTAATATCGCTATTCTTTAGATTTGCGCTGTATCTGTATTTTATGGCGCTTTCCATCGCCTATATATTCAACTTAAAGGATTATCGTCCGCTGGTGTTGCCGCTGGGACTCATTCAGGTGGCCTTGTCAACGATCATTTATCCCAACACCGCTTATCAGCAATATTTTGACTCCCATATCTGGGTTACTTATTTTTTGATTTTTGGATTACTGCTGCCTCTGCTGTTGTTCATCGTTCGCGGAATACGAAGGATGGCTGGCTCGAAAGGGAGCTAGATAAGGCGACTAGGGCTCAAGAGCTTGAATTTCTCACATTGGAACAAGCTATCGACATAACTGCTTTTACGTCACTTCAGTCAAATATAATCTCCTTTTGCTGCTCTGACGAATCGTAAATAGCCTGGATCATTTTTGCGGAAATGATGACGGTGTCGATGTGAGATGGCTGCTTTTCACCTGTTCGAATGGAGTTTAGAAAAGCATCGATTTCATTTTGGAAATGATCTCCCGGGTTGAACTTCGGGGTTGTTTCCAGCAGGACGCCGTTTTTTGCGCTGTACATTTTAAAGCTACCGCCGTACTGCAGGCGGATTCCTGCTTTATCTCCCAGAAAATCGATAAACATCTCATCCTCGCCAATGTTTTGCGCCCAGGCTCCGTTTAGTGTAATGCTCGGACCTTCGGTTCGAATCATAGCTGTGACAAAATCATCGACGTCATACACACCTTCGAGTTTAGGCGGTCCGGCCCACATGTTCATATAAGTATAATCCTTCATATTCCGGCCTAGTTTGGAGTAGGTTTGGGCAGAAACGGATTTTGGAGCAGGATCTCCTGAGCAGTACATGACGACATCAAGAAAATGTATCCCCCAGTCAATCATTACGCCTCCGCCAGATATTTCTTTTGTAGTGAAAGCGCCTCCAAGACCGGGTATTGAGCGATGTGCCCGGAAGCTGGCATAGACGTGATACAATTCTCCCAACTCACCATTTTCGATCAGGTCTTTAATAATATTAACGGCTTTATTGAAGCGGTTGACCATTCCGATATTAAGCACTTTTCCGCTTTCATGCTGTGCTTTTTGCATTTGGATGGCCTCGCTATATGTTCGGGCGGCAGGTTTTTCGCACAGCACATTTTTTCCCGCGCGTAAACAATGAATAGAGATAGATGCATGTGTATTGTTTGGTGTACAGACGGAAACAGCCTCTAGCTCCGGATCATCCAGTATATCACGATAATCCTGCACGGCTATGCCGCATCCATACTTTTTTACGAAACGCTCTGCATTTTCTTTCTTAGCATCACAGAAATATTTTATTTCTGCATTCGGGTTATTTAAATATGCGGGTATATGAGCGGTTTCAGCTATGGTTCCGCATCCGATAATGGCCACTTTCGTTTTGTTCATTTTCATCCTCCTGTAAGGTTGTTGCTGATTTCAGTTCTTTAATTTCTGTACAGGAAAAATCATACCAAATAAATTCCTTTGACTCTATACATATAAATTGACTATGTGACGGTTTGTATGTAATATAACAGTAAATATTTCCCCTCATATTTTAATACAGAAAGAATATATTCTCCATAAAATTAAATAAGCTCGTTTGAAAAGAAAGCAAAAAGCACTTTGGAATGGGTATAACTTTGAAATCATTTATATAGTTATATCGTAAAATTATATGATTTGAAGAAAGAGAGGTAATAAGCAATGAAGCAAGCGATTGATCAAGGCGCGAATATTTTATGGGTTGATTTTTTGGCCAATGGAATCCGATTAGCTGATCCGGAAAAAAGAAGAAAGCTTGCAGATAACGCCAAGCGAGCGGGAATTACTCATATTGTAGTTGATGCGAAAATACCTTATGGGCATACAACCTACCCGAGCGAATATGCCTATCATGTCAGCCGTTGGTCCGACGGACGTTACGATATGTGGAAGGGACGTGATTTCTTACAGGAAATGATCGATGCCTTGAAGGATACCGGGCTACAGGTGCTGGCCAACATCGATGTGTTTGCCGAAGGTACGGGGAAATCGCGTGACGGGCTGGCTTATGATAAAAAACAGTGGCAAGTCATGTTCTACAATCCAAGCTTGTCTTCAGCTCCGGTAGCAGCGGAGAACGTCTCAGATGCGACTATTTTTGTCAATCCGATTCATCCGGAAGTGATCCGTCATGAACTGGCAATTATCGAAGAGGTTACTAAAAATTATAAGCTTGACGGGGTCGTGCTGGATCGGTGCCGTTATCCTAACATATACGGTGATTTTAGCGAATTGAGCAGGCAGCAGTTCGAACAATATATCGGTCAAAGGGTAGAAAAGTGGCCGGAGCACATATTTACAGTACAGGAAGGTACGAAAGAGATTGAATTTGGGCAATGGTTCGGAAAATGGACAGAATGGCGGGCATTAAACATAAAAAACTTCGTGAAAAAAGCCAAGCAGCTTGTGAAATCGTTAAATCCGGAGCTTTCGTTCAGCATTTATGTCGGCTCCTGGTACCCGTTATATTATAATGAAGGCGTAAACTGGGGGAGTGAAACGTACCATCCTGAACTGCCATGGGCTTCTGAGGATTATCATCGTTCCGGTTATGCTGATGAACTCGATTTTCTCATGACAGGTTGCTATTATCCAGAAGTATCGATTGAAGAGGCGGAGCAAAGCGGGCGTCCTGCATCATGGTATAGCGTGGAAGGAGCAATTGATATGAGCCTGCAGGCGGTTAATGGGCAAATACCGGTTGTAGCCAGCCTTTTCTTGAAGGATTATGACGGCAATCCTGAACAGTTTAAAAAAGCAGTACGCATGTGTAAACAAAAATCCCATGGTGTCATGCTGTTTGATGTCGTTTATTTGGAAAATTACAATTGGTGGGAAGCATTGGATTTAAAATAAGCGTGGCTTCTTCAAAGTGGATTCACAAAAGGTCGAGTTAGGGTGCAGTTCACATTGCTCCCGCCCTCGGCCTTTTTGCTTCATCACTGCTACCCTGTCAGCCATCCTGATTCCCCGCTGTGAAAGCTTAGGGCGAAGCTTGCCTATTGAATCTGAAACCGATAAAATAAGGACAGTAGAAATCATCCTTCTGAATCGGAAATAAAGAATATATTCTACATATGGGCAGGTTGAAAGGGGATTTTGCGTTTGACAACCATACAGGGGATGGGTAAAACATTATTAAATATTCAGAGTCATCTGAATGGACTTACGAAAGCAGAGCAAAAAGTCGCTCAGTATATATTGGATCACGCTTCCGATATCATTTACCATTCTGTAACCGAGTTGGCGGAGAAGGCTGATGTCGGTGAAACGACGGTGCTGCGTCTATGCCGGAAGCTCAAGTTTCAAGGATTTCAGGATTTTAAATTGTCATTGGCTCAAGATCTTGTGAAGCCGCTTGATCATTTGCATGAAGAGGTTACAGAAGAAGATAACGCCATGGCGCTTAATGAGAAAATCATTGCCACTCATATCCGTACATTGGAACAGACACGGGAACTGGCGGTTTCAGAACAATTAGGCAAGGCGATCGATGCGCTGCATCAGGCGAGAAGCATTTATTTTTTCGGCGTTGGCTCGTCCGGGCTGACTGCCGTACAGGCAGCACATAGTTTTTCCAGAATCGGCAAGCATAGCAGTGCCAAGACGGATACGCACTTCCAGGCGATGGAAGCAGCGCTAATGACGAAAGAAGATGTTGCAGTTGGACTTTCCATATCGGGCAGCACGAAAGATATGATCGAAAATTTGACACTGGCCAAAAAAACGGGAGCTACCATTATTGCGATTACGAGTAATGCCCGTTCTCCGATTACGAAAGTAGCAGATATCGTCTTACTCATGATTGCCCGTGAGAATCCGTTGCAAGGAAGCTCGCTTTCTGCGAAAATATCTCAATTGGCTGTCATAGACATTTTGAATGTCGCGGTATCATTAAGAATGAAGGATGATGCCTTGAGAGTTCGAGAAGTGACTGCCAAGGCCATTTCAGAAAAGCTGTTCTAACGATTAGATTCAAAAAAGGTCGAGTTAGGAGCATTTGCTCCCGGACTCGGCCTTTTTGCTATTATTACTTACCTGAAGCACATGGTGGGCAAGGAAAGCTCTCGGCCGCGCATTCGGACAGTTTTTGAACAAAACAAGAAATAATCTCTTTTATTTAAATAAACAGTGGAGATATTCTCCTAAAGATGATAGAATGAGTTTGCCGGAGGAAGAGGCAATGATCCATAGGATGCATTAGTGCTGATTGGCAGAAGTATTCAGTCTTCATTGTAAGCGCTTATATCAAGAATTCTGCAAACTTTCAGTCTTTCTTTTTTCGGTTAGAGACTAATTATACATTTAGAAGGGGTGTAGTTTCATGAAAGGTACAGGAAGAAGACTGATTTCACTGTTGTTAGCATCGATTATGATCGTTGGTCTGCTCGCAGCTTGCGGTTCGAAGACGTCAGATGACGGCAAGGCCGCTTCCAATGCAGATGGAGAGGGGAAAACTGGTGAGAAAGTGACGGTGGAGTTTTGGACAATTTCGCTACAGCCTACATTTAATGACTATTTTAATAAACTGATCGCTGACTATGAATCGGAAAATCCGAACATAAAAATTGACTGGAAGGACTATCCATACGATGCTGTGCTTAATAAGTTGATGACGAACATAGCAGCAGAGGAAGCGCCGGACGTGGTCAATTTAAATACCGAATTAGCGAATCAAATGGGAACGAAAAATGCTCTGGTCGATTTTAACCAGGAACTGACACCAGAGCAAAAGGAGGCTTATTTCCAGGGAATCTACTCTTCAACAGAAATAGACGGTAAAGCCTACGCCTTGCCTTGGTATACAGGGCTTCCGATTCTTTTCCTGAACAAAGATCTGGTGGAAAAAGCGGGGCTTGATCCGAACAATCCGCCAGCGACGAGAGAGGACTTAATGCAATGGGGACGTCAAATTAAAGAGAAAACGGGCGTCTACGGTTATATCTTCTCTATGGAAGCACGCTCTTTGTTGGAAGAGAACCTGCAGTTCTTGACGGAAGATTACAAGAAAGCGGCTTTTAATACACCGGAAGTAGAAGAATATATTCAAGAGAATCTTGCGCTGTTGGAGGAAGGCGTTATTCCGAAAGATATTATAAATTATGATAAACAGGTGCAGTATTTTGCAAGTGAACAAGTTGCGATGTCATTATCCAGCTCACCGTTTATTAACAAGATCAAAACAGCAGCTCCGGACGTTTACGAAAAAATGCTTGCTGTACCAAGTCCGGTCGGCGAGGCGGGAATCCGCTATTCCAATACGATGAACCTTGTCGTGCCAGCTACAACGTCGCATAAGAAAGAAGCGGTTGACTTCGCTGTATATGTCACGAACGCGACCAATCAGCTTGAATTTTCGAAAGTGGCCAACACATTGCCTTCTACGGTGGAAAGCGCCAAAGATCCGTTCTTCTCAGAAAATGACGGCACTTTGGAAGGAGTGGCCAAGACCGTTTCAGCGGTCAGCTTGGACAAGGCTCAAGACTTCTATATCGGTATCGAAAGTGCAAACGATGTGAACCATGCTGTAACCAAGGCACTGGAGAATATCTACTTGAATGATGCCGATGTAAAAGAAGAATTGGCGGCAGCAGAACAAGAAGTTAACAAGATTTTGGGCAATTGATCCGTAACATTGGGCAGGCTTGTCCTGCCCGATCTTTCTTAAAGGAGGCAAAAGCTGCATATGAACAAGACATCGATTTTTTCTAGGTTTGGCAAAACAGAAGCCTCTATCGCTTGGCTTTTTATGACCCCCGGTTTGATCCTGCTGGTATTGTTCGTTTTTTGGCCGATCATTTACAGCCTCCCGCTGGCACTAACCAATTACTCTATTATTGGGGAAACTGAATTTGTTGGGTTTGACAACTTTAAAACGGCATTTCAGGATAAGAGCTTTATTACATCGCTTATCAACTCACTGCTATATGTCATCGTCGTTCCGTTCATTCAGATTTTTTCCATTTTGATGGCGATTTTAGTGAACAGCAATGTGAAAGGTATCAAATTTTTTCGAACCGCATATTACATTCCTGTCGTAACTTCTATGGTTGCTGTAGCACTCATTTGGGGATGGCTGTTAAGCCAGAACGGTGTTGTTAACTATATTTTGAGCAGCGTAGGACTGATGGAAGAACGGATTACATGGCTGTCCAACAAGAATACGGCGCTGTGGACATTGATGTTCATTACGATGTGGAAGGGCCTTGGCTACTATATGATGATTTACTTGGCTGGACTGCAATCGATTCCGAAAGATTTGGTAGAAGCGGCAATGATCGATGGAGCGAATCGGTGGCAGTCGATCCGTAAGGTGACGATTCCACTTTTGAAGCCGTATGTCTTTTTTTGCTCCCTCATTTCATTAATGGCAGCGATCCGCGTATTTGATGAGGTATTTATTTTGACTCAGGGCGGACCAGGAATCACTACATTGACATCAAGTTTATATATTTATCAACAGGGATTCCAAAAATTTAATTTTGGCTACTCTTCTGCACTCGGCTTAATCGTAAGCGTGTTGATTGCCGCACTTAGTATTATTATTTTCAGATTCAACCAGAAGGGCGGTGTCAATCCATATTAATGGATGCATGATATGAAAACGAAAACGAAGCCATTGAAATTTTTGAAATTAGCGCTGCTTTACATCTGTTTGATTCTGTTTGCCATATTTATGATGGGGCCGTTCTTATGGTTGTTTAGCGTGTCGCTTATGCCAGGGAAAAATGTATTCAGTTTTCCGCCTGCCATATTCCCGACATATATCGATTTTGAAAACTATACTCAGGTATGGAATTACATGGACTTTCCACAATATTTATGGAATACCGTAGTTATTGCCATATTGGGTGTTGTCATGAATATACTTTTCTCTTGTCTGACAGCTTATCCCTTGGCTGTATTTCGTTTTAAAGGCCGTGATCTGATTTTTACCTTGCTGGTGGCGACGATGATTATTCCGGCGGCAGCCGGGATGGTCGTTAACTATTTGACGGTAAAGGCGCTTGGTTTAATGGGAAGCTTTCTTGCCGTAGTTCTTCCATCGGCGGTTACTGTGTTCAATGTGTTTTTAATGAGACAGGCGTTTATGGGAGTTCCAAGTGAATTGCGTGATTCCGGTAAAGTGGATGGAGCCAGTGAGCTTCGTATATGGTTTCAGCTGGCCCTGCCTATTGTAAAGCCGGCGATTGCTGTTATCGGGCTGCTGGAGTTTATGGCGATGTGGAATAACTTCCTCTGGCCGATGATCGTACTAAACGATACCAAAAAATATCCAATCGCATCTGCTCTCAGTTTTCTAAACGGGCAATTTGCCTATAATTTCGGCTGGATCGCAGCAGGTACGGTCATCTCGGTTGTTCCGATCATTATCGTGTTTTTGTTCACGCAACGTTATTATATGGAAGGCATCTCCGGAGCTGTCAAAGGGTAAATCAGAAAGTGTACAGGACAACATGTACAGGACAACATAAAGGAAGTGAGTCAATGACACAGCCGATAATGGACCAAGTCCATCAAGGATTGATCGTATCATGTCAAGCGCTTGAGGATGAGCCTCTTCATGGCGCGGAGACAATGGCGAAGATGGCAAGGGCAGCTCAAATAGGGGGAGCCGTGGCCATTCGGGCGAATGGTATACAGGATATAACTTCTATTAAAAAAACAACGAAGCTGCCGATTATCGGGATCATTAAAAGAGAATATCGCGGTAGCGATGTCTATATTACACCTACGCTTAGAGAGGTCCAAGAACTTATGGAAGCGGGAGTTGATCTGGTTGCATTGGATGCGACCCTGCGGGCCCGGCCGAACGGTGAAAAGCTGGAATCACTGATCGCTTACATGAAGGAACGGGGACAGAAAGTGATGGCAGATATTTCAACTTTGGACGAGGGGATTTATGCCGCTTCGCTCGGCGTGGATTGTGTATCGACAACGTTATCCGGATATACGCCGTATTCGCCGCAAAAAGACGATCCAGACTGTGATTTGGTTATGGAAGCTGTCAAGCGTCTGCCCATTCCGGTATTAGCAGAGGGGAAAATTCATACACCGGCGCAGGCGGCGCAAATGCTTAAGTTCGGAGCTCATGCTGTAGTTGTCGGCTCAGCCATCACACGTCCACAGCTAATAACAAAGCGGTATGCGGCGGAGATGAAAAAGGTATTTGAAGCGTGAACCTGATGTAGATATATAGACGGAAAGGAGTGAAGGCAGCTTGAAAATAATCGGTGTTGATATTGGCGGTACTTCGATTAAAGGGATCGTCATCAATGAAATGGGAGATTGCCTGGAAGAAACGAGAATGTCAACGGAAGCCAAGCGCGGTAAAGAACATATCGCCCTTCATGTGGAAAAGGTCATTGGACAATTGCTGTCTCGTTATCCGGATGCAGCTGGAATCGGGATCGGAACAGCGGGCAGAGTAGACGTCAAAACAGGACAAATCGTGTATGCAACGAATAATTTGCCGGGCTGGCAAGGGTTTGAATTAGGCGAGTGGTGCGAAGGGAAGTTCGGTTTGCCTGTCGTCGTTGATAACGACGCTAACACAGCATTGGCTGGGGAAGCCTGGCTTGGTGCAGGCGTTGGCTTGTCTGATTTGACGATGTTGACACTGGGTACGGGTGTTGGCGGCGCCAATATGATTGGCGGCAAGCTGTATCGAGGTGCCCATTGGAATGGCGGCGAATGGGGACATGTTGTTCTCGTCCCGAACGGTTATCCATGTAATTGCGGTATGCAGGGATGCATTGAACAGTACGTATCCGGGACGGCATTGGTTCGTCTTGCCCGAGAAGCGGCGGGCCGCGATTATACAACTGGCCATGAAGTATTTGCCGATTTTAAACGCGGGCAGCCTGAAGTTCTTGCTGTGGTGCAGCGTTTCATCAGTGATCTGGCCCTTGTTATTCATAACATTCATATTGGATTGAACCCTCAAGCTATCATCATCGGCGGGGGAGTGGCAGAATCAAAATCCATATGGTTTGATCTGTTAAAAGGTAAGCTAGCAGAGCTGAGTCCGGTTATTGAGGTACGGGCAGCGACGCTTGGCAATCGGGCTGGAGCGATTGGTGCGGCCCGATTGGTGCTGGAATCTCTCAAGGAGTCATAGCGAAATCTGTGATGTTAGGCGTTGTTCATTGAAATTTAACATGGCGTACACGAAATAAAGGGGTGTTGATGCACCAACAAAGGAGCTTGCGATATGAATAATGAACAAAGAACCGATATCGTCATCGTAGGCGGTGGACTTGGCGGATGTATGGCCGCACTGGCTGCGGCCAAGATGGGCGTGCGGGTCCTGATAACGGAAGAAACGGATTGGCTGGGAGGACAGCTGACAAGTCAGGCCGTTCCGCCGGATGAGCATCAATGGATAGAAAGCTTTGGCTGCACGGAGTCATACCGTGAGTTTCGAAACCGGGTTCGCGCATACTATAAGCAGAATTACCCACTGACGGAAGAAGCGAATGGTGACGAACGACTGAATCCGGGAAATGGATGGGTAAGCCGACTCTGTCATGAGCCGAAGGTGGCGCTGCGCGTGCTTGAGGATATGCTTGCACCTTACGTCAGCAGCGGCCGCATCACGATAATATATCATGTTAAACCGATCAAAACTGCGGTGAACGGGGACAGAGTGGAGACGGTCACTGTGAAGCATTCGTATACAGGTAAGGAAACGATATTGAAAGGGGAGTACTTTCTTGATGCTACGGAATGCGGGGACGTTCTTCCGCTGGCCGGCGTGGAGCATGTCATAGGTGCGGAATCCAGATTGGAGACAGGCGAGCCGCATGCATTGGAAGAAGCGAATCCGGCTGATATGCAATCGTTTACGCATGTCGTAGCCCTCGATTATGTAGAGGGTGAGGACTTTACGATTGAGAAGCCGAAGAAATATGATTTTTGGCGTCAATACGTGCCAGAGTATTCGCAATTTCCGCTTCTGAGCTGGTATGCGAACGACTCGGACGATACGACCCGGATGAAGGAATATGGCCTTTTCCCTGATGATCGTGTGGATGCGGAAGGGCGAAAGGTAATGCCGTTATGGACGTATCGGCGCATTATCGATCCTGTCTTATTTGAGCCTGGAACATACGAAGGGGATATTTCGTTAATTAACTGGCCGCAAAATGATTATTTTCTCGGTCCGCTCATCGGTGTTTCCGAAGAAGAACGACTTCAATCTTTGGACAATGCCAAAGAGTTGAGCCTTTCGCTCGTTTACTGGCTGCAGACGGAAGCGCCGCGTCCGGACGGAGGGCAAGGGTATCCGGGAATCCGGTTGCGGGGGGATGTACTCGGTACTTCGGACGGGTTGGCAAAGTATCCGTATATCCGGGAATCGCGGCGGATTAAAGCGATGTACACGATAACCGAGCAGGATGTCAGCAGGGAATTACGGGGGGCAGAAGGGATACGTCGCTATGATGACAGCATCGGAGTAGGAAGCTATCATCTGGACCTCCATATCACGACGGTCACAAACCGTACGTTTTATATTCCGAGTTATCCGTTTGAAATTCCGCTTGGGGCATTGCTTCCAATCCGTATGAAAAATATACTTCCAGCCTGTAAAAACATCGGCACCACCCAGATTACAAACGGTTGTTATCGTGTCCATCCAACGGAATGGAACATCGGGGAATCGGCCGGTTATTTGGCGGCCTATGCACTGCAGAACAACGTAACGCCGCATGAGGTGCGCGCCGATCAGAAGCATCTTCGTGCTTATCAAGCGCTAATTCAACGTCAGGGCGTGCAAATTCATTGGCCGGATGACATCGAGCTTTAACATATTGGAAAGCTGTTCCAAAAATAACATCTACTCACTAGACGAGACACTCACTTGATGAGTAAATTAGTAAGAAATAAAGAAATGGCGGTGCCAAGGGTGTTATCCTTGCGCCGCCATTTCTGCTTTTTGGTCTATTGCTGCCTTCTTGAGCAAATTATGGGCAAGCGAAAGCCACCCGACCTCAAGGCTTACTTTTTGCAGCCCCATGCTTCGTTCCGATAGCGTCCTTAGAACAGACAAAGGAGCCGACCCGGGTCAATGGACCTTTTGCGACAGCTCCCTTTCGTATTATTAGGTCAACCAGAGTTTACTGGTTGGTCTTTTTTATTGGTTGTTTTACGATGGTGGTAGCCGGGAGAACGTGACAGCCCCTGGGGGGGAACCCCGTACAAAAAACAGTTCTCTCACTATCGCCTTCTACCATGTTTGAGCTGGTTGAGGCAAATGACCTCGTATAACAAGCGAAGCTGTGGAGTTGGAACCATTGTGGGATTACCGGCAAATATAATGCGGGAGGAGAAAAATGAAACCTGTTATAGGAATTGATGTAGCAAAAGGAAAATCAGTTATTCAAGCATTTTTAAAGCGAAATGTTCCCTATGGCCGAGATCAATTGATTTTGCATTCACCAAAAGGA
This sequence comes from Paenibacillus faecalis, assembly GCF_900289175.1. Lineage (GTDB taxonomy): Bacteria > Bacillota > Bacilli > Paenibacillales > Paenibacillaceae > Paenibacillus_AQ > Paenibacillus_AQ faecalis. The sequence continues at coordinate 488,172 of NZ_LT985747.1, read as the reverse complement.
TTTGAACGATTATTTCAAACTTTAGTGGAATTAGAAGTTAAGACAAATCGGAAGCCCGTTGTTATCTTGGAACCAACAGGGCACTACCATCGTGTCCTTGTTAACTATTTACAAAGCGTAGGATATGAGACCATTCTCGTTAATCCCCTGCAGGCACAACGTGCTCGAAGAACGAATCTACGTAAAGTGAAAACGGATGCATCAGACGCTTGGCATCTGGGGGATTTATACTACCAGGAGGAGAGTTGGCTTGTTCATCCGAGTCCTAAAGAATCGTTAATGGACTTACAGTTCATAACAAGACAACACGAGTTTATTACTAGTCTTTACGTTCAAGCGAAGTTGAATACGCGGACGCTAATCGATCAGGTATTTCCAAACTATGAAAGTGTATTTAGAGACCTATTCTCAAAAACGTCATTAAACTTACTAGAAATGTGTCTCTCGCCAAAAGGCATTGAGGAGCGAGACCATAATACTTGGGCTGCGGTCGTAAGAGAATCCACTAAAGCTGCTCGTTCTGAAGATTGGATGAACCGTAAGATTGAGCAATTAAACGTAGCTATAAAGGATAATCCTGTTATGCACGTCCCATATGGATTAGAAATGGCTCTGCGCAGTATGCTAACGGTTATCCGTGACTTGCAAAACCAACTAGCTGAACTAGAAAAAATCATATTAGAACTGTCTGAAATGATAGCAGAAGTTCAGCTTTTAAAATCCATTCCAGGAGTAGGTACAAAGCTGGCAACCTCTATTGCTGCTGAAATTGGTGATGCTTCGCAGTTTCGGCATCCGAAGCAACTAGTAGCTTATGCTGGCCTAGATCCCAGTGTCTTTAGTTCAGGCAAGTTTGTAGCAACGCAAAATCGAATAACAAAACGTGGCTCCAAACGATTAAGGCGTGCAGCTTATTTGGCAGTAACCTGTGGTCTACGAGGAGATCTAAATCTCCGTATCAGAGAGTACTATGACAAGAAAAAAAGTGAAGGGAAGCCCCATAAAGTAGCTGTGATTGCTTGCGCTAACAAGTTATTACATCACATCTACGCTATGCTCAAGAAAAGGCAACCCTACACTTTATAATCCTCGCAAGCCATAAACTTCCATTTTTGTGGAGGTTTATTTCGTATGCTTTCTTTTAGTATAGCAAATTTCTTTCGTTTCCAATAGCTTGACTTGACAAACCATTAGCTGGTTTTTAGATTTTGCAAGGCGTCCAGCAGGAAAGGATCATGATATAGGAGAATCAGTGTATACCGCTGAAATCAAGGGAGGGGAGCACGATGACACAAAAATGGCTGGAATGGGCCAAGGAAATTCAGGCGATCAGCCAGGCGGGCCTTGCCTACTCCAAGGATATATATGATAAAGAGCGTTTTGAACAGCTGCGGGAACTAAGTGTCTCGATTTTACATGAATATACCGAAATGGAGCATGAGAAGATTCGGACATTGTTTGCAAGTGACACCGGGTATCCAACGCCCAAGGTGGATATTCGCGGGGTTGTTTTTCAAGATGGAAAAATTCTTCTTGTCAAAGAAAGAAGTGGTGGCGGATGGGCTTTGCCAGGCGGATGGGCCGATATCGGCTTGTCGGTCAAGGAGGTTGTGGTGAAGGAGATCAAGGAAGAATCCGGTTATGATGTTACTCCGGTCAGATTGCTGGCGGTTTTGGATAAGAAATTTCACAATCATCCGCCTTCATCGCAGCATGTATATAAGTTGTTTATTCAATGCGAGTTGATCGGAGGGAAAGCAGCCAGTGGAGTTGAGACTTCAGATGTTGGTTTTTTTAATGAAGACGGATTACCTGAACTGTCTCTAGATCGGAATACACCAGAACAGCTGCAACAGATGTTCGGCTATCTCCGCAACCCTTTGAAAGAGGTATGGTTTGACTAGTTCAAGAAACGAATAGGGGGTGTGCTTATGCTTCCATTTTTGAAATTGAATGGTTTAAGTGCATTATATGCTATTTCTTTTTTGATTCAGGTTCAGCTCATGGTCAATGTTTACCGTATAGAAAGGATTACCGGATTAAGTAATATAGCGGGATATACTGATATTTTGATCATCATTGTGTTTTTGTTCTTTTCTATACTTTGCTATTTTCTAACTAAACATTTATTCGGCCGAAAAAAGCTGAAATATATTATACCCGTCCTGTGGATGCCGTATTTTTGGATGTTTAATAGCATATTTGTTTCATTGTATCCAATTACTGATCCAGGGGAAAAACCCCTTCCGGCTATTGGAATCGTTATAATGGGACATTATATTTTTTCTACGTTTGTGATTATATTGATCAACATTTTTTCATCATTGAGGTCTAGAGAATAATGTCAGCGTCTATGCCAAAAATTCGTGTCGGTATTATCGGCTTTTACAAGATGGTAGATTTAATGTATCGATCGTTATGCGGTGAACAGGATTCCGTTGATTTGCCAACGTTTGATGACGGACATAAGGTTCAATCTCTACTTGATGCGATTATTGCTTCGTCAAACACGCGTTCCCGAGTCCAAGTGGATTACAATCACAGCGTATGAATTAAAAGGGGGAATCGATATGAAAGCTAATAAGTTTAAGACGGGTGATGAAATTCGTGTTGTGTCTCCTTCCCGGAGTATGTCTATTATTGCAAAAGAACAGCGAAAGCTTTCTGAAGATCGCTTGCGAGAGATGGGTCTTGTCTTATCATATTCCAGGCATTGTGAGAAAATAGATGCATTCAGCTCGTCATCCATCGAATCCAGAATTCGAGATTTGCACGAAGCGTTTCTGGATCCGAATGTATCCGGTATTCTGACAACGATTGGCGGCTACAATTGCAATCAGCTGCTCCGATATATTGATTATGATCTGATCGCTTCGAATCCGAAGAGGCTGTGCGGATATTCCGATATTACGGCACTGAGCTGTGCGATATATGCCAAGACGGGGCTAATTACCTATTCAGGTCCGCATTTTTCAACTTTTGGCATGCTGCACGGGACTGAATATACATCCGAGTATTTTTATAAAATGATGTTCCATGAGGGGCCTTTGGAGGTATCTCCTTCTGATATTGGAGTGATGATGCCTGGTACATAGATCAGGAGAACCGGAATTTCATTCGAAATGACGGTCCATACGTCATTAATGAAGGGAAAGCGGAAGGGATACTGATCGGCGGTAACCTGTGTACTCTGAATTTGCTCCAAGGGACGGAGTTTATGCCGAGCTTGGCGGGCGCTATTTTGTTTGTTGAGGATGATTTGGAATCATCGCCACCGACCTTTGATCGTGATCTGCAATCCCTTATTCATCAGCCTGGTTTTCATGAAGTGAAAGGAATGATCATCGGACGGTTTCAAACCGCATCACAGATGAGCAGACAGCTCCTGAGCGATATTATCAAGTCGAAGAAAGAACTGGAACACCTGCCTGTAGTGGCCGACATTAACTTTGGACATACCTCACCGCAAATTACGATTCCGATTGGTGGAGAGGCTGCCCTTGAAGCATTCGGGGATGAAGTGAAGCTCAGTATTCAAGAGTAAATGGCGATGGAGGTAAGATAATGAGACGTCTTCAGATCGGAATGTGGCATCAATTCATCCGGGATCGATGGAATGATATATCGAATGATTTCATTAGCGGGATGGAAATTTCGAAGTATCCAAATAAAGAAGCCGTTGAAGAGTTGAGCAGGTTCTGTATGAACGAAAACCTTAAGTTTGGCGTTCACGGTCCTATACTCAATACATGAACGGATGAGCAAGTGGATTCAAGCTGAGCAATCTGTTTTTGTAAAATCTTATGTGTCTTCGGGCATAGAGGGGGAGCGCCTATGGTCAACAGCCTCATTATCGTTTTTGTATTGACAATGATCATTCACACAGCGGAGACGTTATCCTATTCCGCCAGGTATGCCGGTGTGAAACTGAATAAAATTGCTGTCGCCTTATCTTTGATCGGCATTATTGTTCTCGTATCAAGAACGTCGAACTTGATTCAGGCTCCACTGACGGCCAAATTTGTAGATTATGCCCGAATAGACCCTTCTTTTGATGTGCTTCGATATTTTCGGTTTATTTTGCTTGCTGCATCTGTTGGAACCTTGCTTGCCATCGTACTGTTTCCCACCTTTGTAAACCTGTTTGCCCGAGTTATAGCGAAGCTGGAGGTGGCAGGTTCGATTCCAAAGCTAATTTCCAGTGTAACGATTGGCCAACTTAAGAATACGAAGCATTACTTTAGAAAGCCCTCATTGAAAATCAGCCAGTTTCGTTATCTAGGCATTCCCAATCGTTTTATTTTTCTCAATATCGGAGTAACAGCCTTCTATACGGTAGGTGTGCTGTCTTCGCTGTATGCAGCCCATATCGTACCTGAATTGGCGACAACGGCTTCTCAATCCTCAGGAATCATCAACGGTATAGCTACGATTATTTTAACGATCTTTATCGATCCTCAGCTTGGCCTCATTACAGACAAAGCAACACATCAACCGGAAACGAGAGATCAGCTTGGCAAGGTGTATACACTGCTGATGGTTACACGTTTTTTGGGGACGATGCTTGCCCAGTTGATTATTGTGCCTGCTGCGTATTTGATCAGTGTGGCTGTTACGTTAATATAGCCATAAGCTTTATGAATACGTTGAATTGATGGTACGCCCTGGACTTTCAATTCAAAACTTACGCCAAACATGACTAAAACGTTCAACATTAACATAAATATGGTGCAAGGTGAAATTTGAGAAAAAGGAGTTTGGAAACCATGGCTAAATCCAAAAGAGGACGCTCCTTATGGCATTTACCTGCTCGTGGGCGAGGTACTTGCCCGGTATGTCACAGTACCCGAATTAAACTTTTGTACCCCCGGACCAAATCCGACGGCATGTCTTTAAAAGTGTGCAAGCGGTGTGACAAAGCACCCCAGTCAAGAATTGATGCGCTTTGAGGTGATTGTCATTGAGGTAAGTTAATTTTTGGAATATAATATAAAAGTCTGATTTGTTTTAGGCCGTTTTCCGGATAGGGACGGTCTATTTTTTATCCGATAAGGGGGGGAACATGAATTATTCAATGGTGATGATTACAGTGAACGACGTTGCTTTTGAGCTGAGAGAGGATCATAGCTTCGATTGGATTCAGCATGAGGGACGTGTTTTTCGGGTGTTTGCCGGGCAGGACTCCGGCAATATCAGCTGCTGAACTATTATCCCGTTAATTCTGGATATGCGGCCGTATTCGAATGGTTTACAGGAGAAAATCTGCATCCACATGAAACATTTCCACCTCCGGCCAAGTACACCCACTCTGATTCCCCCTACTTTCGCTTTAAACAGCTGCCGGTTGAAACAAGACTACAAGCATTGGATGAGATTTTTGATTTTCATCTTCTCGTGGAACGGAAAAACTTAGTTGCCGTTGATTTTTATCAAGAAGAGTGATCAGATTTTTAGCAAAAGGTTGTGAGTGAAATGGAAAAGTATACGCATCTGGGCGTTTATGGTGTTTTAATTAAACAAGGCCGTATGCTGTTAATTCGTAAAGCGAGGGGGCCGTATATAGGCAAATGGGATTTGCCTGGTGGCTCAATCGAGTTTGGGGAAGAGCCGGAACAGACATTAAGGCGTGAATTTCTTGAAGAAACAGGGCTGACAGATATTCGCAGCCGTATGAAAACCGCTGTTTCCTGTACAATCATTTATAAGCGGTCGGATGACGTGCTGGAGGAAATGCATCACATTGGCATCATATACGAGGTTGAGATGGAGGGTGAGCAAGTTCCAATTAAGCGCGTTGGTGATCAGCAGGATTCACTGGGAGCGGAGTGGATTCCACTTGAAAAGCTGAAGTTCATCCCGATAACTCCTTTTGTTGAAACGGTGGCTGAGCAATTTGTGGAGGAATTTGGCTCAAGGATGAATTGAAAATAGAAAGGTATATTCCCTTTTTATTTCCGGGGAAATGGATCATGATTTAAAAAAAGCCTCCCATCAATGATCCATCGATGGGGGGTGATTGAACTAAAGAATGGTAATACTTCAACGAAAGAAGTTGGAATTATTCTGGAGAAACGTCAGTGTTCGCCTAAAAGCTTTCCTACGGAAAGCTCGCTTCGAAAGCGTAAGCTGTCCCCGGATTTCAACGGTCGTTTAAATCTTTCAGAGAAATCTGGGGGCAAGAGCGATCGGAAGAATAATCCGAATTCGTAGTGATGCTAGGGCTAGGTTCTTTAGTTCAACTTGCATATATATTTTTAAAATTTAAAAATATTGATCGTTTTTTGGAGCTGGAATACGGCATCTGTCATCGCATTTATTTCATCTGCCATCCTCTTGATCGATTCGATGCCCTCATTCATGGAGGCAGACACCTGTTCGGTACCTGCGGCGGATTCTTGGGTAATGGCTGATATGTTCTGTATCGCAGCAGATATGCTTTGAGCACTTTCCAGCATCGATTCGCTTTCCTTGGAGAAGGCGGAAATTTGCTCCGTTATGTACTGTACACTCGTAACGATCTCCGAAAAGATCAGCTCGGCTTCTTGAATCATTTCAGTCTGGTGATGAACGACTTCTTCATTGATTTTGATGTTTTGACTTGCAAGATTAATGTCATGCTCGATGCTTCGAACAAGATTAAAGACCTCACGAGTGGAAGAGGTGGATTCCTCTGCAAGCTTGCGAACTTCATGCGCGACGACCGCGAAACCGGCCCCATGTTCTCCGGCTCTTGCGGCTTCAATAGAAGCGTTTAATGATAATAGGTTCGTCTGTTCAGCAATCTCTGAAATCGTTTCGGTAATTTTGCTGATCCCCTTGGCATTTTTGGAAAGGGCATCGATTGATTCTGCCACTTTATTTGTGGCTTCAATGTTTTTTTGCATACCGGCAGATTGTTGTGAAACAGATACTCGTCCTTTCTCTACCAGACCGAGTGTTTCCGTAGATCGTTGATTCATCGCTCTTGTGGAATCTGTATAATTGCTAACCTTATGTTCGATCTCACGGATGGAGTCGCTCATCTCGGATACATCTTCTGATATTTCGTTTGCTCCAATGGCCAGCTCGTTGGAAGACATGGTTACTTGGTTCATAACTTCGATCAGATTTTGGTTTTTGTTTGATATATCACGACTGGAATCCATAACTTTTCGGGAGATATCTGAGGCTTCCTGCAAAATCCTCCGCAGTCTGTCAACCATACTGTTAAAAGTTCGGCTCAGATCTGTCATGCCTCCGGCTTCTCCTACTTTAACCGTGAAATCACCTCGTGCAATTTGTGAGGAAACATTGGAAATTTCATCGAAAGAACCTGTGAGCGCTTTCTGAATGAATTGAGAGAGCGGGTATGTAAGTCCGGCAAGTATAGCAACCAGTACAATTCCCAATACAATTTTGCCGAGAGCTATAAAGGCAATCAGCATCGGAAGTGCAAAGAGAACAGCAATTACATAACAAGAAACTGTTATTTTATTCGAGATGCTTAACTTGTTGAACCAAGACATGAGTAAAACTTCCTCCTTTAAGCATAGGATACAATTACCACGATTATAACATCGTTCGACAAAAGTAGATATAACGAATTATATATTCACGATTATAAATCATTTAAAATTAGTTCTAATTATCTAAGTCAGCAAACAAGTTTAAGGGGAAAAGAAAGAGGCTTTCTTTACTTTTCCCCAAGAAATAAAAGCTATATCATCACTTTACAGCTTTAAACAAGGCTGAGGCCAGAAAATTGGTATTATCCAAAATCATTCGATCATGCTTGAATAATGTTTCCCATAGCGTTAGATCAAAAAGGTATCCTTCATCTCTTAGCTCTAATGAATCCATATGCTGAATTTGCTCTTGTTTCATTTGGTCCGTAAAGTGGTTATATTCCAAAGCCTCCTCAAAGGAAAAACCGCTATCCAGCAGTTGCTTGCTCCATTCTTCTCGATTCATCAGACGAGGAATGCTAAAAAATTGTTCCAGTTCTTGTTTTTGATCCATTGGCATCGGTTGGTCTAATAGCAGTTCCCGGTCATAAAGCGTTCCACCTTTTACTAATACACGGCAGTATTCGGATAACGATTCGGCTGCATTGGTGAACACGGTGACGGACTCCGCGATTACAAAATCAAATTGCTCATCCTCAAATGGCAAAGAGCATACATCGGCTTGAACAAAGTTGATATCAAGTCCCATGGCATCAGCCCGTATTCGAGCTTTATTCAGCATGCTTTCATGCATATCCACAGCGGTAACTTGATAACCCTTTTCAGCCAGGTAGCAGGCAGTTCTGCCGGTTCCACAGCCTACTTCCAAAATTCGGCTGTTCAATGGGAGCGTTTCCTTCCGGAACAACCTCAGTGTTGCTTCAAATCCCCCTGGATGGGCGCTCCCCGTTCCTAATTTGGACAGCATGTCGATATAGTTCATGTAGCGTCCCCCAATTCTTCCCTTATTTTGTTATAAACTTTACTTGTTACTTACCATATGTTTCAGGTACCTTTGGGGTTTTTGCTGAATCTAATAATTAGAGCCCGTTTTTTGAAATATGCTAAATATCATGGAGGGAAGAAACCGTGAAAATGGAACCTTATGAGGCTGCCAAAGAACTGATACTCCGGGAGTATCCGAATTGCTTGATCGCTGTTTTGGGTGGAAGTGCAGGCAAAGGTGAGCACAATGAGAAGTCTGATCTGGATATTGTAGTGATTGATGATACGATAGAGGATTTAAGTCGAAAGACAATCGAAGCAAACGGTTGGGTCGTTGAACTGTTTTTACTGACAACTTCAGGATACCGGGAACTGTTTGATGCAGGTGTGATGGCAGGGAATCCAACCTTGCAGCGGATACTCACAGAAGGAAAGATTTTGTGCACCAGTCCGGGAGGGGAGGACATTCGAGAGGAGGCCAAGTGCGATTTGGATTATGGCCCGCTTCCCTACACTTCATATGATATCGATGCAGCACGTTATATGATTACCGAATATCTGATGGACTTGCAAGGTTCTGACAAAAGGGTAGAAAGATGGTTTATTACTCAAAAGCTGACCATACTGTCATGTGAATTTATCCTTCGGGTCAATCAACAGTGGACGGGGGAAGGAAAGACTTTATACCGTTTGCTGTCTGAATTTAATTCCAGTATGGCTGAGGATTTGGAAGCCTCGCTTGAGCGGCTGTATCTTCATAATGAAGAGGAAGCTTTGCATAATTGGACGTCAAAACTACTGGAGCCGTATGGAGGTCTTCATTTGATAGGCTATGAAGAATAGACGTTTTATGAATCGATGTAAGCAATCTGATAACGGACTCAATAAAGAATAGCTCGGCCAAGTTGCAGGTCGAGCTAATTTTTGATTGTTTTCATTAATATATGAAGGCTATTTATTTTTTGCTTTTGGCGAAGGACTGTTCGCTGATACTACAGCTGTCATGACGAGATGCTTTTGGCTGGATTGGATTGCATTCATAAAAGCGTCCTCCAGTGTATGGAACACTTCTTGCAATGTACCGTCCAGCCGACTGGCATAGTGGATGCCTTCTGTTAACGTCCCTTTTGTTTTTGCTCGTTCAATCTCTTTATATATGATGTCCATATAATTTTCTGAGCCCAGTGGATAGAGGGAGAAATGGGAGGCTGTCTCCATATTGGCGGAGCTTCCAAGGTTCTCATTCATCGGTTTATCATCTTCCGACATGTATGCATCATCTTTGCTATCGCCTGGACATCCGATAGAGAATGTCCCATTAAATACCGTATGCACACCCGTGGCAGCAGTATGAGCAAAAATAGCGCGTGTCACATCAAATACATGTTCAGCCTTGCCTCGAACGCAAGTACATAAATCATCGGTATGCATCCAAACTTTGTCCGTGTTTACAGACGTCAATGCTTCTGTAATGACTTGAACGAATTGATCGGTCATCGGGGATACAGAGAAAGTACAACCTACAATCCGACTTGTTCCACATACTGAATTATTCATGATCGCATAACCTCCATACATTTTAGAAATAAAAAAACTGCACTCCTGTGAAGAAGTGCAGTTTTATGTTCATAGACAAATAAACATAAAGCTCCACTTCCCCACGCTAGTATGATCTAGATCGGGTCATAAGGGTTGACGATTTTTCGTCTCTCAGCACGAGGCACCCCTAGCTTGGCTTGTTACAAGGCTATTGTACTTGTCATGACTGGTATAAATCAATATATAACGTATAACTCAGAGTATAACTCAGAAAAAAGTTTAGAAAAAGCAAGTGAGCTATCATGAAGAAAAAGTGAAAAATATGAACAAATGATGAACAAAAAGGTGGGTTGCAAAAAATTTAATTGATTTTGATTCTCAATTATACTTGTCGGGTTGAGAATGTGATGATATAATTCACTTTAGATCGTAATTGATAATCAATCTCATTGAGAATGAGATCAATGCCGCCGGTACATACCGGAACTGCATACCGCATAGAAGGAAGTGCCATGAAGAAAAGATACTTGATCGCAGCAGTTGTGGTGTTATCGATCATCTCCTTATTTATAGGAGTAAAGGACATCTCACCGCTTGACCTGTTTCGAATGACGGAGCAACAACAGCATATTATGTTAGTCAGCCGTATACCGAGATTGATCAGTTTGATTTTGGCGGGAGTCAGCATGAGTATTTGCGGCTTGATCATGCAGCAGCTTAGCCGTAATAAATTCGTGTCACCGACTACGGCTGGTACGATGGATTCCGCAAGACTGGGCATTCTGGCGGCTATGCTTGTATTTTCGAATTCAGGCCCTCTGATCAAGATGCTGGTTGCATTTCTGTTTGCTTTTGCAGGTACGCTGTTATTTATGAAGATTCTCGACAAGATCAAATTCAAGGATGCGGTATTTATTCCGTTAGTTGGATTGATGTTCGGGAATATCATCAGCTCGATTGCTACATTTTTTGCCTATAAATATGATTTGATTCAGAATATGTCCGCCTGGCTACAGGGCGACTTTTCGATGATTATCAAGGGGCAGTATGAATTGATGTACATAAGTGTTCCTCTGGTCATTCTAGCATACCTGTTCGCTAATAAATTTACGGTGGCGGGCATGGGGGAAGAGTTCGCAACGAATTTGGGACTTCGTTATCGGAGCGTGGTGAATACCGGGTTGATCATTGTAGCTATGGTGACAGCATCAGTCGTTCTGACTGTAGGGATGATACCGTTCCTGGGGCTTATTGTCCCGAACATTGTGAGCCTTTACCTGGGGGATCATTTGAAAAAAAGCCTTTCGCATACCGCATTGCTCGGGGCCGTCTTTGTACTCTTCTGCGACATTATCGGCCGGATCATTATTTATCCTTATGAAATTCCGATTAGCTTAACCGTGGGTGTGATCGGAAGCGGTATATTCATTTACTTACTGATGAGGAGAAAGGCATATGACTTATAAAGCCAAAACCGGTCTGCTGGCCGTGGTGGCACTCATCCTGATCGGCCTCTTCCTGTTTGTTGATCTCGGAGGCAGTTGGGACTACGCGCTGCCGAGAAGAATCAAGAAGGTGTTGGCGATTGTTTTAACAGGCGGCTCGATTGCGCTGTCAACCACGGTGTTTCAAACCATCACCAATAACCGGATTCTGACGCCAAGCGTCATGGGGCTCGATTCACTTTACGTTTTAATACAGACATTTGTAGTGTTTGCTTTCGGTTCTTTTACACTGTATGAGCTGGGAAATGTTAACTTCTTGATCAATGTCGGCGGGATGATACTTTTCTCGGGAGTTCTGTACAGGATATTGTTTCGCAGGGAAGGCAATAACATCTATTTTCTTCTGTTAATCGGAATGATTTTTGGTTCATTGTTCTCCAGCCTATCTTCCTTTATGGAAGTGTTAATCGATCCGAATGAATTTCAGTATGTTTCAGACAAAATGTTCGCCAGTTTCAACAATGTGAAGACGGAGCTCTTGCTCATCTCTTTCATTGTGGTGGCGATTACGTTAATATATTTCGCTAAGTATTTCAAATATCTCAATGTGCTCGCGCTTGGACGTGAGCATGCGATCAACTTAGGTGTGAATTATGATTTTGTTGTCAAAAGAATGCTTATTATCGTGGCCGTTCTGATTTCGGTAGCAACAGCGCTTGTTGGCCCAATCACATTCTTGGGACTTCTGGTCGTAAACGTGGCCTACGAGTTTATGAGAACTTATCGTCATTCCTACCTGATTACTGGTTCGATTCTAATCAGTATCATCGCACTGGTTGGAGGTCAGTTCATTGTAGAACGGATATTCACGTTCTCAACAACGCTGAGCGTCATCATTAACTTTATCGGCGGCATCTATTTCATATATTTGCTATTAAAGGAGAGTAAATCATGATCCAGGTTACTAACGTTTCTAAAGCATATGGCGGCAAAAAAGTCATAGACAATGTATCCGTTTCAATACCTAAAGGCAAGATTACCTCATTTATCGGACCGAACGGAGCCGGTAAGAGTAGTCTTCTGTCTATGATCAGCAGGCTTATTACAAAAGACAGCGGTGAGATTATGATTGAAGGCAAGGAAGTGAGCCAATGGAAGAGCGGCGACCTTGCCAAGAAGATTTCGATTCTGAAGCAGTCGAATCATATCAGTCTTCGTTTGACGGTCAGAGAATTGGTATCTTTCGGGCGTTTCCCTTACTCTCAGGGCAGATTGACGGATGAGGATAAGAAATATATTGATGATGCTATTCGCTATATGGAGCTGGAAGACATGCAGGATAAATATTTGCATCAGCTCAGCGGAGGTCAGACTCAGCGTGCTTACATTGCCATGGTCATCGCCCAGAATACGGATTATATTTTGCTTGACGAACCGCTCAATAACCTGGATATGAAGCACTCTGTCCAAATTATGAAAATTTTAAGAAAACTCGTGACGGATTTGGATAAAACCATTATCATCGTCATTCATGATATCAACTTTGCATCTTTCTATTCGGATTACATTGTTGCTCTGAAAGATGGAAAAATTGAAAATGAAGGCCAGACAGACAAGGTCATTCAGAGCAATGTGCTCAGAAGCATTTATGACATGGATATCGAAATTGAAGAAATCAACGATAACAAGGTTTGTGTTTACTACGCTTAAGTACAAGGGCAAGTAAAATTGATGAAAAATGAACCCATACTATATAAAGAGGTCTGCTTGATTAAAGCGGAAGGACCTCTTACGGCCTCATTATGGTAAATTTTAACCTTATTTTCAAATATTTATATTTCAAATCTTATTAAAAACAGGGGTGTTAAGAAATGAAGAAAGTATTAACGTTGTTGATGGTATCTTTGCTAACACTGGTTCTTGCTGCGTGCGGCGCGGATGAAAAGCAGGCAGGTTCGGCTTCCACCGGTAACGATGGAGAGGCTTCAGCAGAAAAATTGACGATCAAGCATGAGCTTGGAGAAACGCCAGTTCCGAAAAATCCTCAAAAGCTGGTCGTATTCGATTTTGGTATATTGGATTCATTGGATAAGCTTGGCATTGAAGTAACAGGGGTTCCGCAAAAGAACGTGCCTCCTTACCTGTCTAAATACGCCGATGCGAAGTATGAAAATGTAGGCAGCTTGAAAGAGCCAGATTTTGAAAAAATCAATGAAATCAGCCCTGATCTTATTATTATCTCAGGCAGACAACGTGATGCTTATCAAGAGCTTTCTGAAATTGCACCGACGATTTATCTAGGGGTCGATACATCCAGATATATGGAATCTTTCAAGGAAAACATGAACACGCTGGGTCAGATTTTCGGGAAGGAAAGTCAAATTGAAGAAGAGCTGGCAGCGATCGATGAAGACATTAAAGCGCTGAATGATAAAGTTAAAGCAACTGGAAAGAACGCTTTGATTATACTTGCAAATGAAGGTAAAATCAGTGCATATGGTCCTGGTTCCCGCTTCGGAATTTTGCATGACGTGTTCGGATTTACAGCTGTTGATCCTGGGATCGAGGTCAGTACACACGGAAAGGATATTTCCAGTGAATATATTGTGGAGCAAAATCCTGACTACCTGTTCGTTGTTGACCGTGGCGCTGCTGTAAGTTCAGGCGACGAAGCTTCAGGAGCCAAAGATGTGGTTGAGAACGAGCTTGTGAAGACAACGAACGCTTACAAGGAAGGGAACATCGTTTACCTTGATCCAAACTATTGGTATCTTTCCGGCGGTGGACTGACATCTGTAGCAGAGATGGTTAAAGAAGTAAGTGCTGGTGTGAAGTAACTTAAGCAGACAATTTCGAGCAAATTAAGTCCATTAGCAAGTTATGTTGTTATATTCGATGTATAGAGAAATCGTTCCTTTCGTAAATGGGGTCTGGCACTGCTATTTTACGAAAGAACGATTTTCTTTTTGTTTTAAAGAATCCAGATGCCGTTTTGCAACTTTCAAAGTAGGTTACTATTTAGAAGATAATGAGATTGAGGAGAAAAGGGGAGGTTTATTTTATGTATCCTAACCAAATGTATATTGGTGGACAGTGGGTTACCGCTTCGGAACAGTTGGATGTAGTCAATCCGGCTACAGGAGAAAAGCTTGGGACGGTGTCAAAAGGTGGGCAGAAGGAAGCCGCTATGGCGGTAGACGCAGCTTTTAACGCATTTTCGGATTGGTCGGGATTAACAGCTGAGGAGCGAGGATGCTTGCTGCGAAACTGGTATGAGAGAATTGCCGAACATACCGATGAGCTGGCAAAAATTCTAACCCTTGAACAAGGGAAGCCGTTAAAAGAAGCAGTCGGGGAGATCCATTATGCCAACAGTTTTATCGGCTGGTATGCAGAAGAAGGCAAGCGTATCTATGGTGAAACGATACCGTCTTCTTCTCCAAGTAAACGAATTTTTGTAAAGAAACAGCCGGTTGGTGTCGTTGCAGCCATTACACCTTGGAATTTTCCGGCTTCGATGATCACTCGAAAAGCTGCGCCGGCGCTGGCTGCCGGTTGTACAATGGTCATTAAGCCATCAGAGGAGACGCCATACACTGCGCTTAAACTCGCGGAACTTGCAGAGCAAGCAGGAATCCCTACTGGAGTGATTAATGTTGTCATAGGTGAAGCAAGCGAGATTGCTGAGGTTTGGCAGCAGGACAGCCGGGTTAGAAAGCTGTCGTTTACGGGTTCAACAGCTGTGGGGAAGAAGTTGATGGCAGGGGCTTCCGGTCAAGTTAAGAAGCTGTCATTGGAGCTGGGGGGACATGCTCCGTTTATCGTTACATCGAAGGCAGACTTGGACAAAGCAGCTGAAGGGGTTATTTTATCGAAATTCCGGAATGCAGGACAAACATGTGTATGTACCAACCGTATATATGCAGAACATTCCATCGCATCCGTATTTGCCGACAAAGTAGCGGAACGGGCCAAGAAGCTGCGGGTTGGCAATGGCATGGAAGAAGGAACAGACATAGGACCGCTGATCAACACGAAGGCAGCAGAGAAGGTGAGAAGGCATATTAAAGATGCGGTGGAGAAGGGTGGCGTTATTTTATCTGGAAATGAAGATCTTGCCGAAGGTCATGGTCAGTATGTTCCTCCGACGATTATCATGAACGCAACCGATGACATGTTATGTATGAACGAGGAAACCTTTGGGCCGGTTGCTCCTGTTGCATCATTCTCTACGATCGAAGAGGCGATTGAGCGTGCCAATAACAGTCCATATGGACTTGCAGCTTATGTGTATACCGAGCAACTGGGAGAAGCTGTACAGATCGCTGAAGCGTTGGAATATGGCATAGTTGGCATCAATGATCCTCTTCCATCCACGGCACAAGCGCCGTTTGGCGGCTTTAAGGAAAGCGGACTTGGACGAGAGGGAGGCCATTACGGAATCGAGGAATTTCTGGAAACGAAGTACATTTCGCTTGGTTTATAACCGATTTTTGGATGATAAAGCAGTTCCTTCAAAAAAGATAACTCTTTGATCCCCTTGCTTAATATAATATTAAGAAATTTGCAATGACATATTTGACATCGCTTACAATAAACTTTAATCTTTTATGTGACGATTTGCAAAAGGGGGAATAAAGAATGGAGCAGTATATTTTGGCGCTGGATCAAGGCACGACCAGTTCACGAGCAATATTGTTTAATCAGGAAGGAAACATGGTTTACTCGGCTCAGAAAGAGTTTCCACAGTATTTTCCTAAACCCGGATGGGTTGAGCAAAATGCAAATGAAATATGGGGCTCCATCTTGGCTGTTATTGCAACCTGTCTATCTGAAGCCGGAGTCAAAACCGAACAGATTGCCGGGATTGGCATAACCAATCAGCGTGAAACTGCTGTTGTATGGGACCGTAAAACGGGTGTTCCTGTTTACCATGCTATCGTATGGCAATCACGTCAAACAGCCGATATCTGTGAGCAGCTCATTGCAGATGGTCATGATCAAAAAGTACGTGATAAAACCGGATTGTTGGTTGACCCGTATTTTTCAGGAACGAAGATCAAATGGATTCTTGACCATGTTGAGGGGGCGCGGGACCGTGCAAAGAGAGGTGAACTTCTCTTTGGAACGATCGATACCTGGCTTATTTGGAAGTTATCCGGCGGTCAGGCACATGTAACGGATTATTCCAATGCATCCCGCACGATGCTGTACAACATTCATGAATTGAAGTGGGACGATGAACTTCTTGACATATTGGACATTCCCAAAGCTATGCTTCCAGAAGTCAGACCGTCCTCCGAGGTATATGCTCAGACAGCAGCCTATCATTTCTTCGGGCGTGAAGTGCCGATAGCTGGTGCAGCTGGCGACCAGCAAGCCGCATTGTTCGGCCAAACTTGCTTTAAAGAAGGTATGGTCAAAACAACATATGGTACTGGAAGCTTTATGCTGATGAATACTGGGGATAAGCCGGTTACATCCGAGCATGGTCTGATTACGACCATTGCCTGGGGATTGGATGGAAAAGTACAGTATGCGCTTGAAGGCAGTGTTTTCGTAGCCGGATCGGCCATTCAGTGGCTTCGAGATGGACTGCGTATGTTCCGGGAAGCGAAGGACAGCGAGCCGTATGCCAGACGAGTTGAGTCCACAGAAGGTGTATACGTGGTACCTGCCTTTGTTGGACTTGGAAGCCCTTATTGGAACAGTGAAATGCGGGGAGCGGTGTTCGGATTGACAAGAGGAACAACCAAAGAGCATTTCATCCGGGCGACCTTGGAATCGCTTGCATATCAAACGAGAGATGTGCTTTCAGCGATGGAAGAGGATTCTGGAATAAAAATTGAAACGCTGCGGGTCGATGGCGGCGCGGTAGCCAATACATTTATTATGGAATTTCAAAGTGATATATTGAACGTACCGGTAGAGCGGCCTGTTATTAGTGAAACAACGGCGCTTGGTGCTGCTTATCTTGCGGGGCTGGCTGTAGGTTACTGGAAGGATCAAGACGAGATTAACAGCAAATGGAGCGTAGAGCGAAGATTTGACCCAAGCATGAGCGAAAAGACAAGAGAGCAGCTTTACAATGGTTGGAAAAAAGCTGTTTATGCAGCTATGGCATTTCATTAAAATTTTTGATATAATAATTTATAAGTTAATAATTGTCTGGAGATTAGGAGAGACCACTTATCGCGGATGCTGCTCATGTAGCAGGTTATTTCCGCGTGTTTCGTGGTCTCTCTTTTTGTTTTCATTAATAATAACAGTCAATCAGGGGAGGGCCTACATTATGAATCAGCCAAAATCTTTTTCAAGTATGGATCGTAAACGGAAATGGGAAAATATAACGGAAAGTACCTATGATTTGATTATTATTGGCGGAGGGATTACCGGTGCAGGCATTGCACTGGATGCAGTGACTCGCGGGATGAGTGTTCTGCTTGTAGAAATGCAGGATTTTGCGGCTGGAACGAGCAGCCGTTCAACCAAACTTGTCCACGGAGGTTTGCGCTACTTGAAACAGTTTGAGGTAGGCATGGTAGCTGAAGTTGGGAAGGAGCGGGCTGTGGTATATGAGAACGGGCCACATGTTACGACGCCGGAATGGATGCTTCTTCCGTTCCACGAAGGAGGAACGTTCGGGAAATTCAGCACCTCGATCGGATTGAAGGTATATGATTTCTTGGCAGGGGTTAAGAAGAGCGAGCGGCGTACGATGTTGTCTGCAGCCGAAACTTTAAGCAAGGAGCCATTGTTGAAAAAAGAGGGGCTTAAAGGGGGCGGCTATTATGTCGAATATCGGACGGATGATGCAAGGTTGACGTTGGAAGTTCTCAAAGAGGCAGCGGCTCATGGCGCTGAATTGATCAATTATGCTAAAGTGGAATCATTAAATTATAATGCCAATAAGCAGGTTTCCGGGGTTACGGTGAAGGATATGCTAAGCGGTACGGTTTACTCGGCATCCGGTCGTAAAATCGTAAATGCAACCGGACCATGGGTGGATCGGGTCCGTGAAATGGATAACTCTAAAGAAGGAAAAACACTTCAGCTAACCAAAGGGGTACATCTTGTCATCGACCAATCCAAATTTCCGCTAAGGCAGGCTGTATATTTTGATACACCAGATGGACGGATGGTTTTCGCCATTCCGAGAGATGGCAAAGCCTATGTGGGAACAACCGATACGATATATGAAAATGACCCCGGGCATCCCTTTATGACTGTGCAGGACCGGGATTACATTTTAAATGCGGTGAATTATATGTTTCCAACTGTCAAGGTGAGTGAAGAGGACGTGGAGTCGGCTTGGGCCGGAGTTCGGCCGCTTATTTTGGAAGAGGGCAAGGACCCGTCTGAAATTTCCCGTAAAGATGAGATATGGGAATCGCCAACCGGCCTGATTACCATTGCCGGAGGAAAGCTGACTGGCTATAGAAAAATGGCGGATACGGTCGTCAATGTAGTGGCAAAGCGGATTCAGGAAGAGAGCGGTCAGGTGTATGGATCATGTCAAACGAAAAATCTCCCGATCTCTGGCGGCAAGGTAGGGGGCTCTGCCAATTTCCCGGCATTTATTCGTGAAAAGACTCAGCAAGGTGTGAGCCAAGGGCTTGACCCCAAGCTTGCCGAAAGCTGGGCAAGAATGTACGGCTCAAACGTTGAAAAGCTGTTTCAATTGGCGAAAGAGCTTGATAGTGCAGAAACTGAACATGCTCTCCCTATGTCGGTCATTGTTCCGCTAATTTATGCAATTCATCATGAAATGGCGGTTAAACCTGTGGATTTCTTTATCCGGCGCACCGGTTCTTTGTTGTTTAACATCGAGTGGACATTAAAGTGGAAGGAGCCGGTAATTCAATATATGGCTTCAGTGTTGGGGTGGAGCGAAGAGCAGAAAGAGACGTTTGCAGGGGAGTTGGAAAAAGAAATTACAGAAGCGACCAGACCGGCTGAATCCGAATAAGTTTTTGATTTCGTGGAGCCCATCCTCGGTTCATTTTTTGGGTGGGTTTCATGTGATTTATCGAATGTTGACCGGGGTATAGGGTATGGTAATCTATAGAAGTGACAACGAGAGGAGAGATTACCGATGAATAAAAAAGCGTTTGAAGGGTCCTATCAGGGAGAGAAGGCTGTCTGGCTGCAGTTCGGTCGATATGAGGCTGTGATGCTGCCGGAAATTGGAGGGAATTTGGTCGCTTTTCGTGATAAAGAAAGCGGTTACCGTTTTCTGCGGGAGCCTGCTGAGACAGAGATGCAACAATTTAAGGATAATCCGGGGGTTCACGGCATTCCTGTGCTGTTCCCGCCAAATCGTTATGAAGATGGAAAATTTCCATGGAACGGTCAGACGTATCAATTTCCGGTAAATGAAGAGGCCACAGGTAATCACCTGCACGGCTTTTTACATACGATTCCTTGGACTGTTGAAGAGTTCGGAACGACCCAGTTAGAAAGCTATGTCACAGTAAGCGTTACAATTGATGAAACACACTCTGTGTTTAAGATGCTGCCGCATAAATTCACTTTTCAGCTGCGTTATGCTTTAAGTGCTGACGGACTATCACAGCATGTAATTATTCGCAATAACGGGGATACACCGATGCCTTGTCTTCTGGCATTTCATACGGCGGTGAATGCACCGTTTGCCGAGGGAAGTACTTCGGATGATTGTAAGGTGAAATTTACGATCGGTCAGCGCTGGGAGATGAATGAGCGGATGCTTCCAACTGGCAAATATCAAACATTGACGGCAGAAGAGGAGCAGCTGCGAGGGGAAGGGATCAGTCCATATTTTGATGAAATGGATAACCATTATACCGCAGCGCCGCAAAATGGACGTAACCGCATGGAGCTGACAGACACCAAACTCGGAAAGACACTGGTTTATGATGTAGGTACTTCTTATAAACAGTGGATGATTTGGAACAACGAAGCTGGGAAGCAGTTTTTCTGCCCGGAGCCTCAGATAAATCTGGTTAACGCGCCGAACGTGGACCTTCCGGCAGAGGAGATTGGATTGTTCAGTCTTGCCCCGGGTGAAATATGGGAAGAGACATCACGCCTTTATGTGAAATAAAGGCTTTAGATGAAGAAAAACGTATGGAATTCCGAGCTGCTGCCGGGAGCTTCCATACGTTTTTTGATTAAAAAGATGTTTCATGCAGGTGCTTGCGCTTCTTTCGGATTTTCTTGAAATGATCCGGTATGGCAAAAAACAGAGAGAACATGATGATGAACAACAAAAGCGCGATCAGTTCCTCGGCAAAAATATAGAAGGGGTGCGGGCCAAGCAGATCCAGCAGCGATGGAGTGTTCGGCTTCCTCATTAGAAACATGTAGTTTGAGTTTAAGGCAAGATTGATAAGCCCGACCACAAGTGCAGCCATATTCAGAAACAGCATCGTCCAGCCGATGGATTTCCAGCTTGGGCGGTATTTTTGAATCCACGTCATGTATAAAGGTGCGAGGATGATCGCGACATGGGACACAAAGAAATGGAAAAATCGGAGATGCGGAAACGGAAAATCAAGGCTTGGTGTAAGGACGGCCTGAAGGGCACCTCCTATGCCGGCAAAGTACATCAGAGGATACAATTTCCGGCTGTTTGTCATAAGCATTACAGCAGAGAACAGCATCGTCAGGCTGCACAGTTCCAGCGGAAGCGATGTAGTGCGATCCCAAATGCCAGTTGAGACATACCATATTTGAAGGCATATTTCAGGAATCAGCAGGGCTGTGACAAGGGTCCATTTTATAGAACGCCGAAGGGCGGGGGTGGATGCTATGATTTTGCGGCCCATGAATAGAGATAGGATGAGTACAAGCAACAATCCAAGCACAATCCAATGCTCTGTTGAGAAAGCTTTAAAAACATGGGGATAATTAGGATCAAATGATAGAGTGATGGATAGCCCTCCCTGGATGCGGATACTGGATTTCCCTGAACTTTACGTTTGTATAGAAGTTTACCATGGATAGATAAGAAATGTGAAAAAATAAAATTTGTTAGCAGGCATATTAAGGGCTTTTTCTATGGCTATCCTGATGGGCTCCATGTAAAATAATTGCGAAAGGAGGAGTTTATGGTCAGCGATCCAAAGCATGTGAATAAAACAGTCAAAAAAAGAAGAACGCTGCATTTTCTTCTTATACTGCTGATCCTGTTGTTCTTATATGTGCTTTATACAGCTTATGTTATATGGTCTTATGGACAACAGACAGGCCCTGCCCAAGCTGAAGCGGCTATTGTACTTGGAGCTGCGGTTACGGAGGGAAAGCCCTCGCCTGTATTGAAAGGAAGAATTGATCATGCACTTATGTTATATGATGCCGGAAGTGTGGAGAAGCTGATTTTTACAGGAGGTAGCGGAAGTGAAGGGGAGATCAGCGAGGCGGAAGCCGCACAGAAATATGCCATTTCGAACGGCGTGAACTCTGAGGATATTCTTATTGAGACAACCTCTACCATAACTGAGGAAAACTTGTACAATGCTAAAATCATAGCGGAGCAGGCAGGGATCAGTTCCTTTTTGATCGTCAGCGATCCGCTTCATATGAGACGGGCAATGCTGATGGCAGAGGATTTGGAAATGAGGGCTTACCCTTCACCTGCCGTTAACAGTGCTTATAAGAGCTGGAAAACCAAGTTGCCGTTTTTACTGAGGGAAATGTTCTTTTATATCGGGTATCAGGCAGTGTCGCCGTTTCGATAATTCAGAGATTATAAAAACGCCTTCGACCTGTATAAAGGACGAAGGCGTTTACTCTTTGGATCAAGAAATATCTCCATTATATATGGTCTTGGATATTTCTCTTGGCCGGGATCAGGTAATCGGCTGTTTTCTTCCTGCCATGAGCCGTTTGAGCGGCTCTTGTTTTCTTCTCGGAATTCGAAGAATTTTTGAAGATGGCGCCCTTTCGCCAAAAAAAACAATTCCATGCTCGACTTCTGAAACTTTGTCTACATTAACGTAGCAGTTTCCGCCAACATTAAAGAATTGTTTTCCAGACAAAAGAGATGTGATTTGTTCGGCAGTCATTCTTTTCTTTATATTATAATTTCTGCCGTGAAAGCTGACCAACCCGTGGGACCCGGTTTTAAAGAACAGAATGTCCGTTTCCACCACGAAGTCCTCGTATAGGTTTCTGGATTCTGGTGCGTAACTCATCATTCTGACTCCCCCTTATTTAATTATCACTTAAATTGATAACGCTTTCATCTTATCATATTTTCCGAATGCTTTAAAGGGAAATTTAGATCTGCAGGCAAAAGAGACACGATGAATTCAGGAAAACAACGAGGTTAAACATCGATCTGTTTGGCAAGAAAGTCGCCTGTTCCATGAAAAAACCGTAGTTTCAAGGTGGCTTTGACAAAGCCCAAGTTGGCGTGACAAATTATTTTTACAAGGAAAAATGCGGAAGATATGGAGGTGCAGTATGACCGAAGCGGCATTAAATACCCATGATGAAATGATCCGGCTCATCGGACACCGTGAGCTGTTTTTTCTGATGTACATGCTCGAAAGCCACGGTATCGATGGCTCCACCGATCCGTATCGCGGCTATCTGATCGATGAAATGGAAGCACAGTTGGAGGAGTGCAAGCAAAACCTGCTCAAGGCAGGCCTGCTCATTCAAAAAGAAGATGAACTCGAAGTCGAGCCGGTCATGAAAGCGTTCATGGCCGTCATGGACAGTCCGTATGCGATGTGGATTCAGCTGATCCTGGCGGTTCATCCGTCTATGATGGATACATGCATACGCCGCCGCAGATGGTGATCGAACGGATCGTGTATGAAGAAACAAGCCAGACCTGCCGCATCAGCGCCATCGCCAACGCCCAGCTGGCGACGATGTTTCTGGAGCATATTCGCTAAGAGGACTTGAACCTAAATACCGAGCGCCTTTTGGGTTAGCTACAGTTACAGAAATCTTTCCTTGGACACGTCTAATCCTACAGGATTGAAACGTCGATAGGTCTATCGTGTAATAGATATCTAGCGGTCGCTCCTTACGCAAGAGCATAAACGATGGCGCATGGCGAATCGGCATATTTTACACAATATTCACAATATTCATACAGAATAAAGAGGGAAGTTCTGGTTTAATATCGAATCGTTACTAGAATATAGGAAATACGGCCTAGTACAATGGATAGAACTGTATGGCCGATAAATCAGTAATATGAAGGGAGCGGATCAGTACTTGTATTATGCTCACCGGACAGAAGACGAGAATAAGCAAAGGTGGCAACGATTGCAAGAACATTTGCTGGCTGTTGCCGAGCGTACGGAACAGTTTGCCAATGTATTTGGAGCAGGAGAGTGGGGACATGCGATTGGTCTGTTCCATGACCTTGGGAAATATTCGGACAAGTTCCAACGAAGGTTGAACGGCAATCCAGAGCAAGTGGATCATGCGACAGCCGGTGCTCAAGCAATCATAGAGCATTGGGGCAATCGAATTGGAATAATTCCAGCATACATTATCGCTGGGCATCACTCAGGGTTGCCGGATGGAGGGACAGAGGCTGGTTCGGAATCCTGTTTGGTTCGAAGACTAAGCAGAGACATTGAAGATTATCAGAATGCTTATCAGGAAATTACTCCTCCAGGGAAGCCGCAGCGGGTGCCGCTTGCTCCAGGGCTGCATCCTGGCATGCAATTCTCTCTGTTCATACGTATGCTGTACTCATGTCTAGTGGATGCGGATTCATTAGATACGGAGCGTTTCTGCAATAGGGACCAGTCCGAACTGCGAAGCATGCCTATGAATGTCGATTCTATGCTGGAACGATACTATGAACATATGGCTCAATTTAATGAGCCGAAGACCGATATTGAACGTTATCGTAGCGAGCTGTTGCATGAATGTTTGCAGGCAGCCGAGGGTCCCCAGGGACTATATACGCTGAATATGCCGACGGGGAGCGGGAAAACATTGGCTTCGCTCGGGTTCGCCTTGCGTCATGCTAAGCGCTACGGACTATCAAGAATCATCTACGTAATCCCATATACCTCCATTATTGAACAGAACGCGGCTATTTTCCGCAGCATATTAGGTTCTGAGACCGTGTTAGAGCATCATTCCAACATTCAACGGGACGTGAATCAAGATGGGGAAGATGATCTCGTTCGTACGTTGAATCAGAAGATGCAATTAGCAGAAGAGAATTGGGATGCGCCAATCATTGTGACGACGAATGTTCAGTTTTTTGAGTCGCTCTTCTCCAATAAGCGATCGAAAGCGAGAAAGCTGCATCATATCGCGAACAGTATCGTTATTTTTGACGAGGCGCAAATGATGAACGGTCATTTCTTTAAACCGTCCTTATATACGATGGAGGAATTGACACGGAATTATCGGGTGACAGCACTGTTCTGTACAGGAACACAACCTGAAATCGGCCAGCTGTTCCCGAAGTCGGTACAGATTCATGAAGTAGTGCAAGACGTTCCGCTTCGTTATCAACAGTTTCAACGTACCTGTATCCATCAACTAGAACAGCAAACGATAACGCGGCTCGCAAGTAAGCTTGAACAACACGACCAGGTACTGTGTATCGTTAATACAAGAAAGATAGCGCGTGAGCTTTATCAACAACTTCGTTCGGATGAGATGGATGACGAATCGCACATCTACCATTTGAGTGCACGCATGTGTGCGAAGCATCGGATGGAAGTGTTGGCAGAAATTCGTGAGCGGTTGGATGCAGGCTTACGCTGCTGCGTTATTAGTACGCAATTGATCGAAGCGGGTGTTGATATCGATTTGCCTATTGTCTACCGGGAACTGGCTGGACTCGATTCCATCGCACAAGCTGCGGGACGCTGCAATCGCAATGGAAAGCTGCTAAGAGGCGAAGTTTATGTATTCGAGTTGGAGCAAGGGTTGCCGCCAGGCTGGTTCCGCCTAACAGGCTCCGTGACGCAAACGATTTTGCAGCAGTATCAGAATCAAAGCTTATCGATAGAAGCCGTAAAAGCCTATTTCAAAGAGCTGTACTTCTATCAGACGTCCACATCCATAGATCGAACAGATAAGGAAAATATTTTAGGACGGTTAAATGAACATGCCAAAGCCATGAGCTTTCCTTTTAAAGAGATTAATCAACTATTTAAACTGATCGATACCGATATGGAAACGATCATAGTTCCAATAGATGAGGAGGCTCTGAAAGGCTTAGATGAGTTGAAGACAGCCCTTTATTTAAGGCGGCCGATGAGGAAGCTTCAACCTTATACCGTTCAGTTATACCGCGAAGAATTTCTTGCTTATGCACAAGCTCGGGAGATCGAGGAAATACGGAAAGGCGTGTTTGCATTAACGAATGTGAGCAATTGGTATAAAGACGATTTGGGCCTTCTTCCTTACTCGGACGAGCATCATAAGCTGGAAAGTCTCATTATATAAGCATTGGAAAGGGGGAGACCCATGGGATATGGAGTTCGATTGCTGGTATGGGGCGAGTACGCGTGCTTTACTCGTCCGGAAATGAAAGCGGAACGAGTCAGCTATGATGTGATTACGCCTTCTGCGGCGCGAGGCATCTTAGAATCAGTTCATTGGAAACCTGCTATTAGGTGGGTGGTGGATCAGATTCATGTGCTGAACGAGATTCGATTCGACACGATCCGGCGCAATGAGCTAGGATCCAAAATATCTGCAAATACGATTAAGTCCGCCATAAAGGGCAAGAAGCCGATGAAACTGCAAGTCATCACTATGAAGGAGCGAGAGCAACGGATGACGATGATGCTGCGTAAGCCGTCGTATCTTATTGAAGCACATTTTGAGTTAACTGCCCATGCGGGGGAGACGGACACTGCCGAGAAGCATTATAACATGTTTATTCGCCGGGCCAGAAAGGGGCAATGCTTCCATCGGCCTTATTTGGGCTGTCGTGAATTCGACGCTCACTTTGCATATGTGGAGCACGATGAAGCAATATCGGAATCATTCTACCGTGATTCCCCAGATATCGATCTTGGCTGGATGCTCTGGGATATAGACTACAGCCGTGAGATGGAACCTATCTTCTTCCGGCCTGTCATGCGTCAAGGCATCATTGAAGTTCCTGATCTCCTGAAGAAGGGAGGGAAGCAAGGGTGATTCTGCAAGCGCTGTATCAACGGTACATAGATCTGTCGCAAGATCCTGGCTCTGGCATTAGCAAACGCTTCTTTAGTATGGCCGATGTGGCCTTCGTATTGGAGATCGAATTGGACGGATCCTTGAGCCGTATCTTGGATATCCGAGAGCAGAAGGGCAAGAGGCTCGTCCCCGTCAAGATGAATGTTCCGGAACAAGGAGCCAAGTCTAGCGGAATTAAGCCGTTTTTCCTCTGTGACAAGCTTGAATATCTCATAGGCTATGTGACACCGGATGACAAATTATCCGGCAAGAAGCGGGAGAAGCAATGGGCAGATGCGATTGAAAAATTTAAGAGCAGCAAACAGTTGCATCTAGAGGGTTTGACACCAATACATGATGAAGAGTCGCAAGCGGTTATCCGATTCTATGAGCGTTGGGATCCTGAACACGCTAGAGAGCATCAGATAGTCGCGCAAATGGTGGAGATATTGGATAAAACGACGAATCAGGTAGCCATTTTCAAGCTAAAGGGTCACCATCATTATGTGCATGATCGTGAATGTATCCGCCAAAACTGGATTCGGAACAAAGAAAAGGAGTCTTTGCAGGCTGATAAGGTAGGACAATGCATAATAACGGGAGCAGAAGAACGACCGCTTGCCCGTATTCATGAAATGAAAATAAAGGGCGTTAAGAACGCACAATCAAGTGGGGCGTCACTTGTCTCGTTCAATATTTCGGCATTTGAATCCTATGGCAAGGAAAAAAGCTTTAACGCACCGACTAGTGACGAAGCTGTATTTGGCTATACGACAGCATTAAATCAACTATTAGCATCGGAACGGAATCGTTTGACCAATATGGGTGATATGACGATTGTGTATTGGAGTGGGACTCGCGAACAAGGGAATGGTCAAGACGAGATACAGGAGGAAAAGGAGGACTTCTTCAAATCATTCTTCGTTGATCTTCCCACGGAAGAGGGAGAGAACAAGGAGCAAGATCAGTTGCTTCATGATATATGGCTCCGGGTTCGCAATGGAGACGAGCTGACGACTACTATGACGGATGCGCTGAATGCACCGTTTTACGTGCTGGGTTTATCTCCGAACAATGCCAGAATAGGTATTCGTTTCTTTTGGCAAGGCAATATGACGAAGCTTATGGAGCAGTTTAGCAAGCATGTGCAAGATTTGGCGATTGCAAGGCTGCCAGCAGCTCAGGATTTATTTCCAACGGTCACTCGTATTCTGTTAGAAACGGTGCGCAAAGATGCCAAAGATGTCTGGAAATCTATTCCACCTTCGCTTGGTGGTCATCTGTTCCGCTCGATTATGGAGGGAACGCTTTATCCTTATCCACTATTCACTGCAGTATTGAATCGAATTAAAGTGGAAGGCGAAATCAATCCAATAAGAGCAGCCATAATTAAGGCTTATTTAGCGCGATATGCGCGAATTCATAAAAACCTATCATTGGAGGAGGTTGTCACCGTGGAATTAAATTCGGCCACACAAGACGTTCCGTACCGGCTGGGCAGATTGTTTGCCGTATTGGAGAAAGCGCAAACCGACGCCGCCGGCGGCTATAACAAGTTGAACAGTACGATTAAAGATCGGTATTTTGCTTCTGCAGCGGGAACTCCAGGCAATGTGTTCCCTGTACTATTGAAGCTGGCGCAGCATCATATGTCCAAGTCGGATTACGGTTCCTTTCGGGATCGCGAGATTCAAAATATTATGGCGGGCATAGATCAACTGCCTAGTCATCTGAATTTGCAGCAACAAGGTGTTTTCATGCTGGGATACTATCATCAGAAACAGTCTATGTTCAAAAAAGGAGAGAAGAAAAATGAAGAATGAGAGAACGCATCAGCCGATTACGAAGCGGTACGATTTTACGATACTATTCGATGTAACGAATGGTAATCCGAACGGTGATCCGGATGCAGGGAATTTGCCGCGGATGGATGCCGAAACCGGTCATGGCATTGTAACCGACGTATGCCTGAAACGAAAGATTCGCAATTATATTGAAATTGTAAAGCAAGGCGCTCCAGGCTATGGCATCTATGTAACAGAGGGTGCTGTGCTGAATGAACAGCATCGTCAAGCCTATTATGCATTGCGTGGGGAGGATGGGGCGAAGGCTGCCAAGCTGGAACCGAAGGATAAAGCGGAGGCACGCGAGTTGACTCAGTGGATGAGCGACAATTTCTTTGACGTTCGTACGTTTGGTGCGGTCATGTCAACGAAGGTAAACTGCGGTCAAGTTAGGGGACCTGTACAGTTTACATTTGCTCGTAGCATTGATCCGATATTCGCTAGTGAAGTAACAATTACAAGACAAGCAGTGACGCAAGAAGGCCAAGAGAAGGATCGGGAAATGGGCCGTAAGCATGTTGTTCCTTATGGGCTATATCGAATGAACGGCTTCGTATCTGCTCACCTTGCAGACAAGACTAATTTTACAGAAGAAGATTTACAATTGTTATGGGATGCAATTGTGAATATGTTCGAGCACGATCGCTCGGCATCAAGAGGTGAGATGACTTTACGCAAGCTCGTTATATTTGAGCATCAATCAGGACTCGGACAAGCTCCTGCGCACCAATTGTTCGATCGGATTACCGTACAGAAGGTACATGATCGGCCTGCTCGCTCCTATAAGGACTATCAAGTATCGATTGAACGAGAAACACTCCCTGAGGGCATCACCATTATCGAGAAATAAATGACGTATTCAATGACGAGGGAACGTGCTTATACGCCGGGCGGTTCCCTTCGTTTCTTATACTTAACCAACTGCTTCATGAAGAAGAACAATGGGGAGGATAAATCATGAGAAAGCTGCTCAATGTGTTATATGTCACCTCTCCACAATCCTGTATTAAGCGCGATGGTGAAAATATCGTTATTTTAAATGAACAAACGGAGACGTTTTTCATCATGATTTTCTCAATTTAATGTGTCTACTCTATTGAAAGAGGTACATGTACAGTAAAGAATTTAGTTGATTCGATAGGAATTGTGATGATGTTATTTGCAGCTTATTAAATATTAAAGCCTTGGCTTAGAGACAATTAAAAATAACGAATCAGACAAAAAAAGCCTGCACAGGCTCTTTTTATCGTTTAATAATACCTCTTTTACAATGCATTTTAACTGATAACTCCAACCCTTTTAATATGTATTCTATCCCCCCTTGTAAATCATTACGTATATAGTACTTACCGAGTTCAATTAGAAATCGAACAGATTGTTCGTACACGATTGGTTTATTGTATTCATCAATTTTGTTTTTACTTGTCATTTTAAAAGGGACATATGCAGCGAATCGTTCAAGTATACCGTCAATGTTAAAATTATATAGATTAGAAGCCAGTACGATTTTAAACAAAACAGCCGGAATTTGATCCTCTTTAGAAGAAACAAAGTTGACGTATTCATCCAGCACATGGAGATCACCAGAAAGTAATTGATAAAGGTACCTGTTAGCTGTAGCCCATTCTTTAAACTGCGAACTAATTCGCTCGGATTCCTCGTTCTTTTCCCGAATCCAATCTGTATCTTCATATAACGAAGTATAATACAAAGCTTTATCATATAGTCCACGTTCTTCGTAGGCTACTGATCTCAGAAGGTGGGAGTATAGGATATACGTGTAGACAGGGTGCTTCGATTTTCGATTTTCACCTCCTCTCTTAAGATTGGATTGCATTTCGTACTCGATTGTTGCTATTCTATGCAACTCCTGAGCTAATTCCTCGACTTTATCCCAACGATGCAAGGCGCCATAAACATGAGCTAGTTCCAGTAAACCGCCTAACTGATATTCGGAGTCCAGCCGGTCTACATAACATTCAAAAATGATTGCCGCCTTAAAGTTGGCATCTAAATCATTACCCAATGACAAATTAAACAAGCGATAATGGCAAAGAGCTAGACGCTCTGAATGCTGATATTTTTCAGCTTCGGCAACATTTTTATAAATAATTGCTGTTGCTTCTCTATCCCCTTCAGCGAACAATTCCTCAGCCAGTTCAAACAGCATCGGCGAGTACGCAAGATTCTCCAACAGCGTTTGAACCACTTCTTCAACGATATCTAGTTTGCGTAGTTCAGCACAACGTCTCAGGAAAGGCCCTATCCGTCGCCAGGTGACTGTGTGCTTGAAGCAGGCATCCATAAATTCCCTATATAAACTTCCTTCTGGAAGACCCATCGCAGATATGATGAGATCAAATTGCGTGATGGAAGTAAGACGCTCTCCATTAATAAGTGCGCTTAGTGTCCCCGAATTCACAGTAGATAATCTCGATAGTTGATTAATGGATATCCCGTTAGTCTCTAAATACTTGTTCAATTCTGATTGTATCGTGCTTGTATGGTTCAATTCAGACAACCTCCAATCTTTGTTTCGAACGCCCATAATTTGGCATTGCTTATAATATATCGAAATTCGAACACTTGTCAATTAACCTCATAAATTTGGATAAATTGTTGTTACAAGAAGCTATGATGGCGATCTATAGAGAAGTAAGAGGAGATGAAAGCAATGAATTCACTTGCTAAACAAGTTTTCGGAAGAAGCGAACCTACTAAGACGATCCGCTGCAAAACTATCAAAATGCGTGGTACTGAAAGAGGGGGAAACATCACGAGGGATGGATGAGAAGGCCGAAAAATCTTCAGCCCTCAGCTTTTACTCTTAAGATATTCATATATAGCTTTATATGCGGCATGGATCAATCCATATTTGATGCAGGTGTAACGGATTGCGTCGAACGGCCTTCCATTAGTTTGGGTTGAAAAATAACTTTCTGCTTGGATATATCGGGTGTATTTGCATGACGTAATAACAGCTGGATCGTATGATGTGCCATATCGGAAATAGGCTGCGAAATCGTTGTGAGCCGCGGCTGTACGATTTGCGACAGCAGCGTATCATCAAATCCGATGATCGAAAGATCGTCAGGTACTTGAAGTCCCAGATCCTGCGCCGCTTGCAGTACACCGACAGCAAGCATATCGTTACAGGCAAAAATTGCGCTTGGCCGCTCGGAATGCTCCAGCATATGACGCGCTCCATTGTACCCGTCTTGAATAGAGGACTGAACGTTGGTAATCCATTCCGAACGCCACGATATGCCTGCTTCTTTCATCGCTTGCTGTCCACCGCGAATCCGGTGCTCACCGCTCGGACCTGTTTCAGCGACAATCCCAATCTGCCTGTGACCTTTGGCAATGAGGTACTCGATTGCCTGATAACCGCCTTGATGATCATCTACCGTGACGGTATGTACATTTAAAGATGGAACATCTTTTGAGAAGAGTATAACGGGCGTCTCCGTTGCCAAGT
The DNA here is from genome assembly GCF_900289175.1 of Paenibacillus faecalis. GTDB lineage: Bacteria > Bacillota > Bacilli > Paenibacillales > Paenibacillaceae > Paenibacillus_AQ > Paenibacillus_AQ faecalis. The sequence continues at coordinate 456,293 of NZ_LT985747.1, read as the reverse complement.
ATGGATGGAGCAATGACCAGTCCGTAAAATGACACGCTATGATCATGCCATCGACCTGCTTGCGCTGCAAGAGGGAAAGATAATTTACGCTTCGTTCGTCCTCATTGTCAGTACTGCACATTACGATGCTGTAGCCCGCTGCCCGTGCCTCATCTTCAAGGAACCGTGCTGCCTCTGCAAAAAATGGGTTAGCGATATTGGATAGAAGAAGGCCGAAAGTAGAAGTTTTTTTTCCTGTCAGCGCGGAAGCGACTACGCTGGGCTGATATTGCAGCTCTTCCATAATGCGGAGCACACGTTTGCGTGTTTTTTCACTTATATTTCCGGTTTGGTTGACAACTTTGGATACCGTTGCGATTGAAACGCCTGCTGCTTTAGCTACATCGTATATTGTTGATTTCATAACTTTCTCCTTAAATAACATTAAAACACAGTAAAATTGCTGTGTTAACTGAACATGCACGACTTTTGACTTGTAAACTCTATTATAAACAACAAAGGAAGAATGGACTATACCCATTCTCCCTTATATCATATTTGCTAACATAAAGCAGGCAAACGTTCAAATATACTTATCGAGGGAACAACCATTCATGATCAGGATCGTTATGAAACTTCCATGTTCGTTTGGGTCCTGCCATGACATTCAAATAATATGAATCATATCCCGGGGGTGCAGATACGGGATGATAGCCTTCTGGGACGAGCACGACATGACGGTTAGGCACGACAAGCGTCTCATTAAGTGAGCGATCATCGTTGTATACCCGCTGCAGGATGAACCCTTGAACCGGATTGACTTCATGGTAATAGGTTTCTTCCAAATAGGATTCATGGGGCAGATTATCTTGATCATGTTTATGCGGCGGGTAACTGGACCAATGTCCACCCGGTGTATAGACTTCCACGACGAGCAGGCTGTCGGCGGCATTCTGTTCAGGCAAAATGTTGTGAATATGACGCTCCATACTGTCCGAACCGCGTGTCTCCACACCAACCTCCTTCGGATGGATCACACGAGCCGGATATGTACCGCGCCCTGGTGCGGCGCATACAGCGAGCTCCAAATCCGTTTCTGCTGTAATTGTATATTGATCATCATTAGGGACATATACAGAATACGGAGGAATGCGTTCAAAGACACTCATTCGCTGTCCAATCACTCCGAATTGTTTTTCTTGTGTGCTGACATTGGCTTTTCCGCTAAGAAGAACAAGACAAACTTCCTGGTCATTCGTTTTTCGCTGCAGAGTTTCACCGGACTTTAGGGAGTACACCTCAAATCCGACATATTTCCAGCCTGCACTCTCCGGTGTGACACATATAATATTCCCTTCCGCATTGCGAGTATGGGGGGAGACGATAAGCTTAGACATTGGATTGTCCTCCTTCTTTTAAACGTCCATAATCGATTATTTATGCACGATCACATCTTGGATCATCTTCCTGAGTTAGATAGCCTCTAACACAGACACGTGGTTAAGCTTCACAGGAAGTCCTGTAAGAAGGGATTCCTTCGCTGCTTGTGCGAGCCGTTCCGCCTGCAGACCGTCATTACCGCTGCATACGATTGGGAGTTCTCCTTGAATCGAACGGAAAAAATCCTCAATTTCTTTCACATACGCCTGTTGGTAGCGCTCCAGGAAAAAATGAAACGGTTTATCCATCAACACTCCGTCACTTGTTGATATGACCGCGGTAGAAGGACGATCATTCTCTGTGGAGATGCAGCCCTTGGAGCCAAATGCCTCAATTCGTTGATCGTAGCCGTAAACGGCTTTTCGGCTGTTTTCGATAATACCGATCGCGCCGTTTGCAAAAGTAAGCATAACGACAGCGGTATCTACATCGTTCAGCTCACCGATTTTCGGATCGATCAAGTTCGCCCCTTGCGCATACACCTCCACAACTTCACTCTGCATAACATAGCGAGCCATATCAAAATCATGGATCATCATATCCATGAACAGACCGCCTGATTTCGCCACATACTCCGCTGGAGGTGGTTCTGGATCACGCGAGGTGATTCGTAAAAGATGCGGCTCACCGATGATCCCGCCTTGCACAGTGTCTCGTACCTTCCTGTAATTATGATCGAAGCGGCGATTGAAGCCGACTTGCAGGATCACATTTCCTTCACGTACAGCTTGCAGTGCCAACTCTGTAGTTTCAACTGTGAAGCTCACAGGCTTCTCACAAAAAATATGCTTGCCCGCACGTGCTGCTTCCTGAATGATGACTGCATGTGTGCTTGTTGGCGAGCAGATGAAAATGGCTTTAATAACGGGGTCGTTTAACAAGTCTTGATAGTTGTCGGTTACGATCGGAATCTGAAGGCTCGATGCCCAAGTATCCAAGCCCTGCAAATTGACATCAGATACGGCACGGACGCGTGCCATCGAACTGCGTTGAATATGTTCAGCATGAAGCTTGCCGATTCGTCCGGCGCCAATGATACCTACTTGCAACATAATATCTCCTGCTTTCTCTGTCATAGAATGATTGTTTTAGGGAAAGCGCTTAACTCATAAACATCATAATGGACAGTATTTTATTTTTCAAGTTGTGAATTAAAGAACTTAGTGCGTGTCGTATGTGTACCTTGCCCTAAGGCTATTCTTTTATAAATGTAGCAATCCAATATTGTGAAAAAAAGAACTTAAACAGCTTTGTGAAAAAGCGTTTACATTGGCAAAATTGTGTGTTTATAATGGGCATTAAGTTAAGCGCTTAACTCGAATCGTTTAATATTATGACGCGTTATGACGCGGCTAAACAAAAGAGGTGCGAGTTTGACATGAGTACGATTCCATTTCCGGCTGAGCGACCGCTCGATTTTATATCTTTGGGCCGATTGTGCATTGATTTGAACGCCAATGAAATCAATCGTCCGATGGAACAGACGCGGACATTCACGAAATATGTAGGAGGATCTCCGGCCAATATCGCGATCGGGGCAGCGCGTTTGGGATTGAAAACCGGGTTCATTGGCAAAATTGCGGATGATCAAATGGGGAGATTCATTAAGCAATACTTAGTAGAGCAGGGTATCGATGTGACGCAACTGGCTGTAGATGATACTGGAGCAGTAACAGGATTAACGTTCACGGAAATTAAAAGCCCTGAGGATTGCAGTATTTTGATGTATCGTGACAATGTTGCCGACCTGTTGCTTCGTCCTGAAGAAGTGTCCGAGGATTATATCAGAAAGGCGAAGGCGCTGTTGATATCCGGGACTGCATTAGCTGCAAGCCCATCTCGTGAAGCGGTGTTTGTCGCACTATCTTATGCCCGCAAGCACGGCGTGTTCGTGTTTTTCGATCTGGATTACCGGCCGTATACATGGAAGACTCCATCGGAAACAGCGGTTTACTATAAGCTTGCAGCACAGCACTGCGACTTCATCATCGGAACGCGTGAAGAGTTCGATATGATGGAAGCGTTTGATGGCCAGCAGGCAGATGACAGACGAACGGCTCAGACATGGTTCGATCATCATGCGAAGGTCGTTATTATTAAACATGGCGGCGATGGCTCGATTGCATATACGAAGGAAGGACAGTCGTTTAAAGGCGGCATTTTTAAAACAAAAGTACTTAAGACGTTCGGGGCAGGAGATTCCTACGCTTCGGCTATGATCTATGCATTGATGCAGGGATATGATGTGGCTACAGCGATGGACTATGGAAGTGCTTCTGCCGCCATTGTAATTTCACGTCACAGCTCCTCGGAAGCGATGCCTACAGCTGAAGAACTGCGAACCTTTATCAAGTCAACCGAACGAATTCAGCTATAACGAATATGACATGAAAGCCAATATGCGATAGGGGGAAATAAAAATGACAACAGAAATAACCATTCGAAATTTTATTGGAGGAGAATGGAAAGCTTCTACATCCGCTCAATTGGAGCCGGTATACAATCCAGCTACAGGAGAAGTCATTGCCCATGTACCGCTCTCTACAACAGAAGAACTGGATGAGGCAGTGCAGGTTGCATCCGAGGCGTTCAAGACATGGTCCCGCACACCTGTACCGCGCCGCGCGCGCATTTTATTCCGTTATCAGCAGCTGCTCGTGGAGCATTGGGATGAGCTGGCGAAGCTGATTACAAAGGAGAACGGAAAAAATGTAAAGGAAGCGTATGGTGAGGTTCAACGCGGAATCGAGTGTGTTGAATTCGCAGCTGGTGCGCCCACTCTAATGATGGGCAAGCAGCTCCCGGATATCGCAACGAACATCGAATCCGGAATGTATCGATATCCGATCGGTGTCGTCGGTGGCATTACGCCATTTAATTTCCCGATGATGGTACCTTGCTGGATGTTCCCGCTTGCGATCGCTTGTGGCAACACATTTGTGCTGAAACCTTCTGAACGCACACCTCTATTGGCGACTCGCCTTGTCGAGCTGTTCGTTGAAGCAGGTCTGCCGAAAGGTGTTTTGAATGTTGTGCATGGCGCTCATGATGTGGTCAATGGGCTTTTGGATCACAAGCTGGTTAAAGCGATTTCTTTTGTCGGCTCGCAGCCGGTTGGGGAGTATGTGTATAAGCGCGGAACGGCGAACCTGAAGCGTGTTCAGGCATTGACCGGAGCGAAAAATCACTCCATCGTCATGGAAGATGCGGATCTGGATATGACAACGAACCAAATTATAAATGCAGCTTTTGGCTCCGCTGGCGAGCGCTGCATGGCATGCTCTGTAGTGCTCGTACACGAAGCGGTGGCAGATGAACTCGTATCTCGGCTTGTAAAAGCTTCGGATGAGATAAATATCGGCAACGGACTGGAAGAAGACGTATTTTTGGGTCCGGTTATCCGTGAAGCACACAAAGAACGTACACTCGATTATATTGAGGCTGGGGTTAAGGAAGGAGCGCGCCTTGTGCGCGATGGTCGTAACGATGCACAGGCGTCTGGAGAAGGGTTTTTCGTAGGCCCAACGATCTTTGATGAAGTGACGCAAGAGATGAAAATATGGAAGGATGAAATATTTGCCCCGGTGCTGTCGATCGTAAGGGTGAAAAGTCTTGATGAAGCGATAGCGTGGGCGAATGAATCCCGATTTGCCAACGGTGCTTGTCTATTTACAAGCAGCGGCGCTTACATGCGTCAGTTCCGTGAAAATATGGACGCAGGTATGCTTGGTGTAAACGTCGGTGTTCCGGCTCCAATGGCCTTTTTCCCGTTCTCGGGTTGGAAGGATTCGTTCTACGGTGATCTACATGCCAACGGCACGGACGGCGTGGAGTTCTACACCCGCAAAAAAATGGTAACGACCCGGTGGTAATCCCGGATTCGAAAACGGTGATTGAAAGGTGGTAGGTTCTTAGCATGACAACGATTCGTTTGACAACAGCACAGGCACTGATCCGGTTTTTGAATCAACAATATATCGAGTTTGACGGACAGCAGGAGCGATTTGTAAAAGGGGTTTTTACGATATTCGGGCACGGTAACGTGCTCGGTTTAGGTCAGGCGCTGGAAGAGGCGCCTGGGGAACTGGAAGTATACCAAGGCCGAAATGAGCAAGGGATGGCACATGCGGCTGTTGCTTTTGCGAAGCAGAAGCGAAGAAGACAAATTTGCGCGTGCACCTCTTCCGTCGGACCGGGTGCAGCGAACATGATTACCGCAGCGGCAACGGCTACAGCGAATCAGATTCCGGTGCTGCTGCTGCCAGGTGATACATTCGCTTCCCGTCAGCCAGATCCGGTGCTTCAACAGATCGAGCAGACGCATGACATCACCATTTCGACGAACGATGCATTTCGTCCGGTCAGCAAGTATTGGGACCGCATCTCTCGTCCGGAGCAGCTGATGTCCGCCATGATCCAAGCGATGCGCGTGCTGACGGACCCGGCGGATACCGGAGCTGTCACGATCGCACTTCCTCAGGATGTTCAGGGAGAAGCGTATGATTATCCGTTGTCCTTCTTCCAGCGGCGGGTGCATCGCATTGAACGCCGTCCTGCGAGTGAGGAAGCTCTTAAAAAGGCAACAGATGTTATCCGCGCAAGCCGGAAGCCGCTGCTTGTGTGCGGCGGAGGCGTTCGTTATTCGGATGCAGGGGAAGCCTTGATGGCATTTGCTGAAGCGTTCCGCATTCCGATCGCTGAGACGCAGGCTGGAAAGAGCGCGATCCCTGCTTCCCATCCGTGGAATGTAGGAGGAATCGGAGTTACAGGAAATGCAGCGGCTAACAAGCTGGCACGCGAAGCTGACCTGATCATCGGTGTCGGAACGCGTTTCACCGATTTCACTACAGGTTCGAAAGAATTGTTCGGGCAGCTTGAGAAATCGGTATTGGCGATCAATGCCTCGCCATTTCATGCCGGCAAGCTTGATGCCGTCGGTGTTGTAGCGGATGCCAGATCCGCACTCTCCGCTCTGAATGAACGTCTAATGCAGATGAACTATAAGTCAGCCTATAAGACAGAGGTTGAAGCTGCAAAGCAATCGTGGATGACCGAGTGGAGCAGGCTGGCGCAGATCGAATATAGTGCTGATCATTTTAAACCGGAGATTGACGGTCATCTGAATGAAGTTTTGCCGGAATATGTGAAGGTGCTGAACAGCCAGCTGACGCAGACTCAGGTACTGGGCGCATTAAACCATTTGCTAGGTGAAGATGCGGTCGTTGTTGGTGCAGCAGGCAGTTTGCCGGGAGATTTGCAGCGGATGTGGAAGGCAGAAAAACCGGACTCGTATCATATGGAATACGGTTATTCCTGCATGGGTTATGAGATTTCGGGAGCTCTCGGTGTGAAAATGGCAGAGCCTGAGCGCGAAGTGTACGCATTTTGCGGAGATGGGAGCTATCTGATGCTGCATTCCGAGCTGGTCACTAGCTTGCAGGAAAAACGTAAAGTGAATGTGCTGCTCTTCGATAACGTAGGCTTCGGGTGTATTAATAACCTGCAGATGGACAACGGCATGGGAAGTTTTGGCACGGAGTTCCGGGCACGCAACCTGACAACAGGTAAACTCGATGGAGAATTAGTGCCGATTGATTTTGCTCAAAGCGCTGCCGGTTATGGTGTCGCAACGCGGACTGTACGTACGATGAACGAGCTTGCTGAAGCGGTTGAGTGGGCTAAACAACAGACGACTTCAACACTCTTGGACATTAAAGTATTGCCCAAAACAATGACAGATGGGTATGGCGCATGGTGGAACGTTGGCGTTGCTCAAGTGTCCGACCAACCTGAAGTTAAGAAGGCACGCTTGGATCGAGAGCATCATTTGAAACAGGCCAGACCTTACTAAGTGGAGCACTAAAGCATCGGTGTTGTGATATTTGGATTGGTGATTAAGGCAAGAGGAAGAGGTAAAGGCGATCTTGGCTTTTTGCAAGTTCGAGGGGTAACCGCCTTTTCCTTCAGCCATTTTCTTCAAGGGATTGAAATTGATGTTACTCATGCTGGGAGGAATAAACATGTTTGCTGCAGGAACCGTAAAGCTGGGAATTGCCCCTATCGGGTGGACGAATGATGATATGCCTGAATTGGGCGGCTCTAATACGTTTGAGCAATGTGTTAGCGAGATGGCTTTAGCAGGGTTTACAGGAACGGAGATTGGCAATAAGTATCCTAAAAATGTAAGCGCTTTACAATGGGCGCTCCGCTTAAGAAACTTAGAAGTGGCAAGCGCATGGTTCAGCGCATACTTGACCGTTCAGGATTATAAAGAGACAGAACGATTGTTTGTTGAACATCGTGACTTTTTACATGCGATGGGTGCAAAAGTAATTGTCGTTTCAGAGCAGGGACATAGCATTCAAGGTCAAATGGATACGCCTTTGTTTGCAAATAAGCCTGTATTTACAGATGAACAATGGAGACGTCTCGTTGAAGGCCTGCACGGACTCGGCACAAAAGCGCAGGAGAAAGGGATGCATGTTGTGTACCACCATCATATGGGGACGGGGATACAGACCGCAGAAGAGATCGATCGTCTGATGGAGAGCACGAACCCGGCTCTTGTGTCCTTGCTGTATGATACCGGTCATCTCGTGTTTTCGGGGGAGAACCATCTGGATGTGTTGAAACGTCATATGAGCCGTATTAAGCATGTGCATTTAAAAGATGTGCGGGCAGATATAGCGCAGCAAGTTCGTTCAGAGCAGATGAGCTTTCTGCAAGCCGTGAAGTCCGGTGTGTTTACGGTTCCAGGAGATGGTTACATCGATTTCACTCCTGTTTTTCAGGAATTATCGAATGCTTCATATAAAGGGTGGCTGCTCGTCGAGGCAGAACAGGACCCGGAAAAAGCGAATCCGCTGGAGTATGCGCTAAAAGCCAGAGGTTATATCCGGGAGAAAGCGGGCGTATAGGATGGGGAAATTCGTTGTAGGAAAAGAGCGAGGGCAAGACAATGGTCTTTAAGAGAAAAAGGGAGTGGAAATATGCAATTGAACGATCGGCGCATTTCTGTTGGTTTAGTCGGCTTAGGCCGATTGGGAAGACATCATGCAGAAAATTTGGCATTTCGGATACCGCACTGCACATTAACAGCTGTATGCAGTGTGAAGGAGGAGGAAGTGACGGCGGCCAAGCGCGAGCTTGGCGTTCCATACGGATATACCGAATATGAGGAAATGCTGAAGAACAAAGAGCTCGATGCCATTTTTATCGCCTCTCCATCCGGATTTCATTGTAAGCAGATCGAACAGGCCTTGGCAGCTGGCTTTCACGTTTTCTCTGAGAAGCCGCTAGGCTTGTATATTGAAGAAGCGCTGCAAGTTCAGGAAGTTGTACAACGTCATTCCGACCAGGTGTTTATGCTCGGTTTTATGAGACGCTATGACCGTTCTTATGCTTATGCCAAGCGCCAGATTGAAGCGGGATCGATCGGTGAGCCAGTGCTTGTTCGCTGTTATGGACTCGATCCGGCTCAGGCGATGCCCAGCTTTCTGCAGTTTGCCAAGAACAATTACAGCGGCGGATTGTTTCTCGATATGGCAATACATGATCTCGATCTGGCACGCTGGTATCTTGGTGCTGAAGCGCAGGCGGTATGGGCGATTGGCGGTTCGCATCGTTATCCGGAGCTTGACCAGCTGCAGGATGCAGAGACTGGCGCAGCTTTGGTGCAGTTCGAGGGGAAGAAAATGGGGATATTCGTGGCAGGCCGAAACTGTGTTCACGGTTATCATATCGAGACGGAAATTATCGGAACCCACGGGTCTTTGCGCATCGGCACGAATCCGGAGAAGAATCAGGTTACGCTGATGGACGAGCGCGGGGTCATTCGTGAATGCACAAACGGATTTCTGGAGCGATTTGAGCAGGCATATTTAGATGAAGTAATTGAATTCATTCGCTGTATTCGTGAAAATCGAAAGCCGGAAGTAACGGTAGATGATGGTGTTTATTCGACGATTCTAGGCTATGCATGCAAGCAGTCATTCGAAACGGGACAACTGGTTACTGTACAGTCTGTTTCACCGGCTAAGGTATAGATAACGGACAGCTTTAGTTACTCGATGAGCGGAAGGGGGATAAATGATGATTTATATTACAATCTTTACCTTTTTACTTTATACGGGCTTTGTTGCATGGTACTCGTGGTATAAGACGAAAAATGTGGATATGAATAGTTCAGACGGCTATTTCTTAGGCGGGCGCAGTTTGACGGGTATCGTTATCGCTTTCTCTCTTCTTCTGACGAACTTGTCTACAGAGCAGATGGTGGGCTTGAATGGACAGAGTTATGGCACGTCTATGGTTGTTATGGCATGGGAGGTCACTTCGCCAATCGCTTTAATTTTTATGGCATTTGTTTTCTTACCTCGATATTTGAAAGCAGGCATCACGACGATACCAGACTTTCTGGAGCGGCGCTATGATATGCGCACACGTCAAATCATATCGATCTTGTTTTTGCTAGGGTATGCGATGGCGTATTTGCCGACGGTTCTATACTCTGGTGCGCTAGTGTTAGATACGATTTTTAGCTTGTCTTCTATAATGGGCTTCGGTGAGTTCGGTATGGTGCTCATCGTTTCGTTGGTGATCGGTGTTGTCGGTATTTTGTATGTTGTTCTTGGAGGCCTGCGAGCTACTGCCGTGTCAGATACTGTGAATGGAGTAGGACTTATTATAGGTGGACTATTAATTACAGTTCTTGGTCTTATTGCATTAGGAGGAGGCGACATTGTTGATGGCGTCAACACTTTGCTGCAAAAGGAACCTGAGAAGCTGAATGCAATCGGTGACAGTAGTTCCCCTGTTCCGTTCGTAACGATTTTCTTCGGTCTATTATTCAATAACTTGTTCTACTGGTGTACGAATCAGGCGATCGTGCAGCGTACATTAGGGGCTAGTAACTTGAAAGAAGGCCAAAAGGGTGTTTTGTATGCAGGTATGTTCAAAATATTCGGAGCGTTCTATCTTGTACTTCCAGGTATAATAGCATATCACTTGTTTAATAACTCATTAGCAAATGCAGATATGGCTTATCCTTCTCTCGTTATTGAGGTGCTGCCAACATTGTTATCCGGATTTTTCGCAGCTGTATTATTCGGGGCGATCTTAAGCTCTTTCAACGGAGCGTTAAACAGCTCCTTGACGCTGTTCACGCTCGATATTTACAAGCCGATGTTTAAACCGCAAGCGACAGAGAAGCAACTGGTAAGAGCCGGTCGTATATTTGCAATAGTGCTTGGTCTAGTATCCGTAGCAATAGCACCGCTTATTCTGTTCGCTCCATCGGGCTTGTACTATTATTTGCAAGAAATGTTCGGATTCTACAATGTACCAATTATCGCGGCTATTATTGTCGGGTTCTTCACTAAGCGAGTACCAGCGATTGCACCGAAAATTGCGCTGGCTGTACACATCGTGCTCTACGCATTGTCCAAGTTCTTCTTGGGTGAGATTAATTTCTTATACATTTTGAGTGTGTTGTTCCCAATATGTGTGCTCGTTATGCTCATTGTTGGCAAGCTTGCACCCCGCGATGAAGATTTCGTATTGTACAACTCAGGCAAGGTAGATTTGACACCTTGGAAATATGCAAGAGTCTTTACAGTGATAATGATTGTGCTAATGATCTCGGTGTATATATTGTTTTCACCACTTGGTATTGCTGCTTAACTTAAACGTAAAAGAAGCTTGTTGGCTCCATGCCTTCAAGTTTCTTTGCTCCTTTCTTTGCTCCTTCCTTTACTCCTTCCCTTCAAAAAAGCACCCCGTGCCTTATCGGCACAGGGTGCTTCGAACCATTAATTCGCTGGAGCTTCAGCTGTTTCACTAGCGGTTTTATCGTCTGCTTGTTCCAGAGTATTTGTAATTTTGGCTTTGCCCTTCAGTTCTTCGACATATGCGTAATACTGTTGGCTTACCTTCGAAGAAACAAGCTGCTTGCGAATATCTTCTTTCTTCTCTTCAAATGTAGGATTTGTAGCTTCTTTGTGATCTGTTACTTTGATGACATGGTATCCAAAGGAGGTTTTGACCGGCTCGGTTGTAAATTTACCTTTTTCCAGCTTAAAGGCCGCATCTTCAAAGGCTGGGTCCATGCCGGAGTCGCGTGCAAAGAAATTAAGGTCGCCTCCATTTTCTTTACTTCCAGGGTCTTTACTTTTTTCTTTAGCAAGCGTTGCAAAATCAGCACCATCTTGCAATTGCTTAATAATTTCTTCAGCTTCTTCTTTCGTGTCAACAAGGATATGGGATGCACGGATTTGTTCAGGTGTGGCAAAATTATCTTTATACTGATCCCAAAATTCTTTTAATTCTTCATCGGTCACTTTAACTTTATCACCCATCAATTGGGTCAGTTCAACTTGTCTTTTGGTTTGCTCTTTGAGCATGTCCAATGTTAGACCGCTGGAGGCCATTGCTTGGTTAAACGCTTCTTCCGAAGGGAACATGCTCTTCAGGGCGTCGATTTCTTCATTAATTTGCTCATCAGTGACTGCAATGGATTTTTTGGCTACTTCTTGGTCAATCAGCTCTTCAGTGATAAGAGCTTCCAAGGTTTGCTCTCCGCCAGCTTCAACCATTTTGTTATATAAATCATTTTTGGTTATTTCAGTATCATTGACGGTGGCAACCGCTTCTTTTCCGTTATTGGCAAAAGGGTTAACGATCAGGACAACGATCAGTGCCGCAGCCAGCAGTAAGGATGCGATCATCCAGCCTTTGCTGCTGCCTCCTCCGTTTCCTTTACCAGCTGCCGTATTTTCGCTATTACCGCTGTCGAGCGAATCGGCTTCTGCAGTTGCAGAAGGCGTGGCTTTGGTATCATCCAGTGGAACAAGTTCCTCCTGAACCGATTCCGTATCAGAACTTTCATTGGTACTTTCCTCAGAACCTGGTGTTTCCGACTGAGGTTCATTTCCCTCAGGAATGACTGGATCTGGTGTTGTGTCGGTGTTCTGATCTTGGGCTTGTCCTGTATCTTCCCCCGGACCTTCGTTGTTCATTGGCTGCAAATCATCATTTTCTTTCATTAATTCATGGACTCCCTTCAACTGCTTCTAATAATGAGTTGTTATTATCTCTAACCACTTTAACAGATATACGAGCAGCTTACCTTAAGAAATAATAAAAAATACACAATTTTTGAACCAATACTTGGAATGTATGGTTTCCATTTATAATTCAGACACGTACTTAAGTGAAGCAGAATGGTCAAGCATGGACTTGTTGGCTGCATTTTCATATAATAAAATTAACAAAAATCGATTACTGTTGTTTTTTTACCCCCGGGAGATTGCTTCATGTTGTTCAAACAGCATAGCATTTCCGGGGTTGTTGCATTGAGTGCAATTGAAGACTTCAAACATCATGAAGGGATGATCAATTACATGAACCAACCTGAAAAAATTAAACTCACTTCGTTTTCTTCAAAAGGAGGTTGCGGCTGCAAAATCGGTCCTGCGGATTTGGCTCAGGTCATTCGCACCCTTCCGCCTGCGGAACATGATCCAAATCTGCTCGTTGGCCTGGATACAAGTGATGATGCTGGTGTGTATCGTTTGACAGATGATCTGGCCATCGTGCAAACCGTCGATTTTTTCACTCCGATTGTGGATGATCCGTATTCGTTCGGCCAGGTTGCTGCAGCAAACGCGATCAGTGATATTTATGCAATGGGCGGCAAACCGCTCACAGCGTTAAACATTGTAGCGTTTCCGATCTCCACGTTGGATAAACAGGTTTTATCCGATATTTTGCGTGGAGCGGGGGACAAGCTTAAAGAAGCAGGGGTTACACTGGTTGGAGGTCACTCCATTGATGACAAAGAACCGAAATTTGGTTTAGCCGTGACAGGTATCGTCCATCCTGATAAAGTACGGACCAACTCGGGCGCGAAGCCTGGTGACGCACTTATACTTACGAAGCCGATCGGCGTAGGGATATTAACAAGCTCGATTAAAAAAGATTTGCTGAGCGAAGAAGAAGTTGCCCGTGTCACTTCAATTATGGCGGGCCTGAACAGGACAGCTGCTGAAATTATGGAACGCTATAACGTTCATGCATGCACTGACGTAACCGGATTCGGTCTGATGGGACACTCTCTTGAAATGGCAAAGGGCAGTCATGTAGGAATTACGATTACGAAAGATCATGTACCCGTTCTTCCGCGAGTACGCGAAATGGCTGAAGCCGGCGTCATCCCTGGCGGTACAAAAAATAACCATAATCACGTAAGTGACTCTGTAGATTTTCCTGAGCATATGGACCAGATTGACCGCTGGATTTTATGTGATGCGGTCACTTCCGGAGGTTTGCTCATTGCGGTTGAAGAGGGCGATGCAGAAACATTGCTTCAGGAACTTTTGGATGCAGGTGTTGAGGCAGGCTTGATCGGACGGGTAACGAGCGATCATCCGGGAAGAATTGTTGTGAAATAAACAGCTAGCACGGTCCGAAAGGGACCAAAGGAGAGTACGGATATGTTTCAAGACATCAGTGTGGAGGAACTGCTTGAACTTCAAAGCAGTAAAGAAATCAGTCTGATTGATGTTAGGTCTCCATCAGAGTTTCAGGAGTCAACCATCCCGGGCGCAGTCAACATTCCGGTATTTAACGATGAGGAAAGAGCGGAGATCGGCACGCTGTATAAACAGGTGAGTGTTGATGCGGCCAAGGAGCGCGGGCTGGAAATTATGTCTGCGAAGCTGCCTGCTTTTGTCAAGGAATTTAAAGCGATTGAAGGCAATAAGGCGGTCTTTTGCTGGAGAGGCGGTATGCGAAGCCGAACAGCAGCTACCGTGCTTTCCCTAATGGATGTTCATGTGTACCGATTGCAAGGCGGTATTAAAATGTACCGGAAGCTGGTCGTTGACACGTTAGGGAAAGCGAAGCTGGAAGCTGAAGCATTCGTGCTGCACGGGTACACCGGAACGGGTAAGACAGCAGTGCTGCAGCAGCTGCAACAAGAAGGCTACCCGGTCATTGATTTGGAAAGCTTGTCAGGGCACCGCGGCTCGATCTTTGGCCATATCGGTCTCAGCGCTAGAAACCAAAAGACTTTTGACGCATTGCTGCTGAAACGATTAAAGGAGATCGGCGGCTCCCCGTATGTTTTATTTGAAGCTGAAAGCAAGCGAATTGGCAAAGTTGTAGTACCGGACTTTATTCTGGAGAAGAAGGACACAAGTACGGCCATCATTATAGATATGCCGATGCAAGAGCGTGTGCTTCAGATTATGGAGGAGTACCGGCCCGCTGAATTCAAAGCCGAATATATCGAAGCCTTTCATCGGATTAAAGACCGGATTCATACTCCTGTTGCCGCAGAAATTGGCAGTTGCCTAGCGGAAGAACGATATGAGGAAGCGATTAGACTGCTGCTTACTTATTATTATGATCCGAGGTATGACCATTCGTTCCATCATGATGATCAGAGCAGACAGATAGTGCTGCACGTTCGCAGCACCTCAGAAGCAGTGCAGGCTGTAAAGGATATTTTAAATCGCAGATTCTAAATCACCCATGTCAGTGCATCCGGCGATACACTACATATAAAGGGGGATATGGCGTGATACCTTATATCATCGTCATTGCTTTGGCGCTAATCGGCGGTGTAGCCACGGTTATGATCGGTTTGTCGCAGGAGAACAAAAAGTCTAACCCAAAGTATGAGCGCAGGACGAAGAAAAACATCGCAAGACTGACACTGCTTTACCTTCTTTCATTGGCCGCTTTTATAGCTATTTGGGTTATATACGACTGAGTTTCTGGAAACGATAGTTTAAATTTATAAAAGCCAAGTATACATTCAGGCACGATTGTATACTTGGCTTCATTTTTCACGTAATGCTATCTTTGACGTTAGATGTTCCTTATTCTTTCTCTATACTCGTAAAACGATTCGGCGAAGCGGTGATCACAGTACCATCCGAAAAGGTTATGATTTTTTCAGCATCACTCATGTTATATACGACATAGGTTTTACGCCCGTTTTTATCAAAAACAGCGTACAAGGGATAATCTGATGTAATATCCGGGTCTTGGGTGCCCAATGAGTCTAAATTATGAATCCAATAATAGGCGTTTGCCTTGGAGTTACCTTGTTCCGGCACCATGGACTCTGCCTGCGAAGCGAAGTATTTTACAGCACTTGAAGGGTCTGAAATAGCCAAGTACATATACATAAGGTCCTCCCATGCATTAAAATCACTTCCTCCGTTTTCTTTAATCAAAGCAGCATAGTTTTTCTCCGCGTATGAAGGATCATGAGTCAGGTATAATGAGGAGCCTGTAAACGGCATCCAGTTCACTCCATGAACCTCCTCGGGATTGGTTGTCCACATCGTTGAGTCGCCGGTTGTTTTTCCACCCCAAATCATACTTGCTTTGGATTGTGAAAAACCGGAGCGATCATTCGAGTCGTACTTATTGAACCAGTATTCATTGATTGCATTCATTTCCGTTGTATATAAATAGATGCCGAGATTGCGAATATCCGTCTCTCCGGTAGCTTCTCCCCACAGAATAAGTGCTGCCCAAGCGTTCATCGTCTCAGCGGAGGAACCGTTGTGGTTGCCATCACCGTATCTGCCGTGTCCGGAAGACCAAGAATGTCCGGAATAAGGATCAAAGCTGCGAAGAAATGGGAACATCGGGTCGCTTCTATCACTGCTTGCAATGTCCCGGATCAACATCTGAACCATGGAGCCATATTGATCATCCCTGGCCCAGTTTGGATCGCTTCGAGCAATTTCAGCAGCAGCTTTTATAAAATATCCGTAGTGAATGTGATGATCATTTAACTCTCTATCACTCCCGTAGCTCGCTGGATATCCGATGAGGGTCCCCCACTGGCTGTTGTAGTAGAACAGCTCGGAAAGATTAGAATTACCTAAGGGATCATGGGCTGTTAACCAATCTTCCAATATAAATTTGATTTTATTGTGAAGTTTTTCAGCGGCTTCCACTTCTCCAATCTGTTCAGCAATCGGTACAAGTGTTGTCAGCTTGCCGAGATATTTGCCTACCGAATATGTGTCAGGAGCGCCATAATAGTCTTCGTCTTTGATATCTTCGATATATTGAGCAAGCTTGTCCCGGTTATAGGAGCCTTTGTCCGGCAGTGACGGAAGTACCCCTGTATATTTCATTTTTGTCTGAAAGGAAGTGCCTTCACCTGTCTTCATCGGACCTCGGACCGATGAATATATATAAGGAAGAAGATGAGTGCCGGATAAATGCTTCCATTGATGGGGGTACAGGGCGAAAAGAGTTCCCTTTTGGCTTCCTTCCTTTGCTTTCGTATCATATGTAAACGTCGTTATAACTTCGCTGGTTGACGGATCATATGTCCAGTCGACTTTGGTATCCGTTACATGGGAATAAGCATATTGCTTATACTTTTCAAAAGTTGCTGGTTTGTTGTCCGGTAATGCGGCGATCGAAAAGTAGTCTTTGCCATGAAGTGAATTTGTAAGCTTACGGGTCCCGATACCGTTCCAATGACTGCCTGCTGGACCATAAAGTCCGTAATGGGCGCCATCAATCGTTATCGCTATCGCAGAGCTGGATTGATTTCCGTACCAGACCTTAGGTATCGAGTTGAATGAAATTTCCGGATTACCATTTGCATAAGTAAAGTAAACGAATGGTGAACCGTGACCGTATGACACCTTCATGGACTTCGTCCCGTTTTTGTATTCAGCAGTGACAAACCAATCGCTGTAATCATCAACCTTTGTATCAGGAAACGTATCTGTCCCTGAGTGTCCGACCATGAAATCGCGCGAATGATCTATCGAGCCTGAGATCTCAGTGCGGTCTGTCTTGATCCGGGGCCCTGGATTATAGATTTGGATACCGCGTTCCCCATTTTTGACTGCAAGAGGGTGAGGGTATTGGGCTTGCGAGTATGTATCCCAGGCAAGGCTGCTCCACCAGTCATTTGTAGGAATTTTACCGGTAACCTTTGAAGTTTTGTAGATATTAGATTGCGGTTTGGCAGCACCGGTAGGAAGAACATGAGTATATGATCCGGCTCCTGCAGAGATATTTTTGGTGTCTGCATAAGCTGGAGTGGTTAAAGAAATACATATAACTGCTCCTAACATAGCAGTAAACCAGCGTCTGTATTGCATATGAACCTCCTCAAAAACTTTTTAATAAGTGAAACATAATAAAGAAAAGTTTACGAAAAAATAAACAAACGACCCAAAGCTGTACAACAGCTAGGGAACATGAAACTATCTTGTATCTGATCCAGATTACACATGAAACATACATAAAGGGGATGACATCGTGAGTAACCGCTGCACATATTCTAATACCCATATCCGACGATATTGGATCATCTCTGTTGTTTCATTCCTGGTTTTCGCCGGGATCGCTGCCGTAGTTATGTCAGAACAAGAGTATGGGTTCGATTCTTTTGTTACCGAACTTGTCCGCGGATTTGAACAACCGGCAGTAACGGATATCGCCATGGGACTGACCTTCATCGGTTCCAAAGGACCGATTATTATCATTTGCATCTTCATATGTGCCTTGTTATATGTCTTTTCGCTAAAGAGAGAAATCACGTTTTTTCTAACGGTTATATTAGGTTCTGCACTACTGAACATTTTGTTAAAAACGCTATTTCGTCGGAACAGACCTGATGTAAAGCGTTTGGTGGAAGCAATCGGATATAGCTTTCCGAGCGGACATGCCATGGCCGCTTTTTCATTGTATGGAATACTGATATATTTGCTGTGGAAGCATGTAAAAACGTTATCTTTAAAAGCTTTGATTTTCATCGTATTCGGTGCTATGATTCTGGGCATTGGATTAAGCCGGATTTATCTCGGTGTTCATTATCCAAGTGATGTGCTGGGTGGTTTTTTTGCAAGCTGTTCGTGGCTCATGCTATCCATCGGCATATATGAATATTTAGGTTCTAGGTCTGTATAATTTTGGAGTTGAAGGAAAATGATCTGTTTATGAATTTCGATATTGCAAGGACTATACTTATCCATTATACATGAATAGTTATGATAGAAATATATTTAAGGAGGGCTTTTAGATGGCCTTCGGTGCAAGGATGTTTAAAACGGGCTTGGCTGTTACTCTGGCTCTGTATTTAACGATGCTGCTCGATATTACCTCCCCGGTGGGGGCGGCGATTGCGGCGATTTTTGCGATGCAGCCTTCAATATATCGCTCCTGGAGGTACTTTCTTGATCAACTCCAGACGAGTACGCTTGGGGCGATTATCGCCATGCTCGGAGGATATTTTCTTACGAATCAACCTATATCGGTAGGACTTGTATGTATATTGGTCATTATGATCTGTATTAAATTGAAAATGGCTGATACAATCGGCCTGACATTGGTCACTGTTATTTCGGTGATGGAGGCATCCGGACAGTGGGATTTTGCCATCAACAGATTTTTTCTGACGCTGATCGGTATCGTTTCTGCATTTTTGATTAATATTTTGGTCTTTCCCCCGAAACCGAGAGAGCAATATTTCAAGCAAATCAACAGTGTTTTTGTCAAAATGTCGCTGCTGCTCCGAACCGCAATCTCTCATGAGATCAAGGATTCTGTCTATCGGGATGAACTTAACAATTTGGAGGGGACCATTAAATCTTTAGCTGATAAGTACCAATTGTTTGAGGAAGAGCAGAAAAAAATGAAACGCACCAAATTTAGTCAAGCCAGACATTTGGTCGTATACAAACACCTGTTGAGCTCGCTTCAGAAAGGGTATGAAGTTCTGATCGCAGTTGAGAATCATTATTTTCAAACCGAGCGTACCGAGGAAGTTGATCAGCAGTTTGATGCAAATCTCGAGCGACTTATCAAGTTTCATGAACATATTTTGTGGAAGTTTGAAGACATATTAAAACCTAATGAGGATGAGGCCGAAAGCATGACGGCGCAAAATGAAGCGTTTATGAATGAGGTGATGTGCGGAGTAGGGCTGAAGCCTGGGGGATTCCGGTTAACTATAGTTGCTGCGGCAATGTACGACTACGGTCACACCCTTGAGCGATTGAACAGAGTCGCCAACCATATTAGCCATGTTGAAGAGAATAAAGAAGGTGACGGTGGATTAATGGCCTGGCTCAAGAAATAAATGTATAGTGAGTCATCGGGTGAATAATAAAACAGACTGGAATCATTGTTCCAGTCTGTTTTGCTCATGAGGTATATACATAATTAAAAAGTCGGCTAGTTTAGCCGACTTCTGGGCAATGATATTGATTAATATGATGTAAACTGATAAAATAAACGTTAGTCTGTTTAAAAAACAAAGACAGAAATATTTCCTTTTAATTATACCATAAATAAAACGAAATGTCAACCAGTAAATAAGGGGATGAGAAGATGGCAATAAGCGATCAGGATTGGAAAGAAGAACAAGCCCGTGTAACCGATGTGACGTCAAAGATTAGAGAAAAAATTAAACAGCTTGAAGCAGACGTTGGTACAGTGCGTGGCGATGTTATAAACTTGCGTAAAGAGTTTTGGGATGAAGTTACTGTCAATTTCAGTAATCCTGATGACTTGGGCGAGACGTCAACCAACTTACGTCAGCAGGCTCAGGTGCTTTCTGAAAGAGAGAGGTCTCATCTGCAATCAACCAAAAATTTAAAAAAATATAAGAAGCTTAGCTCTTCACCTTATTTCGGTCGGATTGATTTTCGTGAAGAAGGGACCAACGCAGCAGAATCCATTTATCTAGGAATCGGCTCCTTTATGGACGAAGTTTCGGACACATTCCTCATCTTTGATTGGCGTGCCCCTATATCCAGCTTGTATTATGATGGAGCGCCGGGTAAAACCCAATACGATACACCATCGGGAATCGTTACAGGAGAGATGACCCTGAAGCGACAATTTGTTATTCAGGACGCAATCATTGAAGTTCTGTTTGACACAGGTGTCACGATTGGCGATGAGCTTTTGCAACAGGTACTTAGCCACAGCGCTGATGATCGGATGAAAAATATCGTTGCTACGATTCAAAAAGAGCAAAATGAAGTTATTCGCAATGACAAAAAACGTATGCTGATCGTTCAAGGGGCTGCCGGGAGCGGGAAAACTTCGGCTGCTCTTCAGAGAGTTGCGTATCTGCTATATAAGTACAGGGAAGTGCTGCACGCGGATCAGATGATTCTGTTTTCGCCGAATCCTCTTTTTAACAGCTATGTTTCAACTGTTTTACCGGAGCTTGGGGAAGAGAATATGCAGCAGACAACATTTCAAGCTTATTTGGACCATCGTCTCGGCAAGGAATTCGAGTTGGAGGATGTGTTCATGCAGACAGAGCTTCTGCTCAATGCACCTGATACCTCGTTTTATCGAGCTAGGCTGGATGGAATAGCCTATAAGTCTTCTGTACAATATCTTGATGTTATTCGCTCATATAGAGACCTTCTGGAGAAAGAAGGAATGATGTTTCGGCCCGTTGTTTTTCAAGGCAGAGTTATTATAAGTCGGGAAGAGATGAAGGCTCAATTTTATAGCTATGATTCGGCAGTGAAGCTTTCCGGAAGGCTCGACATGATGAAGGAATGGATGCTAAAGCGACTTTCGGAGTTTTCACAGGAAGAGAGAAAAGCACCTTGGGTTGACGATCAGATTGATCTCTTGAGTACGGAGGAATATCAACGTGCTTATCAGACGATGAGAAAGAAACAGAGAAAGATGAAGGAAGTCAGCTTTAATGATTTTGATCAGGAAAGAGAACTCCTCGCCCGTATGGTAGTTAGTGATCGTCTCAAGCCCCTTCGGCGCTGGATTAAGCGATTCCGCTTCGTTGATGTAAAAGGGTTGTACCGTAAACTGTTTGAAGACGAAGGATTGTTCAGACGGCTTGCCAATAATGAATCAACATTGCCTGAAAGCTGGAGCGAGGTGTGCAGTCAAACGATACAGAAACTCGAGAATAAGGAATTATATTATGAAGATGCCACTCCGTTTCTGTATTTGAAAGAGCTGCTGCAAGGCTTTAGAACGAACACATCGATTCGGCATGTTATTGTAGATGAGGTACAGGATTATTCAGCATTTCAGCTTGAGTTTCTCAAACGGCTGTTTCCCCGTGCAAAAATGACCGTTCTCGGCGATCTCAATCAGGCGATTTATGCACATGGCGAGGCGCTGGGCAGTTTGGAAAACCTAGTTAGCTTATATGGCGAAGAAGAAACGGAAGTGATCAAATTAACGCGGAGCTATCGATCGACTTTCGAAATTGTTGAATTTACCCGCAAAATGATTCCTGGAGGAGAGGCAATCGTTCCGTTTAACCGCCAAGGTGAAAAACCGTGTGTGATTTCGGTAAACACAGAAGCTGAGCTGGTAAGCTCGGTCATATCCGACATTCGCAGTCTCCATGAAAAGGGATATCATTATGTAGCAGTTATTTGCAAGACGGAAGAGGAGAGCAAGCGTGTTCAGAAACAGCTGTCAACTGAAATTCCGGTAAAACTTATCACCAAAAATACACCTGCTTTTGAAAAAGGAACGCTTGTAATACCGGCGTATCTGGCTAAAGGCGTGGAATTTGATGCCGTCATTATTTATAATGGTTCAAATGAGACCTATAGCAAGGAAAGTGAGCGTAAATTGTTTTACACGGCTTGTACGCGCGCGATGCACGAGCTGCATATTTATCATTTGGGTGAAAAGAGCAGATTTCTTCCTTAAGATATAAATATTAAGAAAAAATAGTAAGCAGGTCACTTCACAATTTTACTCAAAAGTGACCTGCTTTATTTTATTTAAAGATAGCAGCATAGGATCATGTATATTTTTCATATAACATCAAATTTTTCCTAGTAATTGAAAACATTGAGTGTAATTTTCATGAAATTCTCACATTTACAAATAAGTTTCGTAAGAGCATTTTATGCTCTATTCATTTCCCGTCTCCTTATGTCGACATATATATTTGGAGGGAAACTTATAAAAGGCTAGGTGTGACAAATGAAAATTAAAACGAAGTTAGTTATCACCACGACTATTGTGTCCACGGTGATCACAGCCATGATTTTAAGTGCATTTTTTGCTTCGACATCCACGGAAAAAAAATTCACAACGATCATCGAGGTAGATCAGAAAATCGTATCCAATCTGAATAGCATGCAGCACTATTTCTCCGGCATTGCAAATGATGAGCGGGGTTTTTTGGTCTCTGGAGATGAAGTTTTTATAGAAGAGCTTAGAAAGAAACAAGATGCTTTTCTTCAGTTGTTGGATGAAACAAAAAAACTGGTAGCTTCGTCCCCAGAAGAGGTAGAGATGCTTAAACAGATTTCTTCTGGATATGCAGTTTACCATAACACGATTGACGATCTGTTGGTCAAGGCTGGTTTTGGTAAGAAAAAGCTGAATTCTTATAGCGATTACGCAGAGGCTTTTCAGCTTGAGAGAGAGCTTCGTAAAGCCTTTGAACCTCAAATTGATCAATTTATAAACGAAAAAAACAAAGATATCCAAGAACAAAAAGATTCAATCAACAAACAGGCTACCATTCAAAACCTGACCATATTGGTCGTTGGTCTAGCTGTTGTCGTATATAACATCATTCAGAGCTTTTTCCTCGTTCGATCGATTTCCCCTCTTAAGCGGATGCGTGAGCAGCTCTTGAAGATTGCTGAAGGCGGAGGCGATCTGGTAACGCAAGTGAGCATTCGGACGAAGGACGAGATTGGCGAAGTGGCGGAAGCCTATAACAAGCTGAACGAAGGTTTCAGGGAAATTGTACTTCAGGTTCAGGATGCTGCTACTCAGGTAGCAGAATCAACGGGAATGCTTAAATCCAGCTCGGAGGAGATTCGTCAGGCTACACAGCATACTTCTGGTATTATGGAGGAGCTGGCGGGCGGAGTGGAAAAACAGCTTCAGGATACGGAAGCAACTTCGGCTGTTATTTTCGAAATGGCAGGAAGCATGCAGCAAATTGCAGATACAGCACAATCAACTGCGGAGTTATCCAGTAAAACAACGGATTTGGCCGGAGAAGGCGAGCGGGCCATCATACATACGATGCAGCAGATGGAAAGTATAAGCGGCGCTGTCACCCAGTCCACCGAGGCCGTAAAAGCATTGGGACAAAAGGCCGCAAACATTGGCGCTATAGGCGACTTGATTATGGATGTAGCGGCACAGACAGGATTGCTTGCTCTTAACGCTTCCATTGAAGCAGCACGGGCGGGTGAACATGGACGAGGCTTTTCTGTCGTAGCTTCAGAAGTGAAGAAGCTGGCTGAACAGACGTCAACATCATCTGAGGAAATCAGTCAATTCGTACAGCAAATTCAGCGTGATATTATGGAACTGACACTTGTTATGGAGAATGGACTTGCGTCCGTAATCGAAGGGATGGATGTTGCTAAAGGAGCAGAAGATGCTTTCAAGAACATCGAGCAGTCGATCGGAGAGCTGGATGACCAAATCGCTGGGGTTAGCACAGCTGCTGAACAACTGAATTATGGCGCTGAGGGACTTGTCAAATCTGTGAATCGAATTACAGAGATTACTGAAAACACAGCTGGCGGCGCACAAAGCGTAAGTGCTGCGGCAGAGGAACAGCTGGCCTCCATGGAGGAAATTGCAAGCAGCGTAGAGGCGTTATATGAACTGTCAGGTCGTTTGCAGAAACTAATGGCCGGGTTTAAAGTTTAATCGTTTGTAGACCATCTTTTTGGTATGCATATTACCGGGAAATGAACCCACAATATAGGTAATGTAGCTGATAAAAGGTGGTCTTCTGATGGAAACCAAAAAACGGGATTTGGTTGCCCTGGCATCCATACCGTTGATCATGACGCTCGGAAATTCCATGTTAATTCCTGTATTACCCCAAATATCCAAAGCGTTAGGCATCAGCTCATTTATGGTGAGCATGTTGATTACGGTTTACGCCGTTGTCGCCATTTTGCTTATTCCTATTGCCGGATATCTTTCCGACCGTTATGGGCGCAAAAAAATTATCATCCCTAGCTTGATCATCGCTGCTGTAGGCGGTGCGGTTTCAGCAGTTGCTGCTTGGCTGATGGATGGAATGGGAGCATACAGCGTGATTTTGGCTGGTCGTTTGCTTCAGGGTATAGGTGCGGCGGGCGCTTTTCCTATCGTTATTCCACTTGTCGGTGACATGTTCAAGCTAGAAGAAGACGTTAGCAAAAGTTTGGGGATTATTGAAACATCGAATACTTTCGGTAAAGTGATCAGTCCGATTCTGGGCGCCTTTTTAGGCAGCTTTATCTGGTATCTTCCGTTTATTGCAATCCCCTTTTTATGCGTAATTTCCTTGATACTCGTTATTTTTCTTGTAAAGCCGCCAAAGCACAAAGAAAACAAGCAGTCGATTCGTGAATTTTTAAAAACGACGAAAGCGGTCCTTCATGAAAAAGGACGATGGCTTTATGCTATCTTTGTAATTGGCGGTATTTCCATGTTTGGGCTTTTCGGGGTTCTTTTCTATTTATCAGAGGTGCTTGAATCGACGTATCAATTAAAGGGTACGCTGAAAGGATTGGTTCTGGCTATCCCTCTGGCAGCCCTTTGCCTAGCTTCATTTGTGACAGGGAAAATGATAGGAAATAATAAGGCGGCTATGAAATGGATCGGTTTTACGGGGATGACACTGTTTACTGTCTCACTTGCCATAGCAGGCTTTAACGATCAAATTTATTTTGTGATCAGCTTAATGACGCTTGGCAGTATAGGAATTGGCCTTGTGCTTCCGTGTATGGATACCTTATTGACAGAAGGTATTGAAAAGGAGCAGCGGGGAACGATCACTTCACTTTACAGCAGTATGCGTTTTATCGGAGTTTCTTTGGGACCGCCGGTCATATCCCTTCTGCTTGGTGCGAATCATTGGGTACTGTTTCTTGTCCTGTCTTCAGTTTCAGCGATTGGAGCGTTGTTAACCTTTTTTGCTGTAAAGCCTGAAGAATAAAGAACAAGTATAGCCTAATCAAAAAAACCTTGCCTGGTCATAGGCAAGGTTTTTTAATGTTTTACTTTTCCAGCAGTCCCCGCTTGATAAGAAATTCACGAGCAACGATATCCTCACGATATCCTTCATCGACAAGAGCGTTCATTTCTTGCATGTCTTGCTCGCTGATCTGACCTGCGAGTTCATTAATCGCGCTGCCAACTTCCGGATGTTTCTCTAACAGATCGCTTCGAATAACAGCTCCTGCGTCATAAGGAGGAAAGAACTGTTTATCATCTTCGAGGAGAACCAGGTCATACATTTTAACTTGTCCATCGGTAGTAAGGGCACTGGCTACATCGATATCATTCTGTGCAATGAGACGGTATTTAATTCCTCGGTCCATCCCTTTGGCACGTTTGAAATCCATATTGTAAAGCTCTTGAAGACCCGGATACGTATCCGGACGATCGAGAAAGTCAAATTCTGCCCCGAGCTCCATTTTATGTGACACTTTTGCGAGATCGCTGAAGGTTTTCAGGTTATATTTTTGAGCTGTTTCCGGTGTTACGGCTAAAGCATAAGAGTTACTGAAACCAAACGGCTCTAGAAATTCAAGTCCGTCCTGGCTGATCAATTCTCTTGTACGCTGAAGCGTTTCTTCTGCAGTACCCGTTTCTTCTTGATAATAGTTAGCCACAATCGTTCCTGTATAGTCCGGATATAACTGCACATCATTATTAAGAAGTGCTTTCCATGTTATACTCGAGCCGCCGAGATTTAATGTCCGTTTCACCTTCAAGCCTGTGCGATCCTCAATGAGATCTGCCATCATATGGGCCAGAATAATGTTCTCCGTGAAGTTTTTAGAGGCGATCGTCAAATCGGCAGGGCCGCTTAAATTGCTCTGAGTAGATTGAGGAACACTGCAGGCGCCAAGGACCAGTAACATGACAAGCACTATGGCTGTGAACAGTATGCTTTTTTGCTTCATGGTTGTTCCCTCCATCGCTTGTTATATTTTCAGGCCGCGCGGTTTCGTCCAGTGTTCAAGAAGCCCGAGCAGATAATCAAACAGAAGAGCCAGCAAGGCAGCAGGCAATGCACCGAGTATGATAAGTGCGTCAATATTACGCGTAATTCCGAGGAAAATAAAATCTCCCAGTCCGCCGGCGCCGATAAAAGCAGCTAATGTTGCCGTACCGACATTAATTACGGTCGCTGTACGAATACCGGCCATGATGACTGACATCGCTAAAGGAAGCTGAACTCTGAACAGAATTTGAGAGCCTGTCATTCCCATGCCGTTTGCAGCCTCGATGATGGCGGGGTCCACATCCTTAATGCCCGTATATGTGTTGCGGATAATAGGGAGCAGGGAGTAAAGGAACAGCGCAGCTATTGCTGTTTTCGTCCCGATGCCAAGAAACGGGATCATGAAGCCCAGAAGCGCAAGGCTCGGGATCGTTTGCAGTATGCTGGCTCCACCAATGATCCACATCCGTAGTGAGCTAAATCGAGTAACAAGAATCCCGGCAGGAATGCCGACAGCAATTGTAATAAGCATAGATAGTAGTACGAGCTGGATATGTTCTCCTGTCGAAATCAGCAGTTCCCCCCAGCGAAGAGAAAATTGGCGTCCGATTTGTTCCCAGATTGAGAGCGTCATTCTTCATCACCCTTTCCTGCCCAGTGGCTTGCAAATGTGGAGATCAATGTTCCGCGAGTTACAATTCCTTTCAGCCGCTGGTGCTTGTCAACCACGGGAATGATACCAAATGGGGCATCTTTAGCAGCGATTAGTGCATCTTTAGCTGTTGCAGTTACCGGTAATGTAACTTGAACCGGAGTTATGATCTCTTCCACCGTCGATACGGCATCGATATTAAATTGAAGGTCGTAGGCGGACACAAGTCCAAGCAGTACGTCGTGTTCATCCACGACCAGCAGTGTATCGGTTTTACGCTGGCGCATATTGGTAACCGCGCGGAGCGGTGAACGTTTGGGCAGTACTGTAGCTACGTTGGTTTTCATCACTTCGGTTACAGGGATGAAAGCCGGGTTTTGATATACACGCTTTTTCCCGATAAATTCTTCAACGAAGCCATGGGCAGGTTCTCTTAGAAGCTTCTCTGGAGAATCAAGCTGCAGCATCGTCCCAGATTTCATAACGGCAATTCGGTCACCCATCTTCAGAGCCTCATCCATGTCATGGGTGACGAAGACGATGGTTTTCTTGAGCTTCTGATGAAGCAGCAACAGCTGATCCTGAAGCTGCTGTCGTGTAATCGGGTCCAGAGCTCCAAACGGTTCATCCATCAGGATGACTTCTGGATCTGCCGCGAGTGCGCGGGCAACGCCTACCCGCTGCTGCTGTCCGCCTGATAGCTCTTTCGGATAACGGGATGCGTATATTTCGGGATCAAGGCCGACCATATCAAGCAGTTCGTACACCCGCTGCTTTTTTTTGGCTTTATCCCACCCTTTCAAATCAGGCACAAGACCAACATTTTGCTCGAGTGTATAGTGCGGGAAGAGCCCGGTTTGCTGAATAACATACCCGATGCTTCGTCTTAGCTCAACAGGATTCGCTTTTTTGATATCCTGTCCATGCAATGTAATGCTCCCGGCTGTATGGGGCTCAAGGCGGTTGATCATTTTCATGGTTGTCGTTTTGCCGCAGCCACTCGGTCCGATCAGTACAAGAAACTCGCCTTCCTGAATTTCGAAATTAAGGTCCTTTACGGCCTGGAAGCCATCGGGGTATACCTTGCTGACATTTTCAAATCTGATCATTTACATCCTCCCTTTTTGTAGTCAATTTGTGTGATGTCTTTTCAAGAGGCAGACTTTTGAAACATTACATTTGAGAATTGTTGTTGTGACTGCTTTCGTTTTGTGGGGAAAGAACGGAATAATAGAGAAGCTTCCATAGAACGAAAAACAGTTAAGGGGCCGGCATTCACGGAGGTGAGATTGTGATGCCGGTAGGATTTGAGGATAAGAAGTTAAGAACAGCTTGTCCAGTCAAATGTGTTGAAATTTTGTTGGTCCATCATTGGTTGGTGTTTGAATTGGATGATTTCGCGGATATATTCTTCAGTTAAGTCTTATACCGTTTAATATTTTCGTTCATTTGCGAGATGATGGCCCAAAACAATTTCATTTGTTCCGGATCAATACCTTCGGTCATAAGACGTTCGCACTCTTGCTCAATAGGAATAGTTGATTCAATCAGCTTTTTTCCCTTTTCGGTAACATGGAGCAAAAAAGCTCTACGGTCCTGTTGCGAAATTTCTCGCCGGATAAGGCCTTTTTTTACTAGTAAATCGAGTATGCGCGTTGTAGTCGGCTGATCTTTACCGACTCTCGTTGCAACCTCTTTCTGATTTAATCCTGTATGGATTGCAATCTGATTCAGAACAGTCCACTGCTCTGGTGTAATGGCAAAAGGTTTTAAATTGTTAGCTAACAGATTCATCGCCCGGCGGTAAGTGTAGCCTAACTGAAATCCGCTTGAGGGACTAGTCTCAGAATTCTTCAACAAAACATCCCACCGTTTTCAACTTGTTT
Source organism: Paenibacillus faecalis (assembly GCF_900289175.1). Classification (GTDB taxonomy): domain Bacteria; phylum Bacillota; class Bacilli; order Paenibacillales; family Paenibacillaceae; genus Paenibacillus_AQ; species Paenibacillus_AQ faecalis. Next base: position 427,354 of record NZ_LT985747.1, on the reverse strand, counting down.
TTTCAAAGAAAATAATAGTTGTCTGGACAATTATATATATAACAAGTGAATATTGTCAACAATTTGTCTATTTTCAGATGATAGATTTCCCGAATTTATGCGTTATTCTGTTAACATACAGTGAGCATTGTCCTGGAATGTTTTGAGTATTTTGTCTATAATTTTAAAAAAGAGTTAAGAAAAAGGAGGGGGAAATTTGGGGGAGAGTAAACGAAGACAGTCCAAGCCGTCCGCTTCACGCCCAAAAACATCCAATTCGGTTAACCCGCAGCGTAAAAAGCTTTTTATCGGAATTGCTTTGAGTCTGCTTTTTGTTGCGGCATTAACGACTTTATTTATTTTAAGCAATCAACCAGGCGAAGAAGAGGGGATGAAATACCCTGATCTTCAAAAGGTACAAGCGGGAGAAGTGCCTGACGACTTTGATGTTGCCAATCAACCGATGCTGGGAGACCCTTCAGCGCCCGTTCAATTTGTTCTTTTTTCAGATTATAAATGCTCTTATTGTAAATTATGGGCGGAAGATGTACTTCCTCAAGTGAAAACGGAGTATGTCGACACAGGAAAGGCCAATTTCGTTTATGTAGATATGGCATTTCTCGCTCCTGACTCTGTACTGGCTGCATTGGCCGGAGAGACGTTGTATCAAATGGATGAGTCTTATTTCTGGAAGTATCATGATCTGATGACGGAGCGTCAAGGTGATCCTAGCAAGCAATGGGCGACCTATTCCTTCATTACCAATCTGGTAGAGGAGGAAATGCCAGAAGTGCCGCTTGAACAATTTAAAGAAGATCTGAAATCTGAAAAATATATCAAGAATATCAAACGTGATCTGGATATTGCGGATAAGCAAGGGGTTGAAGGGACCCCGACTGTTTTTATTAACGGTCAGAAGTTCGAATATCCTTCGTTTGAAGAAATAAAGGCATATATTGATGAAAATGTGAAGTGAAATATACGGTAAGAAATGAAGCCAGATGCATGGAGAGATGCGTCTGGCTTTTTGTGTGATTCTAAAAATTTTCATAAGGAATGATGACAGGGATTGACTAAAAAATGTGGAATAAAAGAGGTATAGTCTAAACACAGCCTTAACAATTGAAGGCTATGATAAAAGTTAAACCGATAAAAAATCAGGAGGGGTATAATATGTCACAAATTATTAATTTTGCGCACCGGGGAGCATCAGGAGTATGTCCGGAAAATACGATGGCTGCATTCCGCAAGGCGTTGGAGCTTGGAGCAACAGGAATTGAAACCGATGTTCAGATGACCAAGGATGGAAAATTGGTCCTCATACATGATGAAACACTTCAGCGGACGACGGGTGTGCAAGGATGGGTCAAGGATTATACGCTTGAAGAAATCCGGAAGCTTGACGCAGGTTCCTGGTTCAGTGAGGAATTCCGTGGAGAACGGATACCTACACTGGAGGAATTGCTGGAGCTTACTAAAGACCGGGGGACGATTGTCAATATCGAATTGAAAATCGGTGCTGTGCAATATCCGGGTTTGGAAGAAAAGGTGATCGAAACGATTCGATCTTTCGGAATGGAGAAACAAATTGTCATTTCCAGCTTTAATCATTATTCACTCGTAAAATGCAAATCCATTGCTCCTGAGATTCACACAGGCATTTTATATATAGAAGGGTTGTATAAGGCTTGGGAATACGGTCAATCTGTAGGTGCCGATGCACTGCATGCTCTAAAATATGCCGTACTGCCTGAGTGGGTTGAGGAAGCCAGAGCTTGCGGGATCGTATATCACCCTTGGACGGTCAATGAACCAGAGGAAATGAAGCGTCTAATTGCTGCTAAAGTAGCTGGCATTATTACCGATTATCCGGATATGCTTAACGAGCTGCTGCGCACTGAAGGGGTGTGAATATGTGAAAAAGACATGGCTGTTAGGATTCGGTTTTTTCAGTATAAGTATAACCTGGGCATTGTATAACGCTTTCGTTCCCTTTTTCTTAGAGAGATACATTTCGAGCGTTGCATGGATCGGATTTTTTATGACCATCGATAATTATTTTGCTCTGTTCTTACAGCCATGGATCGGCAGCCGCAGCGACCGAACTCATACACGCTTCGGAAGAAGAATGCCTTTTTTAATGATCGGAATGCCGCTCGGCGCCTTATTTACAGCGATGATTCCATTTCACACAAGCTTTATAACTTTAATGATGTTCATGGTTCTTATGAATCTTGCCATGAGCTTATACCGCTCACCAACGGTTGCTCTTATGCCCGATATTACAGCTGAGAAAAACAGGACCCGGGCCAACGGCATTATAAATTTTATGGGCGGGCTTGGTTCCATTCTTGCCTTTGGTGCGGGCTCCATATTGTATAAAGCACATCCTTCGTTTCCGTTTATTGCCGCAGCATGTGTTACGTTGATCTCATTGTTTATTTTGATGCATTTTATTAAAGAGAAACGGGATGCTCCACGATATGCCGCACAGACCGAAGCCAAAGCAAAGGTATCGTTTAAGGGCCAGTTGAACCGGACAACGGTCTTTTTGCTCCTGGCGATCTTCTTCTGGTTTGTTGCCTATCAAGGTGTTGAAACGCTGTTTACTTTGTATGGTAAAAATGAAATGGGATTGACAGAAGCAGAAGCATCGTTTTCACTGACCTTCTTTTCACTGGCTTTCGTGTTGTTTGCGATCCCAAGCGGGTGGCTTGGGGCGAAATTCGGAAAAAAGCGGGTCATTCTAATCGGCGTTACAGGACTTTTGCTCATCTTTGTATCTATTCCATTTATCGATTCGTTGCTGTTCCTTCGCATTTTTTTGACTCTCGGAGGCTTGTTATGGGCATGCATTAACATCAACTCTTACCCGTTCATCGTTTCCACAGGAACGGAAGAGAGTATTGGTACACGCACGGGTATGTATTATTTAGTATCTTCACTGGCCGCTGTTTCTTCACCTCCGCTACTGGGTCAGCTCATTGATGTGCTGGGGTATTCTGTTTTGTTCTATAGCGCTGCTGTCAGTATGCTGCTTGCTTTATTCTGTATATCGATGATACGGCATCCCGAGCAAGTGAATCATTCCGAGAACCAAGAGACGGCAGCCACTTGACAATGTATTAAATATACTATTAATTGTTTAAAAATGAAGAAACTCCTGTTACAATAACGAAAAGTCAAAATATCAGGAGGCGTAACATGACACAAAAGATAAGAGTGGGGATTGTTGGATACGGAAACCTGGGTCGCGGAGTAGAGAAAGCGATTAAGCAGAACAGCGATATGGAGCTGATCGCCGTGTTTTCAAGACGTGATCCTGAAAGTGTTTCTTCGGAAGCAACAGCAGTACATATTTCTGAGATTGACAACTTTAAAGAACAGATTGATGTACTCATTCTTTGTGGCGGCTCTGCCAAGGATTTGCCGGAACAGGGACCGGCATTGGCAGGTTTGTTTCACACGGTAGATAGCTTTGATACACACGCAAAAATACCTTCTTATTATGAAAGTGTTGACGCCGCCGCACGCCAGGGCAATAAAATCAGCGTCATCTCAACAGGTTGGGACCCGGGATTGTTCTCCTTGAACAGATTGCTGGGAGAAGCTATTCTTCCAGAGGGAAATGAATATACATTTTGGGGCAAGGGTGTGAGCCAAGGCCATTCTGATGCGATCCGCCGTGTCCCTGGAGTGAAAAATGGAGTGCAGTATACGATTCCTCGCGAGGCGGCCGTTGAGCGGGTACGCAGCGGTGAAAATCCAGAGCTGAGCACCCGGGAGAAGCACCTGCGGGAATGCTATATCGTTGCTGAAGAAGGAGCAAACCTAGCTGCGATTGAGACCGAAATTAAAGAGATGCCGAACTATTTTGCTGACTATGATACGGTCGTGAACTTTATTAGTGAAGAAGAACTGAAACGTGACCATGCAAGCATGCCTCATGGCGGCACCGTGCTGCGCAGCGGCCGAACGGGGGAAAGCAGCAATCAGATTATCGAATTCGGTCTGAAGCTGGATAGCAACCCTGAGTTTACAGCAAGTGTGCTTGTTGCATATGCACGTGCTGCTTATAAGCTCGGACAAGCTGGTGAAGCTGGAGCACGAACTGTATTTGACATTCCATTCGGATTATTGTCCCAGAAATCTCCGGAGCGGCTTCGCAAAGAACTTCTATAATAGTTTATTTGATGCGCCTGTGCCCTTTTTGGGAACGGGCGCTTTTTAAGAGGCCTTGCAGACAAGGGGCAAGCGACTCATAATGGAATAAAGATTTTGAGCATACCATGCTCTTATTTTTTGCTTGTAAGCTTGGAGGGATGTTGTGCAGCTACTGGCTATGCTAACAATGCTGATTGATCATGTCGGTCTTGTCTTTTTTTCTGGACAGGAGGTTTGGCGGATCATTGGACGTATCGCATTTCCCTTGTATGTATACGCATTGGTTCAGGGATACATCCATACTTCATCAAGACGCCGATATATGTTTCGTCTAGGTTTTATCGCTCTATTATCCCAAATTCCCTATCAGCTTGCGATCAATCCGCTCGGATTGAATGTGGTCGTATCCCTTTTGGCTGGTGTGATTATACTGCGCTTACTGGATTATTCCGATTCACAAATACTCTCCTTCGGAATAATAACTATCGCAAGTTTGATCATGGAGATGTTTCCTTTTGACTATGGAGCGTATGGTTTAATGCTGATTTTAATATTCCGGTATTCTCCAGCTCAGTGGCTTGTACCGTGGCATCTGATGCTGAATATGCTGTTCCTCGTTTTAAATGGATGGGACTTGCAGCTATGGAGTGTGCTGCCGACGATGTTTATCGCATACGGTCCGACTTTGTGGAAGCGGATTGAATCGTTTCGAGTTCCTTCTTGGTTATGGAGATCGTTTTATCCGCTCCATATGTTACTTCTAGCCTTGATTCAGTTGTGGAGATAAAAAAGATATGGCAGATGATTCGGCTTTTCGGAATAAAAAAATAGATCATGTAAGGCGGCAGGCTGCATAACATTTCTGTGCTTCTTGCTGAATATACCCTTATATATGATGAGCAACAGAATAGATGGGGTTAACCTCTCTTCTGAGAGGGTAATGAAAACAAAAAAAGGGGCGAAAGGAGTTGTGCGAAAGTGAAAACGATAACGATCGGAAATACAGTGATCTCTGTCTTATCGGGTGATATTACCGCTTGGACGGGTGATATTATCGTAAACGCGGCGAATTCCGGTCTGTTGGGTGGCGGCGGTGTAGACGGTGCCATTCATCGGGCAGGCGGTCCCGAAATTATGGAACAGTGCAAGGAAATTCGTAAGCTCCAAGGGGGGTGTCCTCCAGGTCATGCGGTTATTACGGCCGCAGGCAATCTGGACGCGAAGCACGTTATACACACTGTCGGTCCAATATGGGAAGGTGGAGGACGAAGGGAAGCACAAACTTTGGCGGAGTGTTACCGAAGCAGTTTGAAGCTGGCGAATGAAGTGAGTGCTCGCAGCATTGCGTTTTCGAATATCAGTACCGGTATTTATGGATATCCCAAATCACCTGCTTGCGATGTCGCTTTGAAAGCGGTCACCGAATATGTTAGAGAAGATCAGGATAATCGCCTGGAGCAGATTGATTTCGTATGCTTCGACTCAGATAATTTGGAATTGTATATGAAGCGGTTGGAACAATATGCGTAATAACCGGCATCTAGTTTCAACATGATCATGATGCCGGTTGTGAATACGACTGACCAAAGGAGAAAAGCACCATGGATATGAAGAAGAATGCCGCAGAAAAGGCAGTGGAAAGTATCCAAGATGGGATGAAGATCGGCCTCGGTACCGGTTCTACAGCTTACTGGGCCATCGTTCGAATTGGAGAACTTGTAAGGGAAGGGCTTAACATTGAAGCAGTAGCCACGTCCAAGGCTTCCGAATTATTGGCGTTGGAGCATGGAATTACATTAACTCCGTTTCAGCAAATCGGCAGATTGGACCTTGCGATTGATGGAGCAGATGAACTAGATTCACAGCTTCGACTGATCAAGGGAGGCGGAGGTGCTCTGCTTCGGGAGAAAATCACCGCCTTTCATAGCGATCAGCTTCTGATCGTGGCCGATGAAAGCAAGTCGGTTTCGGCGTTAGGGACATTTCCGCTGCCTGTCGAGATAGTTCCTTTTGCAAAGGAATGGACTTGTGACGCGATTGAAAGTTTAGGCTGCAGCGTGCAGCTGCGGAAGGATGAAAGCGGAGATTTATATGTAACAGATAATGGAAATTATATTGTGGATTGTAATTTTGGTATAATAAACTATCCAGAACAGCTTCAGCAACATTTGAAGAGGATTCCGGGTGTGGTGGAGCATGGTTTATTCATTGGTATGGCAGATAAGGCATTCATTGGACGAAGTGACGGAGCTGTAGATGTTATGGATAAAAAACCAGCAGCCAATAACTCGGGATAATTGATTTCGGAGGGTAAAAAAAGCATGTCAGATAATCTGGAACACGAAGATTTGTCATTATATTTATTTGTAGTGCTTTCAAGAGCCTACGACTCCGTTATGGCTCATTCCAATCGGAGTATTCAAAGCCACGGACTAAATTCAACAGAATTTGGCGTGTTGGATGTACTGTACCATAAAGGACCTCAGCCATTGCAAAAGATCGGCGAGAAGGTTCTTATTTCCAGCGGAAATATTACGTACGTGGTGGACAAGCTGCAAAAAAAGAATTTGCTGGTCAGAAGGGCTTCTGCAGAGGATCGGCGGGTTATTTACGCTGAATTGACGAAGGAAGGCAAGGAGATGTTCGAACGGATTTTCCCCATACATAAGGAGAAGATTGCTTGTGCAGTAAGCGGCCTGACGGATGAGGAGAAAATCCAGGCATCTGTATTGCTCAGAAAGCTCGGTATCACTGCACAGGACTTGTATTAAAGTTTTAGAGATTATTTTGAAATGGGGCTGAACAATGATGAAAGACATATCCTCTCGCTTAGAGGATCTGGAGGTTAAGAAGCTCATTGCTTATTCCGTTTTCCCCGATCCGGAGCATCTGGATCAGGCGGTGGAAGCATACCGAAAGCCTGACGGATTGAAACTGTACGGGTATGAAGAAGAGGGGGTGCTTGTCGGTATCATTGGATTTGATAAAGTTGCTGATGAGCTATGGATTAAGCATATCGCGGTAACACCGGAAAATCGAGGCAAGGATTATGGCAGAGGGATGATCGTCGAGCTGATGGTGCAGCAAGAACCTGCACGTGTCATTGCAGAGACAGACGAAGAAAGCGTAGATTTTTTCCGCAGCATTGGCTTTGAGATATACAGTCTTGGGGAGACGTCCCCTGGAATCGAGCGTTTTCGCTGCGTTTATGAAGCAGAAGAGCAAGAAAACTAGTGGGGATGTTTTCGCTCACAAGGAAAGCTGATCCATAAAATATGCCATACTGAATGCTGAAGAAACCGTTCCTTTTGTAGATGGTTGGTCTTAACCTCCATTTTTACTAAAAGGTCGGTTTTTTTGTATTTTCCTACAGTAAAAATTGACAATGAATTCATAATTGAATATAGTTTGATCATAAAATAGTTTCAACATTGAACTAAATGGGACGGGAGGTGAACAGCATCGATTTAAAGCATACGGAAAACTGGATCAAGCGTTACCTTAACGCGGACATGACAGTGAACAGGCGTATTCTTGCAGATATCCGTGAAGTCATTGGTGTAGAGTTGACACGGGAACAGTATCAAGTGTTGGGCTTGATCCATCATTTTGAACGATGCACATCCACTTTTTTGGCGGATTTTTTATTTGTTGGTAAAAGCTCGATTACATCCATTATTAACAGACTGGCGGAACGGAATTTGGTCGAAAGAACACGGGATAGCACTGATCGCAGAGTAGTCTATTTAACACTTACAGAAGAAGGTCGAAGTGTATATGAGCAGACCGAGCTTCAGGTACAGTCGATCGTATCATCATATTTGACTCATTTTGATGAGGACGAAGTGGATCTTTTTATAACACTGTATGAAAAACTAGCGAATTTGATGCAGGATTATGAAAGGGGAGCAAAAGAATGAAGACGATACTCAAAGCCAGATGGGCTGTTGTTGTATTATGGCTGGCTGCTGTTTTTGTGCTGTTATTCACTGCTCCATCCATGGGGGAATTGGTTCGGGAGAAGGGACAGCTGAATGTTCCGGAAGGATATTCTTCAACTCGGGCAGCCGATTTTTTGAAGGAGATGAATGCGGACAAAGGTGGAGGGAATCTGATCCCGTCAGTTATGGTTTTTCATGATCCAGACGGCTTGGGTGAACAAGGAAAAAATCAGGTTCAAAAGGCTGTCAGTGACTTGAAAGCAGAGAAGGATGCATTAGGTATTCATTCGATTATGAATCCATTCGATGAACCGGCTCTTGAAGACAAGATGATATCCGAAGACGGAAAAACGATCATGATCGCTATTTCATCTAACAACGATATAATGACGACCAAAGAACTGAGAACGAAAATTCATACAACACTTGGCGATATCGGTGTGGAATATTATCTTACCGGCGATGCGTTGATTACAGAGGATACGATCCAGGGGTCGGAAGACGGACTTAAAAAGACGGAATACATCACGGTCATATTTATCCTTGTCATTTTATTTGCCGTGTTCCGTTCTTTCGTTGCCCCGTTTGTTCCGCTGCTGACGGTTGGTATTAGTTATTTAGTATCCCAGGGCATTGTAGCTATCCTTGTAGATACGGTTGATTTTCCGATATCAACCTTTACACAAATTTTCATGGTTGCAGTCATGTTTGGGATTGGGACAGACTATTGCATTTTGTTGATCAGCCGATACAAGGAAGAATTGATGCGGCAAGAAAACACAGCTTCAGCAATTATAGAAACCTATCGTACAGCGGGTAAAACGGTGTTTTTCTCCGGCCTTGCTGTTTTCATCGGCTTTGTGTCCATCGGGTTATCACAGTTTATACTTTACCAGTCCGCAGTAGCCGTAGCTGTTGGTATTGCCGTTATGCTCGCGGCACTGTTTACGTTGGTACCTTTTTTTATGTTGGTGCTGGGCAACAAGCTGTTCTGGCCTTCCAAAGGCTCGCTGGAGCATAAGGAGAGTAAAGTATGGGGCTATGCTGGTAAGTTTTCATTAAAGCGCCCATGGGCAGCGCTGCTCATTGTTGCCGTGATCTGCGCCCCGTTTTTGCTAACGTATAATGGACATCTGTCGTTTAACAGCATGGAAGAAATAAGCGAAGACTATGAATCCGTGAAAGGTTTTAATCTGATCGAAGCAGGATTTGGCGCAGGCCAATCTATGCCGGCGACCGTCGTCATTAAAAATGATGACCGGATGGATACCGGCGAATATATCGCTTTGACGGAAAAAATATCCCGCGAGCTTTTAAAGGTAAACGGTGTGGACTCCGTACGAAGCTTGTCTCGTCCAACTGGGGATGAAATCAAGGATTTCCACATCTCCGAGCAGGTCGGAACTTTGAATCAAGGTCTGGATCAGACGACGGATGGTTTGTCTGAAATCCAAAAAGGATTGTCTGAAGCGAGCCAAAAATTAAGTCAAAATGAACCTGAGCTTAGGGAGGCTGCTGACAGCAGCAGCAAGCTGACCCAGGGTACTGCTGAACTCCATCAGGGGATTGGAGAACTTGGGGACGCGCTGGGCCAAATACAAGCTGGTATACAGAGCGGCTCTGTCGGAGCGGGCGAACTGAAGCAAGGCTTACGGACCGCAAAAGAGAGCGCCCAGCAGCTCGCCGCTGCAAGCAATGAGCTGCTCAATGGTTACCAGCAGGCCGCGAAAGGAATATCTGCTTTAAGCACCGCGATGGCAGAGATTCAAGGCCAGCTTGACGGCGCTGCAACAGCTTTGGGCGGATTGGAGACATCCTTCCAGCGCCTTGAAGCATCCAGACCAGAGCTTCTTCAGGATGCAGACTACTTAACGATCCGCGGAACGGTTAGTGAAGCTGGCAAGGGGGCGTCCCAGCTGGCTGCGGGGCTTATGCAAATACAGCAGCAGACGAAACAGGCAGCGGACGGTTTGAATAAAGCGAATGAAGGCTTTGCCGCTGCGGTATCGGGTCAACAGGCACTTGCCCAAGGCTTCGATCAATTGATCTCAGGAATAAGCGAGCTGCAGAAAGGGCTGGATCAAGCAGCCATTGGTCAAGGCCAGATCGTCAGTAACATTCCCTCGATTCAATCTGGTATGGAGCAGCTGCAAGGTGGACAGGAGCAAATCGAGAAGGGCTTCAGTCAGTTGTCAGATCAGCTCGGCCAACTGACCGATGGGTTGGATCAAAGCGTTCGCGGTCTAGCTCAAATTAGCGGAGGACTGGATACCGCTCAGGATTATCTGACGCAAATCCAAGCCGTGCAGGATAAAGAGTTAAGCGGATTTTTTATTCCGCAAGAAGTGTTGGATCATAAGGATATGCAGCGGGCTTTTGACAATTATTTATCAACAGACCGGAAAATAATGACTATCGATGTTGTTTTCGAAGGGAATCCGTACGCTGCCGATACTTTGGACAGTGTAAAGGATATAAATGATGCGGTAGATCGTGCAGTCAAAGGAACCAAACTTGAGAATGCTGAACAGGAAATCAGTGGGGTAACCAGTACATTTGCTGATTTGAAAAAGATTTCAGATGAGGATTATAACCGGACAGTGCTCTTGATGCTAACAGGTATCTCACTCATTCTGATCGTTCTGCTGCGCTCTATTATAATGCCGATCTATCTCTTATTTTCATTGATCATTACGTACTATGTATCCATGGGAGTAACGGAATTTGTTTTTGTCGATCTGTTAGGATATTCAGGCGTTAGCTGGGCAACTCCATTCTTCGGGTTTGTCATGCTGATGGCACTTGGTGTTGATTATAGTATTTTTCTAATGGACCGATTTAACGAGAACAAATGGAAGAATGTGCAGGAAGCGATACTTCATGCCATGAGGAATATGGGGACTGTTATTTTATCAGCTGTCTTGATTCTTGGTGGTACATTTGCGGCGATGTATCCATCCGGCGTGCTGTCGATGATGCAGATTGCAACGGTTGTACTTACCGGTCTTCTGCTTTATGCACTCGTGTTTCTGCCATTCTTTGTACCTGTGATGGTAAAAATGTTCGGCAATGCAAACTGGTGGCCGTTTACCAACCGCAAAACGCATACCGATGAAAAGCATCAAGATGAAAAGCATCAAGATGTAACAATGTAACCTTCGGGAACCTCCACCCTATACGGCTTTGCCAAGCATTTTGTGGTTATAAGCGAGATATATCCCCGTTTCGGTTATAGCAGCTCCATCATATGATATTTAACATAAGCAGGTGGAGGTGAGCAGGGTGGTGTATCATTACACCGCTGTCGGTGACTCCCTGACCTTCGGGATTGGCGCGATGCCCGGCAGCGGTTTTGTGCCATTATATAAACGGATGGCAGAGAAACAACTTCAGCAGACTGTAAGCTATCACAATCTGGGGATCAATGGTTTAACGTCGGAAGCGCTGTATGAACGGGTGAGGAGAGATTCGTTGTTTCGCAGTTGTATACGAGAAGCGAATATCATTACAATTTCTATTGGAGGCAATGATCTGATTCGTGCCGTACGTTCGTCAGGAGGTCGTCCGGATAGGGGGAAGCTGGATCAGGCGATCATTCGGTGTGAGCAAAATATGTCCGGTAGTCTCGGCGTCATCCGGCAACTGAAGATGGACAGCAGACGGCCATATATGATTCGAGCGGTGGGGTTATATAATCCATACCCTTCCTGGAGGGAAGCGGATGAATATGTTATTCGATTCAATCGCTTTTTGATAGGCTTGGACTTCGGGGGCTATTTTCGAACAGCAGATGTATATTCCCGATTTAAGGGGCGGGAGCAAGAAATGCTCTCAATAGATGGTGTTCATCCAAGCACGAAAGGACATCGCGTTATTGCAGAGCAGCTCTCCCATCTTGGATATAGGCCTTTGTATTAAAGTAGGGTAACGTATTAAATGAAGAAAAGGCGTGCTTAAGGATGTGATCCTTGCGCCGCCTTTTTTTGCTTTTATTCTCGGTTGCCACCTTCTCGAACAATTTCGAAAGATCGTCAGTCCTTCCGATCTAGAAGCTGCTTTTTAGAAGGCTTCGAATCGCCCACTTGCGCTCCTGACGTTTTTTATATTTTGGCAGTGATTTGTAAATATCAACAGACTCCTTAAAGGCCTGTTTGGCTTCATCGATTCTTCCAAGGTCTTTATACACCGAGCCAAGCAGATAAAAAGCTTCGCTGGAAGAGGAATGATCAGCTTGATATTGCTGGACATAGGCGATGGCTTTTTCACGATCACTCTCTTTATACGCCTTCGCTAATCTTAAATAAGGTCGTCCGTATTTCACTCTGGGATTGAGCTCTAGAGCTTTTAAAATGTATTTTTCTCCTTGTGGAATGTTCCCTGTATGCAACAGACAAGTGCCAAGATCATCCCAATATTCTGCGGAATGCTCTGAGCTGGTACGAATGGACTCAAGCAGCTCTTGAGCTTCCTTGTATTTGCGGCGTTCGGTAAGCAGTCTTGCAAGCTCATGGCGTGAGGATACGTCACTTGGACTGTTGGCAATCGTTGTACGAAGTTTGGAGATGCTGCGCATGCGTTTGAAAGGGTGGGTAAAGCTCGGAAACAGTCCAACAAAGCGACGGTCGAGCAAATAAACGATTAGAAGTATGATCAGTATAGCTACGACCGGATTTCCCAAAATTCTCCACATCAAAAGAAATCCAATAAAATTTCCCATTCTTGTCCTCCATTAATGTAAATGTCACATAGGCTTGAAGCATCGCATGTTCACATTTAGGATATCCGCTATCTTCTTCAGGCACAGTCTAATGGAAACCGTCTATAATTTCAAGGCAGTCAATATTGAAAAACCGTATGAATAAGCCGATATAAAATGAAAGAGGTGATATGATTGGCGAACAAGGGACAGATTTTTCGTTACTACAGTCTGGAGACGAAAAAGAAGGCAGTCGCCATGAGGCTGGAAGGAATGACAAAGAGAGAAGTTGCCAGGGCCCTGGACATAACAGATATCGGTCGGCTGAAAGTGTGGATGCGAAAGTATCGGGAACACGGAGAAGAGGGGCTTATCGACCGGCGCAGACGTTCCAATACATCTGATGAGAAATCGCCGGGGGAAATGTAGCGACTGGGTTAATACAATAAATTCAGGGATAGGAGCGTCCGGTGTATATCGAACGCTTTTTTTGTTTATGAAATTATGGAATATTAGCTTTTAAAGCTGATAGGCTGATTTATCAATCTGATCATCAAAGGCACAAGCCTAGTTCATTTTTGAAGACTAGAGAATAGCATGTAGTATGTTCAAGAAAGGGAGGGATCAATATGAGTGGATTAGCTGGAGGTTGTGGATTTGGATTTGGTTCGACTATAGGTATTGTCTTGGTATTGTTCATTCTGTTGGTTATTATCTTACGCGCATTTATCTAAGTATAAGCGATGTAAGTTGTATAACTAATGTGAATGATCATCGAAGCAATGAAACCCTACCTTAACACGGTCAAGATCTACCTTGAAGTGGTCGCTTCTCAGTATTGACTGGGAAGCGACCGCTAGTTTTTGTTTGGCCAAAATCTATAACTTTTTTCAGAGTTGTTACTCTCATTAATTTCAAATTTTATTCCTCTGGAATATATTCTAATAGATCACCTGGCTGACACTCTAAAGTTTTGCAGATAACTTCAAGCGTTGAAAAGCGAATGGCCTTTACTTTTCCTGTTTTTAAGTTAGAAAGGTTGACATTAGAAATACCTGCTATTTTAGCCAGGTCATTCAATTTCATTTTTCGATCTGCTAATACTCGGTCTAAACGTATTATAATTGCCATAGTCATTCACATCCTTACAGTGTTGAATCATATTCTTCTTGGAGATAGGCTCCATAACGGAAAATATGCGAAACGATCATCAGCAATAAACCGATCATAAGTCCTGTTAAACTAATGTTCGTTAATTGAATGCTAAAGATATTTGTTACAAAAATAATGATTGATAAATTCAAAATTAGATTTCCGAGAAGGGAATATCCAATAACTGCATAAGAAAGATTTCTAAACCGAGTTGCATTTTGTACTGCAAAAGGGGTATGCGTATCCGTGATAGAAAGAAGTATATTCTTTATTTGCTTTAAACCATATAAAAATACAGGCATGAAGATAAGCATTCGAGACAAAAGGAATGTAATAAAGGCTGTTTTGGCCTGAAACCGATCTGTACTTAGTGGTTGAAGAATGCTGAAAGGAACTATAGAACTGAAGGAAAGATGATCCGATATCTTTACGCTTAATAACCAATGCGCTACACCTTTCTCAGCTTGAAATGACTCTTGGGGTACAAAACTAGCCCAAATAAGTAGTCCTATTGCAGCAACAATGAAAACAATCGTTCCTCCTATGATCAGATTCATGAATGTCATAATTTTATTTGATCTCATTTTTATTTGTTTTAAAACATCTGGATTCATTATCCTCATCACCTTCTCTGTATTGGGTTATTACATATAACATTAAAAAATTAATGATTATCGTTATTTTTTTAATTATATTACTAAATGTAATCAATGGGAACAGAGAAATCAGAAATATGTTTTCCTTGAAGTTTATAAAAAGATAAAAGCCCTTGTAGCAACTTCTTGCTACAAGGGCTTTTATCCGGGCGCCCCTTCGGGACGCCCATCATGGGAGAGGAGAAACCGGACGAAGAGCTTATGGGGAAACGTAAGTCTTCTCCGCGGTTGTCTACGACATTCATTGATGTCGATATTTCAAGGATGCCCTTCACAGGCGCAAATATACCTGTTCTTTGAAAAATATTGAAGGTGGATATGATTCATTTTTCATATGAGGGGTGATTGTGTTACCATTATCTCATAAAATGTCTTTTCGAGTGGCATTTTTCAACATTTAGAGATGGAACGGGTGAGATCGGTAGTGAGAGTAGTAGCGGGAAGTGCCAAGGGCAGGCCGCTGAAAAGCGTGGCTGGCATGGGCACCCGTCCGACGACGGATAAAGTGAAGGAAGCGATTTTCAGCATGATTGGTCCGTATTTTGAAGGGGGCAACGTTCTGGACCTGTTCGCTGGTACAGGCGGACTTGGAATAGAGGCGCTGAGCCGGGGGATGGAGCGGGCTGTGTTTATCGATATCGAGTCAAGAAGTATCGATACCATCAAAGCTAACCTGAAGTTGACAGGCTTTGAATCCAATGCTGAAATATATCGTAATGATGCGGGAAGGGCCATTAAAGTATTGGAAAAGAGAAACTATAACTTTGACCTTGTGTTTTTGGACCCTCCGTACCGGATAAAAAACGGAAATATACTTATGATAGAGATGGCATCGCGGGGGCTTCTTCGCAAAGGTGCCTTATTAGTGCTGGAATATGAGTCAAGCTATTCGTATTCCGAACATGTAAGCGGCTTTCGGCATTTACGGACAGCCGAATACGGTGAAACCGCCGTATCGATTTATGAATTTGAACAATATGAAAGCAAGTCGGAGAAGCCCGGCGAGGAGGAATAACATCAATGAAAACACAACCGAAGAACAGTACATACCGTGTAGCCGTTTATCCAGGCAGCTTTGACCCTGTAACGATGGGACATATGGATATTATTACAAGAGCATCAAAACAATTTGACCATCTGATCGTGGCCGTCCTTAACAACTTGAGCAAGAACCCGCTGTTTACGGTAGAAGAGCGCAAAGACTTGCTCAGACGTGTCACAGCGCATCTGCCGAACGTGGAGATAGACAGCTTTCGGGACTTGCTGGCCAATTATGTTCGGGAAAAAGATGCTCAAGTGATCGTGAGGGGAATACGGTCAATTACTGATTTTGAATACGAGCTTCAGCTTGCATCCACAAACCATAAGCTGAACCCTGATGCGGAAACGATATTCATGATGACAAATCCGAAATATTCTTATCTCAGCTCAAGTCTTGTCAAGGAAATAGCTCATTTTAACGGGGACACGACGGATTTGGTGTGCCCAGAAGTTGATATCGCACTCCGTCAAAAAATTAGCGAGAGAGCCGGGAAATAATCCGTGAGGCGATCACAAGCAGGCATATGAACATAAAAAAAGTGATCATTTGCCATTTCAGTACGCTATATAAATTGCTCCATAAACTTAAGACGTGCTCATGTTGAGCAGTTTGCTGCGGTGTTGTACTGAATGCAGGATGCACGGCCGAACTGATCAAGGCCGCAGGCTTCCAGAAGATGAGCGCTAAGCTGAAAGCATAAACCGTATGCAGCAGTCTTTTCCCAACGAATACCGTCCATTTTATACTGTCTGCTGGCAGAACGGACATGCTTTGAAGATGCCCGCTGATGCCGCTCCATGCCAGCACAGCCGACAGAAGGGCCAGCTGGATGGAAGTGGAGTGAAATGTGCTTTCACTGATGGTTTGTGTCCCAATATGGATCTCCAGCACGCCTGCAACGTAAGAAGACGCATACGGAAACAGATAAGTGGACAACACTTTAACAATGACCGCAAAGATCATAATAAAACCGCCGGTCATCATGAGCGTCTGGACAGAACGTGTGACGGAATCGCCAAGCAGCTTGCCGAAGCTGCGTCCATCCCGTACTCGTGCCTTGGAAGCCGCATTTGCCGCACGAAGCAGTAATGAAGCGCTTTTTGTTTGTTTTATATATTTTTTTGTCGCTACAGAGTGTCCGGTTTCGGCGCTGCCTAGCCTTGGTTGTTTGAATGAGAATGACCATGCTGCAAGCCAGCCGGCAATCCAGTGAACGATCAGCAGGAAATATCCAGCAGCAGGCTGGTGCAGTAATCCGACGCCAACCACGACCAGGATCGTCATCGGGTTGCAAAAATGAGACAGCGCGGCCAATTTTCCGGCTTCTTTGACACCAAGTTCTCCTTGTTTGATCAGGCTTGTGGAAATTTGCGCGCCTGCAGGGAAGCCGGCAATCATTCCGGTAATGAGAACGGTGCCGCCACTGCCTGATATTTTAAAAACTTTTCGCATAAAGGGATTTAGGAGGATGCCGACACCGTGAGCCCAGCCATAGGCAATAATGATTTCTATAAGGACAAGGAAAGGCAGAAGGGCTGGGAATACGATATTCCACCACAGCTTTAAAGCCTGGAGAGAGGCTTGGAAAGCAGATTCAGGCGCGCTGACGACAGCCAATACCAGCAGGAAAGCTGCAGCTCCAAGAACAATGGTAGTCCATAAGCTGGAAGATCGGTTGACGACATGACCTTTATTCATAACGATTCTCCTCTCTGCGTAAACATGGCTAGTACCACTTTATGCAGAGAAGACAACCATCAGACCATTTGCAGCTGTTGCAAATGGCAAGTGACATGCCAGAGGGAAGGGGAAATCATGAAAAGAACCGTTAAAGCAAGTGGATTAAAAGTACTTTTATACCTTGTGATTATGGGAGTTCTACTGTATGTTGTTGTATACATGCCGACACCTTACCTGATTTATCAGCCAGGAAGTGCCGAGAATGTAAAGCCGATGATTACTGTTGAAAAAGGTGATCCTGTTGAAGAGGGGACTTTTATGCTGACAACGGTATCGGCGAGCTATGCAAATATGGCATTGTTATTTATGTCTGCGTTTAATTCAAATGCGGAGGTCGTAAAGAAAGAAGAGAAGCTGGGCGAGCAAAGCAAGGAGGAGTATGCGGCTACCCAGGTTTTTTATATGAATTCTTCCCAGTCTCTGGCGATGGAGGCTGCTTATAATGCTGCTGGCATTGATTACCGCATTGTCCCGGATTATATGTTCATCATTTCGGTTCCTGAAACTTCTGTAAACAAGGATTATTTCCACCCTGGTGACAAGCTGCTGTCCGTAGATGGAAAGAAAGCTTCAGATAACGAAGAGTTGGCGGAGCTGATGTCGGAGAAAAATGTTGGCGAGTCGGTAGAGGTGAAGCTGGAGCGGGCAGGTCACTTAGTAACAGAACAAGTCAAACTGGTGTCGATCAAAGATGATGAAACGGGGGCTGAGCGGCCAGGGCTAGGCGTAATGATTGCTACAATGCAGAAGATCGAACCTGAAAACCCGGATGCACGTATCACCTTTGCCGATACGAATATAGGCGGACCTTCAGCTGGTTTAATGTTTTCGCTCGAAATCTATAATCAGCTCACTCCAGGAGATTTAACCAAGGGGTATCGGGTGGCAGGAACCGGAACGATCAATAAGGAGGGGACCGTAGGCCCGATTGGAGGAGTGAAGCATAAAATTGTCGCCGCTCACCAGGAAGGAGCAGAGCTGTTCTTTGTGCCGAGCAAAAATTATGATGAAGCCAAAGCCAAAGCGGACAGCATCGGTACCGCAATGAAACTGATCCCGGTCGACAAGCTCCAGGATGCGATCCAGCACATGAACAACCTGCCTCCTAAAGAGTGATAGGAGGCAGGAGATAATCGCTGAATATCGCGGGAATGGCTGGATTGGCGTATGCGTTAGCATAAACAGCTGCCGCCTTGAGATCCCGTTCAAGGAAGGGATGATCGAAGGTAGACGGTCTGGTGATGACTGGAAGGGAAGCGGACTTCTTCATTGTTCTGAGCAGAGCACGTCCTGATTCTCTGAATCCGAGCACGCGGATATATCCCGGTCCTTCTTCCAGCTGCTTTCGTGTCATATCCGATTTCTTGTTCTGAAGCAATATATGTAGAAGCATTCGCTGCAGTTTGGTTCTTGTATATCGTTTGGTCTTTATGCTGTCCAGCAGCGCTTCTATGCTCGGCTCTGCAAGCTGCGGAAGCAGACGCTGAATTCGATGCTCCAACCCTTCGGTCACTTCATTGAACAGCTGCAACTGAGTGACATCTTGTGTTAAAAGAGCATGAAACATCGGTTGACGGAAATTTTCCCAATTTATAGGTCCGCGGCCTTCCTCGAATTCTCGGCGAAGAATGTCGAGTGTGTAATCCGGGACATACGGCGCGGAACTTTCGAGTCCGTGCTCTGAGATCAGCTTGCGGACACCCGTGGCGCTTGCAATGGTCGAAGCGGCAGGTTCTGCATCGTGATATTGTGCACTCTCCCGCGGGATTGTATAGGGAACGATTGGACTGCCAAGCCGCTTAAGTGCTATCAGATAATGAAGCCCCAGCGAATTGTTGGGCTTAGCTAAGAGCTTGTTTAAAGCTTGTATGGATGATTCCGAGGCTCCGGTTACAGCCGCGGCAGCAGCAGCGTATGCGGAAGGAAAACTGCTTCCCGTTGACATTTGTCTTGCGATTTCTTTTCTCAGCTCGTCGCTCTCCTTAACCAGTTTTTCTGCTACCGGCAGAAGGTTATCGAGTGTCCCGCTTTCAGAGCCGAAAGAAAGGCTGTCCACGACCCCGGTGGCATTTAGAAGGGTGCAAGCGCCGTAAGCGAACCATTCAGCAGGCTGGACCGCATAGGTTACAGGCAGCTCAATAACAAGGTCAACGCCCATTCGCAGAGCCATTTCTGTCCGGGCCCGTTTATTTACGATCGCGGGTTCTCCGCGTTGTAGAAATGGACCGCTCATAACCGCTACTACGGCATCGGCACCCGTAATTTGTTTAGATCGATTATAATGAAGCACATGACCGTTATGCAGTGGATTGTATTCTACGATAATTCCAACCGTTTTCACTTCAACCAACTCCTTGTGCTAAAAATATATCATAAATACTGGCGGCTTTCGAAAGAATAACGGAAGATACTTGGCCTCATTGATGCAACAGTGCCATTTGCAAGCTTAAAGGATAGGCTGTTGACAAAAGTCTCTATAGATCGGTATAATAATCTTTGTTTGTTTGGAGTGATGGAAATGCTTATTCAATTTCGAAAATTGACAACCAGCGATCAACCGTTACAATTCCATCAAACTGTGGATGTTAGCCATGCCGTTAAAGGCCGGAAGGATATCATCGCCGTAACACCGCTTGAGGTGGAGCTTAAGGCGACTCCGACCGTCGCTGGCTCGGTCATCGTTCGTGGACACTTACAAGGTCAGCTTGAGGTGAAATGCTCTCGCTGTCTTAAGCCGGTCACCGAACAGCTGAACATCCCCTTTCATGAAGTATTCCAGCCGGTAGAGAACCCTGACATGGTTCAGGATGAAGATGAAGATATCATATACGTGAAAGGCGAGAGCTTAGATCTCGTTCCGTATGTGGAAGAAGCATTGGTGCTCTATCTGCCGCTAGCCCCGGTGTGCAGCGAGGATTGCAAGGGACTTTGCCCGATTTGTGGTAAAGATCTGAACGAGACTTCTTGCGATTGCAACACCGAAGTAATCGACCCGAGGCTGGCCGCGCTGAAGGACTTTTTTAAATGATGATGGATATGACACCCCGTGAAAGCGGGTTGAACTGATAAGGAGGTGGGAACATGGCAGTACCTCAACGTAGAACGTCTAAGACACGTCGTGATAAGCGTCGCACTCATTTTAAACTGGCCGTACCAGGCATGGTGAAATGCGAGCAGTGCGGGGAAATGAAACTTGCTCACCGCGTATGCCGAGTGTGCGGAACTTACAAGGCAAGAGAGATTATCAAACAATAGTTATGAACAAGTAGTACTTCATCTCTGGTGAGGTGCTATTTTTTTGTTTGCATGACTTTCTTTTTGTACAAACATGATTTATACTACAGATTAGTACCAGGTTCTAATATTAAGGTTTAATATTTACATACATTAAAAGAATGGCGCCCTAGCGGCAGAGGGAGTTGTATCATCATCGAACGTCTATCCAAAAAAGATCGTCACCAGAGACTGATCCAGCTGATAGATGATAATCCTTTTGTCACAGATCGTGAGCTAACGCGTGAGCTGAAAGTCAGTATACAGACGATTCGCCTGGATCGGATGGAGCTTGGTATTCCTGAGCTTCGAGAGCGGATGAAGCAGATGGCGGAGCACACGTATGATCAAGTTCGCTCATTGTCACTGGATGAAGTCATCGGTGATGTGGTGGATTTGCAGCTGGACAAGAGCGGTATATCGATTTTTGAGATTCGCGAAGAGCATGTATTTAGTAAGACGCTGATTGCGAGAGGGCATTATGTTTTTGCTCAGGCTAACTCTTTGGCGGTTGCAGTAATCAATGATGAAATTGCCTTAACCTCTTCAGCGGACATTCGTTTCATAAGGCAGGTTCGGCTTGGAGAGAAGTGTATCGCCAAAGCTTATGTGCGTTCCAATGCAGTACAGAAGGGTAAGGCTAAAGTTGAAGTGTTCACTTATGTCGGTGATGAAATGGTGTTCCAGGGCAATTTCACCGTATATCGGTCGACAGGAGATTAATGTCAGTCAATCAAAGGAGGCTACAACATGAAAATCGCCATAGATGCCATGGGTGGTGACAATGCTCCGCAAAGCACAGTGGAAGGAGCAGAAGCTGCGGCCCGGGAATGGAAGGATACTGAAATTGTTCTTGTCGGCGATCAAGGGAAAATTGAGCCGCTCCTGAAGGAGCGGCCTTCGAACCTGATCGTTCGTCATGCCAGTGAGATCATAGAGCCCGAGGATGAGCCGGTTAAAGCGGTACGCCGGAAAAAGGATGCTTCCATGGTTGTTGCCGGAAGAATGGTCCGTGAAGGTGAGGCGGATGCCATGATTTCGGCAGGGAATACCGGTGCACTGATGACAACCGGTTTGCTTATTGTAGGACGGATGAAGGGAATTGAGCGTCCTGCGCTGGCACCTATGATTCCTACACTGGATGGGAAGGGTGTGCTGGCACTAGATTTGGGGGCGAATATGGATGCCAAACCGGAACATTTGCAGCAGTATGCATTGATGGGGAGCTTGTATCGTGAAAAGGTTCACGGTGTGTCCAAGCCGCGTGTTGGCTTACTGAATGTTGGGACAGAACCGGGCAAGGGCAATGAGCTTACCAAGCATGCATATCCGCTGCTTGAGCAGCTGCCGATTCATTTTGTTGGCAACGTTGAGGCGCGCGACGTTATGAACGGTGTTTGTGACGTTTTGGTTTGCGACGGTTTTGCAGGAAACATACTCCTGAAATCAATAGAAGGGACCGCTGGCACGCTGTTTTCACTGTTAAAGGAACAGTTCAGCCAGTCACTCAAGACCAAATTAGCGGCAGCTATGATGATGCCGCAGTTAAGAGGGTTGAAGTCGATTATGGATTACAAGGAGCATGGAGGAGCGCCTCTCCTTGGATTGAGCGGCCTTGTAGTCAAGAGCCACGGCTCGGCAGACGGTAATGCGATTAAAAATGCGGTTCGCCAAGCCCGTATAGCTATGCAAAATCGTTTGGTTGAGAGCATCTCAAACGAAATTAGCGGGAAGTGAGTGAGATCATGTATAACAATTTACGTCCGGTTGGCATTATTGGAACAGGTAAATATGTTCCGGAAAATATTTTAACAAATAGTGATTTGGAAAAAATGGTAGAAACGACTGATGAGTGGATCGTTTCCCGTACAGGTATCAAGGAGCGCCACATTGCTTCGAAGGATCAGGCGACTTCGGATCTGGCTTATGAGGCTGCCGTAAGAGCATTGGAGTCTGCTGGAATGTCGGGTCAGGATCTGGATCTGATCATTGTGGCTACCGTAACCCCTGATATGTTCTTCCCTTCCACGGCTTGTCTGCTTCAGGATCGACTTGGAGCGAAAAAAGCGGCCGCTTTTGACTTGTCAGCCGCCTGTTCAGGCTTCGTTTATGGGCTTGCGACAGCAACAAATTTTTTGAAGACAGGAATGTATAACAACGCTCTTGTCATTGGCGCAGATTGTCTGTCTCGTATTACGGATTATACAGACCGTAACACCTGCGTTTTGTTTGGTGATGGAGCAGGGGCTGTCATTCTCGGAGAAGTGCCGCAAGGGCGTGGGTTCCAGTCCTTCGACCTCGGAGCAGAAGGCTCAGGAGGCGCACACTTATATCTTGAAGCAGGCGGTTCCCGCATGCCAGCTTCAGTCGATACGGTGGAAGGCAAGAAACATTTTATTTATATGAACGGACGTGAAGTGTTTAAATTCGCTGTTCGGGTAATGAGCTCTGCAACCGAAACCGTTTTGGGAAAAGCAGGTATAACAAAAGAGGATATTGACTTATTTATTCCCCATCAAGCGAATGTGAGAATTATTCAATCCGCCAAGGAGCGCTTGAGTCTTCCGGATGAAAAAGTGATGATCAACGTTGATAAGTACGCCAACACTTCGGCAGCTTCCGTTCCGCTGGCTTTGGTAGAGGCTAGTGAAGAGGGACGTCTGAAGGAAGGCGACACGGTTGTCATGGTCGGATTTGGCGGGGGACTGACTTGGGGAGCTGCAGTTCTTAAATGGTAATCATCCTTTAAAATATATAGCTGAAAGGAGCCTTATATTTGGGCAAAATAGCATTTGTATTTCCTGGTCAGGGAGCACAGTCGGTTGGTATGGCCAAGGATGTATTTGAAAAGATACCTTCTTCTCGGGCCGTTATTGAATCTGCCGACAAAGGCCTCGGACTTTCACTCAGCTCCATCATGTTTGAAGGTCCTGAACAGGAGCTGAAGCAAACGTATAACACACAACCTGCGCTTCTTGCTGCAAGTGTAGCTTATCTGGAAGCCTTTCGCGATAAAGGGATTACTCCTGATTATGTGGCAGGTCACAGTCTGGGTGAGTACTGCGCATTGGTAGCTGCGGGGGTTTTATCTTTAGAAGAGGCAGCGGTGATTGTTCGGGCACGCGGGGAATATATGGAGCAAGCAGTGCCTAATGGTCAAGGTGCTATGGCTGCCGTTCTGGGAGCTGATCGTGAGGCGTTAAACAATCTGTGCCGCGGTATATCCGCAGAAGGAACACCGGTTGAACTTGCAAACATGAACTGTCCTGGCCAGATTGTCATTTCCGGCTCCGCTGAAGGTGTCGCCGCCGCATCAGAACGGGTGAAGGAAATTGGCGGAAAGCGGGCGATACCGCTTGAAGTTAGCGGTCCGTTTCACTCATCATTGATGAGAAAAGCAGCGGATCGGCTTGCAGAAAAATTAACGGATGTCAAAATGTCTGCTCCGGCTGTATCCGTTGTAGCCAATGTGACAGCACGTCCTGTAAGCGATGTGGAAGTGATCCGGAAGCTGCTCGTGGAGCAGGTTTATTCGCCAGTATTATGGCATGACAGTGTGGAGTGGATGATTAGCCAAGGTGTAGATACCTTTATAGAGATCGGGCCTGGCAAAGTTCTTACCGGATTAATTAAGAAAATTGACAAGAATGTGAAACTGGTAAATATCAACAGTCTAAGCAGTATTGAAGAGTTCGAATCTCTCTAAGTTCGATTCTTTGACGAGCTGAAGGATAAGTTTTTTGTATACTCGTGGAAAGGAGGTACATTTATGATTGAAGCTTTAAAAGGACAGACCGCTCTTGTTACAGGTGCTTCCCGCGGTATCGGACGCAGCATTGCACTGGCACTGGCGGATATGGGCGCAGATGTTGCTGTGAACTATTCCGGCAATGAGGCTGCCGCCAATGAGGTCGTCTCTGAGCTTCGTTCCAAAGGCGTAGAGGCGATTGCTTTGAAGGCCAACGTTGGGAACAGTGCTGAAGCAGATGCTCTTGTCAAGCAAATTATGGATAAATGGGGAAGAATTGATATCCTTGTGAATAATGCGGGGATTACTAGAGATAATTTAATCATGCGGATGAAAGAAGAAGAGTTTGATCAAGTGATCGAAACGAATCTGAAGGGCGTGTTTAACTGTCTCAAAGCCGTAAGTCGTCCGATGATGAAGCAGCGTTACGGGCGCATCATTAATATTTCATCTGTTGTTGGGGCGCTTGGCAATGCTGGACAGGCTAACTATGTAGCTGCAAAAGCAGGAGTGATCGGTCTGACGAAAGCTGCTGCCCGCGAACTCGCTTCGCGCGGTATTACAGTAAACGCGGTTGCGCCTGGTTTTATCGATACAGACATGACCCGTGAGCTTCCTGATGACATGCGTGACAAGCTTCTGGGAGATATCCCGCTTGCACGTCTTGGAAAGCCGGAAGAAATCGCTGATGTTGTTGCTTTCCTGGCTTCTGCCAAAGCTGGTTATATGACAGGTCAGACCTTGCATGTAGACGGCGGAATGTATATGTAAGAATGGCTTCTTTCAATGAAAAATAAGCCTTCAAAACATAAAGAGTGATTTCAAATTGCCTTCTATGGTAATTTGAAATTATTTCTCGTATAATTACCAAGAGGAGGTGAGCCGGATGTCCGATATTTTGGATCGCGTGAAACGCATCGTCGTTGACCGCCTGGGGGCTGACGAAGCCGACGTAACATTAGAAGCATCTTTCAAAGATGACCTTGGGGCTGATTCTCTCGATGTAGTGGAATTGGTAATGGAATTGGAAGATGAGTTTGATATGGAAATCTCTGATGAAGATGCGGAGAAAATTACGACCGTAGGTGAAGTTGTTAATTACATACAATCTCATACCTAAGTCATAGCGATAAGTCCCGTTCTTGTTGTAAGGCGGGACTTCTCCTCATTTCATGAAAGTGAACTTCAAAAACCTTGAATCTGCGAAAGATTATCGCTGCTCTGAACCTCCTATAGCAGATGGGAAGACAAGGGGTAGTCCATATAGAGGTGAGTCTGTTTGAAACAAAGAGTTGTTGTAACAGGAATGGGTGTCATGACCTCTATAGGTCAAGATCTCGAAACGTTTTGGAACAGTCTGATGAATGGTAAATCCGGGGTTTCACATATTGAGGCCTTTGATGTCAGTGACTATCCAACAAAAATTGCCGCATCGGTGAAGGATTTTAATCCGGAAGATTATATGGAACGCAAAGAAGCCCGCAAGATGGACCGGTTTGTCCAGTTTGCGGTTGCAGCTGGCAGTAAAGCTTTAGAAGACAGCGGGATTAAAATCGGTGAGAACGCTGACGCCGAACGTGTCGGCGTATCGATCGGCTCCGGTATCGGCGGTTTAGGAACATGGGAAGACCAGCACAATATATTGCTGGAAAAGGGTCCTAAACGTGTGAGTCCGTTTTTTATCCCGATGATGATTGCTAATATGGCTTCTGGCCAAATGTCGATCAATCTGGGTGCTAAAGGGCCGAATACGACGCAGGTAACCGCTTGTGCGACCGGCAGCCATTCTATTGGCGACTCTTTCCGCCTGATTCAGCGCGGAGATGCCGACGTTATGGTGTGTGGTGGTGCTGAGGCTACCATTCGTCCGACAGGCATGGCCGGCTTCTGTGCGATGCGGGCAATGTCAACTCGTAATGATGAGCCTGAGAAGGCAAGCCGACCGTTCGATACCGGACGTGATGGTTTTGTAATGGGTGAAGGCGCCGGTATTTTGATACTGGAATCTTTGGAGCATGCAAAAAAGCGTGGAGCCAAGATTTACGCTGAAGTGATCGGCTATGGATTGAGCGCTGACGCCTATCACATTACCGAGCCTGATCCGGATGGTGCAGCACGCTGCATGAAGATGGCGATTCGGGATGCGGGGATTGCACCGGAAGAGGTTGATTATATTAATGCACATGGAACATCAACGCCTGTTGGTGACCGTTCGGAAACCAAGGCTGTCAAGATGGCGTTAGGAGATCATGCATATAAAGTTGCGGTGAGCTCCACAAAATCGATGACGGGTCATTTGCTCGGTGCTGCTGGCGGTGTGGAAGCCGTCATTTGTGCATTAAGTATTAATAATCAGACGATTCCTCCGACGATCAATCTTGAGGATCAGGACCCGGAATGCGATCTTGATTATGTGCCGAATCAACCTAGACAAGCCGAGTTGAACGTTACTATGTCCAATTCATTTGGATTTGGTGGCCATAATGCTACCATTATTCTGAAAAAATACGCCGAGTAAGGGGACAGTATGTTGAGTGGAGATCTGAAGCAGTTACAGCATAAACTTCAAATCAAGTTTCGTAACGGAATGCTGCTGAAGCAGGCCTTTACCCACGCCTCATATGTCAACGAACATCGTTTTAGCCAGAGTCAAGATAACGAACGACTGGAATTTTTGGGTGATGCTGTACTGGAGCTTACAGTCAGTGAGTTCTTATACAATCTTTACCCGGATCGTCCAGAAGGGGAATTGACAAAACTTCGGGCCGCCATTGTTTGCGAGCCATCATTGGTTAAATTTGCAGAAAGACTGGACTTTGGCCGTTATGTGCTCTTAGGCAAGGGAGAAGAAATGACGGGCGGACGAACCCGCCCGGCCCTTCTAGCTGACGTGTTCGAATCGTTTGTGGGGGCGCTATATCTTGATCAAGGGTTGGAGGCAGTTCGTTTATTTTTGAGTGATCATGTTTTCCGATCCGTCACAGTTAACGGCCGGCCTCATATGAGCGATTATAAGACCGAGCTTCAAGAACTGACACAGCATCACGGTATGGGTACGCTGGAATATCGTATCGTTGAAGAACGTGGGCCTGCGCATGAACGCGAGTTTGTCTCTGAGGTATATATGGGAAGCGAATGTCTTGGACGCGGCAGTGGCCGATCCAAGAAAGAGGCCGAGCAGCAAGCAGCGGCGGTAGCCCTAGAGCAGCTGAAACGCGCTAACGCTTAAGCTTTGCCAAAAGTGAGGACAAACAAAGAGCAAAGATCAGTCAAGAGGACAACCGGAAAGCCGAGTTCACGACTGTTTTTTGCTCTTTTTCGTTGTCTATCCCTTTTAAAAGTTGACCAAAACCGGATCGAATGAATGCCTTCTATATTGAGGGATGGCTGGATTCTTAAGGATAAACGATATGGTACAATAACGTAGAGGTGATTTGAGATATATGTATTTGAAACGAATAGAGTTAACGGGTTTCAAATCGTTTGCCGATAAAACGGAAATGGAGTTTGTCCGGGGAATTACCGCGGTCGTCGGCCCTAATGGAAGCGGCAAGAGTAATATTTCTGACGGCATCCGCTGGGTACTGGGTGAGCAAAGTGCGAAGTCACTTCGCGGGGGCAAGATGGAGGATATTATTTTTGCCGGAAGTGATGCTCGCAAGGCTGTGAACTATGGCGAAGTATCGTTGACATTAGATAATGAAGACCATGCACTCCCGCTTGATTTCAATGAAGTGACTGTTACACGTCGTGTACACCGCAATGGTGAAAGTGAATATTTGATTAACAGACAGTCATGCCGACTGAAAGATATAACTGAATTGTTTATGGATACTGGCATCGGTAAAGAAGCTTATTCCATTATCGGACAAGGCCGGATTGAAGAGATTTTAAGTACTCGTTCTGAAGATCGCCGGGGGATCTTCGAGGAGGCTTCGGGCATTGTGAAATACAAGTCCCGTAAGCGAGAATCTGTTCGTAAGCTGGATGAGACAGAGCAGAACCTGCTTCGTATTCACGATCTTGTAACGGAGCTTGAGGATCAGATTGGACCGTTGAAGGAGCAATCTGAGAAGGCGATACGTTATAAAGAGCTTAAGGAGCAGTTGAAGTGTCAGGAAATATCACTGTATGTGTATCAGATTGAACAGATACATAGTGCATGGAGCGAAGCGAATGCCAAGCTGGAGCAGCTGCAGGAAGAGCAGCTGGCACTTTCAGCAGTCGTGTCCGCACATGATGCCAAGCTGGAGAGCGATCGCCTGGCCTTACGGCAGCTGGAAGAGGAAATTGAACTTGTTCAGAATCAGCTGCTGCAATATAGTGAGTCGTTTGAAAAAAACGAAGGTTATGGTGAGGTTCTGAAAGAGCGTCGTCGCAACTTGGAACGAACTCGCGATCAGTTATCCCAAAACGTAGAAACGGGAGACATCCGTTTGAAAGAGCGGCAGGAAGAGTTGGCCGCATTGAAGGACAAGCTTGACGCCTTGCATAAAGAGCTGGGTGAGCTTAGAGATCAACTTTCTGCAGAGGAAGCGAAGCTGGAAGGCGTTACCGGTGGAATCAGCCAACAGAAGGAAGAGAGCTTGAAAGGAAATCTGCTTGAGCTGATGAACCGGATGGCTCAGGCGAGAAATGAAATTCGTTACGCAGACCAGCAGCAGGAGGCGCTTGAGCGCCGGATGAATCGCGCTGAAGAGGAATCTGGAAAGTGGGAAAGCCAAAAAGAGGAGCTGCTCAAACGCAAAGAGCAGATCAACCGTAATCTGAAACGGTTCGGCAAGGAAATTGCTGAATTGCGCAATGAATATATTACGGAGAGCGAGCGGTACAATTCACTTCAGAAGCTGCTGGAAGAGAGTCAGGGAGCACTGCGCAAGTGGGAACAGAAACGTGAAGCACAAATTTCTCGCCGGGATACAATGAAAGAAATGCAGGATGATTTTGACGGTTTTATGCTAGGTGTTAGAGAAGTGCTAAAAGCGTCTCGCAAATCCGTCTTGAACGGGGTTCATGGTGCTGTTGCTGAGCTTATCCATGTGCCGGAAAAACTGGAATTGGCAATGGAAACAGCGCTTGGCGCTTCGATGCAGCATGTGGTCATGGATAATGAAGCCGTCTCCCGGCAAGCGATCTCTTTCCTCAAACAGCGTCAACTGGGACGTGCGACTTTCCTGCCGCTGGACGTTATTCGTCCACGTCACGTTTCAGCTTCAGATCGCTCGATGACGGAAGGAGAAGCCGGATTCGTCGGCTTCGGTTCAGAGCTTGTGCAATATGATCCCAAGTACGCAAGCATTGTCGGTAACCTGCTCGGTCATGTCGTTATTGCTGAAACACTGGAGCAGGCCAACAAAATTGCAGCTCGGCTCCAATACCGCTACCGAGTTGTCACTTTAGAAGGCGACGTGGTCAATGCAGGCGGATCGATGACAGGTGGAAGTCACCACAAGAAGAGCAACAACCTTCTGGGACGCAAACGCCAGTTGGAGCAGCTTGATCAGGAAATCTCTGCAACGGAAGCGCAGATCATAAAGCTTCAGCAAGGAATTAAGCAGGTTAGAGAACAAATGGCGGGCTCATCAGACAAGCTGGATAAGCTGAGAAAAGCTGGCGATGATAAACGAATGGAAGAGCAGCAAGCGGCAAGTGATCAAAAGCAGCTGGAGCATGAGCTTCGTCATGTTATGGAGCAAGCTGAGCTTGCCGGTCAGGAAAAGACAAGCTATCAGCAGGAAGCCAAGGAGATTCAGGAGAGCCGCGCGCGTGCCCAGCAGGTGTTGGCTGAGTTAGAGGATGAAGAAAAGGCAACGCATCAGGCTATTCAAGCTGCAGAGTTCGCACGTAAAGCGAATGAATCTGCAAAGGACGAGCTCCAGACACGGTTGACAGCTCTCAAGGTTCAGGAGGGCAAGTTGGATCAGGAAACTTTTTCACTTGAGGAACAGCTGAAGAGACTTAAAACAGATGTGGGCAATCACGAAAAAGAACAGGGGCAAAGCCAGACGATGCTTAATTCCGTTGTAGCGGAATTGGAGCAGAATGCAGCCGAAAGTGTGAAACAGATCGAAAATCTGAATCATTTCAAATTGAAGAAGGATGAAGCCGCTCAGCAGCTTGAGTTTAAGCGGGCATCAAGAACCCAGCTGAGCCAAAAGCTGGAGCTCGCTGAAAGTGAGACGAAGGAGCAGAGGACCCAGCTGAGATCGGTTGAGGAACAGCTCCGTCAAACGGAAATCAGTGTAAACCGGCTCGATGTTGAGCTGGAGAACATATTGAAAAAATTGAGCGAGGATTATGAGTTAAGTTATGAGCTGGCGAAGCAGCGCTATCCTGTGCCTGAGGATGTGCCGGCTGTACAGCATGAAGTGCGTGAATTGAAGCGCAGCATAACTGCTCTGGGCGATGTCAATCTGGGCGCGATTGAGGAATACGAGCGTGTTAACGAACGTTATCAATTCCTTAGCGAGCAGAAGGCTGATCTGGTCGAGGCGAAAACAACACTGTATCAGGTAATCAAAGAGATGGATGAAGAAATGTCCAAGCGTTTTAAGGTAACCTTTGATGCGATCCGAAAAGAGTTCGGGATGGTGTTTACGAAGCTTTTCGGCGGAGGACGCGCGGATTTGATTCTGATAGATCCGGATCGTCTTCTTGAGACAGGTATTGACATCGTGGCCCAACCTCCGGGAAAGAAGCTTCAGAATCTTCAGCTTCTCTCCGGTGGAGAAAGGGCGCTGACTGCAATGGCGTTGTTATTTGCGATACTTCAGGTTAAGCCGGTACCGTTCTGTGTACTGGATGAAGTTGAAGCAGCTCTGGATGAAGCAAACGTTGTCCGGTTTGCGCAGTATTTACGAGAGTTCTCGGAGCAAACCCAGTTTATCGTTGTAACGCACCGGAAAGGTACGATGGAAGAGGCTGACGTACTATACGGCGTAACGATGGAAGAAGGTGGAGTCTCGAAGCTCGTTTCGGTCAAGCTTGAGAACGAGGAAGCGGAAATCGCTTAAAGAATACAATGACACGGAGGAAGCATATGAGCTTTTTTAAGAAACTTAAAGAGAGCATTTCAAGCAAAACGGAAAGTGTAACAAAACAATTTCGCGATGGTCTGGAGAAGA
This sequence comes from Paenibacillus faecalis, assembly GCF_900289175.1. Lineage (GTDB taxonomy): Bacteria > Bacillota > Bacilli > Paenibacillales > Paenibacillaceae > Paenibacillus_AQ > Paenibacillus_AQ faecalis. The sequence continues at coordinate 395,839 of NZ_LT985747.1, read as the reverse complement.
CCCGTAAAGGTTTTGTAGAAAAGGTTTCGGATCTGATGATCCGTCGCAAAAAGATCGATGAAGAGTTTTACGAAGAACTCGAAGAGATATTGATCGGTGCTGATGTCGGTGTAAACACAGTGATGAATCTGATGGACGAACTGCGTGACGAAGTGAAAAAACGCCGTATTGAAGAAGCGTCCGATCTTCAGCCCATCTTGTCCGAGAAATTGATGGGGCTGCTTAGAGGAGATAACAACAATGAGCTCCAGATGAATCCGGACGGGATCACGGTTATTTTATTTGTCGGTGTTAACGGGGTCGGCAAGACAACAACGATCGGAAAGCTCGCACACCGTTTCAAGCAGGAAGGAAAAAAAGTGCTACTTGCTGCTGGCGACACGTTCCGCGCCGGAGCGATTGAGCAGCTTGAAGTATGGGGAGAGCGTGTCGGGGTTGATGTTGTTAAACAGCAGCCGGGTTCCGATCCTGCAGCTGTCATGTTTGACGCTGTACAAGCGGCAAAACAGCGTAATGTCGATGTTCTCCTGTGTGATACAGCCGGTCGCCTCCAAAACAAGACGAATCTGATGGAAGAGCTGAATAAAATTTATCGTGTTATCCAGCGCGAAATTCCGAGTGCGCCGCACGAAGTGCTGATGGTACTTGATGCGACAACAGGCCAAAACGCATTGAGCCAGGCGAAGCTGTTTGGCGAAAAAAGCGGAGTTACTGGTCTTGTGCTGACGAAACTGGACGGTACGGCTAAAGGTGGTATAGTTGTAGCGATCCGCCAGGAGCTGAACCTTCCTGTGAAATTGGTCGGTCTAGGTGAGAAAATGGGGGATTTGCAAACCTTTGATTCCGAACAATTTGTGCACGCATTATTTGCCGGACTGATCAAGGAAGAAGAGAACGGGGAAGAGACCGTTTAACGCCAATATGGTTTAAAGGAAAGAGGACCTGCCGAGCAGGTCCTCTTTTTAAAATACACAGTAACACATATATTGACTACGATGAGACGATACGAATGAACTCAACCGAGTGCAACGGGATCGTCGCTGTATCGCTGGGAGGTCCGTCAATGATAAGAGGGACTTTTAGAATGATCATTCCTTCATAAATGTCTGTCAGCGTTCCGACAACAACATCATCTGATATCATTATTTCTACCTCTGATCCAATCAAGCCCTGAAGCCAATCAACATAGCGCATATTAGATACCCCCTTTTTAATAAGTTGTCAAAATACTAATGAGCTGCAGTTATTTTTGAGAACGGAATCAATACGAGATTTCCGGATTGTTCGCGAATCTGGACGCCATCCTCAGCCGTTGCGATGACGATGCCTTCCAGGGTAACAAACGTCGTACTGACCTGAACCTTTTGAATTGTCCGATTTCCGAAATAATCGATAAGGGCAGGAACGATCGTCTGTCCGGTCAAAACCTGATTGTCAATCGATTCAACTCGATCGGTCAATGTTTCGGTCTGTCTGCGAAGAAGATCCACTTCTCGAATTAATTTTTTGACTTTGGCTGCTAAACGGCAACATCCAAAAGATAAAAAACACATTGTAGATGTCTCCTCTCTTTATGAACTAGTCTAGTATAATGGATGAATCCAAGGTCTTCCTCCTTTTACATCTTGCGATATTATATGTAATTAATAGATTAATAGATTGGATAGATGGAGGGATCGAGAAAATTAAATTATTGGGGAATCAATCTGAACTTTCACTTACTCCGTTGGATTTGAATGAGAACAGCACAGCGCTTATAATGAAAGTTAAAGATTAGAACGAAAGGAAGTTAGTTGTGGCGAATACTCATACCTATCCCCGCAGGGAGGAAATAGCCAACGCAATTACTCATGGTATCGGTGCCGTGCTCAGTATAGCTGCTCTGGTGCTGCTAATCGTATTTTCCAGTTTGGAAGGAACCGTCTGGCACGTGGTGAGCTTTACGATTTACGGAACAACCATGGTACTTTTATACCTGAATTCCACATTGGTTCACAGCTTTAAGGAGGGGAAAGCGAAGGATGTTTTCGAGTTCCTCGATCATTCTTCCATATATTTGTTTATTGCCGGAACCTATACACCGTTTTTACTGGTAGCTATTCGTGGACCTCTTGGATGGAGCTTGTTCGGGGTAATCTGGGGCATCGCATTGCTTGGATGTATATTCAAAGTGTTCTTTGTCAAAAGGTTTCTGTTTATGTCCACGGTATTTTACATTGCAATGGGATGGTTGATCGTCATTGCGTGGAACCCATTGACAGCGGTAGTGGCGCCCCAAGGTATAAACTTGTTGGTTGGCGGAGGGCTGTTATATACGATCGGCACGATTTTTTATGTGTGGCGAGGTTTTCCTTTCCATCATGCAATCTGGCATTTGTTCGTGCTCGCAGGCAGTGTGCTTCACTTTTTCGCAGTGCTCTTCTATATTCTGCCGATTCAGTAATAATCCAAAATGAAACAAAGAATTAAAAGAGAAGGATGACAAGGAGAAATGCTTGACATCCTTCTATGTTTTTTGTATGATAATGTTCGTTAAGTGAACTGTAAAGTGTTTTCCCTTGACGAGGGGGGTGCTTTTGAGTGAGTCAGGGCAATCGACTCGAGAAGACGAACCGGATTAATCTGCTGTTTGATTTTTATGAACGATTGCTAACAGAGAAGCAGCAGACGTTTTTAAAGCATTATTTTCATGAAGATTTCTCCTTGGGGGAAATTGCGAGTGAATTCGAAATCAGCCGTCAAGCTGTGTACGAGCATATTAAACGTGCAGAGCAGGTATTGGAAGCTTATGAAGAGAAGCTTGGGCTTCTGGAGAAGTATGAAGAGCGTATTCATGAGCTCAGTAAGCTAAGAAATATGCTTAATGATATTGTTCTGAATGAGCAGGACAAGAGAATGATGATAGATATGGTAGATCAACTTATGTTAAAGGATTAATAATAGGACGGAGGTTGCGAATATGGCATTTGAAGGGTTGACCAGCAGGCTGCAGAATGTGTTCAGCAAGCTTCGCGGTAAAGGTAAAGTGTCCGAAGAGGATGTTACTCAAGCCATGCGCGAAGTTCGTCTGGCACTTCTTGAGGCCGACGTCAACTTCAAAGTAGTAAAGGAATTTGTAGCCAAGGTCAAAGAAAAAGCAATTGGCAAGGAAGTTATGGAAAGCTTTACGCCGGGCATGGTGATCATCGACATCGTCAACAAGGAACTGACAGAGCTGATGGGCGGAAGTCAGGCGAAGCTTGCGAAGAGCAACAAGCCTCCTACTGTTATTATGATGGCAGGTCTTCAAGGTGCCGGTAAGACCACGACCTCCGGAAAGCTTGCCAAGCTTTTGCTGAAGCAGAACAGTCGTCCGCTGCTTGTAGCTTGTGATATTTATCGCCCGGCAGCGATCAAGCAACTGGAGGTTCTGGGTGAACAGATCAAGGTTCCTGTTTTCTCGCTTGGGGACCAAACAAGCCCGGTTGAAATTGCGAAACAAGGCTTGCAGCATGCCAAGGATCATGGTCAAGATTATGTCATTATCGATACAGCCGGACGTCTTCATGTTGATGAAGAGCTGATGGAAGAACTGAAGCAGATTCACAGTGCTGTAAATCCGGAAGAGGTTTTGCTTGTCGTGGATGCAATGACAGGTCAGGATGCTGTCAATGTGGCGGACAGCTTCAATAAACAGCTGGAGCTGACCGGTGTTGTATTGACCAAACTTGATGGCGACACCCGAGGCGGTGCGGCGTTGTCTGTTAAAGCGGTCACCGGATGCCCGATCAAGTTCGCGGCGCTCGGCGAGAAGATCGATGCTTTGGAGCCTTTTCATCCTGAGCGGATGGCATCCCGGATTCTCGGCATGGGCGATATGCTCTCTTTGATTGAGAAAGCCCAGTCGAATATCGATGCTGATAAAGCCAAGGAAATGGAACGGAAAATGCGGAATGCTGAATTTACGTTTGAGGATTTCCTGGAGCAGATGGAGCAGGTTAAGAAGCTTGGTCCGCTGGATCAGTTAATGGATATGATTCCGGGCATGGGCAATATGAAGCAGACGAAAGACCTCAAAGTGGATGAAAAGCAGATGGATCGGATTGAGGCAATTGTTCGTTCCATGACTATGAAAGAGAAGCAGCAGCCGGATATCATTAATCTTAGCCGACGCAAGCGAATTGCAGCAGGCAGTGGAACCACGCTTCCTGAGGTAAACCGTTTGATCAAACAGTTTGATGAAATGCGGCGAGTAATGAAGCAGTTCTCCGACATGATGGGACCGAAGGGCAAGAACAAGGCTCTGAAGCAACTGAAGGGGTTAACCGGCAAAGGTATGAAATTCCCTTTCCGTTAAGGTTTCATTCGGACATAAAGCAGGACATTCTTTGAAGGAGGTGAATTTTGTAATGGCAGTACGTATTCGTCTGAAACGTATGGGTGCTCATAAAGCCCCTTTCTATCGCGTGGTAGTTTCGGATTCCCGTTCCCCGCGTGATGGCCGTTTTATCGAGGAAATCGGTTATTATAATCCGGTTGCTCAACCGGCTGAAGTTAAAATTGATGAAGAAAAAGCGCTCAACTGGCTTCAAAACGGTGCGCAAGCATCCGATACTGTTCGCAACTTGCTGAGCAAAGCGGGCGTTATGAAGAAGTTTCATGAGCTTAAGCATCAGAAAAAAGACTGATCGCGAGGGTAATCTATGGAAGAATTAGTTCTTGTTATTGCTAAGGCTTTAGTGGATCATCCAGAAGATGTGACTGTGAAGACAGTGGAGAAGGAGCATCTGATTGTGTATGAACTGTACGTGCATCCTGACGATGTCGGGAAGGTCATAGGCAAACAGGGGCGTATCGCCAAATCATTGCGCACGGTCGTAACATCAGCGGCAGTTAAGATGGATAAACGGGTGACCGTGGACATCATTTCTTAACATATTCGAATGAAGGCTATAAAGGCTCTTCGTTCTAATATGGGAAGAGTTAACTGTAAGTCGCCAATGCGGTCTTTCTTCTCTATAGTCGTTCTTTCCAAAGGACGACCAAGTCCTTTTTTTTGAGTTTTTCTTAATGATATACGAAAGGGGGTTAGGATGCATGTCCTAGCCCTTTTTCGTACATGCTGAAGAAATCTGGTTTTTTAAAAATGCTTTCAGCTTATAAATAAGTTGCAGGAGGAGAACATGTCTGAGAAGTTATATACTGTAGGGGAAATCGTGAACACACACGGTATACGCGGCGAAGTTAAGGTTGTATCCCATACGGATTTTGCGGAACAGCGTTTTGCGAAAAAAAGTCAGCTGTTTATCGTGCCACCCAATGGCGGTAAACCTGTTCCCGTCACAGTTGAGACTTCCCGTCTTCATAAAAATATGTATATTATTAAGTTTATGGAGATCAGCGGGATCAATGAGGCTGAGAAATACAAAAAAAGTCTTTTAAAGATTAGTGAAGAGCTTCAAGAAAAACTTCCGGAGAACGAATATTATTTCCATGAAATCATCGGCTGTCGTGTCATGACAGATGATGAACCCGCTGAAGAGCTGGGGATTATTACGGAAATTTTAACACCGGGTGCCAACGATGTTTGGGTAGTAAAGACTCCAAAAGGCAAAGAAATTCTTTTACCGTCCATTCCTGAGGTCGTACTGGATGTGGATAAAGAGTCTAGGGTGGTCCGGGTTCATCTGATGGAAGGATTGCTATAATATGAAGATTGATGTTCTCACGCTGTTTCCGGAAATGTTTGATGGGGTATTTCATTCCAGCATATTAGGTAAAGCAGCTGAAAAAGGAATTGTCTCACTGAACACAGTAAACTTCCGTGAGTATGCCGGAAATAAGCATTCACAGGTTGACGATACTCCTTATGGAGGCGGAGGTGGTATGGTTCTTAAGCCAGAACCGATCTTTGCCGCTGTTGAGGATATATTGTTACCCAATTCAGGGGAATTTGGAGCTTCTGAAAATTTGCCTGAGTACGCGGTTTCTGATGATGATAAGCATTCTGCTGTGGTTCACCGAAAGCCGGCGCGGGTTATTTTGATGTGTCCCCAAGGTGAAACCTTCACGCAGAAAAAAGCGGAAGAGCTTGCGGGCGAAGAACATTTGGTGTTTATTTGTGGTCATTATGAAGGTTATGATGAACGAATTCGTGAGCACCTTGTAACCGACGAGCTATCCATCGGTGATTATGTGCTGACTGGAGGCGAACTTCCAGCTATGGTGGTTATCGATTCTGTGGTCCGGCTGCTGCCTGGTGTACTCGGTAATGAAATGTCTGCGGTTACCGACTCGTTCAGTACAGGCTTGCTGGAGTATCCGCATTATACTCGCCCCGCTGAATTTAGGGGCTGGAAAGTGCCGGATATACTGCTCAGCGGTCATCATGCCAATATTGAAGTGTGGCGCAGAGAGCAGGCATTGGCTAGAACCTGGGAGCGGCGTCCGGAACTGCTTAAACATATCGAGCTTACCAAGAAAGATAAGATTTTTCTGGAGAAGCTTCGTGAACATAGTGTACGTGAAAATCATGAAAAATAAAATTAAGAGGGGAGCATATCACAGACAGGTGATATACTCCCCTCTTTTTTGACTTTTTAAAAATAAGCAGGTAGTTATTTTGTGCAGGAAAATTGTTACATAACGAATAAGCACTGCTGCATAAGCATACTAGTATTCGTCAATGTCATAACTTGTTTTTAGGGTGGAGGATATTTATGCACCGTTTCTGGGAACGTGTTATTAAGCATGTGCTTATAGCTACAAGACCAAAAACCATAGTGGAAATTGGATCGTTTACAGGGTACACAACTTTTAAACTGCTGCAGTATTGTAAGCATATCGGAGGACGATGTTTTGTTGTGGACCCTAGTCCTCAGTATGATGCGGCTTTGCTCTGCAAGCACTATGGCGATGTCGTAAACTTGATTACCAAGTTCAGTCTGGAGGTTCTGCCCTCTATCGATCAATATGACATGATTCTCATCGATGGAGATCATAACTGGTATACGGTATATCATGAGCTGAAACAGGTCGAGCAAATGGCTGGAAAAACAGGTCGATTTCCTGTAGTCCTTTTACATGATACCGATTGGCCATATGGCTATCGAGATATGTATTATTTTCCGGAATCTATCCCTGAAGAGTTTCGAAAGCCGTATGCAGCAAAAGGAATGAAACCTGGGCAATCCGAGCTGCTTGACAATGGAGGATTCAACCATATTGCTTATAATGCAGTCTATGAAGGAGGGCAGCGAAATGGTGTTCGTTCAGCCGTAAAGGATTTTATGAAAGAATCGTCTATTAAACTGAAGCATTATGAGCTTTTTTCCAATAACGGACTTATGATTTTGATTCCGGAAGAAGAAGATCCTTTAATTCATGCTCAAATAACTTACATATTAGATAGCTCCGGTTTATAAAAAAATTTAGCAGCTCAAGGAAGGAGAGGGGTTAGGATTGACGGATGGTTTAACTTCCATTGTTGTTCTCACAAAGGATCGTTTGGATCTGACCAAAAGGTGTGTGGAAAGTGTTATTCGTAACACAGAAATTTCTTTTGAGTGGATATTTGTAGATAACGCTTCTAAAGATAATACGATTGAATATTTGCAGACAGTAGAAAACGCTAAAGTTATTCAAAATTCAGAAAATAAAGGGTTCGCTGCAGGTTGTAATCAAGGTATGGCTGTCGCCAAAGGGAAATATATAGTTCTTCTGAACAATGATACTATTGTTACGCCAGGCTGGCTTTCGAATTTGCACAAATGGTTAAAGAAAATACCTTCTGCCGGCATTGTAGGACCTGTTTCCAATGTTGTGGCTCCCATACAAAGAGTTAATGATTTCGTATATCAATCATTGGAAGAATTGAATGCATATGCTGAAAAGCGGGCGGAGCTATTTAAAGATAAAGGTTTTTATCCTCATCGTTTAACTGGGTTATGCATGCTGTTTCCTGTCGAACTTGTAAATCGCATAGGCGGGATGGATGAGAGGTTTTTCCCGGGAAATTATGAAGATGATGATTTTTGTATTAGGGCCCGGATCAGCGGTTATACGCTGTGGGTGGCACAGGATGTGTTTATTTATCATGAAGGGCATGGAACTTTTGGAGGCAGGGATATTTCTTATAAACTGTCTTCATTACAAAACGCCGAAAAGTTTCGCCAGAAATGGAGTATCGGTCAGTCTGCATTCGAAATAGACCAGTTAGGATATAATCCAAGCGATATTGTAGCCAGAGAGATGCATTTTATTCCTTCTAGGCATGTAGAAAAAATATAAAGATATCTAGATTTTGGTTACTTCAAGCAATTTTCCTGATCAAGTTAGGGATGTTGCTTTTTTTGTTGTGGGCTGAACTGGAACAAGCTAAGTAGAATATGGTGTCCATATAGGCATTTGGTCAACGGAATTATGGATTAGGGAATGATAACTGGGGAGGGAAAACATGAATTTCCATAAAAGGGATAGAGCTAAGAAGCTTAAGTTAAAGCGAGTTCGTAGAAAACGACGTTCTAGAAAAAGAATATTTATAAAGATACTTAGACGACTTAGCGTGAATATTCAAATACTTTTTAGGGGCGGTGAAAATGAAGGTTTGGCCGCTTTAAAATTGCAGGTACAAACTTTGAATCGTCTCGTTCAAAATATGTCGTTTACGGTGAGTGAAAAAAGGGCGGTTCAAAATGTGGCGCAGCAAGTCGTAAAGAATACAAGCATATTAGATCCTGTTGAATTTGCTAGGGATTTGGATCGATTTATAAATACAGTTTATTTATTAGCTGATCGGATGGGTGTGAGAAGAGCAGTTGAAACTTCTGTAAACGAAGGTTTGAGGGTTTTAAACCAGATCATGGAGTCAAGAAATGAACCGAATGTACCACAGGATAATTCAGCATTAATTAGTTCGCTGGAAAGTTTACCGATCTTTATAACGAATGCGTTGACTCGACCAAGTCCAGAAACACGAGTGCAGTTAGGAAATGTACTAAATGTTATAGCTGAACAAGCTGGTATGCTGGGGGCTCCAAGTCAACAAGTTGGGAGGCTTCGAGAAATCCAGCAAAACATAGTTCATTTACTCGGGGAAAATGCTATTCCAGTAGCACAAATCAATGAGGAATTGACGGATTATTTAGCGAACTTAGCTAGTGTGGCTCCAACTTTGAATATATCTCCAGACGGAGAGGCAGCCTTGTTTAGAGCGTTTAGTTCAGTGTCACGATCTAGTGCAGAAGCTGTTTACGGAATTACACGAATGCAGGCTTTAGAAGGCATGGTAGGAGCAACAGGAGCCACAGGGGCAATAGGAGCAACTGGAGCTACAGGTGCTACAGGCCGTAGAGGAGAAATGGGTTCCACGGGAGTAACAGGGGCTACAGGAGCAACAGGTGCAACAGGAGTCACGGGAGTAACAGGAACAACCGGATCAACGGGAGCAACAGGAGTAACAGGGGCGACGGGGGTAACAGGAGTTACGGGAGAGACGGGAGCGACTGGAGTAACCGGGGTGACAGGAGAAACTGGTGCAACAGGATCAACAGGTTCCACGGGGGAAACTGGATCAACAGGTGCAACAGGAGTAACAGGAGCCACGGGATCGACAGGTGCGACAGGAGTCACAGGTGCAACAGGATCAACAGGAGTGACCGGAGCAACGGGCGTAACGGGAGCCACGGGAGCGACAGGATCAACCGGGGCAACAGGAGCCACAGGAACGACAGGAGAGGCAGGAGCAGCGGGGGCGACAGGAGCAACAGGAGCCACAGGAGCAATGGGTGCAACAGGATCGACAGGATCAACCGGGGTCACGGGATCAACAGGAGCAACAGGAGCAACAGGAGCCACAGGAGCCACGGGGGTAACAGGTGCAACGGGAGTAACAGGAGTTACGGGAGAGACGGGAGCCACGGGATCGACAGGAGCCACTGGGGTGACAGGGGCAACAGGAGTAACGGGAGTCACAGGATCAACAGGATCAACAGGAGTGACAGGATCAACCGGAGTCACCGGAGCTACGGGGGTAACAGGGGCAATAGGAGCAACTGGTGCGACAGGAGTAACGGGAGTAACAGGATCAACAGGAGTGACAGGATCAACCGGAGTCACCGGAGCTACGGGGGTAACAGGGGCAATAGGAGCAACTGGTGCGACAGGAGTAACGGGAGTAACAGGAGCAACAGGAGTGACAGGATCAACTGGAGTCACCGGAGCTACGGGGGTAACAGGGGCAATAGGAGCAACTGGTGCGACAGGAGTAACGGGAGTAACAGGAGCAACAGGAGCAACAGGAGCAACAGGAGTGACAGGATCAACTGGAGTCACCGGAGCTACGGGGGTAACAGGGGCAATAGGAGCAACTGGTGCGACAGGAGTAACGGGAGTAACAGGAGCAACAGGAGCGACAGGAGCAACGGGAGCAACCGGAGTAACTGGAGCAACAGGTGCAACGGGATCGACAGGAGCCTCTGGGGTAACAGGGGCAACAGGAGTAACAGGTTCAACGGGAGTCACAGGAGTTACGGGAGAGACGGGAGCAACGGGGACTACAGGAGCCACAGGTGCAACAGGATCAACGGGAGCAACGGGATTAACAGGTGCAACGGGAACGACAGGAACAGCAGGAGCGACAGGAGTCACAGGATCAACCGGGGCAACAGGATCAACAGGAGCTACTGGATCAACGGGAGCAACCGGAGTAACTGGAGCCACAGGATCAACGGGAGCAACGGGATTAACAGGTGCAACGGGAACGACAGGAACAACAGGAGCGACAGGAGTCACAGGATCAACCGGGGCAACAGGATCAACGGGAGCCACGGGAGTAACAGGATCAACCGGGGCCACGGGATCAACAGGAGCTACGGGAGTAACAGGTGCAACGGGTGTAACAGGATCAACCGGGGCGACAGGTGCAACAGGAGCAACGGGAGCAACAGGAGTAACAGGAGCCACAGGGCCTACCGGAACTGCAGCAACAATCGGTGGTAGTGTGATTTTTAACAGCAATGGAGTTGCAGAAAGCATTCCATCCAATAGTCCGTTGACATTTAATCAAAGCAATTTGCAAGGAGTAACTTTTAATGGCACCACTACGTTGACTATTGTAACCGCAGGTTATTATTATTTTGATTGGCAGGTTACTATAGATGTTGGGCAAACTACTCCTAATACTTTCGGTATCGTTATAAACGGGAGTACGGCAAGTACTGCCAACATAAGTTCCAATTCTACAAATGCCGGGATTTCCGGGTCGGCTGTTATTAATCTTGCTGTTGGAAACACTGTTCAGTTATACAACCTGTCTCCTACTTCAAAAACGCTTCTTGCTCCTTCGGTTGCGGCGAGAGTGTCGATGTTCCGTATTGGAACTTAGCACTATAAACAATTGTGTTTACAACTGAAATGATATAATCCTCTACTCTTAGCTAAGTAACTGTTATAAAGACCGATTCATTATGAAAAGCCCAATTTTGTATTCGAATTCAGATGAGGTGCATAGAATAAAAGATTGGGTAATAATAATTCGGGGCTATAGGTTACTGAACATAGGAGGTTTTATCATGACAGATAACAAATATGAAGAACAATATAGAAGTGAAAATGAACAGGAATACGAAGTGCACTTTCGAACAGTAGATGATATCTTGGCATACTATGGCAGACGCCATGGATCAAACACCGATAAAACGGAAGATACACTGAATTCGTAACAGAGAAGAAAGAAAGCAGCTAGCTAGCAGTTATGTGTTTTGATTCAATGATTTGAGTTTCTTCAATCAGCCACTCCCAGGAATGTTTGTTCTATGGGAGTGGTTTTTATAAGATTCCCAAAATCCAATGAATTTGGATCACAATTTACTTGCTTCTGCCCAAAATCTGTGTTAATATTTCTTTTGTTGTGAATACGGTGGTCCGCTGCGGATAATGATGGATAACAAGAGGTTTTCCGGAAGAAGCAAGAACGCCTGTGTGAGAGGAGGGAGTCCTAGATGAATATCGTACAAGCGATTACCCAAGATCAACTTCGCAAGGATATTCCGAGCTTTCGTCCTGGTGACACTTTAAAAGTGTACGTTAAGGTTATTGAAGGAACTCGTGAGCGTGTCCAGTTGTTTGAAGGTGTTGTTATTAAACGTCGCGGTGGCGGAATCAGTGAGACTTTTACAGTTCGTAAAATTTCTTACGGCGTTGGAGTGGAAAGAACTTTCCCAGTCAACTCGCCAAAAATCGATAAAATCGAAGTGGCTCGCCGTGGTAAAGTGCGTCGTGCGAAGCTTTATTATCTTCGTAAACTGCGCGGTAAAGCAGCGAGAATTAAAGAAATTCGTTAATCAACTGACGGCAAAGGGGCTTGTGCGTATATACAAGCCCTTTTTCTATATCCAAAATCATCTTTATACGTAAAGAATTACAGGGAGGACGGTGAAGGAATGCAGCAGGACACACAGCAGGATGCGTTCGAAAAGAAAGAGGCAAAGAAGACAGATAAAAAGAAAAAGAATGAACTGGTGGAATGGTTAAAGGCTCTTCTTATTGCACTGGTTCTTGTGTTTCTTATTCGCTGGTTCCTCTTTAAACCTTTTGTTGTACAAGGGCCATCGATGGAGCCTAACTTTGTAACGGGACAAAAGGTGATCGTTAATGAGATATTGTACGATATCCGTAAGCCGGAACGTGGTGAGGTCGTCGTATTTCATGTGCCTTCCGAAGGAAGAGACTTTATTAAACGTGTCATTGCAGTAGCAGGCGACACTGTTAAAGTGGAAGGAGATAAAGTATACGTAAACGGACAGCCGGCGAACGAACCTTACATACAAGAGGCAGTTGATCAGGCGCATGCAGAAGGCATACTTTATAACAATACGGATTTCCCGAATGCTTATGTTAAGGAAGAAAAGGTACCGGAGGGACATGTATTTGTTATGGGGGATAACCGTTCTAACAGTACGGACAGCCGGATGATCGGTTACATACCTTTGGAAGATGTTGTAGGGAGAGCTGACTTGATATTTTGGCCGCCAAAGGATATTGGTTTGATTGATAACTAGCAGGGAATACAAAGAATAATGAAGCTGGAATTTATGTGAGGTGACGACGTTGACAATACAATGGTTTCCGGGACATATGACAAAAGCACGCCGTCAAATACAGGATAAACTGAAGTTAATTGATGCTGTAATTGAGCTGATTGACGCCAGGCTGCCGTTATCCAGCCGTAATCCTATGATCGACGATATATTGCAGGGAAAGCCGCGGTTGATCATTATGAATAAGGCCGATCTGGCAGATCCTGAGGTGACCCGCGAGTGGCTGGCTTATTTTAAAGATCAAGGTCATCAGGCACTTCCTGTTGATGCTTCAACAGGCACGGGTGTAAAAGAGATCCCCAATCAAATCAAGTTGCTGCTGAAAGAGAAAATCGAAAAGCAACTTGCCAAAGGAATGAATCCTCGGGCCATGCGCGTTCTGATCGTAGGCATTCCGAACGTGGGCAAATCCACGCTGATCAATCGATTGGCGGGGCGTAACATTGCTGCTACCGGAGACCGTCCGGGTGTAACCAAAGGCCAGCAATGGATTAAGGTTGCCGGTGGTGAGATGGAGCTGCTGGATACGCCGGGAATTCTGTGGCCGAAATTTGAGGATCAGAACGTAGGTTATCGACTCGCAGTAACAGGAGCGATCAGGGAAGAAATATTGAATGTTGAAGATATCGCTTTTTTTGCAGTGAAGTATTTGTCTAAATATTACTGGCAGCCTATGAGCGAGCGCTTTGATTTGAAGCATCAACCTGAGGATTTTGAGAATCCGGATGAGATTGTAACTGTTATGGAGGAAATAGGACGCAAGCGCGGCTGTATTATGAGCGGCGGACGGGTAGATTTGGAAAAAGCTTCGAAAGTTTTCCTTCGCGAGCTTCGTGCCGGTAAAATGGGGCGTTACTCCATGGAATCCCCTTATTGATATTGTCCGGGGCTTTACCCGGGAAATAAAAAAATAAACAACCGTTCTGCCATATGTCGGCGGAACGGTTGTTTTGTTTACAGGATACTAGAGCCCATCGAAACGATCAGCGCTGAATGCCGCCGGTAGATTCTCTGAAGACGGGTGTTGTTTGTATATGCGTGATCTGATAGGGAAGTGCAGGCTCCTTGATTCTGCTTAACAGAATATTAGCTGCGGCAATCCCCATTTCATCACTATAGATATGTACCGTCGATAGATGGGGCTCAACGATACGCGACTCCAATGCATCATCAAATCCGCAGATAACGATATCCTCCGGGATGCTAATGTTTTTACTTTTTAACGATTTTATGACGTTAACCGCGATGAAATCATTGGCGCAGACAAACGCAGAAGGTATACTCCCGATTTCATCCAGCCGTTGATCCATCCAATTCGACTTCGAGAAAAACTCGCGGTCCGGATTCAATATACACTGCTCCAGATTGACCGTCATCCCCTTCTCGATCAGAGCCCGATTAAATCCTGCCCAACGTTCGTTAAAGCTTTTGCAATGATTGAAATCTCCGATAAACCCCAGTGATGTACAGCCATGCTCAATTAATTTGCATGTCATGTAGTATGTGCTGTGTTCATTCTCCATCAGCAGCAAGTCAGCCTGTAAATCCGGATAGAACATATTTGCTGCACAGTCAATAAAAACGGTTGGAAGCCCGAGGCTGGTAATAAGCTCGCTGTATTCTCGATCAAATAATTCAATGCAAACGATGCCGTCTACCTTTGAGGCTTCAAAGTTGTTAGGCAGCATCCGAGAGCTGCGCTCGATGTCCCGGACAATATAAATGGAGAGGTTATATCCTTCGGCACTGATTCTTTTCTCAAGTCCGCTAATCAACCGCGAACCAAAATGGGAGGTGTTTGGCAGATTGGCTGTAAGGAGAGCGATATTGCCGGGAGTTTTTGTCATCAGATTGTCGGATTCCATATAAGCAAAATGTTTATACTTGAGCTCAATCGCTTTCTTTATAACCTTGTTCCGGGTTTCGTCCGAAATGCTGCTGTTTCCGTTCAATGCTTTGGATGCGGTGTTTCTGGAGATACCCAGCGCATCCGCGATATCTTGAATTGTGACTTTTTCCCTTGTCATGTATTTGATTTCACCTCAAATGATCTAGTTCATACTAAGGTCTGGGTTACCCTGAAATTGTTTACTCTCTATCGACCTGAATATTCTCATGTCAAATGTATAATAGATTGGATAAAATAGCAACCTTAACTTTACAAATGAAAACTAGTGTTTACATTTTACTCATTAAATATATTGTATTTGAAAATGTGAGAAATCAATAATCCTGTGATTTTAGCGTAAAAAAAGGAGGAGAGTAAGATGAAAGGTCCTGAATACTTGAATTTTGTCAATTTTGTCAAAAAAGAATCCACATCTTACAATGTAATGAACAAATACACATTTGCAATTGCACAAAAATAATTTTACAAAAGTTATTGACGAATGTTACACGCTTTGATAAATTGTAAAGGCGAGATTAAACATCAGTGCAAAAATGAAAACCTTTTCTGTAAGCTGCATGTTAACTACTTTAGAATGAACGGGGGTAAAGGGTTTGGAACATTTGGTGGAACCAGCCAATGATGGAGCAGTCGTATTGCAAAAAAGAAGAACGAGAGGGTCATTCCTTGGCTTTATTAAGAAAAATTATTTTTTGTATATATTGCTTGCTCCTGCACTCATATTAACGATTATTTTTAAATACTTCCCGATGTACGGAGCTATTATCGCTTTTAAGGATTTTAGTCCGCTAAAAGGGATCATGGGAAGTGATTGGGTAGGCTTTCAGCATTTCGAGAAATTTTTAAGCTCTCCCAATTTTGATGTGATTTTTATGAATACGCTTAAGCTAAGTTTCTTTGGTCTCATCTTTAGCTTTCCGGTTCCGATTTTACTCGCACTGATGCTAAACCAAGTCCGCAAAGCGGGTGTAAAGAAAAATATTCAGCTGTTTCTGTATGCGCCGAATTTTATTTCGGTTGTGGTCATTGTCGGGATGCTCTTTATTTTCCTGTCTCCAACGGGGCCGGTCAACCAGATCATCACTTGGCTTACCGGGGAACCGGTGATGTTTATGTCACAGCCAGAATATTTCCGTTGGATTTATATCCTGTCTGATATTTGGCAGGGGGCAGGCTGGGCCTCCATTATCTATGTAGCAGCACTCGCTAATGTCGATCCAGAGCTTCATAATGCCGCAAGCCTCGACGGGGCCAACTTGCTCCAGCGAATTCGAAACATCGACTTGCCAACGATAAAGCCTATAATGGCGATTGTTTTTATTCTCGCTGCTGGCGGCATTATGTCTATTGGTTTTGAAAAGGCATATCTGATGCAGACATCCATGAACCTTCCCACCTCTGAGATTATACCGACCTATGTATATAAGGTTGGCTTGCAATCAGGTGATTATGCCTACTCAGCGGCAGTTGGTTTGTTCAACTCGGTTATCAATGTCATTCTGCTAGTGACGGTAAACTTTGTTGTCAAGAAACTTAATGAGGGCGAAGGACTGTACTAAGGAAAGGAGTTTTGATCAACATGGCCGTCAAGCATTCACGCTTTGACCGTTTTTTGTTAACGCTAAATGCTATTTTTTTAACTCTTGCCATCTTAATTATTGTAGTCCCATTGGTTTACATTGTAGTGGCTTCGTTCATGGATCCGACTGTACTACTGAATCAAGGGCTATCGTTCAAGGTTTCGGACTGGAGCCTGGACGGATATCAGATGATTTTGTCCAATCCCGCTATGTTGCGGGGGTTTGCCAATTCGCTGCTATATTCATCGGCCTTTGTTCTGCTAACGGTAACAGTATCCATTTGTGCAGGGTATGCGCTTTCAGATCAGCGGCTGGCCGGACGTCATTTCTTTATGACGCTGTTTATCATTACAATGTTTTTCAGCGGGGGACTCATCCCTACATATTTGCTTGTTCGTGAGCTTGGCATGTTGGATACCGTATGGGCTGTCATTATTCCAGGAGCGGTAAATGTGTGGAACATCATACTGTCCAGAACCTTTTTTAAGGGTGTACCGAATGAGCTGAAGGAAGCAGCCAATGTGGATGGAGCATCCGATATCATGATATTTTTCCGCATCGTTCTTCCGCTGTCCAAGCCCATCATTTTTGTACTTGCGCTGTATGCTTTTGTCGGGCAATGGAATGCGTTTTTTGACGCTATGATTTATCTTGATGATCCAAAGCTGCACCCGCTACAGCTTGTACTCAGATCGATCCTGATTCAAAACCAGGCTGCGCCGGGCATGATCAGTGATCAGCTGGCAATGGCAGAGCTGAAACGGCTGTCTGAAATGATTAAATACTCAGCGATTGTTGTATCCAGTCTTCCGTTGCTAATTATGTATCCGTTTTTTCAAAAATACTTTGAAAAAGGTGTCATGGTAGGTTCGCTTAAATAAGGATTGGGCCTGCCTCCACATAAAAGTGCATTAATCTATTACATGCTATCGGGAGGTCTTTTAACATGAGAACGACTCAGACAAAGAAACATTGGAGCAAGAAAGCTGTTGTGTTTTCCGCACTGGCTGCTGTGCTGGCATTATCCGGGTGCGGCGGCGGGGATGAGCAGGTGAACGAATCACCTGACGGTAAGGTGACGTTGAATTTTCTGACCCAAAGCTCGCCGCTTGCACCTGCTGATCCAAATGATAAGTTGATCAACAAGAGGCTTGAAGAACAAACCGGTATTCATATCAATTGGAAGAACTACACAAGTGATGTGTTTATCGAAAAGCGTAACCTAGCGGTCGCAAGCGGTGATTTGCCTGATGCGATTTTTGATGCCGGATACGGGGATTACGACCTGTTAAAACTGGCAAAGGACGGTGTCATTATCCCGGTAGAGGACCTAATTGATCAACATATGCCGAATTTCAAAAAAATTCTGGACGAAAATCCGGAATACCGAAATATGCTTACAGCTCCAGACGGACATATTTACTCTTTCCCATGGATCGAAGAACTCGGATCGGGAAAAGAAGCGATTCAATCGGTTGACAACTTCCCGTGGATCAATGTTGAGTGGCTCGACAATCTGGGCCTGGAAATGCCGACAACGACTGAGGAGCTTAAGGAAGTGCTGATTGCATTTAAAACGCAAGATCCGAACGGCAACGGACAAGCGGATGAAATTCCGTTGTCTTTCATCAACAAGCCGGGCGGCGAAGATCTTACCTTCCTGTTCGCTTCGTTCGGTCTCGGGGAGAACTGGGACCATACGGTAGTGACCAATGACGGGAAGGTGGTATTCACCGCGGCAGAAGAAGGGTACAAGGAGGCGGTATCCTTTATCCATGAGCTGTATAAAGAAGATTTAATTGATATTGAGGCTTTCCAGCAGGATTGGAACACGTACCTGGCTAAAGGGAAGGATCACCGCTATGGTCTGTACTTTACATGGGATAAAGCGAATATTACAGGTATGAATGATTCGTACGAATTACTGCCGCCACTTGCGGGCCCATCCGGTGAGGTGAATGTGACAAGGACAAACGGAATCGGCTTCGACCGGGGAAGAATGGTCATTACAAGCAGCAACGAGAAGCTGGAAGAGACCGCAAAGTGGGTTGACCAGCTCTATGACCCGCTTCAGTCGGTTCAGAACAACTGGGGTACCTATGGAGATGATACACAGCAAAATATTTTTGAACTCGATGAGGAAAAAGGAATGCTGAAGCATTTACCGCTAGAGGGCACTGCACCTGTGGAGCTAAGACAAAAAACAAGTATAGCTGGACCGCTCACGATTTTGGATGAGTATTTCGGCAAGTATACAACGATGCCGGATGATGCCGCCTGGAGACTGCAACTGATGAAGGACGTTATGGTGCCGCACATGAAGGCCGAGAACACGTATCCAAAAGTGTTTTTCTCGATCGAAGAGCTGGACAGCTTATCCACTATTGAGGCCGATTTGTTCCCATATCTGGAGCGCATGCGAACCGAATGGTATCAAAATGGCAAAGTGGAGCAGGAATGGGATGAGTATCTGAAGGAACTGGATCGTTTGGGACTGCAGGAATGGCTGTCGATTAAGCAGGCCGGATATGACAGGTTTACACAGTAATATAGTAGATTCACGAAGGGTTGTGCAGATACCGGCTTGGGCTGACAGCCCTTCCATATAATAAAAAGAGTGAGGGAGAACATCAATGACAACAATGCATACACAAAACTATCGCGGTACCTATCATTTTTCCCCTAGGGAAAACTGGATGAATGACCCGAATGGCATGGTTTATTTTCAAGGGGAGTACCATCTTTTTTTTCAATATCACCCTTTTGGTATGACTTGGGGACCGATGCACTGGGGGCACGCAGTCAGCAAGGATCTGCTGACATGGGAAGAGTTGCCTGTCGCTCTTGAGCCGGATGAGCATGGCACGATATTTTCGGGAAGTGCTGTAGTGGATTGGAACAATACAACTGGTTTTTTTGAGGAAGAACCCGGACTTGTCGCCATATTCACGCACCACAAGGAATTGCCTGATACGGGAAAAGTCACTCAATATCAAAGCCTTGCCTTCAGCAAGGACAAAGGCAGAACCTGGATGAAGTATGAAGGGAATCCGGTGCTGCGGCATGAATCTTACGTAGATTTTCGTGATCCTAAAGTGTTCTGGCATGAGCCTTTCTCCCAATGGGTGATGATTATTGCCTGTGGTCAGACGGTATGCCTGTACCGTTCTCCCAATTTAAAAGAATGGACCTTTGCCAGTGAATTTGGTCAAGGCATGGGATCTCATGATGGAGTGTGGGAATGTCCGGATTTGTTCCCGCTTCCTACCAAAGCAGGCGGATCAAAATGGGTGATGATTGTCAGCATCGGCGACAATCCCGAATGTGTAGAAGGCTCTAGAATCCAATATTTCACGGGGGAATTTGACGGGGAGCGTTTTGTACCGGATGCGAGGTCCAAAGGGGAAGCCCGGTGGCTCGATTACGGCAGAGACAATTATGCGGGTGTAACCTGGTCGGATATACCGGATGAAGATGGCAGACGTCTGTTTATCGGCTGGATGAGCAACTGGAAGTATGCCAATCTCACGCCGACAGAAGGTTATAGAGGAGCGATGACGGCTCCAAGGGAGCTGCAGCTGGAGCAATGGAATGGGGAATGGCGACTGATCCAGCAGCCGGTCCGAGAAATAACGAAGGTTCAAAAAGAGGTTTTGTCCTTAAGTCAGACAACAGCGAGCGAAGCTTCCGCTAAACTGTCTAGCTTGCAACTGGAGAGCTATGAAATCCATGCCCGAATTTACACGGCTCATGATATCGGTTTTAGATTACAGACGGGTTCGGATGAAGGAGCTATTGTAGGCTGGAATCGTACGGAGGCCAAGGTGTACGTGGATCGAAGCAGATCGGGCATTACAAATTTTCATCCTGATTTTCCGGGGGTGCATTCTGCATCACTTACTGGATTAACCGGACCGTTGGAGCTGCGCATATTGGTGGACCGTTCCTCGGTTGAAGTGTTTGCTGATGAAGGCCGTGTGGTCATTACCGATTTAATCTATCCGAGCGGTGTCACCACCGGCGTATCCGTGATTGCTGAAAGTGAACAGCCGGTGATTGAATCCCTGGCGGTTTATGATCTGTCGGCAGGAATACAGACCGTATCGATGACAGGTAAGGAGAAATAAGAATATGCGTATCGGAGCGATCGAGGCAGGAGGCACTAAATTCGTCTGCGGTATTGGAAACGAAAATGGAGTTATTGAGGACAGCATCACCTTTCCAACAGCACATCCAGAGCAAACCTTGTCTCATGTCATATCCTATTTTAAGGACCGGAATGTGGAGGCTATTGGGATTGGTTCTTTCGGACCAATTGATATTCGGAGGGACAGTAAGACGTACGGGTTCGTGACGACGACGCCGAAGCCAGGATGGGCGGGATTTGATTTTCTGGGGACCATCAACAAAAATTTTGATGTTCCCCTTGGCTGGGATACGGATGTCAATGCGGCGGCCTATGGTGAAGTTTTATGGGGGCAGCTAAAGGTTTGGACAGCTGTGTGTATTATACGATTGGAACCGGGGTAGGTGTTGGTGTATATGCTGAGGGCAAACTGATTCATGGCTTGGTTCATCCGGAGGGAGGTCATATTCTGGTCAGACGTCACCCTGAGGATGATTTTTCAGGGCTATGCTCTTTTCATGGTGACTGCCTGGAGGGGATGGCGGCAGGTCCGGCGATCGAAGCACGCTGGAAGGCAAAGGGCGATTGCCTTTCGGCCGATCATCCTGCCTGGGGTATTGAAGCCTATTATATAGCTCAATCCGTAAGTGCCGCTGTGCTCATGTATTCACCGAAAAAGGTGGTGCTGGGGGGCGGCGTCATGTCCCAATCTCAGCTGTATCCGCTCATTCGTGAAGAAGTAAAACGCAATCTAAAAGGGTATGTTAACACACCGGAAATAATGCATCATATGGAAAGCTACATTGTACCGCCAGGCTTGGGGCCTCAAGCCGGATTGTGCGGTGCGCTTGCGCTTGGCTTGAAGGCATGGAAAGAGCAACACCGTGCGCGGTCATAATTATATAGAAAGCTCATCCTGACAGGGCTGATCTGCGAGAGTGGATCAGCCCTTCTTAGGATCTGCTAAGGCCTGCTGTCTATTTAACAAAGAAGCGAGGGAACAAACAACGAAGTCATATATAAAGAGGACAAGCTGTTTGGATTTTGTTCGGCATCATCATATCAAGGAAGCCGTCAGCTCTCAGCGAGGTGGCGCTGCATGACGGCGGCTGGTTGACTACAAAACAATGTGTTCAAAATGAAAAAAATTCTTGCTGCAAACTGCCGGATATCCGGCAGTTTTTTTATGTTTTGAATGGATGCTTCCGACAGGGTGACGTTATCACCAAACCTATGATAATCTAGTAGAGTGATATAATATGAAATACACTCCCATCACCTGATGGAGAGTTATCATGCTTTTGTACTATAGCAGACCGATTGGCAGAAGTTATACATGGGGATTAAGGAGTAAAAGTGATGACAGATTTATTGATGTATGAGCGTGAATATTGGAATCAGTATGTACATATAGCAGGCATTGACGAGGTGGGGCGTGGCTGTCTGTTCGGAGATGTGGTTGCCGCAGCTGTTATTCTGCCGGAAGGATTGATTATCGAGGGGATTAATGATTCCAAGAAGCTCAGCGCCAAGAAGCGGGATGCGCTGTATGATCTAATTATGGAGCAGGCGGTTGCTGTCGGCGTGGGACAGGTAGATGCTGAAACGATTGACCGGATAAATATCAAGCAGGCTGCCAGACTAGCTATGAAAAAAGCCTTGGAGCAGCTTGTGATTCCCCCGCAATTTCTGCTTGTGGATGCCGAAAAGGTAGATAGTGAGATTCCGCAGCGGGCCATTGTGAAGGGGGATGCCAATAGCCAGTCGATTGCAGCTGCTTCCATTGTAGCAAAGGTTACACGTGATCGTCTGTGTGAAGGGGAATGGGATTCGGCTTATCCCGAATACGGAATCGCTATACATAAAGGATATGCAACGAAGCTGCACCGTGAGCAGATTTCAATTCATGGTCCGACACCGCTGCATCGGCGGAGCTTTTTAAAGAATATTGAAGTGGAGCAGTTGTCTCTATTTTAGAAAACTGTACAGCCCGCCTTGTAAAAAGGCGGGCTGTTGCCGATATATAAGGAAAACGGATGTTTGGGGAGGAACAAAACGTGAACATCGGATCGTTGATTCGCGGTCTTCTTGGAGATCAGAAGGCAGGCGAAACCAAAACATTGGAGATGAAACCGGGTCAGGTCGTTCGCGGTGTCGTCATGAATGTCTCCGAAAATGGGCAGGAAGCGGTTGTGCAGATTCAGGGAGTGCAGGTGAAAGCCAAGCTGGAGACGCCGCTTCGGGCAGGGGAAACGGCACTGTTGCAGGTTCAGCCGCCGGGAGAAGAAGGAACAACTGTGCTGAAACCGCTTGGTTCATCCTCGAATCAACCTCTTACACCGTCCTCAATGGCCGAGGTGCTTGAATTCGCAAGCCTGCCGGATACGAAGGAAAACCGGGAATTGATTCGCGGTATGCAAATGGCAGGAGTTCCGTTAACGAAGGAAAATATAGCTCGGTTTAAGGATATGCTTGCGATGAAACCGACCCAGGTCCCTTTAACCGAGTGGGTTGAGGCATCAGCGATCGCATTTCATCGCGGCTTGCCTGTGACACCGGAGAGTGTAAAAGGGCTGCATCAAGCTGTGTTTGGCCCTCAGCTTCATGAACTGCTCAGATCATTTGAGAATCAGCTCGCAGGCGTGCTGCGAGGTCAACAAGGAAATGGGCAGTCTGCCAGCCAAAACGTTGGGATATCGAATGCGCCAGCGGGATCTGTGGAACAAGCTGGTGAGCCGGCGCTTTTAAATGGCGCCGGTGAAAGAGGGCCGATTGCAGGTGAAGCGGCACGCGGGCAGCAGCAGACCCTGCTGACGAAGTTGCAGGATCTGCTGCTGCAGCTGCGCGCGGGCACCGCGCAGCAAGGCCTGGCCGGCGCTTCGCGTGAGCCGGCCCAGGG
>NZ_LT985747.1:0-371975 GCF_900289175.1 Paenibacillus faecalis | reverse complement strand
AGCAGCAGGTTTTGCGCGGGGCGCAGCCACCCGCGCAGCAGGGCGGCGGGGCTGGCGGAAGCCCCGCCCAAGGCCCGGCGGCAGGCCATGTGGCCGCCGGGCAGGCCGGGCCCCCGAACGCGCTTGGCGGAAGTTCGGGGACCGGCATGAACATAGCTGCAGAAGGGTCCTCAGGGACTTCTGCAGCATCGGCAGCGCAAGGAGCACAAGCAACGGGCGCTGCTGCAAACGAACGGGCGGCGGCTTCGCAAGCCGCCCAGACCGCCCAACGCGGAGCTCAAGCGACTGGCTTCACTCCGACTGGAAGCAGCACAGCACAGACAACGCAGGAAGGGCAAGCGGCATCGCAAACGACGCAAACGACACAGACGACGCAGGCAGCGCAAAGTAGCCAGAGCGCTCAAACTACACAAGCAGCGATGACTCAAGCGAATGCCAATTTTAATGGGCAGGCAGCAGCGGTTGACTTGGTCGTGGAACAGGGAGTAGTCGGCCCTGGTTCGCAGGCTTCTGGTGCAGCATCAACGATCATAAACAGAAGCCCGGCAGAGCTGCAAGACACGCTGAAAGGACTGCTGCTGCAGCTTGCGGCTAGTCAGGATATGCCGCCTGCTCTGAAAGAGGCGGCCCAGCAACTGATTCAGCATTTGACGGGACAGCAGCTTTTGTTAAACACAGACAGAACCGCACCGTTTGCACAGGTGACCATGTTTATCCCGCTGCATGGCGCGGATGGACAACAGACAGCTTCTGTGCATATTCAATCACGAAGAGGCAGAAAAGGCGAACTCGACGCGAAGAACTGTCGCTTGTGGTTTGATTTGGATATGAAGCATCTTGGTCCAACCGTCATTGACGTGCATGTAGTCGACAGAATTGTAAGTCTTCATATGCGAAATGATCAGCCTTGGGTTGCGGAACTGATTGAATCGAAAAAACAGGAGCTTGCAGCAGGAGTGGAGTCCATCGGATATCAGCTGCTGGGTATAAAGACAAGTCCCTTTCCCGAAATTACTGAACCGGAATCGGACACTTTTGCGGCAGGAGCGGCTGTAGATTATACACCGCAGACCTATAAAGGGGTGGATTATAGAGTATGAAGGGGAACGAACTATCATTAGCCAGAAAAAAGGCAGTGGCCCTTAAATACAACCCTGAAGAAAATGATGCCCCGATTGTAACGGCCAAAGGACAAGGCAAGCTGGCAGAAACGATCCTGGAGCGGGCTAAGGAGCACGGTGTCCCGGTTCAGGAGGATGCCGCTTTAGTTGAGGTACTATCCAAACTTGATCTCGATCAGCAAATCCCTTCGGAACTGTATCAATTAGTAGCCGAAGTTTTAACTTATGTATATCGGGCAGATGAAGCGGCGAGGGAGGGACATTAACGTTTATGAGATTCGAATCAGGGGGAAGGCAACATACCCGAAAACAAAAAGGAGCGGCTGCGGAAGCAGCGGCAGCCTCTTTTCTGGAACAACGCGGATTCAGCATATTGGACCGCAATTGGCGTAATCGAACGGGAGAAATCGACATTGTCGCGCGTGATAAAGGGACGCTTGTGTTCGTAGAAGTGCGCAGTCGAAGTGATGTTTCAACATTTGGCACGCCTATAGAATCGGTAAATCCCCGGAAAATCGCTCAAGTTCGAAAGACTGCCGAGCAGTATATTCATTACGCCAAAAGCTATGATGTACCTGTTCGATTTGATGTAGTAGCTGTTATTCTTAACCCGGACATGAGTGCAGGCTCTATAGAACATATTGAGCATGCCTTTTAGCCGTTTGCCACTCCTGGCGCGCGGTGTAATGGGGTTGCTGTACGGTCCGTGCTAGACGCCGTTCATGCACTATTCATTTTTATATATTGAAGAAACGCCTTCGCTCTTCTAAAAAGAGTCCGGAGGCGTTTCTCTTTTGAACATAACTACTGATATGCCGATTCATCACTATGCACGGTTTGTTTATCGAGCTGTCGGTATTGAATAGCCTCGGCAATATGGCCGGAATGGATATCAGGCGATCCTTCGAGATCGGCGATGGTTCGGGATATCTTCAATATGCGGTCATATGCACGCATGCTGAGACCCAGCATGTCGAGTGTGGAGTGTAGTAAATCGGCAGCTGCACGATCGAGTTTTGTAAAGCGCCTTAAAGCGCTGCCAGACAGCTCACTGTTCCATCGAAAAGGGGAATTTCGATAACGGGCCAGCTGAACATTTTGGGCCAGTTCCACCTGCACACGCATCTCCTTCGAGGAGAGTGGATTTACAGTTCCCGGCCATTCTTTAGGCCGAGGGACGTCCACTTGAAGATCAATTCGATCCAGCAGTGGACCTGATATTTTGGCCCGGTATTGTGCAATCCTTTGCAGACTGCATGTGCAGCGGTGATGCGGATGATCGCTTCCGTAAAATCCGCATGGACACGGATTCATCGAACAAACGAGCATGAACCTAGCTGGAAAAGTAAATACAGCCCGTGCGCGGCTGATCGTGACTTCTCGATCCTCCAGCGGTTGCCTTAATACTTCAAGTACATTTCGGGAAAATTCAGGCAGCTCATCTAAAAACAAAATGCCCCGATGGGCCAAACTGACCTCGCCGGGTTTTGGAATCGTGCCGCCGCCTATCAGTCCGCCTGAGGATATCGTGTGGTGTGGCGAACGGAATGGACGATCCCGCAGAAGGCTTTCGCTTTGTTTTAACTTGCCGGCTGCACTGAAGATTTTCGTTGTCTCCAGCGACTCTTGCTCACTTAATGGAGGAAGAATGGAAGGCAGACGCTTAATGAGCATCGTTTTGCCTGTCCCTGGAGGTCCGATGAGCAAGATGTTGTGCATTCCGGCAGCTGCAATTGTTAAAGCTCGTTTAACATGCTGCTGACCAAGCACATCGCTGTAATCCTCGAATAAAATTCCGCTTGTACTCTCATGAACACGGTCGTCGTTACGAGATAATTCCGGCTGAAAACGTAACCGGGAGAGTGAGACAACTACAGGCTGACTATCCTTTTTACGTGGCTTCATGTTTCGAGCTGCTGAGTTTAAATCCCTCGCCTCAGTAAGATCCATCAGATGCCCAATTCCATATATGTTCATGTCGGAAATCAATGCCGCTTCCGCAGCGTTTTCCCGGGGAAGGAGAACGCCTTCATAACCCTCTCGCTTGGCCCGTTCGACCATGGATAGAACGCCGGTGACCGGCCTGAGACTGCCATCTAGAGCGAGTTCCCCGATCATGATCAACCGTTCTGAAGATGTAAAAGAAAGCTGCCCGCTGGTGATCAATATACCTAAAGCGATGGCCAGATCGAAGGAAGATCCTTCTTTACGCAGATCAGCGGGAGCGAGGTTAACTGTAACCCTTTGCATGGGATAAATGAATCCGCAATTTTTAATGGCTGCTCTGACCCGTTCCACCGATTCACGGATGGATGAATCAGGAAGGCCGATGATAGAGGTTTGCGGCAACCCGTTGGAAAGGTCAACCTCTACCTGAATCATGACGCCGTCAATGCCATAGAGGCATGCGCTGTGAAGTTTGCCGTACATACAAAAAAACACCTGCTTTCTGATTTAACCCGGCCAAAACAGCGGGGTGTGATCCGAAAAAAGGTGCTTCCTTATTTTCGCGTTTTTCATAACTATTTTATTAAAAGATAAGTGGGGAAGTCAATAAAACTAGTCTTTCACCCATTTTTTCACTGGTGAGTATCCTGTTTATTAGAAGACCAGAAATAGCCACAACCTATACGAAAAGATGGTGCTGGCGCAACGGACAACGGTCCACGGGACATATGGAGGGACCTGCAGAACCCCAATTTGCTCGTTCCACCAGTGACGGATGCCGGGACTGTTCCAAACTTGAAATTCTCATTTTCGGATACTCATATTAAATGCCAGCCCCGAACTTATGGAATCGCTTCGTAAACAAAAATGGCCCGTCGTCAAATACGCGGATCCTATATAAAATATTTGTTCATTTGTCGTTCTGTTCATTTATTGTTCAATTGTGGAAGATATACTAATATAAAATTATACTAAAATAAGGAATAATGCATACAGAATAATCCGATTCTCTATGGAACTTTTGTTAATCAACTATTATTTACTATGTTCGGTGTATTACTTGCGAGGTGATGATTATTATAAGCACTAAAATCGATTGGAATCATTCTCGGGGATCATATTTAATTTCAATTATTTAACCTACCAACTTCCCGCAAGTTTATCGATATTCCTTTTAACGATATTTTTCATCTTTATCACGGCCTTCTCATTCTATTATTTTTCTCGTCAAAGCAAGTATGTTGTCTAATTATATTTAATTTTTTAATAATGAAAGAAGGGTGAGTTCATGGTAATTTTATGGGAAAATATTGTGATTACGCTCATTGCAGGTCTTTTAATTATCGTTTTGGGAGTTGTTATATTAAAGTTAATTATAAATATAGTTAGAAAATAATGTAATAAAACTCGCGTAAATTATAGAAATCAGCTTATAAACACCACCGTTAATACAAAAATTTCCAATCATTCTCTGGAAAGAATCATATCCATATCAAAAAGCTGTGGATAAACTGTGAACTTTTTAAGGTAAGCGTTTTAAAAACATGTTACAATAATTTGGGTTTGTATATAAGGGTTATAAGGCCTTGTTCCAGTCATGTTGATAGGAGGATTCCAGAATGAATATCCATGAATATCAAGGAAAACAAGTACTGAAGCAATATGGAGTGGCCGTTCCTAACGGCAAGGTAGCTTTTACGGTAGAGGAAGCTGTTGAGGCGGCAAAATCGCTTGGTAGTTCCGTAACCGTTGTCAAAGCGCAGATCCATGCAGGTGGACGCGGCAAAGCTGGCGGCGTTAAAGTAGCTAAGAATCTCGATGAGGTTCGTGCTTATGCCGAGGAAATTTTGGGCAAGGTGCTGGTAACACATCAGACCGGACCAGAAGGTAAAGAAGTTAAGCGTTTGCTTATCGAAGAAGGTTGCGATATTCGCAAGGAGTATTATATCGGCGTCGTTGTGGACCGTACTACCGGCCGGATCGTGATGATGGCTTCGGAAGAAGGCGGTACAGAAATTGAAGAGGTTGCAGCAGCAACTCCTGAGAAAATTTTCAAGGAAGTTATTGATCCGGCTATTGGAATGCAAATGTTCCAGGCTCGCAAGCTTGCTTACGCGATCAATATTCCGAATGAACTGGTAAACAAGGCAGCACAATTCATGCTTGCTTTGTATACTGCTTTTGTAGAGAAAGACTGCTCGATTGCAGAAATCAATCCCCTTGTTATTACCGGTGATGGCAATGTCATGGCACTGGATGCGAAGTTGAACTTCGATTCTAATGCACTGTTCCGCCACAAGGACATTCAAGAACTGCGCGACTTGGATGAGGAAGACGAGAAGGAAATCGAAGCTTCCAAATATGACTTGAGTTACATAGCGCTGGATGGCAATATCGGCTGTATGGTTAACGGCGCAGGTCTTGCCATGGCTACGATGGACATTATTAAATATTATGGCGGAGACCCGGCCAACTTCCTTGATGTAGGGGGCGGCGCCACGACGGAGAAGGTAACGGAAGCATTTAAGATTATTTTGTCTGATCCGAAGGTTGAAGGGATTTTCGTCAATATCTTTGGCGGCATCATGCGTTGTGACGTTATTGCGTCCGGTGTTGTTGAAGCTGCGAAGCAGCTTGGACTTACTCGTCCGCTGGTCGTTCGTCTTGAAGGTACAAACGTTGATTTGGGTAAACAAATCTTGGCTGAATCCGGACTGAATATCGTTCCTGCTGACTCCATGGCTGATGGAGCACAGAAGATCGTTTCACTTGTGCAGTAATATTCATTCCTGAAGAGGCTGGCACAAGCTGGACGAGCTTAGTTCCGGCTGTGCGGTTGCTTTCATTTTCAAATTAACGATAGGGGATGTGAATCAATCGTGAGTATTTTGGTCGATAAAAATACGAAAGTCATCACACAAGGGATTACAGGAAAAACCGCTCTTTTTCACACAAAAGGTGCGCTCGATTATGGAACGCAAATGGTCGGTGGAACTTCCCCGGGCAAAGGTGGCACTCAGGTAGATATCACGCTGGACAATGGTGAAACTGTCAGTCTTCCGGTATTCAATACGGTAGCTGAAGCCAAAGCACAGACCGGTGCGACCGCCAGTGTTATTTATGTACCGCCTGCATTTGCAGCTGATTCCATCATGGAAGCCGTCGATGCAGAAATGGAGCTTGTTATCTGTATTACAGAAGGTATTCCGGTACTGGATATGGTCAAGGTTGTCCGTTATATGGAAGGCAAAAAGACCCGTCTGATCGGACCTAACTGCCCGGGGGTAATCACACCGGGGCAATGCAAAATCGGCATCATGCCAGGTTATATTCATACGCCGGGCCATGTCGGTGTTGTTTCCCGAAGTGGAACCCTTACGTATGAAGCGGTTCATCAGCTGACTACACGCGGCATTGGACAATCTGCTGCTGTTGGTATCGGGGGCGACCCTGTTAAAGGCTCTGAATTTATTGATATTCTTAAACTGTTCAATGAAGATCCTGAAACTCATGCAGTCATTATGATTGGTGAGATCGGTGGTACAGCTGAAGAGGAAGCGGCTGAATGGATTGCTGCGAACATGACCAAGCCGGTTGTTGGATTTATCGGCGGTGCTACTGCGCCTCCGGGAAAACGCATGGGGCATGCTGGTGCTATTATTTCAGGTGGTAAAGGAACTGCCAAGGAAAAGATAGCTGTTCTTGAAGCCTGCGGAATCAAAGTAGCTCCAACACCAGCTGAAATGGGCTCTACCCTTGTAAGTGTGCTTGAGGAAAAAGGTATTTTGAACCTTTGCACAACACATTAATATAGCAGTTAACGCTGTTATAGGTAAGCAACCTTTTGTTTCCTGATAGGAAATGAAGGGTTGCTTTTTGTGTCTTCAAGCAAATGACTTTTTAGGGAGAAGGACGAAGTTGATGTTCATGAATATGATGTTCTGGAGGTTATATAATGAAACAACGGCTTGAGCAGGCGCTGCTGATTGCTCTTCATGAGACAAAAGGTATAGGCTGGAAAACGATTCAACGATTTATGATCAATCAAACATTTGGGAAACATATGATAGATTTTAAAGAAAAGGATTGGATAGCTTGCGGATTATCTGTCGAAACAGCTCGCAGACTATCTGACAATCTGGAACAATGGGTGGAAGATAAATGTCGGAAATTGACCTCAGAATCATACCGAATAATAACAAAGCTTGATGAAGGATACCCTTACATGTTAAAGTCAACTCCGCAGGCACCTTGGGTTTTATATCTGTTAGGCAATGTTGATTTGTTGACTGAACCGGGAATCGCTGTTGTAGGCACACGAGTACCTACAGCCTATGGCCGCAAGGTTGGTTCGATCTTGACTGAGCAATTGGTGAAGTCAGGGTTGACGATTGTAAGCGGCATGGCTAGAGGCATTGACAGTGTTGCTCATGACGCGGCTTTGAAAAGTGGAGGTCATACAGTGGCTGTTCTTGGAACAGGGATTGATGTGATCTACCCTCCGGAGAATCGTGCCTTATATCAAGAGATTTCCGAGAAAGGCCTCATCCTGTCAGAATACCCGCCAGGGACGAAGGCTCATCCCGGTTTTTTTCCACAGCGGAATCGTATTATTGCTGGGATCACCCTAGGAACATTGGTCGTTGAAGCCGATGCTAGAAGCGGCTCTTTGATTACGGCAGATGCTGCCTTGGAGGCGGGAAGAGATGTATTTGCTGTTCCTGGTCCTATTACTTCCCCCAAAAGCAGAGGTACGCTGGACTTGATCAAACAGGGGGCCAAGCTGGTCACATGCGCTCAGGATATTCTCGATGAGTATGAATGGCTGACAGAAGCGAAACAAAGCCCATTTTTTAAAGATCAGCAAGACTTGTCGCCTTCGGTTTTCGGAACAGATGGGTTGACAAATGACGAAATGGAAATATACGATATGTTGCAGCAAGGGCCCGGATCACTTGATGAACTACTGGAAAGATCAGGCTGGGACTTTGGACATTTGCATTCAGTTCTGTTATCTTTAATCATAAAAAAGCAGATAACCCAATTACCTGGTGCATTATATAAAATTATTTAATTGAAAGTTCAATGTTGGAGAGGAGGATGAACCTGTGGCGGATTCACTCGTCATCGTAGAATCGCCAGCCAAGGCGAAGACGATTGGCAAATATCTCGGCAGTAAATATATCGTAAAAGCATCGATGGGGCATGTTCGTGATTTGCCGAAAAGCCAAATCGGGGTTGAAGTCGAGAATGATTTCAATCCAAAATACATTACGATCCGCGGAAAAGGTTCTGTCTTGAAGGAACTGAAAGATGCGAGTAAAAAGGTGAAAAAAGTTTATCTGGCAGCTGACCCCGATCGTGAGGGCGAGGCGATTGCGTGGCATCTGGCCCATGCACTGGATCTGGATGAATCTCAAAACCTACGTGTTGTATTTAACGAAATTACGAAATCAGCGGTAAAGGACGCTTTCAAATCACCACGAAAAATCAATATGGACTTGGTCAATGCACAACAGGCTAGACGTATTTTAGACCGTCTTGTCGGTTATAAAATCAGTCCCCTATTATGGAAGAAAGTCAAAAAAGGATTATCCGCCGGTCGTGTTCAGTCTGTGGCGGTCAAAATTATTTTGGACCGTGAAAATGAGATTAATGATTTCATTCCTGAAGAATACTGGACAATAACGGCCAAGCTTGCCATTAAAAATGCGGCGTTTGAAGCCAAGTTTTTGAAGCTGAACGGTGCCAAGAAAGAACTGGGCAATCAGCAGGAAGTGAATGAGATTCTCTCCTTTATTCAGGACGCTTCGTTTGAGGTTGGAGAGGTGAAGGAACGTGAAAGACAGCGCCATCCATCCGCGCCATTTACGACCAGCTCACTTCAGCAGGAGGCTGCACGTAAGCTTGGTTTCCGGGCGGCGAAGACGATGTCGGTCGCACAGCAGCTGTATGAAGGAGTAGAACTTGGCAAAGAGGGCACAGTCGGTCTGATAACGTATATGCGTACAGACTCTACTCGCATTTCGGAAACGGCTCAAGAAGAAGCCAAAGAGTATATAGCAGGCAAATACGGCAGTGATTTTGTGCCAGAGAGCCCTCGACAGTATTCGAAGAAAAAGGGAGCCAATGCCCAAGACGCGCACGAGGCGATTCGTCCAACTTCTATTCTCCGTGAACCGGAAAGCATGAAACCGTTTTTGAGCAGGGATCAGCTTCGACTTTATAAATTGATCTGGGAACGTTTTGTCGCCAGTCAAATGGCTTCAGCTGTACTGGACACCCTGTCTGTCGATATTATTGCAGGACCAACTGTATTTCGGGCTACGGGATCGAAAGTTCGTTTTCCGGGCTTTATGAAGGTTTATGTAGAAGGCAATGATGACGGGACGACGGAAGAGGAAAAGTTTCTGCCAGAGCTTCATAAAGGTGATGTTCTGACTAAGCAGGATATTGAGCCGAAGCAGCATTTCACTCAGCCGCCGCCGCGATATACAGAAGCGCGTCTTGTCCGAACTTTGGAGGAGTTAGGTATAGGCCGTCCTAGTACGTATGCCCCAACACTGGAAACGATCCAAAAACGCGGTTATGTTGCAATCGAGGAAAAAAAGTTCGTACCTACAGAGCTTGGCGAACTTGTGATCGAACAGATGGAACAGTTTTTTCCGGAAATTTTGAATGTTGAGTTTACAGCGAATATGGAAGAAGATCTTGACCATGTGGAGGAGGGTTCTGAGGATTGGGTGAAGGTACTGGCCGAGTTCTATGAATCCTTCGAGAAGAGACTGGAAGTTGCCGAAGAAGAGATGAAAGAAATTGAGATCGAGGATGAGGTCTCAGACGAAATATGCGAAAAATGCGGTAAACCGCTCGTATATAAACTCGGTAGATTCGGGAAATTTCTAGCTTGCTCGGGATTTCCCGACTGCAGAAATACAAAACCGATTGTGAAAGATATCGGTGTAGCCTGCCCGAAATGTAAAGAGGGACATGTGGTTGAAAGACGCAGCAAGAAGGGGCGTGTCTTTTATGGATGTGATCGTTATCCGGAATGTGATTTTGTATCATGGGATAAGCCGTCACTTAAGCCATGTCCAAATTGCAGCAGCTTGATGGTCGAAAAGAAGAGCAAGCGGGGCATCAAGTTGCAATGCACAGCATGTGATCACATGGAAATGGTTGAAGAGCAGGATGAGAACGAAGATTAATGTGATATAAGGGGGGGAGTTCATTTGACAGAAGCACAAAAGGTTACCGTGATCGGTGCCGGACTTGCAGGCAGTGAGGCTGCATGGCAGATCGCTAGCCGCGGGATACCTGTCACACTTTATGAAATGCGGCCGGTCGTAAAAACACCGGCTCATCATACAGATAAATTTGCCGAGCTTGTTTGCAGTAACTCATTTCGAGCAAACGGATTGGGAAATGCAATCGGTGTACTAAAAGAAGAAATGCGCATGCTCAACTCCCTGGTTATTGGTTCTGCTGACCAAAACGCCGTTCCGGCCGGGGGAGCTCTCGCTGTAGACCGGGATGGATTTTCTGAGAATATTACGAAAACACTTCACCAACACCCGCTAATTGAGGTTGTAAATGAGGAAATTCAGCATATACCTGAAGAGGGGATTGTAGTTATTGCTACAGGGCCTTTAACCTCACCGACGTTATCTGAAGAAATCCGGGAGATGACGGGGGAGGATTACTTTTATTTTTATGATGCTGCTGCTCCGATTATTGAGAAGGACTCTATTGATATGAGCAAGGTATACTTAGCATCCCGTTATGACAAGGGAGAAGCGGCATATCTGAACTGTCCGATGACGGAGGAAGAGTTCGATGCGTTCTATGATGCGTTGATTAATGCTGAGGTAGCAGCGCTGAAAGATTTCGAAAAGGAAATATACTTTGAAGGCTGCATGCCGATTGAAGTTATGATGAAACGGGGAAAACAGACAGCGCTGTTTGGACCGATGAAACCGGTTGGTCTAGTCAATCCCCATACGGGCGAGCTGCCTTACGCTGTCGTTCAGCTGCGCCAGGACAATGCTGCCGGGACGCTATACAATATGGTTGGATTTCAGACCCATCTGAAGTGGGGAGAGCAAAAACGTGTCATCTCCATGATACCAGGGCTAGAAAATGCGGAAATCGTCCGTTACGGCGTGATGCATCGTAACACTTTCGTAAATTCACCAAAGCTTTTGAAGCCGACATATCAGGTAAAGACTCGTCCTAATCTGTATTTCGCAGGTCAGATGACAGGCGTTGAAGGATATGTAGAGTCAGCTGCCTCGGGGCTTATTGCAGGCATTAACGCTGCAAGAGCAGCCAAGGGGCAGGAGGGGCTGATATTCCCACGGGAAACTACGATGGGAAGTATGGCATACTACATCACGAATACAGATCCAGATCATTTCCAGCCAATGAATGCGAATTTTGGCCTTTTGCCTGGGCTGGAAACTCGTATTCGCAAGAAGAAAGAGAAAAACGAAGCGCTTGCCAATCGGGCGCTGGAACACATTCGCGGATTTATTCATTCGAATCAGCTAAACACTAACCAATAATCCGTAATAAGGAGGTCCGTCATCATGGAAATGACTTTTCACGCGACGACCATCTGTGCTGTGCGTCATAACGGCAAAGCCGCTATCGCAGGAGATGGACAGGTAACATTCGGGGAAAGTGTTGTTATGAAGCAGACCGCCAAAAAAGTACGCCGACTATACCGGGGACAAGTTGTCGCCGGTTTTGCCGGTTCTGTGGCGGATGCTATTACACTGTTTGAGAAATTTGAAGGGAAGCTTGAGGAGCATCATGGGAACTTGCAGCGTGCGGCTGTTGAATTGGCCAAGGATTGGCGGCAGGATCGCGTACTTCGAAAGCTTGAAGCTCTTATGATAGTGATGGATAAAACAGGTATGCTGCTTATTTCCGGCGGAGGTGAAATCATCGAACCTGATGATGATGTCCTGGCGATCGGTTCAGGCGGTAATTTTGCGCTTTCTGCGGGCCGGGCATTAAAGCGGCATGCAAGCCATATGGAAGCGAGTGAAATTGCCAGAGAGGCATTACAAATTGCTTCTGAGGTATGTGTATATACGAACGGGAATATCATCGTGGAGGAGCTTTAATCCAGAAGATTGAATAACGAACAGCTATTTAGGGTGGAGGAATGACGATGAATAACGAATCGATGACGCCAAGACAAATTGTGGCCGAGCTTGACAAATATATTGTTGGACAGAAGCAGGCGAAAAAATCGGTAGCCGTTGCGCTTCGCAACCGTTATCGCAGAAGTCGTCTGTCCGAGGCGGAGCGTGATGAGATCGTTCCGAAAAACATTTTGATGATCGGTCCGACGGGTGTCGGAAAGACCGAGATTGCAAGACGTCTTGCGAAGCTTGTTAATGCACCGTTTGTTAAGGTGGAAGCGACCAAATTTACCGAAGTCGGTTATGTTGGGCGTGACGTTGAATCGATGGTGCGTGACCTTGTAGAAACAGCTATTCGTATGATTAAACTGGAACGAATGGAGAAGGTGAAAGATAAGGCTGAGGAGATGGCTAATGAACGAATTGTTCAGATTTTAGTGCCTTCTGCGAACAAGACTAAAAATCAGCGTAATCCGTTTGAGATGCTGTTTGGCAGCAGTAATAATTCGGAAAATGTTCAAAATGATCCGGCCGAAAATGACAGTAATATTCAAGAGAAACGTAGACAAGTGAGATTTAAGTTACTGTCTGGAAATCTCGAGGAAGATATGATTGAAATTGATGTGGAAGATACAGCGCCCAACATGTTTGATATGTTTGCCGGCCAAGGTAACGATCAGATGGGCATCAACATGCAGGAAATGTTCGGCAACCTCATGCCGAAGCGGACGAAAAAGCGAAAGCTCCCGATCAAGGAAGCTCGCAAGGTGCTGACTCAGGAAGAGGCGGCCAAATTGATCGATATGGACGATGTTATTCAGGAGTCGATCCAAAGAGCTGAACAGTCGGGGATTATTTTTATTGATGAGATTGATAAAGTGGCAAGCCAAGGGCGCTCATCGGGTCCTGATGTATCCCGCGAGGGTGTTCAGCGTGACATATTACCTATTGTTGAAGGCTCGACCATTATGACCAAATACGGACCTGTGAAAACGGATTACATCCTGTTTATTGCTGCAGGAGCTTTCCATGTTGCTAAGCCTTCAGACCTTATACCTGAACTTCAGGGTCGTTTTCCGATCCGGGTTGAACTGAGCAGTCTTTCACTTGACGATTTTGTGTCCATTTTAACAGAGCCTGAGAACGCTTTAACCAAGCAGTACATCAATCTTTTGCGAACCGAAGATATTGAGGTGGAGTTTGCACCGGAAGCCATTCGAGAAATTGCACAAATTGCCGCTTCTGTTAACCAGAATACAGAAAATATCGGTGCCCGTAGGTTGCATACCATTTTGGAGAAACTGCTGGAGGATTTGTCGTTCGAAGCTCCTGAGTTAACGTTGGAACGAATGGTTATTACGCCGCAGTATGTTAACGAAAAGTTGTCAGATATTGCTAAAGATCGAGATTTAAGTCAATACATCCTATAAAATGGGATTCGTTTAGTCTGAAAATGTCGAAATGATTTCATAAGTCGGAAAGTAATCGGGACCGATAGAGCATATTCGACTTGAAAAGTAGACCTATTCAAATGCGTTGCTTTGGGTGCGTTTCGCAAAATTATCCAACCGTTTTTGAAGATTTTAGGGGAAAAATGAATAAAAATGAACAAAAAGCCCTTCTTTTTGGTAAAAGATAGGGCTTTTTTCTTATTGAAAAAAGTCCCATTGTACCTGAAACTTAGTTTATGTGACATCATGTTGTCTTTTTCTACTTAAGACCTAGGTTAGGGCATATGTATTATTTATGATTGTCGAAAAAAAGAGGATTTGGGCTGGTCATGTTGAATATGTGTCACCAAAGTCTAAAAAGAAGGGGTATGACTTGTGAACTTATTGAGTAACAGCAGCTTTGAAAGGCTGCAAAGCGGATTGAAAGCGGCAGACCTTAGACACCAAGTACTGCTCAACAATATCGCAAATGCAAACACCCCCTATTTCAAAAGGTCGGATGTAGCATTTGAGAGTCTTTTGCAGAAGGAAATGAACGGGGTGAGGACGTCCTTGCCTGGGAAGAGAACAGATCCGAGGCATTTTGTAATCGGACCATCAAACCAGATCCCAGCAGCATCCGTGAGCACGGATCATTCAAGCGCTATGAATAACAATGGTAACAATGTCGATATTGACCGAGACATGACCCTGCTTGCAGAGAATCAGCTTCGATATCATGCATATGTCCAAGCCGTAAATGATCAAGTTCGAATCATGCGGACTGCTGTAGAGGGGAGATAATAGTCAATGAATTTCAGTAACAGTTTGAGTATCAGCGCCTCGGCTTTAACATCACAACGGCTCAGAATGGACGTCATTTCTTCTAACATTGCGAATGCGGAAACGACACGGGCCGGCATCGAGAATGGGCAGTTTGTTCCTTATCGCCGAAAAGTCGTCGTGATGGAGCCTCTCCAGAACTCCTTTGAAAGTATGCTCCAGGCACAAATGGGAGGCGGGCAGAAAGTAGGAGAGGGTGTTAAGGTCGGAACGATCAAGGAAGATCAATCGCCTTTGAAGCCTGTATACAACCCGAATCATCCGGATGCGAATGCAGAGGGTTATGTATACATGCCGAATGTGGATATTGCGAAAGAAATGGTCGATATGATTTCCGCCACCAGATCGTATGAAGCGAATGTGACTGCATTGAATGCTTCGAAAGCGATGGTGATGAAAGCACTAGAGATTGGGAAGTAGAGAGAATTAATACATAGGGGAACAGGAGGGAATATTCATGATCCAAAATACGATGTTCAGTACGGGTCAAATACAGCCCTTGCAAATGCAAGGCGTTCCTGAGGTTGAGGTGGCAAAAACACCTTCAGAGTCCATTCGCGAGTTCGGGTCCTATCTTGAAGATGCGCTTCAATCGGTAGCTTCGCTGGAAGAGAATTCACATGTAATGGCCGACAAGATGATGTTGGGCGAAGCTAGTGTGGATCAAACGATGATAGCAGCCCAACAGGCTTTGCTGAGCGTGCAGCTCGTTACGCAGGTCCGAAACAAAGTGGTAGAAGCCTATCAAGAGATCATGCGCACGCAAATCTAAAAGTTTCTAGCAAAGTTTCGGATGGGGTGACAATGTGAATGAACGAATAACTCAGTATCGGGAGAAACTGTCCC
The DNA here is from genome assembly GCF_900289175.1 of Paenibacillus faecalis. GTDB lineage: Bacteria > Bacillota > Bacilli > Paenibacillales > Paenibacillaceae > Paenibacillus_AQ > Paenibacillus_AQ faecalis. Next base: position 356,636 of record NZ_LT985747.1, on the reverse strand, counting down.
AGTATTGGAATCAATTCAGCAAAAAACAGAAAATAATGCTTGTTTCTACAGTCTCTTTTATATTCATTGCGATTATTATACTAACGATGCAGTTTTCCAAGACCGAATATGAAGTAGCCTTCAGAGATCTGGATTCCAATGATGCCGCTGGCATTATCAGTCACCTTGAGTCTGAAGGAATTTCATACAAGCTCAGCGCGGATGGAACAAGCATCTCGGTACCGAGCACGGATGCAACGCGAGTGCAGATTGATGTTGGATCACAAGGCATTATCCAGAATGGAACGATCGGGCTTGAAACGTTTGAACAGAATGCTTCAGCCATAGGCATGACCGACAATGAATTTGAAGTCAAATATGTCAATGCCTTGAACGGTGAAGTAGAGCGCATGCTCGAGAAAATGAACGGCGTCAAAGATGCAACGGTACTGCTAAATCTTCCGAAAGAAAGTGTGTTCGCAACAACAGCAGATCAGGAGAAAGCCTCGGCTTCGGTAGTTCTTCAGTTTAAACCAGGTTACCGTCCTACTCAGGAGATCGTTGACAGCTATTACAACCTTGTTAAAACTTCTGTGCCGAACTTGCCGATTGAGAACATCACAATTACAAATGATGAGGTTGAACTTCTGGCAACAGCAAAAGGCGGACAGGGCGGTTTAATCGGAAAAGTTGAAGAAAACTTCGCCCTTCAGAAGAAATTTGAAAATGATGTGCGTCAAAATGTTCAGCAGTTTCTGTCCCAATACATAGGTCCGAATAAGGTGAACGTACTTGTTGCTTCAAAACTAAATTTTGATCAGGTACAGAGCAAGGAAAATCTCGTTGAGCCCGTCGACGAAGAAGAAATGAAGGGTATTGAAATCAGTGTGCAGGAGATTCAAAAGAACTACTCAGGCACAGACAGCCCTTCCGGCGGTGTAGTTGGCATGGGTGAAGAAGAGGTACCTGGTTATCCGAGTGAATCAGCTGGAGGCGAAACAAATTCGGAGGAATCCTCCAGTACGATCAACTATGATGTCAACCGGATCACTCGTGATATTATATCAAGTCCGTACACTGTTAAAGATTTAACCATAAATGTCTCTGTTGAACCACCTGAGGGACAAACTACTTTAGACGAGACTACCAGAGGTGCGATTGAAAACATATTAATCAACATTGTTCGAGCCTCGCTTGCTGATTCCGGTACTACATATACAGACGAAGAGTTAGCCAAAAAAGTTTCGGTTGTTTCACAGGTAACTAATGTCAATGCTGAAGATAATACGAAGACACTCCTTTCTCAGCCGCTGGTGTGGGGAATCGGAATCGCTGCACTTGCCTTGGTGGCAGGGGGCGTAATCTTCTTGATACGTAGACGGAGACAGCAGCAAGAAGAGCTGCTGGAAGAGGATATCCCGCTTCCACCAACGACAGAATTTCCGTCCATTAATTTGGAGAGCGTGACGAATGAGAGTCAAGTTCGCAAGCAGCTTGAGACGCTTGCGAAAAAGAAACCAGACGAATTCGTTAATTTACTTCGGACTTGGCTAGCTGAGGAATAGGGGTGGAAGTCAATTGGCCAGAGGAAATAACCAAATGCTAAGCGGACGCCAGAAGGCAGCGATCTTGTTGATCACGCTAGGCCCTGAAGTGTCTGCTCAAATATTCAAGCATTTAAGAGAAGAAGAAATTGAACAACTGACACTGGAAATAGCTAACGTACGCAAGGTCGATAGCGAGGAAAAAGAACTTATCATGTCTGAATTCCATCAGATCTGTTTGGCTCAAGAATATATAACGCAGGGTGGTATCACTTATGCGAAAGAAATATTGGAGAAAGCATTAGGCCAGCAAAAAGCGATGGAAGTTATTAATCGATTGACCGCTACACTGCAAGTACGGCCATTCGACTTTGCGAGAAAAGCAGACCCGGGTCAGATACTAAACTTTATTCAAAATGAAAATGCTCAAACGATTGCGCTTGTGCTTTCATACTTGCAGTTTGAGCAAGCAGCTGCCATTCTCTCATCGCTTCCGCAGGAAAAACAGGCGGAAGTTGCACGCAGAGTGGCTGTGATGGACAGCACTTCACCGGAAGTTATATCACAGGTTGAAAAAGTGCTGGAACAAAAGCTTTCAGCAACGGTTACACAGGATTACACCAGCGCCGGAGGCATCGAATCGATCGTTCAGATTCTGAACGGAGTCGACCGGGGAACAGAACGTACCATACTGGATGCGCTGGAGATCCAGGATCCAGAGCTGGCTGAAGAGATTAAGAAACGGATGTTTGTCTTTGAAGATATCGTTAACGTCGATAACCGTTCTATCCAGCGAATTATCCGTGATATTGACAATGCCGATTTGCAGCTTGCGCTTAAAGTGGCAAGTGAAGAAGTGCGGGACGTTATTTTCCGCAATATGTCCAAGAGAATGGCCGAGACATTCCGGGAAGAAATGGAATACATGGGACCGGTACGGCTGCGTGACGTCGAGGAAGCTCAGACGCGCATCGTAAGCACGATCCGGAGACTTGAGGAAGCTGGCGAAGTGATTATAGCTCGCGGTGGAGGAGATGACATTATTGTCTAACTTGATCAAATCGTCCCAATATATGCCGGTGGATGTCTTGAAAGAGTTGGATTTAGCCCGTCGCTATGCACCGGCTGTTGAGGAAGAGGATTCAACTGAAGCAGTACAGCCTGTAGAACGTGAAGAATCTACAGAACCTGCATCGGTTGTTCTTCACACGATTGCAGAGGCTGAACAAATCAAGGAAGAAATGCTTAAGGATGCGCAGGAATTTGCCGAGCGGCAAATTCGAGAGGCATCAGAGGAAGCCGAAAAGCTGATGGCTGATGCCAAGGCCCAGATCGAAGCTTGGTGGGAAGAGCGAAGAAACCAGGATGAAGATCTTACAGAAGCGCTAAAGGCTGAGGGTTTCAAGCAAGGTTACGATGAAGGCATTGCTAAGGCTGAGCTGGAAATGAAAGAAACGATGGAGCAGGCCACAGAAGAAGCAAGGGAGCTTCTTGAGCAAGCTTACGAAGCAAAGGAAGAGCTGATCCAAGAATCGGAACCGTTCCTAGTCGAGCTCAGCTGCGCAATTGCTGAAAAAGTTCTTGATCGACAATTGACCGTGGAACCGGAGTATATGCTGGATCTGATTCGAAAGTACCTGACTCGAAAACGTGAGAAGGGGATTATATCGCTTTGCGTTTCCCCTTCCCAATTTGAATTTGTATATGCTGCCCATGAGGAGCTGGCTATGGCTGTCGACTCTCAGGCAGAACTGCAAATACTGCCGGATGCTACGGTTCAAGACAGAGGGTGTGTTATCCGATCTTCCTTCGGTAGTGTAGACGCCCGGATTGATACCCAGCTTACAGAAATCAAAAAAGAGCTGATGCGGATCGCACTGGATAACGAGGAACGGAGAAATCAGGATGAAGAAGCTTGACAGCAACCGGTACATAGATCATTTGAAGCATATTGATCCCGTTCGTATCAACGGGAAGGTTACTCAGGTCATAGGTCTTATGGTTGAGTCTGAAGGCCCAGATGCGAGTGTAGGAGATGTCTGTTACATCTACCCAAGCAAACAGTCCAAGCCGCTTCAGGCCGAGGTTGTAGGCTTCCGGGACAACAAGGTGCTGCTCATGCCTCTTGGTGAACTGCATTCAATCGGACCGGGGTGTGACGTTGTTGGAACAGGCAAACCGCTTAGCGTTCAGGTGGGCTCGGAGCTGCTTGGAAAAGTACTGGATGGTCTGGGTCAGCCGCTGGACGGTTCCATCATACCAGCCAGAATGCCATACAGTTCAACGAACAACATACCGCAGAATCCGCTGAACAGGCCGCGTGTGCAGGAGCCAATAAGCATTGGTGTCCGCGCAATCGATGGACTGCTGACCATCGGCAAAGGTCAGCGTGTCGGGATTTTTGCCGGCTCAGGTGTAGGTAAAAGTACGCTAATGGGCATGATCGCAAGAAACACTTCTGCCGATGTTAACGTTATTGCCTTGATCGGTGAGCGCGGCAGAGAGGTTTTGGACTTCATAGAACGAGATTTGGGACCGGAAGGATTGCAGCGTTCCGTAGTCGTCGTTGCAACATCCGACCAGCCGGCGCTTATCCGAATTAAGGGGGCATTGATTGCCACAACGATCGCTGAATATTTTCGGGACCGTGGCTTGAACGTGATGCTGATGATGGATTCCGTAACACGATATGCCATGGCACAGCGGGAAGTTGGACTTGCCGTAGGAGAGCCGCCTGCGATGCGCGGTTATACTCCGTCTGTATTCGCAAGTCTGCCAAAGCTGCTCGAAAGGGCGGGAACAGGTCCTGTAGGTTCGATCACTGCTTTTTACACCGTCCTGGTAGACGGAGATGACATGAACGAGCCGATTGCAGATGCGGTTCGGGGGATACTGGATGGACATATCGTACTGAACCGAAGTATCGCCAACAAAGGGCATTTCCCTGCCATTGATGTGCTTGCAAGTATTAGCCGGGTGATGAAGGACATCGCGCCTGAGGAGCAGATAGAAGCGGCCGAAAACATTAAAAGATTGATGGCCGTATATAAAGACTCAGAGGATTTGATCAACATTGGAGCGTATCAGCGGGGTTCAAATCCGGATATCGATGAATCGATGGATTACATCCAGCGCATCTGGGACTTTACGAAGCAAAAAGTGAACGAAAAAGTGACGTTAAGCGAAGTGCAGGACCGTTTGATTACCGAGTTTTCAAGGAGATGACGAGTGAAAGATGAAATTTCAATACGCATTCCAGAAAATTGTGGATTTAAAAAGCAATGAGAAGACACAAGCGGAATGGATGCTATCGTCCGCGATCGGTAAGCTCCAAGCGGAAGAAAAAAGCTTGAGTGAACTTTTTGATATGCGGGAGCAGATGCTTAAAGCTCAGCAGGATGCAGCCTGCCGGTGTGCAGCGGTAGCCGAGATTCAGAATATCGCAACCTATCTGGAATACTTGGAAGCCTGTATCGAGAAGAAAAAGGATGATATCCGCATAGCCAATCATCATGTCAACGAGAAGCAAGAGCATTTAACCGAAAAAATGCTGGACGAAAAAGTATGGCTCAAAGCCAGAGATAAATCAAAAGAAAAATTCCGGCAAGAAAGTCTCCTACGGGAACAGAACGAGCTGGACGAAATGGCAACGGTTCGCTTTGCCATAAACGCCCACTAAGCTTGAACCATCACTGGGTATGCCCGCGAAGGAGGAGTATAGAGTGGCACGTAAAGACGACGATATGCCCATAGATCATGAGGAATCAAACGGGGGATTTGAACGGATACTGCTCTTCTTAATACCGATTATTTTTACCATTGTATTGGTTGGGGTGCTGTTGATGCTCTTTAACCTCAATGTTCGTAACGGAGTATTAGATGTTGCCAACAAAATACCGATTGTTAAGGATTGGGTGCCCGACCGCGAACTATCACCCGAAGAACAGAAAAAGAAGGATTTGAAAGATCAGGAGGAAAGCAACGAGGCGACAGTTCAGGAGTTGAAAAAACAGCTGGCAGAGACAGAAGAGGCTTTACAAGAAATGTCGGAGCAGAAGACAGCTCAGGAGGAAAAGGCAGAGCAGCTTGAGGCCCAGCTTGATGAAATGGAAACTGAAGCGGCAGCTGTAGAGCAAGCCGAGGAAGAAGATTCCTATATTGAGCAAATACAAGAGTTGGCGAAGATGTATGCCGATATGAGTCCAAGCAAAGCGGCACCGATTATGCAAAACCTGACGATGGAAGAGATGGTGCTCATGCTTGGGGAGATGAAAAACTCGAATCGGGTTGCCATATTGGAGAAGATGGACCCCAAAATAGCTGCGGAAGCTACGATGCATCTCAAAGAAGCGAAGTCGACAGAAGAGCTGGCTGAAGCTGCCAAGAAATCACGCGAGAAGAGAGACAAAGAACAGGAATCTTTAAAAACGACAGATAATCTGGATCAAAACCAGTTAAGCAAAACTTTTTCACAGATGGCACCTGATAAAGCGGCTGACCTTCTGATGCAAACTTACAAGATAAGTCCATCGAAAGTCATCACGATTTTGAATTCAGTTAATGATGCGGCGCGAGCACGAATTTTGGATTCAATGTCTGCCCAAGATTCGGAACTTGCAGCGAAAATATTGAATCGATTGATGGGAGCTAAATAAGACTTTTGTCATGTATTGAAAGGAGGTGAAAAAAAGTGACACTCATATTTCAAAACATGGCGACTGCGAATAACGCCCTGACATCCGGAGGCAAGACGGACAGCGGAAAAACAGCGACAGAAAGCGATACAGCAGGAGTTACTTTTGGACAAACTTTGGTACATCAAATGTCGAGTGCAGAAACACCTGCTTCCGGCAAGGATACATCTGCCTTGATGCTAAACGGGTCTGTTCAAATGGTAAAGGATTTAGCGGCTCTTTCTGAAGGCGAAAAGGCAATTTCCGGTGAGATGGTGAATTCGGCGTCAGGCTTTAAGCAGGAGGGCTTGAACCTTGAACAGGTTTTAAAGTTATTGCTTAAATTATTGGACCAGTTGGAAGAGGCAGTAGTGAATGATTCTTCGCTGTTAGAGAAACTTCAGGCCTGGTTGATGCAGGCAATGGGTGTGCTGAATGGGTTGCAGGAGCAGATGCAGGCTCAAGGTCAATCGCTTAACCAGCAGCAGCTTCCTGAAGGGAATGCACAGATGCTTTCGCCGCTTGCTTCACATCCGGAGACGATTCGTTTTGCGTTGCAGGATGCTCTTACACAGCTAAGCCAGATGGTTAAAAGCTTGCCTTCAAATGAACAGGCACAGTCTCAGGTTTTGCAGCTTGTTCAATCCTTTCAGGCTTTATTGCCGGAAAGCAGCAAAGGTGCAATGAGATCGGCACTGGCGGGTCAAACGTCAACGCTTGCAGCCATGACTCAGGCGAATGGAGAGCAAGCTGCGACAGTGAATCATAGAGAACTTCCGTTTCAGTTAAAACAGGCATCAGCATCAGATACGCCAAAAGTATCGGAGAACATCGTAAAAGTGAACACTCAAGTGAAAGATGGCACTTTGGGCGAGGAATCGGGTGCGAGTAAGAGTGCTTTTCTGATGGAAGCGGATGGAAATACGGTCACAGCCGGTCAGCTGGCACTTCGATTTGGAACGGCAGCACCTGTGAAGCCGATGGCCCAGCCAGTACCAGTGGAACAGTTTGCTAAAGAGATGACCCATCTGTTTGTCAACAAGCTGGAGTTTGTGAAGTCGCAAGGTTTTAGCGAGGCGAGAATACTATTACATCCTGAACATTTGGGTCAGGTGGATATCCGAATCACCATGCAAAATGGGCAATTAATCGCTCAGTTTATGACCCGAAATTCCGATGCAAGGGAATTGCTGGACCAGCAAATGGCCCAATTGCGTACAGCTCTTCAAGGGCAAGGCTTGCAGGTAGAGAAGCTGGAGGTAACGCAAAGCAGTCAGCCATCATCGTCCCAATTGCACCAGGATGGACGACAATCAGGTTCTGGACAACAAGATGATCCGAACCGTCGCTCCAGAGAAAAAGAAGCACCATCGGATGACGGCGTTGCTGCAGCAGCCATAACCGAAGAATGGAATGAATGGTTAGCCGAGCGCGAGGATGCTGATGAGCAGGGCTATGGTGAAACATTCACAGCAAAAATTTAGGTGCAGGGAGGTGAGATCATTGCCTGTGAATTATGTGAATTCCAGTGTAAATGTATGGCCCAGTTATTCTAAAGATAATGTGAGCAAAGCCGGTACAACTGAGGAACAGCAGACATTGGGGAAGGATCAGTTTTTGAGTTTGCTTATTACCCAGCTAAAATATCAAAATCCGCTCCAACCGATGGAGGATAGGGAATTTATCGCGCAGCTGGCTCAGTTTACACAGCTTGAACAGATGATGAATATTTCTTCCCAGTTAACGGATATGAGGCAATCTCTTGGAGCCGTATCAAGCTTTATCGGCAAGAAAGTAAGCTGGGTGGAATACGTGGAAGGCAATACCGGTGAAACCACGCTGAAAAGCGGAGTTGTGGATTCCGTTCTTATTCGTGACGGTATACAGTATGCCAGAATCGGCAGCGAGGAAGTGGCGCTCGATTACATCATACAGATCGAAAATCATGTGCCTGAATCAGAAGTGCCGGATGCCGGAAATTCGGACAATCCAGAAACTCCAGCAGCAGAGCCTGAAGGTCCTTCAGCGGATTCTTCAACAGATACGGAAACTCCGGTTGAATCTTCAGAGTCTTCTCCGCAAAGCAGTGAAGATCATGGAGGGACAACTCCATGAATGAGAGAATGACGATTGGACAGCTTTATTCTGGAGCGATTCATCCTACTGCGCTGCACCGGGACCTGAACAGATCGGCCAGTCCTTCCAAGGCGCAACCAGGAAAATTTCAGGAGCTTTTGGAAGAAAGTCTTCTTAAATTTAGCAATCATGCGGCCAAACGACTGGAACAGCGCGGTATTGAATTCAAGGGAGATCAGCTGGCACAACTTCACTCGGCTATTGAAAAAGCAGCAGCTAAAGGCAGTAAAGAATCACTGATTTTAATGAATAATGTTGCTTTAATTGTCAATGTGCCTAACCGGACTGTCGTCACTGCGATGGATGGTCAGACGATGAAGAACAATGTGTTTACTCAAATCGATAGTGCCGTCATTATTTCATAACAGCTGGCTGGCCCGTAAAGGAAGCCAAAGTGGCCGCTGACCGACTGACGCGGCTCAATCATAAGGAGGAAGATCAATGTTAAGATCCATGTACTCGGGCGTTTCCGGTATGAGAGGATTTCAGACGAAATTGGACGTAATCGGTAATAACATTGCGAACGTAAATACCGTAGGCTTTAAGGCAGGACGTGTCATGTTCAAGGATATTTTGAGCCAGACCGTTTCCAGCGGAACAGCGCCTACCGATGAGCGAGGCGGCGTGAATCCCATGCAGGTGGGTCTTGGTACAACGATAGGCTCTATTGATACGATTCATACACCGGGCAGTGCGCAAACGACAAACAGACCGACCGATCTTCGAATCAACGGTGACGGATTTTTCATGGTGAAGGTGTCAGAGGATCAGGATGTTCCTTTCTTGACCAGAGCTGGTGATTTTCATATCGATGGCAACGGCAACCTGGTTACTTCTGACGGATTGTTTGTCACGGATGTTGATGGCGGAATCATTAATGTTAGCGGAGCCACAGGCATCTCCATTGGACAGGATGGAATGATTACCATGCAAGGCGGTGATGCTGCCGATGCAGTTCAAATCGGGCTTGCCAGGGTTGCGAACCCTGAAGGTCTTGAGAAGATGGGAGGCAACTTGTACCGCGTAACAGAAAATGCTCTTGGTGAGGACGGAGATCCTGAGGCTTTAGGATTGGCGCCAAATGATCCTGACCAAGGTACAGGTGCGATTATCGTAGGTCAGCTTGAAATGTCCAACGTTGACCTGACAGGTGAATTTACGGAGATGATCGTAGCCCAGCGCGGTTTCCAGGCGAACTCCAGAATCATTACAACCTCGGATGAAGTGCTTCAGGAAGTCGTTAACTTGAAGCGATAGTTTATAAATAGATCGGGGAGGCTCAGCCCTCCCCATAATTAAGGAGGCTTTTCAATGATTTCAGTAACGAGGTTAAACGGTTCACAAATATGGCTCAACGCATTGTTGATTGAAATGGTTGAGGAGACTCCGGATACATATATAACTTTAACGACTGGTAAAAGAATGATCGTTTTGGAGAAAGCCGAAGAAATCATCGCATCTGTCAAAGCGTATCATCACGAGGTCGGTATACATCAAGCAACCATTAAAGTGCAACAGATGGAGGAACCATTATGAAGAAGATGCTTCCCTGGCTAGTTACAATTATGCTATCCATTACATTAATTGTGCTGGCGGTATTCTTGCTATCGAATAAGATGCTTGACAAAGAGGAACCAACAGGTGTGGTTGCCGCACCGGCACCAACGCCAGTATTGTCTGCCGATGAGGTGGTCGAGGTGACGGCAGAAATTAAAGAAGTCAAGACGAATCTGGCTGATCCTGATTATCTTGGCACCATGAACTTTGCGTTTCAACTTCGAGACAAGAAGGCTAAAGAAGACTTTGACAAAATAAAGGAAATCAAAGTGAAACCGATCATCATCAAGGCTTTGAATGATACCAAGCCGGAAAGTTTGAAGGACTCCAAGGCCACCGACCAGTTTCTTTCGAAATTGTTTGATGAGATCAGCAAAGTTTTGCCTAACGGACAATTAGTCCAAATTGAAATCACTGAAAAACTTGTTGTTCCTTTATAAGCGAAAACTTGGATCACGTAGGGGGGTGAGATGATGGTTGATGTTTTATCGCAAAATGAGATTGATGCCCTGCTGGCCGCGCTCTCTTCTGGAGAAATGGATGCGGAAGAGTTGAAAAAAGAAGAAACCCAGAAAAGAATTCGCTCCTATGATTTCAAGAGAGCAGTGCGCTTTTCCAAGGATCATATTCGCAGCTTAACCCGGATCCATGAGAACTTTGCCCGTTATTTAACGACTTATTTTTCGGCTCAGCTTCGCACCTTTGTACAAATTAATGTCGTCCAGGTTGAGCAGCTACCATACGATGAATTTATTCGTTCCATTCCCAAGATGACGGTTCTCAATATTTTTGAAGCAGAGCCACTTGTCGGGCGAATGGTGCTTGAGGTCAATCCAAACATCGCCTATGCCATGCTGGATCGACTGCTTGGCGGTACGGGGAGCGCTCCGACCAAAATCAATGCGTTAACCGAAATCGAAACGATCATTATGGAGCGCATTTTCAGCAGAGCTTTTGATAGCTTGCAGGAAGCCTGGAAAACGGTATTGGATATTACGCCTCGACTCGAGGCATTGGAGACGAACCCGCAGTTTATGCAAATCGTATCTCCGAACGAAACGATTGCACTTATATCGTTGAGCACCAAAATTGGCGACACGACCGGGATGATTAACCTTTGTATTCCTCATGTCGTTCTGGAGCCTATCATGTCGAAGCTGTCTGCCCATCAGTGGTTTATTTCCGAGAAAAAGACTCGGGTGCCTGAAGAAGTGGATGCATTAAAGAAACGGGTTAGCAAAGCCAAGCTACCGATCATCGCAGAGCTTGGAGAGTCCAAACTTACCATTTCCGAGTTTTTGGGACTGAGCGTTGGGGATGTGATCGCTTTGAACAAACCTGTGCACGATGGCTTGGCTATTAAAGTGGGCGATAAGCTGAAGTATATAGGCAGTCCGGGTACGATGAAAGACCGGGTCGCCGTGCAGATTGATGAAATCGTCGTCAGCGAAGGAGTTGAAGAACTTGACGAGTAAAGACTATTTATCCCAGGAAGAAATCGATGCTCTCTTGAAACAGACAGAGATGGCATCAAGCCCCTCTCCTTCGGTGTTAAGCGTTGATGATATTTTGACACCATTGGAGCAGGATGCGTTAGGTGAAATCGGTAATATTACGTTTGGCAGTGCAGCTACGGCTCTTTCTACACTGCTGGGAAAAAAGGTGGATATTACAACACCAAGGGTGTCCATTATTTCGAGGGACCAGTTTGAAGAAGAATTCCCTAAACCGCATGTAGCAGTTCACGTCACTTATATTGACGGATTTGAGGGAATTAACTCGCTTGTGATCAAGACGCGCGATGCTCAGGTTATTGCAGATCTGATGCTGGGCGGTGAGGGAAATCCTCAGGAAGAAGAATTGAATGAGATTCATATTAGCGCAGTTCAGGAAGCTATGAATCAGATGATGGGTTCAGCGGCGACGAGCATGTCTACTATTTTCAACAGGCTTGTCAACATATCCCCTCCGGGTATCGACATTCTTAACATGTCTAACGGCAACGGGGTCAATAAATTGCCTGTAGATGAAACGCTCATTAAAATTTCGTTCCGACTTATCATTGGCGATCTTATAGACTCGACGATCATGCAGCTTCTTCCGATCGAATTTGCCAAAGATATGGTTCATACGCTAATTAACGAAACAGAGGAACCGGCTGCTAATGAATCAGCAGCGTCGCAGGAAGCGCCAGTCAAGGAAAGTGTTGAGCAGCAAGCGCCTACCCAAGAACAGGCGCCGATGCAGCAGCAAGTGCCAGGGCAAATGCCTCCGCAGGGTTACCCACAGGATCAAGGCTACGGGATGGGTATGCCGGGTGGAGCAGACATGCCGCAGATGCCTTATGGACAGCCGCAGATGCCGTATCCTCAGGCACCTCAGCAGTATGGCGGAATACCAAATCGTAATGTAAATGTTCAGCCTGTGCAATTCGCCAACCTGCAAAGCGCACCTTACGCTCAGGTGGATGAAAACAATCTGAACTTACTGATGGACATTCCCCTTAAAGTCACCGTAGAATTAGGAAGGACCCAGAAGCAAATTAAGGATATCTTGGAATTATCTCAAGGATCGATCATCGAGCTGGACAAGCTTGCGGGTGAACCGGTAGACATCCTTGTAAACCACAAACTTGTCGCCAAAGGTGAGGTTGTCGTTATTGACGAAAACTTTGGTGTTCGGGTTACAGATATCGTAAGTCAATGGGACCGAATACAAAAATTACAATAGCACATATTTTAGGGAGGATTTTTGATCAATGGCTAACCGAATTCTGATTGTGGACGATGCAGCATTTATGAGAATGATGATCCGGGATATTTTGACGAAAAACGGATTTGAGGTCGTCGGAGAGGCTCAAGACGGAGCCCAGGCGATTGAAAAGTTTAAAGAGCTGCGTCCGGATCTCGTAACGATGGACATTACGATGCCTGAAATGGACGGGATCGCTGCTTTGAAAGAAATCAAAAAGGCAGATCCAAATGCAAAAGTAATTATGTGTTCCGCGATGGGGCAACAGGCTATGGTGATCGATGCTATCCAGGCTGGAGCGAAAGATTTTATTGTTAAACCATTCCAATCGGACCGTGTAATTGAAGCTATTAATAAAACGCTTGGCGTATAAGGAAGTCTTTTTATGATAGCAGCTTCAGAAGATTTAGGATCGGCCACGTCGGGGTTTTATCTTCAGCTTTTTTATGTATTTATCGTACTTGGTATTATCGTTACAGCCATTGTGCTTCTGATCCGGTTTTTGGGCCGAAAAAATCAGAGCTGGATGCAGGGCCGCTCCATTCGGACACTCGGTGCCGTTGGAGTTGGCCCGAATAAATCCATTCAGTTAATTGAGGTGGGAGGCTGCATCTACTTGATCGGGGTTGGTGAAGATGTCTCGCTTATCGACAAAATATCCGATCCGGCTGAAGTTGCTCAGATTCAGGCTTTGTTCAATCAGGACAGCGGCCTGAATCCGGGGATGATGCCTTCGTTCATTGGTAAGCTTGCGGCCAAGTTTCAAAAGGAGCAGAAGTCAGAGGAAATTGAGCTTGGGAATTCAACCTCGTTTCACGAGGTGTTCGAATCTAAGCTTCGCAGCGTACCCAATCGAAAACAAAAGGTTGAAGAATTGCTGCGGGAGGACCAAGAAGATTCATGAATAAGAAGATCGTAACTGCTGTCACGGTAATGATGCTGATGGGAATGGTCTTGGCCACCTCGGCCTGGGCCGATCCGATACCTAACATCGATATACAAATCGGCAGCAATGGGGACAAGCCTGGTACGAGTGCACTTACTATCATTCTGTTGATTACGGTGCTCAGTCTGGCCCCTGCAATCCTTGTCCTGATGACGAGTTTTACCCGAATTGTTATCGTTTTAAGCTTTGTACGTACATCGCTTGGTACCCAACAAACACCCCCGAATCAGGTACTGATCGGATTGGCATTATTCTTAACTTTGTTTGTTATGGCACCAACGCTCTCGGCTATGAATGATGTAGCGCTGCAGCCCTATCTTAAGGGTGAGATTACACAAACGGAGGCGCTTGATAAGGCTCAGGAGCCGATGAAAAAGTTTATGTTCTCGCATACACGGGAAAAGGACCTGCTGTTGTTTATGAAATATACAGGAGCGGAGAAACCGGACAGCTATGAGGATATTCCGCTAACAGTATTAGTACCTGCGTTTGCTATTAGCGAACTTAAGACTGGCTTTCAAATGGGCTTTATGATCTTTATTCCATTCCTGATCATCGACATCGTCGTGGCGAGTGTTTTAATGGCTATGGGTATGATGATGTTGCCACCTATTATGATTTCACTGCCGTTCAAAATCTTGCTGTTCGTGCTGGTTGATGGATGGTATTTGGTTGTGAAGTCCATGTTAATGAGCTTCAATCCATAGCGGCAAGTTTTTCAAGACAGGAGGACTCACTGTGAGTGCTGAGTTTATTATCGGTCTGGCGGCACAGGCGGTATATACCGTGTTAAAAGTAAGTGCCCCGATGCTTGTGCTTGCATTGGTCGTGGGGTTAGTCATCAGTATTTTTCAAGCAACGACACAGATCCAAGAGCAAACACTTGCCTTTGTGCCTAAGATCATTATTGTCCTGGTCTCATTGCTGCTGTTTGGTCCTTGGATATTAACAACACTTGTGGATTTTACGACAGGTATTCTGGACAATCTCCACAAATATATCGGATAGGCTGAGTGTCCATGGAATGGTTGGAACAAAGTATTCCTGTCTTTATGCTTATTTTTTGTCGAATTACATCTTTTTTTGTAGTCGTGCCGGTCTATTCGGCGAATGGAGTTCCAGTAACTTTTAAAATAGGACTTTCCTTTATTGTTACTGTTCTTGTGTTTTTAACCTTTGGTCTTGGTCAGGTGGTCGTTCAAGATATATCGTATGTACTTCTGATCATCCAAGAGGTTATGGTAGGGTTACTTTTAGGGTTTACCGCGTTTTTGATGATGGCGGTCGTTCAAACAGCAGGTGGTTTGATCGACATTCAGATCGGCTTCAGCATGGCGAATGTGATCGATCCGGTTACTGGTGTTTCAACACCGCTCATCGGTAATTTTAAATATATGATGGCGCTCCTCGTATTTTTAAATATGAACGGACATCATTTTCTATTGGATGCCATAATGTACAGCTATGACTGGATTGCCATCACCGGCAATGTATTTTACGAAATACAAGCTGGTAGTGTGTCCGATTTTCTGATCACAACATTTGCTCATTCGTTTGTGCTGGCACTTCAAATGTGTGCACCGATTGTTGCAGCGTTATTTTTGACCGATGTTGGTCTTGGATTTCTGGCGAGAACAGCGCCTCAGTTCAACGTGTTTGTCGTCGGCATTCCTTTGAAAATCATTGTTGGTTTGGTACTGCTTCTACTGCTTATGCCAGGATTATCAGGACTGTTTGAACATCTCTTTGTTGAAATGTTTGAAGCCCTGCAGAAACTGCTGGATGTGATAGGCAGTAAGCCGGCGTAATGAAGTTAGGAGTGGAGATTAGTGGTAGATGTGACCTTGAAATATCGTCTGGATCTGCAGCTGTTCTCTGGTGAAAAGACTGAAAAGGCTACACCTAAAAAGAAGCAGGACACCCGTAAAAAAGGTCAGGTTGCCAAAAGTATGGAGCTGTCAGGCGCAGCTGTTCTGTTATCCGCATTTTTATGTCTGATGTTCTTTGGCGGATATATAGGGGATCACGTCGTTCGGCTGTTTACCGATATCTACTTGAATCGGCTTTCCATGGATGTAACAGCGGATAATACGATCATGCTGTTCGGGGAATATGGGATACAGCTATTGCTGCTGCTAGCTCCTTTGTTTATCGCGGTGTTTGTTATGGCACTTGTTATTAATTACATGCAGGTCGGTTTTCTCTTGACAGGAGAGCCGCTAAAGATGAAATTCAGTAAAATCGATCCGATCAAAGGGTTTAAAAATATAGCGTCCATGCGAAGTGTCGCAGAGTTTTTTAAATCGATCTTAAAACTGGTTATTATCGGTTATCTCGTCTATAGCACACTATGGGATGCGAGAGAAGGGTTGTCTTCACTCGCCTTGATGAGCCCAGAAGGGATCTTTGATTTTACAGCTGACGTGACGTTGTCTCTTGGAGTTAAAATTGCGGTCGGATTAATCGTTCTGGCCATTCTTGATTTCATCTTTCAAAAATACCAGCATGCAAAAAGCATCCGAATGTCCAAGCAGGATATAAAAGACGAATATAAGAAAATGGAAGGCGATCCGCTTATTAAAGGAAAGATACGTGAGCGTCAGCGGCGTATGGCACTTCAGCGGATGATGCAGGAAGTTCCAAAGGCAGATGTCATTATTACGAACCCGACTCATTTTGCCGTAGCGTTAAAGTATGATGGAGCTTCCATGGATGCGCCGCAGATTATTGCCAAAGGACAAGATTATATGGCATTGCGAATAAAGGAAATCGCCAAGGAAAATGGCATCATTACGATGGAAAACAAACCGCTTGCACGGGCGCTCTATCAAAGAGCGGAAATCGGGGACTCGATCCCAGGCGATCTGTTTCAGGCAGTAGCTGAAGTGCTGGCGTACGTATACAAATTAAAAGGTAAAGTGAAATAATATGGGATCGGAGGCCGACAGCAGTGAAAATTAAAGAAATATCTGTTTTAGCGGGTGTTATCGGCATCGTGCTTATGATGATTCTTCCGATCCCTATATGGCTATTGGATATACTGCTTGTTATTAACATTTCATTGGCACTTACGATATTACTCGTCGCCATGAATACGAAGGAAGCGCTAGACTTTTCTATTTTCCCTTCGCTTTTGTTAATAACGACGCTGTTTCGATTGGCATTGAACATATCAACAACCAAGCTTATTTTGTCCAAGGGACAAGCCGGGGATGTTGTCGCTACTTTCGGTAGCTGGATTGCCGGAGGAGAGATAGCTATAGGATTTATCGTCTTTCTGATCCTCGTCGTCGTCCAGTTTATCGTTATTACGAAGGGCTCGGAGCGGGTTGCTGAAGTGGCGGCAAGATTTACACTCGATGCCATGCCGGGGAAGCAGATGAGTATTGATGCCGATTTGAACGCTGGCATGATTAATGAAGTCCAGGCTCGCGAGCGGAGGCGGAAGATCGAGAGAGAAGCCGATTTTTACGGGGCGATGGATGGTGCGAGCAAGTTCGTTAAAGGTGATGCCATTGCTTCGATTATTATTCTCTTGATCAACCTGATCGGCGGATTTATTATCGGTATTTCCATTCATGGTATGACTTTTCAAGACGCGATGAGTACATACTCGATTCTTACGATCGGTGACGGCTTGGTAAGCCAAATTCCGGCACTGTTGATTTCAACGGCAGCCGGTATCATCGTAACACGAGCTTCATCAGAAGGTACTTTATCTGATGATCTGACAGGCCAGCTATTATCATATCCAAAACTTTTATATATTGTTGCAATTACTGTGTTCTTTCTTGGTATGACTCCGATTGGCTTCCTTGCAACGCTTCCGATCGCTGTTTTGCTGTTCTTTGCAGCAAGGAGCATGCAGAGCAGACTGGATCGGCAGCAAGTGGAAGTTGAGCAAATGGAGGAGGAACAGCAGATCGAAGAAGTTCGCAGTCCGGAGAGTGTCATCAACCTGCTTCAGGTTGACCCGATCGAATTTGAGTTTGGTTACGGTCTTATTCCGCTGGCAGACGCACAGCAAGGCGGCGATTTGCTTGACAGGATCATTATGATCCGCAGACAATGTGCGCTTGAGCTGGGACTCGTCGTACCTGTTATACGTATTCGCGACAATATTCAACTAAAACCGAATGAATACGTCATAAAAATTAAAGGGAATGTTGTCGGCGGCGGTGAACTATTACTAAATCACTATCTTGCCATGAGCCCTGGGTATGAGGACGATTCGGTTACGGGTATCGAAACAACAGAACCTGCCTTTGGTCTTCCGGCATTGTGGATTGACGAAAACACGAAGGAGCGGGCGGAGCTGGGTGGTTATACGGTAGTTGACCCTCCTTCTGTAGTTGCTACGCATTTGACGGAACTGATCAAGAGACATGCCCATGAGTTGATTGGACGACAGGAGACGAAAACACTTGTCGACAATATTCGAGAAAGTTACCCGGTGCTTGTTGATGAACTCATTCCTTCCGTTCTTACGATCGGTGATGTACAGAAGGTACTGGCCAAGCTGCTGAAGGAGAAAATATCGATTCGGGATTTGGTAACGATATTCGAAACCCTTGCTGACTATGGACAATACTCGAAAGATCCTGATGTGCTTACTGAGTACGTAAGACAAGCACTTTCACGACAGATTACACAACAATATGCTCCGGAAGGAGAGGCGATGCGGGTCATTACCGTAGGTCCTGAGTTGGAGAAAAAAATCGCCGAAAGTGTGCAGCAGACCGACCAGGGAAGCTATATTGCGATTGATCCGGTTTCATCCCAGAGCATATTCCAAAAGCTAAGCGAGCAGGTGAACCGGATCATCCAGATGGGACAGCAGCCCGTATTGTTAACATCTCCTGCGATTCGGATGTATTTGCGGCAGGTTATTGAACGCAGTATGCAGGATATACCGGTACTCTCTTACAGTGAGCTTGAGCCCAATGTTGAAATACAGAGCGTCGGGGTGGTGAATTTATGAGAGTAAAACGATTTATCGTGGATACAATGCCGGAGGCGATGCAGCACATACGGGACGAGCTTGGGAATGATGCGGTAATCCTCAGCTCGAAACAGGTGAAAATAGGCGGATTTATGGGCATTTTCACCAAGAAGAAGATCGAAGTTATTGCAGCAGTCGATAAAGACGACAAGCCGAAACAAGATAAGCCTGTTATGCCCATGCCTCAAGTCCCTAGAAATACTGTTCCGCAGGCATATAAGAAAAGCGCTGAAAGCTCTCAACCTGCCGGAAAAAACAAAACAAGCGAGCGCAGCGATATTGAAAAGTCCGGTGAGATTTCTGGACAGTTCTCGGATCGAGAGCAAGCTGCAGCAGATTTTGCCGCTGCGTTAGCACAGGCTGCTGGCGGAAGCCAGCAGCCCGCTGAACTTTCGGAAGAGCGGCCCGACAGCCCTCATGCGTTGCAGGAGATGCACGTACCTGAAGATAGAACGGAAGCGACATCCTTGGTTGATGCAAACGCTTTGTCTGAATCAAAAACCATGACAGAGCAAAAACTGCTCGATGAGCTGCGGGAGATGAAAGAATGGATTGCCCGCCTTTCTCGTCAAAGTCTGGCTGTCCGGGAATATCCTGATTCCCTTGAAAACATTCGCGAACAGCTGATGAAACAGGATTTATCGGCTGAACTGTCCGAAGTCTGGTTGAACAACACGATGGAGGAATGGTTGGAAAGCGGCAAGACCTTGAGTGATGAACAGCTGCATACATCGATCTTTCGTCAGATGGAATCATTTTTGGAGAAGCGTTTGGGCGGAGGGATACAAAGTAGTACCCGGCTGGTTTATATTGCGGGTCCGACAGGAGTTGGCAAAACGACAACGATCGCCAAGCTTGCGGCGGAGCAGTTGTTCAAGTATCACCGAAAGGTAGGATTCATTACATCGGATACTTACCGTATTTCGGCCGTAGATCAGCTTAGAACTTATGCATCCATATTAAATGTGCCGCTTGAGGTTGTGCAATCACCCGGTGATATGCAGCGGGCGATGCATCGTCTGGAAGAATGCGACTTGATATTAATGGACACAGCAGGACGAAATTACCGTAATGAGCTTTTGGTTTCAGAACTGCAAAGCTTATTTGCACCATCGGATCAAAGTGAGACCTATCTTGTTCTCAGCTTGACATCCAAAAGCAGTGATATGGTTGAGATTACCGATCATTTCAGCAAGTTTGGTCTGGACAAGGTCATTTTTACGAAGTTGGATGAAACGGGAAGCTGTGGTCCATTGTTTAATCTGCTAAATGCCCATCCGTTAAAGCTATCTTATATGACGAATGGTCAAAATGTTCCCGATGACTTGCTAATGCCCGACACAGCACTATTGACTCGAATGCTTCTTGGAGAACAGCAATCATGACCGATCAAGCACAATCACTTCGACATTTGGTTTCAAAAAAAATACCAGCGCGCCCGGCACCTTCCTCGAAAAGAGCAGCTAAAATCATTACGATTACGAGTGGAAAAGGTGGGGTTGGAAAGTCTAATTTCACATTGAACTTTGCTTTAAAACTCCGATCTTTAGGGCGGAAGGTGCTTGTGTTTGATGCTGATATCGGCATGGCGAATATTGATGTTCTGATGGGAGTATCATCCCGATTTAGCCTGTATCATGTGCTGCGACAAGAAAAAAGCATTTACGATGTTATCCAATACGGACCAGGCGAGATTCCTTACATACCCGGCGGCTCGGGAATTGCCGACATGATTTCCTTGTCAGAGGAGGATTTGAACTATTTTGTATCTCAGATTGAACTTGTCTCTTCCGAAATGGATTACATCTTGTTTGATACAGGCGCCGGATTATCCAAAGAGAACATGAAATTTATCACGTCTGCCGATCAATGCCTGGTTGTGACTACACCGGAACCGACCTCCATCACAGATGCCTATGCTTTGATCAAAGTCGTTCACGGAAATAGTCCGGAAGTACCGTTTGCTTTGATTGTGAACCGGGCAGGAGATGAGGCAGAAGCCAGACAAGCATCGGACAAGATTATACTAACGGCACAGCGGTTTTTGAATTTGGATATTAAGATGCTGGGATATGTTACGGACGATCCGCATGTTGTGAAATCCGTTAAACATCAGTTTCCGTTCACTCTTGCTTTTCCAAAGTGTGAAGCGTCCCGTGATATACAACGGATCGCCCTGCGTTATTTGGCCATTCCGGCGCAGCCGGAGTCTGGCTCCCTTACGGGAATCAAAGGATTTATGCACAGATGGCTTAAACGGAAATAATATAATTCTTTTTTGACTATGAGGGAAACTGAGGTGGACTTTAATGACGCCATTTCGAGTGCTGGTGGTAGATGATTCTCCCTTTATGAGACGAATCATTTCCGACTTGATTGAGCGCGATCAGCGTTTTCAAGTTGCGGGCACAGCAAGTAACGGCAGGGAAGCTGTAGTGAAAGCTAAAGAACTCGATCCTGATATTATTACGATGGATGTAGAAATGCCCGAAATGAATGGTCTGGACGCGCTGAAAACCATTATGGAGACGGGGCCACGGGCTGTTATTATGTTGTCGGGTGTAAACGAGCAAGGGATGCGAGAAACGATTTTAGCGCTGGAGTTTGGGGCCTTTGATTTTATACGCAAGCCTTCCATATCCAATGCTCAGGATATTGAGCAGGTTGGCCGGGAGCTACTTAAGCAACTGAATGCAGCGATGCAGGCCAAAGCACGGAGGGCATTGTGGGAGGAAGAAGAGCAAAAGCGCCAGGATAACCCAAAAGCGATTCTTCTTCCGCCAAGGCCTTCCGATCGACAACTGTTCTTAGGTTCAGATGATCAGAATTTGCCGACAGCTCCATCGTATCATTCCAAAAAAAAGAAAGATTCGAAAGAGGGCATTTCGGAGCAGTCGCTTGCTAGGAATCCAAATGCAATAGAAAAAGCACCGGAGACTCCAAAAAGCAAGCCCCATCAAACCATGGACAGTTCAGGTCGTACTGCTGGAGAAAAGGGATTCACTTCTTTTGTAGGACGCAGAGCGATTGAAGCCAATACCAGTCACCTTGTTCGCAAGGGATCAGATGTAAATATGGTGTCTTCTGCGGATTCTTCCGGGGAACACAGTAGCATATCTCAATTAGTTGCAGTTGGATGCTCAACGGGAGGACCGAGGGCGCTGAAAGCCTTCCTGGAGAACCTTCCAGGCGATTTTCCGGCACCGATCGTCATCGTACAGCATATGCCTCCGAATTTTACGAAATCCTTGGCTCAGCGTCTTGATTTTTTTAGCCCTTTACAAGTTGTAGAGGCCAGTGATGGGATGGAATTAAAGAAGGGAGCAGCATATATAG
Organism: Paenibacillus faecalis; assembly: GCF_900289175.1. GTDB lineage: Bacteria > Bacillota > Bacilli > Paenibacillales > Paenibacillaceae > Paenibacillus_AQ > Paenibacillus_AQ faecalis. The sequence continues at coordinate 334,712 of NZ_LT985747.1, read as the reverse complement.
CTCCGGGAGGAAGTCATATGAGAATAACCCGATCCGAAGATGATCAGTATCGCATAGCGATTCATCATGATGAGCCGCGAAATGGTCATCGTCCTTCGGTCGATGTGCTGTTCGAATCTCTCCTGCCTTTAACGTCCTTGAAGCGGCATGCTGTAATTATGACGGGGATGGGAAGTGACGGAGCGAAGATGATGAAGCGGCTTTATGATTCGGGAGTTACGTCAACGTTCGCCGAAAGTGAGGAAACCTGTGTTGTATATGGTATGCCTCGATCCGCCGTAGAGTTGGGCTGTGTAAGTTATGTTCTTCCACTGCATGAAATTGCAGGGAAATTAGTTCAAGCAGTTAATATCGGTAAGTGAACTCATAGAGGAGGTGTCTCGCAATGGACATGAATCAATATTTATCCATGTTTATTGATGAGTCGAATGATCATCTGCAGTCATTAAATGAAAACATGCTTCAGCTGGAAAACAACCCGGGTGACTTGGGCATTGTACAGGTGATCTTCCGGTCTGCGCATACCTTGAAAGGGATGGCCGCGACCATGGGTTTTGAAGATCTTGCATCCCTTACACACCAGATGGAGAATGTACTGGATCTGGTTCGGAATGAAAAGCTCAAAATGCAGGATTATATTTTTGACACTTTATTTAAAAGCTTGGATGCGCTCGAATCGATGGTACAGGATATCGTACAGGGTGGTGAAGGGAAGGCTGACATTTCCTCTATAGCAGCTTCACTTCAAGCGATAGTCCGTGGGGAAGGAGCTCCGGCAGAGACTGATGCTTCTGTACAATCTGCAAACAGCTCTTCGCCCTATCCAGGTATTGAACTGGATGAATTCCAGTTTTCTGTGTTGGACCAGTCCATTGCTGAAGGGCATAAAGTGCTCTATATTCAGGTTCAATTGCGTGAGGACTGTCAGCTTAAGGCAGTCAGAGCGTATATGGTGTTTGAGCTTCTGGAAAGGTCCGGAGAAATCGTTAAGACGCATCCCGATGTAGAGGAAATCGAGCAGGGCGAATTTGACCGAGCCTTCTCGCTGTACTTTATTACACAGAAAAATCCGGCGGATGTTGAAAACCAAATTATGAATATTTCAGAAGTTGACTCGGTGACAATGGCAGAGCTTGATCATGAATCGCTGCAGCAAATGGCTGAAGAAAGCGCGGCGACAGCAGAAGCCGTCGATCATAAAACGGAAAATGCTCCGAGCGAGCCAGCTCCTGCTGCGCCTGCTTCAACAGCCAAGTCAACCGAATCAGCCCCATTAAAGGCCGCCCCGAAAAACGGTACTCATACTCCATCAAGAACGATTCGGGTCGATATCGAACGCCTGGATGTATTGATGAATCTCTTTAGTGAGTTGCTGATTGACCGTGTACGTTTGGAACAGCTGGCCAATGAGGCGAAGAATCAGGATTTAACCGATACAGTTGAGCATATGAGCCGGGTTAGCAGCGACCTTCAAAATATCGTACTGAAATTGCGGATGGTTCCGGTAGACACCGTCTTTAACCGCTTTCCGCGAATGGTTCGTGACCTGGCCAAAACTCTCGATAAAAAAATCGACTTGATTATTACGGGGGCGGAAACGGAGCTGGATCGCACCGTTATTGATGAAATTGGAGATCCACTCGTTCATTTGATCCGGAATTCTGTCGATCATGGTATAGAACCGATTGCTGACCGATTGGCCGCAGGGAAGTCGGAGACCGGAACGGTTCAACTTCGGGCGTTCCACAGCGGTAACCATGTTTTCATCGAGATCGAGGATGATGGACGCGGAATTATTCGGGATAACGTCATCAAAAGTGCCATTAAAAAAGGCGTGGTAACCGAAGAGCAAGCTGCTGCAATGTCAGATGAAGAAGCGAATCAGCTTCTGTTCGCCCCGGGCTTTAGTACAGCCGATAAAATTTCGGATGTGTCTGGTCGAGGTGTAGGTCTTGATGTTGTAAAATCAAAAATCAATTCCCTTGGCGGCAACGTTACGATTTATTCAACCCCAGGAAAAGGGACGAATTTCTCGGTACAGCTTCCGCTTACACTTTCCATTATTGCTGCCATGCTTATTCAGATGGGCTCTGAAAAATTTGCAATTCCGCTGACATCGATTGTGGAGACAGGAATTGTTAAGAAAGGGCAAATTCGCGTCGTTCACGGCAGTCGGATGGTTCCATTCAGAGAGTCCCATATACCGCTTATTTCACTGAGCCGTGTATTTGATATTCCGGATTTTGATGAAGAGGCCGAGGATGAAACTGAAATTATCGTAATCCGCAAAGGTGAGAGGCTGGCCGCTTTGGCGATCGACAATTTTATCGGTCAGAGCGAGATCGTCATTAAAAATATTGGGAAATATCTGCCTTCCATTCAGGGCATTTCCGGTGCCACCATTCTGGGTGATGGGCAAGTTGCGCTCATCATAGACCCAAATGCTTTTATCAAGTAATGATGGAACAATCAAGACCACCTGAAGTTGGGGTGTGTACATATAGGGAGGGTTTAACATGGGAGAAGAAATGAAAGTCATCGTCTTCAAGCTTGGAAGCGAAGAGTATGGAATTGAAGTGGAAAAGGTACAGACCATCGAACGTCTGCTGCCGATTACACGTGTGCCGAAAACCTACTCATTCGTAAAAGGGGTTATTAATCTTCGAGGCGTTGTTATTCCGGTGATTGATCTGCGCGGACGATTCGGTCTGCCGGAGGCGGAATACACCGATCAGACCCGAATCATTATCGTGGCAGTGAATGAAATGCAGGTTGGCTTTATCGTCGACTCAGCCAGCGATGTCATCGACTTGAACAGCGACAACATTGAAACACCACCTGAAGTAGTTGGCGGTGTGAAAGCGAAATATTTGCGCGGCGTTGCAAAAATCGGTGAGGATCGACTGCTCGTTATGCTTAATCTGTCTGAGGTGCTGAATAAGAGCGAAATCATCCAGCTCGAAGGATTAGAGGAATAGGCAGTGGAACTTTTCAAGTATGATAAGGACCTCAAGATGGACGTCCTCAAAGAGGTTGGGAATATCGGGGCAGGTAATGCCGCAACCGCCCTTTCCCAGCTCTTGAACAAGCCGATTGATATGGCCGTGCCGCTGGTTCAGCTTCTTTCTTTTGAGGAAATCGCAGAAAGTGTAGGCGGGGCGGAGCGGATCGTACTCGCAGTTTTTTTGCGGGTAGAGGGAGAGGCGCCCGGGAATCTGTTCTTTATTATGAGTCCTGAGGCCGCCAAAAAATTGCTTAAGCGTTTGGCTGGAATAGAAATACCTGAGGAAAACGGTTTTTCTGAAATGGAGCTATCTGCGATAAGTGAGATTGGTAACATCTTGGCGGGATCATACTTGTCCTCTCTTGCAGACTTCACAAAGCTGGTGATGACACCGACTGTGCCCGGTTTAGCGATAGACATGGCAGGTGCGATATTAAGCTACGGTCTTTTGCAGTTTGGTGAAATGGGGGATGATGCCCTGTTGATCAACACGACGTTCCTGGAAGGACAGCATGAAGTGGAGGGACAGTTTTTTCTGATACCTGACCCTCAGTCGTTTGCTCAAATATTTGAAGCTTTGGGAGTGCCTCTAGAGAATGATTGAAGAACAAAGTGTAGTGAAAGTGGCGATGGCGGATTTAAATGTCGCGGGTTCCAGCGAGATTTTGCGTACAACTGGTCTAGGCTCTTGCGTGGGACTGACTCTTTATGACCCGCTGTTGAAGATCGGAGGTATGGCTCACGTCATGCTCCCCTCTTCATCGATCGCCAGGGAAGGCAGGCTGAATTTGGCGAAGTATGCGGATACGGCGCTACCGGTTCTATTCAATAAGCTGAAAGATAAGGGAGCTTCTCCGGACAGGCTGGTAGCAAAAATGGCTGGTGGAGCCCAGATGTTTGCTTTTGCAGGTGCTGGTGACAGCATGAGAATCGGACCTCGAAATGTAGAATCTTGTAAAGCTGGATTGGAACAGATGGGAATTCCGCTAGTTGCTGAAGATACCGGCGGAAATTATGGACGAACTGTCGAATTGGATTGCACAACAGGGATTTTAACCATACGCAGTGTACAAAAGGGCATAAAGGAATTGTAGCTATGATAGGAAAAATTCGTTTTTATTTGTGGGCCGGATTAGTCGGATTTATACTAACGTTTTTAATCACTTCACGCAATAACTTGTGGTCGACAAGTTTATACCGTGCTTTAATCGCATTTGCCGTGTGGTTTCTTTTAGCCCTTTTGTTGAAATGGGTTATCGATATGGTTTCCACACCGGATACGGACTTTAATGAAGAAGAGGATTTTTCTGACCAAGCTTCTGACGAACAATTGGGGAACAGACTTGATTTGACAACACCGGATGAGGATAAGGAATTGATGAATCTGATAAAACCGGAACCAGAGAAAGATCAGGGAGGAGATGACTTTGTTCCATTAAACCCTCCCAAGCTGGTTTCGACAAAGGAACCCGAAGAACTGGCCAAGGCCGTTCGTCACCTGACAGAACAATAAGGATGGTGAAGGCAATTGGACGAGCGTAAAGCTTCTCTCCCCAACCATGTCGATTTATGGGTCGCATGGAAGGAAAACGGGGACCAGGAAGCGAAAAAGAAACTAATAGAGAATCATTTGCACATCGTTGACTATGTTTCAAGCCGTTTGGCAATCGGACTTCCCAGAAATGTCTCCAAAGAGGACCTGGCTAGTAATGGAGTTATGGGTTTGATCGATGCTATCGAGAAATTCGATTATAAACGCGGTCTGCAGTTTGAAACCTATGCATCGTGGCGGGTTCGAGGTGCAATTTTGGATTCTCTTCGCCAGGGGGATTGGGTCCCGCGTTCTGTTCGGGAAAAGGCAAAGAAAATAGAATCGGCATATCAGCATTTGGAGCAACAATATTTACGGACAGTCAGTGATTCAGAGATGAGCGACTATCTCGAAGTTTCCGAAAAGGAGTTTAGGAATATGTTACAAGAAGTAGCGGTGATGACACTTACTTCTTTGGAAGATCCTATCCGAGAAGAAGAATCCGAAACTCGAATGTCACTTTTAGTGGATGAAAAAGCCAAGAATCCCGACCACAAAGTACATGAGTTTTACTTGCGTGAAGCTCTGGTTAAGGGTATTCGCAAGCTGACGGAAAAGGAAAGAACTGTCGTCTCCTTGCTGTATTATGAAGACTTGTCACTTAGTGAAATTGCTGAAGTCATGTCGCTGTCTCCCTCAAGGATCTCCCAGCTGCATTCCAAAGCAATTCTTAGACTAAGGGCTACGCTTGATAAAGATCGGGATTTATTGATGCAGAACGATTAACACGAAGAACGATTGACGCTTGCCAATTTGGAAGGGGGTTCATGAATTGTCTGTTGATTATGCATTGGATAAGTATTTTAAAGTCACCTTTTCAGAGGATAAGACAATTGCTTATTTGCAGATATCAGATCGGGATAAGGATTTTACCTGTACGATGGAAGCTCTCGAACAGTTTCTTCGAAGCCAACATATCCGCTATGGGCTCCAGCATGATATTTTAAACCGCATCGTCAGTCATTCAGAAGAATATCAATATAGCAGAACCCCGGTCGCTATTGGCGATGAACCGGTTCATGGTCAAGATGGACGGATTGAATTGAAGATAGATCTGGGCGAAGATAAGAACCGGCGACCGATTGAAACAGATGATGGAAAAGTAGATTATAAGGAAGTCATTCGTTTAAACAATGTTAAGAAGGGTCAATTGATTGCAACGCGCATTCCACCAACGGCCGGAGTGCCGGGGACGGCGGTTACGGGTGAACAGATTCCGTGCAAGCCTGGTAAAGAAGCACGTTTCAAGATCGGCAAGAACGTTGTAGTAAATCCTGAACAGACAGCAATGTATGCTGCCATTGACGGACTTTTGACGAAGACGGAGAAAGGCAAGATCAATGTATTCCCCGTCTATGAAGTCAATGGAGATGTCGATTACAGCATCGGTAACATTGATTTTGTAGGCACGGTCGTCATTCGTGGGAATGTACTGACAGGATTTCGAATTAAATGTGCCGGGGATATTCGAGTGACAGGCTTCGTTGAAGGGGCTGAACTTGATGCGGGCGGGTCTGTCGATATATCCGGAGGTATTATCGGTTATAACAAAGGGTACGTAAAAGCGGGGCAAAACGTAAAAAGCTCTTTCGTACAAGACGGAAATGTTATTGCCGGCGTGGATGTAACCGTATCCCAGAGCATCATGCATTCCAATATTCGGGCAGGTCAAAATGTTATTTGTAACGGGACGAAGGGCCTTATTGTTGGAGGCGTGATTCAAGCTGGTGAAAAGGTTATCGCCCGCACAATCGGCAATACGATGTCCACAGCAACGGTAATAGAGGTTGGGGTTCTCCCCGAACTCCGTAATGAAATGACTGAGCTGAGAGCCCAGTTGAAGCAGCTGGTTGAAAGTACAGACAAAACAGATAAGGCGCTTTATTTACTGAATCAGCTGGCAGCTTCAGGCCAGCTTTCGCCTGATAGACTTGCACTTCGAATCAAGCTGAATGCGACCAAGAAATCCAATACAGGGAAGCAGAATGAAATTAAGGAGAGAATGCTTGAAATTGAACGCATGCTTGAGGACACGGGCAAAGCCAGAGTGGAAATCATAAAAACGATATACGGAGGGTCCAAGATCGTCATTGGTCGGTATACCCGGTTTATTAAGGATCCGACACAGCGGGTTTCTTTTTATTATCATGAAGGGGATATCGTAATGAACACCTTACTGTAGCACCGCAACACAGGCAGAATGTCTGAAAACAAGGTGTAATAAGGCCAATCATGCAGGACGAGGTGATTTCACATGAGTTTGAAATCGGTGGAGATGCAAATCGCAGTGCCGCGAACGACAGAGGCGAGCAGAATACAGCAAGAGCATCATCAGCGTCCTTCTCAGGATCAGACATTGTTGGCAGGAGAACAAGTGAAGCAAAGTCGTCAAGCTGCACAGCGCAGCACAGAGGTTGATGAAACCGCTGAGTCCGCTATTCGTGATGAGGGTGGACAGGGGCAAACACCGGAGGAGCATAACGGTTCCTCTGAAAAGAAAGAGAAATCAGAAGAGCGGCCGGCAGAACATCCCTATAAGGGGCGTTCTCTGGATATTTCTCTTTAAGTAAATCATTTGGCATAAAGGAGTTAATTGTTTTGGGTTCATCGTGGATATATATCGTACTCCTGGGCATTGGAGCCGTTTTATATGCTTTAATGCTGCCTAAGCGTCAAGATGAGACGGTTACTAGTGAACAAGTTATTAAAGAAGTGGAATCTACCCTCGAACAATATATGGGTGAAATACAGCTGGAGAATGAACAGCTTCTTGATCTGGTAGGACAAATGAAGAAGGAGCAAGCTGTCAGGCAGGAGGCTCAGCAGGAACATCTCAGCGAAATGCGTCAGAGGCTGCTTGCTGTAGAGCAGCAGATTGCAGCGGCTGAAGGTCGTCTGAGTACAGCGGAAGCATTGTTAACATCCTTGCCTGAAGATGCTCCTCTCGAACAGACAGCAGCAGCGGAAGAAGAAGCTGATCAAGAGGTTCCAACGCCGATTCCTTCCATTAAAAGCCGTTACTCCGAGCTGTTTGACATGTACGAAGCGGGAAAATCGATCGATATGATTGCCAAATCGACCGGAATGCACCGGGGTGAGGTGCAGCTTATTATACAATTGGCCAAGCAGGAGGAATCACCGTGATCAAGAACCGTGTGTTCATGTTGGGTCTTGGTATCGGTCTTGTGGCAGGTGCTGTACTATTACAGCTGATGTTTATAGGAGAGCAGGCGATGTCGCCTTCACAGCCGCAAGACGTAAAGTGGACTCCGGAGCAGATAGAAGAAGCGGCGAAATCGTTAGATATGAAAGTCGTGGACAGTTCCGAAGAGTTAATGACCGAGGAGCAGTGGAAGGAAAAAATGAAAACAGAGAGCGGGAAGATGAAGGGGACTCCCGTTCAATCTCCTGATCAAGCTGCAAAGACCGATCAACCTGCTTCACCTAAAGCGCCTCAGAAACCGGATAGTGCAAAGAAGAGCTCGACGGATCCTGCCGTCAATACTCCAGCCTCACCCAAAAAGCCTGAACCAATCAAAATCCAGTATGTCATTCCTGGCGGAAGCAATTTAAGCGATGTAGCAAGCGGTTTGCAAAAAGCAGGAGTAATCGAGGATAAACAAGCCTTTATAGATGAAGCAACAGCACAAAAAATAAATAAATTCATCCAAAAAGGGACGTATACCTTTACAGCGGGTGAAGATATGAATTCAATTATTCAAAAAATAACTAAGAAACCGTCCGAAAACCGCTAAGGTTTGAACTGCACCCAATGTTAGATGGTGTCTAACAATTGGAGGTGCAGTTTTTTTATGGCTAAGTTTAGTTCAGACGAAAAATTACAAGCAGTTATCCGTTATCAAAATGGATCGGAAAGCTTGAAATCAATTGCTAAGTCCATTGGACTCCATCACTCCGTCCTATTACATTGGATTAAACTATTTGAGCATCATGGTGAAGAAGTTTTTAAAAAGCGCTATACACCGTATTCCGTACAGGATAAACTAGACATACTTAATCATATGAATGAATATGGGTTGTCTGTTAGAGAAACGGCTGCGGTATTTAATATTGCAAGTCATAGTACCATTTTAAGCTGGCAAAGAAGCTTAGAATTACGAGGAATAGACGCCCTACAACCAAAGGAAAAGGGGCGTCCCTCCATGAAAAAGGATTCAAAAGAACAGAAGAATCAAACGTTAGCAGAAGGGTCCGTTGAGGCTTTACAAGCAGAGGTAGAGCGTTTGCGTATGGAGAATGCGTATTTAAAAAAGTTGAATGCCTTAGTTCAAAACAAGGAAAAATCACCAAAAAAGACAAAGCCCAAGTCGTCTATGAACTAAGGAACGAATTCTCGGTGAAAGCACTCCTACAGTTAGCGGATATCCCTCGAAGCACGTATTATTACATGGTAAAAACGTTTAGTATGCCTGACAAAGATGCTGAGTTAAAAGACGTTATTCAAGCGATTTACAAGGAGCACCAAGGGCGCTACGGCTATCGTCGTATTCGAGAAGAGCTAGTGAATCGTGGACACCATGTTAATCATAAGAAAGTGCAGCGCTTGATGAAGGTATTGGGGTTAAAGTGCCTGATACGTATGAAGAAATATCGTTCGTATAAAGGCGAGGTTGGCAAGATTGCACCAAACATTTTAGAACGCGATTTTAACGCTGAAAAGCCAAATGAGAAATGGGTTACAGATATAACAGAGTTTAAATTGTTTGGAGAAAAACTATATTTATCTCCCATGCTAGATCTATATAATGGCGAAATTATTACGTATACAATTGGTTCAAGACCTGTCTATTCCCTTATTTCCAAGATGTTAGATCAAGCATTTAAGTATCTAACGGATAAAGATGAGCTATTGATTCATTCTGACCAAGGCTGGCATTATCAGATGAAACAGTATCGTCATGCCCTTGAAAAACGTGGCATCAAACAAAGTATGTCCCGCAAAGGTAACTGCTACGATAACGCCGTCATTGAAAGCTTCTTTGGCATTATGAAATCTGAATTTCTCTATGTAAATGAATTTGAAAGTATCGTGCATTTTAAACAAGAGCTATCAAAATACATCGATTATTATAATCACAAGCGAATTAAGGCGAAACTAAAAGGCATGAGTCCGGTACAGTACCGAACTCATGCACAACAAGTCGCCTAAAGAATTAACCTGTCTAACTTTATGGGGTCACTTCAGGTTTGGACGGTTTTTCTTCTATAATAAGAATGTGCATTTTTCAGACTTTTGCAGGTTTTCCCGGCAATAACGGAAAGTGCGTTTTAAAATAGGGAACAAAGTCATTTCTTCTGGCCTTATAACATTGCATATGCCCCCCAACTATGATATTATAATTGACGGTGTTAAAACACACGCTGGGAGATTTCGTTAAGGGTGCTTCCGACTGGAAGTCTTGACGGGAAATGATCCTGGCGGAGGACACAAAAACCAAATTCAGGAGGTGTGTGGAGATGGCAGTAATTTCCATGAAACAGCTTTTGGAAGCTGGGGTTCACTTTGGTCACCAGACTCGTCGTTGGAACCCGAAAATGGACAAATATATCTTCACTGAAAGAAACGGTATTTACATTATTGACCTGCAAAAAACGGTCAAGAAAGTAGAAGAAGCTTTTAACTTTGTAAAAAGCGTAGCTGGCGAAAACGGAACAATCCTGTTCGTTGGAACCAAGAAACAAGCTCAAGATTCCGTGAAAGAAGAAGCAGAGCGTTGCGGTATGTACTACATTAACCAACGTTGGCTCGGCGGAACTTTGACCAACTTCGAAACCATTCAAAAGCGTATCAATCGTTTGAAAGAGCTGGAGAAGTGGGAAGAAGACGGTACATTCGAAGTATTGCCTAAGAAAGAAGTTATCCTTCTCCGTAAAGAGAAAGATCGTCTTGAAAAATTCCTAGGCGGTATCAAGAACATGAAGGGTCTGCCAAGCGCTTTGTTCATCATCGATCCTCGCAAAGAGCGTATCGCTGTTGCTGAAGCACGTAAACTGGGCATCCCAATCATCGGTATTGTAGATACCAACTGTGACCCGGATGAAATTGACTATGTAATTCCAGGTAACGATGACGCGATTCGCGCTGTTAAATTGCTGACAGGAAAAATGGCTGATGCCGTTCTGGAAGCTCACCAAGGTGAAGATACAACAGCCTAATAACGGTTGCAAGTATAAACAATGAATTAAATGAAAAAAGGGTGGTTGGTAGGTGGATAACCTCTCACTGCCCTTTTTTTAAGGTCAGAATGCAAAAAAGTGTGAGATCACAGCGCACCTGCGCAATAAAGTGAAAATATTCAGATGGAGGGAATTTCAATGGCAGTAACAGCTAGTGCGGTAAAAGAGCTTCGTGAAAGAACAGGGGCAGGGATGCTTGATTGTAAAAAAGCACTCGATGAAACAAACGGTGATATCGAAAAAGCAATCGCGCTTCTTCGTGAAAAAGGTCTGTCCGCAGCTGCAAACAAAGCTGGACGTATCGCAACTGAAGGTGTAGTAGAATCTTATATCCATGGCGGCGGACGTATCGGCGTTCTCGTTGAAATCAACTGCGAAACTGACTTTGTCGGCAAGACCGATGAGTTCAAAGAGTTTGCACGTGATATCGCTATGCACATCGCAGCGGCAAACCCGAAATATGTTCGTCGTGAAGATGTTCCTACAGAAGAGCTTGAGAAGGAAAAAGAAATTTTGAGAGCTCAGGCGCTGAATGAAGGCAAACCTGAGAAAATCGTTGAAAAAATGGTTGAAGGCCGTATCAATAAGTACTATGAAGAGTACTGCTTGCTTGATCAATCTTTCGTGAAAGATCCGGACAAAACAATCAATGTATTGTTGAACGAGAAGGTCAGCACGATCGGTGAAAATATCTCCATCCGTCGTTTTGCTCGCTATGAGCTGGGTGAGGGTCTTGAGAAAAAGCAGGACAACTTCGTAGAAGAAGTTATGTCTCAGGTGAATAGATAAGCCCTTTAGGCTAATGATAGCTTTTCAAAAAGAGTGGAACACTTTGTGTTCCTTCTTTTTGAAATAAAAGCAAGTATTTATTTCAAATTACTTACATTTATGCTTGAAATCCGAGATATAGGATGGTAAAAACATTATGGAAGACGGCTTCCCTATATCGCAAGAATAACCTCATCTAAAGGCGGTCTTCTTTCTTGAAGGTGTGTCGATAGGCGTTTCCTTTGCGAAACGGATGTTTTTACCCGATTTTTTTATAAGCCGTCAAGCAGTGCAGTGCGTCTGTCTGTCGTTTTTTAAACGGGCGTCTTTCAAACAAGGCGCCGTCTTAAAAGTGGAGGGTAATCATTTGGAACAGCCTGTATTTAAACGAGTTATTTTGAAGGTCAGCGGGGAGTCCCTGGCAGGCCAAAACGGTTATGGAATCGATGCGGATACGATTGCTTCTATCGCACAGCAAGTTCAAGAAGTTGTTGAGCTTGGTGTAGAGGTTGCAATCGTGTGTGGCGGCGGTAATATTTGGCGCGGCATTGCGGGCAGTGCGAACGGCATTGACCGGGCTACAGCGGATTATATGGGAATGCTGGCAACGGTGATGAACTCGTTGGCCCTTCAGGATGCACTGGAGCAGATCGGAGTGCCTACTCGGGTTCAGACGTCGATCTCAATGCAGCAAATCGCTGAGCCGTATATTCGTCGCAGAGCGATTCGTCATTTGGAGAAGGGCCGTGTTGTCATTTTTGCGGCAGGAACAGGCAATCCGTACTTCTCAACCGATACAACCGCTGCTCTAAGAGCTGCAGAAATCGAAGCTGAAGTTATTTTGATGGCGAAAAATAAAGTCGATGGCGTTTATTCCGCTGATCCTTTCAAGGATGAAACGGCTCAGAAATATGAGCAGCTTACTTACCTTGAGGTGCTAAATAAAAACCTGGGTGTTATGGATTCTACGGCATCTTCATTGTGCATGGACAATAATATTCCGCTTATTGTATTTGCAATTACAGAGCAAGGTAATATTAAGCGAGTCGTTCTTGGCGAAAAGATCGGAACGATCGTTAAAGGGAGTGTAGACTAATGCCACAAACGATTAAGAAGAATGCAGAAGAGCGCATGGAAAAAGCGATCTTGTCATTGAAACGTGATCTTGCTACTTTGCGCGCCGGCCGAGCTAACGCATCACTGCTTGACCGTATTCAAGTAGAATATTATGGAGCGCCAACTCCGGTTAACCAATTGGCTAATATCTCGACACCAGACCCTCGAACGCTCATGATTCAACCGTGGGATAAATCTTCTCTTGGTGACATTGAGAAGGCGATTATGAAATCTGATATTGGATTGACGCCGGCAAATGATGGCAATCAAATCCGGCTGTCGATTCCTCCGCTTACTGAAGAGCGTAGAACAGAATTGGTGAAAATGACAAAGAAATTCGGCGAGGAAGCGAAAGTGGCCATCCGCAACATTCGCCGTGATGCCAACGACGACATTAAAAAACTGGAAAAAACGGATATTTCCGAGGATGAATCCCGGAGACATCAGGATGATATCCAGAAAGCTACGGATAAATATATCGCGGAAGTCGACAAGGTGCTCGTTGCTAAAGAAAAAGAAATCATGGAAGTATAAGAGACTTCGGCCCCTCCGGTAATGGTGGGGTTTGTCTCTTTTTTGCAGAAAGATGCCTGGAGGAAATGGAATGATCAAACGGGTTCGATCGTGGTTGAATCAGGAGAAAAGTCAGCAGTCGCTCCGGATTTCACCGGACAACATCCCTCATCATGTGGCCATTATAATGGACGGCAACGGACGCTGGGCTAAAAAACGCGGATTACCGCGTGTTTTTGGGCACCAGAACGGGATGAAGGCTGTCAAGAGGGCAACCATTGCAGCGGATAATTTGGGGATCAAGATTTTGACGATGTATGCTTTTTCAACGGAAAACTGGAAGCGTCCCAAGGATGAGGTCGATTACCTGATGAGGCTTCCGCAGGAGTTTCTGGCGATTGAGTTGGAGGAATTGATAGAGAAAAATGTCCGGGTAACGATGATGGGCTATCCGGAAGACCTTCCTTCGCATACGCTGGAAGCCATGCAAGAAGCGGTATCCAGGACGGCGAATAATGATGGGCTTGTTTTGAATTTTGCGTTGAATTATGGCAGCCGCAAGGAGATCACCGAATGTGTCAAAGCTCTGGGGCAGGACATTGGCGATGGGACCCTTCGGCCTGAGGATATTACGGAAGAACTGATAGGCAAGCGGCTTCTATCAGGCGATTTGCCAGATCCGGATTTGCTGATTCGAACGAGCGGTGAACTGCGGCTCAGCAACTTCATGCTGTGGCAGCTCGCATACAGCGAATTGTGGTTTACCGACGTGTTTTGGCCTGAGTTTACCGGTGAACATCTGCGGGAGGCCGTGGCTGAGTATCAACACAGAACAAGACGCTACGGCGGTCTGAGGTAGTTATGGAGGATAGGACGTTATGAAACAGCGAATAATTACCGGAATTATAGCGGGAGCTGTCTTCTTAGGATTATGTTTCATGGGCGGTCTTTGGTATCATCTTCTCGTTCTTGCTATGGCTTTGATCGGTTACTATGAATTTGTTAAGATGACAAAGGTTGCACCGTTCGGTGGAACGGCAGTCATTGGATATCTTGGTGTTCTGATGTTTGTATTCCCATGGAGACTGTTGAACCTTACGTTCCCTCTCTCATGGGGAAGTGGAATTTGGCTGTTGATGCTGCTGTTCCTGCTCGTTACAGTGCTGAGCAGGAACAGAGTGGGCATTCAGCAAGTATCACTTCTGTTTTTGGCTTCGGTTTATGTTGGAATCGGATTTATGTACATTGCGGAATCACGGAATACACCGGATGGAAACGGTCTGTTCTGGACATTCCTTTTATTGGTATCCATTTGGGCTAGTGATGCGGGAGCTTATTTTGTAGGACGAAAGCTTGGACGCAACAAGCTTTGGCCGGCAATCAGTCCGAACAAAACGATCGAAGGGGCGGTTGGCGGTGTCGTCATCGCTGTCGTTACGGCGATGGTTTTTGCAGCTGTTTCTGGTGGTTTGCTACCATTTAGTAATGCGCTGATCATCGGGCTTGCTTGTGCGGTCATTGGACAGCTTGGGGATCTTGTGCAATCTGCCTATAAGCGTGTATACGGAATTAAAGATTCCGGCAATCTCTTGCCAGGTCATGGCGGGATTTTGGATCGTTGTGACAGCTGGATTGTTGTATTTCCGTTTGTACATATGTTAAGCCTCCTGCCATACTGATGAAAGGAAAGATGCAGAAATGAAAAAAATTAGTGTGCTCGGTTCCACAGGTTCCATAGGAACCCAGACATTGGATGTCGTATCGAAATATCGCGATCACTTTCAGATAGAAGGGCTTGCAGCAGGAAGTAATGTGGACTTGCTGATCCAGCAGTGCAAAGAGTTTCAGCCGAAGAAAATCTCGGTAGCCACCAAGGAACTGGCCGAAACGGTCCGTCCATTAATCCCTGAATCCATACAGGTATTCTATGGGCAAGAGGGATTGATCGAGGTCGCTGCAGGAACAGAAGCGGAAATGGTGGTAACAGCTGTAGTCGGAAGCATGGGATTGCCACCTACGCTAGCTGCAGTTGAGGCGGGCAAAACGATCGGCCTGGCTAACAAGGAAACGCTTGTAACAGCCGGGCACTTGGTTACAGCTTCAGCCAAAGCAAAAGGGGTCGAACTCATTCCAATTGACAGTGAACATTCAGCGATTTTTCAGTGCTTAAACGGCGAACGACGTGAAGATGTTGACTTCATCACTCTTACGGCATCTGGCGGTTCTTTCCGTGACCTGAACCGGGAACAACTGAAACATGTAACCGTTGAAGATGCTTTGAAGCATCCGAACTGGTCTATGGGTGCAAAAGTAACGATAGATTCAGCGACGATGGTGAACAAGGGCTTGGAAGTTATTGAGGCGCATTGGTTGTTTGACCTGCCGTATGAACAGATTCAAGTGCTGCTGCATCCGGAAAGTATCGTTCATTCCTTCGTGCAGTACCGGGATTCCAGTATCATTGCACAGCTTGGAAATCCAGATATGCGGGTGCCGATTCAATATGCGCTCACGTACCCGGAGCGTTGGCCTTCACCTTCAACATCATTGTCTCTTGCTGAAGCCGCTAAGCTTCATTTCAGTGAAATGGATTTTAATCGTTTTCCATGTTTAAGGCTTGCTTATGATTGTGGTAAAATGGGTGGGACGGCACCAACGGTATTTAATGCTGCCAATGAAATCGCGGTTTCCCGCTTTTTGCGGAAAGAAATTCCTTTCCTGCAGATTGAGGATATTATCGAGAAAGTACTGGACAAGCATGATAATATACCTGAACCGGCTTTGGAGGCCATTGAAGAAAGTGATAAGCGTGCCCGTGAACTTGCCGCACGTCTGTAGATTCTAAGACAATTTTGAATTCTCCCTAAAAAAGCTGACAGCATGTGATTCTCTTGTGGCAGATAAGAGAATAATGATAATCTATAGGGACATACTGCGTTCTCAGAGGAAAAGGGGGATGTCAATATTGGAAATGGTGCAGGTCGTTTTTTTAACGGTGCTCATGTTTTTTGTCATCGTAACGGTGCATGAATGGGGGCACTATTATTTCGCCAAAAGAGCTGGTATTTTGGTTCGGGAGTTTGCGATCGGTTTCGGACCGAAACTGTTCTCGTATAAACGTAACGAAACGCAATTTACGCTGCGTCTTCTCCCGTTTGGAGGTTATGCCCGAATGGCGGGTGAAGATCCAGAGCTGATTGAAATTCAAACCGGGCAGACGATAGCTGTCAGGTTGAACAATGAAAATCAAGTGAAGCGAATTTATCTGGACCAGCTGGATAATCGCAAGAACGTAATCCGTGGCGAGGTTCAGTTTATCGACCTGGAAGAGCGCCTTTCTCTGCGTCTGGATGTAGACGGCGAATTTCAGCAGTATGAGGTTCATCCTCAAGCGATGATGGTAGCCAAGGGGACAGAAACACAGATCGCTCCTAAGGACCGTCAGTTTGGAAGCAAATCGGTCGGACAGCGTGCGCTTGCTATTTTTGCCGGTCCGGCGATGAATTTTATATTGGCGTTTATTTTGTTTGCAGTTTATATTCAGATGGTAGGTCTTCCGGTTGAAAATCCGACTTACGTACAGATCGGGAAGGTTAGCGAGGGCATGCCGGCGGATGAAGCGAACCTTCAGGAAGGTGACATTGTCGAGTCGATTAATGGTACACCAATCGGTGCGGATGCCCAAAAGATAATCGAGCTTACATCGGCTTCCGCGGACAAGCCAATGGAGTGGACGATTCGCCGTGGAGATCAGGTGCTTAATGTAACTTTAACTCCGCGTACTGTAAAAGGAGAAGAAGGCGGAAAGGTTGGTATCGTAGCCCAAATGCCGACTCGTCAAGCCGGATTTACAGAAACGATAACCGGATCAGGAAAAGCGATGGTGGAAACGACCAACATCATTTTCGTCGGATTTAAACAGTTGATTGAGAAATTCTCAATGGACGATCTGGGAGGTCCGGTTCGTACGTTTGAGGTTACCGGACAGATTGCCAAGAGCGGAATTGATCAGCTTACCCAGTGGGCTGCCATATTGAGCCTTTATTTGGGAATATTCAATCTTCTCCCGATCCCGGCACTGGACGGAAGCCGACTCATCTTTCTTGGAGTGGAAGCACTTCGCGGCAAGCCGGTTGATCCAAACAAGGAAGGTATGGTGCATTTTATCGGCTTCGCGATGTTATTTCTCTTGATGATTGCCGTAACCTATAATGATATATTGCGTTTGATTAACGGCTAACCATTCATTTACGGCTCGGTGCTAAAGCCGCACAGAGCCGTAAATTTTTTTCGAAACATGTTTTGATTTTTAAATTCTAAGAAAGTGTAAGTTTGGCACAACCCCTTAATCTTAGATTTCACCCGCGAAGGTAAGTTGTACCCATCAAAGACGCCAAAGCCGTTTACGCTTGGTTTGATCAATTACATAATTGATGTTTTATATAGGAGGATTAGTATTCTTATGTCTAAGGATAAACAATTTGTGACTGAAATTACGCCGCAGGGAGAGGACTTCTCGCGTTGGTATATCGATGTCATTAAAAAAGCGGATTTAATGGATTATTCACCGGTTCGGGGCTGCATCGTTTTCAAACCGGACGGCTTTGAAATTTGGGAGCATATAAAAGAGGAGCTGGATCGCCGTTTTAAAGAGACGGGCCATCGCAATGCGTATTTCCCGCTGTTTATTCCAGAGAGTTTTTTTCAAAAGGAAAAAGAGCATGTCGAGGGGTTCAATCCGGAGCTGCCGTGGGTAACCGAAGCAGCTGGTGAGAAGCTTGAAGAGCGCTTGGCTATTCGCCCTACATCTGAAACGATGATCGGGCATATGTACTCCAAGTGGATTCAATCCTACCGCGATTTACCGGTACTGATTAACCAGTGGGCTAACGTTGTTCGCTGGGAGAAACGCACGCTGCCATTTTTGCGGACGAGCGAGTTCTTATGGCAAGAAGGACATACGGCTCATGAGACCGAAGAGGAAGCACGTTCGGAAACGATGCAAATGTTGGACATTTACGCTGATTTCGTAGAGAACTATTTGGCGATCCCGGTTATTAAAGGACAGAAGACACCTTCTGAGAAGTTTGCCGGGGCGGTAGATACGTATTCTATTGAAGCGATGATGAAAGACGGACGTGCTGTACAGGCGGGTACTTCTCATTATATGGGAACTAATTTCTCCACGGCGTTTGAAATTCAATATTTGAATCGTGAGAATACGCTGGAGTATGCATATACCACCTCTTGGGGAGTTAGTACACGATTGATCGGTTCTTTGATCATGGTTCACGGCGATGACCGCGGATTGGTTCTGCCTCCGAAGGTTGCTCCGACACAGGTTATTATGATTCCGATTGGACCTCCAAAGACCTGGGAAGCGGTTGTGGCACGCACGGACGAACTGTTCAGTGAACTGAAGTCAGCAGGCATTCGGGTTCGTGTTGATGACAATACGGATGTTCGTCCAGGCTGGAAGTTTAACGAGTATGAAATGCGGGGGGTTCCGGTTCGACTGGAAATCGGGCCTCGTGATATGGAGAACGGTGTTTGTGTGCTGGTATCTAGAGTTACCGGGGAGAAGAAAGTTGTGCAGCAAGCGAATCTGGTAGAGGAAGTTCAGGCGATGTTGGATCAGGTACATCAAGAGATGTATGATCGAGCTAAAGAATTCCGTGAAAATCATTTCTATTCGGTAAATACATTGGATGAAATGAAGGAAAGCATGGAGCAAGAGCGCGGCTTTACCTTGGCTGGGTGGTGCGGTTCTGAGGCTTGCGAGGATACGGTGAAGCAGGAAACCGGTGCAACCAGCCGTAACATCCCATTTCAACCGGCCGAACACAAGAAGGCTTGTCTTGTTTGTGGTGAAGAGGCGAAGCATACCGTGCTGTTCGCAAGAGCTTATTAATGTGATAGAGTAATAGTTACACCAAATGTTAGAACCATAACGAAAATCAATATTCCGGAAAGCTTCTGGATGGCATGACGCTCTGTGGGCAACAGGACGAATGGGTGCTGCCCCGGAAGCTTTTCCTTTGAATTGAACTCATCTGGTTTTTTCGTTAGCAAGGGGAGGGAACGAGTGAGCGTGGCGGAAGAGAAGAGAAAACGGTTTGAACTGTTGATGAAGCAGGGAGAGGTGCCGGCAAGTTTAATTGATCCTTATTTTTTGGACGGTTTGATTGAACGGGTAGAGATCAGTCGCACCAACAAGGAATGGATCATTACAATCTTGAAGGAAACCCTTGTGCCGTCAGAAGTATATCGGACGTTTTGCTTAAGAATCCAAGAGAAAATGAATCATATCGCCAAGGTCAAGTTTGTATTCCGATATCAGGGTGCAGTTCGTGAAGCGGACGTCGTTCAGGAGTATTGGGGTCTTTTCCTGGAATGGGTGCATCGGGAAATTCCATCGGTCAATGGATGGATGGCAAGAGCCCAGTATGAAGTCGAAGAAGGTCAGCTGAAGCTCACGATGTCGGATAGCATGTCTCTCGAGCTTGCACGCAAGAAACAGATTGATGCAGCGATTTCGAAGTTTTTCAGTCAGTACTTTACTCTCGATCTTCGTGTGAAAATGGGCGAGAGTGATAACGGACTGGCAGCTTATGAAGAATTCGAGCAGAAGAAGCGTGAGGAAGAACGTGAGGCGATTGAAAGAATTATGTCCAGCCTGGAAGCTGAGAACCTGCCTGATGAAGAAGAGGGGGATATTAGGCTTCAAGTAGGCTATGACATTAAGGATCAGCCTGTTCCGATTCAAGAGATCCAGGACGAGGAGAAGAAAATTACGATACAGGGCACGATATTTGGTCTTGATCGCAAGGAGCTTCGAAACGGCAGCACGCTTTTCATATTCAACCTTACCGATTTTACAGATTCACTGCAGATGAAGATGTTTGCCAAGACCAAAGATGATTTGAAAGTGCTTAGCCTGCTTGCTGATGGTAAGTGGGTGAAAGCCCGCGGCCGGGTTGAGTACGACCGGTTTATGCAGGTTCCTGAACTTGTGATGATCCCTTCGGATCTTGTGGAAGTTAAAGCTCCGCCTTCACGGAAAGATCATGCGCCAGTGAAGCGAGTGGAATTCCATCTTCATACAACGATGAGTACGATGGATGCGGTAACGTCGGTCGATAAATATATAAAAACAGCTGCCGACTGGGGTCATAAAGCCATTGCGGTCAGTGATCATGGCGGCATTCAGTCCTATCCTGATGCTGATAAGCATTCTAAAAAGAATGGGATCAAGATGATATACGGTGTTGAGGCTAACGTCGTTAACGATGCGGTCAATGTGGTGGAACGGGCCAAGCCGATCGAGTTGAATAATGCGACATATATCGTATTTGATATTGAGACGACCGGTCTTTCGATTACGCGAAACAAGATTACTGAACTTGCGGCGGTGAAAATGCATGAAGGCCAGGAGATTGACAGATATGCAACGTTCGTTAACCCGCATGAAAAAATCCCGTATCATATTCAGCAGCTGACTAATATTACGGATGAAATGGTAAAGGATGCTCCAGATTTGGAGCCTGTCCTTAAAGATTTTGTGGAATTTGTCGGGGATGCTGTTCTGGTCGCACATAACGCCAGATTTGATATGGGCTTTATTCAGGCTTCATTGAAGAAGGCAGGTATGGAGACACTCGACAATCCTTGTCTTGATACGCTGGAACTGGCACGGCTCCTTCATCCCGGTATGAAGAACCACCGTTTGAACACTCTTGCTGATAAGTATAAAGTTCTACTGGAAAGCCATCACCGGGCAATTGATGATACGATCGCTTTAGCAGGCATTTTGAACGGGCTCCTTAAAGATGCAGAGCAGCTGAAGGGCATTACGATGCTAGATCGTCTGAATGATTATGTCGGTACGGATTTATCGAACTCAAGGCCTTTTCATTGCGGGATTTACGCATTAAATCCGGAAGGCAAGAAAAATTTGTACAAGCTGGTCTCTCTATCGCATACAGAGTACTTTAAAAGAGTGCCTTGTATTCCAAAGTCAAAGCTGGAGGATATGCGGGATGGGCTTATTGTCCTGTCAGGATGCGAGAAGGGCGAATTTTTCGAGACGGTTCTTAACAAAACGGAAGAAGAAGCAGAAGAAGTCGCTCAATTCTATGACGTTCTTGAAGTGCAGCCGCTGACGATGTACATGCATCTTATAGATAAAGGTCTGGTTGGAAGCACGGATGATCTGAAGGATGCAATCCGGCGAGTGATCCGTATCGGCGAGAAATTGAACAAGCCGGTAATTGCAACAGGTAACGTTCATTATCTGGAGCCGCGTCACAAGCTGTTCCGTGATATTACGATCCATGGTATTACGGGATTTAGCCCGTTGAAAGACATCCGCAAGCCGGATGCGCATTTTCGAACGACGGAAGAGATGCTGGAGGAATTCGAATATTTAGGCGAAGAGAAGGCATATGAAATCGTCGTGAAAAATACGAATGATCTGGCAGATCGGTTTGAAGAAATGGAGCTGTTTCCATCCAAGCTGTTTACTCCGATTATCGAAGGAGCGGATGAGGAAATCCGCAACACCTGTTATGAAACGGCGAAATCGATATACGGCGAAGACCTGCCAGAGGTCGTAGTCGCTCGATTGGAGAAGGAGCTGGAGCCGATTATTAAATACGGTTTCTCAGCGAACTATCTTATTTCCGAGAAACTGGTCAAAAAGTCGAATGAGGATGGATACCTGGTCGGTTCCCGTGGTTCTGTCGGGTCATCAGTGGTGGCTACCTTCTTGGGGATCTCCGAAGTTAACCCCCTTCCAGCTCACTACATCTGCAAAAATTCGGACTGCAAGTATAGTGAATGGTTTCTTGATGGCAGCGTACGAAGCGGTTTTGATCTTCCGACTAAAGCATGCCCGAAATGCGGAGAGAACCTCCAAGGCGAGGGGCAAGATATTCCGTTTGAGACTTTTCTAGGGTTTAAAGGAGATAAAGTTCCGGATATCGATTTGAACTTCTCGGGTGAATATCAGCCGCATGCGCATAACTATACGAAGGTGATGTTTGGCGAGAAGAACGTCTTTCGCGCCGGTACGATCGGTACAGTTGCAGAAAAGACAGCTTTCGGTTTTGCCAAGAAATATGAAGAAGAGCATCATAAGCGTTGGCGCGGTGCTGAACTTAGTCGGCTTGCGGGGGGCTGCTCCGGCGTAAAGCGCAGTACCGGACAGCACCCGGGCGGTATCGTTGTCGTTCCGGATTACATTGAAGTGGAGGATATCACTCCGGTACAGTACCCGGCTGATGATGTGAAGGCGGAATGGAAGACAACTCACTTTGATTACCATGCTTTTGATGCGAACTTGCTGAAGCTTGATATTCTGGGGCACGATGATCCGACCATGATGCGTATGCTTCAAGATTTGACGGGGGTAGACCCTACGACGATTCCAATGAACGACCCGAAGGTCATGAGTCTGTTTAACTCCACGGATGCGCTTGGCGTTACGCCGGAGCAGATTCGTTCCCCGGTTGCAACATACGGGATTCCTGAAATGGGTACAAAATTTGTACGGCAGATGTTGGTTGAGTCTCAGCCGTCAAGCTTTGCCGACCTTTTGCAAATCTCTGGATTGTCGCACGGAACAGGCGTATGGCTGGGCAATGCCCAGGAGCTGATCAAGAACGGTACATGTGACATTAAAACGGTAATCGGATGTCGCGACGACATCATGTTGTATCTGATTTATAAAGCGGGGATGGATGCTGGACTTGCGTTTAAGATTACGGAGAGCGTTCGTAAAGGTAAGGGATTGACACAGGAATGGATCGACGAAATGAAGAGATGTAAAGTGCCCCAGTGGTACATTGATTCCTGTCTTAAAATCCAGTACATGTTCCCGAAGGCTCACGCAGCTGCTTATGTTATATCGGCCGTGCGCACCGCATACTTCAAGCTTTATCATCCGATTGAATTTTATGCGACGTATTTCTCGGTTCGCGCAGAGGATTTTGATATCGAGTTATGCTGTCAAGGTTATGATGCCATTCACCGGCGGATTGTTGAGATCGAGCAGCTCGGATTTCAGGCAAGCACGAAGGAAAAGAGCATGCTTCCTATTTTGGAGATGGCGCTGGAAATGACGGCTCGCGGCTTATCCTTCAAGAGCATCGATCTGTATCGTTCTGATGCTGTGCGCTTTACCGTGGACGGGGATTCGCTTATTCCGCCATTTTCCGCTTTGCAGGGAATTGGTGAGAACGCAGCTCGAAATATCGCGGCTGCAAGAGAGTTTGGTGAAATTCTGTCCATTGAAGATTTTCAGCAGAAATCCAAAGCAAGTAAGACGGCGATCGAGCTGCTTACTCAAATGGGCTGCTTCCGAGGATTGCCGGAGAGTAACCAGCTTTCGCTCTTTTAGAAAAACGCCTGAAATAAAGGGGTTCATCAGACCTCTTGACAAATTGACAGTCAAGGACTCATACTTGTCACTATTGCCAGACTATGTTATAATTTTTTTGGTAATCATGGAGATAAAACCGTTGTGTAAAGAGTGGGGCAACCCACTCTTTACTCTTTGGTATATAGGAAATGAAAGTGTTGGAGGTTATGTTCTTTGAGCACACCGAAGATTAAAACGACTGTGGAAGAAATGGTGCAGCCGTATCTGAATGAGCACGGCTTTGAACTGGTAGAAGTGGAGTATGTAAAAGAGGGCAGCAATTGGTTTTTAAGGGTCTTTGTGGATAAGGAAGGCGGCATCGATATTGACGATTGCGGCTCGATCAGCGAATACCTAAGCCAAAAGCTGGATGAGAACGATCCGATTCCGACTGCTTACTTTCTCGAAGTATCTTCACCTGGGGCCGAGCGCCCGCTAAAGAAGAAAGAAGACGTTGCCAAATCCGTCGGTAAAGATGTTTTCGTAACGGTTTATGAGGCTGTGGATGGAATGAAGGAATTTGAAGGCAAGCTGGAGTCTTTTGAGAATGAAGAGCTTGTGATCCGAGTCGGTAAGAAGCAGCATGTTATTCCATATGCAAAAGTTGCCAGTGCCAGATTGGCCATCATTTTTTAGACGGAAGTTTTGAAAGGGGGAACTGATTTTCAATGAGTATGGATTTTATTGAAGCTATGAATGAATTGGAAAGAGACAGGGGCATTAGCAAGGATGTGCTGTTTGAAGCCATTGAGGCGGCACTCATTTCCAGCTATAAACGCAATTTCAATGCCGCTCAGAATGTAAGAGTGGATATGAATCGCAATACCGGAGTCATCAAGGTATATGCCCGTAAATTGATCGTGGAAGAGGTTCTCGATCCTCGCACTGAAATTTCGCTGCCTGCAGCACGTGATATCAACCCGCATTTTCAAATCGATGATATCGCTGAGATTGAAGTTACTCCGCGGGATTTTGGACGTATTGCAGCACAGACGGCTAAGCAGGTCGTTACACAGCGTATTCGTGAAGCTGAGCGCGGCCTGATCTACAATGCCTTTATCGACAAGGAAGATGATATCGTAACAGGGACTCTACAACGTCAAGATCAACGTAACATCTATATTGACCTGGGCAAGATCGAAGCGGTTCTGCCGCTCACCGAACTTATGCCCGATGATAAGTTCAAGCACGGGGACCGGATTAAAGCGTACATTACAAAGGTCGAGAATACGACGAAAGGACCACAAATCATGTTGTCCCGTACGCATCCGGGGCTTTTAAAGCGCCTGTTTGAGCTTGAGGTTCCTGAAATTTTTGACGGTGTCGTTGAAATTCGTTCCGTGGCACGAGAGGCGGGCTTCCGTTCTAAAATCGCTGTTTATTCCCGCAATGAGGAGGTTGATCCTGTCGGCTCTTGCGTCGGACCAAAAGGCATGCGCGTACAGACGATTGTCAACGAGCTTCGCGGTGAAAAAATAGACATTGTACGGTATTCGGAGCAAGTTGAGGAATATGTTGCCAATGCGCTCAGTCCTTCTAAAGTACTTGAGGTTCAAGTTTTTGAAGATGAGAAGATGGCTCGCGTTATCGTTCCTGACTACCAGTTGTCTTTGGCGATCGGGATTAAAGGTCAGAATGCCCGGCTTGCGGCGAAACTGACAGGTTGGAAAATCGATATCAAGAGCGAGAGTCAGGCGGAGCAGGAATACGGCAGACCGAAAACACTCTCGGGTGAAATGCATCAGGATTCTGTCTCCGTCGATTAATGTAAATAGGCGGGGGTGTTAGCTTTGAAACAGAGAAAGATACCGCTACGCAAATGTGTGGCTTGTCAGGAAATGATGCCTAAGAAGGAGCTTATCCGTGTCGTTAAGACACCTGATGATCAGGTCATGATTGATCTGACGGGCAAGAAATCGGGCAGAGGCGCTTATTTGTGCGGGAAATTGTCCTGCTTTAAGCTTGCACACAAAAGCAAAGCGCTTGACCGTGCTTTAAAGCATCATGTTCAATCTGAAATTTATGAGCAACTGGCACAGGATTTCATTAAGGTAGAGGATGAATTTCTGGCAGCGAAGGAGAGTGCTGATGACGAATAGGGCGCTTTCTCATTTGGGTCTTGCCATGCGGGCTGGTAAAGTGGTTACCGGCGATGAGATCGTGCTCAAAGTAATCCGGTCTTCTGAAGCAAAAATGGTCATTCTGGCGGGTGACGCCTCAGATAATACAAAAAAAAAGTTTCGTGATAAATGCGGAACTTACAAAATCCCTCTGGTAATCGGATTTGACCGGGAAAGACTGGGCACAAGTGTAGGTAAACCACAAAGAGTTGTGCTGGCAGTGACGGATCAAGGATTCGCAGAAATGATCTCCAAGCAAGTGGGGATAATGTCGGAGGTGGAGTATATTGAGTAAACAGGAAAATAAAGACAATAAACTTCGTGTATATGAATATGCCAAGTCGTTGAATATGAGCAGTAAGGAAATTATTACTATTCTCAAGCGTCTGAACATTCCGGTGAATAATCATATGAGTGTGATGGAGCGGGAGACGGTAGCTAAGGTGGAGCAATTCTTTAAAGATATTAAATCGAATGCTGCTGCCAAGCGGGGAGAATCAGAGTCGGCAAAGGACGGAGGCCGAAATCCGAAAACCTCGGGAGCTGGCAACACCGCTTCAACGGAAAACACTCAGGTAAAAACTCCTCAAAGCGAAGGCGGTCGCAGTGGGCAAAGCGGCAGCCGGAATCAAGGTCAAAGACCATCTGGTCAAGGACAGGAAAAAGGACAGCCTAAAAAACAACAGGAAAAGCAGGTAAGTATGAACAACAGAAATCAAAACACTTCAAATACATCGGGCACTCAACGCTCGCAAGGCAATCAGGATTCCCGGAGAACCGGCAATACCGGATCTTCCCAAGGAAATCAACAAAACAATCGTAACAGAGGTGCGCAAGGCTCTGGTCAGCAGGGAGGCTCCCGTTCTCAGCAAGGAGCTGGACAAGGCGCAGCTCGCTCTCAAGGTGGAGGTCGTTCCGACTCCAACCGTTCGGGCGGTTATTCCAACAATAACAATGCTGGAAACCGTGGCGGAAACCGAAACAACAACAACAATAACAATAACAACAATCGTTCTGGCTCCAAAAAGTTTGACGATAACCGTCAAGGGGGCTATCGTAACAATCGCGGAGGCAAGAATAATCGCGGACGGAATCAAAACCAGCAGCCGCCTCGTGAGAAAATCGACAACACGCCGAAGAAAATTATCGTCCGTGGCAACATGACCGTCGGTGAAACGGCGAAGCTGCTTCACAAGGACGCTTCCGAGGTGATCAAGAAGCTGATTTTCCTCGGCGTGATGGCCACGATCAACCAGGAACTTGACATTGATACGATTTTACTTCTGGCCGGAGAGTTCGGTGTTGAGGTAGAGGTAAAAATTCCGGTTGAGGAAGACCGCTTTGAAACGATTGAAGAGGTTGATGATCCGCAGGATCTGCGTGAACGTCCTCCGGTTGTAACTATTATGGGTCACGTTGACCATGGTAAAACAACGCTTTTGGATGCGATTCGGTCCGCGAATGTATCGAGCGGTGAGGCTGGTGGTATTACCCAGCATATCGGTGCTTACCAGGTAGAGATCAACGGCAAAAAGATTACATTTTTGGATACACCGGGTCACGAAGCGTTTACGGCGATGCGCGCGCGCGGGGCTCAAGTGACAGACATAACGATCATCGTGGTTGCGGCGGATGACGGTGTTATGCCGCAGACGGTTGAAGCGATCAGCCATGCCAAGGCGGCAGGATTGCCAATTATCGTAGCCGTGAACAAAATCGATAAGCCTGAAGCGAATCCGGATCGGGTGAAGCAGGAATTAACCGAGCATGGGCTTGTTCCGGAAGAGTGGGGCGGGGATACGATCTTCGTTAATGTTTCCGCGAAGCAGCGCATGGGTCTTGAGGACTTGCTTGAGATGATTTTGCTTGTAGCTGAAGTAAATGAGTATAAAGCTAACCCGGATAAACGGGCTCGTGGTACCGTTATTGAAGCTGAGCTTGATAAGGGTAGAGGACCGGTGGCAAGAATTCTCGTACAGCATGGTACTCTCAAAGTCGGTGATGCTTTCGTGGCAGGCAACTGCTTTGGCCGTATTCGTGTTATGGTTAACGATAAGGGGCGCCGTCTGAAAGAAGCAGGCCCTTCAACTCCGGTAGAGATTACAGGCTTGACCGAAGTGCCGGGGGCAGGAGATCCGTTTATGGTATTTGAGGATGAGCGTAAAGCCCGTTCCATTGCCGATAAACGCTCCATTACACAGCGGCAATCCGAGCTAAACACGAATACACGGGTTACCCTGGATGATTTATTCCAGCATATTAAAGATGGGGAAATCAAGGATCTCAATGTCATTATTAAAGGTGACGTACAAGGTTCTGTTGAAGCCTTGAAGGGATCGTTAAATAAAATCGAAGTAGAAGGCGTACGCGTGAAAATTATTCACAGCGGTGTAGGTGCGATTACGGAGTCCGATGTTATTTTGGCGGCTGCATCGAATGCGATTATCATCGGCTTTAACGTGCGTCCGGATACACAGGCAAAACAGACTGCTGAACAGGAAAAAGTGGATGTCCGCTTACACCGGGTAATTTACAGCGCGATTGAAGAGATTGAACAAGCTATGAAAGGCATGCTGGACCCGATCTATAAGGAAAATGTGATCGGTCATGCTGAAGTGCGGAATACATTCAAAGTCAGCAGAGTGGGCACGATTGCAGGTTGCATGGTTACTTCCGGCAAGATAACACGCAACTCTGAAATCCGTCTGGTCCGGGACGGCATTGTAATTCATGAAGGCAAGATCGATTCCCTCAAGCGCTTTAAAGATGACGCCAAAGAAGTCGCACAAGGTTATGAATGTGGTATTACCTTGGAAAACTATAGTGATATTAAAGAAGGAGACGTCTTTGAAGCCTTTATCATGGAAACGGTGGAGCGCTAACATAAAGAGGTGATCAGACATGGCTAAAATCCGAGCAGGACGCGTCGGCGAGCAAATCAAGAAAGAACTGAGCCAGCTTATACAGACGGAGATGAAGGACCCGCGAATTGGCTTTATCACTGTAACCGGAGTAGATGTGACAAACGACTTGTCACAGGCTAAGATATATCTTAGTGTACTCGGTGATGAGGAGCAAAAAGCAACTTCTTTGAAAGGCCTTGAGAAAGCAACGGGCTTTCTCCGCTCAGAGCTAGGTAAAAGAATTCGTCTCCGCCATGTGCCGGAGCTGATCTTCAAGTTTGACGAGTCCATTGAATACGGCAGCCGAATTGAGAAGCTGCTGGGTGAAATCGGCGAGCACAAAGAAGATTAGAAAAGATCGTTTTATAAAGGAGAGGGCGAATGCAGACTTATGAACAAGAGCTGCAGCAGGCCAAGGAGTTTCTGCTGAAGCATGACGACTACTTGATCGTGTCGCACGTTCAGCCCGATGGAGATGCAGTCAGTTCCACCGTAGCGGTGGGCTGGCTTCTCTCACGTTTGGGCAAAAAATTCACCATGATGAATGAAGGAGTCATTCCGAACAGAATGAAATCCTTATGGCATGCTGAGTATATTATTAACATGTCCGAGCAGCCGCCGCAGCGTACCTTTACTAACGTCATTTGTGTGGACTGTGCCGATTTTGAACGTGTTGGCAGGACAAAGCAGTATTTCACGGAAGATGCTGCTATCGTTAATATTGATCATCACCCAACGAACAATCGCTATGGTGCAATCAATGTGGTTTATCCTGAAGCTGCAGCAACTGCAGAAATTCTTTTTGATCTTTTGAATTTGTTTGATATCGAGTGGGATATCGATGTGGCCACAGCGGTATACACGGGGCTGTTAACGGACACCGGAGGGTTTCGTTACTCGAACACGTCTCCCAAGGTGATGAATATAGCTTCGACACTGCTGTCCTATGGGGTGAATGGTCCTAAGATTGCAGAGTATCTGCTCGAAGAAATGACACTTCCGCAATTGAAGGTGCTTGTTCAGGCGCTTAATACACTCCATATCACATCTGATGGAAAGGTCGCTTGGGTCCATATAACACCTCAGCACATGATCGATAGCGGAGCTGTGAGCGAAGACCTTGAAGGCATTGTAAATTATCCGCGCAACATCCAGGGTGTAGAAGTCGGGATTTTGTTTAAGCAGCTGAATAACGGGGCTGTGAAGGTGAGCATGCGTTCTGCTGGAAAAGTGAATGTCGCAGCTTTGGCTCAATCTTTCGGTGGCGGTGGTCATGTTCGTGCCGCAGGCTTCCGGCTCGAAGGGGATTTGGAAGATATCATGTCAAAGGTAGTCGAGCAAGTGAGGCGAGCACTATGACAGACTTGGAAGGTATTCTGGCGGTATATAAGCCAGCTGGATGGACTTCACATGATGTTGTGGCTAAAGTTCGCCGTCTTGTCAGAATGAAGCGAATTGGTCATGCGGGAACTTTGGACCCCGAGGTAACGGGGGTATTGCCCCTATGTCTCGGCAGGGCGACCCGATTGGTTGAATATATGCAGGAGCTTCCTAAAGAATATCAAGCTGTTCTCCGTCTGGGTTTTTCTACAGATACCGAGGATATAACCGGTACCGTACTGGAATCGGTGGATACCGTGGCCGTGACCAAGGAGGAAGTGGAGGAGACACTTCGCACTTTCCTAGGCGAGATTTCTCAAGTTCCGCCCATGTATTCAGCTGTGAAGGTGAATGGTAAAAGACTGTATGAGCTTGCTCGTGAGGGAAAGACAGTTGAGCGCAAGAGTCGTACGGTTACCATTTTCGAAATCGAGATGACGGATTTTGAGAAGCATGAGGAGTACACCGATATTTCTTTTCGCGTATTGTGCTCAAAGGGGACTTATATCCGTACGCTTTGCGTAGATATTGGGAGAAAGCTGGGACTTCCGTCGACGATGGCAAAGCTGGAGCGAACCTTATCGGCGGGGATTTCCTCAGCCAGATGTTTAACGTTAGAACAAATAGAACAGTGTATGGAAGACGGCACGTTAAGCTCCCGGCTGATTCCTTTGGACGAAGCTATCGTGCACTTGCCTGCCCACACTGTTTCCGATGAGAAAAGGAAAGCAGCTCTTCAAGGGCAGAGGCTGTCGGCTCGGGTCATCAGTCCTCCGGTCGATCACCCGGAATGCTTTCGACTCTATGACAGTGAGGAATGTTTTTTGGGTATATTCCAAAGACAGGAAGAGACAGGAGCGATTGTTCCAGTTAAAGTCTTCTCCAATTAAAAATGAATGATCTTCTATTTAAGTGAAATGCAGGTGAGAAGCACATGAAAATCATTTCTATATCTTATCCGTTAACTCCAGAGCAAAAAATGGAACTGGGCATTCCGCAAGTAGCGGCTATCGGGCAATTTGACGGTCTCCACTTGGGTCATGCTAGTGTTATATCTACAGCTGTTAATTTGGCTCGAAAAGAAGGTATACCATCGGCTGTTATTACTTTCTACCCTCACCCGAAAGATGTGATGCGTAAAGGGAATTATGAAGGTTATTTAACTCCTCAGCTGGACAAGCAGGAACGACTTGCTGAAATGGGGGTTGATATTCTTTATGTCGTTGATTTCGATGAGGATTTTTCACGAGTCAGTCCGGAGGATTTTGTAAAAGAAATGCTGGTCCCGCTCAAAATTCAAACAGCGGTTGTTGGTTTTGACTTCCGTTTCGGCTTTAAAGGCGCCGGACGTGCAGACATGCTCCATGAGATGAGCGATGGGACAATCCAGGTTGTCATCGTTCCTCCCTTCCTGATGGACGGGGAGAAGGTGGGGAGTTCTGCCATTCGAGCGGCGCTATATAGCGGCCGGATTGAAGATGTCACCCGCTGGCTAGGCAGGAGGTACCGCATTCGGGGCACTGTCATTCATGGCAAGAAACGTGGGCGAGCTTTGGGATTTCGTACAGCGAACCTTGAGCTTGAGGGACATTATGTTACTCCGGCGCTTGGTGTTTATGCCGTGTGGGCACGGTGCTCCCAGAATGAGAAATGGCTTCCCGGCGTGATGAGTGTCGGTCTGAACCCGACTTTTCGCGATGGAATAGTCAATCCTAGTTTCGAGGTTCATTTGCTGGATTTTGATGGAGATCTGTACGGACAAACTATGATCGTGGATTTGGTTCAGTATATCCGTAAGGAGCAAAAATTTGAATCAGTCGATGAATTGATCGAAGCGATTTCACGGGACGTAGCTGAAACCAGAGAAATTTTGAGCCGGTAATTTTCTTTTTTATGGACAAATTGAATGCTACTATTTTCTTTTTATAAAATAGTATGATATAATCTTATAGGTTGCCCATTAATGGGCCCTGTAACCATGGCTTGGTTGCTCGATCTCACCGTCGGTAACGAGGCCAATGGCGATTATAAAGAAGGAGGTGAATAGGATGGCATTAACTCAAGAACGTAAACAGCAATTGATTGAAGAGTACAAAACTCACGAGTCCGATACAGGATCTCCAGAGGTACAGATCGCTATCCTAACGGAAAACATTACGAATCTGACTGACCATTTGCGTTCGCACAAGAAAGATCACCATTCCCGTCGTGGATTGTTGAAAATGGTCGGCCAACGCCGCAAGTTGCTTGCATACTTGAAAAACAAGGATGTTAAACGTTACGGCGCTCTGATCGAGAAGCTTGGATTACGCCGCTAATGAATCCATAAGGTGTACGAAAGCAGCCTGGTTGTCCACTGTCCTTCTTGGAACGACAGCGGCGCAGCCGGGCTTTTTTTAAAATATGACTTATATTTCTCGAAAGAAACGCCGCAGTCCTGTCACAAGGACGCCGTGTTTCTTCTTGAATATATATGTTTCATGCCGATGAACGCGTTTCATGAATAACGCAAATATAGGCAATACTTGAAACTGAAAGATCAAAATTACGAAGTCCTCATGAGGAGGGATTACATGGAACAACGTGTTGAAATGCAGTTGGGAGGAAGACCTCTCGTTTTGGAAACTGGCCGATTGGCTAAACAGGCTAACGCTGCGGTAATGGTTCGTTACGGCGATACGGCTGTATTGTGTACAGTAACGGCTTCAAGCGAACCGAAGGATTTGGATTTCTTTCCACTCACTGTTAACTATGAAGAAAGATTGTACGCAGTAGGTAAAATTCCCGGTGGATTTATTAAACGGGAAGGAAGACCCAGTGAAAAAGCAATTTTGGCCAGCCGTTTGACGGATCGCCCGATTCGTCCGCTGTTTCCAGAAGGCTTTCGGAATGATGTGCAGGTATTGAATCTGGTTATGAGTGTGGATCAGGATTGTGAACCTGATATTGCAGCTATGATTGGTACTTCTGCAGCATTGAGTATATCTGACATTCCGTTTAGCGGGCCGATCGGCGGGATAGCTGTTGGACGTATTGACGGAAAGTTCATTGTCAATCCGACGATAGCGGAGCAGGAAATCAGCGATATTTATCTTGTCGTTGCGGGTACGAAAGATGCGATCATGATGGTAGAAGCTGAAGCGAACGAAGTGCCTGAAGAAGTTATGCTTGAGGCGATTATGTTCGGTCATGAAGAAATTAAGAAGATCGTAGCCACCATCGAGGAACTTGTCAGCGTTGCAGGTAAAGAAAAAATGGAAGTTAAGCTTCATAAAGTGGATGAAACGGTTAACCAGGAAGTCCGCCAATTTGCTGCGGAGCGTTTGGTAGAAGCGGTTCGTATTGCTGAAAAACACGCTCGTCAGGATGCAATCGATGCTATTAACGATGAAGCGTATGCTTTTTTTGAAGAAAAATACATTGAAACGCCTGAACTGCTGAAAGATGTAAAAGAGGTTCTGCACGATATCGTAAAAGAGGAAGTCAGACGTCTGATTACACATGATAAAGTTCGACCGGATGGCCGTGGTTTGAATGAAATTCGTCCGATTGAATGTGATATTAGCCTTCTGCCGCGTACACATGGCTCGGGTCTGTTTACACGTGGGCAAACTCAGGCGCTTAGCGTTTGTACGCTTGGAGCTTTGGGTGATGTGCAAATACTCGATGGGATTGACCTGGAAGAAACGAAACGTTTTATGCATCATTACAATTTCCCGCCATTCAGTGTTGGGGAGGCTCGTCCTTTGCGTGCGCCAGGCCGCCGCGAAATCGGACATGGTGCATTGGGTGAACGTGCTTTGTCGAAAGTGATTCCTTCTGAAGTTGACTTCCCGTATACGATTCGTCTCGTTTCCGAGGTTATTGAGTCCAACGGCTCGACATCCCAGGCAAGCATTTGCGCAAGTACACTTGCAATGATGGATGCAGGTGTGCCTATTAAAGCACCGGTTGCCGGGGTAGCTATGGGCTTAATTAAAGACGGCGAGCATGTTTCGATTTTGACAGATATTCAAGGTATGGAAGATCATCTCGGCGATATGGACTTTAAGGTAGCAGGTACACCGGAAGGTGTGACGGCGATCCAGATGGACATCAAGATTGACGGTATTGATCGTAAAATTTTGGAGGAAGCTTTGGGACAGGCCAAAGAAGGTCGTATGCACATCCTCGGTAAAATGATGGAAGTGATCAAGACGCCAAAAGAAACTCTTTCGCCGTATGCTCCAAAAATCATTACCATGCAGATTAATCCGGACAAAATCCGTGACGTTATCGGTGCTGGCGGTAAAATCATCAATAAAATTATTGAAGATACCGGCGTGAAAATCGATATCGAACAGGACGGCCGCATATTCATCGCTTCTTCCAATGCGGAGATGAATCAAAAAGCGCTGTCGATTATCGAGGGTATTGTGCGTGAAGTGGTCGTAGGCGAAATTTACACAGGAACCGTGAAGCGGATTGAGAAATTCGGAGCATTTGTAGAAATTCTCCCGAACAAAGACGGTCTTGTTCATATTTCTCAACTGTCCACTGAGCGTGTGGCAAAAGTGGAGGATGTCGTTGCGATCGGTGATGTCATTACGGTGAAAGTGACGGAAATCGATCAGCAGGGTCGGATTAACCTTTCTCGTAAAGCTGTTTTACTGGCTGAAACGAAATAAGGCCAAACGGCGTATGGTTTATAATGAAGGAAAGAGGCAGAAATGATTATTCTGGCTCTTTTTTTATCGGCATTTTCATTTTAATTATATTTGGATACTTGCCTGATTCGCTAAAAGTGCTCTTGAACGTTATGCAGGATGTTGAGCAATAATAAGTACATATTACTTATCCTCTTCTCATAAAATGGGACAAAGCATATCAAAGGGGATGGGTGGCTCTATGAAAGGTTTGAAGATGGCGGTGCTGCTGATTAGTATCGCATCCGTGGCAGGGGTCGCGGTCATCACAGGTTCCTGGGAATACATCAGGCAGCTAAACAAGACTGAACATGCGATCCAGTTAGAGCAACAGTTCGAAGCGGTTGATATGGATCTGCTCAGGGAGATTGAAGCTGAGGCCGCAAAAACGAGAATTGAGCCGGTAGATGCTAAGGTTGATTCCGTATGGAAAGCGATTCCCGGATATAACGGTCAGGAGATTGATGTGGAGGAAACGTATAAGCGTAATGTAAAGAGAAAAGCAGGGGAACCGATCACATATGTATATCGGCAGATTCCAGCTAAAGTTACTCTGGATCAGCTCGGAGAACACCCGATTTATCGGGGGAACCCGAATAAACCGATGGTGTCTTTAATGATCAATGTCGCCTGGGGCAATGAATTTATTGAGCCTATGCTTGATATTCTTGATGAGGAAAAGATTAAAACGACTTTCTTTCTGGATGGAAGCTGGCTAGCGAAAAATCAGGAGCTGGCAGCTGAAATTTTAAAAAGAGGTCATGAAGTCGAAAACCATGCTTATTCTCACCCGAATATGAGTCAACTGAGCCGAAGCCGTGCAGAGTTGGAAATCGGAAAAACTCAGGATTTGCTAAAGGAAAAATTGGGGGTTACCAATCAATGGTTTGCTCCTCCATCCGGTGATTTTAATCAGCAGACCGTTTCCATTGCGCATTCTCGAGGCTTGAAGACCGTTTTATGGACGCTGGATACGGTAGATTGGAAGAAACCTTCCCCGGAATCTGTTGTTCGTAAAATATCAAGTAAAGTTGAGCCGGGCTTTTTGATTCTAATGCATCCCACCTCATCTTCATCCAAGGCACTGAAAGGCATGATTCAAGGAATACGTGCCAAAGGCCTGCATATCGGCACAGTAAGTGAAACGTTATCTCCAGAACGGATTTCACCTTACGGAAGTTGAGTGAATCTTTTAAATTTGATACAATGAATGGATGGCATTATCACGACCATTATCGATGAAGTGTAACCTAGTAGCAGTTAGGAGGGCCTATCCGTGAAAAAAATACAGCTGTCAAACGGCCTGAGGGTAGTTATGGAGCAAATTCCAACATGTCGCTCGGTCTCCTTCGGGATCTGGGTCAAGACTGGTTCCCGAAATGAGTCGCCGGATGTTAACGGGATCACCCATTTTATTGAACATATGATGTTTAAAGGTACGGAGCGGTTCGATGCCCGAGCGATCGCAGAGCAGTTTGATGCAATCGGCGGTAACGTGAATGCATTTACATCAAAAGAATATACTTGTTATTACGCTAAAGTGCTGGATGAACATCTTCCGATCGCTGTAGATGTGCTGTCGGATATGTTTTTTAATTCGCGGCTTGATTCCGAGGAGCTGATGAAAGAAAAGAACGTTATTCTCGAAGAGATCGCCATGTATGAAGATACACCGGATGATTTGGTACATGATTTAATGTCGCTTGCTGCTTATGGAGATCATCCGTTGGCATACCCGATTTTGGGTACGAAAGAACGGCTCGAAGCGATGGATGCAGACGATCTTAGATCTTATATGAACAGTCACTATACGATTGAGAATACGGTAATTGCCCTGGCTGGGAACATTGACGACCGTGTTATTGAACTGCTGGAGCGTCATTTTGGCGCCTTTAAAACAAGCGGAACTCCTCAGCAATTAACCGTACCGATCTTCCAGGACGGACTGATCTATCATAAGAAAAAGACCGAGCAGAATCATATTTGCCTTTCCTTTCCCGGATGCTCAATCGGCGATGATCTTCAGTATGCGATGGTTTTGCTCAACAACGCCATTGGAGGGGGAATGAGCTCCCGGCTGTTTCAGGAGATTCGAGAAAAGCGGGGGTTAGCTTATTCCGTGTATTCCTATCATAGCTCTCATGCAGATAGCGGTATGTTTACGATCTATGCCGGTACCGCACCGAAACAGACGAAAGATGTGCTGGATCTGAGCGTTGAGATATTGTCAGATCTAGCCGTAAAGGGAATGACGGAAGAAGAGCTACATAAAGGCAAGGAGCAGTTGAAGGGAAGCCTGATCCTCAGCTTGGAAAGTACGGGCAGCCGGATGAACCGTCTAGGCAAGAATGAGTTAATGCTGGGCCGTCACTACGGTCTGGATGAAATGATTCAGAGTATTGAACAGGTTAGCATGGAAGATATTCAGAAAGTTATACAACGAATGTTTGAAACCCCGTTTGCACTCTCGATGGTCGGAACTTCAGACAAGGCGCTGAACAAAATTAGGAGGGACGAATTTGTTGCACTACGTTCAAATTAACAGATTACCTGGAAATGAAGATGTGAAACTTCCGGTCAAGATGTCGGAGCTTGCGGCCGGCTTTGATCTACACGCTGCCGTGAAGGAGCCGGTGGTATTGATGCCTGGGGAGCGGAAGCTGATTCCAACAGGGATTGCTATCGCGATGCCTGGGGAGCTGGAAGCCCAAATCAGACCGCGCAGCGGACTGGCACTTAAACACGGCATTACATGCCTGAACTCACCTGGAACGATCGATGCAGATTATCGGGGTGAAATTAAAGTGCTGCTGATCAACCATGGACAGGAATCATTCACGATTGAACGCAATGAGCGTATTGCTCAAATGGTGTTCCAAGCGGTGCCTGCCGTTGAGTTTATACAAGTTGATGAGTTATCAGATACCGTTCGGGGAGCCGGCGGTTTTGGACATACCGGTAAATAAACGCTCATTATAGCCAGTATCATTATAATTTTATGATAAAAACCGTTTCGGGAAATCCGGAACGGTTTTTTAAATATTTTTTTTGAGAAAGTTTCGGTAACGTTTCCTCACCTATTGCTAGGCCAGCGCATAAGATGATTTATACATTGGTTGGGAAAGGAGAGACGCCTTGCATGCTGACAGGAGTCCATATCGTCTTTATTGGCGGGGATGCACGGCAGATTGAGGTCATTAAAAAGTGTTCCGAGATGGATGCTTCTGTATCAATTGCCGGCTTTGACAAATTGCAGGATTCCTTCCACGGAGTAGCTAGGGAGCCGTTTACGGCTGAGCTGCTGTCGAAGGCCGATGTCCTGGTGCTGCCAGTTGTTGGTTGTGATGATGAAGGCCGAATCGGTGCGCTGTATGCGGAAGGACCGTTGAAGCTGGAGGAGGAGCACCTCCAGGCAATGCCGAAACATGGTGTAGTTTATACAGGTATGGCAAAAAGCTATTTGAGGACATTATGTGAAAAAAATAATATCAAGCTGGTTGAGCTGTTGGAGCGTGATGACGTGGCGATTTACAACTCTATTCCGACTGCGGAAGGCGCACTGATGATGGCTATCCAAAATACAGATTTTACGATACATGGATCGACCAGTATGGTGCTGGGGATGGGGCGAACCGGCTTTACGATGGCCAGGAGCTTACAGGGGCTGGGCGCTAAAATCAAAATGGGGGTTCGTAAAAGCGATCATTTTGCAAGGGCTGAAGAAATGGGATGGAAGCCATTTTTAATAAAAGATTTGGGTAGTCAAGTCTCAGATATTGATCTGCTCTTTAACACGATTCCATCCATGATTGTTACAGCTCAAATCATATCCAAAATGCCCCGGGAGGCAGTCATTATAGATCTGGCCTCGGCTCCTGGAGGATGCGATTTCCGTTATGCCGAGAGAAGAGGAATTAAAGCGATGCTGGCACCTGGATTACCTGGAATCGTAGCTCCCAAAACAGCTGGTATTATTATGGCCAACACGTTGGTGGAGTTGATTTCAGAGGAAAGCGATATTCGGGGGGATGCGTAAATGGATTGGAATGGTAAAACAGTAGGTTATGCTTTAACAGGCTCGCATTGTACGCTTGACGAAGTGATGCCGCAAATCAAGCGCTTTAAGGATAGCGGCGCGAATGTAATTCCCATTGTATCAGGGACGATCATGACGACGGATACCCGATTCGGCACATCGGAAAATTGGCAGAAACAGTTGAAAGATATAACGGGGAATGATATTATTTCTACAATTGTTGAGGCGGAGCCGATAGGTCCTTCCAAGCTTCTTGACGTTCTGGTCATCGCACCCTGCACAGGCAATTCGACAAGCAAGCTGGCTAACGCCATGACAGATAGTCCTGTGTTGATGGCAGCTAAAGCACAAATGAGAAACTGCCGGCCGCTTGTGCTGGCTATTTCGACGAACGACGGACTTGGATTGAATGCTGCGAATATCGCCAAACTGTTAATTACGAAAAATGTTTACTTTGTTCCTTTCGGACAGGATAATCCACACCAGAAGCCGAATTCGCTTGTTTCCAGAATGGACCTTATTCCAGAAACTTGTTATGCAGCCCTGGAGGGAAAACAGCTGCAGCCGATGCTCATTGAGCGGTTTCATTCAGCATAAGTCATTTGCGGATAACAAAAATGCATTTGTAAAGAAATGAAACTGGCCCGTGAGACCAAAAATAATGGGCGACGAATTTATTTGAGATTACAACAATTATGTTCGCATTTTTGTAACGGCCAGGCTAAAGAAGCCGGCCGTTTCCATACATCGGCGCCTTGTTTGGTTTTTCGGCAATACCAAACGGAGGAATACACATGCGCATTCTGGTTCAAAAATTCGGTGGTACATCGTTATCCTCGCCACAGGCGAGAACTCGTGTTATTGAACATATTCGCCGTGAGCTTGACCGGGAGTATCGCCTCGTCGTTGTTGTATCGGCGATGGGACGCAAGGGGGAACCCTATGCTACGGATACCCTTCTCGAATGGAGTGAAAGAAACGGTAATGGACTTCCACTTCGGGAAAGAGATTTACTGCTCTGCTGCGGTGAAATCATATCGGCAACAACATTATGCAGCCTTCTCCGACATGAGGGGATTACAGCTACAGTACTTACAGGCGCTCAAGCCGGATTTATTACAGACAATCAGTTTGGAAATGCAAGAATATTGGATGTTAAACCCGAGCGGGTCAAGACAGAGCTGGAGAAGGTCCAGGTCGTCATTGTGACCGGGTTTCAGGGACAGACCGAGTCAGGTGAGTTAACGACTCTTGGGCGAGGAGGTAGTGATACTTCGGCTACGGCGCTGGGTGCAGCTTTACGAGCAGAAATGGTGGATATTTATACAGACGTCAATGGGATTTTGACAGCCGATCCGCGAATTGTCGAAGATGCCAGATCGCTGTCTCAGGTGAGCTATACGGAAATTTGCAATATGGCATATCAAGGTGCAAAAGTTATTCACCCACGAGCGGTTGAAATTGCCATGCAGTCGTTGATCCCTGTACGAGTCCGTTCCACTTTTGCGGATGGCGAAGGAACACTTGTTACAAAGCCGGATGGGTTTCAGGATGTGCCGGCTGGAATCGTTGATCGGTTTGTTACAGGTGTAGCTTATGTCAGCAACATTACTCAGATTTCGGTAGATTGTGATCGTACTGAGGGGCTTCAGTTAAAAGTGTTTAAAGCAATGGCTGAACAATCGATAAGTGTAGATTTTATTAATGTTACCCAAGCAGGAGTTGTATATACTGTATTTGATCAGGATTCGGAGAAAGCGATTTTTGCACTGCAGGAATTGAACTTGAAACCAAAAAGTTTGTCAGGCTGCGCCAAAGTTTCTGTTATTGGGGGAGGCATTAACGGTGTACCCGGAATCATGGCCCAAATCGTAGAGGCTCTTAGCGATTATGACATCCCGATTCTCCAATCGGCGGATTCAAATACAACGATATGGGTTCTTGTCAAAAAAGAGGATATGGTTCAGGCGCTTCGGGCGCTTCACCGTAAATTTGAGCTCCATCGATGAAATTTGTCGGGTTATGATTACACGGCTTTGCCGCGAGATGGGTAAGGAGGAAATATTGTGGATTTCGGAAGATTGATTACGGCCATGGTTACCCCTTTTGATGCTAACGGGGACATCCATTGGGATGAAACAGCAAAATTGATTGATTATCTAATTGAGGAGCAAAAATCGGATTCACTGGTCATTGCTGGAACGACGGGAGAATCCCCGACGCTCAGCGAGAGCGAGAAGCTGGAACTGTTTCGTTTCGTGGTTCGTCATGCAGCTGGAAGAAGCAAAATAATTGCGGGAACGGGAAGTAATGATACTTCTCATTCCATAGAACTAACCCGAAAAGCTGAACAATGCGGAGTCGACGGGATTCTTCTTGTTGCGCCATATTACAACAAACCGAATCAGGAGGGATTGTTTCGGCATTTCGAAGCGATTGCGCAATCAACCTCGCTTCCCGTTATGCTCTATAATATACCGGGAAGGACAGGAGTCAGCATAAGTGTTGCAACAACACTGAGACTTGCTGAAATACCGAATATTGTAGCAACCAAGGAGTGTGCTTCGCTCGATCAGGTTACCCAGATTGTAGCTGGGGCACCTGAGCATTTCATCGTATACTCCGGGGATGATTCTTCGGCTCTTCCCGCGCTTTCGGTAGGGGCATATGGCGTTGTTAGCGTAGCAAGCCATGTGGCCGGCTCCCTGATGAAGGATATGATGGATGCATTTATCAAAGGTCAGGTACAGGAAGCAGCTAACTTGCATCAAAAACTGTTCCCGCTCTTTAAAGGGTTATTTGAATGTCCGAATCCGCTTCCTAATCCGTCAGCTGTCAAATATGCTCTTGAATTGAAAGGTTTCAAGGTTGGTGGGGTACGTCTGCCCCTTATTTCACCGAATGAGAACGAGTCTGCATTTATCCGAAAAATGATTGAGGAACTATAAACGTTATAGCGATAACGCCGGATTTTGTTCATTTCTACCATAATTCCCGAAAAACCGCCTTCTTTGTGCAAGAAGGCGGTTTTTCTTTTATAAAACGCTGCTTTATAGGGGTATCCTATCTCTTACTGGGTGGGTGACTTGTGTTTTCACTTTTTGTTCATGTATAATGAATTCAAGTGACTGGGTGCGGTATATTTTTGAAATATCATTAATTAATTGGTGGACGTCCAAAACTATAGGAGGGTTAGATTCATTTGTCTAAAAAAATAAATAACGATAAACTATCGATTTTCGCCTTGGGTGGAGTCGGTGAAATCGGGAAGAACATGTATGTCGTGCAGTATGCCAATGACATCGTTGTCGTGGATGCGGGATTGAAATTTCCGGAAGAGGACATGCTTGGCATCGATATTGTTATTCCTGATATTTCCTACTTGACTGAGAATCGTGATAAAGTGAGAGGTATTTTATTAACTCACGGTCACGAAGACCATATAGGCGGACTGCCGTATGTATTGAAGCATCTGAACGTTCCTGTATATGGAACAAAGCTGACACTGGGTTTGGTGGAGAACAAGCTGAAGGAAGCGAATTTGCTAGGTGAAACGAAGCGGATTCTGATTCACGCAGATTCTGAAATTCAGCTTGGGAGCACGTTAAAAGCAACTTTCTTCAAAACAAACCACAGTATTCCGGATTCGGTTGGCATTTGCATCGACACACCAGAAGGCAGTGTAGTTCATACCGGTGACTTTAAATTCGATCATACTCCGGTCAATGACCAGTATGCCGATTTGCAGCGTATGGCTGAAATCGGAAGCAAAGGCGTGCTTGCGCTTTTGTCAGACAGTACGAATGCAGAGAGACCGGGTTTTACACCATCGGAGAAGAACGTTGGTCTTGTCCTTGAGGACATTTTTCGCAAAGCGGATCAGCGTGTTGTCGTAGCAACATTTGCATCGAACGTACACCGGATTCAGCAAGTGATGAATGCGGCGGAATCGACAGGCCGTAAAGTAACCGTTATCGGTCGAAGCATGGTAAATGTCGTTTCTATCGCTTCGGAACTGGGCTACCTTCACATTCCGGACGGCATGTTGATAGAGCCTGAGGAAGTTAACAAAATGGCGGCGGACCGCGTTGTCGTATTGTGCACAGGAAGCCAAGGAGAGCCGATGTCTGCATTGACACGGATGGCTCGCTCGACACATCGTAAAGTGGATATTTTGCCAGGGGATACAGTCATTATCGCGGCAACGCCTGTACCAGGCAATGAAAAATATGTAGGACGAACGATTGATGAACTGTTCCGTCTTGGTGCGGAAGTTATCTATAGCGGTTCTAACTCCGGTGTTCACGTATCGGGACACGGAAGTCAAGAAGAACTGAAGCTGATGCTGAACTTGATGAAACCGAAATATTTCATTCCTGTTCATGGTGAATTCCGTATGCAGCGTCGTCATGCGTTGCTTGCTGAATCTGTTGGTGTTGACCCGGACAATATTTTTATTACAGATCTGGGTGAAATCGTTGAAATTCAAGGCGGCGCTGCTCGCAAAGCCGGAAAAGTAACAGCCGGAAACGTATTGATTGACGGACTTGGTGTTGGGGATGTTGGCAACATCGTACTCCGTGATCGCAAATTGCTATCACAAGATGGTATTTTGGTTGTCGTCGTGACTTTAAGCAAACAAAGCGGGTCCATTGTATCCGGTCCGGACATTATATCTCGCGGTTTTGTATATGTGCGTGAATCGGAAGGATTGCTGGAAGAAAGCAACCGGATCGTTTCAAGCACATTGCAGAAGCTGATGAGCGAGAATGTAAATGAATGGGCTTCACTTAAAACGAGTGTCAAGGATGCTCTGGGACGCTTCCTGTATGAGCAAACACGTCGTAGACCGATGATCCTGCCGATCATTATGGAAGTATGATTCTATATTTACGAATAGAATAAATAAGGCACACAGTCGCCCCTTTCGAAGGTAATATTGGACGGTTTCCTCGAAAGGGGCTTTTTATTTGTATTTGTCACTGCTTTTTGTGTTGAACTGTTCTAAACAAGCATAATCTGAACGGCATGTTTGCCATACTAGGATATGTATAGAACCTAAAATGATAAAAGGCAGGGTGCAGATGTGGAAAACAATTTGGACAACCATGAAAAAAAGGAAGTAAGAGGGGAGACCGGGATTCAACCGGTTCCAACGGAGGATCAAAAAAATCAGTCAGTTACCGATACAATTCAACAATTGGGACAAACCGGTGTGCCTACCGGGGGCGAGTCCAATATTTTTGGCATGACTATCATCGGTCAGATTGAAGGACATATCGTTCTGCCTCCGCAAAATAAAACGACTAAATATGAGCACATCATTCCGCAATTGGTTGCAGCAGAACAAAATCCGCGGATTGAAGGCTTGCTCATTATTTTGAATACGGTAGGGGGAGATGTAGAAGCAGGGCTTGCCATTGCGGAGATGATCGCCTCATTGACAAAACCGACGGTCACCGTCGTTGTTGGAGGGGGACATAGCATTGGTGTGCCGATTGCGGTCGCTTCCAGCTATTCCTTTATCGCTGAAAGTGCAACGATGACCATTCATCCGATCCGTATGAGCGGACTCGTTATAGGGGTACCGCAAACGTTTGAGTATATGGAGAAAATGCAGGAGCGGGTCGTTCGTTTTGTAACATCTCATTCCAATATTAGCGAGGAGCAGTTTAAGGATTTAATGTTTAAGACAGGGGAGCTGAACCGGGACATCGGCACAGCTGTTTCAGGCTCAGATGCTGTAAAGTATGGGTTAATGAATGAAGTGGGTGGCATCGGACAGGCTTTGGCGACATTAAATCGTTTGATCGGAGAACGAAAAAGTATCCATACAGGAGGAATAACCCAGTGACATTATACACCGTGATGCCGCATGAACTTATTTGGCGTGAAGAAGATCATTCTAATCAGACGCCTCAAACGAAAGAACTCCAAATGGGAAACGTGCTGATGGAGGTAGAGCTGCTTAGT
This sequence comes from Paenibacillus faecalis, assembly GCF_900289175.1. GTDB lineage: Bacteria > Bacillota > Bacilli > Paenibacillales > Paenibacillaceae > Paenibacillus_AQ > Paenibacillus_AQ faecalis. The sequence goes on along the minus strand of NZ_LT985747.1, from coordinate 290,005 downwards.
GATAACAAGGCAAAAGTGATTCGTCTGCTAAATTGTGAGCTGGGGCATTATTTGAACCCGCATTATGCTCCTGGGAGTATCATTTCGTTTCTCCCTGTTATCGAACAGACAAAATAGGGCTAAAGTCTGAAAACAGAACATAGGTACGCCATCCGAATATATGTTATAATATGGCTTCGGGGGTGACACTATTGTCAAAACGCAAGCGAAAGAAAAGGGCTGTATTTGCCTCAGTCCTGAAATATGAAATTTATGGAATAATACTGATGACACTCTCGGTAATTGCATTATCCGGAGAGGCACCGGTAGGACGCTCCCTGTCCAAAATGTCAGGATACCTGCTGGGTAAATACTATTTTGTAATCCCCCTGATCGGAATTTATTACGGATTAATGGTAATGATTCACCGGAAATGGCCCAAACGATGGAGCAGTCGTAAAACCGGGGTTCTTCTGCTGATCTTGTCCCTGACTTTGATGAGCAGTATCAGCGGACTGGAGCCGAAGCTGGCCCCGATTGGGCAATTGAGTTCAAGCAATGTAATGACTCAGATACATAGTGATTTGCAAGGTGAACTTTTACACGGGAAAGCTGATGGCAGTCATCCGGTAATGGGAAAAGATATTAGCGGAGGTTATGCAGGAGCGTTACAGTTTTCACTTCTGCTTATGTTCTTTGGCATCATTGGCGCCCGTCTGATTATGATTGTTATGTTGTTCATCAGCTTTATGTTGATTACGAATTTGTCTTATGTAGATTTGATGCGCCTGCTTCGCACCCGTCTTGTGAAGTTAGGCGAAATATTGCAAAAAAGAATGCAAGGTCGGCAGACGAAAGCTAAAGCTACTTCAGCTTCGAAACGAAAACAGACCAAGAGCCTTCCAGTACATGAGGATAATGATGATGATCTGGATGATGCGGATCTGTCTGTTTCCAAGCGAAAGCTGCCGGTTTTCTTCCAGCTGTTTGGTAACAAGATTTCCGGCTTAGGCAGAACAGCGGAGCATACAGCTCAGGACAGAGGTATTCATTCGAGTCAAGCGGGATTGTCCGCTATGGACGCCGGCGCATTTGATATGGTCCCTGGAGAAGATCAGCCCGTGCTATATGGTCATTCAAATACGGATGCACCGACACCGTCTTCACCGATTATTCGGGATTTCTTCGAGCAGGTTAAGCATGAAGGTGCAGTAGATGAAGAGGAACTGGATGAGCAGGATGTTGAACAAATTCAAGACGATCCAGCCAGCGGTGTTTCTAGGAGTGCTGAAAAGACGGAACCGGAAGCAGTGCAAGATACATCGGAGAAGGCCGAGGGGAAAATATCTGACGGTGAGGACGGGGCTGAGACCAAATCTGCTTCACCGCCTCAACCTCCACCGAAGCCTTACAAGCTGCCGCCGTTTCGCCTGCTCTCCAAGCCTAACAATGGAGGAAAGCCGGGAGATCAGAACGATTATATGCAGACAGCCCGTAAGCTGGAGGCTACACTGGAAAGCTTCGGCGTTCGGGCGAAGGTGCTGGAAGTTGTGCGCGGTCCATCGGTTACCCGGTATGAGATTCAACCCGATATCGGAGTGAAGGTAAGCCGAATCGTCAGCTTGACGGATGACATTGCGCTGGCTCTTGCCGCCAAGGACATACGTATGGAAGCCCCGATTCCCGGTAAATCGGCGATTGGTATTGAGGTTCCGAACAATGAAGTGTCAATAGTTACGATGCGTGAAGTTATGGAAACACCGATGTTTCAGGATGCTCAGTCCAAGCTGTCCATTGCTTTTGGGCGTGACATTTCCGGCCAGACCATTGTGGGCAACCTTGCCCGGATGCCCCATCTTCTTGTAGCCGGTGCTACTGGCTCGGGTAAGTCGGTATGTATTAACGGGATTATTACCAGTATTTTATATAAAGCGAAGCCTGATGAGGTCAAATTTCTGATGGTCGATCCTAAAATGGTTGAGCTTAATGTATACAACGGTATTCCTCATCTAATGGCTCCGGTGGTGACCGATCCGAAACGCGCTTCACTCGCTCTCAAAAAAATCGTGGTTGAAATGGAGAAGCGTTATGAGCTGTTTTCCAAATCAGGTACACGAAACATTGAAGGCTACAACACTTTAATGAAAGACAATCCATCAGCGATATTGCCATATATTGTCGTGATTGTGGACGAGCTGGCCGATCTGATGATGGTCGCAGCGCATGATGTGGAAGAAGCAATCACCCGCCTTGCTCAAATGGCACGTGCCGCTGGGATTCATTTGATTATTGCTACACAGCGGCCATCTGTTGACGTTATTACAGGTGTAATCAAAGCGAATATTCCTTCCCGGATTGCATTTGGTGTATCGTCACAAGTTGATTCCAGAACGATTCTGGATATGGCGGGAGCCGAGAAGCTGCTCGGTCGTGGTGATATGCTGTTTATGCCGATGGGCTCCTCCAAGCCTATTCGGGTACAGGGGGCTTTCATGAGCGATCAGGAAGTTGAGAACATTGTAGACTTTGTTCGTGGACAAGGACAGGCTGAATATGATGAATCTCTTGTTCCTGAAATCGATGAATCGGCAACTTCCAATGATGAGGAGCTGGATGAACTGTACGATCAGGCGGTAAACGTTATCCTGGAAGCGAAGCAGGCATCAGTCTCCCTGCTGCAGCGGCGTATGCGTATTGGATATACCCGTGCTGCACGGCTGATCGATTCGATGGAAGCCAGAGGCGTGATCGGTCCTTACGAGGGCAGCAAGCCGCGTGAGGTACTTATGTCGATGGAGCAGTATCAGCAAAGTCGAGTCAGTTCATAAAATGTATAGTAAGAGGGTGTTCTGGGTTTTACCTGCTCAGAACATCCTCTTTTTTGTTGTAATATCTGCTGTTTTTTTAAGAGTTATAATCAATGAATTGACCGATCTACTTCCTTTTGGAGATGTGCATAGGAAACAGGCAGGCTTGGTCATAATAACCTTAGCGCTCCTGTAAAATCACAAGAGAAAGGTAGAGGTCAGTATGAAAAACGGAAAGATTTGGCTACTAACCGGTATCGTGGTATTGATTACGGCGTCCATTCTCTCCCAGGCAAAGTTTACATCCGAAACCGAGCCAGCTCCAATCAAACAAGAATCCTTGCCGACCTTCAGTCAGGCCATACTGAAATACGGTTCTTACGGTGAGGATGTTTATGAGTTGCAAGGACGGTTAAAGCATTTGGGATTTTACCACGGTAAAGTTGATAGTATTTTTGGCTCCAAGACGAGTGACTCAGTTAAATGGTTTCAATCTGAGTTTGGTCTTAAGGTAGATGGTATTGTTGGTCCCAAATCAAAGCTGAAGTTGTACAATGCGACGAAGAATTGGCGTCCAACCGAGCCTAAAATGCATGAACGTGGTAAGGATTATAAGGCAGAAGGAGCCGACCTTTCCTCTGCGAATGCCATGGGGTTATCCGATAATGATGTGAAAATTATGGCTAATGCGGTTTATGGGGAAGCTCGTGGCGAACCTTTTGAAGGACAGGTAGCGGTAGCCGCTGTTATTCTTAACCGTGTTAAATCACCAAATTTTCCAAATACGCCATCAGGAGTTATTTTTCAACCTCGTGCTTTTACTGCCGTAGCTGATGGACAAATCTATTTAACACCGAATGAGACAGCCCGAAAGGCGGTTATTCAAGCGATTAACGGTTGGGACCCTTCCGGAGGGGCGCTCTATTATTTCAACCCGGAAACAGCGACTTCGGAGTGGATCTGGAGCCGTCCGCAAATCAAAACCATAGGCAGGCACATCTTCTGTATGTAATGCCAAAACCGGAGCAATCGAAGGCTTGTCTTCGGTTGCTTCTTCACTTTGCAATGGGTTAGAATGGAACTAAATTACGTCTTGTGCACCATCAATATATGTGGTAAGGGAGTTTTGAACCTTGACGAACATCATGGGATTTGAACATGGGACAGCGGGGGGGATTCGGATTCATGTGCTGCCGACCCGCCGCTTTAAAACATTTGCCATTTCACTTTATGCCGGAAGTCCGTTGGATGAGAATACGGTGACTGCTACGGCTTTGACGCCGTTTGTGCTGCGCAGAGGTACGGTCTCCTATCCGGAGACAAGATCTTTCCGTGAACGGTTAGAACAGCTGTATGGGGCCGGCTTTGGATTTGATGTTTATAAACGCGGAGATTATCAAATCGTTCATTTTCGTATGGACACCATAAACGATTCATTTGTTCAGAGCTCGGAGAGCCTGCTGCAATCGTCGTTTTCTTTTCTGGGTGAAACATTAACGAAGCCTGCGCTTGAGAATGGAGTATTCCGTCCTTCCTATGTTCAGACAGAGCGGGATACGGTACGTAAAAAGCTGGAGAGCATTGTGAATGACAAAATTCGCTACGCTGCTGAACGTTGTATTGAAGAGATGTGCAAAAATGAGCCATATCGGCTGCATCCGCTTGGACAGCGTAAAGATTTGGACAGTATAACAGCCGAAAGTCTATATAATTCTTATCGGAAGTGGCTAAATGAAGCTGTTTTTGATCTATATGTTGTCGGTGATACGTCCATAGAAGAAGTAAAAAAGCTTGTGGAAGAGCACTTCGTGATGGATCGTTCACAAACAGGGAACTATGAGCCTTCCGTCGTGCGGTCCGTTGCATCCGAACCACAGACGGTTGTTGAGAAGCTGGATATTAATCAAGGAAAGCTAAATCTCGGTTTGCGCAGTAAAATTACGTACAGGGACAATGATTATGCTGCAGCCTTGATGTATAATGGAATTTTGGGCGGATATCCTCATTCCAAGCTATTTGTGAATGTTAGGGAGAAAGAAAGCTTGGCCTATTATGCTTCCTCCCGTTATGACGGCCATAAAGGAATCGCAACGATTCAATCCGGGATCGAGATAGAAAATTATGAAAAAGCAGTCCGCATTATCCAAAAACAGTTGGAAGATATGGCAGCGGGCGTTATATCAGACACTGAAATGTCACAGACAAAGGCTATGATTCGGAATGTCATCAAAGAAATGCAGGATTCGGCCTTTGAGCTGATCGCTTATGATTTTAACCGACAGTTGTCCGGGAAAGAGCGTACTGCGGAGGAACTACTCGAACAGGTGTCTCATGTTTCCCTGGAAGACGTTACACGCGCCGCATCCGCATTTTCGCTGGATACGATCTATTTCCTGAAAGGTCAAAAGGAGGAATAAACGGTGCAAAGCATTCATTACGAGAACCTGCAGGAAACGTTGTATTATGAAGTGCTGGATAATGGACTGCACGTGTATGTGCTTCCAAAGCCTGGATTTCAAAAAACATACGCAACGTTTGCAACAAAATATGGATCTGTAGATAATCATTTTCGGGTAGAAGGTGAGCCGGAAGTGAAAGTGCCTGATGGCATTGCCCACTTTCTTGAACATAAGATGTTTGAAGAACAGGAGGGTGACATTTTCGCCAAATTTGCTTCTAACGGAGCATCGGCGAACGCGTTTACAAGTTTTGATCAGACGGTGTATCTGTTCTCAGCAACCGAGAACATTATGGTGAATCTTGAGACGTTGATTGATTTTGTTCAGAATCCTTATTTTACGGACCAGAATGTTGAGAAAGAAAAAGGGATCATTGGTCAGGAAATCAACATGTATCAAGACAATCCCGATTGGCGCGTTTACTTCGGTTTGATCGAAGCGATGTATAAAGTACATCCGGTACGTATTGATATAGCTGGAACTGTAGAATCAATAGGAACGATTACGAAAGAAGATCTATACACGTGTTATAATGCTTTCTATCATCCGAGCAACATGCTGCTGTTTGTCGTCGGCGGTGTGGACCCGGAAGAGACGATTTCCATGGTTAAGGCCAATCAGGCTCGAAAAACCTATGAAAAACAGGGGAGCATTGAGCGTTTGTTTGATGCAGAACCGCTGGAGGTTGCGGAAAAACGCAAGGTTACCCGACTGGCGGTATCAATGCCGAAATGTTTATTCGGCTTTAAAGAGAAAAGTATGGGTCTAAAGGGAGAAGATCAGCTTCGGCATGACCTGACAACAAAGCTGATGCTGGATTTGATGTTCAGCTCCAGTACAGAGCTGTATCAGAAGCTCTATGATGAAGATCTGATTACAGACAATTTCTCACATGAATTCAACAGCTCGCCTCAATATGCTTTTTCAGCGGCAGGCGGTGACACGAAAGATCCTGAGCGGCTGCTGCAGCGTATTCGTGAGGAAGTGGATCGATTGAAGGAAAATGGATTTAATCAATCAGATTTTGAACGGGCACGTAAAAAGAAAATAGGCGGTTACTTGCGCATGCTTAATTCCCCAGAGAACATTGCGCATGAATTTACAAGATACCAGTTCAGAGGCAGTAATCTGTTTTCGGTGCTGTCGGTGTATGAGTCCATTACACTGGAGGATGTTAACCGAAGATTACAAGAGCATGTCAACTGGGATCAGCTTGCAGTATCCCTTGTTTTGAGTCCGTAATGAAACTGCTGATGGGAGAGTCTTTAAAACCAATCGGGGAAATGACGGTGCTAATAACCGGAGCTAGCAGAGGGATCGGGGCGGCGATAGCTGAACGTTTTGCCTCTGTCGGCATGAGTGTTGTTCTTCACTATATGAGCTCTCATGAGGCGGCGAACGAGGTGGCACGTCGCTGTATGAGTTATGGATCGAAGGTATTGACGGTTTCTGCAGATTTAAAGGATAAGGAACAAATTTTGCGCATGCAAGAAAAGCTTGCAAACCATGGCATGGAGCCTGATATTTTGGTGAACAACGCAGGCATTTCCCATTATGGTCTTCTGTCAGATGTGACGGAGGACGAATGGGATACGGTCATGTCGGTGAATCTGAAAGGTACATTTTTATGTACGCAAGCTTTTATGGGGCGGATGATATCCCAGCGATTTGGACGGATTATCAACGTATCCTCAATATGGGGGCTTTCGGGTGCTTCATGCGAAGTGGTGTATTCGGCTAGTAAGGGAGGAATTAACGCATTTACTAAAGCGCTGGCCAAGGAGCTGGCTCCTTCCGGTGTAACGGTAAATGCGGTTGCTCCTGGTGCGGTGGATACGTCCATGCTCGGTCATTTGGAGGCCGATGAAATTCGGATGCTGGAGGAAGAGATACCGCTTGGACGTCTTGCTCAGCCTGATGAGATATCCTCGCTTGTATATTTTCTGGCTTTGCCGGAATCCGGCTATATTACAGGGCAGGTCATCAGTCCGAATGGCGGATGGGTAACCTGAAGATTTGTGCCACCTTTTGGCGCATTTCTTTATTCATAGCGAATGGAGTACTGGGACATATTATTAATGTTCATTTAAATCTCAATTGCAACAAGCAAAAGGAGGATTAATCCATGTCATCCGTACTCAAAAATTTCGATTCTTGGAAAAAGTTTCTTGGTGAGCGTGTCGTTCAAGCCGAGAAAGCGGGAATGAATGAAGATACGATTTCGCAGCTCGCTTATGAAATCGGTGATTTTCTTGATCAGAAAATCGACCCTCAAAACTCCTCCAACCGTGCCCTCAAAGAGCTTTGGGATGTGGGTAATGAGGAAGAGCGCCGCACGATTGCCCGGTTGATGGTCAAACTGGCCAAAAACAACGCTTAGTTTAAGAGCGGCCCCCTAACAGCAGGGGGCTTTTTAAAATGAAAGTCTAGTTAAATTTTTTTCATCAAATGATAAACCATGTCTTTTAAAGACGGCTTTAAGCCGTTTATGCTTGTTCGAATGGTTACAGAGTTGTCCTTGCCTTTCATTTTCATTTTATATATCATTAACGTGACCCATTTTTTAATGCTCTTTTCCTTGTTCCTAAATATGTAAAACCAACTATAAAATGGGTGTAAATCGAAGTTTGTCGAGGTGTCTTTGTGGGATCTAAACAATGGTATATGGAATACGAGATACATAAAAACAGGCCGGGGTTACTCGGTGATATCGCTTCTATGCTCGGAATGATGGAAGTGAATATTTTGACGATCAACGGTGTTGAAGGTCAGACCAGAGGTATGCTGCTCGAAACCGACGATGAAGAGAAGATCGAATTGATGGGTAAAATGTTGAAAAAAGTCGAAAATATAACCGTAAAGGCGTTTCGACCGCCTAAACTGGTTGATATTTTGGCGGTTCGTCATGGCCGCTACATTAATCGCGATTCGGATGATCATAAGACGTTTCGTTTTACTCGTGACGAGCTCGGTTTACTTGTTGATTTTTTGGGTGAATTGTTTAAGAAGGAAGGAAATCGGGTGATCGGTCTTCGGGGGATGCCTCGTGTCGGTAAGACTGAATCCATTATCGCGGGCAGTGTATGTGCTATGAAAAGATGGACTTTTGTTTCCTCCACGTTACTGAGACAAACGATGCGAAGCCAACTTTCCGAGGATGAAATGAATCCCTCCAATGTATTTATTATTGATGGCATAGTCAGTACCATTCGCTCTAACGAAAAGCATTATCAACTTCTGCAAGACATCATGTCGATGGAGAGCACCAAAGTGATTGAGCATCCTGATATTTTTGTTCGGGAATCGGAATATTCTTATGATGATTTTGATATTTTAATCGAATTGCGAAACAATCCTGGTGAAGAAATCGTTTATGATACATTCACAGGTTCATACAGTGAAGATCTGTAAGTAACCGCAAAATCCAAGAGGAGGTGATGGCATGTCCGAATTAGGACAACAATTAAGGGAGGCACGTCTTCAAAAGGGCATGAGCCTGGATGATGTGCAAGAAATGACAAAAATACGCAAGCGATACTTAGAAGCCATCGAGGCAGGGGATTATAAAGTCCTCCCAGGCAGTTTTTATGTCCGGGCATTCATCAAAACCTATGCGGAAGCGGTAGGTTTAAATCCGGATGAATTGCTTGAGGGCCATAAGCAGGACGTACCTAAACCACAGCCGGAATCAACGATGGAGCCTGTTATTCAGAAGCGTTCTGCACGTACGTCTTCCGAGCGTAATTTCAGTTGGCTCCCAACTGCATTAATGTGGACCTTTCCTATATTAATTATCGTTGTTATTTATATATACGCTTCTAATGCTAACAATTCTGCACCGGATAAGATCACTCCGCCAACGACACAGAACGAACCGGCCGAACCAGCTAATAAAGGCGGGGAAGAGTCGACACCGAATCCTGGCGGTGCTCAGGGTGATGGAGGTGCTGATCAAGGCGATGGGGAAGGTACAGAAACAGACCCCGGAACTGACACAGACGAAGGTGTAACAGACACTGAAGAAGATCCTGCTAAAGAGCAGGAAGGTCAGGTTACGGTGACGGAAGATCGCAAGCAGGGAAAGAGCACGGTGTTCAAAGTAGCATCACCTGAAGGAACGCCTGTAAAAGTGGAAATCGAGGCATCGGGAGAAAGCTGGGTCGAAATTTATCGCGGTTATAATTCACAAGGTGAGAAGTTATTGTATCAAATGGTGAATGCGGGTGATTCGTTCAGCTTTGAAATGGATAGTCAGGGGATGTATGTCAAATCGGCATATTCTCCGGCCACAGTGATTACGGTAGGGGGTCAGGTTGTTACAGACGGAAAGTCGACTTCTCGTCTGTTATTAGAACCGGCAGACTCCACAACGACCGACAGTGACAGCACAGAAACAGACGAAGAATAGACCCTTTCTTCTCAGGATAAATTAATAGCGGTGTGTGGAATGTGAAATTTCGCTATTTTGTCTTTTCCTGGGGAGGTGGAGTTCTGATGACCGTCGGCTGGATTATAGCTGGCCTTGGCATGATTGTAAGCCTATTGGGATATTATCTGATTCCGAATGATTGGGGTTATGGTATTCTCGGTTTCGGGCTTGCCCATGTTATATTGGGTGTTCTTGATATGTTTCGTCAGCCCGCAAGGAGCAGAGGCAGGGACAGTTAGATGGTTAAGAGGCTTCGTTTTTACCCAAAAGGTAAGAACGAGGTCTTTTTGCTTCGAGAAGCGTCGCGCCTCGTAAAAAAAACCAACAAAGGCGTATTTTCTTGTCATGACAAAATTGCCATATGGATTAGACTTCCGCCTCAATCATAACCTATAATAGATTGTACATATTGTTTTTTGAAAGGAAGGAATGACTATGAGTTCTGAACATTCATTTGATATTGTGTCCAAGATGGACATGCAGGAATTAAGCAACGCAATTAACCAGGCGGAGCGTGAAATCCAGAACCGATACGACTTTAAAGGAAGCAAAAGTAGTTTGAAGCTGGAAAAAGACATCCTCATCATTACCTCCGATGATGAATACAAGTTGAATGCGGTCATCGATATTTTACAATCCAAAATGGTAAAGCGCGGACTATCGTTAAAAAATGTAGATTACGGAAAAATTGAACCGGCTTCACTCGGTACCGTCAGACAACGTCTTTCGCTTAAGCAGGGGATTGATCAGGATAACGCCAAGAAGATCAACGTGCTGATCCGCGATTCGAAGCTGAAGGTGAAAAGCCAGATACAAGGGGACCAGATTCGGGTTTCAGGCAAAAGTAAAAACGATCTTCAGGCTGTTATGCAGCTGCTAAACAAAGCGGAACTTCCGCTTGATCTGCAGTTTACGAACCTGAAGTAAACCTTGGCCTCCCTTCGTGTGCGAGGAGGAGGTTTTTTTATTTTTTGACATCGGACGAGCCTTGATATTATACTGAAAATCGATATTACAAGTAAGCGGAAAGATTATTGGCGGATGAGTGCAGGTATAGGTGTGCTCCTAACTTTTTTTCTTGTACATAAGAACTTGGAAACTCTCAACCCCAATATAGGGAGGTTGCTTCATGAATTTACCGAATCGCATAACGCTGGCCCGGATTTGCCTGATCCCCATTATGATGATTTTTTTACTGGTGGATTTCGATTTTTATCCTGAACCGATCGTATGGAATGATTTTACACTGCCATACAATCAGCTTATTGCTGCTTTGATCTTCATCTTGGCCGCCAGTACGGATGGGATTGACGGTTACCTTGCCCGCAAGAATAATATGGTAACCAATCTTGGCAAGTTGCTGGACCCGCTCGCAGATAAACTGCTTGTAGCAGCAGTGCTCATCTCGCTGGTGGAGATGGGGAAGGTTGAGTCTTGGATGGTGGTCGTGATCATCAGCCGTGAGTTTGCTGTGACCGGCTTGCGTCAAATCGCCCTTCTTGACGGGGCTGTTATGGCTGCGGGGAATTCGGGAAAGTTAAAGACGGTGATCCAGATCGTCGCTATTGTGGCACTGCTCATTAACAATTTTCCGTTTGTGTTTCTGGGAATTCCGTTTGACCAGATTGCCATTTGGGCGGCTGTTCTGATCACGATCTATTCCGGGTTGGAATATTTTGTGAAAAACAAACACCTTCTCCGGGGGGATTAAAGGCTGGAAAGCAATAGGAGGAATCCTATTGTTTTTTTCTAAAGTTGGGATGATCGGGAGGTTTAAAATGAAGGCTGAAATCATTGCGGTAGGAACCGAGCTGCTGCTCGGACAAATTACGAATACTAACGCCCAGTATTTATCAAGGCAATTCGCAGGCATGGGAATCGACCTTTATTACCAGAGCGTGGTTGGGGATAATATAGAGCGGATTAAAGAAGTGCTAAGACTTTCTAGCCGGCGTGCTGACATTGTCGTATTGACCGGAGGTCTTGGACCGACACAAGATGATGTTACGAAGGAAGCTCTAGCCGAATTTATAGGCAGCTCGCTACACATTGACCGGATGGCGATGGACAATATTGACCGTTTTTTCATGGATCGTGGCAGAGAGATGACCGAGAACAACAAGCGTCAGGCATTGACGATTGATGGTGGAACGCCGCTGCCGAATGAAACCGGTCTTGCCGTTGGAAATGCAATTACATATGAAGATACGCACTATATTGTGCTTCCAGGGCCTCCGAGAGAGCTTGTGCCGATGTTTGAGAAGCAAGCTGTTCCCTGGTTGATGCAGCATGTTCTTACGAAAGAGCTGCCGCTTTACTCTAAGATGCTCAAGTTTGCCGGGATTGGCGAGTCTGCATTGGATGATCGTCTGTCGGATTTGATCACCGTCCAGACCGATCCAACGATAGCTCTATATGCCAAAGAAGGAGAAGTGACGGTTCGGCTGTCTACAAAGGCTCCAAGTGAGAGAGAGGCAATGGAGAAGCTGGACAGACTGGAAAAACAGATCAAGGATATCGTACCGGATCATCTGTACGCAAATGAAGATGTTCCCATTGAAAAAGTGATTGTCGATATAATGACTGAGCGCGGCTTAACCCTTAGTGCTGCGGAAAGCTGTACCGGTGGCCTTGTTATGGATACCATTACATCCATTCCAGGCAGCGCGACGGTGCTTCTTGGCGGGATTGTCTGCTATACGAACGAGATCAAGCACAAGCTGGTCCATGTCCCGCAGCGGCTGCTTGAAGGCGAGAATGCCCCAGGTGCTGTTTCCATTGAAGTAGCAGAGGTGCTCGCGGAGCAGGTGCGGATGGTGGCGGATAGTGACTTTGGTCTGTCAGTGACGGGTGTTGCAGGTCCAGGGGAGACCGAACATAAACCGGTAGGTCTTGTGTATATCGGGTTATCTGAACGCGGAAAGAAGACCGAGGTTTATGAACTTCACTTAAGGGGAGACAGGGACATGGTGCGCATCCGCGCAACCAAGGCGTTGTTATACCATTTATGGCGCAGGCTTCAAGCAACGTAAGCTTCAGTAATAATTTAGCAATAGACTTGAATCGTCGGGAGTCTAATTGTATAATCGGTATACGGAAGAACCGTGGCATTTATGATGTGGCCGCGGTTTTTTGCTGTTTTGGAAGCTGCCGCGGCGGTTAAGTCGGGGGAGGGAGCGTTCTAAAAAAATACGAATGTATGTTCGAAAAAAAGCTTGGCAAACGTTAAAAAACAAGGTATGATATTACTATCAACAATTGAAGGGTTGTGGAATCATTGTCAGATCGTCGTGCTGCGCTGGATATGGCGCTTCGCCAGATAGAGAAACAGTTCGGTAAAGGTTCTATTATGAAACTGGGTGAATCCACCCATATGCAAGTGGAAATCGTGCCAAGCGGATCTTTGGCATTGGACATAGCATTGGGAACAGGTGGTCTGCCTAAAGGCCGGATCATTGAGGTCTACGGACCGGAATCTTCCGGTAAAACTACGGTTGCACTCCATGCCATAGCAGAAGTTCAAAAAGTAGGCGGACAAGCTGCATTTATCGATGCAGAGCATGCATTGGACCCATCATACGCCAGCAAGCTTGGTGTTAACATTGATGAGCTTCTGTTGTCCCAGCCGGATACGGGCGAACAGGCGCTTGAAATCGCCGAAGCTCTTGTTCGCAGCGGTGCTGTCGATATAATTGTTGTTGACTCGGTAGCGGCTCTCGTTCCGAAAGCGGAGATCGAAGGGGACATGGGTGACTCACACGTAGGTCTGCAAGCTCGTCTCATGTCACAAGCCCTTCGTAAATTGTCCGGAGCGATCAGCAAATCCAAAACAATTGCCATATTTATCAACCAGCTTCGTGAAAAGGTCGGTGTTATGTTCGGTAACCCGGAAACTACACCAGGGGGCCGAGCCTTGAAGTTTTATTCAACCGTCCGTCTTGACGTTCGTCGTATTGAAAGCATCAAGATGGGGAACGATGTGGTAGGTAACCGTACGCGAGTTAAGGTTGTAAAGAATAAAGTGGCTCCACCATTTAAACAAGCCGAGATTGATATTATGTATGGTGAAGGGATCTCGAAAGAGGGAAGCTTGGTTGATATCGGTACGGAGCTTGATATTGTGGATAAGAGCGGTGCGTGGTATTCCTTCTCTGGCGAGCGTTTGGGCCAGGGCCGTGAGAATGCAAAGCAATTCTTGAAAGAGCATCCGGAGATTGCTGATGTGATTGAGGGTAAAATCCGTGAAGCCAGTAACTTGACCACAACTGTACCTGCCCAAAGTGAAAGTGAAAAGGCACAGGAAGAGCTGGAAGAACAAGAATTGTTTAAAGAAAAATAGATCGCCGCACATATTAAAAGGCTTTATAAATTCAAGTAGAGACGCTTGCCGATTGAGTTTTATTCTAGACGGCAAGCGTTTTTTTGCTTGCTGACCAGGAGGGAGAATAATGGATATGGAGTACAGCCGCAAGCTCATAGAGGAAAAGATAAATGACCTCTCTCATTTTCCGGATGATGAGGAGTTGATCATCACTTCTGTGAAGATGCTGCGAAAGCCGAAGCATCGTTATCAGATCGCTTTTGATTCATATGTTTTATCAATTCACGAAGATATTATGATTCAATTTCGGATGATGAAGGGGAGCGTGTTCCGCAAGGAAGAACTGAAAGAGATCGTTGCTGCAGATGAGAGGCAGCAAGCCTATGTGGAGGCGCTGAAATTTCTAGAGCGGAAACCTCGAACGGCCCAGGAGATCGCTCGGCGTCTTCACCAGAAAGGAATGACAGCGGAAGGTATAGAGGAAACGGTGATCAGGCTCCAGCAGGAGAGGCTGGTTGATGATGAGCTCTATGCCAAACAGTGGGCTGAGCAGCGGATTACGGGGCAGAAGAAGGGAAGAATGTGGGTTAGGCAGGAACTGCGTCAGAAAGGTATACAGACGGAGCTCATTGCCAAAGCTTTGAATGAAGTAAGTGAAGAGGATGAACTGCAAAGCGCTTATATTATAGGCAGAAAAAAATGGTATCAGACTAAAGGAGATGCCTTGGAACGAAAGCGTAAGACGGGGGCTTTTTTAATGCGCCGAGGGTTTACCGGTGAACAGGTACGGAAAATTATCAATCAATTCATTGCAGAGGATCATGAAACGGAAGAGACTCTTGAAGAGCCCGAGATGTTTGACTAAGATAATAGAGGAACTAAAAAAAGGTTCATTTGGGTGATCATCGTCATGAACCCATGGCTTTCCCTTGACAATATCTTTTCAGAAAGAATAAAATGAAAAAGAATCTTTATCATTTATAGGTGCCTTTTTCCTTCCAAAAAAGTTACTTTTTATGAAAGATTCGATTGTGATTCGCCAAAATCATAGTGAAATGTAATCTGCCGGTAGCGGCGGGCTATGCGTGCGTATGTTAAACAACGATACGCGTGTTGACGGCAGACTGAATTGCCGGGGTTTATGTATGAAGCTGAAGTAACATGACAATTGAACATTCCCAAGGAATGCCTTGGAGGAACCAACGAGGAGGTGAACAGATGGAACCTTTGATCTGGGTCATAATCGTTCTCTTCGTTGCCGCTATATTCTTTGGGTTCGGTTATTTTATTCGCAAAAACCTTGCAGAAGCTAAGATTTCCAGCGCAGAACATGCCGCTGTGCAGATCGTGGAAAACGCGAAGAAGGAAGCGGAAGCGCTGAAGAAAGAAACGGTACTCGAAGCTAAGGATGAAGTATTCAAAGTTCGAGCCGAAGCTGAAAAAGACATTCGCGAGCGTCGAAATGAAATTCAACGACAAGAACGCAGATTGTTGCAAAAGGAAGAATCGCTGGATAAAAAATTAGAATCTTTGGAACGAAAAGAAGAACAAGTGGCGAACAAAGAGAAACGAATTGAAGAAACTCAACAGCAGATTGATGTTATTTACAAAAACCAGGTGTCTGAGCTGGAGCGGATTTCGAATCTGACCATGGAAGATGCCAGAAGCATTATTCTAAACAACGTAGAGCAGGAAGTTCGCCACGAAACCGCGCAGATGATCAAGGAACTCGAGCAGCAGGCTAAGGAAGAGGCAGACAAAAAATCGCGCGAGATTATTACACTTGCCATCCAACGCTGTGCAGCTGATCATGTAGCGGAGACGACGGTTTCCGTAGTGACACTTCCGAACGAAGAAATGAAGGGCCGGATTATTGGTCGTGAAGGTCGTAACATCCGTGCACTTGAAACCCTTACAGGTATTGATCTTATTATCGATGATACACCGGAAGCGGTTATACTTTCAGGTTTCGATCCGATTCGCCGTGAAATTGCTCGTACGGCTTTGGAGAGATTGGTCGCGGACGGACGGATCCATCCGGCTCGTATTGAAGAAATGGTGGAGAAATCCCGTAAGGAAGTGGATGAACGGATTCGCGAGTATGGAGAGCAGGCAACTTTCGAGGTTGGTGTGCATGGTTTGCATCCTGACCTGATCAAGATATTAGGTCGTTTGAAATTCCGTACAAGCTATGGACAAAATGTGCTTAAACATTCCATGGAAGTGGCTTACCTGACAGGCCTTATTGCTGGAGAACTTGGTGAAGACATCACATTGGCGAAACGAGCCGGGTTGTTGCATGATATCGGTAAAGCGCTGGATCACGAAGTGGAAGGGTCGCACGTTGAAATTGGCGTGGAGCTAGCGAAGAAGTACAAAGAACATCCGGTAGTTATCAACAGCATTGCTTCTCACCACGGCGATTGCGAGGCGACTTCTGTTATTGCTATGTTAGTCGGTGCGGCTGACGCATTGTCTGCGGCAAGACCGGGGGCGCGCAGAGAAACGCTGGAGACTTATATTAAGCGTCTCGAGAAACTGGAAGCCATCACCGAGTCATTTGAAGGTGTCGAGAAATCGTATGCTATTCAAGCAGGACGTGAAGTTCGCGTGATGGTACAGCCTGATAAAATTGATGATGCTGAAGCTTTCCGCTTGGCACGTGATATTACCAAGACCATTGAGAATGAACTGGATTACCCTGGACATATCAAAGTCACGGTTATTCGTGAAACCCGAGCGGTTGATTACGCGAAATAAAGTTCCAGATAAAAAGTGGCCGAGTAGCGGCCACTTTTTATAATTTTATATTGAAATTTTTAAGGAATAGAGGGGTTGATGGGCATCAACGTTTTATTTATAGGAGACATTGTTGGCAAGACAGGCCGGAAAGCTCTAAGAGCTTCCTTGCCGGAATTGAAATCCAAATACAATCCACATATCATTGTGGTCAACGGTGAGAATGCAGCTTCGGGACGGGGAATTACATCTGCGATCGCCAATGAGTTTTTCAATTGGGGGATTCATGGGATAACGATGGGAAATCACACTTGGGATAACCGTGATATTTTTGAGTTTATCGATGATGAATCCCGGCTCGTAAGACCCGCTAATCTACCTCCTGGAACCCCAGGACGTGGCTATACGGTAATAAAAGCAAATGGTAAAGAACTCGCGATTGTGAATTTGATGGGCCGGACTTATCTCCCGGCAATTGACTGCCCGTTTCGAGCAGCAGATGAAATTATGGATAAGCTCCGAATGAAGCATAAGCATATATTGGTTGATTTTCATGCTGAAGCTACTTCTGAAAAGATTGCCATGGGCTGGCATTTGGATGGTCGGGCATCTATTGTTGTCGGTACTCATACCCATGTGCAGAGCAATGATGATACGATTCTGCCGAATGGCACAGCTTATTTGACAGATACAGGCATGGTTGGGTCTAAAGAAGGAGTGCTGGGGATGCAGCGCGAAGCGGTTCTGTATAAATTCAAAACTCAGCTTCCGGCCCGTTTTCAAGTTGATGAAGGAAAGTGGCATTTCCATGCGGTTTTTGTACAGCTTGACGATGCGACTGGCAAAGCGAAAAAAATAGAAAAAATCCGTCTTTATGAAGATGAATGGAGAATGGATTAAAATAGCATCTGTAGGTTTAAGAGTAAATAAGGAGGGTTTGGAAAAAAGAAGGAATCTTTTCCCCACTTATGAAATAACATCTAGTAAACGAAAGCAAACCATCACTCAACATTCCCAGGGGAGGTACTTATCATGGAAGTATTAAAAGTTTCAGCTAAATCCAATCCGAATTCAGTTGCAGGAGCGCTGGCTGGAGTTCTCCGCGAACGCGGCGGTGCCGAGCTTCAGGCAATTGGGGCGGGAGCACTGAACCAGGCTGTGAAGGCCGTAGCGATTGCCCGGGGATTTGTAGCACCAAGCGGGGTAGACCTGATCTGCATCCCGGCTTTTACGGATATTGTGATTGATGGAGAGGACCGGACGGCGATTAAATTGATCGTAGAACCTAGATAATTGATGGAGTGTTGAGGGTGAGCCTGTTTACCTGCAAAGTAAACAGGCTTTTTGCTATGGTTTGAATGACAGGGGGATATGCGAATGAAGGTAGTGGATTTTCATTGTGATGTGCTCAGCAAGTTGTGGAAAAACCCGGAGGCTTCTTTTGAACGCTGTCCGGGCTTGGATGTTAATTTGCAGTCTATGGAAAAGGGCGATGTTGTACTGCAGGTGTTCGCAATATTTTTATCAGAGCACTATGGACAGCCCTCATTTGAACGAGTGATAGCTCAATTGGAACTCTTCCGCACCAGACTGATTGAGACAGGGAATCTGCAGTGGTTAAAGTGGCGTGATCAAATCGAGGATGTGCGAAGCGGAAAAAGTCGCTGGGGGCTTCTCTCTCTAGAAGGAGTGGATGGTCTAGAGGGCGATCTGTTTTATGTACGCCTTTGTTATGAGTTTGGCATACGATTCATGGGACTTACCTGGAATCATGTCAACTGGGCTGCGGATGGCGTTATGGAGAAGCGAGGAGGGGGGCTTACGAATAAGGGAAGAGAGATGGTTGAGCTCTGTAATAAACTCGGTATTATTCTGGATGTATCCCATCTATCGGTAGCTGGATTTTGGGAGCTCACAGAGTTGGTTTCCCGTCCTTTCATTGCTTCTCATTCTAATGCCTATGGAGTCTGTCCCCATCCGCGCAACTTGAGTGATGAACAAATTCGCGCAATTGTTGCGATGGATGGTCGAATTGGGTTAACATTTGTACCATGGTTTATCCGTGATGACACGGCATCGGTTCAGCCGGAAGATCTACTACCTCATATTGAACGGGTTTGTTCACTTGGGGGAGAGCGTCATATAATGTTTGGGTCTGATTTTGACGGGATCGATCAGTGGGTTAAAGGGTTGGAGAACCCCGGTAAGTATCAGGAGTGGGGGAACAAGCTGCTGAAGCATTATCCGGAGGAGCTGGTACGGGGTTGGATGTCCGAGAATGCGTTAAATTTTCTTGAACAACATCTGCCTGAACAGCAGGAATCTCGTTCATAAACTATAATAGACCTATGTCAAGAAAATATTTCTTGCCAATTTACCATTAAACCGATAAACTTTATCGTAATTAAACGTTTCCTATTTTTTTGAAAGAAACACCGAATCAGATGCTTTTATATAAAAAAAGGGAGTGGAGAGGTTGATCAGTCAATTATCGTGGAAAATCGGGGGGCAGCAGGGCGAAGGTGTCGAAAGTACGGACCGTATCTTTTCGACAGCTTTAAACCGGCTTGGATATTACCTTTATGGTTATCGGCATTTTTCGTCCCGGATTAAGGGCGGACATACGAATAATAAAATACGGATAAGCACAAAGCCGATCCGGTCGATCGCAGATGATCTGGATATTTTGGTTGCTTTTGATCAAGAAACGATTGATCTGAATGCACATGAGCTTCGCCCGGGCGGTGTTATTGTTGCAGATGCGAAATTTAACCCTGTCATTCCGGACGGTTCCGATATCCGGTTATTTCCTGTGCCTATCACAGCTATAGCGGAGGAGCTTGGAACCTCTCTTATGAAAAATATGGTGGCCTCCGGTGCGTCATGGGCGCTGCTTGGCCTGCCTTTAGATGTGTTCAATCGCGCCGTTGAAGAAGAGTTTGGGCGTAAAGGTGCGGCTGTTGTAGAGAACAACGTGGAGGCCGTTAAACGCGGCTCAGATTATGTGCTGGAGCTTGCAGGCGGTCCGCTGGACGAGTTCAGGTTAAGCCCGGCTGATGGGAAGCAAAAGCTGTTCATGATCGGCAACGATGCGATCGGTCTTGGTGCTGTAGCCGCAGGCTGCCGCTTAATGAGCGCTTATCCGATCACTCCTGCTTCTGAAATTATGGAATATTTGATCAAAAAGCTCCCTCACTTCGGCGGCACTGTCGTTCAAACAGAAGATGAAATTGCTGCAGTCACTATGGCGATTGGTGCCAACTACGCTGGAGTTCGTACAATGACCGCTTCTGCTGGACCGGGACTGTCCCTTATGATGGAAGCGATCGGATTAGCTGGAATGATAGAAACGCCGGTTGTTATTGTTGACACCCAGCGAGGTGGTCCGAGTACGGGATTGCCGACGAAGCAGGAGCAAAGTGATATAAACGCCATGATTCACGGAACACATGGAGAAATACCGAAGATTGTACTTGCACCAAGCACGATTGAAGATTGCTTTTATGATATGGTAGAGGCTTTTAACTTGTCAGAGAAGTATCAGGTTCCGGTTATTGTCGTCACAGATTTGCAGTTGTCTCTTGGCAAGCAGTCATGTGAACTGCTGGATTACGACAAGATTGTCATAGATCGTGGAAATCTTGTGAGCAGCGTGCCGGAGCAAGAAGAGAAGAGTCTGTTCAAGCGATATGAGTTTACGGACAGCGGCATATCACCACGTGTTTTGCCTGGAATGAAACACGGGATTCATCACGTAACCGGTGTTGAACATGATGAAGCGGGAAGACCATCGGAATCGGCAGAAAATCGCAAGAAAATGATGGATAAACGTTTGGGTAAGATGAGTCAGATTAAAATAAGTAATCCGATACGGGTGGATGCTCCATATGAGAAGCCTGATCTTCTAATTATAGGAATGGGGTCCACAGGCGGAACGATCGATCAAGCGCGTGAGCTGCTAGAAAATGAAGGGATTACGACGAACCATATTACCGTACGTTTGCTTCACCCGTTCCCTGCAGATGCAATCAAGCCTTATGTTGATCAGGCAAGACAAGTTATCGTCGTTGAGAATAACGCAACTGCTCAACTCGCGAATCTTGTTAAATTGCATGTTGGCGGCAGTGAGAAGCTTAACAGTGTACTTAAATATGATGGCAATCCGTTTCTTCCGTCTATTATTTATAACGAATACAAAAATGTCTACGTCGACAGCAAGGAGCTGGTATAGATGGCTACGTTTAAAGATTTCCGTAACAATGTCAAACCAAACTGGTGTCCTGGTTGTGGCGACTTTTCCATTCAAGCCGCTATTCAACGGGCTGCAGCGAGCTGTGGACTTACACCGGAGGAACTTGCTGTCATATCGGGAATCGGATGTTCTGGCCGGATATCGGGATACATTCATGCTTATGGACTGCACGGTATTCATGGACGTGCATTGCCGATCGCACAGGGTGTAAAGCTTGCAAACCGCGATTTAACCGTAATCGCAACAGGCGGTGACGGGGACGGGTTTGCGATCGGTATAGGACATACCATTCATGCCATTCGCAGAAACATGAACATTACGTATATCGTGATGGATAACCAAATATATGGACTGACCAAGGGACAAACCTCTCCGCGAAGCGCAGAGGGCTTTGTAACCAAGAGCACCCCGGACGGTGCGATCGAGTCGACTCTATCGCCGTTGGAATTGGCGCTTTCAGCAGGTGCCACTTTTGTCGCTCAGTCTTTCTCAAGTGACATCAAGCAGCTAACGGCATTAATCGAGGCAGGTATCAAGCACGAAGGCTTCTCAATCATCAATGTATTCAGCCCGTGTGTCACGTTCAATAAAATAAATACGTATGAGTGGTTTAAAGAAAATATTGTTAATTTGGAGAGTTTCCCGGATTATGATCCTTCAAACCGGGTCGCTGCCATGACAAAGCTGATGGAAACAGGTGGTATGATTACAGGGTTGATCTATCAGGATCATAGCCGGAAATGCTATGAGGACCAAGTTCCTGGATTCCAAGATACTCCGCTTGCTCATCAGAATCTTCAAATCAGCAGGAAACAATTTGACAATCTTGTAGCAGAATTTAAATAAGTTCGTTTAAGGCAGGCGGAAAACCCGTACTGCCTTTTTATTTTTGGGTAATAGAGAGTATAATAGAAGTTGGCATGTACAGCTATAGAGAAAACAAGGAGTGAGACAGATGAACAAAACTGTACCTGTGGGTGTGTCGGCCCGCCATATTCATTTAACTCAGGAGCATATTGAAACATTGTTTGGACCTGGCTACCAATTGACCGAATTTAAACCGTTGTCCCAACCGGGCCAATTTGCAGCTAACGAAACGGTGGCTGTGATCGGTGCGAAAGGGCAATTCGATAAAGTCAGAATTTTGGGACCTGCTAGACCAGCATCCCAGCTGGAAATTTCCCGTACAGATTCTTTTGCACTTGGTGTAAAAGCGCCGGTTCGTGAATCCGGGAACATTGAAGATACACCGGGCATCACCATTAAAGGTCCTGCTGGTGAAGTTACATTGGACAAGGGTGTGATTGTCGCGGCCCGTCATATCCATTTCCACACCTCCGATGCTGAAAAATGGGGCATTCAAGACAAGCAAATGCTTAAAGTACGTCTTGGCGGAGAGCGCGGTCTTGTACTGGAGAATGTCGTTGCACGTGTTTCTGACAACTTTGCTTTGGATATGCATATTGATACAGACGAAGCGAATGCTGCCGGTGCCAAAACAGGCGATACTGCAGAAATCGTAGGTTAATATTCATTATCGAAAGAGCTGGTTAACAGGGTGAACCTGTTGATTGGCTCTTTTTTTATTTGCCAAGAGTGATGTAGACAAGTATTGTTTACCCATCACTATGCGCAGTAGATTAGGATGAAAGATCATGATATAATTAAGAGCAGTGCCTACAGGATAGAATCAATGAATAACATCGATTATAGCGGAATTTAAGGAGTGACCTAACGTATGTCCAAAGATAAGAAGGACTACTCCAAATATTTTGATTTCTCGGACGCCAAAATTTTGTCTGAGGACGAGAACGGCAAGAGAATCCGGATTCGGGGACGGGAAATCAATATTTTATCGGAGCCTAATCATAGACAAGAAAAGCAGCGCGGTAAACAGGACGTTCAGGTACTGTATAATACCGCTTTACCGGAGGAACTCAAGACGATTGGGAAAGGAAAGTCCTATCTGATATACACTTTTGGATGTCAGATGAATGAGCATGACACTGAGACGATCAAGGGATTGCTGGAGCAAATGGGTTATCAGCCTACGGAAGATCGCAAGGAAGCGGACATCATTTTGTTGAACACTTGCGCCATTCGTGAAAATGCCGAGGATAAAGTGTTTGGTGAGCTGGGTCATTTAAAAGGCTTGAAGACAGAGAAGCCGGACATGCTGTTGGGAGTTTGCGGATGCATGGCCCAGGAAGAAGTTGTTGTAAATCGGATTTTGCAAAAGCATGGGTTTGTCGATCTTGTGTTCGGAACGCATAATATCCACCGTCTTCCACACCTTATCCGTGAAGCTTTGTTCAGTAAGGAAATGGTTGTGGAAGTGTGGTCCAAAGAAGGCGACATTATCGAGAATCTGCCTAAAAAACGGGAAGGGCTTCGCGGTTGGGTTAATATTATGTACGGTTGTGACAAGTTCTGCACCTACTGCATCGTTCCGTTCACCCGAGGTAAGGAGCGCAGCCGCAGACCGGAGGATGTTATATCTGAAGTTCGTGAGCTTGCTCGTCAGGGCTTTAAGGAGATTACGCTCCTTGGCCAGAACGTCAACGCATACGGCAAGGATTTCACGGATATCAAGTACAGCTTTGCTGATTTGATGGATGATATTCATAAGATCGATATTCCGCGAATTCGCTTTACAACTTCCCATCCTCGAGACTTCGATGATCAGTTGATCGAGGTGTTGGCAAAGGGTGGAAATCTGGTAGAGCATATTCACTTGCCTGTACAGTCCGGCAGCACTCAGGTGCTTAAAAAAATGGGACGTAAATATTCGCGTGAAACATACATGGAGCTTGTCCGCAAGATTAAAGCAGCGATTCCGGATGTTGTATTGACGACGGATATTATCGTTGGTTTTCCAGGGGAGACGGACGAACAGTTCGAGGAAACCCTCTCTCTTGTACGTGAAGTAGGTTATGATGCTGCATACACGTTTATTTATTCACCGCGAGAAGGAACACCGGCGGCTGTCATGCAAGACAATGTTTCGATGGAAGTCAAAAGCGAACGGCTTCAGCGTCTGAATGAGACCATCAACGAGTACAGCAAGATGAGCAATGATCGATTGCTCGGTCAGACTGTAGAAGTGTTGGTTGAAGGTGTCAGCAAGAACAATGACGCCATGCTGTCCGGACGGACACGTACGAACAAGCTTGTCCATTTTGAAGGATCGAAAGATCTGATCGGCAGCTTTGTACAAGTAAAAATAACGGACCCGATGACCTGGTACATTAAAGGAGATTTGATTACCGAGCCGCTAAAGGCTTCGGATGCGGTTTAACCAATATACATTTCGATGGATTGGGGCGATGAATTGATGCAGGAGCAGGGTCGTGTAAACAGTCATGGTATGCCAACATTTAATAATCGTGATTTGGTAATACAAAAGGATATCATGTCTAAAGCTGAAGAGCTTGCAGAGTTAATCTCTTCGAGTGAAGAAGTGAAGATGTTTCAGCAGGCGGAAGAGAAGATCCGCCATCATAAGCACGTTCAGGAATTAATTAAGACCATGAAGAAGAAACAGAAGGAAATCGTTGCATTTGAGTCCTTTCAGAATAAAGAAATGGTTGAAAAGATTGAACGTGAAATCGAAGATTTGCAGGATGAACTTGACCAGATCCCGCTCGTTGCAGAGTTCCAGCAGAGTCAAAGTGATATAAATTATTTGCTGCAGCTTGTCGTATCCGTTATACACGACACCGTTTCACAAAAGATAAACGTAGAAACAGGCAAGGATGTACCGCCGAGCAGCTGCGGATAGAAGAGGTGCGGATAAAGATCCGCGCCTTTTCTTCACATCCGGAAAATTTATCGGGTACTATATGCCAGCTCCATACTTTTAAAAGAAACGCTCTTTCATCCTCATGGGGATGCCAAGGCGTTTCTTCTTGTGAAACGCGTCACTTCACAACCCGGTCTCTAATGCAATTGAAAAAAATAACAACAAGCCTTGACATTAAAAATTAATATGTCATAATGATAATATCAAATTGATAATAAATGGTGATGAATATGACGGATAATGAACAGAAACCGAACAGCAGCCAGAAGAAATACAGAACACCGGACGGAATTCCTGCTGATATCGTCATGTTTACGCTGACGAAAAGGGAACGTAAAACCGTAACGAAAACACTTCCGATTCGAGAGCTTAAAGTTATGCTGATTCGGCGTAAATCCTGGCCGTTTGCCGGTATGTGGGCGCTGCCTGGCGGCTTTTGCCGTGAGGATGAATCGATTTATGATGCGGCCAAGCGGGAGCTGAAGGAAGAGACCGGAGTGGACGGTGGACACTTGGAGTTTCTTGGTGTTTACAGCGCTCCTGGACGCGATCCGAGGGGCTGGATCATCAGCCAAGCGTTCTATGCCCTCGTAGAGGAGTGGATGCTTGAACACAGACAGGCTAATGATGATGCAGAAGAGGTGGGGCTGTTTACGATCGAGGAAGCTCTGGAACAATTGGAGCTTGCTTTTGACCACAAAGATATTATTCTGGATGCCTATCGAAAAATTCAGCATCAAATGCTTCAAACGACGATTGCGAAACAGTTTTTACCTGATCATTTTACATTAAGTGAGCTATACCAGGTTATTCAGACGGTTGTCCCAGAATTCAAGGAACCGAATTTCATCCGTAAGATTACTTCCACAAGAAGTCGGCAAGGGATTTTGGAGGAAGTACGGGATGAAAACGGGAAACCGCTTAGTTCCAATCAGTATTCCCAGCGTCCTGCCCAGCTGTACCGCTTTACAGATCATACCCCACTGCTTTCGATTTATACCTGATGGTATCTTGTTTTTGACCAAATTCAAAGGGAGTGTTCAGTATGAAGGCGTTGCTTGTTGTTGATTTCACGAATGATTTTGTTGATGGCAATCTTCCTGTGGGTGATCCGGCAATAGAGATTCAGCATACTGTAGCGGAGCTGACCAAGCAATTTGCTGATCGGGGGGATTTTGTCGTGATGGCAGTAGACCTGCATGAAGAAAGCGATCTTTATCACCCTGAGCGGAACCTGTTTCCTCCTCACAACATTAGACACTCACGCGGACGTGAGCTGTATGGTGAGCTTAAGGATGTTTATGAGTCACGTAAGGACGTTATTTACTGGATGGATAAAACACGTTATAGCGCGTTTTGCGGAACCGATCTTGATCTTAAACTGCGGGAGCGGGGAGTATCCGAGGTTCATTTGATTGGCGTATGTACCGATATTTGTGTACTGCATACGGCCATTGACGCATATAACCGGGGCTATGCAATCAAGATATATGAAGATGGGGTTGCCAGCTTTAATCCAGAAGGTCATAAATGGGCACTCAGCCACTTTAAAAATAGTCTGGGTGCGGATGTTGTTAAAAGCACAGATTAATGATTAGTTAGAGCATTCGAAAGGACGGCCGAATGCAAGAGGAGGAACGAGAATGATGACAGCAGGACTGGCGCTGCATACTGACAAATATCAGATCAATATGATGTATGCACACTGGATTAATGGTTCCCATCAAACCAAAGCAGTATTTGAAGCCTATTTTCGCAAGCTGCCCTTTGGCAACGGTTATGCCGTTTTTGCAGGCCTTGAACGAATTGTAAATTATATCGAGAGACTTCAATTTACAGAAGATGATATAAATTATCTTTCCAAGCAGGAAGAGAACTATGACAAGGCTTTCCTGGATGAACTGCGTCGTTTTCGGTTCAAAGGAAGCATTTATGCTATGCAAGAAGGAGCGCTTGTATTTCCGAACGAGCCCCTAATCATTGTAGAGGGTACGATATTTGAAACCCAGCTTGTGGAAACAGCAATCCTTAATTTTATGAATTTTCAGACGCTGATCGCAACAAAGGCTTCCCGAATTCGTCAGGTAGCGGGTGAA
Source organism: Paenibacillus faecalis (assembly GCF_900289175.1). Classification (GTDB taxonomy): domain Bacteria; phylum Bacillota; class Bacilli; order Paenibacillales; family Paenibacillaceae; genus Paenibacillus_AQ; species Paenibacillus_AQ faecalis. The sequence goes on along the minus strand of NZ_LT985747.1, from coordinate 263,121 downwards.
GATATTTTACTTGAGTTTGGTACGCGCCGGGCTCAAGAGGCAGATGCTGCCGTGTGGGGAGCGAGAGCAGCTTATATAGCCGGCTTTCATGCAACGTCTAATATGCTTGCAGGGGAAAGATTTGGTATCCCGACGAAGGGAACTCATGCACACTCCTGGGTTCAAACGTTTCGCAGTGAGCAGGAAGCATTTGATATTTTTGCTAAGGTGTTGCCGGACCAGGTTACTCTTCTGGTTGATACCTATGATACTTTAGGCAGCGGTGTTCCCCATGCTATAGAGACAGCGAAAAAACTAGAAGCCCAAGGCAAAAGAATGAACGCCATTCGGCTCGACAGCGGGGACTTGGCTTACTTGTCTATTAAGGCACGTAAAATGTTGGATGATGCTGGATTGGACTACGTTCAGATTGTAGCATCGAATGATCTGGATGAAAGTACAATTCTCGATCTTAAGGCACAGGGAGCGCGAATCGATACATGGGGCGTAGGGACGCAGTTAATTACCGCTGCAGACCAGCCAGCGCTTGGCGGAGTGTATAAGTTGGTGGAACGCGAAGTGGACGGTGTTATGGTACCGACCATCAAAATCTCCGGAAACCCGGAAAAGGTAACGACTCCAGGGAAGAAAAAGGTATATCGCATCGTTTCCAAGGGAAGCGGTAAAGCGATTGCTGATTATATCTGCTTCCCAGAAGAGAAGATGCCGCCGGAAAACGGAAAATTGAAGCTGTTTAATCCGATTCATCCTTATATGCGTAAAAATGTACGTAATTTTGACGCTATTTCTATGCTCGCTCCTATTTACGAGAATGGAGAGCTCGTTTATCAGCTTCCAACCTTGGAAGAAATCCGGACTTATCATAACAGTCAGCTGTTGCAGTTTTGGCCGGAATATTTAAGAAAGCTCAATCCCGAAATCTATCGGGTTAACCTTAGTGAAGCTCTTTGGGATATGAAGCAAAAGCTTATTGCCGAGTATATGGAAGAGCATCAAGAAGAAAACCACGATGAGTAATAATTGATTTATGAGAGGTGCAATGCTAGACTTGATGTAAATACTTTCCTGCTACCGTATAAAGCGGAGCTTGCCGAAAACCTCGGTGGGCTCCGCTTTTTTTCTTGATGGATGTGTTATCTCTCCATTAAAAAGAAGTCTACTGGCAGGAATGAGTCTTTTTTACTAGAATTAGGACTAGGTATATAAAACTATTAATAAACAATATGCGTAGGACTGCCGCAATTTTACTATACTAGAAACCTATATTGGATGCTTTTGGAATTTTAAGAATGAGTTACTTTTGCGCGTCTGCTGTTGCTTAAGAGTAATCTCATAACACCCGTTATAGATTTATTCAGAGGAGTGAAAGGGGGGATGCGATTGACTACGGTATTAAGTAAGGTGGGGCCATTCTGGCTTTGTTTTATAAGGATTTAGAAACAGTAATCGATAAAGGAATAAAAAGGAGCGAAAAAAATGAAACAATTTATACTTTCATTGTTGATCAGTGCGGTTGCAGTATCGAGCTTTGGAGCCGTAGATGTTCAGGCAGCCGCACCAGCTCAAGTTGAGGTTTTATTGAATGCAAAAAAGCTGAAATTCCCAGATGCTAAGCCGTTCCAGGATAAGCAAGGAAGTGTTATGGTACCGATCCGATTCATATCGGAAGCGCTCGGAGGAAAGGTAAGCTATAACAAATCTGGCGGAAAAACGACCGTTCAGGTGAAGAAAGGAGACAATATTGTTCAAATGACGGTTGGCCAGACAACTGCTCTAGTGAACGGAAAACCGAAAAACTATGGCACAAAAATCATGTTGAAACAAAACCGTACCTTTGTGCCGCTGCGCTTGGTCAGTGAGGGGCTTGGTGAAAAAGTAAAGTGGGACAAGATCGGGCGGTGGGTCTGGATCGGGGATAAGAATTTCAGGAATACGGACGATGCTCAATTTAAGCTTCAACCGCTAAGTAAGTTTAAGGCGTATACGAAAGAGAAAGTTTTTTTTGAAAATCTAAAAGGTACACCCTTTAAAGGCGTTAAGGTAATTAATGCAAACCAATTGCCAATTAAATTAGGAAATGGTGAGATTATTTATGACATAAAGCTTGTTAATGATAATGGAATTGACTATATTGCTATCCGAAGCTCACAACGTGGTACACCGATTTTTTTCATGGTAAAGAATGATTTTGTAAAGTATCGAACCGGTGTAGATAACGCCTTCGAAAATCATAAGGACGGAACGGCGACGAATTATTATCCAGTTAAAAGTACATCGGATGTATTTCAAAATGGAAATTATGTTGAGAACTATGATTGGACTACATTTCAACTCAAGAAAGCTGACTATATAGCCTTTAGTACACATAAGGTAGAAGATTATCTTGTGGCGATGGTTAATCCCTTTAAATAAGGAGCCACGTTATGTTGAGATTGAACATGAAAAGGGCCGTTCAAGTCTTCATTTGCTTTGTTATACTGATCACCACCGTATTTGTTATGAATCCAGGAAAAGCTGAAGCGATTGGGGTTAATCGGATGTTTCAACATCCTCATAACCCCAATAAATATTATTTTGTCGGGATGGTCTACTTTGAAACTTGGCGTGATGCTGCAGGGCAATGGACCGATACACCGCCAAGAGGAACAACAGATGTCGATGGCTTTGATTACATGTTTGAATTTAATTCGTCACGAAAAATAAAGAGCGTAAAAGTAAGTAAATTTAACTATAACCATGAGTATGGAGAAGAAATATTTGAAGCTTCAAGGACTGTAGAAATGGCTGAGAACCCCAAGGATTATTATGTTCGGGCTACATCGGAATCTTATTCCTTTACAGCTAAACCATGGACAGGCAAAGGCACGAACGTAGCTTATGTACCTGTTTATGTTAATAAAGGACTCTTAAAAGCAACTAGACCGGTCGACCGAAGAAAGGAAGAAGAGAAAGATGGAAAAGAGTTTGCTCCCAAGGTAGAAGGCTGGCGTTACTTCTTTCCAACTTTATTCGAAATCGAATTGGAGCCACCCGAAGGAAATGCGATCATTAAGCACTTCACGACCACCGGGAAATCACTGAATGGAGTGGACGGGTTTAAAGATCGGGAGGAAAAGCTTGAAAAGGATAAAGACTATGCTTTTAAGCACACTCCGGGAAACGAGCAGTATTCATACAAGGGTCATAAGAAAAGTACAGTTTCGGCGCCGAGTGGTGGCTCTATTACACCGGGAGATCCGGGAAAGTTTACTTATAACGGCAAGTTTCCAACATATTATTTGTACTTTTACTATGAAACTGAAGATGATCCTGAAAAGCCAACTCCTGAAGATCCACCACCAGGGGGTGTATGTACTCCCCCACAACCAGGAAGAGTGATATCGGGGAAATATATGGACCCGGTGGCTACGGCGGTCATCAAAGCAGACCAGCGCGGTAACGAGCGGTTTGATGTGCTGCAAGGCATACCGACATCGGAGAGCTTATACGGAAATATATCGGCAAGGAATTATCTCTTCCAGAATAAATTCGTAAATATGACCGGCACTTGTACGTTTAACGTGAATGTCGAGAAAACATGGACACTCAAGTGGGACCCTGGCAAGACAGTCACTGGAGCGGATGGTAAAACAAAAACAGTTCCGGACCCACAAGTAGATCAAGAGCCTGTTCAACAAACGCATCAAATTGTACGGCCGTACTCTTTTTGGGTCATTGACAACCTGGAAGTGTACAAGATCGATCAAGGGACACTTCGGAACTATGCTCTCCCCGGCGGTGAGATTACCATCTATCCGGAAGGGTATGAAGAACCGGAGTTCACGGCAGAACAAACAGGGAACTTTTATCCTCCTGAAAATCCCGGTACGGTAACAGCTCCGGGAGGCACCAAAAACGGAGGGAAAAGCAGGCCATCACCGCCAAATGAAAACTTAAAGAGCCACGCTGAAAAGGCTGTAGGCAAGGTTCAGGTGACCAATGATTCGCTTGAGTTTAACAGCCAAACCATTATGAATGGTGAAAAAGTCGAAGAAACCGGACCGACGCCAGGAAACATTCCAGCGCCAACACATATTGGGCCAGACGTATTATACAGTCCCGGTCACATCATTAGCAGCGATAAAGTCAACAAAGCCAACACAGTAAGCAATGGCACGATTAACTATGGCTTGATGCCCGGAAACATGAACGGCAGCAGCAACCAGGAGTTCCCGATCTACGAAATTAACACCGTTACAGTACATACCCCGGTTGTGAACTATTCTTCCGTTACCGATGATCAGGCACATAACCAAAAAACGAACCCGAATCCGGATCGGGCAGCGTTTATTTTAGAACGCCCCTTTACAGTCCGTATTCCAACGAACGGCCAGCATACGAATTATCCGGGTTACGGGAATCGCGATTATGCGAAGTATTTCCGAACCAAACAAGTGAAATTTCCATTCGATACGTATAACAGCAGTCGTACCATCTTCTATCCAAAGAACACCTGGATCGACATCCCGGTCCATCAATTGGATACGGAATTTTTCCTGCCGGTGTGGGTTGATGAAGGAGACTATCAAATAGAATTTCGGAATATCGCAGAAAATGCCCCTGCGAATTTTACCCAGCAGTCCAAAGCGAACCTGGACTTGATGCACCATGTGGCGACAGATGTTGAGCCCGTTGAAGTGATCGGGCGGGTGTACGATTTTCGAATTACGGACATCGCAGACTATAACTGGCAAACCGTATTTCGGACGCATAAGGGAAGCGCAGTGCCCAAGGGTAACGCTTATTGGACAGGTCAGCGAGATATCGATGGAGCTCCAAGAGGCAACCCGCTGCCTTATACACTGCCGATTGCGCCGGGAAAACATCCGCAGCCAGGATACAAAAATGTATCTGTGAAAACAGGCTACCATTTCAAGTTTGACCTGAAAACGAAAGGGAATATGTTCAGCGCAAAAGATGGCATTGCGATCACACCCAGCTTTTATTTTGTGAAAAAGGACGGGACCGGACGAATCCCGGTAGATCTTTATTATCACAGCAGCAGTCGAAACTTTGTTCGGATCGGCTCACCTGAAGACAAAGAGAAGCGATATGTCATTCTGAATGAACGGCTGAGAAATGTGCCGCTACGTGAAATGCAGGATACGGCATCCTATATGTACAATCACAGCGGCGCTTCACGCCAGATGTCGCCTGAGGCCTTTGCGAAGCAGTATATCGAGCGGATATCCAGGAAGAGGACGTGGATCGGCCGTTATGATTGGCTGCTACTGCCTTCTGAAATCCGTACGCTGATCGGACCTAAAGCCGGACTTCCCGCTTCGGTAGATCCGGAACGAGCGAATGCATCGATCCAGCGCTGGTATGGGGAATACAGCATTCCATCTGACGTTTACGCTGTGAAAAAGGGGACGAATCTAGCCGAGTACGGGCGCGGAAAAGGAATCGATGAAAAGTCGGATATTTTTTTGAAGGATGGTTTTATTGTCGTTAACTTTAATATCGAGACGATTCAAAACGGCAACCTGACTCGTCCGCATCTTCAGTATATCGATGCTCCTTTGATGAATCAGTGGAAGCTGGAAGGTTTCAGCAACACGTATATAGACCCGTATGGCTCAAAGTTCTCCCTGAAGGATGGGGATGCGGTATTTTATCATGCGGATCAGTCCAGCAAGAAAGATTTTTCTTCACAGGTTCCTCATTAGAAGCAAAACGGTGGCCAGGCCAGCATCTAGCTTGAAATACGTCACAATGAAAGTGTATTCATCTGTGCTATACTTCAAGAAATCACATCTTGTCAAGCAAAGAGGAGTGAAAGTGACGTGCTGCCTACAAGCATTATGTGGAAGACGGTATCGGAAGATTGCAATTTGGCCTGTGATTATTGTTATTACAGCAGTTGCCAAGGACAGCTAACAGGAAAGATCCGTATGATCGAAGACGATTTGCTGCAAAAGGTGATCATTCAAATGATGGGGGGTTCACAAGGAAGCGTATCCTTTGCCTGGCAAGGGGGTGAGCCGCTCCTGTCAGGACTCCCTTTCTTTGAGCGAGTTGTACAGCTGCAATCTTATTATGCTCCACCCAATACATTGATCAGTAATGCACTGCAAACGAATGGTACATTACTGAATGCGAAGTGGGCAGAATTTTTTCGCAAGTACTCCTTCTTGATCGGGGTAAGTGTGGACGGGCCTGAACATATACATAATAAGCGAAGAAAGACAGGCTCTGGAGCGGGTTCTTATGCACTTGTAATGAAAGGAATCGAGGAACTGCGCCGGGCGAAGGTGGATTTCAACGTTCTCATGGTTATTCACGAAGATAATGTTGAAAAGGCCGGAGTCCTGATGGAATGGCTTGAGCAGGAGCAGATTGATTACGTTCAATTTATTCCGTGCATGGACTTCCGTTCGCAGGAGGTGAGTGCGGCAGGCAAATATTTGATTACTCCAGAACAGTACGGACGCTTCCTGTGTGAAGCTTTTGACATATGGTATCGGGAAGGCACTCCCCGGATCTCTGTTCGTTTCTTTGACAATTGGCTGCAAAGATTAGTAGGACAAGAGCCGGAAGCATGTATTTTCCGGGAAGAATGCCCTTCGATCCTGATACTGGAGCAAAACGGGGACGCCTATCCTTGTGACTTTTACATCCACGATGATTACAAACTAGGGAATGCAGGTCTAGAGTCGTTGGAGTCGTTAATGAACAGCCCGATATGGAACACGTTTCACGCTCAAAAAAGACAGCTTTCTAACCACTGCATGAACTGCGAGTATTTGCACTATTGTCATGGTGGTTGTCCGCGCAATAGGGTCGGTCAACAGCAATCAGAGTCACCTGACTGCGATTATTTTTGCGAAAGCTATCGCATGCTTTATGCTCACGGGGAGCAGCGGATGCGGAAGCTGGCGAAAAGCATTCTCAAACGTCATCAAATTTCATTTCCCGGGAGAAATGAACGCTGCATTTGCGGTAGCGGCAGGAAAGCCAAGCTATGCTGTGCCAGGTAGAAATTATTTCTCGGGAAAGCGCAGGAAATGCCAAAACGTTCTACAGCATCACAAACTTCGACAAATCGGATTTTTCAAAAATATATGGAATGTTCAAAGTGGCCATAACGGGTAGTTCTTATTATAGCTAAAGAATAGAAAGGGGCAGAAATATGAGTACAGATACTGTTTTCAAGGCGTTTGTTATTCACAAGGATGATCAGGGGTTTCGCAGCGGTATAGAACATTGGCGTATGGACCAGCTGCCGGATGGGGATGTAACGATCCGTGTTCAGTATAGCGGTGTGAATTACAAGGACGGTCTTGCCAGCATTCCGGAAGGAAAGATTGTGAGAAGATATCCGTTCATTCCGGGAATCGATCTGGCGGGCACGGTTGTTGAATCGTTACATCCGTCTTTTAAAGAAGGTGACAAGGTGCTCTGTACAGGCTATGAACTTGGGGTTTCCCATGAAGGTGGATACAGTCAATACGCACGGGTAAAAGGCGACTGGCTGGTGCCACTGCCGGAAGGTCTAAGCCTAAAAGAAGCGATGGGGATCGGTACAGCTGGCTTTACAGCCGCTTTGTCGGTAGCAAGCCTCCTTCATAGCGGAGTTCAGCCGTCAGATGGCCCGGTTTTGGTTACCGGTGCAACAGGCGGTGTTGGCAGTTTTTCGATCTCCATGATGTCCAAGCTGGGGTTCGAAGTTGTAGCATCTACCGGCAAAATGGCAGCGCAAGGAGACTGGCTGACAACGATCGGCGCTCATCAGGTCATATCTCGGGAAGAAGCAGCACAGGACTCGAAGGGTGCACTTGCTGCTGAAAAATGGGCTGCTGTTATCGATCCGGTTGGCGGTCCCCAGTTATCGGGATTACTTAAGCACGTTAAATATGGCGGTGCTGTTGCACTTTCAGGTTTGACAGGCGGCGGTAATTTTGCAGCAACGGTTTATCCGTTTATTTTAAGAGGTGTGAAACTTTTGGGCATCGATTCCGTTTATTGTCCAATGAGTACGCGTCAAGAAATATGGAGCAAGCTGGCTGGTGAATGGAAGCCGGATAGCGCTCTGCAATCAGGAATTCACGTTCATTATTTGAATGCGCTACCTGAGATTTTAAACGATATATTAAGCGGCAAAGCAATCGGCCGTAGCGTCATCACACTTAGCGATAGGTCGGAAGCCGAATAATCAGGTTTCTCCCCAGGCATTCTAATCCTATAGAAAGGATGGATGAAGCTTGGGTAAAGGGTTAATCGCAGGACTGCTATCGATTTGCTTGCTGACGATATTTACGGGTTGCACGAAAGAGTACGCCAAGGAAGAAATGAAAAAGTATAATATGGAAGCATATGAAGAAGGGAATCAGGAGAAAAAAACGGAAGGCACCGGGTTAAACGGAAAGCTTCTGAATACGATGAAAGATCTGTTCAAGGAGCACGATATCGTGTTGACAAATGAAACGTATTTCGAAGACGAAGCCGGAACCATGTCGTACCAGTATCGTATAAACGATGACTCCAGCCAGTTGATTACCGTGTATATTTTTGCTGATGAACAGGCAAGAAGGAAAGGCATTGATGAGCTGTATGGTACTGGAAGACAGAACAAAAACGAAGTGATGGATCAAATGATTTTTGAAGAACGTGAAGGCGCGTTGGTATATACATCGGCGGGAGAAAAGAAGGACCAGTATTCGAAGCAGGTAAAGGCGGTAGCCTCCAAGGTGTTAAACGAACTGCCGCTTAAGAATCGAATGACAACGCCTAAGTAATAACAGGCTGAAAACAGCGGGCGCCTAAGGTGTGAACCTCGGGCGCCCGCTGTTTTGTGCATTAGGAATGGTCAGGCTTTACATATAAATCATCTGGGGCGCCCTTGTTTCTGAAGGATGCTTTGGTTCGGACTTTCTTACCGGTGTCTGTGAATTTCCCGAACGACATGTCTTAGCTCCGGCACAAGAATTTTCTCCAGTGCAAGCCGCACTGCCCCCGGGGAACCAGGCATGGAAAAGACGGCTGTATTACCGACTGTTCCGCCGATAGCCCGGCTCAGGATCGCCGATGGCCCGATCTCTTCATAGCTTAAGAAACGAAAAATTTCACCGAATCCTTTTAATTCTTTATCAATCAGAGAGGACACAGCCTCATAAGTACTGTCACGGTTGGAGATTCCTGTTCCCCCGGTTAAAAGCAAAGCTTCAATTTCAGGATTGCTGGAAGCTTCATAAATCAGCTCACGGATAGCGTTATAATCATCTTTTACGATGATATGCTTGACTACGCGATATCCGGCTTCTTCTAGTGCGGTTTTCATCCATCGCCCGCTCTCGTCGGTTTCAAACGTTCTTGTATCGGATACCGTAAGAATCATGCATGAGACGGTTTCTGGCGATTGCTGCCGATGTTCATCAACGGAATTTCTCATCTGAACAACTCCAATCTTATAAACTAGTGAACTTTAAGACAAGGCAACAGCTTTCCTTGCTGACGGAAGCTTAAGTGTAGTACACTCGCTAACATAGAATGCTGAGGAAGGACGATTCATATGAAAAGCACAATGACACCCATATACATATTATCAGGTTTTTTAGGCAGTGGTAAAACAACGTTGTTAACGAGGCTGATTCAATACTGGAAGCAGCAGAGCTTGAACCCTGCCATTGTAATGAATGAGATCGGCGAAGTCAATATTGATGGTCAGATCACCGGACACGATGTTCCCACGGCTGAATTGCTGAGCGGATGTATCTGCTGCTCCATCCGTGCAGACTTGACTTCAGAGCTTGCTTTATTGATACAGAATGAAAAGCCTGATGTCATCGCCATTGAGGCGACGGGTGCGGCCAATCCGCTGGAAATTTTGGATGCCGTCGCAGAAGCATCGCTTTACATGAAAATAGATGTAAAACATTTGATCACCGTGGTGGATTCCGCGCATCTTTTGGAACTGTATCAAACCCAGAAAGGAAAAAATTATAGGCTGATGCAGGAACAGATCCGTTGTGCCTCTACACTCATATTAAACAAAATAGACCGGATCAGTGAACAAGAACAGGAGGAAGTAGCTCGTATTGTACGAGGATGGAATGCTGTGGCAGCTATGATTCCTGCTGTACGTTGTGATGTAAACCCGGCAGTGCTGCTCGGGCCAACGTCTGATATAACCAGGCGGCAGTACTTTAATCACCCAATGGCGGCTGATGAAGCTCCGAAACATGAAGTTGTTCATGACCCTGGGGCTTGTTCACCGGAAATTAAACATGAGCCTGCACACAAACATAAGCTGAATCATGACCATACACATCATACTCATGATCATGTAATGTCCTACACGTATTATTTTCAGAAGCCTGTAAATAGCTATCATTTTGAAGCGTTTATAGCCGAACTTCCGAGAGAAATATATCGCGCCAAAGGGATTCTGACCTTTAGCGATACAGCCAGCCGCTTTTTGTTTCAATATGCCTTTAGAGAATCAGATTTTATGAAAATCAATCCCCAAGGACAAGTATCTGATGTGATCGTTCTTATCGGTGAACATTTCAGTCAGACAAAGATTCACGAGCAATTGCTTGAACTGGAAGCAAAATCAGGTGTACAATGTTAATATGAAGTTGTTAATTAATGTATTTTTTAGTAATATAGCCTAATGATCGTGTGACTTGGTTCACTTTGGGTTCGATCGGTTTAATACAATGACAGAGCGAAATCATGCTTGGGAGGTATACGAAATGAACAACGACCTACAATATAAAGATTGTATTGATGCATGTCTCCAAACCATGAATGCATGTAATGTGTGCTATGTTTCATGTTTAAAAGAATATGATATTGCCATGCTTCGTCAATGTATTACCTTGACCCGGGAATGCGCGGATATATGTTCGTTTGCTGCCGAGGCCATGACCCGAATGAGCCCGTACGCTTTTGATATTTGTGCTCTTTGCATCAAGATGTGTGAAGCTTGTGCAGAGGAATGTGAAAAGCATGTTCAAACCCATTGCAAACAGTGTGCAGAAGCTTGCCGAAAATGCGCAGAAGTGTGCCGTGAAATGTGCTTTGTAGCTTAAGTATCGATATCCGTTAAGGAATTATAGCCTGATATAAGTCGCCGAATAGGCGGCTTATTTTATGTTAACGATACCAGTTTTCCCTCGATCTAAGGACAAGCAATGTTTACCGAAATGAATAAGGAATTACGTTTATATATTATAATTTACTTGCAATTCAGTATGGAAACTTAAAAATACTTGTGATTACTTACCAAAATACTTATAATCGCTTATAAAGTGTAAGGAGGTGCTTTGTCATTTTTCAGGAAGAACGTATGTTGAAAATTCTTGAGTATTTGAAGCTGCATCACACGATGAGCGTGAAGCAAATTTGCGAGCAATTTCAAGTTTCGAAGGATACCGCACGCCGTGATGTTGTACGGCTTGTAGAGGAGGGGGCTGCAATCCGGACACACGGAGGGTTGGCGCTTCCAACATTGCAAAAGAAAATTGCATCCTATCAGGAGCGGTTAATCGAAGAATCTGCCAGCAAAAACAAGATCGGCAAGCTTGCCTCTAGTTTTATTCAGGATCATGAGGCCGTAATATTGGATGTTTCAACGACGGTTCAATTCGTTTCCAAGCATATCGAGGCTAAGCATATTACTGTAATCACGCATTCCATCGATAACGTTGGAATTTTATCCGACCGTGAAGAACTCCTTATTTATTTACTGGGCGGTTATTTGAATGTTAAAAGTCGTCTGTTATACGGATCATCCGTCATCGATAAGTTAAGCGAAATCCGCGCGGATAAGGCATTTATAGGTGCAAGCAGTATCCGTTCCGACGGAATATACTATCCCTATGAGGACGATGCACGGGTAAAGAAGGAAATCGCCCGCCGATCAGATCAGGTCATTGTCGTAGCAGACCATACTAAGTTCAGTGAAAAATCGGTGTACCGGTTAGACTTGGACTACGTTGATGTACTCGTTACCGACCAACCAATACCTGAGCAGTTAAAGGAAGCACTTGACCGGAAACAAATCGCGGTAATTGTGTGCGACGAGGAGGAATAGTAAGTGAGGAATGTGATTATATCCAATGTTCAAGCGGTTTTGAAGGACCGGATTATGCAACGGGCTATCATCTGGATTCGAGAAGGGCGTATTGTAAAAATTGAAGAGCAGAAAAGCACAGATAGCTCCGTATCGATGGTGGATGGAGACTACGAAATTTGGGATGGCCAAGGGCATCTGCTTATACCTGGAATGATTGATGTACATATTCATGGCGCAAACGGCTTCAATATGATGGATGGTACGGAGAAGAGCATTCAAGAGGTCTCGAACGTGTGCGCATCAACAGGATGCACATCTTTTTTGGCAACCTCTGTCACCTCAACGATGGAAGACCTGCTCGCGATGATTCGCAGTGTGAAACGGGTGATCGGACATGAAACAGGAGCGAAAATAGCCGGTATTCATTTAGAAGGTCCTTATTTGAATCCTAAACGTAAAGGTATGCAAAATGAAAAGTTTCTACGGCACCCGGATATCGATGAGATGAATCGTATTTTTAACGAAGCAGAAGGCCTCATCAAAATGGTTACGATTGCCCCGGAGCTGCCCGGCGGAATGGAGCTTATTTCCTTTCTGAAAGAGAAGGGGGTCGTCATTGCACTCGCACATTCCGATGCCACGTATGAGGAAGCGAAAGCGGCTTTTGCTGCAGGAGCAAGTCATGTTACACATTGTTTTAACGGCATGCGTCCGATCCATCACCGCGATCCCGGTCTCATCGTGGCTGCATTTGAAGAGAACCACGTCAGTCTACAAGCAATCGTGGATCAGGTGCATTTACACCCGGCAATAATCCGGCTGATGCATCGCATAAAGGGAGCTGAAGGCATGGTCTTAATTACCGATGCGCTCCAAGCGATGGGACTTGGCGACGGCACATACCATTTCGGCGGTCATCAAGTACAGGTATCGGGTGGAGTTGCCCGCCTGAATGACGGTACACTTGCTTCCAGCACAGTGAAAATGAACGAAGCTTTATATTACACGGTAAAGAATGGAATCCCGCTTCTTGATGCCGTTCATATGGCTTCCGCTACGCCGGCTGCCATTCTAGGACTCGGTCAGTTAGGAATGATCGAACAAGGCCGCTCCGCTGATTTGGTCCTACTGGATGATAAGTATGAGGTTCAATGGACGATGATCGGCGGTCAGCCTCGCTTTATAAAGAGCTAATTTTAAAGGGTTCGACGACTGAAAATGAAAAGTTGGGGACAAAATAAGGATGCTTTTCTAACCGTTCCATGTACAGTTTATGATTTCAACATCGAGAGGAGAGAACGGGGTGCAAGATTCCAAAAGAGATGCCAATCCTTCCATATTTGTCCCCTATATACCCGCATCCAGATCTATGGCAGAGCTCACCACATTTGCGATCGTGCTGGGGATCATTTTGGCCGTCGTATTTGCTGCTGCGAATGCCTACTTAGGCTTGAAAATCGGTTTGACAGTCAGTGCCTCGATTCCGGCAGCTGTCATCTCGCTTGGGGTGTTAAGAGGGATATTCCGCCGCAAATCGATTCTTGAAAACAACATCGTTCAGACGATGACAACTGCCGGCGAAGCCGTTGCTGCAGGTGCTATTTTTACCCTGCCGGCATTATATATGTGGGGCTATATCCCTTCGATGGCAACGATCAGTTTTATCGTGCTCGTCGGAGGTTTCCTTGGTGTAGCTATGATGGTTCCCCTTCGCCGATTGCTCATTGTGAATGAGCACGAGACTCTTCCTTACCCAGAGGGAACGGCTTGCGCTGAAGTGCTGATGTCCGGGGATGTCGGAGGAAAGAGCGCAAAGATGGTCGTTTATGGATTCCTGATCGGCGGTGCAGTCAAAGCGATGGGGGACGGATTCAAATGGTTCCGGACCGAAATTGAAACTAGTATTCTCCGATTTAAAAATGCAGTTGTAGGTTTGGATATTTTTCCGGCGCTGCTAGGGGTCGGTTACATTATCGGGCCAAGGATTGCCGGACAGATGCTGGCTGGTGGCGTACTGGCCTGGCTTGTCCTGATCCCGGCCATTTCTTTTATCGGAGCAGGAAGCGATGCTGTCGTAATCCCTTCGGCCACGCCGATTGGGGAGTTGGACGCCTGGGGAATCTGGGGGGATTATATCCGCTATATCGGTGCTGGAGCGGTCGCCGCCGGGGGATTGATTACGCTCGGCAAGACGCTACCCATGCTGTACCATTCCTTTACGGCAACGCTGCGAAGCTTGCAAAAGAAAGACAACTCCAAGGTGACGATCGAGCGTACGAATCGGGATATTCCAGGGATATGGGTATTTGGCATGATTGCCGTGCTGATTGTCATCATTGCGTTTGCCCCATTAACTGATGTAGGAATCGTAGGGGCATTAGCTATCGCTGTTTTTGGCTTTTTATTTGTTACCGTAGCGTCACGGATCGTAGGACTAGTAGGCAGTTCGTCTTCACCGGTATCAGGTATGACGATCGCAACTTTGCTGATCGTGACCTTTGTTTTCAAATTAACCGGTTTGTCAGGGGCAACCGGCATGATCGCTTCATTAACGGTAGGGGCCATTGTGTGTGTTGCCCTTGCGGTAGCGGGAGATATATCGCAGGACCTGAAGACCGGTTATTTGGTCGGCGGTACACCGTGGAAACAGCAGGTTGCCATGATGATTGGGGTGCTCGTATCGGGGCTTGTGATCGGTTTTATTTTGTCCGTACTGAATGAAAGCTATGGTCTCGGGTCGGAGGATCTTCCGGCACCAAAGGCCGTATTGATGCGGATTATCGTAGAAGGCATGATGGCAGGTAATTTACCTTGGGAACTGATATTTATAGGCGTGGCATCTGCCGTCGTCTTCGAATTGCTCGGTCTGAACTCTTTGACAGTTGCAGTTGGTATTTACTTGCCGATCCATGTGAGCACACCGATTATGGCAGGCGGCGTTGTACGATGGTTTGTAGAGAGAGTTTCAAAGAAAGATAGGGAACTGCTGAAGGCCAGAGTCGAAACCGGAACATTGTTGGCATCCGGTCTGATTGCAGGGGAGTCACTGGTTGGTGTCTTCATTGCTGTATTGATCTGGATGAATGTTGCAATCCCGGAGAATGTTCTCATTGAGAACAATTCGGTTCCGTTCCTTATATTTTTGGCTGTCATGATGATTCTGACATGGGGCGCACTAGCCGCTAAAAAAATACCTGTGTCCACAAGCAAGGAGTGAGCTTTTTGATCAGGATTCCGTATAAGAAACCAAAAAAAGTCCAAAATCTGCTCACGATGATTCCTGTTCTTAAAGAAGGGTTGTTTGTAGTTTATTGCAGCGAAAAGACTACGGTTTTCGTTCCACGAAAGTCCTGGATCGAGCGGCAAGCTATCCGCTTGCTGAAACAGCCTTCGGTTATTCAGGTAAAGCTTGATGCTCATGGGGCAGCGGTTATTAAAAAATGTGACGGACAGCATTCCATATCTGAGATCGCTTCTGCACTTTATGATGAGTTCGGGGAAGCAGTCGAGCCTCTCCTGCCCCGTTTAGTCAAGTTTATTGAAATGATGGAAGTGAATAACTGGATCGAATGGAGATCGGGACGCTGATTGCTTGTCAATATTGAACTATCTTGGAATAAAAGGGTACAATGAACTTAAAAGATGATGCAGGAGTAATGTATGAGATGGAAGTTCTGATTGAACTGGACAACGTAAGTAAGTTCTTCGGGAAACATCGGGCAATCCGGGATGCTACATGGTGTATTGCCCGTGGGGAATGTGTGGCGGTTACCGGCAGGAACGGCGCTGGGAAAAGTACTCTTTTACACCTGATTGCCGGTCTTGCCATTCCTACTCATGGAAAGAGGAAGGTCATTGCCGACAGTTTACGGATAGGATATGTGCCTGAGCGGTTCCCAAGTTTGCGTTTTTCCCCTGAGGAATATTTATTTCATGTTGCCAAAATTCAAGGGTTAAGCAATGAGGAAGCAAGGCGTGGTGTGGATGGTGTACTGTCGTTTTTCCAAATGCATGAGCACGCCAATCGAAGGATGAATCAGTTTTCAAAAGGAATGCTGCAAAAGATAAACCTGATGCAGGCCATGCTCGGTTCACCCGATGTGCTCCTGTTGGATGAGCCTTTGTCGGGGCTGGACGAGTCTTCACAGCATGATATGGTTTCGCTTCTCGGAGAAATTAAAAATCAAGGCACGGCGATCGTTATGTCTGTGCACGAACCTTTGTTGACGGCTGCATTGGCCGACAGGGTTGTTGCGATGGAACGGGGCGTCATTATACGTGATGCTCTTTATGAGCGGGGGAAAGCTGTCATTGGCACCAAGCTCGCCTTCCACAGTATTTCTCTGGAGGCGATGCATAACATAGAGAAGCTGAACGGCTTCTTATATTGGATATCGCGGGGAGCTCCGTTTGAAGCGGTGGTCAGAAAAGAATGCTCGGATGAATTTTTGTTATATGTGCTTAAAGAAGGCGGATCTGTGATATCACTGCAGCCGCTTTCCCAAGAACGGGCAGAACAGCTGAAGTATAATGCTGACGCTCAAAAAAAGGCGGTGGAAGGATGATCAGTTGGCCGCTGCTGCGATATTTGCTAGTAAGCTATACCCGCTCAAACCGTTATTTTGGACCGATCGCATTTATGGTTATATCCGTGTTGATTTTGTATTCTTACAAACCAAATCCGATCATGGACAGTTATGCTGTCACGTCAACCTTGTTGTTTATCGGATGTGCCTGGCTCGGCACAAGCTTTCTTAATCATGATCAAGGCAGACAAAACGTTCTTCTTATTTTACATAATGGAAGTGCACTGAAGTTTTATGCTACGCAGTATACGGCTCTGCTTCTTATTAGCAGTTTGATTAGTCTGGCAACGGTCGCTTATCCTTTAGTAACCGGGATGTTTGCTGAACCGGTAGGATTGACACGTTTGCTTGTCGCTCTTGCAGCTCATATTTTACTATCAGGTCTTGGAGCGGGGGTATCATTGTTTTTTCAACCCGGGTGGATCGAGAATCAGGGAAGAGCAGCTGGTTTCATGTTAATTTTAATCGTGCTCTCGATCGCTGGGATTTCGATTGCCGATCTGCTTCCAAAGGGCATCCATCTTCTTGCATACTTGCTTCCTCCGGTATCACTGATGATTGATACACTGATGCATGCGGATCAAAGAGGAGTCCTTCAGAGCACATACATCCTTCTTTTTACGTTTGGATATACAGCTGTCTTGCTTGCGATTTACCTTAAAGCTTCTCTGGCTAAAGATGCTGCTGAATTAATTCGAAAAGCAGGTTGATGCAGGATGAATCTTCCTTTACCATAGAGTAGGAAAGGTGAACATCAAACTCAATTTGCAGCCTATCCAACAGGAGGGAATGATGAAACAGACGCGACTGATGGACAGTGACCATTCCAAAGAGCTGCTTGCCTATTTCGGATTGGCGGTATACTACTCCCAGGCTTTGGAGCAGCAGCTGGCCAATCTGCTTATGCTCATTAAGCTGTCGAAGGGGCAGGTTCCTTCGGAAGAGGACTTTACACAACTGTACCAACGTAAACTGAGCAGCTCCTTAGGGCAGCTCGTTCAAGAAATACAGCATTATTTTTCTTTTTCCGAAGAAGAAACGATACAGCTGAAAGAAGTGTGGAAACAGCGCAATCATATCGTTCATGATTATTTTAAAGAACGGATTCACGAAACGTTTAACGCGGCAGGACGATCGAGGATGATTCAGGAGCTGACGGATTTTAAGGATCGAGCTCAGGCGCTTGAACAGAAGCTGCAGGGCTATTCTCGGGAAATGTACATCAAATTGGGATTAGAGGAAGATAAAGAGGAATCTTTATTTTAAAAATGAAAAGAAAAAATGAAAACATAAAATCTTGAAACAATTTCCACAAACCTTGCGTCAGAAAGGATAGGAGGTGCAGTTTTATGCCAAAAATGATAAAAATGGTATCAGCTTTGCTTATCTCTTCTTCACTTCTTGGCGCAGGAGCTGTTCCGGCTTCGGCGTTTTCGGATATCAAGGACAGTGGAGACTTGGCAATTGTAAAATCCCTTCAAGATAAGGGTATTATCCAGGGAGTTACGGCGGACAAGTTTGTCCCGCAAACGACGATTACAGCGGCACAGGCTGTTCAAATGGTCGTGAAGGCGACAGGTTTGAAACCACTGCCAAACATCAGCGGTAAATCATTTAGCACCGTTCCGGACGGGGCTTGGTATGCGGAAGCCGTGAATATCGCCGCTCAGCATGGTTTACCGGTTTCAGCTGAGATGAAGTGGAACGAGCCAATGACCCGCGAGGATTTTGCCAACCTGCTTGCGACTGCGATACAGAAGACAGGCAACTATCCTGTTGTGAAGATGTATGTTCACATAGCGGATGAAAATCAGATGAAAGAAGAGAGTCGCGGGGCAGTACAATTCTTGGTTCTGACCAAAATGGCTAAGCTAGATAAAGAAGCCAAGTTTCATCCGAAGCAAAACTTAACCCGTATGGAAGCAGCCAGGATGACCCATGCGGCCATGCAGTTTATTCAGAGCCACAAGCAAGGCGGTGGCGGAGGTGAAGAGCAGTCCGGGGAAGAGGCTTCAACTCAAATTGTGAAAATCAATGATAAGGTAAACAAGGTGATCATTACGAAAGAGAATCTTCCTCATCCGGGTTACGGGATTACGGTAACATCCATCGATTTCGTAAGTGACAAGCAGGCGATTGTCTACTATCAAATCGTACAGCCGGACCCAAATAAATTCTACCCGCAGGTCATTTCTTCGGCATCGACAGAAACGTATGTCCCGTCACAGTATGAAGTGAAGGTGAAAGCAGCGCCGGGTAACTCTGTTCAAGGTCCGGATCAAATACGGTAAGTGAAGGGGCTGTCCCGAAAGGTCGAATGACCCGGGACAGCCCCTTCATATTTCAAAGCGTGTTCGTTTTATAACAGGAATCTATGCTAAACGTTCCCCGCGGCAACTTTTGCAGCTGTGCCTGTTGCAACAGGTGTTTTGTCAACGTTAGGCTGCTCCGTCGCTCCTTGCTGAAGCTGATACATTTTGTAATAACGGCCGCGAAGCTCCATAAGCTCGTCATGCGAGCCTTTTTCGACGATTTCTCCCCGATGGAGAACGAGAATTTGATCCGCATTGCGTATGGTGGACAGGCGGTGGGCGATGATAAATGTGGTGCGTCCTTTCTTTAGAACCTCCAGCGCATCTTGTATGATCGCTTCGGTTTCCGTATCGATACTGGCAGTCGCCTCATCCAGGATCAGGATGGCCGGGTTAAATGCAAGGGCGCGAGCGAAGGAGATCAGCTGCCTTTGTCCGGCTGAAAGCGTACTGCCTTTTTCAATAACAGGTTCGTCAAAGCCTTGCGGCAGATGGGCAAGCAGGCGGTCTGCTCCAACATCACACAGCGCTTTTTCGATCTGTTCACGAGTGATCTTTGCATTCCAGAGACTGACGTTGGAAGCGATTGTCCCTGTAAACAAATACGGATCTTGCAGGACGATTCCCATATGCTGGCGAAGCCATTGTTTTGGAATATCGGTAACAGGCTGACCGTCAATCGTAATGGTCCCTTTTTGCGGATCGTAGAACCGAAAGAGCAGGTTGATAATGGAGCTTTTGCCTGATCCCGTATGCCCTACGAGAGCGACGGTTTCTCCTTGCTTCGCTTCAAATGAAATGTTTTTCAGGACATCGTCTTTTTTGTAGGCAAAATATACATTGCTGAACTCAACATTCCCCAAATAACGAGGCATGGAGCCGTCAGTAACCACTTCACCTTGTTCATCCATCAGTTCAAATACCCGCTTCGCGGATACAATGGATGAATCCAGGGCAGCGAGCTGGTTGACCATCCCGGTAACCGGCTGAAACATCCGTCCCATCAGATCGACATAAGCGTACAGTACACCGATGGAAACGATCCCGGTACCATCCAGAGATGCCGCACCGAAATACCAAAGGATGACGACAAATGATATGTTGCGAAGCACATTGACCAGGTTGTGAGTTGTGAGCGAGTTCAGGTTCAGCATTTTGTTCTGATGTGCCATATAGTCTTCGTTTAATGTTTCAAATTCTTCCCGGGTCGCCTTTTGGCGGCGGAAGACGCGAATGATGGGCATTCCTTGAATGGACTCGTTAATGATAGCGTTGATCTCACTTAAGCGGGATCGGATGACGACATTGTATTTTGTTGCAAATTTGCGATAAAGTATGGTCCATATGATGAGCATGGGAATAACGAACAAGCTGATCAGTCCCAGCTTTACATCCAGAAGGAACAGGGCCACATAAACTCCGGCAATATAGATGATGCCTGATGCGAAATTGGAAAGTACGGCGACAAACAGTTCCTTGACCGCTTCCGTATCGTTCGTTACTCGCGAAACAACCTTTCCAGCCGGAAGGTTATCGAAGAAATGTACGGGCAGTCGCTGGATATGGGCGTAAACATCGGTACGCAGCTTTTGAATGACACGGTTCGCGGAGGACTGAAGCCAGTAGGTTCTTGCAAACACGGCGATCATTGACACTACCATGGCAATCAGAAACAGTCCTACCAGCTTATAAATGCTAGGCAGCTCCGGTTCATAAAATGCGAACAATTCGGTGGTGGAGAGTTTGACGGCCGGATATTGAGCACTCTCATCCCCATAAGTAATCGTCATCATGCCATCTTGGAAAGAGCGCTTACCGTCGGTACGAACCACCGGTTCATTAATGAAATAAAAGCTTTTTCCAGATTGGAGAATTCGAACCTCCTGGCCTTTTGCTTCGTTTTCCTCAAAGCGGTCCCCTCGTTTATAATACTTGTTGTTATAGGCGGCAGCACCTTCAGCATTTGTTGTCTCGTAATGGGGCCTTTCAATGCCCAGGATATGATTGTCTATCATGCTTTTGGCGATAAAGGGGCCCGCCAGTTCTGCCGCTACCCCTATAGCCAGCATAATCAATGCGGCAATAAAGGTCCCTTTAGCTGTTAATGCATACCGGAACAGCCTTTTGGCTATTCCGGATTCATTCGATATCGTATGTTCAACCGGAGTCAATTAAGACACCTCCTCGGAGGTCAGATTATTTTCAATTTGCTGTCGTTCAAACTGCTCGCGATACCATCCGTTCATGGCTAGCAGTTGTTCATGAGTACCCTGCTCGGCAATACGTCCATCGTCCAGCACGACGATCCAATCGGCATGTTGGACTGCGGACAGGCGATGGGTCGAGATCAGGGTTGTTTTTCCTGCGCGTTTGCTTCGGATGTTCTCGATGATCCTCGCCTCTGTCCGGGCATCGACCGCAGACAGCGCGTCATCCAGAATCAGCATATCCGGGTCCGAAATAAACGCCCGGGCTAAGGATACTCGCTGCTTCTGTCCGCCGGAAAGAGCAACCCCTTTTTCTCCAACAATCGTATCGAGACCGTCAGAGAGTGTATGCAAGTCCCGGTCAAATGC
The DNA here is from genome assembly GCF_900289175.1 of Paenibacillus faecalis. Classification (GTDB taxonomy): domain Bacteria; phylum Bacillota; class Bacilli; order Paenibacillales; family Paenibacillaceae; genus Paenibacillus_AQ; species Paenibacillus_AQ faecalis. The sequence continues at coordinate 241,586 of NZ_LT985747.1, read as the reverse complement.
AGCAGTTGCAATCGCATCCATAATGATTTCATCGGAGGCATCTTTTTTACCGAATTGGATGTTTTGCCTCACCGTTCTGGAAAAAAGGATTTGTTCTTGAGGAACATAACCGATCCAACTGTGAAGCCGGTCTTTGGACAGCATTTCAATCGGTACGCCGGAAATAAGGATTTCTCCTGTTCCGGTAGGATATTCATGCAGCAGCTGTTTCAGAAGCGTTGTTTTTCCACTGCCGGTACGTCCAACTATACCGAGTGTCTGACCTTTTTGAAGCGTCAGCGAAACATCGATCAGATTATCGACCGTAGAGGTCGGATATCGGAATGTCACTTGTTTAAATTCAATGGTATCCGGCGATGCCACATCAATCGGTTCTGCAGGGTCTATAACATCCGGTGCAGTGAACAGAGTTTCATTTACACGGTCTAACGAAGCATTACCGCGCTGCATAATATTGATGAGTTCTCCGATGGCAAACATCGGCCAGATCATCATCCCGAGATACATATTGAACGATACGAGATCTCCAAGGGTAATCTGATTCTGGAACACCATGTATACGCCGTAAGCCAGGCCAATGACGTAACTTAAACCAATCGAGAAATTTATCGTAGGCTCGAACAGGGCATCAACCCTGGCGACTGCCAGATTTTTGCGGTAAACATCATCCGTGATTTCCTGAAAACGGCGCTGATCCTCACGCTCCTGTACATAAGCCCGAACAACTCGAACGCCAGCTACCGATTCCAGCACCTGATCGTTCATTACGCCAAAAGCGTCCTGTGCAGCGGTGTAACGTTTATGGATCGCCCTGCCGTAAATAACCATCCCTACCGCAATGATAGGAAGCGGCAGGATCGCTGCAAGCGTCAGTTTCCAGCTAATGATAAATCCCATGGCGAAGAGAATAATGATGAGGAATACTGTTGAATCGGTCATTACCAGTATGCCGAAGCCAGCGGTTGCCGCAACGGAGCGAAGGTCGTTTGTTGCTTTAGCCATTAGATCGCCAGTACGGTTCTTTTCAAAAAATGGCGGAAGCATTCCAAGAAGGTGGTTCATATAGCGTGAGCGAAGCATCCGTTCCATCAGGTTTGCACCGCCAAAAATGCGGTGCATCCATATGTATGTAGCGAGATAAATGATCGCAACAACTCCAATGATGAGCAATAAATATTGAGCGAGCGATGCCCATGATATTGCGCTGGTGACAATATCATCAATGGCTTTGCCAAGCAGCAGCGGCGGGATCAGCTCCAGCAAGCTGCAAAAGGTGAGAAAGAATAGTCCGATGAGATATCTTTTCTTCTCAAGCTTGAAAAACCAGCCTAAATTTTTTAATACGGCGAACAAAATAATCCCTTCCTTTCATATTTGGGCAGATTTGAAGTTCCCCAAATAACCAAAAAAAGCATACCATCCCGAAAACGGACGATATGCTTCAATTCATCGGCTTCATCGAAAAACTTATCATACGCACGGATATAGGAACGACATCCGGGCGGCAGAGATACTTAATATCTTACATGAGAACATGAAGATACTCCGGTAGGGTGTCGTCAGTATTCAGTTGTGAACCAAGATCGATTGGACGATGATCTAATACAATAAATGAAATGAACACGTTAACCACCCTTTCGTTAAATTTACAATAAATTCAAGAAGACCTCGTATGGACTGAATTTTATCACTGGAAACCTGAATATGTCAAACCTATTTTTACGAAATAAGGAAAAGGATGCATCTCATTTTGCGAGTTAGCGTACAAAAAAATTTGTAACCTTATGCAAATATGCGTTATGATAACATATAAAATATGAAATAAAGACTTGGGAACAGGCAAGCACCTTCAAAGGAGAGTATGTTAGCCATGATTATTGAAGTTAGCAATGAAGCGGCGCGTTGGTACAAGAAAGAACTTGATTTGAACGCCGGCACGTTTGTTCGTTTCTTTCCGCGCTACAGCTCCGGCGGCGGATTGCATCCCGGTTTTTCTCTTGGCATTTCGGTAGAAGAACCTGTTGATCCGGGAATAATAGAGCAGGCAGAAGATGTAACGTTTTACATGGAAGAGCATGATATGTGGTACCTGCGAGGATATGATCTTCACGTGAAGTATGAAGAATCCTTGGATGATATTTCTTATGTTTATACAGAAGAAGGCGCAGTAAACTAGGCGAGTGCTTGAAACTTAAGGCGCGCTAACCCTATGGGAAAGGAGGTTCCCGGGATGAGCGTATATCACCGTGATGTCCGTCAGTATATCGGCAAAAAGACGACGGTTGCAGTGAAAGCAGCTGTGATCGTACAAAATGGCGATAAGGAGATTTTGCTTCTGAAACGCCATGGTAAGGACGAATGGGGGCTTCCGATCGGCAGTATGAAACCCGGCGAATCCATGGAAGATGCCGCATCCAGAGAGCTTTGGGAAGAGACCGGACTTATTGCGGATGATATGCGATTAATCGACCTGTTATCAGGTCCACAATATGTAAGGAAAAAGTCAGGTGGAGATGAGGTGTATTACGTCATCGGTGTGTATGCTGCTGTAGGGCTGCGCAGCGCCATTGACCTTCCTTTGGAGAACGAAATATCACTAAAGTTTTGTCATCTGGACCGTTTGCCGGTGATGGATACCGTGTCTGTACATCTGCTCGGAAAAATCAGCAGTCAGTTGCATGAATATTGAATTACCGGTACTACCGGCAACGGTTTGGCCTCCCCGAAAGGGGATTTTTTTGACTCCGTATAAACGGTGTCGTTTTCATGTGAAATGAAAACTATTTTTACTTGCATAAACCCTTGCTTTTACATGAAGCAAGGGTTGCTACTTTATGTTTATTCTTCTTTATTCATCAATGACGAATCGATTGCGAAATCAAAATCGTCGATATCATAAACCTGAACCGCAATCGACGCATTGACGATGCGATGAATCAATTCATACTGATCCGTCAGCAGAGGGGCTTGTATTCGTTGTGCAGCTAATATCAGTTCGGTCTCAACAGGATCGAACAATTCCCCGTAAGGAGCTGTGTCCAGTGCGTTTAGAATCGATACCAGGGACATTTCACTCACGGGAATAGGAGGGCTTTTTGCCCAAGGGACCTGAAGTGCCCGGTCCATCTTTTTTTGGTTAAGCGGCTCCTCAAAGTATTGGATAAGTTCTGTTATTTTCTTTCGTACATACAGATCATCCGGTTCGGTATGCATAAGCGGTTCATCACTGCTTGTAAGCTCATATAACTCGAGGACTGTCTTATAAGGTATGATATATTCTACAGGCTTTCTCGGCACTAGCAGCTGCCCGTAAATCGCCAGCATAACGGCTTCCGTCACAAATACTGCACTCATGTTTATCCTCCTGCTGAACGCTGCTTAAAAATTAAGTTTAAAGATAATAAAGCATTGAAGCAGGAAAAAGTCAAATACAGGTCCTTCTTAAAGATGGATAGAAAGGGGGGCGCTCATTGAAATCATGGAAAATTTACTATCCATTTGTCAGGCCATATATTAAATGGATTGTGTTAACACTCATTATAGGGATGATCAAATTTTCGATTCCACTGTTGCTGCCGATGATTATGAAGTATGTCGTGGATGAGCTGTTAATCAACTCCCATATGGATGTGCAGCAAAAGTTGAACCAATTGATGATCCTGCTTGGAGGGACCTTGGTATTATTTATCGTTGTGCGGGGTCCAGTTGAATATTTTCGTCAATATTTTGCCCAGTTTATAACGAGTCGCGTTTTATTTGATATGCGTAACCGTCTTTACGCTCATCTGCAGCGCTTGTCTCTTAGATACTATCAGAATACGAAGGTAGGCGAGGCGATATCCCGTTTCATTAACGATGTCGAGCAGTCCAAAAATCTGGTCGAGGTAGGCATGATGAACATCTGGCTCGATATGTTTACACTGACATTCGTTCTTGCCGCGATGTTCTTTATGAATCCGCTGTTAACTCTTGTTGCTATCTCGGTATTGCCCCTGTATGCCATTGCGGTTAAGCTGCTGTACAAGCGCTTGAAGAAGCTGACCAAGGACCGTTCACAGGCACTGGCTGGAATCCAGGCCTATTTGCACGAACGGATTCAGGGAATCTCGGTGATCCGAAGCTTTACGCTGGAGCGTTATGATCAGGCCAAATTTGAAAATATCAACGGTAATTTTCTCAACAAAGCGATGGCCCAAACTCGTTGGAACGCTTTGACCTTTTCCGTTATTAATACGTTGACAGACATTGCGCCGATCCTGGTTATCGGTTATGGAGGCTACCGGGTGATTCAAGGGGATTTGACCTTGGGTACATTTGTTGCCTTTTTCGGTTATTTGGACAGGCTGTATGCACCTTTGCGCAGACTTATTAATTCATCGACGGTACTGACGCAGGCAACGGCCTCCCTGGAGCGGGTGAAGGAGCTGCTGGACGAGCCTTATGATATTGTAGATGATCCTCAGGCTAAAAAGCTGTCTTCCGCTGGCCGGATTGAATTTGACCGAGTCTGGTTTCGGTACAATGACGATGCAGGCTGGGTGCTTAAGGATATTCAACTGACGATTGAGCAGGGTCAGACGATCGCATTTGTGGGAATGAGCGGAGGTGGGAAGTCGTCCTTGATCAGCCTTATTCCGAGATTTTACGATGTGACGCAAGGAAGCGTGAAAATCAACGGTATCGATGTCCGGCAGGTTACGCTCGATAGTCTGCGCGGTTCAATCGGGATGGTGCTTCAGGATAATTTCCTGTTCAGCGGTTCAGTGCGAGAGAATATTTTGTTTGGCAATCCGGATGCAAGTGAAGAAGAAATCATGGAAGCTGCAAAATCTGCAAACGCACATGAGTTTATTATGGAGCTGCCACAGGGATACGATACGGAGGTCGGGGAACGGGGCGTTAAGCTGTCCGGTGGACAGAAGCAGCGGCTGGCGATTGCCCGTGTATTTCTCAAGGACCCTGATATACTGGTGCTGGACGAAGCGACATCCGCGCTTGATTTGGAATCCGAGCATTTGATCCAGCAGGCTCTTCAGTCGCTATCGACGAATCGGACGACGTTAATCGTAGCCCATCGTTTGTCTACCATCACACATGCCGATAAGATTGTCGTGCTGGAGAATGGACAAATTACGGAGCAGGGAACCCACAACGAGTTAATGAATCGGAATGGAAGTTATGCGAGGCTGTATAATGTGCAGCATTTGGAGCCGACGGAGAAGATGAGCCTCAGAGTTTAATTATAAAGCGAAAAACGTGCGCCCCGTGGATGTGGGACGCACGTTTTTTTTTAGCATACATGGTGATTTTTGAACATCTTCATTACTTGTTCTGCTGTGTAATTACATTCGTATACGACGATTGGATCGTGTCCAGTGTCTCACTATGTTTCACGATGTTGTTAGCAAGCGCAGTGAGCATGAAAAGGGCGATTGCGCCGAGCAATATTCTTTTGACCGTTACACTCCGAAGGCCGGAGATAAAGCCGGCTGCAAGAATAAAGAAGGCGAACAAATAGTGCCCTGCATACAGATAAAGATCATATTTGAAAGTGGACAAGCCGAACCCGATGACGATATGAAGCACAAATGCGAACAAAATATACGTCGCCATAGCCCAGGTCTCCCGCTTTTTGACTCCTTTTATAAATCCAAGCACAGCAAGCAGGAACAGACCGATTCCTACAATATGCACATAGAAGGGATAAGGTTTGGCAAGATCGGTTGCAAAGGCAACGATCCCCGGATCAATCAAGGCGACGTCCGGTGTCAGAACAGGACTTACCACGAGCATATAAAATGCTTTGGCATGCGCGGCGAATGAGAACGGGGTAACATAACTAAAAGCACCGCTGGAGAGCCCGCCGAAAACATTGGATAGCCAGGTTTTGCCCGAAAACAGCACATATTGCAGACCTGTAAAAGCAAAGATCATCATCAAGGCGGTGATCATAATGATCATGAACCACTTGAATGATGTTTTCTTGTTGTTCCGTTCAAAGAGACTAAAGAATAATGCACCTGCAAACGTAACAACATTGGTTGAAGTAATCCCGAAATTGACCAGTGTGTAAGTGGCATTGGAGAAGATCGGGAAGGACTGTTCCGCCCGACATTTTTGCAAATAGGCTGCTGAAAGCACAATGACAAACTGTGCGTAAGCATAGGAGTCCGGAATCAAGGAAGTGAAAATGCTATATGAGCTTACACCGAAAAAGGCTGCAAACAGCAGCGATACCATTTTGTCAGAACCGCTTCTGCGGAGCATGAAATAAACAAGCACCGTAGTAAGCGCATTGATCCCGGATTGCAGGAGCAAGTACAGCATATTGCCTATGGAATGACTTGATAAGTATGTTAGCGGTGCCGTTAGAAAGTTGACAAGCGGATGAATGACCGTCGCCTGCTGGCTTCCGTATTCCATCGATGGATCAAAATTAAACAGATTCAGCGAAAAAGGCGCACCGTAAAACGGGCTGTATGCACCTAACATCTCAGCGTTATTTTGTATGTATTGTACATAAGGTGTGTTCAAGAAGATATAAAACAGACAAAAGAAAATCCATAAAAAAAGAGCGGTAATATTGTCCTTCCTATCCCTGAAAAAATAATTGATAAACGTCATGTTAACCACCATTCTCCAAAATATTTGAATTACGATATTAAAAGGAGCAGTCCCGAAATGATAAAGACGACACCTGCAATCTTGATCATACCGATCGATTCTTTAAAAATAACCTTGGCAAACAGCAGTGCCCACAGGAAAGTTAAAGCATTGGCCGGCATGACAAGTGTATACGGCAGCTCTTTCAGCAGATAGATGTTCAGCAGTGCGCCGATTCCATAGGACGCAAAGCCAAAGAAGAGCAGAAGCAGTTTTTTCTGGGAGGTATAGCCTTTAAAGAATACACTGCCAAGAGAGCCGAACAAGGTCATCAGGATCAGAAGGAAATAGAGAAACAGTTCATTTTTCATAGGAAGTCAAAGTCACCCCGATTCCGAGAAGCACAACAGCCATCGTCTTTTTCAGTGTAATCGGTTCTCCAAGAAACAGATCTCCGTACACCAGTGCAACAATATAGCTGATACACATGAGCGGGTATGCTACCGAGAGCTTTTCCAAAGCCAGTGATTTGATCATGAAAATAGCACCGAGTCCGTAACAAACAAATCCGATCGCCATATAGATCAGATTGGTGTGTCCCCATTTCCAAAACAACTGACCTGTAGCGGTCAGAAATGCCGACACTACCATCAACCATTTACCGAGATGGCGGTAATGGCCGCCCTTCTTGTTTATAGACTCCATGTTAGTCCCTCACATCCTGCTGTTTGCTTATGATGATTGATCATATATCTATGCTTCACTAGCGATAGCATGGGCATATCCGAGTCGGAATCGGAGTATGCGCAGGAATGGTCATAATCTATAACCATACCTTTATCTTTTAGATAGCTTTTGATTCGGACGACCTTCTCCTCGCCCTTGCAGTTATTTCCCTCGATCATATGAGTAAACTGTTCCCCGCGTTTGATCAGGTTCGTGCCGATCACCCCATCCACCTCGTCCAATTGATTGAAATATTTCATATAAGCGTAAGGTGAAGCGGTGACTAGAAGAATATGATAGCCGGCTTCTTTTTTATTTCTCATCTCCAGTAAGGCTTCCGGGTATATGTAGGGCTTGATCATCGTATGAAAAAAATGCTCCAGGTCCTGTTCTTTCATATCATTTATAAAACGAAAATAATAGCTTTTTGCACGTTCGGCCTTTATCCATTTCAGCTTGTAAAAAATAGAATGGATGACGAGCGGAAACAGAAGATAAATCGAGAAAGGCTTCCTCTTCAGACCGTATAGCACAAATTGAAACATCGAATCTTTAGCGATGATCGTTTTATCTACATCAAATAAAGCAATCTTCTGGGTCATTGTTTATACATCCCTCGTTTATTTTACTCAAAATAAGCCAATATACCGATTACACTTCCCACATAGACGAGAACGGTAACCAGTATATGCATATCTTCAAACAGAATGCGGTCTGGTGCACCGCCTTTTTTCTCAATATGAATCAAGTACAAATATCGAAACATTCCGTAAATAACAAGCGGTATCGTCCACATCAGATGGATCGTTCTGCCGGATGTAAAGGTAAACAGCGAATAACTGATAATAGTAGCTGTTGTCACAATGCTGCTGAATTGATCTAGCAGCTCTACCGAGTAATGTTCGAGCACCTTACGATGGGAAGTCTTCTCATTCTCTAGCAGGACGAGCTCATGGCGCCGTTTGCCGATGGCGAGAAAGAGGGAGAGCAGCATCGTACACAGCAAAAACCAGGGTGTGAACGGAACATGAATGACCAGTCCGCCAGCAATAGCGCGAAGGACAAAGCCAGCAGCGATGATCATGATATCGATAATAACCACATGCTTAAGTCGAAGAGAATAGGCAACGTTCATTGCAAAATATAACACGAGCAGCGCGGTGAAAAGCGGGTTAAGAAAATAAGAGATCACCAGTGACGTGCTCAGCAGCAAGGCCCCGAACAAGAGGGCCAATGCCGGACTCAATTCACCTGAAGCCATGGGGCGATGCCGCTTGATTGGATGATTACGGTCCGCCTCTCGATCCATGTAATCATTCACGATATAGACGCAGCCTGATACGAAGCAGAGCAGGAAAAAACCGACAATGCTATCGATCAGAGAAGATGCATTGACCGTTTCGAAAGAAAATAACGGAGCTGCAAAAATAAGTAGATTTTTCGTCCATTGTTTTGGTCTTAGCTGTTTAAAAAGCAGAGATGGAACCTGCATTAAGGGAGCAGCAGCTTCCCTGGTATTCATATTGGACAATGGTTGTGACCTCCTAGTTTTCTTTACTTCACAAGGAATTTTTGGGATGAAGAGTTAAAATACGATAGCTATAATACCATAATAAGATATAAACACAAATAACCCACAAAAGGTTCACATTATTTTTAAGTGCCTTCTTGTGGGTTAATCGTTTAATACGCTGGTATTCGGTTTATAATTTACCGATTAACAAGGATAAAATACCTGCTGCAATGAGCGGTCCTACCGGAACCCCGCGAAATAGAGCGACGCCAAGGATCGTTCCGACCAAGAGACCGGCAACGATTGTTGGATTACTTGTCATCAGCGTGGCTCCACGCCCGCCTAAATAGGCAACGAGCATTCCAACCGCGATGGCGAGAAGGGATTTCCAGTTGAGAAAGGACTCGCCAATGACTTGCAGGCTCATTTTTCCGCTGGCCAGTGGCGACATAACCCCGATCGTTAGTATGATAATGCCGATGTTAAGGCCGTATTTCTCCAGCCACGGAAAAGCTTGATGAAAGCCGGAAACTCTCAGAAATAGCAGCGACAGCATCGCAATGGTTACAGGAGTATTGCTGCTGATAATTCCAAGTGCGGCCATAGCCAACAGGATGAGTGAGGTGACATCCATGGTGTACGCCAACTCCTTAAATATACTAAATGGTGTTACGTGAATTATAACTTGGTCACAAGATGTTCCGCGATTAAGCGGCCATGTAAACGTCCGGTTTCGATAAAAACTTCGTTTGCATTTCGTCCGGATGCGATGACGCCGGCAACGTATAATCCCGGAATGTTCGTTTCCATCGTTTCCGGATGGTAGCGCGGCTTCTCCATATCATCGTCGAGCTCCACACCGGCAGCGTTCAACAGCTCACGATCCGGACGGAAGCCTGTCATAGCAAGTACGAAATCATTATCAATGTTCTGCTCTTGGCCATCAAGTGAGGTAATGGTGATCGATGTTTCGGTAATCTCCGTTACTCTGGATTCCACAAACACCTTGATCTTTCCCTTGGTGACCATGCTTTCAAACTGAGGACGCACCCATGGCTTGATGTTTTCAGATACTTCTTTTCCCCGGTAAATAACGGATACTTCAGCCCCGACACGAATTAGCTCCATCGCAGCATCTACAGCAGAGTTGCTTCCACCGATTACAGCTGTTTTCATACCGGCATAAGGGTGAGCTTCCCGAAAGTAGTGGGTGACCTTTTCCAAGTTTTCACCAGGAATGCCGATATAATTCGGATGATCAAAGTATCCGGTGGAAATAATGACATTTCTGGCTTCGCGATAGCTTTCAACACCATTGCGCTTGCGTGTATGTACTCGAAAAGAGCCATCAGCCTGCTTCTCGATCGAAGTTGCCTCTTCATATGGCGAAAGGCTAAGGTTATAATGCTCGGCAACCTTGCGGTAGTATGCGAGTGCTTCATCCCGGTACGGTTTATCATTCGATGTGGAGAACGGGATATTTCCAATTTCCAGCATTTCGGCGGTGCTGAAAAATTGCATATGTGTCGGGTACAAAAAGATGGAGTGAACGATATTATGTTTATCAATAATTTCAGAGGATAGGCCCCGCTTGTTGCATTCTATAGCTGCGGACAAGCCGCAAGGACCCGCGCCGATAATTAGAACGTCTTGCATGATGAACCTCCTTGGTCAATAAACGTACACGAATAAATAGCATTAATAATCCTACCGTAATTATAGAAATAAATCCACCTTGATGGATATTGTTAAAGGAATCGCCGCATAAAGCTTGGCTGTTGTTGACAGTGGACTGTATTTTCATTACCATCTAATTAGATATATATCAAATTAGAATCTGAATTGTAATTACAATGCCCATATCTTTGTCAAAGAGGTGGTTTCATGCAGTTGGAGAAGATCGTGGATGTTCATAAATTGCTTGGTGATCCCAATCGGATGAAAATTTTAATGCTTTTGAATAGGGGAGAAATCAACGGCCAGTCGCTGGCGGAGAAGCTGGGTTTGTCACAGCCTACAGTAACACATCATGCTTCCAAGCTACGGGAAGCGTCCTTAATTCGTGAACGAAGAGACAAGAATACGATATATTTTTCCTTGAATCCGGAGTTTATCAAGCAATTCCACCAGGCGTCCCTGTCGTTTATTTTTGGAAAGGAAGGAGAGGATATGGCAATGAAAGACCAAGCATCCGTCGTAAAAGAGACCGTATTAAACAATTTTTTTGCGAAAGACGGCAGTTTGCGGCAAATACCTGCGCAGTACAAGAAAAAATTGATTATATTGGAGCACTTGGCTGAAAAGCTGGAATTCGGACGAGAATACAGTGAACAGGAAATAAACGACTTCATCAAGCCGTTTCATGACGATTTTGCGACGATTCGCCGCGAGTTTATCATGCATCATTTCATGTACCGGAACAATGGGATTTATGTGCTCAATCCGCGTGAAATGTGGAGTGATTGGAAACAGGTGAGATAGACAGCCAGATAGCTGGTTGAATGACTAGATTCATTAGCAAGGCTTAAGCACCTTCCTTAACGGTTTCATGAACGGGACTAGAAGCCCATAACCGAATAGGAAGGTGTTTGTTTACTTACGGCAGCTCAATATCGATATCCCCGGATTGGGTATCGGTGCGGCCCCTCGGACGATTCCTGAAGATAGGTGGTGCAGTATCCCTCTTTGACAAGTTTGCGTAAAAGCGTGTCGAGCGTACCTTTGGCAACCTCGATGTGACGGGATACGGACTGTGCCCGTTCATAACCGTATTGATCTTTACGGTGGATGAGTACAAGCACACACAGCTCAAGATTTAAGTTTAATAGGTAAATTTTGAGTTTAATAGGAAATATAAGGGATAATATGTACAAAGTTGAACATAAGGAGTGAACGGCGTGTCGTCCATTGATCGTTTTATATTAAAGAAACTGGACAACTGTCAAGAGCTGCGTACTCAGATGAATTTGGTTAAACTTCTGCAAATTCGGATTTATAAAGCGCAAATGGCCGAAGAACATGTTATGATTCATAGGAAGGATACATAATAGATGGAACTTTTTCTTCTTTAACAAGTTTTATTGGCCTAGAAGACAAAAAGGGCTATCCCCCTTTTTAAAAGAGAGATAGCGCAAGAGAGTCGTTTTCGCTTTTACTATGAAGAATGGCCTCTGAGCCCACGATTTCTATACTGATGAGGGAATTGAGACATTTTTGCAGCGCTTTTTTTCCGTTACGAATTTTATGATCAAGCGCGTTCGTTAAAAGCTTCAACACCTTATTTACCGATTGCTTGTTTTCTGTTGTAAAATATACGGGTACCGCTTTGTTTTGAAACATAATCAGTGTTTTCATCAAATCACCTCACGAAAAGATTTATTTCATGATATTTGCATTATAAACGGCCAATCTTAAAATAACCTTAAAATGAAAGAATTAATCGGGGAGTGTTTTTAGGAGAGTGACATTTCTGTGAACTCTCTTTTTTTGCGCGAAACAGTTTGAGGATTATATGAAAGTAAAGACTATTTTCCTCCTATGAATTGGAATTTAGTTCTTTAGGTTCATATAAAAAAGTAAGAAAATAGGATAATGGGAATATGACACAAATTGACAGGAAGAAGCGGAGAGTGATATAGTTACAATAATGTAACCTATTTTTATAATCTATGATATAGGTGTTGGCCTTTTTCATAGGGAATATCTTATGATTATGATATTTGATTATGATATTTTAGAAGGGCAGGAACGATTGAGAGATGATTCTTACTGTAATAAGCGGGCGCAACGAAGAAGATTGGTTTGACATATCCGTACCGGATGAATGTTCGGTGACAAGACTGATTGAACTGCTCGGACTCCGCCTGTTTCAAGAGCATCCAAGCACCGGTATACAATACATATTAGAAGCCAAGTTTCCTGAGGGCTTATGGTTTGCGGTTGACGGGAACTTAGGAGTTGTCGAAGCCGGGCTTCGAGAAGGTGCTTATATCCGGCTTCAGCGCGCTTTTTCAACAACGGAAGAAGAGGCTCCGGTGTACGGCCGCAGAATGCTGTTTCAAGAGGATTAAAAATGGGTATTAACCCATTGATTTCATCGGAAATCAATTAAAATACATATTGTAATGAACATGATGATCTGGATAAAGGGGAGGAAAGAATGAACGTCTTATATCAGCGTTCGCCACGAATTAAACCGGCTCTACCCAAAGAAGAAATGGAGATACTCAGACCTCCTTCAGAGCCCAGCAAACCTTCGTTCTCCATGATCTCACTCATTATTCCGGTCATAATGACGGCGGTTACGATCGGATTTTATGTTTACATGAATATGAGCGGGAACATGTATCGCAGCAATTACATGATGTTTCAGATGTTATCCATCTTTATGATGCTAACCTCGTATACTTTGCCCTTTTTTTTATATTTGGGTAACAAAAAAACTTATCAGCAGAAAATGTCTGAGCGAAACCTTAAATATCGTGCCCAGCTGGACATTCACCGTGAAGAGCTGAAGGAGAAGCAGCAGAACCAGGTGGAAATTATGTTCGAAATTCACGGAGACCCTGACGTATGCTACCAGGTTGTAAAGAACCGGAGCAGCTCTTTGTGGGAAAGATCCCCGGAGGATGTTGATTTTCTTGAGGTTCGGGTTGGAAAGGGAACGGTTCCCTTTCATATACAGGTACGTGCCCCCAGAGCCGATGGCTATGAGAAAGATCCTTTAATTGAAGCAGCCCAGGAGCTTGCTGGTGAATTTCAGACAGTTGATGAAGCTTCTATCACTTTGCCTTTATTTGAATCCAAGGTCATCGGTGTAGTTGGTGGAAGAGACAATGTTTTGAATATGCTGCGTGTCATCATGGCGCAGACAGCTGTGCGACACTCTCCTGATGAAGTCAAAGTGGCTGCTTTTTATGAAGAAAAGGAAGCTCAAGACTTTGATTGGCTCCGCTGGCTTCCGCATACCTGGGACGATGATCGTTCTTTGAGGTATTTGGCTGATCGGCGAAGCAGCGGTCATCAGCTTGCGGATGAAATTTTCATGCAGTTGTATCGCCGCAGAAACAACCGTTCAGATTATGGGAAAAAATCAATTACCATACCGGCATATGTCGTTATTTTATCGAGCGCATCATTAATTGAAGAGGAACCGCTTCTGCCGCTTCTGCTTGAAGAAGGTGAAGCCGTTGACGCTGTCACGATCATTTTGTCAGATCGGAAGGAAAACCTTCCGATGCATTGTCAATTGATCGTTGAGGTTGAAAGGGAGCAGGCCGCTTACACAATCAAGAAAGATGGCATGGCTTTACAGCAGTCATTTAGGGTGGATGAAATGAGCCGTAAACAAATAGAAGTTCTGGCTCGCTACATGGCACCTATTCGTTTAAAGCGTTCATCGGCCTCGGACATACCTCCGGTATTAACGCTGTTTGAGATGATGGAAATCCAAAAAATTTCCGAGCTTGATGTGAAGCGCCGTTGGGAGAACAATCGTTATCCGGATACGTTGCCTGTACCGATGGGGGTACGAGCGGGCAATAAGAAAATAAACCTGAATTTACATGATAAAATTGAAAGACAAGGACACGGACCGCACGGGTTGATTGCCGGTACGACCGGCTCGGGAAAAAGTGAAGTCATTCAGTCGATTGTAGCTTCCCTTGCTGCTGAATTCCATCCGCATGATCTTGCATTTATGCTTATCGATTATAAAGGCGGAGGGATGTCCAACACTTTTCTCAATTTGCCTCACGTTGTAGGAACCATTACGAACCTCGACAATAACTTGATTGAACGCGCCAAAATTTCGTTAAAAGCAGAACTCGTCCGAAGACAAAAAATATTGAATGATGCCGGGAACTTGCAGCATATCGATGAGTATTACAAACTACTCCGCAGCAGGCATGGGGAACCGCTTCCTCATCTGGTCATTATCATTGACGAGTTCGCACAGCTTAAAAAAGACCAGCCGGAGTTTATGGACGAACTGATCAGTATTGCCGCTATTGGTAGAACACTGGGAGTCCATCTTATTTTGGCTACACAAAAGCCGGCAGGTGTAGTAGATGACAAAATATGGAGCAACTCACGCTTTCGAATCTGCTTAAGGGTTCAAAGTGAGGGCGATAGCCGGGATATGCTGAAAATACCGAATGCAGCCTGGATCAATAAGCCTGGTCGCGGATATTTTCAGGTCGGCAGTGACGAAGTGTTTGAAGAGATGCAGTTTGCCTGGAGTGGCGCGCCTTATATAGAAGAGCAGGATGATGATGGCATGATTGTCATTCGTGAGGTGCGTTTGAACGGCAAGACTGAGCCGATGCTTGCTTCCGTCAGCGCTTCGGGTGCTCATCGGGATGAGGTTCCGAAACAGCTGCAAGTTTTTATTGACCGTCTGTCAGATATAGCGGAGGAAGAGGGCATTGAAAGATTGCAGGGGCCGTGGTTGCCGCCGCTTCCTGAAAGCCTCGATCTGGATGAGGTTTTGTCTGCTTCTGATCATAAAGCCGCTCCTGTCTTTGGAGATGTTGCACTGATCGCACAGATCGGTATGCTTGACGATCTTCCAAATCAATGTCAAAAGCCACTTAGCTTAAATATGGAGCAAAGTCATTGGGCAGTATATGGGATGCCTGGATTAGGGAAAACAACGTTTGTTCAGACGCTGCTTATGTCTTTGGCTAGGCAATATTCCCCTGATCAGTGGCATGGATATATTATAGATATGGGACGAATGATGCGAGACTTTATCGGTTTACCGCATATAGGTGGTGTCATGACGACCGAGGAAGATGATCGGATCAAGCGATTATTCCGGTTTTTGACGAAAACGGCAACGAAGCGTAAAGATCTGATTGCTGATGCAGGGGTGAAGACCATCTCAGCATACCGCCGGGCGATGTCGCTTCACGTCCCTCAGTTGGTGATCGTTATTGACGGCTACCTCAATTTTCGAAATACGTACCCGGATGAAAATGATGTACTGGAATATTTGCTCCGTGAAGGTGGCAGTTTAGGTATTACTTTTGTGATAACCGCCAACCGGATTTCTGATATGTTTGAAAAAGTACGAAGCAATATTTCACAAGCCGTTTCATTCGAACTGGCAGATCCTGCGGATTATTACTATGCTGTGGGGCGACCGTCCAGAGCGCCAAGCCAGCTTCCGCCGGGAAGAGGTCTTGTGAAAGGACAGGTACCGCCGCTGGAGTTTCAAACAGCTATGCCTGCATCCGGAAAGGATGAGGGAGAGCGCTCAGCTGAGCTTCGCTCTATGATTGCTCGATTAAAAAGCTCGTGGAATGGAGGCGTTGCCCCGTCGATTGATCCGCTTCCAGAGAAAATAGGGCTTTCGGAGCTTTTGAAATTGGATCGGCCTTTTGAAAATGTAGCTGGTACATCCAAGTATCAGGTTCCTGTAGGTTTATCCACTGATGATTTGTCTCCATTCTTGGTCGATCTGGAAGAAGGCCCGCATTTCGTGGTGGCCAGCCCGATGGAAGGCGGAAAAACCTCATTTCTGCTCAGCTGGATACTCTCGCTAGCTTACCATGCTTCACCGGAGGAAATTGAAATCTATACGGTGGATACAAGATATGGAAGCAGTGGACTCAGCCGCTTGAATCACCTGCCTCATGTAAAAGGGTATGCTGAGAATGAGGAGGATCTTGGACCGCTTATTGCCGGGCTGTACGAGAAAGTGCAGAATCGAACAAAGGATGGGAATGATCCGGCTATTCTGCTCATGATTGATGACGCAGACGTGATGAGTAAGCAATTGAATGATTTTACGATAAAAGATCAATTATCATCGATCGTCAGACTTGGCCGGGATCGAAAAGTACATGTTGTGCTTTCCGGTGTTCCAGCTGATTTCCCGACTTTCGGTGTCGATTGGTTTACGGATGTTAAAGCATCGCAATCGGGATTTTTATTCGGTACTTTGGATTCGAATGATTTGTCCTTCTTTAGGATCCCTTTTTCGGAGTCTGCGAATAGTCCCGGAGGACTAAAAATACTGCCGCCGGGCCAAGGGTACTATGTAAAACGAAAATTTTCCAGAATTAAAGGCGCAGTTCCGTTTGACGAACAGTGGAACGCCCAAAAGTGGGTCACAGAAATTCGTGACCGATGGCATGTTGTAGTTTGAGGGGAGGTGGCTCATAATGTTGACGATTCATGCTTCCAAGCAGGAGACCGTGACGCTGAATGATAAAGAATTTTTCTTCTTAGCTGGCATTCTTGGTTCGGATCGTCTCCTTGGGGTGGAAGATCCTTTTGTCGGATATTTAACCGAGGAGATTGTAGAGGAATGGGAGGCTTCGAAAAATTCACTTCTCGAAAAGCGCTATTTAATACGTGAGGAAAGCGGAGAACTGTCAATTCCGCCTGAAGTGTTTTCCCGTGTTGCCATTGCGGGACTGGCTGAGCGTGCCTGTTGGTTGAAATATGAGAACAGACAAATGTCCTTTGAAGGATATTTACACGTAACTGACGAACAAGTTATACAAGTTTGCAAGTGTGATACAAATGATCGATGCTATACACTTAGTGATCTTGGCTCGATTGAAGATACATGTAACAAATTGGTTGAAGAGTTGGCTCTTAGTGATCAATCTTTGGGGGAAATACCAGCGTTACTGCTTAGTCGAAAGGAATTTTCGGATATATATACCTGCGCTTCCGATATGAATTTTGATGAACTCAGCGACAGGTTAGCCAGATTGACCAATGATATGGAAGGTTCGATTGCACTGGCAAAATGTTTGAAAAACCGGGTTTCTTTCGGGGAACTTCAGCTGTCAAAATGGAACGGGTATAACTGGGAGAGTCAAAATGCAGCATTTATCGTGGATGATTCCATGAATTGGCTGCTGCGTATGAGTCTTCAGGGCGATCAGGATTGGCTGACCGCAGCACCTGCAACAAAGGAGCAATTTCATCACATGCTTCTCATGTGGCTGAAGCAGTAACGGAGCCCGTATGAAAGGTGAGGACCTATGCGTATATCTGTCGAACCGGAGTTGCTCCGGGCATTAAGCCGTCAGCTTCATCAATCCGGCGAACAATACGTTGCTATTACGAATCAACTTCATCAAGCAATCAGTTCGCTTGTTTGGGAAACTTCAATGAAAGCGGCGGTTATTGATGAATGGCAGTCTGCCCAGCGGCTGGGAGAGAATTTGGGAGCTCTTCTGGTACAGATGGGCAAGCAGTTGCAAATGAAAGCCGATCAGTTTCAAGAAGCTGATCATCAATATCAAAGTATTTTGGAACATGCCATGGTAGGTGAGGTTTCGCCTATTGCTCTATTTGCGGCTTCCAAGCAAGAAGGAAGAAATTCCATTTTGCCGGAGTCGGGTACATCCGGTTCTGTTATCTCCAATCCAAGCACGGCCGCAGCTGCGGTGGGCATGAACGCTTTGGATGGCGGAGACTCAGCCAAGCAAGCTGCTTTAAATGGGCAAGGTTGGACATTCACCGACCCTTCTAATGTTAGTGTTGCCTACTGATTCATTTAATGGAATGAAATGGTTTCATTTATGGGTCGTTGGGGGTATCTGGAAATTAGGTCTGAGGACATTTTGTAAATCTTACCAACATAGGCTAAGATGACAATTGTTACATCTGAACCGAAATTTTAAGGAGGTACATACATGGCAGGTCGTATTTTAATAACGCCAGAACAAGTTGAACAAGTTGCAAACCAATTTAAGCAAAGCAGCGAGCAGAGTCAACAGATCGTTAACAGTCTGACCCAATCCGTAAACGGGATGGAAGGACAATGGGACGGTATGACGAAGCAGCGCTTTTTCCAGGAGTTTCAGGAAGCTAGCCGCTTGATGAACTCTTTCGTGCTTACGCTCGAAAGCATCAGCACAGAGCTGAAGGCGATTGCCCAAAAGTTCCGCATGGCAGACGAATCTCGTTAATGTTCAATTGGGCTTTATTGGTATATCATAAGTTCACAATTCAAGAAAAACCGGGTGCTCAAGCTGACTCCCGGTTTTCTTGCAATCCTGAAGAATCTATCTATCAGAAGCCTGAATCTATTTAAAAATTGAACGAAGAATAGAGGGGATGTTCATGACTTTTCAGCCGAATCCGGGCGATGAGATCATCATTAACGGAACGGCCTATACGGTGGGCCAGCATCCTGCCGCCCCGGGATTGGCCTATGCTCAAGCCGGAAGGCAGGGCATCGTTTATCAATTATTGCCCGTGAATGGGGAATTACACGAGGCGAAAGCTCTTAAGGTATTCTTCCCTAAATTCAGAATTCCAGCGATGGTATATCAGTCGGAGCATATGGCTAATTACCGGGAAATCCCCGGTTTGCAGGTATGCAGCCGCGATGTGCTCACTCCCGAAAGAAACGGAGATTTGATTGCGGATTACCCGGACTTGCTGTATGCCGTAATTATGCCATGGATACATGGAATTACATGGTTCGATGTAATCAGTGACCAGCGTACCCTTGGCCGGGGTGAGGCACTTATGTTGGCAAAGGCGCTGGCTGCCATTGGTTCAAGTATGGAGCAGCGCGGTTTGGCACATTGCGACTTGTCTGCGCCAAACGTCATGCTTCCGTTTTTTTCGGAAGTGAAGCTACCCGAGGGCTCTGCAGCTGTCGAACTCGTAGATGTTGAGCAGATTTATAGTCCCAAGATGGATCGGCCCGATGTACTGCTTGCGGGATCGCCCGGTTACGCTGCACATCGTACGGTGCACAGCGGATTATGGAGTGCTTATGCCGACCGATTTGCAGGGGCCATTATCATAGCTGAAATGCTGGGATGGAGCGATCAGACGGTCGTCGGGAAATCATGGGGTGAAAGCTATTTTGACCAGCATGAAATGCAGACTCCGTGTGAGCGGTATTTCTTGTTAAAGAAATCTCTGGGACAGCGCTGGGGTGCGGGTATTTCAGATTTGTTCACCCGTGCATGGGACAGCCAGGACCTGAGCAGTTGTCCGACCTTTGGAGAATGGTTAGTTGCATTGTCAGCGGTGTCTGAGGAAGAGGTTGTTGAAGAGACTGCTGAAGATGCAGTCGCTGCCGCCTCTTCTGCTGATGAAGAAGATGGGAAGCAGTCTTCTGAACCAGGCGATGCCTCTGTGCTTGATCATGAATCGCTTGGAATCATCCCGGGGAACGGGGAAGTCAATGACGATGTTGTGGATCGTCTCTTTCATCAGGCACGTGATTTAGAGAATGCAGGCAACCTTCAAGGAGCGCTGGAAATTTTCCGATCGGCATACCATTTTGTGAAAAAAGACAGTCCGCTTGAGGTCGAACTGGCATCGGCGATTCAAGGGCTTGAGCAGCAACTGAACCTGCCTGATCCGGGTGACCAAGGCTGGCGAGCACTTATTCGCTCCAGGAAGTTCATGCTTTCTGCCGCTGCGGCTGTTGTTATTCTGGCAGGTTCCGCTTTTACTGTAAACAGTATTTTGGCGGACAAGGCCGAATCCAAGCAAAAAGAAGCTCAATTAGCTGCTGCTAGGGAAGCCGAAGAAGCTGAGGCAGAACGTAAGCAGCGGGAGGCAGAGAAACAGAAGGCCGAAGAAGCCAGACGTCAGGAAGAAGAAGCGAAGAAAGAAGCTGAACGCAAGAAGGCTGAAGCTGCGCTGGCGGCTGAAAAGGAGAAAAAGTCGAAGCAAGCTGCAGAAAAGGCTAAGTTCCAGGAGAAATATGACAAACAGGCGAAGTACGAAGCGTATCTCGCACAGTTGGAAGAGAAAAAGAAGAAGAAGCTTCTGCAGGAAGAAAACGACAAACAAGCAAAGACTGAAGCAAATGTAGCTGAGGCTGAGGCAGAAAAGAAGAAGCGTCAGGCCGATGCTGAGGCTGCGGCTGCCGCAAGAACAGCTGCAGAAAAGGCGGCTGCTGCCAATAAAGAAAAGGCTCGCAAAGCTCAAGCTCAGGCCAAAGCCAAGGCAGAAAAGGCAGAGCGGTTAAAAAAGCAGCGTTCCCAAGCGGTTGTAGAGCTGATTGCAATGTACAACAGGGCTTATAATGCTCAGGTTGCAGGCAATAAGGACAGAGCTGAAAATTATGCGCGCGAATTTGTCAGTATGTATCAAAAAGACGCGGGTTATTACAATACGGTAGGCAGTATGCAAGCTCGTTTGAACAATGCTAAACATTTTATTAACGACAACAATTTTTGGATGCCAAAATTATGACATATCAAAAATGCAGGGGTGTTCTACGTGAACTACAAGATACAAGCATCGCAGCGCACGCCAGCGCTTATAATATATTTGATTGATATCAGTGCCTCAATGAATATGCTGATGGAAGGACGAAGACGGATTGATATCGTATATGATGCTTTGTCCTTGGCGATTCGGCAGATGGTGTTCCGCTCAACGAAGGGAAATCGTCTTACGCCTCGTTACAGAATAGCTTTGCTTGCTTATAGTGATGATGTGTACGATCTGTTGAACGGAATTAAAGGCATTGATGAGATCGCAGCGATCGGCTCCTTGCCGGACCTGACTCCAAAACGTTTTTCGGACTCTGCGAAAGCGTTTCTTCAAGCGGAGAGAATACTGCAGAAAGAAATCCCGAATATGCAAGATTGCCCGGCACCGCTCGTCTGCCATATGACAGACGGCGTATCTACAGGTGAAGATCCTGAGCCGATCGCCCGGCGTATTATGAGCATGAGTGTGCCGGACGGAAATGTGCTAGTCGAAAATATTTTTATCTCAGATCATCTGATGAGCGAGCCCGTGACTGAACCGAGACGCTGGAAAGGGATATTGCCGGACACAACGCTGGAGGATGAGCATGCCAGAAAATTAAAAAAGATGACATCTATACTCCCGGAGAGTTATCGTGAAATGCTGGTGGAAGCTGATTATCAATTAAGTCCCGGCGCACTCATGATGCTTCCTGGAACATGTGCAGAGCTGGTCTCCATCGGCTTTCAGATGTCAGCAGCGACACCGGTCAGGTAGAGCCTATGAAGTCTTCCAGTGCTAGTCAAAACACAAGAACAGGTGGTCGATTGAAATTACAGAATTCGTATTATTATGAGTGCAAGCAGTCGGGAGAACAGCCCGTGTCCAGCATTAAGCAGGATTTTAGCTGCCGATATGCATACGGGAGAGCTGCGGAAACGGTCATGCTCTCAGAGAAAGGCCAGGATTATATGGCATTTGCCATCGATGGCGGAGTATGCAGCTTTGTTCTTTGTGATGGAGTTGGTTTAAGCTATAGAGGAGATTTTGCATCTTCTTTTTTAGGTCGAGGTCTGCTGGCATGGCTTCGAAGCGGCAGTGAGCTTTCACAGAATCAGCTTGAACGAAAACTGCATGAATTAACGACCGCTTCGGCTAAAGAATCTGATTTTTATGAGATGAAAGACAGTACGCCACAGCTGCTAAAGGAAGTGCTGCAGGAGAAGCAGCGGCTTGGCAGTGAAGCGATGTACATATGTGGGCGAATCGAGAAACCGTCCCGTTTTCAGCGAAAAGGAAAGCTGTGGCTTGCTTGGCAAGGAGATTCAAGGTTACGGTTGTTTGAAGAGCATATGGAGCTGACACCGTGTCTTGGGGATCGATTCAAGACATCAGAACGATGGTCTACGCGCAGCGGGCCAGTTGGCGGTAAACCGCATGTGTATGAACGCAAGCTGGATGAATCTTCTGGATACCGATTATTGATGTACAGCGATGGATTGAATGATCTGGACCCGATCAGCGAATGGGTTCCGGATGAGCAAGTGCAAGTACTAATGAACGCGCTGCATACGGGCGGACTTGAGGATGATGCCTCTTTTCTGGAGATTATGTGGTGAAAAGACTATATTTTATTTAAAGCCAGGCCTGAAGGGTCTGGTTTTTTGCGTTGACACAAACAAAACTAGTGTATATAGTGTATATATACACCGTTAAATTATTATATACACTTTGAATTAATGATATGGAAGTACTTAATCTTGAAGGCGGTGAAAACCATTCATTTGAATATTATTTTGTCTCATTCAAGCGGCGAGCCGATTTATGTGCAGATTGAAAAGCAGATCAGGCAGTGCATTATGCAGGGGATGTTGAAGCCAGGGGACCCGCTTCCATCGATTCGCCAATTAGCCAGAAATCTGGGAATTAGTGTTATTACAACAAAGCGAGCATACAACGAGCTTGAGAATCAGGGGTTGATTGATTCGATAGTGGGGAGGGGTTCTTTTGTATCAGGCTCCAACATGGAAATGATCCGGGAGCAAAGGCTGCGCTGGGTAGAGGATAAAGTAAGAGAACTGCTGGAGGAATGCCGAAATATTCCTCTGGATGTGAACGAGCTGATCGAAATGATCAAATTACTGGACCGGGAGGAGTCATAAGTATGGCTGTTGAAAAGGACATCGCTATGAATCCGGCAATCGAGCTGCAAGGAATAAACAAAGACTATGGTCATTTTCAGTTGAAAGATGTTTCAATGGTTGTGCCTAAAGGCTATATTACTGGCTTGATTGGACCGAATGGAGCAGGCAAGAGCACGATCATCAAGATGATCATGGGCATGGTTATACCGGATCAAGGTGAAATAAAACGGAACGGACAGCGTTATATATCTGACGAAGGATCTTTTAAGGAAACGATCGGTTATGTTTCGGATGAGAACATTTTTTATGATTTTTTAACCCTAAATGAAATTATTAAGATGACAGCGCCGTTCTACAAGACATGGAATACTGAGCATTTACGTCAAATGATGGAAGTGTTCCAGCTCTCAGGCAATCAGAAAATGAGGGATTGTTCAAAAGGGATGAAGATGAAGTTCGCCATCGCTTTGGCTATGGCAAGAAAACCGCAAATATTGATATTGGATGAGCCTACAGCGGGCCTGGACCCTGTATTCAGAAGAGATCTTCTTGACCTGTTTAATGAATATATTTTGGACGAGAGCCGGAGTATTCTTTTTTCAACTCATAACACGGATGATCTGGATCGTATTGCGGATTATGTAACATTTATTAACCGTGGCCGTGTCGTATTTAGCGATATAAAGGATGAGATCATCGATCGTTATGTTGTTGTAAAAGGAAATCCAGAACTTTTGGATGCGGATATCAGGCAGGAGTTAGTTGGTATTCGAGAGTCCGATCACGGGTTTGAAGGACTTTCTTCGGACAGAAGTCGAGCGGTTGCTTTATTTGGAGACAGTGTGTTTTATGAGCGGCCTACCCTTGAGGATATTATGTATTTTACATCGAAAGGAGAGAGAAGATTTGGGCAATCTGAAGCTATTTATACGTAAAGACTGGATGGTGATTCGAAAATATAAATGGTTTTTTCTGCTGTATTTATTGATCTATTCGACGCTCGATAGCAGCAACTTTCTGTTAACGATCGTTCCTGCGACCATGATCATTTTCGTGTCCAATTCCGATCTTAGACCGTTTCATAAGTATTTGGGCAGCCTGCCTCTCTCTCGAATAGGAATGGTATTTGGCAAATATGTGTCTTCCGGGTTTTACATGATGGTTGGTATGGCTCTAGCCGCTCTATTTTATTTAGGAGGTTCTTATATACGCGGTACCGATCCTGAGATGCAGAACGTTATTCTTACTTTCCTTACACTCAGTATATTTATGGCCGTGTACTACCCGCTTTATTATTGGGTGGGGCCTAAAGGAGGGCATCTTCTTCTTAGTTTCTCATGGCTGATTATTCTCGGGGCGACTATGGGGATATTTACATCAGATATCGAAGTGTTTAGACGAATGGAGCTGTTCTTGAATTCGGGAGCTGGGTATGTTTTTACGATCGCTCTGATAGGGATATTCCTCGTTCCTTCATTTCATCTTTCTGTAGCTATATTCCGTCGTAAAGATTTTTAAAGCCTTGCCGTGTTCAATAAAAAATTACACTACCCGCTTATAAACCCCCGTCTTTTGGGTAATCTTGTGACAGATAGGATCACATTGCCTGCGTAAAAAAGGAGATGGGTATGATGAATAACAAAGATGCCCGATTTCAGGGGAAAACAGCAATCATTACGGGAGCCGGCTCCGGCATTGGTAAAGCGGCGGCGGTTAAGCTTGCAAAAGAAGGCGCAAATGTTGCCTTGTTTGATCTAATGAATGATCGGACAAATGACGTCGAGCGGGAACTGAATGCGATTCGTGAAGGCTGTGCACGTTCATTCGATGTGGATACATCAGACCCGGGGCGTGTAGAAAAAGCGGTCCTTGAATCGGTAGAAATTTTCGGGGGCATCGACATTGTGTTTGCGAATGCGGGGATTAATGGAGTTTTGGCTCCGATTGAGGAGATGAAGTTGGAGGACTGGCAAAAGACGCTTAACATCAACCTGAGCGGTACTTTTTTGACAGTTAAATATGCGGTGCCTCATTTGAAAAAAAGAGGACAAGGCAGCATTATCATTACGAGCTCCGTAAATGGGACACGCGTGTTTACAGGCTTTGGCATGATCGCCTATAGTACGACAAAGGCTGGCCAAGTCGCATTTGCCAAGATGGCAGCCCTGGAGCTTGCGAGGTTCAAAATCCGCGTGAACGTCATATGTCCCGGCGCCATTTCAACGAATATTGATCAGAGCACTAAAAAACAAGGAGACCTTGAAGATATCGTCATTCCGATTGAGTTCCCGAAAGGAGGGCAGCCACTTGCAGAAGGACCGGGCCAAGCGGAGGACGTTGCCAATTTGGTAGCGTTTCTTGCTTCGGATGAATCCAAGCATATTACCGGTTCTCAAATTTTCATCGATGGGGCTGAATCCCTTCTTCACTAAGCTTAAGGATGCAAATACGGTTGTGTTTATAAAGAGGAAGCTGCAGATATTGCGGTTTCTTCTTTTTTTAAAACTGGAAAAATGGCTCTTATTTCTTTTCATGCTCCAATCATTTATGATAGTAAAATAGTTATAAAATGAAATGGAGGCTTCAGCCATGAGTATGTTTTCCCGGTTGGCCGAACAAAAAATTGAGGAAGCCATCCGAAACGGTGAACTTAACAATACAGCATATAGAGGCAAGCCGCTGCCTGTGGATGATCTGTCCCATGTTCCGGAGGACCTCCGAATGTCTTATCGCATATTGAAAAATGCCGGCTTCGTGCCGGAGGAGGTCAGCCTGCGCAAGGAGTGTGTACGGCTTCATGATCTTTTACACGCCTGCAGCAGTGAAGCGGAGAAAGAGAAGCACAGGAAGCAGCTTAACGAGAAAAGCCTGCGCCTGCAAATGTTGATGGAGCAGCGGGGACTCGGAACTAGCGGAGCCTTTCTCCAATATGAAGCACAGATCAAGGAGCGGCTAACACAAAAATAATGGATCGATGATAGATTCAAAAACGATACCGAAAGAAACAGCAAGATTATCTTGCAAAATGTAAAGGTCAGGAACAGAACGATGAATAGAAATGAGCTTCCCATTTTTAAGGTACTACCACAACTTAAAGACAGTTTTAAAAAACAGGCTTCCGCTGTTCTGATTGCTGAGCCGGGTGCGGGGAAAACGACTCAAACACCGCTTGCATTTCTGAACGAACCATGGTTAAGCGGAAAAAAGATCATTATGCTTGAGCCGCGAAGGCTTGCAGCGCGGTCCGCCGCTTCATACATGGCTTCATTACTAGGTGAAGCGGTAGGAAAGACCGTAGGATATCGTGTGCGTATGGACAGTCGTGTAAGTTCGGAGACGAGGATTGAGGTTGTGACCGAAGGTATCCTTACCCGGATGCTACAGAGCGATCCGGAGCTGCCCGATATCGGCATGATCATTTTTGATGAGTTTCATGAGCGTAATCTTCATGCGGATACCGGCCTTGCATTGGCGCTCGAGACACAGTCCGTATTTCGTCCGGATTTAAAATTGCTGGTGATGTCAGCTACATTGGAAGCTGAACCTGTAGCCGCTCTGCTTGGCGATGCTTCGGTAATTCACTGTGCGGGTAGAAGTTATCCTGTCGAAACAGTACATGTGCCTATTTCTGCGTCACAGCGAATGGAGCAGGGGGTAGCAGCGGTTATTTCTCGGGCACTTTTGGAAAGCGATGGCGATATTCTCGTTTTTTTGCCCGGGATACGTGAGATTCGCCGTACAGCTCGAGAGCTTGGAAGTATCGATTTGCCTCAAAATATCGTTGTACGTGAACTATTTGGCCAGCTGTCTACGGACAAGCAGGATGAAGCGATACAGCCTGATCGTGAAGGACGCCGGAAGATTGTATTGTCCACTTCCATTGCAGAAAGCAGTCTCACCTTAGAAGGTATCCGCGTCGTTGTAGACAGCGGTTGGATGAGAACCGAAGTCGTTTCACCGAGAACAGGCTTGCCGCAGCTGGTTACAAGGCGAGTGTCAAAGGCGTCGGCTGATCAACGCCGCGGACGAGCAGGCAGGCTTGGACCCGGGAAATGCTACCGGGTTTGGAGTGAGCAGGAGCATCGTCATTTGCCTGAAAGCAACATCCCGGCTATTCGGCAATCTGATCTCACCCCGCTGGCTCTGGAGCTGGCTGTATGGGGAGAGAAGGATCCCGCGGAGCTGTCGTGGCTGGATGTACCGCCGTCAGCTGCTTTTCAGCAAGGGAGAGATTCTCTTCAGCAGCTGGGGGCACTTGACGCTGATGGAGCAGTTCTCCCTCACGGCCGGCAGATGGCGGAGCTTGGAATACACCCTAGACTTTCTCATATGCTCCTTATGGGCAAACAGCTTGGACAAGGTGAATTGGCCTGTAGGCTTGCTGTTTTGCTGCAAGAGCGAGACCTTTTTAGCGCTTCAGAAGCGGCTGCTGACAGTGATATCCAATCGAGGATTGAACGGCTTTTGCACATGGAGCAGGGGCAGATCACTGCTTCGGCTTCAATAAACGGATCGGAAGGTTTGATGAAGCGGCTGTTTCAGGAAATACGTAATTTGTCCCAACATCTGCAATTAAAGGGTGAACGTTCATTAGACGTCTCTTTGTGCGGTCTTTTGCTTTCCTTTGCTTACCCCGATAGAATCGCTAAAAACCGGGGAGATGGAAGCTTCTTGCTCCGTAATGGACGGGGCGCTGCTTTGAAATCGGTTCAGCATTTAAGCCGAAAGAAATATATTGTTGTCGCTTCGGTAGACGATAAAGGGACGGAGGGCAGCATACATTTGGCTGCCTCATTAGAAGCGGACTTGATTGAACTGTATCATGGAGAGGATATCCTTGACGTCAAAGAAGTGACATGGGATTCCTCGGCTGGCGGGGTTCGTGCACGAATGAAGAGAACGCTTGGAGCCATTACAATCAAAGAGCAGGTTTATGCCCAGCCGCTGATTGAGGAGGTTTCAGCAGCCGTAGTGGAAGGGATTCGGCAAGAAGGTCTATCGCTGCTGTCATGGAACAAGCAGGCGGTGCAGTTGAGACAGCGAATGGCATTTATGAAGCGATATAACGCGGATTGGCCGGATGTTTCGGATGAAGCGCTGCTGGACACACTTGAGGAATGGCTGGAGCCGTATTTGGAGGGCGCTCGAAGCCGTCAGGAGTTGCAGCGCTTGAAGACCGCCGTAATTCTTGAGAATCTTTTAACATGGGAGCAGCGTCAGCTACTTCGCAAGGAAGCGCCGACACATATTAAAGTGCCGAGCGGATCTTCCATCCCTGTAGATTATTCGAACCCACAATATCCGTTTTTGGCAGTTCGACTGCAGGAGATGTTTGGATTGGCTGAAACACCTCGTCTTGCAGGTGGAAAAATTCCATTAACGATCCATCTGCTATCGCCTGCTCACAGGCCGGTTCAGGTGACCTCGGATTTATCCAGCTTTTGGAACAATGGTTATTTTGAAGTGAAAAAAGATTTGAAAGGACGTTACCCAAAGCATTATTGGCCAGACGATCCGCTTCAGGCCATACCGACAAGCCGCACAAGAGCAAAGATGTAATCATATGACGTTTTGACCTCCTGCCAATCGGGTAATGATGGATATCCTAAATGGCAGGAGGTATTTATGATGGAAAAGAAGATCGTTGGTGTGTTTGAAACAGAGCAGGAGGCCGCTAAAGCTATTGAGCAAATACAAGACCGGGGTGTCCCTACGGATGCCATCTCCATTATTGCCAAGGATAATCGAGATGTTGAAGCCGTCACGGAAGAGACCGGAACGAAAGCGCCGGAAGGGGTAGCAACAGGTGCTGCTACGGGTGGTGTGCTTGGCGGAGTGGCTGGTCTGATGGCTGGTATCGGCGCGTTAGCCATCCCGGGAATTGGACCTGTTCTGGCAGCAGGCCCTATCGCTGCTACGCTTGCCGGAGCTGCTGTAGGAGCAGGGGCAGGTGGATTGGTTGGAGGATTGATCGGGCTCGGCATTCCGGAGGATGAAGCTAAGGAATATGAGACCTATGTCGATCAGGGGCGTATACTCGTTCTGGTTGATGCTGGCCGATATGATAGCGATATTTATCATGCTTTCCGTACAAATCGTTCGTTGAATGCAGACCGATATGAAACCTATGGGGAAGATGGTGGACTTCCGCCACGCGGAACGAGTTTGTAATAGGATACAGCGGTTCATAAGCTGATAACAGTTGGTCCGGCTCTTAGTCAAGGAGCCGGACTTCTTGCTGTAAGTAAAGTAAAAAACGGTAAATATGGAATCAATTTTACAATCCGTTCCTATGTTTCTTTCATTTATAATGAAGTAGCAATTTACTAGCAGCGGGGAGAGAACATATGCGGAAAGAGAGAATACTGGAAATTGAACGTCTGCGCGGAATGGCTTTTCTGGCCGTCGTGTTGCAACATTCGATTGCTCATTATTCGGTGGCTGAAGGAATGACGGAGCGGGACGGCATTTTGATGGCTGTGCTGCTGATCGCTTCAAAGTTCGCTGTTCCTGCTTTTATTTTTATAACGGGCATGGTGCTGTTCTATAATGATTCAGGACAGCTTCAATACGGACAATTTGTTAAAAAACGCATCATTTATATTTATATCCCGTTTGTTGTCTGGACGGTCATTCATATGGCGGTGGATGGAACTCTTTACTTACGTGATCTGGAAGGGTGGTCAACGCTCGGGGAAATGCTCGTGACAGGAAAGGCAAGTTCACATCTATGGTATATGATCATGCTGTTCCAGTTCTACCTGTTATATCCGATTTACCGTTTTATCATACGCGGTATATCCAGCCGCTTTACACATCGTATCAATATAGTGCTACTTGCTGTAACCGGTATGTTGTTTATCGTTATGACAGCTTATATCTCTGATATAGGAAGCTATGTAGGAAGGTTCAACATTCCGGTTATAAGTGAATTGTTTACGACCTATGCCGATCGAAACGCATTGAATTTTTTCTTTTATTTTATACTGGGGGCTACGGCTGGAATGAATCCGGAGATGTGGTCCAAGTGGATTCATAAGGCCAGATTTATGTATTGGACCGTCTTTGCATTTATGTTTGGCTTTCTTCTGATGCAAGGAATTCATGAGATACGTTTGGCAGAAGGAGAGCTTATTACATTTTACTCCCTATCATTGTTAAGACCGGAGATGGCGCTGTTTCTCATCAGTTCTATACTGTCGATGTATGATTTGGCAAGCTGGATATGCAAAAGAGCTGGCAGAAAAGTCAATGCTGTGCTGTCGAGTGTAGGGATGTATTCTTTTGGAGCTTATCTGATGCATTTACTGACTTTGCGCATCAGCTATATATTTGATGAAAGCTTCATGATCTCCATGCCCTCTGCAGTTCGGATTTTTTCTTCGTGGGTGATTAGCGCTGTGCTTGCCTACTTGGGTGCGCGTTTGTTTGCGCTGATACCCTCAGGGAAATGGTTGGCGGGAGTGCCGGTTACAAAAAGACGGAAGCATGCAGGAGTTGAGCGAAAGCTTGACACCTCGGCGAAAATGTAATTACATGATTTAGACTTTATGAATCATAGGAAAGCTGCCTGATAGGCGGATTTTCGTATGATTAGGTCAACCAGTGAATTTTCTGGTTGGCCTATTTTTGTAGGTGAACAGATTTTCATGCCGCGATGCTTCCCACTAATTACATAATAATATTTCAATATATAAAAAATTCATAATAGGTGAATATTTTACCGTGCACTTCGTCATCATTTCTGTTACGCATTCTTATTTCGTATATAACAATTCGTAAAAAGGAGCAGTTTGAGTCCTATTGTGCAAAGTGGGAAATGGTGGTTTATAATGGTACAAAAGCGTAAAGGAGGCGGCAGGATGGCTTTTATGATCGCTCAAAGGGCATTTATTAAATTATATCTTATAACGATGGTGGAGCAGCAGCGGGGGTATGGGTATCAGATGCTGGAAGAAATGCGGCAGGAGTTTAAAAAGTACGGTTATTCTCCGCCGCAAAGCGAGATTTACCGGGCGCTTCATGAGCTGGTGCAGGAAGGGGTCTTTTATCGAACGAAACAGCTGAAAGGCAATGACCCGAAAGTCGATTTCCAGGAAATTGTTCTGTATCATTTTACCGATGATGGTGTTGAAAAAGCAAAGCTTTATAAGAAACAAGTGAAAAATGATCTCGATCGGTGTTTAGCTATATTGAATAAAGCGGTAATAGATAACTATTAAGGAAAAGGAGGAATCACTTCATGGCAAAAAAACTGCGCTTTGGTATTATGAGTACAGCAAGAATCGCCAGAAATTCCATGATACCCGGTATACTAAAATCAGAACGCTGTGAGGTAGCCGCCATTGCCAGTCGAGATCAGAAAAAGGCCGAGGACGTTGCCAAGCGGTTTGACATTCCAGTCTATTACGGTTCCTATGAGCAATTGCTCGATGATCCTGATGTTGATGCAGTTTATATACCGCTTCCTAATCATTTGCACAAGCCATGGTCGATCAAGGCGATGAAGGCTGGAAAACATGTGTTATGCGAGAAGCCTGCCGCTCTAAATGAAATTGAAGTGCGTCAAATGGTCGATGCTGCCAGGGAACATAAAGTTGTTTTTGCTGAGGCGTTTATGTATCGTTACCACCCAAAACATGCACGGGTTCGCGAGCTTATCGAACGTGGGGAAATTGGAGAAATCCGAAGCATACACGGCAGCTTTACTTTCAACAATGCTGCGGATAAGGAAAACGTAAGATACAGCAGAGAAATGGGGGGAGGATCGATCTATGATGTCGGCTGCTATCCGATTTCTGCGGCTCGGATGATATATCAAATGGAGCCCAGGGCTGTGACGGCACATGCATTTTATTCAGAAGAACATGATGGAGTGGACATGATGACGCATGGTCTGTTGGAGTTTGATCATGGCCTTGCGCTAACTTTTGAATGTGGGATGTGGGCATATTCGCGGTGCTGCCTGGAGATTTCAGGAACGGAAGGAAGGATTGAGCTGCCTTCTGCATTCGGCTGGGAACGGATGGAGGATCAGGCTCAAATATGGATACACACGCCAAAAGGAACTCGGGAAGAAAAGCTTGGAGCTCATAATCACTTTGCACTTCAGGCTGATGCCTTGGCCGCGGCTATACTCGATGGAACTCCTCTTCCCTTTGATCCGGAAGACTCCATTTATAATATGAGGGTGATAGACGCTTGTCGTGAATCGGCCCGAACATCTGCAAGGGTTGTCATTGGTTGATCTTTTGATCTAATAAACTCTATATGACAACAGAGGAAGAGGAAAATGAATTTTTCCAGGGTATAATACAGATGTGCGAGAAAATTCTTTACCACGAATATTCGGGAGGAATCGGCTTCATAAAAAAGAGGGTGCCCAAGGTGATTTGATCCTGCGCACCCTTTCACTCTATTTTCTTTATCCGCCAATCCAGATAACAGCTTAAGATGTTGCAGCTTCATACTTTCAGTGGTCCTTTTTAGGCCCCGACGTTATGAAAACGGCCATTTGTCTGCTGTCGGCTGCTTGGTCAAGGTGTTATAATATTCTCCTTGATCAGACCTCTCATCCGTTAGTTGCCGATCAGGGGCATGCTCAATGCAGTAGATTGTATAGGGGAGTGCTGCCAAACGCTCGTATGGAATTTCAGTGCCGCACGTATCACAAATGCCGTAAGTTCCATCCTCCATACGTTGTAAGGAATCGCGGATTTGTATCAGTACATCGCTTAATGTTTCGTTGATAGCTATATCACGCCCGCGTTCGAACGTTTCGGTACCGATATCCGCCGGGTGATTGTCAGCAGTGCTGATTTCTCCTGTGGAATCGCTCAGGGAATCAGATAATTGCGGTTTTTCTTCATCATACGGTTCAAGCTGTTTCTTCTCGGTGATTAAACTGCGTTTGAGCGTTTGCAGCTGGCGATCACTCAAATGCTTCATATGAATACACTCCTTCACACATCTGATTAGTTGCACCATCTTTAATCCCCTTACCCCAAAGTGGATGTATGCAATCAAAATCAGATTTTGCAAGGGTTTCAAAGGTTTTTGGAACTTCCTCCAAAAAAGCGCGAAATGGTTTTATAAGGCTTCTGAATATGATATAAAAAAAGAAGGGGCAGGACCGAAAATAAGGTGATGCACCAATATTTGGAGGTATACGACAATGGATGAACACATGAAACGCCGATTGGATAAACAAAAGAAACTTTTCCGACAACTGGGCATTCAACTGGACGCTCTGTCTATCCATGAAAAAGAGTTCTCGAATAAATTGCGGGGCTATGATGCGGAAGAAGTTGACTCGTTCTTGGACGATGTGATAAAGGATTACGAACGTTTCTATGCTACCATCTCGGATTTGATGGATAAGTGGCAGGAACAGCAGATCATGATTCGTGATTTGAAAGCCGGGGTAAGGCCCGAACCGGAACGCCCGGGAATTGATCCGAAAGCAATTGAAGAAGTCGTCCTTAAGCTGGAGGCCGATCTTGCGTTGCTTAAGAAAAGAATTCGACCGGAGCAGCAGTTTTTCATTGATTAGTTTTTAATAGAATTGTATTTACATAAAAACCACGACTTGCCTTATTAATAAGGTGAATCGTGGTTTTCTTATATGGATGCTGAAGTTGATTTTTTTGATTATCTTGGCCTTATGATGTATGGACCTGTGTCCAAAGTCACGAAATAGAGAGGGTATATTTTACCTTGTAAACCAAAATTATAACAATTACTATATGGGTATATAAGAATTGAAGAAATAGGGAGGTTGGCAGTTTGGCTAACAGCCTGAAAATAAAAATTCGTACCAAGATTATTTTTGGGTACGTGCTTGTATTAGTATGTCTTGGTCTTTTTCTGTTGATTGTTTCTGGTCGAATAAATTCTCTCCAGCAGGAAGCGGATTTTATCGAACAGCGTGATATTGAAGTTCACAATCTAACCCATGAAATTGAAAAAAATATGCTTGAGCTCGAGACGGGACAGCGCGGTTTTGTCATTACCGGAGATCCGGCCTATCTGGAACCATTTAAACTGGCTTTATCCCAATGGGAGATGAATTATAATAAATTACAGCAGTTGATTTCCGATAGTGAGACTCAGTTAGCTAATCTGGCTAACATTAAAGAAAACATTAATAAATGGATCGAGGTTGCCGGGCAGCCGGCGGTTCGATTGAAGCGGGCAGGGCAGGATGAAGAAGCGCTGCATTTTTTTATTGATGATCCCGGGCAGCCGGCGATGCAAATGATTCGCAGCCAGTTTACCGAGTTTCGCAATACGGAAAGACAATTGACCGCTGAGCGTATTGATGCCATCAAGAATAGCAACGATAACCTGCTGATCAGCATGTACTTACTATGGGCAGCCGTCGCATTCGTTACGATTCTTTCTGCTTTTGTTATATCCAAAAGCATTGTCAAACCTATTCGCCAGGTCACAGAGATGATTTCCGATATAGCTGACGGAGTGGCGGATGGTGACAGTCTTAGTCAGCGAATCAAAGTGAACACCCGTGATGAAGTGCTCGATCTGGCTGAAAATACGAATAAATTACTGGACAATGTTAGCCGTCACGCATGGATCAAAGATCAGGTTACGATTATGTCTGCACTGCTTCAGAGTGCGGATCGGCTGGATACATTGGCACGGTTCTTTATTTATAAAGTTGCCGGTGCTCTGAATGTTCCGTATGCTGCGCTGTTTATTAATCGAAATGATACGGAGTTGGTAAAAGCAGCTGCCTTTGCTGACCCGGACGGTGAGCCTTGGGACAAGGTTCGCGACCGATTTGCTCCCGGGGAGGGTCTTGTAGGGCAGTGTATGCTCGAAAAACGATTTATATATATTGATGATATTCCCCCGAATTATGTACGTATCGAGTCTGGTCTGGGTGATTCGGAGCCTTCCAGCTTGCTGGTAGCGCCGATTATGTTTGAGGATCATGTGCTGGGTGTCATTGAATTGGCGATGTTCAAACCGATGAATCAAGAGTCAAGGCAGCTGCTGGACCAGCTTCTTCAAGTGCTTGGCGCTGCGATGAATTCAATGCTGAACAAGATGGAGATCCAGCAGTTATACCGGGAAGCTCAGGCTTTAAATGAAGAATTACAGGTCCAGACAGAGGAACTTCAATCCCAGACTGTAGAGCTTCAAATGCATGCGTCTGAAGCGAAGATATTAAATGAACAGCTGGAAGCGCAAAAAGATGCCGCAGAACAGGCAGCGAAGGAATTGGAAAAATATGCAGAGCAGGTTGAGCAAAGCTCGACGTATAAATCACAATTTCTGGCCAATATGTCACATGAGCTTCGCACACCGTTAAACAGTATGTTGATTTTATCCCAGATTTTATCAGAAAATCAGGAGGGACATTTGACAGAGGAAGAGCAAAATTATGCCTCCATCATTTATAAATCAGGTAGCGAGCTTCTAAGCTTGATCAATGATATATTGGACCTGTCTAAAGTTGAAGCAGGGAAAATGGTAATTGAAATGGATTGGGTGAATCTGACTGAGCTTCCGGAAGTGATGCGGGGGTATTTTGAAAAAATGGCGGAGAATAAGCATCTTTCCCTTGAAATTGAGATGGATTCCAATATTCCTCATGTTATATACAGCGATAGCATGAGGCTGCATCAAATATTACGTAATCTGCTGTCTAACGCTATAAAATTTACCGATGAAGGTAAAGTAAAGCTTTCGATCGGAATCGTACAATCTTTGAATACGGATAATTATTCCTCAGATAACGGTCTGATTGCCTTTACGGTAGAAGATACAGGGATAGGAATATCAGATGAAAATATGAAATCTATCTTTGAAGCCTTTCGTCAAGGAGACGGCGCTACAGCACGCAAGTTTGGCGGTACTGGTCTTGGACTATCGATTTCCTTGCAATTGTCAAAATTATTAGGCGGACATATCACTGTGGAGAGTCAAGAAGGAGCAGGAAGCAGGTTTACACTCTACTTGCCGATGAATACAGGTAAAGATCATAGTGGAAACTTGTTTCTTGTACCGGAAGTGGCGGCTACAATCGAGAAAACATCTCACTAATAGACAGATGAATGTAATATTTTCGGTGTAACACGCTAAGTGTAGACAAAATATTAATTGGTTCGACAGCAAGTTGACGGTATAACTGTTTTGCATTATGATGGTTATATCATCCACACAGTGTGGCGTGTTACCGTTTACGGGCATGAGCCAAGAAAAGCCTTTTTAAGAAAAGGTCTTTTCTTGGCTTTTCTATTATTTATGAATCCTTCTAACGAGAATCGGTTTAAAAGCTTAATAAGAAAGGGGGATGCGCATGAGCGGGGCGGAAACGTTTAAGGTCATCCGGGTTATCGGCAACAATGTCGTAATGGTTCAAGGCGCCAAAAAAGAGATAGAGTACGTTATATTAGGCAAAGGAATCGGATTCGGAACAAAGATTGGTGACACGATCATTTCGGATGATCCCCGCATCGAGAAGCTGTTTAAGCTGGAAGATCGAGAACAGTGGAGTCAGTATCACCATCTGTTGGAAGACTTTGATCCCAAGGTCCTCGAAATTACTGATGAAATCTTGAACAGTATCACCACAGAATTCCCGGGTAAATTAAATGACAAAGTATACCTTGCGCTGCCTAGCCATATTCAGTTTACGATTTACCGCATCCGGAAAGGAATGGATATTATCAATCCGTTTCTGGAAGAAACAAAAATCAGTTTTCCGAAAGAATATAAAATCGCTTCGAATGCCGCAGAAATGATCAGTCGGACTTTTAATATACAGGTTCCAGAAGATGAGGTTGGTTTTTTAACGTATCATGTGTATTCAGCTGTAAGTCATGTTCCTGTCGGGCAGCTCGTAAAGGCCTCCAATATGGTGGGGCGACTCGTTCATATCATCGAGAGTGAGCGTGATATGAAATTCAAGAATGGCAGTATGGACCATGTTCGGCTGCTCATGCATTTACGGTTTTCCGTGGATCGGATTCTCAAACAATCCGCCAATATTGACAATCCGTTTGCAGAACAGATCAAAGCTAAATTTACGAGTGAATATGAACTGGCGAAGCGTCTTGCCGAAGAGATGGAAAATGATCTTGGCAGATCTATTCCAGAAGCGGAAGTATGCTTCTTGGCCATGCATCTGTACCGGTTGTTTAGGGGACGGACACAACAAAACAGACAAGCTAGGGAGGAATTTTAATGTTTGATCGCTGGAAAAAAAAGAAGGATGTGAACAAAGTAGAGGTGAAAGCCCCCCTTACAGGTCAGGCTGTGTCTCTGTCTCAAGTGCCGGATGAAGCATTTGCTGCAGGGCATATGGGGAAAGGAATTGCCATCGAACCATCAGAGGGCCGTCTGGTAGCTCCATTTGACGGAACGGTCGTGCATGTGATTAAAACAAAGCATGCCGTTATGCTGGAGGAGAAAGCGACAGGACTTCAGTATCTGTTTCATATTGGCATTAATACGGTAGGTCTGAAGGGTGAAGGTTATACCAGTTATGTCAATGTAGGAGATGTTGTAAAGACGGGTCAAACACTGATCGAATTCGACATTGATGCCATTAAGGCTGCCGGATATCCGATTGTAACCCCGGTCATCGTAACGAATGCGGATGAGCTCGCTTCTACTGTTGAAGAACATACAGGCAGTGTGACTGCTGGCTCAGACTCGGTGCTTAGCATCAATCTGAATTCCTGATTTGTGTATTTTGTTATTGACAAAGAATAAAGCACTGATTTAAGATAGCATCATCAAATGAATACGTTTTAAGGCGTGTTACCATGAATTTGGGCATGAGCCAAGAAGAGAGCGTGATTACGTTTATGTAGTCATCATTCTTCTTGGCTTTTTTTGTGGGCTAAGATTTGAAAGTGACAATATTCAGAGATCATTCGCCTTGAAATGTTAATGAACTTCCCATAACAAGGAGGAGTAGCGATAGAAGGTTCGGTACAAAGGGGTGAAAAATGAACAACAAGTCATTCACTCGACACCTTATGTAAACGGTTTCTGAAAGTTAAAAACGGAAAGGATGATTGACATGCTGGCTAAGTTACAAAAGCTAGGTAAGTCACTGATGCTGCCGGTTGCAACATTGCCTGCGGCAGGTATTTTGCAAGGACTCGCACTCATTGACTATCAGAAGGATATTCCGCTTGGTGCCGTTGGTGCATTTCTGAATCAATATGTAACACCATTTATGGGTGCCGGAGCGGCGGTTATTTTTGGAAACCTCGCATTGATTTTTGCTATCGGGGTTGCCATCGGTTTTGCCGGCGATGCCGTTGCCGCTTTATCTGCTTTGATTGGATATTTGGTTTTGGAAGGTGTTTTAGCCCGAATACCATTGCAAATGTCATTTATCGCGGATGATGTAAAGCTCAATATGGGAGTACTCGGGGGTATTTTGATAGGTATATGGTCTGCGTATTTGTATAACAAGTACCATAATATCAGAATGCCTGACTGGCTCGGTTTTTTTGCTGGTAAAAGATTTGTACCCATTATTACGGCTGTCACTACAATGGTTTTAGCTACCTTGGTCGGCATGATCTGGTACCCAATACAGCTTGCTATTGCCGTTTTCGGTAACTGGGTTGTAGAGCTTGGTGGAATCGGAGCATTTATATTTGGTACGGCGAACCGATTATTAATTCCTACTGGCCTGCACCACGTTCTTAACACGATTGCCTGGTTCCAAATCGGTGAGTTTACAAACGCTGCCGGCGAAGTTGTCCAGGGTGACTTGTCCCGTTTCTTTGCTGGCGATCCAACGGCAGGTATGTTTATGTCCGGATTCTTTCCGATTATGATGTTTGCGATGCCTGCAGCAGCATTGGCCTTCGTTCATACGGCGAAGCCATCTAAACGTAAAATCGTCGGTTCACTTGTGATCGGTTCAGCAGTTGCTTCGTTTTTGACCGGTATTACAGAGCCGCTTGAATTTACATTTATGTTCCTTGCACCTGTATTGTATGTAGTGCATGCGATTTTAACAGGTCTATCAGGTTTAGTCATGTATTTGCTGGATGTACATTTAGGTTTCGCTTTTTCGGCCGGTCTGATTGACTTTCTCGTCAACTTGAAATTATCCACCAATGCGTGGATGCTCATTCCTGTTGGTTTGGCATTCGGCTTGGTATACTACTTCTTGTTCCGCATCATCATCGTGAAGTTGAATCTAAAAACACCGGGGCGTGAAGATGATGAGGATGAGACAGAAGTGGATCCAGCTACCGGAAAATCGGCTCCAGTATCAGCGGAATCGAAAGCGGCCAAAGTTCTTGAGCATATCGGAGGACCTGATAACATTACGAGCATCGATGCTTGTATTACGCGTTTGCGCCTTATAGT
The DNA here is from genome assembly GCF_900289175.1 of Paenibacillus faecalis. Taxonomy (GTDB): domain Bacteria; phylum Bacillota; class Bacilli; order Paenibacillales; family Paenibacillaceae; genus Paenibacillus_AQ; species Paenibacillus_AQ faecalis. The sequence goes on along the minus strand of NZ_LT985747.1, from coordinate 202,037 downwards.
TAAGGACGATAAAGCTGTTAAGGAATCCGAGCTCAAAAAACTAGGTGCTTCCGGCGTTATGCGTCTGGGGCAAGGCGCTGTGCAGATCGTGTTTGGACCGCAGGCTGAATCGATAAAGGATGATATTAAGAAAATGTTATAGAAGATATTAAGGGATTGTCCCCCAAGAAAATTTTTATTATTTGTGGGATGACGGTTAAAAAACAAGGTCGAGTTGGGGGAGTTTTCTCCCGTACTCGACCTTTTTTGCTTACAGGGCGGATAATGCACATAGAATTCGGTACATAATGAAACAGACTGCTTAATTATGGATAATACAGGAGGGATTAACATCAGCGCCTCAGTTAAGAAAGCAAGAGTCAAACAGGATAAACATTTAAAATGGTGGCAATTGTCGTTGCTGGGGGTAGCCTCAACGATCGGAACAGGCTACTTTCTTGGCTCAGCTTTTGGCATTAAACTGGGTGGTCCGGCCGTTTTAATCTCATATGTGCTAGCTGCATTTTGTACGTTTATCGTATTTGACCTATTGTCAGCTATGACCGTCGATGATCCGCAAAAAGGATCATTTCGTACATATGCGAAAAAGGCCCATGGACGTTGGGCCGGCTTTTCAACAGGCTGGATGTATTGGTGTGCAGAGGTGCTCATTATGGGCAGCCAGATGACTGCGCTTGCGATTTTTTCACGCTTTTGGTTTCCGGCTGTGCCGATGTGGCTGTTTGCAGCAGGGTATGCAGTTTTGGGTTTATTCGTTATCTGGCTAGGGAACAAAGGCTTTGATCGGCTTGAAAATATACTGGCGATTATTAAAATTGCTGCTATTGTCATGTTTCTGGTTATCGCAGCAGCCGCTCTGATGGGATGGATCAAAGGTGGAACTAAACCTGAAGTTCCTTTGACAACGTCTGCTTTTTTTCCGACTGGCATATTTGGGCTATGGTCATCCCTTATATTTGCTTTTTATGCGTTTGGAGGCATAGAGGTGATGGGGGTGATGGCTGTCAGGCTTAAAGATCCGAAAGATGCGCCGAAGTCTGGAAAAGTAATGATTTTGATTTTGGCGGTAGTCTATGTATTGTCGCTTGCTGCCGCAGTAACAATGGCGTCTTGGAACAAGTTTCCGACAACGAAAAGTCCGTTTGTTTATGCACTAGCTTCTTACGATCTTCCGTTTGTTCCCCATGTATTTAATGCAGTGCTTATTATTGCCGGCTTCTCAACGATGGTAGCGTCACTTTATGCCGTAACAACGATGATTGTTACTTTGTCTGAAGATCACGATGCACCTAAACTGTTTTCCCGCAAATGGTTTAAACGGAAAACGCCGTTGTTAGCTTTGGCGCTTACAGCTGCAGGATTGATCGCTTCAATTGTGTTGTCTCTGCTTATGCCTGCCAAAATCTATGAATACTTAACGACTGCGGCGGGACTAATGCTGCTGTATAATTGGTTCTTTATTCTGATTTCAGCAGGAAGAAACCTGGAGTTGACCGTATGGGGTCAAGTAAAGAGATATACAGGGATGTTGCTTATTTTACTTGCTGTCAGTGGAACATTATTTCATACAACCAGCCGTCCTGGATTTTGGATCAGTCTCGGTTTTATTGCGATTATTGCTGTCGTATTGTTGTTTATGCAGTCTGTATGGCGAAAAGCAGAGAAAGAAGCGAAAAAATCCTAGCTTTTACCCCAAGCGGTTTCGTTAGGAAAATAACAATTTGAAAGCCCTGAAGCCGAAGTAAATGCCGAAAAAGATCAAGGAAAGCCCGGAGATGACAGATATAATCGTGATCGCGCGATGACTCAAATATTTACGGAAGGTACTCGCCATACATGCCATGAAAAAGTCCCAAATCAGAACACCAAAAATAACGGCAGCACTGTTGAATAGGAGCTGTCCCGTACCGCTATCTGCAGCAATCTTCACCAGAACAGAGCCATAGATGCCAAGCCAGAATAAAATCGTCATCGGATTGGACAAAGACATCAGGAAACCGGATAACATGGTTGACAGCAGAGAATCATCTTTCCGGTTTGAGCTTATCGTTACTTTGCCGGCGCTGATGATACTTTCAATCCCGGAATAAATCAGTACGAAGGCACCGAAAAACCAAAGGAAGGTTTGCATAAATGGCGTACTCAAAAAATGAACGACGCCCATATATACAAGTGTCATATACAGGATATCCGCCAAGGCAGCACCCAAACCGAACAGCCAGGCATGCCAGAAGCCTTTTTTTAAACCCTTGTCGAGCTGAGCGGCATTGATGGGACCAACCGGGGCGGACAAAGATAGTCCCAGAAAAACATAACTTAGAAAAAGACTCATAACTTCCCTCCCATCCTAGCAAAATCACTTGCTCCTTCGAGCTTGTACCCATTATATTCAGATGGATATCATGGTAATACTGGATGTTTGAAAATGATCAATCCTAGTCCTGTTTTTCAAAGAAACACTGCTCTCTGTAACAAGAAGCTCAAAAGGTTATAAATGAACCGAGGCCGCCTATGAGAAGGAAAAATCAACCGATAAAATCCATAATCTGGTTTGCATATGCAATCCAATCCTTCTGATCCGTATTTATTTCTATGGTTGGTAGGATCGATAAGTTGGATTGTTTACGTAGTTCTGATTGGGTTTGTATAAACTCCTCTGCTGATTTCCTAACTTCGTTTTCGGATTTGCTTCTCCATTCGTGAGGGTTTCTACTTTGCATTCTTTGCTCCACGTTTTCAGAAGAGACCGTCAATAATACACATTTAGCCCCAAGAAGAAGCATTTCATTTTCAATGGATTCGATTTCATATGAAGGGGCGCTTGGAAATGCCGCTCTGTGATTCAAATGAAATCTTTCCAGTATGAAAAAAATTCCTCTAGATGCCAAAGAGGCGTCTGGGCCCAAATAAGTTGCCCAATCAATGAATTTACTTTAGTGCCGATATCATCCTTGTTGTGTGATCATTGTTATAATAGAAGAAAGGATATTAAGGAAAAAGGAGGATTTTGATATGAAAGTAGGAGTGATTGGATTAGGAGATATTGCCCGAAAAGCGTACTTGCCGGTGATGATGGGAATTCAGGGAGTGGAATGGGTGTTATCTACGAGAAATGAAACGGTTCTTGGGCATTTACAAGAAAAATACCGGATATCGCAAACAGCATCAACGATCGAGAAACTGATTGAAACGGGCATCGAGGCGGCATTTGTCCATACTTCAACCGAATCGCATCCTTCCATTGTGGAATCACTGCTGAATGCGGGCATTCATGTTTATGTGGATAAACCGATTGCATATACATATGAACAAGCCAAGGCTCTGACAGAGCTGGCGCGCCAAAAAAACTGCAAGCTCATGACCGGATTTAATCGCAGGTTCGCTCCAACGGTGTCTGCACTTAAAGAAGTGGGTAACCGGACTTTTATTTTTATGGAAAAAAACCGTGTTCAATTGCCGGATTATGCACGTCGCTTCATATTCGACGACTTCATTCATGTCGTTGATACGATTTCCTATTTGTCTCCTGGAGCCGTTCGTGATATATCGATATCTCCACAGATCCAGAACGGGCTGCTGATTCAGGTCATGATTAAGCTTGAAGGAGATGGCTTTACAGCAATTGGCCTTATGAACCGGGACAGCGGAATGACGGAAGAGCGTCTCGAAGTGATCGGTTCCGGCCACAAGTACATGGTTCGGGATCTTAACACTACAATTCATCTCAGTCAAGGAGAAGAGAAGCATTTGAAATTTGGAGACTGGGAATCTGTATTGAAACGACGTGGGTTTGATGACATTATTGCGCATTTTTTCAGCTGTATTCAAGGGGAGGTTCAACAAATACCTTCTATGGAGGAAGCACTCGAAACTCATCGCCTGTGTGAAATGATCGTGAAAAAGGCCGAAGAGAATGGAGCTTCTATTTGGCATATTTGATTTTAAATCTAATATAACGGGTTAATAATGAAAGATAACGGTTCTAATGTTAAGTGGAGATGGAGAGGATTACGATGCTGATAGAGGGAGAGATGGTCAATCGTATCCGCATTGGGTTGTCCGGCTGGGGAGATCATGATGATCTTTATGAAGAGGGAACCAAGGCGGCAGATAAGTTAAAGGCGTACACGCGGCATTTCCCGATTATTGAGATGGATAATTCATTTTATGCGATTCCGGCCCCGGAGAGGATGGAGAAATGGAGTGAGCAAACGCCGGATGATTTTGGCTTTATCGTCAAAGCCTATCAGGGGATGACAGGTCACTCGCGAGGTAAAAATCCTTATGCGAATGCAAAGGAAATGTTTGAATTTTTTAAACAGTCAGTGAATGTGTTGATGGAGCAGAACAAGCTGAAGACGGTGTTGTTCCAGTATCCGCCTTGGTTTGACTGTCAGCGAAAACATGTTGAAATTTTAAAGCGTACGCGGGAGTGGATGGCTGGTTTTCCGGTCGCACTTGAATTTCGCAATCAGAGCTGGTTTACAGCGGAATATAAGGATAAGACATTGCAATTCATGCAGGAAGAGGGCTGGATTCACAGCATTGCGGACGAGCCTGAAGCGGGGATCGGCTCTGTTCCGGTCGTCCTGGAACCGACACAGGAATATGCTACGATGATTCGCCTTCACGGGCGCAACGCTTCTGGCTGGCATAGCAGTGGAGAGTCCAACTGGCGCGAGGTTCGGTATTTGTACCGTTATAGTACTGAGGAACTGAAAGAGTGGATGGAAAATCTTTTTACTTTACTGCAGAAAACGAAAGAATGCTGGTTGATCTTTAATAACAATTCTGGCGGGGATGCTGCAAATAATGCAAAGCAGTTGATGGAGCTCCTTGGACAAGATACGGGTCCCGTACCGATCAGACAGATGGAATGGGAATAATGAGTATATTAATGGGTGGTAAACCTTTAAATGACAGCCATTTAAGAAAGTTTGATGTTTGATAACAGAAACGTCACGAAATTGACGCAAATTCATCTGTTTATGAGATGATTATTATATAAAAAGACTATTTTCGGTATAGTGACCAATTGTATTATAATGGATTCGTAAGTAGAATTTCCGTCCATGAACTATCAAAATAATCTGACGGAGGGAGTCAGCGATGAAGACCCTTGACAGAATGACAGACGGACCATGGCAAAAATATCACGGTCCGAATCTGGGGTATATTCAAGACCAGTATGAAAAGTTTCTCGAAGATCCACAATCTGTGGAACCGGCATATCGTGAGCTGTTTGCTAGTTGGGGCTCTCCCCCATCTTTGCCAAACAATGAAAAGAAAGCGGATACGCAGGTGTCCGGCGGTACACTCGACCGTAATCTACTGAAAAAAGGCGTGGATGCAGGTAAGTTGGTATGGAATATCAGAACTTACGGTCATCTTGCCGCAGACATCGATCCGATAGGAATCGGAAATAAAGTGGACACCCGTCTTCTTCAACCTGAAACGTATCAACTCAGCCAAGCGGATTTGACAGCCTTGCCTGCAGAAGTCGTTTGGGAAGAAGCTCCCGGCGATGTGAAGAATGGGTGGGAGGCGATCCAAAGGCTGCATCAAATATATACAGGAACGATCGCCTATGAATTCAGTCATGTACATGAAGATGAAGAACGGAACTGGCTGAACAGCCAGGCCGAATCTGGAATGAATCTGCCTCCGCTGAGCGGAGACGAGAAGAAACATCTGCTGAAGAGATTGTTGGAAGCAGAACAATTTGAAGAGTTTTTGCATCGCACGTTTGTAGGCGCGAAGCGCTTCTCCGTTGAAGGCAACGATGCCCTCATCCCGATGCTGGATGAAATTGTGCGGGAGATGGCCCATGCGGATGTGAGCTCTATTTTGATGGGCATGGCTCACCGGGGACGCCTGAATGTGCTTGCTCATGTTCTGGGTAAATCTTATAGCAAGATTTTCTCGGAATTCCTTAACTCACCGAACAAACATCTGGTGCCTTCTGAAGGGTCCATGGGTATTAATTACGGCTGGACTGGTGATGTGAAGTATCACCTTGGTGCAGATCGCTTTTTGAAAGAAAAAGATGCACATGAAGTTCGTATCACACTAGCGAACAATCCAAGTCACCTTGAGTTTGTCAATCCGGTCGTTGAAGGATTTGCTCGGGCAGCCCAAGAGGATCGCAGCAAACCAGGATACCCGGAACAGGACGTAAACAAGGCGGCTACCATTTTAATACATGGTGACTCTGCATTTCCTGGTGAAGGCATTGTAGCGGAGACGCTCAATTTCAACAAATTGCCAGGCTTCCGTAACGGGGGTACGATTCACATCATCGTGAACAACCGGATCGGTTTTACAACTGAAGGTAAGGATTCGCGCTCCACATTATATGCGAGCGACCTGGCTAAGGGATTTGAAATTCCGATTATTCACGTCAACGCCGACGACCCGGAGGCATGTATTGCTGCTGCACGTCTGGCAAGCGAATATCGAAACAAGTTCAAGAAGGATTTCCTGATTGATCTTGTAGGTTATCGCAGATACGGTCATAACGAAACAGATGATCCGGAAACGACACAGCCGCTTATTTACCAGAAGATTAAACAGCATGATACGGTCACTAACCTTTATATGAAAAAGCTGATTAATGATAAGGTTATTACCCAAGCGGATGCGGATGAAATCAAGGCTAAAATTCAAAAAGGTTTGATGGATTCCTATGAAAGCGTGAAATCGAAGGAGCCGATAGATCATGTGCTTCTGAGCATAAATCCGTCCGGCGACAACAGTAAACCGAAAGTTAAGACAGCTGTGTCTGTTGAAACGCTGCGTGCCATGAATACGGAGCTGCTTCAATGGCCTGATGGATTTACGGTTTATCCTAAGCTTAAGCGAATTCTTGAACGCCGGAGAGCTGCGCTTGAGGCTGGCGGTAAAGTAGATTGGGGACATGCGGAAACATTAGCATTTGCCTCTATTCTTGCGGATGGACAGCCGATTCGAATTACAGGACAAGACGCCGAGCGTGCAACATTTGCACATCGTAACCTTGTTTTGCATGATTCAGTGGATGGTGCGACTTATTGTCCGCTGCATACCTTGTCACATGCCAAAGCTTCATTCGCTATACACAACAGCCCGCTTTCCGAGGCTTCCGTGTTGGGCTTTGAGTATGGATATAATGTATATTCACCTGAGACACTCGTCATTTGGGAAGCGCAGTATGGTGATTTCACGAACTGCGCCCAGGTAATTATTGACCAGTTCATTACATCCGGACGCTCCAAGTGGAGGCAGAAATCCGGTCTTGTGATGTTGCTTCCGCACGGCTATGAAGGACAGGGACCGGAGCACTCCAGTGCCAGACTTGAAAGATTTTTGCAGCTTAGTGGGGAAGACAACTGGACGGTTGCGAATCTGACAAGTTCTGCTCAGTATTTCCATCTGCTTCGCAGACAGGCTTCCATCGTGAATACGGAAGATGCTCGTCCGCTTGTTTTGATGGCGCCTAAGAGCTTGATTCGGAATCCGCGGGTAGCATCATCGGTCACCTCATTCAGTGAAGGCTCCTTCCAAGAAGTGATTGAGCAGCCTGGACTTGGAAAATCGCCGAAAAAGGTAGAACGTCTTGTTCTTTGCTCGGGGAAAGTAGCTGTAGACTTGGAAGAAGCAATTGATAAGCAGAAGGATGAGGACTATTCATGGCTGCATGTGCTTCGTGTAGAGCAGCTGTACCCGTTCCCAAAAGAGGAAATTTCACGGATTATGAAAAAATATTCCAATGTGAAGGAAATCCTCTGGGTTCAGGAAGAGCCGCAGAACATGGGCGCATGGAGTTATATGGAACCGAGAATTCGTGAAATCGCACCGAAAGGTATCGAGGTTAGTTATTGCGGACGTCCGGAGCGTTCAAGCCCGGCGAGCGGATACCAGGATGTGCATCTGTATGAACAACAAACAATCATTAATTTTGCCCTTAATCGCAAAACTATAAATCAACATATCTCATTGGGGAGGTAGCGGCTGTGAACGATATAACTGTACCAGCAATGGGCGAATCCATCACCGAAGGAACGATTTTTAAATGGCATGTCAAAGAAGGGGATAGCGTTAACATCGGTGATGTTCTGCTCGAGTTGGAAACCGATAAGGTCAATCTGGAAATTAGCGCGGAGGCAAACGGTATTGTGCAAAAAATCCTTCGCCAGGAAGGGGATAATGTAACGATCGGAGAAGTGATCGGTCAAATTTCCCCACAGGAAGGAGCAGGCAGTGAGAAAGAGAAGCCGCAGGCATCTGAAACTCCGCCACCTGCATCTGGGGAGGCCGAGAGTAAAGCTGCTCCTGCAGAGCAGCCTAAATCGCCGGCACCTCCGGCAGAAAACGGAGATGGTTCTGCCACACTGGCTTCTCCTGCTGCACGCAAACTTGCACGTGAGCGCGGGATTGATCTGGACCAGGTACAGGGCCGCGACCCGATCGGTCGTATCTACCATGACGATGTGAAAAATCACGGTAATGGCTCAAGTAAGCCGGCAGCAGGTGGAAGCAAGCCAGCTGCTCAGGCAGCGGATTCTCAAGCGGAACTTGAGAATCCTGCCAAGCCGACTGAACGTACGCGTATGTCCCGTCGCCGTCAGACGATCGCCAATCGTCTGGTGGAAGCTCAGCATACGGCGGCTATGCTCACTACATTTAATGAAGTGGATATGACAGCCATTCTGGATGTACGCAAGCGCCGGAAAGAAGCTTTCAAGGAAAAGCATGATGTAGGCCTAGGGTTTATGTCCTTCTTTACCAAAGCTGTGGTTGGAGCTCTTAAGCGTTTTCCACTGCTCAATGCAGAAATTGAGGGCAATGATATCATTGTCAAAAAGTTTTATGATATCGGCATTGCTGTTTCTGCTAAAGAAGGTCTAGTTGTACCGGTTGTTCGTGATGCTGATCGTCTGGGCTTTGCACAGATCGAGAAGGAGATCGTAGACTTGGCTGGAAAGGCTCGCAATAATACGTTATCTCTCTCCGAACTGCAAGGAGGAACTTTTACGATTACGAATGGTGGTATATTTGGATCGCTTCTTTCGACTCCAATTTTGAACACGCCACAAGTCGGTATTTTGGGTATGCATAAGATTCAGCTTCGTCCTGTAGCGATTGATGAAGAACGTTTTGAGAATCGTCCGATGATGTACATCGCACTTTCGTACGATCACCGTATCGTTGATGGAGCGGAAGCCGTACAGTTCCTAGTAACAGTGAAGGAACTGCTTGAAGATCCGGAATCTCTCTTGTTGGAAGGTTAATAAAAAAACATGAAAAGTGTGCCAGGCAGAAGTTGTTCTGCCTGGCACTTTTTTAAATATAGTGGAACTATCTTAGCATAGTTGAATGGCGTTAACGTTATCCTCCACCTAAACGATGCACTTAAGGCGCGAAATTTACTCTTTACCTGCAAAAGTGCATTTAAACCAGCCGTGTTTTCTTTTTTGGGGAGTTTACCTGCAAAAATACATTTGATTCCGCTTGATTTAACCTTCTTGGCGAAAAGATTGGATTTTAACTGCACTTTTACATTTGGTTGCTCTTAAAATCGAAACAACCTCATTTTGAATGTACTTCTGCAGTTAAGCATGACAGGCGATTGCCCGTGTAGTTAAACGTTAGAGGTGACTTAAGGCCAGCGATTGCGCCTTTCGGCTGTTCTTACTTGCGATAAAAACAACCTTTAACCGCGGTTGCTCATCCTCGAAAGACTTCGATAGAAGTTTTTCTAATAAAATACCTTCGTCTCTCTTTGAAGAAGATGATAAAGGTATTTTATTTCATTTTTATATGAAGAGATAAGCTTGTTTTCTCATCCACGAGGAATTGGGATTGATTTCAGTGAACGGGGAAGTGTAACATGAAGAGTGAAGTGTTCATGTCCATCTATTTTAGATGGGAATGTGAAAGGAGAGGTTATAGAAATGGAAACAGCCAGGATGAATCGGACACTAGTATTTACAGGTTCATATGCTGAAGCGGATGAGAACGGTATTTGTGTGTATTCATTTGATCAAGATCGCGGTGAATTACAGCTGCTGGATCAAAGTTCAGGTATAAAGAATCCTACTTTTCTAAATGTGGACACGGTAAGAAACCGTTTGTATGCGATTGGGGAAGTGTCAGAGAACGGTACAAAATCGGGTGAAGTGGTAACATTTGAATTCGATCCATCTACCGGGAAACTGAATCAGTTGCATCGCACTCACGGAAGCAGCAACTCAACATGTCATATTCAGCGAGATCCGAATGATAAATATTTGATCGTCTCAAGCTATCATGGAGGTCGGGTTAGCTTAATAGCATTGGATGATCACGGTGTGGCAGCTGAGCTATTGGATGAGCAGTATCACGAAGGACACCGTGTAAATGCGGATCAGCAGCCTAGAGCACATTCCGCATTTTTCAGCCCTGATGAGAAATACATATTCGTTCAGGATCTGGGTTTGGACAAAATTATCGCATACCGCATTAATGAGAGTGATAAAAAACTGGAGTTTCATGGTGAGACCCAGCTTACACCAGGTTCAGGTCCGCGGCATCTCGCATTTCATCCGAACGGAAAGTTTGCCTATGTCATTAATGAATTAAATTCAACAGTTACGGTGTTCCGTTATATATCAGCAGAAGGACGGCTGGAAATGCTCCAGACGATATCTACGCTGCCTGACGATTTTAAAGGTGAAAGCTATTGTGCAGAGATAGCCGTTTCTGAAGATGGACGAACCGTCTATGGCTCCAACCGTGGACATGACAGTATAGTCGTCTTTTCCGTGGATGCAAGTTCCGGTGAGCTAAGCCCGCTTCAGTATAATTCCACTGAAGGCGGTCACCCGCGCCATTTCTCCTTGATGCCTGGAGGGAAATTCATGATTGTAGCGAATCGGGATGGGAATAATCTAGTATTATACAAGGTTGATTCTGATAACGGAACGCTGCAGTTTACCGGAAAAACGATGAAACAATCGAAACCGGTATGTGTTAAACCAGCTGTGTTTACAGTGTGATGCAGGCTCAGGATACAAATAAATTGACTTCATCTTTGGGACTAAAAGTTTTGATAAAGAGGCTTTCCCTATGGTAGCTCTACTCACTAGACGAGACACTCACTTGATGAGTAAATTATGCAAAAAATAAAGAAATAGCGGTGCTAAGGAGGTTATCCCTGCACCGCTATTTTTGCTTTTTGGTCTATTGCTACCTTCTTGTGCAAATTATGGGCAAGCGAAAGCTAGCCGACCTCAAGGCTCACTTTTTGCAGCACTCGAAGCAGAAAACGTCTGAATCCTCGATTGTTTTTCATTTGCCTAAACATACTTTCCGGCTCAATGATTCTTTTATTATGAAGACGCACGAAGAAGCGAAAGAGAACGAAGCAATTCTGGAAAAGCGGTAGCGGTCGCCTTTGTTCCCGATATATCTTCCTTGTAAAATGAATTCAGGATATTCGGGGGCAAGAGCGATTGGAGGAATGCTTCGTTCCGATAGCGTCCTTAGAACCGACAAAGGAGCCGCCCCGGGTCAATGGACCTTTTGCGACAGCCACTGTTTCAACTAAAGAATAGTTTGCGTTTTCGATGAGTTTGTGGAAACAATTTGAATTGCAAGCGCCTCCAACGATTCATACCTTGAAAAGTTAGGTTATATGTTCTTACATGCTAACTTATTGAAGGAGGGCTTGCGAATGTTATCGGAGAAACGTTTGAATCATAAAGTTGCTGTTGTTACAGGTGCAGGTTCAGGAATTGGGCGTGCTACTGCCCTTCTTATGGCTGAACACGGTGCTAAGATGCTGCTTATTGATATTGATCGTGATCGAGTGGAGAAAGTGAAAGATCAAATTGAACGAAAGGGTGGAATCGCGCTGGCAGGCAATTGTGATATATCCCAGCCTGAATCATTAACGGAATGCTATAAGCAAGCGGTCGAACATTGGGGGAAAATCGATATCGTATTTGCCAATGCCGGCATTAATGGGACGAAAGCACCGATTGAAACGATGGAGCTGGAAGAGTGGGATAAAACGATTAACACCAATTTAAAAGGAACGTTTGCGACCGTAAAATATGCGATTCCTTATTTAAAGGAAAAGGGCGGAAGCATCATTATTACGAGCTCAATTAACGGTAATCGGGTCTACACGAGCTTTGGCTTTTCCGCTTATAGCACAGCGAAGGCTGGTCAAGTCGCCTTTATGAAAATGGCTGCGCTGGAGCTGGCCAAATTCCAAATTCGCGTTAACGCCATTTGTCCGGGGGCTATAGCGACGAATATCGATGAAACGACGTTCGAAAAGCCGGAGCTTAAAGAAGTGACGATTCCCATTGAATATCCGGAAGGAGATCAACCTTTGGCTCAAGGCCCTGGACAGGCGTCACAGGTGGCTCAGCTGGTGCTGTTTCTGGCGTCGGACGAGTCCTCCCATATTACAGGAACTGAAGTGTATATCGATGGGGCGGAATCTTTGATTCATTAAACGTGTTCGTTACATTGACAAAATGATTTGAATTCTTCATAATAAACTGACGTGTAACTTATATTAGAATTCAGGTGATCAATATCATGATGGGCATCGTTGTAGTGGAAGTTTGTGACAGCAACTTGATGAGCGCCTTGGATTTGGAGCATCTGGAAGATCTGTATCCTGAAATTGCCGTGCTTCGCACGGACTGTATGAGCTTCTGCGGCTTATGCAAGCTCAGACCTTATGCTCTGGTCAATGGTAAGCGCGTGTTCGGTAAATCGACGGAAGAATGTGTAGACAAAATCAAGGCTGCTATTGAATCAGAGTTGGCTGTCTATAATGAAAACTAATCGTCCCCCAAGGGCGTTCTATAACAAAACGGCATGTTTGCTTAATTTAAGCGACATGCCGTTTCTGTATTTAATTAATTTAGCCCGCAGCAACGGTTTCTTCACAGGTGTCTGAGCAGAAACCTTGATGCAGCTCTTCACATTTCTCACAGCAAATATGCTGCAGATGACATGCATCATTGGCACAGTTGATATAACGATCCTCAGGTTCGCCGCAATGATGGCATTTCCCAACAATAATATCCTCGTCCGTACGGTTGATTTTTACAGAAATACGTTCATCAAATACATAACACTTTCCGTCAAACAGACGACCTTGAACGTCAGGATCTTTACCGTAGGTTACAATGCCACCTTCCAGCTGAGCAACATCCTTGAAGCCTTCCTTCAACATAAAGCCGGTAAGCTTTTCGCATCGGATACCACCGGTGCAATAGGTGAGAATTTTCTTGTCTTTATATTGGCTCATATTCTCTCGAATCCACTTGGGAAACTCACGGAACGATCCAACATCGGGACGAATCGCATTTCTGAAATGGCCGATATCATATTCGTAATCTGTTCGGCCATCCAGTACGATCACATCGTCTTGTTGGAGGTGCTCGAAAAATTGTTGAGGGGATAAGCGTTCCCCGCTGATCTCATTCGGATCTAGTTCATGCTCCACGCGGAAGGTAACAAGCTCTTTCCGGTGACGTACGAACATCTTGCGGAAGGCATGTCCATCGGAAGGGTCAACCTTGAACACCATATCTTTAAATAGCGGATTGGACTTCATGTCCTTCATATACTGTTCTGTCTGTTCAATTGTACCCGATACGGTCCCGTTAATACCTTCAGAAGCAACGAGAATACGACCTTTAAGACCGAGGTCTTTACAGTATTGCAAATGCTCATCCTTGAAAGCTTCAGGATCGGGGATCGGTACAAACTTATAATATAATAAAATTTGATAGGACTGTTGTTCAGTCATGAATTATCACCTGTTCTTTTTGAAATTTCAACTAGAAAACATACTTATAAAATTGTAGTGAATTCTCGTTAGTTAGTCAACTTAAATGTATAGAAAGTTGGATAAAAGGAAAGTTTATCGTTAATTTTTTCTTAAATTTTGAAAAATTTCAATTGACGTAACTGGTTGCTGCATATAAAATATGCATAATATCAACCGATGTTCAAAAACTATATTTTTTTACTTTATTGCTTTTATTGATAAAAGCGTCTAAGCGTTGTCGCTTTGTGTCGGTAATCTAAGTAATTTATGTCTTGGTAAAGAGAGGGGTTATTTTCTTGAAGAAGAACATGTGGCTTTCGTTGATATTGTCCGCGTTATTGCTGACAGCTGCAGGTTGTGGAAGCAAACCGGGGGCAGACACAACATCAACGGGTTCTGATGGGGATGCAGAGAAGAAGCAGTTTAAAATCGCGATTTCGCAATATGTCGAGCATCCTTCGCTCGATGCTACTCGTGAAGGAATTATGGCAGCGCTTAAAGATGCAGGAATCTCCGAGCCAGACACGTTGAAACTGGATTATAACAACGCTCAGAATGACTCCACGAACAACCATACGATTGCACAGAAGTTGAAGGATGACAAGAATGACCTCATCATCGCGATCGCAACACCTTCGGCTCAAGCGGTTGCGGATAAAGTGAAGGATGCGCCGATCTTGTTCGCAGCGGTGACAGACCCACTGGATGCCAAGCTGGTGAGCGATCTGGAAAAGCCCGGCGGAAACGTTACGGGAGCTTCAGATACAAATCCGGAGGCTACCAAGCAATTGATGAAATTTATCAATACTCATTTTCCTGAAATAAAGAAAATAGGGCTCATTATTAATGAAGGAGAGCCGAATGCTGTTGTAATGTCCAAGACCGCCGAGGAAGCTCTGAAGGAATACGATATTGAGCTGGTCAAGGCTGCCGTGACGAACAGTTCAGAAGTGAAACAGGCGGCAGAGTCCCTTGCCAGCAAGGTAGATGCATTTTATATTACGCTGGATAATAACGTGGTCAGTGCTGCAGATACGATCATTCAAACGGCTAAAGCCAATAAAATTCCGTTTTTCGCAAGCGACCGGGATACTGTTGAAAAGGGAGCCTTTGCGACAGTAGGATTCAAGTATTTTGATCATGGATATCAGGTAGGACAAATGGCTGCAGAAATACTGAACAATGGAAAGAAACCGGCAGATATGAAAGTAACGATTCCTGATCAATTGGATTTGATACTGAATGTCAAAGCCGCCGCTGATTACGGAATTACTGTAACCGACGCGATGAAGAAGGAAGTCAAAGAGCCGGAAAATAATATCATTCAATAGCAGTAAGGCGCGGACATCACTGCCCGCGCCTTGCTTAATCTTTTAGGAGGACATGTCATGATTGAATTCCTGAGTAATATAGATAGTCCTATTGAATCTGGCCTGTTATACGCTCTTATGGCATTAGGCGTTTATATCACATTCAGAATTTTGAATTTTCCGGATTTGACGGTGGATGGAAGCTTTACGATGGGCGGGGCTATTGCTGCGGTTCTGATCACCAACGGAGTTTCTCCATGGCTTGCAACATTAGGAGCTTTCTGTGGAGGATTGCTTGCTGGAGCTTGTACGGGGCTGCTGCACACCAAGGGGAAAATTAACGGATTATTGTCCGGTATTATTATGATGATCGCGCTTTATTCGATTAATATGAGGATTTTGGGCAAACCGAACGTATCGTTGAGCGGAGAAAACACCATCTTTTCGACTTTAGACCCGATTCTGCTCATGGCGGTTATTGTCATCGCAGGCAAGCTGTTGCTGGATGTTTTTTTCCGGACCGATTTGGGCTTGTCTTTACGGGCAACGGGTGACAACAAGCAGATGATCCGGAGCTTTGGCGTGAACACGGATACGACCACTATGCTCGGATTAAGTCTATCTAACGGATTGGTTGCTTTATCGGGTGCAGCTGTAGCCCAGCAGTCGAGCTTTGCTGATATAGGCGCAGGCATCGGCATGATCGTAATAGGTCTTGCTTCTGTTATTATTGGGGAAGCTGTACTAGGAACGGGTTCTGTATTTCGTACAACGGCTGCCGTCGTCATAGGCTCCATGATTTATCGCATCGTCGTATCTGCTGCTTATGAAATCGAGTGGTTGGAGTCCAGTGATATCAAGCTGATTACAGCGCTGATCGTCATTGTTGCCTTGGTTGTACCAACGGTGCGAAGATCGATGAAGCAGCGGGCTCTTGCACGTAAACGCTCCACACAGTTAACAGTTCAAGGAAAGGCAGAGGGAGGTTCGTTCTGATGCTGCAATTGAAAAATGTAACCAAGCTGTTCAATCCAAGTACAGTCAATGAAAAAATCGCCCTTGTGGATGTGAACCTTCATTTGCATCCTGGAGATTTTGTAACCGTCATTGGGAGTAACGGTGCAGGCAAATCTACATTAATGAACATTATTTCTGGTGTTATGAAATCTGACGCAGGTGAAGTGAGCATTGACGGCAACTCTATCGGTCATCTCCCTGAATTCAGACGCAGCCGATGGATCGGGCGTGTGTTCCAGGACCCAATGGCAGGTACAGCTCCCCATATGACGATTGAAGAAAATCTGGCTATGGCGTACCGCCGCGGACAAGCTCGTGGATTGTCCATCGGTGTGACTGCCGATAAGCGGAAGATGTTCCGTGAGCAGATTGAGCGGCTTGGCATCGGCTTGGACAATCGATTGAAAGCGAAGGTCGGCACACTGTCCGGCGGTGAACGGCAAGCATTGAGCCTGCTGATGGCTACGTTCACCAAACCGAAAATCTTGTTGCTGGATGAACATACTGCTGCGCTTGATCCGGCTCGGGCGGAGCTGATTACCCGCCTTACCGATGAAATCGTGCGCGAACTCAAGCTGACAACGCTTATGGTAACGCATAATATGGAGCAGGCGATACGGCTTGGCAACCGTCTGATTATGATGGACAAGGGACGGATCATCCTTGATTTTGATAAAGAACGCAAACAGCATTTAACGGTTGAAGAGCTGCTCGGTGAGTTTGAACGGATCAGCGGACATAAGCTATCTGATGAACGTCTTGTGTTAGGTTAATGATGGTTAACGGATGAATTTGTGATAAACCAAGAAATAATCGATGAAACGGAGAACCGCATCGAAAGATGCGGTTTTTTCTTTTGCTAGGCTGTTTGCTGCAAAGATTATATCTATGATAAGGTTTAGTGTCAGAATTATTTTAAGTTGGGAGTTTTGGCATGATGTCATCAAGTTATACATCCAAAAACGAGAACCAGCAATCAGCTGCACGCAAGTGGCTTCTTTTTGCCGGGATTATTTTAGTAGCGGTTAATTTGCGAGCAGGGATCACATCTGTAGGCCCCTTAATTGGTATTATCCGTGAAGACACTGGGATATCTAATGGACTGGCAGGGATGCTTACGACACTTCCCCTCATTGCATTTGCCATTCTGTCTCCCTTCGCACCCGGTTTCGCCCGAAGATTCGGGATGGAAACTACGCTGCTGCTCAGCATGATCGTTCTTACTTTTGGGATTTGGATTCGTTCGATATCATCACCTTGGACTTTAATGCTGGGAACTGCACTTCTGGGCATGGCGATCGCAGTGGGGAATGTGCTTCTTCCAAGCCTCGTGAAGCGGGACTTTCCAAGGAATATCGGTTTAATGACCGGAACCTATTCCATGTCGATGAACATGGTAGCAGCTACTGCTTCCGGAGTGAGCATACCGCTCGCTTTACAACCGCAGCTGGGCTGGCAAGGTTCCCTTGTAGTGTGGTCAACTTTATCTATACTGGCAATTATCGTATGGATCATACAACGCCGCGGAGCTGAACCGGTCAGCACAATCAGCTCTTCGTCCAGAGGCAAAAATATAATGAAATCTAAACTGGCCTGGTCTATTACATTGTTTATGGGTCTTCAATCGCTCACATTCTATGTGAATGTCGCTTGGCTGCCTGAGATTTTACATAGTCAAGGAATGGATTACGCTGCAGCAGGCTGGATGCTTTCAATTTTGCAATTCGTCAGCTTGCCGTTTTCATTCATAATCCCGGTTCTTGCCGGGCGTAGACCTAATCAGCGTCTTCTCGTCCTGATTTCCGCGATATGTATGTTTTCAGGATATGCGGGGCTCTTGGCAGGCATTCAGTCTATGAATTTGCTGTGGGTGATTCTGATCGGCATTTCAGGCGGAACGAACTTCAGCTTGGCGCTTATGTTCTTTACGCTGCGAACCCGAACTGCAGAAGAGGCGGCAGCACTGTCGGGTATGGCGCAGTCTCTTGGTTATTTGCTTGCAGCTACAGGTCCTATATTGATCGGCTTCTTGCATGACTTAACTCGGGGCTGGGATGTCCCATTGATGATCTTGGCTGGGGTTGTTGTTGTTCTGTTTATATTCGGCTTTGGTGCGGCCAAACCGGGATATATTTCTTCTGCTGCATCGGACAATTAATATCAGCATCTTACGAGTATTTCCAGTTCGAAAAGAGCTGTTGGCTAAAAAGCTGACTGCTCTTTTTTTTGAAACAATAAGTCGTATTTACACTGAGTTTACACAAAACTGCATCATATCATCTATGATTATATTGAAATTCAAGATGGTAAAGGTGGGATGATATTGTCTTCAAGTCAACAAAAAGAGGAGAAGCCACAGCTCTCTATATCCAGTCAAAGACGTGAGTTATGGAATGTCTGGTGGACTGCGTTAAAGTTGGGGATGACCTCGTTTGGTGGACCTACTGCCCACTTAGGTTATTTTCACGAGGTTTATGTGTCGCGTAAAAAATGGATGGATGATAAATCGTTCGCTGATCTTGTGGCACTATGCCAGTTCCTTCCCGGTCCGGCCAGCAGTCAGGTTGGCATCGGAATCGGTGCGATGCGTGCGGGCGTTTGGGGTGCAATCATAGCCTGGGCCGGAT
This sequence comes from Paenibacillus faecalis, assembly GCF_900289175.1. Classification (GTDB taxonomy): domain Bacteria; phylum Bacillota; class Bacilli; order Paenibacillales; family Paenibacillaceae; genus Paenibacillus_AQ; species Paenibacillus_AQ faecalis. Next base: position 183,267 of record NZ_LT985747.1, on the reverse strand, counting down.
TCACCTTGCCATCGGTGTTGCTGCTCGTTGCCTTTGCTTTTATGATGCATACTTTCGATATGGCCGCATCTGGCTGGCTTCACGGTTTGAAATTAGTCGCGGTAGCTGTTGTAGCTCATGCCGTTATGGGTATGGGCAGCAAGCTGGCCAACGGCCGTCTCCAGGCAAGTGTTGCGTTTGCTGCGATGGCTGCCGTACTGCTCTGGCAGACTCCATGGATACAGGTTGCCGTCATTGGAGCGGCTGGGCTCGCCGGATTGCTTTTATTCAGGCAGGAGCCGCCCGTGACAGATAAAATAGAGACCTTTCGCATTGGATACAAGACGGGCATCGTATGCCTCGTTTTGTTTGCTGTTTTGCTGATAGCCCTTCCTGTTGCACAGCTTCTAAGCGGAAATGAGTGGATTGCTATAATGGACAGCTTCTATCGAACCGGATCTCTTGTATTCGGCGGCGGACACGTCGTTTTACCGCTGCTAGAGACGGAAATGATGCAAAACGGCTGGATGAGTCAAGAAGAATTTATAACTGGATATGGGGCTACCCAGGCGGTGCCTGGACCATTGTTTACGTTTGCCGGTTACTTGGGTGCTCTTATTCATGGAGTTCCTGGAGCTGTTGTCGCTGTTCTAGCTGTTTTTCTACCGGGATTTCTGCTGGTCATCGGGGTTATGCCTTTCTGGAATCTTTTTCGGCGCAGCGCAAGGCTGCAGCGGGTTATGTCAGGAATGAATGCGGCCGTGGTAGGTATTCTATTTGCGGCTTTGTATGATCCGATCTGGAAATCCTCTGTTACCTCTCCAATAGAGTTTATCATGGCTGCAGGTTTATTCGTCTTGCTCACGGTTTTTAAAACACCACCCTGGGTCGTCGTTGTTATTGGAGCTGCCACAGGGCAATTGGTACTGTGATAGTTATAGAATATTCGTAGAAGGAAGAAGAAACGCTCTAGTCTATTGAAACAGATGACGAAGAGCGTTTTTTTGTATTCGCTTGGAGTGATGGGCTTTTGGAAATAATGGTCTTAGGAGTAAAATGAACAGGTTTTGTTTAATGTATAGAATAGAATTATTATAAAGGAAGGGATCAGCATGAATGACTGTATTATTGTCGGCGGCGGGATTGCCGGCTTGCAGGCAGCTATTCAACTTGGACGTTACAGTGCATATAACGTTCTTGTCATCGATAACGGAAAAGGGCGATCGACATTGTGCCGGAATTACCATAATATTTTAGGCTGGCCTGATGGGATTTCAGGTGAGAAGCTTCGTTCTCTTGGAAAAAAACAGGCTGAGTCTGTCGGCGTACAATTTGCTCATGATACCGTAAAAAGGGCGGAAGCACACAACCGTTCATTTGTGCTTACCGGCGAGAGCGGCAAACCATACAGCACGAAAACACTTTTGCTGGCTACCGGTCTGACGGACCGCTTTCCGAATATCCCTGGGCTTGTATCTACACTTGGCCGTACGATATATGTATGTCCTGATTGTGATGGATACGAAATCGAAAACCGCAAAACGCTCGTACTAGGCGCAGGCAATTCCGGCGCTGACATGGCTCTTTTACTAAGGGACAGAACCGATGACATCACGTATATCAATCATGAAAAAACAGCGGTTGATCATGGGCGGATTGAACAATTAAATGACAAAGGTATCGGTTATGTAGAGAAGGAAATTGTAGAGGTCGAATGCCAGGGAGACGGCATGATCCGGGGGGTGAAGCTGGAGGATGGAGAGGCTTTGCCAGCGGAACGCGGGTTTATCTCTTTTGGCGGAAACCAGGTTCATTCTGAACTTGCAGCACAGCTGGGAGCAGAGCTTGAGCATAATCGACACGTAAAGGCCGATCCAAGATCAAAAATGACAAGTGTAAAAAATGTATGGGTTGCCGGTGATCTCGGTGTCCACTCCCAGCTGACGACGGTGGCTATGGGGGATGGAGCGACTGCAGCCATCTGGATTCATAAAGCGCTGAGCCGAATGAGATTCTGAGCAAGTAATGAGAGGGGGGCGGTCAGAGTCCCTCTATTTTTACACTATGTGAAAGTGATAACTTTCACATAGTGACAATAGAAACTGTGCTATTATTATATTTGCACTGTGCACAGTATTGTTTTTCGCTATGAAACAAAAAAAGATAAGGGGTTTACACATCATGAAAAGCATACGCAAGGCAGGGATTATACTGCTAATTCTTAGTTTAGTCGCGATGTTGGCTGCATGCGGCAGTGGCAGCAAGGATGCTCAAGAAGCCAATAGTAACGGATCGGAACAAGGAAAGACCATTACCTCGATCGGAGAAGGCGACGGTAAACACGGAAAGATTAAAGTAGAAGTAACTTTTGAGAGCAATGAAATCAAAGACATTAAGGTGCTCGAACAGAAGGAAAATGAAGTTTTGGCCGAACCTGTCTATAAAGAATTGAAAGATATCATAATCGCAACGAATAGCGCGGAAGCAGACGCAATTAGCGGTTCGACCGTGACAAGTCAAGGTTACATAGAAGCAGTGAAGGATGCGGTAGCGAAGGCTGGATTGACGCTTGTAGCGAAGCAAGCGGAAGGAAACGGACAAGCGGAAGAACCGGCCGAACAAACATATGACGTCGTTGTCATCGGTGCCGGCGGTGCTGGTTTCAGTGCCGCGTTGGAGGCAAAGCAAGCGGGAGCTTCAGTCGTGCTGCTAGAGAAAATGCCAACCGTAGGGGGCAACACGCTCATTTCCGGTGGCGAGATGAACGCGCCGAATACGTGGGTTCAGAAAAATCTCGGCATTGAGGATAGTGTCGAATTGTTCGTGGAGGACACGCTTAAAGGCGGGGATAACAAGGGAGACCCGGAAATGGTGCGTGTGCTTGCTGAAAATGCAGCAGAAGCTGCTGAGTGGCTGAAGAATGAATTGAAGGTCAACTTCCTTGAAGACAACTTGTTCCAATTCGGCGGACATTCCGTAAAACGGGCGCTTATTCCGGAAGGTCATACAGGAGCCGAGATCATCACTAAGCTGGATAAGCGCGTGGATGAAGTCGGCATTAAGCTGAAGACAAACACTAAGGCGGAGAAGCTTCTTACTGACGATAGCGGCCGAGTCGTTGGCGTTGAAGCGACGGGTGCGAAGGGCAACAAGATAACGTTCCATGCTAATAAAGGTGTTGTCATCGCAACAGGCGGCTTCGGATCTAACGTTGAGATGAGAAAACAGTACAATCCGGAATATGATGAGAAATATATGACAACAGATGCGCCAGGCACAACAGGCGACGGTATCGTCATGGCACAAGCTATTGGCGCTGCAATTACGAATATGGAAAGCATTCAAACGTATCCGGTATGTAATCCGAAGACAGGTGTTATTTCACTCCTGGCGGATAGCCGCTTCGACGGCGCCATCTTGGTCAATCAGAGTGGCGAGCGGTTCGTAGAAGAGCTGGAACGCCGTGACGTTATCTCGAAAGCCATATTGGCGCAAGAAGGCGGATATGCTTATCAGCTTTGGAACCAAGAGATTGGTGACATTAGCAATACAGTTGAAGTGCATAAAAATGAGTATGAAATGCTTGTAAAAGACGGTTTGCTTCATAAAGCTGAAACATTGGAGGAAGCAGCGAAATTCTTCAACATCGATCCAAAAGCGCTGCAAACTACAGTGGATCGTGTAAACAAGTTTGCCGCATCGGGCAAAGACGAAGACTTTAACCATCGTGCAGGCTTGAAGGATATGAGCAAAGGCCCTTACTATATTCAAAAGGCGGTTCCTTCCGTGCACCATACGATGGGGGGACTTGTGATCAACACAGAGACTGAGGTGTTGAATGACAAAGGCGAGCCGATTCCAGGCCTTTATGCCGCCGGAGAAGTAACTGGCGTTATCCATGGCAGTAACCGCCTTGGCGGAAATGCGATTGCCGATGTTATCACATTCGGACGTATTGCTGGCCAGCAAGTTGCCAAATAAAGAGGAAAAGCTGCGGCTTTGTCGCATGAATAAGTCAACCAGACATTCTGTTCTGGTTGACTTATTTTATTGAGAAATTAGCATCATAACGTGGAAAGGTTATAAGAGAAGATAGAGCAGCTTTCAACGAGATCTCCTCAGTCGGGAATCAGCTAGCTTTGTGAAATACATCTCAATATCCTATAATGTAAAGGTCTGAAAACTTATTAGATTCATCAAAGGAGACTATGAGTATATGGAAAATTTGAATCACTTTGCAAGGCCTCATCTTGCTGAGTGCGTACCTGATCTGATTGCCACTGCGCGCGGAGATAAGAAGGCAACACTTGTTATTCAGCATGCGAAGTTGGTCAATGTTTGTTCAGGGGAAATTCAAGACGATATATCTATTGGGGTGCAGGGAACACGCATTGCTTTTGTCGGCAAGGATGCCAGCCATATGATTGGCGAAGCGACGAAGGTCATCGATGCGGGCGGACGCTATGTCGCGCCTGGTCTGCTGGACGGGCATTGTCATATTGAGAGCAGTCAAATCACGCCGACGCAATTCGCGAGAGCGGTGCTCGTTAAGGGGACGACGGGCGGCTTCTTCGACGCCCATGAAATTACAAACGTGCTCGGTCTGCCTGGCTTGCAGCTTATGCTTGATGAAGCGAGAACAACACCGCTGGCGGCGTATATGCAGGTTGCTTCCTGTGTGCCGTCAACGGGACCCGAGCTGGAAACAAGCGGCGCGTCGATCGGTCCGGAGGAAGTGGCGGAAGCCTTCACTTGGGGACCGGATATGATTGCGCTGGGTGAAGTGATGAATTTCCCGGGCGTCGTATTCAGCGACGAAAAGATGATTGGAGAGATTCAAGCGGCTTTGCGGGCAGGGAGAGTCGCCGACGGACACTATACGTGGCCGGTTGATGACTGGAGAATTAATGCCTATGCGGCGAGCGGCATTTCCGGTTGCCACGAGAGCGTCAACGCGGACGATGTCATCGAGCGCGTGCGCCGGGGCATGTACGCGAAGATGAGACGCGGCTCGGCATGGCATGACGTGGCCGAATCGATTAAGGCTCATACCGAGCACGGCATCGATACACGCCGCATGATTCTGGTCACGGATGACCGTAGCCCTGAATCGCTAGTGGATGAAGGCCACATGGACTTCGTCGTGCGTCATGCTATTGCACAAGGCGTCCGTCCAGTGACGGCTTTCCAAATGGCGACCATCAATACGGCGGAACGCTTCGGTGTTGCCCGCGACGTCGGCACCATTACCCCTGCTTCGTTCGCCGACATCATTATGCTGGATGGCAACTTAGCGGACGTCAATGTTGTCATGACGATCGCTGCTGGACAAGTCGTGGCGGAAAACGGCCGCATGGTTGTCGAACTTCCTGACTTCGACTATCCGGAAGAGGCGATCCGTTCGGTTCACCTTACGCGGGCTGTATCGCCGGAAGATTTTGTCATCCAAGCGCCCGTGCAATCGGGCGAGCTTACGGCGAGAGCGATTCAAGTGCGGGAGAACCACGTCGACACGAAGGAGCAGCTCGTATCCGTACGGATTGAGAACGGTAGCGTAGCCTTGAACGTTGAGGACGGCCTATGCAAAATCGCAGTCATTGAACGGCATAAAGGGACCGGTAACCAAGCGCTTGGCCTTGTGTCAGACGTCGGCTTCAACGTGCCGGCGGCGATTGCGACGACGGTCGCTCACGATTGCCACAACTTGATGGTCATCGGGAATGATGATGAGCTGATGGCTAAGGCAGCGAACATGGTTGCTGATATGCAAGGCGGCATCGCCGTCGTGACGGCGGACAAGGTTGTTGAGCTGCCGCTGCCGGTGGCCGGACTGATGTCGAACGCGCCGTTCGAGCAAGTTGCAGAGCAGTCACGTGCAATCAGTGAGGCATTGTATGCAGCAGGCTGCACAATGAACTATGCGTTTATGACGCTGTCGCTGCTTGCGTTAATCGTCGTTCCCGAGCTGCGATTGTCTGATATCGGGCTCATTAAGACGACGGAGCAAGGGTTTGTGGAAGTGCCATTGTTCGTGGAAGACGCACAATAATGAGTTGGCGCTAGTAAGATAGCGCTCTTACAGGTTATCGATGCTATTTTCAATATAATGACGAAGGACGTCCCCTTCCATAACAGATGGAGCGGGGCGTTTTTTTATCTTGGAGACACAATCCCAAGAAACATGATCGGAAAACATAAAATAGTGATTGCCAAATGTCATAACGTGTATTATGATGGTAAAAATTATAAATAACCGTATGATGAAATTAAAATTCATGTGGGAACAGGTGCAGTGCTTTCAGGAAAGAGGGTGCTGCTTAAAAGGGAAGTCCGGTGTAATGCCGGCGCGGTCCCGCCACTGTAACGGTAGAGTCCGGGCATATATTGTCACTGATCCATCTGATCGGGAAGACAGCCTTATCGATGATGAACCGAAGCCAGGAGACCTGCCTGTTCTGACAACACTGCTGTACCTACGGGAGATAGGGAGGTGTTAAGAGGCGCGCGTAAATGATATATGCGAGGCATCTTTATCCTTGTCTTTAAAGGGATATGGATGTCTTTTTGTGTTGCAATGAAAGGATAAAAGGGTTTTTAAAATGCCGAATGGCTTGGGAGGGGTAGGAAATGAGCAATATACAGAGTGCAAATTTAGGGTATCCGCGTATTGGAGGGAACCGGGAATGGAAAAAAGCGCTGGAAGGCCACTGGGCCGGGAAAATCAGTGAAGAAGAGCTCCTTGCGGAGATGAAGCAGATTCGTCTGTCCCATCTTAGAACACAGAAAGAAAAAGGAATCGATTGGATTCCGGTAAATGATTTTACGTTATATGACCATATGCTGGACACCGCATATATGTTCGGTCTCATCCCTGATCGGTTTAAGACAGACGAAGGAGCTTCCCCGCTCTCTGTTTATTTTGCAATGGCTCGGGGGAACCGCAACGCCTCTGCCTGTGAAATGACCAAATGGTTTAATACCAATTATCACTATATCGTTCCGGAATGGGGGGAAGCTGATCCAGTATTAACTGCAAACCGTCCGCTGGAGGCTTATCGTGAAGCGAAGAGCGAACTGGATATGGAGACAAGACCTGTTCTGGTTGGGCCCTATACGTTCGTCAAGCTGTCAAAAGGTGATGGCAGCTCGGATCTGGAACAAGCGGTAAACAAGGTGCTGCCTCTGTATGAGCAGGTGCTTCATGAGCTTCAGGCTGAAGGAGTTCAGTGGCTGCAGATCGATGAACCTGTACTGGTCACGACGATCCCGGCTGAAGATATCGATCTGATCGAACAAATATATGCGCGGCTAAGCGCAGCGGCTCCACAGTTGAAAATCATGCTGCAGACATATTTTGATTCGGTGGAATTTTATGAAAAAATCATTTCCCTGCCGGTTCATGGCATTGGGCTGGATTTCGTTCATGGTTTGGAAGGGAACCTGGCTGGACTGAAGAAGTATGGATTTCCGGAACATAAGGTGCTTGGAGCCGGTGTGATTAATGGCCGCGGAATTTGGAGAGCGGATTTACAACATGAGCTTGGTCTGCTGGAGGAAATTTCGAAATATGTCTCTGAATCACGGATCATCATTCAACCGTCATGCAGTCTGCTTCATGTGCCTGTTACCGTTAAAGCGGAGACTGCGCTGGAGCCAGTGCTGCAAAATGCGCTTGCTTTTGCTGAAGAAAAGCTGAGTGAGGTGAAGCTGCTGCAAAGGGCGGTAATCGAAGGGAAAGATAGGCTGAATAAAGAAACGGAAGCTGCAGTTTCCGCGGTAACTCTGCTGAACGAATCGCCTCACCGCAGCAAAAAGGATGTACAGGCCCGCATTGCCCAGCTGGATCTGGAACCATCCCAGCGAATATCGCCCTTCTCGGTCCGGAGAAAAATGCAGCGGGAGAAATGGCATCTTCCCTTCCTGCCAACAACGACGATCGGCAGCTTTCCGCAAACTCCAGAGGTGCGTAAAGCACGTCAGCTATGGAGAAAAGGAGAATGGACATCTGAACGTTACCAGCAGTTTATTCAGGATGAAATCGAGAAGTGGGTTACGATTCAGGAGGAATTGGGCCTGGATGTGCTCGTTCATGGTGAATTCGAACGGACGGACATGGTGGAGTTTTTTGGCGAGAAGCTTGGGGGATTTGGCTTTACTTCAAACGGCTGGGTCCAGTCGTACGGTTCTCGCTGTGTAAAGCCTCCGATTATTTTCGGAGATGTACAGTTTTTGAAACCGATGACCGTCAGGGAAACCCAATATGCCCAATCGCTGACAAGCAAGCCGGTAAAAGGGATGCTAACCGGGCCTTTGACGATATTGAACTGGTCCTTCGTGCGGGAGGATATCCCTCGGGAAACAGTTGCTTTTCAAATCGCTTTTGCACTCCGGGAGGAGGTTGAGGCACTGGAAGCGTGCGGCATCGAAATGATTCAAGTGGATGAGCCGGCCCTGAGGGAAGGACTGCCGCTGAAAAAAGACGATCATGAACATTACTTGCATCAGGCTGTGCTCGCTTTCCGGCTGGCTACGTCAACCGTGAGGGATACAACGCAGATTCATACCCATATGTGTTATTGTGAATTCCATGACATTATCGATTCTATTCGCGCGCTTGATGCGGATGTGGTCTCGATCGAAACTTCGCGGTCGCATGGCGAGCTCGTTTCTCATTTTGAAGATCATACTTATGATTTAGGCATCGGTCTTGGTATGTATGATATCCATAGTCCGCGCGTTCCTTCTGTTGAAGAGATGGTAAGCATGCTTGACCGAGCGCTCGCTGTTTTGGACCCCGAGCTGTTTTGGATTAACCCGGATTGCGGACTGAAAACACGTGGAGCCGATGAAACGGTGAAATCTTTGAGGAATATGGTGGAAGCTGCAAAGATATACCGCCAGAAGTATAGCGCTGCTTTAAAAAATTAATAGATCAGCAGGTTTTTTATCGAGTTTAATATGCAAAACCCACCAATAATCATCTGTTAGATGACATGTTTGGTGGGTTTTTAACGTTTGTTCTGCCAGGCATCAATCAAAGGTTAAACCGTCGTATGTGACTTTCCAATGATACCTTGCGAAGGATTTCAGCCTGCTTGGGGCCGATCAGGTCAAAGTGCGGGTAAGGCATGCGATGATGAATATATTTTGGATCGAGTCCGTGATCAATACACCACTGCTTCAGACGGACCAGATCAGAGCACCCCACTTTTGTTACTGTCTTATATTGCGGAAATCTGGAATCGTACCAATAGTGGGTCAGAAATGCGATTTCACCTTGACTCACCGCTTTTTTCCATTTTTTAAGCTCTTGCTTCGAGATGCCAAATGCCATGTTTGTTTCATCCCCGTTTCAGTATTCTTTCCTATTATATCAGCATATACATGGTTAATGTACAAACCTATCTTTATATGAGTGGGGGGCGTCAAAATGATATTAGAAGCGGCAACATTGTATATCAAACCTGCAGCTATTAATGATTTTGAGAGTGTGTTTCGCTCAGCATACGGTATTATTTCCAAAATGCCGGGTTACCTTGGGCATGAGCTGTATAAATGTATCGAGAACAAAGATGAATATATTTTGCTAATTCGCTGGAATACCATTAAAGAGCATTCCATCGGACTACACCAATCTCCGGAATATAAGGAATGGAATTCACTGCTTCAACCATTCTACGATCCGAAACCTACTGTAAAGCATTATATCGATATTCGTGTCGAGGGAAGGGAATTCGAGCGTGAGAAGCAAATGGTTCAAGCAGATTTATCTAATGAAGAGGAAGAACTGTAATTAGATGCTATAAGCTCAATGGAATTTTTTGCATCATCAACGAATTCGTTTATAAACAGGTTTTTCAGACAGTAATGGCGAATTTATATTTCGTTAGCAGTCTACATAAGGAGTGGTTACAATCTCAGATTATAGTACAGTTCGCGAGCTGTCTCAAAAAGTTCGGGCAAATGTTGGCAAAGTGATCATAGGAAAAGAGGATATTGTAGATAAATTGTTTATCGCATTAATAACCGCAGGGCATGTTCTGCTGGAGGATGTGCCGGGTACAGGCAAGACGCTGCTGGCTAAGTCAATGGCCAGGTCAGTCGATTGTACGTTTAAACGAGTTCAGTTTACACCTGATTTGCTGCCGTCTGATTTAAGCGGAATTTACTATTTCAATCAGAAAATATCCGAGTTTGAATTTCGTCCTGGTCCGCTGTTTACGCATATTTTGTTAGCGGATGAGATTAACCGGGCAACGCCGCGCACCCAGTCCGTTTTGCTTGAATGTATGGAGGAACGGCAGATTAGTATTGATGGAGTGACCCATAAGCTTGAAAATCCTTTTCTTGTAATTGCAACCCAAAATCCGCTGGAGCAGCAAGGGACCTTCCCGCTGCCAGAGGCGCAGCTGGATCGCTTTCTTTTCAAGCTGAGTATGGGGTATCCGACTCCCGATGAGAGTGTGCTCATTTTAAAGCGTTTCAAAGAGGAGCAACCGCTAGAGCAGCTTGCCGCAGCAGCTTCTGTCCAGGAATTGCTGCAGGCAAGACGGGTTGCCGCCAAAATGTTTGTCAGCGATGATGTATTGAAATATATTGTGGAATTGGCTGAGCGCACACGTAAGGATGAATCCGTTGCTTCCGGAGTCAGTCCGAGGGGATGTCAAGCTTTGCTCAAAGCTGTTCAGGTACACGCGATTTTGCAAGGACGGGATTTTGTTACCCCCGATGATGTGAAGTTCTTGGCATCTGATGTCTGGGCACACCGTATACTGCTTCGCGGAACAGCCCGGACTCGCGGACAAGCTGGGGCTGCCGAAGAAGTGATCAAACGTATTTTGCAGCAGACGCCGGTTCCGTCAGAAGACAATATTAGACCATAGGAGGAAAGAAAGCTTATGGGAGCATATTGGATTCTTCTGGTCGCTGCGGTGGTTCTTTTGGTGCAGGCAGGGTTGTTTCGACGGTTTGCTCTTCGCAAGCTGACATATAACCGCGCATTTAAAGTATCAACCTGTTTCGAGGGCGAATCGCTAGAGTTGATCGAAGTCATTGAAAATCGTAAGCTTCTTCCCGTACCATGGCTTCGGGTAGAGTCGCAGTTCCGCATGGGAATCATCTTTCGGGGTCAACGCAATTTGGATATTAGTGAAGGACAGTATAACCAGAATCACAAAAGCTTTTTCAGCTTGCAGCCATGGACGAAAATAGTCAGAAGACATGATGTGACGGCAGCTGAGCGGGGCGTGTACCGATTAGGCACGGTATCCATGACCTCAGGTGATCTTATTAGCTATCACAAGGTGGTTCGAAGTTTTCCCCTGGATGGTAAGCTGGTTGTTTACCCTGAGCCGCTCGATATATCTGAAATGAGTTTGCCAGTACAGACCTGGATGGGAGATATGATTGTCAAGAGATGGATTGTGGAGGACCCGTTCCTTCGATCAGGAACCAGAGAATACCTGGACGGTGATCCCTTAAACAATATAAACTGGAAAGCGACCGCCCGAAGCGGATCTCTGCAGGTTCACAGGCGAGATGCAACGGCAGACTATCGGATTAAGCTGTATTTGAACATTGAAGATCATGAGTTGATGTGGAGCAAAGCTACCCGCCCTGAACCGGTTGAATACGGAATTCGTTTAGCGGCAGGCATAGCCTCTCATCTATTGTCACAGGGGATGGAATTAGGACTTGGCTCTAACGGAAGTATGGAAGAAGCAACTGAATTTATCGATATACCAGTCTCCGGGGGAAATGAACAGCTGGAGTTGATCTATGAATCACTTGCAAAATTGGAGTTAAGCCGCATACTCTCTTTTCACGATTATTTGGAACAGGAACTTCATCGGTTGGATGGAAATCATGATATCTTGGTGCTGAGCACCTATATGAACGATCGTCTGCAATCGATGCTGGACCGTTTTAAGGAGGAGGGACACCGGGTTCAAGTTACGATTTTGCAGGAGCCGGGCCTGAAAAGGAAGGTGGCAGCGATATGAAATCCTTGTTCAGGGATTTGCCTCGGGCGATGGGGCAGGGCGTGGTTGAGTGTTTGTTGTTTTTTCCAATCCTGTACATCCCGATGGCGTATCTTTTTAGTCAATCATACATGATTGTATGGCTGATCGTGCTCATCTTCGGATATGCAGGAGGATTTGCAGCCAGCCGGTTATTCAGATTAAACACATACTTCAAGCTGGCCTTTTGGGCGTGCGTTATAGGCGTTTTGGTATCTATGTCGCTCTTTGGCCTATCTCTCGCTCTATTCGTAGCGGTTCCGAGCTTTATAACGGCGTTCTATCGGGGAGGCCGAATGGAACATATCAGCTGGTACACCCTGTTTCCTGGGCACTATTACTTGATCGGGTTGATCGCATATGGCGGAAGCAGTTTTGTATTGAGCTTTGCCCCTTCGTTTGATCCGTATTTTTCTATTTTAACTGTGGCAGGTGCCCTGGCACTCATCGTTACTTTGTTCATTGTGAATCGTAATTCTGTTGAAGAACAGTCCATTCCCGGCTCAGAAGGCCCCGTCATCGAACGGCGAGTGCTTCAGCAAAACAGGGGGATGATTGTTGCTTTGCTGCTCATCATAGGCGTGATCGTTTTAATCCCTCAATTGCAGCAGTGGCTTTCTGCATTAGGAAAAATGATTGCCTCCTGGTTTGCGGGACTGTTTAATTCAACTCCCGAAGTCCATGAACCGCCTCGAGAGAATCTTCCGGAAGTCGGCAATCTGCCTTTTTCCGAGGAAGCAGCGTCACCGCCAGCATGGATGGAGTTCATCGAGCAACTGGCACTTTATGTTTTTTACGTGATCGTTACAGTTCTGATCCTATTTTTGTTGTATCGTTTCGCCCGATCACTTCCAAACTTGCTTAGAAAAATATCTGTCTGGATGAACCGTTTAATGTCAAGGTCACCGAACAATGAAGCTTTGCTCGGCTACGTGGATGAAGAAACAGAAATTGAGCATGAGAAGGCGATTCATCGGTTCAAACGTTTGCTCAACAGAGTGCGTGGAAGTGAATCATCTGAAAGAAACGGTGAACCCGATCATAATGCAGCCAGAATAAGAAAGCTATATCGAAAGATATTGATTCGTAAAATACAGCAAGGATATCAATGGAACAAGTCTCGTACACCCAGAGAAACCGGGCAGGACCTGAAAGCGTGGGGTAAAGCCGAGGAACCGATGTCAGAAAAATTTATTCATCTATACGAACAAGCTCGTTACGGACATCGTACGATTACCGATGAGGAGATGCAAGACAGCCTCAAGGAGCTTAAACATCAATAAGGAGTGGGCAACATGTCAGTACAAAAAGAAAGCAATGTCACAATCGATTACGGAGATCTTTCTGTAACCGGAGGGATTTCGGTATTTTCAGAGGAGTTTGATCAAGTTTTTTACTATGACGGTTCGGATTTGGGACTCCATTATTCGCCTGCCAGCTCAAAGTTTCGTTTATGGGCTCCTACAGCGAGTGAAGCCTTTGTTATGCTCTACGAGGATTGGAATAGCCCTGAGGGTACAAAGATTCCGATGCAGCGGGATGTGAAGGGCACTTGGATCGCTCATGTTGAAGGCGATATGGCGGGGAAATTTTATACATATGTTGTTCGGGTCGGCAGCCAGTGGAATGAAGCCGTTGATCCTTATGCGAAAGCCGTTGGTGTAAACGGAGACCGTGCTGCAATTATAGATTTGGCAAATACCGATCCTGAGCGCTGGACCCAGGATAAGCCCAAGTTCGGGAATGCAGTGGACGCTATTATTTATGAAGCGCATATTCGGGATTATACGATACATGACGGCAGTGGTGTGCAGAACAAAGGGAAGTATCTCGGTCTGACTGAAAAAGGAACCCGTGGCAAAGACAATATTGTGACAGGGCTGGATCATCTTAAAAATCTCGGTGTAACGCATGTTCAACTGCTCCCATTTTATGACTATGCTACGGAAAGTGTAGATGAGACCCGATTGCACGAGCCTCAGTACAACTGGGGATATGATCCGAAGAACTATAATGTGCCGGAAGGTTCCTATGCTACCGATCCTTATCGGCCGGATGTGCGTATCCGGGAGCTGAAGCAGCTGATCCAGACGCTGCATGACGAAGGGATTCGGGTCATTATGGATGTCGTGTACAACCATGTGTATGACGGTTATCTTGTCAATTTCACGAAGCTCGTTCCGGGTTACTATCTTCGCTATACAGCAGACGGCAAGTTTTCAAACGGATCTGGATGCGGAAATGATACGGCAAGTGAAAGACCGATGATGCGTAAATTTATAATTGATTCCATTTTGCATTGGGTTCAGGAATATCATATCGACGGCTTCCGATTCGACCTGATGGGTCTGATGGATATACAAACGCTGAATGAAATTCGCAAGGAGCTCGACAAGATCGATCCTTCCATTATGATGATCGGCGAGGGCTGGAATATGGCAACCGAGCTTGCACCGGATGAACGGGCCAATCAGCTGCATGCCGCTAAAATGCCAAGAATCGCTCATTTTAATGATGAGTTTCGGGATGCTGTTAAAGGGGATATTTTTGTTTACGAAAAGAAAGGCTTTATAAGCTCTGGAAAAGCTTTTGAATCCCTCGTCATGTCGGGGATTGCTGGCGGTATTCCTTATAACGATGAAATAAATTCATTTGCAATGGAGCCTGACCAGACGGTAAATTATGTAGAATGTCATGATAATCACACCCTTTGGGATAAAATTGTCCTGTCTACCGAGGGAGAGAGTGATGAGCTTCGGCGAGCGATGCACCGGTTGGCTTCATCCATGACTTTGACCAGTCAAGGGATTTCCTTCCTTCATGCTGGACAAGAATTTTACCGCACCAAAGGCGGGGATGAGAACAGTTATAAATCCGGAGATGAAGTGAACCGATTGGACTGGGATCAGGCGGCTGAACATAAGGAAGGTACTCAGTTCATTCGCCAGCTGATCCAGATTCGCAAGGAGCATCCGGCTTTCCGGATGACAAGTGCGGATGAAATACGAAAGCATTTATTCTTCGAAGAAGCGCCTGAGCATGCCGTTGCTTTCACGATTCGTGATCATGCGAATGGAGATCCTGATAAGCATTTGTATGTGCTGCATTATGCAGGCAGAGCAGCGGTTGAAGTGAAACTTCCGGAGCTGGGCTCCTGGCAGTTGTTATTTGGAGAGGAATGGGTTGAAAGCCTGAATGATCATGCATTAAAAGTTAGCGGAATCGGCACCGTCATTCTCGTCTCCAAGTCGTAAATCAGCACGCTGATCAATTTCCAACAAATACTTAATGCTTCCAATCTCCTTCGTCTGATATGCTGATGTATGTATATTGACGAAAGAATTGAGGCGTGCTTGTGAATAAATATGTGCTGTCTCTATTGGTGTGTTTGATCTTTCTTTCGAGTGGATCTACTCCGGTGGAGGCGAAGAAGGCCCCAAGCCAACCCGTTTTTCATGATATCTCTGAAAGCTATGCGAAAGAAGCGATTGTTCGCCTGGCCAAGAGAGGGATCATAAATGGAAATGGCGCTGGGGCTTTTCTGCCGCGGGAAAGTATCACCCGAGCAGAATTTACGGCGATGCTTGGGAGATTTTTAAAGATGGAGCCGGTACAAAATGATCTGCCAGCATATCGAGATGTTCCGATCCAGGCTTGGTATTATGGCTGGGTTCATAGCGGGACCAATCTAGGAATCGTTCGCGGTAAAGGAGACCGGTTGTTTAAACCGATGGACCCCGTGACAAGGCAGGAAGCCGCTGTAATGATCGTTCGTGCCATGAAGCTGGATGCAAGTGGCCAAGATGCAGCTGCAGCGTCCCGATATAAAGACTCGGACAAGCTTGCGTCTTGGGCAAGGTACGAAGTTGGAGCAGCCACAGCGGTAGGATGGATGCAAGGAAGCGAGGGGCTCTTTCGTCCCCATGATCCGATAACCCGGGAAGAGACCGCGGTGCTGCTGGACAGAGTTTTAAGTTCCGGCAATGTGTTGAATGTTCTGGATGCAAAATATGATCCGTCAGGTTCAGGCATACAGATGGGCTGGCTATATAACGGAACAGCAGAGCAGTACATTTCATATGCCAAATCTGCTGGGTTGAATATCCTTGTGCCACGTTGGTACTATATCGAGAGCGATGGGACTGTCTCGGACCAAACCGATCAGGAGCTGCTGGAATGGGCCAAGCTTAACGGCCGTGAAGTATGGGGAATGATTGGAAATCGTTCGAATGCAGTAGCGACCCATCAAATGTTAAGTGATAGAAAGACCAGACGCTTCGTTGTAAATACGCTGGCGGGTTATGTTGTGAAGTATGACCTAGACGGTATTAATGTGGATTTTGAAAATGTGATGCCTGAGGATCGCGAATATTTAACGGCTTTTATCCGGGAGTTGTCTGCTGAGATTAAACGGCTGGGGGCTGTAACTTCAATCGATGTATCTCCAGACTTCGGATCGGACTGGACAGCCGCTTTCGATTACGAGGCTTTGGGTAAATATGCTGATTACGTAGTACTCATGGGATATGATGAGCACTGGGGCGGTGCGCCAATAGCTGGGTCGGTATCTTCATTGCCGTGGCTGACCTTTGCAACAGATAAACTTTTAACTCAGGTTCCAGCCTCTAAAACCGTGATCGCTCTTCCGCTGTACACCCGGGAGTGGAAGCTGCATCCGAGTGCAGGTTCAGAGGACATCAGTTTGATCGAGCAGGGAAGACGCATACGCCAACATTCATCTTCGCTCGTATGGAATGAGACTGTCCAGCAATATGAGGCGGAGTACACACGTTTGGGAATACAGCGCAAAATCTGGACCGAGGATGCCCGGTCCTTGTCCATGAAGCACAGTATGATCGAGGATCGGCATATCGCCGGAGTTGCTTATTGGTATCCAGGATCAGAAACCCCGGATGTGTGGCAAGCTATTTGGAATATGAAGCGGTACAAGAGCTATTCATTTCATCACGCGATATAAAAAAGGCAGTCCCAAAAAGGTCGAATGGACCGGGGACTGTCTTCTTATATCGCTTGTTCAATATTTATTTACTGCCTTGCGGTGCAAGGCGCTTTTCGAGCCAACCCATACCTAAGTCGGCCACTACAGCCATTAAAGCAGTCGGTATAGCACCCGCTAAAATAATAGCTGTCCCGTCTGTGACGTTCGTTCCACGGATGATAATAGCACCTAAACCTCCAGCGCCAATAAAGGCGCCGATGGTTGCAATACTGATGCTGATGACTAAGGCCGTTCTTAGTCCAGCCATGATGACGGACAGAGAAAGCGGCAACTCAACCATACGCAGCAATTGAAACTTGGTCATGCCCATTCCGCGGCCTGATTCAATTAACGCGTGATCCACACTGCGTATTCCCGTATACGTGTTGCGGATGATGGGTAACAGGGAGTATAGAAATAAAGAAGTAACAACTGTATTTGGTCCAAGTCCCATGACAAGCATCAGGACGGCTAACATCGCTAATGATGGAATCGTTTGGATGACGTTAGTGATGGAAAATACCCAATGGCTTAATTTGGCGTGTCTGGCAATGAAAATGCCAATCGGAATACCGACAATGGCAGCAAACAGAACACCGTAGGCAGACATTAGAAAATGTCTATAAAACTCTTCCCACACATAGGAGTAGTTTTGTGCATAGTAGTTCCATAATTCGGTTAATGTTTGCAAAATATCACCTTCTCTCGCTTATCACTCAAAGTAATTGTTCTTTTCAAGAAACTCCTTGGCAACGACATAAGGTTCTTTCATTTTTACATCGGCTTCATAGTTCATCAATCTCATCGTTTCTTCATCAATTTTTCCAGCTAAAGATTCAAGCACATCACGCACTTCGGGATACTTTTCCAACGCGTCGTTTCGCGCTACCGGAGAAGCGTCATAAGGCGGGAAAAAGTTTTTGTCATCTTCCAGATTGACAAGATCGAATGCTTCAATCCGTCCATCCGTTGTATATGCTAATACGACATCCATTTCACCATTCGCTACTGCTTGGTAAACGAGCCCGATTTGCATGGGATATGTTTTTCCGAATTCAAATCCGTATTGTTTAACAAAGCCTTGATAGCCGTCTCCTTCCCGATTCAGCCAAGAGTTATCTACTCCTAACCGAAGCTCAGATGCATAAGGCTTAATGTCCGAAACTTTCTTTAAATTCTTTTCTTTAGCCAACTCACTCGTTACGGTAAATGCGTAGGAGTTTTCAAATCCATATGGATCAAACCAAGTTTGGTCAAAACGCTTTTCAAACTCACGCTGTACAATATTTAAAGCTTCATCTTTATCGGTAACAAGGTCCATCTTCAACGTACCGGGCAAGTCCGTTCCCGTATATCGGGTTGAAGTGATGTCGACTTCCCCTTGGTAAAGTGCGTGATGCTGAACGATGGAAGAACCCATATTCCCGATGATTTCAGCGTCATAATCCGTCTTATGTTCAATGAGTTGTTTAATGATATAGGCAACTGTCATGGATTCTGAGGTGTTCATTGCTCCGATTTTAATGGTGTTTTTAGATGATCCGCTAAGTCCGGGCAAAGAGCATCCACTGAATAGAACTAGCGACAGAATAACCGGAATAATAAGCAGTTTTTTTCGTGTTACTTTCAACAAAATGCGGCTCCTCCTTTCTAGGCGGCCTCTGATGAAATTCGGATTCCTTTAGGAGTTAAACGTTCCTCTAAACGTCCAAACAAATAGTCGACAATCAAAGCAAGTAAAGTAGCTGGAATGGCTCCTGCAAGTATGAATTCGGGTTTGAACAAGTTTAGTCCATCAAAAATAAAATCTCCTAAGCCGCCTGCGCCGATGTACGATGCAAGTGTTGCCCATCCGATTAAATAAACAGTCGATAACCTTATACCTGCCATAATAACGGGAATGGCCAAGGGGATCTCTACCATTCGGATTCGTTCCCAACCTGTCATTCCCATACCACGACCTGCTTCCAGAAGACTTTTATTCAGGTTGCAAACTCCTGTATAGGTATTGCGAAGAATGGGGAGGAGAGAGTAGATAAACAGAGCCGTAATGGCCGGAACCTTTCCAATGCCCAAAAGAGGAATAAAAAAGGCTAATATCGCCAAGGTAGGGAATGTTTGAATGATCCCGACGAATGAAATAAATTTATCAGCTACTTTGGGAATGCGCGTTAACGCGATTCCAAGCGGAACAGCAACAAGAATGCCAAGAGAAATCGATATTAGTGAAATATAAAGGTGTTCCCATGTTTTAAACAATAATTGGTCGCCATATTCAGCAAAAAACGTTCGTAATGTCTCCAAATGATCACTTCCTTCGTATGGTACACTTCATATCAATTCGATGTATTTCCTGTCATTATTCATCATTCCCCCAAATGGAATCATAAACAATATTTGCCAAGCTGGCGCGTGTCACGATTCCGGTAAGCCTGTCCTTCTCATCGACTACAGGAACATAGCGAAATCCGTTACGTAAAATTCTGCGAACCGTATCGCGCAGAAGCGCATTTTGCTTCACTTTATAAATATCGGTCTGCATAATTTGATTAACATGGCCTTGTTTTCGTCTGTTTTGTTCAATCATTTCAATATCAATCATACCTTTAAGCACATTGTCATGATCGACCACCAACAAGGAATCCACTTTGCGGTTTTTCATGATTTTTATAGCTTCTGAAATGGTATTGTCTTCGCTGATTGTAATAGGATCTTCATTCATAATTTGAGCTACCGTCTGAAGTGTTGGTCTGGATTCGATCAGGCGATGCTTTCCAATAAATTCTTCTACAAAATCATCGGCCGGATTGCTTAGGATTTCTTCTGGCGTACCGACTTGAACGATTTCTCCATTGCGCATGATCACGATACGATCAGCCAGCTTAATGGCTTCATCCATGTCATGGGTAACGAAAACGATCGTTTTACCAAGGGATTGCTGTAGCTTTTTAAACTCATCCTGCAGGCTGTCTCTTGTAATAGGGTCCAACGCTCCGAATGGCTCATCCATTAAAATAAGTGGCGGATCAGCAGCAAGTGCACGTAATACCCCGATACGCTGTTGTTGACCGCCACTTAATTCATTTGGATAACGATCTAAATATTCAGGACTCATATCCACCAGCTTTAGCAATTCTTCTGCGCGTGCACGACGTTTATCAGCAGGCCAGTTCAGCAGTTTGGGAACCAATGAAATATTTTCGGCAATGGTCATATGAGGGAATAAACCGATTTGCTGAATGACATACCCAATGGACCTTCTCAGCTCGACTTCATCTTTATCTTTAATGTTTTCATTATTGATGTAGATGCTGCCTTTTGATGTCTCAATTAACCGGTTAATCATCTTCATGGTCGTTGTTTTTCCACATCCACTTGGTCCGATGAATACAATGAATTCCCCGCTTTTTATATCCAGATTTATATTATTGACTGCAATTGTTCCGCCTTCATACACTTTAGAAACGTGATCAAACTTAAGCAAAACAAAGTCCCCCTTTCTTGTTTATCTTGAATTAAATTCCTTTTTTGCCGTCTTACTGCCTTAAAAATAATTATAGAAGATTGACGAATGAAACAAAAACAGCATATCACTCCATAATCTTTATAAGATATGTAAAAAATATATTTTATACATTTTATACTGCTTCATTCTTACAAATACTATGTTTTACTATGGATTGGGTCCAAATCCGTGAGATTTGTTTTTTTTGTTTTTAATGGAACTATGGTATATTAGCCTTTACAATAATGTATTGTTCAAGGGGTAAATATGAATGGAGAAGCTATCACACCAAATTGAAAAATTAGAAAATGAAATGATTGAGAAAATAGCAGATAATGTGCATACGTTTGGGGTTTCAAAAACAGTGGGAAGAGTGTTTGGCATCATTTCCATGCGCAAGGAACCGATGACACTTGAACAATTGTCAGAAGCAATGGGTATGAGTAAAATGCGAATGAGTCAAGTGGTTCGTGAAATGATCGAATTGAATATTGCCGAGAAAGTTTTTGTGAAAGGTGTGCGCAAAGATTTAATTCAGGTGGATGATGACTATTATCAAACATTTATAGCGCTGTTTACTGCAAATTGGCGCAAGACCATTAGTAAAAGCAGGCTCCATGAGCATCATCTGCATCAGCAATTACTCAAACTCCAAGAAGAGGTTCATCTGAGTGAAGAGACTGAAGAACAAATAAACATTTTATTAAAAGAAATAAAGAGATCCCTTGATTATTATAATTGGATTATTCGTTTAGTTGAATTTTTTGAAACAGGGGAAATCTTCAAGCATGTTCCTAAAGTAGAGGATTGACCTTTCTATAAAAAGCGGTTTTGCCCAATTGGCGCAGAACCGTTTTTTTGTGCGATCTGATGAAAACCAGATTTCGGGCAATAGCGTAGTAACGAGTTAAATATTGGAGCTTTATTGACGATAAAGAGGAAGTGCGAGTCCAAATTAGTGATCGTGAGGTGATATGTGAAATAAGTATCATATGAATGATGACGAAAATCTATCCAAGTTCTTTACAAGGCAGGCGAACAACATGACAATAGCAATCGGAATTTTGATTTTTTTAGTAATTAGTTTCCTTACGAAAGAGTTTCCTGGTTCCATGTTTGTAATATTAATATTGACATTTACGGCATTTGCATACTTAGGAATTCTGGAATATTTAATAAATGAAAAAGAAGGCTGGCTACTTGCCACATTAACAGGTTATGGACTGGGAATAATGAGCAGAGTAGTGGACAAATAAGCCACAGGGATGGCTTCGCTCGTACCGTTCCAGCTTCCATTCTAAGTTCTATTCTGCCATCTTAAAGCCCTGCATCATCCATCTAAAAAATCATAAGCACTGTGTGGGCTTCAAGTACTGGAGTTATGACATAACTCAAGGGGCAGTAGGCTGTTTCAGCCAATCCAATATACGATTTACAGCAGACTTATGCAAGTCATGCGGAAAGTGGTGCCCATGCTCTTCATACAGATGAAGGCAGGCGTTCTTTTCTAATTTTAGCAGCCGCTCGTACATATGTATTCCATGCTTTACAGATACTTGCTCATCCTGACCGCCATGGACTATCAGGACGGGGCATTGAATTCGATCTGCAAAGTGAAAGGGAGACCGTTCGAGGTATCGCTCGGGGTACTTACCCGGCGTGCCTCCAATGACTCTCTTCAGCATTCGGCGCAGGTCAATGCGCTCATCATAGCTTTGCGCCATATCTGATATGCCGCTCCAAAGGACCAGCTTGGATATGATGGGATTTTCTACAGCTGCCCTGGCCGCATTAATCGACCCTCGTGAGAATCCAAGGATATGGATGGATTCTGTGTCTATAAAAGGAAGCTTAGCAAGCCAGGCTATCGCGGACAGAACATCCATGACATCCCTTCCGCCGAACTCGTCCCGACCCTGGCTTCCTTCATTTCCGCGATAGGCAGGAGCAAATACTACATGTCCTCTAGCTGCAAACTGACGCAGCCAATCGAGTTTGACGGCACCATATTTACCGATGCCCCCGCGGCAATAAATAAGAAGTGGCAGCTTGTTTGATTGAATTGCAGTTTCCTCTTGAAGTTCTTCGCTTAATGGTGATGCTAATATTTCTATATTCGATATTTCAGCAACAGATTGCTCTATGTATGACCCTACAGAAATACCTTGGTATTGTGTAAAGGTTGTTGGTATGCATATATAGCCCTTCACTTGAAGATTGTCTGACATATACATCGTTTGATAGATCATGCTTAATCCGCCCTTTATGTTTGTGTTGATTCACCGTCGTTATATCATGCTTTAACGGTTTGAACCGTTTGTTTGCGGTGAGCAGTAAAGTTTAAAGTGACTATACCCTTAAAAGCGGTAGTGAAGCAACACGGGAACTAACTGGTAAAAGTTACATCTTTAAAAATATTGGTTTATATGTTATATTAAATATCCGTGATTGATATGGCGGTCGTGGCGAAGGGGTTAACGCACCGGATTGTGGCTCCGGCATTCGTGGGTTCAAGTCCCATCGATCGCCCTTAAAGTTTTCAAATTTTTAAAAAAGGCAGTGAAAAGATCGATTTAAACCGATCATTTCACTGCCTTTTTGGATTTATACCAATAGTAGATGATGATTGTAATCTTTGATACTTTTTTTCGTTTCAAATATGTTCACCCGTGTTTTCGTTGTCCCCCGATAAGCCAAATGCCTCCTAGAACGAGTAAAATTGCGATGATTGGCTGGATAATGACTAGGTAGCTCAGAACAGGTGCGATTGAAAAAGCGATGAAAAACAGCAACGACAGGACTGTTAAAATATTGATCGGTATGAGCAGCCACTTGTTGCGGGAGCCAAACCAGTAAAATTCGAACAAGCCTGCAGCAACGGCCAGAATGAATCCCGGCCACATGACTTCCCAACTATCAAACAAGGAAGCGATCTGGCTAACAATACCTGCCGTGAGCAAAATCCCTCCCGGAATAAGAAGTCCCACCCCTTTTCGCCCAACTAAAGAGAAATACATCCAATGGAAAAATAGCCCGAGCGGAATGACAAAGAGTGTAGGCCAAAATGTTGCAAAAATAGCTCCTGTACTTGCCGTACCTCCTATGTTCAAGAGCAGGTAAACACCAAGCAAGATCAGCAGTGGCGCAATAATGGTCCTTTTCATCATGGTAACGTTCTCCTTTTTATATACTCGATAATAGGAGCATATCATGGATCGAAATACGTGTCCTCCGTCTCCGGGTAAACCGATGCCCTGGACTTTAGTCCAGTTTAAAAGCAGGTATATAGGGCAAAACATCAGGTCATATGAAAAATTTTCAAATTTTATGTTTAGTAAGCGTTTACGGAGCTGTTTTGGTACTCCCTTCCATTTTCAGATTTATAAATCATTGTTTATATTATAGGGTAGTACGTATTTTGCAGTTTAACTATTGAATCGGGGATAAGAAGGGGACAGCAGGATATGCAAGCAGCACTTATAGGAAGTTTTATATCGGCTATGGCAACGGTCTTAGGAGCCGTACCGTTATTGTTTGTAAAAACATTGTCAGAGAAATGGAAGGATATCCTTATTGCCTTTACGGCAGGCATTATGGTATCTACCTCCACGTTTGGTCTGATGCCTCAAGCCTTGGAGGAAGGCGGAATTATACCGCTGACGATCGGTTTACTGCTCGGTATTGTCGTTCTGGACCGGATCGAGAAAAACATTCCCCACATCGATGTGGAAAATGAGCCGCGCATACGTTCTTTTGATTCTTCATCACTTCTGGTCATTATCGCTCTGTTCATTCATAACATCCCGGAGGGGCTGAGCACAGGCTTCAGTTATGCCAGTCAGAATGCAGGGCTGGGGCCGATGGTCGCGATATCCATTGGTGCGCAAAATATGCCTGAGGGACTTATTCTGGCTGTGTTTTTAATAAGCACACGTGTTAGCAAATTTAAAGCGTTTATGATTGTGCTTCTTACCGGATTGATGGAGCTTGTGTCCGCTGTTGTCGGCTTTTTTGCGGCGAATTATATTCAATTTCTGATTGGTTACGGATTGGCATTTGCCGCGGGAGCAATGATGTTTATCGTGTATAAGGAACTGATTCCAGAGAGTCACGGCCATGGGTATGAACGTCCTTCAACCTACTCTTTTATAGCAGGTTTGCTTATCATGGTATATATTAGCTATGCTTTTGCCTGATTTATACGAGGATGCTGTAACAGGCCGAAGCTGTTATAATGTTGTGGAACAGAGGTGATGCGCGTATGGCGAAGAAAAAGGGAAGAAATATGATGCCAGGAACGGGTTCTACGGATAAACCGGCTACTCTCAAAGACAGGTTGGACCCTCAAGTGCTTGAACGATTGAAAGCTCAAGCGAATTCGCTAAAAGCTGATGAGGCCAAAAGAGCGAAAGAAGAGCGTCTTCAACGGGAAGCGGCACGTAAGGAAGAACAAAAGCGGCTAGAACAGGATTTTGAGTATTTGCTGAACAATAGCGAGATGGATTGGCAGAAGTATAAATAATAGGGCGTTTTTGCGGGATGACCGTTAGATCCAAAGAAAAGGTCGAGTTTTAGGGGTGTACTGCATCCCAATAGTTAGACACAACTAACTATTGATTGGTGCAGTTCAGGTTGTATATGCTCCTGTACTCGGCCTTTTTATTACTTGCTCGTCTTAATTACATTTGACGGATATTCTAAAGAAGTGATCGTTAGGGTTGCAATGATTGAAACAAATCAACGTTAAATGAAGGGAAGGGAAAATGAATGAGCGATGATTTATTAGATCCTTATTTTGAACCATATGTCGATGATGAAGGGTTGTTTTCTTATTTGCACCGGTTTTTTAGTCGCCACAATAGCCTGAATACTTGGGAACATTGTCAGAAGGTAGCACAGGAAGCAAAGCGGCTTGCTAATGTTTATCACGCAGACCCGGTCATTGCCGAACAAGCGGGATGGCTGCATGATATCGGAACGATTGTTCCAAATGAGGAGAAGATACATATTTGTGATCAGATGAACATTAATATTTTGGAGGAAGAGCGGGAATTTCCTTATATTTTGCATCAGAAATTGTCCAGGGATATGACAACGAAGGTGTTTGGTCTGACTGAGCCGCTTCTGCTAAACGCAATAGAATGCCATACCACGTTAAGGGCCGATATCGGCCTGATGGATAAAGTGCTTTTTGTGGCGGATAAGCTGAGCTGGGATAATGCTGACGCTGCTCCATATATAAAGGAAATGCGAAGCAAGGCGGTGGATTCTTTAGAAGATGCGATAATGGTGTACATGGATCACGTCTGGAGAAACCGTGAGCATATGAAGGTTGTTCATCCCTGGTTAATTGAGGCTCGAGAAGTGTTGATACAGAGGAAGGGATAAAGGGTTGGTTTAAGCTTCCCCTGGTTCATGTTGCCAAAAACTTGGCAGCGGGTTACAATAGGAAACAACGACAATAATACCATAGGGGGTTCGTGTATAATGAAAGTTGAAATTTGGTCCGATTTTATGTGTCCGTTTTGTTATATTGGAAAACGCCGCTTCGAGTCCGCTCTTAATCGTTTTCCACATAAAGATGAAGTCGAGGTTGTTTATCGCAGCTTTGAACTTGATCCGAATGCTTCCTATAAGCCGGGCGTGTCCATGACGGAATTGCTCGCAGCTAAATATGGCATGAGTATTGAACAGGCGCAGGCTTCTAACGATAATATTACCAAGCAGGCAGCGCAGGAAGGGCTTACCTATCATCTGGACAAGATCGCTCCATCCAATTCCT
Source organism: Paenibacillus faecalis (assembly GCF_900289175.1). GTDB lineage: Bacteria > Bacillota > Bacilli > Paenibacillales > Paenibacillaceae > Paenibacillus_AQ > Paenibacillus_AQ faecalis. The sequence continues at coordinate 156,982 of NZ_LT985747.1, read as the reverse complement.
TTGACGCACATCGACTCGTTCACTTTGCGTCACAGCATGGGAAAATGAAAGAGATGGCCGAGCGTCTTTTCCACGCTTACTTTACGGAAACACGAAATCTGGAAGATAAAGAACTACTGGCTGATTTAGCAGCGGAGATCGGTTTGTCACGTGAGGAAGCGGTAGCTGCGCTTGCAGGGGATCAGTTTTCCTCCGAGGTTCGAGCTGATGAAGAAGCAGCGAAACGAATCGGGGTTCAAGGCGTTCCGTTCTTTGTGCTCGGCGGGAAATATGCTGTATCAGGGGCCCAGCCGATTGATGTATTTATCGATGCCTTAGAAAAAGCGTATGGAGAAGAAAAACCATTAATACTTGTGAATGACGATGAAAATGCTGCGGGTGCTTGCACAGATGGTTCATGCGATATTCCAGCAGATAAAAAATAAGAGTTTTTTCGGACGGGGTCGTCTCAGAAAGTAGATTTTCTACTGTGAGACGGCCTTTTATTTTTTGTGTTTATATGGAACGTTTGAACCTGCATGAAGCAGCGAAATAAATAAAAATAACTATTGAACAACGGGAACTTATGTTCTATTATAAAAATATTAGATTCATTTAACATGGGGAATGCGCATGGGGTTGGCCGATAAATGAAAGGTGTGGATACCATTAACGATTTTAAGGATATATCCTATTTAAAACAAGGGAATTCCCGGCAGCAGACTGTGTATGCTGTGTTGACCGAGATGAGCATCATGGATAAGCTTCGTGAATTTGATCCGATTTTGGTGGGGACGATTCCGATCGGCATTGATTTGCCCGATAGCGATCTGGACATTATATGCTGTGTTTCAGACTTCAAAGTTTTCCGAGAAGTGATAACGGAACGTTTGGGAGATATACATATTTTTCATTTTTCATATTCATCTGGACGAGAGAAGACTGCGGACTATCTTGCTGTACAGTTTACATATAAAGATTGGTTGTTTGAGTTGTTTGCCCAGCCGATTCCGACAGTTATGCAAAACGGCTACAGACATATGGTGGTGGAACATCGAATACTGAACATTCTCGGTGGAGAAGCTCGACAATACATTATTGATCTTAAGCAGTCGGGTATGAAAACAGAACCTGCATTTGCAAAGCTGTTGGGGATGGGTGGAGATCCCTTTCAGCAATTACTGTCGATAGCTGAGTGGAGTGATGACAGGTTGAGAACATTTTTAGCAGATATTAAATTTTTAGGAGGTTCATAAGATATGGCCGAGAAAGAGCAGCTCATTGAACAGTATTCGGGATGGATTCGCTTTGTTAAGCATCACATTCATCAACTTGAGCCATTGCTGAATATCCGATGATGTTTAAGACTACAAAGAATCAATAGTGAAAGATCACCTCTAATCCGTTACACTATGTATAACGAAATGATAAAGTAGGTGAGAATGGATTGGTTGATGTGACGGATATCATGTCACTTTTTACAGAAGAAAATCTGGAATGGTTTTTGGAAACATTCAGATCATTTGGCCCTTTGCCCGGAATTCTTCTTACCTTTCTAAAGTCGTTTATACCACCGCTTCCAACAGCTGTTATTGTTGGAGTTAACGCTGCTGTATACGGCTTCTGGCCCGGCTTTCTATATTCTTGGTTCGGTCTGGTAAGCGGATGCCTGGTTACGTTTCTAATCGTGCGCAGAATATCCAACACCCGGTATTTGGATAAATGGGCGTCAAAGCCTAAAGTTCAAAAAGGGATGAGATGGATTCAGCGCAATGGATTCAGTTATGTCTTTATCCTTGGAATTCTTCCGGTAGGTCCGTTTGTTGCGGTCAATATGGCCGCAGGTATAGCAAGAATGCATATTCAATCTTACTTGTTGGCTGTTACTTTAGGTAAGGCGATAATGGTATTCAGTGTGTCTTTTGTAGGAGCTAACTTTGCAGATTTTCTGGAACAGCCGATATTGTTACTTGGTGTCGTAGCTGTCGTGTTTGTTCTTTTGTGGCTTAGCAAGAAAGTGGAAGCCTATATACTTGGAGGCAGTGATGAAATACAGAAATCTGCAGAGATCCCAAGTGACTAGTGTAATGAAGTAAGCGGAATGATTCAGTTCATTCCGCTTATTTTTTTATGATTAAAGAATAGACAGAAGTATTGAAAGTTTCTATTTATTCGTTCTCGGTCTGAAGACAAGGATTCATTATCATGATGATTTTTGAATCGTGTTTATTATAAAACTAGACAAATTATTAATTTGTCTATATAATTAATGATCAAGAAGGGAGTGCGTCTAATGGAGCTTCAAGAACGTTTTTGGGATGCTACGATAGAAGAATTAAAACAAGGTTTTTTTGAAGAGGATCATCGATTAGTCTGTCTATTATGTGGCCGGGAGATCGAAAAGGGAGTTATTTACCCTGATGATGGTCTCCTTTATGAGCCGAAGCGATATATATCTTTGCATGTAGAACGCGAACATGGTTCCGTTTTTGCATATTTGACTGGTCTTGACAAGAAACTAACTGGACTCACAGATCATCAGAGTCGTTTGCTTCGACTATTTTATCAAGGGAAGAGCGATGCAGAGGTACAGGAGGAAACAGGAATCAAGAGCGCTTCTACGATTCGGAATCATCGGTTTGCACTGAAGGAGAAGGAGCGTCAAGCTAAAGTTTTTCTCACGATCATGGAGCTTTTGAAAGAAAGAGATGCTCACGCGCCTGCATTTGTTCCGTTGCATAAAAGTGCCAGAATGGTGGATGACCGATATAATGTGACCGAAGAAGAGCGGGAGACGATCTTGAGCAAACTGTTTCCGGCAGGAACGGATGGAAAGTTGTTAACGTTTAAATTGAAGGAAAAACAACGATACGTTGTATTGCGTGAAATAGCAACCCGGTTTGAACCAGGGATCACCTATACGGAGTCGGAGGTTAATGAAATTTTAAAAGGAGCATATGACGATTATGTTACGTTACGGCGTTTCTTGATCGAATACGGATTTTTAGATCGTGAACCGGATGGCAGCAAGTATTGGCTTGTATCATAATTGTTGAAGATCGGGAGGAATTCAAGTCATGAATCGAAGAAAAGAATTACAGCAAATGTATAAGGAAATCAAGATAGAACCAGGTGTTTATGCGATCAGGAATGTCAAGAACGGAAAGACGCTAGTAGTCGGCACACCGAATTTGAAGACAATGAACGGTAAACGTTTTGAACTTCAAATGGGTACAAGCTACAACAAAACAATGCAGCAAGAGTGGAACGACTATGGTGAAGATGCTTTTGAATTTGAAATTCTTGAGGTGATTAAACCAAGTGAAGATCCGTTCTATAATTTGAAGGATGCAGTGAACGAAAGGGAAGAGCATTGGATAATGAAATTGCAGTCCTATGGTGAGCACGGGTATAATTCGATTAAGCGAGGATAAAGCTTATATAAATGGAGCAGTTTCGAACTTATTAAAGTTCTTGAAACAGCTTCATTTTTTATATAATTCAATCGTTTTCAAGGGTTGGATAATTACTTCCATTTGCATGGGGGGCTAAGATTGATATATTATTTTTATTAACAATATAAAACGCTTGCCATAGCAAATGAAAGTGAGACGTGATCATAAGATGAGATCTATCGCATGGGTTACTGACAGCACCAGTACCATAGACTCGGACTTTGCCAAAGAAAATCATGTATATATCGTACCCTTGCGCCTTATTCTAGGACAAGAGACATATAAAGAGAATATAGATATATCGGCAGAAGATTTCTATGAGAAGATGCGCCAGGAATCGAAAGTCAGTAGCTCACAGCCACCGATTGGTGAATTTATCGAGCTTTATGAGTTTTTAAAACAAAATTATGATGATGTTATTGCCATACATTGTTCTTCGGAGTTAAGTGGTACTTTAAATACGTCCATGCAGGCAGCAGAAATCGCTGAAGTTCCTGCAGTAGGGATCGATTCCAGATTCGGCGCATACCCATTGCGTGAAATGGTGAAAGAGGGCATAAACTGGTACAAACTCGGTCACTCGATTTATGAGATCAAGGAAAAGATTGAGAACATGGTGCAAAATACGTCATTCTATCTTGTTCCGGCAAGCTTACAGCGTCTGCACAGCAGCGGACGAGTGTCAGGAACTCAACTGATTTTGAGTAATCTTCTTCGTATTCATTTATTGCTTCGTTTTGAGGAAGGTAAAGTGGTAGTCGAAGAGAAAATCCGGACGTTTAAAAAGGCTAGACAGAAAATGATAGAAAGTCTTAAAAATGATATTCAGAAAATTAAAAAGGTATGTATTATGCATGCGAACAATGAGGAAGAAGCCAAGGAAATTGAAAAAGAATTGAGCGGCTTACATCCGTCCCTTAAAACAGAGGTTATGACGTTTATTCCCGTTGTGGGTGTCCATACAGGTGAAGGTACTATTGCTATGTCTTGGATTAAAAACCAGCCTTCATATTCATAACGAACGTTTAAGCAAACAGCCTGAAATTAGTCTCAGGCTGTTTTTCGAATTCAATATTTTCGAAAGGGAATTTTTATAAAGGGTAAATAACTGGAATGAGAATTATGTTTCTTGTCGTATAATAACGGTTGTATAAGTATTAGGAGGCGATGGGAATGGCAACAATAAAGATTGGTTGTATTCATCCGCAGAGGTTTCGTGTATGAAGATCATTATTAGTCAATCTGAGGCGATGAAGAAGAAGGTATGGGATGATATTATAGTTATGTTTGGTCTGGAAGAGGAAGATGAAGCTTGGGATAATGAACAATTTATATTGACGAAAAGAGCAGGCAAGAGAGCTCGGGCTGATCAAATAGAAATTGCTGCCGCACGCGATTGCGGTTTTTTTCTTCTTTTCAATAAATTCAAAAAGGAAGGTGCATGATGAAGCGTTATATATTTGTCAGTGTTTTATGCTGCCTGTTAATAGTAGGGATGATCGGATGTAGTGCTAGCTCGAAGACAGGTCAGGGTGAAGCACAGAAGCCGCCGGCAACAGAAAAGAGCGACCATTCGAATAGATCAAGTGGGGAGACAGAGGGAAAGCCGCAGGGCAATGAATCGGAACAAAATAAGCCAAGTGATCCAGCACTCGCGAAATTGGACAAGCTCAGCCTGGAAGAAAAGGTAGGACAGCTGGTTATTGTCGGCATGGAAGGCACAACGATAGACAACGCCACTTCCAAGATGCTGGATACATATCATGTGGGTGGATTTGTTTTTTTTAAGGACAATATGGAAAGTGTAGATCAGTCGGTACAGCTCTTTAACAGTTTGAAGAAGGCGAACCAGGACAATCCGATTCCGCTGTGGATGAGTATTGATGAAGAAGGAGGAAGGGTTACCCGTTTGCCTGAAGCGTTTGTCAAACTGCCTTCCAGTGGTCAAGTTGGCAAGAGCAATGATTCTGGGTTAGCTCAGGAGTTCGGCAGTCAAATCGGACAACGGGCAGCTGGTTTCGGTTTAAACATGGTCTATTCACCTGTCCTTGATGTGAACAGCAACCCGGACAACCCAGTGATCGGAGACCGTTCCTTTGGCAGCAGTGCTGACCAGGTAAGTAAACTGGGGATTGCTGCGATGAAAGGAATTCAGGAAACGGGGGTCGTTCCGGTGGTAAAACATTTTCCCGGCCATGGTGATACATCTGTTGATTCCCACTTCGGACTGCCTGTAGTGAATCACAGCATGGAGCGTTTGAATGAAGTGGAATTGGCTCCGTTTAAGAAAGCGATTGATGAAGGTACTGACGTTGTGATGGTGTCCCATCTGTTAATGTCCAAGATCGATCCCGATACCCCGGCTTCGTATTCCAAGCCTGTTATAACGGGTTTGCTTCGAGAACAGCTTGGATTTGAGAGGGTTGTCATAACAGATGATATGACGATGGGAGCTGTAGAAACTGGTCAAATCGGAATCGGAGAGGCCGCTGTCCGTTCGGTATTGGCAGGCACGAATATTGTTCTTGTGGGCCATGATTATGAACGTGAGGAAGAGGTCATTCAGTCATTAATTCAGGCTGTAAAAAGCAAGCGAATATCGGAAGAGGTATTGAATGAACGGGTACTGCCTATTCTTCGCTTAAAGGAGAAGTATAATATTACTGATCAGCCGGTAACCGGGCCTGATGTGGAGAAGCTCAATGATGAAGCCAAGCAGTTGATTGGGCAGATCTCATGATTTATGAGTATAATAGATGAAAATCCAAAAAAAAGGAACGGAGGTCACTAATGCACGGTGATTGTAACCATTACAAGATCTATGAGCATTTATTTGAACAAGTTCCCATTGGCATGGCTATCATTTCTTGTGATGGGACTTGGTTGAAGGTTAATCCGTCCTTAAGTCGATTACTAGGATATTCAGAATCGGAATTGAAAGAACTTTCTTTTGATCATATATTGCATCCGCAAGATATTGCTCTTATGAAGAGCATAGCTCAATTTATAAATTATAGTGGTGACAATGAAGCCGTTGAACTACGATTCATTAGAAAAGACGGTACGGTTCTTTATACTTCAAATCATGTTTCATTGGTCCGCGATCAGTCGGGGCAACCTCTTTATAACGTTTGCTATGTCGTCGATGTTATGGACAAAAGAAATGATCAGCAGAAGATTCTGAATAGCGAAGGGTTGTATAAACTGATCTCAGATCATGTTTTGAATAAAATCGAACGTATTGCGGCCATTGGCAGCTGGGAATGGGATATTCGGAATAAGAGAATTACGTTGTCAGAGCAAGTTTATCGCATTTGTAAGCTGGAAAAGGATAGTCTAAATCTGTCGGCATTTCATATTTTAGATTTTGTCGGGGAAAGTGATCGCCTGGATTTTAAAAAATCGCTTCGTCAAGCATTGAAAGGAAAATCTCTTAATTATGAATACCGGCTTGTTCATGAAGATGGAACGGTGCAATATTTGCAGATTAGAGGTATCACTTCATACGATGGCCGTAAACCGATAAAAATAACCGGAACAATTCAGGATATTACCGAAAGAGTAGAGATGGAGCATAAGTTACAAGAGACAATTGAACGTTATACCTCGCTCAAAAAATATAATCATGATGCTGTTATTTCACTTGATCTGAACGGAAACATTATTCACGGGAATATGATGGCTGAGAAACTTACAGGCTATAGCATTCAGGAGATGGCCGGGATGAGTCTGACCCGGTTTGTAAATGTCGTTAACCTCGGTAAGATATTGAAAGATTCTATAAATGATGCCTCGATTGATCATCGTATTGACTGTTTTAAACATCGGGATGGTCATTTGATTGAAGTATTAACTACCATTGCACCAATCATCATTAATCAAAAGAACGTAGGGTTTTATGTAATCGTTAAGGATATTACAGAACAGAAGAAGCTGTTAATTGCCAAAGAAGCTGCGGAAAGCACGAATCGTGCTAAGAGTGCCTTTCTTGCGATGATGAGTCATGAGATCAGAACGCCGATGAACGGGGTTATAGGGATGACTGATCTTCTAATGGAATCTACTAGACTGGACGAGGAACAGAAGGAGTATGTTCGTATTATTCGAAAGAGTGGAGAATCACTGCTGAACATAATAAATGATATTTTGGATTTTTCAAAAATCGAATCAGGCAAGACGACGATGGTTTATGAGCCGTTTCGTTTGCGGGATGTAATCTCGGAAACGATTGATTTGTTTACTCTGCAGGTAAACGAAAAAAAATTGGATATTGTATGTACAGTCGCGCCCGACGTTCCACATGTATTGATCGGGGATGCTGAGCGGCTCAAGCAGGTATTGATTAATCTGATCGGCAATGCATTGAAGTTTACGTTTGAAGGTGGGGTGAACGTAAATATACAGTTCATCGAATCGATCGAACCTTGTGTGAAGCTGGAGTTTACAGTTCAGGATACGGGGATCGGAATTCCGGAGGATCAAGCTCACTATTTATTTCAGCCATTCTATCAATTGGATCACTTTATGACCCGAAAGCATGAGGGAACTGGACTTGGACTAGCTATCAGCCAGAAGCTGGTAGAGATGATGAATGGACGTATCTGGTTGGAGCCAAGCGCAGCACCTGGTGCAACGTTTAAGTTTACTGCTTTATTTGAGCGCGGGGAGACGGAGTTATTAGAGGAGAATGAAGTTGAATATAACAATTATCCATCTTTAACCGACAATAGAAATCTCCACATTTTGGTCGCCGAAGATAATGAAACGAATCAGCTCGTTATTAAAAAAATGCTGGAGAAACAGGGACATGATGTTGATATTGCGTTTAACGGAAGAGAAGTGCTGCAAAAAGCACAGCTTGAACATTATGATATGATCTTCATGGATATTCAAATGCCAGAAATGAATGGAATAGAAGCAGCCAGAGTGATTAAAGAAACATTTCACCCTGGTCAAACCCCTGTTATTGTTGCTGTCACAGCTAATGCGCTTAAGGGAGATCGGGAAAATTGTTTAGCTGCAGGAATGGATGATTATATCAGTAAGCCGATTAAAAGTACGATGATTTCAGAAATTATTGACCGTTTTTTCGGAAAACGTTATACTCTTTCATAGATTCGAAGAACCTGAAAGATGGTTAAGGATGATATGGAAACAACAAAAAACCGATCTCCTTGGAGATCGGTTGTGTCTAAAATATAGAGTAGAGCCATTTTTTGTTATGAGAATGAAAGGTTGAAAAAATAGTAGTAATATGATAGAATAAGGGATAAACATTTATTGTCTTCTAGTCACAATAATCTATCATAAGATTAGCACAAAATATCAGAACTGTCAACAGGGGGGCATAGAATGGAAAACCGTCACGGTACGGAATTCGCAATGGAACGTGAGGCTGTCGAACCGGAAAAAACAGCAAGCTCTCCAACCGAGGATTTTTCGGTACATGATGACCTTACACTTCCTCCAGGCATAAAGATCAGCGATCCAGTACGGATGTACTTGAAAGAGATTGGGCGTGTTCCGCTTCTTACTGCCGATGAGGAAGTGGAATTGGCCAAGAGAATCAATAATGGGGATGAAGAAGCTAAACGCCGGTTGGCTGAAGCGAATCTTCGTCTGGTTGTCAGTATCGCAAGACGATATGCGGGACGCGGGATGCAGTTCCTTGATCTTATCCAAGAAGGCAATATGGGATTGATCAAAGCTGTTGAGAAGTTTGATTATTCCAAAGGTTTTAAATTCAGCACCTATGCCACTTGGTGGATTCGTCAAGCCATTACTCGTTCGATAGCCGATCAGGCGAGAACGATTCGTATACCCGTTCATATGGTGGAGACCATTAATAAGCTTGTAAGAATTTCACGTCAGCTTCTTCAGGATCTGGGGCGTGAACCGACTCCGGAGGAAATCGCGAAAGAGATGGATATCACCCCGGAAAAAGTTCGTGAAATTCAAAAAGTGTCACAAGAACCGGTTTCTCTTGAAACTCCGGTAGGGGAAGAGAGCGATTCAAATCTGGGCGATTTTATAGAGGATCATGATGCCCTTGCTCCGGCAGATGCAGCTGCTTTCGAATTGTTAAAGGAACAGCTCGAAGAAGTGCTTGATACATTGACGGAACGGGAGGAGAATGTGCTCCGCCTTCGTTTTGGTCTTGAAGACGGCAGAACGCGAACGCTGGAGGAAGTAGGCCAGGTATTTGGAGTGACCCGTGAGCGGATTCGTCAGATTGAAGCCAAGGCACTTCGTAAATTAAGACATCCGAGCCGAAGCAAACGCCTCAAGGATTTTCTGGAATAGGTTTTGTTATTTGCTCAAGCACGATATCATTACAGTCCCTTGGGAGCAGTGTTTTACTGCTCATTACAAGGGACTGTTACTCTGTTAAAGGAATTCGTACCGAGAATGAATTGACATGGGTCAAGGGATTCCATCATAATTATGAACGTATACAGTATATCGTGAATACCCCTGTTATATAATGACGATTATTTCTAGAGGAGTGACATGACATCGATGAATTTACATACATCCGCTGTTGATCGGCTATGCTTGAGAAATATACCGCTGTCGAGCTTCTCTACGTATAGTATTGGAGGAGCGGCTAATTATGTGGCGCTGCCAGAAACGGCAGAGGATCTGGTCGAGTTATATCAAGATTGCGAGAAGAAGGGATTAGCCTGGTATACCTTTGGCATGGGTTCGAATATTTTATTTCCCGATCAGCCGAACCCGGAAACCGTTTTTATTTCTCTTAAAAAATTTACCGAATTCAAAGTAAAAGGAGATCGGTGGTTTGTTTCTGCGGGAACGCCGATGTCCCTGCTTTCATTGTTGGGACTAAGCGGTAATACCGATATATTAGATTTTACATTTTTGCTGCCAGGCTGCCTTGGAGCAGGCATTTACATGAATGCAAAATATAATCAACGCGAAATTTGCGATATTATCGATACTGTTTATTATATTGATCTATCTTCCAAGACGAAATCGGTTCAATCTATTCCTTCCGCAGAATGTAAATTTGCATACAAGCAGTCCATATTTCAACATCATCCATGGCTGATTGTCGGTGCTGATCTGAACATTCCAATTCACTCCGAGGAGCAGATTGAATATGTTTCAAGTTTAGTGACCGCTTGGAAAGAACGTGGAAACCATCCGTCATCGCTTCCTCACTTCTTCTCTTTTTTCCTTGGAGAAGCTCATGCACTTGCCGGTAAAGGGATTCCAACTCCGCAATCCATGCTTGATATCATTAAATATCGGACTAGTAAACGTCATTTTGACTATCCTTCATGCGGTTCTGTGTTTAAAAATAATTATGATTATGGCGTAGCCACCGGTTCGCTGGTCGATCAGCTCAATTTGAAGGGGACCGAGTATGGCGGTGCCATCATATCACCACATCATGGGAATATGATATTGAACCAAAACCATGCTAAAGCATCTGATGTATTATATTTGATAGATATGATAACCGAGGCTATACACAAGCAATTTGGATTTGTACCCGAACCGGAAATCGTTCTTGTTTGAATGTAGTTGTGAAAATCGGTGAAAACAATTTGAAAATGAAGTAATAAGCGATATAATCAGATAGTAGTATGACATCAGAAAATTACTCTTGAATGATGATAACAATTAACGGAGGGCAATGATTATGGAGAATATTTTGATCTTTGGACACAAAAATCCGGATACGGATACCATTTGTTCGGCTATAGCATATGCCGAGCTGAAGAAAGAGCTCGGGGTCAAGGCAGAAGCTGTTCGCCTGGGGGATGTGAGCGGGGAAACTCAATACGCACTTGATTATTTCAAGGTAGAAGCTCCGCGTTTGGTTGAGACGGTCGCTGGCGAAGCAAAGGACGTTATTCTTGTTGATCATAATGAGCGTCAGCAAAGCGCAAACGACATCGATCAAGTACGTGTTATCGAAGTTATTGACCACCATCGTATTGCTAATTTTGAGACAAGCCATCCGTTATATTACCGCGCTGAGCCGGTTGGATGTACGGCAACGATCTTGAACAAGATATACAAAGAAAAAGGCGTATCTATCCGTAAAGAAATCGCTGGTCTTATGCTGTCCGCGATTATTTCCGACTCTTTGCTCTTTAAATCTCCTACTTGCACAGAAGAAGATGTGGCTGCAGCTCGTGAATTGGCTGAAATTGCAGGTGTTGATGCGAATGTGTACGGGTTGGAAATGCTGAAAGCTGGAGCAGATTTGAGCGATAAGAGTATAGAAGAGCTTATTTCCCTGGATGCCAAGGAATTCCAAATGGGTGATGCTAAAGTAGTAATCGCACAAGTTAATGCGGTTGATACAAATGATGTTCTTTCCCGTCAGTCAGAACTAGAGAATGCGATCTCTGCAGTCATTGCTGAGAAGAAACTGGATCTCTTTGTTTTCGTTGTTACAGACATTCTGAACAATGATTCCATTGCGCTTGCTCTAGGCGAGAAATCCGGTGCTGTAGAGAAGGGTTATCAAGTATCGCTGAACAACAACCAAGCTTTGTTGAAGGGTGTCGTATCCCGTAAATCCCAAATCGTTCCGGTTTTGACTGAAGCGTTCAGTAAATAAGGAAAAGTAACTTTATATGATTCGCTTTATATAACCCGGTTGCCTAATTGTTGCTTATGCATAAATGGCAGCCGGGTTATTGATGCGGGTGGCTAGAAGATTGAATTATTGTAAACATTTTAAAACGAATTGAAACCCTTTTTTCCTCATCTTTTCATATACTATCTATATACAATGCACTATGAATGATACCCGCCTAGCAATTGGTTTTAAGTTCCATTTTTATGGGTAATGATTGATATAGATGTCTGTTCTCCAATTTTTATACATAAGGGAGAGATGAAGTATGAAAAGAGTCTGGAAATTAACGTCCGTTATGTTGATGGTGTTTATGATGATGACGACCGTTGGAGCCGCTACAAGTAATGATGAATACAAGCCGGTTGAGAAAGCTCCGAACCAGCAAGCTGTTTTCATTCATTCTATAGAAGTGAAAGATGGAGAAGTGTATTTAAATGCAGATCCGATTCAGTGGTATGAAGGTGAAGAAGCAGGTGAAATCTTTCGGGAGCGCGAACAAGATCCAGAAGTGACAGAGCCACCAAACGGTTATTATATTGTCAATGATACAGAAGAGCAGGTTTCTTGGCGTGTTGCTGATGAGGCTGAAGTATACCTTCAGCTGTATGACCATACCGGACGGGTGGAAGATGCACAGATTTATTGGAATCAGCTTGTCAGTTTAAATAAATTCCTTTCTGTATATGAGAAAAAAGATATCATTGATATGAGCTGGTTCCCATATCACGTTACGATTGAGGATGGCGTAGTCGTTAAAATTATCCAACAATACACACCATAATAGGATGAATGAAGGGGTGCTCCCAAAGGTCTTATGACCCTGGGAGCACCCCTTTTATGTGATGATCTGCCATTTTATATAGTCTTATTTTTTTATCTAATGTTTGTGAAATGCTCCGATGTTTAAAGTGATTTTCCTTCGGCTTCATAAACCGCCCGTTTACAAACTCGGTAATGAATTGGTTTACATTTGCTTTGCGTTTCTCATACTGTTCCTTTGTAAGCTTTCCTTCGGCTAAAAGACGATCGAATCGGCTCATGACCGCTCGAACCTGTTGATCAATGACAGATTGCACGCTTACTCTATTTTCTTCAGCGATCTTGGCGAGCGATTTACCGGACTGTAAAGATTTCTTTAGCTGATCAGGAGTCATCTTCAGCAGTTTGGCCAATTCTTCGGCATGGACCAAACGGCGAGGATGCTGTTTTATATAGTGATTCCATCCGCCTTTAACATCAATAAGCTTGTCTGCCGCTTCAGAGAAGTCAAAGGTGGAGCTTAATGGTTTGGGATGCGAAGCTGTCCGTTCTTTGAGAAGTGCAATCACTCTAGACTTAAGCTCAGTACGTAGGATACCCTGTTCATTGGCGATTTCTGCGAGGGACTGTTTTTTTAATTTGTCCTGCAATATTTCAGGTTCAAGCTTAAGGAATAGAGAAAGCTCTGCCAGTATTCTCTCATCCTGCTTGAAAGGAACGTTTATGCTGTTTATCGTGGGGGATTTTGGGTTAGCGGGATTGGCATTGACATTGGATATACCTTGAGCTTTCATGGTCAATGCAAGTGTCAAGATGGTGCTAAGTAAGCATTTGATCCATATCGTGTATACTCTCAAATTCATGAGCCGCCTTTCTTCGGGTGCAAATTGTTTGATCGGTATCCTTCCTTCATTGTTTCCGGGGTTTGCTGAAATCAACCTTATTTAATTGAAAGAAAACGCCCTCATTTTGTAAACCTATCGACTGTCCTCTGCTAATATGGTATCATAGAGACCTGATAACGTATTAAAGTATGAAAGAGAAATAAGATCTAGTTATATGGCTTAGGGGGCATAAAGGATGAGAAAGTTATCATTATTGATCATGAGTTTATTTCTTTTATTATCGATTGTTGGATGTGCAAACTCTGCGAGCGGGGATAAAGAATTAATTGTTGGTATCGACGACAAGTTTGCGCCGATGGGTTTTCGAGATGAGAAGAATGAAATTGTCGGGTTTGATATCGACTACGCTCGGGCTGCTGTTGAGAAAATGGGATATACGGTAAAATTCCAACCGATCGACTGGAAGACGAAAGAATCAGAGTTAATGAGCGGACGGATCGATTTGATCTGGAACGGTTACACCATTACCGATGAGCGTAAAGAGAAAGTATTGTTCACGGAGCCATATTTAAAGAACAGCCAGGTTGTTGCTGTTATGGCAGATTCTAATATTCAAGAAATCAGTGATCTAGCCGGTAAGAAAATAGGCCTTCAGGCGCTTTCCTCGGCTTCTAATGCGCTGGATAAACACGATATAAAATCGCAGGTCAGCGATATTTCAGAATATTCCGATAATGTACTGGCACTCAGCGATTTAAAGAACGGTCGTGTAGATGCTGTAGTGATCGATGAAGTCGTCATCAAGTATTATATGTCAAAGGAAGAAGGCACTTATAAATTGCTGGAAGAGGCGCTTGCTCCTGAAGAATACGGCGTTGGTGTCAAGAAGGGACAAGAAGATCTTTTAAGCGAACTGCAGAAAGCATTAGATGAGCTTAATACGGATGGAACTGCAGCTGAAATATCAGAAAAATGGTTCGGTGAAGACAAGGTTTTAAAATAGCTATTATTTGAAACTAAATTGACCGCCAGAATGCGGTCTGTCTTTTTTAAGGCAGGTTTTTGCAAATCGTTTTCTAGGAGCATGGATATATGGACATCAACTATTTAATTGACATTACGATCCCGATTCTGGAGGGAGCCAGAACTACAATTTTACTGTTTCTCATCGCGATTATTACATCGATTCCTTTGGGGTTCGGTCTGACATTGTTGGTGAGGAGCGGAGTTAAGCCGCTTGTCTGGTTTGGGAACACTTTTATTTATGTGATGCGGGGAACGCCGCTGTTGTTGCAATTGTTGTTTTTTGTATTCGGTTTGCCAATTCTGCCGGTCATAGGCGAGTATCTCGTCATGGATCGTTTTGTGGCAGCCAGCCTGGCGTTTATATTAAACTATGCGGCCTACTTTGCAGAAATTTTCCGCGGAGGTCTGCTGGCGATCGATAAAGGGCAATATGAAGCGGCACAGGTGCTGGGACTCAGCCGCTGGCATATGACAACTCGAATTATTTTACCGCAGATGTTCCGGGTTGCACTGCCGTCTGTGTCGAATGAATCGATTACGCTGGTGAAAGATACAGCGCTGCTCTATGCAGTTGCGGTTCCGGAAATTTTGCATTTTGCACAAACCGCGGTTAACCGGGATGTTAATCTGTTACCTTTCCTGGTGGCTGGCGTGATCTATTTGCTCATGACACTCGTGCTAACGTTATTGTTTAAATATTTCGAACGCAAGTTCAAATTTGAGTAGAAGGACTGTCAAGCGATGGCTATTATTGAAGTTACCAATCTGAAAAAATCATTTGGCGATCTGGATGTATTGAAAAAAGTATCTTTTGAAGTTCATAAAAATGAGGTTGTTGCCATTATCGGTCCTTCGGGGTCGGGCAAAAGCACGATGCTGCGCAGTCTCATTCATCTAGAGGAAGTCACTGGGGGAACGATTCGTGTACAGGACGAGTACCTTGTTCACGATGGAGTTTATGCTGACAGCAAGCAGGTGAAGAGCATCACCTCCCGCATGGGGATGGTGTTTCAGCATTTCAATCTGTTTCCGCATCTTACGGTTCAGCGAAATCTTGAATTGGCTCCGAAATATGTGAAAAAAGAATCCGCTGAAGTTCTTCGTCAAAAGAGCGCGGCGTTGCTTAAAAAAGTAGGTCTAGCAGACAAGGCAGACGTTCTTCCCGGCAAGCTGTCGGGCGGCCAGAAGCAGCGTGTAGCTATAGCTCGGGCTTTAATGATGAGTCCTGATATTTTGCTCTTTGATGAACCGACCTCGGCGCTGGACCCCGAGCTTACGGGGGAGGTGCTGCAGGTCATCAAACAGATTGCAGAGGAGCATATGACGATGCTGATCGTGACTCATGAAATGGGTTTTGCCAGAGATGTGGCTGACCGGGTCATTTTTATGGACAATGGGGAAGTGATGGAATCCGGCACGCCGGAGCAAATATTCAATCAGCCAAAGATGGAACGGACGCGTGCATTTTTAAATCGGGAAAGAACAGAAATTCCATTTGAAATTTGTATAAAAGCCGGGGAGATCAACAATATTAACAACGGGCAGTAAACAATCTGGATGTTATAAACAGGATGATCCAATATATGAAAGGAAGGTCGCCATGAAGCAACCGGAACCAGATGACGTTGTTAGTGCAGAGCATATCCCGGAAAACGAACTGAATCATTCTTATGAAGCGTTATACCGTAATATCGGTCATTGGGTCCGGCAATCGGAGACCATAACGAATGTTCCGTGCTCTAATGTGTTTGAAGAAAGTGCAGATATGATCATAAACGAGCGCGACGGTATGGTCGAATAGGTGAAGGATTGATATAAATTTGTCCTTTTTGCTCCATTAGCCTGCCAACATAACAGCTGCACCAACAATCGGCGTGGCAATCATAGCGAATCGTAGAAGTGCTCTTGGGGCACGGGACGTAAACTTGGCACCGATATAAGAACCGATCATCGTCCCGGCCACAACCTGAAGCAGCAGCTTCCAGTCTATGTATCCTGCTTGGAAATAACCGATGCCGCCAAATAGCGCAATCGGCAAAATAATCATCATCGTCGTCCCTACGGCGAGTCTGATGGGCATGTTGAACAATACCATTAAGGCGAGTTGAATAAACGGCGTGGAGCCAATCCCGAATACACCGGACATGCCACCGGTGATGAGTCCCGATACAGCTGCCATCATCCAAAAATGTGGAGATTTGACAGAGTCGAGTAAAGGACCGCTTTTGAATGTCATTCGGGTTCGGGCCCAGATTAAAATACCAGAAAGAAACAGCATGGACGCTGTACACCATACTAAACGCTCCTCAGGTATGAGTCGTGCGACAAAGCTGCCAGCATAAGCACCTGCTGCGCCAAACAGGCCAACAGCCAATCCGGCGGATGGCACGGTGTTTTTTTCACGCATATGACTGATTGAACCTGAAATCATCGTAAATACCATGGCGGCAATCGATGTGCCGAGCGCGGTATGAACGGGAATGTTAAATATGGTTACAAGCAGTGCGATGATAAACCCGGACCCTCCAGCTCCAACAAATCCAAGAATGATACCCATGACCAGCATGGTGAAAAAAATCATCATGACGATCACTTCTTTCGTAATAATTTGACAGTAACTCATCTATTATACAATAATTTAGGAGAAGATGATGGGGATATTCTTGAGAAGGGGTGATCTGAAAGATGGTTGATTCGTCTGTGATTCTGGAAATATGTCGTTTATTAGACTGTTCGGTTGATGGCGTGAGATGTCTTGGCGGCTACAATAACAATGTGTATGAAGTTAAAGCAGATAAGCCGATGGTGGTTAAAATGTTTGACCGTGCTTCAATCTCGCAAGAACAGCTGATGTCTGAAATCGAATGGTTGCTGTATTTGTCACAGCATGATATGCCTGTTGTAAAACCGGCACAAGTTCATGGGTCATATGTAAACTATATCTCGAATGGGCTTTGTTTTATTGTTTTTGAAAAAGCCGAGGGCAATCATATTCAAGTGAAAGATCCAGTGATGTGGAGCCCACAGTTATTTCGTAAATGGGGACATACGATGGGAATGCTTCATGCTTTGGCCATAGGATATAAACCTAAATATCCGCGAAGCCGATGGGATGAACATGAAATATATGATCGGGATCTGACGATGCTGGCCCCTTCTCTTCAGGAGCGGTGGAAGGAGTATCAGGTACATATCCATCGTCTTGTTCCATCAGATCAGGAATTTGGCCTCATTCATGGGGATCTGCATCAGTATAATTTGTTGCTTGGTGCAGATCAGCAGCTTACCGTTCTTGATTTTGGTGATAGTGAGTATCATTGGTTTGCCTATGATGCCGCTGTGGCCGTTTATCATGCGGCACAGACCGCTCAGGCTGGTGAGAAGAGACGGGAATTTACAGAAAGATTCACAGATTCCTTTATGGATGGATATGCGGAAGGCAAAGGGGATACTTCAGGTATGCATTTGATCGATTTTTTCCTGGATTTCAGACATCTATATTCCTATGTCTATCATAATCTTTTCTCGGACTTCGATAAGCTGACAGATCAACAGAAATTATATTTGGATAATATGCGTACTTCCTTGCTTCACGATTCTTCTTTTTTGGGATCAGGCTGCAAGTTAATGCAGTAAAAGATAGGGTATGATGAATTTAAGATATAAAGGTTAGGGAGGCGAACAATCCTTAACCTTTTTTATGTTGGCGAAGAAGATCCCTGAATGACTTGAATTCGTAGTTATTCCTTTACGACTAACCCGAATATTTTTGTAAACAAAATGGCTTGCGCAGGAGAGATGATACATCCCTTTAAATCTTCCAGTGTACAGCCCAGGTTATGAAAGTCCGCTTTACTTAAATCAATTCCCGCCAGTTTTGTACCGGAAAATTGAGCCTGGTCAATGATTGCTTCGTCAAAATCGACTTTTAGTAGTTCAGAGTGATAAAAATCTGATTTAAGCAGCGAGGTGGATCGAAAGGAAACCTGCTTTATGTTCGCAAAGCGAAAGGTGGCGTAGTCCCCGGTACAGTGATGGAAAGCTGTATTTCGTATCGTTGCAGCTGTCAGATCAAGCCCGAGTATTTTGCAGTGATTGAATTGGGTCCTGTGAATGATGGCATCGCTAAAATCGGCATTGGACAAATCGCAGTGATCAAAAATGACGTCAGTCAGTTCCAAATGCTTAAGGGAAGCGTGTGTAAACGTAACATTGTGAAATATGATTTGGTCGAACAGCACTTTATTGGCGTTCAGGTATGATGTTTCCTCATCTTGAAAAATGGATTGTCTACATGCAGACTCATCTTCAATGCAGCAGTCCGATAGTAGTGTTGGCTCTAGTTGTTTTGGGATTTTAGGTGCAGCAATCTTTATGCTGCTATGGGTTGAACGGGAAGTTGATGGCATAACCGATTCCTCCAAATAAGATATTTCACTATTTTAACATGAAAGCTATCCAGTGGTTGTCCAATATGTATTGTTACGCTGGAAATTGTAATAAAGTTAATATAAAGTAGTCATATATACTTTCTAATTATTGGGGGAGATGGTAGTGTATATTAGAGCAGCGACGGCAGCGGATGCAGAGGGAATTGCGCAAGTTCATGTAAATAGTTGGAAAACGACATATAAAGGAATCATCTCTGAAAGTTTCTTGGATGCTTTAACGGTTGAAAGTCGTCTGGAAAGCTGGCAGCGGAGATTGGAAAAGGGAAACACATTGGTACTGGAAAACGCTATAGGTGGCATCATTGGTTTTTTGAATTTTGGAATCGAAAGAGAGCACAAACGAAACAGTGAGGGTGAGCTGTATGCGGTATATTTGTTGAAAGAAGCACAAGGAAAAGGTTGGGGCAGACAGCTTTTTATACAGATGATTCAGATAATGAGATCAAGGGGATACACTTCATTGCTGGTCTGGGTGCTTGAAGGCAATCCTGCGATACATTTTTATAAAGCATTGGGTGGGCGCGAGGTGCGGCAGCAAGAGATCGTCATAGCCGGACAATCTCATCAGGAGATTGCGCTCAAATGGGAGAGCCTTGATCTGGAATTTAATTTATCGTAAAGGAATGATAAAGCGATGCAGCATTATTATGGAAGCCTCTGTACAGAGGTTTATGATCTGAGTAAACCGTTAGGGCATTCTTTTGGAGATGTAGAATATTATGAGGAACGTTTAAGAGATTTACAAGGAAGAGTTTTGGAAGTCGGATGCGGCTCCGGACGTGTACTCATTCCGTTGCTTGTGAAAGGATATGCGGTGGATGGTTTGGACAATTCGGAAGAAATGCTTGATTCCTGCCGTACCCGATGTGCAGAGCGGGGACTGACCCCGGTATTATATAAAAATGAAATGCATCATTTTCAGCTGGAACGATCCTATGAAGCGATTATTATACCGGCTGGTTCTTTCCAGCTGCTGGAGGGTCGGGAAACGGCTGTTGCTGCGCTTCACAATTTCTATCGCCATCTTGCACCGGGCGGCAAACTTATATTGGACCTGTACATACCTACCCATTGGGATACGAATTCGGTATCCACAAGAACTTGGGACACTGCCTCTGGTGAAGTGTTAACATTGGAGGAAAAAGTGATCGAAGTCAATCATTTGGAACAGCGAATGGTATCGCTATTAAAGTATGAGAAATGGAAGGACGGCCGGTTCATTCAATCCGAACTGCAAAGGTTTCCGCTCAGCTGGTATGGCAAATATGAATTTATTCTTTTGCTTGAGAAGATCGGTTTTGATCAAATTACGGTTTCTGCTGATTATAAATATGGTCAGGAGCCGACACATGCTGAACAAATGTGTACTTTTGAAGCGATAAAATGCTAGAATTGCATTTAAACATGAATACTCAATTGAACTGCACTCAATTGTTTGACATAATAAGCAATTGCAGTGCAGTTTTTTATATGGAACGAAACATTTTTCCAAACGTAATGATGATGATGTATTTGGTCTACAGGAGGAACGGCGAATGGAGAATGAATTTTTTGTAGGATGGGGCACACTTGCTTTGATCAATGCAGGGCTTGCCCAAGGTAAGAACAGAAGCGGTTTAAACTGGTTTTTGTTATCTTTATTGTTGGGACCCATAGCAACGTTCTTGCTGGTCATATCGGAAAAGAGATAAGCATATTGTAGTTATATTGACATGTTAACGGAAACTATTTATCATCTTTTATATACCCCTCGGGGTAAAGGGGGGTATCCCTGAAGTAAGGAGGAATTGATTTGAGTACGGTCGTTCTAGGTCCTCTGACGGTTCGAATCGATATTTTGGTCTTTTTTATATCAGCTGTTGCGGGCTTTCTCGCATTGAGATTGCGTCTTCGTACACGAGAAGAATCCGCTTGGATACTGGATACGTATGTGAATGCGCTGCTCATCGGATTCATCGTATGGAAATTCAGCATCATTATATTTGACCCGATTCGAACGATACAGCATCCGCTATCGTTGTTATATTTTACAGGCGGGGATAAAGGAGTGTGGCTCGGAACGGCTCTAGCACTCTTGTATGTTGGTTTTCGTTTGAACAAAAACCGGTCTTTGCTTGTTTCTCTAGTAAAGGCAGCTATGCTGGCTTTTTTGGCCGGAGGCTTTGCCCGTTATGTCTTCGTATGGATTTGGAATGATTTGATGGATGAAATATCGCTCATGTATGCTGTTCTTCATGCAGTTCTTGCAGCGTGGGCTTGGATTAAATACGATACGTCGATCCGGGGATTTGTTTCGATCGCTTTGTGGTATAGCATTGGCGCGGTATTGATTCCGTTTTTTGATGCAGGACGTCAGACGGTTATAGCCGGCTTCACCTCGATTCAGATCGCATACAGTATTCTGGCATTCATTATTCTGATCGGGGACATATTATTCAGCAAACAAGAGAGGCATTCTGGCCATAACGTGAAAAGAGGTGACTAATGCATGAGAAAGAACTGGATTGCTTTGTTGATCCTTGCCGCTTTGGTTGGCTGGGGGATATATGATTACTATAACAAGCAAGCGATACAGCAAACAGATGGAAGTGTAAACGAAGCCGAATTGGATAGTACGATACCTGTAGGAATCAAGGTTGGAAATCGAGCGCCTGACTTCACATTGGAGACGGAGGACGGGGAAACTGTTCATCTTTCCGATTACCGCGGTAAAACGGTTCTATTGAACTTTTGGGCATCATGGTGTCCGCCGTGCAAAGTTGAAATGCCTTACATGCAGGATTTTTACGAAGAGTATAAAGACAAGGATGCCGTTGTACTGGCGGTGAACATGACACATTTGGAAAAAAGCCCGGGTGATGCGAAACGATTCCTGAAAGAGGTGGGCGCTACTTTCCCAGCGGTGTATGATCAGACTGGACAGGTGACGGATGAGTATCAAATTGTTGCTTATCCGACAACCTATGTACTGAATGCTCAAGGTGTCATTACGGATCGGTACCAAGGGGCGATTGATCATAATCTGATGATTAAAGCCTATGAAAAATCAAGATAATATTACTTTAATATAAAGTAATCTGCAAAAGTGGACGTTTGTATCTGACAGTATATCATCCTGTGGAATAGAATGAATCAATTCGATGGGTAAGGAGGATGAGAGGTGCATATCATTAGTCCACTTTCTGTAGATACTTGTAAACCTTATATAGGTCGTCAGCTTTGCGCTGTGCTTCGGGATGGAAGACAATTTACAGGAACACTGAGTGAAGTTAATGAAAATGGTCTGATTTTTCAACAAGCATTCCCGGAGGCTGGGATACTGTCGACTCAATCGCGTAAGGCTAAAAAACAGCCGCAATCCTTGAAACAGAAAGCACAAACTTCTGCTTTTGGACCAGGCTTTGGATTTAGTCCTTTTGGAGGCTTGTTGTCTTGGGGATCTATTGCGCTGTTGTTCTTGCTCCCGTTCTTCTTTATTTAAATATAAAATTCATGAAATGGTGCAGCTCTAACAAGAGCTGCTTTTTTTATATGTATGCTCAGATAGCAAGAGTTTTCTATTTAATGGCTGAATTTGTGACTAAAGATTGAGATAAATTGGAACTAGAGATTCTTGTTATTCATTCGAAGACATTTTAAAATAGAAAAAAATGGTCAGGATTGAAAAGAAGGAGCGTTAGTCTATGTCCAATCGTATTCTGGTAACACCGGAGCAGCTTAATCAAGTATCATCGCAATTTTCCCAATCAGGGCAGCTGAGCAGTGACATTGTACAGCGGCTTCAGCAGAGTATTCAGCAGATGGAGCAGCAATGGGAAGGGATAACGCGGGAGCGATTTTATGGAGAATATCAACAAGCACGAGTCATCATGAATCAATTTCTTGAACGTTTACATACGGTCTCGACCGAGCTGGATCAAATAGCTGATAAATTTCGAACTGTGGATGCATCGGGTTCAAGTTCGGATGCAGGCATATCGATGCAGGGAGCCGCAGCAGCAGGGGGAGGCCTTGGAGTGATAGCCGCTGGGGCCGGTGTTCGTGCGGGAACTGGAGGAACCGCCGGAGCTGCTGGCAATAAAAGCTTGGTGGATAAAATGGTTGACGGTGTCAGCGTCGGCGGCAGTATGGTTGAGAATGAAGTGAAAGGCTTTCATGCGAAGGCGATATCGGGCGAGGCCGGAGTAAGCCTGACGAGCGGTGCGAATGCAGAAGCTACCATCGTGGAAGCGGGTTATTCCAACGATTATGTAGAAGGGTCCGTCAGTGTCGGTAAAGCGGAGGTGGAGGCTTCTATAAAGGAAGGCACGCTCAGCGTCGGAGCGGAAGCCACCTTAAACAAATATGAAGGCGGGTTTAAGATTCCGCTCCCTTTTACCGACAAGGAGCTGAATATTGGCGGCTCCGCATCTCTTGGCGTTGTAGGAGGTTCAGCAGAAGTGGGAAAAAAGGGCCTGGAGTTTCACATTCCGCTGGGCCCGGGTGCGAGTCTCGTTGGTGTCGGCGGAGCGATAACGATAGAATAGTCCACACGGAAAGAGAGAGGAGCATGAAGCCATTGAGTCAAAAAGAGGCCAGATTCAAACAGATTATGATATTCATCGCTATCATTGGTGTTTTAGGGACGGTTATACCGAATCTTTTGGATAGCGGCATGCCTGCGGCAGAAAAGGCTGTCATATGTATCACATTTTTGCTGGCTATTCCTTTAGTCGTTACGGCTATATATTTTGTTGGCAAGAAAATAATGAGAGGGGGATAAGCATGGAAGCGATTCAAGAGAAGCTTCTTCCCATCGGTTCCGTTGTGAAATTTAAGGACTGGGATCAGACGCTCATGATCTATGGAAGAATGCAAAATGATTCCAACACACAGAAACGATGGGATTACGTCGCATGCTTTTATCCTCACGGGAACATAACCAAAGACTCCAATATTTTTTTCAATCATAAGGATATATCAGAAGTTGTATTCAAAGGTTATGTGAACGATGAGGAAATTGCGTTTCGTGATGCATTAGTAGAAGGTATAGCCAAAGTAGATTCGCTTAACAATGGAAATAAAACATGAACGTGCTTGGATCGGGGTGTTTTTTCGCAGCACGTAAAAGCATTTAAAATAATCCCGAATCAATTTAATTAGATTCGGGATTTGTAAGTTTAATAACCTATTTCCTTAGGTTTGGAGCAGCTTCGCCTTCTTTAATAAACAGAACTGAAATTGTACCGATAACGAGTAATCCTGCTGCGAAATAGAACCCAGCATTTAATGAACCTGTAATATCAGTAAGCCAACCTGTAATATATGGTGCTAAAATAGAGCCACACATTCCGATGAAATTATACAAACCGAATGCAGTACCTAATGCATGCTTAGGAGCGTTATCGGCAACGACCGCAACAAGAACAGGGTTTGTGCTTATTTTACCGAAAATTCCGTAGCCGATTAATGAAGCATATAAAATCCACATGCTATCAAATGCTACAATTGAAACAGTTGCAATAATGGAAAGTGGAAGCATTACAAGTAGCACTGGACGACGTTTACCCATTCTATCTGCAATCCAACTAAAGAAGATTGAGCCTGGAATTGCTGCCCATGGAACTAAAGAGGATACGAATGCAACCTCTGTACCAGCGATTCCACGTGCGTGCTCCAAATAGTACGGAATCCAAGTAACAACTACGAAGAAAGCATAAATAGCACAGAAGATGGTAATGTAAGTGAAAATTAAGTTTTTGCTAAATAGTTCACTTATCTTTAATTTTTGGCCGCCATTTTCAGCGGCTTTTTCTACTGACGTTTTTGGCTTGTCCTTAATAACCCACCACATTAATAAACCGATAAGAACAACAGGGATTGCAATAATGTAAAATGGTGCTCTCCAGCTCATTCCTAGCGTATCAACTGTGTAGCTAGAAACAAAGTAACCGATGGATAAACCGAATGCCATCCCACTGTTAATAATCGCACTACCTAGTGTAATGTGTTTTTTTGGAATCGCTTCAGATGAAATTCCGTACTGTGGCCCATAATAAAAGCCCTGGAATATACCGACCAATAGCCAAGCAAACATGAATAAACCGAATGAAGGCATTCCCCCTGTTACTGCAGCCATAATACCGAAAATAATAACCCCTGGTACGAGTACCCTTTTCTTACCAAACTTATCTCCTAATATTCCAGACGGTACGTTGAGTCCAGCGTAACCAATAAAGAAGATACTACTAATTAACCCTAACTGTGCAGCAGATAAATTAAATTCTGCTTGAATATCGTCCATGACAGGGTTAAGGATTGCACGAGTTGCATAAATTGCAATCCAACCTAATAAGAATACAATGGTGATTTTGACCCAGTAGGGAATACGACCTTCTGGCTTTTCTTGTTCCGTGTGATTAGCCATTTTGTTTTTTCCTCCTAATCAATATTTATTTTGTGTGGACTGTAAGTAAAAATGCTAATATTTCAACCTCAAGTAAAATATAAAATAAATAGCATTACAGTCGAATAAAAATGAAAGGGTTTACATTGCGAAAAGATAAAAAAAGCATAAAAAAAATCCTGTACTGCTTATGAGCAGGTACAGGAGAAACAAAACAACTTATTCTTTCGGAATACTTTTCAGCATATATCCAAGACCCGGATAAGTTACAATGTATTCTACTTTATTTTTTTGTAAGGCCTCTTTAATTTTTCGGCGAATTCTAGCAATGCCAACGCGTAAGTATTCAATATCGTCCCGGTATTGTGGTCCCCAAACTTCTGATAATAATGATTCGTGCTGAACGACTTTATCTAAATTAAGCGCTAAAATTTCCATCACGGAATACTCAGTTTGTGTAAGCTTAAATTCATTGTCATTAATCCAGCACCGCTTACTGCCGAGATCAATCGTTAGTTCACCAGTGCGAATAACAGATGTATTTGTCTTTTGAGGATCCGTTAAGCTTGATTGACTTCTTCTCAAGACCGCATTTACTCTTGCGAAAAGTTCGTCTAATGAAAAAGGTTTTGTTAAATAATCATCCGCACCAACATTTAATCCTTGCACTTTATCCTTTGGATTACTTCTAGCAGTAAGCATAATAACGGGTACATTTGAGAACTTGCGAAGCTTTTCTAATACACAAAAACCATCCTGGCCAGGCATCATAATATCGAGCAAAATTAAGTCAGGCAAGACAAGATCAAACTTCTCAAAAAGCTCTTCCCCAGAGCTGACAGTTGTTACTTCATAACCGACAGATTTTAAGTTAGCTGAAACAAAGCGTAAAATCTTCGGTTCATCATCAACGATACAAATCTTTTGAGTTTTCATCTTTACGCTCTCCTTCTTTTTTAGGGAAATAGAGGATAAATGAACTGCCTTTACCAGGCTCACTAATCACTTCTATTTTCCCCTCATGTGCTTCCATAATCCCAATGCATATGGCTAGTCCTAATCCAGTTCCACCTGTCCTTCTCGTGGCAGTAACATCCACCTGGTAAAAACGGTTGAAAATTTTCGATATATGGTCTTTTGAGATACCAATCCCGTTATCTGAAACCGTTATCGTCACATAATCCCTCACCATATCTAGCGTCACATCAATTTTCTTTATGCTTGCATCATTATAGCGAAGGGCATTCGTAAATAAATTAATGAGCACCTGCTGAACACGGATTTTATCAGCATAAAAAGTGAAATCTTCATGAAGATGGTTATGAAAACGAAAAACCGCATTTTCTCGTAATGATAAAGGGATTTGTTCCATCGATTTTTTAATAATTTGATCCGCCCGGGTAATATTACGTTCTACGTACATCGTTCCTGAATCGATCTTCGATATATCCATCCAGTCGTTCACCAAATGTAGAATTCTATCAATATCTTCATGTATTCCTTCTAAAAGCTCCTGTTGAAATTCTGGCTCCCATTCTACTTCTTGGCGTAACAATGTTTCAACACTGCCTTTAATATTCGTTATCGGCGTTTTAAATTCATGGGACGCAAGAGAAATCAAGTTATTTTTTAATGTATCAATTTCCTCTTCCTTTGTAATATCATGTAATAGCAAGCCTTCTCCAATCGTATAATCGTCTAATAAAACCGAAAACTTGTGAAGGACATAATACTTTGGTTTCTTTGATCTTGGCTTGTACTCTAATTTAAGTTCACCTTTTTTGTTAGAGAAAAAGTCTGACAATTCTTCATTATCAACATCAAATAATGTAACAAATTGCTTATATACATCGTCTAGTTTAACTAACTCATGCTTTGCTCCATTTGCAACTACATTTAGGAAGAATTCATTTACATAATCAACCTCTTTTTGATTGTTAACGAGCATTAAACCTTCTGACATACTTTCTAAAACGGCTTGCAGTATGGCATGCTTGTTTCGAATTTGATCGAAGAAAAATTTATTTTGTAGCATGATAGCTAATGATCCTGCAAATGTATGAAGAAATTCCTGATCACTTTTCGTAACCGGTTGTTCACAAGTAAGATCAACAATTAAAAAACCTTTATGATCTTTTTCAATTTGAATAGGCTCCATATATTGTTGCTCTCCAACCATATTTTCTTTAAGATATTCTGGTAAATTTTGATTGGTATGAATCGTTTTGTTCGTAACCGCTAAATCTTGAAAGAACACATGAATAGAATAATCTATTAATGGTTCAATTTTTCTTAAGCAATGCTGAATAAAATGAGCTAAGTCTTTATTTGAGGAAACAGAGGTGATCAATTTATTTACGGCTTTAAGCTCTGAATTTTTATTTCTTAAATTAGCGGTTCTTTCCTGAACTCTACCTTCAAGCTCTTTATTCAGATTGATTAAATCCTTTCTATTTTTCTCCACTTCATCAATCATATTATTGAAATAGTAAAATAACTCTTCAGTTTCTTGTAGACCATGTCTTCTTTTAATTGTTGATTTTTTTTGTTTAATGCCGTTTGTATAATCTTTAATATAATCGAGCAAAAATCGGAGCGTTTTTTCAAGTCGGTTTGTTAAGAAAAGGCTTATACCGACCATAACTATGGCAGTAACTAAAAGAAAGATTAGGACAGTAAAAATGGTTTTTTTATACGTATTGGTGATGGCATCGGAAGGTTTCGTAACCCAGATCGTCCAATCTAGTGAGCTGATTTTTTCGTAGGTTAAATATACATCCTCTCTTGGATTCTCTAACTCAAAATAGCCGCTGCCTGCGTTATCTTGCTGTTTTTCAATATATTGAACGATCTTTGAATTAGAGAGGTTTACGAGTTCTCTTCTTGTGTCTACATATGGATGAACAATAACATTCTTTTCTTGATCAATGACAACCGCATATCCTTCTTCCCCGAAGCTTCGATTTTTTATATGCTCACCTAAAGCATTTAAATCTAGCGCACCTAGGACATATCCAATCATTTTTCCTTCGTCATTCAGAATGGGGGAAACGATCGCTACTAATAAAACATCTGTACCGCCTCTTCCATGATAAACAGGGGATATGACTGTTGATTTCGTCTTCACTACTTCCTTGTAGTAGAAGCGGTCACTGAAATTAAGATTTTCTCTTTGTGCTCCATCTGTATACACTTCCGGGTAAAATACAATCGATTGTCCATTGCTATCCCCAACATATAAGTTAACAAAGCCAGGATAATTCAATTTTATATTTCTAAGCTGTTGTTTAATGGCATGATGATCACGATTTTGAAACGCTTCTTTAATATGCATGGCTTCTGTTTGGATAGCTTTTTTATGGTCAACAGTATAGTTGTCGATGTAATCTGAAAGATATTTCGTTGTTTGTGCTTGATACCTTTGATTTTCTTTAATTAAAGAGGATACTTGATAAATTTGAAAAACGCCAAGAAAAGCAATTGAAATAAATGTGATCGATAAGAAGGAATATATAAGTTCTTTTTTTAAGGAACGAGACTTTCTCATTTTCGCCCTCCTGACTGATGGGCTTTATCCTTAATTATGATTAGAATTATTGAAATTATTCAAAATTATTGAAAAAGCCATATAAGTTTAAAAAGGTATCTACCCATGTTTGAATAGTAAACTAAGCATGGATAGATACCATTTATTAAGAATATACGCATAGAAATCCTACTAATGGAAGTCCCATTATGAATTGATATAAATCTTATTTTGTAATCTGTGTTCCTGCTTTCCCTTCCATAGCAAGCTCTGCTTGATCAAGTGAGCAAATGATTGCTCTGCCTCCTTGCTCCGCAAATTTAATCACAGCTTC
Source organism: Paenibacillus faecalis (assembly GCF_900289175.1). Classification (GTDB taxonomy): domain Bacteria; phylum Bacillota; class Bacilli; order Paenibacillales; family Paenibacillaceae; genus Paenibacillus_AQ; species Paenibacillus_AQ faecalis. Next base: position 127,605 of record NZ_LT985747.1, on the reverse strand, counting down.
CACTTTTGGTCCCATACTACCTGCTGCAAACTGGCCTTCTTTCACATACTGCTCTAATTCATCTAGTTTAACATGTGTTAATGCTTTTTGATCTGGTTTTCCGTAGTTAACATAAACATTTTGTATGTCTGTTAAAATCATAAAGACATCTGCTTTAACTTCTTCGGCTAATCTAAATCCACTGCGGTCTTTGTCAATAACAGCCTCAATTCCAGTGAATGTTCCATCTTCGTTTTTCACAACTGGTATTCCTCCGCCACCAGCAGCGATGACAATGATGTTATCGTCTGTTAATTTCTTAATAACTTCTGAGCCATGAATAAATTTTGGCATTGGTGAAGCCACAACACGTCTCCAGCCTCGACCTGCATCTTCCATCACAGCCCAGTTCTTTTCCTCAGCTAATTTCTTTGCTTCTTCCTCTGTGAAGAACTTACCAATTGGTTTTGTCGGGTTTTGGAAAGCAGGATCATCCTTTGAAACTTCTGTTTGTGTCAAAATGCTAACAACAGAATTGTTTAGGCCAAGCTTTCCCAATTCGTTTTTCAATGTTTGATCCATCATATAACCAATAAATCCTTGTGATTCAGCACTACATACATCTAATGGGAGGGGAGGAACAACATCTTTTGCTTCTTCATTTTGACGTAAAATGTTTCCGACCTGTGGTCCATTTCCGTGTGTAATGATCACGCGATGACCATTATTCACAATACGGGCAATAATTTCACTACTTTTACGTACATTTTCCAATTGGTTTTTATATGTTGCTTCTTGTTTTGATTGTAAGATAGCGTTTCCACCTAAAGCAATAACTACTTTTTCAGACATATATGATTTCCTCCATATTTATTAGTGGTTCTTTAATGTCATCAGCCCGATCAACATCCCGAATGCAGTATCTACACCAGAGCTATGACCCATTGTTATCAATTGCTGAAGATGTTTTATGAATACTAGCGGATGTCTTGTTTCTGGCAAACTATTTAATATATTTACAATTGACGAGCTGAATTCTCCCTTTAATGCATAGAGCAAATATTCTTTTCCGATATCTGTTGTTACAGATTCATGTTCAATAATTTTATGCAATGTTTGTATGAAAATAGGGTTGAAACTATTAAAAAGGGTATGAATGGCTAATAAGCCAACGAGATGATCATCTCCTGAAGGTGTTAAACCTTTGCCTCTTCCTAAAAAGTAACGGATAACCCTTTCTATTTCAGTACAATTATTAGAATGGATGGCATTCATTAAACAATAAATTTCTCTTATTGTTTCGTTGTTCATTTCATTCTTCTGTTTAGTTAAGTAGTCGAGACTAAATTGCTCAACATCAATGTCTAATCCTGTTCTTTCTCCATTAGCTGCTAATACTTTGATCATCTCTTTTATATGAAGCGAAGAAGGGGGCCCTTTACATTTATTGATTTTATTCGAAAAGGGGGTCCCACGATGAAGGTTTACATATACTTGAGCGCTTTCAAAAAAAAATTCTTCCGTTATATCATTCCAGATCACTGTAGAAGGGGGATGAATAGCACTTAAAAGATAATGTACTGCTTCATCCTTAAGATGAATCCCAAATGGAAGAAGGCCATTTTTTGTTGTACCGATAAAAAATATGCGTCCTCCCATTTGGATGTTCATCCCATTTTTAAAAACGCTATGCACTTTCCCCATTTTGTTATTGATAAGGAATAGAGGAATATTTCGCTCGTATTCCTCTACCATAAATGTTTTATTGAGTAACATTGGACTCTTTAGATTAGCCCTAGCTTTGTTGCATAGGCCTCTAGTGCTTTTTCGAAACATTCCTTTGGCGCACGAACGGTTCCAGCACCAACTTGTCCAACACCAGCATGTTTATGAGCAATTCCAGTGTTAATGACAGGCTCAATTCCTGTTTCGACGACTTTGCGTGCGTCAATTCCGAGACATGCACCCTGGAAGTCCCAAGTTGGAATTGTAAAGTTACTGTTTTGATCGATACAAATTTCCATCATTTCATTGCTTGTAGAAAGCGCATCATTGAAGCCGCCAGCACCAACGAATCGAGTAACTCCTGGAGCGGCAATCATAGCCATTCCACCTAGACCAAATGTTTCAGTAATGGCACTATCACCGATGTCTGGGTTTGCATCATCTTGAGAATAGCCTGTAAAGAACAGTCCTTGAGGGGTGTTAACTGGTGCTGTAAACCATTCATCACCCATTCCACTTATGCGAATACCAAAGTCTTTCCCGTTACGGCACATAGCTGTTACGACAGTACCTTCTTCAATTTTTCTCGCACCATCGAGTACTGCTTTACCTGCTGCCATAGCAATATTCAAGAAGAATTGGTCTGTATCCGCTAAAAATTGGATAACATCTTTAAGATTGTTTTCTTTCATATCCACTTGTACAATATACGGACTAATTTCTTTAAGGAAGATAAGGGATGCTGCAATATTCCGTTGGTGGAATTCATCACCCATTGTAATCGCTTTTGCAATCATTACGTTTAGGTTCAATCCATCTTCTGTAAGTTTTAAAGCTTTTGAAAGCGCTGGGCCTAATATGTTTTTCTGCCATTTTAGGCGATTGATTACTTCTTCGGAATAAGCACCAAAACGAAGCACTTTCCCGATACCTTCGTTCATGATGCAGTAAGCTTCATTTCCTTCTGAACGGTTTTCAACGACAAATACCGGCATGTTTGCCGAAGTAATACCACCCATTGGTCCAACTGCGTTTACATGATGGCATGGGATGAATGTGACCTCGCCATTTTCGAGCATTTTAACTGCTTCTTCTTCTGTTTCAACCCAGCCTTCAAATAAAGCTGCGCCGATACATGATCCTTGCATTGGACCCGTCATTTCTTCCCACTTAATAGGTGGCCCTGCGTGAAGGAGTACCTTCCCATCATTTAATTCTTTGATTTTGTCTTTTGCGGGAACTACATCTACAAGGAAGGGTGCTGATCCGGAAATTTTGTCAATTACCGCTTTATTTGCTTCATCAATCGTATTGTATTTCATGTGAATCCTCCTCATATTTTATGATGGCTAAGAAAGTGTTGGCTTTTGAAAGTTGAGAACGATTTAGCTCCATTGCTTCCGCTTTTATTTTAAAAGGTTTAATATTTTTCTCATTTTCTCATTTCCACCAGCTATCGGTCTCCAGTCCAATTGAACGACACGACCCCCATAGGCTGTAATGGAATCAGTAAAGCTCTTTAAACCGACATTGATAACGTTTGGCTTTTGATTTACGAGAGCATCCATTTCTTTTGATACTGTTAAATCGAATGTTTTAGCTGGTGCTTGTACATCTACATGTGTTTTTTCAACATCGTTAACCTTTAGTCCAACGATAGCAAGAGCAGTGCGAACCGCTTCATTATTGCTGTCCTTAACGATAATTCCTGCTTCAGTCAATAGTTTTTTTTGGGCATGGTAATCTTGTGGATCGTTTTCTGTTCCACAAACGGACGCAATGACCGAAAGGGTGCGACCTTCACTTTTAGCATGAGCAACCGCTTTTTTGATGGATGGAAGGAGAGCGCTTGCCATATCATCATGCGATCCATAGCCAAGAACGAAATCAAGGATGATCGCTGCTGTTTTTTCGTCTGCTCCAGCTTCTTCAATAAATCTGGCTCTTGTTTCAGGGTCAATCATTGGGTGCGGTTTACCTTGTGTGTATTTGTCATCCCCAAGGTCAACGATTACATGACCGTCCTTCTTAAACACATAACCGTCTTCGTTTGTAATTTCAGTTCCAAGTCCTAATGCATCAGATATTAAAACGGCTGCTTCAGAAGCTAATGTTCCACCTGAGAATAGTCCTTTAATTGTTTTTTGCTCAGGCTTTAATGCCATATGATCTACTTCATAATGACCTGAGTTATAATCTGCTTTAATTTCATTTCCCTTTGCTAAGTCAACAGCAATGCGTGCAGTTTCTTCTAATGTATAAGCTTGGTATACATTACCTTCGTAGTGTGTCGGCTTTTCACCAAGGAAAATCGCTGCAACCGGCTTAGAAACACTTTGAAGCAAATCAACTACTTCATTACGTACTGCTTTGGCAGGCGGTTTAGAAATTACGCAAATAACTTCTGTTTGTGCGTGGTTTTCTAGTGCACGAATTCCGTCCATCATTGTAATCGCACCAACGGGCTCTGTCAGATCACGGCCACCTGTACCAATTGCATGGCTAACTCCTTCTCCAAGTCGGTCAATAATGGCTGATACTTCTTGAATACCCGTTCCGGAAGCACCAACGATTCCAATGCGTCCTTTTTTAATGACGTTAGCAAATGCGATGGGAATTCCGTCAAGCATTCCAGTACCACAGTCAGGACCCATAACAAGCAAGCCTTTTTCATGAGCTTTTTTCTTTAGTCTGACTTCATCTTCCATGGGTACATTATCACTGAAAATGAACGTATGAAGACCTAAGTCTAATGCTTTTTCTGCTTCCTCAGCGGCATATTGCCCAGGTACAGAGATTAATGCGAGAGTTGCATCCGGTAAAGCTTTTTTTGCTCGATCCCAAGTGCGGACAGTTTCATAGTTTTGTCCTTTATTACTGATGGATTGGTCATTTAAGTATTGCTCAACCTTCTCTAGCACTTCATCGACTTTGCTTTGATCATTTGTATCGATCACGATGGCCATATCATTGGATTCTGCTGCTTCTAACTCCTCTGTATACAACCCAGCTGCTTTGAAAATGTCTTTATTCGCAGGTGTACCCATCATTATTTGGGCTTTGTTTATACCTTCAGTTGCAGAGATTGCATTCGTTAATAACATTAAGTTGATAGAGTCTTGATAAGAGTTCTTTTTAATAATAGTAAAAATCACTTTTCATTCACCTCGGTTTTTATTTTTTGACGATGTGCGACTAAATCAGCCTTTTTGAAATCATAGTCTCAACTAAAAAATAGTGTCGAATGTCTACCTTCGCTTACATTATAGGTAACTAGGTATTACATTCGAATAAAAATGAAAGGGTTTACATTGCAAAAACATAAAAAAATCTATAATTCATATCGATGAAATGAGGGCATAGGAAGATGTGAAGGCGCGCGCAGTAATTTTATGACATAGGTGATGAATGTTATAATGATTTGGGGATATGTCTGCACATTTGTCTCATCATTAACTGCGCCCCCTGGTTTTAAGGGGGCTTCTTCATAAAGTAAATATGTAAACGTTAACAAAGTGTTGGAAATTATAACAATAAGCGAGGGGAGATTATGAAGATATCTTTAATGGTGACATGTTTAAGCGATGCATTATTTCCGCGGGTATCTGAAGCGATGGTACGGCTGTTTGCTCGCTATGGTGTCAAATTGGAGTTTCCGGATGTGCAGACCTGCTGCGGCCAGCCTGCTTATAACAGCGGCTATTGGGATGAAGCCCGGGTGAGTGCCAAGACCCTTTTGGATGCCTTTGAAGACAGCGACTTTGTCGTTTCTCCGTCGGGCTCCTGTGCTTATATGGTTCATCATTATCCGGACTTGTTTGCAGATGATCCCGTTTACTTGAAAAAAGCTGAGGATTTACAAAAGAAAACGTATGAATTTACTCAGTTTCTCGTTCATGTTCTAGGTGTCACCGATCTCAGCGCCGCCTTTTTTGGCAAAGTGACGTACCATCCATCTTGTCATGGCAGCCGGCTGCTCGGGGTGAAAAACGAGCCGCTCAAGCTTTTGAAGCAGGTAAGGGGTCTTGAGCTTGTACCGTTGCCATTGTCAGAGGATTGCTGCGGCTTCGGCGGAACTTTTGCCGTCAAAATGGCGGATATTTCAGGAGCGATGGTGACGGAAAAGGCCGATCATGTTTTGGAGACCGAAGCCTCTGTTCTTGTCGGTCTCGATATGGGTTGTTTAATGAATATTGCCGGAAATCTCCGCCATCGGGGGGAGAAGGTTAGAGTGATGCATATAGCCGAGCTTCTATATGAAGGAGTGAAGGTGAATGAGCATGTCTGAAGTAAATAAAATGAGTGTGAAACAACGGTCACGATTAGCTCTGAACAATGATTTTCTTCGAAGTGCAGTCAAGTTTACGACAGAGCGGTTGCGCAGCGGAAAGCAGCAGGCTGCTGCTGATCACGGTCATTGGGATACATGGCGCGAACGTGGAAGACAGATCCGGCTGCATACGATAACGAATCTGGATTATTACTTGAATGTATTCGCTGAGAATGCCCGGGCAAACGGAGTACATGTTCATTTTGCCGATACTGCTGAGGAAGCTGTAACGCTCTCGCTTCAGATTGCGGAGCGAAAGGGGGCCAAATCGGTTGTGAAATCCAAATCGATGGTTTCCGAAGAGCTGCATCTGAACAAGGCTCTGGAATCGATCGGGATTGAAGCGGTCGAGACTGATTTGGGTGAATACATTATTCAGCTGGCAGACGAGGCCCCTTCTCATATTATTATCCCTGCGATTCATAAGAACCGTCATCAAATCGCTGAACTGTTGTCCAAGGAGGCTGGAAAGACACTTCCGCCAGATACATCGGTACTGGCTGGGTTTGTAAGGAACAAGCTCAGAGAAAAATTTTTGGATGCGGACATCGGGATGACTGGCTGCAATTTTGCTATAGCTGAAACAGGGTCAATCGTCCTGTTCGAAAATGAAGGGAATGCCCGCATGGTTACAACTCTACCAAAAACACAAATTACATTAATGGGCATGGAACGCATCATTCCATCATGGTCTGATCTTGAGGTAATGGCTACTCTGCTTCCTCGCTCGGCAACCGGGCAGAAGCTGACGGTCTATATGTCAGGCATTACAGGACCTCGAAGAGAGCAGGATGGCGACGGTCCGGAAGAGATGCACGTCATTATCATCGATAATGGGCGATCTTTACAGCTTGGCGATCCGGAGTTCCAGGAACTGCTTCATTGCATCCGTTGTGGCGCTTGCCTGAATGCCTGCCCGGTCTATAGACAGATCGGGGGTCATGCTTACGGCGGCACTTACAGCGGTCCGATAGGAGCTGTTCTTACACCAGCTCTGAAGAAAAATGTCGCAGAGTGGGATGACATAGCCAATGCTTCAAGCCTTTGTGGAGCTTGTTATGAGGCATGTCCGGTAAAAATTCCGCTGCATGACATGCTGGTTTATTTACGCAGACGTAAGGTCGAAGCCGGGCTCGGGAATAAAGCGGAAGGTGCGGCGATGAAAGGTTTTGCATCTGTGATGGGGAGCTCCAGAAAGTACCGAAGAGCGATTCGGCTTGGAAAGCTTGGACAAAAGCTGATAGTGCGTGACGGTGAAATTCGCACTAAAATCGGCCCGTTGAAGGGATGGAACTCTTACCGTGTGACACCAAGCCTGCCCAAGGAGTCATTTCGGGACAGATGGCCGACTCTTGAACAGGAAATGAGCCAAAGGCTCCATAAAATGGACGCTGAAGTGGAGAGCAGGTTAAAGCAGATATTGAACGAACGGAAGGAGGGTGGGAAGAAAATATGACAAGACAGCTAAGCGATCAAGAATGGCTCGCACAGCTTGAAGTTCAGTCCAGAAAGAAGCAGGAGTCGTTTATAAACGGCATCGCTGCCAAACTGAACAGACCACGTGTAAAGGAAAAGCCGGATCATCCCTATAGGGGGGCTCCAGATTTCTGGCATGATTTCAGCTGGCCCTTGGATCAGCGGATTCATCAGTTCAAGGTTCATTTTGAAGCGGCTGGCGGGTCTGTCGTCCATCTTGCTGATCTGGAAGAGGCCAAGCGATTTATCGTAGCAACAGCGAGGGAACTGAAAGCCAGCACCATGTTGCGGCAATACCAGGACATACTGGCTCAGCTTGACCTGGAAGATGCTCTGCCTGATATCGATATATCAGTCTGGAATGATATTCGCGAAACAGATTATCGTTTTAAAGCGGCTGAAGCTGATATTGGAATCGTTCTTGCAGATTATGCAGCTGCCTATACAGGGTCGATGGTTGTCCTATCCTCGAAGGATACGGGCCGGGTTGTAAGTCTGCTGCCAGCCGTGCTGATGGCTATAATACCAGCAGAGCGTTTAAAGACGCGGCTCGGAGAAATACTTGTCGATTTCGATGCGGCTGGAGGTGAGAATTTGCCGGCAGGCATTCACTTCATATCAGGACCGAGCAGGTCAGCGGATATTGAGAATGATCTGACGATTGGGGTTCATGGACCAGGTATTGTATATGCTCTGCTTGTGGATCATCTGTAACTTTTATTGAAAATAAAGCCCCATTCATCTCCCTAACGTCGATTAGAGAAATGAATGGGGCTGCCGTTTTATTTACCGCGCCGCGTCATCTTAGCCAGTTCGTCCCACTGATCGTCTGTGACTTCGGAAAGATCATTAAACTGGCCGGCACCTTGAAGCCATTCACCGCCATCGATCGTAATCACGTCACCGTTTATGTATCCGGCGTAGTCTGATATAAGATAAGCAGCGAGATTGCTGAGTTCCTCCTGGTCTCCAACGCGTGCAAGAGGAATACGTTTGATCATCTTTTGTTCTAAATCGGGAGTTGGAGATAGTCTGGACCAAGCGCCTTCCGTAGGAAACGGACCGGGCGCGATGGCGACTTGTCGGATTCCATAAGGAGCCCACTCAACAGCAAGGGATCGGGTTAATGCCAACACTCCGGCCTTCGCAGCTGCGGAAGGAACCACATAGCCTGATCCGGTTGAGGCATAAGTTGTTACAATATTCAGCATCGTACCGGAAGTCTTTTTCTCAATCCATCGTTTGCCGACTTCCAGCGTGGTGTAAAACGTGCCATGAAGTACGATGTTCAGCACGGCATCGACTGCTCTTGGTGAAAGACGTTCTGTGGGGCTGATAAAATTCCCGGCTGCATTGTTGACGAGTACATCAATGCCACCGTAATGTTTCTCCACGCTGTCAACCAGTTCATAAATTTGGGCGGGATCGCGAACATCACAGCTTTTGTAATAGACTTCATGTCCGAAGCTGCTCATCTCGCTTGCAGCTGTCTTTAGCACATCTTCACGTCGGCCGCAAATGGCGAGCTTGGCACCCAGTTCCAGAAATTTTTCGCCCATGGCTCGTCCGAGTCCGGTTGCTCCCCCTGTGATAAGCACGACTTTGTCTTTTAACAAATCTTTAGCAAATGGTCCCATAGTTCCACGCTCCTTCAGATCGGATTGATTAGAAAAAAATACCTGTATTCCCAGCGTAACATGTCGATGCTTGAAATGGAATAGCTATAAAAAGCGGTTTTATCTTATCCTCAGTTTTTATGAAGCGGGCATATTGACAAAATGATCAATGATCCACATAATTATTATAGGTTTTTGTTTACAAAGTATAAAATCTAGAATTTTTTCTCCTATTATTCCTAGTTATGTTGTATGATTAAGGGGAAGCTAGATTAGAACAGTAGAGAGGGGAGTAAACACATGTATGTTATAGGCTCAGCCTGTATAGATGAGAAAGCGGCAGAATGTGTCGACGTATGTCCTGTCGATTGCATTGAAGAGGGGGAAGATCAATTCTATATTGATCCCGATATTTGTATTTCCTGCGGTGCTTGCGAAGCAGCCTGCCCTGTAGCAGCTGTATTCTATATCGATGATTTACCGGAAGAAGAGAAGCAATACTACGACAAAGCTGTGGAATTTTTCAATAATAAAAATTAAATGTACACGAAAGAAACACCCTTCCTTGGATAGCGGACATGATGATCCGGCTTGCCACGATCGGAAGGGTGTTTTTTGTTATAGATTATACCATTCAATTTGATGTGGATCGGATAATGTGTTGAGCGAGCTCATCGTAAATGGTGCTGAGAATAGTTGACTTGGTTGATTCTCCATCCTCAGGAATGATTGGAATGCGGGCAAGCAGTGATGTTCTGAGCTGATCTGCCAGCTTTTTCCCGCCATCTTTACCGAAAATATAATGTTTGGTTCCGGAATCATCCTCGTAGTAAGACATGTTCTCAACAACACCAAGAATACGGTGATTGGTCTGAAGCGCCATCAGTCCAGCGCGTTCTGCAACGACTGCAGCTGTTGATTGTGGTGTAGTCACAATGATTTCCAAGCATTCAGGTATCATTTGATGAACCGCTAAAGCGATATCGCCTGTTCCGGGAGGAAGATCAATGAGCATATAGTCCAGAGACTCCCACTTTACGTCATTTAGAAAGCTGGACAGCATTCTGCCCAGTCTCGGCCCCCGCCATAAAACCGGATTGTTGTCCTTCACAAAAAATCCGGTGGATATCACCTGAATACCGTCTTTTTTCAGAGGTGTCGGACGATTGTTGGTCGGCTCTGGCTTCTCATAGATGCCCATCATGTCTGGAATGCTGAAGCCGTAAATGTCTGCATCAATGATACCTACGTTTTTTCCAGCTTTCTGTAACGAACGGGCCAGATGGAGCGTCACCGTTGATTTTCCGACACCGCCTTTCCCGCTAGCCACTGCTATAAATCGAACGCCTTGTTTAACTAAAGGGCTTATCGGGAAGGGGTTCTGTGCTGCTGCTTTAGTAATAGGCCTGGAAGCGGATCGCTTCATTTCCTGCGCCCGAGTAATGATATTCTGCTTCTCTTCAGCAGATACCGTTTTGATTCTGAAATGAATATCCGTTATACCTAACGATCGAAGCATTTGTTCAATCTGTTGCTGACGAGTTTCAATGATGCCTTGCTCCTGTTCCTGCTCCGTGGCGATCAAAGTCATTGCTGCTTTCTCTTCTTTTAGCATGATATCACGAATTAAGCCGATCTCCATTAAAGGAAGATTTGAATTCGGCTCCACCATCTTCATCATTTCCCTATCAAAATTTTCTCTATTCATAAGAAGTCACCTCATATATTTAAAAATTTTTATTGGAAAATTCCTTTTCTCCATAAATTCTACACAAAATCGGGTTAATAATATATAGCCTTGAAAAAGGCGAAATTGAATCCGAAGGGAGAAATCTTGATGTCACATGAACAAATGCAAAAATGTATCGATGAATGTCTGCGCTGCATGCAGGCCTGTAACCATTGCTACACAGCCTGCCTGGAAGAAGAGAATATTCAAATGATGAAAGATTGTATCCGTTTGGATCGGGAGTGTGCAGATCTGTGCGCATTTGCTGCACATGCGATGTCGATCAACAGCTCTTATGTTAAACAAATCTGTCTGGCTTGTGCTGAAATTTGTGAAAAATGCGGTAATGAGTGCAAGAAGCATAATCATGAGCATTGTCAGCGTTGCGCTGAAGCATGCTTCAGATGCGCCGAAGCTTGTCGGGAAATGGCAGCTTAATTTTATAGGCCCATTAAAATCAGTCGGATTTCTCCGGCTGATTTTTTACTTATCACAAAAAAATACATTTTTGTCACTGAATACGATTGACATATAGTCTCAATGTATACTACTCTATGAGAGAGTTACAAAAGTTTAATATATTTGCCGAATTTCGTTTTGAAAACGGGGGAACCGATAACGGGTGAATTATTCCTGAAATCAAGGGGATATAGGGGACCTTCAACCGAACCCTTAGCTAACTCCGTAGGCACCGAAGGGAGAAAGTGTCGTTGAAGAAATTCATATTGTCTTTAGTAGGGTCTGCACTTATTTTTTCCTCTGGGGCCGCTATCACTGCATATGCTGACCAGAGCAAGCTTCAGAGTGAAGTGACACAGTTGGTAGGAACTCCTTATAAATGGGGAGGAACAACTGTAGACGGATTTGATTGTTCCGGATTTATTTTATACATATTTGATGAATATAATATCGATTTACCGCGAACTTCAGCAGCTCAAGCCCAAGCAGGTGATCATGTAGATCGAGATGATCTTCAAATGGGGGACCTGGTTTTCTTTAATACGAGCGGCCGCGGTATTTCACATGCAGGCATTTATATCGGAAATGATGAATTTGCTCATTCTTCCACCAGCCGCGGGGTTAGAATCAGCAAGCTGTCAGAGCCTTATTACAAGGATCGTTATGTGACAGCCCGCCGTGTTGTTAGTGAGGAGAACTATGCCCGAATGGTAGGCACTTTAAATTAGTATTGGATGAAATTAAACCCGCGAAGTTTCGCGGGTTTTTTGCTGGAAATTTAAGAAAGTTTGAATTTTATATTGTATACTTGGCTTGTATTCTTTTTTATGGAATGTTAACGGGGATGATGACGTTATGTCGAATTTATTTTCACGGGAAATCTATAATTGGGACAGCTGGGGAGCTGTTTATCAATCTATCGATGCTTTTAGGCCTTTGATTTATGAAATATTTGCACGGGAGCAATTAAATGGATCGGAACAATTATCTCATTTAAAGCCGGGAACCAACGCTGTTTTTAAGGCAGGTGCTTATGTTATCAAAATTTTCGCACCGACTTCATCCGGGTTGAATTCCGATCAAGATTTTAAAGTTGAGCAATTAGCGATGCAGCGAGCGATTGACCAAGGGGTTCGCACACCAAACATTGTATCTGCATCCAAAATTGTGGATAAATACGAGTTCAAATATATCATTATGGATTATATTGAAGGTCAAAGCGCTGAAACCGTATTCCCTGGTTTTAAACTTGAGCAGAAGCGTAAGTTCATAGGTGAGCTGCATGATGTTATGGTGAAGCTGAATACGGTTCCGAACGAAGCGGTAAGCTGTGATGCGATCATTGAAAAATCAATTTGTAATGAACGCTGGAATGTCGTATCTCCGGAGGTAAAGAAGCAGATTGAGGACTTTTTAAATCATTATAAGCTCGGTAATTGTGTGTATGTTCATGGCGATCTTACGGGAGATAATGTGTTGATTGACCCTGAAGGCCGAATTTATGTTATCGATTTTGCTGATAGCACGGTTGCACCTGTAGAGTATGAGTATCCGGGAATTGTATTTGAATTGTTTCAAAATGATAAAGAAGGAGTTCATGAGTTTATGAAGTGTAGAAATGTAAATTACAGTGAGTTTATCGATCTGTTATTTGCAGGAACCCTTCTGCATGATTTTGGCGGCAACTTTATTAAATATATATATGAGAAATATGTAGGCAAACCTGTCGGGGAGATGGCCCATATAACTGAATTTAAAGAGTTAATTTATCGTAAACTGAAGGCTGATTATGAATGTACATAAATGAACTCATTTAGGGAGGAGAATCGAGATGTTCAAATTTTGGAGAAAACAAAAAAACGCTCCGGAAAGCTCCACCATACCCGTAAATGATACACATGCTGAGACGGAAGATCGAATTGTAGAGCTGAAAGGCAGGCATGTTCAGCGCTTCGTTGCGCCTGTTATAGGGATGACGATACTCGATTTGGCCGAGAAAAATGAAGTGGACTGGAACTCTTTTTGCAAAAGGGGAACATGCGCTCGGTGCCGATGTCATATTACTGAAGGAATTGAGTACTTATCTGCTCCGAACATAGCCGAGGAGAAGCGTCTTGATCCGGAGGAGATCGATGAAGGTTACCGTCTCGGCTGCCAGTCCAAACTGGAGAGAATAGGGACCATCTCGATTAAGCATGCCCCTTATTTTTAATAACTACCATCACTTTAATATCTGAAACTCCTCGTCGTTGTTTTAAAACACAGGAGCCGCTTGAAAGGTCTGAATTAGACTTGCTCTCGCGGTTCCTGTTTTTATTTTGTTTATGGTCGCTTGTCTGCTGCATGATTGGAGCGGAAGGCGCTCGGCGTTTGTCCTGTAACTCTCTTGAACAGCATGGAAAAATATTTTTCATTCCCGTAACCGACAAGGGAGGCGATTTCATGTACGGGTCTGTCGGAATCTGCCAGAAGGCGCTTGGCCTCCTCAATCCTGCGGGATATAAGATAATTGAAGGGGGAGTCGCCAAGTTCTTTTTTGAATAGATGGGATAAATAGTGCTGGCTTACATACAGGGTGTCGGCTATATCCTTTAGACTGATGCTCTGCGTATAGTTTTTATCAATAAACTGCTTGGTGCGAAGGGCGATCTCATTTTTTCCTTTTAACGTTTGAAATTGATGCTCCGCATCCACGATGCGGTAGATGACCGTAATCAAAGACATGAGAAGATTCGTAATCAGTGTTTCATGGCCCAGTATTTGTGAGTCGCACTCCTGCAATATTTCAGAGAGATAGCTCTCCACTTTATAAGCATATTTTTCACTGGGAATGACTGCATCGATATGCGGAGGAAGAAGCATTCCCTTGGGAACTCCGTCTATATGAAGCTTATCTACGCCACAATATATGAGTTTGAATGGTTTGGAGGCGGTTGAGCGCTCTTCATGAGGAACACCTGGATTGTAGATGGCTACATCCCCTTGATGCACTTTATAAGTTTTACCTCCGATGATAAAACTTCCGCTCCCTTCTACAACGTAAATGATCTCACAGTAATCATGAATTTGTGGAGGCCCGTAGAAAAAGGACTCATCTACCACTTGCCCGGCATAAAGCAGCTCCGGTTTGCGTTTAAAGTTAAATGTATCACTTTTGCTGTAAGGTATTTCGATTTTTGACAATGAATGTCCCTCCAAAACCCAGTAATACAATCATTATATAATATGTCCACTCTTATTGCTGTCTTGTGATCAGGAAACAACAATATAGTGGGTTAACAGCTTTTTTTAATGCCAATACAATGAAAATGTACAGATTATATATTTAGTATATCTGGGAGGTAAATAAATGATGATTGAAAACGATTACAGATGGCGAGATGGTTTTCCTAAAATTGGCATACGGCCTACGATAGACGGTAGAAGAAAAGGGGTTCGTGAATCTCTGGAAGAGCAGACGATGAATTTGGCAAAGGCGGTTGCCGATCTGTTGTCCGAAAACTTGCGGTATCCGAATGGTGATCCGGTGGAGTGTGTCATTGCAGACACATGTATCGGGGGCGTTGCAGAAGCAGCAGCGGCAGCGAAGAAATTTAAAAATTCTGAAGTAGGTTTGACGATTACAGTGACTCCTTGCTGGTGCTACGGTACCGAGACGATGGACACCGATCCCCAGCTTCCTAAAGCGGTATGGGGCTTTAATGGAACAGGCAGACCTGGCGCGGTTTATTTGGCAGCGGTGCTTGCCGCACATGCGCAAAAAGGACTTCCGGCGTTCGGTATTTANGAAAGGGCAGCGGTGCTTGCCGCACATGCGCAAAAAGGACTTCCGGCGTTCGGTATTTATGGGGAAGACGTGCAGGACGAAGGAGATACGGTTATCCCGGAGGACGTTAAGGAAAAGCTGCTGCGTTTTGCAAGAAGTGGACTCGCCGCTGCTTATTTGCGCGGGAAATCTTATTTGTCGATGGGATCGGTCTCGATGGGGATTGGCGGTTCAATTGTGGACGACTCGTTCTTCCAGGAGTATTTGGGTATGCGTAACGAGTATGTTGATATGAGTGAGTTCACCCGTCGTTTGGAAGAAGGGATCTATGATCCGGAGGAGTACGAAGCGGCACTCAAGTGGGTGAAGGCGAATTGCAAGGAAGGCGAGGATAACAATCCGGAGCATATGCAGAGCAGCCGCGAGAGAAAAGAGTTGGAATGGGAAACGGTCGTTAAAATGACGCTGATTACGCGTGACCTGATGATCGGTAATCCTCGTCTGGCAGAGCTTGGCTATGAGGAAGAGGCTCAGGGCCATGCTGCTATTGCCTCTGGCTTCCAAGGTCAAAGGCAATGGACAGATCACTCGCCAAACGGCGACTTCATGGAAACGATGATGAATTCATCGTTTGACTGGAACGGAAGACGTTCCCCATACATTGTTGCTACGGAGAATGACAGTTTGAACGGCGTAAATATGCTGTTCGGTTACTTGTTAACGAATACAGCGCAGATTTTCGCTGACGTCAGAACATACTGGAGTCCGGCTTCGGTGGAACGCGTGACGGGATACAAATTGGGAGGAAAAGCGGAAGGAGGAATTCTTCATTTGATCAACTCCGGTTCCGCGACTTTAGATGGTACAGGCGAGCAGGAGCAGGACGGAAAGCCAGTGATGAAGCCTTTCTGGGAAATTACGGACGAAGAAGTTGAAAAAATGCTTAAAGCAACTCAGTGGCGACCCGCTTCCCGGGGTTATTTCAGAGGCGGTGGCTTCTCGACGGACTATCTGACACGCGGCGGCATGCCTATGACGATGTCACGGATTAATCTGGTGAAAGGGCTTGGTCCTGTCCTGCAAATTGCAGAAGGATACTCTGTTGAACTGCCAGAGCATGTGCATGATACACTCGATCAGCGGACAGACCCAACTTGGCCAACGACCTGGTTTGCACCAAACCTGACGGGGACAGGTGCATTTACGAGCGTATATGAAGTGATGAATAACTGGGGGGCAAACCATGGTGTGATCAGCTACGGGCATATCGGTGCAGATTTGATTACACTTGCATCTATTCTTCGCATTCCAGTTAATATGCACAATGTGCCTGCAGACAGAATATTCCGACCGAGAGCATGGGGCTTGTTCGGTACAGAGCATGCGGAAAGTGCGGATTTCCGTGCATGTCAAAATTTCGGTCCACTATACAAGTAAACAGGTACTGATGAAAAGGAGATAGCTTTATGCAGAACATGGATGTACGAAACGAGCTTTGCAAATATGCCCGTAAAATTGTGGACAACGGTTTAGTTGTTGGGCCAGGCGGAAATATCAGTGCGAGAGCGGGAGATAAGATGTACTTATCTCCGAGCGGCTTCGCTTTGGAAGAGATCGAACCGGAGCAATGGATTGAGGTAGATATTCCAACGGGAGCTATTACAGATATCGGTTTGCGGCCTTCTTCCGAAGTTCTGATGCATTTATATGGTTATCGGGCAAAGCCGGATATGGGAGCGATGATACATACCCACCCATCGAATTGTATAGCTTTTACACTGATTGAGCAGGAACTTCCGATAATGTTCCCTGACCAGGCAGCCCTTGTGGGCAGAACGGCGTATATTCCGTATATTATTCCGACAACCGATTTGCTTGCTGATGCAGTGGCTGAGAAAGTGAATGAAGCGAGCACGATTTTGCTTGAAAATCACGGGTTGGTCACGACTGGTCGAAATCTTAGGGAAGCTTATTACCGTACCCAGGTGGTGGAAGAAAGCGCTAAAATTTATTTGAGCGCACGTGCAGCCGGTACCCCTAAGCTGCTAAGTGATCAGGAAGTGGCTGATATTGCAGCACTTGAGAGTGAGGATTATCGAATTCAACTATTGCAGAAGATGAAGTGATCTTTTCTTGAAGGGGTGGTACTTTTGATGAGTGATGCATCGACCGTACTGGCATTTGATATGGGGGCAGGAAGCGGCCGGGCATTGATTGGGGAGATCATCCAGCAGGAAAATGGACAGCCAGGACGGCTTGAAATTTCGGAGATTCACCGTTTTCCCAATACTCCGGTCCAAATTGGCAAGCATTTGCATTGGAACATTACTACACTTTTTCAGGAAGTGAAACTCGGCATCCAAAAGGCCTTTCTATCCGGTTACAAGCCAAAAAGCTATGGTGTGGATACGTGGGGCGTAGATTTTGGACTTTTAGATAAAAATGGTGAACTTATAGGCATACCTTATCATTACCGGGATACACAAACGGTAGGTATGGTAGAGAAGACTTGCGAACTGGTTGGCAGGCAGCGTTTGTTTGAGGAGAGCGGCCTGGAGTTTATGCCGTTTAACACCATCTATCAATTACATGCCATGGTGTTGGCAGGTTCTCCAAAGCTGGACATCGCTGACAAACTGCTGCTGACACCGGATCTGATTCATTATTTTCTGACGGGACAGCAGGTGTGCGAATTTACGATGGCCACGACAACACAGCTGTATGATGTTAAGGAAAGAACGTGGAACACGAAGCTTATGAAGGAACTGGGGATTCATCCATCTTGGTTTATCGATCCTGTAGAGCCTGGAACGATGATCGGGCAGCTTCAGGAGTCGGTATGTCAGGAACTGAATGTTCCGCCTGTTCAAGCGATCGCTGTCGCTTCCCACGATACGGAATCGGCTGTTGTAGCGGTGCCTGCGAACAGTTCAACTTTTGCATATTTGGTGTGCGGAACATGGTCTCTTCTCGGTACAGAACTGTTTGAGCCGCTGATCCATCCGGAAGTACTGGAGTATGGATTTTCAAATGAAGGCGGGGCTTACGGGACTTTTCAGCTGCTGAAAAATATTATGGGACTATGGATATTGCAGGAGTGCAAGCGTCAGTGGGAGCGTGAAGGAGATCATTATTCATACAGTGATCTTGTGCACCTAGCTGAAGGGGCGCAGCCATTTCGCAGCTTTATTGATCCGGATGACTTACGTTTCATGAATCCTGCGGATATGGTATCTGCTATTCATAATTATTGCCGGGAAACAGGGCAGCCGCTTCCTCGGAGCAAAGGAGAGGTTGTACGTTGTATTTTGGAGAGCCTTTCCCTCAGATACCGTGAGGTGGTGGAGCGAATGGAGACCCTGACAGGCAATCATTATGAAGGGCTGCATATGGTAGGCGGCGGTATCCAGAACGAACTTCTTTGCCAATTTACGGCGAATGCTTTGGGACGGCCCGTGTGGGCAGGACCGATTGAGGCTAGTGCGATCGGCAATATGCTTGTCCAATTTGTGGCAAACGGTACACTGAAAAGCAGGGAAGAGGGAATAGAGCTGGTGAAGAGATCCTTCCCGATCATATCGTATGAACCGCAAAGTATAGATGAATGGAATAACGCCTTCAGAAACTTTTGTGATATTACCCGAGGTTTAAACGCTTTCCCGGAGCGATGACAAGAACGGGTAGAGCTGCAGCGATTATTTTTAAGTATGAAGTACTTGATTGAACATTTTTGAGAAACGCCGAGTGTCCTTTAAAGAGGAAGCTGATGGCGTTTCTTTCGTATTATTAGGTCACCAAAAGACGATAATCAAACCGATTGAGCCCATACTAGGTATTATTTTTTCAATTGTATTTCTCGTCTTGTTCACGTATATGCTCAATTTGGTAGGGGTCCATCTTTTCAGCACTGAACAGGCTACCGTGGTTCCTGTGTTTAACGAAGAAGTATTTCAAAAGTACATTCCGTTTATTTGGGTACTGGCAGGGATAGCTATCTTTAATTATTGCATGAAAATAGTGACGAAAAAATGGACACAGCAAATCGTTATGATGCATCTGCTTTTTAATATACTGACTTTGATTTTCACTTTGATTATGTTTACAGACTCATCGATTTGGAATCCTCAGTTTATGAATGAGCTGATCGCGGCAGGAATCATCACAGAAGGAAGTGAGGAATTTCAGACGGTTAGCGCAATCTGGAATCGTTCAAGGGAAGGACTCATTTATTTTATTGTCGTAATCATAGGAATTAACTCCGTGGCAACAGGCATGAAAAGTTTCCGCATGAAAAAATCTTGATATGCATTGAAAGATAAAGGAGCTGTCTTTAGGTCCATTGGACCTTTGGAGACGGCTCCTTTTGCGCCAGCCAGCTCTGATACGACCCCAAAAGAAGAATGATAACGATCAGCCAAGCGACTTTATCTTTAAAGAAATCTTTTAATCTGCAATGAAATAACAGGATAGATCATAAGGATGAAAAAAAACAAGATTCTTGTCGATAAAAATATTGACAAAAATGTGTCTTTAATGTGTCTAATTTGTGTACAATGGTGGTATAATAAAGTAGGAGCTTTTGTAAGCAGTTACTGTCCATCAGTTATCATTCAGATTGGAGTGGATTGTAGTATGAATTATCAAATCCAATATGCCACCCGAATGAAGGAAATTATTTTTCTCTCCTTGGTATTCAGTATCGTGATGTTCCAAATCGGGGTTTGGACCCAGCAATCGTTTCCGGTTTTATTTTACACTCAAATGGCAATTAACGTCGTCGTGGTGACCGCACTTGTTGTAGAATTGTACGCCAGAATGGTAAGACGGGGTGTTGAAATTCAGCGTGATTCCGATGAGATTCGCATTCATGGAGAAGTCATTAAAGTTGAAGACATTGAGATGATTCAGGTAACAGGCTGTCGGAAAGCAGCATTCTTCTTTAAGCTGAAAGGAAGAAAGAGACCGTGGATTTCCAGAACATTTAAATTTGCAGATGCCAATTGCGAAGGGATTCGTGAAATTTTAAAATGGGCTGAAGGTCATAACATAGCTGTTCATAAGATCGGTCCCCAATCCCCAATGGTAAACGCCTAGTTTTTAGGCAAGTAAAAAAAGACTTTGACCACACCCTAATGATGGTCAAAGTCTTTTTGTTGTTATACCTCCATATGTTCTTCAAACCAGCCAATGATATGCTTAAGTCGGCTTATGCGGAGATACGGGTGACCGGATCTTGATAAATTATGATCCGCATCCGGGAATCGAACCAGCCTGGTTACTTTGCCAAGCTGTTTTAATGCCACAAACAGCTGCTCGGCTTGCTCAATTGGGCAGCGAAGGTCTTGTTCACCATGAAGGATCAGAAGAGGAGTTTGAACATTTTTAACGTAAGCAATAGGAGAATGTTTCCAGAGCTTCTCCAGATCATCCCAAGGGTTGCCCCAAATCTGATCGTGAGTGAAGAGGTATCCGATATCGCTTACTCCATGAAAGGATATCCAGTTGGATATGGAACGCTGAGTAACGGCTGCTTTAAAGCGTTTCGTATGTCCAACAATCCAGTTTGTCATAAAGCCGCCATAGCTTCCTCCGGTTACACCAATACGAGTTTCGTCTATATAAGGGAAAGTCTTTATCACATAGTCCACAGCTTCCATAAGATCCTGATAGTCTCTGCCGCCATAATCACCGCGTACCGTATTCACGTGAGTTTGACCGTAGCCTTGAGATCCCCGTGGATTGATATAGAACACAGCGTAACCTGCGGCTGCAAGCAGCTGAAATTCATGCATGAAGGTATGGCCATACATCAGCTGAGGCCCTCCGTGAATTTCCAAAATAGCTGGTACCTTGGAACCTTCTTTAAAATCGATCGGCTTCATGATCCATCCCTGGATTGGCCAGTCGTCTGAAGTGTTGAATGTGAACATTTCCGGCTCACTTAGAGAAAGTTCTGCCCATAGTTCTTCATTACAATGGGTCAGACGTTTTTCTTCACCGTTAGTTCGGTTGTATGAAAACAAATCACCAGGCTGTAAAGAATCTGCTGCTGCAAAAATGATGTTGTCGTCCGGCGCCAGATCGAATTGGTAAATTTCACGTTCTCCACGGAGGATAATTTGATGTTCCGATCCGTTAAGTGCAAAGCGTCCAATATGAACGGAACCGTTTCTTGTGACCTGTAAATATACATATCGGCCGTCCTGGCTGAACAAAGGCGCTCTTACACCTCCCGAACGCATATCGCTGACACAGCTGTAGCCAAGTTGATGATCAAGATCTTCGTATAGTGCGCGGTATGTTCCGCCGTTAGCCGGTATCAGATAAATTTTTGTCAGTGTAGCAAATCCATGGGATCGATTATCAGCAAGCATGAGAATGAATTGGCCATCGGGGGTGTAGGATATGGAATTAATCGATAAATTGCCATCGGTCATCTGTTTTGATTCTTTGCCTTCACGGTCAACGACGAAGAGATCGTTAGAAAATCTTAAATCAGGATCTGGGCATTCAGCGGATGGTTTTGTCGCCGTATAGGCAATCTTGCAACTATCTGCAGACCAGGCGAAGGAAGCTACATCAAACGCTCCGGAAGTCAGTTGAATGCACTCTTTAGTTAACAGATCCAAGAGGAAAAGATGACTTCTGCGTCCGTTCCATAATCCGACTCCGTCGGATTTGAATTTGATGCGATCCACGATTGTAGCTTCAGGCATTTCAGAATGATTGTTTTTTTCGGAATGAGGCTCATGCTTTTTATCTATATCCGTTTCAGTTTTAAAGAGCAAAGCTTTTCCATCGGGTGACCATTGAAATGCACTAACTCCATACTCCATGTTCGTAATTACTCGGGCTTCTCCGCCGCCAGCAGAAATAAGCCATACTTGCCGTGTATGTTCTTGTTTGCGAAGAAAAGCGATTTGGCTCCCGTCTGGTGACCACGCCGGTGCAGTATCCTGTTCTCCTGCCGTAAAAGGAATATCCCGCACTCCATTCGCATCCATCATGCGAATGTGGGAGTGATATCCGTCATGTTTGTCACTCACTGTTCTGGATATGTAACAAATGGCGCCGCTCTGTCTGGACACAACCGGATCACTGATCCAGTGCATACGGTGCAGATCTTCGGCGGTAATGACACGTTGTTCGCTCATGCTATAACCCCCTGATTTCAATGTGTATATACGTATTAATTCCGTATTATCCCAGAGAAACGAAGAAAAATCTATCTATCAATCGATTCCAAACCTACCTTAACTGCTGCACCCGCCGCCACAGCTGCTGCACGATGAACCGCCACTACAAGAAGAGCCTCCGTCGCAGCCGGAAGAATTGCCATTATGATCTCCATGGTTGTTTTTGCCGGAAGTGCATGCTATACCGCTGCAGACGGCGGAGTCGTTTCTTTTGATCGCTTCGTCATTGGGGATCATATGACTCGTAAAATCTTCAGGGTAATTCCAGGAGAAGAAAACAGCGGAAGCAAACAGAAGCTCTGGATGATTGTAATTTATTTTAGGACTGCGCCGCTGCTTCATTGCGGTATGTATGTTCTGATTCAAGCTTTCAATAATTCCATCGATGGCTTTACGGGCTTCACTAAAATGCTCATAGGTCCAGCTGTTGAATCGTCCATCTGCTGGCAAAGCGGCCGTTTTAGATTGATACTTTCTTAATTCATGTTTGGATACAGCATTTCGAAAGAAAGGTCCCCATAGCACTGCGCTTTCTGGTGTCCAACCAAACAGTTCAACATAGATCAGGTCAAACCATGCCCTTTCTTGGGGAAGGGGGACAGCTGCTTGAGCATTTGGCGTATGATGGAGCATTTTTCCAAGGAAACGATCCGAGAATCGCTGGTACTCCTGTGTATACATTAGCATCTCATGCCAAAGCTCATCGACCGCCTTGCTGAACATGGGCACTTTTTGAAGAACTGCACAAAGAATGAAAAAGCGCTGCAGTTCAAGCCATCTCCATTCGTACTCACGTTCGGACATTTCCGGACGCTCTTTAAGCATTCTTTGCTTTAAGGTATCTTTGAAACTTGTGGGGATCGACTGCTTTAGTCTGTTGGAGAGATCTTCTGCCGGGCTACCAATTCTGACCAGTTCAGGCGGGATTGGGGCATTCTGCAATCGCTGGGCGATGTTTGGTTTTGGACGTGATCGTGTCTTTTTAATAGTTTTACGTACAAATAAGCCGGTTAGAACCAGGTTGAACAAAACAAGGATAATGAGAATTAAAATAAGACCATTGCTCATTGCTAATATCTCCTTTCTTCAATGGGCTATGTGTATTATTACAAAAATGCACATCTGATGCAAAATATTCTGGAAATGGCTTGTAATGCTCCTTGACCTGAAATGCTTTTCATGGATTAAGCTCTTTAGATAACAGCATAATGAGGAGGAAATTATGGATAAGAAATTGGTGTTTTTTGATATAGATGGGACTTTGTTGGATCATGAAAAGAAGGTGCCGTTGTCAACTAAGGAAGCGATTGATGAATTAAAGGCAGGCGGTCACGAAGCTGCCATTGCAACAGGACGTCCGCCGTTTCTGTTCAAGGAGCTGCGAGAAGAGCTGGGGATTGACTCTTATGTGAGCTTAAACGGTCAGTATGTTGTTTATCAAGGGAAGGTGGTTTATAGCAATCCGATTCCGCCGGAGGTTCTGCTTTCATTAAAAGACTATGCTCAAAACTACGGTCAGCCAATCGCCTTCACCAGTGCAGATAATACAAAATTGAACATGATTCATCATGCACGTGTTGAAGCCAGTTATACACCGCATCAATTGCCGATCCCGGAATGTGATCCCCACTATAATTTGGGCAGAGATATCTATCAGGCGGCTTTATTTTGTACAGAAGAAGAAGAGGTTTCATATAGTGAGGAATATCGTGATCA
The DNA here is from genome assembly GCF_900289175.1 of Paenibacillus faecalis. Classification (GTDB taxonomy): domain Bacteria; phylum Bacillota; class Bacilli; order Paenibacillales; family Paenibacillaceae; genus Paenibacillus_AQ; species Paenibacillus_AQ faecalis. The sequence continues at coordinate 103,613 of NZ_LT985747.1, read as the reverse complement.
GCTTCGGTTCGTGCGTTGGGATAGAGTATGCGTTGACGTTATCCCGATGGGAGGCTCCAAGGCAGCAGGAATAGAGAAGTTTATTCAGCATACCGGTTTTAAACGGGAAGATGTTATCGCTTTTGGAGACAATTTAAACGATCTGGAAATGCTGCAGTTTGTAGGTCACGGGGTGGCAATGGGGAACGCAAATCCGGTGGTGAAAGAAGCAGCGAGATATGTAACTAGAGATGTCGATCAAGACGGTATTATGCATGGTTTGTGTCAGCTCGGCTTGATTGCCTCCAGCAGCATAGTCGTATAGTTCTTCGTATTCATCATTCTCTGTGCATGGTATATTAAGATTAAGATGAAATGATACGAAATTCAATCAGCTAATTATGCATTGTAAAAAGCTCGCTTGCCCATGGTTGCGGGCTTTTTTGCATGGTGAAGTAAAAAAAGTCCAGCTTTTTGACAAAAGATTCAATAGAGCCTCCTGTGAAGTTGAATTAACATAGTATTAATAAGACATTTTTCTAGCGTATGGCACAATGACCGGGAGGCATATATGAAAAACAGATCATCGATACGGAACATTAATATCCCTAAACGTCTTATTATCTCTTTTTTGATCGCCTCGATCACCCCGCTGCTTATTATTGGAGGTGTCGTCTACCAAAAGTCATCTGAAGCGGTAAAATCCAAGATCAGTGCATATTCTGTAGAAATCGTAGACCAAATTTCGAAAGCGGTTACAGATGAGAACAAGAAATACAGTAATCTTGTATCGCAAATCTCGTTCGATTCGACGGTACAGGAGAGCCTTAAAAATTATAAACGATACGATTCCTTCAGCAGAATGGAGGTGCAAAGAGAGCTTAACACAATTTTAAGTGAAAAGTGGGAGCTTTTGCAGCATGTGAGAAGTATTTATATACAGACATCAGATGGAACGTATTTTTATGATCTGGGTTTTGATTTAATCCCTAGCCAGGATGTTGAGCGACTAATCACCATCATGGAAAGCAGCGACCAGAGTGAGGTATGGGATGAAGTGACGACAAGCAAAGGCAGGGAGTCTGTCGTTATAGCCAGGCCGATTGTTAACGGAAATGATTGGTCCAGCCTACTGGGACATATTTTTATTGCAGTGGACAAGGCGGCGTATGAACATTTGCTTAAACCAAAAGGTGAGATCGGCAACAATACGGATATGTTGATTTTGGATGTAAATGGGGAGGTGCTGATCGGAGGTACCTCGGTTATACAGACCGACGGCCAGCTTCCACCGAATGTGATTGAACAGTTAAATGACCAATTAAGTGCACAAAATTACCGCTTTGATCTCAATACGAAAACGGGCTCGTACATGATTACATATGCGTATGAAGCATACTCTTCGTGGTATTTGATAAACATGATACCTCACCGTTATTTGAATGAAGAATCCGTTAACATTCGAAATAGTATATTGGTCATGGCCCTTGTCAGTATTGTGCTCAGTTTGTTTTTGACTCTCTCGATCACAAGAAGTATTGCTCAGCCCCTGAAAAAGCTTGTAAAAAGCATGAATGAGTTTGCCAAGGGCAATCTCAATGCATCCCTTCATGATCCCCATTCGGATGAGCTGGCGCAAATTTCTTTGCGTTTTAACAGCATGGTTCATCAGATTCGGGAGTTGGTAAATGAAAGGGAACTTGCCAGCAGGCAGAAAAGGGAAGCGGAAATTCAAGTGCTTCAGGCTCAGATTAATCCACACTTTCTGTTTAATACGTTGAACTCTTTAAAATGGACGGCTGCGTTAAGTCAGGTCAACAGTGTTAGTGACGGCATCGGAGCTTTAGCGGAACTGCTTAGAAACACGATTGTAGATAAAAACGAATATGTGACACTTCGAGATGAAATCAATAATTTGAAAAATTATATCATTATACAGCGGATGCGTTATGGGGATTCTTTTGAAGTGAATTTTCATATAGATGAATCGCTGCTGCCTACATACATTTTGAAGTTGATGCTACAACCTATCGTTGAAAATGCCATTATTCATGGTATCGATTCGATGGATTCTGGTGCACAAATTTTAATAACTGCCGCTGAGCATGAGGGAAAGCTGGTTTTGAAGGTAAGTGATAATGGGAAAGGCATGAGCAAACAGCAGGTGGAGAAGCTGCTTAACGGACCAGTCTCTTCCCATAAGCGGCTGTGCAATATCGGCATTTCAAACGTTAAAGAGCGAATCTTGCTGCATTATGGCAACCAGTATGGTTTGGTTATTGACAGTTTACAAGGGCAAGGAACGACAGTAACGATCGCTTTGCCGCTAATGGAGAACACCCAAGGAGGGAACAGCCCGTGAAAGTAATAATAGCAGATGATGAAAGAATAGTCCGGATCGGGCTCAAGACGATGATTAAGTGGGAGGATTACGGCTATGAGCTAGTAGGCATCGCGGAAGATGGGAAAACGGCACTTGAGATGTCCAGATCTCTGAAGCCAGATATCATTATTACAGATTTAAAGATGCCCAAGATGGACGGGCTTGAACTGCTACATCATTTAGCAGAGCAAAAGTACAGAGGCAAAGTCATTGTGCTTAGTAACTACGGCGAATTTGAGCTGGTGAGGGAAGCGATGAAGAGCGGGGCGTCGGATTATTTGCTGAAAGTAACGCTAAAAACAGAAGATTTGCTTGAAGCATTGAATAAAGCAGCGAATGATCTGGACCAGGTGTATGAAAATCAAGCCGAGAATGTAAAGCTGCAATCTGCATATCGGCAGCATGAGGAAAACATGAAGAACAATTTTTTAAAAGATTTGTTGACCGGAAACGGTGATCAGATTGAAAATCTGCAATCTCGAATCGAACAACATCAAACCAGATGTGCGGAAGGAAGTTTCTTTGGCCTGTATATATCTAAAACACACTTGGATAAGCTGGAAGGGAAAATCAATGATAAGGATTTGTTTTCCTTCTCCATTCGCAACATCACTTCTGAAATGTTAAATGAGTGGCCCGGAGCAGAGATCGTTGAGATTGACTTTAGTACTTTCATGGTGATCATCCCGAGTCATGGTCCGAATGTAACCGAACAAAAACAGCTTCAAGTGGCTGGAAATGTCGGCAGAACTCTGGAACTGTATTTAAATGAAGAGCTGGTTGTGACGGTAAGCTCTCAATATCATGGCTGGAGTCAGCTGAGTGAAGCCTATCGAATGTGCCGGGAAGCAGCGGCCCTTGCTTTTTACCATGAGAAGGGGGACCCGCGGATCATCGCAGGGTTTAAACCTTATTTCTCAGTGGAGTGGCATCATAACAACCATTATCAATTGCTTGCGGAGGCCAAAAAAAGTTTGGAGCAGATGGATGTGTTGTCTCTTGAAGAGTTGTTTCAGACCGTCTGCGCCTCTGCATTGAAAGAAAGAATTCATCCGGAGCAGCTCATTTCTTTTGCAGGGAATCTGATTGACCTTTTGCTTGTGAAAGGTGTAGAGGAAGGGGTAACAGCTGATGAATTGTCTGTTTTTATACATAACAAACTGCGCGAGTCACAAAATGTAAACCAGTTGATACGCAATTTCTCCGATGCAATTGAAACAACATGTAAACAGCTGGATATGCCGGAACGGAAAATTTGGCGCAAAGAAATACTTCAGGTGATCGATTACATGAAGCACCACGCTCATGAAAAAATAACGCTTGGCCAAATTGCACGTGAGGTCAATTTAAACGACAGCTATCTCAGTAGATTATTCAAACTTGAAACCGGATACAACATCATTCACTATCTTAATGAATTACGTATGGAACGAGCGGTAGAGTTAATGAAAGACCCAAACCTGAAGATGAAGGAAATCGCTGAACAGGTTGGCATTGAGGACCCTTTTTATTTCAATCGCCTGTTCAAGAAGCATTATAAGATGAGTCCAACGGAATATAAAAGATGTCAATTAAACTTTTAAAAGATCATTGAATAAGTATGGAAACAAGATATGCTAACTTTCTATGCACATAGTATAATGGACAAATCAGGAAGCAAGAAATGAGGAATTCTAAATTATGCTTAAAGGTTGGAAGTTTTCTGTGCTTGGTATCGTGATCGTTGGCATAACGGCAGCGGTTGCTCCGCAGTTTGGATGGATCGACTATGGAAGATCGATATCTTTGTTTATTTTATTCGTTCTGTTTGTAGCTGCACTCGAGCTGATGGACTGGCTTGGCAGGCGAAGAAAAGGCTCATAATATTTCATCCGAAAGTTAAAGACGCACTGCACCTCAAAACGCACCTTTGTATTCGAGATTTGTTTTGCATCTGATGACTATGATATGATCAACCTTAATTAAAGCGCCGCAAGCCATTGGATCGGTGTATGATGATGGATTGTACAATCATTATTCTCGAAGGCCTTAATTAAGGAGGGGGAATATGGAGTATTTGGCTGTACAGCCCTATTATAAAATTCAAAGGGAAGTCGGAAGCACGGAACAAGTGACGTATGAGGATGATCGGATGCTCTATCTGTATCATGATAAAATTGTGACGCATTATCGCGAATTTTCGATTGCAGACGTGTTTGATTTGTCTTACCGTCAGATGGGTGACACAGGAGGATTTTTATACCTGCACACGAAGTTTGGTGTTTATTCGTATACCGTGAAGGAAGACCCTTCAAGTTTTATTGAAACTTTCAAAAATCTATAACATTGAATTGCAAAATGATTCGTACCGTCAGCCCGCCAGCTGGCGGTTTTTTTGTTTTTTTAGAGCATGAAATATGTTTATCTTTATGGTTAATTTTTACAAAAACCCGGACTAAAGTCGGTATTGAAGACTTGGCTTAAGCAGGTTTCTGAACTAGGATCACTTCTTATAAACTGATATATAAGCACATAATTGCCAAATGGAAGGATACATAGAATAGGAGAGGAAGATTTGTTTTCATATGTAATAACAGACTCTAAGGAAAAACGAATATTGTATGGGCTTATGGCTTTTGTATTCGTGATGTCTGCATCGATCGTTTTATTGTATGGAGATTACTTTTTTTTGGGAGACCCCAGCAACCCTGACAACGATGATGTGAAATATATTCAGACAGCGAAATTGATGCTGAACGAAGGAACACTTGCCTATAACACCGGAACGGAACCATCCTCATTCATCATGCCGGGTTTCCCGTTTGTTTTAGCAGGGTTCCTGGCGATCTTCGGACAGGATGGCGGAGGGGTGATAGCCTTTCGCCTGTTTCAATGTTTGCTTCAAGCAGGCTCACTGTATTTGATTTTTATTATTGTACGACATGTGTTTAACTCCAGAATCGCTATCATTGCATGTGTTTTAAGCGCGCTATATCCCCCGGACTACTTCTCATCAGGGGTTATTCTGTCTGAGACGTTGTTCCGGACTGTTTTATTGCTGCTAGTTTGTGTACTCATAACTGCCGTGCAGTCTAAGCGATCGGGATGGTATGCGCTTGTTGGGGGGCTTACCGCAATCGCAGCCTATTTTAAACCACATGCTTCTTTATTTCCGGCTGTACTGCTCATTCTATGGTGGAAAGAGAAGTACACGTGGAAGGAGATGCTTCGATTTACATGCATTATCGCTTTGGTATACATAGCTTTGCTGTCACCTTGGTGGATACGCAACATGATCACGTTTGATCGTTTTATCCTGTTTACTGATTCCGGCGGCAGCCCATTTTTACTCGGTACCCAGATCCTTAATCAGATGCCTTCCGCGGGCTTTTTCGAAGCTTATCCTCAATATGATCCGGAGACGATCTATCACGGCTCTGATTCCAGCGCGGCAGCCAAAGGAATCGATATATTGAAGTATGGCTTTACTCATGAGCCGTTTAAATATTTGCTCTGGTATACGGTAGGCAAGTTAATAGGGCTTTACTTTGCGGCTTATTACTGGCGCCCTGTACTTGGTATAGGACTGGTCGAAATGCATATTCTGCAAGCGTTGTTGATGGGATTAAGCATAGCGGGAATTATACTATCCCGAAAGGTTAGAAGCTGGCGGAATCAATTACCTTTGCTGCTTACCCTTATGTATTTTACTGTAATCTATATACCGTTTATCGCTTTTTCAAGGTACGGATATCCGAATATTGTTTTTCTGATTATGTATGCTGCTGTAGCTGTTGATTGTCTAACGAATTCATATCGTTCAAAAAGTATGAAAAATGAGTAACCGCATCAGTTGGAAGGATGATTCATGTGATAGCAGGGAAGAAGCTTATCATTGTACCAGCATATAATGAGGAGAACAGCATTGGAGCTGTGATCCAAGATATTTATGCACATGTCGATGATGTCGATGTGCTAGTGATTGATGATGGGTCTACGGACCGGACGGCTGAGAATGCACGTTTTCACGGGGCAAAAGTGTTGACTATGCCTTTTAATGTTGGGATTGGTGGCGGAATGCAGACAGGTTACCGCTTTGCATTAAAACACGGTTATGATGTTGCTGTACAGATGGATGCTGATGGACAGCATTGTGCGAGAGAGCTGCCCAAACTGTTTGAACAAATAGAGCAATATGATCTGGTCATAGGTTCTCGTTATTTAGAAGAAACAGCGTATCGTTCAACGATGATGCGCCGCATAGGGATGATATTCTTTACAGGCTTGCTGCGGATCGTGTTGGGGCAGCAATTCACGGATACAACGAGCGGTTTCCGTGCAGCCAATCGCAAAGTTATCGGTCTGTACGCAGATTATTATCCGATGGATTATCCTGAGGTAGAGTCCATCGTCTATTTAAAGCGTAATGGATGCAGGATCACGGAAGTGAAGACAGAAATGAGGGCAAGGCAAGCTGGAAGATCCTCGATTACTCCTATAAAATCGATCTACTATATGATCAAGGTAACGCTGTCTGTTATTATGTGCGCTGCTCGTCTTAAGGAAGTGAAGCCGCGATGATGAACATCTATTTTTTGTCTTTGCTGCTGTCATTATCGTTTCTCGTAACGACATTTGAGCTGGTTAGAAGACAGAAACTGAAAGAGCAGTATTCATTATTATGGATAACGTTTAGCATAACGATGCTTGTTGTATCTTTAAATGTTACGTTTGTGGAAAAAATCGCGCAGTGGATGGGTGTTAAATATGCGCCTGCGATACTGTTTTTGTTCGGGCTGCTATTTTGTTTTGCCATTATGCTCCATATGACAATCGTGATTACGAAGCTAAGTCATCAAGTGCTACGATTAGCTCAAGAACTGACGATGATGAAGGAGAGTAAATCATCCCATGAGTAAACTGCTAAGTTACGGGTTGCTGTTCAGTAATATTATACTTTTGGTCATTGGGCAGATAATGTTCAAAATCGGATTACAGCAGAGCGGAGGCTTACACTGGGGGAAGCTGGCCTTATCGCCAGCCATCTGGATCGGGTTGTTGCTTTATGGGATTGCAACTATAGTTTGGTTTATCATATTATCCCGCTTGCCGCTCGGGGTTGCTTATCCGATGCAAAGTCTCGCTTATGTGTTGGCCATGTTCGCTGCGGTCTGGTTGTTCGGCGAGGAATTGACGCTTGCCAAAGGTGCAGGTGTCATCGTTATTTTGTTTGGTGTTTATCTCATTGCAAAATAACATGTTTTACACTAATGATTAGACGGACGCCGAATGATCCGAATATATTCGCGAGGGGCAAAGGGCTGAGTTTCAGGATCTGATTCCTTTACGTTTGTTGTGTTTATATTATAATTAGGTGTAAGCGGTCTCTCCATAGGAATTTGGTATTGTGTGCGGCTGATATGCTTGTCCAAAGCAGCGGCCCCAATGATCAGCAGAACGAATAATAATACACACACTGAAATCTTTCGTGCAATCATTTTGCATCACTCCTCAATTATGAGTAGTGCCCATTTATGTAAGTTTTCATACCACAACCCTTTGACAAAAACGCCATTTATAGGCTATACTGATTGACAGTTTGAGACGTTTACATTAAAGTGACCAACTACATATGGAATCACCGGAGGAGCCTGCCAACAGCGGGCTTTTTTTGCGCTTTTTTAGTCTTACGAAGGAGTGCATTTGGTAATACTAAGAAAAGAACATTATATTTGGGTTAAGGAGGAATCAACTTGTCGCTGCTTCATGCCGCCATTATGGCACCTTTTATTTTTGCCGTTTTGGTACCTCTGATTTACAAGTTTACGAAACGTATTCATACAGGATGGTTTGTCCTTCCTGTCCCGGTCATCTTATTTGTTTACTTCTTAAGCAAAATCTCTTCTGTCCAGCAAGGTGAGACGATCCTTACAAGCATACCGTGGATACCTTCACTAGGTATTGATTTTACGGTGTATTTGGATGGGCTCAGTCTATTGTTCGCCTTGTTGATTACCGGTATTGGTTTGCTGGTCGTTCTATATTCCGTTTATTACATGGATAAGAACAAAGAAGCGATTCATCGGTTTTATGTATATCTTCTTCTGTTTATGGGCGCAATGCTCGGTGTCGTCTTATCCGACAATGTAATGGTTCTGTACGGATTTTGGGAATTGACAAGCATATCGTCATTCTTGTTGATTGCTTTCTGGTATTCCCGGGAGCGCTCAAGATACGGGGCCTTGAAATCGATGCTTATAACGGTATTCGGCGGCCTTGCCATGTTTAGCGGCTTTCTTATGCTGTCAGTTATGTCCGGAACGATGAGCGTAAGGGAGATCATTGCCCAGGTTCCTGATATAACGGACCATACGTTGTTTATTCCCGCTATGCTTATGGTTCTGCTTGGCGCCTTTACGAAATCGGCTCAATTTCCGTTTCATATTTGGCTGCCGGATGCGATGGAAGCACCGACTCCTGTCAGTGCCTATCTTCACTCGGCTACGATGGTCAAAGCAGGGCTGTACCTGGTAGCTCGCTTTAGTCCGGTCTTTGCCGGGAATGCACAGTGGTTCTGGCTCGTGACCGCTGTCGGCTTGACTACGCTGATCTACGGATCGATTCGGGCGATCAAGCAGACGGATTTAAAGGCTTTGCTTGCATTTTCAACGATCAGCCAGCTCGGGCTTATTATGAGTTTGCTTGGTCTGGGATCGGCCGCTGCTTTTTATTCCGGAAGTCCGGATTCATTGATTTACACAAAAGCAACGACAGCTGCTATCTTTCACCTGATCAATCATGCAACGTTTAAGGGCGCACTGTTTATGGTCGTCGGCATCGTTGACCACGAAACCGGTACACGTGATATCCGCAAACTCGGCGGTCTGATGGCGTTGATGCCAATCAGCTTTACGGTAGCTGCTATAGGAGCTTTCTCTATGGCTGGTCTGCCGCCGTTTAACGGTTTTTTAAGTAAAGAAATGTTCTTTACGGCCGTTCTTCATGCGACGGAGATGGATTTTTGGAACGTTCAAACCTGGGGTGTGCTCATCCCTGTTGTGGCCTGGATCGCAAGCGTGTTTACATTCTTGTACAGCATGATTCTGGTGTTCAAGACGTTCACGGGGAAATTGCAACTGGGCAAGCTGGAAAAGAAGCCGCACGAAGCTCCGCTTGGCATGCTCATTTCACCGGTGATTTTGGCTTCCCTTGCTGTTGTGTTTGGATTATTCCCGAACTTGCTGTCATATTCGCTGATTGAACCGGCGATGGCTGCCATTATGCCGAATATGCTTGCACCGGGCGAAAAGTTCCTCGTCAACATCGAGTTCTGGCATGGATGGACAACCGAAATTTTTATGACGATCGGCATCATCATTTTGGGTACGATTCTATACAAGCTTTATGGAAAATTACGTGTACTCAATCAGCCTTTGTTTAAACGTGTTACCTTTAACCGGATTTATGATCGCGGACTGGCTCTTTTTGAACAGGGGAGCAACAAATTGACACGCGGCTATATGACCGGATCCCTTCGTCATTACATGATTTATATTTTTGGCTTTATGATTCTGATATTGGGATATGCCTTGGCGTATTCAGGCGGTATCAAGATCAATGCATCCGAATACGCTCCGATCTCGTTTTACGAAGCAGTTGTTATCATTGTGTTGATATTGGCGGTTTTGGCGCTTCCTTTCGTTCGAAACCGGCTCGTTGCCATTATTTTGACAGGTATGTCCGGTTATATGGTTACCTTATTTTTTGTTTTGTTCCGTGCACCGGATTTGGCGCTTACGCAAATGGTTGTAGAAACCGTCTCTGTTATGCTGTTCCTGCTCTGCTTTTATCATCTGCCAAAGCTCAAAAAGGAGCAGGTTCGATTGCGGTTCAAATGGACGAATGCACTGATTTCAATCGGTGTAGGCGTTATCGTTACACTTATTGCACTTGGAGTTACGAGCGGCGGCCGAATGTTTGAGCCGATCTCGGATTATTTCCTGAAAGAAAGCTACACGTCAGCTGGAGGTAAAAACGTCGTCAACGTCATCCTCGTAGATTTCCGTGGATTTGATACGATGCTCGAAATTACGGTGCTGGGTATTGCAGCACTTGGAATCTATGCCTTGATCAAAATCGATCCAGGTAATGAAATTTTAGGGCAGCGGGTGGTAAGACAAGATATCCTTTTGCCGAAGAGCAATGATGTCATTCTGAAAACCATCTCGAAAGTAGTCATTTTTATCGTTTTTACATTTGCGCTTTTCTTATTTCTTGCCGGTCACAACAGCACAGGCGGGGGCTTTATCGGAGGATTGATGACCTCCTCGGCCTTGGTGCTTTTATCGATGGCTTTCGGTATGAGAATAAGTCAGCAAATGATCCCGTTAAATTACAGAACGGTTACGGCTGTAGGTCTTATGCTTGCTTTTCTAACAGGTGTGGGATCGTTCTTCTTTGATGTTCCATTCCTCAGTCATACATTCGGGCATGTTGACCTCCCGCTGCTGGGTGAGACCGAGCTTACTACAGCTATGCTGTTTGAGACGGGGGTATATTTGGCGGTTGTAGGAGTCACCATGACGATTATATATACAGTTGGGAGGGACAACTAGCCATGGAATTATATATGTCGATTGCGATCGGTGTTTTGTTCGCTGTTGGAGTGTATCTGATTCTCTCCAAAAGTATACTTCGCATTATCCTTGGAACTTCACTGATTTCACACGGGGTGCATTTGCTTTTGCTGACAACTGCCAAGCTGAAGACAGGTGCAGCACCACTGCTTGGGGAACAGGCGGAAACCTATGTTGATCCGCTTCCGCAGGCGCTTATTCTGACATCTATTGTAATCAGCTTTGGCGTGACGTCGTTCTTCTTCGTGCTTGCGTATAAAGCATATCAGCGGCTGGGAACGGACGATATGGAAGAATTGAGGGGGGAAGAAGATGAATAACCTGATCGTTCTTCCGCTCCTGATCCCACTCATCACAGCCGTTATTCTTATTTTTCTTTCTAAGAGAGTGAAGGCTCAGCGATGGATCAGCTTGATCAGTATCCTTCTCAATGGGGGATCTGTCGTGCTTATCATGAATCAGGTTCAGGAGAAGGGGATTCAGACTTTATATATGAGCGGCTGGCTGCCGCCTTACGGTATTGTTTTCGTTGCGGATATGTTCGCTGTCTTGCTCGTTATGACGACAGTTATTGTAGCAGCAGGATGTCTGTTATATTCGTTCCGAACCATTGGTGAAGAGAGAGAAAAATATTATTTTTACCCATTTTTTCAATTTCTTCTGGCCGGCGTAATCGGCTCATTTTTGACAGGGGATTTGTTCAACTTATTTGTCTGCTTTGAAGTTATGCTTATATCTTCTTATGCGCTGATCGTGCTAGGCGGTACGAAGCGCCAGCTTCGAGAAACGTTGAAATATATGCTGATCAACATTATTTCATCTGCACTGTTTGTTGCCTCGATGGCTTATCTGTATGGTGTAGTGGGTACGCTGAATATGGCTCATCTGTCTGTTCGCGTAGCTGAAGCAGGCCAGGGCGGCTTGCTCAGTGTGATCGCCATTATGCTGCTGGTCGTCTTTTCACTTAAAGCCGGACTGTTTCTGTTCTTCTGGCTGCCGGGGTCCTATCGGGTTCCTCCGACAGCGGTCATTGCGTTATTCGGTGCGCTGCTGACTAAAGTCGGGTTGTATGCGATGATTCGGACGTTTACGCTTATCTTTTATCATGATCAAGGTTTTACCCACAACATTATTGCCTGGATGGCAATCGCGACGATGGTTCTGGGCGGAATTGGAGCCGTAGCATACAAGGACCTATATCGAATATTGAATTACAATGTCGTTATCAGTGTAGGATTTATCGCTTTCGGGTTGGCTGTGGCAACGAAGGACTCGCTGGACGGTACGGTGCTTTATCTGATTCATGACATGATTGCTAAAGCACTGATGTTTATACTTGGAGGAATGATCATCTCGGCAGCAGGAACGAGCAAGCTCGGCGAAATGGGTGGATTAATCAAACGCTACCCGCTGCTTGGATGGATGTTCTTCATTCTGGCGTTAGCTTTGGTCGGCATTCCGCCGCTCAGTGGCTTCCCGGGTAAAGTATTGATGGTTCGCGGTGGCCTTGCGGAAGGTGAATATTTGCTGACCGCTATCGCTGTAGCTTCGAGTTTGATTGTATTGTACTCCCTTATGCGCGTGTTTATTGGAGCATTTTGGCGGGAAGATCCCTTACTGCCTGTTCAGGAAAAGAAAAAATGGCATAGTTCGGCTTATGTATCTGCAATCGGTCTGTTGGTCTTGGTTATTGGTCTGGGTGTCGGTTCGGAATGGATTTATTCCTTCGCCGGACAGGCGGCTGAGGTTCTGACCGATCCGTCAATATACATTGAAGCCGTATTAAAGGAGTAGTGAAGATGGGCTTTCAAATTGTATTGAATTTTATTATCGCCTTCGTCTGGATGTTTCTAAATTCGGACTGGTCTGCCCAACGCTTCTTTATTGGATATTTGATCGGTGCCATTCTCATTGGACTGTTGAACCGGTTTTGGGAGCAAGACTTTTATTTACGGAAGTTATGGGCGATTATTGCACTGTTGTTACTGTTTCTGAAAGAGTTGATTTTATCGAGCTTTACCGTCATTGGTCAGGTGATTAAACCAAAGCTCGATATTCATCCGGGGATATTTGCCTATGAAACGGAACTGACGAGCGACTGGGAAATCACCGTGTTATCTTGCCTGATCTGTCTGACCCCTGGAACACTGACCATGGAAGTTTCTAGTGATAATCGGACGCTATATATACATGCTATGGACATTAAAGATAAGGATGAGGTCGTTCAGCAGATTAAGGATACCTTTGAAAAAGCAATTCTGGAGGTGACCCGCTAATGCTGAATAATATACTTATCGCTTCTCTCGTTATACTGTCGCTGGCATTATTCGGGTGCTTGTACCGTTTGATTAAAGGGCCTTCCATGAATGACCGGATCATGGCACTGGATACGATCGGAATTATTCTGCTGTCGATGATCGCTGTTCTTTCGATGTTGTTTCGGACGGAGGCGTACTTTGACATCATATTGCTGATCGGTATTCTAACCTTTATCGGCTCAACAGCCTTGGCAAGATATATTGAAAGAGGTGATGTCATTGAACGAAGTAACGATGAGTGAGATCGGGGAACTGATCATCGGTCTGTTCGTACTGTTTGGTGCTTTGCTTAGTGCGATAAGCGCATTTGGCCTAATCCGTTTGCCTGATGTGTATTTAAGATCGCATGCGGCAACGAAAAGCTCAACGCTGGGCGTTCTGATCATACTGCTGAGCGCCTTCCTATACTTTATGTTCTATGTAGATCATGTTAGTGCCAAGCTTCTGCTAGGTATTATCTTTGTCTTCATTACCGCTCCGGTTGCGGGTCACTTGAATGGAAGAGCTGCCTATCGATCGGGTGTTCCGTTGTGGGAGAAAAGCACACTTGATGATCTTGGCCCTGCACTTAAGAAGGCACAAAAAAACAGTAAACGCCAAGATATGAACTAGAAGTTCAATTCAGGAACAGTTTGTTTTCAACCGTTGTGTATATTTAGAGATGAGCATTAAAAGAGCGAGTACTGAGGGATGAAGCTTTTCCTCGATACTCGCTTTTAATTCATAAAATGATCAACGGTTTGGAAGACACCGGAGTCCATGTTCATATTAGACATGGTGGTACCGATTTTCCATTTTTTTGCCGACAAACCACAGCAGTCCGAGAACACCGATGGCAATTAATATACGCCATGGCTGATGTACGAATGACTGCCAATCATGACCGATAAAGGCGATCATAAATATCATGACCGATTTACCTGCCATCACAGCAATGGCAAAGGTTCTAAAGGATATGGTACTGATCCCTGAGGCGATGTTGATAAGTGACGAAGGAGTAAAGGGAAAGCAGTAGAGTATAAAGATCGGAGTAAAGCCCTTTTCCTCGATCCAGTGAAAGAATCGCTGGGTTCCCGGCATTCGTTTTTGTATATATAGTCCGAGTTTCCCGCCCAATTTTCGTGTTAACCAAAATACAGTTATAGAGCCGGCGCAAACACCGATCCATGAAAAGAGAAATCCTAGCCACAGTCCGTAAGCAGCCGCGTTTCCCATAACGATGACGATGAGTGGAAGAAACGGAAGAAATGCTTCAGCGAAGGAAAATAAGATGCCAGGCAGGGGACCTAGACTTGAATATTTGTTGAGCCAGAACTCGACCTGCTTCATATCGACACCTTTCGTAAAGGTGATAACTTGTTCAATCCAATCTAACATGATTTCTCTCCCTATCGTTACCTGTTAATAAAACTTCTGTTATTGGTATGTGGAATTAAATTGAAGTCGCTCGATTTATGTCAAAAAATAACGAATATTATTATATCATAATATACCATTGGATCGCATCTGACTAAGAGAGACGGTTCATTATCGTGTTGTTAGGCGCTCTCTTTGTGCTGGACACTTTTACTGCTGACAAAATGGCTTGGTCATATTATACGACAAAATTTGAATAAACCTAAAAATTTTTATATTATGATGAAGTGAAATTTTTTTAGGCTATCGCCAAAAGCGGTAATATTCTACACTGAAGGGGTCCTTCTGCATGTCCAAAAAACATCGAAAGCTGTCTCTGTACGAGATCATCAAACGCTTCATTTTTATTACGATCGGAGCGGTTTTGATGGCCGTCGCTCTCGAAATATTCCTCGTTCCAAACTCCATTATTGATGGAGGAATTACCGGTATCTCTATCGTTTTATCCAAAGTGACTCCTGTAGCACTTGGATTGTTCCTGTTTTTGCTCAACCTTCCGTTTCTGTTTATCGGTTACAAGCAAATCGGCAAAACATTTGCCTTGTCTACGTTGTATGGAATTATTGTACTGTCCGTTACTACAGCGCTGCTTCATCATGTTGAACCCTTTACAAATGAGAAAATTCTAGCTGTTCTCTTCGGAGGTCTCATTCTTGGGTTTGGGGTGGGCCTGGTGATCCGTTACGGCGGAGCGCTGGATGGTACAGAAATCGTTGCGATTCTGCTTTCCAAAAAGTTGCGTATCCCTGTTGGACAGATCGTGATGATCATTAACGTGTTTATTTTTATTGTGGCCGGATTCGTATTCGGTGCCGACTCGGCGATGTTCTCCATCTTTACCTATTACATCGCTGCGAAGGTGATGGATATTGTAGTTGAAGGTTTGGAGGAATCCAAGTCCGTTACGATTATTTCCAATCTGTCTGAAGATATTTCAGATGCGATCAATGACAGGCTGGGACGGAGCACAACATTGTTGTATGGTAAAGGCGGATTCTCTAAAGAAGACACTCAAATTATCTATTGTGTAGTCAACAGACTTGAAGTATCCAAGCTGAAAACCGTCGTTCAGGAAATCGATAACAACGCGTTTATTTCGATTCAAAATGTTGCTGATGTATTTGGCGGCAGCATTGTAAAGCGAGATATCCACTAGATATGACTTGTTTGGCAACCAAAAAACTCTTCCCTGATCATAAAAACATGGGAAGAGTTTTTTTGAAATTATTTTCGCAGTTCAAAAAAATCGCATTCATTTCGCTTATAGTAACCGAGCGTACTCACTTCGGATTGGGTGACGACCGTTTCGTCCGTAAATCGGATAACAAACGTTCCGGAATCAATGAGATGATTATCTTTAAAAATTCGGATTTTGTACTGGAGATCCACTGCCTCCTGAAAATCCTGATCTGTAATTAAAGGTCTAACAATAGGCATGATATTGTTGTTCTCCTCCTTTACAAAGGGGGATTGGTGTGACATTTGCGGCAGACCGGAAAATAGGTATCGTTTCCTCCAATAACAATCTGCTCCCCGGTGTAGACCGGCTTTCCATCTTTTAGACGAAGGTTCATAGTTGCTTTGCGTTCACAGAACCAGCAGATTGTTTTCATTTCTTCGATTTTATCCGCATAGATCAGCATGAAGCGGCTTCCTTCAAAGAGTTCATTCTGAAAGTCGTTTTTGAGTCCGAAACCCATCACCGGAATATCGAGTTCATCAACAATCCGAACCAGCTGCAAAATGTTGTCCTTGTTTAGAAACTGACATTCATCGACAAGCACACAGTAAGGCTTGGGGTCGTGCCTGCTAACGATGCCATAGATATCGGTGTTTTCCATGATCGGTATCGCTTGTCTTCTCAGGCCGATCCGTGAAGAGATATACCCTACTTCATCCCGGTTGTCGATTGCGGAAGTAAAGATGAGAACCGGTTTGTTTTGCTCCTCATAGTTATGTGCCACTTTCAGAATTTCAATCGATTTACCGCTATTCATTGCTCCATATTTGAAAAATAACTGTGCCATTTCCATATCCTTTCCCGAAGAACAAATTCAGTCCATATCATTCTCTCATTATTATGCGGTGTATGTAAACAGCAAAATGTTTTAAAAAAATGGCATCGCAGTTCTCGGACTGCGATGCCGTTTTCAATATCGTCTAATAGTAGTAATGATAGCAGCGAATGACGATGACGAGTAGAATAAATAAAACCAATTCTATAGGGATGCCTGTTCTAACACAGCAGTGAGGGTGTTTGTGATGATGATGCACATGAGCAGTCGTGTGATACACTTTGTGTCCAACCGGGTGATGCATACTCCATTCTGCCTTTCCTTTTTCGCCTCTTACAGGCCCTGTTCCAGCTCCGCCTGCTGCTCCAACACCAGTCATGATAACAGCTCCTTCTCGAAAAGTTATGTGTTTATCTGGGTTATTGTATGACGAGAAAGGCAAATGTACCTGTGCCAATACCCATCTTTCGTCAAGTTTTATGGATATTCGTTTAATTACACGTAGTGAAGCTAATTTATAGCAGCGCTTTTTGTAAATTATCTGTTCAGAACCCTGTTTATGTTATAACATATGAAAGAATGATTAGTAACTTTTGTAAGTTATACATAGGAGTGATTGCGATTGTCCATTAAAATGATTAAACTCCTGTTCGTACCGTTTATATCTCTATTCATTATCGTTTCATCGATCACGTTGGGGAAGCATGTGAGTTTGGAACTGATGCTGATAACAGCTTTATTGCTATCGGCAAGCCTGGCCTTGGATGATAAATACCCGTTGTTAAAAAGGTTCCAGTTTATCTTTGTCGGTGCATTTCATTTTGCCAGCAGTTTAAATTGGTCCATCCTGCTATATTATATTGTCATCATCAATCTGATTCAGCAGAAAGAGAAGTTTAATGAAATGTTGCCACCGGGGCTACTGCTTGTTTTGCAATACTCCATCATTCGACTCACATATATGCCACTGGATGTTTATACCGTGCTTTTATTTTTGTTTGATATCATTTCTTTACTTGTGATCATCATGACGTTCCACATCATTATTCGCATCGAGTCTGAGAAAAAAACGTTAACAAAGCAAAACGACTACCTCATTTATCATGATTCACTTACCGGTTTTTTAAATTATGAAGGCTATATGAAAATGGTACAAGAACTTACCGATAGCAGAACACATTTTCAGCTGGTACTACTCGATATTAATAATTTCAAATCGTTGAATGCTAAGGATATCGTGACAGCGAATGAGATACTGATCCATTTCTCTCGTTCCATTTCAAAACATTTCACAAATATGATTGGTTCGGCCAGATATGCAGGAGACCGGTTTGCAATTCTGTTACCGTCTGCTGATGAGGTAAGCGATGACATGCCTTTTGATGAGCTCGGAATACAGGTCACATACAGCGTAACTCATTTTCCTAAAGAAGCGGCTACATTTCAGGAAATCATTAGCATGGCTGAGGATCGAATATTTCAGATGAGAAGAGAAAGCTGGCTAAAGAGTCAAGAAGAATTTATGCGCTCTGCGAAAATGAAAACGGTTGGGGAGCTGGCTGCCGGAATGGCTCATGAAATCCGCAATCCCTTAACCGCGATAAAAGGATTTATTCAGCTGTCCAAAATTCAAAACTACAACATCCAGCCATGGTATGAGGTGATCATGGGTGAAATCACGCGGGTTGGCGAGCTGACGGCAGAGTTTCTTCAGTTTTCAAAGCCGCATGTGAGCAATATGAAGCCGGATTCATTACGATTTTGCATGACGAGGGTCTTTTCACTTTGCGAATCTGAAGCAGCCTCACGCGGTCATTCGTTTACGATGGAAGTTCCAGATGAGTCGGTTATGGTCTACATGGACAGAGATAAAATCATTCAAGTCATGATTAATCTGATACGAAACGCATTTCAGGCGATGGAGACAACCGGCCATGTTCATTTCTCACTACAGTTAGAGGGAAAGACGGCAATCATTAAGGTTCAAGATACAGGTAAGGGGATAGCCGAAGCGTATATCAGCCAAATTTTTGATCCGTTTTATACGACGAAAGAAGAAGGGACAGGCCTGGGATTATCCTTATGTCAAAAAATCGTGGAGGATCATGGCGGCTCGATTTCCGTTAACAGTGAGATTGACACAGGAACCACATTTACCGTAAAGCTGCCTACTGCTGAGGACGAGGATTAAGTTGGTAAACAGGAGCACTAATATAAAAAAGGCTGCCTGGGGGAAATTCCCCCAGGCAGCCTGGATTTACTTAATCATTCACTTGAACCATCCAACCAAACGGGTCCGGAAGGGCCCCTCTTTGAATACCGGTTAACGTATCATAAAGCTTTTGCGAAATTTCGCCCGTATTTCCGCCGTTGATCAGTACCTTCTCATCTTTCCAGTTGAGCTCGCCGATCGGGGAGATCACTGCAGCCGTTCCGGTACCGAAGGCTTCCTCCAGCTGTCCGTTTTTAGCGGCGTTAAAAAGATCCTCAATCGCGATCATGCTTTCCTCAACAGGAACTTCCCAATGCTTGAGCAGCTGAATAATAGAACTGCGGGTAATGCCGTCCAGAATACTGCCGCTTAGTGCAGGGGTATGGACTGTTCCGTTGATTTTGAAAAAGACGTTCATGCTGCCGACCTCTTCAATGTATTTGCGGTGAACTCCATCCAGCCACAGCACTTGGGAATAGCCTTGTTCTTTGGCATTTTCCTGAGCCTTTAAACTAGCAGCATAGTTGCCGGCAGTTTTGGCTTCCCCGATACCGCCTCTGACGGCGCGTACATATTCGCTTTCAACGTAGATTTTGACAGGATTGACCCCTTCGGGATAGTAGTTGCCTACCGGCGACAGGATGATAATGAACTGATATTGTGTAGAAGCATCTACGCCTAGAGCGGGCTCGGTAGCAATGACAAACGGACGGATGTACAAGGAGTTTTCGGATGCTGTAGGAATCCAGTCCTGATCTATCACGATCAGTTTTTTTAAGGCTTGAAGGGCAAGCTCCTCATCAATAGCAGGAACACCCAGTCGTTCGTTGGAACGGTTTAAACGTTTGAAGTTGCGATCAGGTCTGAACAGCAAAACCTGCCCATCCGAGGTCTTGTAAGCTTTCAATCCTTCAAAGATCGTCTGGCCATAGTGGAATACTTTGGCGGCTGGGTCCAGCACAATCGGTTGATATGGCACAATGCGAGGTTCGTGCCACCCTTTGCCTTCAGCGTAGTTCATGATGAACATATGATCGGTAAAATGAATGCCGAAACCTAATTCATGCTGAAGTGGTTTCTGTTTCTTCTTCGTTGTTATTTGGACGTCTATCGAACTGGCCATGATTTCAATCGCTCCCTAACTATTATTGTTTATATTGAATGCTATCATTTCAGAAGATATATTTAAAGTATCTATTTTGATTAATTACTATACCTTTCAGGTATGCTCGACATTTAGGATGCGGACTTCATTGAAAGCTTAAATGTGAACCTTCACCTCCAAAAACCCATATACTGAGTTCTATACAAAGTGTAGGGAGGTTTTTTTGTGGGCAAACCCATAAAAGGCATTTTGTTCTGTTCGCATGATTCTGACGGTTCAGACCATTCTGAGCATGCTCATAAGCTATTTATAACTTCCTGGGATGGAAGATCCGTAAACGTTCATGTTCATCCATTTTCCGGCGATACTTCGTATGATGTCGGCCATTTTCACCATTATGCCGGAATTACAGAGGCTGCACCCAGCGGCGTCCAGCATGTGCATAATTATTATGCAGTAACTTCCTTCGATGATGGGCATAAACATACGATCAGGGGAACGACAGGCCCAGCATATCCGCTGCCGGGAGGGGGACATTATCATCACTTTGAAGGCTATACAACGGTAAATGGTGCTGTTCCACATGCTCATAAATATGCCGGAAATACGGGAAAGGAAACGGTTTAAAATATAATGCTCGTCTTTCGCTAGAAAAAGCGGAAGTATTGAATGCTCTACGTAATGATTGTTTACATTCATCCTCATTTGTCATACAATATATCAATAATTCATATCGTAATATATTGAAACCCCATTTTTTTTGTTTTTTGGAATCCAAAACAAGAGAACTGGGGTTTTTCTGCGGGGGAGAGAGCATTTTGTTTCACTTGTTAAAAAATTCGCTTTATGTATTTTTAGGAGCGTGCAGCTTCGGTATTTTATCAACGATTGTGAAGTTGGCTTACAGCAAGGGCTTTTTATTCAGAGAAGTGATGATTAGCCAGTTCGCTACAGGATGGTTGATTTTGCTGATTCTGATGCTTCTATTTTCGCGGAGAAAAGTTTCGCTTAAACAGGTCGTCAAATTGGCTGGTGTCGGTCTGTGTACTTGCTTAACCGGGGTGTTCTATTATTTGTCTTTGCAAAGTATTCCCGCATCCATCGCTGTCGTGCTATTGTTTCAGTTCACATGGATGGGGGTAGTGATTGAAGCGATCGTGAAAAGATCAATGCCTGACAAGCCGACGCTTATATCTGTTACTATTTTATTTATCGGTACGATATTAGCCGGTGGATTGCTCGGAGCTGATCATCTCCAGCTTAACTTGAAGGGCACACTGCTTGGATTAGCCGCGGCCTTTATGATGGCACTGTTTGTGTTTTTCAGCGGAAGGGTCGAGACGAAACTGCCGCCGATTACAAGAAGCTTTTTTATGTCCTGCGGGGGAATGACTCTGTTAACGATTTTATTTACACCGAAGGTATTTCTGGAAGTTTCACCTACCGGGGGATTATGGATTTTCGGACTCGTACTCGGAACGTTTGGGGTCGTGCTTCCGGTACTGCTGTTTGCTTTAGGCGCACCGAACATCAGCACGGGCTTGGCCACCATACTTGGAGCCGGAGAACTGCCGGTAGCCGTAATGGTGTCGATGCTTATTTTGAACGAGTATGTGACGGGGTTGCAGTGGCTTGGCATCTTGATCATTCTTTTAGGGATCGCGTACCCGCAAATTGCAGCTGCGAGAAACAAGACGGTACAGCAAATTTAAATGAAAAAACAGGTCAGCCATATTTTCGGCTGTCCTTTTCTTTGGTTGATGATCCATCTCGTAAAGTTGCAGTGAGGGTGCTCAAAGGCGTAAAATCTAGAAGAGGGAAGAAATGAACTTATTACTTGATCATTAAGCAAGCGAAAGGACGACCTGAAATGAATCAATTGCAAATCGGACAGATTAAAAGAATGCGGGATGAAATTACTCGTTTTATGATGAAATATAAATTTGCGTTGGATGAAATGGAGACAAAAATTGAAATACTGAAAGAAGAGTTTCAGGCTCTTCATGATTACAGCCCGATCGAGCATACAAAATCAAGATTGAAAACATTTGAGAGTATTTTGAAGAAGCTTCACCGTAAAGGTAAGGATATATCGATTGAATCGATTGAAGAACATATTAAAGATATCGCTGGATTGCGCATCACATGCTCTTTCCTTTCTGATATTTATAAGGTCAGTGAAATGCTGGAGAAGCAAAGCGATTTGAAAGTGCTGAATGTGAAGGACTATATAAAGAATCCGAAACCGAACGGATATCAAAGCCTTCATCTGCTTGTAGAAGTGCCGGTCTTCTTGTCTGACCGTGTTGAGCATGTGTGCGTGGAAGTGCAAATACGGACCATAGCTATGGACTTCTGGGCAAGTCTGGAACATAAAATTTTTTACAAATACAATCAGTCTGTACCGGAAAAGCTGCTTCAAGAACTTAAGGCAGCTGCAGACACCGCCAGTGATCTAGATCATCAGATGGAGCGGCTGCAGCATGAAGTTCAGATGATCAAAGATTTACATGCAGAAGAAGCTTTGGGAGAGCTGCAAAGCTTTCAAATTAACAATCATCAGTTCAAGCTGCCGGCCGGTTTGATTGAGGTGTTGACAAAGGATTAACGGAGAGCTAACATACTGCATCTCGAGCTTCATTGAAGATCGTAGCTTGTTACAAAAAGAGCTAGCTTGAATATAAGCACACTAGGCTCTGATGAATAAAATACGGCGGTACAGGGCGTCAATCCTGTGCCGCCTTTCTTAATGGAATGCGAAAATCAATCGCATTTCGAGTGTATTGCAGTCGTCTTTTCTTGATTTGTCACATAATTGAAGGGGAAGATTCAATCGTGGAGTTAGTGTCTATGCTATACTTTTGATTTAGATAGAACGTTAAAATCAGGTTTAATTTCTTACATACAAGAGGTGTATTTATAGTGACAACAACCGTAGTTATTGGTGGAGGCATTACCGGTCTGTCAACTTTATACTATCTTCAGAAAGAGAAAAACGCGAACAATTTGGACATGCAGCTGGTGCTTGTGGAAGCGGATGATAAACTTGGGGGAAAAATCAGCACTTATTCGGATGGAGAGTTCACGATGGAGACCGGGGCAGATTCCATTGTTGCCCGTAAGGCGAATGTTGTTCCTTTTTTGGAAGAGCTGGGGATCAGCGATCAGGTTGTGTATAACGCGACAGGAATCTCTTATATTTACACGGAAGACGGATTGAAGAAGATTCCGGCCGAGGCTGTTTTTGGCATTCCTGCCAGCATCCAGTCGCTTGTTCAGAGCGAGCTGATTTCTGCCGAAGGGAAAGTGGAAGCGCTTAAAGACTTTTATACAGTCAATGAGTCGTTTACTGTGAACGATTCGCTGGGATTGTTCTTAGAAGCTTTTCTCGGTAAAGAATTGGTGCAGAAGCAGGTCGCACCTGTCGTTTCCGGTGTATATTCCGGTGAGCTGAACGACTTGACGATTGCATCCACCTTTCCTTTTCTGCTTGAATACAAGAATAAATATGGAAGTATTATTAAGGGATTGTCCGAAAATAAACATCTTTACTTAGGGGCTGCCAACAAAAAGTTTATCTCATTCAAGAAAGGAATGTCCTTTCTGATCGACCGAATGGAGCAGATGCTGAAAAACGATACACATATTTATAAAGGAGTTAAAGCGGAATCTATTGCGAAAAAGGATGGTCATTATACGGTCGCTCTGGCAGATGGACGTATGATTGAAGCGGATTATGTTGTACTGAGCAACAATAGCTCTCAGGCTCAGGAGCTGCTTGAAGATCAGGATCTTGCCAAGGATTTTGAACAGCTTCAAACCAAATCGCTGATCAGCATCTATCTTGGATTTGACGTTCCTGATCGCCAGCTGCCAAGTGACGGAACCGGATTTATATCCACTAAAGAAAGTGATGTGCTGTGCGACGCTTGTACCTGGACCAGCCGAAAATGGGAGCACACGTCTAGTAACAGAAGGCTTTTGCTTAGACTTTTCTATAAAAGCTCAAATCCGGAATATGCACGCTTAATCCGCATGTCTGAAGAAGAACTGACGAAGGTTGCGCTTTCGGACATCGCGAAAAGCCTGGGCATGAATGTGGAACCTGTCACTTCAGAAGTGACGAAGTGGCATGAAAATATGCCTAACTATCATCTGAAGCATCGTCAGATTGTAAGCCGTCTGGAACAAAAGTTTGAACAAAGTTATCCGAATGTGCTGCTGGCAGGCTGTTCTTATTATGGTGTAGGCATTCCGGATTGTATCGCTAATGGGGAGAAGACGGCCCGCGTTATTGTAGAGCGATTCATGAAAAGTTAAACAGGCGATTCGTTTGGCGTCTATCAATAGAAAGAAGGGATGTCCTCTGAGGTCAATCGACCTTTTGAGACATCCCTGTTTTTGGTTTAGGTTGTTTTTCATGTTGGACTTAAAGCCGGCAAATGGCCGCTGGACATTTTGGTGAATCAGGGCATCTGCAAATTTCACGCAAATTTGAAAGTTGACGGATGATCATTTTTCCTTCCTCGAACTCGATCGTGCCATCGTTTTTCCATTCCCCCAGCATACGGTTTACGCTTTCACGTGTACATCCGATCATCTCGCCCAGTTCTGTGTTGGTCAGTTTAATCTGAATATGAATGGAACCATCAACTGCCGGAATCCCGTACGTGTTACTCATCCGGATTAATGTTGAAGCAAGAGCGCCGGATTTACCGAATAACAGCAAGTCGCGCATTTTCGATTCGATGATCTGGTTATTCAAGCCGAGCCAGTACATAAATTGCAATGCAATGTCTCCGCGGTGAGCCAATAATTCTTCAAGGTCTTTCTGCAGAATGACCCCTACTTCCACCTGGGTCATCGTTTCGGCGCTATATCCGTACTGGGTATTTTTCAAACCGTTGAATTGTGCGATGAAATCTCCGTGTTGCAAAATCGAAATGATGAGGTCTTTTCCTTCTTCGGTCGACTTTAGCAGTTTCACTTGACCGGAAATGATGTAATACAGTCTGTCGGCCTTATCGCCTTCCCAGAACAAATAAGAACTTTTCGAAATTTTTCTTATCTGCATAATGTCTTGTAAACATTTAAATTGTTCTTCCGTCATATATTGTCCGATTCCGTTCGGGCTTAATATTTCAGTGTTTTTTTCCGTACGTTGTTTACATGTTTGAAATGTTTGCTGATGCTGCATGGTCATAGCCATTGAAGTTTGCCCCCCGTGTCTTCTTGTTATATTCATCATACGCCAGAAGACATTTGATGAACATCGGGGAAGGCTCTGAAATTTTATTGGGGGAATTCCCTGTATTTTGTGAGATACATCATAGAACATGATGGTAAACTGCCGTAAAATAGCGCCTATCCTGACGCTCTTTCATACATAAACCCCTAGATTATTTTCAGGGTAAACCCTGAGGTACAATTGTTCCAGTAAAGGCTACAATGAATCGTATAAGTATTAAAGCGAAAGTATAGGAGGGACCCGTTGTGAAAGCTGAACAAATGGATTGGGAAGAGCGTTTATCGGAATTGCGCAAGTTAACATGCAGCGATTTTTGCGCAGTTGCGATATATGATACTTCTGCACGGAAAATTCGATGGGCTGCGGCTTCGGGTTATACCAATGAAAAATTTCGTTTTATGGTAAATCGGCCAACGCAGGGGATTGTCGGCGATGTGATCCGCATTGGCAGGACGGTACAAAAAATTTGTACACCGGATGAACAGCGTCGAAACGATGATTATATGATGCTGGCGGAACATCTTCACGTAGCAGCCGCTGCCCCCATACAACAAGAGCTTAACCTTGCAGGAATCATTTTTATGGGCAGACGAACAGGCGTAACTTATCATCCAAATGAATTAATGGAGCTGGAGTCTTTCTCACAGCGATTTTCAGAAAAATCCGGTCTGCAAAAATCTTGAATCGCCGTCATATAACAGCGTCAAAACATCTTGAAAACAAGTTCATATTTTCATAGATTTCATAAAAAAAAACAATCCTTGATTGCCGGGATTGTTTTTTTCTTATATCATGATATAAGTCACACTTTACTGGACGGATATAGGAGGGGGAACCATGGTACGTCTATTGATCGTGGATGATCACGCGGTTGTTCGATCCGGCCTCAAGCTGCTTTTGGGGGAAAAGCAGAACATTGATGTGGTGGGAGAAGCGGCTGATGGGGATGAAGCGATTCGTTTGGCGAAGGAGTTACACCCGGATGTTATATTAATGGATCTAAGCATGCCGCATGGAAAAGACGGTATGACAGCTACCGAAGAGTTGAAAAAAATGCTGCCGGATATATATATATTAATTTTGACGATGCATGATGATGAGCAGTATTTATTCCGCTCGATTCAAGTGGGCGCTTCCGGATATATTTTGAAAAATGCTCCCCACGAAGAGTTGCTTACAGCTATTCACCATGTTGCTGCAGGCAATGCTTACTTGACGCCGATGGCTACGAAACGTTTAATGGGTCAGTATATTGAGCAGGTGAAGAACGGGGAGGGAGCCGATGAATTCGATACTTTGTCGGATCGTGAAAGGGAAGTGCTATCCTGGACGGCTAAAGGATACTCCAACAAGGAGATTGCCGAAAATCTGATCATCAGCGTCAAAACGGTTGAAACACATAAAAGCAATTTGATGGAGAAATTAGGGCTTAAAACCCGTCCTGATTTAATAAAATACGCGATGAAGAAGGGGCTGCTTACTTTTGAATAAAAATCAAGGTGCTCATTATCCTGAGGTCATTGGTCAGCATGTGATTTCACTGTTAAAGCAGCTGGATGAGCTCCCTGGTGATCTGCAGCTATTAGAACAGGTAAAAAACTCACTGCGGCAGTTAAATGATTTAAAGATCGCTTTGGATGAATCTTCGATTGTTGCGATTACAAATCATAAAGGCCGAATTATGTATGTAAATGATAAATTTTGTGAAATATCCAAATATTCACGCGAAGAGCTGCTTGGTCAAGATCATCGGATTATTAATTCGGGGCATCATGGCAAAGCTTTTATGAAACATCTGTGGGATACGATTCAATCTGGACGTATATGGCATGGGGAAATTAAAAACAAAGCCAAGGATGGAGTATATTACTGGGTGAATACGACGATCGTGCCTTTGCTTGATGAAGCAGGGGAGCCTGTACAGTATTTGGCTATCCGTCATGAAGTCACCCGTCTGAAAGCAGCTGAAGAAGAACTGAAACAGATGATGCTCAAGGTTATGGAAATTCAAGAGGAAGAGCGCAAACGATTCTCTCGCGAACTGCATGACGGTATTGGACAAAGCCTGTTTTCACTGTTAATTAGTATGGATCGCGTTCTGATCGCCGAGAAGGAGCGCTCAAACTCTGCATCGGAAACGGCGGCTGCGAAGAGCGGTTTAGTGACAGAGGAATTGTCGGCCATCCGCCAGCAAGTTTCTCATATTATTGAAGATGTTCGGGGGCTGGCTTGGGAGCTTAGACCTTTCATTCTTGATGATCTGGGGGTTGTACCTGCTATTCGGACTTACATCGAAAATTTCACGGAACATTATGGGATTCGTGTCCAATTCGAATCAAACTTGACTAAGCGTTTAGATCACCAACAGGAAACTGTTATATATCGGGTTATACAGGAAGCGTTAATGAATGCAGGCAAATATGCTGATGTGGATCAGGTTAAGGTTCTGATTAACCAGGATGAATCCAATATTAACGTTTCCATTATTGATAAAGGTAAAGGGATTATTCGGGATGGTCGAAAAAAAGGAGTGGGGCTGTTCAGTATGGAGGAGCGCGCACGTGGAATCGGCGCCAATTTTGACATTGAAACGGCTCCTGGAAAGGGAACGTCCATTTATTTGATGATTCCGATCAAGTAAAAGGCTGCTATCAATGCGTAAGATGCTTGCCAAGCAGCGAAAGAGCCCGTTGTTGATTTTTGAATCAGCAACGGGCTTTTAGAGTTGTAGTATGGATTGAATGACTACGCAGTGCATAATGATAATAAAGAGTTGCTCTGAATAGTTCTTTTCATTAGACTCAAGTTAAAGAGCTGTCGTTATCATGTTGAACCTCATTTTCCACCTTATATACAATAGTCGGTAATAGTCGGTGCAACCGTGAGCCGAAAAAACAAACTCAGAACAAAGGGGGCAGCATCATAATGTACAAATTGTTGTTAGTAGATGATGAAAGATTTCAAAGAGCAGGAATCAAGTTTATAATCGAAAAGTACAAGTTGAACCTGGATGTGATTGAGGCGGGTAGCGGTGAGAAGGCATGGAGTTATTTGCAAAATCATCATGTCGATATCCTGCTGACGGATATTCGTATGAAGGAAATGAGCGGCTTGCAACTGGCGGAAAGAGTAAGAGCTTTGGATAAACGAATTAAAGTTATTTTTATGAGTGCTTACGGTGAGTTTGAATATGCACAGCAAGCTATCGATTTAAAGGCGATAAAATATATATTGAAGCCAGTTGAAGTAAGTGAATTTTTGAAAGTGCTTTCAATGGTTATCGAGATATGTGATCATGAACAAAGAGCCAGAGAAGAGACGGATAGAATGCAGCGAATATACGGAAAAGGAATTCGATATGAACAACAAAAGCTCATTTCACAGCTCGTTCATGGTCATAATAGCGAAAGCATTGATCAAATGATCGATATATCAACGATTATGTGCTTTTTTTCGAATTATGATCATTTCCGTATGGTCATATTGGATTGCAGCGAACGTTTTTTTGATCAAATTGATGAGGATTTTGAACGGGAGCTATCTGATCAGATGCAAAGACAGATCGACATGATCGATCTGAATGAACATCAGTGCTTGCTATTTATGGAGGCGTTTGAAGAGGAAAGCAAGAGTGATTTGGAAGCGCTGGGATCGCGGCTCATCACCTGGTCCTACGAGCAATTCGGGATTGACTTGTATGTAGCATTCAGCGGTACGATTCAGCAAGCCTCTCAAATTAGAGAGGCGTACAATGAGTTTGAAATGCTGCTGGAGAGCAAGTTTTTCTATAATCAAGGTGTTGTATTTTTCACCGGAGCAGTCTCGCTGCATGATCAAGAGGAAATAAATGTCGAGGAAATGCTCCAGGAAATCAACAGAGATGTCGATCGTAAAGATTATTCAGCCGTAAGGGTTCACTTTGAACGTTTAGCGATTTTGCTTCAGGCTAATGAACAGGTTTCTTCTATTTATTTAAAATACATATGTATGGAAATTGTTAAAAAGCTGA
The DNA here is from genome assembly GCF_900289175.1 of Paenibacillus faecalis. Lineage (GTDB taxonomy): Bacteria > Bacillota > Bacilli > Paenibacillales > Paenibacillaceae > Paenibacillus_AQ > Paenibacillus_AQ faecalis. Next base: position 74,313 of record NZ_LT985747.1, on the reverse strand, counting down.
TTACATCGTCACCAAACAGAAATTCGGCTAATTTTAAAAAAAATTTGGAACTCGTTTATAACACGAACAGGTTGAATGACTTAATCGCTTTGATGATTTCGATTTTGGAGGAAAACGAATGCTCAGGTAAAGCGGGGGATGATTCCAAACGAAAAGTAATCGCTGAAGTGATTCATATGATTGAAACTGAATATTATCGTGACATTTCGGTAGAAGAAATAGCCGAGCGAGTATATTTATCACCTAACTATTTGAGCCATCTGTTTAAGAAGCAGGCAGGTGTAAGCATCATCAAGTATATTACTTCAGTCCGAATGGAAAGGGCAAAGGATTTGCTGCAAAATACAAATAAGAAGATTGCCGATATTAGCGAAGAGACGGGATACCGAAATGTGGCCTACTTTTGCTCCCTTTTCAAAACATATTTTGGTATTGCACCAACCCAATTCCGGGAAGAGTCCAAAGCATGACTACCCGGTTTCATCCCCTTCATTCCATTCGGTTGAAGCACAAGCTATTTTTATCCTATTTGCTCGTAATTATCATTCCAATCGCTATTCTTGGTGTTTATAGTGAGCATCAATCCAATCAGCTGCTGGATATACAAGCGGTGCAAGCCATGGGGAGCAAAAGCAAAACGATTATAGATACATTAAGCATAAATATGCAACAGCATAAAAATACGGCAAGTTCTATCACGTACAGCAATTCGATCATGAAGATCTTGAGCACGGATTATGTTGACTATGTGAATCTGCGCTGGGACCTCAAACAACATGTAGAACAGCAGATGAACTCCATTAAAGCGTTGAACAAGGCCATTCTCGAAATTACAATTTATACGAATTCCAAACTTCCCGAGTATGGAACTGAGATTGCGTCCGTTTCTAGAGTGGAGAACGAACCGTGGTATAAGAAGGCCCTATTATATCAGACACCGGTCTGGGAAATCGATGGGAGCAACATTATATTTGCCAGCAGGTTTCCGAAAAATTTCGATAAGAAAAAAATAGATGTTTTATATATGAAGCTGGACTATCGGAGTTTTTTCGAAGCGATTGATATTGTAGCGAATGAGACAGGAGTCGTTATTAGCGACACAGAAGGAGATATTGTATATTCGAACCTGGGGACGATTAAAAATCGTTATGGAATCAGTGACATTCATGAGGATGATATCATTCAATCTGAAGTAGGACTTACTGAAATTGGAAGTACCGAGGTTATACTGTTGAATAATGCCATTCCGGAATCGGAGTGGAGTATTCGTACATTCGTGCCCAAGAAGGTTGTTTCTCCAAGTGATGGAAATATAATGCGGACGACTTTGCTGCTCATAAGTGTATGTACGATTCTGTTGCTGCTGATCAGCCTGCTGTTTTCCAACCGAATTACGAGACGTATTAACATTTTAATAGGCTGGATGAGACGAGTGAAGAGAGGCGAGCTTCATTTAAAGATTCAGAACACATCGAAGGATGAAATCAGTCAGCTGACAGATCATTTTGTAGATATGCTGGAGCGTGTCAATCTGTTAATTCAAGAGGCATATGCTAATAAAATTATTCAGAAGGAAGCAGAACTGCGGGCATTGCAGTCACAGATCAACCCGCATTTTTTATACAACACGTTATCACTAATCAATTTCAAGGCAATTGAGCATGATGAACAAGAAATCAGCCATGTCGTAACTTCTTTGTCCAAGTTTTATAGAACCGCTTTGAACAAAGGGGATCAGAACATATCGATTCATGATGAATTGGAAAACATCCGTTCCTATCTTGAAATTGTTCAGATGATGAAGGACTATAGTTTTGATATTCACTTCAACATTGATGAACGTGTTTATAATTACAACATCATTAATCTCATTCTCCAGCCGCTGGTCGAAAACGCTATTGAACACGGACTGGATAAGCTGGAAGAGCGAAGGGGAGAACTGATCATTACGGCACTGCTGGAAAACAACAGCATTCAATTGACGGTGGAGGATAATGGTGTAGGAATCTCGCCCGAACAGCTGGACCTGTTATTAACGGCACAAACCAATGGCTATGGCTTAAAAAATGTGAACGACCGTATTCAGTTGAAGTATGGAGATGCCTATGGCGTAACCATTCAAAGTACCGTTGGATCGGGGACGGTGATGAAGGTTACGATCCCTCGTACAACGTAATAGTTTGCTACAAGCGACAGTTTCTTTTTCCGTAAGGAGAGGGGAACTGTTTTTTATTTGAGCATAGAACACCCCTTTAAGGATGCGTTAGAAAACTGAAACAGATCAAAGATTTCTTATAAATACTTTATGAGAACCCCATGCTACAGTGGATATACGAGCCAATTTCATCAGCGTGGAAAGGGGGATTTTAAGGTGAGCGAAACAGATGTTAAACGGAGCAAGCTGAAGTATTCTGTGACACTAAAGGGCAAGAGAAAGTATTCAAAATACAAAATACTGTATCTCATGCTGTTTCCGGGTATGCTGTATTACCTGATTTTCAGTTATCTTCCGATGTATGGGGTCACATTGGCGTTCAAGGATTTTTTAATACTTGAAGGGATCATGGGAAGTCCGTGGGTTGGATTTCAGCATTTTCAAGATTTATTTTCAGATCCGTATTTCTATACCGTATTAAAGAACACCATTATCATCAGTTTATATAAATTGGTGTTTGGCTTCCCGATTCCTATTCTGTTTGCCTTGTTGTTAAGTGAAATTGCAAATATGAAATTTAAAAAAGTCGTTCAGACGGTCTCTTATTTGCCTCACTTTATATCATGGGTCATATTGGGAGGCATTTTCTTTACAATATTCTCATTAGATGGTCCGGTCAATGCGATCGTGAAGCTGTTTGGCGGTGACCCTGTTTTATTTCTTGCAGATCCTACGTACTTCAGAACAGTGCTGGTGCTAACAAGCATCTTTCAAGGTTTCGGTTGGGGTTCTATTATTTACTTTGCTGCTATTTCCAATATCGATCCTCAGCTGTATGAAGCGGCTATTATGGACGGAGCAGGACGTTTCAAGCGAATGTTTTACATTTCGATCCCTATGCTGTTCCCGGTTATTGCGATCATGCTGATCTTATCGATGTCAGGCATATTGGATGCCGGATTTGACCAAATTTTCAATATGTACAACGTTCAAGTGTACAGTGTGGCAGATATTATTGATACTTATGTATATCGTCAAGGCTTGATTGAAATGAACTATAGCCGTGCAACGGCCATCGGATTGTTCAAATCCGTAATCGCCCTAATTATGATCGTGGTTGTGAATAAAATCGTTAAGATAATGGATCGGGAAAGCTCATTATGGTAGGCCCCTGAAAGGAGGAACTCCAATGCTTAATGTAAAGAAGTCTCGCGGTGATAAGGTTTTTGATGCGATTCTGTACTTGATCATGACGATCATCATGATCATCACCATATACCCCTTTTGGACTCAGATTGTCATTTCACTAGATGGCGGCGGGGCCGAAAGTGCTGCCTACTCATCCGGCATTATATTGTTCCCTTCGGAAATCTCGTTCGAAAGCTACAGGCTTGCTTTTCAATATGAAGCGATGTGGTCAGGTTATTTAAATACGATTTACCGTACAGTGCTTGGCGTCATTTTGTCCATTACATTTACAACACTAACAGCGTATCCGCTGGCTAAAGCGAAGCTTCCAGGCAACAAGATATTTACTGCTATTATTTTATTTACGATGCTGTTTGGCGGCGGAATGATCCCTAACTACCTGCTAATTCAAAATCTCGGTCTATACAACACGATATGGGCGCTTGTAATCCCAGGGATGGTCGGGGCTTTCAACGTCTTGATCATGCGCAACTTTTTCCGCGCCATTCCGGAGGAACTGGAAGAGTCTGCAGTAGTCGATGGTGCGGGATATGGCATTATTTTTACCCGAATTATATTGCCTCTGTCGAAGCCGGTATTAGCTACGGTAGCTTTATGGGTTGGAGTAGGACACTGGAACGCTTGGTTTGACAGCATGATTTATATTTCTGACCCGGGTCGTCAAGTTCTTCAAGTGGTGCTGCGTAAGATCATACTTGAAAACAATACGACGGACTTAACATTGATTATGCAAAAAATGAGCAATGATTCCGAGTTTTCAGGAAGACAGCTGCAAGCAACGATCATCATGTTTTCGATTATCCCGATGCTGATTGTGTATCCATTTATTCAAAAGTATTTTGTTAAAGGGGTTATGATCGGTGCCGTCAAGGGTTGATTATGGATGAAAAATCACCATTTTTGATGGATGTGTCAGGTTTTCATTTGCAAAAAAGAAGAAAATGGAGGTGTACGACATGAGAGAGGACTGGTTGTTATCCCCTGAATCATTTAAGGCAGCCGTATATGTTGATGATCAAAATGATGAAATCATCATGTCGAACGGACTGATTCAACGTGTTTGGAGGATTTCGCCGAATGCAGCGACGGTATCTTTTGATAATTTAATGACAGGTGAAACGATCATCCGCGGAGTTAAGCCGGAAGCGATGGTTACCATTGACGGGGAAGAGTTTGCGGTAGGAGGACTACGTGGACAGCCGGATTATGCCTATTTAAAAAAAGAATGGATTGACGAGTTGACGTCAGATCCCCATGCCTTCCATTGTTCTGCTTTTGAAACGGGAGTCACGAAGGAAAGGTTCCCATGGAAGCGAACGAAGCACTCGACATCTGACCCTTGGCCAGCGCCCGGCGTATCCTTGCAGCTCAATTTTACTTCCACTCAAGAGCGTACCAAGGATATACATATATCTGTTCATTATGAGATGTATGATGGGATACCGCTCATGTGCAAATGGCTTTCCATCCATAATCAAGGAACAAGCAAGGTGAAGCTTCATTCTTTTATCAGTGAAATATTAGCGGTGGTGGAGTGGGATTCACCTGTAGAAACGCCGGATCGTTGGGACTTTCCGAACCTTCATGTTGAAAGCGATTACTCATTCCAGGGAATGGCGCAAAGAAAAGCGAACCGGACTACTTATTGGGTCCCCGACCCTGAATATAGAACGCAGGTCAATGTAGATTGTCAGTCTCCAGCCTTGCTTGAGAGCCGGCCTCCGCTTGGCCCGGATATATGGATCGAGCCGGATAAGGTGTTTGATACGTTTCGCACCTATGAGTTGATTTTTGACAGTACAGAACGTGAGCGTAAAGGTCTGACTCAGCGAAGAATGTATCGCATGATGGCACCATGGACGCAGGAAAATCCGATCTTTTTACATGTTCAAAGCACGGACTCTGCGGTTATTACGGAAGCGATCGATCAGTGCGCCGAAGTAGGCTTCGAGATGGTGATTTTGTCTTTTGGCAGTAAACTGGATATGGAAAATGATGATCCGGCGTACATCCAGAAGTTTCGGGAATTGGCCGATTATGCTCACAGCAAAGGTATTGCAATTGGCGGTTATTCGCTGCTTGCTTCAAGGAAAATAGCTCCGGAGCATGATGTAGTCAATCCTGACGGTGCTTATTATATCCATTCTCCATGTTTGGAAAGCAAGTGGGGGCAGGAGTATTTCCGAAAACTACAAGCCTTTTTTAAGGATACCGGATTTGACGTTCTGGAGCATGATGGATCTTATCCAGGAGATATTTGCGAGTCAACAGACCATCCTGGCCATGTAGGACGCGAGGATTCCCAGTGGAAGCAGTGGACACGAATTTCGGAATTTTATAAATGGTGCAGAGGAAATGGAATATATCTCAATGTACCGGATTGGTATTTCTTAAACGGGTCCAATAAAGCAGGAATGGGTTATCGAGAAGTGAACTGGGCGCTGCCCAGAGAGCGGCAAATCATGTTGTCACGGCAAAATATTTATGACGGAACTTGGGAAAAAACGCCGAGTATGGGGTGGATGTTCGTTCCGCTGACTTCCTATCACGGCGGAGGACCTGAAACGACGCTGGAGCCGTTATGTGAGCATCTGGACGCTTATGAAGCCCATCTGATTAATAATTTTACCGCCGGTGTTCAGGCCGCATATCGCGGCTTTCGACTGTATGATACAGAAGAAACGAAACAGCGGGTCAAGAAGTGGGTGGATTTCTATAAAATGCATCGCAGTCTGTTAGAGTCGGATATTATTCATGTCCGCCGACCAGGGGGGCGGGATATCGATTGTATTTTGCATGTGAATCCGAAGCTGTCTGTCCAAGGGATGGCGGTTTTGTACAACCCGCTTGATGCTGACATCAGTCAAACGATCGAGCTTCCTTTGTATTATACAGGGCTTCGTGATCGGGCACGTATTCGTGAACAGAGGAATAAAGGAAAAGTATATGAGCTTGACCGGGGATATCGTGTACAGGTGTCTGTAACGATACCTGCACGTGGTGTAACCTGGTTGCTTATTGAACAAGAGAAGTAGTTTTTTTACTGGATAGAAAATTGAAACAGAACGAAGATTTCTTATACTTACCACAAGTAAGCCTCATGATATAGTCGAAGGTAACGAAGTGAGTTCATTAAAAGAATAAAATCCTATATAGCGAGAGGGTGGTTTTCGTGAGATCCAGAAAATCTGTTCTGCTGTTAATTACGGGTTTTTTGTTACTTGCTTCAACATTAGCAGGATGCGGAAGCAGCAATGATGCATCAAAATCAACGAATGGTTCGGAAACGAATGAAGCATCTCAGGAAGAGATGAAGCTCCAATTTTGGAGTTATTATCCAGAAAGAAATAAATTGGATTCTCCCGGAGTTATGGCTATCAAGGAGGACTTTGGTGTAGACGTTGAGTTCCTGCCCGTATCGCAAGAATCTTATCAGGAGAAGTTGAACCTGATGATATCATCGGGCGAAATTCCGGATTGGATGAAAGAAGGAAACGTTTCTGAGTACGAAAAGTACATTAAGCAAGGCGTGATAGCAGAAATACCGCAAGAGTTGATCGAGGAAAATATGCCCAAATATATGGAATGGATCAAGCGTTTTGTCGATGAAGAAGACCCGTTTAAATATGTAAGAAGAGATGGGAAAATTTATAGTCTCCCAGGTACATGGGATTTGGGTATAGACGGGTTGCAGCTCGCCTTCCGTGAGGATTGGCTGAACAATGTCGGCATCACCAAGATGCCAGAGACGATCGAAGAGATGGAAGTTGCTTTAACGAAGTTCCGTAATGAGGACCCGGATGGTAACGGAAAGAAGGACACATACGGTATAACCGCCACCGGGGAAGCCGTAACGGACATGTTTAGCTCAGTCTTCGGTGCATATGACGCTTTTCCAGGTATTTTCCGGGAGAAGGATGGCAAAGTCGTTCGCGGCGAGATCGAACCTGGTGCGAAGCAAGCGCTGGAAGTGTTGAATCGCTGGTATAAGAACGAATTGATCGACCCTGAATTTGTCGTTAATAAAATCAACAATGTAGAGGATAAGGTATTGACTGGAAAGGTTGGAGTTGTGGAGTTCTATTGGTGGTTCTTTATCCCGGGCAAAGCATTTTTGGGAGACGAGGGCTGGTATGACAAAATGAAAGCAACCAACCCCGACTTTAATTGGCTGTCTACAGGTGGAGTAAAGGGACCTGAAGGACACTACGGAATTTCACAGAGTTCGGCTGCTAAAGGCTCAGGTCTGATGTTCGGTAAGCAGCTGGAGCAGGATCATGAGAAGCTGGCTAACTATTTGAAGGTGTTTGAAGCAACCCAATTTGATCCGAAGTATTATGAACTGCTGAACTTTGGTGTCAAGGATACGCATTGGAAACTGAACGATGATGGCATTGTCGAATTTATTGCACCGTATGATGACCAGAAAGAAAGAGATAAGCTCGGCATTGCAGGAGGCTATTCGATGTCAGGATCGTTCAATGACTACGACTTTCAAACATCGTATACATCTGACAAAAACATGCGTCACTTAGCGAAAGAAGCCAGAGCGAAAGGTACGCCGATTGCTGACATTTTGACGGCTTATCAGCTTCCTGTATATAACGAATACCAGGATCGACTTACACAATTTACACTTTCTACTTACATTGACTTCATTACGGGACGCAAGCCATTATCTGAATTTGATAAGTATGTGGAAGAGTGGTTGAGCATGGGCGGCGACAAGGTGATGAAAGAAGCGCAAGAGGTGTTTGATCAAAACCAATCGTAAGCCATTCAGGCAACAGAAGGGATATCGGATTAAGGATATCCCTTCTTCATTTGTAGCCTTAGAAAGTCGTTGTCTTCATGAGCGGGGTTAAGCGCCAAGAGGAATATGAACTCAAGGAGAAGATATGTCATGACAGAAACTATCGGCTGGTATTCGGGTAAAGGGAAAGGAAAATGGAGCCAACGAGAAGGGGAGGTTATTGAGCTATATTCAAATAATACCGACACGGTCATTGTCAATGGAGACAGCCCTATGGTTCTGGATGGTGATTTGGAATTCACAATGACTCCATTAAGCAGACATGGCCGAATCGGCACGGTCATTCGATATGCCTCTCCGGATCGTTGGCTGTTTATCGGCTGCGATGTCCCTATGGACCCTTTCGGCAAGAGCACTTGGGTGTGGTCTCTTCCGAATGGAGAACAGGGAAAGCTGTTCCAGACCGATCCGTGCTATGAGGGGAAAAAATATCGGATTAAGCTGCGCTATATCAGGTCAGAACTTATGATCTGGTTGAATGGTTATCAGGTCTACCACGGCTATCTTCCACAAAGCGAGTGGGCTGCAGGACGAATGGGTGTGCGTGCGTGGACTGCTAAAGATGGAAGCGAAGGGTGCGCATCGTTTGCTGATATTCGCTATGAAGCGGTAAGGCGGAAAGAAGCGGCAGCCAATTTAGAACAAGAAGCAGTCCTAAAAAGTGAACTTCAAATACGAACCATTGAATCAGATGAATTGGAGGTCGATATCGACGCTTTGTTTCCGCGTGTCCTTCGCTATAAATGGAAATCGAATGGCGCGGTTATGTTCGGTTATAACGCTAGTATTCAAAAATCTCTTTCTTGTTTCTATATAAACGGTGATCCTTATATACCTGTAGTAGATTTTGCATCTGACGAAGCTCAAGCTGAATATCTGCTGTCCTTTCCCTGTATCCAGGTAGACATGAAGGTGATCCTTAACGTTCAGAACCATGTATTGGAGATGAAGATTATCGAGGTTTGTGAATATGGACCATTTCTTGTGAAGACCATATCGATTCCTGGACATAGCCTAATTTCGATTCGAAGTGATCAGACGGGTGCGCATGCTGCCTGTTCGGAAGGAGTCAAGGGGGATGCTTTTTGGTATGTGTCGGATCGATTGGGTGAGCCGCTGCTTCATTATTATGCATATGCCATTTTGAACACAACAGAGCTGTCTGCAACGATTCATAACAATGTCCTTCATAACCGGAGACGTTTATGTGTACAGTCAGCGCAGGAAGATGGAATCGTATCGGTTGCTGTTTCGAATCAGGAATGGGCTTATCGTGGCCCTGATGATGAAGTGCTTGGCGAGCCATGGTCCAAAGTCATTTTAACGGCTGATCGGAATGGAGACGGGGCTGTTGATTGGCAGGATGGGGCTATTGCTCTTCGAGAGCAGCTAGTTTCTATACCTGGCTCGGAAATGCTGCGACGCAGCTATGCGCATATCGCGATGAATTTTGCAGGGATGGTGCAATTTCCGTTTCTACGTATTTTAGATAATGTAAAGAAGCTGTTTCTTTATACGGATGGTTTTGGCCAGATGCTGGAGTTGAAAGGATACGCCTCCGAAGGCCATGACAGCGGTCATCCGGATTATGGAAACATCAATAGTAAGGCGGGAGGCAGTAGGGACTTCAACATCCTGATTGAGCGTGCGAGCGAGTTTAACACAAGCATAGGGGTTCATATTAATCATAGTGAGGCTTATCCGGAGGCAAGGGCGTATCATGAAGCCATCATGACGACAACCCCGGGATGGTGCTGGTTGGATCAGTCATATTATATGGACCGTGAAAAAGATATCTTGAGCGGGGGAATGGATCAGCGTCTTGATGAGTTGCAAGCAATTACACCGAAGCTTGGTTTTGTCTACGTTGATACATATCGGGACGAACACTGGGCGGCGCTTCGATTGACCAGAAAGCTGCATGACAACGGATGGATCGTTTGGACAGAAGAAAGTGATATGCTCAACGAACATGCCGTGTGGACGCATGACAGTACTGGCGATAGTCAAATATCAAGATTTTTGTATCACACTCAAAAAGATGTATATGCACCTCATCCTTTGTTGAAAGGCGGCTATGCTCGCCATAAAGATAATGGATTTATGGGCTGGCAGCAAGAAAGAGATTTAGTGGCTGTTGTGGAGGCTTTCTTCACGAAACAGCTGCCTTATCGGTATCTGATGCATTTTGCGGTGATGAAGTGGTGTGAGCATGAAATGATTTTGGACAAAAACGTAGTCGTTCGGCGGGAGAAAGATCAAATCGTGATGTATTGTAACGACCGGAAAATAGCTGAGGACAACTTAATGTTTATTCCTTGGAGTCCTTACGAGGAACATAAGATTTATCACTGGAATCCTGAAGGCGGCTCCAGCACATGGACTTTGCCGGACAGCTGGCGGGGGAAAAGCGTTGTTAAGCTGTATCAACTGACGGATTTGGGACGGATTTACCTGAAGGATATCCCGGTTTCTGATCAAAAAGTGACGATCATTGCAGAGGCTAAAACGCCTTATGTAATTTACCCTGAGGAAGCGCCGGAACTGCCGGAAATCGAGTGGGGAGAAGGGAGCCCTGTACGTGATACGGGCTTTGACAGTCATGATTTCAAGTATTGGACGCCATCTGCGCAATGTAATGATTTGAGTCACATTAAAATCGTAAATACCAGTTACGGACAGACTTATTTACAGATTCAGGGGAATGATGGGGCGGATGCGTGCATCTCTCAGCCGATAACGGGACTTGAGCCAGGAAAGACGTATGCTGCATCAGTCTGGGTTCAGCTTTCCAAGAACAGAAAAGCATCGATTACAGTGCGGATCGGTTCTTCGTTGGAAGTGAAACGTGAGATGGACAATACCTCTGTTGTCAATTGGGATATTAATTCGGATAAAAGAGGGACGTTTTACCAGCGCATGCGTTTACGCTTTACGATGCCTAAAGACGGCTCCAAAAGTATACCGCTATTGCTTCTACGGGCAGAGAAGGGGGAGGCAGTTTCATTCGTGCATTTTGATGATGTCCGAATTAGGGAAGTGAATCAGCCGAGTCCATTGCCTGATCACGCTTGTGAATATTATGAGGACTTCGAACAGATTGATGAAGGATGGGGGCCATTCGTCAGCTCCCATGAACGAATTAACAAGACTCACCTGTCACAGAGGCATGAAGGCTATACGAAGGATACGATTGGCGGAGAATGGTCGATGAAGACAATGAACGAACGGCAGGGAGAGGTGGTACGAACGGTACCATCGACGGTAGATTTTAAACCGAATCAAAACTATACCATTATGTTTGATTATGATGCGGATCATGATGGACAGTATAGTGCAGTTGTAAAAACCACGGAACATATCCTGCTGCATCGTCCATTGAAAAAAGGAAGGCAGGTATTTACAGCATCATGCTCAACGGGAGATTTTGCTGATGTTTATTTTGCAATCGTAAAGGAAAATGAAGAAGATGGAGCGCTGATCATTGACCATTTTACTGTGAGGTCCGAGAAATAGGGATGTACCTGGACACCAGCCAAACAAGGTTGGTGTTTTTCTGCTGGTGTTAAAAATATCACTTTCAATAGGATGAAAAAATGATATATTATAGTTCCTGCTGCAATATTGAATATGTATGTTCTTCAAATGATGCAGGTTTTATTTTAATGGCGCGGGGTGGAGCAGCTAGGTAGCTCGTCGGGCTCATAACCCGAAGGTCGCAGGTTCAAATCCTGCCCCCGCAACCAATTAAGAAAATAACGGGACGTAGCTCAGCTTGGTAGAGCACCTGGTTTGGGACCAGGGGGTCGCATGTTCAAATCGTGTCGTCCCGATTATATAAAAAGATGTCTCACAAGATCCTTAGATCTTGTGAGACATCTTTTTTGTGTTTTCTAAACGCAAAAAAATCGCCCTTTTGATAGAATGAAAGCGACATACCATCATTCACAAAGGAGCGATTTTTTTGTACATTCAATGAAGCCACATGTAGAAGAGAACCAAACTTATTCTATATAGCTGGCTGCTGCAATAAGTTCTTTTACTTGATCAGGCAAAGCTGCAATCTCTGTTTTGCTCAATCCTTTGGTTGGAACAGGTGGCAGGATGGTAACCGTTACATCGGCAGGGCTTATCCAAAAACCGTTAACTTCCATCAGCTTGTAAGAGCCTTGAATTCGAATCGGAACAATCGGCACTCCGGTTTTTGCGGCGATCCGAAATGCACCGGGCTTGAATTCCCCAAGCTCATCATTTTTGCTTCTTGTACCTTCAGGAAAGACAACAACTGAATAGTTGTTTTCTACTAACTTGCCTGCCTCATTTAGACTTTTTATCGCTTGTCTTACATTGTTCCGGTCAATAAAAATGCATCGTAAATGTTTCATCCATTTTCGAATAAAAGGGAGCTTGGCCAGCTCCGCTTTGGCCAGCAGAGCTTTCGGTTTACCAATATGCCCCAGCATAATTGGTACGTCAAAATTTCCTTGATGATTAGATACGAATACGGCTGCTTCCTGCGGGATATGCTCCATTCCATGCACAGTAACTTTCGCTCCGGCTGCTCTTAACAATGAGCGCGCCCATCTTCCTACATGTTTGGAGATGTAAGCATCATATTCTTCCATGCGCCCTTTCTTTTGTAACCAGGCTGCTTTAAACAAACCCGGAATCATCATAATTAAATAGAGCCAGAAGTAAATAAACCAAAAGATTGTGTGAATAATTTTCATGATGTTGTCCTTTCGCCATTAATCGCCAAACCTATAATAGCCAGTATAACTTTTATGAGAAAATAAATGAATGGTGGAAATTTACATTGATCATCTTAAGGATCATCCGTTTCAGCCAATGGATGATCGGGTAAATATAGAACAAGTGGGAAGTGGTTGTTATCAATTGTCGGCCGGAACAAAATGAACGTTAGTCGTTTATTCCGAAGGGATTGATTCACCATGGACGACCTAAGACTGGAGAAATCGGAGGATTTCTTCAAGGATTAATCAGGACATTATAGTCATCTGTGTCATTTGCGATTTTATTTACCGCTTCCCACGTAAAAGGCCCCGCGATATTTCGTCGCGGGGTCTTTGCTTTTAAACTAGTCTTTGTACACGTTTCTTTATACAAAAAGCATTAGTATGCCCATCTGCCTTTACGAAAGACTGGCTCAATCGTGCCGTCAGCCAGCTCACCGTCAATTTCAAGCTCTTCCGAACCGATCATAAAATCAACATGTGTTAAGCTGACATTAGCGCCTTTTGCGAGCAGCTCTTCTTTGGAAAGTTTGGTCCCGCCTTCGATGTTAACCGGATAGGCGCTGCCCAGTGCAAAATGGCAAGAGGCATTTTCATCCACACCAGTATTGTAAAACACACGGTTCAAACGGGAGATGGGGGAATCATAAGGTACGAGAGCCATCTCGCCTAGATAAGAAGCACCTTCATCTGTTTCAAGCAGTGTAGTTAAATGCTCGCGCCCCGATTTTGCATCATACTTAACCACTTTTCCGTCTTTGAACGTAAAGGTAATGCCTTCGACCAATCTGCCATTCAAGTTCAGTGGAAGTGTACTGGTTACTGTTCCATTGACGCCTGTACGATGCGGCATGGTGTAGATTTCTTCTGTAGGCATGTTCGCGACAAAATACACACCGGACTCGTTATGGTCCCCGCCTCCAAGCCAGAGATAGCCTTCCGGCATTTCAACGTGCAGGTCTGTGCCTGGCGCGCGGTAATGAAAGCTTTTATATCGTTTGTTATTCATATATTCCTGACGCTGCTTCAGTTCCGCAATGTGTTTCTGCCATGCAGCAACCGGATCTTCCGTATTCACCCGGTTCATCTGGAATACCGCTTCCCACATTGCATCTATCCGCTGCTCTTCCGGCAGGTCGGCATAAACCTTGTTCGCCCAAGCTCGGGTTGGCGCTTTGATTAAAGACCAGCTGACTTTGTTGTTTCTTACGTAGGCTTGGTATGTTTCTCTTGCTATGGCGGCAGCTTTAACAGCGGTTGACACTTTGGACGAATCGATGCCGCGGAACAACTCCGGATCAGGTACTTTAATATGAAGGACGGCTCCCCCGCCTTCAGCCAGCTGTTCCATCATGTCAGCCTGCCACTTCGGATAATAGGCGAAAGAGTCATCCGGCGCTTTTTCATATCGAATCCGGGTAATCGCTTCATCATCCCAATCGACCTGAACATATTTCGCGCCTGCTTCATATGCTTTACTTACGATCTGGCGGGTAAGTTCAACGGTCTCTAGCGGAGCGTTCACCAGCAAAACTTGACCGGGCTGTATGTTAACCCCTACCCTCACCACCAGTTCTGCATATTTTTCCAACATCGTTTCAAAATCGCTCATATGTATATTCCTCCATATCATTTGATCACTACTATATTAGTTTAACATGTTGGTTTTATATTTGAAAAAGACCTCACGGCCTTCTGCCTTCAGAAGAACCATGAGGTCTTTACTGTTTTCTTTTTATATTATTGCTGCTCATTTGAAGTCTTCTTTGAGGACGGATTGTTCATAAATACCTCTGCCGATTCTTCAGCAGAAAATTCCGTGTCATCTAATCCTTCACCTGGAACAGGCATTTTGTTCATCTTTGTAGTATATACCTCGGACTTCGATGGTTTATTAGCATCGGATTTGCTCATTTGCAGACACCTCCTTTAATAACTTGCAACACAGGTTTAGTGTCCCGAATTGGCGGAATATTATGCAAGCTGTCCATCGTTCTGGTTGGATTTCAAAATGAATGATTTCATGTTTCTAATCGCCTTTTCTTTGATATTATGGATTTATAGAATGAGTCAGAGCTGTAAGAAGGAGGTTGGACAGCATGAAGAAGCATCATGACATGATTCCTTTAGGTGATTCTGCTGTGCTTATCCGGTTCGGTCATATGATCCGCGAGTCGATCCACCACCAGGTTTACGCTGCGGCGATGCATATTGAAAACAATCCGTTTCCGGGATTTAAGGAATGCGTCCCTTCTTTTAACTCGGTCAGTATTCATTATGATTTGCTCAAGCTTCCTCAAGTTCAGGGTGCCCGCTCTTCCTTTGAAGCAGTGTGTTCACTTCTAAATGAATTGTTGGCTGAGATGAAGCCTGAGACGGAGCGAGCGCCTGTTATTGTCGATATTCCGGTATGTTACGGCGGAGAATACGGTCCAGACTTGGAAACCGTTGCTGTTCTGAACGGATTGACACCGGAAGAAGTGGTCGATATTCACTGTGGAAAAGACTATTTAATCTATGCTATTGGCTTTACTCCCGGCTTTCCTTACGTCGGCGGAATGTCTGAACGCATCTCAGCTCCCCGAAAAAAGACCCCAACGCTTAAAGTTCCCCCGGGGTCCGTTGGTATAGCCGGAAATCAAACGGGAATTTACCCGCTTGAAACACCTGGCGGTTGGCAGATTATCGGCCGGACACCGCTTGAATTGTTTTTGCCAGATCAATATCCTCCAACACTACTGCAAGGCGGGCAATATATACGTTTTTATCAAATAGACCGTATGGAGTTCATGTTCTTGAAAGGTGGAGGCGCATGAGTATAACCGTTATAAAACCAGGACTGTTGTCTACCGTTCAGGATTCAGGAAGAATCGGGTACGGGAAATTCGGGGTTAGCGTGTCCGGAGCGATGGATCACATTTCTCATCGAACAGCGAATTGGCTAGTCGGTAATCATGAGGATGAAGCAACGCTGGAATTAACTTGGTCGGGCTTTACTGCTGAGTTCGGGCAAGATCAGTGGGTTGCGATTACAGGCGCGGATTTTTCACCTGCGATTGAGGGGGTGAGTGTTCCGATGTGGCGGCCGGTGTTCGTTCGTAAGGGCAGCAGGCTTACTTTTCATAAACCGGTTTCCGGATGTAGAGCTTATTTGGCTGTTGCTGGTGGGATGGATGTGCCGGAAGTGATGGGGAGCCGAAGTACTTATCTGCGCGCAGGTATTGGAGGATTTCACGGAAGAGCATTACAGCCCGGAGATGTTCTAGATGTTAGAGCTGGAGGGTTCAGTGCTCCAGCAACCCGGTTGAATAAAGGAGATTTTTTCTATTCCGTAAAATGGTCGATTCCAGCTGCCGTATTTCTTAAAGATGATCATCAGCCGATCATTCGGGTTATTCGGGGCAATCAGTTTGATGATTTTGATGCAGAAAGCAGGAGATCACTGTTTGATCAGACTTTTCAGGTGACATCTCAATCAGACCGGATGGGATATCGGCTGTCGGGGTCACCGCTGCGTTTAAGCACTCCAAAAGAATATATATCCGAAGCGGTGACACCGGGGACTGTTCAAGTGCCAGCTGACGGTCAGCCTATTATTTTGATGGCAGACTGTCAAACCCATGGAGGGTATCCGAAAATTGCACAAGTGGCAAGTGTTGATATCCCGCTTGTTGCTCAGGTCCCGCCAGGAGGCTGCATACGATTTAACGAGATCACATTACAGGAGGCAGAAGCGCTTTTGATCGATCGAAGCCGAAAACTAAGACTTCTGTCCAGAATGATCGATATAAAACTAAAGGAGGAATATGATGCTGCAGGTGGATCTAAATGCTGATATGGGCGAGAGTTTTGGTGTTTACCGCATAGGCGTGGATGAAGAGCTGATGAGTCATGTTACTTCAGCCAATATAGCCTGCGGTTTCCATGCCGGAGACCCTACAGTTATGCGGAAAGCGGTAAAACAGGCGCTCAGCAGAGGAGTTTCAGTCGGGGCGCATCCTGGGCTGCCGGATCTGGCGGGTTTCGGAAGAAGAAACATCGATATTACTCCCGACGAGGCATATGATATGGTCACTTACCAGATCGGAGCGCTGCAAGCTTTCGTTAAGCAGGAAGGGGGCGTGTTGCGGCATGTGAAGCCTCACGGTGCATTGTATAATATGGCGGCGACTTCCAGAGCGCTTGCGGAAGCTATCGCTACTGCGGTACATACCATCGATTCCAGTCTGATCCTGTTTGGTTTATCTGGTAGCGAATTGATACATGCCGGTCAGCAGCTTGGATTATCAACCGCGCAAGAAGTGTTCGCAGATCGAACATATCAAGATGATGGTACATTAACTTCAAGACGCTTGCCAGGGGCGCTCATTACCGATTCCAGCCAAGCGGTGGAGCAGGTACTTCTCATGGTGAAGGAGAAGGTAGTTCAAACTGTTTCCGGCAAGAAAATACCAATTCATGCGGACACGATATGTATTCATGGAGACGGAGCGCATGCTTGCCAATTTGCATCTCTGCTTCGTTCCCGGCTTGAGGCGGAAGGAGTAGAAGTGAAAGCAGTTTAAGGGTGCTCAATCCATTCCTATAAACCAGAACTAGATGATTTGGAGGTATTTTCGCATGAAAATCTTAATTTCCGGCTTTGAACCTTTTGGAGGCAGCAGCTTGAATCCAACAGAGCGTCTTATCGAGGATATAGTCAACATTCCTTTTGAAAATACAGAGTTAAAAACAATATTGCTTCCTGTACATTTTGACGAATGTGCGGAACTGCTTCTGCGAGAAATCGAATCATATCATCCGGATGCAGTCATTTCCTGCGGCGTTGCTGCGGGGCGAACATCGATTACTCCAGAGCGTATCGCTGTGAATGTGAAAGATATTGAACCGGATGCTCCATATTCGGATAATCGGGGGGCACGTCCGCAGGATGAGCTGATTCGGCCAGGAAGCCCTGATGGACTGTTTACCCGACTGCCTGCTCGCAAGATGGTAGAGCGGATGCGTGAACAGGGGATACCAGCTTCTATGTCGAACACGGCGGGAACCTTTATTTGCAATAATACGATGTATGCTGTGCTGGATTATATCCGGATACATCAGTTGCCTATGCTTGGCGGTTTTGTTCATTTTCCAGCATCGACCGAAATGGCGGTCGACAAACCTTCGCTGCCGACGTTGACACATGAAATGATGCTGAAAGGACTGGAAATGATCATTCAGACGACAATCGATGAAGTGCAGGAAATGAGAGCGACTGAATGATCGAAAGGAATATTCCTGCTAGGAACGTCTTGGAACAGACAGAAGGGATGTCTCTAGGTCAATCGACCTTTTTGAGACATCCCTTCTGGCGTGATCACGACTTTATAATGGGGTATTAATATTTTACGATAATTGCATTACTGATCGGACGTCCAGGTGTCGTCAGATAAGAACCGTTATAGTAAAGACCGCTGGATGCGCCTCCGTCCAAATTCATAGCCTGATAGGCACCGGCTTTTTTCATGATTTCAGCAAGTTGGGGAATCGTTGCTCCGCTCGTTGTCAGCAAAATGAGCTTGTGATCTTTTGTAATCCCAAGAGCGCTCCGTGCGCCTGCGCCGGTCAAAATTTTCGGATCTCGGAAACCTTCTTTCTTCACATTAAGAGAAACTTTTCCGTCAACAACTAATCGCGGACCTGCTTGCACAGCACCTGTCGATTTACCTGCCGTAAAGTGATCCTTAAATTCCGGTCCAGGGACTAATTGAGCAAGGTTATTGTTGTCAAACGTAAACACAGTTCGCCGGTCTCCTGGACTGTTATTTAAAAGCTTGCCAGAGCCAACGACATAACCAAAAGGTGGTTTGTAAGATCCTTTTGCGTATGCTGCAAAAAACGTTCCATTGATGGCAGCGACGGCTTTGTTACGCTTGGCCAAGCTACGCAGTTGTTCGACTTTTCCTATTTTATTACCGGCAAGTGCAACGTCCAGTTTCACTTTAGGGTGCAGCAGCGAGATGGTAAGCATCTGTGTATGGAATGTGCGCGAACCGACCTTAAAGGTTTTACGTGCCGATACGATCGGTTTGGAGCTGGGCGAGATTAAAGAACCTGATAGAACAGGCAAAGGTTTCGCTGTCTCTCCTTCGGAGATGATGACCGACGAAGTGTTTTTCTCCCATTTAATATTTAAGTTCAAATGTTTGCTGACGAATTGAAGCGGTACATATGTATTCCCGTTGTATTGGAAAGGGGCAGCCTTCAAACTTGATTTGCTTCCATTTACATATGCCGTGCGTTTGCCGACATAAAGTATAAGCTCGGTCTCTCCCTTGGTAATCGTTATCTTTTTCTGAGCTGAGTTGTAGCCTACTTTGATCCCTTCATAGCTTTTTAACAATCCAACTGGAATGAAGGATTGATTGCTCTTATCCACATAGGTCAGCATTTTTGCTGGGGAAGCGGCATAGAGCGGGGTTACTAGCGTGAACATCGCTAGTAGTACTAAAGTTGCGATTTTTTTCATGTGCGATTCTTCTCCTCGATATGTATTATGTCACGTAACAACGTGATACTTCATTTTTATCGGAATTTCATAGTTAAAACTGTAGTAGAATCATTCAATTTCGAAAATTTTACTAGTCATAAAGATTTAGATGGAAATAATTCGATATACCTATTTTTGTGCAAAAAGGTAACAACCTATAGGATAAATGTCGATAAAACGTTATAGCACTGGAAAATACCTGTGAAAGGAAAAAGGAGAGGAATGAATGATCTTTAACAGGAAAGCGCCCAAGTTATTTCTAATCATTGTGATGATGCTGGCTATGGTGTTTCCCTCAAGTGCTCTAGCGGCTAGCGGGGATTTAACATCTATCGATTTTGACACTTCGGAGAAAGAAATTCATCTTACAGTTAGCGAGTCGACGAAACAGCTTCGCGTTCTGGCAACGATTGAAGGCTCTTCGACAAAGAGAGATGTAACGAATGAGGCGACCTGGACTTCTTCCAACACCAAGATTGTTAAGGTAGAAGGCGGGCTGCTTACGCCGCTTGATAAAGGAACTGCAACTATTACAGCGAAGTATAAAGGTGCCATTGCAACGATTAAGGTCATTTCAAGCTATGCGGCTGAAAAGTTTGAAATTAACCAGCCGAAAGAAGTTGAGTACAAGCTCGGTGAAGAAGGCATTGAAGTCAAGGCGCTGGCTGATGGTACGAATGATGTCACTTCGGAAGCAAGCTGGTCCTCCTCCGATGAAGGAGTTGTGACTGTTGATAAAGGCAAGTTGAAACTGATCGGTAGAGGCAGTGCTACTGTTACGGCTAAATATAAAGGTCTCAGTGCATCGTATAAAGTAAAAGTGATATCTCCATACGAGAAGCTTGCCATCGATCCGAATTTGAAGCAGGAGTGGCTCGTAGGAGATCAGCCTGAAACCGTCAAAGTTTTTGCAAGAACTTCGGATTCTGAAGCGGGACTGGGTACGGATGTGTCTGATAAAGCGGAGCTAAAGTCTTCGGACAATTCAGTAGCTAAAATCGTTGATGGAAAGCTTGAGCCCGTTGCATTAGGTAAAGCGACGATCACCGCGACGTATTTAGGAAATTCTGCGAAGATTGATGTTTATGTGCGAAATCCATACGAAGCGTTGATTTTGGATGAGATGGAATTCATTAAAAATCCACTAATGTTTTTGAATGAATCCAAAACGATTACGGCCTCGGTTCGTAATGCCGCAACGCAATCTGTGGAGGTTGCAGCAACTTGGACTTCTTCAAATCCGCTGGCGGTAACGGTAGACAACGGCAAATTGATGGCAAAAGCAACCGGAAGTTCTACGATCAAGGTTTCATATATGGGATTGACCAAGGAATTTAGAGTAACGGTATTACCGACTGTTACCGAGTTTGTGGCAGCTGAATCCGAAATGAAACTTCTCAAAGATGAATCCAAATCTACCCCTAAAGTAACGGGGACATTGCTCGACAATGAAAAGCAGGATTTCAGTAAACATGTACAATGGATTACAAGCGATGAGAATGTAGTCACGGTAGATGATGGCAAGGTTAACGCCAAAGGTAAAGGCGAAGCGGTATTGACCGGAAAAATAGGCAGCAAAGAAGTCGTTGAGGTAAGCGTTACCGTTAATGAGAAGGTGCTTATCCTCTTGCCATCGATTGAGGAATACCAGATCGTTACAGGCAAAACGGCAGCTCTGCCGCAGGTTACGGCTGTTTATGAGAATGGCGACGAAGAAGATGTGAGCTCTCTTATAGAATGGTCTTTGACAGGATCGGTCGCTGTTATAAAAGACGGAAAAATTAAAGGACTGACCAATGGTTCTGCCACTCTGAAAGGTACGTATTTAAATCAAAGTATCAAGATTCCGGTAGCGGTAGAGCGAGAAATCGTTAAGATCGTTGTCAATCCGGAAACGATAGAATTGAATATCAAGAAATCTAAATCGATTAAAGCGACAGGATATTACTCCAATGGGAAATCGGTCACACTGTCGTCTAAGATGAATTGGGTATCATCTGATCCAACCGTTGTAACAACGAGCCGTTCTTCCGTTAAAGCTGTAGGAGAAGGTACTGCAACCGTTAGCGGTTCGTATCAGGGTATTAACGTAAGCATCAAGGTGAAAGTGGTACCGAAACTGAAGAAGCTGATCCCGAGCGAGAAGAAGCTGTACCTGAAGCCGGGTGATATTAAAACCGTTCAATTGATGGCTGAATATGATACCGGCAAGTCCAATAACGTCACTAGCAGCGCGCAATGGTCCACCAGCAAAAGCTCTGTTGCTACCGTGTCTAACGGTAAAATTGTAGCGAAGGATAAAGGTTCGACGCGTATCAAAGCGAAGTATGGTAATAAAACGGTGACTATAACGGTCTATGTCAAGTAATTCATACAGGCCGCTTCCGGTTAGAAGGAAGCGGCTTCTTTTTGTACATCTGTCGACAAACGCGAGTGAGGAAAAGCAGTAATCCCCTTTTGGTTGATAGCCTAATTTTCATTGGCCGGCTTCCATAGGGACCCCTAGTATTGACTTATTCTCGATCATCCGGTTATACTGCAAGTGTCGTATATGTACCAATGATCAACAATACTTGAAGTGAGGAGGAAGATAAATGTTCTTTTTGTCTACTGTTTTAATTCGGAGAATGGGATAGACGGGAGAGGTCTGCCCTTTTTTAGCTATTCCAACCGAAGAACAGTAGATCAGAACGTCATTCTTCCTTGTCTTTACAATGTTATATTGTAATGGGTAGGGTGTGTTCACCTTACCCATTTTTTGCTATATCTATATAAATTGAAGATCGTTCTTTCCTATTGCTCTTTTCGGTTGGCTTCAGAATTGAAACCTAAGGAGAGAGTAAGGATGAGTATTGTAAACGTAGAACAACTTAAGCATACGTATGGAGATAAATTATTATTTAGCGGTCTGGAGTTCCGGCTGTTAAAAGGAGAACACGCAGGACTAGTCGGGAGTAATGGAGCTGGCAAATCAACACTGCTCCGCATGCTGACTGAGGAGATCATCCCGGATTCCGGATCAATTACATGGATGCCGGGAGTAAGGGTGGGGTTTCTGGAGCAACATCAGGATTTAAAGGCAGGACTAACGGTGCTGGAAGCGCTGCAGGATGTATTCCGTCATCTGTATGATCAGGAACGAAACATGCTTCAGCTGGCAGAAAAAATGACTTCTACATCAGATCATATGGAATCTTTATTATCGCAATACGGACAGCTTCAGAATAGCCTTGAACACTATGATTTTTACAATTTGGATTTAAAAATTCAAGAGGTCGCCGCTGGTTTGGGTATTGTGGATATCGGTTTAGACCGTGATGTGAGAGAACTGAGCGGAGGGCAGCGATCGGCTGCTGCTGGGGAAGCTGTTACTGGCTAAACCGGACGTGCTGTTGCTGGATGAGCCGACCAACTATTTGGATCATGTTCATATCGAGTGGTTAATCGGTTATTTAAAACGTTATGAGTCAGCTTATATGGTCGTGTCACATGATGAGGAATTCATGAACGAAGTGACAAGTACGATCTTCCATTTGGAGCATCATCATATTAAACGATATACCGGAAATTACGCTGCTTTCAAAGATCAATATAAGCTGAGCCGTCATCAGCTGCATGATGCTTACGCAAGACAGCAGAAAGAAATCAGCAGGCTTGAAAGCTTTGTGCAGAAGAACCGGAATCGCAATGCTAAGCAGGCAAAAAGCAGAGAGAAAATGTTGAGTAAAATTCAGCGCATCGAGATTCAGAAGACAACGCCTAAACCACGCTTCAAGTTTACAGTGAATAAAGAGCCGGTCAGCAAAATTGTCGAAGCGAAGCAGCTTCAGTTCGGGTATATCCAGCCGCTTTTCAGCCCAAAGGATTTTGTAGTAACACGCGGTGAGAAGATTGCCATAACCGGCTATAACGGAATCGGAAAATCAACGATGCTGAAAACATTGATCGGTAATATTTCGCCATTAGGCGGCATATTGCACATAGGTGATGGTGTTCAGGTCGCTTATTATGCGCAGGAACATGAGACATCTCAAGAGACGCCGCTTACGTATTTATGGAACTGTCGTCCTGACCTCACGCAAAAAGAAATCAGGCAGACGCTGGCAAGCTCCGGCTTGACCGATAAGCATATCCGTCGTTCGATATCGCAGCTTAGCGGCGGCGAGCAGGCTAAGGTGCGATTGTGCAAGCTGATGATTACACGAGCCAATGTGCTTGTGCTGGACGAACCGACTAACCATCTTGATGTTCATGCCAAAGAAGCGCTGAAAGAGGCTTTAACCCGGTATGAAGGTACGATTATCCTTGTTTCTCACGAGCCTGATTTCTATTTGGATTGGGTGACACACGTATGGTCGGTGCAAGACTGGAGTTAATTTTTTTTAAACGATTTATTTTTTCGTTTGCTGTACGGGAGTGCATATAATTGTCCGCCTGCTATTTCGGCAAAAAAAACCTGCCGCACATCGTCATTGCCGAGCTGCTGATGCAGCTGCTTTGATAGCCAGGCTTCATCAAATCCGCTTAGCCGTAAATTTTCAAACATCAAGTTCCCGTCCATAATAACAACGATCGCCGGTTCTTCCTGCTGAAGCTTTAATTTCAAGTCTTGCGGTGTTACAGGGCGGATACCTGAGTTTGGCAATATGGACAGTTCTCCGTTTGATTCCAGAATCGCATAATGGACATCTTGTATCTTAAAGTATCCTTGAAGTCGCAGTTGTGAGCATAACATCGGGAGGTTCATACGGTTTTTACGCAGTGCGACTTCATCGATCTGGCCTTTTATGATGAGCATACTGGGTTTGGAGTCCATTTCATAGAAGGGCTTGAATAACGATAGACGTGCAAGAAAGGCTACAACGAGGAAAAGAGTAATGAGTGCAATGCCTGTCCGAAGCGGATCTTGCAGCAAGAGGGGCTGAGAAGCTACGTTGGAAATAATAAATAACAACGCCATTTCATAAGGGGTCATTTGAGCTGCTGACTTTTTACCCATCAAGTTAACGATTAACCATGTGAAAAAAATGACGATAACGGCTCGTGTAGTATAAACAAGTAGACTGGCCAACATAAAATTGCAACTCCTTTTTATATGTACGCTCCATAAAAGCAATCAACTCTATGGGTGGAGTGTGACAGAGGTGATGCTGTCATACAGTATCATCGCGGTTTTTGCTTCACGCACAGCTCCAGCCTGATCGTGAACAATAATGGCCGCTTCCATCCGCTCGAGTACCGTTTCCAGCATCAAATATACTTCACTGTCGTATTTGATGACCATAATGGCGGCAGCTCGATCAAGCTGCTCACGCGCAGCTTGATACATTTGCTCAGCTTCTTCCCATTTCTGCTGGATCGCATAATCCGAAATTTTCGCTATTTTTTCTTTGAAATTAGGATGCTTTGCTTCCAACATGAAATGCTGGCTAATAAGCAAGACACCTCCTATAGCAAAGAGTAGAGCTGCGATAATAATAGTGATCGTACGTTGTGACATCTTAATAAACCCCCGGGACAATAGCTTTAAAGCTTATATTTTCCTCTAACCGTTATCATTATGCACGTTCACCATGTTCAGCATTTTGGACATAAGCGATGTTCTGATATAATACATTTCAGACATATAGTAATTACATCATTCGTTATGGGGGATCTGCTGATTAGCATGAATAAATTTTATAAAATATGTATCGGTATCATTTTGATGCTGATCATCGTCTACCTGGGATCACATGTAAGTTTTATATTCAAACCGATCATTTCATTGTTCAGCCTTCTTATCATTGTTCCTGTCTTGATCGCAGGGTTCTTTTACTATTTGCTCCGTCCGGCCGTTAATTTTTTGGAAAAGAAAAAGATAAATCGTTCACTGTCTGTGCTGTTTCTTTATGTTGTGATCGCTTTTATGCTTGCAGGATTTGTGTGGGGAGTCTGGCCTTCGTTAAGCAAGCAGATCATCGCTCTTCAGGAAAACGCACCGAGCTTGTTTACCGCTTTGGGAAATCAGCTGGAGCAGCTGAAAAATACAACTTTTTTATCTAATTTATTTCCGGAAGATAGCAACAGAACAGATCAGATTACAGAGTTTTTAAATAAAGGATTTTCATTTCTGACCAATTATATGTCGAGCCTGGTTTCTTTTTTCTCGAACTTCGCGATTATACTGTTTACCTTTCCGATCTTTCTCTTCTTTATGTTAAAAGAGGGCGGGAAATTCGGTCAGAGAATTGTCAGTTTCTTGCCGAAGCGTTTTCGTGAAGAAGGAACCGAGACGATGGAAGAAATCGATAAGGCACTGAGCAACTTTATTGTAGGAAGAGTACTGGTTAATGTTGCGCTCGGTGTGCTTATGTATATCGGATTTCTCATCATCGACCTGCCTTATGCATCGTTGTTAACGATTGTTGCGGTGATTATGAATTTTATTCCTTTTGTCGGGGCGATACTGTCATCTATTCCGATCGTCATTATCGGATTCGTAGAGTCGCCTTCTACTGCGATTTGGGCTCTGATTATCATTCTTGTTGCACAGCAAATACAGGACAACCTCTTGGCACCTTATATTTTCGGAAAGCAGCTGGACATTCACCCGTTAACTACAATCATACTTGTATTTGCCGGTGGTGATCTGTTCGGGATTTTCGGAATCATCATTATCATCCCGATGTATATGGTGCTCAAAATTTTAGTTTCACGTATTTACAACAGGTTTTTCAGGGAAAAGTGGGAAGAAGCGTAGCCGTATTCCAACCATAGAAATCTTTTCTTCGTCTTTTGGCAGTTGCTAACTTCCAAGAGATTGAAGGGAAGGTTTTTTTAATTTCCATCATCACTTCATGAAGAAATAATGAAGATGGATTCGGACATTTGCAGAACGGGTAATAAAAAAACAGAGTCAAAAGCTGTCATTATCTTCGGCTTTATCCATTGTTTTATTCGCCGACTAACACATGATGAGGAGGTTGAACGAATGGACAAACATCGTAATTCAAACCAAGAGAAGACAAAAAAAGATGAGCAGCTGGAACA
Source organism: Paenibacillus faecalis (assembly GCF_900289175.1). GTDB lineage: Bacteria > Bacillota > Bacilli > Paenibacillales > Paenibacillaceae > Paenibacillus_AQ > Paenibacillus_AQ faecalis. Next base: position 47,818 of record NZ_LT985747.1, on the reverse strand, counting down.
ATTTAAAGTTTATGATGACAACCAGCCTATGACAACGAATCAAGGTTTGCGAGTGTCAGAGGATGAGCATTCTTTGAAAGCTGGGGCACGTGGACCTACCTTAATGGAAGATTTTCACTTCAGAGAGAAGATGACTCACTTTGACCACGAACGTATTCCGGAACGAGTCGTTCACGCCAGAGGATTTGGTGCCCATGGTTATTTTCAGGTTTATGAGTCGCTGAAAGAGTATACGAGAGCAAAATTTTTACAGGATCCATCGGTGAAAACACCTGTATTTGTCAGATTTTCAACCGTAGCTGGTTCCAGAGGCTCTGCAGATACGGTGCGAGATGTGAGAGGATTTGCGACTAAATTTTACACAGAGGAAGGCAATTATGATCTCGTCGGCAATAATATGCCGGTGTTTTTCGTACAGGATGCGATGAAGTTTCCGGATTTCATCCATGCCGTGAAGCCTCAGCCGCACAATGAAATACCGCAAGCACAGTCTGCCCATGATACGTTCTGGGATTTCGTAGCTAACAACACCGAAAGCGTGCACATGGTCATGTGGGCTATGTCAGACCGGGCTATCCCACGCAGCTTCCGTATGATGGAGGGCTTTGGTGTACATACGTTCCGGTTCGTAAATGAGCGTGGCGAGGCGCATTTTGTAAAGTTTCACTGGAAACCTGTACTAGGTATTCACTCCCTTGTATGGGACGAGGCTCAGAAGCTGGGAGGCAAAGATCCGGATTACAATCGCCGGGATTTATGGGATGCCATCGAAGCTGGGAACTACCCTGAATTTGAACTGGGGATTCAAATGATCAAGGAAGAGGAAGAGTTCAATTTCGACTTTGACATCCTTGATCCGACCAAAATATGGCCGGAAGAATTAATTCCAGTCCGAATCGTTGGCAAAATGACGTTAAATCGAAATACGGACAATTTCTTTGCTGAGACAGAGCAGATCGCATTCCATCCGGGGCATGTCGTTCCAGGTATTGATTTTACGAATGATCCGCTGCTTCAAGGGCGCTTATTCTCCTATACGGATACACAGTTGTCCAGACTTGGCGGTCCAAACTTTCATGAGATTCCGATCAACCGGCCTATTGCTCCGGTGCACAACAATCAGCGGGACGGTATGCATCGTATGACAATCAATCCGGGTCCGGTTAGTTATCACAAGAACGCAATGGCCAACAATTCACCGTTTCCGGTTCCGGCAGAGCAAGGCGGGTATGAGCATTACACTGAAAAAGTGGAGGGGCGCAAAATCCGTCAGCGGAGCGACAGCTTTAAAGATCATTACAGTCAAGCATCCATGTTCTGGAACAGTATGTCGGATGTAGAGAAGCAGCATCTCGTCTCCGCATTCCAATTTGAGCTTAGTAAAGTGAAGAGTAAAGAAATCCGGCAAAATATCGTTGATACGTTCGCCAATGTCGATGGAGAGCTTGCTCGTCGCATTTCGGAGGGCATTGGCACGATTCCGCCGCAAAAATCAGGCAGTGCATCCACGAAAACATCGCCTGCGCTCAGCATGATGAATACGAAAAAATCACCTATGACGCGTAAAGTAGCCGTTCTTGCTGGCAATGGTTATCGGGATGAAGAGTTATCGGCAGTGCTGCAACAGTTGAAGGAGGCAGGCGTGATAGCCGAGGTTGTGAGCCCTAAGCTGGGCGCCATTACAAGCGATGCTGTGAGCCGATTGGAAGTGCAGCATTCAACGCTTGGCGCTGATTCGGTATTGTTTGATGCAGTGCTTGTAGCCGGTGGAAGGCAAAGTGTAGATGAGCTGAAAATGGACCCGAAGGTAATGGATTTTGTTAAAGAAGCTTATCAGCACTTCAAGCCGATCGGCGCTCTTGGTGAAGGTGTCGAGCTTTTGCCGACAGCGACGGCACCGGGAATCGTAGTCTTGCAGCCAGATGAAACGATGCAGCAATTCGGACAAAGACTCGTGGATTCGATTGCAGCGCATCGTCACTGGTCCAGAACGTTCTAAATATTGCAGAAAGCGAAAATCATGGAGTGGTAGATCAAAGACACGGAGCATGAGATGATCATGCTTCGTGTTTTTATAATGAAACAAGTTTCCTTTCTAACGAATTATGTTAAAATAATCATAATATTAGCTGGTATGTCACTTTACACAGCTGTGCCGGAGGAGAATATGGAACTCATACAACTTTCAGAAGTACAACATATGATCAATAAGCTGACGGATGAAGATTTGTACATACATCTTGAGCTAACGACGGGGGCGTACGCCGCTCATCACGATAGTTCCAAGCATCCAGCCGCTAACTTTATTACGAATGCGAAGATTCGATTTTCGCATGGCTCGATTTCTGGAAACGGCCCTTATCGCGTAGGTTTAAAGATGGAACAGGGTTGGGTTTATGCTGAGGGGTTGACCCATTTTGAAAAAAATGAAACCGAGCGTTTGATTATGGCAGGGCATGACAGTCAAGGCAAGCTGGTCGTCGCTTTACAGCTCAGCCGGGAGCCCTTTTAAGAGGAACAGGAGATGAGAAACAGCATGGAGAATAACATTCTGGTTGTATTGCCCCACCCGGATGATGAATCATTTGGTGCATCGGGGACGCTTGCGAAGCGGGTGCATGAAGGAGCTCGGGTAACCTATGCATGTTTGACGTTAGGAGAAATGGGACGAAACATGGGGAATCCGCCGTTTGCAAGCCGAATCACACTTCCAGCTGTTCGTAAGCTGGAGCTCGCGGAGTCCTGTCGTTCGATCGGAATTCAGGATGTGAGAATGCTTGGATTTCATGATAAGACGATTGAATTCGAGCCGCATGAAGTGCTGGATGGAAAAATAAAGTCACTGATTCAAGAATTGAAACCATCATTGATCATCACTTTTTACCCGGGATATAGCGTTCATCCTGATCATGATGCGACAGGAGCTGCGGTGATCCGAACTGTTCGGAAAATGCCTGAAGAGAAACGTCCTGTCGTACATTGCATCGCATTTTCCAAAAACCATGAACAGTATATCGGAAAGCCGGATGTGGTCAATGATGTATCTGATTATATCGAACAAAAGATAAACTCCATTAAAGCTCACCGCTCTCAGTTTATGGATATATTAGGCGAGCATGAACAGAGTCAGGATGAGATGATCAAGCGTTTTGGTAAAGAAACGTTCTGGACTTATCGATTCGATTCGTAAATTAGAAAGAGGCTGCCTTATAAGATCTCTAGATCTTACGGGGAGCCTCTTTTATATCTTGAATAATATATCCCTCACCCAGTTCAATTTCAACAAATCCGCACATATGTCGTGTTTGGAATTGAACGGGATGTTTGCTGCCGACAAGAAGGATGTTTCGGATGTCAACAGCCGCTTCAGCAGAAAGTGCAAATGCCTTCACATAGGGGTAGCATTCACGAAGAGTCGTGTGGATTGAGCAGATGTGATAATCATGTTCACTTCGTCCCAAGAGATTCAGAATAATTGAGCCTTGGTCATCCAGCTTGTCAAACGTTATTTTGAAAAAATCTATCGATGTTAAATGCCGGGGAGTCCCTTTATCGTTAAAGGCATCGGTAACAATATAATCATAGGACTCCGGCTTTTCACTTTCGAGCGTTTGGCGTCCCTCCGCAACAATCACATTATCCTGGCTGTAGCCAAAATACTGTTTGCTTAACTCAACAATTCTGCCGTCCAGCTCCGCTACTTTAACACGTTTATTTGCGTAATAACCCGGAATGGTTCCAATCCCGTGTCCAATCAAAAATAAATCCTCAAATGCCGGGTCATTCAGCTCGATAAGATGGATGATGGCTCGGGGATATTCGAACACAATCCGCTTCGGATGGTCCAGATCGAGAGCCCCTTGTACCGCCTCGTTAGAAAACTGTAATAATCGAAAGTTTCCGCTCTCCCCATACAATTCTGTAGTGTCAAATATGGTGATCTCTTGGTTATGGTCAAAATTTTTATACAACAGATGCATAGGGTCTCCTTCTTAAGGGATGAACCTTATTTTAAGGGAACATCACATATCGTAGATAATTCATCATCTTTTATAAGCATAAAAAGCATATCGAGCAGCTCCTTGCGCTGTTTGGCAGAAAGCTTTTCAACTAACTTTTCGGCAATGTTGGCTTGTATGTCAAGGATAGGAGCAATATTGTTCTCTGCCAGTTCTGTCAGCTGTATGAGGGTTGCACGCCGATCGCTAGGATCAGGGGTGCGGAGTAGAAGATTTTCTTTTTCCAGACCATCAACAAAATCAGTAACTGTCCGAGCCTTTACCCCAAGCCGGGTAGCCAATTCGTTCATCCGGATTTTCCCAGCTTCTTGAACGATGGAGAGTACGCGCAAACGCGGACCCGATATGTGAAAAGGGGTGTTGAGCGCAGATAATTGGCACATAAATTCTCTCTGGACAGCATGTGTTGCTCTGATCAATACATGAATAACGTCAATCGCAGAAGGATTGTTAGTGTTCATATTCATTTCTTTTAGCTCCTTGATTTGTTGTTGATTCATGGTTCAATCCATTTCCGGTCTTTAAACCCAATAACCTATTATAAACGAAAATGGGGAAGTTAAGCCAATGAACGTTCTTCCATACTTGACAGTTTTCAAAATAGTGTGTATCCTCATTAATGACATTATAGTGAGTTTCCTCACATTATGCAACCTCGGTATGTGTGAAATGGACATAGGGAAACCGTAGCTTACTAATCATAAAAGGGGATAGGTTTATGAGTGATACATCGTTGGCAAATAAGGATAAACTGCTGCGGGTGCTAGTCTTCGCGTTGATATTTTCAGTAATGAACGGGACGATGTTTAATGTTGCACTGCCAGTCATCGGGGAGGAGTTTAATCTTGTTCCATCCCAGCTCAGCTGGATCATGACCGGATATATGGTCGTATATGCGATCGGTTCCGTTGTCTTTGGAAAATTAGCCGATAAATTTCGGCTTAAGGATTTATTGACTTTTGGTCTTACTTTTTTTGCGGTCGGCTCAGTGATCGGCATGTTAGCGGCCGAATATTGGATGATTATTTTGGGGCGTGTCCTTCAAGCGGCAGGGGCCTCCGTTCTTCCTGCGACAGCGATGATCATCCCGATTCGTTATTTTCCTCCGGAAGAACGGGGAAAGGCACTTGGTACATCGGCCATCGGGCTTGCTCTTGGCGGCGCATTGGGACCTGTCGTAGCGGGGGTCATAACAAGTGTGGGCAGCTGGAGGTTGTTGTTTCTCTTTTCGTTACTTTCCTTGGTCACATTGCCGTTCTTTCGTAAGTATATGGAGGATGAGAAGGGAGAGGGAGCGGGAATTGATTTTCTTGGCGGCGGACTTTTAGCGGGTACTGTCGCGTTTCTACTATTAGCAATCACTCAGAGCGACTGGATGCTATTCGGTGGAGGAATTTTTCTGCTGGCACTTTTTATCTTTCGGATACGTACAGCATCAGAACCTTTCATTCAACCGGATTTGTTCAAAAATCGAAGCTTTTCCATCGGCCTGCTAATTTCATTTACTATACAGGCGATGAGTTTTGGTCTTACTTTTATGACACCGCAGTTTTTGGCGTCGCTCAATCAGTTGACTTCCGGTTATATTGGTTTTGTTCTATTTCCGGCCGCCATTTCGGCTGCCATAATGGGACGCAAGGGAGGTAAATTGGCTGATGAACGAGGAAACGCGTATCTCGTAAAAGTTGCAGGGACGCTGCTGTTTTTATGTTTTGCTATTCTTTCAAGCTTGGTTGGGGTGTCTCCATATGTTATCGCTGTTGTATTAATAGCGGGAAATGTAGGACAAACCTTTATGCAGGTTGCGCTGTCAAACACCATTTCACGAACGTTAAGAAAGGATCAAGTAGGAGTTGGCATGGGGTTGTTTTCTATGATGAACTTCATTTCCGGCGCTATTTCCATGAGTGTCATCGGTAAACTGCTTGATCAGTCGTCATCTGTACATTTGAATCCGATTGTTTCGAATGAAAATGCTTATGTGTACAGTAATATATTTGTTGTGATGAGTATTCTGACCGTGTTCAGTATCGGGCTGTACCTTATTCAGTTTGTCTTGAAGGGTCGCTCTGTCACTGCCGGGAAGCAACTTTAATTATATTTATGATAAGGGGTTATTTTTGACATGTCTATTATTACTATTATTCTACAAAGCTTCTTGATTATTATGTTTCTGATTAGTGGTGTGGGGAAGATTGTCGGGGTTAAAATGCAGGTTGAAGTGTTTGAACATGTGAGAATGCCACAATGGTTCAGAGTCGTTACGGGGTTTTTGGTATTGGCTGGCGTCGCCGGATTAATTGCAGGCTACTGGAATAAATCACTGCTTTCGCTTTCTGCTTTATGGTTAGCTGGCATTATGTTTGGAGCTGTGTGTTCGCACATTCGGGTAAAGGATACATTTAAGCAGATGTTCCCGGCCTTTCTATTGATGGTACTGCTTTTGGTATTATCCAGCTTGCATGTGTCAGAATTAAAAATTGTTCAACTGACGTTTTAAAAGAGAGGGCTGCTTCAAATTACGTTTGAAGAGCCCTTTTCTACATCAAATATACAAGCTTCTCTTGATATTACTTAGGATCAACCTGGACGGTCGCTTTTTTCCCACTCAACTGAATCCCGGTTTTTTTAGTCCCTGTTTCTTTAAGATCTTGAGTAAGCTCCTCTAGCAGAGCTTTAGCTTGAGCACCTTCTTTACCTTGTATTCTGACAACGAGTGAAACGGAATGCCCGCTACGAAGCAGTTTTTCTGCTTGGTTTTTTTTCGTATCGTAATCATGGTCCTCAATATTAGGGGTTAATCGTATTTCCTTGAGCTTCCCAGGCTGTCCTTTTTTGCGAGCTTGCTGGCGTTCCTCTTTTACAGTACCAGCGGATACTAGCCGGCAAGGAGGTGGACTGCTGTACAACGAGGTACAGACCAGATCGACCTTCAGCTTTCGGGCCATGGCAAGCGCTTCTGCTGTTGGAACCACACCGATATGTTCTCCATTCATGCCTGTCAATTCAACTTCAGCGGCTTTGATCTTTTCGTTCTTAATCATGTATTTACTCATGCCTCTCATTCTATACTGTGAGTTAATCATACCTTTGAGAGTTAGTAAGATCAACATAGGGCGATGATTACGTCGAGCTTGCAGTTCAAAGTAATCCTCCAATCTATTACATTGAAAAACCGGGCAATAAGGAAAATGTTCAATAACATAACATCTTTATCTTCAGGGTGTTTTTTCATTTTGGGTTATAATGCTATAATAGAGTGGTAAAATTCATAAAGAAAGCGGGAACAACATGGGTCGCAAATGGAATAATATTAAAGAAAAGAAAGCCTCAAAGGATGCAAATACAAGTCGTATTTATGCAAAATTCGGGGTTGAGATTTACGTAGCAGCAAAAAAGGGTGAGCCCGATCCCGAATCCAACCGAGCCTTAAAAGTTGTACTTGAGCGGGCTAAAACATACAACGTACCAAAAGCGATTATCGACCGTGCCTTGGATAAGGCAAAAGGCAGTGCGGAAGAAACGTATACAGAGCTGCGATATGAAGGATTCGGACCGAATGGAGCCATGATTATTGTTGATGCATTGACGAATAACGTCAACCGTACTGCTTCTGAAGTTCGTTCGGCATTTAACAAGAATGGCGGAAACATGGGTGTGAGTGGTTCCGTGGCCTATATGTTTGATGCTACAGCTGTCATTGGGATTACGGGAAAAAGCATGGATGAAGTGTTCGAGCTGTTGATGGAAGCCGATGTCGAGGTTCGCGATATTCTTGAAGAAGATGAATCCGTCATTGTATATGCTGAGCCGGAACAATTCCATGAAGTACAAGAGGCGTTCAGAAACGCCGGCATTACTGAATTTGCTGTTGCGGAATTAACGATGCTTCCACAAAACTACGTTGAGCTTCCTGAAGATGCAGTGCCACAATTCGAAAAGTTGATTGATGCATTGGAAGATCTGGAGGATGTTCAGCAGGTGTATCACAACGTAGACGCTGACGAGTAAGTTAGAAAGTGTTGGTGATGATTTATGTCTCTTCATGCATGTATTGAAAATTCATCATGAAGAGACATTTTTATTGTTCATTCCCTTATCTTTTGAAGTCTCTGTAGTAGTAGTATGCAGCCGACACGGCGCCAACGAGTGCTGTAATTGCAAAGAACATGTAAATGATCTGTTTCATGTAAACAACGTCACTTGGAACGAACAAGACAAAAATAATGAATAAAAGCATAAGCGTTATAAACATTTTGTTCGTCACATTGAGTCTGATCTGCAAGCTGTACTCATCGATCTTTCCAATTTTACTCAGGAAATAAGTGTAAATAATTGCACTTATGATTCCGGTCGAAGTGATAATTCCAACAAACAAGTTAAAGTTGCTGCTTTCTCCTAACCACACATCCAAATTAGTTATCATTTTGGCTTCCTCCTTTTTATAAATGGGAATTTATTCCGCAGTCACCTAAAAAAATTACAATTCTGTAAGCAAGCAATAAAGATGGAGAGTAATTGTTTTTCTCCATAACAAATATGGTTTGTTGGCAGAGGCCTCAATAGAGGTTGTTCATCTCCTATGTCTCGAATGTCCAAGTGAAGATTCGATCGTACGTTGGTCATCACCAGGAGAAATTCACAGAAAATCCAGCTAAGAAAGAGCGAGTGATACCATTAGCTAAAACATAGTTTTACCAGCATTGTCTAAGTCATCCATCCATGGCTGAGCCTTCCTCTCTATCTTTCCTTATAAAAAATCCTTTTTATATTGTATGGCTAAGTAAGTTCCACCAGCTAAAAATGCCAGCGCATATTTGAACAGGAAAAAAACGGTCCACATAAAATCTTTAGGAAAAATGATGTCACATAGAATAATTGCCAACAGCATACAGTAACTGCTTTTCAAAAAGATTCTATTTGTCCGTTCGTCGTCTTTCCCAATCTTCTTATAAAATACATAAGCAAAAATCGCACTACCCAAGAGCAGTAAAAAACCAACTCCAATGAGAATATTCCAATTTCCCGGGGATTGCTCAGCCCAGGACTTTAAAGGGTGAAAAATTGCGTTAGAGATATCTGAGAAATTAATTTTCATTTTGATCACTTCCTTTCACATAAGAAAAAATATCGTTTACATCAACATTAAAAAATTCGGCAATTCGAAAGGCTAACAGCAGAGTCGGAACATAATTTCCTTTTTCCATTACGAAGATGGTTTGTTTGGAAACCCCGACTTTCTCTGCTAATTCTTGCTGAGACATTCTGGCAAGTACACGATATTCATAGACCTTATTGGATATCGAATCACCAAAATCTTTCTTCATGACCATCACCTCTTGAATCAAATTATAAACTTAATTTTAACAAAAGTAAAGTAAACTTATACAAAAGTATCAAATGCCTTTATGTTTACTTAGATTACTTTGATTTAGCAAGAGCCAGAATGCAGAAAGAACCTGACAAAATTCATGATTCCGTCAGGTTCACATATCGATCCGGTGTTGCAAAAAACGGTTAGAGTGGCAATCGGGTGATAATATTCCCAATCTGAATTCATAAACTTTGTTCACGTGGAGTCAGATTTATTTACCAAGAGGCTAGATTTCTTTTTTGTTGAAAATGGCGTTTCCTAAAATAAATGCAATGAGGAAATAGGATAAAGCCAGCAACCAATTTACTGAAACGGTTTCTATTGAAAAAGGTAATTGATTCGTCATTCTAATTACCGGAAAAATATTGAGGATGGGTTTTAATCCAGAGATGATGTTTTCAAAGTTCCCTAAAAAAACAGGAATAATATAAATAATCAGATAATATTTCAACAGGTTTGATAAAATTTTTTCTTCTGTAAAACAAAGCATGATGGAAACGGAAAATGCTGCAATCATCAGAGGGATGGTTAGTATAATATCTTTAAAAAATAAATTTCTTTCGCTGTGATTTTTACTTTCTAAAAGTAATTCGATAGAAGATACAATCAGGATGAGATTAATAATACTGAATAACAGCAAAATTGAAAAAATGATGATTGTTTTTGAAATGTAAATTTTTTTTCGATCTATGCCTGAGGCAACGACATTTTTGAATGTGCCATTGGAATACTCATTGGAGAAAAGATAAATCGTTATAAAAGGTATGACAAGAATTAGACTGCTAAATGAAAGCCTGGAGAATCTATATACAAACCCTGTATTGTTATAAGCAAAGGAAGGATTACTAAGACCAACAGACCACACTAAAAAGATCCCAAACAGAGGAATTAACGCCAGTAAAAAAGGCAAAAAATAAACGAGTTTCTTGGATTTGATTCGATATAGTTCACTTTTTAGGTAATTATTCATTCGCCGCACTTCCTATCAAATTAAAATAGTAATCCTCTAACGAAGCGACATTTTCACGCATTGAAAGTATTTTTTCGTTAGCATCAAGAATCATTCTTGAAATCTCTGAAATATCAATCATGTCACCAGACACTTCGATCTCATCATGATCCAGGAGAGTGACTTGGCAGTCTTGCAATTTGTTTTTGAGAAGCAGAAATATTTTCTCGTGATTCGTTACTTTCAATATCGTTGCACGCTTCGATTTGCTTTTTAATGCTTCGGCGCTCAGCTCTTTAATCATTCTTCCCTGATCAATAAAACCGACCTTTGTTATGATATGTTCAAGTTCAGACAAAATATGGCTTGAAATGATAATGGTTGTATTATAGTTTCTGTTTATTTCGAGCAAAAACTTTCGGATTTCTTTGATACCAACGGGGTCCAAACCGTTCGTCGGTTCATCAAGAATTAAAATTTCCGGATTATTTAATAGAGCCAGGGCGATTCCTAAGCGCTGTTTATTTCCTAGCGAATACTGTTTGAATTTCCGATCTGCGAGATTTGCTATATTCATATCATGAAGCACTTTTTCAACAGATTCTTTTTGAGAAATTCCTTTTTGAATTCTATAGTATTCAAGGTTTTGTCTTCCGGTTAATTCAGGGTAAAAAGCCGGATATTCAATTAATGCACCGATTTTATTTCTCACATGAGAATTCTCTTTAATCTTCGTTCCGAAGAGCTTGACACTACCCAAATATTGAGTGGATTGACCACATAAAATCCGAAGCAATGAAGACTTTCCGGCTCCATTTCTTCCTATTAAGCCATAAATCTCACCCTCTTTGACTTGAAGGTTTATACGATCCAGAGCTACGATATTTCGATATTTTTTCGTCAAATTTTCGATCTCAATGACTGTACTCATATATACATCTCCTTTACTTTTGAAGTCTCTATCGTCATCGTATGTAGCTATGTAACTGTCACTGCCTCCCCCCTTTTTCGAGAAATTATTTCAGCACTTACAACAAACCAATCCGCACTTTCGATTAGATACACCAAGAGCTTAGGCTGGTTCATTTAGGAGAATCAGATTGTTTTTCCAATAAATGTTCTCTACTTCCATAACCAGAGTAAATTATTTTTATAAAAAAGTAAAGTAAAGTTATACGAAAAAATGATATTCAAAAAAAAAATTTATCAATTGTGAAAAAATGATCAATTTTGTTAAATAAATAAATTAAATGGTTGCTATATAATTCATCTGCATTATAATGGGAACTAAGCTGGGTATATACAGTAGAATTAGGAGGAAATTACATGGTAGATAATAGAAATCCGTTTATTGTCTATAACAGAGTTGAAAAGATGGAAAGTTTATCTCCGGTTTTAGCAGAAGAACTTATTGAGATTGATCAAAGCATTCAAGGTGGATGCACAACTAATACGTTTACACTGAGTGATTACTTAGGAAATAAAGGTGGATGGTGTACATTAACGAAAGAATGTCAACGTTCTTGTAACTAAAAAATAAATTCTATTTATGTACCCAGCGGTTGAATACTTCATTTTGGGGGGAAAGACTGTGAGGACAATGAAGTTGAGTAAAGAAGACGTTATGCCTTTTTGGAAGACATTATTAGGAATTGAAGCTGAAGATCAATTACAATCCCATCTTGAACGTTTTTTTGAAGTTCCGATTGATCATTTAATTGAAGATATTAATAAAGAGAATGAAATAAAAGAAACGGGTATTCATAGATTAAAAGAGAGCAGAGTAAAGCAGAACTTCTTTCAGAAAGAATTGGATTTGTTCTTAAACCAAATAACCGATCTTGTTGAATCTAATAAACTTATATGGGATCAAGAGCTATTTATAACTTCCCAACGGGAGCAGCTGGAAAAAATATTAGAAAATGATCTGTGGTATTTCTTGATCGATGAGGCCATTCTTTATTTTAAGGATAACACAGACAGCATTAAAAATAAAAACAGTGAAGAAATGCTTAAATTCTTTATTGAGGAAGTATTTCATACTGAAGGGTTTAGAAGCCAATGTGAAGTGTTGTATCCAGAGTTGTTTCAACTTATTGAACAGCGTATTCGAACGCATGTATTGTACATCGAGGAAATCATTCATCATGTGGCTCTTGATTTGAAATCTATTGAATCATTAATGCCAATCTCAGAACAAAAATCTCTTTTGAAAATAAAAGATATTAAAATTGGGAGTGGCGATACACACTCCGATGGAAAAAGTGTTGCAAAATTAGAGTTTAATCATGGTGAAATATATTATAAACCAAGAAGCGGCGAACTCGATATTAGTTTCTTTGACTTTTTGGACAACCTGTATACATATGATAAAAAATTTGAGTTTAAGAGAATAAAGATTATAAGCAGAGATACATATTCTTATTTTGAGAAAATAGATCATATATTGGTAAAAGATTCTGAAGATATGAAACAATACTATGAAAAATTGGGCTACATTTTATGTATTATGTATACGCTTAATGGCACCGATTTTCATAGTGAAAATATTATTGCGCATGGAAAAGACCCTGTACTGGTTGATTTGGAATCATTATTCCATTCCAACATCTTTTTGAATGAGAATTTGTATGATTATGGATTTTTAGAAATCATTAAATCTTCTGACCCGACCGTTTTAGATATCGGCATTTTGCCTAAAAAAATTGTCAAAAATTATGATTCAGATGACTATGCACTGGAAATTGGAGGTATTGGTGCGGAAAAACAAAGAATGTCTCCGTTTAAATTTTCAGAATTTAGTATCGATGAACATGGCATGCCAAAACATATCAGAAAGTTTGGATACAACGGCATAAGTGAGAACAATCCAATTAAAGAAATGAGCGATTCAGAGTTATCCGAAATCAATTCAATATTGCAAAATAGTTTTGAATATTTTTATAAATGGATTTTGGATCATAAAGCACTTTATATCAGCATGGTATCTGACTATTTCAAGAACCAAAAGATCAGAGTTATTTTACGGCCAACCTTTTTATATTCTAAACTAATGCTTTTAAGTAAAAACATTTTTCTCCTTGGTAATAAAACAAACCGGAAAATTTTATTCAGCAAATTGGCGTTTGAAAGGCAAGACCAAATGTCGTTTGTTTATAGCGAGTATGATCAATTAATCAATCATGATATCCCAATATTCTATACCTACACCGATGATTTTGAAATATTTGATTCTAGCTACAATCGATTAGGTATTCTATCCAAAAAAACTCCTCTGGAAAATTCCATACTAAAAATTAAGAAAATGTCGTTAGATGATTTAGATAATCAGAGAATTTTAATTGACCAAGCCATGAGGCTTAAAGAATACAAAGGAGATAAAACAGATATTGTTTTCGCCTCACCGGGAAATAGCGGAAATCATCACATTGATTTCGAGAAAGCGATCGATCTCTGCCAAAACATTGGCGATCTATTGTTGAAGCGAGCGGTGTACCCTAACGAAAATTCTGCTACCTGGATCAGCACTACCATTTTAGGAAAAGAAGAATCGGAGTTTGGTGTGGGTCCCGTAGGCAATGACGTTTACCTGGGGAATGCAGGCATAGCCCTTTTTCTAGCTCATCTTTATCAATTTACACAAAAAGAAAAATATAAAGAGATCGTTACGAAGGCAGTGAATTATAATATTCGTTTTTTGCAACAAGAGAAGTTGTATGAAAACGGAAATGTCGGTTATTACAACGGAACGAGCGGGTTGCTATTAAGCATTGCTGTTATTCACAAAATCATTCCTATTGAAAACTTCGATGATATTATGATCACTTCTTTACAAAGATTGAAGCGACTGGTGAAGAACTGCAACAACTATGATATTTTTGCGGGTTCTGGAGGTCTCATCACAAGTTTAATTCAATTAAATGAGCTGTATCCTGAATATCAAGATTATATACGGCCACTGCTAGAAGACTCATATCAAAGCTTGTTCGAAAACGCTGTGCGCCGGAACCATACAGCTTATTGGGAAAACAAAAATACCTTAGCTTATGTAGGCTATGCTCATGGTAATGCTGGTATTTTGGCATCTCTTATCAAGTTAAAATCCATAGAAAAAGAAGTTTTGGGATACAGTCTGGTTGATCCTCAATTTTTAGTGGAGATTTCAAATTTTATTGATGAAGCTTATGATGAAGAACTAAATAGTTGGGAAAATATACCGGGAACTAAAAAATATTCTAATGGCTGGTGTCACGGGGCTCCAGGGTTATTATTATCACAAATTGCTGCTAAGGAAAGTAATTCAGAAATGTTAAGAGATGAGAGTTACATTAGAAATTTAGTCGATATTACGATAAACAAGGGCTTTGGTGCGAATCCTTCCTATTGTCATGGAGATTTAGGAAGTTTGAAGATCCTTGAAAAATATTCGATCGTTTTCGAAGATGAAGCACTTCTGAATCAATGCACCCACACTTATGTAAATATCTTCCACAACACAATTGATAAAAAATGGGAGAAACAGGTTTTGTCTCATTCAGAATCTCTTGGGTTATTAATTGGTGTTTCTGGTTGGGGATATTCAGTTTTACAATTTTTGTATTCTGACCAGGTATTTGATTTTTTTACACTGTAAGATTCGGCTGAATTTTAGGTGATCCTCTAGATCTGAAAGCGGATGCAATACGGGTGTTATGATGATGCACCTCCAATGCGAGGTAAGAATGGGATAAACAGTTACTTTCATAGGAGGTGCACAATGAAAAAAATAAAGGTTATTCGGCAATTACAACCGAATGAATGTGGACTTTGCTGCTGTAAAATGGTTCTGGATTATTATGGTTGCAATGTAGAACTAAGAGATATTCGTAATGACATAGGTTCTATTCGGGATGGAGTCAATATATTTCATATTAAAGAATATTTTAAAAAATTTAATTATCAAGCAAAAGTGTTAAAAATCAAGACGGAAAATATAGTGGAAGCTTTGAAGCATGTGAAACTTCCATCTATTCTGTTTTGGGAAAACAAGCATTTTGTCGTGTTGGAAAAAATAAAAAACAATCATTATTTTATTGTCGATCCTGAACTGGGCAGGAAAACATATTCGGAAACAGAGCTATTACATAAATTTAGCAATATATTGTTAGAAGTCAATGAATTAGAAAACTCGATAAAAACACCGAAAATCAAATTTAGGAAAAAATGGAACTTTTTTATCTCATCCCTGAAATCATCAACTGGCAAGATCGTGTTAAGTCTGCTCTTATCTATCTTTATGTATTTGGTTACTATTTTTTCGGCTGAATATTCCAAAAGGCTGATCAACAGTATAACTAGCGTTGCACAACACGGAAATACAGAAGAGTACTTAACATTATTTAGTAATTTTTCGATGGTTCTATTATTGTTTTTAATTTTGGTTTTTGTTATAGCGTTTATCCGCGAACTTATTTCGTTATCATTACGAGTGGATACAGAAAAGAAAATCGTATCGGATGCATTTAAAAAAACATTGAAATTACCGTATTCTTTTTTCGAGTCTCGTACAAATGGAGAGTTATTGACTAGTTTGGGCAGTGTAAATGTATTGAAGGATTTTCTATTAGATAAATTTATAAAGATGTATTTTGACATCGGATTATTTATTGTTTTAATTGGCTACGTTTTTTCAATATCCGTTAAGTTATTTTTCGTACATATCATATTTTTAATTTTAAATCAGACACTGATCTACAGTTTATCTCATAAGATTAGAGAACTCAGTCAACAAGAGTTTACATTAAACTCCCTGTCTAACAGTATTCAAATTCAAACTTTGCATTCTGTTCAGTTAACGAAAGTGATGCGTTCTGAAGATGATATTTATTCAAAATGGAAACAGGTCTTTTCTGAATTACAAAAAATCAGAAAACGCAAACAATTTTACCAAGGGCTCATTTCAACGTTTGTTAATACAATGAATATTGTGATTCCCTTAGTATTACTTTTGGTTGGTTTTCTTTTAGTAATATACCAGGAAGTAACATTAGGAGAGATTATTATAGCTCAAACTTTCACTGTCATGTCGATCTCTTTGATCAGCCAGGTCATCAATACATATAGTGAATATCTGGTTAATAGCAGTTTTATTGAAAGAATCAATGATATTGTATTACATCCAGAAGAAGAGGATGGTCATAAAGAAATTGGTGAAATAAAGACAATCGAAGTGAGAAATCTGAATTTTTCTTATACGAAAGATTCAAATTTGATCTTAAAAAATATTAATTTGCAAATTCATTGTGGTGAAAAAATCGCGATTGTAGGCTCAACAGGTTCAGGTAAAAGCACACTTATCAAGTTATTGGCAGGATTGTATAGAGAAAAGGATCTTCCTATTTATTATAATGGCATACCGATTCATGAAATTAATACAGCTTCACTGAGCAAACAGGTATCGTGTGTACTTCAAGATATGCATATTTATTCGGATACCATTTTTGAAAATATCCGTGCGCAACGATACTCCTTTACGGAAGAAGATGTGGTCAAAGCTGCAGAAGCTGCTTGTTTAGATCAAGATATATCAAGGTTTCCTATGGGATATTATACAGTGCCTACAGATTCAGGTGTGGATCTATCCGGTGGTCAGAGACAAAGAATTGCCATAGCGCGAGCGATATTAAACCAGCCTACCGTATTAATATTTGACGAAGGTACAAGCTATCTGGACTATACTACGGAAAGAAAAATAATGAATAATATACTAAGTCAAGACAACATTTCAATTATCGTCGCCCATCGGTTAGAAACGATAAAAAATTGTGATCGGATTTTTTTAATAGAAAATGGTGAGATCGTAGAGCATGGAACACATGATGATTTAATAGAAAAGATGGGGAAATATCACTATTTGTATTCAAGTTAACAAGGGGTACGACTTTGACCAAAAGTTTATATATATAATTTTATATGAAGGGAAGATGTCAACATGTCGAAAAGAGAAATTAGAAAAGCCGTTCTGGAAAACAATACATTTATCTGTGAGAAAGATGAAAAGCAATTGCAAGAAAAAGTAGGAGCTGGAGCTGAGGCGCTCGGAATTACGACTTCTTCTTGGATTTGCGGTTTTGTTACCGCTGCATTATGCCCATCAACAGCATGTACGGGTGATTGCTAATTTAAGAACTGATTAAAATGATTGTATTAAAGTAAAGGGGTCAAAGTCGTACTGCTTTCCATTTACCTTAATACAGTCTATATGATGAGAAGGGGCTGATATTATGAAAAGTATTCTTTCTTTTCCATTAATAAAGGATCATGAGGATTTAAAAATTTTACTTAAAGAATATTTTCTCGATCATTCAAAGGAAACTGGAATAACAGAAGAATACTTTCGTAATTTTTATGCACCGTTTAGCTATTCTTTAAAGCGTATTATGGATGAGCCATTTAATCCCTTGGTTACTTCAAGTATCATAGATCAAAATTATGACAAAGCGATTGTTGATGAGATCTTTTACAAAATAAGAGAGGTAGTTTCAAATACATTATTAACAGAGCTTAATATAAATAGGCTTAGCGGTTCTTTAGTTGGAGATACCAGCGAAGAGCGATATCTTTACTTTGATGATGAAATTTTAGGCAATGAAGACGGATTTTTTGAAATCTTGGAAGAATACCCTGAAATCCTATCATTAATTGTATTAAAAATGAATCAAATACTGGAAGAGCAATTTAACATTTTAACTAATATTGTCAAGGATTACAACGATATAAAGTGCATGTTTTTTCAAAATAAAGATTTTATTGTTGAAGGATATAAATTTGGTCTTGGAGACCCTCATAACAATGGAAAAAGTGTAAAAATAATAGAAACCAATTTAGGGAAATTTGTATATAAACCTAAATTTATGAATATAGAGAGAAACTTTAATAAAGTATTAAATTGGATCAATTCAAAAAGCGATGATCCTAATCAACATTTAAAATATCCTGAAGTGATCTGCAAACAAGGGTATGGCTGGCAACAATATATTCGCAATAGAGAGCTGCAAACGCTAGAATCAGCCCATCATTTTTATTATAAACAGGGCATGAATATAGCAGTTATGTATATTTTGAATGCAGGCGATTTTCATTATGAAAATGTGATCGCTGATGAATCCGATCCGGTGTTAATCGATATTGAAACGTTTTTTTCCAATATAGAACCGATCGAAGGGGATGAACTTACAAAATCTTATCAAACATCCGTATTGTCTACCATGATGCTTCCGATGGATTATGGGAAGTTTATGGATTTTGAGATTAGCGGCTTATCTGGAAAAGAAGGTCAAGTATCCGAGCTATATTCCTCGTTGAATCTCATTAATCGTAAGAGTGATGACATGCAGTTCGTCAACAAACCGTTTATTTTAGACGGAAAAAGAAATATTCCGATATTTATGGGACAGAAAATAGAGGCGATGCATTATATTGATGATATTTGTAATGGATTTGCTTATGGTTACAATGTAATCAAAAATGCTAAAGATGAATTTTCTGAATTAATTGATATTTTTATCAATGATACGATTAGAGTTGTGTTACGTCCGACTCAAACCTATTCAGAATTTCTTACGATGTCAAAGTATCCGAAATATCTTGTCAGCCAGGAAAAAAGAAAAGAACTATTTCAATTATTGCTTGAATATCCATCTGAAAAATTCACGACAGATATCATTAATGAAGAAATTAAAAGTTTGGAAAATGAAGATGTCCCGTATTTTTATACGTCGATTGGGAGTACGTTTATTAAAATTAATCATATTCAAAAAGATGATTATTTTGGTGTTTCTCCACTGGATAGCGCGAAAGCAAAAATCGAATTACTTAGTGACGATGATTTAAAGTTTCAAGCGAAAATTATAAGATTATCGCTAGGTTTTGAATTATCAAAGACAGATGTAGATACAAAATACATAGATCCAGAACCTCTACTGAAAATATACATTCATGACAAATTAGAAATGAAGAAACAGATTGAATATTGGACTCAAGATATTTTAGAGAAATCGACCAGGCTCCAGAGTGGCCGGATTCAGTGGTTTTCACATATAACAGATGGTGAACAAAAAGCGAAGCTGGGTTATATGCTTTATGGTTTATACGATGGCATAACAGGGATGGCGATATTATTTGCTTTACTATCCAAGTTTATTGATTCTGAGAAGTATGAACATTATTACTCTCTCTTAATGGATGATCTTGTTGAGAACGAACATAAGCTTTTAGAGTATGAGAATAATCTTTGCGGGTTTGGAAACACAGGTTCTGTGATCTATACGTATCTTTATTTAGGGAAATTGAGAAATGATGCAGCGTTGATATCTAAAGCAGTTGAGCTAGCGGAAAAGTTCTCAGAGAAGATCGTAAGTACATTAGAAATAGAAGATATTGAAATTGACTTTGCTAGCGGTATAAGCAGCTTGTTAGTTATTTTATGCAGAGTTCATACGGAATCAAAATCAGAAAAATTAATGCCATGTATAAGGGCGATCACGAATTACATCATAAAAGAGCTAGAAAAACAAATCATAAATAAAGATTACCGCACTGGCTTTGCTCATGGCTATTCAGGTATTACATATGCTTTGAAAGTTGCATCTTCGCATACGGATATTCCTCTAAATATGATCGAAGAGCTAATTCGTTTTGAAAATAAAAAATATGATTCACAGACGGATCAATGGTACGACACTAGAAAGAATGATAATAAATATGTTGAAGACTACTGGTGTCAGGGATCAGTTGGTATGTATAGTTCAAGAATGGAAATGAGGAATGAGGTATCTCCTGAATCACTGATGTTAGATCCATTAAAGAAAAATTCAGAAAAATCGATTCAACGTTTTACAAATTACTCTCTATGCCATGGGTATATTGGTAATTTTCTATTATTAAATCATGTGGGTGCGCTGCCTGCAAACTATTTTTACCTTCCGAAGAGTTGGGATGATTATGTTGGTGGTTTAGGGGCTCATGCCGAGTCGATTGGGCTGTTTCTGGGTGAGGCTGGTTTAGTATATTTCTTGATATCGATGTTAGGTAACGATATTCCTAATATTCTCTATTTGGAAGTTTGATGTGAACAAGCTGTTTAATTAATCGGTATTGGGTGAGCGTAAAGTGAAAAAAAAGATAAGAATGGTTGGACAGATCCATCAGACGGAATGCGGATATTGTTGTACAGCTATGATAAGCAGTTATCATGGATTCAATGTAACTCTTAAAGAATTAAGAGAAATAGGGAATACGGGAAGAGACGGACTCAGTTTATATGACATCATGGATATATTCGAAAAGATGGATTTTGAAGCCAGGGCATACGAGATTGAAGCGACAGACACCGAAGATTTTGGAGTTCCTTGTATTGCTTTATGGGAAGAGAAACATTTTGTTGTCATCGAAAAATTTGATAAAAAAGGTGTTTGGATTTTTGATCCGGCAGGGATTGATAAAGTTAGAATAACGTATGAAGAATTCAATGAAAAATTTAGTAACTATATTATAGAAGTAAATCGCACAGAAAAGTCACCAGTGAAAAAAAGAGAGAATGTGTGGCGCCATTATTTAAAATACATCATCTTAAATAAGAAATTGATGACGATATTTTTAATTTCTTCAATGTTCTTATATGGAATAACATTAATATTAAGCTATTTTATACAGGAAATTATTGATCGGCTCAGTAATAATAGTTTGAATATCAGTATTGTTTTAATCGCAGCCATTATGGTCGTAGCGTTTCAAACCATCATCAAGTTGATTCAAGGTAAATCTGTTTTGTATATCAATAATAATGTTGATTATAAATTTATGGATGATTTTTTTTCTCACTTATTAAAGCTTCCCTATCATTTTTTTCAGTCCCGTTCAACGGGGGATATTTTATATAGTGCGTCGAGTATACGAATTATAAGAAACACTTTATCTACAGAAGTGATTACAAGTGCGATGAATATATTTTTTCTCGTTTTCATCATTTTGTTTATGTTCTTATACTCAGCTACCATCGCTTTATTATGTGGTATTCTTATCCTCATCTATGGATTGCTTCTATTGGTGAATAAAAGATATTTAAGCAGGTACACCAATAATGAGGTGATGAATACTTCGAAGTTGCAGGCTTACCAGAATGAAATGATCTTCAATATTTTCTCGGTCAAAATCAACGGAATCGAAGCGCGTGTTTATAAAGAGTGGAAAAAGAAATTAGAAAGCTTTATAAACTCTATTAAAAAGAAAGAGATTTTTGCGAATTATATTCAAACGGCGATCGGGGCATTTGAGGCCATTTCTCCTTTATTGGTGATCTGGTTCGGTGCGTATCTCTCATTACAAGGAAAGTTGACTATTGGAGAAGTCGTAATGCTCTATTCATTGTCGATTCAGTTGTTTAACAACTGTAAATCTTTATTCCAGCTGTATTCATCCTTTGTTTCATCAACGATGTATTTAAATCGAGTACATAATGTTTTAATTGAAGAAGAAGAGAAAAGGAATCCTGAAGGGGACAAACCAAACTTACAGGGAAATATTCGCCTAGAGAATGTGAGCTATAAATATGGAAAAAAATCTGTATTAAATCAAATCACATTACAAATTAATGCAGGTGAAAAAGTAGCTCTAGTTGGAGAGAGCGGCAGTGGTAAAAGCACATTAGCGAAAATGATCGTTGGACTCTATCCTCCAACTTCCGGAAAAGTATATTTTGACGAATATGATAGCTTTGATATTGAAACGAATTACTTAAAAAGCTTGATCGGTATCGTTCCACAAGAAATTACTCTTTTTAATAAGACGATTAGAGAGAATATTATACTGCATGATCATGAAGTAAGTGATGAGGATTTGGAAAGAGTCGCTATAAAAGCGAACATTTATGATGATATCATGAATATGCCGATGAAATTTAACACGTATGTATCGGAGTCCGGAACGAATTTATCCGGTGGACAACGGCAAAGAATCGCCATAGCCAGAGCTCTTATCAATCAACCGAAATTTATCGTTTTTGATGAAGCAACAAGCTCCTTAGACTATAAAAATGAGAAACGAATTGATGAATATTTAAAAGAAATAAATTGTACAAGAATTATTATATCCCATAAACTAACATCGATTAGAGATGCCGACAAGATTGTAGTGTTAAAAGATGGAGAAATTGATGCTTGTGGAAATCATGAATATTTGATTGAAAATAATGAGTTTTATCGAAATTATTTTAATGTGCTGGAGTACAGTCCTAGCTATTAAGATCGTTGTACATTGCAAATAGACGAAGATTTCAGTATGATTTACATGACAAATGAGATGCCGATGTGTAACTGGCGTAGCATGGGGAACCATGAGGGAGCACATTGTTGGCAGCGGCCGTACGCCTGGGCGGAGGTAAGGAGTTTTTTTCTCCTTGCCTCTTTTATTTTTCTGAAAAATGTCAGATCAATAAGATTAAGTGGGGGATATGAAATGTTGCAAACGAAAAAAATGTTGTTGCTTGGATCGGGAGAACTTGGAAAGGAAGTTGTGATTGAAGCCCAGCGATTGGGTGTCGAGACGATAGCGGTTGATCATTATGCCCATGCGCCTGCAATGCAGGTCGCTCACCGCAATTATGTCATTGATATGCTGGATCGAAAGCAGCTTCGTACGATTATCGAGCAGGAACAACCGGACCTGATTGTACCCGAGATTGAAGCGCTGGCAACTTCAGAGCTTGTTAAGCTAGAGGAAGAAGGATATCGGGTTGTTCCGACCGCGCGTGCAGTGAAGCTCACGATGGATCGGGAAGGGATAAGGCGTCTTGCATCCGAGAAGCTGGGGCTGCAAACAGCGGGTTATGCATTCGCGGACACGTATGACGAGTTTGTTCAAGCAGTGAAAGAAATGGGATATCCATGCGTGATCAAACCGCTGATGAGTTCTTCCGGAAAGGGCCAAAGTGTTTGCCGTGAGGAGAAGGACATAGAGCACTGCTGGAATGTGGCGATGGAAGGCGGCCGGGTTCGCAGCGGACGAGTTATTATTGAAGAATTTATTCATTTTGATTCCGAAATTACGCTGCTCACCGTTCGCTCCGTGAACGGAACAAGCTTTTGTGCACCGATCGGACATATTCAAGAAAGCGGGGATTATATTGAATCCTGGCAGCCGCATCCGATGACAGAGGATCAGATGAAAGAAGCAAAGCATATCGCTAAAACGATAACAGACGAGCTTGGAGGTTATGGCCTGTTTGGTGTCGAACTCTTTTTAACAAAAGACAAAGTTTACTTCAGTGAGGTGTCACCAAGGCCCCATGATACCGGACTGGTTACACTTGTCACGCAAAATCTGTCTGAATTTGCACTTCATGTTCGTGCGATTCTTGGTTATCCTGTACCGGAGATTGAGCTTATAACACCGGGGGCCAGTCGCCCGTTAAAAGCGGGGCTTGAACTTGAGCAGTATCGAATCACGGGCATCGAAAAAGCTTTGTCCGTTCCAAGCACGCAGGTTCGTGTATTTGGAAAGCCGGTTACAAAAGTCGGCCGAAGAATGGCGGTTGCCTTATCGACGTCCGGTTCGGTTGAAGAAGCCCGAAAGCAGGCCAAGCGGGCACTTGATGAGCTCGGCGTCGTTGAAGATTAAGTTTGACGTTTAAATGTATGCGAAAAAACGCTTAGATATTGGGGGTGGTAAGAAATGAAGACATATTTGTATTTTGTTCGTCATGGCATAGCGCCATTTTCATTAGAGCTTGAACGTTCTGGAAGCGGTGCAAGTCTGAATGAGCAAGGAAGGGACGATGCCCAAAGAGTGGCTGAGCTGTTACTAGACGAAGGCATCGATGTTATTGTCTCCAGTCCGTATAACAGGGCCAAAGAAACCGTAGCCCCGCTTGCACATCTGCTGCAAAAAGACATTCTTTTATATAACGAACTTATTGAAAGACCCATTGGGAGTTTGAATGAAGCGGTATCCGATGAAGAGTTGCTAGTAGGAATTGAGCAATCTTTTAGAGATATTGATTTTTGTATGCCGGAAGGGGAGACAACAAGGCAGGCGCAGGAGAGAACGATACCGATCATGAAGAAGTTGCTTGCTGAGCACAAAGGTAAGAAAATCGCATTGGGTACACATGGGAATATCATGACCATCATTATGAATTATTTTGATGCTAAGTACGGTTTTGAATTTTGGAAAGGAACGTCCAAACCGGATATTTATAAACTGGAATTTGTGGATACCGAGTTAACACATGTGGAGCGGTTGTGGAATCCTGCATAGAGATGCTTTGTTTTCATAGGATGCAAGGGGAAGTCCATTCTAGAGCAAGAGTGAAAGAAAAGGCTGTCTCTTTAGGTCAAAGACCTTTAGAGACAGCCCCTTTGCCTTTTAATCACTTACTAGTTTTAACTGAAGTAATAAACGGTATAAATAGTAGCTTCCACGAAGCAGCTTTTGGTTTATTTTGTTCAGATAGGCGAGTGAATCTTGAGCGATTTTGATGGCGTGTTCCGCATCGTTGTGATCCAGTGCCCCGATGGCTTGCTTCAGCCCAACCAAATCATACGAATAGACGGCTGGGCGCAAGGTTCGAAGCAAAAGGATTTTTCGAATTTGAGATGGACTAAATATTCGGTATCCATTGTGTGGATCACGAGAAGAAGTGATGAGTCCGATGCTTTCCCAATAACGGATGGTTGAGCTGGGGAGGCTTGTCTCTGCAGAAACTTCCCCGATGGTCTTCCATTCCAGACTTTCCGATGAACGATCTAAGCGAGGCCTATCAGACTTCAGGATAGAAATCGTTTCTTCAGCCCGTTTTATGTCACGATGCAAATTAGCTTGAACCTCGTTTACCAATCGGAGTGCGTCATCCATTTTTTTTGCTTGAATATTGCAGAGCACCTCTTTGGTCACTTCCATACCAAAACCCGGGGACATCGCTTGGATACATTCAAAATAAGCAATATGTTCTTCCTTATACATCCGATATCCATTCGCTGAACGATCAGCCGGAGGAACGAGCCCCTGTGCCTCATAGTTTCTTAAAGCGCTGGTACTGATGTTAAGCTTTGCTGCAATATCTTTCGGTCTTACATACATGGCTTCACCTCAAATTCGGCATTATACCTAAATAAAGCTTAAAGTTCAATTATAAAGTTATGAATTAAAAGAATAGAAAATTCAACGGGTAAAATACAAAAAGTTTAGAATTAGCGTGAATGTAGTACGATGAATGAGTAAAACAATTTATATGAAAATAGTGAAGAGCTTGTTTCGTGAAAGAGAGGATATAGCAAAAATGATGACTAACAACGACTTTGACCGACAAGTGGATCGTTTGATTCAAAAAGGCTACCCGGCAATGATGGATTTAAGCGAAGAAGAATTTAGAAATCAGCTCATGCCTCTGAAGTCAAAAGCCAAGGAGTTGGAGCGAAGCGGAGGAACGAAAGAAGGAAATATTCCGTATGTTATTGTGATTCGAAGCGAGCGGGTGGATGGAGAAAAGGCGATGCAGCTTGTGGAGCGAAAAAATCAAAACGGATTCAGTGTAATGGATGCAGAAGATATACAGAGATTTAAACCTATTGAAGGGATCGAGCTGCCTGATGGCATGGCATATATGATTACGGACATCGATACAGGGAAAGAAACACGGAACGTTACACCGAATGAAGCGATTAAGACGATTATAAACGATAGCCGATCCCCGCTTACGTTAGAGGAAGGGATTGCTGTTGTAACGCATTTTCCTGATTTGCTGATGAAGAACAACGGATTCTCACTGCTTGGCTCTCGGTGTGGAGACCGAAGGGTTACCGCCTTGTGGATCAGTGCCGGGAAACCGAAGCTCGGCTGGTGTTGGGCAGGCAACCCGCATACATGGCTCGGATCAGCATCTTGCTGCTCAAGAGTCGGCATGTAAAGTGAATTCAAATGGCTAATCAAAAAGGAACTGTGCACGAGAGGATGAACAGTTCCTTTGATTTCAAACAGTTAAAAAATAACACCTGTATCTACGATCTCCACATTAACTTTTGTATGAAACTGGACTTTTTGATAATCTTTGTTCCAATCCTTGGTTTTCCATACATCGTTATGATAAGCGATCAATTTTCTCCCTACTCCAAAAATATCGCAGTTTGCCTGTTGAAGTTTGCGCACGACTTCTTCCGCTTCTGCTGTCAGCATTTCAGAGAGTTTTTCATTCACACGTCCCAGATTATTTTCATTCAGTTTTTTATCCTGTGTAAACTCTTCAACGATAGCTTGAAGTTTCAAATTCAACTCAACATGAACGTCTCCATTTTTAGCAACATGCACTTTAAATTTCCGCACCAATTCTTTTTTGCCTACATTGAAGCTGATCATGCCGTTTAAATGATCCGGACTACCGATTTCCAATTTTCTGTTAAAACGAGCATTTTCGCCATGCCTGCCCCTGAGAAGGACCAGCATAATCGATTGATCGGTATCCAGTGAGCTGGTAAGCCGCTGTTCATGAAACAGGGCCACCCCTTTTGCAACGATTTCTTTGCCTTCAAGTCCGATGTAAGGAAGAGCAAAGTCTTGTCCTGGATCTTTTAAAGATCGGAACACTTTATCCATCGTTTCAGAAGGGTAAAATATACTCATTCTTTCCAAGCTTTTAATTTTGTGCGTAAGAAACTCCCCGATTTTCACTGTGCCAACCATCTTTTGGTTTAGAATTTTTGTGGCCTCATCTTCAGTAACAATCAATCGAACATCAGAAGTTGGTATGGAAGGATCTCTGAAGTTTACATCCAGCACAGAATATAGACCATGTTCTGCTAGCGGTCTTCCCAATAGTTGAAGCCCATTTTTAGTAAGTCTCATGTTGCCTCGGACTCTATTTCGCATTTCATTGCTTGCATCGCGGACAGACTGTCCTTCACTTGTATGAATTTCGTTGGTTGTGGCCGCTTGCTCTGTTTCTGCCGGAATAATAATTTCAACCGTTTCCAATAACTTTCCATCATCCTTTCGATCAAAGGCAACGGTGTAAGCAAGACTTATATCTTTTAAGTATTCCCGATCCCAGCACCCAGTTAAGGATACGGAAACGAAAAGCGTCAACAATATACAACGAAAGAGTCTCATATCGGTTCACCGGCCTTCCTTTTGACAAATAGAGATAGAAACATCAGCGCGATCGGGATCAAGGCAATAAAAATGTATGTGGAATATATGTTTAATAAATTAAACTGATGCATAGCCAGCGGAGTTACAGGGATCAATGCAATCGTGAAAATGAAAATATTGACATAAACAGTGAATTTCTCATGGTTTTTCCTGTTAAAAAAGATAGCAAGCCCATTAGCTGAAGCATAACAATAGTTCACCGTTGAGCAAACGATTGTAATAGCCCAAATGGGCAAAAATATAATATCAGCCCGGTCAAAAATATAGAAATTAAGGGATTTCATCAGATAAATAACAGGTTCGGGTATTAGATCCAGTTGATTGCTGTTAAATACCATGACACAAGTAAGCACGACAAATGTATAGAATAACGTTACGAATGAATTGGCCAGGGTAATGGATAACAGTTTTTGTTTGTTGGAACCGTTAATAAAAGGAAAAATAATGAGCATCATCTCAAATCCATACATAGAAACCGTTGCATCTTGAGCTCCTTTTAATATATTTAAAGCTCCTGCCTCGAACAGCGGTAACATATATTCAAATTGGGCTTGAGTTAAACCGTAGGTCACAAAAATAATCAAGGGGATAAAAAGAAACGATGAAATTGTGAAAAAACGGGCCAATACAGTTAACTTCTCCTTGGCTAGATAGAAAGTCATGATTGAAAAGAGGAGCATCAACACCCATTTGGGTGTAGACACAAGAATCCAGCTGCTCAAAATATCAACGGCACTGAGCATAATGTTAGCACCTAGCAGAATGAAATGAATGATGTAACAGGCGATCAATATTCTGCCTATAAACGGCCCAAACAGTTTAAGCAATATATGAAAAAGATTGAGCTCCGGGAACTTTTTCAGCAAGAAATACATGAAAAAGATGATGGATTGAGTGACGAGCCCCGCAATTAAAACCGATATAAAAGAGCCACCTTTAGCCGTGCTATTCAGTGCATGAGGCAGCGAAAGAACTCCAACCCCGATTTGTGCCTGAATAATAAAAAAGAAAAACTGTTTTTGGGAAAGCATTTTTTCATGGCTCATCACTTTCATCCTTTACTTCATGAATTGAATATATTATTTGTGGCCGGATTGGGGGCCGGAGTTGTTTTTGTTGCTTCTGCGGATGCTCCACATCGGAAAGCGTATGAACGAATCCTTGAGGCTTCTAAATTTTAACGGAGCCAGCGGTTTAAAATATGGCTTTCCAAATGACTCAAGCTTGACCAAATGGATAAATAATATCGTGAGTCCAAAGGATATTCCGATATATCCGAATATGGCGGCAGCAAGCATCAAAGGAAACCTTAACATGCGAATGGACGAGCTCATCTCATTGGAGGGAATGAGAAAAGAGGCTATGGCGGTTAATGCAACGACGATGATCATCGTATAAGATATCAGGCCTGCCTTCACGATTGCGTCCCCGATGACCAAACCGCCGACGATGCCGATCGTTTGTCCGACCCGGTTCGGAAGACGAAGACCGGCTTCCCGAAGCAACTCAAAAATAAGCTCAAGTACCATCGCTTCTACTACGGGTGGAAACGGTACCCGTGTCAAAGACCCCTGAACCGTAAAAAATAATTGAAGCGGCAGTACACTGGAGTGAAATGCAACCGTTGCTATATACATCGCTGGGAGCTGGAAAGCCACGATAAAGCTAATTAAACGAATAAAACGAACAAAGGAGGAGATCATCCACCGGTTACTGTAATCATCGGGCGACTTGAAAAAAGTGAAGAAATTAACCGGCACAACTAACGCAGTGGGATCACCATCCATTAATATAGCGACATGACCGGCAAGCACATGACCACAGACAATGTCTGGGCGCTCTGTGCTCAGATGCTGCGGGAATATGGAATACGGATTATCTTCCATGGCTTCTTGCAAGTATCCGGTAGTGAGGATCGTTTCCAAACTGATATTTTTCAGTCTCTTTTCAACTTTATTCAGGATATCTTCACTAGCTATATCTTGCATGTATACCATCGCAATTTGCTTGGGAGTACTTCCCCCAAGCTCCAAATATCGAACGGTGAGATTAGGAGAGCTGACCGTCTTGCGAATCTGGAATAAATTCACCTTCAAACTTTCGATAAAGCCATTATGAGGACCTCGAATTATACTCTCGTTCTCTGGCTCGGCCACGCTTCTAAAGTATTTTGCCGATGTGGACAGGGTGTAAAATTCGGATTGGCCTTCTAAAAAATAAATACAATCTCCCTGCACGATGCTGATAACAGCTTTTTCTAGATCCGTTTCCTGCTTGCAATCGACTGCTGTAAACAGTTCGCTAAGTTCTTTGTCGTCGCGACTTCGATTTATAGGAGTTATAACGTTTTGTTCGATTAGTTCAGAATCTGCTACGGATTCAAGGTACAGAAGCATTCCAGGAATTCCTCTGAATTCGAGATCCCTTGTCTTCATGTCAGAGGGCTGAAACAGGGCGTGCTCCATATATTCCTTATTCTGATGGACAGAGGAAAAAGCCGTTGTATTTTTGTTATTCATAAACGACAGCAGCCTCCATTTCGAATTAATATTTCATAAATTGTCCTGATCATTTGGAAATTATGCTTAGAATGCAGCTATTGATGAAAAGCATGATTTTCACCTGATGTCCAGATATGTACCGTATCCTTATGGGTATGATGCCAGATATTCTATATTTAGTGGTGTCTTTTTATGTAGCACGTATATTAAGTGGATAATGTTTCCAGTAATAGAGAAAAAACTTCGTTATCGGACAAGTTTCAATTTTTCTTGGACAATTATAGAAACTATTTGGGAAAATATACGTCTAATACTATGACAAATTGGAAAAATAAAACTAGAATTGAAGGAGTCTGAGAATGAAACTGAAGAAAATATCCATAATTACTGTGCTGGCATTGACCCAGGTTGCAGGCGCAGCTGCGGTCGGTGCCGAAGCGGGTAACAGCGATCTGCCACAAGGAGCGGTTACCCAGGAAGCGGTGGAATCGAATCAGAAAGCTCTGAAAGCTGAGGAAGTTAAAGCACCAGAAGAACCTCAGAATATGAATGAAGCAAATACACAGGTTGGAAAAGATGAAGCTGTTTCGGATGCCAAGCAGCCGGAAACTGAGGAACTTGAGGATCAAGCCTCTCAGAATTCCAATAACGAGGACACAGAAGAGACGAATGAAACCGCAACTGAAGACAAAGATCAGCCAGCAGTACCGCAATCATCTGAGATGAATGAACTTATACTTCACTTTAACAGCAACAAAATGGAACAAGGCGGCAAAGTATACTATGCTCCTCAGCCAATGCAAGTTAAGAAGGGAGTTTCCTACGTTCCGATTCGAGCACTTGTAGACCGTGTTGGTTTTAAGGTTACTTATGACAAGAAAACAAAGGAAACGATTATAACGAAAGGCAGCGATGAGCTTCGATTCAAAACAAACAGCAGCAATTATAAAGTTAACGGTGTAACAAAGCCGATGAAGGGAACCTCCTACCAGACTAAAAATACGTTCATGGTTCCTTTAACAGCGATCACACAGGCTTTGGATATTTCATACAAAGTAGACAATAAAGGCAAGCGGATTATGATGAATCTGGAGATCAAACCAACGGCCAAATTTACAGTTGAGCCTAAAGAAATTTTTGCCGGCGAAACAGTCGTTACATACAAGACTGAAGCAGAGTCTCCATCAGGACTGCCTATTATCGATGAGCGTTGGGAAGGAAAGCAAGAAATATTCGATACTCCGGGAGAATACATAATCAGCTATTCGGTTCAGGATTCAAGCGGTTCGTGGAGTGATCCGTATACACAAAAGATAACCGTCATCCAGCCAAACCAGCCTCCGGTGGCTTCCTTCTCTACGGACAAGTATGAGTATAAGATGGGTGAATATATTACATACACCGATAAGAGCACCGATGATGGTGAGATCAAGACTAGAAAATGGGAGAACAAGGAGCTTGCCTTTTTTACGCCAGGTCCCAAAACCATTCAGTTAACTGTAACCGACAACCAGGGGTTAAGTTCCACTCATGAAGTCACTGTTAATATTACAGATGAGTCGCTCTATTCGGAGGATGATTTCAACCAGCTCTTTGTACCGGCAGGTGAGAAATTTACGTTTAACAGCTCTGACGTTCCTTCCAGACCAAAGATCAACTATACGTTCCATGACGAGCCTAGCACTTTGGTCCGAAGCAACAGTCCGGAAACGGTAAACAGCGAGGGCATTGTGTATCGCGAAACCGCAGTCGGTGATATGCGTTTTATGATTCATCATGTTAACAATCTCAATAAAAATGTGAAAATGTACGTGGTAGCTACAAACAAGAATGATGCTCCAGTCACCTTAAGAACAGACTACTTAGGGTTTGCCGGACCTTCCTACATCGCAACAGCGGCGGGAAAAAAATCCGTACTGAATTACTTCCAATCCATGCAGGATGGTTCCAAGCAATCATCGATTACTCTGAAGCCGGGTGAACAAAAACTCGTTATGACAGAACTCAACAAGCAAAGAATGAAAAAAGGAGATGTTATTTCTCTATTTGCGGACCTGTATAGCGATTTGCCTGTTCAGTTTGATGTGATTATGATCGACGAAAAATCCGATCCGTTAAGTGTCATAGACAAGCTGCCTCTATTGGATAGCGATGGAGTACACAACCGGGGAACCTATCCGAACTCCACTCGTATTATTCAATACTCAGAGCTGGTAGGTGGAGAGCCGCAGCGGCTTATTCTGGGGGACAATGCGGATGATCCGAATTTGGACGGGATCGACCCGATGTATAATGAGCCAACATCCAATGCCGGCAATTTCGGTGTGCTTTACAAAATTACCCTAGATAAGGTAGCTCCGAATACGCTGATTTCCTTTAATCCGCGCGGTGGTAAATATTCCGGGTATGCTACTGTTAATGGAGATATCATCCCTATTTATTCGTTAGGTCAGGTTAGACCTGATG
Organism: Paenibacillus faecalis; assembly: GCF_900289175.1. Classification (GTDB taxonomy): domain Bacteria; phylum Bacillota; class Bacilli; order Paenibacillales; family Paenibacillaceae; genus Paenibacillus_AQ; species Paenibacillus_AQ faecalis. The sequence goes on along the minus strand of NZ_LT985747.1, from coordinate 15,331 downwards.
AACAGTCCGTGTTGTATCGAACGGGCGGATTTGAACAGAAGGTTGAAATTATGTTAACTGCAGCGCCAGGCAGCAATCTGCCGATTAACCTGCTGTTTACGCCGCTTCCGAAAAGAGTTAATGAATAAAGTCAATCGTTAAGCTCCACAGGTGATCTGCCTGTGGAGCTTTTTTCTGTTGTTACAGTGACGTCGGAATTTACATTCATCATGGCAGTGCCGATCATGTTCGCAGCCATTTGCGCTTTATCGGCGGGATAAAGTGGATGGCTGGGGAAATTACAAATTGGATGGTTACGTTCACTGCCATTTTTATTATAGTTATATTGATATGGTTCTTGAAGTCACTTCATCAGTGACTCTTACGGTCAGGGTTGACCTTGTGAATTACGAATGATAAATTTTGTGGGGGTTGTTCGTGATGGTCTTGTACATTATCGTTATTACACTTGCATTAATTGGAGGTGTAGGTACGTTGCTTGTAGGTCTTTCTCAAGAGAATAAACGAGCAAACCCCAACTACGAACGAAAGACGAAAGCAAATATTACCAAGCTAAGTGTTATGTATCTGTTTTCTTTGGCTGCCTTTATTTTAATCTGGGTGATCTATAAATAAAAATAAATGATATGCTACTTGACCCCGCCAATTATCGGTTTAGAGAACTGATAATTGACGGGGCTTTTTGTTTCGGTATGAGGAGAGAGAGTCGGTCTGATTCATTGAAGGAAAACAAAGTTACCGGATGGGCAGAGAAAATAAATAATGGATGGTTACGAATGAAATGTAAATCTTTATGATTCATTAATGTAGCCTTTAAAACGTTCATTGGAACTGAAATAAACAATAAACTTACCAGGCATTTAAGTAGACAGAAGAGGTGGATTGTATGTTTTTCTCATTACGTTATCGCCTGTTGGCGTGGTCTTCATTCATCGGTATGTTCTTTGTATTGCTCGCAGGCGCGATTGTTACGAAAACAGGATCGGGCCGCGGGTGCGGTGATGATTGGCCATTATGTAACGGGAAATTTGTTCCTGCATATACGCTGGAATCCATGATCGAATATTCTCATCGTATGATAACAGGAATCGTCGGATTGCTTGTACTTGCCACCTTCATTGCAACGTGGCGGTATTACAAGTCACATAAGGAAGCGTTGTATTATGCTGGCGGAACGTTGTTCTTCACAATCGTTCAAGCCTTGATGGGAGCGGCAAATGTTATGTGGCCTCAGCAGCCGGCTGTCATGGCCCTGCATTTTGGGATATCACTGCTTGCAGTGGCCAGCAGCATGATGCTTATCGTATGGATGCATCAGGCCCGAACAGCAGCAGCAGACATTCATAAAGCTCCGATTCCGATGCACATCAGAGCTCTTGTATGGGGAACCTGGGTCTACAGCCTTATCGTTATTTATCTGGGAGCATACATTCGTCATACGGAGTCAGATGCCGGTTGTGAAGGGTGGCCGCTTTGCAACGGACAAGTCATTCCTGAGCTGAGCGGAGCATCGGGCATCGTCTTCATTCATCGGGTAGCTGCTGCACTGCTCCTGGTTTTGGCTATTGCATTAGTTGTCATGGTCCGTCGATACGAAGGGACAAGCAATAACTCGGAGCTTACATTTTCGGTAGAGGTTTTGTTCTTTATTGTATTGGCACAAATCTTTAGCGGGGCATGGCTCACTTTTGCTATGAATCAGCCAGATGCTTATCTGTTTACCAGTCTTTTTCATAATATGCTTGCTACCTTTTTGTTTAGCTTACTGACCGCTTTGTCTATTCGGGTATGGAAGGGAAGATACGGAAGTGAAGGGGCACTGCAGGGATTGTAGATAGAAACGCTAGAAATGTGATGTTTATCAACAAAATCGGATGGTGACATGTATACGAATTATTGCATTCGGTCATAGCGATGGAGTCGCCAAATAAAGGTGCATGGGAAAGAATTTCAATTTAATTGGAATCTTTTCATGCACCTTTTATTCAAATCAAGAAGTATATCAAATTCAAATTGTACGAGCACGAAAAAGTAACCGCCTATGTCTGCTCAGTCGTATTTAAAAGGGATCGAAGCGCCTCGGCAAATTTGGCGACACCCCTCTGAATGTCTTCTGTTTTTGCACGAGCATATGTGAACCTTACGTAACCGGAGAGTGAGCCATAGACACTACCGGGTACAAAAATAACGCCTTTTTGAATAGCCGCATCCAGCAGCTTGCTGTCATTGACTTCAGGTACAATTTTGCACCATAGATGTAATCCTCCATCAGGAATTTGAAACTGTACCAGATCAGGCAGTTCTTTTTGCAGTGCTTCAATAAATAAATCCCGCTTGTAAAGGAGGTTTATACGCAGCCGATCCATATGAGGATCAAAATACGATGAGCTCAGAAATTTTGAAGCAACCTTTTGCGGGATAACACTAAGCCCAAAGTCCATTTGCTGTCTGGCATCAGCCAGTCGCTCCACAACGGAGTGAGGAGCTACCATCCATCCTACACGCAAGCCCGATGCAGCAATTTTAGAGAAAGATCCGATGTACAGTACGGAGCCGAGTGTATCCGCTGATTTTAACGGTAATGGCGGTGTATGTTTGTAAGCGGTTAAGCTAAAAGGGTCATCCTCTACGATCGGCAGTCCCAGCTCGCTTGCAATATCAAGCAATTGTTTCTTTTTCTCTTGGGCCAGCAAAGTACCTGTCGGGTTTTGGAAGTTTGGATTGATAAACACCATCTTGATTTTATGTTTTTTATATAGAGCACGTATGTCTTCTGGCTGTAAACCTTGCCTGTCTACAGGAAGTCTGAACAAGCGCAGACCGGCTGACTGGAACATAGGTAAAGAATACGTATAGGATGGGTCTTCGATGGCAACAGCATCTCCAGGAGATAACAGACACTGGGTTATCAAGTATAGAGATTGCTGCGAACCGGATGTAATCAGAATTGACGATTCATTCGTATGGATACCACGGTATTTTTTAAGAAATGAAACCAGTTCCTGCCTTAGAGGAATATATCCTTGCGGATTGTCATAGCCAAAATAAGTTGTATATTGTTTCTCATTCATAATAGCGTTGATTTCATCAATAGGCGCCAAGTCACCGGATAACTCACCGCTGGCAAAATCTATAATCGATGGATCTTGTTCGAGAGCTGTTCGAATACGGCGTAAAAAGGGCAAGTTCGGCAAAAAGTTGCCGCCTTCCGCATAACGATGCCAATTGGGAGTATGCTTTGGTGTGGCTCCCCATTTCGTCTGACTAACTCGTGTACCGCTTCCGGATCTGCTTTCAATGATTCCAAGCGACCGCAGTTCTGCGTATGCCAGAACGACAGTGCTTCGATTTACCTTCAATTGTTCTGCCAATTTTCTTTCGGAAGGAAGCAAACTTCCGGGTGGAAACTCCCCGTAAGATATTCTTTGTTCGAGATCATCCGCGATTTGCTGATAGAGGGGCTGTTTGCTATTACGATCAGGTTTCCACACGTTTTTCACCCTTTCTGTTTGGATATCGATCTAAGTTGTGCTGTGATTTTTATCATAGCATTATTTATTTTGTGGTCATGTCTGAATTTCATCATATATTTGACAAAAGTCTATCAAATTAATGAACGGTGATCTTTTTTTGAGAAGATTGGATGATCTATTTAGCCGTATCAGCAATGAGCAAGATCGTTGAACATACGAGAGACGCAGCGAAAGCAGGGGGCAGAGCTGGTCGTGTTTCCGGAAGTTTTTTTAGGAGGATATCCTCTGGAAAAGCGATTCATATAAAAAATAGCAGGCCGCCCATGATTGAAGTGACCCCCAAAAGTTAGACACGGTTATTTCATCAGGCAGCTTTCTCAAAATGAGTTCGGTACTGTACCGGACTCATTTTGAATTTTGCCTTCAACCGTTTAGTATTGTAGTATTCAATATATTTTTTCAGTTCTTTCTTGAAATGTTCGACATTTTCAAACTCTTTACAGTACAGAAACTCCGACTTGAGAATACCGAAGAAATTCTCTATGACGGCATTATCGTAACAATTCCCTTTTCGTGACATGCTTTGGAGAATGCCTCTGGACTTAAGCGCATGGCGATACGGCTTCATTTGGTAATGCCATCCTTGATCTGAATGAAGAAGAAGATGGTGCTCTTCCGGCAGACGCTTCAGTCCTGCATCCAGCATTTCAGATACCAGAGAATATGTTGGTCGTGAACCAATGGTATAGGTGATAATCTCCCCGTTGAATAAGTCCAAAATGGGTGATAGATACAGCTTTTCTCCAAACAACTTAAACTCCGTGATGTCCGTCACCCATTTCTCATTTGGCGCCTCCGCCGTGAACTGGCGGTCCAGATGATTCGGTGCAATCTTGCCCACTGTCCCTTTATACGACTTATACTTTTTCATGCGGACTAGGCATTTAATGCCTAGCTTTTTCATGAGCCGCTGAACCTTCTTATGGTTTACTTTCCATCCACGGGTTACCAGTTCATCACGAATACGGCGATATCCGTAACGCCCCTCATGTTCCGCGTAAATTGACTGAATTTCAGCTTCCAAATCGGTATTCAAATCTGGTTGATTTATACGTGCTATAAGGTTGTAATAGGTGCTGCGCGGGATACCAGCCAGCTGTACGAGTGCCATCACCGGATATTTATGCCTCAGTTCCCAGACGACTTGTGCTTTGTCTTGTTTGGTGATTTTTCCTTGTTTCGAACTAAGGCATTCAACTTTTTTAGATACTCATTTTCCATTTCAAGCTGCTTGATACGTTCTTTAAGTGCTTCGTCAGACCCTTCAACTACGGATCGTTTGATAGACGAATTGGAATCTTTCTTCATGGATGGACGCCCCTTCTTTTTTGGCTCAAGGGCTTCTAGACCGCCTGTCTCCATCTTTTTCTGCCAGGAATACAACATGGAGAAGTCCGGAAGGTTGAACAGAGCAGCGGTATCCATGAGAGAAGCGTCTGATTGAGCCATATGATTGAGTACGTCCAGTTTAAAGCTTGCCGGATAATTTGTATAGCCGTTAATAAAGGCTGACTGACCATGCATCTCATAGAGCTTCAACCAATATTGGAATTGGGACTTAGTAACGCCCATTTGATTTGCGTATTCCGTCTGCGATATAAGATCAGGGTCATACCCTTGAATTATCGCCAATTTACTATCTTTCGTAAATTTAGTCATAAAAAAACTGCACCTCCAACTGTTAGAGTGTGTCTAACAATTGGGGTGCAGTTCAGATTGGTGGCCTGCTTTGCTGTGCAATTTAACTGCAAGAACAGTTCAAGACTGGCTTGCGTGCAGCCGTGGTTTCGTCAAGACGCTTCACCACGGTTGTATGTGGGGCATTGATGACAAGCTCCGGGTTTGTTTCAGCTTCTTTTGCAATTTGAATCATTGCGTCGATAAAGCCGTCAAGTGTTTCCTTGCTTTCCGTTTCAGTCGGCTCGATCATAATACATTCTTCCACATTAAGCGGGAAGTAGATCGTTGGTGGATGGTAGCCAAAATCGAGCAGTCGTTTCGCAACGTCGAGGGTACGTACACCGTATTGTTTCAGTTTTTTGCCGGACAATACGAATTCATGTTTGCAAAGACCCGGATAAGCGACTTCATAATAAGGTGCCAGCTTATGCATCATATAGTTGGCGTTAAGGACGGCAAGCTCGGATACCCGGCGAAGTCCTTCCGGTCCATAACTTCGGATGTATGCGTAAGCACGAACGAGAATGCCGAAGTTGCCGTAGAAAGCTTTGACACGCCCGATCGATTGTGGGCGGTCGTAATCCCAGAAGAATGTTCCATCTTCACGTTTGGAGACGATCGGTTTAGGAAGGAACGGGACTAATAGATCCTTCACCCCGACAGGACCAGAGCCTGGACCGCCACCGCCATGCGGCGTGCTCATCGTCTTGTGCAGATTAAGGTGAACGACGTCAAACCCCATATCTCCTGGGCGCGTAATACCCATAATTGCATTGGAATTTGCACCGTCATAATAGAGAAGTCCGCCTGCTTCATGCACAATCTCGGCAATCTCCACGATCTCCTCTTCAAATAAACCGAGCGTACTTGGGTTGGTTAACATCAGCGCCGCTGTATCGCTTCCGACAACGGCCCGGAGAGCATCCAGATCAACCATACCCCGTTCATTCGATTGAATCGTTATCGTATCATATCCTGCTACGGTAGCGCTTGCCGGATTCGTTCCGTGTGAAGAGTCCGGAACAATCACTTTGGTCCGGTGCTCACCGCGGCTCTCATGATAGGCACGGATCAGCATCAGTCCGGTCCATTCTCCGTGAGCGCCAGCCGCCGGCTGAAGTGTAACTTGATCCATTCCGGTTAACGCGGCGAGATCATTCTGCAGGGTATAAAGCATTTCAAGAGCGCCTTGAATGCTTTCCTCTGGCTGATACGGATGAATTTTGGCAAAGCCCGGAAAACGGGCCACATCCTCATTGATTTTCGGATTATATTTCATCGTGCAGGAACCAAGCGGATAAAAGCCGTTATCGATGCCGAAGTTTCGGCGGGACAATTCCGTGTAATGGCGAATGACATCAACTTCGAATACTTCCGGGAGCTCTGCCGGTTTGCTGCGCAGCATACTCTTTGGAATCCATTCTGACACATCCGTTTCTGGCACATCACAATCCGGTAATGAATAGGCTACGCGGCCGGGTTTGCTTAGTTCAAAGATGAGCGCTTTTTCCGGTTTCATATGATCGCCTCCAATTCGTCGATAAATCGGTCTATTTCCTCTTTTGTCCGCCGTTCGGTAACGGCAATCAGCATGCGGCCTTGCAGCTCTGGATAAACGAGTCCCAGATCATAGCCGCCTATATAACCAGCCTTTATCAGCTTCGCGTTTAAATCTTTAATATCAGCGCCGTCCGGCAGTTTTACAATAAATTCGTTAAAGAATGGAGATGTAAATTCCAGCGATAAGGTTGATCCCTTAGTGATGCGTTCGGAGGCATAATGTGATTTTTGGACATTAAGCAATGCGACCTCCTGCATTCCCATTTTGCCAAGGGTAGACATATAGACAGAGGCGCAAAGCGCAAGCAGCGCCTGGTTTGAGCAAATGTTCGATGTAGCTTTTTCGCGTCTTATATGCTGCTCGCGGGCTTGAAGTGTAAGAACAAATCCCCGCTTGCCTTCCTTGTCAATGGTCTGACCGACGATTCGGCCAGGAATACGGCGCATGAGCGGCTCTGATACGGCAAAGAATCCGCAGGTCGGACCACCAAGTGAAGCTGGAATGCCTAGAGGCTGGGCATCGCCGACAACGATATCCGCTCCAAGTTCGCCAGGTGATTCGAGCAATCCAAGGGACAGGGGGTTCACACTAAGTACAAGAAGTGACTTTTGCGCATGAACTAACGGTTCGATCGCTCTGATGTCCTCGATGCAACCGAAGAAATTCGGAGACTGAATAAGGACAGCAGCTGTATCATCCGTTATAGCAGATGACAAGGCTTCCATATCCGTTACTCCATTATGAAAGCCGATTTCTACAACCTCCAGGCCAAGCCCGCGAGCGGATGTATGAAGGATTTCCCGCGCTTCCGGATGAACTGTTCGGGAGACGACGATTTTTTTACGCTTGGTAGCTCCTGATGCAAGCGCTGCGGCTTCAGCCAGAGCCGTAGATCCATCGTACATACTGGCATTAGCCACTTTCATTCCGGTCAGCTCACAAATGTAAGACTGAAACTCAAAGATTGCCTGAAGCTCTCCCTGACTGATTTCGGCCTGATAAGGTGTATAAGCTGTATAAAATTCGGAGCGTGAAATCACGTGGTTAATGACCACGGGGATATGATGATCATAAAGCCCCGCGCCCAAAAAGCTTGTGTATCGTTCAAAATCAGCATTACGGGCAGCAAGCTCATGCATAAACTTTAACAGCTCCGGCTCACTAAGCCTTTTGGACATCGGCAGAACTCCGTTGTAACGGATTTCTTCAGGGATATCCGCAAACAGATCCTCAATCGATTCAGCGCCTATGGTAGCAAGCATTTCAGCCTGATCTTGTTCCGTCATTGGCAAGTAACGATGCTTCATCATAAGGTTGCTCCTTTTTTATAAAATGGTGTTTTGACGACGGTTGCTTTCAATCGTTTGCCGCGAACTTCTATTGAAACTTCCGTGCCCACAGCCGCATATTTGCTGTCGATCAGCGCAAGCCCAAAGTTTCGTTTTAATGTCGGAGACTGCGTACCGCTTGTAATTTCCCCAATCAGAGAATCCCCTGCATATACCGGGTAGTGAGAGCGTGGAATTCCGCGGTCTATCATCTCAAGTCCTACAATTTTGCGCTCTACACCTTCGCTCTTTTGCTTGGCTAGCGCATCTCGCCCGATAAAGTCACCTTTATCCAGCTTGACGAAAAAGCCGAGTCCCGCTTCAAGCGGAGTAATCGTTTCAGACAGCTCGTTGCCGTACAGTGCGAGTTTTGCTTCGAAGCGAAGCGTATCGCGCGCGCCAAGCCCAGCTGGAATCAGACCATTTGGCTCACCGGCAGCAAGCAGTCCCTTCCATATAGCCGGAGCGGCTTCAGCTGTACAATAAATTTCGAAGCCATCTTCCCCCGTATATCCGGTTCTGGAGACCAGTGCGGAAGAACCGCTTACATTGGCATCTTGAATAAAATGAAAGGGGGACAAAGACTGAACAGGTTCGCTCATCACCTTTGACAGAATCGCCTCGGCTTCGGGTCCTTGCAGGGCAATCAGTGCCGTTTCTGCGGAGATGTCCTTCAGGTCAACCCCATCGATCAAATGGCTTTCGAGCCACCGAAAATCTTTATCGATGTTGGATGCATTCACGACTAGCATGAATCGGTCTTCCGAAAGTTTGTAGATCAAGAGATCATCTATGGTACCACCGTTTTCATTGCACATGAACGCATATTGGGCCTGGCCAACGGATAGTCGGGACACATCATTCGTGACGGTTTGTTGTAAAAAGGACTCGGCGCTCGGACCAGTCACCAGAAATTCACCCATATGCGAAACGTCAAAGAGACCGGCTTGCTTGCGCACAGCCTCGTGTTCTCGAACAATTCCATGAAACTGTACGGGCATTTCCCAGCCGCCGAAATCAATGCATCGAACAGAAGGGAAATCGGAATAAAACGGGTAAAGCGGGGTACGCTTTAATGTACTCATACTTAAGCACCTCTTTCTCGTGAAATGGGATAGACACAAAAAAAGGACAACAAAAAGAATAATGTACAAGCAAAGCAAGTTTTGCATGCACATGATCCTTCTCCCCTGTCCTTTGTACCTGAGAGTTACCTCTACACAAAATCTGTAGTCAACGAATGTAGCGCGTGTGAGTTTCCCCTTGGGTGATCCTGAAAATGATCAGGATGCTCTCCAGAGATGCGTCCGGTAAAGGTCCTTTTGCCTGAGAGATTCACCGAACTATCGGCTTACTCCTTCGGCGTTACCCATCATAGAGGGTAATCTCTCCCAATACGTTCATCCGCTTATTCAGTTGTTGCTTCATTCATGATGATGAATCCGTTTACACTGCTCATCTCATTATAGCCGTCCTTCTCTATAGGGTGTCAACCTTAAGTTAAGTGAAAAGAAGTTTTTTTGTCAGCTATATTGACATGAACGGATAAGTGCTATATCCTGTGGGAGAAATCAACCGAACTACATAATGCGAATGAGGATGGACGGGAGAGACTGCGGACCCTGAACACGGGTTCACGGCACCGAAGGAGCAATTCGTTAAACCAGCCGGTTAACGGGTAATCTCTCAGGTAAACGTACCGCTATCTGACGCAACTCTGGAGAGAGCGTAAGCCACCAAAGGGGAAAGAAGGGCCATGGAAAAGGGATGGTCTTTCATAAACTCTCAGGTACCAAGGACAGAGAAGAGGCGAGAGTCTTTTCCTGTTTTTTTTGATTCTAAGATTCTAAACAAAAATGTTTAAGTTTTAGCACTATTGAAGAAAAGAGGGACTTCAAATGAGTGAAATCAGAGAGCAATTGGTTTATAGTGAAGATCATGAGTGGGTACTGAAGGTGGAAGGAAATATCGTTCGAATCGGAATTACAGATCATGCGCAAAACCAGCTGGGGGACATTGTTTTTGTAGAACTGCCAGAGATTGATTCTGAAGTGTCTGCCGGGGACAGCATCGGATCGATTGAATCGGTAAAGACGGTATCTGAGCTTTATTGTCCGGTATCCGGAAAAATAACGAAGCTAAACGAGAATCTTGAAGATCAGCCGGAGCTGGTGAACAGTGAACCGTATGATGGTGGATGGATTGTTGAAGTCGAAGTAGCAGGCGATCTGGAGGAAGAGCTGGCTAAGCTGCTTACAGGGGAAGCTTATCGTGCTCATGTAGAATGATGATTCTCTGATCCAAGTAAGACATTGAAGTAAAAAGTATGGCGTTCATGACATTCAGGTAGCTGAAGGATGTCTTGAACGCCAATTTTGTTTACATTTAGTTTTCGTCAATCACCGTGGTTCTGCTTTTTTGCATAGAAAGGAAGTATTGGTATGGCTAAACCAGAATGATTCAGCATCGTGTTTCTTGATTTTGTCAAGTGTATTTTGATAAATAATATGAAGTAAATATGTTTTCGAAGCTTTCTTTATGACAAAAATTCGAACTTGTATGAAATATCATCATGTTGATGGTAAATTATAAGTGACTAAGCAAGGTTAAGATGCTATACTATTGTCAGTGAGTGAAATAACTCACAAGATTAACATAGAGAGATGGGAGAAATTATACGCATGAATATTTTAGTAGTAAAAGCCAATAACCGCCCGGCTTCTGAAGCGGTATCCAGTAAAATGTACGAAACTTTTATGGAAGAAGTAAAGGGTCAAAATGTAACGGTTTTTGATGTTTTTGAAGAAGATATGCCTTACTTCGGACAAGATCTGTTCAGTGCTTTTGCAAAAGTGCAAGCAGGTGAGGAATTAACGGATGTGGAATCTCGTATTTTGACAGCAAAACAAAAGGCAATGGATGCTTTCGCTGCTGCTGATGTTGTTGTCTTCGCATTCCCATTGTGGAATATGACGATTCCAGCGAAGCTGCAAACGTTTATTGACTATGTTTATCAAGCAGGTTTCTCCTTTAAATACAATGAGCAGGGTCAGTTGGTAAGCCTGATGAACGACAAGAAGGTAATTCTTCTTTCCGCTCGCGGTGGAATTTATTCGACACCGGAAGCTGCGCCTTTGGAAATGGCATCAACTTATATCCGTAATATCGTTAGCGGTGTATTCGGTATGGAAGTCATTAACGAAGTTGTTATTGAAGGCCATAATGCCTTCCCAGATCGTAAGGATGAGATTATTAACGAAGGTCTGGCCAAAGTAAAGGAAGCTGCAGCACAGCTTACACATCAATTGGTTTAATATTATAGGCTTGTTAGAAGAGAACTCGCAGATGATTGCGGGTTCTTTTTTTTGTTAATATCCCAAATACCCAAGAAAACGAACGGGGGATGAATAAAATGATATATAAGAAAGTGAAAAGTGAGGTGAGTAGATGCCTTCAAAACGAAAAAAGAATCGGAGAAATTCAGCTCAATCCCAACGGCTGGGAAAACCGGTTCTAGTTGTTTTGAAAGATGGAAGCTATGTCGTTGGAATGATGAACGGTATTGAAAAAAATAAAGTTACTTTATCCGGCTGGCGGCCTGTTAAGAAATTGCCGGTTTCCATAACCAAGAACAGAGACAAGGCACGGATATCAGGCTTATTTGATCCGTTTTTTGGATTTTATAGTCCGCTAGTCGGGAATAATACACCCACTGTAAATAATGCACCGACTGTAAACAATGCTCCCGTTGCTAATACTGTACCCCCTGCTAATGCTGCGCTAGCTGCGAGCAATGCACAAGCCTCTGGAGGAGCGGCGAACGAGTTCAAAAGGCCTAGTTTGTTTGAATTCTTCGGTCAGGTTATGCCGCATATCCAAGTAGGAATGAATGTGATCAAGGCAATTATGCCATTAATGTCCTATTTTAGATTTTAAAAATCAATTATTAAAGATGATGCAAAGAACGCTTTTCATTCTCCATAACCAGGAGACAGAAGGCGTTTCTTTTTAATTATATTTGCTTTGCTTGTGATGCGTAATCGCTGTAAAATGGATGTTATGCTGTGAAAATTGAAGAAGTGATCTGTGCGATGCGGACAGGCTATGCTCTGGTAAAGATAAAATCTTAAGAAAAACTTTAACTTTCCCATACTTATTGTTAAGTTTTTTCTACTATCCTAGAAGCACAAAGGTTAAGGAGATGGCAAAGTTGAAGAAGTGGTTGGTAAGTTTATCACTGTTATTATTAGTAGGTTGTGAATCCGTTTTGCCAGCGCAAAACGTGAACATGAACGCTCAGGAAAACAACGTGGATCAAGCTTCAGAATCCACTTCTAAAGATATGTATAATACAGTCACAATTCCTAAAGAACAGGTGCATAAAGGGAATCTGGTACTGGTCAATAAAGAGTATCCCATTCATCCGGATGCGATTCCAGCTGATATTGTTTATTTATATGAGAATAATGAGCTGACACAAGGCTATGGCTTGCTTGATAACACCATACAATTATCGACAAATATAGCCCAAATTTTTGGCGAGATGATTCAGGATGCTGACAAGGATGGCGTCAGTCATTTTATGATTAGCAGTGGATACCGAGATGAATCCGAACAAGAAAAGCTTTATGAGGAAAAAGGCGGGGAGTATGCTTTGCCTCCGGGCTACAGTGAACATAATATCGGTTTTGCCCTTGATATCGGATCGACTTTAGAATCGATCAGCACAGCTCCTGAGGGCGCTTGGTTACAAGAGCATGCATCGGAATATGGTTTTATATTGAGATATCCTGAGGACAAAACAGATATTACAGGTATTATGTATGAGCCTTGGCATTTTAGATATGTAGGTTTGCCGCACAGCAAGATCATGGATGACAAGAATTTAACATTAGAGGAGTATTTGGACTTTTTGAAGGAACAAGGAAACTATACTGCAACAATAGACGGTCAGAACTATCAAATTTCGTTCGTGCCCGTTTCGGATCATATGACGATTGAAGTGCCGGCTCAGCATCAGTATGAATTATCTGGAAATAATGTAGATGGGGTGATCGTTACGATCCATCAAAATGAGGGCGAAGACGTTGAAGTCATGGAATAAGATCATCATACTGATGCTGTTCGTCCTTTATTTATATGTGCTGCTTCGGGTGATTTTGTTTAAGTATGCTCCGGTCGATGTTTCATTCCTTTGGCAGCAACTGCAAAAAGCGGTTGAGAATCCGGAATATGTGCAGCATCGACTGCAATCCGGTAATCTTACCGCTTTTAAAACCATTAAGCGAAGTTTGCACAATCTTTCAAGCAAGCACACTTTTATGAATTTAATTGGGAACATTGTCATATTTGTCCCTAACGGGATTTTTGTTAGCTTGCTGACCAAATACAAATTTATCGTTGCTGTTATAAGCTCTTTTGGCATAAGCTTGGCTCTGGAATGCTCGCAGGTATTATTTTCAATGGGCACATTTGATGTGGATGACCTGATCCTGAATGTAAGCGGTGGTATACTTGGCTATATCGCTTTTCAAGTCATAAGACTGATTTACAAAGGATTGAAATAACAGTATATAACATTTTTTCGAATTGCTCGCCACTGGAATTATTCCATGTTAATGTAGTTAACTGCAATTTACAATCCAATGCATCGGGTGAACTAGGGACGGCGGCAGCTTCGTGCTTTCGCTGCCTTTGGCTGCGTTGAGCTGTAGTTGGGTGAGAAATATACTCTCTGTAAGATCAGCTCCGCTTAAATCTGCATCTCGAAAGTCAGCTCCGATCACATCGGCGCCTCTTAAGTCGGCATCTCTGAGATCAGCAGCGATAAGATAAGCGCCTCTTAGATTGGCATATCTTAGGTTAGCACCTTTAAGTTTCGCACCGATCAGATCAGCACCTCGCCCAAGCGTCTTGCGATGTAGGGACGGAACTTTATCCCTGCCAGAGCCTTCATTTCTTACAAGCTCACTTACTTGCAGAAGAAGCGGGTTGATATGTGCACGGTGTGCTGCCACATCCAGTTGGATGAGAGAGTCCGGGTCAAGATTTGTCAGATGCATCGTCTCATCAAGAGCTATTTGAATATCGGTATGAAGTGAACAGGCGGGTTCTAACGTTAATGCTTCTGATAAATACCATAGCATTTCATAAAGCTGTCGCATGATCGGAAACACTTCGAACATTTGCTTCGCTGTCTCGGGTGTTTGCCGCCAGCTTTGTTCATTGAAGGTGTTTTGGGAAACCTGCTGCCCTGCTCCAAAGCAATCATATACCGTACAGCCGCGATAGCCTAGTTGTTTCAAACGATCGTGAACGCCGCAGCGAAAGTTCGTTTGAAGGTGTGAGCAAGGCACTCCGGCATCTTTATCTGTTGCGAAATCTGCGGAAGCAGAGTAGGGAAGGGCCACACAGCATAAACCGAAGCAACGCTCACAGTCAGCTTTCAAATTTAAAGTGCTTCGAGTGGGTACAGATTTTGAATATTCTTGATGGTGGAGCATAACCCGTGATCTCCTTTACATTCAATATAGTTTTGAAAAATGGCATATTCCTGATTTTACATCACTCCTGGGACAGATTAACAGATGCTTATCATAAAAAGTTTTTACTATCGTCTTCAAGATGTTTATATTAAAATACAAAAAACCAGCTAATGGTTTGTCAAGTCAAGCTATTGGAAACGAAAGAAATTTGCTATACTAAAAAAGCATACGAAATAAACCTCCACAAAAATGGAAGTTTATGGCTTGCAAGGATTATAAAGTGTAGGGTTGCCTTTTCTTGAGCATAGCGTAGATGTGATGTAATAACTTGTTAGCGCAAGCAATCACAGCTACTTTATGGGGCTTCCCTTCACTTTTTTTCTTGTCATAGTACTCTCTGATACGGAGATTTAGATCTCCTCGTAGACCACAGGTTACTGCCAAATAAGTTGCACGCCTTAATCGTTTGGAANGACGGGCGGTGTGTACAAGACCCGGGAACGTATTCACCGCGGCATGCTGATCCGCGATTACTAGCAATTCCGACTTCATGCAGGCGAGTTGCAGCCTGCAATCCGAACTGAGACTGGCTTTTTAGGATTGGCTCCACCTCACGGCTTCGCTTCCCGTTGTACCAGCCATTGTAGTACGTGTGTAGCCCAGGGCATAAGGGGCATGATGATTTGACGTCATCCCCACCTTCCTCCGGTTTGTCACCGGCAGTCACCTTAGAGTGCCCAGCCT
>NZ_LT985745.1 GCF_900289175.1 Paenibacillus faecalis | reverse complement strand
CCCAATACCTTCATCAAGCGCTGCACTTTCTTATGATTAACATGGTGTCCACGATTCACTAGCTCATCTCGAATACGACGATAGCCGTAGCGCCCTTGGTGCTCCTTGTAAATCGCTTGAATAACGTCTTTTAACTTAGCATCTTTGTCAGGCATACTGAACGTTTTTACCATGTAATAATACGTGCTTCGAGGGATATCCGCTAACTGTAGGAGTGCTTTCACCGAGAATTCGTTCCTTAGTTCATAGACGACTTGGGCTTTGTCTTTTTTGGTGATTTTTCCTTGTTTTGAACTAAGGCATTCAACTTTTTTAAATACGCATTCTCCATACGCAAACGCTCTACCTCTGCTTGTAAAGCCTCAACGGACCCTTCTGCTAACGTTTGATTCTTCTGTTCTTTTGAATCCTTTTTCATGGAGGGACGCCCCTTTTCCTTTGGTTGTAGGGCGTCTATTCCTCGTAATTCTAAGCTTCTTTGCCAGCTTAAAATGGTACTATGACTTGCAATATTAAATACCGCAGCCGTTTCTCTAACAGACAACCCATATTCATTCATATGATTAAGTATGTCTAGTTTATCCTGTACGGAATACGGTGTATAGCGCTTTTTAAAAACTTCTTCACCATGATGCTCAAATAGTTTAATCCAATGTAATAGAACGGAGTGATGGAGTCCTATGGACTTAGCAATTGATTTCAAGCTTTCCGATCCATTTTGATAACGGATAACTGCTTGTAATTTTTCGTCTGAACTAAACTTAGCCATAAAAAACTGCACCTCCAATGTTAGATGGTGTCTAACAATTGGGGTGCAGTTCATCCAACGGGTGGTTTGCTCTTGGGGTATAACCCCCTGTTGCCAAACTACGCCTAAAGACGCTAGCCTGACCATAAAATTGTTCAGGCTCAGTGTAATTGTCACTTTCACTTACCAGTTAAACTGGTTTACTCCCTCTTGCTACGGTTTCCGCTGAATGGATCTTCGTACTCTTTCACACTCAGTTTATCGACTGCTTGGTCATGTGCTTCTTGTTCACGAATATATTTAGCGACGGTTGCTTCATTTAAGCCCACTGTGCTAACGTAGTATCCCTCCGCCCAAAATTTTCGATTTCCGTATTTATACTTCAAATTGGCATGCTTCTCGAATATCATTAGGGCGCTTTTTCCCTTCAGATATCCCATAAATGATGATACCGAGATTTTTGGAGGAATCGCTACTAACATATGTACATGATCGGGCATCATGTGACCTTCTATGATCTCCACCCCCTTGTATTTACATAAACGTTTGATGATTTCGATCAAGTCTTTCCTCACTTGATTATAGATCTCTTTCCGTCTATACTTCGGGGTGAACACTATGTGGTATTTGCACATCCACTTAGTATGAGCTAAACTATAGCTCTTGTTTGCCATCTAAGACCATTCCTTTCAATTGAGCCTGAACATCTCAATTTTATCGGGATGGTCTTATTGGTCAAACCCTCGATCCCTCCACCCGCATAGCGGGTGGTTTTATGTTTCGCACGCTATCGCGTGCTCAACTGACTAAAGTCGTAATAA